>CAVZWW010000001.1:0-352500 GCA_963779225.1 uncultured Bacteroidota bacterium
ACTGTAACGCACGCTGGAAAGCGGCGTGCGAATGCAGAATGTAAAGAGAAGAGAGAAAAAAAGCGCCTGACGGGAGACCGTTGGGCGCTTGTGTTTACCGCCGGGCCGGGGGCGCCGTGTGGCGATGGTATCCGCTTCCGGCGCCGTTCCACCTTCGCTACCCCTGCCGGCGATGATACAACCGATGCACCTCCAGTTGATGCTTCAGTGTGATTGCCACCTTTTTCTTCAATTGATCGATAAGATCCGGGCCCAGGATGAAGATGTCCTCTTCCTCTTTGGTCGGCGCCGTGAGCACAAGAGGCACCCGGCTCGTCTCCAGCAACCGGATCAGTTCATTGGTGTTGTCGATGTCGTGCCGGGTAACGATCTGGATCTCCCGGAGCTTCTGATCGCCGTCCATGGGATAGATGTTCTGTTCCACTGGCGGCTGCGAGTAGTCCGACCGGTCCAGAATGTCCTGATACTGGATGGTGTAGAGCGCGTTACGATAGAAGCAGATCAGCGTCCGCAGCCTGTTCTGCAACAGAGCCCAACGGTCGTCCGGCGACTTTGTCACGTTGCCGAGATCGTCGATGGCGGACTGCAGCAGGGTGATCGCCTGAGTGAACTGGTTGCCGGCGAGCATCGATCCGGAGAAGTCGTTGATCACTTCGAATCCCTGCAGGTTCATCAGGTCCGCCGCTTCTTCCTCCGAATTGGCCTGGAACTGGTACTTGCGGTAGTAGTCCTTCTCTTCCGGCGTCAGCTCCATGGGGAACGGCACCAGCGGACGGGTGATCCAGCGCTGGTTGACGGTGCCGACGAGCATGACCGGATCGCCGGAAATATTCTGTATCAGCAGGGCGGCGCGGCTGATCTTGTCCCACGCCTGCATCACATGATGTGCACCTTCTGGACCGGCGAAGTGTTCCGCCGTCCGCAGAATATTCTGCATGCGACCGATCATGGTCGTGGCAGGATTGTTGCGGAATTGACGCACCAGTTCGAAGTACTCCGGTGCATTGAACTCATCCATCATGAACGTCCGGTTGGTCGTCTGGTCGCCCCAGGCGTCCTGCAACTGCTCCGCGACCCGGAAGACATGCGGGATACCCAAGCACAGGACCCACGCCGGAATCATAGAAATTGTAGCCGATAGTGCGTGTCGGCACCGATTCATCTCTGGTTTTGAAATTGAGTGCCTGCCCGGGTTTCAGTAACGGGATCACCGACGCCACTTCGGCCTGCGAGATATAGCCGGAGCCATAGTTCATGGAGACCTCGGCCTGCAGGCCGGCATCCCTGGCGCCGTCCTGTATCGTCGACATGAATCCGACGACGCGGTCGGCATACGATCGTTTTTCGCACCATGACGGACCGTTCTGGCCGGGATAGAGGCTGACGCTCCAGCAGATGCCGCCGCCGGAATCGTTGGTCAGCAGGGAAAAGACCTCAATGGGCGCCTGGCGGCACAGCTCCGCCACCGCTTTGCGGTACATGGCCAGCACTTCCGGCTGGTCGATACAGGGCGCATAGTAGGTATGGCGTGCGCGTCGCGGATGCTCGCAGCGCGGACCGCGCCAATCCGGATGAGCCTGATACACCGCTTCCGGCAGCCACGCCGGCTCTTTGCCAAAGAACGCCGCTTTCAATCCCAGCTCTTTCAGTATGGCGCATCGTTCCTTCACGATCTGCAGATTCTTCTTCGCATAGTCGGCAGGCAGGAATGGCTTCAATTCCTCCGGCACCACCACTTTGAATATCGATGTGACGAGCATACCCCAAGTGGGATACGGATCGTTCAGATCCAGTTCCCACTGCCATCGGCTTTTCGGCAGGTCGCTGATCGCCACGTGGGTGGCACCCAGTTCGGCCGCCTGCGTGGCCAATCGACGGAACTCCTCCATACTGTTGGTAGGACATGTAAAGATCACCTTCTGCTTCGAATCCATTCTCATGGCTCCTTGATTATTGTCTTCTGCCACAACGGAAAGCGGGAACAACAGACACAGAACATACAGTGACATTGTGATCATCGAGACTCTTCTTGTCACCATGATTTCTTCCTTCGATGAGAAGATTGGCCGTCCGATCACAGGAGTCCCTCGTTGTTCAGGAACAGGTTTCCCGCCGGGCCCGTCAGTGCACGCGTGGATCCCCCGGGCGGGTTCTCGTTGGATGCCAGCGTGATGACATGGGTGAGGCCGGGTTCCCTCTGCAGTCCGGCAATGGGTTTACCGGACTCGAGAGATTTGATGCATGGAAGAACCGGGGGCTCGTTGCGAGCTGGATCGTTACGCAACAAGATACTCGGAACGGGGGAGAAACGCAAAGGCAAAAAGGGCCCGCGCTGGCCCCCGAAAATGAGTAGACCCCTCCGGGTTCGAAAGCAGGAGAAATCCTGCGTTCCTCTTGGTGTGCCTCTCCAGGATTCGCTACGTAGGATAATATGAGCCGATCATGTCACTATCAAGGAATCCCAGGAGTGTGTCAGCAGAGTGACAGGTCGGTGCGTCCACGCACGCTCTGATACCCTCTGTGCCGTATGTGTGCCCGGAATGTGCAGAATCCGGCGGTGAGAGCCTGCATAGGCGCACAAAACAAGGCGCATTCCACGCATTCCGAATGTGTAGGGACTTTTCAAGCCTGCAACACGAGTTCGAATCTCGTTGGGTGCACACGGGTTACAGCCGCTGCAGTCCGCCAGCAATGCGCGATCTGAAATTAACTGAGGCAGAAATTGACTGAGGCAGAAATTAACTGAGGCAAATCGCATGGTTGACTTTGGATCCAGCCCGCCGTATATTGCCGCCAAACCGTTGGTCCATCGTGCCGGAAGAATTCTACACGCCAGTGTAGGTTTCCTGTGATCGGCAGAGTTGTTCCCCCCCATGAAATCCTCGAGAAACTCGGCAACGGCGGCATAGGTGATTTTTGCGAAGCCGAGGACATGAAGCTCACACCGACCGTCGTCCTGAGGTCCCGCCCGGAGATTGAATATCCAAGAGCGCGGGCGCGCTGCTTTGTTCAAGAAGTCCAGCCACCTTTCCAATCACATCCCCATGAGGTTTCCGATGCGTAGCTGCGTAGGAATCTTGGTGACCGTGTGGATGCTGGTTTCAGCACCTTCCGGAGGATACGCCCAGGATCCTTTCTTCGATGCCATCACTCGAGACGTCGTGATGCGCATGGCACTCACGGCTGATTCGATCAATGGAAGCGACAATGCTTCCAACTTGATCCCCAAGGGATCGATCGTCGTATATCTCACCAAAGAAGGTCGATATGGCAAGTTCAAGGTCTTGCGCTACGGCTACATTCTTTGGCTGAGGATCATTACGTATGCAGCCGACGGGTCGGTTCACTTCTTTGCCGATAGCGTGTCAATCGATGGGACGTGTTTTTGCGATCTCGATTCCACCAAACAATGCAATAGCGGTCCTCGGAGTGATTTCAAGTGGGACATACGAACAGATACCGACCGCGCCATTGAGCCACGGAATGGCGCGAAGTATGCTGTCTATCACACAGCGACGACGGTGGACCATCCCGTTGGTGATGTGCCCCAGTCGATGACCCTCCACCAGAATTACCCCAACCCCTTCAACCCATCGACCACCATCCGCTACGGCCTGCCCAATCGTTCGAACGTGACGCTGTCAGTCTTCAACACTCTTGGCCAGGCGGCTGCAGAGCTGGTGAGTGGCGAACAGGATGCAGGGTATCACGAGGTCAAGTTCGACGGGAGCGGGCTCTCGAGCGGCGTGTACTTCTACCGGATGCAAGCAGGATCATTCACGGAGACGAAGAAACTCTTACTCGTCCGTTAGTATGGAAACGGCTGGATGTCAAGTTCTTTAGAGCAACGTGGAAACCCACCGTCTTTGACGGTGGTTATGTAAGTCTGGCTATGCCTGGAAGTAGATTTCATGCAAGACTCGTAACGAAACTCGCCACTCGCGTGTTTTTGCGCGATGCGAGTGTAAAGCCACCGCCTGTGGCGGTGGTGATTTACAAAATAGTCTCGAGAGGAGAGCGTTCTTCGACGATCATCAGGCCGGTATGTGCGGGTTCAGCCTGCTGAAGGCCTACCGCATCTTTGCATGTTCGTCCGGAGCGATCTCCTGCTGAAAACGCGGATTGTGAGCCGCACAACGGAAACGAGGATTCTCCTATCGATGCGTTCCTCTCGGGTAAGTCTGTATCAGTGCTCAGGTACTGCCATGAGGATGGCCCAGACGAAGCCACAGAGTTCACGGGCGACGGCCGTGATGGTCACGTGACGATGTGTGCGTCTATCAAGCCGGAGGAACTTGTTGACGGGACGAAGCTGGGCGTTCATGGCCATGGCGACGATCTCCGGCCGTTGTCCCTGACGTCGTCGTTTGAGGACAAGGGCAGCACCAGCGTTGTGCCGGTTGTTCCAGGCGGCTTCGACCAGGAGACGTCGGACGTGGACGTTGCCGGCTTTGGTAATGGAGCCGCGGTACTCTCGATTGCCGGAGGAGTTCTCCGAAGGGACCAGGCCGAAGTAGGCCATGAGTGCGCGCGGGGATCTGAAGCGTCGCACATCGCCGATCTCCACTAACAGCGTCAGGGCAGTAAGAGTCCTGACGCCTCTGAGACAGCAGAGTGCTTCCACGGCTTTCCTGTAGTGTGGGAGAGCAGCATAGCGTTCAAGTTCAGCGTCCATAGCCGCCTGCTCTGTCTCCAGGTAATCCAAGTGCTGTAGTCCGGCAGCGAGGGTCGTCTGGAGGGGTCCTTGGAGGCTCTGGCACAGTTGAGGTGACCAACTACGGTGCTTTTTGGTCGATGTGCTCTTGCCTTGCTTGAAGACCAGACCGTGGTTACGCAAGATTCCTGAGATGCGCCGCATGGTGGCTGTGCAGTAGCGGTGATAGGTCTCCCGGAGTCGCAAAAGCCGCCGGAGTGCCTCCTGGTCCTCATCGGGGACATGCAGGGCAGTGAGATGCCCGCTTCTGTACAGTCGGGCGGGCGTGATGGCATCCACGCGATCGGTCTTGCGGTGATCGCCAGGCTTTCGGGGAACAAGAGAAGGTGCAATCACCTCTCAGGAAAAGCCGTCGTAAGCAAGAAGACGTTGCAGAACGAAGCCGGCTCCGGAAGCCTCGTAGCAACTTCTGACGGGTCCTTCTGCCGAGATACGGCGAAAGAGTCGACGTACTTGCATGAGGTCACCCGAGAGCTTCACCACCTCGGGAGTGTCGCTCTCGGAGGGAAGAATAGCTGCCGTGAGGGAATCGGCATGCACGTCCAGGCCGACAACAGTCTCGTGTACCATGGCTGGACTCCTTTCTCGTGAACAAAGTGAGTGGACTCGTTCACTCATGTAGCTCTGGTTAGAGAGGCAATCTACCCAATCTATGATGAATGAAGGGCGTCCGGCAGTTTCTAAGCAATCTGAAATCTGGTTAATAGGTTAGACAAAGGGCTCGGCATTCATCACCGGGCCCTGCGTATTTCAGCTCGATCAGGACGAACTGCCATGGGTCGGGAAGGATCAGGAGAAAAGGTCCACAAGAAGATGAACGAGTTGCAGGAGTCTGAGAACGACGTTTGGAGCCCGGGGAGCGTGTGACGGGGGGGCTTCAGACTACCTTTCCAGCGGAGGAAATGTATGTCGGATCTACACACATGGCCAAAAACTGTACCCCCCCTTGCCATCTCATATCGACTCAGTGCCAAAATCTGGGATTTTCCAATGGCATGCCATATGATGAATCAAGCAGGACTGTCGTAATCGAGCCTTAGGACGGTCTTTGACACGGGTAGCCTGAGAAGACGGGCGGAAAGACTGAAAGGGAGCCTCTCTTGACCGAACAGACTGGAGCTTTCTTTGTAGAGCCCTTCCCCTGCGACCCGCTTGATGGCCGATTACGGGACAGGCCAAGCCAGGCAGGCTACGTCATCGGAACACTCTTTTGCACCTGAAGGGCAACGGTCATGGAAACTGGGAAAATCCCGTTTGTTGTTTCATTGGTCCTCAGCCTGATGAACATTTCGGCTTTCCAAGCCGGCGCACAAAGCCTCGCTCTCAGGAGCGATGGAAGCGTCGTTGCATGGGGTGACAACGGAAGCGGTCAATGTGATGTCCCCGAGGGTCTTGTCAATGTCACCCAGGTTGCGGCTGGAAGTGCACATAGCCTCGCTCTCAGGAGCGATGGAAGTGTCGTTGCCTGGGGTGACAACGGTAGCGGTCAGTGTGATGTCCCCGAGGGTCTTGTCAATGTCACCCAGGTTGCGGCTGGAAGCGCGCACAGCCTGGCTCTCAGAAGCGATGGAACTGTCGTTGCCTGGGGTGACAACGAAAGCGGTCAGTGTGATGTGCCCGCAGATCTTTGGAATGTGGTGCAGATCGCCATTGGAAGCGCACATAGCCTGGCTCTCAGAAGCGATGGAACTGTCGTTGCCTGGGGTGACAACGGTAGCGGTCAGTGTGACGTCCCCGAAGGTCTGCTGAATGTGATTCATATCGCCGCTGGAAGCGCACACAGCCTCGCTCTCAGGAATGATGGAAGTGTCGTTGCCTGGGGTGACGACGGTAGCAGTCGGTGTGACGTCCCCGAAGGTCTGTCGAATGTCACCCAGGTTGCAGCTGGAAGCGCACACAGCCTCGCTCGCAGCAGCGATGGAAGTATCGTCGCCTGGGGTGACAACGGAAGCGGTCAGTGTGATGTCCCCGAGGGACTTGTCAATGTCACTCAGGTTGCGGCTGGAAGCGCACATAGCCTCGCTCTCAGGAATGATGGAAGTGTCGTTGCCTGGGGTGACAACGGAAGCAGTCAGTGTGACGTCCCCGAAGGTCTGCTGAATGTCACCCAGGTTGCAGCTGGAGGGGCACACGCCCCGCTGCCGATTCAGCTTGGTTCGTTTACCGCGAAGAGTGTCAGCGGAAAGTACGTTTGCCTTGAATGGACGACGGTGAGTGAAGTCAACAACTATGGCTTCGAAGTACAATGTTCACAGGATGCGCTCAACGATTTCCAAACGCTGCCAAACAGCTTCATTGCAGGTCATGGAACGACAATTGAGCCACAGCAGTATTGCTACACTGATGTGACCGTGACGCTCACAACGCGGGCATATCGCCTGAAGCAGATCGACCTTGACGGTACAGTGCACTTCACCGAACCGATGCGCGTAGAGGTGTTTACTGATATCAAGAACGAGTCCTTACCCACCGGGTTCTCGCTAGGTCCAAACTACCCCAACCCCTTTAATCCTTCGACGACCATCCGCTACGGCCTGCCCAACAAGTCGCGTGTGACGCTGACCGTTCTTAACACCCTCGGCCAGCAGGTCACATCGCTCGTCAATAGGGAAGTGGATGCAGGGTATCATGAGGTCAAGTTTGATGGGCATGGGCTTTCGAGCGGGGTGTATTTCTACAGGATTCTCGCAGGGGACTTCGTTCAGACGCGCAAATTCGTCCTTCTGAAGTGACCGCCCCACGATTCGCAAGGTCAACAACGGGCTCGTCATTCATCACCGGGCCCTTCGTGCCTCCGCTCGCTCAGGCCGTACGATGGGCCCCGCGACGTGAAGATCTCCACGCTCAAAGAGATTTCAGTTTGACGAGTCCACGTCGTGATCAGCTTCTCGTACATATTGATTTTTCCAAGTCTTGCGCGTACCTTGAGAGCAGTTACTCACCTGCCATGGAACCTGGTTCTCTCACCACATAAGTCTCGCACCGGAAGGGACACCAGAATGAACTCTCCGCGGATAGGGGCGCTTCTGCTCTTCCTCAGCCTGGTCGGCCCCGGAATGACTCTGGTTGAAGCTGAAACCTTTCATGTGACATCGCCGGAGAAAAAGACCGTCATCCGGGTTGACACCAAGGGGACAATTACTCTCTCCATCTCCTGCAACAACAAAGAGGTTATCGGTCCTTGCCTGTCAGTCACACAGATTGCTGATACGGACATGTGCTGCCTGCCGGCCCTCTTTATGAAAGAGAACGGCATCAGAGTGGCGTTCACCGAAGCGGACCTGCTGGACTATCCCGGCATTTACCTGAAAGGCACCGGCCCGGGCAAGACGGTCCTCCGGTCCACTTTCCCCCCCTATCCGCTGGAGGAACATCAAAAGGACGACCGTACGATCCGGGTTTCAAAAGGGGCGGACTATATCGCTCGAACCAGTGGCACGCGAGAGTTTCCGTGGAGGGTCTTTCTCATCGCAGAGCGGGACGGTGACCTCGTTGAGAACGATCTGGTCTACCGGCTCGGAAGCCCTGGGGCAGGGACATTCCAGATGGTCCAGTGGGCAGATGGCGTCAACGCCGACCGGAATGCAACGGACTATACAAAGGAAACACGATCGATCACCAGTGCCGACCGGCTTGCTGTGCATCTTGCACCGGGCGGCGGGTGGGTGGCACGGATCAGAAAAAGCAAGTAGACCCGGAAGGATTCCATGCTAACCAAGAGAATGCTCATCGCGGTAATCGCGGCTCTCCTCTGTATACCGAACTTCCTCGCGTCGCAGACGGAGACCAAAGAGCAACACGACGCTCGCATGCAATGGTGGAGAGACGCCCGGTTCGGGCTGTTCATTCACTGGGGGCTCTATTCCGTTCCCGCCGGGGAATGGAAGGCGCAGACCAACCATGCCGAGTGGATCCGCACTACCGCTCAGATCCCCATAAAAGAGTATGAACAATTCGTTCCTCAGTTCAATCCCACAAAGTTCAACGCCGGCGAATGGGTCCGCATGGCAAAGGACGCCGGGATGAAATACATCGTCATCACTTCCAAGCATCATGATGGCTTCTGCCTCTTCGACTCGAAAGAAACGGACTTTGATGTCATGTCGACGCCGTTCAAGCGGGACATCATGAAAGAGCTGTCCGATGCGTGCCGAAAGGCGGGTTTGAAAATTTGCTGGTACCATTCCATCATGGACTGGCACCATCCCGACTATCTGCCACGACGCGACTGGGAGAAGGACCGCCCCACCGAAGGGGCCAACTTTGACCGCTATGTCCGGTATATGAAAGCCGAGCTCAAAGAACTTCTCACGAATTACGGTCCTATTGGCGTCCTCTGGTTTGACGGGGAATGGGAATCGACCTGGAACCAGGAACGGGGCCGTGACCTCTATGAGTACGTTCGCTCGCTCCAATCCAACATCATCATCAATAACCGCGTGGGTGCAGGCAGATCGGGCATGGAAGGATTCACGACTGGAGGCGCGTTTGAAGCTGACTTCGGAACGCCGGAGCAGCAAATTCCCGCTACGGGACTTCCGGGCGTCGACTGGGAAACCTGCATGACCATGAATGACCACTGGGGATACAACAAGAACGACCACAATTGGAAGTCGGCCGGAGAACTGCTGCATATGCTGGCCGACATTGCTTCGAAAGGCGGCAACTTCCTACTGAACATCGGCCCCACGGCAGAGGGGGTCTTCCCGCCGGAAAGCATCGAACGGCTGCACACCATCGGGGAATGGATGAAGGTGAATGGTGAAGCCATCTCTGGCACCTCCGCCAGTCCGTTCAAGCAGCTTTCCTGGGGTCGGTGCACCAGGAAGGAGGTGGATGGCGGCACGAGGCTTTATCTGCACGTGTTTGACTGGCCCGCCGACGGAAAGCTTGTGGTCCCCGGCATATATAATGAAGTGAAGCTGGGGTACCTTCTCGCGGATCAACACAGGAAACCCCTTGGCGTGAGCCGGCACGAGGATGCGCTCGTGGTCGACCTTCCCGCAAAGACACCAACGCAGTATAATGGTGTCGTTGTATTGAACCTTGTTGGCAAGGCCGATGTGAACGATCCGCCGGAAATCACCGCGGCCGCGGATATTTTCCTGGATTCGATCAGGGTGTCGGTCGCTACCAGCCGGTCAAACGTTGATGTGCGCTGCACGCTGGATGGGACCGCCCCAGCCGTTACTTCCTTGCTCGCGAAAGGACCTGTGCTTCTCACAAAAAGTACGACCGTCAAAGCACGTTGTTTCCGCGAAGGGAAACCGGTGAGCGGCATCTCTGAAGGGAAATTCTCAAAGGTGAAGCCCCGGCCGGCGGAAGCCGGCGTTGCTGAGTCCAAGGGTGTCAAGTTCTCCTACTATGAAGGGAACTGGGACAAGTTACCCGACTTCAGCACGTTGAAGCCCAAGAAAGAAGGGGTCGTCCCCACGTTTGTCCTTACGCCAAAAGAGGATGTCGACCACTTCGGCTTCACGTATGCCGGGTTCATCAAAGTGCCCGAACAGGGGATCTATGGATTCTTTAGTGAATCCGATGATGGTAGCAGGCTCTATATAGGAGACAAGCTGGTCGTGGACAATGACGGCCTTCATGGCATGGGTGAGAAGAAAGGATTGACACCGCTGGCAGCCGGACTGCATCCGATTCGTGTGATCTTCTTTGAGAGGGATGGGGGCCAAGGGTTGAAGATCTCCTATGAGGGGCCGGGTGTCAAGAAGCAGGAGATTCCCGAGTCCGCTCTATTCCGTTGAAGGAGAAAAGCCGACCTGGTTGATGCGAGGGGCGAGAATCAGTGTACGGTTGTTACGGAATCGCGAGGTGTGCTGACCATCTGCCACCCGATTGCCTGGAGTCCCGCGTGAGACGGGCGGGTGACCTGGTCGAGGAGGATGGGGCGTATGAGCCGGCCGTTGCCGGAGAAGGAGACTGTCGATGAGACAGAGAGAGCAGTGCGCGGCAGCTTCAACACTGCTGCTGATGGTATGTGTCGTGCTAACATTTGTTCCAGCCTGCAGCAATCCCGATGATCCCCCCCCCGAGGAAACCCCGTTGTCCACCGATTTCTTTCCTCCCATGGCAATCGGGGATACCATGTCGTGGGACTACCTCTACTACAACCTCGAGACGGGATTACTGATGGACTGGCTCGAGGGAAAGATGAGGTGGACGGTCACCGCAATAGAGAACGGTGCCGCGGGCAAGGTGACGACGATTCGTCAGGAGTTTTCAGGGCTACTCACAAAGCACCGATCCGATACTCCATATGTTCGTGATTCCATCTGGATAGGGGCGGACACGACATCTGCCTCGATAAGCGAAGATGCGAACCACACGGTAACGGTGACAACAAAGGCGACCGGCCGCTATGCAAGCTATGGGGGTCGGGATGTCGCGTTCCCAAGATTTCCCGCCGATGTCCAGGGAGACACCCTGCAAGTGACGACTTCCGGAGGTGGGGGCGGTTACGGAAACGCAGTGAAGGCCAAAAGGGCTTTCGGACTTGTTTACTACTACGATTGGGCCGGGCCCGGCATGACGAAGTACCGGACGACGATGAAGCGCCGTTAGGTTCTTTTAGCACCTCAGCTGAAAAGCAACAGGGGGCTTTCCTCGGATCCTCAGTCAATCAGTCCGGGCTTGATCTGGAAAGCGCGGCCGGTACGTCGTTTTCGGGTGGTCTGGTGGAGGCGCCGAGCAGAGCCAGGCAAGGCCCGATAGGCTGCGGCGACTTCGGCAAAGGCATTGTTGATACTTGGAGTGGATCAAGGTACATTGTCTGAAGCCATGTGCGCAGCGAGAGTGGTTGTGTAGGAATGAACAGACAATGTCCGGTACGAAACCCACACTGAAGTCCACCGCATCTCTGCCCTTTGCCGAATTGGTGAAAACCCGGCAGAGTGTCAGAAGCTACGAGAAGAGGCCGGTCGAACCGGAAAAGATCCAGCTGCTTATCGAGTCCGTCCGGCTTGCTCCTTCGGCGAGCAATTCGCAACCCTGGAAATTGATCATCGTCGATGAGCCTGAGCTACGAAACCGGATCGCACGGGCGACATTCACCCGGACAATCTCGTTCAACAAATTTGCGCCCGAGGCTCCCGTGATTGCCGTTCTGACCGTGGAACATCCCAGGGTGATCACGCAGATCGGCGGATGGATAAAGCGACGGGAATTTCCCCTCATCGACATCGGGATTGCCGCAGAGCATTTTTGTCTGCAGGCGGCAGAACTCGGGCTGGGCACGTGCATGCTGGGGTGGTTTGACGAGCGGGCAATCAAGAAGCTCCTGGCGATTCCGCGCACAACCAGAGTCGGTCTCCTCATCACGGTGGGCTATCCCGGACCCGGATACCTCCCGCGGGCCAAAATCAGGAAAGAGACAGCCAGGATGTGTTCCTTCAACGTCTATCAGCGGTGAGTTGGTGGCCGCCTCACACGGTGTTCTTGATGCCATCGCCGCTGGCCTTCGCGGCTGCAAAGTCTGCCGTTATCGGCGCGCAGAAATTCCCCAGGGGAAAGTGGAATCTCAGAGGAGACAATGCTGATGGAACTCACAGAGCTGAAGGCGGCTATAAAGAACCTCTCTGCTGAAGAACGCAGAAAAGTCGCTCTATACATTCTCGAACTGGAAAAAGATCATTTCCAGGGCACTCTCGGTCCTCAGATTGTCGATGACCTGGAGGGACTCTCCAGAGTTGTTCAGGAGAGCGTCCAGAAAATAAAGAAGTATGTGAAAGACAGCCTGTAGGATGGAGCAGCCGGGGGAGATGAATCGCCCGCTTGTGGTCGGCGTGACATCGTTCGGCATGTCCGGCAGAGTCTTTCACATGCCCCTCCTGTCGCATCACAAAGCCTTCCGCGTGAAATATGTTGTCGAACGAAGAACGGACGAGGCACAGAAGATCTATCCGCTCGTGAAACGCGTCAGGTCGTTTGATGAGATGGTGGACGATCCGGAAATCGATCTGATTGTCGTGAACACTCCCGATTCGACCCACTACGCGCTGGCGAAGCGGAGCCTGGAGGCCGGAAAGCATACCGTCGTCGAAAAGCCGTTTACGCAAACCGTGGAACAGGGGCGTGAACTCATCGCTCTCGCCCGAAAATCCGGAAAACAACTCTGCGTGTTTCACAACAGGCGCTGGGACGGGGATTTCCTGACGATACGGAGCATCGTGCGTGAAGAACGGCTCGGCAGGCTCGTGGACTTTGAAATGCACTGGGATCGCTACCGAAATTTCATCCAGCCGGACACGTGGAAAGAACAGTCCTCTTCAGGTGCCGGGCTGCTCTATAATCTCGGCTCGCATCTTATCGACCAGGCCCTGGTGTTGTTCGGGGTGCCCGAAGCGGTAACCGCGCATCTGGCAGCTGTCAGGACGGCCGGAGAAGTGGACGACTGGTTCGAAGTCCGCCTGCACTATCCATCTGTCCAGGTGAGCCTGAAATCCAGTTATCTGGTGCGGGAACCGGGGCCGCGATACCTCCTCCATGGCACGCTCGGGTCATACGTGAAATATGGAATCGATCCGCAGGAGCTTGCGCTGGTGCAGGGAGGAGACCCGACGTCGCCGGACTGGGGAAAAGAGGTGGAAGGGTGGTGGGGAGTTTTGCACACCGAAGAAGAAGGGGCCCCTGTGCGGCGCAAAGTGGAAACCATACCCGGGAATTACGGGGCATTCTACGATAGTGTGCGGGAGGCAGTCACAAACGGCACCCCATGTGCCGTCAGACCCGAAGAAGCACTCAACGTCATCAGCATCATCGCGGCTGCACAAGAAAGCAATGCTCAACGAAAAACTGTTCCTGTTTGGTCTGCCGCACCAATCGCCTGACAATCGAGAAAGGAAGAAACCCTTGTACGTTACGCCGCTCCGTATCTCCCGCCTGTACCGGATCTCATGCCTGTTGACGATGATCATCACCGGAACGATGTGCTGCCGGTCAGCCTCGACTAGAGAAACCGGCCCGAATACGCTCACGGAAAAAGAGCGCAAAGAAGGCTGGAAACTCCTGTTTGACGGAAAGTCGCTGAAGGGATGGCGCGGGGCGTATCTCGACTCCCTCCCGGTCCGGGGATGGGAGATCCGTGATGGAATGTTGATTGTCCAGGCTTCAGGCGGGGGCGAAGCCGCCTTCGGTGGAGATCTGGTGACCATCGACGAATACTCCAGCTTCGAATTGTCGGTGGATTTCCGGCTTACCGAGGGGGCGAACAGCGGCATCAAGTATTTTGTGACGGAGCAACAACCGAAAACGCCCGGCTCGGCAAAGGGTCTCGAGTATCAGATCCTGGATGATGCAAAACACCCTGATGCCAAACTGGGGATCAACGGGAATCGCAAGCTCGCTTCCCTGTATGACATCCTCCCGGCGAAAGTCAAAAACGCACGCCCTATCGGAGAATGGAATCAAGCCCGGATTCTGGTCAGAGGGCGACAGGTTGAGCACTGGCTGAATGGCGTGAAGGTGCTGGGCTATGAGCGGGGGGGCAGGATCTTTCTCGAACACAAGGCGTTGAGCAAGTTCAAAGACCTCGCCGGTTTCGGAGAAGCAGCAACAGGTCATCTCCTTTTGCAGGATCACGGCAACCAGGTGTTTTACCGAAACATCAAGATCCGGATATTCTAGCGCTTTCAAACACGTCCTCCACGGAGAGCCGGGCATGAATACTTACTCACGGCGTGATTTCCTGGCAGTGGCCGGTGCGGCCGCCGCTGGTACGCTGCCGCTGGCAACGGCTTTTGCACAGCAAAAGGAGCCGGATGCGGAAAAACCCAGTATTCCTTTCAGTCTGGGCATCGCCTCCTACTCCTTTCGCTCCTTCACGCTCGATCAGGTCATTCAGATGACAAAGCGGCTGGGCCTGAGAAAGCTCACGCTCAAGGATATGCACCTGCCCTTAACAAGTTCGGACGAGGAGATTGCCGCAACGCTCGGGAAGATCAGAACCGCCGGTCTGGAACTCGCCTCTTGCGGCGTGGTGTATATGAACACGGAGGAAGAAATCCGCAGGGGATTTTCCTATGCAAGAACGGCCGGCCTGAAGATGCTCGTGGGAGTTCCGGATGCGGCGTTACTTGGTGTCGCCGAGCGATATGTCAAGGAAACCGGCATCTCCCTCGCCATACACAACCATGGGCCGACGGATAAGCGGTTCCCGAGTCCGGAGAGTGCATACAGGCCGATCGCCGGCATGGACAAACGGATGGGTCTGTGCATCGACATCGGCCATACCCGGCGGCTCGGGTTGGATCCCGCAGTTGAGGCCGAACGGTTCTTCGATCGCCTTTTCGATATCCACATCAAGGACGTCAGCGCCGCCGGTGCCGAAGGAACGACGGTGGAGATCGGCCGCGGAGTCATTGATATCCCGGCGTTTCTCGCGACGATGAAGCGGCTGAAGTATTCACGTACGCTCCACTTTGAGTTTGAAAAAGACAAAGACGATCCGTTCCCCGGCGTTGCGGAATCGGTCGGCTATGTGCGCGGGGTTATGGCGACCCTCTAAAAGCTCATCCGAAAGCTCCCATTTTTCCCTTACGGCCGGAAAATCGCCCGCCCGCTCTTTCCACCTCACAGACGAAGGCGTTGATATGGTATCGCGACGAAGTGTACTCAAGGCGCTTGCAGCAGGCGCTGCCGTGGCGGCCGTTGGATCGACCGCGAAGAGTTACGCCCGGATCATGGGCGCCAACGACCGCCTCACCTTTGGCATTATCGGACTGCACGGACGGGCATATGCGCATCTGGCGGGTGTCCGGGCGAACAGGGAAACGGTGGTTTCGCATGTCTGCGATGTGGACAGACGGGAACTGGATAAGTTCGCCGGTGCCGTGAAAGAGAAATTCGGGATAGACCCTGTCCGCGAGAAAGACTTCAGGAAGGTGCTGGAGTCGAAAGATGTCGATGTGATTACCATCGCGACTCCCGAACACTGGCAGGCGCATATGGCAATCCTGGGTCTTCAGGCGGGAAAGCACGTCTACGTGGAAAAGCCGTCGAGCCATAACCCCCATGAAGGAGAATTGCTGGTACAGGCACAAAAGAAATACGGGAAGCTCGTCCAGCTGGGAAATCAACAGCGCTCATCAGACCATACGAGACGGATTGTCCAAAGGATCAGGGAAGGGCTTATCGGAAAGCCATACTTCGGAAAAGCGTGGTACAGCAATACACGGAAGTCGATCGGCACCGGGAAAGCGGTGGAGGTCCCGGAGTATCTTGACTGGGATCTCTGGCAGGGTCCCGCGCCCCGGAGACCGTACAAAGACAATATTCATCCCTACAACTGGCATTGGTTCTGGCACTGGGGGACCGGAGAGACTCTGAACAATGGTACACACGAGGTGGATGTTTGCCGGTGGGCGCTCGGCGTGGACTACCCCTCCAGGGTGACCGCCTCGGGCGGACGGTATCATTTCACGGATGACTGGGAATTCTACGATACGCTGGTGACGAGTTTTGAGTACCCCGGCAAAATGATCACCTGGGAAGGAATGAGCTGTCAGGGGAAGCAATACTATGACAGGGGCCGCGGCGTCACCGTGCACGGCACCGAAGGGACCGTGTTGATCGACCGGGACGGGTACGAGGTGTACAGTCTGGATGACCGGCGCATCGAGCAGTTCCTGATCGAAAAGAAAAGCACCACACAGGACCTTCAGAGTATCGATTCGATGACCGACGGACATTTCCGCAACCTGATTGACGGGATCCGGGACGGCGTGCAGCTCCATTCACCGATTGCAGAGGGGAACATCAGCGTAGCTATGCTGCAGCTCTCCAATATCGCCTGGAAGACCGGCCGCGTTCTGACACTCAACACCGGGAACGGCCATATCCTCAATGACATGCAGGCCATGGCACTCTGGAAGCGGGAGTATGAGCCGGGATGGGAACCGAAGATTTAATATCGACCAACAAAGGGATCCGTCCTCTGCGACGTCAGTTCCTGAAAACCGTGATGGCATTGCCCGTGGCGGGCGCACTCGGTACGTTGACGAATATCCAGAACGCACTTTCCCAGCAGAAGCCCGATCGCAAGGAGGAGCCGGCATAGGACAACAAAGAACAAGCCCCGCCGGACGGCGGGGCTTGTTCTCCTGCATGCAGAGGGGGACGATAGTCAGGCCCTGTTCGCGCTACCCAGCACATTGATGATTTTGTGTTTGTACAGTTCTTTGAGCCGATCACGGGCCGGTCCGAGGTATTTGCGGGGATCAAATTCGGCCGGGTTGTCCACAAAGGCTTTCCGGATTGCGGCAGTCATGGCCAGACGGCCATCGGAGTCGATGTTGACCTTACAGACCGCCGATGCGGCGGCGCGCCGGAGCTGCTCCTCCGGAATGCCGACGGCATCCTTCAGCTTCCCGCCGTTGCTGTTGATGATCTTCACCAGCTCGGGCGGAACCGAAGAGGCGCCGTGCAACACTATGGGGAATCCCGGAATCCGCTTCTCCACCTCTTCAAGGATGTCAAAACGAAGGGGAGGAGGAACAAGTACACCGTCGGCATTGCGGGTGCACTGTTCGGGCTTGAACTTGTTTGCGCCATGGGAGGTCCCGATGGAGATCGCGAGGGAATCCACCCCCGTTTTCTTTACGAAATCCTCCACCTCCTCGGGTCTTGTATAGTTCGTGACCTCGCTCGACACGTCGTCTTCAATGCCCGCCAGGACACCCAGTTCCCCCTCCACGGAAACATCATGTTGGTGGGCGTATTCCACCACCTGACGTGTCAGCTCGACATTCTTTGCGTATGGATGGTGGGAGCCGTCGATCATCACGGACGAGAACCCGGATTCGACGCAGGACTTGCAGAGCTCGAAGGTGTCGCCATGGTCGAGGTGGAGAACAATCGGAATGGAATAACCCAGTTCCCGTGCATAATCCACCGCGCCTTTTGCCAGGTGCTTGAGCAGTGTCTGGTTTGCATATTTCCGGGCACCGCTCGATACCTGCAGGAGGACGGGAGATTTGGTCTCCACGCACGCCCCGATAATTGCCTGCAGCTGCTCAAGATTATTGAAGTTGAATGCCGGAATGGCATAACCGCCTTTGACGGCGTTCTGGAACAGCTCCTTCGAATTGACCAGCCCGAGTTCCTTGTAGTGCGTCATTGTCCGTTGTGCTTTCGTGATGTGAAGAGTTCACTACAAGGTATTTGAATATCTTATGCAAATCAACCCCCACACACCAACTCCTTCTACCTAATTGCTTTTCCTCCGGCGATTTCCTACACTCCTGCATGATCCAGAATGCCAATTCGCCTCTCTCCTGGCCCATTCTTCTCGCGCTTGCCCTGATCCTTCCGCTTCAGACGGGGCCGACGAGGCCGTCATTTCCTCCGGCCGGACCGCGCGTGATTTTCTATTCACCGACGATAGCCGAGCGGGATTCGATCATCCGCATTGAAGGAGCTGATATCGCACAGTTGCTGGATGACTTTGACTACTACTCCGGCAGGGCAAGCTCCTTCCTCCGGCAAAACAGCATCCGCGCGGAGTTCACGTCTGACCTGCTGATTCCTGTGCGCGGTCGCGAGGGACGCATCCGCCTTGTTGAACGTACACAGCTGGAGGATATCTTCGGAGCCATTCTGACCGACGGAGTTCAGGAACCCCGTGTTCTTCCCGGGGTGGTGAGCGATGAGGAGTTTGTTGCTGAAGTGACGAGTTTCTATCTGCTGAAGAAGTAACCGCTGCATTCGCTCTACGGCAGCTGGATTGCCAGCACCCGGCAGGGGCGAAGAATCATTTACGGGGTTTCCGACTCCATCGCTGCCAGAATCCGTTTCACCTCACGTACCACCGCCGGAATCGCCCCCTGCACCGCAGGTGACAGTTCTGTCTCCATCTCCTGGAGATCCGCAACAGAAACCGTAATAAGATGGATATCAGGAAGTTTTCCGACGAGGATGGCGGACTCGATCAGGTCACGGAGCCCGATGTCGTGGGCGCTGAGGGCGCGTGGAAACTCCCGGGCAAAGCGGGGGCGCAGTACGCGCACGGTACCCGGAGGCTGTCCGTCCATGGTTGCGTCAATCAACACGACGACCGGATAGTCCTGCAGGTAGGAAAGCAGATGGAATCCTCCCGTGCCGCCATCCACCAGCGCGACGCGGGGCGCGAGGGGCTCGCGCTCCAGTGCATGGACGACATGGACCCCCACACCTTCATCGCCCAGAAGGAAATTGCCGACACCGAGGATGAGCACGGAGGGAGCGGCTGGCATGAGTGGGGGTATTTCCGGATTCTGCAATGGAGAGTCCCGGGGGCGGACCGGCACTGCAGGCCCGCCCCGGGAGTGGTGGATTACCTGGGTTTGGTGTGCGACCACTTCTCTACGAACTTCCAGCCTCCCGCCATCGACGAAAGAATTCCGCGTCCTTCGACGTAATCATGGTAGAACACCAGATAGACGTGGACAATCGAGAAAAGAATGAAGAACCACATCATCATGTGGTGCCACTGGCGGACGGCGAAGTCGCCTCCCATGAGCGGGACGATCCAGGCAAAAGCGTGAGGCAGGGCCGCGTTGCTCATAGCTGCATACATGCCGAATCCGGTAACGCACTGGAAGAGAAACGCCAGGAATGTGAGGAAGTAGGTGAAGCCCGCCACCGCATTATGGCCGATGGATTCGATCGGTTTCGAGGCGGACTGGAGGATGTCCACCCTGAGAACATCGGCCGCTTCGCGGAGCTGGACCTTGCGGAAGGGGAGGAAGTTCTGCCAGCGCGCATATCGATTCCCCACGAAACCCCAGTAGAGCCGGAAGACGAAGTTAAAGAAAAAGAGGAACGCCGCCACGAAGTGAATGAAGCGGACCGTTCCGAACCAGTAGCTGTACGAAGCCTCGGCGGCATTGACGATGGCCAGGGGTTTCCCGATGATGTAGCCCGTCACCACAAGGGCCAGCACGGCAAGCGCATTCAGCCAGTGGTAGAAGCGCACCGGAAGCTGCCAGACATAGACCCGGCGGATGGAGGTGATTTCCATGGCGGCCTCCTAGTACGCGTCGATGTGATGGACGTAGGTTCCCTTCTCGTCGTACAGATGCACCGCGCAGGCGATACAGGGATCGAACGAGTGGATTGTGCGCAGTACCTCGAGCGGTTGTTCGGGATTCTCGACGGGCGTACCCAGCAATGAAGCCTCATAGGCAGAGCGCTGTCCCTCTGCGTCGCGAGGGGAGGCGTTCCATGTGCTGGGCACGACCAGCTGGTAGTTGTCGATCTTCTTGTCCTTGATGACGATCCAATGTGCCAGCGCGCCGCGCGGGGCCTCGGTCATGCCGACACCCTTTGCCTCAGCCGGCCAGGTGTCGGGATCCCACCGTGCGTTGTTGAACATACGCGTGTCGCCGTTCTTAATGTTGGACAGGAACTGCGTGTAGAATTCCTTTGCCCACCCGGCGATGAGTTGAGTCTCGATGCCCCGTGCCGCAGTGCGTCCGAGTGTGGAGAACAGCGCCGCCACGGGCACGTCCAGGGCCTTCAGTGCGCCGTTGACCGCTTCCTTCACCTCCGCATGTCCTGAAGCATAGGCAACAAGCAGGCGTGCAAGGGGGCCAACCTCCATCGGATGCCCTTTCCAGCGCGGGGTTTTGAGCCAGCTGTATTTCTTGGTGACATCAAGGTACTCGTACGGTGGCTTCGGGCCTGTATAAAAGAGTTCTGTTTCGCCCGACCAGGGGTGCAAGCCCGTGTTGTCGCCGGCGGAATACTCGTACCAGGAGTGGGAGATGAACTCCTGCACCTGCGCGACATCTCTGCAATCTATCGGGAGAACCTCGGCGAGATTCCGGTTCATGATGATACCGCGCGGGAATTTGAACTTCGACGGATCGTCATAGCCGTTCACCGGCAGATCGCCGTACGCCATATAGTTCTGGAGTCCGCCGCCGATCGCCCCCCAGTCCTTGTAAAACCCCGCCACCGCCAGGAGATCGGGGATATAGACCTGTTCCACGAACGCCGCCGCATCATCGAATAATTTGCCGACCAGGGCCAGGCGCTCGGCGTTCAGCGCATTGGATTCGTTGATATTTACCGAGCAGGGAACGCCACCCACCAGGTAGTTCGGATGCGGATTCTTGCCGCCGAAGACCGTATGCACTTTGACGATCTCCTTCTGCCACTCCAGTGCTTCCAGGTAGTGTGCCACGCCCAGCAGGTTCACCTCCGCCGGCAGTTTGTATGCCCCATGGCCCCAGTACCCGTTTGCGAAAATACCGAGCTGTCCGCTTTTCACGAATGCGGCGATGCGCTTCTGCACGTCTGCAAAGTATCCGGGCGAACTCTTCGGCCACCGGGAGATGCTCTGGGCGATCTCCGAGGTCTTTTTCGGATCGGCGCCGAGCGCGCTCACGACGTCCACCCAGTCCAGTGCGTGAAGGTGATAGAAGTGTACCACGTGGTCCTGCAGATATTGTGCGCAGAACATCAGATTGCGGACCAGCTCCGCGTTGGGGGGCACGGTGATACCCAGTGCGTCTTCGACTGTTCGCACGGACGCGAGGGCATGCACGGTGGTGCACACGCCGCAGGCGCGTTCGGTGAACGCCCATGCGTCGCGCGGGTCGCGTCCCCTGAGAATGCGTTCGAACCCGCGCACCATGGTCCCCGCGCTGTACGCGTCAACAATTTTGCCGTCCTTCACCTCAATCTCGATGCGGAGGTGCCCCTCGATGCGGGTAATCGGATCGATAACGATGCGGTTGGACATCAGGCACCTCCTTTCGTATCGTCATGGCCGTGTTGGGAGCTTTTGATTTCACCCTTGATCAATTTCCGTTTCCTGATGTTTGTCGAGACGGCATGTGCGGCTATGCCTGCGACGGTTGCCACGCCCAGGGCGACGCCCACGTCATCCGCCGTTGTCTCGATCCCGAATCCCGGGAACGATGCAAGATGCCGGTAGAATGGGCCGTTGTCCCAGAAATTGGCCTCGCTGCATCCGATGCAGCCGTGGCCCGACTGTATGGGGTAGCTGACGCCGTTATTCCACCGCATTACGCCGCACGCGTTATAGGTAACGGGCCCCCTGCAGCCCACCTGGTAGAGGCAATATCCCCGTTTCGCATTTTCATCGTCGAACGAATTCACGAAGAGGCCCGCGTCATAGTTCGGCCGGCGGTAGCAGGTATCGTGGACGCGGCGTGAATAGAACGCCTGCGGGCGTCCGAGTCCGTCGAGGTGCGGGATGCTTCCGAACGCAAGCAGGTGCACGATGGTCCCGGCCATGACTTCCGCGATGGGTGGACAGCCCGGAACGTTGATGATCGGCTTTCCCGTGATGATCTTGTGCACGGGAGTGGCACCGGTCGGATTCGGTTTCGCCGCCTGGATGCAGCCGTTCGACGCGCAACTTCCCCATGCGACGATGGCCTTTGCGCCTTCAGCGGCCTCCTTCACGATATCCAGTGCCGTGCGGCCGCCGATGCAGCAATACACTCCATCCGCTGCGGTCGGGATGGACCCTTCGACCAGCATCAGGTATTCACCCCTGTACTTCGTCATCGTGGCATGCAACGCTTCTTCAGCCTGCTTACCGGCCGCAGCCTGCAATGTCTCGGAGTAGTCAAGAGAGATCTTGTCCAGGATAATGTCCGATACAATCGGGTGCGACGACCGGATGAAGGACTCGCTGCAACAGGTGCATTCCTGGAAATGGAACCAGACGACCGGAAGACGTGGTTTTGTGTCAAGCGCTTTGATGACCTGCGCCAGGCCCGACGACTGAATGCCGGCGGCCGCGGCGATCCATCCGCAGAATCTGATGAAGTCACGCCGCGAATATCCCTGCAACTGCGCATGCTCCCAGATGGTGAGAGGCGTTTCGCTCATGAGGACCTCCTTGATATGAGAGAGTGATCAGAAGCCACAAGTGTCATTCAGAACCGGCGGTTGGAACCGGTGGTATCCGGGGATCGGGTGCAGAAACAGCCGGGCGGACTCGTGCGACCGGGAGGTCGGGAGAACCGAAAAGAGGGTTACAAAAGTGATGCCACTTCAAATCGCCCCGATTGACACAAACTGGAGGGATGTAGAGATACGATGAGCGGTTTTCCGCAGGTCACGTGCGGGATTCCGCAGCCTACATTCGAGGGATCACCTTACTCCGCGGATTTCCGAAATCCGGCTGCGGTTGAGAAATGCGGGGGAGGTGTGTCCGGATTCACCGTCAGATGCGCGTGAGAGATTTCCCCTTCCACCTGCAGGGTATCTCCGAGATGCGCCGTATCATGAGTTCTGGAAGGAACTTCAATATCGCCTTCCGTGATTCTCAGGCGGAGAAGGTGTACTCCATCCACCTCGAGCGACTCAATCACTCTGCCGCGCAGGCGGCATGTCCCGGCCTTCTGTGTTCTCTTCATGTGCCCTGGGAATCCCTGATACCGGGAGGATTACACACTCTATGCCAGGAAGGAGGAGGGCAAACCGGGATCGTCGGGAGGCGCCGTCAGGAATCGGAGCCGGTGTGGTTGTCCAGATTATACTTCTTGAGTTTGTCGCGGAGCGTCGAGAGGCTCATGCCGAGCTTCCGTGCGGCATGTGTCCGGTTGCCGTGAGCCTCTTCCATCGTGCGGCGGAGAAGATTGGTTTCCAGGCAAGCCACAACCTCATCAAAGGTCATGTTGCCTTCGACGAAGCAGCGGTCGCACATTTTTATCATCATCCCCAGCGGGTTCTCTTCGCGGATTTCCGATGGAAGATCCTCAACCCGTATGCGGCCGTTTCCAAACAGCAGTATCCGCTGTATCGTATTTCTGAGTTCACGGATGTTTCCGGGCCACGAATACCGGACAAAGACCTTCATGGCATCATCATCCACGGTTATACCGGTGTCCGGCGAGAAGCGGCGGACAAAATGTTCCACGAGAGCCGGGATGTCGATAGGCCGCTCGCGTAACGGCGGGATGACGAGGGGGACGACGTTGATACGGTAGAAGAGGTCCGGGCGAAAGAGCTTCTGTTCCACAAGATTCCGCAGATCCACTTTCGACGCGGTGATAAGGCGGACGTCAATCGGGATGGGCGTGGTCCCGCCAACACGCATCAGCTCGTGTGATTCAAGGACCCGGAGAAGCTTCGACTGCAACATGATAGGAAAATCGTCGATATCGTCCAGAAAGATGCTCCCGGTGTGTGCGAGCTCGAACAAACCTTTCTTCTCGTTGGATGCGCTCGTGTACGCTCCCTTGTCGTGACCGAATAGCTCACTTTCCAGGAGATCCGGTGGAAGGGCGGCGAGACCGACTTTGATAAACGGCCTCAGGGCACGGGGGCTGGTGTGATGGATGTATTCCGCAAAGAGTTCTTTCCCTACGCCTGTTTCCCCGATGAGGAGAACGGACGGATCCGCAGTGGCAATGGTGTCGATCCGGGCGACGATCGAGCGAATCGCCTCGCTTTGAGCGATGAGGGATATGGAGTGAGTGGCGCGCATCGGGGGATTCCCCAAAACATACGTAAAGAGCCGGCACAAGTCAACTATAGAAAAGAATGTCAAGAGAAAACACTTCACCATCAACGAAAGAATGCCTTCGTTCTCTGACATTCCGCCACACTTTCGGGGCTGAGCGCAATGTATGCGATCGTGTCCCTGTCGTTGAAGAGTCTTGCTTTGCGCGGGTGCGTGTTCTATTCAACTATCTGAGCTCTCTATGGGCTACGGCAAATTCGAGTATACACGGGAGGGGGTTAACCAAATG
Organism: uncultured Bacteroidota bacterium; assembly: GCA_963779225.1. GTDB lineage: Bacteria > Bacteroidota > Ignavibacteria > UBA10030 > UBA6906 > CAVPCZ01. Next base: position 24,436 of record CAVZWW010000001.1, read on the forward strand.
GCTGGCGTCTGCACATACCGCAACTGGAGCGGACGGCAACTGGAGCGGACGGCAACATGTGCCGGGGGTCCAGGCCCGCAGAAGCCAGTTGTATTTTCGCGGCCCCTTCGGTACATTGTGTTCCATGCCGACCCCCCTGTCTGTCCAGCGCCTCCTTCCCTCCAGGGCGGCCCACTTCCTGATCCCCGCGGTTCTTCTGCTGGTGGTCTTTCCGGGAAACGAATGCGCCTGGGGCTGGGGGGGGACAGGCCACAGGATCATCAATGGAAACGCGGTCAAGCATTTGCCCGCGTCAATGCTGGAACTTGCAGTCCAGCGGCAGTTTTTTGAGGATCATGCCAGCGACGCCGACTACCGTAAATCAACGGACACCGCTGAATATCCCAAGCACTTCCTCGACCTGGAATCGTATCCCGACTATCCGCATCTGACGCCGGCCCTTGCTGCGCTCATCGCTCAGTACGGCTGGACAACCGTACGGGCCAACGGCATTCTTCCATGGGCGGCGCTCTGGGCCTTCGACTCGCTCACGGCGCAATTCCGCCGGCGGGACCTTGCCAGGGCCTACCAGACAGCAGCGGACCTGGGCCATTACATAGGCGATGCCCATAACCCCCTGCACTGTACTGTCAACTATGACGGCTACCTCACGGGTAACAACGGCATACATTCACGGTATGAAACTGGCATGATCAATCTGGTGCAGGGGTCAATCACGGTTCAGGCGGATACGGTCCGGTATATTCCGGATCCCTACACGTTCATCTTCAACGGCATTCTCCGTTCAAGAGAACTGGTGGACTCAATCCTTCTGGCGGATAATGCCGCCAGGTCGGCATCGGGGTGGAATGGATCCCAGCCTGTATCCCAGGCCTACTACTCGGCTCTCTGGGAACGGACAGAGCGGTTTACAGAAGCTCTTCTGCAGGAAGCGACCACGGATCTGGCATCGCTCTGGTATACGGCATGGGTGAACGCCGCAGTGCCAACGCATGTGGATGCCGGGGAACCCGTTCTGATGGCTGGACAATTTCTCCTGGAACAGAACTTCCCGAATCCTTTCAACCCCTCCACGAGTATTCGCTATGCTCTTCCAGGCAACACCTTCGTCGATCTGGACGTGTTCAATACGCTGGGAGAACGGGTTGCCCGGCTGGTGCACGCGGAACAGGCGCAGGGCGGGCATCAGGTGGCCTTTGACGCCCGGGGGTTGCCGTCGGGTATCTACTTCTGCCGTCTGTGGACCGCCGGAGGAATGCAGACCCGGCGCATGCTGCTCGTCCGTTAACATATGTGAATCCAGCAGGGAGATGAGAGAGGATGTCCCTGTTTCGCTCGCCGAAGACGCTCGGCTTTTTTCTGGGGATCTGCGGTTTCGTCGCCGTTCTCGTTGCTCCCAAGTTTTCGACATTCACCACTCTCGCCCGCAACGTCGTGCTGGCCTCCGGGTCCTCTCTGGCTCCTGACGTGCTTGCATCTTCGATGCAGGTGGTTCTTGCACTTCTGACATTGATGGTGGCCTGGTGGATCACCGAAGCGGTGCCTCTGCCCGTCACGGCCTTGCTCCCCGCAATACTCCTTCCACTCCTCCATGTGGTGGGTTTACAGGGCGCTTCCGTGGTGGAGTTCACCGGAAAGTATACGCTCTCTCATTATGCACACCCGGTGATTTATCTTTTCTTTGGCGGGTTCCTGCTCGCTGCGGCTATGCAGAAGTGGGGGCTCGACCGCCGTCTCACCCTCTGGCTGTTGACTCGCGGAAACCTGGCCAATAGCCCGGCAGGGACACTCCTCGCCGTGATGGGTGTGACGGCATTCCTCTCGATGTGGATTTCCAATACCGCTACCGCCGCAATGATGCTTCCCCTCGGACTGGGGATTCTGTCGGCAATGGGATCGGGTTCCCCCGGCTATCGTACGGCCCTGATGCTGGGGATTGCCTGGGCCGCCTCGATCGGCGGCGTGGGTACGGTGATCGGAACACCCCCGAATGCGATTGCCCTCGGAATCCTGCAGACGACGTTCGCCGGGGATCCTGCGTTTCACCGCATCACCTTTCTTCACTGGCTTTCGTTCGGTATTCCTTTTGTGGTTGTGATGATTCCGGCAGCCTGGATTCTTCTGGTGCTGGTGAGCAAAACGGGCTTTTCTCCGGGCGGCAATGTGCGTGAAATGCTCGCACGCGAACGTGACGGCCTGGGCCCGTTATCGACCGGCGAACGGAGAACAATCAGCATCTTTCTCCTTGCCGTGGTCCTCTGGATATCGAATCCGTTCTGGGACACCATATTCCCCTCCAGTCTTGCACGGCAACTGGTCTGGATCGACGAGTTCAGTATCGGTCTGATGGCGGGCGTGCTGCTTTTCCTGGTCCCCGTGGATTTGAAGAATCGTGTGTTCCTCCTCGAATGGAAGGACACCGCATTTGTGGACTGGGGAACGTTGCTGCTGTTCGGGGGGGGGATCGCACTCTCGGACGCGATGTTCAGATGCGGTCTGGCGACGTGGCTTGGTACGGTATTCACAGGGATGATCGGTTCTCCATCGCCGATAGTGATGGTGTTTTTCGTGGTGGCCTTTGTGGGAATGCTCACGGAGGTGACGTCAAACACCGCGGTGACAACGATGATGGTGCCGGTGCTGATATCGATGGCCATGCGGACCGGTGCGGATCCTTCCACTCTCGCGGTTGCCGCGGCTTGCGGGGCTTCCCTGGCGTTTATGCTCCCCGTGGCCACACCGCCGAACGCTCTGGTGTATGCCACGGGCCATGTCACGGTCAGGGATATGGTGAAGCACGGATTTATGATTGAGATTCTCGGATGGTTCATTACCGTCGGAATACTCCTGGTCTTTGCCGACCGGGTCTTCGGAGTCATCCGCTTCTAGCGGGCGGTTGATCCCGGGTCGGTTCCCGCCCGCCTGCCGGGGCCTTCACCGGGGACTTCCCCCCGAGAATCATCGGGTCTGGCATCTCGTCATCCTCTTGCGTACGTTGTACACGGTAGTGCACAACACCAGATTTCCGAAGAACGCACGCCCTGCAACGATTTGTCCACACACACGTTTCATTCCACAAGGACCTCTGTCATGAACAGACATCTGCTGGCGCTTGCCGTTGTATGTTCCTTCTTCATTATCCCTGCATTCTCCGGGGGGCTTCCCGCCTTCAACGGCAAATGGGAATACATCCCTCACAAGAGCACCGACATCGATCTCTGGGGGACGCTGTCTGTGGAAATCCGGCAGTCCGGGGATGCGGTCACGGTGATCAATACCTGGGGGAGAGGGCGGAGCTTCAGGGATTCCCTCCGGCTGGTGGCGAATGGCTCACGCACAACGGTTCCGGTACGCAACCGGGTTTTTCCTTCGAATGTCTTCATGGGCTTGATGATGCCGGTAGGAACCGATCGCCGGATGACCGCTTCGTGGGAAGACCGTGGGACGGTCCTGAAGGTGGATGAGGAATTCCGCGTGCGTGGTTCACAGGGAGAAACAGCCGCTCATGCCGTTCACCGTTATGTGCTTGCCGGCGATGCCGAAACCATCACGTACACCATCCAGCGGTCAACACGCACAACGGGTCCCGAGGTTCGGTATGTGCTCAAACGGGAGGGAACTGCGCAGGCGTACATGATGCGGATCGAAGACAACTGGGAGATCGACGGGAAACTGCCCCTCAACGCTTTTCTGATCAGCATGCAGGGTCTTGCCAATATCGGCGCGCCGCGGCTCTACTTTGTCTATCCGGAGAAATGGGATTTTCTGTACACACCCTCCGTCCTCGACTATTATAAAGAGAAGCGAAACTACACATTCACCGAACTCCGGTCGCCGGAAGCGGCTTTGAAAACGTTCAAAGATCAGGTGAAGGGATACGTGGTGTGGGACAAGAACGTGCGGACGTCACTGATCGTCGCCTACACCCTTGCGGGGCTTGAAAAGGCCGCTGTGGTGAGCGAAGAGCTGATACCGCTGATGGAGCGAGAGGGGATCAAGCCCGTAGCGGATTTCCGGGGGAGGTTCACGGGCAAGAGCGATATCGAAATTTACACCTGGGCCTACAACGAGTACTGGAGCCGGTGCAGCAGGGACTATGTTGTCTGGCTGGGCGGTGAGGCCGGCAGAATCATGAAGCCCGGCGTCGCGGACTTCGGCATCTATACGCATGCCTTCTTTACTGATCTTTCCACCGAACCCGTCGACACCGCGGAGTATCAGCTGTCGAAAAAGATACTCGGTGAAATGAAACCCCTGTCCATGGTCATGGGCTGGCATTCGTATGCCAAGGACAAGGAACGCGACTATGTGCGGCTCACGTCACAGAACACGCTGCGGGTTGAAGGATTGCACACGCTGCCGAATATGAGTTTCTCCTGCCAGACGCCTGCATCAAAAGGATTTGTGTGGAAGAACAATCACAACGTCGTGGCGGGAAAGACCTACACCCCGGAAAAGAAAGTCTACATCGCCCTGGTACAGACGGACGGGATGGGATTGGGTGCGTGGTTCAAACCCGGCCGTGGCACGATTCCGTGCGCCTGGGAAGTGACGATGAACTGGCAGTGGCTGGCACCCGCGATGCTGGAGTATTTCTACAGCATGGCAACGCCGAACGACTACTTCGTGGGCGGGCTTTCCGGTCCGGGCTACATGTATCCCAAAGCCATTCCTCCCGCGACTCTGCCGAAGATCGTGGAAATGACACGGCAGATGACGCGTGACCTGGATCTTCCGGTCTTTGAGTTTATGGATTATTCCGAAGGTGCCACGGTCGAAGGAAACACCGATTTGACAAGAGAAGTTGTGGATACTTATTATAGAGGAATGCCCGAGGCGACGGGATTCATCAACGGGTATGCTCCCTCGTATACGTTTGCGGTGCGCGACGGGAAACCCCTGATCTCTTTCGACTACTACCTGTCGGAGGTCCGTCCCGAAGCGGATGCAGCCGCCGACCTTCAGGAACTGGCAAGGGTGAATCCGAAGCGCCCCTACTTTCTGTTGATCCACATCCGGGAGTACAGCGATTTGCAGCGTACGAAGAACATTCTGGACCGGCTGGGGCCGGATTTTGAGCTTGTGCCTCTGGATCTGTTTGTGAAGCTGGCCGGTGCGGCGCCGACGTTTGAAGAACGTTTCTTGAAGAAGTGAACACCATGACGCGGAGACTGACTTGATTCCCACTCCCCGGATCGGTATTTTTTCAGACAGCGTCATGACGGGAACCGCCCCGACTTTCCGCAGATATGCAATCATTGTCGTCTGCCGTGTTCTGGATATCGTCCGGTCGGAACTCCCCCCGTCCCGCTCATCGCGTTGCGATGGCAAACACCGGCATCCTCCGGCACAGCGGCTATCCGTTTGCCGTGGCGCCGGGCAGGCGGTTCGGAAAACGGATCGTACCTCCGTCGGTGGACGCGGAAGATCAGATGGACGGCATGGCCGGGGTCACGATCGCCCCCTGACAGCGGCCGTGACGTCGCAGCGGTTCGGGATGTGAAGGCAATGAAGAGATGACTAACTCATAACAAATCATTCTACAGGAAGGAAAACCGCAATGAAACGATCTGGAGCTGCTGTCGGGCTGGTGCTGGTGATGTTGATGTTGCTGCTCCCCGGATGTAAGAAGGATACCGCGGGGCAGGCACAGCTCGGCGATCTGAAAGGAAGCGTGGCGGGCGTTGAGTGGAGTGTGCCAAAACGGTGGACCGCGATGCCCGCACGGGAGATGCGTGTGGTCACGTACGCCGTGCCCAGAGTGGAGGGAGACACCGAGGACGGTGAATGCTACGTGGCGTTCTTCCCCGGTTCTGGAGGGAACGTGGAAGCAAACATCGAGCGGTGGGTCGGTCAGTTCGAATCCGCCGAGGTGTCCGGAAAAGAATCAAAGGAAATCAGCGGGCTCAAAGTGAACACCGTACAGGTGACAGGCGCCTACGCCGGGATGGGCGGAGGGATGATGATGGGGGGCGGCGTGAAAAAGGAAAACTTCCAGCTTCTGGGTGCGGTCGTTGAAGCCCCTGAGGGCCTTGTGTTCTTCAAGTGCACGGGCCCGGCCAAGACCGTCGCCGCCGCCGGGGCGGAATTTAACACTTTGCTGCAGTCCCTCAAGAAGTGATCGAACGGCCCGCACCGCTCCTTCTGTTCGTGCAGGGAAGGGGCGGCGGCGGGAGGGCGCACTCCCCCCCGTTTGGCACAACGAAATTCCACCGTTTTTTCCTCTGCAAGCCTCCGGGTTCAGCGTATGCGGGTAACCACCCACACACCTGCAAGAATGATTGCGCCCCCCAGCAGTGACCCGATGGTGATCCGCTCGCCCAGCACACCCGCCGCGACTCCAAGAGACACCAGAGGTTCCAGATAGAGCATTGTTCCGACCTTTGATGCCGGAAGAAGTTTCAGCGCATCATACCAGAAGACGTACGCGACGCCCGAGCAGAGCACTCCAAGGAAAAGTATGGCGATCCATCCCAGGACGTTCAGCCGTGCTATCTCTCCCAGGCCCGTTGTCGAAAGTGCAACCACCGTGGTCAGGACCCATCCGCTGGCCATTACGTACAACATCATCGATGCCGCCGGATGATGCTGGAGCGATTTCCTCGAATAGACCGAGAAGAGAGCCCAGGTGATGGTGCTGAGGCCGACCAGCATGTCTCCGGTCGTGCCAAAGGAACCGGTGAACAGCAATTGCGGGTCACCTCCGGAAACGACCAGAAGTACGCCCGTCGCGCCGAGCAGGATTCCCAGTGTCTGAGAACGCCGCAATCGTTCGCCCAGGACGACCATGCTGATCAGAGCGATCATCACGGGAGTTGAAGCGACGATCCACGCCGTGGTGGAAGCCAGAGCGGTAACGAGACCGGTGGACTGCAACAGCTGGTGGATCGTAATGCCGACCGCTCCCAGCAGGGCGAAGGACCGGATATGGAGGAGCGACGGCACGGTGAATTCACGGCGGATGACCACAGCCACTCCGAGAACCAGGACACCGATCCCGAAACGGAGCCACATCACGGCCACAGGATGTATCTGTCCGACGCTGATCTTGGTGGCGATAAATGAAGCTCCCCAGACAATAACGGCGAAGAGCGCTTTTGTGTACGGTCTGGTGTATCTGACTGTTTCGTTCATGCGACGTCGTTCCGGCCGGTAGTCCCCCGTAATATCGAGTTTGCGCCTCAGAATAGCGAAGGAAAACCCACTCCTGGAAGGTCTTCAGGGGGGCCCCAGGAGGCATACCCGGACCAATCATTCCGGGTCGTCCGATCCGGATGCATCTCTCCGATAGCTTCCGTATCTTCCTGAAAGAGAACTCTTGCCCATGCCCATTTTAGCCTCCATCGATGTTGGTTCCAACGCCATGCGTCTGGCAGTCGCTTCCGCCGGCGCCGACCGGCGCATCACCCTCCTTGAAACCATCCGGGAGCCCGTCCGGCTCGGACAGGATGTGTTCACCTCCGGGTTGATTGAAGAGCGAACCATCGACACCACAACGGAAGCCTTCCGGCGTTTTCGAGAGACCATGAACCGTCACGGTGTTCAACTCACCAAGGCGGTTGCCACGAGTGCCATGCGCGAGGCGATGAACCGGGAGATTCTCCTTGACCGGATCGTGCAGGCATCAGGCATCGAGATTGAAGTCATCGGGCCGGAAGAAGAGGCGCGTTTGATCCACCTGGCGGTGAGCGATAGGCTGGTTCTCAAGAACCGGATCGCGCTCCTGGTGGATATCGGGGGGGGGAGCACCGAAATCACGCTGGCATCGGATGGCAGCATCCTGTCCACCGAGAGTTACCAGATGGGATCCGTTCGCCTTCTCCGCACGCTCGGGAATCAGGTCCGCGGGGAGGGACACGTTCACCAGCTTATCCAGGAGTATGTTGACGCCACACAGAAACGTATTCGCCGGGAGATTGGTGATCGCCGGATCGACCTGTGTATCGGAACCGGCGGGAACCTGGAATCTCTGGGAGACCTGCGGCGGGAAGTGCTGGGGAAAGACAAGGACACCGTGCTTCCGGTGTCCGAGCTCGACCAGCTGGTCCGCACATTGCTCGGCATGACCTTCCAGGAACGGATGCTCAATCTCCGGCTGCGGCCCGACCGGGCCGATGTCATTGTGCCCGCCGCCTTGATCATCCAGAAGATCCTGCAGATTGCCGGTGTGCCGGAAGTCGCCATTCCGCGGGTGGGTTTGAAGGACGGGATCCTGCTGGACATGACGGAGGAACTGTACGGGGATCGAAAACGTCTCCGGCGCGATCAGGTCATCCCGCTGGCGATGCAGATCGGCCGCAAATACCAGTTTGACGAACCGCATGCGGTCAGCGTGGCACGGTTTGCGACGCAGCTGTTTGATGAAACGCGATCCCTGCACAATCTCGGAACGGACGAGCGCCTGTTCCTTGAGGCTGCTGCACTGCTCCACGACATCGGCGGGTATATTGCCGTGACGGATCATCACAAGCACACCCAGTATCTTCTGCACGCGACGCCGATTATCGGTTTGAGCGAGAAGCAGATGGCCATTGTGGCGAATGTTGCCCGGTATCACAGAAAGTCGATGCCTAAACCGCAGCATGAATTCTACCGGGCGCTTTCCTCGCGCGACCGCGTCATTGTCTCGAAGCTTGCCGCACTTCTGCGTCTGGCCGATGCGTTGGACACCGAGCATGCATCAAAGGTGACGGGTTTTGAGGTGGAATACCGGAAGCCGCGATTCAGCCTCAGGCTTCACGGCGAAGGGGATCTGTTGCTCGAGAAATGGGCGCTTGTACGAAAAGGACAAATGTTCGAGGAAGTGTATAGTGTCAAACTTGCGATCGAAGAATGAGCGGATATCCGGGGGAACCCGGCGCAGCGGGAAGAACAGCGGCACGGGACCGGACGGCTGTGTGCTCCTGAGCCGTGTGCTGGAAGAGCGGCAGCGGACGTTTATGGTGCAGCTCGCCCGGTGCCGGCGGCGTGCAACGGAGCCCGCCATCCATGATTTACGGGTTGCCACACGCCGTCTGATCGCCGCGATGGATATCGCTGAAGGTCTTGCGGCTGCAGACGGAGGTGGGCGTGAACGCAGGGCCCTGCGCAAATACCTGAAAGGGTTTAATGCATTGCGGGATGTTCATGTCCAGCTCCTGGCCGTGCGGCAACTGCAACGCTCGTTCAGGTCTCTCGGTGCGTACCGGAACGCGCTGCGGTTACGGGAACGTCAGTTGCTGCGTGAGACGGGAAGGCACTGTGCCTCGCTGGAGACGGAGGCACTGAATCGCCGCGTGCAGGATTTGCAGGATGCGCTGATGGCGATCGGTGCGCATCCGGCCCTTGCGGCTGCGGCCCGGGTGGCGATTCTGGGTGCTGCCGCCGGGGCCTATGCCCGGGTGGTGGCGATGCGGCAAAGCGTTGCGCCGGATGATCCGGGGTCGATCCACCGGCTGCGTGTGGCGTTCAAAAAGTTCCGGTACGTTCTTGAGATTCTCGGCCCCCTCCTGCCGTGGGTGACCCCCACGCTGCGCAAGTCCATGAACAGTTTTCAGACCACTATGGGGGAGGTTCAGGATAACGAGGTGTTCCTTGCCGCTATCAATGCGTATGCCGCGATGCCGCGCCGTGTGCCCGGTCCGTCATTGCTTGACGTGCGGGAATTTCTCGCCCGCCGTAAACGCGAAGCCATCGAGGCATTCCTGCAGAAGGCAGATCAGGCCTACGGGTTCTGGAGGTAAGAGATCCTGTCCGCTCCGTCGTGCACCCGTCCCATCTCCAGATTGAGAAGCCACTTTTTGCGCCACACCCCTCCGCCATATCCTCCGAGTTTTCCATCCTTGTTGACCACGCGGTGACAGGGGATCACGATGCCGATCCGGTTGAGGCCGTTGGCGTGACCCACGGCACGCTGTCCGCGGGGTACACCGATGCGGCGGGCCAGACCTTCGTACGATAGCGTGGTACCGTAGGGAATGCCGAGCAGGCCTTTCCACACGCGGCGCTGGAATTCGCTGCCCGGGAATTCCAGCGGCACGGTAAACACCTGTAGCGATCCCGAAAAGTATCGCTCCAGCTCCCCGCGAAGTTGTTTCAGGACGACGTTGTTCCCGGGCACCATCACGCGTCCGAAGATGCGTCCGAGCGTGCGCAATTGAGCCTCCAGCATCCGTCTGTCGGTGAATTCCAGGAGTACAAGGTTCTTCTCTGTCGCCCCTGCGATGAGCGGACCAAGAGGACTCTCGATCCAGGTGACCATGATGCATTCTGTCGCGTTCGCTTTGCCCGGTGGCGTGCCGAACGTTCTGGTGAATGCTTCCCGGAATCCGCTGTGTGATTCATAACCGTGATCCAGCGTGACGTTATCCAGCCTCGCTCCCCGGCGGATCTGCTCGAATGCCTTGCCGAGGCGTCGTCCGCGGCAGTACGCCTGGAAGGTCATTCCGTAGTGTGCCTTGAAAAACCTCCTGGCCCGTGCGGGGTCGATCTTCAGTTTTCTGAGAAGCGCATCGCTGAATCGCCGATCTGGCGAACGCTCGATTGTTGCGAGGAGGGTCTCCACCCATTCCGGCGGCTGACCGGGAGCGAGCAAGGGCGTGCAGCGCTTGCACGGGCGGTAGCCGGCAAAGACTGCTTCGCGGGCGCTGGCGAAGAAGTCGACGTTGCGCGCAAGCGGCTTGCGCGCACCGCAGGAAGGGCGGCAGAAGATGCCTGTGGTCCGGACGCCAAGATAGAAGATGCCGTCGTATGTGGCATCGCTTTTCCTGTACGCCTGCACCATCTCCGGAAGCGGGGGAAGGATCTTCATCGGGAATTCCTTTTTCTCCGGGGGCCGGACAGGATGCCGGGTCCGGTGAATCTTGCCGTTGTACCCCATCTGCCACGCACACGGTGTTTCAGCCGCAGGCCGACCGCAGAAAATGCGGGCAGGGTATCTCAGGGGTGCCGGCCATATCGGGTGGCGCGGCCTCTCCACAATACGTGAACCTCAAGTGGAATGCCACCGAAAAATCAACACTGATGTGCCGGAGGACGTCAACCGTTTTGTGCCCGCGCGTGTCCAATGGATACATCTGCTCCCGCCGCGCAGTTCACCCGCTGCATCAAGTGCGAGCTTCTTTATTGTTTCCGTCATTTTTCGTATTATTAATGCTTGAATAACAGTCACGTTCCCCGCATCACCCCGGAGGTCGCATGGCGTTCGATATCAAGGCCATAAATGAGAAAATCCAGCGCGAGAGCGCGTTTGTGGATCAGCTCCAGATGGAAATCGGAAAGGTGATTATCGGCCAGAAATACATGGTCGAACGCCTTCTGGTGGGACTTCTTTCCAACGGCCACATTCTGCTGGAAGGTGTCCCGGGGCTCGCAAAAACCCTGAGCGTGAAGACCCTTGCCTCCGCCATTCAGGCAAAGTTCCAGCGCATCCAGTTCACCCCCGACCTTCTCCCGGCCGACCTTGTCGGCACCATGATCTTCAATCAGAAGGACGCCTCCTTCCAGACCCGGAAGGGTCCGATTTTCGCCAACTTCATTCTGGCGGACGAAATCAACCGCTCGCCTGCCAAGGTTCAGAGCGCATTGCTCGAGGCGATGCAGGAACGCCAGGTGACCATCGGGGAACAGACCTTCAAGCTCCCCGAGCCCTTCCTGGTTCTTGCCACGCAGAACCCGATCGAACAGGAGGGGACCTACCCTCTCCCCGAAGCGCAGGTGGACCGGTTCATGCTGAAGGTAAAGATCGGCTATCCTTCGAAGGAGGAGGAGTTGCTGATCATGCGTGCGAACGTGAACGACACAGCCGGAACAGTGAATACCGTGGTGAATCCGGCGGATATCCTCCGCGCGCGCGGGGTGGTGGGTGAGATCTATATGGACGAGAAGATCGAGAAGTACATTCTGGATATCGTCTTTGCCACACGGAACCCGAAACAGTACAACCTGACGAATCTGGCCGAGCTTATCAGTTATGGGGCATCCCCGCGTGCTTCGATAAATCTTGCGATCGGCGCCAAGGCCTATGCGTTTATCAAACGACGTGGCTACGTGATCCCCGAAGATGTTCGGGCGATCTGTCTCGATGTGATGCGTCACCGCGTGGCTGTCACCTATGAAGCCGAAGCCGAGGAAGTCACTTCAGAACAGGTCGTGCAGGAAGTCCTGAACAAAATCGAGGTACCTTGAAATTTTACGCAAAGGCGCCACAAGAGATTCCGTGCAGACGTGAGAGCTGGAGACCCTGTGATTGTCGGGTTGAGTCGTTAGAAAAGGTACTGGCGGTGCAAATGAAACAGGTTTCTGGCGCCTTTGCGCCTTAGCGCGAGACAACAAGCCCTTGGATACCCGAGATCTCCTTAAGAAAGTCCGGCAGATCGAGATCAAGACCCGCGGTCTGGTCAACCAGGTCTTCTCCGGCGAATACCACTCCGTCTTCAAAGGCCGGGGCATGGAGTTCTCCGAGGTCCGTGAGTACCAGTACGGCGACGATATCCGGAGCATCGACTGGAACGTTTCGGCGAGGCTGAATCATCCCTTCGTCAAGATTTTCGAAGAAGAACGCGAACTGACGGTTATGCTCCTGGTCGACTTCAGCCGTTCCGGGAGTTTCGGCACGGTGTCGGCGACCAAGAACGACATTGCCGCGGAAATTTGCGCGGTGCTCGCGTTCTCCGCCATCAAAAACAACGACAAAGTCGGTCTCATCCTGTTCACCGACCGGATTGAAAAGTTCGTCCCGCCCAAGAAGGGGCGGGCCCATATTCTCCGCATCATCAGGGAGCTGATCTCGTTCGAGGCGACCGGAACCGGCACGAGCATCCGGCAGGCACTCGAGTATTTCAACCACGTTCACAAGAAGCGAACGATCGCCTTTCTTATTTCCGATTTCATCGACGACGGCTTCGATCAGATTCTCCGGATCATCAGCCGGAAACATGACGTTATTGCAGTGGAGGTTTCCGATCCGCGTGAGGAGACGCTCCCGAACTCAGGGCTGATCAAGCTCCGTGACGCGGAGACCGGCCGCGACCGTTGGGTGGACTCCGGGGACGACCGTCTCCGGGCCGCGTTTCTGCACTACTGGCACCAGAGGCGCACGGACCGGCGCAATCTGTTTATCCGCAGCAAGGTGGACTCCATCCCCATCCGTATTGACCGGCCGTACATCAAACCGATTGTGGATTTCTTCAAAATGCGGGAGAGGCGGCTGTGAGGGACGCCCGCTCACACACCGCCCCGCGCCGGCATGTTCTGACCGTGCTCGCACTGATCCTGGCCGTATCCGCGGGACAGTCTCAGGAGCTGGGCGCGCGCGCGCGTGTGGATTCGTCGGTCTACCTCGTCGGCGACCGGATCACGGTTCACGTGGACCTCCGGCACACCAGAGGCCTCACGATACAACCGCTGGCGTCGGATTCCGTAGGCGGATTCACCCTGCTGGGACGGACGCCGCTGCAGTCGACGACGGACACCACCGGCACGATCGACTTCGTTCTCGCCCGGTATGATTCGGGGGATGCTGTTGTCCCTCCGATCCCCTTCATGTATTTCGTCGGCGGGGACACCGCATCCCGTGTGGCACTTACCAACCAGCTCCGGGTCACCATTACCACCGTTCCACTGGACACGACAGGCGAGATCAGAGATGTCAAGCCGCCGTTCTCCATTCCGATCTCCCTCGAAGAAATCGCTCTCTATGCCGGCCTCGCACTCCTTACGGCGGCGGTTGCCTTCTTCGGCTACCGGTTCTGGAAGAAACGCCGCGCCCGGCGGAAAGGAGAGGTGTATGTCCCCCCCTCCCGTCCGGCGCACGCCGTCGCGATGGAAGAGCTCGCACTGCTCAAGGAGAAGCAGCTCTGGCAACGGGGTCTGGTCAAGCAGTACTATTCCGAGCTCACGGAAGTTCTCCGCCGGTATTTCGAAAATCGTTACCGTCTTCCCGCGCTGGAGGAAACGACCGACGAAATTGTGGCCGGGCTCTCCCGGCAGGCCATCGACGGCTCTGCTGTCGCATCCGCGGAATCGATTTTGCGCCGGGCGGATCTGGTGAAGTTTGCGAAGTATCAACCGGTGATGGCCGATCATGAGGACTCGCTCGCGGGGGTGTACCGCATTGTGGATCAGACCAGGGTGGCCGAGATGACCCCGGTGCACGCGCAGGAAGTGAAAGGACAGGCCGATGTGGAATCCTAATACCACATTCGCCAATCCGGAGTTCCTGTGGGGACTCCTCCTCCTTCCTCTTCTGGCGTTCTGGTATTTCCGGCGTCAGCGGCAGACAACCAGCGATGTCCGGTATTCAACGCTGCGCCCTTTTGACCCCCTGCGTCCGACATGGCGTGAGCGTGTGCGTCACCTGCCGGCGGCCCTCCGGCTGCTTGCCATTACCGCGCTGGTTGTCGCCCTGGCACGGCCGCAGCTGACATCGCAGGGCGAAAACATGTACACCGAGGGGATCGATATCGCCCTGCTGCTGGATATCTCCGGCAGCATGCTCGCGGAGGATTTTCAGCCGAACAGGATACAGGCTGCAAAGGAGGTCGCCCAGAATTTCGTCGACGGGCGGACCAACGACCGGATCGGACTCGTGATATTTGCCGGACAGAGTTTCACCCAGTGCCCGATGACTCTCGACTACCGCGTGTTGAAGAACCTCCTGCGGCAGGTGAAACCGGGCGTCGTGGAAGACGGGACGGCGATCGGGATGGCCATTGCGCAGGGTGTGAACCGCCTGAAGGACAGTCATGCAAAAAGCAAGGTGATGATTCTCCTGACAGACGGAGTGAACAACCGGGGGGAGATTGATCCCATAACCGCAGCGCAGATCGCCCAGTCGTTCGGGATCCGGATTTACACGGTCGGCGTGGGTACCGTCGGCGAAGCGCCCTATCCCGTGCAGACGCCGTTCGGGATTCGTTATCAGAATGTCCCGGTGGACGTGGATGAAAAGACACTGAAGGCTATCGCCGAAATGACGGGGGCGGAATTCTTCCGGGCGACGAACAACCGTGCCCTCAAAGAAATCTATGCACAGATTGACAAGCTGGAAAAGACCAGGATTGAAGTGAAATCCTACCGGTCCTATACAGAGGTCTTCTACCCGTGGGCATGGCTCGCCCTGGGATTGCTCGTTTTCGAAATGGCCGTTGCCGGCGGCGTATTAAGGAAACTGCCGTAATGCTCCGCTTTGTCAATATCGATACCCTCTGGGTACTTGCCGCCGTGCCGGTGCTGGTCGTTCTGGCATGGTTCCTTCGCCGTGCGCGCAGGCGCGCCATGAACCGGTTCGCATCGCCGGGCATGATGGCGCGCCTTGCCCCGCATGCGAGTTCCGTGAAACGAACAGTCAAGTTCTTCCTTCTGCTGCTTGCCCTGGTCCTGATGATTGCCGGGCTGGCGAATCTCCAGATCGGCACGCGGCTGGAAGAAGTGAAACAGGAGGGTGTGGATATCTTTATCGCCATGGATCTGTCGTTGAGCATGAAAGCCGAAGACATCAAGCCCAACAGGCTCGAGAAAGCAAAACTCGAGATCCGGAATCTGATCGGCCGGCTCGGAGGAGATCGCATCGGCCTGGTCGTATTCGCAGGCGAAGCCTACACCCAGTTCCCGTTGACCACCGACTACAGTGCTGCAAACCTCTTCCTGGATGTTCTCGATGTGGACGCGGTGGCGCTCCCCGGTACGGCGATCGGCTCGGCGATTGAACGCGCGCTCGAATCGTTCGACTTCAAAGAACAGACAGCAAAGGTGATTGTCGTGATTACCGACGGAGAGAATAACGAGGGGGACGCCATCGGTGCGGCAGAGGAAGCCGCAGGCAAGGGTGTGCTGATCTACACGATCGGGATGGGTTCGCCCGCCGGTGCACCCATTCCTCTCTACAGCTCATCCGGGCAGCAAACGGATTTCAAGAGGGACCGCGTCGGCAATGTGGTGCTCTCAAAACTGGACGAGGCGAGCCTGGAGAAGATCGCGGCGATCGGGAACGGGAAGTACTTTCTGGGCACCACCTCGCAGGACGAACTGGATGCGATCTACAAAGACGTCAGCGCTTTGCAGAAGAGGGAGTTCGGCGTCAAGCAGTTCACCGATTACGAAGACCGGTTCCAGTGGTTCCTTACCCCGGCGCTGTTGCTGTTGCTTGCGGAGTTCCTCCTCTCGGAAAACAAAAACCGCCGTTTCTCGCTGGCGAATTTGATGCGCCAGGGGGAGCAGAAGGCAGCATGAGAACATCTCTTGTCTTAATAGCGCTCATCGGCGCATGGGTATCCGCGGCTCCGGGCCAATCCGTCCGATCGCTTGTCAACGGGGGGAACGATCTGTACAAGGATCAGAAGTACACCGACGCGGAAGTGAACTACCGGAAAGCGCTGGAGAAGGAACAACAGCTTCTGGAAGGCCACTTCAACCTGGGTAATGCCCTGTACAAGCAGGGGAAATTCGGAGAGGCGGCAAAAGAGTACGAAAACGCCCTCCAGCGAACCGACAAGGCGCGGGTGCGTGCGGATGCCTACTACAATATCGGCAACGCGTTGATGAAGGGACAGGACTACCAGAGCGCCATAAAGGCGTACATCGAGGCCCTCAGGCGGAATCCCGACGATGCCGAGGCAAAACACAATCTCTCCTATGCTCTCCGGATGCTCCAGCAGCAACAGCAGCAGCAGAAGCAACAGAACAAAAACGACAAACAGCAGCAGAACAAGAATAAGGACCAGCAACAGCAACAGCAGAAAAAGAATCAACAACAGAACCAGCAACAGAATCAGCAACAACAGAACCAGCAACAACAACAGCAGGCGCAGCGCAAGGACCGGCAGATGTCCAGGGCCGACGCCGAGCGCATCCTCGAAGTGCTGAAGAACAATGAGCGGGAAGTGCAGAAAAAACTCCGGGCCCGTCAGGCCGTCCGCCCGCGGGGCGAAAAGGATTGGTGAGATGAACATGCTGACTATTACCGGGATCCGGCGCGCCGCGGCTCAAGTCCTGATGGCCATCGCATTACCGGTCTATGCGCAGAACGCGTCGTTCGTGGCAACCGTCGACCGTTCTCCCGTAGGGTTGGGTGAACAGTTCACTCTTTCGCTGACCCTCTCCGGTTCAGCACTGGGTGGGGGGAAAAATCTGCAACTGCCTGATCTGAGCAAATTCCGTGTCATGTCGGGTCCTAACCAGTCCACCAGCATGCAGATCATCAACGGCGCAGTTTCATCATCTGTCACGTACAGCTTTGCACTTCAACCGAAAGAGATCGGCACATTCACCATCGGTCCTGCATCCATAGAGGAGGGAGGGACGGTCCAGAAGACGCAGCCGATCAGCGTCCAGGTTGTGAAGGGGGATCCGAGAGCGAACGCTCCATCCGCGCCGGCGGATCAGACAGTCCAGCTTGGAGATAACCTGTTTCTCCGGGCTGTCGTTGACCGGTCGCATGTGATGCAGGGTGAACAGATCAACCTGGCGTTCAAGTTGTATACCCGTGTCTCCGTTGTCAACTACGCCGTCTCCAAGAACCCGGCGATGACGGGCTTCTGGAGTGAAGATACGGAAACGCCAAAGAACATCACCCTGACCACGGAAACGGTCAACGGAAAGTCGTACCGCGTCGGGCTTATAAAGCGCGTTGCGCTTTTCCCGACACAGGCGGGGGTGCTGGACGTCGGCCCGATGGAAGTGCAGGCCACGGTCCAGATGCCCTACGGACGATCCAACGATCCGTTCGAATCTTTTTTCCGGGATCCCTTCGGCCGGAACACCACCTACAACGTTTCCAGTGAGGCCATCAAGATCCGGGTGGATCCCCTGCCGCCGGGAGCGCCGTCGGACTTCAAGGGAGCGGTGGGCCAGTTTGCGATGAGTGTTGCGGTGGACAAGAAAACCACGCGGACGAATGAACCGGTCACACTCAAGGTTAACCTCTCCGGCACAGGCAACGTCAAATTGCTGGAAGGCCCGTCGATCGAACTCCCCGCGGATTTCGAGCAGTACACCCCCAAGTTCTCGGAATCCATCAACAGGCAGAACAACCGGATCAGCGGCAGCAAGACCTTCGAGTATCTGCTGATACCGCGCTATCCGGGCCTCAAGGTCATCAAGCCCGTGACCATGTCGTACTTCGACCTGGTCAAGAAAGAGTATGTGCGACTGCGTTCACCTCAGATCGAACTGAACGTAGAGCAGGGAACCGCCACGGCATCCCCCACAATTTCGGGCGTTGCACGCGAGGATGTCCGCATGCTGAGCCAGGACATCCGGTTCATCAAGCTGACCAATACCTCTTTTGTGCACGTCGGCGAACGGCCGTTTGCAAGTCCCTTCTTCATCGTGATGGTCCTTCTCCCCATGGTGGGACTGGCCGGGGTATTCGTGTACGTCCGTCAGCGTCAGGTCGTGATGATGGATCAGGCTGGCTACCGCTATCGAAAAGCGATGAAGGTTGCGCAGAAGGGACTGAAAGAGGCGGAATATCTGCTGAAGGAGAAGGCGGGGAAAGACGGGGGTCCGTCGTCGAAGCAACGTCTCCGGTTCTACTCCGAGATTTCCCATGCGTTTGCCAAGTACCTGGGGGACAAACTGAATATGCCGCAGGCCGAGTTCTCTGTGGAATCCGCTTCGGCGGCATTGCGCGACCGGGGGGCGGAGGGAAACCTGGTGCAGGCGATGTGTGGCGTATTGGAGGTGTGTGATATGGCGCGGTTTGCACCCACGAGCATGGAACTCACCGCCATGCAACGGACCTATGACGAGGCGCGCCGGGTCATTGTCGAACTGGAACGGACACTGAAAACACGATGAGACGACTGAAGAAAACGGTCATTGTGCTCCTCTGGGCCGGGAGTGCGGCGTTCGCCCAGGGTCCGGAGCAGGCGTTCCAGCGCGGGAATGCGCTTTATCAGCAGGGGAAATTCGACGAGGCCGCCGCCGTGTACGAGGAGATCATCAAGAGCGGGTCGGTAAGCGGGGAACTGCTGTTCAATCTGGGGAATGCCTACCACAAGACCGGGAACATGGGGAAGGCCATTCTCCATTACGAACGCGCACTCCGTCTGATGCCCGGCGATGACGATCTCCGGCACAACCTGCAGCTGGAGAACCTGCTTATTGTCGACAAACTTGAATCCACTCCGCGGCTTTTTCTGTGGGACTGGTGGGACGGAGTCAAACAGATGTTTTCCCTCGTTGCCTATACCTGGATTACCTACGCGGCCTATGTTCTCCTGATGGCTTCCATTGCGCTCGTTGTCCTCGCCCGCAGGTTCTTCGTCCGCAAAGCGGGTGTCATTGCAGCGTTCTGTACCGGCGTGCTGTTTCTCCTCCTGCTCAGCGTGCTTGTTGGCAAGGGGATAGACGCCGGGCGGACCGACGAGGCGGTGGTGATTGCGGGCATCACCACCATCAAGAATTCTCCGGACCCCACCAGCAGTGATGCATTTGTGCTGCACGCAGGAGTGAAAGTGCGGATTACCGACAGCGTAAACTCCTGGATCAAAATCCGTCTGGCCGACGGCAAAGTGGGATGGATGGAGAAGAGTGCCGCGGAAGTGATCTGACGGCGGGATGGACGGCGTACACGTTATCGCCGGTGGGTCCATCGGGGATCTTCATATCGTTCCCGTGCGAGCAGGCGGACGCGATCGAGAGGAGGTGCCGCTGACGCCCCGGTTGCATTCCAGCAATGGCGGAGCGCCCGGATGATGTCTCCCGGGGCGACATGCAGGTTTGTGAGAAAATTCCCATGGCTGCGGCCGCGACGGTAGCCGGGCTGGATGAACGGGATCGGGAGTAGCCGCTCGATGACCCCGATGTCGAAATCGAGCAGCACCGTGCCGTGAAAAAGAATGACCTGTCCCCGCCGGCGTTGAGCGTTGCCGGCGAACTTGTTTTCACCCAGCACCAGATCCGTGTGTCCACGCATGGCCACCTCCCGCCCCAGCAGGGGTGTGAGCGCGGCGGCGAATCGATCAAGGATGAAACGATTTGTTCCCGTGATGGTTGCCAGCGCTGGATCCGTCCCCTGGCGCATGATCAGGGCATAGTTGAGACAGCCGGGACCCTGGACCACCGTTCCCCCGCCGGTTGTCCGGCGAAAGAGCCGAACCCCGGCCCCGGCACAGGCTGCGAGATCAACCTCCCGGGCGGCCTCGCCGGTGTACCCGACAACGACAAACAGCTCCTCCGGAAACCAGACCCGGAGGACCTCATCTCCGCTTCCCTCCTCACAGAGGTCCAGGAGAACGTCATCACAGGCAAGCTGTTCTGCAGGCGTCGCATACACCGTGTCAAGAAAGTTCATGGCGGAAAGCCCTTGCCGGAAGTCCAAGAATCACGTACATTGTGCTTCGAGTTAAACAGGTGAGCAACGTGAACACTGAACATACGAAACCCCCGGTTCCGCCGCAAGTCGTCACCGATGGACAGGATCGCTGGCTGGACTCGCTCGAGCTTGTCCTGGAATCCGTTCTGAAAGATCAGAAGGCCGTCAAGCTGCCGCTTCTGATCGAACGATTGAAAGAACGGTTGCGTGAAGCCGGCATGCCGGTGCCGGAATCGGTGAGCACGCCGTACCTGAACACCATCCCGCCCGAACACGAGCCGCCGTACCCGGGTGACCGGGAGATCGAACGGCGCATCAAGAGCTACATCCGGTGGAATGCGATGGCCATGGTGGTGAATGCCAACCGCGCGCATGGCGGGTTGGGAGGTCATATTTCCACCTTTGCTTCATCGGCCACCCTGTATGAAGTTGCCTTCAACCATTTTTTCCGCGGCCCCGGAGGGGACCGTCCCGGTGACATGGTGTACATTCAGGGTCATGCTTCTCCGGGCGTCTATGCGCGGGCGTTTCTCGAAGGACGCCTTACCGTGCAGCAGCTGCACAATTTCCGGCAGGAACTGTCGAGCACCGGCGGGCTTTCATCCTATCCGCATCCCTACCTGATGCCGGACTTCTGGCAGTTTCCCACCGTGTCAATGGGTCTCGGCCCGATCATGTCCATCTATCAGGCCCGTTTCAACCGGTATCTGAAAGCACGGGGATTTCTGAAGGGAGAAGAGCCGCGTGTCTGGTGTTTCGTGGGGGACGGGGAGTCCGACGAACCGGAAACGCTGGGCGCGCTGACGCTTGCCTCCCGCGAACGGCTGGACAATCTGGTCTGGGTGGTGAACTGCAACCTGCAACGGCTTGACGGTCCGGTGCGCGGCAATGGAAAGATCATTCAGGAACTGGAGTCGTCATTCCGCGGAGCCGGGTGGAATGTGGTGAAGGTGATCTGGGGCGGTGACTGGGATCCCCTGCTCGCCCGGGACGATGACGGCTGGTTGCTCAAACGGATGAGCGAGGCGGTCGATGGGGACTATCAGAAGTATTCGGTCGAGCCTGGAAGCTATACGCGAAAACATTTCTTCGGAAAATATCCGAAGCTGTTCGAGATGGTGAATCACCTCAGCGACGACCAGATCCGGAAACTCCGACGCGGCGGTCATGACCCGCAGAAGGTGTACGCTGCGTTCAAGGCAGCGGTCGACCACCGGGGACGCCCGACGGTTGTGCTGGCGAAGACCGTGAAGGGGTACGGACTCGGGGAGGGGGGCGAAGGCAGGAACGTCACACACCAGCAGAAAAAGATGAACGAAAAGGAACTTCGCGAATTCCGCGCGCGGTTCGGTATCCCCATCAGCGATGAAGATGTGGTGAACACGCCGTTCTATCGTCCGCCGGACGACAGTCCCGAGATGCGGTATCTGAAAGAACGCCGCGACAGCGCTGGGTGGCTCGCTTCCGCGCCGCATGCCGAGCGCGGAAAGACTCGAGGTCCCGTCAATCGACGGGTTCGCGGAATTCCTGAAGGGTTCGGAACGTTTTGAAGTGTCCACGACCATGGCGTGGGTTCGTATGCTGGGAAGCCTCCTCCGCAACAAGAAGATCGGCAGACATGTTGTGCCGATCGTTCCGGATGAAGCCCGCACGTTCGGCATGGACCCGCTCTTTCGCGAGATCGGCATCTACTCGCCGAAAGGACAGATGTACGACCCGGTGGACAGTGAATCGCTGCTGTTCTACCGGGAGTCCACCGACGGACAGATCCTGGAGGAGGGTATCACCGAAGCAGGCGCCATGTCATCCTTCGTGGCAGCCGCGACATCGTATGCGAGCAGCGGTGTCACGATGATTCCCTTCTATGTCTACTATTCCATGTTCGGTTTCCAGCGCATCGGAGATCTCGTGTGGGCCGCCGCAGATATGAAGGCGAAAGGATTCTTGCTCGGGGCTACGGCCGGGCGGACGACCCTGAATGGTGAAGGGTTGCAGCACGAAGACGGCCACAGTCATCTTCTGGCCGCCACCGTTCCTTCGCTCCTGACCTATGATCCCGCGTTCGCCTATGAAATCGCGCTCATCGTTCAGGACGGGCTTCGCAGAATGTATGCGGACGGGGAGGATGTGTTCTACTATTTGACGTTATATAATGAGAACTATCAGATGCCTCCCATGCCCGAGGGTGTGCGCGAGGGAGTGCTGAAGGGGCTCTACAGGTTCCGGAAAGGGCAAAAAGGTCTTAAACTCTCCGCTCAGCTGTTCGGCAGCGGCCCCATCCTGCGTTATGCGTTATCCGCCCAGGAAATCCTTGCGGAACGCTTTGGCGTTTCGGTGGATGTCTGGAGCGCGACCAGCTACAAGACCCTCAGGGCGGAAGCGTTGAATGCGCAGCGCTGGAACATGCTTCATCCGGCCGAACCCAAACGCACCTCCTACCTGGAACAGACCCTGGCCAAAGAACAGGGTCCCTTTGTTGCGGTCTCGGATTTCATGAAACTGGTGCCGGACCAGATTGCGCCGTGGGTTCCGGGAGGCCTTTTCACTCTGGGAACCGATGGGTTCGGTCGCAGTGACACGCGCACAGCATTGCGCCGGTTTTTCGAAATCGACGCCGAATCCATTGTCATCGCAACCCTGTACGCACTAGCGGAAAAAGGGAAAATCAAAAAACGCGTGGTCGCGGATGCCATCAAGGCGCTGGGTGTGGATCCGGAGAAACCCTTTCCGGTGATTGCCTGAAGTGACGATCATGTGGAACACCAGCTTTGCCTCTTTGCGTCCGGACACCGGCAATTACGACCGTTGGTTCCGGCAGATCGATCCGTAGGACAAGGAGAATCCATGGACATACGACTTCCGCGGCTGGGTGAAGGAGCGGATTCCGGCACGGTCGCGAGCATTTTTGTGAAGGAGGGCGATCAGCTTAAAAAGGATCAGCCGATCCTTGAACTGGAAAGCGAGAAGGCGGTCGCGTCGATTCCCGCCCCGGAAAGCGGGACGGTCTCAAAACTCCATGTTCGCGAGGGTGACACGGTCAAAGTCGGTCAGCTGATTCTGACCCTGACCGGTGGAGACGCTTCCGGAGCGACTCCGCTTCCGACGCAGGTGCCGGAACGTGGCGCGGAGGTTGCAAGGCCGGAACCGCCCCCCCCCCGGGCCGCGGCACCCGAGCCGCCCTCCGCCGGGGCCGGTCCATATGTCTCACCTGCACCAGGGGATCCTCCGCCTGCCGCATCGCCGACTATTCGCAAGATGGCCCGCGAACTGGGAATCGATCTCCACCGTGTGAAGGGGAGTGAAAGGGGCGGGCGCATCGTGATGGATGACCTGCGCCGTTATGTGGCATGGCTGCAGGAGACGGCCTTGAAACCCGGTGCGGGGATGCCGTCGGGAACGCCTGCCGGTCCCGCACCGTCTCCGGCGATCGACTTTTCGCGCTGGGGCACTGTCCGGGTGGAGAAGATGACCACGTTGCGGCGCACGATCAGCAGCCGGATGGTGGAGTCCTGGACCCGTGTGCCGCACGTGACACAGTTCGACGAGGTGGATGTCACCCGCATTCTTGCCCTCCGCAAGGCGCATGCGGCTGCGTACGAACAGCAGGGCGCAAAACTGACCTTGACTTCGTTCGCCCTCCGGGCGGTCACGCAGGCGCTCAAACTGCATCCGCTGATGAATGCCAGCCTCAATGAGGCCGCGGGGGAACTGGTCTTCAAGCAGTACTACCACATCGGTCTTGCTGTTGACACCGAACACGGTTTGATTGTGCCGGTGATTCGCGACGTGGACACCAAGAGCCTGAAGCAGCTCTCCATGGAAGTGCAACAACTCGCCGACAGGGCCCGGCAGCGCAAACTTGCACTCGAAGAGATGCAGGGAGGGACGTTCAGTATTTCCAATCAGGGAGGCATCGGCGGCGGGGCATTTACACCGATTATCAATGCTCCGGAAGTCGCCATTCTGGGAATGGGGCGGAGTGTCGCGCGGCCCGCTATTCGCGAGGGCAAGATTGTCGAACGGACCATCCTGCCGCTCGGGCTCTCCTACGATCACCGCGTGATCGATGGCGCAAATGCGGCACGATTCATGGTGGATCTTGTCCGCGCATTTGAACAGTTCGACGAAGAAACCGTAAAGATCTGAAGAGGACGAAGGTGAATACCGTTACAACAGAGATTGTGGTGATCGGAGCCGGCCCCGGCGGCTATGCGGCGGCATTCTATGCGGCCGACAAGGGAAAAAAGGTTGTGCTTGTGGAACGTGACGAGCAGCTCGGCGGGGTCTGCCTTAATCGCGGGTGCATACCCTCCAAAGCGTTGCTTCATGCAGCGAAACTCATCACCGAAGCGGAAGAGTCCGGGGTCCGCGGAATTCACTTCGGGAAACCCACGATTGATACCAATGCCATGCGCGCCTGGAAGGATTCCATCGTGGCAAAGCTGGCCAACGGTATTGCGGGCCTTGCACAAAAACGAAATGTGCAGGTGATCTGCGGCAAAGCCTATTTCGAAGATTCGGCCACACTGCGAGTGGAAACGGCGGCAGGACAGCAATTTGTCACGTATGACCGTGCCATTGTCGCGGTGGGTTCCGTGCCGGCCATGCCGGCTGCATTTGACCTCGGCAATCCGCGCATCATGACTTCAACCGAGGCACTGAATATCGAATATATCCCGCCTTCCCTCCTGATTGTGGGAGGGGGGTATATCGGGATGGAACTCGGAACGGTGTACGCGACCCTCGGCAGCAAGGTGGTTGTGGGGGAAGCAATGAGCGAGGTGCTTGCCGGGGCCGACCAGGATCTCGTGCGCCCGGTGCTGCGTCGCGCCCAGCAGAGTTTCAAGGAAATCCGCACCGGCGTCAAAGTGCTGAAAATGTCAACCGCCGGAAAACAGATCAGCGTTGAACTCGAGATGGGCGGGGAAAAGAAAACGGAGCTGTACGACGGCGTCCTGGTCTCCGTCGGCCGTTCGCCGAACTGCAATGATCTCGGACTGGAAAACACCGGGGTGGTGCGCGATCAGAAGGGTTTCATCAAAGTCAACGGCCGCCAGGAAACGGGGGATCCGAAAATCATGGCCATCGGGGATGTCGTCGGCGGAGACTTGCTCGCACACAAGGCGACGAAGGAGGCGCGGATCGCCGTTGAAGTGATTGCGGGCGAACCCAGCGCGTTCGAAGACATCATTATCCCCGCTGTGGTGTTTACCGATCCGGAAATCGCCTGGTGCGGACTGACAGAGGACGAGGCGCGGGAGCAGGGGAAAAAGGTGGAGGTGGCCAGGTTCCCGTGGTCGGCATCAGGGCGTGCGTTGAGTTTCGACCGGACGGACGGACTGACGAAGTTGATCATCGATCCGGAGACAGAGCGGATTCTGGGAGTGGGGATTGTCGGTGCAGGAGCCGGCGAGCTGATCGGGGAAGGTGTTGTTGCGATTGAAATGGGAGCGACAGCCCGTGATATGGCGGAAAGCGTGCATCCGCATCCGACGCTCTCCGAAACACTTTCCGAGTGTGCCGAAGCGTACTATGGATTTGCCATCCATACTCATTCGCGGAAAAAATGACAACGTTTCGAACGACCCCTTTCTGGAAAGAGGGTCGTTTGGCTGCAGATAAAACCCCGCCCCCGCTACTGGAGTGCGGACTCCACTGCTACAATCAATTCTTCCGACATCGGTCCGACACCCGAGGCGAATTTTCCCACCACACTCCCGTTCCTGTCCACCAGATACTTCGTGAAGTTCCATTTTACATCACCGGAAAACTTCGGGTTGGTGCTTTCGGACGTCAGGAAGGTATACAACGGATGTTGATCGTCACCCTTGACGGAAATCTTTGAGAACATGTCAAAGGTGACATCATAGTTGACGGTGCAGAACTGCTTGATCTCTGCATCGGTGCCCGGTTCCTGTTCATTGAAGTTGTTCGCCGGGAATCCCAGAATGGCAAATCCCTTTTCCCGGTATTTCCTGTACAAGGCTTCCAGGTCCTTGTACTGCGGTGTCTTGCCGCAGCGCGATGCGACATTGACGATCAGGAAGGCTTTTCCCTTGTAGCGGGAGAGCGGCACATCCTTGCCGTCAATGCTCTTCATGGTAAAGCCCAGCACACCGCCCGGTTCGGTTTTCTCGGATTGCGCGGCCGCGACAGCCGATCCCATCATCAGAAAAGTCATGA
Source organism: uncultured Bacteroidota bacterium (assembly GCA_963779225.1). GTDB lineage: Bacteria > Bacteroidota > Ignavibacteria > UBA10030 > UBA6906 > CAVPCZ01. Next base: position 50,915 of record CAVZWW010000001.1, read on the forward strand.
GACTCATCGCTGAAATCCTCAACATGGTGAACCCCCTGGACATAGAGTGAAACACGATGGAATTGTTTTTCATCTTCTTCAACCTCGAAATGGGGGCCGGAGTTCCCCATGGCGGGAATCCGCTGATTTATGCGGAAATTACTTGACTTTTTGTCCTGTTCTTGTAACTTGACTTTCAGGCAGGGCTCAATACGGTGCGCGTTTGCGTTCTTTGATCGACGATGAGGTGGAGGCACAGTCATGAAAAAGAGCAAGCGTATTTTCCGGCGCGCGATTCTCGCCAGCCTCTACGACCATCTCCAGGATGCGTACGGCGTGGACTGGTCGAGGGAAGCATTTGTTGATGACCGGCTTTCGTTGAACGAATTGGACGCCCTTCTGGCGTTCAAGAGCGACACGCGAATTGACGAACTACGCGGTGCGCTGGACCGGCTGCAAAGCGGAACGTTCGGGTTGTGTCTTGCCTGCAAGGGTCGTGTTGACCAGGAGTTGCTGGATGCCGATCCTGCCCAGCGGTTATGTGTTCTCTGCGAGCGGTTGTACAGTCACCTGTTTGTGCGCACCTATTCGGTCCCGCAAGTTCCGCGCATGTAGATGAAGGCGGAGCGGTTGCCGCCTTCATCCGGTCGTTGTCCCTTCCGTTGTACTTCCCGTCACTCTTCCACAACCGGTGTAATGCCTATGAAGCGCGATCTTGTTTCTTTTGCTCTCTGGAACAGGGAGGATCTTGAAGATGTATTCCGTCTGACGCGTGAACTGCAAGTTCCCGATGCCGCAGGGTGGCGTCCGCTTGAAGGCAAGACGGCTGCTCTGGTCTTCGAGAAGGCTTCACTGCGTACGCGTGCGTCTTTTGAAGTCGGTGTCGTCCAGCTGGGCGGCCACCCCCTCTTCCTGCAGCAGGAAACCATTGGCATCAGCACACGTGAATCAGTGCATGATATCGGACGCATTCTCTCCGAGTATTGCGCCCTGATTGTGGCGCGTACGATCCGTCATCAGACGTGCGCACAGCTTGCCGACAGCGCGACGGTTCCGGTCATCAATGCCATGACGGATCTTGTCCATCCCTGCCAGATCCTCGCCGACGTCTACACGCTGATGGAACGCGGCCGGTTCACCCCTGCAACGCGTGTGGTTTTTCTCGGCGACGGAAACAACATTGTCAATTCCTGGCTCGAGTTTGCCGCGAAATTTCCGATGCATCTGATGTGCGCGTGCCCGTCAGGGTACGAACCCCATCCGAGGATGCTCGAAGAAGCCCAGTCGAACGGTGTCAGCCGCATCGAGATGATCGGTGATCCGGTGGATGCGGTCCGCGACGCCGACGTGGTCTACACCGATGTGTGGCCGCAAAGCGGACCCGGGGTCGACGAGGGCCGCCGCGTCACGGTCTTCAGGCCCTATCAGGTGAACAAGGCGCTTCTCAAACACGCCCGCAAAGACTGTCTGGTCATGCACCGCCTGCCGGCCAACAGGGGGGAAGAGATCACCAGTGATGTCCTGGACGGCGCGCGATCGGTGGTACACCAGCAAGCCCTCAACCGTCTCCATGTGCAAAAGGGGGTAATCCTCAAATTGCTGAACATGACCCGTTGACCGCTGTGCGAAAAACTATGCAATGACCAGGATAGTGGACGGCACGGTCAATATTCATGCCGAAAATCCCACAAAAGGGCCTGTTCTGTGATGGCACGCCGATTGGTGTATTCCCCGTTAGCGGTTGGAACCACTTCGGTGATGAGGATACCTTGAAAAGACTGCCGGTAATTCTTGCTCTTGCGATTCTTGTGAGCGCTTTGCCCTTTGGTCAGCCCGGAGCGACCGCCGGTTTCAGTGCCACGTTCGGCGTCTTCTATTCCTCGCTCGCTCCGCACGGAGAGTGGATCCCTGTTGATGGCGGCGTATTCGCGTGGCGGCCGGTGAACGTTGACGGCGCGTGGCGGCCGTACTGGAACGGACAGTGGATATGGACGGATGCCGGCTGGTACTGGGATTCCGATGAACCCTGGGCCTGGGCTACCTACCACTACGGGCGCTGGTACTACGACGACTATTATGGCTGGTTGTGGCTTCCGGGATACGACTGGTCGCCCGCATGGGTGGAGTGGCGGTACGGAGGTGACTGTGTCGGCTGGGCGCCGCTCGGGCCGTACGCGGTCTTCGATATGCATTTCGGCGTCTATTACCGGCGGCACTGGTCGACTCCCTATCACTACTGGTCCTTCGTGGATTGCGGCTACATGGCCAGTCCGGGCATCCACAGGTATGTGTACCGTAGCGAGAACAACACGCGCTTAATCGGCCGGACGCGCACAGCGGGGAATGTTCGGTATGATGCAGGCCGCATCGTCACACGGGGACCGGATGTTTCGTACATCGAACGCCGTGGAAATGTCAGGATTCGGAGAGCGGAGGTTGTGGATGCGAACAGCACGGACGACGCGCGCATGCTGCGGAACGGTGAACGCGAGAGGATCGGCGTTTATCGTCCGCACATCGAAGGGCGGGTGGGTGATCAGCGTCCGGAGCGGCCTGCGGTAGTGCAGGACGGAGAGCGTGTGCCGTCGCTTGACACACGCGACATTGATGCCCGCCGCCGGGAAGAAGTCCGGGGGTGGGGGCGGGAAATCGAACGGATGATGCAGAACCGTCCGCAGGAGCAACTGGGAACAAACCCTGAGAAGACCGACAGGCAACGGTACGACCGGCGAGGTTTGGATCAATACCTGAATGATCCGTCAGTCCGGAACCGCTCCCGCGATGAAGAGCGCCGTCCGCCGGAGGAACGTACACCACAGTATAAAGCCCGCCCGGAAGGACGGGAACAGAGCCGGCCCGCCCCTCCCTCATCGCGGGGAGGGGGAGAACGACGGGGGAATTGAGCGGCCCCGTTCAGTGCTGTCGCCCGAAAAGAAAGCCCGCCTCAGGAAAGAAGCGGGCGCTGTGGTTCCGAAGGCCGGGGAGAACCCGTACTCTCCGCTTACAGCGGTTTCTCCAGATCTTTCTTCCGCTTCAACACCTGCCCTGCTTTCCATTCCTGCACATTGAATACCTGGGGACTCCGGGATGTTGTTACCACATAGGTAGTACTCGAGGGGTGTTTGAGGAAACGGATCTGCACTCCCTGTACTTCCACAACGGCCGCAAGCGGCGGAACCACTGTCAGGGTGGAGTCCACAAAGTCATCGGCAAGAAAATTCGTGAGCGACCCGAGCATCCCGCGGACCTGATCCTCGCCGGCCGGGCTACCGTCAACGCGCCAGAGGCTGTCCTGTCGGGCAAGCGTGAAGGTCGTGTCGCCATAGTGGAATTGTACAGAGGTGACCGATTCCAGAGGAGTCTTGAAAATCGTCTTATCCCGCCAGTCGCGTGCCGGCCGCGCAAACAGATAGCCGAGCATCCCTTCAGCAAGGAAGACTTCGTTGTCACTCTCCCGCCGGACGTAAGTCTCGGTATATGCGGGGCCCGGTTTGCCCACCCGGAAGTCGGCGAGCGTGGCTCCTTTTGCGAGGAACTTCACCGATGTTCCGGTCGAGTCGACTTGAAAGAGCGCCTGCTTTGCAGGGTTGGAAGAGACGACGCCCTTCAGGGCGATGGCGTTCCCTTTGCCGATGGTGGAAGTGACAATACTCTCATCGGCGGCCGCCCGTATGGGTTCGGTCAACATCCATGTGGCGCCCTGTTTTTCGAGAGTCACCCGGCCGGCGGCGGATATGATTTCGATTCCGTCGACTGCCGATGAGTCATACCTGACAAGGACCTCCTCATTTCCTGCCGTGGTGCTGCGTTCTCCCGGTTTCTGGAGAACAAGGAAGACACCTGCGATGAGGAGAACGAGGATACCGAGAAGAATCAACGTGTTCCGTTTCATTGCAGCTCCAGTGCTTTCTTCCGGGCTTTGCGCATCCGCCAGCGAATCGCGCCGTAGGCCAGCACGAGCAACGGCGGCAACGCAAGATTTGCGTATTTGACGAGCTTCTTTGTCCCTTCAGACACCTGCTCCAGCGGCGGCAACGTCGCGTCTTTTGAACGGATCGTGATCAATCCAGCATCGTCAACCAGGTAGTCCACCATGTTGGCGAAAAAGGCCAGATTGTCGCGGCTGCCACCCATGAACTGATCCCGGGCAAAATCTCCATCGCCCACAAGGACAATGCGGGTCTCCGGGCTGCCGGACAGCGGTGTCGCCGGCGGGGGAAGTGCTCCGGCGGAGGTATCGGCAGGCGCAGGGCGGCCGGCGTACAGGCTGACGAACTTTCCTTCCACCAGAACGGCGAGCGGGAGCCCGCTTTCCTGGAATTCATCACGTGTGTACTGCTGCAGCGGATCAAAAGTGAATGACCCGGTCTGCCGGCCGCTCTGCTTGGAAGACATTGCAAGCACTTCCGCGCGCAGCCCCTTTGCGCCCATCCCGGCCGTGTCGACCGAGCTCACAAAAAACATCACCAGGTTCTGGAGGTCTTTCACCATCATATTATCCTTGCTGAAGGCGTTGACAAGGGGAAGATAGGGAAAGGGGACCTGCGATTGCATGTTGAAGCCGTATTGCTGCTGGACGATGGTCACGCTTGCGCACTGCAAATCGCGAACGAGGTCGGCATTGATGCGGAGACCGTAGGCAGCCAGCATGTCATCCATATTGAGCTCGATAGGACGACCGAACCGGTTTTGCAGGTTCGCGTCAATGCGGTTCAGCAGAAAGGCAACTTTGCCGCCCCGCATCAGAAACTGGTCGATCTGGAACTTGTGTGCCTCCGGAAGGGGACCACCCGGGGCCAGAACGATGAGTGCAGCAACGTCCGCGGGAACGGGGGTGCTCTTGCTGACATCCACGGCTGTTATCTCATACTGGCGGCGAAGCAGTTCCTGCACCCGGGAGAGTTCCTGCAGCCCCGGTTCGCCATGGCCGGTAAGAAAACCGATCTTCCGCTGCGTGCGCGTTGTCAGCCGTTTGATCGTGCTGCTGATTTCATACTCCAGGGTTGCGGTATTCTGGATGACCGGCAGCACTTCTTTCCGGTCTTCGTACAGGAAGACCATTCCCATATACGCACGCTTGACTTCGAATTTATCTTCCTTCACGACCTGTACCTGGACAGGGGCTATCCCCTGCTGCTGGGCTTCCTGCTCCGTCTTTTCCGCGCTCGGGTCAAAGAATTCGAACTGCAGGTTTCCCCGTGCGTAGGCGCGGTACTCGTTCAGCTGATCCAGCAGCTGGCGGCGATGATTGCTGTACGGCGCCGGCAGGTCTTCAGTGAAATACACCTTTACCGACACCCGGTCATCCAGCGATTGCATGAGGGATTTGCTGGCATCCGCAAGGGTAAAGAGACCCGTACGGGTCATGTCCATCCGGCCGAACCAGCGCACAGAGATAAAATTCAGGAGGATGAGAATAGCCAGGACGATGCCCAGGCGAATCAGCGTCTGTGTTTTTGTGGATGTTGTCGTCATGGCGGGTTCACCATTTCCGTCGTTCAAGGGAAACCGTTGCCAGGTACAGCGAGAAGCCGAGCAGTGAGGCGAAGTACAGAATATTGCGCGAGTCGATCACGCCGCGGGCGATATTGGAGAAATGTGAATCGATGGCCAGGAACTCCATCGTCGAGGCGAACGCTTCCGGTACATACATGAGGACCTTGTCCATCAGGAACAGGGCGAGGATGATCAGGAAACTCAGGATGAAGGCCACGATCTGGTTTTCCGTCAGACTCGATGCCAGGATGCCGATGGCGATATAGACTCCGCCCATCAGGAGCAGACCGAGATAGCCGGTGAGTACCGGGCCCAGGTCGAGTGATCCGAGCGCCGCAACGGTAATCACATACAGGAGCGTCGGCGTTATCGCGGCAGCAAGCAGTGCCCAGGCGGCCAGGAATTTGCCGAGCACGATCTCGACGTCCCGCACCGGACAGGTCGTGAGCAATTCCAGGGTCCCCGATTTCTGCTCTTCGGCGAGGAGGCGCATGGTAATGGCCGGGACGAAAAACAGGAAGATCAACGGGACGAGTTCAAACACCACCCGCAGCGAGGAGACGTTCATCAGAAACAGGTTGCTCGTGAAGAACCACCCGATGATGCTGAGGAAGACGATGATCACGACGTACGCGACGGGGGAATTGAAGTATGAGCGCAATTCCCGACGGAAAACCGGACCGACATTGGAGAGACCAAAAGACGTCATACAGAACCCTGTAGATTAAGTGGTCGTCAGTTTGTGGAATACTTCTTCAAGTGTGGTAGCTTTACGGTGCATTTCCAGTAATACCCATCCCCGGCTGACGGCGAGCCGGAATGCGGCTTCGCGCACATCCGACCCTTTCTCGGTAAAGAGTTCAAAACAAGAAACACCGTCCTTCTCGCCCAGGAGGGTCACATCGGTGACCGACGTCAGCGCGCGCAGGTGCGGGGACACTTCCTGGAGCGGATCGCCGCTCCCGGCCCGGAGCTCCAGCGTCAGGGATTCGTTGCCGTGGAATTCCCGCTGCAGGTGTTCCGGTGTGCCGTCCGCGACGATCTTGCCCTCGTTGATGATGAGAACCCGGTCGCAGGTTGCCTGGACCTCGGAGAGAATGTGGGTGGAAAGAATGACGGTCTTGGCGCGGCCGAGCCGTTTGATCAGGTTGCGGATTTCAACGATCTGATTCGGATCCAGACCGCTTGTGGGTTCATCCAGGATCAGCACTTCGGGATCATGGATCATGGCCTGTGCGAGACCGACCCGCTGGCGGAATCCTTTTGACATTTCCCCGATATCCTTGTGCCGTACGCTCTCGAGCCCGCACACCTGCACCATTTCGCGCATGCGGTGCTGAACCTCTCCTCCCCGGAGTCCGTGCAGCTGTGCCGAGTACTCGAGGTAGTCGAGCACGTTCATCTCATGATAGAGTGGATTCATTTCGGGAAGGTAGCCGATCTTGCGGCGTACCGCGAGGGAATGTTCGATCACGTCCAGCCCATCCACCTCTACCGAGCCGGCGGTCGGGGGCATGTAGCAGGTGAGAATCTTCATGGTTGTGGTCTTCCCGGCGCCGTTGGGGCCAAGGAAGCCCAGGATCTCACCGGTCTTCACTTCGAAGGAGATGCCATCGACCGCCTTCTGCTCACCGTAGGTTTTGGTGAGATTTCGCACTGCAATAGACATGTGTATCCGGGGTTGTTTGTGAAGAATCAGTAAGTTTGTCGCTTCTGCAGAATAAAATATACGAAGCGCGCCGCTGTGAATCAAGTCCGCACCGGATGGAAAGCTGTCCGGGTTGAGGTTTGTTCATGCAATTGGTATGTTGTGGCAACAACTCTCACCAACAGGATGATAGATCATGGTCCATTTACGCAAAGAACTGGTTATCGTGGGCGATCGTGTCCTGTTGAAAATCGACGACGATCAGGACAAGACAAAATCCGGCCTGTATCTTCCCCCTTCGGTGCGCGAACGGGAAAAAGTGGCCATGGGGCGTGTCGTGCGCGTGGGACCGGGGTACGCCATTCCCAATCCCAACTATAACGAGGACGAACCATGGGCGGCCCACAGAGAACCGATGCGGTACATCCCGCTCCAGGCTCAGGAAGGGGACTATGCGATTTTCCTCCGGGAACAGGGGATCGAGGTGGAGTTTGAAGAAGAAAAATATCTCATCGTTCCGCAATCCGCTGTGCTCATGCTTGTTCGGAGGGAGCTGCACGAATCGTAGGCCGCGACACCGGGCGGTCCGGTCGAAGGAGCAATGCTGCAGGGACAACGGGCCGGTGGCCTGCACCGCCGGCAGCCGTGTTGGTGTGCCCGCCACGGAGCGGGGATCAGACTCAGGCGATGGTGACTTCTTTGTTGAGGTAGACCTGCTGGATGGTGTGCAGGAGTTGCACGCCCTCCTTCATCGGCTTCTGGAATGCCTTCCGGCCGGAGATCAATCCCATGCCACCGGCACGCTTGTTGATGACCGCAGTACGAACCGCTTCCGCCAGATCATTCTGTCCTGACGCGCCGCCGGAATTGATCAGCCCCATCCGGCCCATGTAGCAATTGGCAACCTGGTACCGCGTGAGATCAATCGGATGGTCTGTCGTCAGTTCGCTGTACACCTTCTTGTGGGTCTTGCCGAAGTTCAGCGCGGTGAATCCGCCGTTGTTTTCCGGCAACTTCTGCTTGATAATATCCGCTTCTATGGTCACGCCGAGATGATTCGCCTGGCCGGTAAGGTCGGCGGAGACATGATAATCCTTTTCCGGGGTCTTGAACGCGGCGTTCCGTGTGTAACACCAGAGGATGGTGACCAGACCGAGTTCATGAGCGTATTTGAACGCCTTGCTCACTTCCTGAATCTGACGCTTTGACTCTTCCGAGCCGAAATAGATCGTGGCCCCGACGGCGGCACAGCCCATCTCGTTGGCCTGATCGATGTCGGCGAACATGATCTGGTCGTAGGTGTTGGGATAGGACAGGAACTCGTTGTGGTTGATCTTGAGAATGAAGGGAATACGGTGGGCGTACTTCCGTGCGACGGACCCCAGTACCCCCAGCGTGGAGGCGACCGCGTTGCATCCACCTTCAATCGCCAGCTTGATGATATTCTCGGGATCAAAGTAGACCGGGTTGGGGGCGAATGATGCTCCTGCAGAATGTTCGATGCCCTGGTCGACCGGGAGTATGGAAAGGTATCCCGAGTGGGCCAGGTTGCCATGGTTGAAAAGAAGCTGCATATTCCGGAGGACGCCGATCTTCCTGTCGGTCTGTAAGAAAATCCGGTCCACAAAATCGGAGCCCGGGAGATGCAGCATTTCCCTGGGGATTCCCTTGCACTGGTGCCCGAGCAATGTCCGTGCCTCGGCGCCCAGCTGCTGCTCGATATCCTCAAACGTCATTCCGGCACTCTCCTGTTCTGTCATGTGAAATGGTATGTGTAAATATAGAAAATAAGGGGTGGAGGTGCAAAGGTTACTTCTTGACCGGTCTCTGTGAAGTATTTACCACACTGTGCACCAAAAAGGACGCCAAACAGGCCAAATTGAACCGATTTCAAACGTGGAACTTCTGGCATGAAATTCGTACAAGGAGGTAGAGGAATGAAGACATGATGTCAGGTGATCGGTATTCGGGAGTTGACATGGGAATCAGGTTCTATTCCGGGCATTTATCAAAAGAGCAGCGAGAAGCTCTCGAGCAGATTCTCCTGGAAGAGATGGAAGTGCAGATCTGGTACGGGATCAGCTGGAGCACGATCATGGGGGGAGAGGTGTTTTTTAACCTGCAATAAGTCCCTACGGCCGTTACGGCCGGTCTGCGGAGCCTCCATTCTGGTGGGAGTGGAGGCTCCGTTCTTTTTTCTTGCGCATAGTGTCCGAAAGTACTATCTTTTTCAGGCAATCAACTGTACACCGTTTTTGCGCTATTAATGGTTCCGTTGCTGCAAGTGATGTTCTCTGGGTCGTCCAGCAAGCGCTTGTAACAGCGGTGAGCGTCGAGGTCTGGCACCCGCTACCCGACCTGAGAGCTATTAACAGGCACAAAAACCCGGTGCCCGTCACGGGCGGCTTTGCCGTACGCATCCCAGGAACATCTTCGAAGGAGATTCCCATGGAAAAGGGAGTCGTGAAATGGTTCAACGGAGCCAAAGGATTCGGCTTCATCAAGCGCGAAACGGGCGAAGACGTGTTTGTGCACTACAAGGCCATCGTCGGCGAAGGCTACAAGACCTTGAACGAGGGTGACAAGGTGGAGTTTGATGTGGAGAAGGGCCCGAAGGGTCTCCAGGCACTACGCGTTAGCAAGATCTAACTTCCCTTGATACTGCGTATGGAAGCCCTGGCATTCAATGCCGGGGCTTTTTTGTATTCACGAAGTGAAACAGCCGGAGATTCCGGAGGACGCCCATGAAACTGCGACTCACACTCCTCGGCGATGCCTCACAGCTGTCCGGGAAAATCCCTCCGAGCGACGTGCTGCTGTTTCCCGAGTTGGTCGACGGTGGATACGCCGCCCTGGAGCGCGGTGCCGGCAGCCACAATGTTAGCGACCAGTACGTTACACTCTTTCAAGAGGCTTCGCGGAAACACCGTTGCACGTGCATCGCAGGCTCGGTGGCACTTCGGAACTTCGACGGATCACTGACGAACACCAGTCTGGTCTTTCGCTTTGGCAGATGCGTGCACCGGTACGACAAAATCCATCTCTTCCGGCCGGCGGGGGATCACAGGTTTTTCCGTGCGGGCACCGGCGTGCGGTCGTTTCTTGTCCCGGTGAGAGACAAGCGTGTCCGCACAGGCGTTATTATCTGTTATGATCTCCGGTTTCCGGAGCTGAGCCGCATGCTTGCCCGTGAAGGGATTCAACTCCTGCTCGTTCCTGCACGCTGGCCGGCCGTGCGCGATGATGCGTGGCACACGCTCCTGAAAGCCCGGGCGATCGAGAACCAGGTCTTCGTGGCGGGATGTGACGCGGCGGACAGCGAAGGAGGGTTTTCCTACGTGTTCGACCCGATGGGGCGGCTGCTCTTTAGCAGCAGGCAGGGGCCGGAGCGGAAGATCCACACCGTTCTTCTGGATCTTCGTCTGTTACACGAGGCCAGACGGGTTCACCGGAATATCCGGGATGCCGTCATGATGCGGGGAGCGACGTTTCTGACGAAACACAGGTAACCCGGCTGCACCCTCTTGCAGAAAATCCCTTCCGTTTTCGTCCCCTGTTACTTCCCCTTCTTCTTTGCCCTGTATTCCCGTGCAGCAACGGTATGAAGACCGCCGCGTACTTTGTAGTCTGCCGCCACCTTCATCCAGCGAGGCTGTGCACAACGGACCAGGTCGTCCAGGATCCGGTTGACCAGGTGTTCCTGGTAGATTCCCACGTTGCGGTAGCTCAGGAAGTAGTACTTCAGGGAACGGAGCTCGATGCACGTTCTGTCGGGGATGTACTCGATGTGGATACGTGCATAATCCGGCAAACCGGACCAAGGGCAGACCGAAGTGAACTCGTCCGTGTCGATCGTCATGATGATTTCCCTGCCGGCATACTCATACGGGAAGGTCTCCAGCACATCAACGTCGATAGTTGAAAGATCCTCGACGTCGTACCGTCGGTCCAGTGGTTCGGTCATCGTGGGACATCCCTTGTGATTTGCGCGGATCGGTTGTAAATTACATCAATATAGGGGTTTCTCCCGCGAAAAACCAAACTGAGAGGAGATGCAGGTGAAGAGAGCACTTTCCGGGCTCATGTTGCTGGTATTCCTCGGTGGATGTTCCGGACCGCACGCTGTGCAAGATGCTCGGGATCCGGTCGGCAGGATATCCCGTAAACAGCTGGATCTGGCATTTCCGGGCGTGTATGACACGGTTCGCATCCAGACCGAATTTGTGGAGATGATACGCCGGGCGGACTCCGGCGTGCATGTGCTGGTGTTCCTCGGTACCTGGTGCGGTGACAGCAAGCGTGAAGTCCCCCGGTTTCTGAGAATTGTTGATGCGGCCGGGATTGCCATGGATCGTGTCACGTTGTATGCCCTGGACCGCAAAAAGGCCAGCCCGGAGGGGATGGAGGCCCGCTACCAGGTTGAGCTTGTTCCCACATTCATTTTCCTGAAGAACGAGTCCGAGATCGGCCGGATCGTTGAAACCCCCCGTACGACCCTGGAAGGGGACATCCTGGCCATCCTGGCTGCGGGGATTCAACGGTAGCGGTTGACATTCTTTTACCTTTTGGATATATTTGGCACACTTGGTATATAAGTGACAGAAGTATAACTCTTTTAGCTCATGCCGGAAGTACAATGGTGTCCGATGGACCGAACAGGCAACACGAGAACGATCGCGAGAAGCTGCTTGAGGAGATCCGGCGCCGTGCAGAGGAAGCTGAGCTGAAGCGTCTCGAAGAGGAGGAACATGCACAGATTCCACCTCCTTTGCCGATTGCCAAAGAAGTTATCGCTCCACCAGTCACTCCGATCAGTCCTCCCCCCGCTCCACCGGTTTCCACGTCCCCGTCGCCCGCAGAGGAGTCTCCGGAGCGCCTTCAACGTCTGGCCGAACTGCTCGAGTCTGCCCAATCGCTTTACCAGCAGGAGCATTACGAGCAAGCACTGTTTGTCATTGACGATCTGCTGATCATTGATCCCGGACATGAAGAGGGGATGCGGTTGCGCCAGGATGTCGAGAGGGCGAAACGCCTGGCGGATGTAATCCGGAAAGAGGAGGAACGTTTCCGGGCGGTGAGCCAGGTCACGGAACCGCCCCCCAAGCCGTCCCCTGTCCCCGTAAGCGAACCGGACGAGACCGAGTTCTGGGGGCCGACGAATGTAAGAAAAGCCGAAGAGTCCGTCGGCATTCCGGAGGTCGTTGAGGCACCGGCGCCTAGAGTGCCCCCCAAACCTCCCGTTCTGGACAGGGTGGTCAAACGCGCGTCGCAGGTCCGTATGCCGGTACGCCCTATTCTTACCGTCATCGCAGCACTTCTCGTGGCGGCGCTCGGCTACTGGGCTATCCGGAGCATGGCAGAGGCCGTGGCTCCTCCCCGTCGGGTCCTCGCGATTTTCCCCGCCGTGATTTCTGACGGGGCCGGGGGGATGCGGCATGTTGCCGATGGCATGCTAGCGGATCTTATCGCGGATCTCGGGGGCTTCCAGCAACTGCGGGTCATTGCGGCCACCACGGCTCGCGCTTCCCTGAATAGTACACGACAACCGGAAACACTCGCCCGCGCATATCATGCCGGATACTATGTCACCTGGAAAATGATCGCGGTCAATGATCGCGTCGCGTTTGATGTTAGCCTGTTTGACACTCTTTCGGCGGGACCGTTGCGGCACACCGTGATCGAGTCGACGATTGCCGAACTGCCTTTACGGCGTATCGGCCTGGCACAAGAGATTCTTGAAGCGCTCGGAATCGGACTTGAGGGAGAGGAGAATGCCCTGCAGATTCCCTCCGGAAGAAGATTGTTTGCGGGGTACGATTCCTATCTGGCGGCGCGGGCGGCGCTTGGCTCCACAGATTCCGCCGCGCTATCCAGTGCTTTCCGACTGCTTGAGCGTTCGATCGCCGAGGATTCCACGTATGGTCCTGCGTGGTCCGCACTCGGATGGGCACACATTCTCCGGCTTGAGCGTGAACCTGCCGGACCGTCGTCACATGTAACGGACGCGCTTTCCTGTGTACAGCGTGCAATGAGTCTGGGTGAGCGGCGGGGCGAGACGTTCCGGGTCTGGGGAATGGTTGAAGTGTTCAGTCAGAATCCTGAAAAGGCCGCTGAACGCCTGGAGGAGGCGGTGCGGCTTTCCCCCGGAGATACAGACGCACTACGACGCCTTGCTCTGGTCTATGCCATGCGTGGGCGGATCGACGACGGCGTTCGCGCTGCGGAAGAAGCTGTGGCGTGGGATCCCGCGAACGTCGAATCACACATCATTCTTGGACTCTTTTTTCAGTTTCGCGGCGATTTCCAGGCTGCCGCCGTGCGGTACGACAAAGCCAGGCGGATCGTCTCCGACGGTTCACGGACCGCTGAGGATCTGTACGCCGATGTTCTGGTGTACCTCCAGCGGGCAGACGAAGCACTCCGTGTGGTTTCCGACAGGGCGGCGCGCGATCGGAAGGACCCGATGGCATCGTACAGACTCGGACGGGTCTTGCAGGCGGCCGGCCGTCCACGGCAGGAATGGATGGATGTGTTTCAGAAGACGCAAACGCTCATCGGAGCATGGTTGCGTGCCAGTCCGGACAGCGCGGCCGCGCTGTCGCTCCGGTCGCTGGTCCACACGCGCTCAGGCGAATTCAAGGAAGCCATAGCTGCAAGCAACCGTGCACTGGCGCTGGCCCCGAACGATGCGAATGTCTTTTACAGCGCGGCCTGTCTCTATGCACTCCAGCGTGACAAGAAACTGGCGATTGTGAATCTGACCCAGGCGATCGAGCGTCGATACGACCTTGTCCGCATCGTGGATATGGATCTCTTCAACCTTCGTACGGATGAAGAGTTCCTCCGGGCGGTGACCAGGTAGGGAAAAATAAAGAAGAGGATTCCTCTCTGTGGCGGAAACCGACGACGCACAACAGCAAGAACGGCGCAAGAAGGCCGGCGATCTCCTGAAGATGGCCGACAAGCTTTTCAAAGGAAGCGACTTTGAGGGCGCCGCACGGCTGGTCAAGATGGCGATGGAGACAGACCCGCAGAATGCCTATGCCCAGGCATACGAAGAGAGGGTCAAGTACGCGATATCCCAGCGTGACGTTAAGAAGCTGGATGTTGCTCCCCCGTCCGGCAAACCTGCCCCGGCCGCTTCCCAACCTGCCAGGCCGGTGGAAGCCGCGCGGACGGCGCAGGAGGAGATCCGGAAAAAACTTGAAGTTGCGCAGCGCAAACTGGCTGAGGAGCGCGCCAGGAGCCATCCTGCTCCGCCCGCCGTACCATCGCCGAAATCCGTTACACCGTCTCCCAAACCCGTTACACCATCTCCGAAACCCATTGCCCCGCCTTCGCAGACCGCTGCTCCACAGCCTGCACAACGCAATGAGGGTCCCGTTCCGTCCGCTCCCGTCTCTGCCGCGGAACTCCAGAAGGCCAGGGACGAAGTCGCCCGGTTGCAGGGAGATCTGGAGACGGAGATCCGGTCCAGGGAAGCCCTCCGCGCGCAGCTCGAGGAGGAATTCCAGAAACAGCTTCTTGCCGAACGTTCGAAGGCATCTGCTGATTTGCAGCGTCTCCAGGAGGATATGCTCGGCCGTATGAAATCGGAGACGGAAAATCTTCTGGCGGCCGAGTCCGCCAGGTGGGAAGAAACGCTTCGTGATGAACAGGCTGCTACAGAGCAGATGCGGCGGACTCTGGAGGCGGGGCTTCGCACGGAATACGATCGTACTCTCGGTGAAAAGCTCGAACATGAGCGGCGTGAGGCGGAAGCGATGCTGGAGAGGCGGCAGGTGGAGTTTGCATCGCGGCAGGATGCCGAACGCACAGCGGCTCAGGCGGCGATGCGGGAGAGGGAATCGGCATTGCGGACGGAGATTGATGCCCTGAAGCGGCAACATGCCGACCTTGAAGCGCAGCGTGCCACGGAACTTGCCACCGCTCAGGCCACTCTACAGGAACGCGAGTCGGCATTGCGGACGGAAATTGGTGCCCTGCAGGCGGCATTTGAGGAGGAGCGCCGCCGTCTTGCGGCCGATCACGAGGCACGAATTGCCGCAGTTGCGGGCGACGTGCGCGTGCCGATGGAGCAGCAGCACGCGGCATATGAGGAGGAGCGCCGGCGTCTGGTTACTGAACATGAAGCCCGGCTCGCGGCAGCACGAGAGGCGGCTGCCGGCGATCTGCGTTTGCAGCTTGATCGGCAGCAGGCTTCTTTTGAGGACGAACGGCGCCGGGTGGCCGCCGAGCATGAAGACCGGCTTGCGGCCGTCCGGACGGCGGCCGCCGATGATCTGCGGGTGCAGCTTGCGGATCAGCAGACTGCGTTTGAAGATGAACGCCGCCGGGTGGCGGCCGGGCATGAAGCCCGGCTCATAGCTGCCCGGGCCTCTGCTGCCGATGATCTGCGCGTGCAGCTCGAGCGTCAACAGGGAGTGTTTGAGGAAGAACGGCGCCGTCTTGCCGCCGAACATGAAGCCCGGATTGCGGCTGTGCATGCGGCAGCTGCGGACGATGCGCGGGTACAGCTCGAAAAGCAACAGGCGGCGTTCGAGGATCAGCGGCGCCGTCAGGCGGCGGAGCAGGAAGCCCTGCACGCTGCAGATCGTGCAGGGGCTGCCGAGGAACTGCGTGTGCAGCTCGGGCAGCAACAGGCGACGTTCGATGACGAACGGCGCCGTCTGGCGGCCGAACAGGATGTTCTGATTGAGGCCGCCCGCGCGGCGGTAGCCGGCGAGATGCGCCGCCTGATGGAAGAACAGGCGGCCGCCTTCGAAAATGAACGGCAGCGCCTTGCGGGTGAACAGGAGGTGCGCATCAGCTCGGCACGCTCCGCGGCTGCGGAGGACATGCGGCACCAGCTCGATCAGCAGTGGGCCGCGGAACGGGATCGGATCCTCCGGGAAGAACGTCAGCGCGTGGAGACGGAACTGGGGTCGGTTTTTGGCGAGGAACGCTCGGCGCTCCGGAAGGATCTGCTGCGTCTGGAGGATGAAGTCCACAGGCTGGAACAGGCCCGGGTTACCTCGCAGATGGAGGAAAAGGAAGCGCTCCAGCATGCCGAACACCAGCTGGCGGCACGGCTTGATACCGAGCGCCGTGCGCTGGAAGATCAGGCGCACCGCACAATCGAGATCGAAAAAAACCGGCTGCATGAGGAGCATGAAGCGCGGTTACGGGAGGCGTCAGCCAGGATTTCGGCGGAATTTGACCAGCACCTTGAAGATGAACGGAAGTGGTTTGAGGAGCGGCGGCGTCAGGACCAGTACGATGACCTCGAGGCCAGGAGACAGACAGAAGAGACACTGCGTCAGCAGATGGAGGATACGCTCCTCGCACAGCTGGAGCAGGAGAGGGAACGCCTGAACAGGGAGTTCGAAAACCGGCTGGCCGACGAACGGAGCCACTTCGAAACGGAGTTGCGCACCTCGCTCGAAGAAGACGCGCAACGTCGGATGCGCGAGGAAGAGGAACGCCGTCGTCAACAGGAAGCGGAGCTCGCCCGGATGCGGGAGGAAGAGCAGGCCCGCTCTTATGAGGATGCCGTGCGTGCCGCCATCGAAGAGGGGCGGCGGACGGCAAAAGCCAAGAAGCTCCAGTCGTACATCGATCAGGCCAGGGCGCGTCTTGCCGAAGCACGCTATGACGAAGCCCTCGGCGAACTCACACGTATCTTCCGACTGGATCCGGGAAACACCGAAGCACGGGAACTGGAACAGACGGTGTACGCCGCCCGTGGCGACCGGCAGCGGCAGAAAGGCGAGCTGCGCCATCTCCAGGAGGAACATCGGCGCCAGCTCGAAGCAATCCAGCGCCGGGTACAGGAGCAGGCGCAGCGGGACCGGGAACAGCAGGAACAACGTGCGATCCGGGAGAAGAAGATCGCAGAACGACTGGAGCGCGCCGGCGACTATTACCGTCAGACGGTGTACGACAAAGCCCTCGGTGAAATCGAAACGGTCTATGCGCTTGATCCGGGAAACGCCGAAGCCCAGGAGCTTGAGGTTGCGATCCTGAGTCTGCAGAAGAGCCGTGGCGATGTGCAGGCGATATCCGCTCGACGGGCGCAACAGGGCGAGCAGTGGCATCAGGAGCAGGCGGAGCGCGAACGCTTGCGGGTGGAAGCGCTTGATCAACTCAAGCGCGATTCAACGCAGTTCTATCTCTCGCTGCTTAAGCGTGCCTGGATGCAGGGAGAGCCCTCGAAAGAATCTCTTGCCATGCTTGCGGTCTCCCGCACTTCACTCAATATCACGCCGGAGGAACACGAGCACCTTGAACTACAGGCCCGCCGGGAAGCGTACCGGGAAATGCTCGAACTGCATCTCGCCTCCGGAAGCTTTTCCCTTGGGGATACCGGGCAGTGTGAAGAGTACCGGATCCGCTACGGGATGCCCGCCGATGTTCACCAGGAGGTCCTTGATGATCTCCGGCGCACACGCCTCTGATCCGGAGTCCGGATTTACTACGACCGATCTTTTGCGTATATTATTAGTCTGAAAAGACTTTCAAACAACAGAAGACGTAAAGGTATGAGATGAAACTGAAGCGTATCGGCATTCTTACGGGAGGGGGCGATTGTCCGGGGTTGAATGCCGTGATCCGGAGCATCGCAAAACCCGCAATGCGCCACTTCAATGCAAAAGTCATCGGTATCATGGATGGCTACGAAGGAATGGTGGAAGGGCGGCACCGTGAACTCAATCCGCTGGACGTCACGGGAATTATCAACCAGGGGGGGACCATTCTGGGCACGTCCAACAAGGGCGACCCGTTCCACTTTCCCATGGGGGAGCGTAACAATGTCCGCATAGTAGATGCCTCCCAGCAGGTCCTGGATCATTACCGCAACCTCGGGCTGGACGTCCTGATCACTATCGGGGGTGACGGTACACAGATTATCGCCGACAAACTCTCGCATCTCGGCCTGAATGTGATCGGGGTGCCGAAAACGATCGACAACGATCTGGATTCAACCGATATCACGTTCGGTCATGATTCTGCCCGCGCCGTAGCGACCGAGGCAATCGATCGCCTGCAGACCACCGCTTCAGCCCACCACCGGGTCATCGTCGTGGAGACCATGGGCCGGTACGCAGGGTGGATCGCCATCGGTGCCGGTGTGGCCGGGGGGGCGGATATCATCCTGATCCCCGAAATCCCTTTTTCATGGGAGAGGGTTTTTGAAGCGGTTCTGAAAAGGAGCAAGGGAGCCAAATTCAGCATCGTGGCGATCGCCGAAGGAGCCAAACCCCAGGGTGGCGATGTCTCGGTGAAGGAGCTGGACAAGAAGAGAACCGATCCCGTGCGCCTCGGTGGCATTGGTGAACTGGTTGCGAAGAAAATTGAAGATGAGACCGGCGTGGAAACCCGCGTGACGGTGTTGGGCCACGTCCAGCGAGGGGGAAGCCCGACACCGTATGACCGTATTCTGGCGACCCGTTTCGGCGCCGCCGCGCTCCAGGCGGCATCTGCCGGGGAATTCGGTGTGATGGTCAGCCTCCAGCGCAACGAAGTGGTCACCGTTCCGCTCAAAGATGCGATCGGACGCCAGCGATTGGTGCCGCCGGACTCCCAGCTCGTGTTTGCCGCCCGCGCGGTCGGATCATGTATGGGTGACTGAGGGACGATTCCGGCCGGGACGCGCGAACTTGTCATCGTGCCAGTCCCGCGTCATCTCCAGCCAGAACAGGAGCCCGCGCCAGCGGCCGAACCGCGCATACCGCCGCTCGATGGTTGTATCTTGCACTTGCCGGCCCCGCGTGTGCAGGAGGGCATACTGCTTCCGGACCCAGGAGTCCAGTCCGAGGTAGTCGTAGCGGCCCACCAGCTTCAGAAGGTTACCCGCCGCATAGGGGCCGATCCCGCGGACGCGGCACATCTCCTCAAACAGTGATGCAGTTGCATTCGCTGATATCCGCCAGCGCTCGACGTCCAGCTCCCCCGTGCTGACGCGCTCGGCAAGTTCAAGCAGCGCGCGTGCACGGTATCCGGTGGAACACCACCGGCGCAGTTCCCCCTCTGTTGCGGCGGCCATCGCCGCCGGTTCCGGAAAGGCCGTTGCATCCCCGTTCGAGATCCCGAATCTCTCCACAAGCGCACGCACCATGATCACGGTCAGGCTCCACGTGCAATTGGTTGTACATATCATTTTTACTGCGTCTTCGAACATCGTCGGTGCCCGGAGCAGGCGGCCCGCGCGGGCCTTTGCTATCCAGCGATATTCTGGAACAGCGTGCGCAATGGCATGAAAGGGGGTCAGGTCTTCGTCAAACCGCAGACAGCTCCGGATCTGGGTGCGGACTTCATGGATTTGCCGGGCGTCCAACCGCCGCGGCGCGTCCACCCGCACGTGCACTCCTCTGGGGTTGCTTCGTATCGCGCAGCGGACCACCGTGCCGTCTGAAAGGCCGAGAACCCGGCCCAACTCCCGTCCGGAGGGGTCAAACGAGAACGGGGGAAGATCGCACCAGCCATGACTGTAGGCGGTTCTCCAGAAGGCAAAATCTGGAGGGGGATGCAGCGTGAGGTTATGGGTGGCAGTCACAGACCGATGATGGCGCTGATGCGCTGCTGGGGGCTGGAAGTATCGGAGGAAACGGCGTCGCGGTCCATCTCGAGAATGTACCGGATCACATCGTCCCACGTGGTTAATCCATGCATAATCTCACCGATTCTCTCCATGCGATTCCGGATTTCATCGGCGGAAGGATCCCAAGGAGCGGGGGACTGCAGCTTGATCTCGAACCGGGCCAGAACCACGGCTGTCCAGAGCCTTCGTTCATCTGCATCGGGAAACTGATGCCGGAGACTTTCCAGGGCTGCTTCCTGGGCGCGAACCACTGCCCACGGGGAGGACGCCAGCGCCACAAGAAACGTGTCATCCCGCATGCCAAGGGTCCGGCGGAGGTTTTCCAGCGCTTCCACTTTTTCTTCAGGCGGCCGGATATGCACGGGGAGGACCTGATACCAGCGCGGCTTGAAAAACACCCGGTATTCCTCAGGAAATTTGAAACAACACAACGCCAGAAATAAAACTCAATGTACGAAATGCCGGCAGCAAAATCCAAGCAGGCCCGAGGGGTAACGTGGTGACCGCCGGCGCGTGTGGATCATAAGAGGAGCAGCAGTCCAAACACCGCCGCGATGCCGGTGATCCCCCCCAGAGCAAACGCCGCATCCGGACTCAGCGCGACCCAGAGTTCTCCCGCAATGAATGAAGCGGGCAAAAGGCCGATTCCGACTATCGTCGCGTGCAGTCCGATCGCCGTGGCGCGGTGTTCCGCGGGCGCGAGGTCGGCGACCAGCGCTTTCTCCACACCTTCCGTCAGTGCGCTGTATGTGCCGTATGCTGCGAAGAGCGCCCAGACGAACCACCGCGGTGTTCCATCGCCGAGCAGGGCAAACCCCAGATACACCAGGGCGTATGAAAGATATCCCGCGATCAACAAGTTCCTTCGCCCGATCAGATCCGACAGATGTCCTGCCGGATAGGAAAAGCAGGCATAGACGGCGTTGTACACGAGATAGAGAAGAAGAACGTCGGCCGCGGTGAACCGCATGGCGTGGGCGCGGAGAAGGAGGAAGGTGTTCGACGAATTCCCCAGGGTGAATACCATGACGATCATGAGGAACACCCGGAGACGCCGCGGGAGGATGTTCCAGCGGAAGGACGGCAGCCGGAGCGCTGCCGGAGCCGGCGGGCGTTGTTCCCGTACAAGAAACAGGATCAACACGCCCAACAGTGCGGGGATGATGGACCACGCGAAGATCTGCGTGTACCCGCCTGCATCCGTCACCAGAAACCAGTACGCGATCAACACCCCCGCGGCGGCTCCCGCCGTGTCCATGGCGCGGTGCAGACCGAATGCCCTTCCGCGTGTCGCGGGAGAAGCACTCTCGGCGATCAGCGCGTCCCGCGGCGCCGTGCGGATCCCCTTACCGAGACGATCCACCACCCTCCCGGCGAGCACCGTTCCCCAGACACCTGCGAGGACAAGCAGTACCTTTCCCCCCACGGAACCGGCGTACCCCAGGATTGCCAGCGGGAGCCGTCGCCGGAAACGGTCGGAAACGTAGCCGGAAAATACCTTCAGAAGGCTTGCCGTGCTCTCCGCAATTCCCTCGACAAGACCGAGGATGGCAGGACTCGCACCGAGAGTTGCTGTGAGAAATAACGGCAGCAACGGATACACCATCTCACTCGAGATGTCCGTGAGAAGAGAGGTGAGGCCCAGGAGAATAATGTTTCGCATCGTTCAGCGGTCCGGATGGGCGCCGGGGGATTGGCGCAGTGCTTCTGCAAGCGCGGTGCGGAGGTCGGATGCAACCGTGGAGAGCGAGGAGTCTTTCGCGCGACATGCCTGATGGCGCAGCACTTCCATATCTTTCAGGCCCGCGCCGGTCAGCATCAAGATAACGGAGGAGGCGGAATCGATCCGGCGGCCGATGACGAGCGAACGCACGGCGGCAAGCGATGTTGCCGCGGCGGGCTCGACAAAAAATCCTGCCGCGGCGAGGCGGCGCTGGGATTCCAGGATCTCTTCTTCCGTGACATCCTCTGCCAGCCACCCGTACGTTCGCGCTTTCCGGAGCACCTCCTCCCCTCCGGGGGGATCACCCGTGGTGATGGCTTCTGCAATTGTCCGGACGTTGGTAACGGGGACGATCTTCTCGTCCCCCCGCTTGAGCGCACCGGTGACCGGGTTGTTGTTCCGGGCCTGGACGACGATGAATCGGGGGAGATCCCGGATCAACCCCGCTTCCCGCAGTTCCCGGTATCCTTTGAATATCCCCCGGATGTGTCCGCAGGCGGAGGTGGGCACCGCAATGTAATCGGGAACGCGTCCTTCCATCTGTTCGTACAGTTCAAACGCCGCAAGTTTGTACCCTTCCACGCGCACCGGCCCGTTGCCCGAAACAATCCGCACGCCGAAAGTGCTCGCAAGGCCGAGCACATGGCGTTTCATGGCGGAGTAGTCGGGTGCTTCAACACGGAGGACGTTTGCTCCATGGACGGCCATGGCATCCACTTTCTCGCGTGGCGCAAAACCGGGAACAAACACGATCACCTTGACTCCTGCGCGGGCGCCGTATGCCGCAAGAGAATGCCCCATGTTCCCGGTGGAGATGGTTGCCGCCACATGCTCACCCAGAGCATCAGCCAGGAACATGCACGCCAGGGATCCGCGGTCCTTGAAACTCCAGGTGGGATTCTGGGTCTCGTTCTTCAGGAGCAGGTTCGGGAGGCCGGTCCACTCCTGCAATTGCTGGCCGGCAGGGAGGAGCGGGGTGTTCCCTTCGCCGAGAGAGCGTGCAGGATCCATGGCGGAAAATGGAAGGAAATCACCAAAACGTTCCCAGAGGTACGGACCACTTCGATGACGGGCACCGGCAATGCCGGGAAGTGACACCTCAAGCGATTCCCCGTTTTCCGCGAACTCTTCGATGCGATCGAACGGATACCTCCTGCCGCTGATCGTCGATACCAGTGCGGCGGTCCCGGTCACTGCCGCCGTTCCCATGCGCTGAATGTCACCCAGGGATACGAGGCCCTGCTCTTCAGCGCCCCCTTCATCCAGGAGAACTGCGGATGCCGCTCCAGGTATGCGACCGCGTCGAACGGTGTTCCGCACGCGGAACCCCACCGCGCCGCGAAGGTCATGGCGCGCGCCATGTGCGTATCGACAACCTTTGCGTCAACGGTCCCCCAGCTGTCGTACGGCGCATCCATGTCGAGTGAATCCCACTCGACGTGGCCGCACAGTGCCCGACCGCTGAGCGCCTCCCGGCGCAGCAGCGGATCATAGTGATCCGCTTCGAACCGTTTGGCCTGTGCGAGATCGATCTTACCCCGGTTCTCGCGCATGAGCTGATTCCAGCGGACCCTGCGCGCGACGCCGGAACGGCGGATATCGGTTTCATGCTCATCGGTCTCAAATCTGAGGATCTGGAGATTCTCGGCAATATTGGAGCCTGTGTAAAACCCGTCCCGCGTCCGTTCCAGTCCGACATGCACAAGCCCCAGTTCGAGCCGCGCGATCTCGCCGGTGTTGACGTCGCCGATGAGCCAGGCATTGGCATACCCGCCGTTGTTTCCCTGCCGCATGATCGCACACCACTCATCGAGGGTATTAGCGTCCTGCGTGGCGCGTCGCATACGTGAAAATTCCGGAACGCCGGTGGTGTCGAAGCCTTTGAATCCGCCTATTGTTGTTTCCGCGCCTACCAGACCCGCGCCGGTAATGAAGAAATCCGTGCCGCTGTGAATCCATCCGGGGGTCGCCTGCATCAGGATCCGCGAACCCCTTTCCGGCTGGATGTCCAGGATGATATTGGCATCCGCCTCGGTGTAGCCGGACATGGTATTGTGGCCGAGGACGATCTGTCCGTCCGCCGTCATGCTTCCGGTGGCGATGAAGCTGCTGCACGACTGCTTTCTCGGGTCCGGTGCCCGCGATCCCATGGCTTCCTTTTTTGCCGGCCACCAGTATCCGGCGAGTTCGATGATCGCGTTGAACGTCACCATTTCTTCGCGCGTCGAGCGCACACCTGCTGCCGTGAGTCCCGCGACAATGCCGTCGATCTCCTCAAGGTTTTCGCTGTCGATACGGGGGATGAGCATAGGGGCGGCGGTCTCCACGAGCCATGCCCATTCCACTCCGCTGTCGTGATACCAGGTAAGCTTCTGCACGCGCAGACTTTCCCGGATTTCATTTGCGAGAAGGTAGCCGTGCTGGAAACCCCGTTCACGCGGCGCACCCTGGACATGAAGGAACGTCCAGCCTTCTTTTTCGTACCGCCAGGCGTGCGACACCCAGGAGCGCTGTGTCACACTATCCGGACCGGTGGAGGATTCTGGTGGCGGGGGTGGTGCCGGCCGTGTGCATCCGGCCATGCAGATCAGAAGGCAGGGGAACAGCATTCGCGGACGGATGAGCATTCGGAGAAGCCTTGTGTTGTGAGTGAAGGCGGTACGCCGATGCCGCAATCGCGCGGAGGGCGGCGCGGAGCGGGATGCCGGAACACTGTGGAGGGCGGGGCGAGCGCGCTCCCGGCTGCAACACGACATGTCAGGGGTCTGCGAAGCGTCACAAGGCGCGGGATTTTATACCACCGGCGGTGTTGCACCGAAGGATGCCCACTCCCCCTTTGCCGGACCGTATATGCCGGGGATGCTCAAACCCAGCAGGCGCATGACCACGGTCATCTGTGCACGATGATGGATCTGATGAAGCACCAGAATCTGGAGGGTCAGTCCGCGCATCCACCGTTCTCCGTACATCTCATCTTCCACCAGCAGCGTTTCGTCCTTCCAGTCGGTCTTGACCTGCCGGAGCAAAGAGATCGCAAAGACGTTGTAGGCATCGAAGATTTCTTTCGCGGTGGCCGGCACCGGGGCATCAGCCGCCGGCCCGGAGAATGTCAATCCTGTCCGTATACCCATTTCGGGTATGGAGGTCACTATATGCCACGCCAGGCGACCCAGTGTCCGGACATCCGGATGGACTTCCTGTGTGAGCGACCTGGAGGTGAGATGCTTGAAAATCTTCTGGGTGGCTTCCATTTCTGTCTGCCACAACCGGTCGAAATCGGCAATGGTGCGGATCATGTCAGCTCCAGGCTATGTACCTTCGGTTCCGGTGAACAGGGAGTGGAGATTGAGACTCGGCACGCGTGTCTTGCTGGCAAGAAACACGTACCGGCGTGCAAGGGTATCTTTGCCGGCGCCGAGCACCGTACTGACGAGACCGAGTGCTTCGGCAAGCTCGGCGGGCGGCAATTCGCGCAGGATGCGTACCCAGATGGCTTCTTCCAGAACATTGAATGCTGTCTGGACTTCCGAGAGGTCAAAGCCGGCTTCAAACCGTTCACTGGCGATGGTGTCCACATGAGCGATCATTGGCCCGAGATTTCTTTCCTTTGCAGCCCGGGCGGTGAGCACAAAAAGCGCTTTCAGACGCTGGTGGATGTTTTCCGTCCCGCCTTTTTCGTAACTCTGAAGTCGGGCCCGCTTGATGGCGTTCTCCGCATCTGCCAGTATTTCCGCCGCATGCTGATGGAGGAGATCGTGAAGATCCATGGTTCAACCTGCTATACAATGACGGGGGATTGTGTCTCTACAAGATACGGCGAATCCGGTTCTTGTTCAATGATCCGCGGGGGGGATCTTCTGCCAATCGATGAAAGTCTTCCGGTGCGAAGGCTGGCACCGGGGGCAAAAAAATACATCGTAACCGCGGACACCTTCCCGGCGGATTTTCGTGCTGCAACGCGGGCAGGGGAGGCCGAGGCGGTTTCGTACCTTCATGTGTTCCCGTACCTTCACATGAATCGGCTCCCCTGCGGCAGCCACCCGGGTAATGCCCCACTCGATCACCGTGGTGATGGCATGATACAGGGTGCCGAGATCCTCATCGGACAGGGAGGCGACAATCGTTTTAGGATGAAGTCGGGCTTCAAAGAGAATCTCATCCGCATAGGCATTGCCGATGGAGTTGAGGATGGTGTGGGTGTTGAGGAAGACGCGTACCTGTTTTCGCGTATGCTGCGCGGCAAGGTCTCGGAACTGCTGTTCGGTGAATGCCGGCGAACGGATGTCGGTGCCGAGGGTCGTGAACCCCGGGATCACGGAGTAGGAACCGGGATGTACGAGGTAGATCTTCATCATCTTCTGTTCATCTGCGAAGTTCAGGTACGACCCATCGTCGAGCCGCAGCGACAGGCATTGATGCCCCAGCGGGTGCTCCTGCTTCTGCTGGTGTTGAATGCGGCCCGCGAGCATCATGTTCAGAATCAACTCGAGGGCACCCCCGAGGGAAAAGCGGAGAAACGGACCATGGACGTCGACGGCCGTGATCGAAAAATCTTTCAGGGCTTCTTCGATAGGATCCCCGACGTCATTGCGCAGGACCACGGGTTGACGCAAAGTCACATGGGTGATCCGGCGGTTGAGGATGTGGCGCCGGAGGTGACGCTGTATGTACAGCAAATCGGGTAGTTCAGGCATAGGGTCGTTTCAGGCGTCTGTCTGTTGCGCCGCCGGTGCATACCAATCGCTTTTGTAGCTGAAGACCATATTCCTGCCCGACCGCTGCGCTTCAAAGAGGGCATTTTTCGCCGTCAGGATGAGTGCGTCCGGGGATGTGCCGTTGCGAGGGAATGCCGCGACACCGATGCTGACCGTGGAAGTCAGGGTGTGTTGCGTGAAACGCTGCCCGGCAATGAGCAGCCGCAGGCGGTCGGCGAACTCGATACCGCCTTCCAGGCCGGTATTGGCTAACATCACGATAAACTCGTCAAAACCATACCGGCCTGCGGCATCGATGGGCCGGAGCGAGGATTTCACCATCGCCCCCATTTCCTTCAGCAGCACGCGGGACGTATCGTATCCGTAGGTGTTCACGGTGTTCTTGAAGTTGTCGATGTCCAGAAGGATCACCGCGAAGTTCTCGCTGAATTCTTCAGCGCGGCCCATGCCCTCACGCAGGCGCTCGAGGAAGGGGACGTACTTTTCCAGACCTGTTTCGCGGTCCACGCGGTCGAGCCGCAGGTTCTCCTCGTACAGGCGGGCTTTGACCAGCGCCAGGCCGGCGATATCGGCGAACATCTGCAGTTGTTCGACCTCGGTGAGTCCGAATGCCGAGGGCGTCAGACTGTCGACATGAAGATACCCGAGGGTCCGCTGGTCCACGGCGATCTGCACGCAGATGCAGGAGACAAAGGGATGCTCCAGCTGAACCTCGGTGGCAAGAGGGGGGGCGAGGGAAATGTCCGGAATGATAATGGGTCTCCCCGTCCACAGCAGCTCACCCACGGCGGCCGTTGCAATGCGGCGCCGGAAAGCGTTGCAGAATGTGAGAGACAGATTGTGCGCGTTGTCGATGTGCAGATACTCGGTCTGGGGGTCTATGAGAACGACCGCGCAGGTCTGACAGCCGGTGGCGCGGACAATACGGTCGACAATGAGGGAAAGGACACCTTCATACTGGTTCGTACCTTTGAGCGTCCGGATGATCTCCGCAAAGTAGCGGTAACACTGCTCACTGATGGGATGCATGGCTCTCATCCTCCGTCGGTGGTGGACAAGACCGAAGGTCTCCCATAAGGTGCAAAGAATGCCGATGGATGTCAACGCCCTTGCACCTGAGTTCCAACATTGGTAGATTCTTTCAGCGAATCAGCCGTTAGGGGTGTCCCGTCCAAAAACGGGACTGAGAGAAGACCCTGGAACCTGATCTGGATCATGCCAGCGTAGGGAAACGGAAGGACAAGTTGTGAAGTGTTCCTCTGCCAGCCGTTTCTCCGGGGTCCCCTGTGGAGAAACGGCATTTTTTTGGCCGGTTTGTCCTAACCCGCCAGGAGGCAAAACCTGAACATGAAGAGGGTGCTCATCTTCGTTGGCATGCTTCTGAACATTGCCCATGCCTATGCCAGTGCTCCGGGCTCCATAACTGGCCGAATAACTGACAGGGAATCGGCTCGCCCGCTGGCGGCTGCACACGTCACTGTTGTCGGAACCCCGATGGGGGTCGGCACGGACCAGGACGGGGTATTCCTGCTGAACGGGTTGCAGCCCGGACGGTATGATCTCCGCTTTTCCCACGTCGGGTATGCGGCCCGGAATATCGTCGTGAATCTTACGGACGGGGAGACGGCGCGGGTTGATGTTGCGCTTGTGCAGGCGGCTATTCCCGGCCTTCCCGTGACGGTTATCGCGACGCGTGGCCGCGTCCGTGAAACACCGGCGACCTTTTCGACACTTGACCATCAGGATCTCCT
Source organism: uncultured Bacteroidota bacterium (assembly GCA_963779225.1). GTDB lineage: Bacteria > Bacteroidota > Ignavibacteria > UBA10030 > UBA6906 > CAVPCZ01. Next base: position 78,807 of record CAVZWW010000001.1, read on the forward strand.
CGAACGCCACACCGTGCAGGACATCCCGGTGCTCCTCTCCGAACTGCCGTCCACCACCAACTATTCGGAGAGCGGCAACGGCCTCGGCTACACGCACCTGAATATCAGGGGATTCGATGCGCGCCGGGTGGCGGTGATGATCAACGGCATTCCGCAAAACGATCCGGAAGACCACAATGTCTACTGGCTGGATGCTCCGGATATCGCGGCCAGCCTCGAGGACGTTCAGGTTCAGCGCGGCGCCGGCAGCGCATTCTACGGTTCGCCTGCCATCGGCGGATCAGTGAACCTGGTTACCTCTCACTTCGGACGTGAACGCGCGATCCTGCTTTCGGCCGCTCTGGGAGCGTATAACACGCGCAAGTACTCCATTTCGTTTTTTTCCGGACTCGTCGAAGAACGGTATGCAATGCACGCACGGCTTTCAAAAATCCTGAGCGACGGTTACCGGGACCGTGCATGGGTGGACTTCAGCAGCTACTTTGTCGGCGTCGTTCGCTATGACGAGAAGATGACCACACAATTCAATTTCTACGGAGGACCGGTTGCGGATGGACTGGCCTACTACGGAATTCCCAAACGGAGCGTTGCCGACCCTGCTACCCGGCGCGACAATCCGATCCTCCGCCCCGAAGAGATTGAAAACTTCTCCCAGCCCCACTATGAGCTACTGCACGAGTGGCGGTTTTCGCCTGTACTCACACTGCAGAATACCCTGTTCCTCATCCTCGGCGACGGCTTCTTCGACTACGATGGATCCTGGGCGCCCTATTCCTACTATCGCCTCACACCGGAGAACGGGTTTGCCGTTCAGGGTGACCCTGACAGTCTCTTTCTTCCGGCTGCCCTCATCCGTGCGGAGGTGTCGAACCGCCAGTGGGGCTGGTTGCCCCGCCTGACATGGAAGCACGACCGCGGCGAGCTGCTTGTCGGAGGTGAGTTCCGGATGCACCGTTCTCTGCACTGGGGACGTCTCTCCTGGACCGGGCAAATCCCCATCGAGGTCCCCTTCGACTACCGGTACTACCAGTACCGCGGGGCGAAAGATATCGTTTCCGTCTACGCGCACACCCTCGTGGACATGTCCTCCACGCGTCAAGGTGATGGCCGACCTGCAATATGCATACAACTGCTACCGCTTGTATGACGAGAAATACGTCGGGACGGATTTTGCCGTCCCCTACCATTTTCTGAATCCGCGCGCGGGTATCAACTACAACATTGACGAGGCGTGGAACGGTTATCTGAGCCTGGCATATACATCCCGGGAGCCCCGCCTGAAAAACCTGTACGATGCCGCCGAGGCCAGCACGCCAGAGTCCTGGGGTGCCGTGGTGCCGCAGTTTGAGCCGGGACCGTCCGGTGATCCCGACTACAGCCGTCCGCTTGTGCGGCCGGAAAGGCTGTTTGACTTTGAGCTGGGCGGCGGATACAATGCGGGAGGGGCGCGGTTCTCTGCAAATCTCTACTGGATGGAGTTCACGGACGAAATTGTCAAAAGCGGCCAGTTGGATCGTTTCGGCCAGCCGGTGACGGGGAATGCCGAACGCAGCCGGCATGCGGGGATCGAACTCAGCGGCAAGACCGATCTCACCCCCGGACTGGAGTTCTCGGCGAACGCGACATTCAGCCGTAATCGGTTTGTGCGCCACACGGACTACGGGACGGGAAAGCCGTTAACGCTGGACGGGAACCCCATTGCCGGATTCCCGGACTTTCTGACCAACGCCCGGCTCACGTACCGGCACGAACAGCTGGCTCTCTCGCTGGCGGCACGGTATGTGGGAAAACAGTACACCGACAATTTCCGCAACGAAGACAATACGGTGGATCCGTTTCTTGTCGCCGATGCCTCGGCTTCGTACACCTTTCCGCAGCTTGTGGACGACGTCAGCGTTGAAGCCAGGCTGCAGGTGAACAATCTGTTTGACGCGCTGTATGCCTCTTACGGGGAAGGGACGCAGTTCTTCGTGGGAGCGGAACGCAACCTCTTGTTTCACCTGACCATCTCCATCTGACCATGACTGCATTGCTCCTGTGTAACGGCGAACCACCACCGCGGAAGCTTGCCCGAGATCTTGCGCACCATGCCGACATCATTGTCGCGGCGGACGGAGGCGCCAACGCGGCGCGTGCACTCGGTCTGACGCCGGCCGTGATCATCGGCGACCTGGATTCGCTCACGGCCGCCACGCGCCGGGCGTTTCCCGGCGCGGAGATCATCCGGGTTGACCGGCAGGACAATACCGATCTGGAGAAGGCCCTGGACGAGATCGACCGCCGTGGCTTTGATCGGGTGGTTGTCCTGGGTGCGACCGGGCGGCGGATTGATTTCACTCTCGGCAATTTCTCCGTCGTCTGGCGGTACCGGAAGCGCCTGCAGGTGCTCTTCGCCGGGGATGGGTGGTATGCAGTCCCCGTCGGCCGGAAACAACGCATTGACGCCCCCGCCGGCACGACGGTAAGTCTCATACCGTTCGGGCCTTGCAGCGGAATCACGCTCCGCGGCCTCGTCTATTCCCTGAAGAATGCTTCCATGGCTGTCGGTGTCGTCGGCGTCAGCAACGTGGTGCGCCGTTCTCCCTGCAGTGTGTCCGTGCGCCGGGGCAAAATGTTGCTCGTGGTGATGGAACCGTACACGTCCGGTCGCGTGTAACCACCCTTCCTCCGTCATGCCTCCGCCCATGGTCCATCTCTCCACCATCGACGTTCTCCTGATCGGGCTATATTTTGCCGCCGTTCTCGCGGTCGGATTTTTCGCGGGACGGCGCACCAGGGGCGGGGACGCGCTCGAGTATCTTCTCGCCGGCAGGTCTCTCACCGTGCCCCTGTTTGTCATGACGCTGGTGTCCACCTGGTACGGGGGTATCCTCGGCGTCGGGGAGTTTTCCTACCGGTACGGAATTTCGAACTGGGTCATTCAGGGGGTGCCCTACTATGTCTTCGCCCTGGTGTTTGCCGTCGTCCTGGCAAAACGTATCCGGGCGACAAACCTGACCACGATTCCGGATATGCTGGAACATGCCTATGACCGGCGAACGGCGGTTCTCGGGGCAGGGCTGACCTTTCTGTTGATGACACCGGCACCCTACGTTCTGATGCTCGGAGTTCTGCTGCAGATGCTCACTGGGTGGCAGCCCGCCGTGTGCGTGATTGCCGGGACTGTGGTGACAACCGTCTATCTCCTTACGGGCGGATTCCGGTCCGATGTGTACACCGACGTGCTTGAATTTGTCCTCATGTTCCTGGGATTCGGCATCATTATTCCGTTTGCCGCAAGCCAGTACGGCGGATGGGCGTTTCTCACCGCCCATGTCCCCGCTCAACATCTGACGTGGAGCGGGGGGAATTCGTTGCAGTTCGTCCTGGTCTGGTTCTTCATCGCTCTCTGGACTCTTGTCGATCCCGCATTCCATCAGCGCTGTTATGCCGCAAAATCCGGCGCGGTCGCACAACGGGGCATCCTCTGGTCGATCGTGTTCTGGATCGTGTTTGACGCAATGACAGCGACTGCAGGACTCTATGCGAGGGCGATCCTTCCCGATCTTGAACAGCCGCTGATGGCATACCCGAAGCTTGCAGAGGTCATCCTCCCGTCAGCCGCCAAAGGGCTGTTCTTTGTCGGCCTTCTCGCGACGATCATGTCGACGTTGAATACACTGGCGTTTGTTTCGGCGACAACCCTGGGAAGGGATATTGTGTGGCGGATGTTGAGAGGGAGAAATGGCGGCACAGGGGAAGCGGGGGAGGGGGGACGGGGAGAAGAAGGAATGTGGGTTCGCATCGGGTTGGTTGTCAGCGGCGTGCTGGCGGTCATCCTCGCGCTGATGATCCCGTCCGTCATCAAACTCTGGTACACCATCGGTACGGTGATCGTACCCGGACTCCTGGTCCCGCTTGTCACCGCGTACTTCAGATCCGTGCGGGTTGCGGCGCGCTGGGCCTTTGCATCGATGTGTTCCGGATGGTTGACCTCGCTCGCATGGCTCGTGGCCGGCTGGTCGCAGGAACTCGGTGTTTCCGTGTTCTACCCGCTGGGCATCGAACCCATGTATCCGGGGCTTGTTGCGAGCGTGCTGGTGTGGTGCGGCGGGATGGCGGCACGGCGGAGAATGAAAACCGGGGCGGACGTTAACTCAGTTTGATCTGGTATTGCTGAATCTTGGTATACAGGGTCTTCAGGCTGATACCCAGAATTTTTGCCGACTCCGCCTTGTTGCCGCGGAAACTGCGGAGCACACCTTCGATGTGATACCGTTCGATCTCCTTCAAGGCGATTGCCGTGCCGATCTTCTGATCGCCGCGGCCTGTGCCCGAAGGAAGCGCCATGGGAGCATTGGGCAATGACAGGTCCTCCGGTTCGATCACCCCATTCCGGCAGAGGATGGCGGCCCGTTCGATGACGTTTTCGAGTTCGCGGATGTTGCCCGGCCAATCGTAGTCGATCAGCACTTCCATCGCCCGGGGGGAGATGGAAGTCTTCATCTTTGTTTTCATCCGGTTCGACAGAAACGATGCGACCAGGAGCGGGATGTCGGGTTTCCGGTCGCGCAGCGGGGGGATTTCAATGGTGATGACATTCAGACGGTAGAGCAGGTCTTCGCGGAAACGGCCTTCCCGCACTTCTTCCTTGAGGTTCTTGTTCGTCGCGGAAAGGATGCGGACATCTGCATTCAGCGGGGCGTTGCCACCCACCCGGCGGAATTCGCCGCTCTGGATGAACCGGAGAATCTTGGGCTGGACGACCGGGCTGATATCGCCGATTTCATCAAGAAACAATGTTCCCTTGTTTGCGATTTCCACAATGCCGGGTTTCATCACTCGGGCGTCGGTAAAGGCGCCCTTTTCGTAACCGAACAGCTCGCTTTCGATGAGCGTGTCGGGGATGGAAGCGCAGTTGAGGGTCACGAAGGGGGAATCAGCGCGCAGGCTGTTCTTGTAAATGAAGTTTGCAATCAACTCTTTGCCGGTCCCGCTGGGACCCTGGATGAGGACCGTGGATTCGGTGGGCGCGACCTTCGCGGCGATTTCAATAACGCGCCGGAATGTCTCGCTTTCTCCGACCATCTCGTGTGAACCCTGCAGGCGGTCGATGGTCTCCTTCATCAGGATATTGTCGATCATCAGCTGCCGCCGTTCGAGGGCGCGCCCGAGGGCGGAAAGGAGCTCGTCAGCCGTTGTCGGCTTGGTGATAAAATCGTATGCCCCGATGCGCATGCATTCGACGGCGGTCTTGACATCCGCTGCGCCGGTCAGCATGATGACCTCTATGCCGGGGTAGTTGTTCTTCACGAACTTCAGGACCTCGATCCCGTCGACCTTGGGCATCTTGACATCCAGGAGAACGATGTGGTACAGCTTCGACTGTACCGCATTGATGGCGGTTATTCCATCATTTACCGTATCGACGGTGTACCCGGCACCACCGATAAGCGAGGAGAGGAGATACCGGAAGGTCTCCTCATCATCAACAACCAGAATCGAATAGTCTTTCTTGGCCATCATTTTGCGTGTTTGTTCACGCTTTATATAGAGAAAAGCACGATCAAAATCAACCATTCATTGATTTTGACGCGCCAGGTTTGTACTTTCTGCAATCACGCACACCCGGAATCACCATGCGCATCACCGACCGGTTTATCAAAACTCTCCCCAAAGTCCTCCTGCACGACCATCTGGACGGCGGTCTCCGCCCGAAGACGATCATCGAGCTGGCCCGGCAGTCGGGATACAAGGGACTGCCGACGGCGAATTCGTCCGAACTCGCCGAGTGGTTCCAGCGCGGTGCCCGGCGCGGGAGTCTCCCTCTCTTTCTTCAAGGGTTCGCGCACACCACGGCCGTGATGCAGACGGAAGAGGCGCTCGAGCGGGTCGCGTATGAAATGATGGAGGATATGAAGAATGACGGGGTGGTGTACGTGGAAACACGGTTTGCTCCCGTCTTTCACACGCAGCAGGGACTCCACTGGGAAAATGTGGTCAATGCTGTTCTCAGGGGACTGGAACGCGGAAAGAAGGATTTCGATGTTGAGTACGGGTTGATCATCTGTGCAATGCGGAACATGAAACTGTCCCTGGAGATGGCCGAACTGGCCGTGGATTACCGCGAACGGGGGGTCGTCGGATTTGACCTGGCGGGAGAAGAGGGTGGATATCCCCCGAAGAAACATGTGGATGCTTTCCACTACATCCAGCGTGAGAACTTCAATATCACCGTTCATGCCGGTGAGGCCTTCGGCAAGGAAAGTATCTGGCAGGCGATTCAGTGGTGCGGGGCGCACCGGATCGGTCACGCAACGCGGTTGATCGAGGATATCGGTCTGGACAAGCACAACAAGAAGAAGATCGTCCGGATGGGCTATCTTGCCCAGTACGTGCTGGACAAACGGCTCCCGCTGGAAATCTGTCTCACAAGCAATGTCGATACCGGCGCCGTGAAGAGCCTTGAAGATCACCCCTTCGGTCTTTTTCACAAATACAAGTTCCGTGTAACGTTGAACACGGATGACCGCCTGATGAGCAATACCACGATGACCAAGGAATACCGGATCGCGCATCAGGTGTTCAAGCTGTCGCTCGATGATCTGGAGAAACTTACCATCAATGCCATGAAGAGTGCGTTTCTGCCGTACAACCGCCGCATCCAGGTGATTTATGACGTGATTAAACCCGGGTATGCTGCGGCCCGTGCCACCCTCGCCAGAGCAAAATCATGAACCTCTATATCGCCCGCCATGCGGATGCGCTGCCCATCGGCGGGGCGGTTGCACGGGATGCCGACCGTCCGCTGAGCAAGCAGGGAGAACGTGATGCGGCTGCGGTCGGCCGGGCACTGGCCACTCTCGAACCCGTAACGCCGTTGATCGCAACAAGTCCCCTGGTGCGCGCGCAGCACACCGGTGACCTGTTCCGTAAATCCTTTTCCCATCCGGCGACCCTTGAAACCTGGGAAGAACTGGCTCCGGGAATCCGTCATCGGGTTCTCCTGAGCCGTGTACATGCCCTGATGGCAACCGCGGTGATTCTGGTGGGCCATCAGCCGGATCTGACCAACCTCATCGCCTACCTGGTGGCCGATGGGGCCGCGGAGATCGCCCTGGCTCCCGGGGCGGTCGCCCTCCTCAGACTTCAGCCGGACGGTTCGGCCGGAAGTGCCCGGCTGCACTGGTTGCTGACCCCCGATGTGATCAAGAACCTGCTTCCACCGGCATGAAGAGGCGATGATGAATCTCTCGACCGTTCCGATTCAGAAGCCCGATGATATGAACTTCATCCTCGGGCATGCGCATTTCATCAAGACGGTGGAAGACCTGTATGAGGTCATCGTCCAGACCAATCCGGCAATGAAGTTCGGCCTCGCATTCTGTGAGGCATCCGGTCCCTGCCTTGTCCGATCGGCAGGAAACGACGAACGGCTTGAAGAACTTGCGCGGAAAAACGCCCTTGCCCTAGCAGCGGGTCACTGTTTTCTCATCTTCATGGAACACGGTTATCCGGTGAATATTCTTAATGTCGTCAAGAATGTGCCCGAGGTCTGCCGGGTCTTCTGTGCGACGGCCAATCCCACGGAGGTCCTGATCGCCGAAACAGGGCAGGGGCGGGGAATCCTGGGGGTTGTGGACGGGGAGAAAAGCAAAGGCGTGGAGACCCCGGAGGATGTGCGCAAGCGGAAAGAGTTCCTGAGAAACATCGGATACAAGATGTGATGAGAGTGGGTAAGGGAATGGGTGTTGGCGTAAGGGGAACGAAAGGGAACGTGGGAGGAGGAGAAAGACGGGAATAAGAGAGGAAACGGGGGGAGGATGAACACGAAGAGAAGAAACACGCTGCAAGGGGGAGCGGCAAAGAGGGACACCATCAATCGGAGGAACGCCATGAAGAAGGGAACGATGTACGCACTCGCAATAATGGTTCTGGGAGCGCTTCTGATCGTGTGGACGGCGGAAGGAACCGCCCAGCAGAAGAAGAAGACAACGCCGAAAACGACGCAAACCCAACAGGAGACGCCGCCGCCTCCCGCCACAACGAGCGCGCCACAGGCAAAGACGGGCAACACGATCAAGGATGCCCTTGCCAAACACCTCGGGCAGAAAACCAATCTCGGGATCCTCGCCAAAGTTGAGGGCGATTACTTCGTCGTCGAGGAGGATGGGGAGAGCATGCTCTATCCGTTCAGCGCGATAGCGAGCGTCAAATTTCCGAAGATCGATGAAGAAGACGAAGATCCTGTGAAGGTGGAAATCAAACTGCTTTAACGAGGACAAGATGAAAAGTGCCAGACTGGTGCTTCCGTTGCTCATGGTTGCAGGTGCCGGGTATGCACAGGTCGACGTGAACAGGCCGCCGCCCGACACCCGGGAGGAAAAACGGTATGTGCGCCCCACAGATGTGATCGGACCATATACGCCGGCCGTGCAGGCGGGCCGTTTCCTTTTTGTGTCCGGACAAATCGCCCTCGATCCAAAGACAGGGCAGATGGTGAAGGGTGACATTGAAACCGAAACGCTGCAGGTATTGGGCAATCTCCGGACGGTGCTGCGGGCCGCGGGATACGACTCATCGGACGTCGTGAGTGCAACCGTCTACCTGACAGACATGAACATGTACGCACGGGTAAACAAAGTGTACGCCGGGTTCTTTCCCGAAGGAAAATATCCCGCGCGCGTTGCAGTCCAGGTGAGCGCGCTGCCCAGACAGGCCAATGTGGAGATCGCCGTCATCGGATACAAATGAAGACACCGTTCAACCCACGCACCATTACTGCTCCCCGCGGGACGGCCATAAGCTGCAAGGGTTGGATCCAGGAGGCGGCTCTGCGGATGCTTATGAACAACCTCGACGCCGAGGTTGCCGAGAAGCCGGAAGAGCTGATCGTGTACGGCGGGACCGGGAAAGCCGCCCGGAACTGGGAGTGCTACCATGCCCTTGTCCGCACCCTCCGGGAGTTGGAGAATGACGAAACCCTGATCGTGCAGTCGGGGAAACCGGTGGCGGTGTTCAAGACACATCCGAATGCCCCGAGGGTTCTGATTTCGAACTCCATGCTCGTTCCGCAATGGGCTACGTGGGACGAATTCCGCCGCCTGGACGCACTGGGGCTCACCATGTACGGTCAGATGACCGCGGGAAGCTGGATCTACATCGGCACGCAGGGCATCCTCCAGGGAACGTACGAGACGTTTGCCGCCGTGGCGGACAGGTATTTCGGCGGCACGCTGGCGGGGCGGCTCCTGGTAACGGCCGGCCTCGGAGGCATGGGGGGCGCCCAGCCGCTGGCTGCAACGATGAATGGCGCCGCGTGTCTGGCGATTGAGGTCGACCGGTCGCGGATAGAACGCCGGCTCAAAACCGGCTATGTCGACGAATTGGCTGAGAATCTGGACGAGGCACTCCTGACCCTGCAAACCGCACGGGAGTTGAAAGAACCCCGTTCGGTGGGGTTGCTCGGCAACGCCGCCGAAATCCTGCCCGAGTTGCTGGCGCGGGGGATCAGCATCGACGTCCTGACAGACCAGACCTCCGCGCATGATACACTGAACGGGTACGTCCCGGCGCACATCCCGTATGACGAGGCCGTCGCCCTCCGAACGGGCGACCCCCGGCGGTACGTACAGCTGGCCCGGCAATCGATTGCGGAACACGTGCACGCCATGATCGGATTGCAGAAGAAAGGGGCGGTGACCTTCGATTACGGCAACAACATACGCGGTGAAGCACTGGCCAATGGTGTCGCGAATGCTTTTGACATTCCCGGCTTTGTCCCCGAATACATCCGGCCGTTGTTCTGCGACGGAAAGGGGCCCTTCCGCTGGGCCGCGCTGTCAGGAGAGCCGGAGGACATCCGGCGGACGGACCGTGCCCTGCTCGAGGCCTTCCCGGAAAACACCGCCCTGGCCCGATGGATCACGAAGGCACAACAGCTGGTGCACTTCCAGGGATTGCCTGCGCGCATTTGCTGGCTCGGGTATGGCGAACGGGCCCGCATGGGGAAAATCTTCAACGACCTTGTTGCCCGTGGGGAACTCCGCGCACCGATCGTCATCGGCCGAGATCACCTCGACTGCGGTTCCGTGGCTTCCCCCAACCGCGAAACGGAAAAGATGCTCGACGGCAGCGATGCGATCGCCGATTGGCCGGTTCTCAACGCATTGCTCAATACCGCGGGTGGAGCAAGCTGGGTAAGCTTCCATCACGGCGGAGGAGTCGGCATGGGACTCTCACTCCACGCCGGCATGGTCGTGGTGGCGGACGGAACCCCGGAGGCCGCCGACCGCCTTGAACGTGTCCTCACTTATGATCCCGGTATGGGTATCGTGCGGCACGCCGATGCGGGGTATCCCCGCGCCGTGGAGAATGCAAAAAGACACGGAATACGGATACCCATGGAAACAGGGAACAGCGATAGATAAACAGCGAATACTGAGAGGTTTTGCGGGCAACGCACAGCTTGACGAACACCAACGGAGGAGGTACACCATGCACGGGTTCGGGCATATCGAAATCCCCACGACCAACTTCAAGAAGTCCAAGAAATTCTTCGGGACGGTGTTCGGCTGGACCTTCCAGGACCTGCCGGACATCAACTATGTCCTTTTCCGCGCCGGTCAGCAGCCGAACGGCGGATTCTATTTCGTGAAGAAGATGCCGAAGAAAGGGCAGGTGAACGTCTATATCGAAGTGGAGGATATTGACACGAAGTTGAAAGAAATCAGAAAAGCCAAGGGGAAGATCCTGGTGAAGAAGACGGACATCGGAGCTATGGGATGGTTTGCTCAGTTCGCCACCCCTGATGGCTGCTACCTGTCGCTGTGGCAATCCTCCGCAACGCAACCCACCGCGGAACCCGAGGTGCTTCCCTGAGTGGAAGCGGAGCATCTTCCGCCTCTGATCTGCAGCTGAACGGGCGGGGTACCGCGGCAGAAGGTGCCCCGCCGTCCAATTACGCGTAAGGCCGGAGCTTCAATGATTCTCACGCTGCGCCGATGCATACTGTGTCTTGTTTTACCCGTTCTTCTGCTGCCTTCGCTTGACGCGCAACAGCATGCGCATTTTTCACTTCTCCTTGAACCCAACTACCTCTCGGCCGAGAAGACGGTGGAACTCTATGCGGGGTTGTCCGGCAGGCCGGAAGAGATCGCTGAACTCCGTGGGAGCCAGCTGGCCCTCGCGGTGACCGGGTCGCTTGCCCGCCGGCATCTCGATACCGAAAACCTCAGGCAGAGCCTCGAGGCGGCGAAGTTCAACCAGACCGATGGTGACGATATCTTTCGCATGCGGACGGGCCGTGCCCAGGCCGCGGCTGTGAAAGAGCTGCTTTTCGAACTCCGCCGCCGGAACTTCAGCCAGCGGGTGGTCAGCACCGTGGAACAGTTGTTTCCGGCCGATGCCCGCGTGAACGCACGCATTCCCATGTACGTCGTCGCCTTCGGGCACCAGAACATCGACGCCTATGTCGTACGCGTATTCTGGCAGGGGAACACGCCGATACCTTCAGGAGAAACCGAGGGAGAACTGACCATTGTTGTGAATGTGGCGAAGGCAGTGTCATACGGCGCAAGCACCGATGAACGCTTCGTCGGGTTGCTCAGCGTCGTGGCGCATGAAGTGTTCCACGCGGCATTCGGCGTGTACAAGGAGACCACGCCGGAATGGCAGGCGTACTATGCGAGCTCCCGGAACCCTTTCGACGAACTTCTGGATCTCTCGCAGAACGAAGGTGTTGCCTACTATCTCTCGCTGATACAACAGACGGGGGGGCGCCTTCCTCCGGACGGCCTGTCGCGTGCGCAGGCGGCATTCGATCGGTTTAATGCCGCTGCCGCAGAGCTGCTCGCCTCGCCGGGATCACCCGAACGGACCGCGGAACTTCTCCGGCAGTCGAACACCTCCGGTTACTGGGAGAGCTTCGGGGCGATGGCCGGGATGATTGCCGCCCGGCAGATTGACCAGACACTGGGACGGTCAGCCCTCGTGGAAACACTCCGTTCAGGCCCGAACTCCTTCTTTGCGGCATATGCGCAACTGATGAAGCGCGACCGCGGCATACCGGCATTCTCCCCTCTCGTCCTGCAGGAAATTTCCCGGCGTACCCGTTAGCGGCTCCCGTGTTCAAATGTGCCGCGGCAGGATTCTTCCCGCCTTGCCGCCAGGCCGAACGCCCCTGCCGAACCCGCCCCGCGCGGAGGGCCGGACTTCAGGTTGAAGTTCCCGCGACGTTTTGGTATCTTGATACTGTCATGAACCTGTTTATCAAGAATATCACACAACTGGTGACCGTCGCCTCATCAGGCCGCAGGGTCAAGACCGGTCCGGAGATGAGTGAGCTTGGCGTAATCCGTGACGCAGGGGTGTTGTGCAGGGAGGGGAAGATCGTGTGGGTGGGGTCCATGGCGGACCGGTCCGCGCCGATTCCGCGGGATATTCCTGAACTCGACGCAACAGGGAAGACCGTGCTTCCCGGTTTTGTTGATGCCCATACGCATATGATGTTTGCGGGAGACCGCAGCGGCGAATTCGCCCTCCGCGCATCCGGCGCAACATATCAGGAGATTGCCGCCCGGGGGGGCGGTATCATCGGCACGGTCAAACAGGTGCGTTCCGCTTCGAAGAAGGATCTCAAGCGCTCCACCGCCCGCTACCTTGGTGAGATGATGAAACATGGAACAACGGCGGTGGAGATCAAGACCGGATACGGGCTGGATATGGACTCCGAGGTGAAGATGCTGGAGGCCATCAATGAGCTCGGGAGCGAGGAAATCGCCACGGTGGTGCCCACCTTTCTTGCCGCCCATGCCGTTCCGCCCGAATACCGGGCTGATGCCGGAGCCTACGTCAGCCTCGTCATCGACCGGATGATTCCCTATGCGGGCAGGAAGAAACTTGCCCGGTTTTGTGACGTGTTCTGCGAAGCGGGCTATTTCGACGTTGCACAATCGGAAGCCATCCTGACTGCCGGCAGGCAATGGGGGATGGTACCCAAGATACACGCGGAAGAGCTTTCACCGCTTGGTGGTGCCGAGCTGGCTGCGAGGCTGGGTGCCGTTTCCGCAGACCATCTCGAGCATGTCACCGATCATGGGATCCGCGCGCTTTCCGGAGCGGGGGTGGTGGCCCTCCTGTTGCCAGGGGTCTCCTTCTTCCTGAACCACAGGTATGCTCCCGCGCGCGGCCTGATTGAAGCGGGGGTTCCGGTTGCCATCGCCAGCGACTTCAACCCGGGTTCGTGTATGTCTTTTTCGATGCCCCTGATGATGACCATTGCCTGCACGCATATGCGGATGAGTCCCGAGGAGGCCATCACGGCAAGTACCCTGAATGCGGCGGCGGCGTTGAACATGTCGTCCACGCTGGGGAGCATCGAGCCGGGGAAAAACGCCGACATCATTGTTGCGGGTGTGCCCGACTACTGCCATCTGGCCTATCACTTCGGGGTGAATCACGTCACGCATACGATCAAGAACGGCACCCTGCTGGAAATCCCCTAACCGGAGAACCCATGGCTTCACTTGTCGAATGTGTCCCGAATTTCAGCGAAGGCCGCGATCTTGCATTCGTCAAAACACTCTGCAACACCATCCGGGCTGTCGCCGGGGTAAAGCTGTTGAGTGCCGAGCCGGACAGGGACTACAACCGGACGGTGGTGACATTCGTCGGTGAGCCTGCATGCGTGGTGGAAGCGGCGTTTCTGGCAACGAAGACCGCGGCGGAACGGATCGATATGGCCCGCCACAAGGGTGAACACCCGCGGATCGGCGCGACAGATGTTGTGCCTTTCATCCCGGTTTCCGGCGTCACGATGCAGGAATGTGTCGGGCTGGCCCGTCTGTACGGCAGCCGGGTCGGTGAGGAGCTCGGCATCCCCGTGTATTTATACGAAGAAGCGGCGACGCGTCCCGAACGGCGGAACCTTGCCGCCATCCGGAAAGGTGAATATGAAGGGCTGGCCTTGAAGCTCCTGGACCCTGCCTGGCACCCGGACTTCGGCGCACCGGTGTTCAATACCCGCTCGGGAGCGACCGTGACCGGAGCACGGATGTTTCTGATCGCCTACAACGTCAACTTGCAGACGGACAAACAGGAGATCGCCCACGAGCTTGCCTTGCGCATACGCGAGAGCGGGAGGGTAAAGAAAGACAGCAGGGGGACAGTTGTTGTTGACGCCACCGGACAGAAGGTGATGATACCCGGCACGCTCAAAGCGGTGAAAGCGATGGGCGTTTTACTCGAGGCCCACCATATTGCGCAGGTGTCCATCAACCTCGTGAATTATCAGGTTACACCGCCTCATGTCGCTTTTGAGGAAGTACGACGGCAGGCCGCCGACCTGGGTGTGGACGTAACTGGCAGCGAAATCGTGGGTCTCACACCCAAGGAGGCGTTGCTGGCAGCAGGGCGGTATTATGCTCCGGGTGTAACGGAGGAAGCGCGTTTGATTGACGCGGCGGTGGAACATCTCGGCCTGAACCAGCTCGACCGGTTTGATCCGACCCGGAAAATTATCGAATTTCAACTGTCATGAAGGAAGGGCCTCGCATGCCAACGCGAAAAACCATGAACACGTTTCTGGATGAACTTGCCTCGGCATCGCCTGCGCCGGGCGGAGGAAGTGTTGCGGCACTGGCTGGAGCCCTCGGCTCCGCGCTGACTTCCATGGTCTGCCAGCTCACCATCGGCAAAAAGAAATATGCCGAGGTGGAGGGTGACATGAAGAAGATTCTCGATCAGGCGGAACATCTCCGTGCCCTGTTTACGGCGCTCGTCGACCGGGATACGGAAGCGTTCAACAAGGTGATGGAGGCCTACAGTCTGCCGAAGGAGACCGATCCTCAGAAGGCGCTGCGGGCGGCGGCGGTGCGGGAAGCGACAAAAGAAGCCACTCTTGTTCCGCTGGAAGTAATGAAACACTGTATCGATGGACTCGCGCTGGCCCAGCAGGTTGCCGTGAAAGGAAATGTCAATTCCGTCAGCGATGCCGGAGTAAGTGCGCTGATGTTGAATGCCGCGCTGGAAGGAGCCGCGTTGAACGTGCGCATCAACCTCAACGCGCTGAACGATCCGGATTTTGTCGGGTGGAAACAGGAGGAGCTGCAGTCGCTCCGTTCCACAAGCGCGCTGATGCTCGAAGAGGTCGAGGCTATCGTAGAAGAAAAGCTCCGGAAGGAGTAGTTCATGAAAGCAGACGGGCGGCGGCGGCTATGGCCGCCGTCTCGCTTCGCAGACGCCGGCTGCCCAGCCCGGCAGGCACAAACCCGCATGCCACGGCGGCGGTTATCTCTTCATCGGTAAATCCCCCCTCAGATCCCACACACACCAGAACGTCAACGTCGTGCCTGGAAACAGCTTCTTCCAGCTGGACGTCCGTCACTTCTTCATGGAGGATGAGGCGCGGACCGGCTGCCGGTCTCGAAAGGACCTCCTCAAAGCGCGTCAGTGGTTCCAGCGCGGGAAGCACGCACCGGCCCGACTGTTTCATTGCCGCCAGAGCGATCTTTTCCCAGCGGTCCACACGCGCATGGCGGGGAATCGTGCGCGCGGTGAGCATGGGGATCATCCTCCGGACTCCGAGTTCGGTCAGTTTTTCCACCAGGGTGTCGGTCCGGGAGGGGTTCTTCAGCACTCCCATCGCCACCGTCAGGTTGCGGGATGGTTCGTGCAGTCCTCGAAAAGAGGAAAGAATCGTGCAGCGGGCGGAGTTTTTCTGAATCTTTTCAAGGCGGGCGACATAGGCCACCCCGGCGCCGTCCACAACGCCGATGATATCCCCCTCGCGGCGGCGCATGACGTGGCTCAGATGCCTGAACTCCTCGGCTTCAATCTGCAACACAGGTGGGTTCACCAGTTCCGGCGGGGTGTAGAAATACTCGAGGCCGTGCGGTGGTGTGGGAACCTGGTCAGAACGCGGTGCGGAAGTCAATGATGAATTCCCCTCTGCCATTGTTGTTGAAAGCGTACTCGGTGCGTGCGACAATCCCGTACGGGAGGAGAAAGTGAATCCCGGCTCCATACCCCCAGATGAACGATTCCGGAAAGATCTTCTCTCCACGAAACCACGTCGCTCCGGCATCGGCGAACAACGCAAGACCGATCCCGAACCGCCAGATGGTAAACTCGTCGGGAATGGGGGTGCCTGAAAGCCGAAACACGCGCGGTGGTAGCACTGCGAATCGTAGTTCCAGGCTGGTCGTGGCAAGATTCTCCCCCTCATAGACATCGTAGAAGTATCCCCTGATACGCTCGCCATGTCCGAAATAGGTTCTTGCATACGTGGGGACAACACCGCCGGAGACCATACTTCCCGCAAAACGCCCCGCAATGGTGAAGACGGAGGACAGAGGTACGTACTTCCGGAGGTCCGTACCGTAGCGGGCAAAATCGACTTCAGATGTGCCCAGTCCGAATTTCGTTATATAGAAAGCCGAAAAGGCTCCCCGCATCGGATATTCGGCGAGATCGCGGGAATCATAGTGGTAATTCACAGTGAAATAGAAATACCGGTCGGTGCCGTCGGTGGAGACGGTCCGGTTGACCCTGTAGCTCGACACCTCCACCATCCGGTAGCCCAGGTTGACGCCGGCATTCTCGAAGAGACTCAGCCGTTTGCCGAGCGTCATATTGCCGTCGTAGTGTTCCTCGTCAAAATCGCCCGTTGCAGCCGCTTCGATCTCGCTCCGATTCCGCACCCGGCTGTACGAGAGCTGTGCACCGAAATACAGGCGCAGTTCATGATCGATCAGCGGTTCGGTAAAGGAGAGCTGGAGCGAAGGATCGTAGCCGAAGACGACCGACCCGAACAGTTTCTGGTTGCGCCCCTGAAAATTGTTGTGCAAGAAACCCGCTCCATAGTAGAAACGGTGCACGTCTCCGTCACGAAATCCGAAGACCGGAAGGGGGAAAAGGTACCACCGTTCATTGACTAACACATGGAGGATGCGCGGTGTGCCGAGCGTATCCGGATAAAGATCTACCCTTGTGAAGAGTCCGAGGCTGTACACCCGGTTCCTGTCGAATTCCAGAAGTTCAGGCGTGATCGGTACGCCCGGCTTGATTTGCATTTCATTGATAATGACGTACGCCTTGGTCTTGGTGTTCCCGGTGACGAGAATCGTGTCGATGGAGCCCGGGGCGCGTGCCTCGCGGGGAGGTGTTTCCTGCGCACGAAGCCGGTTGGCGGAAAGAAGAACAAGGGCAGTGCAGGCTGCAGCGAGGATGGGGTGGGGCATCACAGGAGACGGGCCAGTGCGATGCAGGCGGCGGCCTGTTCGGCGTCTTTCTTGTTCTTCCCCGTCCCTGATGCATGACGCTCATTGTGCAGAAGAACCTCGACGGTGAAGGTCCGGTCGTGATCGGGTCCTTCTTCCTTGACAATGACGTAGCGGGGGACACCGAGACCGTGGGCCTGGGCGTACTCCAGGAGCCGGCTCTTGTAGTTCTCGTCGGCAGTGACCACGGTGCCGCCGTGAATGGCATTCAGGACCTGGTGTTCGACGAAACGCCGCGCTGCGGCAAATCCGCCGTCCAGGTAAATCGCCGCCACCAGTGCTTCGAAAGTATCCGCGGTAATTGTCTCGTACCCCTTCCCGATAGACTGGGCTGCACTGGGACTCATGAAAATGAAATCCGACAGGCCGAGCGCTTTTGCATAGATGGCCAGGGCCTTCCGGTTCACCAGGCGTGACCGGCTCTTTGTCAGGTCTCCTTCGTGGGCGTCGGGGTGTTTTGTGTAGAGATATTCTGCAACGATCAGGTTCAGAATGGAATCGCCGAGGAATTCGAGGCGTTCGTTGGAGATGCCGCCCCCCCCGTTTTTCTGGGGAAAGGAACGGTGCAGGAGAGCCTGCGCGAAGAGATCACGGCAACGGATGTGATATCCGATCACCCGTTCGAGCTTCCGGATGGTGGCGCGGTCAAGGTTGGTGGGTAGGGCGTCGCTCTCGTCCCGCGTGACGCCGCGGGAGCGGAAGAACATCGTCTGAAAAAGGCTGCCTACCCGCAGCATAACCGGCTCACATGGGGTATTTCTTGAACATCAGTGTTGCGTTATGCCCGCCGAACCCGAAGGTATTGCTCAACGCGTAGCGAACGATCCCTTTCGACGGGGTGTTCGGTGTGTAGTTCAGATCGCAGCTGGGGTCGGGGAATTCGTAGTTGATGGTTGGAGGTATGGTGTCCGTCCTGCAGGCAAGGATTGCCGCAATGGCTTCGACAGCGCCCGCGGCGCCGAGGAGGTGGCCGGTCATGGACTTGGTGGAGCTGATATGCATCTTGTAGGCGTGGTCGCCGAAAACGGTTTTTATCGCCTGGGTTTCACTGGTGTCGTTGAGCTGTGTTGAGGTGCCGTGGGCATTGATGTAGTCCACCTGGTCGGGGGAAATGCCTGAATCCTTCACCGCCCTGCGCATGGAGCGCACTGCTCCTTCTCCGCCTTCGGGTGGGGCGGTGATGTGGTGTGCATCCCCGGTGAAGCCGAGACCGACGATCTCCGCATAAATCTTCGCCCCGCGTTTCACGGCAAACTCGAGTTCTTCGAGAATCAACGCCCCCGCGCCTTCACCCATGACGAATCCGTCACGCTGTGCGTCGAACGGCCTGCTGGCGTGTTCCGGCGCATCATTCCGCCCGGAGAGCGCCTTGAGGTTGTTGAACCCGCCCAGTCCCATCGGTGTGATGGGCGCTTCCGAGCCCCCACAGACCATGGCGTCGGCATCGCCGTACTGGATGATGCGGAATGCGTCCCCGATTGCGTGCGACGCGGTGGCACACGCCGAGACGGTAGCGTAATTCGGACCCTTGAACCCATATCTGATCGAAATGTTCCCTGCAGCAATGTCGGGGATAAGCATCGGGATAAAAAACGGACTGATGCGCCGCGGGCCACCCTGCATGTAGTTCGTAAACTGAGTATCGTACGTCGTCATTCCGCCAATCCCCG
The DNA here is from genome assembly GCA_963779225.1 of uncultured Bacteroidota bacterium. Classification (GTDB taxonomy): domain Bacteria; phylum Bacteroidota; class Ignavibacteria; order UBA10030; family UBA6906; genus CAVPCZ01. The sequence goes on from CAVZWW010000001.1 coordinate 97,735, forward strand.
AGCCGTAGACCACACCAATGCGGTCAGGATCGACATCCTTCGTGGACAGACCCGCGTCGCTGACGGCCATGTGGGAAGCAATCGCTGCGTACTGGGAAAAGGGATCCATACGCTGCGCCGTCTTCCGGTCAAGGAAGTCGGTCGCTTTGAATCCCTTCAACTCGCACCCGAAACGTGTGTCATACAACGCCGTGTCGAAATACGTAATGGGGGCGGCACCGGAGGTGCCGTTCATCAGACTCTTCCAGAAGTCGTCGACATTCAAACCGATCGGCGTGAGCGCGCCCAGTCCTGTGACAACAACTCTGCGCTTCCCGTTCATTATCGTCCCCTCTGATCCTGTTGATTCGTCAATTCCCGGCCGCAATGGGGTGGATTGCAGGGGTGGAGTCAGGCAGATTTCGACTGTATATACTTGATGGCATCGCCGACCGACGCGATTTTTTCGGCGTCTTCATCCGGAATCTGAAGGTTGAAGGCCTTCTCGAATTCCATGACCAGCTCAACGGTGTCCAGGGAATCCGCACCGAGATCGTTCGTAAACGATGCTTCGGGTGTAACCTGCCCGTCGTCAACACCGAGCTTGTTCATGATGATCTCTTTCACCTTTGCCTCAACGTCTGCCATGACGTAGCCTCCTGTATGATGGTGGAAAACATGAAAAACAATGAAGACACAATCCTGTTTACATCGTCATTCCCCCGTCGATGGCGAGGACCTGGCCGGTGATGTAGTCAGCCCGGGGCGACGCCAGGAACACCACCACGCCTGCCACTTCTTCCGGCTTGCAGCCTCGTTTCAGCGGGATCACGTTCAAGAACGCCGCGCGGTGTTCCGCGCTCAGCACGGCAGTCATTTCCGTTTCCACAAACCCGGGGGCGATTGCATTGACCGTGATGTTCCGTGGGGCGAACTCCTTGGCCGCCGATTTCGTGAGTCCGATCAACCCGGCCTTGGAAGACGAATAGTTGCCCTGCCCCACATTGCCCATCAGTCCGACAACGGAACTGACGTTAATGATCTTTCCCTTCTTCTGGCGCATCATGATGCGGCCAACGGCCCTGGTGGTGATGAAGGACCCCTTGAGATTGACGTTCAGAACGGCATCCCATTCGTCGTCGGTCATCCTGACCAGCAGCTTGTCGCGGGTGATGCCTGCATTGTTCACCAGTATGTCGATTCGACCGAGCTGGGCGGTCACTTCGTCACAGGCCTTTTCTGTCGCGGCACCGTTGGTGATATCCACCGACATTTCTAACACCGTCCGGCCGCTCTCCCGCAACGACGCAACGAACTCCGGAAAATCGTCCGGGAATGCCCTGTCGAATATTGCCACATGGGCCCCTTCTTCGACAAACTCCCTGGCAATGGCCCGGCCTATCCCGCGCGCGCCACCGGTGACAAGTGCAACCTGGTCCTGAAGGAGATTCATGCTTTCGGGTTTCCTGAGTCTGGTTGGGCGAGCATCGACCCTAAATATTGCGAGAACTTCCCTCTTTTGCAAGTCCGAGGCTCTGATAATGCTCCTCAAGCCTGTCATACCCTTCCTTGCCGAGGAGGTGCACGAGTTCATCACGGCATGCGCGGAAGAGCGGGATCGCAAAGTCAGGCTGTATGGTGCAGCAGGGTTGCTCACCCTGGAGCATAGGATCATAATTCACGACATTTCCCGAAACCTCGATGGGAAACAGGATGCAGAAGAGGGGTTTCCAGGCCCAGCGATCCAGCCCCTGGGCTGTGGCGGCGACCTGAATGGAGCATCTCCCTTTGCTGTCGAGGAATGCGCACTTGCCGTTGTATTCTTCCGTACCGATGCATCGTCCCGACTCGAAATCCGCATCTGCATGGTCCGAAGGCTCGAACCAGTGAGCAGGATCGCGGGGTTGCGTGGCATCCATATGCTTTTTGATGATGTCCTGAAACTCCAGAATCCGGTCCCGTTCGGCAATATCGGCGTACACACCGCCTTCGCAGCAGACGGATGTGCATTTGCAGGGTCCGCCGCCTTCCGGGAACCCCTGGGAGAACAGTTCATCCGAAAAGGTGTACTGGTTCACCCGCAGTACGGAATCCCGGCTCACTGTGCGCCCCCTGTCGTGATGGTGTCGGCAAACTTGTCAAAGCCTGCTGTCCGGACCGATGAATCCGTTCGCTTCACCAATCCCTGGAGGACCTTTCCCGGCCCGATTTCGACGAAATCCGTGGCTCCATCGCGCAGCATATTACGCACCGTCTGCTCCCAGCGGACGGGGCTCGTGAGTTGCCGGTAGAGAAGGTCTCTGATGGCGACAGCTTCCGTGACGGGCTCGGCCGTGACGTTCGCGTAGACCGGGATCCGGGCATCCCGGATGGTCGTCCGGTCCAGTGCCTCTTTGAGGCCCCGGCGTGCACTCTCCATGAGCGGCGAGTGGAAAGCGCCACTCACCACGAGTTCCTTTGCCATTTTTGCACCTCTGGTTCGGGCGAGCTCCATAGCCTTATGGACGCCTTCGACCGAACCGGAAATGACGATCTGTCCCGGGGAGTTGAAGTTTGCCGGTTGCACGATACCTGCGGCGGACGCCTCGCGGCAGAGTTCTTCGGTGGCCTCCGGGCTGAGCCCGACCAGTGCGGCCATCGTCCCCGGTTGTTGTTCGCCGGCCTGTTGCATAAGTTCGCCGCGCAACCGGACAAGGCGGAGACCGTCTTCGAAGGAAAGAGCGCCTGAAACCACCAGTGCGGAGTATTCGCCCAGGGAGTGTCCCGCGACCATCGCCGGGGTCACGTGGGTGAGCATGCTGGCGGCGACCATGCTGTGCAGAAAGATGGCGGGCTGGGTATTCCGAGTCTGCCGCAATTCCTCTTCGGGGCCTTCGAAACAAATCCGGCTGAGCGGTGCGCCGACAATCCGGTCAGCGGTCTCCATCATTTCGCGGGCACGGGCATTCTGCTCGAAAAAGTCGCGGGCCATTCCCACGTACTGGGCACCCTGTCCCGGAAAGATGAAAGCGATCGTCGGCATGGTGGAGGTCAGGAGATATTCTCCGCGGACCAGCGGATCAGGACGGAGCCCCAGGTGTACCCGGCTCCGAACGCCGCAAGCACGATCTGTTGGCCTTTGCGCAGTTTTCCGGATTGCCACCACTCCGACAGGCAGAGAGGGATCGTTGCGGCAGTGGTATTCCCGTACCGGTCGATGTTGATCATCACTCTTGATTTGTCGAGCCCCATGCGTGCGGCGGTGGCATCGATGATCCGGAGATTCGCCTGGTGAGGAACCAGCCAGTCGATGTCCTTGCCGGTCAGGTTATTGCGCTCAAGGATTTCCACCGAGACATCCGCCATTCCAACCACTGCCACCTTGAAGACCGCCTTGCCATCCTGATACAGGAAGTGGAGTTTCCTGTCGACCGTCTCGTGGGTTGGAGGATTCAGACTGCCGCTCCCGCGCATGTGGAGTGCCGGTTCTCCGGTGCCGTCGCACCGGAGGATCTGGTCGAGGATGCCCGCCGAACCATCTTCGCAGGGCTCGAGTAATACTGCAGCTGCGGCGTCGCCAAAGAGGATGCAGTTGTTCCGATCCGTGTAGTCGGTTATCGAACTCATCTTGTCCGCCCCGACGACCACGACGCGTTTATGCGCGCCGCTTTCGATGAACTGGGCCCCCGTGATGAGTGCGAACAGAAAGCCCGAGCAGGCCGCCGAGAGATCGAAGCCCCAGGCCCGCTTCGCCTGGACTTTTTCCTGAATCAGGCAGGATGTTGCAGGGAAAAACATGTCCGGCGTCACGGTCGCCGTAATGATCAGATCGATCGAATCGGCGGGAATGCCGCGTTTGTTCAGCAGATCCTGCACTGCCCGGGCGCCCATGTCCGACGTCGCCCCCTTTTCGAGAATCCGGCGTTCGCTGATACCCGTGCGCGTGCGAATCCATTCATCCGTAGTGTCGACCATGGTCTCGAGGTCGCGGTTGGAGAGGATCTTTTCCGGGACATAGTGACCGACCGCTGTAATAGTTGCTGTTCTCTTAGGCATCGATCTTCGCGAGGGATTCCTGAATATGCGTGTTGACACCCTTCCGCACCGTTTCTTCGGCCTTATGGATCATATTGGTGAAGGCCAGGGGGAAGATTTGCCATGGCCGATGATGACAACACCGTTGACGCCGAGGAGCGGCACGCCTCCGGTTTCCTGGTAGTCGAGCGGCTTCATGACGCGCCTGAGAGCGTTACGGGCGAGGATGCCGATCATCGAATTCCACGGGGAGCCCGCTGCGAGGGCCTTGAATTTCGCCTTGAGAAAGCCGGGAACACTCTCTCCAAACTTGAGGAGGATGTTTCCCACGAAGCCGTCACAGACGACAACATCGAGATCTCCGCTCAGCACGTCACGCCCCTCGACGTTGCCGACAAAATGCAGACCACTGGTGCGGAGGAGTTTCAAGGCCGCAAGGCTCGCTTCATTGCCTTTGGAGTCTTCTTCGCCGATGCTGAGCAGGCCCACCCGGGGGGAGGATATGCCGCGCATGGCGGACACGTAGATCGAACCCATGACGCCGAATTCCAGCAGGTGCTGTGGACGGCAATCGACGTTGGCGCCGGCGTCCACCAGCAGGCAGGGGGCATTGGCAGTGGGGACGAGTGCACCGATCGTGGGGCGGCCGACGCCCTTGATGCGTCCCAGAATCAGCGTGCCGGCGGAGAGCACGGCGCCTGTATTTCCCGCGCTGATGAACGCATCCGCTTTGCCGTCCCGGTGCAGGTGGAGACCGACGGCGATGGAAGACAGACGTTTGGTCTTCAGTGCGGCGGTGGGAGGGTCATGCATGTCGATGACCTCCGGAGCGTGTACGATGGAGTACAATCCCTCGGGAAGTGTGCTTCCCCCCTTTGCGCGGCCCTGGTCACGGATCGCGGCGCGAAGGATGTCCTCCGGACCGACAAAGACAAGGCGTAATCGTTCTCCGGACTCCTGGAGAGCCCCGCAGGCGCCAGCAATGACATTCGCGGGAGCAAAATCCCCGCCCATTGCGTCCACCGCGACGGTGATATACGTATGCCGGGAGTTCAAGAAACAGCCGGACGTGTGTGTAGCGTGACGGCGGTTACGTTAGGAAGCTTTGGGTACAACGATGGATCGGCCGTTATAGTACCCGCAATTCGGACATGCCCGGTGGGGCAGTTTGTGTGTGTGGCAATTCGGGCATTCGGCGGAAGCTGGCGCGGTCGCCTTGTAATGTGTCCGACGTTTGCGCCCGCGGGTTTTCGAATGGCGGCGTTTCGGATTCGGCATAGTCGTGTGCTCCTTACCTTCTGATAGTCTCGCTCAGTTGCTTGTTTCGTCGGTGAAGCCTCGCAGTGCCTCCCAGCGCGTGTCTGCGGGCTCCGGCTGGCACGTGCACGGCCCCGCATTCAGGTCCGCCCCGCATGACGTGCACAAACCCCTGCAGTCGTCGCGGCAGAGCAGTTTGAGTGGTACAGCAAGCAGGACTATTTGCCGGACATCCTCGGCAAGATCGATACTCGAAAGACCTGGAGGAATGACCTGTACCTCAGCAGGGTCACTATCCCCGGCGTCAGTTTCGTCCTGTACATAGTAGATCTGGTACGTTGTGTGCAGAGGAAGAGTGAAGGGCGCCGCACACCGGTCACAAAGAAACGATCCCGTTGCGCGGACAGACGCGTTCAGGTAGAGCTGCCTTCCGTTTCTCTGCAAATCCGCATCAATATCGACCATGCCGGAAAACTGGTCACCGAGAGCCAGGGTCGCGGCTTGCTCTTGAAACTGATACCGGTGAAGCCCCTCGGAGAGCCCCCCGATTTGTATCTTCATCTTCCTCCACCAGACGCTCAAATGGGGCTTCAGGGCCCCATTGTCATACCGAACTCAAAAAGTATGACAGTATACCGAGAAATCCCCTCAGAGTCAAGGCCTGCAGCCTGCTCCGGTTCCGGGGTCTGAAACACTGTACGCCGGCACGGGGGGGGTGCCAGGGTGTCCGGTTGTGCGTTGATGATGGGAAGGAGCCCGCAGTGTGGACCCGGTGTCGCGGCTTTACACCGGGCTCCGTTCAGAAATCTCTTGGTCGGTCCTGAAACGGGGCCTAGCGGACTACTTCCGCATGTTCCAGCAGCTGTGTCTGTACGTGTTCAACCGTCTCGGCGAGTGCTTCCCGGAATTTCTCGAAATCCTCTTTATAAAGGAAAATCTTGTGCTTCTCGTATTCGTCATCACCCACACGTTTGCTCTCGGTGATGGTAATGTAGAAGTCCTTCTCCGACTTCGTCGACTTGACATCGAAGAAATAGGTCCGTTTTCCCGCCCTCACGCGTTTTGTAAAGATTTCATCCTTGTAGCCGTCGTTCTCCAAAGTCACCTCCTTGTACGGGAATTGTGAGTATACCGTTCCGCCCGCCCCCCTGGGGCGGAGCGTGCGCAGCTATTGCTTGATGACTGCAATCTTTCCTACGGCCACATTGCTTCCATCTTCCGCCGAAGCAATCACGATATACACGCCGGACGGGACGAATGTGCCCCCGCTATCCTTGCCGTCCCAGAATCCAACGAGGCCGCCGGGTGACTTGATGTCGCGCACCACCCGGCCGTCAATCGTGACAATCTTCAAGCTCGCGTTCTCCACTAGCCCGCTGACCGTCAGCGGGGTGCCGGTGGGGACCAGAAACGGGTTGGGATACAGGGTGAGGAGGTCGAACGATGTCTTTGGCGCGGCTGCAGCGGTTGTCAGGCTTGCCATACCGTATGTTGTTCCGAAGTATACGGTCCCCGTTTTCTGATCGATCCCGATGGTCTTTACATCGTTGTCGATGACCTTCCCCTGCGTATTTTCCACGGTGTACGATGCGAGAGTTTGCGTGCCGTCAGGGGACAGCAGGAATACCCCCTCGGTGGTGCCGACCCATTTCTGATTCAACGGATCCACAGCGATGGTGTTGATCACCAATCCGTTCAACGGTTTGTACAGGGCGATGGCGTCCTTGCGGGTTGGATTCGAGGGATCCAGAATGATCGAGATGCCACGGTCTGTTCCGACCCAGATATCGTTGTCCCGGTCCACCACGATTGTTTTCACTTCATTGCTGGGCAATCCGTTTACCGTCGTGACATGAAACGCCGCGGTGCTGTCGAGCTCGCCGGCGTTGCCCAGGCTGATGAGACCGCGGAATGCGCCGTCGCGCACGGTCGCCCAGAGGTTGTCAAAGGCGTCAACCGCGAGGCATCGATCCACGGGGCGGTCCATCAGGTTCGTTAACTTGATGCCACCGATTGAAACCGGAATGGTTCTCCATGTTCCGTCCGCGCGGCGCGTGACGAGCAGGTTTTTGTCAGCGGCAAGCACGACGCTCATCCAGGTATTGCCCCGGCTGTCGCACACCACATTGCTCACCACCACGTAGTTCGTGTCGTTGGAAATGCCCATCATGCCGACGTTGCGGCCGAAGATGCGCGACGAATCGATCCGTGTGCTGCCCGGAAGCAGTTCCACGGTGCCCCGGCCGTATGTGCTGGCCCACACCGCTCCATCGCACGCTACCGACATCCGGTGGACATCATTCGACGGGAGGGTGCTGTTCACCGTGGTAAATGTTGTCCAGGTCGATCCGTCGTAGCGGTACAGGCCGCGGCCGGAGACATCGCCGGAACCGCACCAGAGAACGCCGCCGGGATCCACCACCAGGCTCAGGAACTGATTGGCGTCGGGCCCGTTGGGAACGTGGGAAACCCATGGGCTGCCACCGGTCAGGAGCCCGCCGTTCGTCGAACCCACGACGGGGATTCCCTGCGCATCCGTGGTGAGTGAAGTGGGAGCATAGGGGAGCGTTGTGCCGAAGGGCGTTGCAGTATTTTGTGCGGTGACAGCATAGACCTCGCGCGCAACGGTGGTCAGATACAGGGCTGTTGCCGTCCCCGTGGAGGCAACAATGGATTTGCCGGAGAGTCCTGCAACGGGAATCCAGTTGCCGGTGTCTTCGTAGTAGAGGCCCCCCGTCGTACCCGCATAAAGTCTGCCGTTGAAGACCGTCAACGTGCGGGGGACAAATCCCGGTTCCCCGACGGTTTGGAGCGTCCACGACTCGGGGGGAAGGAGATTGGGGTTGCTGAGATTGGCGATAGCGACGTTGTTGACCGTCTGCCCGTCGGAGATACACGCATAGAGCCTGCCATTGTGCATCACCGCCGAGAGCACCGACGTACGCGTGGCGGCGGGTACGGACCCGAAGCGAGAGTAGGTATCGCCAAATTCAAAGCGGGCTATCCTGAACACGCTCAAACCGAATTCCGTGCATATCAGGGCGGTATCTCCCTGGACGACGATGGCATTGATTCTCTTGTTCGTCTGGTTTGCCGTGGCGATGTCAAGGATGGGGCGGATTGTGCCGGTGGAGGGGGTATAAACGTGGATGACGCCGTTAGTGCTACCGCTCCAGACATCGCCGGCGCCGTCGATATAGACCGCGGTCAGGTCGATGTTGCGGAGCCCCTCGGCGTTGGTGAGCAGGAGGAAATCGTCCGCCTGGGTGTTCCAGCGAAAAAGGCCTCCGGAACTCGCCGCCCAGAAGGAGGACCCGTCGCGGACCACCCCGCGAACGTCCTTCATCGAGGTGAAGTTTCTCCACGTCCCGGTGGCCGCAAGCGCACACAACGGCGCCAGGAGCACCACCGCACAGGCCTGCCAACCGCGCTTCATCATCCTCTTCTCCGCCCTCGCTTCTTCTTCCTACCTGGTTTTGAGTTGTGTACAGACGTGGAGGAGTTCCATGGCGCTCATGGCCGCATCCCATCCTTTGTTGCCCGCTTTTGCGCCGGCCCGCTCGAGGGCCTGCTCCAGGCTGTCGGTTGTGAGGACACCGAAGGTCGTGGGGACACCGGTCTGGAGGGCGACAGCACCGACGCCACGCGTCACCTCGCCGGCGATGTAGTCGAAGTGAGGAGTGGCACCGCGGATCACGCAGCCCAGGCAGATGATGGCATCAACACGGCCGGCTTGTGCCAGCTGCAGTGCGGCCTGGGGGAGTTCGAATGCACCTGGCACATAGACAACAGTTAGCGCGTCATCTGTTCCGCCATGACGCAGCAGGCAGTCCACGGCGCCATTGAGCAGCTGTGATGTGGCGAGGCTGTTAAACCGGCTGACGACAATACCGAACGTGCGCCCGGTGGCGGTCAAGGTTCCCTGAACAGTCTTCATGCGTGGAGCTCCTTCTCTGAGCTGTCCCGGCAGTACCGCATCCGACCCGCCGGTGTGTGCCCCGGCGGAGTGCCGGGTTGGTTGCCTGCGGCGGTCTATGGGGGTTCAGCGTTGTTTCACCCGCCGTTCTATCGTTCTTACAGAATCCAGGGGAATCGTGTATTTCCCCAGGGCTTCCTCATCGCTCCTGCCGCCGCCGTGAAAATCCGATCCGCCACACGTCAGGAGGAAATACGCTTCGGCAATCGCCCGGTAATACGCGGTTTGTTCGGGCGAGTGTGATGGATGGACGATTTCGATGCCGTCCACGCCGGCGTGAATCAACTCGCGCAACCGTGCATCCGGCACTGAGGCACCGGGATGGGCAATGCAGGAAACCCCGCCTGCATCCGCGATCAGCCGGATTGCCTCCCGTGGTGCCATTGTTACTTTCTCTTCGTACGCCGGCCGGCCAAAGCCAATGTATCTGGAAAACGCTTCGTGGTACGTTTCCGTCAGTCCGGCTGCGGCGAGCGCGGTGGCAATGTGCGGACGCCCCACCGCGGCACCACCCGCCTGGTGCAGCACGGCGTGCATCGTCAGTGGCACAGACATCCCATTCAGTTTCTCCACCATCCGCTTTGCGCGTCGCATTCGTTCTGCGCGCATGGACGCAAGATACTCCTGCAGGGGCGGGTACGCCGGGTCGAGGAAATACCCGAGGAGATGCACATCGTGCTGTGCGAGGGTTGTGCTGAGCTCGACCCCCGCAATCACTTCAATGCCCAGCTGCGTGCCTGCTGCCCTGGCTTCGCCGATCGCACCGACATGGTCATGGTCGGTAATGGCGATGCAGGCTAACCCTGCCTGTCGCGCGCGAGCAACGACCGCCCCGGCAGAAAACGCGCCGTCGGAGTAGGTGGTGTGGATGTGCAGATCAGCCCGCTCATCCATACACCGCGTCGGGAGGTAAAAGAACGGAGAATGGCTTACAGGTACCTGCTTTTGAACTTCTCATAATCGTTGATGATCAGCTTCCCCCTCTCGATTTCGATATGTCCTTCGCGGATGAACGAGTGTATCATCCGTGAAATCGTCTCGCGCGACGTCCCCGCCATGTTGGCCAGGTCCTGCTGCAGGGGGAGTTCATCGATTTCCACGCGCCCCTTGCGGATCTTGCCGATATCGTCTGCAAGCTGCAGGACAACGTTCGAGACCCGTCCCGCCGCGTCTTTCAACGAGAGGCTTTTTATCATGGCGTCCGCCTTGCGCAGACGCATGGTGAGTTCTTTGAGAAGGGCGATGGCCACCGAGGGAAAATCGTGCAGAAGCTTTAGAAAGTCCCGCCGGTGAATCATGAAGAGTTCGGCTTTGGTGGTGGCGACAACGCTGGCCGAACGCGCCAGCCCATCCAGGATCGCCATCTCTCCGAAAAAATCGCTTTCCCCCAGGATGGAGAGAATCACTTCCCGTCCGTCGTCATCCATCCGCACAATTTTCACCTTGCCCGTGACGATGACAAAAAGCGCCGCTCCCGCCTCTTCCTCCAGGAGTATAATGCTCCCCTTTTTGTATTTCTTGCGAACCCCAACTTTGGCGATGGTTTCAAGGTCCATCGGCTCAAGGTCACTGAGGATCGGGACGTTCTTCAGAAATTCCAGGTCGTCCTTCATCGACAAGGCCGCATTGTGTGTTTACCGTTATGGCGAGACCACAGCTCGTAATACAGAAATATAGACTCCCCCGACGTGAAAGTCAAGGTGAGCAGGCATGTACGGCACCCCCGGGCGCCGCGCATTCGGGATCAGTCCCCGAGAAGCAGGTAACTGAAAAGAACGAAGGTGACCTCGGCTGTCAGGAGAGCGATGGCTGCGGAGATGTCAAACCGGTGGCGCTGGACCAACATCGACGCATCGCCCGTTTTCAGGTATTGCAGCTGCCGGTCGTCTGCGAGGGTTTTGAAGTAGGCGGCAAAAACGCCCGAGACGATTGTAGCGCCGGCGCTCAGATAGAGCCGGGTCTCCCGCGAGTCGATACCTCCCGTTTCGGGCAAAAATGGAGAAATTCCGTCCGGGGATGTGTTCCCGTCCGGAGTGAGCCGGACCCTGAGTATACCCTCAACTGCGCCCCGCGGGTCCACCTGAAGATCTGTGTACCCGGCCTTTCTCAAAGTGAGGAGGGAGTCATCCGACAGAAGTTCCGGGCTCATAAGCAACGGCGTAAGACCGGCCAGAGCGCCGTTTGCGTATACACCTGCTTCCGCGGGTGAGGAGAGGATCTGCAGTTGCGGCCGGAGATTGAAAAGAAGCGTTCGCGACTCCCCGGCGGAGATCCGGACAGTGTCCGAAACGACCGCGGCCAGCCAGCCGGTGACATCAGGATGAAGTACGCGTATCCGGTGCACGCCCGGGGCGAGGGAATCCGTCACATACGGCGTTCGGCCGACGAACGAGTCGTCAAGCATGACGAGCGCACTGTCCACGTCGGCACGGATTTCCAGCCTGCCGGCTGCACCCTCCTGCCGGGCAAGACCCGCGCCCGTCGCAAACAGAAGCGCCCCGATGATCGCCCTCACCCTCATTGTCCACTCTCCCGGTACGAGAGTATCAAACGCTCATCCGTTGCCACGAAGATCCGGCGCATTCCGCTGACAGGTGTGGTCTTGATCCTGCCCGGAACCGCACACCGCCAGAGCACCGTCCCGTCAATGGCCCGCAGGGCCAAGAGTTCCTTCTTGAGCGTGCCAACGTACAACACGGAATCGCTCCCGAGAAGCCCGGAGTTGACCGGCGATTGAAGGTCGCACGACCAGAGCAGCGTGCCTGAGCTGCTGTTGAAGGCAAGTACCCGTCCCCCCGTTGTGCCCACCACCGCGCGGAGGGAATCGACCACGAGTGGTCCAAAAACCGGGTGGCCGGCTTCGCTTATCCACCGGACTGTGCCCGAAGAGATATCCATGGCCATGACGGTGCCGCGGAGTGTGGTCACGTAGGCGGTATTCCGGAAAATCACCACGGGCGCCTGGACCGCCGCATCGCCCTGGATCCGCCAGCGGAGCTTTCCGGTGATTGCATCCAGATGATACACCGCCCCATCATCGGCGCCGAACACGACGCCACTGTCGGTTCCTGCCGGCGTGGACCGGATGCCTTTCAGCGTGCTGTTGCCGGGGAGGTCAAACGTCCATCGTATATCACCGGTTGTGCGGTCGACGCAGAAGAAGGTGCCAAACGTGTTGGCCGTGTACACCTGTGCATTGATCAACAGTGGCGACACCTGCATGTCCCCCATTGTCTGCTTCCAACGCACTTTTCCCTCGAGAAGATCATAGGCCACCAACCCTTCATGCGGGCCGGAGAGTGCTACAATGGCCAGGTTGCCGTCGATGAGCGGAGTTCCCTGGATGGCATTTCCGAGTGTGATCCACCCCATCCGAGTGCCCGTGCGGGCGTTGAGAGCGTAGAGCTCGCCACGCAGATTTCCTATGAAGAGAACACTGTCGACGAGGACCGGGGATCCGTCCCCGATGCCCGCGCTCAGGTCCTGAGTCCATTCCAACGTGAGGGGCGGGGCGATCAGGACAGGGAGACGATTCATACGCTCTCTGGAGCGGCCGTACATGAAAAAGTCTCCCTCGCGGACGTGCAGTGGCGCAGAAAGGCGGAGGCTGCTGCATCCGGCGATCGCCGTTGCGAAGAGAAGAAATGCGGCCATGGGTATCCGGTTTTTCAAAAATCCCATCCGAAGAAGAACTGGTGAAAAATCCCTTTCTGGAAGCGGTTGAAATTGTTTTCAATCCGTTTGCCGATATCGTACCGGAGGACCAGGTAGCTTCCCAGGTTCAGACGCAGACCGGCGCCGACACTGCCCAGGGTTTCCCGGTAGGCATCATCCCAGGCAGATCCGGCGTCAAAGAACAACGCGCCACGAAACGCGAAGAAGCTCAGTCCGATGAAGGGGAAGCGAACGGTCAGTTCGTCGATGAACGGAAAGCGCAGTTCGTGACTCATCAACCAGAGTTTCTCGCCACGGATGCTCCACCGGTCGAATCCCCGGAGGTCCCAGCTTCCGCCCATGACAAACCGCCGGGATTCCTTGCCGTCATTGTAGAAAACCCAGAAACGGGACGCGAATGCACTCCGCCGGCCGAGCCGGAAGTAGTGTCGGTAGTCACCGATGATGGAAAAATAATTGACGTTGGAATACTGGATATCGGATGTGTAGGCCAGCGTCAGACTGAACCGGCTCCCATCCAGGGGTCCGCTCGGTCCCCAGAGCGAGTTGTCGTGTGTGAAGGAGACCGAGTTCGACAGGAGGAGGGCCCGGCGCTCTTCGATTGTACCGTCGACCTCCCGGTTGGAATTGCTCAGGCTCACGCCGGTTTCAATCCGCTCGAACTTGGTGAGGGGATAACTGAGGGCAAAATAGCCCCCGAAGACTCTTTCGTAGTAATACTCATCCCGCGAGGTCAGGTCGTACTGCCGTCCCGTAAACCGGTAAATGCCGTAGGCGAAACTTGTCCGCCTGCTGAGCGAAATCCGGGAAATGGCGATGTTAAAGCTGGACAGGAGTTCGTCCTGTGATTGGGCGGTATTATAGAGAAGGAAGTAATACTGCTCATCCCCCAGCAGGTCACTGAGCGCAACGAAGGCTCCCCCGGATGTCCCGAATACCGGGTCGGTGGAGATTGCGCTCTGTGCGAAATCCAGACTGTACTCTCCCCGGTACCGGAGCCGCTGGAGTTCAGAAATACCTCCGAGGCTCTTGGGTTCCCAGGGTTTCTCTTTTGCGAACAGATCCACAACACGAATGTCCGTTGATGTGTCCCGGACGGCCAGCACGTTATGGATGACCTGGAGCCGGAAGCTGAACTTCTCAAAGGCGGTGAACACGAGATCGCCCGAGGAGGTCCATGCAGGATCGAACGCTGAAGTGACAAGACTGGTCACGCGCGTCATTGTCCGCATCCCACCGGGAAGTTTTGTTCCGGTATCCATGATCCAGATATCATTCGTGCCGCGGGCGTCCGAAGTGAAGGCGAGAAACCTGCCGTCGCGCGACCAGGCAGGTGATCCGGTATTGTCTTTGCCGAACGTCAGATACTCAATTCTCCCGGAGGGGATATCGTACAGAAACAGATTGTAAATCCCCTCCTTTCCATACGGGGTCCGATCGGAGCTGAAGGCGATCCGGTCGCCTGCGGGCGACCACGCAGGATCACGGTCGTCATAGGAGTCGTTTGTGAGCCGGACCAGTTCCCGGGTTCCGGTGTCGAGCATGTACAGATCGTTGTTCCCCGCCTTGTCGATTGCAGAAAAAGCGAGTCGTTTGCCGTCCGGAGCCCAGCTCGTGGAGCCGATGCTCACAAGCTGGGAAAAGTGGAAGGTCTCAGCCACTTCGTTCTCTACAATATCGAAGAGGTGTAGCGCATCGTGCTCACCGCTCTTGGTGGAGAAGGCGAGGACCCCGAGCCTGGAGATGTCTATCCGGGTCCGGAACGGGTGGAACGCTTCGAATTCGTCCGTCCGCTCGCCCTGGATGATGTTGGTGGCGGGCGCCTCCGGGTCTTTCTCCTTGAGCGATTTCCTGTATACACCGGTGTACCCCGTGCGGTTGCCTATGAAATACACGTCGGATGTGGTGTCGTGTTCAAACACCACCGGTTTCATGTTGAATCCTTCGATGGCGATCATCCGGGCGGCCTGGCTGGGTACGTCCGCGCGGGAGAGGAGTGGATAGTATTCCTTTTTCAGCGCGTAAAGCCATTCCTCGTCGAATTCCTTGAAGTTCTTCCCGATGGTGACCTTGAGAACGTCGCTGAAGGAGGCTTCTTTCCAGAAGTTCTCGAGCAAGAGCAGGATCTTTTCATCACCGTACCGGCGGGCGATATGCTGCAGGATGTTCTGACCTTCCTTGTACATGAGGAACGAGCCGTAGATACGCCCCATGTCTTCGAGACCGACCACGATATCATTCATGACGGCATCGCGCATAACCATCTCGGCCTGGGCATCCCACTCCGTGGACCAGAATTCGGCGAGTCCTTCCACAAACCAGAGCGGGGGGTACCGGTCCTGTGCCTTCCGGTGGTCGGCGAGCACGCGGCTGACCTTGCTGTGCATGAACACATGGACCATCTCGTGCCGGATCACGTGGCGGAATTGCGCGGTGGAACCGTCGGAAGGGATGACGACACGTCCCTTGAGGAATTCGAAGAACCCCCCCACACCATCAGGGATGAATCCGCCGATCGTATTGGTTTGTTGAAAATGCAGCGGGGAACTGTAGAAAATCAGCGGGACGCGGGTGTTGAGCGAATGGTTGAATTTTGTTTCGAGATAACGGTAGGCTTCTTCGGCGAAGAACGCGCCGCGTTCGGCCAGGTCTTTCATCTCCGTGTAATAATAGATATCGAAGTGCTCGGTTTTGAGGACATGCCACTCGAATGCTGTATACTGGACCTTGTTGCGGCCGAAGGAGAAAAATTGGGCATGGGCCGTTGCGGAACACGCCAGGAGTGTGCCGAGAACAACGAGGATTCGGACCGCGCGACCCGTCATCACCGTCCCATCGAACAGAGGCTAGAGGAGACTACAGGGAGCATAGCAAAAAAAGGGCTGTATTGCAAGGAAGGAGCGGCGGACTGTCCGCTCCTTGCGCCCTTTCTTCACCAGGAAGTCCCGTTCCTGAGCACCGTGACGACAACAATGAGAGCGAGCGTGACGATGGCGACCGCAACAGCGATTTTCCGTTCGCGCGTCATTGCCGTGCCAGAGAAGTTTTGAGATAGTCGATGACCGCCACGGGCGTCGGATCTTCGCCGTGGAGAATGGCGAGGTAGTAACTCACCCAGTCGCCGAGGTAGATCAGCGAGAACAAACGTGCAAGAAGTCCGTCCCCCTCGCTCCACACTTCCGTCACGCGGTCGGTATAGCGGGCGAGCACTTCGCTTGTGATCCCCATGCGCATTTGCACGCGGGGATGATCCTCCTTGTCGCGCAGGAAAATCACCTGCATCTCGCGCATTTCCCGTTCCAGGACCTTCCATCCCACGAGTTCGTTATGGTTCATCTCGGGGAGAACATGGCCAAAGGCGAGGGACTTGCCGTTTTCCGCGATCTGCCCGCGCCAGCGCGTGTTGACGGTGTCAAAACGTTCGGTGGAGGAATAACAGATAGTGATCCGGTGTTTCAAGCGTTCGGCCAGAAGGTACGCCGGGTTGGTTGTTTGATCGGATGATGTGTACTGGCCTGCCTTCGCGTCGAGGAGGGCAAGGGTCTCTTTGATCTCTTTCTGCCTGCTCTTGATGAATCCGAGTCGTGTCAGGGCGAGCAGAAGCGGGAAGAAGGAGTACGCAAGGGCAGCGCGCGGCGGGAGGCCCCCCGGGATTTTGATGAACGGCGAACGAGCGCGTACTGCGAGCTTTTCCGTTGTGCCGTTGGAGGAGATACACAGGATCTTCGCTTTGCGCTTCAGCGCCTCCCGGTGGGCCGCATTGGTTTCTTCCGTGTTACCGGAGTAGCTGGAGATAATCACGAGAGTCTCCGGACCCACATACTTCGGCAGCGTATACGTGCGGTTGACGGAAAAGGGGATACGCAGGTCCGTTGCAAGATAGCTGCGCAGCAGATCGCCGCCGATCGCCGAACCGCCCAGGCCGCACACCACGATATGACGGATTCCCGTTGTGCGCAGCCGGATATCGGCGTTGGCGCCGATGATCAGCGCCTCACGCACCTGCGAGGGAAAATCCCGGAGGAGGGAGAACATGTTGGAACGATCGATGCGGCTGATGTCTTCGGGCGTCATGGGTATTCCTTGTTATCGTGATGTGGCTGTCGCGTTCGTGCCGCGGGGGGTGCCCGGGCGGGAGCCGTTCTTCCGCTCAGTCTTCGAAGGGTATCTCGGGCACTTTGTTTCTTGTGATCGTGGAGAGGTACTCGCGGATCTCGGCCTCATAGTGCATCCCCAGTACTTTGTCGGCTACCCGCCGGGCATCCTTAGCCTTAATGGAGCGGATGATCTTCTTGATTTCGGGCAGGACGGGCGGAACGACGCTGAATTCGTCCAGCCCCATGCCCACAAGCAGCACCGTGGCGAGCGGATCTCCGGCCATCTCACCGCACATCCCCGCCTGGATGCCCCGCTTATGCGCCGCATCCACGACGTATTTGATGGTGCGGAGAACGGCCGGGTTGAACGGCTGAAAGAGCCGTGCGACCGAGTCGTTGCCGCGGTCGACCGCCATAAGGTACTGGATGAGATCATTGGTCCCGATGCTCAGGAAATCCACTTCTGCGGCGATCTGTTCGGCGGCCAGCGCGGCGGCGGGGACTTCAATCATGACGCCGATCTTCATTTTCTGGTCAAACGGAATGCCAAGCCGGCGCAGTTCTTCCTGGGCCTGGCGAAAAAACGTCCGGGCCTTCTGTATTTCACTCAGCGTGGCGACCATGGGGAACATGACGCGCACATTACGCCGCGTGCTGGCCCGGAGGATGGCGCGGAGCTGATTGAGGAAAATCTCCGGGCGGTCGAGCAGGACGCGGATCCCCCGCCAGCCCAGGAACGGATTTTCCTCGTGATGGGCGTCGGGAGTGAGCTTGTCACCGCCGACATCGAAGGTCCGGAAGATCACCGGGTGCGGGAACACGTTGTCGGCGATGTGCGTGTAGAGCGCGGTCTGTTCTTCCTCGCTCGGATAGTCCGGCCGGCCGATCAGCTGGCCCTCTGTGCGAAAGAGGCCGATGCCCTCCGACCCCCTCTCCTTTGCAAATTCAATCTCCTCCGCGAATTCGATGTTCGAAGAGAGTTCGATCCGCCTGTGGTCGAGCGTCTCAGCGGGCAGGCCCGCGATCCCCGTCAGACGCAGCTCAAACTGGCGGAACTTCTCCGCCTTTTCCTCCAGGACACGCAGGGTCTCGGGTGACGGGTTGAAGATCACCGTGCCCGCATATCCGTCGATCGCGATCAGGTCGCCTGTCCGGATCTGTTTCGTCGCAGTCCGCAGGCCGACGACGGCGGGAATCTTGAGAGAGCGGGAAAGCAACGCGGCGTGCGATGTCACGCCGCCGAGGTCCGTGGCGTAGCCGAGAACCTGGTTCCGGCTGAAGACGACCGTGTCTGCAGGGGCCAGGGTTTCGGAGATAATGATGGATGCCCCGTCGAGACGCGAGTACAGCTTCTGATCCTGGATGTTCCGGATGATCCGGTTCATCACGTCGTCCACGTCGTGCGCCCGTTCGTGCATGTACTCGTCCGGTGCGGCGAGCATCAGATGCTTGTACTTGTTGATCTCGTCGGAGACGACGGCTTCGGCATTGGCCAGCTCGCTCCTGATGCGCTCTTCGATGGTGCCCATCAGAATCGTGTCCGAGAGGATCATGATCTGGGCTTCGAAGATGGTCGCGCTCTCCGATCCGAGCTTTTGTTCCGCAAAAGCGAGAATCTTGCGGAGCTCCTTCTCGGAGCGGGCGTTTGCGGTGCGCAGGCGCTCGATTTCCACGGGGACTTCTTCCGGTGTAATGGTCTTCGCCTGCACGCGGGGGACGTGTTTGGTGTACAGGTACGCCGCGCCGATGGCTATGCCCGGAGCCGCGGCGATGCCCTTCAGGATCTGTTCTTCCGTCGGTCGCTGGGTTTCTGTCATGTCAGTTCTCATCAAATCCCCGTTCGAAGAGATCCACCACCGCGGCGGCGGCCTGTTCTTCGTCGGGGCCACTGAACTTGAGCGTGAGGGTCGACCCCTGCTCGGCGGCGAGGGTCATGACGCCGATAATACTCTTGCCGTTGATTTCGAAACTGTTCTTCAGGATAGAGAACTCGGCACGGAACTTCGCTGCTGTTTTCACCAGGGCGGCGGCCGGCCGCGTGTGGAGGCCGCGGGTGTTCACGATGGTGACCGTGCATTCAATCATGAGGGTGTTCAGGAAGCACGGTGGATCAACTTGTTGGAGAGCCAGTCCAGCATGTCCCGTGCGGGAGAGGCCGGCAGTGTGGACAGAACGGCGAGCGCGCGGTGCGTGTTCTGGTTCACCAGGCGCCGGGTTTCGTCAATGACCCCGTAGGCGGCGTAGAGGGCTCGTACACGCGCGACGATCGCCCGACGCTCCCGGGCGGTGGAGGGTTTTCCGTTGCCCGTGTTCCACCATGCGACCTTCTGCAGCAAATGCCGGTCTTCTCCCCGGGCTCGCTCCAGCGCGGTCAGCAGAAGGAATGTCCGTTTCCCCTCTATAATGTCCCCGCCTATGGTCTTGCCCAACTCCTCCTCGTTGCCGAACACATCCAGCATGTCGTCCTGCAGCTGGAAGGCTCTGCCCAGGTAATGGCCGAACCTGCGCAGTGTCCTGGCCTGTTTCGCTGTACCGCCGCCGATGCAGGCGCCGAGTTCCGTCGCCGTGGAGATGAGGCGGCCCGTTTTCTTTTCGATCATCGTGAAGTACTCGCGCACGGACACGTTGTCCCGTTTCTCATACTCCATGTCCAGCGCCTGTCCTTCGCAGACATCGATCACGCCCTGCGTGAAGAGGCGGGCAATCCCGCAATCGGCAACCTGCCGCGTGTGCAGCAGTCTCTTGTAGGCGACCGCAAGAAGCGTATCACCGGTGAGCAACGCCGTGTTGAGATTCCAGCGCACATGGACTGTAGGGCGGCCCCGCCGCGTCCGGGCGTGATCCATCACATCATCATGGACCAGCGTGAAATTGTGCATGATTTCGATCGCCGCTGCCGCATCCAGTGCAAGGGCCGCTGTTCCGCCGACCGCTTCGGCGGAGAGAAGCACGAGAACCGCACGCAGACGCTTGCCCCCGCCGGTGAGAACGTACCGGCAGGCATGATGCAGTTCTTCCGGTGCCCCGTGCAGGTCTATCGTCGCGAGTCGCCGGTCCACCCTCTGGCGTAACCGGTCATACCGTCTGTCGAAGTGCCGGTTCATACGCCCTCCGTCCGTTCACGCATGGGTGCGTGTCCAAGATCGGCGATCGTTCGGCATCCGGTAAGAAACATGGTGCTCCGCAGTTCCCATGACCACGCCTCCAGGAGACGGCGGAGGGCCGGTTTGTTGCCGGTCATGAGAACCTTGAGCATCGGCCGCGCGGAAGCAACGAGATCCGCGCCAAGGGCCAGACACTTTGCCACGTCCAGGCCGGAGGTCATTCCACCGGAAGCAATCAACGTGAACGGGGTGCCGTGCCGGCGCACCGCCGCCGCGTCGCGCACCGCCTCCGCAGTCGGAATCCCCCAGTCCCAGAACAATCCAGCGGACCGCTGGTTTGAGCGCCGGAGTATTTCCACTCCCGCCCAACTGGTTCCACCGGCCCCGGCAACATCGACGTGCCGCACGCCGGCGTCGAGCAGGCTCTGGACGACGTCCGCCGAGAGACCGGCGCCGATTTCTTTCACGATCACCGGAACCGGCAGTTGACGCACCAGCAGAGCGATGCCGGCCAGCACGCCCCGAAAACGCGGGCTGCCTTCCATCTGCAGGAGTTCCTGCAGGGGGTTCAGATGTACGGCGAATGCGTCCGCTCCAATCAACTCGACCAGTCTGAGCACAGGGGTGGCATCCTTCAGTGCGGCCACCTCCGCAGCGCCGATGTTCCCTACGACGGGAATCGTGGGGGCGGTCTTCCGCACGATGGAGAATGTCCTGTGATATGTCGAATCCTCCAGGGCCTGCCTCTGGCTGCCGACGCCCATGGCTATACCGAATTCCTGGCACACCGCCGCAAGATCCCGGTTGATCTGCAGGGCGCCGGGATAGCCGCCGGTCATGCAGGAGATCATCAGGGGGAGCGCAAGCGGGTGGCCCAGAAAGCGCGTCGAAGGATCTATCTCCGCGAAATCCAGTTCTGGTAAAGCATTGTGCACGAACTCCCACCGCTCGAGGCCGGTACGCTTCGTCCGGAAGGCGACGTCTTTCCGGATCACCAGGTCGACGTGCTGCGCTTTCCTGGCGCTCGTTGCGCGGGAAGGGACTTCTCTGGGCATGAAGGTTGGTGAAGAATGAGACGGGTTCGCTTGCCGAAATGATAACGATTTGCCCGCAGAATATCAAACGAATACGACGCACGCAGCGGCTTCGAGGTGATGTGACGGATATCACAGAAAGACCCGCCCGTGTTGCTTCTCGTACGGGAGTTCCGTACGTTTCAATGTTTTTCTGAACCCGAAAGAGCACCTATGCATGCCATCATACCCGTTGCGGGAATTGGAACCAGGCTCCGCCCGCACACCTTTACCCACCCGAAGGTTCTTTTGAACGTTGCGGGAAAACCGATTCTCGGCCATATCCTGGACAAGATTATCGCCGAAGGAGTGACCGACGCGACAATTGTCGTGGGACACATGGGCGACAAGATCATGGAGTATGTCCGCGCGGCGTACCCGCGTTTCCCGGTCACTTTTACCGAGCAGGAAACGCCGCTCGGCCTGGGCCATGCCATATATACTGCGCGACACGCACTCGGCAAGGATCCGGTCCTCATTATTCTCGGGGACACGATTTTTGACGTGGACCTCCGCCCCGTTCTGAAGCGGTCCGTGACAGCCCTGGGGGTGAAAACGGTGGAAGATCCCCGCCGGTTCGGCGTCGCGGAAACGCGGAACGGTTTCATCACCCGCCTGGTCGAAAAACCCGAAAACCCGACGAGCAACCTGGCAGTGGTCGGGCTGTACCACATTCATAACACACCGTTGTTGCGGACGTGCCTGGACGATGTGGTGTCAAAGGACATCCGCACGAAAGGAGAGTATCAGCTCACCGATGTGCTCCAGATGATGATCGACCGCGGCGAGACCATGGAGACCTTTCACGTGGAGGGCTGGTACGACTGCGGCAAGCCGGAAACGTTGCTCTCTACAAATCGAGCGCTGCTTCAGAAACACTCCACGTTCCGGCCGATCGACGGGGTGGTCATTACCGAGCCGGTGTACATTGCGCCGAATGCCACGATCTCCAACTGTGTGATCGGGCCGAATACCACGGTTGGCGACGGGGCGGAAATCAGCGAATCGATCCTGCGGAACACCATCATCGGCTCCCAGGCACGCGTCAGCCGGGTCCTGCTCGAGAACTCGATCATCGGCAATGAGGCTGTTGTCAGGGGCAACTACAAACGCTTCAACGTCGGCGATTCATCCGAAATCGAAATGTTCTGACCATCGCTCACCATTTCCGATCACAACCGAGGTTCATCATGTCCTATCTGTTCACCTCCGAATCCGTCTCTGAAGGCCATCCTGACAAGGTG
The DNA here is from genome assembly GCA_963779225.1 of uncultured Bacteroidota bacterium. Taxonomy (GTDB): domain Bacteria; phylum Bacteroidota; class Ignavibacteria; order UBA10030; family UBA6906; genus CAVPCZ01. The sequence continues at coordinate 120,154 of CAVZWW010000001.1, forward strand.
TGCGATCAGATATCGGATGCCGTGCTGGACGCCATTCTGGAGCAAGACAAACTTTCCCGCGTTGCATGCGAAAGCTTCGTAACCACCGGCCTGGCATTTGTGGGGGGCGAAATCACCACCAAAGCATACATCGAAGTCCAGGATGTGGTGCGGCGTGTCATCCGGGAGATCGGGTACACCAAGGCCGACTACCGGTTCGACTCCGAATCCTGCTCCGTGATCTCCGCGATCCACTCCCAGTCCCCTGACATCGCGCGGGGAGTCGATACCGGCGGCGCGGGGGATCAGGGGATGATGTTCGGGTATGCGTCAAACGAGACGCCTGAATACATGCCCATGCCCATCATGTTTGCGCACAAACTGGTGAAACGCCTGGCGGACATTCGCAAGAAGGAACCAAAACTGATGCCGTACCTGCGTCCCGACGCAAAGTCGCAGGTGACAATCGAGTACCACGGCCGGCAGCCGACCCGGGTGCACACGGTGGTGATCTCCACACAGCACGATCCGGATGCCACCCAGAAGAAAATTCGCGAGGATGTCATCCAGCACGTGATCCGGAAGATCATTCCCGCCGGGATGCTGGACAAAAACACCGTCATTCATGTCAATCCGACCGGCCGGTTTGAAATCGGCGGGCCGCACGGCGACACCGGCCTCACCGGGCGAAAGATCATCGTGGACACCTACGGCGGCCGCGCGCCCCACGGCGGCGGAGCGTTCTCGGGGAAGGATCCTTCCAAGGTGGACCGCAGCGCCGCATACGCCACACGGCATCTGGCCAAAAATCTGGTGGCCTCCGGACTGGCCGACGAATGCCTGATCCAGGTCGCCTACGCTATCGGGGTGGCCGATCCGGTCTCGATCCACGTGAACACCTACGGAACAGGCCGTATCCCGGATATGGAACTGGCGAAAGTGGTCATGAAGCAGATCGACATGACCCCGCGGGGGATCATCAAACGCCTCAACCTGCTCCGCCCGATCTACAGAAAAACCGCTGCCTACGGCCACTTCGGACGGAACGACAAGGACTTCACCTGGGAGAAGCTGGACATCGTGGACACGATTCTGAAGGCGATAAAGTAGTTGGACATTGCACCTACCTCACACATTCACCCGAAGGATACTATGAATCAGAAACCAGGTTTTTACAAAGTGCGGGATCTCTCCATGGCGAAGGAGGGCTCGCAACTGATCGAGTGGGCCGAATCCCGCATGCCCGTGCTGATGGCGTTGCAGGAGAAGTACCGCAAATCGAAGCCGTTCAAGGGGTACAGAATCGCGGGTTGCCTTCACGTTACGAAAGAGACCGCCGTGCTGGTCAAGACCTTTGTCGCCGCCGGCGCCGAAGTCAGCTGGAGCGGCTGTAACCCCCTCTCCACCAACGATGCGGTCGCCGCCGCCCTTGCGGCGCAAAAAGTTTCCATCTTCGCGTGGCATGGCATGAACGTGAAGGAGTTTTACTGGTGTATCGAACAAACCCTCCGCTTCCATCCCAACCTGACACTTGATGACGGCGCGGATCTGATCTTCACCATCCACAAAAACCATCCCGAGTTCGCACAGAAGTACGTTCTGGGAGGCACGGAAGAAACCACCACCGGCGTCCACCGTCTGCGCTCCATGGCTGCCGACGGTGCGCTGCGCTACCCGGTGATCGCCGTCAACGATGCGGAGACGAAGTGGGATTTTGACAATGTGTACGGGACGGGTCAGTCCACGCTTGACGGCATCCTGCGCGCAACGAGTGTGCTTTTCGCCGGGAAGAACGTCGTGGTGGCCGGCTTCGGCCACTGCGGCCGCGGTGTGGCCCTGCGGGCAAAAGGACTCGGCGCCAATGTGATCGTCACCGAAGTGAAACCCACCGCCGCTTTGAAGGCCACGCTGGAGGGCTATCGCGTGATGAGGATGGATGATGCCGCGAAGATCGGCGACATCTTCGTCACCGCTACCGGCGTGAAAGACGTCATCGTGAAACGGCATTTCCAGAGCATGAAAGACGGCGCCATCGTGTCGAACACCGGACACTATGACTGTGAGATCAATATTCCCGATCTGACCGCAGTGACAAAAGGCAAACGGGAGATCCGGCAGAACAATGAAGAATACGTCACGAAAGACGGACGCCGGATCTATCTGCTGGCCCAGGGACGTCTTGTGAACCTTGCAGCCGCCGAAGGCCACCCTTCGGAGGTAATGGACATGTCATTTGCCAACCAGTTCATGTCACAACTTCGCCTCGTGGAACTTCACAAGAAGGGCATCCGCCTCGACAACACCGTGCACGACATCTCGGTTGAACAGGACCAGGAAATCGCGCGCGTGAAGCTCGCGACAAGCGGCATCAGGATCGACCGCCTGACGCCGGAGCAGGTCAAATACAACGAGGATTACAGCGCCGGAACCTGATCCGGAGGCTTTCACCGCCCGCCGGGCCGCGGGGGGGGATGGTGTTCTCCCCCGCGGCTTCGTCTTTGAATATCCTCCGGCAATTTGGTATATTGAAACAATCTGCCGTATGCCTGTTCCTCCCAATATACTCCAGCGGGTGCTGGATGTGGTTCCCGACATGTGTTTCGTGGCGTCCGAGGACCTCAAGCTCATCGACTGCAACAGCAGGGCACGGGAGGTGACCGGCCTTCCGGTCACACTCAACGGGACCATCCCGTTTTCATCCCTGTTGACCTCCGATTCTCCACGCCCCGACTTCGCATCCATCACCTCGAGCGACGGCTTTACCGAGGGGGAAGTGCGTTTCCGTCAATCCCGCGGAAACCCGGTGGACGCACTTCTGTTCATCCGCCGGGTCGAGGAGAACGGCCGGTCGGTCGTGTTCATCACCGCACGGGACATCTCTGAATCCAAACAGAAAGAGCTGGACCTTCTCCGGTTTTCAAACGTGGTGCACTTTACGGTGAATCCGATTCAAATTACCGACGCGATGGGCCGGATGATCTATGTCAATCCCGCGTTTGAGCGTGCAACCGGGTACGTGAAAGAAGAGCTCATCGGGAACAATCCGAGCGTCATTTCCAGCAAGAAATACACAAAGGAGTTCTGGGAGCGCGTCTGGTCCACCATCAGCGTGGGCAAGGTCTGGAACGGTGAAATCGAGAACCGCCGGAAAGACGGCCAACCCCTGTATACGCAGCTGCTGATCTCCCCGATCATCGAAGGCGACGGCCGCGTAGTGGGGTATCTGGGTTCGCACCGCGACGTGACCGAGCAAAAGGCCCTGGAGCAGCAGCTGATGCATTCCCAGAAAATGGAGAGCATCGGAACCCTCGCCGCGGGCATTGCCCACGAGGTGGGGAATCCACTTACCTCCATTTCTTCAATTGTCCAGGTGCTTCAACGCACGATCAACGACGAGTTCGCGCGCGACAAACTCGGGCTGGTGCAGTCCCAGGTGCACAGGATCACCAAGATCATCCGCGATCTGGTGGATTTTTCCCGGCCCTCCAACTACCAGATCCAGCCGACCGACATCGTCAAATTGCTGACGGATTCTGTCGAGATCGTGAAGATGGGCAAGAAGGCGAAAGAGGTGACGTTCTACACTCACGTGCGCTATCAGATCCCCCTTCTTTCCCTTGTCCCGGATCAGATGGCCCAGGTGTTCATCAATATTCTTCTAAATGCAGTCGATGCGCTGCAGGGGAAGCGCGGGACGATAACGACCGACTTCGAACGTGATGATGAGTGGGTCCGGGTCCGCATTACCGATGACGGCAGCGGCATCACCAGCGAACATCTGGCGAAAGTGTTTGAGCCGTTTTTCACGACAAAACGTGTGGGGGAGGGAACCGGGCTGGGGCTCTGGGTGAGTTACGGCATTGTCCGGAGTTTCCGCGGTGACATCACCGTGCAAAGCGAACGGGGAAAAGGGACCGCCTTCTGTGTCACCCTCCCCCTCAATCCTAAGGAATACCGGCATGGCTGATACGATTCTGATCGTGGATGATGAAGAGATCATTCGCGAATCCCTCTCCTTCGTCCTGACCAAAGAGGGTTTCACGGTGCGCGAAGCGGCGAACGGAAAGGTCGCCCTTGACCTGATCCGGGAACAGTCCTTCGATCTGGTGATCACCGATCTCGAGATGCCCGAGATGAAAGGGATCGAACTGCTGGAACAGGTTGCCGCCGTTTGCCCCGAAACTCTGGTGATGATCATCACGGCATACGGGTCCATCGACACGGCAATCGCCGCATTGCGCAAAGGTGCCGTCGACTACATCCTGAAGCCGGTTGAGTTCGATGAACTGCTCGTGAAAGTGAGCCGCCTCCTGGCGACACGGCGGGTGAGTCTGGAAAACCGGCTATTGCGGGGTGAGCTGCACCGGCAGTACAACTTCGACGAGATCATCGGACAGAGTCCGGCCATGCAACGGGTGTTTGATACGATCAAGAAGGTGGCGGCCACCGACGGGACAGTGCTGATCAACGGAAAAAGCGGGACGGGGAAGGAACTGGTTGCCCGGGCGATCCACTTCAGCAGCCATCGTGCCGACCGGGCGTTCGTCCCGATCAACTGCGGTGCCATCGTGGAAAACCTATTCGAAAGCGAACTGTTCGGGCATCGACGCGGGGCCTTCACCGGTGCCTCCATGGACAAGGAAGGGTACTTCAAGGCTGCAGACGGCGGGAGTCTCTTCCTTGATGAGGTGAGCGAAATCCCCCTTCACCAGCAGGTGAAATTATTGAGGGCGATTGAACTGAAGGAGATTACACCCGTAGGCACCTCAATGCCTATGTCCGTGGATGTGCGGATTATCGCCTCCACAAACAAGAACCTCGCAAAGGAAGTGGAAGAAGGCCGCTACCGTGAAGATCTGTTCTACCGCTTGAATATCGTCGAGCTGACGCTCCCCTCTCTCTCTGAACGTGTCGATGATATTCCCATGCTCGTGAATCATTTCGTGGCAAAACATGCCAAGGAAATGAGCAAGGATGTCCGTGGCGTGGACAACGAGGTCATGAAATGCCTTATGGCGCACACCTGGAAGGGTGAAATCCGGGAACTGGAAAACGTCATCGAACGGGCGGTGATCTTTTCGGAGGGGAATATCCTCACCAAGAGAGAGCTGCCGACGCTGTTCGATCAGCGCACCGATGCGGTCTATGCATTCGATGCACGACGGTCCATGAAAGACGCGGTGGATGAATTCGAGCGGCAGTACATCAGTCACGTCCTGCGGTCCAACCAGTACAACAAGGAACTGACCGCTAAGGCCCTCCGTATCAGCCTGTCCTCCCTCTACCGGAAGATTGAGGAACTGAGTATCCCTTCGCAGGGTTAGGAATTTCATACCCTGCTTTCCCACAATTCGGAAACCCGGGCACAGGGAGTCCCCTTCTTCATCGAAAAAAGGGGATTTTTCGGCCTCTCCGCCCGGACAACTCCCCCGCGATGTTGGCACACCTCTTGAAAAACTCCTGTAGGGACAAGGGGAGTCACAACTATGGTCTTCCTGAAGAAAATACTCGTTACCACCGACCTTTCTGACTTCTCACTGGCAGCCATGGAGTACGCCACGTCGTTGGGCACCCTGTATACATCCCGTCTCTACCTGCTTCATGTGATCGATGGCCATGAAGGTTTTCACGGAAAAGAAAGCCACCCGAACAATGAAGAAGTGAGACGGAAAAGCTTCGAAGAATTCGTGCATGTCCATGTGCCGCCGGAAATACGTATCACGCTGGTGGTGAAGAAGGGGGCGGCCGCGGAAGAGATCAGCCGGTTCGCCGAGCAAGAGGGAATCGATCTGATTGTGATTGCCACACATGGCCGGACGGGATTGCGCCACATGCTTATGGGCAGCGTCGCCGAACGGATCGTCCGATCTTCCGGAATCCCCGTGTTGACTGTCAAGCCGCACCCGTTTCGAGAAAGCATCCTTCAAAACGAGGATATCGAAAAGGAACTCCATCTGCGGTGACACGAACCAAGGATATACGGTGAAAACACAGCACCCCGAAGCCGAAAACCGGAAAGGCGCGCAGACACCAGGTATGGATGTCGGCGACAATAAGAAGACGATCCTGTTGTACAGCCCTGACCTGAACTTCTGCTTCAGTCTCTCCATGCTTTTTCAGGACAGGTATACTGTCATTACGACAACGAATCTGGGAATGCTCGACCGCCTTGCGGCGGACTATTCTGCAAACCTCGTGATGGTGGATGCGGTTCCCTCGGAGAAGCTCATTGAGCGGTTGGATGGATTACGGGGGGCCAACCACAAATTGCCGATTATCCTCCTGTATGTCTACAATTCCAAGGAGGTGAATCTCGACCGGGCCATCCGTGAGCATGTAGATTCCGTCTTTTATAAGCCTTTTGAGATCGCGCAAATCTCAAAAAGGGTGGAAGATCTCCTCTCTGGCCTTTCCTAATCCCGCGACGACACACTTTTCCCAGGTGTGCAAATCTCCGCCATCGATATCGCACTTTTGGGAAAGAAACAGAGAGTGTCGCTCGAATATGTGGCAAAATTCAACAATTTCGACTATCGAACCTTGGCATGCTGATTGACCCCCTATGTCCACTGGTAGTCTGATTCCGGAGAGACGCGTGCTGAAACACCTCATGGTCCTTATCCTGGCGGGAGTATTGTTCCCCCCTCTCGTGCCGGCGCAATCTGATGAAGATTGCCTCATGTGCCATAGCGACGCTGCATTGTCAATGACGAAGAGGGGGAGGACGATCCCCCTGTTTGTTGATGGCAAAGGGTTCGCCTCCTCAGCCCACAGCGCGCTGGGCTGCGTGGGATGTCATGAAGGGTTCAATCCTTCCGAGCTCCCCCATAAGGCGAAGATCAGCCCGGTGAAATGCCTGAACTGTCACGAGGGTGATCAGTTCAGCGATTTCTCGAAGAGTGTACACGGCCGGAGCGTCAAAGGGAACCGTCCCGCTGTCTCGTGCGCAGATTGTCACACGACACACTCCATCAAAAAGGTGACGGACCAGGAGCCGGTGCACCGGGCTGCGTTCGCCGAGAGCATTTGTGCGAAATGCCACGGAGACATCAACGTCCGGTTTCTGCAGTCTGACCACGGGGCTGCGCTCGCCCGGGGGGTCAAAGGCGCACCCAGCTGCATCGACTGTCACGGCGAGCATGCAGTACAGTCTGCCCGGGACAGCAGCTCCACCACGGCCCACGGGCACCAGGCCAAAATGTGCCTGAGCTGCCACCTGGACAAACCGGAAGTGCGAGAACGGGTCGGTCCTTCTGCGGGCTTTGTCTCCAGTTATGAAAACAGCGTGCACGGGCAGGCCGTCAAGTCGGGCAATGATTCCGCGGCCACGTGCACGGACTGTCACGGCAGCCACAACATGAAAAAGGGGGCTAACCCTTCGTCGTCCGTTGCCAAGAAGAATATCGCCGGCACCTGTGGGAAGTGCCACGGCGAAACGCGCGCACAATACGCAGGAAGCATTCATGGCCAGGCGCTCGCCAAAGGCATTACGGCATCGCCGACCTGCACGGACTGTCACGGCGAGCACAACATTCTTTCTCCGCAGGACGCCCGTTCACCGGTCGCGGCGGCAAACGTCTCCGTGCAGGTGTGCTCTCCATGTCACGGCTCGGTAAAGCTGACGCAGAAGTACGGCCTTGCAGGGGACCGCTTCCAGAGTTTTGAGGACAGCTTCCACGGTCTCGCCCAGCGGGCAGGGTCGGTGGAAGTGGCCAACTGCGCCAGCTGCCATGGCGTGCATGATATCAAGCCGTCCACGGACCCCTCCTCACGCATCTCTCCCGCAAACCTGATCAGGACATGCGGGACGTGCCATCCCGGCGCAAATACGAATTTTGCGCGGGGTTCTGTGCATGTGATCGCCACATCCGGAAACGACGGTGTGCTGTATTATGTCTCGAACGGGTATATTCTGTTGATTGTTGTGCTGATCGGGGGCATGTTTGTTCACAATCTGCTGGACTTTGTCCAGAAGTCCCGGCGGCAGCTCCAGTACCGCCGGGGGGAACTCCCCCGCAAACATACCGCACACCGGCTCTATCTCCGCATGACCCTCAGCGAACGGATTCAGCACGGTACACTGCTTGTCAGTTTTATCACACTGGTGCTGACGGGGTTCGCCCTCCGGTATCCGGATGCCTGGTGGGTCTCTCCGATACGCAATGTGAGTCCTTGGATGTTTGAACTGCGCGGTATTCTGCACCGCATCGCCGCCGTGGCCATGGTAGCCGCGAGTCTCTACCATTGCTGGTATCTCTTTTTCGTTCCCCGCGGCAAGGAACTGCTGCGGGACCTTCTGCCCCGGCGGCAGGATCTGTTCGATGCACTGAATGTCCTGAAGTACAATATCGGGATCTCACCGGACAAGCCGAAATTCGGGCGTTTCAGCTACATTGAAAAAAGCGAGTACTGGGCGCTGGTCTGGGGAACGTTTGTTATGGGTCTCACGGGAGTCATTCTCTGGTTCGACAACATCTTCCTGGGTCTGCTCACGAAACTCTGGTGGGACGTTGCGCGAACGGTGCACTACTATGAAGCATGGCTAGCCACACTCGCCATCATCGTCTGGCATTTCTATTTTGTTATCTTCAACCCCGATACGTACCCGATCAATCTGGCATTCTGGAAGGGTACGCTGACGGAAGAAGAGATGGAGGAAGAACATCCTCTTGAGCTGGAGGCATACAAACGCCGGCAGCATTCTGACGATCCAGAAGTGGAAAGAGTGTAGACCCATGACCGTCCGCCGCGTGTTTTCAGGGATGCTGATTCTTGCCGCCGCCGCACTGCTCTGTGCGGGGAGGGCGAGGGCTCAGGAATCCACCGATTGCCTCGCCTGCCATGAGGACAAGGAGCTGACGGGGACGAAGCGGGGGAAAACGGTGTCGATGTTCGTGGACCAGAAGAAGTTCGCGGGGTCGGTACATGCGGACGTTCCCTGTGTCGCCTGTCATGCCGATCTTGCCGGAAAAGAATTCCCCCACGAAGAGGATCTTGCGCCGGCGGTGTGCGCTGATTGCCATGGCACGGAGTCCGCACTGCACGCGCGTTCGCTGCACGGGAAAGCCGCCGGACGGGGTGATCCGCTGGCGCCCCGTTGCCCCGATTGCCATGGAAACCATGCTATTGTAAAAGTCACCGATGCACGTTCTCCGGTGTCGCCCCTGCAGGTACCGTTCCTCTGCGGCAAATGCCATCAGGAAGGCACACCCGTTGCCAGGCGGGGGGCGATCCATCAGGATCATATCCTGGAGAATTTCTCCGAGAGTATCCACGGCGAGGGCTTGCTGAAAAAGGGTCTGATCGTGTCGGCGAACTGCGCATCCTGCCACACCGCGCACTCCATTCTCCCGCACACGGATCCCGCGTCATCCATCGCCCGCAGGAACATCGCGGCAACGTGCACAAAATGTCACGCACAAATCGAGAGCGTGCACAGGAAGGTGATCAAAGGAGAGCTCTGGGAAAGGGAGGCACATGTGCTGCCGGCATGTGTGGACTGTCACCAGCCGCACAAGGTACGCAAGGTATTCTACGACCAGGGAATGGCCGACCGGGATTGCATGCGGTGCCACGCCCGGACGGATCTTGTTTCGGCCAAAGACGGCCGCTCAATGGCCGTCACGCCGGAACATCTGGCGGCTTCACGGCACGCGAAGACTTCCTGCAGCCAGTGCCATGCCGGCGTGAATTCGGCGAAAGAGCGGCCATGCCAGACCATCACCCAGCGTGTCGATTGCGCATCGTGTCATGCGGAAATCGGGCAGGAATATCTCCAGAGCACGCACGGACAGCTCTTTGTGCGGAACGATCCCAATGCACCGACCTGCAAAGAATGCCACGGAACGCATAAGGTTCTCGGCAAGGCCCAGCCCGCATCCGCCACCTTCCCTACCAATATACCGGCCCTCTGTGCGCGCTGCCATCGTGAAGGCCAGAAAGCTGCGGTACGGTACACCGGCGATGAGCATCTGATTGTCGAACATTACCGCGAAAGCACGCACGGGAAGGGACTGTCCCGCGGTGGATTGACGGTGACAGCGACATGCACAAGTTGCCACACGGCACACAAGGTTCTTCCCCGTTCCGATACACTTTCCAGTATCAATTCTCGTAATGTCCCCTCCACCTGCGGGCGGTGCCACCACGGGGTGGAAGAACAATTTGCCCGGAGCGTGCACGTTACCCAGGTCGGAAAGACCACGAAACAGCTGCCCGTGTGCGACGACTGCCACAGCGCGCACACGATCCGGCGCGCCGACGAAGAGGGATTCAAGCTTACGATCATGAATCAGTGCGGCCGCTGTCACGAGGCGATTGCGAAGACCTACTTCGACACGTATCACGGAAAAGTATCACAACTCGGGTACACAAAAACGGCGCGATGCTACAGCTGTCACGGCGCACATGATATTCTGCCCATCGCCGACCCGCGGTCACATCTCAGCCGCGAGAATGTGGTCGCCACATGTCAGCAGTGTCATCCCGGAGCCAACCGGCGCTTCGCGGGGTACCTCACCCATGCGACGCATCATGATCCGGCGAAGTATCCCTGGCTCTTCTGGACATTCTGGGGAATGACCGGATTGCTTGTCGTCACCTTCGTGATCAGTGGCATTCACACATTGCTCTGGCTGCCGCGGGCCTTGCAGTGGCAGCGTGAACGCAGGCGTGCGGAACAGACACCACCGCCTCCGGTACCGGGGACGGACCCAACCCAGGAAGATGGAGCGCACAACGGTGGATAACGAAAACGCCCCCCAGTATGTCCGGTTTACACGACTCAACCGGACGTTGCACATCCTTATGATTGTCAGTTTTCTGAGCCTGGCGCTGACGGGAATGACGCTGAAGTTTTCCTATACCGGGTGGGCGTCGTTTCTCTCGCACATGTTCGGGGGGTACCAATCCGCCGGGTACGTCCACCGGTTCGCAGCCACCATCATGGTTGGCGTGTTCATCGCCCACATCGTGGACCTGTTCCGCCGGAAACGGCGGGAATTCGGCAGCTGGAAGGCTCTGCTTTTCGGTCCCGATACCATGCTGCCGACGAAAACCGATCTGCACCAGTTCCTTGCTTCAATGAAGTGGTTTCTGGGTATGGGATCCCGCCCGGAATTCGGCCGTTGGACCTACTGGGAAAAGTTCGATTATTTCGCGGTCTTCTGGGGAATGGTGGTGATCGGATCGACCGGCTTCACTCTCTGGTTCCCCGAATTCTTCACGCAGGTGTTCCCCGGCTGGATGATCAACGTGGCAACGATTATTCATAGTGACGAAGCGTTGCTGGCCACCGGGTTCATCTTCACCATTCACTTCTTCAACACGCACCTGCGCCCGGAAAAGTTTCCGATGGATATGGTCATCTTCACCGGTCGGATGCCCGTGGAGGAGTTGAAGATGGACAAACCTGCCGAGTATGCATCGGTCGTGGCCTCCGGCGAACTGGACTCGCGCCTGGCGGAGCCCTATCCGGCGATCGTCATCAGAGCAATTCGGGTGTTTGCGTGGATGGCCCTGGGTACCGGGTTCAGTATCGTTGTGTGGATCATCTACGCAATGGTATTTGCATACCGGTAGTGGCATCTTGTTTTGTTTTCGCGTACATTTTCCATCATCCATCATTTCTGGGAGGAAGCCGTAAATGAAAACAGCCTGTGTGGTCCTTTTGTTCGCCGTTGCACTTATGTTTTGCGGTGGCACCGTGGTGGCGGAGAATAAATATATAGGCACCAAAACCTGCGCCATGTGCCACAAGGCGAAGGACAAGGGAGAGGCGTTCACCATCTGGGCAAAAACCGTGCACGCCGGGGCGTACAAGACCCTGGAGGGCGAAGCGGCCAAGAAGATCGGCAAGGAGAAGGGTCTTGCCAAAGCGCCGGCGGAAAGTCCCGAGTGCCTGAAGTGCCATGTGACCGGTGGCGGAACCGCAGCCAACGTGGAGAAAACCTTCGATATGAAAGAGGGCGTCACGTGCGAAGCGTGCCACGGTGCGGCATCCGGTTTCAAGACGCTGCATACGAAAGCCGAGAACAAGGCGAAGGCCGTCGAAGCCGGCCTCGTGACAGGTGACGCGGCAAAGAAGGTGTGCGAAACCTGCCACAATGCAGGAAGCCCGACGTTCAAGGGTTTCAAGTATGATGAGATGTGGGCGAAAATCGCTCACAAGCTTCCCAAGAAGTAAACCGAAACAGACGACGGACCAGCGGGACCGCGCCGTACCAGCGGGTCCCGCTCCGTGTCCGACGCTCCGCATCCGCCTCTCCAGACAATGAAGAAAAGAAGACTCCCGGATATTTTCTATAACCCCCTCAGTATTGTCGGGGCTGCTCTTGCGAGCGCGTGCCTCCTGACGATCCTGTTTCTCACCGCTGTGGAGTTGTTGCAGGAAGACGCGCCGGCGTATATCGGGATCATCTCCTATGTAGCCCTGCCGGTGCCTTTGTTGCTGGGCCTGTTGCTGATCCCTGTGGGAGCAATTCGGGAGCGGCGGCGTTTGCGTGCAGGCCGTCCGGCCAGCAAGAGGGTCCTTACCATCGACCTCGGCGTGCCGCATCACAGGTCCGCACTCACCCTCTTCGCCGGTGTGACGGCTGTCGTCCTGCTCTTCACGGCGTACGGGAGTTACCGGGCGTTTGAGTGGACGGAATCTGTACCGTTCTGCGGGGCAACGTGTCATGATGTCATGGAACCGGAGTATACGGCCTACCAGAACTCGCCGCATGCCCGGGTCAAGTGCGTTGACTGCCACGTCGGCTCTGGCGCCGGATGGTATGTCCGGTCGAAACTCTCCGGAGCGTATCAGGTGTACGCCGTGCTTGCTAACGTGTACCCGCGACCGATCCCGACCCCCATCAAAAACCTGCGCCCCGCCCGGGAGACCTGTGAACAGTGTCACTGGCCGTCCCATTTTGCTGGAGAAAAGAAATACGTCAACACCTATTTTAAGTCCGATGAAGCGAACACCCGGTGGACTCTTGCGCTGTTGATGAAAATCGGCGGCGGAAATGAAGAACGGGGGCCCGCCAACGGCATCCACTGGCACGTGAACCCCGACAATGAGGTGACGTACGTTACCGTGGATTCTCTCCGCCAGTCGATCCCCCTGGTTCGCGTCAGAGATCAGCGCACGGGGACGGTCACCGAGTATGCCGCCGAAGAAATGCCTGCGGACACCGCCGGCCTAAGGAACACGGACTGGTCGCGTATGGATTGCATGGATTGCCATAACCGGCCATCCCACATTTATCTTCCCCCCGCCCGCATCGTGGACCGGAGTCTGACGCGCGGATCGATCAGCCCCTCGCTGCCGCGTGTCCGCGAGACAGCGATGGAACTGTTGAAACGTCCCTATGCCACAGCCCAGGAAGCGGCGGACAGCATACCGCAGCTGCTGAGAGACTTCTACGAACGCGAGTATCCGCAGGTGGCTGCCACCGAAGGAGCGCGCATTCTCACGGCCGGACAGGAGCTGGTTTCGGAATACCGGAAGAACTTCTTTCCCCTTATGAATGTGCGCTGGAGCGCCTACCCCAGCAATATCGGCCATATGACAGACCTCGGCTGCTTTCGCTGCCATGACGGGAAGCATGTGAGCGCGGACGGGAAGCGCATCAGCAAGGATTGTAACAGCTGTCATACGATTCTGTATCAGGGAACGGATCCCGTGCCGCTGACCCTCACCGTGGCCGGGCTTCCGTTCCAGCACCCCGAGGATATCGGCGATGCATGGCAGGAAACAAATTGCGTCGAATGCCATTCCGGTCTCTGACGGTTACACATTTCGAAGAGGCGGCAACAAAAGGGAACTGTGTATGAAGACACCACGTTCTGTCCCCCTCGCCCTGCTGATTCTTCTCTGCGTCGCCGGTGCCCCCGCGCAGCTGGTGACGGGACGTCTGGCGACATCCTTCTACGGCTGGGAACAGTTCGACACCGTAGGCGTGTCCCACCAGCGCATCCGCGCCTTCCAGAATATCCAGCTTTCCATGACGCAGGGCGACGTTTCCGTGAACACCTTCATCCAGGGGGCGGCCAATCTGGCCGGGGACTTCGGCGACGTCGGGCGCGTGCGCTTCTATAATCTGTACCTGACCTGGGCCAACATCGGCAAGGTGCTTGATCTGAACGTCGGCCGGCAGGCGGTGTATGCGGGTGCAGGAGTCGGGACGATCGACGGATTTCTCGCGCGTGCACGTTTTCTCCAGCAGAAAGTGACCGTGACGGGTTTTGCCGGCTCAACGGTCAGCCCGGACTTCACCGGTGTCCGGGAAAACCTGCAGGACAACTACCACTTCGGCGGGCAGGTGGTGACAACGCTTCTGCCGGGTGCACGCATCGGCCTGAGCTACATGAACCGGCACGAGGAGCGTGACCCGTACTGGACCGTCCGCGCGCGCGATACCTCGTTTGCGCCGGTGTCCTACTATATCGCGAACGATTCGCCGGCCCAGGAACTGGGGAGTGCGGAAGCACGGTACGAATATGCCAGCCGCTTCTCCGTATACGGACGGTACGACTATGATTTTGCCAACTCCCGCACCGCACGGGCACAGGGCGGTGCGCGGGTGTACGTTACGGAAGCGCTGTCCCTGACTGCGGACTACATTCATCGCGCGCCACGACTCTCGTACAACTCCATATTCTCGGCGTTTGTCGCGAATGCGGCTAATGAAATCGAGGGAGGCGTGGAGTACGGTTTTACACCCCTCCTCCGCGCCTTTGCCCGGGTGGCGAGGGTCAGCTATACCGACGAGCAGAGCACACGCTGGAGCGTGGGCGTGAACAACGGCTACGGCAGCCTTGCGTACACCGGCAGCGACGGCTATGCAGGCGAATTACAGTCGGTCAGCGTCCAGGGATCGTACCCGTTCTTCGGCCGGAGCGTGATCCCCACCGCCGGGCTTTCCTATGCATCCTACCGCCTGAGCAAAGAAAGCTCACGCGACAACGCCCTGTCGGTGCTGCTCGGGGCGATCGTCCGTCCCACCCCGGCGTTCTCCTTCGACGTGCAGGGGCAATGGTTGACGAACAAGATCTCCCAACGTGATCTGCGCCTGCAGGTGAAGTTGATGTACTGGTTCGCGCAACGGCTGTCTATCTTCAACGGGGAGGGCAAACAATGATCCGCCGTTATCTGGTCTTCCTGCTCATTGTTGCCGCCGGGCTGATCACTGCGGTCGCCCACAAGCCTGCCCTCCGGAACGGATGGCCCGATCGGGCCGACAGCAAGCAGCTGAAGTTCTCTCACAAGGCCCACATCACCGACGCCGGCGTGGCGTGTGAAAATTGTCACCCGGCAGCCACGAGCAAGCTGGCGTCCGACAACCTCCGTGCGAGCCACGACAACTGTCAGTCGTGCCACGAGGAGCAGCTGGGCGGCCAGTGCAGCTACTGCCATGTGGACCCCGACAATATCCAGCCTGCCGCGGCCGCTCCGCGCGAGCTGCTCTTCTCCCATGAACAGCATGTGTCACAAAAAGATATAGAGTGCACGACCTGCCATGCCGGACTTGAAGAGGCCGATTACGCTGCACCGAAACACATGCCATTGATGGCGACCTGCAACACCTGCCACAATGACCGGAAGGTGACCAACGCCTGTGAAGCGTGTCATACCAGCTTCGTGCAGCTCGTCCCGCCCGACCACCTGGTGGGAAACTTCAGGAAAGAACACAAGAAGTTGACCCGGCTCGGAACGCTGGAAGCCAGCTGTTCCACCTGCCATACACAGAGCTTCTGCGCCGAATGCCATGCCCCTGCTGCTCTGGCACAGTTCGGCCAGGGTGCTCTGATGGCCGATCCCACTCCGCGGACGTTTCCGGGCAACGGTTCACGACAGATGAGCCTGCAGCTCACGCACGACATGAACTACCGGTTCACCCATGGTATCGATGCGAAGGCGAAGAGCACCGACTGCTACGGCTGTCATTCGCAGCAGGAATTCTGTGCGGAATGTCATGCGACGGGCGACAACATTACGTCGCGCGCATTCACACCGGCATCACACCTGGGGGCGGGGTTCGCCACCATTGGCGTTGGCAGCGGCGGCGGTACCCATGCAACCCTTGCCCGGCGCGATATCGAGAGCTGCGTGAGTTGCCACGATACGCAGGGCAACGATCCCGTATGCGTCACCTGTCATGTTGACGCGGACGGCATCAGAGGAACCGATCCTCGCACGCATCCCGGTTCTTTCATGAAAGATGAGCACGGACCCTGGCATACCAGCGCCGGCGCCACATGCTTCAACTGTCATACAGACCTGAATGCCCATCCCGGTGGCGTGAAGGGAAGAAACTTCTGCGGTTACTGTCACGGCAGCTAAGAAGGGCGGAGGACCCATGCGCGTACACTTCCATCGATTTCCGGCGACATTCGCCCTGTTCACGACAGCATTGCTGATGGGGGCCTGCAGCGAGCTGAAACAAGATCTTCCCGCTCCCATGGCCCCGCAGGGTATTCATGAGCCCGGCTGGAATGATCCCGCCTCACCGGCCTTTCATGGCGGCGTGCTGAAGGAATCGCAATACGAGACAACAAACTGCGTGTCCTGTCATGCCAAGGCTTATACGGGCGGCACCAGCGGCGTTTCGTGCTACGGCTGTCACACGGCCTATCCGCACCCGCCCGGCTGGCTGGATAGCTCCGCAACGACGTTCCATGGCAAGTTCCTGCGTCTGGGCATGGGGACGCTGGACGATTGCGCCATCTGTCACGGCGCGGATTTCTCCGGCGGTACAAGCGGCAAGTCCTGCTACACCTGCCATCCTTCGTATCCCCATCAAACAGGATGGGACGACCCCGCGGCTACGGGATCTCACGGCCGCTACCTGAAAGGGAAGAACTGGCAGGTGTCGGAATGCGCAACGTGCCACGGTGAAAACTATACCGGTGGGACAAGCGGTGTATCATGCTTCACATGCCATCCCTCCTATCCCCACACCGTGTTCCAGACATCCTCCGGGCATCCCGGGTATCTGCTCAGTAAGGGGTATCCCCTGGCGCAGTGCCAGACCTGCCATGGGTCATCATATACCGGCGGTCCGGTGGTGAATGTGAGTTGCTCCACTGCTCCTTGTCACGCTGATGCCGGCGGTACGCCGAAATCCCCCGAAGCCTGTAACACGTGTCATGGCCTGTTCCGCGCCGCGGCGGGCGATGCTCTCTCCGCTGCACCGCCCAAGACAGTGCTGGGGGATTCAGTGGACAACCCGCCCGTCGTTCATGCCATCGGGGCCCATCAAAAGCACCTCGTGTCGGGAAACCTCGGCAAATCCGTGAAATGTGCCGAATGCCATATAGTGCCCACCCAGACTTTCCCGCTCGGGCATGTTGACACGCAACTGCCGGCCGAAGTCGTGTTCCAGGATACCCTGGCGCGTCTTGCCACCGGGACCGCAGGCAAATACGTGCCGGTTCCGGTCTACAGCACCACGACGTTCAAGTGCAGCAATCCTTACTGCCATGGGGCCTGGCGTCTTTCACGCGAGAGCTCTTCTTACCAATTTGCCTTCACTGACAGCGTGATGGCGGGGGCGAACTTTGCGCCATCCTGGAACGGCGGGAGCACCGACGGTGCATGCGGAAGCTGCCACGGCCTGCCTCCGGCCGGCCATATGTCCGCTACACTCACCAGCTGCGTCAACTGTCACACCGGTGTCATCAACGGCTCCGGCAATATCATTGACAAGACCAAACACATCAACGGCAAAGTTAACGCCTTCAATACCGAACGGAGTTTCTAGAATTCCGGCTGAAAGCCCGCACCATACTGCAGCTGAAACAGAGAAAAGCACTCCTTCTGCAATCCCGGCCCCTTGAAAAGGGCCGGGAGCTGTTTTTTGCACTCCTGCAAACCAATTCCCAGGTATTGGAAACCCTCCTGATTCTGACGCAACTGGAAACCCCAAAAACGGCCTACAGGGCGTGGTTTTAGCGGTTTTCGAGGGGATTTCCATGGCACGCATGTTGACCCTCATTTAGCCGCAACATACTTTTGGAGACTGAATGACTGTTCTTGGACACTGGTTCACTATCCTTGCGCTCTTTACAACCCTCTTCTCAGCGCTCGGATACCTTCGCGCTGCCTCCACAAAGGGGAGTCGTCTTTCCCAACCGCGGGCCCTCCTGTACCTCAGCTCCCTTCTCATCCTGCTTGCCTCGGCGTTGTTGGTGGCGCTTCTTTTGCGAAATGACTTCACTAACGGCTACGTCTACGGGTACAGCGACAGCACGCTGCCACTGCACTTCCTCCTCTCCAGTTTTTATGCAGGCCAGGAGGGAAGCTTCCTCTTCTGGGCGCTCTGCTCGGCACTGATCGCCCTCCTGCTCGCTTCGTACTCGCGCCGGCACGGCAGCGAATCCGTGGTAATGACTGTGTTCCTGTTCGTCCAGTCGATGCTCCTGCTCATTGTCGTTGCGAAGTCCCCCTTCCGTTCAGTGTGGGAGATGTGGCCGCAGATTCCTCCCGGGATCATCCCTCCCGACGGACGCGGACTGAATCCTCTCCTGCAGAATTTCTGGATGGTGATTCACCCCCCGGTCCTCTTTCTGGGATTTGCCGCGATGGGAGTGCCCTTCAGCCAGGCGCTGGCGGGCCTCTGGTCGGATCGCCGGAACATCTTTTCACAGCAAGGTCTCCCCTGGCTCCTGTTCGGGGTGGCCGTGCTCGGACTTGGCATCATGCTCGGTGCATACTGGGCCTACGGAGTGCTGGGGTGGGGTGGATACTGGGGTTGGGATCCAGTGGAAAACTCCTCGCTCATTCCCTGGCTCACGGGCGTCGCGCTGGTGCACACGCTGCTGGTGGAACGCCGCACGGGCCGGTACCCGCGCGCGAACATCACGCTCGCCATTGTGTCGTTTCTCCTGGTGATCTACAGCACTTTCCTGACGCGCAGCGGCATACTCGGTGACGCATCTGTGCATGCGTTCACCGACCCCGGTTCTGCTGTGTACTGGCTCCTGCTCGCGTTTCTGTCGCTCATCGCGCTTTCCGGACTCGGTCTGCTGGCCTTCCGCTGGAAATCGCTCGCACCGGACGGTACGACAAGCGGCTGGCTCACGCGCGAAACTGCCCTTGCCGCCGGTGCGGTTGCACTCCTGCTCAGCGCAGTCGTTATTCTCTTCGGAACAAGCCTTCCGATATTTTCCACCACCCGTGTTGAACCGGCATTTTATGACGCCACCAATCTTCCCCTCGCCATTGTGATGGCACTGCTCATCGGCATCAGCCTGTACACGCAATGGGAAGAACAGGATGTCCGGCTCACCTCGCGCAAATCCATCCGTGCTCTCGTTGCAGCGCTCGCGGTGACCCTTATCCTCTATTTTGGAGGGATGCGCGAGAGTTCCACGACGGCGCTCGTGTTCACGGCGGTCTTTGCACTGTTCGTCAATGTGGATATCGTCGTTACAAACATTGCGGGGGGCATCCTGCTGCTCGGCGGCAAACTGGCCCATGTGGGACTCGCACTCTTTCTGCTCGGTGTTGTTACCACGGGGAAGTACAGTTCAACCGAACAGATCCAGCTCCCGCGGGAACAACCCGTTTCGGCCCTCGGCTATACGCTGACCTATGAAAGTTCTTCGGTTACACCGGATAACAAGTACCTGTTCCATGTCCGGGCGGAAAGAAACGGAAAGGCCTGTACGCTGTCCCCGGTCATGTTTGAAGCCGGCTCGCAGGGGATCATGAGGAATCCGGACATCTCTTCCTCGGCCTTCAGGGATCTCTATGTCTCTCCGATGTCTCTTGAGCCTCCCCGGGACGGAGGCCGGACGGTCGAACTCAATCTGGTGAAAGGAATCTCGTCAGAAGCGGGCGGGGCACGGGTCACCTTCACCCGGTTCGATATGGGTGCCCACGGAGCCCCGGGTTCGGCAATGGGAGCGGAAGGAATGCGCATTACCGCGGTGATCGACGTGCAGAAGGGAAAAGAGCGGGAACAGCTGGCCCCGCACATGACCTACGCGGCCGATGGCACCCCGGCGCAGGACGCTCTCTCCTCACGGCTGCTGGGGGGAGAGGTGCGACTGCTCAAGGTGAATGCGGGCATGGGTTCGACGCCCTCGAGCATTCTGCTCGGTCTCACACAGGCCGGCGGCGGAACCTTGAACCCGGAGATACTGATGGTGGAAGCGAGTGTAAAACCGTTCATCAATCTCCTCTGGGGTGGGACGATACTGATGATAATGGGCTTTGTCCTGGCAATAGTCAAACGATGGAGGGAGAAACAATGAACGCCGAACCAACACGACGGCTGCCACAAAACGTCTCGGGCAAATTCTTTACCACCGAAGAGTGCGACGGATGTGCCTACTGCGCATCCATTGCGCCGGACAATTTTGATTTTGAGAAATCGTCCAACAGGTACTTTGTCAGCCGTCAGCCGCAAACAGCGGAGGAAGAAGAGTACATGCGTGAAGCGGCCGAAGACTGTCCGGTGGACGCCATTGCCACGGAAGACCGGGACCTCGTCCGGGTCCAGGAGTGAATTTGGCGGTTGACACGGGCGGACCGTACACGTTGCCGTCAGCGGGGCAGTATCCGGCGGACGGCAGCATGGAGGAGCAGTTTCTGTTTCTGCTCCGTTATGCCGTGCTCGCGCCGTCCACCTTCAACACACAACCCTGGCATTTCCGGGTCAGCGTTGAGGGCGTGGAACTCTACGGGGATTATACGCGCCGTTTGCCGGTTGCCGACCCTGCCGGGCGTGAGCTCCTGATGAGTATCGGCGCCGCGGTGATGAATCTCCGGGTTGCCGCCGCCTATTTCGACTTCGGTTGCGAGGTGGTGTACAACCACAGTGGATCGAGCGAAGAACCTCTGGCGTTCGTCAACCTCCTGCCGGGCGAAGCATCGGTCCACGGCGGCGCCGGACTGAACGCCCTCTTTCCCCAGTTGACCCGGCGGCATACGAACAGGAAACCGTTTCTGGTTTCCCGGGTCCCCGCGTCGGTTATCCATCAGGTGCAGGATATGGCCGTCTCCGGAGAGACCGTCGTGTCCGCGTCTGCAGACGGAAAGTTGAACGGTGCCGTTGCCGGCCTGGTGGCGCAGGCGGATCGCCTGCTTCTGGCGGATCCGGCGTACCGCCGCGATGTGGCCGAATGGCTCCGGCCGAACGACACCCTGAAGCCGGACGGCATGAGGGGAGAGGTGGTGGGGCTAGACGGGGATGTGGCTCCGTTTGCGTCCTGGGCGACCCGTGTGGTTGACCCGGGAAAGCTGCGTGCCGCTCATGATAGAAACCTGTGCGTTGATGCCCCCGGCCTGATCGCCATCGCCGGCGAGGACAGCGTGCCCCAGTGGCTTGCCGCGGGGGAATTCCTGGAACGCATGCTCCTTTTGCTGACAGCGGAAGGGATCCAGCACAGCTACTTCAATATGCCGGTGCAGGTTCCCGCCCTGCGCCTTGAACTCAGAAGACTTCTCGGTCTGCATGTCTGGCCTCAACTGTTGCTGAGAATCGGGTATTCGCTGGCGGAGCCGGTGCCGACTCCGCGTCGCCCCATCACTGAATTCCTCTTACCGCGGCAGGAACATGGAGAGTATTTCCGATGAGCGCCAAACAGGACACGCCGTCCAAAAAAGAAGAGCACCGGCATTCGGTGGAAGCTCACCTGATCTATGGACGGATGGATGACCCGCTCTGGGATTACAGCCACCATCTGTTGCCGCCGATGTCCGCTTCGGCAACCTTCAGACTTGACAGCGCCCAGCGCGGGGCACAGGGCTTCACGGAGTTTGCACATCGTACGGACGAAGTGAACGTCAAGACGAAGGCTCCGATCTATATCTATGACCGTCTGGGTGAGCCGAATAAGGACATGCTCGAGGAGAACCTGGCATACGCCGAAGGGGGCGATATTGCGGTGGCTTTTGCCAGCGGCATGGCCGCCATCTCCGGAGTCCTGGGAACCCTCACCGGAACCGGAAGTGAAATCGTGGCACACCGCACACTGTACGGTTGCACCTATTCGCTGCTCACGAACTGGTATCCACGTCTGAAAATCGGCGTGAAGTTCGTCGACTTTCTCAAGCCGGATGAGGTGGCGAAAGCCATCACCCGCAACACGCGCGTTCTCTACATGGAATCTCCGGTCAATCCCACCATGGGCCTGACCGACCTGAAGAAGATCGCGGAAATCGCCGCTCAGGCGAATGCCGGACGCGCTCCGGAAGACCGTATCTACACTGTGGTGGACAGCACCTTTGCGACACCGTTCTGCCAGCGGCCGATCTCCCTGGGGATCGACTTCGTGGTGCATTCGCTCACCAAAGCCATCGGTGGCTTCGGAACCGATATCGGCGGGGTGGTGATCGGCCCGCGGTGGAGTCACGATCAGCTGATGCTCTACCGCAAGGACTTCGGCGGCGTGCTGTCGGCGAAGAGCGCATGGCCCGTACTTGTGGTGGGTCTTCCCTCGCTTGCGACCCGGATGCGCCAGATGCAGCTGACCGCACAGAGGGTCGCGGAATTTCTCGAGCAGCGCCCGGAAATCGAATGCGTGCAATATCCGGGTCTTCCGTCATTCCCCCAGGCCGAGCTTGCCCGGCGGCAGATGCGGGACTTCGACGGCAACTTTGCGCCCGGCTCGATGATCTATTTTGTGATGAAGGGCGCCAACGCAACCGATGCACTCAAACGGGCCGAACGGTTCATCAATCACATCGCGCAGGAAGCCTATTGCGTCACCCTTGCGGTGAGCCTCGGAAATATCCGTACCCTGATTGAACACCCCGGATCAATGACTCACTCCGCCATTCCGGTCGAAGAACAGGTTGCCAACGGCATGGATCCGGGCGGCGTGCGGCTTGCCATCGGACTGGAGAAGCCGGAGGACATCATCACCGATCTTCAACATTCACTTGACAGCACGCGGTAAAGGCGGGGATCTGCCGGTGCTGTCCCCAGGACAACGACAGCGAGGAGGGGAGTCGATGGCAAAAGGAACGGTGAAATTCGATATTGAGACCTGCAAAGGCTGTGAGCTCTGCATCGAGGCATGCCCGCAGGGGAGTCTGCAACTATCGCCGGAGATCAATGCCCAGGGCTACCACTATGCAGTCCTGATCCAGGATAACTGCACGGGCTGCACCAATTGTGCGCTGGTCTGTCCGGATGCCGTCATTACCGTGTACCGCGAAACAAAGAAAAAGGAAAGGGTTCCCGTCGCGCGTATCACCAATGTAACGGAGAACATTACGGTGACCATTGCCGATGAAAGGAAATGACCGTGGGTGATATCAGACTCATGAAAGGCAACGAGGCGCTGGCCGAAGCGGCAATCCGCGCCGGCTGCCAGGCCTATTTTGGCTATCCCATCACCCCCCAATCGGAAATACTGGAATATCTCACCGACGAGGGGCGGAAGCGGGGAATGATCGTGCTGCAGGCTGAAAGTGAAGTGGCGTCAATCAATATGGTGTACGGCGCCGGCGGAGCCGGTGCACGCGTGATGACCTCCTCATCCAGCCCCGGGTTCAGCCTGATGCAGGAAGGGATTTCCTACATCGCCGCTGCCGAGGTTCCCTGTCTGCTGGTGAATGTGAGCCGTGGCGGACCCGGACTCGGCACCATCCAGCCTTCGCAGGGAGATTATTTTCAGGCTGTCAAGGGGGGCGGCCACGGGGACTATAATCTTGTCGTGCTTGCGCCCTCCAGCGTCCAGGAAATGGCGGATTTTGTCTTCGATGCATTTGATCTGGCCGACCGCTATCGTACGCCCGTTCTGATACTCACCGATGGCGCTCTGGGGCAGATGATGGAAAAAGTCGAATACCACGACTACACACCGGCGGACCATATTCCGCCCAAGCCCTGGGCGACCACCGGAAAACCGAAGGACCGCGCGCCGAATGTTATCACCTCGCTGCATATGCAGGCCGAACAGATGGAAGAGGCCAACCTCAGGCTCCAGGAAAAATTCCGTACGATTGCGGCACGCGAGGTGCGCTATGAACTCGTTGAAGCTGATGATGCGGAATACCTGATCGTTGCATTCGGGCTTGCGGCGCGCATTGCCCACCGTGCCGTGGAAATTGCCCGTGCCGGGGGGAAGAACGTCGGCCTTCTCCGTCCTATCACACTCTGGCCCTATCCGTCGGATGTGCTGCGCGCACTCGCCGGCCGGCTCCGCGGTGTGCTCGTGGTGGAAATGAATGCGGGTCAAATGGTGGAGGATGTCCGTCTCGCCGTCGAAGGACGTGTTCCTGTGCATTTTACCGGCCGTATGGGGGGTGTCATCCCGTCCCCCGATGAAGTGGTGACGGCCCTCGACCGGCTGGCTATCAACAGTGTGAAACACCCCGTGGAGGCGAACTGACATGGCAGAGGAACTTGTCCAGGAAGCGACCGCCGGTGAGATGCAGGCGATGGAATGTGTGTACGAAAGACCCGACACGCTTACCGACACGCGCTTTCACTACTGCCCGGGGTGTGGACACAGCGTCGTCCACCGCGTACTGATGGAAGTGCTCGACGAATTGCAGATTGCAGAACAGACCATCGGCGTTGCGCCGGTCGGCTGCTCCGTGTTTGCCTACCACTATATGAACATTGACATGCAGGAAGCCGCGCACGGACGTGCCAGCGCGGTGGCCACTGCCGTGAAACGTCTCCTTCCGGACCGGTATGTCTTTTCCTATCAGGGAGACGGCGATCTTGCCGCGATCGGCACCGCCGAAACCATCCACACCTGCAATCGCGGAGAAAACATTCTCATGTTGTTCATCAACAACGGCATCTACGGCATGACCGGCGGGCAGATGGCGCCCACCAGCCTGCTGGGGATGAAAACTTCCACCTCACCCGAAGGCCGCACCGTGGAAACGGCGGGATTCCCCCTGAAGATCGCCGACATGGTCGCCCTGCTTCCGGGGGTGGCCTACGTGACACGCCAGTCGGTCCATACACCCAACGCGGTGCGTCAGCTGAAGAAGGCGATCACCAGATCATTTCAGTACCAGAAGGAACACCAAGGAACCTGTTTCGTGGAGGTGGTGTCCAACTGCCCCTCCGGATGGAAAATGACGCCGGTACAGTCGAACAAGTGGCTCGTCGACAATATGTTGCCGCTCTACCCGATCGGTGATCTCCGCACGCCCAAATGAGCACGGATCATCACGGCTGAACGACGAATGGCAAGGACAACATCATGACGCACGAACTGTTGATCGCCGGATTTGGGGGACAGGGTGTCCTTTCTATGGGGATGGCTCTGGGATATGCCGGCATGATTGAGAAGAAGGAAGTGACCTGGATGCCGTCGTACGGACCTGAAATGCGTGGGGGAACAGCCAACTGCATTGTCATCGTTTCGGACTCCCGCATCAGTTCACCGATTGTCACCGTCTTCGACACGGTGATCGCGCTGAACCAGCCCTCGCTGGAGAAGTTCGAAAAAGCGGTGAAGCCCGACGGGGTCCTGCTCTACGATTCCACAAGCATCATTGTGCCGCCCACCCGTACGGACATACGGATTGTCCCCATCGCCGCGGGTGAAGAAGCAGTGAAAATGAAGAATACCAAAGTCCTGAATATGATCGTGCTGGGCGCCTTCATTGAGCGTACGCGGGTGGTGGATATCGCCTCCATCATGAAGGCGATGCGGCAAGGTGCTCCCCGAGCGGTACCATCACCTGCTTCCCCTGAATGAACAGGCGTTGCGGAGAGGTATCGAACTCGCCGGGTCGCCGGCAACGGCCTGAGCGGAATCCACCGCGGGCCGGACACGTGACCGGCGGGGAGAGACACAGAACAGCGAGGAGAACATATGGATTCCAAATGCGTGCATTCATGCAACGGGCTCTGTAATGCACTGGAAGTGGCCGAGCATCGGGAGGAACAGACGATTCAGGAATACCGCCAGTATGCCTCCCAGTGCGACTACCCCGATGTGAAGGAGCTCCTCGAAACACTGATCGCCGACAGGGAGAAGGGATTGCAGCTCTTGCGCGAGAAACGCGACATTCTTCTCGTGAAACTCAATGTGACAAACCGAATCAACGACAGCTTCGCATGACCCATGGCACACCCACCGCACGACAAGCTTAACTGGACCGACCTTTCCCTGCAGGACATCCTCGAGCTGGCCATTGCCGACGAGGTGGAGGCGCGCGAGTATTATCGCCTTGCCGCCGACCACGCGGGAAATGCCCATACACGGCGCATGCTGCTTGGCCTCGCCGCCATGGAACAGGGGCATGCCGACACTCTCCGGAAAGAACTCGACGAATTGCAGCTCCAGAGAGACATGGAGACGGGAATGGCGGACTGACCGGAACGAGCACGGAGCAAACGAACCACTATGAGCAAATACACGATCGCCTGGCTGCCGGGGGACGGCATCGGGAAAGATGTCATGGACGCCACTCGTGTCGTCCTCGACAGAATTCAGCTGGATGCCGAATATGTACACGGCGACATCGGATGGGAGTTCTGGTGCAAGGAAGGCGATGCGTTCCCCCAGCGCACAATCGAGCTCCTGCGCCGCGTCAACGCCGCCATGTTCGGCGCAATTACCTCAAAGCCGGTGAAGGCGGCTGAAAGCGAACTGGTGCCGGAGCTCAAAGGGAAAGGCCTGATCTACCGGTCGCCGATTGTCCGCATGCGGCAGATGTTCGACCTGTATATCTGTCTGCGACCGTGCAAGGCGTATGGAGGCAACCCGCTGAATCTGAAAGACGGCATCAACCTCGTCGTGTTCCGCGAGAACACGGAAGATCTGTACGCCGGGGTGGAATTCAACCCCGTCCCCAGAGAACTCTCCGAAGTGCTGGTCAAGCTTTCGAAACCTTTCGGGGCGTTCCGGGATCTTGCGGGCGATCAGTACGCGGTATCCTGCAAGATCAACACCAGGCGGGGGTCCGACCGCATCGTGCGCGCGGCGTTTGAGTTCGCCAGAAAATTCCATCGCCGCAAGGTGACGATCGTCCACAAAGCCAATGTCGTCCGCGCAACAGACGGACTGTTCCTGGAGGAGGCGAAGAAAGTCGCGCGTGAATACCCGGAAATTCACTTCGACGAAGCCAATGTGGATGCCATCTGCATGTGGCTGCTCAAGAATCCTTTCAGCTACGACGTGCTTGTCGCGCCAAATCTCTATGGCGATATCATTTCGGATCTTGCGGCGCAGATGGTCGGCGGACTCGGCTTCGGGTGTTCGGGCAATATCGGCCACCGCCTCGCGGTCTTCGAGCCGTCACACGGCTCTGCGCCCAAATACGCAGGACAGTACAAGGTGAATCCCATCGCCACGATTCTGGCCGCGAAGATGATGCTGGACTGGCTTGGTGAGACGGAGAAGGGAATGCGAATCGAACAGGCAACTGCAGCGGTTATCAAGGAAGGCCGGACTCGAACCTACGACATGGGGGGCGGCAACAGCACAATGGAGATGGCGGAGGCCATTGCGGACCGGCTATGAGGACGGGGAAATTGATTCTGCATGAAGTCGGGCTCCGGGACGGGCTGCAGATGGAAAAACGGATCGTTCCGACGGAACAGAAAACGGAATGGATCCGCGCCATCGCTGCCACCGGGGTCGATATCATCCAGGTCGGTTCCTTTGTGCATCCGGATAAAGTGCCGCAAATGGCCGATACCGACAGCCTCTTTGAGATACTGTCCGCACCGGATGCCGTCCCTCCGGGGGTGATCCTCTCGGCACTCGTGCTGAACGAGAAGGGCCTGGATCGCGGTCTTGCCTGCGGCGTCCAGATGTACTGCCTCGGCGTCTCCGCCAGCGAAACCCACAGCATGAAAAACACCGGTATGTCCGTTGCCGATGCGACAGAACGGATCATTGCCACGGCGCAGCGGGCGCTCGCAGAGAAAAAAGATGTACAGGTTTCTGTCCAATCCGCTTTCGGTTGCGGATTCGAAGGGGCGGTGCCGCAGGAGCGCGTTCTCGGTATCGTCCGGCGGTACGCCGACGCAGGTCTCCGCCATATCAGCCTCGCGGATACCGCAGGCCATGCATCACCCGATCGGGTGAAACGCATGTACGAATCCGTGCTGGCTGTCGACGACAGCCTCGACCTGGCGTGCCATTTCCACAACACCTATGGCATGGCCCTGGCAAATTGTTACGCCGCAATGTCGGAGGGAGTGAATACGTTTGAGTCGTCCATTGCCGGCCTCGGCGGCTGCCCGTTCACAAAAGTCGCGGGAGGTAACGTCTGCACGGAGGACCTTGTGCATATGTGGCAGCGCATGGGAATAAGGAACGACATGCGCCTGAACGGACTTCTCGATGTGGCGCACAGCTTCGTGGAATGGTTCCAGCGCGACATGCCGGGGACGGTATACAAGACGGGGGGAATCCCCCGCGGACTCCACAGATGAAACTCCTTCAGGGAATAACCGTACTGGATCTGACAAACGTGCTTTCCGGCCCGTTTGCCACGCTGCACCTGGCCCTCCTGGGTGCGGAGGTCATCAAAGTGGAAAATCCGACCGACGGCGACCTTGCCCGAAAACTCGGATGCGTGCCGGAATACAACCGGATGCTCATGGGCACCAGCTTTCTTGCGCAGAACGCCAACAAAAAGTCGCTGACGCTCAACCTGAAAGCCCCTGAGGGCAAAGACATCTTCAAGAAGCTGGTCGGCACCGCCGATGTGGTCGTCGAGAACTTCCGCCCCGATGTAATGGGACGGCTCGGGCTGGGGTACAACGTGCTCCGCGCCATCAATCCCCGCCTGGTGTACTGCGGGATTTCGGGCTTCGGACAGACAGGTCCCGATGCGCTCAAGCCTGCATACGACCAGATCATCCAGGGACTGAGCGGCGAAATGGCGATCAACGGGGATGACCGGCTGAGCCCCCTGCGCGCAGGCTTCCCTGTGTGTGACACCGTAGGTGGACTCAATGCGGCGTTTGCGATCATGGCCGCGCTCTACTGGCGTGAACGGTCCGGCGAAGGGCAGGCGATCGATGTGGCGCTGCTCGATTCTATCATGCCCCTGATGGGATGGGTGGTGGCCAACCTGATGATCGGCGGCCAGCAACCGGTGCTGATGGGAAACGACAACTTCACCGCGGCGCCCTCCGGCGTCTTCTCCACGAAAGACGGGTTCATCAATATCGCGGCCAACAAACAGGAACAGTGGGAAGCGGTGGCCGACGTCCTGGGCGTCCCCGGACTGAAGACCGACCCGCGGTTTCAGGAGCGCGATTCACGGAAAAAGAACCGGAAAGCGCTCACGCCGCTGCTGGAAGCGAAACTCAAAGAGCAGGAGACCGCCTACTGGGTGGATGTGCTGAACAGGCACGATGTGCCTTCCGGTGCAATCCTTACGCTCCACCAGGCGATGGCTCAGGAACAGGTGGCGCACCGCGGGACCTTCGCCACGGTGCATGCGAACGGTATCGGTGACATCCCGCTCTTCAATCTGACCGCAAAATTTGAAAAGACGCCGGGTGTGGTGTCGACCCCACCGCCCGCACTGGGAGAACACACCGCGGAGGTGCTCGGAAAACTGGGCTATACTCCTGAACGGGTGGCGGAACTGAAACAACAGAAGGTGGTATAGGAACAGCAAAGGTACACTATGGGCATGACGGTTGTTGAAAAAATTCTGGCCCGCGCAAGCGGTCTGCGTTCTGTCAGAGCCGGCGACGTGCTTGAGCCGAAGGTCGATCTGGCGATGTCGCATGAGAATGCCGCGCTGGTGATCAATCAGTTTCTGGAGATCTATAAGGACACCGGGCTTGAACCGAAGGTGTGGGATTCCTCGCGGGTCGCCATCATTTTCGACCACCGGGTGCCCGCGGAATCCCCGAAAACCGCCACGAACCAGAAGAAAGTGCGCGATTTTGTTGCACGCCATACGATCAGCAAATTCCACGACATCCGCGGAGACCTCGGCGGTATCTGTCACCAGATCCTGCCTGAAAGCGGCTACGTCCGTCCCGGCGCTGTCGTTGTCGGAACCGACTCCCACACCACGAGCCATGGGGCTCTCGGGGCTTTTGCCTTCGGCATCGGTGCCACAGAGATGGCCAGCGTCTGGACACTCGGGCACGCGGTCAATGTGGAAGTGCCCGCCACGATCAAGGTTGAGGTTCATGGATCATTCAAACCCATGGTCGGACCGAAGGATTTGATTCTTCATCTCATCGGTCTGCTCACGGCACAGGGCGCGAATTTCCGCGTGATTGAGTTTCACGGGGAGACCATCAACGCGATGCCGACCTCCGGGCGTCTTGTGATCTGCAATATGTCCGTGGAAGCCGGCGCGACCAGCGGCATCGTTCCTGCCGACAACGAGACTCTTCACTACCTCCGCGAAGAAGCGGGAGTGAAGGATCCGGTCGACCCGGTTCTTCCGGATCCGGATGCCGTGTATGAAAAAGTGATCTCCATCGATGTCTCGACGCTGGAGCCCCAGGTGGCCTGTCCGCACACGGTGGACAATGTCAGGCCGGTGGGTCAGGTCCTCGGCAAACGCGTCAACCAGGTGGTGATCGGGTCGTGTACCAACGGCAGGCTGGACGACATTGCCATCGCAGCGGCTATTGTGCGCGGGAAGAAGGTCGCACAGGAAACACGCATGCTCGTCTTTCCCGCCTCGGGCCGGATCTACCAGCGCGCGCTCGAACAGGGATATATCGCCGATCTCATGCGGGCAGGCGCCGTGGTGATGAATCCCGGCTGCGGCCCCTGTCTCGGTGTCCATGAAGGCGCACTCGGCGACGGAGAAGTGGCGCTGTCCACCACAAACCGGAATTTCAAAGGCCGGATGGGAAACCCCCAATCGGAAGTCTTTCTCTGCTCACCCGCGGTCGCTGCGGCGTCTGCACTGACGGGCATGATCACCGACCCGACGAAAGGAGAAGCGTAATCATGGCGCAGGTAGTCTATTGCATCGGCGATGACGTCTCCACGGACGTCATCTATCCGGGCCGCTATATGGCCACAGTCCTGCCGTCTGAGACGCCGCAGTTTGCCTTTGCCGACGATTCCGTCCTGAACGCGAAGCTGAAGTCGAAGCAGATTCCGCCGGGAAGTATCATACTCGCCGGCAGCAACTTCGGCTGCGGTTCATCCCGGGAACAGGCTGTCTCCACACTCAAAGGACACGGGCTCACCATTGTCGCGAAGAGTATCGCCCGGATCTTTCTCCAGAACGCCATCAACCTCGGTCTGCCTCTGGTTGTGGCACCCGGTCTGACCGCAGGCGAGGGGGATGATCTGGTGGTCGAAAAGGACCGGATCATCAATACCACGACGGGATCTTCGGCGCGTATCGAGCCGTTGCCTCCCGCCCGGCAGGCGATTCTCGACGCCGGCGGCCTCATTCCGTATACCCGGAAACGCCTTCTGCAGCGCACACACGCGACGATGACATGACCATGGAAACCACCCGTCAAACGCCTCTTCGTACCAAGTCCTTTACCTTCAAGACCAGCACGGTGTGGACCGAAGGAAGATCCGGGACACTCTCCTCCGAAGGGAAACCCACCATCCGGATATCCAGTCCGCCCGAGTTCAAAGGCGAACGGAACACCTGGACACCCGAAGAGATGTTTGTGGGGTCGGTGGAGATGTGTCACATGAATACTTTCCTGGCGTTTGCAGAGAGGCGGAACGTCTCCGTTCTTTCTTACAGCAGTCACGCAAACGGCGTTCTGGAGTACATCGAGGGCGACTACCGCTTCACGCGTATTGTCATCTTCCCGACCATTGCGGTTGCCAGTTCGGTTGCAGAAACGGAGGTCCATGACATTCTCCGTGAGGCGGAGAAGCATTGCCTCGTGGCAAATTCTATCGCCTCGATTGTCGAAGTCAATCCCACCATCATGGTGCAGTAACGCTACACGGGCGGGCGTTGCAATTCCGCCAGAATCTGTGTACGTTATGTAATGTGATGGAGGAAGACATGGGACGCCCGTTCTCGAACATTGATATCCGCCTTCTTCAGAAATACGACCGGCCGGGTCCGCGGTATACCAGCTATCCGACCGCTCCGGTTTTCCAGCCTGCGTTCACCGCTGACGACTTCCAGAGAGAAATTGTCGCGACAAATACACCCGGTGTTGTTGCAGACATTTCCCTGTATGTCCATTTTCCCTTCTGTGACACGCTCTGCTATTTTTGCGGCTGTACCATGCTGGTCACGCGCGACCGCCGGCGGATCGAGGAGTACCTCGAATATCTCAAGAAGGAAATCGCCCTTGTCGCTCCGCTGATCGCCCCGGGGCGACGGGTCACGCAGTTGCACTGGGGCGGCGGCACGCCCACCCACCTCTCGCCCGCGCAAATCCTCGATATCGCCGGGGCCTTCCACGAGGCGTTCCGTTTTTCGCCGGACGCCGAAGCAAGTGTCGAGGTGGATCCCCGCGAACTCGACCGGACGCACATGGAGGCGCTCCGCGATGCGGGATTCAACCGCATGAGCATGGGTGTGCAGGATTTTGAATTGCAGGTCCAGACCGCGGTGAACCGGATCCAGCCGGAATCGGTGTCGCGCCAGGTGTATCTCTGGGCGCGTGAACTCGGATTCCACGGCATCAACCTCGATCTGATGTACGGCCTCCCGCACCAGACGGTCGCGTCATTTGAAAAAACCATCCGGACGGTTATCACGTACAATCCCGACCGCATTGCCGTGTTCAACTATGCACATGTTCCCTGGCTCAAGCCGCACCAGAAACTGGTCAATCAGGAAGACCTCCCGCCACCCGAACAGAAGCTGGAAATCCTGAAAATGGCCATTGAATTGCTGACGTCCAATGGCTACGAGTACATCGGGATGGATCATTTTGCCAAACCGGATGACGAACTGGCCGTCGCCCGCGCGGAACGGACGCTCTACAGGAATTTCCAGGGGTATTCCACACGCTCCGGAGCAGATCTGTACGGCTTTGGCATGTCGTCCATCAGCCACTTCCAGGATGTGTACGCACAGAATGCCAAACAGCTTCCCGAATATTACAGGGCACTCGATGCGGGCCGGCTTGCCACGCACGTCGGGTACCGGATGACGGATGATGACCACATTCGCAAACATGTGATCATGAGATTAATGTGCGATCTCGATCTGGATATCCCTTCCGTCGAACGGAAATTCGGCATCCGTTTCGCAGAGTATTTCGCTTCCTCCCTTGCCGCCCTCGACCCTCTGCAGGAAGACGGGCTGGTGCAGCTATCTGACGATCGCATTTCCATCGTCGGATCGGGACGGTTGCTGCTGCGCAACATCGCTATGTGCTTCGATGCCTACCTCGGGAAAATGACCGGAGAGAAGCCGGTCTTCTCGCGGACGGTGTAGTCCCCGCCTGCCGCTGTTCTTTTTCCGCATCGACCTTCACCCGGATCTCCATCCATGAAGCCTGGCAGCACAACCATACTCAGCCGTCTGGAAGGCATTCTCGACCGGACGGCACAACTCGAGCGCCGGCACGCCCGGACCCTGAGGAGCGTGCATCCGTCATATGCAGAAAGCGCCCGGAATCTCCTGGCGTATGTCGCCCTGCGCGAGCGGGATTTGCGGCATGTGCAACAACGCCTTGAAGAACTCGGCATGTCACACCTCGGGAATGCCGTTCCCCATGTGGAAGATGCACTCCATGCTGTCCGCCGCCTCCTGCAACTTACACTCGGCAGGAATCCGGAAACCCGGCCTGTGCATCTTACGAGCCGCCGGGCGAACGCATTACGCACGCAACACACCGGGGCTCTGTTCGGCGGTCGAGGGATGAACGGGACGCGCATCATGGTGACCCTCCCGGATGACGTCGCGGAAGATCCGCGGCGTATCGCCGCACTGCTTGCCGGTGGAATGAACGTGGTGCGGATCAATTGTGCGATGGGTGGCCCGGAGACGTGGGCGCCATTGATATTGCAGGTGAGGGGTGCATCCCGCCGGACGGGGCGCGCCTGCCAGGTGCTGATGGATCTGGGGGGGCCAAAATTGCGGACCGGGCCGGTCGCGCAGAACTCCGGCAACCGGCAGCAGGAAAGAATTCCCCTCAGACCCGGAGACGAACTGGTGATCCACCGCGAGCCCCTTCCAGGTGCACGCGCGGTGGAAGACCAGCACGGCCGCTGTCTGCATCCGGCCCACATTTCGTGTACCTTTCCCGGGATCTTCTCGTGTGTGCGTAGCGGTGAGCCGATATTCTTTGATGACGGAATCATTGAAGGCGTTGTTCGCAGCGTGTCCCCCGGAACGATGCGCGTGAAAATCCTCCGCACGGCAGGTGTTTCCGCAAACCTGCGGGCGGACAAAGGGATCAATCTTCCGATGACCGGCCGCCTTCCCGCCGGGCTCACCCGGGCCGACCTGCGTCATCTGCGTTTCGTCGCCGAACATGCCGACATGGTCAGCCTTTCCTTCGTCCACGGCCCGGATGACGTTCATGCCCTGCATGCCGCACTGCGACGGATAGATGGCGAGCACCTTGGCGCGGTCGTGAAAATAGAAACACGGCAGGCATACCGGCGGCTGCCTGCCATTGCCCTGGCGGCAATGCGGCGCCCGGCAACCGGTCTGCTTATCGCGCGAGGTGATCTTGCTGTGGAATGTGGATGGGGACAGCTGGCGCGTATCCAGGAAGAGATTCTCATGTGTGCCGGGGCCGCACATATGCCGGTGTTCATTGCCACGCAGGTCCTGGAAAGACTGACCAAAAAGGGGATTCCGTCACGGGCGGAGATTCTGGATGCCGCCCAGGCCGGAAGAGCCGACTGCGTCATGCTGAACAAAGGACCGCACGTCCTCGCCGCCGTCAGGATGTTGAAGAAGATTCTCGCGTCGACGGCCGGGTACCGGCACAGAAATGTGCCGTCGTTGCCCCGGATGAGCTCTTCGTTCGATAACCCATGAACGACGAATCGCCATCACGCGCGAACCTCCACGCCGGGACTTTCCCCCGGGATGACCGGCTGTTCACTCCCCGCTTCTTCGTGATGTGTCTCTTCACTTTCACCGTGTTCCTTTCGGCTTTCCAGCTCTTTCCGACTGCGCCGTTTCGGATGATGGACCTGGGAGGCACCAAATTCACGGCCGGGCTCTTTCTCGGATTTCTCACCTATGCTTCGGCGCTGTCGGCCCCGGTGACCGGCGGTCTGGCTGATCGTCTGGGAAGGCGGCGCATGCTTCTCATCTGCAGTGTCGCACAGATCTTCTTCGCCGCCGGATACGGAGTGAGCACGAATGTGGAAGTGCCCCTCGTGCTCGTGGTATTCCACGGAATATTCTGGTCCGGCCTGCTGTCCGCATCGTCCGCCTATATCAGTGACATCATTCCGCCGCACCGGCGTGCGGAAGGCATCGGGTACTGGGGGATGTCGAGCATCCTTGCCATTGCCGCTGCTCCACCTCTGGGTCTCTGGATATATGAATTCGGATGGGGCTGGGTCTGCACGTCTATTGCACTGCTGAATGTGCTGATGGCCGGTGTCGCATTTCTGCTTCCTGAGCCTGCCCGGCAATTCTCCGCGGCGCCGACTCTTCTCCGGTTCCGTGATCTGATCGAATGGCGCGTGCTTGGTCTTTCGGGTGCGCTCTTCCTTTACGCGGTGGGTCACGGCGGGATCACGAGTTTTGCGGCGGTGTATGCCCGGGCGCAGGATATTCACCCGGCAGGTTTGTTTTTTACCGTTATGGCGGTTGTGATTCTTGTAACACGCCCCTTTTCCGGCGTGTTGGCCGACCGGGTCGGACACCGGCGGATAATTCTTCCCTGCCTCGGACTGATCTTCCTGGGGATGCTCCTGCTTGCGGTGGGAAGCTCGGCGAGCATGCTGGTCATCGCGGCGATTGTCTATGGTGCGGGTGTGGGGAATACCTATCCAGCCTACTCCGCCTATGTGATCGAGCACGTGCCGGAAGATCGGCGCGGCGCCGCATTCGGCAGCGTCCTCTCAGCCTTCGATACGGGCATCGGGAGCGGCTCGATGGTCACCGGCCTGCTGATCGAACAATACGGGTTTGTGGTTGCCTTTGGTTTTGCCGCGGCACTTGCGGGATTTGCCATCCCGTACTTTGTCGTTGCCGAACGGAGACTGGGCTTCGCATCTGAACACGACCGGCCCGGAAGAACAGTCCGGGCCGGTTGAGTACACCGGGTTACCCCGAGTCACTTCTTCTTTATCTGGTCCGCGACTGCTTTTTCCGCGGCTGCAACCGCGGCCTGGTCGCCGAGATAATAGTGCCGGAGTGGCTTCAGGGTGTCGTCCAGTTCGTAGACCAGGGGAATGCCCGTGGGTATGTTCAGCTCGACAATATCCTTATCGGAAACGTCGTCCAGGTATTTCACCAGCGCCCGCAGACTGTTCCCGTGAGCCGCAATCAGTACCCGCTTGCCGCTTTTCACGGTCGGCCCAATCGTGTCGTGCCAGTGCGGAAGAAACCGGGCGACGGTGTCTTTGAGAGACTCGGTCAGGGGTATATCGCGGCTGGTGAGCCCGGCGTAGCGTGGGTCCTTTCCGGGATAGCGCGGATCGTCCGGTGTTAGTGCAGGCGGCGGGATGTCGTAACTCCGCCGCCAGATTTTTACCTGGTCCATCCCGTGCTTTTCCGCGGTTTCCGCCTTGTTCAGGCCCTGGAGAGCCCCGTAGTGGCGTTCGTTAAGGCGCCAGTGACGGAAAACTGGAATCCACATCTGGTCCAGCTCCTCCAGGGATATCCAGAGTGTCTTGATGGCGCGCGTGAGAACCGATGTGAAGGCTATGTCGAAGAGGAATCCTTCCGTCTTCAATGTCCGGCCGGCTTCGTGCGCCTCGAGCACCCCTTTTTCGCTGAGACCCACGTCGGTCCATCCCGTAAACCGGTTTTCTTTGTTCCAGGTGCTTTCGCCGTGGCGAAGGAGGACGATGGTTTTCATAATACCTGATCCTTTGCTGATGGATGTGTGCCGGAAAAACGGTGATGGCGTATGGTATACGACTGATATGAAAGATACTGGTATTTTCCGTATCTTGCAAAACCTGCTTCCGGAAGGAACAACAGGATTCACCTTGAGGTTGCCATCAGGATGGGGAATCCCGCCAAAGAACACGACACACCATGAAGTGCAACATAACCGGAATGCTCGGTGTCATGGTGTTGATTCCCGGCCTGCTGTTCCCGGCTACGGATGGAGTGACACAGACGGCGCAGGCAGAGAAAGCCCGGGATGGCAGGAAGAGATACGAGGGGCCGAAGCGCGGGCGGTACTACGACAATTCCCACGGGAACAAGACCTATGTGCCAAAGGACGAAAAGTAGAGGAAGCGAGATGAACAACCAAGGATGACTTCCCGTGAACGTGTTCGCTCGGCGCTTACCTTCGCGCAACCGGATCGTGCCCCGCGCGATCTCTGGGCCCTGCCGTACATCTCCCTCTTCCGGAAGGCCGAGCTGGACGCCCTGCTCGACCGCTACCCCATTGACTTCGGACGTCCGGAATCGAGCCCCGGATCGGACGATCAGGATCTGCAGAGACTTTCCCGTCCCGGCATCTATGTGGATGAATGGGGGAGTGTCTGGCAGGTTGGCGAGCCGGGGGTTATCGGGGAGGTCAAGCAACCCGTCCTGGAGAATTGGGCGCACCTGCCGCACTTCCGGCCGCCCCGGGAATTTCTCCGTTCACGCGACTGGGATTACATCAACCGGGAGTGTGAGGCGAGTGAGAAGTTCATGACATCGGGTGTCTGCGCTCGGCCGTTTGAACGTCTGCAATTTCTCCGCGGTACGGAGAATCTCTACATCGATCTTGCCTATGACACTGCGGAAGTCCGGACGCTCATTGCAATGGTGCATGAGTACTATCTGGAAGATGTGGGCCAATGGGCGCGCAGCAATGTGGATTCGGTCGCCCTTATGGATGACTGGGGTTCCAACACCGCGCTCCTCATCAGTCCGGACATGTGGCGGGCGACATTCAAACCCCTGTACAAAGCCTACTGCGATATCATTCATGCGGCCGGAAAATTTGTCTTTTTCCACTCGGACGGAAATATCGAGGCCATCTACGGCGATCTGATCGAGGTCGGCGTTGATGCCCTCAACTCACAACTCTTCTGCATGAACATTGAAGAACTCGGACGCCGATACCGGGGCAAGGTGACTTTCTGGGGAGAAATTGACAGGCAGCAGATTCTTCCCTACGGTACAACGCATGATGTGCGGAACGCCGTGCAGCGGGTACGCGCGGCGCTGGACGATGGGAGGGGGGGCGTGATTGCGCAGTGCGAGTGGGGGAAGGACAATTCGAGCGAAAACGTACAGGCGGTGTTTGAAGCCTGGCGCTGATCACTTCCCGCCCGGATTAGGAATTGACCGGGAAAAACGGTATCGTATACTACTGCAAACCAGCAGTCCGCCGCAAGGCGGACAGGCATTCCGCAACCGGTCTCCTTGTATCGGAAGCGGACGTTTGAGAGTCGCTTTCCGATGACGAAACGCTAGGTTTTTTTCACCGCCCTCCTTTCGCTTCCCATCACCTGTATGGTTGTGCAGGATCGCCTGCACGCAGTTCTGCGTGCTTCGGCGGTTCACGGTTTTCTCCAATACTTCAAGGTATGTTTCATGGGATTTACCAAACTCGGTCTCTCCGACCGTATCATGCAGGGAGTGCGCGCAGCGGGATACACCGTGCCGACTCCCATCCAGACGCTCGCCATCCAGCCGGCCCTTGCCGGCAAAGATATTATTGGCTGTGCGCAAACCGGCACCGGCAAGACAGCCGCCTTCGTGCTTCCATTGCTCCAGCGTCTTTCGCAGCAAGAAGGCGCCGGGCCTCGCGAACGTCATCCCCGGGTGCTGGTGCTGACTCCCACGCGGGAACTCGCACAGCAGGTGCAAACCGCGGTGGCCACCTATGGACGCTTTCTCACGGTCCGTTCCGTCTCCATCTATGGCGGCGTGAGCATGGACAGACAGCTCACCCTTCTCCGCCGCGGCGCGGACATCATCGTCGCCACACCGGGAAGATTGCTGGATCATATGCAACGTCGCAGCCTCGATCTCTCCCGCATCCAGACCCTGGTCCTCGACGAAGCGGACAGAATGCTGGATATGGGGTTCATCCGCGACGTCCGGAAAATCATTGATGCGATGCCCGCCGAGCGACAGACGCTCCTCTTCTCCGCCACGCTCTCCCGGGAAATCAACGCACTGGCTGCGCTCGTGTTGCGGGATCCGCAAATCGTGGAAGTGGGCGAACGCCGCAATCCGGTCGAAACGATTGTCCAGCATTTCTATTCCGCCTCCCAGGATGCGAAGATGGATCTGCTCTTCTACGCCCTGGACAGGGAGGAAATGCAGTCTGTGCTCATCTTCTCACGCACCAAACACGGGGCCGACAAGATCTGCAAGCGTCTCGAACGGAAGCAGATCACCTCGGTCGCCATCCATTCGAACCGCACGCAGGCGCAGCGCGAACGCGCGCTGGAGGGATTCAAGCAGGGGACATACCGTGTGCTTGTGGCGACGGACATCGCCGCCCGTGGCATCGATGTCACCGGTATCTCCCACGTCATCAACTATGATATCCCCCACTATGCAGAAGATTACATTCACCGGATCGGCCGTACAGGACGTGCCGGTGCAAACGGGGACGCCATTACCTTCGTCGGCCGCGAGGATCAACTGCACCTCAAGCGTATCGAACAATTCGTCGGAAAGAAGTTTTCCGTTCAGAAATATCCCGGATTCACACCCCCTGCGCCGGAACATGGCGGGAGAACTGATGCACCCGTCCATGCACACAGCAGTGCTCCCGCGCGAACGCATGCTCATCCGCACCCATCGGGCCGGAAACCGCAGCACGATGGCACGCGAAAGACAAAAAGACCGGACCGGAAGAAGTCTTCATCCTCCCCGGGCCACAAGACCTCCGGATGGCGCAACTACTAAGGGAAAAGCCCCGCTCACGAGCGGGGCTTTTTTGAATCTTGGAGGATTAGGGAGAATATTGTACATTACCCGAATACGGAGGAGGGTGCAACGATGTCGATCGAGAAACATATCGAAGTGGTCCAGAGCATGCGGGGGTTTGTGAACGGGCACATCGGCACGCTGCTGAAGCCGGTGGGGGAGAGCTGGCAGCCGTCGGACTTTTTGCCCGACCTGCGGGGGGATGGATGGATCGAACCCCTGACGGCTCTCCGCGAACGGGCACGCGCGTTGCCGGACGATTTGCTGGCCGTCCTCGTCGGCGACATGGTCACGGAAGAAGCCCTGCCGACCTACCAGACGTGGTTGAACCGGCTGCAGGGGCTCACGGATGCGACCGGCACAAGCGATGATCCCTGGGCCCGGTGGAGCAGGGGATGGACCGCCGAAGAAAACCGCCACGGAGACCTCCTCAACCGCTATCTCTCCTTCAGCGGTAGAGTGAACATGCGCGCGGTGGAAACGACGATCCACCATCTCCTCAACCGGGGATTCGACCCCCAGACGGAAAACGATCCGTATCTCGGTTTTGTGTACACCTCCTTCCAGGAACGGGCCACGAAGATCTCCCACCGGAATGTTGCCACAATGGCGAAGAAGGCGGGTGAGGAATCCCTGCATGTCATCTGCGGGGTCATTGCCGGTGATGAAGCCCGGCATGAGAAGGCGTATAAGCTGTTCATGGAGCAGGTGTTCGTCCTTGACCCCGCCGGAGCCGTCCGCGCATTTGCGACAATGATGAAAAAGAAAATCACGATGCCTGCGGTGCTCATGTATGACGGTCAGGACGATCTGTTGTTCACCCGCTTCTCCAGGGTGGCGCAGCAAATCGGCGTCTATACCGCCAGCGACTATGCGGACATTGTGGATGACCTGGTGGCCTCGTGGAAGGTGGCCGGACTGACGGGATTGACGGATCTGGCGGCAAAAGCGCAGGACTACGTGTGCGGACTGGCGGCGCGCTACCGGGCGCTGGCAGAACGTGTGACGCTGACGGGGACCGAACGGTTTAGCTGGATTCTACCGGATCAGGCCCCGATTACAGGATCCGTACCCTGATCGTGTGCGCAACCTGCCGCAGGTCCTGGAAAAACGTCTCTTCATGCGACTTGTCCACGTCTGCGACGGCGTAACCAATCAGCTCGTTCGTGCGCAGGGATTGTGAGAGCACGTTGACGTTGTTCTTTGCGAAGATGCCGTTAATCTGAGAGAGCACACCGGGGACGTTCTGATGGACGTGCAGGACGCGCCGCGCGTGCGCGACATCCGCCCGCGGCACAGTGATTTTCGGGAAATTCACACTGGTGAAGGTGTTGCCGCTGGAAAGGTAGTCCACAAGCTTGCTGGAGACAAAATCCGCGATGTTCTCCTGGGCCTCCTCGGTACTTCCTCCGATGTGGGGCGTGAGCAGGACGTTGGGGATCCCCTGGAGAGGTGAGCGAAACGGCTCTGTTGCATCTTTCGGTTCGTGGGGAAAAACATCCACTGCGGCTCCGGCAACCTTGCCGGACCTGAGGTGACGTGCGAGGGCATCAATGTTGACGATATGGCCGCGGCTGAGGTTCAGGAGGATCGCCCCCTCCTTCATCGCTGCGAACTCCGCTTCACCAATCAGATCGGCATTGGCAGGGTTGCCGTCGACATGGATCGTCAGGATGTCCGCCAGACGGAGGAGCTCCTGAAGGGTCGGCACCCGCGTGGCGTTGCCGATGGTCAGCTTGTCCACATTGTCGTAGTAGTGGACGTCCATGCCCAT
The DNA here is from genome assembly GCA_963779225.1 of uncultured Bacteroidota bacterium. GTDB lineage: Bacteria > Bacteroidota > Ignavibacteria > UBA10030 > UBA6906 > CAVPCZ01. The sequence goes on from CAVZWW010000001.1 coordinate 161,787, forward strand.
GGCTTCAGCGAGAGTCGATACCTGTGAGCCGATGTTGCCGAACCCGATGATGCCCAGCTTCTTGCCCCGCACCTCCCGGGCGTTCTCCGCCGATTTGTCCCATGCACCTTCGTGCGCGCTGACGACCTTCGGCAGGAGACGCCTGACGAGAAAAACGATCTCCGCGATAACCAGTTCCGCCACACTGCGCGTGTTGCTGTAGGGCGCATTAAATACTGCCACCCCTCGCAGTGAAGCGGCTTCCAGGTCGATGTGGTTCGTTCCGATACAGTAGGCGCCGATTGCCATCAGATCGGGAGCGTTTTCCAGGACGCGGCGCGTTACGGGGGTGCGGGACCGGATACCGAGGACGGAGACCCCCTGCAGGGCCGCTATCAGTTCGTCTTCATGCAGACTCCCGGTGGACCCGGTCACCTGCAGGGATGCCTGCACCAGGGCCCCGACGGCACGGGGGTGGATGTGTTCCAGAAGCAGGGTCTTCATGTGAATGCGCGCGGCACGGTTGTTCCTGAAAGTGTCCCCTCTACTTAGTGAAACCGGCGTGAAAAGTCAAGCTACATGAGCATTTCCCGCATCCCGACCCCGGAAACGGAGACACAGACGGGTTACGGTCTGCATGTTGAACCGCCGGCCACGGCGGAGACCCGCTTCGTTGGAATTCACCCTCCTTTTTTGTTTATTATATGCTTGGCCCGACAATCACCGGAGACTCATGCAGCGCAGGAACGACATCCGCAACATCGCCATTATCGCCCACGTTGACCACGGGAAGACCACGCTGGTTGACCACATGCTCCGGCAGACCGGCACCTTCCGGTCGAACCAGCAAGTGGTGACCCGCGTGATGGATTCCAATGATCTGGAAAAAGAACGCGGCATAACCATTCTGGCAAAAAACACTTCCATCCACTACAATAACACCAAGATCAACATCGTGGACACTCCGGGGCACGCCGATTTCGGGGGCGAAGTGGAGCGGACACTCACGATGGTGGATGGCGTGCTTCTTCTCGTGGACGCCGCCGAGGGTCCCCTTCCGGGAACGAAATTTGTCCTCAAGAAATCGCTCGATCTGAATCTCAAACCCATCGTCGTGATCAACAAAATCGACCGGAAAGATGCACGTCCGCACGAAGTGCTCGATCTGGTTTTTGAGCTGTTTCTCTCCCTCGGGGCGAAGGATCATCAGCTGGATTTCCCGACCATTTATTGTATTGCCAAACAGGGCATCGCCAGGAATGAGCTTGACCAGGAAAGCGCCAACCTCCTTCCTCTTCTGGATGCGATCGTGCAACACGTTCCGCCACCGCCCGGCGATACGGTGTCGCCGTTCCAGATGCTGGTCACCACCATCGATTACAATGATTATCTCGGCCGGCTGGGAATCGGGACCATACACCGGGGGACGATCCGGTTTGGATCGCCCATGAAAATCATCCATCGTGACGGTCAGGTGGAGGATGCCCGGGTGACAAAAATTTACACCTTCGACGGCCTCAAGCGCGTGGAAGTACAGGAAGCCGGGGCGGGTGATATTATTGCCATTGCCGGCATGGAAGACGTGGATATCGGAGAGACGATTGCCGACGAAGCGGATCCCAAACCGCTTCCCTTTGTGGCCATTGAAGAGCCGACCCTTTCGATGAACTTCCTCGTCAACAACTCGCCGTTTGCCGGATTGGAAGGAAAGTATGTCACGACACGCCATCTCAGCGAACGGCTTACGCGCGAATTGCGGTCCAACGTGAGCATGCGTATTGAGCTGACGGATTCCCCGGACACGTTCAAAGTGAGCGGGCGCGGCGAATTGCATCTGGCAATCCTCATTGAGACCATGCGGCGAGAGGGGTTTGAATTTCAAGTCTCGCGTCCGGAAGTGATCTACAAACGGATCGATGACGTTCTCTCGGAGCCGATGGAACATGTCATCATTGATGTTCCGGATGAGTTCGTCGGTGTGGTAATCGAGAACATCGGCCGCAGACGCGGCGAAATGAAAAATATGGTGGCCAGCAACGGGAATACCCGCCTGGAATTCATCGTACCGGCCCGCGGACTGATCGGGTTCCGGGGCGAATTCATGACGCAGACGAAGGGAACGGGCGTGCTGCACCACAACTTCCACGGGTACGATCCCTACAAGGGGGATATGACCCACCGCATGAAAGGGGCGATGGTCACCATGGAATCGGGTGAAGCGGTCGCCTACGGAATGTGGAAGCTGCAGGAGCGGTCGGTCTTCTTTATCGAACCGGGTACGAAGGTGTATGCCGGCATGGTCGTGGGCGAGAATTCGCGGGAGAAGGACATGACGGTGAATGTCTGCAAGACCAAACAGCTGACGAACATGCGCGCATCAGGATCCGATGAGGCCGTGCGCCTCGAACCGCCGCGCAGGCTCACACTCGAACAGGCCATCGAATGGATCACGGACGATGAACTGGTGGAGGTGACCCCGGAGAGCATAAGGATCCGGAAGAAATATCTCGATGCGGACATGCGGAAACGGATGTCGAAGCGGGCCGCCGAAGCCGAAGAGGTGTCCCGGTAGGGGGGGATGGGGTTCCCATGAAGAGCAACGCCCGGTCCCGCAACGCGGGACCGGGCGTTTGTGCGCAGAGGTGAGGGTAGCAGCCGGCACGACATATCCGAAGCCGGGCGTCTGTGTGCCGGCCGGAGAGCGGTTGCGTCGCTTAGAACGTGAGCCCCGCAGAGGCGATCGGCACCATGGTGCTCGTTCCCGCATTTTCTTTGAGGAAGAGCCAGTTGAACTTGAGCTCCACAAACAGGGCCACTCCGCCCAGGGAGATATCCGTTCCGGCGCCGAGATTCGTGGTCATGGCGGTCTGGTTGTCGAGAATCATGAAGCTGACGGGTGTGGTGCCGACCTTCAGGTTCGCGTTTGTCGACTGGACGCTTGCCATACCGACGCCTCCGGTTGCATAGATTTTGAAGATAGGGAGAGGCAGCAGGTTCAGCTTCGCGTTGGCACTGCCGGACCACATATCCACCTTTCCGCCATCCACATAGGATACACCCGTCACACCGGGAAAGACCTGCTGAACGAGGCTCGCGAACTTGTCCTTGTCGGGTGAGAGAGTGGTGTAGTCTCCGGAGAGGCGGAAGCTCACCAAGCCGAGACCGATGTCGAAATGCACGCCGCCTCCCCAGCCTATTCCGTAGATTTCTTCAAGCGCTATCTGAACCGTATTGGTGGGGGGGGGGATATTGCCGATCTGCCTGAGGGTCGCGTTGAGATTGGAATTGATCATGTTCCCGTGAACCCCGAACCCGATGCCCTGTGCCGAAGCCGCCGAGATAGCAAAGAGCAACGTGCAACAAAGAATAAAGTGTTTCATGGGACCTCCGGATATGTGATTGCCTTGGCCGAGATCAGCGTCTTGGAGCCTGTCCGGACATGGACCAGCATTCTGACAACAAATCTATGGTCTTACCGGGTCTAAAGCAAGTCAGATATCGAAAGAGAAGTTATTTCTGTTGTTGTGACGGGGCTCACGAACTTTTTCCCCTGCCCTCGTGTTCTTGTTATTGAGGAGTTCCATGAAACACCCCCCCCTTCCGATACTGTTGCTGGCCTCTTTCTTTGTTTTCATCTCCGGATGCGACAAGGGGCTTGCGCCGCTGAACGAACCTTCCGGGTTCAGCGGCGTGATCCACTACAAGAACTGGCCGGAACCCGACAGCCTCCTTGAGTTGCGCATAGCGGCATTCACGGAGTACCCGACGGACAGCAGCGGCATCCTTGACGCCTTACTTAGTGGGAGGGCTGTCGTGTATCCCCAGGTAACTACAGGCGTCCAGGGAGCTCTGAAGATCCTGGGCGGAGACCGGCGGGCGGACACGGTGCACTATGCTTTCACCACGGAAGGGACAACACTCCAGGTGGCGACATACAGTTATGTCGTTGTGGCCTGGCGGTATGGTCCGAACTTTTTTGCGGACTGGAGACCGGCGGGCGTGTATGCGGTGAATCCGGATTCGTTCGTTCCGGCGCCCGTGAGGATTGTGTTGCACCGCATCACGCCCGACATCGACATCTATGTGGATTATCATAACCTGCCTCCGAAACCATGGCGATGAAACGGACATCTCTCACGCTTCCTGTTGCTTCTTGCCCTGAGTGACCGGGGGTTCGGCGGAGGCGGCTCCATTGCCGGCCGGGTGACATCCCGCGCCGAAGGGACAACCGAACCGCTTGTGGGAGCCACCGTGCTTGTACAGGGCACCGTGCGGGGGACTACCACCAATCTCAAAGGCGAGTATCTCATCCCGGATGTGCCCGCCGGGACGCACACGATCATGTTCTCCATGGTCGGATATCAGCGCGTCACACGAACCGATGTGGCGGTTACAGAAGGAGCGGAGACGGTCCTGAACGTCTCCCTGGTCCAGACTCCGGTGCAGATTGAACAGTACGTCATCACCGCGAGCAAGCGCAAACAATCCCTCGAAGATGTTCCGGTCAGCATATCGGTCATGGACGCGGGGGAGATACAGCAGCGCAATGCGCTCGTGATCGATGATGCGCTCCGGTATATTCCCGGCGTGAACATGACGGGGTTCCAGGTGAACATCCGCGGCTCCAGCGGATACAGCCGCGGCGCCGGCAGCCGCGTGCTCATGCTCGTGGACGGAATCCCCTTCATCGCCGGCGACACGGGAGAGCTGACCTTTGAGGCCATCCCGGTGGGTCAGGTCGAGCGGATCGAAGTGGTCAAAGGGGCCAGTTCCGCGCTCTACGGATCCAGTGCGCTCGGGGGGGTGATCAACATTATTACCAAGCCGATTCCTGAGCGGGCTGAGACGATTGTCCGGGCCTACGGAGGAATGTACAACAACCCGTCATACGGCCAGTGGAAATGGTCTGACAAACATCGCTTCACCAACGGCCAATCGGTCAGCCATGCGTACAAGTCGGGCGATCTCGGCGTATCGCTGTTCATGTCCCGGCAGCTGGATGATGGCTATCGCGAAAATGACTACCGGCGGCGGTACAATTTTTACATCAAGGCCGTGCAGGATCTTTCTCCGTCCTCCGCGGTCACCTTGACGTTCAATCTCCTCAATCAGTTCGGGGGACAGTATCTGTACTGGCGAACCCTGGATTCAGCGCTCATCCCGCCGGTCGCACAGCAGACGGACAACGTCAAATCGGTGCGGTTCTTTGTCAGCGGCCAGTACAACAGCGTTATGTCCGACAAGCTTCTCTTCACCTCCCGGGTGATGTGGCTCCATAACGACTGGGGATTCGAGACGCGATCCGGGATCGGCAGGGCCGAATCGTACGCCGACGGCCTGCGGGCCGAGGGCCTGGCCACACTGCTTCTCAATACCATTCACACCCTGACGTTCGGTGTGGATGCGAATATCGACATGATCGGCGGAGACGTGTTCAGCAGCCACGTGATCGGCGGTCTTGCGGTCTACGGACAGGATGAAATGAAACTCCTGGACAACTTCACGCTGACTCTCGGCGCACGATTTGATTATCAGTCGCTCGGATTGACCGAGCCGAGCGCACAGGTGAATCCCAAGGCGGCGATCGCCTACAGGCCTTTCCTGGGTACGACACTGCGCGCGTCCTACGGCCAGGGCTTCAGGGTCCCCTCTGTGACGGAAGCGTTCATCACTGCCGGCGTGAGCAACCTGACCGCAGTCCCGAATACAGACCTGAAGCCGGAACAGAGCTACTCGTATGAGGTCGGCGTCTCACAGGCCCTGAGCGATTTCGGATCGTTTGATGTCGCGGCCTTCAGGACCGACTACGACAATCTCATCGAAGCGGGGCTTATCGTCTCGGGGTCGGACCTGCAGATCCAGTGGCGGAACGTCATCAAGGCCCGCGTGCAGGGCGTGGAAACCTCCTTGAAGCTCGGGCTGTTCAACGGGGGATTGTCGTTCAATCTCGGGTACACGTATGTCTACCCCGAAGACATCACCAACAATGACATTCTGAGGTACCGGCCCCGGCATCTGTTCTATACAAACCTCTCTTCTCGGATCGGTCCGGTTACGCTGGGGGCGGATTTCCGCTACATCAGCCGTGTGGACAGGATCGACGAAGAACTGGTGGAGGTGGGCATTGTGCCGGACGGGGACGAGCGGGTCCCCATCTATGTCACGGATTTCCGCATCGGATTGGACTTCGGGTTTGTGGGCGTCCCCCTGAATGCCACATTCAATGTGAGCAATGCCCTGCAGTACAACTATGTGGAGCTCATCGGCAACATGATGCCTCCACGCAACTATGTGCTTGTCCTGGAAGCACGGTTCTGACGCTTCTGCGACGATGCACGGCGTTCGCGGCTAATCCGATCTCGGACTTTGAATGGAGCAATGCCGCGTGGACCGGCAGATCCGGTCCCGAGGCGCAGTTTAATAGACGGCTCGACAGCGCACGGCTGCGGCTTCCCGTGTGCCCCGTAGAGAGTGTGAACAACCAGAACAAAGGAGGGGATATGAAGTATTTTTCGCGTTGCGTGTTGGTTCTGTGTTCGATGGTGTGGATGGCGGGACCCGCCTCCGCCCAGACCACAATCAGCATCGTTCAGGCGGAGTCCATGCTCAACCGGGGGTTTACTCACACTCCCGATTCCGTGACCACCAGACTCTATGTCGGCTCTGCGGGCAGCAACACTCTGTGGGACTTCAGCAACCTGAACGCGAACATCCCGATTGCGCTGAAGCCCATCGCCGTTGCCAGTACTCCATACGGGTTTACACGGGTTGGAGCGACGCACGCACACACCGGACAGGCGTCGATCAGCTACAGTGGAATTTCCGTGGTTGCCACCGCGTGGCGCTATTACACCTACGATAAAAGTCCCGGAGGGGCCACCGCGACACTGGGCACCCTGGGGGATATGGCGGCAGGAACCGTTCCCCTGTTCGGAAATGGACTGGCGGAATGGGTCAATGCACGTCCGGATACGTTCTACGCATTGCCCGTGAACTATCTCTCGACGTGGAAATCCGCCTACACCGATACAAGTTTTCTCCTTTTGGGGAGTTCCTATATCATCGCCCCGGCGACGAAGACCCACAAGGCCACATATACTGTAGATGCCTACGGCGCGATGAAGATGCCCGGCGGAAGTGTCGAACAGGCGTTGCGGATAAAGAGAGTTGACACCACCTCAACGGGAGTCGAGGTCAAATACATTTTTGTGTCGGACCGTTTCGCGCGCGTGGAAGTGAGTGCAAAGGATGCAAACCAGTCCGGCGATACCATCGAGGTCGTCCCGCCGACCTGGTGGAATGTCGCCATTCCAACCGGCGTGAAGATTGTTGAAAGCGCTCCCGTAGAATATCGCCTGAGCCAGAACTATCCCAACCCCTTCAATCCCACCACGACAATCCGGTTCGGACTGCCGGAACGGTCCACGGTGACGATCAAGGTGTTTAATCTGCTGGGCGGAGAAGTGGCGACGCTGGTGGACGGGATTTATGAGGCGGGAGAACGAGCGGTGGAATTCGATGCCGCGAATCTCGCGAGCGGTGTCTACGTGTACCGCCTCCAGGCCGGGACGTTCACGCAAACCCGGAAGATGGTGGTCATGCGCTAAGGGATGGGTGCAGAAGACTGCGGAGAGAAACCGGTGGGGGATGCAGCAGCAGTGCATCCCCCACCTTGTCTTTTACTGAATGGCAATCAGCTCCACTTCCATGATCAGTGTCGCGTTCGGGGGGATAACGCCGCCCGCTCCGGCTTCACCATAAGCCAGAGATGAGGGGATGAACAATTCCCACTTCGATCCCTCCGGCATAAGCATCAGGGCTTCGGACCACCCTCTGGGGACACCGCCCACCGGGACCACCGCAGGCTCGCCGCGCTTGAGGGAACTATCAAACTCGGTGCCGTTCAGCAGTTTGCCGCTGTAGTGAGTTTTGACGGTGGATGCGGCGTTGGGCTTTTTCCCCTTGCCTTGCACCAGCACCTTGTACTGCAGTCCGCTGGGGAGCGTCACCACGCCGGGTTGTTTGGCGTTCTCCGCGAGGAAGGCTTCGCCCTCAAGTCTGTTCTTCTCGCCTGCCGCGTGGGCCTGTTCCATCTGCTTTTTCTGCATCTCCTGCTGGAACGCCATCATGGTTTCCTGCATTTCCTGGTCCGTCATCAGACGATGGGCGCTGTCCGCCGCTGCATCCAGCACGCCACGCAGAAAGATGTCCGGGTTGATGGCGATGGAATCCCGCGCTATGTTCTTTCCGATGTTCAGACCGATGCTGTAGCTGACTTTGTCTTTCTGGGTTTCGAGCTTTGCATTCTTCTCGCCAGTCGTTTGACATCCGATAAGTCCGACCGCCAGTAGGGCGGCCCAGAGTGTGCGCATGGGTGTTCCTTTCGGGGTTTTGAAATTGTGAATATATCAATAAATATACGGACTCCCTGCTTCAGAACCAAGGAAGATTTCAAGGGAGAGTATTACGGGCAGGAGGGATTCCGCTTCAAAACAGTAACTTTACCGCCGCCCGGCGTTCGTGCGACATAAAAACAGATGTTGACAAAAGCAGCATATGCACCGATATTGTATTGCCCGTCCCTGTGCCTGCCCATCGAGCAGCAACGCGGGGCGTCGTCAACAGAAGGAAGGAGTGTCGCATGAGCAACGAGTTGAATGTCCGTCCGGATGGTGCGTTGGACCTGGTCTCCCTCGGGGCGCTGGTGCACCGGCTGGACCCGGGCATCATTCCATTCCGGAAGGCAACGGAGTGTCAGATTCATGTGAGTGGCGGGGAGTTTAACGTGGCCGCAAACCTTGCCGATTGTTTCCGGATGAACACGGGCATTGCCACGGCGATGGCGGACTATCCGATTGGAGATCTGATCGCCGAACGCGTGAAGGCCATGGGTGTCCGGCCATTCTACAAACGGTTCAAACACAACGGCGTCAACGGGCCGAACATGGCCACCGTGTACAGCGACCACGGACAGGGTGTCCGCGCCCCTGTGGTGTTCTACAACCGCTCAAACGAAGCGGCGGCGCAGCTGAAACCCGGTGACTTCGACTGGAATGCCATCTTTGCGGGCGGTGTCCGGTGGTTCCATAGCGGCGGAATCTTCGCCGCGCTCTCGGAGACCACCGGCGAGGTGATCATCGAAGGAATGAAAGCGGCACGAAAAGCCGGAGCAACGGTAAGCTTCGACCTGAACTTCCGCGAGAAATTGTGGAACATCTGGGGCGGGCAGCAGAAGGCGGTGGAGGTGGTTGCGCGTATCGTGGAAAACGCGGATGTTCTGGTAGGCAACGAAGAAGACCTCCAGAAGGGCCTGGGTATCCCCGGTCCGGAAGTGGCGGCCAAATCGAAGCTCGACCCGAGCACGTTTTTTGGCATGATCGACAAGGTGGTGAAGAAACACCCGCAGGTGAAAGTCGTTGCAACGACTCTGCGTGAGGTCCATTCCACGAACCACCACAGCTGGGGCGCCGTGGCATGGATCAACGGCAAGACCTACACCGCACCCACCGCGGAACTCACCGTGCTGGACCGCGTCGGCGGCGGGGATGGATTCGCCAGCGGGTTCTTCTACGGCCTCCTGGCAGGCGAGTCGCCGGAAGAAGCGGTCAAGCTCGGGTGGGCACACGGAGCGCTGCTCACCACGTTCCCGGGGGATACAACCATGGCCACTCTGGAGCAGGTCCGCGCATTTGCCAAAGGGGGATCTGCACGCATTCAGCGTTGACGTGCGCTGACATTGTGTTTTGCCCTACCGGAAGAGCCCGGCGGCGCCCGCGGGCTCTTCTGCTTTGCTGATGCGCCTGATCAGGTTTCACAGAGGTCTTGCAGGTATTCCTGGCTTTCGGTCTCTCACAGCTGGACAACAGTCGGAGTATTGCCACTGCTGTGACGGCAGGATCTGGGAAGGAGTACTCGGGTTAGCGCACTAGTAGCATGGTGTGTTCGATGGATATCCTGCCGACGCTCAAACGGCAGATGTACATGCCGCTCGAGAGTCCTCTCCCATGGAACTGCACCTGATGTTCCCCCCGCTCCACCGGCCCGTCGATAAGTGTGGCCACCCGCTGTCCCAGCACGCTGAACACTTCGAGAAGAACGGGGCCGGCCGCAGCGAGTGAAAAACGGATGGTGGTGGCGGGGTTGAACGGGTTCGGGAAGTTCTGGTGCAGGAGAAACCCGGCGGGCGGGGAGAAGGCGGTCGTACGCACATCGACGAATGTCGCCCCGCCGATCAACGGAAGGTCGACATAGGACGGGTCCGAGGGAGAGATCATCAATGCGCTGGCGGAGGAGGAAAAATACGGGATGATGTGCGCCCGGTTGTTGTCGTACATGTCGAGGGATGTTATCTCCACACCGATTCTGTTGCCCGGAGCGATTCGGTGAGCAAGAGCCTGGCATTCGAACTCCCGGTCGATGGTGGTGCCGGGCGTGTACGACCGGACACCGTTGGTCCCTCGCGTCATCAACCGCCAGACGAGACCTGTGTCGCTTTGAGCGACATCATACAGCCGCATATGTGCCTGAAACCGGGGGGCATCGGAGCGGAGCACAAGGTGCGCGAAAGGTATGCCGGCAACGTCAAGCGTGTCGGCCAAAGGAGAGGAGAGAAAACGGGCGCCGCTGTCTCTGAATGCCTGATTGAACCGGGTTCCTTTGTAGCCTTCATCCCACCCCTGTCCCGGCGTATACGTTGTGTCATAGGAAAGGACAAACGACGGCTCTTCCATGGTGTTCGGCAGAGTTGTACGGAGGGCCCCATTGCTCAGGGCAAGCCTGAGCGAGCCTGCCGGTTCCGGCGGCCATCCCATGGTCTCGCGATGAGGCCAGTCGGCCCGATCGTCTGCATAGACGATCCGGGGTCTGTCAGATTGATCCAGGGGCGTATCTTTCAACCAGCGGTCAAACCAGAGGAAAATTTCGTCAAATAACCAAAGGTACTCCCCCAGGTTGAGATCTTCGCCGTGTCCGTTTGTTCCGAAAGATGACCAGATGGGAATCCCGCGGTTTGTCAGGCGCTGCACCGTGCGGATACCCTCGTTCACAGGAAACAGGACGTCCGCCCATGCCAGGCTCTGGAAAACCGGGATGCGCACACTGTCCAGCAATGGGCGGAAATCCCTCTGGAGGCTGTAAGCAACCACGCTGTCCCACCGGTCTGCGATCACGAATTCTTTGATACGGTCCCGGTCCGGGGCGAAGCGCACCGCGCCAAGGTTCAACTCAAAGTGCAGCTGTTGTTTGATGCAGTTGTTTGGCACGAGATCCATGGCAAAGGAAGGGGGCGCCACGAGAGTTGCTATCACCTTCACGCCGGGCATATTGGCCATCGCAGCATACCACGCGTGGATGCCCCCCTGTGATCCACCGGCCACACCGAGTTTCTCGGGGTTGATGTTCGGAACCGCCCGGAAAAAAGAGATCACCTCCCGGAGGTCCGCCATTTCGCGCGGGCCGCTCGTCGTGGAAAGTCCCCCTGAATTTCCCTGTCCGCGAACGCTGTATGCGAGAGAGGCATACCCGCGCGATGCGAGCGTGTTCGCGATGGCGGACATGAAGGGATCATCCTTGGTTCCCCCGTATCCGTGGACAAGGACAACCCCGGGGAAACCGTCCGCAGGGACAATACCCGACGGCGTGACAACCGTGGCATCAAGGGAAATGCCATCACTCGTGGGGATCAGGTAGGTATCGGATTGTTGCGCATGGAGAGTGGTTGCGAAGGCAATGAGACCCAGCACGGCCCGGAGGACAAGCAGCCGCACGTGCGGAAGATCTCCCGCGGAAGATCTCCGTGAGAACGACAGGACGGCGGATGTGCGCATGGGTCAAACCTCGAGTACCAGGTGCGGGAGAGAAAAGAGAACTGTAGAAGAAGTTACGGGCTGCTGCGGAGAATGTCAATTGATCGTTGCGATCACCGGAGCCACGGCGCTTCTGGCCCGGGCGCTCTCCGCTCTTGATTCTTCGGTCGGTCCTCGTTATACTTTTCCAGGATCGCCGGCGACACCTTCTTGAACTATCTGCGGAACACCGTCTTTGTCCAGCCCTATCAGCAAGCAAACGGCCCTTTTTGTCGCCAGTCTTGCATCGTTCCTGACGCCGTTCATGAGTTCCTCCATCAACATCGCCCTTCCCGCGATAGGGACAGAATTCTCCATGAGTGCAGTGCTGCTGGGATGGGTGCCGACCTCGTATCTTCTTTCCTCCTCGGTCTTCCTTGTCCCTTTTGGCCGGATTGCAGATATCACCGGCCGGAGGCGGGTGTTCCTCGGAGGTATCATCCTGCACACCTGCTCATCGCTGCTCTGCGGCCTTTCTCCTTCGCTGGGTCTGCTCATCGGTGGGCGAGTGCTGCAGGGCATCAGCTCTGCGATGATGGCAGGGACAAGCATTGCCATTCTCACCTCCCTTTTTCCCTCAGGGGAAAGGGGCAGGGTGCTCGGTATCAACACGGCGTCGGTTTATGTCGGGCTTTCGCTCGGCCCGTTTGTCGGAGGCATCCTTACGCAGCAGTTCGGCTGGCGGAGCATCTTCCTCGCGAATGTTCCCCTGGGTCTGCTGATGATCATCCTTGTGGTAATGAAGATGCGGGGGGAATGGATCGAGTCACGGGGAGCCCGGTTTGACGTCATGGGATCATGCATCTACGCAGTCGGACTGGTGGCGCTCATGTACGGATTCTCCCTCCTCCCCGACCTCTCCGGAGCGGTTCTTTCGGCCTGCGGACTCCTGCTGCTCCTGGCGTTTGTCCTGTGGGAACTGCATGCGGAGAGCCCTGTGCTGGATATCAATTTGTTCCGGCGTAACCGGGTCTTTGCCTTTTCCAATCTTGCGGCGTTTATCAACTACAGCGCAACCTTCGCGGTATCCTTCCTCCTCGGCCTCTACCTGATGTACATACGCGGGCTCAATCCGCAACAGGCCGGACTGGTGCTGCTGGCCCAGCCGGTGGTAATGGCGGCAGGCTCACCGTTCGCCGGGAAACTGTCCGACCGGATCGATCCCCGTATTGTCTCCTCGGTGGGAATGGGGGTGATTGTCTGTGGTCTTCTCTTCTTTGTGTTTCTTACCGCGACGACACCGTTTCCCCTTATCGTTGCAGCACTGGGTTTTCTGGGTTTCGGTTTTGCATTGTTTTCATCCCCCAACACCAACGCGGTCATGGGTTCGGTCGAACGGACGGTGTACGGGGTGGCGGCCGGAACACTGGCAACAATGCGCATGACCGGTCAGACGATAAGTCTCGGCATCACCATGCTGGTGTTCGCGATGTTCATCGGCCGTGTGCAGATTCTGCCTTCATATTACCCGCAATTCCTTCAGAGTGTACATGTGGCCTTTGGCATTTTCTCGGTGCTCTGTTTTGCAGGTGTATTCTCGTCACTGGCACGGGGGAGTACAAGGGGGTAATCTTGAATTCGTGGCATCACTCGGGGAAATATGCTTTATTCCATTAAAGAGATCTACTACACCATTCAAGGTGAAGGAGCCCACAGCGGCAGAGCGGCCGTCTTCTGCCGCTTCTCGGGATGCAACCTCTGGAGCGGCCGGGAAGAAGACAGGTCAGACGCGGTCTGTCGGTTCTGTGATACCGATTTTATCGGCACCGGTGGTCCCGGGGGAGGACAATTTCGCTCCGCCGCAGAACTCGCGCATGCGATCAGTTCACGCTGGCCGGCCGGCAGCGATCCGTCCGCGCGGCCCTTCGTTGTCTGCACCGGGGGTGAGCCTCTTCTGCAACTTGACGAACCGCTGATCCATGCGTTACACGCGTGTGGCGTCGAAGTGGCGATCGAAACAAACGGCACCTTCCTCCCGCCGGCGGGTATTGACTGGATCTGCGTGAGCCCCAAGGCGGGAACCACGCTGGCGGTTACTGCCGGAGATGAGCTCAAACTCATCTTCCCTCAGCCCGGTGCCGAGCCTGAGCGGTTTGCAGGCCTGCGGTTCAGCGAGTTCTTCCTGCAGCCGATGGACGGACCGGCCAGGGAGGAAAATACGCGGCTCGCCATGCTCTACTGTCTTGAGCATCCCCGGTGGAAACTGAGCCTGCAAATGCACAAGATTCTCGGAATACCTTAGGAATCAGCAATGGACATATTCAAAGAAATGCGGTTCGAGGCGGCACACCTGTTGCCCAATCTGCCCGAGGGACACAAATGCCGCCGGCTCCACGGCCACTCCTTTGTTGTCGTTGTGCATGTCTCGGGTCCCGTTGATCCGCATCTGGGATGGGTCATCGATTTTGCCGATCTGAAAAAGGCTTTCCGGCCGTTGTACGAACAGCTGGACCACCACTATCTCAATGACCTGCCGGGTCTGGAAAATCCTACCAGCGAGAACCTCGCACGATGGATCTGGAACAGACTGAAGCCGGCGCTGCCGCAGCTGACCGAAATCGTGGTCCGTGAAACCTGCACCAGCGGGTGCAGCTACAAGGGAGAGTAGGCACAACACCCCGTGAAGTTACCTCCCTTGAGCATCCGTATATTCCTCTGCTGTTCCAGCGTTGTCACCTTCGGCTTTTCGTCAGTCGTCGCGCAGATTCCTCTGAGGACCAAGATCGGGCAGATGGTGATGGTGACCGTCCTCGGGGACTCCGTGGAGGAATCCTCCGCTTCCATGGACACGCTGAAGAGCGATCTTGCACAGAGTCTTGTGGGTGGAGTGGTGATGTTCACCTGGAGCGGGAACCTCCAGAGCCCCGCCCAAATCGCCCATCTTTCGGCGGAACTCCAGCGCCGGGCAACCATACCGCTTCTACTGGCGATCGACCAGGAGGGTGGACGGGTCGCACGGCTTGGTGCATCGAACGGCTTTTCCTCAACACCATCTGCCTATAGCCTCGGAACGGTGTTGAACCGGGAAAGCGACACCCGGGCCGCGGCCGCCACCATGGCGGGGTGGTTTGTCCAAACGGGTTTGAACGTCAACCTTGCTCCTGTGGTGGATGTCAACGTGAACCCGGCGAGCCCCGCCATCGGGGCGCTGCAGCGCAGTTTTTCGGCGGATCCCGCAGCTGTTGCACAGCATGCCGCCTGGTTCATCGACGAATTCCGCCGGAAGGGAATCATCACGACCCTGAAACACTTTCCCGGGCATGGTAGTGCGACGGGCGATTCACACCTTGGCTTCACGGATGTGACGACCACGTGGTCCGCACGGGAGCTGGAACCCTATACCGGACTGCTGGCAACGCAGAGTGTGGATGCCGTCATGACCGGTCATCTGTTCAATGCCACACTTGACAGCCTCTATCCGGCGACGCTGTCGGACGCCACGATAACCGGCGTGCTGCGCGGCCGGCTGGGTTACCAGGGTGTCGTGGTGAGCGATGAAATGAGCATGAAGGCGATATCCAGCCATTATGGACTTGAAGAAGCAATGGTCCTTGCGGTGCGCGCGGGCGTGGATATTCTGCTGTACAACAGCAATCAGGACAGCACCGGACAATCGCTTGCCCGCCGTGTGGTGGATGTCATCGAGGGTGCGGTGCGTGATGGAATCATTGCGGCGGCACGTATCGACCAATCGTTCGACAGGATCATGGCGCTCAAACAACGATACATCGCGACTGCATCGGCACAGCCGGCCGTGACCCTGCCGCGTGAGGCCGGGCTTTCCGGCTATCCCAATCCGTTCAATGCCTCCACGATGATCGGTGTGGTTCTCCCGCGGACGGGTGACGTGACGCTGGGTGTGTATGATCTCCTCGGCCGGCAGATTGAGACTCTGGCCCGGACCGTGCTTGTGGAAGGGTATCATGAGTTTCGCTGGAACCCCGGAGCGCTGTCGTCCGGGGTCTATGTCTGCCGCCTCGAAGTGACATATGGCGATCGGGTTCCCTCACGTTCTGCAAAGTCGTTGAAGATGGTACTCCTTCGTTGAATGGAACTTGCTCTTGACTAATTCAGACGGTATCTTTACGAACATCACATTCGAACCACCAGGCGGCAATACATACTCCACCATGAGGTTTCCGTAATGAATAGAACATTCGAGACGCTGGCAATCACACGGGCTGATGATCTCCGGTTTGGTGTTGCGCCGCACCCGGTATCGTGCGGATACGGGATGCGTATCGGGGCCGGCGAAGTCTATCCGGAGCTGAACTTCACTCTTCCCGTGATGTCCATCGAAGAAGCGACGTGGCAGGAAGTACGGGCGCACTACCAGGAGCTGGGTGCGATGATCGTGAGGGCCTCGAAGCGGTTGCGGCTTCCCGGCCTTGTGGTGGAATTCGAATTGCTGCCCCCGATGACAGAACAACCCGCATGGGGAGCCGAGATTACCACGATTCTGAATGACGCCCTGCGGCAGGCCCACGACGAGTATCAACTGCCCTGCGCGCTGCGGGTCACGCCGACCGATGTACGGGATCGCCAGCGTCCTCCACTGCTCCGTACGGGGGAAGAGTGGGATATCCTGTGCGAATCGTTCGAACGGTGTGCGGAGGCCGGAGCACATATTCTCTCGATAGAATCCGTGGGCGGGAAAGAGGTGCATGATGAGGCGTTGATGTACGGGGATGTCCGCGGTGCGATATTCGCCCTGGGCGTCCTCGCACCACGGGATATGGAATGGCTCTGGCGGAAGATTGTGGAGGTGTCGGCGCGGTTTCATGTTGTTCCGGGCGCGGATTCCGCATGTGGTTTTGCGAATACGGCAATGCAGCTGGCGTCACAGGGAATGCTCCCTGAAGTGCTGGCGACGGTGATTCGCGCTGCAAGTGCGGTACGCAGCCTGGTGGCATACGAGTGCGGTGCCGTCGGACCTTCCAAAGACTGTGCATACGAAGGTCCGATTCTGAAGGCGATCACCGGGACCCCGATCGCCATGGAGGGGAAATCCGCAAGCTGCGCGCATTTCAGCCCGGTGGGCAATGTGGCTGCCGCGATGTGCGACCTCTGGAGCAATGAATCGGTCCAGAACGTCCGCCTGCTTTCCGGATCGGCACCGGAGGCGTTTCTCGAACTGCTTGCCTACGATTGCAGACTCATGAACGAGGCGACACGGCAGGACATGGTGCTGGGTTACCGGAAGATGCTTGTTGACTCGGACGTGAAGCTGAGTCCCCAGGCTCTTATCCTCTCTCCTGATGCCACTCTGGAAGTCGCCCGTGCGATCGTCGCACACCGTCAACCGTATGCACAAACAGTTGCGGCAGCCCGCGCTGCAGTCGATATCATTACCCGCGCATCGGCAGATAAGGCGCTTACACTGCCGCCACGGGAATTGTCGTGGTTGGAGAAAATCAACGTCGCGCTGGATGAGCTGCCGGAAAAAGAGGAGACGCTCTTTTCCGAGATGGCCGATACCTATGCGCACAAGTTCTCTCCTTCCAGCTACGGTCTGTAATCCGTCCACCGGTGCGTACGTCCGGCCATGTGGCCGGGGATGAAGTGTGAAGTGTTACAGGGAGGGTGCTACTATGAGACGCTTGCTTGCCGTTTCCATCGTTCTGTTTGCCGTCACGCTGGGCGCCGGGATAGATGACTACCTGGCCGACATGAAGTGCACGAAGAAGCAGGTGGAGGATTTTGTCCAGTCGAATTTCCGTTATGGGTCATTTTCGTATCCATCAGCATGTACCTTGATCCCGGTGAATAAACGTGCTGCGCTCGTCCGCGCGGTCGGTGAGTATTCCCGCACGTTTGTGGAGAGCGCCGCATTCAAGAAGATCTATGATGAATTCAGGGAGGAACAGAAGCCGCACGCGCCTGAACTTATGCCGATGATGGCGGAGACCCGGAAGAAACAACTGACGGATATGAAGGCGACGTTAGCCGATCAGGAAAAAGCCGCGGCGAAGGCTCCCGCGGATCAGCAGGCTATGTACAAAGACATTCTGACTTCCCTCCGGGAGGCAGTGAAGAATCTGGAAGAATCTGACACATCGAATGACGCTGAAATGGACGCCTACTTGAAGGAAGCGAATCGTACGTCGACGGAAGAGTACAGGAAGAAGCTGGCGGAATACGAGCGAGATTTTCCTAAAGGCGATCCTCGTCCTCTGGTGAAAGAGCGTCTCCAGACGTTTCTGGAAGCAACGCAGAACGTGGATTTCAGCGCCAAGCTGGTCAAGAAAGGCAAGATGATGATTTTTGCGAAGGATGAGTACGAAAGCAAAGACAGCAGCTGGAAGCTCGCGTTCCGTGCCGGAAAGGAAGCTACGGGATCCGCACGCGCGTTCGCGCAGGAATGGCTGAAAGGGCTCTAAAAGGCTTGATTCTCCTTCGCGGTGTGTCGAAATTTCTTGCTCCGGACATCTCCTCTCTATCCTTCAACTCGGGCAAACCTCTCTCCGTGAAGGAAGCGAAAGCCTCATGGAGATCAACAATCAGGGCACGTGGTATCCTCTCCTTGCCTCACGGGCCTGCGGAAGGGGACGGATCACGTGCTGGACCACGGGGGCGAGCCCTCACTGGGGAATCAACTTTATGAAGTGGTCTCTGTATCCACAATTCTGGAAGCAGGTGTTTGCCGCATGAACTTCGGATCACTCGATTGGGTGGTGACGGTCATGTATCTTCTCGGCAGCGTTGCACTGGGTATCTGGGCAAAACGATATGTCGAGAATCTTGCCGGCTACATGGTGGCGGGCAGAAACGTGAAGGTGTACCTCGGGATTGCCACATTTGTGGCAACAGAACTGGGGACCGTTACCTTTGTCTACTACGGCGAGCTCGGTTACGTTGCGGGATACGCTCCTTTCATTATCGGCATTCTCTCCCTTGTTGCATATTCGACCGTTGGCCGTACAGGATTTATTATTGAGGGCCTCCGCCGCCACCGTGTGATGACCATCCCCGAGTTCTATGAGATGCGCTATTCGCGGCGGGTGCGTCTGATAGGAGGGATCGTCCTCTTTCTAGGCGGTGTGCTGAATATGGGGATTTTTCTGAAGTTTGACGGGATTTTCCTCTCGGAAGTCATGGGGTTCGGGCCGGAAGCCGTGGCGATCATCATGACCCTCATGATCCTGATCGTGATCGCGTACACGATCCTGGGGGGAATGTTTTCCATTGTCATCACGGACTACATGCAGTTTGTGATCCTGACCATCGGGATGTTCGTGGCGACCCTGGCGATACTGCTCCGCGTCGATCTGGTGAGTATGAGTACCGTCGTATCGCAGACACTCGGTGAGGGGGGGGTGGATCCATTTGTAAATCCCCGCTTCGGGTGGACGTTTGTGGTCTGGATCCTCGTCAGCAGCGTTGCCGCCGGTGCACTGTGGCAACCCGGAACATCCAAGGCACTGTCGTCGGAGAGCCCGGCAATCGCAAAGCGCATGTTCTTCTGGACAGGCCTCACGTTTGCCGGCAGGGCCATGGTGCCCATGTTCTGGGGCATTGCGGCCCTGGCGTTCTTCGGTACGGGAGTGCCCACCACCGCTGCAATGCCCAGGCTGCTCGGGCAGGTCGTACCGACGGGGTTTCTCGGCCTGCTTGTTGCCGGGATGCTTGCCGCGTCCATGTCGACGTATAGCGCGTACCTTCTCGCCTGGAGTTCCGTGCTTGCGCGCGATGTTATTGCATGCACCCGGACCCGGAATTTTTCGGACGCGACAACCGTGGCCATCACGCGGGTCGCGGCCGGTGTTATCGGCGTATTCCTCCTGGTCTTCGGACTCTGGTACCAGATCCCGGACACGGCGTTTCAATACATCTATCTCACCGGTGCCATGTACACCTCGGGGGCGCTCGGGTGCGTCGCGGCGGGGCTCTACTGGCGCAGGGCCAACAACGCGGGCGCGTATGCGGCGCTTCTGCTGGGAGCCGCGGCGCCCGCCGGATTCCTGCTACTCGAAAAATCACGGGATATCCTGCCAGGCTGGCTCTGGTTCATCACCGACGTCAATGTCGCCGGCTTCCTGAGCTTCACGCTTGCGGCCGTTGGCATGATCCTGGGTTCACTCCTCACACAACGCATATCACCCCCCCGTTCCCTTCCATCGGTGGAGCAAACATGACAGCAGGTGCACTTTTCTGGACAATCCTGTTTGCAGTCGCCGCAATCCTTTTTTTCGGCATCGCCCTCGTTGTTTCCATCGGGGGGATCGGGGACCTGCGGCACCTTCTCGGCAAATCGGGCCGGCGGAAATCGAAACCCTAACCCCCTGGTAGACATGGTGGCAGGAGTATTTCCATGAACAGTCACCAGCGAATCCGGTCGGCTCTGTGCGGAGAACCGGCTGACACGGTTCCTATCATGCTCCACAGTTTTATGATGGCCGCAGCTGAGGCCGGCGTAACCATGCAGGAGTTCCGGAGCGACCCCGAGACGATCGCCGGCGCCTTTCTCCTGTCTGTGGAGCGGTACGGCTACGACGGTATTGTAGTCGATATCGATACGGCCACCCTGGCCGGTGCGCTGGGTGTGCCCGTTGATTTTCCCCGCGAAGAGCCGGCGCGCGTAAAAGGGGCATTGCTGCATTCCCTTGAAGAGGTGCGCGATCTGGAACCGGTTGATCTTCTGTCCTACCCGGGTGTCCGGATCTGGCTTGAAGCGGTGCGTCTGGTGAAGCGGAGGTGCAGAAACGAAATCTTCGTGAGGGGCAACTGTGACCAGGCCCCTTTTACTCTGGCCAGTCTCGTCCGGGGAATCGACGGTTGGATGATGGATCTTCTCGATCCCGGGAATGAGGGATTGGTCCACACCCTGCTGGAGTACTGTACGGGGGTTACCGTGCAGTTCATACGGCTTATGGCGGAAACCGGGGCGGATATGGTTTCAAACGGGGACAGCGTTGCCGGACCCGATGTTGTTTCACCCGCTCTGTTCCGGCGCTACGCCCTTCCGTATGAGCGCAGAGTTGTCAAGGCCTCTCATGAGCTCGGTCTGCCCTATCTGCTGCATGTCTGTGGCAACACTGGACCGATACTCGGGGACTTGACAACAACCGGCGCAAACGGACTTGAAATCGATTACAAGACAGATGCACGGTTCGCACGCAGTATCTGTGAGGGCCGTACGGCGTTTGTGGGGAATATCGACCCGAGTGGGGTGCTCGCACGTGGAACACCGGCGCTGGTCGAAGAGAAAACTCTCGAATTGCTGAACATCTTTGCCGGCAACCCGCGTTTCATTCTCAACGCCGGCTGCGCGATTCCCCCGCACACGCCCCCGGAGAACCTCCGGACCATGATCCGGGTGGCCCGGGAATTCTCCCCCGCACTCCGGGCGTGACCGTTCCTGGCGCCCGGAATTTCCCTCCCTCACTCAGCACATGATCGATCCCGGGTCGCCGGGGGTTTTCCCGCCGCACGCCGGAAGTGACGCATGCCGGTTGTGCCGAACCTGCCCACCGCACTCCCGGCTTTGGAAAAACCGTCCCCTTCAGCGTGCGGTATACAGCAGAGGATTGAGGGCGCTCGCCGCCATCTCTCCGGGTTTTAACCCCGGATGAAACACTTCCATGTCGACCCTTCTGAATTCATTGTCCGGCTCAATCAGCTTTGCGCCGTCTGCAAAATAGATGACCGTCATGACCTCCCGCATCCGGTTTCCGGCGTTGGGGAAAGCCGCATGGGCGGTCCAGCCGCTATGGAATGTCGCGTCCCCTGCACGCAGATCGTAGGACACAAGGGGGAAAGCCTGTTCCCGCACCAGCCGGTCGAACAGACGATCCGATTCATCGGAGATGGCAATTTCGGCAAGAGGGCCCTTCCTGTGTGAACCGCTCGCGAACTGCATGGTTCCCATCTCCTTCGTGATGTCGATCATCGGCATCCACATCGTAATCGTATTGTGTGTATCCAGGGGCCAGTAGACCTGATCCTGGTGCCACGGTGTTCCTTTCCCCCCTGCAGGTTTGAAAAGCGCCTGATCGTGGTAGAGCCGCACGCCATTCACCCCCATCAATTCCGCGGCCACACGGGCGAAACGTTTTGCGAAGACGAACCGGCGGATCCTTTCGCTGAGACGCCAGACATTGGTGACCTGGACAAAAAGGCTGCTGTAGTCTTCCGTCCGCCCCTGTGATTCTCTCTTCCGGGAAAATTCCTCAACCACCTGAAGGATCAGCGGCTGATAATCTGCAACCTCCTCCGGCGACGCAAGTCCGCGTAAAAGGATATGCCCGCTGTTCCGGTACTCACGGAGCTGATCCGGAGCAAGGCCGTAAGGTGTATCGAGAAGATCATGTGTGACAGTCATGAGGAGTTTCCTGGAGAAATGAATACGGGGTCCGGCCGTTCAGCGGCGCACAAGAGACAGTGCATGGTCCCCGTGAATGAACAACTGATTGGATATCGTGTGGATCCCCCCTTCACCTGCGGTGGCGAGCGGCACGTCGTCCAGCAGCAGTTCGCAGCAAACGGGGGAAAAGAGATGGAGGTCCACTACACCGTGCGCACGAATGCGGATATCGAGACGATCTTCGGTGTCGTGTACTTCGAGGACCTCCGCGTTGGCTATTTCTCTGAAACACCATTGTGGTGGCTCCGGCCCATACACAATATCGAGAGAGTTCTCTCCCGGATCAATCATGCCCGAAGGAAGCTTACAGCATCCGCGGAGGATCCTGCCGTTGAGGCGGAGCTCCCGGAGGAAGGGACCCCGGTTTTGTACGCGGACATCATATCGTGCGCCGCGGTACCGGAGACCGGCGAGATGCATCTCTTCGATCGGAAGTACAAGAGGGATGATCGTCATCCCTCCACCGTCAATCTCAATGCCAAACAAGCCTTCGAGCAGGGCTGCATGCCAGCCGGTGACGCAGTTCAGGTTTGAAGGCGATCCGTGCCGGCGCCAGGAGTCGGGGTTGTCCCCGTCAAAGTCTTCCAGCGAGAGGTACTCCGGACAGTATCCGAGGTTGTTGAGAACCCGCTCAACGCAGCCAAGCCAGAGCAGGATGTCTTTTTCCCTCCCCGCCCTTCGAAGGATCCTGAGTGCATAGACATCCCAGTGCGGATACCATGCGCCGGATATGGTTTCCGAGCCTGCGTTGGTATCCCATGATGGCAACACGCGGAGTCCCGCGGGGGTGAGAAGATGCCGGGCAATGAAATCGGCGCATTCTGCAAGCTTCGGCCGGATGAGCGACATCCCGAGGGGGGAGTGAAGGAACAGAAGAGTGAAGAGAGGGAAGCTGACGTTCCGTGTCCCTGTTGTCAGGTCGAGCCCATCGATCAGAAACCCGTGCTCTTCATCCCAGAATATCTTGAGAAAATGGTGTTCGATCCGCAGAGCCATCTCCACGGCGCCCCGGGCCGTGGCTTCGTCTCCCATTATCCGGGCGATGTTTTCGGAGGTCCGGCAAAACGTGTAGAATCCGGCAATCTCCAGAGCGACGGCGCTGGTCTCCGTGCGGGAAAAATGGGAAGGGATGTCCGGATAGAACCCGCTGTTGACGAAGAGCCCGCGGCTGTCACATGTTGCGGAAAGTTCTTCAAAGTGCCTGACGACATGTGGATACACCGTGCCAAGTACCTGGGTGTCGCCGGTCTCGCAGAATGTCGCCCAGGCAAGCGACGCCAGGAGAACCTCCAGCGCACCTCTGGGCTGCGTGTCAAGAGGCTCAAGAGAGCGCGTCCATCGCATGGGAATGTAACCGCCTTCGTCCCGATGCGTGTTGACAAATGCCGTCGTATGATGCGCCACTCCGGTGCCTCCCCACCGGAGGGCAGCCAGGCTGGTTACCATGGCATCCCACGACCAGATCCAGTAGTATGATCCCGGGGTTGCTCGCGGGATGCCATGATCCCGGATGATACACGACTCCACGAGTCCGGGAACCGTCATGAAGAACTTCTCTACCTGCGGATATCCGGGAACCTGAAGCGCGGGTGCCCCGGCCTTCAACCGCTCGTGGGTTGTCCGGGTCCGGGCGGGTATGCGCCCCGGTTCAGCATCTTCCGGGGGCGGGTGCACCTCTTCGTCGAAAACGATAACGAACGGAGGGAACGCCTCTCCCTCTTTCAGTACCCGTGCGGTGAAAACAAATGCGTCGTGCTCCTCTTCAAGCACAAACTCCTCACCCCTTATCCGGATGGAGACCCCCGCATCGTACAGAGGGAGCGGGAAGTCACGGTATGCTGGCAGCAGGTCATCGCGTTTCGCAAGACCTGACCGGCACCGGCGGCTGAAAATGGTGCGCCGGACGGGCTCCGGGATCAGAAAATCTCCTGCGTACGGGCCTTCCCTTTTCATCCATTCATCCAGCACAATTCTGTCCCTGAAACCGAGCGTAAGCATACCTGCCTCCGCGGTTCCCTCTGTCCACGTGCGTGTACCCTGCACCTGCGTGAACCAGACGTTCTTTGAGAAGCGGATCCGCAAGGAAGTAAACCGCCGGACGGCCAAAGTGCAACTCACAACCAGGATACGTCCGGAAACAGCGATATCCAGTCCGGCCTCCCCGCCACTAAATTCTCCGCGGACCTGCACGGAACCGGGACACCAGTCGAATTCCCGGAAGAGGATCGGGAATTCCTCATGATCCGCTCCGACTGCGGCAAACGTACACACCGGCTCTTCTCCGGCAAATACACGGGAGTTCCGGCTGACCGGTTGCTCACCGTGATATCCGATTTCTCCGATGCCGTGTTTTGCGGACGAAACAAATGCATACACCCGGTCATCGGAGATCCAGCAACCACGGTCGGTCAGCTGTTCAGGATTGATGCGCATGGGAGGGCTCCCGGTTCAGCCAGCGGCCGTCATACAGAAGGGAAAAACCTCCTGCAAACGAAATGCGGAAAGCGGATTTCCCGGCCGCTTGAACGGCCGGGAGGGGTTCCGGCGTCAACAGATGGCACCATATGAACCTGGTTTGTGATGCGTGCACAGCACTCTTCAGGTAGTAATCCCGTGTCCCGTCATTCGGATATGCCGGGATAAACTCTGTGAGACCCGTCTCTTCCGCTGCGCCCCAGGGGGCAAGCAGAATGAACCGGACAGCGCCGGGAAGCGAATAGACTTTTCCGGGCTCTCCGGGTACGGGTACAAACTTCCCCCAGGAGTGCATATTCAATTCGATGGAATGCGTACGGGTGCAACGGACCGTGTCAACACCCACGATGCATCGATCCAGATCGATGTAGAGCGCGCGGGCACATTGTTCCACCTCGAGGTGCGGAAGAAATGTACCGGACAGTTCCACGGAAAGGGCGATTGTGGTCCCCTCGACCCGGACCGCCGGCGGCGGAGCCAGTACGTCCGGAGGAAAGAAATCCGGCAGCCAGACCGTGGAGTCTCCAATTTGTCCACGGCCGTCTATTGTCACAACATTGTGAAGAGAGGAGTCGCGGCGGTACACCGGTCCCGAGCCGTTCACGAGAAAGGTGTTCCGTCTGTACAGAAGAAATGTCCCGTTGGCCGGGTCGCTGTGGCCGTATGCGCCATATTCGCCGTTCCGGTATCGTTGCATACCGAGGGGTGGGCCCGACCTGAATGTGAAGACAGCATCGGAAGAACGAAGGCAGATCTGGCCGCCATCGGCAAAGTACTCCACCTGTGGCAGGGTGTCCTCAGCCGCAATGGAGGGATCAAAGAACAGGAACTCGTAGACCCGCCTCCTGGCAGGTACGCTCCGCACATCGACACCTTCATGCGGAAGAAACTGCAGCAGCTTCCCCAGCGATTGCGCAAGAGGAGAACCCGTCCGTGCGGCAATCAAGAAATGGCACCAGCTGTCGCCGCCAACCCGGTACTGCGGATCCCCTATGGTGACTCCGCACAAAGCGTCGGGGGAAAGCGTTGCAGCCCGGAATGTCGACGCCCGTTCCACACCGGATGTGGTCCGCCAGAGATCTTCGCCGGTGCATACCCGGAGGAGCTCCAGCCAGCGCAGGAGGAAACCGAACTCATAGATCCAGAGATTGATGCCGTGTGGATACGATCCGTCCTCAGGGAGAAGAGAGAGGGCGCAATCCAGATCTCCACGCAGGCGGGCGGCCAGCTCCACGGCTCCCGGATGATCCTCCCAGAAGAGAAAAGAAAATGCCAGCAGCCCGAGTCCGCACCCGAGATAGTGTGCCTGTCCGTAGTCGCGCCGGTCATTGCCGAGATATGCCCGGCAGATGTCCGCTATCTCTTCCATGCGCACCTTCGCCCGTTCCCGCTCCCCGGCGCTGAGCAGCGCATGGAGCCAATCGTATCCCAGGCAAAGCACAAACAACACCTCGCCCGCCTGTGTGTCTATCGCGAGCGGTTCAAAGTCCGGACGTCGGGTTTCCTCCAGATAATTCCGGAAGGCCTCACGGGCCCTGCCGGAATTTTCCTCCCGCGGATCGATACAGGCGATGAATGCGGACACGACGACTCTATCCTCGCCTGTGAGCCGCTGGGGACCGCCGACGGTTTTGGATTCCGCAGTTCTGGCAAAGGGCAGATCCCAGGAATCGAGCAAATCCAGTATGGTATGCCAGCAGGAGGCATGCGAACCTGCCGCGCATTCGCGAAGTGCAGGCAGGGCAGAAGGAGTGATCAACAACCGTGGATGCACCCCGGAGAGTTCCGGTCTGAGCGCCACGGGGAGAGGATGGGCTTGCACCGAGGTGGTGCGATACAGCAGGATGCGGACCGGGACAATGTCCGGATTGGCACTGGTGATGACGACTGCACTTCCGGATTCCGGCGTAATGCGGCAAAACCCCCGCAGAATTCTCCGGGCGATCTCGTCTCCCCATAACGCCGCCCGCACGGGCGTTCGCTCCGTCCCGCAGGAGACAGTGAGCAGGGGCAATTCCGGGATTCCGCGCCATCCGGGCCAGGGGCCAAGGCGGAGTCCCGGCGGGTCGGCGGTGAACTCCATCGAAGGAAATGTATACGGATGTGTACCCCCTTTGTGCCTCACATATCGGCAATATCGCTCGAAGGGAAATCCCACGGCGGTACATTCCAGCACCACCGTGACCTCTCCATGAAGAGTCTCCTCCGGCTGTGCTCGGTAGGATCCGGGGGAATCGGGAATGGGGTACACCTCCACGGTGCCCACAAATTCCGGTGCGTGTCGATCAGTGTGTGGGGGGGCATCAGGTCGTCGGTTCAATGGTATCCCTTAAGGTACTGCCGTTCGGCCTTGAAAAGTTCAAGACACATTTTGCGTATCTCTGCAGGGCTGCACACGGCGGACGTCAACGGGTCGAGCATCAGTGCGTGTACGGCGGCTTCTTTGCTTCGTTCCGTGGCAGCAGTCGTTCCGAGGTCGAACATCCTCATGTTCCAGTCACACAGTGCAGCCATCTGGGCCGGGAGTCGTCCGAATCTCACAGGCCGGATTCCCTTGCGATCGACAAAACAGGCGACTTCCACGCAGCCGTCGAAGGGAAGGTTGGTCAGCAGCGCGCCCTGATCTGCCCGGGTGTTCATCACATTGGCATATATGCGCATGGGGGTATCTTTCTCCCGCGCTTCGATGATCCAGCTGGCATACTCCCAGCTCCTCTCCCACTCCAACGGACGTTTTCCCTGAAGCATCTCGAGACGTTCCCGGTCTGCCGCCTTGCGCCAGCCCGGCCACTCACGCGCATAAAAACCCGATCCTCCATCATAGCCGTCGCGGCAGTACTGTGCCACAAGATCCGGGCGCTTGCGATAGTAGGGGAGGTATTCCGACAGATGTCCGCTCGACTCGGTTACGAATGCACCGAATTGCAGCATGACATCCTTGCGGACCAGGTCTTTGTCGTCTGCGGGGTCGTCCGGTTTTCCGGCGAGATCCCGGCGGGCTTTCGCTTTGAGAAGAGGATACAGATCCAGGCCGTGATGCTTGAGCGTGGTGAACCAGGCAAGATGGTTGATTCCGGCGCATTCCCACTCCATTTCGTCATACGGCACGCCGGCACGGGATGCAAGGAGACGGCTTGTTCCCTGAACGGAATGGCAGAGGCCGACAACTGCAAGATGGCTCCTGCGGCCCGCCGCAAGACACATCATGCTCATGGGATTCGTGTAGTTCAGCACCAGAACATCGGGGCAGAGGGTCTCGGCATCACGCAGCACTTCAAGCCATACCGGGATTGTACGCAATGCTTTGAAGAGTCCCCCGGGGCCGATCGTATCACCGATACACTGGTCAATACCGTACTTCAGCGGAATATCATTGTCCCACCGGACGCAATCCACACCGCTCACTTCGATGCAGTTGACGAGATAATGGCTCCCGGTCAGAACCTCTGTGCGGTCAGTCGAAGCGATGACCTTCCAGTGCGGTTTGTTGAGATGGGCAAGAAGGCGTTTGATGAGCCGGTGCATCGTGCTGAGACGATGCGGGTCGATATCCACCAGCCCGATGATGCCACCCTGTTCGCCCGGAATTCTGAGGATATCGTTTACGAGCTTGGGTGTGAACATGCTTCCCGCACCGAGGACGGTGATCTTGATCGGCCGGGGCATTTCTCCGGGGGCAACGGCAACGGACGGTTCCGGAGTACGGCTCCTGCGCCGCCGGCGCGTGACTGAGGATTTTCTGGCCATGATGATCTCGTGGTATTTGTTTGTGAACCTGACATCAACCTGCTATGATGACCGCTGCGCCCTCGTGTGGAAAAAGCACGCGTGTCAGGCCGCCTGTCCGGGGAATATCGATAGACAAACCATGTTTGCTCAGACGTCCCCCGTAGGTTTGAGCGTAGCGGGATGGGGAAAGACTTACCACCGTTCCCGCCCGAACAGGGGTCGACGTCATCCATGATCCTGCAGGCGCCTCCACCGGTTTCAGGTGTGGCAACCCTTCGAGCCAGAGGAGTACGCCGTCAATATTCGACCGGCTTTCAGCGGGCCCAACGGTAACCTTCCGTCCGCTGTTCATCCTCTGCGGGGTACCACGGAAGAGAATCACATTCTTCCTCTGCCGCCGCAGGATGGGAAGAATGTCGGGGTGGAGTATCTGCGGAAAGGGGAGGATGACAGCATCATAGCGCTGCTTCCCGGAAACGTATGTCCCCTCCTCAAACCTTCCGTCGCCGCACAGGGCTGCGGAAACAACTTCAATTTGATAGTGATTGTCGAGAAGGGCCAGGAGCAGACGAAACACGTCAGCTGCGGCATCGTCCGCCGGGGGGCCGGCAAGGGCATAAAAGGTTTCCACTGGAAAAACAACCAGCAGGTTTGCTTCGGGCAGCCGGTGCTCAACCAGTTGAAGGTGTCCGGAAAGGCGGCGGTTCCACTCAGGGAAGCCCGGCCATGTGCTATGATCCGGATAACCGGGCAACGGGGGGGAATCCAGAAAGGAACGTTCCTGACCGATAGTGCCGACGGGTCCGTAGGCATGTGCCAGCCATCTGGTGCCGAAGAGCGCCATGGTGTCCACACAGTGCCCCATTACTCCGGTCTGCCACCCCTCACCATTGTCATCGCCCACCGTCCAGAGGTTGTTGTACGCATATTTGCCGCTGCTTCTCCTTCCCAGCGATGCACAGATAATGCTCATCGCCGCAAGGTGAGCGTACCACGGTGAGGCCGGATTGCGAAGCTGATCGATACCTCCCAGGTCAACAAATCCTCCGGTCTTTGTCTTCATGGCCTCCCAGAGGTCCATGCTGCCGTGGTTCATGTCGCACATGTCCGCGGACTCAAAATGCCAGGTATCGTGGATGCCGGAAACGATGGTCGTTCCCCAGAGCCGCCGCACGTGACGTGTGGTAGTGGCATTGGCTCTGTTCACAGACCTCTGGATCACGTTGTAGTAGATGTTCCTGACAGGAATATGGCTTTCATCGTGTGCGGAGAGGGCAAGCTTCCACAAATCCGGATCAATACTCCGCCCGGCACGTTGGAAATACTCCCGTCTGATGACCGGAGAAAAAGGGAGCGTTCCGTAGGTGCAGGTATAGCCGGCTTCATCCCACATCACACCGTCTGCAGCACACCTTTCCGTTTTGAGGCCGGTGAGCATGGACAGATAGGCGTGAAGCTGTCGCGTGCTGGAGTAGTCGACGTGGTTTGTCAGAGCACTGAAGAATGCGAGCACGCTCCAGCTGCCGGTGTGCTCTTTCGTAAAAGAGCCGAAGGCTTCGACATACCGGTCACGCGCGTTGTAAAAGAACCGGGATCCGGCGGTGATATCCAAGACTTCCGCGGGACAGGCGGCATGGTGTTCACGGCGGATCGCGAACACCCCGGCCAGCCCTGTGGGTGTGTACTCAATTGCCACCTCGTTCAGCGTGTGGACGTGGCGGGGAGATAGCCGGCACCGGACCGAAAAAGCACCCTCTGTCACGGTGCCGAAATTCGGGAACACATCGGCCCGTGCCGTATTTCCGAAAAGCAGGACTTCGAGTCCTTTCCCCCCGCAATAAGTTCCCGGGACACAAAGCGCGGATCCGGTCCGATCCAGTTTTGCATTCCGTATTCTTTGCACAGGGCACCGATTGCCCGGAGGGTCTTTCGTGCGGGTGGATCATTCCATGTATAGCGGCTGCACCGGACGAAGGGCGCAACGCCGCCAAACCCCGCTTGGCGGATTTCATGGAACTGCTTTTCGAGGAGAGGCGGTTCTTCGATGACGCTGTCGGGTAATGTCCAGACCAGAATTGATGCCGGCGGGCGCCGGTGTGGTGCGGAGATCTTCATAGAATGCTCGTCAGTTGGACATTGTCAAACCAGCACGTACCCCTGCCGGATACTTCCAGCATAATGTGAAGCCGGTCGGGAGAGGGAAGGATCTGATCCGTGGTTACCTCCAGGCGTGTCCACCCTGATTGACCCCCGGCGCATTTCGTGCTGCAGTAGGTTTCATATTGCGCCGTATCATACAGGCCGGGTTCGCCGGTCCGGTGTATCCGGATGCCGATACCGGCTGTTCCTTCCGCGAGGTGACTCTTAACGTATGCAACGACCCTGAACCGGGCACCCCCCGGTAGTGGTTCCTTACGGAACGCAGACCCGAATGCGGTTGCCTTCCAGTGTGCAGTGGCATAGTGCGCGGTATCAATGCGTAGCGCATTGTTGTCGTTGAATCCCTCTTCCCGGTCCACGGTGAATCGGACATCCATCGTTTCTCCCTCCACAATCCCGGTCTCCCATGGCCAGATTGCCGCAGGATCGCCGGTACAGGTGACGAGTGTTTCTGCGAACGAATGCACGTCGTCAACGATAACGGGAGTATTCGACGCCTCTTCCCCTGCGATTTCCACTGCCCGGCCTGCGATGTGTCCTGCTTCATCGCGGGTCAGCGAGGACAGCCGGAATTGTGCCCGGAATTCTCTCCCCCCCCCGAGGATGATTTCGGTATCCGTGGTGCAGACTTTATAAGCGATATGGGCATCCCACATATATGCACAGATCCCCGCCGTGGCCGGTGCTGCATCAACGATCTCGACGCAGAGGTTCTCCTCGTCGGTCAGCCAGGCGAAACGGTCTCCCGGGAGCAGCGTCAGGTTCCGCTTGTCCATCGACTCGAGATGATGGAGCGGAATTCTGACGACCTGCTGCGGCCGGATGACATAGCAGGCGTGATAAAGAAGAGGGGTGTGGGGATCCGCCGAAAAGACGCCCTCGGGCCAGAGATTGCAGAATTCCACTTCCCCATGCTGGGGATTCGGTGTCACATGCCACGTGCCGTTTCCGGCAATGTGCAGTTGTGTCGATACGTCGTATGTGTAGGCGACGGGAGCCGGCCGGCGCGAGATACCCAGTACACACTGACTTTGGACGTTGCCCGAAAGGGTCGTGCCGTTGCATTCAACGGTTATGCGCTCACCGGATTCCTGCAGCACACGCAGAGAGGCCGAGCTTCCAGCATTTCTTTCAGGATGCTGGTGGTGGGCGTATTGACGCCAGAACAGCGGAAGGGGGACATCCGCCCCGATCAGACATCTGCCGTCTGGCCGGAACCGGACGTTCGTGAGATACAGGTCACGAATTTCACACACCACCGCTTCCCCGTCGTGCACGATCAGAGATGCCACATCCGTCTGTTCACAGCGTAGTGCCACGTTCCAGATTCCTCAATTCACCTTCAATCACCCGGCGAAATGCCGGCTTGATGCCCTCCCTTTGCAGGAGGTCCTGCAGGTCCCTCGGGGCGCGCGCGTTGATTTCCGGGAGCGCACTCCTGAGGTCGTTCACCCCGATTTCCCGGGCCCAGAGCCGGTCGAGGTAGGGTTGAAGTCGTTCGAGAATTGAAGCGGCAGTCCAGCTGGAAAACCGGACGAAGAAGCGGGGATCGCCGCCGTCATGCTGCAGGCTGAGATCCCACACTTCCCGGAATCCGCTGCCTGCCAATTGGGGATATCGTTGTTCCCAGCCTCCGACGAAGTCGAGGTCCCGGAGGACCGGATTCGGCTGGTAGATGCTCGCTTTCCCGACGATCCACTTCACGCTTTGCCAGGCCGCCTCCGGAAAACGCGTGCTGCTGCTGATCGAAAGCCCTCCGCTGCTTGTGCGAAAATACTGCGGTGGTTTTCCTGAAAATCTCGGCAGTGGTGCAACGCCCCATCGAATGGCAAGCGTTTCGATCAGCATCTGATGGGGAACGGCCTCGACAAGCATGGCAACTCTGCCGCTCTGTAACAGCTGGGCGGGTTGCATGCCCATTGCTTGCACACGGCGGATGTCGGGCATCAGCCGGTCTTCCATGAGCGCCAGGTATTTCGTAAACGCTTCCGCGGAAGCATCCGGGATTGAGGCGAGGAGAGTATTCGGCCGGATGCCGGCGCCATTCATCTGTTCGAGGGCTTCGACAAAATGACTTCCGATGAAAATGCCAAACCGTTCAGGCGTACCGTCTCCGTCTGCATCAAGAGTCAGACGGCGGGCAAGCATGCGCATCGTTTCCCATGTCCATGCGGTGTCCGGATACGGGAGGCCCGCAGCGTCAAACAGATCGCGATTGTAGTAGACGCCGAGAGTGTAACTCCAGTTCCCCAGGCTGTACCAACCGCTGTCGGGGGCCGTGCCGTTCGTTATCACGGAAGGCCACAACCGTTCCACAAAGGGATCCCCTGTGCTCACAGTCCGCAGGTCAAGAAGGCGCCCTTCCGCGGCAAGCCGGTCACGCATCGTCGTGTTGGTGTAGAAAATATCCGGTGCCTGCCCTGCAGCCATCATCGCGTACAGCTTGTCCTGGCCCGTGAACGGATTAAGCTTTAAGATGATGTGGGTCGCAGCCGTGAAGGCAGGGATCTCGCTCTTCAGCGCGTCGATGTCCGCCGCGTTGGCGGGACAATTGTACACCACCTCCGCAGTCTCGCCGGAGCGGCGCTTTCCGCAACCGGGGAGACACGTCATGGCGAGCAGTGCGCCTGTCAGCAGAAGATGAAATCTCATCCTCGCAGCCCTCCCACGGTAATCCCTTTGACGAAATGTTTTTGAGCAAGAAAGAAGATGATTACGTTCGGCAGCATGATGAGCACGGCTCCCGCCATCAGCAGATGCCACTGCGTGGCACCTGTGCCCACCACCTGAGATTTCAGCATACTCAGCCCGAGTGTAAGGGTTGCCGTCTCGGGAGAATTGAGATAGATCAGCGGACCGAAAAAGTCGTTCCATGTCCCGACAAAGGTGAACAGGGCGACAACGGCCAGGGCCGGTCTCGCAAGAGGGAGGATGATGCTCCAGTATATCCGCAGGCGTCCGGCTCCATCCAGGACCGCGGCTTCATCGTACTCCCGCGGGATCGTCATGAAGAACTGGCGGAGAAGAAAGATGTAGAAGGGGGATCCGAAAAAAGCGGGGACGATCAGCGGCAGATACGTATCGATCCATCCGAGAGAGACAAACAGCATGTACAACGGGATCATGGTAACCTGTCCGGGGAGCATCATGGTGGAGATGCACAGCGCGAACAGCGTGTTCCGTCCACGGAAGTGAATGCGGGAGAATCCGTATGCCACGAGCGAGCACGAAAGGAGTGTTCCGATGAGCACGAAGACGGTGATGAACAGCGTATTGGCTGCATACCGCCAGAAAGGGAGAAGCGATGTGACCAGGCTGAAATTTTCCCAGCGGTACCGCCCGGGTATCCAGCGGTACGGTTCGGCGAATACGCCCGCCAGGTCGTGACCGGAAACAGACAGCATCCACGCAAAGGGTGCGAGAAAGAGAAGACCAAGTGCGCCCAGTAAAAGATACATCACCGTATACCGGGACAACGCCGCCCAGAACACCTTGCCGAAGCGTGTGCTTTCGGTCATGGGCGTTCTCCCGCCTCATAATACACCCAGCGTTGCCCGAGCTTCTTCTGGGCAAGCGTGAATACGAGGATGAAAAAGAACAGAATCCAGGCCAATGCCGAGGCATAGCCCATCTGGAAATCCTGAAACGCCTTCTTGTAGAGATAGAGTACCATGAAAAGGGTGGCATTGTTCGGCCCGCCTTCGGTTCCGGGTTGGGCGGTGCCGGTCATCACGAATGCCTGTGTGAATACCTGAAAGCCCCCGATCAGGCTCATGACCAGGCTGAAGAACATGGCCGGGGAAATCATGGGAAGAGTAATGTGAAAGAAACACCGGACCCGGCCGGCGCCGTCAAGTTCTGCTGCCTCGTACAGATCGGGCGGCACGCCTTGCAGTGCCGCGAGAAAAATGATCATGGATCCCCCGATGCCCCAGAGGGACATCAGGATCAGGGCGGGTTTCGACCAGGCCTCGCTCTGGAGCCACAATGGACCATCGATGCCGACAACGGCCAGGGCGCGATTCAGCAATCCGACCTCGGGATTGAATATCCAGATCCAGAGAATGGAAATGGCCACCAGATTGGTGATTGAAGGGAGAAAGAAAATCGTCCGGAAGATCCCGATACCGGGCAGCTGCTGGTTCAGCAGCAGTGCCAATCCCAACGCCAGGACCGTTGTGAGGGGGACGGAAAAGGCCACATAGTAAGCCGTGTTCCCCAGCGAGCGGAGAAAGAGAGGATCCTCCGTGAAGATACGTTCGTAGTTGGCCAGACCGACCCACGACGGTGCCGATAGCATGCTCCAGGACGAGAAACTGATCCCGATTGAAGCGAGCATGGGACCGGCGGTAAAGATCAGGAAACCGATCAGCCATGGAGAGATGAAGAGGTACCCCGACAGGAAGTTGCGGCGACGGGCTATGGTCTTCATGACATCGCCTCGTTGCCGAAAAGGGTCGGGGGGCAGAACACCCCGGTGGTTTCTCCCCCGGCGGAGACTGCAAAGAAGTCGACGCAATCGGGCTCCCCGTTCCACCGGCGGGAGAGAATTACCTCCTTGAATGGATCGTAGACCAGTTCCATAGAATCATTCCCGGACGTATAACGAATCGTCCGGAGCGATCCCTCTCTGATGGTCCCGACAATTTCGGCGGATTGCGCGCGGTGAAGAAATGCTTCCCAGGTTGTCTCCGCAGCCGTGGCAAGTTCCAGTGCAAACCCCGTTCGCCAGCCGTTGATCTCATGCCGGGGGAAATCGTGTTCACTTCCTTCATAATTGTAAAAGGAAAAGAGAAGGAACTCCCCGCACCGCCGGATCAGGACCGGCAATGCAGACGGAGAGGGAGACGGCTGAAGCGGGACGATCGAGCCGAACGTCCGGAAATCGCGAAAGCAGATTCGCGCGCCGGCAGAGCAGCGAACGGGGAACATGGTGACGGGGCGGCCGTCGATCACCAGCATATCAAATGGCGAGAAGTAGCTGAAGATCAGATCGAGCCGGAAGCTGCGTACTCCGCGGTGGCCGGCCCGTTTCGGGCTGTAGCTTACAATGAGCTTGTTCTCGTGCTGGTACGTGGCAGAGCGGCCCTCCTCGTACAGATAACTCTCGTCAATGGGGATGTGCGCGACGTGGCAGAAATTCTTCTTCCCCACCCGCGCATCGTTAAATACGCCGCGCGTGTATGCCGACCGGAAGTCCTCCATTCCCCGGATGGTCAGGCTCCTCCGCATCCTGAGCATCACACTGTCGGAGTGGCCGGCATTGACGTACGGCATGGACGCCGATCCCAGCGCGTACTCTTCGGTCATGTGTGTGGTCAGATCGCTCCACCCGCCGGGGTAGACGTCATCATCAAAGGCAAAGGGGGATCTTTCCGGCGTTCCGGATGCGGCACTCCAGGTGCGTCCTTCCGGTGAGTCGGTGCATAAACTGTTTGGTGTTTCGGGTTCCCGGCGGCGGTGATTCTCATGGTAGTGCTCACCGTACGTCGTCTTGCGAAAGGAATACGGGAAAGGCTTTTCCCGCGCAATCGTACGCGCCAGCGGGGGAACGTGGAAGGGAAGGATGGCGACCAGAGCATTTTGCACGAGCGTGGAAGGATGGTTGAACCGGTAGCAGAGTTCGGGAAAAAGAAAGAGAGGTTCCTCGAATGCCGCAAGCATCGTACAATGGAGTGCGGAGAATCCTCCGACAGAATCATCCTGATAGGACCGTGAGTGAGGGCCTGCGAATTGCTGGCTGGGGGCATGAAAATGCATGGCGACATCCACCCAGAGCCGTTCTTCGAGAAAGAGCGCCAGGTGCCGCGCAGCTTCGGTGGTGGAATGTTCGGCGATCAGTGCCAGGAACCAGAGATTGAGAGCGGTGTACGTGGGGCTGTTGTACTCTGACATTTCCGCCTGGCGGCGGTGGCGGCTCCGGTGTTCCCCGATCCGTTCACGAAAGAGAGAAAGGCGGCGGAGGCCGAGATCTGTCGCCCATTGTTCTCCGGAAATTTCCCCCCCGAGGATGAGGGTGCAATAGGCACCGAGAGGGTGGTTGACGTTCCCGTCGCGCCATTCTGTGAGCGCCGCATCAATGAGCCGATCTTTGACGGAAAGCTGCAGATGGCTGCGGACGTCCGGTGTGATGATGTCGGGTATCCTGTGCAGTATGGCCAGCAGGGTGGCGGGTGTGTGTGTGCCGTCCTCGGCTTTTACCGATCCGAGAAGGTAGTTGCCCAGGATCCGGCGATGGGGGGAGTCATCCCAGAGAAGGCTGATCGCATACCAGCAGGTATCCCGGGCGATCAGGCAGCGTTCAGTTACGGGGTCGTAGTATCTATCGCCCGCTTCCCGGGCCATGGTCATCAACCACGTACGGGATGCCGTGAGCAGCCTCATAGGCGTGTGCCCCCGCATTCATTGCCGATCAGCCCGCAGCTGCCGTTGCCGGTCGTAACAGGAGAACCCATGGACCTCCAGAGTGGTTCTTCGCAACATACGAAGGAAAGGCGACATCTGCCAGGTGTTATGGCGCAATTTCAGGCAGGACAACCCCGTCACGATTTCCCGGAGCCTCCAGTGACTTGAAAGGTCAACGTGTTGAGTTACCGATGAGGCGTGAGGCCCGGGATTCGATCAGCCGTTTGCTTCTGTTTCCCAGGAGGCATATCTTGATAATCATTGAAAGGAGGATTTCTGATGCCCGTTCTGAAACGGCTTTCACCGGACCAGCGGTCGGATTTCGAACGCAACGGCTACCTGCACAAGCTCCCCCCCGTGTTTTCCAGGGAGGAAATGAAGAATCTGAACAGTGGCCTGGATGGACTCTTAAGACTCCTTCGTCCCGGGGAATCCTCCAAGGAAATCCGGGAATGGCACGAATCCAGTCGTTTCCTCTATGATATATGCATGAATCCGGTGATCCTGGATTACGTGGAAGATCTTCTCGGCCCCGATTTTTTCCTCTGGGGATCCAACTTCTTCATCAAGGAACCGCGGAGCCTCGCTACCGTCGGGTGGCACCAGGATGCCTACTACTGGCCCCTTGACCCGCACGAGTCTCTGACTGTCTGGCTCGCCTTTGATGACAGCACGGTGGAGAATGGCGCGATGACGGTCATCCCCGGCTCCCATACGGCCGGGTTGTTGAAACACGTGCGTGTCGGCGAAACGGATTCCGTCCTGATGCTGGAGTGCGAACGGGGGCAGTTCCGGGAAGACATAGCTGTGCCGGCCACGTTACATGCCGGTGAAGTGTCCATCCACGATGATAAACTCGTTCATGGATCTCCGGGTAACCCGTCAGATCAACGGCGTGCCGGCTTGACGATCCGGTACTCCCGGACCAATGTAAAGTGTGACCTCGCAGTGAATCCCCATTTTACCACATACCTCTGCCGCGGAGTGGACCGGTATCACCATAACCCGCAGGGCACTGTGCCGGTGAAGCAGTACGGAAGGCTCGACCGCGAACATCGCAGCGTGGAAGA
Source organism: uncultured Bacteroidota bacterium (assembly GCA_963779225.1). Lineage (GTDB taxonomy): Bacteria > Bacteroidota > Ignavibacteria > UBA10030 > UBA6906 > CAVPCZ01. Next base: position 199,811 of record CAVZWW010000001.1, read on the forward strand.
AGCCGGCCGGGAGGCGGAGAAGAAACTCGGGTTGATCCCGTAGGATCGCCGCATGGCCTGGAGCCAGAAGGAATTCGTCCTTGCCCCGCGAAAGCGGGGATTTCATCTGGTCACTTCCGAGATCCTCTCCAGGATTCCGGAACTCGCCGGGATACATCGGGGCATTCTGCACCTCTTTATCCGGCATACGTCAGCATCGTTGACGATAAACGAAAATGCCGATCCCAGCGTCCGGTCGGATCTGGAGCGGCACCTCAATATCATCGCACCGGAGAACGCTCCTCATTACACCCACGATACCGAAGGCCCCGACGACATGCCCGGGCATATCAAGGCCTCATTGCTCGGGAACAGCCTTACCATACCAATCACGGACGGCCGTCTGAACCTTGGCATATGGCAGGGAATCTACCTGTGCGAACACCGTGATCGTGGGGGAAGCAGGGAGATCGTTGCGACGCTTTCCGGTGAGTGACGGTCCTTCTCTCCGGGGAACACCACCTCGCCGTGAGGCCCTCTTACTTCGTGTTTCACCATCTTCTTACGGTACCCCCCTCTTCGCGCGGGCCACGATCTTGCTTTGTGCATCCAGAGTTTGTACAATGACTACGATGTGATCTGGTCTTGCAGAGGTGCTTCCCGGAGAGATGTGTGTTCCGGGGGAAAACGGGAGAGTCTACGTTGCGCGAAAAAGGTTCTGCAGTGAGACAATCGTGAGATCTGGAAGGATACCTCTGAAATTCTTTTCAACTCTCCTTTTCGTGTTTTTGTTCGGTGTTGCCCCCGCGCTTTCCCGGCAACTCGCCCCGGGCGATACACTCCGGGCCGATTTTGTCAGCGACACGCAGAATCCTCTCTGGCCGGAAAAGCTGAAACTTACCTGGAACAACAACGAGCTCGCCCACACCCGTATCTTTGATGCCATCCTGGACGATGCTCCTTCCGCGGTGTTTCACCTGGGGGACCAGATTGCGCTGGGATTTCTGGAGAAATCATGGGCGGTGATCGACTCCTTCACTGCAAGGCTCGCCTCAAGAAAGATCCCGTACTATCCCATTCTCGGGAACCATGAGCTCATCTATTTTTCGGGGATGGGTCGCGAAAAGTTCGAAGAACGTTATCCCTACGTGAACAACACGGGGTACATGCGGCGTCTGGGCCCGCTTGCCGTTGTTCTACTGAATTCGAATTTCAGCAATCTCTCTGCGGAAGACGTTCAGAAACAGCAGGTGTGGTACGAAGAAACGCTTGCCCGGCTGGAAAGTGACTCCACAATTGAGATGGTGATCGTCGGCTGTCACCATCCGCCTTACACAAACAGCACCATTGTCTCTCCGTCCAAAGACGTGCAGCGGTTCTTTGTCCCCCCATTCCTGGCTGCTTCCAAGTGCAAACTCTTCGTCTCCGGTCATTGTCATGCAGTGGAGTATTTCAGGAATGCCGGAAAGGATTTCCTGGTGATAGGCGGGGGAGGGGGGCTTCAACAGCCCCTCCTGACGGGAGCGGAGCGGCTCTGGATAGATGAATTTCCGGTTCAGACCGAACTACGGATGTTTCTCTATATGCGCTGCAGGATCACTGCGGATGAGGTCAGCTGTACGATACGGATGCTGAATGATGATTTTGCATCCTTCCATGACGCACTCATTCTTACCTTCCCGCTTCGACCGTAAGGCCGGGGCTTCCGGCCGGCACCCCTTTCGAAGTTTGTAGACCCCTCAAAGAAATGGAGGGGGTCCGCCACGAAAGCCCTGGGGAAGCCCGTCCCGGACTCTCAAAGGAATTCGATGAAGGTCACAGACATCCGACAAAGGTGGTCCATGGACTTCGGTTTCTAGGTTTACCGCGGCCAGAGCCAGCCGAACGTCCCCGCGGTGACCAGCGCGTAAAGGAGTCCGTCAAACGTGTTCTTGAGTGTGGTGGACCAGGAGCGTTTGAACCAGATGGAATCCTGCCAGCCGCCGATGGCGTAGCAGGCAAAGGCCGTGACCCCCGTAAACCGGAACACTGCGAGATAGGGCGCACCGGGTACAAGGGCCCGGCCGGCCACATATGCAGCGATAATGCCTATGATGAGCGAATACATGAACCATTGGGTCAAATTACCCACCATCGACGGACGACCGCCGGGCCAGATGGTGAGAATTGCCCCCGGACCTTTCTTCACTTTCTCCTGATGCTCCGGCGAGTTCATTTCCTTGGGGCTCGCGGCGTGGGGAAGGATGTATTCACCCGGCGGGATGTTCAGCTTCCGGAGTGATTCGGCAAGGGCGTTCTCATCCGGAAGCTTGCGCATGTCATTCGCGTGATAGCCGAGTACCATGTGGATCAGCGAGCTGAGGATAAAGACAAACACTGCCGATAACAGAATGGGAAGCCAGAGCGAGAGAATTGAGACCATAGGAACCTCCTGAATAGGGTGGGTGCGGGGCAATGAAACCCAAGATAGTCCTTTTGACAGACGGAGGCAAATCGATTCGTTGCCTTTTTCAGTTCCTTGGCGTACCTTGTGTTTGCCCTCCGCCCCGATCGAAACAATCTACCGAAGGACACCATCATGAATGGCATACCGGTGTTACACGTCGAAGGCGACTGCATTGCCAGAGCGTGGGAGAATTCCCTGATTGAACTGCATAAGAGTGGAGCCCGGATCAAGACCCAGTATGACAAACCGGAGGACCCGGCAAGCATCGACGCGACAATGCTCCTCACCGTTTTGGATCCGTTGAAAGAGCCGGTGATTCATAAGGATTTCCCGGGCGGACCGGAGGATCTTCAGGAATACACCATGGAAGTGTGCGAGGGCATCAAAGACCATCTGGTGCGCAGAGCCGACGATCCTGAAGACACGCGGTGGGAATACACCTACCACCAGCGCCTCTTCAAGTACAACTCGCCGGCGCTTGGTCCCTTCGATCAGATTGAAACGATCTGCAGAAAATTGGCGGAAACACCGTACACGCGCCGTGCTCAATCCATCACGTGGAAAGTGTGGGAAGACAATGATTGCTACGATCCTCCGTGCCTGCAGAGCATCTGGTGCAGGATCACCGAGGAAAATGCAACCCCGGTTCTCAGCATGAATGTCCGTTTCCGGTCGAATGATGCCTACAAGGCGGCGTTCATGAATATCTTCGCCCTTGTACAGCTGCAGAAGCTGATTGCCGAAAATGTTTCGGCAAAAACCGGCAGGCGTGTTGCGGTGGGCCGGTATTGCCACCTGGCGGACAGCTACCATATCTACGGTTCCTATTTCCGGGAATTCGAAGGCCGCTTCCTGGGAGCACTGAACAAGCGCACATTCGAACAGCGAACGATGTTGCTCGAAGACGTGCGCGAGATGATGGAGGCCGCCCGCCCCGGCATCCTTGAAAAGGCCCGGGCAATGACACGGTAGTGTCCCAGACAACGAAGTGGCCGGACGTTTTGGAGGAGCACCCCGCCTTGCAGGACCGCGTCGGCCGGTCTGAACCACGGGCGTTCAAGGGAGAGAGTCGCTGCGGGAAGCATCAGCTGACGGCCCTGGTGTTGTGGCTTGGAGTTCTGTTCTCCACGGCTGCATGCTCGCAGCAAAAAATGCGTATCACCAAGGTCCATGACGGCGATACACTCACCGGGCTGGACAGCGTGCATGTGACACACAAGCTGCGTCTCCTCGGTATTGACTGTCCGGAGTATCCGCAGCCGTATGGTGAGGAGGCGGCGAAGGCGGTGCAGAAGCTCTGTCTGCATGATACCGTCCTGGTCTTCACCTCAACGCGTGACAGGTACGGGAGGGAATTGTGCACGATCCGCCTGAAAGACGGGACTGAACTTAACAGGCGGCTCCTCTCGTTGGGTCTGGCCTGGTGGTTCTCCCGTTACTCTCGGAATAAGGAATACAAAGCACTCGAAGAAACTGCACGGCAGGATAGTGTCGGGCTCTGGTCAAGGCCGGATCCCACATCCCCGTGGATCTACCGGAAGTCCAGGTCAAATTGAGTTAGGCGGGCATATCAGGCGGATTTCTGGAGGATCGCCAGCGAAAGATCATCGTTCCGTCGGGACTCTCCCTCGAAGCGGGCTACTTCAGCCACAATACGTTCTCCGAAGGCCGACGCGGAAAGACCGGCAAGATGTTTGCAGAGCGCTTCAAACCGTTCCAATCCGTAGAATTCCCCCGCCTCGTTTTGAGCTTCCGTGAGCCCGTCCGAGTAGAGGACCAGCGCCTGGCCGACGCTCAGGTTGATCTCGTGGGCGTCGTAAACCGCATCGGCGGACAGTCCCAGGGCGACGTTTCCTTTGGGGAGCTGTTGCACGCCATCCGGTGAAACCACGAGAGGAGGTAAATGACCCGCATTCACGTAGCGGAGTAATCCCGCAGAGGAATCGATGCGTACGAAGATCAGGGATGCAAACTTGCCCGGCATCCCGTCGCGGATGAGGATGCGGTTCAGTTTTGATGCGAGATCGTTCAGCGATGGATATTCCGAAGCGATGGCACTCAGCGTTGCCTGGATCTTCACCATGAACAGTGCGGCCCCCAGCCCTTTGCCGGCGACATCGCCGATGGCAACCCCGCAACGATCCCCTGTGAGCCGGAGAAAATCGACAAGATCTCCCCCGACTTCGTTTGCAGATCTGGTGAAGAGCCACACGTTCCACCCCGGAACAGAGGGAGTCGGCTCGGGACTCATGGCGCGTTGAACCGCGCGTCCTGATTCCAGTTCGCCTCGTGCCAGAAGTTTGTCCTTCAGCTCCAGAATGAGGACCAGAAGGATGCATGCGACACCAACAATTCCAAAGTTCAGCGACGCCTGACCCTGCTGGCCGGTCCAGCTAACCTTGAAGAGAAGAAGCATGAGACCGAGAGCGAGCAGGAGTCTTCTGGCCGGCGTGAGTCTGTAAAAGGAGTTCTTGAGAACCCACCAGGCAAGAATGAACCATCGCCAGATGGCACCCTTCCTGCTGAGTTGCTCTCGCTCTTCATCGCTCAGATAGAAGTCTTCAATCTCCTCAGCTTCTCTTTTCAGTGTGGCAAAGAAGCTTCCTTGAGAGATATCATCTTTGAGCGTCGAGATGATGCCGGGGTTCTTTTGAGCATTTTGTGTCATAGTCTTCTGTCGGCAGAGGGGCGGGCAAGCCCGCGCCGCCATCCTCTACCTATAATGTACAGAAGAAACCACTGCGATGTTTCAGAGCAGCCCCGCCCGGAAGATATTTTGCAGGAGATTCTTTCCCTTCTTTGGGCTGATTTCCCGGGATCTCCCACCGCGAACCGCAGAACGGCAAGGAAAACGGGGATTCTTAGAGAACCCCTCCCCACCAGTACGAGAGTTTCAACATAAAGATATTGTCAGGTGTCACCGTGAACAGGTGGGACATGGAATGTTTGAACTCAAATTCACCCCCCGGTTCATAATCCGATCTGCTCTGTGTCCACACCAGGTACAGGCTCGAACCGGGCAGGTATTCCCAACGCAGGACGGCATTGCCTCGAAGAGAAAGGATATTGAAGTCGGGGTTGCCGATTGTGGCTGCTGCTGCGGGACCCTGACCATCGGGATCAAGCTCATATCCGAGAACCTCTCCGGTCTCAGAAGTTACAGGCACGATGGTGGAACCGTCTTCACCATATTTCATGAAGGTGTACGATTTCGGCCTTACGAGCGCCTTGAAATCGGTATACTTGCCGGATGAAATAAGCGGTTGCAGATAGACCTGGAAACTCAGTTTCGGATTGATGATCCAGTCGATACGAATATCCGCGGCGAACGTCGTTTGATCAAGGTGTGCAAACACGTAGCGCTTCCCGTACGTGTCAGGCGCCGTGGGATCAGGCAAAGCACTCACCCATTGGGCCCCGTATTTGTCCCTCGAAAACTGAGGTCCGACGGAGAGGGTGAGTGTTGGTGTAACCTTGACCTCGACGTTTGTAGTGACAGATCGGGACTCCTGGTTCTCACCCGTTCTGGCAAACCCGACCAGATTGAGTACCCACCAGAGACGATTGTCCGTATAGAGAATCAGATTATATGTCCGGGCGATGGGATTCAGCATCAATGGTCCGCCGCGCGTCGCGCGAGCATTGTAGGATTCCGGGTTGTATTGCAGCGTGAAATTGGCTCCGTACAGCGTGGGAAGTGTGATATAACTTCCCAACCAGTAACCACGTAAGGTATTGTTCCCCCCGAAATCCCAGCTGGCAAATGTCGCGGCATTGATTCCTGCATTCAGATAGTATGCAGTCGGCGTGTTCCATCGATAGCCCGTGAAAAAGTGGGCGTTCATCAAATCACTGTAGGGAGCATATCCAAGATCATTTACCTCAAAACGGGGACTTAAAAGTCCGAACGCCGCGTTCATCGTCCACCTGCCGCGGTTCTTGTTGATCATGAGTCTGCCGGCATACCCGGTAAGGGATGTGGCGGAACTGTCAACCCCGAGATAGCTCACATCCGGACGCTGGAAGTAGTGTCCCGAGCTCCGCTGGAGGGCGATCATTCTGCTCTGACTGCCATTCACCCGCGAAAGACCGGCCCATCCGGACAGGACATAGGTCTTTTCTGCGTCCAGAAAGGTCCACCCATCACCCGCTGCGACGACGGCGGAACTGCTGACTGCAGTGCGAAGCGACGGATCTCCGAAGAACCGATTCGTGAATGTCGCGAGGAGACCCACTCCCTGTCTCCCTTCATCAAAGTCCCGCTGTGTGCGGAGAATGCCGTAATAGGTCAGGGGCTCTGTTTCCACCTGTGTACGTTGACCCCCATTGTCAATTCTCGCAAACTCCCGCTGGGTGATAGCATGCACCATACCCACTTTCCATTCGTCAAGAATCCGCCCGGATATCTTGCCCGCTGCGAGAATGTGTGTGCCGGTCGGGGCTTCGGCGTAGTCACTTGGCGGTACACTGCCTTGCGGTGCCCGCCCGATCCTCCTGCTATAGAAAATCTCCGGATGCTGCCAGTTGAACATCACCCTGTTGTTCGCACCCCCCTGGCCGAAGCGGTAGATGTTCACCCCTTCCGTGAAGAATGGACGCTTCTCCTCAAACGAATACTCCACGTCGGTGAGATTCACAATGGCCGGATCAACTTCCACCTGGCCAAAATCAGGATTGATCGTTCCATTCAGGGTCAGGCTGCTCCCGAGCCCCGCCCTGATGTCAACGCCGCCTCCAAAGAGAAATCTCTTCCCGGGATTGAACGGATCAGCCGGGTCGTTTCCCACATACTCCGCCTTGCTGGTGACATAGGGCATGACCTCCGTCCGGGCCGAGGGCATGCCTCCCTCCATTCCCACAAGATCCAGGAACCGTGAAGCAAATCCGCTTTCATTCCGGGGGGTATAAACGATCATATCGGTCTCAGCCCTGCGACTGATGAAACGCTCAACGTTGATTCCCCATACGGGAGAATTGCCTTCGTCAAACCGCAACTGGGAATACGGGATTCTCATTTCCACTGACCATCCGCCTGCATCGATCCCTGCAGCGCCTTCCCACACGGCATCCCAGGAGAGGTCGTTCGGCTGTTTGACATCGTTTTCGATGAGCCCATCGGCAAGGGCGCCTGCAGCCGAAACGTAGAAGAAGTAGCCGCTCCTTCTGTCGCGATAGGAATCGAGGTAGAGCACACAGCCATCAGACGGATCTCCCCAGATAAAGTCGCGCCGGACGAGGCGCGCCATGATGGAATCCGGATGCGTGTCAGCATAACGTGCGGCAAAATACAGTGCGCCGTCGTCGTACGCAATCCACACTTCACTCCGTTGCGAAGGCTCCACCCCCTCATCCGGTTCCTGCTGCACCAATCCCGTGTACCCGGGGCGCTGCCAGAACTCCTCAGAAAGGACTCCGTCAATTGAGACATGCCCGGTCAGACGGACGGCGACAACCTGTTGTGCAGGGGGCGGATTCTGAGCTGTCACTATCGCGTAGCAAAGGCACAGGAGTAGCCAGGGGTACGTTAACCGTTGCATTGTCCGCCTCCGATTCAGAGAAGAACCAGGTCTTGTCTACCCTGAATTTACGGCTGTTACAGAAACAGGGAGCAGAATATGCTACCGGCGTCACATAGGCCAGACGAGAAGAGGGTAGAAGAGGATGAGCTGGAGAGAGGATCGATCCGGCTTCAGCTATTGTGCTTTGGCATAAATATTGCATCATTAAAGCGATGGACAACAGCTGTTTTCGGGGGCACTTAGCAGAGAAGAAGAGATGACATCACCGGACTACATTAGAATCCTCAAGCTCGACAAGCTTGCCTTAAAGTCCAAGACGTATCCGGACTTCCTCCAGGCGGTGAAAGGGCGTCTGCAATACGCAAAGAATCTGGGTGTGGAAGGGAGTTTTTCGTTCTTTGTGGAGCGGGCCTGGGGGATGTTCGGAGATGGCAAGTGAATCGCGCCGCGGGGAAGTAAAGAGAACTCCATATTAGGCAAACGGTGAATCCAACCCTGAACACCCGCCTGTAAGTGCTGGCCACAGTTGCGCACCTGACGTTTCACGCACACCTTTGACGCTCCACGTGCCGGTCACAGGCGATATCCCGACGTCTTTCGTGCAGAGCACCACGAGGATCATCTCAAAGCCGGCCGGCGGTCGAAGAGTACACGGGCCAACCGCCTGCCAGCTTGAAGTCAAGGAATCCGCCCGGTGAAGACCTCCACCCTCACCGGACAACAACCGCCAGTGCCACCTCCTGAAGCCGCTGTGCAATCGCCGTGAAGACTTCCTCGTCGTTCCGGTATTCCGCTTTCCCTTCGGCAACAAAAAGCTCCGGATTTTCGAATACGAGTTTCACCAGTGAGGCCTTATACCTCACCGCCGGCGTGTTGCCGGTGCCCGCGAGCTCACTCACCCTGTCATAGATGGCGGGACTCTGCACATCCGGCTGCGCAAGTTTGATGAGGGCGACTTCACGCAACGCACTTTCCACGACAGCATCAAGAGGAAAGTGGAGCGATCCCAGGAAATTTCGTTCGTATCGCGGCAGATTGAACTGCCGGTATGTTGCTGTTGTCGCACATGTTCGCATCACCTCATCAGCCCACAACGGACTGGCTGCGAGGGATGCCGCAATGAGTAATGCGCCCATGGTTTTCATGGCACCCTCACGAAATTGTGTGTGAAAGAACTCCCCTCTTTTTCATAAGACGAAGGACGAAAGCGAATGTTACACCCATCCAGAGAATCTGGTTGATGCTGGCATCGCGACGTTGTTCTGTACACGATCTCCTGATGAACGAACCTTCTCCTTCAGGAAATCGCCGCAGTGCTTGCTGACTGTATGAATCCAAGAGTCTTAGACCCTCTTTCCCGCTTCGATACGACCCGCCAATCCACGGACGGGGAGATCCACCCCTGACGGTGGCATGTCTCAACAATGCAGGATTCCTGGAGGCGTCAGTCAGAACCGTAGACGTCTGCGTCAGGGTGCTCCTGCATTTGGATTCACTCTTCGCATTGTGTGGTCCCGACGAACCTATGTGTGACCATAGGGATGCCGATCCATCGGATCCGCCCTATATCCGGCCGCGCGGTGAATTGCGCGTTCCCCTTTTTGTCCAGGGAACGGTCAGAACGACCTCCTCTCCGGAACAGTATTGCCCCGTCCGCTGTCTGCCGGCAATTACTCCTCCAAGCAGCTGTCATCACATGAGTTGCGCGCAGAGTTTACCCCGGAAGGACGCGGTGTGCACTGGTTGGGGGTGGCATACGTTTTGCGATATGGAGATCGGGTATTCCATGAACGGTGCCGGAATACATGGAGGAGACTTGTGAAAGCACAACCATCCAGTAATCTGTTCGAGGTTTACGGCCGGATTCACGGACTCGAACATGTCTACTTCTGCTCCTACCATCATACGGTGCGTGCCGGGCATCAGGACATGATCTCGCAGTACCTCCGTGATTTCAACGAAGGGATTGAACCACAGACTTCGCGCTGGATTTCCTTTGCCGCGCCGTTGATTTGCAGCGCCGGACCGTTCGATGTTGTCGTTCGCGTTTTACGCAGCGGGGAACTTGCGGCAGACGGGATATCCACACTGGACCGTTTGTGCAAAACCATTGCACTGGAAAGTGGTGCGACATACGCGCCCGGACGGCTTGTCAAGACCAGAACAACACGAACCCTACAGGGACTGGGTGGTCGTGCAGCGCATCGGAAGGAACTCGACGGCGCCTATGTTTTCGATGGAACGGCGATCAAGGCCGGTGCACGGATTCTGGTCGTGGACGACATTCTGACAACCGGATCAACTCTCGAAGTAGTTTCATCTGCAATCAAGAAATCACTTCCTGACTCCGAGATTGCCGGCTTTGTCCTTGGCAAAACCGACGCGATGTCATCCAATGCTCACCTTGACCCGGGGTTCTTTGTCGCTCCTGAAGACAACCCCGGGGCTGATCCCGGAGAGATCACGCGCATGAAAGCATCCGCGACACGGAAAGCGCCGCAGCGAAAGTCCCCGGTGCAAAAGAAACGGAGACCGATGCCTCCCGCGAAGGTGCCGGTCCCTGCAACGAAGGAAAAATCGTCTGTTATGGTCTATGTGTTTAGCTTCGCCCTGGCTTTCGTCATTCTCGGAGCCATTGTTCCACTCCGTTCCGGCAGGACCACCCTGCCGGCGGAATCAGCGGTGCTTGAATCTTTTCCCCCGCCGGAACTGATGTCGCATGAAATTCAGCAGACCGGGGTTTCTGCGGAGAGCCCCCGTACTTCTGCGGAGAATTCTCGCCCCGCCCCTGAGAGGAAGAATCTGCGTCCTGGAATCGTCAACGTTCCGGCGGTAGGGCTCAGAAGGAATCACTCTCTGGAGTCGAAGATTATTCCGAAGGCGGGGGTTCGCCAGGGCGAAAAGATCGAAATCGTGAGTAGATTCTCACCTGAAAGCGGTCCCGGCTGGCTCCAGGTTCGCACGAAATCCGGCAAGGTTGGCTGGATCATTGCCTCGGGAGTGAGGGAGAAGAGTGCGAAGAGGCTGTAATCAGGTGATGCTCAATCCCGGGCTCCTCTCCCGGGATTTCCGCGACTGAGCTGGCGTGATGCGGCTTTTCGTCTGCATGGACAGACAGACACGTACACCGGGGTACCGGAAAAGAGGGGATACCCGGGCAGTAGGCCGGGAAGCGATAGAAGCTTATCGCAGAAGGAGCATTTTCTTATTGGAAGTGAAGTTGCCTGCCTGGAGCCGGTACACATATACACCGGTGGCCGCCCGTCCTGCCTCAAAAACCACTCTGTATGCCCCCGGCGAATGACGCTCGTTCACCAGCAGAGCAACTTCCCGGCCGAGAAGATCAAACACACGAAGTGTCACCTTCGCATCCTCTCCTACTTCATACCTGATCTCCGTGCTGGGGTTGAACGGGTTCGGGAAGTTCTGATCCAGCCCGAAGCGGAATGGTTGCTCGGGCTCTCCGGACACTCCGGTCACGCTCGTGCCGGTCTGGAAACGCCCCTCCGCAGACCAATCGCTCTCCCCGAAAGGGTTCACCGAAGCCACGTTCCACGTGAAGATTCTTGATGCCGTGAGGACGGTGGTGCTGGAGACCGAGGTGTCCGCGGTAGTCGTGTCCAGTACGGTCACACGTGTCACATTGTCGATCACCCTGAGCCTGTACGATGTCGCCCCGTTCGCTGCCCACCGGAATGTTGGCAAACGGGGGATGTTGATCTTATTGAGCGGGGAAAGAAGATCCGGTGGCAGTAGCCAGCCTGTGGTGAAACTGCGTATCGCCGATACCGGACTCTCGGCTGCCTGACTTCCCGCAATCACACGCCAGTAATACGTCTTCTGTGCCTTGAGCCCGGTGGGAACGGCGAAGGTGTCCCGGCTGAACCCGTCTGACAACATCTGCCCGACGGCAAAGGCGGCGGTGCTATCCAGCTGTACGCGGTACAGGATGGCGCCTGTCGGTCTCTGCCAGACGAGGGGGTCACCTTTCTTGTACGCCATGCTTCCCTCGGCCGGCGAAATCAACAGAGGCGCGGCAAGCGGCACACTGGCCGTCACAATGGAGCTGACGGCGCTTTCGTTATTGTTCTTGTCAAGCGCTGATACGGCATAGGAGTATTGCGCGCTGGCGGAGTCGACCCGTGCGGGAGGTGTGCCTTCATTCTGGCCGGTGATCATGATCATATTCCGCGGGTTCTCCGGATCAGCCGGCAAGGGAAGAGCCGACCTGAAGCGGTATACGATATATCTCACAGCGGTGTCTCCATCTGATGCCGGACCCGGGGGCAGCCAGCGAAGAGTGTACAATCCCGAAGCGCCGTCCAACACCATCTGGAGACCCGTCGGCGGATTGGGAGGTGAGGTTTCCTTCCAGCTCATCACGGGGACGACGGATGGATACCTGAAGACATCCATTGTCAGTGCATCCACGATGCCGCCATCATTGGTGCGAAGATTGTACGCCCGGAACTGTACGCTCCCCTGGACGTTTCCGGTGGTTTGATTGAAACGGATCTGTCTGGTGATCTCACCTGCAGCCCACCCGGACAGGCTTATCTTGTAGTCGGCGTTTCCCGTGTACACATGCCGGCCATTCCGTTGACCTGCCCACCAGGTTTGGAGTGTGGAATAATCCTGACCGCCTCCGAAAGCCCAATACAGCTGGGGAACCACATAGTCAACATACTGTCCCTGGAGCCAGGCTGTGGGATCGCAATAGATATCGTTGTACGAGCTGAGACCGGTGATGCCGCTCGGGACGTTCTGTTTCCAGATGCCGAAAGGACTCACCCCGAACTTCAACCAGGGTTTGACGGCCTGGATGCTGTCGTACACCTGGCGGATCATCAGATTGACGTTGTCCCGTCTCCAGTACGCCAGGCTGTCCCAGGAGAATCCCCGGGGATAGGCCGCCCAGGTGGATGAGTCCTGTCTGGCAAAACTATGCTCGGGGTAGGGATAGAAATAGTCGTCAAAATGGACACCGTCGATCCCGTATCGGCGCACGACATCGGACACCACATTCGATACGTGGTCGCGCACTTCGGGCCGTCCGGGGTTCAACAGGTAGTAGCCGTCGGGGCATCTGATCACCCACTCGGGATGCTGCTCAACGACATGGCTGGGGTGGCGTGCATAGCTCACGTCCTGCCGATATGCACGATAGGGATTGAACCATGCATGCAGTTCCATTCCGCGGGCGTGTGCCTCCGCGACGGCAAACGCCAGAGGATCGTAGGGCGGGGCAGGTCCTGTTCCCTGAGCCCCTGTGAGCCAGTACGACCAGGGTTCCAACGACGAAGGGTAAAGTGCGTCACACTCCGGTCGGACCTGGAAGAACACGGCGTTGAAACCGGTGGCTGCAAACAGATCAAGCAGCGCTATCAAGGAATCGCGTTGCTGTTGTGGTGTGAGAGTCGGGGAGAGCGGCCAGTCATAGTTCAGTACTGAGGCTATCCAGACCCCGCGGAGTTCTCTTTTTGCCCCTGCAAATGCCGGCTGGGCGGGCGATTCCTGCGTGGGGAGAAACAGGAGAACGGTCGCAGCCAGAAGTGATAACAAGCGGTATTGAAATCTCATGATCTCATCCTCCCGAATATGCATTGCCAGATTAAAGTACTGTTCTTTCCCGAGAAAAGGAAGACGTTGAAGCCGGAGGTTTAGTCCCTTTTTCATCCTTTTGGTTGATTGAAGTGTTGTCTTCTCTTACGTAGGTTCAGAAGGAAGACCCGAAAAACGTTTCAGGGGCAGTACGCTCTCACGGCGAAGGGGATATCTTGGGCAAATGGCTCAAGACTTCCGTTTCGCCATAGACTGCTACACCGCACACCTTCTCTGCGAAGAGGTACAGGATGAAAATCCTTCTTGTTTGTCCCGAATATCCGGATACATTCTGGTCCTTCAAGCACGCCCTCCGGTTCGTCTCCAAGCGGGTCGGACAACCCCCTCTGGGTTTGTTGACTGTAGCCTCTCTCCTTCCTGTTGAATGGGAGAAGAAGCTGGTCGATCTCAATCTGGGCGCGCTTGCGGACGAAGACCTCCGGTGGGCCGACTATGTCTTTCTCGGCGGGATGTCTGTCCAGGCGGATTCCGCCCGGGAGGTTATTGCACGCTGCAATGCAGCCGGAACCAGAATTGTTGCCGGGGGGCCTCTGTTTACCGCACGCCATGAGGAGTTCCCTGGTGTGGATCATTTTGTTCTGAACGAGGCGGAGATTACTCTGCCGCGGTTTCTCGATGATCTGCGGCTGGGGCGGCCCGGGCCACTGTATACAACCGAAGAATGGGCGGATCTTGGCACAACGCCTTTGCCGATGTGGAAATTGATCGACAGCCGTCAGTACGCCACCATGAATATCCAGTATTCACGCGGCTGCCCGTACGACTGTGAGTTCTGCGACATCACGGTTCTCTACGGACACCTGCCGCGCACGAAGTCCGGCGCCCAGGTAGTCGCGGAAATGGATGCCCTGTACAGGTGCGGCTGGCGCGGCCATCTCTTCTTCGTGGATGACAACTTCATCGGAAACAGGGTGAAACTGAAGAACGATGTCCTGCCGCGGATCATCCGGTGGATGGACGAAATGCACCATCCATTCACACTGGGGACCGAGGCTTCCCTCAATCTCTCCGATGACCCTGAGTTGCTGGATCTCATGGTCCGGGCGGGGTTCGAGGAGGTGTTCGTCGGCATCGAAACCCCGAATGCGGAGAGTCTGGAGGAATGCAAAAAGATTACCAACAAGAACCGGGATCTTATTGCGAGCATCAAAAAACTCCAGAAGGCCGGCTTGCAGGTCCAGGGAGGCTTTATTGTGGGATTCGACCACGACCCTCTGTCTATCTTTGACACCCTGATCCGGTTCATCAAGGATAGCGGCATAGTTGTTGCGATGGTGGGACTGCTCAATGCTCCGATCAACTCGCGACTGCATAAGCGGCTGGGAAAAGAGGACAGGCTGTTGAAGGTATTCACAGGGAACAATACAGACTTTTCGATGAACTTCATCCCGAAGATGAACCCCCAGACGCTTGCGGACGGCTACAGGAGGATCCTTGCGACAATCTACTCCCCGAAGGAATACTACCAGAGGGTCACGGAATTTCTCAGGACCCATGAACCGTTACAGCAGCACAAAGCGCCCCTGCGGCTTTCACAGCTGCGCGCGTTGTCCCGGTCGATGCTCCTGCTCGGCGTCATCGGGAAAGAGCGGCTTTATTACTGGAAGCTCTTCTTCTGGTCGCTGTTCCGCCGGCCTCGTCTCTTTTCAACGGCCATTACGCTCGCCATCTACGGGTTCCACTTCCGGCGGGTGTTTGAGCAGCATTTCTGATCAGTCTTCCTCTTTCGCCTCCTTCTCCAGCAGCGAAGTGAGTGCCTGCTCCCATTTCTTCCGGAGCGGGTGTTTCACGTCTGCGGTTTTTTCCTCCCAGCCATCTCCCCTGGGATAGCGGAGAAGCGGTGTCAGGTAGAGGTCGAATTGTCTTCCCCGTTCCTCCAAACGCACAAGAATGCGTGATTGGATATTCCCTGCCTGCCCCGCTGAAGGTAAGACTGCCCGTAGAGTGTCCTGTTCAGACGCCTCCTTTGCTTTGATATCCCGCCATTCGGTTTCCACCTGATGAGTCACCGGGTCCACCCTCGAAAGGACGTACCCGTCAGTCGTGAGTGCCAGAGAGATCTTCCGGAAGGATTCCTCCACCGGCGGGCTCTGGATGCGCATGCGTATTCCCTGGAAGGAGGGGGAACATCCGGTCAGTGCAATGATGAGGTAGAGCAGAGCGAGAGGGAGAAGGGAGCGGCGGAATTCTTTCATGCCGGGGGTTGTCTCAGATGGACCGGGAATGGGGAGCACGGAGCCGAATATGCTCAAATCTAGTAGTGTTGTGAGGGAAAAGCAAGGCCCATCAGGCGGAAAACCATGCTTAACAATTCGGTAACAATAGGGTAACACTCAGGTAATGATCAGTTGCTATCTTAAGTATCTTCTCGTTGATCCCGCTGTGCGGTGACGCTCCGGGAAACTGTAACGGCCACCAGATAATCACTAAGGAAATCGCCAATGAAGAACATGTCCCTGCTCTTGGGGATGCTCCTCCTTCTCCTCCTCCAGCTCACGGTTCGGGCCCAGGATAAACCCGTCTCGAGGGAAGAGCTGGAAGAGGTAAAGGGGGCGCTCAACGGTTTGAACGAATCATTCACCGAATACCGGGGCTTTGTCGACGCCCTTCGCAAGATCAAGATTTCCGGGTATGTGCAGCCACAGTACCGTTACACCGGTGTCGACAACGTCCCCTATAACATCGGCACGTTCTCGGGGGGACCGTTTCCGACGAACTCGAAGAGTCTCTTCCAGGTGCGGCGTGGTCGCTTGAAGGTTACCTATGACAACGTGCTGACCATGTTCGTAATCCAGATCGACGCTGTCCAGACCGGGTTCACTGTGAAAGATGCGTATCTGAAGGTGATCGAGCCCTGGACGAAGGCGTTTGGGTTCCAGATGGGCGTGTTTGACCGTCCCTTCGGTTATGAGATCTCCTATTCTTCGAGCAGCCGGGAGTCTCCGGAACGGTCGCGTCTCTTTCAGACGTTGTTCCCCGGGGAGCGAGAGCTGGGTGCGAAACTCTTCTATGCGCCGGAGATGGGCCCCTTGAGCATGCTGCGTGCGGACGTCGGGGTCTTCAATGGCTCAGGTCCGACCGCCAATGAATATGATAACTTCAAGGATATTATCGGGCATGTGGCCTATCAGCTCCCCTTTGACGAGATCGGTCTCGCACTCGATTTCGGCGTGTCAGGATATTTTGGAAATGTCCGGAACAACACCAGGTATCTCTACACATCGGGGACTCTGGCCGGCGGTGCTCCAGGATTCGTGGTGGACTCGACGGCAACCAACGTCAGCGCGGGGGTGGGGCGCCAGTACATGGGTGTTGACGCACAGCTCTACTATGACCTCCCTGTACTGGGTGGCCTGATCCTCCGCGGGGAGTATATCTTCGGCAAGCAGGCCGGGACATCAAACACTTCAATTAGCACACCCGCCCAGTTTGCGACTGGCATTTATCAGCGCGATTTTTATGGCTGGTACCTGAATTATGTCCAGAACATCGGCAATGCAAACCAGTTTGTCCTCAAGTACGATGTCTACGATCCGAACTCAAACGTGAGCGCGTCGGATTTTGTCACGGGGAATACTACCGGGTCGCTCGGTCTGACGGCGACGGATCTGAAGTTCAGCACTTTCGGACTCGGGTGGATTCATCACTGGGATGATAACGTTAAGTTCGTGTTATATTATGAAATCGTGTCCAACGAGAAGCTGGCAAATCTTGCCAACACCACATCACCATTGGCTATGTACAGCACCGATGTGCACGACAACGTCTTGACGTTCCGCGTGCAGTACAAATTCTAACACCTCTTACTGTCAGTCGAATTCATAAGGAGAACTGAATCAATGAAATCCATTCTTACGTTGCTCATCCTCGGATGTGTGCTCATGAACCCATCCCTGTTCAGCCAGGACAAAATCACCGTCAAGGGATCCGATACGATGGTCATCCTTGCGCAGCGCTGGGCGGAAAAGTACATGGCCGTGCATCCGGATGTGACCATTCAGGTAACCGGCGGCGGATCCGGTACGGGGATCTCCGCGCTGATCAACGGCACAACGGATATCTGTAATGCTTCCCGGCCGATGAAGCCGAGCGAGCGGGACAAACTGAAGCAGCGCTTCGGGAGCCGCGGCGTGGAGATCAAAACAGCGCAGGATGGTCTCTCCGTATACGTGAATCAGGGAAACGTCATCACCGAGCTCGCCGTTGAACAGGTGAAGGATATCTACACCGGAAAGGTCACCAACTGGAAGGCGCTGGGCGGGCCGGACGCACCGATCATTCTGTATGGACGCGAAAACAACTCCGGGACCTATGTCTACTTCCGGGACAACGTGCTGATGGGTGAGGATTATAGCGCGTCTATGCAGAGCATGCCGGGGACCGCGGCAGTGGTGAACGCGGTGTCCAAGGACAAAAACGGCATCGGATACGGTGGAGCGGCATACGGCGCCGGCATCCGCGAGGTCAAAATCAAGAAAGACGGGGGATCTGTTGCCTATGCGCCGACGATGGAGAACATAAAGGCCGGCGACTATCCTGTGACCCGGTTTCTCTACCTCTACGTGAAGAACAAGCCCACCGGCAAGATGAAGGAGTACATCGACTGGATCCTGAGTGATGAAGGCCAGGCGGTTGTCAGTCAGGTGGGATACTTCCCCATACGGTAAATCCGGATACGGCAGTGCCCGCCGCAGTCCGGTTCACAACGTGTCGCGGTCCTGGGATCATGAAATCTCCCCGGACCGTTCACGCACAAAGGAGAAAGGCAATGGTGGAGGACCCTAAAGCCGTGGTCCCGGGAGAGGTGAAGCGTCTGCACGGGGCCGACCTCAGGAAACGCTTCCGGTGGGATGAGTTCCTTTCAGAGAAAGTCGTCACTCTCGTGGCGTTTGTCTCCCTTGCGGCGATCGCTGGGATCTTCTTCTTTGTTTTTCGCGAAGCAGTGCCGGTCTTCCTTGCTCCGTCACCCGACACCGCTGTAACGGCGCCTTCAGAAGAGCAGGAAACCTATGGCGATGAACAGATCGGGGATGCCGCACGCCGTGTCTCCGGCAGTGACCGCTCCCGTACGATGGAAGGATCCGGCGGAGAAGGAGAATCTACGCTGGAGAACTTCCTCGGTACCACCTGGGCTCCGGTATCAATGGAACCGCGTTATGGGGTCATGCCGCTTGTCGTCGGGTCGATCAAGGTGACTCTTCTCGCGGTCATCATTGCAGGACCGGTGGCAATCCTTGCTGCACTCTTCACGTCGTCCTTCGCCCCTCGCTGGTCTAAAGAAATCCTCAAACCTGCAATTGAAATCCTGGCGGGTTTCCCTTCCGTGGTGATAGGCTTTTTTGCCCTGGTTGTCCTCGCAACATTGCTTCAGGATCTGTTCGGTTATACGTACAGGCTGAATGCCTTTCTGGGAGGGGTGGCGATGTCGCTTGCCGTCATTCCCATCATCTTCACCGTTGCGGAAGACGCCCTTGCCGCGGTGCCGAGATTCATGACGGAAGCGAGTCTGGCCCTGGGAGCAACACCATGGCAAACGGCGTTGTTTGTGAAGCTTCCCGCTGCGACACCGGGTGTTTTTGCTGCCGTACTGCTCGGTTTCGGACGGGCATTCGGCGAAACCATGATTGTTCTGATGGCAACCGGAAATGCGGCAATGCTCTCCTTCAGCATGCTCGAGCCGGTCCGGACGATGTCCGCCACCATCGGTGCTGAGATGGCCGAGGTGGTTTTCGGCGATACGCACTACAACGTGCTCTTTATGCTGGGAGCGATCCTCTTTGTCTTCACCTTCACACTCAATGCGGTCGCCGAAGTGTTTATCCGCCAGCGACTTCTCAAACGATTCCGGGGAGGGTGAGATGAGCATGCGCAGGAAGCTCCTCGGGACATCGGTGGTTACTCTGAGTGCGCTTGCCGCATTCCTGATTATCACGGTCGTGTTCTTCCTGATGGGTACGATTATTCTCGGCGGAAAGGACGCCCTCACCTGGGAGTTCCTGACCAGCGCACCGAGGGAAGGCATGACTGAAGGGGGAATTTTCCCCGCCATTGTCGGGACGGCCCTGCTGGTGATCATCATGTCCATTGTCGGTGTCCCGATAGGAACGGTCACCGCTGTGTATCTGAGCGAGTATGGGGGCAGCAGCTCCATCCTGGCGCGCGCTATCCGCTTTGCCGTCAATACGCTTGCGGGTGTTCCGGCCATCGTTTTCGGGCTGTTCGGGCTCGGCTTTTTTGTACAGGTTGTCGGCTCGGGGATGGACAGGATACTGACGGACGGCTCGGGTTTGCGGTGGGCCCAGCCCAACATCCTCTGGGCAAGTCTCACGATGGCCCTTCTTACGCTGCCCGTGGTCATTGTTTCGGTGGAGGAAGCCATTAAAACCGTTCCCGCGGAACTCCGCGCCGCAAGCCTCGCCCTGGGTGCCACCAAATGGCAGACCATCGTGAAGATTGTGATACCGAACTCGATTACCGGCATTCTCACCGGCGCCATTCTCGCGGTAAGCCGCGGAGCGGGGGAGGTCGCGCCGATTCTCTTTACCGGGGCTGCCTACTTTCTCCCGCATCTTCCGGGCAGCCTCTCGGATCAATTCATGGAGCTCGGCTACCACGTGTATATTATGTCCACGCAGTCGACCAATGTCGACGCGACGCGTGGTATTCAGTATGCCACAACGCTCGTCCTGCTCCTGCTGACCTTCATGCTGAATTTTTCGGCCATCTTCTTGCGTTCGCGTCTCCGGGCGCATCAGATGTCGTGAACGGATACCTATGAACACTCCAACGCCGCGTGAAGCAAAAATCGAAGTCACCGACCTGAACCTCTGGTACGGCCCCAAGCTGGCGCTGCACGATATTGCGATAGACATTCCGCCGAATCATGTCACCGCCCTCATCGGTCCTTCGGGGTGCGGCAAATCGACCTTTCTCCGCACCCTCAACAGGATGAACGATCTCATCGACAAGGTCCGCATGGACGGGAACATCCGTATTGACGGGGTGGATATCTATGAGCGAAGCGTGGATGTCGTCGAGCTGCGCAAACGTGTCGGAATGATCTTTCAGAAATCCAATCCCTTTCCGAAGTCCATCTTTGACAACGTCGCCTATGGACCGCGCATCAACGGCATCCATGACAAACGGCACCTAGAAGAAATAGTGGAGAGCACCCTGAAGAGGGCGGCACTGTGGGAGGAGGTGAAAGACGACATGAAGAAGAGTGCCCTTTCCCTTTCGGGAGGACAGCAGCAACGGCTCTGTATCGCGCGCGCGCTGGCCGTCAACCCCGGGGTACTGCTCATGGACGAACCTGCCAGCGCGCTTGACCCCATAGCGACGGCCAAGATCGAAGAGTTGATTTATCAGCTAAAAACGAACTACACGATCGTGATCGTGACGCACAACATGCAGCAAGCGGCGCGCGTGAGTGATTTTACGGCCTTTTTCTACATGGGTGAACTTATCGAGATCGGCAAAACGAAAACAATATTTACCACACCGGAGAAGAAGCAGACGGAAGACTATATTACCGGCAGGTTTGGCTGACGCGACGTCATGCCCGCATAGTCAACGTGAATGCGGTCCCATGTGTGCGGCTGTTCCATGGACTTGCGATTCGACGGAAGAATGCCTACTATGAAAAACAATTTACACGAAGAATCAGGCGAAGGCATGGAGCGGCATTACCTACAGGAACTCGAGGCGCTGAAGACCAGCATCATACGGATGGGGAGCATGGTCGAACAGGCCATAACAGATTCCCTGCGTGCGATGCTCGAACGAAACCCGGAGATCGCCCGCCGGGTTCTCGCGAATGAGCAGAAAATCAATGCGTTGGAGGTGCAGAACGATGCTGCAGTCGTCAGTCTGCTTGCATTACAGCAACCGGTGGCACGAGATCTTCGCTTCATTCTTGCGGCACTCAAGATCAACAACGACCTTGAGAGAATCGGCGATCATGCGGTCAACCTTGCGGAATCAGCGGTCACCTATGCCAGCAGGCCCCCCCTCAATATCACCACCGGCATCCCGCACATGGCGCAGATTGCCCAGGCCATGCTTCGTGATGCCATCGATGGGTTCGTCCACACCAATGCCGCGTCGTGCCGTGGTGTTCTCCAGAACGATGATCTGGCTGATGCCCTGAACAGGAAAACCGTCGATGATCTTATTGCCCTTATTCAAAAGGATCCTGCCTCGGTGCAGCAGGCCCTCGAACTGGTGCGCGTTTCGCGGAATCTTGAACG
Source organism: uncultured Bacteroidota bacterium (assembly GCA_963779225.1). Taxonomy (GTDB): domain Bacteria; phylum Bacteroidota; class Ignavibacteria; order UBA10030; family UBA6906; genus CAVPCZ01. The sequence continues at coordinate 221,626 of CAVZWW010000001.1, forward strand.
CGTGGCGGACCTTGCCACCAATATCGCCGAAGAGGTGATCTTCGAGGTGGAAGCGGCGGTGGTCAAGCACCTCGCCGATCAGAAAGCTGGACCCCGGTAAATCCTTCTCTCGACCAGACTCTTCTTTTCGGTCTTCGATGTGTGCGATCCATGTGCGTTCAGGCCGGAAAATTGTGCACGGTAACGGTGCTCCTGCCGCCGCAGCGATGACATCGAACCGGTTGTGCGGCCCATCGATCGGCAACCGATGAACCCGCCCATGCTTCACGATTTGATAACCTTGGCGTAATGCGGGGATAACATCCCGTCGGTATATTTGTCTGCGTATGCCGGGCTCGGGTCTTTCTCCGGTGGCATGCCAACAACGAACACCTCAAAGCGAAGGAGCGCCTTTCATTATGGACCGATGGGAATATTGCTATGTCGACCTGATCCGCCATGAAATCACCTCTTTGACCAGTGAAGGCTTGGAACGCCGGCGGGTCAAGAAGGACCGCACGCGGGAAAACGATACGAAGGATGATGCAACCGCCCGTTTCATCGCCGCACTCGGACGGGAAGGATGGGAGATGACGAACGGCTTTGGAGACATCCAGCCGGTCCTCTTCTTGAAACGGAAGCTGCCACCCGAGGAATGACCCCGTGAATCAGAAATCCTCGTTGTCGAGCAGGCGCAAATGATCGGCATGCTTTCGCGGGATGCCGGAAGCACGTGGAGGCCTGACAAATACCCCTGCGAGCGCTGCAGATATGCTCAGATCCTGCACGGTAGTAGCGCCACAACCCCTCCGCAGACACCTGATCACAAACAATCGGCGCACAGCGGTTGCCGAGATCTTCAGGCGACTTCCCCCGCATTTTGCACACTGCTCCATGCTGTTCCTCCTGTGATCAACAATACGGGATAGCCGTGAGCCGCACCCCCGTTCTGTAAGGCTATGCCGCGATGAGCTCCCTCGCTGCCTCCGGGCTAGCAGGTTGTGCGACAGATGACAAGCCATTCATTGGCACGTGTATCAACGTGGTCTCCGCCTGCTGGTTGAAGAGCCGTATCAGATTGTACGAGGTCGACCCCTTGGTGTCCCGGCCGAAGACTGACCCCCCGGCATTGGCAAAACGCAAGTCTTTCCTCTCATAGCTGAAGCTGAGGTGAACATGGCCGTGCAATACCATGGTCACCCCGTGGTCCTTAAAAAGATCAAACAGTCTGCTCTTACCCCGCAGCTTCATCGTCTGTCGTTCGATGGCACCCCACACGCTCTCCAGGGTGCCCTCAGGTCCTGCGGACATCTTATGAAAGTGATGATGGACAATCACGATCTTGCGTTTATCTCTCACGCGAGAATCCTTGAGGAGATCCCCGATCTTCTGGAACTCCAGGTCATCAACTGCCCCGTTTGAGCCGACAGGGTTCTTCACGCTGGAATAACGCGCAACAGAATTCACGCCGATCAACGCCGTATCGCCGAGAACTTTTGCGAAGGGGAAGGTCTTGCCGTCTGTGGCGAACTGACATCCTTCGAAGGCATCTGCAAAGTATGCGCGGAATTCTTTCACCTTCTTCCCGTACTGTGTTTCCTTGCACCGTCGGGGGAAGGTGAGGATATCCTCGGCGTGGTGCACGCCGCCATAGATGTCGTGATTGCCGATCACCACGGTCAACCGGCGCGGGTCGAGAAGCCCGGCGTTCTTAAACAATCGCCGGGCAATCTCAAAATCCTTCGGATCGGCATTCGCCGCAATGTCGCCGGCGACAACAACATGTTCCACATCCCGCCGCGCAATGGCATCCAGCAACGCCCGCACCCGGCGGATCGTGAATCGCTTATGTTCCCCGCTGAGGTGCAGATCCGCAATGTGGGCGATGGTAAAGGGCCGCATCATGCCGCCTTCCTTCTGGGGCCGTTCCAGCCTGCTGCAACTTCTGCATAGCTGGCGAACAGGCGTATGAAGATCTTTGCCCAGGATTGTTCCCGCGCAAATCGAAGAGCCGCCTCCGACATGCTGCGCCGTTCGGCGGGGTGGTCGAGGAGATAGCTAACCTGCCGCGCGAAATCCCCTGCATCGCGCGGTTCGGCCAGCATTCCCGTTGCACCCGTTGTCACGAAACCACCGGCGCCCCCTTCCCTGGCGCAGACCGGCGGAATCCCTGACGCCATGGCTTCCAGGGTGACATTGCCGAATGTCTCGGTGGTTGAAGGAAACACGAACAGATCGCTTGACGCATACACCCTGGCCAGCGAACTTCCCGATTGGTGCCCCAGGAACAACGCGCCGGGCATCATCTGCTGGAGCTCGGCGCGAATCGGGCCATCACCCGCCAGCACCAACACCGCATCACTGTGCCGGGCTGTGATTATCCGGTGCGCATCGGCCAGCACCCGCAAGTCCTTCTCCCAAACCAGCCTGCCGGCAAACAGCAGAACGGTCTTGCCGGACAGTCCGTTTGCGTTTCGCCATTCTTCGGAACGATACAAAGGATTGAATTCTCCGGTGTCCACACCGTGCGGCAGAAGCTCCGTTGTCACAAACCCGTGCCTTCGCAGCTCTTTCCTGACCGGGTCCGACGGGACATAGACCCTCGCACAGTCGTTGTAGAGATTGCGCAAATACGTCCAGCTGAACATCTCGAGCGCTTTAACCCTGTAATATTTCGCGTAACTTGGAAAGTGGGTGTGATATGTCGCGACAACGGGGATGCCCTTCCGTTGGCCGTACCGGAGTGCAGCGTACCCGAGGGGACAGGGACTGTTGATGTGGATGAGGTCGGGATCAAATGCCGTGAGTTTGGCCTCGAAGTGTTTCTGGCCGGGAAAAGCAAACCGGTAGTCTTTGTAGAGTGGAATCATCACCGACGGGACTTCAAACATCGGCACAGGCTGCTCCTCCCGGGGTGGAATGAGCGGAGAAAAGAAGATGCTTTCGATGCCGATCTCTTTCAGAGCATCGATCGTCCGATAGAGTACCCGTGTAACACCGTCGTGCTCCTTCCTCATGGTGCCTGCAAAGAACGCCACGCGGAATGGACGACTGACCGGAGATACCGGCATGAACCCTCCTGAAAGTGAAAACAACAGACGACGCGGGCTACCGGGCCCGACGCACTGCCTGAACCAGGAACTGAAAGATGAAAAACACAAATCCAAGGATGAAGAACACTCCAGCATACATACGGACCTCTTCTCTTGTTGACGGCGGTAATATACTATGGGCATCTTACGTAAATGTGATCCCTGTGTTACCAATGTGTTAAATGTCCTGTAGCCGGTTGAGGATGGACGTTGAAAAGGGGATATTGGTGGGTATGAAGTCCAAACTAATGTCACAGGCGACAATCCGTTCAAGAATGCTCGGGTCAATCCTCAACCGCGTTGCAGCTTTCATGCATATCCCTCCGCTCGCCGTGCGCATGTTCAAGGCGGCAAACGAACTGAGCGGATTGGACCGCAAGACCATCCCCACGGAGCTTGTCCCCCTTAATACTTTGCAGCTTGCGAGGGGGCTCCTCAACTTTACGGTTATGCAGAACCTTGACGGATGGATCCTGCCGTACTGGGCTGTTCATCAGTATGATCCGCAAAGCCCGGATTTTATTCCGCGGTCGCATCTGGGACTTTCCATAAACGTCACCGCCCGCAACTGGACAGCGGTCGGAACGCCCGGGTGCTCGATCGAGCCTGTCATTGATCCGCGTGGCCTTGTTACCCCCTTCCGGAACGGCTGGTCCGTGGACCTGTGGTTGAAGGTGAACGATCGGGTGGTCTTCCCTTCACAGGAACTCCGCGTCGACCAGAGGCTTGTGAACGACTTCCCGCTTGTCTCCACGAAGTGGGAAACCGGAGGCATGGAGCTTGAGTCCCTTACATACGTAAGCGGTGACGTACTGGTGATCCGCGCGACGATGAGGAATACCACTCCTGCTCCGCTGGATGCAACATTGGGAATCGCGCTCCGGCCGTTCAACCCGGAAGGCGTAGCCCTTCTTCACGAGATCACGTTCGATCACGGATCGCCCTCCTTCATCATCAACGGTGGTGAACGACTGCGGCTCCCTTCCCGACCCGACTTTGTCTACTGTTCGACCTATGGTGAAGGAGACAGCGCACAGGTTTTTCTCTCTCCATTGGATACTTCACAAAAAAAGAGTGTTTCCTGTCCTGCGGGCCTTGCCAGTGGGGTGGCATCTTATGCTCTCCATTTTGAGGCGAGAGAAGAGAAGACCCTGGCCGCATCCGTTCCACTTGGCATCAGCGGTGGGACCATCAAAGACCCTGTCGAAGTGGTCGAGGAGTGGCGAGGGCTCCTTGCTACGGGCACCGTCATCCACACGCCGGACGAACACCTGAACAGCATGCTCACTGCATCGCTGAGCACGCTCCTGCTCCTCGTCGATGACGACTCCATAACTCCGGGCCCCTGGACGTATCACCAGTTCTGGTTCCGCGATGCCGCAGTCATGCTCCGGGCGCTCGATGCCTTCGGGTTTCATGGTCAGACGCGGCCGATCATCAGGGGTTTCCCTGCGCGGCAAACCCGCGCTGGGTATTTCCGATCCCAACAGGGGGAGTGGGACTCCAACGGCCAGGCACTCTGGACCGTCTGGCAGCATGCCATCCTGTCTCACGATCCAACGGTTGCCGCGGCATTGTTGCCTTCGCTTCGTTCGGGAATCACCTGGATCGACCGTGTACGGCGGACAGGGCCTGAAGACGCGGGTAAAACTTGGGAAGGGTTACTGCCGGCCGGACTAAGTGCCGAGCATCTGGGACTTGCCGACCACTACTTCTGGGATGACTGGTGGGCAATGGCGGGTATTCAGGCGTTCGTTCGGCTTGCCGATTGGCTCGGCAACGCCGCAGAAGCAGGCCATGCCCGCATTCTCCTGAATGATTTCCGGCACGCGACCGAACGAGCAATTGAACGAGTTCGTGCCACGAAGAATGTGAACGGGATTCCGGCAGGACCGACACGCGGTCTGGATTGCGGGGGGATCGGGAATTGCGCTGCTTGGTATCCGTTACAGGAACTTCCGGAATCAGACATCAGGATGAAGGCAACGCTGGAGTTCCTGGAAGACCATTACTTCCTGGACGGACTCTTCTTTCAGCACTTCGTCCACTCGGGGAAGAATCCGTACCTGACGCTACAGATTGCGCACGCCTGGCTGTACGCAGGTAACCGCACAAAGTTCTGGCAGAATTTGTCGGACGTGGTCCGTCATGCTTCACCGACGATGAACTACCCCGAGGCAATTCATCCCCGCACCGATGGCGGGGTGATGGGGGACGGTCATCATGGTTGGACTGCGGCCGAGATGGTGCTGGCGTTACGGCATGCCTTCATTCAGGAGCGATGGTATCCGGTACGATCCCGACCCGACCTCGTGTTGCTCGGCGGGACGCCGTCTTCGTGGTATCACTCAGGCGCCCGCTTCAGCATATCCCGGGCTCCCATCCCGGGTGGGATGCTCGATCTGGATGTGCACGTTTCCGGCAAGGCGGTGAAGATCACGCTCTCACTGAGGGAGGCCCCGGGCGAGTTCCCGGAACACCTGTTCCTCCAGCTCCCTGTCGTTGCCACCGACGTTCGGATCGGTCACGGAACTGTCCCGCACGTTAGCGTAGCAGATGGCGAGACGACTATTACGCTGCCTGGAATGCCGGGAGTGGCGACTCTGGATTGTACCTGGGAGTCCTAGTGGCACGAATTCCGCATTGCCCCTGAATCTCTTCCAACCCGACACCAGCGATCGCTCCCTGGTTTTTCCCCTCTGTATCATTCCCGCTACCCAAGGTTTTCAGGGCAAGCGGTGCAACGGCTCCGCGGCGATTCCCACCCATCGCAAGCATCCTGACTCAGCAGGAACCGTAATGATTCCATAACACTCCGGTAACATCCCCGTAATATCCAGCGCGTACATTAGCATCGTGTTTCTTAACCCGTCAACTGCCATGAGCTCCAAGGATGAATACGGAGACAATCCAGCGTGCTGAGAGAGAACGGGCCCTGCCCATCTATGATAGTCCCCGGCCCGGCACGGAGCCGATGGTCAGGATTGGCGAGCTCCGTGTGAACCTTGAGAATGGAACAGTCTGCATCGGCCAGGAGGACGTCCCGGTCACCGTAACAGAATTCCGGATCTTATGCACACTCATGATGCAGCACTCGGTAGTCATCAGGCGTGCAGCACTTCTCAGTGCCATTTGGGAAAAAAATACACATGCGACATCGAGGAGCCTTGACGTACACGTGTCCCGACTGCGCAGAAAGCTTCAAACTTACGGCAGCTGGATCCGGACTGTCAAGGGGGTGGGGTACCGTTTCGTGCCAACCATTGCTGCCGAACCGCCTCGTGAGCCTGGGGAATTTCTGAGCGCGGTAAACTCTTAAGGATTCGATAACGCAGGGGTAACATTGGCTTAACATTGGAAGGTTATCTTGGTGCACCTTCATGCGGTTCCCTCCCAGAGGGACGCCACCACCGGCCGCGCCGGACAAGGAACCTTAACAACCATGTGAGCAAATGTGACAAACGCTATGAAAATCCGTAATGCAGCCATTCTGGCTCTTCTTCTCTCAGGTTCATTCGCTGTTGCTTTTTCACAGCAAACCGGAACCCTTGTCGGCAGAGTATGGGACGAAGTGAACGGAGAAGAGCTGGTCGGCGCGAATATTCTCCTCGTCGGGACCACCAGAGGGGGGACCACCGACCTCGACGGGAAGTTCTCCATTCATGGGGTCCCTGTCGGCACGTACGACGTACGATTCACGTACGTTGGTTACGCCGCGAGAGTAGTCCGGGGAGTGCAAGTGAGTCCGACCGAACCTGTTGCTCTGCAGATCAGCCTCAAACCGGAGCAGTTTCAGGCCGATGAGGTCGTCGTGACCGCGGAACGTCTCCTCTCGACCGAGGCGGCTATCCTGGCTAACCGAAAAAAAGCCATGTCCATTGGCGACGGACTCAGCGCTGAACAGATCAAAAAAGCTCCCGACGCGACATCCGGTGACGCTTTGAAACGGGTCACGGGTCTTACCATAGTTGACAACAAGTTTGTTTTTGTGCGCGGCGTGACGGACCGCTACAACGGCACAATGCTCAACGGGGTCCCGGTGACAAGCACGGACACCGATGTCGACAGGAAGAGCTTTGCGTTTGATATGATTCCGGCCAATCTGCTGGAAAACACCGTGGTCGTGAAAACCGCAACGCCTGATCTGCCCGGGGATTTTTCCGGAGGGATGGTCCAGGTAAACACACTTGACTTCCCGCAACGACGCATCGTGCGGCTGGGGGTTGTGAGCTCATACAGCTCGCTGACTACCACCCAGGGTTTTCAAGCATCTTCCGGTGGGTCACATGATTGGACAGGGAGAGATGATGGCGCACGGGCTTTTCCGGCGGAACCTCTTCCGACAGCACAACTTCCTCAACAGTTGCCGAACACATGGGCTTCACGTTCACAACGCGCTCCCTTGAACGGTGGATTCAACCTGGCTATCGGCGACCATTTCCAGATTGGAGAAGATGAAGCTGGTGTGGTGGGAGCGTTCTCCTATGTGAACTCGTACTCCAATCAGCAGTTCAGCGAAGCGCCAACCTACGTCTTCGGGGGACAGCCGGTCTTCCGGTTCGAGGGGAACTCGTACTCCCGCAATATTCTCTGGACCGGCCTCCTCGACCTGAACTACAAACTGGACGGCAATCATAAGATCAGTCTTCGCAACAGCTACAACCAGTCGGCTCAGGACAACGTGGCGATCTCCGCAGGCACCAATGTTGCAGGGAGCAATTCGCAGCGGCAATCAATTACATGGGATCAGCGTTCTCTCTACCTCCTTCAACTCACGGGAGACCACGTCCTTCCCTCGCTTTTCGGAGTAGAGCTGAATTGGAAACTGTTCGGTTCTTCGTCGCGAGCCGGGGAACCCGACCGGAAACAGATTGAATACACCGAAGGTTCAGGCGGCGAGTATGCTCTGGGCGAGAACTACCGTTCGTGGTCGCATCTTGAAGAGAAGACACGGGGCGCGAGCGCTGATATGGCGTTTGCGCTCGCTGGCGCGAAAATCAAGGCCGGTGCGACGATGGAAACAAAAGACCGCACGTTTGACATTGGATCCTTCTCAAGCCTGCCCGGGCGCGACCCCCGGTACTACAATCTGGTACTCCTCCCCGTGGGAGAAATATTCGCCGCTGACAACTATGGCCCGGGCAAGTTTGAGTTCCTGGCGGCCTCGACATTCACCGGAAAATACGAGGGCGACCAGCGCCTCAACGGATACTATGCGATGGCAGACCTCCCTATGGAGATCGCCGGAGCGTCACTCCGGATCAATGGCGGCGCACGCCTGGAAAACTTTGAGGAGCATGTCACATCACCTCTCGCTGTCGACGACCCGACATTGACCACGACAACCCTCCAGGCAACAGACGTTCTGCCGTCACTGAACATCAAATACTCCCCTCTTGAAGCACTCAACATCCGTCTGGCATATTTTCACTCGGTGAACCGTCCCGAGTTCAGAGAACTTGCCAATGTGCTCTACCTGGATTTCAAATCCGACCAGAACACCATCGGGAATCCCGGTCTTCAACGGGCTTACGTTCACAACAGGGATGTCCGTGTGGAGTTCTTTCCGGCTGCAGGGGAGGTGATTGCGGCCTCCTATTTCCAGAAAACGATTTCTAACGCCATTGAGGAGCGTCTCCTTGCGGCACCGGATCGCTATGTAAGGACGTGGTTCAACTCCCCCAATGCCACCAACGCGGGGTGGGAATTCGAGGCAAGGCTCTCCCTTGGTCATCTCGGATCCATGCTCAACAATGTGATGCTCACGGCAAACTACACCACCGTGAGGTCGGACGTCGAGTACACGGAAGAAAAGACCGACCAGCAAGGCAACGCAGTTCGAACGACGAAGACACGCATGATGCAGGGACAGGCTCCCTGGACATTCAACATTGGCCTGTTCTATACGCATCCCGGTTTCGGGACGAGCCTGAGTGCAATGCTCAACAAGCAAGGCCGCAGACTGAACGCCGTCGGCGATGTCCGCGACTATGACGTCTATGAAGAACCACGCGACATGGTCGATCTCAGCATCAGCCAGCAGTTTGCCGGTTTCCTCGAAGTCAAGTTCAGTGTGAAGAATATGCTTGGCAAGGAGCGGATCCTGACCAGTGGAGAGAAAAGCGTCCCCTTTTCAACATGGCAGCAGGGGAGTGCGTACGCCCTCTCGCTTACCGTGAATCTCTAGAAGGCGACACGACAGATGACGAGTTAAACCATTACCCACTCAATGGCGATAAGGAGAAGATTCATGAAACGGTTTTCCTCTTTGATGCTCGCGATGTTCGCATTCAGTATGGCAACGATGTTTGCCCAATTACCGGAACGGGTCATCGGCCCCGGTCTGAATGCAGGGCGCACCCCATATCACCAGCAATCAAATCGAACGCTCTCTGCAGATACTGCATACGTTCTTACGGGGCTCTACTATGTGGATTCCACTTTTTCGTTGACGATTCAACCCGGCACTGTGGTGTTCGGGGATACCGGTGCGGCTCTGGTAATCACGCGAGGAGCGAAGATCTTTGCGCGGGGAAGTGCGAACAGTCCCATTGTCTTCACGAGCAACAAAACGCCCGGGCAACGGCGTTCTGGCGATTGGGGCGGCCTGTTGATACTCGGCAATGCGCCATGCAACAAGGTGAATCCCCTCATCGAGGGGGGCATCATCGGCGGAAGCTACGGCGGCAACGATCCGAATGATAACAGCGGGGTCTTCTGCTATGCCCGCATCGAGTTCGGCGGGTACCGCTTCCAGTTGAACAATGAAGTGAACGGCCTGACGATGGGAGGTGTCGGAGCGGGTACGGAAATCCACCACGTGCAGGTGAGTTATGCCGACGACGACTCCTACGAATGGTTCGGCGGAACCGTGAATGCCAGGTATCTCGTCGCATTTGGCGGTACCGATGATGAATTCGACACGGATTTCGGATATTCCGGTAAGGTGCAGTTCGCACTCGGGTTACGCGATCCGAACCAGTGGGATCCGACCGGTGAAAGCAACGGCTTCGAATCCGACAACGATGCCTCCGCGACATCCACCGACCTTCCCTGGACAAAGGCTGTGTTCAGCAATGTCACCTTGATCGGGCCCGAACGTGTTGACACTCTTGTTGGCAACATTCCACCGGGCAACAAATTCCAGTACAGTGCCCTCCTTCGCAGGTCCACACGCCTGAGCATCTACAATTCCGCGATTCTGGGGTACCCCTGGGGCCTGCGCATCCGCGACGTCAACACCATCGCCGCTGCCACCAGCGACACACTGCAGATTCGGAACCTTAGTCTTGCTGCAAGTCTGAGGCCGAACGGATCATCGTCTGTTCATGATTCATCGCTCTGGGCAGGGATTACCGCATGGTTCAATACGCCGGCATACGCAAACACCGGTTCGGCCCCGCGGAACCCGAGCGCCATCGGGTTGACCGACATGAACTCGCTGAACAATCCCAACCCTGTCCCGCAATCGGGGTCGGAACTTGCAGGCACGGCGAGCTTCAGTTCGCCGGCGTTAAGCGGTCTGGATATTGTGACGTACCGGGGTGCCTTCGAACCGGGCAAACCGATGACATCACAATGGACAACGGGGTGGACCAATTTTGACCCCCAGAAGACCAACTATCGTCTCCTGGTCGCGAAGGGCAAAGCGATTCTCGGGCCGGGCCTCAATAGCGGACGGACTCCCTATCACCTGCAGACAAACCGGACACTCACGGCCGATTCAATATATATCCTGACCGGCCTTTTCTATGTTGATTCCACGTATTCAATGACCATTCCCGCCGGTACCGTCATCATGGGCGATACGGGTGGGACGCTCATCATCGCGCGTGGTGCAAGGGTCTTTGCCACCGGAACGGCGGACCGTCCGATTGTCTTCACGAGCAACAAGACTCCAGGCCTGCGGCGGTCCGGCGACTGGGGTGGTGTGCTGATCCTCGGGAATGCACCGTGCAACAAAGTCAGCCCCCTCATCGAGGGAGGTATCATCGGCGGCACCTACGGAGGAAATAGTCCGAATGACAACAGCGGTGTCTTCCGTTATGTCCGCGTCGAATTCGGCGGCTATCGCTTCCAGCTGAACAACGAAGTGAACGGTCTCACGATGGGTGGTGTGGGGGCCGGTACGGAGATCCATCACGTGCAGGTGAGTTATGCCGACGACGACTCCTACGAATGGTTCGGTGGAACGGTGAATCCGAAGTATCTCGTCGCGTTCGGTGGCACCGATGATGAGTTCGATACCGACTTCGGCTACTCGGGGAACGTTCAGTATGCCTTTGGCCTGCGGGATCCGAACCAGTGGGATCCGACCGGTGAAAGTAACGGCTTCGAATCCGATAACGATGCCTCTGCGACATCCACAGACCTCCCCTGGACACGGGCGCAGTTCAGCAACGTGACGTTGATCGGACCAGAACGTACGGATTCGCTCGTGGGGAAATTGCCCCCGGGGAATAAGTTCCAGTATAGCGCCCTGCTCCGCCGTTCCACGCGCCTGAGCATCTACAACTCCGGAATTGCCGGGTATCCGTGGGGCCTGCGGGTTCGTGACGTCAACACCATCGCCGCTGCCAACAGTGATACTCTGCAAGTTCGCAATGTTGCTCTTGCCGCAAGTCTGCGTCCCACCGGATCGTCCACGGTTCACGATTCATCGCAGTGGGCAGGTGTCGCAGCCTGGTTCGACACACCCGCCTACGCCAACAGCGGGTCCACGCCGCGCGGGCCGGGTGCGCTTGGACTGACCGACATGCGGAATCTGAATGCACCTAATCCCATTCCCGCGGCCGGCTCCACGTTGATCGGATCAGCAGATTTCTCAAACCCGCGGTTATCGGCGTTCGAGGTCACCACCTACCGGGGTGCATTTGATCCCTCAAAGGCGCTGAGCCAGCAATGGACAGCCGGATGGACGAATTTCGATCCCCAGTTCACGAACTATGTCTCCTCATTCCCGGTGACGTCTGTCGAACGTTTCACTGGCACGGATGGACTGCCCCAGGGGTTTGCGCTTGAGCAAAACTACCCCAACCCGTTCAACCCGGTTACCCGGATCCGGTTTGCGGTGCCGCAACGTCAGTTCGTGACGCTCGAGGTGTATTCCATCCTCGGCCAGAAGGTAGCGACTCTCGTCCATGATGAGATGCCCGGTGGTTCATTTGAGGTGAGTTTCGACGGAAGAAATCTTGCAAGCGGCATGTATGTCTATCGTCTGGAGACCACCGGGTTCTCCAGGGCCGCAAAGATGATGCTTGTGAAGTAGCCCTCCAGTCATTCATGGTCTGTTGAACCACGCAGAGCGTCCTCGCGGACACTCTGCGTGGTTTGGATATGTCTCTCCGGTTCTTTTACCGCTCGGGTTCTCCCGGCGTCGCATTGAGGTTGCCCCGGAAAAAGTGTAGATTGCTTCCGATAGGAGCAACGTCAGTGCGCTTAGCCATTTCAACCCTCTTCGGCATTGTTCTGTTATTCTGGCCAGGATGTGCCACTGTTTCCACGGACACATCTCTACAAAATGATCGCGTGGAAGTGACGGTAACGCAGCGTGCGCAGCTGGAATTGTTCGATTCACTCATTCCTGTTGCGCCGGACAGTGTCATCGCATTATACAATGAGTGCCCGCCGGAGCAATTCTATTCGCGATACGGACACCAGGTCGCCTTTGTGTCGGGTCTTGTCGACTCCTTCAACACGACAGTCGGTCCGACCCATGCGATAGACACTCTGTGCATCGACCATGCCCTGGAGCACTTCGCCGATGCAGGGCAGTCGGGACACACACTCTTCATTTCCAGCAGCTACTTCTTTCTCTTCAACGATCTGCATGTTCTGCGATCCGTGCTCACGCATGAGTTCGGGCACATCCATTACCGCATGCTGGATACCACTGCACTTCACTCGACGGATCGTCTCTGGAACCGGCTGCAGGAGGCCGCGCTGTTCTATCTTTTCCGCGATGGCGAGTATTCGGGGAATGCGTGGTTCGGAGGCCATCCACAGGACAATCCCTCAGAGCTCTACGCCTCTGCATATAACCTCGTTCGGAACAATCCGGAAGAGTTGCGCGTGCGTTTCAGCTACGTTGATACCATCCATACCTCTTTGCTGAGACAGGTGGTTGATCTGGTGACGCAGAGATAACAATTCCTTAACTCGCGAGACGCCTTCGCAGCAGAAATCTCGTTCTGTTCAGCCCTCAGCTTCCGCCGCCACCTGTCCCCTCTGATCGTTTTCTGAAGGAATCCCGCGAATCTGCCTGCTTTGTTAGCGCCTGTGCTGCTCGTATGACACGCGATGATTCTATTGTGTTCTGCGGGGACTCGGGTTTTTAGGGAATACGATGGCTCGCCCCTGGATGCTATTCACACAATGCGCACAGATCTCAGAAGGAAATCCACACTCAAGCACCTCAGAGCGGGGCATTCGTGGAGCTCCCCGGACATTTGATACGCAAGTACCATGTGTCCGCGAAGGATATCCACACTTTATCAACACTGTTTCCACATTTTTGGACCCCTTATCCACAATTGGAAGACGGACATGAATGAATACTGTGCACCTGAATTCATCGTCCTCAACTAGAAAGGTACACCCCTCATTCCCTGCCTCGACCCCGATGAGAACTACTTCACGAACATCAAGACCAGACCCTCCGGGAGCCGGCTCAGACCGGGATCGGAAGTCATGCCCGGTGGAAACACGTACTCCTCCGATATCAATGATATCTCCTGGACGACTGAAGTGTGGTTCCAACGGCTAATTTGAAGCAAATTGCAGACTTTCTGGCGAAAGAGTGACTGCATCTCAACCTCCTTGCAAGGAAACACGGACTCCATCAAGGACTCCTTGCGGGGATCCAGGGACTCCTTGCCAAGAAACACGGACTCCATCAAGGACTCCTTACGGAGAAACACGGACTCCATCAAGAAACACCGTGCGGTGAAACACGGACTCCATCAAGGACTCCTTAAGGACGATCACGGACTCCAACCCGAACTCCTTTCGGCGAAACATGGAGTCCTCCAACCAAACCAAACCAACCAAACCAACCAGACCAACACACACAACAGATCTTTCAGTACTTACATATCCATATCTTTCAAACCAAACCAACAGCGACAAGGAGGAGACCTGTGCGCGAGTACTGATCTCAGGGGAAGAGGCACCGCGCTTTCGATCGAATCCTCCCGGAATGCAAAGTTTGTGTTGATCGTGCAGCCCGCAGATTGAAGATTGTGTTGCGGTTCATTGGAGGAATTATTAACATCCATCCGTACGATTACTCCGGAATGGGATAGTGTCCTCTGCGAGGTTCTTCATGGTGCCCCGAACTGTTGTAACCGTATTTCCACTTTTCCTCCTCCTCCTCACCCGCCCTGGAGTCTGTTCGGGTCCCGAACGACAGTCCCAGGAAACAACCCTCGATGCGCGGCGCCTGGAAATGGTGCGAACGCAGATCGCCGACCGGGGGATCACCGACTCCCTCGTGCTTCGTGCGATGCGTACCGTCCCACGGCACAAATTTGTTCCCGACGGTGACCTGTTGTCTGCCTACGACGACCATCCTCTGCCCATAGGCTATAGCCAGACGATTTCCCAGCCCTATATCGTCGCGCTGATGAGCGAGCTGCTTCATCCGCGGAAGGACATGATCGTCCTGGAGGTCGGTACGGGGTCGGGGTACCAGGCAGCAGTCCTTGCGGAAATCGTTGACTCGGTTTTCACGATCGAAATCGTACGGCCGCTGGCCATAAGCGCGCAGGAGCGCCTGAAGGTTCTGGGATACACCAACGTGCAGGTACGAGCCGGGGATGGATACAGTGGTTGGCCCGGGCATGCACCTTTCGATGCAATTATTGTCACTGCCGCAGTCAACCATATCCCGCAGCCGCTCATCGACCAGCTTGCTGAGGGGGGGCGGATGGTCCTGCCGGAGGGAGAGCCGGAAGGAGTCCAGCGCCTGATCCTCGTAATCAAGCACGGTGGCAAGATGAATGTTGAAGAAATTCTCCCCGTCAGGTTTGTGCCGCTTACTCGTGAGCCTTAGGTCGCCCAGGAAAGAACCCGGCAATCGAAACCCATGTTTTTCAATTGTCCGGTGAGCACCATGTATTTCATGCCGGCTGTCCGGACGAGGGCAACCCCCGGCCCCGGCGGCAAACCGCTTCAGGATGCGGCTTCGATACCGTCACCATCAGCTCCCGCCCGCCTGTTGTGATGCGCTCATATGCTTGACAATGAAATGTTGATTCCCTAAACTGCAAATATGTACGTGTATCCTCGGGGAGAGCCGCGCGGGGAAATGGAGACGAAGGCCTCTTCTGTCCGGAAGGATGGGGGAGGCCTGATTGTTTGATGACCCGGGCGAAACATTCGATCTTTATTGAATCAAGGATAGCGCAATGCCCCTGATCGATCAGTTGATTATCCTTATCTACCTGTGTGTCGTCGTTGTTGCCGGTGTGGTGCTCTCCCGGCGTGCATCGCAAAGCCTTGACACGTATTTTCTCGGCGGAAGGTCAATGCCATGGTATCTGCTCGGTGTTTCCAATTCGGCGTCCATGTTTGACATCAGCGGCACCATGTGGATGGTGTATATGCTGTTTGTCTACGGGTTGAAGGGTGTCTGGATGCCCTGGATGTGGGCGACATTCAATCAGATTTTTTTTATGGTGTATGTTGCCATCTGGGTCCGCCGGTCCAATGTCCTGACAGGGGCGGAATGGATCAGAACCCGGTTCGGATCGGGGAAGGGCAGCGAGCTGTCAAGCATCAGTGTCACGGTTTATGCGGTGGTCAGTGTGATCGGCCTCCTGGCCTATGCGTTTCAGGGGATCGGCAAGTTTGCCACGGTCTTCCTTCCCTGGGATCTTTCGGCCGAAATGTACGCGATCATCTTCATGGGCATCACCACGATTTACGTCCTCCTCGGTGGGATGTACAGCGTGGTGGTCACCGACCTGCTGCAGTTCATCCTGCTCGCTGTGGCATCGCTGATCATCGGCGGTATCGCGCTGAGCAGCGTCTCCCCTGAAGCGCTGGCTTCCGCCGTGCCCGACGGCTGGTTGGACCTTTCATTCGGATGGCGTCTCGATCTGGATTGGTCTACGCTTATTCCGGCGGTCAACGACCAGATCCGCGCCGACGGCTATTCGCTCTTCTTCCTTTTCATGGGCATGATTGTGTTCAAGGGGATTCTGAACAGCATGGCAGGACCGATTCCGACGTACGATATGCAACGCATGCTGGCGGCACGCACGCCCAGAGAGGCGGCCCTTATGAACGGTATCGTCTCCGTGGCGCTCATCCCCCGCTGGGTGATGGTGACGGCGGTGACCGTGCTGGGAGTGGTGTTCTTCGGTCCGGAGCTCAGGGCGATGGGACGGAACATCGATTTTGAACTGGTTCTCCCGCATGTTGTCCACAAATTCATCCCGGCGGGCCTGACGGGGCTGGTCCTTGCGGGATTGCTTGCAGCTTTCATGTCCACGTTCGACTCCACGGTGAATTGCGGTGCCGCCTATGTCGTGAATGACATCTATAAGAAATACTTCAATCCGCACGGGACGAACAGGCAATATCTGCTCGTCAGTTACGCCGCATCGGTTTCCCTCGTGCTCCTGGGCGTGCTCTTCGGACTTCACCCGAATTCCATCAATGCCATCACCGAGTGGATTGTGTTCGGGCTGGCGGGCGGCTATACCGCCCCGAATATTCTCCGGTGGCACTGGTGGCGGTTCAACGGATTCGGCTATTTCGCCGGAATGATGAGCGGTGTCATCTTTGCCGTCACATTCGGACAGATCTTCCCGGACATTTCCACGGTCAACAGCTTTCCCCTCATCCTCGCGTTTTCGGCCCTGACGAGTGTTGCCGTGAGTCTCCTGACAAAGCCCGATGATGAAGCGACGTTGATGCGGTTTTACAGGCAGGTCCGTCCATGGGGTTTCTGGCAGCCCATCTATCAGAAAGTGTTGCGCGATGATCCCGGGTTCAAGAAGAACACGGGAGCGGTCCGCGATCTTGGCAATGTCGCGGTCGGCATCGTCTGGCAGACTTCATTGCTCCTGATCCCCGTCTTTTTGATTGTGTTTCGATGGACCTCCATGGGAGTGGCGTTTGCGCTGGCGATTATCACAACATTTTTGCTGAAGAGAAACTGGTATGATAAGCTGGAAGAAACATAGACGGGGAGCGTCCGCCCCGCACATCGTCGCTGGTAATCAACGATTGGCCCATCCAGACCATTAGTGGATCCCATGACCGACTCCAAAGACCTGGTCAAAAGAGCGATTACCTTCCGATCTCCGGAACGGGTCCCGTATAACTTCGACAGCAACCGCACCCCGGTCATTGCAGAACGCTACGGCGACGACTTCGAGTGGGTATTCTCTTCAGCCGCCGTTGGTACCTTTCCACGCCCGCTGGGGAACGACCGGTATGTGAATGAGTTCGGGGTTGTCTACCACCGCCCGGGAGCCACGTTCGGCGAAGCCACGGAGTTTCCGCTGGCGGATCTCGCGCACGTGCAATCGTTCCGGGTTCCCGATTTCAGCCGGCCCACCCGGTTTGCGGCAATGGAGGAGATCGTCCACCACAATCCGGACAAGTATATCCTCGGGATGTTCCCGCATTTCCTGTTTCAGCAGATGATGGATCTCTTTGGCTTCGAGCAGCTCATGGTGGCCTTGCTCAGTGAGCGGTGGGCGGTGGACATGGTCGCCGATCGATTGATGCACAGCTGTCTGCGCATGGTGGACTGTTTCGCGGATCGTGGCGCGGACGGGATGATTGCCATCGAGGACCTGGGACTGCAGGACCGGTTGATCATCGCCCCGGATCTGTGGCGGGAAGTGTTCAAACCACGCATGGCTGCCGTCATTGAGGCATGCCACGCCCGGAAGATGCATTTCTTCATACATTGCTGCGGAGGTATCCTCGAGGTCATCGAGGACTTCATCGAAATCGGTACGGATGTGCTTCAGATCGACCAGCAGGACAACATGGGTATTGATGAACTGGGCCGGCGCTTTGCCGGCCGCCTTTGCTTTTTCTGTTCCGTCGATATCCAGACAACACTTCCCCCGGGACCGACGGAGAAGATCCGGTCCAAAGCCAAACACTTGATGAAGGCGTTCGGCAGTAACGGGGGAGGATTCATGGCAAAGACTTACCCGCAGCCGGAAGCGATCGGGATTCCCGAAGAGCACACGCGGGTAATGTGCGAGGCGTTTCGCACGTTTGGACGCTATCCGTTCCAGTTCTGAATGGCTGGAAACTCCCGGCCCGGGATCGGCAGTCATGAAGCCGGGAGACGGCAGGGCGGATGCGTCCCCCCACCCGGATCACAGAGACAACGCACATGACGGAAGACGTTGACCGGGGAAATGCATCGGAGAGTTCTCAGGTTCCCCGTCGCAAGCGCTTGATGTGGGGGATGGGAGGATTCACCGATGCCACCATCATCTACGGCGTGTTCAGCCTGGTGAACGCCGTCTACGTCAATGCGCTCGGCGTCAACGCGGTGCTGGTGGGTCTCGCCTGCGCAATCCCGCGCCTCTTCGACTCCCTCTCGGACCCGCTGGTCGGACACCTGTCGGACAATACCCATTCACGGTGGGGCCGCCGCCGTCCCTGGCTGCTGGCCGGTCTCCTCATATCCGCCGTTTCCGGAGTTTTGATCTGGAACGCCCCGCTGCCGGAGAACACCGTGTCGCCGCGTTCCCTCACAGCACCGGCGGAAAGCACTGTTCACGAAGCGGCTCCCGTCCGGCCGTCCGACGGGGAATCCGTTGCGGGTCAGAGCTCGGATGAGAAGGAATCGTGGTGGAACACCGCTGGAAAGGCTCTCCGGGCGGACTGGACGACATTCCTCTACCTGACCGTCATGATTATGCTCTTGTTGGCGGTGGGGTACACATTCTTCAATGTGCCGCACTACGCCATGGGATACGAGATGACCACCGACTATAATGAACGGACTC
Source organism: uncultured Bacteroidota bacterium (assembly GCA_963779225.1). Lineage (GTDB taxonomy): Bacteria > Bacteroidota > Ignavibacteria > UBA10030 > UBA6906 > CAVPCZ01. The sequence goes on from CAVZWW010000001.1 coordinate 240,686, forward strand.
ATCTCTTCAAGTGGCGTTTCGCTTTCTTTGCTGCGGCGGGATTCATGACTCCGTGGCTTATGCCGCTCTGCATGTGGTTTGAAGGGGACCGGGCCCAGGTGTTGAGAGGATCACAGGGGGTGTTCCCTGTTGCCCTCATCGTTGCCGGTGTCATCCTGGTGACGGGGATACCGTCACTCTTCTGTCAGGAACGGGCCGTGATGCCCGCTCAGGAGACGAAAGTGCGTTTGCGCGATGCCATCCGGCTGACATTCGGCAATTCGCCCTTCCTGCTGCTGGTCGGGGGCAACTTCATTGCCCGTTTTGGCATGGCCGTCACCGGGATATTCTTCTATTACGTTTTTGTGTACCATATCGGCAAAGGCGAACAGCTGGCGGGGGCTGCGCTTCTGGCGGTCTTCTTCAATGCGATCAATATCGCCAGTTTCTTCGCTATGCAACCGATCGCTTCTCTCTCCGCCCGCATCGGGAAGAAACCGACCCTCATTCTCATGCTTGCCATGAGCGCCGTGGCCTACGCTTCCCTCCTGGTTACTTTTTCCAACAGCGACGACTCGTTCATTCGCCAGAGCATTGTCTTCGGATCTTCCTCCTGGACCTTCTACATGCAGTGGCCCAGTATCGTGACAGCCGTATTGATCGGCGTCTTCACCAATACCATGCCGATGATCACAAATTCCATGATAGCGGACGTGTGCGATTATGACGAACTGCGGTGCGGAAAACGGCGGGAGGGTTTCTACGGAGCGGTGTACACCAGCACCGAGAAGACCGCATGGTCGATCTCTCTGGCCTTCCAGGGAGTGTTGCTGGTGGCGTCAGGCTTCAATGCAGCGCTGACCCTGCAGGAACCCGAAACCATCCGTTACTGGCTGCTGGCGCTGGTGATCACGCAACCGGTCGGCTTCCTGATCGGCATCCTCCTCATTCTGTTTTACCCGCTGACCCGGACGCGTGTAGCGGAAATCCGGAGTGCGCTCAATGCACGGGCGGGTACAACAGGGGTGGCGGAGGGGGTATGAGCGGGACAGGTGCGGTATCCGTGGATTTCGGGGGTACGTCCGGGGAAGAGGAAAAGGGGTGAACGATCCGCAATCAAGGAGTATAACCCAATGATCAGGTGGGCAGCACTTACCGGTATTGTTCTCGGAGCGGGTCTCTTTCTGACAGGATGCAGCGGCCCGGGAGAGGAAAGGAAGATTCTTTACGTTTCTCCGTCGGGTAACGACGGCGATCCGGGTACGCTCGAGAGGCCGTTCGCCACGCTCGAGCGGGCACGGGATGAGATCCGCAGCGTCAAACGAGCGGGAAGACTGCCTGAGGGGGGTCTGACCGTGTTCCTCAGGGAGGGAAGATACTTCAGAGAGGAAACCTTCGATCTCCGTCCGGAAGATTCAGGCGAAGAAAGGGCACCGGTGATCTACGCCGCATATCCCGGTGAAAGACCGGTCGTGCTGGGCGGAAAGCCCATCGTGGGATGGAAGCCGTTAACCGAAAACGTGAAGGGGATGCAGGCCGGGCTGAAAGGCCGGATCTTCGTCGCCCGGGTCAGAAAGGGGTGGAAGTTTCATTTTTTGTACCTCAACGGTGAGCCGCAGAGAATGGCCAGGTTGTACAACACGGATGAATGGTACCGATGGCCAAAACCGGTACACGTTGGACCTGTAGGCGAAGGCGGACAGAAACTGGTCTTCAGAGAGGGGGAACTCATCGACCTCGAGGGGATGGACGGACAGATTGAAATCAATCTGTTGCCCGTGAATTTCTGGAACACCCTCTCTGTTCTTCGGGGCATCGACCCCGCCCGTTCCACCGCATACAGGCACAGCAGAAACCCCACGACGTTCTGGAGCGATTCGTTTCTGGAGGGGAATTACAATCTCCAGAATGCTGTCCGCTTCATCGACGAGCCGGGCGAATGGGCGATCGACAGCACGCTCGGCACAGTGTACCTGTTCCCCGTTGCCGGCACCATCCGGCCGGAGGACGAGATTTTCGCACCGATGCTCTATCGTCTCATACACATTCAGGGGGATGAAGAAAACAAAAGGCCGGTGCGGCATATCCACTTCCGCGGAATCGAGTTCAGATACACCGACAGAACGCCCGAAGATGTCTGGCCGGATGAATGGACAAAACGACAGGCCGAATTGCCCGATGCCATGATCTCCATGGAGGATGCTGAACATATACTGATCAGAGACTGCACGTTCCTATGGAGCGGCAGTTATGCGATCGATCTCGAAAAGTATGCACAGAAAATCGAAGTGATCCACAACGAAATGGGGCACATGGGGTGTGGGGGTGTTCTCCTGCAGGGGTACGGACCGGGGTTGAAGGATGTGAACAGGAACAACACCATTGCGCACAACTATATTCATCACACCGGTATGGGGGGATACCTGCATTCCGCGGCCGTGACGGTCTATCAGGCCGGCTCAAACCAGATCTGCTACAATATCATCAACCATGTCCCCTATGCCGGTGTCCAGATCTGTGGCGCCAACTGGGATGCCTTTAACGGGGATCCCCGATCGAATAATGTGGATCCGGATGATCCCGGCGGCGTGGATGCATATGGGAAGGCAAGAGCTCAATACCGGACACGCTGGGAGGACCTTCCGCATGGAAGAGCGTCGCGGTTCACCCGGGAGAGTTTTAAACCCTATTTGCATTCGACAGACAACAACGTGCATCACAATATCATCTTCGATTATCTGGAAGTGTTGAGCGATGGGGCTCCGCTCTATTCCTGGTCGACCGGGATGGGGAATCTTTACTATGACAACATCATGAAACGCCGGATGACCGCAATCCAGGGGCAAAAATGGGTTTTCGCAATCTACATGGACGACTGCGTTGACGGCGCTGTCGTGTTTGGCAATCGTGTCTGGGCGCAGACCCATCCGGGGATCGTCTTTTATAACAAGGGGCAGAACATGTGGTCAGGCAATGCACATCGCTTCCCGGAAAAACCGGACGGGTTTGACTCATTGCTGACCGCGATTGTCCAGGAAGGAAACCGGCGTGGGGGCTGGCCGGGGATATTGCCGGAAGAAGTGCAACGTATCATGAAGAACCCCAACGAACGATAGAGGATGCGATGGATTTTCCACGTCAGGTTACGGGAACAATGGACCAGGGAGATGCGGGCACCGGTGCAATATTCGATTGCAGGGATCTGCTGGATCCCGCCCGGCTCACGATCATGATGTGGGATCAGGCCTACCTGGTCCGGCATCTTCCGGGCGAATCGTTCGCCGACTATGAAAAGGTGCTGGACGAATCCCGTGAGCGGGGATATAATACGGTCCGGATCGACCCGTTGCCAAATCTGATCAACCTCGAAAGACCGCAGACAGTCATGCACTGGTCGGATCCGCAGCGTCCGTTTTTCCCCTGGGGCAACCGCCAGGCATGCAGTGGCCCTGCCGGGCAATGGTTGGTCGAGTTTATGCAGACCCTGCTCAGGAAAAAGCTCTATTACACACTCAGCACCTGGTGGTTTGATGAAACGAACTGGTGCGGGAAAGCGGGAATATCTCCTTCGGTGAAACGGATCCCGCGGGACCACAAAGAAGCCGCCGGGATCTGGATACCTTTCCTTCAGCAATGGAAACAGACGTTCGGGTTCGAGCACCTCGTCTACGTCGATATCCACAACGAGGTGCCCTTCTTCATGAAGGGATACAAACAGCTCCTGAAGGAGAAGGTGGGCCTGGAGTGGGACAAAGGGGTTCCGTTCACCTCCGAACAGATCGGGTTCCTGTCAGATGACCTGAATGGCGCAATGCGAATGCTGCAGCGGGAATTCCCCGAGCTGCGGTTCACCGCCTCGATTCACGGCGACGAACGGTGGCTGCGTGTGCCGCTACATTTCGACTGTCTGGATGTCCATTTCTATCTTGATGCCGATCAACGGTGGGTCAACCGGACGAAGTTCGACGAATGGCTGACCCGGGGCCTCTACACGGACGACAGCTGGTTCAGGGAATTCAGCGACCGGTGCGGCAAAGCGCGGAATGCGGTCATGCCCATGCTTTTTCAGCGGCAGCAGCAGAAACTCGCAGCCTTTGCCGCCTGGGCCGGCCGGCATGGCATGCCGCTCACTACGAGTGAATCATGGTCGAGCTGGTACTACGTCGATCACCCTGATCTGGATTGGGAGTGGCTGCTCGAGTGGGCGGAGATGACCGTCAGCGGGGCTATTGCGCACAGGATGTGGGGGTGGACCCCGCATAACTACGTCCAGCCGCAGTTTGAAAACTGGAAAGATTTGGCATGGCACAGAAAGCTCACCGGCGGGTTTCTGAAAGGGGGGTGAGGGCCCGGCACTGCGAGCCCTCTGATGAAGGCGGAACCGCCGGGAGGAAGGTCATATCCGTTTTGTCCACCTGGCAATCGCCCTGAGCGCCGCCTCCGCCTCCTGTCTATCCGCAATCCCCGAAACTGAACTGATCCACACGCCTTCCGGCCGCAATGTCTCGAAGAGGCGGTGCAGATCCCCCGCAGGGACGGAAAGAATTTGAAGAGCTTTATTCCTCTGCTGAATGCGTTGATAGACCCCGACCCAGTCCGCCCAGTAGTCATGCTCCACGCCGGGGACCCACTGAATCGCATGAATCTCGGGGATGTCGAGCAGCCGGTCCAGATAGCGCAAGGCCTGCGGTCCGTCAATGTGGTAGATGCAGCGATCCATGTGACGGCATTCACGAATGATGCCGGGTATGAAGAGCTCTTCGAATGTCCGATCGGAAATCATGCAGGAGAAATCGTTGGACGGAACATGGAACTTCCCTTTGCAGGTGGCAGGACACCATGTGGTGCTGGGCATCCCGGCGGCCGAAAGCTTCTCGTGGAAGAGATCGTAGACTTGCAGGAAGTCGGTGGTGATCCTTTCGCACAGATTCTTGATTTCCCCGGGGTGCTCGATGGTGTCGATGAGCAGTTCCTGTGGATCGCGGAACGCGGCGATGGCATCTCCTCCCCCGTGTAGGTCGGTGTAGCCGACAATGAACCTCCCCTTACCGGCCGCGATGAGGGCGTCCGTCATCTCCATAATCTTGCGAAAATAGAAGTTGCCTGTGTCCAGGCGCAGTGCGCTGACGGACTCCTCGGACCAATCGGCCAGGAAAGGCCTGCTCCACGCCGTCTCCTCTCCGTATTCCATGGCACAACCATAGAATGCCGAAAAGACTTCCGGCCCGAGGTTTGGCCATGCTACCGGGAGGCTGTCCGCGTAATGGACGGTGTTCTGGAGATGGACCTCCGCGCACTGTACAGTGTATTCAGTGTCCATCCATCGGTCACGGATGCTCGCGTGGTGTTTCCGGGGAAGTGCCCGGCGTTCTGCCTGAGGTTTCGGGAATTCGATGGAGACGAGCGGACGATCGACGACGGCGCAATTCCACCATGCTTCATACCGCTTCAGAACTTCCTCGCAATCGGGTTTGAATTCAAACATTAGCCCTCGCCCGATTCTGACCTTTGTCCGCCTCGGAGGCGTTTCGGCGGGCGGTTTCCTGATCCGCCGACAACTCCTCTACCGTCCTGGTGGGAACACGGGCCGCGCCCATGTAACCCCTGCGGGTCGGGATCAACTTGCCGGACTTCAAACGCCTCCTTGCGCCGGCAATGGCCCTTCGATATTGCGGCAGCCAGCGGGCCTGTGCCACCAGCATCTCATCAGCCATTTGCCAGATCTCCGGTGGATTGCAGGCCGCGCCCGTCAGCGGATCCATCATCATCGCCTGCCGGAGCAACCGGTCGTCACCCCTGACGGCGGCATGAACCGCCAACCGTTGCACCGAGACGGATGCGTTGCAGACGGCGGCACAGCCCAGCGGAAGATCCCCGACGATGGGAATGTTGATCCCGCTGGCATCCACATAGCCGGGGACTTCTACCACACAGTCAGCCGGCAGGTTGGTGATGCAGCCCCGATTGATAACGTTGAAGTGGCCGCGGTAGACGCGTCCGGTTTCCAACCCCTCGATGATGTACGAACCATGCTCGTGCCCGCGGTGCTCCGGCCCAAACGCGAAGGGCGCTTCTTTCATCCAGTTTGGGAAATCCCTGTCAAACCAGTTGCGTGCTTCGGTGCATACCCGCAGATAGCCTCCGGTCTCGCCGTTGATCCAGGAATCGAGTGATATCCACTGCGGGATTTCGTTCAGGCGCTTGCGGTACCAGGGGACGTATTCGCTCAGGTGGCCGTTGGACTCCGTGCTAAAATACCCGAAACGGCGCAGCATATCGATGCGCACCTTCTCGGAGTTGCTGAACCTGGACTTCTCGAATGCCTTCAGCAACCTGCCGGTCATGTCCTGTCCCCGGTGGCGGACCTGGATGTACCAGGTCTGGTGATTGATCCCGGCGCAGGTGATATCTACTTCTTCCTTCCGCATGCCGAGCGCCTCGGCGATCATCTGATGCCCGCCGTGAACACCGTGACAGAGACCAACGCAGTGGACGCCGCCAAACTCGTTGGCCGCCCACGTGAGCATGGCATTGGGATTGGCATAGTTGAGCAGCAAAGCCCCCGGCGCCGCCATCTCACGAATGTCCTTGCACAGATCCAAAATGAAGGGTATCCCGCGCTGACCGTACATGATGCCACCCGCGCACAGAGTATCACCCACGCACTGGTCAACCCCGTATTTGAGAGGGATGTCCACGTCCAGGGCAAACGCCTCCAGGCCCCCGATGCGAACGACGTTCATCACATACTTTGCATTCCGCAATGCCTTGCGCCGATCCGTCGTTTGGGTCAGCCTGACCTTGAGACCGGCAGCGCTGATGTCACGGGCACAGAGCCGGTACACCATGTCCAGATTGCGCTCATTGATATCCATGAATGTCACCTCGATCTCCCGGAATTCGGGGACGGACAGGGTGTCCTGCAGCAGTTTTCGGGTGAAGCCAATGCTGCCGGCTCCGATGAAAGCCATTTTGAACGGCATCACGAATTGCCCCTTTTCCATGTTTTTCCACAGCACCTTTGCCTATGTACAGCTTCTTTTGAATAAAAGCCAGTCTTTCCTCCTCTGAACGGCCGGCGTGCCGGTGGACGACAGGAGATAATGCATTATTTACTTGATTTTGGAAGTTGGAGGAATGACATTTCCAAAGCAGATGCGTTGCACTAACCACCGGAGTCGTGAATGAACAAGACCAAAACTCTCGTCGGAATCCTGCTTTCGATCTCATGCATCACGCCAATCGTCCGGCCGGCGGAGCCGGATCGCTCCGGCCCGACCATCTCGCTCCAGTCAAATGTGTATCAGGTCGACGGCAAATGGCATTGTCCGATGTGCAGGCAGGTGGTGGCAAACGGCGATCGGACCGGATGGGACCTGAAGCTTGCCCTCTCAGAATGGCATGACGTCCTGATCGACAAGGACTATTTTCACGACAAGATCAGATATATTTCCGATGAAGAACTGGTCAATTCGCTGCAGATCAAAGCGATTGAACCGGCCCTGCAAACGGCCTTGAAGGCGAAGGATTATGACCGCGTATCGGTTATTCTTCACGACTACTTCATGAATCGGAAGGACAACAATCGTTTATCGTCGGCGTACAAGTCGAAGAACAAGGGGTACTTCGTTACCGTCGATGAGTTTCTGCAGGAGATTCTTGGCGACAGCAGCCGGCAAAATGCCATACTCCGTTCAGCGGATGACCTCTACACAACCGAAAAAGGGTTCACCCTTCATGGCGTCAATTGGGGCAAACGGATTGATTTCAATCACCACTATCCTCATGTCTCGAAATGGGGCGTTCACTATCTCTCCTTTCTCGATCAACTGACCCAGGCCTACCTTCTCAAGCGGGATCCCGCTGTCGGCAGGGTGTTCGAAGACATCTTCAATCAGTGGTACGATCAACTGGACAGCGTGAAACAGGAGCAGGTCATTCACGTGGGCAAGTCGTACGATTTCATCTGGTATGAGCTGGGCCTTGCCAACAGGACGGAGAAACTGATCGACGCGCAGAGGGCGTTTGTACGTGACATTTCCCCCGAAACGAATAAGAGACTGTTGAAAAACATCCTGGGGTCGGCCCGGTGGCTCAACCAGTGTCTGACAAAGACACCGTTTCACCCCTATAACTGGCAGACGCATACAGCCCTGACACTATCCTATGCAGCAGTAGCCTATCCCGAGCTCAAGGAATCCGGACGGTGGCTGGACAACGGCAGAAAGAACATGATCCTTCATCTGGAGAACGACATCCTGGATGACGGGGGATATGTGGAACGTACGACCAGTTATGCACATTACATGTTTTCGGTGTACTATAGATACATGCTGATGCTCGAGTACTTCAGGAACGATGGTTCTTTGCGAACGAAGTACCTGGGCAGGTTGGAACGTTTTATCGAGTTCTTCGTCCTGACCAATTCCCCCATCGGTGTCAATGCGGCCTTTAACGATGCTTCCAGAGGCAAAGGCCTGGTGCCCGTGTTCAGGGAGATGGGAGAATTCTTCAACCGCGGTGATTTTATCGGGGCAGTCCGACACGAATTTTCGCCGGAAGCGCTGGCGTCCATGTCCGTCAACATAACAGAGCCCGCAAGAACGTCCATCGATTTCCCGTTTTCGAAGTTTGCCGTCATGCGGGATTCGTGGGACCCGAAATCCTATTTCATGATCATCAACTATGGCGAGTTTCAGAATCACAGTCATTACGATCAACTGGATTTCGAGATCTATGCCAACGGCATTCCCATCGCCCTTGACGCCGCCCTCGGGAAGTACGGCTATCTGGATTCACTGCAAGTCAAATGGTTCAAGCATCCGCTGTCGCACAACATGCTCACCATCAACCAGGCTGTCCCGGAAAAACTGGACATGCCGGGGTATGACAGGGTCTGGTCACCCCAGCAGCACACCGAGTTCTTTGCCGCAACACACGACGGCTATCTCCGCTATCAAAAGGCAAAGCACCGGCGTCACATCGTCTTCTCGAAGAACAGCTACTGGTTGATCATCGATGAGGTCAACACATCCGGGAAGAATCAGGAGATGGAATTCAACTTCCACACCCCCTGTTCGATGACGGCGACCGAGGACGGATATATCTCGGTCCGGGAGACCGGATTCCTGATCAAGCAGGATCGCCTGGATGACTCCGCGATCACGAAAGACAGGTCCATGGGGGCGGCAGGGCTCGGTGATCTGCCCGGTGAGGTTCCGTTCCGGGATATCGATTGGCTGGTGTTTCGAAAGCAGTTGAAGGGCGATCGCCGGTCCGATAGGATGGCTACTCTGATCTACCCGTTTGCCTCAAAGGAGCAGCTGGTTCCTGCCGATGTTTCGGTTGAAAGAATCGCCATGAAGGACGATGTCGCGATTGGCTACAGGGTCAGGACAGGGAAACGGGAAGATACCATCATCGCCTCCGATGGAAAGTACCGGAAATTCACGGACGGGATCGAAGGCGATTTCACCTACGCCCGGATCAGCTCCGCCTCCAGCGTCGTCGACTATGCGGGGTTCTCGGGAGTCACGAAGTACAGGATCCAGGGGGTGCCGGGCGGATCCTTCAAGACCAGAAAGGATCATGAGTACAACAGGTAGTATGCGGTACCCATTTCCCTACGACACGATTGCGCCGGTTGACATTCCCGCATCCCATCCGGTTGACGTTTACTCGGTCAGGGCCATCGGGGACGTGCAGGAAGCCCCGGAGGCCATTGTGGCCGCAAGCCTGGCCGCTCCCATAGGCGTGCCGCGGCTCTCGCAGATGGTCAATGGCGATTCACGCATCTTGATTGTTGTCGACGACATTTCGCGGCCGACGCCGGCCCGGCAAATCGTGCCTGCGTTGTTGACGGAGCTTGCGCGCGGTGGTGCACGGGATGCCAACATCAGGTTTCTTGTGGCACTGGGCACCCATCGACCCATGACCGGGCAGGAAATCGCCGTTAAAATCGGCGCTGATGTGGCGGCTCGCTTTTCCGTGACTAACCATGAATGGGATAATCCCGCCGCGCTGCACGATTACGGCACGCTCGACGGTGGCACGCAAGTCGTGCTCAACCGGGCCATGCACGAATCGGATCTGGTGATTGGCGTGGGCAGCATTGCTCCGCATCCGGCCGCGGGATTCTCCGGCGGCGGCAAAATCATCGCTCCGGGCGTGGCCACAGAAGAAGCTGTGGGCGAATTCCACTGGCGCAGTGTCCATTACGCGCAGAAAGACGTGCTGGGCGTTCGTGACAATCCCATGCGCGGGCGGATAGACCGCATCGCGCACCTGGCAGGACTTACGGCCATAGTCAATGTCGTGCTTGACGGCGGAGGCAGAGTTGTAAGCTGCTTCACCGGCGATCCGGTTGAAGCCCACCGCGCGGGCAGCGCAAGGGCGGGAGAACTCTACCGTGTCACCATTGACAAACCGGAAAGAGCCGGGATCTTCATCATCGATACACATCCCCTCGATCAGGATCTGTGGCAGGGTGTCAAGGCCATGTGCGCCCTGGAGTGCATCGTGCCCGACGGTGCGGTGGTCATCATCGTCACGCCCTGTCCTGAAGGCGTCAGCCGGCAGCATCCTGATGTGCTGGAGCTGGGATACCTCGGCCTGACGGCCACGACGCAACTTGTGACCTCGGGACGTCTGGACAAAGTAACCGCGCACAATATCGTCCAGGGTGGCAAACTGATCGAGCGTACACAGGCGTTCATGGTTTCTCCTGGAATAACCGCCGACGACATCCGGCGCCTGGGATTTACGCCGTTCACTTCGGTGCAAAACGCAGTGAATGAGGCGATTCGACGGAAGGGGAGTTCCGCGCGTGTGATCATTCTGGGAATGGGCGGGGAGATCTGCCCGGTGGCAGGATAGAGCTCCGCTGTGGATTACCAGGTGTCGTGTGTGGCGCTCCTCAAGACTGAGACTGAAGTCGACGGGCGGAGAGAAGTCGCGCCTGGCGGTTGGGACGAAGCAGGGGTTTTGAGAATTGATGTCTGTCTGAAATCACAACGAGAAGATCACCATGGACCTGCAGATTTCCGGTCGTTACTATCGCATGTATCCACCCGAGGCGTATCTTGGCTACGCCGAAGAGATGCTGGAGTTGGCTCCGGACCAAACGGCTTTCCTGTTGATCGACGTGTACGGGCTGGGCTACAGCCCTGGAGAACCGGAACCCGAACGGCCCGCGCTGTTCTACAAGGGTTCCACCGAGGTCGAACGCCGGGTGATGGTGGATCACATCAAACCGGCACTGGAGGCCGCACGCCGGATCGGGTTGCCCGTCATTTATCTCAACAACGCCAATCAGATGGTCGCCACGCAGCACAGTGAATTTGGAGCTCTGCTCGTCCGGACGCACGGCCTGACCGTGGAAGAGCGCTGGGAAGTTGATCCGGTCGAGTTTCGTTTCAGCAAGCTGGTCGAGCCAAAGCCCGGTGAATACGTCGTGCGCAAGCAGATGTACAGCGGTTTCTTCGAGACCTGCCTGGAGAGCCTGCTGAGGAATCTCCGCGTGAAGAACCTGGTGGTTGTGGGATTCGCGGCCAATGCCTGTTTGCAGGGGACCCTGAACGATGCGCTCTACCGCAACTACCGCATCGTTCTGCTGCGTGATTGCACCGCGGCAATGGAATATCACGACACGCTGGAAGAGCAGCTGATCACCGGATATGTCATTCGGCACGTCGAGGCATTCCTGGGATACACGGCGACGTCGCCGGATTTCGTTCGGAGTTGCGCACGGATTCCGGACCGGCACATGGGATGACGCGACTTCAAGCAGAAGGGTTGCGTGATCCTCTCTGCAACACCATTTCGATTCCCTTTTCCGGTTCCCTTTTCCGGTCTGTGAGCGTTGCGTTTCTCTCTTTCCGGTGGTATCTTTCATACCCATGAAGATACCCCGAGAAGAGATTCGTCGCATCCTCTGCATCAAACCCCGCGGTATCGGTGACATCGTGTTGTCCACCATCATACTGGAGAGTCTCGCTGCGGCATATCCGTCAGCCGTCATCGACTATCTTACAGAAGACTTTGCCACAGATGCGGTGAGAAATACGCCTCTGGTCAACGATGTTGTCGGCATGAGAACAGGCGAATCTGTGCTCCGTACGGCGTGGCGGGTGAGGAAACGACGATACGATCTTGTCATTGACCTCTGGAGTAATCCGCGAAGCGCCCAGATCACACTTCTGTCAGGTGCACGCTACCGTGTGGGGTATGCGTATCGTGGCCGAAAATATGCGTACAACATTCTGGGGACGGGTGAACGGGGAGACCACCATTCGGCCGAACACAACCTTCAACTTCTGAAGCCCCTCGAGATTGAGGTGGTGTCGCGGCGGATCCACTTTTCGACCCTTCCTGAAGACGATACCGCTGCAAAGGAATGGCTCTTCGCACGGTTCGGCCGGCGTCCGGTGATCGGGATTGTTCCCTCCGGCGGATGGCCGTCGAAACGCTGCCCGCCGGCAACGTGGATCGCGATTTGCCAGGGGCTGATGCAACGATACCACGCCGCGTTTCTCGTGCTCTGGGGACCGGGCGATGAAAACGACGCGGCCGCCATCGGGAGGGGAGTCGGGCTGGATATCACACTCGCGCCCCCGACATCGGTTCGTCTCATGGCGGCCTTTCTCAAAATGTGCACGCTGGTAATCGCCAACGATTCCGGACCGATGCATATCGCTGCTGCGCTTGAGGTGCCGACCATAGGCATCTTTGGCCCGACGGACCCCGGAAAGCATGGCCCTCTCGGGCCCAATGCAGGTTTTGTCATCAAAACCGATCTGCATTGTTCCGTGTGCAACAAGCTTGAATGTCCGTACGGGCACGAATGTATGACGCAGCTACCTATTGAAGCGCTGCTCGCAAAGGCCGAAGCGCTTGCCGGTTCGCGCCTCCGGATCAACCCTCCGAATGCCTGAGTATGGACGCTGCCAATAACCCGAAAACGATCAAGCGCATTGTGCTCATCCGCTTGGGCAAGATCGGCGATCTGATTGTCTCGAATTTTGTATTCCGCAAAATACGTGCGTCCTTTCCGGCAACGACAATCCTGCTTGTTACACTTCCACGCAATCGCGAGCTCCTTCGATACAACCATAGCGCGGATCGCGTTGTGTATTTTCACAAAGGGATCGATATTTTCCCGCTTATTGTCCGGCTCCGCCTGTTCAAGCCGGATCTCTTCCTCGATTTCAACGACAATGCGAGCAGCACGAGCTCCATCCTGGCGCGTTTCTGCACCGCGCCGGTGAAGGTGGGTTTTGCATTTCCCGGAAACAGACTTTACCTGACCCGTCCCGTGGAATGTCCCGCGAAGGACAGGACGCACATCACCGAACGCCTGAGACGCATTCCCGAAGCCATAGGATTGACATTCGCCCCGGAAGAGGTGGTGCCCTCCATGGATCTGGGGCAGCAGGAAGCGGAAGAGGTTCATCGCCGGCTCGAAGCAGCAGGGGGGAAAGGCCTTCGATTGGTATCCGTAAACCTTAGCGCAGGGCATCCGAGCCGCTACTGGCAAACCGGTAAGTGGTGTCAACTTCTCGCAGAGATCGCAGCGGTCAGCCCTCCGACGCTGTTCATTCTCCTCACCGCGCATGGTGAAGAGGATCTGGCATCGAAGGTGTCGGGAGAATTGCCCTCCCTCCGCTTCCTCTCTCCCGGGCGTTTGGGGTTCCATCATTTTGCGGCGTTCATTGCCCGGTCCGGCCTCCTTCTATCGCCGGACACCTCGGCGATCCATATTGCCGACACCTTCCGGGTTCCCGTCATCGGACTGTATCCAGCCGTGGAATGGAATTATGCAAGCTGGCACCCGGTCGGGACGGTATCCGTGGCGGTGCGCCCGGCGAAAGGTGATGTAGGTAACATAGAAGTTCATGAGGTCATGGAAGCGTACCACAGCCTCGAAAGCAGACTCTAAATGAATTTCGGTCTTCCTGTCGTCGATTATCTGGTCATCGCCATCTATCTCATCCTGATGCTGTGCATCGGATTCTACTTCTCTCGATCGATGAAGGGAGGCAAAGACTTCTTCATCGGAGGCAATCTCATTCCCTGGTGGGTTTCGGGCATCTCGCTGTATATGACCATGTTTTCCGCCTGGACGTTCACAGGCGGCGCCAGCTTTGTTTATCACACAAGCTGGTTTGGATTGTTGTACTTCGCAACCTGGGGCATTTCGTTCTTTGTAGGCTTTCTCATGTCCGCCAGACGCTGGCGGAGAACCCGCATCACTTCTCCCGTCGAGTACATCGAGACTCGATTCAATAGACCCACGCATCTGTTTTTCAGCGTCTATATGGTGCTTGCCATGATGTACTGGCCGGCCCATCATCTGGCATCGCTGAGCAAGATTTGTGCGCCAACATTGTTCCCCGGATCAATGGCTGCCATCGATGTGATGATTGTCGTTGTCGGGATCACGATCATGCTGTATACGTTCATGGGCGGCCTGTGGGCGGTCTGCATTACGGACGTCGTGCAGTTCTTGATTTTGATTGCCGTGTGTGTGGTGCTTCTTCCGGCCATTTTCCTGTCAGGCGATTTCAGCTCTCTGGGGGATGTGCTCCAGCGAATTCCACCGTTGACATTCCAGCATGTATTGCCGGATACAACGTTGTACGACCACTGGTATTTGCTGGGAATCATTGCTGCAAACATCTTCGGCAATTCAGTCGGCGACAAAGCCCAGCGCTACTATAGCGTCCGCGATGAAAAGGCAGCAATGAAGGTGGGCTGGCTGGCCGTTGTCCTGTTCGCGAGTGCGCCGCTCCTGTTCGGTATTCCCCCGCTGATAGGAAAAGTGCTCTGGCCCGACATCACCATGCTCGACTATTTCGCCGGGGTCACCAAAGCAGAAGAGAATATCTTCATTGCGGTAGTGCTGCGGTATATGCCCGCCGGGATTGTCGGGTTCTTCCTCTCTGCCATGATGGCGGCGTCGATGTCATCGATGAGCGGCGTATGGAACACGGTTTCCTCGATCGTATCGGTCGATATCTATAAGAACCGCTTCAAACCCGCTGCCGGCGAAAAGGAAACGCTCTGGGTCGGTCGTGTTTCCGTGTTTGCGTTAGCTCTTGTGGCAATCCTGGTGGCATTGGTCATTATTCACAGCGACTACGGGGTGTTCTCGTTCAGCAATATCTTCTTCGGTCTCACGGGTGTTCCCAGCGCCATCCCGATGTTCCTTGGAATTATGACGAAGAAGATCTCTCGCTGGTCTGCCATGGCTTCCGTTCTGGCGGGAATACTCATGGCATCGCTCGCCCGTTTTGTGCTGCAGTATTCACTGGGCCAGCAATTCCTGATTACGGTGTTCATCACGCTGGTGTTTATCGCGATCTCGAATCCGCTGGGACGATTGTACAACGCGCGCCGGATTTATGCCTTGATTGTGAGCGTGTTACTGAGTTTCTTGCTGTACTCCTTCTGCCTGATCGCCAACAACAATCCGGAACTATCGCCGGGCAATCTGACCGCCATACTGCGCACAGGCGGGACGGAATTCCTGCTGTCAGCGCAATTCTGGCTGATGCTGTCGACGTTGGGTTACTTTGCGCTGAGTTTCAAATTTGCCGCCCTTTTCGGGAAGGATTTGAAGTCATCACAGGATGAGGTGACGGCATTCTTTAAAAAACTCGATAGACCGATAGATGTGGTAAAGGAGGTGGTCTCCGCCGGAGCAAGGGAAAGCAACATATTTCCCCTTGTCGGGTGGATTTCAGTGGGACTGGGTGGATTGTCCTTGTTGATCCTGATCGCACCCGTTGCCCGGACCAATATAGGCGTCAATCTGGGGATCAGTGGTTTGCTCTTTGTCGCCGGATTGGGGATGATTCTATCGAAGTATCTGACCAGGCAGTACTCGGCCGATGAGGTGAACACCAGTCAGGGGAGTCATGATGGTCCTTCCCGGTGAAATCCCTGTCAGTATTCATGTCGAACGGTTTCAGCCACACCGGCGGATATTATGAAACTTGCATTCTCAACGCTGAGTTGCCCTCTGTGGAACCTGGATAGGGTCATCCGCGCGGCCGGGGTCTATGGTTTTCAAGGCATAGAGATCCGGGGGCTGGAGGACGATCTGGACATTACCAGCCGGACGGAGTTCACCAGCAAGGCGAATCTCTCCCGTCGACAATTGCAGGAACAAGGCGTTGAGATCGCCTGTTTTTCCAGCTCGGTTGTGCTGGGTAGCCCTGATGCTGTGAGCAGCGGTACATCATTCGATGAATTGAAGCGCTATGTGCAGCTTTGTATCACGTTCGGAACGCCGTTCATTCGCATCTTTGGCGGCAGAATCGGTCCGGTTTCCCGTGAATCAGCCCTCGATGAAGCTGCTGCAAACCTGCTGAAAATGGCTGACATCGTCAGGGATACCCGGGTGAAGATCCTGGTCGAGACTCACGACGATTGGATGCGTGCCGACCATCTAAAGTCGTTGATGACGGCTGTTGCCAGCGATTCCATCGGGTTGCTCTGGGATGTCAATCATCCTTTCATGTTCCTGGACGAAGCACCGGCAACGACCTGGGAACAAACCGGTACCTGGGTTCATCACACCCACTGGAAGGATTCGAACAGGAATGCGCAGGCCCGATCTGGTTTCGAACCCTGTTTGATGGGAGACGGGCAAGTGCCGCATCAGGAGATCCTCCAGGTTTTGAAAAACGGCAACTACCACGGGTACCTGTCGTTGGAATGGGAGAAACGCTGGCATCCCGAGATTGCCGAACCGGAAATTGCCTTGCCGCAGTTCGTGGATTATATGAAAACATTGGGTTGACTCAAGCCTCCTGTCGAAACCCCATCCGGCAGACGTCGCCTTGCGGCAGATATGGGACAAGAAGCGAGATGCACATGAAGAAACTCAACGACGAAAAACTCGCCAAGCTCAGGAAGGGCGGGGTGTGGGTGCCAAGCCCGTTGTCACTGGACAGGAACAAGAAACCTTCAGAGAAGTGGCAAAGGCTGCTTACGCTCTACTACATCAGGGCCGGCGCAAGGGCGGTAGTGCCGGGCGCACATACCGGCGAGTTCTCCGGCGGGGACCTCCAGATCTACCGGTACTGGTTGGGACTCATCAAAGAAATGGTGGCGCAGTACGGTGGAAAAGAGATGTTCCTGATGTCCGCGATTAGCGGAAAGAACTACATGAAACAGGCTGAACTCGCAGCGAAGAGTGGATACGACATTGTCATCCTTGCGCCGACCGCTTTTACGAAGAAAAGCGATGGCGAAGTGGTGCAGATCTTCAACGACGTGGCAAGCGTGATACCGGTTTTCGGTTTCGAGCTGCAGAAGCTTGTCCCGGGAAGCAGGGAGTTCAATTACCGGCTCTGGGAAAGAATATTCACGGTAGCGTACGGCGCTAAATCCGCGCCTTTCAATACGTACCGCGCGCAAGTAATGCTGGAAGCGGCGGCGAACAGCAGGCGAAGGGATAAGCTTGTTCTGGTGACAGGCAACGACGACAGGATTGTCTCGGATCTCGGAGGAGTGTTTCCGTTTAAAGTTGGCTCAAAGATAGTGAATGTAGGGTATTCAGGTGGGTTGCTCGGGCATTTCGCGACGGATACGCATTCGGCAGTGAAGTGGTCGGGAGCCGTGCTCAAGGCGAAAGAGGGAAACGAGTGGGGGTTGGCAATGTCCGAAAAAGAGCTCGCCCACATGGTGAATATGTGTAACGGTGCCCTCTTTGATGCGAAGACCGACTTTGCAAATTCGGTGTGGGGGGTGAAATACAGGTTATACTCCCTGGGACTTCTCCCGGGGCCGTATTGTTTTCATGAGCACGGGAGGACGGGGCTGGCCGAAGAGATCGACAGGGCGTACAGCTTTGATCCAGTAATCAGTGACAGGGAATTCCTGTCGGAAAACCTGAAGAGCATGAAAAGAGAGGTGGGGATATGGCCGTGAAGATAACGGAAATCACCGATAGCAGGCAGCTCAGGGAGTTCATGAGCGCTCCCACCGTCGGGGTAATTGACTGCGTCGGGAAGGTGAGAGGGGACATCCTGATACTCGGCGGGAGTGGCAAGATGGGTCCGGAGCTGACCGAGATGATCGTGCGGGCGGATGCTATCGCAGGTATCAAGCGAACAATATCCGTTGCATCCACTTTCAGCAACCCCGGGGAGAGAACAGCCGAGTTGTTCGCGGAGATAGGGGTGAATGTGTTCAAGGGCGAGTTGACCGATACGGAATTCCTGGGGGGGCTCCCTGAGGCGGAAAACGTTTTCTACATGACCGGTTTCAAGTTCGGCTCCTCAAATGACTGGGCGAAGGCGGTCCATGTCAACGGCATCCTGCCATACCTGGTTGGGGAGAAGTACAGAAATTCCAGGATCGTGGTCTTCTCCTCTGCGAACCCGTACGCCCACACAACTCTCGAGTCCGGTGGTTCAAGAGAAGGCGACGCGCTCGACCCGAAAGGCATCTATGGCTGGAGCATAGTCGCGCGGGAGAGCTCGTTCTCCATTACCGCGAGAAAACATCCGGCGCAGAGCTCCTGTTTCTACAGGCTGGGCTACGCCCAGCACCTCGCTTACGGGGTGCTCGTGGATCTGGCGAGGTACATCCTTGTGGGAAAGGAGATCTCCGTCTCCGTACCTTATGTGAACCTGGTTTCCCAGAGAGATGCCAACGACAGGGCAATACGGTGCCTCGAAATCTGCTCGAACCCGCCGTCGATTCTCAACGTGTCGGGACCTGTTTCAGCGGTCCGGGATGTTGCGGGGAAACTCGGGAAGATGCTTGGCAGAGAACCTGTGCTTGTCGGAGAGGAACCGGAGCTCTCCCAGCTGATAAACGATGATCTATGCGTGAAAAGATTCGGGGACTACCATGATACCCTCGAAGATATGATGACCGCTGCGGTGAACTGGGTGAAGAACAGTGGGGGATACTGGGGAAAGCCGACGAAGTTCGGGGAAGTGAAGCGCGAATACTGAACCCCGCCCTCTGAGTCGCCTCAGGGCTTCGATCCCGGGTTAGCCGTCTCACCGGGAGGATCGGGCCGCGGTCCTCGGTCCGAAGATCAGCGCGCCGATCGTTCCCATGTCCCACCATGATTGATTCTGATTGTAGCCCGCCCAGATATGCTGATTCTTCCTGTAGTTCGTGCCGTCATTATCGTTAATGGCCACATCGAACCCTATCTTGATTCCGGGCGTCGGGGTGATGCCGTTCAGGCTGGAAAAGGGGTAGCGGGCGATGATTGCATATCCATTCCCCGTACGATGGAAAAAGGTCTGACCTTCCGGCACGAGGTTTGGTTTTGGCAGGAGCGGTCCGCCGGCTCCGGCTCCCTGCCAGGCGTCGGCGGAAAAATCGGTTTCGCGATACTCTGCCAGTGAGAGATGGCGGAAGAGACCGGGGGTGGGGGGATCGTACCCCTGGTCGGCTCCGGTACGCGTATCCAGAACGACTTCCATGCAGTCGGTATCCCACGGGTAGCTCATGCGCGGGAAGTCCCAGTGGGTAACCAGGCTGTCGTCCCGGACTTCGGCGCCGACGTAGAGATATCGATCATCGTACATGGCGGACACTGAAGCTGAGAGATCCTCCGAGCCATGCCACGGCTGATTACCGAAAAGCAACTTTCCGATCTGTGCTGCACGTTCGATACGCATCGGGTTGGAGCGGTTCCAGCCCTTCCAGGAGCCGTCGAGTGCAGGTGGCGATGAAGCAAAATGCGCCGTGCCGACATAGAAATCGTGGTTCACCTCCTGGTGAAAGTTGCCCCACGTCATTCGCAGGCGGACGGGAAAACTCTGGCTGCCCTGCATCGACCCGCCATGGTGAACACCTACGCTGGTGGTCTTCGTTTCGAGCGGACGAAGGACCACGCGATCGTGGATCCTTCTGACCGGATTCCAGAGAGGATCAAGCGAGAGCTCTACAGCAACGGTCAAGCGCTCCGATGTCCGGTTGGTGAACTCCATTTCCAGTTGTTCCGGCTTTGCGTTCGGCATCTTCAGGCGAGCCCGTACCGGTGCCTCGACGACGAAGGAGGCCCGGAGAGTGTCGCCGCCGAAGACGAGCAGGGCGGGGTACGTGACCGGTGCGGCATCGTTGGGAACATCGATGGTGAGAGAAAACATCTCCATACCACCGGAAGGAATGGTCTTCGTTTCTGATGAACGACGATCGATCCAGGCTGCATTCTCCGTGAATGTCGAGGGGTATGTCGTACGTTCCACCGGCCCCTTGTTTGTCGCCACCAGGTTGACAATCCCGCCCCACCAGGAAAGCTGGCTGTGCATGCGTTGTTGCCAATCGTCCGCGAGAAGAATCGTCACCCTTCCTGTCACGCTTGTTCCGGTCGGGTTAGAGACGGTCACACGGACAGGATTGCGCCGTCCCAGGAAGAGCACAGTATCGCGCGGAGAAGAATATGTCATGGTGGGGTACTGGTGCTGGGAGACGATGATGTCATTTCCCGCCCGGGTGAACGTGGATTTTGCACCGTTCACGAAAACCTGTGATGCCCGCGGCGCGCGAATCCGCACACGATCAAACTGTTGCGGGATGACGAGATCGACCACTGAATCCTTCCACGAGCACTGCAGCGATGCCAGCCGAATTCGGGAGGACAGGAGGATATCCGCCCCGTTGCGCACTTCCTGTGTGTTGAACCCCGCGAAGAACGTCGGGATTCCTTCCACTTTTCTCACCACCCAGTATTGCGAACGGCCGATATCGGTGTAGATATCATCGGTCGTGCCCCCGCGAGTGACCCGATATGCCCCCGGAGTCCCGGTTTTCAGGAACATTGTTGCCGCCGGGAGCGCTTGAGAGGCCTGAAGAAGGCACGCGAATCTGGTTGCCTCTGTAACCCTGCGGGCAAGAATCATCGGTAGCGGAACCTGCTCGGTCACCATTTGCTTGTAGAATCCCCCGATGGGAGGCGTCATTGCCCGGAAGACCTGTGTTCCCCTTTCACCCAGCGCGTGCACGGAGAGATGGCTTCCCTTGTCGGTGAATACCCCGGACCACGCACTATCGGTCTCCCCCGCGTAGATCTCCGTGAGCTGATCGTAGCCGGGTATACCCGGTCTGTTGCCGAAGAGATCGATCGGCTGCCGCTCGACGGTCAACGCGGAAAGGGAGAGTGTTCCGAACGAATGCAGCGGATAATCGTAGGTGTGTGTGTCGGGGGCTTTTGCATCGAACAGATCGACGACATAATCACCAACCTGCAGGAGTGTGCGAGTGAGCTCGACTCCGGGATAGGCCGAGGTCGAGCCACCCGACGCGACCTGTAGAAAAGGCAGCGCACCGAAGAAATTGCCATAACCGTTTGTCCAGGTCTGGCTCGTCTGGTCGACCACGAGGGTATTGTGTGCAATCGTTTGCCGGTACCACAACTGGAGGTTCGGGTTCTGGTACGACTCGTTCAGGGGATCCACGATCCAGTTGCGCCCGCCCGCATAGTACCCCATCTGAAGCCGATCCGGGTGACCGTGCTCTCCACCCATGATCCCGTAGTCGAGATACAGGTAGGTTTCGGGGTCAACGTTACGCAGGATTGCAAACCCGTTCCCTTCCAGATTGACGCTGGAGTTCGGAGCGAATTCCGCCGGGGTTCCGGGGAGATCCGGCACGAGGGCAAAGGGGGTTACGGGTTCCGCTTCCCTTCCGAGCGCGGAGGTTTCGCCCACCACCTGCAGACCTCGTTGCACATGAGTGGCGTTGAGCAGCGCCAGGTATTTAGGGTCACGATAGACCGCATACCCCACCTCGTAGTACGGGGCATACTCCAGGATACTCCCGCCTCCGCTGTCCTTGCTCCGGGGGAATTCGAAATTTGGCAGTATCACCTGGAACGGTGCATCGAACATTTTCTTCATGCTCCTTCCCGCAATCTCCATGCGGTAGAGGTCATAGCCGTTGTGGCGGGCCATCTCGGCGAGGTGAATCATTCCCCTGAGGGCAACGAAGTGATACCCTGACCATTCGGCCCAGAACCCGCTCTCGGGGAGGGCTGATCCGAGCTGCCATTGGAAGCCATATGTGCCGTTGAGGGCGAACTCGATCAGTTCCCGGTCCCCGTAGAGGAATCCCACTGCCGCCGAAACGTTGTTGTACCAGAGCTGACGGTTCGATGCGGTTTCGGGAAACTTCTGTGTGATGTGTGCGAGAGGGTAAAAGAGGCTGTCCTTCAGTGTGATGCGGTCTTGAGGGGTAAAGCCATCGTACGTGTAGAGAAGGTCATATCCGTAGGCCATATCGACACCCCAGAACGATTCGGAGAGCGTTCCGAAAAAGACGTGCGCCGGGCCGAGTATGGTGTTGTCCGTGGGATAGGCGAGATAGAGCCGCGCGAAGCCCATAAGAATATCTTTCCCGGCTGAGGCATATTTCTCTTCTCCGTAGGTGGCATAGAGGAGTCCCATCCAGACGAGGTGATTGGCAAGGACGCGGTTGTACCATCCGGCCCAGGCCATATCGTACTTTCCCCCGCTGTATATCTCCGTGGTATCCTTCGGGCACCGGTGTTCGAACGGCCGGAACTCCTCATACTTGAGTTCAACCCCGTGCCTGGGACAGGTGTACATCTGGTACTGGTATGTTTGTTTGATCGGGGAGACATAGACCGGGCCATGGGCCAGGAACCTGTCAATCTGGGTCTTATGCTGCTCAAAAAGCTGTCGATACCAGGGATAGTGTCTGATCCAGTTTTTAGAAGAATCGATGTCCGTCTGATCTGCCATCAAGCGGGGGTGGGTCAAATCACCTGCCATGGCATTCAGCAGGAACAGTGACGTCAGGAAAAGGAAGGTGAGCAATCGAGTCCGGGTGAGCATGCTGTTATCTCGTGCTGTTTTGGTTGGGAGATCCAATGTAGGGGTGTTAGGCGCGAAAAACAAACGCGAGCAGAACCCCACCAAACCCCCGAAATCAATCATTTACCCCCTCCCCGGCAACCTCTGATGAGCATGTTACACGGGCGACAATTGTTGTTACAGGAGCGATGGCGCAACGCCCAATTTTGATGTATATTGCGCTCCAGTGGTACTCCGGGGGGAGGCCGCACGGCGGTAGGTATCCCTGTAGTCCACTTTTCTGTTCGCCTGGACTATTTTCTGGCAGGGAGCAGGTGCTTACACGACGCATTGAAACGTCTGCCCTCAGAGCATGGCAATGGTTGCTGCGGGCGTGCGAGATCTTGCCTGGATCTCCTCAATACAGCAATCCCCTGGATTGTTTTTTTCCGCGCCTTCTCCCGCCACTATCGCCTCGACCCCTCAAGCCTGGACTCCTGCTTAAGCATGCTCTCTCTGTGGCACATGTGCAGGAACCGTCATGACTCGTTCCGGACGGACTATCTTATCTTTCACATGCTGCATTCTTTTCCTGCTCCCATCGACGGCACGGGCCGGGAATGGCAAGATCAACGGATGGGTCAGGGCTGCTGCCTCGGGTCTTCCACTTCAGGCTTCCGTGGAGGTCCTCGGAACGGGCATTGGAGCGGCGACAGACAGTGCGGGGCGGTTTGTCCTGATGAATGTCCCTCCGGGAACGCACACTCTGAAATCCACCGCCGTAGGGTGGACACCGACAACGTACGAAGGTGTGGTGCTGTACGAGAACCAGATCCTGACTCTCAGCTTCCCCCTGACGCCTCAGGAAATAGTCCTGACGGAGACAATCATCGAATCCCCGCGGCCCGCGATCGACCCGAGCAAGATGTCGGCCTGGACACGATTTGAGACCGGCGACTTCACGGAGTTGCCCGTGCACACGGCCGCTCAGGTGGTAAGTCTTTCCGCGGCATCATTCGGTGAATCTGTGCGCGGCGGGAGAGCACATCAGACATCAACCATCGTCGATGGAATAGACATCACGGACAGGTACGAAGTCTGGTACGGCGAGGTGACCGGAGGGTACGGTGGTGTGCTCGGAAGGTCCTTTCTCTTTCCAGTTTCAACAACGAATCCGAGATCACCCGGTGCGGCTCTTCTCGAACCCCCACTTTCTTCGATCGACCAGGGAGGGCTTTTTGCCGGAGCCTCGGGGGTGGAGTACGCGGGAGTTTCAGGAGCTGTCTCGTACACGCTGAGGGCGGGCCGGGGTCGCTGGAGCGGATCGGCGTATGCCCGCATCAGTCAGCTGGGAGGACTGACCCACCTGGGCCCCGACATCTACAACGATCAAGCCGTCTACGCCGCCGAGAAAGCAAAACGTGCAACCAGCACTCTGCCTATCCCGCAGTGGGAGTCGACAGTGTTCACCTGGACGCCGGGAAAATACAGTTATGGGGACGACCCGGACATCGAGGGAGGGGTCGGCATTGGCGGCCCCCTCTGGGATGATGCCGGACTCTACCTTACCGCGGGTCTCTACGACACGCATGGACGGTTGCCCGGCGTCAGATTCCGGCAGTTCGATGGGACATTGAAGTTCAGTCTTTCCCCCGGTAACTCCACTCGGCTAGGCATAACCGCACTTCTGGAAGACCGTGGCCGGCTTCTCGGTTGGAAGAACAGACCATACATCGATCAGTACCGCTACTATCTCGAGGGGATACCCTCTACTGACGGCGTCTCAGCGGTCGGAGGAGTACGATTCACCCATATGCTCGGCCCCCGATCATTCTACGAGATTCAGCTCAGCGCGAACTACCGGAGCGCCCGGACGGGTTATTGTGACGACAACAACGACGGCCTGATCTCCCTGGACGAGGACGGGGAGTTCCTGACGTGGGGGGACACTGCCCAGGTGAATAGATATCAGGCGACTGGCTCCCTCGCCCTGCAACCCGAAAAGTTCTTCGCCGCTAAAGACAAAGGAGTGCTGATCACCCCGGTCGCATCCAAGGCTTCGTTTGTGGTGGCCGGACCTCCCATCCGCTATAAGGACATCTCCACACTGACCTACAGTGCCCAGGTTCTCTTCTCGAGCACCGCAGGTCCCCACCACACGCTGACTTCGGGACTTCGCGCGACACTCCACGACATCTCGGTTCTCTCGCGCGAGGGAGCAGAGGGAATTCCGAAAACCAGGAATTACGTCGAGGAGAGCTGGACGCGTCGGCCGAGGGAGTTCAACGCCTACATTCAGGATCAGATGGAGTATTCCGGCCTCTTTGTCAATGCGGGTCTACGGGTAGATGTCTTTGACCTGAAGAGCAGCGACTATCTCAACTGGTTCCGGCCATTTCAACTCCAGACTTCCCCGTCAGGGATTGAGGGTTTCTCACAGATCCGTGGTCCCGAAATTCCGGCCAGGGCGTATTTCTCTCCCCGGCTGGCAGTCTCGCATCCGGTGAGCGAGAGGACAGCCGTCCACTTCTCCATGTCCATGGCGCAGGATCTCCTGCCGTACAGTGAACTCTTCCGCCAGTACCGGTTAGACGGTTCACTCGGGCGGCTTGTCCGCATCAGCCAGGAGTCCCAGCGTTCCACTTCCTATGATTTCGGACTGCAGTGGTCCCCCATTGACGAAATGGCCATCGATGTCAACGCATATCAGAAGGACTATGAGAACTACTTTGCCATCGACTGGGGAACTTCTCCCTCAGTGTGGATTGATTATCCCGGAAGCCCGATTAAGTGTGACGTGATGACGTCGCATGGCAGCGTATTGTCCCGGGGATTGGAACTCACTCTTCAAATTCGCCGCACGGCGCTGGTCTCGTTCCTCAATTTTATTGGCCGCGCGAGTTACTCTTACAGCTACGCAATCGCCGGGCTCGAAAGCGGTCTGAACCGCACCGAGTTTTCCGCCCTGGCAGGTGACAGCGCGCTCTACGGTGGAACTCTGCCGTTTGATGAGTTTGACAAGTGGAATAAGACGTTTGTGCATATCTGCGGGGGAAGTTCCGCGTCGCTCCGGGGGTATGACAGGCGGCACAAAATCACCTGCAATGGGATTTTCTCACTCCCTGCCGATTTCTCCCTTTCTGTCACGGGCCGGTTCGCCAGCGGCTTCTACTACCCCTTGCAGGGTCCGGAACCCTATGTCACCGAATGGGGAGAGGGGCCCTGGAACAAACAGATAGACTTCCGGCTGGAAAAAGGTTTCTCTCTCGGAGGAAGTTTGCGGTTCTCGCTCTATGTCGATCTGATCAATGCATTCAACTGGGTCAACATCGTCGCCTTTACCGGTGATTGGGACGTCCTCGGGGCCGGGACGATTGCCTGGATGAAGAACGGGGACCCCACGGGAGGTCCGCTGTGGAACCGGCCGGTGACCAGCTGGGAAGGCACCCTGCTATATGGAGTTCCCCGGGAAGCGTATTTCGGGGCGCAGGTCGATTTTTGAACGGGAGTCGATCAGATGCGATCCAAACCCCGCTTTCCAAAATTCCTCACTCGTCCGGGCTGTGTCCGGCGTGCGTCTGGTCCTGGTCGTCACGGTGACGCCGGACAACTTCTCGTTTCTTCTCGCTCCACCTCGGGACCCGTTCATAGAAGTGTATCTCGCCTGGAGGAATCCATCATGAGAATCTGCTACTCCGCCGTTTATCTCTTGTTTCTGGCTGGGTTTCTGCAGGCACAGACAAAGTCATTCAACGAACCTTTCCTCCTCGCCTCGCCCAGGATCGTCACCCGAATAGAAAAATTCGAACCGTTCAGTTCTCCAGCGATGTCTGGATGGGTAACCCGGATTGCGGCAGACCGCAAAGGATTTGTTTGGTGCGCGACAGGTGGGGGGGTGGCCCGTTTTGATGGCTACGATCTGAAGATCTATCCTGAGAACCTCGCTGACACGGCGGGAGTGGTCAGAGCGCAGATGCAGGCGATTGCCATTGATGGAGATATTTTCGTCTGGGGGGCAACCAGCGATGGAGGCCTGAAGAGACTCGATCCCGTAACTGACCTGATGTTACCAAAAAGGAACCTCCCGAGTATGTACATTACACGACATGGCAGGAAGGATCGTGTAACCACAATCGCAGGAGGTTCGCATGTACTACGCCGGGATCGACGAGCATAAGGATAATTGCTTTCTCACTACAGTCGATGACGCGGGGGCAGTGATCAAGAGAGTAAGGATACAGAACGAACCGGGCCTGGTCCTGGACTACTTTCAAGCCTTCCCGGATCTCACCGGGCAGTAGTTGAGTCAACAGCTAACTGGCACTGGTTGAGCGATCTCCTGGACTCATACGGGATCGAGCTCATGCTTGCTCATACCAAATATATCAAGGCCATCGCTTATGCGAAGATGAAGACCGACAAGGTTGACTCGTGCACCCTGGCACAACTTCTCCTCATGGACTTCATCCCCCAGGCTTATAAGATCCGTCCCGAACTCCGGGGCCTCCGGGGCATGATGCGTGCGCGGCTCCGGCTCATCCAGAGAAGGACCTCCTCGAAGAACTCCATGCACCGGATTGGAGAGAAGTTTAACAGTGCAATCAACCCGAGAGAAAGTCTTCCTCAGGATGGTCTCCCGCAGACCTACAAGATCCAGATGCGGTGGTACTTTGAGCAAGTTCAGCTTTTCAACCGTCAGGTAAAGGAGCTTGAGCAAACAATCCGTCCCGCGCTTCTCATGAACGAAGACATCCAACGCCTCCTCTGGGTACCGGCCGTTGGACTTCTCACTGCTCTCTCGGTGTATCTGGAGATCGATCAGATCGAGCGCTTCCCGACAGAGAAACACTTCTTCTCTTCCTGCCGTCTCGTCCCCGGAGCAAAAAACTCTAATCGAACGAGCCGACAGAAGTCCGGTAGCAAAGACGGGAACAAATACCTAAAGATCGCTTTCACGGATGCAGCCGTCCGTGCCAAAATGTATTGCCCGGAGATCAGGGCCTTTTACCAGAAGGTTCTTCGACGCTCCAACAAAGCCATCGCTCATACTGTCGTTGCCAAAGAACTTGCGCGGATTGTCTATCATATACTCAAGGACAAGGAAGTCTTTCGAGGCTTCAAGGGCAAGCCAGTCAGTCACCAGAAATCATGTGCCTGGCCACGCCAGGCTGCGTTTGATCCGCAGATCGCCGCACCGAAGGTCTATCACCTTCGTCGGCAACTGGCCGAGGTAACGGTGTAGCTGGAGTCTCTGTGGACGCCACGGCCACACCCAACAAGCCCGGGACGTGGGGGCTGGCACGCGCATTTGCGAGGCCGCTGACCTGATTGGGAAGTCGGGTGTTGTGCCGATGAAGACCTCTGGGATGATCGCACCGTAGAAAAGTGTGCGATGCAGTGGTCTGATCTTTGAGGATCACTGATAAGCTCCGAAAGATGCCTGGCCGCCGTCGGTGCCTCAGGGAACGAGATTCGGACTGGCTCGTGGCATGTGGCACACTCGACTAAGCCAGAAACACAATTGTATCACGGTGAACTCTTTGTGAAAAGTTCGCCCCGGGAGGTCTTACCCTCTTGACTTTGTCATTTTTAAAGATGCCCCCAAGCCCTTATCTTTTTCTGGCAGCAATCGAAGTGTTTGCGCCGGGTGTCACGGTGACGGGAATAGAGCTGGACGGGAGTATCGACACAGGTTTACTTGTCAACGGGAGCGCTGGGCTTGCGACGGACAAACCCATCATCATTGAAAGCAACAAACAGCATGCAGCCTGGACCTCTTTGAGGGTCTTCGAGCCCAATCTGTTTCCCTATTACGGCATGTATGTAATCGAAAATTCTGGCAGCGTCAGCATAACCTGGAACACTATCCGCAGTGACGGCATGGGTGAGGGCATTCATAATTGTTGGGGCCCTGGGGAAACGGTGATATCAGATAATGACATACAGGGTGGTGCACGCGGCATCAACGTGCATCATAACGGGGTGGGAGGCTACGTCGGCCCGGTCACGGTGACGCGTAATACTATCGTGCCACCCAGCATTGTGGACTTCTTTTCCGCGCAAACCAGAAATATCTATGGCTACCAAAACCAATGCCCGCTGATCATCACGGAAAACGTGTTCACAGCAGTGCTTGACCAGCCGCTTCCGCAGGCAGCTTCGCGCGACGAGTCGTGGTCAATGTGATGCTCTCCCTTCCTTTTGTTCCGTGAGAGTGTAACCGTAACCTTCCTGTGTCGGCTTCACGCGGGAATTGTCGTCCGGGCGCGGAAGCCCTTGCCGGTGATGGAGAGTGAAACATTGCTTAAATATCCCTATATTGGCACCAGGAAGGGATAGAAGCGAGGACCAGTCTTCACTCACGCTTTCCGCGAAGAGCTGCCTCCGGGTCTTCCCGCTGGCGCCGGCCTGAGTGGAGGCAAGTGACGTCCCGGATATGTCATCCGGGACGACCGCTGACAGGCAGACCTATGAACTGCCACGAGAAAGCCGAGTACAGTTCGGCGCGTCACAAAGAGAACGTTGATGTTGATCGCGCAAAACGCGCTCTAGCCGAGCAGTTCACAATCATCCTCGGCAGGCCTGAGCGTGTCGCGGAATGCTGTTCGGAACTTGAATGCGGTCTATCAACTCCTCCCGGCCTTTCCGACATCGAGCGCCTCTCTTCTCTTTTACCCATCCTTGCGGAGCATTCAGGGCCGCTGGTACTCCCTCTTTACGACCTCATCGAACGAACCGCTGCTGCGTCCTCAGATCCGTGGCCGCTCCTGAAGGGAATGATCGCCGCCCGGGACAAACCTCTGGTTCAGCGGGCACTGCAATTTGCCCTGCGATGCATTGAGAACGGCTCCCTCGACCCGGACTTCGAACTTGCGGGTTACCTTGCTGATCTCCTGGATCTTCCGGGAAAATGCATCGGTGATCCTGATTGTCTGACTTCTGTCGAAAGCATTGTCCGGCGACTGAGGATTCCAGGACAGGAGCCTTCGATGGATCCCGTGCCGGCGCTATTTCTGGAAGAACACGAGATAAAAATCCGCCGCCTGGCAGCCCGCCTCCTCGACATGGCCGGCGCGCCTATTTCCATGGACCTCGCTGAAAAGGCGTTAGGCAAAGATGCATTTGTCTTTCTTGCTCCCTATCTGGCCTACACCCGTGCATCGCACGCCGACGTCTTATCCCTCCTTCCTGCACCTGGAGTTCCACCGCCTGCATTGCCATCGCTCCGCCAGGCTCATGCCGATGTCGGTGAAAACCTGCTGCGTCATATCATCGCCGAAGGTGGATGGCCGCAGCTCAACCTGAACCTTGAAGTCCGGCATTACGTGCGTGTGACCGCACGAGAATCTCTTCCGTTAATGCTCCTCCCCGCCGAAGCCAGGCTCGCACGCGGGTGCGGAGAGGTCGGGCAAACCTCCGACCTCTTTGTCGCCATCGCTCATGGGGGAAGGGTCGCTGAGAGCGGCAACACGAAGGCGGAAGTCGATCCCGCCTCCAGATTTCGAAACTACAACCTGGATCATGCCGAGGTACTGGCGGATTTCCTTGCTGTTGCTCCCCTCACGGAGGAGAGGATCCATAATATTCTTCGACGGATGGAGAGGATCGTGGGGGAATTCATCGGCCTGTTTTCATCGATAAGCGAGGAATGCTCGGTCCTCATCGGTGTCTACGACGGCATAAAAAGCGAGATTCTCGCCGGGCTGGATAGACATCAGACTGACGGACCACTTCCGGTCGATCTGACGCGCCTGACGGTGATGTTCGAGGATCCGCAGTCCGTCGGACACGTTCGCACGCTCCACGGACTCAAGCGTTACCTCCATCAGCGGGGCCTCCGTTTGGGCTTCAAGCTCGTTCAACGTACTCTCTCAACCAACCGGACCGCCACTCTGTTTTTATGTTCCCGGAAGCGCATACTGCAAAAAGTGGAAGGAATCCGATACGCCGATTTCGAGCCCGAAACAGACGGAATCTCTTCGCTCAACCGGATGCCGTATTCTGTGGCGCTCGTCGCCGACGGTTTCGCCCGGCAGCTTCTGTATGGCCACGAGAATTTCCCGCGCGTCGATATTTTCTGCTATGGGAATGAAATACATTACTTTCTGACATTCCGAAACCATCCTGCATTTCTTCGCATCAACTATTCACCTCCCCTCCAGGGGGGAATGATTGATCTCGAATACTATGGCGTCAGCAAATATGAGCTGTCCGCGCATCCTGATTTCTCCCTTGATGCTCTGCAGCGCTTCTTCCGTTCTCTTGGTTTTCACATCGAGGTGGAGAACACCCGTGTTCACGCCCGTTACGACAAAGAACACACCACGGACCTCAAAAGCCTCTGTGAAAAAGCAGAGGCAATATTCTGCCTTGCCCCCTATTTGTTGGATATTGACTGGACGATTGGCGGCCTGAATCTGGATGCGGAAGCCCGTCAGAAGGTCGCCTCGGCATGGGCAGAATCGTTTGCCGCCTGGGGGGTGCTGCCTTTCCGGCTTCTGCTCACAAAGGACCGGCAGGGGATTGTCGAAACAGTCGCGGACACTCCGACTGGCAAGCGCGAAATCGAATGGTCCGGGAAAGGAGCCTACAGGGACCGATTCAGGTCCGGGGCAGGAGAGTTTTTCCAAAAGCTTCTGGCATTGGCCGGGTATCTGGATCCGGAAATCGCGCGCATGCATGCGGAAAGCGTGCGTGACCGGATCGGACAGATTCATCTCGAGCGTTCAATATTGTTGCCTCTGCGAAAAGCGCTGGCCCGGGGAGAATTGACGGAGACATCGAAGGGTTACGAACGAACATCCCCGGAGTTGTTCCACCGGATGTCCGAGCCCGAGAAATTTGCCGAACTCATCGCGTCCGGTGATGAGTTTCTGAATTCAGCCGCCTCCCTCGCCTATCTGGTTGCTCCCCTCGAGCGATACCTGAGCTTCCGCACCGCCGGCACAGTTGGCTATTTCGAAATTCAATCGGCACGCCTTTCACTTCAGGGCGAGGACCTGGGAATTCACGTTATGCGGGGGGAGAATAACAGCGCTTGCCTTGCATTCTATACTCACGACACCGTTCTGTATCGGCGCCGGAACAATTCCGCCGATCACTGGGAATGGAATGCGGCATTCGACACAACGGAGTTTCTTGCCCTGCTCAGGCGAGCGAATTATCCTGTCACGGAACTTGAGCAACTGCCCCCCGGACTTCCCGATGAGGTTTTCCGGATTCGGGAGAGTCTGGCCAGGGCGCTCCCGGCCGAGCCGAGGAGGCCAATCCCCGGGGAATTGACGGTGACCGGGCTGAGAGCCACCCCCGGGCGGGCCGTGGGAAGAGTCATGTTTGGCACCAAAGGGAGAAGACCTGAAGACTTCGCCGGCGCAATGCTGGTAACGGCCGCACTGCAACCCCACGACGGGGCACTACTGCACCGCGCGGCGGGCGTGGTATCGACGGGCGGCGGGATTCTGAGTCATGCAGCTCTCCTGGCTGCACAGTTCCACAAACCTGCCATCATCATCGCGGGCCAGTGGGAGTCAGATCCGAACCGTGCGCAATTGCTCCACTATGCGAGCACGGAATATGAGCTGGAGGAACAAGAGTCTCACGGCTTCCGTATTTCGACCCGAAAACAGATTCGGGAATGCGAACATGTTCTCCATGAGGGAGACCTCGTGGCCATAGATGCAAAGGAGGATCTCCTTCGGGTACTCGGACAGGATCCCGACACGCTGGCGCTCCATGAAGGGTTCCGCCAGTTCTGCCGGGCGACTCAGGACCTGACCCGGGCAGCGAGCGACCGCGATATTCTCCTTTTCCGGGGCCGTAGAATACGTGCGAGGCATCAGATCGAGAAGATACTCACTCGGTTAGCCGACCCGATACTGACATGCCATGCTTTAGACGAGCTCCTTCAGGATTCCGACGGGATGGGCGGCAAGATCAACGCGGGTGAAAAGGCAAGGCTTCTAGATCTGATTCTGAACAATTTGCACGTAGCAAAAACCGCCGGGAGCCACCTGCGCTGGATTGTTCGCGAGCTTCGCCAGCACTGTGAAAAAGCGCTCAGAGATGTCAGGAACCGGATCCCCAATTCGCGTTCTGTTTATGAAGTGCTGAACCTGCGACTCGCGGCGCTGCGGGCCTACGAGTCCCTTGGTGAAGTAAGCACCTGCTTGAGGGAATGCGGCATTGACGTCATTGTCACCGATCCTTCGTGGGGGTCAGAAATCGAGCTGTTGACACGCCGACGGCTCACCCGGCTCAGAGAGGGAATTGCCACAATGCTTGAGTCTATCGAATCCAGAATTGAAGACGCGCGGTGCCGTCATCTCCTGCGACAATGGGAGAGAACCGAACAGTTGGTCAGGGCACCTGAAGAGGAGAAGAAACCACTGGTAACTCTCGGCGTTCGTCTCTCAAATTCAGATAAGGTCATCGGGCAGAACCTCGCAGCACGGACCATCCTGAGGCCCAACGATGGAGGGTTTGAGCTTTTCCCCTTCATCGGCTGGAAAGCTGCAAATCTTGCGGAAATAGGGCGTATCGCCGGTGGTTCGCTGGTTCCTCCATGGTTCGTGGTCACTGACTGCGCCTTCCGACAAGTCCTTCAATCTCCCCGGGATCAGGTGTTCCCGAGCGGTACTGAACTTCCGGAAGGAGCCCCCTCGCTGGGAAATGCGATTGAAGTCATTCTTGGTCAATCCCGGCTTGATCGTCATCAGAAAGCCTCGTTGATACGAAATCTCTGGGACTCGGTCATCCTTCCGGAGAGGCTGGCCGGGGAAGTGGTCGGAGCCTACCGGCGAATCGGGACGCAGGAATCTTCATCCCCTGAAGCAGAGACTGATCGTTCTGAACCTCTTGTCGCGCTCCGTTCCAGCTCTCGCGAGGAAGACGCCGAGATCGCCGCGCGGGCGGGAGAATTCGACACATTTCTGTTCATTCGCGGCGAGAAGGCGCTTCTCAAGTACCTGTTACGCACCTGGAGCGGACTGTGGAGTGACAGGGCTCTTTACACCCGGGAGATGCTGGGAACGACGACATCGTTCGCGGGAGGGGGAGTCATCATCCAGCAGATTGTCAATTCCAGGGTATCGGGAGTTCTGCAGACAATAAATGTCGCCCGGAACGAATTCCGGGAAATTGTGATCAATGCCGGATGGGGTCTGGGTGAGGGTATTGTCTCCGGAACTGTTGCTGCGGACCAAATCATTGTCTCGAAGGAAGGAGATCTGG
Organism: uncultured Bacteroidota bacterium; assembly: GCA_963779225.1. Taxonomy (GTDB): domain Bacteria; phylum Bacteroidota; class Ignavibacteria; order UBA10030; family UBA6906; genus CAVPCZ01. The sequence goes on from CAVZWW010000001.1 coordinate 274,681, forward strand.
AAAAAGGACCTTTCCGTTTCAGCTATGTCACGGCCGACAAGAAAGAATATGTGGTGTTCAACAAACGCGCCGGCTTCGGCACGACACGCTGCGAAGCTCCATATCATCAACGGCTGCGGCCCGCACTGGAATATTCGGAGCTCTGTGAGCTGGTCGCGGCCGCAGTGCGACTGGAATCATCGTATGGCTACCCCCTCGATATCGAGTTCGGTATCGAAGGCAGTCGACTCTGGATTCTCCAGGTACGACCGGTGCCAACGTCGCTCTCGTTGCTGCAGGAGACCCTGCAAGACTATCCCTTGACCCGTGCGTGAGGATTATTTCATGCCCTCCCAGGAGGAAGACAATATGATCAAACGCGAAGAATCCCTTGACTATCATGCTTCGGGACGGCCGGGCAAGATCGAATTGCGGGTCACAAAACCATGTCTCACTCCGTGGGAAATGCGCCTGGCCTATCTTCCCGGCGCTTCGTATCCCTCGACCGAGATCGTCAAAGACCCTGGCAACGTCTTCCGTTATACGCTTCGGGGAAACCTGGTGGCCGTGATCACCAACGGTACGGCAGTCCCGGGTCTGGGTGACGTCGGGCCCGCCGCAGCGAAGCCCATGATGGAAGGCGTCGCGATGTTGTTTAAACGGCTCGCCGATATCGATGTCTTCGATCTCGAGCTTGATACAAAGGATCCCGACCGCTTCGTGGAGACGGTCCAGATGCTCGAGCCGACGTTTGGCGGGATCAATCTGAAAGACATCAAAGCTCCTGAGGGTTTGTCGATCTATGAACGATTGCGCACCACGATGGGAATCCCCGTATTTCACGAAAATCTCTACAGTTCTGCAGTCGTTGCCACTGCTGCCCTCATCAATGCTCTGGAACTTGCCGGAAAACGCATAGATGAAGTCCATGTTGTTATTTGCGGGGCCGGCACGGTTGGAATTGGATGTGCGAGGCTCTTCTTGCGCCTTGGCGTGCGGCCGGAGAACCTGCTCATCTACGACGTTCGGGGACTGGTCCATCCGGACCGCAATGACCTGCTCGATTGCCAGCGCGAGCTAGCGCGAAAACATCCTGCCGCCATCCTGCCGGACGGCGTCCGGGGAGCAGATGTGCTGGTGGGAGCGTCCACCGGTGCTGTATTCACGCTGGAGATGCTGCGGTCAATGAACCGGTTTCCCCTCGTCCTGGCACTGGCGACACCGGAACCGGAAATAGGATACCAGGAAGCGCGAGGAAGCCGGCAAGATATCATCGTGGCCACGAGTAGCGGGCTCCACCCGAACACGTTGACGGATCTGTTGAGTTTTCCGTACATCTTCCGCGGTGCGTTGGATGTCCAGGCAAAAAGCATCACCCAAGGGATGATGCTTGCTGCAGCTCGTGCACTTGCCAAACTTGCAAGAGAAGAAGTCGTCGAGGAAGTGGAGAAAGCGTATGGAAATGAGCATTTCAGTTTTGGTCCTGAATACCTCCTTCCCAAACCCATCGATCCTCGCATTCTGATCTGGGAGTCGGCGGGAGTATCGCAGCAAGCCATCGAGGAAAATGTCGCCTCCAGGCCGATAGACAGTAAAGCGTACCAGGAGAGTCTTGCCGCCCGCCTTGGAACCGGCCGGGAAATCGTCCGCGGGTTGATGTTGAGGGCACGGCAAGAGAAGTTCCGTGTGGTATTTTCGCAGGGCAGTAACGAGACGATCCTGCGGGCCAGCCGCATTCTCCAGGAGGAGGGGATAGCCATCCCCATCCTTCTGGGAAGAGAAGAGGAAGTCCGGAAATCGACGGATCGGTTGGGCCTGGATTTGGGGGGCGTTGACATCATCGATCCGGACCGCAGTCCGCGATTCGAGGCGTATACAAACGAATATTTCCGCATGCGCCGCCGCCGGGGTGTGATCCGGCCTGCTGCGGACGAGCGGCTCCGGCACGGGGACTATTTTGCCTCGATGATGGTGCACACGGGTGATGCTGATATGATGATTGCCGGACTCTCCACGCACTATGTGGAGGCATTGCGGACGATTATTGAGGTCATAGGGCCTGCGCCGGGCGTCCGTCGGATTTCCAGTCACCACCTTGTCTTGTTGTCGAAAGATGTTGTCGTTCTGGCTGACTGTACGGTGAACATCAACCCGGATTCAGAGGAACTCGCAGAGATTGCCCTTCTTGCTGCCCGGACCTGTCGATCCCTTGGGATCGAGCCGCGAGTAGCGATGCTTTCATTCTCCAATTTCGGCAGCGTCGATCATCCCCTTTCAAAGAAGATACGGCGGGCGACGGAAATTGCAAAGGAGAAAGCCGGGGAGCTCAGTCTTGACGGGGAGATGCAACTTCTGACTGCGCGCAAGGAGTCGGTTCGGGAGGAATACTTTCCCTTTGCCGAACTGAAAAAGGATGCCAACGTTCTCGTCTTTCCGGACCTGCAATCAGGAAATCTGACCATGCACTCGCTGCAATGCATGGGGGAAGCCAAATCGATCGGGCCCTTACTCATGGGCACGCGGTTGCCCGCACATATTCTTCAGTATGGGTCGAGTGTGGAATCCGTCGTGAATTTGGTGGCCATTGCCGTGGTGGAAGGCGCGGAACTTCGGAAGACCTGACGCTGAAAAGCGCATCGCCGCCGGGGCTTCACCGGTGATGCGGTTGACTCTTGGCTCTGTATTTTCTAGTTTGACCCGCAGGGGAGCGCAGGTAATTCGCGCTCGTTCCCGTCTCAGACGGATGGAGGACGTGGTGCAGGAGTTGCCTCCAGGATAACGATGTCGGTAGTTCTCACCGGCCTTCGAGTTTCCGCGCTATGAACGTCTGCACAGACAGTCTCCGGTTTGCAGGACAGTGGTTCTCCTCTTCTCCCCGCTGGGAATCCGTCCTCCCGGGTCACGTGCCCGAAGAGGCACGGCACGTAGTGCAGCGCCTCCAGTTGGCGCCCCCATTTGCGACCGCGTCAATCGGTCTTCCCGAACCATGGCGATACATGGTGCTTGTCGAACGGGCTGTGCGATCCCAGTTTGACATTCTGGTGAGTACCATGAGAGCTGGACTTGCTCTTCCCGACGGCCTGATATGCCTCGCCGGCTCAGGCGAAGGATTCCACGGCCAACGGGGCAGGATGTGGGCCGCATTGCCTGGTAACATACATCTCTCTGTGTTTCTCTCTTCCGGGTGCCAGCTTAGCGACATCGCGACGGGGCTCACCGTGCTTCCGGCTGTCTCCCTTGTGCAAACGCTGGATTCCATTCCAGGACTCGAAAATCGTGCAGGCATAAGATGGGTCAACGATATCGTCCTCGATGAATCCAAGCTCGCAGGATTCCTTGTGCATACTCAATCGTCGGCGGGAAAGGTCACCGGCGCTGTTTTCGGCGTTGGTCTCAATGTAGAAGCCGTCCCCCCCGTAGCGCCGACGTTGTTTGTCCCTTCTGTGACTGCACTCCGTAATCATGTATCCAATCCCTGCGTGTGCTCCCTTTCCGTCATCTTCCACCGATTCCTACACTTTCTGGCTCAAAACCATGAGAAACTCATCACCGGACGCGCCACAGAGCTCCTGGAATTCTATCGGAACAGATCACTGGTTATCGGACGGCAGGTGGCGGTGTACGCGGATTTGCAGGGCGACAACCTGAAACAATCGACACGAGGCACAGTGGTATCCATCGGTGATCGACTTGAGCTGATTCTGGCGGGCAGGCGTTCGCCAGTATTCGGGGGTAGACTTGTGATAGAATCAGGAGCTGCCCCCAAGAAGGAGCCGCAAGGGCTTCCGGTCGAACATGTGTTGCACCAGCGTGAAGGAGTTAAGAATGAATTCATTTGATATTCTTACCGTTAGCACCGTGGCATATATTATCGCGTTTGCCCTTCTGGCGTTACTGGCCATTATGATGCGTCTAATCACACTGCTGTTCCCGGAGCGGGAGAATACCGGCGATGCGGCCGTTGTCGCCGCAGTTGCCGCGACCTACCAGGCTCTCTCTCCCGGGGTGACCGTCACCAAAATCGAGGAAACAAAATGATCTTCACAAAGATGTCAAAGCGTATACGCGTTATGCTCACGACTTTCAGAGACGGGCTGCAGAGCTCTTTTGGCGGAAAGGTACGCCTGGAGGACTTCCTTCCGGCAATGAAGGCTTCAGTTGAAGCCGGTATTCGCCATTTTGAATTTGGGGGAGGGGCTCGATTTCAGGCTCCTCTCTTCTATCTGGGGGAGGACCCGTTTGACACCATGCTGGCAATTCGGGATGCAGTGGGTCCCGATGTTATTCTCCAAATTCTGACGAGGTCCGTATCGGGAGTGACATTGACGACACAGTCGATGGAAGGGCTTCAGCTCCAGGCGAGGCTGATGAAGGAGTCGGGTACGACATGGGACAGGAACTTCGACTACATGAACGATGTCCGCAACCTGGTAAACACCGGTCGGCCGATCGTCGAAGCGGGTATGCACCACCAGGCCGCAATTGCGCTGATGGGTCTCCCATTCAACTCCGACGTAGTCCACACGGCGGATTTCTACATTGATATCGGCCGGCAACTGCTGAAGAGCAATGTCAGGATCGACAGCCTGTGCCTCAAAGACGCCAGCGGCACGTGCGATCCGAAAACCGTATACGACGCAGCTTCGGGCTTGAAAAAGATTATGCCGCCGGAAATGCCGCTGTGGCTGCACACGCACGACACGGCCAGCATCGCTGTTGCCTGTTATATGGCCGGAATCGAAGCGGGGGTCGACGGGATCGACCTGTCGGTGCGCCCCATGGCAAGCGGAACGGTCCAACCCGATGTTCGATCGATGGCCCACGCCCTGAAGGGAACGGGCTATTCGCTTGAGGTCGATGAAACAAAGATGCCGGCCATCGAGGACCTCCTGAATAATGGATTGAAGGAATATGAATTCAATCCGACGACAACAACCGCCGATGCACGCGTTGTGGGATTTCCGATGCCGGGAGGAGCTATTGGCCCCAATGTCCACATGATGGCAAAGGCGGGCATTCTGCATAAGTATGGGGAAGTTCTCGGGGAATTCCCCGTTGTGGTTGAAGCTGCGGGCGCATGGACCAGCGTCACACCGGGCAGCCAGCAATACTGGCTGCAGGCATTCAACAATGTCATGTTCGGGCGATGGAAGAAGATTGACCCCGGGTACGGACGCGCAGTCCTCGGCTACTTCGGCAAGACACCCCTTCCCCCTGATCCGGACGTCGTGAAGATCGCCGCTGCCGAGCTGAATTTGCCCGTGTTCGACGGCGATCCGCTGGAAGCCGCCCCCAAGAATATCATGACTGCACAACGCGCTCTTGAGGAGCGAAAACTCCGTGTGACGGATCGAAATACATTTCTGGTCCTGGCTTCCATGGTTCCCGGGAAAAACATGGAAACCAATGAAGGGATCACATTCCTCACGGGGAAATGCAAAATCGACATTCCGCTCAGGAAGAAGGAAGAAAAGAAGCCCACTCCGATTTCCGCTCCGCCGGCGTCCGTCCCTGCATTGTCCGGACCCGTGACGACAAGATGTACGGTCGACGAGCACGGCACTCTGCGGACGTTCCTGGTTACCGTCGAGCCCGTCGCAATAGCCGGCAAAGCTGCAGCACCGCGTCCCGCGTCTGAGACGGTGTCTGTTTCGGCGGGAGGTAATGCCGTGGGGGTGTATTCTCCATTTGACGGAATTGTTGCGATAGCCGAGATCATGGTGAAGGTGGGAGATACAGTGCGCGCCGGCCAGGTGGTGGCGGCCGTAGAAGCCATGAAAGCAAAGCACGATATCAAAGCGCCCTGTGATGGCGTGGTTGTTTCCATCCGGGGAATAGTTGGTGAGGAAATCGAGGGGAAAAAGGAAATCTTGACCATCTCATCAAGGACCTGAAAAATGGACGAACTCCTTCGACTCCTCGGTCAGTCGGGATTCGCGCACGTGAGCTGGGGCAACGGTATCATGTATGCCATCTCAGGTACGCTGGTCTTTCTGGCGATCAGAAAGAATTATGAGCCCCTTCTGCTGATCCCCATCGCTTTCGGGATCGTTGCGGCGAATTTTCCCCTGGCAGAAATGGGCTCGTACGGCGAAGGCATAATCGGACTCATTTATCGCAACGGCATCAAAACAGAGCTTCTGCCGCCGGTTGTCTTCCTTGGCGTTGGTGTGCTGACGGACTTTCGACCTCTCCTGTCGAGGCCGCTCACGTTCATCCTTGGGGCAGCGGCCCAGCTTGGCATCTTTGTGGCCGCGATGGGCGCGGCATATGTATTCGGTTTCACGGCCCAGGAGGCGGCAAGCATTGGTATCATCGGTGGTGCGGACGGCCCCACGGCGATTTTTCTCACGACGCAACTGGCCCCGCATCTACTGGGGCCGGTTGCTCTGGCGGCGTACAGCTACATGTCTCTCGTTCCCATCATCCAGCCTCCTGTCATGCGTCTTCTCACTACAAAGAAGGAGCGGGGGATCGACATGCGGCAGGCACATGCTGTTTCGAAAACCGCGGTCATCCTCTTTCCGCTCTGCACGGGAGCTGTCTCATCGCTGGCTGTTCCCTCGAGCGCTCCGCTGATTGGCATGTTGATGTTCGGCAACCTCCTCCGGGAGAGTGGCGTGACCGATCGATTGCGAAAAACCGCGGGTGGTGCGCTGATTGACATTGTGACGATCTTTCTCGGAATTGCCGTGGGAGCCACCATGGCAAGCGAAAACTTCCTGAATGTCCAGACGCTCCTCATCCTCGGTCTCGGTGCGGTGGCATTCGCATTCAGCACAGCAGGAGGCATCCTTCTTGCAAAAACCATGAATCTCGTTCTGCCGGCTTCCATGAAGATCAACCCCTGCATCGGTGCTGCCGGTGTTTCGGCTGTCCCGATGTCAGCCAGGGTTGTGCAGAAGTTTGTTTCAGACGAAACCGGCGGAAAGGTGAATCCGCTTATGGCGGCGATGGGACCTAATGTAGCGGGGGTTGTGGGCTCAGCCATCGTTGCGGGGGTATTGCTCGGATTGCTCCGGTAAGTAGTTGTCATGAGATGTTCTGAGACGGTCCCGGATTGAAGCCGCGCACATCCTGCGGCCGGTGTGGAGGAAGAGAGCTCAGTCGCTTGTGTATTCATCCACTGCATCGAGAAGTTGTTTCCGGGCGGCGCGGTACGCCATGACATCCGTGCTGTACTTGTCGAATCTCTGAACGACCTGCGCGATGATCTGTTCCGCCCGCGATGAATCGTGGAGTTTCAATTGAGCGAGAAGCTCGTAGTCCTCCAATCCGATCCGGTGTGCTTCAAACCTGTGGCTCGAGAGTGGTCCGCCGGGGAGCGGGTAGAGAATATGTGAGTCGCCTGCCGGCAGGTATTGCCCCTCCATGTGGAATCGGACAAGCTCCTCAAAGGGCTTCGCCGTGTGAAAATTTCCGCCCCAGTGCAGAAACCCCTGCAGATCGTACTTTGCGAGCGCCCATCCGATATAGACCTGGCGGAGACGTTCCTCATCCAGAAGCCGATTCAACCAGGGTCCACCCGGAGAAAGGCAGGTGTAGACCCACACTCTGTCACCCGCCGCCTTGCGCCCGTCGAAGAATTCGCGATTAGCCTGGTATTCCTGAACCTGCGGGCACCAGACGTCGACCAGGCCGCTCACGTTCATGGTCATCGTTGCTTCCAGGATTTTGATGTCGGGCATCAACCCCCGTAATACACCCACCAGCTCTCTGTATCGATCGACGAACGGATCCTCCGGTTCATCAAAGACACCCTGCAGCCAGTGTTTCTCCCATCCGTTCTCCTTCATGACGGTGATGATCCTCTGAGCCATTTGCGCCAGCATCCGCTTGCCCCGTTCGGAGACCGCATCCACTTCCTGGCCATCGGCGGCCCGAAGTGACAGGAGCATGTCGGTCGAGGTCCAGTTCCGCCGTCCGAACATGGGAGCTCCGTGGATCGTCCTCATTCCGGCACCAAGGAATACCCGGATGTATCGCTCAAGACGATCCCTGCGAAATGAGGAGACATTGCCGACGCTGTCAAACGTGAAATAGTCCCCCCAGATGAACCAGAAAGCATTCTGTCTTCCACCAGCCATGGTGCGTGCATACGTGGCGAGCATATCCCAGAATGGCTCGCTCCATTTCGTCACATTGTGCGCACTGCAGATGTTGTCGATGCTATGCCAGTTGATGTAGGAAACCGTTGATCGGGTTAGAGGAGGAACTGTCGCCCGATGCACGCTCACGAAAAATTCCAGCGAATCGACTCGTCCACCGATGTCGATGATCAGACGGTGTCTGTATTCTCCGGGAGACGTTGCCGCATCAATAGGTATTTCGACCCGGAGGGCCACCGACGTCGACTCGGCCGTCATTGGCGAATTCACGGCCCGAAATGGATCGTAGATTCGAAAAGGCGCCCTGCGGATGACGTAGGGATTCTTCAAACCGCTGTATTTTTCGGTGTTGCGGTCGAGCCCGGTGTTTTCCGCCACCGGAACGTCGATCAACCTGTACCACCGTGTCCCTGGTGTCGGCCGGCCGGTCCTGTCCGACTCGGAGAACGCAATCTTTTCCGTTCCCTGAAGTCCGGTAATCATCACGTGAACACCGGCCGCGGTGTTCCTTGGCACGTGCACTCCCAGCCGCTTGACGGGTTGATTGAGCTTCGTATCAGGGAACAATTCCTGGACCTCATCGAACAGGCCCACAACCGGGGTCGCCTGTGGAGGGGATTGCCGGGGGAGCTCTCCGGCGACGACTTCGACCGTGAGCATTGAGCTCATCGCGAGAACGATTGCTGATACGGACTGCACTTTCATCATTCCACCTCAACCATTATTGATAGCTGCAGATCACCCGGGAGATAGTCCGACCGTGTAAGAACGTATGCGGTGTCGCAGATCAATTTACGAGGGAAAAACCACAAAATCGAATGGCCTCAAAAGGTGAAGCGGCGCCGAACACCTGGGGCGGTTTCGCAACTACAGAGCCCTTTCTTTTACACCCTGGCAATTCTGCTTGGTTTTCAGAAACCGTTTGGCTACTTTTTCGGGGATGCTCGATTTTGGCCACGCCACCGGACAAGATGAAATTCGCATTCTCAACTGCACGAAAGAGAACACCATGAACCGACGAGATTCGTTGAAGTCGCTGGGGTCTGCCCTTGCTGCCCTGTCGCTGACCCGTTCCTTTCCGGTCGAACCGTTCGAGCACATGACCGTCACGCTTGACGATAGTGTCTTGTCGCAACTGGAGCGGCTGCGGGTGGAAGCACCGTGCCGGTCGGAGATCCGGATGGAGCGGGGAGGAGCGCGGTTTTTCCTTAATGGAAGGGAGGAGTTTCCATTCTTTGCTGTAAGCTCCAGTCCGCTGCGCACCGCACAGAGCTATCGAGCGGCAGGGATTCGCTTCCTGCATCCGTTGATAGGACTTGAAGACGGCTGGATCGCCCCGGGGAAATACGATTGGGGGCAGTACGATAGGTATTTCGCAAAGCTCCTGGAGCTCGTCCCCGATGCGTACCTCTTCCCCCGCATCCACCTCTATGCTCCTCCCTGGTGGAAAAAGGCGCATCCTGAAGAGCTGATCATCTGCGGTCTACCAGTTCCCCCCAATGAATACAATGTACCGGCTCAGTATGTCGACAGAGAGTCGGGACTCAATTGGTCGTTGAACGATCCCTATGGCGCATCGTTCGCCTCCGAACTCTGGAAGAAGGAGACCGCTGAAACCCTTCGGGAATTCCTGAGGCATATTGAAGCGTCGCCATTGAAGAGCAGGATGATGGGGTATCATGTTTCCGGGATGCATACCGGCGAGTGGCACTACCTCGGATGCCGGTGGTTTCCGGATTACAGTGCTCCTATGGAGCGCGTCGCCGGACCCATCCCTTCTGTTGAGCGCCGGATCGATAAGGACGGACCGCTGTTGCGCGACCCCGGGACCGACCGCGATGTCATCGACTTTCTCAGGAAATATCATACTAATACAGCGCAGACGGTTGCGACCTTCGCACGAATTATCAAGGAAGAAACAGAGCGGCGCGTGATCTGTGGAACGTTTTTCTGCTATGTCCTGGAAAATGTCATGATTCAGGAAGCAGGTCACCTCGTGCCGGAGCCTGTTCTCCACTCACCTGATCTCGACTTCATTGCCACACCGTACACCTATCAACGGAGCAACGTCCCGGGCAACGAGCGGTGGGACAGCGATGTGATCGATGACGCAGGGAACTGGCTTGGACGTGCCCGCGGGGTTGGCGGCGATGGCGCTTACCGTGTGCTCAGCGAATCCATACGAAGAAACAACAAGATGTTCATTTCGGAAATCGACTGTAGCACCTACCTGGAGCCATATCGGCGAAGCGAGGGCGGATCCGGTTCGGAGACTGTTGAGGGGACGCTCAAGATCCTCCGCCGCGACATCGGGCAGGTGTTTTCCACAGGTCATGCCGGATGGCTCTTCGACTTCGGCCACCTCACTCCTCCGTTCCAGGCCAACAAGAGCTGGTACGATGACCCTCCGATGACTCGGGAGATCCGGTCGTTGATGCAGCTGGGGGACAAACAGCGGCCGATCCTCGACATCAGTCCGGTTTCCGAGATTGCGGCAGTCTACGAGCCGAAGTCATGGCTTGCGACGAAGAGCTGGAAGGCGGAAGAACCATGGGAGCATCATGGCATTGTCATCAGCGATTTTGTCGGCCACTGGATGGTCAACTCGCAGGCGAGGACAATCAACCGAATTGGCGCACCGGCGGATTTTGTCTACCGCTTTGATCTCACGTCTCTGGACCGTTCACGCTTCAAACTCTTTCTGATGGTCAATACCTTCTCCCTGTTGCCTGACGAAGTGCAACAGCTCCAGACACTGTTTGAAGGAACCGGCGCCACGGTTGTCTGGTTCTATGCGCCCGGGTACATCGGCGAGCGCAGGTTCGAGCCGGCACAGATGGAGAAGTTGACAGGGTTCGCATTCAAGCGGATTGATTCGCCAGGCCCGATGATGATCCGTTGTACGATAGAAGAGAACGACCTCAAGTTCTTCAGGGAGTTCGGGGTCGCCAAACACCATTACCCGCGTTTTGCCGTCCTCCCGCGAAAAGGCGAAGTGGTCCGGATCCATGGTACCTGGAGCGATAACGACGAAATTGCCTTCGCAAGCAGGGAATACAACGGCTTCACATCGGTGTACGCGGGAACGGGCCCTCTGCCCGTTGAAGTGCTTCGCTGGCTGGCGGGACGAGCGGGAGTGCGGCTGTGGAGTTCCAAACCCGACAATGTCCGTGCAACCCGGGACGCGGCCATGCTGGTTGCCTCCGATGAGGGCGAACGGGTTTTGCGGCTTCCCCGGGCCATGGCTCCTGCGCAGGGAGGGGTGGCCGCGACCGAGCACAGGCTGTCAATGGAGTTCGGAGAGGTGAGACTCTTTGTCAAGGTGACCTGACCTCGTGAAGGTATAATCACGCTCAAGAGGAAAAACCCATCCAAATATACACTGAGACAAGACTTTTCACGATCATCTCAATTTCCTGGCGGTGAACTCCAACGGGACACTCAAGTTTGAACTGAGTATGAGAAGTCCCGATGGATCAGTACCTGATATCGATTCCCGACCCGCCATAAGTGCCGACGGGAGGATCTCTGTGGGATGGGACCGTCCGAAGGGATTCCACGTCTATAAGATCAAATAAGAGCAGGCAGCTCTATTCCGTGAGATTGTCGCCCCGTTGAGTGTTGAACGGGTCGGATCGATTACCAGTGGCCTTGTTCGAGTGAGGACCACGAATATCAGGCGTGGGCGAAATCGTCACTCGATAGACATTCAGACTTGATTTTGGACATAACATAATACAAGCCGCCAGTGATCGAAGCATAAAACCTCTTCAGCTTGCCAATGGCTGAAGGATCAAATCCAACTCCAACATTCGCGCAACTAATCACAGACCTAGCCCGATAAGACCGGTCCAATTCGTATATTGTGATTGGACCCCAGGGGGAAGGGAAAGTAGGCCGGATCCCCGCGGAATCGTCCACGTTGAAGGACCCGATCAGGAGACCGGAATGTGTGCGACCATTCCAAGAGCAGCCCGGGGCGACCGTACATGCGAGTCATCCCATGAACCGGCACGATTGTGTGCATAGAATGATCATGATGAGAGTTCTCCTGCTCGCATTCCCAACAACCTTGCTCTGGCAGGTTTCCTCCGCACAGAACTTCTTGTCTGATCTTCACGCCACCCGATCGGATCCGGTCTATACAACGTATGCGGCTCACTTCAGCCGGTCCGAATACGTCATCGATGAAGGGTATCAATTCATCTGGTATGATCCTCTCCGCGGTCTGATGTTCGACACCGATAACGCTGGTTCTCTTTCCTTCGCCATCAAGCTGAATGGATCGCTCCGGTACGTGCTCGGGGAGTATGCAGAGCAGCCTGTCATCAGGAGTTCGTATTCCGACCTTGTGATATTTTCATCCCGGCCTTTTCCCTCCCTTGCGGCAGGAGGGCGCTTCGTCGTCTATAGTTCCCGCCTCGCAGCATACGATATCGTTCTCACAAACGATGCGGATACCACTGCACAGGTTTCCCTGTATCCGCTCTTCAATCACACAACCGATACTGTGACGGCAGTTGCCCTTCTTCCTTCGGGTGATGGGTTCATCTTCGATCACAAGGAGAGGCCGGACGGATGGATGATCGAACATGGCATTCCGTATGTCGAGGACCGATCGGATGTTCTCCTGCTGGACAGTGGCGTTACCGCATGCGGCACATACAGCACATTCGATTTGCCGGGTTCCCGGTCTGTTTCCCGCGCCGCAGCCAATCTCTGCGTCGAGTGGGGAGAAGTGCGACACGCGGATGGGACGCCCTGCAGGCATGCGCCGCCACAGGCACGGCAGGTCGTGTTCCTGAAGGGTGATACCGGGGAGATCCTTACCGAAGACGCCCCCAAATGGGGCGATCCCGATCCGAACATCCCCGGAAACGGCTATCAGGGGTGTGAACTCGGCAATTTTAGATCACACAGCATAGCAGAAGGAGACTCCTTCACCGTCGTCTTCACCTGTCTTGCAACAGGACAACAGGGTGTTGGCCGGGGACGGATACCGGCGTTGCCCGTGGCCGGCGGTATACGGACGGACATTGCGTTAAGCACAGTGGCATATCTTCCTCCGCCGCAGGATCTTCATGTGGAATTTTCCCAGGATGCCAGGAATGCGATCGTCGGCTGGAAACAGGACGCTGGTATCACCTGCGACGTATTGCGCAGGACTTCGGCATATACCGGTGTGTATGACCGGATCGCGTCGTCGGTGACCGGGGGATATCTGGACGGAGGGCTGGATCCGGACATAGCATACGGATATGTTGTCCTCGGGCGGGATGCCGCGGGCCGCATGAGCACACACGCTATCGAAGCTGGCAGGATCCAACTATCGACGGCTTCATTTCTTGCCGATGCCCAACACGCCACCCTCTCCAACAGGTTCGCCGCACATGCCGTGCGCATCGTGGCGCTGCAGAAGGATCTCCGCATTCCTCCACATGGTACGGTAGGACTCCGTCTTGTGCGCGGGGTGGCTGGGGGTACCGGCGACCGGGACTCCCTCCTGACCCAATGCCGTGCGCTTCTCACCGCCGATCTCGATGACTGTCTCGTTCAGGACGAAGACGATTACAGTATCATTCCCGCCCTCTCTTCCGGCGATCGCGATCTTGATCTTCTCTACTGGAACAGTTTCACTCTGATGCGGCAATGCATGATGCCTCCGGAGGGACAGCTCTCGCACAACTATTATGTCTTCTCACGAGAGCCGACCTGGGGCTGGGGACACGGCGGTCAGGTCTTCCATGAGAGTCTGACGATGCTTGCGTATGCCTGCATGGATCCGGTCGGCGCGATGAACTCGCAGAGGGTATTCATGGAGAAACAGATGGCCGACGGGTACATCAATTACAGAACCGGGCCGTACCTCAACGAGACCATTCCCTATGCGGGTTCGCTGACATCATCCGCGCCGTGGTTCAACTGGGTGAACCTGGAGATCTTCAGGATCACTCGCGATACGACGTTCCTGCGTGAAGCGTACGCATCGGGAGTGAAGCTCTATAGTTACTGGAAACTCAACAGGGATGTCGACGGGGACGGAATGTGTGAGTGGGGAGCACATGCCGTGCTGGAATGTGTGCGCGATGGAAACGTTGCCGTGTGGGATCAGGTGGGGTGGCCGTCCAATTTCGAAGCGCTTGATCTGAACACCATGCTCGTCAGTGAACTGCGTTCGATCGCAGGTATGGCGAGGGAACTGGGTGATCAGGCAGGCGGGTCGGCCTGGGACGAGAAGGCCTCCGCGCTGGCCGACTCCATCAACCGGAACATGTGGGATCCCGTGACCGGCTTCTATTATCATGTGGACAGGACCGATCACGACTTCAGCTTTCACGCATCGAATGATCTGAAGCGAAAGGAGATCATCGGTTTCCTTTCGATGTGGGCAGGTGTTGCAACACAGGAACAGGCGAGGCGTCTGGTGCAACACCTGACCAATCCGTCTGAATTTTGGCGGACCTACGGTGTGCCGTCCCTCTCGGCGGACGATCCATACTACGATCCTGCCGGGTATTGGAATGGACCGGTCTGGGTGCAGTGGCAGTATCTGGTCTTTCGCGGACTCGTGCGCTACGGCTACTATACTGATGCCCGTGTCCTGGTTGAGAAGGTCTCTGCAGCGATGGTACACGAACTCAGGACCAGTCACTGGTTCTGGGAATTGTACAGCCCGGATGAGCAGTGGGCCGGATGGAACAGGAGCTACATATGGGCCGGGATCATTGCGCGGATGCTCCTTGATGTGCGGGATCTTCCCCTCGGTGTTCCAACGGAGACGGGCGAGATGCCGATCCGGGCCGTGCTGCAGCAGAACTACCCCAACCCCTTCAACCCGTCGACAACGATTCGCTACAGCCTGTCCCACACCTCAGTTGTCCAGCTGTCAGTCTTCAACACCCTCGGCCAGCAGGTTGCTCAGCTCGTCAATGGCGACATGGAGGCGGGGTATCATGAGGTGCAGTTTGACGGAAGCGAGCTGTCAAGCGGCGTGTACTTCTACCGGTTGAGGGCCGGTGATTTTGTGGAGACGCGCAAGTTGGTGCTTATGCGATAGTGCCATTTGTCCCCCCGTGTGGGGACGGGAAGTCTTGATTGACGATATCCATCGAGATATATTCTCGGGTAGTGAGGTTGGGTACTCGTCGTCAAGTTGGTCCCGATAGTCCACGGGAGGGCAAGCGCAATGAACGAGACACAGCAGCAGTTGGTCGAGCGATTGCGGAAGAAGCACGCAGAAGGTTTGTTGTTGTGGGAGTTGGAGAACGGATTCGAGATGAGCCCGAAGCAGTCGGCGCTGGTGTTTGAGACGGCGAAGGGTATACTGCTCGAGCATCACCAGATGGAGCGAGGACGGGTTCAGGTCGTGGGGATCGTGCTGGGGCAGTCGGCCGGCAAGAGGATGCACGAGGTCAAGAAGAAGGAAGTTGTCGTCACGGTCGATGGTGGTGTGGAAGACCTCGAGTACCTGGGAAGACATGGGCGGAAGGATCTTCGTCGGATGCAACTGTTGCGCATGATCGACGAGGGAATCGACCAGGGCGTCGTCTTCAGCGAAGAAGATTTGGCGAACGTGCTCCGGACATCGACGCGGACAGTGAAGCGCGACGTCCGCCTCCTGCGCCAGGAGGGATGCGAGGTACAGACGCGTGGGTACTACGAGGGGATCGGGCGAGCCATAAGCCACAAGCGGGTGATCGTGGAGTACTACCTGCGAGGGAGGACGTTCGCGGAGATCGAGACGAGCAGTCGTCACACGCCGCAAGCGATCAAGCGCTACGTCGAGACGTTTGCTCGCGTGGCCTACGTGTTGGCACACCGCCACGTGAAGCCTCAGGAGCGCAGTTATATTCTTGGGATCAGTCCCTCACTGCTGAAGGAGTACGAGACGCTTTACCGTCGGGCCCTGACAAAGTACCCGGCAAAGCTGAAGGAGATCGAGGATCGCTATACGGGTTACCCCAACCCCTTACCCTATAAGGAGATCGACCGCCGTAAGGAAGGCTTCCACCGGGCTCTTCGGGGGAAAAAAAGTCAGTTGGGGAGGACCCATGCCCGTCCGTGACCGATTTGAAGCCCTGACGAAGCGGAGCTACCAGCAGGCGATCGTCCACATGCTGGAGACTGAGTACAAGATCATCGGCAGCCATCGCATCTTGCAGCAGCTGGCCGAGGATGTCGAGGCGCTCAACCGCGAGTACTTCGGGGAGCAATCCAAGATGGCTCCTGGGGTGTTGTGCTGGCGGACGCAGTCTCTGGAGGACCAGAAGATCGCCTATGCCAAGCGTACAGAGGACTACAAGGCCAAGACGATCTACCTTCCCCTGGTGGAGGAGAGAGATATCGAGATGCGCATGCATCACCGTGCAGGAGTGCGCAATGACAACTGGGTCGAGACGGACCTCCGGGAACGCGCACAGATGGTGCGGCTCCTGAGGAGCGCCTACGAGCAGGGGACGTCGTTGACGATCAGCGAACTGGCCGTGATCATGAACCGCTCGCTCACCATGATCGGCAAGCACATCAAGCAGTACTACGCCACGCACCCGGAGGAGACGTTACCACTGCGGGGATACATCTACGATCAGGGGAGTAACCCGACACACAAGGCGTTGATCTGCACCCTGCATGAGCGTGGAGAGAACGAAGCAGACATCGCGAAGAAGACTCAACATCAACTCAAATCCGTTGGCAGGTACATCAGTCACTACACACGGGTCAAGCAGCTCATGGAGCGAGGACTCGACAGCAAGGAGATCGCACACATCCTCGGGATCGGCGAACGAGTGGTCCAGGAGTATAACCGGATCGCCATGCACTTCCACCCAGAGTTGGAAAAGAAAGTTACACTTAAAAAGAACAAAAAAGCCAAAAGACCCACCCGGGGACAAATGGCCCTATAGACGATGAGTCCGGTGTCATAGGGTGCGCGAAAGGCCCGGGATCTCCTGGGCCTTGGCGTTTGGAACCGTGGGTAAGTTTAGCAGGGCTTTCGAGGGATTGAAACGGCGGTACAGAGAGGCTTCGAACGACTTTTCTGCCGGGTGAAACATTGATCCTGAGTGCATTCTGCAGGGTTGAGGGACTAGCTACTCTTTCATCCTTCCGGTGGATTCATTTGGGGGTTCTGTTCGGTATGCTTCATCAGGTTCAGTATTAAGGGGAGCCGAATCTCCCGGCAATCTGGGCTACACCGGGTTAGCTGAAATCATAGCCTTTGTAGACAAACAAGGAGGTTGCCATGATGCCGGCAAATCGGATTAGGATTGCACCCAACACAGTAGCGTATGCTGACGATGAAACACGCAAGCTCGTAGTGGAGTTCGCCATCCCAGGAGCGCCAACGGATACCATCGATCTGAAGATCCTGGCGGACAGCGTCCACCTAACAGCGCCAGCAAGGGACATCGAGTATGTCTCAGCACTGGCTTTAGCTTGGCCGGTGAAACCTGACAAAGCCGAAGCGACCTACGAGAACGGTCTGCTCCGAATCGAAGTGCCCTTCAAAGATCCGATGGAAGATGCTGTAAAGGTCGCCATCAAGGTAGGTGGCGCGGAAACGAAGGCCAAGAAAATCGAAGCCTGACGACCCGTTAACTCGCAAGAATCTCTTCTGGTCCCACCACGGATGACCACGATTCCTCAGGCCGGACACTTCCGCTGCAGGTGCCAGCTGAGTTCGAGGGGAGCGTAGCGTCCCACAGAAGGACTATAACCTTCCCCCGATGCTGATCACGTTGCCCCCGGCCCCGTCTAACACCTTTAAGGAGGCATCGCTCTGGAATTCGTGAGTTGTGTGTACCTGGCAGTTTGGTATCGATGATCACGAATGTGAGAATGATGTAGGGAGTAACAGAATGATCGTGTATGTCGTCTGCTAGAAGGCGGCGGTATCCCAAAAGCGGACTCGCACGGCGCAGCGCGGACACGCGTACCTGCAATAAGAGAAAGAGATATTCTGGTTATCGCCACGGGGTGCGTGGTCAGTCAATCTGACCGATACATCCTCTCTCAAAACAAACACTATGTGAGAACTTGCCATGAACAATCGTATTCCTCGTGCGACCCTAGAACAGCTTCACCGGGAATTGATGAAAACGCGCTCAGACGAGCATCATGTACAGGAGCGTCTTGATACTCTCACACGCGATGTGCGTCGAATTCTCGACGAACCGGGAGAAGAGCACCTTCACCACAGAACACTGAAGCAGAATCTACAGGATTCGGTTCGGCATTTTGAGGCATCATTCCCCGAATTGACGTCGGTAATGAACAACGTGGTGACATCGCTTGCCAATATGGGCATTTGATGTTTGCGTAAGAAGTAGAGGTGAGTGAGTTTCCCCTCGTGAGTAGAGTCCTATCGCGAAGCAATAACGCGGTGGTGGAAGGAGAGAGTAACACGGCGTGGGCACGTGGTGGATGAAGAGAAGCTAGATCAAGAAGGGATCACACATGAACGTACACACCGAAGAGGCCATCATTCGCCTCAAAAACTTCCCTAACCGGGCATTGGCTGAGGCCGGGCAAGCATGCCTGAAAACGAACAACATCGAATCAATTCTCCAAGGGTCCGACATTGCTGGGACTGGAATGCCGCAAGGCTTTGACCTTTATGTACAGGCAAAAGACGCTGAGATTGCACGCGGACTGCTAGAGAGATTGTATGATGGGATTTAAGTGGTTGTGTGGTTCAGGTGTTTCTCAATTAGCCACCCGTACGTAGCCCGGGTTACACTTGGTTCAGGGCTCGGCATTCATCACCGCCCCCCCCCTATTTCAGCTCGACCAGGACGAACCGGCATGTCAAAGAGATGCCCTTGGATCCCCAAAGGCCTTGCAGAAGAAAGTGACGGAAGAAGTCACGTGACTTCGAGTTGACGTTACTGACAATGACAGAGATTCTTAGTAAAGTAGGGCATCGATAGGGCATAGTCCTCGGTCAAGAACAGACCCCCCTTGAAGCGAACCGGAATTTTGTATACAGTAGCACAGGGAGTCGCACGACCCCTGCGCCCTCTGAACACAATCGGTCGGCAGTGCAGATGGGATGTGAAGTTGGTGCCGAACGGTTATCTGCGCAAACCTCCCGGTCGCAGAAGATTCCAAATACGAATGCCTCTATGAACACCTACACAACCAACGACTTCTGTTGTAATGCATTTCTTGTAGCTTCGAATGTCCCAGCCCCTGGTATGGTTGAATCGGAGACAGAACGATAGGGAAGGTCTGATCAAACGACCTTCTGGCCCGCTGTGCAGCACGGTTTTAGACTACCGATTTCAATCTGAATTTGCTATCTTGATTCATCGGATATCTTCATGGCAGATGGGCTTCCAAGAGGGACACCAGGCGACATCCGCTGATACATTTCAACAACATGTCCTGCAGGCTTGATCGATCATGCAGGATACCTGTTTGGCACCGGACAACAATCATCACGGAGCAATGAATGAGATCGACAATTCGTGAAGCGGTGCAGACCCGGATATTGGTGTCTGACGGCGCCTGGGGCACATTTCTACAAAAGAAGGGGCTGCGTCCTGGTGATTGTCCGGAGCTGTGGTGTGTGGATCGGCCGGATGACGTTTATGACATTGCCAGAAGCTATATTGATGCCGGCTGCGACATGGTGGAAACGAACAGCTTTGGCGCAACCAGCTACAAGCTGGAACATTATGGACTCGCAAAGCGAGCGGTAGAGATCAACAGGGCGGCTGTCGCGATCTCCCGACGGGCTGCTGGCGAAAATAGATGGGTCATAGCCTCGATGGGTCCCACCGGCAAGATGCTGATCACGGGCGAGGTAGCGGCTGAAGAGATGTACGACGTGTATAAAGAGCAAGCCATGGCGCTGGCTGAAGGCGGAGCAGACGGCATCTGCATCGAAACCATGAGTGATGCAGAAGAAGCGTCCCTGGCGATTCGGGCCGCCCGCGAAAACACCACGTGTGAGGTGATCTGTACATTCACGTTTGAACGCATCAAAGACGGCAGTTACAAAACCATGATGGGTATCTCTCCGGAAGAGGCCACACGCGCCGCTCTCGCAGCGGGCGCACAGATCATCGGCGCCAATTGCGGCAATGGCTTTGAACGCATGGTGGAGATCGTCCGCACCATACGAGGAGTTTGGAACACTGTTCCCTTGCTGGTCCATGCCAACGCCGGATTGCCGAAAAGCGTCAGCGGTGTAGATTGTTTTCCCGAAACGCCTGAAATGATGGCGTCCCTGGTTCCGGATATCATCGAGGCAGGCGCCAACATCATCGGCGGCTGTTGCGGCACTACGCCGGCACACATCAAAGCTATCCGACAGTCGGTGGATTTGCAGAAGAAGCAATTCGACCAGGCAAAGGTTGAGAACCTTCGCATGGATGAGAAAGAGGGAATATGACCATGTCCATTAAACCGAAATTTCTGGCCACCGGCATCGGCAGCATGCCGTTTGCTGATGTGGAACATGCAGTGAACGTTTCCCTGACCAGCCTCAACGCCCCGATCTGGCCGCAGCTGCCCAAAGCCGGATTACACGAGCAAATGGAAATCCAGTACTCGGAGGGCATGCCGTGCAGCGTCATCGACGAAGTAAAAGGCCGCATGTTTTTTGACACCTCAATG
The DNA here is from genome assembly GCA_963779225.1 of uncultured Bacteroidota bacterium. GTDB lineage: Bacteria > Bacteroidota > Ignavibacteria > UBA10030 > UBA6906 > CAVPCZ01. Next base: position 295,389 of record CAVZWW010000001.1, read on the forward strand.
GATTATTCGGAATCCTTCGCCCTTTTTTATGAATCGTATATGGCAGCCATGGATCCGGACTCTGGAACGGGCGATTGTTCATCCATGGCCATCACTCCTGCCTTTTCCAAAGGCATCTATGCCATGGAGAAGAGATTGCAGAGTCTTGGCCAAACACTCCCGTATATCAAAGTACAGACCACCGGACCATGCAGTTTCAGCCTGACTATTGTGGATGAAAACAAGCGGGCCATATACTACAATGAAGAATTTCGCGACATGATCATCAAAGCGCTGGCCATGAAGTGCCGCTGGCAGATTCAAAAGTTCCAGCCGTATGCCGATACAGTGATCTGCTTCATCGATGAACCGATACTGTCTGCATTCGGCAGTTCGACCTATGTCTCGGTCAAGAGATCCGATGTGGTCGATCATCTCGCTGAGGTGATCGCTGCGGTTCATGCAGACCAGGCGCTGGCTGGAATTCATTGCTGCGGCAATACAGAATGGAGCATCCTCATCGATGCCGGAGTGGACATTGTCAATTATGATGCATTCACGTATGGTGAAACCATTGCCATGTATCCTGCCGGCGTCAAAGCCCTTTTCGCCCGCGGCGGCTGCCTGGCCTGGGGCGTGGTGCCGACCTCTCCTGCCATCCGTGAGCAATCCGTAACCAGTCTGATGAACCATTTTGAGAAGGTCATGGATCATCTGGCGGCCCAGGGAATCGACAAGCTCTTGATCGCAGAGCAGGCGATCATCACACCCTCTTGCGGTACCGGCTCCATGGACCCTGCAGACGCTGAAAAAGTCTTCGAATTGACCGCCCTGCTGTCCAAAGCGATGCAGGAGAAGTATCATTTCTAGTGTCCCAACAACTAGACGCATTGACATTCCAGAGGGGCATCCCGCCTTGCGGGACCGCCGCAACTGATCCGAATCATTTTCCTGATTGGTGTGAAACGATGAAGCTGGCAATTTCCGGCAAAGGCGGCGTGGGCAAATCAACTCTGGCTGCAGCTCTGGCGCTGCTCCTGGCTCGTAAGGGAAAAAGGGTTCTCGCTGTTGATGCTGATCCGGATGCGAATCTCGCCTCAGCCCTGGGCATCCCGGAAGGCCTGCAAAGGGGCATTATTCCCATTTCGCAGCAAATAGCCTTGATTGAAGAGCGGACCGGCGCCAAAGTGAAAAGCTACGGCCAGATGTTCAAACTGAATCCGAATGTCGCGGACGTTGCCGAGCGATGCGCCTTTATGCATGAAAACGTTGCGTTGTTGGTGCTGGGCGCGATAGACAAGGGCGGGACCGGTTGCGCTTGTCCGGAAAGCGTGTTCATCCGAGCACTGGTGTCTGATCTGATTCTGAATAAAGATGAAGCGCTGATCATGGATATGGAAGCCGGCGTAGAGCATTTAGGTCGCGCGACAGTTCGCGGCGTGGATGCCATGATTATTGTGGTTGAGCCAGGCTTGCGCGCAATCGAGTGCGCGAAAAGGATCATCAGCATGTCCGCTGATATCGGTCTGACCCGAATAAAGCTGGTGGCCAACAAAGTGACCAATGCCGATGATGAACGATTAATTCGTGATGCATTCCCGTCGCATGAACTGTTGGGCACAATTCCTTATTCAGCGCAGATTGGTGCAGCTGATCGACAGGGCGAATCCGTACTCAACGTTTTGGATAACGGTTTGAAAGGGATATTTGTCGACATTTTGCAGAAAGCAACCGTGTGACAGGGAAGCATGTGAACAATTATCTCATCGCTATAACCGGCAAAGGCGGCGTGGGCAAGACAACCCTCGCTGCCCTCGTTATCCATCGCTTGATACAGAAGAATTGTCGGCCGGTACTTGCCGTGGATGCAGATCCCAACATGTGTCTGAATCTGGCTCTGGGAGTGCCGGTTAACAAAACGGTAGGCAGCGTGCGCGAGGAGGCTCGTGAAGCGGCAGGCAAAGGCCTGGCCACAGGAGTCGCCAAGCAACAACTCCTGGAAATGAAAATTGCCGAAAGCCTGGTGGAGGGACAGGATTGCGATCTCATTGCCATGGGACGGCCCGAGGGGCCGGGCTGTTATTGCTATTCCAATAATGTGCTCAAATCGGTTTTGAGCCAGCTCGCAGCCAATTATCCTTATGTGGTGTTGGACAATGAAGCAGGGCTGGAAAATCTTTCGCGCCGCCTCGTGCAGCAGGTCGATCTATTGATCATCGTTGCGGACCCCTCCTATCAAGGCCTGGAAACCATTCACCGCATTCATGCTCTTGCTGTTGAAATGAACATACGCTATGAAAAGCTTGCCGTGATCATCAACCGGGTGCGACGGGAGATTCCGCCGGAACAAATCGCCAAAATTCAATCTACGACCAATGCCGACCATATCATCATGCTGCCGGATGACGACGACATTGCTGACGTTTCTGAAAAGGGCTCTTCTCTATTGCAGTTGTCTGATGACAATGCAGTCATTCAGCGATTGGATGCTTTGTTGTCCAGGTGCTGCCATGTTGTTCGCATCGAAACAGTTCATAATCCCCATTGATAGGAGATGGTAAAGAATCGATGAAATCTGAGGACAACAAGAACTCGGTCTGGGACTCGGCATCAGCCGAGATGCTGGTTAAAGCGGAAGACGACTGCGTCGACACCTGTTTCTCCAGGATGGAGACACAAAGGAATCAGTGTAAATTCGGCAAAGATGGCATTTGCTGCCGCATCTGCTACATGGGCCCCTGCAAGATCACGGCAAAATCGCCCAAAGGTGTATGCGGCGCCGACGCCGACACTATTGTGGCGCGCAATTTCTTGCGTGAAGTGACCGGAGGGACCTCTGCCCATTCAGATCACGGCCGCCATTTGATTTTGCGTCTGAAGAAAGTAGCCGAAGGAAACGGCAACGGCTATCAGATAAAAGATGAAAAGGCATTGCGCTACGCCGCGAGGTTGTATAACATTGAAGAACGAGATCGCAGCGCCAACGAAGTAGCACTGGATCTGACCAACCTGTGTCTTGCTGAAATGACTTCCCAGGAAGAAATTCTCAAAACCCTGTCCCTCGCCCCGGAAAAACAGCAAAGCATCTGGAAGAGACGAAACGTGCAGCCTCTCGGCATCGACCGCACGGTGGTCGAGTCCATGCACCGCACCACCATGGGCGTAGACCATGACTATCGGAACATTCTTCTGCAGGCATTTCGGACGGCCCTGGCAGATGGCTGGGGCGGTTCCCGCATGGCTGTCATTGTGTCGGACATTCTTTTCGGCACACCTTCGCCAGTCCGCAGCAAGTCCAATCTCGGCATTTTGCAGGAAAGGACGGTCAATATATTGGTCCATGGACACGAACCAGAGCTTTCCGAGATGCTTGCCGTTGCGGTTCAAGACCCCGAAATTACCAGGTATGCACAACACGCCGGGGCTGAGGGGATTACCCTGGCCGGCATTTGTTGTACTGCCAACGAGATTCTTATGCGGCATGGGATTCCGGTGGCTGGAAATCTTCTTCAGCAAGAACTGGCGATCATCACCGGTGCTGTTGAGATGATGATCACCGACGTACAGTGTTGCATGCCGAGTTTGCCCGATGTGGCGCAAGCCTATCACACGTTGATCATCTCTACTTCAGAAATAGCGCAAACCGTCGGCTCGATACAGCATCTCTTTGATGAAGATGATGCGCTTCACTCTGCTAAAACTATTGTACAACGCGCCATTGACAATTTTAAAAACCGGGATCCGAAAAAGGTGGCCATTCCGTCTGCGACAAAGCCCCTGGTGGCCGGATTCAGCGTCGATGCGATAAAGTATATGCTGGGCGGCCGATTCAGGGCTTCGTTCCGGCCGCTGAATGACGCCATCATCCAGGGACGTATCAAAGGGCTGGTGGGTATCGTCGGATGCAGCAATCCCAAAGAAGATTTGGAATACTATGTCAATACACTGACCAGAAGATTGATCGAGAATAATGTGCTGGTATTAAAAACCGGATGCGCTGCCATCGCATCCGCCAAAGAAGGCATGTTGCTGCCGGAAACAGCGCTGGAACATGCCGGTCCGGGTTTGCGTGAAGTGTGCGAAGCGGTCGGCATCCCCCCTGTTCTGCATCTGGGCAGTTGCGTTGATAATGCCCGGATTCTTGAAGCAGCCACCGAGGTCGTGCGGGAAGGCGGTCTGGGCGATGATTTGTCCCAGATACCGGCGGTGGGCGTTGCGCCGGAATGGATGAGCGAAAAGGCAATTGCCATCGGCTGCTATTTTGTCGCATCCGGAGTGGATGTCATATTGGGCCATCCGTTTCACATAGCCGGTTCAGCCAATGTGACCCGATTCTTAAACGAAGAGACCACCGACCTCTTTGGCGGTTCGTTTCATGTGTGTCCTGATCCGCATGAAGCGTTTCTGAAAATAATGGAATTGCTCGACCGGTCCAGGGAGAAGCTGGGCATCAATAGAAAGGCAGAGCGCAAGCTATACGACATGAAAGACAGGAGAGAATTGGATGTCTAAAATCATTTGCAGCAGTGCGATTGACGGCGCTGTCGAGTGGGTTGCAAAAGCGGAATTGAAATTGCATGAAGCAATTCGGGCAAAGGGGGAAACCTGTCCGGTCGCATTTCCGGACACTGCATATTACCTGCCGATTATCTATTCGTTCACCGGTGAAAAAGTTGAGACGCTCCGGGATCTGAGCGGGATGTTAAGAATCGCCAAACAGTATCTTCCGGAACGGCCGTCGGAAAAGGTCTGGCTGCCGTATCTCGGCAACACGCTCGATGCGGGCGTGGCTGCGTTGTTTGCCTGTGAGATCATTGAAGCCTGCAAATATGTTGTTGGTCCGAACCCGGTAAACGGCATCTGGCTCGGAGCTGCCAGCGATCTGATCATGCGCGAAAGAGGCATTGAATTTGTCGATGGCACTGCGCCCGGATTTGCGGCGATCACCGGCGCGGCACCGACCAACGAGATTGCCGTAACAATCGCCCGGGAACTACAAGAAAAGAATCTCTATGTTTTTATGGCCGGCAGTTTGAACGGCAAACAGTTTGCTGAACAACTCGCTGAAGAAGGTGTCCAATTGGGCTGGGAAACCCGGTTAGTGCCGTTCGGCAACGATGTGTCTGCACTGGTCTATGCTCTGGGTTTTGCCAATCGGGCTGCCCTCTCTTTTGGCGGCGTCAAGCCCGGTGACTTCACCCGGAATTTGAAATATAACAAGAATCGCATTTTTGCTTTTGTGCTGGCGCTGGGAGAGGTTTCTCCGGCAAAATATGCCGCGGCAGCCGGGGGAATCAATTATGGCTTTCCGGTGATCGCCGATACCGATATCCCGGAAATCCTGCCCACTGGCGTGTGCACCTATGAGCACGTGGTCGCCAATGTGCCGTACAACGTTTTGGTGGACAGGGCGCTTGAAGTGCGGGGCTGCAAAATCAAAATCACCAAAGTGCCGATTCCGGTTTCGTATGGACCGGCGTTCGAGGGCGAAAGAATTCGCCGGACCGATTCTCACGCCGAGTTTGGCGGCAATAAAACGCAGGCGTTCGAATTCGTTACCTCCAAGGAGTTGGACGAGATCAACGACGGTGAAATTACCATTATCGGTCCGGATATCGATGCGATAAGCGAAGGCGATTTCCTGCCTCTGGCCATATGGGTGGAGGTTGCCGGCCGTAAAATGCAAACCGATTTCGAGCCGATCCTGGAACGACAGATTCACCACCTGATCAACGGCGCTGAAGGCATCTGGCACATGGGACAACGCGATATTGTCTGGACCCGGGTTTCCAGACAAGGTTTTGCCAGAGGTCTCCGTCTCAAACATTACGGCGAGATCATCCACGCCAAATTCCTATCCGAGTATCCGGCTATCGTTGACAAGGTGCAAGTCACCTTGATCACCGATGCCGAGGAGGTGAAAAGAAGACTCCCCATTGCGCGCAAAGTGTATGATGAGCGCAATCGCCGTCTGGAATCCATGACCGATGATGCGGTTGATACCTTTTATTCCTGCCTGTTGTGTCAGTCTTTTGCGCCGAATCACGTTTGCGTTATTACGCCGGAGAGACTGGGGCTCTGCGGGGCGTATAATTGGCTGGATGGGAAAGCCGCTTACGAGATCGATGAAACCGGTCCTAACAAACCCATCAAGAAGAGCGAATGCCTTGATCCGGTGAACGGGATATGGAAGGGCGTCGATGACTATGTATTCATCAACAGCCACAAAACCATCACCAGCTTTTCAGCGTACTCGATCATGAACAATCCCATGACCAGTTGCGGCTGCTTTGAAGTGATCTGTGCATATCTGCCGGAATGCAACGGCGTCATGGTGGTGAATCGCGAGTATCAGGGAGACACGCCGGTGGGCATGACCTTTTCCTCCCTGGCCGGAAACGTGGGCGGTGGTTTGCAGACGCCGGGTTTCATGGGTTGCGGCAAAGTATTTTTGACTTCGAAGAAATTCCTCTTCGCTGAAGGCGGATACAAACGCCTGGTGTGGATGACCAAGGAACTCAAAACACTCCTTGCTGAAGATTTGCAAAAACGGTTTGCCGAGCAGGGTGTGCCGGACCTGCTCGATAAAATCATCGACGAAACCATTGCCATCGATGCACATCAGGTTCGCCGGCACCTCGAAGACAATGGCCATCCTGCCCTTGCCATGGAAGATATGGGCGAGTATGCCCAAGCGGCCACGGCTGCCCACGCGTCCCCGACAGCTGTGCAGGCTGTCCCGACAACAGAATCGCCAGCCCGGAATGCAGCACAGCAAGAGATACCCGTACCAGTGCCTGTTCTGGAGGAACGAAAGACAACGCCGGATCAAACGCTGCAGCTCGAACAATTCAAACGGGAGCTGATTCTTGAGTTAAAGCAGTCTATTACCAGTGAGATTGTCGGTGAAATCGTCAATACCTTAAACGCCAAATTTCTTGGCAAGGAATTTCAACCCGTTGTCCTGCCCGCCGCGAACCTTGCCGCTTCCCCCGCACCGGAGAAAATGCCGGCCTTGCCTCCTGGTCCGACAGCGGCGGAACGGATCAGTCGGGTTGACGCTTTTGCCATCAAGAAGGAAAAAGCAGAAGTTCCTATTTGGCGGGTCCGGCTGGGTGCAACCAAAGAAGAGGGCGGCACGAGAGCACGGACCTGCACCATTGGCGGCGAAACGTGCATGCCCTTTCATCTCTGGGAAGGCGAAATGCCGCATCGGCCATTGGTGGCTATGGAAGTCTTCGACGTGGTCAATGAAAAATATCCGCAGGTTTTGCGGGCCGTCTATGGCGATCTGCTCCATCATCCAGCTGCGATGGCGAAACTCTGTGTGGAGAACTACGGTGCGGATCTGATCAGCGTGCGCCTGGAAGGCACTCATCCGGAAAAGGGGAATCGCACGGTAGAACAAGCAGTCGAACTGGTCAAGCAGGTGCTGGCCGCTGTTCCAGTGCCGCTCATCATCACCGGCCACAGCAATTACGACAAAAACAATGAAGTGATCAAAGCGGTTGCTCAGGCTTGCAGCGGTGAAAAGTTGTTGTTGAACTGGGTGGAACAGGACAATTATCGTACCATAGCGGGCGCAGCGCTGGCATTTGGTCATGTGGTGGTTTCACAAAGCCCCATCGATGTGAACATCGCCAAGCAGATGAATATTCTCTTGACCAACATGGACGTTAAACCGGAACAGATCGTGATGGATCCCATGACAGGAGCCACCGGCTATGGCATCGAATATACCTATTCGGTGATGGAGCGGATCCGTCTCACAGCCCTGAACGGAGACCGAATGCTGGCGGGGCCGATGATCGTTTCGCCCGGACAGGAATGCGCCAAAATCAAAGAATCCAGGGCGACAGAAAAGGATTTTCCCACGTGGGGCGACCTGGCGGATCGGGCGGCATTGTGGGAGTTGACCACCGCGGTTTCTTTTATATATGCGGGTGCAGATATTGTGATCATGTATAATCCCAGATCTGTTGCGGCAGTGAAGAAGACCATATCTCAATTGTTGGATCAACAATAAACAGACGGCTCAAAGATGTAGCCCCCAGCATCCGGGCTCCAGCCACCATCCTTGAAAGTGCCTTCATGAGCCAAAGCTCGTGGTAGTCCAATGTGTTGTTTTAATGACGATGATCAAGTCTTGCTCTACGATGGTATCGCGTGCTTGCTCATAAACAGCGAAAGCCTTTGCGGCCAGTCTGATAGATTTGGCTGGCATACGAGACATACGTAGCAGATGGAGGAAGCATCGAATGGCGCTTACCGGTTTGCAGATACAGAAATTATTGCCGAAAACGAATTGTAAGGAATGCGGTTCCAACACGTGCCTGGCTTTTGCCATGAAGCTGGCGGCCAAACGGGCGGAGTTGACGCTCTGTCCCTATGCTTCTGATGAAGCCAAGAGTGTTTTGGGAGCTGCTGGAGAGCCCCCGATCAAGATTATCGAACTTGGTCCGGAGAAATCGATAAAACTCGGCGACGAATCTGTTCTGTATCGCCATGAAAAGACTTTTGTCAACAAAACGGTCTTTGCCGTTAATATCAACGACACCGATGATGCCGGGACCATCGATGCGAATCTGGCCAATATCAAAGAGTATGTTCTCGAACGGGTCGGTGAAACGATTTGGATAGATATGGCGGCTGTAACACAAAAAGGCAACGATGCCCGGCTATTCGCGGAAGTGGCCAAAAAAGTCTGCGCTGCCCTGAACCGGCCTCTGGTACTTTGCAGTTCGGATCCGGATGCACTCGTTGCAGCAGCCCGGGCAGTGCAGGGTTCGCACAGCGTCCTGGCTTCTGCCACTGAGGCGTCAGCCGACACGCTGATGCAGGCAGCGCGGGAGTATGAACATAGCCTGGCTGTCACGGCACCGGACGTGAATACATTGGTTGCCCTCACCACCCGACTGAAGGGTTCAGGATTTGACAATCTGGTTCTGCAATTCCCCTCGCTGTCTCTGGCGGAACTATTCCAGATCAATACCACTGCCCGGCGCGCCGCCATCAAAGAGAGTTTCAAACCGTTGGGGTATCCGAGCATTCATTTCATACCCTCCGGCGATTTGCTGGCCAATACGGTATCAGCTCTCAATGAGATCTGCAAATATGGCGGCATTTGTGTTTTGCCCGAATTCAATCCGGCGCAACTGGCAACGCTGCTGACATTTCGTCTCAATCTTTTCACGGATCCGCAAAAACCCATTCAGGTAGAACCAAAGCTCTATCCAATCGGAGAGCCAAAACCCGATTCACCGGTGTTTGTCACCACAAATTTCTCATTGACATATTTCATCGTTTCCGGCGAAATCGAAAATTGCGGCATCAACGCCTGGCTGTTGGTGCCGGAATGCGAAGGCATGAGCGTATTAACCGCATGGGCTGCCGGCAAGTTCTCCGGCGCTGTCATCGGCAAATTTGCCCGGGAGATCGGATTGAATGATTTGGTAGCATCCCGGCAAATTATCATCCCCGGCTATGTATCCCAGATCAGCGGCGAGTTGGAAGAAAGCATGCCGGGTTGGCACGTTCGTGTCGGTCCGCAAGAGGCTGCAGATTTGGAAAATTATGTTCGAACAGGATTGGATTAGCATGCCGGTTATTACTTTTCAGCCATCAGGCAAAGCGCTGGAGGTTGCACCGGGCACAGAACTGCTCGAGGCAATGGCGAAAGCCGGCCTCGAGATCGATCTGTCGTGCGGCGGTGAAGGAACCTGCGGCGATTGCATAGTACAGGTAACGAGCGGCGACGTGGATTGCAGCAGTCAGGGCATGTTGTCCGGCTCGGCTCTGAGCGATGGCCATGTGCTGGCCTGCAGAACCCGTGTTCTCGACAAACCAGTGGTCATCAACATTCCCAAGCAGTCCGGCAAAGAAGGCGGACAATTTGTCGATGAAACAGATTCGGTGTTATTGATCCGGCAAGAGTTGTTTCCTAGAGAATGGCAACATGACCCCCTGACTCTTAAATGGCTGGTGCAGGTTCCGCCCCCGCAACTGGAAGATGGTTTGTCTGATCTGGAACGGTTGACTCGCACGATTCAAAAAGACTGGGGGAAACTGGATTTCCACTATTCGTTGCCGGTGATACAAAAGGTCGCCGAAGTGTTGCGCACACAAGACGGCCTGGTGACCATTACGCTGGTGCGTTCGCTACAGCTCTATCATATCGTGGATGTTGAACCTGGCAATCAGACAACGCGGCATTACGGCATTGCTATCGATGTTGGCACCACAACCGTTGCAGTACAGTTGGTCTCTCTGCCTTTGGCTAAAGCCGTAGCCACACGTACCGCCTATAATGATCAGGTGGTGTGCGGCCTCGATGTCATCAGCCGGATCAATTATGCGCAGAAGCCCGAGCGACTCAAAGAGCTGTCGATGCGAGTGCTAAAAACCATCAATTCGCTGGTAAAAGAGATGTGCCGGGCCCATGGAGTAAAGCCAAAGGAAATCAGCAACGCTGTGGTTGCCGGCAACACCACCATGATCCATTTGCTGTTGGGACTGAATCCTGAGTTTATCCGTCTGGAACCGTATACGCCCACGCTTCTGGAAGCGCGCTATTTTACTTCGCAAGAAATTGGACTGGAAATCAATCCGAATTCCTGGGTGTACATCTCTCCCGCTGTCGGCAGTTATGTAGGCGGCGATATTACTTCTGGACTGTTGTGCACCGACACCGCCGCGGGATCGGATTCCGTCAATCTGTTCATCGATATCGGCACCAACGGAGAAATGGTGGTCGGCAACAATGAATATTTGTTGACGTGTGCATGTTCTGCCGGTCCGGCCTTTGAGGGCGGCGGCATTGAATTCGGCATGCGTGCGTCCGTGGGCGCCATTGAAAAGGTGCAGGTGGATCCGGAAACCGGAGTTGCTTCTTTTCAAACCATCGGCAATGTCTTGCCCGGCGGTATCTGTGGATCAGGAATGATCTCTCTGTTGGCAGGACTGTATATGACCGGCTGGATTGACGCTGCCGGCAAATTGAATCGGAACAGAACGTCGCCGGCAATAGAGGTGCATGGACGCCAGGCCGGCTATATCATCGCCACGAAACAACAGAGCGCCATCGGTAAAGCCATCGCCATCAGTGAGACGGATATCGAAAACATTTTGCGCGCCAAGGCAGCGATATTTTCTGCCGTTGCGATGATGCTGGAACAAACAGGCTTGAAGTGTTCCGATCTGCATCAGGTATATATTGCCGGCGGCTTTGGCCGTTTTCTCGATATCGAAAAAGCCATTTGCATCGGCCTGCTGCCTGATTTGCCCAGAGAAAAGTACCTGTATATCGGCAATTCATCTCTGACCGGCGCCTTTATGGTCTTGGTCTCTCAAGAATTCAGAGAAAAACAGCTGCAGCTGGCCAAAAGGATGACCTATATCGATCTCTCGGTCAAGCCAGGCTATATGAATCAATATGTGGGCGCCCTTTTTCTTCCACACACCAATATGGAGTTATTCCCGACTGTAGAAAGGAGCCGAAAACTATCCGGAGCAGGGAAATGAATGAGCCCCACAATCAGAAAGACACCCTATGAGCGACTCTCATTGTCCGGGTCAGGACATGCGTTATTGGAAACCTGAGGATATTTTCGATGTCGTCTGCCCTATGTGTCAGACCGACATTGAATTCTGGAAAGACGAACCGATGCGGGTGTGTTCAAACTGCAAAAGAGAAATCCTAAATCCAAGGATTGACTTGAGCTGCACGGAGTGGTGCAAATCGGCTAATGCCTGCATCGGCAAAGCTGTGAAGAAATAACAGCTGTCCATCTTCTGAATCCGCGTTTCAATTCTGCGCTCGCCGTGCTGGAAACCGCCAGAAACGACTGTCCCTATTCAATATCCCATCCGTAGCAAAATGCCACGGTGAATCACGGGTTGACTGCGATGTACGGTGAGATGAGAGTGTGGTTGGGGGAGTGTGTGTTATTCGACGAGAGGGGAGTGCGAACGAAAACGGTCGGAGGAATCAATATCTCCACGCTAGGGCGTAGATTTCCTTCATTCCACGTGCAAACCGTCCAGTAGAGAAGAGTGTTTGCGTGGGTTCTTATGCAGCGCGTCTGAAGTAGAAGTCGTGCAGTCCGCCAACAGCAGCTACCTAGTCGATCTCTCCGTTCGCTTGAACTCCCCGCGGTTCCGGTGAGTCTTTGCCGATCGCCAGGTGGATCCGTTGCGTGTTGTAGTAACGGACATACTCCTGGAGAATCCCACGCAGATGTGTTTCATTCAGAACGATCACGTGGTCAAGACATTCCCTTCGAAAACTTCCAAGCAGTCTTTCCACGCATCCATTCTGCCAAGGAGATTTGTAGGCAGTCAGCAGAGTATCCATGCCAAGTGCGGTAACCGTCTCGGTGAACGCATCGCCGAATGTCAGACACGAAACATTATGATCGGTCGAATGACCAGGGTGTCCCGCCCGAGACGTTGACTGCCGCATACCGTTGGGACGAGACGTTGGATCCCCCCCCCCCCACTTTTCACTGTGTCGACCGATCGTTCCTTCGGCTACGCCTTCCACTTGCGCCGGAACACGAGCAGTATGACGACGGCTATCACTAGGATCACTACAATGAGAAGAATGATGGCAGGAGTCCGTGAGGTGCTATTAGGCTCAACCGACTTGCCGACTTCATCAATCAGCAGCACGCCCACCCGCGGCGGTGTTACCGGAGTCCGATGGACAGCTGGGGTCGCTTTCTCCCCCTCCAATGGGGCCCTCGTTGTTATGACAGTGGCTGTGATCTTATCTCCTTCCTGCAACTGATCCAGTGCTATCTCTTTCCCGTCGAGGGTGATCTTTTGTCCCGAAGGCACGCGGTACGCTTTGTTCTCCCCGTCCGGCTTCTTGATGATTAGATTGCTGCCGGAGATTTGCCACACCGTTCCGAGTTCGATGATGCTTACTTCATCGACCAATCTGGGAGCACTCGCAGTGATAATCGTTGCCGTCAACTTCATTCCCGGCTTCAGTTCGTGCACGGTTACTGCCTTGCCGTCAATGGCGAAGGTGGAGCTGTCGGGGATCTCAAATTGCCTGACCTCGCCACTAGTTGACTTAATAACGATATCATTCTCCTCCACGTACACAACTTCTGCATTCTCGACCTTGGTCTCAACGCGCTGGGCCCGGGCACCCGGGGCCGACAGGATGCAGACCAGCATCACGACGAGAATGCGAACGGCCCATAGATAGTTCATATGTAATCCTCCAAGGTTCTTTGTGGCCTTCGGGAACTCCCACAGGGAGTCAACTCCGACACGCGGATTTCCATTTGAAAGTCAACGGAAAGCATGCCAAAAGAAATCGCCCGGAAGAGTGAAAGAGTAGTTAATCCTCCGTGGGAACAGAAGTGCCGTCAGGCGCTTTGATGTGCTCAATAACAATGGATGTAAAGGAGGGAGTGGGATTCGGACACATCTTTAAAAGACACTCAACGAGTGCAACTGATGAATTAACAAGCACTTAAGGGTGCCCGGAACAGGCCATGTTGACTCTGCGAAGTGGTTCGAGTACTCCCCAGAGCCATGGTGGGTAATAAAGGAGATGCCCTTGGATCCGTCGAAGCCACGGCGACAAAAGCAACGAAAAGAGTAACGTAACTTTGACGTTACTGATATCCTGACCAACGTTTAGTGCCGTTCGGTTTTCGGATTCCCTCCCAGACGTGAGGATAAGCGTCCGTCCGACGCGTGAATTGAATCAGCAACAGAGGGCTTCGCCGCCCCGGGATTGGTGACGCGGTTCCTCCTTGCGGGAAGACCTTGCATGTACACCTTTCCCGGCGTATATTTCCGGCACAGACATCGGTGCCTGAAGGTTTCCTCAGCCTGAGGGCCGCCGCTCTGGACCCTGATGCAGTCTCTCCGCAGTAGAGCCCACCCCGACGACCCGCCGACTTCTGCCTGTGAGGTTATCGGGTCCGCGACCGTTTCCGTCGTGTATTTCGGAAGGGGGGCACAATGAGAGCCCCACTCATTTATCTCCTGCTCACTCTGATTCTGGGTTGTCCCTTTGCCTCTGCTCAGTGGACTCAGATGAATGGTCCGTACGGTGGCCACATCTCAGCTCTTGCGGTGAGCGGCACGAATCTCTTTGCCGGAACATTCCGGCGCGGGGTCTTCCGTTCGACCAACAACGGAACAAGCTGGATTGAAGTCAACGCCGGCCTGGGGAATTGGGATATTACGTGTTTTACAGTCGTCGATGCCAGTCTCTTTGCCGGGACTGCTGGCCAGGGGATCTTCCTCTCAACCAACGAAGGGACAAGTTGGGCCAAGGCCAATTCGGGGTTGCCGACCGGTGACATAAACGCCCTTGCGGTGAGAGGATCGACTCTTTTCGCTGGCACCAATGGCAGGGGCGCTTTCCGCTCCACTAATAACGGGACAAGTTGGACCTTGGCCAGTGCGGGCCTGCCAAGGCAGGCCACGGACACCACAAGATATTTCAACATCACAGGTTTCGCGTCGGAAGGACAGAATCTGTTTGTTTCCATGAGAAGCCGTGGAGTCTTTCGCTCGACCGACGAGGGTGGAAGCTGGAGTGCGGTCAATTCGGGACTGACAGACTCGAGTGTCAACTCACTTGGAGTTAAAGAAACGACTTTGCTCGCCGGGACAATTGTTGGCAGGGCCTTTCGATCCACAAACCATGGGGCGAGCTGGAATGCAGTTCAGTCGGGCCTGACCGACAAGGTGGTAACATGTTTTGCGGCCAGCGGGGACAATCTCTTTGCCGGGACCGGGAGCAATGGTGCCGGGATAGAAGGAAGCGGCGTGTTTGTCTCCACCGACGGGGGCACAATGTGGACAGCGGTCAGTTCCGGTTTGAGAAACTTGGGTGTGGGAGCACTGGCGGTCAGCGGAACGAACCTCTTTGCGGGAGGGGGAAGCGGCGTCTTTCTTTCCACCGATAACGGTGCAGGCTGGACTCCGGTCAATACGGGCCTGAAGAATGTGCAGATTGGTTCCTTCGCTGTCATTGGGAGCTATCTCTTTGTCTCGACGAATGGTCAAGGTGTGTTTCTTAGCACAAACGGGGGAACGACCTGGGCTGCTGCTAACTCGGGTCTAGCCAGCCTGTATGTCGGGCCTCTCGCGGCCAGCGGAACAAATCTCTTTGCGGGGGCTTCGGAGAAGGGGGTCTTTCTGTCAAGCGATAGCGGCAAAGGCTGGACTGCGGTCAATTCAGGTCTGACAAACCTTACAGTTGGCCACTTTGCAGTCAGCGGGATGTATCTTTTCGTAGGGACCCAAGGCGGCATCTTTCGGTCCAGCAACAACGGCACAAACTGGACCGCGGTCAACTTCGGTCAGACAATGCTCTCGGGTAGCCCTCTGGCCGTCAGCGGAACGAATCTCTTTGCTGGGGTATTCGGTGCGGGAGTCTTTCTCTCGACCGACTATGGCACGAGCTGGACTGCCGTCAATTCAGGTCTGACGACCCTTGAAGTCTACCATCTTGCGGTCAGCGGGACGAACCTCTTTGTAGGGACAAACAACCATGGGGTATTTCGATCAACGGACAACGGCACAAGCTGGAGTCCGGCCGACTCAGGTCTGGAGAAGCGGGATGTGAACTCTCTTGAAGTCAGCGGAACGGACCTCTTTGCTTCGAGCTCGTGGGGCGGTGTTCTGCTTTCCACCAACTTCGGCACAACCTGGACTCCGGTGAACTCGGGTCTGCCGAGCCTCGTAGTCTATGCCCTCGCAACCGTCGGCCCAGATCTCTATGCGGGAGTCTCCTACAACGGTGCCTGGAAACGTCCTCTTTTTGAGATGACAACTGATGTTGGCGAAGGTCTACCCCTGCCGGCAATGCCCGGTCTTGAGCAGAACTACCCCAACCCCTTCAACCCGAGCACGACCATCACGTATGAGTTGCCCCAATCGTCGGAAATCAGATTGAGTGTCTTCGACATTCTTGGCCGAGAGGTATCCGTGCTGGTGAATGAGAGGAGGGATGCCGGGGTTCACGAGGTCGAGTTCGAGGGATCGGGTTTATCTAGCGGAGTTTACCTCTATAGGCTGCGGGCAGGGGACTTCGTCCAGACGCGAAAGCTCCTCCTTCTCCAATAATGACTATTGTGCCGGAAAGTGAAAGAGCCCTCAATCTTGTCAAGAGATGAGGGCTCTTCTGTAAGGTGACCCAGTGCCCGGAACCCAACAACGCGAACACTCACAACAGCGTGCAGGATTTTTGAGGTTGTGTTATGAGTGATCGAAGTGCCGCAACACAATAAATCGATCACTCACACATCAGTGCCGGGTTTTTGAGATGGTAATATGAGTAAATTCGCTTGGGAATCGGCATCTTCTCCGTTGTGGAGAATGATGATTTATTACGTTAGATTATATGAAATGGCAGTGGGAACGAACGAGAGGGAGGCTTGCGATGGCAACAGCACATCAGTTTACGGCGATCATTGAGCGGGAAGACGATTCTTACGTTGCCCTGTGTCCCGAACTCGACATCGCGAGTCAGGGAGCAAGCGTTGAAGATGCGCGCCTGAACCTCAAGGAAGCGATAGAGCTCTTCTTCGAATCCGCTTCTCCTGAGGAAATTCGTGAGCGGCTTCACGACGAAATCTTTATCACCCGCCTTGAGATTGCCGTTGCCTAAGCTCCACATACTCTCCGGCCGGGACGTCTGTCGGATTCTCTCCCATCACGGCTTCGTGGAGGTGCGACAACGAGGCAGTCACATCGTCATGCAAAAGAGGATTCCCGGTTCGACCATTACTGTCCCCGTCCCCAACCACGCTGAGATCAAGCGTGGAACACTCAAATCGATCATCCGCCAGTCGCAATTGCCCACAAGCGAGTTCGAGATGTAGACTGAACTGCTTTCTCGCTCTCCTCACGAGAATGCCTTGCGAAACCTCGCCCGCGGATTGTCGAAGCGCACCTTGGTGGGATCGAATGCTTTCAGATCGTAGGGCCACTTCTTCCGAGTTTGAGCGTTCAGCCATACGACGGTGGACTCGTAGTCTTCGTCCGAAGGTTTGCGAAGAACTCGAAGAAGATTTGCATATCCGGAAACACCGCCGCAATCTTCCGGAGGACAGGCTCCTGCTCCGTCCGTACATCTTGGGTACTTCGTGCCGGGCAATTGCGGGAGGTACTTCTCGAAGCACACCTCATGGACCCAAGAGTCACCGAAATCGTACTCGTATTGCGCGACCGATCCAAGCTCAGTGAAATATTCAGCCATATCGACCTCCCACCCAGGTAACTGGGTTGTCTCAGTGTCTCCCATTTCCGGTATACCAATATCAATCCGGTTTGTGCCCACTCGAAACATGAAGTTGTGCAGGTGATAGTCAAGCCATCCCATTGCATCCTGAATCGCGACGTGCAGATCCCAGAAGGAATAGGTCGAAGGAACTTCGATTCGTCGCCATACACGAGGGGAATGGCCGAGGAGAGTGATTTTGAACCGGAGTGCATACTTCTGAGTTTTCATGGCGGGCGAGGAGAAGTTGAGCGATTGCTGGTTCACCAAAGAAACGATAACCGGCGGAGATAATCAAGCCGCCAGTGGGAACAACCTTGGTCATGTCCACAAGGCGTGGGAGAGCAGGCCTTGTTCCGAAAGGCAAGAAGTCCGGATTTCTCCAGGCAATTTGTTGAAAACGTATTTCGCACTTCCCACCTGACGTTCTGCATTGCTGGTGCATGCCTTCGGCCGCTTGATATTCCGGCTTCGTTGGGGAATCATCGCGGATTTCCACCTATGCTCAGAAAGCGAGTTTCGGTGGACTGGTCGGCATGCAGGCCCGCGACCCCGCGCACACACCGAGCCAGGTTTCGGACCCGACGGCGCGGTTCCTCAATCCAGCGAGAGAAACACCCACACATCGATGCAGAGTCTTCGAGGTTGCGCTATGAGTGATCGAAATGCCGCAACAGGACTTGAACCTGCACGACCTCGCGGCCACTAGCTCCTGAAGACCCATGCCGGTATGAAACCTCGTCAATGCAGCACAAATCTGACATGCTGTTGAAAAGAGTGTTCGAAAACTTGATGGTTAGTAAGCTGTCCTACTGCAGGTGCTAATCTACTCAGTGATCCATTCGTTTGCAAGGAAAAAAGAAGCCCTTCCCCTAAGGGGGAGCGTGAACACTTCTCGAACTCAATCATCACTTTCTCAAATAGCATCCACCTCTTTTTTCTCCCCTGAAATCAGGACACCGCCGTAAGCCTTGAAATCTTGCTGTATTTGGATCATCCGTTGACACTGGATTTTGGTGAAGTTCCATGTAACTTACAGGTGGGGAGCCATTGCAGGGGCACGCCAAAACCCTCGGTTCATTCCAGAGGGTGAAAACTCGCCGTATGCCCATCATTGGGCTGCTTGCCCGTAGAGTCTATGCGCACGCTTCAGAGGCAACGCATTAGGAATCGAGGGGTCTGGAGCGCGGTGGTCAGGGAGCACCATTCGAGCAATACGAGTACATACGCGGAAGGTGTTGGATGCCCGTCAAGAAAGACAAGTTCTACACTGCCTTTTCAGAGTACACGGTTGTTGACGTAATCGGTTCAGGCGGTTCGGGTATTGTATATAGGGTCCGGGATGAAAGTGGAGCGGTCTACGCTTTGAAGAGTGTTGACCCTAGCAAGGCAAATCATCAGCGAATCAAGCGGTTTGAAAACGAACTTCACTTCTGTCTAAAGACTGAGCATCCGAATATCGTGAAGGTTCTGGATTGGGGTTATACCACGCGGAACGATACCAAACTGCCATTCTACGTTATGCCTTACTATTCGGAAACACTCCGTTCCTTAATGAAGGCTGGGATTGACGCTCAGAATGTGCTTCCCCTTTTCTCTCAGGTTCTAGACGGAACGGAATGTGTTCATCTCTCTGGCGTCGTTCACAGAGACCTAAAGCCAGAGAATATTTTGGTCGACCCGACAAAGAGGCTGCTCGTCCTTGGCGACTTTGGCATTGCCCACTTTTCAGAGGAGGAGTTGCACACGGCTGTTGAGACGCGAGCGACCGAGAGACTTGCCAACTTCCAGTATGCTGCGCCGGAACAAAGGACCAAAGGCTGCAAAGTGGATTCGCGGGCGGATATATACTCGCTCGGCTTGATCCTCAACGAGATGCTTACGGGACAGTGTCCTTTAGGCACTGAGTTCAAAAGGATCGCTGCTGTTGCTCCGGCGCTCGCGTACCTCGACAACATGGTCGAGTTAATGATCCGGCAAGACCCAGAGGCGCGCCCGCAGGGAATATCTCGCGTGAAGGATTTGCTCATTCAAAAACAAAATGACTTCATTGTTCATCAGAGAGTCGATGCACTGAAGAAGCAGGTTGTGCCAACGTCCGAGGAAGATGATCCTCTCGTACTAGTGTCTTGTGTCAGAGATACCTTTACAAAGGCGTTCGAGTTTGGCAAAGATTGAGTCAGCAGTTGCTGTCCACATGAAAGGATGTGGGTGTTTGTTGTACGTCTCGACGAAGCGTGTGATTTTGTCGATCAGTTCTTTCACACTGCTGAAGGTTCCCCGACGAATAGCTCGCTGGGTAATGATGTTGAACCAGATCTCCACTTGGTTGAGCCAAGAGGCAGAGGTTGGTGTGTAGTGCACAGTATAGCGTGGATGTGCTGCTAACCACCGCTTGACTTTCGGATGCTTGTGGGTGGCATAGTTGTCCACGACCAGATGGATATCCAGAGATCCAGGGACATTGGCATCGATCGTTTTGAGAAAACCGAGATACTCCTGATGACGGTGCCGTGGCTTGCATGAGGTCAGGACTTCGCCGGAGACAATGTCGAGTGCTGCGAAGAGTGTTGTCGTTCCGTGTCGTTCATAATCGTGCGTTACGCCTTCGACATATCCCAAGCCGATAGGCAACATGGGTTGGGTGCGGTTGAGTGCCTGAATTTGGCTCTTTTCATCAACACAGAGCACCATAGTCTTCTCGGGTGGATATAAATAGAGGCCGACAATATCTCGGACCTTTTCCACAAAGAACGGATCGGTTGATAATTTGAAATGGCGTTGTCGATGAGGTTGCAGCCCAAACGCTCTCCAGATACGACCGACCGTCGAGAAGGAAATGTTGGTCGCGTCTGCCATGGTGCGGACAGACCAATGTGTTCCATCTTTGGGTTTGGTGTTGAGTGTCTTGCGAACGAGTGCTGCAACGTTTTCATCTGAGATCGTCCTGGGGCGACCGGGCCGAAGTTCTTCGTGCAAACCTTGGATGCCCATTGTGAGGAATCGTTGTCGCCATTTCCCCACAGAGGGTCTGGTCAAATGCACCCGATGAGCGATCTCTGTGTTCGTCAATCCTTCGCCCGCCAACAGGACGAGTCGTACTCGTTGTACAAGTCCAGCGGGCATACT
The DNA here is from genome assembly GCA_963779225.1 of uncultured Bacteroidota bacterium. Classification (GTDB taxonomy): domain Bacteria; phylum Bacteroidota; class Ignavibacteria; order UBA10030; family UBA6906; genus CAVPCZ01. The sequence goes on from CAVZWW010000001.1 coordinate 315,754, forward strand.
TCGGGAGTTGGCAATAGACTCCAGTTGCGAACGCTGCTCTGGATCAAGAATTAAGGGTTTTCTGGGACGTCCGGTTTTCATGGGTTTTCTCCATAATACGTGTTGCACCCATGATACGAAAGTCCTAAGACATAGTACAGCTATTTATGACACAATACACTAGTCCACTTTACCCGTTTATCAGCAAGAATCTCCCCGACATAGTATATACCGGTGCTCTTGCGCTTCGTCAAATATTGTGCGCTGTTCATCACAGAACCCTCCAATAGAGTAATGGATGTGGCTCTGTTCAACGCATGTCAGTCTGTCATACAAAAGAAAAAAGTGTTGAAAGATTACTTCACCTTTCAACACTTTTGCATGACGAGCAAATGTGGTATTTGACGAATCCAGTGCCCGGAACAGGACTTGAACCTGCACGACCTCGCGGCCACTAGCTCCTGAAGCTAGCGCGTCTGCCAATTTCGCCATCCGGGCTTGAAGAACCGCTGCTTTCGCAGCGGGTGAATGAGGGAGAACACCCTCAGAAGTCTTACCAATGTAGCGAAAAGGACGCGAAGATTCAAGGGGGAGAACAGACCGCCGTCACCCCTCTCCGTTCACCACACCTGTGCCCCCGCGCACCAATCTCCCTTCGCTCTTTCCGTAGATTGTACCCACACTTCTTCGCAGCGCCAGATACGTACACTTATTCTTTCTCAGGAGCACCATTGAAATCCGCCACCTACGACGAGGCCGTCGCTCTTGCACGTATGCTCGACATGGATCCGGATGACGTCTGGAATATCATCAGAGCCCGCAAATACACCTACTTTTCCGATCTCAAAGTTGCCGTGCTGAACTACCCTCACAGCTCGGAATCGTGGAGTGCCTAGTCATCCTCCCCCGAATTCCCGGACTGCCTCCAGCATCGCCGTGTAGTTCTCAAACAGCACATAGTCCGGTATGCTGTTGCCCGAACCGGCGCAATAACCGCCGTTGTGCGCGGCAACAGCGATGTTCCGGCGCACCTGCTCGCGAACCTCCGCTCTCGTGCCCCGCGCGAGCATGTCCACGTCCACATGACCGATCAAACATAACCGGTCCCCAAACCGCGTCTTGACTTCCTCCAAGCGCCATGGCCTTCGGCTCAATCGGGTGCAACGCATCCACCCCGCAGGCTATGATCTCTTCCATCACGTCGTACAGAATCCCGTCGGAATGATAGATGAGCGGCTTTCCCGCCTCCCGGGCGATATCTCCCACCTGCTTCAGCCAGGGGAAGAAATACCGCCGCAACAGGGCGGGAGAAACCATTAGTCCGCTGGCGTACGCAATATCGTCGCTGTACCACAGCACGTCCACCACCGGATGAGCTGCCATGCGACGGAACATCTCCACCACAATCTCTCCGACACGTGTGTTCAGTGCCTCCACAAGTTCCGGTTCTTCATAGACGGACATCGAAAACCCCTCAAATCCCATCATCTCCCAGGTCATCGTGAAGATGTCACCGTACTGGCCCACAACCCCCATGCCGGGCGGCAGGAGGGGACCGATACGGTCGAAACGGGAGTAATCGATGTCACCCATCTCCGGGAATACGTACCGTTCAACGTCTTCGCGGGTCCTGATGACGTCCGATGTTGCAGTGGCCCATTTCCGGAGAACGGTTCCGTCTTCACTGTATGCCGCCTGGAGGCCTGCCCCATTGCCGGCCGGGTTGAAGTCGACCTCCGGCTGCAGCTTCACATAGTCGTACCCCGCCAGGTGCCAGAACGCGACCTCGTCTGCCAGTGTGACAATGGGGCGTCCGAGAAATTGCTCCTTGATCTTCGGGTGTATTCCGAGCTCGACATTCGGAACATATCCCGCCTTCTGACGACGCAGGGTGGCAATAAGCTGTGTGATGTCAGGACGCATGAGGATCGGGCTTCCAAAAGAAAGCAGATATGGTGTAGTGTGCGTGCGGTCACATCGAAGACCCGCGCGATTGACTATGTTATATCAGAACGCACAGACAAGCGGGGGAAGATCATGAAGAGTATGTGGACCGTTGCAGCACTCCTTGCAGTAGCCGCCATTCCGCTGATCATCGCCGGTAAACCCGGCAAGAAGAAGAGTGCGGTGCCTGTTCTTCGCAGCCAGGATGACATCTTTGAGTGGGAGCTCACTGCCGACTAGAAACTTATCGTCCCCAGTCCCTCCTCGCCTTCCTGCCACTTTGAACTGGTGTGTTTGTCGCACCGGCCCGGCAAGGTCTTTTCGGTGAAGTACTCCGTCATGGTATGCGGGCAGTACTGTGTGGCAAGTTTCTTGGTATCCGTGCAAATCGTCTCCTGCAACACCGTCTCCGGCTTCTCGAAGTACTCCAGCGGCATCCCGATATTCGGATCTTCATAGACGTACTTCATGAATCGTCCCCAGATGGGCGCCGCTGCCCGACCACCCTGGCCGTCCCATGTCTTGAACCGGACAATCTTGTTGTCAAATCCCACCCAGACGGCGCCACTCAGGTGCGGGGTGAATCCGACGAACCACGCGTCGGCAAACTCCGATGTTGTTCCTGTCTTTCCCGCGGCAGGCAGCTGGAAAATAGTCACGCACGTGGCTTCCTGTTCCGCCGTTCACCACACCTTCCAGCATCGATGTCATGATGAATGCCGTGGCTTCACTCAGGACCTCCCGCTGCAACGGGGTGTTATCCTCCAGGATATTGCCGTCTTTGTCCTCAATGCGCAGGATGGAGACCGGTTCCACGTAGACACCATGGTTGGCAAACACGCCGAACGCGGCGGCCATTTCCAGGGGCGAAACATCCCCCGCGCCGAGTGCGAGAGAGGCATACGGGGGCAGCGGCGAAGAGATCCCCATCCGTTTTGCGTATTCGATCACCCGGCTGATGGGTGCAATGGTCTCGATCGCGCGCACGGCCACAAGGTTGATGGACATCTTGATCGCTTCGCGGATTGTGCTCTTCCCGCCGAAGCTCTTGTCGGAATTGGATGGGTGTCCATCGTTTCCCGTCTGGCATCATGAGTGTGACCGGCTGGTTCAGCAGTTCGAACGAAGGTGCATATCCGTTATCGATGGCCACGGTATACACAAACGGCTTGAACGCCGATCCCACCTGCCGCCGGATCTGTGTGACGTGATTGATGCCGTATTTGAAGCTCTTGAAGTTCGCTCCGCCCACCAGGGACAGGATGTTGCCCGTGCGCGGCTCCAGAACGACAAAGCCGACTTCGATCTGCTGTGCCACCGCCATCATCGAGTCGAGCCAGACACGGTCATTGCGAAAGGCGCTGGTAGATGCTGTCACGTTCACGCGCGGTCGGCGCTTTGCGGAATTCCGGTGACGTGCGGATCGCCTGGTCGATCACAAAACTGAGCGCTTCCCGTTCGCTCGACCAGTTCCATTCCTTGTTGAACGCCTGCTGATACATGCGTCAGATGCTCTTCGACGGCCCTGTTGGCGTGCATCTGCATCCGGCTGTCGAGTGTCGTGTAGACGGAGATACCGTCCCGGTACAGATCGAAGCTGTATGTCTCGGCTTTTTCGGCGAGTTGTTGCCGGATATACTCCACAAAGTGCGGGGCGATGCCGGTCCGGGCGAACTCGTCCGCCACACGCGTCTGAATGGGTTCCCGTGCGGCCTCCTGGCGTTGTTCGGGAGAGATATACCCGTACTTCTCCATCTGCGAAAGCACGACATTGCGCCGCGAGAGTGCCCGCTCGGGGTGGTTTGCCGGATCATAGACCGCCGGGCCCTTGAGCAGGGCGACCAGCGTCGCAGACTCCGGCAGGGTCAATTCACCCGGGGTTTTGCCGAAGTACTGCTGTGCCGCGGAGGAGACACCGTACGATCCCCGACCGAAATAGACGACATTGAAATAGAATTCGAGGATCTCATCTTTCGTGAAATTCCGTTCCAGCTGGATCGCCGTGATGAATTCCCGGAGTTTGCGGGTGACGGTGTCAATGATGTTCCGGTCGTCATGTCCCAGATAGAGATTGCGTGAGAGCTGCTGCGTAATCGTGCTTGCTCCCTCGGGTCTCCGGAAAAGGGAGAGGACGCTCTTGACCATCGCTTTCACGAAGCGGATGGCGTCCACACCCCAATGACTGTAGAAATCCTTGTCCTCGGTGGCGATCAGGGCGTGCTGCAACGTGAGGGGGATCTCGCGCAGACTCATCTGCGAACGGTTCTTTATGAAAAACTGGTCAAGCACCACCCCATCCGCGGAGAACACCCGCGTGGCCAGCTCAGGGCGGGGATTCTCGATCTTCTCGAGTGACGGGAGACCGGAATAGAGATAGATGGTATATCCGATCAGCAACGCAAGCAGGGGAATGCCTCCAAAGACGGCGAACTTCCACCACCGTCTCACCGGGCCCGCTGTCTGGCCGTTCTGTTTGCCATGCCGGCGGAATGCAGGATCATTGAAATAGCGTTCCATGTCTTCGGACGAATAGTGTCCCGGGGTCTTTCGTGTCATTGTGCGGACTCCTGCTGTCCGGACCAGGTTTCGAGGTGCATCACCCCATCCGCCAGTCTGCCGTAGGTGTTGAACGTGATCCAGTCGCCGAGATTAATGTACACTCCGCGATCGATCTCGATTCTTTCGGGAAAGTGCCGATGACCCATGACGACGACATCGATGCCTTTCCGGATCTGGTGTTCGGCGAATGCCAGCATTCCTTTCTCTTCGCCAAAGTCTTTCTGCGCGGTGTATGCCCTGCTGGTTCTGGAAGATCCGCGTGCCAGGCGGATGCCCAGGTCGGGATGCAGCAGCCGGTACAGCCGGATCGCCAGACGGTTACGGAGCACCGGCTTGATCATACGATATCCGAGATCGTTGTGTGCGAGCCCGTCACCGTGATGCACAAATATGCGTTTGTCCCCCACCTGCGCTTCAAACGGTTCGGTATGTAACTGAACGCCGATTTCCTCGTGCAAGTACCCTCCCATCCAGAAATCGTGGTTCCCGGCGAGATAGTGGACGGGTATTCCGCGATCGGTGAAATTCTGCAGGGCGGTCAAAGTACGGTGGAACCCCTTCGGGATCACTGTAGCATACTCAAACCAGAAGTCAAAGAGATCGCCCAGGATGAACAATTGATCGGTGTCGCGGCAGGATAGCGCGGAGGAAAGCCAGCAGGCGGTCCTCCTTTCCACGTTCTTCCTGACGGGAGCCGAGCCCGAGATGGACATCGGAAATGAAATAGATTGCCATTCAACAATTTATGAAAAGACAGGGGGAAAATAAAGAGGTGATGCGTAATAGGGATCAGGCAAGGGAGGCCGCCGGTTCCTGCACCTTCTGCAGGAGGATCAAACCGGCCACAAAAAAGACCCCGATGGCCATTGCGGCGACACGCTCACCGGTCAGGTCGGCGATGAGGCCATAGAGAATCGGCCCGATAACAGCCGACGCTTTGCCGCAGAGACCGTCATAAAACCCGAAGAATTCCGCTTCCCGGCTTTTGGGAGTGAGAAGAGCCATCAGGCTCCGGCTCGCGGATTGGGAAGACCCCATAGCCACGCCTGCTCCCATGGCGATGACAAAGAACACCGGGACGGACCGGACGAAAAACGACGCCAGGGTGATGATTATCCAGAGTACAAGGGTTATCGTGATCGTCTTTTTGGGGCCGATTTTGTCGGTGACCATGCCGAAAAAGAGCGAACCGACAATTGCGCTTGTCTGCACCACTGCAAAGAAGACGATGATTTCGGTATCCGTCATCTGCAGCACCTGCTGGGCAAACACGGCAGCGAAGGCGATGACGGTCAGGATGCCGTCATTGTAGATGAAGAAAGCAACCAGAAAACGTGCCAGGGATGGATGTTTCCTCTCCACAAAAATCGCCCGGAAGGTTGACGCTGCCTGCTGCATACCGGCACGGACCAGTGAAGGGGGCCGATTGCGGGCATGAGGCGGTTCGGGGACGACGATGAACAGAGGGAGGGAAAACACCAGGAAGAACACCGCGGCAACAACGAATGAAAGCCTCACAAAGAAATCATACTCCGGATGGTCCGCAGCCGGGAGCAGCCAGCTCACGATCACGAGGATCACCAGAGCGCCGAGATACCCCATGGCAAAGCCATAACCGGAGACGCGGCCGTAGCTCCGCCGGCTGGTCAGGCCTGGCAGGAAAGCGTCATAGAACACGATGCCGCCTTCGAAGCCGATATTGGCAATCACAAACAGCAACATGCCTGCAATGATCATTCCGTCGTGCACGAAGAACATGAGCGCGGTGCAGAGGACCGTGGCGAGCGTGAAGAAGAAAAGAAAGCGTTTGCGGTTCCGGGAGAAGTCCGCCGTCGCTCCCAGCGGTGGGGCAAGAGCGGCGGCGCACAGCATAGAGAGGCTGACGGCAAGTCCCCAGAGCCATCGTTGCCCGCCTGCGACATGGTTGATGAAATAGCGGGAGTAGATGACCGTAACGATGATCACCGAAAACGCGGTGTTGCCGAAATCAAAAAGGGTCCAGGCAAAAATCTGTCCGCGAGTGGCGGAATCCTCGGGGGGAAGGGAAGGTGGCACGCGGTCAGACCCGCCCTTTGTTGAGGCGTTGTGCGGGATCCCCGTCGAACAGGCCGCGGCCGGTCTTGGCGACGCCCCCTTCACCGAGGGATTCAGCGCCGAAGGCTTTGATATCGTTCAACACGGCATCAAGAACGCCGTTCACAAACTGACCGCTGCGCTCCGTGCTGAAGAGTTTTGCGAGCTCTATTGCTTCATTCATGGTGACTTTGGGGGGGATCTCTCGGAAGTACAGCAATTCACAGATGCCCATGCGGAGAATCAGGCGGTCGAGAATGGCGATGCGCTTGAAATCCCAGTTTGCCACCCGCGCTTTGATGATCTTGTCGATGTCGGTGCTGTGTTTCACCGTTTCAATCACCAGTCGCCGCGCGAACTCGTGGGCGGGCTTGTTATGCTCAAGTCCGACGAGGATGCAGGTGATAACGTGATCCAGCGGGTCGCCCGAGATTTCGTGCGCGTACAGGGCCTGTACCACTTTCTCCCTGATGATCCTGCGTCTCACAGTGCGGGGGTCCTTTCCTGGGGCATCAGCGGAGCATCGTTACACGGGGTGTGCCGAGCGCCGGGTGGTTGTCCACCATGACATCGGTGCGGAACACCTCCCGTATACGGTCGGTGGTGAGTACATCCGCGGGGGTGCCGAGTGCAACAAGGCCGCCACACAGCAGCATTGCCATACGATCGCTGTGGAGGGCGGAAAGATTCAGATCATGTGAAACGGAGACAACAGTGACGCCCGTTTCCGATATGAGCAAGCGCAGCAGGCGGAAGATATCAACCTGATGGGCGATATCCAGGTGTGCGGTTGGTTCATCAAGCAACAGTACGCGCGGTTCCTGTGCAAGAGCCCGGGCGATGAACGCACGCTGGCGTTCGCCCCCCGAGAGGTTGGTAATCGGATGTGTGGCGAGGTGAACGGTGTCGGTCAGTTCCATCATTCGCTGTGCCACCGCGCGGTCATGGCTGTTCTCGAACAACCGGCCGTACATGTGCGGTGCACGCCCCATGAGGACGATATCCTCCACCGAAAACGAAAACTGCATCTCGCGGTCCTGCGGCACATAGGCAATCCGTCGCGCGAGTTCGGGCCGTGCATAGGCGGTAAGCGCTCGCCCGTCCAGAAGGATGCAACCGCTGGATGGGAGAAGGATACGGTCGAGAAGTCTTGAGAAGTGTCGATTTGCCGGACCCGTTTGGGCCGACAAGGGTGAGGAACTCTCCGGGGTTCACCGAAAAGGAGACGTTTCGTAACGTCGGCACACCGGTAATATAGCTGAAAGAGACGTTATCGACGGTGAGAACGGGCATATTTTCGTAGAACGGGCGAGTCGGTTGTCTGGTGCGTTGTGATGCAATAAGTTACACAAAACCCCGGTGAAGGGCAAGGCGAACCCGGGGCAACTATTTCCTGCGAAGCAGATAGACGAACACCGGCGCGCCCAGGGCGGCAGTAACGGCGCCGACCGGGATTTCAGCGGGCGCGATGATGGTGCGGGCAAGAGTGTCGGCGAGGACAAGAAACGTTGCGCCCATCAGAAAAGATGACGGCATCAAGAGCCGGTGGTCCGGTCCGAACAGTATTCTGCAGATATGCGGAATCAACAATCCCACAAATCCCACCACCCCGCTGACGGAGACTACCGCTCCGGTAATCACCGACGCGAGCAGATAGGACCAGCGGCGGAGCACGCGGACATCCACGCCCAGCTGTGCCGCTGCATCGTCCCCCGTTGCGATCAGGTTATACCGTTTCGCCAGAAAGAATGCGGGGAGACATGCCGCCAGCGTTAACGGCCCCGCCACCGCAAGGGTCTCGAAACGCGCTCCACTCAAATTGCCCATCAGCCAGAGGAAAACGTTGCGGAGTTCTTCATGGAAGAAAGAAACCGTCAACAGCACTGCTGCATTAAAGAACGCGCCCACCATGACCCCTGCAAGCAGGAGCATGTACGGGTCGAGTTGTCCGTGCCTCCGCGCAATTCCGTACACCAGGAACATGACAAGGGCGGAACCGGCGAACGAGGCGACCGGGGCCGTGAATGTGCTGATGCCCGCGGAGAGGCCCAGTGCAAGAATCGTCCCCATTGTTCCGCCGCTGGAGATGCCCAGGATGTACGGTTCAGCCAGGGGATTCCGCAGGAGCGCCTGCAGCATCGCGCCCGCCACGGAGAGTCCGCCTCCTACAATGATGGCGAGCAGTACACGCGGCAGCCGGATGTCGAGGATAATGAGCCGGTCGGTTGCCTCCGGCGAACCGAGTCCGGTTGTGGCCGCAAGCACACGGTCAAAGGTGATCGCCACGCTGCCCACCGAAAGGGCAAAGACACTCACCAGGAGAAGGAAGAGGGTGAGGAAGACCAGAACCACCGTCAGCCTTCTGGCAGTCAGAGGGCGGTGATCCCTGCCGAGGAACCGGCTCATATCTTCTTCCCCGTGTTGCGCACCGGAGCCTCGCGCGGGTGGCGTTTCGGGCGGTTAGCCTTTGCGAGTCCTTTGCCCATCGCCTGCACAAGGTCCGGAATGCCGGTTCCCGCCACCGCAGACACGTAGTGCACCGGCAGTCGCCCGAATTTCAGTTTGCGGATTGTGGCCAGTTCCGCCGGTGACAGGATATCGATTTTGGAAATAACGATGAGCGAAGTCTTTTTCGGGAGCGCTTTGTCATAGGATTGCAGTTCATGGGTGAGGACGGCCAGATCCTGTTTGAGCGTTCCGCGTGTAGCTTCAAGGAGGAAGACAAGCACTTTTGTCCGTTCGATATGCCGGAGGAATTGCAGGCCGAGCCCCTTGCCCAGATGCGCACCTTCAATAAGCCCTGGTATGTCGGCCACGACGAAGCTCCTGCCTTCATCCACGCGCACGATGCCGAGATTCGGGATAAGTGTGGTGAACGGGTAGTCGGCGATTTTCGGGCGGGCGGCGGAAATCACGGAGATCAAGGTGGACTTCCCGGCGTTGGGCAAGCCCACGAGCCCCACATCAGCAAGGAGCTTCAGTTCGAGTTCGATATCGCGTTCTTCCCCGGGTTCTCCGGGTTCGAACCGCCGCGGTGCCTGATCCGTGGAGGTGGCGAACTCGGAGTTTCCCCGCCCGCCCCGCCCGCCCTGAACGATGACGCACTCCTGCCCGTGCGTGACGAGGTCGGCGACCAGTGCTCCCGTGGTCACGTCGCGGATGATCGTGCCTTCCGGTATTTCCACGATGACATCATCGCCGCTCCGTCCTGTTCGTCGTGAGCCGGCGCCATTGTCCCCACGCTGTGCCTGGTAGGATCGCTTGTATTGGAAGTCGAGCAGCGTGGCCAGATGCCGGTTCGCCCGCAGGACCACACTCCCGCCCCTACCGCCATTGCCTCCGTCGGGTCCCCCTTTAGGCACATACTTCTCCCGCCGGAAACTGACGACGCCGTTTCCACCTCCGCCGGCTTTTACATGAATCTGTGCAATGTCAACGAACTTCATTACGGTAATGTCCCATCTGGCGGAAAACGCCGCTGGACGATATCGGTGAACGTGACTGCGACACGATGAAAGGGGTCGATGCTGTTGATTTCGAAGAGCTCACGAATGTACTCTGATGCCTCGGACCAGGTTTGGATCTCGTCGAGCCGTGCAATAATCAACTCGTAGAACGCCTCGTCTTTGTCACAGATCACATTGATGAAGCGTCTGCGTTGATCCTCGGATATCATGGATTGCAGCTCGAAAAATGGTGCCGGGGCTGACTCCGGTTCCCCGGCAAGTGCTTCTCCCCCTTCGTTGCCGGCGGACGTGGACTCTGACACAACGGATGTTGACTCTGACGCGACGGTGGTCGATTCTGAATGGGGGGATGTTGAATCTGAGACGAAGGGGTTCGACGCCGACGCAACGGATGTTGACTCTGACTTCAGGGGCGTCGACGCTGAGGTGGAGGGGGCCGACCCTGATATGAGGGGCGTCGCCTCTGACAAAACCGGCTGCGGCTCCGGACCATCGGGTGCCGGCTCAGCCACGGCAGGCGGCGGAGGTGATGCGACCCCTCCCGCCGATCCGGCGGCAGGCGGAAGTTCTTCCTCGTGCAGGGGTTCGGGCTCCGGCACGGGTTCCGCCTTGGGAAGCGGGGGTTTTTCCCCGAAAAAGTCTTCGGTCAGTTCTTCGAGTTCTCCCAGGGAAATATCGTTCCGGTTGCGCATGTGACACACACCCTGGAGATGTTCCCGCAGCTCCAGGAGGCCCTTGTCTTCGAAGAATACCAGAAGTGGACGCAGGGGGATGCAGTTTGAACCGGTGTCGGCGGAGAGAAGGTAAAAGGAAAAGATGGGGGAAGTCAATCGCGCGAGCTCGCGCGGGCGATGTTCACGAACGACGGCATCATCAATCTTCGCTATCAGCTCGCTGCAGGCGGCATCACTCAGTCCGTCGAGTTTTCGATCCGTGATAACCCGTGTGAGGAGCTGTGGGAGGTATACGTATTCCGGAATCCATTCGAGTCGCGCAAGGAGTGTGAGGGCCGGGAGCGTTGACGCGTCATGGAAAAGAAAACTCCTCAAAGTCCAGCGCGGGCGGCAAAGGTAGTTCTCGGTGAAGCGGACGGCGTTCTCGAGGAGCACCCCATATTCATCTCGCCGGATGAGATACGCATCGGCGGCGTGGCGCACATACAGTCCGCGGAGATGTGCGGCTTCAAATGCGGATTGCCCGATCCGGGCCATATGGTCCGCGCGCTCAACTTCCGCGGCGAGGCGACGTTCAACGTCGGCGCGCACGTAGACCTTTACTCCGCGAGGGATGGTACTTCCGAGCACCTCGCTGACACGAATGGTATCGCGCGTCCCTATGGTACGCGCGAGGAGGAGCTGGAGGATGGAGTCGCTATCAAACGCTGGCATCTCTATTTGGCCGATTTCTTCAGAATGGCGTTAACCCGATCAATCTCTTTCCGGGCAGCCGTCTTGAATGTTTCATCGATGCCCGGACGGTCGATAATCTGTTTGTACATCGTCAGGGCCTGATCAAAGCGGCCCATCTTCTCGTACGACTGTCCACTCATGTACAGCGATGTCGCCGTCCAGTCGATCTTCCCCTTCTTTGTCACCAGATACGGAACCTTCAGAAAGTCGAGGATGGCCTGGTGATAGTCCCCTTTGTAGTAGTTCGCCTCGGCAATGTAATACCGGATTTCCCCCTCCAGATCACTGCCGGCTTCGTCAAGAAGTCCCTGCAGGTGCAAGACGGATTGATCGTAGTAGCCCAGGCGCTGATACAGTATGCCGATTTTGATCCGTTTGTCAAAAGCATCTTCGGCGTTGGGATACCGTTCCAGATATTTGCGCGTGAGGGTGAGCGCGGCATCGAAGACGCCTGCAGTTTCGTACGTCTCAATGAGATTGCTCATCGCGTACGGCAGCAGGGCGGGGTCCGGGGTTGCGGCGTCCGTGACCAGGCGGTAGTTCTTTATCGCCGCATCCCATTGTTCAGCGCGGTAGTAGATATTCCCGAGGGAGAACAGCGCTTTCTGGATGATGTCCGCCTGCGGATGTTCCGAGAGGAGGCTTTCAAACTGTTTGATCGCCTCCTGGGGGCGCTGGGTGACTTCGTACACCTTGCCAATCCAGTACATCGCTGCAGGGGCGGAGGGGGAGTCATCGTATTTTGAGACAACCGTTTGAAAGGATTTCAGGGCGCGGGGATAGTCCTTCTGGCGGAAAAAGACATTCCCCCGCTCGAGTTCGAACATCGCGATTTCCGTCCCGGTATCGGTGTAGTTCTTGTTGAACGCGGCAACGTCGCGGTTCGCCGCAGCGAGGTCATTTGTCCGCAATCTGGCAACGATGGCTCGTGCGTCATAGTTGCGGCGCTCATTTTCATTGTTGCTGTTCTTGGAGAGAAGGGTGTACTGCCGCAGTGCGTCGTCATACTGGCCGCTGTCGAACAGCAGGTCGGCGATCTCACGTGTTGCCGCTGTTCCGGGCGCAGCGTTGCCGGCCTCCCGGAAGTACGACGTGGCAATGTCGGTTGCCCCTTCATTCTTGTAGATCATGCCCAGTGCCGTATATGCTTCCGCAGCGCGTTCGCCCGACCGTTCGCGTGTGAGCAGTGAAAACAGCTGTTTCTTGGCGGCTTTTGTATCGCCGGCAAGGGAGTAGGCTTTGCCGAGGGCAAGGACGAGTGAAGGGTCGGCCGGCTGATCCTGTTGGGGCTCTGCGGACGGGGGATGCAGCAATTCCGTGTAGAGGGAAACGGCCCCCTGCGGGTTGCCTGCTGCCAGCAATGCGTCCGCCAGCTTGCGGCGGGCCTGCCCGGCGGCATTGGTGTAGGGAAACTCCCCTGTCAGTTGCTGGTAGAACGATGCGGCGCGATCGGCCTGACCGCGCTCCAAGGCGAGATCGCCCAGCATTCCGAGTACAAGAGCGGTTCTGCGCGCTGAAGGATACGCCTGAAGATATGAAGTCCCCGCCCCCATCGCGGAATCGAGCAGGCCTGCTCCAGCGAGCAGGGCGAAGTGCCGGTAGTGCGCCTCCTCGGTTGCTGCGGAATGAGGCTTGATGGATAATGCCTCGGCAAAAGCTGCCATTGCGGCACCGGTGCTGTCGACATCTTCGCACAGGGTGCCGATGCGGAGCAGCATGAGATCACGTCGCGGGAACGCCGGATTGACCGCAAGCGCCGCCTGCAATGCCGTGCGGGCTTCGGTCAGTGTCGACGCACTCAGGGAGAACACGGCAATGGTGGCTTCGTCCGCGCGCCGGTCTCCGGGTACACGCGCGAGGAATTCGCGATACGCATCAGCGGCCTCCCGGCGACGGGACGGGTCTTTCCAGCTGACATATTCCAGTGAGCGTGCGCGCAGGTACAGTGATTCGGACAGGCGGGGCTCCGGCACGCCCGCGGCAATTGCACCGGCAAATTGCGCCGCTGCGGCATCGTAGCTCTTGATGTCGTGGAAGTAAATCTCGCCGAGCCGGAATGCAAAGCCGGTCCTATCCCTTTCCGCAACGACATCCCCGACTAGCAGGGCGAGTTTCTCGAGTCCGGCGTCTTTGTTCTTGGCTTCGAACGTCTCGATCATCCGGACGCGCGCGGCTGCACTGTCCACCAGGTCCGAGGCCGGGTAGGTTAATATCACTTCGCGGTAGGTCTGTAACGCCCGGTCGTATTCGTGCAGCTGCTCCTGGCACCGCGCTGCGCCGAACAGGGCGTCATCCGCACCATCCGCATGCGGATGGCGGGTGACGAGGAGTTCGTATGCTGTCGATGCTTTTCGGAGATCGTGCAGATCCTGCTCGACAAGCCTTGCCGTCTCGAACAGGACCGCTGGTGTTGAGGGATCGTCGGGATACAGGTCGGTATACCTGTTGTAGTATTGCAGGGCCGTGGCATGGGATTTCTGTTCACGTGCGTTCAACGCGAGGCGGAGCAAGGCAAACCGCTTGAAGTCATCGGGGGCATCCGAACGCAAGAGCCGTGCAGAGGCCTCGTTGGATTGCCTGAAGTCCCGTGCACGTGCGGCAGCGGTGGCAAGGCTCCGGAGGATGTCCGGGACTCTTGCATCCGCAGGGTACGTGTCCAGGAACCGTCCGTAAGAGGAAACCGCGTTCTGGACGTTTCCCGTCGCTGCATACGCATCCCCGAGAGAGCGCAATGCCTCCTTGCTCAGTGTCGTGTCGATGTTCTTCGTAAGGGCCAGCGCCTTCTTCAGATTCTCGATCGCCTCGGCGTGTTTTCCGCCCGCTGCGTTCAGGCGGGCCGCGTGCACATATGCACCCTGGAGGGCGGATGAGGTTTTGTAGGTTGTGATAATTTCCTGATAGTGCGACTGGGCCGCGTCCGACTTCCCCATCTCCTGTTCAATGTTGCCGAGGATGAGAAGCGCCTGGGCACGGGCGTCCGGCGACGGATCGCCGTCAATGACACGTTTCAGTTCATTCTGTGCGAGATCGACGTTCCCTTCTTCGAAATATATCCGGCCAAGCTGAGTCCGGGCGGCGATGACCGCACTGCTGGAGGGGTATTCCTGCAACACGGTGCGGAGCAGACGGCGGGCATTGTCCTTTTCACCCGCGAGTCCGAAAAAGAACGCCGCGCGAACAAGAGCATCCGGGGCCGATTTGCTTTTCGGATGAAACACCTTGACTCTCTCGAATGCGAGAGCCGCTTCTTTCGGATTATTCAGCGCGGCATAACACTCGCCCACATTCCACCAGGCTTCCGGCGCCCGGGAGTTGTCCTGATAGGTGAGGGCAAAAGTCTGAAAGGTGATCCGGGCGTCTTCATACTCCTTCAGCTTCAGCTGGCTCAAGCCGAGCGTAAACCGTGCTTCAACACCCTGCGAGGTATTCGGATAGGCGGCTATGAACTGCTTCAACTGTTCCTGTGCCAGGTCGAACAGGCCGTCATTATAGAGATTGAGCGCGAGTTTAAAATCCGCATTTTCCTTTGTGTTTTGAGGAAAAACGATGCCAGCGCAGGTCGTTGTGAGAACAAGCAGCGCGGTGAAGAAGATGAGGGGGGTGAACCTTGTCATACCTTTGGAGTCTTTCGGTGACATAACAGCATTACGCGAGGGTATCATAATAACGTACGAGATATTTCGCTGGCTTGCAAGGAAGGGGGAGCAAGGCTGCAGGAGTCGCGAACGGTGTTACGGCGATCGTTTCATTGCAACCAGGAAACAGAAGTCACTCTGTATCGCACCGCGGGCAAAGGCTTCGTCCTCGGCGGTGCAACACCGGTGCAGGATTTCTTCCGCTTCAGCGTCCGGCTGCAGGAAATGATGGGCAATATCTTTAAAGAGCAGATGCAGAATCGTCCCGCCGTAGGGTTTTTCTTCACGGATGTCGAAGAGGGTACAAACGGTGGGGAGAATCCGGGCCGACTCCGCCGCCTCCGACGGATCGTACATGAACATGGACAATTTCCCCGGGCGGTGCACAGGAGGTTTGGGATGTCCGTCTGGGTCGACAGTAAAACGGGCGGGCATGGAAGAGAGCAGCTCGTTAGTAATGGCCAGCTGGGGTCCGGTCCATTGAAAGCGGTTTGGTCCGACGAACTCGTTGACGACAAAAAGTCCGCCCGGGGCAAGCCATCCTTCCACACGCTCCAGCAGGGCCTGCAGGGGCGAGAAGTGATGCAGGGCGTCTTCCACGATGATGAGGTTGAATTCTCCGGATGGCAATTGCAGGGATCGGGCATCGCCGACGGCGAATCGGAGCAGGTCGGCTTTAGCGGCCTGCGCGGCGAGACGTTGTGCTTCGGCGATTCGTTCGGGAGAAATGTCGAAAGCGTCGAGGGACTCAATTGCGCCGGTTGCCGCCCACAGAAGTTCTTTTCTGCCTGTTCCGCATCCCAGGGAAAGGGCACGCCATTTCGTCTCGGGGGTTCCGTAACGCTCTGTAACGTACTGTGGAATATTGATGCGCGGATCACCGGTGATCCTGGTCCGGATACGTTCCTGGATGAGCGGGATCGCTGTCCACTGTGTGGGCCCGGCACGCGTCTGCCGCCAGGTAGTGCGTACACGCGTCTCGTTCCCGGTGAGGAGTTTCGAGAGAACGGCTCCGCCGGTGTTGCGGATTTTTCCGTACAGGGTACGGAGGTCCGCCGGATGAATGATTGCCGGGAGCAAGGGACTACGCCCTCTTTTCTACATCACTTTTGCGCGGATGAATTCCCGGTTGAGTCGGGCGATGTGCTGGACGGATATCTCTTTGGGACACTCGGCTTCGCAGGCATACGTGTTGGAGCATGCGCCGAATCCTTCTGCATCCATCTGCGCGATCATCCGTTCCACCCGTTCCTTCCGCTCGGCTTGACCCTGCGGCAGGAGGGCGAACTGTGACACCTTGGCGGCGACGAACAACATGGCGGAACCGTTGGGGCAGGTGGCGACGCAGGCACCGCATCCGATACACGCCGCAGCATCCATCGCCTCCTCCGCATGGTGTTTCGGGACGGGGATGGCATTGGCGTCGGGTGCCTGTCCGGTTTTGACGGAGACATATCCTCCGGCCTGCATTATCCGGTCAAACGCGGTCCGGTCCACCATCAGGTCCTTGATGACCGGGAACGGCCGGGCACGCCAGGGTTCCACGGTGATGGTGCCACCGTCGGGGAAACTGCGCATGCGGAGTTCGCACGTTGCGGCGCCGTGATTGGGTCCGTGAGCACGGCCACTGATCATCAAACCACAGCTGCCGCAGATACCTTCGCGGCAATCATGGTCATAGGCCACCGGTTCTTCGCCTTTCCGGACGAGGTCTTCGTTCAGCACGTCGAGCATTTCCAGGAAGGATGCATCCGGGGAGATGTCGCGCACCGTGTACGTGACCAGCTTCCCCCTGGTGTCCCGGTTCTTCTGTCTCCAGATCTTCACCGTGAAGTTCATCACTTATAGCTCCTCTGGGAAGGTTTCACGTATTCGAATTCCAGTGTTTCCTTATGCAGAACAGGCGTCGTATTTTCGCCGGTAAACTCCCATGCGGCGACATACGCGAACTTCTTGTCGTTGCGTTTCGCCTCCCCCTCTTCCGTTTGATATTCCTCGCGGAAATGTCCGCCGCAGGATTCTTCCCGATGGTGGGCATCGCGAGCCAGGAGCTCACCCAGCTCAAGAAAATCGGCGACTCTCCCGGCGCGTTCCAGCTCATTGTTCACATCATCTGCGGACCCGACCACTTTCACATCCTGCCAGAATTCCGTGCGCAGAGCGGCGATCTTCTTCATCGCTTCCTCCAGCCCCTTCTTGTTGCGTCCCATCCCCACGTTGTCCCACATGATCTTGCCGAGTTCACGGTGGAAATCGTCCGGTGTGCGTTTCCCCTTGATCTCCATCAACTTCGCCAGACGCTGTTCCACTTCGTTCCGCACCTCCAGGCACGGTTTGTCGTCGGGTTTGACCGCTTTGAACTGCGTGCCCGCCAGGTAGTCGCCGATCGTATACGGGAGTATGAAGTACCCGTCTGCCAGCCCCTGCATTAAAGCGCTGGCGCCGAGCCGGTTTGCCCCGTGGTCGGAAAAGTTCGCTTCGCCGACAACGTACAGTCCGGGGATGTTGCTCATAAGGTTGTAGTCCACCCAGAGGCCGCCCATGGTATAATGGACCGCCGGGTAGATCCGCATCGGGATGGCGTAGGGATCCTCCGCGGTGATTTCATGGTACATGTCGAACAGGTTGCCGTACTTTTCGGCGATCCAGGGTTTTCCGTTGCGCTTGATCGCGTCGGAGAAGTCCAGGTACACGGCGAGGCTTGTGGGACCGACGCCGAAGCCTTTGTCGCACATTTCTTTGGCGCGTCGTGAGGCGACATCCCGTGGGACCAGGTTGCCGAATGAGGGATAGAGGCGTTCGAGGTAGTAGTCCCGCTCGTCTTCCGGAATATCCTGCGGATTCCGTTTGTCACCCTTGGCTTTCGGGACCCAGATACGCCCGTCATTCCGCAGGCTTTCGCTCATGAGCGTGAGTTTCGATTGGTACGAGCCGCTCTGCGGGATGCATGTGGGATGGATCTGCGTGAAGCACGGGTTCCCGAAAAGTGCGCCCCGTTTGTGCGCGCGCCAGATGGCGGTTGCATTGCTGGCTTTTGCCATCGTGGACAGGTAGAAGGTATTCCCGTAGCCGCCGGTGGCGAGGACCACGGCGTTTGCCGTGTAGACCTCCAGCTCTCCGGTGATCATGTCGCGTGCGACAATGCCGCGGGCCTGGCCGTCCGCGACGACCAGGTCGAGCATTTCACGGCGCGGGTAGAATTTCACCTTTCCCGAGTCGATCTGCCTGCAGAGAGCGGAGTAGGCGCCGAGGAGAAGTTGCTGGCCTGTCTGACCGCGGGCGTAGAACGTGCGCGAAACCTGCGCACCGCCGAACGAGCGGTTGTCCAGCATGCCGCCGTACTCCCGGCCGAACGGCACACCCTGCGCCACACACTGATCGATGATGAGTCCGCTCACCTGGGCCAGGCGGTAGACATTGGCTTCGCGGGCACGGTAGTCGCCTCCCTTGACGGTATCATAAAAGAGGCGGAACACACTATCCCCGTCGTTGGTGTAGTTCTTGGGTGCGTTGATGCCTCCCTGCGCCGCGATGCTGTGGGCGCGGCGGGGGGATTCATGGTAGCAGAGGGAGATCACGTTGTACCCGAGCTCCGCAAGGGACGCTGCGGCGGAAGCGCCGGCCAGACCTGTACCCACAACGATGACCGTGTACTTCCTCTTGTTTGCGGCATTCACCAGTTTCAGGTTGAACCGGTGTGTGTCCCATTTTTTCTCAATCGGACCGGATGGTATCTTGGCGTCTAATGTCATGGTGATGACCCTTTAGTGAGCCCAGAGGAAGAAGAGCGGGATGGCGGCGAACCCCAGCGGGATGAGCAGCCAGAAGACAATGGCGAGAACGTCGATTGCCTGCCGGTACCGCGGGTGGCGTATGCCGAATGTCTGGAATGAGGACTGGAAGCCGTGCCGCAGGTGGTAGGCAAGGAAGGCGAGTGCGACCAGGTAGAAGCCGACGGTCCACGGATTGAGGAACGCTTCCCGTACGATTTCATACATGGTGCGTCCGTTGGCAAAGAACCGCGACTGGATGAAGAACGTATTGATGTGAAGCCCCAGAAAGACGGCAACCACGATGCCGGTGGCCCACATGATACGTGACGACAGGGCGCTGCTGTCACCTGCTTTCAGGACGGCATAGCGCACCGGGCGGGCCCGGCGATTCACCAGCCAGAGCCAGATGCCCAGAAAGGCGTGGAGGAGGAAACCGAAAAACAGGAAGATCTCCAGTGGCCGGATCAGGGGGTAGGTCGCCATGAACTCCGAATAGAGGTCGAACGTCCCGCCGTTATCCTGTTTGAGCAGGAAAAGGTTCAAATAGAGGTGGACGACCAGGAAACTGCACAGGAAGAGCCCGGACAGCCCCATGATCAGCTTCCGGCCGACCGAGGATGTCAGGAACGCGGTTGTCTTGCTCATAGAGATCGCTCTCTACTATAGTGAATACCAGGAGGTCGGTGAGAATGAAGAACCGGGAAAGCGTCGTGTGGATGGTAACGGTGAAATCTTGAGTAATCTACAAAACGTCCGGCAATAGTGCAACCGTCCCCCATCAGTCTTTCCGTATGAAACGTATCACCGCAATCAGCGCACCCACCAGCCCGAGAAGGAGACCGGCCCCGACCACGAGCAGGAAGAACGCGGGGGACATGTCGATATACGCGGCCAGTTCGGAGGACAGGTACCGGAGGCCATGGACAAGCAGCACATACAGAAAGCCTGCGGCGATCACTCCTCCCAGCAGGCCCTGCAGGATCCCCTCCAGCAGGAACGGCACCCGGATGAAGAGCCCTGTCGCGCCGACAAGCTCCATGGTTCTGATAAGCTGCCGTTTGGCGTAGATCGCGAGCCGGATCGTATTGGAGACCAGGATGATTGCTGAAAGGCCGACGAGGATCCCCAGGCCGAGTGTAACGTTGTGCAGGACCCGGGCCCGCTGATCGATGATAATCAGCATACCCTTTCGGTAGACCACGTCTTCAATGCCGCTGCACGCACGGAGCCGGTGTTCAAGTGCCTCGGCACGGGCCGGCGTCTTGTATCCGTCTTTGAGAAACACCTTGAACGAAGGCGGGAGCGGATTGTAGTCCAGCACATCGAGGATGTCTTCGCCGAATTCCTTCTTGAATGTTTCCGCGGCCTGTTCCTTGGTCACGTACTCCACGCGCTCGACGCCCTCCAGATTTGCAATGACGTGGGCGAGACTGTCCACGTCGATGAGAGCGATCGGTTCTTCGAGAAAGGCTTCAACTTCGACGCGATTGCGGAGCTCATCCAGAAAGCGATTGGCGTGAATCGTGATCACCGTGAACAGGCCGAGGAACATGAGGGCGATGGCGATCGTTATTACGGACAGTATGCTGGAGAGTTTTGTTCGTGTGAAGCCGGAAAAGCTTTCACGCAGAGTGTATGAAAGGCTCATAGTAGTGGAAACCCCCGCTGCGGGTCGGACACGTCGTCGTTCCTCAGAAGTTGGACTCATCGCGCCAGCGCACGATTTTCCAGGGGTCGGAAATGCGTACACGGCGCAGGGTGAGATTTGCATACCCGTCGATCCGCTCAATGTCACTCGGGTTGAAGACCAGCGTCAGGTTGAAGCCGCGGATCACGTTGACGTTTGTGGATTCGGCGGTCGTGGAGATAATGTTGTTCCAGATCAGATCCAGTTTCTGCGCATTCTGAAACAGCCCGAAGGTTGTCCGCATGTCATCGTCCCGGCCCCAGGTGACGTCGATGCCCAGGTCATAATTGCGGTATACGAAGACGAAGTTCGGATCGATCAGCCGTCCGTACACAATGGTGTCGCGGAAGGTATAGGCCGCCTGGAAGCATTGAAAGAGCCCTTCGATCGTATTCGGGTCACAGGTGGATTCCGAAGGCGAGCTGTCCCATGCCGGCGCAAACGGATTGAGGCAGGCGGGTGCCGCGGTCAGGGCGACAAGAGAGAGGAGAAGGCCGAGCCGCAGCGGCAGCCGTCTTCCGCACAGGCGGGGCAGCGTATGCAATATGCACCTGATGCGTCTCACAAGCCTGTTTCTCCGTGTCGCGTTGTTGTGCTGCCCCCTCGTGCCCTGCAGGCACGGGTCAATTGCTGAAATTTCCTTTGAAATGGCTCCACGAAATATCTGTCGTGGTCCGGAAATCCACCCAGCGCTGGATCATCCAGAAGTTGCTGTTGTCCACCCGCAGTGTAAACTGCAGCGCACCCCGGGCGGTGCGGGGAAAGGCCGGATCGGTATGCTCAAACACCAGCACATAGTCGTAGCTGTAGACGACCGAATCCGCACTGACAGTCGACGTCTTGAGGGTGAGGGAGAGACTGGAGAACGCCTGCGCCGGACTCCGGGCGATGAGGTTCTGGAAGTACGACTGCTCATCATTGTAGGACCAGGTCGAAAGGACTCCGGCGTACAGCGCTCCGGCGTCCGCCGAGGGAATAAAGACAAACGGCGGGTTTCCCTTGGACGGGTCGGCGAAACACCCGGCATAATTGACAATGTTCTTCTCGTCGATGGCGCTCTGCAGGTTTGCGATAACAATGGACGGTTCCGTCGGGGGGCGGTTGTTGAGGCCGGACTGTGTCGGCGGTTCGGGTTCACGCGGCCCGAACAGCCCGCATCCCGGAAAGGGAAAAAGCATCAAGAACAGGAATGGGTGAAGGATTCTACCGGCCGGGTGGGTCACAGGACGATGCGTCCCTCCAGCGCCCTTGATAGCGTAGCTTCGTCGGCAAATTCCAGGTTTCCGCCAACCGGAATGCCTCGCGCGAGGCGGCTGACCCTGACACCCAGCGGCTTCAGAAGCCGGGTCAGATAAATGGTGGTGGCTTCACCTTCCACCGTCGGGTTCAGCGCGAGAATCACTTCTATCACATTTCCCGGCAGTCGGGCAAGCAGTTCCCTTGCCTTCAGTTCGTCCGGACCGATGCCATCCAGGGGGGAGAGCGCTCCGCCCAGGACATGGTACAGACCCCTGAAATCATTGGTTTTTTCGATGGCGATCACATCGCTCGGGTCTTCAACGACGCAGATGGTCTGGGGATCCCGTTTCGGGCTTCCGCATATTGCGCAGGGATCAACTTCGGTAATATTGCAGCAGACGGAGCAGGGGCGGATCCGGTCTTTCACGTTTACCAGCGCGTGTGCCATTGCGACCACGTCCTCACGCGGTTGTTTCAGGACAAAAAGCGCAAGGCGGAGTGCGGTCTTGCGGCCGATGCCGGGAAGACGGGAGAAATGCTCAATAAGCTGCTGGAGGGTTTCCGATGTGTACAGCATAATCCCGCGGTATGTTCTAGAAACCCGGGATGTTCAGTCCGGGGATATTCGGCATCATGCCGCTCGTCACCTTCGACATTTCTTCCTGCGCCGTTCTGGAGGATTCTTCGAGGGCCTTGTTAACTGCGGCAAGTACAAGATCCTCCAGCATTGCCACATCCTCCGGGTTTACCACTTCTTTCTCGATGGCAATGCTGACAACGTGCTGCTTGCCGTTTGCGGTCACCTTTACCATTCCGCCGCCGGCTTCTCCTACCACGGTCTTCCGTTCCAATTCCTCCTGGACCTGGGCCATCCGTTCCTGCATCTTCTGGATCTGTTTCATCATTCCCGCCATGTTCGGAGCGCCCATAAAGTCCCTTTCTGGAATAGAGTGCAAAAAAAATATACCGGAATGGAGGCCGAAAGTCAAATTTGACTTTCGGGCGAAAATCCGTTACATTTTTATTCCCGCCATACACCGTGCGGCGGAGCACCACCATTTTCTGACTGGAGAGCGATTTCCTTGGCATCTGGTCCGCGGGAAGCAACGGGAAAAGACAAAGCCGAGCAGGAGAGCCTGCGTTCCGCCGGGGAGATCCCCCGGCATATTGCCGTTATTATGGACGGCAACGGGCGTTGGGCAAAAAAACGTGGACTTCCGCGCATAGCCGGTCATCATGAAGGCGTTGAATCAGTCCGGGAAATCGTCGAGGTTTGCGGGCAACTTGGTGTCGAGTACCTCACCCTGTACGCCTTCTCGACTGAAAACTGGAAGCGCCCCGAAGAGGAAGTCTCCCTGCTGATGCGGCTTCTGCTGACCGCCCTGCGCGACGAGACCGACCGCCTTCACACGAACAATGTCCGTTTGCAGACGATCGGCGACACCGGGGCGCTTCCGGCCGAGGTACAGGCGGAGTTGAGGGATGCCGGCATCAAGACGCAGCACAACACCGGGCTTACGCTTACCCTTGCCCTCAGTTACAGCGGCCGGTGGGATATCACAGAAGCGGTCAAGTGCATCGCCCGGGAGATCCGGGAAGGGCGTCTCGATCCGGATGCGGTCATGGAAGATGTTGTTGCCCGCCATCTTTCCATGCGGGGAGCACCGGATCCCGACCTTCTTGTCCGCACGAGCGGAGAATTGCGGATCAGCAATTTCCTCCTCTGGCAGCTTGCCTATTCTGAGATATACATCACGCCGAAATTCTGGCCCGGCTTTCGCCGGAGCGATTTGTATGCTGCCATCAGTGACTATCAACGGCGCGAGCGGCGCTTCGGAATGGTCAGCGAACAGGTTCACAAAGCTACCGACGGCAAGAGCGGTTTGCGTCGTTTTCTCAAGAGTGTTGCAGGTCCGTAATATGATGAAGACGCGAGTGCTGGTGCTGTTGGCCGCTGGAATTGCCCTGTTTGCCCCGATTCATCTGAGCGCCCAAACACCCCCCTCCCAGGAAGTTCTGAAGATTCTCGGCATCTCCGTTGAAGGGAACACGCTTGCAGATCCCGCGGCCGTTATTGCCAATTCAGGATTGAAGGTCGGTGATGAAATCACCGTACCGGGCGATCAGATCAGTCAGGCTGTCCGGAAGCTCTGGTCCCTCCGCATGTTCGAGGATATCCAGATACTCACCGACCGCAAGATGGGAAACGGTATCTATCCTCCTCATCAAGGTCACCGAATATCCCCGGTTCGACAGGCTGGAGATTGAAGGGAATGACGGGGTGAGCACCGATGACATCCGGAAGGTCATCCCCTTCATCCGCGGCCAGGTTCTGCCACCCCAGGATCTGAACAGGATATCGCGCGAAATCCAGAAACTGTATGAGAAAGAGGGCTATCTGCTTGCGACTGTTGCGGTCACTACCGAACCCGTTGATACCGCAAAACAGCGGATGCTGGTTCGCGTGACGATAAACGAGGGGAGCGAAGTCGAGGTCGCGAATATCGAATTCGAGGGCAACACCGCCTTTTCGGACGACGATCTGTCCGGGGCTATGGACGATACCGCCGTGAAACACTGGTGGAAATTCTGGTCGTCCGCCAAACTCGACCGTAAGAAATTCCAGGAAGACAAGGCCAAGATCATTCAGTTCTACCGGAGAAACGGTTATCGCGACGCACAGCTGCTCTTTGACACGCTGACCTACAGTGAAGACCGGACCGAGATGTCCATCCATATGAAGGTCCATGAAGGTCCTCAGTACAAGCTCCGCCGGCTCGCATGGCAGGGGAATACCGTGTACCCCGACTACGTGTTGAACGAACGGATCAACATGCTCCCGGGAGAAATATACAACGCCGAGAAGTTCGAAAAGAACCTCCGCGGCAATGAAGAACAGACCGATGTGGCCGCACTGTACCTGGACAACGGGTACCTGCGCTTCAATCTCGAGCCGCGCGAGACCCGGGTTGCGGAAGACAGCATCGATATCCTCGTGAATGTGTACGAAATGAATCAATTCAAAATCGGCCACGTCAGCGTGAAGGGGAATACCAAGACACAGGAAAAGGTCCTGCGGCGCGAATTCTATACGCGTCCGGGCGACTACTTCAGCCGTTCGGCAATTGTCCGGACGATCCGTCAGCTCTCCCAGCTGAATTACTTCAATCCGGAAAAGATCAAACCGGATTACGTGCTGGTGGATGACAAGACCGTGGATCTGACCTACGAAGTGGAAGAGAAGTCCAGCGACAACATTAATGCCTCCGTGGGGTACAGCGGCGCGTTCGGTGTCACGGGCGCACTCGGGTTCACGATCAACAATTTCTCCATCAGCGAACCCCTGACGGGCGGCGCAGGTCAGGTCCTCAATTTTGAATGGATGTTCGGCGAGGGATCGCGGTACCGGACCTTCACGATCGGTTTCACGGAACCCTGGCTCTTTAATACCTCCACTCTTCTGGGGGTGACCCTCTTCGACACGCGCCAGGTCTACACGTTCGACTACCAGCGTACCGGCGGATCGGTCCGCCTGGGCCGCCGGTTCAAATGGCCGGATGACTATTTCCGCGGTGACTGGATCTTTGACGCTCAGGTGAACGAAGTGCGGGACGGCCGGGGTATCTACCGTGAAGGAAAATCCAGCCAGGTGAGCATTACGCAGGTGCTTTCCCGGAACAGCGTGGACAACCCGATATTCCCGACGTCGGGATCCAGCGTCTCCCTTTCCATCCAGATGGCCGGTGGACCCCTGCTGCCGGGGACTATCGACTTCCACAAGTGGATGTTCAATTCGGAATGGTATCTGCCCCTGTTCGGTTCGAGCCGCATGGCGCTGTATCTTTCCTCCCAGTACGGGTACATCGCCACATTCTACAGGCAATCGTATATTCAACCTGTGGATCTTTTCTTCATGGGGGGGACGGGGCTGGGCTACATCTCCACAACCCCGCTCCGCGGGTATGAAGACCAGGCCGTCGGTCCACGCAACTCCAGCGGTGCAATCGTCGGCGGACAGGCGATGGCGAAACAGACGTTGGAAGTGCGGTTCGCGCTTGCCGTGAATCCGATCCCGATCTACCTGCTCACGTTCGTCGAAGGGGGCAATGTGTACGAGTCGTTCGCCCGTGCGGACTTCTTCGATTTGAAACGTTCCGCCGGCTTTGGCGCGCGGCTGCTCATCAATCCGATCGGCATGATCGGGTTTGACTACGGGTACGGCTTCGATGATGTATTCCCGCGCGACGGGAGGCCTGACGGCTGGCGGTTCCATTTTGTGTTCGGTAAAGGCTTCTAATTCTCTGACACCAACCACCTACACTCCAGTGAGGCACTTGTGAAAACACCGCTCTCCCTTCTTTCGCTTATTCTTGCTGTGACCCTGCTTGTTCCATCGGTGCAGGCGCAGCAGAAAATCGGCTATGTCAATTCCTCCAAGATTTTCCAGGAGCTCCCGGCCGCGCAGGATGCGCAGCGGCGCATCGACGCCATGGGCAAGCCCATCCAGGATTCTCTCGAAGCGATGCAGAAAGAACTGGCGAGTCGCTACGAGGAATACCAGAAAAAAGAAGCGCTGATGACCGAATCCGCCAAAAAAGGGGAACAGCAGAAGTTGATTGAAATGGAACGCCGCATGAACGAGTACCGCGTGCAGAAACTCGGCAACGACGGCGAACTGGCCCGGGAAACCGAAAAAGTGCTGACGCCGCTCCGCGAACGCATCAAGTCCGCCATCTCCGCTGTTGCGAAGGAAGAAAAATACAGTTTTGTCTTCGACAAGACCGAATCGATTCAGATTCTGCTGTACGGCGATCCGGCTCATGACATCACCTTCAAGGTCATCGACCGCCTGAAGCGCGGGAAATAAGCACCCTTCCCGTTCATTACCAACGGAAGAGGATATATGAAACAGATCGTTGTGCTGGTGCTCCTGGTATGCGCTGCCGGTGTGATGTTCGGTCAGGGCAAGATCGGCCACATCAATAGCGAAGCGATCATGCAGGCGCTTCCGGAAGCCATCGACGCGCAGAAATCCCTCGACGCCATCGTTGCACAGTGGGAGGGAGAACTCCAGAAAATGCAGGCGGAGTGGAAGAGGAAGTTCGACGACTATGACAAGAAGAAGCTCATTCTGACCGAACAGGTGCGTGCGGAGCAGGAAAAGGAGCTGCGCGATCTGGATCAGGGAATCACCGAATTCCGGAACAAGAAATTCGGACAGAACGGGGAACTCTTCCAGAAGCAGAACGAAATCATGAAACCCATCCAGAACAAGATCTTTCAGGTCCTGGAGACCATCGCCCAGGAGGATGGGTACGATTACATTTTCGACAGGAGCGGCGAGATTCTCCTGTTGTACGCCAACGAAAAGCGGGACCTCACGACTCTTGTTGTTCAGCGCATGCAGGCCTTCGGCAAGTAACATCAACGACTCGGAGGGGCACGTGACCATTCGCGAGATCGCCCGGCTGATCGGTGCAGCGGTCGAAGGTGACGGCGACCGGGAGATCGTCCGGGTCGCGAAGATTGACGATGCGGGCGATGGCGACATGACATTTCTCGCCAACTCCAAGTACGCCCGCTTCCTGGCGGGCACACGCGCCGCTGCCGTGATCGTCGGCCGGAAGACCGCAGTGGAAGGCCGGCCTGCCGGGGCCCCGCCCCTCTCCCTGCTCCGCGTGGACGATCCGTACGTTGCCTTTGTCAGGGTCCTGGCGCTGTTCCATCCTCCCCGTCCCCCGGTCTCCGAAGGGATTCATCCGACCGCCGTTGTTGCATCGACAGCCGTGCTGGGCCGGGACGTCCGTCTGGGCCCCTGTGCGGTTATCGGCGAACGGTGCCGGATCGGCGATCGCACAATGATCGCCCCCGGCGCGGTCATCGCCGACGATGCCGTTATCGGGCCGGACTGTCTCATTTATCAGAACGTCACCGTGCGGGAATCCTGCCGCGTCGGGGCACGATGTATCCTTCAACCGGGAGCAGTGATCGGGAGCGACGGATTCGGATTTGCCCCCTGCCCGGACGGGACGTTCGAGAAAATTCCCCAGATGGGCATCGTGGTCCTTGAAGACGACGTGGAGATCGGTGCCAACACCACCGTCGATCGCGCAACGATGGGTGAAACGCGGATAAAGAAAGGTGTGAAGCTTGACAACCTGATCCAGGTCGCCCACAACGTGGTCATCGGCGAAAACACGGTGATGGCTGCGCAAAGCGGTATCTCCGGGAGCACCAAACTCGGGAAAAACGTGATGGTCGGAGGGCAGGTGGGATTCAACGGGCACATCGAAATCGCCGATGGCGTGAAGATCGGCGCCCAATCGGGCGTTCACCGTTCCCTGACCGCGCCGGGAGGAGCCTTTTTCGGGACGCCGGCGTCTCCGCAGCGGGAGGCAATGCGGATATACGGATCGTTCCCCCAGCTTCCTGATGTGCTGGCGACTGTCCGCGACCTCCAGAAACGTCTGACCAATCTGGAAGCCCGATTAGACAAAGCGACCACTGAATCCGCGGGCCGGCAAAGCTAGGCGACACCCTGCCGGTCGCGCCGTCTGAAACCATTATACCACATTCCCAATCCCAGCCCACAGACCCTGCCATGCTCGTTCAACAGCGCACCATCAAGCAGCCCGTATCGATCAGCGGTGTGGGACTCCATACCGGCAGTATTTCCACCATGACGTTCAGGCCCGCGCCCGAAAACACCGGAATCCGGTTCCGCCGTGCGGATATCGGCGGCTCTCCCGAGGTGCCGGCGGACGTGGATCATGTGGTCGACATCTCCCGCGGTACCACGATCGGCATCGGCGATGTACGGGTGCATACGGTCGAGCACGTGATGGCGGCCCTGGTGGGTTTGCAGATCGACAATGTGATTGTGGAACTTGATGCCAATGAACCGCCCATCGGCGACGGCAGTTCCAAGCCGTATGTGGATGTGCTGATGAATGCTGGGTTTGAAAAGCAGGATGCACCCAAAGACTACCTCATCATCGATCAGACCGTCACCTATCACAACGAAGCGAAGGGGGTGGATATTGTCGCCCTGCCGCTCGATGACTACCGCATCACGGTGATGGTTGACTATAACAACCCGGCGCTGGGCAGCCAGCACAGCGGGCTCTTCAATCTCGAGAAGGAATTCGCCACCGAATTTGCTCCCTGCCGCACGTTCTGCTTCCTCCATGAAGTGGAAATGCTGCACGAGGCCGGCCTGATCAAGGGAGGGAACCTGGATAACGCGATTGTCATCGTCGATCGGGAACTGGACGGTGACGAGATCAAACGGATCACGGGGAAACTGGGGATCGAAGGGGCGGTAATTCTGGGCAACAACGGCGTGCTGAACAACCGTTCGCTGCACTTCAAGAACGAACCCGCGCGGCACAAGTTGCTGGATATGATGGGGGATCTTGCCCTGATCGGTGTACCCCTGAAGGCGCAGATCCTTGCGGCCCGTCCCGGCCATGCCAGCAATATCGAATTTGCGCGCATGATCCGGAAGCTCTACCAGCAGAAGAAGCTGATCCGGAAGTTCCAGCACGAACGGAAAGAGGGCGTGATCTTCGACATTAACGCGATCAAGAGGATTCTCCCGCACCGGTATCCGTTCCTGCTGGTGGACAAGATTGTAGACTTCAAGATCGATGAAAGTGTCGTCGGCGTGAAGAACGTGACCACCAATGAGCCGTTTTTTGAAGGACACTTTCCCGGCCAGCCGGTCATGCCCGGCGTGCTCATTATCGAGGCGATGGCGCAGACAGGGGGGATCCTGCTCCTGAACGGCGTGGAAAATCCGGGCGACAAGCTGGTGTTTTTCATGTCCATCAACAATGCGAAATTCCGCAAGCCGGTGATCCCCGGGGACCAGCTGGTCTTCGAACTGAAGATGGTCAGCCGGAAGAGCCGCATCTGTTTGATGAAGGGAAAAGCCTTCGTGGATGGTTCGCTGGTGGCGGAGGCTGAACTCATGGCATCGATCATCGACCGGAATAATCCCAAGACCGACACCGCATCCTGAAAATTCCCATGACCACAACGATTGATCCACGCGCGGCAATAGGTTCGCATGCCCGGCTCGGGGCAAACGTCACCATCGGTCCATTCGCCATCATCGAAGACGGGGCCGAGATCGGCGACGGGACGACGGTGGGCGGAAACGCCTACATCGCCACCGGTGCCCGCATTGGAAGGAATTGTACGATCCATCACGGCGCGGTCATCGGGCATGCCCCCCAGGACCTGAAATATGCCAATGAGCCCACAACGTGTGAAATCGGCGACCGGACCATTGTGCGGGAATATGCCACACTTCACCGGGGAACCGGCGAAGGAGGGTGCACACGAATCGGTGAGGACTGTTTTCTCATGGGCTATGTGCACGTGGCTCATGATTGTGAGATCGGCAACAGAGTGATCATGGCGAATGCGGCCATGATGGCAGGGCACGCGCTGGTTGAGGATGTGGTGATTATCGGGGGGGGAGCGCTCATTCATCAGTTCACGCGGATCGGCTGCCACGCAATGATCGGCGGTGGTTTGCGCGTTCCCAAGGATATCCCTCCCTATGTGCTTGCGGGGGGGCAACGGGCGGTTTATGAAGGGCTGAACAGCATCGGACTTCGCAGGCGGGGCTTCTCGCGTGAACTTGTTGATGCGCTGGACAGGGCCTACCATCTCCTGTACCGGTCGGGTCTGAACGTCACGCAGGCTCTTCAGAAAATCGCCGCCGATCCGCTTCTGATGCAATATGGGGAGGTTGCCCATGTCGTGGAATTCATCCGCGGCAGCCGGCGCGGCATCATTGGCGCTCCCCGTCTCCGTGGTTAAGCGGGCGATGCACTGGCTCTTTGTCGACTCAGGCGCACAGTCGGGCGCCCGGAACATGCGTATCGATGAAGAAGGGGCACGGGCGCTGCAGTGCACATCGTCCGCGGACGCGCACTCCACGCTGCGGCTTTACCGCTGGAACCCCTGGGCGATC
Source organism: uncultured Bacteroidota bacterium (assembly GCA_963779225.1). GTDB lineage: Bacteria > Bacteroidota > Ignavibacteria > UBA10030 > UBA6906 > CAVPCZ01. The sequence continues at coordinate 346,505 of CAVZWW010000001.1, forward strand.
TCCCTCGGTTATCATCAATCCGCCGATGACCTGGATGCCGGCCTCTGTGCGGCGGACGGCATCGATATTGTACGCCGGCCCACCGGTGGCCGGGCAATCCTCCATGCCGAAGAGCTGACCTACTGTCTGGTTATGGAAACGGGCCGGCGCAGTGTGCTGCAGGTGTACAACGATATCAGCCGGGCGCTGGTGCGCGGTTTGCAGTTGTTCGGTGTTCCGGTGGCGCTCCAGAAATCGCAACCGAACTTCGCGGAGACCTACCGCCAGGCATCCTCCATACCCTGTTTCACCAGCTCTGCACGATATGAGATTGAATGGGGCGGGCGAAAGCTGGTGGGGAGCGCACAACGACGATTTCCGGACGGAGAGCGTGATGTTGTCCTGCAGCACGGTTCGATTCTTTGCGGGCCGGCACACCGGCGTCTTGTCGATTACCTGCACGTCGCCGATCCGAAGGTGCGGGATCAGATCCGGAATGAGATGACGGAAAAGACCGTCGAACTGTCCGAAATACTCGGGGCTCCGCCCGACCTCGAACACCTGGCCGGGTGTATCCGGCGGGGTTTTGAGATCGAATGGGGAATAGCATTCGACATCAGCCCGGAGAATCAGCATGCACCGTCTGCGGAGAAACTTTCATGACCCCCACTGAAGCCCGTTCGCGGGTGGTGACCACACGCACCGTCCTGACCATGAAACAGTCGGGCGAAAAGATCACGATGCTGACCGGCTATGACTTTCTTGTCGCACAGAATCTCGACCGGGTGGGCATCGATATCATTCTGGTCGGCGACTCGCTGGGGAATGTCGTCCAGGGGCACGAGACCACTCTGCCGGTGACGGTGGACGATATGATCTATCATGCCAAGGCGGTGAAGCGGGCGGTAAAGAATGCGCTTATCGTGGTGGATATGCCGTTTATGTCGTACCAGACCAGTGTGGACGATGCGGTACGCAACTGCGGCCGCGTGATGAAGGAGGTCGGGGTGGGGGCGGTGAAGCTTGAAGGGGGGGCGCACATTGCGGAGATCGTGCGGCATCTTGTGCACATCGGCATCCCGGTGATGGGGCATCTGGGTCTCACCCCGCAGGCGATCAATACCTTCGGAACCTACGAAGTGCGTGCCACCGAAAAAGCCGAGGCGGCAGCACTGGTGCGGGATGCCGGAGTGCTTGCAGAAGCGGGGGTCTTCGCCATCGTCCTGGAAAAGATCCCGGCGGCGCTGGCAAAGAAGGTGACGCAGGCGGTACCTGTTCCGACTATCGGGATCGGCGCGGGGCCGCACTGTGACGGCCAGGTTCTCGTGGTCTATGATATGCTCGGACTGACCGAGGAATTCAGACCGCGCTTTGTCCGCCGGTACGCCGAACTGGCCGACGTCATGCGCGGGGCGTTCAGCAGGTACATCAAGGATGTGAAATCCGGAGATTTTCCCCGGGTGAAGGAGAGTTATTGAATATTCTGATCTGCAACGACGATGGCATTGACGCGCCGGGTATCCATGCCCTTGCCGGGGAGCTCCGGAAGATTGCGCGGGTGACCGTGGTGGCTCCGGATCGCCAGCAGAGCGCGGTCGGACACGCGATCACGATGAATTATCCTCTCCGTGCTGTTCCTTTCCACAAGAACGGGGAGTTTTTCGGATATGCGGTGGACGGCACTCCGGCCGATTGTGTGAAGCTTGCCGTGAAGTTCCTTTTGAAGGAGAAGCCCGACCTGGTGATGTCGGGCATCAACCATGGCTCGAATACGGCGATCAACATCATCTACTCGGGGACGGTGTCGGCGGCGACGGAGGGGACGATCCTCGGCATCCCTTCGATTGCGGTTTCGTTGACGACCTATGCGGCGGCCGATTTCCGTTATGCCGCACGCATTGCGGCGCGGATTGCAGAAATAGTGATAGGGCGCGGTTTGCCCCAGGGGACCCTGCTGAACGTGAATGTCCCGGCCCTGCCCGAAAATGAGATCAGAGGAATCAAGGTTACCGTTCAGGGCAAATCATCCTGGGAAGACACATTTGACGTGCGGCGTGATCCTGCGAACCGCGAATATTTCTGGCTGACGGGTCATATGAATGTCACGGATACGGATCCGGATACGGATCAGGTTGCCGTGCTCGAGGGGTATGTCTCGGTGACCCCGATCCACTATGATATTACCGACCGCGAACAGTGTGAGCGGATGAGAAGCTGGGATCTGGACTCGACTGCGGAGTCGTAAGATGCTTCCGGTGTTGCCTGGTGGTCCTCGATTTGAATCCTGCACAGTTTTCGTTGAAAGTCTCTTTCCATCTTTCCGGGTCGTCTAGGGATGCCATGCCGGAAATCGTGCGGCGCAGGGGGTGGGGCGCGGCGATTTGCCGGAGCTGGATGCGGCTGTTCTGCCGGTGCAGTAGTGATTCCGGGGCAGATTGTTACAGGGGAGATGGTGGCAGGCAAAAAAAACTTGTTGACATTATGCCGTTAAGTTCGTACAATAGAGTCCCTTCTTAAAGGGCCGCTGGGCCGGGTACAAAAAAATCGTGTTGTAGTTCTACCAGAGACTTGACATCACGAGATAATAGTAGTATATTAAAGGCCCGCAAAGAAAGCGGACAGAGTGTTGTTCTTTGAAAAACAGTGTGCATAGCCAAGAGTCAATTATACTTGAGTCCTTAACCTTGGCGATCCATCTCGTGCAAACGGGGTGAGATTGTCAAGCTTCAGACTCGACATTGTAATTGTTGAGATTACAACGAAGAGTTTGATCCTGGCTCAGGACGAACGCTGGCGGCGTGCCTAACACATGCAAGTCGAGGGGAAAGGGGTAGCAATATCCCGAGTACACTGGCGCACGGGTGAGTAACGCGTAGGCAACCTGCCTTCAGGACGGGGATAATTCAGCGAAAGCTGGACTAATACCCGATGATATTCTGCTGCAGCATTGTAGCGGAATCAAAAGCCCGCAAGGGTGCCCGGAGATGGGCCTGCGTCCCATTAGGTAGTTGGTGAGGTAACGGCTCACCAAGCCAACGATGGGTAGCTGGTCTGAGAGGATGATCAGCCACACTGGAACTGAGACACGGTCCAGACTCCTACGGGAGGCAGCAGTGAGGAATATTGCGCAATGGCCGAAAGGCTGACGCAGCGACGCCGCGTGAGGGATGAAGTCCGTTAGGATGTAAACCTCTTTTGCAGGGGATGAATGTCCCGTTTGACGGGATTGACAGTACCCTGCGAATAAGGATCGGCTAACTACGTGCCAGCAGCCGCGGTAATACGTAGGATCCGAGCGTTGTCCGGAATTACTGGGTGTAAAGGGCGTGTAGGTGGGTTCCTAAGTCGATGGTGAAATCCTGCAGCTTAACTGCAGAACTGCCTTCGATACTGGGGATCTTGAGTGCGGCAGAGGGAGATGGAATTCATGGTGTAGCGGTGAAATGTGTAGATATCATGAAGAACACCGGTAGCGAAGGCGGTCTCCTGGTCCGCAACTGACACTGAGGCGCGAAAGCGTGGGGAGCAAACAGGATTAGATACCCTGGTAGTCCACGCCTTAAACGATGGGTACTAGGTGCTGGGTCGCAAGGTTCAGTGCCAAAGCTAACGCATTAAGTACCCCACCTGGGGAGTACGATCGCAAGGTTGAAACTCAAAGGAATTGACGGGGGCCCGCACAAGCAGTGGAGCATGTGGTTCAATTCGATGCAACGCGAAGAACCTTACCTGGGTTTGAAAGGCCAGGTGACCAGCCGATGAAAGTCGGTTTCGCCGCAATACACACTGTACAGGTGCTGCATGGCTGTCGTCAGCTCGTGCCGTGAGGTGTTGGGTTAAGTCCCGCAACGAGCGCAACCCCTGCACTTAGTTGCCATCAGGTCAAGCTGGGCACTCTAAGTGGACTGCCTACGCAAGTAGTGAGGAAGGCGGGGATGACGTCAAGTCCTCATGGCCCTTACACCCAGGGCCACACACGTGCTACAATGGACGCTACAAAGGGTTGCCAAGCCGCAAGGTGGAGCCAATCCCAAAAAAGCGTTCTCAGTTCGGATTGGAGTCTGCAACTCGACTCCATGAAGCTGGAATTGCTAGTAATCGCGTATCAGCACGACGCGGTGAATACGTTCCCGGGCCTTGTACACACCGCCCGTCAAGCCATGGAAGCTGGGAGTACCCGAAACCGCTGCGCCAACCCGCAAGGGAGGCAGGCGTCTAAGGTAAGACCAGTGACTGGGGCTAAGTCGTAACAAGGTAGCCGTATCGGAAGGTGCGGCTGGATCACCTCCTTTCTAAGGAGCGTTCTTTCACCTCTGGCATTCACGGTGTTCGGAGGTGGACAGACGAACCTGAAGGGACTCGGTATGAAGCGCTTGCGGTTATGCACACGTTTTTCAATTATTGGCGTCACGTTGGGCCTGTAGCTCAGGTGGTTAGAGCGCACGCCTGATAAGCGTGAGGTCACTAGTTCAACTCTAGTCAGGCCCACAGTTCAGGTGGGTGCGTCGGGCGATCTCGCCGGGGTGTAGCGCCACCAGTCTGCGGGGCTATAGCTCAATTGGGAGAGCGCCTGGTTTGCAACCAGGAGGTTACCGGTTCGATCCCGGTTAGCTCCACACGTGACACCAGATCCGTGGCAACACGGGACTGTTCTTTGACAAACAGGAAGAGTTACGTTAGCAACGGCGTCGGTAGTCGTTCCGCGAAAGCGGGGTGGACAAAGGCGCGGTGGCTGACCGCTGGAATTGATCAAGCATTGTATTCTTATTGGAGCACCTGGATATTTTTGAACATCGGTGTTAATAAGGATTTTTGGTAAAGTTACAAAGAGCATGCGACGGATGCCTTGGCACTGAAAGGCGATGAAGGACGTGGTAACCTGCGATAAGCGTCGGATAGGTGGAAACAACCTTTGACCCGGCGATGTCCGAATGGGGCAACCCCGTCAGGGTTATACCTGACGACTCCGCACTGAATACATAGGTGCGGTAGAGCCAACGGGGGGAATTGAAATATCTCAGTACCCCTAGGAAGAAAAAGTAATAACGATTCCCCGAGTAGTGACGAGCGAAAGGGGAAGAGCCTAAACCAATCGGTACAGTAAAGGATGCGACCGTTGTACCGATGGTGTTGTGGGGCGCTTGCAGACCAACTCGCAAGAAGGTCGGAGAGTAAAAAACCGGATCGTTAGACGAATCTTCTGGAAAGTGGAACCATAGGAGGTGAAAGTCCTGTAGTCGAAAACGACCCGGCTCTCTGGTGAGCGTTCCCAAGTACCACGGAATAAGTGGAAGTCTGTGGGAATCTGCGAGAACCATCTCGCAAGGCTAAATACTCTCCAGTGACCGATAGTGAACAAGTACCGTGAGGGAAAGGTGAAAAGCACTCCTAACAGGAGGGTGAAATAGTACCTGAAATCGCATGCTTACAAACGGTAGGAGCAATTCCGTTCGTGCTTGCACGGGCGGGAGAGTGACTGCGTGCCTTTTGTTTAATGAGCCTACGAGTTACTCGTACGATGCAAGGTTAAGTCTCTTAAGAGACGCAGCCGTAGCGAAAGCGAGTCTGAATAGGGCGAATCAGTATCGTGCGGTATACGCGAAACCGGGTGATCTACCCATGACCAGGATGAAGTGAGGGTAAAACCTCATGGAGGTCCGAACCAGTGAGGGTTGAAAACTTCTTGGATGAGTTGTGGGTAGGAGTGAAAAGCTAATCGAACCCGGAGATAGCTCGTACTCCTCGAAATAGCTTTAGGGCTAGCCTCAGGTAAGAGTGTCGCGGAGGTAGAGCACTGATTGGGCTAGGGTCGTCACAACGATACCAAACCCAGACAAACTCCGAATTCCGTTGACATGTTTCCTGGGAGTCAGGCGACGGGGGATAAGCTTCGACGCCGAGAGGGGAATAACCCAGACCAACCGCTAAGGTCCCCAAATCGAGGTTAACAGACAAAGGATGTTGGGTTGCAGTGACAACTAGGATGTTGGCTTAGAAGCAGCCATTCATTTAAAGAG
>CAVZWW010000001.1:355000-1090042 GCA_963779225.1 uncultured Bacteroidota bacterium
ACAGAAACGAACGCACAAAGAAACCCCGCCACAGAAATCTCCCGACCTCTGGGATGCCGGGCAGTTTTCCATACCCGCACTCGAGGGAAAAACCCGGTTCCAGGACCTGGACCTGCCTCAGGAACTCCTGCATGCAGTGTTCGATCTGGGCTTCAAGTACTGTACGCCCGTGCAGGCGGAGGTCCTTCCCAGCGCCCTCAAGGGCGCAGACATCCGGGGACGCGCACAAACAGGAACGGGTAAGACGGCCGCGTTTCTCATCGCGATCTTCACACACTTCCTTCGACACGCCGCTCCGGCTCAGCGGAAACCCGGAAGACCCAGGGCCCTTATTCTCGCACCAACACGCGAACTTGTCCTCCAGATCGAAAAAGATGCCCTCGGCCTTTCACGCCACATGAACTGCAGGGTGCTGCCCGTGTTCGGAGGAATGGACTACCAGAAGCAGGTGCGCGATATCGAGAAGGAACCCGTCGACGTTATTGTCGCCACGCCCGGAAGACTGCTCGACTACAAACAGAAGGGGAAGCTCATCCTCGACAGCGTCGAAATCCTCATCATCGACGAAGCCGATCGCATGCTCGACATGGGGTTCATTCCCGACGTCCGGCGGATCGTGCTGAGCACACCGACGAAGGACAAACGTCAGACGATGTTCTTTACCGCCACCATGACCCCTGAAGTGAGCAGGCTCGCGGACAGCTGGACGCGGGGATCGGTTATCGTGGATATCGAGCCGGAAAAAGCCACGGTTGATGAAATCGACCAGATCGTCTACATCGCTTCGAATGAACAAAAACTCATGCTGCTCTACAACCTGATCACCACCCAGCGCCTGGAACGTGTGATGGTGTTCTGCAATCGAAAAGATGATACCGGAACACTCTATCGCACACTCACCTCGCACGGGATCAGCTGCGGTCTCCTGACCGGAGATGTCGATCAGCGATTGCGCGTTAAGACTCTTGAGGCCTTCCGCGCGGGCACGACGCGCGTTCTGGTAGCCACCGATGTCGCATCGCGCGGACTGCACATCGAGGGCGTCAGTCATGTGGTCAATTACAATCTGCCCTTTGATCCCGAAGACTACGTCCACCGCATCGGGCGCACCGGGCGCGCCGGCGCAACCGGCACGTCCATCAGTTTTGCCACCGAAGATGATTCCTACGAGATCCCGAAAATCGAAATCGTCCTCGGGAAACCGATCAAGTGCGTCCAACCGGAGGAAGCTCTCCTCACCGCGCTTCCGCCGCCCGAGAAACCCCGTGAGAAGGCACCCCCGGCTGTGCGCCGCAGAGGATCCACATCCCGGCGATCGGGACCATCCCGCGGGCGCCCGGGAGGGAGAAGGCCGTCCTGACCGTCTGGAGACGGGGCGGCGCTGATGCCGGGGAGACCAACACGCTTCCCCCTCTTCCGTATCGAACCGGTTGTGAACGCTCCCCCGCGACGGCCTTGCCCGTAGAAGGTGTCAGGAATATTTTCTATATTAACGGCTGCCAACCCGTGCGGCACGCTTGTCGTCTGTTCTCCCATTCTCCCATTCTTTTCAGCACACTGGAGTGATTATGATCAACTTCCGCTTCACGTTCTGGACAACAACGGCCTTCTTGATGGCCGCGGTACTGGCAGGATGCGGCCGGGGCGGAGACCGCTCCGCAACCACCCTGCAAATCAAAGGTTCTGATACTATGGTCAACCTCACACAGGCGTGGGCGGAAGAGTACATGAAGTTACACCCCGGCGCCTCGATCGCTGTTACCGGCGGCGGCTCCGGAACGGGCATTACCTCCATGCTCAACAATACGTGCGATTTGGCCCAGGTCTCGCGGGAGATGAAAGAAGGCGAAATCACCATGGCGCGAAAGAAGGGATTCGAACCGAAAAAGATCGTGGTAGCCCTCGACGGCCTCGCGGTCATCGTCCACCCTTCGAACCCTGTCTCCCAGGTGACCATCGATCAGCTTGCCGACATCTACATCGGCCGGACCACAAACTGGAAGCAACTGGGGGGGGCCGACGCGAAAATTGTTCTGCTCTCCCGCGAAGTGAATTCCGGTACGCACGTCTATTTCAAAGAACATGTGCTTCGCCACGGCAACCCGGGTGGAAAAGAAGAGTTCACTCCCGATGCCCTTCTCCTGCCGAGTTCCCAGGCGATCTCCGACGAGGCATCGCAAAACCCGAATGCCATCGGCTATTTTGGACTGGGGTACGTGACCAAGACGGTCAAAGTCTTGAAAATCGCCATGAACCGCGAATCCCCTTTTGTTCTCCCCACCATGGCCACCACCCAGGACAACACCTATCCCATCTCGCGACCCCTCATGTTCTATTCCAAAGGAGATCCCGCGGGGCTGGTGAAGGAGTTCCTCGGATTTGTTCTCTCGGCCGACGGACAACGGGTGGTGGAGAAACTGGACTTTGTTCCCATTGTTCACTAGTGGCCGGCAATTCGGTGCCGGATCATTCCCGAAGAGCACGGCGCGACTTCACCGGTAAGGAGGTGGATTCAATGGAAGGTACATCCGAACGATCATGAGCGCACGCATGAATATCCGCAAGATCCGTGAAGCCATCATTGAGAAGATGATCCTTGCCAGCGGCATCACCTCGATCGTGATCGTCGTGCTGATCTTTCTCTTCCTGCTCAAAGAGGGTCTGTCGACTTTTCTCACCGTGAATCCCCTGGACTTTCTCTTCGGTCAGTACTGGTATCCGATATCGGAACCGCCGCGATTCGGTATACTCCCGCTCATTCTTGGCTCCTTCCTGGTGACCCTGGGTGCGGCGGTCATTTCCATCCCCCTCGGGATTGCCAGCGCATTGTATATCGCGGAGATCGCTCCGTCCCGGACCAAAGAGTTGCTGAAGGCGGGGATTGAGCTGCTGGCAGCCATTCCCTCCGTAGTCATAGGCTTCATCGGGATGGTCACGCTCGGGCCCTTCATCAAGGCTCTGTTCGGTTTGCCCACGGGGCTCACCGCGCTCACCGGTTCGATCACCTTGGCCTTTATGGCAATGCCGACCATCGTGTCGATAGCCGAAGACGCCGTCACGGCGGTTCCGCGCCAGTATCGCGAAGCGGCGATTGCCATGGGGGCGACCAAATGGCAAACAACCTGGCGGATCGTTGCATACGCCGCGCGACCCGGCATGTTCGCAGCGGTCATGCTGGGGATCGGGCGCGTGATCGGCGAAACTATGGCCGTGATGATGCTCACCGGCAATGCCGCCCTTATTCCGCACAGCTTCCTTCAGCCGGTTCGCACCCTGACCGCGACCATTGCCGCCGAGATGGGGGAAAGCGTTCAGGGAGGGGACCATTATGCGGCTCTCTTCGCGATCGGCATCGTGCTCTTCGTGATTACGTTTGTTATCAACGGGGTCGCCGATCTCTATCTCCACCGGACAGCACGAAAGTGAGGACCCGGGTATGAACGTCCGACAGGAACAACGCATCGCTTTCGCTGCTCTCTTCGCGTGCACGCTGCTTGTGGTGCTCCCTGTGCTCATTGTGCTGGCGATCATCTTTGTCCGGGGGGTGGGCGCGCTCGATCTGGATTTTCTCCTCGGCATGCCCGAGCAGGGGATGAATGCCGGAGGGATTTTCCCCGCCATCCTGGGCACGCTCTACCTCGTGCTGGGGGCCGTCGCCTTTGCCGTGCCGCTGGGAGTCCTCTCCGCCATCTACCTCGTGGAGTACTCGTTCGACAACGCGATCAGCAGGTTGATCAAACTGGCCATCGTGAACCTTGCCGGGGTTCCATCCGTCGTCTACGGGCTCTTCGGCCTCGGCATTTTTGTTATCTTCTTCGGCTTCGGGGTATCCATCCTCTCCGGGTCATTGACCCTCGGCATCATGATTCTCCCGGTCATTATCACGGCATCCCGTGAGGCGCTCGAAAGTGTACCCCGCTCGTTCCGGATGGTCAGTCTCTCCCTTGGTGCAAGCCGCTGGCAGACCATCCGCCATGCGGTGCTCCCCCATGCCCTGCCGGGCATCCTGACAGGAACGATCCTCGGTCTCGGCCGGGCCGCCGGTGAGACCGCCCCGATCCTGTTCACGGTTGCCGCTTTCTATCTTCCAAGACTGCCCTCGTCGGTCTTCGACCAGACCATGGCTCTGCCGTACCATTTGTATGTCATCTCGACCCAGGTCCCGGGCATACGCGAAGAAGTGCGGTACGGAACTGCGCTCGTCCTTCTCCTGCTGGTCCTCCTGCTGAACCTGGCGGCCATTATCCTCCGGTACCGGTTCCGGAAAAAGAAGAAGTGGTGATCCGATGCAGACACACATCTCCATACACCGGCTGAATGTCTTTTACGGCGATACCTGTGTCTTGAAGGATCTCTCTCTGGATATCTGTCACAAAGAAATCTTCTCTATTATCGGCCCTGCGAACTCCGGCAAGAGTTCCTTCCTCCAATGTCTCAACCGGCTGAACGAGATGAATCCGACCTACCGGAAGGAGGGGACCATTCTGCTGGACGGCATCAACATCGACCGGATGGACGTGGAGGATCTCCGGGCGAGGGTGGGGATCGTGTTCGCTCTGCCGTTCCCGCTTCCTATGACTATCGGGGAGAATATTACCTACGGCCCGCGGATGCATGGCATCCGCAAGAAGGCAAAACTGGAGGAGATCGTTGAGCGGAGCCTCCGTGAGGCCTACCTCTGGGATGAGGTGAAGGACCGCCTGCACACGCCGGCAATGAACCTCTCGGGCGGTCAGCAACAACGACTCTGTATTGCCCGTGTGCTGGCCGGCAACCCCGAGATGATCCTCTTTGATGAGCCGACATCGGGTCTTGACCCGATTTCGACCGCACGGGTGGAGGAGACGATGGTCGTGTTGCGCGAGCGGTACACCGTCGTGCTGGTGACCAACAACGTTGCACAGGCTGCGCGCGTGGGAACCCGAACGGCGTTCTTCCTGATGGGCGAGATGGTTGAAGTGGATGAAACAAAGAAGATTTTCACCGCGCCGTCGGATGCGCGCACGGACGAATACGTCACCGGGAAGTTCGGGTAGAACATGACTGAATCCATTATTGCCACACAACGACTCAATCTGTTCTACGGGGATTTTCACGCGCTCATCGATGTCGACATGCAGATCGAAGAGCGGAAGATCACCGCACTGATCGGTCCATCGGGATGCGGCAAATCGACGCTCGTGCGGGTTTTTAACCGCATGAATGACCTGATAGAGGGAGTGCGCGTAACCGGCGATGTCCGGGTCCGGGGGGAAAATATCTATTCACCCACCGCCGACCTGATTGCGCTCCGAAAGCGCGTGGGCATGGTGTTCCAGCGACCCAACCCGTTCCCTCTCTCGATTGCGGAGAACATCACTTTCGGACTGGAAATTCACCGCAGTCGTCCGAAACATGAATTCGCAGAAGTGGTCGAAGAAGCTCTCAGCAACGTCCTGCTCTGGAATGACCTGAAGGATCGCCTGAAGGGTTCCGCGCTCGGGTTGTCACTGGAACAGCAACAACGGCTCTGTATCGCACGCGTGTTGACCATGCGGCCGGAAATCATCCTGATGGATGAACCCTGTTCGGCACTCGATCCGATTGCCACGCTGCGGATCGAAGAGCTGATGCGGGAGCTGAAAAAGCAGTATACCATTGTGATCGTCACTCACAATATGCAGCAGGCGGCGCGCGTGAGCGACTATACGGCATTCCTGTACCTCGGCGAGGTCGTTGAGTTCGGGGAAACAAAACGGATTTTCACCGCCCCGCAGGAACAACGGACAGAAGAATATATCACGGGCAGGTTCGGCTGAAGCCGGCCGGAAACATCCACAATCGGGGTGGCACCATGGAACGTCATTTTGAGCGCGAACTCGAAAGCCTGAAGACCATGCTTATGAAGATGGCGAGCCTGGCAGAGGAGAATTTTGTCAATGCCATGCGGTCGCTTGTTGATAAAAATGTGCCGCTGGCCGAACGCGTCATGGAGGCCGACAACCGTGTGGACTCGCTGGAGCTGGAGATCGACAACGCCATCGTGGACATTCTCGCCCTGCAGAAACCTGTCGCCAGCGACCTCCGGTTTATTATCGCCGCACAGAAAATCAACAACGACCTGGAACGGATCAGCGACCACGCCATCAATATTGCCCAGTCCGCCAAAACCCTGACGGAGTCAGGCAAGGTGACAACCACACTCGAAATCCCCGCGATGGCGGACATAACGAAGACCATGCTCCGTGACGCGCTGGATGCATTTCTCCATCTGGATCCGGCACAGGCCCGGCGGGTGTGCGCCACGGACGACCAGATCGACGATTTGAACCGGTCGAACGCGCGACAGGTTATCGGATTGATTCAGGGGAATCAGGTGCCCGTGGAAGAGGGACTCGATCTGATCCGGGTCAGTCGTAACCTTGAGCGGGTGGCGGATCTGACCACCAATATTGCGGAAGAGGTGGTGTTCCTGACCCAGGCACGCGTGTTGAAGCATCATGCGGATGAAGCTCGGCCCGAACAGCCCCGCCGGTAACTCCTGCGCCGATCCTTCATCGGAAAACGCCGCCTCACGGTGTAGTACACAGTGAGGCGGTCCCGTGTCAGAACCCTCCATACGCCGGCCAGTGCCCGCTCTGCCCCCCGCTCTCCGCATACTCCGGACGGGAGATTCCGGCTTTCCTGCCGGTGCCGCACTGTGGCATGCATGGTGCGAGGGGGAGGGATTGTTCGAATATCCTCCGGCGGTGTCATCCCTGGGAACGTCTACGCCTCTTATGAGGCCCACTCTGGGGTTGTTGTGCTCCGGACATTGCCCCGGAGCCCGTGTACTCGAAACGTATGCTCTTGTCCGGAGATGGTCCATCGATGGTCCGACCATTGTTGGAGGATTCCATTCGCCCATGGAGAAGACCTGTTTTGAAGCACTTCTCCTCCGCCGGGTCCCGGTGGTGTATTGTCCCGGCAGACGGCTAACCGGCCGCGGCCTCCCTCTTTCTTGGAAACAGGCCATTGCCGACCAGCGCCTTCTTCTTCTCTCCCCCTTTGCACAAAATCAGCGACGGGTGGATCGCATGCTGGCCCACCGGCGTAACCTCTTCGTTGCGGCGATCGCCGATCAGCTGTTCATCCCGTACGCGCGTCATGGGGGAGACGTTGCGTCCCTCGCACGCCTGGCCATTGCGCACGGGAAACGGGTGTTCACATTTCGTGCCCCGGAGAACGATGAGCTGATACGCAGCGGAGCGGAGGGAAGAACGCTGGCGGAATTGTTGACGTGCATGTCCCCGGGGGAAGGGTGTCGTTTCCGGGAAGGGGAACCGGCCGGGGAGTCAATGACATAGGAACGGATGACATCGGAACGAATGAAATGTGAGCAGGTGGTACAGGAGCAGACCCGGTGACCTGCGGCATAAAAGGCAAAAGAGCATGACTGCTCCTGTTGCTCGCAGTCATGCTCTCCGCACTGCCTTCCCCCCGGCCTCAGTTGACGTCGGCGGGTTTTTCCGTCCTGTTCTCTCCCGCCTCAGTTGACGTCGGCGGACTTTTCCTCTTCCTCCACATCCCCGTCATTCTTTTCGGTCAATGCGCTTATGAAGCGGAGATCGCCGGTCTTCTTGTTCACCTTGACCCGCACGATTGATCCCTCGGGGTACTTGCCTTTCAGGAGTTCCTCCGCGATCGGGTCTTCGAGATATTTCTGGATTGCCCGCCGCAGGGGGCGCGCGCCGTACGCCGGGTCGAATCCCCGTTCGGCCAGGAATTCGCGCGCCTGCTTGGTGAGCTCCAGGGTAATGCCCTGAGCGGAAATCCGCTTGGAGAGCTCCCGCACCTGGATTCCGACGATCTCCAGCAGGTCAGGCCGCTCGAGCGAGTGGAAAATAATCGTGTCATCGATTCGGTTGAGGAATTCGGGGTTGAAGACCCTTTTCAGGGCTTCCTCGATGGTCGATTTCATCGCTCCGTATTCGTCTTTCACGCTCTGAGTCCCAAACCCGATTCCGCCGGTCCGTTTCAGATCGCGTGTGCCGATATTCGATGTCATAATCAGGATCGTGTTCTTGAAGTCGACCCTGCGGCCGAGGCTGTCCGTCAGGATGCCGTCATCCAGCACCTGGAGCAGGATGTTGAAGACATCGGGATGTGCCTTCTCGATTTCGTCCAGCAGCACGACAGAATACGGTTTTCGGCGTACCTTCTCTGTGAGCTGGCCTCCCTCCTCATACCCGACGTATCCGGGAGGTGCGCCGACCAGGCGGGAGACGCTGAATTTCTCCATGTATTCGCTCATGTCGATGCGAATGAGCGCGTCCTCCGTGTCGAACAGGTACCGCGCCAGGGCCTTGGCCAGCTCGGTTTTGCCGACACCGGTCGGGCCGAGGAAGATGAAGGACCCGATGGGCCGCCTGGGGTCTTTCAGTCCGGCCCGCGTCCGACGGATGGCCCTGGTGAGTTTTTCAATGGCTTCGTTCTGCCCGACCACCTGATCCTTGAGAACCTGCTCCATCTTGAGGAGCTTGGCGGATTCCGATTCAGCGACCTTGTTGACCGGAATGCCGGTCATCATGGCCACCACGTCAGCCATGTGATCTTCGGTCACGTCGTGCACCGTGTCCTGTGCCTTCAGCTCCCATTCGCGCTTGGCGATCTCCAGGTCGCTCAGGAACTTCTTTTCCAGATCGCGCAGCCGTGCCGCTTCTTCGAAATTCTGGGTCTTGACAACCTGATTCTTGGATTGTTTGATCTTCTCGATCTCACCTTCAAGGTCCAGAATCTCTTTCGGAACGTGGATATTGGCAAGGTGGACGCGCGAGCCCGCTTCGTCCAGCACATCGATGGCCTTGTCCGGCAGGTATCGGTCGGTGATGTAGCGGTCGCTCAGCTTTACAGCCGCATCCACGGCCTTGTCGGTGTACCGGACCCCGTGGTGTTCTTCATACTTGTGTTTGATATTCCTGAGGATCTGAATGGTCTCCTCCACCGATGTGGGGTCGACCATGATCTTCTGGAATCGACGGTCGAGTGCCCCGTCCTTTTCGATGTACTGGCGGTATTCGTCCAGGGTCGTGGCACCGATACACTGGAGTTCGCCGCGGGAGAGGGCGGGCTTGAACATGTTTGAAGCGTCGAGGGAACCGGAGGCGCCGCCGGCACCGACGATGGTATGCAGTTCGTCGATGAAGAGGATAACGTCTTTCGCCTTTTCCAGTTCGTTCATCACCGCCTTCATCCGCTCCTCGAACTGACCGCGGTACTTCGTGCCGGCTACCAGAGCGGCAAGGTCGAGGGTTACCACGCGCTTTCCGTGCAGGACGCGGGAGACCTTCTTCTGGACGATGCGCATTGCCAGGCCCTCGGCAATCGCCGTCTTGCCGACGCCCGGTTCGCCGATAAGCACGGGGTTGTTCTTCTTGCGGCGGCTCAGGACCTGGGCCACACGTTCGATTTCCTTTTCGCGGCCGACGATCGGGTCCAGTTTGTCTTCTACGGCCAGTTTTGTCAGGTCGTGTCCGAAATTGTCCAGGACCGGAGTCTTGGATTTTTCGGGTTTCTTTTCCGGGGAAGGCTGATGCTGGGGCTGAGGACGGTTTTCCACTGATGATGTTGTCCAGTTCTGCCCGCACCACGTCATAATGAATGTTGAACTGGTGGAGGATTTGTGCCGCAATGTTGTCATCGTCGCGGAGCAGCGAGAGGAGAAGGTGTTCCGTGCCGATGACATCCGACTTGTACAGTTTCGCCTCGAGATAGGTGATCTTCAGGACCTTTTCGGCCTGTTTTGTGAGCGGGATATTGCCGATGGTCAGCGTTCCACCGGAAGTCCGGACCGTGTCTTCTATGGCCTTCTTCAACTTGATAAAGATCCACACCCAGGTTCCTGAGGATCTTGACCGCGATGCCCTCCCCTTCTCTGATCACGCCGAGCAACAGATGCTCGGTGCCGATGTAGTCATGACCAAGGCGGAGTGCTTCCTCACGGCTCAGCCGGATCACATCCTGCACTCTGTTTGAAAAATTGCCTTCCATTCGCGTTCCTGTCTGTGTGGGTCGAAGGTGACTCTCACCGTCTGCTATATCAAACACTGCATTCCATGGACATGGTTCCTTCTTCCAGGTCCGGACAAAGCGCAAGGAATATAACCAAATCAGCCAGGTAAGTCAATCCCTCCAAAAACCGGTCAAAAAGAGGTTGCATCTGACCCCGTTTTAGCGTTTTTTGGGTCACACCTGTCGGGAAACATACTGAAGGAGTGAGAGGGATGCCGATTTACGATTACCAATGCGGTGAATGCGGGAAAATATACGATATCTTCCACAAAGTGCGCGAGGTCCGCGAAGACATCCTGTGCCCTTCGTGCGGTTCCGCGAAACACACCAGGTTACTTTCCGCCCCGAGCATCAGTATGGGGAGTCAGCCGGAGGCACCGCCATGCGCGACAGGCGGTTGCTGCCCGGGTGGTTCGTGCGGACTGAATTAGCCCCTGCTACCTTGCGAGCCAGGGTATTTCACCTCCGAAGTAGATCAGCACCACACACGCGGCAATCCAGAGGGCTGCGTTGGCGATGATCGGAAGGTCGGACGACACCGTCGAGGTCGGATTTTCGACCGATTCTGTGTGAATCAGGTGGAGATAGCGGAACACGCCGTAGATGACGAAGACCGTTGTATAGATCAACTTGTCAGTCCCGAAAACTTCAATGGTACGGGGTGCGACGGTGTACATCGCGTAGGATATCACCGTGCCAGCAGCGGTGATGGTGAGGATCTGGTCGATGAGCTCCACCCGGTAGTGTTGCAGGACTTTGCGCTCGGAGACAGCGCCGGCGTTCTTCACTGCCACAAGTTCCCCCCGCCGTTTTGCAAATCCAAGAAAAAGAGAAATGAAGAGCGAGCAGATTACGATCCAGCTCGACACGATGACCTCGATCGCATATGCGCCCCCCAGGACCCGTAACATGAATCCTGCGGCAATAATGAACACGTCCAGCAGAAAGACTTCCTTCAGTTTCAGCGTATAGGCGAGGTTCATCACGAAGTACAGGACGATGATCGTGGCAAAGCCCCTGTTCATTCCCCAGAGCAGGAGGGTGTCGGCGGCAATCAGGGTACCAAGGAGAATAAGGGCCTGTGTGGTGGTCATCGTGCCGGCTGCGAGGGGGCGGTGGCGTTTCTCCGGGTGGGTCCGGTCGGCCTCGGCGTCAAACATGTCATTGATGACATACACAACGCTTGCCGTCAGGCAGAAAGCGGCGAACGCCTGCAGGGTGACAAGGAAGGGGCCTGCAAGGAAAAGCTCCCTGGCAAAAATCAAAGGGGCAAAGACAAATAGATTCTTGATCCAGTGTTTCGGCCGAATCAGTCTGAAGGCAGACGTCGCAAACGCGCGTGTACTCATGGGCTCTCCTTTAACCGGGTGTAATGTCTCGAAACTCCGGAAGAATATCAAGATGTTCGTGCGGTTTGACCGTCCCCCTCTTTTTTTGTACCATAGACAAAGTGGAGGAACCATGACCCATGCCGAGCAGCACCGGATGATTAATGAATTGCGGGACGCGACGCGGAAGATGACCCGGGATGACGAAGAGGCCTTTGACATGTACGTGAAGCGTGACAAGGATGACGAGTTTCTGGATACGCTTTCCCAGCACCGGCTCGAGCAGATGTACGAGCGGTATATAGTCAGGAAGGGAGGCATCCGGTGAAGGTGGCGCGTGTGCTGGGGGGCCACGGCCCGCTCCGCGGGACGGCATAGCATGTACCCCGCTGAACGGCACTCACTGACGCCCGACCTCCTGGTGACGGCGTACCGGGCGGGATTCTTCCCGATGGCGGAGAGCAGGGAAGGTCCTCTTGCATGGTTCTCGCCCGATCCCCGCGCGATCATTCCGCTTGAGACTTTCAGGATCTCCCGGAGTCTGAGGCGGGTGTGCCGGAAAGGGACATTCGCGGTCAGGGTGGATAGCGCATTCGAGCAGGTGATACGCGCGTGCGCGGAGCGGGAGGAAACCTGGATTTCGGAAGAGATCGTTGAGGCGTACACCGGGTTGCACACGCTCGGGTTTGCGCACAGCGTGGAATGCTGGCAGGGGAATCAGCTGGCGGGAGGATTGTACGGTGTCGCCATCGGCGCCGCGTTTTTCGGGGAATCCATGTTCAGCCGTATACGGGACGCGTCGAAGGTCGCCCTTGTTCACCTGGTGGTCCGCCTGCGGGCGCAGGGCTACCTTCTTCTGGACACGCAATTTCTCACCCCCCATCTCGAGCGGTTCGGCGCGCTGGAGATACCGCGCTCCCGCTATGTTGCATTGTTGACAGAAGCTGTGACTGCCGTCACATGCTTTTCGGACCCCTCCGTCGCGTTGTCACAAGAGGTTGGGGAGTAATGTGATTTGCGGTGTGCGCTGGATCACAGGAGGAATTTTTCCCGGAGTGAGCCTGTTGCAAAGCGGAACATTTGTGGGTATATTATCACACAACGGTAAGAGGGGTTCGAGCCGGAACCATGAAGGAGTACGACACGATGTCATTTTCCCGTGAAACTCACAAGATTGATCGCGTGACGATCACCCTTGTACCGAGGACGGACGAGAGGGCGCTGTTGCATATCCCGTCGACCTTCAACAAGATCGAGCGGACGTATTCGTGGAAGACCGCGGGATCGTTGAACTACATGCTCGTTCCGACGCGTATCTCCAGCGGAGAGATCAAGGTGGATCTCTTTGTCGATCCGTTACGCAAGGGGAAAAGTACAGGCAAAGAACTTCCAGAAGGTTGTGCAGGATTTCGTCAACGAGAAGATCCAGACGGAATGGCGCGGCCTGCAACTGGAGAGTATCAGCCGTCCAACCGCCGCGGCACCTCCGACGAACGCGATCGTGCGCGGCACGATCGAGGAGATTCTCGGAACGAATCTCGACCGGTAACCACGGCGAACGACCTCCATGCCTGTCCCCGTGGTGACCAGCACAGCCGATTGACGGATTCGTCCCGGTCAAACGCGGCAAGGTACGCGACATCTACGATCTGGGCGACCGCCTCCTGGTGGTCGCCACCGACCGGCTCTCTGCATTCGATGTCATTCTTCCCGACGGCATACCCAACAAAGGCAGGGTTCTCACCCAGATATCCGCATTCTGGTTTCATCACCTCAAGGCTCTCGTTCCGCATCATGTGGTGAGTGCGGACATCGGGGACTTCCCCGAACCGTTCCGTTCGCGGCCGGACCTTTTTGCCGGCCGGAGTATGCTGGTGCGCAAGACCGCTCCTGTCGCGGTGGAATGTGTCGTGCGCGGATACATCACCGGTTCGGGATGGAACGATTACCGGAAGACCGGAGCCGTATGCGGGATACGACTTCCGGCGGAGCTCCGCGAATCGGAAAAACTTCCCGAACCGATATTCACACCCACCACAAAAGCGGAGGCCGGACTGCATGACGAAAATATTACCTTCGCCGAGGTGACGGCGCTGCTGGGGAAGGCCACCGCAGACCGTCTGCGCGACCTTTCCATCCGGTTGTACAGCGAAGGCGCGGCGTACGCGCGTACGCGCGGGATTATCATCGCCGACACCAAATTTGAGTTCGGCATCGATCCGGACGGCAGTCTGATGTGGATAGATGAAGCACTCACGCCGGATTCTTCACGCTTCTGGCCGCTTCAGTCGTATGCTGCGGGTGGATCGCAGCCGAGCTTCGACAAGCAATTCGTGCGCGACTATCTGCTCAGCCTCAAATGGGACAAACGTCCCCCCGCTCCGCAACTCCCTCCTCATGTCATTGCCACAACGGCAAAGAAGTACGAAGAAGCTCTGGAACGTATTACCGGCCAGAGACTCGCCTAACCTCTCCGCGTCACTTAAAGTGATTGTTAAGAAAGTCCTTGCATTTCGTTGACAAATTAGCTATTTACAGGTCAACATTTTCCCCCTCTGAACAACGGACCACTTTTCTGTGAGCCCCATGTCCGAACAGGTGCGCTACGAAAGCATCCTCGAGAGTATCAGCGGGGGATTTTTTGCCATGAATGCCCGGTACGAGATCACGTACTGGAACCGGGCGGCGGAGATGGGGACGGGGTTGCGGGCGGTCGACGTGCTGGGCCGCAATGTTTTTGAGGTGTTTCCCAATGCGCGCGACGCAATGCTGGGAGAGAAGTACCGGCTTGCGATGGAGACGCGCACCTACCAGAGTTTTGAGACCTCCTACAGGGATGAGCGGTTCGAGAAGTGGTATGATGTCCGCATCTATCCTGCCAGCGACGGTCTCTCCGTCTTCTTCCAGGACATTACCGAACGCAGCCGCGATCAGCAGCAGAAGGAATTGCTGGTCGCGATTTCCGGCGCGGTCAACGGTGCATCGTATCTTGATGAACTGTGCCAGCGAACGGCGGAGAATATCGCCGCACTCTTTGAAATCCCCGCACATCTTGTCTGCTTCTACCTCTACGATCCCCGCGGGAATGTCATCCGGCTGGTCGCCCCCACCATGCTGGACATCGACTTTCCACCGGAGGTTGTTCATCAGCCCGTCACGGCCGAAACACCGTTCTTTGCCGGGCAGGCGGCGTTCCGCAAGGAAGCGATTCTGACAGACCGTGTGGGAGAGGGGACGGTCGGCAGGTTGTTCGGAGGGTCCTTCGACGGAATCCCGCTCCGCACACTGATTGCGATGCCCCTCCTCGTACAACAGGACGTGCAGGGGGTGATCGAAGTGCTCACGATCAAGGAACAGGAGTATGCCGAACACGACCTGGATATCCTCCGTGTGGCGGCGGACGATATCGCCATCGGCCTCAGCCGTAAACGGCTCATCGACGAGCTCCGGCTGAAAAATCTTGAACTGGAAGCGCAAACACAGAAGACACTTGACGCCAGCGATACGCTCAAGAAATTCCTGGCGATGTTCAGCCACGAATTGCGCTCGCCCCTCAACTCGATCATAGGATTCTCAGAACTGCTTGCCACGCAGCTGGGCGACCTTCCGCCGGATACGGTGCAGGACTTCATGAAAAACATCCAGGCGAGCGGCCGTCATCTGCAACAGATCCTGAATGATATCCTGGATCTTTCGCGACTCGAAGCCGGCAAGCTGGACTTGCACATCGCCAGCTACCCGGTCTCCTATTTTGAGGAAGCGGTCCGGCGCGTGCTCGCGGGACCGATCGCCGACAAGCGGATCCGGCTGCGTTGTGATTTCTCTCCGGACATCGACGAACTGGTGGTGGACCAGACCCGGTTCAAGCAGATCCTGATCAATCTCGTTTCCAATGCTATCAAGTTCAGCGAGCCGGCCGCCGAAGTGGTTCTTTCCTCGGCGCGTGTGGGGAATGACATGGTGTTTGCCGTGCGCGACTCGGGGCAGGGGATCCGCCCGGAGGAAATACCCGGCCTTTTCAAGGCGTTCAGGCAGGCGGCAAGCGGCAGGAAAAAGAACCGCGAAGGAGTCGGACTCGGGCTCGCGATCACCAGGAAGCTGGTGGAGCTTCACGGCGGGAGTATCTGGGTGGAGAGCGAATGGGGCAAAGGCACGACGGTTTCGTTCAAGATTCCCATGGTCGTTGATGCCACGTCCGAACAGCTGATGCAGGCGGGGATGCTCCTCGACACCTTGCGGCGTGAAAACTGGCGGAAGGAGGATGGTGAACAACCGCTGGCGCTGGTGATCGAGGATTCACCGGCGGCGGCGGA
This sequence comes from uncultured Bacteroidota bacterium, assembly GCA_963779225.1. Lineage (GTDB taxonomy): Bacteria > Bacteroidota > Ignavibacteria > UBA10030 > UBA6906 > CAVPCZ01. Next base: position 370,671 of record CAVZWW010000001.1, read on the forward strand.
ACTGCTTCGCCGGTATATCGAATCCGCAGGATACCGGGTTGAAACCGCCCGGAACGGGTCCGATGCCGTGGATATGGCCAAACGCCTCCATCCACACGTGATCACTCTGGACCTGATGTTGCCCGGGAAAGACGGCTGGCAGGTCATGAAAGAGCTGAAAATGCACCCCCTCTGTAAACATATTCCGGTCATTATCGTATCTATAGTGGACGAAAAGAATCTCGGTTTCAGTCTGGGAGCAGTGGAATACTTCGTCAAACCGGTCAACAGGGAAGAACTGGTGCAGGCACTCGATCGTGTCCACATACTGCCGGCACGCGACCACCATCCCCCGACTGTTCTGGTCATCGACGATGACCGGGCGGCGACCGATCTGATCCAGGTGATTCTGGAAAACGAAGGCTACCGTGTCCTGAAAGCATTTGAAGGAAAAGAGGGGCTGGATGTCGCATTGCGCGAACGTCCCGAAGTGGTCATCCTGGATCTCCTTATGCCGGGCATGTCGGGATTCGCCGTGGCACAGCAGATGAAACAGGTCCCAGCCACACGTAACATTCCGATCATTGTCCTGACATCAATGGACGTGGATGGGGATGTACAGGAGCAGCTCGGATCCTACGTTTCCGCCCTTGTCAGCAAAGCGAGCTTCACCAAAAGGGACCTGCTGCGGGAGATCACGAACGTCGAGAATGCCCGCTGGCCGTAGTGCCACAGCAATGCACCGCCCCGAAATTCCAGAAGCGCCCGGTGCTCCAACCGGGAATACGCGGCTAATCCGGCATGTGTGGCGGCGTCCGGGGGCAGGAGGAAACACCGGCCGGTCCTCCCCGGCTTCCCGCGCGCAGAGAAGAGTATGAGTCCAGACGGCACCGACCGACACGAAAAGCACATTGCCGACCTTCACGCCGGCATCCGGCAGATTGCCCACGATCTGAGCAACCCGCTGGGGATTCTGCGCATGGCCGTCTATTTTCTGCAATCGACAAAGGCCGAGGGTGAAAAGCGCGAGCAGTACCTCACCACGATGAACGAGACGATCGACCGGGTGGAACAGCAATTGAAACGATTGCGTGAGCTTACTGAAGAACGGGAAGGCGGGTACGGACCCGGCGGGGAAGGGGAGACCGAACCATGAGGCGAAGCCGGCCGACAGACACTCTTCTGCTCGCTTTCCTGCTGACGGTTGCCGGATGCAAAGAGGCGCCCCGCTGGACAACATCATCACCGGAAGCCCTCGGCTATTACACCGAAGGGGTTGCCGCGTTGCACAAATTCTATTACCGTGAGGCGCAGGAGTTGTTCGAGAAGGCCGTGAAGGGCGACTCCGGATTTGCCGTGGCGTGGGGGCGGCTTGCGATGCTGCACAAGAACAGCAGCGACGAATCCAGTGCAAAACGTGCGGCTGCACGCGCGCTCGCGCTCAGCGGCGGGGCGACGCCGCGCGAACAGCTCCTGATACGCCTCTGGAGCAACCTGGTGCAGAACCAGTACACCAGGGCGGCACAGGTGGCCGACTCACTGATTGCCCTCTACCCGGATGAAGCGGAAGTGTATATGATCCGCGGGCAGATCTACGAGCAGGAACGCAATGTCGAGGCCGCCCTGGAGATGTATCAGCGATCTGCCAGGGTCGACACCGGGTTCAGCCAGGCCGTCATGTCCATCGGGTATGCCTACTCCACACTCGGCAATCAGCAAAAAGCTGTCAGCTACATGCAACGGTATATGCAGATGGCTCCCGACGCGGCCGACCCGCGTGCCAGCTATGCCGATCTGCTCGTGCGGGCAGGCCGGTATCAGGATGCGCTTGAGCAGTACCGCGCATCGCTGGCGCTCAAGCCGGACTACTGGTACGCAGAACAGGAGATCGGCAAGGTGTACCTGACGCTCGGGCGTTTGCGGGCGGCGGAAGAGCAGTTCGAGCGTATGCTCCGTTTACTGCCGGACAACGGCCGGCACGAAGCCACGCGGCTCCGGATCCGGGGGCTCGTTGCCCTCTACCGCGGCCAGCCGGCGGAAGCCGTCGGCTTCCTCGAGCAATCCGCCGCCCGGGACTCCGGCATGCTCAGCGTCGGTTATGGTTTGTGTGTTGCGCTCGGCAGACTCCGGCGCTTTGAAGAGGCACATCAAGTGTTGGCGCAGGTGGAGCGAGAGTTGCAGGAGAGGAATCTGACGCGAGGTTCGGCAATGCAGGCATTCCACCTGATGAAGGCGCGTGTACTGACGGAAGAGGGAAAACTGGATGAGGCGCGGCAGTCGTGTAAGGATGCCTTCGAGTTCTCGACACCCCTGAGCCGCGGTGCGGTGTTTGCCCATATTGCCCGGATCAATCTCGCGGCCGCCGAATGGGAAGCCGCCCTTGATGCCATTGATGAAGCCCTCAAGGTGAATCCGAACACTCCGGAGATTCTTCTTACCCTTACCAAGATTTACAGCGCAAAACAGGATCGCCGCATGACAGCCGAAATAGGCCGCCGTTTGCTCGAACTCTGGAAGGAAGCCGACAGCGACTTCTACGGTCTTCTCGAAGTCAAACGACTTCTCGGTTCATCCCATCCGGTCCCGGGTAGAAAACCCGGCCGGGGGGGCCCGCCTGCCTGACCAACACCCGCACACCTTTCAGGCATTAAAGCCGAGCCGCTTTCTTGCTTCCGGCGACATACGTTCCGGTGTCCATGCCGGTTCCCAGACGATTCTTACGTCAGCCTCCTTCACACCCGGCACCGACAGGACGCGGTTTCGAACGTTCTGCGAAATCATTCCGCTCATGCCGCACCCGGGTGTAGTCAGGGTCATCTTCACTCCCACCCATGTGTCAATGATCTTCACTTCGTAGATGAGGCCGAGGTCGACCACGTTCACCGGAATTTCCGGGTCAAAACACTCTTTCAGTGCTTCAAAAATCTGTTGCTCGGTAATCGTTGCGGTCTGCTGTTGGTTCACGAATGGTCTCCTTTGTCTTGCTCAAGATACAACACCCGCACGGGTTTTTCAAGAGTGCGGGCGATTCTCTTCGGGTCTGGTGGTGTTGCCCGGGCACGAGCAGTCGCCCGGACAGGTCTTCCCCCGGTTCCGCAGGAATCGGCGGACGAGGGCGATCAGGGTGACGGCGACGACAACGAGCGCGGCGGGTTGCTGCCAATCCATGTCAGATTCCCCATCCGAGCGTGAGCCCGACACGGTACACGGTGAATGTGCACCCGTATGCCAGGATGGACATGTACGCGATTTGCAGGAGGGGCCAGCGCCAGCCGTTGGTTTCCCGGCGCACGACCGCAACCGTTGAGAGACACTGCATGGCCAGGACGTAGTATACAAGGAGAGAGAGAGCCGTGAGCAGGGTGAACGTCGGCTGGCCCGTCACGGGGTCCCGGTCGCCGCGCATCGCCTCGCCCAGCGACCCGGCAGCCGGAGTGTTCTCTTCCCCCTGCATGTTGTAGATCGTTCCCATAGCGCTGACGAATGCTTCGCGCTGCAACAACGAGGACACGAGGCCGATGCCGATTTTCCAGTCAAAACCCAGCGGTCGGATGAGGGGCTCTATGGTTTTTCCGGCGCGTCCCGCATAGCTCTGTGCCAGTTGTTGCGCCGGCGTGGCACCTTCAGCCTTCGGGTGCGTCGCAAGAAACCAGAGGAGGATGGACACACCAAGAATTATCGTTCCGGCCGTCTTCAGGAACGCCACTGCGCGTTCCCACACCAGGTAGAGGACCGCCTTGACTGACGGCAATCTGTACGGTGGGAGTTCCATGATAAAGAGCGGGGGAGTCCCGCGGAGCAGGGTTTTCTTGAACAGCCACGCCATCAAGAGTGCCGCCGCCATTCCGAAGAGGTAAAGTGAGAGGAGCACCATACCCTGCAGCGAAACGATTCCGAACAGCGCAAGGGGGGGAACAAAGGCGGCAATCAACAGGGAATACACCGGCAGGCGGGCACTGCAGCTCATGAGCGGTGCGACAAGAATGGTCGCCAGTCGATCCTTGGGGTTTTCGATTGTGCGTGTGGCCATGATGCCGGGGATAGCGCAGGCAAAGGATCCCAGAAGGGGAATGAACGACTTGCCGTGCAGACCGACCCTGCCCATGATCCGGTCCATGATGAAGGCAGCACGGGCCATATATCCGCTGTCTTCGAGCAGACCGAGAAATAGAAAAAGGAAGATAATCTGAGGGAGGAAGGTGACCACCGACGCCACGCCGCCGATCGCACCGTCCACCAGCAGGTCACGCAGATCCCCCGGCGGCATGCTTGTGGTCACGAGGGTCCCGAGTCGGGTGAAACCGCCGGCGATCCATGCCATCGGAATGCCGGCCCAGCTGAAGATGCTCTGGAACATGAAGCCCATGATGCCCAGGAAGATCAGGAATCCCCATACGCGGTGCGTGACGATATGATCGATGCGGTCGCTGAAATGCGGCCGGGGTTGACCCGGTCCGTGCACCGTACCGGCACAGACGCCCTTGATCCATGCATAGCGTGCCTCGACGAATGCCGCCTGCCGGTCGATGCCGAGAAAGTTGAGTCTTTCATGGACCTTACGGATCTCTTCGGCGACCGCGGGTGAATACCGGGTGAAATCGATATGCTGGACATCCGGGGCGGCGAGGAGGGCAAACGCCTCGTGCGTTGCGGCCGGTCGGCTCCGCCGGAGCTCCTGGTGGAGGAGGAATACGAGGCGGTCGCACGCGCGCTGCAACGGTTCGGGAAGTGTCCATGAAGGCGGTCGATCGTAGCCCCTGCCGGCCACGGAAAGGGCGGTCCGGAGCAGATCGAGTCCCCGTCCGTTCCGGGCGACGACAGGCACAACCGGAACTCCGAGTGCTTCCTGCAGTTTCTGCGTGTCTATCGACAGACCGTTCTGCTCTGCGCTGTCCATCTTGGTCAGTGCGACGACAAGCGGCAGCCGGCGGTCGATGATCTGGGTGACGAGGTAGAGGTTCCGCTCGATGTTGGTGGCGTCCACGGCACACAACACAAGATCAGGAGGACCGGTGTGGTCGGCGTTGCCGAGGAGGACGTCGGTGGCCAGCTGCTCATCCGGAGAGCCGGCATGGAGGCTGTATGTTCCGGGCAGATCAATCAGATCCGCCTGCATCCGGTCGCCCGAGGATATCCGGCCTTCCTTGCGTTCGACCGTGACGCCCGGGTAGTTCCCCACTTTTTGATGAAGGCCGGTGAGCGCATTGAACAGCGTGGTCTTCCCTGAATTGGGATTTCCCACGAGTGCCACCCTGATGGTGGCGCACACCGGTTGAAGCTCGGACCTCATACCCCGCCTTCTCTCTGGATCATGATGCACCGTGCTTCGGTTCCGCGGAGCATCAGGCGGTATCCTTTGAGGTGGATTTCGATAGGGTCTCCGAGCGGGGCGCGCCGCACGAATCGCACATGGACACCCCGCGTGATCCCCATCTCGAGGAGGCGTTGACGTGTCATGGCCGGAAGTCCGGCGAGTCCTGTAATGGTTCCTCCGTCACCGGGGGAGAGCGCACTCAATGCTACTGCTTCCATACGCTTATGGCTTTCTTCCGGTTCCGTTTATGCGGGCTTGCATTTTGCACAGGTCCCGAAGATCTGCAGGCTTGAGCTTTGAGGTGCGAAGTTCTTATCCGCGCAGACTTCTTCCTGGAGCCTGTTGAGCCGTTCGTTCACGAATTCGATGAGATCACCGCACTGGAGGCAGATCAGGTGGTGATGGTGTGGCTTGCCGAATGCCTTCTCATAGCGGGAGCTATGCTCGGTAAATCTGTATTTGGAGACGAGGCCGCATTCCTGGAGGAGATCCAGAGTATTGTAGACGGTGGCCCGGGAGATTTTCTTTCCCCCGGATATCAGGCGGTAGTAGAGGTCTTCCGCGTCGAAGTGTCCCTGGCTTTGCGTGACAGCGGAGAGGACTGCCATGCGGGCAGGTGTGAAGCGTAGATTTCCCTGAGATTTTAGGTGTTTCTGAAGGATATCGAGAGCCGCTTCGGCATTCATCTGGTTGTCCTTATTTGGAATTAGTCTAATTTAAAATAAGCCATTTCGATCGCGATGTCAACTGGAAAAATGATCAAAATGGAGAAAAGAATCCAAAAGAATTTCCTTGCGTTTTTGCAGAGAATTCGCGATTTTTGCGCGTACATATCTTATCCACTTTTCCTCAATAAATGAGTGAATGAAAGCCCCTAAGAGCAGGTTCCTGAAAGGGAAGGCTATCAATGCAACGCCAATCCAGGCAGACATTTCGCTTGTGACGCTCATTGACAGCTATTTTCAGGCGTACAATGCCGGCCGATTGCGCGAAGCGTGCCAGCTGTACGCATCGCGCATGCTTGAACGAGACGTCACGATCGGGATGAGCATTACAGGTGCGCTGACGCCGGCTGGTTTGGGGGGGGCATGTGTCGTCCCTTTGATCGAACACGGGTTTGTCGATTGGATCGTGAGTACAGGGGCGAATCTGTATCACGATACGCATTTTTCCATTGGCCGCACGCTGCATCAGGGAACTCCATTTCTTGATGACCGGGAGTTGCGAAAGGAAGGGGTGATCCGGATATACGATATCCTCTTCGATTACGAGGTTTTGCTGAGTACCGACGAGTTTTTCCGGACGGTGATCCGCAAGGAGGAGTTTCAGCGGGAAATGGGGACGGCGGAGCTGCATTTCCGGCTTGGCCGGTACGTTGCGGAGCGCGAACGGGTGTTGAAGGTGAAACAGACCAGCATCCTGGCGGCTGCGTACAAGAACGGTGTTCCGGTGTACACGTCTTCCCCCGGTGACAGTTCCATCGGGATGAATATTGCCGAGAGCGCCCTGGCCGGGTTTCGTGTGCGGATTGATGTCTTGCGCGATGTGAACGAGACGGCGGCTCTTGTGCTTCAGGCGAAAAGGGGCGGAGGGCGGAGCGGTGTTTTGATATTCGGGGGCGGTTCCCCGAAGAATTTCATGCTTCAGACCGAACCGCAGATTCAGGAAGTCCTGAAGATCAAAGAGAAGGGGCACGATTTCTTCATCCAGGTCACCGATGCAAGGCCGGATACCGGCGGATTATCTGGTGCGACTCCTTCTGAAGCGGTAAGCTGGGGGAAAGTGGATCCCGATCAGTTGCCGGACACCGTTGTGGTGTATCTGGATTCAACGGTTGCCATGCCCATGATGACGTCGTATGTGCTCGCGCGCCGCCGGGCGCGCCCGGCCCGGAGGCTGTACGATCACCGGGACGAAGCGATGGCGCTCCTTCAGCGTGAATATGCGCGGGCACAAAAGAAAAAGAGGTAAATCATACAGTCTAGGCAGAGGAGGACACTCATGAACAGACTTCAAGAACTCCAGGAGCTTATTGCGACGTTCGAGAAGGACTTTGTGAAATTCTACGAAAAAGGAAACAAGTCTGCAGGCACCAGAGTCCGGAAGCACATGAACGAACTGAAGCGGAAGGCCCAGGAAATCCGCAAGGAAGTGCAGGAACGTAAGGCAGTCGGGAAGGAGCAGGAGGAGCAGTCGGGGGCGCCGCAGCAGTAGAAGTGTGGCGGGGCTTCAGGTTCCGGTCGCGGTGGGATGCCGGGAGTGAAGCCGTGAGGATGAAAAAACGAGACCCACCGTGGGGTGGGTCTCGTGGATCACATCTGTTCGGCCATGTTCCGCAGTGCGCGGCGGACTGCCTTCAGTCGTTTCATCCTCTTCTTGACGGACGGTTTCGTGAAGTAGGCGCGCTTCTTGAATTCCTTCAGCACGCCGGAGCGCTCGTACTTCTTCTTGAAGCGCTTGATGGCACGGTCGATGGGCTCGTTTTCAGAGACCACGATTCCTACCAAAAGGAATCACCTCCTTTCGCTCATTCTGCAGTATCCGGTTCGGGCACGACATTTTCCAGGAGCCGTCGTTCACCGAGTTTTTCAAATGACACAACGATGGCGCTCCGGCCGCCGGACGTTCGCTCTTTGGACATAATCTTGCCGAGGTCGTCCCAGTCGGTGTGAAAAATCGCCTGACCGATCTGATAGGTATTTTCCGGATGGTATTCGGAAGCGTCTGCCCGGTCCAGCTTCTTCTTTGAATCCACTTCCGCCCGGCGCAGCTCATCGACATTAATCATCGTGGCGTGCCGGCAGCGTGTGCATCGGTACCAGGATTTATCGGGCACCTGTTCCGTGGTTCCGATGAGTTCCATTTTCGTCACCCGGTCGCAATGCGCGCACTGGTGAAGGATGTATTTACCCTTTGCCATTTGATCCTCCTGCGGACGAGCGTACAGAAATGCCCCCGGTATAGCGTGCCGGTGAGGTCCCTGAGTTCGGGGCGGGGTGTACGGAAACTTGCACTGAAATGTAGGAAAAACCCGCCTTGAAGTCAACCCAAACCGGAACCTCGCAGGAGGCAGAGGGATTGGGAACTCAGGCGTGTTTCGGTGTCCGGGTTTCCGGGATCCTTTGGAGGAATGCTTTGTGCACCGCTGTTTCCAGCTCGGTGTAGGTCGTATACGGGAGTTCGCGTATGATCTCCCACACCGTCTCGATGCGGAGGTTGAGAGCGCGTGCAATGAACACCGCCTCCGCGTGCGTGGCGATTCGTTGTTCCATTATGGTCCTTATTGCCGTTATTGCATGAGCCACTCGTTTACTGGTCTGTGGAAGTGAATCGCTCCAGCGGGAGGGGTTTCAGGCAGATCAGAACCGCCATTACCAGCTCCGAATACGAAGAGTAATTCATCCCGCCGATGATGTCCCACACGACATCAACTTTCATGTTCATCGAGCGCGAGATCAACACGGCATCTGCATGGGTCGCCTTTTTCATGGCAGGCCTCCTTCTGGGTACATGTTGGTGTAATAAACTGTCGAACAACGGGACAACCTTCTGAACGGTGTGTGTCTGAATATACATCAGGACGGTCGCCATGTCTGTGCCGGGGCGCATGAGCAGACATGAGTCGCCGGTTCTTCCGGAAGGTGCTACAATAACGGCACCCGAACCTTTGGACTTGCCGCTCAACGACAGGTTTTGTATATTGTGAAGGTACCGGATTGCTTCGTTTTTTTGACCGTCCGGCTCTCCCGGGCCCTTAGCTCAGTCGGTTAGAGCAGCAGACTCATAATCTGCGGGTCGTAGGTTCGAGTCCTACAGGGCCCACTCCACTCCTCTCCTCTCCCATCACTCCCCCCCTCCACCCCGCTCCTTTGAAAAAACTTCCAGAAACGTTGGCGTAGAATTTGCATAAGTATCCGACATGATACGGGCGGCAATAAGTCCAAGTAAAGGCGGATAACCTATGAAAATCCTTCTCGTCGACGATGAACGGGGCTTCCTGGACGTGATGGGGGATATTTTACGCGAGAACGGCCACGAGGTGATTGTTGCAGAACACGGCAAGCAGGCGCGTGAATTCCTGGAATTTGAACAAATTGACCTGATTATCTCCGATGTCTTCATGCCCACTCTGGACGGTCTTCGCTTTCATGACTATGTGCGGGAATTTACCGCCGTGCAGGATATCCCCTTTATTTTCATGTCTGGATATGACGATGAACACACGCAGGGGCTCGTCATTGATCCATCCATCGACTTTTTCCTGAGTAAGACCGCTCCCATCGAGAATCTGCTCGATCTCGTAGAAACGCTCAAGACTACCAAAGAATCGAAAACGGAATAGCCAGTCGGGCCATGGAAAACAAAGAACAGGGAACAGCTTTGACGGGTGTCCGGACATCAAACACCGCCCCGACTCCCGTGCTTGCCTCTTTCATCGAATACCTTGTCAGAAACCAGGTCATAACCAAAGACCAGGCTATCCAGGCGACGGAATGGAAACGCCAGAATGAAACCGACAAGCGTCCGCTCCTGGAAGTGCTCAAGGAGGAATTCGGCGTATCCGCAGATCAGCTGGGCCAACACGTGGCGCAGTACTACGCATTCCGGACAATCGAACCGCGGGAACGCCACGTTCGCCGGCTCCTCGTGGCCGATGCAGGCAAAATCATACGCGCCCTCCCGGATGCAACAGTCCAGCTTCTGATCAAACATAAACTCCTGCCGTTCGATCTTGCCGAGAACCAGCCGGATAAGCTGGTTCTTATCACGCCTAATCCGGCGGACCGGGAAATCCACGAATTGGCGCGTGCTTTTCCACACAAGAAATTCGAAATCTGCTACATGCGGGAGAGCGACTGGACCGATTACCTGCAAAAAGTCCTCGCCGAACGGGAAAAAACCACCGCGGAACCCGTTGTTGTGGCCGTTGACGAACCAAGTGAGTCTGATTTTGAATCGCTCATGGAGCGTGAAGTCGTTCGAGCCCAGCTGCATGCGCAATTGGGTGCAGTGCTTGAAGATGCCATCCGGGGCGGTGCGACGGAAATCCATATCGCTCCGCGCGCTGCACGCAAAACGGAGATCCTCTTCCGCATCGAAGGCCGTCTTGCCGTCTGGCACACGATTGACAATGCGCGCTGCGAGGCCGTTCTCTACGCGCTCAAAGGGCTTGGAGCCAGCATGGATCGCTTCGAGCGGCTGGCCGCCCAGCAAGGGGTGATCATGCGATCCCTCGACAACCGGACACTTCGCTTCACGGTTTCGATACTCCCGCTGCATGCACGGGAACAGGGTGTTCGCGCGGAGTCCGCTGTTATTCACGTCATGCGGGAGGCGGAAGGAATTCCCCCGCTTGACAGACTTGGGATGGATGATCATTCGCTATTGATTCTCAACGATGCTCTTGCATCGATGCGGGGATTGATCGTGGTTGCGGGGCCGGCCCGCAGCGGGAAAACCACCACCATTGCGTCGGCTCTACGCTCGCTGATCAAACCGACGCTGAATATCATCACTGTGGAGGAACCGGTTGAATTCCTCCTCGACGGGGTGCGGCAGGTGAAACTCAACCCCCGACTGGGATATCTCGATGCGATCGACCTATTGACTGATCACGATCCGGATGTGGTGATGCTGGGGGAGATCCGCAGTCCAGAAGTAGCCAATATTGCACTCAGGTTGGCGAATATCGGCCACCTGGTTCTTTCAACCATGGCAGCCAGGGACACGACCTCCGCCGTCATGAAACTCATCGACATGACGCACAGCCCTCTCCTGGTCGGCGAGGGAATTCGCGCAGTCCTCGCACAGCAGGCCGTGCGTCTGGTATGTGATCGATGCAAGAAAACCCTTTCTGCTTCCGCGACTCAGCAGGCCCTGACCCGGCTCCGTTTCACACTGCCGGATGCTACAGGCGAACCGAAACTTTTCCGCGCTGCCGGTTGCATCGATTGCCTTGCGGGATATCGTGGACATGAACTGCTGTTTGAGGCCTTTTCGGCATCTCCGGCAATCCGCGAAATCATCGCCGGTGCGGCAGAGCGGATTGACTACCGCACACTTTCGGGTGCACTGCAAAGTGAAGGGCTTGTGTCCCTGCGGCAGAAGGCCCTCGACATGGTGTGCAGCGGCGTTACCAGTGTCGACGAACTTCTCCCTTTCGTTGTATAACGCGACCTGCACCCGGTGTTTTCCTTCTTTCGGCGTGTCCGGTGCGTGTCCCTATCCCTTTTTCTCTACTCATGCTGACCCCCGCTTTGCAATATCTGCAGGTAAGAATTACCTCGCCGGTGGAGAAATGACACCTTTCTCTCATCCAACTTGTGAGAATCCGCGGTATCGGGCATCCTGACGCTTCTGCGACACTGGCATGGAGCTTGCATTAATACCGGACAGTGAACGGGACATCGGTACACAGGTAATTCGTAACGTAACATTCACATTCATAAAGGAGCGGCACCATGGGACAGCAGCAACTTTTGCTCATCATCCTCGGCGTTATCGTGGTTGGGATCGCGGTTGCGGTCGGTATCACGATGTTCACGGACAACGCAGTCAACGCAAACCGTGACGCAGTGACCAATGACCTGGTTAACCTCGCGGCCCGCGCGCAGCAGTTCTATCGTCGTCCCACAGCGCTGGGTGGCGGTGGCAATTCGTTTGTCGGTTTGACGGCCGATGCCGCCGGTCTGCGTAAACTGACCAACCGTGGCACGAATGCCAACGGCACATATACTGTCAAAGCCGCCGGTACGGCTACGGGCGTGGTGCTGGAGGGAATTGGAACGGAATATGCCGATGGGACCAACAAGGTCACGATGGAAATGCATGTCTTCAACGACAAAGCAGACAGCGTGGTCATTCTCTACTAGCAACGAAGCTACGGGCCCCTGCGATGGCAGGGGCCCGGTGTGTGTGTCGGACCAAGGGGGCGGGTGAGCGATGGGAAGTCAGCAGTTACTCCTGTTAATAGTCGGTACGCTGATGATTGGTCTGATGATCGCCGTCGGGATCAACCTGTTTGTTGACAATGCGGCGTCATCGAACAGGGATTCGGTTGCCAATGATCTGGCCGCGCTTGCTTCCCGGGCGCAGGTATACCAGAAGAAGCCGCGCTGTCTTGGCGGAGGCGGGGGATCGTTCAAGGGGTTCACACTCACCAATGCGTCGAAGAATGCCAACGGAACGTTCTCCGTAGCGTTGGCGGAGAATTCCACGGTGACGATCGAAGGCATCGGAAACGAGATCGGCTTCGATCGGGTGACGAACGTCAAGGTGACGGTGACCGTGGCTGCGGACACGATCTCCGTGGCAGAGTTGAACTGACAGAGTGTAGGACCGGGGAGTCGTATAGGGGGCCGTCTCCCTTTGTTGGTTTCCGCGTCAACCGGATGGGGGTCCGGCTGACAGGTGAGCGGAGCCAACAGGGGGGAGGAAACCCTTTTCGTGTTTAGAGGCACAGAGAGGACGAGGCAGACTATGGCGGAATTCAGGATTGAAGGAATCACGGTAGCGGGGAAACCCGTCCAGGGGTCACTCGAGGCGGAATCGCTCCGCTCGGCGAAGAGCAAAGCCTCGCAGCTGGCGTCACAGCGAAAGTTCAAAGTGCTGCACGTCATCCCCCGGTCCACCTGGATGTACAAGGTTCAGCGCGGCACGGAAAAGCCAATTACCGGCGAGCAGAAAGCCTTCACCAGAGCGGAGGTGGAAGATGCCCTGCAGAAAATGGGCTACCGGGTGCTCCGCGTTCAGAAACGGTTCTTCGAGTTCCGGTCCGCGCCTCCCTCTACGGAAATCGTTACGTTTGTCCGCGTGAGCGCCGACCTGATCCGGCAGAAGCTCCCGTTCAACGAGATTTTGCAGCTGCTGGTGAATGATATTGAAAACCGTACGCTCCGCGAGGCCATTAAAGAGATCAACATCGAGCTGAAGCAGGGACGAGACAGTGAAAAGACGTTTGTGAAGCACGAAGCGGTGCTCGGCCGTTTCACAGCGCACATGCTCGGTCTTGCTTCCAAAAGCGGCAACATGGCGGAGATTTATGACAGCACGGCGAAGTTTCTCGAGCGTCAGGTGGAGTTCAAGAAAAACCTGAAAAGTGCGCTGATCACGCCGCTCATCACCCTTGTTGTTCTGTTCGGCGCCGTGGTGTACTATGTCGGGTATATCTTCCCGTCCACCGCGAAACTGTTCGTCAAGTTCAAGATCGATCTCCCGCCGATGACCAAAGCCACGCTGGCGGCAAGTGATTTTCTCGTGGACAACATCCTGATCATCGTCCTTGCGGCAATCATACCGATTGTCATCGCCATGCGGTATTTCTCGACCGAACAGGGGCGGCTGGTGCGGGACCGGTACATCTGGAACATTCCGGTGCTCGGCGTGCTCCTCCACAAGACCAGCATTGAGATCTTCTGCCGCGTGTTCTATGCGCTGTACAGCGGTTCGGGTGAAAATATCGAAGTCATCCGGATGGCGGCGGAGGCTTGTGGAAACAAGCACATGGAAAACCGGGTGAAGAGTATTGCCATTCCCATGATGATCCAGAAAGGGGCCGGCATTACCGAAGCATTCGAGGCGACGGGGGTCTTCACCAAGACGGCGATCGCGAGGTTCCATTCCGGCGCTGAGACCGGGACGGTCAAGAACACCGCCCTGCAACTGGCGGAGTACTACGAAAAAGAGACCACCTACAAGATGAAGAATGTTATCGAATTCATCCAGCTCTGGATCTCGCTGATCATCATGCTTGTGCTGACCGCCCTGACAATCGTTTCTTCGGAGACGGCGACCATCCGTCCGAAGAATCCCGCGGCCGGTCAGGTTATCGAACTGTCAATCGAGCGGCCTCTCACATAAACGACCGAACCCATGCCGCCCATCGACATAACGGACAAAATCGGCTTCGCACTCCTCAAGAAGGGGGTCATCGATTATGAGACCCTCGAGAAGTCCCTGAAAATCAAGGATGGAGAAGACAAAAAAAACCGTCGGAATCTCGGGCAGATTCTGGTGAATGATTTTGGCGCCGATCATGATGCGGTCTTCCGTGAGGTGGCGGATCTGTATGCATTCCGCGAGGTGTACCTTGCCGACGAGGCGATGGATAACGGGCGTGTCGAGTTCGTCAAGAAATACGTGGACGGCCTTCCGCAGAATGTCCGTGACATGGTGGTCCAATCGCGGATGCTCCCGCTCCGGTACGACGAGAAACAACCGGACAAGCTGATCATCGTCGCGGCGGACCCGACGGACCGGCGCATTCCGATGATCGCGCGGGAATTCGGCGCCAAGAAGTACGAGGTGGCCTATTGCCGCCTGAAAGATCTGCAGAACCTCCTCGAGCAGGTCATACCCCCGCAAAACGAATTCCTGAAGCTCCTGGAAGACTCCAAGGTCGGCATCCAGGTGAAGGAGGAAGACGACGAGAACGCCCTCGATGAGGACGCGCTCGAAGCCGAAATCAGCAAGAGCGCCCTCGTGAATCTGGTGGAAGGCGCTCTGGTGGAGGCGGTGCGCTCCGGTGCGAGCGATGTTCACATCATCGCCAAGGAAGGGAACCGGACGGAGTTCTGGTTCCGGACCGACGGCAACCTGAAGCTCTGGCATGTCCAGGAAAAAACCATGCCGGAGGCGGTGGCGGCTGTGGTGAAGGACCGTTCGAAAAATGTAGACCGGTTCGAGCGCGAGGCGTCGCAAGACGGCTTCATCCAGCGCCTGATTGACGACCACATGATCCGCTTCCGCGTCTCCATCATGCCCATCGTGGGGGTGGAGTTCCGGCACAAATACGAGAGCATCGTCATCCGCGTGCTGGATGACCGGAAGGTCATCACCGATCTGAGCAAGCTGGGCTTGCAGGGCCCCGCGCGCCAGTTCTTCCACCAGGCGATCGCAAAGCCCCAGGGTATCGTGATTCTCACCGGGCCGACAGGCAGCGGCAAGAGCACCACCCTGATCGCCGCCCTGCATCAGGTGATCGACCCGACGGTGAATGTGCTGACCGTGGAAGATCCGGTGGAATACATCATCCGGGGTGCGCGGCAGCTGCGGATCAGCCCGAAAATGAATTTCGACCAGGCCATCCGCGGGATCCTGCGCCACGATCCCGACATCGTTCTGGTGGGCGAGATGCGCGATAAAGCCACGGCGGAAATCGCCGTGAAGCTTGCCAATACGGGTCACCTCACCTTCTCCACGCTCCACACCAACGACGCACCCAGCGCGGTGGCCCGTTTGTACAAAATGGGGGTCGAGCCTTTCCTGATCGCGTATGCCATCAACATCATCGTGGCCCAGCGCCTTGTGCGCACCCTGTGCAAACAGTGCAAGCGGCCGCTGGAAAAGGCGCAGATCGACCGGGACGTCTATCTGAAGTTCGGGTTCACGGAAGAAGACCTCGAACAGTGCACGATCTACGAAGCCACAGGCTGCGACAAGTGTAACGGCGGCTACAAGGGTCGCGCCGCGATCCACGAGGCCCTCTACTTCACGAGGGAAATCCGCAATATGATCGCGAAGTCAGGTTCAGACGTGGACGAGGACAGCATACGCGAACAGGCGATGAAAGACGGCATGTGGACGCTCCGCCGTTCGGGTATTGAACGGATCAAACAGGGGGAAACGACCCTGGAAGAAATTGCATCAGCCACAACGGACGACTGACCCATGGGACTCGGACAATCGATGCTCGGCGTGCTGGCGCTCGGTCTTCTGGGCACGGTAATTCTGATGATGAACACCAGCACCCTGGACAGCGGATCGTCGGTGGAGACAACCGAATTTGTGATCATGGGGACCTCTCTCGGCATCTCGCAGCTGGAAAAGGCGTCCGGAAAGGCGTTCGACGAAAAGACCGTGAACTCCGACATCACCGGCCCCAGCAGCCTCAGCTCATCTCTCGGGCCGGACGGCGGGGAATCGACGGAAGCCAAGTTCGACGATTATGACGACTACAACGGGTTCACCAAGTGGGTGAACGGGGACACGCTCAATTTCCGGTCGGCGAGTTTTCTCGTTCGAGATTCCGTCGACTACGTCACCATCTCCGGAAACGCGGTGGTATCGTCGGGATCGCGAACCTATCATAAGCGCCACCGGGTCTGGGTGTCCAGTCCGTCAATGCAGGACACGCTCCAGTTTACATCGGTCTACAGTTACTGGTTCTTTCGCTAACATTGCGCGGGGGAGGATCCCACCATGGGATCACAGGTTGTAATTGATCTAATCGGATCCATGATTCTGTTCGGCTGGCTGCTGCTGACATCCATCAGGATATCCGTGGCAAACTCCGAGAATCTGCAGACCTACGGAGGGGAGTTGCTCGTCCAGGAAAACCTGGTGGAGGTCACGAAATTGCTGGAGTATGATTTCCGGAAGATCGGTTTCTGCCTTGAGCCGAACCTGATACCCGATCCGACGAGGGCCATCCTGCTCGCGGATTCCACGCGCATAAAGTTTCTGAGTGATGTGGATCTGGACGGCACAGGGCCGGATGGCACGGTTGACAGCGTCTACTACTACCTCGGTCCGGTCAGCGAACTTGCATCAACACAGAACCCGCGCGACTGCCTTCTATACCGTGTGATCAACACCGAGACGGCGAAGGGGGCGAACCTGGGCGTGACGCAGTTCAAACTGAGCTATTTTGATGCGCAGGGAAATGTGCTCGCGCTTCCTATCACCGGACTGAATCTACAGAAAATACAGACCATTCAGATATCGCTGATCCTGGAAAATGTCACGGCATCAGAGCTGGCGGAAACCGCGCCCATCAACACACAGTTTTCTTCCGCGTTCTGGCAGCAAATGCGGCTGTCTTCGCGCAATTATCGTAACCGGTGAGGGGGGACCTCCATGGGAAAAGCGTCGATTCTTCTGGTAATCGGATACTGCGGGTTGCTGCTGATGAGCGGCATGCTGATGTCGGACATGAGCGTTCAGGCCTACGACAATGCCATGAACTACTACGAAGGCATTGTCGGCCGGAACATCGCCGTTACGGGGGCCAACATGGCGGCGAACTATATCTTCCTCTATCCGCCGAACATTAACGGTAACGCGTGGTTCCCGGGATATGTCACGCCGGTGGAATTCGGTGGGGGGAGCTTTGTGGTTACGGTGGACTCGACGACCAGCGTGGATCCCCTCACGGGCGATCGTCGTCTCACATTGAGGTCGACTTCGACCTATCACGACAGCACGACCACCGTGCTGGTGATACTCCGCCCCAGCAACTTTGCAAAGTTTGCAGTGTACGCGGGGACCTCCGCAGCCAACGTGTACTGGGCCACCTACGATTCCATTTTCGGTCCCGTCCACGTGCAGGGTACGCTGAGAACCCACGGATATCCGTTCTTCGGAGGAAAGGTTACTACGAAGAATGGCGTGGACAGCACGTCATGGGCCGGCCATCCGATCTTCAACGCCGGCGTTGAAACCGGCGTCAACATTCCGTTGAACAAAAATTACCAGCTGTTGCGTGACAGGGCCGCGGATAACGGGAAGCTCTTTACCGGTAACGGAGACCTCTTTCTGAAATTCAAGGGGGACTCCATTTCCTGGCGCCGCGGGTCAAATCCGGATACCACATCGCTGCTTTCCACCTTCGCTCCGAACGGTGCGATCGTGCTCAATAACAGCAACGGCGTTCTCCATGTGGAAGGCACGGTCAAAGGGCGTTACACCGTCGGTTCCCTGGACACACAGAGTTCTTCCCGGGGGAAGATCATGATCGACAACGACATCCGGTACCAGACCGATCCCCGGACCGGCCCCTCGACGGACATGCTGGGGGTCGTCGCCCACAACAACATCACGATCAAGGATAACACTGCAACCAGTGGAACGAGCAACTTCACCGTCCACGCGGCACTCTTCAGCTACTCGAGCGCCATTGACGTTGAGAACCTGAACACCCGCCCTCTGGGGACACTCTACTCGTTTGGCGGTTGGACGGTTCAGGACATTCATGCGACCACCAATTCGGGGATCACCAGGGGGCTGTCGGTGAATATCAAGTTTGACGAGCGTTTCCGGACGACGTCTCCACCGTATTTCCCGACGACAAACGCGTATGAAATACTGGCATGGTACGAGTAATGTGTAATATTCACGCGCTGGCGACTATTGGCCTCCCCCGGGTCGCCCGGGGATGGGAGGTTCCCGGAATCGGCAGGCGCGGGGCACTTGCCTGTTTTCCCGCGGTGGCACGGGGATTGAGATACGATATGTAAGATATGCGGAAATTAAGGGAACAATGGAAACAGCAATAAAAACACTGCAGGAGATTGCCGCCTCGATTCCGGAGACTTCCCCGGGAATGGAACGGCAAATGCTCATCGGCGATTTGATTTCCCGTCAATCGCCGGCGGAGCGGACCGCGGTGCGTACGCTGATGGATACCTATCTCCTCCGGATGTCGCGCATCAACGCCTCGGACATCGACGTGGGAGGGTTTGGCACGTCCGGTCACGTCTGGTACAGGATCTACGGCGAAAAGCGGCCCTGCAAGGAACTGGGGAAATTTTCCCTGGATGAGCTGAATGTCCTGATCCAGAGCATTCTCATCGAACGGCAGCGTCTCTTTCTGTACGAGAACAGAAATCTGGACTTCTCCTACAGCATCTTCGAGAGCGAAAAGATGTTCCGGTTCCGGGCCAATGTCTGTTTCGATCTGGACCACATGGCGCTCAACATGCGTGCGATCAACAATGTCATCCGCCCGTACAAGGCTCTGGAGCTCCATCCCAACGTCACACGTGTGTTGAGTCTGGGGCACACTACCCAGGGGCTCAACCTGATCACGGGCATCACGGGGTCGGGTAAGAGCTCGACGCTGGACAGCATCATTGATGCAAACAATCACACGGTGGACGGTCACATCGTGGTCATTGCTTCGCCGGTTGAATATGTGCACAACCCCGACCGCTGCATCATCCGGCATCGCGAAGTGGGCCGGGATGTGCTGTCGTTCCGTGAGGGTGCCATACAGGCCCTGCGTCAGGATCCGGACATCATTGTGATCGGCGAGATGCGTGATCCGGACACCATCATGACGGCTCTGGAAATAACGGACAGCGGCCACAAGGTTTTTTCCACATTGCACACCGCATCGGCGGTGGAGACCATCGACCGTATCATCGGGGAAGTTCCGCCGATCGAGCAGGATCGTGTGCGGTTCCGTCTGGCCGACACCCTTACCTGCGTGATGTCACAGAAACTGGTCCCGAGTCTGGACGGCAAGATCGCTCTTGCGAAAGAGCTGCTGGTGATCACCCCGTCGGTGCGGGCGGCGATAAAGAACAACAACACCGGGGAAATCTATCAGATGATGGCGGAGGGGAGCGATCTGGGGATGATCACCCTGGAGCAGGATTTGAAGCGGTTGTATATGGCAAAACGGGTTTCGCTTGAAAACGCGCTGGTGGCCGCCAACAACAAGCGGCGCTTCCAGCAACTCATGAACATGTCCGCTACAGGCGACTGAGCGGAGCGCGAAAGCATTCACAACGGAACGAGGACGTATCATGGCGACGGCGATGACAGGGCGTGGAAAGACCGTGCTGGGTTTGTTTGTGGACGGGCTGGATATCAAGCTTGCCCACCTGGCCGTTCACAAAAGACATATCGTCATCGAAGAAATGAAGTCCGCCACGCTTGTCGCGAAGATACACGACCGCAAGCTGGTGGAGGAGAATATGGGCGCGCTCGTGGACAGCACGGACGGGTTCAGCATTCCCTCGGCACCGCCGGCGGAAGCCGCGCCGGAGACGGTCAAGGAAGACAATAATGCAGTTCTCCTCGGCCTGATTGCCAACTATCCGCGCAGCAAGTACACGCTGACCTACAGCCTTGCCGAACCGGCGATCTATTACCACGTCCTGGAGAGTGATTTCGGGCTGAAGGGGAAACGGCTCACCGACCGGATTCTGGCGGAATTGAAGAACACCCGTGCCTTCCAGCCGGCGCCGGATGCCGTGGGATCGATCCGGACGGACGACGGGAACCTGCTCTGCATCGTGCGTGAGGATGGGTTGAGCCTGATCAACGCGCTCGACAACATCAAGGGGTTCATCGGCGACCGTCTGCCTGTCATCTCTGCAATAGACAGCGCTGACGTGTCTCTCATGAATCTTGTCCGGGCCAACTACGCGCTGGAACCGGAGGATGTGACCGTGGTCATCTATGTTGGCGCGGAGTTCACGCGTCTGATCTTCATGCGGGGCGTGCACTTCCACCAGTTTGCCCCCATCATCGGCGAGGGGTACGATTCGCCCAATCTGCAGAATACGGTGTACAGCCGCCTGCTGCTTGAACAGGACAACCTGGCGATTCCCCATATCCGCCGGATCATCCTGGCCGGGGAATGCAAGCGCATCGGGTTTCAGGAGTTCCTGAGCCAGCAGCTGCCGGATCAGGAGGTGGAATACCTGGGGACGCCGCGTCTGGATGCGAGCAAGCTGAGTGCCGAACAGCAGGACCTGATTTCCGAGTACGCCGTTCCCATCGGTGCTGCGCTGAAAGTCCTGGACCAGCAGAACACGGATCTGTATCAGGTAAACCTGCTTCCCGCTTCCGTTCGCGAAGGACAGCGCGTCTTCAAGCTTGCCTGGCACGGGTACGCCCTTCTCCTGATGCTGTTCATGAGCACCCTCCTGTTCACCTGGCAGATTGCACAGAAGTCGAGAGAGATCCGCGATCTCCGGGACGTGCTCACGTTGAAGGAAAGCCAGCGCGCCGAAAACATGACCCTGGCGAACTCCATTCAGGGTCTGGAGGATCAGCTGACGCGGTACAAGACCTCCATGGCGCTTTACGACAGCCTTGTGCCCGGCGCGGAACGCTGGAGCAAGGTCCTGACCCAGGTCAGTCATGGTGTGGAAGACCTCAATTCCATCTGGCTCACCGACATGACGGCGAGCCCGACCGGCGACATGATGATGAACGGGTTTACCACCTACCGGACCCGTATTCCCCGGCTCTCCACACTCTTCGATGAGGCATTGCTGGAAGAGGTGAACGTGCAGGAGATACGCAAGCAAACGGTCTACAAGTACCGGATCAAGGTACCCAACCCGGCAGTGACAACGCAGTAACAGCAGACCGAAAGGAGAGACGTCGTGTCGTACAAAATCCGCAACAGCATCGTGCTCGGAGTCCTGCTGTTCCTCATTTTCGCGGTCGGAACGTACATTCGTGCGTTCAACCTCCCGAAAAAGGTGAAGCAGGTCGAGAGCGAGATCAAGAAGATTGACGAGGAGCTGCAGAATACGCCAAACCTCGTCAATCAGTTCAACGATCTCAGTGCCACACTGACAGACACGCAGAAACGCTGGGAGGGCCGGAACAAGGATATTCCTCCGACCGACGTGTCGTCCCAGAGCTATGCATATTTCAGCCGCCTCATCGACCTCAGCGGTGAGGTGAAGCTGGATATGGTCTATACGGGCAGCACGATGCTCGGGACGTACGGCTACAATACGTACGTGCTGAAGGGCGAGGCCCCGTTCGACAACCTCTACCGGTTCATCTGGTATCTGGAAAACGATCGCCGGCTGTACAAGATCCAGCAAATCTCGTTGAGGGGGCTGGAAGTGGCGCCGACGGACAAGGAGGAGGGGAAAGTCCTTGTTCCGTTTGACATGACCGTGCATGCCTACTTCTCGTCGGTGTCGGAACTCTCCAGCTCGCTGGGTGAACGTTCGATAGCGCCGAACGCCCTTGCCGTGGATCCCTTCACTCCGGTCATTTCCGCGGGCCTTCCAGCCAATCTCCGTGACCTGCTTGAAGTCGAGCGGTCCGATCTGAAAGCGGTGATTCCGGGCAAGGCGTTTGTCCTGGATCAGTCAAATGGCATCCGGACAGTCCAGGAGGGCGATGAGGTCTATCTGGGGTATGTGACCAGGATCAATCCGGAAGCCGGACGGATGGAATGTACATTGAACAAGGGCGGCATCATCGAGAAAGTCGAATTGAATATCCGGTTCGGACCTCAGGCCAAGGGACAGACAAAATAGCAACGAGGAGAGCATGAAAGCACGTGTCGTAGTCTTGATATTTGCCCTGTTGTGGGTGGCAGGGCCATCCGTCCGCGCCCAGGGGAGCCCTGCCGAGCGGAAAGCAATCCGGGATTACAAGTCTCCGGAAGAGCAGGTCTCCATCGCCCCGTCGACCCCGCTGGACAAAGCCCTGATGGCGATCAGCGAAGTCAGCAAGAAACAGGTGGGGAAGATCATCATCGACACCGAGCACCGGACTATGCCCATCAATGTGGACATCCAGGGCTTCCAGTGGCGCGATGCGCTTGAGGTGATATGCCGGAAGAATGCGCTGACGTTCAGCGAGTTTGACACCTATATCCAGGTTGTCAGTTCACCCTCCGGCGGTGAACAGATCGGCGGCGCGATCGTCGACGGCAGGCCGGTGAGCGGGGGGGGGCCGGTCAACACGGATATTCTGAAAGAAATGGCGACATTCAGGAGCCGCGAAATCAAGATCTCGGGGTTCTTCTTCGAAGTTAACCTGACCCGGCTGGAAGAGGTCGGGATCGACTGGACGTTCATGAAGAGCACATCGGGGTATACCCTCGGTGCGAACTTCAACGGTGCGGAACAAGTCTCCAACAGCATCTTCAAAACCGAGCTGACGCCGAAGGTCTCGTTTGCGAACATGACCTTTGTGGCCAAACTCTTTTCGGACTACAAGCTGGGGGAAATCCTCTCGGGCCCGACGCTCGTCGTACGGTCGGGCGAAGAGGGCCGGATCCAGGTCGGGCAGGATTTCTCCATCCGTGAACGGGACTTCGCGGGGAACCTGATCGACAAGTTCTACAGTGCCGGTACGATCATTAGGGTCCACCCGCAGGTGATCGTGGAACAGGGTGTGCCGTTCATCCACGTGAACGTGGATGTGGAGCGGAGTTCCGTGACGCCGGGCCCGGTGAGCACCATCATCAACAAGACCCAGGCACAGACCAATCTCCTTCTGCTGGACGGTGAAGAGACTATAATCGGCGGCCTCTACAATAACGAAGTGAACACCATCCGGACAGGGGTTCCGTTCCTCAAGGACCTCCCGTGGTACGTCTTCGGACTGCGGTACCTTTTCGGATATGACAAAGAAGAGATCAGCAAGAAGGAACTGGTGATTCTGTCTGAAAGCCGAACTTGTGCCGACCCTGCAGGAACGGATAACGCAGAAGGTCAAATTCGAAGACAAGATCGACGAGTGGCGAGAGAAAAACGTTAAACGGGCCGACAATTTCATGACCGGTCAGCGCAAATAGCGGTGCAACAGTCACAAGTGTGAGAGGGACATCGATGCTACGAATACACCTATGGTTGATCGGCGCGGGGGTCATGTGCCTGGCGCTGGCGATGACAGGATGCACCAAAGACGATACCGTGGCCGCACAGGGGGAAGGAGTGGTCAACGGCATTGTGATGGACGCATCCACGGGCGGATATCTTGAGGATGTCACCGTCCAGGCGCAGAGCGTGGCCAGCGGGCTCACCGAGACGGTCACGGATCCCAACGGAAGCTTCCGGGTGGTGTTTCAAACTGACAGCGCAGGGATGGCGACCCTGTTCCTCCGGAAGACCGGGTATCGCGATACGTCGCTGGTGGTCCTCTTCCGTTCGGGCACCGTGCAGGTCATCAGTATTTCCATGGTACCCAAATCGGTGATCGTTCCTCCCGGCGGCACAGCTACAGGAGTGGCGCAGACAATCGCATTCCTGGGTGCGTCACCTTCGGAAGTGTCCGTGTACGGTGTGGGAGGAAAGGAAACGTCGGTCCTCTCGTGGGAGGTGCGCGACTCACTCGGGCTGGCGATCGATGCCGCCCACTCGGTGCAGCTCCTGTTCTCCTCGTTGAACGGTCCGGGAGGCGGCGAGTACATCTCTCCACCGGATGTCAAAACGAATCAGGTCGGCCAGGCGTTTGCGACATTCAACGCCGGGACAAGATCCGGGGTGGTACAGGTCATTGCGACCGCCACGGTGGGGGGCAGAACCCTGACATCGAGTCCGGTGCGTCTGACAATCAACGGAGGCTTTCCGGTTCAGTCGCACTTCACGATAGCGCCTGTCGTGCATAACTTCCCGGCGCTGGGGTGGCTGGGGAAGACAAACAACATCACGGTACTGGTCGGTGACAAGTACAGCAATCCGGTGGCACCGGGGACCGCCGTCTATTTCCGCAGCAGCGCAGGCGTGGTGCAACCGACGGTCTTCACCAACAAGGACGGATTCGGGACGGTGACGCTCTACAGCGGCAATCCCGGGCCGCTGGGGAGTTACGCAGCCCCCGGCCAGGGAGACGGTTATCATTATGTTGTGGCACGGACTCTGGGCCAGGGCGGCGAGGCAGTGGAGGACAGCGCACTGATCCTCTGGAGCGGCCCGGGCCGGATCAGCAATATCAGCCCGGTCAGTTTTGATATTGCGAACGCCGGTTCGCAGAGCTTCAACTTCCGTGTCGCGGATGCCCTCGGGCATCCACTGGCCGAGGGGACGGGCATCACGGTGACCGCGACCATCCCCCCGCCTCCAACAGAGGGCACGCAGCAGAACCAAGTCATCGTGCTGTTTGGTACAAACGGGACAATTGTGCTCCCCGATCTGCTGTTTGCGGGGCCCGGCACAACGGATTTTACGCTGGTGCTCAAGGATGGAACATACAGCATTACGGACGCGACACCGGTCAGCCTGACCATCTCGGTCACCGGACCGAATGTGTCCGGGACACTGAGTTATACCTTCGGCGGTCTGGTGCACTAACCACTCCGTCCATATGCAGTTTCTCCGACGGCCCCCGTGCACTCTGTGCGGGGGCCGTCCGGTTGTTTGCATTTCCTCCGGGATGTTTGTAGTATTTGACTTCCCTGTACTATCTATCCACACTTCCCCAAGCACGTGCACGATCGTATCGTCATCCGCGGCGCCCGGGTGCATAACCTGAAGAACGTCGACCTCGAACTCCCGCGCAATACGTTCATCGTGTTCACCGGCGTGAGTGGGTCGGGGAAGTCCAGCCTGGCCTTTGACACCATCTATGCCGAGGGGCAGCGCCGCTACGTCGAAAGTCTCTCCTCCTACGCACGTCAGTTTCTGGAACGGATGGACAAGCCGGACGTGGACCTGATCCAGGGAATCAGTCCGGCAATGGCTATCGAACAGAAAACCAACACGCGCAATCCGCGTTCGACTGTCGGGACATCCACAGAAATCTATGATTATCTCCGTTTGCTCTACGCACGGGTCGGGCGCACCTTCTGCCGGCAATGCGGAAAACAGGTGGAACGGGACTCGGTACGGACCGTTCTTGAGGCGCTCGAGCGTGAGCTGGGAGGTCAACCCGACGGGGTGCGTTTTTCCGTCACCTTTCCACTTCCGCTGCATGAAGGAGAATCGCTGGAGAAGGCACTGGCCAACCTGAAAAAAGAAGGGTTCTTCCGCGTCCTGGCCGGCGAAACCATGGTTGACCTGCATGAGGAAGCCCTCCCGGCCCGCACGAGACCCGGCGATGTGGATGTGCTTGTGGACCGTCTGATCTACCGCGCAGGAGAGGAGACAACCCGTATTGCCGATTCGCTTGAAACCGCATTTGTGTCGGGAAGCGGGAAGGCCGTTCTGGTTCTTGCCGGGCCAGGCCGCCGGCTGAACTTCAACCGGAACTTTGCATGCAGCGACTGCCACATTTCCTACGAAGAGCCCGATCCCCGGCTCTTCTCCTTCAATAACCCGTTCGGTGCCTGCCCGGAATGCCAGGGTTTCGGGCGTGCAATGGGTATAGACATGGATCTTGTTGTTCCGAACCGGGACCGTTCCCTCCGGGAAGGCGCCATTGCTCCCTGGGCAACACCGAAATTCAAGGAATATCTCCGCGCCTTACTGCGTGTTGCTCCCCGTGCGCGGGTCCGCGTGGATGTGCCATTCCATCAGCTCACTCCGGATGAACTGCAGGTGATCGATCAGGGGTTTGAAGATTTCGGCGGCATCAGGGATTTTTTTGCCCATATCGAGAAGAAGGCCTACAAGATCTACTATCGCGTCATGCTCAGCCGCTACCGTGCATACACTACCTGCCCTGTATGTGACGGTACCCGGTTGCGAGCGGCCGCGCTGGATGTCCGGATCAACGGGCAGCGACTCCCCGACGTTGTTCGGATGACGATCGCCGGGGCGCGGGCCTTCATGGCGGCACTGCCGCTCACACCGTTTGAGCAGGATGTGGCCCGCCGGATTCTGGAGGAATTGCACCGCCGGCTTGCGTATCTGGACAATGTCGGCATCGGCTATCTCACGCTGGATCGACTCTCAAGCACACTCTCCGGGGGCGAATCGCAGCGAATCAATCTGGCGACGTCCCTGGGCTCGTCGCTGGTCGGCGCCGTGTATGTGCTCGATGAACCGAGTATCGGATTGCACCCGCGGGACAACGGAAAATTGATCGCCATCCTTCATGCCTTGCGTGCGGTCGGCAACACCGTTATCGTGGTCGAACACGATGCCGACATGATGCGTGCGAGCGACCGGATCGTCGACCTGGGCCCGCACGCGGGCGAACAGGGGGGGGAGGTGGTATTCAACGGCACGTATGCGGAAATCCTTGATCATCCGCACTCGCTGACGGGAGCGTATCTCTCCGGCAGGAAGACCATCCCGGTGCCAGGTGACCGCCGCGTTCCCCGGGGCGGGATGCTGCGCATTCTCGGGGCGTCGGAGCACAATCTCAAGAACATCGACGTGGACATTCCGCTGAACATGCTGGTCTGTTTCACCGGTGTCAGCGGAAGCGGCAAGAGCACGCTGGTCCACGACGTGCTGTACAACGGTGTGCGCCGTCTGCTGGGTGAAGGAGGTGTCAAGGCCGGCCGGCACCGCGCCCTGGAGGGGGTTGAACAGATCAGCGCGGTGGAAATGGTCGACCAATCGCCGATCGGAAGGACACCCCGTTCCAACCCTGTCACCTATATCCATGTGTTCGACGCAATCCGCAACCTCTTTGCCGCTACACCTGCGGCGCGCGTTCACGGCTTGAAACCGGGTGCCTTTTCGTTCAATGTGCCCGGAGGCCGCTGCGATGCTTGCGAGGGCGACGGGGTGGTGACGGTGGAGATGCAGTTTCTTGCCGACCTCTACCTTACCTGCGACGTCTGCAAAGGGACCCGATACAAGAAGGAAATCCTGGAGATCCGCTACCGGGGGAAAAACATCGACGACGTTCTCGGCCTTACGGTGGAGAACGCAATCCACTTCTTCGGTCAGGAAGGATCGGGCAGAAAAGTCGCCGGGCGTCTGAAAGTGTTGCGGGATGTCGGTCTTGGGTACATACGCCTGGGCCAGGCGGCCACGTCCCTATCGGGCGGGGAAGCCCAGCGCATCAAACTTGCGGCACATCTCGCAGCGCCGGCGGCGGACACACACACGCTGTTTATCTTCGACGAGCCGACGACGGGGTTGCACTTCGATGATATTGCCAAACTCCTCCGGTGCTTCAACGCCCTGATCGATGCGGGGAATTCGGTCGTGATCATCGAACATAACGTCGATGTAATCAAATGTGCCGACTGGGTGATTGATCTGGGACCGGAAGCGGGAGAAGGAGGGGGAGGGGTGGTGGGTGCCGGGACGCCCGAGCAACTGGCGAAAGCCCCCGGTTCATTTACGGGTGCTGCGCTCCGCCCGGTTCTGGGAAAACCGCGGAGCCGATAAAACATCCCCCTTTGTGATCCCCGTCACCAACCACGCCGTTGCCCTGTCGTATATTGCATTTGCCTGAAACTTGAAAGGCACTGGAGGTATGCTGGATGGAGGGGGGATTCAGCAGGACCGACAGTGCCTTTCTCCAATTCAGCGGATCGACCTCGATCCCGCCCTGACTTCAGAACGCCATGCCGATATTCAGACTGATCACGAACCCCCCGAAGCTGGTCTTTGTTCTCGTTACCTCGCGCGTCGCCATATTGTACAGGGATGGGAGACCGTCTCCGAACAGGTAAGTGAAATAGTACCGGAAGTTCACACCAAAGATGTTGGACCGTTCCGTCCCGAAGTTCGCACCCATCCCCACAAATCCTCCCACAGTGTAAGTGGGATGTCCGCGTCCCAGACTGCTGAAGAATTCAACCTCCTTCGTTTCCCATAACCCTCCGTCCTGCTGAATGAACTCGACGTAAGGCATCTGGTAAATCATCGTCGGGCCCACACCGCCGTTCAAGTAGGGGCGGAACGTGTCAACGATATCCTCCCGGAACATCCGATATTGAATCCCTACCAACAGGGGGAGAACCAGGAATCGATTCAGTTTTCCCGGCGTGAAAGAGATATTATAGTAGGGGTCGATATACTCGAATTCCCTGTCATCCTTGGATTCAGAAATGGAGAAGTTGATAAAGGCGGAGATATCGCTGGTAAACGTACGGCGATAGACAGTGCCAAGACCGAAGCCGTCATTCGAAATCAGAATGTCCACACTCCACACGTTCGGGTAGCGGTCCGGTCCGGTCGGATCCTCCGGTTCCTTGCCGACCCACAACGTATCCGGTGGACGGGTGGGATCCCATGTTTTGCGGGGATCCTGTGCAGGCGCTGCCAGAGGACCAAGAAGCAGCAGCGCGAAAATGGCGACGGATGCGCGGGAACTCATTGTTGTGGCCTTTTCCTCTTTACCACAGAAGAACATCTCTCTTCAAAAATAGGTTCTTTGAGGAAGAAAAACAATCAGAATACACGGAAGACGCCGAATTTCAGGTAACGCGTTTCCGGGACGGCGGGGAGTGTGGGATGATCGGGGGAGGCCCCCCGCCACTCCACCAGCTGGATGGCACGCTTCAGCTCCCTTCCGGTTTCATGAACAACTTCCAGGAACGTTTCAGGGAGGATGTGATGAGAACATGAGGCCGTGAGGAGCATGCCCCCCGGGGCCAGGACCTTCAGCGCAGCCGCGTGGAGTTCGCGATACCCCTTTTTTGCCGCAGGGACGTTTTTGCGGCTCCGTGTAAACGATGGAGGATCCAGGACCACCACGTCGAAGGGCTCTTCCTGTCCGGCAAATGTCGCAAGGGTCTTGAAGACATCCGCCTCGATAAACTGAACTGACGGAAGTCCGTTCAGGGCTGCATTTTCCCGGGCACGGGACACGGCATCGGCGGAACTGTCGATCCCCAGTACCACTGAGGCGCCTGCAGCAGCTGCATGGAGTGAAAATCCGCCGTCGTTGCAGAAGCAGTCCAGCACGCGTGCCCCCCGGGCAAAAGGTCTGACAGCGAGCCGGTTCATGCGCTGGTCCAGGAAAAAACCGGTCTTCTGTCCGGTCCGCACATCAACCCTGTACCGCAGTCCATGTTCAAGAATCTCCACCGGCTCAACAGTTCCGCGCAGGACTCCTGATCGGAGTGGAAGGTTTTCCAGTGTGCGCAGGGGGGATTCGTTGCGTTCAACAATGCCCGACGGATGGAACAGCTGTTCGAGCGCGTCGCAGATCATGTCCAGACGCAGATCCATCCCCTGGGCAAACGTCTGGATCACCATGAGGTCATTGTAGCGGTCGATGACCAGTCCGGGCAGGAAATCCGATTCGCCGTGGACGAGCCGGTAGCTTGTTTCTCCGGGGAAGAGGCGCGTGCGGAGCTCGGCCGCACGGGTCAACCGGGAAGCAAAGAATGATGTGTCGATCTCCATCGGAGTCTCGGCCAGAAGCCGGAAGGCAATGAGCGAATGCGGATGATACATCCCGACGCCCAGTGTGAGGCCGCCGGCGCTGCGAAGTTCGACGATCTCACCCGCGGCCGGTTTCCCGATGATTTCCCGGATTTCGTTGCTGAAGACCCACGGGTGTCCCGCGAGGACGCGGAGTTCTTCGTTCTTCTTCAGGAGCAGTTTACAGGCCACAGTAACAATTCCCTCTTCCCTGATGTGCCGATGAATCGACGCTTGTGATATGGTACGGAGATCGCCGGGGAAGTGCAAGGTGGTTTGAAAGTCGCCGCATCTCTCCGTATATTACTTATCTAAATCCCCGATGCAGAGGAGAGATGAGACATGGCTCTTCAGGATCCGCCGGCATGTCTGGTTTTCGACATGGACGGCACGCTGACACAGACCAACGATTTGATCTTTGCGTCTTTCAATCATGTGGCGCGCAGGCATCTGGGACGGGAATTTCATCCTGAGGAAATCATCGGCCTCTTCGGTCCGCCGGAAGAGGGGGCTGTGGAAAAAGTGTTCGGGGGAGAACACGTCGAAGATATTATGGACGAGCTCTGCGAATTCTACCGTGCGGAGCATTCCGCGCGGGCGTTTCTGCACGCAGGTATGGAAGATGTGCTGCGGCTCCTGAAACAGCATGATGTGAAACTGGCCGTATTCACGGGGAAGGGGAGAAGAACCGCGGCGATCACGCTGGAGGTTCTGCAGATCGGCGGATATTTCGACCTGGTGATCACCGGGAACGATGTGGTCCGGCACAAACCCGATCCGGAAGGGATTTTCCATGTGCTGCGGCAGCTGGATGTGGCCCCGGACCGGACCATTATGGTAGGGGATTCGATGGCCGATGTGCGGGCCTCTCGCGGGGCCGGCGTGCGCATGGCCGCCGTTCTCTGGGACTCCTATGACCGTGAGCGTGTCCGCCGGTCGGGGGCGGAATACCTGTTCGAGACCGTGCCGGAGTTCTCCGCCTGGTGCCGGGAGCGCGTCGACGGAACCGGTTCTGCACACCCGGTAACCTTATGAGGACGTTCTGATGAATCCCCTGCGTATTGGTGTCGTGGGCGTCGGCCACCTGGGTACCCTGCACGCAAAGATGCTGTCCGACATGCCCGGTGTCGTCCTGGCCGGGGTGTACGACATGGATACGACGAAGGCCGGACAGGTTGCCGCAGAATACCGAACAACCTCCTTTGCCACGCTGGAGGCATTGCTGGCGAGCGTGGATGCGGCAACAGTGGCGACGAGCACGACAGCCCACTTCGTGGTGGCGAAAGCCGCCATCGAGAAGGGCATCCACCTCTTCATGGAGAAACCCATTACGCAGACGGTGGCGGAGGCGGACGAACTCTGCCGTCTGGCGGAGAAGAAAGGTATCCTGGTTCAGGTTGGTCATATCGAGCGCTTCAACCCGGCCATCCTTGCGCTTGCCGGGTACACGATAAACCCCCTGTTCGTGGAATCACACCGCCTTGCCCAGTTCAAGCCGCGGGGGACGGACGTTGCGGTGGTGCTCGATCTGATGATTCATGATATCGATCTCATATTGAGTTTCGTGAAATCTCCCGTGAAGAGGATCGACGCGAACGGCGTTGCGGTGGTGTCGGACACCATTGACATTGCCAACGCCCGCATCCAGTTTGAAAATGGCTGTGTTGCAAACGTGACGGCAAGCCGTATTTCGCAACGGAGCATGCGGAAGATGCGCCTCTTTCAGCCGAACGCCTATATTTCGATCGATTTCTCGGAGGGGCTCGCCGAGGTCTTCCAGCTTCTCCCCGAAGATGCGCCGGCAGTGCGCGGCGGGATGGTGCTTGGAGAGATGGGTATGGGTAAACGCCGCAAACGCATCGTCTATGAGCAGCCGGAGCCGCGGGAAGTGAACGCCTTGCGGCACGAATTGCAGCTCTTCGCACAGTCCGTAACGACGGGCACACCTCCGGTGGTGTCTGCCCACGACGCAAGACAGGCGCTGGAGGTGGCGACGAGCATCATGCAGATCATCAGTCAACAACAGCTCCCGGAATAGATGCCTGCAGCCGGTGACATCCTCTCCCTGCAGCACCCCCTGCTTGCCCGTGTCGGCGCATTGGCCGATACCCACGGCACCGAGGTCTATGTGGTCGGCGGCTACGTGCGTGATCTCCTGCTGGAGAAGCAGGTGCAGGATATCGATATCCTGGTGATGGGCGATGGTGTGGCGTTTGCCCGGGCGGTGGCACACAACCTTGGCATCGAAACGGTCGTCGCGTACGAGCGGTTCGGGACGGCGATGATCCCGCTCACCGGGGGGAAACTGGAGTTTGTGGGGGCACGGAAGGAAACCTACGCCGCCGCCTCACGGAAACCCGACGTTGTTCCGGGGACGCTGGCCGATGATCTCCAGCGCCGGGATTTTACCGTTAACGCTCTGGCCATCTCCCTGAACCGATCGCAGTTCGGACTGCTGCAGGATCCCTTCGGCGGTCTTGCCGACCTCGTCACGCACACACTGCGGACGCCGATGGATCCCCTCAAGACCTTTGACGACGATCCGCTGCGGATGCTCCGGGCGATTCGCTTCGCGGCGCAACTCGGCTTCACCGTCGCCGAAGATGTGTACGCCGGCATAAAGGCCATGAGCGAACGGCTCACCATTGTGTCACAGGAACGCATTACGGATGAGTTCCTCAAGATCCTGAAGAGCGCACAACCCTCCGTCGGACTGAAACTGATGTATGAGAGCGGCCTTCTCCGCATCGTCTTTCCGGAGATCGCGCAGCTGGCGGGCGTCGACCAGCGGCGGGATCATCATCACAAAGATGTGTTCCTGCACACCTGTAAGGTGGTGGACAATCTCGCGGCGGTCAGCGACAAGCTCTGGCTTCGCTTCACTGCGCTGGTGCATGATATCGCAAAACCGCGCACAAAAGCGTATCAGGAAGGGGTGGGGTGGACGTTCCACGGGCATGAGGAAATCGGCGCACGGATGATGAAGAAGATCTTCCATCGCCTCCGTTTGCCGCTGGCGTCCCTGCCCTATGTGGAGAAGCTGGTGCGACTCCACCTTCGTCCGATGGTCCTGGTGGACGATGGGGTGACCGACTCTGCGGTGCGCCGCCTGATCTTTGAATGCGGTGAAGATATCGACGACCTGATGGTTCTGTGCCGGGCGGACATCACATCCAAGAATTCAGCCCTGGTTGCGAAGTACCTTCGTAATTATGAAATGGTGATGCAAAAAATCGTCGAAGTGGAGGAAAAGGACCGGATACGGAATTGGCAGCCCCCGGTCCGCGGGGAAGAAATTATGGCCGTTTGCGGCCTGCCACCGGGAAAGGCCGTGGGAATTCTCAAGAAAGCGATCGAAGAAGCCATTCTGGATGGCCGTATCCCGAACGAACACGGGCCCGCCCTCGCATATTTGCTCGAAGTGAAAGACCGGGTATTGGGCGATCCGACCCGCCCGGACACCGCCTCATGATACGATTTCTGCCAAATTAGAGGGTTATTGATGAAACTTTGTTCCCGAAATCCCGTCTAATCATGGGGAGTGGATCAGGCCCCCGTTTTGGAACATCCGTAGGAACAGGTTTGTTACCCTCGCGCAGTACCCTGCACCAGCGTCCCATTATCAATAGATCGAACTGGAGTTGACCATGCATTTGCGTCTCGTGGCCCTGACTTTTCTCCTGCTGGCATCATTCGCGCTTGTCCCTGCCCAGAGCAAGAATCTGACGCTGGATGAGGTAATACGGATTGCCCTGGATTCCAACATGACTGTTATACAGGCCCAGAACAATTTCGAAGCCACAGAGAGCGGTGTGATGGCGTCGTACGGCCGCTACCTGCCGTCCATTTCAGGCGGCGGAGGGTGGACACGGTATCAGAATGAGGGGCAGTTGTATGCGGGCGGAATCCCGATTCCCGGAAGCTCAGCCACGGTAACCAGTGAAAGCTTCACCGCCTCCCTCAATGCTTCGTTGACGCTCTTTGATGGTTTCGACCGGGGGGCGAGCATCAACCGGGCGAACGCAGTGAATGAAGCCAGCCAGCAGACCGTGAAGCGGACCCGTCAGTCGATCGTCTTCCAGGTGGAGAGTGCGTATCTCAATGTGCTCCGTCTTGAACAGCTTGTGCAGGTGGCACTGGAGAACCTGAAACGCGACAACCGCCAGCTGGAACGTATCACCGAATCCAACCGCGTGGGCGCCCTGTCGCTTGCCGATGTCTACCGCCAGCAGTCCCAGGTGGCCTCGGACGAGCTCCTGGTCATCAACGCGCAGAACAACTTCGGGAAGTCCAAGGCCGACCTGGTTGCGCTGATCGGCCTGAGTTTCGACCAGGACTACGAGTTCTCGGACCCGAGCCTCTCCGTCACGATAGATACCGCCGAGGTTGAGGTGCTGCGCGCTCAGTACTCCGACCGGGCCGCTCTCACCGGGAGGGCACTGACCGTTCGCCCCGACTATCTCGGATTCAAGAAAAACTATGAGGCATCGTCCTCGAGTGTGACAAGCGCAAAGTCGAATTACTGGCCCTCCCTGAACGCCTTTGCAGGTCTCAGTTCGAACGAGGAGCTTTTCGGGCGCGTGTTCCAGCCGAAGAGCTTTTCGTGGGGTGTCAGGCTGAACTGGACGATATTTGACGGGTTCGGCACCAACATGGCGGTACAGAATGCCATCGCGAGCAGACGGAATGCGGAAATCACCATTGCGCAGGCCGAGCGGAATATCTCCGTGGAAGTCCGGAAGGCACAGCTCGATCTGGATGCGGCCGTGAAGCAGTATGATGCGAGCCAGAAGGGTGTGCTCTCGGCGTCGGAGGATCGTAAGATCGCCGAGGAACGGTACAACCTGGGAGCGGGCACACTGCTGGACCTGCTCACGGCCAATGCCGGACTCGTGAACGCCGAGGCGAACCTTGTGAATGCGTCGTACAACTTCATCATTGCAAAACGGAATATGCAATACGTCCTCGGCGAGAGGGTTTACTAATCGGATGGAAGGAGTCGCGTTCATGGCGAAGAACGGAAAGAAGTCAAGAAAAAAGCTGATCATCTTCTCAATTCTCGGCCTTGTGGTCATTGCGCTCGGCGTGGTGGTGTTTCTCGGCAGCCGCAGGGAACCGGTGATTACCGTCCAGACGGAACAGGTCCTGCCGCGCACGATCACACAGCTCGTGACGGCCACCGGGAAGATCCAGCCGGAGGTGCAGGTCAAGATCACCCCGGAGGTGAGCGGCGAGATTGTGGCACTCCCGGTGAAGGAAGGGCAGCGGGTGAAGAAGGGCGATCTGTTGATGAAGATCAAACCGGACTTCTATGTGGCCCAGCGGGATCAATTTGCTGCGGGCTTACTCTCGGCCAAAGCAGGGTTGAGCAGAACCGAACCCGAGTTCCGCCGTATCTCGTCCCTCTATGAAAAGGGTCTTGTGTCAGGGACCGAATACGATCAGGCGCGCGCCGCGTATGAATCCAGCAAGGCGCAATTCGCCCAGGCCGCGGCATCCCTCGACCAGGCAAACGAGAGTCTCCGGAAAACCACGGTGCTGGCCCCCATGGACGGGACGATCAGCCAGCTCAACTCCGAACTCGGAGAGCGGGTCCTCGGGACGGTGCAGTTCCAGGGAACGGACGTCATGACCATTGCCGACCTCTCGCGCATGGAAGCCCGTGTGGATGTGAGCGAAAATGATGTGGTTCTGGTCTCTCTCGGCGATACCGCCCGGATCGAAGTGGACGCCTTTCCGAACCGGAAGTTGAATGCCGTTCTTTACGAAATCGCCAATACCGCCAAGTCCAGAGGACTGGGCACACAGGAAGAGGTCACCAATTTTGAAGTGAAGATGCGCGTCGTGGATACGGGCATCACTCTTCGTCCGGGTATGTCCATGACCGCGGACATCGAAACAGAAACCAAGCAGAACGTGTTGAGCGTTCCCATACAGTGCGTGACCACCCGTATGCCCAAGGAGGAAATAAAGGAACCGCAGGGAGACGGCCAGAGCGGTGCGGTGGTGACTGCAGGAACGACGCTGAAAAAGAGGGATGAAAACAGGCCCAAAGAAATCGTCTTCATCGTTGACAATGGCGTGGCGAAAGCGACCACGGTGAAGCGGGGCATCAGCAACGACGCCTACGTGGAGATTGTGGAGGGCCTCAAGGACAGCGTGCAGGTGATCTCCGGTAGCTACAAAGCGATCAATCGCGAGCTGGAAGACGGCGCCAAGGTTCGCGTCGAACAGCCGAAAAAACCCGGACAGAAGAAGCCCGGCGAGGGGGCGTAAGACCATGAACGTCATCGAGCTGAAGGACATCGTCAAGACGTATGAAATGGGGGGTGCGGAGGAAGTGCACGCCTTACAGAGCGTGAACGTGTCAATCGCCAAGAACGAGTATGTAGCGATCATGGGACCTTCCGGCTCCGGCAAATCGACGCTCATGAACATCATCGGGTGTCTGGACACGCCGACCTCAGGGGTCTATCAATTCAACGGCGTCAACGTCAGCGAGATGAACGACAATGACCTGGCGAAGGTACGGAACAAGGAGATCGGATTCGTCTTCCAGACCTTCAACCTGTTGCCCCGCTCCGATGCCCTCCACAATGTCGAGCTGCCGTTGATCTACGGGGGGATTAGTTCCGGCGACCGGAAGCGGCGCGCGATGGAGACGTTGCAGCATGTGGGATTGGGTGACCGGGTGCACCACAAACCCAATGAACTTTCGGGTGGCCAGCGGCAGCGTGTTGCGGTCGCCCGTGCGCTCGTGACGCGTCCCTCGATTATTCTGGCTGATGAGCCGACGGGAAATCTGGATTCGAAAACCGGCGAAGAAATTATGGCGCTGTTTCAGGAACTGCACGACCAGGGGAACACGATTATTCTGGTGACGCACGAAGCGGAAATCGCCGAGCATGCGCACCGTGTGGTGCGGCTGCGTGACGGCAAAGTGGAAACCGATGAACTGGTGGCGAAGCGCAAGAGCCGGCCTGCGGTACAGGCCTCCTGACCCCGAAAGGATGCAGATGTATTTCATAACGGAGTTGAAAGAAGGGCTGCTCATTTCGTTAATGGCGATCCGGGCGAACACGATGCGGTCCGTGCTCACCACGCTCGGCATCGTCATCGGTATTGTCTCGGTGACCCTGATGGCCACGGCGATCGAGGGTGTCAACCGGGCCTTTGACCGGAGCGCTGCTGCGTTCGGTACGGACGTCCTCTATATACAGCGATTTCCGTGGGTGGGCAACGAGGATTGGGCACTGATACGTAACCGCCGCCAGATGAAGGTGGAATATGCAGCGAAAATCGAACGGCAATCCAACCTGAGCGATGCGGTGGCACCGGTCGTGGGGACGCGGCGGAGAGTCTATCGCGGCAATGCAAGCATTGAGGATGCGTTCGTGAGCGGGACGACACACCAGTATATCAACGCGGCGGGTGTAACGCTCGCCGATGGCCGGTTTTTCACCGCCGAAGAATCCAACGGGGGCCGTCCCGTGTGTGTGATCGGCGCCAACATCGTCGAAAATGTCTTCCCTCTCGAGGACCCGCTCGGCAAGGTGATACGTGTGGCCGGGCATCCCTACACCGTCGTCGGAACGGTGGAAAAACAGGGGGGGCTGTTCGGCGTCTTTACGGCGGACAACCGGGTCTTTGTGCCACTCCTCTCATTCCAGAGCAAATTCGGCGGCCGGCGGGACGTCACCATCCAGGTGCGCGTGGCCGACCTGACCCAGATGGAAGACGCCAAGCTGGAACTCGAAGGGATCATGCGGAAAATCCGGAACCTGGCCCCGGGCAAGGCCAACGACTTTAACATCAACCAGCAGGAACTTCTCACCGCGACCTTCGCGCCGATCAGTCTGGTGATCGCCTCCATCGGCCTGTTCATTACGGGGCTGTCGCTGTTCGTCGGCGGCATCGGCATCATGAACATTATGTTCGTTTCGGTGAGCGAGCGCACAAAGGAAATCGGCATCCGGAAGGCCATCGGTGCACGGCAGCGCACAATCCTGCTGCAATTTCTGATCGAATCCGCGAGCCTCTGCCTCGTCGGAGGTCTCATCGGTCTGGCAATTGCATTCCCCCTGAGCCTCGTGGTGGATCAGGTTCTCCCGACGGCCATGCCGATGTCGGTGGTGTTCATTTCCATCTTCATCTCGCTCGTGGTCGGGGTGATATCCGGATTCCTCCCCGCATACCGGGCATCAAAAATGGACCCCGTGGAGGCTTTGCGGTATGAGTAAACTGGTTCTGGAATGGGCGCATCTCCGCGAAAGTCTGCAGATGGCACTAAGTGCCATCCGGACGAGCAAACTCCGGTCAGTGCTGACCCTGCTGGGCATCGCCGTGGGTGTATTTTCTATCATCTCCGTCATGACTGCGGTTGGCGTGCTCAAAAACAGCATCGAAGAGGGGTTGATGCAGCTGGGGGCAAACACCTTCCAGGTGCAGAAGTTTCCCGCGTTTAATACCGGGCCGGATGCCCACCGGAGGTACCATAACCGCAAGGACATCACCCTCGAACAGGCGACGCAGGTGCGTGAGAAGGCGACCCTTGCAGCGGCTGTGGGTCTGGAGGTGTGGCAGTTCGGCAAAGTGATAGTGTGGAACGGGGAAAAAACAAACCCCAACGTCTCCATTGGCGGAGAGAACCTTGACGGGCTGGTGACAAACGATTGGGTCATCGAGGTCGGGCGCCCGTTTAATGCGCAGGACCTGGACATGGCACGGCGCGTTATTGTCCTGGGGAAGGCGGTCGTGGAGAAGGTCTTTCCGCCAAGCATCAACCCTATCGGCGAAACTGTGCGTGTGGATGGATCACTGTATCTCGTGATCGGCGTGTTCGTGAAAAAGGGGGGGAATCTGGGAGGCAACCAGGACAATTTCGGTGCGATTCCCATAACAACGTATTTCCAGAAATACGGCAAAACCTCCCGGAGCGTTAATATCATGGTGAAGGCGCTCAACCGCGAAGTGCTGGAAGATGCAATCGAACAAACCCGGTCCATTCTCCGGGCGGCACGAAAAGTAGACCCCGGGGCGGAAGATGATTTCGCGTTTTTTTCGAACGATTCGATGATCAAACAGTTCAACGAATTTACGCTCTACCTTCGCCTCGGCGTTCTGCTCGTCAGTTCGATTGCATTACTCGCGGCGGGTGTGGGGATCATGAACATCATGCTGGTATCCGTCACCGAGCGTACTCGAGAGATCGGGATACGGAAGGCCATTGGCGCGCAGAAGAAGAACATTCTCACCCAGTTCATGATCGAGGCGATCATCCTCTGCGAGCTGGGGGGGATTATCGGAGTCGTCTTCGGCATCCTCGGCGGGAATGTTGTAGGACTTCTGCTTGAGGTTCCGGCCATCATTCCCTGGGATTGGGCGTTTATCGGGGTAGGCGCCTGCTCTCTGGTGGGGTTTGTGTTCGGCGTCTATCCTGCATGGAAAGCGGCGAACCTGGATCCCATTGATGCCCTGCGGTACGAGTGATCATGCGGTACGCACCCCATGTCGTTTTCTTCTGCGTTCTCTTCGGATTTGTCTTTCCCGCTCCGGCACAATCACCTGCGCAGCAGGAAAAACCGGACAGTCCCGTGTTCAAGAAGCCACACGTCGCGCAACCCCCCCTGATTGAACAGTCCGACGTTCTGTACGAGATCTGGCAGTCCTTTCTCGTGTCACGGAAGGCCAATGCCGGCGACCCGATCGCCCAGCATGAACTGGGCATACGGTATCTGTTCGGCAGAGGGATCGAGCCGGACACGGTAAAGGCCGCGTACTGGTTTGCAAAGGCATCGGCGCAGAACATGCTTTCTTCGCGCTTCAACCTGGGCATCTTCCTGTATCAGGGATGGGGGGTTCCCTGGAATCCCTTCGAGGCTTTCCGTGCTTTCCTTTCGTGCGCGGAGGCGGGCATGTCCGAGGCCCAGTATATCGTCGGGTTGTTCTACACGGACAACATGGTTGTCCCCATGGACGTTGAGCGCGCGCTGTACTGGGTGCGCAAGGCTGATGAGGCAAAGTATAAACCTGCGAAAGAAGTGCTTGCGGAACTGGAAAAACGCATGCAGCAGGCCGCTGCACACGCGCCCGCTGAGTCCGGCGGGACACCGCTGCCGCTTTTTGCCATTTCCGAAGCAGATACAGGAGGGCAGACTGCACAGGTCTCCCTGCTGAAAAACGCGCTGACAGGCATCGAACCGGAGATGAAGAAAGCGCTCGGCCTTTCATCAATGCTGGAAAATGAGGCGGATGTGGACTCGGTGAGTCTGCAGGGCATCAGGGCGGCGGCGGAGGTCGGAAGCCCGGAAGCGCTCTCCTTGCTCGGGCGCTGCTATGAGAAAGGTATTGCCGTCCGGCCCGACAAAGTGCTTGCGACCATGTACTATCTGCGTGCGGTGCGTATGGATTCACCGCGTGCCGGGGAGATGCTCTGGCGCCTCCTGCAGGATCCCTCGGTTGTGGCGGATATCAAGGCGCGGGCGCGAAAGGATGAGGCGGATGCGCAGTATGCCTGGGCGGTGGCAATGGCGCTGGGGTTTGAGCAATTTTTCCTGCCGGGGCAGGCGCTGCTGACTCCGGCTCAAGCCGTGCAGCAACTGCGGAAAGCCGCGGATCGTGATTATCTGCCCGCACTTTGCGAACTGGGCCTCTGGTACTTTTCCGGTCGATGGGTGGAGCGTGATGCAGTGGAAGCAAAACGGCTCTGGCACCGCGGTGTGGCACGGGGAAGCCGCGAGGCGGAGATCCGGCTTGCCGTCATAAGCGTGCGTGAAAGAGAGGCGGCCATGGACACCGGCGCGGCTGTCTCCGTTCTGCAGCGGGGGGTGGATGACGGGTCGGTGCTTTCCCAGGTTGCGCTCGGGTACTGCTACGAAAATGGCATCGGTGTGCCGCGTTCATCGGGCGAAGCGGCGCGCTGGTACAGGGCGGGAGCCCAGCGGGGGAGCCAGGATGCCTACCGGGCGCTACGGCGAATGCATGATGCCCTCCGCCCGGGGGAACCCCAGTTTGTCATATCCGAGGGAAACTAGGCCCGCGGCCTGTCGAGTACTTCCCTTATGGTCTTCAGCATGTTTGAAACGGTGTAGGGTTTGTGCACGACACCGCCTGCCCCCAGCCGCAGTAACTCTTCTGTTTTCTGCTCCCTGACGTATCCCGTACTGAACACCACGCGCGCAAGTGGATCGCGGGCGCGTATCCTTTCGAAAACTTCTTCTCCGGAGAGCTTCGGCAATCCGAGGTCCAGCAACACCAGATGAATGCTTTCCTTGTGTGCGGCGAAGATGTCCGCACCCTCCTGCCCGTCCGCCGCCTCCAGCACGGCATAGCCCGAACGGGTCAGCACCTCCCGCACGAGCGACCGGAGCATTTCTTCATCTTCCACCACCAGGATGGTTTCCCGGCCGCCCGGCAGAGCGGCGGTGACGTCATCCGCCACCAGAACGGACGAAGGCGAACGCGACTCCACGGGGAAGTACAGGAGCACCGTTGTCCCGGTGCCGGCAGAGCTGTCCAGGTCAATGAATCCCTTGTGGCTCGAGACAATACCATAGGCGACCGAGAGCCCCAGACCGGTGTACGTGGCGCGGTCCCGGGTCGTGAAAAACGGTTCGAATGCATGGCGCATGGTCTCCTCGTCCATCCCTTCACCCGTATCGGTGATGGCGATGCGAACGTAGGGGCCTTCATGCGGGTGGGGGAAGCGACTCCGCAGCGTGGCTCCGTCGACGGTCTCCGTGGTGATTGTCAGCGATCCTCCCTGCGGCATTGCGTCGCGGGCATTCAGCAGAATGTTCAACAGGGCCTGATGAAGCTGGTTTTGTTCGGCGGAAATGAACGGATTGGCCGTGTCGAGATTCCGGATGAAGGCGATCGTCTTCGGAAAAATCTCGCCGGCCATATGGACGAGGTCGTCGATAACCCTGTTCACATTGACGGAAGAAAACATCAGGTTGGCTTTGGTGGTGACACCGATGAGCTGCTGGATCAGGGCTGCACCACGCCGGACGGCCTGATTGATGGCGGCGACACTCTGACTGATTCTCGCCGGATCGTCGGGTATGCGTTCCAGCCGGGACG
Source organism: uncultured Bacteroidota bacterium (assembly GCA_963779225.1). Lineage (GTDB taxonomy): Bacteria > Bacteroidota > Ignavibacteria > UBA10030 > UBA6906 > CAVPCZ01. The sequence continues at coordinate 412,749 of CAVZWW010000001.1, forward strand.
AATATCCCAGAATGATGGCCAGAATATTGTTCAGATTGTGCGCGAGTCCGACAACCAGAGTCCCGATCGACTCCATTTTTTGCGCCTGAAGGAGTTGTGCCTCCAGCATCCGGCGGTCGTCCTCCATCTTCCGCTTGTACAACGCCATTTCGATGGTGGTCCGGAGTTCGCTGTCATCGAACGGTTTGATGAGGTATCCCAGTGGTTCGGTCACCTTTGCGCGTTCGATGGTTTGTGTGTCGGCGTAGGCGGAAAGATAGATGACCGGAGTACCGTCACGGCGGTGGATGGTGTCCGCCGCCTGGATGCCGTCCATCGATCCTTCGAGGCGGATATCCATCAGGACAAGGTCGGGGCGGTGCAGGACAGCGGCGGCGATGGCATCCTCACCGGTGGCGACGACCGCCGCCACCTGGTATCCCAACCGGCGCAGCCGGGCCTGCAGGTCGCCCGCCACAATACGTTCGTCCTCGGCGATCAGAATACGGGCCGGAAGAACGGTGCTGGTCTGTTCGTGCGGTGTGGGGTTCATGAAGGGCGTCAGGCCTTCATCCTGCGACCCTTTTCTTCGTAGGTGAAGATCCAGCCGCAGATCTTGCCGGGGTCGATTTCCGTCATGTTTTTCCAGTATTCCCGGTTGTGCATGGTGCGCGAGCTGGTCTCCTGTTCCGGCAGCTTTTCGGTGTCGTGAATGATCTGCGTGAAGCGCTGGCGCCAGAGCTTCATATTCCGCTCGCGAAGATCCACCCAGCCGTCATGGGCCCACCGGTCGATGCTGTGCTTGCCTATGGCGATTCCGTTTTCCCCCCTGAACGGTGGGATTTTGATGGTGCTGCCGCGCACGAGCGATTTCCCGTCGGGCAGGAGAATCGGGATCCCGATGGAAATGATCTGCGCGCGGAGCTGATCGTCTGCGTCCAGCAAATCGAGCAGGCGTTTGCTCAGGATGTTGGTTTCTGTGCGCGCGACCGTCCGGATATCGCCGAACGCAATCTTCAACAGATATGCCTCATAGAGCAGCTTCGATAAACGGGGCGGACCCAGCATTTCGAACGCGACCGAATCGACGCCGTGTTCCTGCTCCAGCTTTCGCATCGCGGTCAGTGCGCTGTTAAACATGTATCCCGCGCGGTATGTCGGCGCAAGCGTGGCATTGTCCAGCGCATTGATGATGTCATGCCCGGTGTTGCCCGCCCTGATCTCAAAGACCGTGGATTCCGCGATTTCCTCCGGTGTGACAAACTCCATCTGCCCGGGTGTGGAAATGGCTTCGAATTCCCCGCGCGAGAAATAGCCGTTCTCACCGGTGTCGATGAAGACCGAACGGAGGGTTTCGCCTCGCTGCCTGGCGGCATCCGGCATCTGGATCTGCAGCTTCCGGCCGAGCTTCACCGCCTTGTCAAGTGTGGCGTCTTCCAGGCGGATGGGTTTCCCGCGTTTGGCTATCTCACCGTACCCGATGCCTTTCCAGGCGATTGCGGCGGTGGGCTTGATTTCCTTCGTGATGGGCGCGTCGGGTGTACGTCCCATCAGGAACAGGAGAAGCGTATGCGCGCCGGCGACGGCGGATTTGGAGAGCAGGACGCGCGACGGCCGTTCTTCGCTGTGCGTGTACGGAATGTTCAACCCCATGCCCCCGGTGCCGCTTGTGCCGATTTTGAGATAAATTTTCGTGCCCGCTATTTGCATGGAACGATACATCAGCTGCACGTGCCGGATGAGCTGCGGAGTGTAAAGGGTGCACAGCAGCTGCTCGGTGACCTCAAGGAGTGTGTCCGTTTTTGTGCGGCGTGTCCGGACACGGTCAACTTCTTTCAGCACGCGGCGTGAAACCTGGAATATATCCTGATAGGCTATCCCGGTCGCCGAGTTCACGCAATCAACAACGATATCGGGCTTGAATTTTTGCATAAGGCGATACAGGCTTGCCCGCTCGAGCACGGGTCCGCTCAATTCATCCAGAATGTCCTCGATGATCATTTTGCGGTACTTCCGGTTGGCAAGGATTCGTTCGCGGGGTGTATCCTTCAGTTCCTCGCGGACGAAAATATTTCCCCACCAGGGAACGAAAAAATTTCTGCCGGCGTCCGGATAGTCCTTGGCCAGTTCCGCCACCGCTTCGCGCGCCTCGGCTTCGGTGAGCGATGTGACAATGATACGCCGTGGATGCTCTTCCATGAATTTTCTGCAGACGGCCGAACCGACGAGGCCCCAGCCGCCAATGACAAGGACGGTCTTCCCTTTGATGTCCATAGAGTGCTTTCTCGTGGTATGCCCCCCTGCGGATCGCTTCCCGGCGGGCTATTTTCTCAACATGATTGACGTGCTGTAGGTCCTGTCGGCCCACGCGATCTTCAGCGTCACCCGCCGGGATCCGTCGGGCACAAGACGTATCGTGAAGGGATCCACCATCTTGCTGGATTTCTGCAGCTTGAGCGGAAGGCGGACCAGGTCCAGCGCCGGATCGTATTCGGGCGGTGTGCCTCCCGGTTTCTTGTTGATAATCAACGTCATGCCCGCATCAGAAGGTATGGAGTAGAGCGTATAGACGCCTCTCGGAACAACTGCCGTACCGATCTTCAGGTCGGCTCCGGTTTCCAGTGTCGTGGCCAGGTTGGCCCCGGTACGCCACACTGAATCCATCGGCACCACCACCCCCCAGATGGTGCGCCCCCGCATGTACGGACGGCTGTACCGGATCGTGATCTGCTGTCCGTTCAGCTTTGCCCGGGTGGAATCAAGGGGGCTCAACGGACGGAAACGCACGGTGCGTTCAAACGGGACAGTCACCGCGGTCTGTTCCCACACCAGCTTCAATATGCCGGAGGCCTTCCCGGTGGCTTCCAGGGAGACCGTAAGGGTCTCCACCGCAACCGGGAGTGTGGCAACCGAAGCGTCAAAACGGGCAAGGTCCTGCCGCTCATCGTATTGTGTACCCCACTGCCCGGTCTGCTTGTTCAGGATGATCTTCCATCCCGTGCGGGACGGCAGCGACCAGAGCGTGTATGTTCCCCTCGGCACCGGCACGCCCCCCATGGTGATATCCAGCGTGGTGCGCAGGTGCGTTGCCTGATTGGCTCCGGTGCGCCACACCCTGTCATAAGGGACAAGCTCGCCCAGAATACGCCGTCCCCGCATGGACGGTCTGCTGTAGTTTACCGTCACGACGCCGGTATCGACGGAGAGGAAGACCGAATCGCGCGGGCTCAGGATCTTACGATCCTGAGCGGGGAGTTGGTCCGCAAAGCAGAGAAGCATGCTGCAGAGAAGCACCGGGATGCACCGAAACCGCATAAGACCTCCTGTAAGAGAACACATCGGCATCACGAGATCGTCAGGTCTTTTCCACCACGACCGCGGTGCCATAGGCGAGCACTTCGGTGACGCCGCTGAGGACTTCATTGGCATCATAGCGCATGCCGATGATGGCGTTTGCCCCCATCTCCATGGCGTGAAGCTCCATGAGCGAAAAAGCGTCCGCCCTGGTTTTCTCACACAGTTCCTGCAACAACGAGATGTTGCCGCCGAATATTGTCTGAATGCCAGCGCCGATGGTGCCGAAAATCGAGCGGGAGCGGACGGTGATGCCCCGGACCACCCCCAGATTGCGGATGATCCGGTAGCCGTCGATCGTGAATGCCGTGGTGATCAGTGAATGTTCCATGGCCCGTCACTTGAATTTGATGGAAGAGAGCACCTTGTCATAGGCCGCGAGATACACCTCACGCTGCGGCTTGTACCAATCCATCGTGATCCGGTAGACTTTGTCCCCTTTCACCATGAAATAGAAGCGACGTTCGACTTCACGCGTGGGCGCATAGGTGAGGGAGAGGGCCGGCTGTCCGCCGATGGTTGCCTTGCCGGTGACCGCGCCGGGGTACTTGCCTTTATTCTGGTCGAAGGCCTTTTCCAATGTCAACCCCTTTGCGCCGAACACATGGAACAGAATCGAGCAATCCTGGCGCACACCGCGCAGTCCGAGTACCAGGTCATTTGTCCCTTTCGGCATGGAGATGAAGTTGAAATTCTCGGGGTACTGGAACGCGAAGAGCCCCGCATCGTTACCGGCGTAGGTTTCCGACGGGAGGGTCTCGTCGCGTCCCTTTTCCACAGGCCGGGGGAAGGTGAAGCTCCTGAGCACCGAATCGAAGATCGCTTCATGTGCGGCGTAGAGATCGCCGAAGCCGGCAATGGACACATCGTACAGGACCGTATCCAGACCGACATAGATATGCTGTCCGGTCTCTTTCGCTTTGGCGCTGAAGTTGGCCGTATAGGTGACCTTGACTCCGGGTTTCCCGCCGAGTGTGACGGCACTTTCCGGCCCGAGGACGCGTCCGGAATTCTTCAGCTCCTCCAGCAATGCAGCCTTTTGCTGGTCGGGTGTCGGGGTCTTGGTGATGTCCACGGCGATCATGACTCCGTCCGGGTAGGCGCCGAGCGGATCGAGGAACCGCTGTCCGGCTTCCAGGGAATTGAAAATGCGCGGCCGGCCTGATTCCCCACCCTGGACCCACTCCGCCGGGTGTGTAAAATGGAACCCGTACATCCCGTCACGGAACTCTTTCATCTCACCGATGGGAAGGATTGTGACCTTCTTCTCCCCGCCGCAGCCAAGGACGAAGAGGGCAACCAGTGCCACACAGACGGTTTGACCCAAGAATCGTGCTGGGGTGTTCATGGCAATCCCTTTTTTTATGAGAGGTGGTGAAAAACGTGTGTATGCTCGAAGCACGATGTACAGCCCGGGAGACCATTCAACCGCCAGGATGCCGGGATGTCCGGAAAAATCAAAGCCAATCAAACGCCGGTCCCGGATCCGGAAGCGAGAGTGGATGGAAGATAGGGAAAAGGAGGGAATTCCTCAACTACGAAGTGAGCTCTGGTGAAGATTCTGTTGAAGATTGTTCTTTTGAAGGTGTCGTACCGGCAGGGGGGATAACGGAGGGCAGCGGGTGCGGAGGGGCTTCGCCCGGAAGCGAAGCCGCCCCCGCCTCATCCCTTCAACCGGTGACCTCCCTCAACTCCCGCCGTAGCTGATCCCGCGCCTGCTGCATTTTGAACTGGACCTCACGTCCGATATTCTTGAGTTCAAGCTTGAGTTTGTTCATCTGCTGTTCAAAGTGCCGTCGATTGAAATTGAGTCCCTCCAGGTGGAGTTCGCGGTCCGTATCCGGAATCGAGCGGAAACGGAACATTCCTTCTCTCAACCCCTGGTCCTCCAGCCCCATGGTCAATGTCTTGCGTGCGCCTTTGCGGAGTATGCCAAATGCGGCTGAGTCTCCTTCCCGGTAATCATTCAGGATCGCCCGGATATCACCGCTCTCCTCCACGTCCTCATTTCCGATTGTGAGAATCACATCGCCGGCCTTGAAACCGCTCTTCTCCGCGGGGCTGCGCTTGACGACGCGCTCCACGAGCACACCGTGGCCGCCGGGAGCATCGAAGTATTCGGCAAGTTGCGGATTGAGATCCATCAGGTCCAGACCATATCCCCCGGCGTGCCGGAAAACGCGCAGATGGACGGGGGAGACAGGTTCAAAAAGGTGCGCGAGCGATTCCCGCGACCGGGGGGGGGTGCCAATCGTTGCCGTCAACGTCGTGGATCGATCTTTGCGCACGACCGCGATGGTGGCCTTCGATCCGGGAAGAGATGTGCGGACCGCCTCGATCAGGTCGTCTGTATCTTCAACCGCCTTCCTGTTGAAAGAGGTAATGATGTCATCCTCCCTGATCCCCGCCTTCGCGGCGGGACTGTCGTCGGTGACGCCGGTGACGAGTACGCCTCGTTTCGTGGTGGTGTTCAGCTCACCGGCTTTTTCGACGGTCATGTCGGCGATCGTAACACCGAGCCAGCCCTTGCGGGCGGATTCCTTTGACTCCTGTACAGCTATCAGGGATTCCGGGTCCTTCTGGCCCAGAGTACACGAACTGCCTGCCAGGAGCAAAGGCAGGAGGACGAAAACGATCATGGAGAGCAATCGCATGGCAAGGGCTCCGGACTGTGAGAGAAGCTGACTGTATCAATTGGACACCGGATCACGGCGATCGGTTGACATCGCGTTCCGGAATGTCTTACGGGGTTTTCTCGAGCAGACGCAGGAGCGCTGCACGCGCGCCCTCGGAACCGATCGTACCCAGATAGAATACCGCCTCACCCCTGATGGCATAGTCGGGGTGTGATCGGGCGACATCGGCAAGGAATTCCGTCGCACGCTGATCACCGACGGTGGCAATAGCATAGAGCGTGGTGCCGAGGGGTCCGCGGGAGGTCCCCCGGGTTCCGGATGTGCTGGGCACGCCGTCAAACGCCCGGAACAATTGGATCAGCTGCTCCACCGAGTGCCGGCGTTCGGGTCCCGATCGTGCAATCAGCTCGATCGCGGTGCGCTGGATCTCCTCGTTGGTATCGCTGCGGGCCACCTCCAGAAAGACTTTCTGGTTTTCATGCGCGTGCGAGCCGGCAAGTATCTGGAGGGCGGACATGCGCAACGGGACCGGGTGTTTCCGGTCAAGGACGATCTCCCGGAGTGCCGGTCCGGTGCGCGCATCATCCCCCCCCTCACGGAGAGCCTGGAGCACTTTCAACTGCAGCCGCGTTTCGGGATCGACTGTCTCCTGGGTGAAACGCAGGCGAACATGGAATTCGGGGATTCGGGCAAGCAATGTGTCGCCCTCGCGGGAGATCTCCAAGGGCTCGCGCCCCGGCACCTCGTGCAACCGGAGCTGCCGGGCGAACTCTTCTTCCTTCCGGCGGAGTTCCTGCGGGATCCGCACACGGAATTCTCGGAGGGCTTCGGGTGCCCTGAGCTGCTGCCTGACCCGGTGAAGCTCCTCTTCCACTTCCAGGAGTTGAAGATCTGCGAAGGCGTCATCCAGATATCTGCTCTGCTGATGGTTGCGGACAAACCGCCGGTAGGCGTCCATCGCCTTCCGCCGATCGGTCTGTTTCCAGGAAAACGCCGTCCAGTACGCCGCATCATCCAGGTACGTGCTGTGTGGATGCCGGCGGATGAGTTCGGCAAACGCCTTCCGCGCGTCCTCCCACCGTTCCTCCAGTATCAGATTATACCCGTCACGGTACACGGCGAATGCAGGGTCGTCCGGATCGGCTGCGGGGATGGCGGGCTGCGCCCCGGCGGACATGGCCGGTTGGTCGGTCCGTGCCGCGATACCGGGAGGGGACACACCCAGCATGACCGCAAACCAGAGCCATATTCCCCACCCTGCGCGAATGTTACGGTTGTTCCAGTTTCGCGGCATCGCTGATCCTCTCGTACAGTGCTTCGGTGATCCGTATTTTGAAAAGCAGGTTTTCTCGTTCTATTCCGCCGCGGATGATCTCCAGTTCCGGAATCTCGCTCTGTTCCCTGATGTTGGAGAGTTCGATCAACACCTTTTCCATGTCTTCGATAACCCGCTCCGAACCGGGGTCGATGTCCTGCTGAAGGAGGTAACGGGCTTCCCGCACAAGGGCACGCGATGCCTCGCGTTCCGGCTTCAGATTCAGCTGTGCATCCTGTGCAGCCGGCATATTGGCGATGCCAACAAGGAGGATGCGGGATTTGCGCAGGTAGTTCTGCACACGGATATCGGCGGGACGGGGGCGGATGGCTGCCGGAGCCGCCATCTGCACCGCCGCCGGAGAAGGTTCATGCCGGAACAGCTGCCACGTGGCGACTATGCTGACGGCCAGCAGAAAGACTGCTCCGAGTGCAAGCGAGGGTCGAAGGGCCGGACCGGTGATGTCTTGAATGATTGCAGCGAACCGGACAGACCACGGGATGCGAACGGAAGGCGGGGGAAGTCGATGATCCACCGCTTCAATGAGTTCCTGCCAGAACTCCGGTGGGCAGTCGGCGGCGGGATCGGGGCGCACCTCCGGGAAATGGGACAACGTCCGCCGGAGCCCGTCCAGCTCCCGGCGGCAGGAGGCGCAACCGGCAAGATGCCGTTGTACCTCGTCATGCCCGGTCGATTCGAGTCCGCTCCGGGCGAAATCGTACAGCAGAAGCCGGATTCTCCGGTGTGCCTTCATACCGGATCCTCCTGGAGGAATGCCAGCTTTGAGCGGAGTTTCGTCAGTCCGCGGGACAAATGGGTTTTGACCGTTCCCTCCGAGCAATGGAGGATGGCACTCACCTGCTTCGTGGACATACCTTCAATATGCCTCAATGTCACCACTGCGCGCTGGAGGGTAGGGAGTTCATGCAGCGCCTGCTCGATATGGATCTGCATTTCTCTGGAGTCCCTTTCACGTTCGTGGTCGTGCCCTCGTTCCGTTGCGCCCGTTACAGGAACTTCACGCCTTGCCTTTGCGGTGGTGGAGCGGATATGGTTGAGTGAAAGGTTCATGACGATCCGGTGAAGCCAGGTGCCGAATTCCGCATCACCCCGGAACGTCGGCAGCGCCACAAATGCACGCACGAGAGCGTCCTGGACGATGTCCTGGGCACTGTCACGATCGTGAACGAAGCCATATGCGACGTTGTAGGCCTGCCTCATGTGACGCTCTACGAGACACCGGTACGCATCGCGGCTTCCTTCCTTTGCCTCCTGGAGAAGGTGCTGCTCGTCGGCAGCGGGCATGCGGGGGATTCCTGCGTAAGCTCATCTATGGGTTAGACAACAAGGAGAGCCGATCCGTTGACATGAATAGGCCCCCCCCGGGGGCGTGCACACCGGGACGCCTCTCTATAATGAGGACGACTGGAAGGAAGGGTTTGTTGCGCCGGGAGAGGGTTACTCGAACTTGAATTCACGAACGTTGCCATAGACCGGAATAAAGAGTTCCGGCTGGCGGGAGTTGGAGGTGTTCACGAACACGCCATCCGAGAGGATGGGCGTGGTCTTTTCGGGAGTGAAATCCACGAGCAGTTCCGCTGTTTTGCCGGGCTCGACAGGTGAAGAAGGCAGGATCAGCACCAGACCGGTGAGCTGACTGTGCCATCCGGTCAGGCGCAGGGGTTCCTTCCCGTTGTTCTTCAGTGATACGGACTGGCGGGCTTTCCGGTTGATTTCCGCATCCTTGAACCAGAAATGTGCGGGGGTCACCAGAATCTCGTCGATCACCTGGGCGGTGAATTCGATCAACACCCGCGGTTCATTGACGGCATTGGAGTTCACGGTCACGGTCTTGTGCACCGTGCCGGAGAAGTTGCGGGAGTTGAACGTTATGGCCAGCGTTCCCGTCTCACCCGGACGAATTTCCTTGTTGGAGGCGATGGTACCGGTGCAGCCGCACGACGCGTCAATGGACCCGAGCAGGAGAAGTTCAGTACCCGTGTTTTTCAGTGTCAGCGTATGTTCGATCACCGCTCCGCGATAGATGGTGCCGAGATCGAACTTCTTTTCGTCGTATCCGATTTTCGGCTGGCCTCCCGCGGTGGCGGCGATGAGAAAAAGAAATGCGGCTGAAATACTGCGTGCGATCATGGTGATTTTCCTTCCTGGCCGGTCTGGAACAGCGAAGTGCCGAGCGTTATGCGATAGATGCCGCCGCCGGCCGTGGCGGCCACCAATGTCCCCGAGTCGGCGTGCCAGGCGAGCGCCACGGGAGTGGCCGGCAGGGAACGCTCGACCATGGGCTGCCAGCGTGTGCCCCCCGAAGAAGAAATGAACCCGCTCTGCCCGTTGACCATTGCCACGATGCTGCTCGGGGAAAGAGGGTCGGTGGCGATCAGGACAACGTCCCGTTCCTCCCATGGCAGGGTGTACCGGTTCCACTCCAGTCCCCCGTCGGTTGAGCGATAACACCCGCCCGCCGTGGTCCATGCGTAGCACAGAGAAGGATCCCGGTCGTCAAGCGTGATGTGCTGCACCGTGTCCTGCCCGAAGCCGAACCGGGTTTTTTCCCAGGTGATTCCTCCGTCGCTGGTCATGAGAACGCCCTGCTGTCCGGCTGCGCCCAGGATGATCCCGGCGTTGGTCGGCCGGAAGGTGAAAGACCGTACAAAAGGAGTAGTCCCGGCCGGACGGGCTTCACGCCAGGTTTCACCTCTGTCTGTAGAGACGAAAACCCCCTCCCGGGAGGAGGCCAGCATACGCGTGGGGAGCCAGGGGTGGCTGATGAGGAAAGCGGGGATGGCTGGCATTGACCGCGCAAAAGGCTGCCACGTTTCTCCTCCGTTGCTGCTCCTGAATGTCCCGGTCGCGGTGGAAGCATATGCTGTTTCCCGGATATGACGGTCAAACGTGATGGAGACCACGTCGCCCCCGCTCAGTCCGCGGACGGGAATCCATGCCGATGAATCCGGCGAGAAAAACAGAAGAATAGTTCCGGTGGCAGCGACAATGCGGCGTGTATGCGGATCAACCGCCAGACAGCTCGTGGTGATACCGCCGAGACCTGTTTCACGTTCCTGCCAGGTCTTTCCCTCATCCGGAGAATGGCGGAGGCCGATCCCGGGCCCGAAGGCATACCAGTTATGCGGTGACGGATAGGCCGGTACCACGGTGATGGGCGATGCGGGCAGCACCCGGTCGTCCATGCGCCACCGTTCTCCAAAGTCCGTCGAGATGAGGATGCCCTCATCTGTGCCCGCGATGACCGTGCGGGGATTTGTCGGGTGCAGTGAGAGTGAATACACGGAGCCGTGCGCGGTCGCCTGCCGAACGGGGCTCCAGAGGCCGGCGGCATTCTGCGAGCGATAAAGACTTCCCGCATCCGTGCCGAAGAGGACCATGCTCCCATCGTCAGGAGACAGCAGAAGGCGCGTTGCTGCCGCGCCGGTTGCAGAGTATCCTCCCGTTATGGATCGCCACTGTCTCCCGCCGTCTTCCGAAAGAAAAATGCCGCGTGATCCGGCTGCCGCCACCAGGCGATCAGGTCTTCCCGCATCAACTGCTATTGCCCGGACATCGGCCCCTGCGAGGGTCCCGTCCGCCGAATCCGGCACCGCGTGCCATGTTGCGCCCCGATCGGTGGACCTGAAGATACCGTGCCCCCGGGAGCCGGCGAATACAAAGGCGGGCTTCCACGGGTCGATGGCAAGCGAAAGCACTCCCGGATGAGTCCCCGCGGGAGCCGCAATGCTCATATTTTTCCAGGAGCGGGCACTGTCAGGGGAGGAAAAAAGGCCTGCGTCCGTTGCGGCGTATAGAAGTGATCCCGGTTCGGGTTCTTCAACGATCTGGTTGATGGTGAACCCCGGGGCGGGGGAGGTTCGGCCCGCCCATGTGCGCCCGCCGTTGGTCGAGGAAAAGAAATCACCGTTGGTTAATCCGGCGAACAGCAAGTCGCTGTTTGTCCGGGAGGGGAGGAGGGCGCTGACGTTGCGCGCGTACGGACCGTTCAGGAATTCCCAGTGAGTCTCCGCAGCAGGACGCGGACCGCAAGAAAGGCTGAAAAGTGCGATCAGACCGGCACATGCGGACAACAGGGCCATGACGGTGATGCGGCGGGAGGATTGTCCCATCGGGATCCGGGTGTCCGTTACATGTTTGCTAGACAAGTGCATCCCCGATCATCAGCGTCACACGGTCGCCCGCGAATTTCAGGAGATCCCGTGCGACGGCCTTTCCTTCTTTGGATGCGAGGGCTGCGTCCATCGCCTTCCGGGTTTCAAAGCCCAACTCGACGACGAGGCTGTACTTCGCCTCGCCCAGGGGGGCCCCGTCGATACGCGTCACGGCCAGGTGGCGCAAATCCTGAACCTGTTTCAGGAGCGGGACGAGCACGGTTTCCACATGCTGCGTGAAGTCTTCCGGCGATTCCGGCTTGAGAAACAGGGCATAGAGTTTCACCATAGACGTACACATCTCCTATGCTGGAAAGTCCAGCGGAAATATAGCGACGTCACGAGGGAAAAGCAACACGACCGCCTTTTCTCTGATCGCGTTTTTTTGTACCTTGGACTCATGCCCGCGCACGATTTTCCCCCGGACCTCTTCGCCGACCCGCGCAGCGGAGAGCGACATCTGCGTGCAGTCCATGAGCAATTCATCTCCTCGGGCAGCAGGTTTTCCCTCGAGGATTTCTCCCGCGTGTTTACGACGGCATTGCGAGCCAGTCCCGATCCGGATATGGCGCTCGCGAACTTCCTCCGTTTTCTGGAAGTCACCGTAAGTCCCGCATCGCTGTGCACCGATCTGCTGCAGTATCCCCTGTTGCTTGATGTCCTGATGACTGTCTTCGGCAACTCACGCTATTTTTCCGATATCCTGGTCCGTGATCCCTCTCTCTTCCGGTGGCTGACCGCTTCGGCGGTGCTGCATGAACCGGTGACCGCCCGCCCTCTGGCGGAAGAAATCGAGAGGATTCTGAGCGCATTTGGGCCCCCGGAGCGGCGGCTTGATGCAATCCGGAGAATGTTCCGGCGTGAGCTTCTGCGCATCGGTGTCCAGGATACGCTCGGGCTTGCCGATCTCCGGACCGTAACGCATCAGCTGTCGATTCTGGCGGATGCGGTTATTGATGCGGTGGTTCGTGTGGCTTTCGACCAGGTGAGCGATAAGCTGCAGACTCGTCCGCAGACAGGCTTTGCCGTGATCGGCCTGGGCAAGCTCGGGGGGAATGAACTGAACTACAGTTCGGATGTGGATCTGCTGTTCGTGTATGGCGAAGAAGGAACATGTCCGGACGGCGGTCCGTCGTTTCACGAATTCTTCAACGCGCTGGGGGAACGTGTCGTCCAGCATCTCACCTCCAGCAGCAAACAGGGGCATCTCTTCCGGGTGGATATGCGCCTCCGGCCGGAGTCCGGGGCAGGCCCGCTCGCCCGGTCACTGGAGAGTTATCTCCTCTATTATGAGGCCCGCGGCGAACTCTGGGAACGGCAGATGTTGCTTAAGGCCCGTCCGGTCGCGGGCGATCCGGCGTTAGGACGTCGATTCATCACATCCCTTGAACCGTTTGTCTATCCCCGCTCGTTTCTCGAGCACCCTGCGGAATCCGTCGCACGCATCAAAGCAAGGATTGAGACCTCACTAGGCGACGCCGCAAATGTCAAACTGATGGCGGGCGGTATCCGCGACATCGAGTTTATCGTCCAGACCCTCCAGCTGCTGAACGCGGGGAAGAATCCGTCACTTCGGAGCGGGAACACGCTCCAGGGGCTGGAACTCCTGGCTGCCGGGGGTATTCTGGTTCCCCGGGAGGAGAAAGAGCTTGAACAGGCGTATGTCTTCTACCGGACGCTGGAGCACCGGCTGCAGACGATGCACAACACACAGACGCACACTCTTCCCAAAGATACGCATACCACCGGGCTGCTTGCCCGGCGTCTGGGACTCCCTTCGGCCGCGGTGTTCGGCGAGGAGATGGCGAAACACCTCCGGAGGGTCAGGGCGGTCTTCTCGCGCGTGTTTACGGTGCCGCCGAATTCTTCCGGCGCGGATCTGGAAGCGGTCATCGACGGTGTGTCCCCGGAGGAGGCAACCCAGCGTCTCCTGACGGACTACGGTTTCCGTGATGTGCGTTCGGCCTTGAAGAGCCTCCGGATACTTGCCCTGGGAAGTACGCTGACCGGCGCACGGGAAACCGATGCCCGTGAGCGGTCGGCATTCCGCAGTGTTGCGGTTCCGCTCTTTGATGAGCTTTCTGCGACGCCCGATCCTGACCTGACGCTTCACAGTCTGACACTCATTGCAGGTGGACAAAAAATGCCGGGGGCGTTTTTTGCAGAGTTGCGCGATCAGCGTTTCCGCAAATTCATCCTGCAGATATGCTCGCTCAGTCCGCGTTTCTCCCGTGCTCTCGCACTCCATCCCGATTTGCTGGAGGCCCTTGCAGGCGACATCGGGGCGCTTGAGCGGATGACGGTGGGCGGCCTGCCTGCGGCGGGAGATGCGCTCGAATTCAAGATGCAGCAGGAGCTGCGGACAGGCATCCGTCACCTCCTCGGTTTTACGGCCTTCGACGAAATGACGGCCGAGCTTGCGGCGATCGCTGATTTTATCGTCACCGGGATTTTTGACGGAATCCTTCCGGGAAGAGCCCGACGCCCTCACCTTGCCCTCTTTGCTGCGGGGAAGTATGGATCGCGCGAGGCGACCCTGGATGCGGATCTGGATCTCTTTTTTGTGGCGGATGTCCGGGGGAGCACACAGCGGGCCGCACTTGAAGCCCGTGCGGCGGAAATCGTGCGCACGCTGTCGATGGTTTCTGCGAAGGGCCGTCTCTATGAAGTGGACGTCCGCCTGCGTCCGGAAGGGCGGAATGCGCCGCTGGTGACAGACCGGAGCGCATACGGAAAATACCTGCGCGAGCGAGCGTCGCTGTGGGAACGGCAGATGCTGACGCGTGCGCGCTTTGTCTGCGGCGACCCGGCGATCGGTCGGGCGGTGCTGGATGAGGCGGGCCGGTTTATCCGGGAGACCCCCTTACCTCCCGATTGGTCAGCGAGCATTATTGCAATGCGCCGGAAAATGGAATCACGAACCCGCACCCGAGGTGAAGCGATCGTAGATCTGAAGCTGGGGGCCGGCGGTATGGCCGACATCGAGTTCCTCGCCCAGATGTGTGTACTGAAGCCCGGCTGCATCGCTCCGCCGCACCGCAGCGGTACCGCCCTGGGCGTGCTTGCGGCTGCCGGACCCGCGGTGTTGACGCCGGATGAGTTGACCCGTCTGCAGGATGCATACCGCATGTACCGGAGACTCGAGTGGCTTCTGCGCATAACCCTCGACGAACGGGGGGCACTCCTGCCTGTCGGTAAGAATCTCGAAACTCTCGCCCGGTGCTACGGTCGCACCGGCGGGCGCGATCTGGCCGGCCTTGTGGGACGAACAATGCGGGAGGTGCGCGCAATCTTCCTCCGGAGTGCTGCACGTCTGGGGGAGGGGGGGAACGCATGACACGCGGATACCGGGTGTCCCTCTTTGAACATTCGCACCTTCTTGCACCGGCAATAGCCGGGATCTGCCTGGTGGTATATCTCCTGACGCTTTCACCGACCGTCGGGTTTATCGACAGCGGTGAACTGGCGGCCGTGGCCTGTACGCTGGGTGTGGCCCATCCGACAGGCTATCCGCTTTTCACGTTGCTCGGACGTCTCTTCGTCATGCTCCCCCTGCCGTGGGAAGAGATCGTCCGGTTGAATGTGATGGCAGCCCTGCTGTGTGCGGCCAGCGTGTTCGTCTTTTTTCATCTTTCCAGGATTGTCCTTGAACCGGTGGCGCGCCGCTTCGGCGTTTCCCCGACGCTCAGCCTCGGCGCCGCGGGAGGAGCGAGTCTGCTGCTGGGGTTTTCGGAAACATGGTGGTCTCAGGGGGTGTCGGCGGAGGTCTATGCACTCCACGTACTTCTTGTGACAACAACCCTGCTCGTTTTCCTTCGTGCGGTGGATGACCGGCGCGAAGCACTCTGGTACGCCGGAGCCTTCCTGCTCGGTCTCAGCTTCACGAATCACATGACCACAATACTGATGGTTCCCGGGCTTGCCTATATCTATTTTTCGCGCTTCGGATTCCGCCGTTCCTCCTGGAACCGTCTCCTCCGGTTGCTCCCGGTCTTTCTCCTCGGGCTCTCTCTTTATATATACCTCCCGTTGCGTGCGGCGGTCCCGCCTCCGCTCAACTGGGGGGACCCTTCCACGCTCGAGCGTCTTCTCTGGCACCTGCGCGGAAAGCAATACAGCGTCTGGATCTTTTCCTCCACGGAAGTGGCCGGTCGGCAGCTGGCCCATTTTCTCAGTTCGCTTCCCGCCGAATTCGCATATCTTGGACTGATTGCTGCGCTGGCCGGCCTGGTCACGCTCTGGCGTGCCTCCCGGAGGGGGGCGGTTGCCACCCTCGTCTTTTTTGCGGTCTGCGTCCTGTACGCGGTGAATTATGACATCCAGGACATCGACTCCTATTTCCTGCTGGCGTACATGATGATCGGGTTGTGGGCAGGATGCGGGTTGCTGGCTGTAGGGGACTGGTTGACCCGCTCACGGGGGTGGAGAAGGGCGCCTGCCGCCGTTCTTCTCCTGTCGACAGGTTTCCTTCCTCTCGCGTTGCACTATCGGGACGTGGATCAGAGCGAAAACAGGCTGGTCGAGGACTATACGCACAACGTGTTTCTTTCGCTGGCGCCGAACGCACTGGTGTTGTCCTATCAGTGGGACTACTGGGTCTCCGCCTCGTACTATTATCAGAACGTCAGGTCGGTTCGCCGGGACGTTTCTGTGGTTGACAAAGAGTTGTTACGCCGGTCCTGGTACCTGCGTGAGCTTGAGGTGCAGAAGCCGTGGTTGATCCATGGTTCCCAGGGGGAAGTGGATGCTTTCCGCCGGGAGCTGGAGAAGTTCGAGAGGGGTACACCCTACAACCCTGCGGTGATCCAGACGAGGTTCGTGGAAATGATCACCAGTTTTGTGCACAGGAGCAGGCTGTCCCGGCCGGTTTACGTGACGGGAGAAATCGAGGTTGAATTCACCCGGGGTTATCAGAGGGTGCCGGAAGGGCTGGTGTTCCGCCTTGAACCTGACACGCTGTACCACGAGCCCAGGATGCCGGAATTGGTCATGAGGCCGCTGGAGCGAAAGGGGAGACTGGAGGATATGGTCCGGCGGTTGTATGCCGAGGCCTTTTTCGCACACGGGGAGTATTTCCTGCGGGCGGGACAGCTGGAAAAGGCCCGGAAAGCCTACCGATCAGGGGTCTCTTACGATCCGGATTTTCCGGCGGCGAGGGCCCGTTTGAGCATGCTGGGGGAGTAAAAGTGCGCTTTTTTCCAAATGTCAGGAAATTTCTTCTTGATTATTTGTAGGGATTTCTTATATTACTTTGCTTAGCTGTCAGAGATCCCCCCCCATAGCCGCGGCAGCCGAGTGGCCGTGTCGAAAGGGATTTTTGTCTGCTGGCGTAGCTCAATTGGTAGAGCAGCTGATTTGTAATCAGCAGGTTGAGGGTTCGAGTCCCCCCGCCAGCTCCATGATCAGCTTCCCTGCGTGATGGGGGGGGATGCACACGGGTGGCTCCAGGCGGGAGCCGGATTGCAGGCCGGAAGATCTTTGACGTGCGGGCAGGTAGCGAAGCGGTCAAACGCAACAGACTGTAAATCTGTCGGCCTCGGCCTTCGGAGGTTCGATTCCTCCCCTGCCCACTCAACAGTTGATGCGGGAGTAACTCAGTTGGTAGAGTCACAGCCTTCCAAGCTGTTGGTCGCGGGTTCGAGTCCCGTCTCCCGCTCAGGACATGGATGATCAGTAAGAGTCTTTCACGGGTTGCTCTGCTTGCGTAGCTCAGTTGGTAGAGCACTTCCTTGGTAAGGAAGAGGTCACCGGTTCAATCCCGGTCGCAAGCTCAGGATCGTACCCTCACACATAGCCAGCAAAGAGGCGCGTCATGAGAGACATTATCACCCTCGAGTGCACCGAATGCAAACGGCGCAACTACTCGACGACGAAGAACAAGAAGAAGCAGTCTGGACGCGTCGAATACAAGAAATATTGCCGGTTCTGCGGGAAGCACCGGACCCACAAAGAGACGCGCTGATCGGGATACGCCGGCGGTTAACCGCTGTTGCTGCCGCGCGCCGATGCCACACGTCAGTAGCTCAATTGGCTAGAGCAGCGGTCTCCAAAACCGCAGGTTGGGGGTTCGAGTCCCTCCTGACGTGCACATGACCGGTTGACAATCGCCGGTCGACGATTGGCGATGGATAAGAGAAGGACAGAGACCCATGAAAGATAAAATCATCAATTTCTTCACCGACGTGGTGAAGGAGATGAATAAGGTGACGTGGCCGAAAAAAGACGACTTACGCGACTCCACGGTGATCGTGCTGGTGGTGTGTTTGCTGATTGCCGGGTTCGTCTATGTCGTGGACACCGCCGTCAGTGTTCTGCTGCAGCAGATTCTTTAAGGAGGCTCTGAGGTGAGCGCGACGGATAAGCGGTGGTATGTGGTCCGGACCTATTCGGGCCACGAGAACAAAGTGAAGGCCTACCTTGAGAACGAGGTCAACCAGGCGGGGCTGGGTGAGCGTATTTCATCGGTCATTGTCCCGTCCGAAAAGGTCTTCGAGGTGAAGGATGGCAAGAAGAAGAGCAAGACCCGCACCTTCTTCCCGGGATACATCCTTGTGGAGGCCGTGTTGGACAAGGCGACGCAGCATCTGATTCTGAACACGCCGTCGGTGATCAGTTTTGTCGGGCCCAAGAACGCACCGGCACCACTGCAACCGTCGGAGGTGCGGCGGCTGATCGGCAAGATCGAAGAGCGGAAAGACGTCGAGGTGATAGAAGTCCCGTTCCACCTCGGCGAAGCCGTGAAGGTGATCGACGGCCCGTTCAACAATTTCAGCGGCTTCGTGCAGGAAGTGAACGAAGAAAAGATGAAGGTCAAGGTGATGGTATCCATTTTCGGACGCAAGACGCCGGTGGAACTGGACTTCAGCCAGGTGGAACTCGAAAGATAGTGTTTGTGAGAACATTGGAAAGTTACAGCACATGAAAAAAATAGTCGGGTACGTCAAGCTTCAGATTCCCGCCGGACAGGCGAATCCGGCACCTCCGGTCGGGCCGGCCCTCGGTCAAAAGGGGGTCAACATCATGGAGTTCTGCAAGCAGTTTAATTCGCGTACGCAGGCCCAGGCCGGTCTGGTGATTCCGGTGGTGATCACGGTGTTTTCGGACAAGTCCTTCACGTTCATCACCAAGACCCCTCCTGCGGCGATCCTGCTGGCAAGGGCCGCAAAAATCGAAAAAGGGTCCGCCGAACCGAACAGGACGAAAGTCGGGAAGGTGACGCGCACGCAGGTGCAGGAGATTGCGCAACAGAAAATGCCCGATCTTAATGCCGCTGACATCACCGCGGCCATGAGCATGGTTGCCGGGACCGCCCGGAGCATGGGATTAACCGTCGTCGAAGAGTAGCGCTCCGGCGCTGCCGTGGGAGTCCCGCGGGGGCGGGACGATCGCACCACAATACCAAGGAACCGTACAGATGAAGATCAGCAAGCGTTTGAAGGCTGCCACCGCACTGGTGGACCGGTCGAAAGTGCACACGATTGAAGAGGCCGTGCAGCAGGTGAAGAAGACCTCAACGGCGAAGTTTGTGGAATCCGTTGACCTTTCGGTGCGTCTCGGCGTCGATCCGAAGAAAGCCGACCAGGCGGTACGCGGCACGGTGGCGCTTCCGCACGGCATCGGGAAGGAAGTGCGCGTGCTCGTCATGGCGCGTCCCCCGCGGGATGAAGAGGCGCGGGCTGCCGGTGCCGACCATGCCGGCCTCGCGGAATATGTCACAAAGATTCAGGGTGGGTGGGCGGACATTGATGTCATCATTGCCACACCGGATGTGATGGGTGAAGTAGGGAAGCTGGGCAAGATCCTCGGTCCCCGCGGTCTCATGCCCAACCCCAAGAGCGGCACGGTGACGACGGACGTCGCCAAAGCCGTGAAGGAAGTCAAGGCCGGCAAGATCGAATTCCGGGTGGACAAGGCCGGGATCCTTCATGCCAGCGTTGGCAAAGCGAACTTCGAAGAGAAGATGCTGGTCGAAAATATCCACGCCTTCTTGAATGCCGTTGTGCGCTTGAAACCGGCGACGGCCAAAGGGACGTACGTGAAGAGTATTCATCTCTCGAGCACGATGGGTCCGGGTGTGCAGATCGACCGAGCGCATCTCTCCGCGCACCAATAACGACTGTTACGCACTCACATTACCACCAGGATGCGTTGATTGCCCGGCTTTCGCCTTGTACCGCCTGACGGCGGGCGGGCGGCGGACCGGGGCTTCTCTCTCGGCGTGACCTATACCTCCCGTGAGGTAGGAAGGATTGAATGAAACGAACGGAAAAAGAGCAGATCATCGGCGAGGTGGCTGAAGTTGTGGGCCGGTCGCGCGGACTGTTCCTCACTGACTTTGGCGGCTTGACGGTGGAACAGGCGACCGATCTCCGGCGCGAGTTCCGCAAGTCGGGCGTTGAATACCGGGTCGTGAAGAATACGCTCATCCGGAAAGCGCTGGAGCGTGTCGGGGGCTATGATACTGTTCTCGACACGCTTGCAGGGCCGACCGGTTTGGCGTTTGCGTTCGAAGATCCGGTTGCACCCGCCAAGATCATCCAGAAGTTTGCGGAGAAGCACAAAAAGCTCTCCCTGAAAGCCTGTGTGATCGAGCATCAGGTGTACGACGGCTCGCGGCTGGACGAAATCGCAAAGATCCCGACGCGGTTGGAACTCATCGCCGCCATGCTCGGCAGCATCGAGGCCCCGATCGCCGGCATATCCGGAACGGTCTCAGCGGTTCTGCGCGAGCTGGTCAGTGTCATCGATGAAGTCGGAAAGAAAAAGGCCGCCTGAGGGCGCCACCACCAGAACTGAAAACACGTTACCCAAGGAGAAGAACCCATGTCCGCAATCCAGGAAATTGTCGAAAAGATTGAAAAACTGACCCTGCTCGAAGCCGTG
Organism: uncultured Bacteroidota bacterium; assembly: GCA_963779225.1. Classification (GTDB taxonomy): domain Bacteria; phylum Bacteroidota; class Ignavibacteria; order UBA10030; family UBA6906; genus CAVPCZ01. The sequence continues at coordinate 433,091 of CAVZWW010000001.1, forward strand.
GAGTTGAAGAAGGCTCTGGAGGAGAAGTTCGGCGTCACCGCAGCAGCCCCGATGATGATGGGCGCAGCGATGCCCGCTGCCGCTGCCGCCGCGGCTGTCGAAGAGAAGACCGAGTTCACCGTGTTGCTCAAGGCTGCCGGTGCGCAGAAGATCAACGTGATCAAGGTAGTCCGTGCCGCCACCGGGCTGGGCCTGAAGGAAGCGAAGGACCTGGTGGACGGTGCCCCGAAGGCGATCAAGGAGTCGATCTCCAAGGACGACGCGGAGAAACTCAAGAAGGAGCTGGAAGAAGCCGGCGCCACAGTCGAGCTGAAGTAGAACGATTTCAGCAGGGGCTGACCGGGTCGCCCGCCCTCGGGAAACCAGAGGCCGCGCCACCAATCAGCCCCGGCGTGCTGTACCTCCGCCCGGATAAACGCAAAGGACCGCGTTTTACCGTCCCCTGGCAGGCCACGACTCGGTGGCTTGTCCTGTCGTTACAGACCGGGTGCGATGCACCCGCGGGTGGTTCCACCAACACTGGAGAGGAGTTGGGCTCTTGAAGACCCAGACGAGCAAGCGCACGACGTTCGGCAAAATTCCGGAGATCATCGACGCACCCGATCTTCTGAATATCCAGCTCGAGTCGTGGGACAGCTTCCTGCAAGCCGACATCGCCCCGTCACGCCGCAAGAACAGGGGCCTGCAGGCGGTGTTCAAAATGAATTTTCCCGTTACCGACGCACGCGAGAACTTTCTGCTCGAGTTCGTGGAGTACTACGTCGAAAAGCCGAAGTACACCGTCGCGGAATGCGTTGAACGCGGCCTCACGTATGCCGTTCCCGTCAAGGCCAAACTCCGTTTGTCCCAGAAAGCGGAAGACGGCAAAAGTTTCGTCAATACCATCGAGCAGGACGTCTACCTCGGCAACCTTCCCACCATGACGGGGAAGGGAACGTACATCATCAACGGCGCCGAGCGCGTCGTGGTGAGCCAGCTGCACCGTTCGCCGGGCGTCTTCTTCAGCGAATCGATTCACCCCAACGGCACGCCGATCTACTCCGCGCGTATCATTCCGTTCCGCGGTTCGTGGGTGGAGTTCACGACGGACATCAACAATGTGATGTACGCCTACATCGACCGGAAGAAGAAGTTCCCTGTAACCACCCTCCTGCGCGCGCTCGGCTACAGTTCCGATGACGAAATCCTCCAGCTGTTCAACCTCGTCGAGGAAGTGGATGTCGCCAAGGTCGACCTCAAGACATTCGAAGGGCGAATCATCTGCAGCGATGTTGTCGACCGGAAAACGGGGGAAATCTTCATCGCGAAAGACGCCGTGCTCACCGAAGAGCACATCAAGCGGATCAAGAAGACCGGGGTGAAGAAACTCCGCCTTCTCGTGCAACAGGGCGCCGAAGAGTCCGTGATTGCCAAGACGATCTCCAAAGACATCGTCCGCTCGGAAGAGGATGCTCTGACCGCCATCTACAAACAGCTCCGCTCCGGCGATGCGCCTGATCTGGAGACCGCCAAGACCCTGATCGACCGCCTCTTTTTCAATGAAAAACGGTACGACCTCGGTGATGTCGGGCGGTACAGGATCAACAGCAAGCTCGGCCTGGACACTCCGCCGAACACCACGACCCTGACGAAACAGGACATCGTGGCGATCATCAACTACCTGATCGAACTGCAGCAGAAGAAGCGTTCGGTGGATGACATCGATCACCTCGGCAACCGGCGTGTGCGTACGGTGGGCGAGCAGATCGCGCAGCAGTTCAACATCGGTCTTGCGCGCATGGCCCGTACCATCCGTGAGCGGATGAATGTGCGCGACAGCGAGAATCTGACGCCGCAGGACATGGTGAACGCGCGGACGATCAGCAGCGTCATCAACGCCTTCTTCGGCACCAACCCGCTGTCACAGTTTATGGACCAGACCAACCCGCTGGCCGAGCTGACGAACAAACGCCGCATGTCTGCCCTCGGGCCGGGCGGGCTCACGCGTGAACGCGCCGGGTTCGAAGTCCGCGACGTGCACTACACCCACTACGGCCGCCTCTGTCCCATCGAGACGCCGGAAGGGCCGAACATCGGTTTGATCTCCTCGCTGTGTATTCACGCACGCGTGAACGAGTTCGGGTTTATCGAGACGCCCTACCGGCGCGTCAAGAACGGCCGGGTGCAGGACGATATCGAGTTTCTCACTGCCGAACAGGAAGAGGATCTCACGATCGCCCAGGCCAATGCGCCGCTGGATGCGCGCGGAACATTCGAGAATGACCGCGTCAAGTCGCGCTACCAGAGCGACTTCCCGGTGGTGAAGCCGGAAGAAGTGCAGTACATGGACGTTGCGCCCAACCAGATCGTGAGTGCGGCGGCGGCGCTGATTCCCTTCCTGGAACACGACGATGCCAACCGCGCACTCATGGGCTCCAACATGCAGCGCCAGGCGGTCCCCCTGCTCCAGCCCGTGGCACCGCTGGTCGGGACAGGCCTGGAAGAGAAGATCGCCCGTGATGCCCGTGCGTTGATTGTTGCGGAACGGAACGGCGCGGTGACCTACGTGGACGCCGACCGGATCGTGGTCGAATACGACATCGACGAAAACAGCACCGAAGCCCTGATCTCGTTCGAAGACAAGCGTCGGGTGGAGTATCCGCTCACCAAGTTCTTCCGGACAAACCAGGATACCTGCATCAACCAGCGGGCTGTTGTGAAACCCGGCGATCGCGTGCGCAAGGGTGATGTCCTCGCCGACGGCGCGGCGACCGACGGGGGCGAGCTGGCCCTGGGCCGTAATGTGGTGGTGGCGTTCATGCCGTGGAACGGGTATAACTTTGAAGACGCCATCATTGTCAGCGAACGGGTCGTGTCCCAGGATGTTTTTACCTCGATCCACATCGAGGAATTCGAACTCCAGGTACGCGACACAAAACGCGGCGAGGAAGAGCTCACCCGGGAAATCCCGAATGTGAGCGAAGACGCCACCAAAGACCTGGACGAAAACGGCATCGTCCGCATCGGCGCGGAAGTGGTGGAAGGGGACATCCTGATCGGGAAGATCACTCCGAAAGGGGAATCGGACCCGACGCCCGAGGAGAAGCTGCTGAAAGCCATCTTCGGCGAAAAAGCCGGCGATGTCAAAGATGCATCGCTGAAGGCGCCCCCGGGCATGAAGGGCGTGGTGATCAACACGAAACTGTTCAGCCGCAAGAAAAAGGACGCCGAGTCCAAGAAAGAAGACAAGCGGCGGAGCGATGCGCTCGACCGCCAGCGCCGGAAAATCCTCGTCGACCTGCGCGAGCGCCTGGCCCGCAAGCTGGGTATCGTGCTTGCCGACGAAAGATCAATCGGCGTACGTGACACGGACGGCAACATTGCCTTCCGGAGCGGGACCGTGTTCAAGCTGGACACCTTCACCGGGTACGACGATATCGAGAAGCTCGATGCCACGAAGGAGTGGGTCGAGGACAAGAAAAAGAACACCATCGTCGGGAAAATCTTCTCCAACTACACCGACAAGCTGGAAGGCATCGAAGAAGAATTCCGGCACGAGAAGAACAAGATCCAGCTGGGTGACGAACTCCCTCCCGGCGTGGTGCAGCTGGCCAAGGTGTACGTCGCGAAGAAACGGAAGCTTTCCGTGGGCGACAAGATGGCGGGCCGTCACGGAAACAAGGGTGTCGTCTCCCGGGTCGTTCCGGCGGCGGATATGCCGTTCCTGCCGGATGGGACCCCCGTCGATATCGTGTTGAATCCGCTGGGTGTGCCATCGCGCATGAACCTGGGACAGCTGTTCGAAACCGCACTCGGCTGGGCCGGACATGTGCTGGGCGTCAAGTACAGCTCGCCGATATTCGACGGAGCAACCTGGGAGGACGTCCAGGCCGAACTCCAGAAGGCCTCGTTGAACACCAACTCACGGTCCGTCCTGTATGACGGCCGGACGGGGGAGAAATTCGACCAGGAAGTCACCGTCGGTGTCATCTATATGTTGAAGTTGTCCCATCTGGTGGACGACAAGATTCACGCGCGTTCCATCGGACCCTATTCGCTGATCACGCAGCAGCCCCTGGGCGGCAAAGCCCAGTTCGGCGGCCAGCGGTTCGGCGAAATGGAAGTGTGGGCGCTGGAAGCGTACGGCGCCGCACATGTGTTGCAGGAAATACTCACCGTGAAGAGCGACGACGTTTCAGGCCGCGCGAAAGTCTATGAGGCCGTCGTCAAAGGGGACAATCTTCCTGAGTCCAACGTCCCCGAGTCGTTCAACGTGTTGATCCGGGAGTTGATGGGCCTGGGTCTCGATGTGAAACTGGAATAGCAGACCACCGCCTCAAGGAGGGTAACAGCATTGCTTCGTCACGAGAGAGAAGCGCGCAAGAGTTTCTCCAGGATCGTCATCAGCCTGGCCTCGTCGGATATGATCCTGGCGCGGTCGCACGGCGAGGTGACCAAGCCGGAGACGATCAACTACCGGTCGTTCCGCCCCGAGAAGGATGGTCTTTTCTGTGAAAAGATCTTCGGGCCGGTACGCGATTGGGAATGCCACTGCGGGAAGTACAAACGCATCCGGTATCGCGGCATCATTTGCGACCGGTGCGGGGTGGAGGTCACCCAGAAAAGCGTCCGCCGCGAACGGATGGGGCACATCGCCCTTGCCGTGCCGGTGGTGCATATCTGGTACTTCCGGTCACTTCCCTCCAAGATCGGCTACATCCTCGGGCTGACCACCAAGGATCTCGAGAAGATCATCTACTACGAATCGTATGTCGTGGTGAATCCGGGGACGACCGGTCTGCAGCGCAAGGATCTGATCTCCGAAGAGCAGTATTTCGAGATCCTGTCGTCGCTGCCGGAGAACAACGACGATCTTGAACTCACCGACAAACGCCGGTTTGTTGCGGCGATCGGCGGTGATGCCGTGAAGAGCCTGCTCAAGCAGGTCGACATTGAAACGCTGGCCGCAGAGCTGCGCGCACAGATCCGCGAGGAAACCTCCGTGCAGAAAAAGCAGGAGGCGCTCAAGCGCCTGCGTGTCGTGGAGGCGTTCCGCGATCGGGAAGGGTCGGTGCTGAACAAGCCCGAGTGGATGGTACTCGACATCATCCCGGTGATACCGCCCGAATTGCGCCCGCTGGTGCCGCTCGAAGGCGGGCGCTTTGCAACGTCCGACCTGAACGACCTGTACCGCCGGGTGATCATCCGCAACAACCGGCTGAAGCGGTTGATCGACATCAAGGCTCCGGATGTCATTCTCCGCAACGAAAAGCGGATGCTGCAGGAGGCCGTCGACTCGTTGTTCGACAATTCCCGCCGCATCAACGCCGTCCGGAGCGACAACAACCGGGCGTTGAAATCCCTCTCCGATATGCTCAAAGGCAAGCAGGGGCGTTTCCGCCAGAACCTGCTCGGCAAACGCGTGGATTATTCCGGCCGTTCGGTGATCGTGGTCGGGCCGGAACTGAAACTGCACGAGTGCGGTCTCCCGAAGGACATGGCGGTGGAGCTGTTCAAGCCGTTCATCATCCGCAAGCTGATTGAACGCGGGGTGGTGAAGACGGTGAAGAGCGCCAAGAAGATGGTGGACAAGAAGGGTCCCGAGGTCTGGGAGATTCTCGAACACATAATCGACGGGCATCCGGTTCTGCTGAACCGGGCCCCCACGTTGCACCGTCTCGGCATCCAGGCTTTCCAGCCGGTGCTGGTGGAAGGCAAAGCCATCCGGATACATCCGATGGTGTGTACGGCGTTCAACGCCGACTTTGACGGCGACCAGATGGCGGTGCACGTGCCGCTGTCGTTTGACGCCCAGCTCGAAGCGCGCATCCTCATGCTGTCGAGCCACAACATCCTGTCACCCGCCAGCGGCGCGCCTATTGTGACGCCCACGCAGGACCAGGTGCTGGGCTGCTACTACCTGACCAAGTCGCGCAACGGCGACACGGGTGAAGGGCTTCAGTTTGCCTCCACCGACGAAGCAATTATCGCCTACAACCACCGGAAGGCGGGCCTCCACGCGCGCATCAGCGTGCGGGTGAACGGCAAGATGGTGGAAACCACGACCGGCCGGGTCCTGTTCAACCAGATCGTCCCGCAAGAAATCGGGTACTTCAACGAGCTGCTGAACAAGAAGCGGCTCGTGCAGATCATTGCCACGTCCTTCCGCCGGGTGGGCAACCTGAAAACCGCGGAGTTTCTCGATCAGCTCAAGGACATCGGGTTCCGCTACGCCACCCAGGGCGGCCTTTCGGTCGGCATTGACGACGTGGTGATTCCCAAGGAAAAAGACGAGATCATCAACAAGGCGCAGAAGAGCGTGGACGAGGTGGACAGTCAGTATGCGCGGGGATTCATTACGCGCGGCGAGCGCTACAACAAGGTGATTGACATCTGGACGCGGGCGACGAGCCGCGTGGCGGACCGGTTGTTCGAGTCGTTGTCCCGGTCGCACGAGGGGTTCAACTCGCTCTATATGATGGTCGACTCCGGCGCGCGCGGTTCCAAGGAGCAGGTGCGGCAGCTGGCGGGCATGCGCGGCCTCATGGCCAAACCCCAGAAGTCCCTGTCCGGCGCCACCGGCGAGTTGATCGAAAACCCCATCATCGCGAATTTCCGTGAAGGACTTTCGATCCTCGAGTACTTCATCTCCACACACGGTGCCCGCAAGGGGCTTGCGGACACGGCCCTGAAGACCGCTGATGCGGGGTATCTCACGCGACGGCTGGTGGACGTGGCGCAGGATGCGATCATTGCGATGATCGACTGCGGGACGATTCGCGGCGTGGTGACAGGCGCCCTGAAGGAAGGGGAGGATGTGAAGGAGCCCCTGTACGAACGCATCCTCGGCCGCGTGGCGGTCCACGATGTGATCGACCCGATGACGGGGTCGGTCATCGTGCCGGCCGGCGAGATGATTGATGAAGAGCGTGCGGATCGTATTTCCGACACATCGATAGAAACCGTGGAAATCCGTTCCGTGCTGACCTGCGAAGCGAAGCGCGGCATCTGTGCGCTCTGCTACGGACGCAACCTCACGACCGGCAAGCTGATTCAACCGGGCGAGACGGTGGGCATTATTGCCGCACAGTCCATCGGCGAACCGGGCACGCAGCTGACCCTCCGGACCTTCCACACCGGCGGTACCGCCAGCCTCATCGAATCGCAGTCGCGCATCCAGTCCAAGTTTGACGGCAAGCTGAAGTACGAAGGAATCAAGCTGATCGAAGTGGAGGAGGATGCCGGTCCGCGCCTGCTGGTGCTCGGCCGGAGCGGCGTGGTGAATGTCCTGGATCAGGACAACCGCGTGCTGACGAAATACGATGTCCCCTACGGGGCGACCATGCTGGTCGGCGACGGCAAGCACGTGGCAAAGGGCGAGATCATCTACGAGTGGGATCCGTACAGTGCGGTCATCATTTCCGAACACGCCGGGCAGGTCCGGTATCAGGATCTGAAGGAACTCGTGACGTACCGGGAAATCGATGACGAGCAGACGGGCCACATTCAGAAGGTGGTCATCGACTCTCGCGACCGGACGCTGGTGCCCAGCGTGGTCATCACCGACAAGAAGGGGCACAAGATCGGGAGTTATATTGTTCCCACCCGCGCCCATCTGGCGGTGAATGACGGCCAGGCGATTGCTGCCGGCACGATCCTCGTGCGGATTCCCCGCGACATCGGCAAGACCCGCGATATCACCGGCGGTCTGCCGCGTGTGACGGAGTTGTTCGAGGCGCGCAGTCCGGCGGACCCGGCAGTGGTCTCGGAGATCGACGGCGTGGTGAGCTTCGGCGCGCAGAAACGCGGCGCGCGTGAAGTCATCGTCACCAGCCACGACGGCAAGGACATCCGGAAGTATCCCATCTCACTGGGCAAGCACGTCCTCGTGCAGAACAACGATTTGGTGCGTGCGGGTGAGCGGCTGTCCGACGGTGCCATTGATCCGCACGATGTGCTGCGTATCAAGGGCGTGGGCGCGGTGCAGGAGTACCTGGTGAATGAAATCCAGGAAGTCTACCGCATCCAGGGCGTGAAGATCAATGACAAACATATCGAGATCATCGTCCGGCAGATGATGCAGAAGCTGCGCATCGTGGAGTCGGGGGATACAAAGTTCCTCGAAGGCGACTACATCGACAAGCTGATCTTCGAAGAAGAAAACGAAGCCCTGCGTGACAAGGCCTACGTGGCGAACAAAGGCGATTCGTCCAAGGTGAAGAACGGCCAGCTGATCGGCAGGAAAAAAGTGCGCGAGATCAACGTCGACCTGAAGAAGCGCGCGAAGAAGGTGATAGAGGTGCGTGAAACCGAGCCGGCCACATCGGAACCGGTGCTGCTGGGGATCACCTCCGCGGCACTTTCGACGGACAGCTTCATTTCGGCCGCCTCCTTCCAGGAGACGACGAAAGTCCTGACCGACGCGGCGATTGAAGGCAAAGTGGACATGCTCCTGGGTCTGAAAGAAAACGTGATCATGGGCCATCTGATCCCTGCGGGTACGGGGCTGAAGCACTTCAAAGACATGATCGTCACGCCCCCTGGAGGGCCGTTAGGGGCGGAGGAACTTGCAGCGGCGGAAGCGGAAGAGCCGCCGGCCAGGGTGAGGACCAAGGATCGGATAGTGAGTTCTTGACATTTTCAGTTCAGTTTCGTATCTTGTAAAGCTGTCTTTATACATCCCGCAAACGCTTTTTCACGGAGCATACGTGCCGACAATCAACCAGCTCGTGCGCAAAAGTCGCAGGGCAGTGACGTACAAGAGCAAAGCCCCGGCCATGGCGGGCAGCCCCCAGAAGCGGGGAGTCTGCACACGTGTTTACACGACGACGCCCAAAAAACCGAATTCGGCCCTCCGGAAAGTCGCCCGCGTGCGGCTCACCCACGGGATGGAGGTGACCGCCTATATTCCGGGCGAGGGTCATAACCTCCAGGAACACTCGATCGTCATGATCCGCGGCGGAAGGGTCAAAGACCTTCCGGGTGTCCGGTATCATATCATCCGTGGCACACTGGATACGGCGGGCGTTGCGGAGCGTAAGCAGGGACGGTCAAAATATGGCGCCAAAAAAGCCAAAAAGCAGTAATCACACCCAGGTCAGGCAGTGAGAAAGAAACGCGCATCCTCTCGACTCCGGACTCCCGATCCCAAGTACAACGACGTGCTGGTATCGGAGTTCATCAACAATATCATGAAGGGCGGCAAGAAACACCTCGCGCGCCGCATCATGTATGATGCCTTTGCGATCATCGAGGAGCGGACGAAGTCGACCGGCCTCGAGGTCTTCAAAAAGGCCATGTCGAATGCCCGTCCGGTCCTGGAAGTAAAAGCACGCCGGGTCGGCGGCGCCACCTATCAGGTTCCGACAGAAGTCCGGTCGGGCCGAAGCGTTGCGCTGGCCATCCGCTGGCTGTCAGGGTATGCGGGCGATCGCAAAGAGCGCTCCATGGCCCATAAACTCGCGTCGGAATTTATCGCCGCGTCCAACGGCGAAGGAAACGCGATCAAAAAGAAAGAAGATACACACAAAATGGCAGAAGCCAACAAGGCTTTTGCCCACTTTAAGTGGTGAGGGGGAATGCCGCGACAAATTCCGCTTGAGCGGACGCGAAATATCGGCATCAGCGCGCACATCGATGCAGGGAAAACAACCACCACGGAGCGGATCCTCTTCTATACGGGGATCCTGCACCGCATGGGAGAAGTCCATGACGGCGCGGCAACCATGGACTGGATGGAACAGGAGAAGGAGCGCGGTATCACGATTACGTCCGCGGCGACGACCTGTTTCTGGGACGATCACCGGATCAACATTATTGACACCCCCGGACATGTGGACTTCACCGCAGAGGTGGAGCGGTCCCTCCGGGTGCTGGATGGCGCCATCGCCCTCTTCTGCGCGGTGGGCGGCGTTGAACCCCAGTCCGAAACGGTCTGGCGGCAGATGGACAAGTACGGCGTCCCTCGTATCGCGTTCGTCAACAAGATGGACCGCGTGGGCGCGGATTTTCTGAATGTGGTGCAGATGATGAAAGACCGGCTCGGCGCCAACGCGGTGCCCATTCAGCTGCCGGTCGGCGAAGGAGACATCTTTTCCGGCATCATCGACCTGGTGACCATGAAGGCCAAGATGTACCGGGAATCATCCCTCGGGATCGAGTGGGACGAGATTGACATCCCGCACGACATGATGGGTCGGGCCCAGGCGTACCGCACCAAGATGCTTGAAGCCGTCTCCGACGAGGACGACACCCTGCTCGAAAAATACCTCGAGGGGAAAGAGATCACCCCGGAGGAGATCATGGTGGTTCTGCGCCGTGCATCCCTCAAGGTCAGCATCATTCCCGTGCTGTGCGGCTCTTCGTTCAAGAACAAGGGCGTGCAGGCGCTGCTGGATTCCGTGATCGATTATCTCCCGTCACCGCTGGACCTGAACAACGGGACGGTGGTGGGGCATCACATGAACATGACGGACAAAGTCGAACGTCGGGTGAACGACAAGGAAAAATTCAGCGCGCTCGCCTTCAAGATTATGACCGACCCGTTTGTGGGGAAACTGACCTACTTCCGGGTGTATTCGGGATCCCTGAAGTCGGGTTCCTATGTGTATAACCCGGTCAGCGACAAGAAAGAGCGGATCAGTCGTATTCTTCGCATGCATGCGAACACACGCGAGGACGTGGATGAGGCTTATTCCGGGGATATCGTGGCCGCGGTCGGTCTGAAATACACACGCACCGGCGACACCCTCTGCCTGGAAGATGATCCGGTGATCCTGGAAAAAATGACCTTCCCCGATCCTGTGATTCATGTGGCGATCGAGCCGAAGACAAAGGCGGACCAGGACAAGATGGGCGAAGCCATGACGAAGCTCGCCGACGAAGATCCGACCCTGCGCATCTCCTCGAACGAGGAAACCGGCCAGACCATTATCAGCGGCATGGGGGAATTGCATCTGGAAATTATCGTCGACCGGATGCGGCGCGAATTCAAGGTGGAAGCGAACATCGGCAAACCGCAGGTGGCCTACAAAGAGACGATACGCAAGACCGTGGAAGCCGAAGGAAAGTTCGTGCGGCAGAGCGGCGGCCGCGGTCAGTTCGGACACGTGTGGATCGAATTGAGCCCGAACGAAAAAGGCAAAGGTTTTGAATTTGAGAACGACATCGTCGGCGGCGTGATTCCCAAAGAATATATCCGGCCGGTGGAGCAGGGCATTGTTGAAGCGACACGCAACGGCGTGCTTGCCGGATATCCCGTGGTGGACATCAAGGTTCGCCTGTTCGACGGCTCGTTTCACGAAGTGGATTCGTCGGAAATGGCGTTTAAGATTGCCGGTTCCATGGCGTTCAAAGAGGCGGCACGGAAGGCCGATCCGGTTATTCTCGAGCCGATCATGGGTGTCGAGGTGGTGACGCCGGAGGAGTACATGGGGGATGTGATGGGGGACCTGAACTCGCGCCGGGGACGGATCTCCGGTATGGCACCGCGCAAGGACGCGCAGGTGATTCGTGCGATGGTCCCGCTGTCGGAAATGTTCGGGTACTCGACCGTCTTGCGTTCGATGACACAGGGCCGCGCAATCTACACCATGGAGCTCTCGCACTACGACGAGACCCCCCGGAGCGTCGCAGACCAGATCATCGAAAAAATTAAGGGCAAGGTTTCAGCTACCGGATAATATCCCCGTTCATCCAGAGGAGAATAGATCAATGGCAAAAGAGAAATTCACACGGGACAAGCCACACCTGAACGTCGGCACCATCGGCCACGTCGACCACGGCAAGACCACCCTGACGGCCGCCATTACCATGGTGCTCGCCAAGAAGGGGCTTGCCTCGATCCGGACGTTCGACAGCATTGACAACGCACCCGAAGAGCGCGAGCGCGGTATCACGATTGCGACAGCGCACGTGGAGTATTCGACGGACAAGCGTCACTACGCCCATGTGGATTGCCCGGGCCACGCCGATTACATCAAGAACATGATCACGGGTGCGGCGCAGATGGACGGTGCGATCCTCGTGGTCGCCGCAACCGACGGCCCCATGCCCCAGACGCGCGAGCACATCCTGCTTGCACGCCAGGTCGGCGTGCCGCGGATCTGTGTGTTCATGAACAAGGTGGACGCGGTTGACGATGCCGAGCTGCTGGATCTGGTGGAACTCGAGCTCAGGGATCTGCTGAAAAAATATGAATTCCCCGGCGATGAGATTCCGATCATCCGTGGAAGCGCCTTGAAGGCCATGGAGCAGGCGGTGAAACCCGATGTCAAGCCGGACGATCCGGCGTTCAATTGCATCATGGAACTGATGGATGCGGTAGATAGCTATTTCCCGGTTCCGCAGCGCGATGTGGAAAAGCCCTTCCTGATGCCGATCGAGGACGTCTTCTCGATCACGGGCCGCGGGACGGTCGGCACCGGTCGCGTCGAACGCGGCCATGCCAAGGTGGGCGACGAAGTCGAAGTGATCGGTCTCGGTGCGCATAAGAAGACCGTGATCACCGGTGCCGAAATGTTCCGGAAGGAGCTGGACGAAGTGCGGGCAGGTGATAATGCCGGGTTGTTGCTCCGCGGCGTCGACAAGAACGATCTCGAGCGCGGCATGGTTGTCGCGAAACCGGGCTCGATCACCCCGCACAAGAAGTTCACGGCACAGGTGTACGTGCTGAAAAAAGAAGAAGGCGGGCGCCATACGCCCTTCTTCAACGGATACCGTCCGCAGTTCTATTTCCGCACAACGGACGTGACGGGCGTGGCAACATTGCCTTCGGGTACGGAGATGATCATGCCGGGTGACAACGTGGACGGCATGTCCATCGAGCTCATTTCCCCGATCGCCATGGAAGAGGGGTTGCGGTTCGCCATCCGTGAAGGCGGTCACACCGTCGGCGCGGGCGTGGTTACAAAGATCCTGGAATAATCGGAGTCGTTCACCGTGGCCGGACAAAAAATACGCATAAAGCTCAAGTCGTACGATCACAACCTGATCGACAAGTCTGCGGAGAAGATCATCAAGACTGTCAAGTCAACAGGCGCTGTGGTCTCCGGCCCGATTCCATTACCCACGAAGCGTACGGTCTATACTGTGCTTCGGTCGCCACATGTGGACAAAAAGTCGAGGGAGCAATTCGAGACACGCGCCCACAAGCGCCTTATCGATATTCTGAACTCGACAAACCGGACGGTCGATTCCTTGATGAAGCTTGATCTCCCCGCAGGCGTCGACGTCGAAATAAAAGTGTAAACGCGGTCCAAGAAACACAGGGTGTGCGTCACGCGGGAAACGTGTGTGTCTTCCGCGTGACGGGAAAACGGCGTCGGGACTCGTGTCTGCCGTAGGGCGGACTCTTGACGGTATGTGCATGCATACATGGATGGTAGTATGACAGGACTACTCGGAAAAAAACTCGGCATGACCAGCATCTTTGACGAGACTGGTCAGGTGATTCCCTGCACGGTAATCGAGGCCGGGCCTTGCTACGTCACGCAGATCAAGACCAGAGAGCGTGACGGCTATGAGGCCATTCAACTCGGCTTCGATGCAAAGCGGGAGCGGCTTATGACCCGACCCCTCAACGGGCATTTCGCGAAGGCGGGCGTGAAGCCGGCGCGGCTTGTCCGGGAATTCCGGGGGAATGGCGTGGCCGAACTTCAGCCGGGACAGGAAATCAAGGTCGACACCGTGTTCGCGAAAGGTGATTTCGTGAAGGTGGTCGGGACATCCAAAGGCCGCGGTTTTCAGGGTGTCGTGAAACGACACCATTTCGGCGGAGGCTTCCGGACCCACGGCCAGAGCGACCGCGAACGCGCTCCGGGATCGATCGGATCCTCATCGTACCCCTCACGCGTATTCAAGGGGCAGCGTATGGCCGGACGGATGGGCGGCGAACGGGTGACGGTAAGCAACCTCAAGGTGGTCGGCGTCATACCGGATTCCAACCTCCTGCTGATCAAGGGGTCGGTCCCGGGCGCCATCAACGGCTACCTCGAGATACACAAGGTGAAGACGAACCAGTAAGAGTCGAGAGCGGCGATGGAACTAGAAGTGTTCAAAAAAGACGGAACGAAGAGCGGCGAAAAGGTGAAGCTCTCCGAGGAGATCTTCGGGGTGACGCCGAATCATCACCTCATCTACCGCGCCGTGCGGACCCACCTGGACAATCTGCGCCAGGGAACGTCCCGGGTGAAAACACGCGCCGAGGTGAAAGGCGGTGGAAAAAAACCGTTCCGCCAGAAGCATACCGGCATGGCCCGCCAGGGCTCCTCGCGGTCTCCCGTCAATGTGGGCGGCGGATCCATTTTCGGGCCCAAACCCCGGGACTATTCCAACCAGCTGCCCGCGCAAATGCGCCGCAACGCACGGAAGTCCGCGCTCTCCATCAAGGCCGCCGAAGGACAGATCCGGATCGTGGAAGATTTCACGTTCGGTGCCCCAAAAACAAGAGAGATGGCAACGGTGCTGAAGGCCCTGGATCTGGGCACCGCCAAGACGCTCCTCCTGCTCTCCAGGCCGGATGCCAGCGTGGTGAAGTCCGGACGGAACATTCCCGGATTGCTTATCGCGCAGGCGGATAAAGCCTCAACGTATGACTTCGTGAACAACCAGGTGCTCCTGATTCAGAAGAGCGCGCTCGAAGTCCTGCAGAACACCTTTAAGAACTAGACCGGCGGATCTGAACATGGCACCGATTTTGAAACGTCCCATCGTCACGGAGAAGATGACGGAGCTGCAGGAGAAGGGGCAGTACGCCTTTGAGGTGGACCTGGCGGCCAACAAGATCGAGATCGCCCGTGCGGTGGAAAAGAAGTTCAACGTCACCGTGCTGGCGGTGCGCACCATCCGGGTCAAAGGCAAGATGAAATCCCAGATGACCCGCCGCGGGCGGTTCGCCGGGCGCACCCCAGCCTGGAAGAAAGCGATCGTCCGGTTGAAAGAAGGCGACAAGATCGAGTTCTTCCAGAATGTCTGATCGTCAACGAGGATAGAGAGTCGTCATGGCCATACGCAAATTCAAACCGGTGACGCCCGGCACACGATGGATGTCGGTGTCGGCTTTCACCGAGGTGACCAAGACCCGTCCGGAGAAGGCGCTGATCGAGCCACTGCGCAAGACCGGTGGCCGGAACAATACGGGCCGGATTACATCGCGCCACCGGGGGGGAGGGCACAAGCGCTTCTACCGGATTATCGATTTCAAGCGGAACAAGCAGGGCATGGATGCAACGGTCTCGGCTGTTGAGTATGATCCCAACCGTTCCGCGCGGATCTGTCTGCTCCAGTACGCTGACGGCGAGCGGCGGTACATCATCGCTCCGGACGGCGTGAAGGTGGGGGATGTGCTCCGGTCGGGCCCCGACGCGGAAATCAGGAGCGGCAACGCGATGCCTCTGGCCAACATTCCGGCCGGCACGTTCGTGCACAACATTGAGATGCGCCCGGGCAAGGGTGCCCAGGTGGCGCGCAGCGCCGGCATGGCCGTGCAGTTGATGGCCAAGGAAGGGAAGTATGCCCAGTTGCGGATGCCGTCGGGAGAAATACGGAATTTTCCGGTCGAGTGCATGGCAACGATCGGTTCGGTCGGCAACGCCGATCATGAGAATATCAGCCTTGGAAAAGCAGGCCGTTCCCGCTGGCTGGGGATCCGACCGCAATCGCGCGGTGTGGTGATGAATCCGGTGGACCATCCGCACGGCGGCGGGGAAGGGAAATCCCCTCAGGGGAACCCGCACCCGGTTTCCCCCTGGGGCTGGCACACGAAGGGGAAGAAGACCCGCAAGACGAAGAAGGCATCCAGCAAGTTCATCGTGAAACGAAGGAAGTAAGCGCTATGGCCCGTTCGCTGAAAAAAGGACCGTTTTTGAGTACGCGCCTGCAGCAGCAGGTTGCGGCGCTCAACAAAGGCAGCCAGAAAAAGGTGATCAAGACCTGGTCGCGTGCTTCGACGATCAGCCCGGATTTTGTGGGACACACCTTCGCGGTGCACAACGGCAACAAGTTCATTCCGGTGTATATTCACGAAGGAATGGTCGGCCACAAACTCGGAGAGTTCTCGCCGACGCGGTTGTTCCGCGGGCACCCGGGAGTCAAGAAAGAAGAAACGTCGAAGGCGGGATAAGCATCCATGGAAGCTCGAGCCATCAACCGGTACATCAGTACCTCTCCGCGCAAGATGCGCCTGGTGATTGATCTCATCCGCGGCAAGTCCGTCGATGAAGCATTGCACATCCTCCAGTTCTCCCCCAAGCACGCGTCGCGCGTTGCGGAGAAAGTCCTGCGGTCCGCGGTTTCGAACCTGCAGAACAAGGATGAGGCCGGACGGCTGGAAGCTGCCGGCATGGTGGTGAAGGAAGCGTATGTGGATTCCGGCATGATGCAGAAGCGGGTGCTTCCCGCGCCGATGGGACGCGCATTCCGGATCCGCAAGCGGTCCAACCACGTCACCATCGTGGTGGCACCGAAGCCGGTGAAGGCAAAGGCGGGTGTGCGGCGGACGAAAGCGGCGGGAGAGGAAAAACCGGCGGTGCGCTCGAAGACCGCGACAAAAAAGGCGGAGACGAAATCCGCCGCGACAAAAAAGGCGGCGCCGAAAAAGTCCGGCGCGAAAGAATCCACATAACCGAACCTGTAAGGAGTACACGTGGGACAGAAAGCACATCCGATCGGCCTTCGCCTCGGGATCATACGGTCCTGGGACTCCAACTGGTATGACGAGAAGTCCTTCGCCGGAAAGCTGGAAGAAGACCGCACGATCCGGAACTATGTGCGCAACCGTCTGAAAAAGGCGGGCATTTCGCGCATCCTGATCGAACGGACCCCGAAACGGGCGGTTATTACGATCAACACCTCCCGTCCCGGCATCGTGATCGGGCGGAGTGGCAAAGAGATCACCCTGCTGGAAGAAGAGCTCAAGCGTATCACGAACAAGGAAGTGAAGATTCTGATCAACGAAATCAAGCGGCCCGAACTGGATGCGTACCTGGTCGCCGAGAACATCGCCCAGCAGCTGGAAGGACGTGTCGCATTCCGGCGTGCGATGAAGAACGGGATCACCGCTGCAATGCGCATGGGTGCAGAAGGAATCCGCGTGAAGAGCGCGGGTCGCCTGGGCGGAGCCGAAATGGCACGCACTGAGCAGTACAAGGACGGACGGATTCCGTTGCACACATTGCGCGCGGACATCGATTATGCGACCGCAACCGCGCGGACCATTTACGGGGCGATCGGCGTGAAGGTATGGATCTGCAAGGGTGAGGTCCTGGACGCCCAGCAGACGATGCAGCAGCCCCCGCCGGCCCGCCGCGGGCAGTAACCGGACTACGCAGGAGAAGCAAATATGTTGATGCCGAAAAGAGTCAAATTCAGAAAAGCGCAACGCGGCCGGATGCGAGGGAAAGCCACCCGCGGCAGCAGGGTGAGCTTCGGTGATTTCGGACTGAAAGCCCTGGCTCCCGGCTGGATCACGCAGCGGCAGATCGAAGCCGCACGTGTGACGCTCACGCGTCTGATGAAGCGCGAGGGGAAAATCTGGATCCGCATATTTCCGGACAAGCCGGTGACAAAGAAACCGGCTGAAACCCGCATGGGAAAAGGGAAGGGTGCACCCGAGTACTGGGTGGCCGTCGTGAAACCGGGTCGCATCATGTTTGAAGTCGGCGGCACCGCGCGGGCAACCGCGGTGGAAGCGCTGACCCTGGCGTCCCACAAATTGCCGATCAAGACGAAAATCAGTGTCCGGCCGGACCTTGAATAGGCCTGAGCCGTACCAGGGAGAATGACCGTATGAAGGCTGTTGAGTTGCGCGAATTATCCACCGAGGAGCTCCGCCGGCGATTGACCGACGAGCAGGAAAGCCTGTCCAACCTGCAATTCCAGCTGGCCACCAGCCAGCTCGAGAGCCCGATAAAAGTGCGTACCGTGCGCCGGGATATCGCGCGGATCATGACGATCCTCCGCACAAAAGAGCGGTCGGCCGCATCGGCGGCGCCCGCAGCATCGCAACCCACGGCGAATCAGAAGACCGAGGTGAAGACATCATGACCGCAGCCACCCCGACAACGGCCGCAACGACACGGGACACACGCCGCAAGACGCGCGTGGGGAAAGTCGTCAGCACAAAAATGGAGAAGAGCATTGTCGTCTCCATCGAACGGCGGGTCCCGCACCCGCTTTACAAGAAGTACTACCGCCGCACCAGCAAGCTGATGGCCCATGACGAAAAGCGCCAGGCGGGTGTCGGGGATATGGTGAAGATCATGGAGACCCGGCCGCTGAGCAAGCAGAAGCGGTGGCGGCTGGTCGAGATCATTGAAAAAGCCAAGTGACGCATCGCCCACGGAGTGAACGCATATGATCCAGGAAGAAACAAATCTCGTGGTGGCCGACAACTCCGGCGCCAAGAAGGTTCGCTGCATCCGGGTGCTTGGCGGGTCCGACCGGCGGTATGCCGGACTCGGAGACCTGATCGTCGTTGCGGTGAAATCGGCAATTCCCAACGCCGCGGTGAAGAAGGGCGAAGTCGCCCGCGCCGTTGTCGTCCGCACCACGAAAGAAACACGGCGGAAGGACGGATCCTTCATCCGGTTCGACGAAAACGCGGCGGTGCTGATCAACGAGCAGGGGGAACCCCGCGGCAGCCGCATCTTCGGCCCGGTGGCCCGCGAACTCCGCGAGCGGCAATACATGAAGATCGTCTCCCTCGCACCCGAAGTGTTATAAGGAATCGACGCGCATGAAAATCCGCAAGAACGATACGGTCACGGTGATCGCAGGCAACTCCCGCGGAAAATCCGGCAAGGTCCTGAAGGTGTACACGGACACGGATCGGGTCATCATCGAAGGCGTGAACATTATCAAGCGCCATACCCGCCCCAGCCAGAAAAACCCGCAGGGCGGCATCGTACAGCGCGAAGCGCCGATCCACGTTTCCAACGTCATGCTCCTTGATCCGAAGTCGAACCAGCCCACGCGGGTCGGCACGAAAGTGACCAGGGACGAGACCACCGGGAAGAAGCACCGTATGCGCGTGGCAAAAGCCACCGGCGAAATGTTCTGAGCCGGCACTCCAGAACCTCTCACTAATGTCTGCAGCCGCTATGAGCGACGAGAAACAGAAGAAACCGAAAAAAGAGGGCGCCAAGCCCGCGAAAGAACAGGCCGGCAAACCCTCGAAGGATCAGGCGACGGCCGAAAAGGCCGCCAAAGGAGCCAAGAGCAGCCGCCCCAAAGAAAAGGTTGTGGCCCGGCTTGCGGTGGCGTATAAAACCACCGTGGTCCCCGCGCTGATGAAGCGGTTCCAGTATTCCAACGTGATGCAGGTGCCGCGCCTGGAGAAAATCGCCATCAACATGGGTGTGGGGCAGGCCACGCAGGATCCCAAGCTCGTGGACCTCGCCCTCAAAGACCTCGAGGCGATCGTCGGACAGAAGGTGGTGGTCACCCGTGCCAAGAAGTCGATCTCCAACTTCAAGCTCCGGGAGAAGATGCCGATCGGCTGCCGCGTGACCCTGCGCCGCACATACATGTACGAATTTCTTGACAGGTTTATCAGTGTGTCGGTTCCCCGTATCCGCGACTTCCGCGGATTGTCGGACACCGCCTTCGACGGACGCGGCAACTACACCGTGGGCATCAAGGAGCACACCATCTTTTCGGAAATCGACGTGGACAAGATCGCGCGGATCTTCGGCATGGACATTACCTTTGTGACCACCGCGCGGACGGACGAGGAAGCATACGAACTGCTCAAAGCGTTCGGCATGCCGTTCGTCAAACGGCAGGAAGTTCTCGAAGCACCCAAAGTTTAACCCGACAGGAGTTGTTCGCGTATGGCGAAGACAAGTGCAAAAGCCCGGCAGGTCAAGCGTGAGCGCCTCGTGGCAAAATATGCCGCGTTGCGGAAAGAGCTGAAGGAAAAAGGCGACCAGGAAGGGCTGCAGGCGCTCCCCCGCAACAGCAGCCCGACACGGCTGCACAACCGTTGCGTCATGACCGGCAGGCCGCGCGGGTTCATGCGGAAGTTCGGCCTCTCCCGCATCTCGTTCCGCGAGCTGGCGCTGGAGGGCAAGATCCCGGGCGTCCGCAAAGCAAGCTGGTGACCGGACGGTACACTATTCCATTGTGTGAGACAAAGGTAAAGAGACACCATGACCATGACTGATCCCGTTGCCGACTACCTGACCAGGCTGCGGAACGCCTTGCAGGCAGGACACAAA
The DNA here is from genome assembly GCA_963779225.1 of uncultured Bacteroidota bacterium. GTDB lineage: Bacteria > Bacteroidota > Ignavibacteria > UBA10030 > UBA6906 > CAVPCZ01. The sequence goes on from CAVZWW010000001.1 coordinate 453,286, forward strand.
CGCGTTGACGTCCCCACGTCAAACCTCAAGCGGGAACTTACCCGCTTGCTGGTGGCCAATAAGTACATTCAGGGATATACGGAACTGAAGGACACGGCCCAGGGGGTGATCCGGATTCAGCTGAAATACCACGAAGGAACTCCCGTGATCGCCGGCCTGAAGCGCATCAGCAGACCGGGTTTACGGAGCTACGTGGACTCCACGGCTATTCCGCGTGTGCTGGGCGGACTGGGTATTGCGGTGATCTCGACCTCGCAGGGCTTGATGACCGACAGGCAGGCGCGGCAGGCCCGCGTTGGCGGCGAAGTGTTGTGCGAAATCTGGTAACGAAGGAGACACGACCGTGTCACGGATTGGAAAAAAACCCATCGCGATCGCGAAAGATGTACAGGTGCGGATGGCTGAACACCGGATCACGGTGAAGGGGCCGAAGGGGGAGCTCTCGGCGACCGTTCACCCGCAGATCGGTGTGGATGTCAGCACAGATACCGTACTGATGACGCGCACAGGCGAATCAAAGTCACAGCGTTCGCTGCACGGCCTCTGGCGGGCACTGGTGCAGAATATGGTTACCGGCGTCACCGCAGGCTACAGCCGCAAACTTGAACTTGTCGGCGTGGGATATCGCGCGGAGATGAAAGGGTCAAGACTCCAGCTGTTGCTGGGATACTCGCACCCGATCCTCTTTGTGCCGCCCTCCGGGATCAAGGTGGAAACGCCGACGCAAACGAGCATTGCCATCAGCGGAATCGACAAACAGCTGGTCGGCCAGGTGGCGGCGAAGATCCGCTCTTTCCGTCCGCCCGAACCCTACAAGGGGAAGGGGATCAAGTACGAGGGCGAGAGGGTCCGTCGCAAAGCCGGCAAGGCTGCTGCCGCGGGCGGCGCCAAGACATAACCCCCGAGCGCAGGGAGAACAGACCGTATGATTACCAAAAATAAAATACAGAATCGGAAGCGGTTGAAGCACCACATCCGGATGTCCGTCACCGGAACGGCCGAGCGGCCGCGCCTGACGGTCTTCCGGAGCCTCAAGCATGTCTACGCGCAGCTCGTCGATGACACCAGGGGCGCCACGCTGATCGGCGTGTCGGACCTGACGAAGGACGTCGAGGAGCAGGCGAAGGCGGCGAAGGGACAGGTGGCCCTCGGGAAAATTGTGGGCCAGTTGGTGGCGCGAAAGGCGCTGGAATTGAAGATCGCCCGGGTGGTGTTCGATCGCAACGGGTTTCGGTATCACGGCGCGATCAAGGCCGTTGCCGAAGGCGCCCGCGAGGGCGGTCTGAAGTTCTAAAGAGCGCACCGCGTCGGGGTCCGGAGCCGGCAGTGGAAAACTTGTCGGGTCGTCTAATGGCAGGACAGCGGCCTTTGGAGCCGTGAGTAGAGGTTCGACTCCTCTCCCGACAGCGTCAGTTGCGGAGTACACACCATTCACCATGTGGGACGTAACGAGGTACACGGTGGCACGAATCAAAGCAAGCGAACTGGAACTCAAGGACAAGCTCGTCCACATCAACCGCGTTGCAAAAGTGGTGAAGGGCGGTCGCCGCTTCAGCTTCAATGCAATCGTGGTGGTGGGCGACGGCAAGGGTCACGTCGGCATCGGCCTGGGGAAGGCCAACGAAGTGGCGGATGCCATTGCCAAGGGCGTGGACGACGCGAAGAAGAATGTCACCCTGGTGCCGATCGTGCGGGGAACCATCCCGCATCCGATCATCGGGCGCTTCGGTGCGGCACGCGTCATGCTCAAGCCGGCATCGCCGGGTACAGGCCTGATTGCGGGCGGCGGCGTGCGGGCGGTGCTGGAATCCGCCGGCGTGCGCGACGTCCTCACCAAGTCCATGGGATCCTCCAATCCCCATAATGTCGTCAAAGCGACCATGGATGCCCTGGTGAGCCTGATCGATGCCCGGACCGTCGCCCAGAGGCGCGGGATGTCCCTCCACGAGATGTTCGGACCGGCAGAGGCCAAGGTGACCGTCTAACGCAGGAGAAGCAGCAATGGCTGGAACAGTGAAAATTACACAGGTTCGCAGTATTATCGATCAGATCGCTCCTCACAAGCGCACCATTCTCGCGCTCGGGCTCGGGCGCCCGCACCGGTCGGTCATCAAGAAGGACACCCCGCAAATTCGCGGAATGATCAAGAAAGTGCGGCACCTGATCACCGTCGAAGAAATGAAGTAACGCCGAACAGAGACGAGCAAAGATATCATGGCAACCGACATTCTCAGTACACTCAAACCTGCTCCGGGATCACGGAGAAAACCGAAACGGATCGGCCGCGGACAGGGATCCGGCCACGGCGGCACTTCCACGCGCGGCCATAAAGGCGCCGGAGCACGTTCCGGGTCAGAGTCCCGGCCATGGTTTGAAGGCGGTCAGATGCCGCTCGTCCGGCGCGTGCCGAAACGCGGTTTTCACAGCCCGTTCCGCACGGAATACCAGGTGGTGAACCTGACCACGCTGGAGAAACTGGCCGGCGCGGGGAAGCTCCACGAGGGCGTGGTGAGCCCGGAATCCCTGCTCAAACTCGGCGTTGTCAAGTACGCACGTAAGCCGGTGAAGATCCTGGGGAACGGCGAACTCAAAGCGAAACTCGACGTCGCCGCCCATGCGTTCAGCAAATCCGCCGCCGAAAAGATACAGACGGCCGGAGGAAAAGTTCAAACGATCAGTCTGGTAACCAGAGAATAATGGCAAATCTCGGCGAAAGTTTCCGGAATGTTTTCAAGATCCAGGAGCTCCGGACCCGGCTCATCTTTACCGCCGCGCTCCTGATTGTCGTGCGCATCGGTGCGCACGTGACACTGCCCGGCGTGGATGCGTCGCTCCTGGCCAAGGCGGAAGCCAGTCAGGCTTCGAACACGCTCTTCGGTTTATACGATCTGTTTGTCGGCGGCGCGTTCAGCAACGCAGCGGTGTTCGCCCTCGGGATCATGCCGTACATCAGTTCCTCCATCATCCTGCAGCTGCTGGGTGCGGTTGTTCCGTATTTCCAGAAGCTGACCAAAGAAGGTGAAGATGGAAGGAAGAAGCTGACCCAGCTGACGCGGTACGGTACGGTGCTCGTCTCCGTGCTCCAGGGATGGGGCGTGAGCGTGCGGCTCACCAGCCTGACAATCGAAGGATTGCCCATCGTCCCGCTGGAGATCCAGGGGCTCGCATTCACCGTCAGCACTGTGATCTTTCTGACGGCCGGCACCATGTTCATGATGTGGCTCGGCGAACAGATCACGGAGCGGGGGATCGGCAACGGCATCTCGCTGATCATCTTCATCGGCATCATCGCCCGCTTCCCGCACTCGATTGTGGACCAGTTCCGGGTCAGTCAGAACCTGATTATCGGTCTCATCATTCTGGCCTCGATGGTGGCGATCATCGCCGGCGTGGTGCTCGTCACGCAGGGCACGCGCCGTATTCCCGTCCAGTACGCGAAGCGCGTTGTGGGACGGAAGGTGTACGGCGGTGTCACGCAGTACATCCCCCTGCGGGTCAATACCGCGGGCGTTATGCCGATCATCTTCGCCCAGTCGATCATGTTCATTCCGAGCACGATCCTGACCTTTTTCCCGGAAAGTGAATTCGTGCAAAGTATTTCGGGGTATCTCCAGTATACCTCGGCCACGTATTCCATTATGTACGGGGTGATGATCGTGTTTTTCACCTACTTTTATACGGCGATCGCGTTCAACCCCAAGGATGTATCGGAGAACATGCAGAAGCAGGGCGGGTTTATCCCGGGGATCCGGCCCGGCAAGCATACGGCGGATTTTATCGACAATATCCTCACGAAGATCACGCTGCCCGGATCGATCTTCCTGGCGATCATTGCGATCCTGCCGGCGTTTGTGTCCCGCTTCGGGGTGACGCCGAGTTTCGCGCAGTTCTTCGGCGGCACCAGCCTGCTGATCATGGTGGGCGTGGCGCTGGATACCTTGCAGCAGGTCGAGTCGCATCTGCTGATGCGTCACTACGACGGGTTCATGAAGTCGGGGCGCATGAAGGGGCGGCTGCGCTAGCGCGCGGGGCATGGCACGCGTGCCCGTAAAATCGCGCCGCGAGCTCGAGCTCATGCGTGAGAGTTGCCGGATTGTGGCGGAGGTGCTGGCGCTCATCGGGACGCAGGTGCGACCGGGTCTGAGCACGCGGGAACTGGATGTGATGGCCGAGGAATATATCCGCTCCCGGGGTGGCGAGCCTGCCTTCAAGGGATACGGGGCCGACCGGCAGAATCGATTCCCGGCAACGCTCTGCATATCCGTCGATGACGTGGTGGTGCACGGTATCCCCGACGGCCGGCGGCTGGAAGAAGGGCAGGTGGTGTCGGTGGATGTGGGGGTGAAGAAGAACGGATGGTTCGGCGATGCGGCCCGGACATTCCCTGTCGGGCGCACGACGGAAGAGAAGGCGCGGCTGCTGCTGGTGACGGAAGAATCGCTCGCCGCAGGGATCGCGCAGGCGGTGGCGGGAAATCATCTGTACGACATTTCGGCGGCGGTTCAGCGGCATGTGGAAGCCGCGGGATTCTCGGTGGTCCGGGATCTGGTCGGACACGGAATCGGCAAACAGCTGCACGAGGAACCGGCGGTCCCGAACTACGGCGTGGCGGGTACGGGAATGGTGCTGAAGGAAGATATGGTGCTCGCCATCGAACCGATGGTCAATGCGGGAACCTACGTGGTACGTCTGGACGAGGACGGATGGACGGTCCGGACGTCGGACGGCCGGCCTTCGGCGCACTTTGAACATACAGTGGTCGTCAAACAGGGAGCAGCGGAAATTCTGACCCGGCATGGCTAAGCAGGGACCCATAAAAGTTGATGGAGTGATCACCGACACGTTGCCGAACGCAATGTTCAAGGTGAGCCTTGACAACGGCCATACCATCCTTGCGCATATTTCCGGGAAGATGCGGATGAATTTCATCAAGATCCTGGTGGGTGACAAGGTGACGGTGGAGCTCTCTCCCTATGATTTGTCCAAAGGCCGGATCACCTACCGGTATAAGTAAGCACGGAGTGAGGTTCGTATGAAAGTGCGGTCATCGATCAAAAAGATTTGCCGCAATTGCAAGATCATCAAGCGGAAAGGGGTGGTGCGCGTGATCTGCACCAATCCCAAGCACAAACAGCGTCAAGGCTAACGAAGGAGACATGGCGTGGCTCGTATAGCGGGTATTGACCTCCCCAAGAAGAAGCGGTCGGAGATCGGGCTGACGTACATCACCGGTATCGGCAAAACTTCCGCGCGCGCGATTCTGGCGAAAGCGGGAGTGGACCTCGACAAGAGGGTCGGTGATCTGAACGACGACGAAGTGGCGCGGATCCGCGGCATTATCACCTCCGATTATAAAGTCGAAGGTGCGCTGCGAAGCGAGGTGCAGATGAATATCAAGCGCCTCATGGACATCGGCTGCTACCGCGGCATCCGTCACCGGAAAGGACTCCCGGCCCGCGGGCAGCGTACACGCACCAACGCCCGCACCAGAAAAGGCCGACGGAAGACGGTGGCCGGCAAAAAGAAGGTTGCGGCCAAGACCTGAGTTGCATTCATAACGATTGGAGGTCCATGTGGGCAAAACCACAGCACAGGGCGGCAGCAAGACGGACGCCGTCCGGAAAAAGAAAAAGATACAGGTCGACGTCAGCGGCAAAGTATTCGTGAAGGCGACGTTCAACAACGTGATCGTCACCATCACGGATGTCTACGGCAACACCATCAGCTGGTCGTCCGCAGGGAAGAACGGGTTCAAGGGTTCGCGCAAGAATACCCCCTTCGCCGCACAGGTGTCAGCCGAAGCGGCGGCAAAAACGGCGCACGACCTTGGTTTGCGGAAAGTGGAAGTGTTTGTCAAAGGCCCGGGCTCGGGCCGCGAGGCCGCCATCCGGGCCCTGCAGACCGCCGGCCTGGAGATCAGCAGTATCCGGGATGTCACCCCTATTCCTCATAACGGGTGCCGCCCTCCGAAGAGACGCAGAGTATAACGCAGGAAGGACGTTCATGGCACGGTATACCGATCCGAGTTGCAGGTTGTGCAGACGCGAGCGACAGAAGTTGTTCCTCAAGGGGACGAAGTGTTTCACGGAAAAGTGTCCCGTGGAACGCCGGGCGTATCCGCCGGGACAACACGGGCAATCACGCCGGCAGAAAGTGTCGGAGTACGGTCTGCAGCTCCGGGAAAAACAGAAAGTCCGGCGCATGTACGGGCTGATGGAAGCACAGTTCCGGAACACGTTCGCCAAGGCCCTGAGACAGACCGGACGTACGGGCGAGACGCTGGTGAAAATGCTCGAGCGGCGGCTGGACAACGTGGTCTACCGTCTGGGGTTCGCCCCCTCGCGCAAGGCCGCACGGCAGCTCGTCGTCCACGGTCACTTTGTCGTCAACAACGTTCCCGTTGATGTTCCGTCGTATCTGCTCAAGCCCGGGGACACGATCCACGTGCGCGACAAAAGCAAGAAAATGGAAGTGCTGCACGCGTCCATGAAACGCATGAAGGACACCACCATGCTGCCGTGGCTCAGTCTGGACAAGGCCGCGATGGTCGGGACGTTCCTCAACGTTCCCGAACGCGCGGATATTCCGCTGAATGCCGATGAGCAGCTCATCGTCGAACTCTACTCGAAGTAAGTGACAGACAGGAATGGGTGACAACGCCATGACCATCGGAACAATCCAGATGCCGGAGAAGATTCACCTGGACGAAGCGACACACTCCCCGACGTACGGCCGCTTCATTGTGCAGCCGTTGGAAAAGGGGTTCGGTGTCACGATCGGGAACTCCATGCGACGCGTCCTGCTTTCCTCCCTGCCGGGGTATTCCATCACGGCATTCCGGGTGGACGGGGTGGCGCATGAGTTTTCCACGATCCCCGGAGTGGTGGAAGATGTTCCGGACGTGGTGCTCAACCTCAAGCAGGTCCGGATGAAGATGGTGAACAAGAAGACCACACGCGTGGTGGTCGCGCTCAAAGGACCGATGTCGTTCACGGCGGGCGAGATTCAGAAGGCTTCGCCGGACATCGAGATCCTGAATCCGGGCCTCCATATCGCCACGCTGAACGCGGATGCGAACTTCGAGCTCGAGTTGCGCATCGGACGCGGGATCGGCTACGTGGTTGCGGAGGAAAACAAGGCGCCGGACCAGCCCGTGGGGCTGATACCGATCGATGCGGTCTTTACGCCGATCAAGAACGTGCGCTACTTCGTGGAAACCACCCGCGTCGGACAGCAAACCGACTACGAAAAGCTCACCATCGAAGTCGACACGGACGGGTCCATCACGCCGGAGGACGGTCTGGCGTATGCCGGCAAGATTCTCCGCGACCACATCCAGCTGTTCATCAATTTTGACGTGGAACCGGAGGCGCCGAAACAGGAGTCGGAGCAGGATGCGGAGTTCCAGCGCGTCCGCAAGGTGTTGCTGACCCCTGTGGACGAACTCGAACTGTCGGTGCGCTCGCACAACTGTCTCCGGGCGGCCAACATCAAGACCATAGCCGATCTGGTGCGCCGGGAAGAGAGCGAATTGTTGAAATTCAGGAATTTCGGACGGAAGTCTCTCGCCGAGCTCTCCGAGATTATCGAAGCCGAGCGGCTGGCGTTCGGGATGGACGTGGAGAAGTACCTTAAAGACACCGAGTGATTGTTTCTGTTCATTAGCGGACGACTCTTATGCGACATCGGAAATCTGGCCGGAAACTGAAACGGACGGCGAGCCATCGCCGCGCCACTCTGGGTGCTCTTGCGACGGCGTTGTTGCGCCACAAGCGCATCACCACGACTGTGGCAAAAGCCAAAGAAACCCGGATGGTGGTGGAAAAGATCATCACGCGGGCGAAGAACGCCCGCCCGGCCGATGCCGCGGCAGCGGCAGGGGAAAAGGTGACCGAACGTCAGAAGAAGTTCACCGACGCCGGCGGGCATGCCCGGCGGCAGGTCGGCAAGCTGATCAAAGACCGCGAGGTGGTTTCGGAGCTCTTTTCGGAGATTGCCGGAAAGGTCGCCACGCGCCCCGGGGGGTACACACGGATCGTTAAACTCGGCCAGCGCTACGGTGATGGAGCGGAAATGGCCGTGATTGAACTTGTGGATTTCAATACCGGGCAGGAACCCGCGGCAAAGAAGACTGACAAGCCGGCCCGCAAGGCCGCACCAAAACGGAAAGCGCCGAAGAAAAAGGTCGAGGCCGCCGCCACGGCCAAGGCGGAAACGGCGACTCCGGCCCCCAAAGCCGAGTCGCGGTAAACCGGGGCTCCCCCGTTCATCCCCGCATGAAAATCCTCTCCGCGGAATTTGTCCTTGGCGCAGCGCAATTGCGCCAGCTCCCCAGGGAAGGCCTGAAAGAAGTGGCCTTCCTCGGGCGTTCCAACGTGGGCAAGTCGTCGTTCATCAACAAGCTCTGCAACCGGAAAGCCCTTGCCCGCCAGAGCTCGGAACCCGGCAAGACCCGCGAGATGAACTATTATCTCATCAACCGGCAGTTCTACTTTGTGGATCTGCCGGGCTACGGCTATGCCCGCCTCCCCGAACAGATCCGCTCCAGCTGGGGAAAACTCATCGAACAGTATCTCAAATCCCGTGAACAGCTCTCCCTCGTGCTCCAGCTCGTGGATGCACGGCACGAACCCACCGAACTGGATATGATGATGGTCGGTTGGCTCGACTACTTCGAAATCCCGTTCCTTGTGGCCCTGACGAAGGCCGACAAGCTGCCCGCAAGCAAGATGCCCCGCTATGTGAAGTCGGCGACGGATGTGTTTGCTCATTATAAACAGTGCCAGGGGGTGTTGCCTTTTTCATCAATCACGGGCTTCGGGAAGCCCGAAGTTATCAAGATCATCGCTTCCCACATCTCCGATTCCTGATAAGACGTTGTCACACAAGGGGTCCCGGGCACCTCAGAATCCGGATCGCTTTGCCGCATTTTTTCTGTGAAACACTTGACAAACACAACCCCACTGTTTATATTCATGCACCATCAGGCGGTTACCACCCGGATCTACTCATAAGCCCAGCGAAGGAGGTGGACGCGACCGGCACAACTTGGTACGACTCTCCAAAATCATTTCGCAGTTCCTCAAGCAGCATTCCAGTTCTTCTTTATTTTTCTGCGGCATTCCGTGGGAACCCTGAGGGGATGACTCCGTGTGAAGTTGCAGACTTCACAAAGCGTCATCAGGCCTTCCTTCATGCCAGGCTTTTTGATTGAGCTCTAGTTGTAGTAGGATAACACTGCCAACACAACAAGGAGGTACAACATGCAACGTGGGCTTTATTCTGTTCTCCTCATTTTGGCCCTCGTCCCTGCCCTGGTGTTTGGTGCAGGAAAAATCCGAGGGAAGGTGACGGACTCCGGGACGGGAGAGCCATTGGTTGGCGCGAACGTCGTGGTTGTCGGAACCTCCATGGGCGCAGCGGCAAATGTCGCCGGCGAATTCCTTATCCTCAACGTGCCCGTGGGGACGTACTCGCTCCGTACCACCTACGTCGGGTACCAGAGCATCACCATCTCCAACATCCGTGTGAACAACGAGCTGACAACGGAGGCCAACTTCAATCTTCCCTCTGAGGGTGTCACGGTCGGTGTTGTGGAGATCATTGCCGAGCGTCCGCTCATCAACAAGAGCGCGACAAACGCGGTCAGGATTATCGACAGCGACTTTTTCGACAAGATCCCGGCCAGGGGGACCGCCGCGGCCGTTGCCATTCAGCCCGGTGTCGTCGTCCAGAACGGAAACGTCTATATCCGCGGCGGACGCGCTGACGAAGTCGGGTACCGAGTGGAAGGCGCAACCGTGACCAACATCCTCGGCGGCGGCAATGGACTCTACACCACGGCGGAAGCGGTGGAACAGATCCAGGTACAGGCCGGCGGTTTTAACGCGGAGTTCGGCGGTGCCAATGCCGGTATCATCCAGACCCAGTTGAGGTCGGGAAGTGCCGAGCGCTGGAAGGTGTCCGTCCTTGCGGAAACGGACAAATTCACCTCCATGAACAAGAAAGCCCTTGGCGGTTACAGCTACGGGTACGGCGACATCACCGCCACCATCGGCGGCCCGATCCCCGGTGTGCCCATCCGTCTCTTCGGATCTGCACAGAACACATTCTTCCGCGATCCGTCCGTGTCGGTACGTGAGCCGATTCAATTTACGAATCTCATCACCGACCCGGCTCTTACACCTGCCCACCCCACAACAGCTCGGCCGGACACGATTTCGGTTCTCGATGTCGGAGCCAACTCGGCCGGCGGTATGAACAACCGCTGGGCCTATTCAGGAACCATTCTGGTCGACCTCGGGGCCCTTCAGGTCCGTGCCGCAGGTTCCTTCACAACCACCGAGTCGCGCAATTCGACCTTTTTCAATAACCTTCTGAATCAGAGCCGGCTCCAGCTCAACCAGTCCCAGGACATGTTCGGGAACCTGAAGCTTTCCTATGTCTTCTCGCCCACCACGTTCCTGGAAGTCAACGCCAACTACTTCGCGCGGCAGAACAAGAATATGGATCCCTACTGGAAAGACGACGTCTTCGCCTACGGGGATTCAGCGAAGAATGCCGCTCTGGGGTATAAGTACTTCCGTGAAGGTGTTGCCTTCAGCAACTACTCGTTCTACAACGGCGGTATCACGGCTTTTTCGCAACCGGGTCAGTTTATCGCAAGCTACTACAAAGACCGGATCGATCAGATGGGCGCCCGCGCCGACTTCACGACCCAGGTCAAGCAGCATGAGATCAAGATCGGCGGCGAATTCAATCAATCCAAGTACCGCAGGTACAATCCCGCCGGCGAGTTCAGCTTCTCGCGGTATGCGAAGCAGGCCGCAAATGCGGCAGAGCTTGAAAACCTGCTGAACCTTTCTGCCGGCACGGGTTCGGATATCATCGGGTACGACATCTTTGGCAACCCGGTCGATGCAGATGTCGTGGTGAACGGCGGGACGCTCTACTTTGCGCCGCCGAAGCCGGTGTTTGCGGCCGCCTATATCCAGGACAAGATCGAGTTCTCTGACATCATCATCAACCTGGGCTTGCGGTGGGACTATATCAACCCCGACAGCAAGACCACGGCGACTCCGGGGGACCTTACCCTGAATGCTGATGAGCTCCTGGTTCCGGGTACGTATACAAAGACTCCCGCGACCAGCCAGGTGAGCCCCAGGGTTGGATTCTCCTTCCCGGTGACCGACCGTACGGTCTTCCATGCACAGTACGGAAAGTTCATTCAGCAGAGCCGGTTGAACGACTCGTATTCCGGCCCGGCGGCAGTTTCGGGCAACGCCACAGCCTCCTACTGGGTCTCCGACGGAGCCCGGGGCTGGGGCCTGACCCCGGAAAGAACGACGCAATATGAGATCGGTTTCTCCCAGATGGTCTCCGATCAGGCGTCATTCGACATCACTGCATTCTACAAAGACATACAGGATCAGATCCAGTTCGTCCAGGTCCAGCCTGAGCCGGGAACCTCGACCCAGGTGTACCATGCGCTTGAGAATAAGGACTTCTCAACGTCGAAGGGGATCGAAACGAAGTTTACGCTTCGCCGCACGAACCGTGTGAGCGCGCAGATCAACTACACCTTCTCCGATGTCCGTTCAACCGCTTCGGATCAGGCGGGAAGCAACGGTATCTGGCAGCTGGGTCTGCCCCCGAGCGCCCTTCCGCGCTTCACCTTCCCGACGAACTTCGATCAGGCGCACCGCGGTGCCCTGCTTGTGGATTACCGCTTTGGTAAGAACGACGGCGGCCCGATTCTGGAACAACTGGGCGCCAATATCCTGTTCACGTTCAACAGCGGGCACAAGTTCACGAGAATTGAAGACCCGTCGCGTGCACCGGAAGGAACTGATGAGCGGCGCCGCGCTCCGATTGAATCGATCGGTGCCTCCACAACGCCCTGGTTCTTCCAGCTCGACATGCGCCTCGACAAGACCGTTTCCATCGGTCCGCTTGAGGCCAATTTCTACATCTATGTCATCAACCTGCTCGGCACGGACAACGTAGTGAATGTGTTCAGCCGGACGGGTGACGCGTCGAGCGACGGCTATTTCCTGACCCAGGGTGGGTATGCCGATGTCGCATCGCTGGGGCAGGGATTCCAGGATATGTGGACCTCGCTGAACAACGGTCTTAACTCGGGCAATTATGGCCCGCCACGGCAGATCCGCTTCGGGCTCAGGCTTGAATATTAATAATGGAGGAGGTACCGAACATGTTTAAGCGATGCATGAAGTTGCTCGTCGGATCCGTCGCCGTCATGGTGTGTCTCGGCCTGATGAAGTCGTCTGCGGCCGAAGACCCCAAGACGCAGAGACTGGAGAAGACGACGACAAATGACATGTCGACGTATTATACGATCAACAATATGTTCAACATGTACTACAATAACGGGCGGGGCTCGTACAACAAGTTCACGAGCAACAATGCCCTCGAAGTCCCGAAGGGATCCGGCAAGTACGCCATCTTCGAAGACGGCGTGGTCTGGGGGGGATTCCACAAAGGGCGCACTGATCCGAAAGTCGGAGGCTCGACCTACAGTCAGGGTCTCCAGGCCGGAAAGATCATCACCCCGGGAGGACCCTCCGAGGCAGAACGCGCGGTGGCCGACGATCCCACGCTGGCGAAATACCGGGTCTACCGGGTTCGCCCGGACGTGACTCCGGCCACACCCTTCAGTGCCGTGCAGTCCAAGCTTCAGGACGAATCGACGCTGATCACCCGGTACGAAGCCCTTTCGGCCCAGACGCTGTACGACAACTACGTCAGGGACTGGAATGAGTGGCCTGCAGCTGAAGGCCCGGCGCCGTACACCGACGTGAACGGTAACGGCGTCTACGATCCCGCGACGGATATCCCGGGTCAGCCGGGTGCCGACCAGACACTCTACTATGTGGCGAACGACCTCAATCCCAGCAGGGTGGCCGGCATATCCGGATCGCCGCCGATCGGTCTCGAGATGCACAGGACGGTGTGGGGATACAACCTCTCCGGTGCGCTCGGCAACACCATTTTCATGAGCACGCTGGTTATTAACAAGAGCGGTGCGCCCCTCGACAGTGCCTTCATGGTCATGTGGTCCGATCCCGATCTGGGTACATCGGAGGATGACTATGCCGGTTGCGATGTCGAACGCAGCCTGGGGTATGTGTACAATGGAAAACCGACCGACGGCGTGTACGGCACCGCCTGTCCGGCGGTGGGTTACGATTTCTTCCAGGGCCCGATCGTGCCGGCTGCTGCGACGGACTCGGCGGTGTTCCAGTTGAAATACCGGAAGGGATTCAAAAACCTCGGGATGTCCACGTTCGTCTTCTTCATCAACTCGAACGCGACATACACCGACCCGAACCTGGGAGCCGGCGGCGATGTGCAATGGTACCGGCTGATGAATGCGACGATCTCCAGCAGCGGTGCGCCGTTCATCAATCCCCTGACAGGAGAAGCCACGAAATACGCATTGAACGGTGATCCTGTGACGGGTCAGGGCTGGCTGGACGGCACGGGCGGATTCATTCCCGGTGACCGGCGCGTCTGCCTTGTGACCGGGCCCTTCACGCTGGCCGATAAAGACACGCAGGAACTGGTGGTTGCCACGATTGCGGGGTTCGGCGCCGATCGTATTTCCAGCGTCAACGTGCTGAAATACTACAGCGATCTCGCCCAGAGCGCGTACAACAACCTGTTCAATATCCCGCGTCCGCCTCCTTCACCGAAGGTCAACATCGCTGAACTCGATGGAGCCATCGTTCTGACCTGGGCAGACAGTGTGGGATCGGTCAAAATCGAGAAGTTCAACAGCTCGGGGTACGCTTTTGAAGGGTACAATGTCTTCCAGTACCGGGAGAGTTCAACCGAGCCTTCGCAGGCGATCCGCCTGCAGACGTTTGACCTGGTGGACGGGTTTACGACTATCTTCGATAACGTCTACGACCAGGGGACAGGCTACGTGATCTCGAAGCCCGTCCAGTTCGGCGGCGACTTCGGTATCAAGAGGGTCTACCGGACGACGACCGATGTGGCGAACTCACGCCCGCTCGTAAATGGTACCCCCTACTACTTCGGTGTGACGTCGTACAGCTTCAATCCCTCTCCGATCGCAGTGCCGACGCAGCTGGAAAGCGCCGCGGAACTGCTCACGATCATTCCCCAGTGGGCAGACCCGGGTACGCAGTATTCGAACGCGTATGGTGATACGCTGAAGGACATTGCGCATTCCGGTCCGAGCGACGGAAAGGCCATTCCGATCGTCCTCGATCCGACGAGGATGAAGCCCGAAGGGGCCACCTACAACATCACGTTCCAGGGGACTGTTCCGAACCAGACATGGACCCTGAAAAGGACATGGAAAGGTGTAACGGAGACGGTGGCGGCCGGTATCACGGATCAGGCCGGTACCGATGACCAATCTCCGGTCGTGGACGGAATCCAGTGGAAGGTGATCGGGGCACCGCAGAGTTTCAAGGATTTTGCCGTGGTGTCGAATGCTACGGGGCCACTTGTACCGCCTGAGGCTGCCACGATCAACTCCGACGCCTACGGGTACCCCCACCCATCAAATTCAGGAACTCCGGTCGGGACACGTCAGCAATCGGCAGGCAAGCTGACCGCATCCAAAGGTTGGGTGATTGGCACCGGGATGAATTCGCCGACCATGAGTCCCCAGTACTCGTACTTCCTGACCCGCGTGACACAGAGCGGTGCTCGCTGGCCGGAAATCATTCCGTACGACTTTGAGATCCGGTTCACGGCCGCGGGGGGCAAGGCGTGGAACGCCTATACCGACGAGACCCCTCTGGATGTGCCGTTCGAGCTCTGGAACATCGGGATCAACACGCCGGATAACACAGCAGATGATTACCGTATGTTCCCCTACATCCTGGACGTCGATGGTAATGGCCAGTTCAACCTTCTGACGAAGACGGGGACGGATACGGTGGACAACGGGGGCGGCGGTGCCGACCACACATGCTCCGGCGGAACAGACGATCCTTTTACAGACTGGATCTACTGGGTAAAGCCGGCCGACATATCTCCCGGCCAGGGTGGTTACAATGCAATCGCGGCGGAAATAGCGGCTGGAACGCATGAATATCTGGGTGCCTCGACAACTGCCGAAATAGAACCCTTGCGTCGCTTTGTCATCGCCGGCTGGAATATGGGCCAAATCGCTACAGGTCCGGGCAGCTACATGATGACCATGCCTGAGGCCGGTACGACGTTCCGGCTCATCTCGACCAAACCCAACCAGCCGACAGACGTCTTCACGATTACTGCGCCTGCGGGTACGCAGAGCGCCGATCTGGCTAAGGCTGATGCGGATCGGGTGAACGTCTATCCGAATCCGTATATCGGTTACAGCACGCTCGAGCCTGACAAGTACACGCGGTTCATTACCTTCACCCATCTTCCGACAAAGGCAACAATCCGCATCTTCAACCTCGCGGGTATGCTCGTCCGGACGATTACGAAGGAAAATACCGATCAATTCCAGCAATGGGATCTGCGGAACACCAGCGGCTTCCCGGTCGGTTCGGGCATGTACATCGCCTACATCGACATGCCGGAGGTCGGCAAGACCAAGATTCTCAAAATTGGCATCGTTCAAGAACAGCAGTTCATCGATCGCTGGTAATGTGTGCGCGGCTCCCGGCCCCCGCTCCGCCCCGGCGGACGGGGGATACGGGACCGCAGGCAAGGTTTTTCTATCGAAAATTGAAGGAGATCTTCCATGACTAACAACGTATTGCGATCGGTGGTCTGTCTGGTTCTCCTGTTGGGCCTGCTGTCCCTGACAGCGGTGGGTGCCAACAAGAACAGGATCGGAACATCGGGCGCGCAAGAGCTGCTCATCCCCGTTGGGGCTCGCGGCGTGGCGATGGGCTTTTCCGGTCAACTCGCACTCAAAGGGTTGGACGCAATCTACTGGAACCCTGCGGGTCTCAGCCGGATGGAACCCAGCGTCGAAGTGCTGTTTTCACAGATGTCCTATATTGCGGACATCGGTGTCAGCTATGGCGGTGTCGCCCTGAAGGTCGGGGATTTCGGCTATCTCGGATTCACCCTGAAGAGTCTTGCGTTCGGGGATATCATGGAGACGACCGAACTTTACCCTGACGGGACAGGCGCAAGCTACAGTCCGACATTCCTCACCATGGGTGTGACGTATGCCAAGATGCTGACGGACCGCATCTCGGTGGGTGCAACGGGGTATCTGGTGTCGGAGAAGATCCTCGATGTATCTGCCACAGGCATATGTTTTGATATCGGCGTGCAATACCAGAACCTCGGCATACAGGGTCTGTCGATGTCCGTCGGCATCAAGAGCGTCGGCCCGAACATGACCTTCGACGGTTCAGGCACGTACAAGACGGCGACAGCGGACGACGGTTCCATCCGCGGCTCACAGACGATGAAAACCGAGATGGCCAGCTTTGAAATGCCGTCGAACCTGGAAATTGCTCTCGGATATACGCCCAGGCTGGACGAGAACAACGGTCTTGCCGTCACCGCCGCATTCCGGAACAACAACTACACCGAAGATGAATACAACCTCGGTGCCGAATACGGGTTCATGAATACGGTGTTCCTGCGCGGCGGCTACACCTTCTCGCCGCAGACGGACAAGGACATCACCAACGCCAGAGGCTATATTTACGACTGGAGCCTCGGGCTGGGATTCCACTACAATACGGGTGATGTGGATCTGTCGTTTGACTATGCCTACCGCATGGTCAAGTACTTTGACGGAGATCAGGTAATCACTATCAAAGTCGGATTATAACGATCGCCCCTCTCTCATCCGGGAGATCGGGTTTCGAGGGCTGGCATCTGTTGCGTGCCAGCCCTCTTTAATTTGCCTCAACATATGGACACCAACGTGATACGTCGAATTGTCCCGGGGACTGCTCTGATTCTCTTGTGCTCCGCCCTTCTTGCGGCCGGCGTCCGGTCCCAGGAGTTGCGGTATTTTCCGGAACGCGGGCAGGGGGCCGTCCACCAGCGCACGCGAGAGCTGGGCAGCGGGGCGGTGGTTCTTCTTGTGGCACTCCAGCCGGGATACGAAGATCTTTCTCTCCTTGCACACCTGCGGATGGAATCGGGGGCGCGAGCCGTCGTGGCATATGTGACAAACGGGGAATCGACGCCGGGCGATATAGGTTTCACCGCACCGGTGTATACCGCCGCAGAGCGCAAAGAGGAGGCGTATGCGGCGACACGGATGCTCGGGACAACGGCGCATTTCCTGAATCTGCCGGATCCGGGGATCGTCCAGACCAGGGAAGACCTCCTGCAGATCTGGAACCCGGACACGGCCCATGCGCGGCTCGATCAGGCCCTCCGTCAATATCGTCCCGACGTTGTCGTGGTGTGCGGTGACTTTCGCAGCGACACGATCGCCTCTGCGCGCCAGCGCTTGCTCATGGAGTTGCTCATGGACGCCTCCCGGATAGCAGGCCGTGACGCGTTCCGGGCGGACACGGTGAACGTTACGGGGTGGAAAGTTCCGCGGATCTATGGAGAATCGGCGCGCGATGCCCGTCACGGGGAGACCCTGTACGACAAGCGCCACCCGTTCTGGAAGAAAACATACCGTTCAATCGCCGTGGAGGCGGCCAGGGAATACAGAACCCTCTGGCTGCAAATCGGATCCTGGATGCGACAGGGGGACCGGCGTTACACGCTTCTGTTTCCGGAAGGGATGGCTGCCCCGGGGGGAATGCTGGACGGTCTCCCGGAGATCGGCCCGAACCTCCGGTCGCTCGCGGGCAAAGTCCGCACTGCAGCCGGCCGGAAGGTGCGCGGGACGAGCGCACCGCGGCTCACCGATATTTCGAGAGTCATCGACAGCCTGGATCAGTTCCTCGGCCGCCACCGAAGGAATACGCCTGCAGGCGACTTGAAACTTCTGGCCGGGTGGAAAAACGGACTTGAAGAACTTCGGTGTTCCCTCCTGAATGTCAAAGTGGACTTCAGCTCCAGCGAGAGCCTTCTTGCGCCCGATCAGCTCTTCTATCTGAAAATCAACAGCGTCTCCTCCCGGGGTTCCGGGAAACGGAACTGGATACTGTTTCCGGGCGCAATCGACCATACATGGGGCATCAATGTATCGCTCGAGCACCAATTTTCCCTTGCCCCGCCGCAGGAATTTCAGGTCCTGACCCCCCACCAGATGGAGTTGACCGTTCCCGTCTCCCAATTCGGGATGACACAGTCCGCGATGAGGACCAGGTTTTCATTCATTGTGATGCATCAGGATTCGCTCAGGGAACGCTCCTTCTTCTACAGGGGAGAAGTGCTTCTGCGGGTTGGGCCGCGCCGGACGTTTGAACTTCTTACTCCCGTTGTGCGGGGGATTGACGGAGAGGAAGTATCCTACCGCCTGCTGAATATCAGCCGGGATGCCTACCAGGGAAGAATGACGATCGTGGGTTCCCTTGCGGAAAATACAGGCAATGAAGTCTTTCTCCCGAAAAAGGACTTTGTTCTTGTGGATACCCTGCGCCTGTCGTTGCGGGAAACGCTCCCTGCCGGAGAGCACACGATGAAACTGGAATTGTCGGGGGGGAATGCAGAACCAATTCTCGTGCGGAGTTTTGAGGCGCGTGTGGACTCGCAGGTCCGTCTCGGACTCCTGACATGCATCGAGAACAGTCCGGTGGCGCAGGCTCTGCGACGGCTCCGGGTGCCGTGGAGGAGTGTGGATACCACATTTGCCGCGGGGGCGGACCTGTCGGCATTCAACGTCATCCTCGTTGATCGGGATGCCTTTGAAGGTATACAGGGACTCCGCGGGAGGGCCGGGGCTCTCCGGGATTGGGTTCGGGAAGGCGGCCGGTTGGTGGTCCTGCCACAGGCTGCGGCAGCGGACGGCGGCGCCTCCGTGCTGTCCATCGGTGCCTTTGGCCGATCGGCACAGCTTTCACCCATGACGCCGGTGATGTTCGACACGACTGTGGCGCTCGGCCGCACTCCGAACCGGCTCTCGCGAAGCGATTGGGAGAATTGGGTGGTCTCCAGATCTCTGAATTCGATCCGGATCAATTCCGGCGTGGAGGCTCGCACGCCCGTCACCTCACTGGAGGGCGCAATTCCGCTCGTGGTGATGATTCCCGTGGAGAAAGGCCGGATCACACTCGTTGCACTGGATCTCAATTCACAATTCCAGAACGTGCACCCCGGTGCCCACCGGTTGCTGGCAAATCTTCTGGCCTTACAGGAGGAGAAGCGATAGCAGGAACACTCGCTCCGGATACACGTAACTGCCACTGCCTCTTCAACTCGATTGGCGCATGAGAAAGAGCGCAGAAATACTTATCTTGATAGTTGTTACCCTTGCAGTGGCGAATCGCACCCCTGCACAATGGCTCCCGTCTCCCGGTCCTGACGGCGGCTCGGTGACTTCTTTTGCCGCGAACGGAGATTATCTCTTTGCAGGAACCGCCGCGGGTGTATTCCGGTCATTGGACTCGGGTGCCACCTGGACAGCGGTCAACCAGGGCCTCACAAGCCGGTCGGTCTGGACGCTCGCAATGTGCAATGGGTTTCTCTTTGCAGGCACCTATGACGGTGGGGTGTTCCGTTCGGGCGACAACGGGGGCAGCTGGAGTGCCGTCAACGATGAACTGACCGATACCCATGTTCTTGCCCTCTCGGTACATGGAGGTCTTTTGGTTGCAGGAACGCTCGGCGGCGTGTTTCACACGACCACATTTGGCACGACCTGGAGTGCTTCAGGTCCCGGTATGACCGATGTGCACACCCGTGCCCTTGCTTTCAGGGGCGACATGCTCTTCGCCGGAACCCTCGGCGGAGGGATCTTTCTCTCTGCCGATAGCGGTGCGAGCTGGACTCCGGGCAATGCTACGCTGTCAGGCACCTCGGTATTGTCTCTCGCTTTTCTGGGATCGCGGATTTTCGTGGGAACGTACAGCGGGCTGTTTCTCTCCCCGGACAACGGGCACTCATGGAGTATCATTGACCCCCGGGGCACCCCTTCCTCCGGCCTCACCGACGCCGGTATGGTGGTGCAGGCTCCCAAGACAATCTACGCTCTCGCTGTGCGGGGCGAGGATGTGTTTCTCGGAATGCACGGCGACGGAGTTTTTCGTACGACAGACGGCGGGGAGACCTGGACACCATTCAGCGGCGGCCTGACGAACCTCTACATCAATTCCATTTTTGTCCACGAGGCGAATCTCTTCGTCGGTTTCTACGGTGGTGGAACCGCACGGATTCCCATTCCCCCGGCGGTCACCGCTGTTGCGGATGCTTTTCCTGGCTTTCAGGGGACGGCATTGCTCGAGCAGAACTCTCCGAATCCGTTCAACGGGCAAACGAGGATCGGTTTCAAAGTGCCGGGTTCAGGGTTTGTGACGCTCACCGTCTTTGACCTGCTGGGGCGCGATGTGGCGACACTGATCGAACGGCATATGGCGGGGGGGGAGTACACGACGACCTTTGATTCAGGGATGCTGGCGAGCGGCATCTATATCTGCCGGCTCACCGCCGGTAGTTCCGTATCGACGAAAAAGATGCTGCTCGTGCGATGAGCGCCATTTATACCCCCGTGTGGGACAGGAAAAGTGGTGCCGGGGGAGCGCGGACCTCCTCTTCCATGTCCCGGTCGCGATGGTATGTGGAACGGCGCGCAGCGAGGAGTCGGCTGGATGAGTACTTTCAATGATCGGGGGCACGTGTCTGCGGGCTTTCAGTGTTCGCAAAGCCGCAGGCTCGAGTGTAGTATAAGAACGAGGTATGGAGCAAAGTGATGCTGGCGCAGAAAGGACCGGGACCGGGCATGGCGGGCCGAGATGCACATCGAGCAGATGTGAAGACCCGTTTACGTGCATCACTCTGGGCGATGACGGGGGGGGCGCCGGCATGGCGAGCCGGCCTCTGCACTGTGCTTATGCTGCTGCATGGGACCGCCTGTGCGCAGACGCCCATCCCGGTCCCCGGCACTCAGATCGATGTGGATGTGTACGGAAATGTTTTTATGCTGGATGCGCGCGCAGGGACGTTGACACTCTATGATCGCGGGATGCAGATTGTGACACAAACCGGCGGACCGGGATGGGAAAACGGCCGGTTTGATGAGCCCGCCGGCCTCTGGGCCCGGAACGGACTCGATGTCTTCGTGGCGGATTTTGGCAATCACCGGGTGCAGCGATTCGACCGGAGCCTCGCCTTCGTCTCTTCTCTTTCCACCAGGGATTCCCAGAATCCCCGGGAACGAATCGGTTATCCGGCGGATGTCGCACTCTCCCGCCTTGGCGAACTGTTCATCTGCGATACCGAGAACGCGCGGATCGCCAAGGTCAATGCACAGAACCAGGTGGAGTCGGCGTTCGGGGATTTTGGTGCGGGACGCGGCCGCCTGTCACATCCCACCCAGGTGGAGATCGGACCGGGACAGACAATCGTTGTCCTCGATACGCCGCGTGTGGTGCTTTTTGACAGTTTCGGGAATTTCGTGTCGACACTCCCCGAACTGTTGTTCACCGCCCCCTCCTGCCTGTTCGCCGATCAGGAGACCGTGGCCCTCGTGGACAGCAACAGGGTACTCTGTTTTGACAAATCGTTCAGGCCGGTTGATTCCTTTGATGTGCGCGACATCCTGGGTTTTTCCCCGGTGCGCGTGTTTTCTCTTGTGATTGCCGGCGGACGCTGGTACATTCTCACAGAGGCCGGTCTCAGCATCGTCGATGATCCGCGCAGTTCATCGATCCGCCTTGACAAAGAGAAGAAAACTCACTAGCATGACCATACTGTGACGAAAGGACAAGACTTATGGCAAAGAGCCTGAACAAAGTACTGCTCATCGGCAATCTGGGGAAAGACCCGGAAGTGCGCTATACCGGCTCCGGTGTTCCGGTGGCCACCTTCAGCATCGCAACAAACGAATCGTGGCAGGATCAGGACGGCAATACGCAGGAACGCACGGAATGGCACAACATTGTGGCGTGGCGGAAACTTGCGGAAATCTGCCACCAGTACCTGCGCAAGGGGAAGAAGGTCTACATCGAGGGGCGGATCCAGACGCGCAGCTACGACGACAAGAACACCGGGGCAAAGAAATACATCACGGAGATCGTGGCCAACAGCATGATCATGCTGGACAGCAAAGATCCCGGCGATGCCGGTTCCTATGCTCCGCCTGAAGCGCCGGCAGCGAGTACAACCATGGATCAGACAAAAGAGTCCGATCTCCCGTTCTAGTCAATAAGTTATCAACAACCTTATCCACCGGGTTATCCACATTGTCGACCGTGGCTGTGGATAGGGTGTTAATAGTAAGTCTTTGTATCGTAATATCTTACCAGGTTTTACCTCAAACTGTTGTTGATATGCCACCGCTTTCCTCAAAACCCCGGTGGAAACAGTTGTGGAGATCAGGCGGCAACCATTGAAAGCTAAACTCGCACTTGAAAACGGGAGCATCCTGACCGGAGAGGCGTTCGGTGCTCCCGGTGAAGTGGCCGGAGAGGTCGTGTTCAACACGAGTCTCTCCGGATACCAGGAGGTTTTCTCAGACCCCTCCTACCGTGGTCAAATCGTTATTCTGACCTATCCCCTTATCGGCAACTACGGGGTCAACGAAGTTGATATGGAATCCGCCGCGCCGCAGGTGTCCGGCGTCGTTGTGAGGGAGTACACGGAGCACCACAGCAATTTTCGCGCGACGCGGAGTCTGGACGATTGGCTCAGAGAACACGGTATTCCGGCAATTCAAGGTGTCGATACGCGCATGCTCACACGCCTCATCCGCACACAGGGGGCGATGCGGGGCGTGCTTACGACCGCTTCCCGGAGCGATGAAGAGCTGCAATTGAAGGTACAGGCGGTCCCGTCCATGGCGGGACTGGACCTGGCGACAAAGGTCACGTGCGCCTCACCGTATGTCTGGGATAGTGCCGGGGATGAATCATTTTCGTCCCCCCCGCTTCCTGTTGAAGATCCGGCGAGGAAGTTCAGAGTAGTCGCCTATGACTATGGCATCAAACGGAACATTCTCCGGCGCCTGCAACTGTACGGATGCTCGGTAACGGTTGTTCCGGCCTCATTTCCCGCGGAAGAAGTGCTGGCGATGCAGCCGGATGGTGTTTTCCTTTCAAACGGTCCGGGCGACCCCGCGCCGGTCACCATCGCTATCCAGAACATCAGAAAACTCCTCGGGAAGGTCCCGATATTCGGCATCTGCCTGGGCCATCAGCTGCTTGCGCTGGCGCTCGGCGGGACAACGTACAAGCTCAAGTTCGGCCACCGCGGCGGCAATCATCCCGTCCGGAACCTGCAGACCGGGGCTATCGAAATCACCTCCCAGAACCACGGGTTTGCCGTGGATCCGGATTCTCTCGATCCCCGGACCATCGAGATCACACACACGAACCTGAACGACGGGACAAACGAAGGATTCCGCCACCGGCACCTGCCGGTGTTTTCTGTTCAATATCATCCTGAAGCCGCTCCGGGTCCGCACGACAGCGACTACCTCTTCCGTGAGTTCCACCGCATGATGGTTTCGCGGGTTTCCCTGGCAGCTCCCTCCGCATCGTGACCCGGGCCGGTTACACCGCTCTACCGGCCTACTACGACCGCTGGCAGAAATCGTACGGCAAGGACTACAGCTCGCTTATCGCGCCACGTCTGATCGCGACACTACAGCGGTATCAGGTTCCGGTTTCCACGTTCGCCGACGTGGGGTGCGGCACGGGGACACTTGCTCTGATGCTGGCCCGGCGCGGATGGAAGGGATACGGTGTGGATGCTTCGGAGGGGATGATCCGCGAAGCGCGTGCAAAGGTTCCGGGATCAGGCCATCATGTGCAGTTCTTGCAGCAGGACATGCGCACATTGGCTCTCCCGAAGCCGGTACAGGTGGTGACCGCTCTGTTTGACGTCCTGAATCACCTTACCCGATTACGTGATCTCCGCGCAGCCGTCCGGGCGGTGTACCGTTCACTTCTCCCCTCGGGTCTCTTTGTCTTCGACACCAACAACGAGCGCTGCTTCGCGACCATATGGACGAAAACCGAGACGATCGAGCACCGGGACTTCACCGTTATCCTGCGCAATGCATATCTCCCGCACCGCCGTCTGGCACGTTCCCATGTCACGATTCTTCCCGCAAAACCCCTTCGTGCATACCGCGAACAGGAAGTTGTGCGCGAACGCTGCTATACGCATGACGAACTGACAGAAACGCTCACGGCGGCCGGATTCCGCATTCTCGAGGGAGAAGATTTCAACTTCACAGATGTTCCCGGGATCGGCGATCTGAAGACGTGGTGGGTGGCGCGGAAATAAGAGCTACACAAAACCCTCGTATCGCATCGTCTGGTTCGCATCGCGGACAAATCCAAGCGCGGAGAGCACATCACCCAACGGGTCGAGGGTGGGACGCGTGCCGTTGCACAACTCGATGTGGATGGAACGGACCGGGCGGAGGTGCCCGGGGAGCCGGGTCAGAGTGAGCAATGCGACAACGGCCTCACGTACCAGCGCCGCCGGTGCATCGTGCGAACTCCACAAACGCGACCCATAGCTCTCCGCCAGAAGGAGCGGAAGTCCGGCGTGAAAAACGATGTAGTTGCCCGGAAGGCGAGTGACGCGGGCAAATCCTCCGGGTGCCTCGATCCCCGGACCGAGCGGGTTCGCCGGGTCGCCGGCGTTGAGCAGCACCACGCGCGGGTCCCTGAGTCGCAGAGCACAACTCTCCCTCAATTCCTCCACAGTAACGGGTGTGGCGTACTGCATGCCCGAGAGTCCCTTCACAAAGTATCCCCGCCGGAGTTCTCCGCGCAGTTCGCGCCGCTGAAACTCGGCCGCAAGAATCGGCCACGGCAGCAGATCTTCCCGTTTGACAAATTCACGCGCCACCACGCCATACCGGCGGAGAAGAAGATCGGCGTGTTCCCCCGC
This sequence comes from uncultured Bacteroidota bacterium, assembly GCA_963779225.1. Classification (GTDB taxonomy): domain Bacteria; phylum Bacteroidota; class Ignavibacteria; order UBA10030; family UBA6906; genus CAVPCZ01. Next base: position 478,210 of record CAVZWW010000001.1, read on the forward strand.
CTGTTCTTCCGGGGAGAGTTTTTCGCCCATCACGCCGGGATGGTGCAGGAGCGACCAGCGTCCGCTCCATCCGGGGATCTGGAGAATGGCCTTGCGCGCGGATCGCAGGACAGGCCCGACGCCAGGGCGCGAACGGGGACCGAGAAGGCGGACCGGCTCCACAGGTGCGACGGGATCGGGACGGCCGCTCCGCTTCAGCTGGAACAGTTCACTGACGGCGTCATTTGTCGTCCGGCCGCTCCAGAAGAGCTCGGCCATTGCGGAGTTGAGAGCGGAAAGGGAAAGGTTGGTTCCCGCCCGGATGTCCGTCAGGAAGGAGGCGCCATGCCGCTCCAGATACTTCAACACGCGGGCGCCGGCTTCCGTCAGCGAAACATGCTCATCCGTTGTCTTTTTTTCGAAGAACAGGGCGCCGTTGCCGCGCTGGAAAACCAGCAGACGGCCCGGACCAGTGCCGGCCCAGACGAATCTTCCTGCCACACTTCCCCGGTCAAGAAGATCCGTAGTGAAACCGGGAATACGGCGGAAAAGAATATCCCTTTCCCAGATTTCGGCGGGCAGCGGGAGACCTTCCAACTGTTCAAGAGTCCGCGCGATATCCTGCTCTCCTGCGGGCGGGGAGCCGGGGACAAGATGATGCCGCGACTGAAGAAAGAAAGTGAACTCTTCAAGCGAACAGGGCTGAATCTCCTTCCGGAGAATGGAAATGGTTTGCCGGTGAATGCGTTCCAGGTTCGGGCGGAAGCACCATTGCGGCTCTTCCGCGGCGGGCAAACCCGGAGGCCGGAAGCGGCCGCGCGCCATATTCCGGTCCGCTTCCCAGGGGGTGGTAAGGGTCCGAATGCGGTCTTCGGGGATCGCATACCTGTCTGCGAGTTCGGCGGTCGTGATGGGCCCATGATGTTCGACGAACCGCCGGAGCACACGGTCCGCCTCGCGGTCCGCGTCAAGCCGGGCATACGCCTGCCGGTCTTCGCCTGCCACCCATCGTGTGGTGGAACCTAATCGGACACGGACAACGCGCTGGTCCGCTTCCAGTGCGTCGACCATGGCCTGTCCATCGCCCGCGCATCGCTCCATAACCTCCTCGCTCGAGAGGTCTCCGATGCGGATCAGCAATTCCATCAGCTCCTCGGGCGTTCGTGCCCTCCGGGTCTCCTCCACGTGCTGCAGCCTCCGTTCTACCGTCTGGATCGCCTCCGGCCGGATCATCGAGGATACCGATTCGAGGTCCACAACCTCGGCCAGAAGTTCCCGGTTGATGGCCAGATATTGACTCAGCCGGTCGGCGCGTGGCTGATCCCATTCGTACATATACACCGCGATGAAGTCGAAGAGCAGGCTCGCCGCAAAGGGGGACGGGATCTCGGTCTGCACGGTCCTGACACGCATCGCTCCGGAGGCAATCCGGCCGATCACCTCGCGGAAGTGGGGAAAATCCAGCACGTCATTGAGCACTTCACGCACGGTTTCAATGACAATCGGAAAATCCTCAAATTGACGGACGGTCTGGAGGAGATCAGCGGCGCGCAGGCGCTGCAGCCAGAGGGGGGTTCGTTTGCCCGGCGTGGTGCGGGGCATCAGCAGTGCGCGCCCCGCGTTCTGGCGGAACTGCCCGCCGAAGACCGGGGATTGAAGGACCTCTTCCAGAACGGCATCCTCGACGGCTTTGGGGTTCAGTCCATCGAAGAGATCCAGCGGAACCTCTTCGGCATCGTTGCAGCGCAGGAGGATGCCGTCATCGTTGTAGAGCATTTGCGGTTCAACTCCCGTACGGCCATGCAGGACGCGTGAGAGCCAGAGGCCGAGAAGACCGTTGACGCGCCGCCCGTACGAAGAATGGACCACAAGACGCGGGTCGCCGACCTCATCGCGGAATCCTTCAACGACCAGGAGGTCATCGTGAGGAATCACGCCCGTCGCCTCCTGCTGCCGCCGGTAGTATTCGAGGATGTTCCAGGCGGTTCTGGAATCCACGGGGAACTCCCGTTGCAGCCAGGGCAGGGTATCCGGATCGTCGATCCGTTCCGCCATCAAATGCCGGAAGGCGCCCAGACGCAAACCAAGGGCATAGCTCCTCCCGATTCCCTCACCGCGCCAGAACGGCATGCGTGCCGGCTGACCGGGTGCGGGTGCGACCGTCACTCTGGTGGCATCGATGTTGACCATGCGCCAGACGCTCGAGCCCAGGAGGAAAGTATCACCCGTGCGGCTTTCGTAGATAAACTCTTCATCCACTTCCCCCACTTTCGTCCGGCCGTCTTCCAGATATACTCCGAAATATCCCCGGTCTGCTATGGTCCCTCCGCCGGTGATCGCCAGGTGGCTGGTGCCGGGCAGCGCACGCAGAACCCCGTGAATCTTGTCCCATGAAATACGCGCGCGAAGGTCTCTGAAGGCCTCGTGGGTATACCGGCCGGCAAGCATTTCCAGGACGCGTATGAACAACTCCCGGGGGAGGGAGCGGTAACAGTACGATCTTCTGACAAGATCGTACAGCGGATCAATCTCCCGCGGTTCGATGCTTACCATCGCGACGATCTGCTGTGCAAGCACGTCAAGGCAGTTTTCGGGGATCGTGGTCTCTTCGACTTCATGCTCGACCATGGCCCGGGCGACGACCGTGGATTCCACAAGGTCTTCGCGGTGGGTGGCGAAGATGCGCCCCTTGCTCGTCGCACTCACGAGGTGGCCCGACCGGCCGATGCGCTGCAACCCCCGTGCGATCCCCTTCGGCGACTGGATCTGGATCACCAGATCGATGCTGCCGATATCGATGCCCAGCTCCAGGGAGGAAGTTGCGACCAGTGCACGCAGCCGTCCGGCCTTCAATTCTTCCTCCATCTGCTCACGGGTTTCGCGCGACATGCTTCCGTGATATGCCTGGACCAGTGGTTCCGCCGGCGAATTCACGCCGGCAGCCGGTGCGGACGCCGCGTCTTCCTGCTCCGTCCAGGCGGTGTTCTGCGGGACGGCATACAGATTGAAGGAAGGGGCAGGCGCCCCGGTGATCAGTTCGTTGAGTTTTGCGGCGATCCGTTCGGCCAGACGCCGGTTGTTCACGAAGATGAGCGTGGTGCGGTGGCGGCGGATCTCCTCCAGGATCTCCTGAAGAATCAAGGGCCATACGCTTTCCTGCGGCAGGAGGGAAAAGTCATCCGCCGCGCACACGACACGGAGGTCTGTTTCCTTTTTCCTGCCGGCATTGACGATCTGTACCGGCCGCGCGTTTCCACCGAGGAAGGCGGCGATCCGCTCGAGCGGACGCTGCGTGGCGGAAAGCCCGATGCGGATACACTCCTGCACGGCGATTTCCTGCAGCCGTTCGAGCGAGAGAGAAAGGTGTACACCGCGTTTGTTGCCGCAGAGCGCATGGATCTCATCAACGATCAGATACTGGACCGTTGTAAACATGCCCCGCGCCTTTGCGGAGGTCAGCATCAGATACAACGATTCGGGTGTGGTGATCAGAATATCCGGCGGCTGTCGGATCATTGCCGCCCTGCGCGCCTGTGTGGTGTCGCCGGTGCGGACCGCAGTGCGGAGAAGGGGAAGGGAGAGCCCGAGACGGCCGGCCTCGGCGCGAATACCCAGCAGCGGCGCCTCGAGGTTCCGTTCGATGTCGTTGTTAAGAGCCTTCAGCGGGGAGATATACAGGACACGAACACCCGGGGCAAGGGATTCGTTGAGGTGTTGTTCGACGAGGTGATTGATGGCCCAGAGGAACGCGGTGAGGGTTTTGCCTGAACCCGTAGGGGCAAGGATCAGCGTGTTGTTGCCCGCGGCAATGCTGGGCCACCCCAGTTCCTGGGGCGGACTAGGCGCATTGTACACGCGTTCGAACCAGCCCCGGACTGCGGGGTGAAAGAGTTCAAGCGGATGCTGCTGAGCGGCCATACATCAATCCCGTCGCCTTTCTGTCGTTCAGGTCTGCGGGGGCCGGGCACCTTCCTGTAGCGCCACACACAGTCCTTTCAAACCGATCCCAGGCGGACCGAAGCGAAAATGAGTTCCCCTGTGCGCCACCTTTAAGACGGGCGGCTTCTGCATAACAGTAGGGAATTGGTTCGTTTTGCGCAACATTGTCCATGGAAAAGTCGTATGGAAGAAGTGGTGCTCCCTTTCGATGTTCCCCCAGGAGGTTGTTTCCATGAAGAAACGCATAGTTATTCTGGCAATTGCGGCTGTCGCGGTCGCCGCCGCTGTCTTTCTTCTGTTTGGCCGGTCGGTGGGTGAGTCCTCGGATGCCCTTCCCGCGATTAAAGTTACGCGGGACAATATAGTGGACAAGGCGCTGGCCGTCGGCACGATCGAACCGGAAAACGAAATCTCGATAAAATCCAAGGTCTCCGGCGTTGTCCGGAGTATCTTTGCCGATGCCGGATCATATGTCAAAGCGGGCCAGTCATTGCTCGAGGTGAAACCTGACCCGACGCCGCTTGAACTTGCGGATGCCAAGCGGCAGGTACAGTTGCGCCAGGTGGAAATCGATAATCTCCAGAAAGAAGCGGTCCGGCAGGAATCGATGGTCAACAAGAACCTGATTTCCCGGAAGGAGTACGAGGAATTCGAGCGCAAGTATTCGGAGGCCAAGCTGCAGCAACAGATGACCGGCGAACGGCTGGCATTGCTTGAAAGCGGGAGAGTGAAGATCGAGAACACGGAGATCGAATCGATCATCAAAGCACCTATCGACGGCTTCGTGCTCAGCAAGACGGTACAGGTGGGCGATCCTGTAACCCCGCTGACCTCGTACCAGGAAGGGACGGTGCTCATGAAAATGGCCAACATGGAACGTCTGATCTTCAAAGGTACGGTGGACGAGATTGATGTCGGCAAGCTGCGCGAGGGGATGCCGGCGGAGCTGAAAGTCGGGGCGCTGCCGAGCGAGAAGATCTCGGGCGTGCTCTACAAGATTTCGCTGAAAGCCGAAAAGAAAGAAAATGCCACCGTGTTTCCGATTGAAGTGAGTGTCCCCCGCGCAAAAAATGCCACGCTCCGGGCCGGGTATTCAGCAAATGCCAGTATCATCATCCAGCAGAAAGACAGCGTCCTGACGATTCCCGAGCGGACGGTGACGTTCCGCAACGACTCAGCCTTCGTCAAAGTATCCCTGGGCCCCGGAAAGGAAGAAGAGCGGTACATCAAAACCGGCCTCAGTGATGCCATCAAAGTGGAGGTCCTTTCAGGTCTCAACGAAGGGGATATGGTTCTGGAAAAACCGGTGAAGAAGATCGAATGAACGGGTTGACGACAACCGTCAGGGAATTTGTGCGGGATCTGCGGGCCCAGAAACTGCGCACAACGCTCACGATCTTCGGGATTGTCTGGGGAACCGTGGCCATCATCGTACTCCTGGCGTTCGGGATGGGATTCAAACGGCAACTGTCCATCAACATGCACGGCATCGGTGAAGGCATTGCCATCATGTTCCCCGGCCGTACGACAAAACCGTTCGAAGGTTTTGGCATAGGCAGGGGTATGAGCTTTCTGGAAGAGGATGCCCGCCTGCTGGCCGAGCAGGTCCCCACCATCGGACGGATCAGCCCCGAATACTCGAGAGGGGATACGCCGGTCCGCGTTGGTACGAACATCACCACGCCGGCCATCACGGGGATCATTCCGGTCTATGCGGAGATGCGGAATATCATTCCCGAACAGGGAGGGCGGTTCATCAATGATCCCGACGTGCGCGATCGGAGGCGCGTCGTGGTCCTGGGGAACGAGGTGAAAAAACTCCTCCTTGGCGAGGGCTCTGCCATAGGGAAGCTGGTCTATGTCGGACAGGTTCCCTTTACGGTGATCGGGGTGATGCAGAAGAAAACGCAGAACTCCTCGTACAACAGGCGGGATTCCGACCGGATATTCATCCCCGCCTCCACCTATGCGTCCGTCTTCGGTGCCGTCCACCTGAATAATATAATCTTCACCCCGCGCGATCCGCGGAAGTCCGAAGAAACCATCAGCAGGGTCCGGATGGTGCTGGGAAAGAAGTACCGCTTCGACCCGGAGGATACCGATGCCGTATGGATCTGGAACACGGCGAAATTCGACGAATTCATTTTTGTCTTTTTCCTTGCCTTCAATGTGTTCATGGGCCTGATCGGTAGCTTCACGCTGGCGGTCGGCGGGATCGGGGTGGCAAATATCATGTACATTGTGGTGCAGGAACGAACCAGGGAAATCGGGGTCAAGCGGGCCGTGGGTGCACGGAAATGGGATATCCTGTCCCAGTTTTTCACGGAAACGCTTTTCATTATCGGGCTGGGATCCGCGCTCGGTTTCCTGATTGCGGGGGGCATCATTGAAGGACTGAAGTATATTCCCATCAGGGAGTTCGTCGGAACTCCGGAACTCTCGGTGGAGGTGGCGCTGGTTACCATGGGTGTGCTGTGTGTTATCGGTCTTGCGGCCGGGTGGATGCCTGCACGCCGTGCGGCCAATCTGAACATCGTGGACTGTCTGAGAACATGACCCTCTTACATCTGGCCGGTACCTGACCGTTATGTGGCGCGCACTGCTTCTCGACTTCATTCAGGACCTCAAGGTCCAGCGTACGCGGGCTATTCTGACGATGGTGGCCATCACATGGGGGACCATCGCCGTGGTCCTGCTGCTTGCGTTCGGCGACGGGCTTGGCACGCAGATGCAGAATGGTCTGCTAAACGCCGGCAACCGGATCATGATTCTCTATGGCGGCGAGACCGGCAAACAATACGAAGGAATTCCGAAGGGACGCCGGATCCGCCTGATGGAAGAGGATGCCGCGATGTTGCGTGAGGCCATCCCGGCCATCGATCTCGTCAGCCCGCAGTACCGTGCCGGCGTGAGACTGACGTATGGCAAAGTGTCGACCAACACCGAATGCGAAGGGGTCAATCCGAACTTTGAAGAGATGCGGCGGATGTTTCCGGCGGCCGGCGGCCGCTTCCTGAATGATATTGACGTAACCATGCAGCGCCGGGTGCTGGTCCTGGGGATGGAGATCGCGCGCGAATTGTTCGGCGATCAAGATCCGATCGGCCGGGTTGTGTTCCTCGAACAGGTCCCCTTCACCGTCGTGGGGTTGATTCAGCAAAAACTCCAGACCAGCATGAACAACGGCCCCGACTCACGGCGGGCGGTGATTCCCTATACGACGCTCAGGACGATGTTCGGGGACACCCATGTGAATTCCATCGTTGTCCGTCCCGTCGACCCGTCAAAGCAGGCTGAGGTGAAGCGAGAGATCTTCCGCGTTCTCTCTCGCAAGTATCACTTCGATCCCGAGGATGAACGGACCTTGTTCATCTGGGACTTCATAGAAAACGAGAAGATGGGCAGGCGTATCGGTCTGGGCGTGTCGATATTCCTCTTCGGAGTTGGCTTCCTGACCCTTCTGATTGCGGGCGTCGGAGTGGCGAATGTGATGTACGTAGTGGTGAAGGAGCGCACACGGGAGATCGGAATCCGGATGGCGGTGGGGGCGCGCCGCCGCCACATTCTTGCGCAGTTCATGAGCGAAGCGCTCTTAATCGCCTTCCTGGGAGGCACGATCGGCATCCTGTTTTCCTGGGGAGTCATTTCGGTGGTCCGTATGCTGCCCAGTGACGACGGCCCGATGCAGTTCCTCGGCAAGCCGATTCTCTCCTCCGCGACAATGTTTCTGACCGCCGGTATTCTCGGCCTGATCGGCCTCCTGGCCGGGTTCTTTCCCGCACGCAAGGCGGCTTCGGTCGATCCGGTGGAATCCCTGCGATATGAATGAGTCGGGGTTTCAGCCTCTGCAGTGCATTGCATCACACCTGTTGTTCACGTTCCGTTCACGGAATCACCCTTCGCCCCGTGTACTGCGCGTTGCAGTATCCTCCGGGTTTGGGTTTTTGCGTGTGAAGGGTTGAATTCTTGAGGGGGGCTGTGTATCTTGAATGCGCATGATCCTCCTCCGGCCATTCTCCCGAAGCAGATATGAACGGTTGATCCTCTGGATCGATTCGCCGCGTGCGCTTATCCAGTGGGCAGGGCCTCAACTCTTCCGGTACCCGCTGACTGTCGAACAACTGGATCGCTACTGCGGGCTGTCAGCCGGACCCGAGCCCGCAAGTCTGATATACGAAGCGGTGTTTATGGAGACCGGCGCTGTGGTGGGGCACTGCGAACTCGGTGTCATCAACCGGGAACAGCAGACCGCATCCGCGTGCAGGATCCTCATCGACCCTGCATACCGCGGTCGGGGGATCTGCCGTCCGATGATGGAGCAACTGCTGAAGGTCGGCTTCGGGGAACTGCACTGCCGCCGGATCGACCTGAGGGTTTACGCGCTGAACAGCCCGGCGATCCGCTGTTACGAAGCCGCGGGATTTGTCCGTGAGGGAGTGCTCAGGCAGGGCGTGTCTGTCGGGGAGGAATTGTGGGACGTTGTGTTGATGAGCATCCTGCGTCAGGAGTGGTTGCGGGAAAATGAACTGGGGGAAAAAGGAATAGAATTATGATGACACCGGGCAGCTGGAATCCGGAAAGGGGTATGACCGGGCCAGGATCGGGGCGTTTCTGCGGGAATGGGCGGATAACGTGGGGAGCAGGTGAGTGACGGAGGGCCGGGTGGGGAACAGGCCCGGCAGAGGGAACAGCTGCGGTGCAGGGAATGTTATACACATACACGACAGGAGATTCATTATCTAATGCGGGAGGGTGGTATGAAGGCAGTGCAGCATGCGATGATTCTTTTATTACTGGGCGTTCTCTTGGTGGTTTCCGCACGAGCGGCGGATCCGGCGCCGAACTTCATTCTTCAGTCGCAGGACGGGAAGACCATTGAGTTGAAAAAACTCGCGGGGAAGGCCGTGGTGGTGAATTTCTGGGCCACGTGGTGCGGTCCGTGCCGGGCGGAGATCCCCGGTATGGTGAAGGTGTATGAGAAGTACAGGGAGAAAGGCCTGGAGGTTGTTGGCATCTCGCTCGACAGGGGGGGATGGGATGATGTAAAGCCGTACCTGGCCAAAAACAAGATCTCTTACCCGATCGTTGTTGCGGGTCAGGAGCTTGCTGACGCGTACGGCGGCATTCAGGGGATTCCGACGTCATTCTTTGTCGACAGGAAGGGGAACATCGTTTCCAAACATGTGGGGTTATTATCCGAGGAAGCGTTTGAGAAGGCGGTGAAGGAGATTCTGTAGTTCGTCGCCCCCCGCAGAGTAAGCAGAAACCCCCGTCCGGTGATCCGGGCGGGGGTTTTTTTTCATGCAGCGGTTATGGTCTTCGTCGCAGGGCGCTGCCATTCCCCTCAGGAGGCCGCCGCCCCTTCAGCACTTACTCCAGCCGCAATTGTAGCAGACCACGCAGCCGTTCATATGCTCCACGGTACTCCCGCATTCCGGGCAGGTGGTTTTTGTTTTCGGTTGTGCGGAGGGTTGTCCGGGTGATGCGGCGGAATGTGCCGTGGCAGCCGGGGCGGCCTTTCGTGCGGCCACGATCTCCTCCCGGCCGTCAAGGTAGCGTTCGAGCACCTTGGCGATGGCATCCGGTGTGGACATCACCTGGCCGCCCTGTCCATCCCACACCGGCGTCGGACCGGAGATACCTTTGAGCTGTCTGACGATCTCCCGCGGCTCGATACCCGAACGCAGTGTGAGAGAAATGAGACGGCTGATCGCTTCCGACTGTGCGGCGGCGTTGCCGCCGGCTTTGCCTATGGTGGTGAAGACCTCACAGAGGCCGGAGTCGTCTTCATTAATTGTCACATACAGATATCCCTCGCCGGTCTTCACACGTTCGGTGATTCCGTGTGTGCGATGCGGTCGCTGCCGGGGGCCCTTGATCTGGCGTGCTTCGGGTTTCGGCGCCGATGCCGCCGACTGTTTGCGCGCGAATTCCTCGGTTTGCAGAATTCCATCGCGGCTCCCTTCGCGATACACGGTAATGCCCTTCAGGCCGGCTTTGTAGGCGGTCAGGTAAATGTCGGCCACCGTTTCCACGGTGACCGATTCGGCCAGATTCACGGTAGAAGAAATGCTGCTGTCCACATACTTCTGGATCACACCCTGCATTTTGACCCGGAAATACGGATCGATATCGTGGGCCGTGACCACATAGTCCGGAACCTCCGTGTCATCACCGAAGAGTTTCTTGATCAGGGGATGATAGACCTTGTACTCGGTGAAGGTCTCCCCGTCGTGATTTTTGACGCGCCGCCGGTAACTTGTGCAGAAAATCGGTTCGATACCCGAGCTGGTCTGGGCGACAATGGAGCCGGTACCGACCGGCGGGACCGTCAGGACGGTACTGTTCCGTATACCGTATTTCCGGATGTCATTTTGAATATCCGCGGGAAGTGTGTGGATGAATTTGCTGCGGGAATACCCCTCCCAGGAGAAGAGGGAGAAGGCCCCTTTTTCGCGTGCCAGCCCGATGGAGGTCCGGTACGCTTCATCCCTGATCGTCCTCATGATCTTTTCGGTTTCGTCAAGGGCTTCCTGTGAGTCATACCGGATTTTCATCAACAGGAGCACATCTGCCAGCCCGGTGATGCCGAGGCCGATTCGCCGGTCGGAGGCAACGGCCTTTTTGATCTTTGCCAGGGCGTGGTTGTCCATATTGTAGTCGATGATATTGTCCATGAACCGCGTGGCGACGCGGGTCACTTCGGCGAGACGTTCGTAGTCAAACCGTCCCGCCGCATCGGCGAATTTGCAGAGATTGATGTTCCCCAGGTTGCACGCGGTATACGAGGCCAGCGGCTGTTCACCGCACGGATTGGTGCTGGTGAGGGGGTTGGCGTATTCCACGTTGTGGAAGTCCTTCATCGTGTCCCAGAAAATGATGCCGGGCTCGGCCGATGCATGGGCGTTCTTGATGATCTTGAACCAGAGCTCGCGGGCCTGAATGGTCCGGTACACCTTTCCATCCCAGCGCAGATCAAATGCGGTATCGTTCATCACCGCATCCATAAACTCATGGGTGACCAGTACGCTGATGTTTGCGTGCTGGACCTTCAATCTGCGGGAATCGTTCTTCACGGTGATAAAACGCTCAATATCCGGGTGGTCGACGCGCATCGTCAGCATCAACGCGCCGCGGCGGCCGGCCTGGGAGACGGTATTCGTGCTTTCGCTGAAGAGATTCATGAACGCCGTGGCGCCGGGGGAGTGATCGATGGTGGCGTTCACCGGGGCTCCTTCGGGGCGCAGGGTGGAGAGGTCGGTGCCCACGCCGCCCCCCGTACGATACACCATGGCGGATTCCGTGAGACAACGGTAGATTCCGTCGAGGCTGTCTTCCTCTATGGGAACGACGTAGCAGTTTGACAACGTCGGCCGCCGCCGCGCATCTTCACGGCCCGCTCCGTGCATCACCCGTCCGCCGGGCACAAAGGTGAAATCAAAGAGAAGTTCGAGGAACCGCTTGTGCCAGTGGTCCACATGCTCGCGTTCGACCGACGCAACCGCCCGGGCTATCCGGTTCCACATGTGCATCGGACCCTGCTCGTTCGGGGCAAGATACTTCGAACGTAACACGTCCGCAGCGAGCTCGTTTTCACCGTAATAGTCCCGACAGTCCAGGGCGAGATCCATGACGGTCTCGTTCATCGACACGGTTTCCCCGGTTCCGTTGCCTGTCGCAGACCGTTGCTGTACCGATGCGCCGGTTGTCGTATCCCTTCGGGCCATGGAGCTCTCCACGAACGATAATGACTGGTATTGAGTAAAAACAGCCTGTCTAAAGAAGACAGGACCATGAGCCACCGGACAATCGGGCCTTATGGACCTGTGCGACGAAGAACTGCTGGAACGTTGTGAGTGTGCCGCCGATGTGGATGAAATCCCTCAGGTCGGAGCCGGATTGTCTGTTAAATCTGGTCGCGTTCACCCTGCGATTGATCCGAGGTCTGCGGCATGGTCGGGAATTCAATGAACAACAAGGACTTCCGGTAATTTGTTCCTTTAAGGTGCGAGCATACCAGAAGTGACGGCGAAAAATATACTATGTTGGGACAGAGAAGTCAAGTTAATTTTTTGGTGATTCTTGCTACGCCATACATGATGGTGAGTTATATGTGAAAAAATACAATGCTTGGGCACGCTCATCATGAAAAGAGCCGGGACCTGATTCCGGCAATAACGGTCCGGGGCTCTGAACCCTGAATATTTCCGGCCTCTTGCCGCGAAAGGTGGTTGCATCTGAATCCTTGCTCCCGTATGTTACGCTCACCCCTTCCTCACCTTCACATTCAGGAGCCCCCCATGGCAGTCGCGGTGACGTTTGCGACCATTCCCGAACTCTTCCAGAACTTGACAGCCAAGTTCGCCGGAGATTCACGTCCGGCGCTGATGTACAAGTCAGGAAAAACCTACAAGGGGATCTCCTACTCGGATCTCCGCACACGCGTTGAGACATTTGCGTACGGCCTCGCCGCGTTGGGCGTGAACAGGGGGGATCGTGTGGCCATTGTTTCGGAGAACAGGCCCGAATGGGTGATCAGCGACCAGGCGATTGTCGCGCTCGGGGCGATTGATGTTCCGGTCTATCCCACAATGACCGCCAGGCAGATCGAATTCATTTTCAATGATTCCGGCGTCAAAGTGGCGATCGTCTCCAACCAGTTTCAACTCAACAAGGTGATGCGTGTCTACCCCGAAGTCAGTACACTGGAAAAGGTGATCCTTATCAGCGAAAAAGGACCGATTCCCGAGCCGGACACGTTGGGATTCAGCGGGGTGATGGAGATGGGGGAACGGCACAGGAAAGAACAACCGGAACTCCTGCGGGCCTCGATTGCCATGGTGCGCCCGGAAGATCTTCTGACCCTCATTTATACCTCGGGAACCACGGGAAACCCGAAAGGCGTAATGCTGACGCACAATAACCTGGTCAGCAACGTCAAGGCATCAGCGCAGGTGATTGACTTCGGCACATCGGATGTGTTGCTCTCCTTTCTCCCGCTGTGCCACACTTTTGAACGGATGGCGGGGTACTACACCGCTCTGGCCTGCGGAGCCACGATTGCCTATGCGGAGAGTGTTGAAACGGTGCGCGATAACATGCTGGAAGTCCGGCCGACGATTATCACGACGGTCCCCCGTCTGTTCGAACGGATCCACGCGCGCGTGATGAAACAGGTGGATGCCGGTTCACCGCTCAAGAAGAGAATCTTCCGCTGGGGGATAGCGGTGGGTCACAAGTACGCCAGGGCCAGGAAGAAAGGTTCGATCGGGGCGGGATTGCGCGTCCAGCACGCGATCGCTGACCGACTTGTCTATAATAAGCTGCGCGAGCGTACAGGCGGGCGCATGCGCTTTTTCGCCTCCGGCGGTGCGGCGCTCGGAAGCGAATTCGGGGAGTTCTTTGAAGCCGTCGGTCTGACTATCCTCGAAGGGTATGGACTTACCGAAAGTTCTCCGGTCATCAGTGTCAACCACATGGACAACTATAAGTTCGGGTCCGTGGGTCCCCCGATTCCGGGCGTCGAGGTGAAACTGGCGGAGGATGGCGAAATTCTGGCCCGCGGGCCGAACATCATGAAGGGATACTGGAACAATGAAGAAGCAACCCGGCAGGCGATTGATGCCGAGGGGTGGCTCCACACGGGAGATATCGGACTGATTGATGCGGAAGGTTTCATCCATATCACCGACCGGAAAAAGCACATCTTCGTCAGTTCAGGAGGGAAGAATATCGCCCCCCAACCCATCGAAAACATCTTTCTGGCAAGCCGCTATATCGAACAGTTCATGCTTATCGGAGACCGCCGGATGTTTCTGACAGCCCTGATTGTGCCGGACTTCGATGCGCTGCGGGAATATGCCGATGCACGTAACATCCGGTGCGATTCCATTGCCGATCTTATCAAGGACCGTGAAATCAACGTGTTGATGGACCAGGAGATCAACCGCCTGCAGAAAGACCTCGCCAACTTCGAGCGCGTGCGCAGATTCACGCTGCTGGATAAGCAGTTCTCCATAGAAGAAGGGGAACTGACACCCACGCAAAAAGTGAGGCGCAAGGTGGTTGAAGAGCGGTACGGCCGCCTGATCGACAACATGTACGAGGGCATCAGCTGACCCCTCGTTCGTTGACTTTCTGACCGTTTTTGCTTAGTTTTCTTTAGATTTGCCCGAAAACTTTTCCCCGGCATCCAGTGTTAGGAATAACAGGAATGGTCGACCAGTACATCCCCATCGGGATCATGATCCTGATCGGCGTCATCGCCGGGCTCGTGTTTACCAATATCAACCGGTGGCTCGGGCCGAGACGGCCTACCGAAGAAAAACTCTCGACCTACGAGAGCGGCATGGAACCGGTGCGTAATGCCAGGGAACGCTTTTCCGTGAAGTTCTATCTGGTGGCTATGCTCTTCATCGTCTTTGACATTGAAATCGTGTTTCTCTATCCCTGGGCTGTGGTCTTCCGCACCCTCGATGTCGCAGGGATCGTGGGTATGGCGTTCTTCCTCCTGATTCTGGTGATCGGACTCATCTATGAGTGGAGGAAGGGGGGGATGGACTGGAGATAAGGCGGATGCGCGTGGTGCTTGTCCATTAACCGGCACCGTTGAGAATGGGATCTGTTTTCATGAGAGGTAGGTGATGGGACTGGAGAATTTGCAGCGCGATGGATTCTTTACCTCACGGCTGGACGAGACGATCGCCTGGGCGCGGAAGAATTCCCTCTGGCCGATGCCCATGGGCATCTCGTGTTGTGCCATCGAGATGATGGCGACGGCATCCCCCCGGTTCGATATTTCCAGATTCGGCTCGGAGGTGATGCGGTTCACGCCGCGGCAGTGCGATGTCATCATCGTTGCCGGCACCGTGACCTACAAAATGTCCAGGGTGGTGCGAAAGATCTACGATCAGATGCCCGATCCGAAGTGGGTGATCTCCATGGGTGCCTGCGCCTCCTCGGGCGGCATGTTCCGCTCCTATTCGGTGGTCCAGGGGATTGACCAGTTTCTGCCGGTGGACGTGTTCGTTGCGGGCTGCCCGCCGCGTCCGGAAGCGCTGCTTTACGCCCTGATCGAGCTGCAAAAGAAAATCCAGCGCGAAAAATCCATAGGGATGGCAATGCGTGGTGAAGCGCTCCATATTTCCGAACCAACCGTATGAACGACCGCATTCTGGAAAAGCTCCACGCACTTGCTCCGGAACATATTGTGGGTTCCAGGGAGTTTCGTGGCGAGCTGACGGTAACCGTGACGGCTGATGTCCTCGTGCGCGTGTGCGGGTTTCTGAAAACCGATCCGGAACTCACCTTTGACATGCTGATCGATCTGACAGCCGTGGATATGTACCGGCCCGAGGCGCGGTTCGAAGTGGTCTACCTCCTGTACTCCCTGAAGAACACGCGGTACCTCCGGCTGAAGGTGCTTGTCGAAGAAGAGCAGGCCGTGGTGCCCACCGTCACCGGTGTGTGGCCTGCCGCCAACTGGCATGAACGGGAGACGTTTGATATGTTCGGGATCCGCTTTGCCGGTCATCCGGATCTGCGGCGCCTGTATATGCCGGAGGAGTTCGAGCATCACCCCCTGCGCAAAGATTTTCCCCTGATGGGTATTCCCGATTCGCTTCCCTTGCCGCGGCGCTGAGGGGCGCGGCGTGCTTTCCACACTAGAAACGGAACAGATCCTTGTCTGCGAGAAACTCTGAGGATTCGCGGCGAAGCCAGATTCTGGCGGCGCTGGAGGATCAGGATACCACGGTGGTCATCGATGACCCCCTGGAAAACAGCATGATCCTGAATATGGGCCCGCAGCATCCCGCCACCCACGGAGTGTTGCGGCTCCTGATCAAGCTGGACGGAGAGACCGTCATGGCAGCGGTCCCGGAACTCGGGTATCTGCACCGCGGATACGAGAAGATCGCGGAGAGCAGCACCTACCACGAGTTCATTCCACATACCGACCGCCTCGACTACCTTTCCCCCCTTTCCAACAACGTCGCCTACGTTCTGGCCGTCGAAAAACTCGCGGGTATCGAGATACCGCGGCGCGCGCAGTACATCCGCGTTCTGGTCTGCGAGATGGCCCGCGTGGCTTCCCATCTCGTCGCCATCGGCAGCATGGCCATGGACGTCGGTGCCCTTACGGTGCTGCTCTGGACATTCCGCGAACGGGAAAAGCTCCTGGATATCTACGACGTCCTGTGCGGGGCACGGTTCACCACGAGTTATACGCGGATCGGCGGACTCCAGCAGGACTGGACGCCGCAGTGTACGGCCATGCTCCGCCAGTTCCTCTCCGAGTTTGACGCGGACGTGAGAGAAGTGGAGAAACTGCTCCAGCACAACAGGATCTTCATCGACCGGTGCGAGAATGTCGGTCATATTTCGCGCGAAGACGCGATCGCATGGGGGCTGACAGGGCCGTTGCTGCGCGCGGCAGGCGTGGCCCGCGACCTCCGGCGCGATGTCCCGTATCTCGTCTACCCCGAGCTCGACTTCAAGGTGATCACCTTCACGGAAAGCGATGCCCTTGCCCGCTTCTACGTGCGGCTGGCGGAGATGTATGAAAGCGCGGACATGCTCAACCAGGCGCTCGACAAGCTTCCCGAAGGCCCCTACAACGCCTTTGAGACCAAGAAGGTCCTCCCGGCAAAGGAACGCACCTATACCAGGATGGAAGAGCTGATTCACGACTTTATGCTGATCAATCTGGGTATCGACCCGCCGGTCGGTGAAGTGTATCACGCCGTGGAGTCGTCAAAAGGCGAGCTGGGCTTCTATCTGGTGTCCGACGGCACAGGGCATCCGTGGCGCATGAAAATCCGCTCTCCCTCGACCTGTAACCTCTCCACACTCCCGATCATGCTGAAGGGGGGTATGATCTCCGATATCGTTGCTGTCATCGGCAGCATGGATCCGGTGATGGGAGAAGCGGATAAGTAAAAGGTCAGCCGAAGAAAACACAAGGCAAGCTCAGGAGCAAGAGGATCTGTGAACAGTGAAGAGCACACCGGGGAAAAAGTCGCAGACGGAGTGGATCGAAGCAATATGAGCCAGGCAGCGATACCTGCGACGTTGTCGGAGAAGAGCCTCCGGCGCATTGAAGAACTCAAGACGCGCTATCCGCATCCGCAGGCGGTGCTGCTCGAAGCTCTCTGGATGTGGCAGGAAGAACACGGGTGGATCTCCGAAGAAGGTATGAAGGCGATCGGCGCTCTCCTTGATGTACCCACTCACCACGTTCTCGGCGTCGTGACGTTTTATACGATGTTCAACCGGAAACCGGTGGGACGCCACAAGATCGAAGTGTGTACGAATGTTTCCTGCATGCTCCGGAACAGCGAACGGCTGGTGAAACATCTGGAAGACCGTCTGAAGATTGCTGTGGGGGAGACCACACCGGACCGGAAGTTCACGCTTGTAGAAGCGGAATGCCTCGGCTCCTGCGGCACCGCGCCGGTGATGCAGATCGGTGACCGCTACTACGAAAACCTTGACACCGCCAGGGTGGATACGATCCTGAACGAGCTGAGCTAGCCATGGAACCCCTCCTGCTTCCCCCGATTCCGGATCTCCACCGCATTGATGTGTATGAAGCATCAGGCGGCTATGCCATGCTCCGCAAGGCGCTGGGCATGAAACCTGGAGAGGTCACGGACGAAGTCAAGAAATCCAACCTGCGCGGACGCGGCGGGGCATGCTTCCCGACAGGACTGAAATGGACGTTCATGCCGAAGGAATCGGCGAAACCGAAATATCTCTGCGTGAACGGCGACGAGAGCGAACCTGGCACATTCAAAGACCGGCAGATTTTCGAGCTCAACCCGCATCTCCTGATCGAAGGAACCCTCATTGCCTGTTACGCGATGGGGATTACGACCGCGTATCTGTACGTGAGGGGGGAATACAAGCACTGGATCGATCTGGTGCAGAAGGCGGTGGACGACGCATACGCCAGGGGATACATAGGCGGCAATATTCTGGGATCGGGCTTCTCCACCAACCTCTACATCCACCGTGGTGCCGGGGCGTATATCTGCGGCGAGGAATCATCCCTGATGAACTCGCTTGAGGGTCAGCGCGGATACCCGCGCGTGAAACCCCCCTTTCCGGCCCAGAACGGTCTCTGGGGCTGCCCCACCACGATCAACAACGTGGAGACCATGGCGAACATCCCGGTCATCATGCGCATGGGATGGGAGTCCTATTCGAAAATCGGCGCGCAGAAACATCCGGGTCCCCTCCTTGTCGGCGTCAGCGGACACGTGAACAACCCGGGTGTATTTGAAATGCCGACCGGTGTTCCACTGCTGGATATCATCCACCAGTATGCAGGCGGCGTGCCGGGCAACAAACGGATCAAAGCGGTCATCCCCGGGGGGTCTTCCACAATGATATTGCGCGGTGACGCGCTGGACGGGGTGTGCATGGACGCTGACAGCCTGAAGGCCGCCGGATCCTCTGTCGGCACCGCCGGCGTGATTGTAATGGATGAAGACACGGATCTGATCAGGGTGATCACCCGCATCACGGAATTCTATCATCATGAATCCTGCGGCCAGTGCACCCCGTGCCGGGAAGGAACCGGGTGGATGCTGAAAATACTCAGACGATTCGAACAATCGGATGCGCGTCCGGCGGACATCGACCTGTTGCTGGACGTGGCAAACAACATCGAAGGGAATACCATCTGTGCTCTCGGCGATGCCGCCGCCTGGCCGGTGCAGAGTATGATCAAGCGGTTCCGTGATGAATTTGAACGGCGTGCCGTAAAGGGGGCGTCTCCCGCTCCCGCTTCCGTCGCAGCGCTGGCCTGAAACCCCGTGAAAATCCAGATCACCCGGCTCTCCCCCTCATCCCGAGACGTGCCATTGCCTGCATACGCAACAGAAGGTGCGGCCGGGATGGATATCCGCGCCGTGCTCGATGACCCGATGATCGTTGCACCGGGGGCAACGGTTCTGGTCCCCACCGGTTTCGCCATCGCCGTTCCGAACGGGTACGAAGCACAGGTCAGACCCCGGAGCGGACTGGCAATCAAGAACCGGATCGGAGTCTTGAACGCCCCGGGCACCATCGATTCGGACTATCGGGGCGAAGTGCGCGTGATTCTCACCAATTTCGGTTCCGAGGAGTTCACCATCCGCCGCGGCGACCGCATCGCCCAGATGGTTGTGGCCCCCTATGTGAAAGCCGAATGGGACGAGCGGGAATCCCTGGATGACACCACCCGCGGCGCCGGAGGGTTCGGCCACACAGGAAGATAACCTGAATGCCCGGCACGCTCTTCCTGGTCGCCACGCCTATCGGGAACCTCAATGATATGACCTTCCGCGCCCTTGAGGTGCTCAGGACGGTCGACGTCATCGTGTGCGAGGAACGCCGCGAAGGGCAACGCCTGCTGCATCACTTCGGCATCGAAAAACCGCTGGAGACCCTCAACGAGCACAACGAGACGGCGGCCACCCATACCATCCTTCAAATTCTCGGGTCCGGAAAGAATCTTGCCGTCATCTCTGATTGCGGCACACCGGTGTTTTCCGATCCCGGACAGATGCTTGTGCAGCGCGCCGTGGAACGGAACATCCGCATCGTACCCGTACCCGGTGCGTCTTCACTCATGCCGGCTTTGACGGTTTCGGGTTTTCCCATCGATCAATTCCTCTATTACGGCTGGCTCTCGCCAAAGAAGGAGCGGCGCCGCGCGGAGTTGCGGCAGCTGCACCAGGAACGGCGTACGATCGTGCTGATGGAAACCCCGTACCGGCTCACGGTGCTGCTGCGGGATCTTGCGGACACGTTCGGTGAAAGCAGACGGTGCTGTCTGGCATTCAACCTGACCATGCCGGACGAACGTGTATTCCGTGGAACCGCTTCAGGTCTCTACCGCGATCTCGGGAAGACGGAACAAAAAGGGGAATTCGTTCTGATCATCG
This sequence comes from uncultured Bacteroidota bacterium, assembly GCA_963779225.1. Lineage (GTDB taxonomy): Bacteria > Bacteroidota > Ignavibacteria > UBA10030 > UBA6906 > CAVPCZ01. The sequence continues at coordinate 498,060 of CAVZWW010000001.1, forward strand.
AGGGTCGCCGGCAGGACCGGAAATCATGACCTTCGAGATGACGCCCCTGATGTACCCGCTGCTCTTCGTCGGCGCGCTGCTCGCCGGATGGATCGATGCCATCGCGGGAGGGGCGGGACTGGTCACCATCCCGCTCCTGCTCGGTGTCGGGGTGCCCCCGCAAATGGTACTGGGTACCAACAAGTTCCAGGCGAGTTTCGGGAGCTTCACCGCGGCACGTCACTATGTCCGCAAAGAAGTGGTGCCGCTCCCGGACGCCCTTCCGGGGATCGCTCTATACGCTTGCCGGGAGTATCGTCGGAACCGTCACCGTTCAGCAGATGGATCCTTCGGTGCTTAACCTCGTGATCCCGTTTCTCCTTCTCGTGATCGCAGCCTACATGGTGTTTACACCCTCTCTGGGTGCGGTACAGGCGCGGCCACGGGTGCGGAGGATGCTCTTCTATGCGATCGCGGGACTCGGTTTGGGCTTCTACGATGGGTTCTTCGGTCCGGGTGTGGGATCCTTCTGGGCAATCGCGTTCGTCACGGGTCTGGGGTTCGACTTCACACGGGCCACGGGGTACACCAAGGTGATGAATTTTACGTCGAACATTGTCTCTTTCCTCGTCTTCGTCGCAGGCGGACATGTGCTCTGGCTGCCCGGACTCGTGATGGCAGCGGGGCAGATAACCGGGGCACGCGTGGGGTCGGGTATGGCCGTGGCGAAGGGCTCCTCTTTCATCCGCCCCATATTCATCGTCGCGGTGGTCCTCACAACGCTGAAACTTCTCTCAGACCGGCTTTTCTGACCGTTTTCTCGCTGTTTGCTTCTCTCCCCCTGAATGGCTATATTTTTCGCAAGAAAATGACCATTCAAGACATCATGCCGCGGCGTCTGCAGGCGCGCGAACTCCTGGGCGACTACTGGCTGAACAGCAGACCGGTCTCCCTTGCAGATCTACACGGACAGGTGGTCCTGCTGGATTTCTGGGACTTCACTTCCAGCGCATCACTGCGTACACTCCCGTATGTGCTTGCATGGACAGAGATGTACCGCCCCTTCGGCCTGACAGTGATCGGTGTCCACGTTCCCCGTTTTGCTTTCGGACAGGACCCCGAACGTATTGCGCACGCTCTCCACAGGCTGGGCATCGGATTTCCCGTGGTCATGGACAACAGGCAGCTGCTCTGGACGCAGTACAGCAACCGGGTTTGGCCTACGAAACACCTGATTGATGTGGATGGGTTCATACGGTGCCAGAGTGTCGGAGAAGGGGGGTATGGTCTGTTCGAACGCTCTTTGCAGCATCTTCTCCATGAGGCCCATCCGCTGGAAGACCTTCCGGATCTTATGGAGCCGCTGCGCGAGACGGATCGTCAGGATGCCGTGTGTTATCGTGCCACGCCGGAAATCCTTGCGGGATATCTCCGGGGAAGCATCGGTAACGTAGAGGGTTGCGTCCCCGAATCCGTCATCGCCTACGCCGATCCCGGCATCTACCTTGATGGCCGGATCTACGTTCAGGGCGCATGGAGAAATGAGCGGGAGTGCATTCGCTGGGAGGGCGCACCCGGAGAAGAGGGGGCGTTGTTTGTGCGGTACCGCGGCAGTGAGGTGAACCTGGTGCTGGATCCCGGGGGGAATGCTCTCGTTGATGTTCTCATCCTGCAGGACGGCAAGCCTCTGACGAAAGAAAACAGGGGCGAGGACGTCCATATAGCCTCTTCCGGCGAGAGTGTGATCCGGCTGGATGGTCCCCGACTGTACACTGCGTCGCGGAACCGCCAGTTTGGCGACTATCTGCTCCGCCTGCAGCCGTCTTCCCCCGGTTTCGCTCTCTACTCGGTAACCGGCGTCACTGCCGTGATTCCCGAATTATTCGGCAGCAACTGACAGATGGCTACAAACCACTCCGCCGATTCCCCCCCGCCACTTCCCACGCGTCTTACCCGGCTCTTCAGGATCCGGTACCCGATCATCCAGGCGGGCATGGTGTGGGCGGCGGGCTGCAGGCTCGCCGTTGCTGTTTCTGAGGCGGGTGGCCTCGGACTGATCGGCGCGGGATCGATGAAGCCGGACCTGCTGCGCAGCCAGATACGCGAGGCACGCGCCGCAACGACGGCTCCGTTCGGCGTCAATATTCCGCTGGCCCGCGGCGATGCCGGCGACCTGGTGGAGGTGGCAATTGAAGAAGATGTGCGCATCGTCTTCACTTCTTCAGGACACCCTGTGAAATTCACCCGTCAGTTGAGGGAGGCCGGGTGTACCGTGGTCCATGTGATCGCGGCGGTCAAACATGCGCAGAAGGCGGTTGAGGCCGGGTGCGATGCTGTTGTCGCGGAAGGCTTTGAGGCGGGCGGACATAACGGTGTCAACGAGACGACCACCTTTGCCCTGGTCCCCCAGGTGGTGGATGCGGTTGCTGTCCCGGTCATTGCCGCAGGTGGAATTGCGGATGGACGCGGGATGGCGGCTGCGCTTGCGCTCGGTGCCGAGGGTGTGCAGGTCGGTACCCGGTTTGCCGCCACGGTGGAATCATCGGCACACGAGACCTACAAACACCACGTGGTCGGAGCGGGTGACGCCGGCACACTGCTCACGCTTCGCGGACTGATGCCCGTGCGACTGCTCAAAACGCCCTTTGCGCTGAAAGCGATGGAGGCCGAACGCCGCGGCGCAGGGCGGGAGGAACTCACGGCATTGCTCGGCCGCAAACGGGAGGAACAGGGAATCGCCGAAGGCAATCTCGAAGAAGGCATGTTCGAGGCGGGCCAGAGCGCCGGTCTGGTGCGCGAAATCCTCCCTGCCGCGCACGTGGTCCGGTCAATGATGACGCAGTACTATCAGCGCGTCCAGTGGATGTCTCAGGAGGGCCGATGAAAACATTTCACGACATGCTGAATGAAAAGATCCTGGTGTTCGACGGCGCAACCGGGACCCACCTCCAGGGACAGAACCTGACCGCCGACGATTTCGGCGGAGAGCACCTCAACGGCTGTAACGAGTACCTGGTCCTCTCCAAACCCTCGGCGGTCGAAGTTATGCACCGCGATTATCTCGAAGCCGGTTGTGATGTGATCGAAACGAACAGCTTCGGTTCGGCATCCATCGTCCTTGCCGAGTACGGTCTCGCCGATCGTTCCTATGAACTCTCTTTTGCGGCGGCGCAGATCGCCAGGGGGATGGTGCAGCAGTACTCAACGGCGGCCCACCCCCGTTTCGTCGCCGGCTCCATGGGTCCCACAACGAAATTACCGTCACTCGGGCATATTTCCTTCACGGACATGGCCCGCTCCTACAACGTGCAGGCACGGGGACTCGTGGAAGGCGGAGCCGATCTTCTCTGTCTGGAAACGTGCCAGGATATTCTCCAGTCCAAAGCGGCGCTCTTCGGCGTGTTCGAGTATCTCGCGGAAGCCCGGCGCCGGGTTCCCGTGATTGTCTCGGTGACCGTCGAAACCATGGGCACAATGTTGCTCGGCACGGAAATAGGCGCGGCTCTGGTATCCCTGGAACCATACGACGTGGATGTCATCGGCATGAATTGCGCAACCGGACCGATGGAAATGTCCGAGCACGTGCGCGTTCTCTCTGGCATGAGTCCCAAACCCATTTTTGTCATGCCCAACGCGGGGATTCCTGAGAATGTGGGCGGCCACGCGCACTACAAACTCACTCCGGAAGAGTTCACGCGGTTTCTCGCCCATTTCGTCACCGACCTCGGCGTCAGCGTCGTGGGGGGGTGTTGCGGGACCACACCGGAACACATCCGCCAGCTTGTCCGGGCGGTGGGGGGTCTTGCCCCCCGGACGCGAACGCCGGATTTCATTCCCAGCGCCTCCAGTCTTTACCAGTTTGCTCCGATGCATCTCGAACCGCCCCCCGTGCTCGTTGGAGAACGGACCAACGCGAACGGCAGCAAACAGTTTCGTGACCTGCTGGCCAGAGAAGATTGGGAGGGAATCGTCGCGATGGGAAAGGAAGCGGTGAAGGAAGGCGCACACATGGTGGACGTGTGCGCGGCGTATGTCGGGCGCGACGAACGCCGCGACATGGTGGAGATTATTTCGCGGTTTAATACGCAGGTGACCCTTCCCATCGTCATCGACTCCACCGAAGCCCCGGTGATCGAGGACGCCCTCCAACATATCGGCGGCAAGGCGATCATCAATTCCATTAACCTGGAAGACGGCGAACACCGCATCGATGTCATCCTCCCGCTCTGCAAGAAGTACGGCGCTGCAGTGATCGCACTCACCATCGATGAAGAGGGGATGGCAAAGACCGCGGACAAAAAGCTCGCCGTTGCACACCGGATCTACGCCCTCGCGGTGGAGAAGTACGGCCTGCGCCCGCATGACCTGATCTTTGACATGCTCACCTTCACGCTCGGTTCGGGCGACGAAGAGTTCCGCCGGGCCGGGATGGAAACGCTGGAAGCCATCCGCCGCGTCAAACAGGAGCTGCCCGGGGCAAAGACTTTGCTGGGTGTCAGCAATATCTCCTTCGGGCTTTCGCCGGGCATCCGGCATCCGCTCAACAGCGTGTTCCTCCACTACGCGATCGAAGCCGGCCTGGACATGGCCATTGTGCACGCCGGCAAGATCATGCCGCTCTACAAGATCGATGAACGCGGGCGCGAGCTGTGCCGCCAGCTGATCTTCGACGAGAGGCGGTTCGAGGAGGTGTCCGCATGAGCCAGGCAAAAAAAATCAGGAAGGTCGCCTACGATCCCCTCACGGAACTGATGGCTCACTATGCGGGAAGGGGAACAGGGGGAAAGGAACGGACTGTCGCCGCCGGACCCGTCGAAGAACGGCTGAAAAACCGGATCATTGACGGTGACAAGGTCGGACTGCAGGCCGATCTTGACGAAGGCCTGAAATCGCACGGGGCACTGGAGATCATCAACACCATCCTCCTGGACGGGATGAAAGTGGTCGGGGAACTCTTCGGCAGCGGGCAGATGCAGCTGCCGTTCGTTCTTCAGTCCGCGGAGGTCATGAAATCCGCCGTCGCATACCTCGAACAGTTTATGGATAAGGCGGATGCCACATCGAAAGGCACGATGGTTCTCGCCACGGTGAAGGGGGATGTCCATGATATCGGCAAGAATCTCGTCGATATCATCCTCACCAACAACGGCTACAAGGTGGTGAACCTGGGCATTAAATGTCCGGTGGAGACCATGCTGCATGCAGCGGGGGAACACGGGGCGAGCGCCATCGGGATGAGCGGTTTGCTGGTGAAGTCGACGCTCATCATGAAAGAGAATCTGGAGGTGATGAACGAGCGGCAGCTGAACATTCCCGTGATTCTCGGTGGGGCGGCCCTGACCCGCCGGTATGTGGAACAGGATCTCCGGTCGATCTACGGGGGCAAGGTTCTCTATGCGAACGATGCATTTGACGGACTCAGGTACATGGAGCAAATCGCGGCCGGAACGGTGGAGTATCCTTCGACTGCGGATTCCGCAGATCATGAAGAGGTTCTGACCGGTGCGGAAGCGAAGATCGCGATGGCCGAACGCGAAGATGCACGATATGCCGCCCCCCCGGCCCCTGCAGGAGACGCGCAACGCTCTGCGGTTCGTACCGATGGGCCCGTTCCCGCTCCTCCCTTCTGGGGTGTGCGCGTGATCCAGGACATCCCGCTCGCAGATGTCTTCGCGTATATCAATGAAGTTGCGTTGATCAGAGGGCAGTGGCAGGTGAGGAAAGGGAAACTTACCGAAGACCAATACCGTGTGCTTTTGAACGGGAAGATCCTCCCGGAGTTGACGCGACTCAAAGAACAGGCCGTGGCGGAACGGCTCTTGCAGCCAAAGGTCGTCTACGGATACTTCCCCTGCCGATCGGCGGGGAACGACCTGATTATCTGCAACGAGGATATGAAGTCCGAGCGCATGCGGTTCACGTTTCCGCGCCAGAGCGGGGACAGACACCTCTGTCTTGCCGACTACTTCGCTTCCGCGGAATCGGGCAAGATGGACGTCGTGGCTTTTATGCTCGTCACCATGGGCCGTGTCGCATCGGAGTATTCGGCAAAATTGTTTGCGGCTGACAACTATAGAGAATATCTCTATTTTCACGGACTGAGCGTGGAAAGTGCGGAAGCACTGGCGGAACTCTGGCATAAGAGGATTCGAACGGAACTGGGAATAGATGGAAAAGACGCCTCTGACATCCGGCGCCTTTTTTCACAGGGATACCAGGGATCACGGTACAGCTTCGGCTATCCCGCCTGTCCCAGTCTGGAGGATCAGACCAAATTGTTCGCGCTTCTGGGGGGGGAGCGGATCGGTGTGGTTCTCACCGAGGAGTATTCCCTTGAACCCGAACAGAGTACGAATGCCATCATCGTCCACCACTCCGCAGCGCGGTATTTCAATATCAAATGAGCTTCGGGCACCTTCCCGGAAAGCAGACAAAACGGCGAAATCTGACCCTAATCAAGGATTCCGTCCGATAATATTGCAATTGGATGGTCTTTGCCTTAAATTCCGATACTTCCCATCGACGTTGTGTCTCACACGAAATCATAACGGAGGAAAGTCCCTATGGCAACGATGATAACTGAAGAGTGCATCAACTGCGGCGCGTGCGAACCGGAGTGCCCCAATACCGCCATCTATGCAGGCGGTGTCCAGTACGAGCTGAACGGCCAGATGATTGATGCGCTCTCCAACGATTTCTACTATATCGTCCCTGAGAAGTGCACGGAATGCGTCGGACATTTCGACCAGGAACAGTGTGCGGCGGTGTGCCCGGTTGATTGCTGCGTTCCCGACCCGAATCGTACGGAAAGCGAAGATGTGCTCATGGCCCGCGCCAAAGCACTCCATCCGGGGAAGGATTTTCCGGAATTGAGCGCATCCACATCACGATTCCGCAAAGGCTGACGTTTTCCGGCGGTTCCAGAAGACCACGTGAAGGTCGGACTCCCCCCTGACGGCACCAGCCGCTGATGGGTGAGGCACCGGCCTTCGCTGTTTTTCATGAGGAAACGAGCGATGACCATCGGTCCGTATGAAGTGCAGAGCGTCGAAACCGGGCGTTTCGGTCTGGATGGCGGGGCAATGTTCGGAGTGGTTCCACGAACACTGTGGGAGCGAACCAGCCCGCCTGACGAGCGGAACAGAATTACCATGGCCGCCCGTGCGCTTCTCCTGCGCGGCAACGGCCGGACAATCCTGGTGGATACCGGAAACGGCACGAAGTATTCTGACAAAGCCCGGTTGATCTACAAGTTCGACAATAGCGCGTACACCCTGGCCGGTTCGCTCCTGAAACTCGGTGTGTCGCCAGAAGATGTCACCGACGTGATTCTGACCCACCTCCATTTTGACCACGCAGGCGGTGCCACGGACATGGTGGACGGGAATGTGAAACCGGCATTCCCGGGCGCACGGTACTACGTGCAACGCTCACACTGGGATGCTGCGCACCACACCACAGAACGGGACAGAGCGAGCTTTTTTCCGGACGACTACCTGCCCCTGATGGAACACGGCCTTCTGGAATTTGTGGATGGCGAAGGGGAGATACTTCCGAATATCAACGTGCTTCTTTTCTACGGCCACACGACCGCGCTCCAATGTCCGTTGATTTCGGACGGCACAACGACGTTGCTGTATTGTGCGGACCTGATGCCGATGGCGGCCCACGTGCAACTGCCCTGGATTATGGGTTACGATCTGCGTCCGCTTGTTACGCTGGAAGAGAAACGTCGCATCCTCCGCCGTGCAACGGAAGAAAAGTGGGTGCTGTTTTTTGAACACGACCCCGCAATCGCGGCTGCGCGGGTGATGAGTAGCGAGAAGGGATATGCCGCCGGCGAGCGGATTGACCTCTGAAACGGGGCGGATATGAGCGAAAAGTGGATGGCGGTTGCGCGGGCGGAAGATCTCCGCGAAGGACGGGGGCTGCGCTGCAGGGTCGATGAGGACGAGGTGGCACTCTGGCAGGTGGGCGGCCGGTACTTCGCCATCAGTGCGGTGTGCGTGCACCATCACGTCCCCACGCTCCATGAAGGGATTCGTGAAGGCCTGACGGTCTCCTGTCCGCTTCACGGATGGACCTATTCGCTGGAGACAGGCCGGGCGGTCCGGGGTGGCGGACGGGTACGGGCCTACCCGGTGAAAATCGAAAAAGGGGAAATCTTTCTTGATGTGGAAGATGGCACCCGTGAGTGATGGTGAGAATATCGAACGCTCCGCCGGCGCCGGCGAAAAGATCAAACGTAAGGCTGCGGAACTGGGATTCTCCCGCACCGGGATTGCCCGGGCCGGAGGGCTTCATCCGGAAGGAGATCTTCTGAATGAGTGGCTGGACCGTGGTTATGCGGCCACCATGAATTGGATGGAGAAGCGTGCCCGAGAGCGAAAGGATGTGCGCACGCTGGTGGGTCAGGCCCGATCCGTGATTGTCGTTGCGATGAACTACTACACTCCGTTTCTCCATGGGACCGAAGGAACTCCGGCAAAGATTTCGCGCTATGCATGGGGAGAAGACTACCACGAGGTGATGGGAGAGCGGCTCAACCGGCTCTGGGAGTGGATGCAGGAGGAGTTTTCCGGCGTCGAGGGGAGATGGTATGTCGATACCGGACCGGTGATGGAGAAGGCGTGGGCGCAGCGCGCAGGGATCGGATGGCTGGGGAAACACACCAATATCATCAGCCGGGAATGCGGTTCGTGGATGTTCCTCGGCGTGATCATCAGTTCGCTTGAACTCGAGCCCGACGTGCCGGCAGTCGACCGGTGCGGAACCTGCACACGGTGTATTGACGCCTGCCCGACAGCGGCGATCGTGGAACCGTACGTTCTGAATGCGGGCCGGTGTATTGCCTACCTCACGATCGAACACCGCGGCCCGATCGATCCCGAATTGTCCGGAGCGCTGGAAGGCTGGGTTTTCGGCTGCGATGTCTGCCAGGATGTCTGTCCGTGGAATCACAAGCGGGCTTCGGCATCTCTTCTTGATGCGTTTGAGCCATGGGAGGGATTTCTCCATCCGGATGTTGAGGAATGGGGGAAAATGACTTCGGAGGAATTCGCCGGGAGGTTTGAGGGCAGCCCGGTCTTGCGTGCAAAATATGCCGGTTTCACCCGCAATATGGCTCTGGCCGGACGGCGGAGAAAACCCTGACCCTTCAATATTCTTTTTGGCATCTCATCGAAAACGTCTGTCACAGGAGTAGAGCATGAGCACCCATAAGAGCATGATCATCATCGGATCGGGTCCGGCGGGATTAACAGCGGCGCTGTATGCGGCGCGGGCGGGGCTGCATCCGGTGGTCTTTGAAGGCATACAGCCGGGCGGCCAGCTGACGATTACCACGGAGGTGGAGAATTATCCCGGGTTCCCCCAGGGAATTCAGGGGCCCGAACTCATGGAGCACTTCCGGGCTCAGGCGCACCGGTTTGGCGCACAATCGATTTTCAAGAATGTCTCCAGCGTGGATTTTTCCAGGAACCCTTTCCGGATCTGGAGCGATGACGAAGAATTTTCGGCGGACGCGGTCATCGTATCCACCGGAGCGTCGGCCAAACTGCTCGGACTCCCGAGCGAGAAAGAATACATGGGGTACGGCGTTTCGGCGTGCGCAACCTGTGACGGATTCTTTTTCAAAGGGCTCGAGGTGGTTGTTGTCGGAGGGGGCGATACGGCACTTGAGGAGGCGACGTTCCTGACGAAGTTCGCAACCCGGGTTACCGTGGTGCACCGCCGTGACGCATTACGCGCATCGAAGACAATGCAGGAGAGAGCTTTTGCGAATCCGAAAATCGCCTTTGTCTGGGATTCAGCGATTGAAGAGATACTGGGGAAGAACGAAAACGGAAGGAAGAGCGTGACCGGTGTCCGGCTCAGGAATGTGAAATCGGGGGAGATGACGGAACTGAAGGCCGATGGCGTGTTCATGGGGATCGGTCATCAGCCGAACACCGGCCTGTTCAAGGGGCAGCTGGATATGGACGCCGTGGGGTATCTGGTGACGAAGGCCAGGAGCACCTACACGAATATTCCCGGGATCTTTGCAGCGGGTGATGTTGCGGACAGTGTGTATCGTCAGGCGGTAACGGCTGCCGGTTCGGGATGTCAGGCGGCCATTGATGCCGAGCGCTGGTTGGAGAGCCGGCATGGTTGAGGGAAGTCTTTCAGGCTGAGGGAAGTTGTCTGATCGGTAGCTGCGTGATCGCCAGGAGAGCTGTTCTCCTGGCTTTTTTTTACCCATCCGCTGGCAACGTATGGCACCGTGACACATGTGCTACAAGAGCCTCACATGCCTCTTCAGGCTACAAACTCGTGTACAAGATGTCATATCGCATGACACGGTGGCACAAACTGGTGACAGAATGGCTACTCTCGTATGGCAACATGTCATTCAAATGATGACAAAGTGACTGGCATTTTGTCGAACTAACTCGATCAGTTATTTAAGATGTTGAAATATAATAGGTTACAGAAATGGCACAGGGATTGCCATACTACACGTCAGAAAACAAGAAACTTCAATCCAACAACAAGGAGGTTCGTCGCCATGTTAGTCAGACTTCAGCGTTTCCCGTTACTTCGTCCCTCATGGGACAACACCATAGATTTCGAACGTGATGTCGATTCTCTCTTCGACACATTTCTGGGTGGAACGGTGGCGGGCCGGGTACGGCGCGCACCGGTTATGGACATGCGCGACTCCGCGAACGAAAGCGTGATTGCCATGGAGTTGCCGGGTGTTGCCAAGGAAGACATCAAGATCTCGATCGACAAAGGGATCCTGAGCATCAGCGGTGAGCGAAAAGATCCGGGGTTGCCGGAAGGGTCCCGTCCGCTCCGCAATGAAATCAGCTACGGCACATTCGTCCGTACGCTGGAGCTCCCCCATCCGGTTCATGCGGAAGCGATTTCCGCCGAGCTGAACAACGGGATCCTCACGCTTGTCCTCCCGAAGGCGGAAGAGGCACGGCCGCGTGCGATCAGCATCAAGTGAAGAAAGGAGAACTGCATCATGAATACTCACCCAATGGAAACACGCAACGGACGGATCGATGCCCTTGCCGGGACAGCACCGGTGTACAGCCGCCTTCCGGTTGCGGATGTCTATGAGACTGCGGACGCCTACATGGTGATGCTGGATCTTCCCGGGGCCAGCAAAGAGAGGATTTCTCTCCTTCTTGAAGATGGCGAACTGCGGGTGAAAGCCGATTCTCGTGTGCCCGCCCCGGAGGAGGGCACGCCGATCTTCAGTGAATTGCCTTCGGGCGGGTACGCCCGCGTCTTTGCACTCGGTGAAGGGATAGACCTTGCAAATGTTGATGCGAAGTTTGAAAACGGGGTGCTGACGGTGAAGCTCTTCAAGAACGAAGAGCGCAAGCCGCGCGAGATTGCCATTCACTAACATCATATACAAGGAGGATACTCTCATGTCACTCGTACGCAGAAACAGCGCAAACGATCTCATGACGTTTCCCTCCGGCATACTTTCTATGCAGAGGGAAATCAACAGCCTGTTTGACAGTTTCTTCCGCGGGAGCGTGGAGGACTCCGGGCTGGTCACCACGGCCTGGAACCCTGCCGTGGATATCACTGAACACGACTCGACCTTCGTCGTGAAGGTGGAACTCCCCGGCGTGTCCAGGGATGATGTCCGGATCACCATCCAGGACAGCATGCTCACCATCCGTGGCGAAAAGAAACAGGAAAAGGAAACCAAAGGGGCGAACGTGCACCGCACCGAGCGCTCCTATGGTGCCTTCCAGCGCTCATTCAGCCTTCCGTCATCAGTGAAGGCGGATGCAATCGAGGCCAAATATTCCGACGGCGTCTTGACCATCAACCTCCCGAAGGCTGAGGAGGCGAAGCGGAAGGAAATTGAAGTGAAGGTGCGGTAAGAGACAACCGTAAAGCCAGAGGGGCGGGCGGAAGCCGGGCCGTTCGGGAAGACCGGACGGCCGCTTCCGCCGCCGTGTATTGTGAACAGGACCACTGAAGAGAAGGATGGAGCGATGAGACCGAAGAAGAGAGACGAACGTTCGATGCCGACTGCAGTGCCGCGGGTCTTGCCCGTGCTGCCGCTGCGCCATTCCGTATTCTTCCCCCAGCAGGCTACGCCTCTCTCCGTCGGCCGGGAAGGAAGTGTCAGGGCGGTCGAAGAAGCCCTGCGCGGGGAGGGATTGATCATTGTTGTGGCGCAGACCGACGGTGCCGTTGATGAACCGACGGAGAAGGATCTCCACTGGACCGGTACGGTGGCAAGAGTGCTGAAGGTGTTTACGCTCGCGGACGGTACCCGGAGCGTGTTGACGGAGGGAATGGGGCGGGGGCGTCTGCTTTCCATCCTCCAGAGCGAGCCGTTCCTGCGCGCTGTGGTACAGGATGTGCCGGAAGAACCCGCTACAGGGGTCGAGGCGGAAGCTATTGCGACCAGTCTGAAGGGTCTCTTCAAGCGGGCTGCCGAACTGTCGCCGAATCTCACCGGGGAACAGGTCTCTATGATCCTGACCGTTGAAGAGCCGGCGGCCATAGCCGACATGATCACGTCCATGCTTCCCGTCGGTCCCGATGAGAAGCAGCAGATTCTGGAAGCATTCAATGTGGACGACAGGTTGCAGAAGGTGATGCTGATGCTCACCAAGCTGGTACAACGTCTCGAACTGGGGAGCAAAATACAGTCGGAAGTGCAGGATGGCATCACGAAATCCCAGCGCGAATATGTGCTGCGCGAACAGCTGAAGGCGATCCGGAAGGAACTGGGCGAGGATGAGGGGAATGTGGAGCAGAGCGAACTGCGGAAGAAGATCGATGAGGCGGGGTTGCCGGAAGAAGCGCGCAAAGCCGCCGAGCGGGAATACAAGCGCCTCTCCCAGATGAACCAGGCATCGGCGGAATACATGGTGAGCCGCACCTATCTCGACTGGATCCTGGATCTTCCCTGGCAGAAAAGCACGCCCGATGTGCTGGACATACCGAGGGCGCGGCAGGTGCTGGAAAACGATCACTACGGACTCGACAAGGTAAAGAACCGCATTCTGGAATACCTGGCGGTCCGCAAACTCAAAAGCGACATGCGCGGGCCGATCCTGGTGTTTGTGGGCCCTCCCGGTGTGGGAAAAACTTCCCTGGGCCGTTCCATTGCAAACGCACTGGGTCGCAACTTTGTGCGCATCTCGCTCGGAGGTGTGCACGATGAAGCGGAAATCCGCGGACACCGGCGCACCTACATCGGCGCGCTGCCGGGACGTATCATCCAGGGTTTGCGCAAAGCCGGTTCGAACAATCCGGTGTTCATGCTGGATGAGATCGACAAGGTGGGGCAGGATTTTCGTGGCGATCCCGCTTCCGCACTTCTGGAGGTGCTGGATCCCGAACAGAATTCCACATTCAGCGATCACTACCTTGAAATCCCCTTTGATCTGTCGAAGGTGATGTTCATTGCCACGGCAAACATGATTGAACCGGTGCCTGCAGCGTTGCGGGACAGAATGGAGATCATCGAAATCCCCAGCTACGTGGAGGAGGAGAAGGTTCACATTGCGCGGGTGTTTCTCATGCCGAAGCAGCTGCGCGAGCACGGACTCTCGCCCGCACAGTTGGATGTGGAGGACGGCGCCCTGCGCACGATGATCGCAGGCTATACGCGGGAAGCGGGGGTTCGAAACCTTGAGCGGAAAATCGCCACGATTGCGCGGGGGGCCGCTCGGGATATCGCCGAAGGGAAGACGGAGAAGGCCGTGGTTGCGCAGGATTCTCTCAGCAAGTACCTCGGACATCAGAGGTTTTTTCCGGATGTTGCGGAGCGGATCAACCGGCCGGGCATAGCCCTGGGCCTTGCCTGGACGCCTGTCGGAGGTGATATCCTCTTCATCGAAGCCACGCGCATGAAGGGGAAAGGCGGATTGGTCCTTACCGGTCAGCTGGGTGATGTCATGAAGGAGTCCGTGCAGGCGGCGGTGAGCTTCATCGCCGCAAATGCCAGGGCGCTCGGGGTGCCTGTGGACTTCCGCTCGAAGATGGATATCCATGTGCACGTTCCTGCCGGCGCTGTTCCCAAGGATGGGCCGTCCGCGGGTGTCACCATGCTCACGGCGTTGACATCCCTGCTGACGGGCCGCATTGTTCGTAACGATCTGGCCATGACGGGAGAAATCACGCTGCGCGGCGCTGTACTTCCCGTCGGAGGGATAAAAGAGAAGGTGCTCGCGGCCTTGCGTGCAGGCGTGACCTCAATCATCCTTCCCGAGCGCAACCGCCTGGACCTGGAAGACATCCCGGAATCCTCGCTGGCGGGGGCAAAACCGGTGCAATTCCAATTCGTAAAGGAAATGAGTCAGGTGATCGAACTTGCGCTGCTCAGCAGGGAGGAATCCAGGGCACAGGCGCATGCCGGTCTGGATCTTGAACAGGTTGCTCTTAACTGAGCCTTCGGCGCCCGCTCTTTGGGGCGGCACGGCCCGGCAGAGAGGATTTCCGAACCCGGGCCGTCCCTTCCGGTTGACTTTCGTATTTGATTTTCATATAATTATACGATAAATCAACAACTTACAGCCTTCTTCGGACACGCCTTCATGACATCGTCCACCCGCTGGTTTCTCGTCATTCTCGCCGTTCTGGCTGTTATCGCGGTTCTCTTCACCCTGGTACTGGTTTCGGTACTGGGCGGTTCGGATGAACGCACGGAAGTTATCACCAGCGGCTCGGGGCAAAAGATTGCCGTCGTGGACATCAAGGGAGTCATCACCTCATCGGAAGAGGTGGTACGCCAGTTGAAGAGGTACCGCGGGATGTCTTCAGTGAAGGCGGTTCTCCTGCGCATCGACTCTCCCGGCGGGGGTGTAGTTGCCAGCCAGGAGATGTACGAAGAGGTGCGCAAGACACGTGACGCCGGAACACCGGTGGTCGTATCGATGGGCTCGCTTGCTGCAAGCGGCGGGTACTATGTGGCATGCGGGGCTTCACGAATTGTCGCAAACCGGGGCACACTCACCGGGAGCATCGGGGTGATTGCGGAGTTCCTGCAGCTGCAGGAACTGCTGGGCAAGATCGGAGTCGAATTCAAGACGATCAAGTCCGGCAAGCTGAAGGATTCCGGCACCCAGACACGTAAAATGACCGAAGAGGAACAGAAGTATTTTCAGGGGTTGATGGACGATGTGCACCGGCAGTTCATCGGTGTTGTAGAGCGTGAGCGGCATCTCAGTGCCGCGCGCACCAGGGCGCTTGCCGACGGCCGGGTGTACACCGGTGAGCAGGCGCTGCCGCTGGGCCTGGTGGATACACTGGGCACCTATGAAGACGCGGTGCGTATTGCGGCGACGATGGCCGGTATCGATGGAGAGCCGGCAATTGTAAAAGAGCGGAAGCGCCGTTCTTGGTTTGAATCGATGGCAGGCGATGTCACGGAAGAAATGCGCGCCATCAAGGAAGAACTGCTCGCACAGCCGGTCCTGTCATTTCGTTTCACGGGCTCACGGTAAGCAGCGGCCGACACGGCAGAAGACCAATCACTTCAGGAGGATCGACGGTGACAAAGGCTGATATTGTGGATCACATTGCCACTGAGACCGGCTTGACAAAGGTGGAAACCGAGGCGGTCGTGGACGGATTCATTTCAACGGTCATCACCGCTTTGAAGGAGGGGAAGAATATTGAGATCCGCGGCTTCGGGAGCTACAAGGTGAAGAAGCGGAAGGGACGTGTGGCGCGCAACCCGCGCACCGGCGAACAGGTGATGGTGGACGAACACTGGGTGCCCCTCTTCAAGGTTTCCAAAGAAGTGAAGACGCTGGTGAACGAGAACATGAAGAAGTTGGTGCCCTAAGGAAAAACAGGAGGGGCAGTTGGCTGAAGTCAGGACGGTCTGTGGTGCCTGCGGGAGTCCGGTGAAACGGTCGGACGCGCGATGTGTGCAATGCGGGGAAGTGCTCGAGTGGGGGCGCAGCGGTCAGGCAAGAAAAGGAAGAGCGGGTGACTCCGGTGGTGCGGGTGTTCCGGCGCCTGGGAAACGCTTTGAGTCATGGCAGGTGATTTCGTTCATTGCGGTGGTGGCGCTGGTGGCGGTTCTTGTCACTCTGGAGCTGTCGCGTGAACACGTGCCTGCCGCCTCCGGCCGGACGTCGGTGATGCCGGTGATGCCTCCCCCGATGCAGCAAGCGCCCCCGCCCGTGGATCTGGGACCGCTTCAGGCCGCGCTGGTAGCGAACCCCGGAAACCCCGAGGCCCTGCTGAAGCTGGCCAACGGGATGCATGATAACGGCCTGTATCAGCAGGCCGTTGACACCTACAAAGAGTATCTGAAGTCCCGTCCCGGCGATGCCGACGCGCGCGTGGATATGGGGATCTGTTACTATCAGATGGCGACGGGTGATTCGGTGAACGCCGACCGGCTCTTTGACATGGCCATGGCGGCCATGGAGACGGCGATCCGGAATACTCCGACGCACCAGCCCGCGGCGTTTAATCTGGGGGTGGTCAACCTGACACGCGGACAGCTGGAGGAATCGAATGCGTGGTTCCGCAAGGCTGTAGCATTGGACAAGAATTCGGATCTCGGGGTCCGGGCCCAGCAGATGTTATCACAGCATTCGTTTACACCATAAGCGTAAGAGAAAGGAGGCAGCATGCCTTGCGGCAAGAAGCGTAAGCGCCACAAGATGGCGACCCACAAGCGCAAGAAGCGGCTGAGAAAACAGCGGCATAAGAAGAAGATCCGTTGACACGTTTCCGAGGGCACATCCCGCACCCCGTGCGGGATGTGTGTTCTTTCACGTGATCGGGACGGTTGCTTTTCTTTGACGTTCTTCCTATAATTTATCTACAATGTTCTTCATCACTGTTCTGCAAGAACCCGAGGTGTACTATGACAAAGAACGAAGGCATGTTGAAGGGTCTGGTGATCGGTCTTCTGGCGGGCGGGGCGGTGGGCGCGATTCTTGCGTTGTTGTATGCCCCCAAAAGCGGGAAGGAATTCCGCGCCGATATCCGGGAACGCGCTGACGACTTCCGGGACGATGCCGAGGAGTATCTGCACACGATGAGAACGAAGGCCGGTGATATAGTCAGCGAAGCCAAACAGCGTTCAGATACCCTGATCACGGATGCAAAACGGAAGGCCGGCACGTTGCTGCAGGATGCCGAGAAAGTGCTTACGGACGCCCGGCAGAAATCGGGAGTTGTCGCCGAGGAAGGCGTACGTGTAAAGAACGCCGTCAAAGCAGGCATGGACGCTTTCAAAGAAGAGCGTCGCCGCTCGTAAGCCACCCGATTATTAGGAGACGCCCGTGGAACTCGTGCTCGTTCTCGCTCAGATTGTTGCGCTCCTCTGTCTTTCTGCGCTCTGTATCTATATGATTGTCGTGCTGTCGCGTCTACGCGACGCCCTGACGAACATGGAGAAGGACGTGAGGGAGATTACCAGCCGGGCCCTTCCGGTGCTGGACAATATGGAGTCTATCACCGTGCGGGTGAAGAGTATTACGGAGAGCCTTGATGACCAGGTGGGAGCGGTTCGTGATTCCATCACCTCGGTGAAACTGGTGGCCGAGAACGTGGTCGAGCTCGAACGCAGAGTGCAGGAGCGGATCGAAGGGCCAATCCTGGAGACGGTAGCTTTCGTTTCGGCGATCTTCAAAGGTTTCCGGACATTTTTTGACCGCGTGCGCGCGTGATGGAACGGGGCGGGCGTTGTCCTGCCCGCCCGCTCCCGGCGCTGCGGAACGCGCCTGAAAGTACTCCGGCCTGCATCGCCAGGGCCGGTCCCCAGCCGCCGCACCGTGGTTCCCTCGCGTAAAAACCGTTCTGTTCCAACCATCGCCGCCGCAGCTCTCCGGAGTTGCCCCGCCGGCGCAACAGACTGGAGGTTTGAAAGTACCCATGAAGGAATTCACACCTGACTTGATCCGCAATATATGCCTTATCGGGCACGGAGGCGCCGGTAAGACCATGATCGCAGAAGCCCTCCTCTTTTCTTCCGGCAACACCACCCGGCTGGGTAGAGTTGAGGAGGGGAACACGGTCTCCGATTACCGGGCAGACGAAATCGAACGGCAGATCTCCGTGAGCAGTTCGCTCCTCTTCTGCGAATTGAAGGGGAAGAAGATCAACATCCTGGATACTCCCGGATACACCGACTTCACCGGAGAGGTGAAGGGCTCCCTGCGTGTCACCGACACGGCCGTCCTTCTGATCAAAGCCGTGGAAGGGGTCGAAGTGGGCACCGAGATCGTCTGGAAGTACGCCGCGGACAACAACAACAGTCTGTTCGTGCTGGTGAACAAACTCGATCAGGAGAACGCGGATTTCGACCGGGTGGTGGAGCAGGCGCGCGAAGCGCTCAGTCACGATATCATCCCCGTCCAGTTCCCCCTCAAGCAGGGACTGGGCTTCGAAACGATTGTGGACGTACTCCGGATGAAGCTGCTGAAGTTTGTTCCCGGCGGCAACGGAAAATATACCGAGGAAGAAATCCCGTCCGACGTCTATACCAGAGCGGAAAAGATGCGCCAGGAAGTTCTGGAAGTGGTTGCCGAGACCGACGAAAACCTTCTCAACGTTTATCTTGAGAAAGGGACACTGACGCCCGAAGAGTTGAAGCAGGGACTCCGCGACGGCATCCGGCAGAGGAAGCTCTTCCCGTTGTTCTGTGCGGCAGGCACGCTGAATATCGGTATTACGAGTCTGCTGGATGCCGTCACGGAATATGCCCCGTCTCCGCTGGAGATGGGCCCGCTGCAGGCCAAAATCCCCGGGGAGGACGGCGGGACCACGGTGGCTCAGGATCCTCACGGCCATCCCTCCATGTTCGTGTTCAAGACCGTCTCCGAATCGCACGTTGGCGAACTTTCGTTCTTCCGCGTCTGCTCCGGGACCGTCGCTCCGGGCCTGGATATGGTGAACAACACCAACGGAAAACCGGAGCGTCTCGCCCAGCTCTTCGTCATGGAAGGGAAAGAACGCAAAGAGATCGGCCATCTCCAGGCGGGAGACATCGGTGCGGTCGTCAAGCTGAAGGATACACACACGAACGACACGCTGAGCACGAAGGCCCATCCGATTTCCTATCCTGCAGTGGTGTTCCCGGAATCCGTCTTCCACATGGCCGTGGTGCCGAGGTCCAAGGGGGACGAAGACAAGATCTC
Source organism: uncultured Bacteroidota bacterium (assembly GCA_963779225.1). GTDB lineage: Bacteria > Bacteroidota > Ignavibacteria > UBA10030 > UBA6906 > CAVPCZ01. The sequence goes on from CAVZWW010000001.1 coordinate 517,175, forward strand.
CACAGGACTCCACTCGCTCCACCAGGAGGATCCCACCTTCAAGTTCAGAGTTGATTCCGAATTGCACCAGACGATTGCGAGCGGGCAGGGTGAAGTGCATCTGGATATCATGGTAAAACGCCTCAAGCAACGCTACAATGTGGAGGTGGATCTGGTGGAGCCGCGTGTGCCGTACCGCGAGACCATCAAGGCGGTGGTCAAGGACTCCGAGTACAAGCATAAGAAACAGACGGGGGGGCACGGTCAGTACGGACATGTTCACCTGCGTCTGGAACCGTTGAAACGGGGGCAGGGCTTTGAATTTCTGGATGAGATCGTCGGAGGTGTCGTGCCGGGCAAGTTCATCCCTGCAGTGGAAAAAGGTGTAGTGGAATCCATGAAGGAAGGCGTCCTGGCCGGCTATCCGGTGGTGGACGTCCGCGTGGCACTGCATTACGGTTCGTACCACGACGTCGATTCCTCGGAAATGGCGTTCAAGATCTCCGGGTTGATGGCATTCCGAAAAGGGTTTCTGGAAGCGAAGCCGATTCTGCTGGAGCCCATCTGTAATGTTGAGGTCCGGGTTCCGGAAGACGCCATGGGCGACGTCATGGGCGACATCTCGTCGCGCCGCGGGAAGATCGGCGGAATGGATTCGGCGGGGCGGTACCAGATCATTCGTGCTCAGGTACCGGCGGCGGAATTGCACCGGTATGCCACCGTACTGCGGTCGATGACCGGCGGAAGGGGCGTCTACACTGCTTCGGTTTCCCACTACGAGGAAGTTCCCCGGGAAACCGCCGAGAAAATCATCGCCGCGTCCGAGAAGAACAAGAACAAGGAACAGGAGGCATAGCAAAGAGCCATGGAGCGCATGTGGTCGCCCTGGCGTTCGAAGTACATCGCCTCGTTCAAGAAATCTCCGCGGCGCACGAAGCGTTCGGACAGCCTCTTCACAAGGGCCCTGAAGGCGAAGGATGATGACGCCCAACTCATCGTCTGGCGTGGTGAGCACTGCTTCGTGATCATGAACCGCTACCCGTACAATAGCGGGCACCTTCTGATCGTCCCCAACCGTCAGACCTCCGACATCCAGGATCTTACCCTGGTGGAACTCGCAGAAATCATGCAAACTGTCCAGCGCTCAATCCGGGCGCTGGACGCCGTTATGGGTCCTCAGGGGTATAATTTCGGCGCCAACGTGGGCCGGGTCAGCGGTGCGGGCGTGGAGGATCATATCCACTTTCATATAGTCCCCCGGTGGAACGGTGACACCAATTTCATGCCTGTCCTTGCAGACACGAAGATTATTTCCGAAGACATCGTGGATACGCTGAAAAAGCTTCGAAAACAGTTCAGGAACGGGGATCGGTGATTAAACGCTGCTCACCCGGGAGTGTCTAACCCATGGAGACCTTGACCGACCTGCAATTGGTCGATGAGGTCCGGGGGGGCAATCGGCAGGCCTTCACCGAGCTCATGCGACGGCATCAGAAGAAGATCTATTGGGCCGCCCGCCGGATGCTTGGAACACATGCAGATGCCGATGATATTGTACAGGAGGCTTTTCTCAAGGCATTCATGAATCTGGGGGAGTTTCGTGGAGATGCCGGTTTCTTTACATGGATTTACAGGATCGCCATCAATCTCTCCCTGAATGCGCTCCGGAAGCGGCATCTCATCGACTATCTGCAGGAAAGCGAGCTGGCGAAAAAGGTCTTTCCTGCACGGGAGGATCCTCAAAAGGATCTGGAAATGAAAGAGCTGGAATCACTTTTGGTGAAGGCGGTTGCGACTCTGCCCGACAAACAGCGGGCGGTCTTTGTCATGCGGTACTATGAGGAGTTGACATACGAAGAAATAGCCTACATTCTCAAGACCTCCGTGGGGGGACTGAAGGCGAATTACTTTCATGCATTGCGAAAAGTGCAGGAATTCCTGAAACGTGCGACTGAGAGCTGACAGGCCGAAGGTCACGGACGAAGAAGAGAAGACTCTTGAGGCTTCGGTCCGGGAACTCTCCCTTGGGCTGGCGGAAACTGCGCCCCCGGCGGACGCCTACTGGCAGAACCTTCCCGTTCGCATCAACAAGCGGGTGGATGAAGCCACGAGCGGGAAGGCCATTTCGCTCAGCTGGGCTGCGCGCGTGGCAATCCCGGGGGTTGTGGCCGTCCTTTCCTTTCTCATCGGGTTGCGTTACTATGCGCCGGACCGGCCTGTGACACCCTCCTCGCTCGTGGAAGCCGCAGCGGCGCTTCCGTCAGCAACTGTCGATTCCATAATGGTTTCATCGCTCTCCGCTGCGGGAAGCCTTCCGGACGAGACAATAACGGGATGGGTTCCCTCTGTCCCTCATGATATTGCCTCTGATTACCTCTGCGAATATGGAGGAACATCGGTGTTGCTGAGTGACCTGTCAGAGAATGAGATGAAGCATCTCCTCCTTGCACTTGGTTCTGGCCCGAATTAACACTGGAGACGTCCCATGCAACGTTTTTCCATAGTGATCGGAATCATCTTCCTCTTTGGCGGAGCTGCCGCGCCGGCTCAAGGCTGGCATGGGCAGGAAAACCGGCCTTTCGAACGGATTGAGCGGTTCAAAGAGGTCCGTTTAATCGAAACCCTGGATCTCAAGGAAGAGCAGTCAGTGCGGTTCTTCACGCGGATGAAGGATCATGAGAAGCGACGCCGGGAATTGCTCAAGACGAAGGGGGAGGCGCTGGACAAAATAGAGCAGGCGGTAAAAGACGGAGCTGATGACAAGGTGCTCGAAAAGCTCTTTCCGGAAGTAGCCGCTGTGGACATCCGAATCGGGGATGAACGGGCAGAATTCTTCAACGGTCTCACTGATATTCTGAGCGTTCAACAAAGAGCCAAGCTCCTGTTGTTTGAGAGGGGTTTTGAGCGTGATTTGAGGGATGCGATACGGGAAACGCAGAGACAGAGGATGACAACAGGGGAAACGAAGCCTTAGGCTCTGATACCTTTCCCAAAAATAGGTCGTGGATTCCCAAATGTAAAAAAACGGAAACCGAGCTGTTGCAAAATTCAACACTCTTTTCATAAATCAGACCTCTCCTGACTTACAGATGCATCAAAATCGCCCATTCCTGGGCGATTTTGTTTTAATGCCTCTCCATCGATCGTTCCGAAGTATGCTGGCATACGGATTGACACTTATTTAGCGATAGTAAATGTTTTTTCCGCTCTCACGTTCATTCCCAAGCCCCCCCAGAAACCGAACCGGCCAGGAAGACTCTATCTGGCTCTTTCCCCAGCTCTTTCCATGAATATTCCTGGAAACGCATCACCAAACGGCCGGGCTTTGCACGCAGAGGGGGGCGGTGGAAGTCGACGGGTTCAGCGTGGGTGGAGTCTTCATATTCATCACCAACAAACAGAAAGGTAACACCATGCTGCGTTTCTCTACTGTGATTGGCGTGTTGCTCGTCGCCGCGCTGCTGATGGCTCCGATCTTTGATGCATCGGCGGCGATCAAGGTGCGGAAGACCGCGCGATCCTGGAATCAGCTGGCCGGGACGTCGACTTCCAAAGGGCCGTGGAACATGCAAAACGGTCTCCGGGCGGTGGGCGTCGGAAGCCGTTCGTATTTTGAAGCTGATACAACCGGTTCAGGCGCAGTCGGAACCCCGACTTGGACAATTACCGCAAAGCCTGCAGGATCGACCCTTGCGGCGTTGGACAGTGCAAACGGAAAGTGGATCAACAGCATCCGCCCGGATGTGGTCGGCCAGTATATCGTCAGTGCAACGGTCGGTGGCCAGACTGCAAGCGACACAATTTTTGCCAGCACGTATACAGGCGTTGGCGCTGATGCAAGTGCGGGCTGCTTCTGCCACGCTGCACCGCTTCCGTCGACACCGTCGACCGCAGCTGCCATCAAGACCAGCTGGTCGACCTCCGCGCACGCAACGATATTCAATCGTGGAATCACCGGTTACCTGGAAGTGGAACGCGGTGCGGGTGCCTATGCGAGCAGCTGCATCAAGTGCCACACGACCGGTTGGGACACATCGGCCGTGAACGGCAACTTCGGCCGGTTGGTGAAGAACACCGGCTGGGACACCACCTGGTACAAAGGTCTTGAAGTGTACGCCGGTGACTACTGGATTCCTTCCGGTGATTCGTCGAAGTGGAATCTTCTGTCAAGCACAGAGAAAACCCTCGGGAACATCGGGTGCGAGCAGTGCCACGGTCCTTCTGCCGACCATAAGGCAGGAGGCGACAAGATGAAGATCGGCCGGACAATCGATCCGGGCGTCTGCAACCAGTGCCACGACGGTTCGGGCAAACACAGCATCGGGACGTATTTCCGGACCTCGAAACACAGTATTGGCGATGTGGCAACACCGAGCGAAGGTGGCCGCGCGAACTGCCAGCCCTGCCACACGGGCAAAGGCTTCATCTATTACATGGAGCATAACAAAGACACCACGGGTCTCGCGGCTGTGTGGAATACCGCCACGGATGCCACTCCGATCACCTGCGTTGCCTGCCACGACCCCCACGGAAGCACGAACGACGCGCTGTTGCGCACCACGACCCTGAAGGGTGACACGCTGCGCGACGGGTGGATGGTTCCTGCAAGCCAGCAGTCAAAGGCCGGAAATCTTTGCGGTAACTGCCATAATTCACGGTATTCTGTGAAGGCAAAGGTGGATCCCAACAAGCCCCCGTATTACGGCTTCAGCAGCCGTTACGGACCGCACTACAGCGGACAGACGGATATGCTTCTTGGTCACGGCGGTTACGAGGGATTCGCTCTTGCCCCCATTGAAGGGATCGGTACTCACCAGGGGCTTGAAGGCGGCTGCGTCACCTGCCACATGCAGGAGCGCCCCACGCCGGGTAGCAATCTCAGCCACACGTTCGCTTTCGATACCCTGTTATCTGCAGGGACGACGTACAAGCCGACAAATGTCTGTGCCAGCTGCCATGGCGAGATCGAAGATTTCGACGGCATCAAGGCCGGGTATGACTACGATCGCAATGGTAAGATCGAAGGTGTACAGACCGAAGTGGCAGGAATGCTCGACAAGCTGAAGGCCATTCTGCCCAAAAACGCCAGTGGAGAAGTTATCGGGAGTGGTTCACTCACCGGAGCCGATTCCGCAGCAGTCAACGGTAAGTTCAATGTCGTTGCAGGGATCTGGAACTACTACTTTGTGAAGAACGACAGAAGTATGGGCGTTCACAACACGAAGTACACGGTTGCCCTGCTCTACGCCAGCCTTGGCTGGACCCCGCTGTCTGTGAAGCAGCTTGAGGGGTTGCCCACGGAATTCGCTCTTGATCAGAACTATCCGAATCCGTTCAACCCGTCCACAACCATCCGTTTCTCGGTTCCTCACGAGAGCAAAGTCAGTCTGGTGGTGTACGACATGACTGGTGCAGTCGTCAAGACCATCCTGAACGAGAACCTCAGTGCAGGAAACAAGGAAGTCACGTGGGATGGCACGAACAGCAACGGCGCAAAGGTTGCCACCGGTATGTACATCTACCGTCTGGCAGCTGACAACTTCTCCTCCACGAGGAAGATGCTGATGCTGAAGTAGTGATTGCTTCTGAGGCCGGTATACCGGAATCAGAATGAAGTTCGAAGGCAGACGGTTTTTGCGCCGTCTGCCTTCTTTTTTTTAGGGCTGGCATTCGGAGGCAGGGGACGGGATGAACGCGAACGACCCATTCCGATTGAAAAACGGATGGAATATTCGCACATTGTCATTGTCTCCAGCAATCGTTGAGACGGATGATTCGCATGCTCTTCTTCCTGTCAGGAGTGAATTTTGCACAAGCATCATAAGGCTCCACAACACCCCGTTGTATCCGGCTTGACGCTCACATCATGACCGTGGAATCGAAAAAGGGCCCTGTGACCCTGCAAGTTGCCCTCCTGGCGACACTCCTGCTTCCGGGAGTGTTGCGGGCTGAGGATCACCAAATCCAGTGTGGCCTGCGCGTCAACGCGGCGCAGATTCTGCCACAAGACGAGGTCGGCGGTAAGCATATCACCGCTCACGGAACCCTCCGCATCCTTATTGTCTTCGCGAGTTTTCCGGACGATGAAACTCCACACCCTTTCTGGCCCGCCCATGAACCGCCCCTCTTCATGCAACAGTTCATCGATCCGGATACGCTCACGCGGTCAACGGGACCATTCAATCTGACTCACTATTTCCGTGAAATGTCTCTCGGTCAGTTGAGTCTCATTGGCGATGTCCTGTGGGTCGAATCCGCCCGCCCGGTGAGTGAATATAGCAGCAGCGGGTCGTTCGGCCGCGCCAACACTGATCTCATCAAGGATCGGCTGGACTCGCTTGTCGATTTTTCGCAGTATGATCAGTGGACCAGACTCGGAGATTACAGCACCACGGGCGAACCCGACGGTGTGGTCGACCTGATGGTGATTGTCTGGCGGACCACAATCTTTGGATACCTCGGTGAGGCCTCACTCGGATACAAACCTGCCATCCCGGTTGACGGAAAACGGATTGAGATGGGATTTCCGGAGAGTTTTGTGGTTTCGCAGGGATCCGGCGTAACCTGCGAGTACCCTTACGGCGATACCCCCGGTCGCACGATGCGCACAATGGCTCATGAGCTCGGGCACTGGTTATTGGGAGGTCCGCATCCCTACAGCAACCAGCTCGCAGGCAAGCATCAATACTGGGGAATCCTCTGTGCCGGAGAGCGTCTTTCCTCATGCGTCAATGCGTACGAGCGCGAACGATTGGGATGGATCACCGTGCCGGAGATTGACCTTGACCGGGATATCAGTCTGGGTGACTTTGTGCGGACCGGTGAGGCCCTGAAATATCATCCGGCGAACGGGGATCCCCTGGAGTATTTCTACATAGAGAACCATCAGAAGCTTTCCGTGTTCGATGATGTGACGCTGAATTCCGATGACCTGGGGGTTTGGATTCTGCACCAGCAGCATCCCTACCTGGGGCTGGACAATCTGCGAATCAGGCCGTCGGATGGCAACTGGAAGTGGGAAAACGAAGGTGTGGGTCCGGCATGCTTCGGCCAGGATCTGCCCGTGTTCCGCCGGGGAGTACCACGGGTCCTGACAGGTGAATCGCACCGTGATCAGATCCCCACGCAGTCCAGTTCCGTCAACTGGATGTATGCGTTCCAGCCGGACACCGGAGCTGTACGTTGCGGAACATTTCTTGGCGGTGAGTCATTTGCCGGTGCTTACGACACCGCGACTGCCGCCGTATTCTCTCCCTGGAGCAATCCCAGCAGCAATACCTGGATCAACCAGCCCACAACCTTCTCGCTCGAAGTTGTCAGGATGCATGGCGGCGTCGCAACCGTCCGTTCCTCATCAAACCCCCTGGATGCGTCGCCTGCCCGCCGGTATCTGGGAATCGATCCTTCGGCCGGCGGGATTCTCACAGGCCAGCTACCTCTTGCGTGGGGAGCGCAGTGGAGCGAAGGTCAGCCGTGGGAGGCCGACGTGGTGTCATCTGTTCTGCAGCGTAAAATCGCGGATGGCGCCTGGGAGGTAGCCTATCAGGGGCGGGGCACCGGATGGGTTGACCGGACGGGCCACTATGATTCCACCGGATCAATCATGGTGGCATTCCGTGCGAGGGTTCAGGACAATCAGGGAAAGAAATCAACGTGGTCGAATGTGCTGTTGGCCCGTACATCATCAGTCTCGGACGTCGCGGAAGAGTTTGCCGGCATTCCTTCCTCCACGTCACTTGAACAGTGTTATCCGAACCCGTTCAACTCCAGTACCACAATCACGTTCCGGGTTGCGCATGATGTGCCGGTGGACACCGGACCCGGTGTCCGGAAAGGGGAAGCCGGAACCCACTTTGTGAAGCTGTGTGTCTATGATCTGCTGGGTCGGGAGCTGGCGGTGCTGGTGGATGGGCGGATGGAACCCGGAAGCCACGCCGTGCGTTTCGACGGTAGCGGCCTGGCAAGCGGCGTGTACCTGTACAGGCTGCAATCAGGCGGCCATACAGAAACCAGATCACTCGTCCTGCTGAGATAAGGATATTTCTTCCCGCGTTGGCCGTGAGGGTGAGGGTTCCAGCCTCCTTCCTCCAAGAAAGAATTCTCTATGGACAGAATATACATCGATTATGCGGCAACGACTCCTGTGGATCCCAGGGTGGTGGAATCCATGGAACCCTTTTTCACCACACACTTCGGAAATGCGTCTTCCGTGCATGCCGCAGGCCGCGAAGCAAAGAATGCGCTTGAGTCGGCGCGCACCACAATCGCCCGGGCCATAGGTGCGCAACCTGCGGAAGTGGTGTTCACGAGCGGGGGGACTGAGTCTGATAACGCAGCGATTGCCGGCATTCTGAACGCAGCACCCGCAAACGGTCAGAACGGTGTTGTCACTGCAGCGGCCGAACACCACGCGGTTCTTTCACCCTGCGAAGAACACGAGCGGTCCGGACAACCTGTGTCGGTGGTTCCCGTCGATCGCTACGGGGTGATTCACCGTGAGGCACTGCGATCGTCACTGGCCAAGCATCCGCTGCTTGTCTCCGTGATGTATGCGAACAACGAAGTCGGAGCGATTGCGCCACTCCGGGAAATTGCCGAAGAGGTGCATGCGGCGGGTGCATTGCTCCATAGTGATGCTGTGCAGTGTCTGGGCAAAATTCCCCTGGACGTCAACACCATCGGCGTCGATCTCATGAGTCTGACGGCGCACAAGTTATACGGGCCGAAGGGGATCGGCGCACTCTACATCCGGAATGGCATACCGTGGACGCCGTTTCTGTATGGAGGTGGGCAGGAACGAGGCAGGAGACCGGGAACGGAAAACGTCGCTCTGGCAGTCGGGTTTGCCAGAGCCGCGGAGCTGGCAGTGGCGGCAATGCCAGGGGAAAACACCCGATTGTCTGCCATGAGGGACGATCTGGAGAGAGGAGTCAAAGCGATGTTCCCCGGAGTTCTTGTGAACTCGAATGCTGCACAGCGTCTGCCGAACATTCTGAATATCTCGTTTGACAGCACCCGTATGCCGATGGAAGGGGAAATGCTGCTCACCGGCATGGATTTGAAGGGGATCGCACTCTCGAGTGGATCGGCGTGCACGTCGGGGAGTGTGCAGCCCTCCCACGTGCTGCTTGCGATGGGGCGTGATCCGCAAACGGCCCGTGCTACGCTCCGTTTTTCCTTTGGAAAGTTGAATACCCCGGAAGAGATCCCCGTGGTTCTCTCAGCCCTGCGGGAGGTGGTAGGCCGCATGACGTCCGGTTCATAGTGCCGCGGCAACACTCTTCTTCAAACGGTTCGTCGGTTTGGAAGAGTGATCGCGGCTCCATACCTCAATCCCCGCTCGCTCACGATCAGCTCCGTAAACCCGAACCGTTCAAGGAACACGTGCAGGATCAGAGTGCCGGCGGTGATCACATCGGCCCGGCCGGGCATGGCGGCGGAGAGGCCCAGTATCTCCTGTGTCCGCCTCGAGGAGAGAAGCGTCAACAGACGATCCACTGCCTCCCCCGACAACCGGTAGTTCGTGATGGCGTTGCGGTCGAGCGTTACCACCCCCTGATCCAGAAGCGCGAGCGTAGTCGCGGTGCCGGAGACCCCGACGAGGCGGCACCGTGCCGCATCGAACGGAGGGATATCCGCGAAAGCTGAATGCGCTGCGGAGGCGGCCGCCTGGATTTCTTCCGGCAGAGGAGGATCGTGCCGGAAAAACCGTTCGGTGAGGCGCACTGCCCCGACATCGCGGCTGGTGTGGAACAGAACGTCTTCTTGCTCGCCGGAAATGATTTCCGTGCTTCCGCCCCCGATGTCAAGGACAACGGCACCTCCTCCCTCGGCCAATCCGCTGACTGCACCGCGATAGGACATAAGGGCTTCGTCTTCTCCGCTCAACACGGTGATCGTGAAACCGGTGGCGGCGTGGACTCGGCTGAGAACATACTCCCTGTTCGCCGCGTCGCGCAATGCGCTCGTGCCGGTTACCAGAATCGATTCCACGCCGTGGTCTGCAATCATCGTCCGGTATTCAAGCAGCACAGCAATCAGCCGGTCCAGCGCGGCGCTGCTGATGGATCCTGATTCATCCACGCCCTTGCCCAGCCGGGGAATGCGCTGTTCGTCAACGAGTGTGGTCAGGTGTCCGGGGGGGTCAACGGAAGCGATGAGCAGAAGCACGGTATTCGTGCCGATATCGATTGCAGCGGTAATCATCGCCGGGAGGCGATCGCAATCCACTCGTTCTCGGACAGTTCATCGAGCAGCGTCATACCCTCGTGCCCGAGCTGTTCCACCATGATTTCCCGGTCTTCACGCAACAGGCCGGCGAGCAGCAAACGTCCGCCTGCGCAGAGGCGCCGGACAAGCACGGGGAGCATCTCGAGCAGCACCGTGCGCTGGATATTGGCAAGGATGAGCGTGAAGGGGCCTGCAGGCGTGGCGGTGATATCCCCGTGTAGGATGGTGATACGGTCTTCGACATGATTGAGGCGGATGTTCTCGCGGGCGTTGTCGTACGACCATTCGTCAACATCGATGCCCGTTGCATCGGCGGCGCCGAGCTTGACCGCGGCGATCGCGAGCACCCCGGTGCCCGTCCCCATATCCAGCACGCGGTCACCGCTCCGGATATTCTGCTCGAGTAGGCGAAGAATCAATCGTGTGCTCTCATGGTAACCGGTGCCGAAGGACATCTTGGGGTCGATCGTAAGCACCAGCTCGCCAGGCGCGGGTTCATACGGATGCCAGGAGGGAGTGATCACCATCCGTTCAGTAACATGAATGGGGCGGATCGTTTTTTCCCACTCCTCATTCCAGTTTTGTTCTTCGATGCGCCGGGTGGTGATGTCCGGGCGGGTGCTCCGGCTGGAGCGCGTGATGAGGTTTACGGTTCTTTCCACCTCGTCCGGCATTGCCGGCGTCCACCGGGATTCACTGATGTAGCTCCGGAGCACCGGGCCGTCTTCCCAGAACCCTTCAAATCCAAGCTGTCCCAGAAGGGCAACAATCCGGTCGCGGAGTTCTTCTTCCGCCTTTATGGCAACTTCGATCACGGGTTACAGGGTCTGCCGGTAGACCACGTGCGTGACGACAGTTCCCACGGCGCCCAGACTTTCCGGGCTGCAGTGGTCGGGCGTGTCCTGGTGTGTATGCCAGTACCGGTTGCTGTCGTCGGGATAATTGAAGTCGATGATGTCGATCGTTTTTATGCCGGCTTCATTCAGAGGGATATGATCGTCCAGGATTTCTTCCCCCTTTTCCTCCAGGAATTGTGAGATTCCAAGCTCGTGCGCGGTGTTCCAGACGAGGGAGACGATATCAGGGGCGAATTTCACGGAGTTGGCTTCTTTTGGGAGGTCGAGGAATGTATCTCCTACCATGTCCAGGAGAATGCCGAAACGGGGCAGGTAGTCGGCGGGTTTGTTGCGGGCAAAGTACCTCGAGCCGATCAAGTAGAGGGCATGGTCCCCGTCTTTTCCGTAGTCTTCGCCATCAAAGAGCACGATATCCACGCCGATTGCAGGGGGAGTCTCCTTCAGGAGCCGTGCCAGTTCCAGCAGCACGCCGACACCGCTGGCGCCGTCATTGGCCCCGGGGATCGGTTCGTTGCGCCGGCTGCGGTTTTCGTCGTATTCCGCACGCGGCCGTGAGTCCCAATGTGCGCAGAGAAGAATCCGTGCCCGCGCATCCGGTTTGTAAGATGCGATGATGTTTGTGAGGTGAAGTCTTTCTCCGTCATACCCCTCCTGCGTAAACTCCTGAAGGCGGACCTGGTCGGCGACCCCTTTGAGTGCCGACACGAGGTAGCTGAGACAGGCAGCATGTCCGGGGGAATTGGGGTTCCGCGGGCCGAAGGCGGTCTGTGCCTTCAGATACTCATAGGCACCATTTCCACTGAATTGGGGGATGCGGGTGACCGCCGGTGGAGGGGATGGAATCCCGGGCGCCTGCTTGGTTCCGGGATCTTTTGGCGGCTGCGCACATCCTGCAGCGCAAAGAAGGGCGATGCACACGCCGGTCATTTTCCACATAGGGATGTGTTGCCTGCTTGCTGGAACATTTCGTTCAACGTACAGAAATCGGTCTCCAAATGCAAAATAGACAAAATGCTGCAACCTTTTGCTGCCCGTTGGCGTCTAATGAAGAGATGGAATACTCACATCTCCGGAGACTCATATGCGAACATCGCGTTTGATCGTTGTGGTGGCAGTTCTGTTGATTGCGACGAGTGCGCTTTTCGGCGCAGACCGCAAATATGAGAAGAAGTACCAGGTATCAGCAGGCGGGACACTTGTCGTCAACACCGATCAGGGATCGGTAAATGTTGTGGGGACGGACGGCTCCGAAGTGTCCATTCTGGTGGAATTGCACGGTGGTCAGGGGGAAGTGGATCACTTCGAGATCACCAGTGAGCAGACCCCTTCGGGAGTGGAGGTGCAGGGGCGGCGGAATAAAAGCGGCTGGAGCTGGCTGGGCGGGAGTCATCTGGACGCGAAATTCACGATTAGTGTCCCCCGGGAGTATCATTTGAACCTTCGCACATCGGGAGGGGACCTGGACGCCAGGGATATCAAGGGACGGGTGGAAGGGAGAACGTCGGGGGGTGATGTGCGTATCAAGGCAACCGAAGGACAGACGGATATCCGGACATCCGGCGGGAACATCAATGCAGAGGAGATGAAGGGCGATCTCCACGCGCAGACATCCGGTGGTGATGTCCGGATAAAGAAGATCGTTGGAGATGTTGAGGCGGGGACATCCGGCGGGAATGTCAGCGTGAGTGATGTCGAGGGGGGTGTTAAGGCGGAGACGTCGGGGGGCAACGTCACGGTATCGGTGCGCGGACCCAACAAAGGAGTCCACGCAGAAACTTCCGGTGGCAACGTGACCGTTGCGATTGCCAAGACCGTTGGAGCGACGATTGATGCGTCGACAAGCGGTGGAGAAGTGGAGTGTGACCTGCCGGTGACCGTGACGGGCAAAATCAAATCCACCAACATCCGGGGTACCGTAAACGGGGGCGGCAATACCATCTATGCTCATACCTCCGGCGGTAATGTGCGGATTCGCGCACTCGAATAAGTGATTCCGGCGTCCGGGTGAGGTTCACAGCCCGGTCCCGCTTTGCGGGACCGGGCTTTTTTTGGTACGCCCAGCATGACGTATACCTTGGAGGTGAGAGTCCTCCCGAGAGTTGACCATAGCGATCGAAGCGAAGCGCAACTGCGGAAGGGTGACTGACCGTGGGAAGGAAGCGTGGAGCGAAGCCGCGGGCCGACGCACAGAAACCGGATCAGAGGCGATGCCGATCAGGGCGAGCGAGCCATAGACCGCAAAGCTCTCATGGTCAAGGATCAGGCGTCGTAAATCCGGCGGTCGCGCGGTGAAAGGTAGACGCCTTATCTGGGGAGATCTTGCCTTACAGCTGAAAGGGTGACCCCGCTGTGAAGCTGGGGAGCAAGAAGTCAGCAGAGGGCATAATAGTCCCGCCAAAGCGGGATGAAGGCCCGAACAGAAAGAAGAGCAGAGGGAGCGATGCGCCTCAAAGGTACACGGCCCCAGATGTCCGGGCAACTGGAGCTCCCGTTGGAAGCCAGGGGTGAAACCCCGAAGCGCCAGCGGAGCGGGGAAGTACCGATGGCGACGCGCGAGACCGAAAGCTCAGGCAGAAACGATCTGATGGAACGGGTGGTAAGCCGTCCGAACCTTCAGAACGCGTTGAAGCGTGTCAAGAGCAACAAAGGGAGTCCGGGAATCGACGGGATGACGGTCGATGAACTGAGTGCACACCTGCGGGAACACTGGGTCAAGATCCGCGAGCAACTGCTCGCGGGGACCTATAATCCCCAGAGGGTGAAGCAACAGCTCATCCCAAAGAGTGGGGGAGGGATGCGCGAGCTTGGCATCCCGACCGTGCTCGACCGGTTCATCCAGCAGGCGCTTTTACAGGTTCTGCAGTCGGACCTGGACGGGAGCTTCTCACGGCACAGTTATGGCTTCCGACCTGGACGGAGTGCGCACGAGGCAGTCTGCGCGGCGCAACGCTACGTCCAGCAAGGACGCCGCTGGGTGGTGGACGTGGATCTGGAGAAGTTCTTCGACCGCGTCAACCACGATGTGCTGATGGGAAGACTCGCCAGGCGGACCAACGACCGCCGGGTACTGGGACTCATCCGCCGTTACCTGGAGGCGGGAGTCATGGCACACGGAGGCGTGGTGATAGAGCGGTATGAGGGCACGCCGCAAGGCGGACCTCTCTCACCACTGTTGGCAAACGTGCTGCTCGATGAGGTTGACAAGGAGTTGGAGAGGCGCGGGCACAGCTTCGTCCGTTACGCCGATGACTGTAACATTTACGTACAGACACGACGTTCGGGTGAACGGGCCATGCGACTGCTCCGACGGCTCTTCACCGGGCTGAAACTCCAGGTCAACGAATCGAAAAGTGCGGTGGATCTGGCAACGCGCCGCAAGATCCTGGGGTACTCGTTCTGGTTCGCCCCGGGTCATGTGGTGAAACGCCGGGTGAGTAGGAAATCACTCCAGGTGATGAAAGACCGCGTTCGTCGGATCACCAAGCGAACGCGGGGACGGAGTATCGCCACGGTTGCTGCTGAACTACGGAGCTATCTCGTGGGTTGGAACGAATACTACCGACTTGCGGACACTCCGAGAATCTTCAGTGATCTTGACGAATGGATACGTCATCGTCTACGCGCGCTCCACCTGAAGCAGTGGAAACGCGGTCCGACCATCTTCCGGGAGCTCCGCGCCCGCGGGATGTCGGTCGACTCCGCCGCACGGGTGGCCGCCAACGGCCGACGATGGTGGAGGAACTCCGCCAAGCTCATCCACCTTGCGCTCCCGACACGCTACTTCGACCAGCTTGGCGTGCCGCGGCTGGCTGCATCAAGTTCCACTTTCTGAACCGCCCGGTGCGGACCCGCATGCCGGGTGGTGTGGCAGGGGTCGTCGGGGATTACCCGACGCCCCTATGCCGATTGCTTGACACCCGTGTTCTTTGTGTGTAGCTTATACTGGAATCCATAACCAGCGGAGGGACCATGTTCTGTCCACAGTGTAAGTCCGAATACCTAGAGGGCATTAAAGAATGTGCAGATTGCCGAATTCCGCTGGTCAAGGGTCTCCCTCCGGAACCGGACCACACCGGAGCCGGCTTTGTGCAGGTCATGTCCACGTATAATGTCGGTGATATGGCCGTGATCAAGCCGGTTCTGGAAAACGCGGAGATTGAGTACTATTTCCAGGGGGAAAACTTCACCGACATGTACCCCCTGGTTCAACCGGCGATCCTGTATGTGCGACGGGGACAGGAAGCGCGCGCCAAAGAATTGCTGGCTAGTACGCACATTAGTTATCTGGGCATTTCATCCCCGGATGAAGAACGGACCTAGGGTGGGGATGGCGCACAGAGGGGGTAACGAATGACCGATCATGATGTGTATCTCTTCAAGCAGGGAAACCATTTCCGGCTGTACAACACACTTGGTGCATTCACCGGCTCGCTGGCGGGTGTCGCCGGGACCTGGTTCCGGGTGTGGGCTCCCAATGCCGATCAGGTGTCGGTGATCGGTGATTTCAACGGATGGTCCGCCGGCGTGCACGAGATGGCTGTTCGGAAAGATGAATCCGGCGTGTGGGAACTCTTTGTGCCCGGCGTCGGACACGGGAACGTATACAAATACCGGATCGTGTCAAGATTCAATGAGTACGTCGTGGACAAGGGAGATCCGTTTGCACGGTACTGGGAGGTCCCTCCGCGCACCGGATCGATTGTGTGGGACACGGCATACGGCTGGGAGGACGCCGCATGGATGGCATCCCGTGGAAAGGCGAATGCGCTGAACGGGCCGATTTCGGTTTACGAAGTACATCTCGGCTCCTGGCGACGCGTGCCCGAAGAGAACAACCGCCCCCTGACATATCGCGAACTCGCGCTGCAGCTTGCCGATTACGTCTGCGAGATGGGGTTCACACACGTGGAATTCCTGCCGGTGATGGAGCATCCGTTCTACGGATCGTGGGGATACCAGACCGTCGGCTATTTTGCGCCCACAAGCCGGTACGGCACGCCGCAGGATTTTATGTTCCTGGTCGACACGCTGCACCAGCGGGGAATCGGTGTGATTCTCGATTGGGTTCCCTCGCATTTCCCGGCAGACGAGCACGGTCTCTCGTACTTCGACGGGACACACCTCTTCGAACACAGCGATCCGCGTCTGGGATTTCACCCGGACTGGAAGAGCGCCATTTTCAACTACGGACGGAATGAGGTTCGCGCTTTCCTGATCAGCAGCGCGCTCTACTGGTTTGACCTGTTTCATATCGACGGGATCCGGGTGGATGCCGTCGCTTCGATGCTGTACCTCAACTACTCGCGGAAAGAGGGGGAGTGGATCCCCAACATTTTCGGCGGAAAAGAGAACCTGGAAGCGATCGCCTTCCTGAAGCAGCTGAACCAGGTGGTGTACGGCGAGTATCCCGATGTGCAGACCATCGCCGAGGAATCCACCGACTGGCCGATGGTGTCACGGCCGCTCTACGTGGGTGGACTGGGTTTCGGGTTGAAATGGAATATGGGGTGGATGCACGACACACTCGACTATTTCAGTAAGGATCCCGTCTTCCGGAAATTCCATCACAATCAACTGACGTTCAGCATCTGGTATGCCTTCAGCGAGAATTTTCTCCTTTCCATCTCGCATGACGAAGTGGTTCATGGCAAGGGGGCGCTTGCGGGCAAGATGCCGGGGGATGAGTGGCAGAAGTATGCAAACCTCCGTCTGCTGTTCGGCTACATGTTCGCCCATCCCGGGAAGAAGCTCCTGTTCATGGGGACGGAGTTTGCCCAGTGGCGGGAATGGAATCACGAGGAGAGCCTCGAATGGCACGTGCTGGAGTACCCGTTCCACCGCGGTGTGCAGCGGTGGTTGCAGGATCTGCACGGTCTCTACCGCAGAACGCCGTCATTATATGAAGTGGATTTCTCGCGGGAGGGATTTGCCTGGATCGATTTCCACGACTGGGAAAACAGTACCGTGAGTTTTCTGCGGAAGGGGAAGACCGGGGGAGAGAGTATCCTTGTCGTGTGCAATTTTACTCCCGTCGTTCGAAGAGGATATCGGGTAGGGGTTCCCGCGCCGGGGTACTGGCGTGAAGTGCTCAACAGCGATGGCGAGACATACGGCGGTTCAAACGTGGGTAATATTGGAGGTCTCCAGACCGATGCGGTGAGTGCTCACGGATATGCACAGTCGCTGGTGCTGACCGTTCCGCCGCTTGCCGTCATGTTCTTCTCGGCTCCGGGGACGTAGCTTCAGGCCTCCCGGGGCGGCGGCATGTTCGGGATGCCGCCTAAAGAGCGTCTCTCCTCATCGCCGCGAGCAGTGCACCAATGGCATCCTGCACCGCCCGGTAGGCGCGGGAGCCTGCAGCATAGTTCTGCATCAGAATCGAAAACGCGAGCATCTCGCCGTCGGCGCTGTTCACGTAGCCGGAAAGCGCGGTCACACCGCTCAGTGTGCCCGTCTTCGCCCGCAGATTTCCTTCCGCCGGTGTCCGTTTCATCCTTCCCCCGATTGTCCCGTCCACCCCCGCAATGGGGAGCGCGTGAAAGAACACCGGGAAGTTCAGGCTGTCCCTGTGCATTGCGGTGAGGAGTGCCACGACCGTCGCCGGCGATGTGAGATTGTAGCGGGACAATCCCGACCCGTCCGCGATGGAGATCCTGTTGGTGTCGATCCCGTTGGCGGCGAGATAGGTGTTGACGATCGCAATTCCCTCCCGGGCGGATCCGGGGACGCCGTTTTTCGAGGCGGCGATGCTCTTCAGGACACTTTCAGCCGAAAGATTGTCACTCACTTTGTTGAGGAACGTCAGAACGGTGTCGATGGCATGGGCATACTGAAGCGTCATTGCCGGTGCTGCCGAGGCGGAGTCGATCCGGACGGTGTTGACCTGAATGCCCTGAGCACGCAGTTTCTCGGCGAACACCGTTCCGGCATACAATTCAGGCCGCCAGACGCTGAGCTGTTGGACGCGTTCGCGCGATGAAGTCTGGATTTGTCCGGTGACGGTGATCGTGTTCAGCCGCTCGCGCCAGAGGCGCGTGATTTCGAGGGGCACCTGTACAGAGTCTGCGACGGTTACGGCAGTATTGATAAGCGGTACATATGCGGTTTGCGGGTCGATGCTGACGGTCGGCGGCATGCCGGGCGTCGCCGAAGGGAGAACCCGGACGGTGACGGTGTTGTTGTTAAGAATAAGGGGTGTGATGAACATCCCGTACGCCGCCGGCTCTTCATCCCATGTCCAGCCGGCGCCCCAGTGCAGGTCGTCGAAGTAGCGCACGTCCACGCCGAGATCCCACGACCGCCCGGGCGGAAGCGCGGGTGCGCACACACGGGCCAGACTGTCGAGATCGGCGGTGGACAGCAGCGGATCCCCGAATCCGGCGATGACGATCAGATTACGTGCCGTATCGGCGCTTACAACGGTCGGAAAAGTAGCGTAGACGCCGAGAGTGTTGAGGGCGGCTGCTGTGGTGAAGAGCTTCTGATTGGATGCAGGATTGAAGAGCATGTGTTCGTTCAGCGTATAGAGTGTTTCGTTCCTGCTTAACGAGACGATCTTGACGCCCACATTGCAGGGAGGAAAGAGGGTATCCGCAATGAGCGCATCGACCCGGGCCTTGAGTGCGGGTGAGGACGAAACGCTGAGGGTGCTGAGCCGTGCGGCATCACGCGCACCGGTGCAGCCGATAACGAGGATGCTGAAAAACACCACCACCAGGAGATGCCTCATACCATTCCCTTTTCGAGTGACTGTACGCTTGCGGAGGCTCCAGAGAGCGGGGAGCAAAAAGGAAGACCGGGGGTGTGCGTGGCCTGCACATCGCGGCCCACGCATCCGCTCCAATAAGATTTATGTTCAGCAAAGTTTGGGCAAAATGCAAGAGATTGCTTGGTACGGGGAATCTGGTTATATTAATTATTCATGAAGCTTCACGGGTCCCGCGAGAGAGAGTGCGGGCATTGAATAGACCACAATTGTGAGTTGGTGACCGGAATGCTGAGTATTCTGAGAAAAATGTTTGGCAGCAAGCACGAAAAAGATGTCAGGTTGCTCCGTCCGCGCGTCGATGAGATTAACGGCTACCAGGAGAGCCTGGCGGGCCTTTCGGATGAGGAGCTCAGGGCGAAGACGGAGCTTTTCCGGGTGCAGATCCAGGAGGCGATCAAGGAGAGTGAAGATCGCCTGGCTGAACTCCAGAAGGAATTGCAGGGAGATATTGAGGGGAGCGCCCGGGAGAAGGTCCTGGATGAGATCGGCGAGGTCGAGAAGGAGCGCGACGAGATCACCCGCGAACGGCTTCAGGAAATTCTTCCCGAGGCATTTGCCGTTGTCAAGGACGCCTGCCGGCGCATGAAAGAAAGCGGTTGGACGTTCGATCTGATGGGGCATCCCGTGGTATGGGATATGATCCCCTTTGATGTGCAGCTGATCGGCGGGATGGTCTTGCACCAGGGTAAGATTGCCGAGATGGCGACGGGCGAGGGGAAGACGCTGGTGGCAACGCTGCCCATCTATCTGAATGCGCTGCCCGGCCGTGGCGTCCACCTGGTGACGGTCAATGACTATCTTGCCAAGCGCGACAGTATCTGGATGGGCCAGATCTACCAGTTTCTCGGGCTGACGGTGGGATGCATCCAGAACACCATGGATTCTTCCCAGCGCCGGAGGGAATACGGTTGTGACATCACCTACGGGACCAACAACGAGTTCGGCTTCGACTATCTGCGTGACAACATGGTGGTGGACAAGATTGACCTTGTCCAGCGGGAGCACTACTACGCGATCGTCGACGAAGTGGACTCGGTGCTGATTGATGAAGCGCGGACGCCGCTGATTATCAGCGGGCCCACCAAAAGCGAGGATCACAAGTTCAACGAGATGAAGCCGCTGGTGGAACGTGTCGTGAATGCGCAGAAGGCGTTCGTCGCAAAGAGTGTCGCCGAGGCGGAGAAGCTGCTGGCGGAGGGGAAGGAAGACGAGGCCGGTGTGCACCTGCTTCGCGCGTCGCGGGGACTCCCGAAGCATCCCCGCCTTCTCAAGGTGTTCAGCGAACCGGCGAACAAGAAACTCATGCAGCACACAGAAAGCGAATATTTACGCGATCAGTCGCGCAGGATGCACGAGATTGACGACGATTTGTTCTATGCCATCGAAGAGCGGAACCACCAGATCGGCCTGACGGAAAAGGGGCGCGAATATCTGTCTCCGATGGTGGGTGACAGGGATTTCTTTGTTCTGCCCGACCTCGGAACGGAATTCAGCGTGCTGGAAAATGACACGACGTTGAGCCAGGACGCCGTCCGCCAGAAGAAAGATGAACTGAATCTGCTCTATGCGGAACGGAGCGACCGGATCCATACCGTGACGCAGCTGTTGAGGGCGTATTCGCTGTATGAAAAGGATGACGAATATGTCGTGAGCGACGATGGCAAAGTGATGATCGTCGACGAGTTTACGGGCCGCTTGTTGCCGGGCCGGCGATACTCTGACGGTCTGCACCAGGCCATCGAAGCGAAGGAAGGCGTGAAAGTGGAGAGGGATATGCAGACCCTTGCCACGATCACGTTGCAGAATTACTTCCGACTGTACAAGAAGCTTGCCGGGATGACGGGGACGGCGGAAACGGAGGCGGGCGAGTTCTTTGATATCTACAAACTTGATGTCGTCGTGGTGCCGACCAACAAGCCGATGGTCCGGGACGACCAGGATGACTTCATCTACAAGACCAAGCGCGAAAAGTACAACGCGCTGATCGAGGAAATCGAACGGCTGCGTGTCGAGAAACGTCCCGTTCTGGTGGGCACGACCAGTGTGGAAGTGTCGGAGACGATCAGCCGCATGCTCAAGCGGAAAACCGTCCCCCACAACGTGCTGAACGCCAAGCAGCACCAGCGGGAAGCCGAGGTCGTGGCGAATGCAGGTCTTCCGGGGGCAATCACCATTGCCACAAACATGGCGGGACGCGGCACCGACATCAAGCTGGGTCCGGGTGTCCGGGATTCGGGGGGTCTCCACATCATCGGCACGGAGCGCCATGAAGCCCGGCGCATTGACCGCCAGCTGCGGGGCCGGGCGGGACGGCAGGGCGACCCGGGTTCATCGCAGTTCTTCCTCTCGCTGGAAGACGACCTGATGCGGCTGTTCGGCAGCGACCGGATCGCGGGAATCATGGAACGGATGGGCCTCAAGGAAGGGGAGGTCATCCAGCACCGGATGATCACCCGTTCCGTGGAACGGGCCCAGAAAAAGGTCGAAGAAAACAACTACGGCATCCGGAAACGCCTTCTCGAATATGACAACGTGATGAACCAGCAACGCGAAGTCGTGTACGCGCGGCGCCGCAAAGCTCTGGTCCGTGACCGCGTCAAAGATGACATCATGGATCTCGCCGAAGATCTTGCGGGCAGGCTGGTGGATAAGTACTACGCGAACGGCGAAATCCAGGCGATGCAGGACGATCTGCGTTCGCAGCTTCTCGTGGAACTGCCGATTACCCCGCAACGCTGGCAGGATATCGGTCCCGACGGCGTACGAAAGGAAATTCTCGCCGCCGCCGCCGAGTTCTACAAGCGGAAAGAGGAAAAGCTGGGTTCCGCGATAATGGGACAGATCGAGAAGATGGTGGTATTGCAGGTGATCGATGAGAAGTGGAAAGATCACCTGCGCGAGATGGACGATCTGAAGGAAGGCATCCATCTGCGCGCGTACGGGCAGAAGGATCCGCTGGTGGAATACAAAACCGAAGCCTTCCGGATGTTCATGGAGCTGCTGGATCAGATCAACGCGGAGACCGCCACGACGGTGTTCCGTCTCTTCCCCGCGCAGGCACAACAGTTGCCCCTCCGCGGGCCGCAACGCCCTCCGCAGCAGATGCGCACCATGCACGACTCGGCGGAGGGCATGGGGTTCCGTGCCGACCGCGAGCCCGTTCCCGGCGGGGCGGCCCAGCAAGGCGGACCCGATCAGGCCCCGCGCGCGGGAAAACAGCAGCCGATCCAGGTCGGGGAAAAGACCGGCCGCAATGATCCCTGCCCGTGCGGCAGCGGCAAGAAGTACAAGCAGTGCCACGGGCGATAGTTGCACTCCCGCACGACGACCAACGAACCACGGAGATCACAGAGGGAAACAGCGATGAAGAAGATCGAGGCGATCATTCGACCGTTCAGGATCGACGACGTGCGCGAAGCGCTCGCGGAGCTCGGTGTCAAAGGAATGACCCTTACCGAAGTCAAGGGGTACGGCCGGCAGAAGGGGCACACGGAGGTGTACCGCGGATCGGAATATCAGATCGACTTCCTTCCAAAGATCAAACTCGAAGTGGTGGTCTCCGATGCGATGGCGGAGAAGGTCGTGGAGACGATCCTGAAGACGGCGAAAACCGGACAGGTCGGCGATGGAAAGATCTTCATCACCACGGTCGACGACGCGGTCCGCGTGCGTACCGGAGAATCCGGAGAGGCGGCCCTGTGACGAGACACGATGCCCCGGCCTTCCACCACGGTGACGACAAGTGATGCCACCGGCGTTCAGGGCGGGTTATGTGACGATCATCGGCGAACCGAACGTCGGCAAGTCTACGCTGATGAACGTGATTCTGCAGCAGAAGATTTCGATTGTCACGGAAAAACCGCAGACTACCCGCCACAAAATTCTCGGCATTCTCTCTGGTGAAAACCATCAGATCGTCTTCCTGGATACGCCCGGCATCATCAAGCCGCGGTATCTGCTCCAGGAAGCGATGATGCAGTTTGCAGGTTCGGCGATCGCCGATGCCGACATCCTTCTTTTCATGATCGACGCCGCCAACCCCATGACCGGCGGCGATCAAACCCACGCCGAAGCGTTTTCACGGCTCCAGGGTCTGAAAAAACCGGTCTTCCTGATCATCAACAAAGTCGACCTGGTCCGCAAAGATCTGCTCCTGCCCATCATCGATTTCTACTCAAGGGCGTTTCCCTTCCGCGAGGTGTTTCCGGTGTGCGCACGGCAGGGGGAGGGGGTGAAGGACCTTGTCCCCGCACTTGTTCCGCTCCTCCCCGAACATCCGCCCTATTATCCCACGGACATCGTCAGCGAACAGAGCGAACGTTTCTTTGTGGCGGAGATCATCCGCGAGAAGATCTTCCTGGCGACCAAGGAGGAGATCCCTTACGCCACGACCGTGGATGTTGTGGAATTCACGGAGCGTGAGGTGGGGAAGTGGTTCGTCAGCGCCGATGTGTATGTCGAGCGCGACTCCCAGAAGGGGATTCTCATCGGGAAAAAGGGATCGATGTTGAAGGAAATCGGGCGCGCATCGCGGACCGATATCGAAACGCTGCTCAACCATCCCGTGTTTCTGGAACTGCACGTGAAGGTGAGGGAGAAGTGGCGCGAGAAAGAGGAATGGCTGAAGCGGCTCGGATACGGCAGAGGGTAGGAAAGAAGGAAACACGATAACGCAGAGCGCACCATGGCTGGTCTTCTCGAGGTCCTACCGGAATACATTCTCTCATGGATTGTGCAGAATGGCCGTGAACGCCGTCTTGAAGCGGGGGACATCCTGCTGAAAAAAGGGGAACGGAACGATGCGTTGTATATCGTTCTGGACGGGCTGTTCGGAGTAATCTTAGGGTCGCCCGAGTTGCCCTCATACGAACATGTGGCGGCGGGAAGCGTGCTGGGGGAGATCTCGTTCTTTACGAACGGGACAACAACGGGAACAGTTGTTGCCCGGGAACCTTCCCTGGTGCTGGAGGTGACGAGGAATACTCTTGAAGAAAAACTGGAACATGATCACGTTTATGCGGCGGATTTCTACAAGGCGATCATTGTGGTCATGGCCGGGCGGCTTCGCCGCACGAACGCAGATCTTTCCGCCGCTCAGCCTACCGCCGACGAGCAGATGCAGCGGGACCCCACGGTCCGGGAAGCGCAGGCGGAAATTGACCGGTTCAAACGGACCATGGTGTTGCTGGACAAGGAGGCACTCAAGTCCGGGAGTGTGTCTGCAGAAATGGAGCGGCAATTTCATCTGATGTCCAGGGATCTCATGCACATCTCCCACGATGTGCTGGGTGCTTCCTCGGGGTTGAACGAGGGTGTTAAACGGCAGATCGGCAGCCGGCTCCAGCACGAGATGCTCCCCTATGTACTCACGACGGAAACCGCGGAACGGTTCTACTCCAAGCCCCGCGGGTATGCTGGCGATTATCTCTCGATCTACAACATTTACATGAACGTGGCGAAAGGGAGCGGCCGGCTGGGGCCGGTGATGGACAGGATGTTTCTGGATATGCCCCCCTCGCGTGCGGTCCGCAACCGGCGCGGTATTTTCGCCTGCGAAATTGTCCAGTCGGTGAACACGGTTTCCGAGAGGGCGGTCAAGGTGATGTGTATGGCCAGCGGCCCCGCGACGGAAGTGTTTGATGCCTTCGCGGCCCTTCCGGACAGGTCGCGCCTGCGCGTCACTCTTCTGGATATCGACCTTCAGGCGCTGGCTTTTGTGGATGATCGGCGCAATCGCGAGAAGCTTGCAGCACAAATCACCCTGGTGAACGAGAACCTGATCGCCCTGTTCCTGGGACGCGGGAAAACCAGGGTGGAGCCCCAGCACCTGATCTACAGTATCGGACTGATCGACTACCTGAACGACAAGCTCGTGCACAAGCTGCTGCAGTATGCCTACGACAACCTTGTGCCGGGCGGACGCGTGATCCTTGGGAACTTCCATCCCCGCAACCCTGCGAAGGAATTTATGGACTATGTCCTCGAGTGGAACCTGATTCACCGGACGGAAGAGGACATGAACCGGCTGTTTTTGAATTCCCCGTTCGGGCGGCCATGTACGAAGATCCAGTTTGAAGAGGAAGAGGTCAATCTCTTCGCCGAATGTGTGAAATAGACCTCTGCGCTCGGGGTGGGGGCATGTGGCTGTGTTCCTGTGAAGCCGTTCCCCTGCAGAGTTGTGAAGCTGCGATGGTGTAGACCAGTGAAGCCGTTCCCCCGCGGACCTGTGAACCTGCTGAACGGCGACCGTATCCGATAGTGTGATTTGTCCCCCCTGCCAGCTTGATTTTTTCCGGACTGTTCCTTATATTCAGACTAATTGATCTGATAATACTATGAGCCTTATCTTCTCGCGTCAATGTGAGTATGCACTCCAGGCGATGGTGTACCTTGCCCTGAAAAAGAGGGGGAGAGGATCTCCATCAAGGATCTCACCAAACGTCTCGACATCCCGTATCATTTTCTGGGGAAGATCCTTCAGGGACTGACCCGCAAGGGCTTTCTTACTTCGGTGAAAGGGCCGCACGGGGGATTCGCGCTCGCGATGCCGGCGAAGGAGATCACCCTTTTTCAAATCGTTGAAGCGATTGACGGAGCGGGGTTTTCGCACAATTGTGTCATGGGGTTTCCGGATTGTTCGGGGAAGAATCCCTGCGCCGTGCACGAAACATGGTCCGGAGTACGGGAGAGTATCACCACGATGCTCCAGGTCAAGAATATCGGGCAGATGGCGAAGGAGATGAAGAAGCCGGAGTATCTCAGGAAGTAAACGGACTCCGGCACGTGTGCGAGGATCGGCAGGAGTCCGTTGTGCCCGGCCTCCACGGTGCGGGAAGAGAACAGATCGGCGGCGGGAGGATGAAGTGCCGCAGGTTCTGCCGGGGAGTTGGAGGGACGTGATCGGTACACGGGAGGAACGATGCGGTTGCATGACGAGGTTGTACCTGCAAGAACGATAACACCGGTTCTCCGGACGACTGCGCTTGTCCGGGCCGGTAAAATGCGTGTAAAAAAGATACCGCTGGAACTCAGGCGCAAACAACCCGATTTCGCAGGCGAGCGCCGCCGGTTCAAACGCATTGTGTGGCGTCTCAAAGAGGATTCGCAATTCCAGAGAACGGTCGTCCAGGCTGCGTTTGTGCTCCTGTGTATCTGGATCGGGATCGAATTCTTCCTCTTTATGCGCTGGGGGATGTCCGGGGGCCAGGAGACGTTCTTCCCCCGCCCACCCGGCGTAGAGGGCTTCCTGCCCATCAGTGCGTTGATCAGCGTGAAGTACTGGTTCCATACGGGAATACTCAACAGCATCCACCCCTCCGGTTTCGTCATCCTCCTCGGGATTGTTGTGGTGAGCGTGGTTCTGAAGAAAGCCTTCTGCAGCTGGCTCTGTCCCGTGGGGACGCTCAGTGAGTCCCTCTGGATGCTGGGCCAACGACTTTTCAAGGGTACGCTTACACTTCCCCGCTGGCTGGACTATCCTCTCCGGTCCCTGAAGTATCTGCTGCTGGTCTTCTTTGTCTGGTCCATCTGGAACATGGACGTCGATGCCCTCCGGGAATTCATCTACAGCCCGTATAACAAGATGGCCGACGTGAAGATGTACCTGTTCTTTGTGCACATTTCCACTTTTGCCCTCGGCACGATCCTCGTCCTTGTCCTTCTGTCAGTGGTGATAAAGAATTTCTGGTGCAGATTTCTCTGCCCGTACGGGGCTTTGCTGGGGATCACGGGCTGGCTGAGCCCGCTCAAGATCACGCGCAACACACAGACGTGTGTGGACTGTGAGTTGTGCACGAAGGCCTGTCCCGCGTCCATCAAGGTCCATAAAGCAAAGCGTGTCTGGAGTGATGAATGCAGCAGTTGTATGGCGTGCGTTGCGGTGTGCCCGGTGAAGGCCACACTTGATGTGCGCATCAGCACGCGTGGACCGGCCGTGCCCACGTGGGTGTACGGGACGCTCGTGGCGGGGCTCTTTGTCGCCGTCACGGGTCTGGCGATGCTGAGCGGGTTCTGGCAGAACGGCATTACCCGTGAAGAATATCAACGGCGATTCCAGACCCTGGATGCACCGGTGTATCAACACTTCCGCGGACAGGTGCCGCAGTATGGTCCCAATGACTGATACACGGACGGCCGTGGCCGGCTTCTACGACCGGTTGTCTCCTGACTATGATGCAATGACCGGTTTTGAGCAACGGTTCGAGCGGGAACGGCCGTTCTTCAAGGGGCTGGTGGAGCAGTGGCATATCCGGTCGGCGATTGACGCGGGAACCGGGACGGGGTTCCATGCGCTTCTCCTGGCCCAGCTCGGCGTGGATGTGACCGCCGTGGATCTTTCTCCGAACATGATTTCCTCTCTCGCAGGGCATGCAAAGGAAATGGGTATTACCCTCCGCACACATGTGGCAGGCTTTTCCGACCTTCCCCGGTTGATCGAACAACCCGTCGATGCGGTAGTGTCGCTCGGCAATACTCTTGCGCACATTCTAACGCCGGAAGAACTGCATGAAGCGATGGTTTCCTTCGCCGCGGTGTTGAAGCCCGAAGGCATCCTGTTCGCCCAATTGCTGAACTACCGCAGGATCCTTGCTTCGCGCGAGACTCTGGTGAACGTTAAAGAAGTGAACGGCAAACGGTACAGCCGCAGGTATGAATATCCCGCAGGACGTATCAGATTCACGATTACCCGGGAGGATCTCACGGGTCAGTCGGCAACCGTGTCCGAGAGTGTGGATTTGAATCCGATTATGGATGACGAGCTCGTTGCCGTCCTGCGTGCAGCCGGGTTCGCGCAGATCGGGTTATATGGTGGTGTGAACATGGACCCCTACATTCCAGAGACCTCAAAGGATCTGGTGATCCTTGCCGGCAGGTGATCCACGGGGAGTCAGGAACACCGGAGGAACGCGGGCTGCCTTCCCTGCGTTCGAAAAGAGGGAAGATCATCAAGGAGCCGGGGTTCGTAGCCATGCTCATCGACATTGAAGGGAACAGGTTTGCGCGCCATTCCATGGCATAAGGCGGATCAATGAGCCCGGGGTATGAGATTCTCGAGCACCCGGCGGACGTCGGCATCGAGGCGCGGGGACCGTCCCTGGCGGATGCTTTTGCGCAAGCGGCAGAAGGGCTGATGTCCGTCATACTTGATCCCACCCATGTGGTTCTGCGGGAATCGCGAAGGATAACGCTCACTGCCTCCGACACAGACCAATTGCTCGTACGCTGGCTCTCCGAGATACTGTATCTGTTCGATGGGTGTGGGTTCGCGGGCTCCCGGTTTGATATCGAGATCCCTTCTCCTGCATCGCTCATCGCGACCGTGCACGGAGAGATATTCTCCCCGTTGCGCCACACCGTGCGCACGGATGTGAAGGCGGTGACATATCATCTGCTCCATATACAGCAAAGCCCGGATGAGTGTGTGGTGAGGGTCTATTTGGACATCTAGAGACCGTCGTGCCACCGTCAGCGCACCGACCCCGAAAAGCAAAACCCCACCGAAACGAACATCCTTGGGATCAACACCTTCAGGACGAGTGTCCCGGGACGAATGCCTTAGGGGGGAACGCCGCTGAAATGACATGTCCGGGGCGAAGACCTCGAGGCAACCACTCCGGGAGGAACACCCTCGGGACAAACGGTCCCGAGCCACACCCCCTCCGGACGAACGCCTTCGGTGCGAACACTCCCGAGGCAGAGACTTGCGAGTGATCTTCTGCCCGGCTATCTTGCACTAATGCACAGAAGAACTGTTTCTGTCAGATGAGAGGATCCCCATGTCCGGCTCATTCCGTTCCGTAGACCCATACCGCCACATCCTCCCGATGACATACAAGTCGGGGATGCGAATTGAGGGTATGGTCTATGCGGATGCCGAGCTGTTGAGACAAATTGAATCGGACCTGACCTGCGAGCAAATAGCCAACGTTGCCACACTTCCCGGCATGGTCGGCCGCTCGCTGGCAATGCCGGATGCGCACCAGGGGTACGGGTTTTGCATCGGGGGAGTCGCGGCCGCCGATCTTCAGGACGGCGTAGTGTCCGCCGGGGGTGTGGGCTTTGATATTAACTGCGGTGTCCGCCTTCTTGCTGCTGATGCCGATCCTGGCGACGTGCGAGGTAGACTGGAAGAGCTGCTGTCCAGGCTGTTCCGCGACATCCCCTGCGGCACGGGGAAAAAGGGAGTTCTGGACCTCGGAATCAGAGAGTTGGACGGGGTACTGCGTGAGGGTGCCCGATGGGCGGTGTCCCGGACGTACGGGCGCGAAGAGGATCTGACACGTATTGAGGAATCCGGATGCTTGCCCGGCGCAGATCCCGATCTTGTCAGCGCCCGGGCAAAAGAGCGGGGACACACCCAACTGGGAACCCTGGGTTCGGGGAATCACTTCATTGAAATCCAGTATGTGGCGGAGATCTATGACGGTCCCGTTGCAGCCGCCTTCGGTATCCGCCGGGACCAGATTGTCGTGTTGATACATAGCGGATCGCGGGGGCTTGGCCACCAGGTCTGCACGGACTATCTGGATCTTATGCACGACGGAATGAAGCGTTACCGGATCTCGGTGCCGGACCGTCAGCTTGCATGCGTGCCCGTGGGATCGAAGGAAGGGCGACAGTATCTGGCGGCCATGGCGGGAGCGGCCAATTTCGCCTTCGCAAACCGTCAGATGATGACACACTGGATCCGGGAGGTGTTCCGGAAGGTGATTGGCGATGCCGGTCTCCGGGTGGTCTACGACGTCTGTCACAATATCGCGAAACAGGAGAGCCACCTGGTGGACAAATCCCGCAGATCCGTTCTTGTCCACCGGAAAGGGGCGACCCGTGCGTTTCCGAAAGGGCATATGGCGCTGCCCCCTGACCTCCGGGAGGTCGGCCAACCGGTGCTGATTCCGGGAAGCATGGGTACCGCCTCATACATTCTGGTTGGAACCGAGAGAGCCATGGAGGAAACATTTGGCTCGGCATGCCATGGTGCCGGACGCGCAAAAAGCCGTACCCGTGCAAAAGCCGGGACGTCGGCGGAAGCGCTCTTCCACGACATGGCACGCCGTGGTGTTCTGGTCCGGGGCCAGAGCAAAGCGGGCCTCACGGAAGAACAACCCGATGCCTACAAAGACGTTCACCGTGTGGTTGATGTTGTGCATTCGGCGGGCATCGCGCGCAAAGTGGCAAAGCTTGTCCCCCTCGCAGTGATGAAAGGCTGATATATGAAAGACACCGACCCGAGGATGCACTCGGCCGAACACATCCTCTCGGCAACACTTGTCGCAATGTTCGGTATGGGACGGCCGTTCACCACCCATCTGGAGAAGAAGAAATCGAAGGCCGACTACCATTTCGGCAGAACGCTGACACCGGGAGAAGCAGGAGAAGTGGAACGCTGCGTCAATGAAGTGATCGACAGGGATCTTCCGGTCTCTGAAGAATTCCTGCCGGCTGAAGTCGCGTCTTCGATGTTTGACCTGTCCCGCCTGCCCGGGGAATCGGCCGCCAGCGTGCGGATCGTGAGAATCGGAACATATGACGCCTGTCCATGTGCGGGAGCACATGTCCGCTCGACGCGGGAGATAGGCCGGTTCCGGCTGATCTCCTGGTCGCATGAGGAAGGTGCACTGCGGCTCCGGTTCAAACTCGACCAGGGCTGAGATGCACTTCCAAAAAAGTCTTCGTATATTGTCCGGTGACAATCGCGCCTGTTTCACTACCTGCACCGAAAACCAGTGAATAGGAAATTTCTGGGATTGCTGACCGCACTGCTCAGCGGCGGAATACTATGCGCTCCCGTAGTACTTTCGCTTCATGCCCTCGACAGCGTCGAACCCACGCCCGGTTCGATCGTTCTGGCCGATGAAGAGGAATTGACATATGAAGTCACCTGGTCGTTCGTCACGCTGGGTATCGTTCGCGTGAAAGCGAAACCGGACCTTACCGTTCAGGCATGGATTGACTCCTACGAGGGTCTGCCCTACGTGGATTTGCACTCCATCTACTACTCCAGGATGGATTCGTCCCTGTATTCGTCCAGTTCCTGGTCTCTGGACAAACAGGAAGACGGAGAGTGGACCGGACTAAACTATATCTATGATCCGCCCAGCAGGCGTCTCGCCATTGAGGAGGTTCGTCAGAAGGACCCCCACAGCGCGCCGCATCTTCGCAAAATGCGGGATACGCTTGTGTTGACCGAGCCATCGTTTCTGGATGGGATCTCCATCGCGTTCTTTCCACGAACGCTGGTTCACACCGCCCGGTCTGTCGGCGTGCCAACGGTCCTTCGTGAAAAGCTTGGCATCACGACGTTCTACCTTCCGGGAGAACGCACAACGGTGGACCTGGATGCCGTGGACTATCCCGTGCGCGCGATTGAGATGGAGGGTACCACAACGGTGGTGGGCGTATTCGGAATGACCGGGGATTTCAAAGGATGGTTCAGTGACGACGCATATGCAGTTCCGCTGAAAGGCAAGCTGAAAGTGCTGCTCGGATCGGTCACCATGGAACTTGTGAAGTGGAAGCGTGGATCGTGGAACCCGCCTCAATGACGAAGAAACGGAGTCATGCGCGCGTCAGTGGTGGTCCAGGGGCACCTCACAGTACGATGACGGCGCCCGGGGCCATCGTAGCCGGCGAAGGGATGAGCGAAAAGAAGCGTATCGCCCTGACTTCGGTCTTTGCTGCAATCTTCATCACGGGGCTCAAACTGGTGGTCGGCCTGGAGACGAACAGTCTGGGGTTACTCTCCGAGGCGGCACATTCGGGCCTGGATTTTCTGGCCGCGCTCATGACGTATGTTGCGGTTCGGGTCGCCGACCGCCCCCCCGACCGGGAACATCAGTACGGGCACGGAAAAATTGAAAACCTCTCGGCTTTCCTTGAGACGCTCCTCCTGTTCATCACCTGCGCCTGGATTATCTGGGAGGCGGTCCATCGTCTGGTGACGAAAAGCGCACACGTCGAATCCAGCATCTGGAGTTTTGTCGTCATCGCCATTGCTATCGTTGTGGACATCAGCCGTTCCCGGGCGCTGTCCCGCGTTGCCAAGAAGTACCGGAGTCAGGCTCTGGAAGCGGATGCCCTGCACTTTTCCAGCGATGTCTGGAGTTCACTCGTCGTACTGATGGGATTGGTCTGTGTGGCGTTCGGGTATGACTGGGTAGATGCTGTGGCGGCGATCGGAGTGGCTCTTCTGGTCCTCTTTGTGAGTTATCGCCTTGGACGCCGGACGATCGACGCGTTGATGGACAGGGTTCCCGAGGGGTTGTACGAACAGGTGCTCGAGGCTGTCCGTGGAGTGGACGGCGTTGCGGAGGTGCGCAGCATCCGCCTCAGGCCGTCAGGGGCCAAGGTGTTCGTGGATACCACCATTGCCATCCGGCGGACCACGCCCTTCCAGCTCGCACATACGATCATGGATGACGTGGAACAGGCTATTCACGTTCACTATCGCGACATGGATGTGGTGGTCCATGCCGAACCGTATGAGAGCGACGATGAGACGATTGCCGACAAGATCCGCATGATCGTCATCGGCAGAGGGCTGCCTCCACCCCACAACCTGGAGGTGCATAATGCGGACGGCCGGTATCACGTGGAGTTTGATGTCGAGTACGTGGAGGGGAAGAGCCTTGTCGAGGCGCATGACGTCGCCGACGAAATCGAGCGTGACATCCGCGCCGGACTTGCCTCTGTGGACAACGTGACCATCCACATGGAAGAGAGCGGTTCCGATGAAAATCGGGTCAATGCCTCCGCGGGTGACGAGAACCTCCGGTCCGACATCACGGCCTTTGTCCGGAAAGATAAGCGGATTGTGGATTGCACGAGTGTCCGGCTCTTCCATATCGGTGACCGGTACAATCTTTCCATCAACTGCTCGTTTGACCGTTCACTCACTCTTGAGGAAGTGCATCGTGTTATTTCCCAGCTGGAGACGAAGTTGTACGACCATTTTGCGCATCTCCGGCGGGTGACCATTCACGCCGAGCCCTCGTCGTAGCCGCTAAGGAGACAGTGCCACACCACCCGTGCGGCACCAAAATCCCACCTGAGACTCTGAAACTCCCGTTTACCCCCTTTTCCCCCTCTCTTGTGCGTAACAGATACTGGCACACTGCTTGAATGTCTGATGGCATCCAATCAGGATGGCTCATCTCCATCAGAGGTGCAGTCGTGCAGAAACTGTCTCTCCAGGATATCCGTATCCGGCCAAACACACCGAGCGGGGAACGAAAAGACCTCCAGCATCGGTTTACATAATAGGGTTAAGCGGCACCCTGACGGCCGGACTTGATTTGATTTCCACGGACTCTCCACAATACGCCTCATCATCAGCTGGATACTCCGATGACCACCAAGACTCAGATCTCCCTTCTGTTGTCTCTTGCTCTTCTTGCCGGGTGCAAGGATGCAGGCACCGAGCCGCAATCAGACCCGGTGACTCCACCGCCACCGGGTGCGACGGTTTCGTTTTCCCAGCAGGTGCTGCCCATCCTGACGGCAAAGGGGTGCACCGGATGCCATGGTGGTAGCGGTGGGCTGGTTGTCGGCACGGTGGCCGATCTTCTTGCCGGCGGCAACCATGGACCTGCGGTGGTAGCGGGGGACGGGGCCGGCAGCAACCTGGTGAAGAAACTGATTGCTCCTCCCCCCTTTGGCGAGCGCATGCCTCTGGGCGGTTCGCAATTGCCCGACAGCACAATCACGGTCATACGGACATGGATCAATCAGGGGGCGAATAACAACTGACCGCTCGTTGTGGAGTTTATCGAGCCGGGAAGGTGAGGGGTAGCCGCAAGGAGTGAAGCGGGAGTCTCTGCGGGCAGATGAACGGCGTGGTCGTCGTTTGATCTTCCATCAGGATATGCGTATCATCCGGAAAGCCGAGGAAGGTGTAAAATGGGGAAGATTCTCAAGGTTGGAGGCATAGGCCTCGCCATTTTGCTGATTGCGATACAGTTCTTCAGGCCGGAGCGTTCGAATCCGGCCGTAGATCCCGCAGGTGATATCGCCGCCCAGATGTCGGTTCCTCCCGCGGTCCGGTCGATACTCGAGCGGTCCTGCTACGATTGTCATTCAACCAAGACGCGATGGCCGTGGTACACCAATGTCGCTCCGGTTTCATGGCTTGTTGTTCATGATGTGGACGAAGGGCGGGAACACCTCAATTTGTCGGAATGGGGCTCCTACAAACAGGGAAAACGCATATCGCGGCTGGACATGATGATCAGTGAAGTGGACAAAGGCGAGATGCCTCCGACAACCTACCTTCTCCTGCACGGAGAGGCCGCGCTGACCGAGGCCGACAAGGATATTCTCTGTGCCTGGGCGGAGCAGCTCAGCGACAGTCTTACCGCCGCCGGCAAGTGAGCCTGACGGTTCAGGGAATAGATCTCCCTGACCGGCCAGCGAGTGACAATACCAATCACGAGGACAGACGGATGCGAACGAGACAACGTGGCGTGTTCCTGGTGGGAGTGTTGCTCCTTGCCGGCACGTGTGCCTGGTCGCTGCCCCGCTTCGCGGCACAAACCGGGACCAAATGCCAGTCGTGCCATATCAATCCCTCCGGAGGTTCGATGCGCCAGGCTTTCGGCGCACAATACGGTCGCGAAGAACTTCCCGTACCGGAGTGGTCGCAGGATTTCGAGGTGGAGGATTTTACCACGCTCCTGACAAA
Source organism: uncultured Bacteroidota bacterium (assembly GCA_963779225.1). Classification (GTDB taxonomy): domain Bacteria; phylum Bacteroidota; class Ignavibacteria; order UBA10030; family UBA6906; genus CAVPCZ01. The sequence continues at coordinate 551,688 of CAVZWW010000001.1, forward strand.
CTTTCTCGGCGTCGGAGCGGATTTTCGGACGCTGTATTATGTGCGTGAGATTCCCGACTCTACTGGAGAGAGCTCACGATCGGAGGACACATTCTGGCAAATGCAGGGAGATCTGTATCTCAATTTCCGTGTCGCAAAGAAGGTCAATCTCTTCCTCAGGAAGGGTCTGTACAGCGGTTTCGAAGCATTTGGTCTCCTCAATATTCTGCCGGCGAACGGGCATGTGAAAATAGGCAAGTTTGTTCCCAACTACGGCCTCAAGCTGGATGACCACACGGCGTTTATACGCAAGTATACAGGATTCAGCGCGGAGAGCGGGCGTCCGGAACTGACGGGACTCGAAATGGGAGTCTCTCCCGGTCCGGCCAGCATTACCGGGGGGGTGTTCAATGCTGAGGACGGGTTTGGCGGAGGCTCCAGCCAGAAAGCGTTTCTGGGGCGAGCGGAGGGGATCTTCGCTCTCGGCCAGAAGGTGTTTCTCGGCGCCGGAGCGGACATCTTTCATAAAGGAAATGACGACGGCTCAACGCAGACCCTTTACGGGGGTTTTGCGTCGTTCGGTGCCGGACAGTTCACGCTCCTTGGCGAAGGGGACTACATCAATGAGAAGCAATCCGGAGTGACCAGCACCGGTCTGGTGATTTTCGCCGAGGCGTCATATACGGTAACACCCGGGGTGGATCTGAAGGCGTCGTACGACTTCTATGATCCGGATACGGACTACAAAACCGGCTCTTCCACGCGATACAGCTTCGGATTCGAGTTTTTCCCCATTGCCGGAGTTGAAATACGACCGATGTACCGCATCCTCGTGGAAGAACCGACCAATGCAAAGAACAATGAATTTCACTTTCTGTTCCACATCTACCTGTGAGTCATCAAATGAAGAAAGCGTACGTGATGGTGGTGTTGATCGGTGTGATCCCGTTACTCCTGAGCGTGACATTCCCCCGCACCGGCGCCCAGGACACGCCTGTTTCCCGGGACACCGCAGTCTCTTACAAGGAACAGGTTACACCGATACTTCAGAAGTATTGTCTGCCCTGCCATGCGGAGGAGAGTAATAATCCGAGTGAACTCTCTCTGGATTCCTATGCCCTGTTGAAGAAGGGGGGGAAACACGGGGCGTCGTTCATAGAAGGCAAACCGGAGGAGAGTCTCCTGGTACAGAAGCTTGCCGATGCTCCGCCGTTCGGAGACAGGATGCCTATGCAGTCACGGCGCAAGAAGACGCAGACCCCTCCCAGGACGTTGACGGAAGAAGAAGTGAAGGTGCTTGAGGTGTGGATCGTGCAGGGGGGGAAGGACAACTGAAGTGACAGGCCGGGATGCGTTCCTCCCGGCCGCAGGATTTCAGGCAACATGAAAAGCTCCGAAGCACCCGACGTTTCTCTCCGGGAATTTCCCTGTTTTGATCTGGTCAGTGCCTCTGCCGGCTCCGGCAAGACGCATGCGCTCGCGATGCGGTATATCGCCCTGCTGCTTGCCGACGGTGTACCTGCCAATGCCCTCCCGAACATCCTGGCTATTACCTTCACCAACAACGCGGCCGGCGAGATGCGGCAGCGGATTCTGCTGTTCCTGAAGAAGATTGCTCTCGGCGATCCGGGACTCCTCGCGCAGGTGACCGGCCTGACGCGGTTATCGTCCGCTGAAGCCCGCCGGCGCTCACATCTCCTGTTAGACCGCATGTTCGAGCAGTTTGCGGAAATGCAGGTACAGACAATCGACAGTTTCCTGGCCCGGGTATTCAAGGCTGCGGCGCTGGAACTCGGTTTCTCTCCTGATTTTGAAATCCTGCTTGATGCGCGGCCCCTGGTGGACTACACGTTCGATCTTTTTGCCCGGGACGTTGCCGAAGGGAGTCCGCAATGCCGTGACCTGCTGCGCCTTGCCGCACTGATAGCCGAGGGAAGGCAGTCGCAATCCTTTCTCTGGGACCCCTACACGACAATCAGGGATGGTGTGGCGCAGCTTATGCAGGGACAGGCGCATGTGGTTGCTCCTCTCGCGTTTCGTGTTGCCGAGCAGGATGTCCGCGCGCTGGAACAGCAGCTCATCGGGAGTGCCCGGCGACTGCAGGAGTTGATCACCGGGTACGACCTCCCGGTGACGGCATTGTTTGCGGCCGATCTCGAGATTATTCTCACCGGTGAGTGGCGGAAGATGTTGACGCGGAAGCAGCGAACGGGGAACCTTACGAAGAAGGGTTCCGCGGCGCAGCGGGCGGCCCTGGCCGAACACTCCGGGACGCTGGAAGACGAGGCATCCGTTCTGTACCGTACGTTCATTGCGCTTCTGGAGGCTGAAGCGCGTTTCTATTTTCACCCGTTTGTTGAGGCCCACACGGCTATCCGCAAGACGCTGAACGACGCAAAACGGCAGACCGGACAATTACTGTTCGAGGATATCAACCGCCACCTTGTGGAGTATCTGGCAACGGGTGCCGTGCCGGACATCTATCTTGCACTGGGTGATCGCATCGCACATTATCTGATCGATGAATTCCAGGATACGTCTCCGCTGCAGTGGGCGGCATTAAGGCCATTGATCGAAAACGCCCTCTCCACAGCGGGCAGCCTCTTTGTGGTCGGTGACACCAAGCAATCGATTTACGGCTTTCGCGGAGGCGACTGGCGGATCATGCGTGACCTTGCCCGCGGGCGGGAAGGGTTTGCCTCCGTCGTCCCCCGCGTGATTCCACTGGATACGAACCGTCGGAGCGATGAAAGCATTGTACGGTTTGTCTCGGACGTGTTCGGTGCCGTGGCCGAACGCGGCGATAAGGATGCGGCCGCAGCGGTACGGAGCGGCCTGGATGCGTGCTCCCAGGACGTGCTGCCCGAGCACCTGCGGAAAGGACATGTCGAGCTGTTCCGTTTCCCGGCCGGTGATGGTCGCGTCCCCGAGCGCGAGGCGCTCCTCCGTCTGATTGAAGACCTTCGGCAGCGGGGTCATACGTTTGAAGATATCGCCGTGCTCACGCGCGGCAACGAAGAGGTGTTGCAGATCAGCGGGTGGCTGAACGGCGCGGGCATTCCGTTTCTCTCGCACAGCAGTCTGGATATCCGGAGTAGGCCCCTGGTTGGTGAACTGCTGGCTCTTCTCCGGTTTCTCGATTCTCCCATCGATACGCTGTCGTTCGCCACGGTTCTCTTCGGAAAGGTATTCCGCGCCGCAGCCGTGGCCGCGGACGGCGGACCATCCGAAGCGCGGCTTCAACTCCTGGCCTCGGGTTGCCGGGCGCCGGAGGCTCCGCCTCTGTACCGGGCATTGCGCGAGACCTTCCCTGCAGTCTGGGAACGACTGTTCGCATCCTTGTTTGGCGGGGTGGGTCACCTCCCTCTCTACGATCTCGTCTGTGAAGTCTACAAGACCTTTGCGGTGTTCGATCGGTTTCCCGGAGAAGAAAGCGCGCTGGTGAAACTGCTCGAAGTGGTCAAAGACTTCGAGCAGGAAGGGGAGAACAGTCTGAAGCGTTTCCTTGATTTTGCCACTGAGCGGCCTGGCGAGAATTCCTCGGGGTGGAATATCGATCCTCCGTCGGGAGGAGCCGTGACGTTGATGACCATCCACAAATCCAAAGGGATGCAGTTCCCGGTGGTGCTTCTCGTGCTCTATGATCGCCGGCCGAAGTCCACCACGCGTTTTGTTGACGGGCATGAGGGAGGCGTCGAACTCGTCCACATCACCAGAGCCCATACACTGTGGAGCCCTTCCCTCGAACAACTCCGGGGGCTGGTGGAAGGGCGGCAGCTGACCGATGGCATGAACACGTTGTACGTGGCGCTGACCAGGGCGGAGCGGGAGCTGTATCTTTTCTCGGTCTGTGATCCGGAAGGGAGACTGTTTCCCGGGCGGGTGCTTCCCGGGGCCTTTGCCGGCGAAAATCCGCGTCCGGCTGCTGCTGCCACACGAGCACCCGGGAACCGCCCGCGGCTCGTGCCCCTGCACGAGACCTGCAGAGTTGCCCCCGCACCGGTGGCGGCATGGCACATCGGGCATTGGGCGACGAGGCGTGGCGAATATATCCATCTCCTTCTGGCGCGGATGCTCTCGATGGACGATCCGGCCGTGACCGTGTCCCGTGCCGTAGCTGCGATACCTGCCCCGCCGCGGGACCGGGAAGAGGTGTCCGCTGTGCTCACGACCTTTCTCACCGGAAGCGGCATCCTCCCGTATTTTGTCCGGAGGCCGGAACGCCGGATTCTGGTCGAGCAGGAGTGCGTCGGTCCCGACGGTGCGCTCTGGCGCATGGATCGTCTGGTTGTTGATCCCGCCGAAGTGACCGTCATCGATTTCAAAACCGGCGGCGAAGAACGCGAAGAGGAGTACCGCGAGCAGGTGCGCCGGTACATGCAACTTGCCGGCGATCTTTTTCCGGGTCGCCGGACGCATGGGGTGATTGCCTACGTCGACCTCAACATGCTCAGGAGGGTAACGTGAGTCACATCCACGTTCTCTCCCCCGGCGAAGATCTGATCCGGTGTGTACTCGAGAAATTGCCTGTGGATTCTGCGGAGCTCCCACGGACGCTCTGCGTGTTTTCCGGTAAACGTCCCGCCTTTTTCCTGCGAAAGGCTCTTGCGGAACGCCTGGGAAGAAGTTTCCTTCCCCCGGCATTCATGACCATGGAATCGCTCGTCGATATGATGTACCGCGATGAGCTGGGGCGCAGGGATGTCGAAGTGGGTGAGTTGGACGCGCTGGCACTACTCTTTGCCATGCACCGCGCCGCGCAGACGCGTTTCGGTGCCGGGCAGCTTGACACCCTTGAGGCTTTTCTGCCGCTCGGCAGGCGGCTCTTTGCGGCGCTCGAAGAACTCCACGTCGGGGAGATCACCGTTTCCCGTCTCAGGGAAATCAGCGGAAATGTGCAATTCGACAGCGGCGCCATGCTTGCCGGCTTCTACGAGGAGTTCTATGCCCGCCTGCAGGCGGAGGGTGCATGCACGGCCGCAATGAAACTGAGCATGTGCGCAGCACAGGCTGATGAACTTCATATCCCTTCGGCCTCACGCGTAATCCTGGCCGGGCTGTACGCCTTCTCCGCGACCGGGCGCGTCATTGTCCGGCGTCTCCTCCGGCTTGACAAAACATATTTCGTGATCCATGACGGACCGGGGGTTTCCGGGCGTCTCCGGGAGATCGGAATCGACCATGCGCCGTCACCGCCGGTTTCCCGGTCAAGCGCAATCCATCTGTATCGCGCAGCGGACACGCATGGCGAGGTCCTGGGTCTCGCACGGGTGATCGATACGCTGCGGCGTGATGGAAACGCCCCGGACGAGCGCACGGTACTTGTGCTGCCTTCCGCCGATGCGCTATTTCCGGTCGTGCAGTGGATCCTGCCGCGGATTCCTGACCACAACATCTCGCTGGGGTATCCTGCAAGGCGAACGCCGGTGTTCGGGTTCCTGACGGGGGTCTTTCAAGCGATGCGTTCCATGGCGGACGGCAACGTCTACGCGCCGGACTATCTGCGCTGTGTGCTGCATCCGTATGTGAAGAATATCCGGTGGGGGGAGGCGGAAGGGGCAACGCGGATTCTCTTTCACACCATCGAGGAGTTTCTTGCAGAAGAAGGTGCCTGGACCTTTTTCTCCCTCGACGATCTGGAGTCCTTCCCGGGACTTCTGGAACGCTGTGCCGGGGCAGTTCACGCGGCCGGTCTTGATGTCCGTCCGGCGGATATCCGGGCGCATCTGACAGGAATTCACGATGCGATACTCCGGCGCTTCGCCGGGACGGAAAATCTGGGGGATGCGGCACGTCGCACGATTGATATGCTGATGTTCATCGCCGACACCAGTCCCGCCCACCGTCACGGATTATTCCGTCAGTTTGTGGTGGAGATCATTGGCGGGCTTGACCGCATTGCCACGTCGCGCCTGGCGGATGTGCGCGCTGCCGGAGCCGCCGGATACGCCCTGTTGCTCCGGACGCTGATGGAGGAGACGGTTGTCCCGTTCAGCGGGACGCCGCTGAGCGGCATGCAGATTCTGGGTCCGCTGGAAACCCGGAACCTCCAATTCGACCGTGTCTGCATGCTGGATGTAAATGAGGATCTGCTCCCCGGCGGGGGGGATGTGGATCCGCTGCTTCCGCCGCAGGTGAGGACGCTCCTGGGTATGCCGGGGCGGCGGGAGCACGAGGAGGAAACAGCGTATCAGTTCTTTACATTGCTGGCGGGGGCACGCGAGGCGCACCTTTTTTACCGGGAAGGGGGAAAGAAAGAAAAGAGCCGGTTCATCGAACAACTGCTCTGGGAGCGTCAGAGATCCCGGGGGAGTGTTGATGACCAGCAGGATGTGTCCATCGTGGAACTTGCCGTGGATCTGGCTCCCGGTCTTCCGCACTCCATAGCCAAGACGCCGGAGCTCCAATCGGTGCTGAGGGGGTTGACCTTTAGCGCCACATCACTGGATACCTATCTCCGGTGTCCGCTCCGATTCTATTACGGACACGTTCTCGGGCTATCAGAACGGGAAGATGTGGAAGGAGAGATCGACAGGGCTTCCATCGGGATATTTGTCCATCACGTGCTGGCGGAGTTTTTCCGCGGGACAGAAGGAACACCGTTGACGGAATCGTCGCTGGACGCCGGGCGCCTCGACCGGCTGATTGTCACCCATTTTGAACGGTCGTTCGGCAGGGATCAGAGGGGTCCGCGTCTTCTCACCCGCCTGCAGATACAGACGCATCTGAGAGAATTCCTGACGGCGTATCGTCTGCCGCTGGTTGGTGCCGTGCCTGTTGTGGTGCTGGCAGTGGAGAAGTCGATGAAGGTGGAAATCGGCGGATTCCGTTTCAGGGGGAAGGCTGACCATATCGAACGGCGGGGCGAGCGGACGTTCATTCTGGATTATAAAACCGGGAGCAAGCCGGAGCGTTACGCGATTCGTTTTGACGCATTGGATCCTTCCGATCGCACCACGTGGCCGGGTGCGATCGGTTCGCTGCAGCTTCCGTTGTATGCGTTGCTGTACTCAGGGACGACCGGTGAACCGGCAGACCTTATCCGTCCCGCGTATGTGATGTTGGGGACGGACGCCATCTCGTCGGATATTGAGTATCCATTGTTCGGCGACAAGGACGATCCTGTGAAGTGTCTCGCCGCCATAACGTCGGTAATCCTCAAGCTCGTGCGGGAGATCGAGGATGCTTCTGTGGATTTTGTCCCCGCTTCAGATCTCCGGAAGGAATGTCCGAACTGCCAGTTTCAGGGATTATGTGGAACGATGTGGACCGGCGGGAGGGACAGCGTGAGGGGGGAATAGGGTGGGTATGAACTTACAATCCTCAAAAGAAATAACTTGACAATAACCACCCATCTCACTATAATGTAAACGGTTACATAGGATGTTATTGGAGAGTCGATTTTTTTTTCCTTCGGATGTAAGCGTTTACATTAAATCATTTCCAACTTCGCGTCCCTTTTTCCGGGTTACCGTTTCAGCGTAGCCTTTCCAAGAGAGCAACTATGAGTCATTCGGTGAGGTTAGCTGTCTCTGCGTTTACCATGTCTGTATTGATGGTACACCCACGAATCGCACACGCGTGGAACGTCTTTGCGTGTGCAGGTCCGCGATGAGCACCACGATCAAAGAGGTTGCGATCCGTGCCGGCGTTTCCATTGCCACCGTCTCCCGTGTGTTGAACAACGTGGATCCCGTGGACGAGCGGACACGCAAGCACGTGCAAGAAGTCGCACGGGAGATGCGGTATGTCCCGAATGCGATGGGGCGCAGTCTCAGTCGACGGAAGACGGAGGGGATCGGGCTGTTGTTGCCTGACCTGTTCGGCGAATTTTTCTCCGAGGTGCTGAGGGGGTGCGACCAAACCGCCCAGCAGTCCAACTATCATATGGTTGTGTCGAGTTCGCACAACAACAAGAAACAGACGCGTGCGGCTTTGCAGATGATGCGCGGGCGAGTCGATGGCCTCGTCATCATGTCGCCGCACATTGATGCAGAAACCCTGAATGAGAACCTCCCCCAGTCCCTTCCGGTGGTGCTGCTCAACTGCTACGTGCAATCGCATGATTTTGACGCGTTGAACATCGACAACTTCGCGGGCGCATTTGCTATGACGCAGCACCTCCTCTCGCACGGGCACAGGCGTATTGCCATTATCACGGGGACCGAGCGAAACTTCGACGCCTCCGAGCGGCTCCGGGGATATGTTGACGCGCTTAAGGAACATGGCGTGCCGCTTGATGAACGTCTCCAGGCGCCGGGGGATTTTTCTGAATCCGGCGGGTATCATGCCGCCCAGCAATTGCTTACCCTCGCACCACGACCGACAGCGATCTTCGGCTGCAACGACTCCATGGCGATTGGGGCGTTGAGTGCATTGCGTGATGCCGGCATCCAGGTGCCTGAACAGATGGCCCTCGCCGGCTTCGACGATGTCCCGATTGCGGCGTATCTCACGCCGGCGCTCACATCCGTTACGGTAGGGATCCACAGTCTTGGTGTACGGGCGATCGAAACCCTGTTACACGCAGTGCGTCACCAGAACACGCATCACAAGCAGCAGATCTTGCTCCCGACGTCCCCGAGTCTCCGGGAATCATGTGGTTGTCATCAAGAATCGGGCAGATAGCCCATTACCAACGCGGAGGTGATAATTCGGTACTCAAAGTTACAGTGATATCCAACACCCAACATCCAACATCGTTGTATCCTAAACCACCTGTTCCTTCACACATCACCAGCAGAGAGGTGCATATGTACACTCGCCGATTTGTTTTGATGGTTCTTCTTCTGTCCGTGGCGTGCGGTGCGTTGTTTGCACAGTTCAACCCACGGGCAGACTACGTCTGGGCCCGCGATATTTCAGTTGCTGCGAGTCCGACGATTACGCTCGATGGTAATCTGAGCGAAGCGGTCTGGGCCAAGGCCGAATCCGTTATGGTCACCTATGGTACCCTCGATGGCAACCCGGGTAGTGGCTACAAGATCATGAATGGGTCGGGGACGCCCGGGAATGGTGCAAATGCCGTTATGAAGTTCCTGGTGAACAAAACGACAAATATGTTGTATTTTTCCGTCAGCGCGAACGACAGCTCTGTCGGCGGCAACGGGTGGGAAAACGCCGACGGTGTCTTAGGCGGTTTCTACGAGCGCGCCTCCCGTGAGCCCAACCTGGGGATCACACTGCAAAAGGACTTCTTCATTTCGTTCGTCGATTCTTCCGCTCCCGATGCGGGGATGAATCTGAAGGGTGGCAATCTTCCGGATCGTGGAGTAATCAAAGCGGCCTTGCATGTTAACGGTACAGCGAATGTCGATACCACCGCTGGTGGTGCGCGTGTGGCCGACCAGGGATGGGTGCTGGAAATGTCCGTCTCTCTGGACAGCCTCGGGTACAGCGCCAACAGCGCGACGACCGATGAAGTCCAGATGTCGATAAGCATCTGGGATGGAGACTGGACCCACGGCGGCGGGACGTCCATTGCCACGAAAAACTGGTGGGGCAACGAGTGGGGCAACAATGGTGGCGGGATCGCAACACGCGTGCTCGTCCGCAACGATGTCAATGTTAACACAACATCTGTTCCGGAATATGGCTATGACGGCGTTGTTCCGAATGCGGCGAACTTTGCCGATCCCGTCATCGATGGCGATCTGAAGGATACGGTGTGGAGCAAAGTGTCATCGTTTACCATTCAGTACGGCAATTCTGCCTTGCGTGCCACGTATCCGACTATTGGCAAAGACCGTAGTGGCAATTTCAAGGCCAAGGGCACGACGGCCTTTGATGCCGGACAGGCAAAGTTCAAGGCGGTCTTCAAAGGTGACATGCTCTATCTCAGCGCCGATGTCGCCGACAAGTCACTGAACAGCTTTGTCAGCGATGACTTCTTCGATGGCATCCAGGTCAGCATGAGCGTTCCCGAGGATACGCTTTACGACAAGAATGCGCATGTGATGGCCGCACGACGCTTCGGAGGAGCCATTGATACCTCGGTGAGCGCCGCTCGCGGACTGTGGGATGTGATAGGGGACAGCCTCTTCATCAAGGCCGTCAAGTATGGGATGAAACTCAAAGCCGGCTCGACCATCAACGACAACACAGATGTGGATGCGGGATATACGGCGGAGATGTCAATCGATCTGTCCAAGCTCGGCTACGGTGCAGGTCAGACGAACAAAGTCGTCGCGATTGGGGTCAACTATCATGACTATGATATCGCCACCGATACCGTTGCAACCAGGGCCTGGTGGTTTAGAGAGTGGCCATGGTCGGCTTCGGCTGCATTCCTCTTGCTTGACAACGGAACCTTGGTCACTGGTGTGGAAGACCAGCCGGTAGGAGTTGCCGGAGAATTTCGTTTGATGGGGAATTATCCCAATCCGTTCAACCCGTCGACGAAAATCCAGTTCAGGGTGCCGGAGGCCGGAACGGCGAAGCTTCAGATTGTTGACATTCTCGGTCGCATGGTACGGGAAATTGCTCTCCAGGTGGTGGGCGGGACGTACGAGCAGGCATTTGACGCCACGTCTCTGGCCAGCGGAGTGTACTTCTACCGCATCGAGTTCGTCTCGGGGCAGACGGGTGCGCACAACCTGTCTGAAACCAGGAGCATGCTGTTGTTGAAGTAGTTGCGGTATCAGCGTCCTGTTCTTCCGGCTGTTCCTCTCCCGCAGCTACGCCGGGCGGGAGAGGGGCCGGAAGCGGCTCATCATGAAGGTCGTGTGAATGCCATGAACTCCGCCCGATCACTCGTTCCGTCCTGCCGGCATGTGTGTGCCATGGTCACGGCTCTGGTGATGCTGACTCACACCATTCTCCTTGCGGATACCAAAGGCAAACTCACCGGACGTGTTATCGATCTGCGGGGACAGCCGGTACTGGGGGCAAATGTCATTGTGGTTGGTACCACAGTTGGTGGGACGGCAAACGATGAAGGGCAATACAACATCATCAATGTGCCGGCTGGTGTGTACGATGTACGAACAAGTGCTGTTGGGTATCAGGGGAAGATCGTTCGCAGTGTGCGTATCAACGCCGGACAGACCACCACGCTGGAGTTCGTCATCAGCGAGAGCGCGATTGAAGCCGGCGAAGTAGTGACAATTGCTGAACGCCCGTTGGTGGATACCCGGCAAACCAGTGCAGTCTCAATCCTGAGCAGGGACGATATCGAGGCCCTGCCTGTGCAGACCCTGAACGATATCGTGAATCTCCAGGCCGGCGTTGTGGATGGTCACTTCCGTGGCGGCCGTGCGGGCGAGGTGCAGTACCAGGTGGATGGAGTGTCCGTGAACAATCCGTACGATAACTCCTCCGTAATTCAACTGGATCGGTCGGTATTGCAGGAAGTACAGGTTATTAGCGGAACATTTGATGCGGAGTATGGGCAGGCGATGAGTGGGGTTGTGAATGCCATCCTCCGCAGCGGATCGGAGGAGCAGTTTGAAGCAAGCGCCGAACTCTATGGTGGAGCGTACGTTACTGACCAGGAAGTGTTCCCGCACACCGCGGTCTCAAGGTCACCGGCACTTCAAAGCCTGACCATGTCGCTGAGCGGTCCGGCGGGAATTCCCCGCACCTCGTTTCTTCTGAACATCCGCCGTTTCATCGATGATGGGTATCTCTGGGGGCAGCAGACTTTTCTGCCCACGGATGCGTCCGATTTTGGCACAAAGCTCTTCACGCCGGGCGGCTCCAACGCTGCCGTGTCGATGGCATGGCACAAGGAATGGTCCGGGCAGCTCAAGATTGCCAATCGCTCACTGACTGATGTACAATTGAGCTATCAGGCGGTTGGTGTACTGAGCGAAGGAAAAGCATTCGCATTCGGGTATCGAATCAATCCGGACGGGACGCGAACGCACAACAACTGGTCGCTCGTCCACGGCCTTGATTTCACCCATACCCTCTCAGTGAACGCATTCTATACACTCAGTTTCCGTCAGAACTATTTCCATTACACTGACTACGTCTTTTCCTCACTTGACGATCCCGGGTACGCGCTCGCGGGTGCTCCCCGCGGCGATCCCAATTATGAAATGGGGGCGATCATCCAAGGATACGATCTGGGGAGGTTTGAACAGAAAACCAACGCATTCTTGCTGAAAGGCTCGTTAACGAGTCAGGTGACGAGCCTGCATCTGATGAAGCTCGGCTTTGAAGTGCAGGCGACGTCTATTCTCTTTGGTGCTCCCGGGACGCTGGCGTCGCAGATCCTCGGACCGACGCAGTCCACTGTGTACGAAGTTGCAGATACGCTTGCACAGAATATCCGCACATATTATCCGCGGTCCATGGCGCTCTTTATTCAAGACAGAATGGAAGTGGCCGACTTTCTCATCCGTGCGGGCCTCCGAGCGGAATTCTATGACGCGAATGCTACCGTTCCGAGCGATCTCGAAAATCCGGCAAACACCATCCAGGGTGCACCCACGTCAGTCCAGACGCCAACAACGAGGAAGTTTGCGCTCGCACCCCGGCTGGGCATTTCCTACCCGATAGCCGCGACTGGCGCACTCTACTTTTCCTACGGACATTTCTATCAGATGCCCGGTATGGGCAATCTCTATGCAAATTCCGATTACTACATTCTGCGCAATCTGCAGTCCGGGAGTACGTCATACGGCGTGATGGGGAATCCCGATATCAAGCCGGAGTTCACCGTACAATATGAATTTGGATTCAAACAACAGTTCGGGCAATTCCTCGGCGTGGATCTGAGCGTCTTCTACAAAGACATCCGGGATCTGCTCGGTGTGGAATTCATTGACACGTATGCGGATTCACGATATTCCCGGTTTACAAATGTGGATTTCGGATCGGTCTACGGAATTCGCCTTGCGATCGACCAACGCTTCACAGAGGCATTCAGCGTCTCGCTCAACTACACGAATCAGAACGCGATGGGGAATGCCAGCGATCCTCATGAGACGGCGAATCGGGCCGCGGCAGGCGAGGATCCCCGGCCCCGGCAAGTACCCTTCGACTGGGATCAGCGCCACACCCTGAATGTCGCGGCAATAGTTAACGATCACGACAATTTTCTCGCAACCTGCATCGTGCGCTTTGGCAGCGGTAGTCCCTACACTCCTTCGGTTGGATCGGGATTCGGGGCACAACTCGAGAAGAACTCCTCTCCGAAGCCGACCTGGGTGACGGTTGACCTGCGTGTGGAGAAACCCTTTCACATCGGGACAATCACGCTCAACACGTTTCTGCGCGTGTTCAACCTTTTCGACGCACGCTACGCCAATGGATTCGTGTTTTCAACAACGGGCAGCGTATTCTATTCCCTGACTTCCGCAGCAGATCGCACAACGCTGAGTGATCCATCGCGCTACACCACACCGCGACGGATTGAACTCGGACTCGGAGTGAGAATCTGAAAGGTGTATGTATGAAGAGGCATTACCTCGTCGCTGCATTTCTCATTTTCATATCGGCGTCTCCGGCGTGGACGCAGACACCGCTCCAGCCGGTTGTCCCGAAAAGTCAACGGGGACGCAACGATGCCGAACGCTCGGGGACACATGATGCAGGGAATATCCGGACGGTGTTCTACAACTACGGGATGGTGGGGGACTATCCCGCGGATCCCATCAATGTCGATCTGTCGATTTTTCATTCAGCGGAAGTCCCCAAGGGATCCGGGGAAAACTATACGGATGGTATTACGCCGTTCGTGCTGGCGAAGATTAAGGATGTGCATGGAACGGATAACTATATCATGGAAACGGGGTTTCGTGAACGTCAGGAACAGAGTCCTCTCACATCCAAGATTATGCGTTTCGAACCGCGCCCCGGTTATCTCCAGAGCGACCCGACAATCAATGTCGGCAGATCAATCGCTATGAGTCATGACTCCCGGACGTGGCCGCCCGCCTGGCCGGACAAAGCAAATGATCCGGACGACCCGGGCTGGGCGGGCAGCTGGAATGGATATTTCGGGAAGCGTCCCAATGCTGACCAGGAAAGCTACTCTGTGATGGACGATGATTTTTATGATAAATGGGACTACTATCCGGACAACCGGGATCAGACACGCCGGGGTCTCGGGCTTCGTGTGGAAGTCCGCGGATTTCAGTGGGCCAACCCGCAATCGACCAACGTCATCTTCTGGCACTATGACATCACTAACGAAGCAACGACAGACTACCCTGACAATATCATCTTCGGTCTCTATATGGATTCCGGCGTTGGCGGTTCGGCATTTTCGTGCGACGGGGTTGCGGAATCGGATGATGACAACGCCTATTTTGATCATTCAACAGGGCTGAATCTGGTATACACGTGGGACAAGTTCGGGCACGGTGTTGATCTCCGGAGCAATTGCTCGGCAACAGGCTATCTCGGATATGCGTATATGGAAACGCCCGGCAATCCCTACAATGGCATCGATGATGATGGTGATGGAATTACCGACGAACGGCGGGATAGTGGCCCCGGACAGCTGGTTGTAGGGCAGGACAACATCCGCATCTACGTTCTCGCGCACTATGATCTTGCAAAATTCGAATCGTTCTACGGGAAACTGGATACCAGGCCGGCATTCAAAGCCGGAAGATGGTGGACCGGCGACGAAAACCAGAATTGGGTTGCCGACTATGATGATCTCGGTGCTGATGGTGTGCAAAACACGTATGACACCGGCGAAGGGGATGGCATCCCGACAGCAGGAGAACCGGATTTCGATCAGACGGACAAAGATGAATCAGATCAGATCGGATTGACCGCGTTCAAGATGAATCGCATCAAAGGTCCGTCAAAGGCTGACCCGGTGGATGATATTGTATTCTTCGGCTTGTGGCCGCCCGCCCTTTACCAGCAGTTCACCTCGCCCGTTCCTTCGTCACGGTTTGACTCCGCCGTCGTCCTGAACTACAACATCGCCTTCTTGTTTGCATCCGGGACCTTCAAGTTGCCGGCGGGGGCGCATGAGAGATTCAGTCTTGCCCTGGCCTACGGGGCCGACTTGAATGAGCTCCGGGAACGGGTACGTACAGTTCAGCAAATCTACAATGCCAACTACCAGTTTGCTGTGCCTCCTCCGGCTCCTCTGGTCAAAGCCGAGTCGGGCGACGGTTTTGTACGGCTTTCGTGGAGCGATTATTCCGAGCGGGCAAGTGACCCCGTCACTCATGAAAACGACTTTGAAGGATACAAGATTTATCGTTCCACCGATGTTGACTTCCGCGATCCGAAAACAATCTCCAATGCCCGCGGGACCGGACCCTTTGGCAACGGTAAACCCATGGCGCAGTTCGATCTGAAGAATGGCATACAAGGGTATTCGAAGCAGCTGATAGACGGCGTCGCGTATTATCTTGGCGACGATACCAACCTCATGCATGCCTACATCGATACCACCGTGAAGAACGGACAGGAATACTTCTACGCAGTCTGTTCGTTCGATCACGGTTCGGATTCTCTGGGATTCTTCCCGTCGGAGAATGCCATTGCGGTCTCACGCACACTGCGGGGTGGCATCATCCTTCCGGTTAATGTTGTGGACACAAGGCCCGAACCGAACGTGCCGGGATTCGTGCCAGCGACGGCATCGAACATATACCACAGGGCGGGTGGGGGGAGCGGTTCTGTTACATTGAATATTGTGGATTCCCGCCAGGTTCCTGATGGCCAGACGTATCTTCTCCGTTTCACGACCGATACACCGAGCCAGATCCATGCAGTGAGATATGCAATGGTGGATAGTACAACGGGGAAAGAAGTCTTTGGTGCGGGAACTGACTTCCATGGCGAGGGGCGCGGACCCGTTGGTCTTGGAATGCTGCCTGTCGTCGCCACGACGGATGTCACGATGCCGGATACCACGTACACGGGATTTACTGCCACCTCCGTCACGAACATGCGATTTGCTGTGGCCAACAAAGACGCCGACTCAATCAATGTGCTCCGGCCCGGATACCCGAATGATTTCACGATTACCTTTTCGAGCGGCGTTCTTGACACGAGTCTTCTTTCCATTGTCAGCGATGCCATTCCTGTGAAATTCCGGATCGAAGCCTCGACGGCAAGCGGTCCGATGCGGTTGCGGTTGTATTTCCATGATGCCAATGACGACAGCACCATGAGTACACTCGGCGACTTCATCGATGTTGTTACGTATGTCCCAGGGAGCACGCGTCCGCGCGTGACGTGGCGTATAACGGTGGATACCGCCGGTCAAGCAGCCCGCGGCAACATTGTGCCTCCCACAACGGGAGATATCTACTCCGTGCGCCTCCTCATCCCGTACGGTAGTGAGGATGTGTTTACCTTCCGGACAACGGCACAGACGGTCTCCGGCGACAAAGGGCGGCAGCAGTATGGCTCCGGCCCGTACGTCGTGCCAAATCCGTATGCCGGAGCGGCGAGTTTCGAGGCGGAACGGTTCGCTGTGACCGGCCGCGGGGAGCGTCGTCTTGAATTCCGCAATCTGCCGGTTGGCGCCAGCGTTCGAATATTTACGGTGCGTGGCGATCTGGTGCAGTCACTTCATCAAGACGGATCCACGGTGGGTATGGTTCCCTGGAATCTGAGGACCAAAGACAACCTGGACGTTGCGCCGGGTCTCTACGTCTATCATGTCGAGGCGCCGGGATTCGACTCCTTCGTTGGCAAGTTTGCGATCATCAAATAGCCGGGGACGTTTTCCATGAACGGCATCAGTCATTCACCGGGCTCCGTCTCTCGCGCCATTCTGCCGGCGGGCTGCGTCCTCGCGATTCTTGCACTCCTGTTGCCTGCGGGTGTGATGATCGGACAGTCGAAGACGGGAACCACCATCGGACAATTCACACTGATCGAACCGAGTGCACGCACTGCGGCGATGGGAGGGGCCGGGGGCGCCTTTGCGGAAGAAGCCTTCGCGGGCTACTACAACCCCGGAGCCATCGGCGCTTTCGATCATTCGGATTTTCAGGTTTCGTACAACAGCTGGTTCGCCGGCATTTCTCTCAGCTACGCCGCCGGTGTGTTCCATCTCGGCGACCTCGGCACCGCGACCCTGGCGTTGACCAGTCTCAGCTCGGGCGAGATACCGGTCACCACGGTCGAACAGCCTCTTGGCACAGGCGAACACTACACAGTCGATAACCTCCTCCTCGGCATCGGCTACGGCTTCAGGATCACTGACCGATTCTCCTGTGGACTTCAGGTGAACTACATCACCGAACGGATCTGGCACAGTTCAGCAACGACCTTCGGGTTTAATGTGGGAACGCTGTACCAGCTCTCATCGGATGGCCTTCGCATTGGTGCAAGTCTCATGAATTTCGGCTTTCAATCACATTTCGATGGAACTGACCTGCGTGTCAGGTACGATCTGGACCCCACGCGCTACGGAGACAATAGCAGTCTCCCCTCCGCGATTCTCACCGACGACTTCTCACTGCCGTTTGTGTTTCGTGTGAGCCTCGGGTACCCTCTGATGATCGATGGATCCAATACTGTCACATTTGCCGTCGATGCACTTCATCCAAGCGACAATTCGGAATGCGTCAACCTGGGCCTCGAGTGGCAATTCATGAGGGTGCTCTCACTTCGTGCAGGATACAATGGTCTCTTTCAGACGGACAACCAATATGGTCTCACTGCAGGAGGTGGTGTTGCGTGGGATGGACTTGGATATCTTCTGCACGTTGACTACGGTTGGACAGAACAAAAGTACCTGGGTAGCGTTCATCGGCTAACGCTCGGGGTGGGATTGTGAGAAGCAGGACGTAATGAAGAAGCATATCTATGCGACGAAATACGGCGCCTTTTCTGACGACGGAAAGGAATTTGTTATTACCACACCCACGACGCCCCGCCCATGGGTGAATGTCATCAGCAACGGCGACTACGGCGTTGTCGTTTCACAGACAGGCAGCGGCTATAGCTGGCGCACGCACGCGCAGCTTAATAGACTCACGCGCTGGGATCAAGATCTGATCAAAGACGAGTGGGGAAAGTACATATATATTCAGGACGATCGGGGCAACGTCTGGTCGGCGGGATGGAAACCCGTCGCCGCCCAACCGGACATATACCGTTGCCGGCACGGCGTGGGGTACACGATCATCGAGTCGCGTTACCACGGCATCGAAACGGACCTTCTGATACTCGTTCCGGTGGACGCACCGATGGAACTCTGGCAGCTGACGATCCGGAATCGTTCACGATCGAAACGGACACTCCGGTTCACCTCATTTCTGGAATGGGGGCTGGGCCAGGCACCGGACTGGCACCGGGAGTTTCACAAGTCGTTCATTGAAACCGTTTACGATCCCGAGGCGCAGGCGATTCTCGCAACAAAACGATTGTGGGAGGTTCCTGCCGAGCATGGGCACTGGAACACCGACTGGCCTTTTGTGGCGTTTCATTCGGCAAATCTCAAACCCTCCTCCTTTGATGCCGACAAGGAATCGTTTCTCGGGATGTACGGCAGCCAGGCGATGCCGGCAGCGCTCAGAAAAGCCATACTTGCCAAACGGACGGGGAACGGGCTGGATCCGATAGCCAGCCTGCGCCACACGATCACGCTGGCACCCAAACAAGAAACGACCCTCATCTATTCGCTTGGCTGCGCGGAAAGCCAGACAGAGGCTGTGGAGCTCAGCCGGCGTTATCGCACGGTAGAAGCAGTCTCCGCCGCGCAGGAAGCCGTGAACCAGCGCTGGGCCGGACTGCTCGGGACAGTGCAGGTGGACACACCTGATGATGCGATGAACCTGATGGAGAATACCTGGCTCAAGTATCAGGCGATCTCAGGACGTCTATGGGGGCGGACGGCATACTATCAGACAGGGGGTGCCTACGGGTTCCGCGATCAACTTCAGGACAGCCAGCTCTGGCTCCCGATTGATGCCGGCCGGACACAACAGCAAATCCGGCTGCACGCGCGGCACCAATTCGCCGACGGCACCGTGTATCACTGGTGGCACCCCATGTCGGAGATCGGCTTACGCAACGCGATCTCTGACAATCTGCTCTGGCTGCCGTTTGTGATGTTTGCGTACATCCAGGAGACGAGGGATACCGCGATTCTCGATCAATGTGAGCCGTTTGTGGACCTGCCCGAGCCTGTTTCGTTGTATGATCATTGCACCCGCGCGGTCGACAAAGCACTCGAGAGGTTCAGCGAACGGGGCTTGCCGTTGATCGGCGATGGGGACTGGAATGACGGATTGAGTGCGGTTGGTCTGGACAAACACGGTGAATCGGTTTGGCTCGGGCATTTTCTCCACCGCATCCTCCTGGACATGGCCGGTGTCGCCGAATGGAGGGGAGATGGCACACGTGCCGTATGCTACCGGGAACGGGCGGGAACTCTCCGGGAACGACTGAATACGCTGGCATGGGACGGCAAGTACTATTTCGGCGCGACCAAGGATTCCGGCGAACGGTTGGGGAGTCACCTCAACCAGGAAGGGCGTATCTGGTTAAACTCGCAAACATGGTCTATCATCGGGGGGGTAGCCGATGACCGGCGCGGCAACGAGGTGTTCGACATCGTGGAGCGTGAACTGGAGTTCGACATTGGCCCCCTCTTACTCTATCCCGCGTATTCGAAACCGGACAAAGAGGTCGGCTATCTCACGCGGTACAGTCCGGGCATGCGGGAAAACGGCGGAGTGTACACGCACGCAGCCACATGGTCGGTGATTGCCGCCGCAATTCTCGGCCGTGGGGAGAGCGCGTACCGCCTCTACGCGAAGTTGAACCCCATCAACCGCGGTCGGAAACCGGATGTCTACGGTGCGGAACCGTATGTCACCGCCGGCAACATCGAAGGACCGGATTCTCCGTTTTTCGGACGTGGTGGCTGGACCTGGTATACGGGTTCGGCAGCCTGGTTGTTCAAGGTCGGGCTCGAGTGGATCCTCGGTGTCCGGGCGACGTTCGACGGTTTGATGGTGGATCCCTGCATACCACCCGCATGGGACGGGTACACGGTCCGGCGGACATTCCGGGGAGCCGTCTACAACATTGTCGTGAAAAATCCCCGGCATGTCTCGTGCGGTGTTGCGCAGATACATGTTGATGGAACGGAACAGTGTGCGGCGATGCCTCCTCGCGGCAAAACGCTTCCGCAATACGCGCCAGGCAGCGAACACAAGGTCGTGGTAGTATTGGGGAAATGATGAAGTCGAGCATGAGCGAATTGCCTGGTACCCTCTTCCTGCGCAGCGCAGCGTGGTCGGTTTTTGCTCTGCTGATCCCCGTCTCGGTCATCGGCCAGCCTCAGCCCTCTCTTGTGATCTTCGATGAGGACGATCCGGTCGGGACAGGATACTATGATGCGTCGTGGGCCTTTGCCTCCGGGGGGAGTTCGTTGGCGGTTGGGGCAGGGTCACACGACAAAATGCTCATTGAAAACGCACACGCCTATAGTGGTTCACAGAGCGGACTGCTCCAGTGGACGTCTGCTGCGGGTGGTGCGTGGAAGATCTTTGTTGCGAGTCCGTCATGGGCAACCCGGGATGCCAGCTCGTTCGATTCTCTTGAAATGTACGTCAATGCCCCCGCCGCAATTGGTTCTTCGGATCTCCCGCTTGTTGCCCTCGAAAGCAGCACGAATGTGGCGACACCCGCCGTCTCCATGGGTTCGTATCTCTCCTCAGGCGTTGATGCAGATAGTAACACATGGCAACGTGTCATCATTCCGCTCTCTTCATTCCAGCCCTTCGGCTCCTTCTCGCTCGGCCAGTTCAAGGACGTTAATTTCGGACAGGGAACGGCAGACAACGTACCGCACAGGCTCTGGTTTGACTACGTCCGGCTGACTGGAAGAAGCGACACAACACGTCCGGCGTCTCCCACCAACGTCGTAACACGCGTGGGAGACCGGTGTGTGATTCTGCACTGGGACGTATCACCAGCCACACCGCTCACGGGCTGCAATATCTACCGGTCGGTCTCACCAACGGGACCATCGGTCAAGCTGAATTCCTCGCCGGTTGTACCCCGGGCGTATATTGACCTGACGGTGAACAACGGAAGCACCTATACCTACTCCGTGACTGCCGTAAGCGCGATCTCCATTGAAGGTTCGCCTTCCGATACTGTGCAGGCCACTCCCCATGTCTTTGCGAATGACGAACAGTTTCTGGATTTCATCGAACAAACGGCGGTGGACTATTTCTGGTATGAAGCCAATCCGACCAATGGGCTGATCAAAGACCGGAGTGCTGTCTGGTCACCCTGCAGCATCGCATCGACGGGATTTGGCCTCACGGCCCTGTGCATTGGGGTCGACCGCGGATGGATCGCCCGGGCTGACGCACGTGATCGCACGCTTACCGCGCTCAATACCTTCTGGACGAAGCCGCAAGGAATGGCGGCGTCAGGTACGATCGGTCACAACGGTTTCTTCTACCACTTCCTCGATATGTCATCAGCCACCCGGACCTGGAATTGTGAACTCTCTTCCGGGGATACCGGCGATCTCATAGCCGGCATTCTGTTCTCAAAGCAATACTTCAACGGTACCGATTCGTTGGAGTCGCGAATTCGTGCTCTGGCCGATTCGATTGCCGACCGGGTCGACTGGACCTGGATGATGAACGGAGAATCCAGACTTGCGATGGCGTGGTATCCCGAACGGGGATTTGACCCGTATCGCTACGAAGGCTATAACGAAGCGATGATCTTCTACATCATCGGGCTGGGGGCCAATGTGCATCCGATGCCGGTCGGTGCATGGTCCGCATGGACGAGCTCATACTTATGGCAAACTCACTACACCTATTCATTTGTGGTGTTCCCCCCCCTCTTCGGTCACCAAGCCTCCCATGCATGGATCGATTTCCGGTATGTGCAGGACGCGTATATGAAGGCGAAGGGCTCAACGTATTTCGAGAATTCACGACGCGCTACCCTTGCACAGCGTGAATATTGTATTGCCAATCCGCCGGGTTTTCCGGGATATGGCTCGAACATATGGGGCTTGACGGCATCAGACGAACCCGCGGTATTCGGCAACGGCGGATATCGTGCCCACGGGGCGCCACCCTCATACAATGATAACGGGACGCTGGCTCCCACAGCACCGGCCAGTTCGATGCCTTTCACGCCGGAGGTTTCGATTGCTGCGCTTCGCGCGATGTATGATCAATACCGTCTGACAATCTTCACCCCGTACGGTTTTTGCGATGCCTTTAATCTCAAAGAGAACTGGTGGGATCCGGATGTTATCGGTTTCGACCAGGGGACAGCGGCATTGATGATCGAGAACTATCGGACCGGATCTGTCTGGGCGCGCTTCATGCAGAATGCCATCATACAGCAGGGGATGCAGCGTGCGGGGTTCGAACCCGTCTCATCTGTCGTCTCCGAGTCTCCTGTTGTGCCGGAGCAACTCGCTCTTCACCAGAACTATCCTAATCCATTCAACAGCGCTACGCACATACAGTTTGAACTTCCCGCCGCCGGCCCCACACGCATCACCGTGGTAGATATACTCGGACGTGTAGTGATGACGCCTGTCGATGGCCGGCTCGATGCCGGGGTGCACAGTGTCACCATCGATGCCAAAGTATTCGCAAGTGGAGTCTATATCTACTATCTTCAACACGGGGGCGTGTCACGTGCGCGTACTTTCACCCTATTGCGATAGTCCTTCATGATCTCTCCTGTACCTATTCTCCTTAACCTGCTTCTGGGATTCTATGTTCTGATTCCCGACGGTGCTGCGGGAGCGTCACCCCGGAGTTCAGCACGGTGGGACCCTTTTCTGGACTCTCTCCAGCGCGGGACGATTCACTGGTTCCTCACGGCAACCCCGGAGAAGACCGGATTGACCCCTGATCGGTGGCCGTCTCCATCGCCCATCAGTATCGGTGCGGCAGGATTCGGTTTGACAACCGTGCCGATCGCGGTTGAACGCCGCCTCCTCACTCGCCGCCAGGCAGTGGCACGGACACTTCGCGCCTTCCGTTTCCTCCTCGCAATTCCACAGAGTGATCATCCCACCGCCAGTGGCGGCTACCACGGATTCTTTTACCACTTCCTGGACGCGCAAACCGGTTTGCGTACGTGGAACTGCGAGCTCTCAACTGTTGATACCGGCCTGCTGATGATGGGCGTTCTGTTCTGCCAATCGTATTTTAACCGCACCAACTGCGATGAGCGCAAGCTCCGCCGTCTCGCGGACTCTCTCTACAGACAAGTTGACTGGATCTGGGCGATGGATGGCAGAGAGGGGATCACGCTCGGATGGTCACCGGAGCGGGCCTTTCATGAGATGACGTGGCGTGGGTACAATGAGGCTCAGTTCATCTATTTTCTTGCCCTGGGGTCGCCAACGCATCCCGTGCCGGCGTCAGCATATTCACACTGGCTTTCCGGTTACCGGTGGTTGTCATTCGAGGGGAAGGAATTCATCAGCTTCGCCCCTCTCTTTGGACATCAGTATACGGCGTGCTGGCTGGATATGCGCGGGATACAGGACCGATACGTACGGGAAAAGGGGATCGACTATTTTGAGAATTCACGACGGGCGACCTATTCTCACCAATCGTATGGGAAACATAATCCTGCACAGTGGCGGGACTATTCAGAGAAGGTCTGGGGTTGGACTGCGTGTGATGGTCCGGCCGACACCACATTGTGGATTGATGGTGTTCCCCGCATTTTTCAGACCTACAATGCACGCGGTCCTTCTGCAGACTGGACAAATGATGATGGTACTCTCGCTCCGACCGCTGTCGGCGGCTCGCTTCCGTTCGCACCGGAAATTTGCGTTCCGGCGCTGAAAGCGATGCGCCAAACCTACGGTGACCGACTGTACACCGACTACGGTTTCCGGGATGCATTTAACCCGTCATTCATCACAGCAGAAACTCCTCGTGGATGGTTCGACAAAGATTTTCTCGGCATCGATCAGGGCCCCATCGCTATCATGATTGAGAACCTCCGGAGTGGTTTTGTCTGGAAGGTGATGAAAAAGAACCCGCATATCGTGCGTGGCTTGCGACGTGCCGGTTTTTCCGGCGGGTGGTTGGGACAACCGTGAGTTGCCACTCCTCGACGGCCCGGCGGTTCTCCATCTGCCAGTTGTTCCTGCTGTGCGCGATGCACCTCCTCCTGCCCTCTGCGTACTCCCAGCCCCGGCTTCTCGACGACTTTGAGACCCTGACCGGCTGGAAAGAAATCGTCTCCGAAGGGGCCAAACTGCATCTGATACAGGCAGGGGGGACCGCGGGCCGTTCGATGGGTATGGTCTTCGATCTGAGGGGGGTGTCCGGATACGTTATTGCGCAGAAGGAGTTTACGCTCGATCTCCCCACGAACTACCAGTTCACGTT
The DNA here is from genome assembly GCA_963779225.1 of uncultured Bacteroidota bacterium. GTDB lineage: Bacteria > Bacteroidota > Ignavibacteria > UBA10030 > UBA6906 > CAVPCZ01. The sequence goes on from CAVZWW010000001.1 coordinate 575,957, forward strand.
TGACATGCGAGCGGAAGCTCCCGTCAACAACTTCGAATTCAAGTTGATCGACGATCAGGAAAACGTGTTCTGGATCAAAAAGATGAGTTTCACCTACCCCGGCGAGTGGACGCGGCAACGTATCAAGAAACGGCATCTGACGTTCGCGTGGGGTCCCACCCGCGGCGGCGAAATCCGCAAGGTGCGCAAGATCGAGTTCGTCGTGTCGGTCAGCACGGGCGGAGCGGGCACGGTCTATCTGGACAATTTCCGTTTTGAACCGATCGATGAACATGCGGGAAAAACCGCACGTGCCGAAGTTGAGGGTTCTTCAAATGCGTCCGGCCGGCTCCCCTCGATAGACGCCCAGGCCTCACTCCTCTCCGATTGGCACAGCTCAGGCGGACGCGAGCAAGAATGGCTGATCGTACGGTTCCACCAGCTCAAGGAAGTGGGGGGACTGGTGATTGATTGGGACAGCGTCGATTTTGCCACGCATTATCAGGTCCTTCTTTCGGATGACAGCGTCGCATGGACAAGAGCGTACGCCGTGACAAACGGGAACGGAGGACGGGACTATGTCCCATTGACGGAAGGGGAGGGGCGGTTTCTGAAACTCCTTCTTTTAAAGAGCGGAGGAAACCGAAGATTCGGAATCCGCCGGATGACCTTCAAACCCCCACAATTCTCCGGATCACCGAACGAGTTCTTTCGTGCAGTGGCCGCGGATGCACCAGCGGGTCACTTTCCAAAGTTCTTTCAGAACCAGCAGTCGTACTGGACCGTCATCGGGGTGAACGGCGATAGCCAGGAAGCGCTGATGAACGAACAGGGGCAGATTGAAGTGGACAAACTCCTCTTCTCGTTGGAGCCTTTTCTGTACGTTGACAATCACCTGGTGACCTGGAATGATGTTGCGACAAGCCCGGCCCTTCTGGACGGCTATCTGCCGATTCCCTCGGTGACCTGGCGCTATAAGGACGAATGGGTGCTCACGATCGAGGCGGTTGCCGGAGGCGTGGCGGGGAATTCGCTCCTGGGTATCCGGTATACCGTGCACCGGCTGAAGTCCGGAGATCCTGCAAAGCTGTTTGTTGCAGTGTGCCCCTTCCAGGTGAATCCCCCATGGCAGTTCCTGAATGTCGAAGGCGGGGCGACACGGATAGAAAGCATCGCGTACCATGAAGGATTTGTGCGCGTGGATGGCCGGGAGATCATCCCGATGACCCCGCCCTCACGCTTCGGGGCGGCGGAATTCGATCAGGGACATATTACGGAGTATCTGGCGCAGGGGACTGTTCCGCCGGAGCAAAATATCCATGATCATACGGGCTACGCCTCTGCTGCACTGGAATACGATCTGTCTCTGTCGGCGGGCGAAGTGAAGGAAATCTGCCTTGCTGTACCGTTCCACGGATGGCATGGAAGCCCTACACCCAACATGCAACAGTACGGCGACCGGATCTACTTCAACATGATGCTTTCACAGACGGTGAATTTCTGGCGCGGCAAACTGGACAGGATCCGGATCACGCTCCCCCCATCCGCCCAGGATGTGGTGAATACGTTGAAGTCCAACCTCGCATATATTCTCATCAACCGCGATGGTCCGGGCATACAGCCGGGCTCGCGCAACTATGAGCGTTCCTGGATACGCGACGGGTCACTGACCTGCTCGGCTCTGTTGCGCACGGGGAACATGGCCGAGGTGCGGGAATTTATCGACTGGTATGCAAAGGGGCAGTTCCCGAACGGCAAAATCCCGTGTGTCATTGATGCACGGGGGCCTGATGCGGTACCTGAACACGATAGCCATGGGGAATTCATCTATGCGGTGCTGCAGTACTTCCTGTTTACGAAAGACACCCTCTGGCTCCGCGGTAAGTTTGATAATATTGTGAAGACCGTCCGGTACATCCAGGCTTTGCGTGCAGAACGGAAGACGGATCTCTACAAAAGCGGCACACCACAGCAGCGGGCATTGTACGGACTGCTGCCTGAATCGATCAGTCACGAAGGGTACTCGGATGTTCCCCGTCACTCGTACTGGGATGACTTTTTCGCCCTGCGCGGCCTCAAGGATGCCACCACCATCGCCCGGGTCCTTCGAGAAAAGGAATATGCGGCGGAGTTCGCCACTGAGCGGGACGATTTCCGCAAGGATCTGTACGCTTCCATGCGTCTGGCCATGAAGAACACCGGGGTAGACTACATACCCGGTTGCGCGGAGCTGGGAGATTTTGATGCCACATCCACAACCATCGGCGTGGTGCCCGGGGGAGAACTCGGAAATATCCCCGAACCGCAGCTGCACAATACGTTTGACAGGTATTATCGCTATTTTGTCGGGAGGAAGACGAAAGAAGACGTCGTGAACTACACCCCCTATGAAACGCGTGTGATCGGGACGTTTGTCCATCTTGGTCAAAAACAGCGTGCGGAGGAAGCCCTTGCCTTCTTCATGAACGATCGGCGTCCGCCGGCCTGGAATCACTGGGCCGAAGTCGTCTGGCGCGATCCGTTGACCCCGAAATTCATCGGCGACATGCCGCACACATGGGTGGGATCCGATTTCATGCGGTCGGTGTTCAGCATGTTCATCTACGAAAGGGCACGGGATAGTGCTGTGGTTCTCGGGGCGGGGATCCCCGACCGGTGGGTGAATGATCCGGCCGGCGTGACCGTAAGAGATCTGCCGACCTATGACGGCAGCGTGAGCTATTCGATAAAGAGAAGCGGTGCGTCGGTACAGGTGGCTATTTCCGGCACCGTTCCGGTTCCGCGTACAAAGCTTGTGCTTACATCCCCGCTGACGCAGGCGCCGCGGTCGGTCCGGCTGAATGGCAAGCGTATTCCGTCTCCGCAGACGAGGGAGATCGTGCTCACCGCACTTCCCGCAAAAGTCGAGTTCAGGTATTAATGGATTCCCCGCTGATCGACAATTCGCCGTTGCAGGCGTCGCCAAAGCCGGGGCAACCCAGACTCCAGATCCGGCTTAACGGACAATGGGATGCGCAGCCGGCCCCGGATTCGCTGATCCCACAGGAATGGCATCACACGGTACAGGTGCCCGGACTGGTTGACGGTGCCGAGCCGGCGTATGAAGTGCAGGCGTACGATTTCCACTGGTACCGCACATCGTTCGATTTGCCGCCGGAGAGCATCCGCCCGACCGCGCGGTTGGTGCTCGAGCAGGCGATGTTCGGCACGGAGGTGTGGCTGAACGGGCGCCGCCTGGGAGGTGATATCGCCTGCTACACATCTCAGGTCTACGATATTCCGGACCGCGTTCTTCGTGACCGGGAGAATGTCCTGGTCGTCTGCGTGGGAAGCAGGCGGACACTTTCGAGTGAAGGCGCGGTCGGCAAAGACCAGGAACGGGAGACGTTCATTCCGGGTATCTGGGGCGACGTCTCTGTGATTCTTGCCGGTACCGTACACATCACGCATGTTCAGGTTGTGCCACACATTGAGGGTGCATCAGCGGAGGTGCGTGTGACGGTGCGGAATCTGCTTGCGGCTGAACGTGACGTTTGCATCAGCACGCGGATCTCCGAGAAGCGTTCCGGCATGCATGCGAGCGGGGAAATCGAAATGCAGGCGACGGTCTCGCCGGGGGGAGAAACCGTCATCACGTTCCATCATGGAATTCGGGACATGAAGCTCTGGTCACCGGAGTCTCCGTTTCTCTACGAAGTGATTACCGGTGTGCGCGTGGAAGCCGAGCCGGAAGATCTGGTGCGAACCACGTTCGGAATGCGTTCATTTACTATCCAGAACGGTCATTTCCTTCTGAACGGACAGCGCATATTCCTGCGCGGCGGGAATATCGCCTTTCACCGTTTTCTGTCGGATGCGGAACGGGGCACACTCCCCTGGGATCCGGCATGGATCAAACGCGTGCTGATCGATATCCCCAAATCCCACAACTTCAACTTCTTCCGGAATCATCTCGGACAGATGTACAACAGGTGGTACGACATCGCCGATGAATACGGCATGCTGCTGCAGAACGAGTGGCAGTTCTGGACGGCCACCGGAACGCGCGATCAGATTCTCCGGGAATTCGGCCGCTGGGTGGCCGACAATGTGAATCATCCGAGTATCGTTATCTGGGATGCCCTGAATGAGTCTTCCGATGCAGTCGTTCAGCAGGAAGTTGTTCCGGCGATGAAGAGGCTGGATCCCACCCGCCCATGGGAGTCGGTGGATTTCGTGGAAGACCATCCCTATATTTATTCGCTCGGTCCGGTGTTGAATGACCGGAAGTTCGGGTTTGCCAGATCGCTGGAAGAAATCGCGCACTCGCCGGAACCCACGGTGGTGAATGAATTTCTCTGGTGGTGGCTCGACCGCGACGGCAACCCGGCTCCGCTTACACACGAAGTAGTGGAACGGTGGCTGGGGCGCGAATACACGCAGGAGGAGTTGCAGGAGCACCAGTCTTTCCTTGCGCGCGAGCTTGTGGAGCTGTTCCGGCGGATGCGGGTGGATGCCGTGCAGCCGTTTGTGTATCTGAGCAACAGTGCCGGACCGACGGGACACTGGTTCTCGGGTCCCATTGCTGAACTGCGCCCCAAACCGATCCTGAGTGCGCTGAAGGAGAGTTTCGCGCCATTCGGTCTGAGCATAGAACTGTGGGACAGGCATTTTTCTCCCGGCGAGCACCGGACCATGCAGCTTTTCGTTTTCAACGATACTCCCGTGCCGGCAAAGGGAACCATCTGCTACGGTGTGCAGGGCGACGGCGGGCGCTGGATCATGTCCCGGACAATGGAGGTTGCCGTCGATGCGTCGGGGGTGAGGGGCGTTCCTGTCGTTGTGGGGCTTCCCGGTGCAGACGGGCGGTACCATATCCGGGCGGAGCTCATGGTTCCCGGCGAGGAACGGCCTGTTGCGGTCAGTCAGAAGCCCGCGTTTGTCGTCTCCGCAACCGCCCCCCCTCCGGCTCTGCTTCAGAGCGGAGTTGTCGTGGCCGACGGGACGGGTGAAGTGAGTTCCTTCCTGGGTCAGGCGGGAATCCCGAGCACCGGGCTGGAGCAGGTTGATCTGAGCCGTACGTGGCCGGTGATCGTTGTGGAAGAAATGATCCGGTCCGCAGCGTACCGGTCGAAAATGACCGATCTGAGTCTGATGGTTGCCGCGGGTGGAACACTGGTCCTGCTCGAACCGGAGAAGGGGGTCACCGGGGCGGTCACCATTCCGCTCCTTACCGATGTGGATCTGTACATCCGTCGGCGCGCGGATACGGACAGGGGAGGATATGATTCCTATGTCTTTGCGGACGATCACGGTCACCCCCTTTGGCGTGGGATCACGCGGGACCATCTCAAGATGTTCAACGGGGCATTCGGGGGGGAAGTGGTATCGCAGCACGACGTCATTCCCGGTCGCGCGGTGCATGTTCTGGCGCGGTGTGGTTTGAAGTTGAAGGTCGTCGTCGTAATGGAGATGCAGTATGGCAAAGGCAGGATAATCGTGTCGCGGATCCAGACCCGGGGCCGCCTGGTTGGCGGTGTGGATCCCGCTCCCCTGTATGCGCGTCGAAAGGATCCTGTCGTCCAGCGGTATTTCTTCAATCTGCTTTCGTGGGCTGCGGTGCCGCGGGGAGGGAAGCCTTGATCAATCGATTGGACACCATTGCGCCGGGCGTGCGCCGTGTGTACATCGGACTCCTGGTCATTCTGGCCGGCGGTTGCGGTGGAGCGGGGCGCGAGCCGGTGGAAATCCGTTTCTGGGCCATGGGTGCGGAAGGGGAGAACGTCCAGCAACTGCTTCCGGAATTTGAGCGCAGAAATCCTGAAATCCGTGTCCGTTTGCAGATCATCCCGTGGACAGCAGCACATGAAAAGCTGCTGACCGCCTATGCGGGGAACGCCACTCCGGATGTCTGTCAGCTCGGGAACACCTGGATTCCTGAGTTCATCGTCCTCAACGCTCTTGAACCGCTCGATCAGCGGCTGCGTTCTTCGGCGGGCATCACGGATTCCAGCTATTTTCCTGGTATCCTGGAGACCAACATCGTCGAAGGCAGACAGTACGGGGTTCCGTGGTACGTGGATACCCGCGTGCTGTTCTACAGGAAGGACATCCTCGCACGGGCCGGTTATTCCCATCCACCCCGGACATGGGAAGAGTGGCATGATGTCTGTCAACGCATTGTGGAAACCGGCCCTGCGACGGAGCATTACGCAATGTTACTGCCCACCACAGAGTGGATACCGCCGGTGATTCTCGGCATGCAATGCGGATCGCGATTTCTACGCGACGGTGATACGTACGGCGATTTCTCGGGGCCGGCTTTTTCGCGCGCGTTCACATTCTATATCGACTTCTTCAGCCGGCACTACGCGCCCGTCGGGCTCATGGCGGTCACCAATATTTACCAGAGTTTTGCCGAAGGGTACTTTGCGATGTATATCACGGGTCCCTGGAACATCGGCGAGTTCCGTCGCCGCCTGCCGCCGGCATTGCAGGATGCCTGGACGACTGCGCCGCTCCCGGGGCCGGATATCCACACGCCCGGGATGTCCCTTGCGGGAGGATCCAGTCTTGTGATGTTCTCCGCCTCGACGAAGAAAAATGAGGTGTGGAAGCTGATCGAATATCTCTCCGAACCGGAACAACAGGTAGTGTTTTACCGGATCACGGGTGACCTTCCCGCGCGCACCGAGGCGTGGCGGGACTCGTCACTCACGGAGAACCCGTATGCCCGTGCCTTTCTTACACAACTCGCGCACGTGGGACCCACACCGAAGATTCCCCAGTGGGAGCAAATTGCGATGAAGGTGCAGGACTATGCGGAGATTGCCGCCCGCAAAACCAAAACCGTGCAGCAGAGTCTCGAAGCACTCGACCGCGAAGTGGACCTCATTCTCGAAAAACGCCGCTGGATGATCAATGCGCGCTGAACACTCACGGGCGGCGCTGGTGGTATTCCTCGGACCGGCATTGGCGGCCATCGGCGTCTTCTTTTTCCTTCCCGTTCTCGCTGCCTTCATGATGAGTTTCACCGACTTTGACATCTATTCGCTCGGCAACCTGGAGTTCGTACGCTTCGTCGGTCTCCGGAATTACCTGCAGCTCTTTCAGGACCCCCTGTTCTGGAAAGCTCTGAAGAATACGCTCTATTTTCTCCTTGTCGGCGGGCCGCTGTCCATCGGTGTCTCGCTGGGCGCCGCCCTTCTCCTGCAGTCGCGGTTGGTGCGTTTTCAGAGCTTCTTCCGGTTTGCCTACTTTGCGCCTGTTGTCACCACTCTGGTTGCCGTGGCGGTCGTCTGGCGCTATATTTACCACCCCCGGTTCGGCGTCCTGAATTTCCTCCTCGGACTGGTCGGGATCAACCCCGTCGACTGGCTCGGGGATCCGGCGTGGGCAATGCCGGCGATTATTCTGATGGCTGTCTGGAAGAACTTCGGTTACAATATGATCATCTTCATTGCGGGTTTGCAGAACATCTCCCAGTCGCTGTACGAAGCGGCGAGCATTGACGGGGCCGGGCCCGTCCAACGCTTTGTGACCATCACCCTGCCCTTGCTTGCCCCGACGACGCTCTTCATCAGCATCATCACCCTGATAGGCTATTTTCAGCTCTTCGCCGAGCCGTACATTATGACGCAGGGCGGACCCTTGAACAGTACGCTCAGTCTTGTGCTTCTGATGTACCAGCAGGGGTTTCGGTGGTGGAACATGGGCTATTCGGCGGCGCTGGCGTTTGTGCTGTTTGCGTTTATTCTTGCGGCTTCGGTCATCCAGACGCGTCTGCAACGAAAGAGAGGAGAATAACGCATGCGGCGGTTGCAACAAAGCGGGTTGATGCTGGTGGTCCTGATGCTGGCGTGCGCGACGTTCGCCCCGCTGGTCTGGATGGTATCCGCGTCATTTATGCCTTCCGGTCAGGCCGCCACATTTCCGCCACCGTTCTTTCCGCGTCAGATGACTCTCGATCAGTATGTGAATCTCTTCACACGCCTCCATCTGGGGCGCTCACTCTTCAACAGCGTTGTCCTCTCGGTGGCCGTGACAATGGTGTCGCTGCTGGTCAATTCCATGGCCGGCTACGCCTTTGCCAAGTACCGGTTTCGCGGACGTGCACCGCTCTTCAAACTGCTCATTGCCTCGATGATCATTCCGGCGCAGGTCACCATGCTTCCACTGTTTCTGTTGCTGAACAAGATGGGATTGATCAACACCTACTTCGGGGTCATCATTCCAGGTATGGCAAGCATATTCGGCATCTTCCTGATCCGGCAATTTGCCCTGTCAATCCCGGACAGTCTCCTTGAAGCGGCCCGGATGGACGGGGCGGGCGATTTCCGCATTTACTGGTCGTTGATCCTGCCCCTCTGTAAACCGATTCTCATCACGCTGGCGATATTCACGTTCATGGGTACGTGGAACGATTTCCTCTGGCCTCTGATCGTCATGACAGATGAGAGCATGTACACACTCCCGGTGGCGCTCGCCAGTCTCTCGGGAGAGCACATGCAGGACACCGAGCTGATGATGGCGGGCTCGGTGATGACCATTCTACCGGTTCTTCTCGTTTTCGCTGCGGTGCAGAAGTACTACATTGCTGGGATCATGGCAGGGAGTGTGAAGGAGTAGTCTGAATGGCCCGTCGTGCTAACAGGTTTAGCTGTAACTCTTTCTTCCGATCGGCCGGCCCGTTTGACAGGCGGGCCGGGGCACGATGCCCCTCCTGGATGTCCGGGCCCGGTTGTTAAGCCTAGTTGAAATGTTTCATGCCACTCCATAGTTCAGGTAACGGCCTCCGGAGTCCACGGCAGAGGAAGATCTTCAGGTTGTTCTCATAAGGCATGCAGTAAGGGCTTGACACCGACCCGATGATCTCTACCTGCGCAAAGCGCTCCTGTTTGTCCCGCAGTTCCCCTCCCAGAATCAACATGAGATCGCCTGTATACTCCCGCGGACCCCAGATCCAGTAGTTATTGTGTTTGCCTATGGACTTCGGAAGTCCGTAGTGCCTTCCGTAGTAATCCAGCGCTCCACAGCGGCCGTAGTTGTCTGCGAAGACGGCACAGCGGACCCTTTCCTCCGGTGTGAGCCGGTGGAACGCGGCCGCGACGGCAGCCGCCTTTTCCGGCCAACCGTGCATGTCGGCGTAAAACTGCGGAAGTTTTTCGAGCGTCTTTCCTTCGGGGGTGCCCGGACTGATTCCGAGCCTTCCGGTGTACGATATGTATCCTTCCACCGGAAGAATGGGAAGGGCAAGCGGTGCGAGTGCCGACCCGGATACGAGGAGCAGGCCTGCGTAGACCGGACGGAACCAGCGCCGTGTGCGTTTTAGCGTGAAGCGTTCAAACAGCGTCGCTCCTGCGGCAAAGAGCACCGGATAGGCGGGCGCCAGATACTCCGCCTTGCTGTGCTGATTGACAAGAAGAATTGCCACCACCGCGAGATAGGCAATCCCCAGTGTGCGAAAGCTTTTTGCATGGGAGGAAAACAGAAGAAACAGGAGACCCGAGAACCAGAGCGGAAAAGTGACGGGATTGTTGATACCGAATTGTCCTGTAAGAAATGTCAGTGCCGATAGACCGGAGTACTTGCCTGCCGTGGCGTTTCTGATGAACTCCACATGCGCAAAGTCGTGCGAGATGTTCCAGAGAATGAAGGGCATAAAGAGCAGAACGATGAGCGTGCCTGCGACATAGGGCCAGCGGGTGAGGAACCAGGTCCGGAAGTGCGTGAGTGCAAAGCCGGCTGTGAGGCCCGCCGCATACCAGAGGATGCTGATCTTATTCAATGCCCCCAGGCCGAGGACGAGCCCGAGTCCGAGCCAGTAGCGGGGATCCTCGGTTTTCAAAAGGCGGATTGTGAGGTAGGCCGAAAGTGACCAGAAAAGCAGGTCGATGGCGTTCATCGAATATATCGAAGAGACGGCGAGGAAAACCGGGGAGACAATCGCGCAGAGCGCGGCCAGCACCTGAGCGACACGCCCCCCGCCGAGTTCCCTTGCCATCACGCCAGTGATGAATACAACAGCCGCACCGGCGAAAGCGGGGAGAAGCCGGATGGCGAAAAGGGAGTCTCCGAAGAGCAGGCGGCTGACGGCGAGAAGATAGATAGAGAGGGGGGGCTGATCGACGTAGCCGAGGTCCAGATGATCCGCGCACGCGAGGTAGTAGAGTTCGTCCCGGAAGATCCCGTAACCGCCGAGAGCGTTTGTTGCGAGGTGGATAAGGAGTTTTGCCAGCGCAAGCGAGAGAAGAATAGCGGTGTTTCCGGAAACCACAGAACGCCAGGAAAATGGTGAAGCAGGCTCTACCGTAGCCCTCATCCGTTCCTCCCGATTTACTGGATACGCAGAGCACTATGCGGAACAGGCTGACGGGGGCTCAGATCCGCCCTTGCCTATGATATACGATTGCCGCGGCGGGGTGTTGCGGGGGGAGGGGGGAGTGGCAGGAAAAAGGGGGGATCCGGGAGATCCCCCCACAGGGAATTCCGCGTAGCCAGAGCCCGGTCGAAAACCCTCCGGACCCCGCTCTCTTTAAGAAGGAAAGGAATGTGTCAGGCCGCCGGCACGGGGAACTCCTTCAATTCTGCGAGCGATGTACGGATTTCTTCTGTTGTAAGTTCGATGTTTTCCAGCCGCCCGGCAAAGTACGCGTCGTACGCGCTCATGTCAAAATGGCCGTGCCCGCTCAGGTTGAAGAGAATCACGGGTTTTGTCCCCTCCTCACGCGCGCGGCGGGCCTCGTCGATCGCGGCTTTGATTGCATGGGAGGATTCTGGAGCCGGAATAATTCCCTCGGTGCGTGCGAACAACACACCCGACTCGAAGACTTCGTTCTGCATGTATGACCGGGCCTCAATCAGCCCGCTCAGGAGCAAACGGCTCAGGATGGGCGCCATACCATGGTAGCGCAGTCCGCCCGCATGGATCGAAGGCGGGATAAAATTGTGGCCGAGGGTATGCATGGCTAGGAGCGGCGTCATCATGGCGGTGTCGCCGAAGTCATACCGGAATTCACCCCGTGTCAGCGTCGGGCACGAGGCGGGCTCGACAGCGATGGAACGGACCTTCTTCCCGTGTATCCGCTCGCGCACGAAGGGAATGGCAATCCCGCCGAAATTCGATCCGCCCCCCACGCATCCGATCACGATGTCCGGAAATCGGTCGATCTTCTCCATCTGTGTGATACACTCAAGACCGATAATTGTCTGGTGCAGGAGTACATGATTCAAGACGCTGCCCAGGGAGTAGTTCGTATCGTCACGCCCCGCGGCGTCCTCCACCGCCTCGCTGATCGCCATGCCGAGGCTCCCGGGAGAATCGGGGTGCAGGGCCAGGACGTTGCGCCCGGCGTTGGTGTCCTGACTTGGACTGGCTACCACCTCGGCGCCCCATGCGCGTATCATGGAACGGCGGTATGGTTTCTGATCATAACTCACACGGACCATGTAGACCTTGCATTCCAAACCGAAGAGCCCGCACGCAAAGCTTAACGCACTCCCCCACTGGCCGGCCCCTGTTTCGGTTGTCAGACGCTTGATGCCGGCCTGCTTATTGTAATAGGCCTGTGGGATGGCCGTGTTGGGTTTGTGGCTGCCGGCCGGGCTGACACCTTCGTACTTGTAATAGATCTCCGCGGGCGTGTCCAGCACCCGTTCGAGGTTGAGTGCCCGGATCAACGGCGTCGGACGGTATATGCGGTAGATTCGCTGAACTTCCTCAGGGATCGGAATGTATCGCTCGGGGCTCATCTCCTGCTTTATCAACTCCATCGGGAAGATGGCCGACAGGTCAGCGGGGCCGATCGGCTTTCCGGTGCCGGGGTGAAGGGGGGGCGCAAGCTTATCGGGCATATCAGCCAGAATGTTGTAGTAGGCCGTGGGCATTTCCCGTTCTTCGAGGTAGATCTTTTGTTGCATGTGTCGCTCCGGATGGTTGGACTGTACAGTGACAGAAAATGAAAAATCGTGGGTGGATGCGCCCACGATTCTTGTTGAAGAGGCAACAAAAAAGGTGGGAACACTCCGAGCGGCGTTCCCACCTTCATGACGTTACAGCAAAGATCAGAGGGGTGGGGACACCGTCGGGCGCCACCACCACCGGTTAAGCAGCCGAATCGGCAGAGTATGGATCTGTCTCATCATGATGAAGAATAGTGAAGTTGGCGGACATTGTCAAGAAAAAAGGGAAGCGTCCTGTTGCTTCAACTGAAAATCAAGTCAATGAGGATTATGTCAAACGCTGACGTTTGCGCATAGGCTTTCCCCGGCGTATATTCATCTAACCCACTTCGAAGGAACACGCATGAGCCCCCGTCGTCCTGCACATGTTCTCATACCCGCTTTTATGTCGCTGCTGTTCTTCCTCGTTGCCGGTTGCGCATCTCCAGGTGAAGAACAGATCACCACGTGGATCAACAACGGAGAATTCGCCAAAGCGGAACGGGCGATCGGGACCATGCTTCAACGCGACACGTCGATGTCCGTCCAGCGGCGGCTCTTCTGGGAATTCGAAATCGAACGGATGCGCCGGATCAGACTTGATTTCACGAAGACCGAGTCGGATGTTCATGCATTCGTTACCCGGTACATCCCTCAGATGGATCATGGCACGTACAGGCGCCTGGAAGAATCCCATGCGCTGGAAGTCATGACCATCGACGGCGAAAAACGGTATTTCCACTCTGCGGCCCGAAACCTGTTTCGTCTGGATCCCGAAGCCAGGCTGGTCTGGAAGGAAAGGTTCAAGGACGCGCCGCCGGACTCCGGCCTAGCGGGCGAAGAGGGACTCGATGCGCATCTGCGTGAAGTGATAGAAGCTGCAGTCAAGGGCGGGAAACCGTTCGTGAAACCCGTCCGGCTGCATATCATTCATACCATCGACATCAAACCGGATGCCGTGCCTGAAGGTGAGACCATCAGGTGCTGGATCCCGTTTCCGAGGGAGATCCCCGGTCGCCAGGAGGTTCTGACCATTCTCACCACGGACCCGCCGCAGTACGTTCTGGCCGGCAACCCGGTACATCTGCAGCGCACAATCTATTTTGAGAAGCGATCCCTGGGAAGGTCCAAAACACGATTTAGCGTGGAATACGAGTACACTTCAAAGGGGGTCTTTGTGCCCGTGGATCCTGCAAGGGTAAAACCCGCTGCCATCACTCCGGAGCTCGCCCCCTTTGTGAAAGAAGAGCCGCCGCACATCGTGTTCACACCCGAACTTAAGGATCTTTCCCGGAAGATCGTGGGAAGCGAGACCAATCCGTACCTGATTGCCCGGCGGCTTTTTGCGTGGGCTGACACCAACGTCACATGGGCGACGGCGAGAGAATACTCCACCGTCCCGAATCTCAGTATGTATCCGTTCATCAACCGCCATGGCGACTGCGGCATGCAGACGATGCTGTTCATCACGCTCTGCCGTATGAATGGCATCCCCGCCCGCTGGCAGTCGGGGTGGGAGTTCCGTCCGCCGGACAACAGCATGCATGACTGGGGAATGGTCTACTATGAGCCTTACGGGTGGGTTCCCATGGATGTCACGTACGGCATGCGGAAGACGGCGGACGACCGGCTCAAGTTCTTCTACCTGAACGGCATGGACAGCTACCGGTTGATCTTTAACGATGCCACCTCGACACCTTTCTATCCGGCTAAAATGTTCCCCCGTTCTGAAACGGTGGATTCGCAGCGCGGCGAAGTGGAGTGGCGGGGAGGAAATCTCTACTTCAACATGTGGGAGTGGGATCTTGAGTGGAAGGTCGTGAGGTGAGGAGGCCGCCGCGTTTCTGATTTTCCGTCGTCACAAATATGCCCGCCTGCCCCGGCAGCGGGCATTTTGTTTCGCAGATCCCGCACCCGATACACAGATCACGAATCACATATGGATACTTGACCATGCGTTTGACTCCGTTCGGGAGAAGGGCTTCCTTGATCTCGAATTTGATGGCCTTGTCCGGAGTCGGGCAGTGCTCTTCACATACGATGCAATCGCTGTTCTGTGCAAAAGGAATACAGAGATTCTTGTCAAAATGCGCCAGCCCCATAGGCAGGTGTTGTTTTTCCTGCAGCGTCATGGGGAGGATGGCCTCCGTGGGGCAGACCATGCCGCAGAGATTGCAGTTGTATTCGCAGTATCCCTCCCGCATTGCCGCGACCGGCAGCCAGAGTTCGAGTAGGGATGAGTGAATCCGGTCGGGCTGCAGGCAGCCCCCGTTGGATTTGCAGATGCGCACGCACTCCAGGCACCGTATACACCGGTCGGCGAACTGTTCTTCCGGGAGCGCTCCCGGGGGCCGTATCTGGCGGGTCTGCGTATCCTTCGCGGGCAGGCCGATCTGCAGCAGGCCCAGCGCGGCAACGCTCCCTGCGGACGTCTGGAGCACCTGCCGGCGTGTCATGTCCACCGGAGTGTGATACGGACTCCAGCGCCACCTGTAGGTGATCGCCTTCACTTTGGGCGGGCACACCTTTCCGCAATTGAAACAGTCAATACACTCCACCTTGCTCGTGTGCTTCACATCCCCGCCGGGGATGGCGTTCATCTTGCATTCGGTCTGGCACTTGTTGCAGATCGGGCATGCCTCTCCGACGATCCGTTCGAACATCCGGAATTGGGAAAGGAAACCCAGCCAGGCTCCGGCAGGGCAGAGGTTCCGGCACCAGAAACGGCGGGACAGTCGTTCCAGACCCAGGATCCCGCCGATGAAGAGCGCGATCCAAAACAGCCCCTGATGATGTGCCTGGGTTTCGGGCATGATCAGGCTCTTGTACGCGTCATACACGGACATCGCCGGATCCTCCAGGAACGGGATCCTTCCTGCCGCCAGAAGCGTCTGATCTACGAATAATGTGCCTAGAGGATAGAACACAACCGTCAGCGCGCGGTTAAATATGGACAGCGGATCCAGATACCCCCAGACATTGACCGAAAACAGGGCGAGAAGAACACACCCAAGCAGGATGCCGAACTTGAGCCAACGCAGTTTCTCCCATTTCTGCGAAAGCCGGTTCGAGGGGGATTTGACCACCTTCCCGGCTGCGTCGATCGCCGTTCCGAGCGGACAGAGCCAGCCGCAGAAAAACCGGCCGAGGAACGGTGTCAGCGCCAGGATGACCAGCGCGGGCCAGAAGAGTGTAGAAACACGGAGGTGCTGGATGAAGTCGAACAGGGGGATAAGCGGACTGAAGCGGAGGAAGATGTCCGCCTCGGTATGCTCTGTGTACGGGTAACGTGCCAGAAGAAACAGGACGACGAAGAACCCGAGCGCGAGCAGTTGAACGACCTTGCGGATGTTCGCGGTCATGCGAGCCGCACCCGCCGCAGATTCAGTTTTTTGACATCATAGGTGTTCAGGCCGCGCTTGATTGCTTCGCCGACGAATCCGGCATCGCCTGCACCGAGCCCGAAGAGCTCCAGGGCAACATAGTCAGCGGTCACCAGACAGGGGCTCATGATCAAGGTGCGGGTCTGCTTCACGTGGGCGAGGTTGCCTCCGACCGGTCCGTTGGCGGTGAGAATACGGTAGGCATCGATGATGGTGAGTGTCGGCAGGATGGTTCTGTCTATGTCCACCAGCTTCTGGGCAAAATTGTTGTGAATGTCACCCCGGTTTCCACCCATCACGCCCATCAGATTCTTCATTCCGAGCGTGACGCCGGACAGGGAATGGTGTTTTGCGATCGGGAGATTTATGACTTTGTCCGCTTCCAGGTAGTCCTTATAGATGGGCCATTCCTTGACCAGTTCCCCGTTGATCGCCTTGTTGACGAAACGGCTCTCACGCACCTGTGAAACATCGGCCCCCGCGTTCTTTGCCTTTTCTTCGATCTGGGAATTGGTGTAGCATCGGAGCGGGTTGTTGCACGTGCGGTCAAACACCTTCACGGTCTTCGCGCCGGCACCGAGGCATGCCGTGACCACCGCGGCAACGAGCTCGGGATTCGTGTTTGCGGCATATTGCGGGGCACGGTCCCATCCCATGTTCGGCTTGACCACCACCACGTCGCCCCGGCTGATGAAGTGGGAGATGCCGCCCATCTCTTTGAGTGCTGCGGCAAGGAGCTGAGCCGGTTCTCCGTTTTCCACCCAGACGGCATGGGGCATCTGCGTCTGTGCAAGAAGCCGGTCCCATGCAGGGGACAGCAGGGAAGCCCCCAGGACGCCGGCGCCCGTGGTAACCAGAAAATCACGTCTGTTCATAGAGTATCTCCCAAAGTGGCCCATTCTCCCATGCTCCATTGAGTATAGAAAAAAAATTACATAAAATACACCCGTTCTCCTCCCGGACCACACATCGCCACGAACGGAGATCCGATGAATCGTCCAAATCGCACACCAGAAATGAATCGCCGCGAATTCTGCGCTCTGGTTGCCGGCGCAGGAGCAACGGCAGCCCTGGGCATTCAATCGTTGCGCGCCGCACAGGAGCAGGTGCGGCCCCCTGAAAAACCTGGCACCAACCGGGCTGATGCGCTCAAGCACCCCCGGAAGCAGATCTCCATGCCGGGGAAGTATCCCGGCCGTGTCGCCCGTTCGGTGCATGAACACGCTCTTGTGAACAACACTCCGGACCCGGCCATCGCCGATGCATTGGTATCACACGCGCTTCTCGCTCTTACGGGTGCAGCGAATATCAACGAGGCCTGGCGCGAGTTCGTCTCTCCCGAAGACATTATCGGTCTGAAAGTGAACCCCGTGGCCGGCAAACTCCTCAGCACGAGCCCGGAAATTGTGGCCGCCATTATCGGTCAGCTCGTGAAGGCAGGGATCCCGCGGAACCATCTGGTGATCTGGGATCGCCGGGAATTCGAGCTCCAGGAAACCGGATACACCGCGGAACGATTCCCGGGTATCAGGATCACGGGCACGGAACGGAAGGATGCCGCCGGATCGTTCACGGATGCGAAAGGGAAACTGTACGGGGAGGCGATGATCGACCGTGACTGGTACTACTGGGCGGATGTGGAAGAACAGTATGATGCGGAAACGATGCCGTATATGATCAATAGCGGGAAGTTTTCCTACTTCAGCCGCATTGTCACACAGGACGTGACGAAGATCGTCAATATTCCCATTCTCAAGAACGCCGGGGCATCGATTACGTTATGTCTCAAGAATCTTGCGTACGGCGCCATCAGCAACACCCAGCGGCTCCACAAACACCTCTGGTCGGAGACCACCGCGGAAGTGCCGGCGTTTCCGCCGCTGCGCGACAAGGTGGTGTTGAACATCGTGGACGGCATACGGGGGTGCTTCAACGGCGGGCCCGGAGCGAACCCGCAATTCTTCACCGACTACAACACCGTCCTTGCCGGCACCGACCCCGTTGCTGTCGACCGGATCGGGTATGATATTGTGCTGAAGAAGCGACTTGAAGAGAAAGTGCAGAAAGAAGAATCGCCGCGCGGGCGCCTTTTCCTTGACCTTGCTGCCGCCATGGGACTGGGTGAGGCGGATATTTTGCGGATACAGCTCACCACGGAAATCCTCTCATGATGAGATCGCTTGCGCTGCTGTTCATGGCTGTTTTTCAGCAGGGGGCCGATCCGGACCGGGTCAGCCTGCGCAGCGGTGATATCCCCGGATTGGATGTCACTCAGACGCAACGTTATGAAGGCGTGTCGCTGACGGGGCATATCAACGGCGGCGCCGAGCTGTACCGCGAGTACGGGTTTCGAACGCTCACGGTGCAGGAAGTAACTATTCGCGGCGGCGAAGAACTCACGATCGAATCGTACCGGATGACCGATCCGGCGGCGGCATTCGGCATTTTTTCGATCTCCCGTTCCGGCTGCGGGCCGGCCGACACCGCATTCCTGGCGAGCTGCGGTTCGCCGTTTCAACTTCAGCTGGTGGCACACGACCTGTATGTGCGGATTCAAAACGGCAGCGGAACACCGGTCATGCAGGAGTCCAGCCGTATTCTTGCGCGCTGGATCGTTGGTCGCGCCGGACAGGATCTTCCCGTGTTGCCGCCCCGGTTCACCCACCCTCTTCTCCTGCCGTTTGTCCCCGGGGTTAAACGCATGGCAGGTCCTCTCGGCCTCCAGAACGGACTTCCGGACTGGGCTGAACCCTGCGAGGGTTTGCGGGCTTTTTCGGTGTTTGCGCTGCCGGCAGTCTTCGAAGGGCGGGAACTGTCGGTCCTGGTCTGGCGGTTTGGATCACCGGAGGATTGCGGGGTATTCCTGGGACGGATCGGGGCAGAGGAGCAGGGGGCAGATTTGATGGCGATACGGCGGGGAGGTGGGACCCTCTGGGTGAAACGTCAGGGTCCGGTGGAGTGCATCCTTGTGGAAACTGGTGAGGGAGGCCTTGAACCCGCGCTGCGGGAGGTTATCTTCGGACCGGAAAAGTAATACCGTACTGTTTCATTTTGGCGAACAGCTGCCGGCGATGGATCTTGAGGAGTTCCGCGGCCCGGCTCCGGTTCCCGCCTGTTTGCTGCAATGCCCGAAGGATCAACTGTTTTTCCACGTCCTCGACGATGCCCTTCATCGGCATCCCCTCCTGCCAGAGAATGTTGCGCGGCAGCAGATCCCCCCCGGTGCGCAGCGTGAGAGGCAGACTGTCAAGCGTGATGACCTCCCCTCTGGCCATGACAATGGCGCGTTGAACAACATTCTCCAGTTCACGGACATTTCCCGGCCAGGAGTATTCCCGGAATTTCTGCATCACTTCATGGGATACCACCACCATCCGCCCGGGGGCATATTTGTACAGGAAGTGATCGACGAACACCGGGATATCTTCCGGATGCTCCCGAAGCGGCGGAACGTTGATATGAAGGATATTGAGCCGGTAGTAGAGATCTTCCCGGAAACGCCCTGCCCGTACTTCTCCTTCAAGGTCCTTGTTTGTTGCGGCTATCACGCGTACATCCACGACCAGAGTTGTCTTCCCGCCGACCCGTTCCAGGGTCTTCTGCTGGAGGACCCGCAGGAGCTTGACCTGGAGGGAGGGGGTCATGGCATTCACTTCATCCAGAAACAATGTGCCCCCATCGGCCAATTCAAAACGGCCCTGCCGTTGTCCTACGGCTCCGGTGAAGGCGCCCCGCTCGTGTCCGAACATCTCGCTCTCCAGGAGAGTCTCGGGTAACGCACCACAGTTGACTTTGATGAAGGGCCGGTCCTGGCGGAGGGAGTGGCGCTGCAGTGCATCGGCTATCAATTCCTTGCCCGTTCCGCTCTCCCCCTGGATGAGCACCGTGGTGTCCGTCGGTGCCACCCGTCCGATGAGCTTGAAAATCTCTTGCATCTGACCGCTGCTGCCGATGATGCTCTTGTCCGGTGCTTCCTGGTTCTTCTGTGTGACCTGTGACCGCAGTTGTCTGACTTCCCCGAGCAGATCGTGGTACTGCAGGGAGCGGCGGATGATGAGCAGGAATTCGTCGAGTTCAAAAGGTTTCTCCAGATAATCATATGCCCCCGCCTTCATCGCTTCAATGGCGCGTTCGCTGGTGCCGTACGCCGTAAAGACGATCACCACTGTATCGGGGATTGACCGTTTGATTTCGCGCAACGCGGCGAGCCCGTCGAGTCCCGGGAGATTAATGTCCATCAGGACTACGGCGGGACGATGGTTCCGGGTAAGAGCCACTGCTGTCTCGCCGTCAGCCGCTTCGAGCATCGTGTATCCCTCCTCCCGAAGGAGCTCGAGGAGACTCTTGCGCATCGAAGGTTCATCGTCGGCAATAAGGATGGTATGATGGTTCATGATGTACCGCGCATTTCCGGACCGATGGTGGGGATGTGAATGTGGCAGACTGTCCCCCGGCCGTCACGCGGGAGGAACTCTATTCTGCCGCCGTGTGTGCGGATAATTTCGTATGAAATGGAAAGTCCGAGACCTGCTCCGTGGGCTTTCGTGGAAAAGAACGGCTCGAAGATCCGGGGAAGTACTTCCGGTGGAATCCCGGTCCCGTCGTCCTCGATGGAAACGACCACCAGCTGGCGCTCCGCCTCAAATGCCGTGGCCACGGCAAGATGACCGCCCCCCGGCATCGCATCCAGCGCATTGGTGCAGATATTCAAGAAAACCTGTTCCATTGCCTGGGGATCCAGCGGGATGAGGGGTGCTTCAGGGGCGAAGGCGGTTTGCACGCGCACGCGTCGTGCCCGCGCCACGGGCTCCACAACCGTCAGTGTCCGCCGGAGAACGTGATGGACATCGGAGGGAATGGGGATGGTCGCTACCGGTTTTGAGAACGTCAGGAGCCGCTTCACGAGTTCCGACAGGCGGTCGATCTCGCCCACCACCACGGCCATGGCGTCCTCTGATACGACACTGCCTTTGTCTGCGGTGCCGGGTCTCTTGAGTTTCCGTTGCCACATCTGGATACGGGTCTTGATGACCGCCAGGGGGGTTTTTACTTCATGAGCCACACGCGCGATCAGTTTGCCGAGCGAGGCCATCTTGTCCTGCTGGTGGAGCTCCTGCTCAAGCTGTTCCCGTAAGTGTTGGTCTTCAGTCCGTGCCGCAACCATGTCATTGATTGCCAGCATGATTACGCCGAAGACTCCACGCCGCTGCGGGAAGCGAAATGCCGTGTCTCGTCGCAGCGCGTCCAGACCGATGCGTATTTCTTCTGTCCGCTCCCGCAATCTCCAAGCAATCGCAATGACCACAATGAACCCGATAAGCGAAACAATAGCAGCGACAATGAGGACGCTCGTCAACCGCACGGTGGGGAGCAGACGTTCGATGTGCACCCGTGCCCAGACGGCTCCCACGATCCGGCCACGAACCTCGATCGGGTCCGTCACCAGCGGAAAGGTGGCAGGATCAAACTGATGCATCTGAATGATCTTTTGCTGCCGGGCGATCGACTGCCGTACCTGTTCGCGAATGATGTGAAAAGAGCGTGGAGGGGGACCGAAAGCCGGCTGGGGCGGGGGTGATGTGGGGAAGGCGTATCCGAGAAACTGATCCGCGTCGGCAATGTAAAATCCACCCTCCGTCCCCTGAAACAACATCAGTTCCCGGGTGGCAACGGCGGACAGCAGGGCATCCGCCCGCTTCTCCTCTTCCCGCGTCCAGGAGGTTCGCTGCAGGAATGTTGAGTGCCACAGACTGTCCATGAGTGCCCGTGCAGCCGTGTTGATTTCCGCCACCGCCGCTTCCGTCATGATCCGGTTGGAGGCAATCACTTCGTCAGCGGAACGCTGCAGCGTGGCATAGAAATAGACGGCGCACCCTGCAATAACGACGGCAAATGCGGATGCCAGCATGAGCGCCTTGAATCGAAGACTGAGACGGTGCATGATGTAAGATACGGTGGGAGAGAGGACTAGTGCAAGTGGGCGGTGTTCGAAGAGCAACCTCAGTGAGGCAGCAGGGCGTGCGGATGCTGCACAGGCCCGGTGTTGTAAATGGAACATGATGCGCGTATATTTGTCTACACATTGACGGGGCACATTGCATGCAGGCGCTTCCTGAGATCGTCAGGTTCTTAAGCGGCATTGAACTGTTCACGGATCTGGAAGAGAACGAACAGAGTCAGCTGGCGGGTCTTGTACACGAACAGCACCTGCCGGCCGGGGCACTGGTCT
This sequence comes from uncultured Bacteroidota bacterium, assembly GCA_963779225.1. Lineage (GTDB taxonomy): Bacteria > Bacteroidota > Ignavibacteria > UBA10030 > UBA6906 > CAVPCZ01. The sequence continues at coordinate 597,467 of CAVZWW010000001.1, forward strand.
TCGCGGAAAACACTCCCCGGCAGGGTCTGATCCTGATTCAGACCGGGGAGATCGAACTCTTCAAGCGGACGCCGTTCGGCGAAGAAAAACGTCTGGCCTACTTCCGCCAGGGAGATTTTCTCGGCGAAGGGGCACTGATGGATGAGGATCCTCATTCCACATCGGCACGGGCACTCCATCCCGCAGTCATCCTTCTGATCAGCAGCGGGGACTTCTCGGCCCTGGCGCGCCGTAGCCCCACCCTTGGTGCGAAGGTGCTCTCCCGCATCGCCCGCGTCATCGTCCGGCGCATGCGCTCGACCACATCCAGAGTGATTGACGAAACCGCACAATATGTTTCCGGCCGGACTCGCAGGGAGCATGACCTCCTCGGTGACCGTGACGTGCCCCACGAGTTTTATTACGGCATACAAACACTCCGGGCAATCGAAAACTTTCCTATCAGCGGCATCACGCTGGAGCTCTATCCGGCGCTGATTGCCGGGCTGGCGATCGTGAAAATGGCCGCAGCGCGCGCCAATGTGGATCTCGGGCTGATCACACCACCTGTCGGAGACGCCATCGGCAGGGCGTGCGGTGAAATCCTCCAGGGAAAGCTGCACAACCAGTTCGTGGTGGATATGATTCAGGGGGGAGCCGGGACTTCCACCAACATGAATGCCAATGAAGTCATTGCCAACCGGGCGCTCGAATTGCTGGGGCACGAGAGAGGGGAGTACCGGTTCTGCCACCCGAACAATGACGTCAACTGCTCGCAGTCCACGAACGACGCCTATCCCACGGCATTGAAGATTGCGATTATCATGAGTAACGGGAAGCTCATTGAAGGACTCGAACAATTGATCGACTCGTTCCGTGTCAAGGCCCGGGAGTTTGCCCATGTCATAAAGATGGGGCGGACCCAGCTGCAGGATGCCGTGCCGATGACGCTGGGCCAGAGTTTTGAGGCGTATGCCGCAACCCTTGCCGAAGAAGTGGAACGGCTTGAACAGAACGCACGGCTCTTCCTCGAGGTTAATCTGGGCGGAACGGCGATCGGCACCGGCATTAACGCCGATCCTCTCTACAGCGAAAAGGCGGTCGGGCACCTGCGGTCGATTTCCGGGTTGGACGTGGTGCTCGCCCCGAACCTGGTGGAGGCGACGCAGGACACAGGCGCATTCGTCATCTATTCTTCGGCAGTGAAACGACTCGCGGTAAAGCTCTCGAAGATTTGCAACGACCTCAGGCTGCTTTCCTCCGGACCGCGTGCCGGTCTTTTTGAGATCAACCTTCCACCGATGCAGCCCGGTTCCTCCATCATGCCCGGGAAAGTCAACCCTGTTATCCCCGAAGTCATCAACCAGATCGCGTTCAAGGTGATCGGCAATGACCTGACGGTGACACTCGGCGCGGAAGCGGGCCAGCTGGAATTGAACGTGATGGAGCCGGTGATCGCGGAGTGCATATTTGAGTCGATCGAGATGCTCAAGAACGGCATGGCCACGCTCAAACACCGGTGCATCGACGGGATCACGGCAAACGAGAAACGGTGCCGTCTGATGGTGGAGAGGAGCATCGGCCTGGTGACGGCCCTGAACCCCGTGCTGGGTTATGAAACATGTACCGCGCTCGCCAGGGATGCGCTGGATCAGGAGAGAAGCGTATATGAGCTGGTGCTTGAACGCAACCTGCTCACACAGGAGGAGCTGGATCGTCTGATGGCGCCGGAATCCATGATCGCTCCCCAGCGGGCAAAACGCTAGAGCTGTTCCAGCCGGATCGGTGAATACCGGATAGATAACGAAACCTTGTACACGTACAGAAGGTTGAAGATGCGGCAACATACGGCTACTCTCCTCCTTGCTTTTGCCTTCTCCTCCAACGTCCTTGTAGCGCAGCTCTCCACACCGCTTGAAGTCAAGGACTTCGTCAGGGCGACGGAACACGCGGAGATGCTGGAGTTCCTGCGGGCGGCTGACGGGGTTTCGGACAGAATCTCGCTGGAGACGGCAGGGAAATCGGCGTTGGGGCGGGAGATCCCTCTGGTCATCCTGCGCCACCCGTCAGATACAAACGGATCCCCGCGGCTGCGCGTGCTGCTTTTCTGCCAGCAGCACGGCAACGAGCCCTCGGGGAAGGAAGCGGCGTTGATGTTGATAGCCCGCGCGGCATCCGGAATGCTGGACACGCTCCTGGCGCGGATGGACCTGTTGGTGATTCCTTCCGTCAATCCGGACGGAAATGAAGCGGGCAAACGTCAGAATGGAAACGGTGCCGACCTCAACCGTGACCACCTGCTCCTCTCACAGCCCGAGACACAGGTCGTTCATGCGGTATTCAACCGGTGGAAACCTGAAGTGACCCTCGATGTGCATGAGTTCGGGGCCCTCGGAAGGGAATGGATGGAAGCCGGGTATGTTCGGGCCATGGATGAACAGTTCGGCACCCCCACGAATCCGAACGTTCCCCAATCTCTTGTCCGGTTCGGTCTCGAGCAGATGTTCCCCGTTCTGGATGCGGAGCTTCGGGAACAGGGAGTGCGGTTTTTCAATTATATCATCATCGACGGGCCGCGGGATAACCCGCGTCATAGCACCACCGCCATCAATGACGGCCGGCAGAGCTTCGCAATTCTGAACACGTTTTCGTTTATTCTTGAAGGGCGGAACGGCAGGACCATGCACGAGGATCTGGCCCGTCGCACGAAGGGACAGGCCGTCGCGATCACGGCATTTCTCAGATTCGTGGCGAGCCGGGCCGGGGAAATCCGCGTCCTGGTCCGGGAAGAACGCTTCAAGAATCTTGCCCGGAAGGACTCCGTTGCGCTGGTGATGGATCACGTACATGACGGATCGGTGATCGCCATCCCCGTGAGAACAGTCCCCGGTGGCAATGACTCGACGGTGTCCGTGCCTTACCGGCCGGTCGTGAAGACCTTTGTGAAGGTTGGACGTCCGCAAGGGTATGTGCTCCCGCAAACGTTGACAGGCGTGCTGGAGATCCTGGAGCGTCACGGGGTTGAATTCCGGATGTTGCAGCGCGACACCACACTGGAAGTGGAAACCACCGTTATTACGCGGGTGGATACGGTGGAGCGCGAAGGAATGAATACTCTCCTTCCTTGGTACACGGTCCGGAAAGCACAACGGCAGTTCCAGATCGGGGATGTTTTTGTTCCCCTTGCACAGCTCCATTCCACGATGCTGGTGATCGCCCTTGAACCGGCCTCTATGTGGGGTCTGGTCCAGGAAAGCCTGTTCACGCCGTGGCGTGCTGCAGGCCTTGAATATCCGGTGTACCGTCTGCCGTTGCAGGAGTAAGCCGCATCGCGTTCCCGTACTAGTCGTACGCCTCCCGTTGTCGCCGGGTGGGCGGGGCCTGATGCAATCGAGCTTCCTCTACGACTCATGGAAGCCGGGACGCCCGGTTGTCCGGGCCGGCGGATCAGTTAATTCTTCTTTCCCTCTCTCTGGAGATCACATGCGCGTTCCTGTGCTGGTTATCATCATGTATATCTTCGTTGTATCACAGAGTATTGCCTGTACATCGGCGGTCATCTCCGGCAAAGCGACAAAGGACGGGCGTCCTTTGCTCTGGAAGCAGCGCGACACAGGTACCCTGGAAAACAAGCTGGTGTCTTCCCGCGGAGAGCGGTACCGGTTTCTTGGTGTTCATGATCTGACCGATTCCGCGAACGCAGAGTGTTTCATGGGGAGCAATGAAGTCGGGTTCAGCATCATCAACACCGCCTCGTACAACCTCTCGTATGAAAAGTATCAGGGGAAGATGGACGAAGAAGGTGTGCTGATGAAGCAGGCCCTGGGGACGTGCAGGACCCTGGCGGATTTTGAGCAATTGCTGATTGATACACGTGGCAAACGGGGCGTCGAAGCGAACTTCGGTGTGATTGACGCGGCAGGGGGGGCGGCATATTACGAAACGGACCCGTACGCGTTCAAGAAGTTTGATGCCAATGATCCTGTTGCCGCCCCGCGCGGATATCTGCTGCGCACGAATTTCTCCGCATCCGGAGCTCCTGAACACGGCCAGGGATATATCCGTTTTCAGACCGCAACCGATCTCTTCCAGTGGGCATATCTCGGAGAGGGATTGTCCGTGGATTTTCTCCTGCTCGAGGGAACAGTCTGTTTCACGCACTCGCTTGTCGGGACCAATCTGGCGAAGGACAATCTTCCGGAGTCGGAGGACGTTCGCACAATGGTGAATTTTGCCGATTTCATCCCGCGGTATTCGACGTCCGCGTCTATGGTTATTCAGGGAGTGAAGCCTGATGAGGATGTTGCGCTAACCACGTTATGGATCGTTCTCGGCTCACCGCTGACGACGCCTGTCGTTCCGGTGTGGGTGAAGTACGCGGAAGCGGTCCCCTCAATCTGGATTGCCAGGGGAGCCGAGCCGGCGCAGGTCAACGATGTGTCCCTCAAGATCAAAGCGCGTTGCTTTCCCCTGAAAACCTCTGAAGGAAAGTACTACCTCGACCTGGCGAAGGTGCTGAACAGGCAGGGAACGGGAACGGTCCAGCAGCTGCGCGACACGGACGAGAAGATCCTCGGGCTCGGCCATCAGGCGGTCGAATCCTTCCGCAAGAAGATGCCGTCCGTGTCTGATGTGCGGGTGCTGTATGCGGGCGTGGAGAAACTGGTGGTGGCCTATTTCAGCCGGTTCGGATATCCGGTGGTACATCCATAGCCGGCCGGCGGGCGGGCATGTGATCCTGCGTGAGGTCGCCGAAGCGCGGATTATTCCCGTTCAGCACCGCTGGCGGGCGGACGTATGATCTGGCCGAAAAAGACCGCGTTGAGAAGGATTTTTTCCGAGCCGAGCCAGAATCCCCTGAAGGAAGGGTTGTCGGTGATTTGTACGACGCGTCCGGAGCCGAGCCCGCTTACCACCACAGCCGCACTGTTCCCCAGGGCCTTCTGATGCTCCTTTGCCATGTACCCGCTGACTAGCAGTGAGCCGGTGTATACCACCGGTGTCGCATAGGGATCGCGGGAAGGTTCCAGCGCAAGTGTGTTCACACGGCAGAGGTGAAGCCGGTCACCCTCAATACCGTAGCAGATCGGATGTGTTGAATCGAAGGATGCCTCCACAATGGCCCCGTTGATCTGCTGCGCGGCTTCTGCGTCTCTTCTGCTTTCGAAGGGGCGCCGGGCAACGCCGCTATCCATGCGCGCCTCCGCGGCCGGCCGGAATCGCAACGTGGCGAGATTCTTCCGGGCAAGCCACTCACCCGCGTTCTCCAGGCTCACAACCGTCCCGCCTTTCTCCAGCCAGATCCGTATGGCGGCCACTCCGGAAGAATCCACCTGTGTGTAGTTGCCGCCGGGCATGATAATCACCGAATATCTGTCGAGGGCTGTCCGGTTCAATTGTGCCGGCTCGACCAGTGTCACCGTCATACCGATGCGCTGATCCAGCAGGTGCCACACCTCGCCGGCATCGTTGCTCCGTACACCGGGCCCTGCTACCAGAAGGACGCGGGGTAGCGCAACGGGCCGCATCGCATCACTTCCGAGATCAACTCCCTCCTCGGCCTGACCTGTGCCGAGGCCGTACGTCATGATACCTTCGGCGCGGATTGCACGCTCGACAATTGTGCGAATGGTATCACTCTTCTGCGGCTGGATGCCGAGGGGAATGATGATGGTGCCGAAACCGAAGCGGACCGGCGCCGGGATTCCCTCGACCTTCGCCAAAAACCCCCGTGAAGCGCTCCGCGCGCGAACACCTGCAGCAAGAAGTTGGTGCAGGAGGCGTGGTGCGTTCTGCTGTGACCAGGGGAATGCATACGCAACCGGATCCGCGGGCCCCCGGTAGAATCCCGTTGCCGGAAGTTGGCGGGACACCTCCTTGCCGCGGATCTCTGCCGGGATGGCGTTCAGTCCGGCATAGGGAACACCGTATGCAAGGGGGAGGGTCCATGAGGAAATGTCGTAGAATACACTGTCTGTGAATTGCGTGCGTTTCTCGAACAATGACGTCAGGAGTCGATACTGCGGCTGGACCGCGTCGAGAACAAAAGCCGAACCGGGGAGATAGCGTGTCCCGGCGGCGTCATACGGTAGGGCGAGTTCATGGACGATGATGTGATGCCTGCGGAGGAGGTCAACCAGGAGGCGGCCGCGCACCGGGTCAACGGCAGAGCCGAAGACATATCCGCGGATGGAGGCGCGCGACGCTTCATGGACGGCCTCCCGGAAAAACTCCTGCTGGTAGGTAAGGAAATCGATACGATGCCCGGACACCGCATCCAGCGCTGTCAGCGCGGACGTCACGTGATTACGGATTGCATCGGGGAATTCGAGCACACCATCCGTCTGTTCCTGTCGATGTCCTCTGACGCTGGCCTGTTCAAAGAGGATGCCGACCGAACCGGTGACATCGGTGTAGGAAGATCCTTTGCCTATGAAAAAGTCGTCGAAAATTTCCCTGGAAAAATACAGCGATCCGATTCTGTCCAGTGCCGCCGCAAAATACCGGCTCAGGAGAGCGGTGAGCTTCTGGTTGCCAGCGGTGATCTGAGGGTGGATGGCAGAGGGTTTCCCCGGCTGGAAGAAGTAGGTTGAGTTGGTCCCCATTTCATGGAAGTCGAGCAGGAGGTTGGGCATCCAGCGGTAATACTGCTCAAGCCGGGCGCGGGATTCCGGATGCACCAGCGGAAAATAGTCTCTGTTGAGATCAAACCAGTAATGATTGGTACGGCCGGAGGGCCAGGGTTCCTGATGCTCCCGCGTGGCCGGGTCAGCCACCGGTTGTGCCCCCCGGTTGCCGTTCACCCAGGTGACGAACCGGTCGTAGCCGTCCGGATTGATGCACGGGTCGATCAGGATGACGGTGTTCCGGAGTTGTTCTTCTATGGCCGGCCCCTGGGCTGCTGCAAGGAAGTACGCCACCAGAGGGGTGGCATTTGCCCCGCTTGCTTCGTTGCCATGGACGCTGAATCCCATCCAGAGAACAGCTGGCAGCACAGCGGGATCGGTCTTCTGTCCTGCCGCGGGGTTACCGAGGGCGAGATGTTGAGTCCGGATCTTCTCGAGCTGTAGGTGATTATCCGGATGCGTGACGGTCAGGAGTACCAGCGCACGCTGCTCATAAGTCCGTCCGTATTCCTGCAACGTCAAACGGTCGGACGCAGCATCCAGCGCCTTCAGATATTCCAGCAACTGATCATGCCGGATGTGCCAGTCGCCCACCGGGAAACCAAAAAACGATTCCGGCGTCGGAATCACAGGATCATATTGTATCCCCGCGGGCAGACCCCGGGGGGGCAGCTCTTGAGGAATCGACCCCGGAGGCTGATTCTGAGCGGAAACAGGGTATGCGGCGATCAGAAGAGCCGGAATCAGAAACAGAAGGCGAGATGCGTGCATGGTGGGGAGACCCGGGTCAGTGTGTGGTCGGTTGGATCCGCTAAGGAGTTCCGTCATCTGGCGAGCAGCAACGGGTGTGTGACGATCCGGCCGTCTGCCGCGAGGCGGCAGTAATAGACGCCGCTGGGTTGTCTCTCCGCGTGCCAGACGACCTCATGTATCCCGGGTGATTGAAGGCCCGAAACCAGCACTGCTACCTCCTGGCCGAGGAGATTATAGATCGTGATGTGTGTTGAGGTAGTGCGGTCGAGTTCAAAACGAATCGTCGTTGCGGGATTAAACGGATTTGGATAGTTCTGGAACAGCCGGAAATGGAAGTCCTGTGCAGGTTGAACCGTGGTAGGAGTTTCGGGGAATGTGAGACCGACGGCGGTGGCCAGAATTCCCCAATGCTCTTTGGTGTCCCGCAGTCCAAGATACTTCTGTTCGAGGTGCAGGAAGCGTCCATTGGCGCTCGTTGCGGAGATTCCGCATGGAGAGGAGCTGCCATTGATGAGCCGTCCCTGAGTGCTGGTTGTCGCGATCAGGCGTGTCCAGTCGGTATCCACATGGGCAACCTTGAATTTCAGCGATGGATCTACGAGAAGGAGATTGTCACGCAGCGCGAGGAGATCGTCGCCGCCGGGCGGCGGTGCTTTTTGCGTACCGTTGCTCATGATGATGTCGGGGTCCCCCTGCAGCTGCGCAAAGCCGTGAGGCTGGAGGAAGACACAGCTGTCGATGCACGTCAAAGCGGCCTCGGTAGATTTCTGGAACGTACCGTCCACGACGTGTGCCTGATCGGATTGTCGATACGGGTCATTGCTGGTGCCGCAAGCGGTAGTTGTGCCGCTGCACGGGGACGGGAGGGCGTTGTTGCACCGGTGGGTGCCGCTGAGAAAAAAGGCCCGGGCTTGCACGGTGAAAAAGACATACCATCCCTGATATCCGGTCTTTGAGTCGTAAAGCGGATGCGGGACCTGTATGATCAGCCGTGGCCTGACGGGAGAGACGGCAAAGACATATGTGCCCCAGTGGTTGCCGGAAGATGGGCTCTTTTCCAGGACGTAGTATTTTCGTTCAATCAGTGTGGAGGTGTCGGTGTAGTCCAGAAGGAGATAGCCGAGGGGGGGGGCCTGTGCCGCTGCCAGTGAAATGTCCCCCTGCAGGATTGTCTCCACCATGGTTCGCCACTGGGATTGCTGGGTTGTTCCGGGTGGTTGATACTGTCCGGTTCCGGACCCCGCGGGTATGGCGGCGATGAGGCTGTCCACATGTGAGGTGAGGTCCCCGCGAACGGTGGTCTGCGCATTTGTCGCAGAGGCGCAGAGGAGGATAGTGAGGAGGAGGCGATAGGTCATTGTGAGATTCATGATACGATCTCCGGCTGCGAATATCAAATCAGGTTCAGAACTCAGGCTGAGCCACAGGCTGAGCCTCAGGGTGAGGCACACGTGCATCACGTGCATTTTGTCTCACGTTGAGTTTCTATGTGGGAAAACTGCACATTAAAGTGTGCGGAATCTGCACATTGTCCGATCTCCGATGGCAAAAATGGATGAAAAAGTGTATTATCCATATGGTACACTGTTTGAATCTTGTTATGTCGCGATTTTCCTCACCCGGCAACTGCAGAGCCGGGAAACACTCCCATCATGGATCTTTGCGCATCTCCCGTAGATGTCGCCGGCTTATTTCTCACCAACCTTCAAGGAGCCAAACATGAGGACCCTTGTTTTTGCATTGCTTTTCCTGGCGTATTGCGCATCTGGTGTGGCGCAGGACGTTTCTGTGGTGCAGGATAATTTGGGGAACAGTGCCCCAGTCTACTATTTCCATCAACGGAAGGTGGCCCGGACACCCGGTGGACTTCTACTGGCGACCTGGACTGACAAGAATGCCACGGGAGGGCAGGTGGTGTATGCAACATATGATGATGCATTCCAGTCCTGGTCACCTGCAACAGCGATGTCCAATGCAGCGGATCGTGCCCTCCAATCAGCGCTGGCGGCCGACGAATCGGGCAACATCCACGCTGTCTGGATTCAACGAGCCGCATCCAGTGCCCGATACCAGGTGTTCTATGCGAAATTCAACGGCATCAGCTGGAATACACCTGTCAAGATCTCGGTGACAGACGCTGAACCGGCGGAAGAAGCGACGATCGAGGTGGATTCCCGTGGCTACATCTGGGTGGCCTATAACAACGACGGTGCGGGAAACGGGAACGAGTTTGTCCTGGCCGTAAAGAGTACGGATGGCGGCACAAGCTGGAGTACTGTTCCTGACACTCTTTGCAGAGTCGGGACACTGGGATCCTCCATTGAAGTGGGTCGTGTAACACTCGCGTCCGGACCAGACGGGCGCATGGTGGCCGTCTGGGACAACAGCCTCACGGGCACAAATACACGGCGGGAGGTTTTTGTGAATCAATACGATGGTGCGTCGTGGGATGGGGAAGTCCTGATCTCCGACACGACCATTGTCGACCGGGATGCCAACCAGTACACATCGGTTGCTGTCGACAGGCAGAGCAATATCTATGTCTTCCATACGCAACGGGTCATCGCTGCTGTCGACCAGCGCCTGCGCAAAGTCTTGATGCACAAGAAAGCCTGGGGAGAGGCATGGACGCTTCCGCATGAAGCGGAGATTGAGACGGATACGGTCAACTTCCTGTCTGTCTCCGCCGTGGCGGATACAGATAACGTTATTCATCTTGTGTACCGGCGCGACATTAAGGCTGACACAAACTCGATTGACGAGATAGCGTATACGTTTTCGAAAGATGGGGGGAGCACGTGGTCACCGCGCCTCGTCCTCAGCCGTCCCCAGCACGATGCCGGGTATGTGTCCATGGGCAATCGTGTCCGGAAGCAGTACGGCGTGGACGTACTCTGGCGTGAATCTCGCGACATCCTCAAGCCAGACCAGGATACGACGGCCGTGGTCTACGCCAACATTCCCTATTCGATGATCACCGCGGTTGAAAACGAGCGGGTCCCGGTGCAGTTCGAGACCCTCGCCAACTACCCGAACCCGTTTAACCCGTCGACCATGGTGACTTTCGACGTTGCCCGCCGGGGTGCCGTAAGTCTTGTCGTGTACGACGTTCTCGGCCGCGAAGTGCGGACTCTGGTGAATGACGTTCTGGAGTCGGGCCTGCACGAGATTCGATGGGATGGCCGGAGCAATGGTTCACTTCCCGCCACCAGCGGTGTGTACATCGCACGTCTCAGCACGGTTGCGGGTTCAAGAACCATCAGCATGCTGCTTCTGAAGTGACGCTTCCGGACGGCGGGCTCAACGGCCCGCCGTTCCCTATTTCTCATCTGAGGACATTCAGCCGTGAGAACTTCGTTCTACTCCCTGCTGTTCCTTTCCGTCATTCTGCCGGGCACCCTTTTCGCCGGCGAGACGGGCAAGTTGAGTGGCATCGTGCGGGACAGGGATTCAAAGGAGCCCCTGATCGGGGCCAACATTCTGGTGATGGGGACCAGCCTCGGTGCCACCAGCGACGTCAACGGCTTTTACTTTGTGAACCGTGTTCCCCCCGGCATCTATCGTGTACAGGTGAGCCTCATCGGTTACGGGACGATGATCTTCAATGATGTCCGGCTTATGGTGGATCTCACCACGGAACTGAACGCCCTCCTTACCACGAGTGCCGTGGAGATGGGGACCGTGGAAGTGACGGCTCAGCGGCCGGTGGTGCAAAGGGATCTGACCGCCACCCGGGCGGTTGTAGAAGGGGAGACGATCGTCAAAGATCTGCGCTTCCAGGATGTCGGAGAAATTCTCCGTTTGCAGGCGGGCGTCACTCGCGGGACAGACGGTGTTCTCCATGTTCGCGGCGGACGCAGCGGCGGCACGGTGTACCAGATCGACGGCGTACCCGTGCAGAACCCCCTCTTCCGCTCCACGGCGGGGGAGATTGAAGTCCAGAATGTGCAGGAGCTGCAGGCATTGCTCGGGACGTTCGATGCCGAGTATGGCAACGCCGCCGATGGTATTGTGACGATCTATACAAAAGACGGAGGCGACCGGTACCGCGGGCGATTCGCGTATGAATCGCCCCGCCTGAATTCCTCGCCGTACCAGAAGCCGGACTGGAACCTCGACCGGGCTGATGTCCAGGCGCTGAGTCCCGAGCAGCAACGGTCGTACCTCGATGAAGTCCGCAAACCGGACGGTTCCTCGGCGTACGAATACGTGAGCGTTCTCGATGACAAGTACGCGCGCGATCTGATGCCTGTGAAGGTCCTCGGGAGCTGGAGCGCCAATTTGTCCGGGCCGGTTCCCTTCCTCGATCCTTTGAAGTTCTATCTCACGGGAAGGTTGCGACAGGAGAACAACAGCCTGCCCTACGGCTACGCATTGCTGCGCTCCACAACGCTCAAGCTCACCTACCCTCTGAGTCAGGGTCTCACCCTGCGCGGATCTCTGGATCTGTCCAAGGGGTACAGGCAGACGTACGATCACGCCTATAAATACTGGCGATGGTGGGACACCGGTCTGGATCCCGCCGGGCGGACGGGATCGTATCCGATTATCACCGATCTGAACAACAGGGAGACGTTCTCCCTCCGCCATGTGCTTTCGCCTAAGACCTTTTACGATGTTTCCCTCTCGCGCCTCTACGATTACAGTGACGAAGTGGTTCCAGACCGTACGGTGACATACGAAACGCAGACAGGGGATCTATTGTCCAGCGACTATGTTCGCCGGCAATGGGTCGGCGGGAATGACTCCGGTTTCCGTTACGGCGATGTTCGCTACTGGACACGGTCCGAAGCAACGCAATACCTTGCAAAGGGGAATCTGGAAAGCCAGATCCATCCCAGCCACCAGATCCGTACGGGCTTTGAGATAACCGCAAACGAGGTCTTCCGCCACCGCATCGGCATGCCGACCATTCCGAACCTTCAGTATTTCACCTACAAACCCATGGGAGCAGCGGTATACCTGCAGGACAAAGTGGAATACAGCTTCATGATACTCAAAGCGGGGGTGCGCGTCGACTATTTTGATCCGCAGGCCTCGGAGTATCCGGACCCCTCGCAGATCATCAGCGTCACGACCGCACCCGGCGGCACGGCTGAATATGTCGCGGCGGCCAAAGTTCCCGTAAAGCCATACGTGCAATTCAGCCCCCGTGTCGGGATTGCACATCCCATTTCGGACAAAACATCAATCCATTTTGCGTACGGTCACTTCTTCCAGACCCCCACCTTCTATGATCTGTACCGGAATGACGCGCTGGATGATATCCTGGTGGCGGATGCCCTGATCGGGAATCCGGGACTGAAGCCGGAACGGACGGTGTCGTTTGAAGTGGGTCTCCAGCAGGAACTTTCGGCGGATTGGGGATTGAACATTACAGCCTATTCAAAGGATATCACGAACCTTACCTCGAGTTACTACTACTTCTCCGGCCGGGACTATTCGATCTTTATCAACGCGGACTACGGTCGCGTCCAGGGTATCGACATTACGCTGGACAAGGGGTTCAGCAATTTCTACTCGGGGCGCATCACGTATTCGCTCATGTCCGCCATCGGGAACCAGTCCGATCCTCTGGGGGGGTATGACTACCGGGAAGAACAGGCCCCGTTACGTCCAAACCGCAACTATCCGCTGGACTTTGACCAGCGGCACAAGATCACGGCCGTGTTGACGTCACGGACTCCGGAGCGTTTCGGTCCGGAACTGTTTGGCTTCTACCCCTTCGAATACTTTGCGCTGGCTGCGGTATTCACCGCGGGAAGCGGTCTCCCGTACACGCCGACTTCCCGTGCTGCGGAAGAAACCGGGATCGTCCCCGAACCCAACAGTGCGCGCAGGCCGTGGGTTTACAATCTTGATCTCAAGCTGTCGCGTGATATTCCGATCGGCGGGATGCGCCTGACGGGGTATTTTGATGTGACGAATCTGTTTGATGCCATAAACACCAACCTTGTGTGGACCCGCACCGGAGACTCATGGGACGAAGGACCCACGTCGGTCCGGACAAAAGACCGTCAGGCCAACCCGGAGAACGTCGGCACACGACGTATCATACGGGTGGGTGTGATAATGGAATTCTGATGCACAACAGGACACGTATGCAACCAGATCGAATCTCATTCCGACCATATCTCCTGGCGGGGCTGTTGTGTGTTACTGCCGGGCTCAGCGCTCAGGATGCCGATCCGCCGAAGGAGGCACAACCAGGGCGGCCTGCCAAGCGGTTCAGTTTCGCCGACGAGGCAGTGGGCGTTCAGACCAAAGGCCAGATCCAGAATCTGACTATGAACTACGGCCAGATATCGGATACACGCTTCGCCGATGTCGGTAATGCGCCCACCGACATCTTCTATGACATCCGCTACCCGCGCCAGAATTTTACCGGTCTGGTGGATGACTTTTCCATCTTCTTCGCCGTGAAGGAGAATACCAAGAACGGAGACAAGGGCAATGTGATCGATGCGTGGACCGATGACAAGAACGAAGATTTCATCGCGAAAGATGGAGCGTACGGCCTTACCCACTACAACGCCGCCCTGGATCCCGATCCGCATCCCGAGCTGAAATACAACGGGCAGACGCCCTATCTTGCGACCAGCGACCTGCCTGATACCTGGCCGGTGGACAAAACTGGCGTCGCCTTCTGGCCCGGGCTCTTCCGGCGCGATCCAAAAACCGGTGTAGAGGTTCCCGGGGAATTTGCCTCCGACCGGGATATCTATATGGAATTTGATGACAAGAACAACCAGCAGGGGAACCCGATCGGGATCGAGGTCCATGAAATGGCGTACAGTTACGGTCGCGTGTACGCCGAAGATGTGCTCTTCTACGAATTCTTCATCATCAACAAGAGTGGCCGGACCTTGAACGGGTGTTACGTGGGTTCGTATCAGGACCCCGATTGCAGCGATCACACCGAAGAGACGCTGCTCTGGAAAGATTCGATTTTTGCTGACGGCTCGCGGCTTACCTCTCTGGCTCAGCGGGATTTCGACGGGGACCATGGCGGTGCCACCCGGCCCAATTCGCTGGGAATCACCGAGGACTACACGTTCGGTACCATGTTTCTCGAAACGCCGAAGAACATGGGAGTTACCGATTTTCATTATTTTGTGGATCCCGGTCCGACCGACGATTCATTTCTCTGGCCCATTATCACCAGTGATCCGACAAATCCGACCATCGCGGCCACAGCCGCCAACTATTTTCACGGAGCCAATCGCCGCATCGATGATGTGTCACTGATCGCTACAAAGCAAGATCTTGTCTGGATTGTCGCTACCGGTCCGTTCGACATGGCCCCCGGCGACACCGTGAAATTGACCCTCGCGGTGGCGGCGGGAGATGATGATGCCGACTATTACAGCAATGTCTGGCAGGCAAAACAGCTGTTTGATGCGACGTTCAACGGTCCGACCGCTCCGCCTGCGCCGAAGCTTTCCGCCGTTCCGGCGGAGGGGCGCGTGACGCTCTACTGGGATGATACACCGGAAACGGCCACCGACCCCGCCACTGGGGAACAGGATTTTGAAGGATACAAGATCTACCGCAGTGAAGACGGCGGCATAACGTGGGGGACAGTGACCACCGATGCCCAGGGACGCACGTACGGCTACGTACCCGTGGCGCAATTTGACCTCGTCGATAACATCAAGGGTCCCGATCCGAAGAATCCTCTTATGTGGCTGGGGACGGACAGCGGCCTGCAGCACAGTTGGGTGGACAGCAATGTTGTGGACGGCATTGCCTACTCCTATACCATTGTCTCTTACGACAAGGGGACATCAACGCTGTATGCACTCGAGACGACGCGCGGCGACGGCCCGCAGGTGAAGAACTTTGTGACCGTGACCCCGTTGCCCGTTGCTGCGGGACGCACTCCTGCTCGCCTGCAGGCGTTGAACAAGACCGCGGGAACGGGAAAGGGCGAGGTCCGGATCGAGGTGATTGATGAACAGATGCTGAAGACCGTACCGTACCGGGTTACGTTCGACGGCACGCCGGCGCAGATCTTCAACGTGACGCGGATGGATCCCACCCCGGTGCCGGTCTACGTGAACCGGCCGGTGAACGTCAGTGATCTCGCCGTCGTGGACGGATTCCGCATCAGTGTCACGTCCGGTGACCGGATCGGGGGGGTTGCTTCGATCACCGATCAGAACGGGCGGGATGTGAACGGATCCTCAAATCTGAGTGCGGACAGTTCCTGGTACGTCACGTACACAGAGAATGCACAGGCGGATACACTGGCCCGCAGCGCCGATTACGAGATCCGGTTCTCCAGCTCGCTTACTGTTGCATACAGCTGGGGTGTGGCGGGTTCTGTGGCGAAGTACACCGTTCCCTTCTCGGTGTGGAATGTCACCACAAATACCCAGATGGCCTTCGAGGTCCGGGATCTGAACGTCAACAACACATGGGAGGAAGGCGAGCCCATCTACGTGACCCGCGTCCCCTATCCGGCTTCGCCGCCCGCCATGGGGTCACCCAACCCTGCCACAAACATCAAGGAATTTGCCTACCAGATTCTAATCAACAACGCGCCCGCAGACACACTACGGCTTCCGCCCACTGCGGGCACGGTGATCAGAGTCGTCAGTCACAATGCCCTGACCTCCGGCGACCGTTACGAATTCAGCTTCACGCCGGCGACCTTCGATGCCGCGGCTGTTGATCTGAGTGAGGTGCGGGTAGTCCCCAATCCGTATGTGGTGACGTCGAAATATGAGTCGATGCAGAATGTCCGCCAGATCCGGTTCATGTATCTCCCGCCGGAGTGCACCATTTCCGTGTATACCGTAGCAGGCACGCTTGTGAAGACCCTTCAACACAAGGACAACGTCGGGTCCCTCAGCTGGAACCTCGTCAGCGATTGGAGTCAGGCGCTCGCATTCGGCGTCTACATCTACGTCGTTGAAGTCCCTCAGGGAGACCGTCATATCGGCAAATTCGCGCTGATCAAATAACCTATGAAAACGACCCTCACAGTGGTGACCGCACTCGCCCTCGCGCTCGCGTCCGTTCAGGCACAGGACGACAACAAGGCCGGCACGACGGCCGCACAATTTCTCAAGATCGGCATCGGGGCACGATCGGTGGGGATGGGCGGTGCCGTGGTGGGCCTCAGCGATGATGCCAGTGCCATGTACTGGAATCCTTCCGGACTCACCGGTGTACGCAGCATGACCGTTCTCGCCACGCACACAAACTGGTTTGCGGACATCACGCACCAGTACTTCGGTATGGTGTTCCCGGTGGGCGATGATCACCGCCTGGGTATCAACGCGACCCTCCTGAATATCGGTGAGATGGAGGTGACAACGGAAGAGCAGCCCCGCGGGACAGGAGATTTCTTCAAAGCCAGTGACGTCGCCGTCGGATTGACATATGCGGCGCGTCTGGTGGATTTCTTCTCGTTCGGCGCTTCGGTCAAGTACATCACCCAGAACATTGCCAATGAATCCGCTTCCGCTGTCGGCTTCGATCTGGGGACGACACTTTACACCGGATACAAGGGCATCACGATCGGGATGGCTTTTACCAATTTCGGCACGACGATGAAACTTGAAGGGCGTGATCTCCACCGGACCTACGATCCGAGTCCGGACAACGCGGCGAATACCGGCGTGTCGTCCTACCTCGGAACGGAATCGTGGGATCTGCCCGTGAACTTCCGCGTCGGAATCGGCTGGGAAGTGGTTGGCGCAGCCGAGGCACTTGTTGCCGACGATATGAATACGGTGCGTCTGGGTATTGATGCGAACCATCCCAACGATGGACCGGAGAATGCGGCCGTGGGGGTGGAGTATATCTGGGAGCAGCTTGTTGCCCTCCGGGGAGGATATCATTTCAATGACGACGTCCGCTCCTGGACAGCAGGAGCGGGATTACGGTGGCAATCCCCGTCCTCCTTCATGATCGGTGTCGATTATGCCTACGGTGATTTGAAGTCCCTCGGGCCGATCCATGTATTCACCATCGTGATCGGGCTTTGATGATGTGTTCGGGGGGGAGGGGGCGGGTGATGTTGGCCGCCGGTATCTTCATGCTGATGGCCGTATCCCGGGCACAGGATCAGGAAGGCGGTGGAGCCGGGCCGCCGCGATTCGGCAGTAGCGACTATGTCGAATACCAGCCGGGCTCGATGCCCCTGATCATCACCATACCGCACGGGGGCACGCGTGAACCTGCAGACCTGCCCGACCGGATCTCCGCCACGCTGGCCCGATATGACACCAACTCCCTTGATCTGGGCCGGGCGCTCATCGAGGCGATACGGCGGCGGACAGGCAACTCTCCCCACGTGATTATCACCCACGTTCATCGCAAGAAACTCGACGCGAACCGGGATGTGTTTGAGGCGGCGCAGGATGACCCCGTTGCAGTCCGGACGTGGGAGGAATTCCACGGTTTCATCGACGAAGCAAAACGGGAGGTGGAGCGGAGATTCGGCGGCGGGCTGCTGATCGACCTTCACGGGCACCGTCATCGCGAGGCGCGTGTTGAACTGGGCTATCTTCTCATGCAGAAAGAACTGAACATGCCGGACGATTCACTCAACTCGCCTGTACATCTCCAGACCACAAGCGTTCGTGCGCTTGCGGAACAGGCGGGGGAGGGGCTTGCGCAGCTCATTCGTGGCCGCCGGAGTCTCGGAACACTGCTGAGTGACCGGGGCTACATGACCGTGCCCGGCCGGCGCTGTCCCGGTCCCGGCGCGGATCCATATTTCTCCGGCGGATACACGATTGAACAGCATGGTTCGGTGGCAGGGGGTACGATCAGCGCTATTCAGATGGAAACACCCTGGCAGGGGGTGCGGGACACGGAAGCACACCGGAAAGCTTTTGCACGTGCCGCCGCGGAAGCGCTGGATGAATTTCTGAAGACCTGGTTTCCGGAAGGGAAGTCTGCACCATGAAAGCAGCGTTCATGACACTGCTCGCCATTGCGTCGGTCTGCACCGCGTTGGCGGGCACAAGCGACACCGTGTATGTTCCGGGTCAGACATACTTCGGGCGAAACCAGTACGTGGAGTATTATGCCGGTGATCTCCCCATCATCGTTTCCGCTCCTCACGGCGGCCATGAAGTGCCCGCGGAAATTCCTGACCGGACCTGGGGAGATCTGACGTACGACACCAACACGCAGGAGCTGGCCCGCGCGTTTGTTGAGGCAATGGTGGTGCGGACCGGGAAACACCCTCATGTCATCATCAACCGCCTGCACCGGAGGAAACTGGACGCCAACCGCGACGTGCTCGAAGCAGCGCAGGGCAACGTGTTCGCGATTCAGGCCTGGGAGGAGTTCCACGGGTACCTTGATGCCGCGAAACGTGCCATTGCCGGGTCGGCGGGAAAGGGGCTGTATATCGACCTCCACGGTCACGGTCATGCTCTTCAGCGTCTCGAGCTGGGCTATCTGCTCTCCCCTGCCGAATTGGCACTGCCGGACGAATCTCTCGACACTCCGGAGATCGTGGACCTTTCCAGCGTCCGGAATCTCGTCCGGAACGGAGGGATATCGCTGTCCGGGTTGCTTCACGGTCCCCGTTCGCTCGGCACCTTTCTCGAAAACCGGGGTTATCCTGCCGTTCCGAGCTCCATGCAGGTGGCTCCCGGTAGTGCGCCCTACTTCACGGGTGGATATAACACGGCGCGTCATGGTTCGCGCTCCGGCGGCACCGTTGATGCGATCCAGATAGAGTGCAATAGGACCGGCGTGCGCGACACCGAAACCAACTACCGGAGGTTCGCCGGGGTTCTCGCATCGGTACTTGACGATTTCGTCCAGGTACACTACTTCGGGCGCACAATCCCCGCTGCACAAATGATTATCAATGAAGTAATGTTCGATATTCCTGTTGATGATTCATCCACGGTGGCCATCGAGGGGGATGCCAACGGCGATGGTGTCCGGAGTGTCCGGGGCGATGAGTTTGTGGAACTGTTCAATGCCGGCACCGGCACGTTGAACATCGGCGGCTATCAGATCCTCGAACTCAACATGCGGCCCGTATTCACCTTCCCGGATAACGCCGAGCTCCCGCCAGGAACTTTTGTCGTGGTCTTCGGCGGTGTCGGCCCCGGAGGGTTCGGTCCCGGCTTTCCCGCCGGCGTCCAGCTCTTTGCCGCCCGCCCCGGTCAGGCGGATTCGGGGTTCCATTATTCGTCAAGCAAGACCAATTTCTTGAATAGCAGTGAAAACGTCGTTCTCTATAATCCGGCTGTCAATGAGGTATTGGACGAACTCTGCTGGGGTGCAGCCACCCCCCGGACGATACAGGGAAAGAAACTCTGTCCGCCGAACACCTGGAATGGTGACAGTATTGCCGGTCCCATTGCACAGTCGGTGACCAGGAATCCCGATATTACAGGACTCTGGGCCCGGCACCGGGATGTCGGCAGCCGTTCGGCCGCATATTCCCCCGGTGCAGCACTTGTTCCGTTGACGCATGCCGGGGATGTTGCCGGTTTGCCGGCCGGCTTCACTCTTGGACAGAATTTCCCCAATCCTTTCAATCCCGAGACCCTTATTCCGTTTTCACTGGCGGATAGATCGCACGTTGAGCTTGTGGTATTTGACATTCTCGGCCGCCCCGTGGTTACCCTGCTCGATCAGGATCTTCCTCCGGGCAACTATACGGCGAGGCTTGAGGCCGGGCACACGGTCCGGCTGGGTTCGGGCGTGTATTATTATCGCCTCCTGGCAGGAAGCCGTGTAATGACCAGATCATGTATTCTCCTCCGATGAGCAAACCTACCCCGATGAATACGCTCGGAAATCGATCATTCCTCTTGTGGATCATCATGATGACTTCCATGGTCTCTCCGGCGATGTCGCAACACCATGCTGCGCAGGCCGTCGCCCGCCTCGCGGAACGCGACTCGATTACCGTGCTGGTGACCGATTCGGGGTTGGGGGGGCTCTCGGTGTGTGCGGACCTGGATCAAAAGGCCCGGGCCACGGGCAGATACCGCGTTCTGAACATCATTTTCTGTAATGCTCTTCCGGAGGCGAGCCAGGGTTACAATAAGATGCCATCGGTTGAACGGAAGATTGACGTCTTTGATGATGCTCTTGCTGGCATGGCCCGCTGGTATGCACCTGATGCCATTCTGGTTGCCTGCAATACACTGTCAGTGTTGATTCCCCGCACCGCATTTGTGCGATCATCATCTGTGCCGGTGCTGGGCATTGTGGAAATGGGTGTGGACGCGATGGCCGAGAAGCT
The DNA here is from genome assembly GCA_963779225.1 of uncultured Bacteroidota bacterium. Taxonomy (GTDB): domain Bacteria; phylum Bacteroidota; class Ignavibacteria; order UBA10030; family UBA6906; genus CAVPCZ01. Next base: position 618,062 of record CAVZWW010000001.1, read on the forward strand.
GTCAGCGGATAGCGCCTCGACCGCCATCGTTTTCGGCACCGAAACAACCATCGCTGCCGGGACGCACCGCGACCTCCTGCTTGCGAGGGGGATAGCACCGGACCGGATCGTGACGCAAGCGTGTCCGGATCTTGCCGGAGAAATCGAAACTGATTCCCGCAGTGAAATCGTGTCAACCGCGATAGATCTCTTTGCCGGCGAGGCAATGGGGAGTGTGCGCCGGAAGGGGAGTCCGCTTGTGGCGGGATTGTGTTGTACACACTACGGGTATTGTGGAGAAATGTTCGACTCTTCTTTGCGGAGTGCGGGCGCGGTAGAGGTGAATGTGGTGAACCCGAACAGCCGGATGAGCGACGTGTTGTTTCCCACCGGTGCGGTCCGTCGCTGTGCATCCCCGCAGATTACCGTGCGTGTCGTTTCCCGTGCGGTGATAACCCCTGCGGAGGCGGCTTCCATCGGCGGGCTTCTCGAGCCGGTTTCGCAGGCGACGGCGGCGGCTTTGCGGGCGTATGAACTGAAACGCGACCTGTTTCCATACCAGCCATGACACGTGTGAGATCATGCCGCACGAACTGATCATTCTTCTGGTAATGCTGGCGGTCTTTGCCGCCGGCGTGTTCTGGTGGAAGCTTCCCGCCGGGCTGGCACTTGCGTTATCGTCGATTGCCGGCGCGCTTGCCGCCGGTGAGGGTTTTCCCGTACGGCATTTCGTGGAAGGGACTTTCGGGTATCTCGACGCCGTCGTCATCATTGCCACAGCCATGATCTTCATGAAGGCGATCGAAGCCAGCGGAGCGCTGGGGACAATCAGCTATGCCATGATGCGTTCACTCTATCGCCTGCCGACGTTGTTGATGATCTTTGTGACGGTCTTTGTGATGTTTCCGGGTATGTTGACCGGTCTCTCGTCCGCCTGCATTCTTACCACGGGGGCGCTTGTTGCGCCGGCCCTGCTGGCGATGGGCATGCCTGCGGTGGCGGTCGGTTCGCTTGTCGCCATGGCCGCCGTCTATGGTATGATTGCACCTCCCATCAACATTCCCGTGATGATCATCGGCGGGGGGGTGGACATGCCGTATATCGGATTCGAGATCCCCTTGCTTGTGGCGACAATTCCTCTGGCGGTGCTGACCGCGGTATACTTCAGAGTGCGGTATGTACGTAAAATCGACATCGTGAGCGTTTTGGGCCAACTGCCGCCGTCGATGTACGGCCGCCACGGGCTCAAGCTGTTCCTCCCGCTGGCGGTTGTCGTTGGACTGATGATAGCCATCCGCGTTGTCCCGCAGTGGATTCCTGATATCGGCGCACCGTTGATCTTCATCCTCGGTGCCCTGGCGGCCGTCGGAACGGGTGAACGGATCAACCTGTACCGGCTCTCCCGGACGGCCATTCGTGAAGCCCTTCCCATCATGACGATTCTCATCGGTGTCGGCATGTTCGTGCAGATCATGACCCTCACCGGTGTGCGCGGATATATTGCGGTGAGCGCGCTCGAGTTGCCTCCGGCTCTTCTGTATCTCGGCATCGCGTTGATCATGCCGGCGTTCGGATCCGCGTATGCGGCAGCCTCCGTACTCGGCGTGCCGCTGGTCTACGTCTTCCTCGGAAGGGATGAAGTGGTGGTGACATCGGCGCTTTCGCTGATCGCCGGACTGGGGGATCTCATGCCGCCGCCCTCGCTGCTCTGTGTGTTTGCGGCGCAGCTCGTGGGAGAAAAGAACCACTTCCGCATTCTCAAAGAGAGCGCGCCGTTGATCGTTGTGTCCCTGCTGGTCGGAATTCTGATGATCATGTACGCGGGTCAAATGGGATCGTTGTTGCGCTATTAGGGAGCCGTTCGGAGGAGACCATGCTTCACTGGATGTACATAGCGATAGCCCTGGGAATCGCCCTTCTGGTGGGCATCGAGTTGTTCCAGGAACGGCGCTGGCGGGAACAGGTTGCCCTGGTGGTGATTCTTATCCCGCTCGTGCTCCGAATCCTGCATATCAAGTGAGATCATGACCGTGCCCATTCATCGTCTGCGTGCCGGGGTGTTATTGGTTTTTGCGGCTCTGGCGTGCGTGATCGCCGGACGTGAATTTGTTTCCATGTGGGAGCCGGATGTTATCCGTCCCTCCGGCGGTCTGACCCGGCTCAGCCGGCTCAGCGAGTATTGCGCATCGTTAGTCGGTTCGCGCGCTGATGCGACAATCTACGTATACGAGAGCGGCGTACCCGGTGCAACGCTCCTTGTTCTCGGCGGCACCCATCCCAACGAACCGGCGGGCTTTATTGCTGCCACGGTGCTCGTGGAAAACGTAGTGATGACATCGGGCCGGTTGATCGTGATCCCCCAGGCATGCGCGGACGGCTTCACCTGCACGGATCCGCTCGAAGGTGTGCCCGGTCACTTCGCCGTTCCCACCGCAAACGGGAACCGGGTGTTCCGGTTCGGTGCACGTGCAGCCAACCTGGTGGACCAGTGGCCGGATCCTCTCGTCTACCTTCAGTATCCGTCGGGGCAGCAGTTGTCAGGAAATGAAACCCGCAATCTTAACCGTGCTTATCCGGGGCGGCCGGACGGCACAACAACGGAACAGGCCGCTTTTGCCATCATGCAATTGATCGTCAGGGAAGGTGTGACCCTTGCCGTGGATCTGCATGAAGCCGCTCCGGAGATTCCGATCATCAACGCCCTGATCACGCATGAAAAGGGTCGGGAGATCGCTGCCGGTGCGGTGCTGAACCTGGAGATCGAGGGGCTTCAGTTCGCCCTGGAGCTGTCTCCGCCCAATTTCCACGGCCTCAGCCACCGCGAATGGGGTGACCGGACGGAGACGATCCCGTTCTTGATGGAAACCAGCAATCCCATACAGGGAAGACTCCGCGGAAGAACCTCCGAGGAACTCATTCTGAAGGGGGAGGATCCATTGTATCTCAAGGCGGCCCGGCTTGGCACGGTCCGGATCACGTACGATGACGCCGGCGAACCTCTGGAGCGTCGGGTGGGGCGCCATCTGCAGGGGCTGCGCGCAATCATTGATTCGTTCTGCGAGCAACATCCTGAATTGCCGTTCACATGTACGGGTATGCCGGGCTATGCCGAGCTGCTGGAACGCGGCGTCGGGGCATATCTTCGATAACGGCAACACCAATGTATATTCACTCAGTCTCTTCAGGAGAGCATCATGAAACCAGTACGTGTTGGTCTTTGCATCGGGTTCCTCCTGGCGGCCGGGCAGGTTGCTGACGCCCAGAAGCCGGTACGGTTTGAACAGCCGATTCTGATCACTTCTGCAGGTCAGAGCGCCGATGTCACGCTTGCAGGCAGTCTGTGCAAGAAGGTGAATCTCGACGCGAAGGCGTTGGCTCAGGCGACCGCCCCGGACCTCAAGGGATTCAAGACGCTGATTCTCGTTCCGGGTTTCAGCTCGAAAGGACTTGGCGCCGCCGGAACGAGCCGCGAGCAGGAAATGGAGCGCGTGAAGAAGATCATCGATGGGGCGAAGGAGATGAAGATTCCGGTCCTGGTGCTGCACATCGGAGGAAAATCCCGGCGGGGCACGCAGTCCGATGATTTCAACCGCGTCGCCGCGGAAGCCGCGCGTCATCTGATGGTGGTCAAGCAGGGTGATGAGGACGGTTTTTTCACGAAGATCGCCGGTGAAAAGAAGATCGGCATTGATGTGGTGGACAAGATTGCCAGTGTGATGACACCACTTGAAGCCGCATTCAAGTAGCGGCCGGCTTTCCACGGCCTGGGGAGATGAGGGTATGAGTCAGAAGAAACGGTTTCGCCCGGGAGTGCCGGTGGTCGTCGGTCTGTTATTGATCATCTTCGCTCTGGGCCGGTCACAGCTGGTCGGTCAAAGCTCACGCGACCAATCCGCGATAGGGAGACAGGGCATGGCGGCGACGGCACACCCCCTCGCATCCCTTGCCGCTGTGGCAATGTTGCAGAAAGGCGGGAATGCCGTGGATGCGGCTGTTGCGGCTGCCTTTGCCATCGGCGTGGTTGAGCCGGATGGTTCCGGGCTGGGGGGCGGCGGGGGCATGCTGGTATATCTTGCCAGGGAGCACCGTTCGGTCTACGTAAACTACTATCCGTGCGCTTCGTCGGAGGTGGACGGCATCAAGTATGCCGGTCGCAAGGATGCGCAGACGGCGAAGGCCATTCTCATCCCGGGAACCGCAGCAGGGTTGATCCTGGCCCTTGAAAAGTACGGGACCCTGCCGTTGCCCACCGTGCTTGCCCCCTCCATACGGTATGCCGAAGAGGGATTCCCCATCGATGAAACACTGGCCAGGATTATTCTCGACAATGTTCCGCTGGTGCAAAAGGATTCGGCCACGGCTGCCGTGTACCTGCGGGACGGCTTCCCCTTGATGGAGGGGGATACACTCCGTCAACCGGAGCTTGCCGCCACCCTTCGTGCCATTGCCGTCGAAGGGAGGGCGGGTTTCTACGAAGGTCCGGTTGCAGCGAAGCTTGTGAGTGGAGTGAGTTATGCCGGCGGAGCGATGACACTCGACGATCTGCGGTCTTTCAAGGCCGAAGTGCGGGAACCGCTCCGGGGAACTTACCGCGAGTGCGAGGTGCTGGCGGCTCCGCCGCCGCATTCGGGTGCATTGGTGTTGGAAGCGTTGAACATACTCGAGAACGAGAACGTATGTGCGCTGGGACACTATGCAACTTCCGCGGAAGCCATGCACTTGATCGCAGAGACTCTGCGCAGAGTCTATGCCGACCGGACGGCCTTTCTCGCGGACCCGCGCTTTGAAGATGTACCCGTGTCGGGTTTGATTTCCAAAGATTTCGCCCGCACGCGGTATCTGGATATCAACCGGGACGCAGCCGATCCGAGCGACTATCGAACAACCCGGACAGGTGACCCCACCCCGTTTAATGCCGTGCCGGCGAATACATGCACCACCGGCATTGCTGTGCCTCTAGAACGGGAATACGAACAGGGGCACGAGGGTGGAGGACATACCACGCATCTCGGAGTAATGGACAGAGACGGCAATGTTGTGTCGCTGACGCAAACACTCGGGACTTTTTTCGGATCGGGAGTGACTGTCGCGGGCGTCTTGTTGAACAACGGCATGTCCAATTTCTCCACGACGGCCGCGGTAAATGCGGTCCAGCCCGGCAAGCGGCCCCGGAGTTCGATTTCGCCCACCATCCTTCTCAAGAACGGTGAGCCGTACATGTCCGTGGGATCGCCGGGGGCGACCCGCATTATCGCCACGGTGGTAGAACTGATCGTGAATGTCGTCGATTATCGCATGTCCGCCCGGGAGGCCAACAGCGCGCCCCGGTTCCTCTGTCAGAAGGCGGATGACTACCTTCACCTGGAATCGCGCATTTCTCCCGCCGTGCAACAGGCATTGACGCAAAAGGGCCATACGTTGCGCGTGTATGGCGACTATGATCTCTTCTTTGGAGGAGCCCAGCTGATCCTGTTCGACCCGTTGACGGGAACATTCTCCGGGTCTGCCGATCCGCGCCGTGGTGGAGTGGCTATCGGGTATTAACAGGAAGACGTGCAGCCTTTTCTCATTGCACCTGAACCCATGTTAGGTATCGTCGCCCTGACCGCAGTTGTACTCCTGGGACTCTCCCTCGAGGCGATCCTTGTCCGCCTGTGCCTGCGGAGTATCCCCGTCCGTGTTCACGTCAATGGCACCCGGGGAAAATCGAGTGTCACGCGTTACATTGCCGCAGCTTTACGTGCCGAGGGACGGCGAACCCTCGCCAAGGTTACGGGTATCCGCCCCACGCTGATCTTCCCTGACGGTCGTGAAGAGATCCTGCACCGGCGCGGGCCTGCCCGCATGCAGGAGCAGGTGCGACTGCTCTTCCATGCACGTCGCCTCCGGTGTGAGGCGATCGTACTGGAGTGTATGTCCATCGCCCCCCTGCTGCAGGCACGCGAGACCGGGACCATTCGGCCCACGCTTTCCGTTCTCACGAACATCCGTGACGATCATCGGGAGGAACTGGGAGCGTCGGATGCGGAACGATCCGCCGCTCTCTGCATGTCCATCCCGTCAGGTGCAACGCTGGTTTCGCTGGCCCTCCCGCAGCGCGGTGCTGTCGAGGAGTATGCCCGCAGACGCGGGACACGGGTGATCTACCCTCCTGTGGATATTCTGCCCTCCGCACCGGCGTTGCCGGCACATGTCCATCCGGAGAACGTGAGGCTTGCCCTGACCGTCTGTCGTGAGTTGGGGTTGGATCCCCGGCGGGCCCGGGAGGCTGTTCTGGCGGAAGCGGAACGCGGTGACTCACCGCTGATCGAGATCCCGCTCCCGGGGCGCGCCCTCCGGTTCCTCGATGGTTTTGCAGTGAATGATGTTCCCTCGGCGGAGGGATTCCTCGCCGGGTGGCACGACGCGCTTGGCGGTTGGGATGCTCTTGTCATCGTTCTCAATACGCGTTCTGACCGCCCCCTTCGTTCGATGCTCTTTGCACGCTGGTGTGCATCGCGGGCCGGCGTGGCAGATGTGGTCCTTGCGGGTACACATATCCCTGCAACACGCCGGGCTCTCATCTCCTCCGGCTTTGAACCGGGTCGGATACATTGCTGGAAACCCCGGCACGTGCGGAATCCCGTGAACGCACTGCAGGAAATCCCGACGCCTGCGGGCACTCTTGTTGCGGGCTTCGGAAACATCGCGGGGGATGGCTTCACTATTCTGCGGGGTTTGCGCACATGGTCATAGAGGCGTTGTTCATCGGCCTGGTCGCCGGGTTTCTCTATTATGAGCTGGTCGGTCTCTCCCCGGGCGGGGTCATTGCACCGGGGTATCTTGCACTCTTCACCGCCGAACCGTTCAGGATTCTCTCCACTCTTCTCGTTGCGACGATCGTCTGGGGGATCATTGAAATCCTCACTCCGCGATTGATTCTCTACGGCCGCCGCCGGCTTCTTCTGGCCCTCCTTCTGGGCTTCAGCTGCAAACTTGCGGTGGAGGCCTGGATACAACCGGCGGCAGGAACCACCGTGGACCTTCAATCGATCGGATATATGATACCCGGCTTGATCGCGAACGAGATGTCGCGTCAGAAGCCATTACCGACCCTGTTCAGCCTGACCCTTGTTACGGCGGTGGTGGCAATGATTCTCCTCCTCCGGTGACCCTTCCCTTGCGACGTCTCAACCGGAACCACCGGCTTGCGCTGCTTGCGCTGACCTCTCTCCTGGCGCTGTTCTGTGCCCGGAGGTACGCTGTCGAGGAGCAGGAGCGCACTGATGCGCCCGTCATGCGGCGGGCGGAAGATCTGGCTGCACGCTGGTTCGGGCTCGTGGCGGACGGGAAAATCCGCAACCAGATCCCCGCTGAAGTTTCTCCGGCGATCCCTCACGCCGGGATGCTCGGCGCCGGGTGGTCAGAGATCACCACGACACTGGGTTCACTCGAGGCCAAACGTACGGCGGCGAACCCACGCTTCGCCGCCCTGATGGTCCGTTTGCTCCACGACGCGGGTGTGGATTCGACACAAACCGTCGGCGTCACTCTCACCGGCTCGTTTCCTTCGCTTGGTGTGTGCACACTTGCGGCCCTGCAGACGATCGGTGCACGGGTCGTCGTTGTGACCTCACTCGGATCCTCCTCCTATGGCGCGAACCAACCCGGGGCGACATGGCTGGATATGGAAGAGTGGCTCCTCCGTTTCGGCGGACTGCGCTATCGTACCATGCTTCTTACCCCGGGCGCGGAAGGAGATAGCGGTGCAGGGATGCCCGAGGAGGGAATTCCCCTGCTGAAACAGACTGCGGCGCGTTACGGAAGAATTCTTGTGTTTCCTTCCAGCTATCCCGATGCCATCCATCGCAAAATGGAGTTGTTCACCAGGAACGGGATAACTCTCCTGGTGAATGTCGGCGGCAGTCAGACCAGTCTTGGCACCTGCCGCCACGCAGCAACACTTCCGAACGGATTTCACCGGGACCTTTCTCCGTGTGCTGACACCGGCCGTGGAATCATTGAACGTCTGGCCGCGCAGGGTGTCCCGTTCGTCCATCTTCTCCACGTAAAAAGCCTGGCGGCCCGCTACGGACTCCCGCTCTCTCCCGGTATTTATGATCCCGCCGCCGGGCGATCCGTCTTCACGGAGCGTGTTGTGCACCGGGGAGTGATTCTGTCTCTTCTGGCCGCGGTCTTCGTGAGTGTGTTGTTGGTCGGCCGTTCCTTGCATTTCTCTTTGGTCGCTTGTATATTCTTGCGCCCTTGACACCAACGGGGGCGGGTCCGATTTCTCCGTTACATCCCTGACACCGCATGGAGGTCCCATGCTCTGGAAATACTACCTGCCCGCACCTCTTTCCGGACCGCATGAGCGCACTGCCCTGGAGGACATTTTCCTCGTTCCCGAGGATGGCAGCAGCGGCCGTGAATCCTACTGGTTCACTCTCGAAGCGCTGCAATCATTTACCGGCGGTACGCGCGAAGAGAAGCTGGTGCGTCTCGGCGAAGATGACTATGTTATCAGTGACCATATGGACATGCTTATTCGCCGTGAAGATTTTAACCGCACGGAACTGCTCGAATGGACGAAGACCTTTCTGCGGATACGGTTTGGTGACGCCAACCCCGATCTGGTGGAAGCCAGCGGGGATGAAGTGGCACGGTGCGTCCCGACTACGAACGAACTCGACATCAACCATCGATCTCCACGAAAGGTGAAGATGGTCTTTGTTCACCTCAAAACGGGACCTCCCTCGTTCCTTCCCGAGGAGATTCTTGCAGGCGATCCACGTGCCGACGTGCGCACGCTCTGGCTGGTGGATGATCCCGCCCAGAACCCTTCTGCAAAACTCTTCGAATGGGCAGACCTGGTGATGGTGATGGACAGGCGCATGCGTCAGATTACCCAGAAGCGTCTGAAAGTGCTGGGGGTGAAGAAAAGAATCATCTGCCTGCATCTTCCTGAACACCACGATGTGCATGATCCGCACTATCTCACGTTGTTCAGGGAAAGGATCGGGGTGTACCTGGAAAAACTCGGCTGGGCGACGCCATGACGTCACGCCAGGACGACAGGGAGTACGCGACCCTTCGTGACCGGGATGACCCGCTTGCGGACTTCCGTCGCCGCTTCTACATCCCGTTGATGGAACCGGGGCACGAGAAGATATATTTCTGCGGCAATTCTCTGGGGCTCCAGCCAAAGGCCGCGCGGAACGCCGTGGACCATATCCTGCGGGACTGGGAAGAACAGGCGGTGGATGCGCATTTTCGTGGCGCCGAACCGTGGCTTACCTACCATGAGACCGTGAACGCCATGATGGCGGAGATGGTGGGCGCTCTTCCCGGCGAGGTTGTGTTGATGAATGCGTTGACCGTCAACCTCCACCTGCTTCTGATTTCTCTGTATCGTCCGGCAGGTGACCGATCCGGTATTGCCGTCGAGGCCGGACCGTTCCCGTCAGACTTGCATGCGCTGCATTCGCACCTCACACTCCACGGTGTCGACCCCCGCCAGGGGCTGATCACGATCACGCCACGGCCGGGAGAGTCGATTCTCCGGACCGAGGATGTGGTCTCTTTTCTCGAGCGGGAGGGTGAACGTGTCGCCCTGATCCTGCTCGGAGGGGTGAATTTCATTACGGGGCAGTTTTTCGAAATAGCTCCGATTGTCCGTGCGGCGCACGCGTCCGGGATTGTCGTGGGATTGGACCTTGCTCATGCCGTGGGAAACGTTCCCCTGCATCTTCACGACTGGGATGTCGATTTTGCCGTCTGGTGTTCATACAAATACCTCAATGCCGGTCCGGGGTCGCCCGGTGGATGTTTTGTCCATGAACGTTTTCGAGACAGGCCGGACCTTCCGCGCCTGGCCGGGTGGTGGGGGGAGTCGGCGGATCGGCGGTTCCGCATGCAGCCCGAGTTTCTTCCCGCTTCGGGAGCCCGGGGCTGGCAGATCAGCAATCCTTCGCTCCTCGCGCTTTCTCCGCTGCGTGCATCCCTTGAATTGTTCCGCGAAGCTGGCACTGACCGTTTGCGTACAAAGAGCCGTGGGTTGACGTCATATCTGCATGATCTACTGGCACCGTTTGATCCCGCGCTGGTGCAGTGTGTGACTCCCCCGGATCCCGAACAACGTGGTGCCCAGCTGACCTACCGGGTAACGAGAAACGGGAGGGCGGTCTTTGATGGACTGCTCGCTGCGGGGATCGTATGCGATTGGCGGGAACCCGGGGTCATCCGTTTTTCCCCGGTTCCTCTCTATAACACATATGAAGAAGTCCATGCGTGTGCGCGCACATTCGAGGCGCTTCTCAGGACGAATGGATGAGCGAGATTCCCCACGTTGGCGAGCTGTGCGCTCTGTTGACCGCAGCGTTCTGGGCGTGCAGTTCACTGGTGTTTTCCGCGGCCAGTTCCCGCGTTGGATCCGTGCTCGTCAACATTACGAGACTCTTTCTCGCCCTCTTCTATCTCCTTGTCCTGCTGTTCGTCCTCCGTATCGATCTGTCCGTCACTTCCGTGCAGGTCACCAATCTTGCCATCAGCGGAATAATCGGGCTGGCGATCGGTGATTCCTTTCTGTTTCGCGCCTACCGGCAGATCGGTCCACGCGTCAGCATGCTGGTAATGTCCATTGCGCCCGCCATTGCAGCCGTCCTGGCTTATGTTTTCCTGAATGAGCGATTATCATTGCTGGGAGTACTCGGCATCGTCGTGACGGTCAGCGGGGTGGTCATTGTCGTGAACGAACGCCGTTTGGGACCCGCGCGGGCAACGCCAGACCTGACAACAGGCGTTTTTTCCGCCGGCGTGGCTGCTATCTGTCAGGGTGTGGGGCTGATTTTCGCCAAGTTGGCGTTCATGGAAGGGCCGATCAACGGATTCGTCGCCGCAAGCGTCCGTATCTTCTCTTCACTCGTCATTCTGCTGCCTGTGGTATTCTTCCTGGGGCGGCTATCGCACCCCTTCCGGGTTTTCGCACAGGATCGCGGGGCATTTGGATTGACAGCCCTGGGCTCAGTTCTCGGGCCATTTCTTGGCATTTCCTTCAGTCTTATGGCGGTCGCGTTCACGCAGGTAGGAGTGGCGGCGACACTCATGGCCACAGTACCCATTTTGATGCTTCCCCTGATGCGTTATCTGTACAAAGAGCGGCTTTCCTGGAAGGCCATCGGAGGAGCGTTCATTGCTGTTGGGGGAGTAGCCATGCTTTTCCTGCATTAGCACCAACGTTCCGGAGTCGTTGAGACCGACCGCCGTGGGTAGTCATCTGTGGTCTCCGCGCGACAGGCACAATCGCCACACAGATGAACGGCGAGCACAACCACAACACAGAGAGCGGTGCAGAGGGCCCGGGGGGGGGGAGCGCTTGACCAGTGGGGCTCCCAAAACGGTCAGACGACAGATCGAGGTGCAGAATGTCATTACAGGGCAGGCTCATTTGCAGAATCACCGGGGAAGAATATCCGCTCGAGTCACCGATCTGGAGAAGTACGTCCGGCGGGCTGCTCGATCTGGACTTCACACCGGTCTTTGATCCCGCCTCTGTTGCCGGCAGAAAACCCACGCTCTGGCGCTACCGGGAAGCGCTTCCGATTCCACTCGAAGCCACACTCATTACATTTCAGGAGGGGTTCACGCCCTTGCTTGGAACTGAACCTGGATGGGCGTTCCGTGTGGATCAAACAGGACCACCTTTTTCCTTCCGGGTCCTACAAAGACCGGGGCGCAGCGGTAATGGTCAGTATGATCGCGCACCTGGGGATCCGTCGCATTGTTGAAGATTCATCGGGCAATGCGGGGTGTGCAGTAGCGGCGTATTGTGCGCGGGCCGGGATCCAGTGCGACATTTACGTTCCGGCATCGACTTCTCCCGGAAAACTCCACCAGATGGACGCCTACGGCGCCGTTGTCCATCGGGTCCAGGGGAGCCGCGAAGATACAGCGGCAGCGGCGCTTGCCGCAGCAGCAGGCGCATATTATGCCAGCCATTCGTGGAACCCCTTCTTCTTTCAGGGGACCAAAACCTTCGCATATGAAGTTGTAGAACAGCTCGGCTGGCGGGCTCCGGATACCGTTGTCCTACCGGCTGGAAACGGCACGTTGTTGCTCGGTTCGTATATCGGGTTCAGGGAGTTGCATGCGGCCGGACTGATCGACCGTTTGCCGCGGCTTATTGCCGTCCAGGCCTCCGCTTGCGCCCCGATCTATAAAGCTTTTCTCGCCGGTGATTCTCTCGTGTCTCCAGTCCAGCCCGATGCGACGATTGCAGACGGTATTGCCGTTGCGGCACCGGTGCGCGGGTCGCAGATACTGGAGTGCGTGCGTGAGACGGGTGGAAGTGTAGTGGCGGTGTCTGACGAAGAAGTGGCCGAGGCGGGCCGGCTGATGGGATTGTGCGGGTTTTTCGTCGAACCAACTGCAGCAGCGACGATAGCCGGCCTCCGGCGATGGCTTCCCGAAGTCGGTCCGCGCGAGACCGTTGTGTCAGTTTTTACCGGGCATGGTCTGAAGGGTTCGAAAGCGGCCGGCATCACGTGAGCTTCTGAGCTGCAAGAGGCACGCGCGTCACCGTGTCGCATGTGTCACGATGACACGGAATGCCGAGAGCGTCGAGTAAGAATAGACAGCCAGCGCCTCCGGGATTTCAAATCTCATCCTCCCGCTGTGCAACATCAGCCAATGTGTCCCAGGACACATCCTTTTATCCTCAAAGCTGTATATTCCAGGCAAACCAGAATTCCAATCCTGCCATGATCTGAGCCAGGGCCGATTTCTTGACAATGGCAGCGGATTCTTCGTATCTTAAACTCAAATGTGCGCATTTTTCTGCCGTCTTCGGCCTTTGGTGCCTGTTTTGGCAAGCGGAGTGGGGTTCTGAACCATGCAGGGGAGGAAAAGAAGCGCAGGCATCTTACGAGTACGTGCCTTTGCCCGCGATCGTGGGAATCTCGCTCCTATTGGCTTTCCCCCATATGGGTTCGTGCTGCAGGAGTGATGTGGGTCATTGTCCCAATTGAAAGCATGATATGAGAATGCGTTCGTTCGTTGTTGCTTGTCTTACCGTCCTTGTCTTGATTAACACGGGCGTTTCATATGCGGATGCCACCAAGTTTGTCATAACCGGTTCAAGCACACAGACGGCAGGCACGAAGCAGGTGATTACGATTCGCGCCGACAGCGCGGGAGTGCCTGCGACATCATACGCCGGAATCAAGAGTCTCATTTTCTCCGGGACCGGCTCTTATCTTTCGAATGCCCGGCCCACGGTTACCGATGTGAGCGGAGCAGCGATACCCATCGGTTCTACAACTTCCATCAGATTTGTCAATGGTACTGCAAACCTCGCCGCGGATGGCAACCAGGACACGCTCTCGGTTTACAGGGCAGGACCGGATACACTTTCGGTGAGTGACGGAACGATCGGCTCCACCGGAGCCGATCGGCTTTCCCTGAACGTCAATCCCGGTGCGCTGGACCACTTCGATTTTGACATTGTCCTGACGCAGACAAACGGCGTTCCCCTTGCCGGCACCACGAATACTCTCACCGCGAAAGATCCGTGGGAAAATGTGGTGACGTCCTTCAATCCTTCCTCGACTCCTGTCACGCTGAGTGTTATCTCCCTGAGCGGCACGCTGTCCTTCCCTTCCGGGTCGAACGTGCTGAATACCGGCTTTTCGAGCGGCGTTGCAGATCTTGCCGCCCTTAAGCTGAAATACGTCGGTACCACCGGTTCCGGGTCTTTTGTTGCGACCGCCGGGGGCAAGTCGGGGACATCAGCGGCTGTTACGATCCTTGCGGGGACCGCAAAGAAGCTTGTCCTGACGGGTTCATCAACGCAGACAGCGGGAACATCCAACAATCTTACCATCACGGCGCGGGACACATCGGAGAACACCGCGACAGGATACACCGGTGTGAAAACGCTGAGTTTCACGAATGCGAGTGTTTCGCCTGACGGCGATGTGCCGTCGGTGACCGACAACAGCGGGGTGGTGCGCGATTTTTCGGCCACACCCAATACGCCCATCACGTTTTCAAATGGTGTAGCGACGACCAGTGGCGGCTTCAACGGTATCATGCGCCTGTACAGGGTGGAAACGGCGAACGTGTCCGTCAGTGACGGGACTATCAGTTCTCCACCGGGAAGCGATCGGTTGACGGTGACGGTTTTGCCCGGTCCACTGTTCAAGTTTTCCTTGAAGCTGGCATCACCTCAGACAAACAATGCAGCGTTCACGGGGGCCGATACGCTGAGGGCTGATGACGAGTGGGGCAATACGGTGACCGCATTTAATGCCTCGTCGGATCCGGTCACCATCAGCGCAGTAGGGTTGAACGGCGTGACTACCGTGGGAGCAGGCAGGGACAGCGTGCTCAATCTGGCGGGCGATTTCTCTTCAGGCGTTGTCAATCTTTTCAACAAGCTGAAGTATACCGGTATCATCGGCACCGGCCAGTTCAAAGCGACTTCCTCGACGGGGAAATCCGGCACGTCCGGAAATGTCACCATAAATCCGGGAACAGCAAAGAAGCTTGTATTGAGAGGCTCCACAGCCATTGGTGCCGGAGCATCCAACCCATTGACGATTACAGCGCAGGATACGTCGGGCAACACCGCGGTGGGATATACCGGTGCGAAGACTCTGAGTTTCTCCAATGCCAGCGCATCACCCGATGGCGATTTGCCGACCGTGATCGACAACTCTGGCGCGCCGCGCAATTTTTCACCAACCCCCAATACGCCCATCACCTTTTCAAACGGGGTGGCGGCGGCCAGCGGCGCATCAAACGGTATCATGCGCCTGTACAAGGTGGAAACGGCGAACGTCTCCGTCAGTGACGGGACTATCAGTTCCGCACCGGGAAGTGACCGGCTGACCGTGACCCTCACACCGGCGGGTCTCGGGCGTTTTGCAGTTGTCTTCACGAGCGGGCAGACAAACGGTCTTCCCTTCACAGGAGTGAATACCGTCACGGCGGTTGACAGTTTTGGCAATGTCGCCACCAATTTCAGCGCTTCAACAAATACCGTGAGTGTAACGCCCAACGGGTTAAGTGGTACGGTCAGCGGTCTCGGTTCGGCAGGCAATAATGTGCTCAACCAGGCTGCCGATTTCACCCTCGGTGTCGCCAACGTGACGGGGAAGATCAGGTACACGGGGACTGCTGGACAGGGGACGTTCACGGCAACATCAGCGACAGGCAAGACCGGGACATCAGGAAATGTGGTGATTGGCGTCGGGAGTGCGACACGCCTGGTGATTACCGGCAGCCTGTCCGGGACTGCAGGGTCGCCAAATCCGCTGACCATCACCGCAAAAGACAGCTCCGGCAACACCGTCACCGGGTATGCCGGTGATAGACAGTTGACGTTCAGTGGATCCGGTCCTTCTCCAAACAACACGTACCCGACCATCAGCGGCAAGAATGGCGTTCCGGTCCCGTTTGGTGCGCCAACAACGATCGCTTTCAGCAGTGGTGTTGCTGTGGTGAGTGGTGGGTCCAACGGCGTGATGACGCTGTACCGTGCAGGGAGAGACACGATAGGTGTCACGGACGGCTCCATCGGATCCGGTGGTGCTGACCGGTTGACCGTCCAGGTGTCGCAGGACGCGTTGTTCGGGTTTACATTCATTCTTGCAACGCCACAGCAGAGCGGCGTTGCATTCACAGGGACAAACACCCTGACTGCCCAGGACAGGTTCGGCAATGTCGTTACCTCATTCAATGCCGCGAGCGACAATGTTACGGTCACACCCAACGTGCTGGTAGGCACTCTGACCGGGCTGGGATCCGCCGGGAACAACGTACTGAACCGGAGTACAGATTTTGTCAACGGAGTGGCGAACCTTACCGGGATCATGAAGTTCACGGGATCGGTGGGTAGTGGAACGTTCACCGCCAACAGCGGAACGAGCAAGAACGGGGTGTCCGGGGTTGTGGGCATTGTTGCGGGGGGGGCCACGCGTCTGGTGATTTCGGGTAATGCGCTGATGACCGCCGGTGGACCGCAATCGCTGACCATTACGGCGAAAGACGCTTCCGGCAACAATGTCTCCGGCTATGCGGGGACCAAAATGCTTGTCTTTTCCGGAGCCGATTCGGCTCTCTCACCCGGTGGGCGACCGACGGTGACCAACTCCCTGGGGACGGCGAAATTCTTCGGGGATTCCACGGCCATCACGTTCACCGGTGGTATTGCGCAGGTGAACGGGTCCAGCAATGGCGTGATGAGGCTCTACCGGGCGCAAACCGCTACGATCGCTGTCACCGATGGAAGCGTCAGCTCGAGCGGCAGTGACCAGCTGACCGTGACGGTAAGTCCCGCGGCGCTCGGCAAGTTTGCGTGGGTTCTGACATCGCCGCAGATCAGCGGAGTCACCTTCACCGGTACGACGAATACGTTAACCGCCCAGGATGACTGGAGCAACACGATTACCTCTTTTGATGCATCGGGCACGAATGTGACGGTTACACCCAATGGAATCAGCGGGCTCGTCTCCGGCCTCGGCTCTGGCGGGAACAATGTTCTGAACCAGACGAATGACTTCGTTTCCGGTGTCGCCACATTGACCGGCAAGATGAAGTTCACGGGAACAGCGGGCTCGGGAACATTCACGGCGACAGGCGGAGGGCGGGCAACTCCGTCCCCGACGATCCTCATTAATTCCGGCACGGCCGCCCGGCTTGTGGTTCGCTCGTCAGCGGGTGACTCAGTGACAACGATGCTCGCGGGGTCCACCCGCAATCTGGTGATTACTGCAAGGGACGGGTCCGGCAACACGGTCGTCGGTTATACGGGCGTCAAACAGATCGTTTTCAGCGGGGCGGATTCTTCGTTGAGTCCGGCGACGGCTCCGACGGTTTCCAACAGTGCGGGCGTGGCGACCGCCTTCGGAGGTCTGACATCCATCCTGTTCACCAATGGTGTTGCCCAGGTTTCCGGCAGCAGTAACGGGGTTCTGAAGCTGTACCGGGCCCAGCCGGCGATTCTGGTTGTGAGCGATGGAACCCTGACGTCAGGCGGGAACGACCGCCTGAGCATCACTGTGAGCCCTGGCGCTCTCGAGAAGTTCGGCTGGCGGCTTGCATCGCCGCAGATCAACGGCGCTCCCTTTGGCGGCATCAACACGCTGACGGTACAGGATGCCTGGGGGAATACCGTGCCCACCTTTGATGCCTCGGTGAACAATGTGACCGTGACACCCAACGTATTGAGCGGCACGGTGACCGGACTTGGTTCGGGGAACAACAATATCCTGAATCGTTCGGGTGATTTTTCCGCCGGCGTTGCCAACCTTTCTTCTCTCGGTATGATATTTTCCGGCACGGTGGGGACCGGGACATTCACGGCGACTTCAGCCGGCAAGGCGGGAATATCTGATACAGTGACCATTATCGCCGGTCTGGCGAGCAAACTGGTGATCACGGGAGATCCTACGCAGACTGCAGGAACCTCGAACAATCTGACGATTACGGCGAAAGACGCATCCGGGAATACTGTGCAGGCGTACCAGGGGAAGAAGGCGCTGAAGTTTTCGGGCGCAAATACCAGCATCAAACCTGCCACGAGCCCGACCGTCACGGATTCCGCCGGACTGTCCGTTCCGTTCGGATCGCCGACGGTTCTCGCGTTCAGGAACGGCAGTGCCACCGTGAGCGGCGGTGCAAACGGCGCCATGAAACTCTATCGGGCCGAAACTGCGACCATTGTCGTGGAGGATACGGTGAACAACCTGCGTTCGACCGGCTCCGATCGGCTCACCGTATCCGTTATGCCTTCAACGCTGGGGCAATTCTCCTGGCTTCTCACGTCTCCGCAGACGAACGGGGTTCCATTTTCGGGTTCGAATACGCTGATCGCGCAGGATGATTGGGGAAACACCCTGCCGACATTTGATGCTTCGACCAACAACGTGACGGTGACGGCCAGTCTTTCGGCATTGCCTTTGGCGGTGAGCGGACTTGGAACGCTGGGAAACAACGTTCTTAACCGCCCGTCCGATTTCGCCCTCGGGGTGGCAAACCTGACCGCACTCGGCCTGACGTACACGGGTACCAGCGGCACCGGGACCTTTACGGCCACTTCCGCCGTCGGTTCAAAGTCCGGAACGTCCGATTCCGTTATTGTCAGCAACCCGGCGCCGGCCCTTACGGCGGTCCTGCCGGTGAAAGCCAGCAGGGGTCAAACGGTTAACATTGTCCTGAGCGGTTCTAACTTCCGAGCGGGCGTCACGACAGTGAGCTTCGGCCCCGACATCACCGTCACGTCCGTGACGGTGAATACTCCCGCACAGATCACTGCGGGAATCACCATCACCGGGGCGGCCGCGCTCGGTCCCCGCGATGTGACCGTGACGAATCCCGCCCCCGGTGGCGGTACCGCGACGAGTACCGGGAGTTTCACCGTGGAGAATTTTCCGACAATCATCAGTCTTGCTCCACCGAACGGTCTGGGGGGACAGACTCTGGATGTCGTTGTCCACGGCCGGAATTTCATCGACGGGGTCAGCAGCGTGTTGATCAATGCGTCGGACATCAGCCGGAACTCCGCTGTTGTCACCAGCGATACAACGATCCTGATGAACATCACGATCCTGCTGGGAGCACAGAACGGCATCCGGGAAGTGTTCGTCAACAACAGCGGGTCCTACGGCGGTTTTTCCAACAGTGCCGGTTTTACCGTGGGAGCCAACCCGAAGCCATCGATTGCCAGCGTACAGCCGACCGCTCTGCGGCGTCTCGAAACCGGTGTGTTGACCATTCGCGGATCGGACTTCTACGGAACCGTCACGAATGCTGATCCCGGCCAGGGTATCACCGTGAACAGCGCGACGATTGACAGTGCAAACCAGATGCGTATCAACGTGACGGTTACCGACTCGGCCGCGCCGGGAGTACGTTCCATTATCGTGACAAACCGACCGCCCGGAGGCGGGTCGGATACGCTGAAGGGAGAGTTTCAGGTCCTTAACCCGGAGCCGACGCTCACAGGACTGTCGGTGCAGAACGGTTTCCGTCTCCAGACCATTTCCATGACCCTGACGGGGACGGGCTTCATCGGCGGCACAACCAGTGTGAATTTCGGTCCGGGCATCACGGTGACCTCGGTGATCGCCGAAACTCAAACGCAGCTCCGGGTGAATCTGTTCATCGATTCAAGCGCGGCACTCGGACCTCGGGACATCTTGCTGACCAACCCGGCGCCCGGGGGTGGTGCAGATACGCTGAAGAACGCGTTCACCGTGAGCAATCCGATGCCGACGGTGACCGCCATTGCGCCGGATAGTGCGCTGGTGAAGTCCGGTGCGCTGATGCTGACGGTGACGGGTAACAACTTTGTTCCGGGTTCCACCATCCGTTTCGGTGCGCTCCCGCTTACCACGACACTGGTCAGCCGTTCGCGTCTCACGGCTACGATTCCTGCGTCGGAACTGGATAGTGCGCGATCGTTTGCCGTCGATGTGAGCACTCCGACTCCCGGCGGTGGAACTTCCAACAGTAAGACTTTCAACGTGCAGAATCTCAAGCCGACCCTCACCGGAATCGCCCCGGCAAACGGTGTGCGGCTACAGACCCTCGATGTGGTCTTTACCGGGACGAATTTCGCGGCGGGTGTCTCCACCGTGAATTTCACCGGAACCGATATTCTGGTGAACTCCATCACGGTCAGCAGTGCAACCAGACTTACCGCGAATATTCTCGTGACTGCGGGAGCAACGATTGGCCCGCACCCGGTCACCGTTGTGAATCCGGCGCCCGGCGGTGGCGCTTCTGCAGCGCAGGTGTTCACCGTCGGCAGCAATCCGGCACCGACGCTCACGGCTGTGACGCCCTCCACGGGAACCCGTCTCGCTGAAATGGAAGTGACATTTACAGGCACGAATTTCATCGATGGGATTTCCTCCGTGAGCTTCGGTTCGGGGATCGCCGTGAGCGATGAGGTGATCGTCAATTCGACACAGATGAAGGCGAGGATCACTATCGGCGCTTCTGCGATTACCGGCCCGCGGCCCGTCGAGATCAACAACAGCGCTCCGGGAGGGGGGAGGGCGACGCTGGCCAACGGATTCGTGGTCGCCAATCCTGTTCCGACCCTGGTCACGATCTCACCGACGAACGGGCAGCAGCTCCAGACGCTGAATGTGGTGTTCAACGGTTCGGGCTTCATCAACGGTGTGAGCACGGTGAATATGGGGACCGGCGTGACCATTAACGAACAGACGGTCGTGAGCGACAGCCAGGTTACGGCCAGCGTCACGATTACACAGAACGCCGCTACAGGATCGCGTGACGTATGGATCACCAATCTGACGCCGGGCGGTGGTACTGCTGTGCTGTCGAACGGTTTTGTGGTGGGGAACAACCCTTCGCCGAAGCTCACGAGCATCAGTCCGGAGACGGGCGAGCGGCTCGGGATTCTGGATGTGGTGTTCAGGGGGCAGAACTTCCTGAGCGGCATCAGCATGGTGGATTTTGGTCCGGAAATCAGTGTTCGATCCACCACTGTTGACAGTGCGACCCGGCTGACGGCAAATGTGTCGATCGGGCCCGCTGCTCAAACGGGGTTGCGGACGGTTTACATTACGAATGCTCCCCCCGGCGGAGGTCAGGACAGCATCGTGGCGGCGTTCACGGTGACCAATCCTCTTCCCTCGCTTACATCGGCGACTCCCGCTGCGGCGAATCTTTCTCAGACGCTGAACATCGTGCTGAGAGGTTCCCGATTCCTGGCGGGCACAACCACCGTGGATTTGGGTACCGGGATCACCGTGAATTCGGTGACAGTGGACAGCGCCACGCGCATCACCGCTAACGTGTCTATCGGTCCGGCGGCCGCGCTCGGGTCTCGCAGCATCGTTGTGAGAAATCCTGCTCCCGGTGGAGGTGCATCCTCTCCCGTCGCGTTTGTCGTGAACCTGGCAGCGCCGCCCGTACCGGTGTTGCGTTCGCCGGCCAACGGGAGCCCGAACCTGCCGACCACCCTGACATTGCGCTGGGATTCCTCGGCCGGTGCAGCCAGCTACCATTTGCAGCTTTCGCAGAATCCACTTTTCCTGGGCACGTTATTAGTGAATGATTCCACGCTGAGTGGTCCATCGCGGAGCGTGGGCCCCCTGGAGAACAACCAGACCTATTACTGGCGGGCCCGGGCGAAAAACGGCGGCGGCATAAGTGAGTGGTCATCCACATGGGGCTTCACGCCGTCGTATCCCACGGTGCTCAATCTCATAAACACCGTTTCCTTCCCCAACCTTTCGGGGCCTGGCGACTATATTCCCGCCGACTACCGGATCGTCGGGTTGCCCGGGAATGGGACATCAGTCGTCGGCAATTTCCTGAATGGAAGTCAGGGTACCGACTGGCAGGTGTACAGAGACAACGGCAGCGCCTCGAACTACCTGGTCGCCTATGACGGCTCACCGACCTTCGTGTTCTCAACCGGGAAGGCGTACTGGCTGATCAAACGGAACACCTGGTCAGTTAATGTTTCGGTGGGCTCTGCACCTCTCGATCCGAGCGGGTCGGTAAGAGTTCCCCTGCAATCGGGATGGAACATGATCACGAACCCGTTCCCCCTGGATGTTCCCTGGTCCGCCGTGCAGAGTGTCAACGGTCAGGTGGCGAGTAATCCGTTGTGGGCCTTCAACGGTACTTCCGGCTTCCAGACGTCCACTGTTATGCTGGCGTACGTGGGCTACTATTTCTTCAATGCGGACACCTCGACTGCGCTGAAGATTCCCTACGGAGGAACAACCGGTGTGCTCAAGCAGGCGGACTCGGCGGACGGCAGGAACTGGATGGTCGACATTGCCGTTGTATCAGGTGTGTACAATGAACGCTCGGCGAAGTTCGGCGTTGCACACGATGCCTGTGAGGGGCTGGACTACCACGACTATCGCAAGCCACGCGCGTTGGGGAGCATCCCCGGTGTAACGTTCCGTCGTCCCGATCTGGACCCGATATATTCGGCCTTCGCGACCGACATCCGGGTTCCCGTGCAGGACCTCGCACGCTGGCCGGTGGAAGTCCAGGCGGAGCGTTCCACGCCCTCGTCGCTGCAATTCAGCGGGATCGCCGGTATCCCCTCCGACCTTGAGGTGTACCTGGTGGATGTCACGCGATCGACGTACACGGATCTTCGCCGCGACGCGGAGTATCCTTTCCGTCCCGTGACCGATGTGTCAAAATTCACCGTGCTTGTGGGGAAGCACGATGCGATGGCGACAGAGTTGAACTCTGTGCTCCCACGGACATTCGGGCTCGAGAACAATTTCCCCAATCCGTTTAATCCTTCAACGACGATCCCCGTTTCCATCCCGGCCGCCGCGGAGGTCACCCTGAAGATTTACAGTATCCTCGGCGAGGAGATCCGCACGCTGCACACGGGAGTACTGGAGGCTGGCCGGCACTGGTTCACCTGGGACGGCCGCAATGATGCCGGCCGGGGTGTAGCAACCGGCGTGTATCTGACGCGATTGACCACGCCCGCCGGTGGAAATCATGTTCTCAAAATGCTCCTTATGAAATAAGGACCGGAGGTCCCATGGCAACGATTGTCCAGCGGTTCACATTGATGCGCTTCTTCCTTGCCGCGCTGTTGCTGGTCCAGGGGATTCCGGCCGCCCTCTTCGCAGCCCAGGACGAACAGAACAGGATAGAGAATGTCCGTTTCGAGGTGAGCGGAGGCCTGGTGAGGGTGTATTACGACCTCATCGCGCCGATCGACAAAGTCCATAGCGTAAGATTGTCCTTGCGGCGGGAAAGCGACCAGTTGTTCCGGTACCGTCCTCTAAACATTACGGGGGACGTCGGGACAATCGTCTTCCCGGGCCAGAAGCGTCGTATTGTCTGGGACTACGCAAAGGAGTTTCCGGACGGCTTGATCGGAGAGGACTACTATTTCCTTGTTGAGGCGGAGTCTGTGGAAACCGAGGGAATGAGTCCCTGGATTTGGGTGGGAGGGGGAGCCGTGGTTGTCGGCGGAGTGCTTGCGCTCCTGCTTCTCTCCGGCTCTGAGGATTTGCCGCCCACGCCGGTACCGACGGGATTCCCGCTGCCTCCCGGTCGCCCGAATTGAATGCTCAACAGGCAGGATGAACATTGAGAAAATCCATGAAACGGACCATATTTTGCGCCTTGCTCTTTTTGCTCTTCGTCTCCGGTGTTGCAGCGCAGAAGATCCAGGGCAGGAGCGGTGTGGGGTCCCTCAGCATTCTCCAGGTGGATAGCACCGGTGCCCCTATTGCGTCACCTCTCCGCGAGACGACATTCGACTTTGAATTCACGGAGCCTTCCGGCAACAAATTCCTCGATCCGCGGGAGACCGGCCGCCTGCGCATTGTGGTGACAAACTCGGGCAAGAGTACACTGCGCGGTGTTGTGATCCGGGTGATTCCGCTCGCCCCGCCGGTGGAGGTGGTGTTCAACGACTCCATTGGTGTCGGTGATCTTCCCGTTAATGCAACGCGCTACGCGATTTTCTACTTCACAGCGGGGGAAAGTGTTCCGTCCCAGATTCTCACATTCCAGATCGATATCCGCGATGGGTTGGGGACGATTGCGGATTCACGCCTTTTCACATTCCTGACGCGAGAACGGCGCACGAACTAGGATCGTTGCCGGGTTATCGGGCATGATGTGTCGTCATCGGTAACACGGAGATGAGGCGGGGCGAAGTGGGTGAGTGAAGGATGACCGGGAAGCGGTTCAGGCGTGCGATGTTTCTTCTATCCATTGGGCCGTGAGTGCGTGCATCGCCTCATCGCGCTTATGCGCAAAGCGGAGGAGGGCAATAATGAGTCCTGTTGCACAGATGT
The DNA here is from genome assembly GCA_963779225.1 of uncultured Bacteroidota bacterium. Classification (GTDB taxonomy): domain Bacteria; phylum Bacteroidota; class Ignavibacteria; order UBA10030; family UBA6906; genus CAVPCZ01. The sequence continues at coordinate 641,851 of CAVZWW010000001.1, forward strand.
ACCCGACAACGGCGAGAGCTATTCCCACGGTACCTCCTTACAGGGCCTGGTGTATGTAATGTACGAAAACCTGTAAACACTTGGAATCTCTTTTTCTCCGATCCTGCCGCCGGTACTGATCTCCCCGACCATCCTTCCTGCTGCAAGACTCATGCCGTTCTGTGGTGTCCCGGGAAAGCGTGATCTCCGCCGGAAAGAGGGAGGGGGGGTACGGACGGAGGGGAAGCCGTGCAGGAATGGTGTGAAGAATCTACAATATTGACATTCATTCAATTTCTTTGCATGTTCAATTGATATTTGGTGAAATCTCAGCATTCGAGCAGGTAGGGCAAATCAATGAAAACACCTCAGCGGCGCAGCGCCGGCGAGACCGTCTCTCATGACCGGGGATTCCAGGAGTATCTGGCTGTTGTGTTGAGGGGGAAGTGGATCATCCTGGTTACTTTTCTTGTCATCCTTGTTGCAGCTCTGCTCATTACCAAGCTGGCTGATCCTGTGTATCAGGCGACGTGTCAGGTTCTCTTGAATCCGGCTGAGCTGCGGAGCACGATATTCCTCGATGCTGTCCGCCCTGACGGTGTCAAGAACATCGTTCAAAACGAGTTGGCGATCCTGAATTCACGTGCGCTGATGGATTCCGTCGGGGAACGGTTGCGGAGGAGGAAGTTCCTTGATGAGGCCCGGACAGAGTACATACCGATGGTGGTTGATCCGGCGCAGCCGGACACGGGGCAGGGCGTGGCCCCCCTGCAGGCGGTTTCGGGAACTGTTGTCGGGAGCGGTGGACTTCGATCCGGTGCGTGATTCGGACATTATTCGCATCACCGCAAAGAGCAAGAACGCCCGGGAAGCTGCACTGGTTGCGAACACGTTCGCTGAAGCATACCGGGACCGGAACATTTACATGAGCCGGGCAAAATCCAGGTCATTCCGTGAGTTTCTTGAAGGCCAGGCGAGGGACAAGCTCAAGTCGCTCGAGGAGACGGAGGGTTCCCTTCAGAACTACATGGAAAAAGAGGGTGTCGTCTCTCTTGACGACGAGGCGAGGCGGATGATCGACCAGCTCGCGCAGCTTGAGGCGTCGCGCGATGCAACGGAAATCATGCTGAAGGAAGTGCAGAACACGCTGGCTTCCTATCAGGCGCAGTTGCCGCAGCAGGAGACCAATCTCGCCAAAGTCGTGGGCGAAGCCAGCGATTCGTACATCCGCCAGATGCAGGAGCAGCTTTCCCGTCTCGAAGTCCAGAGGGACATGACCGTGGTGCAGAACCCCTCGACAGTGGGACGTGAGATCTTGAATGAGAAAGTAAGAGAAATCGATCAGCAAATCGCTTCATTGCGGCTCAAGCTGCAAAAACGTACGGATGATTTTCTCCGCACGCTCACCGCCGGACAGGGAGAAGGGACTGACGCCGCCGGATACCTGAAATCCGTCAAGCAGAAGATCCTGGAGCAAGAAATCGAAGTCTCCGCTCTTCAGACAAAAAAGCGGGCTCTGAACGATGCCATCCACGAATATGAGCGGAAGTTCGATCGAATCCCTGAAAAGAGTGTAGCACTGGCAAGGCTGCAGCGGGCTCGGGCAAGTAACGAAAAGCTGTATCTGATGGTGGAGGAGAAATACAACGAAGCCAATATCACCGAGCAGTCGAACATCGGATACATCGAGATCATCGAACGGGCCTCCGTTCCGCTCAAGCCCTCCAGTCCAAAGCCTCTGATCAACCTCGGGATCGGAATGGTGCTGGGACTGATGCTGGGAATTGTGCTGGCCTTTGTCAGGGAGTATTTCGATGTCCGTGTGCAAACACCGGAAGATCTTAAGCGGCACGGGTTTACGCCTCTCACGCCAATCGTCAACATGGATCGCGAAATCCAACTTCTGGGGAGAGGTCAGGTGACGGCCAAGCATCAGGCGCTGGATGATCATCTCATCACCCTCCTGTACCCGTTTTCCGCAGTTGCCGAATCCTATCGCCAGATGCGGACGAACCTGCAATTCGCCAAGTTCGGAACGCCCGTCCGGACAATCCTCGTTACGAGTCCGGCTCCCGGGGAAGGGAAGTCCACTACGGTGGCGAATCTCGCGGTCGCATTTGCACAGACAGGCAAGCGCGTGCTGCTGATTGATGCAGATCTGCGCCGGCCTACGCTGAGTCTCAAGTTCAAGTTGCAGGCCCAGCCGGGGCTTACAGAATGTGTCTCGGGGACAGCCCCCTTCGCGCGGGTCTGCCAGTCGACCACTGTGGAAAACCTCGATGTCGTGACGAGCGGAGATGTCCCCTCAAATCCGTCGGAAATTCTGGGCTCGGACGCCATGCGGGATTTTTTGCTCGAGGCCACCAAGAAATACGACGTCGTGTTGTTTGATTCCTCGCCGATTCTGTCCGTCACTGATCCCGCGGTCATTTCCACGATGGTTGATGGAACGATCATCGTGGTTGCCTCCGGCAAGACACGTATGCAGGACCTGGAACAGGCAGCCGAGCTGTTGCACGGAGTGGGCGGCCGTTTGCTCGGCGTGGTGATGAACAACTTTGACGCGCACAAAGCCTATGGCATTATTACGCGGCGGGGTAGTCGTTATCGTTACAGCTACGGTGCAAAGGACGAACGATCGACGAACGCAGCGCCCGACACGGAACCGTCGCTGCAGGGTCAGAAAGGAAAGGGGGCATGAGCCGCATAGCCGCAACGGCTCACCGGGTGGGGGACACGAATCGTCGGTGCCGCTCTCCTCTTCCTGTGGATCCCTCAGGGCACGGTGATACGCTCAGGGGGAAACCAACCTCACATCGCATTCCGGGGCATCGTCGGCTGCATACTACTATATCTCGAAGCCCGGGGAGATCACCATGCCCATCAATGTCTGGGGCCAGGTGAGGAACCCGGGCCGGTACGAAGTTCCCATTTCCACTGATCTTGTTCAGCTTCTGTCGTTTGCAGGTGGGCCAATGCCCGATGCTCTTCTTTCGGCGGTGAAAGTCTCCCGGATTGTCCGGCGTGAGGATGCGATCCGCATTGTGGAATATGTCGTTAATCTCGAGCATCTCGACAAGCTTGATGAAAAGGCACGGGATCTGGAACCCGGGGACACGGTGTTCATGGATACCAGTGTATCCTTCGGTGAGATTTTCACCTATGTGACAACGCTCGCGATCGTAGCGGCTTCGGTAGCAAATGTGGCTATTTCGTTGTCTTATTACCGTTGATCGATCTTCAGAAGAATGATGGGTCTCCTTCATGTCCCAGTCAACGCTCCTGCCTCGATGGCAGGGATCCATCGAGCCATTCCCCGGTTACCCCTGCCCACCGATCGACCTCCGGAGTCTGTCTGCCGGAACCTGTAGTATCCGGTTGTTCCACGGTCGGGGTCTCTTCGCTGAATGCACAGGAGAAGGGTATATCCAGTTGCGGATGATGCAATCCGGTGACGAGACACCGACCGGCTGCCGCACCATCGGTCCATGCGATAATCCGGGACAGCTGAACATGGACAAAGACGTGACGGCGCCAACACTTTTTATCCCCGCCACGACCTATTTTGAATCCCGAGGAATATCCGCGAACCCATGAGATTCAAAATCCGCCTTTTCTTCGCCATTCTTGTGTTCTGTTCCATTTCGGGCCTCCTGTCCACCATGATCGTTCCAGCTCAGGAACGGACGATCAGGATGATGATGTTCGCGTGCGATGGGCTGATGCTTCTGATGGCGCTTCTCTCCGTCTGGCGCAACAGGGACTCCTATGTGGTCTGGTCGTTGATGATCTTTCTCCTGATTTCGACCATTACCTTCATGTATACCTCGGAACGGTTCGGCATTCTTGAACACCTCAACGGCCTGCGTGAGCCGCTTTTCTTTTTCTCTGCTCTCGTTGTCATATACGATCTGTATTTTTCCAGGTACCAGGAGTGGTTCATCACCTGGTTCACCCGTTTCCTCATCGTTTTTGCGGCCGTCCAGATACCCATTGCCGTCATTCAATTCCTGGAATTCGGCGCGGGAGACGGAGTCGGCGGCACGTACGGGGTTAAGGGGGGCAGTGGAAATCTCACACAGATACTCTTCCTGATCAGCTTTTTCCTTGCTGTCCGGTACGCTTCGCTGGAAGACGGGTCGCATTTCAGCATTAAAGAAAATCCCGGTTTTTCTCGCACTGCTGATTCCCTGTGCGATCAACGAAACCAAAGTGTCGTTCGTGCTCCTTGCGGTCTATATCCTCCTTCTGGCGGGATCACGGAGAAGAATACTGCACACGATTCCATTGCTGGTTTTTGGGCTGGGCCTTGTTTTTCTCCTCAACTATTTCTATTCGAGCACTGTCGAGGACACCTCGAAAATCCTGGATGAAAACTATGTCGAAAAGTACCTGCTCACCGCATCCACAGGAAGCGGCGATGATCTCCCACGGTTCCAGCGCCTTGTGCTGATGTTCCGGATCATGGGGGGGGATGTGGGATCCATCCTTCTGGGGATGGGGTATGGAGTTATGGGTGGCGGGAATATCATGGGAATCTCCCGTCTGGGCCGGTCCCTCTACTATCTTGTTGAGGGCTCACGGATCCTGCTTTTCCGGATCTGGATCCAGGGGGGATTGGCGGCAGTCGTCACTTTTGGCTTCGCGATGTTTGCCTGGCTACGGGTGAAAGTCCCTCAATATCCAACCGTGCGAAAATTCCACTGGTTTCTGGCATTCAGTTTGCTGCTGATTTGGTTTTACAACGAGGCGATGATCGACCGGACCTTTGCCCCGGTGGCGATCTTCTTCATGTTCTGGGTTTCTGAGGGTGGGGGAGAGACCGAAGAATCTGAGGAGGAAGGGGCTACAGCCGTCCAGGAGGGGCTTCCTGATGAGGCGGCATGAACCGCTCCGGCGCCGGGCCAGACTGTTGATGGCAGGCCAGGACCAGTTCGGGTATTTGACGGATAGCTACCAGTTCGCCTCACACCTGCGCGACACATTCGAGATCACCTATCTCGGGCGGGACGAGGGGCTCCCGCGTGTGGCGATGGACGGTGTGAGGGTGGTGTATCTTTCCCGGGTTGGAGGTAAGCTGCGGGGTCTGCTGAAGTTTCTGGCCGGGGTGTTTCTGGAAATTCGCCGTGGGAAGTTTGATCTCGTCTATATCTCCCATTTCCCGGGTGCCGGCCTGTATCCGTTGTTCATGCCCGGGTGTGTGTTTGTGCTCGACGTGCGCTCAGGATATGTCCGGAAGGGCGGACTTATCCGGTGGATAATGAACCGGGAGATTCTCCTGGACAGCATGATGTTCCGGCATGTCACGGTAATATCGGAGAGTCTGCGGGAGGTCCTGGGGATCAACAAGAGCAAGGTACGTGTCGTACCGCTGGGAGCCGATATGCCGGAGCTGCCGCCCAGGCGCTTTGACGGTATGCATCTCCTGTATGTCGGCTCGCTCGAGGTCCGGCACATCGATCGAACGGTGGCCGGTTTTGCACGGTTCCACAGGGAGTTCCATACGCAGATTCCGCTGAGTTACGATATTGTCGGTTTCGGTCCGCCCGAGGTGGAGCAGACGCTACGTGCGGCGATAGTTGATTCGGGTTGTGCGGAGAGTATCACATTTCACGGTCGGGTTCCCTTGACGCAGCTCGGCCCGTTTCTGGCCCGTAACACGGTCGGCATTGCCTTCATCCCGATCGAAGATCACTATCAGTGCCAGCCGGCGACGAAGCTGTTCGAATATCTGCTTGCCGGCATGGCCGTGCTGGCCACCAGGACGTACGAAAATGCCCGGATTGTACGCGCGGAATCAGGCGTATTGATCGATGACACGGCGGATGCGGTGTACGGGGGATTGAAAGTGTTGCACGGGTGTCTCCACACTTTTGATTCCCGCACGATTCGATTGACTGTTGCGGAATACACATGGGCACGCATTGTCCGGGAAAACCTGGCGCCCTATCTGCTTTCCGTTCTGGAAGATCATCAAGCGGGGAGGCGCGTCGGGCATCGCGGCGTGCAGCCTGCCACACAATGAAAGGATGTGTATGAAAATTCCACCGGCACGTATCTTTTTCAGCGAAGCAGACCGTCGCACCATACTCCAGGGGATTGACGAAGCGCTGACCACCGGACAGCTCACGCTGGGCAAGCACGGGAAGCAGCTTGAAGAGGAGTTTGCCGCCTTCATCGGGACGAAACACGCCGTCGTCGTGAACAGCGGCACGAGTTCCATCCAGATTCCGATGCATATCTACGATGTCCGGGGGAAGGAAGTCCTTGTGCCCACGAACACGTTTTTTGCCACGGCACTGGGTGTCATGCATGCGGGCGGGATCGTGCGATTTGTGGACTGTGATCCGGCGACGTTCTCGGTGGATATGGCGAGTTTGCGCGGGGCGATTACCGAACGGACTGCCGGGGTGGTGGTGGTACATATCGGTGGCATCGTGACCCCGCACATGCAGGAGATTGTTGAGTTGTGCCGGCAGCGGAACATCTTTTTGTTCGAGGATGCCGCCCATGCCCATGGCAGCTCATACCGCGGCAGGAACGCCGGTACGTTCGGGGGAGCCTCTTCGTTTTCGTTCTATCCGACCAAGATTATCACGAGCGGTGAGGGCGGAGTTATCTGCACGGACTCCGATGTCATTGATCAGGAATCGCGCCTGTACCGGGACCAGGGGAAGGCGACATTTACGGCGAATATTCACAACAAGCTCGGATATAACTGGCGCATGAGCGAGCCGCATGCCATTATCGGCCTCACCCACTTCCGTCATCTCCCGGAATTCATTGCAGAACGGAACCGCCTGGCCGGAGTGTACAACCGCGCACTTGCCGGAATCCCGGGCATTGTGCCTCTGCGCCTGCCGGAAGGGAGTGTGAGCAACTATTACAAGTATATCGCCATGCTTGACGAGAAGATCGACCGGGCACGGCTGAAAAAAGTGTTGCGCGAGAAGTATGATGTCGGCCTCAGCGGCGAGGTGTATGAGCTTCCGGTACACCTGCAGCCCATTTTCGAGGGCAAATACAAGAAGGGCGATCTGCCACAGGCCGAATACCTGTGTGCGCATCATGTGTGTATGCCGCTGTACCAGCGCATGAGTGATGCGGACGCAGAGTACGTTGCAGAGAGTGTGCGTGCGGCGATGGCTCTTATGTGAACGGCACCGGTATCCATAGTACATCTGATCAGGAGTTCCTATGAAAATTATCGTCACCGGCGGATCGGGCTTCATCGGTTCGCACGTTGTGGATGAGTTGCTGGGGATGGGGCATGAGGTCGTCATCTATGATCTGGAGGCGCCGCACTACGGACAGGGGTGTGCGTACGTCCGCGGTGATACACGGGACGTGGATCGCCTGACGCAGACCGCGCAGGGTGCGGAGGTGATCTACAACATTGCCGCCGAAGCAAATGTGAACAGGTTCTTCGACAGCCCCCTGTATTCCAGCGACATCACCGCACAGGCGACCGCATGCGTGCTGGAGGCTTCCCGCCGTGCCGGAAAACCACGCGTGATCCTGGCATCAACCGAATGGGTCTACGGTTCGCTGGCTGAGGAGGGGAGCGAGCAGATCACGGAAGATACCCCGTACGCGCGAAGCCCGGATCATCTTTACACGGCGGCCAAAATCGCCGCGGAGTTGTACTGCAAAACCTACCACAGGCTGTACGGGGTTCCGTTCACGATCATGCGCTTCGGCATCCCGTTCGGGGAACGGGCGCGCTCGGAAACCGTAACGCCGATTTTTATCCGGAAGCTGCTCGCGGAAGAACAGATTACCATTCACGGAGACGGAAGCCAGTCGCGGCAGTTCATTTATGTGAAGGATCTTGCACAGGGCAATGCCGCCTGTACGCAACCGGCGGCGATGAACGAGATCTTCAACATCAATGGACGCGAACGTATAACGGTGATCCAGATTGTGCGCACGCTGGAGGAAATCCTGGGCAAAAAGGCAAACGTCACCTTTGTGGAAGACCGCGCGGGCCAATTCAAGGGACGGTTCATCTCCTCCGAGAAGGCCCGGCGCCTTCTCGGGTGGGAGGTTCGCCTCGGATACCGGGAAGCGATGGAACACTATGTCGGGTGGTACCTCAACACCATGGCCAGAGGGAAATAACATGAAGCATCCGCTTCCGCTCATCGAGCGGCATACCTCGATAAAGGAATCTATCCGGAAGATCGAAAGAAGCCCGTACAACACCGCGTTTATCGTGAACGAGCAGGGTGTATACCTGGGGGGAGTCTTCATCAGCGATCTGCGCCGCCTGCTCATCAGCGGCGTAAGCGCCGAGGCTGAGGTAGGCGCCTACCCTGTGAAGTATACGTACACCCTGTCCGACTCTTCCCGTACCGAGCGGGAGGTCGTGGAGGCCCTGGTTGCGGATCTCCGGCTGCACGGCGTGAATTATGTTCCTGTCGTGAGTTCGATAGGGGAAATCGTGGATACCGTATCCGTCGACGATCTCACGGCCGCCAGCGCCGGGACGGGTGCCCGGGAGACCCGGGACCATGAAAAGAAAGTGCTGGTGGTGGGCGGGGCCGGTTACCTCGGGAGCATCCTCACGCGTAAGCTCCTCGGGCGCGGCTACCGCGTACGGGTTCTGGACAGTTTCATCTACGGACGGCGTTCGCTGGAAGACCTGACCTCCGACAACAAGCTGGAAATCGTGGAGGGTGACCTGCGCAATATTCACACCTGTGTCAATGCGCTGGAAGGCGTCAACGCCGTGGTTCTGCTAGCGGCCATTGTGGGCGACCCGGCGTCAAAGGTGCGGCCCACGGAAACCATCGAAACCAACGTCCTCGCCGCACAGGCTCTGGCAATGGCGGCGAAGCTCCAGCATATCACACGGTTCGTCTATGCTTCAACATGCAGTGTCTACGGTGTTGGCAGCGATCTGCTGGATGAACAGGCGCCACTGAATCCCGTCTCGCTGTACGCCCGCACCAAAATCGCATCGGAACAGATCATCCTTGCCATGGGAGATCACTACTTCGCTCCGACGATCCTCAGGATGGGCACGCTCTACGGATTCTCACCACGTATGCGCTTCGACCTGGTCGTGAACACGATGAGCATGAAGTCATTCACGGACAAGAAGATTCAGGTGTTCGGAGGTTCACAGTTCCGGCCGTTGCTGCACGTGGAAGACGCTGCCGAGGTCTACATCCGCTGCATCGAAGCCGACCTCAAGGATGTCGGCAATCAGGTCTTTAATGTGGGATCCGACGAACAGAACTACCAGATCGATCAGATTGCGGAGATGGTCGGGACAACGCTTGGAGGTATTCCTATCCATCGTGACGACACGAGTCTGGACGCCCGCGATTACCGGGTTTCCTTTGCCAAGATACGTGACGTTGTCGGCTTCCGCCCGGCCGGGTCTGTCCCGGGAGCGGCGACCGCGATCTATGGCAAGCTGCAGGATGGCACGATCAAAAATCCTGTACACCGGATCTACTACAATCACTATTTTGATGCGACGGAAGAGTGACGACCGCCCGGACTTCGCAGAAGGGAACGGCGATGGGTGACCGAATCTGTCACGGACGTTCAGGGGCTGTATGAGCATTCGCGATCACCTTTCCCATCGTCTCCGTTCGGCCGCACGCAATGTACGCCGGATGCTCGGGTTGAGTCCGATGCAATCCGTCATGCGCGAGTTCCAGGGCAGGGGGGTCCGGCTGGGAGACCTGCGGGCACTCGAGTGTTTCGCCTTTGACGGCCACATGCATACCGTCGACTATGCACCATCGGTCCGTGCACTCGAAGTATGGGAGATCAACAAGGGCCACGAGGCCGCCCTGCGCCGGACGTTTCCTACGGCGGTCGTGCGCATCACGGACACCTACAGGCAGGTGGAGGAATCCACGGACCGGTTTTCGCTGATCGTGGTGGATAACTCTCCGGTTCATGGAGCCCACATCGAGCACTTTGACCTTTTTCCGAATATTTTCCGCCTGGCTGCCGACACGTGCTACATGGTGCTGGACACCATTCCCGAGCTGAATGACTCCGTCCGCATTGCGTATCCGGAGATGTTCCGGGAAAGTACGTTGGGTGCACGCAAGGCCTTTTACGGTGTCGACGATCCCGAACGTGTGACTGCCGGGCGGATGGAAGAAGTGTACGTCACGATGGCCCGCCGGGCAGGCTTCTCTGTCTCCTGGTCGTTCCGGAGAAAACGGAACAACATCATCACGTATCTGGCCCTGGCGCTGGCCAAGCACCCTCTTGTGTGAGGGATCACGCTGACGCAGGGAATCATGATATCCTGGTCTTCCGTAGCGTAACCTATGAGAATCTTGTTTCTGGTTTGTTCAGTAACGGCACACGATGAAAAATTCGTCCGTAGTCTCTCGGCGGGCGGCTATGAAACGCGGATTTTCTCTTTTCACCAGAGACGGGTGGATGACCACCTGGCGTCGTTGCCGCACATCTCTGTGGAAACAATTCCCCTGCGCGTGCTGCCGCGGCTGCAACGGTTTCTGCCGCTCCACCTTCTCCCCAGGTTGAAGGCGTGTATCCGGGACTTCCGGCCCGATGTCATTCACGCGGGGAACACCTGGAACGAGTCGTTTCTGGGCGCGCTGTCCGGATTCCATCCGTTGCTGGTGATGCCGTACGGATCGGACGTGCTGATGGACACCCAGCGGAATTTCTGGTTCCGGTTCGCCAACAGCCGTGTGTTCAAGTCGGCTGACTGGGTGACCGTTGACGCCGAGCATGTCCAGAAGAAGGTGATCCATGATTTTCAGTACCCAGCCGACCGTATCACGATCATCCCCTGGGGAATCGACGTTGAAGCCATTGCCGGGGAGAAGGTGCGTTCCCGGGAGCGTGTCAGATCCGAGCTGGGATGGCAGAGAAACTTTGTGGTGATCATGACGCGGAACCACGAACCCGTGTACGGCGTCGACGTCTTCCTGAAGGCAATGGAAACCGTGGTGCGGGACAACCCGGCCGTGCGCGTGTTGTTGATCGGCGGCGGAGCGCTGACCGACGATTTCAGGAGCTTCGTCCGCGAACGGGGGTTGGAGGAGTGCATCCGCTTCACCGGGAAAATGCCGTATGCATCCCTTCTGCAGCACCTGCAGGCGGCAGATCTCTACGTGTCCTCCTCCCATAGCGACGGTACCTCCGTTTCCCTGCTGGAAGCAATGGCCAGCGGACTCTCGGCCGTTCTCACCGACGTGCCGTCCAATCTGGAGTGGGTCCGGAGCGGGCTCAACGGGGAGATTGTTCCGCGCGGCGATCATGCGGCGCTTGCGCGGCGGGTGCTTGCGCTTGCGGCGGACCCGGTGCGGAATGCGGCGTACGGTGCAAAGAATCTTGCCATCGTGCGGGAGCGCGGTGACTGGAAGAAAAACTTCGCAGCCATTGAAGGTATCTATCACACGCTTATGAACAGAGAGAGGCGCGGCGGATGAACTACACCGACACCCCCTATTGGCAATCGCTCCAGCGCCTGGACAGGTGGCTTGTCGGGCATGACTACAAGGCCTATGACCCCTTTGACGGTCTCTCGTCGTTCCTGCGTCCGCTGACCCTCTACAAGAAATTTCCGCAGCAGGTATTGCAGCAGTTTGTGCGGCGCAATCCGTTCAACCTCCGTCCACTGCTCGGCATCAAACCGCATGTCAGCACGAAGGGGATGGGTTTTCTGGCAGGCGGATACCTGCAACTCGCGCAAGTGACGGGCGAGGAGCGTTACCGCGAGCGCACCCGCTGGGCGTTTGACTGGCTGATGCAGAACAATTCGCCGGGATACACGGGGTATTGCTGGGGAAACGCGTTTGACTACATCTCTCGCGGTTCGGATATTCCGAAGCATGCGCCCACGGTGGTCTGGAGCGGCCTCATCGGCCATGAATTTGTCGAGGCATGGCGGACACTGCGTGAACAGCGGTATCTGGACGTGGTGCGGGGCATCGCACGTTTTATCGTCACCGATCTGCCGCGTTTTGCCGTGCCCGACGGAGTGTGCATCAGCTATGTCACCGATGCGAAGTTGTATGTCCACAATGCCAATCTTCTCGGTGCGCGTATGCTGGCCGAGGCATACAGGGAAACGGGTGAGCGCGAGTATCTCGATATTGCCACAAGCGCGGTGCGTGCGAGCGCCCTCTCGCAGCTCCCCAACGGTGCCTGGTATTACGGCGAAGATCCCATGTACCACTGGATCGATAACTGGCACACGGCGTACAATCTTGATGCGATCCTGGGATATCAAATCAACAGCGGGAACACGGAGTTCCAGTCTGTTCTGGACAAGGGGCTGCAGTTCTATGTGGAGCATTTCTTTACCCCGGAGGGGGCGCCGAAGTACTACTGGGATCGGGCCTACAAGTTCGACATTCAGAGCGCGTCCCAGGCGATCGATACGCTGACCCTGTTCAGCAGGCATTTCCGGAGGCCGGATCTACTGGATCTTGCGGAGAAGGTGGCGCGATGGACGATCGCGAACATGCAGGACCCCACCGGATATTTCTATCTCTGGAAGAATTCGTGGTTCACCAACCGCACGCCCACGATGCACTGGGGCGCGTCGACGATGTTTCATGCACTCGCACACCTACTACGAGAGAGGACAACCCGTGAACATTAGCATTTTTGGTCTCGGCTATGTCGGCACGGTGTCCGCCGTCTGCCTCGCGAAGCTTGGCCATAGGGTGATCGGCGTTGATACCAATCCCTTGAAGGTGGAAATGATCAACAAAGGTCTTTCCCCCATCGTGGAGCCGGGTGTTGATACCATGCTCCAGCAGGCGATCAGTGAGGGGCGGCTCTCCGCAACGACGAATCTGACCGAGGCTGTTCAGCAAACGGACATCAGTCTCGTCTGTGTCGGCACACCCAGCAGTGCGAACGGGAGTCTGAACCTGGACCAGGTGATGCGTGTGGCCGAGCAGGCCGGCCAGGCGATCCGACTGAAAACGACATACCACGGGCTGGTCATCCGGAGCACCGTGCTTCCCGGGACCGTTGACAAAGCAGGGGCGATCATCGCGCGCGAATCGGGCAAGCAGCTCGGACGGGATTTCGGCGTGGCAGACAACCCGGAATTCCTTCGCGAGGGGACATCGATCTTCGATTTCGAGAACCCGCCCTACACGGTGGTCGGCGGATCAGACGACACGATCGTGAACATGCTCGTTGAAATGTACCGGGGCGTCAACGCCCCCTTCCATGCGGTCAAGATCCGCGAGGCCGAAATCCTCAAGTACGCATGCAACGCTTTTCATGCGGTAAAAGTGACGTTTGCTAACGAGATCGGGGCAATCAGCAAGAGGCTCGGGATCGACAGCCACGTGGTGATGGAGATATTTGTGGAGGACACCAAGCTGAACATCTCGCCCTACTACCTGAAGCCGGGATTCGCATTCGGGGGTTCCTGCCTGCCGAAGGACGTCCGCGCGATGAGCTACGAAGCGCGGCGTCTGGATATTGCGGCGCCTCTTCTCCAGTCGCTGATGTCCAGTAACGAGGCCCAGATGCAGCGGGTGGTCGACTGGGTGGTGCAGACCAAACGGAAGAAGATCGGCGTCCTCGGATTGAGCTTCAAGCACGACACGGACGATCTTCGAGAGAGCCCGATCGTGAATGTTGTGGAATCACTGTTCGGGAAGGGGTATGATCTGGCGATTTACGACGCCAACGTCAATATCGCCCGCCTCATGGGTGCAAACAAATCGTACATCGAGCAGGAGATCCCGCACATCTCCTCGCTGATGAAGGAGAGTATTGAAGAAGTCCTGAACCACGCGGACGTTCTCCTGATCGCCAACAAGGGGGCCGGATTCCGCGAGGTACTGGGAAAGTTGAGACCCGGACAAATGGTCTATGACCTGGTCCGCATCACGGATGACTGGAACATCGCTCATGGACACTACGAAGGTATTTGCTGGTAAGCAGGTTCTTCTGCTTATTGAGAATGAAGCGGTGCCGTTCGACCGCCGAATGTGGAATATTGCGCTGGCCCTCCGCGAGGGGGGGGCAGAGGTCAGCGTTCTCTGTCCGATATTCGGCAAAGATAACGAACGCCATACCGTGCTTGAGGGCGTGCACATTCACCGGTATCACAATACGTTCGCGGACGGGTCTGTCACCGGATATCTCCGGGAATATGCCACAGCATTTTTCAAGACCTTCTTCCTCATTCACCGGCTGTTGTTTCGCGGGCGGATTCATGTAGTGCACGCGGCCAACCCGCCGGATATTTTCTGGCCTCTGGCGTTGTACCTCAAGCTCTGGGGTATCCGCTTTGTCTTCGACGAGCACGATCTCTCCCCGGAAGCGTACCTCAGCCGCTTCGACAAGGACGAGCAATCGCCGGACACGCTCTACCGGATTCAAAGACTCTTCCAGCGGCTTTCCTACCGGTTTGCCGACGCGATTCTTTCAACAAACGAAACTTATCGTGAGCGCGCTCTGCAGACTGACCCCCGTAATGCAGAAAAGACATTTGTGGTGCGGAACGGTCCGGACACCAGAACTTTCCGCTACCGTCCGCCCAATGCGGCGCTGAAACGGGGGCGCAAGTACCTTGCCGCATATATAGGGGTCATGGCGTTCCAGGACGGAGTGGAGTATATCATCCGCGCCGTGGACGAGCTTGTCCACAGGAAGAATTTCCGGGAGGTGATGTTTTACCTCATCGGTAAAGGGGATGACTGGCCGCGGCTCAGGCAGCTGGCGGAAGAACTCGGCCTGAAGGATGACATCGTGTTCACCGGCCGGATTTCCGACCCGGAAGCCCTTGAAATCCTTTCAACGGCGGATGTCTGTCTTTCACCTGATCCGTACAGCCCGTTGAATGAACTTTCGACTATGACGAAGATCATGGAGTATATGTCGTTGGGCAAACCCATCGTTTCCTTCCATCTCAAAGAGAACAAGTTTTCGGCGGGAGCCTCGGCCGTTTATGTTGACAACAACAATCCAGTGGCGTTTGCAGAAGGAATTCTGGCGTTGTTGAACGACCCCGAACGGGCCCGCCGGATGGGTGATGCCGGTATTCAACGTGTCGACGCGGAGCTGTCCTGGCAGAAGCAGTCAGAACGGTTGCGCGCGGCATACACGCACGTGCTTTCCCGATGACGGACGTTCTTCCGATAGACCCGGCTACCGACCCGCGCTGGGCGGCCTATCTCGAGCACCACCCGGAGGCGACGGTGTTCCATGATTCGTCATGGATCGGGCTGCAGGTGCATGTGTACGGTTACAGAAACAAATCCCTTGCCTGTTTTGAAGAGGGCCGGATTACGGGTGTGCTTCCGTTGCTCGAGATTCGCAGCGTGCTGACCGGTACGCGGGGCGTGTCGCTTCCTTTTTCGGATTACAGCGCGCCTCTGGCGGACGACGAGGCCGTGCTGCAGCGGTTGTGCTCTGCCGTGGTTGCGTTGCGGACGGAACGGTGCTGGAAGTATGTGGAATTCCGGGGGGAGGTTCGGGGAGAAGATCTTCAGGCGGCGGCGGCATACAAGCGTCACCGCCTCATCCTCGCGCGCGACACAGAGGCATTGTTCCGGACATTCGACAAGAGCCAGACGCAGCGCTCGGTGAATAAGTTTGAGAAGAGCGGTGCGGTGGTTGAACGGCGCACGGATGCCGGAGCGATGTCTGCTTTCATGCGGCTGAACTACCTGACCCGGCGCAAACACGGCCTGCCACCCCAGCCCGACAGGTTTTTTGAAGAACTGCACCGGACAATCATCGGGCCGGGCCGCGGGTTTGTCAGCCTCGCCCGGCTGGGTTCGGCCGATCTCGGCGCCTCTGTGTTTCTGCGGTTCAAGGATACCATCTACTACAAATTCGGAGCCTCCGACGAGGCATACCTTGTTCATCGTCCGAACCACGGCATCATGTGGGATGCCATCCGGTGGGCGGGCGCCGAAGGGTACCGGGTTCTCGACTTCGGACGATCGGACCTGGACGGTGAGGGGTTGATCAAGTTCAAACGCGGATGGGCAACCGAGGAATCGGATCTGACGTACTATCGCTCGTCCGCATCTGTCGCCGGGCAGAAGGGCGCCGACCGGCTGGAGATGCTGAAGCCGGTATTCCAGAGGCTGCCCATTCCGGTGCTGAAGGCCATTGGAAAGGTGCTGTATGAGCACGTCGGATAGAAACCCGGCGCTCATGCATGGGGCGTCGTTGTCCACGCTGCGGGAACTCCTGAAAGTCTGTTCCGACCTTCCGGAACCCCGCATTCCCGACGGAGGCATCGACCATTTGCTCTACGAACGGTACGTGCGGGACACGCACGGATGGAAACGGCGCCTGTATTATGCGTTGAAGCCGCTGATCCCGCGTCCGGTGCAGATCGCCCTGCGCCAGCGGTTTGTCTCGGTGCAGGCCTCCGCATCATTTCCCGCCTGGCCCATTGAGCCGATTCTGACGGGGATCATCAATACGTATTTGTCGGCAATGCTGCGCGAGGTTCCGTCGGTCGAACGTCTCGGTTTCTGGCCCGGGGGCCACCGGTTTGCATTTGCCATCACGCATGACGTGGAATGGGACAGCGGTCTGCGGCGTGCACCGGATCTCGCTGCCATCGAGCGACGGCTCGGTTTTGTCTCCTCCTGGAACCTCGTGCCCGAGCGGTATCCGATCGACTGGTCCATCGTTGACCGCCTGCGCTCGGACGGGTTCGAGATAGGCATACACGGTCTGAAGCACGACGGGAAACTTTTCCAGTCACGCGCGGTGTTCACCAGGCGCGCTGCGGCAATCCACCGCTATGCACGCGACTGGGGTGCTGTGGGTTTCCGCTCGCCGTCCACGTTGCGCAATCCTGACTGGATGACCGCATTGCCGTTTGAGTACGACAGTTCATTCCCCGACACCGATCCGTATGAGCCGCAGACCGGCGGATGCTGCAGTATCTGGCCGTTTTTTCTCGGGAACATCGTTGAGCTTCCGCTCACGATGCCGCAGGACCACACCCTGTTTGAAATCCTCAACGAGCGCGATATCGGTATCTGGAAGAAGAAGGCCTCATGGATCGCCCAGCAGGGCGGGCTTGTGTTGATCAATGTTCATCCGGATTACATGCTGAAAAACGACCGCCTTGCCTTCTTTGAGGACCTTCTGCTCTTCATGAAGGGGCAGCAGGGGATGTGGCATGCACATCCGCGTGATATTGCGCAGTGGTGGCGGGAACGGAGCGCATCGGTTCTCGTGCGGGACGATGGCGTGTGCCGCGTGGAAGGCTCCGCATCCGGACGGGCGGCAATCCAGCGGCATGTGCTGCAGGAAGGTTCCGTGGTCACGGTTACAACACCATGAGCAAGCGTGTGACGCTGAAGAGATTTTCGTATATTCGAGTAGGCTCTCAGATGGATCGGGAGCGTGAACCAATCATCCAAAAGACGAACAGGGCCGGCCATGACGCGTATACCATTTCTCGACCTCAAAGCGCAGTACGCCTCAATCAAAGACGAAGTGTTGCCAGCGATTCACGCGGTTCTGGACAACACCGCCTATGTCCTGGGCAAACCCGTTTCCGAGTTTGAAGCCGCGTTCGGCAAGGAACATGGTGTCCAGTATTGTTACGGGGTCAGTTCCGGCACTGACGGCAATCACATGGTGCTCTGGGCGCTCGGCATCGGCCCCGGGGATGAAGTGATCATCCCGGCGAATACGTTTATCGCGACGGCATGGGGTGCAACGCTGAGTGGTGCCACGCCGGTGTTTGTCGACTGCGAACCCGACAGCTACAACATCGATCCGAAGAAGGTTGAGGCGAAGATCACCCCGCGCACGAAGGCGATCGTGGCGGTGCACCTCTACGGACAACCGGCGGACATGGATCCGCTGAAGGTGATTGCGGACAAGCACAATCTCGCGTTGGTGGAGGATTGTGCCCAGTCGCACTTTGCGGAGTACAAAGGCAGGCGCACGGGCGGGCTCTCCCGTGCCTCATCGTACAGCTTCTATCCCGGCAAGAATCTGGGCGCATACGGCGAGGGTGGGGCTGTTGCGACGAATGATACCGTGCTGGCGCGCAAATTCAGAATGATCCGCGACCACGGCGCAGAAAAGAAATACTGGCATGAATCCTATGGTCACAACTACCGCATGGATGGCATCCAGGGGGCGGTTCTCGGAGTGAAACTGCGCCATCTGGGGGCCTGGACGGAATCCCGCCGCCGCAATGCTGCTCTGTACAACACGTATCTCTCCGCTGTTCCCGGCCTCGAGACCCCGAAGGAAATGCCGTACGCGAAGCATGTCTACCATCTGTATGTGGTCCGGGTGCAGAAGCGGGATGCTCTCCAGAAACATCTTGAGGCTGAAGGGATTGCGACGGGACTGCATTATCCAATCCCGTTGCATTTGCAGAAGTGCTTTTCACACCTGGGTTACCGCGAGGGGGACTTTCCGGTGACGGAAAAGGCCGCCAAAGAGATCCTTTCACTGCCCATGTATCCCGAATTGACGGAAGAGCAGATCAAGGCGGTGGCTGATGCGATCAAGGGGTTCATGCGCTGACCGGGGCCTGACCGATGTCGTGTCACATCGCACGATCTCAGGGCCCGCATTCCCGGCCGCTCCGGGCGCCGTGCTGCTGTGCGGCCGGGCAAGAAGGCAACCGGCAGCCGGCCGGTATGACCTGAAAAGCTCTCATGGCTTTGCCCACGGCATCGGTTCCACCGGCTCGAAGGTGGTAGTCAGTATGCGCGGACAGCCCATGAGCCGGGGGTATTGTATGGCCAGCGCGATTTCCGTACAGTGCAGGGAAAAGCGCGTGGACATCCGGCAGGGTCGCTTCTCCGAGATGGCGGCTGCAAGCTCTGCGACTCCCCGCGCCTGGTCCATCTGGTGAGAGGAATTTTTATAGCGGTGATGGAAGTCGGTCTTGCGAACAGGGGGGTATTCCTCTTCTGTATTGACCCCGAGTCTGTGCAAGAGCCTGTGCTTCAGTCCACCGCGGCCCGGTGATGTGCGATGTTTGATATGCACGGGAGAACCGTAGTCCCAGCCCTCGTGTATCGCCAGAACCCCTTCTTCGCCGATGATTTGCAGCGAATGGTTGCGCGGCGCCACGATACTGCACGTCAACCGCGCCACAATACCCGAGGCGAACTCAATGCAGGCAACGGAAAAGTCCGGGGTGACGACATCCAGCGGCACGTCGGTCTGTTTGTCGGGAACGCAGGAGGACGCGAACGAGGTGACGGATGTGGCCGGACCGAAGAACGCCATGAACCACGTCACAAAGTAGCCGGCATGTTCCATGGTGCACCCGACTTCAAACTCATCCTTGTACGGCCAGGGCGCACCCGAGTCGCTTCTCCACTCCTTGTAGTTCTTCCGGTGGAGGAGTCCACCATCCAGCTCCGCATATACCAACCTGACCGGGCCAATGACATTGTTGCGCAGAGCCTTCCAGATTGTCTGTGCAGTTTCTCCCAGGATGCTGCATGGAGCCGAGATGAGGTGGAGGCCACGGCTTTCCGCCAGCCGGACCAGTGCCTCCGCTTCCTCGAATACCATCGCCAGGGGTTTCTCGGAATACACGTGCTTGCCGGCTTCCAGAATCGCCTTGCTGACTTCAAAGTGGCTCCGGGGGTTGGTCAGATTGAGCACGATGCTCACCCCGGGATCTCGAAGCAACTCCCCAAGGCTTTGATACACGGGCACCCGGTAGAAGGCGGCGAAGCGGGTGGCCGCCTCGCTGTTGCGATCCATGACCCCGGCCACCTCCAGTTCGGGGTAGTTGGAAAGGGTCCTCATGTAATAGTCTGCAACAAAGCCGCACCCCACGATGGCAATACGCATCTCAATACCCTTTCAGTTTTACGGACGGCGAGATTTCCATTGCTTGCGAATGTTGTCCATTGTCTCTATGATGCTCAGGGTTTCATCAAGTGGCATGATCGAGCTTTCCAGCTCTCCCGCGCGTAAGCATCGCATTGTTTCCGCCGCTTCGTAGTTGTAGCCGTTGCCCTCAAGCGGAAAAACCATCGATCTCCGGGGGTGTCTGGTGAGCTTTTCCATGACATTTTTGGCACGAGCATACGCGCCGAGCACGATGGGAATGTTCCTGAAACGCGCACGAAGTGCCGTTCTTACAACGGCGTCCCCGTGGTGTTCCGGAAAAACGATCAGTGAGAGTTCGGACGGATGATGCAGGGGGGGATGGATTGTTATCCGGCCTCTTGTCCCTGTTATCACCGCCTCGCCCGGCAGGAAACTCAACAGGCTTGTCGAGATAATACCCAGTTTTCCGGTGGGATAGGTGAGAATTGCCGCGGCCTGTTCATCAACTCCGGTGTCCCCGATAGACGCCTGCGTGCACACCGAAGCGGGCCTGCCGAGAAGAAAATACACGAAGGAGAGCGGATAGATTCCGAGGTCCAGCATGGCACCACCGCCGAGCTCCGGGCTGAAGAAGCGGTTGGTCTTCTCAGAAGGAGCGGTAAACCCGAGGTCCGCCGTTACCATGCGGACCTCCCCGATCGTGCCTGACGCAATGATCTCCCGCAGCCTTGACATCAGGGGGACGAACCTCATCCACATGGCCTCCATGCAGAACACACGCTTACGTCGGGCCGCCTCAATCACTTCACGCGCCTCAGCCGCATTCGTCGTAAACGGTTTCTCGCAGAGCACCGCCTTGCCCGCTTCAAGACAGAGTATGCTGTGGTCCCTGTGCAGATTGTTGACGGTGGCAATGTATACAACATCCACGTCCTCATCGTGGACGAGGGCTTCATAACTTGAATGCACATGTGGAATCTCGAAGCGGCGGGCGAACTCCTGTGCCCTCGCCTGCCTCCGGGACGCAACAGCCTGCACCTTTGCATCGGGCAGGCTCTGTAAGCCCGCCACAAATTTCTCGGCGATAATCCCCGCGCCGAGAATTCCCCAACGAATCGCGCTTTTCATCATGATCCTGCGTGTCGTGGTATTCCTACTTTGCAGCATCGAATTACTGAAGAGCTTCACTACCGGCGGGTTGTGCGGGTGCGGGAGGGAATCCTGCTGCGCACAGCGCCCTCTTTTGCGCACATGCGTGCTGGAAGGTCACCCTGAACGGTCAGTACCGCTTTCGCGAATCTAGATAGGTATTGTCAGAATGTCAAGCATAATCTGCGGTGTAGGGCCTCACCCGGTCCGGTTGTTTCACTTATGAAATTACCGAAAATCATTGCGAACGAAGGAACTTAGGGCAGCTTCTCCGGTGATTTACATGTGTTTTGGGGTGATTTAGGGCGGTTGTTCTCCAATGAGGCAGAGCCTTTGCCGCCCCGGAGGTGCCTGTAAGAGTGTCACGTGACCCAGGACACAGCAGGGGGGGGGAGGGTTGTGTACATTGATCACACTCGATGACTGCTTTCCCCGGCGTGCTGCGAAGTTGCTTTTTTGCCGCCATTTATAGTACTTTAAACTGATTCTTTGGGTCAAGTAACCTCAAAGAGGGGTGCAAATAATGATTTCTTTAAGACAGCGTCCCGCATATACATTCATCCTGCCGGTTCTGGACTGGCTTTCGATAGTCGGGGCCCTTACTCTGGCAGTGATCCTACGCGGGCGTGAGTTCTCAAGTAAGCTCACGTTTCTCGGTGCACCGCTCGAAGGCGAAATCCTGTTTCTGGTAGCATTCGGGGCGGCGGCAACGCTCATCTGCCAGTATTTCGGTCTCTACAAGGTGAACGTTTTCATCACCGTGGCGGATCAGACCATCCGCATCCTGAAGGCGCTCTTCTACATCAATATCGGGCTGGCCCTTCTTGCCTTCTTCATACGCGCCGAATGGATCCTGGACAGCCGTCTGGCCATGTTCTACTTCACGTTGCTCTCGGCAGTCCTGTTGACCGGCGGGCGCGTGTTCGTCTTTCGCAATGTCTACCTCTGGTTGTCGCGCCACAAGGTGTTTCACCGTAATGCCCTTATCGTCGGTGGTGGCGAAAATGGAAAAAATGTTGCGATCAATCTTTTTCTCAGCGACCATCTGGGTTTGAACCTGGTCGGTTTTCTGGATGATCAGCTCCCGCTCGGCAAGGTGGTGTTCAACCGTGCGAAGGTGCTCGGACGTACGGCCGAGATGAGAGAAATCGTGAAGCTGTTCGATGTACAGGAGATCGTGGTGTGTGTCGACAACATTGACCACGCACAGTTGATCAACCTCCTTGAAACGGCTACGATGACTGACGCCGTGGTGAAGATTTCGTCCCCGCTGTATGACGTTGTGCCGGCCCGTCTGTTCATCGAGAAGTACGGCAATCTGCCGGTTGTGAGCATCTCGCAATTCAGCCCCAGTCCGCTGCTGGAAGCGTACAAGCGCGTCTTTGACTGTGTGGGTGCGACGATCGGTCTGTTGCTCATGGCCCCGCTGTTCATGACGATTGCGCTGGCCGTCCGGTTCAGTTCCAAGGGTCCGGTTTTCTTTGCCCAAACGCGGATTGGCAAGAATGGGAAGCCGTTCAAATTCTACAAGTTCCGTTCCATGCACACCGGCAGCGATCATGACAGAGACCGCGAAAAAGTCGTTGTGCAATTCATTCAGACAAAGGCCAAGAACAGGCCCGGGCAAAAGGCTTCCACAAAGATCGTCAATGAATCGCGCGTGACACCCGTCGGAAGGTTCTTGCGCAAGACCAGCCTCGACGAATTGCCGCAGCTGTTCAACGTCCTGAAGGGAGACATGAGCCTGGTCGGTCCGCGTCCGTGCCTGCCCTATGAGTGGGATCATTATGAAGAGTGGCACAAGCGTCGGCTCAGCGTGATCCCCGGATGCACGGGCATGTGGCAGGTGGCAGGACGGAGCGTCGTGGGATTCGAAGATATGGTCGTGCTGGACCTGTACTATATTCAAAACGCATCGGTGTTGCTTGATCTCGGTCTACTACTCAAAACACTCCCGGTGATGTTATTCGGCTCCGGAGGAAAATAAGGAATCCCGTTTATGAAAATCGGTGTCGTCGGTTTCGGCTACTGGGGGCCCAACCTTGTGCGCAATTTTCAGGCCACGCCCGGCGTGGAAGGAATTGTCTGTTTTGACTCCTCCGAAAAGCGCCTCCAGCTGGCCAGGCAGAAATTCCCCTCCATTGAAACAGTGAAGACCTACGAAGAGCTGCTCAAGCGCGAGGATGTCAAAGCAATTGCCATTGCTACACCGGTGTCGACGCATTTTCCGCTCGGTATGAAAGCTCTTGACGCGGGAAAGCACCTGCTTCTGGAAAAGCCGATGGCAGAGAGCAGTGAGCAGTGCAAGCAGCTAATTACCGCTGCGGACAAGAAAAAGCTCACCCTGATGATCGACCACACGTTCGTGTACACCGGAGCCGTTCGCAAGATCAAGGAGCTCATCGAAGAGGGGCGCCTCGGCGAGATTATGTATTTTGACTCAGTCCGTGTGAACCTCGGACTGTTCCAGCATGACACCAACGTGATCTGGGATCTTGCCCCCCACGATCTGTCCATCATGGACTACCTCATCGGCCTCGACCCGGTGAGCGTGTCGGCTGTGGGAGCGAAACACTTCAGCGACAAAGAGGATATTGCGTACATCACCATTCGCTACAACAATCAGCTGCTGGCGCACTTCCATGTCAACTGGATGTCGCCGGTGAAAGTCCGGAAGATCCTTATCGGCGGCAGCAAACTGATGGCCGTGTATGATGATATGGAACCGAGCGAAAAAGTGAAGGTGTACGACAAAGGAGTCGATATCAAGGAACGGGAGTCGATCTATAAAGTGCTGGTGCAGTATCGTACCGGTGACATGTGGGCCCCGAAGATCGACCCGAACGAAGCCCTGGGGTTTATGACTGCGGAGTTTGTGGACTCCATCAGGACGGGGAAGCGCCCGACAAGTGATGGCCGGTCTGGCATGAAAATTGTGTCCATACTGGAGGCTGCCCAGGAATCGCTTGCACAGGGTGGCTCAATGGTTACAATGGTCCCCTAGAGAGCGACGGTTGCGCCTTTTTCACCAATGATCATGGAGCTGACGGAATGTCACTGCAGAAGATTTCCCCGAACGTGAAGCTGGGGAAAGATGTCAGGATATTCGATTTCGTGAACCTCTACGGGTGCGAGATCGGCGACGGGACAAAGATCGGAACGTTTGTAGAAATTCAAAAAAACGCGAAAGTGGGCAAAAACTGCAAGATTTCCACGCACACATTCATTTGCGAAGGTGTTGAGATAGGGGATGATGTTTTTGTCGGCCATGGCGTAATGTTCATCAACGACAAATATCC
This sequence comes from uncultured Bacteroidota bacterium, assembly GCA_963779225.1. Taxonomy (GTDB): domain Bacteria; phylum Bacteroidota; class Ignavibacteria; order UBA10030; family UBA6906; genus CAVPCZ01. The sequence continues at coordinate 666,051 of CAVZWW010000001.1, forward strand.
CCGATCGGTAACCGGCGACGGCAAAATGCAAACCGAGGCAGATTGGAAGGTTGTCACCACCACGGTCAAACACGGCGCGTCCATTGGCACCGGAACGACGGTACTCTGCGGCGTCACAATCGGCGAAAATGCGATCGTCGGTGCAGGAAGCGTGGTCACAAAGGACGTTCCTGCTGACACGGTCGTAGCGGGAGTGCCGGCACGCGTGCTTCGGAAGGTGAATGCTTCTTTGTAGTAGCAGGATGGCTACTTTTGTGCATGTGTACGATATTATTAATCACGGAGGATTTCATGATGAAGCGTTTCCATAGTGGCTTTGCCGCAATGACCGCCCTGATGCTGAGTCTCGTCCTGGCAACAGGCGGTGCATATGCCGGGAAAACAACATTCGTTTCGACAGATTTCAACTCCTATAGCCTTAATAGAACGCTCTGGACACTGGTCAATCCACAGAACGACGGATCGATCGCCATGACCGGAACGAATACTACCGACGCGGCAGTGTCCATGTCGGTGCCGGCCGGATCCGAGCACAGCCTCTGGACTACCGGGGACCAGACCCTCCGGCTGATGCAAAATGCGACGAACACCGATTTCAATCTGGAAGTGAAATTCCTCTCCGGCCTGACAGGTGGGACGGGGGAGGCATTCCAGGCACAGGGCGTTTTGATAGAAGCGGATCCCAACAACAAGATCGAAATATGTTTTACCACCTACACGGCGGACAGCGTCCGGGCATATGCAGCAACATTCATCGGCGGTTTCGGTTCGCCCGTCGTCAAGGTGAACAAGAAGATGGCTGCGTTTGGTGAAGGTCCAATGTGGATGCGTGTTCAACGCACAGGCAACAGCTGGAAATTCCTCTATTCTCTCGATGGATCAACGTTCGACGAAGCGATAACGTTCACGCAGGCCCTCGCTGTGAGCAAGATCGGACCGTTCTCACTCAACGCAGGCACAAAGCCTCCTGATTTCACCGCGGTGGTGGACTACTTCCACAATCTCGATTCCATTAAGATAGCGGATGACAGCCAACCGGCGCCTCCCGACACGATCCCTCCGTATATCCACAGTGTCCGTGTTATCAATCTGGCCGCCAACGCCATGCAGGTGGCGTGGAACACAGACAAACCGACGGACGGAAAACTCGAATACGGTACGACGCTTGCGTACGGCTCGAACGCGTACAGCCTCGACGTGAAGTACAGTCACTATCTGACCGTGACCGATCTGAATCCTGCGACAACCTACAACTACCGCATCCTTGCCGGTGATCAGGCGGCTCTTGTTACCACAACAGGGAATTTCACGGCCGCGACAGGCCCGACGGTGACCGATGGCTCAAGCCGATCGGACGCTTTCAATGACAGTACTCTCAATCCCGCCGTGTGGAGTTTTGTTGACGCGAGAGGCGATGCCCTTGCGGCAATCGTGGATGGGCAGCTGGCGATCTCTGTCCCGGAGGGGACATCCCATGATCTCTGGACGGGAGGAGATTTCATGCCCCGGGCGGTTCAGGATCTCTCCAGCGCAAATGTCCGGGAATTTGTCGCGCGCTACAATACCGGTGTCAGCGGTTCGTCTGATACGTACAGGTTCGAGGGCATGGTCTTAGAGGAAACGCCGTCACGCCTCATGCGTTTTGATTTCCTGAATGACGGAACGGACACGAGAGCCTTCGCAGCCAGCTTCGCGTACGGTCTGGATAATGCGGTCCCGCGGTTCAGTGTCGTTGTGGGGCCGGCGAACATCGCGCCGCTGTACATGCGTGTCCGGCAGTATGGTGCGCTCTGGACGATGGACTATTCCTTTGACGGCACATCGTGGTCGCAGGCCGGGAGCTTCTGGGAATTCATCTCACCGGTCAAGGTGGGTATCGGCGCAGGCAATGAAGCGAATGCAGGCTTCATGCCTCCTCCCTTTACGTCCCTGGTGGATTTCTTCCAGGGGGCGCTTCCCGCCTCCGTGCGGCTGACTTCTCCTGCCAACGATTCCACCGGCCTTCCACTGGCCCTGACGCTTACCTGGAATGTGGCGGTGGGTGCGACCGGCTACCACGTGCAGGTAGCCAGGGATTCGCTCTTCACGGTGCTCGTCCTCAACGACAGTAACGTAACGTTCCCCACGAAGAATCTCACGAGCCTGCAGAACGACCAGAAGTACTACTGGCGCGTCCGGGCGAAGAACGCCAAAGGGTCGAGTCTGTTCTCAAGCCCCTGGCGCTTCACTACTATTCCGGGTATTCCCGGGGCGCCCAGCCTCCTTGCGCCGGGCAATGGCGGCTCCAATATCCCGGTGAACACCACGGTCCGCTGGTCCCGCGTGCCGAACGCCCTTGCCTACTATGTACAACTGGGTTCCGACTCGACGTTCGCAACTTCACTTGTGGTGAACGACTCCACAGTAACCGACACTGTACGGGCCGTTACGGGTCTGACCCAGGACACCAGGTATTTCTGGCGGGTCCGGGCGAAGACCATCGGCGGCATCGGACCTTTCTCCGTGGTCTGGAATTTCCGGACTCTCGTCCCGCTGCCGGCGGCGGTCGTTCTCGTGAGCCCGGCTCTCAATGGACAGGTCTCGAAGGACACCGTGCTCTTCATCTGGCGGAAAGCGCAGCCGGGCGTGACACGATACGCACTGGAGTACGCTCCGGATTCGCTCTTCCAGTTTGGTCTGACGGACTCCAGCATCACCGATACGACAAAGGTCATCCGGGGGATCCTGAACAATATACGGTACTTCTGGAGGGTCCGTGCGTACAACCCCACGGGATGGGGTCCGTTCAGCGACGTCGGGAGGTTCAATGTCACCTATACATCGGTTGCCTCCGAACGTCTGCTGCCGAAGGAATTTGAGCTCTCGCAAAACTTCCCGAATCCGTTCAATCCGTCCACACGGATAGAATTTGGTGTGCCGCGGGCGGGGCATGTGTCACTCGAACTGTATAACATGATCGGGGAACGGGTGGCGACGCTGGTTGACGGCGAGAAGTCCGCCGGCTACCACCAGATTGCCTTCGACGGAACGAGGTTTGCCAGCGGGGTGTACTTCTACCGCCTCGTGGCGGATCAGGTTGTGCTGATGAAGAAGATGGTGCTTGTAAAATAGTTCAACGAGTGGAGCTTTGACACGGGGAATGCCGCGCTTGGGAATTCTGCACCTGACGCGGATTCCCCGTGTTGCAGATCAAACAGGGTGGACGAAAATAACAGTTATGTGATGCGGACACGGAGGAAATTCGATGAAACGAGAGACACGGAAGTCGGGACTGTTTTTCCTTGCGGTGATGATCCTTATGGGGGGCACTGCCAGCACCCAGGCACAGCGGCTGCTTCGCGGTCCATCGCCTGGAGATATCTATCGCGAGTATTCACGCACGATGATGACCTACGCGGACTGGCGGGTCATCGATCCGAACGCGCCCAATCCCCTGGCCCAGACATATCTTCCCAACCAGGTTCTGTACATGACTGTCTCCGACCTCCAGAATGCCGTCCGGGCAGAGGCGCAGATTGATCTCTGGGGAGGCCATGCGGGGACGACAGGAAAGAAGATCCGGTTCAACAACCAAAACTGGATCGACATTCCCGAGCTTCGCACGACACCCGGTCTCGGACCATGCTATCTTTCTCATGTGAACGTTACGGTGGATGTCCCTCTTGCAGACCTCGCGGAGGGAACGAATTCCTTTGAAGGGACAAACGCGGGGCAGGTATGTTACGATTTTGGCTGGGGTCAATTCGGGATGAACGGTATTGTCGTGCGCGTTTACTATGATTCCACAAAATCGCATCCCACCGGAGCCATCTCGTCGATCGCCAGCGGGGGGACCTTTCTGGAGAACCCTGTGCTTACGGCAACCGCGTCCAGCCCGTTTGGCATCAGCCGCGTGGACTATATCGGGTATTTTGAGAACTACGACACCGACGGCGACGGCGTCTACCTCGATTATCAGTACGCCTACCACCGGAACAAGAACGAGACCGTGATGACCCTCCGCAACCACGTGGGGACCGCCACAAGTCCTCCGTATACCGTCACCTGGAATACTGATCTCGTGCCCGATCAGCCCCTCGGCGGCGTCAGCATGGTGGCGGTGATCCGCGACAACAACGGCATGATGTATATGACCAAGGCGGTGGAAGAAGCCTCGCTTGTGCGTGCCGGCAAATCCGTCCGGTTGTACAAGCCGTACAACATGCCGGAGAACGCCGAGCTGAGGGTTGGGCACACCAAAACCGCCAATTTTGAGATCCCGGCGGGAACGAATCTTTCCGATGCGACAGCGGCGAACTTCTGGATTTCGTCGTTCAACGGTCTGGATGTACAGATCGCTCCCGGGGAAAACCACTGGGTAAAAGTGAATAGCCATACCCTCCCTTTGTTCGGGGCGGACCACTTCTATTCTCTTGACGTCGTCTCATTCCCTCCGTCGGCGCTCATCGCGGGCGAGAACACGGTGGAGTTCTATTCGGAGTCTCAGGGAACCGGAATGATGTTCCACTGGCCCGGACCCGGGATTACCGTCCGGTACACCGGCAGCGGCTACGGTTCTCCGAAGCCGCCGGTTCCGGTCCTGGCATCACCCCCGAACAATAACACGTCACAGCCGCTTTCCGTGACAGTGCGCTGGAGACCGACCGCGACGGCGAGCTCGTACAGACTGCAGGTGAGCACCGATTCTCTGTTCGGGACGGTGGTGCTTGATGACTCGACCATCGTTGATACCCGAAGCAGGTGAGTAACCTCACGCCCTTCACGAAATACTACTGGCGCGTGCGTGCGAAGAATGTGGGTCTCGTGGGTGATTTTTCACAAGGGTGGAATTTCACAACTTTTGTGCTTGTCCCCACACCTCTTTCCCCCGCGAACAACGCCACGGGCGTTCCGTCAAACCCCACGCTCATCTGGGGAACAATGCAGGGCGCAACAGCGTACTGGGTGCAGGTTGGCATTGATCAATCCTTCGCGGGTGGACTCGTGCTGGACGACTCCTCCGGGACCGACACGACGCGTGCCCTCAGCGGGTTGACGTTCAATACCCAGTACTACTGGCACGTGGCGGGAAAAACCGCAGGTGCATTCGGCACGTTTTCCACACCCTGGGGCTTCCGCACTCTGGTCCCGCCGCCTGGCCAGGTGACACTGGTGGGTCCGGTCAACGACGCGAACGCCGGTAGTGACAGCGTTGTGTTTACCTGGCGCAGGCAGGCCGGGGCGACGAAATACCACATCGAAGTGGGCTTTGACTCACTTTTCACGTTCAAACAGCAGGACTCGTCGGTGACGGACACGTCCATGGGCTTCAAGCTTGCCGTGAACAACCACACGTATTTCTGGAAGGTGCGTGCGGGCAACGCCGGCGGGTGGGGCCCGTACAGCGCGCTCCGCCGCGTGAATGCGCTCTGGACGGGGATCGACGGGGACAACCCGCTCCCGCAGGAAGTCCGCCTGCACAACAACTACCCGAATCCGTTCAATCCGTCCACCCGGATTGAGTACGAATTGCCGCGGGAAAGCCATGTGTCCGTGGCGGTCTACAGCATGCTCGGGGAACAGGTTGCCTTGCTTGTTGATGATGTAAAACCCGCCGGCTATCACCAGGTCACCTTTGATGCGACCGGCCTGGCCAGCGGTGTCTATTTCTACCGGCTGACCGCGGGCAACACGTCGTTGATGAAGAAAATGGCGCTGGTGAAATAGCAGACGGGTCCGGGATGTGCGTTTGCGTAGGCCCTTGCAGGCTTGCCCCTGGGAGGGCCTACGTGTATTACCTGACGACCGCCGAAGAGAACCGTTGTCACGCGTCGTCATCGCGGGAACCAAAAAATATCTGCCGAAGGACCCAGTGAAGTCACACAGCGTTTGCGCGCGGAGGTTGTCCGTAGGACTTCTCTCTCTGCTACTTCTCACACTGGGTTCCTGGGGCAACCAGAGCAACGCCGGGTGGTGGAATCCCGGCTGGCAGTTCCGGGTTCCCGTCGAATTCAGCGCCGGTCAGCATGACCGCATCCGTAAGCCGGCCGAAGTGCAGATCAACTTCACCACGCTTCTGACCGAAATGGGCGTAGCGGGGAAATTCGATCCCGCGACGATCCACGTCGTCGAAGTCGGTCCGTCCGGTGAAATGCTGGTCGACACCGTTGCGTTTCAATTTGACCCCGGTGCAGACTACAACGACTCGACAAATGCGGCAGGAACTCTCGTCGTGTTGATGGACGGAACCACGGCAGCGTCCACCGTCCGTACCTACCATGTCTATTTTGATTTCGCCGGTCGGGGCCTGCCCCCAGCGGTGGTGGCCCCCCGGGTGACGTTTGCCGACGGAATCTGGGATGAAGGGCAGGAATGCTTTCGGATCTCCAATGACGCCGGCACGATGTTCTATCACAAGGAGGGGGCGGGATTCTCGAGCTGGGTGGACAGGAATGGCAATGACTGGGTGAGCTACAACCCCACGCCGAACAGCATAGCGGCCGGCTCAAGTCGGGGGATTCCCAACTCCTGTTACCCGCGGGGATTCTTCCATCCGGGCAGCTCCGGTGAGGCAGGGTCCGTGTCGACGCTCAAACATCAAGGCCCGTTAAAAGTTTCCATCCACTCCATTCAGGTGGATGGATACTTCGAGTGTCAGTGGGACATTTACCCGGAATACGCCCGCCTCACGATGGTGAAGACGGATACCGCCTACTGGATCCTGTATGAAGGAACTCCGGGCGGCGAGCTGGAGCTGGATGTTGACTTTGTCGTCCGGAGCGACGGAAGACAGACCCCCGCCTCGGAGAGGTGGGAGGAGGATATTCCCGGCGAGGAATGGGCGTACTTCGGTGATCCGACTGTGAACCGTTCGCTTTTTCTCTTTCATGAAGAGGGAGACAACATCATCGATCAGTACTTTGGAATGACCACCGTCGGCCCGCCGCTGGACGGGAAGATGACGGTCTTCGGTTTCGGGCGCCAGGGCTCCTTGATGTACATGTACAACACACCGCACCATTTTACGTACGGAATTGTGGATGGGACGGAATACGCTTCCACCGCCGCATGGATTCGTTCGGCCGGGGGACTTCCCGCCGTGACCCTCGGGCAACCCGAGCATCTCCAGATGGCTCCGGCCACGCTTCTGTCCCCTCCCGACGGGGCCACACAGCAGTCCCGGAATCCCCGGTTGACATGGCAGGCATATCCTCTCGCGTCCGGGTACCGGGTCCAGGTTGCGAGGGATACCACATTTACTCTTTCAGTCATTGCCACCGACGTGACGGTTGGCGATACCACATACACCGTGACGGGTCTCCTGGCCAACACGAGGTACTACTGGCGGATCGCCGTTGTGATGCCCTCCTATACCCTTGGTTTCGGTCAGGCATGGCGGTTTGAGACCCTTGGGGGACTCCCGAACCAGGTGAAGCTGGTGTCACCGCCGAACGGCGCCGGGGTCCGGCACGACAGCGTTGTCTGTCGCTGGAACAGTCTGCCCGGAGCAACAGGGTATGCACTGGAATGGACGCAAGATTCTCTTTTTGCCTATCCCGACGTGGATTCCCTGGTGACGGATACCGTATCGGTACTCTCTGTGGACCTCGGCACATATTTCTGGCGTGTCCGGGGGAAGAATGACGCCGGATGGGGTCCCTACAGTCAGACGCGGAATTTTATCGGTGCTCTCACGGATGTGAGCGGATTGGTTCCCGTACCCGCCGACGTGCAGCTCCGGCAAAACTACCCGAATCCGTTTAACCCTTCCACGCAAATTCAGTACTTGCTTCCTGCCGGAGGCCGGGTGAAGCTGTTCGTGTTCAACACGCTCGGCCAAACCGTTGCACAGCTGATCGATGAGCATCAGAGTGCAGGAAGGTACTCCCTTACGTTTGCGCCGGCGGCCTCGCTACCTTCCGGCATTTACTTCTACAGATTGGTGGCGAATGGCCAGGTCTGGACAAAGACCATGCTTCTCTTGCGCTAGGCAGCAACCCCGGGTTTCGTTGAAGCGTCCGTGGGAAGGAAGGAACAGTTGTGACCGACATAAAAGCGAAAAGGAAAAGGATGAAGAGTTTGTGTTTGAAGACCGGAGTAGCTTCCGGGTACGCCCGGATAGTCCTGTTGAGCGGGCTCTTGTGGTTGTCCGGTGCCGAAGGCAGGGCACAGGAAAATGCACCTCCGCCGGAAGGGGGGGAAAGCCTGGCCGGCGTTCAATCCACAGCGTCTCCGGTAATACAGTTCTGGCACCCGAAACGCATGACGTTTGCGCGTACCGGTGTCCCGCAGCGCTGGGTCAATCTTCTGGGGAAGGTGTCTGATCCAAACGGCATTCAATCGTTGAGCTATTCCCTGAACGGTGATCTGAGCAAGCCGTTGAGCATCGGCCCGGACACCCGCCGGCTTGTTGCCCCGGGGGACTTCAACATCGATATCGCTTTCTCATCATTGCGGGCACTGCCCGACTCCAACATTGTGGTCGTAACGGCGAAAAACACCCTGAACGTTCAAACACGCGATTCGGTGATCGTCCGGTACCAATCCGGCACGGTCTGGCCCCGTGTCCATTCAACCGCCTGGACATCATCTGCCACTCTGTATGACTCCGTTCAGGTTGTTGACGGGTTGTGGAATGTCGTTTCCGGGGGCCTCCGCATTTCCAGTGCCGGTGTCGGCTACGACCGGCTGGTCGCTATTGGTGACACGACATGGAAAAATTATGAAGTTGTAGCTCCTATCACCATCCACAGTTACGATCCAGCCGGATACGGCGCGATCAATGGCCAACCCGCAGTCGGCTTTTTCGTCGGGTGGTCAGGTCATACAGATGATCCGGTGTCGGGATGGCAGCCGAAGACCGGCTACAAGCCGTACGGATGTGGAGGTCTCTACCTGTTCTACGCAACGGGTGCGCAGTTGTCGATTTGGGACAACGTCCGTGATTACAGCGGAAAAACGATCCCCTACGGCGTTCCGTACTACTTCAAGATGCGCGTTGAATCGGCGGGCCCGGGAACTCGCTATTCGCTAAAAGTATGGGAAGTCGGAGCCTCGGAACCCCCGTCGTTTGACCTGACATGGCTGGGCCCATCCACCGATCCGCAACAGGGTTCTGTGATGCTCCTTGCCCACTGGGTGGATGCCACCTTTGGCGCGGTGACCGTCAGGTCGATCACGAGTGACTATTTACCGCCGATGCTCAGCGGGTACACGACGATCCCGGGGAAGAATTCCGCGGAGATTCGCTGGCAGACCGACGAGCTTGCCCGCGGGAGAATCGAGTATGGTCTGACAACGGCCTACGGCACGGAGGCCGCCAGAGCAGATCTTCTGACAGATCACAGTTTTGTGATCAACGGCCTTGCGCAAAATACGATATATCACTACCGGGTTATTGGAATTGACGAAGCGGGAAACAGGGCGATCTCGGCAGATCGTGCGTTCAGCACGACGGGTTCGGGATCGCTCGTGAGGGACGAGTTTGACATTCAACCCATCGATTCGGCTCTCTGGACGATACAGAATCCCCTCGGGGATGCGACGGTTGCAGTATCTTCAGGCAATCTGTCGATCTCGCTCCCCCAGAATGTGGAGCACTCGGTGACAGGGAGCGGGAACACCATGCCCCGCGTGCTACAGGCCTCCTCGGATTCCGATTTCGAAGTGGAGACGAAACTGGTTGGCGCCATCAGCCAACCCGTCCAGGGTGCCGGGATTCACGTGGTGGATGACGCTGCCAACTATATCCGCTTTGAGATCTCCACGGATGGTTCTTCAACGCGGGCCTTTGGGGGTGTGGTGTCCGCAAACGTTCCTTCGACACGCTTTGATGTGGTGATCGGCCCGAATGGAACGACGCCGGTCTACATGCGGGTGAAGCGGGAGCGCAACTCCTGGACGCTGATATACTCGCTGGATGGATCGCTCTGGCTGCCGGCCGGGGATTTTACACACACACTGGTGGTTCGCAGCGTCGGCCTTGCCGCGCGAAACCAGGGATCAACACCTCCTGCGTACACCGCTTCGTTTGAGTATTTCCGGGGCAATCTTCCCCCGGTCCCACGCCTGGTCTCGCCGGCGAACGCGGCAACAAACTTGAACACAACGGTCGGACTGGTCTGGACCAACTCCGAGGGTGCGCAGGGCTATCACGTCCAGCTGTCAACGAATCCCGCGTTTTCGAACGGGCTTCTTGTCAACGATTCGACGATCACCGAGACCACACGCACCGTCTCCGGCCTGAATGCCTATACACAATATTTCTGGAGAGTCCGATCCTGGAATTCCGAGGGCAGAGGTCCGTTCTCGCTGAGCCGGTATTTCTCGACGTTCCTTCCGATTCCCAATCAGGTCTCGTTGCTTGCGCCCGCGAATTTCTCCAGCGCACGGCCGGAGAGTGTGCTGTGTGTGTGGTCCAAGAACCGCCAGCCGGGCACAAAATACTGGTTTGAGATTTCGGATGATTCTCTTTTCGCTTACCCGGACATGGATTCCTCGCTGGTGGACACACTCAAGATTCTCTTCGGGCTTGAAACCGAGAAGACGTATTTCTGGAGGGTCCGCGCGGGAAACCCTACGGGATGGGGACCGTTCAGTCAGATGCGGCGATTCCACGTGAGCCTGACCGATGTGGCTTTGAGGGACGAACTGCCGCGGGAAGTCCGCCTTGAGCAAAATTACCCCAATCCATTCAATCCGGCTACTGTCCTTGAGTATGGCCTGCCGGTTCAGGGTGCCGTCCGGCTTGAAGTGTTCAACACCCTGGGACAGCGTGTGGCACTCCTGGTGGATGCCGAGGTGAATGCCGGATATCACCGGGTCGAATTCACAGCTGAGGGTCTGGCGTCCGGGATCTACTTCTACAGACTCTCGGTGAACAACAACGCACACGTGCTCGTAAAACGGATGATGGTTGTCCGGTAGCCAGTGACACACGGAACGTCTGATGTCCAGCGGTAACGCGGTTGCGATCAGTGCGGTGATTCCCTCGTACAACCGTGCGCATCTTGTAGCACGGGCGATAATCAGCGTCCTGGATCAGTCCCTGCCTCCGGCTGAAGTCATTGTTGTCGATGATGGATCGACGGATGACACGGAGCAGGCCGTTCGCCGGTTCGGGGACCGCGTCCGATACGTCCGTCAGGAAAACGGCGGCGGCGCACGGGCGCGGAACCGGGGGGTCGAGGAAGCGGGATGCAACTGGGTGGCATTTCTGGACTCCGATGACGTATGGACCAGGACTCATCTGGAGAGCATTGCTCTTGCCATCGGTGTAACGAAGGGCAAGGCAGCGTTCTATTTTGACGATATGGTGCTCCCTGATTCACCGGAAAGCACATGGTGGGAGCTGGGCGGTTTTTCCATTCAGGCGGATCACGTTCTGGTTGCCGATGCGAGCGAGTGGGCGCTGCGTGAGTACCAACCCATGATGCTTCAGACGACCGTGTGCAGCCGCGAGATATTTCAGGAGGAAGGCGGACTCTGGGAGGTTTTGCGAAACGCGCACGATACGCATTTCTTTCTGAAAATCGGGATCGGCAGGCCGGCTTGCGCAGTCCGGGGGCGCGGATGTGTGCAGACTGCTGATGCTCCCGGGGCCACGCGCCTGACATCGGGAACAATGGAGGTGCACCGGTTCATCAACAAAACGCAGGCTTTTCGCGACATCCTGCGGACTAAGCCGGAACTCACGACCGCCCAGCGGCGATTGCTAAAGGGCCGCCTGGCCCACTCCTACTGGACACTCGGGCGGTTCGCCTGGGAGGACCGGCGGTATGGTCCCTTTCTTGCCAACGTCATGCATTCGACTATGACGGATCTCCGTACAACTGTCCGGCTGATGTCCCATGCGGTGCGGGACCGTCTGAACCTGACTCCTGTGCGCGAGGGGACCCCACGCGGGGGTCAAACGGACTGACACAGCGTGAATGCGGATACGGCCATACCACAGCTGAGCGTCGTGATCATTGCCCGCAACGAAGAACGGACCATCGGTCAATGTATTGCCTCTGTTCTGCAGGAGACCGCCCTTAGCCGGTCCGAGATCCTTTTTGTCGATTCTGCGTCGACGGACCGCACGGTGGACATCGCACGGGAGTATCCCATCGCCATTGCGCGTCTTTCGCCGGACCTGCTGTCTCCCAGCGCCGGGCGCTGGCAGGGGACACTTCTTGTTCACGGTGAGTATCTTTTCTTCGTTGACGGTGACATGATGGTAATCGATGGCTGGGTCTCGAAGGCGATGGAGGCTCTGCAGGATCCCCGGCTCGCAGCTGTGGCCGGGCGGCTGTTCTGGGTCTTGCCGGGGGAGCCCCTCACTCTTGGCCGCAGGGACGATCTTCCGTTGGGGCGCGTTCCCGGGCTGGGAGGCGCGGCCATCTATCGCCGGCGGGCACTGGAAGAGTGCGGCGGATTCAATCCATTCCTGCGCGGTGAGGAAGAACGTGAACTGGCCTTCCGTCTCTCGCTCAAGGGCTACATCGTAAAACGCGTGGATGTCCCCATGGCGTATCACATGGACAAACCGCGCGATGTTGAAGAGACTCTCGGACGGTCCGTGTATTTCACCGGCGTGGGACAAATCATGCGTGGGCATGCGTTCCGGCCGATTTTCTGGGACCTCCTTGTCGAACACCGGGAAGTGTTCCTGGTCTGGGCCGTGAGTGCGGCAATAGGTGCGGTGGTTCTCGTCCTTGCCGTGATGGGTGCTACCGCGTGGCTTCTCTGGCTGGCGGCCATAATCGGGTGTATCCTGATTCTCTTCGGGCTCAGGAAAGGCCCGGGACGTCTCTGGCTCCATCTGCATTCGCGCGGGCTCCTGGGTATCCGGTTCCTGAAGGGTCTCAGCAGGGGATTACCGCACCCCGCGCGCTTTCCTGGCACATTCACCTGGATTAAAAATGAACCGCTGCAAGCTCTTTTGCACAAACGGCAATTTCCCTAGAAAAGGCACCCATCACGAGCCCGGACTCTCTCAAACTTAAGACTTTTCGCGGAAGTCTTGCCCTTGGAAGTTCAACGATCGGACTGCGGATCTTTTCGGTCTTCACGTCGATTATCCTTGCCCGGTTGCTTCATCCATCGGCGTTCGGGCAGGTGGCCCTTGCGCAGGTCGTGCTTTCCATTATCGGGATGTTCTCCACACTCGGTCTTCCTGCGGCACTCATCCAGACCACGGCCGACAGGGGGAAAGCCGCGTTCTCTGCACTGATGGTCAACGTCGCCATGGGTGCCGTCGTATGCGCCATCCTTTTTACCGCCGCACCATGGCTGGGATTCCTTCTCGGCGACCCGGGTTCGATTTCCGTTCTCCAATGGCTTTCCTTGACGGTCTTGCTCGGGTCTGCCACGCGTGTTCCCGAAGCCTTGATTCAGAAAGAGTTGCTCTTCGGCCGCCTCAGCATTATCGGGATTGTCACCGAGATCGGGACCGTGGGGGTTTCCATCGGTCTTGCCTGGATAGGATGGGGTGTGTGGAGTCTCGTGTATGGTGCCATCGTCGGTGCCACCATCAACGCCGTCATGGCGTGGATACTCATGCCGGGCCTCTCCTGGTTAGTGCCGGGCTCCTGGGATCGGGGCATCATCAAGGGGATGTTGCGGTTCGGAGTCCGTATGGTCGGGAGCACGACCGTGTATACGTTATATTCCTATATGGACAGCTACGCTGTCGGACGGATGCTGGGAACAAATGCGCTGGGGTACTATAGCAGAGCTTTTGATCTGACGAGCAAAACCGTGGATACCGTTAACAGGACGATCAGCGTGGTGCTGTTCCCGTCCTACGCGCAGGTCCAGGAAGACCGGGAGCGGTTGTCGCGCGTCTATCTGAAGAGCCTCCGCATGATCAGCATGCTCACCATCCCTATTGCCGTAGGGCTATTCTCGGTGGCTGAGGAACTTGTTACGGTGCTGCTCGGAGAAGAGTGGACGCCGGCAATACCTGCGCTGAAAATACTCACATTCATGAGTCTCCTGAAACCCCTCTCGTCCACGACGTCGGCGTTGTTTATCTCGACTGCACATCCAGAGTACAACCTGCGTGCCGGGCTGGCCGTCGGGCTGATACTGTTTGCGGGAATCATGGCGTTGCTGCCGTGGGGTGTGGAGGGTATTGCCTTTGCGGTGGTGATCGCCCATGCGGTGGGTCTTGCGTACAATGTGCATCAGGTGCAGACGATTCTTCCGCGGACCGTGATGGCGATGCTCCAGGCCGTTTTTCCCGCACTTGCCGCTTCTGTGTTCATGGCGTTGAGTGTCTTCGCCGTACGCATGGTGGTGGTCATGATACAGACCACCAGCCTGACACTTCCTGCGTTGCTCGCCCTCGTGGCCACGGGCGTGATCGTGTATGCTGGCATCCTGACGGTTGTCCAGCGGCCCCTGCTCATGGAGATCCTGGAATTGCTGCGTGAGAAGAGGAAACCCAGGCCATCGGGGGAAAAGCCATGAACACACGGTTGCCGTCCGTCTGCCGGGCATGCGGCGCCGCATCGGTAGGCATCTTCTACGATGTCCGCGGCGTCCCCGTGCAGAGCGTACTCCTGTTTCCGTCCAGGGATGAAGCCCTGGGTATGCCCAAAGGAAATCTGGTTCTGGGATTTTGTCCGGTCTGCGGGTTCATCGGGAACCAGGACTTTGATCCGGCACTGTTGGAGTATTCATCGCGGTATGAAGAAACGCAGAGCTTTTCGACGACCTTCACCGCATTCCACACCGACCTTGCCCGCCGGCTCATCGAACGATTCCACCTCCGGGAGAGAATGATTCTGGAGATCGGCTGCGGGAAAGGTGAATTTCTCACGCTGCTGTGTGAGCTGGGAAATAACCGTGGTATCGGGTTTGATCCGGGGTACGATGAGACGAGGACCGTGAGCCCTGCGAAAGAACGGATGACATTCTTCAAGGACTTCTATTCAGAGCGGTACGCGCACATGCAGGCGGATTTTGTCTGCTGCAAAATGACGCTGGAGCACATTGCCGCCCCCTTCGATTTTCTCCTGATGATCCGCAGGGCGCTCGGCGAGCGTCGGGAGACCACGGTGTTCTTTCAGGTGCCCGAAGTGACGCGTATTTTTCGGGAAGGGGCGTTCTGGGACCTCTATTACGAGCACTGTTCATATTTCAGTTCAGTGTCTCTGGAGAGTCTCTTCCGGCGGGCCGGATTCGGGGTGCGCAACGTCTGGACCGAATATGACGATCAGTATCTCATGATCGAAGCCTATCCTGATACCGAGGGTGGCACGATCCACCCGGAGGGAGAGCGTGCGCGGATACTCGAAGTCCAGGAAGCGGTGAATCGATTTACAGAAGAAGTCGGGGATGCCAACAGGAAGTGGGGGGTCTTTGTGCGCTCCTGTGTCAAGCAGGGGAAACGTATGGTTATCTGGGGGGCAGGATCAAAGGGGGTCGGCTTCCTGACTTCCCTCAACGTGACGGAGGAAATTCAATATGCGGTTGATGTGAATCCCCACAAACACGGTACATTTCTTGCCGGAACGGGTCAACACATCGTGGCGCCCGAATTTCTCAAAATGTACAGACCGGATATCGTCTTTATCATGAATCCCATCTACCGGACCGAAATCGCCACCACGCTGAAGTCCCTCGGAGTTGTTGCAGAACTGATTCCGCTCGGAGAATGATTATGGCCCTTTCCACACGTACCTCACGCTGTCCGGTGTGTGACTCCGACCATGTCACACCGGTCTTTTCCATGCCGCAATTGCCCGTGCACAATACGGTGCTCTGGCCGACACGCGAAGAAGCCATTGGCACCGTGCGCGGTGATATTCTCCTGACCTTCTGTCCGGCGTGCGGGCATCTGTACAACAGCACCTTTGATCCGGGTCTTGTCGAGTACACACCGGCATATGAGAACTCGCTGCATCATTCGGATGTCTTTCAGGAGTATGTCGAGGATCTTGTGTCCTCATTGAACAGTCAATTTGCCCTGCGTGGAAAGACGGTGCTGGAGATCGGTTGCGGACAGGGGGATTTCCTTGCGCTCCTGTGTGAACGGGCGGACTGCAGGGGGATCGGATTCGATCCCAGTTATGTCGAGGCGCCTGCGACACACAGTGGACACGACCGCATCAGGGTCGTGCGGGATCTGTATTCCAAACGCTACGCAGACTACCGGGCCGATCTGATCGTGTGCCGTCAGGTGCTGGAACATATTGCAGAGCCGCGGAAAATGTTGAGCGAGCTGCGCGTGTCCATCGGCACACGGGAACACACTGCGGTGTTTTTCGAGGTACCGAACGTTCTTGATCACCTCCGGTCGAGGGATCTGTGGGCCCTGGTCTACGAGCACATCTCGTACTTCAGCCCGGCGTCACTGGCGGCGTTGTTCTCCGCCTCGGGGTTCGCCGTGCGCGGCCAGCGAGAGTTGTTCGGTCCGCTGTTTCTCGGAATAGATGCGGTTCCCGCGCCTGCGCCCGTTGCCCTTCAAGGAGAAGATCAGCAGGAGCGTTTGCGGGAGGTCCACCGGCTGGTAGACGGATTTTCGACGGCGGCCGAACAGACGTTGAGAATGTGGAATGACCGGTTCCGCACATACGCCGCCCGGAACGAGCGTGTGGTGATCTGGGGGGGAGGGGCGCGTTGCACGAACTTCCTGAACATGGTCAAAGAAGCGCGGGCTGTGGAATATGTTGTGGATATCAACCCTCGCAAACACGGTACGTTTGTCGCCGGCACGGGTCAGGCAATCGTCGCCCCGGAGTTTCTTGTGGAGTACCGGCCCTCCGTTGTCGTGCTTCTTAACCCGATTTACATCCAGGAAATTACGGTTGCGCTCGAACGTCTCGCCGTTCCGGCGACCGTGGTCAGCGTCTGAGTGTGGTGCCACGCCACCTCACAAGAAAACCCGTATCGATGTCATCCAATTTCTGAGGCCAGCAAATGTTCAACAGGTCCGCCGCAATCTATGATGCAATCTTCCGTGCAAAAGGGAAGAAGTGGGAAGAGGAGGTGCAGCAATTCTCCGCGCTTGTGAAGAGGTACAAACGATCCGGAGGGAATGCGTTGCTGGCCGTCGCCTGTGGCACGGGCGGCCACGAACAGCACCTGCAGAAGGAATTCGACGTCACAGGACTGGATATCGATCCGGCGATGCTTGCCATCGCGCGTGACCGTCTGCCGGGAGTGGATTTGCACTGTGCAAGCATGGTGGATTTCAGGCTGGACAAGAAATTCGATGTGGTGATGTGTCTCTTCAGTGCCATCGGCTACGCGAATACGCCGGACACCCTGCACCGCTCAATCCGGACGATGAGCGAGCATCTTGTTCCCGGGGGCATCCTTGTGGTGGAACCCTGGATTTCCCTTCAAGAGTACAGACCCGGTGCGGTGTTCGCCACCTTTGTCGACCAGCCGGATCTGAAGGTCGCCCGCATGAACACGAATATCCTGCGGGGGACGATATCCGTCATTGAGTTTCACTACCTGGTGGGAACCCCGAAAGGGGTGGAACATTTTACGGAACACCACGAGCTGGGACTGTATTCAGCCGAAGAGTACCGCGGGGCATTTCAGGCGTGTGGACTGGAGACCCACTTCGAAAAGGAAGGGCTCATCGGCAGAGGTGTGTATGTGGGGATCCGGCCCTGAGAGATGCGGTGACAGCACGGGAATCAGAAGAGGACCTTCCGCCCGTAGAAGGCTTCAGCATAGCGATGCGGGCCTGCGGCTTCCATGCCCCGGAGGCGCAAAAGGGACTGGAAGACATCCTGTGTGAACCATCGTTTTGAACGCTGGGTGGAGAAGTACCGCATGAGGTAGAGAATCTTGCGCCGGCACACGGCGTCGGAGAGGCTTACGTAGACGTTCGGCGTCCCGACGTCGCCGTCATACTTCGGCACTTCGTATTCCCAGAGGAGATGATCGCGGAAGGTGTTCCAGGTGAGCTCGCAGATCACCCGGTGGTCCTGATGAAGATCATGCCGGTAGTGTGTGAAGATCAGATCCGGCGACACGTCTCCCTTGAGCTGCTCAAAATAGTCCTTCACCGGTCCCATCGTGGAGGGGAAGTACCCGTCGCGAAACCCCTTTACGATGATCGTCCGTGACCTGGCTTTCTGCAAGAAAGCCTCCGCACTTCGTGTTGCCTCGTGTGCCCGTTTTGAAGATGTGCCGAACACCACCCAGGTAACCGTACTTCCCGGATACTCGTCTAGCAGACGAAGGATCGTACCACCACATCCGATCTCAATATCGTCAGAGTGCGCTCCAAGGCAGAGGATCCGGAGCGCCCGTTTCTTCCCGAGTGTTGTTGCGAGCATTATCGTTTTCTCCACACCATGATGAGGCGGCGCCCGGGCCGCAGACCCGGGTACGGAAGAGCGGGGATGCCGGGACTACTTCACCGGTGCGGGGGGTGCCTTCCAGACTTCCCATGGGGCATTCCCGCTTGCGACGATGTCGTCTATCGTGCGTTTTTCCTTGAACGTATCCATGCACATGAAGAATCCATCGTACGGATACGTAATCAGTTGTTTCCTGGCGATCAGCCGGCGAAACGGCTCATAGACGAGTTCTTCCCCCTCGTGCATGTAGTCAAAAATCTCCTGCCGGAGGGTGAAGTAGCCGGCGTTCATTCTCACACCGGTTTGGGAAACCGGCTGCAGCCCGTCAACCGAGACGCCGTCACTGGAAACGATGACGTCGAAACTCTGGCTCGGCTTGACGGAGACGAAGCTGGCGATCTTGTTGTGCGTGTAGAAATGATTGACCACGTCATTGAGCGGCAGGTCGGACAACCCGTCGGAGTAGTTCGCGAGGAACACTTCTTCATCTTTCACATATTTCTGGACTGCTCTCAGCCGCTGCCCAATACTGGCGTTGAGTCCGGTGTCGGCAAACGTGATCGTCCAGTCCTGGATATCACTGGCGAGAAGGTGGAGGTTGTCGCCTGATCCGGACAGCACAAAATCGTTGGACAGCGCTTCGTTGTAGTTGAGGAAGTACTGCTTGATCACGTCCCCCTGGTGTCCGAGACAGAGGATAAAATCTTTGTGCCCGTGGTGGGCATAGAATTTCATCACATTCCAGAGGATGGGTCGGTGTCCCACGTTGACCATGGGCTTCGGGATCGTCTCCGAATACTCGCGCAGTCGCATACCCATCCCGCCGCAGAACAGGACAACTTTCATGGTGTTCTCCTTGGTTCCCTCATGGATAAATGCGGGCTTCAGGGATCGGGACAATGAACTTCGCACCCCACTCTCTGATATAGCTGACCTGCTGCATGATCTCGTCCTTGAAGTTCCAGGGAAGGATCAGCACATAGTCCGGCTTCGTCTCCCGGATCCGGTCCGGAGAGTGAATCGGCACGTGTGTACCGGGAAGGAACTTCCCTTGTTTGTACGGATTCCGATCCACCGTATAGTCCAGGAAATCGTGGCGGATACCGCAGTAGTTGAGCAGGGTATTGCCTTTGCCCGGGGCGCCGTACCCGGCGATTGATTTTCCCTGGCGTTTCAGGTCGATCAGCAATTCGAGCAATTTACGTTTGGTTTCGCGCACCTGCAGTTCGAAAGATTCGTAGGTTTCAAGCCGTGTCAGACCCGCGTTCAGTTCCCGGCTGCGCAGCTCGATGGCTCTTTCCGTGACGGCGAGCCGGCCGTAGTTTTCGTGCCGGCCGTATATCCGCAGGGATCCACCGTGGGTCGGGAGTTCCTCCACGTCAAACAGCGTCAGACCATGGGCGGCAAAGATCTTTTCCGCGGCGATGAAGGAGAAATAGAAGAAGTGCTCGTGATAGATCGTATCGAACTGGTTTTCCTGCATGAGGCGCATGAGGTGAGGAAACTCGATCGTGACCACGCCTTCGGGTTTCAACAGCAGCCTGATGCCCTCGACGAAGGCATTGACCCCCGGGACCTGCGCGAGCACATTGTTGCCGATGATAAGGTCCGCCTGCTTTCCCTCCGCACTCAGTCTGCGTGCCATCTTGTCGTCGAAAAATTCCACCAGCGTCGGGACATGGCGTTCCTCTGCTGCACGGGCGACATTGGCCGCGGGTTCGATGCCCAGGACGGGAATGCCGTGCCGGACGAAGTGCTGCAGCAGATATCCGTCGTTGCTTGCCAGCTCTACAGCCAGGCTACCCGCGTTGAGACCAAGACGCTCGGTGATCATCTCGGTATAGCGGCGTGCGTGTTCCACCCAGCTGTCGGAGTACGAGGAAAAATAGGCGTATTCAGAAAAAATGTCCGCCGGATTGACGTATTCCTGAAGCTGGACCAGATGACATTTTTCGCACACAAACACGTGAAGCGGATAGAACGGCTCCATAGAGTTCAGGTGTGCCGGGCTGACGTAGCTCTCGCAGAGAGGGGACATGCCCAGATCGACAAAGGTATGGCGTAACGGTGTCCCGCAGAAAAGACAGTCACCGTAAAAGGAAGAAGAAACGTTCTGCATAGGGGTAATCCTTCATGATGCATGAGAATATCGGAACCTGCGGTCACACGGTCCGGCCCGGCTTCAGTTGCGGGCCGTCCAGCGTAACGTATTGTCGAGCCGGCCCGAAGCGAGGAGCTGCCGGATATGGTCGATACGCTTGTACCGCGGGCCCTCAAAATCTTCCAGCTTCAGTCCAACCTTTTTGTACGCCTCATAGAGCTGTACCGCCCCTTTCCGGGCAGTCCACTGCGGACGGAACGACGGCAGCACACGGGTGATTTTCGCGAAGTCCGCGCGGTAGCATCGGAGATCCGGCCCCGCATCCTTCGCAAATTCGATCGTCGTGTTGGGAACCGTTGTGCGAACGATCTCGGCGATTTCAGAGATCCGGTAGTTTTCGGCGGTCTGCCCGACGTTGAATGCCTGATTATGCACGACCTCCCGCGGTGCTCCGAGGACCGCCATAAATGCCCGTGACATATCCTCGATGTGGACAATCGGACGCCAGGGAGTACCGTCGCTCTTGAGGTAGACCAGGCTCTTTGTGAAGGCCCACGCAACCAGGTTGTTCAGGACAATATCGAACCTGTGCCGCGGCGACACACCGTAGGCAGTGGCGCTCCGGAGAAAGGTGGGGCTGAACGTGTCATCCGCGAGTTTGCTGACGTCCTGTTCGACGCGGACTTTCGAGATACCGTACGCGGTGACAGGATTCAGCGCGGAGGTCTCATCCACAAAGTTGTCGCCGGCCGCGCCATAGTTGCTGCAGGAGGACGCGAAGACAAAGCGGGGTACGCCCGCCTCCTTGGCGAGGCGGGCCAGCCGTACAGACCCGGCGTGATTGATATCGAAAGTCAAATCCGGGTTCAGGTCGCTAAGCGGGTCGTTCGACAGCGCAGCCAGATGAACGATGGCATCGAATCCCCGGAGATCCTCGACCGTAGCATCGCGGATGTCTTTCTGAATCGTGTGGATGGATTCGTCCCATTCCCCGAATGTACATTGTGAATAGAAATCCGTGTCCATGCCCGTAACCTGGTGGCCTTCGGCGACCATCATGGGGCCCATGACTGAGCCGACGTATCCACGGCTGCCGGTTAAGAGAATCCGCATTGGCGCTCCCGAATTATTGTTCTTGTGTACAATATCGTTCAGTCTGTGTGCAAACGATGAATTTAGGCGTGTCCTGATTCAAAGGTGATACAGCATTTCATGCCAGATCTCACGCTTCCCGACTCAGATGCCGCGGCACACGCCCGCCCGGTTCTCCCGCAGCACTTTCATGGCTGTTTTGGAAATCCGATCGGGAGTATCTTCCATATCGTGGAATTCCCGTCCTCATACACCGGCTCGATCCCGGCCGATTTCTTTAGAATTTCCTGCTGTGGGGGCCATTCCTGCCCTCCCCATCTGGAGACCAGCACAAAATCGATTCCGGTTTGCCGGACGTTGTCGGCAAACCTTGGTGCTTCCAGTGTCGCTTCACCGCCCCACCACGCAACTGTACCGCGGGTTTCCGCATAAATAACGTGCAGCGGCCTGTATCTCACGCCGTTTGGATCGAGTGGCACCGGGATCTTGTCGAGAGCCCTCCCGAATAACGGGTAGTATTCCTGGGGTTTGTTGGTGAACCACCCGATCCGCGATCCGGCGGGCAACGATTCCAGGGCCTGCCACGCCTTTCCTACAGGGGATTCAGGAAATCCATAGTTGAACACCCGTTCATCGGTTAAATGCTGCGCAACCGGCTGGATCAGGATCAGCCCCACCAGCACGGAGCCGGCCGCTCCCATAAGCCAGTACCTTCTGCGGGGGCGGATGCTCCCTGAAAATCGTTGCCATATGTTGCTGATTAGTGGATGCAAAAATGATGCCAGCACGATGCTCAGACCGATCCACGGGTTGGCCGCCCAAGCCGGAATGATCGCCAGCAAAGCTATTGCCATCATCAACGTTTGTTTCCGGACGCCCCTCGCAGGCATGGTACAAAACAGGATTACGCCGATTGCATAGGAGAGAATGACAAATCGGGTCTTTGGATCAAGTGCCCCGCCCGGTTCGTTGTCCGTCCCTGAAAAGGGGAGAAAGACAAAAACCAGAGCTACCCCCAGGCCGAGGAGCATGAGGAGTATGAGCAGCGGACTCTGCTGCCTTCCCGGGCGGAAGCGGACAAGACCCCAGGAGGCCCCAAGATACCCGAACATGGAAAGAGCAAAAAGGCTGGGGGGCCAGTCTACCATCGCCCGGAGAATGAAGGACCACTGTTGGAGATCGGCGGGCCGCTCGAGAATCCACGTGATCAGTTTTGTCTTTGCCTGGTCTGCCTGCAAAAATGGACCTGCAAAGGGACCCGCCTGTGCAGGAAACAGGGGGTTTCCCGTCAGCAACCAGTTCCGGACATACCAGAAGGCGCCTGTTATGATACTGCATGCAAG
This sequence comes from uncultured Bacteroidota bacterium, assembly GCA_963779225.1. Taxonomy (GTDB): domain Bacteria; phylum Bacteroidota; class Ignavibacteria; order UBA10030; family UBA6906; genus CAVPCZ01. The sequence goes on from CAVZWW010000001.1 coordinate 688,877, forward strand.
GACGACAGCGGTCAGGCGGGCCCGGGCGGAGTACGACGGGGCGACCCGGGAAGAGAACAGGATCCACCCGAGCACAACAACCAGCGGAAGTCCATAGCCGATCTTACAACCCAGTGCAAATCCGAGCAGGAGTCCCGCATAGACGGACGAACTCCGACTGATGGACGGGGTTCGGCCCGGGTCGGGGGCAAGGAAGGTCAGGGCGGTGAGAATCACGGCGACGCCGGCGACATCGGGAGAAGAAAAGCGTGTTGCCATCGATGAAACAAGCGGGGCGGCAATCACCAGGGCGCCCGCAATCACTCCGTAGAATCGTGAGCCGCCCAGCACAATGACCAGTTGGAACGTCGCCAGCCAGAGGAGTATAAGCCAGTACGCCCCCGTGAGCCCGACCAGTCCGTCGCGGTGAAATGGCAGGACGACCCAGGCCGCGAGGGCTTCGGCGTTAAACGGATAGTAGGAGTGGTAGTCGTATGGCGCCAGGACGATCTGTCCGTGAAGCATCCACTCGGTGATACTCGGGGCATGATAGGAAAAATCATCAGAGCCGAAATTGGGGCCGGCGACGAGGGAGCGGGCGATTGGCACGCCAACAAACGCGATGGTTAACGCGATGGCAAGCCCGGCCCGCAGGGGATCGGGGGCCGATGGTTCCTGAAGTTGAGCCGGACTTTCAGCGTGAATGGGCCGGAGCAATGCCGTACGCACTCCCGGGAAGAGCGATGCACAGAGAATCACGACGACAAGGAACAGGACGATCCATTGAACCGTCAATACCCCGGAGGCTCCTGTTACCAGAACGGCACTGACAGCAACAAGCGGAAAACCCGCCATGGTGCCCAGCAGGAGTTTCCACGGGGATCGGGCTCCGAAGCACAGAAAAGCAGCACCGAAGCTGATGCCCAGTGCAAGTATCGTGCTGAGCAGGAACCAGAATGCGCCCATCAGTCTATGTCCCACTCATGTGAGAGCTTCCTTGTAGATAGTCTCCAGAAAGGCGGCACGGTCTTCAAAAGCATGCTCCCGGCGGATGCGATCAAGTGCACGTTCGCCTTTGACGCGGACCACCGAACCGTCGGCGCAGATTCCGCGGACGATGTGGAAGAGATTTTCGCGGATGCACGCTGAGAGAGTTTTTCGTTCCTCCGGCGTCCGATGGAGTTGAACATCGTATTCATCTTTCGGAACCTCGATGAGCCACCCGATCGAGTCGTTGTTGATTTCCGGGAGAGCACAGCCATCCGTGGTAATCACCGGACATCCTGCCCCCTGGGCCTCCAGGACGGAAAAACCGTAGGTGTCGTCGTAGGTTGGAAGAAGCGCAACGTGTGACCGGGTAAGCAGTTGGATGACTTCGGCGTTCTCAAGAGAGGGAATGTGCGTGACGTTGTTGTCCATCCGCATGATAAGTTTCACCGCCCGGTCATAATCCGCACGTGTGGAGCATGATGCATAGTCTCCATAGCTCAGGGGGGAAACAATGGTCAAATGCACCGGGAGCCCTTCGGCGGCCAACTGGGAGAAGACCTCCAGAATTTCCATTCCACCTTTCCGGAAGAAATCACGGCCGATAAATGCAAACGTGATCCGCCCGGGGTCAAGCGCCTTGTCTTCGTATCGGTCGATGAGAACATGTTGCCCGGGCGTGCTGATGCACATTTTGGGCCGGATTTCTTCACTCAGACCCGGGTGGCGGGCAAGGAGACCTTCCTGAAAACGGTGAGCCCAATGACTGATTGCGATAACCTTCCTGCATGGCCGTCCGGCCATGTACTTCCACCCCAGGGGGGAGTCCCAGTTCCATCGCGGAAGGTAATGTTCGTACGAGACGATCCAGGGAGTCGAAGAGAGACTGATCGTATTCACCAGATGATGCAAAGGCACATCCACCAGACGGAGGTCGTGATGAAGGCCGTTGAGCAGCGAGGTTGCGGTGGCGGGATGAAACGCCTTGCGCTGGATGAAGGTTAAAAGGTTGAACAGATCATGCTTCCGCTCAAGCGACACGGACCGGAAGGGTAATCCTGTCAGGATTCTTTCTTCCACGTAACCCGTTCCAAAGACGCCGACTCTCAACAACAACGATGTTTCCTTTCGAACCCTGAAAAAATTTGGGTCTGCGAATATTGTCCGCTGGCACCGCGAAATATACGCCATTGGCGGGCAACTATCAAGTTTGTGGAATACCCACCTCACGGCCTGTGCCGGCATGCGGAACATGGCGGGGTATGTCGATCAATGTATGCTCTTTGATGTCCGGCGGAGTTTTGTGACCACCGGGGGGCATGGCCGGGACGGGTTCCTGACGGCGCTGTTTAATGGCGTTTGCGTGTCTTCGTTCAGAAGGCACGCAGACGCCGTGCGGACCGGTAGGGAGACAGGCTGGCTGTATCCGCTGACCCTATCGCAACAGAAGCATCTTCCGGGTTTCCCTATAGCTGTCCGTTTTCAAAACGTATATATACATACCGCTGGCCAACTGCCCGGCATCAAACACGACTTCATGCACTCCGGCTTCCTGCGGACCCTCACGCAACACTGCGACTTCTGCGCCGGTGAGATCATAGACCTTGAGCACCACGTGTTCTTCCGCCGGCAGTGCGAATCGTATTTTTGTCTCGGGATTGAAGGGATTCGGGTAGTTCTGGCTCAGCACGTGACGAACCGGGACGTCGTTCGCCCCGCCTCCCGCAGCTGCAAGCCCCAGTCGCGTGAGCATGATGTTGTCGAGCAGGTACACATCTCCCGCAGCCGCATAGGATGAGAACCAGAAACGCAGGTAGCCATCGGCGACGCTCCCGGTGAAACCCTCGGAGACGAATTCTATGGAGTACTCCCTCCAGGCCGTATCCACATCCACAAGATATGACCGTAATCCGTAGTTCGTGTATCCCTCACCGTTCTTCAGGACACTCACGTTGAAGTCCTGTCCCGCGCTTGACCGGGCGCTGAACGTAAGGCGATACCGTGTGGACGACACCAACGGGATTCCCAGATGAAAGAGTTGCATATTGTCGCCGGTCTGGGAAATGCTGATCTTTGCTGCAACGGCTCCTTCGAACGCTTCCGAACAGGGCGCAAAAGTACCGGAACCGTTCGTGAAAAATGTCCAGCCTGTCAGTCCGCCTTCAAAACTTCCGTTGTCCAAGAGATTGACGACCCGGTCGGTTTTGTCGGACAGCGTATTCGCCTTGCTCGGTCCGATATTCGGAGCCGGTCCTGTGTACGACGTATGGACACCGTCTCCGGTTTGCCATGACCGGGGGGCATCGAGTGTGATCGTGTTGTGGTCATAGTCGATCGCAGAGATTCTCACCGGTTCCGCGGTGCCTATGCGGATCTCATCTCCTTCGACTGCGCCGTATCCATCGCAAAAGAAATATGCGTCACCTACCGTGAGGGTTCTGGTATTCGCTCCGGAATTCGTGGCGACTGTCGCACATCGTCCCGCTTCGAGCGCGGGTGAGGACGGGCTCTGGGAGAAATCCCAGGATGTGTCAAATCCGACAGGATAGAATGGCGCGTTCACAAAGCGTGGATCCGCTTCAATACTGTGAGCTTCTTTCCCTTCAAGATACGCATAGCCGGGTGCGGTCGCGAGGACGTTTTGCCATTCTCTGAGACCTCGTACGAAAAGATACCCGTCGTTCTGATCGTTTTGAAGCGAGATCTGTCCCGACTCACTGTAGTAGAGATTGTTGTCAAGGGCGAGCTGCTGACCCCAGTGGATCTGCGCGAGCAATACGCCTGCGTTGGGCTGTCCCACGAAGATATTGTTGATGACTGCGCGGCGATGCGCAACGATATTCCAGATGTGCAGGGCCGAATAGTCATTGCCGGATTGACTGCTGTTCGACCCCCTGTAGCTTTTGCGATTGTTCAGGAAGGTGTTGTTGTAGTAGTGATACCCATCATAGACTTTTCCACCCGTGTGATTATCCCAGAAGACATTGTCCCGCGCAATGACGTGTGCGGTGACATCTCCCGATCCCAGTTCGAAACCCGCCCCGCCCTGATCATCCGGTCCATCGAGCGGCCCGTCGTTGTCACCCGACGAACCGTGGAGGATATTCCCCTCAACAAGGATCAACGCCGCGCCCTTGAAGTCGATGCAGTTTTCCGCCGCGTTCCCGAGCCGATTGCCACGTATCACCGTACCGCGATTGTACGTGTTCTTGTGATCCGCATAGTTGGGTTCAAACTGGATGTTATCCTCTTCGAACGAAGTATCGATGACACAGTACTCGATCAGATTCCCCTGCAGTTGTGATCCTCCGTCGTCAGGAGAGATGATGACCACATTGCTCGCCCCCTGGGCATACAACGTGTCATAGCGGAGCGTAACAAACCGCGGGGCGGTTCCGGCGATGACGATGCCCATCACCTGGCCTCTGATGAAGCAATGTTCCACGGTGATATATTTTCCCTCAGTCACAAGCCCCCGTGAATACGCGCGCTGGGTCCAGTATGTTGTCCGTGGATCTCCGGGCGCGACAATTTGACAATTCCGGACGGTGACATGGCTGCCGCTAATCCGGACCCAGTACGCCACCTTTCCGGGCATCGTCAGAAAGGCCTGGCTCTCTACGTGGATCCCGTCCAGCACGATATGGTCAACGGACACAATGACCACTTCCAGACTCGAGGGAATGCCGTCAATGATGACACGATCCCGGGCATACCCGGCATAGACGATTTCCTTCCCCGCTTCACCGGCTCTTTGTGGCATGAGTTGTTCGTGGTATCGCCCCTGCATGACAAACACCGTGTCCCCGGGGACAAGAGAGGAACTCGCTTTTCCTATCGTGCGCCACGGCTGTTGTTGCGTCCCGGCGTTTGCATCGTTACCGGATTGAGAGACATAGTACACACCCGCGCTCGTCGTGTGGTATGCGACAAGGACCAGCAGCAAGAAGAACCCTTTGTTCATCTCTTCATCCCTTTTTCCAACACTCCTTTTGTTGCCTGGTGACGTGACGTGGTTCAATCCATATGCCACGGATCACACTGTCGTTTCCTCAGGGTTTTGGGAAGGTTCGCACTACGGCACAAGGTTTTCGGGCAGGATCTACAGGATTGCGGCGATAGATTCTACAATGACGGGATCGGGAAGAAGGTGATGGGAAGGCGCGCTTTCGTCCCGTTCCCGTGAAACATGGGTGTGAAGAGGTGCAGGGCGATGGGAGTGCACCGATGTATCCTCATGCGTACATCCGGCGGCAGGCTTCAGAGAGCCGGGTGGAGTTCACGGGGATATGCGGGGACGCTTTCTTCTGAGCCGGCGGACGGGTACGGGGTCTTGAAACTTTGCGTGGTGTTGTGTATGTTGATCAACACGTGACGACGGAAGGAAGAAAGTCGCCGTGGTTGTCTTCTGCCTGCAGGAACCACTTACGTGAAAAGGGAACACAGAAATGCCAGCGGTGACAATCGGACTGCCCGTGTACAACGGAGAGGCGTTCGTCCGGCTGACGCTCGAGGCGGCGTTGAACCAGACCTTCGACGACTTTGAACTGCTTATCGGAGACAATGCTTCGACCGATTCCACGCTGGCGATTTGTTCCGAATTCGCTGCACGGGATCGGCGTGTGCGGATTCTCCGGTCCGAGGTGAACCAGGGCGCAGCGCCGAACTACAACCGGCTTGTCCGCAATGCGTCGGGCAGATATTTCAAGTGGCTGCCGCATGATGATCTCATCGCGCCGGCTTACCTGGAACGATGCGTGGGCTATCTTGAAGCGCATCCCGAAACCATTCTCTGCTATCCGGAAACAGTGGACATCGACGAACACGGGGATCGGCTCGACAGGGACCCCGAGGATGCCCTCGACGTAACGGACCTGCAGCCGTCCGTTCGATTCCGCCAGTACATTGAATCCTCGTACACCAACCGGCAGTGTAACGCGGTTCTGGGCGTGATCAGGACGGCCGTGCTGCGTGAGACGCGTCTCATTGCCCCGTATGTCGCATCGGACAAAGTCCTGCTTGCGGAGCTCGCGTTGCGTGGTCCGTTCCACCAGCTCAGGGAAGAACTGTTCTTCAGGCGTTATCATGCCGCGGCCTCCCTGTCGCTGCATCCACAGCCTGAAGCGCGTGACAGGTGGTTCGATACGGGAAAGCGTTCCCCGCGCCTGTTTGTCCACTGGAACTGGTTTGCCGCGCACCTGGCATCCATTCACCATGCGCACCTCTCCCCGGCACAGAGCATGGCCTGTTATGCGCAGATGCGGCGCTACGTGGGGCTGTACCGTTACAATCTCAAGGATGAACTCAAGGATATTCTCCGGACGAAGTTGCAGCGACCCACAAAGAAGGAGTCCCGATGAACGTGCGCGAGCTGCCGATGGTCTCCGTCGTGATCCCGGCATTCAACGCCGGAGGGCGGATCACCCGGCTCCTGGATTCGCTGGAAGCTCAGCACTACCCGCGCGAGCGGTATGAGATCATCGTCGTTGACAATGACTCACAGGACGATACCAGGGAACGGGTTGCGAAGTATCCGGTGCTGCTGCTGGGCGAGAAACGGCGGCGCAATCCCGGAATCGCGAGGAACGCCGGGGTGCAACGGGCCAGGGGTGAAGTCATAGCATTTATCGACGCGGATTGCATTGCCACGCCCGACTGGATTGCGGAAGCCGTCAAGGTGATACAAACTCAGGAGGCGGACCTTGTTGCCGGTAATATCCACTGGCTGTACTCCACGCCGCGCGGGGCCGCGGAAATTTTCGATTCCCTGGTGCATTTGCGCAATGACATCCATGCCCGGGAGAGCAACACCGCGGTGACCGCAAATCTCGTCGTCCGAAGCGCCGTATTTGCGAAGACAGGACTGTTTCCGGAGTGGAAAGCTGCAGAAGATTATTCGTTCTGTCTGCGCGCTGCGGCCGCCGGTTTTCGAATGGTCTTCGGACCGGCCGTTCTCGTGCTCCACGAGACCAGGAAACTCTGGCCGCTGCTCCGTAAGGCGTGGCGGGTCGGTCGATACCACCACCACCTGGTAATAGTCGGCGGGTCGTCCGCAGACGGATTTCTCGGGGATGCCCTGAAGGCCTTCATTCCGGGTTCGCGGAAGCATGTCCGGAAACTCGTTCGCGAACGGGGGACGCCGGACATGGAACCGTCCGTCACCCGCGTCTGGCTTGTTTCGTATCTCTACAACCTGGTCTGGGGATCTGCCGCGATTACCTCCCGCTTCCGCCGGGTCGAGTAGAAATCTTTCCCCCTGATCTTTCCCTCCTTTTCCGCTTTTCAGTCTCCGGCGATGCGTCCGCGGCAGGATTCCATAATGCCAGGATGTGACACCCGACACAAGCGGCGCTGCCTCCGTGTGACCGCGGGCGTACTCGTGCCGGTGAACGCATCATTTGACACTGACTCAGGTTGCACGTATATTGAAAGTCAGTGAGCACCTCACCAAGGGAAACAGATCGGTGTTTTTTCCCTGCACTTCCTGCGATTAGTGCAGGGATGTCGTGCCTGAGAAGCGTGCGGCATCCCCATACTGAGAGAGCATTCACATTTGATGAGCGAGTGAAAAAGAGAGTCTTCTGGAGCAACACACTTTAGCAGGAGAGAAAATATGGAACGCATTGGCAACAGGCGAATGTGGAACGGGATTCTGGTCTCGGTCATAATCCTGGCAATGTTCGGAAGTACGGGGACAGGACAGGTGTTCAGGCATCCGCAGCCGGGGGATATCTATAAGGAGTACTCGCGCACAATGATGGAATACTTCGAGTGGCGAGTGACGGACCCCAATGCCTCAAGTCCCTATATCCCGGACGCGTCATATCTCGAAAATGAAGTTCTCAGCATCAACATCGGGGATCTGGATGGCGCCATACGCGCCGAGGCGGTGATCGATCTCTGGCAGGGTCACGCCGGAACATATGGAAAAAAAATGCGTGTCAACGACCACGGCTGGATTGATATTCCCGAACTCACCACAACGCCGGGTAACGGCCAGTGTTATAATAGCCAGTTTAACGTTGTTGTGGATGTGCCCTTGACTGATCTCGTCCAGGGGACCAACTATTTTACAGGCACGAATGCAGGGCAAACCTGCTACTCCTTCAACTGGGGGCAGCACGGATGGAATGGAATCATCTTCCGCATCTACTACGGTCCCGGCAAAGCGCACCCGACCGGGTCCATTACATCGCCCTCGGCAGGTTCTACCTTCGGTGAATTTCCCAACTTTTCAGCCACGGCGAGCAGTGGATCAGGCATTGAACGTGTTGATTTTCTTGCCTACTATGACGGGCTCGATACCGACGGCGACGGAGTATACGAAGACTGGCACTACTTCTATCACCGGGCCAAAAGCGAGTTTGATGTGAATATCAACGGACACGCCGGGACGGCATACGGTTCCCCGTACACCGTGAACTGGAACACCGAATTCGTTCCCGACCAGGTCCCCGGGGCCGTGAAGCTCATCGCACGCATAAAGGACAACAATGGCGTCTGGTTTGTCACCGACGCGGTGGAAAACCTCACGTTCGCGCGGAGCGGATCATCGGTGAGGGTATACCAGTCGTACGATGTTCCAGAAAACTTCTACGTCCGGAATTATGGATACCTCTCAAGCTCCTTCAATATTCCCCATGGAGTGGATCTTGGCTCGGCCACATCGGCCAGGGTTGTTCTTTCGACATGGAACGGCATCAGCGGGAACATACAGGCCGGGGCTGACTACTACTTCCGCGTCAACGGTTGGTATGCTCCCGAGTTCGGCGCAAATCATTTCTATTCTCTGGACTACCTCGATATTCCTCCATCTGAATTGAACGTGGGAGACAACACGTTCGCCATATACTCGGAATCGATCAGCACGGGTCTCTGGGTCCACTGGCCCGGACCGCAGGTCGTGGTCCGGTATGGGGGCGACCCTGTCCCCATTCAACTCTCCGCCTTTTCCGCTCACGCCCTCTCCGCATCAGCGGTTCGTCTGGATTGGACAACCCTGAGTGAGACCAACAACTACGGCTTCGAGGTGCAGAAATCGCAGTCGCAGCGGGAGAACTTCGAACCGCTTCCGAACGGCTTCGTGGCCGGAAACGGAACAACGGTGACACCTCACACCTATACCTTTACCGATCTTCAAGTTACACCGGGTGTCTGGTACTACCGGCTCAAGCAGATAGACCTCGATGCGTCGGTGCACTACACGGAACCGGTCACGGTACATGTGGTCACGGGTGTCGACGAGCTTGGCGTTCCCGACCGTGCCAACCTCGATCAGAATTACCCGAACCCGTTTAATCCGAGCACGGTGATTCGCTACGCCCTGACGCACAGGACAGCCGTGAAACTTGTGGTCTTCAACACCCTCGGCCAGCTTGTCGCCACGCTGTTCGACGGTGAACAGGGGCCGGGGTATCATGAAACCCGTTTTGATGCGGCGGGTCTGCCCGGTGGCGTATATTTCTATCGTATCACCGCGGACGACTTCACGCAGACAAGAAAGTTGACGCTTCTGCGATAGGGAAACGGCCGGCGGGCAAAGGTATCCGTTCCGGCCCCATGACGGGTGAGGAGGCGAGGGTCCTCAATTGAGTCCGGACTCTCTCCTCCTGCCTCTCCGGCCGATGCTCATGCCTTTTTACGTCATACAGTAACACTCACGTGGGATTGCAGTTTTCGTCTCACATTGGCATATTCGATGCACATCAGGCTGCATTGGTGGATTTCACGGAGTCCACACCTTCCTCCGATATCAGCACTGACGTCGGGGGCGAACAGCATGTATCGGATGTTCTTCGTTTCAGGTCTTCAATCCCTTCGGTGTGTGGAAACTCACTGCCCCCGTCGCATCTTTTCCTCCCTTCCCGATTGAGATAATCATGCTCAGAGTCAACCTCCTTTCCCACATTCATGGACTAGGTCTGAACCGGTCCGTTGGCGTGCTCTCTGAGGCGTTACGGTTCGCCGGTTTCCGGGTTTCCGTCACCACTTTCGACCACGATTGGCATCTCCGTGCCTGGAGAGCCAGGAAGCGGTTACCGAGGTTCTTCTCCCGTGGTCGTCATCACTACGACGTGAACATCTTTCTCGAGACCCCGGTGGCGGACTGGTTTCCGACCGCCCGGGTGAACTGCCTGATTCCCAACCCGGAATGGGTCCGGCAGGATGAAGTCGAAGTTCTGCCCAGGCTGGACTGGATTCTGTGCAAGACTCAAGATGCCTGGGAGAAATTCGAGCGTCTGGGATATCATGTGTTGAAACTCGGTTTTTCGAGCGTAGACCGGCACGCCCCGGCCGTGCGTCGTGAACCCGACTCCTGTGTCCACATTTCGGGGCGGAGCATGCAGAAGGGTACCTTCGTGCTATCTCAGGTGTGGGCCCGGCATCCGGAATGGCCAACACTCTCCGTGTACCAGCATAACAGGCACGTGGATACTGCGTCCGCGCCGAACATCCGGCGGGTGGAAGGCATCCAGGGGGATGGGGAGTTGCGTCGAATCCAGAACACTCACCCCATCCACATCTGTCCGTCGGAGGCGGAAGGATGGGGGCACTACATCGTGGAAGCCATGAGCTGTAAGGCGGTCGTTGTGACGACCGACGCACCGCCCATGAACGAAATAGTGACACCGTCCAGGGGTGTTCTCGTTCCGTACAACAGAGCTGAACCGCAGGGGCTCGGGATGAGTTACTACGTTGATGAACGGGCTCTGGAGGAAAAGATCGCTGGGGTGCTCCGGATGGGTCCCCGCGAACGGGATTCCCTGGGAGAGAATGCACGAAAGTGGTATGTCGAGAACGACCTGCACTTCCGGGAGCGTTTGAAGGCGCTTGTGGAGAAGATTGCAGACTCGCCAGGGGTTGGAACGAAGAACGGGAGTTTGTGATGGGAAGTCAGGCGGGCCTTTTCATAGTATTTCCGGCCCCGAGCATTAAAAAGCTTCAATGTAGGCGGTATTCCTTGCATATGACTCCCCGGGACCGTAAATTAGACGCTATATTTTAACCCAGAAGAAGAGATGAGCCCACCTAACGTTGTTTCTCAGGCGATGTTCCAATCATCTTTTTCGTTATTTCCCATTCCAGCAGTTGTACCGGCGGTTTACCCGTGCACGGGACCACCACGCAGAAGTGTTTAGTAGCCGCTTAGCAGATGGAAACACGGGAGGGTATCGGGTATAGCGGCTCACGTTCTGCAATAAGGAAGACAAAGCGCTGTTTGCGCGACAGAAATCTGTAACGGTGGCATCCGGCGTGCGGGTGCTGAGAGAATTGTCAAGAGGAATAAACGAGAGGAATGAGCACATGTGGAGAGTGAGAGTGATCGTGGTTGTGCTGGCGATGTGCTTCGGTGGATCTCTGCGCGCAGAGGTCCGTTATGTTGCACCGGGGGGGGACGACACTCATCCGGGCACTCTGGCCCAGCCGTGGCGGACGTTGTCCAGGGCGAATGCCATGGTAGAGCCCGGAGACACCGTGTACGTTCGCGCGGGGACATATCCGGAACAAATCATACCTGCTCGTGAAGGTGTTGCCGGAAGACCGATTGTCTACTCGGCCATGCCTGGAGAGAATGTGGTCATCGAAGGGATAGCCTCGAGCCTCAAGGTTGTCATTCTTCCGGGCTACACAACCGTCGAGGGATTCTCGATCAAGAGTCAGGCCCACCTGAAGATCCTGAACACCGTTGAGTACTGGGTGCATCTGGCCGGCAACTATAACACGTTGCGCAGATGCCGCGTGGTTGCCGACGGTGATCCCACCTACAATTACTGGACATTGCATGCCTGGTCGCGCGGAGTGGTTGTGGAGGGACAACACAACATTGTGGAACACTGTTATATCCGCGGACAGGTGATGGGTATCGTCGTTGCAGGAGCGCTGCCGCGATTCACGGTGATCCGTTTCGACACGCTGCACAGCCACGGCGCGAGTAACATCGTCATTCTCTCCCACGAGAACAATGCCCTGTTTGACCGGCGCAGCCAGGGCACTCTGGTTGAGGACTGCGAGATCGATACCTCATGGGAAGAAGACAACATCCAGTTCGAGCCCAACTATCTGGACCACCAGCAAACCTACAATATCGGCACCATTATACGGCGGTCGCGGCTCGGCCATGCGGCGGAGAACTGCATCGATTTCAAGGGTGCGGAATCGATTCTGGTGGACAGCTGCCTGTTGTACAGTTCTGAGGGTGACGACAACGGCCGTTGGGACGGTCCCGACGATAGCGGTGGTGCAGGGCTTGAACTGGGTGCCGGAGACATTTCGCGGTATATTATCGTACGACGGAGCGTGATCTGGGACAACCACACCGGCGCGCATATGTATGAGGGGTACCGGTATTACAACAATGTGTTTCTCAACAACCGGCGGAGCTATCGGGGTCCGAACGGAACGTATGCGAACAACGACCTTGTGGGGGCGGCGTTATTTAACAGGCCGGCCCAGAAGCGTGTGTTCCTGAACAACATCGTCGGCATGCAGCCGAACCATGCTTTGCTGACCTGGAAGATGGATTACGGGGACAAGTTTGAGCTCAACAACAATATGTATTTTGATGCCGGCGGCCCGGCAAAATTCTCCATGCAGATGGCTGAAGGCATGGTCATTGCCAGCGGTGTGGCGACGTGGCAGAACAACCTGAATACCTATCCCGGGTATGCCTATCTGGGCGGGAAGGATGCTCAGGCCATCGAAGCAGATCCGCAGTTCGTCAATGTCCCGCGCCTCCCGACCGACTACGACCCGTCCTGGAGTTTCGGGCTCATGCCGGGTTCTCCCGCAATCGATGCCGGGCGTCCGGTGACAACGTCGGTGGGGAGCGGCGCGAACAGTGCATCCCTCCGGGTGGAAGATGCGCGCTTTTTCTGCGACGGATTCGGCGTGACGGACGGCGATGTGATTGCCATCGGTTCGGCCGACCCGGTCCGCATCGTGTCCATAGATACGCTGACAAATACCTTAGCCCTTGCTGAATCCCGGACCTGGAACTCCGGTGCGGGCGTCCATCTGGCGTTCGAAGGGGCCGCTCCCGACATCGGGGCAGAGGAGTTTGTCTCCGGCCTCAGTCAGGCTCCTCCGGTCCCCCAGCTCTCCGGTCCCGCAAGTGGTGCCACCGGTATGACGACCAATCCACAGCTTGTGTGGAATGCCATACAGGGGGCGACGGGATACGGCCTCCAGGTGGCCCTCGAACCATCGTTCATTACGCTTGTGGCGGACCAGACCGGGATCACGACCACGACCTATGGTCTGGATGGACTGAAGAACAGTACCACCTACTACTGGCGTGTCAGCGCGAAAGCCAGTGGCGGGATCAGTGCGTGGTCTCCCGCGGCCTCGCTTACGACATTCGATCTGCCGCCTTCTCTCAGTAAGAATGCCGTGACGAATCCGAATTTTGAGAGCGGGACGACGGGCTGGACCTTCTTCACGGATGGAGACGGACGTTTCGCCGTTGAGGCTCCCGGATATCAGAAGCCCGCCTCGGCGAAGGTGTATATCACGCAGAACGGTTCACAGGTGGAGTTGTACCAGGATGGGCTGGTCATGAGTCCAGACTCGAACTATCGTCTCAGTTTTGCCGCGGCGTCGAATTACGGGCATGATGTCGAGGTTTCAGTCCTCAAGGGCGGTGCGCCGTTTACTTATTACGGGCTGGCCGCAGACCGGGTCGATCTGCGCCCGGCGTGGAAAACGTACTATGTTGATTTCAAGCCGGGCAATTTCCTATCGCCCGTCAACGACGTACGCCTCCGGTTCTGGTTCGGTCCGTATGCCGAGGCGGGCGATCTGTTTTCCATTGAAGACGTTCAATTGGTGGCGGTGAACGCCGGCACGCCCCCCCCGGCGCCGGACGGACTCCCCACAGACTACTTCATGGACGAAAATTACCCGAACCCCTTCAATCCTGCAACCACGATCCGCTATTCGGTGCCGCGGGATGTCCGCGTGACCGTCAAAGTACATAATTTGCTGGGACAGGAAGTGGCTACACTGGTGGACGGTTTCCAGGAAGTGGGCACATATGAAGTCAGGCTTGATATGTCGGGGTTCTCTTCGGGGATGTATCTGTACACGCTGGTGGCGGGCGACTACCGGCAGACGAGAAAGCTGATGTACGTGAAATAGCCCCCCCGACCTCTTTCTCCCAAAACAGAAGGCCCGGAGGATTTTTCCTCCGGGCCTTCTGTTGCCACGCGATGCGGTTTTCCCGGGCCTGTGGAACCGGCGTGGGGACTTTTCATGCCGTCTGAATATGTCTCGTTACATTCCGTACGCCACGCTCAGGCCGAACAGGTTGGCGCTGTTCTTGTATGTGCCGGGGAACTTGTTCATGTCACCCGTGGTCGGTCCGGTGACCGTGCGGTCCTGGAAGCTGATAAACTGGTACGCAACGTCCACCGACCATGACTCGGAGAACCTGTATCCCAACCCGATGGTTCCTTCGATTCTGTTGGCATCAGCCAGCATGGGCTCGACGGTGGCATTCGGCTGGGGAGTTGCATCGTAGATGATGCCCAGGCGGAATGCAAAGCTCTCATACCGGTATTCGGCGCCGCTCCTGATCATATAGGTGTTCGTCCAGTCCTTGGCGGACTTGGATGTCTTCTGGAGCGGCTGACCTGTAAGAGGGAACGTGGGTCCGTTCGGCAGTTCAACGGTCAGCGTGTCGTATGTAGACCAGCCGATCCACTGGTAGTCCACCTCAAGCGTGAAGTTCTTCGAAATGTCGTAGGAGAGACCGGCGAAAATCTGGTTCGGGAAATTGATGCTGGTCTTTCCGGCCCCTCCCGGGAAGAACGACGAGAGGGCCTGGGCGTTTGTGATTGTTGCAACACCTTCGAGTTCGGTTTTTGCAGAGTGGCGGTAGGATGCGCCGATGGAGAGCTCCGGCATCGGCTTGTAGATCGCGCCGAGGTTGAAGCTGAAGGCACTTCCGCTTGCATCATCAAGGAGCACCAATCCGTCGGTGGTTGCCGGTGTTGGCGGCGCCAGACTGGAATAGGTCGGAATATTGTAGCTCAGTTTCGCCGTTGACCAGGTATAACTCATCCCGGCACCGATCATGAGGTTGTCGTTCACCCTGTAGGCGATCGTCGGGTTGATGGCGAGATGCTGAAGATCGGTCTTCAGGGCCTTGTAGCGTCCCTCCCAGCCTGCCGGCCATTCAGTTCCGAGACCGTATGGAGCGTAGAAGCCAACGCCGAAGGCAAGTCCGTTTTCCATCCCGTAACCGAGATAGACGCTCGGGATGACGAAGGTCAGGCTCACCATGTCCGTAGTCTTCCCGGTGGTCGGGTTCGTGAACGCGCCTTTCGGAAGAATCATGGTTCCACCCACGTAGGCACCCAGCCCCTTCTGGTATGCCAATCCCGCGGGGTTGAAGAAGATCGCGGACAGGTCATTGGCCCGTGCGGCAAACGCTCCGCCCTGAGCCATTGCGCGGGCTCCCTGTTCATTGAGCTGGAACCCACCTCCCAGCGCCTGCCCGGCGAGGATCGCTGTCAGCAGCGAGAACACACAGAAACTACGTGCAATGGACATAGGTGTTCCTTTCGTGAATGATGAGTGTACGACGAGAGATATTATTGGCCCGCTACGTTCAGGGGAATTCGAGACGGGCGCGGAGAGAACGAAGAATAGTGCACCAAAGCTACAGAAACCGATTTTGAGATGCACCTAAAAAATGTTCCCGTTATGAGCCGGAAGAGGCGGGGTGTTGAAATATTCAACACCTGGGTCTATTGGCTTATTACAACTCTTGGAGCTACATTGCGTAGTAAGGAATAACGAGAATGGTGTCGGCTTTTTACGTGTGCTGGCGCGACAAATCAAGGCCGGATCTCCTGCACCGGACCAAAGCAAGAATATGACATTTCTGACAAAACACCCCGCTCTGACGCGACTCCTTTTCAGCCTTCTCTCCATCGCGCTGGTGACGATTTCAGTGATCACTTTCTACAGAGCGGCCGGTTCGCCCACGGACGAAAACCTCTTCATATCCTCTCCTTCCCTGGTGACCCTTGCTGTTCCGGTGGAGGCGGGCATCGTAGAGGTGCGCCCGCGGACGGGGGGGACCCTCTCTGAAGACTTGAAACGGAGGATTCTGAGCGGGATCAGGCCCGGCGACATGATCGTTCAGGTGGCGAAGCGACCGACCCGAACGCTCGCCTCGTTCGAGAAGGTTCTGAGTGGGCTTTCCGGTGACTCTACGGATGTGAGGGCATTTCGACCGTCGCTTGATGCCCTCCTCATGTTCCGGGTTGCCATCCGTGATCTCTCAAAAGGGATGCCGGACACGTTGCCTGCCTGCGTGGTCGTCATTGCCGTGACTCCGGGTGGTGCCTCCGATAGGGCGGGAATGAAAATGGGTGACATGATCACCCGGATCAACGGGCAGGGGTTTCGCGATGCGATGGAGGCCGATCTCCTGCTGCGCCGGGGTGTATCGGGAAAAGCAAGCACCTATGACGTTATCCGCGACGGACAGAGAATCACCCTCCAGGTAACACTTGCGGAATTCGGATTCGCTCTCTCCCTCCTGGTCTTCTGTCTGGCCGGCCTGGTCTACATCGGGTCCGGCCTGTTCATTGCCCTGAAACGACCTGCCATCGCCGCTGCTCTGACAATCGGGTTCTGGTTCATCCTCATCGGGTTTTTCATATCGGTGGTTGCCGTCAAAGCGGAGCCGGATCAGACACCGTTCACGGTTCTCCGTGACATCCTCAAGGTATACGGCGCATATCTTGGCGCAGCCTTCGCATTTCATACAGCCCTTCTCTTTCCCTGGGAGCGGCCCAGAGCGCTGAAAGAGAAATGGCTTCTACCACTTCTGTACGGTCTCGCCTTCCTTTCCCCGCTTTTTGTCTTCTCGGGTACTCAGGTACTGCCGGTGTTGTTGTTCTTTCTCTATCTGATTCTGGGTGGAGTGCTGACATTCCTCTTCAGGGAAGAACTCACGGCCCAACAAAAACGCATTGTCCGACCGTTTAAACTGGCGGGGTTGGTAGCAGGCGCCGGGTCCGCCATCGTCGTGGTGGCTCTGCTCCTGCTGGGACAAACAGGTCAATTCGGGTTTACCGGCTTGCTCCTTATCGTCATTCCCATCACCTATCTGTTCACGATCGGCCACTACCGGTTGCTGGATCTGGATCTCCGGATCCGCCGGAACGTTCAATACACATTGTTGAGCCTGTTCTGGGGGGCACTGGTTGCGCTGTTGTTCTTCCGGTTATTCCTGGCGATTCCGGGGGTTTCATTCCCGGTGCCGGGGGTCACCGTAACGGGATTCTCCGTGGAGATTGACAGCCATCCTTCGTCTCCCGATCAGCGGGAGTTTCTCCAGCGGCTCGGGGTGATGATTCTTGCGGTCGGCGTCTGGTATCTCCTCTGGCGGCTGCGTGCAGGCGGCCAGCAGGTGATCGACAGGAAGTACTACCGCACGCGGTTCGACTACCGCCGGGCCGCAAGCGAGCTCTCAGAGGTTCTTGCATCGAAACTCTCCATGAACGATATCGCAACGGGGATTGTGGAAACGCTCGTGGATCTTCTCAAGTTGAAAAGGGCCGGGCTGTTGGTTTTCCGTGACGGTTTGACGAACTGCTGCCACGCGGTCAGCGGCGTGGAATCAGAGGTCTGGGAACGGTTTGCCGGTTCGACGAACGGGGACTTTGCGAAAGCGCTGGCCGCAACGGGCGGCGTGTCGCGTGTTGATCTGCTTCCCGCCGGGCCACGCGGTCAGGTACAGACTCTGGGGTTTCAGCATGCCGTGTCTGTTCGTTCGAAAGACCGTCTTGTCGGCGTGCTGCTGATTGGAGAGAAAATGTCAGAGGCCCCTCACGGCGCGGAAGATCTGACATTTCTGGGCGATGTCGCCAAGCAGGTTTCCGTTTCCATCGACAACGCATTCCTCTACGAGCATCTTGCGGAAAAGGACCGGCTCCGGCACGAGCTGGACATCGCCCGCCGCATTCAGATGAGTTCGTTGCCGTCGACGACGCCGCACATCCCGGGGATGGAGATCGCGGGAATTTCACTTCCTGCGATGGAGGTCGGGGGAGATTTCTTCGACTACCTGCAGGGAACGGACGGAGACCTGATGATTGTTGTCGGCGACGTGAGCGGCAAGGGAACATCGGCAGCCCTGTACATGTCAAAGGTGCAGGGGATTCTCCGCGCATTGCACGGGTTTGCGCCGCAACCGCACGATCTCTTCCTGCGCGCGAACCGTCTCCTGTGCACCGACCTGCAGAAGAGTTCCTTTGTGACGGCCTTGGGTGCCCTCTTCCACATACACTCCCGGCGTATGACATTTGTCCGCGCCGGACATCTGCCGCTCTATCACTATCGCGCGGTGCGCGGAACGGTTGAACGTGTTGTTCCCCGCGGACTTGGCCTCGGATTGAACGATGCGGGAATCTTTGCCCGTGAGCTTGAAGAACACACGCGTGAATACTCATCCGGTGACTTTTTTGTGTTTGCCACCGACGGGGTCACGGAAGCCCGGAATGCCGCCGGCGAAGAATACGGAGAAGACCGGCTCACGGCTGCCGTGGCGCGCGAGAACACCGCGACTGCAGAAGGAATCCGCGATCTGATCATCGAAGACCTCCGGCTGTTCGCTACGGGTGCCGATCAGCACGACGACCAGACCCTTGTCATCGTCCGGATCCTGTAGAGTGCCCCCACCTTTCTTCTCATGATCTTCCTCCCTATATTTATTTTTCAGACCATTCCGGATTTTCCATGAGGGTACCCAAAGTGATTCTCTTCTTCGTGGTTGTTTTCACGGTATACTTTTCGATCAATGCCTACGTTTATTTCCACGGCCTCCGGGCGATACCCGAAGGCACAGGGTTGCGGACCGTGTATTGTGTGGCCTTTCTGGTGTTGTCCCTTGCATTCATTGCCGGCCGGGTGCTCGAGCGGTTCTGGCTTTCCGGGCCGAGTACATTTCTGGTCTGGATCGGATCGTTCTGGCTTGCCGCGCTCCTCTATTTTGTCCTTGCCTGCCTCCTGATCGATCTGGCACGGCTTGCCAACAGGATAGTTCCGTTCTTTCCGCCCTGGATCATGTCGGAGTCCGGCGCAGGCTGGATTGCCGTCGCCGTACTCGCCGTGGTGATCCCTCTGGTAATCGCCGGCCATTTGAACGCGCTCTATCCCCGGGTGCACAAAATCACCCTGCAGATAGCCAAAACCGCACCCGGTCTGAAAACCCTGCGCCTCGTCATGGCATCGGACATCCATCTGGGAACGGTCATCGGAAAGTCACGGTTCGATCGAATCGTGGAGACGATCAACGGGCTTGATCCCGACCTCGTGGTCCTTGCGGGGGACATTGTGGATGAAGACCTCGGGCCGGTGATCAAGCAGAACCTCGGTGAAACCTTGAGGGCAATCAAGGCGCGGTACGGGATCTATGGTATCACGGGCAACCACGAATACATTGGTGGTGTGGAAGAGGCGACAGCGTATCTTGTCGAGCATGGCGTACGGATGCTCCGGGACACAGCGGTCACGGTCAATGATGCCCTTGTCCTGGTCGGACGAGAGGACCGGAGTATTTCCCAGTTTTCAGGAAAACGGCGCCGGCCGCTGGATGACCTTCTGCACGGTATCGACCGGCGCAAGGCGGTGGTTCTGCTGGATCACCAACCGTTCCACCTGGAGGAGGGCGCAAACGCCGGAGTGGATCTCCAGCTTTCGGGACACACGCATCACGGTCAGCTATGGCCCTTCAACTATGTCACACGAAAAATATACGAGAACAGCTGGGGGTATCTGGCCAAGGGAAACACCCACGTCTACGTGTCCAGCGGGATAGGGACATGGGGGCCGCCGGTGCGTCTGGGGAACCGTCCGGAAATAGTGGAACTGACGCTGGTATTCGCCGGGCCATGAAGAATTCCATGGAATAGTGTTTCTTTCGCCGGGAAATGTATATTGTAGAGGGGATGCTCATCCCTTCACTGTTCTTCCTTTCGCTCTGTTGCCACAGTTGACACTCCGGACTGCTCGAGGTATCAGGATTGTTCCGACTTTTGGCGCTCAATGCCGCGCCTTCTCCGGGTTATGCCCTGTCTCTGTCAAATGGCCCGCGCAGTCAAGTTTTGAACGGCAACGAGCAACGTGTGGCCGAAAGCGCCGGTACATCTTCAGGCCTCCCGCATCGGCGATGTGACCGCAGGCGGAGTCAACTTCCGGGCCAAAATCGGCCCGCAACCGCTTCGCCGGAAATTCAAGAGTAATCCTGACATGCGTGAAATGTCCGAGGTGCGGCTGGCACAGGGTGGCGGTGGAACGCCCGGCGGAGTGGCATGAGTTGGACGACCTGACCCAATAGTGAATTTCGGTCGATTACGGAGAGCAGACTTCAATGGCAAACAGCTGGCGGTACCGCAATTCCATACGCATAGGATTTCAGCTGGTGGTTCTGGGGCTCATCGGCTTTGTTGCCATCCGGCCCCTTTTTGGCGGCGGATACGTGGCCGACTTCGAGGCCTACTGCCCGTTTGGAGGGCTTTCCTCCTTCATGAGCAGGCTCAACAAGGGTACGATGTCGTGCACCATGAGCGAGATACAGGTGCTGCTCGGTTTCGGGCTCCTCCTGGGCGTGTTGGTGGTCGGGAAATTGTTCTGCAGCTACCTCTGCCCGATCGGTTCAATCACCGAGTGGCTGGGGAAGCTCGGGAAGAAGTGGAAGATACTCCGGGAGATGCCCGCCCGTGTCGACCGGCCACTCCGTCTTCTCAAATATGTACTCCTGTTCGTGACAGTATATTTCACCATGACCCGCAGCGAGTTGTTCTGCAAGGAGTACGATCCGTACTTCGCAGCGGTGAACCTCTTTCAGAACACGGATATGGTCTTATACTTTGCCATTCCCGCCACCGTGCTGGCTGTTCTGGGCGCACTCTTTTTCAGGCTGTTCTGGTGCAAGTATCTCTGCCCCCTCGGGGCTCTCAGCAACATCTTTTTGAATGCTGCCGGCGCCGCTGCGGTGATCGGACTGTTCGTCCTGGCGAATCTGCTGGGTGCGGGTCTCGGGTACATCTGGCTGGTCGGCGGTCTGGTTCTGGTGGGCGCGGCGACGGAGATCGGGTTTCTCCGGAGTTACCTTCTGCCCGCGGCGAAAATCACCCGGTCGGCCGAATTGTGCACCGACTGCGGGATGTGCGATGAAAAGTGTCCTCAGGGCATCGCCATCTCGAATTACACGGCGGTCACTCACACGGACTGCAATCTGTGCACGGATTGCGTCTATGTCTGTCCCCTGAAGAATACCCTGTCGATCGCCAGGCAAAAACCGCCCATCAGGTATCTGGCGCCTGCGGCAACCGTTGTGCTCGTTGCGTTGAGTCTGGGCGCCGCGCGCGGGTTTGAGTTCACTACGATTGAAGAGCGATGGGGAGGGTTTGACAGCGTCAAGACGATACAGACGTACATGCTTTCCGGCGTGAAGACTGTCAAGTGTTATGGCAGTTCCATGTCGGTGAAACAGAAACTTGAATCCGTTCCGGGCATATACGGACTTGACACGTATGCGAGCTCGCATACCGTGCGTGTCTACTATAATCCGGTCGAGATTACGGAAGCCCGCGTGAAGTCTTCGCTCTTCGCGCCCGCGAAGCAGCGGGTGCGGGATCTCAAAAAAGGAGAGGTGGATTCCGTAGGCGTCTGGGAAGTCGGGATTTACAGGTTGTTTGATCTGATCGACTTCAACAACCTCGCCTATGCGCTGAAGAATGACCCCGGCGTGGCGGGTTTTGAAACCCGGTTCGGCGAACCGGTGATGGCGAAAATCTTCTTTGATCGCGCCAGGACCACGCCGGCCGCAATCAAGGGGCGGATCGAGGCGCGCGAGGTGGTGGCAAAGAAACCGACCGGCGAAGAGAAACTGGAACTGGATTTCTCCTGCGATAATGCCGGGGGGGACCTCGGGTCAATGGACGTCGGGAGCTACGAGCGCCTGATCTTCCGTCCGTATGACCGTGAATTCAACGGGTACGAAGAGTACGTGCCGCAGCAACTCAGTGTCTGGGTGTTCAGCATGCCCGAGGCCGATGTCCCCCCGCTGCGTCGTTACTTCGGATCACTCTCGAGCCACCTCTCCGGGGATGACGGTGTTGTGCGGTTCTCCACCCGGTATGTGGACGGGCCCACAGGTCTGGTCTTCTTCGACCCGTCCAAGACGACTGCGGAGAAGGTCCGGGCTGCGCTTGTACATCCGGTTCTCACGGTATTCCTCACGCAGACGGAAACCCAGGACACGCCCAATCCGTTCCACATCCCGATGGAGGGCAGCGAGAAGAGAGCAGCTGATCTGCAGCTGGAGGAAGAATAGAAACACGGCGTGTTGGTGTGGCGGACACACAGCTGCACGGGCCTCACTCCCGGTGATCGGTCGATAAGAGAAGGCGCCCTTCGTCCCGGGCATCTACAGGGTAACGCCCTTCGTAGCGTCCGGCTATGAGAGAGGGGGGGACGGCAGGACAGCCGGTGGACGGAGGACATGGGAGAGCGTGTTCAGGGAGCTCTGGGGGTGGGTGACGTGGCAGGTGGTGAGGGAGGCTTGACAAAGCCCCCCCGTCAACGTATATTGACGTGAAATATTTTTCTCACCTTCCTTACTCTCTGGAAACGACTTTACATGCAGGTCTCACCGCTTACCGCATTGTTTCTCGATGCCGTCGCTGTTGACGCCCCGTCCCTTCAGGAATCCCCGATGGGAGCTTTTGTCCGAAAGGCGTTGACCGGCATCCCGGTACGGATCGTGGAAGATAATGCCGGAAAGGCCATCGGGGGGACCTGCGGGAACCTCATATGTATCCCGGGATCATACATTCCCGGTCGTCCCACGGTAGGGCTCTTCGCCCATCTCGATACGCCGGGCACCACCGCCGGTGTCCGGGCGGTGCTCACAGAGGATCGGATTACGAGCGACGGGTCCACGATACTCGGCGTGGATAACCGTGCCGGTGTGAGTGTTCTTCTGGACCTGCTCCGCACCCATGCGGGATCGGGAGGGAGGGAGAACTTCATCGTGGTATTCTCCGTGGCTGAAGAACTGGGTATGCTCGGGGCAAAAAAGCTGGATCTGTCCCCTTACAACGTGGAAATGGGATTCGTTTTTGATTGTTCGAAACGTCCCGGGACCTTCATCCAGTCGGCTGTCGGCTGTTCGTTGTACACTGCGCACTTCCACGGACGCGCATCGCACGCCGGCGTTGCGCCGGAAAAAGGAATCAGCGCTATTCACGTTGCCGCGAAGGCGCTCAGCCGCATCCCCATGGGCCGCCTGGCCCCGCAGATGACATCCAATGCCGGAACGATTACGGGCGGCACCGCCACCAATGTTGTGGCTGAACAGTGCAGCATTGGAGGGGAAGTGCGCTCGTTTGACCCCCGTGCGATTGACGATCATCTGGGATTCCTGGAGCGTACATTCCGTTCCGTTGCGGAAGAGCACGGTGCAGGTCTCGAGATGCAGACGGCGGTGGACTTTGCGCCGTTTGTCATCAGCGATGAATCCGGTGTGTTCTCCAGAACTGTTGCAGCGCTGCGCGGAGTCGGATTGGAACCCCACGCGATCGAATATCTCGGCGGAAGCGATGCCAACACGTTGAATGCCAAAGGTATCCCGACGGCAAATCTCGGCATCGGTGCACAGAATCCGCACGGCAACGACGAATTCATTCTTCTTGAGGATCTCCGGAAAACAGCGGAGATCGCGGCCTGGCTTATCCGGAAGGACGGTGCACATGCGTAGATCGGTTTTCATTCTGCTGCTGTTCCTCTCAGGTGCTCTGCTGATGATGGCGGGGGAGCAGTCCGGCGGCAGGCTGTTCATTATCGGCGGAGGAAGGCGGAGCGAAGGGATGATGGAGGAATTTGTCCGCCTTGCGGGCGGACCGGCTCAAGCACGGATTATCGTCCTTCCCATGGCAAGCGGGGACCCCGACACCGCAGGAATGGAACAGGTGGCGGAATTCAGCGAAATCGGAGCCCGCGCGGAATGGATACAGTTCACACGCGAGCAGGCGCTGGATCCGGCTTCCAGTGCACGTCTGGACAGCGCAACGGGTATCTATTTCACCGGAGGCGACCAGGTGCGCGTGACCCGTGCTGTGCTGGGCACACCTCTCTACCGGAAACTCCACGAGCTTCATCGGCGCGGTGTGGTGATCGGTGGAACAAGCGCGGGTGCGGCGATCATGAGCACGATCATGCTGACGGGCGACGAACGGCTTAACCGGGACAGCAACAACGCCTACGTCTTCGTCAAACCCGGGAATGTGGTCACGGTCGAAGGGCTCGGTTTTCTCAACACGGTGATCGTGGATCAGCATTTCATCCGCAGAAAACGTCTCAACAGGCTCCTGAGTGTGGTTCTGGAGAATCCGGCAAAGCTGGGCATCGGCATCGATGAGTCGACGGCGATTGTGGTGGATCCTGACAGCACATTCCGGGTGATCGGTGACCGTTCGGTGATGATTTTTGACGCCGGTGGTGCCGCACACATCCGCGCCAGTGCTACGGGAAACATGGGGGTAACCGGTGTGCAACTCCATCTTTTGTTGCCGGGAGACCGGTTCAACCTCAAAACGCGTTCGCTCGTGGGCGGGGAGAAACGCCCGTGAAGCTCACGCTCCAGTTTCACACACTGGTGATGATTTTTTCGGTTGTGGCATTGGTGGCGATGGCCACGTGGGTGTTGCCCGGGGGCGAGTACAGGCGGGAGATCAAGGACGGGCGGACACTTGTTGTTCCCGGGTCCTTCGCGTACGTCTCCAGCCAACCGCAGGGGGTGGGCAAATTGCTCATGGCGCCGATCAAAGGTTTCATTGAAGCGGCGCATATTATTGCTTTTCTGTTTGTGATCGGCGGGACATTCATGGTCATACAGAAGACCGGGGCGATAACCGCATCCGTGCAGAAGCTGGCATTCACGTTCGCACGAAGGCCTCATCTGCAGAAGTTCTTCATCCCCGTCACCATGACCATTTTTTCCCTGGCGGGGGCGATTTTCGGGATGTCTGAAGAGACCATGCCTTTTGTGCTCATCTTTATCCCCCTTTCGCTTTCGCTTGGATACGACTCCATTGTGGGAACAGCTATTCCGTTCCTGGGGGCGGCTGCGGGATTCGCCGGCTCGGTCTTGAATCCGTTCACCGTGGGGATCGCACAGAGTATTGCGGAGCTCCCCTTGTACTCAGGCATAGAATACCGGATGATCATCTGGGTGATCAGCACGGTGTGCATGACCGGTGTGGTCATGTTGCATGCCCGGCGGGTGAAGAGGGATCCCCGGAGCAGTCCGGTCTTCGAACTGGATCTCACACGAAAGCATGATCTCCAACTCGATTCGTCAGCCGAAATCCCTCTGACCGGAGCGCATCAACGGGTGCTCTGGCTCTTTCTTGCGGCAATCGTGCTTCTGGTGTTTGGAATCCTCCAGTACGGTTGGTACATAAACGAAATCGCGGCGTTGTTCCTGGGGCTGGGTATTGTCAGCGGCTTGCTTGGCCGGCTGTCACTGGGACAGATCGCCGACGGCTTCAAGGAAGGTGCCAGGGACATGGTGGGCGTAGCGCTGATCATCGGTTGTGCACGGGCGATCCTGGTGGTGGCAACCGACGGAAAGATCCTGGATGTGCTGCTGTATGCGCTGTCCACAGTCATCTCGGACTTGCATCCGGTGTTTGCCTCCCAGGCCATGTTCGTCACGCAGGGGATCATCAACTTTTTTGTCCATTCCGGTTCAGGCCAGGCCGCGCTGACCATGCCGGTCATGGCCCCGCTTGCCGATGTGGTGGGCATTTCAAGGCAGACCGCCGTCCTGGCATTCCAGTTCGGTGAGGGGTGGATCAACCCCATACTCCCGACTTCCGGCGTCACCATGGGAGTGCTGGGACTGGCGGGCATTTCCTGGGAAAAGTGGTTCCGCTGGATGCTGCCCGCGCAGCTGTTTTTCTTCCTTCTGGCGATGATTTTGCTTGTGCCGCCGTATTTTTTCGGGTATCATTAGTCTCATCCATACGTGTCTTTTTCACACTCACACACTACAGGAGGTTGCATGCGGAATATCGTACGCGTTGCTGCTGCGCTCGCACTGACATTGTGTCTGGCGGGTGCCGGTTATGCCAAGAAGGACGGGAAGGATGTGGGGCCGAAACGGACGTCAAATCCGGCCCCGGTGTTAGCAGGTACACTTGCAGGGACCGCCATTTTTACAGAGGGGTTCAACGATTCCGTTCCACCTGCAGGCTGGATCATGATCAACAACGACGGCGCCGCTTCCAGTGATCCCTCGGATCTCAGTGATACCTGCTGGTATTACTCTACAACGACCGGTGGCACAAATACCACGGGTCCACAGGAGGGGTCGGGATTCGCGGCGGCCTATTATGGTACCGCCAATGATTATTTGCTGGATGACTGGCTTGTGACGCCGAATACCGGTGGCTCGGCCCCGGCCGGGAGTGTCGACTCACTTGTGTTCTGGATTGCCTCACGGCTCTCTTCCTCCGGGTCATACGCCGATTCACTGGACATCCGGGTTTCCACAACAAACACGGCCGTGGGCAGCTTTACGCGGCTCGCCTATCTGAATGCTCCCAAGGAGGGGTGGATGCGGGTTGCTCTCTTGCTCCCGCAGGCGGGAACCCGGTACATTGCGTTCCGGTACCTCCTGTATGATGGCGGCCCCAACGGCAACAACTCGGATAAGGTCTGTCTGGACAACGTCCAGATCATCCAGTATACATCGACCGCTGTCGGGGATGTCAATGGTCTGGTGCCCGGGGCGTTTGCCCTGAGTCAGAATTTTCCCAACCCGTTCAACCCTTCAACACATATCGAGTTTGCCCTTCCGAAGAGCTCGTACGCCCGCCTGGCTGTCTATGATGCGCTCGGCCGCGAAGTTGCCACGCTGGTGGACGGAGAACTTTCCGCCGGTGCCCACGTGAGGAATTTTGATGCCTCCGGTCTGGCAGGAGGGGTGTACTTCTATCGCCTTTCCGCCGGCACATTCAACGAAACGCGGCGGATGCTGCTAGTGAAGTAATTGTTGCGTGTACCTGCCAAAAAATGAGAACCGGCAGGAAACGCATGAAAAACGAAACACCCGCGGATCCGGGCATATGCACGCGCATATCCCGGATCATGCGGTGTCAACGTTTCACTTTGCACTCTGCCTGGTTCACGCTGAGGCTATTGGCGTTATGTGTAATCCTGCTCCATCCCCGCATCTCCACTGAAGAAAACAGGCGATGGCACCTCACACGAATGGCACGTATGACATCCAGAAGCTGAGGCGGGCCATCCGGTCGTGCTATCCCGGGCTCCCGGAAAACCAGCGCAAGGTGGCGGATTGCTTCCTCCAGCTTTCGGCGGAGCTTCCTTTTCTTTCGGTAACAGAAATCGAGCGGCGGGCGGGGGTCAGCAAGGCCACGGTGGTGCGTCTGGCTCAGAGCCTTGGGTTTTCCGGCTTCATGGAACTACGGCGCAAGTTGCGTTCGGGGATACAGGCCGGGATCGGGCTCGCCGCACAGTCGGCCATTCCGGAAAGCCTCCAGCGGAAAGAGACACTGTCCCTGGTAGCCCGGCAGGACGTCAAGAACATCACGCAAACGGTGAGCAACATCGATCCCGGGTTATTCAGCAACGTGGCCGCCCGCATCGTCCGTTCGTCGCATGTGTACACGCTTGGACTCGGCATTTCCTCGTTGATGTCGCAGGTCATGGCTTACTCGCTCAACCAGGTTGCCGTGCCCGCAACACCGTTTGTGCACGATTACGCGACATTTGTCGAACAACTTCCTTTCCTTTCCCCCCGCGACCTGTTGATTGCGTTCTCTTTTCCTCCCTATTCGCGCGAAACCGTTGACGCGGTAACCGCCGCTGCATCGCGCAGGGTTCCCGTGATCGGGATTACCGACCGGGAAACATCGCCGATCACTTTTTCATGTCTTTTTGTGCTGCCCATCCGGAGCAAGAACATGCTGTTCACCAACTCCTTTTCGGCGATCTCGGTCGTGATCAATGCCCTGGTGACGGAGGTCGCGCTGAAGAACAGGGCAAAGGCGCTCCGCATGCTGAAGGACACTGACCGGCTGCTGCAGCAGGCCGGCCACTATGCCACTGAATAACCGTTGTCTGGCTTTCTTGCAGGAGGTACATACATGAAAACGCGGACCTGTCTTACGGCACTGTTCATCGTGGTGGCGGGTGCAGCGTTTGCAGGTACGACCGGGAAGATCGCCGGCCGTATCACCGACCGGGAACGAGCCGAGGGGTTGCCGGGAGCGAACGTGGTGATCATAGGGACAAACCTCGGCGCCGCAACGGATCCCGACGGGGCCTACGCGCTGATGAACATCCGTCCGGGCCTCCACAAGCTTCGCGTGACCCTGGTCGGCTATGCCCCTATGGTGATCGAGGGCGTAAAGGTCACTGCGGACCAGACCACGCTGATCAACGTGCAGCTCACCTCCTCCGCCGTCCAGCTGGAGGATGTTGTTGTGCAGGCGGAGCGGCCCATGGTGCAGAAGGATCTGACGGCCACCATGTCCGCGGTGTCAGGCGACCAGATCAAGATACTTCCTGTACGCAACTTCGTCGATGTGCTGCAGCAACAGGCCGGTGTCGTGGGCGAGGGTTCCGCCGTTCACATCCGCGGCGGCCGCAGCGGCGAGGTGGCGTATCTGATTGACGGCATGTACGTCAAAGATCCCGTGCTCGGGGGGCTGGGGACGAACATCAGCAACGATGCCATCGCAGAGCTCAACCTGCTCAGCGGGACCTTCAACGCCGAGTATGGCAACGCCCTGAGCGGGGTGGTGAATATTGTCACCAAAGAAGGGGCGCGCGACTACCGGGCGTATCTCGAGGCGCTCACCAGCGAATTCGGCGTGGACCGCTATGCGGGAATTCATGAAAACCGTGTCAGTGGTACGTTCAGCGGTCCCCTCTGGAGCGAGGACGCCGCGGTGTTCCTCAGCGGCGAGCGTGACGCACTCGGATCATGGCTGCCGTACGGCTATGACGAGAATATC
Organism: uncultured Bacteroidota bacterium; assembly: GCA_963779225.1. Classification (GTDB taxonomy): domain Bacteria; phylum Bacteroidota; class Ignavibacteria; order UBA10030; family UBA6906; genus CAVPCZ01. Next base: position 717,910 of record CAVZWW010000001.1, read on the forward strand.
ACCGCCTTCGCCAAGCTCTCGGCGCGCATTATTCCGGAACTCAAGCTGGTGGCCAGTGGACGGTACGGTCAGCGGCACCGGCAGCCGTACGGGCATGAATGGAAGTATATCGGCGATCAGTATATCCGCATCCGCGAAGAAAGCGGGCATGGCATGCTCACGCTGACACACAATGTCTCTCCGACGTTCTTCTACGACGTCCGGTTCTCACTGTTCAGTCAATCCTACTACAACGGCATCGACAAGGACACGGCGGACTATCTGCCGGTGGGTGAACGGGAGTTCCTCCCGATCGGCAACGGATTTGAATTCTACGCCAAAGCCGATCCGGTGGAAATGACGGACAACCGGACAAAGACGCTGAACGTGCGGGGGGACCTCGTGTGGCAGGCGGATAAGTGGAACGAATTGAAGTTCGGTGCGGAGGTGAAGAAGCACGCTCTCGACTACTTCAACGTGTACGATCCCAAGCGGAACTATCCGTACATCACCAGCTACACCAAAAATCCCTTCGAGGGCGCGGCGTACGTGCAGGACAAAATCGAACTTGCGGCCCTCGTGGTGAATCTGGGTCTCCGTTTCGACTACGCCAACCAGCTGGCTCCATTCCGGAGCGACCCCCTCGACGAGAACTCCCTGCAGGAATCGGTGCCGAAGACCCAGTGGAGCCCGCGTCTCGGTATTGCACACCCCATCAGCGATCGCACGTCCCTGCATTTTTCCTACGGCCGGTTTTTTCAAAACCCGGACTATCGCTACTTCTATGAGAACTCCCAGTACGATCTGAATGTCCGGGAGCCGCTTTTCGGCCAGCCGGATCTTGACGCCCAACGGACAACGGCGTATGAGGTGGGCGTCACGCATCAGTTCAGTGACGTGCTTGTCGGTTCGTTCACCGCCTATTACAAGGATATTCTGGGGCTTGTCGGAACCCGCTACTACCTTCCGTATATCGATGGACGGTATATCGGGTATACGCTGTTCGTCAACGAATCGTATGCAAACGTCAGGGGGTTCGAAGTCACCCTCAACCTACGCCGGATCAAACATCTGTCGGGAACCCTGACCTACACCTATTCCGTGGCCAAGGGAAGTGCATCATCGGAAACCGAGAACTATCCGGGGACCACAGAATCCACCCTGTTGTATCCCCTGGATTTTGACAAGCCCCATGTGTTCAACCTGAACATGGGTCTTTCATGGTACGACAATGAGGGGCCGGACCTGTTCGGCGTACAGCCTCTGGAAAATACCACATGGAATTTCTCTGTCCGGGCGGGATCGGGATATCCCTATACACCCGGAGGACGGGATGTCGGATTCATCGAGCGGAATTCGGCGCGCCAGCCGGCCGTATACACGATTGATCTCCTGGCGAGCAAAGATTGGCGTGTCGGACCTGTGACGCTCGGTTTTCTCGTGGAGGTGCTCAATCTGACCGATCAGAAGAATGTCGTCCGTGTCTACGCGGATACCGGCGAACCGGATTTCACTACGCTCGGCAATTACTCCGACGAGTATATTCAGGACCCGAGCAATTTCGGTCCGCCCCGGCGCATTCGCCTCGGTCTCCGGCTGCGATTCTGACATCCAGAAAAGGAAACACTACCATGAGATACCGGCAATTGCGTGCACTCCTCTGGCTACTCCTGGTTTTCTGGACTGTCGGAACGGCGCAGTCATTAAAAGAGCTTGAGCAGGCCGAACGGGCGAAAGTGCTGGCCAAGCCAGACGCACAACGTGATCGGGCGGGGGGGACGCACGATAGGAGCAACATCGGGCTCTTCTTTGAAAACCGTGGGAAACTGTATCCGTCGACCATTGCCCAGGGTGTGGGGGGGGAGTGGCCTATCCGGAGCAGCCACGAATACATCTACCGGGCCAACCCGGTGGTCGGACGTCCGGGCAACGTCATTGCCGGCCGTTTCCGCACGAGCGAAGAGTGGGAAGCGGCGGAGGGGTACCACAACCGCGATTCCGTAAAGATCGCCTTCAGCGACAAGCCGTACACCTGGCCTGCAACGGGCTGGATCGTCAAGGATGCCGCCGGTCAGCCGGTGTTCGTCTCCGATCAGGACAGTTATGCGGTCTATAACGATTCCACGAACCGCAAACCGATCCTGGGCATTGAGGTGCATCAGATCGGCTATGCCTTCGGGGCGAAAGCCGTGCGGGACATGCTCTTCTTCACTTACAAAATTGTGAACCGTTCACCATCCCGGATTGACAGCCTCTACTTCGGCATGTACATGGATCTGGATATCGGCGATGTGCCCGGCGGTGCGCAGGAATATGCCGACGACCGGATAGGGTTTGACCAACCACTCCAGGCGGTGTACTTCTACGACGACGGCGTGAGCAGTGAATGGCCCGGCGCCAACACCGGCTATTTCGGTTTCGTGATGGTGAGTACGCCGGATGTGGGCGGCGTGAAGCGCGGTATCACCGACCTGCACTACAATCTGTATGACGACGACGCGCCGATGGAAACCGACAGTGTGCACTTCGGTATTCTCTCGAGCGCCCCTTCGTTGTACAATTCCGCGCTCGGATCCAGGTACTTCCATCCCGGAGCCAACGCCCCCGATCTGCATTTCGACGATATGAACACCATCCCGGCGACGGGGATGGATCTCGTGTCGAATATTTCTTCGGGGCCGTACATTCTGAATGCCGGCGACACCCTGACATTTGTGACCGCCTTTCTTGCCGGCAACTCCCTCCTCGAGTTCACGGCGAACGCCGAGAAAGCGCATGCGTTGTATGGGGCCGGTTATCTGAGTGCCCGCCCGCCGGAGACGCCGAAAGTCGCCGTCCTCCCCGGCGACCGATCGGTTCGCATTTCATGGGACAACCGGTCGGAGCTTTCCCGGGACTTCGGTACCGGGCTGCTGGATTTTGAGGGGTACCGGCTCTACAAGAGCTTGGACCGGGGACTGACCTGGGACCAGATTGACCGGAACCAGTTTCCCTCTACCGGCCCGGATCCGGTGCCCCTGGCGACGTATGACAGGGTCAATGCGATTGCCCCCGACAAGGGATTGCAGTACACCTACGTGGATTCCGCGGTGGTGAACGGCTTTGAGTACTGGTATACCGTAACAGCGTATGATGCCGGCGATTCCTCAACACCGAGCCTGGAGTCTCCGCGCGGCGGCAGTCGCGATGCCATCAATCTCGGCGTTGCCACACCCCAATCGTCCGCGATCGGCAGGACGCCCGTGCTTGCCTCCAATGTAACGCAGACAGGAACCGGAACCGCGCGCGTGCAGTTTTCCGTTCAGCCCATGGATATTCCGGAGGCCGGCGGAAAGACCTTTGATGTCTCCTTTGCGCCGACCTACGATATCGTACAGGGGAATCTGCGATCCTCCATAACCGTCTCTGTCGATACGGTGAAGCCGGAGGCCGCGCATGTCTTCGCTCTCACGTTTCTTTCACCGGCCGTCTACCGGGTGCTCGACCTTCAAACGCAGGTGATGGTGGATTCGGGGACGTATGTCTCCGGTGCGCCGATCCGCTTCAGCGGATTGCTCCTGGTGTTAACGGATACTTCGCTGGTCGCCGACGCCCGGCCGGAGGCAGGTGATTCGGTCCTCATTCTGCCGGGGTTGACCGTCGCTTCAGGCGGAACCCAGGTACTTTCGCTGAGGCCGTTGTATTACGGGACCTCGTATGTCACGGACGACGGTGTGGTGATGTCCATCGTTCCCGCCGATGCATTGCCGGGGGCGAAGGTGACATACGCCGACCGGTTCCGGTTCACCACGGCGCCTTCGGCGGTAGATCCGGTGAGCGTCGCGAATGAACTGGATCGCGTCAAAGTCGTGCCCAATCCCTACCTGATCTCTTCACTGTATGAGGAAGAGTTCGGTACGCGCGGCACCCGGCGTGAACCGATACGCCAGTTGAAGTTCAATCACCTCCCGCCTGAGTGTACCATTTTCATTTTCACGGTTGACGGCGACAAGGTGGCCACCATCGAGCATAACGGGAGCGGTGGAACGGAGACGTGGAATATGCGTGCGGCGGGCAATCGTGAAATCGCTCCGGGCGTGTATATCTATATGGTGAAAACCGATACGGCTGAAAAGATAGGGCGTTTTGCGGTGATCAAGTAGGGACCAATGAAACACACGCCAGCCGAACGTTCAGAAGCACTTTGCAGGAGAGGGTGTGTCATGAAAGCACTCACAGGCATCATGATGGTCATCGTCCTGACGGCGTTGCCGGCAGGGGCACAGAATCCGAATCTCGGAACCAGTGGGGCGCAATTCCTGGATATACCTGCAGGTGCCCGACCATCGGCCATTGGAGGAGCGGTTGTGGCAAGCGTGCGGGATGCCTCTGCCCTTTTCTGGAACCCGGCAGGGATCGTGAACGTCCCTTCGGCCGACCTCCATCTTTCCCACACATCCTGGTGGGCATCGATGGATGTTACCCATGCCGCCGTTGTCCTGACGGACGAATCTTTCGGCTCGTTCGGGTTGTCGGTTGCCCTGCTGTCGGTGGACAAGATGGAGGTCACCACCGAGCTCGAACCCGAGGGGACCGGGCAGTTCTTTGACGCACGCGACCTGATGATCGGGGCAACATACGCCAGGCGGCTGACCGAGGATTTCAGCGTCGGTGTGACCGCGAAGTATGTGAACCAGCGGATCTGGAGCCAGACCGCTTCGGGAGTGGCATTCGATGTCGGGACGCAGTATCATATCGATTTCCGTGCTCTCACCATCGCCATGAGCATGACCAACTTCGGCGGCGATATGCGGTACGACGGCCAGGAGCTTTCGGTGAAGTACGATGCCGATCCTTCAATGAGTTACAACCGTCTGACCCCGGCGCGGCTCGCGGGAGAAGACTATGCGCTGCCCCTGCGCTTCCAGGTGGGTGTTTCGATAATGCCGGTCAAACTGGACGATATGTCGCTGCTGCTCGAGGTGGATGCGGTCCATCCGAATGACAATGATGAGCGGTTGAATGTCGGAGGGGAGTTGAATATCCTGCAATACTTCAACCTGCGCGGCGGATACCGTTTCGGGTACGATACCGAGAGGGCGACTTTCGGTGCCGGAGTGGACATGCCGCTGGGTGATCTTCGTGTGGTGATCGACTATGCCTATGCGATGTACGATCTGCTTCCGAGCATCAACAGGTTCTCGCTGGGAATACGGTTCTAACCCGGCTTCCACACTTTCCGTTCCGCTTCAGAGTCTTCCCGGCCGGCAGCCGTTTCCCGGTTGACGGCCGGATCTCCGCCCAATACCCCGGGTGATGCCCCCCAGAATATGCAGAAACGGATCACCACCGGTTTTTCCATCAGGAAGGATATCGGGGAGAGATTCAGCAGGTTGGCGAGAAGAGGATGACTCAGCACCCGCGGATATGGACCCGGGGACCCGGGATTTCCCCGCCTGTTTCTATCACGCGGTTCTCATCGTCGACGAACACGATAACCGGACGGAAATCCCCGATCATCGATTCGGGAACGTCCGCAAAGGCGGCGATGATGATGATATCGCCCGGGCCGGCCAGGTGGGCTGCTGCACCGTTCACGCAGAGGTCGCGCGATTCCGCCTCGCCGGCGATGGCATATGTCTCGAACCGGGTGCCGCGCGTCACATTCCAGACCTGAATCGCCTCATACTCCAGAATACCCGCATGGGTGAGCAGATCGGGCGGTATGGTGAGGCTTCCTTCGTAGTGCAGGTTGGCTTCAGTGACGCGTGCACGGTGAATTTTGGCGCGCAAAAGGCGGCGGTACAGTTCAGCTCGCATTCAATTGGCCATGGCCCGCAGGGTGAAGCGGGGGACCACCGCGTAGAACAGCTCGCCATTGGTCCGCCGCATCAGATATGTTCCCTCCATGCTCCCGTCGAAGGTATCCAGCACGCAGTAACTGTTGTACTCGTGCCCCCTGCCCGGTCCGATGACGGGTTGTTGACCAACAACGCCTTCACCCTCCACCTCGCGGAGTTCATCCCTGGCATTCCGGATGAACCAGTGCCGGCGCAGGAGTTTCACCGGGGTCGTGCTGTTGTTCTCAATGCGTATGAAGTAGGCAAAGACGAACTTTTTGCCGATGACCTCCGACTGGCCGTCCAGGTAGATAGGTCGGACGGTAATCGTGATATTCTCGGTGGTAGCTTCGTACGGCTGCATGAAGAATGAATGCTCCATAACCTTGCACGCCTTTTAGATGCGAATATCGATTGTCGGGGGCACGAGGCTCGGTACGATACCCCCTGCGCGCGAGTAGGACTGCGTGTGCACGTACCGGCGATACTCGAGCAGACGCGGCGGCTGAGGATGCCCGTCCCCACGGTCATCCATGACGGCGATCGTGTACACCCTCATAATAGCCGCCCGGGGCCTGTCCTGACGGCCGTGTGAAACGGTGCCGGTTGTGGATACGTTGTGCATGAGACGACGTCTCTATAACAGCTGTGATGCCTGGAGAGTTCGGGGAAGTGTGAAGAAAAGATACTATCCGCGGAGTCGAAAAACAACCCCCGGGCATGAAAAACCTCCACTCTGTGATCCAGCGCACGCAAAACCGAAGGCTGATGGGTCAAATCGATGATCCCGCGCACATGGCCGGTGCCCGGGATGTGATTTCACGCGGACATCACGGCTACGTCCACAGGCGTTGGATCGAGAGCGGTCAGGAGGTCTGCCGGGACGAGGCCCACCAGGAATCCGCGTTTGCCCCCATTGATGAGCACAAACGACAGACCGAGAATCGTCCGTTCGACGTAGACCGGAAGCCGGGTGCGAGTGCCGAACGGACTCACGCCCCCGACAACGTAGCCCGTGAAGCGTACGACCGCGGCAGCATCACACGGTTCGACGCGCTTCACGCCGATTGTGCGGGCGAGCTGTCTGGTCGAAACCTCCCGGTCACCGTGCATCAGCACGATCAACGGTGTCCGCGTGTCGGTTTGCAGAACGAGTGTCTTGATGACCGCGTGCTCGCTTATACCCAGCGCCGTGGATGCCACACGTGTGCCGCCATGTTCTTCATACCGGTAGAAGTAGGGTGTGAAAGAGATGTGCCGATCACGCAGGAAGCGTATGGCGGAGGTGGCTGGTGTGTCGGGTACGGTCACAGTGCTACCGGATGACCGGGGAGGTGTCGGCCGGCATCCTCCCTTCACGGAGGACGTGCAGAATCTTCTGTGTGCCGAGCTTGCGGGCCTTGAGGAATCCCGACCAGGCCATCTCCGCCAGGCGGCCGTTAGAGAGAGCATCGAAGAGCCACTGGTCGGTGTAGTCGGGTGGATCCTGCCTCATGCCCGCCTGTATCTCCAGCAGCCATCTCCTATTGAACTTCTCCTGCGAACCAAGGGTTGGTGTCATGATGATCGGGAGTCCGAGTCCGGAATAGAATGACAGTTCACTGGGTTTGGTCCAGAGAACGTCCGTCTCACGCAGCAGCCCGTTGAAGCCCTGCAGGTAGTCCGGCAGCGTGTCTGCATAAAAGACCTGCAGATCCGGAGATGTGGGAGCGACGGCTTCCTTGACGGAGAGGAAATAGTCGCGGACCTCGGCTCTGGTGCCTGCAACAAGGTGGAGGCGTAGAGTACCGTCCAGAATGTGGGACCGGATGCTCCTGGCGATACGGCCGCCGATTTCCTTCTGTGCGCCGGCACCGCCGACGGCATAGGTGATGGTCAGCTTCCGCGTTCGCCGGAAGCGGCAGTGTTCCACCCCGAGGAAATGCTCCACACTCTTCCCGTGCATCGGCCAGAACCGGTTGTTCGGGTCCAGATAGAAGAGACGCTGACCCAGATCGGCTTTCAGCGTTGCCATGTCCGGTCCACCGACCAGTTCTTCCGGCAAGGGGAATCCCGTGAGCAGGATCCGTTCCTCAGGGACCCCATAGGCTTTGAGCCGCTGGGCCGCTTTTCCGCAAGGGGCGAAATACGTGATCCGGCTCTCCCACGGTTCCTTCGCCACCCAAACACGGTTCAGGTCGGCGTCGCAGATGATGCAGAACACCCGGTGCGTGCCATTCCGGTCGGCGGCTATGGCCGGCGCAAAAAAGGATGTGATTACGGGAAGGTGCTCCGATGCGATCCGTTCGATCATTCCCCGGCAAAGTCCTTTCCGGATCAGCGATGAAAGCAGGTCCACCTGAAACGTGCTGTGTGAGAGATTGCGAATGGGGTAGAACGACGGTATGTGAAGCAGAGTGTCCAGGATGGTGAAGATCGACTTGCCGATGACCGGAATACTGCGCGCCCGGGAGAGGCCTTCGTACGCTGTGAGCATACGGGACCAGAGCTGGCGTTCCGCGGGGGAGGCGGCGTCGTTGCGACCAACAGCAATGATGCCGCCTTCCGCGATATGACGCAGCGGGAATACGGCGCGCTGGTGACCGTAGCCCATGTCCGCGGCCACAACCCATGCACGGAGGCCTTGATCCATGCTCCTCTCTTCCTCTGCGCTATTGGACGACGAAGACCTGATTCCGGAGCATCTTTTCCATGTCATACGGAGCAGGGGCGCCGCCAAGATATGTGTGGAACCAATCCAGATGCGCGTTGTAATAGAACGGCATCGACTTCACACCGGCGGGCCAATGTCCGTCGTTCTTGAATACAACGAGCCGAGACGGCACCCGCATGCGCTGAAGTCCGGTGAAGAATTCCAGGCTCTGGGTATAGGACACACGGTAGTCCCGTTCTCCTGTGATGACCAGGCAGGGTGTCTTGAAGTTCTTGACGAACCTGTTGGGTGACCATTGTTCGTAGAGGCCGGAATCCCACGGTGTCCCTCCGAGATCGTACTCGGGGAACCAGAGTTCTTCGGTTGTTCCATGCATCGCCGTGAGGTTATACACCCCCATCATTGCGGCAAGCGCCTTGAAGCGGTCGGTGTGCCCTTCCAGCCACATCATCATGTAGCCTCCGTACGACCATCCCATCGCTCCCATTCTGCCGGCATCGACATAGGGAAGTCGCGCCAGTGAATCCGTCACCGCCATCACATCCTGATACACTTTCCCGCCCCAGTCGCCGGAAATTCCCGCCGTAAACTCCTGGCCGTACCCGGTGGAGCCGTGGGGATTGGGGAATGCCACGATGTATCCCGAACCGGGATAGACCTGCCAATCGCCGCGGAATGCATCAGCCCACTGTGATTGCGGACCTCCGTGGACATTGAGGATCAATGGGTATTTCCTGGCGGGATCGAAGCCGGCGGGCTTGACGATGAACGTGTGGATGCGCTTGCCGGAAGACGAGGGGATCCAGAGCTCTTCGGCAGGACGGATATCGACGCTGTCCGCTATAGCCTGGTTGAAAAATGTCAGCCGCCGGAGGTCTTTCCCATCCATCCCGGCTTTCCAGATCTCCGTCGGTTCACCGACCGAGCGCCGCGTGAACGCAATTTCTTTCCCGCCCGGAGCAATGGTAAAGGCGTCGATAGCCTTCGGGTCTATGACCGTCGTGATAGACCGCGTTGTTCTGTCGACGCGATGCAGTGGCACGTGGCCCCGCACATCTGCCGTGAAGAGAATACCACGGGAATCGGGCGACCACTGGATGTCGTTCACCCAGTAGTCGAATTCGTCTGTTAGCACGACGCTCTGTTGTGTGGCGCGATCCAGCACGGCGATGCGAAAGCGGTCCGCTTCGTACCCCGGGACCGTTTGTTTCCGGTAGGCAAGGTATTTGCCGTCCGGCGAATACGCCGGATCGCCGTCATAGGCGGAGTTCGAGGCTGTCAGGTTCACGACGGCGCCGCCTGCTGCCGGAACGACAAAAAGATCTTTGTTGGTCGTTTCTGATTCGTTTCGATCCCGGTTGGCCACGAAACAGATCTCCTTGCCGTCGGGAGAAAAGGCGAATCCGACGCCTCCGAGAGAAAATGCGGGAGCGTCGAAGTCCCCCGGCGTGAGATCACGGTACGTTTTCTGTTGAATATTGAACAGAAGGATGTGTGAACGCCGGCCGTCTTTCCAGGAAGTCCAGTGGCGGTACAGCAGGCGGTCGGCCATATGTGCCTGGAGCGGTCCTTTGGTCATGGTTTCCGTGATGGACTTGTTGCAGCTGTCGGAGGAGGCGCATTCAGGAAACACCTCACTTGTGAAGGCGATGGTCCTACCATCGGGCGACCAGATGGGGCCGCCCACGCCGGCGGAAAAATCCGTCAGCTGTCTGGGTTCGCCCCCGTCCACAGGAAGCAGCCATGCCTGTGCGCCGTTACGGCGCGTTGAGACAAACATGATGGACAGTCCATCCGGTGACCACCGGGGGTGCGTGTCGGCGGCGGGATTATTGGTCATTCTCCGCACATCAAGGCCGTCGGAACGCATGATGTAGATCTCGGCATTGGTGGTTCCTTTGGCAAGAGTGTGCTCCTGCACGACAAAGGCAATTTGCCGGCCATCAGGTGAGAACTGCGGGTCCTCGACACCTTTAAGGCGGTACAGGTCGGCAAGGGCGAAGGGTTTCTTTTGCGTGAATACCGGGAGGGCGGTCAGCAAGAACAGAAGAAGAATACAGACGGTACGGCGCATAGCGGGCTCCTGGGAATTTGCGAACAATATTACGCACAAGGCGGCTGAATTGCAATTCCTTGCGATTGAGGAAAATGGTCCGGATATTACAGCATTATGCCGGAAACAGGATCCATACAGGGGGCGACACGGGCGATTGTGGATCTTGCCGCCTTCCGTCATAACCTCGATGCCGTCCGTGCCTATGTCGGGCCTTCCGTTGCGATCATGGCGGTGGTCAAGGCGGATGGGTATGGTCACGGTATGGTCAGGATGGCGGAAGCAGCTCTCGGCCATGGCGTCAGGCATTTTGGAGTCGCGCGTGTGCATGAGGGCCTTGAGCTTCGCGCCGCGGGGATCACGGTTCCAATTCTCGTTTTTGAAACGCCCGCTCCGGAAACCATACCGGAGGCCATCGCGGCGGATCTTGACATGACGCTGGTTTCCGATGAAGCCCTTGAATGGATCGAACAATCGGCACGGGGGATCGGAAGCGTTGCGCGTGTACAGGTGAAGGTTGATACGGGTATGGGGCGGCTTGGCCGGCTCGCAGAATCGGCTGCGTCGCTCGTTGTGAACGCCGCCCGATCGCCGCTTCTTCGACTTGCAGGAGTGTACTCCCATTTTGCGACATCCGAAGACCCTGACACCAGGTTTGCAGAACTGCAGCTCCGCCGTTTTTCCGAACTTCTCCTGGCTGTCAGCAGGGAAGGTGTGACCGTCCCCCTCAGGCATATGGCAAATAGCGGCGCGATCATGACCATGCCCGGCGCGCATCTGGATATGGTGCGGCCCGGCATCATGCTGTACGGATACCCTCCCGGCCATATGATGGTGGAGCGTTACCCCGTCAGGCCGGTCCTTTCGCTTGTTACCCGAGCGGCATTTGTCAAAACCGTCGGGCCGAACACGAGCATTTCGTACGGCCGAAAGTACTTCACGGGGCGGACGACGACGATTGTCACCGTTCCGGCCGGTTACGCCGACGGGTATTCCCGGCTGCTCACCGGCAAAGCGGAGGCCTTGATCAAGGGGCGGAGGTATCCGGTCGTGGGGACGATTTGCATGGATCAGATGATGATTGATGTCGGGCCCGATGAACGGGTGGAGGTGGGGGATGAGGTGGTGTTGATCGGCCGGAGCGGCAGCGACCAGATCACCGCCTGGGATATTGCCGCCGCAACCGGCACAATTCCTTACGAAACCACAAGTCTCTTGACAAGGCGGGTGGCAAGGGAGTACCGGGGCTGATACGGGAGAAGCCCGGGCGGGCTTCCGGAAATCTCCCTGCGGAAATTGGCGGGTTGCGGGTAAGAGAACCAAATCGTACATTATAAGACAATGTGCCCTGAGGGGCGCGCCACATTCAGGAAGAAAGGACCGCAGGAATGAAGGTAAGAACGATTGCTGCAGCTGCCCTGTGCACGGTGCTGTTGGCCGCAAGTGCTTCGTCCCAGACTACGGAAACGCAGAAGCAGGTGAAGAAAACCGTCGGCACGACGCAGCAGGTGGCCGATGTGTACGTGTGCCCGATGCATCCCGAGGTTACAGCGACCGCGGCCGGGAAGTGTCCGAAATGCGGAATGGCTCTGGAAAAACGCGCCAAAACCGGCGAGACGGTTCCAGGCACCGGTTCAAAGAAGGCGACGAGCAAGGGGGAGGGCAGGAAGAGTTGCTGCCCTGAGGGTTGCGAGGGGAAGTGAGGTACTTTCTTCATACATTCTAGAGGTACTGTGCCATGACGATACTCGTTGTCGATGATGAACCGGAGTACCGGCTTATGCTCCGGAATGTACTCGTAAACGAGGGGTTCACGGTTGTGCTTGCCGAGAACGGAGAGGATGGGTACAGGAAGCTCAAAGAAACAGCTGTTGATATGATTATCTCGGACATCTATATGCCCGTGAAGGATGGAATAAAGTTTCACAAGGCGGTCCGGGATGATCCTGCATTTGCCTCCCTGCCGTTTTTGTTCGTTTCCGCTTTCGATGACCAGCACACCCTGGAGGTTGTAAAGAACGCCAAGTGCGAGGGCTTCCTGAGGAAAGCACGGCCCGTCAGTGAATTGAAGGAGTGGATTCAGTATCTGACTACGCCGGAATCTCAACGGTCGCCGCTTCCGCCCGGTGGCGCGCGGAGTCGCCTTAACCAGCAGCTCCGCCGGGGCTATCGCTGAAGTATCTCTCACCACGACTATTCTAGGTTCCCATGTCTGACCACATACGAACGCCCGCGACGCTTATCACGGGTGCCAATGGCGAAATGGGTCATGGACTGATCGAGCGGTTGGCGGAGCAGGGGAATCAGCGCATCATTGCGATGGATGTTCGCCCCATTGACGAATCGCTTCGAGCCCGCTGCAACGCAGCGCTTGTGGGTGATATCCTCGATACACGCCTGCTTGAGCGTCTCGCAAGCGAATACGAAATCCACACGATCTATCATCTGGCGGCGCTGCTGTCGACACGCGCGGAATTTACGCCGGAATCCGCCCACCGTGTAAATGTCGAAGGGACACTGTCCCTTCTCAAGCTGGCGATTGAACAATCACGCTGGCATGGGATGCCGGTGAAGTTTCTCTTTCCGAGTTCCATCGCCGTGTACGGGCTCCCCTCGGCCGACGCCAAACGCAAGGCGGGCAAGGTGAAGGAAAACCAGTGGAACGCGCCCGTCACCATGTATGGATGCAATAAACTCTATTGTGAGCATCTCGGACGGTATTACACCAGGCATTACCGGCAGCTTGCGGCCGATGCGGAGAAATCGGGTGTGGATTTCCGGTCGATCCGGTTTCCCGGTTTGATCAGTGCGGCCACAGTGCCGAGCGGCGGGACGAGCGACTATGCGCCGGAAATGCTTCATGCGGCTGCGCAGGGAAACGGATATGCCTGCTTTGTCCGGGAGGATGTGCGCATTCCCTTCATGGCGATGCCTGACGCCATCAGCGCGATGCTGGCCCTGCACGAGGCGCCGTCCACCGTCCTGACGCAGGTTGTCTACAATATCACCGCCTTCAACCCTTCCGCCGGGGCCATCCGTGAGATCGTCAAACGCGAGTTCACCGGTGCCGATATCCGTTTTTCGCCCGATGACAAGCGTCAGGCGATTGTTGACACGTGGCCGGAAGATGTCGACGATTCGGCTGCGCGGCGCGACTGGGGGTTTTCCCCGGCCTATGATCAGGCCCGCGCATTCGAGGAATACCTGATGCCGGAGATCAAACGCCGGTATCGTTCTTCCTGAGTCCACCCTCCCCGGAAAGAGTCTGCTTTGAACAGAGCACGGTATACGCTTCTCATTATCGGACTTCTTCTTGCGGTTGCCCGGCTGCCTGTAACCGCGGCCGAGCCTGCCGACTCCGTTCTGCAGCGCCTCCTGTGTGAGGGACTCTCTTCCACATACGCCCACACCCTTCTGACCCGACTCACCGTCGAAGCAGGGCTCCGGCTCAGCGGTTCCCCCGGATCACAAAGAGCGATCACACTGACGCAGCAGATGATGCGTGAATGCGGCCTGACATCGGTACGCGTTGAGTCCCTCATGGTGCCGTACTGGGTGCGGGGTCCCGTGGAGGATGCGGTCCTTGTGGATGCACGGGGGCGGCGGGGCGATCGCTTGAACGTGTGTGCTCTTGGCGGCAGCATCGCGACTCCCGAAGAGGGGATCACGGCGGAAATCGTAGAGGTGCGGTCATTCGAAGAACTCCGTTCCCTGGGCGGGGCGCCGCACGGGAAAATCGTGCTGTTCAACCGGCCGATGGATCCGTCGCTGTTGAACACGGGGACGGCGTACGGCGGAGCCGTGAACCAGCGCAGCGTCGGGGCCATTGAGGCGGCCCGTGCAGGTGCCGTTGCCGCTCTCGTGCGCTCCATGACACTTGTGCTGGACGACGTTCCGCACACGGGAGCGACCCACTACGCGGACACCATTGCACAAATTCCGATTGCAGCAGTGAGTACGAAGGATGCTGAAAAGCTCCATGCGATGATCCTCCAGGGAAAAATGCCGCGTCTGCGTCTCCGCCTCTCCTGCCAGACCCTGCCGGATGTTCCCAGCGCCAATGTCCTTGGTGAACTGCGGGGGACTGAGAAACCGGAGGAAGTGATTGTTGTCGGAGGGCATCTGGACAGCTGGGACAAGGGAACAGGCGCACATGACGACGGCGCGGGGTGCGTGCAGGCGATCGAGGCTCTCCGCCTGCTGAGGAAGATCGGCGTCAAACCCAGACGCACGATCCGTGCGGTCATGTTTATGAACGAAGAAAACGGTTCCCGCGGGGGCCGCGCTTATGCGGATGCACCTGGACGCGGTACCGAACGCCATATTGCCGCGATCGAATCGGACGGTGGCGGGTTCACTCCCCGCGGCCTGGGTGTTCAGGGTGATTCCACGCTCCTGAACCGTGTGCTCCGGTGGCAACCGCAGTTCGATGCCCTGGGTGCAGGAACGATTCGTTCCGGTCATGGCGGCGTCGATATCTCACCCATTATCGAACGCGGCGCAGCCGGATTCGGCCTGGTCGTTGACCAGCACCGGTACTTCGATTACCACCATTCCGGCAACGATACGATTGACAAAGTCCATCCGCGCGAACTGGAAATGGGGGCTATTGTCGAAGCGCTTCTCTGTTATCTTCTTGCCCATGAGGAAATCTGATGGCGACGCCCGTGCCGCTGCTGGTTATCGACGATGAAACAGATTTTGTTGCTGGAATGGTTGCCTTGCTGGAAGGGCGGGGGTACCGGGTGTTCACTGCTGCCGACGGGGATACCGCCTGGGAGTTGCTCGAGATTGGCAAACCCGAAGTGGTGCTGGTGGACTGGAATATGCCCGGGCTTGACGGCCTGCAGTTTATACGGCGGATGCGGGCGGAGGAGTCTCACCGGGGCCGATATGCGATCATGGTGACCGCACGGAGCGCCCGTGCGGACATTATTACCGGCATGGAAGCGGGAGCAAACGACTATCTTACGAAACCCTTCAACAACGAGGAGTTGCTTGCCCGCATTCAGGTGGGCATCCGCACACGCGCTCTTGAACGTGAACTTGCCGAACAGGTGCGCCGTGCAACCGTGCTGGAGATGGCCGGTTCAGTCGCCCATGAGATCGGCAATCCCCTGGCAGGTGCCAGGCTGGTGCACCTGAAATTGCTCAATCATCCCGAATTGCAGGCCCTTCCCGACGTGCGGCGGGATCTGGATGATCTCGGCAGCGAGCTCCATCGTATCGAACTGCTGGTCCGTAAAGCGCAGCACATCACCCGAGTCCGGTCAAAGACGTATGCTGGAGATCTGCGGATCATCGACTTTGACGACAAGGACTGACGTTCCTCGCGCCAATTCTTTTTTCCCTCCGATTCGTAAATTCCCTCGCCGTGTTGTATTTCTGATGGATCCCCTGATCCGCACATGTCTATCATCACACGTGGAGGTTCTCATGGCAGACGCGTCGGCGGTATTCTCCAGCATGGTCCGGGCGGGCAGGACCACCTACTTTGTGGATGTCAAAGAAGCCAAAAACGGCAAACGATATATGGCGATTACGGAGAACAAGATCGAGGAGGACGACAAGAAGCAGCGCATCACCGTCCGGGTGTTCAGTGAACATGTGGATCAGTTCAGACAGGCTGTTGACGAGGCGGCCGCGGCGGTTGCCATGTGATTCTCCGCTCCCCGGGTCTGACCCTTTCCTGACGGTCTCTGCATCATATCATCAACAGCAGCCGGATGTTCCGGCCGGCGCAGACCGTCATCAGCAAAAGGGCAAAGACCATGGAGCATCTCAACAAAGACACGTTCCGCACGAAGGTGTTCGATTTCGAGACGAACAAAGACTGGAAATTTTCCGGCGAATTGCCGTGCATTATCGATTTCTATGCCGATTGGTGCGGGCCGTGCAAGATGGTTGCGCCCATCCTGGAGGATCTCTCCAGGGAATATGCCGGGAAAGTCAATATTTACAAGGTTGACACGGAGCAGGAACAGGAGCTGGCCGCGATGTTCGGGATCCGGAGCATCCCTTCGATCCTGTTTGTACCCAGGGATGGTAAGCCTCAGATGGCGATGGGAGCCCTTCCGAAGGAGTCCTTCAAGGACGCCATCAAGAGTGTACTGGGCGTGAACTGACCCCCATCCGGGGCATTCCTCATCGACGAAAGGCCGGGGCTCCTCCTGCAGCGTGCAGGAGGAGCCCTCCTTGCTGATTCCTTCCACTTTTGTTATCTTTCCCCCGCACTCAAGAACACCGTGCCGTAGTATGGGCAAGCATCTCCCGAACAGCGGTACGCCTGCTGACGGTCATTGCTCGTGCGGTGAGGGTTCTCCCGGCCGGCCCGCTGGGACGGAACGGGAAGCGCTCTTCGCCGCCCCGGATCCGCTACCCGGGGCGCGACTACCTCTCTCATTGTGAATAGCATCCGGTGATTCCATGAACACCTCCGCCCCACTCGACGAAGTCTACCGCGTTATTCATACCGACCACTACGATCCTTTCCGCGTGCTGGGAATGCATCGTGTTGATGTGGATGGCAAGCCGCGTGTTGCCGTCCGCGCCTTCCTTCCCGATGCGGCGCGCGCGTTTGTCATCCTCACCGGAAGTGGTGCGAAGAAAAAAGAACATGAGCTCGGGATGGTGCACGAGCTCGGCTTTTTTGAAGGACTGCTTCCAGGCCGTACAGACGTTCAACCATACCGGTTGAAGAAGATTACGGCGGACGGTACGGTCGAGGAGTTCCATGATTCCTATTCATTTCTGCCGACGCTCACCGACGTGGATATGTACCTCTTCAGCGCGGGAAACCATCACAGGATCTATGAGAAGCTCGGCGCCCACCATGCGGTGGTGAACGGTACCGGTGGGGTGCAGTTTGCCGTATGGGCTCCTGGAGCGCGGAGTGTCAGTGTTATCGGCGAATTCAACGGCTGGGACCGCCGGGCTCATGCCATGCGCGTGCTGGGATCATCGGGGATCTGGGAGTTGTTCATCCCCGGGCTTCCGGAAGGGGTGCTCTATAAATTCCAGGTGAAGACCCAGACCGGATTTGTCATGGACAAGACCGACCCGTACGGCTTTGAAATGGAACTCCGTCCGCGCACGGGATCACGTGTGAACTTTCTGGGCGGCCACACCTGGCATGATGAGGCGTGGCTCGAGGACCGGCGCAAGGGAAACCAGCTCTCCCGCCCGATGGCGGTCTACGAACTCCACCCCGGATCCTGGCAGGTCGGAAATGACGGGAATTGGCTCACCTACCGTGAACTGGCCGACCGCCTTATTCCGTACATCAAACGGATGGGGTTTACGCATATCGAACTACTTCCCGTCATGGAACACCCGTTCGATGCATCCTGGGGATACCAGGTCACCGGTTACTTTGCACCGACCAGCCGATTCGGCACACCGCAGGAATTCATGGAATTCGTGGATCGGTGTCATCAGTCGGATATCGGTGTCATCCTGGATTGGGTACCCGCTCATTTCCCGCAGGATCCTCACGCCCTCGGGCTCTTTGACGGCACCCATCTGTACGAACACGAGGACCCCCGCAAGGGTCTGCACCAGGACTGGGGAACCTTCATCTTCAATTACGGGCGACATGAAGTCCGGAATTTCCTTCTCAGCAACGCGCTCTTCTGGGTTGACGTGTACCACATCGACGGACTTCGCATCGATGCAGTTGCCTCCATGCTCTATCTTGACTACTCCAGGAAGGCGGGGGAGTGGATCCCGAATCAGTACGGGGGGCGTGAGAATCTTGAGGCTATTGATCTGCTCCGCTCGATGAACAGCGTTCTTCATGACTACTTCCCCGGCGTGCTGACAATTGCCGAGGAATCCACGGCCTGGCCCGGCGTGACCACCCCCGTACATTTCGGCGGGCTCGGGTTTGACCTGAAGTGGAACATGGGATGGATGCACGACATGCTGGAGTACTTCTCAAAGGAGCCCGTCTATCGTGCCTACCACCACTCCAATCTGACATTCGCACTTCTGTATGCGTTCAATGAGCGTTTTATTCTTCCCCTCTCCCATGACGAAGTTGTGCATGGCAAAGGATCGCTTCTGAACAAGATGCCGGGTGATCTCTGGCAGCGGTTCGCCAACCTGCGGGCGCTGTTCGGGCTCATGATCGGGTTTCCGGGGAAAAAACTCATGTTCATGGGGGGGGAATTCGGCCAGTGGGATGAATGGAAACATGAACAGAGCCTGGACTGGCATCTGCTGCAGTGGGATACCCATCAGGGTCTGACCCGCTGGATGCAGGATCTCATGGGCACGTACACGCGCAGGCGGGCACTTCACGGTGTGGATTTCCATTATAGCGGGTTTGAATGGGTGGATTTCCACGACAGCGCTTCCAGTGTAATCTCCTTCGAGCGCCGGGCGTACGATCCGGACGATTCCATCATCGTGGTATGCAATTTCACTCCCGTTTTGCGGACCGGTTATCGCATCGGGGTCCGGGAGCCGGGATGGTATCGTGAAGTCCTGAACAGCGATTCGGTGAGTTACGGGGGGAGTAACGCCGGAAACGGCGGGGGGGCGGAGGCGGAGCCCATCCCGTGTCACGGCCGGCCGTTCTCTCTCTCGCTCACACTCCCCCCTCTGGGGGTGCTCTTCCTTGACCGGCAGGTCTGATCCCGCTTTCTGCTGCGACCATGCCCCCGGTGGAACCACTTTGATGCCCCCGGGTGTTCTTCTATATATATTCATAGCGTATATCAACATTTTGCCCGGAAAATCTCGTACGTGAAGCGTATAGCGGTGATCGGTTCAGGATTCGGCGGGCTTGCCGAGGCGATACGCCTTCAGGCAAAAGGGTTCGCCGTGACCGTTTTCGAGAAGCGGGCTCAGGTTGGCGGGCGTGCCTACCAGCTCCGGAAGAAGGGGTACACCTTTGATATGGGCCCCTCGCTTGTCACCGCGCCATTCATCATCGACAGGGTGTTCGAAGCCGCCGGCAAATCCCGAGGCGACTATGTGGACTTTGTCCCCCTTGATCCGTTTTACCGGATCTATTTCGCCGACGGGACCTTTATGGACTACACCGGCGATCCGGCACGGATGAAGGAGGAGATGGCAAAATTTCATCCCGGCGACGCGTTACAGTACGATCGGTTCTTTCAGGACATCCGGGGCATTTATGATGCGGTGATCACGGACGGACTCGGGTCCATACCTTTTCTCACATGGAAGTCCTTTCTGAGTTTTGCCCCGCGTGCGCTGCGCCTCGGGGGTCTGCGTCCGGTGTACAGTTATGCCAGCAAGTATTTCCAGGATGAACGGAACAGATTCGCGTTTTCGTTCCACCCGCTTTTCATCGGGGGGTCGCCTTTCCGCGCGCCATCGATTTACATCATGATCCCATACCTGGAACGCGAGGCCGGAGTCTGGTTTGCCCGGGGCGGTATGTACAGTCTCGTGAGGGCGTTTGAAAGGGTCTTCCGGGAGCTCGGAGGAACGGTTCTGACGAACGCCGAGGTGAATGAAATTGTTGTGGAAGACGGGAAAGCCCGGGGTGTTCGCGCGGGTGGTTCGTTCTATCCTGCTGATGCCGTCGTCTCCAACGGCGATGTGCCGTGGGTGTACCGCAATCTGATCAAGCCGGAACACCGGACGCGGAAGTGGTCGGACCGTGCACTTGACCGGCTGCATATTTCTATGAGCTGTTTCCTCCTGTATATCGGAACGCGCACGCAATATCCCCAGCTCAAACACCACACGCTGATTCTCAGCCACCGTTATCGTGGTCTGGTGGATGATATCTTCGAGCGGAAAATACTTCCTGACGACTTCTCGCTCTATCTTCACGTGCCGACCCGCACGGATCCTTCGATGGCTCCCCCGGGCGGAGAGAGCATGTACCTCCTTGCACCGGTGCCGCATCTCGGAGGGAACGTCGACTGGACAGTCTCGGCCATTCCGTTCCGCGAGAAGATCCTGGATTTCCTCGAAAAAGACTTTGGCATGACCGGCCTCCGGAAGAACATCGAGGTGCTCGAGATGTTCACTCCCCTCGATTTCCAGAGCCAGCTGAATGCGTTCCGCGGCAACGCCTTCAGCATTGAACCGCGCCTGACCCAGAGCGCGCTTTTTCGTCCGCACAACCGGAGTGAGGAGATTCGCAATCTCTACTTCGTGGGTGCCGGGACTCATCCCGGCGGTGGCGTCCCCGGAGTATTGCTGGGTGCAGAGGCAACAGAAAAGTGTGTACTTGAGGATGTCTCCCCGTAGGCGGGTTTTTTTTGCCTGGCGGGAGGAAACGCATAAATCGTTGAAAACACATCATTCATATGCCGGGCGTCCCCATGCATAAAACAGTACTCTCTACGGTGGATGTCGCAAGACTGTTCAACGTAACGGAAACCACGGTCAAACGGTGGGCTGACGAAGGGACGTTGAAGTGCCAGAAGACGCCGGGCGGTCACCGGAAGTTTCCTGTCCGCAATGTCATTGACTTTGCCGAAAAGAACAACTTCGAGCCGACCGGTATTCTCACCATGCCCGATTATGATGGGCTCGGGTCGGCAATACAGGTGGCTATTCTGCGCCGTGACTTTCCGTCGCTTGTGAGGGCGTTTATCGAAAAGGCGCTTTCGCCGGACCGCTCGGACCTGCACACGTTTTTTTCCTTCCTGTACGAACACCGGATTCAGTTGTGGGAGATCTACGATCTGGTATTACGCCCGGGCATGGCTGAAATCGGGGAGCGCTGGGTGAGGGGGGAAATCGGCGTCAGTCAGGAGCACCGCGCGTCGTACGAGACGCTGGATGCGCTGGCGCGTCTTCAGGCAGAGATTCTGATAAAACCGCAAACGCAGGAGTCCGTGCTCTTCGCCTGCCTGGGCGATGAGCTGCATGAGATCGGGTTGCGTTGTGCCTCGTATCTCTTCGAAGCGGAGGGATGGACCACACATTATATCGGGGCGAGGACGCCCTCGCCCGCCATCGTCACTGCGCTTGGGGAACTCAAACCATCGGTTGTGGCGTTGTCTATTACGAATGCCTCCGATCCCGGGCAGCTCCGCCAGGACATCACGGGTATCGCTCATGCAGCACGTTCCCGTAACATACGGCTGATTCTGGGCGGCACGGGCATTCCCGCCGAGGTCCTGGACACAAAATTGTACGACGGACTCCTCAGGTCCTCCCGGGCCATTCACACCTACATTGATCAGTATATGCAGGACCGGCGCCGGAGCGGCGCAGCTCCACAGACACCGTAGTTCGATGCCTGAACAGCACGAATGGTGAAGGATTGCGGCAACCGGTCCGACCCGGCAAAGAGGGGGACTGCAACGGTAGAGGAAAGATGAACGCGGGACATTCGGTCGACACATTTGATCAGGCGCGTCTGCACGCGCGGCACTATGCAAAGACGTTCTACTTTGCATCGCATGTTCTTCCCCGCCGGAAACGGGAGGCGGCGTATGCGGTGTATGCGTTTTGCCGCCGGGCGGACAATATCGTGGATGATGCCGGAAATGATCCTGCAGAGCGGAGCCGGGCGGTCGTTTTGCTCGAAGAGTTGCGGGAGGAACTTCATGATGTGTATGACGGTCCTGCCGACGCCGGACGCTGGTTGGCGTTGCGGACGACCGTCCGTGCGTTCGGCATTCCGCGGGACTATTTCCTCGACCTCCTTCGCGGCGTGGAAATGGATTTACTCAAGTCCCGCTTTGCCACATTTGCAGAGCTCGAGGAGTACTGCTATTGCGTCGCTTCGGTCGTGGGACTGATCATGGCCCGGATATTCGGCGTGTCCACTCCCGAGGCTCTGCGGCATGCGGCGGAGCTCGGCACGGCAATGCAGTTGACCAATATTCTGCGGGACGTCGGTGAAGACCTGCGCATGGGCCGCATCTACCTGCCGCAGGATGAGCTGACACGGTTCGGTGTGAGCGAGAGCGATCTTCAAGCCGGGCGTCCGGAGGGTCCCTTGCGGGCGTTGCTGGAGTTTCAGGTGAGCCGTGCGCGCTCAGGCTACCGGTCAGCCGGTCCGGGTATCGCGATGATTCCCGATGACGGCTCCCGGTTCTGCGCCGAACTGATGAGCACGCTCTACAGCAAAATCCTGGACGCCGTGGAAGCCAACCGGTACGATGTGTTTACCCGGCGGGCGTACGTCCCGTTGCCGACCAAGATACGGGTTGCCGCTGCGATTGGTATGCGCAGGTTGAAAACCCGCCGGTCTACCCCTCCAGCGGCGGGGCACGGTCACGACATAAAGGGGAACACCACCTATCACGCAGAATCAAGCGTACGCGCTTCTTTGCACGAATGATCATCAGCGACGGAAGAACAGATCTATGAACATGACTGCACAGCAATACCCCCCGGAGAACGGACTTTCTCTGGATATCGACGGGGTTATCATGCTCTCCGTGGCGGCTGTTGAACCCGCCCCTCTCCGGGAAGTGCTCAGGCAATCGACGGCCGGGGGGAAGCGTCTCCGTCCGCTCTTGGCAGCCCTTTCCTGTGTTGCGGCGGGAGGGCAGGAGGCGGATACACTTGAGGCGGGAGCAGCACTGGAACTTCTGCATGCCTCCTCTCTGGTGCACGACGACATCATGGATCATGCGGAATTGCGCCGCGGCATGCCCACGGTGTACCGGCGGCACGGCATCCCCATGGCAATCGTGGCTGGTGACGCCCTTCTGGCTCTTGCATTCCGTTTGATCCAGCGCGTACAATCACCCCGGAAAGACCGTATTCTCGAGACCTTCACCAGCTGCTTTCTGGATCTCTGTGCGGGCCAATCCGCCGATATTCTGCCTGAAGCATCAAGCCTTGGCGATGCCGAAAGTCATCGGTGGATGGTGGAACGCAAAACGGCGCGTCTGGTCGAAGCCTGCACGCGTATAGGGGCGTTGCTGGGCACGGGTGATGAGAGGCGTGTGAATGCGCTGGGTCGGTTCGGTCTATCATTGGGGCTGGCCTATCAGGCCACGGATGACCTGCTGGATGCCATCGGGAGCGAACAGGAGACTGGTAAGTCTGTGGGGACGGATGTGTTGAACGGTCGTCAGACCTTTCTGACCCTGGCCTATGCATCCACGGATCACCTGGCCGCCATTCGCAGTATGGTGGATTCGTGCACGGACGGGGCCCTTCACGCGCTGAATACGTTGCCTGAATCCCCGGCACGTGAACGCCTCGCAGAACTCGCCCTCGCGCTTCTCGACCGGAAACAGTAGGCATGCCCCCCGCGGAAAAAAAGCACCGGCGAATTGTCGTGTGGATGCGGCGGGCGTTAAGGGTGGATGACAATACCCCGCTCTGGCAGGCCATGCAGGATGCGGAGGAAGTGATCCCTCTCCTCGTCCTTCGTGATTCTGCGGAATATCGATCGGACGCGCCGAGACGCCGGTTTCTCCGCGGGGCCATCGCCGATCTGGACGGGAGGCTTCGTGACCGCGGATCGCAGCTGCATATCCGGGTCGGCCGGCCGCAAGAACAGGTTCCTTCTGCGGCAGCGGCATACCATGCGGACGCGGTGTATGCCGCCCGCGCCTATGATGCGCCAGCTATGGACCGGGATGCCCGTCTGGAGCACGATCTTCAACGTCTTGGAGTGGCGTGGATGACGCTCAAAGACCGGGTCTTGCGCGAGGGGACGGAAATCCTGAACGCCGGGGGGGCTCCATACAAAGTCTTCACCCCATATAAGAAGGTCTGGCTCGCAGCTGGCGACGATGTCCCCCGCGTGCTTCCGGCACCCAGAAGGATCAGTCCGGTGCCGCTGGCGAAAGGGAGCATATCCCTTTCGTCGATGCCGGGTTTCAGGGGCGTTGAAGAAGGCGGGGGTGAGAGTGCCGCGCTGGATCGTCTGCGGGTGTTTACACGGTCGGGGATCCATCGGTATAGCACTCTACGGGATTTTCCCGGGGTGGACGGCACATCGCGGCTCTCGGCGCATTTGTCCGTGGGGACCATTTCCCCGCGAAAGGTGTACTGGGCGGCACGGAGAGCCGGGGAACGGTCGAAACCCGGGGGGAAGGCCGGCATCGACACCTATGTCGGTGAGCTCATCTGGCGTGAATTCTACCACCAGATCCTCTCAAACTTCCCGTTTGTCCTGCACACATCATTCAAGGAAGAAATGCGGACCATCCGGTGGCGCAAGAGCGAGTCGAGGTTTGCGCGGTGGGCATCCGGAGAGACGGGATACCCGATCGTGGATGCGGCCATGCGACAGCTGAACAGCGAAGGATGGATGCACAACCGGGCGCGCATGATTGTCGCCTCCTTCCTCACCAAGGACCTTCATCTGAACTGGCAGGAGGGGGAACGGTATTTTTTCGGGAGGCTCATTGACGCCGATTTCGCCTCCAACAACGGAGGGTGGCAGTGGAGTGCAGGAACCGGGACTGACGCATCTCCCTGGTTCAGAATCTTCAATCCGGTGAGCCAGGGAAAGAAATTTGATCCGGAGGGCGCGTACGTCCGGCGCTACGTGCCCGAGCTGTCGTCCGTGCCGGTGACACTGATTCATGAGCCCTGGAAAATGTCCCGGCAGGACCAGGAAGCCGTCGCGTGCAGGATCGGGCGCGAGTATCCCGCTCCCATGGTGGACCACGGCGAACAGCGCATTCTTACGATGGAATTGTACAAAACTTCCCGCACACAGTGAGGGTTCCCTATGCTCCGTTTTAGCCTTATCGTGCTCGTGGCCTTTGTCGCCATGGAATTCTTCTCCTACCTTGTGCACCGGTTTGTGTATCACAAGCTCCTGTGGATCTTCCACAAGAGCCACCATACACCACGGACCGGTCCCTTTGAGTGGAACGACATCTTTCCTCTGGTGTTCGCCTCCTCAAGCATCTATCTGATGTCCTACGCGGTTGCCGATCCAGGCAGGATGGATCTGCTTGCGCTCGCCATCGGGATTGCCCTCTATGGCATGGTGTATTTCGTCATTCACGACATGTACGTTCACCGCCGGGTCAAGAACCTGACGTTCCGGGTGCCCTATTTGCAGCGGGTAAAAAAAGCCCATATGGTGCATCATCTGTACGGCGAAGAGCCGTACGGGCTGCTTCTCTTCCCGTTGCCCCGGGATCTGCGAAGCAAGCTGGCGCAGGAAGACGAAGCGCGATAAGCCGACCCGCCACCGGCAGCGGCGGGTGAGAGAATCATGATAGCAGGACTGTTACTGTTTGCGGCGTTCTCGCTGGAGCGCGCCTTCATCGTTGATGCGACTGCGGAGGTATCGTTCACCCTTCGTGCACATCCGGATACGGTGCGGGTGCGGCTTGCGGATATCGGCCTTCTCTCCCGTAACATGCCGGGTGTCGTCGAAATCCGCAATGCGGGAGGGAACAGGTACCTCTATTGTACGGAGAGGGAAATCCCTTTTTCCGGGACGGCCCGCAATGCATTCAGCATAGAGCGTACTTCAACGCACGACGGTACGGTCCTGTACCGGACATCTGATACACAGGCACAAAACTGGATGTCATACCGTCTCAGTCCGTCTCCCGGCGGCGGCGGGACGACACGTGTGGACCTCCGTCTGCGCGTGCGCCTCGTTCGCGATTCCGGTACGGAGATTCACCTTCTGGCTCCTGTGCTGGGCGAGAGCTTCATCAGCGAGCAGATGGAAAAGGACCTCCACTCGATGCTGGAAGAATTTTCCGATCGTGCTGTCCGGGAACTGGAAGCGGATACGTCCGCCGTAACCGCAAAAGGAAGACCGTGATGAACACCGAATACTTCATCGTCCTCGGGGCGATCCTGTTTTTCCCTCTTCTCCTCAGCTTCGTCATGCGTCTCGGGATGTACCGGCATGCCGGACCGCTTCTCAAGGCAATGGGGATTGTCAGTATCCTCTACTGGGCCTGGGATGTTGCCGTGACCGCGCGGGGACACTGGACATTCAATCCCGATTATGTGGTGGGTGTCCACATCCTCGGAATGCCTGTTGAAGAGTGGTTGTTCTTCGTTGTGCTGACGTTCGTTTCGATTTTTACGTATGAGGCCGTCCGCAAGATGATGGAGCGAGAATGAAGGAATACACACTCTTTGCCGTCGGTTCGTCGATTGCGGTCGTTCTCCTGGATCACGTGCTGGGCACTCGTGTGACCACCAGGCGATCGTTCTGGGTGGCCATTGCCATCATGTTTTTCTTTAAGATACCTTCCAACGGGTATCTCACCTGGAGACCGATCGTGATTTACAACCCGGACTATTTCCTCGGGATCCGTCTGGGGACGATACCGGTGGAGGACTTCTTTTACGGGTTCGGCCTCATCACGCTGACCCTGGTGCTCTGGGAGTTTTTTCTGCGAAGGGAGCGTCGCCATGAACTTTGACCATGTTGCGCTGAACGTGAAGGACATTGCCCGTTCTGTAGAGTGGTATGTGAAGGCGGTGGGTGCAAAGGTGTTGTATCGGGATGATACCTGGGCGATGCTGGACGCCGGCGGGGTCAAACTCGCCCTCACTCTGCCCAATCAGCACCCCCGGCATATAGCATTCGACGTCGGCCGGTTGCCCTCCGAAGAATTTATCCGGAAGGCCCGGTCGCACCGCGACGGAAGTCTGTCGCAATACGTCGTAGATCCGGACGGGAACGCGATCGAATGGATTCACTATCCTGCCGCCGCGATTCATACCGGTCCGGGGCCATCGGAATGATGCTGCGGAGACTCCGACCGAACCGGGGCCATCGGTATTATGCTACCCGGACTCCAGCCGACGCACAGGCATTACAATGAAAGTCCATGTGCTTCACCATACTCAGGTGCTTCCGTACCAGATTCACGATCTCTTTCCCTTTTTCGAGAAGCCGGAAAACCTGGGGCGTATCACGCCTCCCGAGATGGGATTTTGCATACTTACGCCTCTGCCCATCGTGATGAAAGTGGGGACACTGATCGACTACACCATCCGCGTGGCGGGTGTGCGTCTTCGATGGACAACCTTGATTACCACCTACAACCCACCGTATGAGTTCGTGGATGAACAACTCCGCGGCCCCTATGCCCTCTGGTTTCACCGTCACCTCTTCAAACCGGTTCCGGGCGGTACAGAAGTGACGGACAGCGTCCATTACGCACTTCCCCTTGGTCCGCTGGGCGCGCTGGCTCATGTTCTCTTCGTGAAACGTCAGGTCCGGGGGATTTTCGAATACCGGGCGAAAGTCCTTGGCGGAGCTCTGGCGAAAGCCATTCCGGGGAGAATCGCATGAATATCCTGATTGCCGGTGGAACCGGTTTTCTCGGAACCGCTCTTGTAAGGCGACTTCTCAGCCGCGGAGATCGGGTCGTCGCACTCGTGCGGGATCCGGTGGTGGCCCGGCGGCGTTTGCCGCCGGACGTGCTCATTGTACAATGGGACGGGAAGACGGTTGGAGACTGGACCCGTCATGTGGGAGAGGCGGATGCGGTGATCAATCTCTCAGGGGAACCCATTGCTGCGAGGAGATGGACAGACAAGCAGAAGCAGAGGATTGTTCAAAGCCGGATCAAACCGACACGTGCACTGGTTCGCGCCATAGCAGCCGGAAAGAAAAGACCGTCGACCTTCATTAATGCCTCGGCGATCGGTTACTACGGGTTTTCGGAAGAAACTCCTGCGACTGAAGAGACTCCTTCTTCCGTTGGTTTTCTCGCTGAAACATGCGCCCTCTGGGAACAGGAAGCGCTTGAAGCGCAGAACGCAGGAATCCGTGTTGTACTTCTACGTCTCGGAATCGTGCTCGGAGAAGACGGCGGAGCCCTCCAGAAGATGTTGCTTCCGTTCCGCCTCTTTGCAGGCGGACCGATCGGTTCAGGATCGCAATGGTTCTCCTGGGTTCATCGTGACGACGTCATCGGAGCGGTACTCTTTGCACTGGAAACCCCCAACCTCCATGGTCCGGTGAATTGTGTAGCCCCCGAAAGCGTCCGCATGGATGATTTCTGCCGGACGCTGGCTCGAGTGCTGACAAGACCGTCCTGGCTCCGGGTTCCCGGGTTTGTTCTTCGATCCTTGATGGGGGAGATGGCCGGGATGATTCTGGGAGGGCGGCGGGTTCTTCCTGTCCGGCTGACCGGGATGGGCTACCATTTTGCCTATCCAGGCCTTGAAGGTGCTCTCCGCTCGCTACTTGCCTAGATGTTCTCCTGTTTCATTCTTTCAAGTTTTTTCTCTATATTGCGCTCACCCTCAATCCCCCGTACTCCTTCTTTTTCTTGAATTGCAGCGAGGTTCTTGCATTCATGCCTTCTCAATCCATGCCATCCGAACCCCTCTTCGGGGATTTTCCCCCTTCATCTCCCGAAGAATGGCGGGTCGCGGCTGAAAAGCTTCTCAAAGGCATCCCATTCGACAAGAAGATGGTTTTCCGGACGTACGAAGGGATTGATCTTCGCGCCATGTATTCATCCGCAGACCTGCCTCCGGGAACGGCGGAATCACAGTTACCCGGATTCCCGGACTTTCGCCGGGGCGGTCATGTGCTTGGCCGGGACGGGGAAACATGGGAAATTACTCAAGAAATCTCATATCCGACGTATGAAGAATTTGGCACCGCGCTTCGCCACGACCTCCAACAAGGTCAAACCGGCATCTATCTCCCGCTGGACAGGGCCGCCAGGGCGGGGCTGGATCCCGACCAGTCGGATGAAGAACATGTAGGGAGGGGTGGTGTTTCAATAACCTCTCTGAGCGAACTGGCCCTGGCACTGGAAGGGGTTGACCTCTCACGGTATGCGCTCTATATCGAAGCCGGTCAATCGGGTCCTGTTTTTCTTGCCATGGTGAGTGCACTCCTCGCTCAACAGGGCAAACCGTCCGACGCACTACGCGGAAGCGTGGGGACTGACCCGATTGGAACGCTCATCCGGGATGGCGTTCTGCCCGCTTCGCTTGAAGGGGCGTATGACGAAATGTACTCTGCGACGCATTGGGCGGTCCTTCATGCCCCACTTGTCCGGACGATCGCGGCTTCCGGTAGTCCGTACCGCAATGCCGGCGCTGATGCGGTACAGGAATTGGCCTGTGCGGTTGGCACGGCCGTGGAATACGTCAGGGCAATGCTGGACCGGGGGCTGACGATTCATGACATTGCCCGGAGGGTCTGGTTCACGTTCTCCATCGGTACGGACTTTTTCATGGAAGTAGCGCGGCTGCGGGCCGCGCGGATGATCTGGTCCGGTGTTGTGGAGGCCTTCGGGGGCAACGAGGAAGACCAGGTCATGATGATGCATGCCCGGACCTCCGGCTTCACTCTCACGCAGGTTGATCCGTACGTCAATATGTTGCGCGCCACGACCGGGGCCTTTGCCGCGGCAGCCGGCGGTGCGGACAGTGTTCATGTCGCCCCCTTTGATGAGCTTTTCCGCACCCCCGACGAATTCTCCCGGAGGATTGCCCGCAACAGCCAGATCATTCTCGGGGCGGAAGCGCACGTGGACAGCGTGATAGATCCTGCAGGCGGTTCCTGGTATGTTGAGTGGTTGACCGATGCTTTGGCTCACAAGAGCTGGGCACTCTTTCAGGATATAGAGGCAAAGGGTGGGATGGCGGAGGCGGTGAAGGGAGGGTTCATTCAGAAATTGGTGAACGATGCCGCCGCCGTGCGGAAGGAGGGGAGTGATCGGCGCCGGGATCCCATTGTGGGTGTCAGCGTCTATGCAAATGCGGCGGAAACGCCCCTGGATGCGCGTCCGGTGGACGCGGAGGCTTTCCATCGCCGGAGATCCGGCTTGATGAAGAAGCTCAAAGGATCTCCCGATCGTCGTCCGGAGACGCCTATCCGCAGGTGCCTGGCGCGGATACAAGAGAGTGCATCGGCAGAGAAGATGGCGTTGATGATCGACGCCGTATCGTCCGGCGCAACGTTGGGAGAAATCGCTCTTGTCTGGAGGAGCGCACGCGGGGAGACGCCGGCGAAAGCAGAGCCGCTCCCCGTACGGAGGCAGGCGGAGGCATATGAAGAGCTGAGGGATGCCATGTCGCGGTTCACCGCACGCACCGGCTCGCGGCCCAGGGTATTCCTGGCCTCAATGGGACCGGTTGGTCAACATAAAGCACGCGCTGATTTTTCGACCGCCTTCTTTGCCGCCGGTGGATATGATATTCTGGCTCCCGGAGGATTTGACACCGCGGAGGGGGCTGTTCGGGCCGCCGCGACCTCCGGAGCTGCAATTGTCGTGCTTTGCTCCACCGACGACACCTATCCTTCCATTGTGCCAACCTTCTGTGCGCTCCTCAAAGCTTCCTGCCCGGGCGTGACGATTGTACTCGCCGGATATCCACAGGATCATATCGGGAGCTTCCGGAAGGCCGGGATCGACGAGTTTGTTCACATCCGTGCCAATGTCGTGGAGGTGCTACGTTCGCTCGCACAGCGGATCGGGGTGATGCGATGAGGAAGAGCCCGGACTTCACGAAACTCGACATCCGCCGCCCGGTCCGTCCTCCGGACTTCCGGACCTGGAGCGAACGTATTGAACGCGAAACCGGACGTACGCCGGAGGACCTGATCTGGAAGACTACCGAACAGATCGATGTGAAGCCGCTGTATACGTCCGAAGATCTTGCCGGGATGGAGCATCTGGGCTTCACGGCCGGCATTCCTCCCTTTTTGCGCGGGCCGTATGCGACGATGTACGCTGTGCAGCCCTGGACCGTACGGCAGTATGCCGGTTTTTCCACTGCGGAAGAGAGCAACGCGTTCTACCGGCGGAATCTTGCCGCCGGGCAGAAGGGATTGTCGATCGCATTTGACCTTGCAACGCACCGGGGATACGATTCGGACCACCCCCGGGTTGTGGGGGACGTCGGCAAAGCCGGTGTTGCCGTGGATTCGATCCTGGACATGAACATCCTGTTCGACGGCATTCCGCTGGACAGGATGTCGGTATCGATGACCATGAACGGCGCGGTCCTGCCCGTGCTGGCGTTCTACATCGTCGCGGCGGAGGAGCAGGGGGTTTCCCCGGAGCGGCTTGCGGGGACGATTCAGAACGACATTCTCAAAGAGTACATGGTGCGGAACACGTACATCTATCCGCCCTCCCCATCGATGCGCATCATCGCGGACATTTTCGCCTTCACGTCGAAACAGATGCCCAGATTCAACGGCATCAGCATTTCGGGCTATCACATGCAGGAGGCGGGGGCGACGGCTGACCTGGAGATGGGATATACCCTGGCCGACGGATTGGAGTATGTGCGCACGGGCATCAATGCGGGAATCGATATCGATGCGTTTGCGCCGCGGCTGTCATTCTTCTGGGCGATCGGCATGAATTTTTTCATGGAAGTGGCCAAAATGCGTGCCGCGCGTTTGCTGTGGGCGAAACTCATCAAACAGTTCCATCCCCGTGATCCCAAATCCATGGCGTTGCGGACCCACTCGCAGACGTCCGGATGGAGCCTCACGGAGCAGGATCCGTTTAACAACGTGGCACGGACCTGCATCGAAGCAATGGCTGCCGTGCTGGGGCACACACAATCCCTGCACACGAACTCACTGGATGAAGCCATCGCCCTTCCCACCGATTTTTCCGCACGCATTGCACGTAACACACAGCTCTACCTGCAGGATGAAACGGGCATCTGCCGCGTGATTGATCCCTGGGGCGGTTCCTACTACGTGGAATATCTCACGAATGCGTTGGCACACCGGGCGTGGGCACATATTCAGGAGATCGAATCACTTGGTGGGATGGCCAGGGCCATTGAGACCGGAGTACCGAAGATGCGCATAGAGGAAGCCGCCGCGCGGCGTCAGGCGCACATCGACTCCGGCCGCGAAACGATTGTGGGAGTCAACAGATACCGGCTCGCGAAGGAAGACCCTCTGGAAATCCTGGAAGTGGACAACACGGCCGTCCGCGAGGCGCAGATCCGCCGGCTGGCATTGCTCCGTGCACAGCGCGATGATGCCCGCGTTCAGGCGGCGCTTGCCGCGCTGACCGCATCAGCTGAAACGGGAGAGGGGAATCTCCTTGCCCTGGCCATTGATGCCGCCCGCGCCCGCTCAACTCTTGGTGAGATCTCCGCAGCTCTTGAACAGGTGTGGGGCCGCCACAAGGCGGTCATTCGCACCATTGCCGGTGTCTATAGCAGCGAGTTTGCCGTGAAAGACGAAATACATGCTGTCCGCGCACTTGCGGACCGGATCGCGCAGCAGGAGGGACGCCGTCCCCGTATTCTCATTGCTAAAATGGGACAGGACGGGCACGATCGCGGTGCGAAGGTCATTGCCACCGCGTTCGCCGATCTTGGATTCGACGTGGATGTTGGACCCCTTTTTCAGACTCCTGAAGAGACAGCCCGGCAGGCGGTGGAAAATGATGTCCATTTCGTCGGCATGAGCTCGCTTGCAGGGGGGCACAAAACGCTGCTCCCGCAGCTTGTCGCCGAACTGAAGAAGCTGGGTCGTGCAGATATTCTTGTGGTGGTCGGAGGAGTGATTCCGGCCCAGGACTACGAGTATCTGCGTGCCAACGGTGCGGCAGCTATTTTTGGTCCCGGCACGGTTATTCCCGTTGCCGCAAAGAGCATGCTTGAAGCACTTCAGCACAGGATCGCGTAGAATGCCGACGGAGGACAGGAAACCCGGGTGGGTTCCCCCTGATGACAGGGGCACGTTTGCCACGAGCATCAGGCAGGGGGTGGAGGGAGGGCACGATGGCCTTAAAGCATCCCCAGGCGCGGCGGGAGCGCCCGGAGCCGCAGTCTCCAGACGAGTCCCGTTGAGTGCCGGGGAGTATGTCCGCGGAGTGCGTGCGGGTGACCGGGTGGTCCTTGCCCGTGCCATCACCTTGATCGAAAGTAACGCTCCCGCCCACCAGGAGCTGGCGCAGGAGGTCCTGCAGAACCTTCTCCCGTTTACAGGAAAGGCGATTCGCGTGGGGATCACCGGAGTTCCCGGTGCGGGAAAGAGCACGTTCATCGAATCCCTGGGTTGTCTCCTCACTGCTTCAGGGCACCATATTGCGGTGCTGGCGGTTGACCCGAGTAGCAGCCTGACACATGGCAGCGTCCTGGGCGACAAAACCAGGATGGAAAAACTCTCCCGCGATCCTCTCTGTTTCATCCGCCCGTCCCCCTCCGGCGGCACACTCGGGGGCGTGGCGCGAAAAACCCGCGAGTCGATGTTGCTGTGTGAAGCCGCCGGATACGACGTCGTGCTTATCGAGACCATGGGCGTGGGGCAGAGCGAGATTACGGTCCGCTCGATGGTGGATTTCTTTCTGCTGTTGCTGATTACAGGGGCGGGGGATGAATTGCAGGGGATCAAGAAAGGCGTGATGGAGCTGGCGGACCTGGTGGTCATCAACAAAGCAGACGGTGAGAACCGCCTTCGTGCGGAAGCGCTTCGGGCCGACTACTCCCGTGCCCTGCATTACCTTACACCCGCAACTCAGGGATGGAGTACACCCGTGCAGGTCTGTTCCGCGCTCACCGGCGATGGTGTGCCGGCGGTCTGGGAGTGCGTGGACAGGTTCCGCGGAGCGACCGGAACGGCGGGAACGCTTGCAGCACGACGCAAGACACAGATGCTGGAATGGGTCCACAGCATGGTGGAAGAGCACCTCCATACAATGTTTTTTACAGAACCCCGCATCGCAGAGATTCTTCCTGATATTGAACGTGCGGTGCTCGGGGGAACGATGACCGCGGCGACTGCGGTCCGCCATCTGTTGAATGCCTTTGCACAACGACCCGATCGGACATCCCCATGACACCAACACACATAGAACATATCGGCATTGCGGTGAAGAATCTGGATCAGGCCATTCATGTGTACGAGCAGTTGCTCGGCACGACATGTTATGCGGTGGAAGATGTTGCGGACCAGAGGGTCCGGACCGCTTTTTTCAAGATAGGACAGACGAAAATCGAATTGCTGGAGTCTACGGCTCCCGACGGCCCTATCGGAAGGTTCATTGAGAAGAAGGGGGAAGGGGTCCATCACGTTGCGTTTGCCGTTCCGGACCTTCCCGCTTCACTTCGCGATCTTGACGCTGCCGGCATGCAGCTTATCGACACCGCGCCGCGCAAGGGGGCCGAAGGTCTGCAGATTGCCTTTGTACACCCGAAATCAACGCACGGCGTACTGATAGAACTCTGTGCCGGAGGATAGCGGTTTTCCATCACGTTCGGGAACAACGCCATGTCAACAGTTAGCGAGAGACTTCAGCAGCTCAAGGAAAAGAACGCCCATGTGAACCTGGGTGGAGGCAATGAACGCATCGAGGCGCAGCACAACGCCGGTAAGATGACAGCCCACGAGCGGCTCCATCTCCTCTATGATAACGGCTTCTATGACGAGCTGTTCCGGTTCATCGAACACCATTCCACTTCATTCGGCATGGCCGGCCGTGACCTTCCCTCTGACGGTGTGGTAACGGGGTTGGGGGCCATTCGCGGACGGCTGGTGTACGCCTCCTCCCAGGATTTCACGGTCATGGGCGGCAGTGTGGGCCTGATGCACGCGTGGAAAATCTGTGAAATAATGGAAATGGCTCTGAAGGCCGGAGCGCCGTATGTGGCAATCAATGACAGCGGGGGTGCGCGAATCCAGGAGGGCGTCGACTCGCTTCAGGGATACGGGCGCATTTTCTATTACAATACCCTTCTCTCTGGTGTCGTGCCGCAGATTTCCATCATTGCAGGTCCCTGCGCAGGCGGGGCGGCGTACTCGCCGGCGCTGATGGACTTTATCGTGATGGTGAAGGGCATCGGACAGATGTTCATTGCCGGTCCCGAAGTGATCAAGGAGGCAACGGGGGAGACCATATCGGCGGAGGAGCTGGGCGGCGCGAACGCCCAGGCGGCACAGAGCGGGAACGTGCACTTCATCGCCCGCGACGACGCCGACGCCGTAGAGATCGTCCAGACGCTGCTCAGCTATCTCCCCAGCAACAACACCGAAGATCCGCCGTCCGCAGGGACGGGCGAGCTCATGATGATCGAGGATGAAGGACTGAACGGCATTGTTCCTGATGACTCACGTGATGCGTACAACATGTTCGAAATCCTGAACCGGGTCTTCGACCCCGGCACGCTCTTCGAAGTGCATAGCCACTATGCGAAGAACATCATTGTCGCCTTCGCCCGCTTGAACGGGCGTGTCGTGGGGATTGTCGCCAACCAGCCCTGCGAGAAGTTCGGTGCAATCGATATTGACGCGTCGGATAAGGCCTCCCGGTTTGTCCGCTTCTGCAATGCCTTCAACATTCCGTTGATCAGTTTTGTCGATGTGCCCGGTTTCCTGCCAGGCGTGGAACAGGAATTCGGCGGTATCATCCGTCATGGTGCGAAAATGCTCTTTTCCTTCTCCGCTGCAACCGTGCCGAAAATCTCCGTGGTGATCCGGAAGGCATACGGGGGAGCGTATCTTGCGATGTGTGCCAAGGCGCTGGGGGCGGACCGCGTTGCGGCCTGGCCCACATCCGAAATCGCCGTCATGGGTGCGCAAGGTGCGGTGAATGTCCTGTTCCGTAGCGAGATCAAAAATGCGGCGGATCCCCAGTCGAAGCGGCATGAGCTGATTGCCGGATACAGGGAGCAGTTTTCCACACCGTACGAGGCGGCGCGGCGCGGAATGGTGGATGCCGTCATCGAACCGAAAAAGACCAGAGCGTACCTTTCCGTGGCCCTCGAATCGCTGCGCAACAAACGCGACCTCAGGCCGCAGAAGAAACACGGACTCATTCCCCTGTAGCCGATCATAAGGAGCATGATGTATGGAACAATTCGGTGAAAGCCTTCTGGTGCTTGTTGTCGGCATGGCGGTGACGCTGACGGCTCTCAGCTCCCTTGCCGGGATGATCTGGGCGATGAAATGGGCCGACGAAAAACTGAATACCCGCAAGATCAGAACGTATGCACAGAAAGTGGAGATGCGCCAGGTCGATGACGAGGTGAATGATGAGGTCGTCGCAGTGATCGTCGCCGCCGCAACGGCAGTATTGAAACGACGGGTGACGATGAAGCGTATCACCTTCCTTTCGCCGGGACCGGGCCAGGCCTGGGCCGTGACCGGCAGACTGAACATCATGGCATCCCACGCAATCGCGAAAAGGAAAATGACTTCATGAAAAAGCTGATGATTACCGTCAACGGAAAACGTTACGAAGTGGATGTGGAGGTGGTACAGGACGATGAACTGATCGAAAACCAGCCGGCATTTCGTCCGCCGCCACGCACCATGGACAGCTATATCACGCCCCCGACCGCGGCGGTACCCGCGCCCGTGCCGACCAAGAGTAAGGCAACGGGAGCCGATAAGAAGACCCTGACTTCTCCCATCAACGGGGTGATTCTTGACATTCCTGTAAAAGAAGCGCAGGCGGTCAAACAGAACGATGTGTTGTTTGTTCTTGAAGCGATGAAGATGAAGACCAATATTTCTTCTCCACAGACCGGTAAGATCAAAGCGATCAAGGTCAAGGTTGGTGACAAGATTGAAGCCGGGCAACCGCTGCTCGTGTTCGAATAACGGCACACCATCATGATCGAAAATCTTGTACGATTCCTGGGGGGAATGGGCTTCCTGGTCCTCACCTGGGGGCAGGTGTTCATGCTGATCATCGCCTCGCTCCTCATGTACCTGGCGATCCGGCGGGGGTTTGAACCGCTGCTGCTGCTCCCGATCGGTCTGGGCGCATTTCTGGCGAACCTGCCCGGCAGCGGCCTGCTCACGCCGCCGCAGGGGAATGAAATCGGAGGTCTGTACTTCTATCTCTCAAAGGGGATCGAGCTGGAGATCTTTCCACCCCTCATTTTTCTTGGGATCGGGGCGATGACGGACTTCGGCCCCCTGCTTGCGAATCCCAAGACGTTTCTCCTTGGCGCGGCAGCCCAGTTCGGCGTCTTTACAGCCCTCATCGCCGCGGTGGCCCTGGGGTTCAACCTGAAAGAGGCTGCGGCAATTGGCATCATCGGCGGGGCCGACGGACCGACCGCGATCTATCTTGCGCTGAAGCTGGCGCCGCATCTCCTGGGGCCGATCGCCGTTGCCGCCTACTCCTACATGGCCCTCGTGCCGCTCATCCAGCCTCCGATCATGCGTCTTCTCACAACGCAGAAGGAGCGCCTGGTGGTCATGGAGACCCTGAAGCCGGTGTCACGCAAGGTGAAGATTGTCTTTCCCCTCGCTGTAACCGTCATCGGCGTGTTTATCGTTCCTCCTGCGGCGCCGCTGCTGGCCATGTTGATGGGAGGGAACCTGCTCCGCGAAAGTGGTGTGGTGGAACGCCTCACCAACATGGCCCAGAACGAACTGATTAATATTGTCACGTTCTTCCTGGGTACCTGCGTGGGGATGACGATGGGCGCCGATGTGTTTCTGCGTCTGGAAACACTCAAGATCATCGCGCTCGGCATCGTCGCCTTCGGGCTTTCCACAGTGGGCGGAGTGCTTGTCGGGAAGCTGATGTACAGGCTCTCCGGCGGCAAGGTGAATCCGCTCATCGGTTCCGCCGGCGTGTCCGCGGTGCCGATGGCGGCGCGCGTCTCCCACAACGTGGGACAGGAATACAACCCCCAGAATTATTTGCTGATGCATGCGATGGGACCGAACGTCGCGGGGGTTATCGGTACCGCCATCGCTGCGGGCGTGTTGCTTGCCATTGTGGGTTAACGGTCGCTGTGCAGCGCCCGGGTCCGGCGAACGCCGGGTCGTGTTCCACCGTTCCAAGGAGACCATGTGAACATCTTCGTCGCCATCCTGCTCGGCATCATACAGGGACTGACTGAATTCCTCCCGATCAGCAGTACCGCACATCTCACCATTGCAGGTAAACTGCTCGGTCTCGTTGATCTGGAACATCCGGAAGCATGGACAGCCTTTATTGCCGTCATGCAACTCGGTACGATGATGGCGGTTCTCCTCTATTTCCGTGAGGATCTCTGGTCGATGTTCACAGCTCTTTTGCGGGACCTGCGGAGCCGCGGAAAGGGTGCGGGCATACGCGGGCTTTCTCAGGAAAGCCGCATGGGACTGTATATTGTGCTCGGGACAATCCCGGTGGCGCTGGTCGGGTTACTCTTCCGTCACGCGATCGAAGGTGTGTTGACAAAAAGCACGCTGGTAATCATCGCCAGCCTCGTAGGGCTGGCTGCCCTGCTCTGGTTGGCTGAGAAAGTTGCGAGGCATGTTCGCGCTCTGGAACATATACGGTGGTCCGACGCGCTGGTCATCGGGGTTGCGCAGGCCTTCGCATTGATACCGGGCTCATCCCGTTCCGGAACGACGATCACCGCCGCGCTGTTCCTCGGGTTCACACGCAGCGCAGCCGCACGCTTTTCGTTCCTGCTCAGCGTCCCCGCCGTCCTGGCCAGCGGCCTTTTTGAACTGGTCAAAATCGTCTCCATGGTTCGTGCCGGCCTGGATATCTTCCAGCTGGGTCTGGTGCCCCTTGTCGTTGCCACCGTTGTTTCCGGACTCTCCGGCTATGCAGCAATCGCCTGGCTCCTCCGGTATCTGATGAAGAATACCACGATGGTCTTCGTCGTATATCGTATGGTCCTGGGGGTGGTGCTCACGCTTCTGTTGATGCAGGGCATCCTTCAACCGTAAGGCCCTTGCCCCCGGCCCGCCCGTCCGGTCAGTCGGGCTGCGCACCCGGTCACCGTAGCCGGATTCCCCCCCTGAAATGCACGGAAAAGCAGATGTCGGGGCGATATTTGACCCCCCCGGACCTGCGTTTGAACCGCCTCCTATCGAGTAGAAATCCTTCGGGAATCAGTCTTTTTGGGCTGACTTCCCCCTGGTGATCTACGGCACATTCTTCCGCCTTCCGATTTGGTAGATTGGTACACGCTCTTCCCCGATCCTTGTGTGCACCATTCACCAATGAAGGCAATTCCGGCATGACCCCGCACGAGCAATTCCGGCAGGCGAAAATCGAACATTTTCTGGAACGAGCTGAAGATCTCCGGCGGATGGCCCGTTTTCCAGCGGCGCGGAGGGCGGTGGACCTCGCGTTGGCTCTGGACCCCGGCAACCCTCCATGCCTTGTCATCCGGGAAGAAATTGACCAGGTTCTCACTGACGTCAGGCAGCCCGGCAATGGCACCGGATCCATTTCCGGCCAGGGGGACTATCCCCTCGATAGCGGAAATGGTTCTCATGGCGGTGTACTGAAGAGGGGAGATCTGGTCCTGATGGTGGACCAGGACGAGCAAGTGCTGTTGAAAATGGCCGGTTCGTTGCGCTCGCATGGGCACAGGTTTCTTGGCGCCGGGAGCTACGACGAAGCGCTGGAAATTCTTCCTCTCAAACACCCCGACATTGTTGTTTCAGAAGTGAATTTTGAACAAGGTGCCCTGGGTTTCGACCTCTTCCTCTGGATGCGCACAAATGCGCCCTTCGTGGACACCCCTTTTCTTTTCC
Source organism: uncultured Bacteroidota bacterium (assembly GCA_963779225.1). Classification (GTDB taxonomy): domain Bacteria; phylum Bacteroidota; class Ignavibacteria; order UBA10030; family UBA6906; genus CAVPCZ01. The sequence continues at coordinate 757,758 of CAVZWW010000001.1, forward strand.
ATGCCACACGCATCGACCGCGACATTCTGGTTGCGGGAAAACGGTTCGGCGTGGACGATTTCATCATCAAACCCGCTGACGACGAAGTCATTGCTGCGGCTGTAGCGCATTCGCTTCTCCGCCGGAGACAGGCTGTTCCCTCCCGCTGAATCTCTTGCTTTTCCATAGGCTTCTGTGTATGTTACGCCGGCGGGAGCACCCGCCGGTTGTGCCGGGCCCCTTCGCTGTCTTCCCATAAGCCGGGGCCACTCCCGGTACCCGGGGCATTTCCGTATCATCGTCCACCCGGACCCCTCATTCCTGCAACGTACCGACCATGAAACGCGCCAGGCGAACCATCCATTGTCTCCCTCCCGTTGCAGGGAGGGTTTCGTGACAAAAGCGCGCGCCGTTGTTCTTGCCAGCGGTGGAATGGACAGTTGCGTTACCATTGCAATGGCGCGGAAAGAATACGAGCCGGCGCTTCTCCACCTCAACTACGGCCAGCGAACAGAAGGCCGCGAGCTGCGCGCATTCCGTGACATCGCCGATTTTTTCGAGATCGGTGAACGCCTTGTTGTTTCGATGGAACACCTTGCCCGTATCGGCGGATCCAGCCTGACCGATCGTTCGATTCCCGTGACCCGCGCCAACCTGAATACCGTTGATATTCCCACATCCTACGTGCCGTTTCGCAATGCCAACATGCTTGCCGTTGCCGTAAGCTGGGCGGAGGTATTGCAGGCGCGCGCGATCTATGTCGGAGCCGTTGAAGAGGACTCTTCGGGGTATCCGGACTGCCGGAGGAGTTTCTACGATGCCTTCACTCTGGTGATCCGCGAAGGGACAAAGCCGGGGACCGGGATCGTGATTCACACCCCCCTGATCGCCATGTCCAAGGGTGAAATCGTCCGTGCCGGCGTGACCCTGGGTGCTCCGTTGCACCTGAGTTGGTCCTGCTATTCGCGCGAGGATGTTGCGTGTGGTGAATGTGACAGCTGCGCGCTCCGGCTGCGTGGCTTCCAGCGGGCGGGTCTTCCCGATCCGATTCCGTATGCCGTTCGACCCGACTACAGTCACTGAGAGGAGTGCAGTCATGGAGCAGTTCAAGGCCAGCATGTACACGTTGATCGTCGAGACTTCGACGAATCTTCCCCCCGATGTCCGGCGTGCCATTCTCGCGGCGCGCGAGCGCGAGAAACCCGGCTCACAGGCGATGCTTGCGCTGGAGACGATTGCCGTCAACGTGGATATGGCGTGTGACACAGCCGCGCCCATCTGCCAGGACACCGGGATGCCGACATTTGAGATCACCACGCCTATCGGTGCCAACCAGCTGATCATGCGGCAGGCCATCCGCGAGGCCATTGTTGAAGCGACGAAACAGGGGAAGCTGCGTCCCAATTCCGTGGATTCTCTCACGGGGAAGAACAGCGGCAACAACCTCGGTGAGGGGACACCGGTCACTCATTTCGAACAGTGGGAGCAGGACGACATTGAAGTCCGGCTGATTCTCAAGGGGGGTGGGTGCGAGAACAAAAACATACAGTATTCCGTCCCGTGTGAACTTCCGCACCTCGGGCGCGCGGACAGGAACCTGGATGGCGTCCGCAAGTGCATCCTGCATGCGGTCTGGCAGGCCCAGGGGCATGGTTGCAGCATCGGCGCCATCGGTGTAGGAATCGGCGGTGACCGCGCCTCGGGGTATTCACTGGCGAAGAAGCAGCTCTTCCGGACTCTTGACGATATCAACCCCAATCCTGATCTGGCCAAGCTGGAGGAATACATCCTCACGAACGCCAACACGTTGGGGATCGGCACCATGGGGTTCGGCGGCGAGGCGACGCTCATCGGATGCAAGATCGGAGCGTATCACCGGCTGCCGGCGAGCTTCTTTGTTTCTGTCGCATATGATTGCTGGGCGTTCCGGCGTCTGGGCGTTGTCCTTGACGGGCGCACCGGTGCCATCAAACGCTGGCTGTATCGTGATGATTCACCGGCGGTCACGATGGCCCGGGGAGTAGGGCTTCCTCTCACAGGCCGCGAGGTCCGCCTGACATTCCCGCTCGCCGAGCATCAGGTACGGGCCCTCAAGGTGGGGGATGTGGTGTTGCTCAACGGGCCGCTGCACACCGGGCGCGACAGCCTGCATCACCACCTCGTAAGCCACGAAAGTCCCGTGAACCTTGACGGTGGCGGCATCTACCATTGCGGGCCCGTCGCGCTGAAGCAGGGTGAGCAATGGTTCATGAATGCCGCCGGCCCGACGACCAGCGGCCGGGAAGAGCCCTACCAGGGGGATATCATCCGCAAATTCCGTGTACGGGCGGTGATCGGCAAAGGGGGAATGGGCGCGAAAACCCTCGGAGCTCTCAAAGAAGTAGGGGCTGTGTATCTGAACGCCATCGGCGGAGCCGCACAGTATTACGCAAAGTGTATCACCGGCGTACAGGGGGTGGATTTCCTGGAGTTCGGGATCCCCGAAGCCATGTGGCACATCACCGTGAAAGACTTCCCCGCAATTGTCACGATGGATGCGCACGGCAACAGCCTCCATGCTGAAGTCGAGCAGGCCTCGGGTAAGGAACTCGCCAGGTTTGCCTCCCCGGCCACAATATAGTTCTCTTCACTCACCAATTGCGCCGACACGGCCGTGCGTTATTCTGACGGCCGTGAACGGTGCCGGACCCGGGCCCATGAAATCAACGATACAGCTGAACACTGTTCCCGAAATCGCATCGATCCAGGATATGGTCCTGCGCTCGGCGCGCGTCTATGGCCAGAAGACCGCCCTGGAAGACCTCAAAGAGACACCCGTCCCCCGGCTCACGTATACCTCGCTGCTCTCCTCCGTGCTCAGGTTTGGCGCCGCTCTTCGCGAGATCGGCATACCGGAACGCAGCCATATCGCCATCATGGGAGAGAACCGGGTGCAGTGGGCGCTCAGTTATCTCACCTGCATGAGTTTCAACTACGTGGTTGTACCGGTTGACCGGAACCTGCCGGTCAATGACGTGCTCAACATCCTTCACGAATCCGATTCAGTGGCGGTGATCTATTCGGAGACCTACGAGCCGGTCCTGAGTGAGCGGCGGAGCTCGATGCGGAATCTCAAGTGGTACATCAACATGGATCTTCCGGGGGAACGTGACGGGTCCCTCTCGATGCGCGAGCTGATGGAAAACAGTCCGGGGTGTGCTCCCGGTGAGATGCCGCGCATCGACCCCGAAGAGATGGCGGAGATGATCTTCACATCCGGTTCGCTGGGCCGGGCAAAGGCGGTCATGCTCAGCCAGCGTAATCTCGCCGCGAACCTGATGAGTATGGTGCAGATGCTCTTCATATATCCCGAAGACCGTTTTCTTTCCGTGCTGCCCATGCATCACACGTATGAGTGCACCTGCGGCATGCTCTGTCCGCTTTATACGGGTGCTTCGATCCACTACGCACGTTCGTTGAAGACCGTGGTTGACGATCTCCAGGTTTCCAAGGCGACAATGCTCCTGGGCGTGCCGTTACTCTTCGACAAGATGTTCAAGCGGATACACAAGTCCATTCAGGAGAAGAAAGTCACCTCCCTGCTCATCAAACCGTTGATCAAAGCCAGCGATATTCTGGAACGGATCGGTTGGAAAAGCTGCAAGCGGCAGATCTTCCACGAGATTCATGATCGTTTCGGTGGTTCCATCCGGTTATTCATTGCCGGCGGTGCGGCGGTGGATCCCATGGTGGCGAAAGGACTACGGGAGTTCGGGTTCACGTTTTTGCAGGGATATGGTCTGACCGAAACGTCACCCATTCTGGCGCTCAACACTCCGGACTTTTTCAAGGATGACGCTGCAGGGATGCCCCTTCCCGGTGTGACGCTGAAGATCAGTACCCCGAACGCTGAGGGAGTGGGCGAGGTCTGGGCAAAGGGGTCCAATGTGATGATCGGGTACTACAAGAATGAACAGGCCACCAGGGATGCCTTTGAAGGGGAGTGGTTCAAGACGGGCGATCTGGGGTTCCGCGATGCGGACGGGTTTCTGCATATCAGCGGCAGGCAGAAGAATGTGATTATCTCGCGCAGCGGGGAGAATGTGTATCCCGAAGAGCTGGAGGATATTCTCCTCCGCAGCCCGTATATTCTGGAATCCATGGTGTACGGGGAACCTGACGAAAAGCATGACGAGATCATCGCGGTACAGATTGTCCCCGATGCCGAGGCCTTCATTGAGCTTGCGGAAACCCGGGGCATCAGCATCACCGAAGATCTGATGAAAGAAGTGATAGCGCGTGAAGTGGCGAAGGTCAATAGTGAGGTGGCGGCCTTCAAACAGATCCGGAAATTCACCATCCGTGACCGCGAGTTCGAAAAGACCACGACGCTGAAAGTCAAACGGTATCTTGTGAAGCAGGGGTAGTGGAGAGTTTTGTGCAGGTGAACGGTTCCGGGCCCCGGTGTGTGAACATCGGTCATGCCGGGTGCCCCGGCTGGGCCGGATTTCGCGTTCCCGGGGGGGGCGGACGTTGGCGTGATTCTTGCACGTTCTTTTGCGGGTGTTTCCGATACCAGCGGAAGCCCAATGTTCAACCGGGAGCCACGTGATGACCAGTAACAGCATCGCCGGCGGAGCTCTCCAGACAATGGCCGTTACACCGCCCGAGCGGATTTCCGAGCATTCGCCCGCGAAGACCGTGAAGGCGCAGATACCGGAGCAAAAGGAGGAGCTGTCGCGGGTGAATGAGCCGGCGAAACAGTTGCCGGTGGCGGTCTACAATAGTCACGGCGAAATCGTTCCTTCTCCGTCGAGCCCATCGACGGGCTTCACCGCCTGAGTGCGGTGGAATAATCAGACGGCGGCTCTCCACGGGCCGCCGTCGACGTTTTGTCCCCGCTGCCTCGGCCGACCGGTTGACATTTCTGTGCATTCTTTTTATATTCTAACACGTTCTTGTCAGAGTCGTAACCATCTATCTGACCCCTCACCTGGTGGTTTCCGGAGATCCCGTTTCATGCTCACCGAGTTCGGTCGTGTTCTCATTTTTCTGATCGTCGGCGTATTGTTTGTGGCGATCGGCCTGGCGACTGCCTGGCTGCTCCGCCCGCACCGTCCGTACCCCAGCAAACGCACCACGTATGAATGCGGAGAGACGCCGGTCGGCGATACGCGCATGCGGTTCAATATCCGCTTCTATGTTGTTGCCCTGATTTTCATCATCTTCGATGTCGAAGTGGTTTTTCTCTTTCCCTGGGCCCTGGTCTATGCCGGGCTCGGCTGGTTCGCCTTTGTGGAGATGATGGTCTTCCTCGTTATCCTGCTCGCGGGTTTTGCGTATGTCTGGCGCAACGGGGACCTTGACTGGGACAAGCCCGCGCCGCGGATTCCGCGCTATGAGCGCGGTGTGGGAGTGCGGGAGACACCACTCACTGAAGAAGAAATAGCCGTGTAACGGAAAACGTATGGGACTGTTGGACCAGCGGTTCGAGAACAGCAACATCATTATCACCTCCATGGACAGTCTGCTCAACTGGGCGAGGCTGTCATCCCTCTGGGGGATGCAATTCGGCCTGGCCTGCTGCGCCATTGAAATGATGGCCACCGGCGCATCCCACTACGATACGGACCGGTTCGGCATCTTCTTCCGGGGTTCCCCCCGCCAGTCGGATGTGATGATCGTTGCCGGCACCGTCACTCTCAAGATGGCTTCCCGGATAAAAACCCTGTACGACCAGATGTCGGAACCACGGTACGTTCTCTCCATGGGCAGCTGCTCCAATTGCGGAGGCCCGTACTGGGAGCACGGCTATCATGTGCTCAAAGGGGTTGACCGCATCATCCCGGTGGATGTCTACGTGCCCGGGTGTCCCCCCCGTCCAGAAGCGTTGATTGAAGGGCTCATGAAATTGCAGGAAAAGATCCGCAACGAGAGCCTTGCCAAGAAAAAGTCAGCCTGACCACCTTCATCGAGCTCCCGCTACCACATGATACCCCAGGAAATGATTGACGGCCTCAAGAGCGCGTTCGGCGAGGCGATCCTTGAGACCAAACCCGACGGGGTCCTTGACCCCTGGATTAAAGTGGCTCCCGAACGGATGGACGAAATCGCCCGATTCCTCCGCGACACCGACCGCTTCGGCTTCGATTCCCTGATGCTCCTGAGCGGTATGGACTATACGAAAGGGAAGCTCGGCGTGGTGTATCATCTGCACTCGCTGAAGTGGAATCATAAGATCGTCATCAAGACGGAAGTCTCCGCCGAGAACCCGCACGTCCGTTCTGTGGAAGCCGTCTGGAAAACAGCCAACTGGCATGAACGCGAAGCCTTTGACATGTACGGGATTGTCTTCGACGGCCATCCCGATCTGCGCCGCATCCTGATGCCGGATGATTGGGAAGGGTATCCGCTGCGGAAGGACTTTGCTGTGCCCGAGTACTACAACGGCATGAAAGTACCGTACTGATGGATGTGACCGTGACTGACGTCGACGCCGGCCGGCGTCCCGTGACCATTCCCGGGTTGGGGCGATCCCTCCGGGCTGAGGAGATGGTCATCAATATGGGTCCCCAGCATCCCTCCACCCACGGCGTGCTCCGGCTGGAGCTGGTTGTGGACGGCGAAATCGTTGTGGAGATCATCCCCCACATCGGATACCTGCACCGGTGCTTCGAGAAGCACTGCGAACACATGAACAATTACCAGCAGGTGGTTCCGTATGTGGACCGCATGGATTACGTTGCGGCAATGAGCAACGAGCTGGGATATGTGATTGCCGTGGAAAAAATGCTGAAGATCCGGGTCCCCGATCGTGTGGAATACATCCGTGTGATCATGGCGGAATTCTCCCGCATCGTGAGCCATCTGATCGCGATCGGCACATACGGGATGGATATCGGCGCGTTCACGCCATTCCTCTATTGTATGCGCGACCGGGAACATGTGCTGGACATCATGGAGGAGACGTGCGGAGCGCGGTTGCTCTACAATTACATGTGGATCGGCGGACTGTCTCACGATGTCAAGCCGAACTTCCAGGAAAAAACCCGCGCGTTCTGCACCTACTTCAAACCCAAGATCAAAGAACTGAACGATCTGCTCTCGTACAACAAGATTTTCATCGAGCGGACGGCCAATGTCGGTGTATTGCCGGCCGATGTCGCCGTGAATTACGGTGTCAGCGGCCCCGTCCTCCGCGGTTCGGGACTGAAGTTCGATCTGCGGAAGAACGATCCGTATTCCATTTATGATCGTTTCGACTTTACTATCCCCGTCGGAAAGGGGTTGAAGGGAACGGTGGGGGACTGCTGGGACCGGTACATGGTCCGCGTGGGCGAGATGGAACAAAGTGTTCGTATCATCGAGCAGGCGGTGGAGCAGCTGCCGGAAGGGGACGTACAGTCGGCGTTGCCGAAGCGCATCCGGCCGGAGGCGGGAGAAGTTTACGTGCGGACGGAAACCCCGAAGGGGGAACTCGGTTACTATGTAGTATCCGACGGCAGTGCGACACCCTTCCGGGTGAAGGTCCGCCCCCCCTGTTTCGTGAATCTTTCGGCGCTGCCCGCCATGTGCCGCGGCGCCATGATTTCGGATGTTGTCGCAATTCTGGGCAGCATTGATATCGTGCTCGGAGAAGTCGATCGATAAGCATAACAGTGAACCCGCGGGTGCCGCACAGCGGAACCCGGACCCCGATCTCTTAGACCTCAGACCCTGATGAAAGAAGCCCTGTTCGACCTCCTGCAGAACGAAATCCTCGTGTATGCGCTGATGGCGCTCGTGCCGCTGCTTTTTGTGATTCCGTTCGCGCTGTTCGCCGTCTGGTGGGAGCGCAAGATCTCCGCGCACATGCAGGACCGGCTCGGCCCCATGCGGACCGGAGGATGGCACGGCTGGGCGCAGACCATCGCGGATATTCTGAAGCTGATACAGAAGGAAGACATCATCCCCACTGCCGCGGACCGGCGACTGTTCATCCTTGCCCCGTATCTCGTCTTTGCCGGTTCGTATGCCGCGTATGCCGCCATTCCCTTCAGCGCGGCATATATCGGGAGCGAGATCAACGTCGGCCTCTTCTATGTGATCTCCATCTCCTCCATCGTGGTGGTGGGTCTGCTGATGGCCGGCTGGGCCTCCAACAACAAATGGTCGCTCTACGGCGCCCTGCGCTCCGCCGCACAGATCGTCAGTTATGAAATACCCGTTGCCCTTTCGCTGCTGGCGGTGGTGATGGTGGTCGGGACATTCGATCTCCAGGCCATCAATCAGGCGCAGAGCGGGTATGTCTGGAACTGGTTCGTGTTCCAGAAATTTCCGTTGCTTTTCCTGGCAGGTGTCATCTACTTTGTAGCGTCGCTTGCGGAAGTCAACCGCACGCCGTTTGACATTCCGGAGGCGGAATCCGAGCTGGTTGGCGGGTATCACACGGAATACGGCGGTATGCGTTTTGCACTGTTGTTTCTCTCCGAATATGCCAATATGTTCGCGGTGAGCGCGATCGCCGCGACGATGTTCCTGGGCGGGTGGAACAGCCCCTTCGGAACATTTCTGTCGGGTCCCTTCTGGGGCGCGTTCTGGTTTGTGTCGAAGGGCATGGCGTTCATTTTTGTGCAGATGTGGCTTCGCTGGACGCTTCCGCGCCTGCGCGTGGACCAGCTCATGGTTGTCGGCTGGAAGGTGTTGATCCCGTTTTCGTTTGTCCTGATTTTCGGCGTCGGTATCTGGGTGCTTGCCGCGGGCCACTGAACCGGCGGCGGCGCCCTCATGTGCAACGAATAGGCCTGAAGTGATGGGAAGGTATTTCCGGAACATATGGGATGGCGTACGTACCGTCCTCATCGGGATGAAGGTGACCTGGCTCCACCTGTTCACGCCCGCAGTCACCATCCAGTATCCCGACGTGAAGCTGAAGCTTCCCGAACGGGCGCGCAACCGTCTCTATGTGAACATGGACGATTGTATCGGGTGCGACCAGTGCGCCATGGCGTGCCCGGTGGATTGTATAACGATCGAGACGATCAAGTCGACGCCCGACGTGGATCTGGGACTGACCTCGGTAGGCACCAAGAAACGTCTGTATGTCCCCCGGTTCGATATTGACATCGCCAAATGCTGCTACTGCGGGCTCTGCGTGCCCCCCTGTCCGACCGCCTGCATCAAGATGACGGACGTGTATGAGTTTTCCGAGTTCGATCGGGAAAGCCTCGTGTACAGATTCGCGGTCATGACTCCTGCGGAGGCGGACCAGGCGAAGGCGAAGCTCGCGGCGTATGACAAAGAACAGGCGGCAAAGAAGGCTGCAGCCGCAACAGCAGCAGCGGCAAAACCACCGGTTTCCGCCGCGCCGGCGCCTCAGACCGCCGCTGCCGGATCCGCGACTTCGCCGGCCGGTGGGACTCCGGCGACACCACCTGCGACAGCCACAAAGCCGCCCGTGCCCCCTCCACAGCAAGAGACCAAAGCCTGATTCGTATGGAGACCTTTGACATCATTTTCTATGTCTTCGCCCTGATCACGGTGGGGTCTGCTTTCCTCGTGGTCTTTTCGAAGAATATTTTCTATGCCGCCTTCGGGCTGCTGTTCACTTTTTTCGGCGTGGCCGCACTGTATGTGCTGCTGCACGCAGACTTTCTCGCCGTCACCCAGGTTCTGATCTATGTCGGCGGCATTCTTGTCCTGCTGCTGTTCGGCATGATGCTCACCAGCAAGGTGATCAGCGTGGACATGAAGACCGGCACACTGAACACCGTGCCGGCACTCATCCTTGCCGCCGTGGTGTTCGGCTCACTCGCCGGTATCTACTATGCCACGTGGAGCCGGACGCCGGTAACTCCCGCAACGGCGGTCAGCACATCCAAGGCCATCGGTGAAATGCTGATGACCGCGTACGCACTACCGTTCGAAGTGGCTTCAGTGATATTGCTGGTCGCACTTGTCGGCGCCGCGCTCACCGCACGGCGAGGAAAGAACCCGTAACCGGAACCGTTACCTCATGGACTCTGGATTCTTCAATGCGTTCTTCGGCTGGTTGCCCCATGTGCAGCTGGCGCATTTCCTTATTGTCAGCGCGTTCCTGTTTGCATTGGGACTCTATGGCATCATCACCCGGCGCAATGCCATCCTCGTTCTGATGGGCGTGGAGCTGGTGCTGAATGCGGCAAACATCAACCTGATAGCCTTTTCCCGGTACGGCTCGTTGAAACTGGACGGCCAGGTCGCCGCCATTTTTGTCATCATCCTTGCCGCCGCGGAAGCCGCCATCGCCCTGGCCATCGTGCTGAATATCTACAACCGGTTCCAGACGATCAATGTTGACGACGTGAGTTCGCTGAAAGAATAGAAAGAGAAGCCGTCGGGTGCACCCCCGAATCCCGAATCCTGAACCCTTGATGATGGACCGATGTCTCCTGACACCCTGATCGCCCTCTCGCTCGCCGTTCTGCTGCTGCCGCTGGCCGGCTTCGTGCTGATGATGTTTTTCGGCAAGAAGCTGCCGCGACACGGGGACTGGCTCGAAACCGCCCTGATCACCGTCGCCCTGCTGCTGGCACTCGTGGTCCTGTATCAGAAGCTGATCCACTACCATGCCGAGACGCCGGCCCTCAATTTCACGTGGGTCGACATGCACGACGTCCCGGGCATCGGACCGTTGAAGATTGTTCTGGGCGTCGCCGTGGACAACCTTGCCGCGATCATGATGGCGCTGGTGGCGCTGATCAGTACGCTGGTCCATTACTTTTCCATCGGCTATATGCACGGTGATGTCCGCTATTCGCGGTATTTCGGTTTTCTGGGGCTCTTCTCCTTCTCGATGCTGTTGATCGTCCTCGCGAACAACCTCTTCCTGCTCTATGTGGGGTGGGAGCTTGTGGGCATCAGTTCATACCTCCTGATCGGCCACTGGTACGAGAAAAAGAGCGCTTCGGATGCGGGCATGAAGGCGTTCATCGTGAACCGTATCGGTGATGTCGGCTTCTTCATCGGTATCGCGATCCTCTTTACGACCTTCCACACGTTCGGTCTGCAGGAGATTTATGCAGCCATCGCGGGCGGCACCCTGCCGTATGGCAGCGAGGGATGGTTGAGTGCGGCTGGTGTCCTGCTTTTCTGTGGTGCGGTGGGCAAGTCCGCGCAGTTCCCTCTCCATGTGTGGCTCCCCGACGCCATGGAGGGCCCGACTCCCGTCAGCGCCCTGATCCACGCGGCAACGATGGTTGCGGCGGGCGTGTATATGGTGGCACGCACATTCCCCCTGATGACCGCCGACGCGTTGACCGTCATCGCCTATGTCGGTGCGGCGACGGCCTTCATTTCGGCCACGATCGCCATTGCGCAGAATGACATCAAGAAGGTGCTGGCCTATTCCACCATCAGCCAGCTCGGCTACATGACCATGGCTCTGGGAGTCGGTGCATACACCGCCGGATTCTTCCATCTGGTTACGCATGCGATGTTCAAGGCCGGCCTCTTCCTGGGTTCCGGGTCGGTGATTCACGCGATGCACAGTGCGCTGCACCACCGGCACGACCATGCGACCGACGCCCAGGATATCCGGAACATGGGCGGGTTGCGGCACAAGATGCCCGTGACCTTCTGGACCTTCCTGATCTACGCGCTGGCGATCTCCGGCGTGCCGCTGACCTCGGGCTTCCTCAGCAAGGATGAAGTGCTCGCCGGCACACTGGCGTTCAGCGGGCTGACCGGTCATGCAAGTATTCCCCTGGTGGGCTTTTTCGTCGCCGGACTCACGGCCTTCTATATGTTTCGCGTGGTCATCCTCACGTTTCTTGGCGAGCACAAGGATGCACAACGGTTCGAGCATGTGCATGAGTCCCCGCTGATCATGACGGTCCCCCTGATGATTCTTGCGGCCCTCTCGTTCTTCATCTTCTTCAGTTTCAACCCGTTCCAGGCTTCGGCGGGATGGATCGCGCACGCCATCGAACGTCCGGTCTCCGTTGTCCCCTCCGGCGTGGCCGCGGCTTCCGCCGAGGTTTTCGAAGAGGCCGTCCATCACGTGCACGGCACCGCGATGCTGCTCTCGCTGCTCGTCGCTGGCCTGGGTATTCTGGCCGCCTTTTCCACCTACTACTGGAAGAACATCAGCGCGGATACCGTGGCCTCCAGGCTGGCTCCGGTCCACCGTTTCCTGCTGAACAAGTGGGGATTCGACGATCTGTATAACGGCGTGGTGATCGGCGGCACGCTTGCGCTGACCCGCGTCCTGCGCTGGTTTGACAACACCATCATTGACGGCGCCGTCAACGGCACGGGATGGATTACCCGCGGCACATCGTTCGTGAGCGGCAAATTCGACGTGGTGGTAATTGACGGCCTGGTGAATCTCACCGCCTATCTGTCCGGTTTCCTGGGGCTGGTGTTCAGGAAATTCCAGACGGGCAAGGTGCAGACCTATATCGTGTTCGTCGTCTTCAGCGTCCTTGTTCTGTACTTTGTCTTTCGCATTGTCTGATCATGTAGTGAACGCGTAACACCTGGAGGAAACATCGTTCATGGAATTTACCTTGTTTGGCATCGGGATCCTGACCTGGATCACTTTCCTGCCGGTGGCCGGCATGGTGATCGTCCTGCTTCTGCCCCGGGAAAGCCGGGATGCGATCCGCTGGACGTCGCTTGCCATCACCATCCTGCAGGTGATCCTGGCCGTCATCATCTTCGCCCGGTTCGACCGGACCCTGGCCGGTGTGAATACCGCGTCGGGTATGCAGTTTGTCGAACGGGCGACGTGGATCGACATTAAGAGCGTCGCGTGGTTCGGCCGGGTCCATATTGAGTACTTCCTCGGCATCGATGGAATCAGCGTCGTGATGGTGCTGCTGACGGCACTGATCAGCTGCATCGCAACGATCTCCTCCTGGACCATCGACCGGTCGCTCAAAGGGTACTTCGCACTCCTCCTCCTTCTGAACACCGGAATGATGGGCGTGTTTGTTGCGCTCGACTTCTTCCTCTTCTATGTGTTCTGGGAAGTGATGCTCCTCCCGATGTACTTCCTGATCGGCGTGTGGGGCGGACCGCGCCGCGAGTACGCCGCCATCAAGTTCTTCCTCTACACGCTGCTCGGCAGCGTCCTGATGCTGCTGGCCATGATCGCACTCTACTTCAGCACGAACGTGTACATCGATGCCCAGGGTGTCACCCTGTCGGTGACGGAAGCCATGAAGACCGGAACGGCGGGTCTCGAACGGATCCACACCTTCAACATCATCGCCATGATGGATCCCGCGAATTTGGTGCCCGGTTCGCTGCTGGCGGGTTGGGAAACCTCCTGGCGCTATGTTGCGTATGTGGCGCTGTTTATCGGATTTGCCATCAAAGTCCCGCTCTTTCCGTTCCATACCTGGCTGCCCGATGCACACGTTGAAGCGCCCACGCCGGTCAGCGTCATCCTGGCGGGCGTCCTGCTGAAAATGGGTGCGTACGGCATGCTCCGGATCAGCTTCCCGGTGTTTCCGGACGCGATGCGGCACTTTTCCTGGGAACTGGCGCTGCTCGGGGTGATCAGCATGGTGTATGGGGCCCTGGTGGCTATGGCGCAAACGGATTTCAAGAAACTGATCGCCTATTCCAGCATCAGCCATATGGGGATCGTCATCCTCGGGATGGCTTCCATGAACACGCAGGGCATGACCGGTGCGGTATTCCAGATGTTCAACCACGGCACCATCACGGCAATGCTCTTTCTTATCGTGGGCGTGATCTACGATCGCACGCACACACGTGGCTTGAATGAATTCGGCGGCCTGATGAACAAGATGCCGCGGTATGCCGCGGTCATGAGCATCGCATTTTTTGCGGCGCTCGGGTTGCCGGGACTGAGCGGGTTCATCAGCGAGGTCTTTTCGTTACTCGGAGCGTTCGAGACTTTCCGGACGCTCACAATCATCGGCGCCGTAACCATCGTGCTGACCGCGGGCTACATGCTCTGGGTTCTCCAGCGGGTGTTTCTCGGTACGCTTCCGGAAAAGTGGCAGGGGCTGACGGATATGGACGGCCGCGAGACGCTCATGCTGACATCCCTCGCGGTGATCGTCATTTTCCTGGGCATTTATCCTGCACCGGTGCTGGACTTGATGACCACGTCGCTGAATACGCTCGCCGGCATCCTGCAACAGGGCGGTGCGGCGGCGATGCTCGGCGCACAGTGAGCGGCAATCCGCTCTCTCACGGACACTGACTGAGTTCTGACACATGACTGAACGTCTTTTCAGCGACCTCACACTGCTGACTCCGGAAATCGCGCTTACGGTCACGCTGATTGTGGCCCTCGTGGCAGACCTGATCTTCCGGAGGAGCAGGGTAGTCATCCCCGCTCTCGTCCTGATCGGGTTCATCGTCACCGGCGCACTCGTGCTCGGGCAGGCAGGCCAGCACGCGACGATATTCAGCGGCATGCTCGCCGTGGATCCGTTCGCGTGGTTTTTCAAGATCCTTATCCTGGGGTCCGCCATCCTGATTCTGATCTTCTCGATGGGATCAGGGGAACTAACCGCCTCCGGACGCCGGCTGGGCGAGTTTTATGCGCTCCTTGCCGCGCTCACGCTGGGCATGGTACTCATGGCCGGGGCGAACAACCTGCTCATGATGTACCTGGCCGTCGAGCTGTCGTCGATCACCTCCTATATACTGTCGGGATTCACGCGCGAAGCGCCGGATTCGAGCGAAGCCGCGCTGAAGTACGTCATCTTCGGTGCGCTGTCGTCCGGCCTTATGCTCTACGGGATCTCGCTCATCTACGGCCTTACGGGATCGCTCGGCTTCGCCGATATCAACCACGCCCTGCCCCAGGTTGTCGCCGCGGGCTCGTCGGCCACGTTTGCCCTCGTATTCGCCGGCATCCTGGTGATTGCCGGACTCGGGTACAAGATCTCGGCGGTGCCGTTTCACTTCTGGGCTCCCGATGTGTATGAAGGAGCACCCATCACGATTACCGCATTTCTCTCCGTGGCCTCCAAAGCCGGCGGCTTCGCATTGATGATGCGGTTTTTCAAGGTGGTGTTCATCGATAGCAGTATCGTCACGCTTCCGGTGGGGACGTGGGCGATTCTGCCGGGGTTCGACTGGCGTGAGATCATCGTCGTGCTCTCGGTGCTGACCATGACGGTCGGAAACCTGGTGGCGATCTGGCAGAACAACCTGAAAAGGCTGCTCGCCTATTCCAGCATTGCGCATGCCGGCTATATGATGATGGGGGTGGTGGTGCTGAGCAATGAAGGCGTGGCCGCGGTGCTTGTCTACTTCGTTATCTACCTCTTCATGAACCTCGGTGCGTTCTATGTGGTGATGCTGGTGGCCAACAAGACCGGGAGTGAAGATATTGAGGACTATCGTGGACTGGGTGCGCGCGCGCCGTTCCTCATGGTGGCGCTCGGCATTTTCCTGGTCTCCCTCATCGGTCTGCCGCTGACCGGCGGTTTTATCGGAAAGCTGTATCTCTTCCTTGCCCTGATCCAGTCGGGGTGGATCTGGCTGGCGATCGTGGGGGCTCTGAACAGCGTGGTGGCACTCTACTACTATATCCGGGTCCTGCGCAATGTGTTCCTACGGAACACCGAGCAGGCGCTCCCGCCGCTGGCCTTCAGCCGCTGGGAACACGCTGTCGTGCTCGTGTTGTTGATTCCGACGGTGGTGCTGGGGCTCTACTTTACACCGCTGGTCAACCTGGCGCAGGCGTCGGTGAAGATGTTCGGTACGCCGTAGAGAGTTGTGCGGGACCTCATTCTGCGCTACCGGCGCGGGAAGATGGTGTCAGGCAATAGTCCGATGATGCGGCGTGTGCCGCGGCATCGGGCTATCGTCGTTCAGGGGGGTGAACACGCTCAAAGATAAGGCGGATTCCCTCCAGTACGAGAGAAGGCTCGCAGGCCTCGATGATCCGCGTGTGACGGGCGATGACGGCGGAGAGACCGCCGGTCGCAATGACCCGTGCGTTCGCGCCCAGTTCCTCCCGTATGCGCCGAACGGTGCCTTCCACCGCATCAACAGCACCGAACATCACCCCCGCCTGCATGCTGGACACCGTATCCCGGCCTATGGTGCGGGCCGGAAAACGAAGTTCAATTCTGGGGAGTTTTGCCGCCCGCCGGTGCAGTTCAACCGCCGTGGATTCGAGTCCCAGCGTGATAACCCCCCCGAGATACTCTCCCTGCGCCGAAATGACATCGAAGGTGGTCGCCGTCCCGAAATCGATGATGATGAGCGGACCTCCGTATCTGGCAAAGCCCGCAATGGCGTTGCAGATCCTGTCGGCTCCCACCGCGGACGGGTCGGCGTACAGGATCTTCATGCCCAGATCAAGTGCGCCGGTGACCGTCACCGGATCAAGGTGGAAGTACCTTTTCGCGAGCTTCGAGAAGACGTAGGTAAGGTCGGGAACCACCGAGGAGATCCCGACACCGGCAATCGCGGCGGGCGAGATCCCTGCATCTTCACAGAAACTCTTGATGGTGAGCCAGTTCTCGTCTGCCGTGCGGTGCGTCAGGCTCGCCATCCGCCAGTCCGCAACCAGAGTCTCTCCGCGGAACACTCCCACGACCGTGTGCGTATTACCGATATCAATTGCGAGCAGCATAGGGCTCCATGTTGAGGATGGTGACGTCGCCGGCGAACACCACCCGTTCTTCGCCGCCGGTTTCAAGAATGAGGCCGCCGTGTTTGCTGATCCCCCTGACCGTGCCTGTAAGGGCAGACCCATCCTGCGCAATGGTCACCCGTCTCCCGACGATCGGAGCATACGCGAGCCAGCGGGGGAGGACCTGGTGAAACCCGGACGCGGCGAGAGCGTGGTATTCCGTCTCGAGAGAAAGCATGACGGCGCGAAAGAGCGTGTCCCTGTCGATAGGCGCCCCGGTAGCGAGCCGGAGGGATGTGGCCCGTTCTGCGAGTTCCGGCGGGAAAAGTGTCTGATTGACATTGATGCCTATGCCGACGACGACATAGTCCACCACATTGTTCAATACCGCGCCTTCCATCAGGACGCCGGCGAATTTCCTGTCGTCGAGAAGGAGATCGTTCGGCCACTTGCACTGGACCTTCATGGATATCACCGATTCCACCGCGGCGGCGATGCCGACCGCGACGAACAACGGGAGAAGGTTCATCTCCTCCGAAGGAAGATCCGGGCGAAGGATAATGGAAAAGGTGAGGTTTTCACCGGGTGTCGACAGCCAGGTGCGTCCCAGCCGCCCCTTGCCTGCAGTTTGTTCCTCGGCGATAACAACGGTGCCTTCTTCGGCCCAGCACCCGGCGAGTGCACGGGCGCAGTTGTTGGTGGAATCAATCGTCTGAAACGTGTACACCTTGCTGCCGAAGCGCGGGGGGCTTCCTTCCCTGTGCTGCTCGCGGGTTGTGGGCATACGGTCATGATAGAAAAGAGGAGCGACTTAATCAAGGAAAAGCGACTGCCATTTTGTAGTGTCAAGATGGCGCAGAATAAGACAATATGTCTGCATATCTCTTAGAACTGACATTTTGTCTGTGTATGGTTGGTCGATGAGTGGACTGAATCGCTATCGTAAATGGTTATATTGTATAGCCTTATAGACTATTGATGAAAATTTCTTATATGGCACGAAGGTTGAGATATGAAGTGTCAATAGCAATTTGTCACAAGACCAGGAGCTTAACTCGATGAGCAAGATTATTGGTATTGACCTTGGAACGACCAACTCAGTTGTGGCCGTAATGGAGGGGAGCGACCCCGCTGTCATCGCCAACGCGGAAGGTGGCCGCACGACACCATCGGTTGTCGCCTTCTCAAAAAACGGTGAACGACTCGTCGGGCAGGCGGCCAAGCGGCAGGCCGTCACCAATTCGCAGAACACCGTGTTCTCCATCAAGCGGTTCATGGGGCGCTTCTTTGATGAGGTGAACGAAGAAATGAAGCTTGTTCCCTACAAGGTTGTGCGGGGGGACAACAACACCGCACGCGTGGAAGCGGGCGGCCGGGTGTATTCGCCTCCGGAGATCAGCGCCATGGTCCTTCAGAAAATGAAGCAGACTGCTGAAGACTATCTGGGGCAGAAGGTGACGGATGCCGTCATCACGGTTCCCGCGTACTTCAACGACGCGCAGCGGCAGGCCACCAAAGAAGCCGGCGAAATTGCCGGTCTCAACGTGCGCCGCATCATCAACGAACCGACAGCCGCCGCTCTGGCATACGGTATGGACAAAAAGGGGAAGGATATGAAGGTCGCCATCTACGACCTCGGAGGCGGGACGTTTGACATCTCGATCCTCGAGCTCGGCGACGGCGTTTTCGAAGTGAAGGCCACCAACGGCGACACACACCTGGGCGGGGACAACTTCGACCAGCGTATTGTGGACTACGTGGCGGAAGAATTCAAAAAGCAGGAGGGGATCGACCTGCGCAAGGATCCCATGGCCCTGCAGCGCCTGCGCGAGGCCGGCGAAAAAGCCAAAATGGAGCTCTCGACGCTGATGCAGACGGAGATCAATCTTCCCTTCATCACGGCCACCCCGGAAGGCCCCAAGCACCTGAACATGACCCTGACCCGCGCGAAGTTCGAACAACTGGTGGATGACCTCATCCAGCGGACGTTCGGGCCGACCGAACATGCCCTGAAGGATGCAGGCCTGTCCCCCAATCAAATCGACGAAGTCATACTGGTCGGCGGCATGACACGGGTTCCCAAGGTGCAGGAGCTTGTGCGGCAGGTCTTCGGGCGCGATCCCCATAAGGGCGTTAATCCGGATGAAGTTGTGGCCGTCGGCGCCGCCATTCAGGGCGGTGTGCTCTCCGGCGATGTGACCGACGTGTTGCTGCTGGACGTCACGCCACTTTCGCTCGGTATCGAGACGCTCGGCGGCGTCATGACCAAACTGATCGAAGCGAATACCACCATCCCGACGAAGAAGAGCGAGGTCTTCTCGACAGCGTCCGACAGCCAGCCCTCCGTGGAAATCCACGTGATCCAGGGAGAACGCCCGATGGCGGTGGACAACCGGACGCTCGGCAGATTTCATCTGGATGGTATTCCACCCGCACCCCGGGGCATTCCGCAAATCGAAGTGACGTTCGACATCGACGCAAACGGCATGCTGCACGTCGCGGCAAAGGATAAGGGAACATCAAAGGAACAGTCGATCCGCATCACCTCCTCCAGCGGCCTGAGCAAAGAGGAAGTGGAAAAGATGAAACACGCGGCTACCGAGCACGCCTCGGAGGACAAGAAGAAACGGGAAGAGATCGACCTTCGAAACCAGGCCGATAACCTGGTGTTTCAGACGGACAAACAGCTCAAAGACTTCGGCGAGAAGATCAGCCCGGATCTCCGCGGCAAAGTCGAGAAGGCAAGCGAACAGGTGAAGGAGGCTCTCAAGGCCAGTAATTCCGCCTCCATCAAATCGGCTATGGAGGCGCTCAACGCTGCCTGGAACGAGGCCTCCACGCAAATGTACCAGCAGGCAACGGCCCAAGCCGGTGCACAGCAGGGTCCGGGAGCGGGGCAGCAGGGACCGGCCGATCCGGGCGAAGCCCCCAAGCCGGACGAAAAGAAGGTGGAGGACGCCCAGTACGAGGTGATGGACGATAAGGACAAGAAATAGGCGGTGCGGAGGAGGGTGTGCAGAATGCAGAGTGGAGAGTGCCGGGTGAGGAGTGGGAGGTGAGGGGTGAACAGCAGGAGTGCAGGCTGACCGCGGAGAACCGAAAACTGCAGATTGCAGACTGAGGGGTGAGAAGCAGGCCTGCAGCGGGGGAGAGTCAGAAGCGAGGACTGCGGACTGAAAAGTGAAGAGATGTGACGGGAGCAGTTGACGGAGAAGGCGAGGAGACCCCTCGCCTTTTCTCACTGATGCAGATTATCATCATCATGATCAGCCTCGGCCTCTTTGCACTCGTTGTGCGGGCGGTGGCTACAGGCCGTTTCTTCCGGGGAAGGCACGCACCACCAGCTATGCTGACGGCCTTCCATGACTGGTCCCCGCGCGACAAACAGGCGGCCGTGGAACGGATCATCGAACTGAACGCAGGAACACAACAAGAGGCACAGGAGACCGGAGAGGGAGAGAAGGAAAGGAGTCTACAACAATGAATCTGCAGAAACTGACCATAAAATCACAGGAAGCGATCCAGAACGCACAGGAAATCGCGTCCAGCTACGGCAACCAGGTCATCGAACCGGAGCATCTGCTCGCGGCGCTCGTCCAGGATGCAGAAGGCACAGTTCCTCCCATCCTGCAAAAATGCGGGGCAAATCTTCAATTTGTCAAGATCAAACTGAACGAACTCCTCGACCGGCTCCCGAAGGTCAGCGGTGCAGCGGCCGGCAACCAGGGGATGTCACAACATCTAGGACGGGCGCTGGAAAAAGCACAGGCGCACGCCCGCGATTTGAAGGACGAGTTTGTCAGCACCGAGCATCTCCTCCTCGCACTGGTCGATGCCCAGGAGACCGGCGCTGGAGCACTCCTGCGGGATCAGGGCGTCAACAGGGAAAGCGTGCTCAATGTGCTGAAGGAAATCCGGGGGAACCAGCGGGTCACCGACCAGAACCCCGAGGACAAATACCAGGCCCTCCAGCGGTACGGTCGTGATCTGAACGAGCTCGCGCGAAAAGGAAAAATGGACCCCGTCATCGGGAGGGATGAAGAAATCCGGCGGGTTCTGCAGGTCCTCTCACGTCGCACAAAAAACAATCCCGTCCTGATCGGCGAGCCCGGCGTGGGAAAAACCGCGATCGCCGAGGGGATCGCCCTCCGCATAGTGAACGGCGACGTTCCCGAGACGCTGAAGACCAAGCGTATCGTCGCCCTCGACATGGGCGCCCTGGTCGCGGGCACCAGCTTCCGGGGGCAATTCGAAGAGCGGCTGAAGGCCTTACTGAAGGAAGTTTCGGAGTCCAACGGGGAAATCATCCTTTTCATCGATGAACTTCACACGCTCGTCGGTGCAGGTGCCGCCCAGGGATCCGTGGATGCCGCCAACATGCTGAAGCCGGCGCTTGCCAAGGGTGAACTCCGTGCCATCGGCGCCACCACGATCGACGAATACAGGAAGTACATTGAAAAGGATCCGGCCCTGGAACGGCGTTTCCAGCCGGTGATGGTGAACGAGCCGACGGTGGAAGACACGATATCCATTCTCCGGGGGCTTCAGGAACGGTACGAAGTCCATCATGGCATACGGATCACCGATGGCGCCGTCGTCGCCGCCGCGCAACTCAGCCACCGCTACATCGCCGACCGGTTCCTCCCCGACAAGGCGATCGACCTGATGGATGAAGCGGCGTCCAAGCTGCGTATCGAGATCGATTCGATGCCGGAAGAGCTGGATACCGTGGAACGCAGGATCAAACAGCTCGAGATCGAGCGTGAAGCGGTCCGCCGCGAACAGGACGACGCCTCGCGCGACCGGCTGGCGGACATCGAAAAGGAGATCGCCGAACAGAGCCAGACACGCGGGGAACTCCGCGCCCACTGGAAACTGGAGCGGGATCTGATTCAGTCCATGCGTACGATGAAGGAAGAGGTGGACGCGGCGCGCCAGGAAGCCGAACGGAAGGAACGGGAAGGTGATCTCGGGCGAGTGGCGGAGCTCCGCTACGGTGTGTTGACCTCTCTCGAGCGAAAAATCGCGGCGGCTTCGGCGCAACTTGCCGAAGTGCAGAAAAACAGAAAAATGCTCAAAGAAGAGGTCGATGCCGAGGATATAGCCGAAATCGTATCACGCTGGACCGGCATCCCTGTGTCGCGGATGCTGGAAAGCGACCGGCAGAAACTCCTGCACCTGGAAGAGCGGTTGCACCAGCGCGTGATCGCGCAGGATGAAGCAGTGGCGGCAGTGAGCAATGCCATCCGGCGATCACGGGCCGGCCTGCAGGACGAAAAACGGCCGATCGGTTCGTTCATCTTTCTTGGCAGCACGGGTGTCGGCAAAACCGAACTCGCACGGGCTCTCGCCGAGTTCCTCTTCAATGACGAGAACGCCATTGTGCGGATTGACATGAGCGAGTACATGGAGAAATTCTCCGTGTCACGGCTTATCGGCGCCCCTCCCGGATATGTCGGGTACGACGAAGGGGGGCAGCTCACCGAGGCCGTCCGCCGCAAACCCTATTCCGTCGTGCTGCTGGATGAAATCGAAAAGGCCCACCCGGAGGTGTTCAATGTCCTCCTGCAGGTGCTGGATGAAGGGCGGCTGACGGACAGCAAAGGCCGGACGGTGGATCTGAAGAACACGATCATCATTATGACCTCAAACCTCGGATCCCAGTTGATCGCCGAACGAATCGCGCAGGACTTCTCTTCGAACGGCGGATGGGAGGAATCATTTGCGGAGTTGAAACAGGAGCTGCTCCAGCTTCTGAAGCAGACGATCCGTCCGGAGTTCCTGAACAGGGTCGACGAAATCATCGTGTTCAAACCTCTCGGCGCCGCGGATATCCGGAAGATCGTGACCCTCCAGATAACACGCGTGGTGGAAATGCTGGAAAAGAAGGGGATACGCCTTGAAGTCACCGACGAGGCAAAGGACTGGATTGCGAAACTGGGCTTTGACCCGCTGTTTGGCGCCCGTCCGCTCAAACGGGTGATTCAGAAGCACCTGACAAACCCCCTCTCGGAGAAGCTGCTGGCCGGGGAGTTCGGGGATGGGGATATCGTGGAGGTGGGACTCGATAGCCACGGTCTTATCAGGTTCATGAAAAAGACCACGGCGGGGGAGGTCAGGTAAGCCGCGAGACCGTCGTTCCTTGAAAGAGACGCAGGCATTTCGTACGTTATGATACAACTATGCCACACGTCAATAAGTCTTCTCGACTCTCCCTCGTTCTCCACGGAGGGGCCTGGAATATCCCGCAAAACTTGGTTGAGCCCCATCGCAAGGGTCTCCGCGTCGCCATAAAGGCGGGGTGGGGAATCCTCCTGAAAGGGGGCTCAGCAGTCGATGCGGTGGTGGAAAGCATCGGGATCATGGAGGACGATGAGACTTTCGATGCGGGCCGTGGATCGTTCATCAATGCCGCAGGCGAAGTGGAATTGGATGCCAGCATCATGGATGGTTCCACATTCAGGGCCGGGGCTGTGGCCGCTGTACAGAATATCCGCCATCCTATAACGCTCGCCCGCAAAGTGATGGAAGAGAGCGAACACGTGATGCTGGTGGGCATGGGAGCCAGCCGTTTTGCCCGCGAACACGGGATCCCTCTCTGCGGGCAGGATGATCTTATCACCCAGCGGGAACTTGAACGGTGGCGGTCCCTCCAGGGGGATCCCAAATTCAAGACCAAAGATGCATTCCAGAAACGGAAGCACCCCACCGGTACTGTCGGGGCGGTCGCCTTTGACGCCAGAGGCAACATTGCCTCCGGAACCTCAACCGGCGGCACGCCGAACAAATACCCGGGCCGTGTCGGGGATTCACCGCTGATCGGGTGCGGTACTTACGCCGATAATCTGGTCGGCGGTGTGTCCACAACCGGATGGGGGGAAGCCCTGATCAAAGTGGTGATGGCCAAAACGGTCATTGACCTTATGGACGGGAACGGCAACGATCCCGAACGGGCGGTCGTTGACGGACTGAAAATCCTCGAACGAAGAACAGGCGGGTTCGGCGGGGTGATTGCGATCAACAATGCCGGCAAAGTGGCGATCGCCTATAACACCCCGCGCATGGCGCGTGCCATGATGACCATTGCCATGAACACCCCGAAGATCGACGTCTGACAGGATGTTGACTCACCACCTGCCAACCATTCTGCGTGCCGGCCCCCTGCCTGCATGAAACCCGCCTCCCTGTTCGGTCATCTCTCAGAAGTGTACGGCATGGCCTCGGATGGGAGCCGGCCGGCGGATCTCGTGATCCGCGAATACTTCCGCGCGCGCCGCTATCTCGGTTCCAAAGAACGCCGGTTTATCGCCGAGAGGTTCTTTGGAATAGTCCGCCATCATGTACTTATCGCGGCCCGCCTCGGGCAGGCCTTTCGTGCTTCAGGGGCCGCCGCCCTTCCGGATCCGTTGCCCGCATGCGCCCTCGTAGCCGGTCATGCCATACTGATTGCGCTGGATCCGGTCGAATCCACGATAGAGGCTGTCGGGGAATCCTGCCGTTCGGCGCTCCCCGGTCTTGAGGTGGAAGCGATCCTCCGTTTCCTGCCGGCCGGTGACCTGTCTGAAGCTGTCCGCGCCGATCCCGTTCAACATATTGCCACACTGCACTCTTTGCCCCCTTCAGTGGTCAGGGAGTGGGTGGATCGATGGGGCGTGGACGAAACCGCATCGCTGGCAGAGACGCTGAACCATCAGGCACCCCTGAGCCTGCGTGTCAACTCCCTGCGGTGCAGCGTGGATCGATGCCGGGAGAGCCTTGCCGCGGCGGGGGTGGAAACCGGACCGGCAGCTCTTGCACCCATGGCGCTTACGCTGCACCGGCGGGTGACACTCGATTCGCTGGGGCCGTATCGCGACGGGTGGTTCGAGATGCAGGATGAGGGGAGTCAGCTGCTCTCCCTGCTTCTCCAGCCGTCTCCGGGCATGACTGTGGTGGATGCCTGCGCCGGAGGGGGAGGGAAAACACTCCACATTGCCACTCTCATGCAGAACACCGGATCGATCATAGCCATCGACACCGATGAACGGAAACTGGAGCATCTCCGGATGCGTGCGTTTCGAGCCGGTGCCTCAAATGTTCGCACACTTTCTGCACGATCCCAGCAAGCGGAAATCGGAAGGTTGGAGGGCAGGGCGGATGCCGTCCTCGTGGATGCACCATGTTCCGGTCTCGGCACACTTCGCAGGAACCCGGGCCTGAAGCTCGGATTCAGATCCGACATCTCCACCCGGCTTGCCGCCACCCAGCGGTCTATTCTTGACGCATATGCCGCCCTGGTGAAACCCGGCGGGCGTCTGGTCTATTCGACATGTACTCTCCTGCATCAGGAGAATGAAGAGGTCGCGGAGGATTTCCTGCATCGTTCTTCCGGATTCACGCTGTCACACGCGGGGGAGATACTGAAGGAAGAGGGGATCACCGTCGATGTGGATTCCCCGTACCTCCTCCTCCTGCCGCACCGCACAACGACAGACGGTTTTTTTGCGGCGGTGTTCACCCGGCGGCCCGTTGCGGGTGAGCCGGAGTTTGTTTAAATTTCATAGCTTGATCCCATGCTTACCCACCAGACGGAGATCGTTTCAATGAAGAGCCTCGTAGCGCTGCTAATCGTTCTTCTCTTTATTCCAGGATGCAGCAAGCAGACCCCCGAGCAGCTGATGCAGCAGGCGCAGACGGCCCAGCAGCAGGCGCAGCGAACGGTGGACAGTCTCGGGCGGAAAGCGGATGTGCCTGCACTGTTCGCACCGGTGCTGGCTGCGTACGAAGAAGTGGTGAATGACCATGCGTCTTCGCCGGAGGCGGAGCAGGCGCTCTTTCGCCTGGCCGAGCTCAGGATGAATGTGATGAACGAGCCGCAGAAGTCCATCGATTCCTTCAAACAGTACGTCGAACGGTATCCCGCCGGATCAAAGGCGCCGACGGCATCGTTCATGGTCGGGTATATTTACAACAACGAAATGAACAATATGGACAGCGCCGCAGCGGCCTACCGGCGTTTCCTCCAGCTCTTCCCGGAAGATGAACTGGCCACCTCTGCCCAGTTTGAACTGAACAACCTCGGGAAGAAGCCCGAGGATCTTTTCCCGCCGGAAGTCGCCTCCGGAGCTGCTGCGGGCGGAGCGCCGAAAGCACCCGCGAAGAAGCCCGCAGGGCACTGAACCATCCGTGTCAGGGGACTACCGTACATACCTGCTGCCACAGATTGTCGCGAAGCTGTCGAGCATGGAGCTCCGCGCCCGCCTTGTGGTGGAAGGTTTTATCGCGGGTCTTCACCGGAGTCCGTACCACGGATTCAGCGTGGAGTTCGCGGAACATCGTCCGTATATGCCGGGGGATGAAATCCGCCACCTCGACTGGAAGATTTACGGACGCACAGACCGGTTCTATATCAAGCAATACGAAGAAGAGACCAATCTCAAAGCCTACCTGATCGTTGACTCCAGCTCCTCAATGGGGTATGCCTCCCCCGGCCATCTGCCAAAGGTACAGTATGCGGCGTATCTGGCGGCATCCCTCGCGTACATGATGATCAAACAGCAGGATGCCGTGGGGCTGACCCTCTTTGATGAGACCATCAATACGTTCCTTCCCCCCCACGCAACCAAAGCCTATCTGAAACAGATCCTTGTGTCTCTGGATCGGGTCAAGGCGGGAAATGGGACGGTAGCCGGACGTTCGCTCCACCTGGTTGCCGAACGGATCAAACGGCGCGGACTGGTGATTATTCTCAGCGATCTGTTCGATAATCCCGACGAAATCATTGCGGCACTCAAACACTTCCGGCATAAGAAGAACGAAGTGATCGTGATGCACGTGCTGGATCCCCTCGAACGGACTTTTGCATTCGGCAACGATGCGACGTTCAAGGACATGGAGACACACGAGCAGATGGTCACGCAGCCCTGGTTTATCCAGAAGTCCTACCGCGAGGCCATGGAAGCATTTATCGAACGATACAAGCGTGAATGCCGCGAGCATCATATCGACTATGTCTTGCTGGATACCCAGACCCCGTTTGACGTCGCCCTTCTGCGATATCTGAGCAAACGCCAGCGTATCCACTGATTCCGTCGCTCCGCTGCTGCGGTTCGCTTCCGCTGCTTACGTTTGTCCGGCGTGTTTTCACCGGTCCGCTTCCGCATATGCGCCTTCACTGTCGTCCCCCGCAGCCTGGTTCCCGCCGCTCTTCGTGTTGAAATTCGGGCGAGATTGTGGTAGATTACTTCTCTGGATTTTCCATCATTTCCGACACACATGCCGAACGAACCAGCCAATTCTGGATTGCAGTCGATCGTCATTCGCGGTGCGCGCGAACACAACCTCAAAGGGGTTGATGTCGACATCCCGCGCGATCGTCTGGTGGTGATTACCGGCCTTTCGGGTTCCGGGAAATCCAGCCTTGCCTTTGACACGATCTATGCGGAGGGACAGCGACGCTTTGTCGAAAGCCTCTCCGCCTACGCGCGCCAGTTCCTCGATGTCATGGAACGCCCGGACGTGGAGTACATCGAAGGACTGAGTCCGGCTATCTCCATCGAACAGAAGACCGTCAGTCACAACCCGCGGTCCACCGTAGGCACGGTCACGGAAATCTACGACTACCTCCGCCTGCTCTTTGCCCGTGCGGGTGTGCAATACTGCTGGAAATGCGGCGGCTCCGTGCAGAAGCAGAGCACCGATCAGATCATCGACGCCATTCTCCGGTACCCGGACGGCACACGCCTGCAAATCCTCGCGCCGGTAGTGCGCGGACGGAAAGGGCACTACCGGGAGCTCTTTGAGGAAATTGCCCGCGACGGGTTCATCCGGGTGCGCATCGACGGAGAAATCCGCGAACTGGACAAGGGGCTCCAGGCTGACCGGTACAAAGTACACAACATCGAAATAGTCGTAGACCGGCTGGCAGTTCGAAAAGAGGCGCGTGCGCGGGTGGCCGATTCGGTGGAGGTTGCCCTCAGGTTTGGCAACGGCGTGATTATCATCAGTCCGGAACCCCAGGCTGCGGCGGTCCCGGCACCCTCCGCCGGAAAACGCGTGAAAAAACAGTCCCGGCCAACCCGCGCGCCGGGTCCGGCAGAAGTGATGTACAGCCGCCATCTGTCCTGCCCCGTGTGCGACATCAGCTATGAAGAAGCGGCTCCCAACTCCTTTTCGTTCAACTCCCCGTACGGAGCATGTCCGACATGCAATGGACTGGGTGAAGTCCGTGAACTGGATGTGGACCTGATGATCCCGGATGACACGCTCACCATCAATCAGGAAGGTCTGGCACCACTTGGCAAACCCCGCCAGACATGGCTCTTCAGCCAGATCCGCGGGGTGGGAAAAAAATACAACTTTGATTTCGACACACCCATCCGGAAGATCCCGCGCGGGGCGAAAGAGGTCCTGCTGCACGGCGGGGGAGATGAACGCTTTGCCGTGGAGTATACCTATGCCAGCGGCCGGACGGTTACCTATACCCACAGGTTCAGCGGGGTGCTGGAAACACTGAAGCACTACTATGCGGAGACCGGCTCGAACACGATCAGGGAATGGGTGGAAGCGTACATGAACACCCGCGCCTGTCCTGAGTGCGGCGGCGGACGGCTGAAGAAAGAGAACCTGGCCATCAAGCTCCGGGATGAGGTCTCGGGCGCACTGCACACGATACAGCATGCGGTGGGGTTGAGCATCGGCGATACGCTCGCACTGTTCCGCGGCCTGCGTCTGGGTGAACGCCAGACAATCATCGCCGCGCCGATTCTCAAGGAGATCATCCAGCGTCTGGAATTCCTTCTGGATGTCGGGCTGGACTACATCACGCTGGACCGTCCGGCACGAACGCTCTCGGGCGGCGAAGGTCAACGGATCCGCCTGGCAACACAGATCGGATCACAGCTTGTCGGCGTTCTGTATATCCTCGATGAACCGAGTATCGGGTTGCACCAGCGGGATAACCGCAAGCTGATTGAATCCCTCAAGAAACTGCGGGACCTCGGGAACACGCTGATCGTGGTGGAACATGACCGGGAAATGATAGAAAGCGCCGACTTCGTGATTGACCTCGGCCCCGGAGCAGGTGAGCACGGAGGTGCTCTGGTCACGAGCGGCCCCCCGGATACCCTTCAGCTGAGGAACGAAAGCCTCCGCATGGCCGGCAACGGATTCGAGCCGATCTCGTATACGGCGCATTATCTGAAGGGAAAACGGTCGATAGCGGTTCCCGCCGCCCGGCGTCCGGGAAACGGAAAGAAACTCGTCCTTGAAGGAGCCCGCGGGAACAATCTGCAGCAGGTGTCGCTCTCTGTGCCCCTGGGGACACTCATCGCCGTCACCGGTGTCAGCGGGTCCGGCAAGTCCTCCTTGATTGACGAGACGCTCTACAGGATACTCGCACGGAAGTTCTACAAGGCCAAACTCGTTCCGCTTCCGTATAAAGCGATTCGCGGCGTGGATTCTATCGACAAGGTCATAGACATCGATCAATCCCCCATTGGCAGGACACCGCGCTCCAATCCCGCGACCTACACGGGTGTGTTCGGTTTGATACGGGATCTGTACACGCAGCTGCCCGAAGCCAAATTGCGCGGGTATAAACCCGGACGATTCAGCTTCAACGTGGCCGGCGGCAGATGCGACCGGTGCGAGGGGGACGGCGTGCGCACGATCGAAATGAACTTTCTCCCGAATGTGTATATAGAATGTGATGTCTGCAAGGGGCGCCGCTACAACCGCGAGACCCTCCAGGTCGTCTACAAAGGGAAATCCATCGCAGACGTTCTGGATATGACGGTGGCCGAGGCGGTGGTATTCTTCCAGGATATTCCCGGGATCCAGCGGAAGCTCCGGACACTCTTTGAGGTCGGCCTGGGGTATATCCGTATCGGCCAGCAGGCCACCACACTCAGCGGCGGGGAGGCCCAGCGTGTCAAACTCTCCACGGAACTCTCCAAAATAGGGACCGGGAACACACTGTACATCCTGGACGAACCCACCACGGGGCTGCATTTTGAGGATGTGCGGATGCTCCTGGGAGTCCTGAACCGGCTGGTGGAGAAGGGGAACACCGTGATGGTGATAGAGCACAATCTGGATGTGATCAAAACGGCGGATTGGGTGATCGATCTGGGGCCCGGAGGAGGAAGTGCGGGGGGGCGGATTGTCGCCGAAGGGACTCCCGAACAGATTGCGAAAGCTGCGCGATCCGCTACCGCTGAATTCCTGCAACACGAACTCCGGCGTGCGTGATCTTCCTCTTGAGGTTCTCATCGGGATTTGCTATCGTGAGAACAACATCTGCCTGGAGGAACCGATGCCCGTATACCCGTCTTTACTGCTCCTGGCTTTTTTGATGCTGTCCTGCGGGGGACCGATGGCCTTGACAGAAGCCGAACGCGCAAAACTCGATCCGGGTCTGCAGACGCTGCTCACCGAAGGGACCGGACCCGAAACCCGCTACGATGTCACGATCCGTCCCGACGGAACACGTGAGTATGGTGTAATCGTGCGGACGACGGACGCGGAACAGCTGCGTGCCGCGGGGATCCGTGTGCAGAGTGTACTGGGTGACGTGGTTACCGTGCGTGTGACTGTGGACGAACTGAGAAATGTGGCCCGATTGCCAGCGGTCCGTGCCGTTCAAAACAGCGGCAAGAATACGTTGCATAATTAACTCATCATTCCAACCACGGGAAGGCAACACCCATGAAGAGTCCGGTATTGCTGCTGATAGGAACGCTCCTCCTGCTCTGTGCGACGGTGGTGACGATGGCAGGAACACTGGGCGCTGCGGAACAGGCGAAGCTACATCCGTATTTTCAGCAGGTGCTCGGTGAGCAGACCGCGGGTCCCGGTTCACCGTTCGTGAAGAGTGCCGGCACAACCTATGATGCCATCATCTATACCAGGGATCCCGAAGCCGTCCGGGCCGCGGGGTTGCACGTGAATTCCGTATTTTCAGAATTTGTGACAGCACAGGTCACGCTGAATGGGCTGGAGCGCGCCGCCGGACTGAGTACGGTCACATACATCGACCCCGGCTCGAAGAATTTTCTCCAGAACGATGTGAGCATTCCGGAAATCGGGGCTTCTCTTCTGCACGGGGGGTTGGTGAACAATGTCCCGTACAAAGGGCAGGGTACCATAGTGGTTGTGTATGATACAGGTATCGACTGGAAGCATCTGGATTTCCGGAATCCTTCCGACCCCACGAAGAGCCGGATTCTGGCGATATGGGATCAGACGCTCACACCCGTGGGATCAGAGTCCTCGCCTGCCGGCTTCAGCTATGGAGTGGAATACACAAAAGTTCAGATTGATGACGAAATTGACGGCACGCCGACCGGTTTTGTGCGGACGGTGGATATTAACGGGCATGGGTCACACGTCATGGGCACTGCAGCCGGCAACGGTGCCGCACTCAATGGAAAGTACGCAGGCGTGGCCCCTATGGCTGATATCATCGTCGTAAAGGGAGGCGACAATTCATTCGGTGAAACACGTATGATAGACGGGCTGACGTATGCCGAACAGAAGGCCGCGGCGTTCGGAAAACCCGTGGTTGTCAATTACAGCATCGGGGGCCAGACCGGACCACATGACGGCAAACGCCCCTACGAGGTGGCGATGAACAACTTCGTCCTTACACCCGGACGCGTGGTGGTTGTTTCGGCGGGGAATGAGGGGGATGTACCGATGCATGTCAGCGGTTTCATTGACGGGGGTAGTACAGAGGTCCTCACCGTCACCGTTCCGACCTACACTCCCAAGTCAGGGACGGACAATGACCAATTCACCCTGGACATCTGGTTTCCGGGAAACCCGGACGTCACGGCCACGGTGACCTCGCCGACGCCTATTTCGTTCACACGCGCTGCCGGAGAGACAGGGGACGGACCGAATGCGACGGACGGCACGATCACACTCTGGAACTATCTCAGCTCGTATAACGGCCAACGCAATGTCTATGCAAACGTGCACGACAAAACAGCCAGCACACCCAAAGCCGGCACGTGGACCGTGTCGATTACCAACAACAGTGGTTCCGTGATCGCCTATGACGGATGGCTGGCTGACCGTTCTGTGGGATCATCGACAGTGACGGTGACCGGCGGCAATGTTGAAAAGACCGTGGGCATGCCGGGGACGTCCGCGGGAGCCATCACTGTGGGGGCGTATGTAACGAAGTGGGGCTGGCCGGTCTATACCGGCCAGTATTTTGCTTACACTGCGGCTGACCGGACGGACAACATTGCGGCATTCAGCTCCAGGGGACCCACGCGTGACGGGAGGATGAAACCGGACATCGCCGCACCCGGCCAGGGTACCTCCTCGGTGCTCTCAAGCGGTGTCGACACAACCGGGGAAGCCGGCAGTATCCACCCGGGTCAGAAACACTGGCTGCTGCAGGGGACAAGCATGGCCGCTCCGCATGTAACGGGGGCGTGCGCCCTGATGCTGGGCGCAAAGAGCACTCTCACGGCGAGTCAGATCAAAACGCTTATCGGATCGACCGCGAACAGCGACGCTTTTGCCACCGGGCTGCCGGACAACACCTGGGGATACGGCAAACTGGACATCGTGGAAGCGGTGGCGAAGAGTCTTAATGCCACGGCAACGGTTGTGCAGAAGACATTCGCGTATGATGTGACGAGCAGCAGTTCTACGACCATACTCACCGGCAGCATCAAACTTGCCGTACGGGCTACACCGGATGTGAACGGCAGGTTAACCGGCATCAAAGTAAACGTGACATCCAACAGCAACGGCATCGTGGGTACGGGCAACATGCTCTGTGAGGTGTATACCAACAACGGCGGTCAGCCCGGAACCAGGCTGGGAAATCCGGTTCAGCACGGGCTCGGCCTTCTCAACCGCGGAACGTACAACTATATCCAGATGCTGGATGCAAATCTGGATGTAACATCGGGGACGGACTATTTTGTTGTCCTTTCTGTTCCTGGTGCGGGAGATACGGTTCGTGTCCGCATGGACAACGGGTCAGTTCCCGCCGCCCGCAGCCATCGGTTTGACGGGAGTGCCTGGACCGCCATCGCGCCGAACAATCTCCGGATCCGGGCGATCGTGACGACGGCCACCGGCGTCTCTTCTGCGGAACCCGAGGAGGGGATTGCACAGGAATATGAACTACTTCAGAACTATCCCAATCCGTTCAACCCGAGCACCACGATCGGATTCAGCATTCCGGCGAAAAGCAGGGTTTCGCTGCGGATTTTCAACCTCCTCGGGCAGCAGGTGGCGTTGCTGACGGATGAGGATCTTGCTGCAGGGAAATATCAGATTCGCTGGAAACCTGAGGGGCTGGCGAGCGGCACATATTTCTACAGATTACAGGCGGGGAGTTATGTCGAGAGCAGGAAGTTGCTGTATTTGAAGTAGTCTACCTTTGCGTCAAGATCAAAAAAGCCCTCACTCCGGCCGGGGTGAGGGCTTTTTTCTAGTGGCTGCCACACTCTGAGCCACACCCTGAGCCACACTGGTTGACGGTGCTGAGCCTCAGGAGGCCGTGAGGGGCACAGTGCCACGGTGCCACGGGATCACCACTACCGGGAGAGATAGGGGCTGCCCAGGATGACAAACCGCCAGGCGAATTCTTTCCCACGGGAGATGCCTATGCGCGGGGATGCGCCGATCTGACCCCTCCTGTGGGGGGGATCCCGCTGTTCAATCCAGATATCGCTTCCGCAGAGATCCACTCCGTTGTATTTCCGCGTCAACGCGAACGCCTGGCAGAGTTTTGCGGGGCCGCTGCAAAGCTCCCTGACAAGCGCCGCGGACGTCTTCCTGCGCCTCGCCATGAGAGGAATGCCTTCAACCGGCTCAAGAGCACGAAGGAGCACGGCATGGCCAACCCCCTCCTCCCCGGTCACCACGTTGCTGCAGAAGTGCATGCCATATGTGAAGTAGACGTAGAGGTGTCCGCCCTCCCTGAACATTACCTCGTTGCGTTTGGTGCGGCCGCGGTACGTATGGCTGGCCGGGTCCAGTTCACCGAGGTACGCCTCCACCTCGACGATCCTGCCGGCCATCTGTTTCCCTCTGCTCCGGCTCACCAAGTACAGACCGAGCAGCTGCCGGGCGACCTGAAGGGTCGGTTGAAGGTAGAAGGACCGGGGAAGACGTCGTGGGCGCATGGACCAAGATCGGAAGGGGAGACGAAAAACACAAGAAGGCCGGCGGGGGCCGGCCTTCCTGCGGTCGAGGAGATTTCCTAAGTTCCTACAGGATCGTAAACGCAAGCCCCAATGCAAGAGTCTGCTTGATCTGTGTCCGGGGGGTGATTGCGGGTTCGTTTCTCAGCTGTAGACCGAAGCTCGTGGTAACGACCTTGCTGACCTTTGCGACGATCATGTTGTCACTGTACATGATGATCTGATTCATTTGATCAAAGGCGCTGAAGAGTTCGAGTTTTGAGGTCAGCAGGATGTTCTCGTCGATTTTCCAGATCAATTCGGTTACCGACTCGAGTCCACCCTTGACACTCGTCTTTTCGATCTCCAGAGTTGCCGGGTCGTCGGCGTAGCCGGGGAAATCTGTTGTAAGAATCTCCCGGAGTGCGGTCCCGAACCGCGTCTTGAGTTCCGGAATCGGCTGATAAACCACGCCGACGCTCTGGGTGAGGAATGCAGGATCGAAGAAATTGGAGACCGGTGTGGCATTGCCGGCGCCGTCGTAATTGAAGCCCTCAGCAAACTGTGTTTTGAGCGTTGCTGCGGCATACGGGCTGAGTGCTCCGTCCAGTTTGTATGTCAGCATCGATTCGAGATCGATCTGGTCGTCGGTTTTCCGGAGACCCTGATCGCCCAGGCGTGATTCCCCGAAACCGAACTTATAACTGTTGCTCCAGTTTGTCTGTGGTTGATCGAGGATCGACTTTCCGGTGAGGCCGGCCGCGAAGGCAAGGGCATTATCGCCTCCCTGGACCCAGTTTGTGAACGCGACCTGAGTGCCGTTGAGAGTGGCAACAGAGCCATGTTTCCACCCGTACTCGGGCGCTTTGACAGTGTCCTGTTGCGCGGGAGCGGTGACGGGGACAGTGAACAGTGCCGCCGAGAGGGCGGAGATGAGGGAACGTCGAAACATGATGAGGTTCTTTCTTGATGTACGTGTTTCTCTTGAAAACGTGTGTTTCAGCGGTCTATCGTTTTCCGGCTTTCAGCAGGTCGCGGATCTCGGCCAACAGTGCTTCCTCTTTTGAGGGTGCGGGCGGGGCAGCGGGCTGGGTTTCTTCCTTTTTCTTGAGGCTGTTCATGGCGCGGATCATCAGGAAGATGGCAAAGGCGACAATAACGAAATCGATGACGGTATTGATGAAGACGCCGTACTTGAGGATCACTGCCGGGCCGGCTTCACTCGCCGCGCGCAGCGTAACACCGAGGTTGCTGAAGTCCATTCCGCCCATCAGCATGCCGATGGGGGGCATGATCACATCGCTGACGAGTGAAGAGACGATTTTGCCGAAGGCGACACCGATGATGATACCGACCGCCAAATCGACCACATTGCCCCGCATGGCGAAGGCCTTGAATTCCTTGATCACAGACATTGGTGATTCTCCTGAGTCGTGAGGACAAAAAAACGTGTGCCCTTTGTTTCGGAAGGGCACACGTTTCGATAAAAAGAATCCTACCTGGTGCGGAAGAACTCGATCCGCCGGTTCTGCGCCCGGCCTTCCTTCGTGGTGTTCGGGGCGATCGGGTTGTCGGGGCCAAATCCCTTCGCGGTGAGCCGGTCGGCGGCAATACCCTTGTCGATCAGCCAGGTGCGCACCGCATCAGCGCGGGCCTGAGAAAGCTTCATATTGGATGCTTGATTGCCGGAGTTGTCGGTATATCCCTGGATCTCGACCGTCACGTCCGGATTCTCTGAAAGAACCAGATATGCCCTCTCCAGGGAGTCGGTGGAACTCGGGCTGAGCAAGGCCTTGCCCGATTCAAAGGTGACGCCCTGCAAGACGATGGATGCGCCCACGGCGACCTGAACGGTGACTTTCGGAACATCATCAGCCGGGTCGAGAGGATTGCTGCCCCGTGTGATTTCGGTCATGTCGTTCACCGTGCCGCCATCGGTGTCGGCCTTCAGGGGATCGGTCTTGTACTTCGTCACTTCTTCTCCGTCCTTGAGGCCGTCGCCGTCAGTATCGGTCTTCAGGGGATCGGTCTTGTACTTTGTTACTTCCTCGCCGTCCTTGAGGCCGTCGCCGTCGGTATCGGTCTTCAGGGGATCGGTCTTGTACTTCATAACTTCGTCACCGTCCATGAGGCCGTCGGCGTCCGTATCCGCTTTGTTCGGGTCGGTCTTCTCGACGTTCACTTCTTCACCGTCTTTCAGGCCGTCATTGTCGCTATCCACTGCCATCGGGTTCGTCTTGTACTTCTTCACCTCATCGCCGTCATTGAGACCGTCGCCGTCGCTGTCGGCCACTTTCTTATTGGTGCCCAGCTGTTTCTCTTCGGCATTCGTCAAACCGTCGTTGTCGGGATCAGCGTTGGGGCTCTCTGCGATGAAGGTGAGGCCGGCCTGGCCGCTCAGGTAGGCATCGTTCTTGGTTTGCGTGATAGCATTCACGTCTTTGCTGAACGTGTAGTTGTATCCGGCACTGAACTCCAGGGCTATGCCCTCGCCGACTTTGAACTGCACGCCGACGCCTGCAGGAACGAAGCCCGTCCAGGTATTGCCGGTCTTCGCCGGTGATGTGGGTTGGGGAGGCAGTTCCTTGACATTGAAACCGAGGGCGCCAATGCCCGCATAGAGGTAGGGGTTGACGCTTTCGGAGTTGATCGGCATGAGGACAAAACGGAAGTCGATGGGAACGATTTGTGTTTTGTAATCGCTTCCACCGAGCTGGCCTATGCCCAGTCCAAATTCGCCCTTCAGGCCTTTTGAGAACGGAAGGCGGTAGAAGCCCCTGGCCAGGAACCGGTAATCGTCGTTCGTACCGTCGGTCATGCCAAGTGTTGCGCCCAGGCTTATGCCTGCGCTCGGTCCCTGATCCCTCAATTGCCCGAATGCGCTAAGGGATGCCAGAGTCCCCAGCACAAGCAGAGCTGCCAGTTTGGATGTCTTTTGCATGTGGATTACTCCTGAATGTGAGTGGATGTTACGTTTTTTTAAGGATGTTCCGGTGAACAGAATAATTTCTTGAGAGGCGGATGCAACATGAGGCACCTGTAAAAGGTCATGTACGTCGCAAAGCCCCACGGCCGTTTTCCAGTGAATATCAGGGAACAGAGAGAATGAACGAAGATAGGTTACATGCCGGCAACGGGGAAAGCTCGCGTTCTGAAACAATAAACGCATTCATCCTGGGAAATGGTTCCCCAAAACGTCAGGTATTTTTCCCCAATTCCTTGCGAAAACGGACAATCAGGGCATCCAGGTCCTTTTCGGACATTCCGCTGCCGTATTGTATGTGCCGGGCGGGGGGCGGGCCAGCGAATCCGCCCTTTTCCGGCGGTACCTGCTCGAGAACCCCTTTCCAGGCGGGCGCCGGGGAAGAGGCGTTGCCCGGCGGGTTGACGGGGTTGGTTTCGAAGGCGACACGCTTGATATTCATCAGATGCCGGGCGGTGACATTATCGGAGACAATTGAGCCCCCCCATGTTCCCGGTCCGAGTGTAAGAGAGGGATCCAGACCATTTGTATGGCCGGCTGCTCCGAGTGCCGCCTGAGTATTTACCAGGATGCGGCCCGCCGGTTTTTCGAATGCAAACTTCATAATGATGTCGTTGTCGCTCGAATGGATCACCAGGGTATGGCCGATGCCTCCGAACTCCAGCAGCTCGATGCAGCGGACGCATCCCTCGCGCCAGCCATCGACGGTATAGAATGAAAGAACCGGAGAGAGTTTCTCCCGGGAGAGGGGGACCTGTCTGCCCACCGCGTCCAGTTCGGCGATCAGCACGGTGGTGGATGGCGGGACGGAGAAGCCGGCTTTCCCGGCGATGTAGGCCGGTGATTTCCCGACCATTCCGGCATTCAGAGCTCCCCGGTCGTCAAAGAGGAGGCGGGAGAGCTTTTCCTTTTCATCACCGCGCACGAAGTACGCCCCGCGGCGAAGGCATTCCTGGATCACTTGTTCACGCACCGGCGCATCGCAGATCAGCGCGGATTCCGTTGAGCAAAGGGTTCCGAAGTCGAATTGCTTGCCGGAGATGATGTCCGCCACCGCCTTGCCGACGTCCGCGGAGCGTTCGATGAATGCCGGGACGTTTCCGGCTCCCACCCCATAGGCGGGTTTTCCCGAGCTGTAGGCGGCACGCACCATCGCATTACTTCCCGTTGCGAGAATCACCGAGGTCAGTTTATGGCGCATTAATTCCTGTGTGCCTTCCGCGGTGGGGTTTGCCAGGCAGACCATAAGTCCGCGGGGCGCACCGGCCCGTTCGGCCGCATCGCAGATGACCTGCATGGCTTCCACCGTACAACGGACGGCATGCGGGTGTGGGCTGGCGACGATGCTGTTCCGGGCCTTCACCGCGATGATACTCTTGAACATCACGGTGGACGTAGGGTTCGTGGATGGGATAAGGGCGGCCACCACGCCCATCGGCTCGGCGATTTTCAGCACCCGGCGCTGACGGTCTTCTTCGATCACACCTACGGTTTTCAGGTCGGCGATGGACTCCCAAACGCGGCGTGTGGCAAAGAGGTTCTTCTTCTCCTTGTCCTCCGGTTTTCCGAACCCGGTTTCTTCGCACGCCAGGCGGCCGAGTCGTGCTGCTGCTTCGGCGCCGGCCTGAGCCATGGCGCTGACGATGCGGTCCACCTGTTCCTGCGATGCCGCGTGGAATTCGCGTTGTGCCTGGTGAGCTCGGCGGAGAGCGTCGCGCACTTCCTGTATCGATCGAAGGTCAGGATCGGTGATATTTGATGGTTCCATCATGCGGCCGGGTTGTTGGAGCTCAGGAGAAGAGCGGGCCCTGGCCTGCACCGGGAGGCCGGAGGCCGAAATGGGCATACGCGAGAGCCGTGGCCTCGCGGCCACGGGGTGTACGTTTCAGGAATCCTTCCTGGATCAGGTACGGTTCGTAAACTTCCTCTATGGTGCCGGATTCTTCCCCCACGGCCACTGCGAGCGTATTGATGCCGACCGGACCTCCGGCGTACTTTTCCATGATGCAGAGGAGGATCCGTTTATCCATTTCGTCAAGCCCGTGTCCGTCGACCTCCAGTGCACGCAGAGAATGATCGGCCACTGCGTGGGAGATCACCCCGCCGTGGTGGGCGAGCACGGGGTCCGCCTGCGCAAAGTCGCGGCAGCGGCGCAGCAGGCGGTTGGCGATTCTGGGCGTACCTCTGGCACGTCGTGCGATTTCGCCGGCCCCTTCATCGTCGATGCGCACCGAAAGAATGCGTGCCGAGCGAAGCAGTATCGTGAAGAGCATATCACTGGTGTAATAATCAAGTCTGTTGGTGACGCCAAACCGCGCACGGAGCGGGGATGTCAGGAGTCCGGCGCGCGTCGTGGCGCCGATGAGGGTGTAGCGTGGCAGGGAAAGTTGGATGCTTCTGGCATTCGGGCCCGAGTCGATCATGATATCCAGGCGGAAATCCTCCATTGCGGAGTAGAGGTATTCTTCCACGACCGGATTCAGACGGTGAATCTCATCGATAAACAGAACATCACCCTCATGCAGGTTTGTCAGCAGGCCTGCCAGGTCGCCGGGTTTATCCAGTACGGGGCCCGAGGTGGTTTTGATGCCCGCACCCATCTCATGGGCAATGATATGGGCCAGCGTCGTTTTGCCCAGGCCGGGCGGGCCGGTCAGGAGGACATGGTCGAGCGGCTCGTTACGCTGGCGTGCGGCTGCA
This sequence comes from uncultured Bacteroidota bacterium, assembly GCA_963779225.1. Taxonomy (GTDB): domain Bacteria; phylum Bacteroidota; class Ignavibacteria; order UBA10030; family UBA6906; genus CAVPCZ01. Next base: position 797,125 of record CAVZWW010000001.1, read on the forward strand.
ATAAAGACTTTCAGGTTGTCCACAATCTTCTTCTGACCGTGGAAATCCACAAAACTCAGAGGCCGGAGCGTCTGGTCCAGTTCCTGATCGTTCTCCAGGCGTTCGGGGCTCGTATGGTCGGTTTTCCGTTTCACGGCGAGTTGTGGCATGGCCTGACGGGGGGCAGCGTATCTTTTAAGGTACACTCCAGCTCAGAGAAATGCAACACGGCGGCGGGCCCGAGGTTCACCGGTACAGGGGTCGCCGCAGTCATGATCCCGCGTGGCGCAGTGCGGCCTTGAGGAGAATTTCGAGTGCAGGCTGCTGATCCCGGAATTCGTCCAGGGCCGAGCGGACGGCCTTTTCAGCGACGGCCCGGTTGTACCCGAGGGAGGTGAGGGCGAGCAGCGCTTCCGCCCGGATGCGGCCCTGGGGGTCGGACGGGAGAGCGTTTGTTTCCGCGGATGTCCCGGTCTTGCCGATCTTCTCGCGGAGTTCAAGGACAAGGCGTTCGGCGAGTTTGCGGCCGATACCCGGGATGGTGGTCAGCGCCCCGGTATCACCGCTCGAGAGATGGCGTTTCAGGTCGGGGACGGGGATACCGGAGAGGATTCCCTGGGCCATCTTCGGTCCGATGCCGGTCACAGCGATAAGCAGGCGGAAAACCGCTCGTTCCTCCTCTGTTGCGAAGCCGAACAGATGAAGCATATCCTCGCGGACGTGGAGGTGGGTGTAGAGGCGGACGTGGGTGTCGACGGCTCCCAGGGTTTCGTACGTGGAGAGGGGGATGGACACGGCATACCCGACCCCCGCGACATCCACGACTATTTCCATCGGGCTCTTCATGACGAGTGTTCCGCGGAGGGTCGCGATCATGAGCGGACCCGTTCGGGATGGGCTGCCACGTACGCGCTCCAATCGGCGTGGCGTGGTGCAGGCGTGAGGACCCGGTGGAGATGGCACATGGCCACGGCGATGGCGTCGGAGGCGTCCAGCACCATCCGTGTGTTGGGGACGCGGAGGAGGGATTTGACCATGAACTGCACCTGCTCTTTCGATGCGTTCCCGTTTCCGACGATGGATTTTTTCACCTCGCGCGGGGAGTACTCGGCGGTCGGGAGTCCGGCCTGGGCTGCGGCCAGGAGGCACACACCCCGTGCGTGGCCCAGCTTCAGTGCAGACTGCGCGTTCTTTCCATAGAAGGCGCTTTCGATCGCGAACTCCTCCGGACGGAATTTGCGGATTACTTCCTGCAAACCGTCGTGAATGTTCTCCAGGCGAAGGGGAAGGGAGTGTTCCGACCGATTGTTCACGGTCCCGCTGGCGAGGAGGCGGAAGATTTCTCCGTTCCTGGCCACGACTCCGAAGCCCGTTACCAGCGTTCCCGGATCCACACCGAGCACGATCAGGGGGAGGGGGGGGCTGTCAGTTGCTGAGCGACGCAAGTTCCTTGTCGTCGATGTCGAAATTTGAATAGACGTTTTGCACGTCGTCGTGTTCCTCGAGAGTTTCCATAAGTTTCATGAGGCTTTCCGCGTCCTTCCCGCTCACTTTCACCGTATTCTGGGCGACCATCTGGAGTGCGGCGCTCTCGATGACGATCTGTTTGTCTTCGAGGGCCTTTTTGACCGGCTCGAACGTGCCCGGGGAAGTGGACACGGTGAAGTATTCCGGATCGGTCTGCAGATCGTCCGCGCCTGCGTCCAGAATGATGGTGAGCAGATCATCTTCGCTCAGGGGTGACTTCTGGCCGGCCACGGGGACGACGATGGTTCCTTTTTTCTGGAACATCCAGGCGACGCTGCCTGCCTGGCCGAGGTTGCCGTTGTTTCTCGAGAACATATGGCGCATTTCGGAGACCGCGCGATTGCCGTTGTCGGTTACCACTTCGACGAGGATGGCAGCGCCGGCGGGGCCGTATCCTTCATAGGTGATTTCTTCATAGGCGACACCGGGGAGCTCGCCGGTCCCTTTTTGCACGGCGCGTTTGATATTCTCGGCGGGCATGTTTGCGGCTTTGGCTGTCTGGATGGCCAGGCGGAGCCGCGGATTGCCTTCTGCATTGCCGCCGCCGTTGCGTGCGGCGATGGTGATTTCCTTGATGAGGCGTGTGAACAGGCGGCCGCGGGCGGAATCTGTCGCCGCTTTTTTCCGCTTGATGGTTGCCCACTTGGAATGACCGGACATGGTGTCTGTCTCCTTATCGTAGATCCTTGATTTTCAGTTGTGGAACGGGATCGTTCTGCCGGGATCCCGTGGAGGAAGGCCACTCATTTTCTTCGACGGTATAGACACACGCGAGGTCCCGGCGTCCGGAGGGCACGCGGGAAAGGAATTCCCCCAGACCGAAGCCGATGGCGTCGAACACCACGCCATTCTGGCGAACGCGGAACCGGAGGTGGTTGCGTCCGACGATGCGGGGTGTGCCGATCACCTCGAGTCCCTTCGTCAGGAAGGTCGGCCGTGTATTATGCGGCCCGAAGGGGGCAAATTCCCTCAGGATGCGCACGAATCGGGGGGTGATATCCTGGAGGGCGAGTTCCAGGTCGATCCGGATCTCGGGTGTTTTGAGATCTTCGGTCATGAGTTCCTTCACTGCGGCATTGAATGCATCACGAAATTCATCCAGCCGGGTGATATCCACCGTTACGCCTGCCGCGTACTTATGTCCGCCGAACTGCAAAACCTTGTCTTCGCATCGTTTGATGGCTTCGTAGATATCGAATCCCGACACGCTGCGTGCGGAACCTTTTGCCACGCCGTCTATCGTTGCCATCATGATCGATGGTTTGTAGTAGCGTTCGACCATGCGGGAGGCGACGATTCCCACGACGCCGGGATGCCAGTGTTCCTGGTGGAGCACGATTGCGGGTTCAGCATCAATATCGAAACATTTTTCCGCCAGCTGTTGGGCGTCGATGAAGGTGTCTTCGTCGATTGTCCGCCGGTTCCGGTTCTCCTCTTCGAGGACCTGTGCGAGGGCGGTCGCTTCCACCGGGTCGTCGCAGGTGAGCATGCGGACCGCGCGCATGGCATCGCCGAGCCTGCCTGCGGCATTGATGCGGGGTGCCAGCGCGAACACGATCTGTCCCGTCGTGATCCTGCCGGTTTTCAGTCCCGCAGTTTCTATGAGTGCCTTGATACCGGGCCGGGGGTTGGCGTTAATGGACTCCAGGCCGATTTTCACCAGAACACGGTTCTCCCCGGCCAGCGGGACGATGTCCGCGGTGCTTGCGAGCGTGACAAAATCCAGGTATTTTCCGATCACCGATTCCCGGTTCAGGCGCCGGGCGACGCCATGGATCAGTTTGAAGCCGACGCCGCAGCCGCTGAGTGACTTGAAGGGGTAGGTGTCGCCGGGTTTGATCGGGTCGAGTACGGCCACGGCTCCCGGCAGGACGGGGCCGGCTTCGTGGTGGTCGCAGATGATCACGTCGAGCCCGGATTCGGACGCGTAGGCGACCTGTTCCACCGCAGTGATGCCGCAATCAACGGCGATGAACACGCGGACACCCGTGGCGACGGCGTGGTCGATTCCCTGGCGTGAAACTCCGTACCCTTCCTTCAGGCGATCGGGGATGTAGTACTCGACCTCTCCGCCCATCTCCCGCAGGAACAGATACAGCATGGCGGCACCGTTTGTTCCGTCGACGTCATAGTCGCCGAACACGAAAAAGCGTTCTCCGGCTTCCAGTGCCCGGATGATGCGTTCCGTGGCGTCTTCCATTCCATCCATGAGGAACGGATCGTGGAGGAGTTCCAGTGTTGGCCGGAAATATCGTTTCGCGCCGTCGTAGTCCGTTATCCCGCGGTACACAAGGACTTTGGCGATCGCTTCGGGGACATTGATATCCCGCGCGAGTGTGGCAACGAGTTCTGCATCAGGGGGATCGGCGAAGATCCACCGGTGCTCTCTCGGGGTTCTCTGCACTTCGGTACTCCGACTGGAAACTGTGATGTGCGTATCCCGCTGTCGCCGCACGTGGTGGCGGAGGCGGGGGCACATCACAGCGCAGGTCTGTAAGCCGAATTCTGTCTTCCCGGCCTGTTACGGCCGAGGAGGCAGCCATTTCTCTGGGCCGCGGATTGCTCCTTGGCTCTAGCGGCCTACCCGGGAGTAATTCTCCGCGCGAAGCGGAGAGTGAGACGAGCAGCCTCTCCTCCCATATTTGGCCTTGCTCCGGGTGGGGTTTGTCGTGCCCCCGGGATTACTCCCGGGGCGGTGAGCTCTTACCTCGCCTTTTCACCCTTATCTCACAGGCATTGCTGCCTGTGGGACGGTATGTTTTCTGTGACACTTTCCGTCTCTTTCCTGCTTGGGCAGGAGAGAGCCCCCGTTCTTCACGGGGCACCCTGCTCTTCGGAGTTCGGACTTTCCTCATCCCGCTGCGCGGGACGCGGCTGCCCGACCTGCTGTGTGAGTGTTGACGTGGATTAATACAATCCGTTCGTGGAGACGCCGATCAGATCGGAGGAGATCGGCTTCTTCGCGTCTATGCCTTCATTTGCGAGCCGGTCCGTTTCGGCATTCTGCTCGCGGGGGACATAGTGCAATTCAAATGTATAGGGTGCATTCGCCTTGAGACGCTGCACTTCCAGGAACAGTTTCTTCAGTTTCGGGTCCTTCACTTTGTACCGGCCGTTCACCTGCCGCACCATCAGCTCGCTGTCGGAGAACACCACGAGCCGTGTGCACGTGATGGACTGCATGGAGCGTAGCAGGAGCAGCAGGGCGCTGTACTCCGCGACGTTATTGGTGGTTTCCCCGATGTAGCCGGAAAGGGAGAGAATACGCTCACCCTGTTCATTTCGTACAATCACGCCGACGCCGCTGGCGCCCGGATTGCCGCGCGATGCGCCGTCTGTTGCGGCAAAACAGTTCACAGGACCTTCGCGCTGGTTTCAGCGATCTCGTCGGAGACGATAATGCGTCCGCACCGTTCGCACATATAGAGGCGGTCGTTTTGCCGGAGTTCGAGCAATTTCTGGGGAGGGACGCGGTTAAAGCAGCCCCCGCACGCTCCCTTTTTTACGGCCACGACGGCCATTCCTTTTTTCGCCTTCCGGATCCGTTCATACGCTGCCAGATCGGGTTTTGCGATCCGTGCGACCACCTTCTGTCGCTGGTGATTGAATTCGAGTTCTTCGACCTCCGTGCTCTTCGACACTTCTGCCAGCGCCGCACGCCGTTCTTCGAGCTGTTTCTCCAGTTCTCCAATCTTTGCCGCAAGTTCGTCAATGGCCGTCCGCGCGGTGGTGCCTTTGATCTCCAGCTGTTCCATTTCCTTTTCCAGGCGGCGGACGGCCTCCACCGCCCCGTCCATCTCGCGGGTCAGGGCGTCGTACTCCCGGTTTGTCCGGACGGCGAACTGCTGCGATTTATACTTTTCCAATCTCGCTTTCAGTCCGATGATCTCGTTGTCCGCGTTATCGCGCTGGGTGAACGCCGCTTTCATTGCCTGTTCGGACAGGGAATGCTGCGTGCGCACGATCTCGAGTTGTTCTTCCAGCTCGCGTACCTGTCCGGGGAGGTCCCCTTTTTCCTCCTGGAGGACATCGAGACTGGAATCAATCTGTTGGAGTTTGTGGAGGTATTGCAGCTTTGTTTTCAATTCCGGCTCCTCGCTGGTGTTCTACACATAGGCAATGGGGGATGTTCGGGTCGTTGTCGCCCGCACAGAAAAAGAACCCTGGTGCTTGAGACACTCCCGGCGCAGACGCGCGGTGATTGCCGCGACGACAGGGAGTTCTGTTTCGTAATGTCCGGCGTCGACGAGCGCGATACGTCCGGACGCCTCCTGAAATGCGTGATACTTGACGTCCGCTGTGATGAAGGCATCCGCTCCGCCGGCGATGGCCTGTTGCAGCAGGTCGGCCCCGCTTCCGCCGCAGACGGCGACGGAGTGCAGTGTGGTTCCAGGAGTGCCGCAGTACCGCAGTCCGCGGCTGCCGAGTGTCCGGCGGATTCTCCGGAGGAAGGCTGACAGGGTCACCGGGCGCCGGAGATCTCCCATCACTCCCATGCCGAAGTCCGGATGCGTGTTCTCGAGAGAAAAGAGATCGTATGCAACTTCTTCGTAGGGGTGCGCGTGTTTCAGGGCGCGCACCACGGCCGGGGCATTCCGCCGCAGCAGCTGCATCTCCAGCCGGGTTTCCGGCACACGCGCGAACACGCCCGGCGTTCCCACCGAGGGGGAAGAGGCGGCAGCTCCCAGAAATGTTCCGGTTCCTTCGGTGCGGAAGGAGCATTGCGAGTAGTCGCCGATGACGCCGGCTCCTGCATCGCTCATTGCCTGTGCCACCCGGTCGACGTGTGACGGAGGCACGAACGTCACGATCTTCGTGTTCAGCCGGGAGTCCCGGACAAGGAACGCCGGATCCCGGAGTCCGAGAGCCTCGGCGAGGGCAAAACTGGTTCCGCCCCGTACAAAATCAATGTTCGTATGAGCGGCGATTACCGCGATCCGCTGCCGCAGAAGGGTTGCCAGAAGCCGTCCTGAGCCGGTCGAGGTATCCACCGAAGAGAGCGGGCGGAACAGGAGCGGATGATGGCTGACGATCAGGGATGCCTGCCGGCGCCGTGCTTCGCGAACCACATCCTCGGTGACATCGAGTGCGACAAGAATCCCGCGCACCGGAGCGGAGGGATTGCCGCACTGGATCCCGATATTGTCATGCTCCCAGGCGATTTCCCGCGGTGCCCACTCTTCGAGTATGTGTGCGATATCGCGAACGGTGATCACGCGGATTCCCCGTGAAAAAGAAAGAATCCCGCGCGGGGGCGGGATTTCTGAGTTGGTCCACTGGTGTTCCGGGAAAGCTTTCGTTCGGTATAGGGTGTACGGATCACGATCGGCGGTGGCACAACGGTCATTGTTACGGTAGCTCCTGGGCTCATACAGTCTGGACCAATAATATACGAACACACCCGGAGAGAATCAAGTCGACCCTAAAGCCGCGCAAAGTCAATTTTCTCGAAATTCAGGTCGCGCAGACGGGAGATCTCCCGTTCCATATTAATGATATGCTGGTCCAGGGCCTGGACCAGCCCCTGTTCCGATTGTCCCAGACTCTGGCGGGCAAGGATGTCGGTGCTGATCTTGATCGCGGCGAGAGGGTTGTTAAACTCATGACAGACTGTTACGACAAGCTCCTTGATCGCTTCCGTGCGACGCCGGGCAATCAGATCGGCCTTTTGCTGTTCCGCGATGCGTCTTTTCAATCTCACGCGTTCGAGAATGTTGATGATGGAACGCGGCAGTACCGAATCCACGGCCTCATCCTTGACCAGATAGTCTTCCACGTCGTATTTCATCACCTCGATAGCCAGCCGGAAGTCCCGGTTTGAGGTCAGGAAGATGATGGGAATGTCGATACGGGCATCGCGAATCTGGCGTACAAGTTCGAGCCCGTTCAGGTCGGGAAGGAAATAGTCCAGCACCAGGAGGTCGAGCGGAGGCTTCTGTGCGAGGTAGGCGAGGCCCGACCGGGCATCCTGCTTCCAGGTGATCAGAAAGCGTCTCGGATGGTACTTTGAAAGGAGGTGCTGTGCGACGGCCATGTATCCGGCATCGTCATCGACAAAGAGGAGCTGGATTGGCGGGGCGGTTTCCATGGTAAATATCAGTATAGGATATTCCCGGGAGAGTCGCAATCCCCCCCCGCAGGTTGATTTTGAGCAATTCTTTGGCTATACTTTGCCCGTACACGCACAGTCCGTGGTGAAAGGAAGGCAGGCGGCGGGACAGCGTGGCCGGACCGTTCCAACACCATTTAGCCCGGAGAGCCCCCTGATGGCCAGTAAAAAGAGTTTGATACTCGTCGTCGATGATGAAGAATCGCTGCGAACGGTCCTGAGCAGTGAATTAATCAACGAGGGATACGAGGTGCGGACGGCAGCGGACGGCGACGACGCGATCGTGGAAATGCGGAATGCGGATTTTGACCTTGTTTTGCTGGACATCAAGATGCCCCGGATGAACGGATTTGAGGTGTTGAAGCATATCAAGGAAAACCACGCCCGCTCCAAGGTGGTGATGCTGACCGGCTTTGCCGATCTGAAAAATGCGATTGAATCCAAAAAGCTCGGAGCCGATGATTTTGTCAGCAAGCCCTACGACCTTGTCGATCTCCTGACAACGATCGAGCGCGTGTTGCACGAATAGCGACTCCCTTCTCCCACCGTGTGTGCCGGACGCGCGGTTGAACCATGCCCAAGAAGTATCATCTGCTTGTTGTTGACGACGAAGAGCCGCTGCGCCACCTTCTGGAGGGCGAACTCTCGGATACCGACGAGTTCGATGTGGATGTCGCCGCCGACGGCGGCGAAGCCATCAACCTGATTCAGGCCAGAGTCTACGACGTTATCCTCCTGGATATCCGCATGCCGCGTGTCAGCGGCATCGAAGTCCTGAAATTTGTTCAGGAATATTCTCCCGCCACCCAGGTCATTATTCTGACCAACTACGCGGATATCAAGACCGCGATCCAGACCATCAAGCTCGGTGCGTACGATTTCCTGGCGAAGCCATATGACATTGAAGAAATCTTCAACACGATTCACCGGGCCATCGAACGGCGGCAGCTGTCCATCGACAACAAGCTGATGAAGAGCGAGCTCTCGCGCAAAGCCGGGAGCAACGAGCTGATTGGCGGGAGCGTCGCGTTCCAGCGGCTGGTGGAGAATGCCACGCGGTTTGCCGAAAGCGACTCGTTCGTGATGATCCAGGGAGCCAGCGGAACCGGCAAGGAGTTGATTGCCAACTTGATTCACCGGCGCAGCATGAGGAACAACCGCCCGTTTGTCGCCGTGAACTGCGCTTCGATTCCGGACGCACTCCTGGAGAGCGAATTATTCGGCCATGAGAAGGGTGCGTTTACGAACGCGTTCAGCACGAAAGAGGGCCTTGTCGAAGTGGCAAACGGCGGCACCCTGTTTCTCGATGAGGTGGGGGACATCAGTCCGGCCATTCAACCCAAGCTCCTCCGCTTTCTGGAAACCGGGGAATTCCGCCGAGTGGGGGGGACCAATCTGCTTTCGGTGGACGTGCGTGTGGTCAGCGCCACGAACAAGGATTTGCGCGATGAGGTCGCCGCCGGGCGTTTCCGAGAGGATCTGTTGTACCGGTTGAACGTGGTCTCGCTGCGTGTGCCGAATCTGAGCGAACGAACCGACGACATTCCGCTCCTTGTGGAGTACTTCCTTTCCCGGAAGGCGAATTCGAAGCACGTGAAGAGCCTTGCACCCGGCGTTCTCCAGATGTTGCTTGACCACACCTGGCCAGGCAATATCCGGGAGCTCGAGCACGTCATCGAAGGGGCGATTCTGCTCTCCAGCGGGGACGTGATTGAAGAGAGAGACATGATGATGTACTTTCATCGTCAGGATCAGCCTGTGGCCGCCGCCGTCCCGGCCGCCGTCCCGCCCTCCCACGCACTGAGTCTGGAGGGCCTCGAACGCCAGCATATCGAGCGGGTGCTCCGCGAGTACAAGTACAATCGTGCACGGACGGCGGAATCGCTCGGCATCAGCAAGAAGACCCTCTATCTCAAGATCAAACGATTCGGCCTCGCCCCCGGCGAGTAATCCCCGTGCACGGCGGGTTGACTTTCAAAGCTGTTTTTCGCTTTATACATTTTCTTTCACCCACCGACGAACGTTTCCATGCCGAAATTCCAGGGTGTCGATTACTACAACACCGACGGACTGCTGACCGGGGACGAGTTGCTTGTCCGTAGCACGGTCAGACAGTTTGTGGATGACCAGGTTCTCCCGGTGATTGAAGGGCACTACCGTGCAGGCACATTCCCGCGCGAACTTGTCGGGAAGATGGCGGACCTCGGGCTCTTCGGGGCGACGCTGCCTGCCCGCTACGGGTGCGCCGAGATGAACAATGTGGCCTACGGCCTGGCCATGCAGGAACTGGAGCGGGGCGATAGCGCGGTCCGGAGTTTTGCCTCCGTACAGAGCTCTCTGGTGATGTATCCCATCTACGCCTTCGGGTCCGATGAGCAGAAGGAGCACTGGCTTCCCCGGCTCGCGAGCGGCGAGAAGATCGGATGCTTCGGTCTGACCGAGCCGGATTTCGGTTCAAACCCGGGCGGCATGATCACGCGGGCTGAGAAGAGCTCGGACGGATACGTGTTGAACGGTGCGAAGATGTGGATTACGAACGGCACCATCGCCGACGTGGCCGTCGTCTGGGCGAAGCTCGACGGGATTATCCGGGGCTTCCTTGTGGAGCGTGGGACCCGGGGGTTCACCGCACCGGAGATGAAAGGCAAACATTCCCTCCGCGCCTCCGTGACGTCCGAGCTCGTCTTCGACAACGTCCGGATTCCGGCTGCGAACATCCTCCCTCATGGCCAGGGCCTGAAACTCCCCCTGTCCTGTCTGAGTCAGGCGCGATACGGGATCGCCTGGGGTGCTGTGGGAGCGGCCATGGCCTGTTACGATGCCGCGCTGCAGTACGCAAAGAGCAGAATCCAGTTCGGAAAGCCCATCGCGGCGTTTCAACTGACGCAGGCCAAGCTGGCCGGGATGGTTTCCGAGATCACGAAGGCGCAGCTGCTGTGTGTGCAGCTCGGCCGGCTGAAAGACGCGGGAACCGTGCGTTTCCAGCAGATCTCTCTCGCCAAGAGGAACAATGTCTTTCAGGCGTTGGCCATCGCCCGTGACGCCAGGGGAATCCTCGGTGCCAACGGCATTCTGGACGAATACCCGGTGATGCGACATGCCGCGAACCTGGAATCGGTTATCACCTACGAAGGTTCTCACGAGATGCATACGCTGATTGTGGGCGAAGACATCACGGGGATTCCGGCGTATACCTGAGTTCTCCCATCCTCCCATTAGACAGGCCGCGCACGTGACGGTTACCAAGATTATCGGAGAGGCGCTCACCTACGACGATGTGCTCCTCGTACCCCAGCAATCATCCGTTCTTCCACGCGAAGCGGACGTTCGCACCTTCCTGACCCGCGCCATAGGGCTGAATATTCCCCTGATCAGCGCGGCAATGGATACCGTGACCGAGTCGGCCATGGCCATCGCGATGGCCCGTGAAGGAGGGCTCGGCATCCTCCACAAGAACATGTCCATTGCCCGGCAGGCGGAGGAAGTTGACCGCGTCAAACGCTCTGAAAGCGGGATGATCCTTGACCCGATCACCGTGCGTGCCGACCAGCGCGTTCGCGATGTCAACGCCCTTCTGAACAAATACAAGATTTCGGGCATCCCCGTGGTCGACGAAGAGCACCGGCTGATCGGCATCATTACCAACCGGGATCTGCGGTTTCAGCCGAATGAAGACCAGCGTGTCTCCTCCATAATGACCCGCGAGAATCTCATCACCACGCCCGTCGGTACCACACTCGAGCAGGCCAAGCATATTCTGATGAAGCACAAGATCGAGAAATTGCCGGTGGTGGACAGGGACGGGACGCTGAAAGGGCTGATCACCTTCAAGGACATTCAAAAGAAGATCAGTCATCCTCACGCGTGCAAGGACGAACACGGGCGTTTGCGTGTGGGAGCGGCTGTCGGTGTTACCGCCGATACTCCCGAACGCGTTCAGGCTCTGGTGAAGGCGGGTGCGGATGTGATCGTTGTGGATACGGCCCATGGCCATTCCCGCGGGGTGATTGAGAGTGTGAAGGCAATCCGCAAACGCTTTCCCCGGCTGTCGATTGTAGCGGGCAATGTTGCCACCGGCGAAGCGACGCGTGCGTTGATCAACGCGGGGGTGGATGCGGTGAAGGTCGGCGTTGGTCCGGGGTCCATCTGCACCACACGAGTTGTCGCCGGCATTGGAGTGCCGCAGGTGACCGCCATTATGGAGTGCGCGAAAATCGCACGGCGTGCGCGCATACCCCTCATCGCCGACGGAGGCATCAAACAGACGGGTGATATTGCCAAGGCGATTGCGGCTGGCGCAAGCGCGGTGATGATCGGCAGCCTGTTTGCCGGCGTGGATGAAAGTCCGGGGGAGAAGGTCCTGTATGAAGGGCGCAGCTTCAAGATGTACCGCGGTATGGGGTCAATCGAAGCGATGAAGGCGGGCAGCAAAGACCGGTACTTTCAGGATGCGGAGGATGACCTGCAAAAACTGGTGCCCGAGGGAATTGAAGGCCGCGTGCCGTACAAGGGCCCGCTCGGTGACACGGTTTTTCAGATGCTCGGAGGCCTGCGCGCGGCCATGGGGTATTGCGGGACTGCAACGATCGCGGACCTCCAGCGGAAAGGGCATTTCGTCCGGATGACCAACGCCGGCCTGCGGGAGAGTCATCCGCACGATATAGTCATTACCAAGGAGGCGCCGAATTATCACGTCTGAGAAGCGCGGGCGAATCTCCGTCACACGGCACAGGGTGAAGAGACTGCGCACCACAATGCGGGAGCGCCGGCTGGACGCGCTTTTCGTCTCTTCGCTTCCGAACATCCGTTACCTTACCGGGTTCACCGGCTCCAACGCGTTGTGCGTGTTCACCGCCACCCGGGGGTTCTTCCTGACGGATACGCGCTATCGAGACCAGGGTCGGGCCGAAGCGAGCGGTGTCATCCGGGCGGTCACCACGAAACCGCTTGCTGCGGCCGTTGCGGAACGGGGGTACCTTGATGGATGCAGGCATGTCGGGTTCGAGTCGAACGCCACGTCGTACCGGCAATACCGTGCCCTCCGCGCGTTGTTCCCCCGGCACTCCCTGCAGCCTACCGCGGATATGGTGGAAGATCTCGCCGTGGTGAAGGACGACCACGAATTGTTCTGCATCCGGCGTGCGGTGGCGATCACCGAGCAGGTGTTTCTGGATATGCTGAACGTGATCCGGCCGGGGAAGCGTGAAAATGAAATTGCGGCGATGATTTCATATCTGCAGAAGATGTACGGCGCAGAGCGTGATGCGTTCGAGACGATTGTGGCCAGCGGGGCACACGGGGCTCTGCCCCATGCGCGCGCGTCGGAACGGAAGATGCGTTCCGGGGAATTCGTCACGCTGGACTTCGGCTGCATGGTAGGGGGGTATGTCTCGGACCTGACGCGCACGGTTGCACTCGGCCGGGTGACGCGGCGTATGCGCGAGCTGTACGCGGTGGTCCGTGATGCTCAGGCTGCGGCGGTTGCCGCGGCCCGGCCCGGCATGTGGGCGAAGGACCTTGATGCGGTCGCCCGGCGCCACATCACCGCGGCAGGGTACGGCAAATGCTTTTCGCATTCCCTCGGGCACGGCCTGGGACTCCATGTCCATGAGCGGCCGCGGGTGTCCGCGCTCAGCACCGAACGCCTCCGCGCCGGGTCCGTGATAACCATCGAGCCGGGCATATATTTTCCGGGAGAGTGCGGCATCCGCATCGAAGATGATGTGGTGCTCACCACCACGGGCTGCGAAGTGTTGACGACCGCTCCGAAGGAGCTGCTGACGCTGTGAAAACGCCTCTTGATGTTTCCGCACCACGCCGCGTTCTGGTGGTTGCATACTACTTTCCGCCGATGGGGCTCAGCGGTGTGCAGCGCACGCTGAAATTCGTCAAGTACCTGCCCCAGTTCGGCTGGCAGCCCACGGTTCTGACCGTCCAACCGCGCGGCTACCTGGCCGTGGACGACTCCCTCCTCGAGGATCTTGCCGGCAAAGATGTGCGGATCGAGAGGACAAATGCCGCGGGTCCGGGTAGATTTGTCTCGCGCAAGGCGGTGGTGAAATTTCCGGCCGAGCGGATACGCCGCCTGCTCTCCATGGCGAGCGACACATTCTTTATCCCCGACAACAAGATCGGCTGGAAACGCCAGGCCGTGGCGAAGGGCCTCGCTCTCGGGCAGGAACAGCCGTTCGATCTGATTTTTGCCACGGCCCCCCCGTTCACCGATTTCCTCATCGGAAGAGAGTTGAAGGAGAAGCTGGGGATTCCGCTCGTCCTGGACTATCGCGACCCGTGGGTGGAATATCCGTTTAAGTTCTACCCGACGCCTCCACATAAATGGTGGAATATCCACCTGGAACGGAAGGCCCTGCGCGCCAGCAGCCATGTCGTGACCACAAACCGGCGTGTCAAGGAGCTCATTCTTCGCCGTCACCGGTTTCTGACGTATAACGACATCGATATCATCTCCCAGGGGTTTGATCCGGAAGACTTCGTACGCGCGGCGGCGGTTCCGGCGCCCGTCCGGCCCCGTGTTATGCGGTTTGCATACGCGGGGGTGTTCTGGGAGGACCGGAAACCGGATTACTTCCTGCGTGCCTTGCAGGAGATTTTCAAAGAGAATCCGCATATGCGCGGCAGGATCGAGGCGGTGTTCGTGGGGCACTTCCGTGATGAGAACCGGCGGCTCGTTGCCCGTCTGGGTCTGCATGACGCGGTGCTCGAGCGGGGGTATCTCCCTCACGGCGAGTGTATCCGCGAGCTGACATCCGCGGACGTGCTCTGGATGGTGGTCGGTGACGATCTGGGTTCTCCGGGGAAAACCTATGAGTATATCGGCGCCCGCAAGCCGATTCTGGCGTGTGCACCGGACGGGTTCCTGAAATCCGCCGTGCTCGCTGCAGGCGGCATGGTGGTTTCCCCGAAGGATGTCCCTGCAATCAAGAAGGCCATTCTGGAATTGTACGGCCGCTGGGAACGCCACATGTTGACGGGCCCCGCGGAGGATGTGGTGAAAGTTTACAGCCGGGTGTTTCTCACCGGCGAACTCGTCAAGCTCTTCGAATTGTTAGTGGACCGTTCCTGATGAAGATCCTGGTTATTGGTGCCGGTGCGCGTGAACATGCACTCCTGTGGGCGCTCGACAGGAGTCCCCTGGTAAAACAACTTTACTGTGCACCGGGGAATCCCGGCATTGCGGCTTTTGCGCGGATTGTTCCTCTCCGGGTGGATGAATCGCAGGCACTGCTCGATTTCGTCCTTGCCGAGGAGATCGATCTTACCATCGTCGGTCCGGAGCAGCCGCTGGCCGACGGCATCGTGGATCTGTTTGAGGGATCGGGAGCGGCCGTCTTCGGCCCGACACGGAGAGCGGCCGAGCTGGAATGGAGCAAAGGGTTTGCGAAAGCCTTTATGAGCCGGCACGCGATTCCCACAGCCTCATATGCGTTTTTCACCGCTGCTGAAGCGGCCGCAGCGCGCGATTTTGTTGCGGGTTGCCCCCTCCCCGTTGTGCTCAAGGCCGACGGCCTTGCCGCAGGCAAAGGGGTGGTGATCTGCGGCACCCGTGAGGAAGCGCTCCTGACGCTGGAGACGATGCTTTCCGGAACCGCATTCGGCAGGTCTGGCGGCCGCGTTGTTATCGAGGAATATCTCGAAGGCGAGGAAGTTTCGGTATTTGCGATTTGCGACGGTTCGGAGTATGTCGTGCTCGCTCCGGCGCAGGATCACAAACGTGTGTTTGACGGTGATCGGGGGAAGAATACAGGCGGGATGGGTGCGTATGCGCCCGCTCCTGTTTTGACCCCGGCTCTCCTGGATGAAGTGGAACAAACGGTTATCCGACCCACTCTCGACGGGATGGCGGCAGAGCAGCGGCCGTATCGCGGTTGTCTCTATGTAGGCCTGATGGTGACGGCAAGCGGCCCGAAGGTGATTGAGTACAACGCACGTTTCGGCGATCCCGAAACCCAGGTCGTGCTGCCGCTGTTCGGTGGCGATTTCGCCGCCATGCTCGACGCCGCGTCCAGGGGTGGACTTGCCGCCATCAAGAGGAGTGTGCAGGGGTGCATTCCCGGTGCGAGCGCGGTTTGCGTGGTGCTTGCTTCGGGGGGATACCCCGGCGTGTTTGCCACCGGGAAAGAGATCACCGGTGTGGATACCCTTGCCGGCAGGGAGGGGATTATCGCCTTTCATGCCGGAACTCGGATGGACGGCGACCGGCTTGTCACGGCCGGCGGACGTGTGCTGGGCATCACTGCCGTCTCTCATTCGGGAACGGTTCGCGAAGCCGTGAACAGGGTGTATGATGCCGTCTCGGCGGTGACATTCGAGGACATGCACTTCAGGCGCGATATCGCCCATCGCGCTCTTTCCCGCCTTCCGGCGGACACACCAGCGCAGGATCACTGACCATGCATATCCTCGTCACCGGGGGAGCCGGGTTTATCGGGTCGCATATCGTGGAGGCATTTCTCGAACGCGGACACCGGGTGAGTGTTGTGGACAACCTTGTTACCGGCAAAAAGGAGAATCTGCACCGCGATGCAGCCTTTTTTGAAGCAGACATCCGCGATGCCGAGGCCATGACCCGCATTTTTTCAGAGGGACGGTTCGATGCGGTAGTCCACGAAGCCGCGCAGATGGATGTCCGTAAATCGGTCGCCGATCCGGTGTTTGACGCGTCGGTGAATATCCTGGGAATGTTGACGCTCCTGGAAAATTGTGTGCGGATGGAGGTGCGGCGGGTCATCTTTGCATCCAGCGGCGGGGCGATCTACGGCGAACAGGACTTCTTTCCGGCGGATGAAACCCATCCGACACGTCCGATTTCCCCGTATGGCGTCGCCAAGCTGTCGACCGAACAGTATCTCTTTTATTACCGCGCGGTTTACGGCATTAATGCCGTTTGCCTCCGCTATGCGAACGTGTATGGTCCGCGGCAGAATCCGGAGGGGGAAGCCGGCGTTGTGGCAATTTTCACGACCCGGATGCTCCAGGGTGAATCGCCGGTCATCAACGGTGACGGGAAACAGACGCGGGATTACGTGTATGTCGGTGATGTCGTCCAGGCAAACATTTGTGCACTTGAAGCCCCTGCAGGATTCCAGGTGTTCAACGTGGGGACCGGAGTGGAAACCGACGTCAATCATCTGTTCCACGTCCTGCGCCAGGCCACCGGCAGTGCGTGTGCCGAGCGGCACGGTGAGGCGAAGCTGGGGGAGCAGCGGCGGAGCGTCCTGGATACCAGACGTATCGGGGAAGTCCTGGGGTGGAGACAGGAGGTCGGATTGGAGCAGGGCCTAATCCGGACAGTAGAGTTCTTCCGCGGACGGGCAGGCTCCCGTGTCTCCGGTCATTGACCTGACCCGGGTGCTGGAGGGCGACCGCGTGGCGATCAGCCGGGCGATTTCCATCGTTGAGAACGAAGCCCCCGGTGCGCGCCTTCTGCTCGACGGGTTGTTTCCGAAAACCGGCCGTGCTTACCGGGTCGGCATTACCGGTCCGCCGGGCGCGGGCAAGAGCACGATTACGACCCGGCTGGCCCGATACTATCGTACGCAGGGGAGGACCGTGGGCATTCTTGCAGTAGACCCGACGAGTCCGTTCACCGGCGGGGCATTGCTTGGCGATCGCGTGCGGATGAGCGATGTCGAGCTGGATGCAGGGGTTTTCATTCGCAGCATGGCGTCGCGCGGGAGTCTGGGCGGTTTAAGCCGGAAGGCAACCGAAGCGGCGGACATCCTTGATGCAGCCGGGAAGGATATCATTCTTCTCGAGACGGTTGGCGTAGGCCAGTCGGAACTGGACATCGCCCGCGCCGCGGACACGACGGTGGTCGTTCTCGTCCCCGAATCGGGCGATTCGATTCAGGCGATGAAGGCGGGTCTGATGGAAATCGCGGACTTCTTTGTGCTGAACAAAGCAGACCGGGCGGGTGCGGATCAGGCTGTTACCGGCATTCAGATGATCCTCGGATTCCGTTCCTCCGGTGCCTGGAGTCCGGCAGTGCTCAAAGCGGTTGCGAGTGCAGGAGAAGGTATTGTTGAGGTGGCGCAGGAAGTTGAGGCGCACCGGAGATATCTTGAGGAATCCGGCGGCCTGCGTCAGCGCCGGAGACTCCGGCTGGAGGATCGGATTGCCGGGCTGGTTGAGGAGGCTGTGCGGGAACAGCTCTGGAATGCGGACTCCCGGAAATTGCTGCAGGCCAGAGCCGGAGAAGCGCTGGGCGGTGGCGCGACGCCCTACGGTGTGGCGGACGAATTGGTGAGTGTGTTCCGGCGGAATCCCCGGGAGTAGTTCCGCCGCCGCTCTCCCCCGCCGACGGGTTCACCGGTCGAGGTTCGTTGCCGCGCTCCCGCAGGGCGGGACGCCGTTCCCGGATGTTCAGTCATGGATTGTGTGCATGACGCGGAAACGCCGGTCGTGGTTGGGAAAACGGTCAGACGTGGAGATGAATATGGAATGGAGCGGATTGGACTTCACGCTTTCAGAGAGTCAGAAAGCGGTGCAGGAGGTTGCCCGGGCCTTCGCCGAAAAAGAGCTGCGGCCCGTGGTGATGCAGTACGACGAGTCTCAGGAATTTCCGCATTCCATAGTCCGCCGGATGGCCGAGCTGGGCTTCATGGGCATGACCTGGCCCGGGGAACTCGGGGGGGGCGGGATGAGCGATGCGGAGGCGGTGGTCATCATCGAAGAACTCGCCCGCGTGGACCCTTCCATGGCGCTCACGGTTGCGTCGCATAACAGTCTTTGTACCGCCCACATCATGCTTCACGGCAGCGATGAGCAGAAGCGGCGTTATGTTCCCGACCTGGCCTGCGGCAAGAAGCTGGGCGCCTGGGGTCTTACCGAACCCGACTCAGGGAGTGACTCGGGCGGCATGAAAACCACGGCCGTGCGCGAAGGGTCGGAGTGGATATTGCGGGGGAGCAAGACGTTCATCACTCAGGGTTCCGTCGGTTCCACATATGTGATCATGGCGCTTACCGATCCGGGCGCGGGTCGCAGGGGAATCACTTCTTTTATCGTCGAAAAGGATCAGCTCGGATTCTCTGTGGGGAGGAAAGAGAACAAGATGGGATTCCGTTCCAGTGATACGGCCACGCTGGTGCTGGACGGTGTCCGCGTGCCGGCGGCGAATGTGATCGGCAACCCGGGCGAGGGATTCAAGCAGGCTCTGAGGGTGCTCGACGGCGGCCGCGTAGGGATTGCCGCGTTGTCCGTCGGGATAGCACAGGGCGCCTTTGAGGCGAGTGTGAAATATGCGAAGGAGCGCCGGCAATTCGGCAGGCCGATCGCGGACTTCCAGGGTATCCAGTTCAAGCTTGCGGACATGGCGATGGAGATCGATGCCGCCCGTTTGCTCACGCACAAAGCCGCATGGAAGAAAGTGAACGGTGAACCGTTTACACTCGCCGCTTCGCAGGCGAAGTACTTTGCGAGCGAAGTCGCGGTGCGCGTCGCCGGTGAGGCGGTGCAGATCCACGGCGGGTACGGTTTCATCAAGGACTTTCCCGTCGAAAAATTCTATCGCGATGTCAGACTGATGACCATTGGCGAGGGAACCTCAGAGGTGCAAAAAATGGTAATTGCGCGGCAGCTGTTCGGGCCGGGAGATTGATCCGTGGCCCGCATCGGCAATCCGGTTCCGGCGACTCCCGCGGCTGAAAAGAACGCGGCTGCAATGCGCGCCCTCCTGCAGAGGTATGCGGATCGTGCGGAGAAAGTGCGCCTGGGCGGGGGTATGGATGCGATGGAACGGCATCGCGCAAGAGGGAAACTGACTGCACGTGAACGGATTGGCATGCTCGTGGATCCGGGGAGTGCGGTGCTGGAAATCGGGCTACTCGCCGCAGAAGGCCTGTACGAAGAGTTCGGAGGTGCTCCCTCCTCCGGGACCGTGGTTGTCGTGGGATTGATACACGGACGTGAGGCGGTCATCGTGGCAAACGATGCGACGGTGAAGGCGGGTGCGTGGTTTCCCATAACCGCCAAGAAGAACCTGCGGGCGCAGGAGATCGCGATAGAAAATCATCTTCCGATCATCTACCTGGTGGATTCGGCGGGGGTCTTTCTGCCGCTGCAGAGTGAGATCTTCCCGGACCGGGATCATTTCGGCCGCATCTTCCGCAACAACGCGATCATGTCGGCAAAGGGGATTCCACAAATCGCCGCCATCATGGGGCCGTGCGTTGCCGGCGGCGCCTATTTGCCGATCATGAGCGATGAGGCGTTGATCGTGGAACGGACCGGCAGTGTGTTTCTTGCCGGCTCGCATCTGGTGCGGGCCGCAATCGGTGAGGAAATTGACAACGAGCTGCTCGGCGGAGCGCTGGTGCAATGCGAAATCAGCGGTGTGACCGATCACCGGATGAAAGATGACACGGAGTGTCTTCACAAAATCCGGAGCATTGTGAGCAAGATGGGGAGCCGGCCGGGTGTGGCCTTTCAGCGTGAAGCGTCCCGGCCGCCGCTGTTCGACGCGCAGGATCTGTACGGTCTGGTGCCCACGGATCGTACGCGGCCGTATGACATGTATGAGGTCCTTGCGCGCATGGTTGACGGGAGCGAGATTGACGAGTATAAGTCCGGTTACGGGAAGACGGTGATCACCGCATACGCCCGGATTGACGGCTGGGCGGTGGGTATCGTCGCGAATCAGCGTGCGGTGGTGAAGACAAGACGCGGCGAGATGCAGGTTGGCGGCGTGATCTACAGCGACAGCGCCGACAAAGCGACCCGTTTCATCATGAACTGCAACCAGAAGCTGATCCCGCTGGTGTTTTTCCAGGACGTGACCGGATTTATGGTGGGGAGCCGGGCGGAGCAGGGGGGCATCATCAAGGATGGTGCAAAGATGGTCAATGTCGTGGCCAACAGTGTCGTCCCGAAGTTCACCTGCATTATCGGCAACAGCTACGGTGCCGGAAATTACGCGATGTGCGGCAAGGCGTACGACCCTCGCCTGATTTTCGCCTGGCCGACCGCGCAGATAGCCGTCATGGGGGGCAAACAGGCGAGTGACACGCTTCTGGCGATACGGCTGCAGCAGATGCAAAAGGGTGGACGGCACATCAGCGAGGAGGAGCAGCAGCAGCTGCTCTCGGTAATCCGTGCACGCTACGAGGAGGAGGCGGATCCCGTCTATGCCGCGGCACGCCTCTGGGTTGATGGGATCATCGATCCGGCCGACACCCGCAGTGTTTTGTCCTGCGGACTCGCATTGGCGTCCAACACCCCTTCTCTTCCTCCGTTCAACCCGGGCGTCATACAGACCTGATGAACGTGTCCGGGAGGATGCCGGTGAGGAGTATCGCCGTTGCCCTGTTGATCGTGATGTCGGGGCACCCCGGGTTAGCGGCAGACGTCGATACGTCGGCGGCGGAGGGACCTGCCCTCGAACCGCTTGAGGAATTTTCCGAACTCGTCTCTGCGTTATCGCTGGTGCTGATACCGAAGGTGTTTGCCGACGGGGCTCTGCTCAAGACGTTTGTCAGCAGCGAGGAATTCGCCTGCACGCGGGAGCGGTGGGGTGACACGCATGCGGTGGATGTGCTGTTCCGTCGCGCGCAGAACCTGTGCTGGGGAAACACCTTCTGTGCACTCCTGACGAGCTTTCTCGCCGTTGTGGATCATCAGCGGGTGGGGGTCCGGACTCCCGTGCCGGGTCTCATCCTCTGGTTTCCGCTCACCGGCGAATTTTCTGAAGAGTATGCACTGCGGGTGGAGGGATTGCCGGGCCGCGTGGCGGCTGATTCCCCGGAATCCGGAGCGGGAGACCGGGACAAGCTGCAGCACTTCTTCGGTTCCGCGCTGCTCGCGTATCTCTCCGAGTCCGGAGATCAGGTTGACCGTTTCGGGGAGTTTGTTGAATGGGGGGAGGAGCGGTTCGTCGTCGGTGGTACGCTCGATGAGCGGGATCTCGAGGCCAACCGCAGGGGCAGGAATTTCGGGTTGCGCTTGCTCGAGGGTCCCGAAGTACGGCCTTCGGCCTTTTTACAGATGCCGTTGCGGCAGTCGCCCGGTTCACGCTGATTTCACGTCGGTCAGGAGCGTTCACCATGAAGACCGTCCTTGTTGTTGATGACGAGCAGGCCGTTCGCGAATCCATCGCGATGATTCTCGAGTATGAGAAATTCAACGTGGTCTTCGCGCAGGACGGTCCCGGGGCTCTTCAGAGGGTTGCGGGGGGGGGCATTGATCTCATCCTTCTGGACATCAAGATGCCCGGCATGGACGGCATGCGGGTGTTGCAGACCGTCCGGGAATCCTATCCATCGCTGCCCGTCGTCATGATTTCCGGCCACGGCACAATTGAAACCGCCGTGGAGGCCACGCGCCTCGGCGCGTATGATTTTCTTGCGAAGCCCCTGGACCGTGAACGGCTGATCATTGTCGTCCGGAACGCGACGGAGCTGAAGCAGCTGCGCGAGCGTATTGAAGGCAAGGAACGGATTCTGGGTGCTTCGCCTGCGGTGAAGGAACTGCTGACGCTCATCGAGCGGATCGCCCCGACGGAAGCGCGCGTGCTCATCACCGGCGAGAACGGATCCGGCAAAGAGCTGGTCGCGACCGCTCTGCACCGGATGAGCAAACGATCCGCGAAGCCGCTCATCGAGGTCAATTGTGCGGCCATTCCCAACGAACTCATCGAATCGGAGCTGTTCGGCCACGAACGCGGGGCGTTCACCGGGGCCACGGGACAGCGCATCGGGAAATTCGAACTGGCCGACGGTGGAACGATTTTTCTGGACGAAATCGGGGATATGAGTCTGAATGCTCAGGCCAAAGTGCTTCGGGCGCTGGAGGAAGGGAAGATCGAGAGGGTGGGGGGGGCGAAGCAGATCGGGATTGATGTGCGTGTGATCGCCGCAACGAACAAGAATCTGACGGAAGCGGTCAAAGCCGGCCTGTTCCGTGAAGACCTCTTTCACCGCCTGAATGTGATTCCCATCCGTGTGCCGGCGTTGCGCGAGCGGCGTGATGACATTCCCCTTCTTGCCGTGGCGTTTGTCGAAGAGGTCTGCGCGCAGAACGGCATGGCACCGAAGCGGTTTTCCGAGGACGCTCTCCGCCGGTTGCAGGGGATGGAATGGAGCGGCAACGTCCGCGAGCTGCGGAATACGGTGGAACGGTTGGTCATCATGACGCCGCGCCCGGTAATTGACGTGACAGACATGGCGCCGGTCGAGGGGGTCCGGCGGGGGGAGCTGGAGGAGACGTTCGGGCCCGGGCTCACCTTTCAGGAATTCAAGGATCGAGCCGAGGCGGCGTTTATCAAGCGGGTGCTCGAAGCCAACGGATGGAACGTCAGCAAGACGGCTGACGCGCTCGGGATTCAGCGGTCACACCTCTACAACAAAATCAAGAAATTCCGGCTCGAACGGGAGAGTTAGGCGTTTTCTCTCTCGCCCTCACCACTTCGTACATCACCAGTGCCCCCGCAACGGAGGCGTTCAGAGATCCGACCGCCCCGTAAAGCGGAATCCGCACAAGAAAATCGCAGTGTTCCTTCACCAGCCGACGGATGCCGCGTCCCTCGTTCCCGACCACCAGGGCGACCGGGACGGTATAGTCCGGTTCCCGGTACAAGCTGTCGCCTTCCGCACCAAGACCAACGATCCAGAAACCTTCCTGCTTGAGATCCCTGATGGTGTGCACGATGTTGGTGACTTCGGCGATGGGGATGTGTTCTGTGGCGCCTGCCGAGGCTTTTATAACGGCCGGGGTGACGGCTGCGGCGTGAAAACGGGGGATAAGAACGCCATGTACTCCTGTGCATTCCGCCGTGCGCACCAGCGCCCCCAGATTATGGGGGTCTTCAATCTGATCCAGGATCAGGAGAAACCCTGTTGCATTGCGGCGGCGGATGGACTCGAGGATCTGTGTCAGGTCCCAGAGTGCGCGGGCGGGAAGAACGGCAACGACGCCCTGCGTGGCGGTGCCGGCGGCGAGTGCGTCGAGCTGGTGTTTGCCCACCTGCTTCACCTGCACCTTCCCGACCCCGGCGAGTTGCAGTATCTCCTCCACCACGGGTCCTTTGCTGCCATGCAGGAGAAGGATCGTATCGATGGGCCGTGCGCTCCGCAGGGCCTCGATGACGGGTTTTCTTCCGGCCACAAAGGAGGGCATACCCTGTTCCGGGGGGATTACCCCGCCTCCGTCGTGCGACCGGGTTTCCTGCCGCGGAGGAAGAGCAGACCCGCGAGCCCGAGAAGAAACAGCGCGATACTGAAAAGCTGGGCCTCCGAGAGGCCCCAGGCCATTCGCGGATTCAACCGGAGGAATTCGATAACAAACCGGAAGATGCCTGCGAGCATGAGGTAGATCATAAACAATCCGCCGTCGGGCAGCGGCCGTGTGCGCAGCCGGAGGAGGAGAACGAATCCCGCGATTCCGAGCAGGAGTTCGTAGAGCGGTGTGGGATGGAGGGGGGTGATTTCGTCGAACCGTGAATAGGCGTTGCCCATGCGATCGCGGCCCGCCAGGATCACGCGCAGCGAATCGTAGTGTGTGGCTGTGCGCTGGTCGGGATGAGCCGAAAAATATTCCTGCAGCATCACCGTCGGCTTCGCCGTTCCCTGCGCGTAGATTGTACCCCATGGAAGCGAGGTCGGAATGCCGTAGTCGCCGTCGCCGGAGAGGTGGCATCCGATGCGGCCGACCCCGTACGCGATGATAAGTGCAAGGCCGAGGCTGTCCCACACTTTCAGGAACGGCACCTTCTTTTTGCGGACATAGAGCGAGACCGCGAGGAGGGCGAGCAGAAAACCTCCATACCAGGTCAAGCCGCCTGCCGAAAAGGTCATTCCCACCGGATTCTGCACGAAGGCATCCCATTCCTCGAGGAGATAGAGGAGTTTTGCTCCTGCGATCCCGAATACGACGGCGAGCAGGGTGATCGTGTTCGCCATATTCGGATCGAGGCGTTTCCGGCGGAAGTCCCTTGAGAGGATATAACTTCCCAGGAGGAAGGAGATGCCGAGCATCAGCCCGTAGGAATATACTTTGAGTGAACCGAGTTCAAACAGGACAGGGATCATGGTGCGGGTGGTCTCAGGTTGACAGTGAATTCCAGGCAGCGGTATCGGTGACGATCTGCACGAAGGGTTTCCGTGGCGCTTTCAGCACCGATACTTTTGTGGGTGCGACGCGGAGGGAGAACGAGTTGATGCGTCCGTCTATGCCTTCGATGGTCACCTCATAGACGCCGTCCAGTCCTTCGAAGACCGTCCGGTACTGGGCGGGACCCGATGACGGGAGATCCAGGCGCGGTGTTTTGAAGCCCGCGACAACAAACCGGAACGACGGCGGTTGAAAGTGTTCTTCGACGGAGAGTTCGTATCTGAACGTGGCGAAGGACTTGGCGGTTTCGAGTACCAGCAGGGTGGTCATACGCTGTGTACGTTCGGCCAGCTGGGGGACGACCAGGAGTCTGTATTCGGGCTCGGTGCTCTTCTTGGGCGCGATCTTTTTCGGCATGACGGGTCTAGAGCTCGAAATAGGACGCCTCTTCCTGTCTGAAGAGGTCGAGGATTTCCTTTGGCGTCTCCAGCGTGAGTAATTGTTTGCGGAACTCCTCTTTGTTCATCAGCCGGGATATCCGGCTGAGCAGTTTGATGTGCGGTCCGACCAGGTTGTCCTTGCCTACCAGCAGAAACACGAGTCGAACGGGTTTTTCGTCGAGTGAGTCGTAATCGATATCTTCTTCGGTCACGGCGAATGCCGCCACGATATCCGACACCGCGTCCGTTTTGCCGTGGGGGATGGCAAAGCCGTTTCCCACGCCGGTGGACATGATTTGTTCGCGTTCAAAGATTGCCGTGCGGACCTTCTCCTTGTCGAGGACCCTTGGAGAATGGGAAACAATATCGATCATCGCCTCGATAATCCCGTCTTTGGATTTCCCCTTGAGGCCGGCGACCACAAGGTCTTCCGTAAGAATGTCGCTGATCTTCATCTCGTGGGCGTTCTCCTATGCTTCATCGCGCCAGGTAATGACTTTCTTTTCGTACTCCCGGGCCAGCCGGTCGGCGGCCTGCTGTTCGTGCGCTTCCGCGCTCACGTGAAAGAGCGGTCGTTCTTTGTCGGGAATGAGCAAAACGGAAATGCCCCGCTTTTCGTTATCAAAATACACTTTGACGCCATCCACGAGATCCCGCCGCAGTCCCTCGGTGTCGGCCATGATGTTCCGCATCACTTTGCCTTTGTGTTCCCACGAACAATTCACCGTCTGGCGTGAGCTGTGCAGCCTGGGGATTTCGGTGTCGAATACTCCCATGCTCTTGTCGGCTTTCGCCATCATCTCCATGATTTTGGCCAGGGAATACATGGCGTCGGTGGCGAAAAAGAAATCCGTGAAAATAAACCCGCCCTTGGTCCCGCCGATGAAACGCACGCTCTTGTTCGATGCCGCTTCCATCATGGCCAGGTGGCTGTTGCGCGTTTTGAACACCTTGACGTCATGGCGGGCGGCGAGCATGTCGATTTCGCCGGAGGAGGTGATCGGGACTGCGATGGTCTCCACGCCGGCGTGTGTCTGCAGGAACATGGCGGTGACCAGGGTCAGCAGGCGGTCGCTCCCGATGGCTTCGCCATGCTCGTTGATCAGGAAGACCCGTTCTCCGCCTCCGTCGATCAGGCAGCCGATGTCGTACTTCAGGGACGTGACGATGTGGGAAAGCTGCTTTATGGAATAGTCAAACTCATATTTGTCGCGGGTCAGCCTCCGCGGGTCGAGGTGGGCGTTCAACGCCACCACCTGGCAGTCCAACGAACCGATGATGATGGGGAAAATCGTCGAGGCGACGCCGTTGGAGTAGTCGACGACCAGTTTGAACTTTTTCTTGTTGATGGTCTCCAGGTCGAGAGACGAAAGGAACTTTTCCTTGTACGCTTCGGTTGTCCGTTCGGGGAACGAGATGGATCCAACCTTGTCACGTGGTGCGCGGGCGAAATCTTCGCCGAAGAAGAGCCGCTCGACATTTTTTGTCCGGTTGGTCGGCAGATCTTTTCCGTTGGCTTCGAAGAAGATGATGTCCGTCATGTTCTTGTCCCCCGGATTCCGGCGGACATGGATACCTCCGGCTTCCTTGCCGCTGCTGAGCTCGTGCCGCAGGAGGGGGATGGACGTGGCCCGGAGGTCGAAGGTATTCACTCCCGCCGAGACGAGGCCGCAGAGGATGGCGCGGTTCATCATCCGTGAGACGTTATCCGCGTCGCGGCAGGTGACGACCGTTTTGCCGGCTCCAATGAACGCGCCGTATGCGGCGCCGAGCTTCGCCCCGAATTCAGGGTTCATTTCAATGTTCGACAGGCCGGTGATGCGCGAGTCGGTGAAGAGCTCCCTCAGCCACTTGTCTTCCCAGACCAGGCTTCGTGTGAGCTGGGCACCTTCTTCCACCACCTTTTCCGGCCAGAGTTTGATGTTGGCGCTCAGGCGGGCTCCGCGTCCGATCCAGCAGCCGTCCCCGATGAACACATTCTCGGCGATGACCGCCTTTTCGCCAATGGAGCATTTCGAGCCGACGACGTCGGAGGAAATCTCGGTGCTGTGGCCCACGACCACATCGCTCCAGATCACCGAATTACTGATGGATGCGCCCGGGCCGATGACGCAGTTGTCACCGACCACCGAGTTTGAAAGCTTTGCCCCTTCCCCGATGGTGCAGTCGCGCCCTATAACCACCTTGCCGGTCAGGCGGACCGAGGTCGTATCGATTCGTGTTCCTTCGCCGATCCATGCGCCGTCCTGCGGCACACCCGGGAGTTCGAGCCTGACGCCCCCGTTGAGAACATCGATGTGTGCATCCTGGTAGTCGTTGAGGTTCCCGATATCGCGCCAGTACCCTTCGGCCGTGTACCCGTACAATCCGGCGTCCTGCCGCAGCAGCTGGGGGAAGAGATCCTTGCTGAAATCGTAGTCCTCGCGGTACGGGATCATCTCCAGCACCTCCGGCTCGAGGATATAGATGCCGGTATTGATGGTATCGCTGAACACTTCGCCCCACGAAGGTTTTTCAAGAAACCGCGTGATCTTGCCATTGTCGCCGGTAATGACGACCCCGAACGCAAGCGGATTCTTTGCGTGGGTGAGGACGATGGTCGCTTTTGCCTGCTTCTCTTCATGATGCCGGATGGCCGCGGTCAGGTCGAAGTCGGTCAGGACATCGCCGCTGATGATCACGATCCGCTCGTGCAGGCCTTTGGTGGCATTGCGCACGCTTCCCGCGGTGCCGTAATCCGCATCGGCGCGCACGTAGCGCATCGTGACGCCCAGCGGCGCACCATCCCCGAAATAGCTCGTGATCGCTTCGGGGGAATAGTAGAGGGTGGCGATGATATCTGTCAGCCCGTGATGTTTGAGAAGCGTGACGATGTGGTGCATCATCGGCTTGTTCATCAGCGGCACCATGGGTTTCGGGGTGTTGCAGGTGAGAGGACGCAGCCTCGTCCCGAAACCACCGGCCATTATGACGGCTTTCATAGGCGGATCATCGAGAAATGAGAGAGTGGTAGGATGCCGCAGGACTCTTCTCTAATATAGACATTGGTCGCTTCGAATTCAATGGTTCTTCGGGTCCGGGGTCCGATTCATCAATGCCGCGGCGTATCCCGCGCCGAACCCGTTATCGATGTTCACGACGGTCACGCCCGCTGCGCAGGAGTTGAGCATCCCGAGCAGCGCTGACACGCCGTGGAAACTGGCGCCATAGCCGATGGACGTTGGCACGGCGATCACCGGCGTGTCCACCATGCCGCCCACCACACTTGCCAGAGCGCCTTCCATGCCGGCCACCACGATGATGACCGATGCCTGCCGCAGTTTGTCGCTTTGGATCAGAATCCGGTGGATGCCCGCCACGCCGACGTCGAAAAGCCGGTCAACGCGGTTACCCATCACGGCGGCCGTCTCCACCGCCTCTTCGGCCACCGGAATGTCCGACGTGCCGGCGGTGACGACAAGAATGGTCCCGCGGCCCCTCATCCGGACCAGATGCGTGTTTGCCGTGATGGTGCGCGCCACGGGGCTGTAGCGGGCGCCCCGTACTCTCTTGCGCACCGCGGCGAACTGCGCGGTGCTTGCGCGCGTTCCCAGCAGGACTGACCCGTGGTGAACAATCGACCGGGCGATGTCGGCCACCTGTGTCGTGGTTTTCCCCTCGCACAGGATCACTTCAGGGAACCCCTGACGCACTTCACGGTGATGATCCACAGTGGCAAATCCCAGTGACTCAAACATCTGCGCTGAAAGACGGCGGAGGAGGTCGTCGTCGGTGAGTTTTCCCTGCCTGTAGCGGGTGAGGATGTGTTGGAGCTTACGGTCGGGCATGACGAAAAAATATACTCGTTTCCCCTCGTATATGCAAGAAATCGACGGTTTGACTCTCCAGCACGATTTTCGTACATTTGACGGTCAAATGCCCCAAAAAGGCGGTGAGATCGCGTGGAATGGTATCTGGTGAGCTTTGTTGCGGGGTATGCTGTCGGATCCATTCCCGCCGCCTACCTGGTTGTTCATTGGAAGTCTCGCATTGACATCCGTGCGGCCGGCAGCCGAAACGTCGGTACACTCAATAGTTACGAGGTGACCGGTTCGAAGAGTGTCGCCCTGATTGTCCTCTGTGCGGATCTGGCGAAAGGGGCCATTGCCGCCTGGGCTGCGTCCCTGCTGCCGGAGGCGGGTTTCTCCATTGCTGCCACGGGAGCAATTGCTGCTGTGGTGGGGCACAACTTTCCGGTCTGGCTGGGGTTTCACGGTGGGCGGGGCCTTGCCCCGGCTGCAGGGGCGTCCCTGCTTGTCTGCTGGCCGCTCGTTCCCTTCTGGATGACGCTCTGGCCGGTGGGATATCTTCTGACACGGGAAGTGAATGCGGCGAATGCGTTCGGCTCAATCATGACGATCCTGTTTGTTCTGTTCATGCCGGGCGGCTGGATCACGGCGCTCCTCCCGGGTGTGTTTCCCGCGGCAGTGCGCACGTACGTGATTGTGCTGACGGCCGTAATCCTGCTTCGCCTGTTCGAACCGGTGCGGGAGTATATTGAAGCTCTGAGGAAACGAGGAAATTTCCCATGAAAAGGAATCTGTTTTTGACGGCGCTGGTCCTGCTTATACCGTTTTTCGGAGGCGGTTTGATCGGGTACGGCCTCGGACAATCGGCAGGCAAATCCGGGTCTCCGGGGGCATCGGCTCCGGCGGATGCCGATGCGGCAGGAGTCCGGACGGAAGTCGTGCCCGCTGTGCTTAGAGATTCAATCAACGAAGGCCTCACGGGCGGCCGGCGCAACGCGATCACACGCGCGGTCTCTGCGGCGAGCCCCGCGGTGGTCGGCATCAACGTGATCGAACTCAGGCAGTACCGGCAGTTGAATCCCTGGGGGGATGACCCCTTCTTCAGGCAGTTCTTTGGCGACCGGACCTATACGCAGCAGGTGCAGGGGCTCGGGTCCGGGTTCCTGATTTCTTCCGACGGCTACATCCTCACGAACGATCACGTGGCCGGCAACGCCAAGGAAATCAAGGTGACCATTACCAGCGGGAAGCAGTTCAAGGCGGAGCTGGTGGGTACGGATCTCGTCTCCGATATTTCCCTCCTCAAAATTGACGGCAAGGATCTCACCTTTCTGCCGCTGGGCAATTCCGACGACGTCATCATCGGGGAATGGGTGATAGCGCTCGGGAATCCGTTCGGATTGTTTGATATCAATGACAAGCCGACGGTGACGGTCGGCGTGGTCAGCAACACCGGAATGAAGCTGGAGGCCCAGGGCGGCCGTGTGTACCGGGGCATGATCCAGACAGACGCCGCGATCAACTCCGGCAACAGCGGCGGGCCGCTGATCAATGCCACCGGCGAGGTGATCGGCGTGAATTCGGTCATCTACACACCCAACCAGGGAAGCATCGGTCTCGGCTTTGCCATCCCCATCAACCGTGTCAAGGGGATCGTCGCGCAATTGAAAAAGAACGGAAAAATCGAGCGCGATTTCTGGACCGGCCTGGAGATACAGGCGGTGGACCGCCGCATCGCGCGGTATTTCAATCTTGAACGCATCGAAGGGGTCATCGTCAGTGACGTCAAACGGGGAAGTCCGGCGGAGCGGGGGGGGTTCCAGGTGCGCGACATCATTCTGGAGGCCAACGGGGAAAAGATCAACGACGAAAACTCGCTGATCACGATTGTGGACGATGCGCGCACAGGGGATATTGTTGCGATGAAGGTCCTTCGCGACGGGAAGGCCACGACCCTTCAACTTCGACTGGAGAAACGTCCACTATGATCGCCCGGTACACGCGTCCGGCCATGGGAAAAATCTGGGACGAGGAAAACAAGTTCCGGATCTGGCTGGAGATCGAAATCCTCGCCTGTGAGGCTCAGGCACAACTCGGGGTGATCCCCGGGGAAGCGGTGCATGTCATACGCGAGAAGGCGGCGTTCGACGTGCGGAGGATAGATGAAATCGAGCGCGAGGTGAAGCACGACATGATCGCGTTCCTGACCAATATCGGCGAGCATGTAGGGCCGGATGCCCGGTATATACATCTCGGGATGACGTCGTCGGATGTCCTGGATACCGCGCTTGCGGTTCAGATGAAGCAATCGGGCGAACTCCTGCTCGAGGGTCTTGCGCGTCTGCAGGAGGTTCTCGCACGCAGGGCGAAGGAGTTCAAGGATACGGTTATGGTCGGACGTACGCACGGCATTCACGCCGAGCCCACGACGTTCGGACTGAAGCTCGCCCTCTGGTATGATGAAACACGGCGGAACAGCGAGCGCCTCCAGGCAGCGGTGCGCCGCATTGCCGTCGGGCAGATCTCCGGTGCGGTCGGAACGTTCGAACATCTGAGCCCGCAGGTGGAAGAGTACGTGTGCGCGAAGCTCGGTCTGATCCCCGCGCCCGTTTCCACCCAGGTGTTGCAGCGGGACAGGCACGCCGAGTTTATGACGACTCTGGCACTGATTTCCTGTTCGCTCGAGAAATTCGCGACCGAGATCCGCCATCTCCAGAAAACCGAGGTGCTTGAAGCGGAAGAATTCTTTTCCAAAGGGCAGAAGGGGTCATCCGCGATGCCGCACAAGCGGAATCCCATTACCTGCGAGCGCATTGCCGGCCTTTCCCGCGTGCTGAGGGGCAATGCCCAGGCGGCAATGGAGAACGTCGCGCTCTGGCATGAACGGGACATCACGCACAGTTCTGTGGAGCGTGTCATCATTCCCGACAGCTGCATCCTGCTTGACTATACGCTCGCTCTGATGACGGACGTGATCGGCCGGCTGCTGGTGTATCCCGGGAACATGCTCCAGAACCTGAACAGGACGCACGGCCTGATCTTTTCGCAATCGGTTCTCCTTGCGCTCACGCAGAAGGGGATGCAGCGTGAGGACGCGTACCGGATTGTCCAGGGCGCAGCCATGCAGGTGTGGGAATCGGGGAAGGAATTCAAAGAGCTGCTGCTCGCCACGCCCGAAGTGATGTCGGCTCTCGGCCGGGGTGAAGTGGAAGCCCTGTTCGACCTGGGCAGGAGCACGCGGCATGTCGACTATATTTTCCGGAGAGTGGGCCTGGCGTAGGCCGGCATCCACCGCAACCGGGATGATGGCGGTACTCACACGAGCGAAGGACGGGGCACATGGCAAAAAACTTTCAGAACTTCATCAACGGCAAATGGGTCGACGCGAAATCCGGCAGGACGTTTGAAAACCGGAATCCCGCCAACTGGGACGAGGTGGTCGGTCTTTTTCCCAAGTCCGGCAAGGAAGATGTGGAAGATGCGGTGAAGGCCGCGCGTGCCGCGTTCGCGAAGTGGCGGCTGGTGCCCGCGCCGAAGCGTGGAGACATCCTCCGCAAAGTCGGCGACATCATGGTGGCGCGCAAGGAAGAGCTCGCACGTCAGATGACGCGCGAAATGGGCAAAGTGCTTGCCGAGACCCGGGGCGACGTCCAGGAGGGAATCGATACAGCGTACTACGCCTCCAGCGAGGGGCGCCGGCTGTTCGGGCACACCGTGCCGTC
The DNA here is from genome assembly GCA_963779225.1 of uncultured Bacteroidota bacterium. Lineage (GTDB taxonomy): Bacteria > Bacteroidota > Ignavibacteria > UBA10030 > UBA6906 > CAVPCZ01. Next base: position 829,754 of record CAVZWW010000001.1, read on the forward strand.
CGAGCTCCACAACAAGTTCAATATGGCCATGCGCGTGCCGATCGGCGTGGCAGGGATTGTGACGCCCTGGAATTTTCCCATGGCGATACCGACATGGAAAATCTTTCCGGCCCTGTTATGCGGCAACACCGTGGTGTTCAAACCCGCGTCCGATACGCCGGCGACCGCCACGTCACTCGTGGAGATATTGATGGATGCCGGTGTGCCGGAAGGCGTGGTGAACATCGTTCATGGCGGCGGGGGGGAGGTCGGGATGGGTATTGTAGGGCATCCGGACGTCGACCTGGTAAGCTTTACCGGATCCACCGGGGTGGGCATCAAGATCACCCAGACCGCGGCTCCGACGCTCAAGCGTGTTTCCCTTGAGCTCGGCGGCAAGAATGCGCAGTTCGTGATGCCGGACGCAAACATGAATCTTGCGCTGGACGGCGTATTGTGGGGTGCCTTCGGCACAACCGGCCAGCGGTGCACCGCGACGAGCCGGCTGATTCTCCATGAGAAGATCCATGATCATTTCGTGGATATGCTGGTGAAACGCGTGAATGCCCTGAAGCTGGGCGACGGGCTGGAGGACGGCGTGGAGGTGGGCCCGTGCGTCAACAAAAGCCAGCAGGACACCGTGAAGGGGTATGTGGAGATCGGCCTCGGGCAGGGCGCGAAGCTCGTTGCCGGCGGTGAAATTCCGGCGGACAAGGAGCTGGCGAAGGGTTGGTACTACAAGCCGACCGTGTTCACCGGTGTGCAGCCGGATCACCGCATCGCCAGGGAAGAGATCTTCGGCCCCGTGCTTTCGGTGTTGAAGGTCCGGTCGCTGGAGGAGGGCATCCGTGTCATGAACGACACGATCTACGGGCTTTCTTCGTCGGTGTACACCAACAACATCAATGACGCGTACACCGCCATCAGGGACATTGAGGCCGGCATCACCTATATCAATGCCCCGACGATCGGCGCTGAAGCACACATGCCTTTCGGCGGCGTGAAGCAGACGGGTAACGGACACCGTGAAGGTGGCTGGACGGTTTATGATTTCTTCTCGGAGTGGAAAACCGTGTACGTGGATTACAGCGGCGGCCTGCAGCGCGCGCAGATAGACAACTACGAGAAGTGATCCCGTGATTTCCCCCCGTCGCTATATCGTCTCTCTTTTCGAGCATCAGGAATTCTTCTAGCGGGAACTCCTCCCCGTATGCATCAATTCTTGTTCACGGGAATAGCAAATCTCTCTTGAGGAGTTTCCATCATGGCAACACGCAGCAAAACATCCGCGCGGGCGGCAGTGAAGAAAAAGGCCGTCCGCAAAACCACACGTTCGTCCACAAAGAAAAGAGCCGTCCGCACGAAGCCGCATCCAGTCGCAGTACAGGCGCGCGGACCTCATCGCTCCGCCGGCACGACCGGAACCTCCGTCATACCAAAGCTGGTTTTCCCCACCCTGCGCAAGCACATGCTCGTGGATGGGTTCGAGATTGTCGTTGATCTCCGGAAGAGTAAAGGCTCGTACATCGTCGACGCAAAGGACGGGAAGCGGTACCTCGATTTCTTTACGTTTGTGGCTTCCTCGCCGGTCGGCATGAATCACCCGAAGATGACGTCGCCCGCGTTCCGGAAGAAACTGGCGTACGTCGGGGTCAACAAACCCTCCAATTCCGATATCTACACCGCGGAACAGGCGGAGTTCCTTGAGACCTTCTCCCGGGTGGCCATTCCGACTTACCTCCCTCACGCGTTCTTCATCGAAGGTGGAGCGCTGGCGATCGAGAACACACTCAAGGCGGCCTTTGACTGGAAGATCCGGAAAAACTTCGCGCGGGGTTACCGCGAAGAACGCGGCAGGCAGGTGATCCACTTCCGCCAGGCCTTCCACGGCCGGTCGGGGTACACACTTTCGCTCACCAACACCGATCCGGCAAAGACCGACCTCTTTCCGAAGTTCTCCTGGCCGCGCGTGCTGAATCCCGTGGTCCATTTTCCGCTCACGCCGGAGAACGTCGCCCGTGCCGGGCGGGACGAAGATGTCAGCATCAAACAGATCAAGGAGGCGTTTCACAACAACAGGGATGATGTTGCCGCGATCATCATCGAAGCGGTCCAGGGCGAAGGGGGTGATAATCATTTCCGGCCCGAGTTCTTCCGCGCCCTGCGCCAGCTGGCGGATGAGAACGAAGCAATGTTCATCATCGACGAAGTCCAGACCGGCATCGGGATGACGGGGAAGATGTGGGCGCACCAGCATTTCGTGGAACCGGACATGATTGCGTTCGGGAAAAAGATGCAGGTATGCGGTTTCCTTTGCGGGCGCCGTATTGAAGAGGTGAAGGAGAACGTCTTTGCCGTCTCGAGCCGTCTGAATTCCACCTGGGGCGGGAACCTGGTGGATATGGTCCGTGCACAGAAGTATCTGGAAATCATTGAAGAAGAGAACCTCGTGGAGAACGCGCGCACGGTCGGCGCCCATCTGGTGAAAGAACTGCAATCGCTGGCGGAGGAGTTCCCGGCGGTTGTCTCCAACCCGCGCGGGCTGGGACTTTTTGCGGCGTTTGATGTGGCGACGCCGGAGTTACGAAACTCCATCCGGACGAAATGCCTGGATCTCGGGCTGATCATTCTCCCGAGCGGCGAACGCGCCATCCGTTTCCGTCCGCCGTTGAACGTGACGAAGCAGGAGATCGATATGGGTATCGCGATTGTCCGGAAGGCTATTCCGCGGTGAGGAGAGCGCTATCGGAGAAGCATCATCCGATTTGTCAGAACCGTTTGTGCTCCGTCCGCGCCCGCCGCGGCCATCCGGTAGATGTACGCGCCGGAGGCGGCGGGCATTCCGTGGGCATCCCGGCCGTCCCACTCCGCCCAACGCCTTCCTCCGGGTTGCTGTCCGTCCACGAGCACACGCACCGTGCGACCGAGAATATCATAGACGGTGAGCGTTACGAATGCCGGTTCCGGCAGAACGTATGAGATGGACGTTCCCGGATTGAAGGGGTTGGGGTAGTTTTGTGAAAGCGCATATGACATTGGCTGGGGACCAAAGCCATTCGTGTCGGTGGGGTTGAGATAGTGAAGGGCCGCGCTGGCGTTAAGGATTCCCCAGCCGATCGAATTGTCCGGGGCGGCGGCATTGCCTGCCGTGAGTTTCATGGCCTCGATGATCCTCATTGGCGGCGCGGTGGGGTTGGCCTTGACCAGAAGGGCTGCCACGCCCGCGGCAAGCGGACAGGCGAAGGACGTTCCCTGCGCCAGAATGTAACCGGCCGTGTTGAATGCGCTTGCCGCAAAAACCGATACCCCCTGAGCCATCACGTCAGGTTTGATCCGGGGAGGGTTTGCCGTGGACGGTCCGACGGAACTGAACGACGCGCGGTTGCCGGCCGGATCCACTGCACCGGCTGCAAGCACGCTGTCTCCATCAGCAGGGGCGTTCAGCGTGTTATGTAAGTTGTTGAAACCCTCATTCCCTGCCGAGTTCACGACAACGATCCCTTTGCGTACGGCCATTGCGGCGGCCCGTGTTATGACTGTGGTGCGTCCGTCCATGTCTTCCCACGTCCAGCTGGTATACGGGAAATCATAGTCCAGGAACCCGAGCGACGTGCTTGTGACCTGCACGCCGATGCTATCCGCCCATTCAATTGCCGCCACCCACTTATCTTCTTCAAGCGGCGTTTCGCTGCTGTCGTTTTCCGTCCGGGCAAGAATGTATGTCGCCCCGTACGCCGGTCCGATAAGTACGCCCGGCTTGTACCCGCCGATCGTGGAGAGCGTATTCACTCCGTGGTCTCCGAAATTGCCGGCCGGGTTGACGGGAACCACGCTCACCTTCTGGTCCACGAAGTCGTAGGTTGCAAGGATGTTCATCGATGCGAATGCTTCGTGGTTCGGCAGACGGAAGCCGTTATCAAACACACCCACGAGAACTCCCTGCGCCGTGTTGCCTGCATCGTGAAGAGGGGGAACCTTGATCTGGTTCACCTGGTTAAAGGAAGCGCCGTAGTCCTGTGCATGTGTGGAGGTCTGTTTCGGGAGCGTCTCCGCCGGCAGGGAGATCTCTTCAGGCGCCGGTTCCGTATCCCGTTTGCGGAATCTGCCCGTCAGTTCCATTTCGCGGACAAAGGGAAGGGCCGCAATGTGTGCGACCTGCTCCGGTGTGGCAAGAACGCTGGCGGCGTTGAGCCATCTGGACCGGAGCCGGATCTCCGCACCTGTCGCAGCGATGTCGCGAATATATGCGGCTTCGACCGGCACATCTGTTTGGTCCACCAGCCTGTCAGGCGGCAGGACGTTTTTGCGACGTTCCAGGGAGCGCCCGGAGACCAGAAGAGAGGGTGCGGCCGTTTTGCGGAGCACATCCGTTCCCTTGTCTGCCAGGTAGACCCAGATCAGGTGACGTTCGTCGGAAGATGTTGAGCGCAACGCTTCTGTGAGGCGCGGGCCAACCAGCGCGCCTGCAGACGCCGCGAGGGAGAACAGAACGGAAAACGCAATGGCAGTCAGAACCGGTCTCATACGTTTCTTTCGCTTCTTCACTCTCGAGCGCCAACAACCACATGCCTGAACATCCTGGAGGGGCATTCCGCTTTGCCGGGTCGCGGCCCCCCGGAAGCCAGGCTCATCGTCGGAACTTCCGGGCCCGGTCCAGAGATGATACTACAATAACAAATCAGGCCGGGAGAATCAAGAACCGCCTCAGCCCGTGGGAATCAAGAACCGTTGCACCCCATGGAAATCCGAACGGCCGCTGTCCGTGGAATCGCGGACCGTCGCAGCCCGGGGAGCGCGAATCGGTCACACCAGCCGGATCTCCGGGATCTCCGGCACAATTCCTTTTGCATGGGCTTTCGCAAAGAGCGTTTCGAGACCCCTCAGCCCTTCTTCGCCCATGTCGATCGTCAACCGGCTTACGTACATCTTTACGAATTTTTCGCCCAGCGTGTAGTCGATTCCACGTCCCCAGCGCATGGCGTAGGGGATGGCTTCGTCCTGATGCGCATAGCCGTAGGCGATACTCTCTTTCAGTCCGAGGGACAATCGCACTGCCAGCTCCATCCCCAGGTCCTTCCGCACCACATCCAGCCCCAGAGGAAGGGGGAGTCCCCCGGTCTCTTTTTCCCAGAACTCTCCGAAATCCAGAATCTTGTTGTATCCCAGGGAATTGTAGGTGATCTGTCCTTCATGAATCAGGAGTCCCGCATCAACTTCCCCCCGGTCGACCGCTCCCATGATGGCATCAAACGGCATATCGATGTGACGTATCCCGTCGGTGAATGTGCGGAAGAGGAGCGTTGCTGTGGTCAGCGGACCGGGAGTGCCCACGATTTTTCCGCGGAGTTCATCGAGCGAACGATACCTTCTCGAAATGATCACCGGGCCGTACCCCTCGCCCATGCTGGCTCCGGTTCGCATGATCCAGTATTTGCCGGACACCGCCGGGAAGGCGTGCGCCGAAATCGCCGTCACTTCCAGTTCAGCCCGCCGGGCCCGTTCATTCAGCGACTGGATGTCTTCGAGCAGGTGATCGATGACGATGCCTTCCAGCTTCACCTTGCCGCTGGCGAGTCCGTAGAACATGAATGCATCGTCGGGATCCGGACTGTGTCCGACGCGGATGATTCTCTCGTTCTGGGATGTCATTTGTCTCCCGTGTAGATTGTGGCGATGCCGAACGTCAGCCGTTGTTCGTGAAGTGCCGTGAAGCCTGCATTTGACAGTATGGTCAGAAAGTCTTTACCCTCCGGGAAACGCATCACCGTGTCGGGCAGGTAGGTGTACGCTTCGGCGTTTTTCGAGATCAGGCGCCCCACAACCGGGAGCACCCGTTTGAAGTAGAAGAGATACAGCTGTCGGAAGGGGAACTTCCGCGGGCGGGAGAACTCGAGAACCACTATCCTTCCTCCCGGCCGCAACACCCGGAACATTTCCTGGAGACCGAGGTGGAGGTTCTCGAAATTTCTTGCGCCAAAAGCCACAATCGCGGCATCGAACTCCTGTTCTCCGAACGGAAGCTGTTCCGCCTCGCCGTCTCTCAGGGAAATCACCCCGGCCAGTCTGCGCCGGGCGATCTTTTTCCTGCCCAGGGCAAGCATGTTCGGGGCGATATCCACTCCGACGACTTCCCGCGGGTGGAGGCGCATCGCCGCAATGGCAAAATCACCGGTTCCCGTTGCCACATCAAGAAGCCGTTCCGGATGGAGGTCCTGCAGATGTTCGATGGCGGCCCGTCGCCAGTAGAAGTCCACCCCACCGCTGAGAAGGTGGTTCAGCAGGTCGTACCGGTAGGCAATGGTGTCGAAGAGGGTGCGTACGTAAGGCTTGTCCAGGGGTCAGTGCTCTGTCAGCTGGTATAAAAGAAGAAACACTCCACTTTACATGAAAAGATACGAAACTGACGGGTCACTTCCAACGCTCCTCCATGTATTGACTTTCACTTCTTCATCGCGTACTGTTATAAGATGAATGCACATATCCATGTTCGCCTGCCTGTCGGGACGGATCGTTCCTACGAGGTGTTGATTCGTCCGGGCGCATTACAGCGGCTTCCCGGGGAGCTCGCAAAACGGTATCCTGGAGCCACCCTTTTTGTGGTAACGGACACGAACGTGGGACGGCTCTACGGTAGGAAGCTGCATCATCTCCTGGTGTCGGCCGGCTGGCGGGCGGTTCTCGTGGACGTCCCTGCCGGGGAACGTTCGAAATCGGTCGATTGCTACCATGCGCTGATCGGGGTGTTGTTGCGGAGCGGCATTCGCCGCAACAGTGTCATTGTTGCCCTCGGGGGGGGAGTGGTGGGGGATCTTGCCGGTTTTGTATCCGCCACCGTGCTGCGGGGGGTGGAGTACATTCAGGTGCCGACCAGTCTGCTGGCCCAGGTGGACAGCAGTGTCGGGGGAAAGACCGGCATCGATCACGCCATGGGGAAAAATCTGATTGGTGCCTTTCATCAGCCGTCCCTGGTGGTCATTGATCCGGAGGTGCTCCGCACGCTTCCTCCGGCGGAATTCCGGAACGGTCTGGCGGAAGTAGTCAAGATCGCCGCGGCTCTTGACGAGAAGTTTTTCCGCTTCCTGGAGCGTTCTGCTCCGGCTCTTACACGGAGCGACACCCTGTTGCTGGCGCGGATTATCCGGACGGCCGTCGGGCTGAAAGCCGCGGTCGTGCAGCGTGATGAGAAGGAAGCGGGACTTCGCAAAGCTCTCAATCTGGGGCACACCATCGGTCATGCCGTTGAATCCGCCTCGGGATACCGGTTGCGTCATGGCGAAGCCGTCTCGATCGGCCTGATACTTGAAGGGCGACTGGCGGTGACGTGCGGGGTGTTGTCCGTAAACGATCACCTCCGTTTGCTCCGGTTGCTGGAGGCGTTCGGTCTGCCGACACGGTTGCCCCGGTTTGTCAACCGGAAGGAAGTGCTTGCCGGTCTGGCCGCAGACAAGAAAAACCTGAGTGCCATGCCGGTTTTTGTGTTGCCGAGGAAGATCGGGAAATCGGCTATCGGCGTGACCCTTCCGGCCGACGTGCTCCGGGCAGGCATCATATGATTATCGTCGCGATCACCGGTCCGGGGATGTCCGGGGCCCTGGAACAAATGCATGCCTCGCGGTCCTTCGCCGACATCTTCGAGATCCGCCTGGACCTTATTGCAGATATCGACACCGGTTCCCTCTTTCGCGCAACGCGGAAACCGGTCATTGCCACCTGCAGGCCGGTGCGGGAGGGGGGGCGGTTCCGTGGACCCGAATCCCGGCGCATGCGAAGGCTCCTCGACGCCGTGGATGCCGGGGCGGCGTATGTGGATATCGAACTTGATGCGCACGGACTGTTCTGCGGGATGTTGCAGGACGCCATGGTCCGGCCGCGGTTGATTGTGTCAAAACACTTTTTTGGCGAACAGCGTCCGCGTGTCAGACGCGACTATGCCCGTTTGCGGGCGACCGGCGCGGAGGTGATCAAGCTCGCGTACGAAGCGTCCGATGCCTGGCAGCTCGGCCCCGTTATGGAATTTCTGGCACGGGCGAAGGCTGACCGGCAGAAGGCGATTGCCGTCGCGATGGGGGAGGCGGGGGAGGCGAGCCGCATTCTCTACCGGCGATTCGGGGGCTGGGCCACATACGCCGGAACGGAAGACGGGAAAGGATCCGCTCCGGGTCAGCTCCCAGCGAGTATCATGAAGAACGTGTTTGCAGCGGACGTCCGCACCAGACGGACGAAAGTGTTCGGGCTTGTGGGGTTTCCGGTGGCGCAGAGCAAGGGCGTGTACATCCATAATCCGGTCTACCGCGCGCAACGGGTTGACGCCGTATATGTGCGATTTCCCGTCGCGAACCTCAGCCGTTTCATGCGCACAGTCGGTCCGGTCCTGAGCGGCTGCAGTGTGACGATTCCTCACAAGCGGGCGATGATGAAGTTCCTTTCGTCGGCGGAGCCTTCGGTGGGTGCCATCGGCGCGGTGAACACGATCGTACGCTGGAGGCGCGGGTGGCTCGGGGCGAACACGGACGCAGTTGCTGCGCTGGATGCCATTGAGGAATGCGGATCTGTGACAGGACGATCCATGCTGATACTCGGGACAGGTGGGTCCGCCCGGGCCATTGCCGTCGAGGCGGGGCGGCGTGGTGCATCGGTGACCGTCGCGGGAAGGAGACCGCACCGGGTGGCGGCACTGGTGCGTGCGACGGGTGCCGCCGGGATCCGTTGGAACCGGATACCGGCGGGCCGCTGGAATATTCTCGTGAACACCACTCCTGTGGGGATGTGGCCTCGGACCGGTGAGATGCCGGTGGGGAGAATTCCTCCGGGGACGGATGTCGTGTTCGATGCGATCTACAATCCTCTGACAACGAAATTGCTGCGCGAGGCGAAATCGGCCGGGGCTTCTCCTGTATCGGGTGTGGAGATGTTCATCAAACAGGCGGCCGGACAAATCGCCCTGTTCACCGGGAAGCGGCCGGGAGAGGGTCTCCTTCGCAGACTCTTCATGAGGGTCACATGAACACGCCTCTCGCCATTACTCCGGGCGGGCCGCTGGAAGGGGCAATGGTCATACCCGGTTCCAAGAGCCTGACCAACCGTGCACTGATCTGCGCCGCGCTTGCGCACGGAAAGTCTGTACTGGCCAATCCCTCTGACAGCGAAGATACCGTATTGATGCAGCATGCGCTGGACCAGATGGGCGTTCTTGCCAGAATGACGGGACGCGGGCTTGAGGTGGAAGGGGGCGGAGGCAGGCTTTCCGTCCCGAAAGTCCCCATACCCGTCGGCAACGCCGGCACGACGCTCCGTTTCCTCCTTTCGCTTGCAGCGCTCGCGCCCGGCCGGGTGGTGTTCGAAGCCGCCCCGCGCATGGCCGAACGGGGCAATGAGGATCTGATCGCCGCGCTCGGCGATCTCGGCGTGCTGGTGGAATTCCGCAGCGGAATTCCGACGTACGTCGTCCACGGCGGAATTCTCCGGGGTGGCACCGCGCGCGTGCACGCGGACAAGAGCTCTCAGTTTCTCTCTTCACTGCTTCTGTGCGCGCCATACGCGGCTACCGATGTCCTTGTTACGGTTGAAGGGAGCCTGACCTCCGCTCCCTACGTTGCCATGACCATCGCCGTCATGCGGCAGTTTGGCGTGGTGCCGGACATAAATGATCGCGGGTACCATATACGATCCGGGCAGCGGTACACATCGTCGGAGTTCGAGGTGGAGGCTGATGCATCCGGTGCATCGTATGCGTTTGGTGCTGCGGCGATCGCCGGGGGGACGGTGACGGCGCGACATGTGCGGAAGGACTCGTTGCAGGGTGATATCGGGTTCGTCGGCCTGCTTGAGGATATGGGATGTGTGTCGTCCCGGACGGCCGGCGGGCTGGCAGTCACACGCAAGGGACCCTTGAAGGGGATCACCGTGGATATGAACCGGATGCCGGATGTGGTTCCCACGCTGGCGGCGGTCGCACTGTTTGCGGACAGCCCCACGCGCATCCGGAATGTGGCGCACTTGCGCCACAAGGAATCCGACCGGCTCAGCGTGCTGGCGGCGGAGCTCCGCAAATTCGGCGGGGCCGTTACGGAGTATGACGACGGCCTCGGGATCGCGCCGTCCGGCCTGCACGGGGCAACCATCGATCCTCACGGTGACCACCGGATGGCGATGGCCTGTGCGCTGGTCGGCCTGCGTGTGCCCGGTGTTGTCATCACCGATCCGGGCTGCGTGCGGAAATCTTTTCCGCAATTCTGGGTGCAACTCGGCTCCCTCGCCCGCACTCACCTGAATTCCGGAGCCTGAACTTCGCAGACGTTTTTCTACAACCACAGACACAGGATTCATGCATATGGCCGGCAACACATTCGGTACCCGTTTTCGCATCACGACATTCGGGGAGAGTCATGGTCCCGCGATCGGCGTGGTGATCGACGGCGTCAGGCCGGGGTTACCATTCAGCCTCGAACCGGTTCAACGGCAACTTGACAGGAGGCGTCCCGGACAGAGTGCCGTGACGACGCCTCGTGCCGAGGCTGATCGTGCAGAAATCCTGAGCGGCGTCTTTGAGGGCAAAACCACGGGAACCCCTCTCTGTCTGCTCATCCGCAACACCGACCAGCGTCCGGGGGCCTACGCCGGCTTGAAAAATCTCTTTCGCCCGGGGCATGCGGGGTACACGTACCTGGCCAAATACGGCGTGTCGGACTACCGCGGGGGTGGCAGATCCTCCGGGCGGGAGACAGCGGCACGGGTTGCAGCCGGTGCGCTCGCGCGCGAGTTTCTGGCGGCCTACAAGACCGTGATCGTTGCGTCGACGATTGAGGCGGGGGGTATCAAGGCGAAGACATTCGATCCGGGCTGCATCGAGCAGAACGTGCTCCGTTGCGCGGATCCGGTTGCCGCCCGGCGCATGGAACGCGCAGTCCTCCGCGCCAAAGCGGAAGGCGATTCGCTCGGGGGCATTGTGGAGGTAGTTGTGCGGAATCCTCCTGTCGGACTCGGGGAACCGGTGTTTGACAAACTGGAGGCGGATCTTGCGAAGGCGTTGATGTCCATCGGAGCGGTGAAGGGTGTTGAGGTGGGGAACGGCTTTGCCGCTGCACGGTTGCGCGGGAGTGAGAACAATGATCCCATCTATTATGATAGAGTGACGAAGCGCTTTCGCACACGTACCAACAATGCGGGGGGAATCGCCGGGGGGATTTCCAACGGCGAGGACATTGTCGTCCGCATCGCGGTGAAGCCCACGTCCTCAATCCGGAAGGAACAGGAAACCGCCACCGTGGGCGGGAAAGCTGCTCGCATACGCGTTGAGGGGCGCCACGATCCCTGCATCTGTCCGCGGATCGTCCCCGTTGCCGAAGCGATGGTTGCGCTCACCCTCTTTGACCACCTCACCCGCCAGACCCTCATGCGCCCCCATGGAACGCGGAAGGCGATCCGGGAGGCGCTTGCCGTAATGGAGCGGAACCTGGCGATCCTCGCCATGGAACGGAAGGTTCTCCTTCGCGATCTCGGAAAACGTGCCAGGAAAAGGTAATAATAAGAAACACCGGGTCCTCGCGCGCGTTGCTTCTTGCAAGTTTTTTGGATTAATTGTCCCGGAGAATTATTTCGAGGAAGACGCGTGATAGAGCTCGAGCACCTGGTGAAGGAGTACAATGGATTTGCGGCGGTCAACGATATCTCGTTGACGGTCACGCGGGGGCAATTCTTCGGATTTCTCGGGCCCAACGGCGCCGGCAAAACGACGACCATCAAAATGATGGTCGGATTGCTCCGTCCGACCTCCGGTCTCTGCCGCATCAACGGGTTTGACGTGCAGACCGACCCGGTTGCGGCCAAACGTTCCATCGGGTATGTGCCGGACCAACCGTATTTGTACGACCGTCTCACCGGTCGGGAGTTCCTCTGGTTTCTGGGGGGCCTTTTCCGTCTGGACCGCGCGTTACTGCTTGCGCGCATGGAAGAATACGTCACCCTTTTTGAAATGGAGGCGTTCATTGATAAACCGGCCGAGGAGTATTCGCAGGGCATGCGCCAGCGCGTGGCCCTTGCCGGTTCGTTGATCCACGATCCGCAGGTATTGATCATCGATGAACCTCTGCTTGGCCTTGATCCCCGCACCACCTGGCTGGTGAAAGCGACGCTGAAAAAGAAGACGCAGGAGGGATTGACGATATTCATGTCCACCCATCTTCTTCGCGTCGTCGAAGAACTGTGCGACCGGGTTGTCATCGTCAAGGCGGGCAGGATGATCTACCAAGAAGACCAGCATGATTCCGGGAGCGATAGCGGCCGCCTGGAAAAGACCTTCCTCGAAGTGACGCGCTGAATGCAATGTCTGACGTGATCACGGTTCTCAATGCCAAAGCCTCCATTCTCCTGAAGGGAATGACTGACCGGCGTTTGCACGCGCTCGGAAAGAACGTCTCCTCTCTGGTGATTATCGGGGCCGTTGTCGTCGGGACCTTCTACCTTATTCGCGTTTTTTCCTCCTTTCTGCTCCACCAGACACATATCGGTCTGGAACCCCTGCACCATGTTGTTTCGCTCTGCCTTTTCGCCTTTTTTCTCACCGTCCACACGGTGGGCCTGGTGGTGGCCTATGCAACGCTCTACACCGCCGATGAGGTGAGTTTTCTGATGGGCCTGCCGATTACGCAGGGACGGATCTTCCGCATCCGCATGGTCGAGAATATCGTCTCCAGTTCCGCGACGCTGTCACTTCTCGGCCTGGCCGGACTTCTCGGCTACGGGTCGGTGTTTCGTCTGGGGTGGCTGGACTATGTTCTCACGATGTTCTTTGTTTTTGTTCCGTTTGTTCTGATTGCCGGCATTCTCGCGGTTATAGTTCTGACGGTGCTGATCCTTCTGGCTTCACGGTTCGGAACGGGCCGCCTGTCGCTGGTGGTATTGCCGTTGTACGCCGCAGGGACGTTCTGGTATATGCAGGCGACGGATCCCATGGGTCTGTTGCGTCAGGCCGTGGACATGGCCGCAGGGAGATCTCCTGTGGCGGGCGAAAATGCCCTGTTCAGCTATTGGTGGCTGCCGAGCGGCTGGATGGCGGGATTTCTGGAGGCTCTGGTATCCCGGGAAACGGCAAGTGCCGCCGGCTATGCCGTGTCTATGCTCCTCTTGCTGGCCGTCGTGTTTGCCGTGGCTGCGGCGCTCGGCAACAGGTGGTATTATCGTGCCTGGCTTGCCGCAACGGAACTCCGGATGCGCCGGGGGAGAAGCAGGAGCTGGATCCGGGCCCGGTGGCTGGAATTCGGCCGGCCATGGCCAATGCGTCCGCATGCCGAAGCGGTCCTGAAACGAGATTTCTGGCTGTTCTTCCGTGATCCGGTTCAGCGGCTGCACGCCGTCATCATGGCAATCCTGATGATCGCAATGATCTTTTCTTTGCGGACCCTGGACTTCCCGGTCATGAAACCGGCCTCCCGTGCCCTCGTCTTCCTGGCGGTTTTTCTCTTTCATGGGTTTCTGGTCTCATCGCTCATTCTCCGATTCGTTTTCCCGGCGGTGAGCCTTGAGGGAAGGGCCTTCTGGGCGGTCCGTTCGGCACCGATTTCCTTGAGGCGGTTGTACTGGCTTAAATTTGGCCTTTCCTTCATTGCCGTGCTGGTTCCGGCCGAAATCCTCGTGTTCATTTCCATGCCGGTTCTTTATGGACCGTTCGAGAGCACGATGCTTGCGGCGATTGCCATGTGTGCCGCGGTCCTTGCGCTCGTCAGTCTGAATCTCGGAGCCGGTGCCTACTTTGCCACACTGAGCGAGCAAAACCCTATTAAAGTGGCGTCCTCGCAGGGGGCCTCGGTGACCTTCCTGGGCAGTCTGATCGTTCTCATTCTCATTGCGGGGTTGCTGACCATTCCCGCAATAAGAATCTTCAGTGCTCCTCCGGGGGCTTCACTGGCAGGTTTACTGGGGTTGGGAGGAGGGGCGGCACTCTGTTTCGGTGGGGGAATCGCGCTCCTCTCCAACGGTCTGGGAATGAGATCTCTGCAAAGGGATTTCTGAGGAGATGTCATGGACGAGTATGTAGCGAAGGCGATGCTGGATCGCGCGCGTCGTTTGGTGGAAGAGGGAAAGCCGCTTCATGCGGCGCAGCTGTACCATCGTTTGCTGGCCGCGGTCCCCGGACTGGATGAACCGTATGTCTGTCTGGCCAGAATCTACCATGATTGGCACCTTGTCGCGGAGGCCGAGGGTGTTTTGAAACTGGGCATCCGGCGAAGTGTCGATGCGGATCGTTGTGCGACGCTGCTCGCGGAGATGTATCTGGAACGGGGAGCCTATGAGGATGTGCTCCTCTGCCTGGGGCCCCTTCGGGCGACCAGGCGCCCTGCCGTACATGAATGTTTCGCCCGCGCCCTCCTTCACATGGGAAAACTTCCCGAAGCGGAAATGGAGATCCGAATGGCGTTACGTGTTGAACACCGGGCCTCACAGGCGCGTGAGGTACTGGGAAATATCCTGTTGCGCAGGCACCGGCCGGCGGAGGCGATTGCCGAACTGAAGCAGGCTCTCCGGCGTGACCCGTACCGCGGCGCCACCCACCGGTTGCTGGGTGAGGCGCTGGCTCAGCAGCATTGCTGGTCCGAGGCGTTCCAGGAATTCACGCTGGCGGTGGATATGGATCCCGGCGATGCGTGTGCATGGGGACTGTGCGGAGAAGCCCTTTTGCGACTGCGCCGTTATGACGAAGCCGAGCCCTATTTCCGGCGCGCACTGGAGCTTGATCGGGCGCATTCCGATGCGGAGGTAGGGATGGGCGAGATTGCGCTGCAACGGGGCGAAACAGAGTGTGCCCTGAAGGCCTTTGACAAGGCATTGCAGATCCATCCGGGACATCAGCGTGCACTGGACGGGAAATTGCGCGCGCGGGTTGGTGTCACCCGGCTGGCCGGACAGATGCTGCACGTACTGCTGCTGGTTCTGCTTGCCGCGGTTCCGTTAAAGGCTCAGGATGGTGGAAGCCAATCCGCGGCAGAGGAACTTTTCCGGCATGGCGTGGCCCTCTATGATGAGGGACGCTTTGCCGGGGCGGACACGGTGTTCGGAGAAGTTCTCAGCCGGCATCCGCTCAATGCTCGGTCTTCCGCTGCGACAATCATGAAAGCCAAATCGTTGTACTTCTCAGGCAGGTATCTGGAAAGCGCGAATGTCGCCCGGGGGTTTCTCTCCACATTTCCCTCCAGCGCCTACGTTGCTGACGCGCATTATCTGCTCGGCGTCATCTACCGGCGCATCCGGCGGGGAGAGGAAGCGATGAGGGAACTGCTCCTGGCCTGGGAAACGTTGCCCCATCCACACCCTCCCCGTCTGCTCGAGGCGCTTCAGAGTGCGGCGGACAGCGTCGCTGACCAGGACGTCTCAGTTGCTTTTCTGCGTTCTCTGACGGGCACAACATCCGGCCGCGCTCCCCAGGCGTACCTCTGGCTGAAGATGGCGGAAAAGGAGGCGGCCGCGGAGGATCTCAAGTCTTCACGCAATGCGCTGGACACATTGCTCTCGACGTACCCCGAGGTGGCAGGGCATCCTCGAGTGACGGCGATGCTGGGACGGATCGCGGAGCGGAGCGACGTGAAGATCGGCGCGCTGCTTCCCCTCATGCGCAAAAGCGAGATGTCCGGTGCGAAAGAGATTGCCATCGATATCGCCGACGGCATAGAGTATGCGGTCGAGCGGTTCGGTCTCGAGCCGGAGCAGCGGGTGCGGGTGACGCTGGTGCAGCACGACACGGAGCGTCAAACGCAGCTTGCCGCCTCAGGGGTCCGCACACTCGCCGCCGATCCGAAACTTGTCGCGATTCTGGGACCGGTGTTTTCGAGCTCCACACTGGCCGCAGCCCGTACCGCACAGGAACTCGGAGTTCCGCTGATCTCGCCGACGGCGAACACGAACGGGATTGCGGCGACGGGTCGCTATGTCTTTCAGGCGAACCCGGATTACGAATTCCGGGGCAGAGCGATGGCGCGGTACGCCGTGCTCACCCGCGGGTACCGGCGGCTTGCCGTGCTGGCGCCGTCCGACTCCTATGGAAGATTTCTGGCACAGGGATTTCTGGACGAGGTGAAGCGGCTGGGGGCCAGCGTGATCGCTTCTGAATGGTACGAGCGGGGATCCTCCGACTTCAAGACCCAGCTCGGGGCCATCAGGCTCGCCGGGCTCCGGGCGGCCTCCGAACCGTATATCGCATTCGGCGGACGGAAAAAACTGGGGGAACTGATGAAGCTTGTCGGACTTGGTGTCCCTGTTCGTGTCCTTGATTCTCTGATGGCCTGCGGGGCTCTCGTTCAGGCCAGTACGCTGGTTGGTCCCGACGCGGCTCCCCGGCTCGATTCGATCGGTATCCGTGTTGTGTACAATGAACTGTTTCTGGACAGTCTTGATGTCCCGGTCACCGCAATTGACGGCATATACCTTCCCATCAACTCAGCGGAAGAGATCGGTTCCGTATCCTCCCAGATTGTCTACTTCAACATACAGGCACACCTGCTCGGATCGGGAGAATGGAACAATCTGTCCGAGCTGGACGCCAGCCGCAGGTATTGTGCCGGTTTGGTTTTCGAGTCGGACACGTACGTTGATGTTACGAACCCCTCCTACGAGACGTGGGCGGCGGGATTCACGACCCGTTTCAAACGGTCCCCCTCGAAACATGTTCTGTACGGTTATGATACCGCCGGCATGTTGCTGGACGTGTTGCGCGACGGAGCCACGACCCGGGAGGCGATTACCAAGGCCCTTTCCCGTGTGAAGGAGTATCAGGGTCTTCACGCCAAGATGGGTTTCTCTGCCGGCCGGGTGAACGTCTGGGTATCCATTCTGCAGTTTGATGGTCGGGGTGTGATTCACATCGGCGACATTCAGGCGGAGTGAACGGGCCCATAAAAGACTGGCCGGCCGGTGAGCGTCCGCGGGAAAAAATGCTCCACGGGGGGGCGAACGTGCTTTCTGATGCAGAGCTTCTCGCTCTGGTGTTGCGGACAGGCGGGGGAGGGCGGAGCGCGCTGGATCTGGCACGCGGGCTGATGGGCGGGGACAGAACCCTGCGCGATATCGGCACCATGACGGCGGGTGAGCTGATGCGCGTCCGGGGTATCGGTGCGGCAAAGGCGGTGGAGCTGCTTGCCGCTTTTGAGATCGGTCGCAGGGTGCAGGCGATGCGAAGTCCCGCATCGGCCGTTATCCGCACTCCTGAGGATGTCGCGCGCCGTATGATCCCGATGCTCAGGGATCGCCCCGTCGAAGTTTTCACGCTGCTTGTCCTTGATGCCAAGAATGCCGTAAAGAGTGACCTGGAGCTCACTGCGGGGACGCTGAATGCGAGTCTGGTGCATCCCCGGGAAGTGTTCAAGGCGGCTATTGACCGGATGGCAGCCTCGGTGATTGTTGTGCACAATCACCCGAGCGGCAATCCGGAGCCGAGCAGGGAAGATATCGAGGTCACGCGGCAGCTCGCGGAGGCGGGCAGAATCGTCGGGATTCCTCTTTATGACCATATTATCGTTGCGGGAGACAGGTATACGAGCCTTGCAGAACGGGGTTTACTCACCTGAAGCCGCATGAATGCAGGCGTATTGGCTCAATTTAGTGATTGACAATACTCTTTTTTTTTGCTATACTTGTTTCACCTTGCGAAGCCAATGTAGTTTCCCATCGCTTAGCACATAACTCAGGAGGGTTCTCATGTCTAAACTCAACAGGATGGCCACGACTATTGGTGTGACGCTCCTTTTTTCCGCGTCGCTCCTGCTGTTCGGCTGCTCATCGGGGCCTGATGAAAAGCAGTTGGCGAGTCTGCAGACGCTGAAGGATGAAGTCGCGCAGCTCGAAAAGGAGGTCAAGGTTAAAGAGGGAAAGAAGGCGGAATTGGATAAGCTTATTGCCGAAAAGATGGCGGGATTGAAGAAAATCAACGACGACACGGCGATCGTGAAGCAGCGGCTCGCAAAGTAACGCACACATTGAGGAGTTTCCGACTATGAAATTGAATACCGTTCTCTTTTTCGTGCTCGCTGCCGCCCTCGTCCTGTTTGTCGGCGCTGCATCCGCCCAGGAAGAGATGACCAAAGATCAATGGCAGCAGGAAATGAACAAATACACCCAGATGCGCGACGATCTGGTGGCCAAATCCAAAGCGCTCGACGCATCGATCAGCGAAGCCAATGCGAAATCGGTGTCGCTCGACGGCGAAAGCGAGAAAGCCCTGGATGAACTGTACGCCCTCGTCGGATCCGACCGCGAAAAGGCGGCTGCATACCGCACAGAAATCGACGGCATCGAAGCAAAGGCCGGCGAACTCATGCGCCTTTCCGACGCCGATCTGCTTGCGCGCTCGGAAGAAGTCAAGGAACTTGACGCTTCCACAAAGGAACTGTGGAACAACAAGCTCTCCCTCATCCCTGAATTCTGGGATCGTATCACCGAGCTCGACAACAAGGTCAAGAGCATGAAGGAGACGCTTGCAAACCAGGTGAAGACCTATACCGTCGGCACCTGGTCCAGGGATCGCGACTGTCTCTGGAACATCTCCAAGAAACCCGATATCTATGACAACGCCTGGCTCTGGCCGAGAATCTGGCAGGGTAACCGGGACCAGATCAAAGATCCCGATGTCATCCACAAGGGGCAGATCCTGAAGATCCCCCAGGGCAAAGAGATGAATGACGAAGAGAAGGCGGCGGCGAAGAAGTACTACAGCAAGAAAGCCGCGGCTGCAGCCCAGATGACACCATAAGCCGCTCCGGCCAGTGAAACCGGTCGGGATGGTTTTACGGTAGTGCGCACAGCGTTTCGCAGTCTGAACCCCCTTTCCCGTGTCCGCACGGAAGAGGGGGTTCTTCATTTTTTCGGGGGGTGGACACCGGCGTGACCGAAAAGAAACTCAGGATCGAAGGGACCGACACCCTTGCTCTGCTCGGGCTGAACGACGCAAACCTCGAAGTGATCGAGCGGCGGTTCGACTCCACCATTGTTGTCCGCGGGGATACCATCACCCTGCGGGGAGACGCCGGTGAAGTGGAACACCTCGAGCGGATCTTCAAGGAACTTCTCTTTCTGCTCCGCAAGAACGGAACGCTGACAACCAACGATGTCGAAACGGTGATCGATCTTGTCGTGGCGAACGGGGAACCGGCCGTTCCGAAAACCATTTCTTCGACGATGAGCCGCGACGAACTTGACGCGGTGATTCTCTTCACCAAGAATCAGATCATCCGTGCCAAGACGCCCGGTCAGCGCGCCTATCTCTCGCAGATACGGAACAACGACATTGTCTTTGCCGTCGGGCCGGCGGGGACCGGGAAGACCTATCTCGCTGTCGCCTTCGCTGTCGCCAGTCTGAAGAACAACGAAATCACCAAGATCGTCCTGACCCGTCCCGCGGTTGAAGCAGGTGAGAGTCTGGGTTTTTTGCCGGGGGATCTGAAAGAGAAGATCGATCCCTACCTCCGGCCGCTGTACGACGCACTCGACGACATGCTCCCGGCGGAAAAGCTCCGTGCGTACGTGGAGAAGCGTGTGATCGAAATCGCCCCGCTCGCCTACATGCGCGGCAGGACGCTGAACAATGCCTTCGTCATCCTGGATGAAGCCCAGAACGCGTCGGCGATGCAGATGAAGATGTTTCTCACACGGCTCGGGCCGAACTCGCGGGCGATCATCACCGGGGACGTTACGCAAATCGACCTTCCTGTCAAACAGAGTTCGGGACTTGTGCAGATCCAGGAGGTGCTCAAAGGGGTGGAGGGAATTGCGTTTGTCTACTTTGACAAACAGGATGTGGTCCGTCACCGCCTGGTGAAGGACATTATCGATGCGTATGAGAAGTACCAGGGCGGGGCCGCTGATCATCCGCAGTCATCGGGGGAATGACCACCTTCTCCTCCGTACGTTCGGCCGCGTACTGTCACCCTCTCCCCCCCCGTCGGCACCCCGATTCCCACGATGCTCCGCAACCGCCCGATGACGGGGCGGTCGCGGGCTTTTCGGCTTGCGTTTAGCCGCCGGTCTTTGCCGGATTCTTCTTGTTTCTCTTGCGGTGCCTCTTCTTTGATTCTTCCCACAGCAGATCCATCTCCTTCAACGTGCTGTCATGGATATCCCTGCCGCTCTTCCGGAGCCCGCGTTCGATATACTGGAACCGCTTCGTGAATTTTTCGACCGTACCGCGCAGGGCATTTTCGGGATTGATACGCAGGAAGCGTGCGTAGTTGACCAGCGCAAACAACAGATCGCCGAATTCCTCCTCCCGGTGTGCGGCTGTTCCTGTGCGCAGCGCTTCGCGCACTTCCTCCAGTTCTTCCTGCACTTTCTTCCACACCTGCGCGTCGTTCTCCCAGTCGAACCCGACCTTTGCCGCACGCTGCTGCACGCGCAACGCGCGCTGGAGGGCCGGCATGCCGTTGGGAACGCCCTCGAGTACGGAAGACCGGCCCTCCTGGAGCTTGATCCGTTCCCAGTTCCTCTTCACGTCGTCCGATCCACGCACCTTTACCGTTCCGAATACGTGGGGATGCCGGCGCACAAGTTTCTCGGAAACCCGGTTCAGCACATCGCGCAGGGTGAATTCGCCGGCCTGCTCCGCAATGGTCGCCTGCAATACAATGTGGAGCAACAGGTCACCGAGCTCATCACGCAGCCCGTCCATGTCCCGTGAGTCCAGCGCGGCAATAACCTCGTACGTTTCTTCGATGAGGCTGTGACGCAAAGAGCGGTGTGTCTGCTTACGGTCCCATGGGCAATCCCGGCGCAGGCGGCGGACGATCCGGACAAACGTGCGAAATTGTTCAAGAGGGATGGCAGGGTAACGGGCGGGCATGGAGTCAATCCGGCTGATGGTTCTTCGGTTGTGATGAACGGTGCCTGCTCAACATAGCCATTCCTCTCTCTACTTGCAATCGATGACGGATCTTCTTATTCTCCAATCTTCTTCTCCTCCACCCACAAGGCATCCGACAGTCGATCGGGCAACGTTATGCATCGTATCGTGATTCTCATCGGTGTTGCCCTGGCTGTCGCCGGGGCCGTCCTCTGGTTTGTGATGCGTCCGTCTCATGCGACGCTCGTGCTGATCAATGGCAGGATGTATACCGTTGACGGCAGCAATACCGTTGTGCAGGCCGTTGCGGTCGAGGGGGACAGGCTCGTCGCTACGGGATCCAATGCGGAGATCCTCCGTGGATTTCGCGCCGACACGGTCATTGACGTGCACCAACGCGCGGTCTATCCCGGCTTCGTGGATGCGCATGCGCATCTGGAGGGTCTCGGGATCGCTCTCATGACACTGAACCTCGCCGGGACCGGATCTGTGGAAGAGATTCGTTCACTGGTGGCCGGGGAAATCGCCCGTACCGGCGGGGGTTCGTGGGTCCGCGGGAGAGGATGGGACCAGAACCGGTGGGCTGAACCCGGATTCCCGACGCACAGAATGCTGGATGTGGTGTCGGAGACCGTGCCGATTTTTCTGGTCCGCATCGACGGCCACGCGGCCTGGGTGAACAGGAAAGTGCTCTCCCTCGCAGGCATCACCAAGGAGACCCCGGATCCTCCAGGTGGGCGGATTCTGAGGGATCGCCAGGGAAACCCGACAGGCGTGTTCGTGGATGCTGCCATCGACACGATCCGCGCGCTGATGCCTTCGGCGACGGTCCCGGAGCGAACGCGTGCAGTCCGGCTGGCTGTGGAAAAATGCCTCAGTGTCGGGCTGACGGGAGTGCACGACATGGGTGTTGATACGGGTCTCGTCGGGATCTACAGGGGACTGATTACCCGTGATGCCTTTCCCTTCCGGGTCTATGGAGCGATTGATGGTGCAGGTCCGGCCTGGAATTACTACCGGAGGCAGGGGCCGGAGATGGATTTCGGTGACGGGCGGTTGACGATTCGTGCACTCAAGCTGTACGCCGACGGGGCGCTTGGATCACGCGGAGCAGCACTCATTGAACCCTATTCGGACGACCCCGGGAACCGCGGGTTGACCCTCGCCTCCTCGGAGGAACTCCGTCATCTGGTGGACGAGGCCCTGGAAGCGGGATTTCAAGTGTGTACCCATGCAATCGGAGACCGGGCGAATACCATTGTCCTGAACGTTTACGAAGAGGCTTTGAAGGCGCACGGACTGGTGGGAGGAGACAGGAGGCTGCGAATTGAACACGCACAGGTGCTTGACCCGGCGGATATCCCCCGCTTCTTCCGCCTGGGAGTGATTCCTTCAATGCAGCCGGCACACTGCACATCCGACATGCCCTGGGCCGTATCACGCCTCGGCACCGTCCGGGCGCGCTTCGCTTACGCATGGCGTACACTGCTGGATGCAGGCAATAGTATTCCGGCAGGATCGGACTTTCCGGTTGAAGCACCGGATCCTCTCTTCGGATTCTATGCCGCAATCACGCGGCAGGATCAGCAGGGGATGCCGCACGGGGGATGGTATCCCGAACAGCGGATGACGCGTGAAGAAGCGCTGAAATCTCTCACCCTCTGGCCTGCCCGTGCAGCGTTTCAGGAGGCGGTTGCCGGGTCGCTGGAACCCGGCAAGCGGGCGGACCTGGTCGTCCTGGGGGAAGATATCATGAGCGTGGAACCATTGCGTATCCCACGGACACCGGTGGAGATGACCATCGTCGGGGGGAAGATCGTCTTTGTCCGGGACATCTCGCCACAGCCTCTCCCGTAAGCAGAGAATCATTATGCTTTTTTTTCCGAAAAGCATCAGCGTGTCTCCCCGTTCGATTGCGGCCGCCGGGGAGGGAAAGGCTGCGGGTCAATTTCCCGGTCCCTAACGTCCGGAAATTTCATTATATTATGAAAATATTCAACAACCGGACTCTGATGTTCTCCAGGAAAGCGCTGAACCGTGAAGAACGAAACCTCACCATCAATCTGGTCGAGGGGGGCGTGTATATGTCCTCCGCCGCCTTCGTGTCGATCCAGACGGTATTGCCGGCTCTGGTCGCACGTCTGGGAGGAAGCAATCTCGAAGTAGGGGTGGTGGGAGTGCTTGCGTATGCCGGGGTCTTTCTTCCCCAGCTGTTTGCAGCCCGGTACGTGGAAACGCTTGCCTGGAAGAAACCGTGGGCGGTGCGATACGGGACAAGCCAGCGGCTGATGGTTCTGTTCATGGGGCTTGTGGTGTTGTTGTTCGGCGGCAGCGGTTCTCCAGGTGCACTCTGGTTGTTCTTCGCGTTCTTTCTCGCAAATCAGGTAATCGCCGGCATTTGCACGCCGGGATGGTTTGATCTTTTTGCCAAGGTCACCTCGATGAAAAAGCGGGGGCGCCTTGTCGGGTTCCGCAATGCCCTCGGCGGCGCGGGAGCGTTTCTCGGGAGTTTTGTGCTGACGTGGCTGCTGGCAACCTTTGCGTTTCCGGTGAACTTTGCGCTTGCATTGTTCATCGCGTTCGTGCTCCAAATGTCTTCCATGGTTCTTCAACGGCGTCTGGATGAACATGAGCCGAGTCCCACGCTCGCACGCAGACCGTTCTTTTCTTTTCTGAAGGGCCTCCCCGGAGTGCTCAGGACGAACCGGGAGTTCTCCCGTTTTCTTGTCGCATCGGCGTTCCTTGTGATTGCCGCTGTGCCGCAAGGGTTCATCGTTGTCTACGCGCTGAAACACTTCGCCGCAGACGAATCAATCATCGGGGCCTACACGCTGGCGATGGTTGCCATGCAGGTGGTGAGCGCCCTCGTGATGGGTTACTTTACGGACCGGTACGGTAACAGACTCGCACTCGTGATTGCCTCAGCCGCCATGTTCTGCGCGAGTTTCTGGGCGGTGCTTGCACCGTCTGCCACTATGCTGATCCCCGCGTTCATGCTGATGGGTATCAACCTGGGGATCGAGATGATGGTCCGCTTCAACATGGCGATCGAGTATTGCCCGCCCGAACAACGGTCACGGTATGTCGGCCTCACAAACACTCTTCTTGCACCATTCTATCTTTTCGGACTTGCGGGCGGCTTGCTTATCGACGGGTATGGGTATCCGGTGGTGTTTGTGGGAGGAATGCTCTTTTCCCTCATCGGCTCAGCGTTGCTCATCTGGCGTGTGCGTGACCCACGGGAAATTACTCCTGTCGGGTAATCGCGGATCCGTATGATCCGGGGACACACGGACCAGGTATCGGCCCCGATCCTGTGATGGGATACCCGCAATCCAGGAGCAATCCGCAATCCAGGAGCATGTGGTTGATTGCATCTTTTCCGCCGTGGGCCTATATTGTCCACCACCCATGGATGCCCGTCCCACACCCGCTCCGTCCCACACCTGGACGGTCCTCTCCCTCATCGAGTGGTCACAGCGCTATCTCCAGGAGCGCGGGTTTGACGAAGCCCGTCTGCACGCCGAGCTGTTGCTCGCGCACGTGCTCGGATTGCTGCGTCTGGACCTGTACCTCCAGTTTGACCGGCCGCTGACCCCCGCGGAACTTGCAGCCTACCGCACGCTGTTCAAACGCCGGTTGACGCATGAACCGCTCCAGTACATTATCGGAGAAACGGGGTTCATGGGACTGACCATGGCTGCGGAACAGGGAGTGTTGATCCCCCGCCCGGAAACGGAACTTCTTGTTGAGCTGGCCCTGGAGATCATCAGGAAAAAAGAGGGGGGCGCGGCGCGGGTGCTCGATATCGGAACCGGATCCGGCAACATCGCGGTCGCGCTCGGACATCACGCACCGGGCGCGCAGATTGTCGGAATCGATGTCAGCCCGGAGGCAATCGCGGTGGCCGCCCGGAATGTCGAACGTCACAAGCTCAATAATGTGGCCGTGCAGGTCCTGGACATATTCTCCGGCCTGTTTGCCGGGGGGGATCTTGACCTGATCGTCTCGAACCCACCATATATTTCCCGGGAACAGTTTGCCGCTCTGGAACCGGAGGTGCGTGATTTCGAGCCGCGGGAAGCGTTGACCGATGACGCTGACGGCATGAGCTTCTATCGCCGCCTTGCACCGATGACTCTGGAACTGCTACGCCCCGGCGGCGAACTCCTCTTCGAGATCGGGTTCGGGCAGGAGGACGACGTCACCCGGCTGTTGACCGGGTGCGGATACCGTGAGGTGGGGGTCACCAGGGATTATGCGGGTATTCCGCGGGTTGTCCATGGTGTGAAGAACCGGAAAGCGTGAAGGATCAGACCCATGCGCGTGGTCATTCAACGTGTCTCATCGGGCAGCGTGATCGTCGACGGGAAGGAACAAGGGCGCATAACCCGGGGATACGTGATCCTCCTCGGTATCAAGCACGGTGACACTACCGCAGACGCCCATTTTCTTGCCGACAAATGCACGGGACTGCGCGTCTTTGAGGATGTGCAGGGAAAAATGAACCTGGATCTGCAGGATGTGGGTGGCGGTGTGCTGGTTGTTTCCCAGTTTACTCTGTATGCCGATGCACAGAAGGGAAACCGGCCGGGATTCAGCCGTGCCGCTCCGGCGGAGGAGGCAATGCCCCTGTATGAACAGTTCGTTTCCCGGATGCGCATGAACCTCGGGGAGGAGCGGGTCCGGACGGGTGTTTTCGGCGCAATGATGCAGGTGCATATCGTAAATGACGGCCCCGTGACGATAGTCATGGAGAGCCCTTCAGCCCCGGCGAACAACGCGAGTGCGGCCGGCCCGCGGAAGGCTCCCTGATAGTGGCGATAAGAGGCTGCAAAGCCGGCGTCGGGCCGGATATGCTGGAAGTGATCTCTGGAAAAACCCCGGCAAGGAACTCAGGATTTATGGAACAGGCAAGGATGGTGCACGTGAATCGCGTTCCCGGAGGAGCATGACCCTTCCTCACCTCCGTGTCCTGATGCTCTTCCTGGACGGTGTGGGCATCGGCAGGCGGGACGCCGCAGTGAACCCGTTTTTTGCCGCGCGTCTGCCGGCTTGGCGCGGATTGCTGGAGGGCGACCTGCCATCGCTGCACCATCGGCGGTACGAGGGGCGGCTGGCCACGCTCCTTCCTCTTGATGCGACACTCGGTGTGCCCGGTCTTCCGCAAAGCGGGACCGGACAGACTGCGCTCTTCACCGGCGTGAACGGGGCGAAACTCATCGGCAAGCACTTCGGTCCCCATCCGTATTCGACCCTCCGTCCGGTTATCGAAGCACACAACGTTTTCCGGCGTGTTCTGCAGGCGGACTGCCGCCCCACATTTGCCAATGCGTTCCCCCAGAGGTTTTTCGATTACGCAGAACACCGGAAGACGCGTCTGAGCGTCACCACCATGTCCTGTTTCTATGCCGGACTTCCTATCCGGCGTGCCGGAGATCTTGCTGCAGGCAACGGCATTTCAGCGGATATTACCGGCGAAGGGTGGAACGCCCTGGGACATCCGGAAATCCGTGTCTGCACAGCGCTCGAAGCGGGTCATCGTCTTGCGGCGCTTTCCGCGAGGTTTGCATTCACCTTGTTTGAATACTGGAAGACCGATCACGCCGGACATGCCCGGAGTATGGAAGACGCGGTCCAGGCCCTCGAGCGTTTGGATGGGCTCCTGGAGGGTGTGCTGGAAGATCTTGACATGAATGAGACACTCCTGGTGGTGACCAGTGATCACGGGAATATCGAAGATCTGTCCACCAAGAGTCACACGCGCAATCCCGTTCCGTTGATTCTGGCGACAACCCGGCACAGTGAAGTCGCACGGCGTGTCGAACACTATGGCGGCCGAACACCTGATCTCACGCATCTCTTGCCGGTATTGCTGGAGCTTATGTGCCCCGATCATGGATCTCTCCGCTCGCCGTAAATGGCCGGCTCTGTATGTGGCGTGTCTGGTAGCCATCGGTATCGCTGCAGGACATCACCTTCCCTTCCGATTTTCACCACCGGCGTACGTCTGTTTTCTTTCCCTTCTGGTCGCGGCCATACCACCGTTGCTCCGCGCGCGCCGGCGGTCAGCGGATCTGGCGGCTTCTCTGCTTGCGATGCTCATCTGTGCTTTCGTCGGCTTCGTTCTGGTGCAACAACGCACCGGCGGGGAAGACAGGGAGATTTCTGTCACAGAAGGGCGTACGGTGGTGGTGATCGGGCAGGTCGTCCAGCCGCCTGATCCCGGGGGCGGAAGAATCCGCCTTCACATTCGCTCCCGATGGCTTCTGTGCGACAGCCTCACTATGCCCTTCTCCGCCACACTTCTGGCTGCTATCATTCCGTCCAAAAAAGACGGTTCCGTTCCCGCGATCGACTACGGAATGACGGTTGCCCTGCGCGGGAAACTGGAACGCCCGCGCGAATCACGAAATCCCGGTGAGTTCAGCCCGCGGGACTACTACACGGCAAACGGCATCGAAGGGTTGATGACCGTCCGGACTCCCAGTCAGGTTCTGATTCTGCAACCGCGGGGTGGGTGGTGGTTCTTGCGGGAGATCGTTTTCCCTCTGCGACGGTCCATCCTGGCATCCATTGAAGCCACTGTTGCGGGTGAGGAAGGTGAGCTTCTCAAAGGGTTGTTGATCGGGGAGCGGGGGGGGATGAGCGCCCTCACACGCCGGGCGTTCATGGACTCGGGTGTGGCGCATATTCTCGCGGTATCCGGTTCGAATGTGGCCGTTGTGGCCGGTGCGCTGGTTTTTGTCCTCGGCTTCTGCCGTTTTCCCCCGCGTTTTGTCGTATTGCCGGTGGCCTTCGGCCTTCTGGTGTACATGTGGATTACGGGAAGCCAGCCACCCGTTGTACGGGCCACGATCATGGCCCTGACCGTTCTCACTGGAAGCATGTTCCGCTTACGTTCCCACCCGTTGAATTCCTGCGGGATTGCCGCGTTGGTGATGTTCGCTCTTGAGCCGCGGCAGCTCTTCGATATCGGATTCCAGCTCTCTTTTGCCGCGGTGCTCTCGATCATCGTGCTCTATCCACGGCTCAACGCGCCGATCTCCAGGATCAGCCCCCGAATGTGGTACGGCAAGGCCGCTGCGGCCATGCTGCGTCTTGCCGCAGTCTCGGTCGTCGCTACGGTGGGGACTCTCCCGTTCACAGCGCTCGCGTTCGGGCGAATTTCCTTGATAGGGGTTGCCGCCAATCTGATAATCGTCCCGGTGAGCGGGGTCTGTGTCGTCCTCGGGATGGTCACGGCGGCCGCCGCGCCCCTGTCAGCGGCGGTGGCGGCGGTCTATGGTGCGGTGAATGAAATTCTGCTGACCGCGACGCTTCGCGTGGCCGAATGGTGCGCCGCCGTTCCTTTCGCAACGGTGGACACGATGCGCTTTCGCCCGGTGTTCATCCTGCCCTTCTATGCATTCCTGTTTGTCCTCTGCTCCGCGGGCAGACCGCGACAATTCCGGCATGCGCTCATGATACTGCTCCTGGCGGTGAATTGCACCGTATTTGCGCCGGAGGGGCGTGCGTTTCAGCGGGAGCGGGGGATACTGCGTGTGAGTGTAGTCGATGTGGGACAGGGAGAAGCGATACTTCTGGAGTGCCCGGCAGGGGAGACCGTCCTCGTCGATACGGGTCCCGCTCCGCGTGAACCGGGCCTGGAATCGCCGCTCGTAGCGTTTCTCAAACGACGCGGCATAGATCGGATTGATCTCCTCGTGCTCACCCACGCGCACGACGATCACGCCGGTGCCCTCCCCGGTGTTCTCGCCTCGTGCATAGTCCGCCGCATCGTGTGGAACGGGTTGATTCCGGGGGCACCGTCGTATGCACCGCTGCAGTCAGCACTCGCTTCGATCAAGGATCTGATGCGTGTGGGTGCGGGTTCTTTGATCCGTGATATTCCCTTGATGCGGCTCTATATCCTTGCTCCTCCGGCCGATACAATCGGCGGAAGTGGATCATGGGAGGATAACCCGAACCGTTGTTCGCTCGTGATGAAAGTTGTCTACGCGGGCGCTTCGCTTCTGCTGACCGGGGATGTGGAAGGAAATGAAGAGAGACCCCTCGTGGAATCCTATGCGGATCTTCTCCGTGCCGACATCCTGAAGGTGGGGCATCACGGGGGCAAGGCCGGCACTTCCGGTCCATTCCTGAATGCCGTCCGACCGTCATGGGCTGTCATCTCTGTCGGCCGTGTCAACAGATTCGGCCATCCATCGGAAGCCGTTCTGGACCGCCTGGCCCTGCACGACATCGCCGTGGCCCGGACCGACCGCGACGGCGCGGTGATCTTCGAAACGGACGGAAACAACTGGTCCCGGGTGTTGTGGCAATGATTATCGGTGGCGTCTCATCAGCGGTTGATGGTTTCCATATGATGTCGACATATTTCATCACCTTGATTCTCGAATGCTGGTTGTTTATCATGTTTCCATCTCTTTGACCCCGGGTATGGACAATCCGGCAGATCCGCCGCCGGCAGTCTCCGACCCCGCACGGGGCGGAACGGATCGGGCAGCAGGGGTCGGGGGGAGGGCGGATGCCCGGCCTTGCAGGAGAAGCAGTCTATGCCACTTACAAAGAACGCCGTGAAAGAGATTCGCGCTCTCGAAAAGAAGAAAGCACGCGAAAACAGCGGGCTGTTCGTGGTGGAAGGTGTTCGCCTTCTCCGGGAAGCGGTCTCCTCACATTTCACCATGCAATCGTTGTATCATACCGCCGGAAGCATGGATGACCCCGGGACCCGCAGGCTTCTCGCAGAAGCGCGGAATCGCTCCGTGGATTGCCACCTGGTCTCCGACCGCCAGATGGAGAGCATCTCCTGGACGGAGCAGAATCAGGGTGTCCTGGGGGTGATGCGTCAGCAAAATCCTCCTGCGGATGCACTACTCCTTCCTGGGCCTGAAGAGTCGTATATCGTCGGACTGGACGGGGTTGCGGACCCGGGCAATCTCGGTTCCATCATCCGGAGCTCAGACTGGTTCGGCGTCCACGGTATGGTCCTCGGCAGGAACTGTGTTGATCTGTACAACCCGAAGGTGGTCAGGAGCACGATGGGGAGTCTGTTTCATTTCCCGGCGGCACTCGATGTTGATCTGCTTCCCCTGCTCTCGCACGCGAAATCGATGGGGTACACCGTCTACGTCACCGCCGCTGACGGAGAACAGCATTTCGATCGTGTACGGTTCGCCCGGAAATCGTTCATCGTATTCGGCAGTGAAGCGTGGGGGGTGTCGGATCAGGTGCGGGAGTTGAGTGATGTCCGGGTTGCCATCCGGCGCTACGGCCTGGCGGAATCGCTCAACGTGGGTGTTGCATGCGGGATCGTGCTTTCCGGCCTGCACCGGATGCCTGCGGACTGATGGATGCGGTGAGTCTTTTCGCCCCTGCTTCTCCCGCTGTGCTCGCAAGACGCGTCTGTCCCGGGTGAAATTGTCAAAGGGTACGCTGTCCAGGTACGTCGACGGGCGGCGCGCAGGTGCGGATCTTAGACGTGCGGCATCACGATGAAACGCGTTTCGGAATGTCATGGAGGTGTTCGACGATGTCTTCGCTGCCGCCCGGATTCAGTATCGGTCACTGGACCGACCCCGAAGCGCTGACCGGATGTACGGTGATTCTCTGTCCGGAAAAGACCGTTGGAGGCTGCGATGTGCGGGGCAACTCGCCGGGGAGCAGGGAACTCGCTCTCCTGGCAAGCGAAAAATCGATGCAGGAGGTGCATGCCGTTCTCTTCAGCGGGGGGAGCGCTTTTGGCCTTGCGGCCGCCGACGGTGTGATGAAATTTCTCGAAGAACAGGGGATTGGTTACCGCACGCCCTGGGGGCGCATTCCCATCGTTCCCGCCGCCGTGATCTTTGATCTTAATGTGGGATCCGCGTCGGTTCGGCCCACGTCGGCTTCGGGGTACGCGGCGTGTCACGCCGCGCGAACGGAGTGTGCAGAACGCGGACGGATCGGCGTGGGGGCGGGTGCAACCGTGGGAAAGTGGGGAGGTGTACAGAGTTCGATGCCCGGGGGATTTGGCAGGCACAGTATCCGTCTTGGTGATCTTCTGGTTACAGCGGTTGCGGCGGTCAATGCGATCGGCGATGTGCTGGATGCCGGCGGGAGAATTGTCGCGGGTGCGCGCCTGGCGGGCGGACAATGGCTTGCAGAGGAACGGCCGTACACGCTGAGTCCTCCCCTGCGGGTGCCGGACCAGACGAACACCACGCTTGTCGCCGTTCTGACCAATGCGGCCATGACGAAGGTGGAGGCAAACCGCCTCGCCCAGCGCGCACATGACGGTATGGCCCGGGCCGTCAAGCCCGTGCACACGTCGCACGACGGCGATATCACCTTTGCCCTGTCGGCCGGGTCCGTTCCGGCGTTTTTCGAATCCGTTGCGGAAATGGGGGCTGACGCCGCGGCGGAAGCCATCCGCGATGCCGTTCGCAGCCGCCCATGATCAGCAAAATCCGCACAGGCCGGGAGCAGGTTTCCCTTATCCGTGCCATCTCCAAATTCGGTCTTGCTTCGCGCACGCAGGCAGAGGATCTGGTACGTCAGGGTTGCGTTCGGGTGAACGGGCGGGCCGTCAGCTCCCCCTCCCTCTGGTTGGATCCCCGGGTCGACCGTATCAGCATCGAGGGCCGTCCCGTCCGCCCGGCGCACAACGTGTATCTCGCCCTGTTCAAGCCCGCCGGGTATGTGACCACGCGCTCGGACGAGCTGGGAAGGCGGACGGTGTATGATTTGCTGCCGGCTGACCTGCCGCACGTCTTCCCGGTCGGACGTCTCGACAAAGAGACCGGCGGGCTGCTCCTCTTTACGAATGATGCCCGGTTCGGTGAAACTGTCACGAGCCCCCTTCGCCATGTGCCGAAGACTTATCAACTGTCGCTTGACGTCCCTCTTGCCCCGCGTCATGCTGACATCTGGCGGCGGGGGATGGTGCTTGCTGACGGCACGCGTTTGCGGCCTGTTCTCGTAGTGCAATCCGGTTCCGTGCCGCAGGAGGTGTTGATCACGCTGAGCGAGGGGAAGAACCGGCAGATCCGTCGCATGGCGGAAGAGCTGGGCTACACGGTGGTGCGTCTGGTTCGGACGGCGATCGGGGACGTCACGCTCGACGGTCTTGTTCCCGGCGCCGTACGGGAGCTGACGGAACAGGAATGCCGGGCACTCTCGGGTCAGACAGATCCGCCGCTCCGGACGCCGGCACGGAGCAAACCGGCTCAGCGGAGGCCGCGGCGCACACGTCGCGACGACCGGCAATTTCCAGGAGCTCCATGATACCTCTTGTCAGTCGCATTGTGGAAGTCTGCGTCTTCCGTTTCATGCAGGATCGGGCGGAGTACCTTGTGCTCCAGCGTGCCTTTTCCGAGGGCGTTCATCCCGGAATGTGGCAGATCATCACGGGAACGGTTATGGAGGGGGAACGGGGGGTGCAGACCGCGCTGCGTGAACTTCGCGAAGAAACGGGGCTCGGCCCGGAACGTTTCTGGTCTCTTCCCATGCTGACCTCGTTCTATGACACGCGACGGCAGGAAATCGACATCTGTCCGGTTTTTGCCGCACAGGTTCCCCGGGATGCGCGGATAATCCTGTCGGAGGAGCACCGGGCCGGTACCTGGCTTCCATATCCGGAAATCCGCCGGAAGCTGGTGTGGCCGAGTCATCGTCAGGCCGTGGATATTGTCGATGAGTACATCGTCCGTGGGGAAGAGGCGGCGGTTCGCCTGGAAATTCCGATTCCTTGATAATTGCAGGGCGATTCTGTAAATTAAGCTGCATCGGTCATTCACGGTAGATGCACCACCAGGTAAGGAGAAGATCGTGAGCGTGCTCGTCGTCGGTTCCGTGGCTCTGGACACAATTGAGACACCCTTCGGGTCTGTGAAGGAAGCCGTGGGTGGGTCGGCGACGTACATTTCGGCAGCCGCCAGCTATTTCGTGAATCCGGTTCGCCTGGTAGGTGTCGTTGGGGGCGATTTTCCCCGGGAAGGGATGGCCTTCCTGGAAGGACGCAACGTGGATCTTGAGGGATTGGAAGTGATACGCGACGGGAAGACCTTCCGCTGGTCCGGCCGTTATCACTATGATCTGAATGAACGCGACAGTCTTTCCACGGATCTGAATGTATTTGAATCATTCGACCCCAAGATTCCGGAACGGTTCCGGAAGATTCGGAACGTTTGCCTGGGCAATATTGATCCCGTGCTGCAGCGAAAAGTGTTGCAGCAGCTGGAGAGTCCGAGGCTTGTCGTGTGCGACACCATGAACTACTGGATCAACGGAAAGCGCGAAGAACTCGAGAAGACGTTGAAGATGATCAACGTCCTGATTCTGAACGATTCCGAAGCCCGTCTTCTTTCGGGAGAACCGAACCTGATCAAGGCTTCAAAAGTGATCAGGGGGATGGGGCCGTCCGTGGTCATCATCAAGAAGGGTGAGCACGGGGCGCTGCTGCTTACGGAACAGATGGTCTTTTCGGCTCCGGCATATCCCATGGAGAACATCTTCGATCCGACCGGGGCGGGGGATTCTTTTGCGGGCGGTTTTATCGGCTGGCTTGCCCGGACCGAAGACCTCTCCGAGGAGAACCTGAAGCGTGCGGTCATCTACGGCAGCACCCTCGCATCGTTCTGCGTGGAAAAGTTCGGTGTTGCCGGTCTTGCCGATCTTACCTACCTGAGCATCCAGGACAGGTTCCGCGAGTTCCGGGAGCTGTCCCGCTTTGATGAGGATTGAACGCTGCCATGAGGGCCGTCGATTGGGTCGCTGGCAAGTTCCGCTTCATCGATCAGACACTGTTGCCGCAACAGGAGGTGTGGGTTGAAACGGACGACCTGACGGTCGTCGGTGAAGCGATCCGTACCCTTCGCGTCCGTGGCGCCCCTGCCATTGGGGTGGCGGCGGCATTCGGACTTCTCCTCGCTCTCCACTCCAGGTCATTTCCCGATGTTCAAGATCTGCGCGGCCGCCTGCGTCGTGCAGCAGCGTATCTGGCGGAAACGCGTCCGACAGCGGTCAATCTTTTTTATGCCCTCGACCGGATGCGTGGAGTTCTGGAGAGTCACACCGGGGAGGACGAGGCCCGGCTTTACGCCGCACTTGAGCGGGAAGCGTGCGCCATTCAGCAGGAGGATATTGACGCATGCCGCCGGATAGGGGAGCTGGGTGCCGCGCTGATTTTGCCGGGTTCATCGCTCCTCACCCATTGCAATGCCGGAGCGCTGGCGACAGCGGGTGACGGGACGGCTCTCAGCATTGTGACCGCGGCGGCGCGCCAGGGGAAAGTTGTTCGTGTGTATGTCGATGAGACCCGCCCTCTTCTGCAGGGAGCCCGGCTTACCGCCTGGGAGCTTGGGCAGGCCGGTATTCCGGTGGTGCTTATCACGGATTCCACTGCCGGGACGGTTTTGCGGGAAGGACGCGTCAAGGCGGTGATTGTGGGCGCCGACCGCATCGCCGCCAACGGGGATGCCGCAAACAAAGTGGGAACATATCCCCTTGCAGTACTCGCGCAGCGGCACGGCGTTTCTTTCTACATTGCCGCTCCCACATCGACACTCGACCCCTGCACGCCCTCAGGGGACAGGATTACGATTGAGGAACGCGACCCCGCCGAAGTCACGCATTTCGCTGGTGTTGCCGTGGCACCGGCAGGAGTAGGAGTCTTCGCACCGGCCTTTGATGTGACGCCGAACGAGTTGATTACCGCAATTGTTACAGAGAAAGGGGTTCTCCGTCCTCCCTACGCACAAACCATTGCGGATGTTCTCAAGGCCAGATGATTCTGACAACCGAAGCAATCGTTCTCAAGACGATGAAATACCGCGAATCGAGCATGATTGCGACGATATTCACGCGCGATCACGGCAAGATTTCGGTTATCGCAAAGGGTGTCCGCAACAATCCCCGCGTCTTTGGATCCTCGCTTGAAGCAATGAACCGTGTGAGGGTGGTTCTGTACATGAAACCTTCGCGCGAACTGCAGCTCCTTACACAATGCGAGTTGCTCCGGTCATCCCGCGGACTTGTCGAAAACCTCAGAAAAATGGCGTCAGCGATGGCGATGGTGGAACTGGCGAATCTGGCCATGCCGCCTGACGAAAAAAACGTCGATTTCTACAATTTGCTGGCAGACAGCCTGGAATCTTTGAATGGTGCAACTCGGTGGCTTGAAAATGCGTTATACTATTACGAGGTGCATTTGCTCGACCTGGTGGGTTTCCGTCCTGAGGTACGCCGCTGCTCATCCTGCGGAAATTCCGTGGAGAGCATTGGATCGGCAGCGAAGGATGGGCGCTTCGTCGTTACCCCATCAGGTGTCGTGTGTGCACTATGTGCTTCGGGTGTTGGGGGAGAACTGACCGTCGGTCTTGCCGGGATGAAAGCGCTGGATCTGTTTCAGGCACTGAGCGGAGCGGAACCCGCGCTGCATGTCTTCCTCGCGCCGGCGGCAGGGAAGGAAGTCGCCGCTCTGCTCCGCCACCTGGTCCGGCATCATGTTACCGGCATGCGTCCCCTGCAGTCGGAGCAGGTGTTCGCCATGCTCGAAGAGTAAACGTTCATCAACGGAGGTAGGTCACATGGTCAAGAAGTATCTGCTCGCGTCACTGTCGATCCTCACTGTGGGTGTGGTTCTGGGTGCACTCCTTGTCTCGTCCTTTGGTAACGGCGTTGATCTGGGTTTGGCCTGGAGTGGTGGGGACGTGAAGCTGGGAGGACCCGTCCCGGTGATGGTACAAAATCCCGCCGTCAAGGCGCTCAGCGACAATTTTGCGGTCATCTCGAAGGCCGTCACTCCTTCGGTTGTGGCCATTGAGGTGACGACAAGCGGGAAAGATCAAAACCAGCGCATGCCGAGGGATTTCTACCACTTTTTCGGACCTGACTTCAAGATGCCGGAACAGGAGCAGCCGTCGACCGGATTCGGATCCGGGGTGATCCTGAGTGCAGACGGGTATATCGCCACAAACAATCATGTGGTGGAAGATGCGAAGGAGAACGGGATCGAAGTTGTCCTGCACGACCAGATTCGCGTCAGGGCAAAACTGATCGGCACCGATCCCTCGACCGATCTGGCGGTGATCAAGATTGACATGAAAGATCTCACGGCCGCGGCGCTCGGCAACTCGGAGAATGTTCATGTCGGAGAGTGGGTGCTGGCGATCGGCAACCCGCTCGGTTTGACTTCGACGGTTACGGCGGGGATTGTCTCGGCGATCGGCCGGAACATCAATATCATACAGGACAGTTACAGGATCGAGAATTTCATCCAGACGGACGCGGCGATCAACCCTGGCAACAGCGGCGGGGCGCTGGTCAATATGAGCGGTGAAGTGATCGGGATTAACACGGCCATTGCGACGACAAATGCCCGGTATCAAGGGTACGGCTTTGCGGTGCCGGTGAATCTCCTCAAATACGTCGCCGCCGACATCATCAAATTCGGCAACGTCCGGCGCGGGTACATCGGGGTACAGATCCAGTCGGTGGACCAGAAGATGGCCAATGCCCTGGGCATGAAGGAGACCAAAGGAGTGGTGGTCCAGGCACTCGTGGAGGACGGTGCGGCTGCCGCATCCGGTCTGAAGGAACTGGACGTCATTCTCTCCGTGGACAGCAGGGAGGTGAACAAGCCGGGTGAACTCCAGTCGTATATAGCCACACGCCATCCCGGCGATGAAGTGACGCTGAAGGTGTTCCGGGAGGGGAAGACCTTTGACAAGAAGGTCGTGCTCCGTCCCCGGAAGGAGGAGCAGAACCTTGCCCGCAATACGGAAGGGAATGAGACAGGCCGCGAACCCGCGGCAGGGTCTGCAAAAACCGTTGCCTTTGACGGTCTCGGATTCAGCGTGCGGTCGCTCACCCCGGCCGAAAAGCAGGAGCTCCGGGTCGATAAGGGGGTTCTCGTTACCGGATTGAAGCCCTATAGCGAAGCCTTCAAACAGTCGATCGGCAACAACGATGTCATTCTGGAGGCTGACCGGAAGGATGTGAACACGCCGGCCGACCTGAAGGGCATTATATCATCCCGAAAGCCGGGAGATTCGGTACTTTTACGCATCAAGCGCGAAGGAGATGCCGGAACAGCTTTCGTTGCAGTCCAAATACCCGAGTAATCATTCAGATTTCCCCTTTTTCGGAGCCCCGCCATTCTGACGGGGCTCCGCTATTTATATGCATCCGTAAAACTTGACAAAAACAAGCATTGGACGTATATTTTTTGATACGGTTCCAACGGGCAACGGACAGGAGGGAGAGTTACCTTCAGCGCTTACAGTCACGCATACAGATCATCCGGGAGGTTGAACGCCAAGGTTCTGATTCTTAACCAGAATTACGAACCCATGAGTGTGGTCAACGTCAAGAAGGCCATTATTTTGCTCTACCTCGGCAAGGCGGAACTGATAGAAGTGCGCAACGGGGATCGGGTGCGCGCGGCCACCGTCGTATTGCCCTTCCCGAGCATTGTCCGCCTCTCGGTCTACGTACGAGTCCCCTACAAGAAGATCATTCTTTCCCGCAAGAACATCCTCCGCCGGGACGGGCATCGGTGCCAGTACTGCGGCCGTGCGGACCTGCCGTTGACGATCGACCACATGATCCCGGTATCCCGCTCGGGTGAAGACACCTGGGAGAATCTGGTCTGTGCCTGCGTTGCCTGCAATAACCGGAAGGGTGACCGGACTCCGGAAGAGGCGCATATGCCCCTTCGCCGCAAAGCCATGCGCCCCAACCACGTGACGTTCATCCGGCACGTCGTCGGTTCGCTCGACGAGCGCTGGAAGCCCTATCTCTTCCTGAATTGACGTCGTGTCTGTGCCTCCGGGCACATGACGCCGGCCTTCACCGTGTTTTTCAGAACAGGGTAACATGAGCACGCGCAAGACCATCCTCAGCGGCATGCGACCGACGGGAAAGCTACATCTCGGCCATCTCGTCGGCGCTCTTGAAAACTGGGTTGCCCTGCAGGGTGACTATAACAACTACCATCTTATCGCCGATTACCATGCCCTGACCACCAATCTGGATTCCTCGGACCTGTACCGTCATTCGACGGACATGGTGATCGACTGGCTGGCGGCTGGCATCGATCCGGAAAAAAGTCCGATCTTCAGACAATCGCAGGTGAAGGAGCACACCGAGCTTCATCTGATTTTTTCCATGCTCATCACCGCTGCACGGCTTGAGCGCAACCCGGCGGTGAAAGACCAGGTGCGGGATCTGCAGATCGAAAACATCACCTACGGTCACCTCGGGTATCCCGTGCTTCAGGCGGCCGACATTCTTCT
The DNA here is from genome assembly GCA_963779225.1 of uncultured Bacteroidota bacterium. Lineage (GTDB taxonomy): Bacteria > Bacteroidota > Ignavibacteria > UBA10030 > UBA6906 > CAVPCZ01. Next base: position 867,827 of record CAVZWW010000001.1, read on the forward strand.
GTACAGGGGAGATCTCGTTCCGGTGGGCGAAGACCAGGTCCCCCACGTCGAAATCTCGCGTGAAATCGCCCGGAGGTTCAACAGTCAGTATGGCCGGGTCTTTCCGGAACCGGAGCCGAAGCTCACGAAGTTTGCCCGGCTGCCCGGGCTCGACGGCATTGACAGGAAAATGAGCAAGTCCGCGGGGAACACCATTCTGCTTTCCGATGCGCCGTCGGCGATTCAGCAGAAGCTGCGGGGCGCGGTGACGGACCCGCTGAAGGTGCGGAAGAACGATCCCGGCCGTCCGGAGGTCTGCATTGTGTTCACATACCAGGAGAAGTTCAATACAGGCGAATCTCCCGAAATCGCCGCGGGATGCCGGGCGGGATCGCTTGGCTGTGTGGAGTGCAAAAGCCGGCTTGCCGCGCGGATCGCCGACACGCTTGCACCCTTTCGGGACACCCGGGCATTTCTGGAGGCGCACCCCGGGCAGGTGGAAACGGTGTTACGCGACGGTGAAGCCCGCGCCCGCAGCCGTGCCGCAGAAACCATGGCGGATGTCCGTCGCGCCATGAAGCTGGGATAATGTCCATGTATCGTGTCCATCTGAACGAATTTGAAGGACCCCTCGATCTCCTCCTGTTTTTCATCAAACGGGACGAGCTGGACATCTACGACATCCCCATAGCAAAGATTGCCAAAGAGTTTTTCGACTACCTCCATCTCATGGCGACGCTGGATCTTGAAGTGGCCGGGGACTTCATCGTCATGGCCGCAACCCTGATGCAAATCAAGGTCCGCATGCTGCTGCCCCGCGACGAAACCGCCGTGGATGAAGAAGACCCCCGGGCCGAGCTGGTCCGGCGCCTGATCGAGTACAAACGGTACAAGGAAATGGCGGGTGAGCTGGCGGAAAAAGAGGAGCAACAGCGCAAGGTCTATTACCGCAAGGCTTTTCATGCCGATCCCAAAACATTTGTGGAAGAGGAGGGGGAGGAATTCCTCAAGGACGTCACGCTCTTCAATCTCATCGCTGCCTACAAGTCGGCGTTGAATCAGATGCCCAGGAAAGTGATTCATGAAGTGGAGCTGCTGACCGTGTCGGTGGACGAACAGATGAGTTTTGTCATGGACTTCCTCCGGGTGCACGGGCCGACCACGCTCCTTCAGCTGGTCGCGCACATGGTGGAGAAGATCCGGATCATTGTAACGGTGATGGCCGTTCTGGAGCTGACCAAGAACAAGGTTGTGGCGCTGGCTTCCGTGGAAGGGCGTGATGACATCGCGATCCGTCCGCTCACACCGCTTGTCCCACTCACCCTGGCATCCGCATGAGCACGGACACTCCGGCATCGGCGATCCCCCGGGCGATGCTTGATGTTCTCGAGGCGCTCTTGTTTGCCACGGACGAGCCGCTGGGCATGAGTCAGCTGACAGGGTTCCTCGAATATCTGGATGAAGCAGACCGGCCCCGTCCGCTGAATCAGGAGAGCGTGCGCGCGGCCATGGAGCTGCTGAACCGGGAATTTGAACAGTCCGGCCGCGCCTTCCGCATCGTGAATGTTGCGGGCGGGTACCAGTTTGCCACCCTTCCGAAGTACAGTGTCTGGCTCGGTCGCCTGCTCCGTGAAAAATCCAAACGGAAGCTGTCGGTTTCCGCCCTCGAGAGTCTTGCCGTGATCGCCTACAAGCAACCCGTGACGAAACCGGAAATCGAGGCCATCCGGGGGGTCAACGCGGACTACGTACTCCGGACGCTGCTCGAGCGTAATCTTGTGGCCATCGTGGGGCGTGCCGCGACCCCCGGGCGGCCGCTGCTGTACGGCACAACGAAGGAGTTCCTGAAACATTTCGGCCTGAACGATCTTGCCGATCTGCCCAAACCCCGGGAGATTGACGAGCTCATGGCCGAGGCGGAGTTTGAAGTGGAGAAGCGGATGCTTGCGGAACTGGAGCAGAAGCGTGCGGCCGAAGAGGCCGGCGAAGACGGGGAACTCCGGCTTCTGAAGGAGGACGAATGACCGGCGGCAGACTCACCAAACGCCCATCGGCACCGCCTGAGCAGGCGGCCGTCCGGATCAACCGGTTCCTCAGCCTGTGCGGTGTGGCGTCCCGCCGCAAGGCGGAAGCCCTGATCCTTGCAGGCAACGTGCGCATCAACGGCAAGGTTGTTACCGAACTGGGAACGACGGTGAGACCCGGACGCGACAAGGTTTTTCTGCTGGACTCGGAAGTTGTCCCCGTCGACCGGCCGCTCTACCTCGTATTGAACAAGCCCAGGGATACGATCACCACGGCGCATGATGAACGGGGGCGCGCGACGGTCATGGACCTCGTGCGGGCGCGGCATCGTGTGTTCCCCATCGGGCGACTGGACAGGCAGACAACGGGGGTGTTGCTGTTCACCAACGACGGCGATCTTGCGCACCGGTTGATGCATCCCCGGTACGAAGTCCCCAAGGCGTACCGCGTCACCTGCGACAAAACCGTCGAGCGCGAACATCTTATTCAGCTGGCCAGGGGGATAGCACTCAAAGAAGGCACCACAGCGCCCGCAGAAATCGTGGTGGTAACGGGTTCCCGGGGAAGAGAGATCGGCATCACGATTCATGAAGGTTGGAACAAACAGGTACGCCGTATGTTCGAGACCCTGGGATACGAGGTGAAGAAGCTGGACCGTGTGGCGTACGGGCCCGTAACGAAGGAAGGGCTTCCTCGCGGCGCAACCCGGCCCCTTTCGGCCCAGGAAGTCCGGCGGCTCAAGACGATCGCAGGCATGGAGGAATGAACCGATGAACGCCCCGCACGGCGGCCGTTGTGCGCTGCTTCTCGTGAGTGCCGTGATGCTGGCCGGATGTTCGTCTTCGGTGTACCGCGATGTGTACCCTACGCTCACCGACGGCCGTTATGACTCGGAGTTTCCCTACAGGGGGTGTTCAAAACAGCTGGAGGAGATCGCCGAGACCGTCAACATGTTGAGCAGCATTGCGTATTACCGAACATACACTTTCGCGCTGGAAGATCATGTCACGCGGGAGGACATTACGGATACGCTGTTGCTGCGCAAAAGGAAGGAATCCGTCTATATCAACAGCTCGGCGTCCGGCACGGCGACGGTGATTTTCTACGACGAGCGGCGTGCGGTGCTGCTGACCTGTGCCCATATCGTCGACTTCGAAGACACGGTGTTTTCCTTCTACGTCACTCCCGGGCACCGCCAGACTCCCTGGTTGAAGACCGTTGCCGTCAAGGAAAAACAGACCAACTATGTTGCGGTGTTTCCTGAAGGAGGAGAGCTGGAGATCCTCGCGGTAGACAAAACCGCCGATATCGCTCTGCTGGGAAAACACTTCAGCGGTCAGCCGGCCAACCGCATCGCGGTGTTCCGGTATCCCTTCGGGAACGCCAGGGATCTGGAGTGGGGAACGTTCGTCTATATGTTCGGCTATCCTTCGGGCTTCAAGATGGTGACCAAGGGGATTGTAAGCAATCCCAACAAGGACAAACGCGGGGCGTTCATGGTTGATGCCATGTTCAGCCGGGGGTTCAGCGGCGGAATTACGCTCGCCATCCGGGATGGCGTGCCCAATTTTGAGCTGGTCGGCATCGTCAAACTTGTTTCCGCGCGGACATCCTATGTGCTTGCACCGGAGAAGGAAGACGGGGACGTGGTATTTGATCCGGTCACCCCGTATACCGGATCTGTGTACGTGGAACGAAAAACGGAAATTGAATCGGGTCTCACCCAGGCGGTGCCGATCGAGGCGATCCGGGAGTTCATCAAAATCCAGACCCCGCTTCTCGAAGAAAAGGGGTATCCCATCGGCAGTTTGCTCAAGACGGAATAGGAGCAATGCCGGGACAACAACTGCTTGCCGACGCGGCGCTGGCTCGCCGGATTGAAAGGGCCGATGCCGCGGTGGGCGTCGAGTCCGCCGAGGTCCACGCAAAGCTGCACCCCGAAGCGGGATCCGTGGCGGAGTCCATCGCCGGCGGCATGGCGATGTTCGTCGGGGTCGGCTCTCCGCTCACCCAGGCGATCGGGATAGGGATGGAAAAGCCGGTGCGCCCCTGGGAGATGGATCGCCTGGAGCGGTTCTTCACCAGCAGAAGTTCCGGCGTTCGGATCGAACTCTGCCCGTTGTCTGACGTGTCCCTGCTGGGCGAGCTGTCCCGCCGGCAATATGTGCTGGCGGATTTCTCCAACATGCTCTTCCGCAAACTGAAGGCCGTTGAATCCTCGATAGCCGAATCGTCTTCGATCAGCGTGCAGCGGAGTGCGCCCGAGGAGGCCGATCTCTGGGCCCGGACGGTGGCCATGGGATTCGGCGAACAGCTTGCCCCGACGTCGGAGAACCTGGCAATCCTCCGGACTCTGGTCGCGCGCCCGACGACCAAATGCGTCATGGCCTGGGTGGAAGGACGCCCTGCCGGCGGCGGCGCCCTTTCCATTCACCAGGGGGTCGCCGCAATCTACGGCGCAAGCACAGTGCCGTCCTTCCGGCGGTTGGGGGTGCAGAGCGCCATCATCCGGTCGCTCATCAATCTTGCAGTTGAAGCGGAGTGCGATCTGGCGTACACGCTGACCCGGCCGGGGAGTGCCTCGCAACGGAATCTGGAACGGCAGGGTTTCCGTGTCGCATATACCCGTTGTTCCATGATCCGTGAATTTGTTCCTCCCCCGGCGCCCTGACAGTAATTGCGGGAACGGCCCGGGGGCCGCTGTTCAATTCGTTTTCGGCCCGAGGAGTATTCATGCCGGCAAAAGGGAACATTCCACGTCGCAAGTTCCTGTTAACCGCAGGGACCGGTATGCTGGCGGCGGCACTGCCGCGGGTGGCACTGCCACGTGCGCCCGTCGGCGAACGTGCCGGCACGACGGCGAAACCCCGGCGGCTTGCAGCAGGTGATACCGTGGGGCTCATCAACCCTGCGGGCGCGACGTTCGTCCGGAGCGACCTCGCACTCGTCATGGAAACCCTCTCAGCCCTGGGCCTCAGTGCCAGACCGGGAGACCACGTACTCGATCGGTACGGCTATCTGGCGGGGACCGATGCCGCACGTGCAGCCGATGTGAACGCCATGTTCACAGATGACCGCATCAATGCGATTCTCGCCGTACGCGGCGGCTGGGGATGTAACAGGATTCTTCCGCTGCTTGAATACGACGCCATTCGCGCTCGCCCCAAACTGCTCATGGGGTATAGCGACATTACATCACTCCTCATCGCGGTGTACGCACGGTGCGGAATGGTCACCTTCCATGGTCCCGTGGGTACTTCAACCTGGAACCAGTTTTCCCTGGGGTACTTCCGGCGTGTCGTCATGGAGGGTGAAGCGGTGACGTTCCGGAATCCCGCATCCCCCGGGGACAATCTGGTCCAGACCCGCGATCGTGTGGACATCATCACTCCGGGAAAAGCACGGGGCATCCTGGTCGGCGGAAACCTCTCCGTGCTCACGGCAATGATCGGATCACCCTATCTTCCACCCTGGAAGAATGTTCTGCTCTTTCTTGAAGACGACAACGAACCGGTCTACCGGATTGACAGGATGCTGACCCAGCTGCGGCTTGCAGGGGTGCTGGAGCAACTCTCCGGATTCATCTTCGGCAAATGCACAAATTGCGGGCCCGGGGAGGGGTACGGTTCCCTGACCCTGGAGGAAGTGTTTGCCGATCATATCGCCCCCTTGCACATCCCAGCGTTTGCCGGGGCAATGATCGGACATATTGAAAACAAGTTCACCATGCCGATCGGTATTGAAGCCGAGATGGATGCGGATAAGGGGACAATAACCATGCGGGAACGTGCGGTGGAGTGAGACGAACGAACAAGGGAGCAGAGTGTATGGCACCGGCAATTTCACGGTTGTTTTCGGCAGCTGACCTGGAGCGGATCAGCGCAGCGGTCAATGACGCGGAAAAGCGGACATCCGGCGAGATCGTCCCGTACGTGGTGGAGCAGTGCGATGACTATGAATTCGCTGAATGGCGGGGCGGGGCTCTGCTCGCACTTCTGACCGCCGTCGTGCTCATGTTTCTCCATAGCTACACGGCGATCTGGCTTCCCATCGACCTGGCGGGGAAACTCCTTGCGGTTCTCCTTGCGTTCGGCAGCGGTATGCTGCTGGTAAAATATGTTCGGAGCTTGAAGCGCATCCTGGCCGGCAGCGCGGCGATGGAGCGGCGGCTCCGCCAGCGCGCATCGGAGGCATTTGTCGCCGAGGAGGTGTTCCAAACCCGCGACCGCACCGGCATCCTGCTCTTTCTCAGCCTCCTGGAGCGCCGCGTTCTCGTGCTCGGAGATGCGGGTATCAACGAGAAGGTGAAGCAGGAAGACTGGCAGGATGTTGTGGCCACGGTCATCGTGGGAATCCGGGCAGGATCGCCCGTTGATGGACTGGTGAACGCGATCCAGAAATGCGGCGCCCTGCTCGAGCGGAAGGGGGTGAACCTTCGCGCGGACGACCGGGACGAATTATCCGACGCCCTGCGTTTGAAGGATCGGTGACCGCCATGACACTTCACTCCCGTTACCCTCTGTATGCCCTTGTCGTTCTTGTGTGCATGCTGGTGCCGGTCCTCCTGCTTGCCTCCGAAGTTCCGTTTCTTGCAGGGCGCGTCAATGATACGGCAAACCTCCTGTCCGCCGCAACAGTGACAGAACTGGAAGCGCTCCTGAAAACCCATCAGGATTCCACCTCGAATCAGGTGGTTATCCTCACCGTCCAGAGTCTGGAAGGGGATGATATCGAGAGCTACGCAATCCGCGTTGCGGAGACCTGGAAGCTCGGTCAGAAGGGAAAAGACAACGGTGTGCTTTTTGTTGTTGCCAGGGATGACCGGAAGGTGCGGATCGAAGTGGGACGGGGACTCGAAGGGGATCTGACGGATGCGATCTGTTCGGTGATCATCCGTCGTGAAATCCTCCCGCAGTTCAAATCGGGGGACTACGACCAGGGAGTGAAGGCGGGCGTGACGGCGATCCTGGCCGCGATCCGCGGAACATATACACCTGATGAAGAGTCCGCACAGCCCCTCGACTTCGTCGGGGGTCTCATCGCTTTCGGGATATTCCTGGTCGTCGTCGGCGTCTTCACCGCGGTTGCCCTTTTCTCTCAAGGGTTTGTCTCGTGGTTTCTGTACGTCTTCCTGATCCCTTTCTGGGCGACATTCCCTATGGCCCTCCTCGGCACACTCGTTGGAGGGATACTCTTCGCGAGCTACCTCCTGGGTTTTCCTTTTGCAAAGTTCTTTCTGGGTAAGACGCTGAAAGGCAAGAGTCTGATGAAGCGATTGGGAAAATCGATGGGAGCCACTTCGGGACGGGGCGGTGGTTGGAGTTTTGGGGGCAGCGGCGGCTCGTCCGGCGGCGGAGGTTTTTCCGGAGGAGGCGGGAGTTTTTCCGGCGGCGGATCTTCGGGATCCTGGTGAGGCGGACATGATCCTGGACACGCTTGACAACGCCGACCGGTACGTTGCCCTGCACCCTTCTTTCAGACGGGTGTTCGCCTTCCTTCGTTCCCCATCGCTCAAAGCCGTTGAATCCGGCCGTCTGGAAATTGACGGGCAGCGGATTTACGCGATCACCACATCTCTTCCGGGAAAACAGCCGGACGAAGCCCGTCTTGAAGCGCACAGACGGCATATCGATGTGCATTTTCTGATCACCGGCAAAGAGCGTATGGGCTGGAGGGGATTGACGGACTGCCGGGAGGAGGAATCCCCGTACGATGCTGAAAGGGACTATCTCTCGTTTTCCGACGACCCATCAATGTGGGTGACCATCCATCCCGGGACGTTTGTCGTCTTTTTTCCCGGCGATGCGCATGCGCCGATGGTGTCGAACGGCATGGTGCAAAAAGTGGTTGTGAAGGTCGAGCTCTGAGATGAAAGCCGCAAACCGGTATTTTGCCCGCGCCTGGACGGCGGTGATCTTCGGTTCCGCCACTGCGCTTGCCGTTGGCGTTCCGATCCATCTCGTCCGGGGCGGCTTCCCCGCGGGGATGTTCCTGGACATTATCGTAACGGTTGTGCTGGTCGCCGATGTTGTCGTCCGCTGGGGTGGGAGCCGCACGTTCACCGCCCGCAACTGGCGCTGGCTGTTCGTAGATGTGGTTGCGGCCGTACCGTTCGGGATACTGTTCGGTCCGACCCCGTTGGAGCTGTTGCGTCTGCTTAAACTGGCGCGCGTCATGTCGGTCATGGCGCTCTGGTGGCGCCAGAATACCCCCCGGTGGAATACCTTCCGGCTTCTGTATTCCGGGTACTGGATCGCGCTTGTCGTCCACTGGCTGGCCTGCGGGTGGATGGCGCTGAGAGCCATCCCGTCTGAAACCCTCACCGGGCAGAACACCTATCTCCGCGCGCTGTACTGGTGCGTGACCACTCTGACGTCGGTGGGCTATGGCGACATCACGCCCCAGACCGAAGTGGAGACGATCTACGCGATCATCGTGATGGCGATCGGTGTCGGCATGTTCGGGTATGTTATCGGCAACATCGCGCACATTCTTGCCAATCTCCACCCGTCCCGCGCGCGATACGTGGAAACGATGGAGCGCCTCAATGCGTTCATGGAATACCGCGATCTGCCCCCGAATCTTCAGGACCGGGTTCGCGGCTATTACGGCTACCGCTGGGAAAAACGCCTCGGGTTCGATGAATCGGAAATTCTCGGCGAGTTGCCTCCATCGCTGTTTGCCGATGTCTCCCTGTACCTGAAGAAAGACGTGATCGAAAAGGTCCCCTTCTTCAAGGGTGCAGGAGAAGATCTGGTCCGGGAGATCGCTCTCGCGATGCGGCCTGTCATCTATATGCCAGGTGACTACGTCTTCCGGGCCGGTGAAAAGGGGCAGGAGATGTTCTTCATCGGCCGCGGGCAGGTGGAAGTGCTGGCAAAGGACGGACGGACCGTGCAGGCGACTCTGCACGACGGGGAGTTCTTCGGAGAAATCGCCCTGGTGCTGGGGCATCCTCGAACAGCCAGCGTTCGCGCAATCGGATTCTGCGACCTGTACGCTCTTGACAAAGAGACTTTCGACCGGATCGTTGCCCGGAACCCGGAATTTGCCGCTCACATTGATGCCATGGTGCGGGAACGGTTCGGACACCCCACGTAGGAGTGCATAGTGTCACGCATCAAACTCGCTCTTCCCGACCGGTGGACCTTCTCCACGGAGCTGCCCGTCCGTATTTCCGATATTAATTACGGCGGCCACCTGGGCAATGACGCCGTGCTGGCTCTTGCTCAGGAAGCGCGTGTGCGGTTCCTGCTGAGTCACGGCTACAGTGAGAAAAATGTGGAAGGCGCGGGCCTCATCATGGTTGATGCCGTGGTGGTCTATCGTTCCGAAGCATTCTACGGAGACGTGCTGGTGGTGGATGTCGGCCTTGCGGATCCGCAACCGCTCGGATGCGATGTCCTGTACCGGTTCACGAATAAGGCGACGGGGAAAGAGGTGGCGCGTGTCAAAACGGGCATCGCCTTTTTTGATTACACGCGGCGACGGCCGGTCGAGATGCCGGAGGGGTTTATGCGGATCGCGGGTTCGCCGGAAACGGCTCGGTAGAGGATCACGGAGCATGGCGGGTGACCCGTACCCGGGTCCGGGGGTTCATGAGGAGTGGCCGCGCCTTCAAACGCATTGTTGAAAGGTAGTGGATTCTCGCGGGGACTTTTTGTAGATTTCAGTAATACACTGACTTTTCACACCTGGAACACCCCATGGAACTCGGCCGCGTTGAAGGAACGATTGTCTCAACCGCCAAAACCGTTCGCCTCAAAGGGTTCAAGCTTCTTCTCGTGAACCTGATCGGGCCGGATACGAAACCTTCGTCCAACCACGTTGTCGCGGTTGATGCGGTTGGCGCGGGCGAAGGTGAGGTGGTGATCGTTGTTCGGGGGAGTTCGGCGAGGCAGGTGGACGACCTCACGTCGATACCGACCGATACGAGTATTGTCGCGATCGTTGATTCGATCGAGTACAAAGGGAAGACCGTCTTCCAGAAGCACGGTTGAGCGGTGCGCCCATGAAACTCGGCCGCATCACCGGAAAAGTCTGGGCCACCGTCAAGGACAGGAAACTCGACGGTGTGACGCTGCATGTCATGCAGCCGGTTGATGAGCAGGACACCCCCCTCGGTCCGGAGCTGATCGCCGTGGATACCATCGGATCACGCGAGGGGGATCTGGTGTTCTGGGTCGGCGGTGCGGAAGCGACATTTGCCTTTCCGGAGCGTCAGATTCCCAGCGATGTAACCATTGTCGGTCTCGTGGACCGATTGGACCTCCAACAAAAACCGTCATCATGATCCTCTGCAAAGTGGTCGGGAGCATTGTCTCCACCATCAAGCATACGTCGTTTGCCAACGCGAAAATTCTTCTGGTCCGTCCGGTGTCGCCCGACGGGACGCTGAAATCCGGGACCATGGTTGCCGTGGACACGGTCGGAGCGGGTGAAGGCAATACGGTGCTTGTCGCCTCGGAGGGGCGGGCGGCCATGGAAATCCTCGGTTTCAAATCGCGGCAGCCGTTGCGGAGTGTCATTGTGGGGATTGTGGACAGGATAGATCCCGGAGGGCGTCGCGTATGAATCCCGTGGATATCCGTCAATACGTTGAACAATGCGTGCGTGACGCGGTGAACGCGCATTTTGACGGGGCAGGCGGCCGGGTGGTACCGATCAGCATTTCCGCCCGCCACCTGCACATCCGGCAGGATCATCTGGAGATTCTTTTCGGGCCGGGCGCACAGCTGACAAAGCTCAGGGATCTTATCCAGCCGGGGGAATTCGCGGCTCATGAGACCGTTGCCGTCGTGGGACCCAAGGGCAGGGCGTTCGAGCAGGTCCGGATCCTCGGGCCTGTCCGGAAGCTTACGCAGGTTGAGCTTTCCTATACGGACGGCCGTTACCTCGGCATGAATCTTCCGGCAAGGGTGTCGGGGGATATTGCCGGCACGCTTCCCGCGATTCTGATCGGTCCGCGCGGTGTGGTTTCACTGACCGAAGGTGTTATTCGCGCCCTCCGGCACATACACATGAGTGAGGCCGACCTCACCCGGTTGGGATTGCGCAACGGCCAGAAAGTCAGCGTGAGCACCGGCGGTTCTGCGGCGCTGACTTTTGACGAAGTGTTGATTCGCGCGGGAACACATGCGCTTCTGGAGATGCACGTAGACACCGACGAAGCCAATGCGGCGGGGCTCGGACCCGGAGCAGCCGGCGTGATCGCGGGATAGGTCCCATGTTTCTTTTCGGACAGGAATAGCAGGTGGACAGCAGAAGAGTTGATCTCCATCCGACGACCATTACAGACATCGTCAATACCGTCCTGACGCGCCTGCGGGCCGAAGGCGTGGAGAAGGCCGCACCGGCGATTGCCGTGCGGGGCGAAGGTGTGTTTGAGCGTGTTGAAGAGGCCATTGCCGCTGCATCGTCGGCCCAGCCGGTCTGGGATGCCGTACCGAAATCGACCAAAGACCGGATCATCACGGCGCTGCGAAGGTGCCTTGTTGATCATGCGGAGGATTTCGCGGGGCGGGAGCTCGAGGAGACCGGACTCGGTCGGTTTGATGACAAGGTGGCGAAGATCCTCAATGTGGCAAAGGCGACGCCGGGCGTCGAAGATCTGCAGAGCAGATCGTGGAGCGGCGAAAAGGGACTTACGGTTGAGGAATATGCGCCGTACGGAGTTGTGGCGGCAGTTACTCCTTCCACCCATCCGGTACCCGTGCTGTTCAACAGCCTGGTGATCATCATCGCCTCCGGCAACACGGTGGTCTTCAATGTGCATCCGGGGGCACAGAAAGTATCGGCGTATGCGCTTGCGGTGTTCCATCGGGTGATTCGCGAACAGGGGGGGCCCGCGCACGTTGCGACGATGGTCCGCGTGCCCACGCTGGAATCGGCCGATACGCTTTTCCGCCATCCGGCCGTGCGTCTGATTGCGGCCACGGGTGGACCGGGGTTGGTGAAGGCTGCGTTCGCCTCGGGAAAAAAGGTAATTGCCGCCGGTCCGGGAAATCCACCCGTGCTGGTGGACGCAACAGCAGACCTGGACCATGCGGCCCGGGTCATTATTGAAGGCGCCTCGTTCGACAACAACATCCTCTGCATAGCGGAGAAGGAGGTGTTTGTTGTCGATGCGGTCTATGATCGCTTCATGGATGCCATGGCACGCCAGGGGGCAGTCCGTCTGAACCGGCCGCAGATCGAGGCGCTTGCCGCAAAAGCGTTCGTCACAACCGCGCAGGGTCATGTGACGGCAAGCCGGGACTTTGTCGGGAAGAATGCCAGTGTTCTCGCCCGGGCTGCAGGCGTCACGCTCACCGATACGGTACGTCTCCTCTTCGGCGAGGCGCAGTTCGACTGTCCCTTCGTCCAGGAAGAGCAGATGATGCCGTACATGCCGGTCGTGCGGGTGCGGGACGTGGAAGAAGGGATAGCGCTAGCCGTGAAGGCGGAACACGGATACGGCCACACGGCCATGATCCATACGCGGGACAATGGAGACCGCCACAAGGTATGCAAAAGCGATGAACACGACCATCACGGTGGTCAACGGTTCCAGTCTCGCGGGCAATGGAGGCATGGCGGGGGAGGGGGCCTTCTCCCATACCATCTCCAGTCCGACGGGTGAAGGGGTGTGCACCCCCCGTCATTTCGCGCGTGTGCGGAGACTTGCGGTTGCGGGAAGCCTGCGTTTTGTGTAGCATTGTTGTTGCCGGCTGCGGCAGAGTATGAACAGGTAAAGTCGTACGATGTACTCACCAACACACAAGGAGTCACTCATGGCTATGGAAGCGCTTGGTATGATCGAAACGCGCGGGCTTGTCGGCGCGATTGAAGCCTCGGATGCAATGGTGAAGGCGGCGCGCGTGCAGCTGCTCGGCAAGGTTCTTGTCGGCGGCGGTCTGGTGACCGTGTTTGTCCGTGGCGACGTTGCGGCATGCAAAGCCGCGACCGATGCAGGTGCAGCGGCGGCACAGCGGGTCGGCGAACTCATCAGCTCTCACGTGATCCCGCGCCCGCACGATGATGTCGAACTCATTCTTCCTCAGCGTTCCGAGAAGTAGTAAGGAGCCATACCGGTGACAAATCCGCATCAGCTCAAACGAGACCTCGTTGAAGTGGGCCGCCGCGTGTACGCGCGCGGCTATGTCGCTTCGAACGACGGAAATATCAGCGCGCGGCTCGACGAGAAACGCGTCATCATCACCCCCACCGGGGTCAGCAAGGGGTTCATGACACCGGAAGACATGGTGGTGGTGGATCTGGACGGCAATGTGGTGTCCGGCACAAAGAAGGCGTCGTCAGAGGTGTTCATGCACCTGGCTGCCTACAAACACCGCCCCGATGTGCACGGCGTGTGTCATGCCCACCCGCCCTATGCCACGGGATTCGCCGTTGCAGGGATTCCCCTGGACAAGTGCATTCTGCCGGAAGTCGTGGTGGTGCTCGGGGGCATCCCGCTGGTGGAGTACGGCACACCGGGGACCGAGGAATTCTTCGCTCCGGTGCTCAAACGCATCGACAAGTATGATGCGTTTCTCCTTGCGAACCACGGGGCACTGACCATCGGGAAGGACCTGTTCAACGCCTACTATAAAATGGAGACGCTTGAGCATTTTGCACACATCGCCTTCGTCGCCCAGCAGCTGGGACATATGAATGTTCTCAACCGTGATCAGGTACAGAAACTGACCGACCTGCGTACGAAGTTCGGAGTCCGGACCAATGTGGGATGCGTCTCATGCGAGGAGGATTCCTCCACGTGTGCCGTTCCGGGACCGGAAGACCCGGGCCCGGCGGCCGGGGCGGAAGACCTTGTGAAGACCATCACGGACGCCGTGATGCAGAAGCTGAACCTCCGGACATGAACATCATCGTCTGCAATATCGGGTCGAGCAGCTTCAAGTTCCAGCTGCTCGAGATGGAGGGGGAACACCAGCGCGCCCGGGGATACACGGAACGGGTGGGTACCAAAGACGCGATTCTCACCTACTGGGTCGAGAACCGTCAGGTGTCCCACTGGGTCCAGGCCGATCGCCTCGCACCGGGAAGCCGTGCAGGACGCGCTGGATTTTCTTGTCAATCCCCGGTTCGGACTTCTGAAGTCATTGCACGAGATCGACGGTGTCGGCTTCAAGGCCGTGCAGGCGGGGGAGAAAAACGGATCGGTTCTGCTGGACGAAAGCGTGCTGGATGCGATGGAAGCGTACCGGGATCTCGCACCTGCCCACAATCCTCCGTATCTCACCGCAATTCGCATGTTCAGAGAATTACTTCCGGACACGCCGCTCGTGGGGGTGTTCGAGCCGGGGTTTCACGTCACGATTCCCGAATATGCGCGCGTGTACGGGGTACCGATCGACTGGTACACCGATCTCGGGGTCCGTCGGTACGGATACCACGGTGCCTCGCACCGCTACATTGCCACCGAAACCGTGCGGCGCCTCCGGCTCGCACCGGACCGGCATCGTATCATCTCCTGTCACCTGGGGGGATCATCCTCCATCTGCGCCATTCAAAACGGCGTATCCGTCGACACCTCCATGGGATTCACCCCGCAATCCGGTCTCTTGCAGGGGACGCGTGTCGGCGACATGGATCCCTTTGTGCTGCCGTACGTGATGAAAAAGAAGGGGATCACCCTGACACAGGCGCTCGAGGAATGTTCCAGGAGGGGTGGTCTGGCAGGACTTTCGGGCGTCTCCGCCGATATGCGGGAAATCAATGCGGCGATAGAACAGGGGAACGCCCATGCCCGCCTCGCGCGGGACAAATTCATCTACGACATCAAGCGGTACATCGGCGAGTATCTGGTGCTGATGGAAGGACTTGATGCGCTCACGTTCACCGGCGGGATAGGCGAGCATGATGCGGCTCTGCGGACGGAGGTGCTTTCTTCGCTCCGCTTCCTCGGCCTGGTGATCGATGAGCAGGGAAATGCCGCACACGGGCCGGTGGTTACCACTCCCGGTTCAGCCATCCACGGGCTGGTCCTGCCGACCAATGAAGAGATCGTTGTGGCCCGCGAGACACTCCGCGTTATCGGCTCCTGACCGGGGAAACGTTGGCAGCGCCCCTGACGCTGCAGGCCTGCACATGCCGGCGAATCACGCCGGCGGGTTGCTATCGGCCCGCCCCCGGTTCCGGCTCTTTCTCCTCAATCTCCGCGTTCATGATCTTGCTCTGATGGAAAATCGACTCCTGGTGAATGATCTCAAAGAGCCGGAGCACGAATTCGTTTGTCAGGTGTTTCTGCTGGCCTTCTTCCAATCGTGTCCGCACAATCTCATCCCATCGTGACGACTGCAAAATCGTGACGTTGTTCTGTTTCTTATATGTACCGATGCGTTCGGCAACGGTCATACGTTCGGCGAGGATCCCCAGAATTTCGTGATCGATCTTGTCGATACGTTCCCGGAGCTCTTCAAGAGTTGTCCGCATCAGTACATTGTCGATGGTTTCCTTCCGGAAGACCAGGTGATCCAGGAGAATGCCGGTGTCCGCCGGGGTGAGTTGCTGGCGCGCATCGCTGAGTGCCTTGCCCGGGTTGATGTGGGATTCAATCATCAGCCCGTCGAAGTTCAAATCCATGGCGGTCTGGCTGACACCCTGAAGGATTTCAGTGCGGCCGCAGATGTGACTGGGATCGCAGATCAGCGGGAGCCCCGGGACGCGGCGTTTGAGTTCAATGGGTATTTCCCAGTTCGGCTTGTTCCGGTAGTGGGTTTGTTCGAACGTGGAGAATCCGCGGTGAATGGCCCCGAGCTGGCGGATACCGGCCTTGTTGATCCGTTCCAGCGCGCCGATCCAGAGTTCGAGTTCGGGGTTGACCGGGTTCTTGACAAGAACGGGGATATCCACGCCCGCCAGGGCGTCGGCAACATCCTGGACAGCAAAGGGATTCGCTGTGGTCCGTGCCCCTACCCAGAGAATGTCCACTCCACCTGCGAGCGCCTGGTCCACGTGCCGGCTGTTGGCCACTTCGACCATGGTGGGCAGTCCGGTGGCTTCTCTGGCGGCGCGCAACCACGCCAGTGCCGGCGTGCCCATGCCTTCAAACGTCGACGGGCGTGTCCGTGGTTTCCAGATGCCGGCCCGGAAGGCATGCACACGGTTCAGCGAGGCAAGTTCCCGTGCCGTGGCTATCACCTGCTCTTCACTTTCGGCGCTGCACGGTCCGGCAAAAATGAGCGGTCGCCGGGCTTTCAGCCCGAGAAAACGCTCCTGATCGACAAACAAGTGGGCTTCCATCATGGCGCGGTCGGATGTCCTGGATTGTGAGGATGATGGTGGGATGGTATGGTCGTGGTGGTAATACCCGCCAGCACGCGGCGAATCTCGTTTGCCGCGCTCATCGTGTCCAGCAGCGCGGTGCTCTGCCCCTCGGCAATCATGTTCCGGAATTCCGTGATGTTGCGAATGTATGCATCCAGTGCCTCGCAGACAAATTCGGCATTGTGACCGAAAATCGGTGCCCACATGTCGGGCGAGCTCTTGGCGAGGCGCACCGTGGACTCGAATCCGGATCCGGCGAGATCGAAGATCGTGGAGGTGCTCTTTTCGATTTCCAGGACGGTCGTGGCGAGCACGAAGGATGTAATATGGGAAATATGGGACACGTAGGCGACATGGCGATCGTGGTCCAGCGTTTCCATGGACAGCAAATGCATCCCGAGCGTCGCGTACATCTTCCGGAGAAGGCTGACGGCATCGGGTGCGCTCCGTTCGATGTCGCACAGGATGCCGAGTTTCCCCGCGAACAGGCCCCGCAGGGCGGCCGTGGGCCCGCTGTGCTCCGTGCCGGCGATCGGATGCGACGCCACGTAGCGTTCGCGGCGGGGATGCATATTCACCGCATCACAGATGCTGCGCTTTGTCGATCCCATGTCGGTCACCACGCCGTGTTCGCCGAGCAGATCCAGAACGCGCGGAAGCAGAGTCACGGTCTGGTCAACCGGAATCGCCAGAACGACGATCTGTGCCGTCCGGACCGCCGCGGCAAGATCCATCATTTCATCGACCAGTCCCAGCCGTAAAGCCTCCGCCGCATGCCGCGGGTTAAGATCCACGCCGACCACGCGGCTGGCAAAGCCCGCGGCCTTCAGATCCAGAGCGAGCGAACCCCCGATGAGGCCCACACCGACAACGGCGATGGTCATACGGCCTCCTCGCCTGGAAGGTTGCGGTCCCCGAATCCCCCGAGACGGTCCGCAGCCGCCTGAAGGGTCGCCGCAGGGCTGCACAGAGAGAGCCGGATGTAGCGCGAGCCGTTCCTGCCGAAGACGGAACCCGGGACAACAAAAATCTTCGTTGCGTCGAGGATCCTGTCGGCAAAGGCCTCCGCATGCCGCTCCCGGTCGGGGATACGTGCCCACACGAACATGCCTGCCTGTTGCGGTAACGCCACGCACCCCAGCAGACGCATGATCTGCATGCCGACGGCTCTGCGCCCGGCATACGTTTCCCGGAGCCGTGCATACCAGTCCGACCCGCTCGCCAGGGCCGCAATGGCGGCCCGTTGTGCGGGGAGGAACATTCCGGATTCAACATTGCTGGCGATTTTCAGGATCGTGTCAACGTAGTCGTTCCGTCCGGCAACCCAGCCGATCCGCCAGCCGGCCATGTTGTGCGACTTGCTCAGGGAATTCAGTTCAATGGCAACGTCCCGCGCCCCGGGAACCGCGAAGATGCTCAACGGGCTTCCGCGGTCAACCAATTGACTGTACGGATTGTCATGGCAGATGAGAATTCCGTGTTCGCCGCCGAAAGTGACAAGGCGGGCAAAGAGCTCAAGCGTGGCCGGTGCTCCGGTTGGCATGTGTGGATAATTCACCCACATCATTTTCACGCCGGAGAGGTCGAGCCGCTCCAGTTTCTCCCAATCAGGCTGCCAGCCATGTTGTTCATCCAGCAAATAGGGCACAACGGAGGCGCCAGCGAGATGAGAGACAGATGTATAGGTCGGGTAACCGGGGTCAGGAACAAGAACGGCGTCACCGGGATTCAGAAACGCCATCGCTACATATATCATGCCCTGTTTTGAACCCGGCAGGGGAAGAATCTCCGTTGCGGGATCAAGGGGGACGCCGTACCGGTCGGACATATACCCTGCTATTGCCGACCGGAATTCAGGGGTTCCGCGGTAGGACTGGTAACCGTGATTGCGGGCACCATTTGCGGATTCCGAGAGAGACGAAATGGTGGCTTCTGAAGGGGGGAGATCCGGATCGCCGATGCCGAGATTGATCACGGGAATCCCGGCGGCAATCATGCGGCGGATCTCCTGCAGCTTGCGTGAGAAGTAGTATTCCTCCACCGTCTGGAGTCGTTGTGCCGGCGGGATGATCATACGTCTTTGCTCCCGCGTTGGTAGACGCCCAGGATTGTCAATTCCTGAACAAGCGGTGTTATGGCTGCAAGAGCGTTGTGGAAGTGGTCGCCAGCAGGAAATTCAAGATCGACATGCATGTAGTATTCCCACTCCCTGCCGAGGACGGGGAGCGATTGGATTTTTGTCAGATTGCAGCCATGGTCTGCGAGTGTTGTCAGTACCCGGGCGAGGCTCCCGCGTGCATGTGGTACGTGAAAGGCGAGCGACGCCTTGTCCGGTTCGGCCGTCTCGACCTCCACGTGCCCGGGATGGGTCAGCACAAGGAACCGGGTGAAATTGCGCTTGTCCGTTTCAATTCCTGCTGCAAGCACTGCAAGGCCGTACATCGTGGCCGCCCGTTTGGCGGCAATGGCTCCGAAACCGTGTTTTCGGTGCCGGGCGATCCACTCGGCGCTGGCTGCCGTGTCGGGTGTTTCCACCAGACGGATATGGGGGTGCTTTTCAAAATACACCTGGCACTGCTGGATGGCCATCGGATGCGAATGGACCTCCCGGATTTCTTCGAGCTTCTGACCCGGGAGCGCAAGGAGGTTCTGCCGGATCGCGAGATAGACCTCGCCGATGACGGCCATGCCGGATGTGCGCAAAAGGGCGTAGTTCGGGAGAATGGTGCCGGCGACGGTGTTTTCGATCGCCATAACAGCATACCGGGCTTTGTGGCGTTTCAAGGCAACGAACATATCCCGAAACGTCTCACAGGGAATTGGCAGATAGCCCGTGCCGAAATGCCGTGCGGCCGCTTCGTCGTGGAATGATCCGGCGACGCCTTGAATAGCCACTGTGGCGGAGGTCTGGTCCATATAACGAAAAATCCCGACCGGGGTCGGGAGCGCTCAGTTCACGTTCAGTGAAAGTGGCATCATGCCCGACACGCGCATCTCATGCGGTAAAAGTAATAGAAAAATCGGCCGGTGTATGATGCAGAAATCATGAGTATCAATTTACGAGAATGCCGGTAAGATGCAAGAGGAAAATGAGAAAGCCGGAAAGCGGGGCTCCTGCCGGTGTGCTTGCGGATGATTCGGATTTGCGGTATCATGGACCCATATTCTCCACATTGAGTATGCCACCGTTCTTGTTCGCACGAGAATCCATGGAATCCTTCAAGGCATGGCTTGCGGGGTTGGCGGGACCCGCTTCCGCCGTAGGGTGGATTCTGCGGCTTTCCATGCGTGCGCAGGTCGCTCTTGTGGTGATCCTCGTACAGAGCGTCATCATGCTCGTTCTTGCCTTTGTCTTTCCGACGCTGACGAAGAGAATCGGGGTGGACAGTGCCGGCCTGCAGGCGCACGGCATAGCCTCCATGACGGCATACGCTCTGGCGCCGGCCGTCGTTTCAGGAGACCGCCGGACCATCGAGGGAGCGCTGGAGATCGCAAAGCAGAACCAGGACCTCGCCTTCGCCCTGGTGGCGGATAGCGCCGGCCGCATTCTCGCCTCATACCAGCCGCTGCCGGTACCCCTTGAGGACATTCTGGATGCCCAACGGTTTACGGATGACGGGATGGTTATTGAATCGGTAGTCCCGATTCTCTCGAAAGGTGTCCCTATCGGCCATCTGTACATCGGTCTCTCCCTCCGGAGTATGTACGCCCGGATTCTTCGCGTTTCCCTCATCAGCGCCGCGATCATCATCTTCGTGATGTTGTTCGGCGTCGCCCTTGTCGTGGCGGGTGGGGCGCTGACGACCCGGCCGCTCAGGCGTATTGTTGCGACCGTCAACACCATTATGCCCGGGGGCCTTCACACACGTGCGGACGTTCCTGAGCAGCGCGAAGTACGGCAACTGGCGATATCCTTCAACCGGATGCTGGACCGCATCCAGCAACAGACGGACGCTCTTCAATCCGAGATTGCCGAACGCCAGCGCGCCGAAACCGCACTTCAGGAAAGCTCCCAGAGCTATATGCGGCTCTTCGACTCCGTGACGGAGGCCATTTACATTCAGGATGTAAAGGGATGCTTCCTCAATATTAACCGGGGGGCGTTGACGATGTACGGGTATTCACGTGAGGAGGTCATCGGTCAGACCCCGGCCATGCTCACGGCCCCGGGAATGAATGACCTGGATCATCTCGGCCGGCAGCTGGATCTTGCCCGCCGGGGGTTCCCCCAATCCTTTGAATGGTGGGGGAAGCGGAAGAATGGTGAAGTGTTCCCCAAAGAAGTGAGCCTGAATCGCGGTACGTACTTCGGGCAGGATGTCATCCTGGCCGTGGCCCGGGATATCTCCGTGCGCAAGAAGACGGAAGAGCAGCTGCGCGCCTCCCTGCAGGAAAAGGAGGTGCTCCTCAAGGAAATCCACCACCGGGTCAAGAACAATCTCCAGGTGATTTCCTCACTGCTATACCTCCAATCGCAGTCAGTCGGGGATGAAGCGATGCTGGGGATGTTTCAGGACAGCCAGAACCGTATCAGATCCATGGCCCTCGTGCATGAGCGTCTGTACATGTCCACAGACCTGAACCGGATTGACATGGACGGGTATCTGCGTGACCTGGTAACCGGACTCGTCCGGTCGATGTGCCCCCTGGGATCGCCGATTACCATTACCACGTCGGCCGGGAATGTATTCCTGAATATTGAAACCGCGATCCCGTGCGGCTTGATTGTCAATGAACTCGTGACCAATGCGTTGAAATACGCCTTTCCCCGCCCGGAACAAGGCGAGATCAGCGTTACAATTGCTACCGCGGATTCATCGCGGCACGTGCTGACCGTCCGTGACAACGGGGTCGGGCTTCCAGAACACGTCTCCGTTGAAGGCACAAAGTCGCTCGGGCTGCAACTTGTTTCAATTCTCGCGGCGCAACTCGAGGGGACCGTGGAGACCTCCAGGAACGAAGGGACGATGTTCACGATAATTTTCAGGGGGGTCTGATAAAACCGAAAATCCTCGTTGTGGAAGACAGCACGATCGTTGCATGGGAAATCTGTGACCGTCTGACCCGAAGAGGATACGAGGTTCTCCCGCCGGTCATCAGCGGCGAACAGGCCGTCGCTGCGGCTCAGCGTGTCACCCCTGATCTTGTCATCATGGATATCCGGCTCAAAGGGACGATGGATGGCATTGATGCCGTCCGTGAAATCCGTAAACTGAAGGCGATACCGGTGATCTATCTGACGGGGAATAGCGATGAAGCCACCACGCGACGCGTACTCGAGACGCATCCTGTTGCCAAGTTGACAAAGCCGTTTGACGAGGACGACTTGCTGACCGCCGTCGCAGAAGCATTCAATCAGAAACCCGGAGGATAGGGCCCCATGGAAGGCAGACCTCTCACCATACCCATCGTGGTCTTTGTCCCGTTTGTCATTTCTCTCCTGCGGGGGAGTCTGTTTGCCCAGGAGGTTTCACCGAGACCCGTCGAGCCCGTGCCGGCTGTCGACCTTGTCCGGTACGCCGGGACATGGTATGAAATCGCACGTTTCCCGAATCGGTTCCAGAAAGATTGTCGCAGTGATGTGACGGCAACCTACTCACTGCTCGATGACGGCCAGATACTCGTGGTGAACCGTTGCCGCACGGCGACGGGGGAGATGAAAGAAGCCGAAGGGAAGGCCCGGAGAAAAGGGGAGGACGAGCCGACGTCCAAACTGCTGGTGCGTTTCGCTCCGGCAATTCTTTCATTTCTGCCGTTTGTCTGGGCGGACTATTGGGTCATTGACCTGGCTGAGGACTACAGTTACGCAGTGGTGGGAGAGCCTTCGCGTGAGTACCTGTGGATCCTGGCGCGCTCGCCCGTTCTGGCTGACGAAACGTACGAGGGGATACTACAACGCTTGAGACAACACGGATACGATCCCGCGCTATTGATCCGGACGAGTCACGGCCGATAGGTCGCAGCGATGTTTCCCCTCTACTCTCTCCTGGAGCCTGACGTCCGGGCGTATCCCTGTTGCTCGACAAGGAGCATCTACCTGACGAGGAGCATTTTCCGCGTCAGCAATCCGTTTGATGTCTGCAGACTGTAGAAATAGGTTCCTCCCGCCAGACCGCCTGCATCGAAATATACCCGGTATTCCCCCGGCAGTGTTTCTCCCTCAACCAGCGTTGCCACTACGCGGCCGAGAACATCGTATATCCGTAGCGTGACGAAACGCGCAACCGTGGTCCCGCCCGATCCGGAAGAGAGCGAGAAATGGATCTCGGTGGCGGGGTTGAACGGGTTGGGGAAATTCTGTTCCAGACACATCGCGGAGGGCATAGCCGCTTCGTGGCCGGCCACTGCCGTTATGTGTGTCACACCGAGGTATCTCCCGATCCCTGAGAGGAGCGCGAACGCGGTGGAGTCAAATGCCCGCGCGGAGGCGCAATTCATATCCTCATATGTCAATGCCAGCACCGCCTCGCGATGATTGAACCAGAACCAGCTTTCCGGATACACCGTCGCGGGCGCGCCGGTCCAGCTCACGAAGTAGTCCCACGGCTGGAACCCTCCGGGGAAGTGCGCGCGAACCAGATCGATGAACTGGAGCTGCATTGATGCATACAGCGGTGATGTTCCTGATGCGGCGTGATAGACGAAGTACCGCGTGCAGGAAGTGGATGAATGCATGTTCATGGCGATCCGTATCGGGTTGGGTTGGGCCATCAGCCGGGTAAAGGTAGCCCGGAGCGCCTGCACCTCCGGTTCCCCTGGGGAAGCACTCCAGTTGCTTTCGATGTCGACCCCGTTCTTGTTCTGGCGCGCGAGGCCGAGTTCCACCCCGTCGGGGTTGATCATGGGCACGATATTGAAAACACAGCTGTCGAGCAGTGTGCGCGCAAATGGGGAGCCGGACAGCAGGGTGGCGATGACCTCATTCGTAACCCGGGTTCCCTGTACTTCCGCCGGATGGGTGCGGGCGTGGAACCAGATCCTCTTGCGGGGGATTGCCGGAGCGACTGTGTCCTGGATGGTCAACATCCATAGAGTCCGCTGTTGTACGCTGCTCCCGATCGAGTCCAATCGGACAAACGGGCTGTTTTTCCACCGTGCGATATCCACAAGCAGGGAATCGTAGCCATACCCCCAGTTGCCGAGGGCGGCCAGCCTGTATGCCGGGCCGGTGGTGTCCGGGTACCCGCAGGGATCCACGGCAATGTTGTCCGGGAGTGACAGTTGCTGGGAGCGGACCGGCTCAACAATGGCCCAAATCAGAAGGAGTGTGAACGCTGAGGCGTGCTGGATACGCATAGACTGTCAGTTCTCGAGTATGTGATGAAAAACAGGTGGCGCACAGCGGTGTTGCATGCTCTGGAAATCGCCGGTACATCAGCGGTGGCGACGGCCCGGCGAACAGCCCTTGTGGATGGCCGCCCAAAATCGTATACTTATAGTACAACGTTCTTTCAAATAGTCAAGGATACTTACTGTATGCCGTCCCTTTTGCGTTATTCCGCCGATCGTCGCACCCTAGCATACATGGTCGTGACCACGGCTCTGCTCGTCGTCCAGTGGCTCCTTCCATCGCTCAATTTCTTTCTGTATGTGTTGTGTCTCTTCATGGCGGTGTCCGTCTCGGTCATCGCCCACAATCACAATCATCTTCCCATCTGGCGAATTCGCTGGATGAATATCCTGACGGACTACTGGATCACCCTGTTTTACGGATTCCCCGCCTTTGCCTGGATCCCCACGCACAACAGCAATCACCACAAGTTTAATAACCGTGCCGGCGACTACACCATCACGTACCGGTTCAGTGAAGCCAATAACTTCTTCACGCTAGTCTCCTATCCTTCGATCAGCGGATATTTTCAGCAGCGGCCGATACGGGAATACCTGAAAATGCTCCGGCGGACCAGGATATCCAGGTTCTGGCTGGCGGTGTCACAGTATGCAGTGCTTGCGCTGGCTTACGCAGTTGCCCTCTGGCTGGACTGGCGGAACGCGGTCCTGTTCCTGATCATTCCCCACCAGGTATCCCTCTTCGCCGTACTTATTTTCAACTACGTGCAGCATGTACACGCGGATGAGGAGTCCGCCTACAATCACTCCCGGAACTTCACCGGTCTGCTCAATGTCATGCTGTTCAACAACGGCTACCACACCATCCATCACGAGCATCCGGGCATTCACTGGAGCGAAACCCCGGCCGCCCAGAAGGCCATAGCACATCAGATAGATCCGTCACTTGTTGAACGGAGTTTCTGGTGGTATATTACCCGCGCCTACCTGCTCGGTCCGATCCTCCCCCGGTTCAGGACGGTTTCGATGCGGCAGCGCCGGCTGGCGGGGGTGCACTGACGTTTCCCGGTGTGCAGCGGCAGCCGCCCGTGATGGATCATGACATAACATGGTGCATTTCCATCCTCCACACAATCCCTCCATCTCCCCATCGATTGCATTCGCCGGGAGAATCCCCTATCTTTAATCGTCGATTCTGAGATCGGATCAGGATTGTGCCCGTTCCCCGATCTCCGGCCGACGTGGTCACCGTCCATTTGCCGGTACTCATCAACCGCATCGCATGAACCCGACTCCGTTGTTGCGTTTTCACGGCGCCTTCCGCGTCCCCCTTGTTCTCCTCCTTCTGCTGCCGGTGCCCCGCTTAACGGCCCAGCCTGAGAACCCCATGCCGCCGGGCGACACCATCAATGTGCAGGGCTTCGAGGATGGCGCCCATCACTGGTACGATGTGGTGGATGAAGAACGCGTGTTTGCGCCGGTGCCGGGTCAACAGCGATACGGAAAGGGGGATGTGGCGCAGATTGCGGAAAATATCCTCCGGTATCAGAAAGAAAACGGCGGCTGGCCGAAGAATTACGACATGCAGGCCGTGTTGACCCCGGATCAGGTCCGGGCGCTGGCAGCGGCCAGGGGTGATTCGAACACCACATTCGACAACGGCGCAACGCACGCTCATGTGCACTATCTTGCGGAAGCCTGGCGCATAACACGGGAGGAAAGATACCGTGACGCATGCCTGCGGGGAATCGACTTCATTCTCGCGGCACAACTCCCATCGGGGGGATGGCCTCAGTTCTATCCGGACAAACGCGGATACCGGCGGTACATCACCTTCAATGATGGTGCGATGATCGGTGTCATGACCGTTGTACAGCGCATTGTGGAACGGAAACCGGCCTATCTCTTCGTCGACAGTCTGCGTCGCGGGCGGGCAGAGCGGGCCTTTCTGCGGGGTGTGGAGTGTATTCTGCGCTCTCAGATCAGGGATGGCGGCGTCCTCACTTCCTGGTGCCAGCAGCATGACGATCGCGATTTCCGCCCCGTTCCGGCCAGGTCATTCGAACCGGCAGCGCTCTGCGGGGGTGAAAGTTCCGGTATTACCCTCTTTCTGATGAGCCTCGAGCATCCCCGGGCGGAGATCGTCGCAGCGGTTCAGGCGGCGGTCCGATGGTTTGCCCGGTCGCAGCTTTCCGGCATACGGGTGAAAGAAGTTCAGGCCAAGACGGAAACGTTCCGGTACCATACTGCGGATTTCGACCGCGTGGTGGTGTCGGATCCTCAAGCACCGCCGATCTGGGCCAGGTACTATGAAATCGGAACGAACCTTCCGCTGTTCTGCAACAGGGACGGCAGTCCGGTGTATACACTTGCAGAGGTGGAGAGGGAAAGGCGGACCGGTTATGCCTGGTACACGTACGATCCTGCGGAGGTGCTGGAACACTACCCTGCCTGGCAACGGCAATGGGCACCCCGGGTGAATGTGCTCAGGAGCAACTGAGTCCCGTGCGGAAATTGCCAGGAGCACGGGCGAACGGGCAAGCCCGGCGGCAGCGTGTCAATGACGGAATTTTTCCAGTACTCCGCGTGCGGCGTCTTTATGTACGGTGATCCCGAGCATCTTGAGCTTCACGTAGTCTTCGTGAAAGAAATAGTATCCGGGGTGTCTGTTGTTGCGCGAGCTGCTCCATGAGTCCTTGACAAGATACCAATCCCTGCCATCCTTCTCGACATACCCCACAAGATGAAGACCATGGTCGTCGGCAGTCGTTCCGTTGCTGAAGCGGAACTGCCGGGATGCTTCGTCGATTGCTGACGAGGGAAGGTCAAAGGAGGGCACTACGGCCAGACCCGCCTGACCCCAGGAGTACCCCGCTTCCGACACATCCCCCCCGATAACCGCCGAATATCCGTTTCTTATCGCCTTCTTGAGAACCGCCATGTATTCTTCGAGAGGAATGTTGTAGTACTCCTTACTGTGCCACCAGTTGTCCGGGACCTCAAATTCGACCTTCTCGTAGTACGGCTTCTCCATGAGCGAGAACAGATCCACGTAATCATCGGGGTTCAACCGCACCACCTTCGCCAGGTAGTCTTTCGGTGTCATCGATACCCCGTCCACATTCACCGTGGCCGGCGGCTCACCGAGATAGTGGTTCAGAATGGAACGCACGGTGGAAACGACCTCTTCTTCGTTCCAGGCGTTGCTGGTCTTGAGGTTGTTCAGATAACTTTTGATCTCCAGAAAAAGTGTGTTCTCGTGGTCATGAAACCGGATACTGTCCTTCAGTCCGGTGTACGCCGCTCCCGGAATGACGCCGTATTTCTTCCATATGCGGAATACGGCATTGGATTCGGATCCTTCTCCGAAGTATGATTCCCCTCGCGTACGGACGAACTCCCGTGCTTTTTCCACGTATTCCCAGTACACGGTATGCAGTTCGGAGAGTTTGATCTCCCGTTTCGTCAGGCGGTGGATTTCCGATTCCATCAACGAAGTGGTGGAAAAACACCAGCACATTCCCGAGAGTCCCTGGAGAACCGGCGGCGTGTGAAACACGCTCGAAAATTCGGTTGTGGCCTGCGGCGCCTTGATCGAGGAAAAGTCGACCTGCATCTTCTGTTTTTCGGGCTTGTCGGGTTTTGCCTTCTTGAATTCGGCCTTGATGGAATCCATCATCGCGTCATTCTTCGGCTCAAAAAGAGGTTTGTCACGGCGATCCTGCGCATGCGGGGTGGCGGAGGCAAGAAGCAGAGCAATGACGAGGAGGGTTGCTGGAACGTTCACCGGATGGCTCCCTGGATTGATCAAAAAATGTGTCGGCGTGGACCAACGCGTGTAGGAAGGTACGGTGGTGGCGGGCGAGAAGCAACTGGCCGATTTTCCTCCTCCCGGGCCCCCATACCACCCGGTTCCGGTCGGCCTCACGAGAATCGAATCAAACGCCGGTTCGTGGTCTCCCAATAGTCCAATCTATGTCGTATATTATGGCCGTATGAAACCCACACGAAGAACTGCCCGTTCAAACGGCTTTTCCCTGGTCCTCGGAGGAGGGGGAGCCAGGGGACTCGCCCATATTGGAGTGCTGCGGGTTCTTGAAGACGAGGGGCTTGTGCCCAGACTCCTGGTGGGGACGAGTATGGGGGCGATTGTCGGAGGCATGTACGCGCAACGGCCCTACGCCGACGTGGTGGAGGAGAGAATGAAGCGTCTGCTCAGAAGCCGGCCGTTCCGGCGGATCATCATGGATGCCTTTTCCAATGATGGTGCTCCTGACGGGCTGGGGACAGTGCACGCACTGTACGGCCGGATGAAGCGGGGGTACGGGTTTCTGAAGTCGGCATGGTCCACCGGCATCGTGGAGACCCCGGTGCTGATGGATTTTCTGTCGCACCTGCTCGATGATCTCCCGATTCAGGAGTGCGATATTCCGTTTGCCGCCGTGTCGTGTGACATCATGACCGGCCGGGAAGTTGTGAGTACGAAGGGCTCCATCCTGACCGCGGTCGCTGCGAGTTCTGCCATTCCCGGTGTCGTCTCTCCCGTAAACGTCAACGGACGGTTCCTCGTTGACGGCGCCCCGACAAGCACGGTTGCCGTGCACGCGGCGCTTCGCATCTCCAGCCGCCCGGTTCTGGCGGTGTCCGTCACGAATAGTGTGCAGAGAGTGAAGCCGGTGCGGAATGCGATTGATGTCGTGTTCCGGGCCGGGGCAATCGCCCGGATGCAGGTCACGGATCTGAACCTCCGCGAAGCGGCGGTTGTGATCGAGCCCAGAGTCACCGCGTTCGGATGGGCGGATTTTTCCTCCTGTGATGCATTCATCGCAGAAGGAGAACGGGCCGCGAAAGCGGCGCTGAGGAAAATCCGGGCCCTTCCGGGTCGTAGGTAGGTATCGGAAAAGACCAACCCCTTCCTGCTGCCCCGGGATGTACGTCGTCGCGTATGACAAACAGGAAGCCGTCCGGAGGTCGGGGGTTTCAGACAACACTCGTGCCGGTCGCCTCCTCACTCGATGCGTGAGGGCACTTTGCGGGGTCCGATCTCTTCGAACGGAATTCTCTCAAATCCCGGCAATTCCCGGTAGACCGCCGAGTCATCCTTCAGACGGAAATTCAACCGCTCCGCGTCCACAAAACCGGGATCTGACTGCGTTATGTAGTTCTCTCCGAAATCGGTCTGTGCGTATTTCCCCACGAGCCGGAATGTTTCCTCGTACTTCACAAGAACGTTCCTGTCGAACACATTCCGGCGGGGGCGCATCCCTACGAATGTCCGTCCATCGGGGAGGAAGTCCAGCCAGTCCTTCAACAGCGGATAGCGAGTGCTGTAGGGCGGCTTGCGGATGTCCACGGCCTTGGTGAGCCGGCGTGTGTAGATGCCCTTTTCTCCGAAGTAATAAGGGATCTGATCGATGCCAAAATCATACCACATGGATTTGAGTTGATAGGCCGGACCGTATCCTTCAATGAAGATGTTGTTCTTCACGACGATGTCATGTCCGCCATTGCTGTAGACGGTGCCGTATGAAGCGACGCGATAGAACACATTCCCTTCGATGAGGACGCCGCAGGTGGCATCATCACAGTAGACGCCCATCATCCATTTCCGGTCCGGGCGTCCTACGTGGTGGAAGAAGTTCCGGCGTACGATGTTTCCCCGATCGCTGGGATCACGGCCGAGATACCATGCGGAGGCATCGTTGGAGTTGAGTGCAACGTGGTGGATATGGTTGTACGCGAAGAGATGATCGTTGCCATGAACGATGATCGCCTGGAGGTCCGCATTGTAGATCTCATTGTGGACAACCCTGTTGCCGCAGCCGTCCACGATCACGCCGCCGGCCCCTGCTTTGTTCCGGCGGTTGAAATCATGGATGCGGCTGTCCGCCACCGTGTTTCCTCCTGGTGTCAGGCTTTTCTTGCTCCCTCCTCCCAGAATAATCCCGCCCGATCCGGTGTTGTATATTTCGCAGCCTTCGATGGTATGCTGTTCACCCGCATTGCGCTCCCACACGGTATTGAGATAGCTGTGAGAATGGAAAGTCCCGACTTCCCGTGAAGACGGTACGCCCTCGTAGTCGTCCACGGTGATGTTGGGAAACGTCTGCCGCGCGCCCTGGCCGAACATGATGCCGACGGTGCCGAAGTTGCGGACGATGCAGCTGTCTATGCGGTTCGACGTCCCTCCTTCAATGGAGATGCCCAGGGCCCTGCCGTTTTCGATCGTGAGCCCCCGTACCGTGCAGAAGGAGGTATTGTCGAGCGCAAGAAGCGGCTGTTCGAGCGCCGAGACGGTCACGCGTGCGTTCGCGATGTCGCCGGGGGGCCACAGCAGGAGCATCCCCGAAGTGGTATCCACGTACCATTCTCCGGCCTGATCCAGTTCCTCCAGAATGTTGTGCGCAACATACAGATTGAAATTCTGTCCGCTCGCGAGCCCGTATATGTGCGGGGAGGCGAGCGTGATTTCCCGGCGGACCGTGTCAATGGCTGCAATCCGTATCTTGTCGTCAGCGAAGCCGTGGTTAAAGAATCCCTGGAGCCAGACGTCGGAGACGCCCGCCCAGCGTGCATGACGTTGATCGGTATAACGGAACCGTCCGCCCCTGTTCGCGTAGTCTCCCACGCGAGGCATCGAGCCGGGATCGATGATGGTTCCGAGAGCGATCGCTCCCGTGTTGGGGTAGCGGGCCAGCTGCATTACAGAATCGTTCCAGAAGAGTTCCATCGGAGCAGGAACCACAGGCAAACCGTGGCCGAACTGCCGGTGTTTGCCGAAATCGCGGATGCCCAGGGCGCGAAGATCCGCCTGGATGACATGTTCCCGGGATTCAGGCGGCAGACGGAGGATGACGCCCTTCTCCCGGACCGGGCGAAACGATGAAGCAGGGATGCTGACGCCCCCGGATATGCGCACCTGTTCACCACCATATGCCGCATACGTCACGGAAGCACCGGGGTGCCCGCCGTCAACCCGTGTAAGTTCGAATGTGCGGGAAAGCTCGTATGTTCCGCCCCGAAGCCAGATCGTGAAGGACTGCTGCTCCGTTCCCGGCGATGCCCGGCGAAGCGCACGCACCGCGTCCCGTGCCCGCTCGAGTGTCAGGAATGGTTTCTCGATGGTACCCGGACTGTCGTCGTTTCCGCGGAGGGATACATAGAAGTCGAGAGCGGAAGCGTGCGTGAACATCAGGGCTGTCAGCAAGAGCGAAGAAAGAAGTTTCATGGATGTACCGTGATTTCCTGGTGGCAGGGGAGTGGATGGACCAATATACGGTAGAAGAAGCGGGGAAGTCAAGAACAAGTGGAGGCCGGTGGTGCATGGACCGGCCTCCACTGATGCGGAAGAAGCAACATACTACGGATGAAACTGTGCGTTCACGCCTGCGGCAAGGTGGAGACCGCGATTGGCGGCGGAACTCCCTGATTCTCAAACAGCTGCCGGCCTTCGGCGTCCATCAACGCCCAGATGGTATACGCGCCAAGAGCCGTGCCCAGCGGTATGTCGATCAGGCTGAGCATGCCCACAACGATGGCTACGATACGTCCCCATTCCTTCCGCATCAGCAAGCCAATTCCGGCTATCACACTCGGGACAGCCAGCAAGCCCATAAACGCCAGACCGATCGTACCTATCAATCCGAGAACGCCAAAGGCTGTGGAATCTCCTGAGATCACTCCTATCCCTGTCAGGACGACAAATCCCGCCAAACCCACCAGCAGGACGATCGCTCCACGGGCGATGTGCAAAATGCCCAGAACTCTCACATGGTCCTGTCTTGTCATAATCAGTGCCTCGATTGTGGTCTTCGCCCTCCCTGGGTCACTTTCTCCCCTATCGGGCCTCTTGATCAGCATACGGAATATCCGGCCTGGTGTTTCGCCCTTTCCGGGGATTGGGAGTGTATTCCGACCCAGAAACCACCACAGGAGGCCGACCCGCCGGTGCACGACCCGGCGATGTGTGCTCCACCGATACATTGCGTGCGATGGGATAATTGTGTATGTTTTTATTCATCTATTCACCACTTCGGGAAACCAGGTTCATGCGGCCAATCAGGGTTGTCGTCGTATTTCTGCTGATGCTCGGTGTTGTGCCGGCGCTTGTACGGGCGCAGGGAGAGAAGATCGATACTGCGGCTGTTGTTCTAATCAAGGCGGAAGGCCTCCAGAATTCTCAGGTTATGGAGCTGCTCAGTTCTCTGTGTGACGTGTATTCGCCCCGGCTCTCCTGGTCGCCGGAGTACCGCCGGGGAGCGGATTGGGTTAGCCGGAAACTCAAGGAGTGGGGAATCCAGAATGTTTCATATGACTATTGGGCGCCGGTGGGGAAGGGGTGGTCGTTGAAGAACTTCTCAGCCATGGTTACTGCTCCCGTGCCGTTTCCGGTGATTGCTTATCCCGCGGCCTGGTCCCCCGGTTTCTCAGAAAAAGAGGCTGAGGTGGTCTTTCTGGACGCCAGGACAACGGAAGATCTGGAGAAATACCGGGGAAAGCTCAAGGGGAAGTTCGTTCTCGTCAGCGATTCTGTGGATGTACAGACCCGGTTTGAGCCACTGGCCACCCGTCTTGCTGATTCTGCGCTCCTGCGGATGGCGAACGCAGACCTTCAATCTGGCCGTCGTGGCGGCCGGCGCGGACCGCGCCCGGACCGGTTGAATGCACAAAACCTCGATTCAGCAATCGCGGCTGCAGCACAGATGTTTCCGGATGCTGACACCTCGGCGATACGCTCCCGGTATACCAGGATGTGGATGGGCCCGCGAAAGATGGAATTCGCACAAAAGGAAGGGGCTATTGCAGTCATCAGTACGGGTTCGGGCGATGGCGGGGCGGTGCTTGTGCAGGCAGCCTCCGTGCCGCGTCCGGCCGGAACACCTCCCGGTCCGCGCATAAACCCGTATGATCCAAAAGTCCCGGAAATCATTCCGCAGGTTTCCTTCGCGGCAGAGCACTACAACCGTATCGTGCGCATGCTCCGTCAAGGGGAGAAGGTGAAGCTTGAAATGGAGCTCCAGGTGACAACGACAAAAGCGGATTCAGGGTTCAATATAATTGCCGAGATTCCCGGCACCGATTTGAAGGAAGAGGTCGTCCTGATCGGTGCGCACTTTGACACCTGGCATGGGGGTACCGGAGCGACTGATGACAATACCGGAACCGGAGCCTGCATGGAAGCGATGCGGATTCTGCAGGTTCTCTCGGAGAAACATGGTCTGAAGCCGAGACGGACAATCCGCATCGGCCTCTGGGGTGCCGAAGAGCAGGGCCTGATCGGATCGAGGGAGTATGTTGCACAGACCTATGCCAGGCGGGACAGCGGCTCGGGTAGCCCGTTTTCCGGCGGCGGCGGCGGAGAAATCACAAAAACCGCTCAGTATGAGAACCTCTCTGTCTACTTCAATCATGATAACGGAACCGGCCGGATCCGCGGCATCTATCTGCAGGGGAACGAAGCCGCGCGTCCGATTTTCCGGAGTCTGTTTACAGCCTTCGGCGATCCTGCGGCACAGACTATTACCATTCAGAACACGGGCGGGACGGACCACCAGTCCTTCGACGGTGTCGGGCTGCCCGGATTCCAGTTCATCCAGGACCCCATCGACTACGACACCCGCACGCACCACTACACAACGGACCTGTACGAACGCATCCAGGAACCCGACATGAAACAGGCGGCCACACTCATGGCGCTCTTCGCCTATCATGCGGCGACGCGTGACGCCCGGTTTCCGCGCAAGCCCATGGCGCCGGTGAGATCACGTTAATCTCCCCACTCGCTGTCACACACGCTCCCCGGTCTGCCACAACCGGGGAGTTTTTTTTGACAATTCGCTGACAACACAGGGACCTGCACGCACTATCTTGATGGGGAGACATCATCTCCGGATGCGTCCTGGCCGCGGGATGCACGTCATCGGAAGTGACAGAGACCTTCGTCAAAGACGCGACGGTGGAGGGACCCGTGGGCATCCCTGATGCTGCCGGGGGGCGTCCGATTCCTGTTTGACGTCTCCGACACATTACTGGAAACGGGACGGTCCGTCATCCCCTTTGTCCGGGTGAGCCTGAATTTCAACAGGTAATCATAACTTTACGGTAACTTTCCCCCGGCGGTGATCTTCCGGCGGGTCCTTGTAACTTCCGGGCACATTTGCTAGGTTGAAGATACACACAACTCTCCATCCCGGAAGGTTTCTCTTGTCGAACGCGATTGCGATGACGTATGCAGGGATGCATTATCCCTGGAAAGACCCGCGTGTGCAGCTCCGGGTGTGCGCGGTCTCCGTTCTTCTCCTGCTGGTGAGCGTGCCCGCCATTTCCACGCAGTTCTTCGTTTCAACGGTCGGAAGCGACACGGATCCCGGCACCATGGACCTTCCGTTTAAAACCATTCAGAAGGCAGTCGGGCAGTCATCGAGCGTGTTCAAACCCGGGGATACCGTGTACGTGCGTGGCGGCGTGTATATTTCCTCAACCACGACGTCCATCACCAAAAGCGGGACAAACCTGGCCAGATACCATCTTCTGGCGTATCCCGGTGAACGGGCGTTGCTGGATTGCTCTTCCATGCCCCGCACAAGCAGCGCTCGCGGAATCAGCCTGAGCGGCAGCTACTGGTACATCTACGGACTTGACGTGAAGGCCGCGGGTGACAACGGCATGAATGTCAGCGGTTCAAACAACATCATCGAGTTCTGCGCGTTCTTCGAGAATGAAGACACCGGACTGCAATTGGGAAACGGGGCATCCAACAACAGGATCATCAATTGTGATTCCTACTTCAATGTGGATCCCGGGCAGGGAAATGCGGACGGATTTGCGCCCAAACTGGATGTGGGCACCGGCAACTCGTTTTACGGATGTCGTGCCTGGCAAAATTCGGATGACGGATGGGATGGGTATCTCCGGGGGGCAAACGACGTGTCCACGACGCTGGAGAGCTGTTGGTGTTTCATGAATGGATATCTCAAAAACGGCGCTGCCAGTGTGGGAAACGGCAACGGGTACAAGATGGGGGGAAGCGACACCAAAGACCTGATGCACAATGCTGTTCTCAAACACTGTGTGGCGTTTGACAATCGCGAAAAAGGGTTTGATCAGAACAACAACCGCGGATCCATGACCCTGTACAATTGTACAGCGTACCGGAACGGGCGGAATTACGTGGTTGCTGATACGCTGGCATTTTCTCTCGGGAAAGTCCTCACGGTGAAGAATTGTCTTGCTCTCGGTGCGTACGGCTCGCTGCACGGGGCGGCTGTCCAGCAGACCAACAGCTGGCTGGCCCCGTTCCCTCCGGTGACGCCTGCGGACTTCCTGAGTGTCGATACGGCCGGTGTGCGTGGACCCCGCAAGGCGGACGGGAGTCTGCCGGATCTACCATTTCTGCATCTTGCGCCGGGCAGCCCGATGATCGATTCCGGAACCGATCTGGGAATTCCGTTCAATGGCACGGCCCCTGATCTCGGGGCGTTTGAGTCGCCTGCAATTTCAAGCGGGGTGGCGGACGGCGGGGGCGCCATTCCCGAGTTCCAGTTGCTTCTCAATTTTCCAAATCCCTTCAATCCCTCAACACACATCGTCTACAGCCTTCCGGCCCGCGGCGAGGTGGTCCTCAGGATCTATGATCTGCGCGGGAGCCTTGTCCGTGAACTGTTGCATGAAGAACAGGAAGCCGGAAGATATGCCATTCTCTGGAACGGTGAGAATGCCCGCGCCCGGGCTGTCGCCGCCGGAGTCTACTTTGCACGTGTATCATTCAACGGCATCACGCGTACGGGAAGAATGGCCCTGCTGAGGTGATGCTCCCGGATTTCCCGCCGGGTTTGCGGCGGAGCTCCGGCGGCGGGAGCGATGGGGAAGAACGGGCAACGACATCAAGGAATCTGGATCCGGTTGAGATGACAAGGAGCCTCTTCGACATGAAGCCACAACGACATTGGACAGTCTCCCTGGTATTGACGTGGATGCTTCTCGTCTCCGTTGCCGCACACGCCGTTCCTGCGGATGCACCGGGGTGGGATGCCGTTCCGGCGATTCTCCGGCGCATCTCACCTCCGGTGTTTCCTGCAAAGGATTTTGACGTGACCGCATTTGGTGCGTCGGGCGATGGAAGAACCGACAACACGGAGCCGTTTCGCAGAGCGATCGCAGCATGCAACGCGGCAGGGGGAGGGCGTGTTGTGGTCCCGGCGGGAGTCTATGCGACAGGTGCAATTCACCTCAAGAGCAACGTGAACCTTTTCATCTCCAGGGATGCGACGATTCGATTCAGCACAGATCCACGAATGTACCTTCCCGTCGTGTACACACGGTGGGAGGGTGTGGAGTGCATGAACTACTCGGCCCTTGTCTACTCCTACGGGCAGACCAACATTGCGGTGACGGGCGAAGGTGTTCTGGACGCCCGGGGTTCTGAAGAGAATTGGTGGAGCTGGAAAGGCGGCAAAGAACGCGGTGCGGGGAAGCCGAATCAGAGCGATGCGCGGAAAAAACTCCTCGCCATGGGGGAATCGGGAGTTCCTGTGGACCAGCGGGTATTCGGCGAGGGCATGTACCTCCGCCCGAACTTCTTCACGGTGTACAGGTGCACAAACGTGCTCGTCGAGGGTGTCACGTTCAGGAATTCGCCGATGTGGTTTCTCCATCCCGTGCTGTGCAGGAACGTCTCGGTTATCGGCGTTACGACGGAAGGGCAGGGGCCGAACAATGACGGCTGCGATCCTGAATCCTGCACCGATGTGTTGATCAAGAAATGCAGTTTTGACAACGGGGATGACTGCATTGCCATCAAATCCGGCCGGAACGGTGACGGCAGACGTGTGAATGCACCGAGCGAGAATATCGTCATCCAGGGATGCACCATGAAAAACGGCCACGGCGGCGTGGTGATCGGAAGCGAAATCAGCGGGAGCGTGCGAAACGTGTACGCCGAGGATTGCACGATGGACAGCCCCCTTCTGGACCGGGCCCTTCGCATCAAGACTAATGCGACGCGGGGGGGCGTCATCGAGAACGTGTACATGCGCAACGTGCGTATCGGACAGGTGGCCGAGGCGGTCCTGAAGATCGATTTCTACTATGAAGAGGGTGACAAAGGGGAGTTTACACCTGTCGTGCGCAATGTGCGTATGGCGAACGTCGAGTGCAACAAAAGCCAGTTTGCCCTCTGGATCCGGGCCTTTGAGCGATCGCCGGCCACGGACGTATCCGTGGAACAGTGTACGTTCCAGAATGTGGCGGAGCCGAACGTGCTCGAAAACGTCCGGAACCTTACCATGGTCGGCGTTTCCATCACCCCGCCGCCGGCGGCCAAACCGGATCAATGAGCGCGGGGAGGGAGGGGTCAGGGCCGGGATTTTGGCGCATAGAGGACGGCCGCCTTGTCGGCCGAGCTGACGATCCCCTTGATCAGCGCGGAACTGAACCCGTTGTGCTCCATCTGGTTCAGTCCTGCAATGGTGCAGCCCTGCGGTGTGGTTACCTTGTCCACTTCCCTTTCCGGATGGCTTCCCGCCTGGACGAGGAGTGATGCCGCGCCGCGGGCGGTCTGTGCGGCCATCAGAAGAGCGTCCTCCGCGTGAAACCCGATCTCGATGCCCCCTTGCGATGCCGCTCTCACGGCACGGAGGAAAAAGGCAATGCCGCATGCACACAGCGCTGTTGCGGGAACCATCAGTGCCTCCTCGATGACCAGTGTCTTTCCCAGCGACTGAAACAGCGCACTCACGGTTTCCAGTGCAGCACTGTCGGCGGGAGCAGCCGAAAGGCAGGTCATAGACTCCCGGATGGCGATTGCCGTGTTGGGCATGGCGCGGATCACGGGCACCTGAACGCTCAAGAGCGCCCGGATTTCGTCGATCGTTGCGCCCGAGACGATCGAAACGACGATATGACGCCGGGCGTCAAGGTCATTGCCGATTTCTCCGAGAAGCCCGTTGAGCTGCTGGGGTGTGACGGCCAGGATGATCAGGTCGGCGTTTCGCATTGCTTCACTGTTGCTTGTTGTGGTCACAAACCCCAGAGATGCGAACCGGTCAAGCCCTGTGAGTTTCCTCCGGGTCAGAACGATCGATGAAGGCGCAACGAGCTTCGCCTCAACAAGCCCCAGGGCAATGGCTCCCCCGATGTTACCCGCTCCCAGAATCGCAACGCGTTGTGTGGTAAGACTCATGGTCATGTTCCTTTCGATTCACATATTCAACAGAGCGGTCTTAAGCTCTTCAAACCGGGAAGAGAGCCGCAGGGACTTTTTCCGCCCGTTGATGGCGGAGCGCAGACGGTCCGGCATGAGAACCGCATTCCTGATCGGCTCGTCATACACATCCAGAAATTTTGCCGGATGGGCGGTTTCCAGGATGATCCCGTAGAATTTCTCTACGGCCGGGGTGTCATGGAGGCGCAGCGCGAGATAGGCAACCGCGCCGTGAGGGTCGAGAATACGTCCGTGGAGGCGGTACACTTCCCTGATGGCGCCGCGTGTCTGATCGTCGGAGAACGAGGCCGAAGAGAGCACCCGCCGGAGTGCGGGGAGATCGCCGTTGAAAAGATGGAGGACGCGCGACATATTGCTCGGGTCACCGACATCCATGGCATTGGAAAGCGTTGCAACAGCCGTCGCGGGGGTATAGACGCCCGAGGCCAGGAAACGGGGAACAACATCGTTGGCATTGGTGGCCGCAATGAAGTGCCGAACCGGCAGGCCCATCTTCCAGGCCATCAGGCCGGCGGTCAGGTTCCCGAGATTTCCGCTGGGTACGGAAAACACCAGCGGCAGGGTCTTGTCGTGGAGACGGGCACAGGCGTCGAAATAGTAGAAGGTTTGCGGCAGGAGCCGCGCAATGTTGATGGAGTTTGCCGACGTCAGTTGCACGAGTGTCCGCAGGGAAGGGTCCGCAAAGGCCTGCTTCACCAGCCGCTGGCAATCATCGAACGTTCCTTCGATCTCCAGTGCGGTCACGTTTCCACCGACTGTCGTGAGCTGTTGCTCCTGGATCGCACTGACCCGGCCGGAAGGATAGAGGAGGACCACGCGCATTCCCTGGACGTTGTGGAATCCGTGCGCAACCGCACTGCCGGTATCCCCCGATGTTGCCACCAGAATCGTGAGCTCCTTGTTCTCGTGCCGGTGGACATAGGCCAGCATGCGGGCCATGAATCGTGCCCCGAAGTCCTTGAATGCCAGCGTGGGGCCGTGGTAGAGTTCCAGGATCGAGGTCCGGTCGTCCAGGGGTTCTGTGCGGACGGGGAATGTCATCGACTCTTCCACAATACGGCGGAGGTCGGGGCCCGGGATTTCGCCATCCAGCAGGCTGCCGGCGACGTGGCAGGCGATTTCCTGGAAGGGGAGGGAGTGGAACGATTGGAAGAACCCGGGTGACAGAACCGGGATCACGTCCGGCATGAAAAGCCCGCCATCGTCTGCGATGCCGCAACGGGCGGCTTCGGCGAACGAAACCGATATCCCGGGGTTCGTGATGCTATGCAGGGTCATCGGTGTCTGCCGGTATGATGCGGGCACCCGCCTGGCTGATGCCGGAAACCACAACGGACCATCCGTGATGCAGCGATGTGAGAACACTTCCCATGGCCAGGCCGACAGCGTTCGCCGTTTCTTCGGATGTGGAGAGGGCAAAGAGCGAAGGGCCGGATCCGGAAATGCTGCAACCGAGTGCCCCTGTGGAAAGCGCGGTCTCTTTCATGGAGTCGAATCCCGGGATCCTGTGCTTGCGCGCCGGCTCCGCGACGACATCGTGCAGGGAGCGGCTGATCAGGCCGAAATCCTCCTGGAGCAGGCCGGCGATCAGGCCTGCCGCGTTTCCCGTCTGCCTGACAAGGTCTGCCAGTGGAACATGGCGGGGAAGGAGCTGTCTGGATTCCCGGGTGTTGATTTCCATGTGCGGATGGAGGACTGTGCACCACAATTGCCGCGGGGCACGCACGGGGACGATGTCGATCGGGTCGTATCCCCGGATGAGGCAGAACCCCCCCAGGAGCGACGGGGCCAGGTTGTCCACGTGGACAGCTTCGCTGGCGATCTTCTCTCCTTCGATGGCAAAGGGAAGGAGTTCCTGTTTCGACATTCCCAGATCCAGGAGCGTGTTGCATGCCATTGCCGCGGCAACCGCGCTGGCGGCACTTGAGCCGATTCCTCCGCTGACGGGAATCCCTTTCTGGATGTCGATTTCGGCACCCATCCGCGTCTTGCTGTATTTCAGGAGCGCTATGACGGGTGCGGCGGCGGTATTCCGCGTCACATCCGTGGGGAGCGAACAGGAGATCCCGGAAATGCTCCGGATGTGCACGCCCGGATTGGTGGTAAGGCGTACGGTCACGATGTCGCCCGGTTGATCGATGGCGAATCCCATGATGTCGAACCCGCAGGCCACATTGGACACCGAGGCCGGAGCATAGGCGGATATGCCGTTGTTCATGTCAGCTCTGATGATGTGAGATGCGAATGATGTCGGCAAAGACTCCCGTGGCGGTGACATCCGCGCCTGCGCCCGGCCCCCTGATGATAATCGGGTGATCCTTGCAGTTCTCCGTCGTCAGGGCGATCAGAATATCACTCCCCGAAAGGCCGTAGCACGGATGCCCGGGTCCCACCTGCTGCAGCGAAACCTCTCCTTTGCCGTCGGCGAAAGATGCGATGTACCGGAGAACCTTGCCGTCCCGCGCGGCTGACTTCCGTATGCGCGCATACTGTTCGTCAACGCTGCGTAGCTTCAGGAAGAATTCCGGAAGGGTGCGGGCGTTCAGCACGGAGCGGGGAAGCAGCGGTTTCACGCGGATGTTGCGGAATTCCAGCGGATATCCCGCCTCTCTTGCCAGAATCAACAGTTTTCTGCCCACATCCAGGCCGTTGAGGTCATCACGGGGATCGGGTTCGGTGTAGCCGCGTTTCCGGGCATCCCTGATGATATCGCTGAACAGCATTCCTTCGGCGAACGAATTGAACAGGTAACTCAGCGTTCCCGAGAGAACCCCGTCGATACGCAGTATCCTGTCCCCCCCCGCCACGAGGTCATTAATCGTGTTGATGATCGGGAGGCCCGCTCCGACGTTTGTCTCGTACAGGAAATGGACATTGTGTTTGAGCGCGGTCCGATGGAGCCGCTCATACAGGGCCCGGGGTCCCGAGTTTGCCTTTTTGTTCGGCGTGACAATGGAGATGCTTGATGCCAGTATGCCCTCATAGTACGGTACCAGCGCCTGGCTGGCCGTACAGTCCACGAAGACGCTGTTCGGAAGGTTTGAAGCCTTCATGCGCGAAATGAACTCCCCGGCGTTCATCGCCGTTCCCTCCCGCGCAAGTTTTTCCTGCCAGTGCTGGGGGAGCATTGCGCTGCTGTCAAAGACCATGGACTTGCTGTTGGCGACAGCCTGGAGGCGTATCTCCATGGAACGGTTCCGGAGAAGTGTCTGGCGGTGCCGGGCGATCTTCCGGAGGAGCGTTGCTCCGATGAGTCCGGTCCCGATGAGAAACACGTTCAGCGTTTTCGTTCCGGAGAGAAAAAACGCGTCGTGAAGAACGTTCAGCGCCTTGGCTTCGTCCGTGCGTGCGACAATAGTGGAGATGTTCAGCTCCGACGATCCCTGGGCGATCGCGATGACATTGATCCCGTTCTTTCCCAGTGCCTGGAACAGCCTTGCCGAGATGCCGGTGGTTTTGCGCATGTTTGCCCCGACGATCGCGACAACGGAAAGGTTGTTTTCGACGAGAACCTCATCGATCTGTCGATCGCGTATTTCATGTCTCAGGTCCTCCTCGATCGTCCGTTTCGCCGCCAGTGCCGTCCTGGGAAGGACCGCAAGGCAGAGCGAGTATTCCGACGAGGCCTGCGTCACCATCAGCACATTGATCTGTTTTGCGGCCAGCGCTCCAAATATCCGGCGCCCCAATCCGGCCGTGCCGACCATTCCGCTCCCCTGGATGCGGAGGAGGGAGATATCATCTATTGAAGAGATTCCCTTGATCGGAAATTTTGCGGACGGATCGCGTGCGCCGATCACCGTTCCCGGAAAGTCGGGGGAAAACGTATTTTTGATGCGGATCGGGATCCGGTGATCGAGTGCCGGCTGCATCGTTGGGGGATGGATGACTTTTGCCCCGAAGTGGGACATTTCCATGGCTTCTTCATAGGTCATGCGGTCAATCGAAAAAGCCGCGGGAACTTTGCGCGGATCGGCGGTCATCACGCCGTCCACATCCGTCCAGATCTCAATATCGCGGGCGCCGAGGGCTGCGCCGAATATGGAAGCGGAGAAATCCGACCCGCCCCGGCCCAGCGTCACGGTATCATTGTCCGTGGTGGATGCGATGAACCCGCAGGCCAGCTGGATGCCGCGGTGTTTCCGGAAATAGGACCGGATGGTATGCTCCGTGAGATCGTATTTCACCTTGCCGTTGCCGAATGTGTCATCGGTTTTGATCAGCGTCCGGCTGTCCACGAACTCGCAGGAAACGTGCCGTGCTTTCAGGGCTTCGGCGATAGTGAATGTGGAAAGGATTTCTCCGAAGCTCATGATGTAATCGAGCATCCGGGTGGTCAGTTCTTTCGTATAAAAGACCCCGTGAAGAACATCGGTCAGATCGGCAAGCCGGTCTCTCACGAATTCCGCGGATGATCGTCGCTGGCGCAGGGGAACAAGCTCTGCCAGAGTGTCCAGGTGACGCTTCCGGAGAGCCCGGAGCCCGACAAGGTATTTCTTGTCCCCGGCCGCGGCCAGTTCGCTTGTGGCAATCAGCTGATCGGTGACGCCCTGATAGGCAGAAAATACCCCGACCAGGTTGCGATCGCGTTTGTGGGCTTTCACGACGAGATCCAGCACGTGACGTATCCGCGCGGATGAGCGGACGGACGAACCGCCGAATTTCATGACCAGCATAGAGTCCTCAGAGGAATAGTCAACAAAAAACCGACTCTGCAGCTGAAGTCGGTCTTCCGTGTTTCGCACAAGGGATGAACCAACCTCAACCGTCTCCGGTCGGGTACGTAGGGGTCGTCGTCGGAAATGCCGCAACAACCTGCCGTGTGGTTCCCTTGTTCATGTACTCAACATATGGCTTTCCCGGGAAGATGTCAAGTCGGTATTCCCGGGAGGCGGTTCCCTGTCCCGGACGATCACGGCCAGACGGCAACGGCGATCTGGCGTGTCTCGTCGAGCGCTACCGCTGTATAGAAGTGATAGTGGCGGTCGGGTGTTCTGTAAATGAAGGGTTTGCCGGCATGCAGTGCGTCGTAGGAACCGGGATCACCGATGCGGAGAACAGGGTTCCGCGCATACACGCGCCAGCCCAGGGGAAAATCCTCTTCGGTCGTCCACGCCAGGCCGTCAGCCGAGTTCTTCTTGTCCCAGCTGTACCAGGCCATATACCAGGTGTTCCCCACCTTGTAGACGCTTGGATCTCCCGCGCGCCCGGAGGCGTCCCATGCACCCGGTCGGCCGCTGCCGGTAAGGATGGGAGAGTGCAGATCATCGACCTCCCAGTTGTAGAGATCCCGGGAGGTGGCATAGCCGATGAACTCCTCGGTCATGCCGCGGGCCACGCCGGAGGCGTTGAAGAAGAGATAGTAGAGATCTCCGCTTCTGACCACGTTCGGGTGCCAGATGGCGTCCCGTCTCCAGCCGGTCCCCGCAGGAGCGATGATGGGGTTTTTCTCATACCGTGTCCAGGTCTTGAGATCTCGGGATGTTGCCAGATTCATCGTCTTCCGCCCGCCTTCGTATCCCTTCGACGTTACACCGAAGTAGAACAGGTAATACGTCCCGTTTTCGCACCAGAGAAACGGCCCTGTCACCCCCTCGGCGTCGGGTGTCCCGGAAATTCCGCTTCCAGAGAGAATCGGGCTGCGGGGGTCTTTTTCCCAATGGAGAAGATCCTTGCTCCATGCCAGGCCGATCTGCGGCCGGGTCACGTGGGCGTAACCTCGGCGGTCTGGATCGGTGCTTCCGTAGCCCGTGTACACCATACCGTACCGGCCACGGGTTGTGTCATACCAGACCGCGGGAGACTCCACCATGCCGGAATCCCAATCGCCGAACGGGCCGGGCGGGAGCACGACTCCCCATTTTATCAGTTCCGCACCGGGGGGGTCCGAAGGGATGCTCCCCGGTCGTTGTTTCGGGGAGAGGCATGAGAGCAGCAGCGGCAGTACGCCGAGGGCGAGAAGGTCCATGGGTCCGGGTCTCATATGTACATACAAAGACAAACACAGGGTTCCGGACAGTCGTTCCCTCCTGCCGCATCACCCGAAAGACAGGCCGGACGCCGGTGCGTCCAGTTGAATACGCCGTGGTTTTTGCGTATTTTACGGTGTATGCACTGAGTCACACCGGGAGTCCCATGTCTCTGAACGAAAAAACCGACTTCATCCGCGAGATTGTTGCCGAAGACCTGCGCACAAACAAGTACCGGGGGCGCGTCCACACGCGCTTTCCTCCTGAACCCAACGGGTACCTCCACATCGGGCATGCAAAATCCATCCATCTCAACTTCGGGATCGCCAGGGAACATGCGGGTGGGGTGTGCAATCTCCGCTTTGACGACACCAATCCCGAAAAGGAAGAGCAGGAATATGTTGATTCCATTATCGGCGATGTGCGGTGGATCGCCGGCGACATTGAAGAGCGGGTATTCTATGCATCGGACTACTTCGGGCAGATGTATGCATGGGCGCAGGACCTCATCCGGATGGGGAAAGCGTACGTCTGCGATCTGAGTGCCGACGAGATCCGCGAAACGCGCGGGACTCTTACGGAGCCGGGGAGGGAGAGCCCGTACCGGAATCGCGGCGCAGAAGAGAACCTTGACCTTCTGGGACGGATGCGAAAAGGCGAATTTCCGGACGGATCCCGGACGCTGCGTGCGAAAATCGACATGGCCTCCCCGAATATGAATATGCGCGATCCGATCATGTACAGGATCGTTCACGAAGATCATCATCGCCAGAAGGGGGCATGGTGTATTTATCCCACCTACGATTGGGCTCACGGGCTTGAAGACTCCATCGAAGGTATCACCCATTCAATTTGCACGCTCGAATTCGAAAACCACCGGCCCCTGTACGACTGGTATCTGGAC
The DNA here is from genome assembly GCA_963779225.1 of uncultured Bacteroidota bacterium. Classification (GTDB taxonomy): domain Bacteria; phylum Bacteroidota; class Ignavibacteria; order UBA10030; family UBA6906; genus CAVPCZ01. The sequence goes on from CAVZWW010000001.1 coordinate 912,483, forward strand.
AACCTCGGCATCCACCACCCGCAGCAGATCGAATTTGCGCGGCTGAATCTCAGCTACACCGTGCTGAGCAAACGCAAGCTTCTGCAGCTTGTGCAGGAACGGCACGTGTCCGGGTGGGATGACCCGCGCATGCCGACGATTGCCGGGTACCGCCGGCGGGGCTACACTGCCGAATCGATCAGGATGTTTTGCGAAAAGATCGGGGTCTCCAAGAAAGACAGTATCATCGATGTGGCCTTGCTGGAATGGAGCATCAGGGAAGACCTGAACAAACATGCCCAGCGTGCGATGGGTGTGCTGAATCCGGTGAAAGTGGTTCTTACCAACTATCCGGAGGGAGGGAGTGAACAACTTCCCGCCCTGAACAACCCGGAAGACGAATCTGCAGGCACCCGTTCTCTCCCCTTCGGGCGGGAGCTGTATATCGAAGAGGAGGATTTCAAGGAAGTGCCTCCTCCGAAGTATCACCGTCTCTCTCCGGGAAAGGAGGTCCGTCTCCGGGCCGCGTACATCATCAAGTGTGAGAAGGTTGTCAAGAATGGGGAGGGGAAGGTTGTTGAACTGCACTGCACATATGACCCCGAGACAAAGAGCGGAGGTCCGGCCGCCAACCGGAAGGTAAAGGGGACGATACACTGGGTGTCGGCGGAGCACGCCGTGAACGCTGAAGTGCGGCTGTATGACCGTCTCTTCCTCAAGGAAGACCCGAACCAGGTGCCGGAGGGGGAGAGCTTCCTCCGCAACCTGAATCCCGGATCGCTGAACGTGCTTTCGGGGTGCAAACTCGAACCCATGCTGGCTGCCGCTCTGCCGGGAGCCCGCTACCAGTTCGAGCGGGTGGGCTATTTCTGTGCAGACCCGATCGATTCAAAGCCCGGAGTACCGGTATTCAACCGTACGGTCACGCTGAAGGACACGTGGGCGAAGATCGAGCAGCGGGGAGTTGAGCGCGGGGAGCTCAGCGGCGGTAGCGCGAAATAAAGTCCTCAACCTCGGGAATCCCCCCCTGGAGTATCAGATACCCGTTGCTGGGTTCACGCTCGGTGATTTCTCCTGCGATGGGGGTCATCATGATCTCCCTCACTTTTTGAAGGTCGCCGGTCTGGCCGAGCGCCCACCCGAGCTTCATGTAGGCGACTTCCGGAAGCATGTTGGCGCCCGGGACAACGCCCAGCTCCATCATATCACGCCCCGTGTCGTAGACATACATCTGCACATACCCCCAGAGTGTCTGCACCGTCATGTACACCGCGATGTTCTTTTCCCGCGCCCTCTTGAGGGACGGGTAGAGCGGCTTGTTCACATGGCCGAGTCCCGTTCCCGCAATGACGATCCCGCGGTATTCGTTGTCGATGAGTGACTCGATGATGTCCGGCTTCATGTTCGGATAGTAGTAGACGATGCTCACTTTCTCTTCAAACGCTGTATTTACCACGACATCGCGGTCTTCTCTTCTTCTCTTGTAGTCCTGGCGCAGCGGCGTGATGCGGTCCCGGCTGACCATCCCGATGGGGATATCACTGATCGTGCGGAAGGTGGACCGGTAGCTCGAGTGCATCTTCCGCACACGGGTTCCCCGGTGCAGCAGGCCGTATTCGTCGGAAGTCGGACCGAACATGCAGACCATCACTTCGGCGATATCGCTTTCTGCGGCCGTTTTCACGCTATGCATCAGGTTGAGCGCCGCGTCCGAAGAGGGTCGATCGCTGGAGCGTTGTGAACCGACCATGACGATTGGCACGGGAGAGCGTTGTACCATAAATGACAGGATGGCCGCGGTGTGATGCATCGTATCGGTCCCGTGGCCGATGACAATTCCCTGCACGCCTTTCCCGATCTCGCGGCCGATGGCTTCGGCCGTCCCTTTCCACTGTTCGGGTCCCATGTTTTCACTGAAGACACCGTACAGCTTCTCTGTCTCGAGATTGCAGATGTCCGCGAGTTCCGGAACCGAGCCGTACAGCTCCCCGGGCGAGAATGCCGGAATGACCGCCCCTGTCCGGTAATCCAGCCTGCTGGCGATAGTTCCCCCCGTGCCGAGCAGTTTCACACGCGGTTTATTCGGATCGTAGGGAAATTCCTTTTCGGGGATCTTGTAGTGGGCTTCTTTTCTTCCATGGATCGTGATTGTCTGAACCGCCCGTGCGGCAATCCCGATATTGTATCCGCTCCGGAGTTTGAGGACGATATGAAGAGGATCGGCCGTCTCCGACCGCGGAAGCACGATTCCCGTAAACGACCCCTGGTCAGTACGTACCTCGACGTCGCTCCAAACCCGCGCATCGAATGCCTGGAGTTTTTCCAGCGCTTCGCCACGGTACCCTCTGAAAGTATCTGTCATGGCCGTGCCTCCCGGGACGTGTAGTTCATGGCCTGGACGACAATATTCGCCTCAATTCTCCTCCGGACTTTGCTCATCACCGCTCCCATATGGACGGCGGCAGCATGTTCGGGATGATGCAGCGTCATGTTGGAGACTTCAATTGCGGTCTGGGTGATGATTGCGCCCAGTTCATCGATTGAACAGCGGGCCGGAAGCGATTCACGTGAAAAGGCATTTCCTGCGGCTACGTCGAGGAGGATATCCAGGAAACCTCCCTGAGGAAGGAGGCCGTCTTTGTGGGCGAGCAGAATTTCCTTCATTGTTTCAACGGAAAACCGCGCGTTGCGGCCCGTTTTCTTCACGATGCGTTTGGGAAGTTGTATGAGGAACACTGCCGCGAGTGTGGGGGGGATCTGCCATTCCCTGACGGCGGTCTCAAACAGACCCGCAAATGGAGACAGAGCAAGGGGCGTCACCATATCGTCTGGAACCCCGAGCTCCCGGTACCATGTTTCGTTTTCCCAGAAAGGACGTGGTAACGTTGCCTTGATCCGGTTGCGGTGATCCTCAGAGACACGGTGCGGAGGCAGATCGGTATCCGGATACATCCGGTCCGGTCCCGGCAGGATCCGCTCAAAACCGTTTGTGCCATCGCGCAACGCCTGACGGGTTTCGGACGGAATACCGATGGTTGCCTCCCTGGCACGGATGACGACTTCCGCGGCGCCCGTGTTCGCATCCTGTGGAGGTCCCCAGACGACGACCAGCGTGTCACCGCCCGAGGCACCCAGCGCTTTCTTCAGGGTTTGCCACTCGGAAGAAGCGAGCGTCTCGCTGGGGCTGTCCGAATGGACGATGTTGGGGAGCGTGGTCAGGCAGGCGATGACTCTGACGCGGTCGGATATCTCCCGGGAGAAGTACGTATCCGTCTGGGTTTGCCACCGGAGAAGTCCTTTGAAGCCCCGGAGAAGGACACCCTGCGCTTTGTGCCCCTGTGCGATTGACGATTGAATAGGCTGAAAACGGGTTTTGAGGAGGAGTTTGGTGACGTCGTGGGTTTTGCTTGCCAGCGTATCTTTTGTGATCCCGCGGTGGTGAAGCTCCTCCCGCAGTTTGAGGAGGTTGTACTGGCGCATGGCCTCCTGGTGCGTGAGCAGGGGAATATCGGAGATGCGGGGAACTCCTTTGATCTCAACACGGGTCCCGCCGGTGACACTCACGTTGACGTCCTGTCGCGCGGCTCCGTGCCCGGTGCGCACGTTCCCCGTGCTCCTGACCAGCTTCCGAAGGATTTCGGCGACCTCCGCAACTTCGAACGGCGTTCGCATCTCGGGGGCCGTGACGGTTTCGACAAGGGGCATCCCCAGGCGGTCGGTGAGATAGGTTCTCCGGTGGCCGACGTCGCTCACTTCGCGGCATGCGTCCTCCTCAAGTCCAAGCTGGACAATCTTGATATGCCGGTCCCTGTACGGCAATGAGCCGTCTACACCCACGATCGTTGTCCGTTGAAACCCGGTCGGGATGCTTCCGTCCAGGTACTGCTTTCGCGCAATGTGGATTTCATCGACCATCGTACATCCGTACAACAATCCGATCTTGATGGCGATGTCGAGTGCCTCGTCGTTCAATTCGAACGGCGGGGTGTCGTCCATTTCGTAGGTGCAGACGGTCGCATGATGTATCTGATAGATGATCTCTTTCTTTGTCTTGAATTCCATCAGTGCGGTGCCGTCATATTCGCCGAGTTCGGAGAGAGTCGGGCGCATATGCCGGAGGATTTCCGCATTGAACGTATTGCTGTACAGACCGGCGGGACATCGGCAGAAAAGTTTTTTTGAGGTGAGAATCTGCTGATGGATTTCGAGTCCTGATTTGAAGCCGACCGCGGCGTACTCCTCAGCGGTCATTTCACCAAACGGTTTAAACGTCATGCAGGGCCGGTTTCTGGGGGTCGGGGATAGCGAGGTTCATACGTGAAATTTCCTAAAACAAACAGGGAAAAGCAACCCACCTTCTCACCACACATACGCCTGGACCGGCGGGAGGAAACGATCAGCGGTTTTCGAAGGCGTTCAGGATAAAATCGACGATGGGTTGGGGGTCAGGCAGGCTGTGCGGGCGATGGCCGGCTCCCGGTTTGCGGATAACCATGATCCGCCCGCCGGCTGCCAGGATTCGTTTCTCGAAGGGATCGGTGTTTTCCTGGATGGGGACGGTGACATCGGCGTCACCGCACACATGGAGCATCGGGAATCCCGCGGCGGCAATGTCTGCAGCCAGATCCAGAGGGTTTTCGTTGAACGCCAGGGCTTCTTCTTCGGATGTCAATCCGAAATCTGTTTTGAATTGTGCCCACACCACGGGATTTCCCCCGCTCTTTCCTTTGCCACCGGGCCAGCTCTTCATGTCCAGAACCGGAGCGTCGGCGTAGATACATGCAACCCGGTCAGGATATGCGGCGGCCCAGCGATAGGCATAGAACCCGCCACGGCTGTATCCGATGAAAACCGGTTTGGTGGAGAGGCCGGCGCCGGTGAGCAGTTGATAAAACCTGTTCCAGATGCCGAGAGCCTCTGCATTGCCGAAAAGCTCCGCAACATCGCAGTAGACGAGAAAGAATCCGCGTTCGAGAAGGGCGATCTCCGCCTGGGGGAAATGTCCCCAGAAACGGGCCCGCCAGAGCCAGGGAAACCCCTTTGCGGTTTTTTTCGGGCTTACAATCTTCGCTTCCCGTCCCTCGAAGGAAAAGTCGCAGCAGTCAAATCCGTGGTAATCGCTATGCGTGCCGGTAATGCGGGCGCGCTGCAACAGGTCAAATCGCGCTCCATTGTCCGTCTCTCCACTATCCGTCCGGAGTGCTGCTTGCGCGCCGTTCGTTCTAAACGTTTCCCCGCCGCTCTCCGTCCGGAACGCTCCCTGCGTACCGCCCATCGGGGGTGTCTCCTGTGCAACGGCCGGGATTCCCGTGGATCCGGGGAGAACGGTCTGGCTCCGGGCAGATCCCCCGAAGAACGACGCACAGCAGAGAGTGATCAGCAGAATGGGGCGACAGCGCCTCACGATTTTCTCCCGTCCCGTGTTCTGTTGCGGACAAGGAGTACCATCCAGACAACAACACTGAGAACCAGAGCGCCAAAGAGTGTCCGCCGGAGCAGGTAGGTGTGTCCTCCTTCAGTCGGATAGAACGAATAGGCGAGCTGCGGTTTGAAGAGATACCGTTCGAGGTTGCCGAGGAGGAATGTTTTGTCCCTGTAGAACCCGGTATAGATCTCGCGTACATCTTCAACGTTTGGCGGCCTGCGATACTTGAAGATCGAATGTGCTGTAAACTCATCCCGCACAGTCATGTTGCACGTAGAAAACGGCACGGTCACCAAAGTATCGGTACCAGTAAAGCCGGGCTTTCGCTCCCACAACCAGTCTACATACATCCGCGCAGCCGTGCTGTCAAATGCATTTTGCTGGTTCAGATGGAAGAGTTCTGCCGTGTTGAGCACGTCCCCCTTTTTGTTGGTGACGTAAATCATTCCTGACGAGAGATCCACGAAGGCCCAACGGTGTTGTTCCCGGATATAGGATTCAGCGAAGGCGTGTCCGGTATAGACAATCGTGTTGTCCTGAGTGCGTGCCCCAAAGACAAACCGTGTCGGGATTCCCGCCCGGTTCGCCCAGAACACCCACACCTGGGCGTGCTGGGTGCACCAGCCCTTGCCGCTCCCGTCCGCCATGGCATTGTACAGGAGCCAAGGGTTCATCCAGCGTTCGTCATCTTTCGGGATACCGCCCGCACCCTTTAGCTTTATCCGGAGGTACCGGGTCAATTTGTCCATTCGCGTGAACGTCGGGTCTGAAGGTAACAGCCCCACTTCGTCCTTGAGTATGCGGTCCGCCGCCGCCAGTCCCTCCGCCCCGACATAGGCATAGTCGTCCGTCCAGTCTGCAATCGCAAACTGCTCGAAATCGCCGCACGGAACATTTGCCCGGACGATATAGACATCTTCGTGCTGCATGCCGAGGGAAGCGTAGAATTCTCTCGGGTACACCCTCACGGAAATCTCGATTGTCTGGCAGGCTCCTTCCGGCACCGGAACGAGGGTGTAGGTATGGAGCTGGCTGAAAGTGGTGTCAATGCGGAACGACGGAGACATGCCGGACCCGTTCTGCAGATTGCCGCCGTCTGTCAGGATTCTCCATTCGGCGATCTGTTTCGTACAGGCGAGATGAATCTGGAGGCGGTTGCGTTCGACAACCTTCCACTCCCTGATCGTGGGGACATCGAGCGGATAGTAAAGCGTCGCATACGACGTCGGGGAGAACGAAGATTCCCACTCGCGTGTGAAGAACACATACAGGTTGAGAAACAGAAGAACGACAACGATGAGCGCGGTGAAGCGAATGAACCATCGACGTTTCATAATTGTGTGGACCTGTGGTGGGAGATGGAGTGATGCTCCAACATACCAAATGGTCATAACTCAAGCAAGAAGAGTTGGGAGATCGATGTTACAGTCTGAAGCGGACTCCTGTGTAAACCATCCTTCCGCTCACGGGGCCCCATACCAGTGCTGCGTCAAAGTACGGACTTGACGGGTTTCCGGGGTCCAGAATGGGGTCGTCCTGCTTGAAATCCAGGAGGTTTTCCCCTCCCAGGTACAATTCCAGCCCTGCAAACAGCGTGCGGGTGACCTGCGCGTTCACCGTGGCGAAAGAAGGTGATGTTGCCCGTGCCTGGAGCCCCGGGGGATTGGTTGTTGTCGAGGGGATTCGCTTCGGACCGAACCACTGAACCGTCAGATTGTACGATGTCTGTGGATCACCTTCCTCCTCCTGTTCAGTCGCATAGGCAATATTGACCAGCGCACGATGCTGTGCGGTAAGCGGGCGTTGCATCCAGATGCCGTTCAATTGCTGCCGGACATCCATGTACCGGTAGGCAAACCGCGTCTCCAGTCTCTCCAGGGGCTGCATGTTCAACTCCGCCTGGACGCTGTTGGCATACGAACCCGAGGTGACGCCGGAGAAACGGACCTCGCGCGGATAGGAATCAAGATCGGCTATCACTTGCTTGTCGAATACCGTCCTGTAGGCGTCGAGGCTCAGGGTGGCTTCGTGGTAGTCAATCAGGAAATAGTGTGTCAGGTTGAGACCGTAATTCCAGGCGACTTCCTGATCCAGGCCGTACCCGAACGTGCCGGTCGGGCTGATGCTCACCGTGCGCGTACTGGCAAAGACGGTGGCGTTTTCAGTAAAAATATTTGCCGTGCGGTAGCCGCGGCCTACCACGGCCCGGATCACCCAATCCTCCAGCGGCGAATACCGAATATGCAATCGTGGCGAGATCATGGTACCGTAGGCGTTGTGCCGGTCGACCCTCACACCTCCCATGACGGTGAGTTCATCCGCTGGACTGTACGTGTATTCAAAGAAAGCTCCGGGAACCCGCTCGATGCGCGCATAGGGTTGCTGATCAAACTCCTCATCGAACCGGTCGTAGAGGAGACTCAGACCGGTGCGAAAGACGTGCTCCGTGGAACCGAAAATGGATTGATAGAGCATGTTGAGATATCCCGTCTCCTCTGTTCCGGCGTATTCACGGGGGCCGTAGAAGGAGGAGGTGCGGTACCGGCCGAGGGACCACTGCACACCGAAACTCTGGTAGGGCTTCCCATCGAACACGTGTCCCGTCTTTCCGCTCAGCCGGAAATACTGGGCTTTTGTTCCGTAAAGGAATTCGGAGTCCGGATCGGGCTGAGGCGGGGATTGTCTGGTTCCGCCCTCCTTCCTGTCGTCAAGAAACTGGGCGACCAGCTGACCGTGCCAGCCGTTTTCATCGCCATACTGCCAGCGTTGAATGGCATTGAATGTGGTGAAGACGGGCATGTCCAGAAAGAGATCCCCGTTGTCGTCCGTTTCGCGCTGCTGGGAGCTGGCGTGCAGGAGGGTCATGGATGACCAGTGTTCCCCCAGCTCCTGCCGCAGGTTGAGGTTGCCTTCGAACCGTGCGTCCAGATTGCCGTACAGGTTCAGGTAGGCCCGTTTTTCGTCGATGTCTTCCGGCTTGCGAAGGTCGATGTCGATCTGTCCGGTGATGGACTCATAACCGTTCGCGACCGAACCGATCCCTTTGGACATGTTGATGGACTTGATCCACGTCCCGGGAATGAATGTCAATCCCACGTTGGATGTCAGCCCGCGGATGTAGGGCATATTCTCCAGTGATGTCTGCGTGTAGATACCCGAAAGGCCGAGCATTTCGATCTGGCGGGTTCCGGTGATGGCATCCGTGAACGAGACATCGATTGAAGGGTTGGTTTCAAAGCTCTCGGACAGATTACAGCATGCCGCCTTCGTCAGTTCTTTCTGGGTCATGCGCTGGACGGATGCGGCGCTCATATAGTCAATCACGGTAGCCTGCTGCCGTCCGACAATCTCGACACCTTCCACTTCACGGGTCACCGCGCGGAGTCTCACCGTAATGGTGGCCTGGTCTCCTACCGAGAGTGTGTCGCCCGTATACGCAGCGTGCCGGACGACAAGAACGCGCGTAGTCCCGACGAAGGGGAGAATAAACACTCCCGCGGTATCGGTGACCGTTCCGCGTGTTGTGCCCATCCAGTAAACGTTTGCGCCCGCGACCGGGGAGAGGGATTCGCCGGGCCCGCTTCCGAGCACCAGCCCCCTGAGGGCTTCTTGTCCGGAAGCCGGGGTCGTGATGAGGAGCCACATCAGAAGAGATCCAATGGTTTTCATATGATCATTCCTTCCTGTCTGCACGGCGCCGCATCAGTGAGTGTTTTCGCCGTTTCGGTAGAGGCAGCAGGAGGGGAGAGAAGCGTACACCTCGTCAGGAGCTTTGTAATTCTCTGTATCGTGGCCCACTGTTGCGATTCGGTGCTCCAGGGAATCCAGCGTCATGCCGGGTGTACGGAAGGCGATCCGGAGCATTTTCGTTGACTTGTTCCACTTCGCATACTTCACTTCCTTGATGGCAACGGCCTTTTCGATCCTGGTTTTGCACATCCCGCAATTTCCAAAGACTTTGAGTTGTGCATCCTGAATCGTGGATTCCTGGGCGGAAGTGAACGAACATGCAGCGGCGGCAAGCGTGATGAACAGCATGCGAAGGGTCATGGTATCCTCAATTGATCGTGATCGTTTGAAAACAGTGGTGCGACGACGGCGGAGTGCCGCGACGCCTGCTTACAGGCGACCGATTCTTAAATGAGGAGCGTACAGTTGAGAAGTGAGAGAGATGTTGCGGAACCCGGGGGAGATATACCTTCATACCGTACGGCGGGACGTTCCGGGGAGAGAACCGCCACGGTGGAAGGCGTCACCGGGAGTGCGTTTCCGGCGAGCGACAGGGGAGACCACGCGGGAGAAGCCGCGTGGTCGTCGTGCAGAACGAGACTGATAACCAGGTTCGTGCAGCAACCGGTTGCAGGTTCTTCGGTGCCGCAGCAGGAGTCGGGTTCGGCCGGCGTCGACGAGACAAGGCCGGAGGAGACGGGCTCGGTACCGCAAAAGTGGGTCACCACCGTCAGGCCGGTTGTGACGGCGAGATAGAGACCGATGAAGACAATATGGAATGCCGTTTTCACCCCACAAAGATACTGCATTCGCGCAGAAGGTGCAACTTCCCGCGGCGCCATCCGTGATGCCTCAGCAGAAAATCGGTTGGAACGCCGATTCCTTGATTCTGGCGCTGGAATGCACTAACTTTCTCTCGACCGTACGAGAAGAATGCCGGGGGCGAGTTCCGGCCAGAAGTGACAGGGATCTCTAACCATACACAGAAGGACGGCGGAATCCGTGCATAAGCTCCCTCTGCTTCTTTCTCTGGGTCTCCTTCTGGTGTTTCCTCCGGACGGGTTTTCGGAGATCATCACGATCTCCGGTTCCGTCAAAGACCAGAGCACGTTTGCTCCGATCGATTCCGCCCTGATAGAGATCGTCAATACGAAAAACCCGGCCGAACGGTATTCTGTGGTGACCAACACCGCCGGTCTCTGGTCCTACACCTTCAACACGACCGGCGTCCTTGAGAATCCCGTCCTTCCCGGGTCTTTTTCCGTCGATCAGAATTATCCCAATCCCTTCAATCCTTCGACGACAATCCCTCTGAGTACGCAGATTGCGGGGGATGTCCGGATTACCGTCTACAATGCCGTCGGACAGTTGATCGACGCAAAGACCTTCTCCGTGCCGGCCGGCAACCATGCCGTTGACTGGACGAGCAAGGGGGCGGCGGGAATGCTCTTTTATTCCATTGAGTTTGGTGGGGCAAAGACGACCAGGAAGATGATTCAGCTGGACGGCGGCGGGCAGGGGGGGCTGGGTAACGTCACCACATTCGGCGGTCGTGCGACAGTAACGGATCTGCGAAAGGTGGTTGCGGACCCGTACCACATCGTGACTTCAAAACTCATCTACATGCCCGACACGTTGACCGCAACACTCACCAACGGCACCAGCGTGGATGTCCGTCTGGAGACGGTTCACCATCGTGCATTCGTGTTCGACCTTCACAATGACGTGATGGAAAAAGTGGTGTTCGGCTACCAGATGGGGATCCGCCATACCACAGATCAATCGGATCTTCCCCGGTTCCGTGACGGGGGGGTGGACGCGCAGATGTTCGCGGTCTGGACGGATTGGAGGGACTCCATCGCCCATCCGTACTATGCGTTCACGCTTGCAATGGTGGACTCTTTCAACAGTCAGATCCGGCAGAACACCGCCGAATTCGGGCAGGCGCGCACCTCTGATGAGATTCTGCAGGTGAATGCCGCCGGCAAGCTTGCCGGGGTTCTTGCGGTCGAGGGCGGGCACGCCATTGAAAACGATCTGGCGAAGCTCCGGACCTTCTATGACCAAGGAGCGCGATACCTCACGATTACCTGGAACAACAGCACCGACTGGGCGGTGTCGGCGGCTGATGCGCGGTCGACGACTGTCGGACTGTCGGATTTTGGCAGGCAGGTCATCCGGACGATGGATTCACTCGGGATGATCATCGATGTTGCGCACACGGGCATCAAAACGATATTGGATATTCTTGCCACGACGAAGAATCCCATTGTTGCGACCCATTCCGGTGTGCGCGCCCTCAACAATCATTATCGCAATCTGACCGACGCGCAGATCGACAGCATCGCCGGGCGGGGTGGTGTCATCGGCGTGGTGTTTTATCCACCGTTCCTTTCTTCCAAGAGCAGCGCAACCATCGATACCGTCATCAAGCATATCGACTACATCAAGAACCGCGTGGGGATCGACTATGTGGCGATAGGGTCGGATTACGACGGTATCGGGAGTGTGCCGGCGGGGTTGGAGGATGTCTCCAAGCTTCCCAATCTCACGGCGGCCCTTCTCAGGCGCGGGTACAGCGTTGCCGACGTGCGGAAAATCCTGGGGGAAAACTACCTGCGGGTGTTCAGGCAGGTGTGCAAGTAGATACTGCCCGGGTTTGGTTGATCCCCTGTTGTCTACCCTGTACCAATTTCCACAATCTGCACAGTAATATTATCGGTTCCCCCGCGTTCGTTGGCCAGCGCAACCAGCGCTTCCGCCGCCTCCTGCGGCGGGGATGTTTCCACCAGGCGCCGAATATCCTCATCCTCCACGTGGTTTGTCAGACCGTCGGTGCACATCACCAGCAGCGAACCGGCCTGAAGGGCGATGGGTCCGCTGATGTCCGCCTCCAGTTCCTGTCGCGTGCCCAGGGCACGCGTGAGGAGGTTGCGTTCCGGATGTACACGGGCCTGTTCGCGTGTGATGACGCCGCGGACGAACAATTCCCATACGCGTGAGTGATCGGTGGTCAGCTGGCGGATTCCAGACGGCGTTACCAGAAAAATCTTGCTGTCCCCGATGTGTCCCAGCCAGGCAGTTGAATCCTGCACCACCAGCACGCTGCATGTTGTGCCCATCGCGTTATATGCAGGAATGCGGGAACCTTCCTCAAAGACCCGGGTGTTCGCTTCGCTCATTGCTTTGAGGAGAAGATTGGGGATCTCCATCGGGGGAGCCGAGGCGTACGATTCCAGAATAGTCGACACGGCCAGCTCGCTCGCTCGCTTCCCTGCACGATGGCCCCCCATACCGTCAGCGACAACAAACAGTACACCTCTTGGATCCTCAACCCCCGGTGGAGGATCAGGTGTCATCCCCGCGGAATCCTGGTTTTCCCGGCGGACCCTCCCGACTTCAGTATGACAGCCGTAACGAATCGTGGTCACGACTACGGACTCCTTTCCCGTTTGCCGACTCTTTCCTTGATCTGACTGAATGTACAAAAGGATATCGGAAGTTACAAAGGGAGGATAAAGCGGACGGGGCGTCAGCGAAAGGGGAGCCCGTCTGCAACCCGGACTCCCCCTCTCCCCCTGTCGCTGCCGGAAAACCTGACACAGCCACAATTGTCAACCAGACACCCAGACACAGCCACAATTGTCAACCAGACACCCCGACACAGCCACAATTGTCAACCAGACACCCCGACACAGCCACAATTCTCCACCGGAAACTCCGTTACCGCCGCATAGCTCAACTACCTGATCAGCAGCATTCGTCGCGCCTGAACGCGGGTATCAGTGGTCAGGGTATAGATATAGACGCCGCTGGAGTGCGAACCGGCTTGCCAGGAAACCCGGTGCTCCCCCGCAGGCAGCACACCGTCCACCAGCCGTCCCACTTCAGCCCCGAGTACGTCATAGACCTTCAGCGCGGTCCTGCCGGCCCGGGGGATCGTGAACGCGATTGTCGTGCTCGGGTTGAAAGGGTTTGGGAAGTTCTGCTCCAGCCGGAATTCGTGCGGCAGCTCCCCATGTTCAGAAGGTGCTGCGGTGGGAGTTACCACATTGACCACGCGGCCTTCAACCGCCGGGGTGATGGAACCGAGTTGTGCGAGGTAACCGGCTAGCACCTGAAACTCGGTTGTGTCGTTGGATACGTGGAGATCGCTGAAGGGAATACCCAGCTGCGTCAGAAACATCGGTACAAATTCATTGGCGGTGACGGTGTATGTTGCAGAGGGATCGACGGGGACCCCGTTCACTCTGGCTGACACAAGCCGGCCGAGGGGCGGCAGCCCGGAATCGTATTCGTACGTGAGACCGGACGACTGGATCAGGAATTCGTCGTCAGCTTCAATACCGGACAACCCAAATTCCAGACCGAATAGAATGGCGGTTCCCATCATCTTGAACGTGGCAATCCGGTAGCCCAGGCCGTTTACGGTGTTGAATCCGTAGCCGACGACGCGGAAGGCATCCGCGGAAACGATCGGTCCCGGATAGAGCGGCTCCGCCGTGGATCCGCCGACCTCGAAGGCAATCTGCGTTCCTGTTGCGGCCCGGAAGGCATCCGTGACGAGGTTGCCCACCGGCGTGTCATGTTTTCCGGGGAACATCAACGAATCAGCCACTTCATCACAGAAAGCGGTGACTGCGGCCAGCTGTTGCGTATAGACCGGTCCGTACACCCCCTCAATATCTGCAATCATCGCACTCACGTTTGCCGCGATGGCGGGTTCCTCGGGAACCGCAGAGTCTATCGGCATCAACGAGTAATCCAGCATCCGGACTTTGGTTCCCTGTACCGTCAGCCGCAGCTTCCCGATGTCGAGATAGAAAGCGTTGGCCTGGAGGATCAACGTGGTGTCGCCGATCGGATTGGTGACGAGCCGGGGTGTGACGAGTGTAGAATGATCATGTCCCCCCACGATGACGTGTATCCCCGGGACGTAGCGGCCGACCAACTCGTCCAGGGGCAAACCGAGATGGGACAGACAGACGATCACGCTGCAGTTGCGGGCTTTCAGAGAGTCCACCATCTCCGCGGCGATCGGAATGATATTGGTGTCCAGGACCGCAGGTCCGGGCTGGGAGAGAAGGTTGGTGGCCGGCGTGGTCAATCCAAAAATGCCGACTCTGACGTTCCCCGCCTGTTTGACGGTAAACGGACTCACGTATTTCCTGAGTGGCTGGACCGAAGCGTCGGGGAGCACAAGGTTTGCGGAAAGAACGGGAAAGCTTCCGCCGACGAACCCGCTGTCCAGCGCCGTCAGAAGGGTCTGCGGGGTGAGATCAAATTCGTGATTGCCCAGGGTCAGGGCATCGAAGCCCAGCGCGACCATGATCTGCAATTCGGCGACTCCGAAGTACCTATTATAGAAGAAGTCACCGATGGAGAAATCTCCTGCGTGAAGCAGCAGGGCGCCCGGGTCGGCCATACGCTCGCCCCCGATGATCGACGCGGCGCGGGCGATACCGCCCAGGGATCCCACCAGGCCCGCATTCCGGGGGCCGATGGTGGCAAGATTGCCGTGCGTGTCATTGACATGCAAAATGGTGAGCGTGTCCGTCTGTCCCGCCGCTGTTGCGGCGGCAAGGAACAGAGAAAGCAACAGGAGAAGTACACGTGTGTTCATGATGCCTCCATGGTGGATGGTAATGTTGTCAGAACAACTGTCCGAAATTGAAATAGAACCCCGTTGTCTCCTTCCCGAGTCCTACGTCAACCCGCACGACGAATGTTTCCATTGTGAATCTCAGGCCGATCGTGGGGTTGATTGCCCAGTTGGAGAAGTCGAGTGCTCCCGGAGTATGCCAGACCTTACCTGCGTCGACACCGAGCACGCCTCCAAGACGCCAGTAGATCGGAAATCGCGCTTCCGCATTCAGCACCGCCGCCACGCAGTCGATGTACCGGTCCTGGGTGAAGCCACGCAATGTTGCGTTCCCGCCGATCGGCAGAAGTACCTGCACGGGCAGATCGTTGCCGCTCAGGAACTGCAGCATACCCCGAAGGGCAAGGGTCGTCGACGCCCAGATAACCGGGCGATAGTGCTGAACCGCCAGACCATAACGGGCAAAGGACACGTTTCCCGGCAAGAATCCGGGAGCAAATTCTGCGTCTCCCTGAAGAACGAGCCCTCCGGTCGGACTGATGGTGCTGTTCCGGGTGTCGTATCGTGCCGAGACAAACAGAGAGGTGTACGAGACCCGCCCTGCGTTCAGTTCGGGAGGAAGTGTTGCCAGATGGCTTGTATCAGAGAACCCGAAATTCCGCACGGCTTTGAACCTGACTCCTGCCCCGGCAATCACCGACGGAGTAAACCCCCGGCTGACGGTAAGGCTGAGGTCAAGCGGCTCCTTTGTATAGAACTCCCGTTGATCGAAGGAGGCTTCGTTACCCACACCAAAAAAACTATTATTGATCCATTTGTCATAATCGACAGCGACTTCGAGCGCGATAGGGTAGGATGTGCCCTGTCGCATCTCCGCATCCGGGAGGGAGGCGACCAGCCGGTACCAACGTTCCCCCTTGGTGCTGTTGAAGAGCGTCAGGTCGAACGATTCCCGGAATCCCAGTTGGTTCCGGAAAACCACTTTGACACCGTAGCCAAATCCGGCATCGGTGTCGTAGCTCAGAATCGGAAAGGGTTCGATGATCGGCTGTTCGAGGGAACGGGAGCTGTCCGCCTCACTGCCGGATGGAAATCCGGTGGCAGGCAGGGATCCGGTGAGGAGAAGAAGGGACAGGGCGATTGTCGGTTTGTGTGTCATCATGGTTGTCTTTGCGACAATGTACTATTCCGGAAGCCTCGGATTGTCAGGAATTTGTCATAAAATTTCCGAGAATCTGCTTTCCGCTGTTTTGCGGGCCGGAAAGAAAAAGCGTATATTTGCCGATCACAGAAGGATACGTATACCTCATGCCGTGGGCCATTCGCACACTCCTGACCATCAGTGCCATTGCTCTCCCGCTCTATCTGTACATTGCGCTCCGATCGGCATCCTCGGTGGGGCTCCTGCGCCCTGAATCGAAGCGGCGTGCCAGAAGAGTGGCGCTTCTCCTGATTGCCTGGCTCTACTGCTTCCCTCTGCTCATCCTGGCCCTCCATCTTTTTGGCTACGGTGCAAACCGGCTGGAGGCGGGAAATGCAGGAAAGATTGCAGACTACCTGTTCTTCTATCCCCAGTGGATAAGCCTGATCATTGTGCTGGAACTGTTCGCTCCCTTTTTGCTTCTCGATATCGCGGTTCTCGCCGGCCGCTTTTTACCTGCGCGATTTCAGCGGTGGCGCCGGGTGCTCGCCTATGGACGACTTGCGCTGGCAGCAGTGGCAATTCTTTATGTTCCGGTACGCGTTCTGGTCGACACCACGCGCGTACAGGACAGCACGGAGGAGGTGCGGCTCAAGGAGCTGCCGGGGGAACTGCAGGATTTCCGGATCACCGTCGTGGGCGACATCCAGGTGGATCGGTACACAGGCGAGTCGAAGATCGATCAGGTGCACCGGATTGTGCATGAACACAATCCGGAATTGCTGGTTTCTTCCGGGGACGTCGTGACGGGGGGGACCGACTACCTTGAGGGGGCGGAAAAGGCGATGTGCGGCATCAAGGGATCGCTTGCGTCAATTGCGGTGATGGGAGACCACGATTACTGGTCCGCTCCGGGTGCCATCCGCGCCTTTCAGGAACGGTGCGGGTGGGTGTTCCTGGACAACCAGCACAGGGTCTTGATCTGGAAGGGCAGGCGAGTTCTGATAACCGGTTTGACGCACATCTACAGCCGGAAATTGAACGAGAGCAGGCTCGATAGCATCCTGGACCATGCACCGGAGGCGGACTTCAGAATTCTCCTCGTCCACCAGCCGGCTGAGTGGCTCATCCGGCTGGCGTCGGAGCGGGGATACAACATGGTGATTGCGGGCCACACGCACGGCGGACAGATTGTCTTTCATCCACTTGGTTTTCCGCTGACCCCGAGTATGCGCGAGACGCGATACTACAGCGGGATTTACCGCATCGGATCGATGGCGATCGTGGTGACGGACGGTGTGGGCCTCACACTCGCGCCGGTCCGGTATCATGCGCCGGCGGAGGTAACGACAATTGTCCTCCGACAGGAAAAAGCAATGTAGCTGTGCAAACCCGGCGCTATCGTGTAAGGATCATCTTCTTCGTATCAAGGAAAATGCCGGTAGGATTGTTGGTCGGCGTGGCTTCCAGCCGATAGAAGTACACTCCCGAGGAGACCGAGGGATGCCAGGCGACCCTGTACACGCCGGCCGGCAGCCTGTCGTCTACAAGAGTGGCAACTTCCTGTCCGAGCATATTGATTACGGTCAGGCGAACCCTGCTTTCGGAATTCAGGTCGTACGAAATCGAGGTCGACGGATTGAAAGGGTTGGGAAAGTTCTGGTGGAGCGCGAAGCCATCCGGGATCCGCTCTTGAGGCCGCGTGGCACTGGTCGTGCGGATTCCCGCAAGAACAGCGAGCGTTCCAACGGCCAGTTTACTCATTCTGTGGAAATAGGGTCCATTGAGGCTGTCCAGTCGGTCTCTCGCCGTGTGGTAATTCCGGTTGAAATTGGATGTCATGTCTTCTATGAGCATCACGGCAGCGAATCCTTTTAACCAGAACGGAGAATGGTCGCTTGCGCTGCTCCCGGGATTCTTGACCACAGGTGTCAGGCCGATGGCGTATGCGTTATTGACGGAAAGCACGGTATCCGAGAGCCACATCGAATTGCCGGCGGAGGAGGTGTGTACGTCCATCCTCATGTCCGGATTTGTATGCCAGGCGATCATGTCGAGGTTGACCACTCCCAGGAGTGTTTCCGGCATGGTTGCGACAAGGTTCGCATAGTACTTACTCCCCAGAAGCCCCATTTCTTCCCTGTCCCAGAGGGCATACCTGATGCTTGTGGCCGTCCTGTACTCCGAGAAAACCCTGGCGGCTTCGAGGACACCCGCGGTTCCGCTGGCGTTGTCATCAGCTCCGGGTGCGGGTCCGAAGGACGGCATGTCGTCGTAGTGTGCACAAACAATGTAGTATCGCCCCGGTCGTTCCACGCCGGTCTGGGTTGCATACACGTTCCGGCCCCCAAAGGGGAAATCCTGCAACTGCGGGGTCAGCCCGTAGCTCTGCAGCTTCTGTGCGATATAGACCGCCGCTTTAGCATTCCCGGGATCCGTGTCGTATCTGGACTTGATCGTATCGCTTACACCGTTGAGAAGAACCGGGGCGGCACCCGATAGTTCGGCGACGAACGTTGTTAATGAATCGATGTTTGTTCGTCCGATGACGGAGGTCACTGCAGGATCGGGTACCTGAGCATGGACGAATGCCGTGACTGTCGTGAAAGCAAAACACCAAAGTCGGACTCTCATAGATTCGCACTCCGGGGGCCTGGTTCACGTACGCCCATCGCTAGAATACAACTCGGTCGGGGGAAAAGCAAATCACGTGGCCATTCGGGTTTTCCGAAAAAAGGGCCAGAAAGAGCGCCGCTGTTGAATCGCGCAGGAACCTCAGTGTTTACGTGAGATTTGTCATTGTCCGGAACCCCCGGAACGGTTTAGACCATGGGTATGTTATAACAAGGGTGACAGTGAGCTCTTTTTTTGACATGCCAGTTGTTATTTGAACGCCATGGTTGTATATTTCAATCCGGAGAGTCCGGATTTCACTATACCGCGGGGGAGGGTGACCGGATAGTCTCGGCGGCAAGAGGATCCCATCCTCGGCGCGTGGCCGCCTTACCACTCATCCCCCCAGTGTCCAGTGCAGCAACCAGTTCTCGCCGAAAGCCAGAGGCTGATCATGAAAGGCCCTGACAGGTTTGGGGCATATGTTGTTCTGCTGCTGCTCAACGCCGGCATGCTGCACGCGCAAGGCCTCACTCCGTCGCCTGTATCCGACCCTGCTCCCATTGTCATCACCAACGCTCCCATCGTCATCGCCAACCCCCTGGCGGCGACAAAGGTTGCCTTCGTCCAGCAACCGACGAGCAGTACAGCCGGGGCGCAGATTTCCCCCGCCGTAACGGTCCAGCTCAAAGATAAATCCGGCAAGAACGTCGCACAGGCCGGGGTCTCCGTCATCCTGACCCTTTCCTCGGGGACCGGGATCCTGAGCGGGACCACGACGCGTGCCACCGATGCAAAGGGACTGGCCACGTTCGACGGACTGAGCATCAACCTGGTCGGTTCCAAACAGCTGAAAGCCTCGTCATCAGGTCTGCAGTCCGCAACAAGCAGCAACTTCACGATTTCTCCAGGGCCGGCTGCACGACTCCGCATTCAAACAGAGCCTTCATCGACAGCCACGGCGGGTGTGGCCTTCAGCCAACAGCCGGTCATCTGGGTGGAAGATGGAGAAGGAAATCACACTACCACCGACAACAGCACGGTAGTAACAGCGACCAGACTCGCCGGAGCGGGGACACTGCAGGGAATACTTACGGCCACAGCGAAAAACGGGACAGTGACGTTCACGAATATTTCGCATACCCTGGCTGACACGATCTCCGTCCGTTTCACAAGCGGGGCGCTGACCCCGGATACTTCGAGGAGTATTCGGGTGAACCCGGCCGCTGCAGCCCGTCTGGCATATATGCAGCAACCGGCAAACACCGTAGCGGGTGCGGTCATTATTCCGGCGGTGACCGTTGGGCTTCAGGATGCGTTCGGCAACAGCGTCACCACGACAGGAACATCGGTAACCATTGCCCTCTTTTCCGGTACGGGAATCCTGAGCGGCACGCTTTCGAGGAGCACGACATCAGGCATAGCGACATTCAACAACCTGAGCATCAATCTGACCGGGCCGAAAACACTGCGAGCGACGAGCGGGAATCTTACCGTTGCCGTAAGCAGTGAATTCACCATCACCCCCGGCCCTGCAAAGAAACTGGTGTTCGTCCAGCAGCCGACGAATGCGGTTGCCGGATCGCTTCTTTCGCCGCCGGTGACGGTTCAGGTCCGTGACTCCCTTGGCAACAACGTAACCGCCTCCGGCGTGCCTGTTACCCTATCCATCGCTTCCGGTACCGGTATTCTCAGCGGAACGACTACCCGATCCACAGGTTCAACCGGTCTTGCAACCTTCAGCGACCTGAGTGTTAACCTCACAGGAAGCAAGACCCTCTCAGCATCCAGCGCCGGATTGGGGACAGCCGTCAGCACCGCGTTCACGATCGTGCCGGGGCCGCCTGCCCGGCTGGTGTTCGTCCAGCAGCCAACCAGTACCCCGGCCGGTACATCCATTGTCCCCGCGGTCAGCGTTCAGGTGAGGGATGAAGAGGGGAACAACTTGCCCAAGGCGGGGATATCTGTATCCGTCTCACTATCGTACGGAACCGGGACACTGACGGGAACCACTTCTCAACTCACCGACGCCTCTGGCATTGCGACGTTTGGCAACCTGAGCATCAATCTTGCGGGAACCAAGAAGCTCACCATATCCAGCGAGGGTCTGGCATCCGCTGTCAGCGAAATGTTCACCATTACCGCTGCGTCCCCCAGCAGGCTGGGATTCACCATGAGCCCCGGAGGGGGAATTGCCGGAACACCCTTTGTGGTCCAGCCGAGCATCACTCTAGAGGATGCATTCGGTAACCCGGTAGCCGGGATTGCGCAGACCGTAACGTTGGCCATACAGAACGATGCGGGGCCGGGAGGAACCCTGATGGGAACCCTGAGCCTGCCCGTGGATCTCCTGACCGGCCGCGCGGACTTCACCGATATTTCAATCGACAGGGCGGGCAATGGTTACACGCTCACGGTGACGGGTTCCACACTGTCGAAAACACCGGGGAATGTGGTCAGTGCGCCTTTCTCTGTCAGTGCAGCTGCGGCGACAACGGTGGGAGTCGAGACTGCCTCGGATGGAACCGGCCTGGTGCTGGTGAGTCAGAATATGACTTCCGGGACATCTATCGTGGTCTATGCCGTAACGCGTGATACGTACGGCAATTTCGTGACCAACGTCGCGGCAGATGCGTGGACTCTTTCGAGCACTTCCGGCGGTGTCGTTTCCACGGACCTCGTGACGAGCTCCGACAGGAAGAGTGCTACGTTCTCAGGGAGACTGTCAGGCACAGGCGTGATCACTGCGGCTGTAAGTGGTCTCCGCTGGGTCCCATCCGGGACACTCACTGTTGTTGTTGCCGGAGCAGCTTCACAGATCCGCGTCGAAACGGCTGCGAACGGTACCGGATCAGTCGTCACCGACCGGAATATTTCATCGGGGAGCACTTTCACGGCCTACGCTGTCGGGCGGGACGCGGCGGGCAATTTCGTCTCCAACCTCGCGGCGGACAGCTGGAGCCTGCAGAACAAAACGGGCGGAGTGGCGAACGGTGACCTGGTCTCGAGTCCCGACAGAAAGGCGGCCACATTTACAGGCAGGCTTCTCGGGAGCGCCCGGATCCGGGCGACGTTCGGGACCCTTTCTGCGACCAACTCCGGAGTCCTCACAGTTGTTGCCGGCCCGGCAACAGCAATCATGGCGCACGCAGGGACACCGCAGAGCACGCGCGCTGGAACGGCATTCCCGCTGAGATTGAGTGCGCTGGCACAGGATGCGGCAGGTAATCCGGTGAAAGGCGTCCAGGTCGTGTGGTCCGCGCCGGTATCGGGCGCAAGCGGGACCTTTGCTGCGGGTGGGTCCACCGCCTCAACGGATAGCAACGGTGTCGCCACTTCGGGCGTGTTCACCGCGAACAGTGTGGCCGGCACATTCAGCGTGGTTGCATCACTCCCGGCGGGCCCGGCTACTGCTACCTTTTCCCTGACAAACACCATCGGTGGTACCGCTCTCGTGAGACCGGCCGGGGGCTCTCCCCAGCAAACGCAGGTGACCACCCAGTTCCCGATCCCCCTGAAGGCCATCGTACTGGATTCATTGGGAAATGTGGTGAGTGGTGTTGTGGTGACCTTCGCCGCACCGGCATCGGGGCCGGGCGGGACCTTCCCGGGCGGCAGCCGGACATCCACCGTGTCCACCGGCTCTGACGGTATTGCCACCGCTCCTGCTTTCACGGCCAACACCGTAGCCGGCACATTTCACGTGGCCGCTACAACAGCCGGAATCGCTGACAGCGCCGTGTTTGATCTGACGAATACGGTCAGCGCGGCCGGCACTCTCACGGCGGCAGCCGGGACGCCGCAAATTACAACCGTAGGGTTGGCTTTTGATACGAGTCTGAGCGCCACGGTGGCGGATGCATCCGGCAACCCGGTGTCGGGAGCTCTGGTGACATTTACCGCCCCGTCCACCGGTCCAAGCGCAAAGTTTGCCGGAAGATTGGTTGACAGTTCATTTACCGACAGCGCCGGGAATGCAACCGCCTCATTGCTGATTGCCAATACGCTTCCGGGTACATTTACCGTACTAGCGCGAACTCCAGGGGTCTCAACGCCGGCCGCGTATGTGCTGACCAACCAACCCGGGCCTGTGGATACCTTTCTTGTCGATGCGGCAGGGGGCGGGAAAATCGGGACACAGGTTGCGGGTGTGCCCTTCACCATACGCATAATTGCCAACGATAGGTATGGCAATATGGCGCTACAGTTCAGCGGCACTGTTGACGTGTCATCGAACGGTGTCATATCCCCGGAAGGACGTTTGACGATTCCCTTCGTCTCGGGTGTGCTCTCCTCGCACTCCCTCGCCATGCAGACCGGAGGGAACTCTATTCTCAGGGTAACACGCACCGGCGGAGCCGAGACGGGGCGGACTGACACATTCCAGGTCCTCAATCCCGTACCTACGATAACCAAGCTGATGCCCGCTCTCGGGAGGAGAGGGCAGACCCTTTCTCTCACCATCACCGGATCAGGATTTCTTCCCGGCCAGACGACGGTGAGTCTCGGGGATAAGATTGCGACCTCTACCACAGTCATCTCAGAGACCGAGCTGGCCGTCACTATCGACATCGATGGAACTGCCGCGCTGGGGGCTCGTGACGTGTTTGTTCTTAATGGCCCTCCCGGAGGAGGCGTGGGTACTCTGGCCGGAGGTTTCACTGTCGCCACCTATCCGCCGCCCACGCTCACTTCAGTGATCCCGGACAGAGCAGCTGTGCTCCAGCGGCTGAGTGTGGTGTTTACCGGCGATAATTTCTTGAACGGACTGACACGTGTGGACATGGGAGCCGGCATCATCGTCAACACGATCGCCGTGGATTCCACGAATCGCCTTACGGCCGACATTAGCATTACCCTTTCCGCTCCGGAGGGGACGCGCAGGGTCTTTCTTTCAAACGATCCGCCCGGCGGCGGGACTTCCGACAGTATCGACTTCGAGATCGTTGCACCTCCGACCCCGTATCCGATCCCTGAATCACCGGCGGATGCAGCGCCCCTGGTCGATACCGTCGTGACGTTTACATGGCACCCGTGGCTGGGCGAGGGGATTCAGTACCACCTTCAGGTATCATCGGACCCTGCATTCGGCACAACGGCGTTTGAGGATTCCACCATCGCTGATACCTCCAGGCGGGTGACTTCTCTCGCATGGGAGGTCACCTATTATTGGCGGGTGTTTGCGAGGAGTGAGCTGGGAAATAGTGAGCCTTCTCCAACAAGATCGTTCACCGCTTCAGTTATGTACCCGAGCAACCTTAGCCTTTCTTACACTGTGCCGTTTCCCTCTTACGCGACAAGTGCCGGGTATCAGTCGAGTGAATATCGCCTCGTCGGGCTTCCGGGGGATGGCGATCTGCCGGTGAATACCGTGTTGTCAGGAATCGACGGTGTTGACTGGGTGACCTATTGGGACAACGGAGCCGCGAGCAACTATCTGGTGTCTTTTGATGGGACGTCCACATTTGAATTTTCACATGGACGTGCGTTCTGGGTTCTGCACAGAGGACCGGTGAACATCAGTACATCGGTTCCAACCATGCCGCTGGATTCCATACGGTCCGCACTGATTCCCGTGCATCCCGGTTGGAACCTGATCACCAATCCGTATCTCTCCGCGGTTCAATGGTCTTCCGTGAAGAGCGCCAATGCACCCGGTCTCATCGCTGATATCTGGGCATACAACGCTGCGTTTGCGCGGTCATCGAATTTCGTGCCGTTTGAGGGGTACATGTTCGACAACGCAGACAATCGCGCAGTCCTCCGGATCCCGTTTGGCCCGACTGCCGCGAAAATTCCCGCCCGGGACGATCCGGCGCTCTGGCGGATAGACATCGAGTTGTCGTCCGGAAACCTCAACGACCGGGCGACAAGTATCGGTCTCTCTCCGGCCGCACTCCGGGGGAGAGATCCACTCGATCTACGGATGCCGCGCGGAGTCGGAGAAGGACCGCACGTGTTCTTTGACCGCCCCGGGTGGGATTCAGGCGGAAGCGTCTTTGCGACGGACGTTCGCCCCGCGGTCGACTCGCTGGAAACCTGGCCGCTGAATGTCCGGGCGGTGGTTCAGAAACCCGCTCAACTTTCCTTCTGCGGAGTTTCGGAAGTGCCGTTGCAATACCAGGTTGTTTTGATCGATGATGACCGTGGCCGGACCGTCAACCTTCGTGCGGATTCCGTGTACCGGTTTGTCCCGGTGGTTCCGGTATCTCAATTCCGGATCGTGGTGGGAACCGAAGAGGCGGTGGGCGAAGTTCTGGGAGATCTTCTGCCGAAGGAATTCGCCCTGGGAAGCAATTTTCCCAACCCGTTCAACTCCTCTACCACCATTCCGCTCTTCCTTCCACGGAGCTCCATGGTGACGCTGAACGTCTATACGATTCTCGGCGAAGAAGTGAGGATGCTCTACGCGGGACCTCTGGAGGCGGGCCGGCACTGGATTACCTGGGAGGGAACCGACGCCCGGGGCCGCTCGGTCTCTTCCGGCGTATATCTGGTGCGCGTGACCACCGACGGCGGTCAGGCTTTGACCGGCAAGATGCTCCTGATGAAATGAGTGCGCCTGTCCTGCCCTGCAAATCGGGTCAGTGAAGATCGGGGATGTCGTATTCCCCCAGCCGCAGGGGGTACCTCCCGTATTCCCGGACGAGATTGACGACATATTCGTAGGCTTGTCCCGAGATGTTACTCGGGACGGAATGATCCGACTGCACGATGTACCCACCCCCCTTCGCGGCGTTCAGCTTGCGAAGCACCATGCTCTTGATCTCTTCCTGCGTGCCGTTTGCCCAGGTGACCACATCCAGATTTCCGCAGAATCCGATTTTGTGTCCGAAGCGACGTCGCAGATCGATGACATCCAATCCCGCTTTTGCCTCGAGCGGATTGTAGGCATCCACGCCAATCTCCACGAAATCGCCGAAAATCCTGTTAACGTTCCCGCAGCCGTGATAGATGACAGGGATCCCATGCGAGTGGCACTCGTCCACGATGGCTTTGACGATCGGTTTGAAGTATCTGCGCCAGTAGACAGGAGAGAAAAAGACGTCCCGCGTGTACGCCACATCACCCCAGATGACCATTCCCGCCAGGCTCCCGTCCGCTGCTGTGATTTGCGCCTTTGTACACCCGAGAACAAATTCACCGATGCGCTCTATAAACCGGCCAAGCTCGTCGGGATAGAGTCCGATCCAGAGCATCACGTTCTCTGAACCGACAATGCGCCAGAGCATTTCGTGTCCTTCGCAAATGCTGCCGTAAACAGGGAAGTCAGCGGACAGCTCTTTTACCGTATCCACCCAGGCGGGCGTGTTGCGGGCAAATCCGTCTCCGACGCCGGCGATCTGGTTGTCACCGGCGCTGAAATAGCGCCGGGGGTCCCAGGGGTCGTCAAACTGGAAAGACGCGGTTTTCTCGATCGTATCGGTCTCGAACTTCAGAAAGGCAGGCATGGGATCGGCAAACTGCTTCTTGATGATCGCTTCAAAGCCGGTGCGGACGAGGATGCGATCGGTTGTTTCCTCGAGGATCTCAAACTGTTTGATGTGGGGATCCATATTCGGAACAGTCACGGTCCAATCCAGATCGTAATACTTGTAGATGTCTGTGTCCTTTGCCAATCCCAGATCACGGCGCCAGCGGTCAAGAAAACTTCCCCAGAAGAAATCGCTGATCGGGACACGATCGGCTTCCTCGTGGCGGAGGGTCTTCCGGATTCTTTCCAGTTTTGCCATACAGTTCTTGGTGGGTTCTACGCGCGTCATATTCACATTCTCCGACCGGGTACTTCGTGAAACAGATACACGGGCTCTTGCTGATAGAGACGGCCCCGGTCCCTCCTTATGCGACCGTACAGGGAAGATCGAAGGGGGAGGGCGCACCCGTGTGCAGGTTCAGGAGTATACATATCTGACCCGGAGAAAGCAAGGGCGGCATCCGATCCGTTGCACCACCTGAATTTCCTCTGAATGCCGGGTCAACCGCCGGTTGAACGACCAAAATATTTTTTCTATATTGTCGACCGGAATGGTTAAGAGTACTTTCTCCCATTGCAAATGGACATCAAGGACGATACTTCCGTATGAAACGCGACGAATTAAAGGGTCTACTTGAGAACATCCGCAGTGCCCGCATCGGGATCGTGGGTGATTTTTGTATGGATGCCTATGTGTTGCTCGAACCCGCCGCCTCCGAAGTCTCCATAGAAACCGGGCTTGCCACCCGTCCGGTCCGCTCCCAGCGGTATATGCTCGGGGGCGCGGGCAACGTTGCCAAGAATCTGAAGGCCATGGGAGTGGAACATGTGTCCGTGTTCGGTGTTGTCGGACGAGATCCCTTTGGCGAGGAGATGCGGGGTCTCTGTGTCTCTACCGGCATCAACGCGGACGGGCTGTTGATGCAGGGTGAACAGTGGGATACCCACGTCTACATGAAACCCGTCGAGCACGAACACGAACAACACCGTATGGATTTCGGCAATTTCAACCAGCTGCACCCGCTGGTGAGCAGGGGCCTCATCGAAAAGCTCTCCGCGGATCTGACCCGTCTGGATATCGTCATCATCAATCAACAGATCGCGCGCGGCATCCATACGAAGGAATTCCGGGAAAGTCTCCGCGCACTCATCCTCCGGAACCCCGGCACGATGTTTATTTCCGATTCGCGCCACTACATCGACGAGTACACCGGGACGATGCGCAAGCTAAATCTCCGGGAGGGGACGCGGCTGTTCGAATCAGAGCGTACAGCACCCGATCTGATGGATTCGGGGGAAGTTGAGGGGATCTGCCGGAGTCTGTACCAGCGCTGGGGGAAAACCGTGTTCCTGACGCGGGGTGAACGCGGCTGTGCCGTCTTTGATCAGGGAGGATTCCATGAGATTCCCGGCCTTCTGATTCTTGCCCCCGTGGACCCGGTGGGGGCGGGCGACAGCATGCTGGCCGGTATTACGGCGGCTCTTGCCGCGGGAGCCGGGCCGCACACGGCAGCGGAATTGGGAAGTCTCGTTGCAGGCGTTACCGTGCAGAAGCTTATGCAGACCGGGACTGCATCACCGCAGGAAATACTGAACCTGGGTACGGATCCGGACTTCCGCTACCGGCCGGACCTCGCACGGCAATCGCACAAGGCGGTTTTCCATGCCGGTACGGATATTGAAATCGTGAGTGCCCTTCCGGGGCGCCGGGGTTTCACCCACGCGATCTTCGATCACGACGGGACCCTTTCCACCCTGAGGCAGGGATGGGAAGAAATCATGGAACCTATGATGATCAGGGCGATTCTGGGGACGACCGTCCCGGGGGCGGATGAAGCACTGTACGGCCACGTCAGGACGGCGGTGCGGGAGTACATTGACAACACCACAGGAATCCAGACCCTGGTCCAGATGAAAGGTCTCGTGAACCTGGTCCGTCAATTCCGCTCTGTTCCGGAAGAGGACATTCTTGACGAGTTTGGCTACAAGAAGATGTACAACGATCAACTCCTGGAAATGGTGAACGATCGTGTGACGAAGCTCGGGAAAGGCGAACTCGACGTTATGGATTTTACGATCAAAGGGGCGGTGGACTTCCTGACCGCACTCCACCGGAAAGGAGTGCGGCTGTATCTGGCTAGCGGCACGGATCAGGAGGATGTCGAGCGGGAATGCGATATCCTCGGTTACCGGTCTCTGTTTGAAAACCGCATCTACGGGGCAGTCGGGGACGCCACGAAAGAAGCCAAGCGCATGGTGCTTGAGAGAATTCTGGGGGACATCGGTGACCGGGGTCCGGGAGAGATTCTCACGATTGGAGACGGTCCGGTTGAAATCCGTGAAACACACAAGAGGGGCGGGTACACCATCGGTGTGGCCAGCAACGAGATTCGCCGGTATGGCATCGTTCTCTCCAAACGAAGAAGGCTCATCGAAGCGGGCGCTGATCTGATCATCCCCGATTTCTGCCAGCGGGACCGTCTTCTGCCTCTTCTGTTCAACATCTGATCGGCGAGAGCCTGACTGGCAAGTGCGCGCTGTTTGCTTTTTTCCTTTGCTCCAAATCCAAAAGTGGAGGGCACCATGGAATGGCAATCTTCCCTTCTCCTCCGATGCGGGTCCTTCTTCCTCCTCCCTCTGTTGATAATTGCGTGTCAGCAGCAACCGCAACCGACGGATGCTGCCGTGCCCGAGGATCTGACTGTGCTCCTGCAAGACAAAGATCTTCAAAATCTTGGCCGGAAGATCTTTTTCGACAATAATCTCTCCACTCCTCCCGGCCAGGCGTGTGCGGCCTGCCACAGTCCGGAAGTGGGCTGGACCGGGCCGGATGAGGAACTGAACAAGGGGGGATCCGTTTACAGAGGAGCGGTTCATACCCGGTTTGGGAACCGCAAGCCGAGTGCATCCGCCTATGCCACACTCGCACCGGCATTTCATGCAATGCGCAATGGGGAGGATGTCGTTTTTGTCGGGGGAGATTTCTGGGACGGCCGGGCAACAGGCTGGAAGCTTGGCAACCCCGCGGCAGATCAGGCTCAGGGACCTTTCCTCAATCCGGTTGAGCAGAACAACACCGGCGCGAAAGCCGTGGTGGAAAAAATCTGCGCTTCAACGTACGGGGCGGAATTCAAACAGACCGCGAAAAGGATCTGGGATATCGATGACGTGTGCATGTCGGACGCGGAGTTCGCATTCGGCATCGTCGCGATCGCCATCGCAGCGTTTGAACACTCACCGGCGATGAACCAGTTTACATCCAAATATGACCTGTACCTCAAAGGCAAGGCTGCGTTGACGGCAGAGGAGAAAAGAGGATTGGATCTCTTTGAAGGGAAAGCCAAGTGCAGCAACTGCCATCCGAACAGTCCCGGTCCAAACGGAGAACCACCGCTGTTTACAGATTTCACGTATGACAATCTGGGCTTTCCCAGGAACCCTGACAACCCATGGTATACGATGCCCCCGGAACTGAACCCCGAAGGCAAGGAGTGGATCGATACGGGCCTGGGAGGGTTCTTGAAAGACCTCCCTCAGTACGCAATGTATGCAAAGGAAAACCTGGGGAAACATCGTGTGCCGACCCTGCGCAATGTCGATCTTCGGCCACATGCATCATTCGTGAAGGCATTCGGGCATAACGGGTACTTCAAGAGCCTTGAAGCGATTGTTCATTTCTACAACACGCGTGACGTCCTGCCCGCGGCCGACGCGGTGACCAATCCTGTGCCCGGTGTCAACTGCTGGCTGCCTGCCGAAGTCAGAGAAAACATGAACAAGGAAGAGCTTGGAGATCTCAAGCTGACGCCCGAAGAGGAGGCGGCAGTTGTTGCCTTCATGAAAACCCTGTCAGATGGCTACAAGCCGAAGTAGTCCCTCGGCCGGTTTGAAGCTGCCTCCCAGAAGCTCGTTCTGCAGAATCACACGGGAAAGCCCCGATTCATGGCAGGGTCCATGTTCCGGGGCTCTTCTTTCCGCCAAACCGCGTACCCGGGGAATGGTGAGAGAACACTGGTACGGAAGTTGCGCAATCTTTGGCATTGAGAACAATGCCAGAGGCGGCAATGCTTCCCTCAAAGAAGCAGTTCGTCTGGATACTGTGTACGATCATGTTCCTGGCACCGACGGTATTGCTCCGTTCCGCGCCGATGGAGAATGTTCCGGTAAGGGTCTTCCAACCCGACGGCGTGATCCTGGAGTGCTTTGCCAGTGGTGACGAGTACTACAATTGGCTGCATGATGGCGAAGGTTATACAATTGTGCAAGATCCGTCATCAGGCTTCTACGTGTATGCCCTTCGAGCTAAGGGACAGCTTCTGCCTTCGGCTTTCGTGGCTGGACGAGCCAATCCGGCCGTATTGGGACTGGAAAAGGGGGTGGTGGATCCCCCAGAGGTGATACAGGGACTCAGGAACAGCCTTCTGGCCTCTACTCCGGGGCAGACGTCGCTCGCACCGACTGCCGGGACGATCAATAATCTGGTGATTTTCATCAGATTTTTGGACGAAGCCGAATTCACAGACCAGACGGCTCAATATTCTGCGATGTTCAACAACTCTGCACCGGGTGCAAACTCCCTGGTCAATTTCTACAAGGAAGCTTCCTACAATAAGTTGACCATCTCAACAACCCTGTATCCCCAGCCTCCCGGAAGTACGGTCGTCTCGTTCCAGGATCTTCAGCCACGTGGCTACTACCAACCATACAGTGCCTCCACCAATCCGATCGGGTACAATGGGGGTGACAACGGAACGGAGCGGAGGGACCGGGAGCATCTCCTTCTCAAGGCCGCAGTGGAAAGCGTAGAGGGAGAAATTCCTCCGGGACTTCTGATTGACGGGGATGGTGACGGGCGGGTGGACAATGTCTGCTTCATCATCAGTGGCGGGACGACCGGATGGTCCTCGCTTCTCTGGCCGCACCAGTGGTCGTTGTATTCCCAGACCGTGACCATCAACGGGAAGAGGGTATGGGGTTACAATCTGCAGCTTCAAACAAGCCTCCTCCCGTCGAATGTCGGGGTTCTCGCCCATGAGATGGGCCATACGCTTGGGTATCCGGATCTCTATCATTATGCCTCCAACGGTATCACCCCCGTCGGTTCGTGGGACGTCATGGCATCGAACAGCAACCCCCCCCAGCATATGAGTGCATATTTGAAGTTCCGGTATACGAAGTGGATAAACACGATGCCCACGATTACTTCGCCCGGCAGATATACACTCCGTCCCTTGTCGTACCCTGTCGACAATTGCTACAAGATCCCATCCCCCTATTCAGCTACAGAATATTTCGTCGTTGAGTATCGAAAGAAGGCGACGTCGTTCGAGGGCAGGATTCCGGGAGAAGGACTTGTGGTGTACAGAGTGAACGGGGCAAGGAGCGGTTGCGGAAATGCCAATGGCCCTCCGGACGAGCTTTATGTGTATCGACCGGATGGCACACCGTCTGCCAACGGTACGCTCAACAACGCGGCTTTCAGCCAGGAAACCGGACGCGACACAATCGATGACCGGACCAACCCCTGGAGTTCTCTCTCGAACGGCGCTCCGGGCGGACTGAATATTGTCGACATCGGTGCGCGGGGAGATACCATCGGGTTCACCCTGGCAGCCCCGCTCCCGGCGGTTGTTGACTCCCTGAGTGTGGCCCCTGCCTCAGGGGGAGGTGCGTCGATGTCCTGGAAAACTCTGGCCGAGTACCGCACTGTGTCGTTTGAAGTTGAACGTTCGAACTCGGATGTCGGCGGGTTTCAGACGGTTCCCGGGAGCGTCACGCCGGCAGGCGGCACAACATGTACGCCCCGTGTGTATTCCTTCATCGACCGTACAAATGCGGGGCAGAGGTTCTACCGGGTGAAGGGTATCGACTCTTCGGGGGCCATGTTCTTGAGCGAAACGACAACACTTGCCACACTTACGGAAGTGCGTGACGATGCGATGCCGGGATTCATGTTGAGCCAGAATTTTCCCAATCCCTTCAATCCGAGCACGACCATCACGTACGCCCTGCCGTATAAATCCGTTGTCGAGTTGAATGTTTACAACGCGCTCGGTCAGCAGGTCGACCTTCTTGCCCGTGGGGAACGGGAGGCCGGCTATCATGAGGTGCACTTCGACGGCGGCCGGCTTCCCTCGGGTGTGTATTTCTACCGGCTACAGGCGGGTTCTTTCGTCGAGACCCGCAGGTTGTTGCTCGTTCATTAGCGCAGGGCATCGATGATGTAGCGGTCTCACATACGCGACAGGTTTGAGTAGGCCCGGCATCCGGTTCTGGAGGGTTGTCGGGCCAGTTCTTTTGGTGGGGTAGTGCAGCAACGCGAACCGGAGCGGCAGGAGGTGGCGGCACCCTGTTGCATCACCTGAGAAGCGAGTCTGACGCTGACACTTGACAATAACAGGTGATTGCGGTATGGTATTGGGGTGGCACCGATCTTGCTCATGCCCGGGAAACCGCACTTACGTTACCACACACCCGTCAACGTCCCGTCAGTATGAAGAAGGAACAGGTGATGTGCATCCATTGTGTCCGCCGCTCACTCTTCCTTTTCTCTGTTCTTTTCTCGACCATGGTCTTTTCCCAGGAAAGCCGGATCGAACTCCACACACACACCAGTGTGATTCTGGGGGGCCCGCGATCGTTCAATATCTTCCTTCCCGAAGGTTACGACGGTGAAACCGCACGGTATCCAGCGGTGTATCTCTTCAGGGGACATGAGAACGAGTGGGCGGATCCGCGCGAGGATGACAGCCGCCGGGGGAATATTGAAACGGTGGTGGACACGCTTTACGCACATAAGCAGATCGGCAAGATGATATTGGTCATGCCCGGACTCGGAGCCCCTCCTGCGTCCCCGGAGTTCTCGTATGTTCTGGATGAACTCATTCCCTATGTTGATGCACACTTCAGGACGATTCCCGTACGCCAGCAGCGGGGCATGGACGGTTTTTCGTATGGCGGCTACGATATGCTGGAGCTGCTCTGGCGGCGCCCGGGATCATTTTTCACTGCCGGGGCATATGACGGTTCATTCTGGGCGTTTGACCTGAACCTTCTAGCTACTGCACCGGAATCCTACTGGTCGGTCCTTCGCCCCATGAAATTCCTCTTGCAGACAGTAGGTTCGGGGGGCAATTCGACCAGCAATCAGCAGTTCCTCGGCATCCTGAATGCACACGGGATTCAAAACGGTTTTAACGAGCTCGCTCTCTCCTCCTCAGCGGTCCATAACTGGTACAACGCCGATATCCATATGAGCCAGTCTCTTCCCCTGCACTGGGCTCATTTCAAGAATGCCGCAACGAATGTTCCTCTCACGATTCACTCACCCCTCCCCGGATCGAGGGTGTCGGGAGCCGTCCCTGTGACCTGGTCATTCGGCGGCCGAAAGGACACGCTGACGACGCTCGTTGAAATCAGCGCCGATGGCGGGAACATGTGGCAGGAGATCTACAACGCGCACACGCCTGACACGACCTTTCTCTGGAGTACCACGCTGACTCCCGATGGGGCCAGGTATCTGCTGCGGGTTCGCGCGGTTGCCGACACCCTCTACGGATTCGCGCAGACCGGAGGACGGTTCTCCGTCGACAATCCGGAAAATGCATCTCCGGAAATCGAATTGTCTGCTCCCGTTGCAGGTGCTCAGTGGAGCGGGATTGAACAAATCCTCTGGTGGGCCGGAGACGCTGAAGGGGATTCGCTGTCAATTTCCCTGGAAACAAGCCCGGATGATGGCATGTCATGGAAGCCGGTGGGGAACCCGCCCAACACGGGAGAGTATTTCTGGCCAACAGATCTTTGCGCGAATTCTCAGCGGACCCTCCTTCGTATTCGATGCAGCGACGGGGCGGCCTCTTCGGAACTGATCTCCTCTCCTTTTTCCATCAGGAATCTGCGCCCGGTGCTTGTGGATACACTGGTCAGGCATGTTGCGGGGGGCTCTGACGGCAGGGTGAGTATCTCGGTGGCCAATCCGGCAAATGTCCGTGACCATCGATACCGGTTGACTTTCGTTGATTCGGTTCCCCCGGCCAAAACCTACTCGGTCCGTGATCTTGATCTGGGACAGCTTGTTCTGGACCGGGTACCGGTGGGGCTCCCGGGGGAGGAAGGCCCGCTCTTTGACGGAGTGAGGATCGTTCTTCACGATATGAATCCACCGTCTGTTTCTCCGGACTCTTCGCGCTGGGTGAGCGGCTCGAGTACGCTGGTGCCGGAGGTTCTTCTTCCCACGCTGTCGGATGACGGGGTTCCAGTACAGGCGGTCCCATGGATTGCTGATTATGAATTGGAACTCTTCGACCATGTTGTGGATACTTCCCGCGCCCGCTATTTCTGGAATCCGACCCCTGTTCATTTCACCGTCTGGAACCGGACGGAAAGTCGCAGGGTGGATTTTCTCTTCAGCGATGGGGACAACAACCGGACGATCAGCAGGTTTGATGATCTGGTGATTCTGGAAGACAGCGGGGGAACGACGGTGGCCACATGGGAGCTCTTCTTCCAGGGAACGGATTCGTCGCAGGACCCGATGCCGGGCGACCGGTTTCTGCTGAAGATTCTGAAGCCGTTCACCGCGGCGGATGTGTTTGAATTCCGGACCGATCCTCTGGCCGTGACCGGTATTGCTTCCGGCGGCACGCCTGTGGAATTCGCCCTCAGTCAGAACTATCCGAATCCCTTTAATCCCACTACAACGATCCGTTATAGCTTACCCGGGCGTGTACAGGTGACGCTGTCGGTGTATAACACCCTCGGGCAGCGAGTTGCACAGCTGATCAGCGGGGAACGTGCAGCGGGGACGCACGAAGTACAGTTCAACGCCTCCGGGCTTGCCAGCGGCGTGTATTTCTACAGGATTCAGGCCGGAGCATTCGTCCAGACGCGTAAATTCCTCTTACTTCGATAGCATCAAATGACCCCATGAGGGGTGGAGAAGGTGCTATTGGCGGGGCAACTTCCTTCCCTACAGACCCGACGGGTTGTATTCCGACGGTGTGACTCCGTACTGTTTGCGGAATGCTTTCGCAAAGTGCGAGATGTCGCTGAATCCCACTTCGTACGCCACTTCTGTGATATTTCCCCAACGAGCCGCCAGAAGTGACGCGGCTTTCTGCAGGCGCAAATTCCGGATGAACTCATGCGTTGAGCGACCGGTGAGTGCCTGAAGTTTTCTGTTCAATTGCATCCTGCTCATAAACACTTCTCTGGCGAAGGTTGCCGTGTCGAGTCCGGGCTCGCTGAGATGCGCATTGACCACATCCAATGCCCGGCGCAGGAACTTTTCATCTGTCGATGTAATCGGTTGACCGGCCGGCTCAAGGACACAATGCTGCTGGTATTTCTCCTGCAGCGACATCCTCTGCACCAGGAGATTGCGAATCCGGGCCTGTAATTCCCGCATGGCAAACGGTTTGACAATGTAGTCATCGGCGCCGACGTCCAGGCCCTCGACGGTGTTCTCCACACCAGCCCGGGCTGTCAGCAGGATGACCGGTATATGGCTGGTTCGCTCATCGGACTTCAAATGCCGGCAAAAAGTGAGGCCGTCCATTTCGGGCATGATCACGTCACTTATCACCAGATCCGGAATACGTTCGGTGGCCGCCGCAAGTGCTGCCCTGCCGTCAGCGGCCTCCTCCACACGGTAGGTCGTGTGAAGTGCAGAGCGAATATACCGCCGGACGTCGGCATTGTCGTCGACCACCAGAAGGATCTTCTTTGCCCGTTCTTCGTCGAGAGGGGCAGATTCCACTGTTTCGCGGACTGTGTTCAGTGACTCCATTTCGGGGGGCATATCATCCGGCGGACGACG
Source organism: uncultured Bacteroidota bacterium (assembly GCA_963779225.1). Lineage (GTDB taxonomy): Bacteria > Bacteroidota > Ignavibacteria > UBA10030 > UBA6906 > CAVPCZ01. The sequence continues at coordinate 948,263 of CAVZWW010000001.1, forward strand.
ATCTGCTTCAGGGATCGATACGATCTCCCCGGCGCGATATGCCGACCGGGCGGTGGGGAAACGGACGATGAATGTGGTTCCTTCACCCACCGTACTGGTCACTGAAATCGACCCCTTGTGTAGTCCCACAAGTTCTTTCGTCAGGGCCAGTCCGATCCCGGCTCCGTGGTGTGAAGGGGAGATATGCCCGGGGATCTGGTAGAACCGGTCAAAGATCCTGCCGATATGATCTACTGCGATACCGCTTCCCGTGTCGGTGACCGTACACTCCAGCATCTTCTCACCCTCCGGGGCTCCATCCTCTCCGGCTCGCAGGCTCACCTCCCCTCCTGCAGGCGTGAACCGGATGGCGTTGCTGATGAGATTAGTCAGAATCTTCTCGATCTTGTCCCGGTCCACAAATCCCCGAAGGATGGTTCCGTCGGAGTGGAACGAGAGCGAAACCTTTTTCCGTTCCGCCAGGGGGAGAAGGGAAGAGACGATGTGTTCCAGGAAATGCACGAGATCGGTTTCGACAACGGAGAGTTTAACCTGCCCGGCATCCAGTGAAGAAAGTTCCAGCAGCTGGCGGATAAGCAGCAGGAGCCGCAATCCGTTGCGGCGCATCATCTCCAGGTCTGCTTTGCTCTCCTTGTCCTGGAGGGCCGTTCCGAGTCGGTCCAACGGTCCCAGAACCAGAGTCAGCGGTGTAAGGAGTTCGTGCGAGATGTTTGTAAAGAATCGCGTCTTGATCTCGCGTAGTTCATGTTCCTTTTCCGCTTCCAGACGCGCTGCGAGAAGGCGATTGTGTTCGTTGCGGGCTTCTTCCTGAAGCCGGGCATTGTCCAGGAGTTGTCCCACCTGGCCTGCGACGATTGTCAGTATACGCAGGTCTTCTTCGTCAAAAGCGCGCTCTTCCTTGCTGTCAGGAGCGTGTCCTTTTTTCTTGTTGACCATCAGAAGTGCACCGAGCAATTCTCCTTTGCTGAAGACGGGGACGCACACGACGGAGTGAATCGCCGAACGTTCTTCATCGGTCGTCTCAAATCTCGGATCGGTCCGGAGCTCTTTCACCAGCAAAGGCTTCCGGTGGTAGAGCACATATCCGGTAATGTGCGTACCGACATGGTAGGAAGGTCGAAGCGCGCTCGTACCGTCCTGCCTGATCAGAGTGTGGAACGGCTTGTCTTTCTCCGTTGTCGAGAGGAGGATAGAGCCCTGCTCCGCGTGAATGAATGCCAGGGCTTTGGTGAGAATCATGTCGAGGACCTGGTCGGTGTTCTGGAGAGCTCCTGCTGCCAGGGCGATCTCGTTCAGCATCTGCAGGTCGGATGCGGGTACTGCGGGTTCGGGATTTCGAAGTAGAGTCATGTCACGGCCCGTTGTGAGGCCTCAGTCCGGCGTTCTGGTTGCCGGTGCATAGGGAGATCAGAAGCCGATCTCTATCCCCAGGCGCATGCTCATTGCCGGCTGAAACCTTGTTGCCATGCCGAACGCGGGGTTGGGGATGTAGTTCCCTGATTGATCGACACCGGCATACCGGAGTTGATCCTGCTGGACAACCACGGAAGGACTGCCCAGATGGAACAGATCAATGATGAACCGTGGCCGGATTCCTGCAAGTACGGTTGAGGGCAGGTCGTACGCCAGCCGTATGTTAAGATCCCAGATGCTCGGGAGTCTCCCCGCAGTGCCCCGGGGACCGAGGAACACAGCATGCTGGATTCCATGTACAGAGCCGTCGTACTCGCTCAGGGGTGTACCGGTGGCCCAGAATAATGAAAGCCCGCAGGTTATACCAAAGGGGGTCCGGTAAGAGCCGATCAGCTTGAGGGCGTGCGTGCGGTCGTTCGGAAGCGGTCCTGTGGCGTTGATCAGAAGATCCGGAAAATCAAACTGGGGACCGGCGTTTGGAATTGCAGCTGAGTTATCTTGCAGGTACAACCCCAGATAGTTGCCGTACGTACGTGAGAGCACATAGGACGCCAGGAAATTCCAGTTTGTTCCCCAGGCCTTTTCGAAAGTCAGCTCCAGCGCCAGATACTCCCGTCGGGGAGAGGGGTATGAAGTCATTGGTGCATGACCCGGATTTGCGTAGTGGAAGGAGCCGGAGCCGGCCGGATCTTCTCCGTCTTCAATGACCTCTTTCAGAGTCCTGAAAATGCCGCGGGCAGCCAACTTGAAATCGTTCCCCAGGAGGCGTTCGTACCCCACAGTCACTTCGTCGAAGTATTGTCCGTAGAGATCCTTTGTGTCCGGTGCTACTGTGGTAACGTCGATGATGGGCTGTCCACCCGCGGGGTCCGAACGTGGATCGTGTGTGTACATCGAACCGCGCTGGTAAGCGCCGGCGATATGGTACAGGGTTGAGCCATACATGAGGAGGTCCTCGGCGTAGCGGCCGAACGACGCAAATACCTTATCGTTCCGTCCTTCCCCCGGCAGAAACGTGATGCCAATCCTGGGCTGGTATTGAGTAAGGACCTGGTTCCATAGCTTGCCATCCGATCCGATGATGAACAATCCATCCCACCGGATGCCGCCGGTGATCTGGAGATGTTCGCTCAGCGACCAGGAATCCTGCACATACAGTGACGGAATCCGGTTACGAATTGTCCCGATTTGCGATACATCAAAAGTCATATACAGCGAGTCGCCCAGCTGAAGAACGGCGAAATCCTTTAACTGACTGTCAAGACTGGTTTCTCTGTATGCGATTCCGGTTTTGAGCGTGTGATTTCCCATCAAGAAGGTTCCGGCGACCTGACCCACCAGTGATGAACCGGTAATGTCCACACGGCCGCTGTATCCACCGGATAGCATGCCCTGTCCGACATCATAGAAAAAGAACTCGTTTGCTCCCCGGTCAGTGGCGGGCATGTACCGATCCTTGCGTTGGGTCCACGAGAAATTCCCCTGGATGATCACAGAGCTGCTTGCGAGTAAACGTCCGTCCATCGATGCAACATACCCGCCTGTTGTTATGTCGGAAAGCAGAGGGTCCGGATTTCCCATTGTGAGGACAGTGGGCTGCCCCCCGAAGGTCTTTCCCACGCCCTTTCTCGTTGTCGGATCCCCCAGAATGGTTGCCGTCATGTCAAACGCTTCGGACGCCTTCCAGGTGATCTTTCCGGCGAAGACCTGTGCGCGGATCTCGTCAGGATAGTAGCCGAGTCCCGGTAGCTGCACCTGCTCGTTGCGGAAGGACGGGTTGTATGCCACGTAGAACCAGAGCTTGTCGCGCATCAGCGGCCCACCCAATCCAAATCCGACATCGTATTGGGAAAAATCACCTTTTGGAGGTTCAGTCTCTCCGGTGCGTTGTTCCGCCGCAAAGTTATTGTTTGTGAAGAAGCCAAAGACCTGACCTGACAGGGTATTGCCCCCCGAATACGTGATGACGTTCAAGATGCCACCCAGGGCGCTCCGGTATTCCGGTTCGTACCCTCCTGTTTTTATCTCGATTTCCTTTATGAAGTTATAGGGAAGATTGGTGCCCGTGGTTCCGCGGAATGAATCAGTCACATCGGTTCCGTTGATAAAATACCGGTTCTCCGCGCCCGTCGATCCACCAATGTTCGCTTCGTCGCCATAGTAGCTCGGATTCGCGTGTGGGAGAATCGTTGCCACGCTCCGGTAGTTTCTTTCCACCGGAAGAAGCGCTAAATCCTGGTCGACGAGGTTCGCGCCTGCGGCCGTGGAGTGTGGATCGAGGAGAACTCTTTCCTGCGAGACAATGACCTCCGGCATCTGCAGGTCCTGCCCCCGGAGGTTCGCCGATTCCAGCCACGTCGTCTTTCCCAGGCGGATACGCACGTTTTCGACCGTCTGGTTCGCGAAAGAGACGTGACTGATCCGTACGATGTAGGTCCCCGGCGGAAGCTGCAGGATGGTGAATCCTCCCGTGGAATCGCTCACCGTGCCGCGGTTGCCCTGAAGACCGGGAGAAGTAACGATCACATTTGCCCCGATCACCGGTTCACCGGTTGTGTCGAGAACTCTTCCGTTCAATGAGCCGTCGACGGCCTGCGCAAACCCTGAGGTGAGTAGACAGAAGTATGCAAGAACAAAACGGAGTATGACCATTGTACACCCCCAGACTCGGAAGAATGAAGAGACCATAACGACTTCGACGCATCAGGAAGCTACCGATTCGGTGCCAGGAATTTCTTCAAACCGACCTTTTCGAGCATTGCTATATACCGTGGATCGGTGCGGAAATTGTCCCAGGGAACGTCGTTCAGGTAACACATGTGGCCGGTCCGTTTGTCGTATGCCCGATCCAGCCAGATGAATGCTTCTCTATCCATTCCCAGCGCAGCGTACGTTGCAGCCACCCAGTAGGGCTCGGCCTCTGTCTGCTTCCGTGAGGAAAGGTATCGCTGCAGGGTCGTAAGGGCTTTCTCCTGCTCGCCGCAAAGGGCATACGTGATCGCATTGTTCAGCATCGTGATCACATTCTCCTCGGGTATGCCGAGTGCGAAGGACTGTTCCACCTCGCGGAGAGCCTCCTTCTTCAACCCCATCTTTGCATAGAGTTGTGCCAGGACGACTCGTACATCTGCATTTTTCGGTGATCGTTGGACACCAGCCTGAAGGACTTCCAGCGCCTTGTCATACTGCCTTGCCATGAAGTATGTGCTGCCCAGGATCACGCCGTCAGGATCAAAGGAAGGGTCTAGCTCGCGACCCCGTCTTGTCTGTTCGATCCCTTCTCCACCGCGGTTCAGGACCAGCATGATAGAACCCAAAAACATTCTGGCAAAAGCGTTGCCGGGACTGAGCGCGATTGCGCGTGACAGATCTTCCACAGACTCTTCCCACTCCCAATTCAACATGCGGATTATCGCGAGTGCATGGAGTGCCTCTCCCGAAGTGCTGTCAAGATTCACAGCTCGTGTGGCGGCCGCTCCCCCTTCCCGGAGCAGCTGGTCAGCAGTCACATAGCCAACAGCTGCTCCTTGCAGGTAGACATTGGCCAATCCCACATGGAATCTGGCACATGTCGGATCTCTCGATACTGCCTCGCGGATTTGTGTCATCGATTCGTGCCAATCTTGCTCGGAGAGCGAAAAAACGGAAGGAATGTAAGCGTGTGCCTTCAAATAGAGATCGTATGCCTGCGGGTCGACTTTCTGGGAACGGCCGATGGCTTGCTGTTCAGACGGCGTCAGGCTCAGGTGCACTTCTTGTGCCACCGATTGTGAGAGTTCTGCCAGGACCTCCAGCATTTCACCCGCATTCCGTTCATAGGTCCGGCCCCACAGGTTCCGGTCCGATCCGGCCTCAGTCAACTGAAACCCGAGGCGCACCGTGTTTCCCGATCGAAGAAACGTGGATCCGAGAACGGCCTTGACTCCGAGCTCACGGCCGATCTCCTGTGGCGACTTGTCTGTCTTCTTGTATGCCATCACGGTCTGCCAGGATCGCACCTTCAAATCCCGCAGCCCATAGAGGCGCGTGATAAGTTCGGCTGTCAGGCCGTCCGGGAAGTAATCCTGTGTACTGTCACGGGAAAGATTCTGCATGGGAAGGACTGCGATGGAATCGATAACCTCGCTCCGGTCTCCGTAGTAGAAAACCCCGAGTGCCGTAGCCACCATTGTCGCGAGGCCTGCCGTGGCGTAAAGGAGCCGCCGTTTCTTCCCCCGTCTGGAGAGGAGTGGCTTCATGGAAGCCCCACCGGTCAACAACGCATCCAGGTCACCGATAAACTCATTCGCCGACTGATACCGTTCATCGGGACTCTTTCTGAGCGCGCGTTGGAGAATCTGCTTTATGGCCTGAGGAATATCCTTCCGTTGATCTTCGATCGGTGGCGCTTCCTCATGGACGATTGCATACACCAGAGCCTGTTCAAAATCGCTCTCGAAGGGGAGTTTCCCGGAGAGCATCTCATACAGGACGATCCCGAGAGACCAGAGATCTGCACGGTGATCGACTGCGCTTCCCTTTGCCTGTTCCGGAGCCATATACGCCACCGTCCCCATCGTCGTGCCCTTCAAGGTGACGGTTGCCGATCCCCGGAGTTTCGCCAGACCGAAATCGACGATCTTAGCCGTGCCGTCACCTGTCACAACGACATTTGCGGGTTTCAGGTCACGATGGACAATTCCCCTCCCATGGGCTTCGCTTAGACCGAGTGCGATCTGCCGGATAATGTTGACCGCCCGATCCAGAGGAAGCGGTCCTCGCTTGATAATCTCTTTGAGCGTTTCGCCGTCGTAGCAGGACATGCAGATGAAGGTCCGGCCGTCGGGGGTTTCGTCGATTTCATGGATGTTGCAGATGTTCGGATGATCAAGGGCGGAGGCAGCCTGGGCTTCCTGTATGAACCTATTCCGGGCTTCGGTGTTCCGCGTAAGTTCAGGGGGGAGAAACTTCAGGGCAACGGTGCGTTTCAGCTTGAGGTCCTCGGCCTTGTAGACCACTCCCATTCCACCGCTACCGAGGTATTCAGTGATCCGGTAGTGGGAAATGGTCCGGCCGATCACCGGAGAAGTCCTTTCAGCCGCATGGATCTACACCTGTGGAGGAAGAGTCTGTTGTCGTGGGTCAAACCGGGGGGACCGAGGGTCTCATAGTGAGAAACTGTCTGACCCAAAAGAGTGGTCATGTTTGTTCCTCTTGAGAAGCAGGCAAAACCATCCATCAGGACGGGATAGCGGGTCGTCGGTTGGACTCGAAGAGCGGGTTCGATCAACGGCCCGTCCCGCCCGGTGCGGGACGAGCCTCGTTCCGTTGTGGTCCTCGGAACGGGGTCGATGGCCCGGGATAGGCGCCACCCTGTACGATCGGGGGAAAGATATGGCTAAGTATGCAGAAAGTCAATCAATTTGACACTCTCCCCGTTCCGCCATACATTGTACCGGTACCAGCTCGCAGCAATGCCTTCCCTGTCATGTACTCAGAATGAGAGAATGAAACATGAAAATCGCCAAGGCGATCATCACAGCCGCCGGAAGGGGGCAGCGGAGTCTGCCCCTGCAGACCCTTATTGACCGGGATGGTCAACAGAAATCCGTGTTGACCGTGATCATTGAAGAGGTGGTTCGCGCCGGGGTCAATGACATGTGTTTCATCGTTCATCCCGACGACGAACATGCCTTCCGCTCCGTGGCCGGGGATCATGCAGGACGGTTGTCCTTTGTGTATCAGCACGAGCCGCGCGGCTACGGACATGCCCTCTGGTGTGCGCGCGAATATGCAAAGGGGGAGTCGTTTCTGCACCTTGTGGGGGACCACCTCTACGTCAGCAGAACCTCAAGCGGCTGCGCCCAGCGTGTTGTAAGCACTGCGGAAGCGGAAGCCTGCGCGATCTCGGCGGTGCAGTCGACCCGTGAAGGCCTCCTCCCCAATTTCGGGGCCGTAGGTGGCAAGCGCGTTCAGAGCAGGAATGACCTTTACACGGTCGAGAATGTCATCGAAAAGCCCACGCCCACCGAGGCGGAACAACGGCTGATTACGCCCGGTCTCCGTGCCGGGCATTACCTCTGCTTCTTCGGTATCCACGTGTTGACACCGACGGTCATGGATATCCTGGACCATTACATCACCGCGATGAACAATTCTTCCTGTCCCACCATATCACACGCACTGCAGGAGCTGGCAAAAAGGGAAAAATATCTCGCCCTGGAAATGGATGACTACCGGTACAACGTCGGAGTGAAATACGGACTCCTCAACGCGCAGATGGCCCTTGCGCTCAGCGGGACGGACCGCGATGAGGTGATTGCGATGCTCATGGAGATGCTGGTTCTGCGCGAACAGCATGTCGGGGAAAGGAGACCGGCATGAGTGCGCTGACTGCCATCATCACGGCAGAAGACCGCAACATCCGCAATCAGGCCCTGGATGCGTTTTGTGAACAGGCCTCTCTCGAGCAATTGCTCGCGGAATGTGCCCACCTTGAGGAGTTTCGCCGTTCCAGTCCGAACCTGTATGAACAGGTGAGGGCGTTGTTCTTTCTCTACGCAATTCATCGCTTCCATATTCCATGCAAGCCCGGTCTCCGTCAGCGCGGGAATATTCCCTTCGAAGGGTACAACGATCTCCTGCGGCGGCGTTTCGAGGAGGCTATTCAACGATTTCTCGTTCTACAGCGCACGAATGGTCCCGATGATGGTATATCTAGCGCACTCGCAGCGGCATACCGGAGTCTCGGTTTCCAAACGCTCGCCAATCAGGTGCGTGCGAGCGTCCGTTCTGTGCGCGGCAATCAATGGATGTTCAGGACGGGACATCCTTCGGATCATCCGCTGCGTATACTCCCTTCGCTTGCGCAGAGAAGAAACGGTCTGTTTCCGGTGCTTCACGAGAAGACACCCGTCCGGATGGATTTGTCGCACAGCGGGTGGAGCGACATCTTCTTCCTGGGCATGGACTTCCCCGAGGGAGCGCGCGTTCTGAATATTTCGATTGACCTTGCGGTCAGGGATCATGGTGATTCGGCGGTCCCGCGGCCGCCCGTCGAAGTGTTTTTCCGGGTCATTGACACACCGACGATCCGCCTGGTCAGTGCCGACCTGGGGGCCGTTGCCGAGGTTTCGTCGTTCGGCCAGCTCTTTGATTTTGCAGCTGACTATCTCGGGTTGCTTAAGGCTGCGGTCATCGCCTCCGGGGTTGTACCGCCCGGAATGGAAGGTGTGCATCAACCCATCGGCGATCTCCTGTCACGGCTGGTGGGACCGGGGCTGGGATTCGAAATCGTGAGTCAGGTGAACGGGATACCCAAGGGCTCGCGTCTTGCCGTTTCGACGACGCTGCTTGCTTCAATCATCGCCGTTTGCATGCGAGCGACCGGTCAGACCTCCTCCGCCGAAGGTCCATTAAGCGAAGGCGAGAGACGTACGGTGGCTGCACGCGCAATCCTTGGCGAGTGGCTTGGGGGTTCCGGAGGGGGATGGCAGGATTCCGGAGGGATCTGGCCCGGTATCAAGCTCATCGAAGGGGTGCCGAGCGGGGAGGGGGACATTGAGTTCGGGATAAGCCGGGGATGCCTGCTGCCCCGCCATTCTGTGTTCACTCTGGATGAGGTGTCGCGCCGGACACGGCAGGACCTTCAGGAAAGTCTTGTTCTCGTGCATGGCGGCATGGCACAGGATGTCGGACCGATTCTCGAAATGGTGACCGAGCGTTATCTGCTCCGTTCCGCGGTTGAATGGCAGGGACGGCAGGAAGCGCTCTCGCTGTTCGAGCAGATCGTCACGCAATTGAAGAAAGGGGATATCCGGGCCGTCGGTAAAGCCACCCACCAGAACTTCAAGGGACCAATCCAGTCCATTATTCCCTGGGCGTCAAATCTGTATACCGAATCGATCATTGCGCGTGTGCAGGCGGAGTTCGGCCGGGACTTCTGGGGATTCTGGATGCTCGGGGGTATGTCCGGCGGAGGAATGGGGTTTCTCTTCCACCCGTCACGAAAAAAAGAAGCCCAGAACCGATTGCAGGAGATTATGAGTACCGAGAAGCAACGGTACGAGCACGGGATCCCGTTTGCGATAGAGCCTGTCGTCTATGAATTCGCGATCAGCGAACAGGGGTCTTCGGCCGAAGTTCTTATGGGTGAGGAGACCGTTTTACCTCAATCCTACTATGCCATGATGGTGCCCTCCCTCCTGCGAAAGGACCCGCGGGGACTGACCGCCGTTCAGCGGAAGGAGCTGGAACATCTGTCCACGGCCTCCAGAACCAATCCGGCTCTTGACGGGATGCTCGAGCGCATCGTTGACCGGCTCTTGCCCGATCAAATCGCGCAGACGGCGAATCAGGACACTCTGGAACAACTGCTGGATCGGTATGGGTTCGACCGGATTCAGCACGATCAAATCAGGGCGGATCTGCGCAGTGGACGGGTCGGACTCGCGGCAAACCGGCTGCCCATCAGTACGGCCATTACCGACGTGGAGGCGGGCGACGTTGTCGAATGTCCGGGGCCGTCCTCATCGCCGTACCACAGGATCGGAGCCGATGCGCTGGCGTCCGGGACTGTTGCGGTACTCACGCTTGCGGCGGGGGCCGGAAGCCGCTGGACGAAAGGGGCGGGCACGGTGAAGGCCCTCTATCCTTTTTGCCGGTTAGGCGGAGCGCACCGCACCTTTGTGGAGACGCATCTGGCGAAGAGCCGTCGTACCATGAAACAATTTGGAGGCGCGATTCCTCACTTGTTTTCGACCGGGTACCTGACCCATGACGCCATCGCGCAGTACCTCGAAGGGCAGAAGTTCTACGGCTACCAGGGTGATGTCCTCCTTTCGCCCGGGAGCAGCATCGGACTGCGGTTGATTCCGACAATTCGTGATCTCCGGTTTGCGTGGCTGGAAATGCCACAGCAATTGCTGGACGAACAGGCCCAGAAGGTGCTCGAGAGTCTTCATGCATCGTTGATGGAATGGGCTGAACGGCAGGGCGAAGCAAACGATTACACGGACAATCTTCCCTTGCAGTGCCTTCATCCGGTCGGGCACTGGTACGAGATTCCCAATCTCTTTCGAAACGGGGTTTTGTCCCGGCTTTTGAAGAAGCGTCCACAGCTCAACTATTTGCTGATACACAATATCGACACCATGGGTGCAAGCCTCGATCCCGCAATTCTCGGACAGCATATCGAGCGGAAAGCGGCGATGACGGTGGAAGTCATCAACCGCCGGTTGGACGACCGCGGAGGTGGGCTGGCGAGGACCGATGGACGACTCCGGCTGATCGAGGGACTCGCGCTTCCACGGGAAGAGTACGAGTTCGAGCTCTCGTACTACAATTCCGCAACCTACTGGATCGACCTTGACAGGGTGCTGTGCGCGTTCGGACTCACCCGCGGCGATCTGGACAATCAGGAGAAGGTGACGGCGGCTGTGCGTGCGCTGGCCTCACGCATGCCGACATACATTACGCTCAAGAATGTCAAGAAACGCTGGGGAAAGGGGCAGGAAGACGTGTATCCCACACTCCAGTTCGAAAAACTATGGGGGGATATGACAACACTTCCCGGACTTCCCTGTTCGTATGTCGTGGTTCCGCGGGAGCGGGGCCAGCAATTGAAGGAGCCCGCTCAGCTGGACGGCTGGCTGCGGGATGGATCCGCGGCGTACGTAGAGGCGCTGTGCGAATGGTAGCGCGCTGCAGGAGCCCCCACGGCTCCAAGTTCCGTTTTTGAGTTTTCCGGGCAGCCGGGCAGGCCGGATGCGGCGGCGACACATCGGCAGGTTTCAAGACCCTGACTGCCCGGGTTCGCCGGCCGTTCGCCGGGATTGACGGAATGCGGTGTCCACCCCCAGGGCCAGTACAACTCCCACCCCGTTGGCCACGAAATCGGCGGGATCATACACGTTTGCCATCACACCAAAACCATCCAGAGCCTCAAACAGCTCTACCGCCGCCAGACCAAGACCCGCGGTAAACAGCCGTTTGGGTCCAAAGTGGAACGGTAGGTGGAGAACGATGAAGTAGACTGCGAAGGAAACGGTGATGTTCCCGCCATAGTTGTGCACGAGCTCCTGGAATGGCCCGGCATAGTGTCTCTTCAGCACGAGCGCGGCCACGCCGAGGAGGATAAATGACACGTTGCGAATTTTCGCTCCGTCGAAAGATCTTGATGTCTCCGGCGTGCGTGGCGAAGAAGTCAGCCCCGACGCGGAACGGTAGGGTTTGATACGGCCCGCCATAGGAGTTTTCCACAGGAACGGATGGTTGATCTGCCGGAATACCTGAAAATGCTCACGTAATGTACAGGGCGGAGGTGGGAGAGTCAACTCAAAAAAATAGTACTTGACTCAAGGTCTCCAGGCACATATCTTATCTCATTGTTCTTTTCCAGGTCGGCGGATTTTTGTACGGAGAACCCTTCATGTGCGTTTATCCTGAAGTTCTCAAGTGCACCATGCATTCGCCGTACTCCGCCTCGAAAACACCTTCCAGCATCTCTGTCCCTTTAGCGGTTGTTCCCCCCAATCCAGCCATTGCCCTGACACGAATTTCCGGACCATACCCTGGCCGCCTGTGGCCTACGGAAGCACCTTTGCGCCTTTCCCGATCTCCTGGTGGGCAGGCACGGCCGGAGGGGCAATCGTACCGCATCCGAATGGGCAAGTTACCACCCGCCGGGGGAGAATGAGCCTTGCCGGCGCGAGCCTATCGAACAGAATGAGTATGATTCTCTAACCAACCACACCCCATCACCATCAGAAAGGGCACACTCAATGCGCGGTCCATTGTTCTTCTGCGGTCTGGTCATGTTCTGCATGACCCTGTTCTTCATTTCTCCGGATGCCGCTCAGGCGCAGACTCCTCCGACAAAAGCCCAGATTGAGCACGGAGAGTATATTGTCCGCGTCAGCGGCTGCGCAGATTGTCACGCTCCTAAGACCATGACACCCAACGGTCCTGTCCCTCACCCCATGAAAGGGTTATCGGGTCAACAGGCCGACGCAAAGCTCCCCGCAATCCCGAAGGACGTGCTCGGGCCCGACAAATGGGCTGCCATTACGAATGGCGACTTCACGGCATGGGTCGGTCCATGGGGTGTTTCTTTTTCTGCAAACATTACCTCTGATCCGGCCACGGGAATCGGAGGCTGGACCGAAGATATCTTCATCAAAACCCTACGCACAGGAAAGCACATGGGCACGGGGCGGAACCTCCTCCCGCCGATGCCCTGGCCAACCATCGGGCAGATGACAGACCGGGACCTCAAGGACGTCTTTGCATATCTGAAGTCCACAAAGCCCATCGCCAATCGGGTTCCGGATCCGATTCCTCCCCCAAAGAAGTAGGAATCGTCCCCTCGCATGGATGTACTTTTCATTTCGAATTCGTAGAGCCCATGTTTCTTGTGGGCTCTACTTGCTCTTTCTTCGAAAACTTGTTGCCAGACCTGCCACGACGTCCCCGTGCACCGCTCACCGCGGAACATTTCCGACACAGTAGTCCCTCGAAACCATCGTATCTGAGACAGGAGTTCCCTCGAACAAGCTCCCCTGAGACCGGAGTAGGCGGCAACCATTGTGCCTTGAGACAGGCCCCCTACGGTGCGATCCTGCTTGACTCTGCCCGATTCCTGTGCAATATTAGGTCATCTGCATAAGGATCGGTCTATGAGAGGTCTGCTCTGTATCGCATTGTTGGGATGTGCTGCAGTGAGCATGGTTTGCACCACCATGGCGCAATCGGCGGGCGTGGTTGAAGAGGAAGTGAAGAAGGTCTGCGCGAATCTGCCGTTTGCTATGCCTGACGTGCCCACGCCTCAATTTCCAAACCGGACAGTGAACATCCGGGAATTCGGCGCGATCTCCGATGGTCACACGATGAACACCCTGGCGTTTGCAGAGGCGATCCAGGCATGTGCAAAAAGCGGAGGCGGAACGGTTCTGGTTCCGGCCGGGACCTGGCGCACAGGGCCCGTGAGGATCGAAAGCAATATCAACCTCCGCCTGGAGCGCGGGGCGCTTGTCCAGTTCAGTAATCGTCCTGAAGATTTTCCCCTCATACCAGGATTCGACGGGAAATCGAAGAGATATATCATCACTCCGCCAATCTCTGCATACAGGGCCCGCAATATCGCCATAACCGGCGAGGGCATTTTTGACGGGGCAGGGGAAGCGTGGCGTTATGTGAAGAAGGAAAAGCAGACCGAACGGCAGTGGAAGGAACTGGTGGCTTCCGGCGGCGTGGTGAGTCCGGATGGGAAGGAGTGGTGGCCGTCGAAGGAAGCAATGAATGGAGAATCCTATCTCAAAGGGCTCCAGAAAGCCGGCAGGACTCCCACGGTGGAGGACTATGCCAAGGTCCGCGAGTACCTCAGACCCGATCTTGTGCTTCTTGTCCAGTGCACCGGGATACTTCTCGACGGTCCGACCTTCCGGAATTCACCCCACTTTCACGTGCGTCCGCAACAGTCGGAGAATATCATTATCAGGAACATCAAGATCTCTTCTCCGTGGTATGCGCAGAACGGTGACGGCCTTGATCCTTCCTCCTGCCGCAATGTTGTCATCTACAATATCAGTGTGGACACCGGCGACGACGGTATCTGTCTCAAGCCGGGAACGATCGCCAGAACACAAAAGCCCGGGCCTTCCTGTGAGAACATCGTCATTGCTGATTGCGTGGTGTATCATGCGCACGGCGGATTTGTCATCGGGAGTGAAAGTTATGGCGGCGTGAAGAACGTATCGGTTCGCAACTGTGTGTTCATCGAGACGGATATCGGACTGCGGTTCAAATCCATGCGCGGCAATGGCGGTGTAGTGGAGAATGTGTTCATCGACGGCATCCAGATGCGGGCGATCCAGAACGAAGCCATACTCTTTGACATGTATTACGGGAGCGGAGCCTCAGAAGGGGGAACGAAGGAGCTGCCTCAGGACAGGAAGGCCGAACCGGTAAATGACCGGACTCCTCGTTTCCAGAACATCTCCATCAGAAACATCGTCTGTAGTGGTGCAAGACGAGCGATGCTGATAAATGGTCTGCCGGAAATGCCTGTCAAGGATATCGTGCTGGACAGTGTTACCGTTTCGGCGAAACTGGGGGCCGTGATTGTTGATGCCGAGCGAATCACCCTTAACGAGTGCAGCATTGCCGCACAATCCGGCCCTGCGATAACCTTGATCCAGAGTCGCACCATTCTTTTCAAGGGCGGAACCTATCCCGGGACGCGGGAAGTATTTCTCAGGGTAGACGGGGCGAAATCTGCGAACATCCGGCTGGTTGCCGTCGATCTTCCGGGGGCAAAACAGGCCGTGGCTTTGGAGGCCGGGGTGTCTCCCGGTGCGGTGGTGATCGAACCATGATCGTCTCCGCCCTTCTCATTACGCTTGCGCTCGTGTTCTACTCTCTGGGTGTCTGGTCGGAGCGTCTTGCGCGTTATCTCAAGGCGTGGCATGTGATAGCCTTCTGGACCGGTTTTTTCTTCGACGTCACCGGAACATGGGCGATGCATCGGATGGCCCGCGGGCCGTTTGACTTCTGGGAACCTCACACACTGACCGGGCAGATCGCTCTCTGGCTTATGCTGGGGCATGCCCTCTGGGCCACCTTCGTCGTGCGAAAGGGGAGCGAGAAAACCCGGACCGGGTTTCATCGTTACAGCCTCTTCGTCTGGCTGGTCTGGCTGGTGCCCTATTTCGGAGGGATGTTTCTTGCCATGAACAAGTAAATGCTGGTGATCCCTCTCACCGGGTGCTTTTTTCCATCCGCTGCCAGTTCTGGTTCGAACCGATGTTGGGGTTGAAGTCCTCCTGCTCCGCGATGACGTACTCCCCAAGCCCGTTTACCCAGGCGTTTCGATATCCGGCGGGAAGTTCCACCGGCCGACCGGACAGCGGATCGCGATATTCATCCACGCTCCTGATGTTCTGACTGAACCGTTCCGACAGGCGGTCGTACACGGCCTGGCGCTCCTCCCATGTGCGCATCATGTCCTCGGAGATCTCACGGTGCGTCTGACTGATGATTCTGCTCAACTCACCCGCATTCCGGATCTGCCTCATCTGATTCTGGATAAGGAAATTCACCACCTGGACGTAGGTGTTCATCCATTGCGGGTTTACGCGGATGGACGAGGCCATTGTCCGGAACAACGGCCCGAGCGAATCGAGCCGTCCCCGGGGGGCTTTCAAGGAAAAGACATAGCTGACCGTCCAGAGCCTGTTGGTGTAACTTCCGTACATCGATTGAATGGGAATCGAAAAGGACTCGACCAGAGCATAGAGCTCCTCTTCGAGCACTGTTCCTTCCCATCTGTACCTCACGCGGATCTTCCCGCCATCAGCCCCTATTCCCGGCTGATGCGATGACACTCCGAGTGCGGCCGCGAGATCCGGCAGTCGCTCTTCGTGGAGGACGGAGAGATTCTGTGCCGAACGGCGGAATTTTGCGAGGATGATGGTCTTCAGGGCCTGGACCGGCCCGGTGGGGGAGCGGACCTCTGCGCCGAAGTACTTGGAACCGGGGGGGAACATCTGCCGGTTCATCGGGTTGTCCGTCCAGAAAAAAGACTGGTTCGGGAACACTTCCATCCCTTCAGGGAGTGACGGGTGAGATGCACGCAACCAGGCCGTCGCGGGCATGCCGGGGTTATCCAGGATCCAGTTGATCCCCCCGGAGAATTTCCAGTCCGACGGTACCACCATCCGGAAGGCCTCCATGCCCGTCCCGCTTCTGTCAACACAAACCACTGTGCGCAATCGTAAAGGTGTCTTCCGTGTGATTTCCGACTCGCCATCTGATCCGGATGCCCGCGCGTTGGCTCCCTCGGGCACTACACGGGAGGAATCTCTGCTTTCATTCTGTTTGCTGCATCCAGGAAGGAAAACGTAGAAGAGAAAAAGGATGGGAATGACGGTGGAGGTTTTCATCTCGTGGCCTCCGTGAAGGGGTGGTCGGTGTCTGAAGCGTTGATGGAAATATACAGGAAAGGAAAAACAATTGCGAGAGCGCACCGTAGCCATGATGGAGTTCCCCCCCCCCCGGAAGCGAAGAGCGGGGATCCATCAATGTCTGGATACCCGCCCGTAGATGCCTCGCTTTGTCGATTCTCTTGACCGTCTCTCGATTCCCGGGGGAACGCAAAGCCGCTCTCAAACCCCGTAGCTATTCGATTGGAATACGGCTGGCGTTTTTTGTGAGCCAGCTTGCGAATGTCTGCAACGCCGGGTTCAGTGACCGGGAGACTTCAACGCTGCGTGCACTCGTGTAGTCGTGTTCGAAGTCGCGCTTGAACTGGAACATGTTGCCCATATCCTCGGCACCCGGAAATCCGAAGCTCCGGTACACATCGGCGGGGACTTCGTTGTACCGTACTTCACGGCCCAGCGCTTTGGTGAGTGCTGCCGCCATCTGTCCGCCGGTCAGGTGCTCGCCGGCAACGCCGACCGTCTTTCCGATGAACTCCCGGCCCTTTTTGAATATCCCGTATGCGCACTTGCCGATGTCCTCGGATGAGATCCCCGGCAGCTTCTTGTCGCCCATGGGATAGGTGAGCGCAAGCTTCCCATCCGGTCCCTTCTGGGGACCCGCGCCGAAGTATATGAGGTTCTCCCAGTAAAATGATGTGAGGAGGAACGTCGTCGGCACGCCGAGGTCGGTAAAGACGTGGTTCACTTCACTCTTTGCGTCAAAGTGCGCCACCTTGTATTTCCCCATGAGCGTGGGCATGCGGTTGTCGGTCAGCGGAATCCACTTGCGGGTATCCTCGAAGGTGGACCAGATAGCGTGTTGCACTCCGGCATCCTTCGCAGCGCGGGCCATGTTCTTCCCCTGGGCTGTTTCGTTCTCCGGCGAGAAGTCAGTCCAGAAAAACGTAACACAGTAGACGGCGTGTGCGCCTTTGAAAGCCCGCTTCAGACTCTCCACGTCGTTCACATCGGCGGCGACAACCTCGGCGCCCAGCTTTGCGAGTTCTTTCGCCTTGTCCGAATTTACGTCTCTCGTAATCGCGCGGGCCGCGAATCCGCCCTGTGGGTCGTTCAGGATCGCGCGGACGAGACCGCCCCCCTGTGCGCCTGTCGCGCCAACCACTGCAATGATCTTCTTTTCTGCCATACCACCCTCCTCCTTGAACTGTTTAGCCCTGAATACTACTGTAAGCGTCAGTACGATAACGCCGGAGGGGGTCTGTTTGGTTCCCCCGGGTAACATTTCTACGGGGTGAATGGATGGGGAGTCAGCTGGGAAACGGGCCAGATTCCATTACTGACGCTTCAGGATCAATTTCAGCACTTTCTCATACGCGTCGGCATAGCGCGTCATCCCCAGGTCCGAAGGATGTGAACCGTCCACGGTTGCGTCCCCGTCCGACCCGAGCAGTTCGTTCCCCTCGAGATAATACAGATTCTGGACGCCGGAGGCGGTAAGCCGGTCATATGCTTCCCGCAGGTTTCTGTGCCGTTCGTTATGTGCCTTCATTCGATCCGGGAGGACCACTGCGTTCGGGAATACCCGGTCTTCCACCAGCAGAATCGGTGTGGCGGGCCTTGCCCCCCGCAGGAAGCTGACGAACGGTTCGGTTCGCTGTGCGGTCTCCTCCGGCGTGAGGTTGGGGAGGCAATCCAGCACGAAGATCTCCGCATCAAGCTCGGCCAGCAGTCGAGCCACTTCCATCTCCATTCGCCCATTCCCACTGAAGCCGAGGTTGATCACCGGGATGTTCAGTCGTCGCCCGAGGATCGCGGGAATTGCCATGCCCGGCCTCGACGCACAGGCGCCGTGCATGATCGATGTGCCATAAAAGACCACCGGCTTCCCGGTGCGTGGTGCAATCGGTTCAAAGGCCGCGCCGCGGGTGACACCGATTTCGAGCGAATCGAGGCCGTTGTAGAGGGGAAGGTTGAGCTGGTACGTGCGCCGTTCCGGAGTCATCCCCCGGATGATCGTTGCGAAGACGCGCTGGCCTGTCGGCAGGGCGGTGCCGATCCATCTCCACTGATCCTCTCCCAGGAGAGTATACAGATCCACACCGCTCACGCCGGTGGCAGGCATATGCGCCATTTCGAGACGCGACTGGAGGAGAGTATAGCGTACCTGGATTTCGGGGGCGTCGGTGGAAAACCGGCAGCTCATGCCGGAACTGTGGCGAGAGAGGTCCCACACCTTGTCCCGAACCATGGCTTCGGCTTTTGCAGGCAGACGGTCGTAGAATCGTTTCACGTCAGTCCAGCCGCGACCTTCCACGCCCCAGTCTGACACCGTATGCCATGTGATGGAGTCCGGGGATGCCTGAGGAGTTGGTACGCTGGCGGGCTGTGAGCTAGCGACCCGGACTGCGAATAAAAGGAATGCGATAAGTTTGTGCATGACGTGGATGCGTCCTTGAATATGGATGGTAGGGGGCGTTCAGGTGAAAGCTGAGGCCGCTGGTTCGCAGCGCCGGAGGGCCGGGCTGTGAGCTGCATAATGCAACACTTCAAATTAGGTGTTCAGGGTGAAAGAATCAATGCAGACAAGGACCAGCAGCATGGATATGATTTCCCTTGTAATGGAAGGCAAGCAGCCGTACATTCAGGCTGTGCCGATTGAATGATATGCCCGCATGCTCCAGATCTCAGGAACGCATTACCATCAGTGAAATGAACTACAGACCCGTATTGCTCGTCAGTGTCCTGCTGACGATATCCTCACCCGCCTCATCCCAGGACCGTCTCTACTATCACAACCTCCCGTATGGGAGCCAGGCCAACTATAACCCGATCTCGGTGATCCTGAACGGCAGCTACGATATCATCCAGATGGAGAACCGCAGCCGGGAGATCTTCCATCTGCCGTATGCGGCGGGAACGAAGAACGTATTCCGGAATCTCGCGAGTCCCTTCTCGATGATTGCGGAATACGGATGGGGGGATTTCATTCGCCGGGAAGTTCTGCCGCTGAGTTTTAACGTGGAGTCCGGACAGTGGTGGCCGAACTACGAGCTGCACCTGATAGGGGGCGGGATGACCTCCGTGATGATGCGTGAGTGGTACGAGGACCATGGTTTCTCCTCACCAATGGTCTGGTCGATTGGCACCATGGCGGTATACCACATGCTGAACGAAATCGTCGAGAACGGGAGTTACAGCGGGAACAACGTCGACCCGATCGCGGACATCTACCTGTTTGATATAGGAGGAGTTCTGCTATTCAGTTCGGAGTCTATCAGCCGCTTTTTCAGCGAGGAACTCCACCTCACGGATTGGTCGCTGCAGCCTTCAATCGCATTGAACAATGGCACTCTGCAGAACAACGGACAGTACTTTGCGCTGAAGTGGAAATTTCCCTTTTCGGATTCGTACTCGCTCTTTCACTATTTCGGTCTCCGGGGGCTGTTCGGCGTTTCGAAACGGTTTGAGAACGGGGAATCCCTATCTGTGGGAGCCGGCGTGCGTGCTGTCAGCCTGAAGCTGCTGGACCCGGACTTCTTTCTTCTGACGACAGAACTGAGGTGGGAGGTGGGATTTTTCTTTGACCGGGACAATTCCCTTCTCGCCTCTCTTTTCATCGGCGGTGCATACGACAACCCGGTGACGTTGAATATTTACCCCGGGGTGTTGAAATTCGAGAGCTTCTCCCCGGGGGTCTGGGCCCTGTACAGCAGGGAATATGGTTTCTCTGTCGGTGTGACCACGGTCTGGGCACCGGGAGTCGCCTGGACAGGTAAATAGCGCTTCAGGAGTGGCCCCGGAGAAGAGCCTTCCGGTTGGCGTTCGCGGTGCTTGCGGCAAACCATGATTTCTGTTGAAAATGCGATCATCCATGTCGTTCGGGCATTGGCCCTGCTTGACCCGGACGGTGAGGCGGTCATCGACACACCCGGGAGGCGGCATGCACAAGAAGGCCTATCTCATTGATATCTGTCTGATCTCCACCCTTGGCGGATTTCTCTTCGGTTACGATACCGCGGTCATCTCCGGGACGCTGACTTTTGTGCGAACGCAGTTCCAGATGAACTCGCTGCTGGAGGGGTGGTTTGTCGGATCAGCCCTTCTGGGATGTGTTATTGGCGTGGGGTTTGCAGGAATCCTCGCCGATCGGTTCGGTCGCAAACTGACGCTGTTCCTGTCTGCCGTTTTGCTGCTCGTGTCAGCAGTCGGCTGCATGCTGGCCGGTGATTTGCCGGTCCTGATCCTCTTCCGGCTGGTCGGTGGTCTCGGGGTCGGGGTGGCTTCGATGCTCTCGCCGTTGTACATTGCCGAAGTCTCCTGGCCGGGAATCCGGGGACGGATGGTATCCTTGTATCAATTCGCCATTACGGTCGGCATTCTTGCTGCGTACTTCGCCAATGCACAGATACTCTCGCTGGGAGAATCGATACAGTTCCAGGAGGGTGGGCTCTGGCAATGGGTGTTATCGACCGAAGTCTGGAGGGGAATGTTCGGGGCCGAAGCCCTTCCGGGAATCCTCTTTCTGGTGCTTCTCTTCTTCGTGCCTGAAAGCCCGCGATGGCTCATGGTGCGCAAAAGGAAAGGGGAGGCCAGGGATGTTCTCGGGAGAATTATGAGCGAGGCGGCGGCGGAGAAGGAGATCGGAGAGATCGAGCAGGTGCTTGCACAGGAGTCGACCTCCTGGAGACAACTGCTTGCGCCCGGCATCCGCGGCGCCGTGGTGATCGGCATGTCTCTGGCGATTCTCTCTCAGTTCTCGGGGATCAATGCCATCATCTACTACGGCCCTCGTATCTTTGAATCGGCCGGATTCGGTGTGGGAAAATCATTGAGCGGTCAGGTCATTATCGGTGTGGTCAATGTGCTCTTCACGCTGATCGCCATAGCCACGATCGACCGTCTGGGCCGAAAGATCCTCCTGATCGCCGGTTGTTTCGGCATGATTGCCTCCCATCTGGCAATCGGAACGGTGTTCTATACCGGACACTCTGACGGACCTCTCCTGATGGTTTTCATTCCGCTGTTCATTGCTTTTTTTGCCTTTTCATACGGTCCGGTGATCTGGACCCTCCTCTCGGAGATCTATCCCACTTCGGTACGGGGGCGGGCGATGTCGATTGCGACAATGACGCTCTGGGTGGGGACCTTCATCATAGGGCAAACCGTTCCGTGGATGCTCGACACGCTGGAGCCATATGGGACGTTCTGGCTCTTCTCGGTGATGCTGGTTCCCGCCATCTGGATCACGTGGAAGTTCGTTCCGGAGACGAAAGGTCTGATGCTCGAGGAAATCGAGCGATACTGGCTTTCACGGGGTGAGCGGGGGTAGGAATTCTCAGAACTGGGAAGTTTCTTCCGCGATGTGAGAGTATCAGGGAAGGAGCTGCATAAAACCAATCGCCTTTGGGCGAAACGTTTGGCATACTATATGTATATATGCTCATATACTTAACAACTCACAACCTGGCCTCGGAACGCTCATGAAGAAGACCTCTGCTCACCTCAAGGCCGGGATCCTGGCCGCTCTGGCCGATCCGAACCGGATCAGGGTTCTGGAATATATCCGCCGGGATGTACGCTGCAATTGCGAACTTGCTCCCGCCCTGGACCTGGAACAGTCAAATCTCTCGCGCCATCTCAAAATCCTGGTGCAAGCCGGCATTCTCATCTCGTGGAAAGACGGCTTGCGCGTGAACTTCAAGGTCGCCGATGACCGCGTTTTCAAGATTCTCGAAATAGCAACCGGCATCGCGCGGCAGGAAACCGAAAAGCGCGCGGAAGCGCTCGAAGAAGCATAACACTCTGGAGAAAACTATCATGACAATCAAAGTTCTCGGCCCCGGCTGTATGAACTGCAAAACTCTTGAGAAACGCACACAGGAAGCCGTTACGTCTCTCGGTGTCCATGCAACGGTGGAAAAGGTGGAAGATATCATGCAGATCGCCGCCTACGGCATCCTCCGGACACCCGGATTGGTGATCGATGAGAAGGTGGTGTGTTCAGGACGGGTGCCGACAGTCGAGGCTATCAAAGAACTGATTCTGGGGCAAACAGCACCGGCGACATCGTGAAAGTCAAACCTCTCTGGCTCGCCGCGCTTCTCCTGGCGGTCTGGCCGGTTGTGTACGTGTCTCTTCTCCCGGCAGTTGATGGACTGGTGTACGGAGTTCTCAAGCTGGAGCCTGGCACACGCCTGACTTCCGCACTCCATTTCTTCCTGTACGAAGCGCCCAAGGTCTTGCTTCTGCTCGCACTCGTCGTGTTCGGGGTGGGCATTGTGCGCTCGTACTTCTCTCCTGAGAAAACCCGGAAGATTCTGGAGAACAAGCCCCTCCTCGTGGGCAATGTTCTTGCAAGCACGCTCGGCGTTGTAACGCCTTTTTGTTCTTGTTCGGCCGTTCCGCTCTTCATTGGATTTGTAGAAGCGGGGATTCCCCTTGGTGTTACCTTTTCCTTCCTCATCGCCGCGCCGCTGATCAACGAAATTGCCATCGTGCTCCTGTTCGGGCTGTTCGGCTGGAAGGTCACGCTCCTGTACGTCAGTATGGGACTGAGTATTGCCATTCTTTCCGGGTATGTCATCAACAAGCTCAAGGTGGAACGGTACGTCGAAGACTGGGTATATGCCATCCGCTCGCAGCCGCTGGATATGCAGGAAGATCAGCCCTCCCTCAAGGACAGGGTGGAATTCGGCTTCAGCCAGGTGCGGGAGATTGTGTCAAAAGTCTGGATCTACGTTCTCGTGGGCATAGCTGTGGGAGCAGGCATCCACGGCTACGTGCCTGAGAATTTCATGGCAGGTCTCATGGGCAGATCAGCATGGTGGGCCGTGCCCGTGTCGGTGTTGATCGGCGTTCCACTCTACTCCAACGCTGCCGGCATTATCCCCATCGTCCATGCGCTGCTCGAGAAAGGCGCTTCACTGGGCACGACGCTTGCCTTTATGATGTCGGTGATTGGCCTGTCGCTGCCGGAAATAATCATTCTCAGGAAGGTCCTGAAGCTTCCGCTCATCTTCATCTTCGTGGGTGTTGTGGCCACGGGAATCCTGCTCGTGGGTTACCTCTTCAATGCGATTCTGTGACGCTGACCGACGGTGCCATGATGACAACAGTCAAAGTGCTCGGGGCGGAATCGTCCCTCGAAGGTCGTTTGCCCGGGGATGGAAGGGGGCACTCCAGCCAGACCTCATTTTTGTGAGCGGGCTGGGCCTGCGCACCGGAAGCGACTGGGGTTGACATTAGTGATGTCGAAAGTTACATTGAAATTGACAGCTCATTCGCGTAGTTGCTGCGGAGCCGAAATGCCCGCCCTTTGACGGCCATCCAGTCTCCCGGCGCTCCGCAAGGAGCTCGATCTTACCAACAAATCCCATAGCATCCTATCTGCGCTCGTGCACCCTCCCGGGAGAAGACTGAGATGGTGGGCCTCTCCCGTAAGTGTCTCGTGGATGCCGGCGCGTTTGTCCAACCTCAAGCTGGAGGCCTATCATGAACCGAATCTTCCTTGCCGTGAGCGGAGCCTTGCTGTTTGCCGGCCTGGTCATCAACTTTGGCTCCTGTACAAAGTCCGATGACGGGCCCGTTGGACCGGCCCCGGAAGCCAGCACTTTTGGAGAATTTGGCGGTCAACCGTCCGGTGTGCTCGTCGGAAATCCCACGAACGTCCTTCTTCGTTTGACCGTATCTGCGGGCATTGTGATGATCGACACCACCGTCGTGGTGAGCACTCTGGACGCAAACGACCAGCCCGTGTCCGTATTGACGACGCTGTACGACGATGGAAAGCTCTCCCATGGAGACGACATCATCGGAGACAAGGTCTTCAGCAACTATGTCTCGGTCAACGCACCCACCCCCGGTGACTTGCGTCTGCGTGCCTCAGCGTTGGTGGGTACAGGAACAGGCTCGGCGACCGCTTCATCTGCCGTCTTTGTTATGAAGGTCTATTCCGACTTTACTTCGCAGGACTTTGCTGCGCTGGTTTCTACGCAGCAGGCCGCTGTCAACAAATTCAAGACAGACCTTGCCGGAAATGTGGCGAATCTGTCACCTGCGGTGAATAATCTCGTCAACTGGCTGCAGACCCAGCCGGCCGTGCAGTCGGTCTCTCACGCCGGTGATCAAAGCATCAGCATTCTCTATACCTCCGGGGTGTATGGTGGACTCTTTATCTCCCAGAGGGATGCACAGGGAATAATGAATCAGGGGGGGGTCGCACAACAGGCCGGTCAGCGTCAGAAACCCTCCCTGCCCATCCACACACAGACTGTCGGGACCTCGTTCGGCCCTGCGCCGGTCCTTTCGCGACTGAACGCGGAAGGGGATTCGACGGTGATCGGAAACAGAAATGTGTTGATCTATGCACCATTTCTGAGTGCCTTCAGCACAACATGGGATGCTGCCGTAACGTCCAACGCCATATTCCAGAATGCCGGAGGCGACTTCCAGATCACCTATGTTACGAATGCAGCCGCAAACATTGCGGTTCTCGACAAGCTGACGGATTATGGTTATGTTCTTTTGAGCACGCACGGCTCACAAGGACGGGCATTCGCAACGGGGCAAATTGCGGATACCAATGCCGCAGAATACGGGACAACCTACAAAGCTCTTCTTAAGGCACAGAAACTCGCTATCTGGGAAAACATGGTCGTGAGTTCAACGGGTGGGGTCAACACAACGGGTAATGTCTACGTCATTCGATACCCCTACATTCAGGATCTGGGGGGAAAGTTCCCTAATAGCGTCATCGTCAACAGCTCGTGTGAAAGCACCATGAATCCGGATCTGTGGGATGCATTCAGGAGCAAGGGAGCTAAAGCATACTACGGATTCTCCAAAATCATCTGGACAAACTGCAGCAAAGCGGCGGACGATACGATAGCCAGGCGGCTGGCGGTGGATCTCAAAAAGACCGGGCAGGCGTACGATGCTACGGTATGTGCGGGGGCTCCGAACGCCGTGACACAATTACTGGGCAGCACGGAACTCCACTATCCGGACTCTCTTATCAACGGCGACTTTGAGCTGGGAACGCTCTTTGGCTGGACCAAAGACGGGGACGGCCGTACGATCAGTCAACTCGCTTCCCTCAAACCGACCGGTGGCAGCTACATGGGCATTATTTCCACCGGCCTCGGATTCACCACATCGACGGGGAAGATTGTCCAGACTTTCCCCATCAAGCAAGGCCAGAGTACCCTCACGGTCAAATGGAATTTCCTTTCAGAAGAGTTTCTCGAGTACATCGGATCTCAATTTCAGGACTACTTTGAAATCGCCATCAAGCCGGCCGGCGGAACAGAGGTGGTTCTCTTACGGAAGACGATCGATGCGCTGGCGACCGACTTTGGTGCAACGGACTCCACCGCCGGTACGCTCGTCAAAGTTTCACCGGGAATCGTCTTTGACAGAGGTGGTGTGTACATGACAGACTGGCAAACGACGCAGCTGAGTGTCACTCCATACGCGGGGAAACGTGTCACCCTGACCCTCAGAGCCGGTGATGTCGGCGACAGCAAATTCGACACAGCAATATTGCTTGACGACATCTCGGTCAAATGAGTGCACGCGGCCGGAGCGTGTACATAGCCATCAGGCAACAATGACTCAAAGCATTGCAGCCCTCCTTCTTGGATTCTGGCTGCTTGAATGCGGCGACGGCAATGGATCGATGAACGTCTATTACTATGACGGCGGAAACCGATCGCAGGTGCACCTGCAATCATCCGATGCGACCGCGGTGCGCAAAGCTCTCTTCCGTCTCGTTGAGGAGAGTGATGACAGACTGAGCGTGTATGTCGGAAAGGCGATGAGAGAACAGATCACGACATCTGACACCGTCGTTGAAGTTGTGCTCTCCTCTACCGTCTCATTGAATTCTTCCGTCCTTGGAACTCATCGTGTCAGGAGAGTTCTTCTTCCCATAACTGGATATCTTGGAGGAAACGACAGAGACCCGGGCGCCATTTTCCTTATCGGAGATGAAGAGTACCTTTCGACACCGCTGGGAAATTCGAGGGGGCGTCCGCTCGTTCGCGAAATCTTCAGAATCGTTGAAGGCGCCAGAGACCAGTAGGAGACGATCCTTCCTTGCGGTCAAAGACCTGAAACCCGTCAGTGCTTTCAGCGCGGCGGTCTTTAGAAGGAAAAAGCCCGGGAAGCTCTTGGCCTCCAGGGCTTTCCTTTTTTGGGTGGGTGGGGAAGCCGGCCGCGACGCCCCCGTATCAGCCACTCCATCGCACACATGCAGGAGACTCGTCAGGGACGGGGCAGACGAGGGGCCCCGGCCCTGGCGCCACTACTTCATCAGCAGGAGTTTCAGGCTTCTGACGTATCCTTCCTTCTGTCCCGTGATTGACCGCGCCTCGATCCTGCACACGTACATGCCGCTCGCCTTCCCCCGGGCATCCCAATTGCTCTCGAAGTACCCGGCCCCCAGGACCCCTTGCTGAAGCGTTGCCACTTCACGTCCGAGCAGGTCAAAGATCTTGAGCGTCACCTCGGCCCGCTCGGGAAGGGCGTAGCGGATGACCGTGGTAGGATTGAAAGGGTTCGGGTAGTTGCCATACATGGCATATGCTGTCGGCACGGCGCTGGCCTCAATCTGGCGTACGCCGGTGACCGGGATAACACGGAGCACAGCGACGCTGCTCAGCACTGACCGCGAGGCACTTGACACGTGGACGCGGTATTTGCCCGCATCGCCGCTTTGCACATTCACAAGAGAAAGCACGGAGTCGGTTTCGCCCGGCAGGGCCACGTCGTTTCGCTGCCACTGGTAGGTGGGTGGTGGTACCCCGCCGGCGGTGACCCTGAAGGTTGCAGTGCCACCTTCCTGCACTACCTGATCCTCAGGTACCTTGAGAATCGTGGGGGGAACCGATTTCGGAGCCACGACATATTCCGTTGCAGCGGATTCGCTGGTCTGGAATTCTGAGCGGAATGCGCGGGCCCGTACCGTATGACCGCCGAGCGAAAGGCTGAAGGGGCCTGTGTAGTCCGCCGATGTGGCCGTCGGCAGGCTCCCATCGAGCGTATATCGGATCTTTGTATCTCCTCCGGTAGTGGCTGTCGTGATGTGCACGACCACGGTGTCGATCAGGTCCCCTCCCGGCGGCGTTATCACTGGAGTGGCACACTTGAACAGAAACGACGCCCCCGCTGCCCCGCTCTCCTGGAAGAACGAACGGTACCCCTTGGCTGTGATCGCTTTTGAACTGTTCAGGGTGAACGGTGAAGCGTAGGTCCGTGAGGGAAGCGATATCGGAAGGACCGTCGAGGGATCCGTGCCGTCATCCGTGTAGGCGATTTGTCCGAACGCCGTCGCCGTGGCCAGCGTCACCTGTACCGGGTTGTCGAATACCCCTCCATTCGGTGAGATCGTCGGCATCTCGACCGTTCCCAACGGGGCCACGACCTGGAGGCCGCCTGTCTGGACGATCTGGCTCGCGGTGCGGCCGGTTCTGAACGCGCGCACTTTGAAGAACCATGTGTTTCCGATACCCGTCCAGTTGAAGGGGCCCGTGTAGGTGATCCCGCCCGGGCCTGTTTCCGTCGGGTCTGCGGGCACAATGTTGGTACCAACACTGTACCGGATGACTGCCCCTTCGGTCGCGCAATCCATCGTCATTATGAAGCCGTTCACAAAGATCTGTCCGTTGAACGGGGTCACGGTGGGAGTCTCTGTTGTTGCCACCTGTGCCGAGAATCCCTGGAAAAATGCCGCCGCCGCTGCACTCGGGGCGATCCCGTCGAGATACGCTCGTGCGCGGACGGTGTACGAACCGATCCCGAGCGTGAAGGGCCCCGTGTACAACGTGCTGTTCGTGTTCGGATCCGTGTTGTTGGTGGTGTACCGGATGGTCGCGCCCGGCGTTGACGAGGCGAGTGTCACCTCGACAGTTCCGGAATAGCTGCCGCCGTTGGGGGTGATGGTCGGGATGGCCGCCTGGACCGCAATGACAAATGCCGCCTCGGCAGTTGCACTGATCGACGCACCGACAAATGCCCGCGCCTTGACCGTCCCGGTTGTGTTGACCGGAACGGGATTTGTATACAGCGGAGAAGTGATCGACGGAGTGGACCCATTCGTTGTGTACCGGATAGCAGCCCCCGGCAGGGAGGAGTACATAGTGACATACACGGGTTCGGAGAAGGCCCCTCCGGCCGGATTGAACGTCGGTGGCACGATGGAATTCGTCACGAAATATACTGCCGAGACTATCTGACTCGGGGCATATCCGGACCGAAATGCCCTTACCCGCAGCGGAGTATAGTTTTTGAAGGTCAAAGGACCCGTGTAGGAGGCCGAAGTCTCCGTCGGCTCCAATCCGGTCGTGGTGTACCGTATTGACGCGTTCGGCGTTGTTGTGCTGATCGTTGCGACCACGGAGTCGATGTAGTTGCCGTCGCCGGGAGTAATCACCGGATCGGCCACCTGCAAGGTGACCGTCGTGAGGATGTAGTCGGCCTCGACGATCGGACTCGGGACCCGACCTTCTCTGAAGGCGCGCGCCCTGATGGTGTTCGAATATCTCTGGAAGATGTATCCGTTCCCCGGGACGAACTCGAAGGAATGCGGTGTCGGCTCGCTCCCATCCAGTGTGTAGCTAATGCGCGTATTCGCAATCGTGGAACTGCCACTGAACTCCAACCGCACCTCCAGCGGGGAGGGATACGTGCCCGATGCCGGCACGAACACGGGAGGATCCGTGCGGGTTTCCACACGCTTGGCATAGAGCGACCGGATTCCGTCAATGTCGTCCTGCCGGAGATCGGAGACCGGCCCGAAATGGATCGGTGCCATGACAACGCTGTCGACGTCGCTGTGGAGCAGGCCGAGTCCATGCCCGATTTCGTGGAGCGCGATGGAAAATATATCGAGATCGGAACCGATTCTCCAGCTTTCGGCTTCGTCGAAGTGGAGGTCACCGGCTCTCGGGTCGGCCACCGGCGGATCAGGAAGGAAACAATGCGCGGCGACTCCGCCCGTACCGTCGAACGCACTGCTCACACCGTCGCCATGATTGCCGGATGCCCAGCTGATATCGACACTCCGGAGCATGTTCGGGACTACGGTTTCGGACCAGGTGATGGCGGCGTACTTCGCCCACAGGTCAAGGGCGGCCTCCACTTCGGCCTCTTCGCCGGTGACATCCGGGGTGCCGTTTACAAAGTGATAGAGCAACGACGCGCTGCCGAGTCCGGGGCCGTCCCACCCGTTGCCGTTCGTCGCGAACTCCGCAACAGGTCCGATCGGTGTCATTGCGCCCGCACAGACACGCGAGAGGTCCTTTGATGTCATCCGTTCAGGCGCTCCGTACACATAGCTGACCTCATCAAGCCCCGCGACTGCCTCCGCGACACCTCTGTCGCCGCGCACCAGAATGATTGTGGGCCTGTACGCTATAGGCGACAGCAGCTCTCCCCCCGACGCTTCAATCGCAGTCCGCGACTTGTCCACGTCTGCTGTGCCGTGCAGATACACGAGCAGCTTCCGTGGACCCTGTTCGTTGAGGACACGCGAACTGAGTTTATCCCGGGCCGTGAGTTCCCCCATCCAGCGGATGTCCGGCACAGCCCCGGGGTCAAATCCCTCAGGCACAAATGCAGCCACGGTGTTGCCGGGTATGTACGAAGCAACCCGAACTCCCTTCTCGCTGAGCTTTTCGACGACAGACTCGGAGAGGGGTTGATCCCATTGAATCAGGTAGTGCCGCGGACCGGTCAGCGTACGGAGAGCCGAAACCGTCATGGGCGTGGGGGTGAACTGGCGCGATTTCAGGCGGATTTCATATGCGCCGGGTGCCGACGCGAGACTCGCCTGTCCTGAAACTACTGGCGCCCAGGCAAAAATGAGGCATATTCCAAACCAATACTTTGTGCGAATTAGCATCACCGGAATCCTCCGTACTCTGAATGTGTGTGTTTAGGGAACGATGTCGGCCAGCTGTATCAGGTCTTCTTTTAGAAGATACGCCTCTGCACCGAGCCGCCGGGCTTCGGTCCGGAGATCGGGATCATCAAAAGAGGTCACTACGACAATGCGGGCTCCAGGGTCCACCGAACGGATGCGGCGCATGGCCTCCAACCCGTCCATACCCGGCATTTGCAGGTCCATCAACACCAGGTCCGGGTTTGCCGCGGCATAGCGCGCCACCGCCTCATGACCATCAGCGCATTCGACAATCAGCGATGCACTGGTCCCCAGAACCATTCTGATCATTGACCGCATCGCCGCGCTATCATCGACGATCATGATTGTCGCACATAGTGAGTGCTTCTGCATGGAGGTGCAAGATACCGCAAAGGGGTATGGTCGCGCATGAGTGTTTCCCCCTGTTCTTTGCCGGGGGAGGATACTCATTTTTCCTGGGGGGAAACACCCGGCGGGCGAAGTGCAGGGGACTTCTGGAAAACCCGGAATTGCGGGCTGCACACCATGCTTCCTCCCGAACGCCCGAAATAGGCGGGAAGGACAGGGCCGGTCCTGCGGAAGCGGGGACGGGATGTCAGATATGCCGGCGGTTCTCGATGGCGAATTTCAGGAGACTGTGGCTTCCGCGAAGCTGCAGTTTCGAACAGATGCTCGTGCGGTGGTTTTCGACGGTTTTGGGACTGATGAACAGGACAGCGGCAATTTCCCGGCTGGTTTTGTTCTGGGCGATCAACTTCAGGACGCGTCGTTCCATGCCTGTAAGCGTGGTGAGGTTCAGCGCGTATCCCGAAGTACCGGCTTCTCTGGTGCGTCGGCCCAGGATGTGGCCGGACAGCGAAGGACTGACGTAGTACCCCCCGTCCGCAACGGCACGAAGTGCGGCCACAATATCCTGCACCGCATTCTCCTTGAGCACGTATCCTTTAACGCCCAGATCCATAGCCTCGTTGAACATGTCTTCCTCCTGGTACATGGTCAAGACGATCACGTTGACGGGACGCCCTTCATCCCGGATAGTCTTCATGAGGGTGAGCCCTCCCATTACGGGCATGTCGAGGTCGGTCACGAGAATGTCGGGTGCCAGCGATGTCAGCGCCTCCAGCGTCTGTGTGCCGTCTGACGACTCGCCGACCACCTCGATATCCGTCTGGTTTCTGAGGATGCTCCGGACCCCTTCCCGGAAGAGAGGATGGTCATCGGCGATCAGGACACGAATGGGGCGCTGCATCAGGTTGCTCCTTCTGGAATCGGGATAACAACGGTGACGCGAGTCCCGGCTCCGGGGGACGACACAATCTCGGCGGTACCGCTGAGGATCTGCGCGCGCTCGCGGATGCCGGTGAGGCCGAAACCTGATTCCGCGGAAGGGGACGACGCTGGGAACCCCCTGCCGTTGTCAGAGATTTGGATGATGAGTTTCCGGCCGGCCCTCCGGATGTCTACTCCTGCGGTGGTGGCCTGCGCGTATTTCACGATATTGCTCAGACCCTCCTGGACGATCCGGTAGATGTTGATCGCAAGTTCCGGAGGAACAAGGCTGTCGATATTTTCGATCGCCACAAACAACGCGATCTGTGTGGACTGTTCCACTTGACGGCAAGCCCCCCGGAGGGCTTTAGTCAGACCCAGCCGGTCGAGTTGGTAGGGACGCAGACCATACGAAATTTCCCGGACTTCGCCGATCGTGCGGCTCGCCAGATCAGAGATCTCCTGCAGTTGTTCCCGTGTGCCGGAGGAGTCGCCCAGACCGAGGAGTGCGCGGTTCTTGATCAGCAGAAGGTTCTGACCGAGACTGTCATGGAGTTCGGCGGCGATCCTCTTCCGTTCGCCTTCTTGAGACTCGATCAACTGTTGCAGGAATCGTTGCCGGGTCGCCCATTCTTTCCGGAGTGCTTTTCTGCGCAGTGTAACGACCGCGGCGATACCGGCGAGGATTGCCATCGCGGCTCCCGCCCGGAACCACCAGGCGTGCCAGTAGGGCGGAGCGATGGTGAGCCGCAGGGCTGCTTCCCTGCCGCTCCAGACACCGTCCCGGTTTGTTCCACGGACCCGCACGGTGTAGTCACCGTGGCCCAGGTTCGTGTAAGCCGCGTACCGCCGCGTCCCCGCGTCCCTCCACTCATGGTCGAATCCTTCAAGCAGGAAGGCGTACTTGTTGTTTTCGGGGTGCGCGAAGTCCAGCGAGGCAGCTTCGAACGAGAAATGATTCTGTCCGTGCGTGAGGCGGAGCACGCCCGACAGTGCGAGCGCGGAATCGAGGTCTATTTTCCTGGCGAATATCTGGAACCCCGACATCACCACGGTCGGCTCGAAGGGGATATCCCGGACTTCGGCGGGAAAAAACCGGTTGAGTCCTCCAATCCCGCCGAAGTACAACTCGCCCGTCGCATCGGCACAAGCGGCTCCCGCGTTGAATTCCATGCTCTGCAGTCCATCCGTCATGGAATAGGTTCGGAAGAATTGCGCGGTGGAATCAGCATCCATGCGCGGATGCCAGCGGGCTGCCGTGAAACGTGTCAGCCCCAGGTTGCTGCTGAGCCAGAGGTTTTGCTCCCGGTCCGCGAGCACTCCATAGACATAAGCGTTGGGCAGTCCGCTCCGTTCATCAATGACCGTGAAGGTGTCCGTCCGGGGGTCATATCGGTTCAGGCCGCCCCCCATGGTGCCGAACCAGACAAACCCCGCGGTGTCTTCGCACGCCGCCACGACGACCGCATGACTGATTGTTCCCGGTTTGCCGGGGATCATTCGGTAGGTTCGTACCCTGTCAGAGGGGGGATCGATGCGATTCAGTCCTCCGTACGTTCCCACCCATATCGTGCCGCGGCTGTCCTCAAAGAGCATGCGGACTATACGGTGGCTAATTCGGGAGGAATCCTGAGCGTCGTGCCGGAAGTGCCGCGTGCCAACGGGTTTCCGGCCTGACCTGTCGACGCTGAGGAAGTGCAGGAGACCCTCTTGTGTCCCCACCCAGTAGGTGCCGCGGCTGTCCTGAAGAAACGCAAACACATGCCTGCCACCATCCACCCCCATGTCGAACCGGATCGGGCGTACCGGTCGATGTCCGTGACTTCTGGCTACTCTGTTCAGCCCGCCGCCGTAAGTACCCACCCATAACACGCCGTCCCGATCGAAGGCCAGCGTACGCACATCGTCGCTGCTTAACGATGCGGAATGTCCCGGATCGTGCCGCAGGGTTATTATGGCTCCGGTGGCATGGTTGATATGGGCGATGCCACCTCCGGTGGTTCCGACCCAGAACCCGGCCGGCTCCGTCACGATTGCGCGGACCGGTCCCGGTGGAAAATCGACGGACCTGAACGGGTCGTGCTTGTAGAGGCGGAATTTTGGGGCAGCCGTTTCTCGGTAAGACACACCCCCGCCCCGCGTTCCCACCCACATCACGCCCGAGCGATCGACGAGGATGGCGTGCACCGTGTTTGATGCAAGGCTCCCGGGGTCGGTGGCGCTGTGTAGAACACGTTGGACCTGATTCCTCCCTTGGTTTCCGGAACCGGACGAGAGCCGGTTCAGGCCCTCCCACGTGCCGATCCAGAGATCGCCGGATGGATCTTCGCAGAATGCCTGCACCACATCTCCAGTAATCGATCCGGGGTTGTCCGGCTGCGACGAGAAATGGAGTAGGTTTGTGCACCGCCCATCTTGTACCGAGAGTCTGTAGACGCCGGCGTCGAACGTGCCCACCCACAGGTCACCCGACTGGTCTGTGAAGAGCTCTTCGATTTTCGTGCACACGCCTGAGGGGATGCCGGTCTCCTGGGGCCCGCGGAAACGGTTAGACAATCTCCCCTCATTCTTCCATTCGAGACGCCAGAGTCCGGCGCCGTCCGTGCCGATCCAGAGCCCGCCGCTATCAGAGAGGATGGCCCGCACGGCATGTCCGGCCGGAAAAGTGGATTCATCCGGCGCCAAGGCGGGCGTGTAACTGTCCGACGTTTGTGGATCGATGGCGTACAGGTTCCCTTGCTGGGTTCCCACCCAGACGCGACCGTATGGATCGGTGCAGAGGGCCCTGATGCGCCCGTCGCGCTGCGTGGCCGGCGTGCTTGAATCCGGTGCGAACCGTGTAAATCGGCGCGACCCGGGTATGTGGCGGTTCACACCGGCGGCCATCGATCCGATCCATAGGGCCCCGAGCGAGTCTTCGCAAAGCGCGGTAATGGTGTTTTCCGAAAGGGAGTGGCTATCTGCGACGGAATGGCGGAAGAGTGTGAAACCGTAGCCGTCGTACCGGTTCAACCCGTCGGCGGTTCCGAACCAAAGATATCCGGTCCGATCCTGAAGGATGCAGAATACGCTTGATTGCGAGAGGCCGTGTTCAAGGGACAGATGTCGGAAAGAGGGGCTATCCTGTCGCGCCAGCGCCGGTGAGAGAAGGCAGAATGTTGACAGCAGGAGGCCTCCCCGGAGGGGGAAGGCACGTACAGACTGTTTCATCGGCGTTGTCTTCGTATACGAAAGAGCAGGAACAGAACGAGCACGGTCTGACAGGTTTCTGCCAATGTAGCTTCATTAGGTGAAACATGCAACGTTCAGGAGTCCCAGCACTGAGATCCGGCGCACAGATCTCATTCCTCCCTTGCTTCAGGGACTCGAGATCCTTCTTCAGGGCTTTTCACGGTTGGACTGGAGAGACTTGGGAACAGGTGAGAAGGACTATGCTGACATTCATGATAGGCAAGTGATTTGTCGCCAAGGGAACGTCCATTAGGAGGGTGTCATTTGCACATCGTAGTATTTCAACAGATCGAGGCTGGAGTCGGACAGAATGGGCTGCTGGCCTGGAAGATGAGCCTAGAGGTGCTCCCCCAGCGATCATCGGACTCCTCACGGGTGGAAATGATTCGCACGCACGGTGTGCCAACGGTACGACGGAACAATGCTGAACGGGTGGAGTCAACGAGGCAGGTGGAATGAAAAGTCGGTTGGGGGGCGGAGCGGCCGAGGGGTCCCAAAGAACCCTCGTTCTCTTGGGGGTCATCCGAACCTCGCCAGAAGCGCCTGGAACCGCCGGTTGTTTCTAAGCCCGTCATACACCGGATCAAGCCGCAGCAGAGGGACGGTGAGGTATTTTGGGGCGCGCAGGGAGAGGAGGAATTCCATCCCGTCGAGGGCGGCGTCGTGGTTTCCAACCAGGACGTGCACCTGGGCAAGGCCGATGAGCGGCCAGACACCGGCAACCGCATCGGTCGAGAGTGGAAGCAGCGCCACAGCGCGCTCTGCCTCCCGGATTGCCTCTTCCTTCCGGCCGAGACCCGCAAGGACGAGTCCGAGGGAGATAAGCAGCCTCTGGTCTTCAGGTCTTTTCTTGAGCTCGGATTCCAACCAGACGCGGGCGGAATCGAAGGAAACGCGGGACCGCACCATGTCTCCCTGAAAACGGTAGATGAACCCGCGCAGCTGGGGAACAGGAGTGATTTCGTGCTGTCCGACAAAGGCTCTCTCGGCCACTTCTGTCAGACGCTCGAGGGCTGCCGGATAGTTGCGTTTGCAAATGTCCAGCTCGACAAACGACCTCCAGGGGCTGTATACTGTTGGCACAAGTTCAAGGACCTCGCGGCTCTTCAGGGTATCCCCTTTCCACAGCAGGTACATATTTGACTTGATGATGTACGTCAGCGGCGCTTCAGGGGAGAGGGAGATGGCGCGGTCGAAATACCGCTCAGCCTCGAAGTACCTGCCAAGTTGAAAAAGCGTATTCCCGACCTCCCGCATGAGACCCGACTCTCTTGGATCGAGTGTAGCGGCCTTCTCCAACCCTTCGACGGCCTCGTCGAACTTCCCCTGCCGCCGCCAGATGTACGCTCGCATACTGAAGATCCGACGGTCGTTCGGGAGCCTCTCAGCCACCCTGTCGATTGTGGCCAGTGCCTGCTCATAATTCCGGTGGCCCTGGTAGTAGAAGCCGGCCAACATACCGAGAGCCTCCGGCATGTCAGGCTGTAGAGCAACAGCTTTCTCGAGGGCCCGCTTGCAAAGGGCAAGCCGGTCTGCGGTCCGGTCAAAGCCTGCCCAGTAGTAGGAAAGATGCGCCCTCGAAAGCCCGACATAGGCCAGGGCAAATGACGAATCAAGGCTGACCGCCCGCTCCAGCATCTCGATTGCCATCCGCCCGTTGGTTTCTTCGTAGTCGACGGACATGGCCGCGTTAGCTCTGAGATAGGCCTCATAAGCCCCGAGGTTCCTCGTCGGGATGGCGTCGATGGCCCCTTTTTCTCCTTGCCTCAGGGCGACACCAAGCGCACTCACGACATGGGTCGCGATTTCCGACTGGACGAGGAAGATGTCATCAAGCGTCCGGTCGTAACTCTCCGACCACAGCTGCAGATCACCGGCAACCTGAATGAGATGCGGAGTGATGCGTATCCTCTGCCCGGTTTCGGTTCGCACCCATCGGATCGTTGCAGTGAGGGCATAGGCCACGCCGAGCTCTTCGGCCACAACGGGGAGTTTCTTCGGACTTTTCTTGTATTGCATGGTACTCTGTCGCGATATCACTCCCAGTCCGCTGACGGAGCCCAGACGTGAAGAGATCTCCTCGGTGAGGCCGTCCGCAAAGTATTCGTCTTCTGCGGTGCCCAGGTTCTCGAATGGAAGGACCGCGATCATCTTCAGATGTGAGACAGGGGTTGCATCCTCCCCGCGGGGGAAGAAGAAGACGTAGCCGATAACGGCGAGGGTAATGATGGTTAATATCGCCAAAGGTACCGGCAGGGGGATTGTTCTGCCGGGTCGTGACTTCGTAGCCGGTAGGTCTGCCGGAGGGGCATCAGCTATCGAGGGATCCGCCACAAAGGAGCGGAGGTCGGCAATGAGCTCATCGGTATGCGCGTACCGGTGCTCCGGATCCTTCGTCAGGCATTTGGCGACGATCTGCTCCAGCCGGAGAGGCAACTCTGGACGAAGGCCCGAAAGAGGCTCCGGCTCTGCGTTCAGAATAGAGTAGATCACAGCATGTTCGTACTCTGCCTGATACGGCCGCCGCCCGCTGAGCATTTCATAGAGGACGATCCCGAGCGACCAGATGTCCGAGCGCTCATTGACCGATTCTCCCTTCGCCTGCTCGGGCGACATATAGGAGACGGTTCCGAGGGTACTTCCGGTCCTGGTGAGGAGAGATTGCCCGGCGTACTTGGCGAGACCGAAGTCGAGGATTTTGGCGACGCCCCCTCTGGTAATGAAGACATTCGCGGGTTTGACATCGCGATGGACAATGCCTGCCTGATGAGCCGCGGAGAGCCCCTGAGCTATCTGGAGCGCAAGGTCGACTGCTTCGCCGATCTGAAGGAGTTCCTTGCCGATCCTCTCCTTGAGGGTCTTCCCTTCATAGTAGTCCATGACGATGAAGAGTCTTCCATCTGAGTCGGCATCAATGTCATGAATCGTGCAAATGTTGTTATGCTGGAGCGTAGAGGCTGCTTTTGCCTCGCGGGTGAATCTCTGTTTAGCCTTGGGGTCCCGGGTGAGGTCGGGCGGCAGGAACTTAAGAGCGACGGGGCGGTCGAGTTTGAGGTCCTGGGCTTTATAGACGACGCCCATGCCGCCTTCGCCGAGTTTCTCGAGAATCTTATAGTGGGAGACAGTCTGGCCGATCACGGGAATCTCCACGGGCGTGAATAATCCCAACGGCACGAAGAATCAGCTGTGCTGTGCAATAATAAGGAAGAGGAATGCGAGAGTCAACACGAGATTGGCCTGGACGGTTCGGTAGCGGCAGGGGAAAGGTTCAGAGATAATGTTCTCCATGCCTCTGATTGCAGAAAACTCCGCTTTTACTCTGCAGTTGACAAATACTTCGGCAAAGAAGGGAAGTCATGTGCATGATATGATCCGGAATCTCTTTCACAGAACGGGCCCGGACATCGCTGCCCGGGCCCCCTAACTTGAGGAGTCTTCGAGCGTCAGTCAACTGAGGGATTATTCCTTCCCAGTGGGAGTTAGTTGAATCTTGAGTACTTCCTTACGACTTGCTGGATCCTCACCATCCCACACGCCTCGGAATACGAAGTTGAGCTTATATACCTGGCCATCCGGACCGACGAGCGTTCCATTGGCCTTGAAACCGTAGGCATTGGAATTATTGTTATCCTGCAGCGTAGCATAGAAATCATTATCAGTCCGCTCAACATGGGCGGTTCCTACAGCCAGTGGGGCATTAGCACAAGGACTGACAGGCCCACTCCACACAATAGCACCGACATCATCGCCCGTCATATGAAGAATCATCCTTCTGTCCGGATCTTCACCGGGGAGATAGATCTGCTTGCGGTCAAATTCATCTATCGCTCCCGGTTGCCCAGTGCAAGCAGCCGCAAGATCGTTGATGCCAAGACACAGCATTAACCCACTGTTTGCATCATAAAAAAAGAAAGCGTACACCAGGCCCGACTTCACGATCCAAGCACCTGGTCCTGACGTCTTCATAAGAGAAGCCGCAGTATTGTCACCAACACTTGTGGGAGTGTCAATAGGGACCGAATTATCCGTACATCCTAACACCGCAAATGCCAAACCTGACATAAGCAGTAGAGTACAGGACAGAGCTTTCATGACTTTACCCTTTCTGATGATTTGTTGTAGGAGCCCGGACATTGCTGCCCGGGCCTCCTGGGATATGCGGGTCAACGTCTATCGCACCTGGAGATTGCCGTTGTCAACTGGCGTGTATAGGGGGAGACCGAAGAACTCAGCCCATGGTATCGTCGTCTCCACAAATTCACTCGGAGACATCTCATAGAAACCCATGTCAGTCATTACTACCTCATTATCAATGGCGCATATCGTGGCACCGCAATCCGGCGTGTCCTTTTTCCCCTCTCCCCTGTCAACCATCACCATGCACCCAATTGGAGCGGGCCCAAACCCCCACTCTGGTGGAAAGAGTTCTGCCCCTTTTGTAGTTTCCCACATTACCTTCGCCATCATTCCGAAACCAGGACTCTCCTCGACCTTCAGCTGGATAATCCTTCCAGTAAACGGGGGGAAATAGCCCTCCGGCTGCGTGCCTACGTATTGGCAGGAGATACTCCCGGAAACGGTACCGTCCTGGCCCAACTTTGCGTTCAGAGTGATTTTAGAGAAACAATCCCACTTCTTTTTGGTTTCTCCATTAGTGAACCGTATGAAGGTGTGCAGGTTGCCTGAAACAGAATGCACATCCGGTCCCGCCTTCCCAAGACTCGTTGCCGGAAGGTCTGCGGTCCCTGAGAGCGTCTGGTCACCGGGTGAAACCAAAGAAGCAGAATCATCCGAACATCCCACCAGCACAAACGCCAGACCTGCCATCAGCAGGAAAGTACAAGATAGAGCTTTCATGACTTTGCCCTTTCTGAACATGTGCAGCATGCTGGCGGCGATATGTTCCTTGCCGCCAATGAGTTGGTAGAAGTCTTCTGAATTGTCCCGCAAGAACGACTAACCCCCGGGCGATTTCTTGCGCGGAGGTTCCCGGGCCAGAGATCTCATCGCTCTGTATCTTGACGGCCCTGCCCCAAACTTTTCCCTGAAGGCCTTCGCGAAATGTGAACTGTCTTTGAATCCTACACTCTCTGCAATGGATTCTACCGACAGGGGCATCTGCAGCAGGTCACGGGCGGCCTCCAGACGCATGGCCCTGATGAACTCATGGGTGGATTGTCCTGTGAGTGCTTGCAGTTTGCGGTTGAGGTGCATTCGGCTCATCGCGACACTTGCGGCTGCAGCCTGGGTGGTAAATCCCCTATCGGAGCGATGCTGAGCGACGATTTCGCGGAATCGCTCCAGAAACTCCACATCAGCTGCAGCGAGGGCAGGTTTGCTCGCCTGACGGTGCAGGATAAGTTTAAGGGCTTCAAAGACAGAGTTACGCGACACAGACAAATCCCTCCAGAACAAGGGTAGGGATGCAGGGGAAGATTCTCTGGGAAGATACGCTCAGCCTTTTTCCTGTGCGCTGGTTCCTGTAACATTTCCTGTGTCTCCTGTAACAATCGTCGGGGTATCCGAAAACGAGGTCGTCGATGTGGGCTCTACAACAGAGGTATTTGAACCGGACCGGAGGGGCGGCTCGATGGGCGATAAAGTCAGATCAGAAAAAAACCACGGCACGAATCATGCAGGGAGGCAGGAAGGAAGTCTACACTCGTTGGTTCCCGAAATTCCGAAAGCACGGCAAGCGCGTCTTGCTTTCTTGAAGTGGTCGTGGCTTTCCAACGCTTGCGTCCGTGCTGAGAGTACAGGATGCAACACGAACTGTTCTGACGTTAGCGGGGGGGAGAAACGAGGCCCATTTTCTTCAGAATGGCCTGAAAGCGCGGGTGGGAGCGCAACTCATCAAAGATAGGATCAACGCTGAGATACGGCATGTTCGGGTCGTGCGAATCGTACGCCTTCTCGAACCAGTCGAGGGCTTCCTCCTTCATCCCGGCCCGCGTGTACAACGTGGCCACCTGCCACGGGGTTACAAAGGACGTCTTGGATCGCTCGATGAGCATCTCTGCCACATTCCGCAAGGCTCCGGAGTACCCCCCTTCGGCGCGCCCGCGGTTGAGGGCCTGGATGGCCTCGTGATCCCCCCTCGCCTCGAAAGACAGCCTCCACGCCTCCAGCGCCTCATCGTACATCTTCTTCTGATGGTAGGCAGAGCGAATGGTGGACAATGCGACCGGCTCCATGGGGCTGGCCTCCAGCGTCTTTTGCATCAGCCGTATGACCTCGTCATACCGGCGCACATACATCAGATCCATGGCGTACAAAGTCTGAATCAGAGAATTAAACGGATCCAGCTTCAATGCCTCCTCAATCTGTTGCATTGCCTCGTCAGGACGGCTGAGTATGAACAGCAGATGAGAAAAGTAGGCGCGCGCCTCCACCATGTTTGGCTTGAGCTCGATAGACTTTCGCACGGACTGCATTGCACCATCCCAGTTCCACTCCAACCAGGCCCTCCGAACGCCGACCACGTAGTGCACCTCTGCGAGCGAGGAATCCAGTGCAAGGGCCTTCTCTTCTGCCCACTTGCTCTCCCTGGCGGCCATGCTCATCGGAACGTAGCCCATTTGCGCCCGCCCCGACCATGCCAGAGCGATGCCTGCATAGGCGGGGGCATACGTCGAATCGATCTGGGTTGCGCGCTCGTAGTACTGCAGGGCCATCACGATCCCCTCCCGGGTGAGCTTGTATAAGAAGAAATTGCCCTTCAGATAGGCCTCGTAGGCCTTGGGGTCGACAGTCTTTTCCGGTGTAAGGAGGTTTTGTTCCTCCCGGGTGAGCTTTACCTGAACCTGATTGGCGACCGCCTTCGCGACTTCTCCCTGCAAGGTCAGGAGTTCCTTGAAGTCGCGTGAATATTCCTCTGCCCAGAGATACTTGTTGGTCAGCGCATCAATAAGCCTGATCGTGATCTTCACACGGTCTTCAAATCGGAGCACCGACCCTTCCAGAACGTACGACACTCCGAGTTCAGAGGCGATCTCGGATGCGGATTTGTTGGCCCCCCGGTACTTCATCGCGGATGATCTCTGGGTTACGCGCAGGCCGCTGATGCGGGCCAGGTCCGTTATCAGAGCATCGGTCATCCCGTCGGTGAACCATTCCTGGCCTTTGTCTTCGGTGATGTTTTCAAGCGGCAGGAGAACAATCGAGACCGGTCCAGAACCGGGAACTCCCCGTGTCAGGAAATATCCCATGACGGCAATCAGGACGACCGCCACGGGCAGGACTCTTGCCGCAATCTTCCTTTGCCGTCTTCCCAGGCGGCCAAAGATCGCTTTACGCCGGTGTCCCTCGGAGCGTTCCGCCGATACGGCTGCGAGGTCGGTACAGAGGTCATGAACGGTCTGGTAACGGCGAGCAGGATCTTTCGCCAGCGCCCGTTCGATGATGCGATCGAGCTTTGCCGGGAGTTCCGGACGTATCTTTGTCACGAATTCCGGCTCTTCGTTCAAGATCCGGTAAATCACCGCCTCTTCATACTCCCCTGCGAAGGGATGCCGTCCGGTAAGCATCTCGTACAGTACCACCCCCAGCGACCAGATGTCCGTCCGGTGATCTGTCGACTCCCCCCGGGCTTGTTCAGGGGACATGTACGCGGCCGTACCGATCGTTGATCCCGTCTTCGTCAGCATCGTCCGGCCGCTCAGCTTGGCCAACCCGAAATCGACAATCTTCGGCACGTTGGGAGATGTCACCATCACGTTGGCAGGCTTGATGTCGCGATGGATGATTCCGTGAGCATGTGCGTCGATGAGCCCCTGTGCGATCTGGAGCGCAAAGGCCAACGCCTGGTCGATCTCGAAAGGACCTTGTTCGATCTTCTTCTTAAGCGTTTCCCCTTCGAGGTACTCCATGCTGATGAACATCTGCCCGTCATCGGCCTGGTCAACGTCGTGAACGACGCAGATGTTGTTGTGCTGAAGGCCGGATGCGGCCTGAGCTTCGTGGGTGAACCGTTCTTTGGCTTCGGGGTCGGCTGTGAGGGCAGGGGGAAGGAACTTGA
Organism: uncultured Bacteroidota bacterium; assembly: GCA_963779225.1. Classification (GTDB taxonomy): domain Bacteria; phylum Bacteroidota; class Ignavibacteria; order UBA10030; family UBA6906; genus CAVPCZ01. The sequence continues at coordinate 991,032 of CAVZWW010000001.1, forward strand.
GTGCGACGGCACGTTTCAGGCGGGTGTCTTCTGCTTTGTAGACAACACCCATCCCTCCTCCGCCGAGACGCTCGAGGATCTTATAGTGGGAAACCGTCTGCCCGATCAAGGGGAACCTACACTGGCGTGTATGCTTTCGACAGCACGAAGAATCAGAGACAACGGTAAGATAGGGGAGAGGATGGCAAGAGTCAAACGCGGGATTTGGAAAGAACGGGTATGGCAGGGGATCAAGAAAAAACCCGCGGAAGCGGGCTTTCTTGCAGATCCAATCTCCACGAGTGGGTCGTGGAGCCGTATTCCAAAATCGTTGCAGGGTGGACGAGACTCGAAACCGAAGGACTGAGTCCTTATCGGGTTGATGATGTTGACATCTGCATTGCCGGACACTATATTGTTCAACAACTCCTCTGCTAACAGTCTGTCCCGCTGCTACCAGAGGTCGCATCCCAAAGTGCCCGATGGAATTCAGATGCGAAGATTTCTGGGTACGAATCAGTCTTCCTAATCATGGCAGCCCGAATCTGTCCGAGGCCACTGTTTTTCGCCCTGTTGCAACTTGAAAGCACAATGTCCCGGGCGTGCTGTTCTCCAAGAAACCCTCCTGAATCGGGCGACCCTATCTTCCTGGGGCATGCGAATCCACCAAAAAATCATCGAAACGAGTTACCGCCATGACTAAACGGGCAATGATACTTCTTACGGGGTTCGGGATTCTCTGGACCCCCCTCGTGGCACAAATGGATGGGCCTTCCCGAATTATGCGCGTCGAGACTGGACTTTGCCCGAACATTGTCGTAAAGGGCGAACCGGGGTGGACCATTCAAGAGCGCATGGACAAATACAAAGCCCCGGGTGTGAGCGTTGCGGTGATCGATAGTTTTCGCATTGTCTGGGCCAGGGCCTACGGAGTGAAGAATACTGCGACACAGGAGCCGGTAACCACATCGACCCTCTTCCAGGCGGCATCAATCAGCAAGTCGGTCAATGCGACTGCGGTGATGCTGGAGGTTCAGCGCGGGAGGCTCTCACTCGACGTGAGTGTCAATCAGTATCTCACATCATGGAAACTCCCTGACAACGCACTGGCCGCCTCGAAGAAGGTGACGCTGGCCAACCTCCTGAGTCACACGGGCGGGACGACGGTCAGCGGCTTCCCGGGGTATGCGTCAACGGAAGCTCTGCCAACAGTCCAGCAGATCCTTAGCGGCACGCCTCCGGCCAACACGGCTCCGGTCGTCGTGGACAGTGAACCCGCAAAACGCTTCCGGTACTCGGGCGGCGGGACGACCATCACACAGCTTGTGCTGATGGAGCTGGAAGGCAAACCGTATCGCCAGATCCTTCAGGAGCTCGTCCTGGACCCGGTCGGCATGATCTCCAGCACTTTTGAACAACCCCTGCCCGCATCGCGGGTCTCCGAAGCAGCAGTGGCACATGGGCCGGACGGGGCACCTCTCTCCGGCATGTACCACGTGTATCCCGAGCTGGCGGCTGCCGGCCTCTGGACGACGCCGACCGATCTGGCGAAATTCGCCATCGAGCATCAGCGCTCTTTGCAGGCGAAATCGAATCGGATATTGTCGCAGGAATCCGAAGAGAAAATGATGACGCCGTATATCGGGGAGGCCTATGGATTCGGGTTCGGAATCGAGAAGAAGGGAAACGCCGAATATTTCCAGCACAGCGGCGGAAATTACGGGTTCAGCTGCCTGCTGATTGCTCACAAGCAAAAGGGATACGGGGCGGTTGTCATGCTGAATACAAATGCTTACACGCTGATCCCCGAGATCATACGGTCCATTGCAAGCGAATACAAATGGGAAGACTACCTGCAGGCACCAATCGAGGCGGTTCAGGTCGATCCTGAGAATCTCCGGCGCGTAGCGGGTCGATATCGCATCGATCGTGACGAGCTGGTGCATATCAGCGAAGAGAATGGGAAATTGTTCGCCGCCGTGACGCTTGATCCACCAACTGAGATCCTCCCGGTGTCGGATATGGAGTTCATCACGAGAGATGTGGGACGGCGTGCGGTTCTGCTGAAGGGGGCCGACCCGCAGCATGATACCCTCCGGATTTCCGGAGAGGCGGGGATCCTGATGGCTCCGCGCCTGGGCGAGGATCATTTCTTGCCCTTCGAGATGCTGATAGCAGGGAATCTTGAAGAGGCCATTGGCCAGTACAAATCGATCAGACAATCCAGCCCGTCCGATCCGTCGATCGCCCAATCACGGGTGAATCAGATCGGGTATCGGCTGCTACGGGCAGGCACTCTGGATGCAGCTATAGCCGTTTTTGAGATGAATGTGGAATTCTACCCGGACTCCTGGAATGTGTACGACAGTCTGGGCGAGGCGCTGGCGAAGAAGGGGGATAAGGTTTCAGCAATCAAGAATTATGAGGAAGCTCTCCGGCTGAATCCCGGGGCGGAAAGCGCAAGGAAGGCGCTTCTTGACCTGAAGGAGTAGTCTGGATACACGGCCCGAGTCCATGACGAAAAGGATGGCCAACGGCACGACTCAGCAGAATCCTGTTCATGGGCATACTCCTGGTGATGGGCGACGGGAAAGAAGACCGAGACGCCCGCGCCGGAGGTTACAGAAATCGGCATCCATGAATCTGGCCATTGGCCATCTTTCCAACGGTTATCGACGCGATGTGAGGGGACTGCGCGACATCAATAGAGCGAAAATGCCCGAATCGTATGGACTCAGGCATTTCTCGCGGGGTGGATGAGACTCGAACCCGAGACCTGCTGTGGGACAAAGAGGCACAGGCTGCGGCACGTCTCATCCGCTTTGATCTTCTCGAGGTCCAACTCCATTACGTAAATGTCGCCTCTTCCCGTTCGATCGCTCGAAAAAGCAAGTCGTTTCCCATCAGGTGACCAGCAGCCCCATAGGCGTCGGGTTGAAGATCCTTGCTCTTGGAGAAACAAAATGCTCGAAAAGCGCCTCCGAGGGGCCCCCATTCGCATACATGCGTCTTCAGGGTCTCAGATGCTACACGAAGTCCCTGACAGAGTGTGCCCCGGAATCCAGGAAGATGAGAGATTTTGCGGCGACATGGAAGACTTTGGGCTTGTTACATCATATCAGATACACCTTGGTATCCAGGGCTTCCTGATTTCTTTGAGGGGGTCCGGATTCTGCCAGGCAGATGCGATTTGCATTCCCGATGGGGCCGCCCAAGCTGTCACGTGCGCGATCGCTCGTGCCTAAAAGTAATAGAGGTAACGAACCTTCAGCACGCCAGCCCGGTCGGTGACAGCAAGAGGCCCCGTGACGGTGGCCCCGAAAGTATCAGTCATGTCGGATCGCTGCTGGTATTCGTTGAGGGCGAAGTAGATCCAGCTCTTCGGAAGGAAATTGTACGAGAAGAGAAAACCGAGAATTGTACTCTGGACCTGCCGGGAGGATCGCGTATAGACCACGTCGAGATACACCCGGAAATTCAGATCATTGACGGGCGTGACCGACAAGAAGGGTCTGGCGTTATAGGTAATGTCTTCGATCGCACCGGATGGATTACCTTCAATGAATCCGTTGAGCGTCGTTCCGATTTCGAGAAGACTGCTTGCATTCCACTCAACATCCGACCCCAACCAGGAATAGAAGGCAAGATAGTCGCGGGAAAAGTTGTACGTCTTCGAGTAGCCGCCGTTGACATTCAGATGCCAGCTGGGAGAGGTGTTGAACCAGCTTGAAAATGTCGCTTCGAATGCTTCGAATTCCTGCTGCTGGTCCTTCGTAGGCCCGCTGCTGACATTGATTTCAAAACCCCAGTTGTTCCTGAACTGCATGTTATAGCCGAATAGCAGGCCGCGGTCAGTGAACGCATCGACCTTTTCGTAATTGAGGTAACCTCCTCCATATATCGAAATCGACTTGAGGCTGCCGTCGTTGTAATACCATCGCGGCCCGGTGAGGGCAACGAATTCACCTGTGCCTTTCCACGGGATAAACCCGACCTGGTTGACCTCGAAGTTTTCTCCGATGTATCTTCCCCGGATGCCCGTCAACCAATCCTGCCGGAACCAGGTGAGACCGGCCGATCCGGCGAAATCGCCGCTCGAGCCTGAAAGGTCGCTATAGTAGGACCGGGCAACCTGATAGGCAAGCTGCAAATCTGAAGTGCGGAAAGCGCCATCAATGTCGATGAGACCGTTATCACAGGTGGATGTGTGTTTCCCGACATACAGGATCCCAACCGAAGAGTTTTCGAGGATCTGCTTTGAGACACGCGCTGACGCGAAATAGGCCTTAAGCTCAGTGGTATCTCTGCCATCGAGCATATAGTCCGTTCCGCCTGTCATTGTCAGGAACCCTCCGTACTCCCAGTCGGCGATTCTGCCGGAGGCTTTGGTGCCAAAGATTATAGGGACCTCATCGCCTGATGGAAGTTTTTTGCCGATACGCCGCGAATAGAAGAGTTCAAGGGGGCTATAGAAACCGGTGTTCCTCTGCCGTCCCGAGGCTTTGAAGATTTCCTGTCCTTGAATGAAGAACAGCCTTCGCTCTTCAAAGTAGGTTTCATACCGGGAGATGTTGAAGGAATAGGGGTCTGCTTCGATCTGCGCGAAATCAGGATTGGCCGTAAGCTGGAACGTCAGTTGGGCCGAGGGGTTATAGAATACATCGATTCCGGCGCTGGGGGCAACTGTATAGACATCGGGACGCAGATAGGTTCCTTTCACTATGCCCACGGGGTATAATTCCAGGTTTAGACCTTCCGCCGAGGGCCGGAAGTCCTTGAAGACGAGTTGCCCGAATTTTGACACCCGCTGACCTTCCATCTCATCGTACTGGCACCAGTAGATATCCTCGCTTCCCTTCTGTTTCCAGCGATCAAAGTCCATCCCCCACGAAGTCAGTTTCTTGTCATACTGTATGGTCCGATAGGGGATCTCTATTTCCACGACAAACCCCCAGTCATAGATCTTGCTCGCGGCGAACCAGACTCCATCCCATGTGTAGTCACGATTTCGTGCGTCGTCGAGGAGGCGGCAATCGCTTCGGACTCCGGAAGCTGAGACCGCGAACTTGTACGCGGTACGTTTATCGCCGAAGGTGTCCAGCATGACGGACACGACGTCGCCGCTGAACTGGTCGAGTTTGCCTGCAAAAGCCTGTATTTCCTCCCGATCATCCTCACAGACGATGAGAGAATACAGTGCGTCGTCTGTGGTCAATACTTTTGCGACGGTCCGGCGGGAGGGTTCCTTTCCATGGAACGGCTGAAGCTGAACGAAATCGGAGACCGAGTCAGCGAGTGACCATTGCTCTTCAATTGAACCGTCGACCACTATTGCGTTTGGAAACCTGCGGAGTGTGATGGTTTTCACTTGTGCATCTGAGATTGAAGTGGCGACGGTAACAACAAGAAGGCATCGAAAAAGGAGGCGCATGTTTATGGGGTAACAGAATTCAGAAGAGGGAGTTTCATGAAGTACGGCAGTATGCCCCACTGGTGGGACGGCCTGTTTCTTTGTTATACCCGATTCTTGGGACAAAGTTGCGGATCGCGCAGCGAGGATACGAGAATTACCGTGCTCACAAGCACACCGCCAGGCCAGAACAGCCCATCGGCGGGCCCTTCTTGTTGATTTGACAATGGTCCGGCCGTTCCTTAGCATTACATAATAGAGTCACATCCTGGACGGGAAATGTGCGGGAGAAATGCCAACGAGAACCTCTCTTGTCCGGAAGAGGGGGAGGGGTCGATCTGAACTGTACCTCTTTCATGTACCATTTCTCATAAAACTCTGTGAGCTCGTTGAGGGCAATGCACCAGATAAATGCCAATGAGGGACGAACGAATGTGTGAACCTGTCTACGGTCTACTGGCGCGGCGGTTGGATGCTCTTCCGAATCGTTTCCCTGCCACCAAGAGCGGGGTAGAACTACGGTTGTTGAGAAAGCTGTTCACTCTGGAAGAGGCAGTGCTTGCCTGCGAGATGGGCCTTGCGCCTGAGCCGGTAGCCGGCATTGCGAGTCGGGCGGGTGTAGATCCCCGAGAGGCCCGTAACGATCTTAAGAAGATGGCAGCGAAGGGGTTGATCGATCTGAGGAGAGGAGAAGGAGAATTTGCCTTCGCATTGAAACCATTCGTTGTTGGTTTCTACGAAACCCAGTTGCCGCGAATGGATGAGGAATTGGCGGCACTCTTTGATCAGTATTTCACCGAAACACAGGGTGGCATCTTGCGGGATGTTCCTGCTCTTCACCGTGTGATCCCGGTTGGACAAGCTGTTCCATTTCAAATAGAAATCCATCCGTACGAACGGGCGAGCGCATTGCTCGAAGGTGCCTTGTCCTGGGGAGTGCGCGACTGCATTTGCCGCGTACAGCAGCGACTCCTGGGCAAAGGCTGTGACCGTCCTGTTGAGACCTGCCTGGTTTTTGCACCAATGGAAAATGCCTTTGCCCGGAGCAAAGTCGACCGTGTCATCACCAAAGAAGAAGCACTCCAAATCCTGCTTGCGACGGAAGAAGCCGGACTTGTGCATACGGCCGGCAACTACCGTGACGGCATCGATTATATCTGCAATTGCTGCACTTGCTGTTGCGGGATTCTACGCGGCATATCCGAGTTTGGGATAATGACCGCCGCCGCCCGCTCCGACTTCCACATGGTGGTGGAGACGGACAGGTGTTCGGGCTGCGGCAACTGTCTCGAACGGTGCCAGTTCAACGCGCTTTCAACACCCGATGGAATTGTCGTTGTCGACTACAACAAGTGCATGGGTTGCGGTCTGTGCGTTGCGGCCTGCTCTACCGATGCGCTCCACCTGGAGCGCCGTCCTTCAGGCGAAATGTCCCGACTGCCAGCCAACATCAACGAATGGAGGTCGCAGCGCATTGCCTTGCAGGATACGCCGGCACCGGTGCCGCCTGGTGTCGTGTCCGAAGACAAAAAGGAGAGGCAATAATCTATCCGAAGACTTCAAGTCGAGAAGCCACTGACGATTCGTTGTCCGAACAGTAAGCCGGTGGGCGAGCCGGACTTCAACGGGGCCACCAAACCCGACTGAACGTCCGACAGGGGGAGCGGTTACGCAAACCGGAGATAGAATGTGAATGCACCAATCCTCAAAGGGATGACTTCATGATACGTCGGACAATGCTTTGGCTGCTCTTGTCGGCCCCGAGTCTGACTGCAATGGCCCAACATAGTGTGACGTTTCAAGAGAATAAACTCCATTTTGATGGAGTCGAGATGTTTATCAGAGGCTGGTACAATGTTTTGACTGAAGCTGACATGGGGGCGATAAGGGCATACGGTGCAAACACAGTAATTTCCTATCCACTTTCTCTCGAGGATACTTATGGTGGGGGGCGTCATACTCCGACAGGGTATCGGGATGGACTGATATCCTACCTGGATGCTGCGGAACGAAATGGGTTGAAGGTTATTGTCAAGATGAAAACGCACCACTATGACGGAACGAACACTCTCCAGGTGTTGAGAGAGGACTCGCTCATTGCTTACCTCGATACCGTCCTTTCCAGCTCTACGATTCGCTCACATCCTGCTGTCCTTGGATGGGAGTCATGGGAAGAGCCGCGAATAGCCGAGAGTGCAATCGAAACACGGGCGCTTCTTGAAAGCAGATATGACCGGATTAGGAGTTATGATACGACCCATCCGGTATTCGTGTGCTTTAGCGTGCCCCGGGTGTTTAACGCGACCTATCCGATACGTAATGATCCTCTGTCAGCCTTCTATGACGTACTTATGCTTGACTTCTATCCTTGCCACGTCGGTGATGTCTTCCCCGACTACGATGACATAGGCGAAACAGGGTGGGTCAATAAGGAGCTGAACAGTCGTTTTGTTGCCGAGAAAGGATCAGCAGCAGGTACTCTGGGTACGACAATCTTCGTTGCGCAAGGGTCGGAGGATGCCTCGGTAAGCCCACATCTTCGCACGCCAGAGATTGGAGAGGTGAAGTATCAGTTGTTCGACGCAATAATTCGTGGGCAAGCGCCTGCCAAAGGTGGCAACACTGGTGGAGTTATGCATTTCTGGTGGGGGGCCAATGATCGTGAGGGCCGGGCAAACGTTCAAGCTGTCATGGGATACTTTGCCCAACAGGAACTTGACAAGATTGTTTACAGCCCCAATCTGAATAGTCGTTGCGAAGGACTCTGGCCGTTTGAGTATATGCTTCGATACTACAACGGCGCATACTGGCTACTCAACATAGTCGAAGATACTGTTGACAGCGCATCGTGCATCTTCCAACTGGAGTTTGGGTCAGGTATTGTGGACTGTCGGGAGATTCGTGTCGGCGAGTCCGACGTTGACCTGTGGAGTTCGATCAGTGAAATCGGACCGGGCCGATACTCTCTCCCGCAAACTCGACGGGAAAGGGAAGCCTCTCTGATCAGATTCAGCCAGGTCGAGATCGATGGCCCAACCGTCGTGAGTCATCCACGCAGAACAAATGACCCTCCAAGTGAATTCACGTGGAGTGCAGACGTCGAACCAGGAATGCCTCCCATCTCATTTACCTGGAAAAGGAACGGCGTACCGGTAGGAACCGGGAGTATCTATTCAGAGAGGTTTTCGTTTGCGTTAGGTTCTCCAGCTTCGTTTGTGTTGAGTCTGGAGGTACAGGATAGTGCAGGCTTCCGGGCAACGAGGACCATCAAAGTTGACGAGATCTTCTCCGACACAAGTATTACGTCAAATCCCTGAGTCTTGCGCAGATCTCATGTCCAGCCCTCCGTGTGTGCGCCACTGTTGAGTTAGGGTGTTTCGTACGTGTACTTGCCCGCACCGTGGGTCACATTCCACTGTCAGTATTGTTGGGTTGATTGGATGCACCACGGGACCTTGCTCCGGTGCCTCAGGCGCTTTATATCTGAAGTCTTGTTCAAGGTTTCATGTTCAAGGTTTCACTGTTTGAACTGGTTTTGGAAGTTGTTATCATAGTACAACCTGACAGACCGTTTGTTCTGACCCCAAACGCTTTCGGGGGCAGCAATAGCGGCGCGAGGAGAATCTCAATGAGAACAAGAATAGTCCTATTGACATTTCTCTTGACCACCTATGTGTGAAGTTGATTCATTATCTCAAGGAATAATGCCTTTCGTCTTTCAAATTGAGAATACGGGTGCTGACTACCCGAAACCGACCTTCCCTTCATTCAGCAAACTCCCAGCCATCCAGGCACTACCCGACCCTTTTGAATGGTCCGATGGCAGAGGCCGCATTTCGAACTTCTCCGATTGGCGGTATGACCAGAGCGATAGACATTGACTTTCTCGAATCTGGATGCCATATTGGGCATATGCTTACATAGGTTGAATGCGGGGTCTCCCGCGCGAAACCTGGAAGCGCACGAGCATGTTGTCTCCATCTGCACTCCCTCCTCTCCCGCGGGTTCAACCTTCCGTACATGATACATGGGTCAGACCGGAAGCTGCGCCTCTGAAACCTCCCGTTCCTTTCCGCCAGAGTCCATCTTGAAAAACCCCAAGTTCTGGTACATATGCACATCCGACAGATAATTCGCTGCCTGCTTGTGAGAAGTCGGGGAAACGGTAAGGTGCTCTCGGTTCGTCAGCGGCCGCTGAAACAACCAAGACAACAAGGAACCTGGTCCCTGTTTGGACCCCGTTGCAAGAGAGTATTCGTCGGTCTGCGGGAAGGACCGGGAATTTCAGAAATGGTAAGGAGGCATGTCATGTCGATCAAAGCGAATCTGTTTGGTATTTTCCGGCAATGCAGCCTTGCGATACTCGGGCTGGTGAGCGCCTTTTCCGTCAGTCTGGCACAAGGTGGGCCTTGGAAGGGTTTACTTGACCTTGCTCCTGCCGTTCCGTTCCAGTATCCCATAGAAATGCATCGGGGCGGCAGATGTGTCGGGGGGAAAATCGTGCAGGAGAACACCTCTTGTCCGGAAATACAGAGAGGTCCTTTCGTTAGTATCGGGGGTCAGCGTGATCAAGAAGATGATTCAGACATTTCTGAGTGAAGATGCCCTTGACCGGGTGCGGCAGCTGAAGCAGGTGCCACAAATCCTCGCGAAAAACCGGACACGGCAGTTACTTGCCACAGCGGGCGACTACCCTTCATTCCTTGCTGCCGATCAATTGGGACCACTTCAGAACTCCTATCCCTTCCTTCCCGAATACGGTTATGACCCGCACTCCCTGGAAATCCGTGGGAGGAGGAGAAGCGCGCAACTGTTGTCCCTTCCCGGTTTCCGACATGCCCGCAACATTCTCGAAATTGGCTGCTGGGACGGGATGGCGAGTTGTAGTCTGGCGAGAAGTGGGAAACAGGTCACGGCCATAGATCTTCAGGATTCCGGTCTCGACGAACGAGCCATCGCCGCCGGGGTTGGTTTCCGAAAGATGGATGCCACGGCGATGGAGTTCGACGATGGATGCTTTGATGCGGTATTCTCGTACGATACCGTCGAGCACGTAACCCGGCCGGAGCACATGTTGAAGGAATGTATCCGCGTTGTCAGGAAGGGCGGCGTGATCTACCTGAATTTCGGCCCGCTCTATATGTCCCCCTTTGGCGAGCACGCATACCGATCGATAACCGTCCCGTATTGTCAGCACCTGTTTTCGTTATCGGTGCTCAATGCGTATGCTGGCGACCACGGGTTGCCATCGATTGATCCTACTCACGTGAATCGATGGCGCGTGAATCAGTTTCGTGAGATGTGGAGCGGTCATGAACATGTGCTCGAGGTGCTCCGGTATCGTGAGACTATCGATCTCTCACACCTTGATATGATATGCCGATTTCCCTCTTGCTTCAGGAGCAAATCGTTTTCTCTGGATGACTTCATTGTCGCCGGTGTGCGTGCGCTGTTGCGGCGAATCGAATAATCCACCGAATGGGTGAAAGCACTCCCTTAGGGTGCAATGCAGCGCTCCCTGCGGCGTCAACACGCTGATAATCTCACCATAACTGAAGAGTTATCCATGGGAAATCTTGGTCTGTCAGAACTGTTGGTCATAGTACTGGTGATCGCCATCTTTGGGGGCGTTCTTACAGTTGTCCCATACTGGTTCATTTTCAAGAAGGCGGGATATCATCCCGCACTGAGCTTCTTGATGATCATCCCGGTGGCGGACGTGATCATGAAATTCTTCCTCGCCTTTGCTGACTGGCCGAGTCTGAAAAAAGGGGGCGAATGAGCTGATTTGTCCCCTGGCAGTATATTCCTGAATATTGACACGTCGCTGTCTGGCTCAGGCCGTTGGAGTGTCGTCACAATCAACCGAACTATGGAATGAACATCCAGCTGCTGGTTACAGTCGAGATCTTACTGACCATCGTCACACGTCTCGTTCTCCTCTATGTAAGGGGAAGGTGGCCATTACGGAATGTCATCCCCGGCCTGTTGAGCATTCCGACATTCCTATGGTATCTGACATATTCGCCGTTGCACGAGTTGAGCCACGTTGCCGGGACCTATTTGGTTGGCGGCACGGTTACGTATGTCAAATGGATTCCAAGGTTCTGGCTTGGTGAGTTTGCTCGCGCCTGGATAACATCAGAAGGCGTTTTAGCCTGTCCGTTTTAATTATCTTGAGACGGTTCACGGCATTCCCGGAGACCTAGGAACATTCAGAAGGGCGCACCGTCAAAACGTTATTTGATGCAGTGGGAGTTGGCTTGTGGGGTGGGCGGAAAATCACGCATTGAGGAAACATTCATATTATCGAGGATCCAATGACTCCATTACGCAATGTCGTTTTCTGTCTGTTGAGCCTCTCGATCACTTTGAGTTCGCAGAGCGCGATGAGTCAGCAACGCGATCGTACCCAAATCCCGGACAGGTACAAGTGGAACCTCACGGAAGTCTATCCAAGCGACGATGCCTGGACAACCGAAAAGCGGAAGCTCGTTGCTGAATTGCCTTCTGTCGAGAAGTACCGTGGCAAACTGGGGGAATCTGCTGCAACCCTTCTCGGGTGTCTGGATCTCATCTATGGTCTGAACAAGAACTATACGCGACTTTCCATCTATGCCTCCTTGCAGTCCGATGTTGACACGCGCGATGCAAAGCGCCTCGCTGCAAGTCAGGAGATGGGACAGATCGGGTCAGAGATCGCGGCAAAAACTGCCTTTCTTCAGCCCGAAATCCTGAAGCTGGATCGGCCGTTGATAGAATCGTTTATTGCAGAGGAACCGAAACTCAAGACCTACGCGCATACCCTCTATGATATCCTCCGTCGTAAGTCTCATACGGGAACAGCGGGAGAAGAGAAGATCATTGCTGACGCAGGACTCATGAGCGATGCCGCATCCAGTGCCTATACCATCTTTTCCAATGCTGACTTCCCATTTCCCGAGGTTCCCCAGCATGATGGCGCCCCCGTACGGCTGGACAAAGCCGCGTTCAATCTGTACCGGGCTGTCCCCAATCGAGCATTTCGAAAGATGGTTTTCGAAAGTTACTTCAACCGTCTGAACGAGTACCGGCGGACCTTCGGGACGCAACTGTACGCCGAGGTGAAAAAGGATATGTTCTACATGAAAGCGCAGAAATACAATTCCTGCCTCGAGAGCGCGCTCGATGGGAGTAACATTCCAGTTGACGTCTACAAGAATCTCATCAAGAATGTCAATGCCAACCTGGCAACGTTCCACCGGTATCTGAATCTTCGAAAGCGTCTCATCGGTGTGGATGAGCTTCACTACTACGATCTCTACGTCCCGATGGTGAGCGCTGTCGATGTGGAGTATTCGGTCGAGGACGCACAGCGGCAAATCGTGCTGGCACTTGCTCCGTTCGGGCCGGCATACACCTCTGTGGTTCAGAAGGCCTTCAGCGAACGCTGGATCGATGTCTATCCAAACACCGGCAAGCTGGCCGGTGCATATTCCAGCGGTGACGTCTACGATGTCCATCCGTACATTCTTTTGAACTACAACGGAAAGTATGATGATGTGAGAACGCTCGCTCACGAGCTCGGACATACGATGCATAGTTACCTTTCCAATAAGACCCAGCCATATCCAACCGCAGGGTATTCTACATTTGTGGCAGAAGTGGCCTCCACGTTCAACGAGGCGCTGCTCATGAACCAGATGTTGAAGACCATCAGCGATGTCAACGTCCGTCTGAACCTTCTTGGCAACTACCTTGACGGGATCAAAGGAACGTTGTTCCGCCAGGTTCAATTCGCCGAGTTTGAGCTGGCGATCCATGAAATGGCTGAACGAGGTGAGTCTCTGACCGGTGAGTCGCTTGACGCGTTATACCTTGACATCGTCCGGAAATACTATGGTCACGCCAACGCTGTGTGTATTGTCGATGATGTAATCAAGGCAGAGTGGGCAAATATTCCGCACTTTTACTACAACTTCTATGTATTTCAGTACGCAACCTCACTCACTGCGTCCTCGGCGCTTTCAGAAGAAGTGATCGCCGGCGATACGAAGGCGAAGGACCGGTTCCTGAATCTTCTTGCGGCCGGCGGCTCTGACTACCCGATCGCTCTGCTCAAGAAGGCCGGCGTGGACATGACGACCTCGCAACCGTTTGACCTGATGATGAAGAAGATGAACCGCGCCATGGATGAGATGGAGAAGATACTGGCGGAGAAGAAACAGACGAACTGATCCCCAGAACGTCGAACGCATGGTGGGGCGTTCTACATAGTGTCCTCCATGCAGGCCGGACTGTGTAACTCATGGCAAACAGTACGGTCGAGGTAGCGCTTGCCGCCGTGGCGTATGTAGTCATTGGTCAATCGACGAACGAGCAGCATCTCTGCGCAAGGAGTGAAACAGGAAGAGGTGGTTCTTTGTTGCGTTCATGGGCTTTGTCATGCTCGGTGCTGTCAGATGTGACGGCTGCCATGCGGCGGTGGTGATATAGGACTGTTTCTTAATCGGGGTTGGTTTTGCCAGGACCCTTGCATGGTTGATCTGCACGATTGTTCTGCACGATTGTTCCGAAGAACGCCTTGATTATCCCGAGTCACTATGCTACCTTCACTCCATAGAACATGTTCGGGGAGAGACGTGCGGGGGTAGAGCAGAAGCCTCTATGGTCCGAAAGGATGGGGAGGCTGTGGCGTCAGGTTCTCCCTTCCACCAAACTGAGGATACAACTCTGAACCGGTTGATCATCGTGTGTCTCTCGTTGCTCGTGGCAATCGGCGGCAATGCGCAGAACGAGCGTGCCCAAACCGACTCTCTGATGTCGTCCATCTATAAAAACGGCTACCCGGGAGCTGCCATTGCAGTCATCAAGGACGGCAGTGTTGTCTTCAAAAAAGGATATGGCGTCGCAGACCTGGATTCTAAGGCGCTGATTACGCCTTCGACAAATTTCAACATTTGTTCGATGACCAAGCAGTTCACCGCCTACGCGATTCTGCAGTTACAGCGTGAAGGCAAACTGTCCCTGGATGACAAACTGAGCCGGTTCTTTCCGGATTTCGCCTCCGGAGTGGCGAGCATGGTATCGGTGCGGCAGCTCCTCACCCACAGCTCCGGCATCATGGATCACTACTCCTATGTGGATAGAGCGCTGTACAAAGAATTCTGGGACAAGGATGTGCTGACAGTTCTCCGCGCTGTTGACTCGGTCTACTTCCCACCCGGAACACGGTACCGGTACAGCAATGCGGCATTCTGTCTCCTTTCGCTGATTGTCGAGAAACTATCCGGTGAGACCTATCCGGCGTATATCTGCAATCATGTTTTCGCCCCGCTGAACATGATGCGCAGCAACGTTATACAGCCGGATGTCAAAATATCCGATCGTGCGTTCGGATATGAATGTGAGAGGGACACTTTCAGGATATCGGACGCCAAAGAGAGCCTCTTCTTTTCGACAATGGGTGATGGCGGAGTGTATACGTCGATTGACGACTATCTCCGGTGGATCACGGCCATTCAGCAGAAGTGCGTGCTGGATCCGGCTCTGGTGAAAGAAGCCCGGTCAGCGCAGTTTCCGATAGATACCGCCAGGAATCTCTCATCTGGCTTCGGGTGGTTTGTTGCCGGTTCCGGCGATTCCAAACTCGTCTACCACACCGGCTCCAATGGAGGATTCAGAACCATAGTGTTGACGAAGCCCTCGGCCAAGTATGCGGTAATCATCTTCTCCAACCGAACCGGCGTCGATCTGGAGGATCTGGTCCGCATCATCAACAGAATCTATGCGATTGATGACAAGGCATTCGTGAAGCTGGAAACATTGATTTCGTAGATTGCGAGTCCGCCGTTTTCAGGCGACCGTGGCAATCCTCTGTCCCTCGTCAATATTCTATCCGCAGCAAAATGCCGGTGTGGATCGTGAGTTCAGCGCGACGCTCTGCGCGAATTGTCAGCTCGCCTGTTACGCAGCGCGTCGGAAGTCAGAGTGATGTGGTTTCTGGAGAGGAACAACCTAATCATTGACTGCCAATGAGGGACTACCATGAATGTGAAACCCATTGCTGTTAAGGACTTCTCCCCTCGCATATTCCACTTGTTCGATGAGCAGTGGTTGCTGCTTGCCTGCGGTGATTTCAGCAAGAAGCATTACAACGCCATGACCATCTCATGGGGCAGCATGGGTATCATCTGGAACCGCCCATTCGTCCAGGTGGTGGTGCGGCCGAGCCGCTACACCTTCGAGTTCATGAACCAGTACGATACGTTCACCGTGTCGGCATTCCAAGAACAATATCGCGACGCACTCAACCTGCTGGGCAACACGTCAGGCCGTGACGGGGATAAGATTACGGGTTCGGGTGTGACCCCGGTGGCTTCGCACAAAGTGGGCTCACCCGGCTTTGCCGAGGCGGAGCTGGTGTTGGAATGCCGCAAGCTGTTCTGGCAAGACATCGACAATCGCCATTTTGTGGACACCAGTATCGAGAAGCATTATCCCCGGAAGGATTACCATCGGATGTTCTTTGGTGAAGTGGTGGGGATGTTTGGAAAGTAGTCAGGACTTGCAGTCCCCGGGTCCCTCATAGAAATCTTATCTACGGAGGAATCGTTCCGCGGGCTCCGAAGTGAGAACAGCCTTTTGCGTCCTCATTGGGTTGATACTCTTCTCCTGCCACTCTGTTGTGGACAAACTTGAGGTTCAACTGAATTAAGAGTGGGAAACGGCTGTTCATGCTATCGCCTGCAAAGGGGAGAGAATACTTGCGTTGTTGAACGATCCGAGGTATAGGAATCGGCTTCTGGAAGGCCTAAACAAGACCACTCTCGCCAGGTCTTTCAGAGTAGTCTCACCTTAGCTCACATGGCAAGCCGGTTCTGGAAACCATGATAGTTACCATTTGGCACATGGCGGCTGATTCAATTGAATACTTGCTTCCGTGTCCGTTGAATCCATTGAGCCACCCGTATCGGTTTTGCCATTCCAGAACTACGCGAACTCCTTCCGTGCTTATGCCTTCCCCGGCGGCCCCTTGCCGGCGAACCCCGCAGTAGAAGGTCCGTTCTTATTTTATGTGAATCCTGCCGTTCGTTGGCATTCGACTATAGAACGTCCCAGGGGAGAGACGTACGGGGGGGGGGTGAATTCATCCTCTTTCCGCTGTATATTGACGTCGGGACTCATGTCAAGGAGGGAACCTATGTGCTTTCCGCACTCGTTTGTCCGCCTCTGCAGTACCGTCGCTCTGTTGTTTGCCGGGTGTGCCGCTGCCAGAGATGCCAGTCCAGGACAAGCCCGCGTCGTATTTTTTGGAGATTCAATTACCGAAGCGGGCGCAGGGCCGGGAGGCTACGTAACGCTGATCAGAGACTCACTCCAGCGCCGGGGGAGTGGGGCCAATATCATTGGCGCAGGGGTGAGCGGAAACAAGGTTGAGCAATTATTGGCCAGGATCGACAAAGATGTGATCGCGTTGAAACCGACAGTAGTGGTGATCTATATCGGGATCAATGACGTCTGGCACTGGACCATCGGCATGCCGGGAGCGAAGGGTTCGACAAAGGAGGAATTTGAGACCGGGCTCGGGCAGGTCATTGCGAGGATCCAGGCGGCAGGCGCACAGGTTGTTCTCTGCACACCGAGCGTCATCGGCGAAAAGGCTACCGGCACCAACCCCGAAGATGCCATGCTGGATGAGTACAGTGACATCTCACGGCGGCTGGCCAGAGAGTCAGGATCTGAATTGTGTGACCTGCGGCAGGCATTCGTCCAATACACCTCGAAGAACAACCCGGAGAACAAAGAGAAGGGGATCCTGACAACGGATCGGGTGCACCTCAATGATGCAGGCAACCGCTTCGTCGCCAATGAAATTCTTCACGCGCTTGATCGGTCAGGGCTGCTGGATGTCCACTGACATGCACTTCCGCCATTTCTGATGTAGTCGGCGGGTCCCATCCTTTGTGGACCCGCTCCAATTCCACAATATTGATCATCTCCATCTTCAGCATCAGCCGTCTCGCTCCTCCTGACCAGACCCCAGTTGTGATGCCAATGTTGAGTTCGTTTTTGTCTTTCTTCAGGCATTGGCGACCTGAAGAAGTTGGGATGCTTCTGGTGCTGGTGGTCTGATCCTGTTGTATTCTCTCCTCCATTGTTCAGTCAGAATCCTCGCCTCCAATGTAGACTTTTTCTTTGGCTTCCGCCTCGGCCCCAGATTCTTGTGAAAAAGGCGATTGACGACGTAGACCGTTGGGGTGATGGATGAGTAGTGCTACTCATGGAAATAGATGGAACGTTTCGTCTGCTAACGTCCCAGCATCTTCATCGCAGACTCCGGGTACCGGGTACCAGCAACGGTTCCCTTAGGCAGGACCTCGTCGATCCGATTCAGATCCTGCTCGGTGAGGATGACGTCGAGTGCGCCGATGTTCTCTTCCAGATATTCTCTTCTTTTTGTCCCGGGAATTGGAACAATATCGTCACCGTGCGCCATTACCCAGGCAAGAGCCAGTTGACTCGCAGTGCAGTGCTTTTCTGCGGCAATCTCCTTGATGTGGTCTACCAACACGAGGTTCTTTTGGAAGTTCTGTTCCTGAAAGCGCGGGTTATGGCGCCGGAAGTCGTCCTCCGGAATATCTTCGGGGTGCTTGAATCTGCCGGTGAGAAATCCACGGCCGAGGGGACTGTATGCCACAAATCCGACCCCGAGGGCGCGACACGTCGACAGAATCTCGTCCTCCGGGTCGCGTGACCAGAGTGAATACTCAGTCTGCAGAGCGCTGATGGGGTGGACAGCGTACGCGCGTTGTAGCGTTGACGGGCCGGCTTCGGAGAGGCCGATGTACCTCACCTTCCCATCCTGGACCAGTTCGGCCATCGCTCCCACGGTCTCCTCAATCGGCGTATCAGGGTCAACCCGGTGTAGGTAGTACAGGTCGATCCAGTCAACCTGCAGCCGCCTAAGGCTCCCCTCACAGGCCTTCTTCACATAGCCGGCCTTTCCACTGATCCCACGTTTGGTGGGATCCGTGGGATCCCGCACAATACCGAACTTTGTTGCCAGCACCACGCGATCCCGCTTCCCCCTGATGGCAGATCCGACGAGTTGCTCATTCGTAAACGGACCGTACATGTCCGCCGTGTCGAGAAAGGTAACACCGAGCTCAATTGCGCGGTGGAGGGTGCTGATGGATTCCCTGTCATCACGGCCGGCATAGAACTCCGACATCCCCATGCAGCCGAGTCCTATAGCGGAGACGTTCAGTCCCTCTGTCCCGAGTATTCGTGTGTGCATGACCTTGCCTCCAAGTGTGTGCCGGTGAATCGGGTCGAGGCCGGGCATGGTTCCGACTTGGCCCCCAGGTTCTACGCAGCAGCCTGGGGTGGCACCGTCATCCATTTCTCCGACCATCCAACGATCCATACATACGAAGAGGGAATGACGATATCAAGAGGAGAAAGAGGGTTCAGGAATCGGTTCGTGCCGCTCTCTTGATTGACAATGGTGACTTCAACGGGCACATTAATAATGTAGTGGTGCGCTCACGGCCTGTGGAACTATGCCTCTGTTTCTGCGCAGATCGAACCGTGAGGTACCAGGAATGACTACCCATAGAGGGACACAACGTTGACATACCCACCAATCGTTCTTTCTTTACGCTTGGCCCGAGAAGTCGGGGTTTTGCACGGCCTTAGACGTGGCGTAAATTCGTTGTATGGTTGACTTTCTCGGGCCTGAATGCCATATTACCCCCAAGCGTACATAGGTCGAATGCGGGGCCTCCCGCGCCAGACCTGAGAGCGCACCTGCATTTTGCCTCCATCTGCACTCCCTTCTCTTCCGCGGGTTTCAACTTCCGCATTCTTTCGTAGAAGCCATCGAGCCGCCGAGCATTTTCTGCAATGTGTTTTCACTCTGGCGACCCACCGACATCCACGCGGCCATTACACCCGTATTCACAGCCAAATCTAACGGGAGGATTGCGAGATGAAAAAATTCGCTGCAACGGTTGTCGTTGCGTTCTTCGTCTGCGGACTTTCCGCGGCTCAATCTCAACAGTCCGCACCTGAACTCACGATCACCATCCTTTACGATAATACCGTGTTCACTCAGGGGACAACGGCGGATTGGGGATTTTCCTGCTTCATTCAGGGCCCGGAGGATACCATCCTCTATGACGGCGGGGCCAACGGCGACATACTTCTGAACAACGCCGCAGCCCTTGGCATCGATCTTTCGAGCGTGAAGAAGATGTTTCTCTCGCACGACCACTCTGACCACGTGGTTGGGTTCACTGGTGCCCTTCCAAGAGCCCCGGGCGTACCGGTCTACGTGGGCGCTCTGTTCTCTCGATCGGTTCTCCAGGGCATAGCGCTTTACGGCGGACAGGCCGTGCTTGTGACAGGGCCGGTTGAGGTCTCGAGCGGTCTCTACTCGTCGGGTGAGCTTGCGAGCGGTATTGGAGCATACGAGCAGACGCTCGTCATCGATACGGACAGTGGGCTGGTAGTTGTTGTCGGATGCTCGCATCCGGGAATCGTGGAGATTCTGAAACGGATTAAAGAGGGACTCGGGAGGGAGTTGTTTGCGGTCTTTGGCGGCTTCCATCTGCTTGATCTCACACAACCCCAGGTGGAGGCAATCATCCAGGAGTTCCGAAACCTGGGCGTACGGAAGTGCGGGGCGACGCATTGCACGGGAGAGGGCCCCATCCAGTGGATCTCCCAGGCTTACGGGAACGACTTTCTGCCCATGGGGGTGGGACGGGTCCTCCGGTTCTCCGTCTCGAACGTTCCCGTGAACAGTCCCGCGATTTGGCTTTTCCCCGGGGCGATCGACTTCGGTGAAGAGGAACTGGGCGGCAGGCAGGATACGGTAACACTGAAAATGGAGAACATCACTCCTCGGCCTTTGAGCGTATCGATGATTTCTCACACGAATGCGGCATTTGAAATTCTGGACATCCCCCAACTGCCGGCGACGGTACAATCCGGCACACCTTTGATAGTTCGGGCAGTATTCCACCCGGCTGCACCCGAGTTGTACTGGGACACCATAAAGGTCGTCAGCGATGATCTGATGAGTCCTATGCGGCTCATTCCGGTGAAGGGGGAAACGTTTACTGTTACCCGTGCGTCAGAGAATATCCTGTACGCACTGGGTGGCCAGACGGATGGGGGGAACCTGAGGATCGTTGACCCCGCAACCGGCTCGACTCGGCTTATCGGGTCATCCGGCTGCTCACAGATTGAGGGGGCCAGGGTCTCGCCATCCACGGGGGAAATCATAGCACTGGCTGTGGACGGCTCCTCCACCTCTATGGTGCGTCTCAGCGCGACAGGGAGCCACTTCGTACCCATTGTGAAATGGTTCTCCACGGGGTGGAAGGGGATGGCGTTTCGGGGGGATGAACTGTACGTGACACGTGCAAGCAGGCTGTTCAGTTGGGACATGAAGGCGCTTGCGGGCACGCTTGTCAAAGAGTTTCCCAGCCAGTACCAGTTCTCCGGTCTGGCCTACAGGAGCGGACAGAATGATTTCCTGGCAACCGTGCGGACAACCGGGAGTGCGGCGGATTCGCTCTATCGAATAGATCCCGCCACTTGGACCATCACCGCAGTGGGTCCCCTGGGCATGACACCCGTTACGGACATCCTGCTTGATGACACAAAGAAGCTGTTCGGAGTGCTCACCTCCGGGACGAGTGAGAGCATTCTTCTTCAGATCGACCAGGAAACCGGGGCTGCAAAAATGATCGGGCCTATGGGCGCAGCGGATATCATGGCCCTTGCAGGGCAGGGTGTGGCCACAGAGGCGGGTATGACGAACATGGTGCCGGACGCATTCTGGCTGTCACAGAACTACCCCAACCCCTTCAACCCCTCGACCACGATCCGCTACGGCCTGCCCAACAAGACAACTGTGCAGTTGTCAGTCTTCAACACCCTCGGCCAGCAGGTGGCACAACTCGTCAATGGTGACATGGAGGCTGGGTACCACGAGGTGCGGTTCGATGGGAGCAAGCTCGCAAGCGGGGTATACCTGTACAGGATGCAAGCGGGATCGTATGTGGAGACCCGCAAGCTCCTTCTTGTCCGTTGAAATCTGGTTGATAAAGAAGTGTTGAATGGAATACTGCAAAACAATGGCACCTGCTCGATTGAAAGGTTCCCACCTAACGCAAAAATGCCCGAACCGTATCGATTCAGGCACTTCCTGCGGGGCGGATGGGGGTCTCAGAGAACCCTGATCTTCGGCGTATTTCCCCTGGAATCGCTGAAACGATGAAGTTGAGAACCTTGACATACGTTCTCATACTGGATATATTGCAACTGTATGATCATTCCAGTCGGCTTTCACTTGGGTGACGAAACATATGCCCGTAATTTCGATGTTTTATGGTATCGTTGTGTTGATGTACTACTTCGACGATAAGCAGCATAAGACACCCCATATCCATGCTCAGTATGGGGAAGAAGAAGCCGTTGTTTCCATCCCTGAGGGAAATGTGATCGCAGGAACGCTACCACCGGCGAAGCTGAGACTTGTTCTTGCATGGATCGAGATTCACAAAGAAGAGCTCCTTGCGAATTGGCGGCTTGCTACGGAAGGTCAACAGGTCTTTAACATCGATCCGCTGAAGTGATCATATGAACAAAGTAATTTCGGTTACGCCACAAGACGATCACTCGCTCATTCTTGTTTTTGATGACGGAGCACAGCGTCTCTTCGATGTACGGCCGTATCTTGACAAGGGGATCTTTGTCGAATTGAAGAGCCTCGTGTATTTCAAGCAAGTCAGGATCGCCTTTGGGACGGTCCAGTGGCCGCACCACCAGGACTTCGCGCCTGAGACGCTCTATCATGACTCTCGAACGTTTGTTGCTGCGCAGGAATCCTCATCAGTTCATCCGTCGCGGTATTAGGGGCTCGTTCCTCCGGCTCCCGGCGCCTCCCCGGAAGTTCAGCGATACCACATCATACTCCGCCCTGGATCGATCACTGTCTTGATCAAACTTGCGACCCTGATGCAGATATCCGGCATACTTGAGCGCTTTCGAACCGGTCAGTTGGAAATCTGAACCCGGTACGCCTTCGCTTCTGGACAGTCCATTTCCCTTAACTGAAAACACCGAGTATCCGGAAATATGCGATCCCACTCTCCCTCCCTTGCACAGTGGCGCGAGCTTTTTGAAGCAGCGTCTGCATTTCATAACCTCGCACCATGGCAGTGGATGACCGATGAAATGGTCTTCGGTGTGAGAGATCCCGCCACTGGGACGACCGGCTACTGCTGCGTTCTCGGCGCTCTGGGAAGTCTCCTTGCCCTCAATGTGTATCTCGGCGGCGAGGGGCTGGAAAGTTACAATGCGATCTATCACGCGGAAGTGACCGGCAACCGGACCGACGCGCCCTACCTCCAACGGTTGCTTATGGCTTCGTTTGAGAATCGAAAGGATCTTGACAAGCGGGATCTCGAGGTTATCAGAGCGCTCGGGCTGACATTCAAAGGCACTCAGACGTGGCCGCAATTCCGAGATTACTGGCCGGGACTGTGTCCGTGGTACATCGATTCCGATCAGGCCTGTTTTCTGACATTTGCATTGCGACAGGCTCATGCCATAGCTCTTCGTGTCCGGAGCGATCCTGACATGCTCCTGTTGAATCGTCATGATCTCATCCTTGTTCGGGTCCCGCATGGATCACCCAAGGACATTTCATGGACTGATTCCTGGCTGCCGCCCGATCCTGTTCCTGCCCGGACACCAATCTCTGTGCTGCCTTCGGCGCGCGATCTCAAAGGACTCAAGGGTATGGCCATAGGCACTTCAGTGTGGGAGTTGGACTACTGGCACGTGGCGACCACGATTCAGGAGAGGCCGACCGAGCGGGCCTATTTTCCGAAGATGCTCCTGGCAGTGGAAGCCGCGAGCGGTCTTGTGATGGCGACTCAGCTCTTCAGGCCGGACATGCCTGCGGCTGCTGTGCAAACTGAATTCCTGCGATCGATCTGTAAGCTACCCGAGCTTCCCGCAGAGATCAGGATCAAGCGCGATGAACTGCTGGAAATCATCGGCCCTGCCGGGCTAGCCGCTGGCCTGCGTGTGCGGAAGGTCGACTCACTGCCGAACCTGGGGCGTGCATGGGATGAACTCCATGCTTTCATGACTAAAGAGAGACGATAGCCGGAGTTGTTCCCATCTGGATCCTCCGTAGGGGGCAATCATTGTGGGGTGGGGAAGCGGTGGGACGATGATGGCGGATCGAAATGCAGGAGAGTTTGGAAGGGAGACGGGAAATGAAAGAGCCCGGAAACTTACCGGGCTCCAGATTATCCATGATCCATGGACAAAGGATAACTGAAAATTCAATCCCGCGAAGCGGGATCGTGCGGGGCGGACGGGGGTCTGGAAGAACCCTGATGTTCCTCGAATTCGGCGTTCAGAGGCCAGAATCTGGGATTCGTGAGCGGTTGGAGTAGCGGCTGGAGTAGCCGAACCGACCACTTGACTATGTCAAAGCCCTACCGCATATTCGAATGGTACTTTCGGGGGGAACGATGAAGCTTCATATGCCTCTTATCCGGAATTCTTGGATGGGAGGCATTGGTGTTTTTTCGTGGATGTGCTTCTTGGCCGCACTGATGAGCCTGCTTGCGCCCCAGCCCACCAGATCGCAGACGGACGTGTTCCCCCTCCAAATTGGCCGGCACGTGCAATATGACTATCGCAGCTCCGTGTCATTTCCGACCCAGGCGGGAAGCGGACCATCGGCTGTTGGGAAATCTGATTCGGGGATCGCGAAGTATACGATGCTCGATGCTCGCCGTGATGACGATTCAACATGCTCATGGCACGTACGTCAGACATACCGATTGCTCCATCATTACTCTGACAATGGCGGAGGGGATAGCCTCTTTTGAACGCAGGATTCAATCCAGCTTGTTCTGAAACAAAAGCTCACTGGGCAGCACGAACTCACTTTTACTGGATTGATCTGGGAATTCCCTGTACCGAGCGGAGCGCAACGGCGATGTTCGTGAAGATTCGAGCTTGATGTACAGCTCCGGCATACCTGGAAGCAGATATCGGAAATCTTAGAAGATCTGGCCTGAATAGTGGGGTCTTTCGAAATTCCGCAGCCAACTTTCGGTTCGGCAGGCTTGGTGATGCCCTCAGGGCTTGGTCGTCGTTGTCATTCGAAATGAGGACGTGGTCATGGCAAGGTTCACGTTTTCGTTTATGCCCGTGTGGTTTCTGTTCAAATCAAGGAGGGGACAATAGTGGCTGACATTCGTATCAAGTCGGGCAAAGCTTGGTTAGGATTCTCTGGCTGGGGAATAAGACTGAAGGTCTATGGACAAGCGCCTAACTCAAGCCCCGTGCTATTGGCAGAAACGCCGGCTCACCACCCGACTTCGACGCCACCGTATTTGGGGACTGGGATATATGCCCAGGATGGGCAATTCCTCTATATCGAGACAAATGGAATTGGCACCTACAAAATTTGGGCCGAGCATCCGGATGATTCAAACCTCAAAGCCGAGGACACCTACGACTTTGATCCAGATTACCAGGGCGAAGGTGACCCCTTCGATTGGAGAACGGATGGAAATGTCCCTGACTTGATAATTCCCTCAAAGCACTTCATCGTCAACGGCACCATGCAGGCTCAGTTTGTCGTCGACGAACTGCATTTGGTTGCGAGCTTGAATTATGCTTGCGATAGCATTGTGCCGAATTTCACCTATAGCTTGAGCGGCTCTCCTCTCAGTGCAAACTTTTCTCGACATTTTGCCTTTCCTACTCAGACAGAAACTCAGTTCCATGTCTATGCTAGAGATCATACATGTACTAACGCTCGTTCGAACGTAGAGACACTGAATAACGTGACTGGTGCAGGTGAGGCGATAAATCTCCAGAACACGTTGATTGTCCCCGTGGATTAGGACTGGAGTCATGACAAGACAGATTCTTTGCGTCCTTGCGGCATCACTCGTTGTTTCCTGTAATGATCTTGGAATTGAGTCCGGTTACACACCATTTAGTGGGAGAATAGCATTCGGCGTGGTGATGCAGGAGCACGACGGTTCCATTTACAGTGATGTGATGGTGGTGGATGGGGAGGGTACCCTTCTGAAGATCAGCTCAGCGGAGAACTGTTACAGTCGGAGACCTGATATAACGAGAGACGGAACAAAGATTGCGTTCACTTCATGCGCATATCAGAGCACAAAGGTCTTCATCTGTCACAGCGATGGAACCGGGGTACGGAATCTCTCACGCGATTCGGCAATTGAAGAATTTCCGACGTGGTCACCAGATGGGAGTTACCTCGCATTCATAAGTTTTCGGGAAGGATCCCGGGATATTTTTCTGTTGCAGGACTCAACCGGGGATGAAGTCAAGCTGACCTCTGGCGATGGGAGCTACTGGATCGGCAACTGGGCAGCAGATAACTCCACATTGACGTATTATGGGTACCGGGCAGGGGGTAGCGTGCAAGGAGAGGTATTCGTATATGACCTTTGGAGTCGTACAAGTCGACAGGTCACAGGGGGGGATGGATGGAAAATGCAGCCGAGAGTGACACCCGATGGATTGCTCATTGCATACCAACGGAACTGGAAGCTGCATTTTCTTTCATCTGACGGGTCTACGGATGTTCAGGTCACAGGTGTGCCCGATTCAGTGTCGGATCAAATGGGGTGGTCCTCTCGGGGCGACTTTTTGGTATTTCAGGCGTTTGCCAACGGACGATGGGACATCTATAGAGTGAACCGCGACGGTTCGGGAGTGGTGAACCTTACCGGAGATTCCTTTGAGGGACACACACCCGTGCTCTCACCCGATGACACAGAAATCGCATACGTTGCAGGCACCGGCGCATCATCGAGAATCTACCTGATGAACAACAACGGGAGGAACAAAAGAGCTCTCACAAACGGTAACCAGAGAGAGTTTTCACCTTCGTGGGGGAATTTCTGACTTCTTGTGCAGTGTGACGAGTGAGTGTTCGCTGAATGTCTAATTTCAGTCGGTGGCTGATGGGTGGGCTTTCAGAGGCCTGCCCTTTCATGTTTTCCTGTGAAGTCCCCCGCAAGAAACTGCTCTCCGCAGTGGGGCTTGACGCTCCCGGTGTTCAGGTAGGATCCCTGGGGAACCGACAATACCCGAGAAACCGCACGATTCTCAGGAGCATCCTGCCTGAGGGCTCATGGCGGTTCTTCTCCCGGATTGTGATTGTCATTGTATCCACCCCCAAGACCTCCGCCCCTTCCCTCTGGAGCATACCCAGATCAAGCCGCCTCGTCTTGACGTGGTCTGTGTTGGAAAATTGTTGAAAGAACCTGTCGAAATCCGTGGCACCTGCTCATCGAAAGGTGCCCTCACGAAAGCAAAAATGCCCGAATCAAATTGACTCGGGCACTTCGTGCGGGGCGGACGGGACTCGAACCCGCGACCTCCTGCGTGACAGGCAGGCGGATACGGCTTTTCCCGTCTCAACATCCTCAAATCTGTACTGTTTTCGCCACCTGACTACCACGCTCAGTCACAATTTCGAGGGCCTGAGCAACCACTTGAGCAACCACCTGGACAACCACCGACCAAGTAGAACATAGCGCTGTATGAACCGAGCGCAAACCTTGTCGACTGATGCAATATATGAGCGGCGGTCAGGTGTTGTCAAGGGGAATCTATCTTGGCGGTGGGTCATCGGCTCAAGGTCCCACTGCGATCGGAAATGTTATTTGATCCTTGCCCCGTGAATCACCATAATGCAATTGGCAATCGCATTCATCAACTCCCAAGCACAGGTTTGGCCTGCCGACCAGGCCATCCTTTTTGTTCTTCCTCCCGCGGCCCCTTGGGAGCGCCTTCACAACTTCCTCGCTCGACTTCATCCCTATTCGAACTTCACCCCTGAAATAGTCCCTGGAATCCCCCGCTGGTTGACAATCCCAATTCGTAGGCGTATCTTTCATATGCACTATCGGGGGAACGATGGAACTGCATATGCCTCTTATCTGGATTTCAAGGATGGGAGGCTTTATTGTTTGTGGCTGATGGTTCTCTCTGTGCAGTCTATCCATCTCTGAAGTGCTATTTCGCTGCGACTGTGCAGCGATCTGTGGCGGTTGATGTTGCTATACACAAATATAGCATCCTGACGGATTGATGGATCAGGGTGCGTCTACAGTATAATAGATGTTGGGGCGCAGCGGATGCAAGTGCTTGAATTCGCGATCAAATGCTCTCTTGAAGTCGATGAGTCTTCTTCGTGGGCATTGAACTTTCGGAATTGTCCCTGAAAAGGTATACGGTCCACAAGCAGTCTGCCTATCGAGGTGAGATATGGTTCGACTCGCACGATTCGATTTCGAACCGATCCGGGTCACCTCGAAACACTCCACTTGAGCATCGAGAGAAATCGGCTTACTGATGACGGTTGAACGAAAGGAGAATAGCATCGTGAAGTTGCTGGATCTTCAACAGGTTCTAGATGCGGAGTTCGCCCTTGCCGAATGCGAAGAAGATTTACTTGAGTTTGCTGTTACCCTGGAGAACCGCCCCTTTTTAAATGAGGAATTTCTTTTTTGCAAAACGGGTCTGCTGACTCGCAATACTGAGAAAGTCGATATTGTGCTACCTACAGTCTTCATAACAGAGGAGATAGTCCGTCAGGCATCCAAGTATCAGAACTCCCTCATCTTCACGCATCATCACTTTGAGTATTTTGAATCTGATAAAGGATTGCAGCCAATCTCCGGAGAGTATCTCGAAGAACTGAAAAGTCATCAGATCTCGATCTACGTGGCGCACGCTCCCCTTGACACCCATCACGTCTTTGGCACGTCGCGGTGTCTTGCGACACTCTGCGGCGTGCGAATCGAAAAGCTCTTCTTTGACTATTTCGGAGCACCGACAGGCGTGATCGGTACCATTGATCAGGTCGGCTTTGACGACTTTGTGCAATATGTGCGAGCGCGATTGGAGCGGCCCTCCCTCACTCAAGAGAAGCATTGCGAGACAGTTCGGAGAATAGCCGTGGTGGCGGGAGGAGGTGATATCCCGGAGTTGCTGAGAGAGGTCTATGAAGAGAATTGTGATACTTTGCTTACTGGCACCGTAGAGCAGAGGTGGGCTTTGCCCGCCGCCCAAGAAGGAAATCTTCAATTTCATGATCTCAATCGCAAATTGAGGATCAATCTGATTGGGGGCACTCACTATGCGACGGAGAGACCGGCTATGAGAATGATCTGCGAGTACTTTTGTAAACTCGGCATTGAAAGCCGATACATAGAAGACTACTCCTTGCTACAGGCTTCTTAGAAGATGATGTTCATAATTGGATTCTCGGCCTCCTTCAGCGCAGTTCTATGTTTACGGACACCGGCTTGACCTTGCCACCCAGGCGCGAGACTTTGTACTGGTCGATATGCCGGGCAGTCACATTCTGGAGCATCAGGTTGACTATAGCGACACAACCGGCCAGATACAAGTGCTCGCTGCAAATCTCAACACTGGTGACGTTGGCGTGGTTACCAACAACTCCTTCTCACTGGGCTGCCCATCGTTCTCAGTGGTCGATCGCAAGGTCTATTACCACTACATCAACGAATCCACGGGCAAGTACCAGGTATGGTCTGTGAATTTGAAGAGCGATGGGGTTACCGGTTCAGGTGATGATTCGATGAAGGTTGACGGAGGCGTATTTCCCCTGGCGTTTGCGATCGGAGTCCGGCCGACCGATGTGCCTCATGCCGAGAATATATCGACAGCCTTTAGGTTGGATCAGAATTTTCCGAACCCCTTTAACCCCTCGACGACGATTCGCTACGGCCTGCCCCACAAATCAGCTGTGCAGCTGACGGTTTTCAACACCCTCGGCCAGCAGGTGGCACAACTCGTCAATGGTGACATGGAGGCTGGGTACCACGAGGTGCGGTTCGATGGGAGCAAGCTCGCAAGCGGGGTATACCTGTACCGGGTGCAAGCAGGCAACTTTGTGGAGACCCGCAAGCTGCTCCTTGTCCGTTAAGTTCTAGTAGTTGAGGTAAACAAAGGGCTCGGCAATCATCACCGGGCCCTCCCGCGCCAGACCTGAGAGCGCACCTGCACTCCCACCTCTCCCGCGGGTTTCATCCTCTCGCATATGATGAATTGCTCGATCCAGGAGCCGCCGCTCTGGACCCCGCTTTAGAGCCCACCCCGACGACCCTTTGGGTAGAGTGGGTACGCCTCCTGGCGATGCTCAGCACTACCACGATGTTTTGTCAAGTCAGGATATTTTCTATATTCATGAGAGCGGACCCGTGAATTCCAATCCCTCTGCCACTCACAAGCCTTTGAAGAATCCCGATGAACACGATTCGATACTTCCTGTTCCTCACCGTGCTGGTCCTCGGCAACGCTACACCCGCACAGGATCTATCCCGCGTTCCAGGAATCGTGATCGCCCACTCGCCTGCGAGTTCAGGCGTCTATCTGGGATCGCCCTCCCTCGCGATCCTGCCGGATGGGGAGTATCTGGCGACCCATGACCTTTTCGGATCGGTCGGGGAAAAGGGACCTGATACATACGTCTACCGTTCCACTGACAGAGGTACCAGCTGGACGCGAATCAGCACGCTGAGCGACCAGAGGTGGTCTTCACTTCATGTTCTGGGCGATGCGGTCTACATGATTGGCGTTCACGGGCCACTCCGCAACGCAGTCATTCGCAAATCCACCGATGCCGGCGTATCGTGGACCGAGCCGTCAGGTCCCCGGAACGGCCTTCTGGTTCATGGAGACAGCTCGGCCGCGTGCCACTGTGCGCCGGTTCCCTTGCTCGTTCGAAATGGCCGGGTGTGGCGGGCGATGGAACGGTATGACCCTCATGCTCCCTGGGGGAATTTCTGGAGCTTTGTGATGTCCGCGCCAGTCGGCGGCGACCTCCTTGACGCGGGAATCTGGACTTTTTCAAACGCACTAGTTCACCCCCGCCAGGGACTCCCCGGATCCGCCTGGCTGGAAGGCAATATCGTCCTCACGCCGGATAATCGGCTCATCAACATCCTGAGGTGTCACACCGACTCAGACAATGTTGCCTGCGTTCTTTCTGTTTCAGACGACGGAACAACCGTCGACGTTGATCCCGAAATGCCCTCGATCCCTCTCCCGGGAGCCTGTAAGAAATTCACGATCCATTATGACGATCGATCCCGACGGTACTGGTCATTGACCAACTACCCCCTTCCCCGTTACCGGGGCATTAACCATGTTGAGCGAACCAGGAACGCAGTCGTCCTTATCTCGTCTCGTGACCTCCGGTCCTGGCAAATCCACGGGACCATCCTTGAAAGTCCGGACGTAAAATACACCGGGTTTCAGTATATCGATTGGTGTTTTGAAGGAGACGATATCGTGGCAATTTCACGGACCGCGTATGATGACGGCCTGGGAGGAGCACACGATTGTCATGATGCAAACTTCATTACATTCCACCGTGTCAGCAGGTTTCGTTCACATCTCGGGGGGCAAATGCCACGGAACGCTGAGTAGGGAGCCCGGGCGGCCGGCAGCGTTCTCCCTCGATGGACTTCGCGGACCGGAATTCTTTCACGCGAACCGCTCTGCCCGCGGGCAGAGGCACGTCCAAGCTCTTCCCGAGCCTTTGCCAGGCACTTCGTGACGATTCTCTCCAGTTCCATCGGAACGCCTATCCGTAGACCCGTCATGGGGTCCGGCTGTGCAATCAGGATAGAATAGACAACCACATTTTCGTATTCGGCTTTGAATGGAAGCTGTCCGCTGATCATTTCATACAGAACGACCCCCGGCGACCAGATGTCGGTCCTGAATTCAACAACGTCACCCTTTGTCTGCTCCGGTGACATGTAGGCAACCGTTCCAAGCGACAGCCGTTCATTCTCGTGATAGATTGAAGAAAAGCATGACGATTTGTCGGATTTTACTGCGACCTCGTTACGGGAACAAAAACGGATTGATAGTGGTTCTAGATAGTATCGTATAGCTGTAATTCTTCTATTCCTGTTCTTTTGCATCACGATTGTCGGGTCACCTCTCCACCCAATTGGAGAGGTCATCAGTTGCGGGAGATCCTGTGCGCTACAGGATGTCATGCTCGACGAATCATTCCTCTTCATGGGGCAGCCGGGACCGGGCTCATTTCGCACCGGCCGCTCCTTCCCTTCATGGTTTAACTACAAACACGTTCTGCATCCCCATTCTTACCTTTGGTCGGTTCAGACACACCTTCTCCAAGGGCTCCATCAGATGCGACTCAATTGAAACGGCCGACTCAAGCCGTTTGGTCATACAGACACGATGGCTGGTCCGTCTATCACAATTCAACAGGAGGATGAGTTATGAACACATTCGCATAGTAGGTCATGCCGGTCGTTATAGGATTGAGGATTCAAAGTGTATTATCCTTATCGAACAGGTCTGGTAATATGCGTTGTAGCCGGCGGAGCCGTCCAAAGGAAGTCGCTGGCAAGCGGGAAGATTCAGGACAATTAACATGACGGGGGGGATGTGAAGAGGATTCCCCTCATCAACATCACACGGAGAGGAGTTGGCGATGACAAATTTGCAGATCAAGACATACGCCGGGGGAGAGATAAGTGTCAATAGTGATACCATCGACAAGTTGAAGGCGAGCATTCGCGGACGAATCCTCACGCCCCAGTCGGAACACTATGATGAAGCGCGAACAATATGGAATGCCATGATCGATCGGCGACCCGCGCTGATTGTGCAGTGCGCGAGCGCTGCCGATGTCGTGCGTACGGTTCGATTCGCCGGAGAGCACAAGTTGCTCGTGGCTGTTCGGGGCGGCGGACATAATATCGCCGGCCACGCGGTGTGCGATGGCGGCTTGATGATTGACCTCTCTCTCATGAAATCAGTTCGGATAGATGCCATGGGCATGACTGCACGCGTTGAGCCAGGTGTGACGCTCGGCGACATGGATCGTGACACACAAACATTCGGCCTGGCGACTCCAGTTGGCATAAACTCGACGACGGGCATTGCAGGATTGACCCTCGGCGGGGGATTCGGCTGGCTCAGTCGAAAGTTTGGGCTATCTATTGATAATCTCATCTCGGCGGATGTTGTTACTGCCGCAGGCGATCTGGTGAAAGTGAGCGAATCCGACAATCCGGATCTCTTCTGGGGGATTCGGGGTGGTGGTGGGAATTTCGGCGTTGTTACTTCCTTTGAATTCCGCCTGCACAAAGTTGGACCCGAGGTCCTTGCGGGATTAATCATCCACCCTCTGGATGCGGCGAAAGATGTCCTCCGTTTCTACCGGGAATTTATCAAAACAACCCCTCCGGAATTCGTCTGCTGGTTTGTGCTTCGCCTCGCGCCTCCGCTGCCCTTCCTCCCGATAGAGTGGCACGGGAAAGGGATTCTTGCACTTGCAGTCTGCTACTCGGGCGACACCAAAGAAGGAGAACGGGTTGCGAAACCATTGAGAGATTTTGGCAACCCCCTTGCCGACATCGTTGGGCCAATGCCATTCGTTGCCTGGCAGACCATTCTTGATCCTCTCTTGGTGCCGGGGATGCGGAACTACTGGAAGTCCCACGACTTTCTTGGAGTAAGCGACGGTCTTATCGACACGCTGATCGCACACGCGCGAAAGATCCCGGACCCGCAAACCGAAATTGCCTTCGCACACCTTGGTGAAGGCGTCACGAAGGTTTCGAAGGAAGCCACGGCGTACACGCACCGCGACGCCGCATTCGTGATGAACGTCCATGGGCGTTGGGACAACCCTGCGAGTGACACAAGATGTATAGCCTGGGCACGTGAGCTCTTCCAGGCAGCAACCCCTTTTTCAACTGGTGGCGTTTACGTGAACTTCCTGACGCAGGAAGAGCAGGCACGCGTCCAGTTGGCTTATGGAAGTAATTACGATCGACTCGTGAAACTGAAGAAGAAGTATGATCCAAACAATTTCTTCCGGATCAACCAGAACATCCAACCACTTGAATGACGGGAGATTCCCCCGTGGGATGATCCTGACGGGCCGATAAACATGAAAGGCCTTTCACGGAACATGATGGCGCTATTGACTCGAAACAGGTCGAGCCGAAAAGGAGGGGAATCCCGGCATCGTGCTGACAGCCATTTCTAACCGAAGTACTCATGTATATCAAACGCTCACAATGAGAAAGAGTAAGCCGCTATGCAATCAACAGCAAAACGAACAACGCTTCTTGTTACGACTGCATGTGTACTGTTGACAAGCTGGTCATCAGGCATTGCTCAAGAAACCAAAGAGAAGTCCCTCTACGATCGGCTTGGTGGCGTGTACGCCATTGCCTCTGTTGTCGACGACCTTATCGAGCGTCTAGCGGTAAACGAAATCCTCAATGCCAATCCGGCAATCAAGGGAGCGCGAGCGCACGCCCCGAAGGCCGGATTCAAGTTTCTTTTGACGGAATTTATGTGCGAAGCGACCGGAGGTCCTCAGAAATATGCGGGGCGTTCGATGAAAGAATCACATAGACATCTCAACATCACAGAGAGGGAATGGGATGCGATGGTGGGGGACTTCAAGGTAACGCTAGGTAAGTTTAACGTTCCGACAAAGGAACAAGAGGAACTGATTGGAATCGTTGCGGCCACAAAGGCAGATATCGTGATGGCTCCAAAGGAGGAGAAGAAATAGAAGTCGCAGATTCGACAAGTACATGATTCACGGGGGAACTCCTTGACCGCCATTGGGATGCGAGAGGGGAAAGAGGAAGCGGGCTGGAAATGCATGGGGAAATCGGAGGACAAAAAAGAAGATGCACCCTCCGACTGCACCGGGTTCTCACTGACGATGGGGGCAATGCGTAGGAATGGCATTGTGGCGAAGGCCGGGAGACGATTCAAAATCACAATCCGTTATCGCAGGGGGGGGCGCAGTACGCTCCAGATCGTCTCCAGCGCAACTTTGTTGCCAAACCGGCCGGATCAGATATGGATCCCGGACATCACCTATGTCTGGATGTGTGAGGGCTGGTTGTACCTGGCGGTAGCGCTGGATCTGTTCTCTCGGGCAATCGTTGGCTGGGCGACCAGCGTGAACATTGATGCGGAGCTTGTCTGCGAGGCACCGGGGCGTGCTCTGGATCGGTGAGCGCTCAGCAACGAGGTGATCCTGCCCTCCCGACCGTGGGGGCGAATACACCAGCATTGCTTTGCAGACATTCATTCGTGATCATGGTGAAGAGCGGGGGACTGTCTTAGTGAAGCGGTCGGCCTATGGCCTCGTATCGCGGAAACCGCGTGCTCCCGGTGGGGAAGATGTATGTGGGCCTCGACAGCCGTTCATTCTCGTGATAGATTGAAGAAAAGCATGACGATTTGTCGGATTTTACTGCAACCTCGTTACGGGAACAAAAACGGATTGATAGTGGTTCTAGATAGTATCGTATAGCTGTAATTCTTCTATTCCTGTTCTTTTGCATCACGATTGTCGGGTCACCTCTCCACCCAATTGGAGAGGTCATCAGTTGCGGGAGATCCTGTGCGCTACAGGATGTCATGCTCGACGAATCATTCCTCTTCATGGAGCAGCCGGGACCGGGCTCATTTCCCACCGGCCGCTCCTTCCTGCCAGCACTCCGTCAACAACGCGAACTTCTCTCCTATTCTTTCCATTGGCCGATTCAAACACTTCACCTCCGCAGGGGCTCCATGAAAGACAGCACAAATGTGGGGGCCACACTTCTTTTCGGGGGCCTCCGTTCAACCATTCATCCGCGCGATTTTCTATTTGCATTCCTTCTTTTGCTTATCATCGACGTTCCTGCCCGGGCTCAGGACGTTCACTCCAATA
The DNA here is from genome assembly GCA_963779225.1 of uncultured Bacteroidota bacterium. Taxonomy (GTDB): domain Bacteria; phylum Bacteroidota; class Ignavibacteria; order UBA10030; family UBA6906; genus CAVPCZ01. Next base: position 1,026,257 of record CAVZWW010000001.1, read on the forward strand.
GCATCATCAATATCACATTCAACACCTTCGCCCCGAAACTCATCGGCATTGACCGGGGGAGATTGCTCTGGTCAGACCTGGACCCGAACACGGGCAAACGCAGCCTGGCGTACTACTCAGGAGCTGGAATAACTCTCCTCGATTCGAGTCTCAGTGAGCTGACTGCCGCCATCGGATGTGACTATGTCGTCTGGCAAGCATCCGGCGAAGAGGTGAAGGCTTTTGATTTGCGGGGGTGGAGCACACTTTCGATAGGACAGTCGTACAACCCTGATTTCGCCCAGCCGGTTGCGGTCGCAGGAGATCTTGCCGCATATGCCCGCCGTGGAGCCGGGCTCTCCACACAGATTGTTCTTCACCGTTTCACCTCAAGCGCGGACACACTGCTTTCGGGGGGGACTTGGAATACCGCGCCCAGCATCCATCACGGACAACTGGCCTGGGTGGCAGCGGATTCTGAATCGCTGAGCGCTTCCTCCAATATTTTCTTTTTCGATGGAGTGGCGACCACCAACATCTCCAAAACCACCAGCACACGAAACCGTGCCCCGATTCTCCGCGATGGGGAGATCGCCTGGCTGCAGACAGCGGGGAGTGTACAACGTGTGAAGCTGTATACCGGGGATTCGGTGCTTACCATCGCGGAATCTCCCGGAGGAACATCCGCTGTCACGGGCTATGACCTGAGCGACGGGATAGCTGTCGCCTTGCTGCGAGATACCATCTCGAACAGCAGCGTCATGAAGATCTACAACACGGAAACGCGGACCATGGCAACGATTGGAGATTCCCTTGGAGCGTACAGTGTCCATATCAGCAATGGTCTTGTGGTGTGGCAGTCAGGAACCGGCGCCGCCAAGCACCTGAAATCCTATTCCGTTCAGCTCGCTGAAACGGTCGATCTGGGAGCCGGAGAAAATCCTGTTGTCGATCATGATCTGATCGCATGGACGCTGGGAGATGCCGTGGAGCTGAGCAGACCGATCACGTACCGACAGATGACCAGAGACGGTCAGAATGGATGGGAGCAGACAAAATTCAAGACCATCGACAGCTCACTCGTCGTGTGGGGCAACTATGCGAACTCAACAAATATGCGTCTGTTTGCGTGGAATGGGTCAACGACGACACGGCTCACGGATTCCGCGTCCTCCCAGGATTTCATCATGGTCAATGACGGTTTGGTGCTCTGGCGGAAGAATTCCGACTCGCTGTTCTCTTACGACGGAGTGCATCCTCCTGTGAAAGTCCTGGATACGGTCCAGGCAGAAAATCCCTACCTCGCAGGGGGATCGGTCGGGTTCTTTGGCCCCCGGACTACCGTGCCCGACAACGTCAAGCATCCGTGGCTCTTTGAACTGGCGACGAAGAAGCTCACGCTGCTGAGTTCGGACAGCGGGATCACCGGCAATGTGTTATGTTCTGCAAACACAGCGTGCTGGCTGAGCGGCAAAACACAGCGGCTGATGTACTATAATGGTTCCACGACAACGACATTGAGCGACTCGGTGGCAGGATATGACTACAGCTACAGGAATGGAAAGATCGTGTGGACCGAGCAACGGGGCGGCGTGTCACAGGTGATAATGTATGACACGAAAAGTCAGGTTAAGACACAGCTCACGTCCGGCGGATCATCGAAGCAGAACGCGATCACCGACGGCAACAACATCGTCTGGTATGACAACACATCGCAGATCGTGACCACTGTAACCGGCGACATGTGGTGCTACGATATCGGGACGGCACGCCTTTCCTTCGTTGCACGGACGGCCTATTCTGTGTTGTTCTGGAACTGGATGAGCAACGGCAAGATCGCATGGTTGCACGACGGAAATATCGTGGTCTTTGACGGTAATGTGATCAGCCAGCTAACTTCCAACGATGGATTCAGAGCCTTTTCAGGCCTCTATCTGGATCATGAAATGCTCGTCTGGAAGAGAGGCATCGCCCCCGCTTCCCCGCAGGGAGGAGATGTGTTCATGCAAACGCTCATACCCCATGCTGCCTTCGAGGCGACCTCGGTCTCGGGGGGCGCGCCTACTGCCGTCTCATTCGTCAACCGATCGTGGGAGGGAAGCCGGTCGTTCTTCTGGAATTTCGGGGACGGGAGCACCAGCAATGAGGTTAATCCCGTGCACACATATGTTACTCCGGGCAACTACTCGGTGAGCTTGACTGCCACCGGGCCTGGCGGTTCCGCGACGGAAAGAAAATTCCGTCTGGTGCGTGTCCGAACGGTCACCAGTGCTTCTCTGCCTGATGGGGGGATCCCTGAGAGGTTCTTCCTTAATCAAAACTATCCGAACCCTTTTAATCCTTCCACGACAATTCAGTTTGATCTTCCGGTACGGTCCTACGTTACGCTGAATGTCTACGATGTGCTGGGCCGTCTGGTTGCTACACTTGTGAATGACCAACAGGCGGCGGGTTCACACCGGGTGACGTGGAATGCCGGTGGCTTTTCATCAGGCGTGTATGTGTACCGCCTGCAGGCAGACGGATTGGTTCAATCACGCAAACTCTTGATCATGAAATAGAGGAGTTTGTCTCATGAAAGGTATCGAGGCATGCGCCACCACACACTTCTTGTTGCTGAGCGTTTTCACCCTGGGATTGTCGTTTGAAGGTGCAGGGCAAACGCAACGATCTACTCCCGAATCGATCCGGGTTCCGGGAACCGCCATTTCTGTCACAGAGAGTGGAGTTTCCCCGGATTCTCTGCCTCTTGCATTGACCGGGATGGCACGCATGGCACCCCTCCTCACGCAGGACAGGATCGCCTCGGTATTTCTTGTCACAACGACCAATGACACCGGAGACGGATCTTTGCGAAAAGCCATCAACGATGCGAATAAGAGTCCTGGACTAGACCTGATTGGATTCGACATCCCCGGCCCGGGTGTGCATACAATCATTCCTCTCTCGAAGCTTCCGAATATCACCGATCCTGTGACCATCGACGCCTCAACGCAACCAGGGTTTATCGCGACACCCCTCATTGAAATAAACGGAAGTCTCCTCGGCCCGTATCAGCTATTCGACGTGTTCGCAGGAAATACCACCATCCGGGGGTTTGCGATCAACCGCGTCCTGGGCGGCACAGCAATCATTCTCTGGGCCCCCGGCGGGGACGTCATCGAAGGAAACTTTATCGGCACAGATGCATCGGGAACTGTGGCGTTGGGAAACACCTATAATGGCGTAATCGTCTATTCCGACAACAACCGGATCGGGGGAAAAAATACATTCTCCCGGAACATCTTTTCCGGCAATGGGTATCCGGGGCTCGTGTTGAGCGGAACCGGGGCCTATGGGAATGTCGTCCGGGGTAACTATTTTGGCACAGACGTTTCCGGCATGGTGAAGCTGGGCAACTCACAGGAAGGGATACTCGTCATCGGCGGGGCTTCAAACGACACTATCGGGGGCACGGAATCCGGTGCCCGAAACGTGATTGCAGGGTCGGCGAGCGGCTCCGGTATCGCCATTGTCGACAGCACTGTTACGGGCATACAAGTCCTCGGCAACTATATTGGCACCGATGCATCGGGAATGAAGGCGATGGGGAGCGCGGGAAATGGAGTGTTCCTGCTCGATGCAATTGCGAACACCATTGGAGGTCGTGCCTTCGGCTCACGCAATATTATCTCCGGAAACCAATCACCAGGTGTGTTCCTGGTCGGCAAAGCGCGGAAGATCGAGGTGCTCAACAACTACATCGGCGTCGGGGAATTGGGATTCATCGCGATCCCGAATAGCAAGGGTGTGTTTGTCGACGGAGCTCCGGACAACCTCATAGAAGGGAATATCATTTCGGGCAACACTCTCAATGGAATTGAAATCCGAAACGAGGGTGCCTCAGGAAATCGCGTCAGGGGAAACAGGATCGGTCTTGCCGCTGCGTACAGGATTCCGGTGGGGAATGGGCTCCATGGGGTGCTTGTTACGAATGCATCGTCCGACACAATCGGTGGATCCGCCGTAGACGATGGTAACGCGATTGGCTTCAACGGAGGGGCCGGCATTTCCATCGCCGGAGGCCACAAGAATTTTCTTAGAAACAATTCCATATTCGGCAATAAAGCGCTCGGGATCGATCTCTTCCCTCCCGGCGTGAACCAGAACGATACACTCGATGCCGACATCGGGGCAAACAATCTGCAAAACTATCCGGTTCTGGATTCACTGAAACGCCACCCCACCGGCACGGATGTCTACGGGCATCTGATCAGCTCGCCGCTTGGGACATATGTGATTGATTTCTTCGCCGATTCGCTTGGAGATTCTACCGGTTTTGGCGAAGGGGAGAAACCGCTCGGATCGGTTGTCACCCATGCCGGACCGTCGGGGGCAGTGACGTTCTTCGCGACGCTTCCCGGTGTGGTCTCGACACAGGAACAGTTGACTGCGACCGCAACGGACGACTCCGGCAACACTTCGGAATTTTCGATAGGAATTGGTAGGAGCTACATGATTACTGCACCTCAGCCGAGTCAGCTCTGGGTTTCCGGTGAGATGGAAACGATACAATGGGAGAGCGCCGACACAGGGCGTGTGCGCATCGAGTTCAGCGCCGACAGCGGGAAGACGTATCGCGTCATCACACCGGATACCTCCGGAAGGGATAGAATGTATCCCTGGAAAGTTGCAAAGGCGGTTTCCACCCGATGCCGCATACGCATCACCTCACGAGATGATCCGTCGCGTTCCGGCGAGAGCGAGTTGTTTAGGGTAAAAGGCACTCTCCTGACGCGTTACCGCGCGGACAGCACGTACGAGGCGTTCGCACCGGGTACGCATGGCTGGAGCTTTGCTAATGCCGGCGTGAACATGTGGCCGCCGGCCTGGTTCCAGAGATTCAACTACGCCACCGGCATTGACCCCTACACCGGTGTAAATTATCCCGCATCGTGGATCTCACCGGCTGATACCGCGCGATCAAGCGACTTCCCTGATTGGCCCCTCTTTGTCGAAACATTCGGCTGGCCCCAGTGTTATGTTGGCACCTTCACGCCAATTCTCTCGTACCGGCCCTTAGCCGTTGCCCGATGGAGAAAGATCAAAGGCAAGTGGGCCGGCTCATGCTTTGGCTTTTCGGCATCGAGCGTGCTGGCTTTCGACAATGCGACCGTCTTCAGGACCGCGTACCCGTCACTCCCTCCTTTTACTACGCTGAATCAGGCCGGCATCACCGACACAACGCGGAAAATCATCAACCGTCTCTTTCTCTATCAGTTCGGTCAGGCCTTTACCGCCTACCGGGCAGGAGTCGAGGGCACATCGCCAAATGTCGTTCTCGTTGATCTGAAGAAGATGTTCCTCTCGGACGATCGGGACGACCGGTTCATCTTCTTCTTCGGTGCAACCGGCGGACATGCCGTGACCCCGTACAAAGTGGAAACGGATTCACTGATCCCCGAAATATCGTATATCTATGTGTACGATAACAACAACCCGACAAGCAACACCATGCGTTTCTCCGTTGCTACCGATAACCAGCGCTGGCTCTACTCGCCGCTGGGATGGGCCAATGGCTCGGGACTGTATTTATCCGAACCCGCGAGCCATTATCTGTATCCTGCTCTCTTCAGCACTCGGCTCGACAGGCCCATTGTGAACGTTCATTCCCTTTCCAGCGCTCCCGGCCGTGTGGAAGTGTACGGCCCGCGCGGAGCATTAACACAATTCCGCGATGGGAGCGGCCACAGGCTTGCCTACGCGGATTCAGTTCTCGCTGACAGTATTCCCGGAGCATTCCCCATTATCCCTTTGACGGGGTCTCCTCATCCCCCGATCGGATCATCTCTTCCCGCAGGCAGCTACACGCTGGACCTCAGTGGATTTGCCGATTCGCATGCCAGCACGGCCCTCTTTGCAGAATCAACGTACTACGGTTTCTCCAGAACCGATGCCCGCCCCTCCCAACACGATCGGATCAGATTCTCGGATGGCATGACGATCAGCAACGCCGACTCCGGAGAGGAGGTCGGTTCACTCGAAGCGATCATTGCGGGAGCCGACAGGGAACAACAATTCCAGATCGATCACGTGACTCTGCAGGCCAACGATTCCTTGACATTCACTATTATAGACCGCCAGGCCATCGACATTGCCGGTGAGGGGTCTCCGCAACACTATGACCTTGCGCTTTCGGATGTTTCGGAATTCGGAACTGTGCGTTTTGAACACGCAGGCATTGCCCTGACGGCTAATAGCCGGCAACGCATCATTCCTGTGTGGGACTCTTTGAACACTGTGCCCGTGAGGATCCTCATCGACACAGGAAACAAGGGCATCTTCCGCGATACTATGATGGTCTACAACCAGGTAACAAATGTCTCCCGGTCTTCCAACCAGGTGCCCGTTACATACTCGTTGCTCCAGAATTACCCGAATCCGTTTAACCCATCAACAACAATAGAATATGCCATTCCGGATCGCCAACCGGTACGATTAGAGATCCTCAACATCCTCGGTCAGCACATTGTCACTCTGGTTGATGAGATACAGTCGTCGGGTTTTCACCGGGTAACCTGGGAACCGGCAAGCGGTGTCGCAAGTGGAACATATTTCTATCGGCTGTACAGCGGAACGTTTACGCAAACAAAATCAATGATCTTTGTGAGATGAGCATGTGCATCGATGGGTGTTCCGGATTGTTACGAAGGCTGTTCCTGATTCTGACGGTTTCGAATTGTGCATACTCTCAGAACGGAACCTGGGAACAGACCAACGGTCCGTTCGGGGGTACCATTCTTGCCCTCGCCGCATCCGCGCGCGGCGTGCTGCTTGCAGAAGCAGATGGGGGCGGGCCAGTCAGGATCGCCTACCTCTCCACGGATCGGGGCGACACCTGGGGCCAGATCACCTTTTCGCCGGGCACGAAGTACGCCGGTCCGGTCTTTGCCGATCCGGGCGGAGATATCCTCGCCGTGACGATGGATGACAGTTCCCATTACGGACTCTCCCGTTCAAGCGACGCGGGGAAATCGTGGAAATTCGTCCGGACGGATTTTGGCGTGAGAGCCCTCATTCGGGATACGTCCGGTGCATTGTTCGTGGCCGCGAATCCCGGCGGCATTATGCGTTCCATAGACGATGGGATGCACTGGACACCATACAATACCGGGCTCAGTTATGTCAACCCTGCGACGCTGGCCATTGACCAGGCCGGACGCTTGTTCGTTGGAATTGAAGGGTACAACGGCCAGGGCATGGGAGTCTACAGATCTACTGACAACGGCGCCCTGTGGACTCAAGTCTTCAACTACACCTATGCTCCTGCCCGCGCCCTCCTGGTCACGTCCGCAGGGACAATCATCCTGGGCACTACGGGAGGGGGGATCTTCCGTTCGACTGATTCCGGACTGATGTGGCGGCCTCAGAACGACGGACTGCAAAGCCTCCGTGTCTCCAGTGTCGCACAGGATTCGCTTGGGACGATCATTATCGGCACTCCTTCCGGTGCATATCGATCGACTGACGACGGCAAGACCTGGGATCGGACAATCACTGGTCTCACAAGTTTGGATGTTCTCTCCATCGTGAGTTTTGGACCGGGGGCGTTTGTCGCCGGGACATTCGGGAGTGCCTTTCGGTCCTCCAATACAGGGAGTTCGTGGATGGAAGTCAACAGTGGGCTTCTTAGCACCCGCGTGCTCGCTCTGGCCGCGGATTTCTCCGGAACACTCTTCGCCGCCACGGAGGGGATGTCAAGAGTATCTCGGTCGTCAGACTGGGGCATTACATGGACAACGGTGATTAATGGACTTGACAGCGTTTACGTGAGGACGCTGATCGCCGATTCCACCGGCCGCCTGTTCGCAGGAACCGGAACAGGTGTATTTCGTTCCACAGATCGCGGGAATTCATGGAGCCCGGTGAACTCCGGATTGACCAATCGTGACGTGCGCTCCTTTGCCCTGGGATCGAATGGCAGGATCTATGCAGGGACATATGCGGGGAATGATGGGATAGGCGTTTTCCGAACCAGTAACGGAGGAGTGACATGGGATGCTCTCAACACATCCTTTTCAAACGAAGCCGTCCAGGCCCTCGGGGTTGATTCAGTCGGTAATCTCTTTGCCGGCATGAGCACAGCCGGAATCCTTCGCTCGACCGATGACGGGCAGTCGTGGATTGAATTCTCGAATGATAATCTTCCGTATTCCCCTGTTCAATATCTCATCATCGATTCAGTGGGAAGAATGTATGCGGCAATTGGCAACTTCGGTGTCTATACTTCTTTTGACGACGGCCAGCATTGGAATAACAATTCGGTAACCGAAGCTCACGCGATCAACTGCTTCACAAGCGGACCAGGTAACGCGATCTATGGGGGCGGGATAGGAGTCTGCAGAATCCAGTTCGAACGTACCCATGGTCTCCAATTGACGAATCTCGGCCTCGACACACTTTCCGTTAATGCTCTCCAGAGCTCCAGAGATGGCTTTCTGTATGCCGGGATCTCCGGAGGGGGGGTGTGGCGATATCCGCTTTCAGACATCGTTCAGACGACGGCGGCTCCGCTCCTCTCTGGGATCCCGTTCGAGTTCATTCTTAAGCAGAATTTCCCCAACCCGTTCAACCCCTCGACGACCATCCGCTACGGCCTGCCCAACAAGACAGCTGTACAGCTGTCGGTCTTCAACTCCCTCGGGCAGAGTGTATCCACACTCGTCAATGGGGAACAGGAGGCGGGGTATTATGAGGTCAAGTTCGACGGGAGCAAGCTCGCAAGCGGAGTATACCTGTACCGGATTCTGGCAGGATCGTTTGCAGAGACCCGCAAATTGCTGCTCGTCCGTTGAACTCGGGATGATATGGCAAACAACATAGGAGTCATATTCGATGAAGGCGTTCCATCCAGTTTTCTCCAAGATGTGTCCCGGATAATGAATGAATGTACACGACACAGGTTTTGTGCATTGACAAAACCAACACCGCGACCGGTGGAACGCGCTGCTCTTCTGAAATGGAGCAGTGATACACGGGGGTGTGTTTCTGTCGAGAGTTGGAACTCCAACTTCCGGATTTATGACGTGGGGAAACTCCCCGTCGCCAATCGAATTGTCATGTTCAAGCCATCGAATTGTCATGTTTGAGCAATCGATGTGTCACTTTCGGGCCTTTAATTTGACCCGTGAGCAAGATCAACGTGGATGGTATTGGATGGGCACTCGTCGGTGGTGAATTCGGCCTAAGATTTCGGGTCTTCACATTGCCTGGCTCGGAGAGCAGGAGGCGAACCATAATGTCTTGCCTTGAGCAGCACGAATCTCTTCGTCGGCGTTCAATGCGGTGTCTTTCGTTCCATCGACAGCTCCACGTCTTTCCCTCTCGTAACTCTTCATGCTGTCTAACTTTGTGGACTTTTGAGCTGCCTAGGGCGGCAATTTGCAGAAATTCTGTAGAACGATGGGGCTAATTTCTTGAGAGTGTCACCCCATTCTTGTATCATAACTCAGCGCGAACAGGTCCAACGCTGGATGACACAAGTCACGGCAAGAACCTGGAAGGCCACCTGGATTTTTGAGTCGTTGATCCCCGTTCTTTGCGCCCCGCACGTGTTGGAAGAGACCATGGCCTCTCTTTGCGGAGCGTACATAGAAGGATGCATCCCATGAATGCCCGTCAATTTCCACGGATGAAGAGTGTACTCCTTCCCCTTCCTCTATTGCTGCTAGGTGCATTCCTCGGCGAGCCACCTGTACATCGAGCACCCCCTGCCAGCCTATCTCAAACCGGTCTCTATTCGGATATAGCGTCGAAGACCATCGCGCGTTCGAACTTGATGTACTCACCGCAGTATCCTCTATGGACTGATGGAGCCGGGAAAAAACGGTGGATCTACATTCCACCGGGGGAATCCATTGACGCGAAGCGGGTGGATGACTGGGTCTTTCCCGTCGGCACCAAGCTCTGGAAGGAATTCTCGTTTGGAAAAAGGGTTGAGACGCGAATTCTGGAAAAAGTGGGGAAGCGGGTCTGGTCCTACGCTGCCTACGCCTGGAAAGAGGATGAGTCTGACGCGTTTCTGGTCCCAGAATCAGGCCTACCTGACCATGTGGAAATCGCTCCCGGCATCCGCCACAACATTCCCGGTATCGATGACTGTAAAACCTGCCATGAAGGACAGGGGCGGGATGTTCTCCTTGGCTTCACCGCGCTGCAACTCTCACCGGACAGAGATCCGAACGCACCGCACGCCGATTCGGTGACACCGGACATGATCAATTTGAAGAGTCTTGTTGACAAGAAACTCCTCTCTCATTTCCCGGAGCGCTTCAAGAGCCAGCCGCCCGCTATCGCAGCCAGGTCGCCGCAAGAGCGTGCCGCTCTCGGATATCTCAGTGCCAATTGCGGCGGATGCCACAATGCGACCGATCCCTTGTCATCAGTGGGAATGTTTTTGAAGCGATCGGTCAATACTCTACCCGGGACCACAGGAACAGAAATGAAATCTGTGATAGGGCGTACAAGCAAGTACCAGATACCGGATCTGGGACCCGATCAAAGCTATCGCATCTATCCCGGCGATCCATCGAGCAGCGCAATTGTGTATCGCATGAGCACCCGGGACCCGTACCGGCAAATGCCCCCCCTCGGAACCAAGATTGTCGACAAAGAAGCCGTGGCTCTGATCACCAGATGGATCGAGGTAGACCTAATGAACACGAACCAGGCAAACCACTTCACACACCACTAAACAAGGAGAAAAACATGCGGCGACTCGGAAACATCGCTATTGCTCTAACGGTCTGCTGTGCTTTCCTGACCACCACGTTCTGGACCGCCAGCGGCCAGAACAAGCCGAATCAGAAACTCATCAAGCGCGGCGCCTATCTTGTCAACGCTGTGGGGTGCAACGATTGCCATACTCCATGGAAAATGGGGCCGAAAGGACCGGAACCGGATATGACGCGGATGCTCTCGGGCCACCCGCAGGATATGGTGATGCCACCTTCGCCTGCCGTCACTCCCGGACCATGGATGGGTGCCTTCGCCGCGACCATGACGGCCTGGGGCGGTCCATGGGGAGTGAGTTTCACGAGAAACCTCACCCCTGATAAGGAGACGGGGCTCGGTGACTGGACAGCGCAGAATTTCACTGCAACCATGCGGACGGGCAAGCGCATGGGCAAGGGCCGGGCCATTCTTCCGCCCATGCCGGTCCAGGCATTCAAGAACATGACGGATGAAGATCTCAACTCCATCTTTGCGTACCTGCAATCGATTCCGGCAATCAAGAACAGAGTCCCCGAGCCGATCCCGCCCGTGGGTCAGCCCCCGCAGCCAAAGTAGCCCGGGGGAGGGCGTAGAGTGGCCGTACGTTGTTGTCTCTGCCATTGAAAGAAAACACGAACGTCCCGACATCCGGGGCGTTCGTATTATCCATCCAGGAGTTGAACGAGTCGGCAATCTGGCTAGAGCTTGTCCCGATACGGGAGTTGATCGAAGGAGAGAAAGCAGCAGAGGCGCTGGAGGGCTACCGGCTCTGCGCCGAATCGTAGGGGCGAGTCGTCGGACGGAGCCACCGCTCTGCTCGAACTCAAATGCATTGTTGAACTATTGGGAACATGGACGACGCTTAAACAACATGTGACACTTTTTTCCCGGGGGGCCAGAACCGGAAGATCACTTATTGCACAACCCCGCGAGAATTCATCCACAATGTTCAGCATCCGTAGTGGCCTGCCATCGCTCGTCCGTTCTGCCACAAAATCGTAGCTCCAAACGTGATTACAATGCTCTGGACGCAAGCGGATACACGACCCATCATTCAGCCACAGCCGCCGCCTCCTGGGCTGCCTCTGCGGCACCTTCATCCCTTCTTGGCGCCATATCCGGGCCACCCGCTTGTGGTTCACGTGCCACCCTTCGTTCCGCAACAGGGCCGTTACCCTCCGATACCCATACCGGCCGTACGCACATGCCGTCTCGACGATCTCCTTTCGGAGAGCATCCTCATCGGACTTGACCACCCCTTTTCTCCTCTGCGTTGATCTGGGGTGGTCCATGGCACGACAGACACGTCGCTCTGACACCCGGAGTACTGACTGAACCCGAGCTGCTGCCCGGCGCCGTTTGGCCGGGCTCAGAATTGTCCCCGGTTGACTTCCTTCAGGATCATGTTATCCAATGTCAGATCGGCCACTGCCTTCTTCAAGCGGCTGTTTTCCTGCCCCAACTCCTTCAGCCGTTTCGCCTGCTCGACCCGCAAACCTCCGTACTCTTTCCGCCACTTGTAGTACGTCGCGTCGCTGATCCCGATCTGCCGCAGGACCTCCTCCAGCAACATCCCATTGCCCTGGAGGACCTCCGCCTCCCGCAACTTTGCTATGATTTGTTCCGCCGTGTGCCGTTGCTTGCCCATATCTCCCTCCTTCCCCGTCCAAGATAACATTTCTGTCTACAAAATCTTGGACCGAGTTTTGGGGGTCACGTCAATTCGTTTCGATGATGTCCAGCACCCTGTCAGATCTACCATCTGTAGCAGGAATGTAGATGAGGTGTATGCCTATCTCGTTCATCTGTGGGCTCCTTGGTGGAAAAATGAAACAGGGACACCGGCTATTTGACCAGTGCCGCTGTTGTGGATGGGTGTAGTGGTGGGTTTACAGCGTCAAACCTCCAAACCGGAACTCCAGCCGGTACTTCCCGTTGGTGTTCGATGGATATGGCTGCTTCATGGATGCGTTGAGGTTGTGCTGTCGCCACCATTCCTCAACCCGGCTCTTTGCCAGATCGATCAATACTCCGTCAATGGAGTGCAGCGATCGTATGAAGTTTGCATCGTTCACCGTTGGGACAGTGGTAGGACGCTGACCCTGTCCATTGAACTTGTAGTAGCCGAACTCAAACCGGATGTCCGCCGCGGACGTATTCGGGGTTGCCATGATGACCTCCTTGATGGTTGTGAGTATGAGATGGTAATGTGAATCAGGTGGAAACGGATCTCAACGAAGTATCGAATCTCAACCCGCAAACCGGGCGGGCATATGCCTTCATGACAAGTCCACCTCCGGTTGGCAAAATATGTTTATGAAGTTTGCTGGAGGGTATTGGGGGAATTGAGCGGAAATCCAAGCAGGACAGCGGTTTCGGCTTACTTCAAGTGTTTGTATTCGATACGGTTATTGAGCGAACTTGATTTTGCTTGGACGGTGGGATAATTTCCATCAAATACATTGCGCGCTCTGATTCAATGGAGGAGTTGGTGCGCCGCCGAGTGTTTCTGTCCTGCCCGACGACACACACGTCGAGTCATATGGGAATCGGTGAGGAAAGAATGAACTTCGTCGAGAGGTGAGGAGAACTGTGCGTTGGAGAAGGAATGAGACAGAGAGTATTCTATGTCAAGGCTCCCTAACTTGTGTATCAAGTGGAAATTGAGTACGTTCAAACCACCTAGAGACAGACAAGTGTATCTTCATTACCATTCAAGGAGGCCGCAATGAGCCTAGCTGAATCCTTTGGTCAAACCGGTTTTGCCCGATTTGTGAACAGCCCTACCGGTCGTATCGCACGCATTCTCGTTGGTCTCATTCTCATCGGCTGGGGCTACTTTCAAAGTGTGGGGTCTGCAAGCATCATCCTCATCGTGATCGGTCTGGTGCCCTTGGCAGCCGGCGTCTTTCACTTGTGTCTCATCAGCGCGTTGCTGGGTGGCCCGATAAGCGGCGCACGCATTGCCAAGAGCAGACCTCAGTAGGATATGTACTCACTCTAATCTCTCAAGCGAGGTGTACTTCTGCCGACTGCAGGGAGGAGATTTTGTCCAATCGAAGAGGATGTTGGTCTTGCAGTGAGTGTAGCGAATTTTGCACATTGACAAGCGGGGTTGTATTGTAGTAGCTTTCGTAGTGCAGAGCGATAACCGAAACCTTCCGAAGACAACGATTCGTGAATGCCCCTGACACTCTGCTAAGGCCTCGGAAGGGCCTCCGGTTGGTGTTGGGGGCGTTCCGTTTCCAGCGGTGAGTAGGTGTAAACGGAACTGCTACCTGCGATAACATTCTTTCGTTCTATTCTCGTGCCCCCCCCCCTAAAGCAAAAATGCCCGAACCGTATCGATTCAGGCACTTCCTGCGGGGCGGACGGGACTCGAACCCGCGACCTCCTGCGTGACAGGCAGGCGCTCTAACCAAGCTGAGCTACCGCCCCCCGATAAATCGTATCAATATACAAATCCAATCGAAAAATTGCAATATAAAAACTTCCGTCGCTCATTTCTCAAACCTGCTGCCAGTGCGCTGGAACCGCTCAAGCGAGACGGGTGTTCCAGTTGTATCATACCCATGCGACAGAAAAACCAGAAACGAACCCATGTCAAAGGCAAAAGAAGGCCTCCTGCTCACTGTTGCGACTCTCATGATGCTGGCATCCCCCGGAAACCAGACTATGGCCAGTGAAGAGCCGAAGTACACGGTCGTCCGGACGGAAGGTCCATGCGAAGTACGCATCTATGAGCCCTACATCGTGGCGGAAACCGTTGTGACGGACGCCGATCTGGAGAGTGGGACAAGCGAAGGATTCCGCCGTCTGGCAGGTTTCATCTTCGGGGGAAACCGGACGAAGGAGTCCATTGCCATGACCACGCCGGTGACCACATCCACGCTCCGAGAAGATCGCCATGACTGCACCCGTTGAGACACACCGGCGGACTGAGGGGATGGTGATGAGGTTCATGATGCCCTCCAAGTATACCACGGAAACGCTGCCGGAGCCGGTCGACCCGAAGGTGGTGATCAGAAAGGTCCCCGGTCGAACCATGGCGGCGATAAGATTCTCCGGGAGCTGGAGCGAGGAGAGGTTTCAAGAACATACGGAGCAACTGCTGACCTGGCTGAAGGAACAAGGCCTTATTGCTACCGGCACGCCTGTGATCGCGCGGTATGACCCCCCGTGGACACCCTGGTTTATGAGGAGAAACGAAGTCCTCGTGGAACTCCAGGGAGGTTAATCCCGGCGAGACCACGCTTGGAGGTGCGCGTTTTATGCCTTGATGAACGTCCCCGCCCGGTACTCCGCAAACGCCACCCGCAATTCCTCTTCCGTGTTCATTACAATGGGCCCGTGCCAGGCGACCGGCTCGCCGATCGGCCGTCCGGCAATCAACAGAAACCGGAGCGCGGCGTTCCCCGCCTTCACGACAACGCGCTCCCCGTCACCGAAAAGAAGTAGATGACCCGCAGTGACACGGGACTTCTGCGCTTCATCGAAAAAACCCTCCCCCTCGAACACGTAGGCGAAACAGGTGTGGCCCGAAGGGACGGAATGATCGAAGGACCCTTGTGCGGGAATGGTAACATCCAGATACTGAGGATCAATGATGATGTCACGTACAGGACCCTTGATTCCTCCGACGGAGCCCGCAACAACTTTTACCCGCACTCCCCCCGATTGTACCACCTCCGGAATCTGGGCCGCCTTCAACTCCTGGTACCTCGGCTTCATCATCTTATGCGATCGCGGAAGGTTCGCCCAGAGCTGGAATCCCCACATCCCCCCCGAATCGTCCCCCTTAGGCATTTCCTGATGAATAATGCCGCTGCCTGCAGTCATCCACTGGACATCACCGGAACCAATAACTCCCTTGTTTCCCAGGCTGTCGCCATGTTCAACATTCCCGCTGAGAATATAGGTGATGGTTTCCATACCGCGATGAGGATGCCAGGGAAAGCCTCTTCTATAATCGTCAGGATCGTCGGAACCGAAATGGTCCAGCAAAAGGAACGGGTCAAATGATTCCTCCTGCCCGAACCCGAATACCCGCTGAAGGTGAACGCCGGCTCCTTCGATGGTCGGCGTCGTACGGGTGATTTTCCGGACCTCTCGCGTTTCGCTCATCTCGTGTCCTCCAATGTGATTTAAGAATGAACAAAAAATCCAGCCAAGTTGAAAGTACGTCCTCAATTGTGTAGATTACATAGACACTCTCCACCTCCACTCCATCCAACGGCTCTGTTGATACCATTGAGTCTTTTCTTCAAGCACCTCTCCGTCCGGTTCGCCCGGACGCAGAATACCATTTTCCGGAACATTCTCTCATGAATACACCCGTCTCCGGTCTTCTCGAACTTGATGCCCGCGGCTACGGTTTCATCCGGCACATCTCAATGAAATTGGAACGCAGGGAGCATGACGTCCATGTGACAGCGCGTCAGATACGTGATAACAACCTCCGCGCAGGAGCTGTCCTGGAAGGTTTTTCGCGCAAAGGGAACAGCCCAAGCCCTGTTCTGGAAACGCTCAACAGCGTAAACGGCCTGCCGGTCGAACAATGGCGTAATCTTCAGGAGTTCTCTCAGTTTGAAGTGACTTCGCCGTTTGAATGGATCCGGTGCGAGGGAGCGGACAGCACACCCGCAGGAAGGCTGGGCGTGCGCCCGTCACGTATAATAGACCTGTTCTGCCCGATCGGGAAGGGGCAGCGAGCCCTTATTGTTTCACCTCCCAAGGCCGGCAAGACGATGTTGATGCAACAGCTGGCACACGCCATCAGCCGTAATCACCCCGACGTTGCCCTGGCAGTCTTGCTGATCGATGAGCGCCCGGAAGAGGTGACGGATATGCGCCGCTCTATAAAAGGGGAGGTGTTCGCCAGTTCCAGCGACAGCGAGCGGGGTGAGCACGTGCGCCTGGCCCAGATTGTTCTGGAATATGCAAAAAGGAAAGTGGAGGTAGGAACGGACGTGGTGCTTCTTCTCGATTCGCTCACCCGTCTCGGGAGAGCGTTTAACATCCATCAGAAGAGCAGCGGCAGGACCATGTCCGGCGGCGTGGATGCCCGTGCTCTGGAGATACCAAAACGGATCTTCGGTGCGGCACGAAAGATCGAAGGGAAGGGGTCGCTCACGATTATCGCGACAGCGCTGATCGAGACGGGATCGCGTATGGACGACCTGATCTTTCAGGAGTTCAAGGGGACAGGCAACATGGAGCTGGTGCTGGACCGGGACCTTGCGAACGAGAGGATTTTCCCCGCTATCAATCTGAACACATCCGGCACCCGGAGGGAGGAGTTGCTGTTCGGGCCTGCCGTGGACGCCCATCAAACGCTGCGGCGCGCAATCAGCCGCTTGTCCCCGCGTGAGGCAATGCTGTCTGTTTTCAAGATGCTTGAACGATACCCGACAAACGAGCAGCTTCTTGATAACGTCTCGCGGCTGCGGACATAAAAAGCGCCGGGGCGCCCGGTTGTCGACCGCGACGCCCCGATTTCAACACTCTTGTTCTTTTACAGTTTCAGAAGCAGGACAATGCCGATAGCCACGACAATGCCCAGCACAATGCTTATGGCGAGGGTTCCCTCATGCATCCCGAACTGTGTCCGGTACGGATCAACGCCCGATTGACCATCGCTCTTGCGCTTTTCCACCCGGCGCTTGAATCGAATACGCGAGTCGTCGAATTTCTCCAGCATCTCCCACCCCGATCGTGACTCCTCTTCACAGATCTGCCGGACGGTGTCCGGATTCTTGAACCGGCCGGACATTGAACGGACAATCTTGAATTCCCATCCATCCATATCCTGCGTGCCGTATCCAGTCATTTCCTGTTCCTCCTTTTCAAGCAAGCGGCGCTTCTTCGCAGCGGCAACGGCTGCTCCACTCATGATTCGTCTCCTCAACAGACAATTCTTCGGACTAACAGCATATACAGCACAATATACGGAGATTGCAGGCAATTGTTAGGTTTCCGTACTGAGGCAGGCATGCGATCTTGAGGGAGAGGAGGGGGGCAGAACACCGGAATTTATTCGAAAATAGGGGTTTCGGCCCCATTTGCCGCAAAGTTTTCATGCGGGTATGTCCGTGACTCAGAAGATTTCTGCCGCCGACGGATCTTTTTTCTTGACACGCACCCCCGAAATCCTATATTGATATACACACATCGTTTACCAATGGGACACTGCATCCATAGCGCCATCCGTCAGACCTCCGGCTTGCACGCCGAAGGTCGTGGTTCTATTGTTTCCCTGTTGTCATACTTCCTGCTTCTGGATATCCTGCTTCTGGTACTGGGTCTTACTGCCTGACCCTGACGCCAGAGGCCGACCCGCACGCCGAATTAACACTCCCTACGATTCACCGGTAAAGCAAGGTTCGCCTCTGGCAGACTGAAATCTGCATGTTACTATTGATAAAGAGAAGGGTGAACCGTCATGACTCCTGAGGGACCGCAAAAACGCCGGAGCAGTGCCATCACCGAAGGTGTGCAGCGCACTCCAAACCGTGCCATGCTCCGCGCGGTCGGGTTTGGCGACGACGATTTCCGTAAACCCATCGTCGGCGTGTCCAACGCCTATAGCAATCTTACTCCCTGCAACATGGGGCTCGGAGAACTGGCCGACCGGGCGATGGAGGCCTTGCGGAATGCCGGTGCCATGCCGCAGGTGTTCGGCACGATTACGGTAAGCGACGGGATATCCATGGGGACGCAGGGTATGAAGTACTCCCTGGTCTCACGCGAAATCATCGCGGATTCCATTGAAGCCGTCTGCGGTGCTCAGTGTATGGACGGCGTTATCGCTATCGGGGGCTGCGACAAGAACATGCCTGGTGCGATGATTGCCTTCGCCCGGCTGAATATCCCCGCAATATTTGTCTATGGCGGCACGATCAAACCGGGGCGGTACAAGGACCGTGATCTCACGATCGTCAGTGCTTTCGAAGCCGTCGGACAATACAGCGCGCATCGTATCGACGAGGAGGAACTCCAGGCGGTGGAACGCAGTGCATGCCCCGGTGCCGGATCCTGTGGAGGTATGTTCACCGCCAATACGATGTCTTCGGCGATTGAAGCGATGGGGATGTCTCTCCCGTATTCCTCCACGATGTCGGCTGAAGACGCCGAAAAGGCGGGCAGCGCCGCCACCTCCGCCGCTGTGCTTGTTCGCGCCATCGAACAACAGATCCTTCCGCGAGCCATCCTCACGCGCAAAGCATTCCAAAATGCCATCGCAGTCACCATGGCGGTGGGGGGATCCACCAATTCGGTTCTTCATCTTCTGGCCATCGCCCACTCGGCCGGTGTGCCATTGACCATGGACGATTTTGAAGCCATGCGGAAACGCGTACCGGTCTTCTGCGATCTGAAACCCTCCGGACGATATGTGATCACCGAATTCCACCGGGCCGGCGGGGTGCCGCAGGTGATGCGCATCCTTCTGGACCACGGTGTGCTTCACGGCGATGCACTGACCATATCTGGACAGACCGTGCGGGAGGTGCTTGCCGCTGTGCCTTCGAAACCGCCGGCCGGGCAGGATGTTATCAGAACCTGGGAGGATCCCCTCTATACTCAGGGCCACCTCGCGATCCTGCGCGGCAATCTGGCAACCGAGGGGGCCGTGGCGAAGATCTCCGGCGTGAAAAAGCCGAAGATCACGGGGCCGGCCCGAGTCTTCGATTCCGAGGAGGTGTGCCTGACCGCGATTCTGGCGGGAGGCGTGAAACCCGGCGACATTCTGGTGATCAGATATGAAGGGCCGAAAGGGGGACCCGGGATGCGGGAGATGCTTGCTCCGACTTCGGCGCTGATCGGCGCGGGCCTGGGCGACTCCGTCGGGTTGATCACCGACGGCCGGTTTTCCGGAGGCACATACGGGATGGTCGTCGGTCACGTTGCGCCGGAGGCGGCGGTGGGCGGAGCGATTGCGCTTGTTCAGGAACACGATACCATCACCATTGATGCGGAGACGCTCCAGCTCACGCTGCATGTCTCCGATACAGAGCTCGAACGCCGTCGCGCAGCCTGGACGCCTCCCCCGCCTGCGGCACGTACCGGTGTTCTCGCCAAATACGCACGGGTAGTCTCCAGCAGCAGTCTGGGCGCGGTCACGGATTTATAACCACATACACGGAGAAGGTATGGCACGACAGCCACGCAGCGACGAGGAATCCTCAACTGGCCCCATCATGACCGGGGCGGAGATATTTGTCCGCTCGCTCATCGCCGAGCAGGTCGAGGTTGTGTTTGGCTATCCGGGAGGTGCGACGATCGGCGTGTACGATGTACTGCACGACATCTCCGACATCAAGCACGTCCTGACCCGCCACGAGCAGGGGGCGACGCATGCCGCCGAAGGATATGCGAAAGCAACGGGGAAGCCCGGCGTCGTGCTCGTGACATCCGGTCCCGGCGCCACAAACACGGTGACCGGCATAGCCGATGCGTATTTGGATTCTCTTCCGCTGGTGGTATTCACCGGCCAGGTACCGCTGCGCCTGATCGGCAACGATGCCTTCCAGGAGGCGGATATTGTAGGGATCACCCGGCCGATCACCAAGCACAACTATCTTGTCCGGGATGTGAGTGAGCTGGCGCGCACCATCAAGGAGGCGTTTTACATTGCCACGAGCGGCCGGCCGGGCCCGGTCCTGGTCGACCTTCCGAAAGATGTGATGGCACAGAAGGCACCGTTCAATTATCCCACGTCGGTGCACGTGCGCAGCTACAATCCCACCTTCGAGGGAAACCTCAAACAGATCAAGAAGGCGGCGGACATGATCAATGCCGCGCAGCGCCCGGTACTGTACGTGGGCGGGGGCGTGATCCTCGCGGATGCCGCATCGGAACTGACGGCCTTTGCGCGGAAGCTGGACTGTCCGGTGACGACCACGCTCCACGGCATGGGGGCATTCCCGGAAAACGACCCGCTTGCCATGGGTATGCTCGGGATGCACGGGACGTGGTATTCGAACACCGCCGTGCATCACTGCGACGTGCTCATTGCTGTCGGTGCCCGCTTTGACGACCGCGTGACTGGAAATGTCGAAGCCTTTGCCGCGGAGGCGAAGATCATCCATATCGACATCGACCCATCGGCAATCAGTAAGAACGTGGCTGTGGACGTACCCATCGTCGGGGATGTGAAACGGGTGCTCAAGGCAATGCTGCCGATGGTGCAGCGGGTGGACACCGCGGACTGGCAGGCCCGAATCGGCGTGTGGAAGAACGAGCATCCGCTCCGGTATCAGTCGGGTCCTAAGATCAGGGCACAGCAGGTCATTCATGCACTCGGTGAGATCACCGGCGGAAAGGCCATTGTGGTCACCGACGTGGGTCAGCACCAGATGTGGGCCGCGCAATTTTTCCCTGGATACTTCCGCGTACGCATATCACGTCGGGCGGGCTCGGGACCATGGGCTTCTCGCTGCCGGCATCGATGGGTGCGGCTTTCGGCCGGTCCGACCTGCCCATCATTTCCATCAGCGGTGACGGGGGATTTCAGATGAATTCCCAGGAACTCACCACGATCGTGCAACACCGGTCTGCCGATAAAGATCTTTGTCATCAATAATGGTTTTCTGGGCATGGTGCGCCAGTGGCAGGATCTGTTCTGGAGCAAACGGTATTCGCACGTGGAGCTGTCCAACCCCGATTTCGTGAAACTCGCCGAGGCTCATGGTTGTCCGGCCTTCCGGGCGACCGTCTCGTCTGAAGTGGAGGAGGTGATCACCCGGGCCATGGGGTACACCGACGGACCGGTGTTTGTCGAGTTTGTTGTGGCCCAGGAAGACAATGTCTACCCGATGATCCCCGCCGGGCAGACCGTGAATGAAATGCTGGACACGCCCCTGGATACCGGCGGTCAGGCCTCTCCCGTGATCACGATTCAGAAAGGTGTTCCCTCTCCATCCCGAAAGGAAGCCCATGTCGCCATCCCCGTCCGCCACTAATCGAAGGGCCTCAGCCTCCGGGTCCGAGCATATCAAGCGGCATACCATTGCCGTCCTCGTGGAAAACAAGTTCGGTGCCTTCAACAGGATTGCGGGCTTGTTTTCAGCCAAGGGGTACAATATCGAGAGCCTGAGTGTCGGGCCGACGGAAGACGAAAGCGTCTCCCGGATGACCATCGTGACCGAGGGCGACGATGCGATCATCGAACAGATCATGAAGCAGCTGAACAAGGTCATCGATACCATCAAGGTGTGACCGGCAGTGCGTTTTACACCTGGCTGTATCGCATCGCCTTCAACACTGCGATCAGTCGGCGGCGGCGGAAGAAAGACGAAAGCTCGGTCGAACAGAATCGCGAACTGACGGGCGAAGAGCCTCAGGATGACGGCGAGCGGGTGGATGAAAATCTGCTCCGTCAGGAACGTGCGGTGCAGGTGCGACGAGCCCTGGCCAAGCTGTCCGACGAACACCGCTCGATCCTGGTGCTGCGAGAAGTGGAAGGTTGCGACTATGACCACATTGCCGGCATTTTGGATTTGCCCGTCGGCACGGTCCGCAGTCGCTTGCACCGGGCGAGATTGCATTTGAAAGAAGAGCTCTCCGCAATCCTCCAGGCAGAGGGGAGCGGAGATTAGCAGATTTGTTGCTGCGAGTACGCAGAGAGGCAAGTTGCGACTGAATTGAGAAGCGGTTGCAATCGATGAGTGATTGCTGCGATTACGCAGTGACAGCGGGAACAGGCGGAAACAGAACGGAAATTTGAAACCACCTGACGAAGATGAGTGACGGTTATGAATGCCCACGACGAACGAATCAGCAGTTATCTGGATGACGCGCTCCCGCCTACCGAACGCTCGGCGTTCGAAGCCGAGCTGCGGGACAATTCTGATCTGCAACAACAAGTAGCCGAACTCTCTCAACTGCGGCAAGACGTGGCTCTGCTGCCACGCTACACCGCCAAAGTCGATTTCGCCCAGCGCGTTGTCGCTGCCGCAATCGCTGCGAAAGCCGACAAAGACGCTCAGATCACTCCGGCCCACAAAACTTCGTCCAAGACCGCTCGCCGCGCATTGATTAGCGGCCTGGCTGTGGCCGCTTCGGTAGCCATCATGCTGGGCTCGCTGCCGTTTCTGAATCGGAACAAGCCGATTGATACTGCGAACAACCCAGCCGTGAAGCAGCCCGAAAACAAGGCGCTGGCTCCGGTCTTCGCAGCCTTGCCTGGCGAAGGCGAAGCTCTCGTCCTGCGAATCAAGTCGCCGAAGGGGTTCGGAGCGGGGAAAGTTCTCCGTGAAGCCTTTGAAGAACAAGGCATCCAGAAGCGACGTCCGACCGATCAAAATGGCACAATCGTCGGCAATGCCTATCGTGCACAGCTAGGGACGGACTGGCGAGCGAGTTCGCCCGAAGGAGCGTTCTTCGTCGAAATGTCTCCTGCTGAACTAGAGATGGCTTTGTCGCGTCTCGCTGAACCGCAGCAGAACGTGAAGTTCATTCCGGAGAGCAAAGCTGGCGGTGGCGAAACCAGGAACGGCGCCAATCCTCTCGATCCGAATGCTCAAGGGGCCGGCGAAGACGCTCCTGCCGTGGGCAGCAATCAACCCGCTGGCGACTTTCGTCCAGGAACTCAGCACCTCCCTGTTCCGACTTCCTAAGACCGAGCTCAAGAACCGCCCACAGTCGCTCCCCCGACCACTCCCACCCCCAAGGGTAAAGTCCGGGTGCTGATCTTGATCGAAGCGGTGGATTAGATCACTCCCTCGTTCCTTGCTGACTTTGAACGGCCTCGATGAGAGGCCGTTTTTTTTTGCGCCTCTCTACAATTCGCACGCAGAGGCCCGCAACTGTCCCCGGCTTATCGCCGCACAGCTTACCGCCGAATCGATTCAAAGCCCGAACCGTTGTAGCGGGTGCCATTCACATCCGGCACGAAGAAGGTGTCGGTGCCGCTGCCGCCGATGGCGGTGAAGGCCCGTGGCTTCGTGTAGAGCATCTTGAAGAAGTCGTTGCCGGCGCCCAGATCGGCGTACACGCTGTCGGCCATCGAGCTTTGGATCTCCACGCTGTCATTGCCGCCGCGGGAGATGAACTGCATCTGAGTCCGCACCTTGCTGCTCAGGACGGTCGTTGTATTCTTGTCGCCGCTGTTGACGCTCGCCGGGTCGAGGACGAACAGGCTGCCGCCGACATCGACTTTGTTGACGTGCGTCTGATCCTGTCCGGTGCCCGTCTGAATGGTCAGGTTGCCGCCGGTCTTCACGTCGCGGACATAGGTCCAGTCATGACCGGTGCCCGATGTCGATCGACAGGGCCTTGGGAACATTGATGACTCGGTTGTCACCGATGCCGAAATCGAGCTGGTCGTTGCCACTCCCCATCTGGACGACCACGTTGCCGTTCACGCCCCGGGCCGTGATGGTGCCGTTGGCGACGTTGTTGACCTTGGTGGCTGCTCCGCCCGTCGTGACGCCGGTGATCGTGTACACGCCGGGGCTCGCCTGCCGGACCTGCACGTGGTTGGCGTTGGCATCGCCGGTGATGCGGAGGTCGCCATTGGAGAAGGAGACAGTGACGTTGCCCGCCATCAGTTCGCGATTTTCGAGGGATTCAACTTGGAGGCGGCGAGTCGTGGAAGTCTTCATGGCGGAGTCCTTTTCGGATTTCGAGGTTGTTGTAGCCGGTGCGATGGACCGGACATACTGGGAAACTCAACGGCGGCGACAGGAACCCGACACGATCGGGACAAAGATTCGGAAAGGTCCGCTCGGCTGGCGAGAAACAAAGTCGTCGCAAGGTGTTCAAGGCGAACAGCTTGCGGCGAATGGTGGAATTGTGGTTCGATTGGGTTTTCGATCTCGCTCGGCGAACGCTCGCGCTGAACTTTCTCAAAGCCCGAGCCGTTGAAGCGGGTGCCCAGGTAATCTGGCACGAGGAACGTATCCGAGCCGCTGCCGCCGAGGATGGTATACAACCGCGGCTTGGTGTAGTTCATCTTGAAGGTATCGTTGCCGGCGCCGGTGGCAACCAGACTGTCGGCCGCCGAGTTGATGACCTCGGCACGGTCGTTCCCGCCTTGAAGACGAACTGAATCTGCCCCTTCACCTTGCAACTGTTGACCGTGGCGAAGTCGTCGTCGCCGCTGTTGACGCTGCTGGGGTCATTGATCCCCAGGTGACCGCCGACATCGGCCTTGTAGACGTTGGTCTGATCCTTGACGCCGGTGCCCGTGTTGATGCCCAGGTTGCCCCCAGTCTTCACGTCTCGAATCGAGAGGAAATGGTGCCCCAGCGCCCATGTCGATCGTCAGGTTGTTGGGCACATTAATGACCCGGTTATCCCCCGTGCCGAAGTTGAGCTGGTCGTCACCGCCCCCCCAGCGAGATAACCACATTGCCGCGGACGGCGCTGGTCGTGAAGACGCCGTTCGTGGCGTTGTTGATTTTTGTCGCTGCACTCCGATCGTTACTCCGTTGACCCGAAACACTCCTGGGCTCGACTGGCGAACTTCCACGTGGTTGCGAGAGGCGTCGCCGGTGATGTACAGATTGCCGTTTTGTACGCTGACGCTGACGTTGCCCGCCATCAGTTCGCGGTTTTCGAGGTTTTCAACTTGGAGGCGGCGAGTTTTGGAAGTCTTCATGGCGGGGGTCCTTGGCGTTTGAGTTTGGGTTGGTAGCCGGTGCGATGGACCGGACATACTGGGAAACTCAACGGCAGCAACCGGAACCCGACAGGAAATCAGAAAAAGTTTCAGACGACTGGCAAGAGTCCAGTTAGATCGCCATTACCGCCATCACGTCGAACAGGGCGTGGATCACGATCAGCGGCGTAAGCGACCGCCAGCGGAGGAACGCGAGCGAATAGAGGAGCGACTCCCACGACAAACAGAAACGGAGACAGAAACAGGCCCGCAATGCCGTGCACCAGAATGAAAGAGAGGGTCGAGAGAAGACCGCTTGCCAGGGACGCCAGCCGCGGGCCTGCAGGCGCGGTAAGCGCCGAATCCGCGATAGACCGTTTCTTCGCAGGCGCCCGCCGAGAAGGCAATGAACACGAACAGGCACCGCTCAGGCAAGGTGAACGGATAGTAAAACCGCCAGTCGACTCGGCGGCTCGGTATGCACTGGCAAAGTGAGCCGGAGAGCGATGAGTAATCCACCCACAATCGCCACGGTCGCCGCGACGCCAGCGATGTTCGTCCAGTGCCGGCGAAGGCCTATGTCTGCGGTTTGCCCCGCCTGTTTCAGAACCAGAGCGCAGGTGAAGAACGATGACCAGTGCAGCACGCAAATCGAGATGCCGACCGGAATGAAGTAGCCGTGTTCACGCTTGGACGAACAGGCCATAAGGACCAGGGCGTGAAGGCGTTGAGCCAGTAGGCGAGAGGGAATCCCACGAGCAGGAGCAATAGCTGCCAACGAGTGAACCTCAGTGGCAGGCGGTCGATCTGCGGGGGGAGTTCCGCCGTCATGGATGAGTGTGCCTTCCCGTTACCACGAGCGGATCGCAATCTCTTGCCGCTCGTCTCCGCGCTGGATAGTGAATTTGATGGAATCCTGCGGGCCGTAATTCAGCCGCAAGTTCGCGAGAAACTGCGACTCCGTGAGCGGTGTCGTTTTGCCATCGACGGCGACAATCACGTCTCCCACCTTCAATCCCGCCTGCTGCAGCTTCGGGCCACCTTTGCCGAACAGCCCTTTAATGGCCAGCGCGAGTTGATCCGCCGCGAGGCCGAGCTTCTCGCGCTCGGCAGCGGGGACCGGTCGAACTTCACGCCCTGCCGCAGGCCGTACCAGGACGAGGCCCGCCAGCCGATGTCGGATTCCTTCCAGTCGCCGGAGAGTTTCAGATTCTTCTCGAGCGTCTTTCCGTCCCGTTTCAGAGTGACGGGCAAACTGGCTTCGACGGGCGCGATACGTGCACGCCCATTGCACGTCGGCGGTCGAGACGAGCGGCTGACCGCTGATGGTCACCAGTTCGTCACCGGCGGCAATGCCCGCGCTGCGGCCGCGGCGGAATCTGCGGCAACTTCTTTCACGACGAGGCCATCGTCAATATCAGTGTCAAACCGACGTGCTGCGGCATCGGGAAGACGAACAGATCGGATTTCGTCAGCTTCCCCTCTTCCCACTTCGCTCGCAGCGCGAACTCGCGGACCATGTGGCAATGGATGCAGTTCCGGCGGGTGGTTTCGACACCTTTGCGATCGGTGAGCCCGGGCGTTTCTTCCGGCTTCGCATAATCGGCCGACTTCGCGAGCTTGCCCGCGAGTTGGTCTTTGTTGGCTGGATAGTTCGCGTGCAGTGCGAGGCTCGCTCGGCTGCTTTGCGGAAACCGGAGACGGACAGCAGATTGTCCGAGCCTGGCCCGGTGGAATTCCGCGTCCCATACCGGCCGAGCACCGCGCCATCGGCTGTCAGAAACATCGCCGCCCACGACATGTCGTAGTCATAGGCGAACAACTTCAGGTCGAGCCCTTTGGTCTGAACGACCCGCACGCAGACGAATTTCTTCTCGATGGCTTCGAGTTCCTTATCCGGCAGCATCACTTGCCCATCGAGGGTCTTACCCGGCGGACAGGGAACGCAGCGGAGGACGACCAGCAGCGGCTTGCCCGATTGCTTCGCCTCGGCTTGGGCTTTGGGCAAGTCGTCATAGATCCAGTGGGCAGCCGGTTCGATGTCTTTGATTTGCTCGCGGAGCGGGAGGTTGTCTTGTCCGCTCGTTGCGGTCACGAGGGAAAGGAGCACGAAACCAGTCAGCAAACGTCGGGGTGAGATAACGCATGGGGAGGGGCTCATTTTTGAGGATTTTGGGGAGATCGGCGAGCATAGCGGCAACGGACTTTTCCGTCAGCTTGTCTTTGGCGAACGCATGATTGGCTTCCACCTTGTGCCGTTCGTAGAGCACAACCGTCACGTCGGCGTCCTTCGAGACGTTGAATCCCTCCGGTCCCGCGGGTGCGTCGATCGCCAGGATGACGTGCTTGAGCTGCTGCTTCTTGGCGACTTCCGCCAGCTTCGGCTTGAGCGTTTCCGGATCGCCGAGAAACACGACGAAGCAGCCCATGTCGAACTTGCTGTTCTTGGCGGCCTGAGCGTCGAGCTGGGCAATCATCTTCACGAGCGGTTCGCTCACCTCGCGGGCAAAGATCATGGCCACCGGATTAAGGCCATTCTCACACACCAGGCAATGCGGTTCCCCCGCATGCTCGCCGTTGACGTTGAGCGGCTCGAAGATCGTCTCAATCTTCTCGCCCGTCTGCAGCCCCGATTTGAGCGGAGCTTGAGCAGCGACGGGAAGTGCGACCATGAGCAACGAAAAACAACGAGCGCGTAATGAAACAGCGCGACATAACACAATTCCTTCGGAACGCGAGGTGGGAAGCAATCGGAGGCAGCGATCGCGGCGCGTGTCGCCCACGATCAACAGTGGCAAGATAGCGGCCTAGTGTAACAACCGGCCACAGCCTGTCGAATATTTTGTGAATTGTTGGGACGGGGTATCAAGAAGGGCTGCCGAAGTTCACGTTCACTGTCCCGATATGAAAGGCGGCTTGGTGTCCGATTCGAATCACAAACGTCGTCTCGGTCAGGAAACGCTTGCTTCGCTGCCAGCGCTGCATCGACGAACTCGTCGGCGATGAAATGCGAACGAGAAACGGGTTCGATCGCAATGAAACGATCTCGATGTTGAGCTTCGCACTCGACTTTCAACTCAGCTTCGTAAAACTGTTTAGCTTGCTGTGCGACGGACATTCGTTTTCTCCCAAACGCACCCTACTCTACCGGTTCCGCCCGCTCAATCGCCAGCAAGGCGTCCGTCGGTTTCAGCGCCGGCTTGCGGACAATGTATTCCGTGCGCGTGATCCGCTCGCCGTTGAAACTGTCTGTGCTGTCCACCGTCACGCGCAGGGCGTCGAGTGTGCCGGACAATTGTGCTTCGCCGCGGATGCCGGTTTGCGTGACGAGTTCCTTCAGGCCGTCCACATGCAGCGATTGCCCGCGGATAGCGGAACCACGCCTCGCCGTTCTTTCGACCACGATGCCACGGAGCACGACCGGCTTGCCGACTTGATCCTGCAGATTCACGAGCCGGGCGTTGTTGGCCTTGCCGCTGTTTTCCAGACGATACGTGGTCGTCTTGCCGATCGTTCGGACCACGCCGCGGGCTTCGACCGTGTTGCCTTCCGTGTTTCGCGGCCAAGGCGTGCCGTTATCGATGAGCAGCTTCCACTTGTTGCCGACGATATACGCCGAGGCATTCTCCGTGACGGCCTGTCCCTGCACGAGCATGTCGCGGCCGAGAAAATCCGCCGGTGAGAAAGGCTGCAGCTTGATCTCGGTCGATTCAATGACCCTGAATTCGTGCAGGAAGTGATAACCGCTCGTCTGCGCCAGCACTCCGCCGCGTTTGACCGCTTCGACGGGGACGCCGACGAACCCGCCGGTTTCGAAGCCTTCCAGCTCGCACATGTACCCGGGCGTCAGATTGGGGATCTCGTCGCGGCCATAGTAATCGTGAATCTTGACCTGCAGAAACTCCTGGGTCGCCTGGCCGTTGATGCGGAAGACCCGGATGTTCAGCCCATCCTCGTAGCCCTTTCGCCGGGCCCTTGACGATCACTCCCTGCACTTTGACCAAGTCCCCCAGCGGCTGCTTCAGTTTGCCAACGCAGCCGAAACCTTGCCGAGTTGCTCGATCGGCACATCGACGGCGGGAGTGGCGTTCGCGTCCGCCGCCGTTTTGTCGACCGGCTTCTTCTCCGGGGCTTTTCTGTCGCTGGGCCGCGAATCGAAGATTGCCGGCTGAACACCGTCCGCCTGTACCACTTCCTGCGACCAGGCCCAGGAATTCAGGAAGCACAGCAGACAACGCCAGTGATGACTCGGCCCATGATTCGACTCCATTCGGCAACCGTGAGCACCCGCACCCGCAATCAGTACAGAGCAACATAACACCACCCGCACTGGCGGGAGAAGTTCAGTTTCAGCCCAACTTCCCCTCCACGGCCAACTGATGGAAGTAGTGCGGCACCTTGTCCTGATTCTCCAGCAGCCAATCGATGCGTCGGCTCGTTGTGCATCGCTTTGCGAATGGCCTTGGCGGTCGCTTCGCGGTTCGTCTTGAAGAGGAGCTCGAAATCGACCTTCGGTTCATCGACGATGCTCGGATCGAGCCAGACGGAGACGATGATCCCCAGGTCGTTGACCTTCCGCTTGGGAATGATCGCCGGCCCGGACCGCGTCGAGCACGCCGTGGGCGATGGCGGCCTGCACGGTGCCCATCAGGATGTTGGTGTACTTGCGAGCTCTTGACGGTCACCTTGCTGACCATCAGCGTCGTGGGGCGGATTTGCACGTCGCTGTTGAGGATGGCGAAGACCTTGGTGTGCCCCTTCACCTGGTCGCCGATCAGGTTGGCGATGGCGTAGCCCACCGGGCCGTCGAGCTCGCCGATCACGACCTCCGGCTCGGCCGCCGACTAGGCCGGCTCCCCCTCGACGAGGGCTTCGCCGGTGCGGAGGATGATCCGGTCGTCGCTGGTGAGTTTGGCTTCGCCTGTGCTTTCAGTTCCTTCTTGCCCGACTTCTTCTTCGCCATGTTGCAGCTCCTGGTGAGTTTTCTCTAACCACTACCAAGCAGCAATCATAATGTCGCGTTTCGCTCCGTAGGATGGGCCATTGGTCCGTCCGTTGGGCAACGACACGTTAAGCTCAGTTCAGGACGGACCATTGGTCCATCCGACGAGTTGCAACACCAGCCGCGGCGCGCGTTTTGCGAGTGATCGCACTCGCCACTTCCGATCGCAACCAACCGGCTGCAACTCCCAAGGAGCGAGTCACTTCTTCTCGTTCTTCGGCAGTCATCGGATCGAGCGGCACGAGCAGGACCAGCAGTTGGGAGACGTTCGGCGCGGGGAGCACCTCGCGAACTTCCAGCGAGTGGAGTCGTTCATCGGCGGCTTCGCCCAGGATCAAGCGCAGCGCATCGTGTACCTGGCTGCAAAGCTGCCAGGTCTTGCGGCGATCGGGCGAATCGCTCCCGCCGCGGCGAGTAGCTTGGGATCGATGCCATCTTCCGGCGACAGATCGGCGCACAGCGCGAACGCGCGGCTATTGGGACGTTGGGATCGACGTGATTTCAAGGCGAAGACTCGGGAGATGCTAGTGAGCAAAATCAGAATGCAGAACGAGAGAGGGCATCTGCTGGTGGAAGGTTCGCGCGTTCACGCTCGCCGGTCCGGCCGACGGTTCCACAGGTAACGAGCAAACGACAGCAGACCCGCGAAGCGATACTCGCCGTCGATGTAGTGCTGAATCACATAGAACGCGAAGTAGTACGCCCGGCAGAACGACCAGATGGCGATCGCGAGCAGAGCCGCCAGATAGAAACTCGGATACTGCAGCAGAATGGCCGCGACAGCAACGCAGCCGAGCAACACGAACAGTCCGCCTTTGAGGTAGAGCAGTACGGGGCTCTTGATGTCGCCCATGGGAGCAACCGATCCGCCTACACAATCACGCTGGTCAGTGACTGAAAATACGGATGCTTGCGGATGGGATCGAAATCCCGCTCGCTGCCGACCAGATCGCGATAGTCGGGCTGCAGATCGAAAGCCTGGGCCAGATAGGAGCAGGCGATCTTTACGTTGCCGGCTAGGCTCCAGTAGCAGGCCAGGTTGTAATGCAGGATCGGCTGTTCGGCATCCGATTCCAGCGCCTCTTCCAAAGCCTGAATCGCCAGGTCGAGCCGGCTTGACCCGCTTGTAGCACCAGCCCAGGGCGAGGCGGATGTGAAAGTTCGCCGGCTCCGAGGTCCGCAGCATCGCGGAGCGGTTTGATCGCGTCGTGATAGCGTTCCATAGCCCGCAGCGCCTGGCCGCGGAGGAACAGCACGTGGCCGCGCATGCCGCCCGGGTTGTCGATGCGGTCGAGGGTTGCGAGAACTCGGTCAGCAACCTGGTCCCGCACGTCCGGTCGGCAGGGCCAGCGGCTGCCGAAGACGGTGATCAAATCCAAATAGCCTTCCGCTTCGCGAAGGATTTGTTGGCGGCGGATTCGATTGGGATCGGACATGGGCGACTCTTCGCAGCCACGCTGGAGGAAATTCGCAGCAATGTTGGAAGTGTTCTCTGGGATGAGAAACGCTCTCTACTGAATTCTAACCGGCGCTTTCAAAAACCCAAATTTTGCGGACGGTTATTTCGGCAGGATATCTCGAAAAAAATCTTGCCAAACAACGCTTTACGTACTGTTCTGCCGGCAGAGCAAACCTTGACGTTGGCCAAACCGGCAACTTCATTCTCCACCAATCAAGCCAGGACGCCAGGAGGGGTGCAGAGCTCGATGTAATGCCCATCGGGATCGATCAGAAGACCTGCCCCGCCCCGTCGGGCCGCCGGACGCGCGGAAAGAACGGATAGCCGACCTGCGTCAGGTGCGCTTCCCAGGCGACCAGGTCGTCGACCATGATCGCCCAGTGATTGCCGCGGCGATGTGATTGGGCGTCGTGCTGCCGCCCGCCGATCAGGTGCAATTCCTGCTGCGTGCCCAGGCGGAACCAAGCCGCGGAAAATTAAAGTCCGGCCGCTGCATCGGCTCGAGTTGCAGCACGTCACGATAAAACGCGCAGCTCTGCTCCAGATCCGCAACATGCAGCGCGACATGATTGAGTTCGACGATCTTCATGCCCGCATTGTGGTTGGCGAGCGGGACAGCGAAGGGGCGGGAATCTTCGGTTAGAACGTCCGCACTCGCACCACGCCGCGAAGGTTATTGCCAGCCTCTTGGATCAGCCGGGCTTTGTTCCGCACCCGTCGATCAGGCCCAGTTTGCGGACGGTGGTGTTGCCGATGGTGATGATGTCTTTGCCATCCGCGGTGTGCATGTAGAGCCGCTCGAAGATGGAATCGCGGACGGTGATCGTATCCACGCCGTTGCCCGTGTTCAGCCGGAGCGTGCCGGCCGTCACATTGTCGACGTTGATGGTGTTGGCCGCGCCGCCGGTCTTTTGCAGCTTGAACTCGCCGCCGACCCGGCTGTCGGTCACGTTCAGTCAGATTGCCCCCCAGATCGCCGACGAGCAATCCCTTGTGCGACGTGAAATTGGCCATTGTCAGCGTATCAACGTTCCCCCCGAGCAGGATCGTGCTCCTGCCGCCCACTGTCACCGGAAAGACCACCGGAGTGCCGCCCTGCGGCGTGAAAGTGGTGGGGAAGTTGATCGTATCAGCGCCGTCGCCATTCACATTGACGGGACTGTTCACGTCAGCATGAATCACCAGGTCACGGCTGATCGTAGTGTTCGTGATGTTCACCGTGTCGTTGCCGCCGGCCATCTGAATCGACAGGCTCGTGCCAATGCTCACTTCGTTTTCGGCGTGGTCACGTTATTGGCGACGGTTTCATTGGCCCGATGGAAACGGTGTCGTTCCCCGCCCCATGTTGATCTGCACATAACCGGCAACCGAGAACGCGGTTGCGTCGGCGGCGCCGAACGTCACCGTGTCGTTGCCAACCCCCATGTTGATCCGGATCCCCTTGGTTACGGCGGTGAACGCCTGCGGAGTGGCGGCCGTCGAGTCGACGCCGTTCACGGTCGTGTTGGCGCTGTTGGCCTGGCACTAAGAACTTGGAACGTGTTCGTCGCCTGCACCCAGTTGAGCGTGATGGCGTTGTCGGCCGTGTCGCCCGTGATGACGAGCACGCCGGATTGCACATTGGCGGTCACGTTGCCGGCCATCAGGGACCGATCTTCCAGTTCTCTCCACGCACAGACGGCTGGACGTGGGACGGCGAGACTTCTCAGCTTTGCGTGAACGATCAGAACGCATACAGACCTTTCGTAAAACCGCTGGGGACCAGGGAGTGCTGGCAATCCCTCGCAAGCGCCGCAGCAACAGCGGGCTGCGAGCCAATCATCCATTGTGGCCACACAGTTCCTTATAGATAGAGTTTGCATCGGCCGCAACGAAACGGAAACTTCGGCCCGAGCGCGAGGATAGAAATGATTTTTCCGATTTTGCCGGTTAAGGAGGCAATTCGTCGCCAGCGATCGCTGCCACTGCTGATAGCAGCGAGCGGACATCGCGCGGAGGCATGTGACCGCGACAGGCGGTCTTCCAGGCAATACGGGTTGAGCGGGAGAAATGTTCGCTCAGGCCTGCTTCAAATACTTCTCGAAGTCTCCGAACTCGCTCGACCAATCGCCATAATTGCCCGTCAGTCCACAGGCCGGACAGCGGCAACCGATGTACACCCAGCGAACGTCTTGGGAGTCGTCATACAGCGAAACGCCGACCGTGATCTCGAACCGGTCTTCGCCACACACGCAGTCACACTTTCCCAGTTCGGCGACATCCAGGTACTCAGCGCTGTCGCCGATGGGATGTTCTTTCTCGCACTGCGTGCAAATCCGGACCGCCGCCCCTTGCTCGTCGTCGATCTGCAGGCGGAACAAGGTAGATTTGCAACGGCAACGGATGTCCTTGAATTGGGTAGGAACTTCGTCGTCGAGTTTGCCGTAGCGAATGAGCTCGGCACGGATATCTGCCTGCGAATCGCCGTACCAATACTTGCCACGTTTGTGGAGGGCCATGGAATCGATTCCTGGGAATGCTCACATGAGAGATGGAACGCTGTCGCGCGAACCGCTTAGAGAATATAATCGACCGTTGTATCGCTGGCGTCGAACGATCCTGGATTGGTGAACAATGTATTTCCGTATGGCGAAGCGCTTGCTGCTCGAGACCGACAAGCGGCTGCTGTGGAAGCTCGCCTGGAACTTCGGTGTCAAGGGGATGCGGTCGGTGCAGAAGCACAAAGCCGCGGCTGAAGCGGGGCGAGTTCTTTCCGCCGTTCCTCTACATCTCGATCATCAACAGCTGCAACCTCCGCTGCCAGGGCTGCTGGGTCGATGTGGCGGCCAAGCAGCCGAAGATCGAAGTCGCCGCGATGAACCGGCTGATCACGCGAAGCCAAGGCGATGGGCAACTCGTTCTTCGGCATCCTCGGCGGCGAGCCGTTCATGCACCCGCGAGCTGCTGGACATCCTCGGCAACCATCCGCGACTGCTACTTCCAGGTCTTCACCAACGGCCAGTTCATCACCGACGAAGTCGCGCGCAAGCTGCGCGAGCTGCGGCAACGTCACGCCGCTGATCAGCGTCGAAGGCAACGAGATCGTCAGCGACGAGCGCCGCGGCCGCGACGGCGTCTTCAGCCAGACGATGGAAGGGCCTGCAGAACTGCCTGAAGCACAAGGTGATGACCGGCGTCTGCACCAGCCTCTGCCAGACGAACTTCGACCTGCTCAGCGAGAAGTGGCTCGACCGGCTGATCGAGATGGGCGTGATGTACACCTGGTTTCACATCTATCGCCCGGTCGGGCCCGACGCGAAGCCGGAGCTGTCGCTGACGCCCGAGCAGCAGCTGCAGTGCCGCAAGTTCGTCGTCGAGATGCGGGCCAAGAAGCCGATCGTGATCGTCGACGCCTACTACGACGGCGAAGGCCAGGCGCTCTGCCCCGCGGCGACCGGCTTCACGCACCACATCAGCCCCTGGGGCGACATCGAGCCCTGCCCGATCATCCAGTTCGCCAAGGAATCGATCCACGACGAGCGGCCGCTGAAGGAAGTCTTTCAACGAGTCGGCGTTCCTCCGCGACTTCCGCGAGACCGCCGCCGAGCACACGCGCGGCTGCATCGTGCTCGAGCGGCCCGACCTGCTGGAAGCAGCTCGCCGCAGCGCCACGGCGCACGCGACACGACCGCCCGCCACGCCGCCGTTGGCCGAACTCGCACGCGATGGACCTCCGCCCCAGCCAGTACAACCCCGGCCAGGAAATCCCCGAAAAGTCGCTGGGCCTACCGCCTCGCCAAGTAGTTCTTCTTCAACGACTACGGCACCTACGGCAAACACTTCGACGCGAAGAAGTGGATCGACGTCCGCCAGGAAACCCCGCCGCCGCGGCCCACAGCGAAGCTGGTGCAGATTGGGGAGTGAGCCCTGCAGCGGGCACAAACTCCCAACCTGTTTGCCGACTATCTTCCCAAGGGAACTCGCCCTTCCCTTGCGCCCGGCCGGGCTCGGCTGTCCCCAGCGCCGTACTTGCTCTTCGGCAACCTCGTTTTTATGCCAGGTGCTCAAGGTGGCTTTGGCCCGGCAATTTCCCGCACAAAGCTCGGTTTTCATATTCCCTTTTGAGAACGACCAATCCGAGGGGGTGGCCGGCAGGTGCGAGCGCTGGACTTTCGTCGTCACGGCCAGCCGCGAAGGGAAAAATATCCTCCCTAGATCATTCTGTGTATTTGCAGACTTATGATGATTGTTCATAGCAACTCACCATCAATTGAACGCCTCTTTCGAATCCATCATTCACCGACTTACGACGAACCGGCCCGCCTCCGTCCGTGCCAATCAGGCGCGCAGCGACCTCCAGCCGGCCCCGCGATCGGCTGCACTTTCGGATGCATGTAATGAACGTATTTTTATCATTTAGTGAATATATTGTCAATAGAAAATTCCGTCGTTAGCCGTCACGCCCTAGCGTCCGGTTCTCTCGGGCGAACCGTGGGCTAGGCGCGTCAGCGGCTGATGCGAAGCCCTCACTCCCCACCGCGACGCTGCCCATCCGCTAAAATGCGATCATGAACACTGCGTCGCCCGCAACGACGAATCGCTCGGTACGCTCCTTTGCTGACGTTTGACTTCGTCCGCCGCGAGTTCAAGGAGAATCCGTTCCCCGCGCTGGCCCGGATGCGCGAGGCTGGGCCGCTGATTCGCACGCGGTTGCCGATCCTGGGCAAGACCTGGATGGCGACCACGTATGAATCGGTGAACGAACTGCTGCGCGATCATCATCGGTTCGTGCAGAGCCCGATCACGGCGGGCAACCGGTGGATGGCCGGGCTCATGGCGTGGTTGCCGCGGTCGCTGCGGCCGTTGACGACGAACATGCTGCTCCGCGATCCGCCCGATCATCGCCGGCTGCGGAGTCTGGTCGAGCAGGCGTTTCTGCGGCACAGTGTCGAGACCCTCCGCCCGCGGATTGAGCAATTGGCCGACGAAGCGCTGGACGGACTCGCCGCCGCGGCCGCCCGCTCGCCCGGCGGCGTCGATCTGCTGGCCCATTTCGCCCGGCCCTTCCCCTTGGCGGTGATCTGCGAACTGCTCGGGCTGCCGCCGGAAGATCGGCCGAACTTCATGCGCTGGGCGGCGAGCTTCAGTGCGAGTTCGTTCCTCGGTATCGTCTGGGGCCTGCGTGGGATCGGCAAACTGATGCAGTATGCCTCCGCCGAAATCCGCCGGCAGACCAGGCAGCCGCGCGACGGATTGATTGCGGCACTCATCCAGGCCGAGCACAACGGCGATCGGCTAAGCGAAGAGGAACTGGTGGCGATGATCTTCCTGCTGCTGGCAGCCGGGCACGAGACCACCCTGCATCAGATCTCCGGCAGCGTGCTGGCCCTGCTCGATCATCCGGACCAACTGCGGGAACTGCAGGCCGATTGGAGCCTGGTGGGCGGTGCGACGGACGAACTGCTCCGCCACCGGTCGTTCGCCCAAGTGACCAAGCCTCGCTATGCCCGCGCCGATACGGAGTTCTACGGCCAGAACAATCCGCCGCGGCGAAATGCTGTTCGCCTGCCTGGCCGCCGCCAACAGCGACCCCGCCGTGTTCCCCCACCCCGAGCGACTCGACATCCACCGCGACGCCCACCGCCACGTGGCCTTCGGCGTCGGCATCCACTTCTGCCTCGGCGCCCAACTCGCCCGCGTCGAAATCGCCACCGCCCTCGAACGCCTCTTCCGCCGCCACCCCAACCTCCGCCTGGCCGTCCCCCGCTCCCAAATCCAATACCTCCGCCGCCCCGGCACCCGCAGCCTCACCGCCCTGCCGGTGCAGTGGTGAGATGCTCCGGGATCGAGAAGTCAAACGGTCGCATTCCGAAATCGTCCGGCCTAAGATCAAGCCATGAGCACTGCAGCCCCGGTTCCCATTCCGCTCGGCGGAATCTCCGCCAATCTTCACGCTGGTCGACCTGGCCCAGCGTTTGGGGAGATTCGCCACGCGCATCTGTCTGTCCCCGCCCCGGGTTCGCGACCGGCAGGATGCCATTGATTTTCCGGAGCGCGACAAGCGGCTGTTCGAGACTCGTGGATGGCACTTTGATCGAGAAGACTATCGGCAGAACTGAGTCCCTCATCGCGATCAATGCTCACGGCTGATCGGCAACTACCTGCGTGCCAATCCCATCGGCGCGGTGAGGGGGCCGACGGCAAGAAGGCGGCACCCTGTTTCCCGGCCGGATCCGCATTCCCGATGTGTCCTTCATCTCGCTGCAGCGCGGGCGAAAAGCGGGAATCTCGAAACACAAAGTCGCGCCGTTGGCCGCGGAGCAGGTCCCGGCCGTGGAGGTCATCAGCCTCGGCAACAGCCGGCAGGAAATGGCCGACAAGCTGCACGAGTACTTCGCGCGCGGCAGCTCGAAGTCTGGTACGTCTATCCCCTCCGCCAAGAACTCCATCAATATCAAAGCCCCGACAGCTTCACGGTGCTCACCAGCGAACAAACACTTCTAACCACCCCGCAACTGCTCCCCGGCTTCGCGATGAGCATGGCCGAGGTCTTCTTCGACCCCTTTGTTGAACCCAACCCGTAGCGCACCATCCAGCAGCCCATTCCAAAATCAGCCGCCACGCGTTAGCGTCCGTCTGCACCCGCACCAACCGCCAACAGACAGCTCCACGCCCAGAGGTCAGGAATCTTTGGCGATGATCATTTCCGAAAACACGGCCAAATGTTCTTCGCCGAAGATCCCCGACCCCGACCCGCTAATTTCCAGCCAGTTGACTCCACCAATCGCGACCGAATAAAATCCCCTCGTAAGGGGATGGCATGGTTGGCGTCAGTCTCGATGAGTTCATCAGGCGCGTGGCCGAGAGTGGCCTCGTTTCCGAATTGGAAACTCGCGAACTGTTCGCCGGTTATACCGACGCAGATCGTCCCCAGACTGCCGAGCAGTTGGCGAGTGAGTTGGTGGCTCGCAAGAAACTCACCAACTACAGGCCCAGCAAATCTAGGCAATGGGAAGTCGCTCGTCCTCGGGAATTACGTCATTCTCGACAAGCTTGGGCAAGGCGGCATGGGGTTGGTGCTCAAGGCTGAGCATCGCCGCATGGAACGACTGGTTGCCCTCAAAATTTTCTCGCCAGCGATTACCAAATCACCCGATGCGATGCGTCGTTTTGGACAAGAAGTGAAAGTCGCCGCGAGGCTGACCCATCCGAACATTGCCACGGCCTACGATGCGGACATCGCGGGCAACACGCACTTCCTCGTCATGGAATATGTCGAAGGTCGCGATTTGGCGTCACTCACGACCGATCAGGGGCAACTCCCGCTCGCCGTCGCCATCGAATTTGTCCGCAGGCGGCGAAAGGATTCACCTACGCCCATCTTAAAGGGGTCGTGCATCGCGACATCAAACCGGCCAATCTGTTGCTCGACTCTGAAGGAACCGTCAAGGTTCTCGATATGGGACTGGCCCGCATCGACGATGCGGGCCGTAGACGGGACTATTCAATGGGTGACGTTATGGGGACTGTCGATTACATGGCGCCCGAACAGGCTCTGAACACGCACAAAGCCGATACGCGGGCGGACATCTACAGCTTGGGTTGCACGCTTTATCGACTCCTCACCGCGGAGAACATGTTCGCAGGCGACACGATCGTGCAAAGGCTGATGGCTCATCAGCAACAGCCGATTCCCTCTCTCGCGGCCAAACGGCCTGATGCACCGGCGGCGCTGGTGGCTGCTTTTCGAACGAATGGTGGCCAAACGCCCGGAAGATCGTTATCAAACGATGGCCGAAGTTGAGGCGGCGCTGTCGCGAAGATCGCAGCGACCGTTCCCTTAAACATTCCCGTTTCCACTTACAGTCGGGTGATTTCGCCCGGCAGCGACGATGGCAACCTCGATCGCTTTTTAAACAGTCGCTGCCGATTCGGCCCGGCAAGTCGCCACATCGGCCAGTGGAGCCACTGTCGGCGAATCAGCGAATCGACCCGTGGGGACGTTGACGCCCAGCAGTATTTTGTTTGAACCTTCCAAGGACAATCCCGTTCAAGGGGACAACGATATGAATGGCACCATTTCTGATAGCCAACGGGCGAACACGATCGATACCATCGCTGGCCGCCCCGTTGCGGTCGTACGGTTTGCTGTTCCTCAACCGGGCAAACAACCGCCGCGTGGCCCCAATCGATGGCCTCTGATTGCCGCCGGCTTCGGCGGCTTGCTGCTCGTCGCCCTGGGCGTCTGGGTCATCATTCGGGACAAAGACGGGAAGGAAGTTTCTCGGCATCAAGTGCCCGAAGGGGGCTCTGCGGGATTGGTGAACGACCCGCCGCCGCTGCCGAATTCGAAACCCGTTGTACCTATAAAGCCCAAGGATCCCGGGCCTTCCAACGACACCAACTCCGCCGCCGGCGACTCCGTCGTCTTCCGCCCAACGCGAGCGTCTGGCTGCCGAATGGGTCGTCCGCTCAGGCGGGAGTGTGGTGCTGGTGGGCAGTTCTAGACAAACGAACCAAACTGGACGAGTTGCCTGAGACTCCGTTCCAGATTTCTGTTGTTAGTTTGGCGAGGCTCGAAGATTGATCTCAAAGACCTCTCGAAACTGAATGGCCTGACTGAACTGTGGGATCTAGATCTTTCCGTCTACCGCTGACTGACGCCGACTTGGGACTTATCCAAAAGTTCCCAAAGCTGCAATGGTTCGCCTTGAGTTTCACTCGAGTTTCAGATCAAGGGATTCGGAACCTCGAGAGATTTCCACGCCTCAGAAGCTAAGAAACGTCAGCGTGTTGATTTCGAGTGGGAGCCTACTCTCGTTTCCGCGATCGTGGCGAATCACCCTGAGATGGAGCGCTTCAGAAATAGGACCGCGAAACTTCAACCGGCCGACTTCAAGCCATTGTCGCGACTGCCAAATTTGACTAGTCTCGCGTTAATTGGTCCCGTTTCTTGACGAATCGATGTAAACAATCGTTCAGGTAAAGAGTCTTAAGACATTGATGTTTTCAGAAAATCCTCAGTTAACTGACCAGGGTCTCACATCGCTTGCAGGAATTTACCGCAACTATCTAGCATCACGTTTTATGGAGCCAGTTTGCAAGAGGTGTGTGTGGACATGTTAGTCGTGAGAGTGCACCTCAACTACAATATCTCGCGCCCCAAAGCGAATTCGTTCCGCTGAGTTTGAGCAATTGAAAAGGCTCTAGAAAACTGAAAACACTACAGCTAGCCGGGAGTCAACAAGATGACAGTATTGCACCAGCCCTCAGCCAACTAACTCAACTGGAAAGTCTTGGGTTCCAGCAGTCGAAAATCTTAAAACGGCCCTCGAGCAGTTGCACACTGCCTTGCCGAGGTGCAACATCGAAAGCGATGCCTTCGGCGTCTTTCCGTCTTGGCGAAAGTGCAAGCCGAAGAGGAGGTGGCCAGCTTCGAGAAACTGATCGAGTTGAATCCGGAGTTCACGGAAAGGCACTTCCCATCTTCGCAGACGGTTTGCTGGTGGGACTGGAGTTTGTCACCGACCACGTGACGAACATCTCACCTGTTCGAGACGTGAAGGGCTTAAAAGTCTTGAAGTGCCGAGGCAGCGCAGGTAGCAAAGGCCGGATCCGCTGACCTGAGTCCTTTGCAAGGATTGCAGCTCACGGAGCTGAATTGCATGTACAACAAGGTTTCCGACCTGAGCCCTCTGAAGGCGATGCCATTGGCGTCGCTGCGCACTTATCGTAAACCCCGTTTCGAACTTAAGTCCCTTGCAGGGAATGCCCCTCAATAGCCTGACCATAAACGGTTGCGAGAACGTCGTTGACCTTACTCCGCTCAAGAGCATGCCATTAACATACCTATCCGCCGATAGACACAAAAGTCGTCGACTTGTCGCCTCTTCGAGGGATGTCCCTAGAACAAGTAATGCTGTACTCAACCCCAATCACTCATTTATCGCGGCTTCATGACTGTAAGAATCTGAAGTTACTTGGATTCAACACGACAAAGTCACGCCCGCTGAAGTCGCCGCGTTTTTCAAAAAGCCCTCCCCAACTGCAAGATCGTCAATTAAGTAGTTGCCGAGGTGCTATCGTGTAGATAGTTTTTGCCCACTGCTCCCCGTCCCTCGCCGCCTGCACTCCCCATGTTACGACGCCTTTCTTCTCGTTTCCTTTGGCGGTCCTGAGGGGCCTGACGATGTGATTCCGTTTCTCGAGAACGTGCTGCGGGGGAAGAATGTGCCGCGGGAGCGGATGCTGGCGGTGGCGGAGCATTATCAGCAGTTTGGTGGGGTGAGTCCGATCAATGGGCAGAACCGGGAACTGCTGGCGGCGGTGCAGGCGGAGTTTGCTCGCGGGGGCGTGCAGCTGCCCGTGTATTGGGGGAATCGGAATTGGCATCCGCTGCTGCCGGAGACGCTGGCTCAGATGAAGGCGGATGGGGTGCGGCGGGCGCTGGCGTTTTTCACGTCAGCGTTCAGCTCGTACAGCGGCTGCCGGCAGTATCGGGAGAATATTGCCGTCACGCAGGCCGAGGTCGGCGAAGGGGCCCCGGTGGTCGAGAAGCTGCGGGTGTTTTTCAATCATCCCGGTTTCGTGGAGCCGATGATCGAAAAGACGTGGGCAGCTCTGGAGCAGATTCCCGCGGAGCGACGCGAGAACGCGGCACTGCTCTTTTCCGCCCACAGCATTCCCATGTCGATGGCGGGGAACTGCAGCTATGAAGCGCAGCTCCGCGAAGCAGCCCGACTGATTGCGGAGGGGTCAGGCCATCCGCCGCACCGGCTCGTCTATCAAAGCCGGAGCGGGCCGCCGACCCAGCCGTGGCTCGAGCCGGACGTGGGGGCGGTGATTCGGGAACTGGCGGCCGCGGGGACCAAGGACGTGGTCGTGGTGCCGGTCGGGTTCATTTCCGACCATATGGAGGTGATTTATGACCTCGATCACGAAGCCCACGACATTGCCGGCGAACTGGGCGTCAATTTCGTCCGGGTCGGGACGGTCGGCACGCACCCGCGGTTTGTGACCATGATCCGCGAGCTGGTCGAAGAGCGGCTGAGCGGCGGGCCGAAGCTGGCGCTGGGGAATTTTGGCCCCAGTCATGACGTTTGCCCGTGGATTGCTGCAAATATGAGCCGCGGCGGCCGTAAAGCGGCGTCGAAACGGTAAATTCCCGCCAAAGAGGCGGCCCCAAGGCGAAATCCCCCGCGATTCCCCCAGGAGGGGCGGCTGCCATTCCGGCAGGGGAACCGCAATTGACCAAATTCCCTGGTCGCAATAAACTTCTGGGGCTGTGCATGTTGCGCAAATCTGAAGAGGCGGAACAGCACTTGGGCAAACCGTTTGCACTACCGGACCGAATTAACGCCAGGGCTGGCAGGATGTCGCCCTGCGAGCTCGTTGCGCCGCTGTCACCGCGCACAACAATCTCTTAGCGACTGATGTGAAGTATGGACTTACTTGAGCGCACGTGGGAATCGTTCGGCCAGTTCTTTGGCGGCCTGCTGTCGGGGTTCGAGCGAGCGTCACGGCGATGTTCGGCCCGCGAACGCCCGCTTCATCCGAGAAGCTCGCACGCCAAGGTCGAGGCGATCAACGCCCTCGAAGCCGAAGTACCAGGCGATGACCGACGAGGAGCTGCGCGAGCAGACCGCCAAGTTCCGCAAGCGGCTCGAGGCGGGCGAAACGCTCGACGACATGCTGGTCGAGGCCTTTGCCGTCTGCCGCGAAGGCGGCCGCCGCTTCCTCGGCATGCGGCACTACGACGTGCAGATGATCGGCGGCATGATCCTGCACGAGCGGCAACATCGCCGAAATGGTCACCGGCGAAGGCAAGACGCTGGTCGCCACGCTGCCGGCGTATCTCAACGCGCTCGACGGGCAAGGGCGTCCACGTCGTCACGGTGAACGACTACCTGGCCCGCCGCGACATGGAATGGATGGGCCCGCTCTACATGGGCCTCGGGCTGACGGTCGGCGCCATCCAAAGCGGCATGGAAGTCGGTCGAGCGGCAGAAGGCCTACGCCTGCGACATCACCTACGGCACGAACAACGAATTCGGCTTCGACTATCTGCGCGACAACATGCGGCCCGCCGCCCGCGGCGACGATCGCTATCCGCAAGCACCAGCAGCAGTCGCAAGGGCCGCTGAACTACGCGATCATCGACGAAGTCGACAACATCCTGATCGACGAAGCCCGCACGCCGCTGATCATCTCCGGCCCGGCGCACGACGACGTCAGCCAAGTACGCCGAAGCCGACCACATCGCCCGGCAGCTGCAAGAAGGAGACGTCACTTCGAGGTCA
Source organism: uncultured Bacteroidota bacterium (assembly GCA_963779225.1). GTDB lineage: Bacteria > Bacteroidota > Ignavibacteria > UBA10030 > UBA6906 > CAVPCZ01. The sequence continues at coordinate 1,070,329 of CAVZWW010000001.1, forward strand.
AGGAAAAAGAGCACACCGCCAACCTGACCGACGAAGGCGTGCGCGAGGCGGAACAGCTGGCCGGCGTCGAGAGCTTCTACACGGCCGGCAACATGGAATGGCCGCACCTGATCGACAACTCGCTCAAGGCCCACCACCTCTACAAGCGCGACGTGAACTACGTCGTCAAGGACGGCGAGGTCATCATCGTCGACGAGTTCACCGGCCGCCTGATGCCCGGCCGGCACTGGAGCGACGGCCTGCACCAGGCGGTCGAGGCCAAGGAAGGCGTGCAAGATCAAGGAAGAAACGCAGACGCTGGCCACGATCACGCTGCAGAACTTCTTCAAGCTGTACAACAAGATCTGCGGCATGACCGGCACGGCCATGACCGAGGCCGGCGAGTTCTGGAAGATCTACAAGCTCGACGTGATCGGCGATTCCCACCAACCGCGCGCATGCAGCGGATCGAATATCCCGACGTGATCTATCGCACCGAGCGGGAAAAGTTCATCGCCATCGCCGACGAGATCGAGCGGCATCAACAAGCTGGGACACGCTCGTGCTCGAAGACGGCGACGAACTGATCGGCACGATCGTCAACGAGACCGACGACACGATCGACGTTCAAGCGCACGAGAATCGCAAGCAGTCGAAACGATCGCCGCGCAGCAAAGATCGAAGACATCGAGCGCCGCGGCCGGCCGATGCTGGTCGGCACCGTCTCGATCGAAAAGAGCGAGCGGCTTTCGCAGCCTGCTCGACAAGCGCGGCATCAAGCACGAGGTGCTCAACGCCAAGCACCACAAGCGCGAGGCCGAGATCGTCGCCCAGGCCGGCCGGCTAGGCGCCGTGACCATCGCCACGAACATGGCCGGCCGCGGTACCGACATCATCCTCGGCGGCAATCCCGAGACGATGGCCTGGGCCCAGCTGCAGGACAAGTACGCCACGCGGCTCGACGTGCCGCACGACGAATGGGACGCGCTGGTCACGCGAAATCGAAGCACGCGAGAAGATGAAGGCCGAAGGCGCAAAGTCGTCGCGAACTCGGCGGCCTGCACATCATCGGCACCGAGCGGCACGAAGCCCGCCGCATCGACTTGCAGCTTCGCGGCCGTTGCGGTCGCCAGGGCGATCCCGGCAGCAGCCGCTTCTACCTGTCGCTCGAAGACGACCTGATGCGGATCTTCGCCGGCGAGTGGGTCAAGAACGATGCTCGACCCGCTCGGCATGAAGGAAGGCGAGGCGATCGAAAGCCGCATGGTCACCCGCCGCATCGAAGGCGGCCCAGAAGAAGGTCGAAGAACGCAACTTCGAGGTCCGCAAGAACCTGCTCGAATACGACGAGGTGATGGACGAGCAGCGGAAGCGGGTCTACGGCTACCGCCAGCGAATTCTCGACGGCGCCAACTGCCGCGAGCTGATCCTCGAATGATCGACAAGCAGATCGATCAGCACGCTCGACGCGTTCCTCAAGCGCGACTACGGCCCGAGCTGTTCGCCGCCTTCGCCAGCCAGCAGCCTGGCCGCCGAGCTCGAAGCCCGCGACTTCCGCGGCATGGACTTCACGAACCGCCGACGTCGTACGCCAGGACCGAGGCCGAGCGCACGGCCGAGGCGCAGGTGCTCGACGCCATCGAAGAAAACCTGCCGCGACGAGGACGACGAAGCGACAGAGCGAGTGGAACTGGGAAGCGCTGGCCAAGATGGCCAACACCCGCTGGGGGCTGAACCTGCCGCGATCGCGACCTGAAGAAGATCGGCCGCGACCACGTCGGCGAGTACCTGATCGAAAAGGCCCGCGAGGCGATCAAGCAAGTCGATCTGTCGCGAAGGGACGCATATTCCTGGACGAGGACTTTGGCTTCGCACCGCCATTGCGGCTGGGCCCAGACAAGTTCGGCGTGGATCTGAAGCTGGACGAAATCAAGACGCTGCGACGCGGCGGCCTTCAAGAAGTTCGTCACCGACCAGGTCCGGACGCCTACGACCGGAAGGAGGCCGAGTATCCGGTGATGGCCGGCATCTATCGCTGCGGCGGTGGCGCGGCCAGAAGCCAGCTCGACCGCGAGGAGCTCGTCGCCTGGGCCCGCGAGCGGTTCGGCATCGTCGCTCGAACGTCGACGATCTGCGCAACAAGACACAGGCCGAGATGCTGCAACTGCTGCTCCCCCACAGCCAGCGTTCGCAGGCGACAGGCCGGAGAAGGCCATCGACGAAGTGCGGCGTCGCGTCGCCGAACTGGTCGGCGAAGAGCAACGTCGACGCGCCGCGGACTACTGAACCGCTCGCCACCTGGGCCGAGGAAACGCTGGAGAGCAAATCGGACCGCCGAGGAGATCGGCGGAGCTCGACGAGGAAGCGCTCGACGCACGGCTGCTGCTCGCTGTCGAAGACCGCTACCGCCCCGAGATGCGCCAGATGGAGCGGTCGCTCCTGCTGCAGATCCTCGATACGACCTGGAAAGACCACCTGCTGGCGATGGACCACCTGCGCAGCTCGCGTCGGCCTGCTCGGCTATGCCCAGGTCGATCCCAAGGTCGAGTACAAGCGCGAAGGCATGCGGATGTTCGAGCAGATGTGGAAGTCGGTCGGCGACCGCGTGACCGACCTGATCTTCAAGATGGAGCAGCTCGACGAAGACTTCGTCGGCAGCACGTGGGCCGAGACCGCCGCCATCCACGACCGAGTCCGGGGCCGACGACGCACCTCGGCAGAATCGATGCAGCAGACAGCGCCGGCGAGCCAGGGCGACAACAAACTCGAACCGATCCGCAACCGCGGCCAGCGCGTCGGCCGCAACGATCCCTGCCCCTGCGGCAGCGGCAAGAAGTACAAGAACTGCCACATGCGGATAGGCGGCGGAGCCACAGTGTAGGGCGGCGGCTCCGCGTTGTTGATTCAACCTTCCCTACAAACTGAATTTGCCTTACTCCCTCTCCTCTGTACTCAGGGGAGAGGGCCGGGGTGAGGGGCTGAACTGCTAGTGGACTCAATTCCACTTCACCCCTTACTCAACACATCGCGAAAGGATTCGCCCATGCCCTACCTGCTCAACCTCGTCTACTCTGCTGCTCATCGCGGCCGCGTTTCCGTACCTGCTCTACTGCCGGCTGCGGCAAGGAAAGTACCGCGACGGCTGGCGGCAGAAGCTCTGGGGCGATGTTCCCCGCCGCCGCAACCGCAAGGTCCCTTGCCTCTGGCTGCATGCAGTCAGCGTCGGCGAAGTGAATCTGCTTGGGCCGCTCATCGCCCGCTGGGAGCAGGCCCATCCCGACTGGGAAATCGTCATCAGCACGACGACGCAGACCGGCTTCGCTCTCGCCAAAAGCGGTATGCCCCGCGCGACTGTCTTCTATGCCCGCTCGACTTCACCTGGGCCGACCGCAGCGCGATGCACATCATCCGGCCCACGCTGCTCGTGCTGGCCGAGCTCGAACTCTGGCCGAATTGGATCGCCGCCGCCCAGCGCGAAGGGGCCCGCGTCGCCGTCATCAACGGCCGGCTGAGCGAGAAGAGCTTTCGCGGCTATCAACGGATCGCGGGCTGGCTGCGCGGCACGATTGCGTCCGCTCGATCTGGTCGCCGTGCAGAACGACGAATACGCCGACCGGTTCCTGGCCCTCGGCGCGAACAGACAACGGGTCCATGTCACCGGTTCGATCAAGTTCGACGGCGCCCAGACGGACCGCAACAACCCGACGACCAAGAAGCTCGCCGCGCTCGCGGGCATCAAAGAATCCGACGTTGTCTTTCTCGCCGGCAGCACGCAAGCGCCGGAAGAGCGCTCGCCGTCGAGGCCTTTCGACAGCTCTCGCCGCAGTATCCGGACTTGCGTTTGCTCATCACGCCACGGCATCCGGAGCGATTCGATGAAGTCGCAAAATTGCTCGACAGGAGCGGAGTTCGCTGGGAGCGGCGATCGGCGCTGGAAACGAAACTGCACGACCCTGGTGCTCGCATCCTGCTGATCGATGTCGTCGGCGAACTCGGCGCCTGGTGGGGACGCAGCGACATCGCCTTCGTCGGCGGCAGCCTCGGTCGCCGCGGCGGTCAAAACATGATCGAACCGGCCGCCTATGGCAGCGCCGTTTGCTTTGGGCCGAACACCTGGAACTTCAAAGACGTCGTGCAACTGCTGCTCAGCAGCGCAGCCGCACACGTTGTGAAAGACGGCCGCGAACTACAGACCTTCATCGGCGCTGCCTCCGCGAGCCGGAGTTCGCCAACGAACTGGGTCAGCGAGCGAAAGAACTCGTCCTCGCCCAGCAAGGCGCCGCCGACCGGACACTCCTCTTGCTGCAAGGTCTCGCCGCCGCCGAACTCACTCGCACCATCCCCACGCCGGCCGCCATGAAACAACTGCGATCACGACGACAGGCGGGATAGCCCTAGCTACTGCTGGTGCACTTCAATCGCCGCACTTCCACTACTTCTTCATCAAAGTGCTCAACAGCAACTGGAGCGGTGCGTCCGCTTCATCATCGCGGCGGACCAGTTCCGCTTCTTCGCCGCTATCGAGCAAGTGGAGGGACACCGAGCGGTTGGGCGTCGGGACAATGACGGTCGCCCGGTTCTGTCCCAGCACGCGCACCGTGTTGGCGCGGATGATGACGGCGGTTTGCTCATCGACGCCGAGGCCGATCTTCGCGGGGTTCTCGCAGGGCGCCGAGCAGCCGCGTGTGGCGACCTCGTTCGGTAAAGTGCTGATCGACGACGGCGGCAGTGAGCAGACTGAAGCCCGCGTCGAGCTCGGCCTCGCGACTGGTTCCCTGACGGATCATCGTTTGCGACATGATCGCCGCACCCGCGGAAGTGCCGCCAACGACGCCGCCGCGCTCGAGCAATTGCTGCAGGAGTTTTTCGACGCGCAGTCCCTTTGTACAGATCGGCGAGCCGTCCTTGTGCGCCGCCCGTGATCCACACGCCGGTCGCGTCTTCGAGTGGTTTGGCGAAATCGTCCGACTCGGCTTCGGCGCGGCTGGTCGCGTGCAGAAAGTGGAACGACTCGGCTGGATACTGCAGCCAGCCATTGAAGCGATAAGTGATCGCTTCGAGGTTCTCATACGGATGAGCGGACGGAATCAGAACGAGTTTGCATTTCGGTCCGCCAGCCAGCCGGACAAACTCGTCATACACTTCCTCGGGCAACGCGCCGCCGCCGCAAACCATCAAGGTGCCGCCGCCGCTCATCGCGCCCTGCGGCAGGCCGAGAACATTGGCCGCTTGCTCCGCGGTCTCTTTCTCGGTGGCCGGTTCACCAGCCTGTATTTGTCTCGTGTGAAGACCCATCCCCTGGAACACCAAACCTTGCCAGACCAGGTGCGCCACGACGCAGCCTGCCATACCGAAATCCTGAAGTGCATCAGACCTCCTTGTATCGCCCGGTCCCTCGCGATTGTAGCCAGATCGATGGTCGCGTCTAGTGCAGCAATGCCCGTTGATTCGAGCACCGTGCTGACACGGTTGTTGCCCGGCGCGATTGCAAAGGCGACAATTCACGCCATTCATCTGTGGCTTTTGACTCGCAAGGAATCTCCCATGAACTCGACTCGCTGGCTGAGTGTGGTGACGTTGGTGATGGCGCTCGGAATGTTCGGCCGCGCTCGCAGCGGATACCTGCGTTTATGTTTCCGATGCCGGCACGCAAGCGATCGTGCTGTACCATCTCGACGAAGCGACGGGAAAGTTGAAAGAAATCTCCCGCACGAATGTGGGCACCGCGCCTGGTTCACTCGCGGTCCACGCCGAGAGCCGGCTGTTGTTTGCTTCGCTGCGGACGAACGCCGAGGTCGGTTCGTTCAAGATCGGCGAGGCGGGGAAGCTGACCCTGATCGGCAAGACGGAACTGGGCAACGGCGCGAATGCCGCGTATGTCGCCGCCGACAAGAACGCTCACTTTCTGCTCGCCGCGTCGTATTCCGCGGGGCGCGTGACGGTGCACGATATCGCCGCCACCGGTCAACTCGGTGGCACGCCGCTGCAAACGATCGAAACCGCCAAGACCGCACACGCTGCCGTTCTCACACCCGATCAAAAATGGTTGTTCGTCCCGCATGTGCAGCCCAATGCGATCTTCCAATTCAAATACGACGCCAAGACTGGCAAGCTCACCCAGCAGGAGAAAGCGGCCGGAGGAAAAGAAGGAGCCGGACCGCGGCACCTGGCGATTCATCCCTCGCAGAAATTCGCCTTCAGCTCCGATGAATCTGGCAACAGCGTGACGCTCTATTCGCTCGATGCGGAGCAGGGCCTGAAGCCGCTGCAGACGCTCTCGACACTGCCAGCCGACTACACCGCCAAGAACTCCACCGCGGATGTGCATGTCCATCCCAGCGGCCAGTTCGTCTGGGTCTCGAACCGCGGGCACGATAGCCTGGCGGGATTCAAGTTCGATGCGACCACTGCAAAGCTCACCGCGCTCGGTCAGACGCCGACGGAAAAGACGCCGCGGTCGTTCGCCCTCTCCCCCAGCGGCAACTGGCTCTTCGGCGCCGGTGAAGGGAGCGGCAAGCTCGCCACGTTCGCGGTCGATCCGCAGACAGGGAAGCTGGAGCGAAAAGAGACGACCGAAGTCGGGAAGAGTTTGACCTGGGTGACGGTGGTGCAGCTGGGTAGCCCGTAGCAGCCAGGGAGCCAGCTGGACTTCTCGCCCTCTACGACCGGCACTTTCCCTTCATTCCCCCAGAGGACAGCAATACTTGGCGATTGTCGCGGTTTTCACGGTGCGCGGGACTGGCCCTGTTACGAAGAATCTTCCTGTGGTCAGGCTGCTGGGGAGTTGCCTGGCCACGAATGAAGAGCGACCGCTGCCGGCCCGACGCTGAATCAGCCTCGGCGGTCGCTTGTTGGTGTTGACCGTCCGCAGCAGGACGGCGAAGCGAATAGGCAACCGTCCGGGCTCGCGGCCTTGTATCCCGCGAGTCCTTGAGGCGCTCGCGGCCCGCCCGTTTGAATCGGTTTCCTGCTGCGGACAATTTTCAAATTCGCCAAATGCAAAACTGTTTGACCGTGGTTCCGGCCAGAGTAAGCTAAGCGCCACGTTTCGTGGCCTTTCACCTCTTCTTCGGAGACCATTCGGTGCTTGAAATCCTCCTGCTAGTTGGTCTGTGCAAATGGATGGGTTCGCTCATGCACGAGAAGGGACGCAACCCGCTCGCGCTGCAAATTTTCACCGTCGTGGGCTGGATTGGCGGTGAAATCAGCGGAGCCATTGTCGGTGGCATCGTGCATGCCATTCAAAATCCGGACGTTGAAGAAATCGGCCTGGGTGTCTATGTCTTCGCCTTGGTCGGGGCCGTTGTTGGCGTCGGCATTCCGTTCTTCGTTGCCTTCCTGTTGCCGTCGGTCAAACCAGAAACCTATCCAGCGACCGGCCAGTTTCCTTCGCGGCCATTCGATCCCAATAATCCGTACGCTCCCTAGCGATAGCCGCACAATCCATGAATGTTCAAGGCAAAGCCGCGATCGTCACCGGCGGCGGAACCGGCGTGGGGCGGGCGACGACTCTCGCCCTCGCCAAGCTCGGTTGTCACGTGCTAGTGAATTACAGCCGCTCGGCGATTGAGGCAGAGCAAACGGCTGCCGACGCGCGGGCCTTCAGCGTGCAGAGCTTTGCTCACCAGGCGGATGTGGCGAACGACGACGATTGCCGCGCGATGGTGGCCGCGGCGGTGGAAAAGTTCGGCCGGCTCGACGTGCTGGTGAACTGCGCGGGGACGACCGAGTTCATCGCCGCCGACGATCTCGACCGCGTGACTGGCGAAATGTGGGATCGAATCATGGGGGTGAACGTCAGAGGACCCTTTCAATGCGCCGCGCGGCGAAGGCGCCGATGCTGGCGAGCGGCGGCGGTTGCATCGTCAATGTCTCCAGTGTCGCCGCGCGGATCGCGAGTGGCAGTTCGATTCCCTATTGCGCGTCGAAGGCCGCGCTCGACAACGTGACGATCGCGCTGGCCCGTGTCCTCGCGCGCGCAGATTCGCGTCAACGGCGTAGCTCCGGGCTTCATCGCCGGCCGCTGGTTGCAGACCGGACTCGGCGCCGCTTACGACAAGGTGAAGCAAACCTTCGAACAGAACATGCCGCTGCAGAAAGTCTGCCAGCCGGAAGACGTCGCGGCTGCCATCCTGCACTTCATCACCGGCCCGGATCTGATCACTGGTCAGACGCTGGTCATCGACGGCGGAATGCTGATCGCTGGACCCGGTTCGGCGATCCGGCGGTAGCACTACGGGCTAGATGTGACGTGAGGCCACAACTGCCAGGTGACGACGACGATGCCAAGCGTGATGCAGTACCAGGCAAAGAGCTGAATCCGGCCACTCTGCAGCCAGCGGTTGAGAAGCCAGAGCGAGCCAAGACCGACGACGAACGAAACGACGCAGCCAATCAGCAGAAACGCGATCGGTGTCTGCGAGCCGCCGTCTTTCAGTTGATCGATCCCTTCGAGCACTCCCGCGCCCAGGATGGCAGGAACGGCAAGGAGGAACGAAAACGTCGCTGCCGAGGAGCGATTCAAGCCGCGATAAAGTCCCGCGGCGATTGTGGTGCCGCTGCGCGACAGGCCCGGCAAGATTGCCACGGCCTGGCAACAGCCAATGAAGAGGGCGTCTTGCCAGGTCATTTTGCGGTAATCGATTTCACCGAGCGGCAGCCGCGTCGTCCACAAGAGCGCGAGCCCGGTGACTGGAAAAAGTCGTCCTGCGACAAGCGGCATTTCGAGAAGATATTCAAACTGCATCTTCAGCGGCAGACCGACGACGACCGCAGGAATGGTGCCGAGGATCATCAGGCCGATCACGCGGCGGTCGTCCGTCAGAAGCTTCCACAGCCGTTGCCAGTAGAACATGACGATCGAGCCGAGCGTGCCCAGGTGCAGGACGATGTTCACGTCGTTCAAATCCGGCAGCGCGCGGCGCTGCCCCCAGCCACGTGCCGAGCACAATCAAATGGCCGCTCGAACTGATCGGCAGGAACTCAGCAATCCCCTGCACGATGGCGAGGAGGAGCAGGATGGGAAGGGTCATGCCTAAAGTTAGCTTGTATTTCGTCTTGTCCCCTCGCCTCGGAGTACCAGAGAGGGAGTGCCGAAAAACCGCTATATTCGGAATAGATGTTCCACTACCACCACGGCCTGAAAATCACTGCTCTCGATCTGGCCATCGATTACTGTCGCCGCCAGCCGCGCAGGGTTCGTCTCGCACGCGCACAACGATCACATGGCCCGGCATGAGTTGGCATTCTGTACGCCAGAGACGGCGGCCTTGTATTGTGCCCGGCTGGGTGTCCGCCGAACGCGACTGATGCCCATCGAAGAACCGCTCGAGTGGAACGGCCATCGCCTGACCACGCACGCGGCCGGACATTGCCTCGGCTCGGCGATGCTCCGCGTGGAATCGGCCGCGGGAAGCATGCTTTACACGGGCGACTTCAAACTCCGCCCTTCCGCAACGGCTGCCGCGGCCAATCCCCCGCGGGCCGATGTGCTCGTGATGGAATCGACCTACGGCGACCCACGCTATCGCCTGCCGCCGCGCAACGCCAGTGATCGCGCAACTGGTCCGCACGGTCAACCTGGTGCTCTCCAGCGGCCGCACGCCGGTGATTCAAGCTTATGTGATGGGGAAGGCCCAGGAAGTGACGCGAATCCTCACGCAGCACGGCATTCCGGTGCTGCAGCATCCGCTGATTCACGCGATCAGTCGGGTTTATGAAGAGCAAGGCTGCCCGCTCGGTGACTGCTCTTGTTTCGGCAGTGAGTACATCTCCGGTCACGCCGTCATCGTTCCGCCGTTCCGTCAGACAGCGCCACCGCTCCGCAACCTGGGACGGACGGCAACGATCGTTGTGACCGGCTGGGCTCACGCGCCGCGCGGCCGGCAGGCATTCGGCGCGGACTTCGCCATTCCGCTCTCCGATCACGCTGACTACGACGAGTTACTGGAGTGCATCGAGCACGTGGGGCCGCGGATCATTTACTGCACGCACGGCCCGGAGGTGTTTGTGGACGACCTCCGCGCTCGCGGCCTTGATGCGCAGACCCCTGGCGAGCCTCCGCGGCAATCCATTTGCCTAAGGAGACTCGCGCCGGTCATTCTGCCAGTCAGAATTACCCTTGATCGGGAATCACGCCGCCGTCATCCCGAATCGCCAGACGTTTCAGGACGTGCTTAGCCATTTGCTTGGTGGCGAGTTGCACGTGCCCATCGAGATAACCCACCATCGCGCCGGCCGGATGCGGCCAGAAGCGGATTGTTGGGGCCGCGGGTGCCGATGCCGCTGGCATTCCAATTGGGAATGCCGGTGGCCGTGATCCGATTGTTAATCCCCACCGGATGGGCGACGGAGATCAAGTTCGCCACGCTGCTGGCGCCGATCGACGTTCCGCCCGCCTTCACGACTTGGGCGATGCCGCTGGCGTAGGGCAGGTTGTTGCCGACCAGCCAGCCGAGCCCTTGCGAGGGCGCGGGATTCTGGCGGACTTTGTTGCTCCCGGAGGTTTGATAGTAATAGTCGGAGCACTCGCCCACGATGATGCAGTTGGCTGTTCCGTCCGTGCAGGCGGCAAACGTCAACGATTCATTGATGGGCAACATGCCGCCCGCCGAGAAGCCGGTCAGTGGCTACGAGAACCCGGCGTGGTTTCCCACCACGCGAGTCTCGATGACCGCCAGGTTAGCGTTATTACTATTCTCACGATTGCCACCCATGATGCCTGCATACGACGGCACGACGAGCGTCGCTCCACCCAGCACTTGGGTCTCAGGCAGCGGACTCGACGGGCAGAGCATGTACTTGATCTTCGCGTTATGGGCTGCACCGCGAACGCCGGTGGTGGCGTTGCCTGCACCGTAGTGATTACCGGCTGCCGACATGTCCGCAGCGGCGATCTTGTCGAACAAGGGCCGCTGTTCGCAGAACGGCAACGTCGCCACGAGCCAGGATGAACCGTAGCCATTCGTGGAGTTGTAGTTCGGCGCTCTCGAGCGATTCCGCGCACCGTAGGGCAAGTACAGGAATGTATCGTGATAATTCTGCAGTCCCAGGCACAACTGCTTCACGTTGTTGCCGCACTGCATCCGCCGCGCGGCCTCACGGGCAGCCTGCACCGCGGGAGAAGGAGCACCACCAGGACGCCGATGATGGCAATCACCACGAGCAACTCAACCAGCGTGAACCCTCGACGTTTCCGAAACCCAATTTGCACAATCATAACTCGAACCCTCAGAATGGAGCGTAAGAAAAGAACAGCTCGGCCTGGGCAGGAGTCGGACCGCGCAGGAAAGCGCCAGTGAGAAGAGGAGCAAAGGCGGAGGAACTTCCCTTGGCAGACGGCGCGGCCAGCTGGTCCGAAGACCGCCAACCGGTGAGCCAGGATTTCCAGAAAGTCGAGACTGACATGAGAAAGCTCCGCTTGTTTGCTTCGCTGCCGAACTATTGCCAACGAGAAGTGGAGTGTCAAATGTTTTTTGGTGCTTTTCGAGAAAAGCACCTGCCGAATTCCATAATCCCTTATAGAAGCGACAATTGTGCGTAGTGCTGCGCATGATTGTCGCAGTGGATTCGCTACAGCAACGGCGGTTGCCGCAGAATCGAACGTCGAATTAGTTCGTGTTCGATATTTCTCAGGTGGTCCAATCCACCCTTTGGGCGTGGAGTTGAATCGCCCCGAGACGACTTACGGAGAATCGTTACTGGCCCTTACCGCTTAGCATCGGATGGCAGCGGTTATTACATTAGCAACGAGTGGTGATGCAGAAACTTGGTCTGTTTTTCTCCGTTCCTTCCAATTGCTCTTGAGGCGGTCGGCGGAAACGGCGATAAGGCAGATAACCGGTTACCCCGCGAATGTTGGGCGATGAAGGTGGGGCAGCCTGCACAACCATGACGCCGCAGCCTGACTAGATTGGCGAACGGATTTTGCCAATCGGCAAGCACTAAAGCCACGTACCAGACGACTCGTACACTTCCTCTCCACACTCGTGATTGCACGAAGCATCGGGGGTTCGCCATGAGGGGAAGTTCTATCGACATCCGCGCGGCGTTTTTTCAGCCTGCTGGCGATGGTCTTTTCCAGCGCCGCTTTCTCAACCGCTCAGTCGCAAGAGCCCGCGGTTACCACTGCCAAGCCGGCGGATACTCCGAAGACGGAGCGAAATCTGATTGCCCGCACTGGTTGGGTGCGGCTCGAAATCGTCGGCGGGCGGGTGGCCGTCCTGGGCCATCGCTGCGGGCAAAGCCGCGTCGTGCAAGTCGGCGAACCGTCGCAAATACCTTATGAGCAACTCTCCGTGCAATTGCACACCGAGTCGCTCGTCATTCATTACGAAGATAACTGCACTGAGCGACAAATTACGCTCGACCTGGACGACCAGCAGCGGCTCACCTTGACCCGCACCGGCAGCAGTCCGACGGGCGACGTGAAACTCGTCCAGCCTTTTCAGGGGCCAATGACTCTAACGGTCGGTCGCGATTCGCCGCAGATCTTTTCCGCCGCCACGCTCTGGCACCTGGCGCTCTCGCAGCCACAGTTGTGCGAGGAGGCGGTTCTTCCGTTGCTGGAAACGCTCCGCCCGCATTGGCGCCTGAAGGAACAGGCTGCCGGCATTCAAAAGGAACTGCTCAGCCACGCGGGCGAGGACGTCCTCGCTGAGCGGGCCCAGTGGCGGAAGTCGGGGTGAAGCAACTCGACAGCGATGATTTTCAGGAGCGGCAAGATGCTGACCAGCAGTCCGCCGGGCAAGGGGTCGTCGCCTGGTTGCGACGGCTCGACCGGAAGCAACTCTCGTCGGAACAAGCGGGCCGCATTCAGGACATCTGCCAGGGGCTGGCCCATCTTTCGACCGACACGCCGCCCCGCGTCACTGCCTGGCTCGTGGATGACCGCCAGGCCTGGCTCGCCGTGCTGCGTCATGAGGACCCGGCGGTTCGCCTGGCCGCCGCCAATCACCTGACGGTCCTCTTCGGCAAGCCGCTCGCCTTCAATCCGCAGGGGGGATTGAGCGAACGTGAACAACAGTTCGCGCAGTTGCAGTTGAAGTTCGGGAAGTAAACCGTGGCGGCAGACCTCCAGGTCTGCCGGTCCTAGCTGAGCTGATATATTCCGACAGACCTGGAGGTCTGCGCCACGAACTTACCGATACGGCGGCTTGAGCAGTCCTTCCCTCAAGCCTGCGAACAATCCCGCGGCGATCAAATCCGCCGTCGTCCCCGGATTGCGGCGGTGGTCGTCGCTGCGGAGCCAGAAGTCGAAATCGTTCAGGGCCGCGTGATAGTTCTCGTCATCGGTTCGCCGGCTTGCAAGACCTGCGCGGCATAGGCACTGGCTCGCTGCGCCGTTTCGAGGCCGCACTTGCGAACGATGAGACTATCGGGAGTAGGCGCTGATCAGCCGGACATGCTCGTGGATGATCGTATCGATCAGTGTCCAGCTGCGCCTTCCTGACCGGCGACTAGATTCGGCAGGATCTCTTGCAAGACGAGCGCGAAGTGATCCACGTATTGCCGCGCAATCGAAGTCTCGTTCCGCAGCATGTTGCATCGCGGCCAGCAAGCTCGGCGGTGCAGCGCCGGCGACATCCATTTCGTCAGTTGTTCCCGTCCCACCAGGCTGGGCAACACGGATTGCTTGATAGATGAGCTCGCTGTCGCGCGGTGCGTGAGGCCTTGCAAGACGCTCGCGGTCCCGTCGGTCAGCTTTTGATCGGGCGGCACCGCAGCGAGTCGCGCGAGCAGGAGCACCATCCCAAGATTGGTGTTGGTATCGACCAACGCACGTGTCGCGGCGATTGCCTCGAACACCGCCTTACCGACACCAGTCTCGCGCGCTCGTTCCAGCACGGGTCCGATGGCGACTGCACTCGTGACAAAATCCGCGAAGAAGAGTGCTTCGAAATCCGCCCCACGATGCACATTGCCGACTTTGGGGGCGGTGGCTTCAAGCAAACAAGCGAGCGTCGCAGCCTGACCGATGCTGAGTTTCAAATTAGAGTCCCAGCACGTCATACATATTATAAAGCCCCGGCTTCTGCCGGGCAGCGAACTTGGCGGCCTGGAGTGCGCCGAGGGCGTAGCAGTCGCGATTCGACGCTTTCACGGTCACTTCGAGCGTTTCGCCCAAGCAGCCCGAAGATGATCGTATGCTCGCCCGGGTTGTCGCCGACGCGAACGGCATGATAGCCGATTTCGTGCGGCGTCCGTTTGCCGACCGCGCCTTCGCGGCCGTGCACATGCTCGGTTTGACCCATTACGCCGGCGATGATCTCGCCGAACTTCAAGCGCGGTGCCGCTGGGGCAGTCTTCCTTGATAGCGATGATGCCGTCAATGATTTCGACATCGACGCCGCTGCTCAGTTTTTCAAGCACGCTGCCCGCCATCGCGACGAGCTTCATTGCGAGGTTGACCGTCGTGCTCATGCTGGGCGACCAGACGACGGGAATCTCGTTCGCGCCGCATCGAGCCGGGCCTTGATATCGTTCGCCAGGCCCGTGGTCGCCATCACCAGCGGCACCTTGCGGCTGAGGCACGCATCGATGATGCGACTCGCCGCCTTCGGGCACCGAGAAGTCGATCACGGCTTGCGGATCGCCGCGGAGCACGGCCGTCAGCGGCACGCCCAAGTCGTTCGACGCCGGCGAGCAACCCAGCGTCCTTGCCGATGTCGGGATGCTGCTCCCAATCAACGGCGGCGACGATCTTCGAGTTCGGGATCAACGCTGCCGAGGGCGCACGAGCCGCTTGCCCATGCGGCCGGCGGCACCGTGAATGGCGATTTGGGTGATTGTCATGTGATGCAATTAGCATTATACAGTTGAATTGGGTCCTTCGATGATTACGCCCAGTTCGTTCCCGATCATTGGGCACGGCGACGGCGCGGTTGGCGAACGATGCCCGGCGGACGCCGCGGCTGCCGAGGACTTTGTTGAACTGCTCCTGATCGGTCGTGTGATAGGCGACCGTGGCCGTCGGGTCTTTGAGTTGATGGCCGGTCAGGATGCAGACGACGCGTTCGTCGGCGCGATGATCGCCCTGATCGCGCGAGCAGCTCGGCGCCGGCGACGCTCGCGGCGCTGGCCGGTTCGCAGCCGAAGCCGCCGGCGCCGACCTTGGCCTTGGCGTCGAGAATTTCCTGGTCGCTGACCTGCGCGCACGACGCCGTCGCATCGCTTCGAGCGCCCGCAGGCACTTCGTTCAGGTTCACGGGCCGATTGATCTCGATGGCGCTGGCGATCGTCGAGGCCTTGCGGCCGACGTTGATCCAGCTCGTCGTAGTAGTTGTCGACGATCGCTCATGTCCGGCTTGCCCGCCGTTCCAGCGCAGGCCGCGCTGCTCGTACAGTTCGATACAGCGTATCGGCCCCGGCGGCGTTGATGACGGCCAGCCGCGGCATGCGGTCGATCAGCCCGAGGTGCTTGCAGTTCGATGAAACGCTTTGCCGAACGCGCTGCTGTTGCCGAGGTTGCCGCCGGGGACGACGATCCAGTCGGGCACTTCCCAGCGCAGCGCTTCGAGCACGCGGAACATGATCGTCTTCTGCCCTTCGAGGCGGAACGGATTGACGCTGTTGACGAGGTAGATGCCCAGGTCGCGGCAGACTTCCTGCACGCGGACCATCGCGTCGTCGAAGTCGCCGGCGATCTGGACGTGAGCGCACCGTAGTCGAGCGCCTGCGACAGCTTGCCGTAGGTGATCTTGCCGCGAGCCGATGAAGATGACCGCCTTCATCAGCCGGGTCGCGCGCACAGTACATGGCGAGCGACGCACTGGTGTTGCCGGTCGAGGCACAGGCGGCCCGCTTGGCGCCGATCGCCCGAGCGTGCGTAAAGGCGGCCGACATGCCGTTGTCTTTGAAGCTGCCCGACGGGTTCATCCCTTCGTATTGCAGGTACAGCCGGCCCGGCTTCATGCCGACAAACGTGCCGACGCCAGTCGGCTTGCTGCAGCAGCGTCTGCCCTTCGCCGACCGTGACGACTGATTCCGGCTTGGCAAACGGCAGCAGCTCGTGAAAGCGATAGATGCCGCTGAAACCGCAGCGGTTCGTTGCGCCGGGTCCACATTTCTTCGAAGTACCGGAGCGACTTCGGCGGCTGGGCCCGGTCCCAGTCGTAGGCCACATCGAGCAGGTCCCCGCATTGGGGCAGGCCGTGCGCACTTCCTCCGGTCCGCACGTGGTCCCGCACGCCGGGCGAATGCACCGCTGAAAGGCGAAATCGCTGAGCACGGGGAGGGCGATCAAAAAGGGGTTGGTGAAGAGCCGTATTTTAGCAGAATCTGGGGTTCGTAAGTGCCAAGGTTCCAAGTGACAAGTGCCAAGGAAGAAACAAGGATGCAAAGTCTAAGGAATAAGACAGAGGAGCTTGGGCAGGCGCAAGGCAAAAGGCACAACCGTCCGCGCCCTTTGTCCCTTGCATCTTCTTTGCCTGCTTATATCTTGTTTGGCACTTGGCCCTTGGCACTTGCCACTTACTCAGCGTCGCATCATCATCCCACCCTGCGGCACCTGCCGGCTCATTGCCGAACGGGCAGGCATGGGCGGGCTGACTTGCTGCGAGTATTGCACGCTGCGGACAGCGGGGGTCGGCTGACCAGGCCTGGTGGATGTTCTGACCCGGGACCGGAGCGGGACCGTGGTGTTCCCAGTTTTCGTGCATGATGCCGGGACCCGCCATGTGGCCGCCGCCCGCACAGCTGCTGCAGCCTGTTTCGCGCAGCCTTGGCAAGCACCATAGCCCAAACCGGGTCCGCAGGCAGGTCCGCAGCCGTGATGGCCGCAAGTGACCACGGACCAGAGCCGCATCAGCGGGCCGGGGCCGCAGCACTTGGGACCCACGAAATGTCCGCATTGGTTGCACGGATCGCAGCAGTGCGGCGGATCGCTGATCCACTCGCCCCAGTAGCGGTCGCAGCAGCTCGGGCCGCAGAAGCAGCGGCCGTTCAGCCAGTCTGACCGCCGCCACACGGGCTGCAGGTCAAGCTGGGAGCACAGCAAGTGGGACCGCAAGTCGGGCCGCACTCCGGCCCGCAAGCAGCTCCAGGGCCGGGTCCATGATCAAGCACAGATGGCACCATAGTGCCGACCGCCGTGCGGTCCACAAGCCGTGCCGCAGCCCGGCTTGCATATCAGGCCCAATCCGAGCGGACCACGCCGGCTTGGCCCACAGGGGCCGCAGCAGCATCCGCTGGCAGACAGAAGGGCGACCAAAACCGCTGTCAGTGTCGTCACTGCCTCGACCCGAGCCCACTTGAACATGGCTGAAGCTTCCCTGCATGAACCGCAGTGGCGCGAACGCTAAAACGCCGCGCGATACCATCCAGGGTATCCAGAGGAAAGTATCGGCCCGCACAATCGGCAGAATCGAGAAAATCTCCGCAATCGGCAAATCTTGCCGCGGAGGCTTCGGAGCTAAGGGCAGCTTACTCCGGCAGCTTCGGCGGCTTCACGTTCGGATAGGACTCGCTGCTGAGCCCTTCCTTCAAAAACTTGACGAGGTCCGCGGCTTCTTGCTGGCTGAGCTTCAGCTCAAAAATCTCTTCGTCGAGCTGTGGGTTGGCGTGGCCACCCTTGTTGTAATAGTCCACCGTTTCTTCCAGCGTCTTGAATCGCCCGTCGTGCATGTAGGGCGCGGTGCGGGCGATTTGGCGGAGCGTCGGCGTCTTAAAAGCCCCTTTGTCTCCTTCCAGCTTCGTGATCACGAACCGCCCCAGGTCCGGGTTCTCCTTTTCCATCCCGACGCCGATGTTGTGAAACGCAAAATCGCTGAAGCTGTGTCCGGTGTGACACACCAGCAATTCGCCTTGCCGAAGAAGAGCTTCATGCCGCGCTGGGCCTGCTCGCTGAAGCGCTTCGTCACCCGCCTTGAAGCGGTCATACGGCGCATCACGGAGAGAATGGTCCGCTCGAAGGCCGACAGCGCCTTGGCGATGCCGTCCGCGGTCACATCGGTTTTGTAGATCGCCTGAAACTGCTTCTTGTAGCCTTCAATTTTGTTGAGCTTGGCGACGACGTCCTCCAGCTTCATATCCATCTCGATCGGATTCTGAATCGGCCCCACGCTGCCCTTCGAGCATGTTCGCCCGGCCATCCCAGAATTGCAGCTCGGAATAAGCCGAGTTGACGATGCTCGGCGAGCTCCGGCCGCCGACCTGGCCGCGGACGCCGGTGGCAAACGCTTCGCCGTTCGACCAGCCCTTCTCGGGATCATGACACAAGGCGCAGCTGATGGTGTCGTCCTTCGACAACCGCTTGTCGAAGTACAGTTGCTTGCCGAGCTCGACCTTCTCTTCCAGGTGCGGGTTGTCCTCGGGGTACTTCAAAGCCGCAAGCCCCTTGGGAAAGGTGGGCAGCGGCGGCTTCTGAGCTGTTGCCAACGAAACCCAGCTTACGACTGCAACGAACGACGCAACGAAACAAACGTGACGAGAAATCAGCACGAGGATCACTCCTGACATGGCTGGGAGAGGCGAAGCAGAATTCCGAGCCGCAGCCCGGGGCGGGACAGTCTGAATACCGCATTCTTGCTGGCCAGCGAGAGCAAGGCAAGTAGCAAGCTGATCCGTCGAACAATCTCGCACCCCGCACTGACCACGCCCCGGTGGTGAATTCAGGCGGCGAACGATACGATACCGATTGGCGGCCCGCTTTGGTTTTTGATGGAAGGTTCGGATCATGCCTGCAGACGATATTTTGCTCGACACCGAAGAAAGAATGGAAAAAGCGATCAGCGTGCTGAAAACCGCGCTGAGCGGCGTGCGGACTGGGCGGGCCAACCAGGGCCTGGTCGATTCGCTGCGGGTGGAAGTCTACGGCAGCCCCACGCCGATGAAGCAGGTCGGGTCGGGATTCGGCACCCCGAGCCGCAGCAGATTGTCATTCGCCCGTACGACGCCAGCACCATCAAGGACATCGAGACACGCGTCCGTCCCGCCACGGTGTATGGCATAGCGGGTCCTGGTGCAGGACGATGCGGTTGATCTGCCCCGGCTTGGCGAAGAACAGGATCATCTGCCCGCGCATGGGTTGGATGTCGGGCTTGGTGCCGAGCTGCTCCAGCAGCTTGGCGGTCCAGGCCCCGGTGCAGACGATGGTCTGATCGGCACTGATCACCCCATTGCGGGTGCGGGCACCCAGCGCCCGGCCGTTTTCCACCAGGAGCTCGACGACCTCCTCCTGCTCCCGGATCTGGGCCCGTCCCACCAGGGAGCGGCGCAGGGTCTTGGCCAGGCGAGGATTGCGGACCTGGGCGACATGGGGGAACCACAGGGCCTGTGCGGGCTGGGGCCCGAGGTCCGGCTCGATCTCGTGCAGGGCCGGGCCGTCGATCACCTCTAACTGGACGGCGTGGGCCTGTGCCCAGGCCAAGGCGGCGTCGCGCTCCTCGGTGTCGAGGGATGAGCATGCCGCTATGGGTCAGCTCGGGGTCGATGCCGGTCTCCGCGTGCAGTTGTGCACACAGCCCTGGGTAGTCGTGCTGACTGACATCGACCAGTGCGGTAACCGCCTCGCTGTAGCGCCAGGGGTAAAGGGGGGAGAGGATGCCGCCGCCGGCCCAGGAGGACTCGCGGCCGGTCTCGCCCATCTCCACCAGGGTGACCTGGGCACCGGCCTGGACCAGTTGGCGGGCGGTCAAGAGGCCGATGATGCCGCCACCGATGACGAGGATGTCGCTCATGGATGCTACCGAGGCTTGGGGTGGATCGGGTTCCCGGCAGGGTCGGGGGCGCGGGACGG
>CAVZWW010000002.1:0-453377 GCA_963779225.1 uncultured Bacteroidota bacterium
AGAAGATTTCAACTTGAACGAGCCAACGTCTTTGCCGCTCAGATACACTGCCATAACAAACATTGGTGCAAGGACGAGCAACCCGACACTGAGGAAATAGCTCACTTCAATGGGAATGGTCCGCCTGGCATTGAGGTACGGTATCGCAATTTGACACGCGATGGAATTGAGAAGTGTGGGTAGACCGAAAAGGCACACCAGGTGGAACCAGCCAAGAGGTTTAATTGTGTTCATGCCGTTGTGAGCGATTTCGAGGCAACTGAGTTAAGAACTTCCGGAGGCACGTTGCAGGTTTTTTTCCCTTGCAAACGAATTGCTCACTAGGTAAATTGGTACATCCTTTGAGCAGGTGACACCAAAGTGACACCAAAGAATTTCAGGAAAGCGCTCAAAATAGGGGCCAAAGTGGCGGAATTGGTAGACGCGCTGGACTCAAAATCCAGTCTGGCTCACACCAGGTGAGGGTTCGAGTCCCTCCTTTGGTACAGACATTCTTACATTGCTACGTATCAAGCCTGCGGAATCGGTTCCAGAGGATTATCGCACACGTAGCGAGAAACCCTCCCAGAGCGTCAATACCGACGTCGACGAGCGATGCCGTCCTCGTCGCGACGAAGGATTGGTGCAGCTCATCCCCTGCCGCGAAGAGCATCACTGCCAGTAAGGAATAGAAGACCCATCGCAACGCTTTCATGTCGGGGGAGTCGCTGCCGAAAGCACGAAACAGGAGAAGACCGAGGATGAAGTATTCGGTCAAATGCGCCAGTTTGCGAATCGCTGCATGAATCAAGGCAACTTCTGTTTCTGAAATATTGGGCATCAAAAAGCGGAGAATCGGTTCTACAATGGCCGAAGTGTTCGCCGAAGCAAATCCCCCTGTTGACATCCAGTAAGTAAAACCCACCCAGAGAATCACCGGGAACCAGTACTTGAAGAATTTCCTGTAGTTCATCAGACCTTTCGCGTTTCTTGAATAACTGTCAGTGGGTAGATTCTCGTGGATTGAGCTCCGAGACCCACGACTTTCGATTTCGATTGACACTCTTCAATCTTCGACGACCAAAGTGGCAAATGAGAAGTTAGCCGGCTAAAAAGGCCGCACTTGTGAGAGCGAGTTACCGTTGCATTGCACCAATATCGTCAACCTTCTTGCCGTTCTTGTAGAGATACACCGGAGCGCCAGTGCGCCATGTTCGCGAACCTGAAAGCGTGATCGCGTTCGTTGTGTAATCGATGGCCTTGATGCCTACGGGAGCTTGCGCAGCCACCACAATCGAATCCCCCACCACGCCAAAAGCCGACATCCCCCAGGCGTCACGGAAGTAATAGGCATCAGCCACAACGAGGTTCGTTCCAGCCGCCCCACTCGTCGCCAGGGTGAGCGGTCCCGCCGCATCTACCACATTCGAACCACCTGCCGGCATGAAATTGTATGACGCGTGGTTGCCCGACGGGTGAGCGGGCACACTCGACAGTTCGGGATCCTTGGACATGGAGTGGACGTCCCGCCCGAGCACACCGGAGTTCCAGTGCGCCTGCCAGCGCGGAAGCCCGGAGATCTTTGTCCATGCTCTCGAATAGTACGAAAAGCGCGGCAGTCCCTTCGTTGTGTAGTAGATATTGTAGTCCACGTCCAATGTGGGTCCATGGGCGCTGGATTGCACGGCGATATAGGAATTGACATCAATGTTGTTTTTGACGCCATGCCTAGTATGATTGGCATTTGCCGTGACGTTGGCACGATTGCTCGTCCCAGGGCCATTTGCCCCGCGCATGTTGTACACCATGGTATTGTGGAATAGCTTCCATCCCGACCACATGCGAGCACCTATTGTCCCTGCATTATCATAGAACACATTCATGCGAATGATCGCGTTCGTAGATGAGTCTGCCGATCCCACCGTGATAGCGCCAGGCGAAGAACGAGAGGGAGACGCATAAATGCCGTCGTTCATACCCCAGATACGGTAGAAGTAGTTGTTCTCAAACATGGCATGTCCAACCGCTTTGAGGTCAACCGCATTCTCCAGAAGATCACGAAATACGTTATTGCGAACCAGGTATTTGAAGTGCTTGGGCACCTTCTGGCACGCCGCACCACTTCTATAGTCGGGTTGCCACTGGATGCCATCCTCGCCCCAGGAGTTCTCGATCAAGTTGCCCTCTACTAACACAGCCGGTGTGTGGAAGTGCGAAGACGGGGCCTTGGTGCCAAAGATGATCCCACACCAGGATTGTTCAGCAAGATGGTTGTACTTGATCAAGAAGAACGACGTATCCGACTCCTGCGCTTCGAACATAAGCGAATGACTCCAGCCCTTGAAGTAGTTGCCCAGAAAGGTAACATGCTCTGAAGTGCCAACATGAACTCCGCGGATAAACTCTGATGTGATTTCCTTGATATTCTCCGTCAATCTTCGAATGCTACAGTACCTAAAAGTAATCCGCGAACTCCCGTCGACCTCAATGTGATACGGTCCTTGGCTCCATCCAGACGAACGCCACAGGCGCGTCGGAGAGAAGTCGATCCCCTGGATAGTAACATTATGCACGTTCGCCACCTTTGCCAGGTACAGAGTGCCAGACGGATTACCGGATACGCGGACTGTGTGCTTCTTGAAGTTCGTCAGCACCACGTTGGATCCGGGAATGACGGTTTCAGGATATGTCCCGGCAAGTACTACAACCGTATCTCCACGTCCTGCTGCTGCAGCATTAAGCCCAGCCTGGATCGTACGGAAGGGAGCGGCCGCACGGCCGTTTCCACCAGCTGCGGCTGAGGCATCTACATAGATGTCCCCGGAGAGCACGCTGTCATTGTACGCCACTCCATACCCACGAAAACCCGTGGTATCCATCGGCAGATCTGTGCCACCAGCCGTGTTCTTTGCGTTGTCGACGTTGGCAGGGATCGAGATGTCGTCAACATAGCCATTGAAGGCCGCTGCCAGAGCAAGGTCGGTAGTGGGAGAAGGAGCCATGACGTCCGGCAGAATGAAGAGGAGCGCATCATTGCCTTGCACATTGTCTCTCCGCGATGCCGCAATCGGATCATTCACAACAAGCAACTTCTGCCCGTACGCGACAAGTGGAAGAAGCACAAGGAGCAGCATGGTCTTCTTTATCATATGACTTTCGGAAGAATCTCTCTTTCCCTTATAGTCGAAGGGCCCACCAGGCATGCAGCATGCAACGCCTTGCTTTTTCTCTTCCGAACGGACGCTAGCGCCCGCGGAAGTGGTTCCATATGTTCTTTACCGGCCACCGGCTACGTATGCGGGGGAAAAGCGTTACGAACATCCATCGGAAAAGGGAATTGGGGATGTACTCGTAGGCGCCCACGTAAATAACAACGTCCCCGCCAAAATCGTATTTGAACTGGTTGTTGCCTTTGTGCCAATCGTAGGGGCATTTCTCTCCCAACAGAATTTCCCGTGCCACCTCAAGGCCTATGCCTTCCGCATCACATATCGTACAACCATGGGATTGGTGCCATGTGATCATCTCCCAATGGACGAAATCATTGGGAGAGAGCTTGCTGTGCATCCCCGACCAGCCCTTGCGTTTCATGTAGACGGTGTCTCCGAACCTGATCGCAAACTCCATGGCGACCGGCTCATTGTCCACTTCGGCAATTGTTGCGCGAGCCATCCCGCGTTGATGAAAAGCACGCCACATCGTGCCAAACAATTCCTGGGGTTCCTGACGGAATCCCTTCCGGGCCCCGGTTGACGCCAGGAGGGAATATGCAGTTGGTAGATCGGATTCCCCGACTTCGCGGATCACGATTTTCTCGTCCTGCACCGCATGACGGATGGCCTTCCTGCGTTTCTTGGACATGTCAGCGAGAAGTTCCTCTTCACTTTTTTTCAAATCGATCAGCAGCGTTGCAGTAGGGATCAGCTCGATAGCACTCGGGCGAAAGCCGCGAAGTTCCAGCACCTTTGCCATTTCCTCTCCAGGTCGCGCCGGGTGGACGATCAGATACACGATATGGTCTTTCCGCGTGAGGTCAAGGAGTTTTTCGACAAGGACCGATGCAAGATCCCCTTGAGATGAAAGCACGACAGGCCCGGCAGGAACATAGCCAATCGAAAACCGCAGGAAAACGCGCTTGACCAGCATTTGTGCCCCCCCAACAATTGTAATATCTCTCCTGGCAACGATTCGTATTACGCTCCAACCGGAGAGGCTCCTGATCTTTGCCCAAATGCTGGTCTGGACATGGCTGTCCTCCCGGCACGGTCATGGAAAATCGTCCCATCTGGATCGTCGCGAGGGTGGGGAAATCTCGATGTGATGGAAGATCTTGCCCTCCTGTCCGCATTGACCGAGCGGAACTTCCTTGTCGATTCTCTCTTCGTTGCCCTGGATTGCTAGTCCTTGATTGATTTCATTTGCGGGAAGTCCCCAACGGGCGGCAATTTTGCTCCTCAGGCAAGGCAAATCGTGAGGGGGGGGGGGTAAATGCTACTGACTACACGCTGTCTCTGGGATTGCAGAGCGACCCTGTAGGCCAACGTCTAGCTTTCCGGCCGGCGGAGTCGACTTCAACTTAGGAGCCACAACAACCATCCCGTGTGGCGGGCTTATCCGTCAGCTGTTCGTGTGAGCAGCCATCCTCCTCATCTCGTTGCTGAAATCCCTCCTTCCACGCATTCCGGCTTCACGCAGAACGCCGGGAGCATGAGACGGTTATAGAGACATAGCGCATTAAACGCCAGAGATGGTGTGATCCCCGTTACATTTGCGCGCTGCCCTCAAATCGGGACCCTCACCTGAAACACCGCTATGCTCGTATACCCGGTTCCCGTTGGAACCACCCGCATCCCCACCGACGCGTGTGCGCTGTTGTACAGCCCGGCCGACCAGGCGGCGTCCAGCGAGCTCAGAATGTGGTTGATGACGGCAACCGTCACCCATGTCGTTGCGGTTGCATAGAAATCGTTTGCCGTTCCGCGTTCGCCCGAGTAGTAGTTGAACATGGGCGTTAAATTGCTCTTGATGGTCTCATAATCCGAGCCCAGGCTGAGATTCGCATCCCGCCAGCCCTGGTTGAATTGAGGGTATTTCCCGATCAATTCATAGTACTGCTGCTCGTTATACGGCGGAAGAGTGTGAGAATAGTACCCGCCGATGTCCCGTTCCATTCTATTCACTTCATTCCAGTCCACCTGCGTCCAGGGACGGTCGAAAGTACTCATCCCCTCCGTTCCGGGTAATCGCCAGTTGTACACCTTGCCCGGCTGTACCAGGTTATCCTGCGTGTATTGCGCGTACTGTACCACGCTCCAGTTCTCGTTGGCATAGCCCTGATAACTGTCTGTCTGCTGGTCGCCCTTTTTGTCATACGTGTAGGCGAGCGCCAGGGCCGTTACATCCAGAGCAAAGAACAGCACCGCTTTCCAGTAGCTCTCCGCATAGAACTCCCCTGATCCGGGTATCACCAGGGACATTCCTGCCGCGAGCCAGGGGGATTTATGGGAAGGCATCGGTGAGCCCGCAGGCGTGTCCTGAATATTCGGCCCGCTACGCATGGCTGTAAGCCCGAAGAGATCCACCCGAAGGTTGCCCGACAGCTGGTCCTGCTGAGTATCGTGCGACTCCGGGTCCACGAGAAGATTGTTGGTCAGGCCATCTTGCTGAAGTTCCCCAAACTCCTGATCGGCCTGAAGGTTGCCCGACAGCTGACCCGCGCCGGGTTTTGCCGAAGTGCCCTCCTGCTCGACATCTCCCTGCACCATGGCCGTCCCCGGGCTACCCGAAAACCCTTCCCCTCCGCTTGCCGCCGTGTCCCGCCCCACACGACGGCCGCGACACAAATCGGCAACCATCCTGCCCGGGTTGATCCGGCCCATCCACTTCCTTACATCATCATGTGACATAGACACCTCTCTCTTCAGTCGAGGTCGAAGCCAAAAAGAATCCCGAAGTAGATCATCAACTCGTGACCGTACGTCACGACCTGGTTCTGACTCTGAACGTACCGGTCGAACGTGTCCAAACCGTACGCTGCACTCAGGAAGAACCGTGTCGGATAGGAGTAGTACGAAAAAGCCTCCAGGCGCAACTCAATCCCTATATCTTTCCGCATGTCGGCCGACCGGATGCCGTAGTCGCTCCAGGCGTTCCCCGCGTCCGCATAGACCGATGCGTACAGCTTGTCAAAGTAGAGCTGGAACAGCCGGATGTCGATGTTCTGCAGAATGGGGAAACGGTAGTTCACACCCACCATCGCCATCTCGTTCCCGCCGAGCGAGTAGTAGGGATACCCCTTCATGCCGACCAGACCGCCTGCATAGAAATCAAAAAACTCGTCCACCGTCGGACCCAGGATGGAGCCTCCACGCACGTAGAGGCCGATGGTGTGGTTCCGGAAGAAGAACGGCATATACTCCTTCCACTGGAATTCGATGCGGGTGAAGTTCACGTCTTTGTAGACCGGCTGCAGACCGGTGGATGTGACTTCGTACTCCCCGTCGCCGTTGAACTTGTTGAGCTCCCGATTCGCACGCAGACGGATTTTTCGCCCGATGGGATTGATGTCCTGCGTCCGTGACGGCAGTATGGCGTTTACATCGAGCGCAAGCGAGAGATTGTTGGCAATCAGGTAGAGATCGCTGGAACTGCCGACAAGTGACGGCGGATCGGTTTCCGGGTTGATAAAGGAGCCGATGATCGACGTGTACCGGCTGTGTGCATACCGGAATTCCGCATCGACAAACTGCGAGAAGAGCGGCTGCCTGAGAGAAAAATCAAACTCCGTGAGGTTGTACTCGACATCAACCGGAATCGTGGAGGCAGGAAGGTTTATCACACTCTCTGTCTTGCGCGTCAGATTGTAGGCTTCCACCGTGGCGACCGGCTCGAGACCGATCTCATAAAGGAGCGGAATCCGTCCCCGGTAGATGAACTGGAAGAAGAGGTCCCGCTCCAGCAGCGCGTTCAACGTCGCCCCCGCGAAGATGCCGGTCTTGTCCAGCACATCGTTCGAAAAGACATACGCCCCGGCCTTGATCATCTCCAGTCCTGTTGCCTTGGGGTTATAGTTGTCGATGCGGATCACCGGCACTACAGAGAGACTCGTGAATATGCTTTTGTACGGACGCGACTGGAGCGGCGACAGACTGGAATCGTCATATCCGCGCAAAGCATCCCAGTCGAACTGCGGGACGGCGGTGGATCTGCTCGCCAGCACCGGCGGATGACCCGGGGCACCGGTTCCGTCGTGGGGGGTGCGGATATAGCTATGATCCCCCTCCGCCAGAACCGCCGGCTGCTCCAGGAAATGGATCTTGTACCCGCCGGAGGTGTACGCGGCATACGCCACGGCCCCCGCACTGTTGACGGTGGGATAGAATGCGCCCCCGAGCACGTTGGTGATCTGCTCCGTCCGCCTGGCGGCGACATCCATCCGGTAAATATTGAAAATCCCCGTCCGGTCAGAACTGAAATAGAGTGCGCTCCCGTCGTGCGAGAACCTTGCCGCGCGTGAGTCGTCATCGCCGGTCACGAGAAATTCCAGATCCGCGCCGTCCGGCCGAACCCAGGCGATATCCCGTCCGTCCCGCACCGAGTAGTCAAAGACGATACGGTCTCCCGAGGGACTCCAGCAGGGATTGTACACCTGCTCGCCGTTCGCGTAGAGGGTGATCTCACGGTAGCCGGTCCCGTCCAGGTTCACCACGGCAAGATTCGTTGAGCCGTCCCGGTTGGAGACGAAGGCAATCTGTTTGCCGTCCGGTGAGACCGTCGGGTTGTAGGCACGTCTTCCCGTTGTGAGACGGCGTTCCTCTTCGCTCTGCAAATCGTATTCATAGATGTCGAACTGCAGCGACCAATGGGGATTGTCCCGCGTCTGGCGGCCGTAGTAGAGCTTCGTGCCGTCCGGCGACCAGGCCGGCGCCGTGCGGACACCGGCGCTGCACCAGCGTTTCGGTCTTCTTCACGGTGTCGTAGACGTAGAGCGATGAGAGTCCGAAGTAGTCCCCTCCCTTCGCGCTGGTGAATGCCAGCTTTTTTCCGTCGGGCGAGAACACCGGATAGAGGTTGGCGAATCCCACGGTGGCATCGGAGCGCTGATTCGCGGATCGAGAGCCGGCCTGTCGAGCCGGAGAGCTGACCTGGAGCCCCGGAGAATTACTGTCAGATCCGGAGAACTGACCGCCAGATCCGGGGAATTGAACCTCGGCGCCCGGGAGTCGACCTGCGGACCCGGCGCGCTGGCGGGGCAGGAGCATGCTCTCGATCTTCTGGATCTGACCCGGATCGACCACGTCGGCCGTCGAATCGGTCACGAAAGGTTTTCCCTCGCGCAAAGCCGTGCGCACCGGTACCACCCGTTCGGCATATTCCTGTATTCAGCAACGTCCGCCACTCGTCGTACACATCGCGCCCGTTCTTCCCTACCGCCTTTTCGATGGCCGCGTCTATGGTCATCGTGGAAAACGAGGAGAGGTTGCCGCGACACTTCCACCAGCTTCTCTTCCCCGTAGCGCCGGGCGATGTAGCTGACGAAGGCGAAGCCGGCATTGTAGGAAGATTCGTTGCCCAGGCTCGTCTTGCCGAACACCCCCATCTGCTCCCAGGTGAGCATGTTGCTGTCCAGTGCGTACGAGCGGAGGATCATGTCGCGGTGCGTATCCCAGAAATCGTACCGGAGGTCCGCCCGGTTGTACTGCGCAACCCCCTCCGCAAACCACGCGGGAACGACGAAGCCGGAGACCGGATAGGAAACGACGATGTTGGGATAGCCGTACAGCACGTCGAGACGCCGTTCGGCTTCATAGCCGAGCCACTGGAGGTAGATGGCCGGCACGGTGCGGCCGAATTTCATCGACGTTTGGATCTGTATGATATGCGTGTACTCGTGCGTGATGACGTTGCGCAGCCAGTTGTGTGTGCCGCGCAATTCGAAATCCATGCTCGGCGCGTAGATTTCGATCTTGTTGTCGTAGAAGTATGCGGCGCCGTTGGATATGTCGTCGTAGTCTTTGATGATGAAGCTGACCTTCTGATCCGGCTTGTGATCGTAGAAGGCGGTGACAGCGGGGAAAATGTCTTCGGCGATCTTCGACACAACACGCGCCGTGCGCTCGGCACCATCATGGTAGTGCACGAAGAAGTGTTCGGTCTCGATCGTGCGCCAGTTGAGCTCGGGATGAGGGGGTTCGTCCTGGGAGAAGACGGAGGACGGCCGGATGGTGAGGGCGCAGAGGAGGATAGACGCCAGAAGCGTCCGGAAGAGCCAGCCGCTTCGCAACCGATGAATGTGAACCGGATCAACATGAAGCGGGGCGAACCGAAGGAGGCTGACACGCGAGGCGTCGGCATGTCGGACCGGTTCGCAACGGATTCGCGGGCAGCAAATCGCCACGACGCGGGTTGACCCGAGGTGACCCGCCACGCAATTGGTCGACACGAAGCGTACTGTCGTGACGGGGGTTGGCCACGAGCGACCGGGTGCGCAATGGCTCGAGCTGACACGCGCTCACGCGAAACGCGCCGACCTGAACCGAATCGACACATGAAGGGTCGACACGAAGCGTACTGTCGCGACGCGGATTGACCTGGAGCGACCGGATACGCATACTACTTCACCACCGCAATCTTCACCGTCGCACCGCCGCTTCCCGAAGTGCCGTTCGCTTCAATCCGCGCAAAGTAGATCCCGCTCTGCACCCCGCTGACATCCCATGCGATTTCGTTGTCCATTCCCCCCTGGCCGCTCCCCGTGAGATCGGCTGCGAGATCGCCGGCCAGGTCATAAATTTTCACCCGCACCGTGGCATTTTCCTTCACGTAGTAGCGGATGAAGGTCTTGCCATCGTAAACAGGATTCGGCCAGTTGTACGCGCGAGAGGCGGGGAAAAACTCGCTGCTCAACGGGACGCCGTTCGGCAGCACCGTCTGATCAATTCCGCTGTGTTGCGCATCGTGCTGGAATTGCGGCCAGGGATAGTTGAGAGCCTGGGATGCTCCGGCGCCTTTGCCCGTGAACCATGCCGATACGGAGCCGTCGCCACCTGAAGCCACCGCCAGAAAAACGGAATCGGCGACGGTGAATAACGCTGCTGATTGCGCTCCGCTTCCGGCCGCAATCGGGAAACCGCGCACGGGTTGCGCCGCGCGGTCATACGCCACGACAAGACCGCCCCGCGTTACTCCCACAACATCGACCTTCCCGTCGCCGTCCACATCTCCTGCAATCGGAGAGGAGACGAGAGTGTCGGAAGAGGGAATGGTTACGGGAAAGAAATCCAGCGGCACGCCTGTGGTATTTACCGCGACGATGGTATTTCCGGAAAACGCGAGAATATCCCGGATACCGTCTCCGTCAAAATCGGCAAGAGCAGGGGGAGCGTTGATCGCCCCGGCTGTCTTGAAGGGAAAGCCGGTCAGGACGTTCAGATTATCATCAAGAAAGAAAACAAACCCATCGGTCGTGGTGACCGCGATACGATAGACATTGCCACCGCCTCCCCCCCACCCACCGCGGCGGGACCGGCAATGGGATGGCCGAGTGTTGCCTGACGAACGGGCAGCGCCACATTTCGAACGTCGGGGAGCAACGCCACCGTTCCATCACTTCCGGTGGCCACGAAGGTATAGGGCGACGAAAACCGGCTGACGCCCACCACCCTGGCCGTGCTGTCCGCCAGTACTCTCACCGTCCGGAGGTACGAGCCATTGGCGCCGAGAATATGCACCCACCCGCGATCACCTGCGCACACAAGAACGGTATCCGAGACAACGATAGGCATACTCAGGCGGCCCGGGAGCGGCGTACTGAAGAAAGGATCGGCCAGGCTGTCTGCGTTCTGTTCGCGGAACCAGACCCCGCGGGCAATCGCAAGGCTCCCGGTATCTTCACCCAGCAGAACATGCTGACCAACGTCGCCATTTACGTCGGTCACGGTGGGACCCGTGCCGAACGGCAGTGAAGATCTTCCGATCAGTCCGCTGCTGTAACCTCCGGGGAGAGCCGCGCGGCCATCACGCTCCCAGGCATACAAACGCCCGTCCACGGAGGAAGGAGAAAACTCGTTGGAGGGCGGGGGCACGCTGTCGCTGCCGGTGGCCACCAGTATTGCGGGCATGTTCCCCTGCCCCAGAGGCGCAATGGTCAACGGATACGTGCCGAGCCGCTGGTTCGTCATCTTCGGGAAACCCTGCAGCGGTTTTACGGTATTGTCGCCCACCGTGACCTGCACCGACATTCTCGTCCCGCGCACGGAGAAGTCGGACATCGACACATGGCTCATCGCTCCGTCGTTGCTCTGCGTGGACGGAAACGATGTCGCGGTAAACTCATTCTTGTTGACGGGAGAGGGGTTTCCTTCGAACCAGAAATCCAGCGCCGTGCCGGTTTCGCTGCCGCTGCCGGCCGAGAGGAACCCGTATTCCTGGCCGATATCCTGAGAGCCGTCGGCCTCCTCGACATCGACCCCGCGCCGCTTTGGATCGGCATTGATGGTATTCGTGGCACGGTTCCGCGCGATCACCCCCTCGTCAATGTGCCAGACCAGGATGCCGCCGTCGTAGAATGTCCCGTCATTGTCCACTCCCCCCGGCAGACTCCAGTCGAAGTCTTCCACATCGATGATGTTGCCGCTGAGGGCGGTGATATCGAACGCATTGAACCCGGAGGTATCACGCGCAAACGTGGAGACGCCGGTGATCCCCCGGTATGTGGATGTTATGCGCTGGCCGTTCTTCTGCGGATCGCGATTGCGGTTCTCCACCAGATAGTACTCCTGCGGGCCGATCGGGACACGGTAGACGGTGTCCGCCATGCCGACCGCAGGCAGCTGCAGCACGAAGGTTCCGGGAAGCACCGGAATCGGTTCTATCCAGCCAAGCCAGTATTTTTCCCAGGCCGAGGGTTCAGGCGGAAAGACACCGCTGAAGCTGAAAATCGACTGGCCATCCATCAGGCCGAACCGCCCGATGGCCGTGACGCCGGTCTTCGTGTCGAACAGGTCGGGCAGTCCGAGGTAGTTGCCGAATGATGCACAGAGTAGACCGTTGATGCTATATTCGAGAAACACATCGCCGCCGATGCCCGGAATGCTCCGGCTTTCGGTTTCCGGCATGACGATGGTATTGGGAATCGTGAAAGCTCCGCTGCTCACCGGTACGCCCGACACCCCGTGGAAGGACTGGAAGGCGGCCGCATCCAGATACAGTGACGGGATGTCCGGAGGGGCCGGATCGTAACCGAGCGAGGAGACCAGGTCGATATCACGCCCGACACCGGCATGGAAGACGATGAAGGCATCGTACGGGCGACATTGACGAGAAGTCCGAGCGAGTCGGCTTTCTGCCAGGCATCCCGCGCAAGATCGGCGACCGGTTTGTTCGAAGCGTTCTTGGCGGGCTGTAGACCGCACATGAGTTGGAGCAGTGTCACCGTGTGACCGATCAAGTCGACCGGATGACCGTCCGGCCCTTCGACGCCTTCGTGAAGTAGTTCGACAGGAAGGTCAGGTGGTCCTGGAAGTACGACGCGTTGCGCGGGGGGGCATCGACCGGGATATCCGTCCCGGTAAACGCGGAAGTGTCGAACCGACCGTTTCCGGTGGTCCGTTTATCGTTGTCGATCTGGAACTGGACCATCAGAGCGAGCACGTCGATCGTATCGGCGCTTCAGCTGAAGGGCCCGGGGTTCGGCAGGGAAGTGCGCCGGGCAGCGCAATGAGAGAGTGGTTGAGAAATTGCGCGTGCAGCGCGAGCGGGAGTAGCAGGACAGCCAGGAGCGCCGGAGGATCGTCATAGGGGAGATCCAGGTCCCACTTCGCCCGGTCAACTGCGGGGCGGAGAAGGACTCAGGAGGAGGTCGTCTCGTTTGTTTGATCCAGGATTCATTATTCTTCTGCGGTTCGCCGCTAAACCCCTCCCCACGCGATCAGCAGCGAGAAACGGATCGTGTCCGAAAGCGGGTGGCCGTCGGAAGCCGAGATGTAGCTGAAATCGAATCCGTAGATGTCGTACCGGATACCGGCTCCGAAGGTGAGGAACTTCCTGTTGCCGTACTTCGGACTCTCATAGAAGTAGCCCAGGCGGAGTGCGATCAGGCGCGGCGCACCGTACCAGTATTCCGCACCGCCGCTGACGATGACCTTGCCCAGTCCGCTCGAATCACCCCAGGCCGTAAAGAACGCCTTGTAGAACGGATCCGAGGTTCCATCCTCATTCCGGTGCGACGAGCAGGCGTGCAAAATCGACAGAGAGCTGCAGATTGTTGTATTCGTCATCGAGCACCTTGTACCCGAGGCCCATCCGCAGATTGGTGGGAAGCGGATCGGCCTGGTCGGCATCAACGTACGTGACCTTGGGACCCATGTTTGACAGGTTCACGCCGACGCTGAAGCGTTTCCCGATGTCGCCGATCAGCGGGACTTCAAGCGTCATCGGGCGGTACATCAGCGCGAGGTCGACGCTGACCGTGGAGGCGATGCCGTTCCCCTGCTCCGATTCGGTGCCGATGGGCGACAGCGCGCTATGGATGAAGCGGACGTTCATGCCGACGCCCAGGTCGTCAGACGCCTTGCGTGGCATATCCTGCGGTGATGGCGTACTCAAACGACTTGAACTTGTCGATGACCTGCGGTCCGGATGAATTGGTGACCGAGAACTCTCCGAGACTCAGATAGGTGACGCTTGCGGCGACGGTTCCGCCGATGGCGTCGATATCCTGCCGGTAGTTCAGATAATCGTAGAACAGATCGGGCAGATTGAACTGGGGAAGCCAGTTGGCGTGCGTGATGCTGACTTCGCTCCCCTTCATGAACGCGAGCGCGGCGGGATTCCAGAAGGTGGCCGATGCGTCGTCCACGGAACCGGTTCCGGATTCGCCGATGCCGCTGGCGCGGGAATTCGGCGCGATAAGCAGGAATGGCACCGCCGATTCACCCTGTGCCCGGACCTCGGCAACATTTCCCAGCAATCCGAACGCCGCGACAAGCAGCGCCGCGACAGATGCGGACCCGATGAAGTGTTTTCATGTGCGAACATCCTCCTCAACAGAAATTGAACTGAACATTCTATTTCTACCGCAGGACACTCATTTTGCCGAGCGCTTCGCTTGTGAATCGCCCGTCAACCGTCCTGACGATCAGCTTGTACAGATACACCCCGTTTGCCAGCACATCCCCGTCACGGTCGCGGCCGTCCCACGGGAGACGGACCATCCTGTCGCCACCGGAGGTTTGCTGGAGCGATTGAATCAGACGGCCGGCAAGCGTGTACACCTTCACTTCCACATCCAGCGGACCACTCTGATTGTGACGGAACGTAAACGACATGGCATCGGCGAACGGATTCGGATAGTGGAAACACATCGGTAATGGTCAGTTCGTCGGAAGAGGCCACCTGGAAGAACGTTTCCGCCGTGGCGGAGTTGTTGTAGGAATCCCACGCACGAACGCGGATGGTGTTCTTCCCCTGCGGCGAGTCCGGTCAGCGCGAACTGCACCGTCCCCTCGCGGAAGTTGTCCAGCCTGCTGGAATAGGCATCGGTGAGATCCTGGCTCTGCGTGCTGTTATTCACCCACGCCTCGATGCGGTGACCGATCGCGGTGGTGGAGGTGTTGATGCCGCTGGAGTCGCGCAGATCCACAAGCAATGTCGGGCGCTCGGACACCATGTCGCCCGGACGGAAGCTCCGGCTGTCCAGATACACCTGCATGGCCGGTCCTTCGCGGTCCGGGACTGCGGTGGAATCCGTGCCGCCGATACGGATGTTGCTGGTGAAGCCCGCTCCGTCGACCGCCGCGTTCGAAAAGTAGGCCACCAGGCGCCCCCGGAACGTCGTGTCGGCATAGGAAATATCCTTCGGCACAACGAACGTCGCCTTGAATTGCCCGCCGACAACAGAGTTCTCGCCGCGATAGATCGTGCCTCCGGTGGAAACGTACGACCAGTTCACGCCCGGATAGAAATTGACGATCAGCTGGGTGCGGGAAACGTCGTTCACCCGCAGGGAGAGCACACCGGTGAAATTCCCGTCAGGCCTGTTGAGTGCATCGCGCACCGTCCCCTTGACCGTGACTGTTGACAGGGCGTTGATCTGGATCGGCACCGAGCGGGGTTGTCCGTTCACGCTGTCCACCGGTTCTCCGTTGATGCTGTCGATGGAGGCGTACCCCCGCGGATAGGCCAGCCGCGTGGTCGGATCGCCCATATAAAAGAACTTCTGGTCATTCTCGAAATTGTACCCGGCCTTGAACAGGAACAATGCGGTTGCCGGCCGTTCAACTTTCACGCGGCCGAAGGCATCGCGCCCGAACATCCTGCGATACGTCCCCTGGTTCAGGGCCGCATTGCCGGCTGCATAGACTTTGCGGGAAGCGGAAATGACACCCATCGCCCCGCCGTCGGGCTTGTTCATCAGCAACTCGCTGCCCGTATAGGCTGATGGATCGTCGAACTGGGAGAAGTTGCACGTCGCCAGGAAGAAGAGCGTCAGGCGATCGGCGTTATGCAGCTCCGGGATCGAGGTGTTGACTTCGAAGATCAGTTCGTGGGCCCAGACTTTCGGGTTGCCATGACCGGAATAGTTGGCGACAAGCACCCCCTGGTTGATCTGGTTGATGATCTCCTGGGCGGCTCCGGGTTTGCGCCGTCCCTGTGCCGTGAACGCCGTCGGATATTCGGCGATATAGATCTTATTCTTCTCAAACTCATCGGGAGTATAGAAGGGGTTCGACAGCGTTTCCGCATCGTCGCTGTGAATAGTCCGGTCTCCCACTTCGCCGCCTTCGGGGGTCCAGGCATCGTCGCCGATGTAGAGCATGCGCATCCGCCAGTTGTCCCGCGCGCTCTGTTCTTCGTACCTGATGGTTTTGTCCACCACCGTGTGCGCTTCCGCCAGGCTGCGCGAGGAAATGCGGCCCAGCACAAGTGAAATGGCATTGCTTCCCGCGAACTTCGCATAGAAATCGTCGGTGGCATAACTGTCCACATCGTTCCGCGATTCCGGGCTCTGCCATGTGGGAACAAAGCTCGTCTTCGTCCCCAGAATGCCTTTGTAGTCGTAGGATGCCCCGCCGAAGAAGAGCGCGAAGACCGGGGCCGGCGTCCAGTTGTCATAGGCATACTTCAGGTAATCGCGGATCGCCGTGATATCGGGCAACCCGCCGCCGAACTCGTTGTAGATCTGGGTGACGTCCACGACAAGGGTCTTCAGACCGCCGTTTGCCGGTTGCTCGCGAAACGCTTTCAGCCTGTCCGCCGCGGCCCGGAACTCCTGACTGGTCACGATGATGAAGTCCGCCCCTCCGGTATATCCGCGCAGGTCCTGATTCGCAATCTTCACGATGGCGCCGGGAGTCTTCCAGGCCGCCGGTCCAGCCGCACAGTACTCCGTCACTTTGCCGCCATGCAACGAATCCCTGAACATGTACGATCCCGATACGCCGCTGATCAGCGTCACCGAACCCTGATCGGTCACATTGAAAATCCACGGACGGACGGAGAACTGCTGCATCCGGTACTCCGCGATCCCCCCGGCGTTCGGGGAACGGAATCGGAGATAGTCCCCGACACCCCAGAGCATGCGGGGGTAGAGAATGTCTATCCAATCGATCCAGCCCTCCGCCGCAGAGCTGGGAGAGGAGAATGCAAAATTGAGCTGACTCGAATTGCCGGTCAGCGAAGACGTTCCGACGGCTTCCCAGGTGCCCGCACTGGCATACTGGTATTGATACACCGGCGGCAGGTTATACGTTCCGAGAACGGATGTTCCTTCGCGGACGGTGAAACGCGGGGCGACTTCATCGTGCGCCACCAGCGTGTACCGGTAGGTGATGGTCTCATTTGCCACGAGTCCGGGAAGGGCGTTGACATGGGTGAACGAACTGCTGGGTCCACCCAGCGATTGTCCGTACCAGTCCTTCCCCGAACCGAGCTTGTTCACCTTCTCCTCTTCTACGAACACCGCATCCAGGAACTTCTCCACCACATCGGTGGGCGGGTCCGTGAGCGACGGTTGCTCGGCCATCCGTTTTCCGCGGGTGCCGCCGAATGTCAGCCAGAGGTAGTTCGTTTCCGTGTAGTGATTGATATAATGGCGGAGTGTGGATGAGCCGGAGTCGTAGGCCACTCCCCGGGGGGAACGCGCATAGACGAGGACGTAGTCGCCCGCGCCGAACTGCCCGTCGCTTTCCCCTTCCACATAGACGGCATTCTCGGTGAGATCCACCGGTCTCGGGAGAGTCAGGTCTTCCGGCACTTCCCGCCCGCCGTTGCCAAACACTCTGATCGTCCGGGGGTCGAGGGCATTCACGTTAATGCCCGCCGCGGTCAGGTATTGTGCATCGATCTTGTATATCCCCTCCTGCGTAACCGCAATGCGGTACCAGTCGCCGGAGGCAAGCACGCTGGAGGTCAATGCAGTCTTCCGGACCTGCGGTGTGGTCCGCTTCCATCTGTTCAGCATATCGCCATTGACGACTGCGGTACCGAGGAGGGCGGCGTCGCGCGAATCCACGCCGGCCGTGTTTTGTCCGCCGAAGGTGATTTCGACGACGATGCGCGAGTATTTTCGTACAACCCGGGCGGAGGGATCCGCCTGTACGGGCCAGAGTTTCAGCCCGCCGATGGTGACGCTGCGAACCTTCTGCGGTGCATCAAGCTCGATAATGGAAGCCGGAACAAGTCCGGAGCGCCCGTACTCTTCCGCATCCTCCCTGTAGGATGAGGCGTGCAGCATGCCGTTGCTGATGGTGGTTTGCGGCGCGGGCAGGAGGCCCATGCCCCGGAATTCTTCGAAGTCTGAAGCGATCACGCGGGCGCTGTTTCCTGCGGCCGAAGGAAAGGCGATCGGAAAGGACCTGAACCGGAGGTCCGGCCCCCCGGCGGCAGTCCTGAAGTCTGGCCGGGCGGATTCCGCGAAATCGAGCTGCAGGTACGTACGGCCGCCCACCGTCACCGTGTCCATACGGGTGAAACCGGGGCGGTATTCAAGCACCAGCGTGCGGGCATCCGTGCGGACAATGGTGACATCCTGCGGGAGGGAACCGGCGGCAAGGGTGGAGGCATGGGGAGAAGCGACAAGCAACGACGCAGCTGTGCATACTGCGCCTTTTCGCATCGAAAGAAACCGCCGGACCATGTACAGCATCGAAGCGTGTTTCACTTAAAACCCCGTGCAAAAACAAAAAACCGAACGTTATTGAACATCCATAACATTCGGCGGCAGACGTAGCGCATGGAGCCACCAGCGTGTTATAGAATGTTCGTTAAAGGATCCCTCGTGCAGGGGATCTACCCACCCAAACCTTTAACCAAACAATTCTATAGGCTGAACTCCAGTGCTGATTATGTCGATTGCGTTATTAAGATAAAAAAAGGCAATGTGAATGTCAAGCCTGACCCGTTCTCCGGGTGATGCAACGGGGCGCGGACGCGTGCGTTTGATTCTCAGCACGGAATTGGTTAGATTACTTCGATTTCATGAAAACCAAACCGATCCACCACACCCCCTGCGTGGCATGCAACGTCCTCTAAACGTACTGTTCATTTCCAGCGAAGTAGAGCCATTTGCCAAGACGGGGGGGCTGGCGGATGTCTCCGGCGCACTTCCCCTGGCCATCAAACACCTCGATCACGAAATCCGGGTGATGCTTCCCCGCTATGGCTGCATCGACGAGCGGAAAGGCAAGCTGCACGAGATGATCCGGTTGAAGGATATTGACATCCCCGTCGGCAGCAAGCACTACCCGGCAAGTGTGAAGTCTTCATTCATACCCACAGCCCACAACAAGGTACAGGTCTACCTGCTCGACAACCCCGCGCTGTTCGGGCGTTCGGGCCTGTATGTGCACCCGGACACCAAGAAAGACTATCCCGACAACGACGTCCGGTTTATCTTCTTCTGCCGCGGCGTGCTGGAGATGTTGAAGAGGCTGGGGTGGCAGCCCGACATCATACACTGCAACGACTGGCCCACCGGACTGGTTCCGGTCTATCTCAAGACCCTCTATAAAGACGATCCTTTCTACAAGGACACCCGCACCGTTTTGACCATTCACAACATGGCCTATCAGGGGATCTTCCCCGCGACATCGTTTTCTCACACGGGACTCCCCGCCGAGGTCGCGACCGAACAGGGAGTGATGGCATACGGGAACCTGAATTTCCTGAAGTCGGCGCTGGTGTATGCCGACGCGATCACCACGGTGAGTGAAAAATACGCGGACGAGATCTGTTCCTCCGAGGAATACGGCTGCGGACTGGAGGCCCTCGCCCGGAAGCGCAGGCATGACCTTCGCGGCATTCTCAACGGGGCCGACTACGGCGTCTGGGATCCATCGGTGGACAAACTGATCCCGCAGTGCTACGATATCAGATCCATGGATCTCAAGGTGGAGAACAAGAAAGCGTTGCTTGCCAGAATGGGGCTCCCCTTCTCCCCCTCCACACCCGTGCTGGGGATCATCTCGCGCCTTGCCGATCAGAAGGGTTTCGACCTGATCGGCGGGATCATGGATTCGCTGATGAAGCTCCCCCTGCAGCTGGTGGTTCTAGGCACCGGCGAGAAGAAGTATCATGACCTGTTCGAGCGTGCGGCAAAAAAGCATCCGGGAAAAATCGGGATAGCGTTGACGTTTGACAACAACCTCGCACACCTTATTGAAGCCGGCAGCGACATGTTCCTGATGCCATCACGGTACGAACCGTGCGGCCTGAACCAGATCTACAGTATGCGGTACGGTACCGTGCCGGTCGTGCGGGCAACCGGGGGCCTGGACGACACCATCGACGAGTTTCACCCGTCGACCGGCAACGGGACAGGATTCAAGTTCACCGCGTATGAAAGCGGTGAGTTGTTGAAGACGGTCCAACGGGCACTGGCCGTTTACGGAGATCAGACGGCGTGGCGGAAGCTGATGCGGAACGGTATGGGAAAAGACTTTTCGTGGGAGGCATCCGCAAAGAAGTACGTCCAGCTCTACCGGAGCCTGTCACGGAAGTGAACAACGGGCGTGTCGCCGTATTCTTTGATCGCGATGGCACGCTGATCGAGGATGTCGGCTATCTTGCATCACCGGACGAGCTGCGGCTGATCCCCGGTGCGGCGGAAGCCGTTGCTCAACTCAACCGCCGGAACGTACTGACGTGTGTTGTTTCCAACCAGTCGGGTGTCGCCCGCGGCCTGTTCACCGAAGCCGACCTTGTTCCCATCCATCGTCGTCTGGACAAAGAGCTGGCCGCCCGTCATGCCCGCCTGGACCGGATCTATTACTGTCCGCATCATCCGACCGAGGGCATCACGCCGTATACTATGGTGTGCGATTGCCGGAAGCCGGCCACGGGGATGCTGGATCAGGCGGCACGCGAACTCGGCGTGGCGCTGAACCGTTCGTTTATGGTGGGCGATAAGACCCTCGATGTGCAGACGGGCATTGCCGCGGGCGCACAGGCGATTCTGGTACTGACCGGATTCGGCGCGGCGTCATTCGACGAATGCCGGGCGAAGGGTATCACCCCCGCCTACGTGGCCCCCACAGTGGTGGAGGCCGTGGCGTTCATCCTGCAACACCTTGAAGAAGACGGAGAGAAACATGCGTGAGGGGATCTGCCGCTCGTTGCTGGTTGTGCTGGCCCTCGGGCTGGCCGCGTGCAGCGACGACCCGACGGAACAGAATGCGTTGCTCGCACCACTTCCCTTCCTGGAGGTGGCTGTGCGTGAGACCACCCTCACGGCCACCAGCGCAGAGACATTCCGGAAGTATGTGCCCATGAACGGCTTCTACAACCTCGTGGGACAAAGCAACGGCTACACCGCCTATCTTCCCATGAGCATCTACGCCAATGTTTTCCCCACGCGGGATACGGTAAACGTCCTTTCCGCACAACTCTCCCTGCGGGCGGCTTCGTTCTTCGGCGACTCCTCCGGAGCGTTCGGGTTCACCGTTCACCGCATTGACCGTAACTGGAATCAATCCACGCTTACATGGGATAGCGTGCAGTCGGGGTTCTATGACCCGTCCGTCCTTCGCGGACAGTATAGCGGCGGGGTCGGTCCCGACACGGAAATGGTGTATGTGGAACTGGACACCGCCATGGCCCGCGAATGGCTCCGGTCCGTCCCGGTGGGCGAGACATCCGGCGCAAAATTCGGTTTCATCCTGATACCCACGCCCGGCACCACCGTAGTACGGGGTTTCTACTCCTTTGAAACAGATTCCACGAAGAACGGCCCGTCGATCAGGATCATCGCGGAGAATCTCACACAGACCGTCCGCGACACCCAGACCTTCATTCTCGGGGTCGACACATTCACCGGAAATGTGGACGGTCTTGAATCGCGCACCGATCTGATCTCGGCACAGGCCGGCGTCGTCTACCGGAGCATCCTGGATTTCGATGTCAGCTTCCTGACCAAGGGCACGCTGATCAACAAGGCAGAGCTGCAGCTCGAACGCGACCCGCTCACGTCGAAGCTGAACAGATTCTCCGGCGACAGCGTCCTCGCCATCCACACCATGATCGAGAAGGGAGCTCTGGGCGGCTTTCAACCGTTTTCAACGCAGGCTGCGCGCAAGGCCGGCACGGCCGACAGCTACGTTGCCGACGCAACGCAAGCGGTGCAATCATGGGCGGCAACCGCAAATTACGGGCTCCTCCTCCGGGTCGGCGGTCAGCAGGAGTTCCAGACGTTCGATCTGCTGACATTCCACAGTCCGTCCGCTTCCTCCGCGGCACTCCGGCCGCGCCTGAAGATTCTCTACTCGGTACCGAAGAATTGACGAGGCGCCCGTGAAACGCAAACTTCTTCTCCTGTGTGCTCTGGCCCTCGCCGCGTCAACGGTTCATGCAGGCAGCGGCGGGTCCATCTATTCACTCCTGGGCATCGGCGATCTGCGCATGATGCCGAACGTCCGTGCCGCCGGCATGGGGTACACGGGATATGCGGTAACCAGCCCGTACTACATCAACACCCTTTCACCCGCCACATGGACTCAGCTGGAGCGTGTCCGCATGGAAGCCAGTCTGCTGTACGAAGGTTTCCACTCCTCGAACGGGACGAACTCGCGATACCTCGCAAGAGCCGACTTCGGCGGCGCCATGCTTGCCCTCCCCGTCGCTCCCCGGGACGGGATCGTGGTTGCCATGGGTTTCATACCGTACAGTAAGGTGGACTTCGACACGTATACCACCGGGGAGTTCAACAGTGTCGAAGATACCCTGGCATACAGCATCAATCATAAAGGCCTTGGCGGTATCAGTAAGGGGCAGATCGGCCTCTCCTGGGCCCCTACACGGAATATTTCCATCGGCGGGAGCGTAAACTATCTGTTCGGCACCCTCGAAGCAAGAACCACAATGATTCCCCGTAACACCGTTTACTCCCCGGGGACGCAGAATGAAGAAACCACCATGAACGGGGTGAATTTCACGATGAGCGCGATGGCGGACAATCTGGGGAGTTTCCTGCCGGCATTGAGTCCGTTCACATTGGGCTTCGCATTCACGACGGGCGCGAACCTCACGACCACCCACCGTTACACGTACATCTTCGTCGGCCGCTACGACACCACAAGCGAACAGACCGGCAGCCTGAAGATCCCCGTGACCGTTGGCGTAGGAGTCGGCTACCGCCCCTCAGACCGCTGGCTGTTAGCCGCCGACTACACCGTCCAGCCATGGTCGACGTCCGAGGTTAACGGTGCCCCCCCCCCGGCTATCCGTGACGCACAGTCGATCGGCATCGGCATTGAGCGGCTCCCCTCCCGCGAGCCGGGTGCTTCGCTTCCCAATCGCACGGCGTTGCGTCTCGGATTTCTCTATCAGGCCACGTACTACAGTCCTAATGGCGAACCGATCGACGCCTGGGCCGCGACAGCCGGCGTGGGCATCCCGGTCAGCATGGAGACATACCTCAACCTGGCCGTCGAGTATGGAGTGAGGGGCACGCTCAACCAGGGTCTGATTCTCGACAAAATCATCCGGTTCTCCGCTTCTCTCACCATCAGCGAACGCTGGTTCGTACGTCCCGACGAGGATTGACATGAGTACACTTCGTTTGCAGGATCCCGATCTCTACGCCGCGGTACGCAAGGAGACCCACCGGCAGAACACCAAACTGGAACTCATTGCCTCCGAGAATTTCGTGAGTGCGGCGGTGCTGGAAGCGGTGGGGTCTCCCCTGACCAACAAGTATGCGGAGGGGTATCCCGGCAAGCGGTATTACGGCGGATGCGAATACGTGGATCTGGCGGAGGACCTCGCCCGTGACCGGGTGAAGGAACTCTTCGGTGCGGAGTATGCCAACGTGCAACCCCACTCCGGCTCCGGGGCAAACATGGCCGTCTACTTCACCTTCGTGAAGCCGGGCGACACACTTATGGGTATGAACCTCTCGCACGGCGGACACCTCACTCACGGATCGCCGGTCAACTTCTCCGGACAATTCTACAAATTTGTGGCGTATGGTGTGAATCGCGAAACGGGGTATATCGACTTCAACGAAGTCGAGTCGCTCGCAAAAAAGGAACGCCCCAAAATGATTACTGTGGGAGCCAGCGCATACTCCCGGAATATTGACTACAAGGCGTTCCGTGCCATCGCGGACAGTGTGGGGGCATTTCTCTTCGCAGATATCGCTCATCCCGCAGGCCTGATCGCCAGGAAGCTGTTGAATGATCCGATCCCGCATTGCCATATCGTGACCTCCACAACGCACAAAACCCTGCGTGGACCCCGCGGCGGTCTCATTCTTATGGGGAAGGATTTCGACAACCCGTTCGGCCTGGTGGCACCGAAGTCGGGCCGTACGAAGCGGATGTCGGAGTTGCTGGACTCCATGGTGATCCCCGGCATCCA
This sequence comes from uncultured Bacteroidota bacterium, assembly GCA_963779225.1. Classification (GTDB taxonomy): domain Bacteria; phylum Bacteroidota; class Ignavibacteria; order UBA10030; family UBA6906; genus CAVPCZ01. The sequence goes on from CAVZWW010000002.1 coordinate 23,833, forward strand.
GGGCGGACCGCTCATGCACGTGATTGCGGGAAAAGCCGTCGCCTTCCGGGAAGCTCTGCAGCCACCCTTTGATCTCTATGCGAAGCAGGTGATCCTGAACGCCCGCACCCTCGCAACCGAACTGGCGGGATTCGGGTACAACGTGGTGTCCGGCGGTACGGACAATCACCTGATGCTGCTCGATCTCCGCAACCGGACGCTCACCGGCAAAGAAGCGCAGGAAGCGTTGGACCTGGCGGGAATCACCGTGAACAAGAACGGTGTGCCCTTCGACGACAAGAGCCCGCTCATCACCAGCGGAATTCGGATAGGCACACCCGCACTAACCACCCGCGGGATGAAGGAACCGGAGATGAAACTCGTTGCAGGATTCATCGACACGGTTCTGCGCAACGTCGGGAAGACGCAGGTCTACGCAACGGTGGCGGGCGAGGTGGAACAGCTCTGTCTGCAGTTCCCTCTCTACCCCGAACTGCCCGCATAGCGGGGCGGTCTGCAACGAGTCCGCCACAACGGGCACATCTTCCATGCGGTAGCGGCACCGCCCTGCGGCGCCGGAGGGTGCCGCCGGCACAGGCAGCACAGAGCCGCGATCACAGCTAGTACATACTGCAAACACAGGATTTATGGCGGAAACACCAGACACTGGACCGGGGGTCGAAGAAGCCGGGGAGATGTCTTTCCTGGACCATCTCGAAGAATTGCGCTGGCGGGTGGTCAAAGCCCTCATCGGCGTGGTTCTTGGCATGATCGTCACATGGGTGTTCATCGACTGGATCATGAACGACATATTGCTCAAGCCAGTCCTGACCGTCAACGCCAATCTCCTGCCGGGTCAACCGCCGATCCGTCTCCAGAATCTGAAGCCCTTCGGCCAGCTCTTCCTGTACATGCAGGTGGCGATCATCGGCGGCATCATTCTCAGCGTCCCCAATCTCGTGTATCAGCTCTGGGCGTTCATCGCTCCCGGGCTGTTGCAGAAAGAGCGGCGCCATATCCGGGCGATCGTTTTCTTCTCGTCGTTCTGTTTTCTCGGAGGGATTGCCTTCGCCTATTTTGTGATGCTGCCGGCGGCACTCGGGTTCTTTTCCACCTTCGGCACCACGACCATCGAGAACAACATCGCCATCAACGAATACATGAATTTCATCATCAGCGTGATGCTGGCCGCCGGTGTGGTGTTCGAGCTCCCGATGGTTTCCTGGTTTCTTTCCAGACTCGGGATCCTGACGCCGAAGTTCATGAAGAAATACCGCCGGCACGCCATCGTGGCAATCTTCATACTCGCTGCGCTGCTGACGCCGGGGACTGATCCGGTCAGCCAGGTCCTTCTCGCACTCCCGCTGATGGTCCTGTACGAAGTCAGTATCCTGGTCTCTGCCTGGGCCTCACGAAAACGCGAGTCTGAACCGGCGACATAGTCAGCCGGATCCCCGTCCGGCGTTATCACCAGCCGGGAGCTGAGCCGGCGTCAAGACCACACCGGCCGTGAACCCGGGTCATCGTGAATCGGAACCTGAACCGGCCTTACCATCGTTGCGTGAACGATAAGGAAACAGTAGTGGATCTTAAAGACATCGCCGCCCCCGTACAGGATCACCTGGGGACATTTGACCGCGTGTTCCGCGAGGCCATCCGTTCACGAATCGGGCTTGTGGACCTGGTCACGAAGTACATCATCCGTCAGAAAGGGAAGAAGGTCCGTCCGATTCTCGTCCTGCTGAGCGCCGAACTGTGCGGCGGGGTGAACGAACGGAGCTACCGGGGCGCCACACTCGTGGAGATCCTGCACACGGCAACGCTCGTGCATGACGATGTTGTCGATAATGCGGATACGCGTCGGGGGCTTGCGTCGATCAATGCGGTCTGGAAAAACAAGATCGCCGTGCTGATGGGCGATTATCTCCTCTCCCGCGGACTGCTGCTTTCGCTCGAACATGATGATTTCGCCTTTCTCAAAATCACCTCCACGGCGGTCCGCCGGATGAGTGAGGGTGAACTGCATCAGATTCAGCGCAGCCGCAAGCTGGACATGGATGAACCCGCGTACCTGCGCATTATCGGCGACAAGACGGCCTCCCTCCTCTCCACCTGCTGCGAGATCGGCGCGTCCAGCGCCTCGGGGAATCCGGAATATCACGTGCGGCTGCGGGAGTACGGCGAAAATGTGGGGCTCGCCTTCCAGATACGCGATGATCTGCTTGACTATACCGGGCGGAAGAGCATCACCGGAAAGCCCACCGGACTGGACCTCTCGGAGAAAAAATTGACGCTCCCGCTTGTGCACGCGCTTTCTCACGCACCGCGGGGAGAGGGTAAAGAGATTCTGGGGATGATCCGGAACGGCGGGAAGAAGATGAACGTGCGGCAGATTGTCACGTTTGTCACACGGTACGGCGGGCTCGATTATGCAGTGGAACGCGCACTCGGATTCTCGCGCAAGGCGCAGGAATGCCTGGAGGTATTCCCCGACTCCGCCAGCAAGCGATCACTCCTGGCGTTTGCCGAGTTTGTCGTAAGAAGGGAGAAGTAAGGAAACCGCCCTATCCCGCCTGTGGCCGGATGGTAAGTACGGGGCATTTCGCATGATGCACAATCCGGTCCGCCGTGCTGCCGAAGAGCATATGCTCCACGCCGGTGTGTCCGTGCGTTGCAACAACAATCAGATTCACTTCCATCTCCTCGGCCTCAGCCAGGATCTCCTGATGCGGATTGCCTGTTCGGACCGCCGAGCTCGCCTTCACCCGTGAACCGATCTCCCGTTCGATAAGCGACTTCAATTCTTCCGCCCCCTTTTGCCGCAATTCGTCTTCCACGCCGGGCAGCACCACCTGACCGAATCCCAGGTCCGCCGGGTAGATCGTCGGTTCCACCACGTACACGAGGTGGAGTGTGGCTTCAAATTCCTCCGCCATGGGGATGGCGTACTTCAGCGCATTCTTGGAATGAGCGGAAAAATCGATGGGCACAAGGATCGACTTGATGCCGAGCCCTTCCGTCGGCCTCCGTCTCTTCACGACCTTCGCCGGGCGACCGCGTCGGACGGGCCGCTTTGGCTTGCGCGGAGCGGGCGATCGCCTGCCCGCCTTCCTGGTCTTTTTCGTCGTCGCCATGACCTGCCTCCTGCGTCAGTGAACGCCGATTACTTTTCGTACACGAAGTGCAGCCACTTGTGAGGATCGTTTCCGTTCTTGACGACATCAAAGAACGCCTGTTGCAGCTTCTTGGTGACCGGCCCGGGTTTGCCGTCGCCCACCGGCTGCTTGTCCACGGAACGGATCGGCGTCACCTCCGCCGCCGTGCCCGTGAAGAACATCTCATCCGCAATATACACCATTTCCCGTGGAATTGTCATCTCCTTGATCTTGTACCCCATCTCCTCGGCGAGCTGGATGATGGTCATTCGCGTAATGCCGGGCAGCAGGGATGAGGCAAACGGCGGCGTATGGAGCACGCCGTTGAGCACGAGAAAGAGGTTTTCCCCGCTCCCCTCGCTCAGATTTCCGCTCACGTCAAGCGCGATGGCTTCGCTGTAGCCGCCCTGGACGGCTTCGACCTTCATCAGCTGTGAAAGGATATAGTTGCCCCCCGCCTTGGCCATTGCCGGAAGCGTGTTCGGTGCGGGCCGGTTCCAGCTGGAAATGCAGACATCAATCCCGTCCAGGAGGGAGTCCGAGCCGAGGTAGGCGCCCCACTCCCACACTGCGATCGCCACATCGACCGGGCAGCCGAGGGGGTTGACGCCAACATCGCCGAATCCACGGTACACCACCGGGCGGATATAGCATGCGCGCATCTTGTTCGCGCGGATGGTTTCGAGCGCGGCCTGCTCCAGCTGTTCCTGCGTATAGGGTATTTGCGTGCGATAGATCTTCACGGAATCGAAAAGCCGGCGCATGTGCTTGTCGAACCTGAAGATCGCCGAACCTTTCGCCGTCTCGTAACACCGGATCCCCTCAAACCAGCTCGTCCCGTAATGGATGACGTGCGAAAGTACATGGATATTCGCATCGTCCCAGTTCACGAGCTTCCCGTTCATCCAGATTTTATCGACTTTTTTGACAGCCATGATAGCCTCGTTTGCCTTATGGGGAATTCACGTCAAAGGACATTCATAGAGACGGTGTTTCTTCACGATCTCACCGTTCATCATTTGCGCGCCACGGTTCATCATGACGTTGTCTTCCAGCACCCAGCTCGCCTCGCCGTGGGGCATACCGTTGTTTGTAATCGCGCGTCCGGTTTCGTAGAACAGCAGTGCGCCGATCCCCGAGTTCATATACTCGGGGAGAACGCCCAGGATCACGATGCGCGCATAGTCGACCCGCTTTTTCAGAAAGATCATTCTCAGCAGCGCCGGAATCAGCCATCCGTGCCTGTTGCCGCGCAGAATGAGGTTGTAGTCCGGCAACGCCAGCCCGAAACCCACCGGCTTCCCGTTCGACTCCGCAAAGATGATGAGGGCCGGGTTGACCACCGGTTTCAGGTCCCTGGCCATATAGTCGAACTCGGCGTCCGTAAGCGGGACTTCGCCCCAGTTCCGCTGCCAGCCGCGCGAATAGATTTCGTGAACCTTTGCCACTTCGTTGTCAAAATCTTTCATGTTGATGGGGCGGAACACGATACCCTGACGTTTCTTCGCCGCCTCGGACACGCGCACGAATCGTTCAGAGAAGACCTTGTCGCCATGCAGGTACCACGTATAAAGATCCTTGGCCTTGACGAACCCGTACGCCTCTGCAAACCTGGGGTAATACGGCGGATTGTAGGCCATGAGGATGGCGGGTGTCCGGTCGAATCCTTCGACAAGCATCCCTATTTCATCGTTCACTGACGGGCTTGCGGGCCCGCGCATCGCTGTTACGCCCTGCCCGCGCAGCCATTCCTTCGCGGCGTCGAACAAAGCGAAGGCGGCCGCTTGATCTTCGAGCACCTCGAAAAAGCCGAAGAACCCGATATTCTCATTCTGTTCGCGGTTATGGTTGTCGTTGACGATCGCGCCGATACGGCCCACCACCTGGCCGTCCTTCTCTGCAAGGAAAAGCTCCATCCGTGCATGTTGATAGAAGGGGTTCTTCTTCCGGTCGATCAGCTTGCGGCGGTCCATCAGCAGCGGCGGCACCCAGTACGGATTGCCCTTGTAGGGTTTCCACTGGAATTTGATGAAGATCTTTTCGTCCCGTTTTGATCGTACGGGCCGGATGGTTATTGCGCTCATGCCGTGGTTGCCGTCTCGTGCGTGGTCAGGATATTACGCCCAGCTTTTTACCGATCGTTGCAAAGGTCTCCAGGATGCGATCCAGATGCTCGTCCTTGTGCGTCGCCATATAGCTTGTCCGGAGCATAGCCATGCCCACAGGGACACCCGGACTCACGAAGGCATTGACGAACACGCCGGCGTCAAAGAGAGCACGCCAGAAGACGAAGGTGTTCGTATCCTCGCCGATAATGACGGGAACGATCGCGGTCTGCGCTTCCAGGATGTTGAATCCGAGCTGTTTGAAGCCCTTGCGCATCTTTTCCGCGTTGTGGATCAGATTCGTTATCCGCTCGGGTTCCTGCTCGAGAATCGTGAGCGAGGCGAGTGCAGCCGCCACGGCCGCCGGAGTCGGACTTGCGGAGAAAATCAGCGCGAGCGCATGATGCTTGATATAGTTGATAACCGCCCGGTCGCCGACCACGAAGCCGCCCAGCGAAGAGAAGGTTTTAGAGAACGTCCCCATGGTCATATCCACTTCTTTGTCGAGGCCGAAGTGGCTCGCGGTTCCCCGCCCGCCCTTGCCTATGACCCCGGTGGAATGCGCATCGTCAATGAGAATCCGCGCATTGTGCCTGCGCGCCGCGGCCACCAGATTTGGGAGGTCCACAATCAAACCGGTCGTGCTGAACACGCCGTCGGAGACAACGAGTTTCGGGGCGGACTGCGGTAGTTTCGTCAGCACCCGCTCGAGATCCGCCATATCGTTGTGCTTGTACCGGACGAAATCCGCGAAGGCCCCTTTGGCCATCAGGTTTCCGGCCACGAGGCACGCATGGTTGTCCTTATCGGAGACTACGTATTCCCCCTTCTGTACCAGCGTCGGGATAATCCCCTGCCCGGTCTGGTACCCCGTACTGAAGAGGAGGCAGGCTTCGCGTCCGAAGAACTTCGCCAGGCGTTCTTCGAGCTCGATATGCAAATCGAGCGTGCCTGTGAGATAGCGGGAACCCGAGCATCCCGTGCCGTATTTGAGGACGGCCGCCGCCGCCGCTTCTTTCACCCGGGGATCAGCAGTGAGTCCGAGGTAGTTGTTCGACCCGGCCATGATGATCTTCCGCCCTTCGATCGTCACCACGGGGCCCTCGTTCTCTTCGATCGGGCGGAAATAGGGGTAGAGTCCCGTGGCTTTGATTTCGTCGGCGCGGGTGAACAACCGGCACTTTTCGAAGAGGTCAACGGGTTTCTTTGTATCGTGAGTTGCGTGATGCTTGGTGTGCGAGTGAGCAGGTTCGTGTGACGTCATCGGTCGCCCGTGAGAAATACTGAAAGGTCGTGGATTGGATTGATTAGATGAAAGTATTTTAATATACTTGAACATCCCGCAAAAGTCAAACAAGCAGACCCCTTATGAAAGCACTCGTCACCGGCGCCAGCGGCTTCATCGGAAGCCATCTCGTTGATCTCCTTCTGCAGAAAGACTACTCCGTGCGCTGCCTGCTCCGGCAGACCAGCAGCATGGCGTGGCTGAAAGGTTTGCCTGTCGAAATCGTGTACGGGGACGTGTTTGATGAAGCGGGACTGGCGGATGCGGTCCGGGACGTGGACGTGATCTACCATTCCGCAGGGCTCACCAAGGCGAAGACAAAGGAGGAGTACTACAGGGCCAACGCCGAGGGGACCCGGAAGCTTCTGGAGGCGGCGCGGCGTTTTGCTCCGGGGCTCAAACGGTTCGTCCTCATCAGCAGTCAGACGGCTGCCGGCCCCAGTTCCTCGAAGACCCCCGTCACGGAAAACGTCATCCCCCACCCCATAACCACGTACGGCCTTTCCAAGCGGAAGGCGGAGGAAATTTGCCTGGAATTCGGAACCTCCTTCCCTGTCACGATAACGCGTCCGCCCGCAGTGTACGGACCGAGGGACAAGGACATCTTTGAGTTCTTCAAGACGATGAGCAAGGGGCTGCAGCCGGTGGTCGGGTTCGGTGAGAAGTACATCAGTCTGATTCACGTGACCGATCTGGTCCGGGGGATTGTGATGGCGGGCGAGAGTGAAAGGAGTGTGGGAGAGACCTATTTCATATCGAGCAAGGAAGTGTACGGATGGAAGCAGGTTGGCGAAATAACGCGCAGGGCGCTGGGGCGTGGTGCACTGACGCTGCGTATTCCCGAAGCCGGAGTATACGTTATTTCAGGGTTTTCGGAGTTTTTCGGTCTCTTCACCCCCAAACCGGTGCTGGTCAACTTCGAGAAAGCGCGGGACATGGTACAGGATTACTGGACCTGTGACGCCTCGAAGGCGAAGCGCGACTTCGGATTCGAGCAGGAGATTTCACTCGAAGCCGGAATCAATCAGACCATAGCCTGGTACAAGGAAAAGGGGTGGCTGTAACCTCCCCTTGACTTCTAGTGGCTGAATGTGTATATTAAAATGCTAAAATGATCGCGGGGTGGAGCAATTGGTAGCTCGTCGGGCTCATAACCCGAAGGTTGCAGGTTCAAGTCCTGCCCCCGCTACAAAGGAAGGCGCCGGAAAAGGCGCCTTCTGTCTTTTGGAGGCATCGGCGTTTTGTAGTTGGCTTGGCGGGCCTGTGATTTCAAGCTGAACGAATCCCGCCGAAGACAGGATGAGTGAAGTCCCGCGGAACTCTGTGTAGCGGGATCCTACCCTCGCTACTCGCTACCCCTACAACTTGCGTTGTAGGGGTACTTTATTGATGGTTGGGAATCTGCAGCCCGCCAACGACAGTTACCCTGTCAATCTCCCCGTTGACTTGGACCTCCCGCGGTTCAGGTGCTCCTCGTTGATCCCCACGTGAGTCCCTTGGGTGTTGTAGTAGTGGATGTAGCTCTCGAGAACCCACGCAGTTGACCCGCTCTTCCATTTCCAGAATATTCTGAAGCTCTGCCGGTACCAGCGAATGACGGTTTCGGGCTGGACGATGCGCTGTGCTTCCTTCCAGGAGTCGTACAGATCTGTCAAGATTCCGATGAAGAACCTGTCAGAGAGGCTTGCCCTGCGTCTTGGCGATGACCGCGCGATTACCTCTCCAGCGGCTTTCTGAAACAGAACCTCGAGGTGAAGCGGGGTGTGAGATGTGAAGAGCGAGAGCAGAAACGAAAGGAGCGGTCTCAGCATTTGGGTGGCTATCCGGTTGGTTGGTACAAAATCCAAAGTAGCGAAAGTGATTCCGATTCGTTACTTTGGAGGCAGATGAGATTTTGACAAGGCACAATCCCGTAGGTGACTTTGGGCGGCTTCCGCCCGCCGAGAGGAGTGAGTGACATGCCGCTGAGACCTGCCATGGAACTGATCACTCGTGCTCGAGTGGAAGGATATGCCGTCGGCTACTTTGAAAGTTGGAACATCGAGTCGCTGCAGGGTGTTTTGGATGCGGCTGAGAAAATGCTGTCGCCCATATTGGTGGGGATCAACGGCGACTTTCTGAGTAGAAGCACGCGTCTCGCCTCGGAACGCCTCGCATGGCACGCCGCGCTCTATCGCGCCGCCGCCGAGTCTTCGGCAGTTCCCTGCGCCGTGATTTTTAATGAGTGTTCAAACGACATCTGGATTCGGCAGGCCGTGGAAATGGGATTCAGTCTCGTGATGCCGGACGATCCTGGCGCCGATGAGGAGGCATTCGTACGTCGCGTGGCGGATTTGGGGCGTTATGCACACAGCAAGGGGGTGGCCGTTGAAGCGGAGTTCGGACATCTTCCTTGCGGCGTGCCGGACACTCTCAGCAATGGGGAGGCGGAGTTGACGGATCCAGACGCGGCGGTGCGGTTCGTCGAGTCAACCGGTATTGACCTGCTTGCCGTGAGTGTGGGGAATGTCCACATCGTTCTGGAGGGGTCGCGATCTCTCGACATCGATCGTCTACGTGCGATTCGTAGAAAGGTCGCCGTACCGTTCGATCTGCATGGCGGATCCGGCATCGACGCCGATTCATTGCGCGCGGCAATCCGCCTGGGGGTGGCGAAGGTGTGTTACGGCACGTACGTGAAACAGCGGTACCTTGACGCCGTGCGCCGGGTGCTCAGCGCTGATGAAATGAATCCACACAAACAGTTGGGTTGCGGCGGACCGGAGGATGTCCTGGTAGCCGGACGCCTGGCGGTGCGCGATGCGGTTCTCGAACGGATCGAAACTCTCGGGTGTTGCGATCGGGCCTAGATGACCCGACCCGGAAAGGCGGCGAAGACATGGCCGACGTAGGATGTGCCGGCATACTGGTGGTGGATACGTTTTGTGGTCCGATGAAAGATCTGCCTCGCCAGGGGCAGTTGCTGGCGGTGGATGACATGCCGACGCATTCCGGAGGGTGCGCCGCAAACGTCGCGATTGACCTGGCGAAACAGAGCGTGCTGGTGGATGTCGCGGGGTGTGTGGGTGACGACCCCTCGGCAAACCTCCTCACGGAGGCATTGACGAAAAGCCGCGTGGGCTGCGAGCACATCGTGCGGGCTCCGCATTGCCCCACGAGTAAGACCGTGATCCTCCTCGTGGAAGGCCAGGACCGGCGATACATCCACTCGTTTGGCGCCAACGCGGCATTCACAGTGGACCATATTCGGCGCGACTGGGTGGCCGGTTTGAGGGTGTTCTATCTGGGTGGCCTCTTCTTGATGCCCTCCTTCCGGACGGCAGAATTTCTGGACCTCCTGAAATTCTGCCGCGAGAAAGGCGTAGTCACCGTGGTGGATGTCGTGATTCCCCAACACGTCAGGGGAATGGCCGATCTCGCGCCGCTCCTTCCATACATTGACTACTTCCTGCCGAACAATGACGAAGCGCATGCCCTCACGGGATACGAACGGCCTGCGGATCAACTCAGTGTACTCCTTGCGGCTGGAGCGGGTGCAGCGATCGTCACCCTCGGCAGGGACGGTGCGCTTGCTGCCAGGAAAGGCGAGTGCTGGAGGTCCGGGGTTTATCCCATGCCAATTGTGGATCCGTCTGGAGCTGGCGATGCCTTTGACGCGGGAGTCATCGCGGGTATACTACGCGGTTGGGATTTGCCCCAAATGCTCCGGTTTGCCAGTGCGCTTGGTGCCTCTGCGGTTCGCGCGATCGGGACTACGCAAGGCGTGTTCTCGGCAAGCGAGGCAGAAGCCTTTCTGGCGGCAAACCATCTGGAGGCAAAGCAGGATCGTCTGATATGATTGAGAGGAGACCTGGATCTTGTGCGCTCTGTATGTAAGGAGGTTGTGACGATGGAACTGAAGATTAAGATGCCCGACCTTTCAGCCAACGAGGCAGAAATCAGGGTGGTGAGGTGGTTGATCGAACCTGGTCAGCGCATACAACGCGGTCAAATATTGCTGGAAGTGGAAACTGACAAGGCTATCGTTGAAGTCGAGTCGATCGCCAGCGGCATTCTCGTTGAGATCTGTGCGCTGCCGGAACAGAAAGTCACAACCGGCGAGGTGATCGCCGTGATTGGTGTGAACAAAGGATAGCGGTTCCGGCGCTGCGTAGCAACCGGGCCCTGGAGTTGTTGACATCGTTTGATAGCGCACTGGATGGGTGAATTCTGCTGCACCGAGTCGTAGGGGCTTGGTCTTGAACCTGCCGGAAGGAGGATACCGATGACATCCCGTGAACGAATGTTGACGGCTCTGGGCGGTGGAATGCCGGATCGACTGCCGGTGACCACTCATTTTCTGATGCCGAAGTTCCTGACCGATTGCATGGGTGGGATATCGGAAGCAGAGTTCTTCGACGACTACGGTTGGGATCCGATCACGTACACTGTGCCCCATCGCCCGGACCCGACTCGCGGCGAATTCAATGATCCGGATCAGAGCGAACCGGGTTTTCTGGAAAGTCGAAGGGTGGCGACCGCCGACTGGCGCGTTCAGACTGAGGCTATTCCCGATCAGCACTATCCCACCACGCGATACCGTTTCGTGACGCCCAAAGGTACCTTGTCTATGGTTGTGCAGTACGATCCGTACACGGCCTGGCTCATCGAACCACTGATCAAGGAGAAACGGGATATTGACCTGATCGGCGAATATGTCACTGCGCCGAAATGCGACGTTGATGCTGTGAATCGGACCGCCGAGGCCTTTGGGCAAAGGGGGTTGGTACGCGGGTACATCTGTTGTTTTGATGTCTTCGGGCAACCCGGGACCTGGCAGGACGCCACGTGTCTGGTCGGAGTCGAGCGGCTGATCATGGAAGCCCACGACGATCCACAATGGGTCCAAGAATTGCTTGGCATCCTGTTTCGACGAAAGGAGGTCTTCGTAAAATCGCTCGCAGGGGCGCATTACGACGTTCTCGAGTTGGGCGGAGGCAGCGCATCCTCCAGCGTAATCTCGCCTCGGTTGTTCGACAAGTTTGTCGCGCCCTACGACAGCCGCTTAATCGAGTTTGCCCACGCCGCCGGTCAACGCATTAGCTATCACACCTGTGGCGGCATGATGCCGATACTCGAAAACATCGCGGCGATGCAACCCGATGCCATGGAAACTTTTACGCCAGTCGGCATGGGGGGCGATACGGATCTGGCAGAAGCACGCCGACGCGTACCTTCGAACATCTGCATGATCGGAGGGTTTGACCAGTTTCACTTCTTCAAGGGATGTACGGAATCGCAGACACGCGCCGAGGTGCGCCGTTGTTTCGAGGGGGCTGGCAGGAGCGGCGCATATATCCTCTGTCCTTCCGACAATTTCTTCGATGCCGAACCCGCTCTCGTGAAAGCCTTCGCCGACGAAGCGCATCAATGCGCGTACCCGGTAAAACAGTGAACTACCGCGTGGGAGAACGAGGGAGTTACCGGCAGTCCTGCCCGGCGACCAGGGTTTTGCCAGATCTGTCTGCAAATGACGACTAAGAGGAGAAAAACGTGTCGGGACAACTGAAATACGAACATGGATTCCTGTTGGGACTCTATGAACGGATGGTTCTCATCCGCGAATTCGAGGAACAGGTCAAGTATTTGTTTCTGGAAGGGCGGATGCCGGGAACTATCCATCAGTGTCAGGGGCAGGAGGCCGCAGCCGTCGGCGTGTGCAGAACGTTGACCGATGCGGACTTTATCACCTCGACGCATCGTCCACACGGTCATGCCTTGGCCAAGGGAGTGAGCCCGCTGGAAATCCTGATTGAGTTGTTCGGCGGTGTGACTGGCTGCTGCAAAGGCAAAGGCGGATCCATGCATGTGGGCAACATCAACAGGGGAATGCCGCCGGCCATTGCGATCGTCGGCGGAGGCATTCCGGTGGCCACGGGAATGGCGTTGGCGATGAAAATGCAGAAACGACCCAACGTGGTCGCTTGCTTTTTTGGCGACGGGGCGACGTCCGAGGGTGCGTTCCACGAGGCGGTGAACATGGCTGCTATCTGGAACCTGCCGGTGATCTTTGTCTGTGAGAACAACCTCTACGGCGCCTCCACGCCCGTGTGTCAGATATCTCGTTTGAGGACCATGGCGGAACGCGGCGCAGCCTATGGGATTCCGGCATACAGGATTGACGGCAATGATGTCCTGGCTGTGTATGAAGCCGCTCAATCTGCGAAGGATGTGTGCCTGAGCGGCACGGGGCCGGTGTTCCTGGAGTTGATAACGTACCGAATCACCGGGCATTCACGCCGGGATCCGTGCCAATATCAACCGAAGGAGGAGCGGCAACAGGCCATGCAAAACGAACCGATCGGCAGATTCGAGAGGGTTTTGCTGCAATCTTCTGATGTGACGCGCGGCGAACTGGATGCGATTCGGGCCAAGGTCGAGAGGGATATTCGTGAAGCAATTGTGCAGGCGGAACAGGAGCCCAAACCGACGCCTGAAGATGTGTTGACGGATGTATATGCGTGAAATGCAAAGGACAGGAACAGCTATGAAACGGATGTCGATTGCTGAGGCATTGCGGGCAGGAATAGCCGAGGAGATGGAACGAGACGAACGCGTGTTCTGTATAGGCGAAGATATCGGTATTCCCGGTGGCTGGGGCGGCGCCTTTACCGTGACGCTCGGTCTGGAGAAAAGGTTTCGGGACCGGATCATCGACACACCGATCGCCGAGAATGGCTTTTTTGGTGTGGCAGTTGGCGCCGCTATGCTCGGGATGCGGCCTATCGTTGATGTCCAATATGGGGACTTTCTCTTTTGCGCGATGGATCAGATCCACAGCAATGCATCCATGATGCGGTACATGTCTGGCGGCACCGTCAAAGTTCCGATGGTGATGCGAGCACCTGTGGGTGCCACCGGGCGCGGCGCGCAGCATGCGCGCAACCCAGAGCGTTTCTTCATCGGCATCCCCGGCATCAAAGTCGTGGCAGTATCCAACGCGTACGATGCCAAGGGACTCCTGAAGTCTGCCGTGCGGGATGACAACCCGGTGATGATCTTTGAGCACAAGTTGCTGTACGGTTCGAAAGGCGCGCGTATGGAATCCGGGGCAGTGGACGCCACGAGCGATATCCCTGATGAGGACTACACCGTTCCGATCGGCAAAGCCTCAGTCCGGCGTCCGGGTTCTCAGGTGACCATTCTGGGCTGGCTGCTGATGCTTCATCACGCGTTGAACGCGGCAGAGAGACTTGCGACCGAGGGCGTGAGTGCGGAAGTGATTGATGTGCGGAGTCTGTCGCCGTTTGATTTCGATACGATCGGTGAATCTGTGCAGAAGACCGGTCGTGTGGTGATCGTCGAGGAGGGACCGAAGACCGGCGGTGTCGGCGCGGAGTTGTCCGCCGGCATCGCGGAGCGCTTCGGACGCGACCTGAAGGCTCCGGTGGTCCGGGTGGCCTCGCCCGACGTGCCGGTGCCATTCGCGCCGGTGTTGGAGAATGCCTATCGTCCGGATCCCATGCGCATCGTCGAGGGTGCAAAACAGGCATTGGAGGGTTAGTCAAGGATGTATGCGGAAGGGGCGCAAGGCGTTAGGCGGACAGGCTTTTGCTGATGATAAAGCAAACGAGAGCGACACGAGAAGAGCAGGCGGTTTGAAGAATCTCATAGGATTTCAGAAGGATTGTTGATTATGCCTCGGCTCTATGGTCGTAACTTCACCCATGATGAGATTACCGCACATACTGGTGATCTCTCGCAACTTGCCGGCATACGCATGATGACTCTGTCCGACGGTCAAGAGGACAGCGTCAGGATTGCCGATGTACGCACCGGCTCTGGTCTTCGGTTCCAGGTCACTCTCGATCGGGGAATGGACATCTCTGTTGCGGACTACCGGGGCATTCCGCTCGCATGGCGCTCCCCGGTGGGCGACGTACACCCGGCTTTTTTTGATGCGGAGGGTCTCGGATGGCTCCGTTCGTTTGCCGGAGGATTGATGACCGGATGCGGGTTGACCTACCTTGGAGAGCCATGTGTAGACGAGGGAGAACCACTTGGTCTCCACGGGCGGCTTTCGCATCTCCCCGCCCGCAAGGTTAGTTCGCGAACGGAATGGATTGGCGAGGAATGCAGGTTTTTTGTCGAAGGCACTATGGAGGAGTACCATCCGTTCCGGGAACATCTCACGCTGCAACGTACGATTGAAACAACGCTGGGTGAATCGGTTATCGAGGTCTGTGACACGGTGCGCAATGAAGGTACCAACGCGACGCCCCTCATGATCCTCTACCACATTAATGCGGGCTGGCCTGTGGTGGATAACGGGGCCCGTCTTCTGCTTCGCTCCCAGAGGACCCTGCCGCGGGATGACATCGCCACCCCCGGTCTTGACACGGCGCGACTGGTCGGAGAACCGCAGCCGGGCTATCTCGGACAGCTGTTCTATCACGACCTCGTCCCGGATCCCGACGGGTTTGTAGTCGCCATGATCCGGAATGATGCTCTCGACCTCGGGCTGTTCGTGCGGTACCGGCAGGCGGAGCTCAAGCGCTTTGCAGAGTGGAAGATGATGGGAGCGGGCACCTATGTGCTGGGTATGGAACCGGCCAACTGCGGTGTGGGCGGCCGGGCTGCGGAGCGAGCCAAGGGAACGCTTCAATTTCTCGAACCCGGCGAAGACCGACATTTTGCTTTACAGATTGGAGTGGTCGAAGGTCACGCCACCCTTGATAAATACATTTCCAATAACCACCTAGACCTGACTCATCATATCCTACCCTTGATTGGGGACGGCGAGTGATCTCACGATACGTATAACCTGCTCTTCTTCTTTCGCCTCCAATCCAAAGCAGACGCTTCCCTCTTTGCCCCAGGTATGCAAATGACAGGCAATCCTCATGGGGCTGAGAGTCCAGCACCAGGAATATTCACTACTTTGTCCACATTCCACAAACCGTACTTAAAACGCCACAAATCAGACGAGGCCCTGCTGTGAGGGCCTCTAAACCTTCTCCACGAATGACCTGTAAAGTTTCGCAGAGTCAAAAGTTCCAGCCCCCGCTACAAAGGAGCCTCTGGCAGAAAATGCTAGAGGCTCTTTCATTCGAATACCCCGCTGCCAACGCAACGGCCCGATGCCTTCCGCCGGGCCGCGTCGATGGTAGCTCTCATGGCTCGCGCCAATCCTACGACACAAGGGGGCATCCGCAAACTGGATGAGTGTCGCCGGATGTGCTATCGAAAATTAAGCTCTTTCTTCAATCGCTCAAGCACGTTATAGATGATCGGACAGACCCCGCAGTGCTCGACCATTTGCAGAGTCCTGAATATGAAGTCGTCTTCGTCGATGTGCGGAAAGGACCGGCAATCGTGAGGTCTGGCATCGTACACTATGCACTTCCTTTCTTTCACGAACGCGCACGGAGTATCCTTGAGTATCCTCGCATTCTCCTCTGCATCATGCTCGGTGTAGCGATCAATGAAGACTGCCCTTGATGTGTGTATCAGTTTGGCCAATCTTGCGATTTCATTGTCAGTAACAATCGGTCTCAGCGCGGCACAGCAGTTCCCACATGCGGTGCAGTCAAGCTCCTTTGCCACCTCTGAATTGATGCGATGAACGAGGCGATCGATTCGCGTCGCATCGCGCTGTTTGAGGAAGATCCTGAATCGAAGATTCTCTTTCTCCTTCTGAGCTGCGAGAACTCTTATGAGGTCGATGTCTTTCTCTAGAGCAGGCATGCGGCAAAAGGCTTCGTCTATTGGACTGACTTAGGCATGGATTGTTCTCATTTCATTCCGAGCTCTTTCCGGAGTTTCTCCACGTCGACGCGTTGATATTCATCCGTTTCTGCGTTGTTGCGTGATTCGAAATCCAGGAGGAGCGACTCGAGCAGTTCTCGACCCAGTGGCTCCTTCGCCGCCTGACGTGGCGTCATCCCGCGCAAAGCGGGCAGGGCAGTATCAGGCCATACCGCCCAATGCTTCTCCATGTACTGCTTGATCATACGTCGTGCTTCTGGAGACTGCCTCATGAGACGCTTGTGTTCGGTCTCGCCCTTCTGTGCATTGGCGCCTTCTCCTGCCGACTGCTTGAAGATTCCCTCGGTCGATGTGATCGTCGTCCCGATATAGACCGCGTCCTTCCCTAGGCGCTTCGTGATTTCTTTCTGAACCCGCTTTGCGCGTTTTTCGGAATTGGCCTCAACCACGAGCGTCGAATCAGCGATTTTCAACGTTGCGATGGTGATCGATTCCTCCCCGCTCGTGGTCTTCCGCTTTCTCAACCAATGAACAAACGCTTTCGCTGGCTCCCCTTCTTCAATCAATTCCTGTTCTGGACGACGTGTGACCTTCAACTCGAGGTCCTTGAGTGCGTGAAACGTTCCCTCAAAAGAGGAGATGGTGTAGCGCAATGTGTGGAGGAGCAATGGATCACCGTCTGTATTGCGGATATCGAGCCTCCGGTTCCGCTGTTGATCGGCAAGCTCAAAATACACTTCGCGAAGATCGTCCTCCCGGTTGAGTAGGGTCTCAGATTCCACTGCTTCAACCGTTGAGTCTTCCTCACGTATCAGATCCGCTCTCAAGTCTAACAGGCTAGAGAAGGACGATGGGGGGATTACGAGGAAGCCGTTCCCCATGAGGAAAGCAATTCCGTCTTGCTCTACCACGCGAGCATAAAGGATATGTGACTTCTCGAGAATTGAGGATGCAGACCTCTCCATTACGCGGAAGTCTCGCCTCCGGAGTATGTCCCGCAGCTCGAGCCCAACGCCAGGCTCGGCGTCCAAAGTCTGGAAAAAGCTATATGGAGCGTCAAGAGTTGCGTTAAGAAACCGGCGCATGTCTGTGTCGATGGTGGAACCGCGCTCTGAAAGAAACGCTTCGGCGAGACGTTTGATTCCGTCCGGCCTCCAATCCAGCACGAACCACCGAAGAAAGAATTCATATTCGGGATGCGAACTGTCAAGAGGAGTCTCATCTAAAAACCAGAATGCCATCCATGCCTGTTCGAGAGCATCGTCGCCATAACGGAGTTTCGAGAATCTCACAAGTAGATCGCTTGCTTCCCCGTCAAGCCGCCGTATGCGCTCGTAGAGGGCATACGGACTCTGAAGTGCGGCGGCGCCGCAGCACTTCTTGTATTTCTTCCCACTGCCACAGGGGCAAGGGTCATTTCTGCGGACTGTTCTCATGTCCGGTTCGTTTGTTTGGGGTGGGAGTATTGTACTAATTGCGCGATACTTAATCCACCACCCATCGACGTATTTGGGTGTGCGGGACTTGACGCACCATCGCCCGACACAATATCTGACCACTTGGATGTCATTGACTTTCGTGGTATATTTCTGCGGATCTTGACAATACCTCTACTCCAAGGTATGGACCCTAAACGCCATCCAAACCATACGCGGTACATACAGGTACTGCGCTCAATGACACCTGAGCAGCGCCTGTGCAAGGCTTTCGAGCTCACCGAGCTTGGCAGACGCCTTTTCGCTGACGGGCTGCGCCGGCGACACTGCGGAATGTCTGAGCCTGAGATCAGGCGAATATACCTTGAACGCGTGACCAAATGTCACAACAGGATCTACTGAACAAGGTTATCCGGGCGCTCGACGAAGCAGGGTGCCCGTACATGCTTACGGGTTCGTTCGCTTCAAGTATGCAGGGAGAACCAAGGCTCTCGCATGACATCGATTTGGTCGTCGATCTCAGTCCACATGCGCTCCCCGGATTATTGAAGGTGTTCCCCTCCCCCGAGTTCTATCTCGAGGAGCAGAGCATTCGTGAAGCGATCAGGACCAGAACAATGTTCAGTCTGCTCCAGATGAGCGAAGGCGACAAGGTTGATTTCTGGATATTGACAGCCGAACCCTTCGACATCGCACGTTTCGCCCGGAGGCAACACGAGGATGTTCTTGGAATGAAGGTGTTTGTTTCCTCACCGGAAGACACGATCCTTGCAAAACTGCGCTGGGCACAACTCTCAGGTGGGAGTGAAAAGCAGTTTCACGATGCACTGAGTGTCTATGAAGTTCAATTCGGCACATTGGACACCCAATACATCAGCAGGTGGGTGGCCTCGCTGGCGCTTCAAGACTATTGGGAGCGACTGCTTCGAGAGGCTTCTCCATTCTGAGCCGGGCGCCTCTTTTTCACACCAACCGTACGGAAATACGCCACAAATCAGACAGGGACTTCCTGTGAGGGCATCTACACTCTTTCCGAGAAAAACCAGTAGAGTTTCGCAGTGTTAAAAGTTCCAGCCCTCGCTACAAAAGGAAGGCGCCCGAAAGGCGCCTTCTGCATTTTTGGGAAACCGCAAGACCCAAAACGGGGTGAGGTCCGTGTCTCCGCGGGAAGCACCGCTAAATCTCCGATCGAGAAATCCCGATGGTGGAAGCGCTGCTCGCAAGGCAGGGTTCACCATCGGGATTTTTGTTAAGGAAAAGCGGGCCACCTCCTCCACAGGATTGACGCTCACACCTAGAACCGCCTGCCCCAATAGAACCTTCACTTCCTCGACAGGAGAAGAATCATCCTCTGCAACCTGACCGATGATCCCACTTCTGAATGGACCACCCAGCAATTGAGGACTGTCTTTTCTGACGTCGAACCATGGAAATTCTTGATACGGGATCCCGACAGTAAGTCCGACGAGGCTCTTTCTCACAGCGTGAAAGCTGTTGGCATTTTCACAATTGTGACTGCATGATCGTCTGAAACCCCTGGAACGAAAGATAGCGGGTCGTGTCATTTCCGGAACCGACGAACGCGATCTGGTTTGGACCCACAAGGACTGCGAGTCCGGCGCTCACAGCCTCTACGACGACACCGTTAGGGATTGTGTCCGGATATGTTTGTCCACTGGCGGCATCGTATGTTCCCGCCTGGAGTTCCACTCTCTGTCCGGCCCTGGCGAGCGCCATGGCTTTTCGAATCGTCTTCAATGGAGAGCTGTCTGTTCCCGCATTCCCGTCCGATCCGCTGGCTGGATTCACGTAAATCCGGATAATGGCTCCGGCATTTGTGTCGGCCAGATCACTGGGGTTGTCGTTCTTGTTGCAACCTCCAACAAGGAGAATGAGTGTTATTGAAAAGGCGCACGCCATTTTCATACGGAATCCCTAACTACGTTAGAGGACATGGGGGTAGCTTGGCCGTCTCACCACAAATCGCGAAAACCACAATCGGACAGTTCAAACGACCTGTCATAGAGACCGAAGCTGATGACAAACACCTCCTGAAGCAATGAAGAAAAGCCCGGTGACGATTGCCGGGCCGGTTTGTTTAAATCAACGATGGCTGCCATCTCACAATCTCAACGTGGCAATTATGGATTGTACTTCACGATTGCGTACCCGGATTTGATGCCACTATATCCGACAAGATACATGGAAGAACCGGCCAGAACCGGAATTGCGTTGGATATCCCGGGTGTCGCCAGGACGCTCGGGCTCCAGGAGCTCGTCATCAAATCATACACGTAGACTTCTGTTCTCGAGAGGAAGAATATCTTGTTGTCAAAGGTCACTGCCCGGGGACGTTCGTAAATGTCTGTAAAGGGAATATCCGGCAATGCCGACCAGCTATTCGTCCCTGGAGTATAACGCGACATCTTGTTCAGCGAACTGGCTCCTCCGAGTACATAGATTTGTCCGTTGTACGAGACCGCAGCCGACCAATCCGTAGCGTAGGGATAGTTGGCGATCGACCTCCATAGATTGGTGGAAACGTTGTAAACCTGGCATGTATTAAGGGGGCCACGGCCACCGATATAGTAGATGTCGTCACCATAGACAGCAACTCCGGTTTCACCTCTTTTGTTGGTGGGGGGATAGTTCGCCGGTGCCCACAGATTCGTCGCCGGGGTATACATTGTTCCTCCATTGGCAAAATGGAAGAGCTTGTTACTCGCCGCCACGAGGTCCGAATTGTACCCACAAGCACAGAGATCATTCCCGGTCAGGCTCTTTTCCGCATAGGTGTTCGAGGTGAGATCGTAAGCGACAAAGTGCTGAGCAGAACCGGTGTTATTGGGCGTTGCGAAATAGATGGTGTTGTTCAGTCCGACTGCATATTCCCAGCCGGTCGGGCCCGGTATCGCGATGGTATTCCCCACAAAGTCCCAGGGCATGAATTGCATATAAATGCTGTCATTTGCCGTCGTCACCGTTGATACGATCGCGACACTGCCGGAGTAGTTGGAGTACTTTGCTGCCACGGCGGTAACGTTGTACGAACCCGCGGTTACTGTCATTTGAAACTTCCCGGTCGCATTTGTGATCGCAGTGTCGCTCCCCACGGAGACTCTAGCA
This sequence comes from uncultured Bacteroidota bacterium, assembly GCA_963779225.1. Classification (GTDB taxonomy): domain Bacteria; phylum Bacteroidota; class Ignavibacteria; order UBA10030; family UBA6906; genus CAVPCZ01. The sequence continues at coordinate 44,666 of CAVZWW010000002.1, forward strand.
CCTGCAATGGGCGTTGTGGTTCCCTGACGCAACACAATGCCGTTCAACGTGACAGAAGTTGTTCCTTGCGGCTGCGTTGGGGTGCTGTTGTCTTTGGAACAGCCTGGCGCCAGCAAAGCAACGAAAAACAGGGCCGCAAACATCCGTCGTGAGGATTTCATGGATCCGACTCCATTAGTGATTGTGAAGTGATAGATTTCATTTCGGGGGGCAGGACTATTCTCCCCCTGACCCGGTTTTGAACCGATGAACAGGAGGAATACGGATGCAGAACGTATTGTTGAGGGAGTGTTGGGGGAAGGAGCGGCCTGTGTAGAAAGAGATCGGTCTTGGCTACTCCTTGCGGAGGAACGAAGCGTCGAGCATGGAATCCCGAATCGCATAGGATATCCCGAAACTGATGATGAGCCTCCCAACCGCGTGGGTCAGGTTACTCGACGATCGTGCTGCAAAAGAACAGTAATAGAAAAATCCCGGCTATATTGTCTAAAACCATTTTCAATCCGTATTCGTTCCCGTAACGATACCATGACAAAACCCAGACCAATCTTAACAGTTTTCATCAATTTGGCTCCAGAATGGCCTATTTTCGAGGGCCACACCGCTTTGTTTTGGACAGTCCTGATGGTGCCATAATGAACATAAGACCGCCAATTCGTTCCTTCATCCGATAATGGTCTTGTCTGATGAACTTGACTAGGAGGTGAGGAACGATCTTCAGTCGGGCTCGGTTACACTACCAGGCGACTGTATCTCCGCCTTCACAATCACAGGAAACAGCTCATGATCCGAATTCTCACCGGAGTTCTTGTCCTGGCTTTGCTCGTCGCCGGATGCAGTAAGAATGACAACCCTGCAAGCCCTTCGGGGAGTGAGGCCTCACAGCAATTCATCTTCGTAAACCCCCTGACTGGCAGCGATGGGAGTTCAGGCACCACGGGCGCACCCGTCAAAACGATTCACAGGGCACTCGCGCTGTTCAAGCCCGGAATCCGGATCGAGCTGCAGGCGGGTACCTATAACGTCGCCAACGGGCAGGTCTTCCCCGACTCTCTCCCCTCCGGCGTGGTCATTGAGTCGGTCTCGGCCGGACAGGCCGTACTGGTAGGTACCATTGGAGATCTCGCTTTTTACGCTGCCGGGATAGACACGTTCAAGTATGTTCAGTTCCAGGGATTCAACACGTGTATCAGGGCCGGTTCAGGCTCACACGTTCTTCTCGGTGTAGGCCTCACAACGATCAATAAGACATTCGACATCTACGGTGCGGCTGAAGGGATATTCCAAGGCGGCACAGGAACGTCCGCGGTGATTGCCACGGCAAAGGAATTCAGCCGGATTACCATCAAGGATTGTGTGCTTTCGGGGGGCACTTCCAATTACGCACTCGTCACGCTGAGCAACGCCGCCCGGGCGCTGATTTCCGGCACAACAATCAAGGACTCCCCCACGACCGTCTTGGAGATGGGAGACGCCACGGTAGCCGAGATCAACACGAGCACGTTTTCGAACACCGGGCTTCATGGATTCGGATCCAGCGCGGCTGCCTCCCTCCGCGGAACCGCGAATCTCACGATCATCGGCTCCACAATAACGGACACGTACGGATCGGCCATCACCATGGAGAGCCAGACAGCCGTGCTCACCTTGAAGCGGGTTCAATTCGCGAGAAACGCAATGAACGGCGTTGGCGCGGGGGCTCTGTATCTCTATGGCTCAGCAACAATCGACAGTTGCTCCATCTCGAACAATGGTCAATACGGGATAGTGCTCAGCCAGGGGTATTTCACCGTTCGCCATTGTGACATTTCAGGGGCGACCTCGCAGGGGATATCCGTTGCGGGAGGGGCATCACTGACGATGCGGAGATCTACATTGAGCTATTCTGGAATTGGTGTTCATCTCGTAGCATCGAACAGTCTTGCTGACATGGGAACGGCGTCAGACCCGGGTGGCAACACGTTTAAGAACAACACGAAGTACGGCGTTCAATCGGATGTTACGGGGAATGGTACTGCAGTTCCGGCAGCGGGAAACACGTGGATTCCGAACGTGCAGGGCGCGGATGCCAACGGCCACTACGCAGCCGCAGCGGTGGCCGGACCGACCACGGCGACCACGCCCCAGAACTACTACATTACCGGGGCCGGGAGGTCGATACAATTTTGAATCTCCGTTTTCACCGATCCGAGATTACCGTTATCCCGTCCGCACCGTGATGGATTGCTTGCGATGTGTTTCCGAATTCTCTCGAGATCCTTCGGGCCCCGAATGATGTGGCCATGACATTTCTACAGCCGACGATAATCCCCGAACCATCCTTTTTGGTGCTGAAGAAAGGGATGAATACTTTTTCCAGCAACTCTTGCGGTATTCCGGGCCATTGTCGCTGATACGAATACAGGCCCTGCCGTGAGGTCCTCTAACACGTCTCGACAAACGAACTGTAGAGTTTCGCAGTGTTAAAAGTTCCAGCCCCCGCTACAAAGGAGCCTATGGCAAAACGCCAGAGGCTCTTTCATTTCATGGGCTTGTGGTTGTAGATGCCGTTGCAGGTCGGGGTGGCGGCGACCCCGCACGTGCGGACCCAGGGCGTCTTGCATAAGTGCTTCGCGATGGCTATTTTCATTCATGCATGAGCCGCCCATTCGTATCTATGACCTGAGAGATTCCCGTCAGTACGATCAAGATCAGGAATACTGGCAGGGACGATCGCAAGAAGAGAGATTGAGTGCCGTTGAGGAGCTGCGGCGGCAGTATGGGATGTTTTCCCCCGGGGAGGGATATGACAGTAGCGAAAGACTTCGAAGAGTTCTTCGCATCGTGCAATAAACATGGCGTGGAGTATCTCGTTGTCGGCGGATATGCATTTGCGCTTCATGCTCATCCGCGGTACACGGGAGACCTGGACGTGTTCGTAAAATCCTCCGAAAGCAATGCCCGTCTGATCATCAAAGCCCTCTCAGATTTTGGCTTCGGGCTCTCGTCGCTCACCTGGAAAGATTTCGCGACAACCGGACGGGTGATCCAGCTCGGCTTTCCTCCCCTGCGCATTGACATCATGACGGCCATCGATGGTGTATCTTTTAACGATGCATGGTCGAGAAAAGTTGAATCCCGCTATGGTAATGAAAAGGTCTACTTTATCGCCAAAGAGGATCTGATAGCAAACAAGCGGGCATCGGGAAGGAAACAGGACCTGCTCGATCTAGAAAGCCTCACATAGAATCTTGACGCTATGACACCGACGCCCCCCTTGGGGGGCGTCCGCGTTTTTTGTGGCTGGCCGGGGAGGGCTTGAGATCAAGCTGATCGAATCCCGTCAAAGACGAGATGAGGGAAGTCCCACCGAACGCAGTGAGGCGGGATCCTACCCCCGGTACTCTCGGCACTTCGAAAAGGCGACTCCACAAGGGTCGCTTTTTCGATTCTTCTACCTACTGAGACAGCTCGTCGTTACATCGAGGCCCGCCAGAAATGTTCTTGTGGACATGGAGATCACATACGCACGGTATCCAAAACAGCCTTCGGATATCTTGCCGCGACACAGAGTAGTACCCGGGCGGCACCTTCCGGCTTTCGTCGCCCTTGCTCCCAATTTCGAAGTGTGGCCGGGCTGATTCCGAGCAGCCGGGCAAACTTCTGCTGAGTGAGCCCCAGGTGCCGGCGAATTGCCAAAACGTTCGGGTTATCAATGCGGAATGATCGGTTCGGAGCTTTCTTGCCTCGTAGTATGGTGCCGCCTTGTTCTACACTCGTCAGCAGTTCATAAAGAGTTTCCTTCTTCATCGCCACTTTCTCTCATCCCGTACAAACTCGTACCAATGCATGGCTTTGACATCTTTCGCCATCGTCACCAATTCCTTGCGAGAGCTTAGCAGAAACGACTGCTCCACTTTGATCAACTTCTTGACACTTCGCAGTCCAGCGATCATGTGGTCGTTGGGAGACCTGCTGAGTTTGATCTCAATGGGAATGTGCTCGCTTCCCCGGACAAGAATGAGATCGACCTCCACATGATTGTTGTCGCGATAGTAATAACACTGCCACGGTGATCCCTTGCCGTGATTCGCCTTCACGAGGTCCATAATCACCGCATTTTCGAATATCGCGCCCCCCATAACGCCATTACGCAATGCCCGCGGATTCGATTCCCGCAATATATGTGCAACCATTCCCGTGTCAGTGAAATAGAGTTTCGGACTCTTTACCACCCGTTTGCGCAGATTGCGGGCGTATGGCCGGAGCAAATAGATGAGTCGTGATGCTTCAAGGACCGAGAGCCATTTACGGACGGTCGTATGGGTCACCCCACATAAGGCACCTGTCTTGGTGAGATTGAGAACCTGTCCGATGTTCGCAGCAAGGACCTCGACGAGTTGTTGAAACGCCCGGAGGTCACCCACGGCGTGCATGCCGCGTACATCGCGTTCCAAATAGGTCTGAATGTATGAACCATAGAACATCGCAGGAGGGACATGCTGAGCCACAGGACCGGGGAAAAAGCCCCGAATGATATCTTCGAAGGCCCGATCTTCATTCATTTCCTTGATGGCTGGGAGTTCGGCGTAGGAAAACGGGAGTAATTCGAACACGGCAACACGGCCGGCGAGAGATTCAGAGACACCTTCCATTAGTGAGAATACCTGCGAGCCGGTCAGCACATACGATCCACGTCCGGTTTTCGATTTGTCCACCGCCATTTTGACACCTTCGAGAAGGTGGGGGACGTACTGGATCTCATCGAGAATCACGGGAGCAGAATGATCGGCCAGAAAAAGCGCAGGATCGCGTTCTGCTTGTGCGCGGATGATAGGATCATCAAAAGTGACATATGCGTGCGCGGGGAAAAGTCTTTGCAGTGTGGTGGACTTTCCCGACTGACGGGGTCCGGTGAGAAGAATGACCGGGAAGTGTTTTGCGGCCTCCAGAAGGAGGGGTTCGATTGCGCGGCGAATGTACGTCATCGTAAGCTTCTTGAACGTTTAAGAAGAATATACATATTGCATCTGCCACTTGCAATATGTATAATCTCATTTTCTTCTTTCGTTTTCTCCTTTCGCCTCCGATCCAGTGCAGACGCTTCCCCCCTTCGCCCCCCAGGTATGCAAATGACAGGCAATCCCCATGGGGCAGAATGAGTGAAAATCCAGCACCAAGAATATTCACTACTTTGTCCACTTTCCACTAACCGTACGCAGATACGCCACATATCAGACGAGGCCCTGCTATAGGGCCTCTAAACCTTCTCCGAGAATAACCTGTAGAGTTTCGCAGAGTCAAAAGTTCCAGCCCCCGCTACTTCAAAATCCCGACTGGCGAAAGCCAGTCGGGATTTTTTCTTAGGTGGGCGCCGTCGTTTCATCGAGGCCCGCCAGAAATGTTCTTGTGGACATGGAGATCACATACGCACGGTATCCAAAACAGCCTTCTGCAATGGTTTTGTCACGGGCGAGGGTTGGCACCGCGAACCCGCTTATTCTTCCAGGATACTACCCATTTGCGTAATCGTCGATATTGGCAAGGAATTCGACATCTCTAAAATGTAGAAGATCCATTTCGTCTCGTGTCTGCAAGGCGATTGGTGCCATTCAACACATCCTTTATTAACACGGTTCGCATTTTCTCCGGTTCTTCAAATATGGGGCTGTGAGCCGACTGCTCAAATGTATAGAATCCCTTTACTGGCGCCTTGAGCTTGTCAAAATAGTCCTTTGCCAATGTGTAGGAGCAAGTGTAATCGTATATGCCCTGACAAAAATAGACAGGAACAGCAAGCTCTGTTACCTTCTGGGACAAATCTGTAGTTAGCATCGCATCCCACATGATGCTTACCCCGGAACGGGATTTACCCCTCCATAAATTCACCTTTTCACCAAATGTGTACTCCCGGAATTTCAGAGAAGGCAATAAGATACCAGTGATTACCGAATTCATGTCATGTGTCGTGCCAATGCCGAGGCTGTGCATGGCGATGTCACGCAATGCGAGATATGCTTCTGGTGTGCCGTCCATCATGGTGACTGGTGCTTCTTCAAGTTTCCGTACCATTGATGAATTTCCGTTCTCTTTGAATTGTTGAAGCATAAACTCATATGCCAGTCTTTCAGATTTGAGCTGATAGGACATCTGAGCAACGCCAATGTATGCGAAGTACAACTCCGGTGCCCGCACCGCTGCATGGATTCCAATAAACGTTCCCCCCGAATGTCCCATCAGATATATTTTCTCCTTATGGAAGCGGTGACGCAAGTAGTTCGTCACCTCCAGGACGTCGGATATCATTTGCTCCAGCGTCATAGTCGCTGGAGCGATGTCGGCATGGTAGGAGAGTCCTGAACCACGCTGTTCCCACCAGACGACGGTGAAGTAATCTTCAAGACCGGTAGGGTATCTCTCTGTCAAGAAGTAATCAGGCATTCCACCATGAAGATAGAGCAACACTGGATTCGCAGCATCCTTGCTCTTGATAAACATCCCCTGTTCCACACCGTTGATGTTGACCCGGTTTTTTTCTGAAATGCTGCCCGCCAGCGGATTCCCTTTCCCATCTAAGAAGGGTTTCGGTTCCCCGGGGCTCCATGCCAGCAACACCGTTACAAGAATGAGCATGGAAGCCAGCAGGAGAAAAAGTATCATCAACATAACGCGCCCCGCCTTTCGTGCGAATGATTGAAGAGAGAACTGTTTGACCCTGTTATCTGTCATTCTCATTCTCCAGGTCCTTGATCCTTACAACAATCGTTTCCAGACCAATTCCCCGCTCGACGGCATCAAGGAGATTCTCCATTTTCCGTTCAATTTCCTGCAGCCTTCTCTCTCTAAAAGCTTCCAGACGGTCCTTCCGTTCGTGGCCGTTGAGATATTGTCTGATCATTTCTTCCAGTCGGACTGCTGACTTTGAGAATGGCAGAGAGTCCATGATAATATCGGTAACAAAACCTTCTGGCAACTCTCTCCCTATCGAAGTCCGTTCGCAGACAGACCTTCCTTTGTTCATGTTCCCGCCATCGACGGAGTAGTAGTGGTCACTTCTGCGATAGCTCAGGATACCGGGGATCGGTCGACCGGGACCCGTTCCTTAGGGGCGTTTCTCGCTCCGCCAGGGCTCCATGGCTTTGCACACCTCGTCGGCTAGCCAGTCGGCCTGCCGCCTTTCGCGCAGGAACTGGAGCGGAGAGGTGGACTTCCCATCCCCCTGGGTGAAGGTGATCGAGTAGTACCCACGCTTCCCCGCCCGTCCCTCTCCCTTAACGCCGACCTTCGTGATGCTCGAACAGAGCATGCGCCTGCCCATCATGATGCCGAACAGAAGGTTGCGAACGCTGACGTGTCCTTCCTCCACGACGATGCGGCTCTCGCCGAAGGCGCCGAAGACAAGTATGAAAGCGATGAGTAAGGCGACCAACCCGAATACCAGCGGGAAGATAAGCGGCGCCCCGGCGTACGCGAGCAGAGCGACGATCCCCGCAAAAATGAGAAAGATGCCCATCGCAGGCACCGTGCCCAGCAGACCCTCGCGGGGTTTCAGGATGAACTCCATTCCGCCCCCGGCGCTCGGAACGACGGCGACACCGGTGTGGTCAACGGACGTGATGGCTGGTGCACCTGCCGACATATCCTCGGAGCGGAGTCGCTCTTCGGTGACCTGCGGGGAGGAAGCCACGGTCTTAAAAACGGGGATCTCAAACCATGTGGAGAAATCGACACCCGTGACCGCGGCGTCTGCCTCGAGCTTCCAAAGAATCGAGTTGTTCTCGTCAATTTTGCCCGTAGGGCTGGAATCGTACGGAACGCGGAACCTCACCGGTGCGCCCTGCGCCGCCCCTTCGCTCGTAGACGACAGCCGGACGACGGACTGCTCTGTCTGCCAGAGGACATTTTCGTTTGTGGAAGTCTCCTTGCCGGAGCGCCGCCGTTCCCTGCGGATGCACGAGAGCCGCACCGTGAGGGTTTCGGCGGCAGGCAGGCCGCGCGGGATCAGGATGATGCCCGTTACTTCTCCCCCGAGGATACCTGGCACGCGCTCCATGATGAACAGACAGTCGCCGTACTTCCTGCGCTGAATCGTCTTCCGCACGGCGACCACAATGAGTCCAATTCCGACGAGAGGAAACAGCAGACCCAGCAACGCAGGATAGTTCTCTTTCTCGATGATCTCTCCGGGGAGGAAGATCAACAGCGGTGTGGAGATAAGGTTCCAGAGGATGGCGAATCCCCAGAAGAACCAGGCGGCGGTTTTCCCCATGCTGCGGACGCGGCCGGTCGCCCAGTCGTCACGCCACTTCCAGGGCTCATCAGGGTGGGCCGCCCGGAGGGCCGCTTCGCGCGCGTAGCCCCGGTATCCGACAGTCAAGAGGGCGAAGACGCCCAGGCCGAACCCCCCGAACGCCAGAGCCGCAACCAGCATCATAAACGCCTTCGTCGACTCGCCATCCTGGAAGGTGACGATGGCTCCGTAGACAAGCCCGATACCAATCGCGCTGAAGATGAAGACAAATCCGTAGATGGCAATCTTTTCGACGTTCAATCCGGGTCCCATGAGGGTATCGTCCTGGCTGGTTTCGCGGTAAGAGAGGCTCCTCTCGTTCTTCATTTAAAGAACTCACCTGCAGCTTGAGACTGTGTTTCTCAGAAAACATCTGGAAATACTGATTCGTACGATCGCTGCGGGGACAGAACGGGTCTCCGTATGAGGATCGAGTGTCCGGCAAGGATGGGGTTTGTTCCGAAGAGAGAAAAAGGGTCATCCTGGCTTGAGGGTTGGCCCTGCAAGAATCTGATAGAATATACTATTGTGTGGGCGAAGTATCAAACCCGAAAAGCGACGATTCTCCGCTGTGCCTCGGAATTGAAATACGCCTTAATGTTTTCAATTCAGTTGTTCAGATCCGTGCGACAAACAGCGAAGACCGCGGCATCCCCTTCAAGGCTACATCGGTGCCAGGGTTCCGCTCCCTGTATCGTGGTCCATTTTCGATGTCAGTTTTTTTGTACATTTCCACATCTGGAGAGGAGGACCCGATCATGAAAAAAACGGTTCACGGAAGCGCAGATGACCTTTGCCTTGCGTCAGGCTGCATCGGGCACATCAGTGAGTGAGATCACCCGGAAGATATGTGTATCCGATGTGACCTTCTACCGGTGGAAGAAGTTCTAGGCCAATCTGGGTGTGGCTGAGGTTCGGCGGGAACTCATCCGGAAGATGCGAGCGGTGTGACGGACAAGCGAACGGCGAGCCCTTCGGGGGATTCGAGCCCCGAACCTCTTGATAATAAAGGGGGGTATAATTTCATGTATTTTTCAAGGATCAATAGCATGCACATTCCATATTTTCTCCATAGGTGGATTCTCAGGAGTATCGTTATTGCGGCGTTTCCTGCTTGTCTCTCCGCGATGGATGAGACATATGAAATCCCGGTCGTTGTCGTCAAATATTTTCCGGTAAATGGTGATCTGATCGATATCGCTACAACGGGCGATTGGGGCAAGAGTCTGAACTTTACACAGCAGAAAGTCGATTCTCTTACCGGCCGTTTGGTTGACATCCTGGGAAACGCGTCCCGATATCATGCATACAAGAATAGTGCGGCAAAACCGGGGGTCCGTTATACTGTGATGCATACATACGAGTTTTTGGAACCTCTGCCGACGCGTGGTGCGAGGGAAACGGGAGCTCCCATGACAGATTATCTTTCTATCGTCAAAAGAATTGAAGGACAGGAGTGGGTGGAGAAAAAGGGAGTGAAGGAGATTTGGGTATGGGGATATGATGGAGGGAAAGTTGGGTTGTGGGAATCCAACATGGCCGGACCTTTTGGTGATGTAAGCAACAGTGACCGTGATAAAGGCGATTTACCGGTGTTTTCTTCCACCTACACGCTCTATCATTACAACTATCAGCGCGGATTGTCCGAAGCAATGGAAGATCATATGCATCAGATAGAAGCAGTTCTGAATTTTGTTGACGGCAGAGACACGACTGATGAAAAGAATTGGTCAAGTCTGTTGTTCTGGGGAAAATATGTCGGCAGCGATGCAAGCCACCACATTATTGTTCCGCATTGCGGCTGGGCGCATTACCCGCCTAACGGAACAAAGGACTACGATTGGAAGAACCAGACCTATGTTGAATCGGACATTGAGGACTGGCAGCCTGACGGCACGGGGAAAACAGTCCGGATGAACTGCGAGCGCTGGAACTGCAACAGTGTCGATTGGTTCACGCTCTGGATGCAAAGTCTGCCCGGGCCGGAGCATCGGCTCTTGTATCAGGGAATGCCGCTAAATAATTGGTGGATGTTCATCGGAGATTTCGACGGAGCGATGAAAGCAAAGAAGGGGCTTGTTGAGAGAAGTTAGATCTCAGAATAATGAATGCCCTGAGGAATGCTGCATGGAGAGGGATCTCTTCCGGCTCACGAAATCGCCTCCTGGTCGGGTGGTTCATGCTGGGATTGGGAAAGTGCAACCCAGGAAAGTGAAGCTCTGATTGAAGATTTGAAGGAAAGTTACGGTTACACTTCCAATTTGAAGGTATAAGGCTCTGACTGCTCGAGCACTTCAGAATACCAGTTCACCGCAGATAATGAGATCGGGGAGAGTCTTTGTAGGTGCAGAATGTGGCGGGCCCCCGCTACAAAGGAAGGCGCCCGAAAGGCGCCTTCTGCTTTTCAGGCGGATGACCAGACAATAAGCGTCCGCGAAACTCGACCGGAAGTCTCCTGCAAACCCAGCAATTGATTCTGCAGCAACCCGAAGTTTGCCCTTCCTCCTTTATGGAATGCACGGGCATATCACAGCAAGGCGGAGTAATCAATCATTTCTCACAAGCTCCAATATCCGCACCGGAAGGGTGCCCGGGAAGAAGTTGAAGCGCAAGGTCTGAAGGGAGCGGGCGGGGCGATCTCCACCGTGAAGGGCGCCCACTAGAGATGCGGGGTTGTGCTCGAGTTTAGAAGGAGAGATAATTCCTTCAGCTTCTTCCGTCCGTTGTCGTTGTTGGGGTTCAGTTCGACCGAGCGAGCGTAGTTCCGAGCCGCACGCTCATACTGGTGGTCGGCCATGAGGGCTTCGGCGTAGCTGTCGTAGACGTTAAAGGAGTGCGGGTACGCCTCGATATTCAGCAGGAAGAGCGCCAGCGCTTCCCGCACCTGACCCCGGTTCAGGTATGCATACCCGAGCCCGTTCATTGCCGACTCGGAGAACAACAGGGCCGTGCTGTCCGCGGTCCAGTGCTTCCTCGAATCCGGGATCCATTCGATGGGCAACAATCCAATAGGTTCTGAGGTTGACCTTCGGGAGTGAACAGAGGTATATCGACTTGTTGTTCTCATTGGGTCTGCAATAGGGATGCGTGAAAGTAGCTTTCTTCTCCACATGTTCGAAGAGCGATTGAAGCTGGGCTTGAGAAGATCCGATCGCGACGTAGTGTTTCCGAAAATCGTTTCGTTGAAGTGCGTCGAAATAGTACCATCCGTCGGTAGAGATCGGCTCAGGGAGCCCCAGGGCCGCCCCGTGCACGTGCAGTGCCGCCGCCTCTCCCCAGTCACCCGCGGCGATTCCCACCGGCTCCGCCAGGCTATCCTGCGCTTCATGGTAAACTCTGGCGACCTCCAGGACCTGCTCCTCCCACCCGAACCGGTCAGCAACGTGTTGAGGAAGATCGCGGATCTGACTGTCTTCCGTCTTGATGCCTGCGGTCACCCCTACCGGCCGGAGGTAGTCGATGAGAAGGTCGACAGGAAGGAGAGGAACAAAGTACGGCAGTGTCGGCAGGGTGAGAAGCAGGTAGAGCGCGGGGATTGCTATGCGCACCCCGATCCGTCTACGGCCGCGTTCCACCCTCTCCTCAAGCCATTGTTCGACACCCGTGGAGCCGGCTGCTATCAGGACACTGTAAATCGGGATCACGAAATAGAACTGCCCCCCCAAGAAGAAGACGGCCAGGCACAGGATGAGATAGCAGTAACCGAAGAAACGGTACAGAGCCCACTGTTTTGATAGGAGGAGGAGAATCAGGCCGGTCAGCCACAACGGCACTGAGGCCAGGTTATTCGGGAGGAGTTGATGCCACAGAAATTCGATGAAGGGGGAAGCATGTGTGGTCCGTCCAGAATATGTGGCTGCGTAGGAGAGAAAATACCAGCCATGGGACCCCTGCCAGAGAACATAGGGGATCGCACAGAGAAACGCGATCAGCGCGCCCAGCCAGATCCACGGCCGTCGGAACCATCGTCGCTCAGGCGGCAACCGCCCATCCGCCGATGACGCGAAGCGCAATGAACAGCAACACCGCAACAAGTCCACCGAGATAGATCGCGCGGATTTGCGCTCGGGGATTCTTGGTCGTTGGGTTCAGCAAACGCACGGTCGAATACAGGATCACGATGTCCATGATCATGATCGGAATGAGATAGATCGAAGGGATTCTCGCCAAGGCAAATGGCACCAGACTGACCAGAATCAGTGCGCCAAATACCCCGGCGCTGGTTCTCAGGGCGGTTTCTCGACCATAGACGATTGCCAGGGACCGGGACCCGATGAGCTTGTCACCTTCGATGTCCATGGCGTCCGCGGCGATCTCCTCGCCGAGGTCCATAAGAAAAGCGATTGCCCCGAACCACCATACATTGATGTTCGCAGGCTGTCCGACGGAGATACCACCAAAAACAAAGGTCATTCCGACCGAAAAGCTCACCATGAGATTGCCGACCAAACCGGACCGCTTGAATCGCCAGTTGTAGAGCACACCCACAACCCACACGACAAAGATGGTGATCAACGCGGTCAGACTCAAGAGGGCGCCGGCCATCAATCCGAGAAACGCGACAACAAAGGACAGAACAATAGCGTCGCGCGTTGTGACCATGCCCGAAGGGAGTGGTCTGTGTGGCGCGTTGATCTTGTCTATCTCCAGGTCGAAGTAGTCGTTAAGTATGAGTGCCGTGGCCGAAATGAAGAAGATGCTCAAAAAACCCAGCACGATCTCCTGCAGCGGCGGGATTGAATCTAATGCGAGGAACTGACCCAGGATGACGCAGACGCCGGCCGAGAATGGAAGCTCAAAACGAAACAGACGGAAGACTCCAAGAAGCCTGGTACCGGTCATGACTGAACCAATGAGTTGGAATGGATCGCAACAACTCCAGGGAGCGTGGCATTTTCCTGTAGTGTGTTGTACATACAGAATATTTAATTCACACGCAACAGGCAAAGATCAGCTCTATGCGATTACGGCACAAAATCAGCGTCTATAGGGCCATTTGTCCCCGGGTGGGTCTTTTGGCTTTTTTGTTCTTTTTAAGTGTAACTTTCTTTTCCAACTCTGGGTGGAAGTGCATGGCGATCCGGTTATACTCCTGGACCACTCGTTCGCCGATCCCGAGGATGTGTGCGATCTCCTTGCTGTCGAGTCCTCGCTCCATGAGCTGCTTGACCCGTGTGTAGTGACTGATGTACCTGCCAACGGATTTGAGTTGATGTTGAGTCTTCTTCGCGATGTCTGCTTCGTTCTCTCCACGCTCATGCAGGGTGCAGATCAACGCCTTGTGTGTCGGGTTACTCCCCTGATCGTAGATGTATCCCCGCAGTGGTAACGTCTCCTCCGGGTGCGTGGCGTAGTACTGCTTGATGTGCTTGCCGATCATGGTGAGCGAGCGGTTCATGATCACGGCCAGTTCGCTGATCGTCAACGACGTCCCCTGCTCGTAGGCGCTCCTCAGGAGCCGCACCATCTGTGCGCGTTCCCGGAGGTCCGTCTCGACCCAGTTGTCATTGCGCACTCCTGCACGGTGATGCATGCGCATCTCGATATCTCTCTCCTCCACCAGGGGAAGGTAGATCGTCTTGGCCTTGTAGTCCTCTGTACGCTTGGCATAGGCGATCTTCTGGTCCTCCAGAGACTGCGTCCGCCAGCACAACACCCCAGGAGCCATCTTGGATTGCTCCCCGAAGTACTCGCGGTTGAGCGCCTCGACATCCTCGGCCAGCTGCTGCAAGATGCGATGGCTGCCGATGATCTTGTACTCAGTCTCCAGCATGTGGACGATCGCCTGCTGGTAGCTCCGCTTCGTCAGGGCTTCAAATCGGTCACGGACGGGCATGGGTCCTCCCCAACTGACTTTTTTTCCCCCGAAGAGCCCGGTGGAAGCCTTCCTTACGGCGGTCGATCTCCTTATAGGGTAAGGGGTTGGGGTAACCCGTATAGCGATCCTCGATCTCCTTCAGCTTTGCCGGGTACTTTGTCAGGGCCCGACGGTAAAGCGTCTCGTACTCCTTCAGCAGTGAGGGACTGATCCCAAGAATATAACTGCGCTCCTGAGGCTTCACGTGGCGGTGTGCCAACACGTAGGCCACGCGAGCAAACGTCTCGACGTAGCGCTTGATCGCTTGCGGCGTGTGACGACTGCTCGTCTCGATCTCCGCGAACGTCCTCCCTCGCAGGTAGTACTCCACGATCACCCGCTTGTGGCTTATGGCTCGCCCGATCCCCTCGTAGTACCCACGCGTCTGTACCTCGCATCCCTCCTGGCGCAGGAGGCGGACGTCGCGCTTCACTGTCCGCGTCGATGTCCGGAGCACGTTCGCCAAATCTTCTTCGCTGAAGACGACGCCCTGGTCGATTCCCTCGTCGATCATGCGCAACAGTTGCATCCGACGAAGATCCTTCCGCCCATGTCTTCCCAGGTACTCGAGGTCTTCCACACCACCATCGACCGTGACGCCAACTTCCTTCTTCTTGACCTCGTGCATCCTCTTGCCGGCCGACTGCCCCAGCACGATCCCCACGACCTGAACCCGTCCTCGCTCCATCTGGTGATGCTCGAGCAGTATACCCTTCGCCGTCTCAAACACCAGCGCCGACTGCTTCGGGCTCATCTCGAATCCGTTCTCCAACTCCCACAACAACAAACCTTCTGCGTGCTTCTTCCGCAATCGCTCGACCAACTGCTGCTGTGTCTCGTTCATTGCGCTTGCCCTCCCGTGGACTATCGGGACCAACTTGACGACGAGTACCCAACCTCACTACCCGAGAATATATCTCGATGGATATCGTCAATCAAGACTTCCCGTCCCCACACGGGGGGACAAATGGCACTATCGTAGATATACCATCTTGCGTGTTTGCGCGAATTCTCCCGCCTTCAGTCTGTAGAAATAGATACCACTCGGCAGATTGATTGCGTCCCACCGAACAGCGTAGGCGCCGGCCGGTTTCTCTTCATTCACGAGTTCTCCCACCGCTTCACCGAGAGTGTTGTACACATTGAGCGAAACATGTGTGGCTTTCGGGAGCGCATAGGAGATCGTCGTTGAGGGATTGAAGGGATTCGGATGGTTCTGTTCCAGGATATAACTTGTCGGAACCTGGCGGGTGAACTGATCCGCTTCCACATTCACCAGCGCTGCAAACCGCACTCCGTACGAACTCCCGATCTGTGCGCTGTCGACACGCAAGAGGTACAGACCTGCTGCAAGTGACGGAACATCGATTCTCTGGCGCATCGTGGAATCCAGAGTTGAGGAGACCTCCGTTGTGAAACCTGAGGGATGAGCCGCTTCCAACATGGTCGTTATGTCGCTGACCCACTATGCCAAGTTACAGAAGAAGCTTGAATTGCTCAACAAGCTCTCTGCCGCCCAAGTTCAGCATGCCGCCGGTGATCCCGGCAAACCTCTCGCCCATGTCGTGCGCGACATCCGTAAGAGGCTTCGTGCCTCCGCGTAAACGGGCGGTCCGACTCCTCGGCTTGGCCGAGCAGGACCTTGCCGACATCTACGAATACGTGGCCGCCGACAACCCACCAGCAGCTGAACGTTTGTTGGCCCGTATCGAGAAGGATCTCTCAGCCCTTTCCACTCGGCCACTGCTTGGAAGAATTCCCCGCGACCCCGACATTTCCAAGTTGGGCTATCGGTACCCTATTATGGGCAACTACCTTGCCTTCTACCGTGTTGAACCCACAGTCGTCCTTGTGCACAGGGTACTCCACGGCGCCAGAGACTACTCGGAAATTCTGTAGTACCCCACTTCTCCCGTTTGTTGTTAGGCGGGCACCGATTGCCTGGTAAGCAAGAAACGTACAGCTTCAGAATTCGGATGCGATTCGGTTTCAACGAAACCCAGATTCTTGAATATCTTGCAGGAGGCCACATTGCCTCGAGTAGTGTTTCCGATGATCTCACCGACCCGAACATCCTCGAATGCAAAGGCCACAAGTTCGGAGACCATCTCGATCGCAAGACCTTGACCATACCAGTCAGGGTGGACGGTCGCGTCAAGGAATTTGCTCAACGATTCCAGTGACGAAAGTTCAGCTTTCGCTAAATCAATCGTGGCAGCCTGAAGTACTAGGCGCTGAGTTGTTCTCTGCATATGAAGCCTGCAATCGTGCGCGAGGCGCCCGAAAGGCGCCTTCTGCATTTTTGGGAAACGGCAAGACAACTGACCGATCAGCCCCCGGTTCCTGCACCGGGCAGGACTTGCGCCTCCTGCTTGATTACGACATGGATGGCCTTCTCCCGGAGACCCGAAAGGTCTCCGGGCGCCCGTTACCCCCGGGCGACAGCGCGGTCTACTGGAGCGAAGTGTAGGGCCGCATCCTCAGTCTGCCCCACCCCGCATGAGGATAACGACTTTGCCCTGCGCGTGCTCCTCTTCCAGATAACGAAACGCAGCGGGTGTTTCGCTCATCGGATAGGTCCGATCGATGACCGGCCTCACCTTCCCGGATTCGATGAGCTCTTTAATATAGAGCAAGACTTCGCCGTTGGGCACCGAGAGAAACGGGCGAGCGTGCTGGCGCATGAAGGCCGAAAGGATGTACGCCTGGATCACGTATCCCATACCGGCGTGACCGGTGTTGGGCAGGTGAATGCCTCCGCGGGTGAGCGCGCGCCGGCAATCAGTGAACGAGCGGTTCCCGACATTGTCCAGGATGAGGTCATAACGCCGCCCGCCCTGCGTGAAGTCTTCCCTTGTGTAGTCGATGACGTGATCAGCGCCGATCGACCGCACCATGTCTACATTCCTCATGCTGCAAACGCCGGTCACCTCCGCACCAAGAGCCTTCGCAATCTGCACTGCAAAGGTTCCCACGCCTCCGGTGGCTCCGTTGATCAATACTTTCGTCCCCGGCTGAACTTTCGCTTGATCGCGAAGAGCATGGAGAGCGGTCACCGCGGCCGTAGGCACGGCTGCTGACTGTTCAAGCTTGAGATTGGTTGGTGCCAGGGAGAGCTTGCCTTCGGGTGCACGCGCAAATTCGGCCAGACCACCTTCAATAGAGGCGAACACCTTGTCACCCGCCTGGAACCGCGTCACGTTCTCGCCGACTTCCTCGACTTGCCCTGCAACGTCCCATCCGAGGATATAGTCCCTGGGTTTGGGAAAACCGACAGAAAATCGAGCGAGCCACGGACTGCCCCGCATGGAGAAGTAGTCACCCGCGTTGAGGCCGGCTGCGTGAACACTCACCAAAACGTCGTTTTCCGA
Organism: uncultured Bacteroidota bacterium; assembly: GCA_963779225.1. Lineage (GTDB taxonomy): Bacteria > Bacteroidota > Ignavibacteria > UBA10030 > UBA6906 > CAVPCZ01. Next base: position 62,163 of record CAVZWW010000002.1, read on the forward strand.
AATCTCCGGTTTGCCTACTTCTTTGAGCTCGAGAACATCCGGTCCGCCGTAGGCGTTCAGGACGATGGCTTTCATCTCGTTCCTCCTGTCCAGGTCATGGGGATGCGGCCCAGCGGTCGCGCTCACCAGCATTGCGAAGCGCAGCGGAGCAAAGTCGTGTGCAGCGCGTTGTCAGGTTTTGGCCATTGTTATTACTACGCTTCCCTTTTTGAGTCCTTTTTCGACATACCTGTGAGCCTCAGCAGTTTGTTCCAGCGGATAACGCCTATCGATGACCGATTTGATCTTTCCCGCCTCAACAAGTTCCCTGATGAAAACCAGATCCTCAGGATTTTCGGATGACAACGCGCATATGACTTTTCTGCCCCCGCTTATTCTGGTCCACAGCATTTGAAAGAGCTGTTTCATTTTGAAGCTGGCTAACAGATAGCGCCCATCTTGTCTTAGCGAGTTCTTGCATTGGGAGAACGAACTCTTGCCCAATATGTCGAAAATAAGATCATAGGTCTCACCATTTTGGCTGAAGTCTTCTTGAGTGTAATCAATCACCTTGTCGGCTCCCAATGATTTTACAAATTCCAATCTTGGCGTGCCGGCGACACCGGTAACTTCTGCTCCGTAGTATTTGGCCAGCTGGACCGCGGCTGAACCTATTCCTCCAGAAGCGCCATTGATAAGGACTTTTTGTCCGCTCTGGACATCTACCTTTCTCAGCAAGCTCAAGGCGGTTAATGCCCCATAGGGAACGGTGGCGGCTTCTTCATAGGTCATATTGGCAGGTTTGATGGCCACCAACCCGGCTTCCGGCATACACAGATACTCGGCATTCGCGCCCATGCTCTGACCCCGATATCCAAAGACCTGGTCGCCTTTTCTGAATCGTTGTACATCTTTACCGACCACTTCAATTTCTCCGGCAAATTCGCTCCCCAGGATATGTACTCTTGGTTTTGTGAGACCAAAATACATTCGAGCGGGGAGCCAGAGAGGGAGGGGCATCGAGAACCTGGAAGGAGTGATCGCTTTGAAATTTCGCGCCCAAATATCCCCGATGTTTACAGATGCCGCATAGATTCTTATCAGAATTTCCTTGTCCTTGAGGGCGGGCGTATCCACCTCTTCAAGCTTGAGAACATCGGGGGAACCATATTCATGATATACAATGGCTTTCACAGGTATTCCTCATGATTGTTGTCGTTCGGTCATATTCAGAATGGTTAGCGACAGTCCATCCCGAACGCTGCAAAACCTAACGCCGTGGTTCAGCGGCGGCGCGCAGCGCCGTCCGCTGCATGTTGTTGTTAGGCAGCGTCACCCCAAGCTACGGCCGTACGGCGCCGCACATGTAGCCTACTTCGTTCGCTTTGGCTTTTCCTTTCCGGGGGCGGTGTTGAGGTCTACCGCGGCACGGACGAGCGCTTTGAATGCGCGCGCGTGCAACCTCTCCCCCTCATGGATGTCGATCGCGCGCCTGGTGTTCCCGTCAAGGCTCGAATTGAAAAGCTTGCCCGTGTCCTCCAAGGAGGCCCCCCTGGCGAAGGTCAACTTCACTTTGTCCTTGTAGGTTTCGCCGGTGCAGATGATCCCTTCGTGGGACCACACCGGGACCCCGAGCATGGCATTCGACGGCTTTCTCCATTTGACTTCTTCCACGACGTCCGGGTCGGCATCCTGGATGAGCTTGCGCATCATGCTCAGGATCTCCCCGCGCCAGTCCGCGAGATCGGCGATCCTCTTGTCGATCAGCCCGGATGCAGAGGGATTCTCGGGCGAACCCGACTTTTTCATGTTCTCCTCCTTCGCGAATGGAATCCGGTAATCGGCCAGCACAACGGCGCAAAACCGATTATCCGTCAAAGGGCCAGGTTGGCCCCACCTTCGCCTTCCTTCCGATCAGGATTGCGAGTCAGACCACCGGAGCTTGTTCGTCTGCTATTTGCCCGGATCCGTAAACAGGCCCAGATACTCATGAAATGAGAACATTCTGTTGCGCCTTCCGCCGGTCGTCTCCCTGAGGATGCCAAGCTTCACGAAATCCTGGATGAATGCGTTCGCCGTTGCAGGGGTCACGTCCAGCATACCGGCAACGTCGGCTGCATTGAGCTTTGGTGTTCTGTACAGATGATGCAGAAGCTGTTGCGCCCGTGGGAGTTTCTTCCCCAGGGTGATCAGGCGGCGTGATTCGATGTCCTCTCTCAACTGCAGTATGCTGGTAAATGTTGCGATCCCCTCCTTCGCTGTTTCCGTCACGGCAATGAGAAAGAACCTGATCCATTGCAGCACGTCGTTTGCAGTCCTTACCCTCATGAGCTTGTCGTAGTACGCGGCCCTGTGCTTCTCAAAGTAGGCGGAGAGGTACAACGTCGGCTTTGCCAGGATGTTGTTGCCGACAAGGTAGAGCGTGATCAGAAGTCTGCCAACCCTCCCGTTGCCATCGAGGAACGGGTGGATGGTTTCAAACTGGTAATGCGCCATCGCAATTCTCATGAGATCGGGTATCTGGATCTGGTTGTTGTGAAGGAAGTTCTCCAGGTCGCCCATCAGGGCAGGCATTTCGGTATGGTGAGGCGGAATGAACATGGCATCCTGAAGGGTAGCCCCTCCAATCCAGTTCTGGCTCTTCCGGTACTCACCGGGAAGCTTCGTCCTCCCCCGGACGCCCGTCATCAACGTTTTGTGCGTTTCCATGAGAAGACGGGTGGAAATGGGGACATCCTTAAGCCTCTTGATGGCATGGTTCATCGCCGTGATGTAGTTATGAACCTCCTGCCAGTCGTCCTTCGACTCCACAGAGACATCCGTCTTCTTCAACACAACGTCTTCTATTTCGGTCCTCGTCCCTTCGATCCGACTTGACGTCGTCGCTTCTTTGACTACGTGCATACGGATGAAGATGTCGATGTCGGGGACGTACAGTGAAAACGCATTCAGCTCGCCCAGCTTGAGATTTGCCTCAGCGAGAAGGGTGTTGACCTTAGGGTCCGACCAGGTCCACTCTGTGTTGAGAAGGGTGGGCGTGAAGCTTTTGTACTGATACTGCTGGATGTATTTGCCCGCCGTGAATTTTTCGAGGGTCATGTCTTTGTGGAGTGATTGAACCAGGGATTTCTTTGTTTTAATCTGGCCGTGTAGACTAAAATAAGAAAATCCTTGTTTTAGTCAAGGATGAATTGGCGCATTCGGTATGTGGCGGCATCCTTCTGTGCCGACCCCAAAGACGCATTCTCCTTTTTTGGGTGGCAGGTTATGACCGATCAGCCCCCGGTTCCTGCACCGGGCGGGACTTGCGCCTGCCGCTTGATTACCATATGGATTGCCTTCTCCGAAGAGACGTGCCGGGCGCAGTGGTAGCCCAGGGTTCGCAGGTTAACACCTTCGAACAGCCGCTCCCCTCTGCGTGATTCCTTTTTTTGCTCCCGGCGTGGCATCAGGTGCAGCCGGTTACGTGGTAACCGCCCAGCCGCCGATAACGCGAAGACCAATGAACAGCAGCACCGCAACAAGTCCACCGAGATAGATCGCGCGGATATGCGCTCGAGGCCTTTGGGTCGTTGGATTCAACAACCGGACTGTCGAATACAGGATTACGATGTCCATGATCAAGATCGGGATGAGATAGATCGAAGGGATTCTGGCCAGGGCAAACGGCACCAGGCTGACCAGGATCAGTGCGCCAAATACCACAGCGCTGGTCCTCAAAGCGCGTTCCCGACCATAGACGATTGCCAGGGACCGCGACCCGATGATTTTGTCACCTTCGATGTCCATGGCGTCCGCGGCGATCTCCTCGCCGAGGTCCATAAGAAAGGCGATTGCGCCGAACCACCATACATGTATGTTCGCAGGTTGTCCGACGGAGACACCACCAAAAACAAAGGTCATTCCGACCGAAAAGCTCACCATGAGATTGCCGGCCAAACCGGACCTCTTGAAACGCCAGTTGTAAAGCACGCCAATAATCCACACGACAAAGAGCATGATCAGCGCGGTCAGACTTATCAGCGCGCTTGCCATCAATCCGAGGAATGCGACAACAAACGACAGAACAAGTACGTCCTGTTTCGAGACCATGCCCGAAGGGAGTGGTCTGTGTGGCGCGTTGATCCGGTCTATCTCCAGGTCGAAGTAGTCGTTAAGTATGAGTGCCGTGGCCGAAATGAAGAAGATGCTCACAAACCCCGGCACGATTTCGTGCAGCGGCGGGACTGAATCCAATGCGAGGAACTGGCCCAGGACGACGCAGACGCCGGCTGCGAAAGGGAGCTCGAAGCGAAGCAGACGGAGGAATCCAAGAAGCCTGGTACCGGTCATGAGTGGACCGATGAGTTGGAATATCTCAGGATAGTGCTCATTTGCCGGGCTGAACCGTGTATTCTGTTGGTGTGATGTACATACAGAATATTTGATTCACTCGCAACAGGAAGAGATCAGATGTACGCGATTATGCCACAAGATCAGACGGGGCCCTCGTGTAGCGGGTCACCGGCATTTTTCCGTGCTGGGTTTCGAGAGGGCGCAGCCTTCATGCTGCGAGAGCCTTGAGGTACGAGATGAACGCCGTCTTCAACCGGCAAATCCCGGCGTATCTCTCAAGAGGAAAGAAGCACGTCGTTTCGATACTATCGGACAAGGATCATCTGACGCGTCTCCACAAGCTCCGCCGCTCCAGTTTTGGAGTCACGTCGGTCCGGGGAATCCATGGAGAGGACCTGCATTCTGTAGAAGTACACCCCGCTTGCCATGCCGTTCGCATTCCACGTGACCTCGTAGTTGCCCGGCTCTTTCCTGTCATTCACCAGTACGGCCACTTCACAGCCGAGCATGTCATACACGACGAGCTTCACCCAACTCGACCCCGTGCCCGGGACCCCGGATCCGGTCCCTCCACCCGCGACCCGAAACCCTATCCTCGTGCTCGGATTGAAGGGGTTGGGATAATTCTGAAGGACCTGAAACTTTGCGGGCAGCGGAGCAATTGACGGGCCCACCCCAATACCGGTGAAGGGTCCTGACACGACCGGGCCCGCAAGAAACCCGCTGACGAAGGATCCGTTTGACCCTCCGAATTCATCAACAAACGGTTGCCCTGTTATCACCACCAGCTGTGCATTTTCAGAGGAGAGGACGCCGAACCCGGATGTGAATGCCGACCAGTTCACTTCGGCGTTTTGTGCGCGTGCGATCAACCCGGTCAGGAGAAGCGGAAGGGCGAGAACCAGCTTGCCATACGTCGTCATGAGACTCTCTCTATGTTTCATTGGTCCTTGATGTGTGCGGTACAGATCAAGGGGGCTGTCAGCTCTCCCGGGTACATCCCGAGGGCTCATGCTACTGGCCGATGACGACGACGCCGGCGGTGCTCCACAGGCGCAATTGCACCTGCTGTGTCACCGTAAGGTTTTCCGGATAGTTTCCGGCATTCATGAATATGACCTGCCCCGGGGCCGATGCGCCAAGAGCTCCAAGCACGGTTCTGAACGGTTGTTCCGGCGACCCGACTTCAGGCCCGGGCCAATTCCGGTCCACGTATCTCACCTGGGTATGCAGGTTCTTTCTGCTCCCCGTCATCGTCGCCAACATCCGATTTATCTGTCCGGTGGTGAACATGTTCCGGCAGTTTTTGGGGGCATAGGACATCATGTTGGCCACCTGGGGGGCGTAGACCGTGCTGCCGCACCCTGCCGGCGGGCTCACTCCGCCGTTGTATGTACATCCTGTGACACGGTTCGTGAGATCGGGGTCTGCCGGCGTGTCACAGACACGATCCCCGGTTGTGCTGCAGTTGCTGCCGTCAGGACATTCCATTCCAAATGTGGTTTCGTGGGTATGATAGAGATCGAGATAGTGACCCAATTCATGGGCGAACGATGAAAGATTCGATGCGGTGCCCGCACAATCGTTATTCATCAACACGCCCTGAACCGGATCCGCCGGGAACGACCCCTGTCCGCATAGACTATCCAGGTTCGTGAAATAGACATTCACCGTATTCGCGACAACGGCCTGCGCCCGCAGCATATCCCGAATTGCCTGATTGTCGGGAATGCTGAAGAAGGATGTGTTGTCGATATAGATCACATCGCCATATTGAAAGAATTGGATGCCGGAGGTGGAATAGAACGCGTTTATCTGAAGCATTGCGGCATCGAGCTGTGCAAGGGGCAATCCACCTGTGCCGTCCGACATGCGACAGATATGAATGGTAAGTGGTATGCGGTACGGCTGTCCTGGAGGCAATGCGATCGAAGCACTTTTCTCGAGGGGAGGCCGGCGCAATTCCGCCTCTCTCTGTGCGGGGGAGAGTACTGTGCCGCATTCGCGCCCCTGGGCAAGCGTGCTGGCTGCACCACACAGCATGGAGAAGAGGAGAACGGCGTATCGGATGTGCATGTGAGTGACTCCTGTTTCAGAGCTCCAGTTGATTTGCTATTGCAGATTCACCAGAACGAGCACAAGACCGGTCCCTTGCTCCAATGAGGACATGGCCTTGCCGATGATCGCTCCATGGGAGCGCTCTCTGTCCGCCGCCTTCATCGCATGTCCGGGCGTGCTTGACGTCGTCAGAAGATCTCCCGCCTGGATTGATCCGGTGTTTGCATCAGCCAGACAGTACACCCGACCGGCAATCGCCACCATGGACTTTCCGTTCAGAAGGCCGTCCTGCTGGAGTGTAATTCCGGGTTTGACGCCGCCGGCTCCGCTGACGATCCCTGCCACGCGGGAATCGTAAGGCAGTTCACTCAAGGTGAGCTTTCCTGGATTCAGGGGATCGATAACCATGAGGCTGCCCGGCCGGATAAACTCATCTGCTTCGGTATCGAACGGTTCCGCAAGGTCAGCGCCGCCGATGATGTGCAAGGATCGTGTCGCTGTCTTGCCATCAAAGTAGGCCGCCCATCCGTTGGGGTCGGTATTATTCCCGTACACGCCTACGCCCTGCGGGCTATGGCTGATTCCCCAGACTCCCCGGCCGCTTCCCGTCGTGGCAAAATTCTCGCCGACCATGCCGTCTCCCAGCGCATTATACGCGACTCCATACATCCCCCTGCAGTCTCCCGATGTGTTGAAGCCTGCCTCTCCGTACACGCCTATGCCGGCGACACTGAAGGATTTTCCAACAACTCCCCTGAATGCTTCTCCCCAGACCCCGAATCCCGTTGGCGAGGTGCTTCCACCACGCACCCCCATGGACCCTACTCCAAGTACACCGATCCCATTAGCACCGCCGGTGCCCTGAACTCCCCATCCGGTCGGTGAATTGGTCGCACCGAGAACGCCGACTGCGTTCCCCGTGGTTGCGAGGTTCCGCCCGGAGACTGCAAAACCGTCAGGGCTGGAGGAGTTCCCCGCGACCCCGTAGTTGACCCCGGCGGTTCCCGGGGACACGCCGACCACGCCGATGCCGCTCACGCCGCCGGTACCATAGGCGCCCCACCCGGACGGTGAACTCGTCAGAGCACGGACACCGACCGCAACACCGGTCGTAGCAAGGTTCCATCCGGATACTGCCACACCGTCAGGGCTCTTTGAGTTGCCGGCGATCCCATAGTTGACCCCGGAGGTTCCCAGGGCTTGACCGACGACCCCAAAACCGTTATCGCCAATACCGATAATACCTCCGCCGGTTCCGGTTGCAGTACTGGACAGGACATAATTGGGATTGCTGACCGCTGCGGAGAGAGCCAGAGGCGCAGCAGCAACGGTCCCCTTCGCGTAGCGCGCGGTGTCCGCGATGATGGCGCTGAAAGAATACCCCACCGATGCAAGGGGAAGGCGGGTCGCCATTTCGATATCCGGGGCAACCTGGAGACTGAGCCAGTACGGTCGATCAAAGGCCAGGGCCGGCCCGATTGGCGTTACGCTCCCGAGCACGGCACTGAACAGTCCCCGCTTCACCTGCAGCGTTTGGGATTCCGTCCATAACACGGCTCCGCCGCCGGCTGCAGTATAGAGGCGAAATGTGACGGTATAGGCCCCGTCGGGCTTGGGAACACCGACATTGTCTGTGAGTACTGCCTGGTAGGAGAGTGTACGGGGGATCTGGGCAAGTGTCGCCGCGCAGAGCAACATAAGGAACGCCAACAGGAATGCAGCAAGCTTCATAGGAGTACCTCCCGCGGTGAGCAAAGAACAGTGAGATCGAGATCGAGATCGAGATCAATCTACCTGTTTGAAGACCGTTGGGTAAGTACGCATATGCGTAGTTCTGGTCTGCGGCGGGCACATGCAGGAGAAGAGAAACGCGGTTCTACGGAGGATCGATGAGCCGGAAAAGACATTTACAGAAGGTTTTCCTTCAACGCTTTAGCGATGGCTATGCTTCGCGACGGGACCTGGAGTTTGGCATAAATGCTCCTCAGGTGCTTGTCCACCGTGTGAAACGTGATGAACATCTCATCCGCGATTTGCTTTTTCTGCAACCCGGTGACCAGATGGCCCAGAACCTCCCGTTCTCTGGGTGTCAAGCCGTAATCCGCTTTGGGCAAGGAGGCATGAGCAAAAACCTCCAGAATCTTTCGGGCAATCTGCGGGTTCATGGGTGCACCACCGTTGAGGATGGACTTCAACGATTCGACAAGCGTCTCCAGCGAAGATCCCTTGAGGAGGTACCCTACGGCACCATGGCTGATTGCCCGGATTATCGTGTCCGTATCCTCAAACACCGTCAACATCACGATTTTGGTTTCGGGCGCGACGGAACGGATAATCCTGATCCCCTCGATACCATTCATGCCCGGCAGGCCGATGTCGAGCAACACGAGATCAGGCGGATCGTCCCTCTTCAGCAATGCAATGGCCGGTTCACACGCACGGAAGATATTCGTGCAGACAAACGCTTCACTCAGATTGATGAGTTCGGAGAGCTGTGTTCCAAATTGGGCGTCGTCTTCGATGATCCACAGACTGAGGCCGGGGGTCGAAGATGAAGGCGAGTCGATCGATGTTGTACGGAGAGAGTCCACGTTATCAGGAATATACTGAAGCCCCGCCTCGTCTGCCACTACGCATATGCGTGATATTCATGCTCAGCCGAATCACCGTCCCTTCGCCAGGCGCACTCCGAATCTCGATTTGTCCTCCCACAGTGTGTATCCGGGTACGGAGGTTGACGAGACCATTACCTGTGGAGGGTGCCCCCACGTCAAAGCCCCTGCCGTCGTCCCGGACCGTGAGGAAGAATGTGCCACCACGATATGTTGCGTCAATATCCACCGATGCGGCCTGTGCGTGCCTGACGATATTCGTCAATACCTCTTTGAACATCAGCACAAGGTTGCGCTTCACTTCCAGATTCATATGCTCCAGGTGCTCCACTCCCGAGGTTTGAAACCGGCACGGTATATCCTGAAGGATGCGTTCGGCGATTTCCTTCAACTTGAAAATGAAATTCTCGGGTGAATCGTTCCGGGGATTCAGGAACCAGACGATGTCTTTCAGCATTTCCCGCGTATGCCCGGCAGTGACCCGCAACCGATCCAGCTCATGCCGTTCTTCCTCCGAGAGGGGAAACTTGCGTTCCATGATCTGCGTGGTCAACATCATGCTGCTGAGGTTTGTCCCGACATCATCGTGGAGATCGGCCGCAATGCGCGTGCGCAATCGTTCGAGGTCGAGAATATGCCGTACCCGATACCTGAACCCTGCATACAGGAGTGTGCCGGCGACAGCCACGGCCAACGTGATGAACCACCAACGCCGCCAGATCGGTGGTATGATCGAGAATGCGAGCGATGCCGGTACCTTGCTCGCAACACCCTCTCCCGAAATCGCCCGGACTTCAAAGAGATAGCGGCCCGGACGAAGATTCGCAAACGTGACCGCCCGGTGCGGGAGTGACGGAGACCAGACAGAATCAACGCCAAGTAGTCTGTATTGATATCTGACAGCCTTTTCATCCCTGTAGCTGATCCCCACATACTCGATGGTGCAGGTATTCTGGCTGAAGGGAAGCTCGATCCCCTGTTCTATCGCGAGAATTTTGCCATTTACCGTAAGGGATTGGATGTGCACCGGCGGCGGCCTGGCTCCCGTAGAGGCGGCAGTATAATCGTAGGTTGTCAGTCCTTCAGTGGATGCATACCAGATGTACTTTCCTGGAACGATTCCGAGGGTACCTCCCTGAGGCACGAGCAATTCGGACTTTTGCATCAGCGGCGCCGCCGTGTTCCGGTCAATTCTTTCGATGCCGGCGTCGGTGAGCAGATACAACCGATCATTCTCGTCCTCTTCGATTCTCCAGATGCTGTTGCTCAGAAGTCCATCGCTCATGGAAATCGTTTTGAACCGGCCGTGTTCGAGCCGGGCAACGCCGCCGTGTCTGGTTCCGATCCACATGACCCCTGACCGGTCCTGATGGAGCGCCCGGATGCTGTTATCCGGGAGTCCATCAGAGACCGCGTACCTGCGGACAAAGGCCGGGAATGGTGAACCGGGCGAAAACACAGAGACCCCATCATTCCATCCTCCCATCCAGATCCGCCCCGCATCGTCCTGAAGCAGAGTCCGGACATCCTGGCCGGGGATGCCATCAGCCTGCGTCATGACTCCCTGAAGAACAGGCGGATCAAGACTGACCACGGCAATGCCCTCTTTGCCGATACTGATGAACATGCGGTTCTGTGCATCCACGAAGAGCGACAGCAACATTCCTTCAGGAAAGTGTCTGCCAGAGCGAAGTACGGTGGATGGAATGAGTCTGCTGGGGCCGGCGGGCTCAGAAAGAACAGTGAACGCCCGAATCTCCCGATTCCCTTTCGAGACAAGCCAGATTCTTCCGGAGCGATCGTAGAGCCCGGCGTAACAGTTTTCGTCCGGAGGGATTCCTTCGAGCCTATGAAAATGCTGCTGCCACCCGGTCGTGTTGTCAGGGTAGAACTCCACAATTCCCCCTCTGGCGCTCACCCAGATATGGCCACTCCGGTCACAGGTCGCCGATGTACTGTATGCGTCCCTGGGAGAAAACCGTGCGGGAGTCATGTGCAGATTCCGGTCGGAGAGTTTCACTAACCCGTTCAACCAGGTTCCGAGCCACAGATTGCTCTCGGCATCCATAAGCATTGGCGGTATAACATCAGCCGGGACGCGTTCTTCAGGAGTGAATGGAACGAGCCTGGCATTCTCCGGTGAGAGCAGCGGGAGAGTGAAGAGCGCCTTCCGTGTTTTGATCCAGAGCCTGCCGTTTCCGTCATCGGCGATTCGTTGCGGAACGCCGTAACGTTCGCGAAGCTCAAACACTCCCGTGGTCCCCTGCATCCGTGTTACACGGCCGCTCGACCATCCAACCCACACACCTCCCGTTTTGCTGCGGGCGAGTTCGGTGATGAACCCGAGGGCAGGGCCGGGAGAACGCACGGAAACCCAAACGCTCTCGTTCGGTGCATGGAACGAGAGGTGATTATCCCTGGCAAGCCAGACCGTTCCATCCTCGAGTCCCACCAGGTGATCTGACCGGCCCCCTTCCACCTGGGAGACCCGGTGAATGGAATCATCGCGGATCATAAAAAGCCCGTAGAACGTGGTAGCCCATGCCGTGCCCGAGGTGTCCACAGCGATGCTGCTGATATTGTTGGAGGCGTCGTCCGTTCCCGGGCGGAATACGGAGAACGATCCATCGCGCAATCTGTTGACTCCTCCCGCGACGGTTCCGATCCACAGTGTTCCCGGTTCTCGCGGGCTTTCAGTGATGTCGGTGATCCAATTGTTGCTCAGTCCCTGAACGGTTGAGTAGGTGGTGAACTGCGCGCCATCGTACCTGCTCAGTCCGTTGTTTGTTCCAATCCAGATGTAGCCGCGGGAGTCCTGGAAAAGGGCAAGAATCGTATTGGAAGGAAGACCATCCCGGGTGGTGTAGTTCCCTGAGGGCAGAACCTGCGCCTCCATGATCGTACCCAAGAGGGAGAGGAGCACGCAGGGAAGGAGGTTCTTCGTCACGTTCTGTGGGTCACAGGAAATTGCATAGGTGAAATCTAGCGGGATGAGAACCCAAAGTCAACACGTCACGCGCGCCACATCGGGGAGGGGTTCAGGCACACCACCACTGCAACGACCCTCGCACGTCAGTGCACCGGAATGGCAACAACCACTGTGTAGCCGATGGTCAACCGGAAACTCTCGCGGTACATCGAGGGGATTGCCTGACTGATCTGGCTGCTGATCGTCGAGGAATCGACTCCCTGTGGTCCCCGATCGAGTCCCGGCGGAGGATTGGTGTGCTGAGCAGGCAACCGTCGTAGAAATCTTTTACCCGGCTCAGCATCCTCCCTGAATCTTCTTCACGTTCTTCGCCGCTTTTGGCCTGGCATTCTTGTTTTGATCGATCATCTGCAGGATCTGAGCGCGGGCCTTTTCCCGAAACTCCTTGACATCCGCGTCCCACCGGCTCCCGGTCGGGACGAATGTCTCAGGATGGAGAATGGTGCGGTCGAAGCCGTCAAACCCGCCCCGCAGCACCGTGATGTTCTCATATCCAAGTTCCTCCAGCAAGAGGCCGGCAGCCTGGCCCTCAGTCTCTGTGCCCCCGACCACGACCTTCTTGATGTGTCGCTGCGACAGGGGCACCACCCATTCCTTGCCGAAGAGTTCACGCATGGTCACATTTGTCGATCCGGGCAATGCCAGGCGCGCGAATGCCTCCGGTGTGCGAACATCGATGATGCGAATCCTCGGTTCTTGGTCAATAATGCGGTACGCCAGTTCGTCTATGTCCATCCAGGGAACAGCATGGGCGGCCGCGTACTCCGTATCGGACACTCTTTCGATGAGATGTGTCCTTCGATCGGGGAGAAAAATAAATACCACCCCGAGGGCCAGCACTGCAGCGCCTGCCAGTGCATGTTTGTGCGACGGAAATTCCAGCGATGGCGCATCGCTTTTGTTAACGCGTCGTTCGATCACCGTGGTCACCGCAAATGCCGTGACGGCAATGATGATCAATGCGAATGCAAACACCCCCTGCGAAATGCCCAATGAATCGAATACGGTGACCGGTCCCAGGAAGGTCGAATCGTTGAAATGCTTCAAGAGCGGATACGATTCCCCGAAGGCGAAAATCCCGAGGAGACCTCCCCCGACAAAGAACATGGCATCGATCTTTCCTATGGCGGCGGCACAGATACTGGTACCCGGGCAATAGCCCCCGAGGATGAAGCCGATCCCCATAATGATGCCGCCGACGATGGTGGGGAGGAGCCAGGTCGGGTTGACGAAGATCGCTTCGGTATCGAGCAATCCGACGTACCCCAGGAGGAGGACGCCGCTCATGGCTGTCACGGCTGCTGTAAAGAATACACGAAGCACGGTGAAATCATAGCCGTAGAACACGCCGGCCAGGCGGCGCGACGAGGAGAATCCCGCCTGTTCGAGAGCGAAGCCGAAGCCAACGCCGAGCAGCAATGCGACGACCAGGTTCAACTGGTCCGAGATAATTTCCGGAACGAAGGGTCCCATGGTTTCACCTTTTCCCTTCAAGCCACAGACGACGCGCCGCATAGGCGGCTGCGTAGCCGCTGCCAAAAATCGCTATCATCGCAACGAATCCGGCCGTTGAGAGCACCGCCATTCCGCTCAGTGCCGCCCCGCTGGTACATCCTCTCGCCAATTGTGCTCCGATGCCGAAGAGCGCTCCCCCGATCGCGGCGAACAGCCAGCGGACCCGGGGCCGGATGCGAGGACCCGATTCCGTCATGAACTTGAGCCGGTTGGATACCAGGCCCGAAACAAATCCTCCGATCAGCACACCGACAACTTCGAACACGAGCCATGTTTTGAGCGGATGGTCTTTTCCGGGTCCGAGGTAGGTCGCATAGAAGGGCGACTGCCCGGCGTGCGCCGGTGCCACGCCGTCAACGCCGGCAACGACGATGCTCTTGATGGCACCGCTTGCTCCAAGACCGCGGCCCGTGACGAAGATGGTCACCAGCAGGACGAGGCCGAGGAAAACACCGGCCAGGTAGGGGTTCATATATTTCGCAGGCATCGTTTGTTCTCACTCTGTCGTTTGGGGTTCGCTGCTATGGATCGGCGTTCCATGTTCTCCGGGTTCTCCCGGAAGTTCTTCGTAGCCGGTGATCATTGCACGGAGATTCGACGTGACGGTGCGGCCGGTGGTGACCAGATACACATGAGCGATGAAAAAGGCTCCAAGGATGAAGGCCCCGATGGTATGGACGAGGGCAATGATCTCCAAACCACCGATATTCAAGCTGATGATCTGATGTTGTTGCGGGTAACGGTAGAACAGATAGAGCAGACCCGATCCGACCATCACGGGAACCACGAGCACCTTGAGTCCGGCGTATATCACCTTCTGTAACGGATTGAGTTTGCTCAGAACGGTTTTTCGTGTCGGATGCGGAGCATCGCGGAAGATGCCGAACACATAGTATTCCGCCTGCGCGCGGAGGTTTTTCCACGTCGGCAGGTATTGTCTCCATTCGCCCGTGGTGAGATGCCAGAAGATGGCGAACACTATCAGGACAAGAAAACTGATCGCCGCAACATTGTGATAGGCGACGGCCTGATCGAATCCGAAAAAGCTGATCGATCCGTGGATCTCGAACCCCGTGACGCCGAGAAATATGATCAACGCCGACTGCGTCCAATGCCAGAAGCGTTCAAACCGTCGATAGATGTATTTGGTGTTCATCTCAGTTCACTCCTTTGCGATTCCGCCGCACGATCACGCGCGCCGTTCCATGCACGAATACCCCGATCAGGGTCAACGCGAGCATGCCCACTCCGGCGTTTTCAATCCAATCGTTGTAGTCCCGGCCGGGCAGATAGAGTCCGGGAACATGCGCAAGTCGTCCGTTATTCCGGGTGTGGCACTCGGCGCATTGTACGGACTGCTTCGCCGGCGATACCATGTGGTTCACCGGCCAGAACATTTCCGTTTCAACAAAACCGTACTTCCCGCTGAAGGGCAATCCGATCCGCTTCATTCCCTCCCGGGCGGAACGCTGCCAGCTGAATTCACTCCAGTAACCGCCGTCGCCGGGTGTGGATGAATAGGTTTTCGGCTGAATCAGATAACGATGTTCGCTATCGTAAATCTGCTTCGAGCGATGGATCTTGACCGGGTAGATCTTCGCTTCGGGATCATCATAGCTTCCGAACAGTTCGTTGATCTTCACGGGCTTCGCCGGATCGAGCGAATCGCCTATTAAATAGTGCGTTGCGGTGCCGTTGAACCACACGTACTCAGGCTGAAGATTTCGGCCCCATGTAAATGTTCCCTTGATGGACATATAGACGTCCGTGCCATTGGAGTCTTTCTCTTCGAACGGCTTTCCATCCCTCAACTTGCCGGCGGTGGACCAGTCCCAATGCAGCTTGGTCGGGTTCACCTTGGCGTAGACGGGGATGTGACACGTCTGGCAGGCGACTTTGAGCGTATGATTGTTCAGCACATCATCCGCATGGGGCAGTTCGGTATGGCACTGTTCGCACTCCACGCGGTTCCGGTTCATCGAAGAGAGCGAGTATGCTTTCCCCAGCATCTGGTGCTGGGTGGCGGTATGGCAATCCACACATTGCAGATCAGAGGATTCGGTCGCCATGTGGACATCGACATCGCGGGAGGGATCGAACATTGCCTGTTCGAGGTCTCCGTGCTTCACGTTGTTGCCGCCGCCGCCGAAGAAATGGCATGTGCCGCAGTTCGTGCGCTGCGGTTTCCCGACGTGCCGCGCGGCGGCACGGAGATCAACGGAGGGATCGGGCAGGCCGGCCCCGCCGATGGCTTTCATATAGGTGCCGCTGTTGTCGTGGCAAGCCAGACAGTCGACATTCAACGAATCACGGAAATCAAAGGTGTTGTCGGAATACCCGTAGCCGATGTGACATCGGTTGCAGCTTTCTTCGTTGCCGGAGATCCCGATGCAGAAATTGTTCAGTATGTTTCTTTTCCCGACCGGTCGGATTCCCTTGCCCGCGACATACTCTGTGCGTTCCCAATTCCAATGCGTCGATCGCATGACTTCGGTGTGGCGTCCGTTGTGGCAGGAAATGCAGGCGGCCGTCACCTCCTGAGGCTTCTGAAAATGTTTATCGAGTTGAGGAAACATCGCATGATCAATAGAGGGTCGGACTTTGTGAGCAAAGTGTTCCTTCAGACTCATCAGCGGTGTTTGTTCTGTACTGTTCTTATGCAAGGCGATGGTCAGGAGACCCACCATCACGCCGATGGTGATCAACCCCAGAAAAATCCTTTTCATTCTTGGTGGTCCTTCGCACGATGTGTTGTCATGTCAATCATGTGATCCGGATGATGATGCAACAGGGATTTGATCCCGGTACAGTCGCCCGCAGCAAGATACACCCGGCAATGGAGACAGTCCCGTTCAACGCAGACATTGGCCGTGTGCCTGTACGTCCAGCAGCCGGCATTCGAGTCGGTGAATGCAGGACATGCCTTTCGCTGCTCCACCGGACATTGAACAGTGGCCCAGCACGGCACCATTGACTGTATGCGGCGGATCCCTTCGATCGAGATTTTGTGATCGTTTATCGCAGAACGGATGCATTGTATCCGTTCAATGTCCGATGGCGAGTAGAGACGTTGATTCCCCGCGCTTTTCCGCGCGAGAATCAGACCGCGTCTCTCGTACAGGCGGAGGGTTGCCACGGATACACCAAGCATCCGTGCGGCGGCGCCTATCGCATAGAGAGGTTCAGACTGGTCGTTCATTTTTCAAACCGGTATTTATAAATACAAGTATTATGCCAGGCATTTGGCCTCTTTTTGGGCAGATGAAGGGCTTCTTTCGGGGAAATTCCCAGAAATGGGAAAATGGAGTGTGGCTCGGCTATCGGGGAAGGTTACTGCTTCGTATCGCGGTCAGGTGCCAACTCGGGGAATTCACAGGACAAAGTCATCAAGACCGTTACTTTCATACTCCCCCGGCATGTCTGAATGCGGTAAGGGCAGTGTCGATTTTTCGGGACGGCACGTGATGGATGAATGACCGGAATGCCCCTGGCAGTTGAAAAGTTGGGACATGGTATTGCAAGGGTGCAACCAGGGACGCCGGCCTGGTGGCGAGGATACCTATCGGACCTGTCCGCGCCAGGCGGAACGAGAGAGCTCCCACAGCGTATAACGCGATAGCAATGAATCGTCGGGCTCACCACCCCGTACTGCGTGGTTTTTCCCCACAGCTTGAGTCTTCCCTTCCGGAACACCGGGAGTAGTCATCCGACAATCATATTGCTAAAGAACAATCAAGACCCGCTGGGGCAAGATCCCCTTATCGCCACCTTTGGTCAAACTGCCCCCCCCCGAAATAACCTTCCGTTCCGCCAAGAGAATCCAATGCCGCAAAATTGCCACTTGCATAAGTAAGTACTATGTTCTAAATATCTATTTATTCAACGATCTGTATTCCCCACGTTGCCTTCTGGTGAAGTCAAGGTGGTGTCGCTTGAAACACAAACGATGAAGTATGGAGACCGGAAAGAAAAGAGTTCTCGTTACCGGATGCTTCGATCTGCTCCACAGCGGCCATATTGCATTCCTTGAGGAAGCCTCGAATCACGGGGAATTGATTGTCGGGATCGGGTCAGATGAAACGGTCAGGAACCTGAAAGGAAAATACCCTGTCTATACGGAGCAGGAGCGGAAATACATGCTGGAGGCGCTCCGCTACGTGAAACGTTGCACGATCAACAGCGGGCGGGGCATCCTCGACTTTGTGGATGATCTGGACAGCATCCATCCGGATATCCTGTTCGTGAATGAAGATGGCAATTCGCCGGAGAAGGAAAAGCTCTGTCGGCAAAGGGGTATTGAATACATTATCAGCCGGCGAATTCCCCATGCCACGCTGCCCGTGCGATCAACGACAGCGTTGCGGACCGAATGCAACATACCATACCGCATTGACCTGGCCGGAGGGTGGCTTGACCAACCGTTCGTTTCGAAGTACTGCCCGGGAGCAGTACTCACGATTTCCATCGAGCCAACGATCGGATTCAATGAGCGGAGCGGGATGGCAACGAGCACACGACGGAAAGCTGTTGACTTGTGGAAGACCGAGATCCCGGGCGGCGATCGGGAGCAGCTCGCCAGAGTTCTTTTTAGCTATGATAACCCTCCCGGCACAGAAGTGGTCTCCGGTTCCCAGGATGCCCTTGGCATTGTCTTGCCGGGTCTGAACAGATTGAATTATTCCGGCAGGTACTGGCCGGAGGAAATAGAGTCCTGTCGGCAGGAAGACATTCTTGAATGGCTCGAAAACCGGCTCTCACTGGTAACTCTCGGTCCGCGTGACGACAGGTACTCGGTCCTGTCGGATACGAACATCAACACGGAAACCGCCAGCCGTCTTGCCACTGCCGCCGACAATTGTT
This sequence comes from uncultured Bacteroidota bacterium, assembly GCA_963779225.1. GTDB lineage: Bacteria > Bacteroidota > Ignavibacteria > UBA10030 > UBA6906 > CAVPCZ01. The sequence continues at coordinate 80,511 of CAVZWW010000002.1, forward strand.
GGAAAGCGATTCTGCAAAAGGATATCGTGGAGTTCGGCAGACGCTTTGCGGAATCGTTCGAAGCACAGGCGGCCATGTTTCCTCATATGGTGGATGGGTCGCTGCGCAACGTGCTTAACTCATATCATTCCAGAGCGTTAGGCTGGAAACTCTCCGGGGCCGGGGGAGGCGGATATCTCATTCTGGTTTCCGAAAACCAGATTAGCGGCACAATCCGGATCAAAATTCGAAGGCCCTGAGTGTCGTCCGAGCCTTGTCTTCACCTAATCAACGGCAACCGTCACCTCACGAGCAGAAACTTGCGCGTCTGGACGAATTCACCAGTCTGTATTCTGTAGAAGTACACCCCGCTGGAAAGGTTCCTCCCGTCAAACCTGACCTCGTGGAACCCCGCCTCCTGCTCCCCGTTTTGAAGAACCGCTACCTGCTGGCCGACGGTATTGTAAATGGTCAGCTTGACAGTCGACTTGTAGGGCAGGCCGAAGCGGATCGTCGTCGATGGATTAAAAGGGTTGGGGTAGTTTTGATCCAACGAGAACACATCAGGAATACTCGAGGAGGCGGGCGGAATTCCCGTCAGAATCTCCGAGAGAGGGCGCCGCCAGACCGCACGCCCGATCGTGCCGGCATAGAGATAGGTCTGGTCTGCCGCGAGTGCCGAGACCTGTATGTACCAATTCATGTCGGTGGCAACCCCGGTCCATGAACCGCCATTGTCCGTTGTTCTGAAGATCGACCTGTAGCCTTCGGTACCGGCAAACACATGCGAGCCCACCACGGCGAAACTGTACACATAGTCACCGCCAAGTCCGGTCTTCGCCGCGGTCCAGGTGGTTCCAAGATCTGTGCTCGCGAATGTACCTCCGCCAAATGTCCCGGCCAGGAGTGTTGATCCACAATATGCGAGGCAACGTGTATTCTTTGTTGTCAGCCCGGCATTCACTTCCATCCACTGCAGACCGGCGTCTGAAGTAACATAGACTCCCTGGTCGGTTCCCGCGAAGACAAGAGTATCCACAGCCACGAATGATCGAACCGTAGCGGACCACCCTGCACTGCGCCGCGTCCAACTCGACCCGTTGTCCGTGGAGACATAGACGCCACTCGAAAACGTTCCGGCAAACAATGTTGAACCGTTTTGCAGCAGGGCATAGACCGTCCTGGTCTCCAATCCGGTGTTGCCGGGTATCCAGGTGTCAGCATTGTCCGCAGACTTGAACACCCCCCCTCCACCTGTTCCGGCGAGGAGTGTCCCGCCGGACGAGAGTAAGCAGTAGACTGCCAGCTTTGTGAGGCCGGAATTCTTCTCGATCCATGTGTCCCCCCCATCGCTCGTGCAAAATACGCCATTTTCATTCATGCCGGCGAAGAGACTGCCCCCCTGCCGGGCGAATGACGAAATCGCGGTGTTCACGACCCCGGTATTACGCGGAGTCCAGTGCGCCCCGGCGTCTGATGATACGAAGACACCTCCGCCCTGGGTCCCGGCGAAGAGTCCAGAACCATACTGTCGCAGACAATTCACGTAAAGATGTGTTAAACCCAGATTTGATGGGACCCAATTTCCCCCGTTGTTTGTGCTCCGGTACACGCCGCCATAGGCCGAACCTGCGTAGAGCACTCCCGCGTGGGTTTCAAGAGCACATATGGTAGGGTAGTTTAACCCCGTACTCGCTTCGATCCAGGTCGCCCCGGCGTCGGTGGAGCGAAACACACCGCCGATTGTCCCCGTGTACAGATCGGACCCGACGGAAAGAAGTGATCGAATGTATTTGTTGGTGAGACCCGCTGTATCCGTCACCCAGCTTGTCCCTCCACTGGTCGTGTGGCAAACTCCTCCCGAAGTCCCTGCGAAGAGGGTATCACCCCGACTCAGAAAGACCGTGATGTCTCGACTTGGCAAACCACCATTCGCGGAATCCCACGTGACCCCGTTATCAGTGCTTCGAAACACGCCAATGTTTGTCGCAGCGAAGAGATTTGTCCCCACCGATCCAACGTCGTAGATTGCTCTGTTGAGTTGGCTGGTGGGCCAGCTCCAGGTCGATCCGCCGTCGGTGGAGCGGTAGAGAGACATCAGGGTCGCGGCAAAAAGGTTTGTCTCGTGGACGGTCAGGCTTGTGACGTTCAAATTTCCCAGGCCGGTGTTCACGGGGGTCCAGGTAGCCCCGCTGTCGTTGGAGCGGTAAACCCCCTCGCCGTCTGTGGCAACGTAAAGCGATGTACCGAGGACAAGGAGGTCCTTCGCGTGCCCACCATAGGGGCCGGCGGTCTGTTGCCATTGAGCGTCAAGCGTGCTCGAGCTGATCAAGAGGAGAACGGAGAGCACCGGAAGAAGTCGGAGCTGTTTCATAGGTCACTCCTTTGGGGTTGTGCCGATAGTGGGGTACCTGCAAAGGTGTGTATTGTCACGACAGCACGGGAGGCATCTGATACTGCTGTAAGATAGGGGGGGAGATGACGATAGTCAACTCGCGGGCGGTATCTGCGATGCCATATCGGCGATGCCGCATTGCTGCGATGCCGCGCGCCGCACGTTCCCCCGACAGGAAGGGTCCCGCCGATGCTGCGTAACCCTTGTGTCTACACCGCCCGGGTCTGCTCCCCTGAACGCGGTCCATTTCGGTAGTTCTCTTTGGGAATGGTGAGGCGGAAACGGCCTTATGTGTCGTGGACCCAGTCCGGCCGCTGAAGCTTAGATTGCCGATCCGCTGGAAACAGCAGGCGTCACATCCTGATATACAGCCGGATGATCTTTCGGCAGCCGGCGCCACATACGATCCGCAACAACGATGACCGCCAGAAACGCATGCATCGTTAGAGCCAGGAGGATCGGGTCCAGGTTCCTGAACAGCGCCGTGCCGGTGTTGGCAGCGGCGTGAGCCATGCCGGCCACCAGGACGCTTCCCCCACTTCGGTTGAAAATCCAACAGATGATCACCCCGGCAGGAGAAGGTCGCGCAGAATATACAGTCCCCCTGATTCAGGCATGCCATACGGATTTCCCCTGTAAGGCAGTAGGTGCAGCGCCAGAGCACTTCATCGTCGGCCGTCGGGTCCCCACAATTCCATATGAAGGCACGTTACAGCTTTCCGGGACGCGTTGTCTGGGAGAGAAATCCGGACGCGACGATTGTTCTGGAAGTTACTATGAGCCAGATTCCTGAAGCGGTTCAATTGAAAAGTGTACCCGCAATTTGACATCACCGTGAGCGCGATGTTACCCGGCGCGGCCCCATTACTGCCGGGGCCGATTCCCGCTCCAACTGACGGCAACGCAACGCCACCGATCGTCAATCCTGCGCCAGATCGTGATGTACTTCCCCTGAGCTTGATTCACCCCGTCCGACGTCCCGAACTCCATATGGCTATTCCCGAGGAGATAGGCCAGGTCTCCAGCCGAGGAGATATGGACGGTATCAGACTCGGAGACAAACGCACCTGTAACTTCCTTCCGTGCGATGCTATAGCTGGATCATATCGCGGTTAGCACCGGATCCCGTCGACAGCGGTCAGCGGCCGGGCCGCCATCCTGGACCCCGAACGACCCGGCCGGGCATGGCTCCGGTGTGCCGACCGTCGACGAGCACCTGCACGCCGTTGACGAAAACATGGACCATGCCTGTTGCGTATTGATGCGGCCTGTCGAAGGTGGCGTTGTCAGTAATCGTGGCGGGATCAAAGGCCACGACGTCGGCATAGTTGCCGGGAGAGAGCTTCCCCCGTCTGGCAATGCGCAGGTTCGTCGCCGGCAGCAGCGTCATGCGGCGGATCGCTTCCTCGAGCGGCAGCACGTGTTCTTCACGGGAGTATTTGCCAAGTACACGCGCGAATGAGCCGTATGCGCGGGGGTGCGGGTTCGATTTCAAAAACACGCCCTCAGGCGCAACAGAGCCCGCGTCGGATCCGATGCTCACCCATTCCTGTGCGAGTTCCTTCCGAATATTCTCCTCGGACATCACAAAATAGATTGCGCCCACGCGGCTCCCGTCCTGAATCACGAGATCCATCGCGGTCTCTTCGGGCGATGTACCTCTCAGGGCCGCGACTTCGGCAAGCGTTTTTCCGGTGTACCGCTTGAGCGAGTCCGTTTTGAATTCCACAAGCAGAATACCGTCCGGCGACCCGGGGTTGAGATACGCGTTGTCCCATGCGTCCGTGGGGGTATCCATCTCACGCTTGACCTTCGCACGGATGCCCGGATCCTGCAACCGCTTCGCCCATGCAGCGTAGCCGCCTTCCTGCACCCAGGGAGGCATGGCGGCATCGAGACCGGTCGCGGAAGCGATATAGGGGTAGATGTCGGCCGTGATCGCGAGTCCCTCTGAACGCGCTGAATTTATCCTCGCGATCAGCGAGTCCAGTTTCGGGAAGTTTTGCTTCCCTGCAGCCTTCAGATGGTATATCTCTGCTCGTATGGCGGTCGCACGGGCAATCGTCAAAAACTCTTCCGCCGATTCAAGCAGCTGATTGCTTTCACTTCTTATGTGAGAGATGTACATCCCATCGTACTGTGCCGCCGCTTCGGCCAGGGCCACCAGTTCGTCAGTCCTGGCAAAGAACGCGGGCACATACATCAGCGCGGAGCTCACGCCGAGAGCGCCTTCTTCCATCGCTTCCCGGACCAGCGCCTGCATGCGTTGGAGTTCCGCGGCAGACGGCGGGCGATCTTCCCATCCGAGCACATATTCGCGCACTGTCGTGGCGCCCACGAAGGACGCCACGTTGGGACTGATCCCCTTTGCCACGAGGCTCTCAAGGTATCCGCCGAGCGTGGTCCAGGTGACCGGATACTTGATATCACCCTGGAACGATTTCAGTATCGTCTTCATCGTGTCGGTAAGGGGGCCCATCGATTCGCCCTCTCCCATGACCTCGAGAGTCACGCCCTGCCGGATGTCCCCCTGACTTCTTCCATCCTCGATCAGCGATTCGTTGGCCCAGCTCAGCATGTTGATCAAGCCCGGTGCAACCGCGAGCCCCCGGGCATCGATTTCCCGTTGCGCTCGGCCGGGAAGAGAAGGCCCGATTGCGGCAATGGTGTCGCCATTGATTGCCACGTCCCCCACCCATGGCTTGGCACCCGTTCCATCGTAGATGACGCCTCCGCGGAGGACAGTGTCATACACAACGGGTGATCGGCAACCAGCCAGGACTAGAGAGAGTACCATGACCAAAGCCGGGAAACGGAGAATTCTCGCGGGCGTCCTCAAGGTGACGACCGGCAGGGCATTCAGCATTCGCATACGACATCCTGCATTGTATGTGAGATGTGCATCTGGCAACAAACCACCGCACTTCTATGCTTCATCGTATTCGCCGCGCGACCGCTCAGCGAAATGTCTCATCCGGTCATTTCACATTCCGGGCTTCGTACGATAAATGCCCCTTCCCGGACTGTCTCCTTCCTGTGTGGATGTGGCCGTACTCTACGTGTCGTCGTCGCACCTATCGCACATCGATCCCCAGCTGGTCGCAGAGAAACGCATAGACGTCTGCAGTCTGTCTGATCCTGGTGCTGAGTCCGGTACCGATCCCGTGCCCTGATCCTGATGATTGGAGCAGCAGGACCGGCAGCCCCGAGGAGGTGGCATCCTGGAGGATCGCCGCCATCTTGCGCGAGTTGGCCGGATCGACGCGCCCGTCATTCTCTCCCGCCAGAAGAAACACGGCCGGGTACGCCGTGCCGCGAACGACATGGTGGTATGGGGAATAGGCATACATGGCCGCAAACTGGTCGGGGTTTTTCACGGTCCCGTATTCGGTGATGTTGAATGCACCGTTGGGAAAGAGCTCCATCCGGAGCATGTCGTAGATACCCACGTGACTCACCACTGCACGGTAGAGCGAAGGCTGCTGGGTCAGGACGGCGCCCATCAGCAGTCCCCCGTTGCTCCCTCCTTCGATCGCGAGGTGGTCCCGGTTCGTATAGCCGCTGTCGATGAGGTAGCGCGAACAGGCGATGAAATCATCAAAAACGTTCTGCTTGCGTGTCAGCATCCCCTGTTCGTGCCAGACATCCCCGAACTCTCCCCCACCGCGGAGATTGGTTTCGGCGACGATCCCCCCGCAGTCGAGCCAGAATCTGCGAGTGCGCGAGAAGGAAGGCGTCTCGATGATGCCGAAGCCCCCGTAACCACTCAGAAGCACCGGATTGCGGCCGTCGCGGACCGTTCCTTTTTTCATAACGAGATTCATGGGGATCCTGGTACCGTCCTTCGATGTGGCCATCACCCGCTCCACAGTTGCATCGTCAAAGCCGATGTCGACCGGGATGCCAAGGGAAGTTGGGGTCACTGCTCCCGTTGCGGCGTCACAGCGTCTCCAGGCAAAGGGTTCGAGATAGCTCTGGCCCCCAATCAAGAACGCGTCGCCGCCAATGTCCACCAGACCTGCAACGGTCGACACCGGAGGGAGGGCGATCTCTTTGGGGTCCTGTCCGCCGGTCGAATAGATGGTCAAAGAGGAGGGACCCCCGGTGTTCCGGGCTATCACCAGCTTCGTGTCGGTGACGAGAAACGTTTCAATCGTGAAGGCAGTTTCCGGGATGACGACCCGGGCCTGCCCGGGCCGCGAGGGGGAGAGTGAAACGATCTTTCCGCGGGGAGCACCGGCACGGGACAATGCCAAGAGCGTTCCCCGGGGGCCGAAGGATATTGTCTTGACACGATCTTCATTCTTCGTCAGCTGTTTCCATTTCTTGTCCGGCCCCCGGAGGTAATGAGAAAAATCCCCGCCGTCGCCGTTGGCGACCGTCGCGAGCAGAAAGCGCCCGTCTTCCGACATCTCCAGACGAATTTCCGCGATACGCGGGAATTCCTTCCCGACGGCATAGACGTCCCGTGATGCGGGTGTACCGAGAGCGTGGAAATAGACCTGCTGATAGAAATTCAGATCCTCCGCAGCCCGTTCCCCCTCGTAGGGGTAGCGCGTATAGAAGAAGCCGGTCCCCTCTTTATTCCAGGCGAGGTCACCTCCGCCCGTCGGGTATTGGACGCGCGGCACGCTGTCTGCCAGCTTCTCTCCCGTAGCGGCATTGAACACATGTGCCGAGCCGTCTTCCGAGCCTCCCTTCGAGAGGCACACCGCCACGAGCTTGCCGTCGGCCGAAGGCACGTACCAATCGATGGCGGTCCGGCCGGTGGAATCCAGGGTGTTCAAGTCCAGAATTACGCTCTCCCCTTCACTCGATAGCGGCGACGCAAGCCGGACCAGTACCGGCTGGTTGGCGGGCGGCTGGTATTTCAGTGCAAACATCGCAGGACCTCGGCGGATAAGCGAGGAGTACGACACTGCCTGTTTCTCGAGCAGCTCTTTCACGCGCCTTTCGACCGCATTGCGCATGCGTATTCCGTCCAGGTAGGATCGGGTGACTGCATTCTGTGAGTCGACCCATGCCCTGACCTCGGGGCTTTTCTGCTCGGCCAGCCAGCGGTAGTCATCCGCGACTGTGACCCCGTGGTATTGATCGGACACCGGCCTTTTTGCGGTGGCGGGATAGTGCAGGTCCTTTCGCCCGCAGCCGGCGATAAACACGGACACGAGCACCAGGTATGCGATCCATCGGTGTGACATAGTTTTCCTCCGGATAATTATCAGTTTCATGACTTGATGTTTTCAAGCATGCATTGTGGCGTGAACCGTGCATCCTTTCCGCAAGGATATGTCAGGGGCGGTACCTACGGTGGGTCGCGTTGCCAGTCCTGGCACGGCGGCACATATGCCCTCTCCAGTAGCTTTCGAGTACGACTTGTTCCCGAAGCTCTTCAAGATGGGCTCTACAGCGAAGAGATTGATTCAGGGTCCTTTGTGGCGGCTCGACGGCTGACGCTCTAGAAATCCCAGAGCGACCCCGAACCCATGAGAGCTACCAGGATCTTATGCACATACCGATGCATTCGATCCCACGATCTTTCAACGACCCAGGCAGCACGTTCGGGAACGTAACTCAAGTTACCAGCCTTTCTGATGGCATGAACGACCTGATCAAACCTGGCTTCATCTCCATCGACCACAGCCGCGAACAGTGGGGCCAGCAGGCCCCGCGTACTGCAGAAATGAGCAAGATGGTGGTCAACAACCGGATAATCAATGATGCGGACGTTCGGAAAGGAGGCAAGGTACCGGGCATGGCGACGGTCGGTTTTGTCGCCCCTGGAATAGTGGATAGTAATTCTGGTCGCGGCTCCCGGATGCGTTTCAAGGACCGTCCGCAAATCCATAAACGGTTTGCCGGGCCCGAATTCATTCTGCAACATCAGGAGGCGTTCGGGATAACTGGTGTCATCGGGCATCACGAGTCGCGTCTGAGCATTGAAGGTATGGATTTCGTCTACCCCGAGCATGACGCCCAACAAAATGGCGGCAAAACCCCCACCGGAATTACCAATGGCGATGACACGTCTGACGTTTTGCGCTTCAATGATTTTCTTCAGAGATGCGACCACCTCCGGAACGCTGTCCCCCAGCAAGGGCGTTCCCTTCTGATACCACAGCTGATGCTCATCGCGCACGTACACCCGTTTGGCGTTCAGAGCTGAAGTCGACTTCACAAAATCGAAACGGGCCTTCCCATCTGCCGCGGGAAACACCGCAAAGGTGATCAGGAGTGTGTCACTCTGATGGCTGCAGTCAAGCCGCAGAGTTCTTTCGCCGGAACGGAGATCTTCTGACGGATCCAGCTGCCAGCCCGCCTTCTTACCCGCGATCATCAGTTATGCCTTCCCGACCGGAATACATGAAGATTGTACATTCAGAGGTTGTTGCTGTAACATAAGGAAATGGCAATGGAAATTCCACTCTCTCAAGGGACGCAAGAAGCAGAACGTAAGAAGCAGAGGGGGGAGTACATGCGACCGACGTTTCGCTTAGATTGCGTCCAAGTCATCGATCTGGCTGCTCTGGTGCCCCATAGGGGAAGCCGGTAGTGATCAGTGTCATCTCAGCATGCCGGATACATGACGAACCAGAGATAGGGTACTTCTTGCTGCTGTAAATAGCCTGCTTGCCCGGTAATTCGGGAACTCAGAGAAGTGACGATCCTTTGTGGCCTCGAATTCTTCACGCGTCGCACCGATCTTGTGAAGGAACTCTTCAAGCACCTTCGGTTCACTGCGTACCTCTCCTTCTTCGGCTTTTCTGAGTGCTTCTTCGCGTGTCATTTCACCGATTCGCACCAGGGCAGCGTATGCTCCCGTCGTCTCGGAGAATCCCCATTTCCGGTTCATCAAGTAGTCTTTCAGGGGATTGAGCCGGCAATCGCCGTGCTCCAGTTCTTCCGAGGGGGACTGCCAGCCGATCTCACGCTCGAGAATCTCCTTCATTGCCGCGGTCCCGGGATGGACGTAGTCAAGCACGTCAATATCCACCGGTGAAAAACCCAGGAGTCTCTTGAGCGTGTTCACCACCGGCGAAGCATTCACATAATGGCGAACGTCTTCATAGGCAATCCGGCCCTTGATAACATTCAGATAGTAGCGCCGGTCTGTATAGTGCGACATGCTCATACCGTCGAGCCCCGAATCTCTTTCTGACGAGCCCCCTATGGCAATCAGACGGATGCCGTTTTGCAGCGCAATGCGATTTGCGGCCGCACCGATCATCATGTTGCATGGTGAACAGAACTCTCCGGCACGCACGAGAAACGTCTTGTAGAGATCCAGCAGACGGCGCTCGGAAGGCTTGAACACGACGAGTTCTGCGCCCAGCGTTTTCACGGCTCTCTGGATGTTCAACCTGGCTTTCTCGGACTGGAAACCGTTGTCGAAATTGTACGCCAGGACATTCCGGCCGAATTCTTTCGCCATGAGGTAGAGCACAAACATACTGTCCTTCCCTCCACTCACGGGGACCAGCACATCGTAAACGCCGCGTCCACGGAATGACCGGAGGATCCGTTCCAGTTCTCCCCGCCGGAGCCCGGCATCTTTTATCGGACGCCGGGTGCGGGCATCACCAAAAGACCGACAATGGTTGCAGACACCGGCACCATCCAGAACGACATCCGGCAAACCTGACGGCAGGACACACGTTACGCAGCGATCCATACCCCCCTCCATGTTTTGTTTCACTGACTCCGCGGGATACCCACCGGGTGTTTCCCGTTGATCAGGGGCTATTCATTTCAGCCTCCCAAGGTTAACCGTGCCTGTGCACGGTTTGTCGTGAGTCAGATCTCTATGTGAGAACGCTGTACGCAAGTGTTGCCAGCAATGTATCAAGATGGGTGCCAGACGCGGCAGGCGAGCACGCCACTCCGAATTGCCAGTCTTTGAGCCACTCCGGGGAAGGCCCGCGCTATCGTAGCAGCCCGGGTGTGATTTTGTGTGCGTTTCTGTAGAAACTACACTCATGGGTTACAGAAGGCGCGCCGCTGCGCAGATCTCGTTGACAGGGCGGGGCGCAGCCGACTCCACGTCCATGGCACTCCGGATGGGGGTGCCGATTGACTCGACCTCATCCCCGGGGGTATGTCTTTGCATGTGCGCTGTTTGACAACGTGATCCCTAGGGTGTATATTCGTGCAGAGGATCAGATTTCTCCTCCGGCCAGCATGTCCGTCCGGGTTCGTCCGTGACGAGACCCCCTCCCGCAGAACAGAGCGGGGCGGGCCGCCACCCTCGACCCTGTTCTCCTTCTCCTCTTTCCGGGCCTGCCCTGAGCGCTCTCCCGAAGCGGGCCCTCCGCGACGATACCTGGCCGGCCGTCATGCTTCGATGCTGATCCCCTATTCGAAGGACCGGTCTATGCGCGCACGTACAGGCCCCTTCATCCTCCTGTGGATCTTCGTCAGCCCATTCCCCTTCTATGCCGTGACCGGAGGCCAGCCGGAAAGACCTTCCACCTACCACCCTCGGAAACCTGTATCGGCCGTGAAGACTTCGGGGCCTGCATTTCGAACAAACATTACCGCGGGTGATGTAAGCGGAACCTGGACGATAAAAAGGTCTCCCTATAACATTAGCGGAGAGATCACGATTCCTAACGACTCAACACTCACCATTGAACCCGGAGTAGAAGTGGTGTTCATGGGGCATTACAAGTTCAATGTGCAGGGCAGGTTGCTGGCAATCGGAACAGAAGCAGATACAATCCGCTTCACGGCACAAGACACGGACAGCGGCTGGCACGGAATACGGTTTATCAACACTCCGCATACAAACGACACGTCGAAGATGATCTATTGCTCGTTCACACACGGAAAGGCGAATACCGGAGATTACGCCAGTCTTGACAGGTGCGGTGGGGCAATTATGATCAATGGATTTTCCAGGGTTCTGGTGTCCAACTGTCTGTTCGATTCGAACATGACCAGTGGAGATGTCACTGCCACGGGTGGCCCGGGAGTCTGCATATTTCGGGCCTCGCCGAGGATAACGAATAGTACGTTTGTCAACAATACGGGTGATGACGGTTCTGCCGGCGCGATAAAGTGTGACTTTGCCTCTGAGGCAGTCATATCGAACAATATCATCGCAAACAATACGAGTGTGTGTGGCGCGATTCTCTGTGCATATGACAGCCTGAACCGGCCAAGAGTTTCCGGCAACACTATCTTCAACAATGTCGCCACTTACGGTGGAGGAGGCATCTTCATCTACGGTGGTTCACATGCGCGCATAGAGAACAACGTCATTCATCACAATCAAGCTCCCTTTGGGGCAGGTATCGTCTGTACCGATGCCGGCAATCCGGTTCTCATCAACAACACTATTGTTTATAACAACGCAGAAAGTGGAGGAGGTATCTTTTGTGATGGCTCCGGCAACCCCATCTTTGTGAACAACATCGTCTGGGGCAATGCAGGCGGTCAGATCATCTGCCAGCCGCCGGTCCTCAGTCGCTTCTTCTACAACAATATTCAGGACGGGGCGCAGGAGGATGGAAACATTCGTGCGGATCCCCTGTTCGCCGATAGCTCGTTTCGCCTATCCGACTCGAGTGAATGCATCGGGCTCGGAATAGATTCTGTTCAAATCGATGGCTTCTGGATTCATGCTCCGGCACTTGACTTTGACGGCTCCGTCCGGCCTGCCCCTGCGGGATCCCGGCCCGACCTTGGGGCCCGGGAGCATCCTCTCGATATCGGGGTCACCGTGCCCCCAGTGCGAATCACACCATCATCTCTCGACTTTCAGAACGTCTTTGCCGGATCGGTGAGCGATACACTGCACATCGACGTCCAGAACCTGGGGGTGACTCCGAGAACGATCACGTCACTCTCCCTCGGGAGAAGCGAATTTCAGTTCAGCCCCATGCCGTCACTCCCCCTGTCGCTGGCCCCGGTATCTACGGCCTCACTCAGGATAGCGTTCATGCCGACGGTTCCGGGAATGATCGTCCGGGATACGCTCATCGTCGGCACTTCCGATCTCCTCCTGCCGGGAGCACCCGTGTTCCTCTCGGGCCGGGGGTCCGGTGCCATCCAGGGAGCCCGATCCGGCGTTCTGTACGGGATAGCCGCCTCCTCCAGTACGGTACGGTTGTTCGAGATCGACAAAACGACCGGGAGAGCGAATCTCACCGCGCGGATTTCGCCCCGACCTCCACCGGATTTGTGTGCCTTCACGATCCGCCGTTGTGACGCGACGTTGTATGCTGCCTTCCCGTCGGAAGGTGGAACAGCGCTGTGCAGGCTCGGTCCCGAGTTCGGAGATTTTGAACCATCCGGCAGGATCCCGGTGGGTGGGATCACCTCGATGGCATTCAGTGAAAGCAACAGGCTTTACATCGTGACGTCTTCCGGAAAGCTGTATCGCGCTGATGATGCGGGAATGGATACGGTGTTCGTGGGATCAACGCAGTACGCCTTCACGGGTCTGGCATTCAGTCCGGCGACGGGCGTCCTCTGGGCGTCGCTGCACGACACGCTGTTCACTGTGGATACGGTGTCGGGGACTGCGACTATGGTCGGGTCAAGCGGAGGGGACCTCCGGCGGTCGTCCATCGCCTTCAACTCACTCGGCGTGATGTATGGACTCTACGGGACTGTGTTGATGACCATCGGGAAGGTGTGGGGGGAGCCGACCGGAATCGGGGAGACGGGCGTGCCGGAACTGATGGCGATTGCGATGAGGTGCGATGTCGTCACTGAGGCTGATGAGGGAACGAACTTGCCCGGGCTCACCTGGCAGCTCGAGCAGAATTATCCGAACCCGTTCAATCCAACAACAAACATCAGATACCAGGTGCCTGCCCCGGGCGGAGTCCAGGGGCCGGGAGCCAATGAAGTTAAGCTGGCAGTCTACGATTTGCTGGGTCGTGAGGTGGCAGTGCTGGTGGACGAGAGGAAGCCGGCAGGGAACTTCGAGGCGACATTTGACGGGGCAAAGCTCTCCAGTGGCGTCTACATATACCGCCTGATTGCGGGTTCGTTTGTGCAAAGCAGAAGAATGATCCTCATGAAGTGAACGCGTCTTCCAGGAAGGGGCCCGATGGTATGAGCATCCTGAGACTCCTCTTCGCCGCAGTCGTTTTACCGGGACTCGTCGCAGCCGATTCGGCATCCCAGCGCATAAACGGACCCGCTCGAGGGTCTCTGCCTGCCAGTGAACGGCGCATGAACCGGGTGGCGCCGTTACAGAAACCCGGGAGGACGGCGGTCCCGATGTCCGCCGAGCCCCGAAAAAAACTCCGCCGCGAACCGTTGTTCCCCCTGGGTAAGCAGCCACCTGCAACAGCTCCCGCCGGGACGAACTTTGTTCTGGATACTTCGACGAAAGGTGTCGGAACCGGGCTCCCCCCCATCATTCTTGCTGATTTTAGTGGCATCCCCAGGACGGCCTCGTATCCACCCGATCCGGTGATAGCGGCCGGACCTCGCCACCTGGTGGCTGCCGTGAACCGGGAGATCCGGTTCTTTACAAAGAACGGTACGCTTCTGGAAAGCATTGATGCAGCCGCCTGGTTCGACCCCCTGGTCCCGGGCTGCGAGCCGTTTGATCCCCGGGTCCTGTATGATCATTTTGCGGGCCGCTTCCTCATGCTCTGGCACCATTACTCGAGAAAGCCCGATGTATCCTACTACTTCCTTTCGGTCTCCGAGTCGGATGATCCCCTGGGACAGTGGGTATCCCGGGCACTCCCTGCCGATGTAGACGGCTCAACTCCGTCTGGAACCTGGGCGGACAACGGTTGTCTCGGGTTTGACAGCAGCGCCGTGTACATTGTTTCCAACCAGTATACCTTTGCGACAATGGAGCCTTTTAATGTACGTGTGAGGATCATCCCTAAGGCTGGACTCTATTCCGATCCGGCACGTGACATTACCTGGAGCGATTTTACGCTCAACAACGCCTTTTGCGTACGACCCGCGGTCATTCATGGGCACGCTGATTCCTACTTTCTTCTCGAGATCCCCGTCCCTCTCCCGTTTGCCACCGCAGTCATACTCTACCGCATCGACAATCCTGTCTCGAACCCCGTCATGACCTCGCAACAGGTTCCCGTGACGGAATTCAGCCGTGCCATGGACGCCGGACAACCGGGGGGCAGTCAACCCCTCGATACACGCAGATCGTATCTCCATAGTGAAGTACAGGTGATCAACGGTTCTCTCCATGCCGCATATTCCATCGGCAACCCGTTCTCCCCCGGATATTCATCCCTCCGATATCTTCGCATCAACACGGCAACGAACACCGCAACGGAGGATCTCACATTTGGAGCACCGGGTTACTGGTACTTCTACCCCGCAGTTGCAGTGGATCAGGACGAGAATGTCGTTATCACGTTTGCGAGGTCCGGCGTGAGCGAGTTTCCGGGATCCTTCTTCACGTGGCGACTGGCGGGAGACGGCCCTGTCCTTCGGCCGGGTGTCGTCATCCAGCCCGGATGGGCAGCATACCAGCAATTGGATGGTTATGGAGCGAACAGGTGGGGGGACTACAGCGCGGCAGTCATCGATCCGGTCGATAGGCATTCGTTCTGGCTCATGGGAGAATACGCCGAAGGGCCAAGTATCTGGGGGACATGGGTGAAGAGCGTGAGACTCGTGCCGTTTGCGGTGCCCAGGCTCGTCGTCGACCGATCGATTGTAGATTTTGGCAATGTGGATATTGAGGGTAGCCCTGCGCGGGCCCACCTCACCCTGCGGAATGGAGGATCCCAATCACTGACAATCTCACGTGTTCTCCCCTCCTCCCCACTCTTCACGGTCGTGAACCCGTCATTGTGGCCGGTGACTCTGGGAATGTATGACTCCCTCAGGCTGGAAATCGCCTTCTTGCCCTCCGACACAGGCGCGGTGTACCAGAAGGTCGTAGTGGCAAGCAATGACCCGGAGGATTCCAATGCTGAGATCACTCTTCAGGGAGCCGGCATCAGAGTCGCGGGCACCGTGCCCGACGTGATCTATGCCTTGCAGACGGGTCGATCAGGAGAGGTCCTGCATTTCCTCAATGCTCGTGGTGAGATTCTGGCAAATACTTCCTTGAATATCGCTGGAATGCAGGCACTCAACGTGAACCCGTCGGACAACCGGCTCTATGGGGCGGCACGCACCAATCACGGAACCGTGCTCGTAGATATTGATGGATCCAATGGCCGGCTGTATGCTGCGCATGCTATTGCTCTGCGCGGCGTCCGGGCGATCGGTGCGTACACACGAGACACCGTTTACTGCGGAACGGATACCGGAAGTGTTTATCGGTTTATTCCGTCGACTCTGGAGCTGAAACTCATTGCACAAAGAAGAGGGATTGGGTTTTCCGGGTTTGCACTCAGCCGCGACCCTGGTCGCATCTGGGCAACAGCAGGCTTTCCTGCAACGAACGATACCGTATATACCATCGATCTCCGGACGGGAACGGTTCTTTCCGCGGGAAGGACGGGTTTTTTCGTGGCGACAAACTCCATCTGCCGGGCTCCCGGTGGCGGTCTGCTCGCCCTGGTGGGAAATTCGCTGGTGCGGATTGACACTCTTACCGGGGAAGGGACATTCGTTGCCTATGTCGCTCTTGAGGGTTTGTGCGCAATTGCTTCGGGAGAAAGTGTCACGGGGATGGCCGAAGAAACTTCTCCGGGACAACCGCACACGTTTGCGCTCAGACAGAACTTTCCCAACCCCTTCAATCCAAAAACAGTGGTCACTTACGAACTGCCTGCATTCAGTGAGGTGAGATTGGTGGTATTCGACCTTCTTGGCCGCGAAGTGGCGATGCTGGTGAATGAACGGAAGCCGCCGGGAATCCATCTGGTTCAGTTTGACGGCTCCGGCCTCGCGTCAGGAGTTTATTTCTACCGCATGCAGGCCGGCTCGTTCGTCCAGACGCGCAAATTGCTCCTGCTTCAGTAAGACGCACCACGCGCCGAAGCCCGGATCGCCCCGGGCGCCTGCCTCAACTGCGGCGATGGGGCCTGTCTGCATGGGCAGCTCACCGAACCTGGCCCACAGAATGGTCGCCTTCTCCCGGTCCGGTCATTTCCTACGCTTCGACGTTACGGTCTGAATCCGGGGCAGAGCGCCATCTCTCCTGACCCGATAAGATCAGGAGGAGTCTGCCCGGACCTCAGCGCAGCAAGACCATGCTCCGGACATCGCTCCTCCCTCCATACAGCGCCCGACAGAAATAGATACCCGAGGCCCTGCTGCGAGCATTCCAGCTGAGGAGATGTGTACCGGCAACCCTGTACTCGTCGACCAGGAGTTCTACGATCTGCCCGCTGATATCCAGGACCTCGACGCGCACATAACCGTCACGAGGAATTTCGACCTGGATACTGGTGGAGGGATTGAACGGGTTGGGGTAGTTGTTGTGCAGGACAAATGACCGCGGGACCCCGGTCTTCGATCCGGCAACATCCGTGGCACTGTACAGATACGGCTCGTTTACAAGATGCCACTCCGGTTCCTGCTGGCCGTCATAGTCCCGGCGCAGGTAAAGCGTCCGCAGACTGAAACGTGTGAAGTTCTCCAGGGGCGCCGGCACCGCCGAGCCATCGGCCTTCCATTCATAGAGGGGAAGGTCCGCCGGATTCAGGATGTCCGACAGTCCGCGCTCCTTCGCGATGTGGAGGTATCCGAAATTGCCCGGCTCGTGACCGCTCAACCATACGCCGATAGTGTCCACATGGAATGGGTTCTTTCCGAAGATGACCATATTCGTGAGATGGTCAATGCCCAGCCCGTCCGGCCCCGGACCGGCCAGGAACGAACCCTCACGTCCGTACACGGCTTCGATGATATGCAGGCCGGCATGTGTTACCGAGTTGTTGTCCATGCACCGGGTCGCCCAGGTTTCCTGCCAGATCCCACCCTCCTCACCCGGCCTGTCCCAGCGCGGAATACCTGCTGAACGGTGCCGGTTGTAGTTTTCAAGAATCCGAGCCTTGGCTCCGGACTGGACATGATCGGGCGAGATTTGCATCTCCTCATTGTAGGCTTTGCAGTGCGCGACATAGGGAATGGCAATGGCTCCCTGGATGTTCTTGGCACAAAGAGACATACCCATCAGGTGCGATTTGAACTTGGCAATATTCAGAAGCCACGTATCCGGCGCATTGACGGGCCAGAGATACGGGATCTTTGTGAACCATTGTCCCGAGGGCACGTCAATCCACTGGATTTCCTTCTCTGCAATTACACCGATCGGATCGTCCAACTTGCGGAGATCCGCCCCGGTCCGCGCGGCCATCTGTGCATAGCCGCTGTTTTCAAACTGTCCCGGAGCACTGACTTCGCGCAGGTAGAACTGCGATGCAGGCAGCCCCAGCTCCTTCAGGCTTTCAATAATCCCTTCCACGAAGTACGGATCGGTGACAATGCCCATATGGCGTTCGTCCTTCGTCGGCATCATGACGATGTTCGGCTTGATTGCCACACGATGAGAAATCGGGATACCCGGGGAGTCAGAGGGGACAAACACCGATTGCCCGAAGGCGAGGCCGGCCTGTTTGACCGCCGCCGAGTTGGTCTTGACATCCACATTCGTCCGCATGATGAAGACGGCGTCCGGATGGGAGTCGACAAAGGGATGGACTCGAAAATACGAAGAGGTTGTGCGTCGTATGCCGCCGAGGAGGTTCGACGGCGAAAGAGCCAGCGCTGCACTTCCAGCGCCGAGAGTTTCGAGAAATGTGCGGCGACTAATCATGACGCCCCTTTCAGGTGACCGTGCCAGATCGTACACGATAAGTCCGGCCAGAGTGAGATAGCAGGCCGGTACCAGATAGAACGCACTGCTCAGCCCTCCGCTCTGATTTCCGATATATCCCATCAGCCAGGCGAAGAATCCGCAACCGGGAATTCCCGCACTCGACAGAAGTATGAACAGCATGGTCGTATCGCTCCCGGGCAGGCAATCGGCACAGTAGCTTTGGACGCTCGGCCAGAACGGCGCAGTGGCGATCCCCGTCAGAAAGAGTAATGCAAAGAAGAGCCACGGATCGGTCAGTACGGGAAAGGACAGCGTCAGCAACGTCCCAGCCAGAGCGGAGATCACGATAAGTTTGTTGAGCTGGTTTTGCCTGATGACATATCCCCAACCGGTTCGTCCGACCACCATCCCTGCCGCAAAGCATGCCGTGCCAACTCCCCCGGCCCAGGCGGCGGGGATGAAATTCAACTGAATGTAGCTTGCGCTCCAGAAAGTCAGACAGAATTCTCCTCCGCCGGCAACGAACATGGCCATAAAGAACAACCAGAATCGCCGGATCCTGAGAATAGCAGTCATCTGATTGAAGGTTGTTTTCCAATGAAGCCGATGGGGATGTTCCGGGTATGCATACCCGGTGCGGGTCGGCAGGAGCATTGCCAGGGCGGGAATCAACGCCGACATGGCGATTGCACCGATGATCAGGCGCCAGGAAACTCCGAGTGAAAGCAATGCTCCGGAAATGAGCACCGTCACCAGTACTCCGACAGACCAGAACGCGTGCGTAAAGTTGAGATAACGCCCCGGTTCGTCGGAATGCAAATCCTGCACAAAAGGGGTTGCCAATCCCTCGACCACTCCTTCTCCGGTGCCGGCAATCAGCAAAGCGAGAAGGAGTATTCCGTATGAGGGAGCGATAGCGCACAAACCCATCCCGATTCCGGCGAGCACGACTGCCCATCCCAGCGTCCGTCTTTTGCCCCAGCGGGCGGCGACAAACCCGCACATCAACATTGAAACCACAATAGCAATCGTACGCCCGAGGTGGAGGGCACCGCCGGCACTCATGCCGCCATCCTCAAGGGAAAAACCCAGTTCACGTGCCAGCAAGACCAGGACAACCGGCACCACGACGGAACCCGCCGCATAGACGACAAACATCACGAACGCGGCGTAATCAAACCTTCTGAAAACCATTCCTCGGGATTGCTTCACAGCCCGTCGCTCCATTCTACCGGCACCGGCAAGCACTCATGGCGTTTCCTGTATTCATACTGCGGTGTGTGGCCAACACAGCCCGCGAACACAAGGCAGAGCAAGACACGGAAAGTCCGGTGACAGGCTTGGCATGACTTTCCCCCTTGCGTCCAGCGTCCTTGAACGCAGGTCTTCCGCCAAGATAGGCGTCTACACGGGAAGATACAAGTAGGTTCACCGCTTTCTAGCGGGTCAAAACAAGAGTATCGATTTCCATTTGAATTTACTATGTTGTACGCGGATGGAGTCTTGACGAACGGCTTACACGGTAGGAGGAAGGCAGAATTGCCTATTGTCAGGGACAGAAACCGTGTCTTGGATGTATATGCAAGAGCAGCGAGCCGCGGCTGGGTGGTGCCGACGCTGTGCTCGGAGAATCTCACCACGACCGAGGCGATACTCTCCGCCGTCAGGGACTACGCCGACCGCATCCGAGAACCGAATCTGCCTATCACCATAGCCATAACCAACCTCTATTCGCATCGCTCCCAGACCCTCAACTACACCCGCACAAAACGCTGGGATATCGGCCTGCGGCTGTTTCTTGGCGATATCGAGGTGCTGACTTCCTCCGGCTCGCCGTTTGAAGGACTCGACGTGATGGTCCATCTCGACCATATCCAGCACGATCTCGACCACGAGCTTCTGACCTGGGACATGAGCCTGTTCTCATCGATTATGTTCGACGCCTCCGCACTCCCCTTCGAGGCCAATATGGAGGCGACCGCGCGGTTCGTGCGGAACCACGGCAGCGAGATCGTGGTCGAGGGGGCATGCGATGAGATCGTCGATGCGACCGGCGCCATAACGGGTGATCTCACCAGCCCCGGGCGAGCGGAGGAATACACAATGAACACCGGCGCGGACTTCATCGTCGCAAACCTGGGCACCGAGCACCGGGCCAGCGCTGCAGAGCTCAAGTATCACGGGGAACTTGCAAGGCAGATCAAGGCCAGGATCGGCCCCAGGATCGTGCTCCACGGCTGCTCGTCGGTATCTCACGACCAGATAAGAAACCTCTTTGCCGACGGCGTGGCAAGGGTCAATATCTGGACCGCTCTCGAACGTGACTCCAGTCCCGCGCTGCTTGTCAACATGGTCCAGAACGCCGCCAGAATCGCCGGCAGGAAGTGTGCCCGGGAGTTGCTCGGCGACGGCTGCCTTGGAGACAGGGCCGACTGCTCAAGCGCCGCGAACCTGGACTACTTCACCACCGTCTATCGACAAGACATCGTCTTTGAGCAGATGAAGAGGATCGTCACCCGGTACCTGGAGATGTGGTACGTATGAGCTACCTCGGACTTGATGTCGGGACGAGCGGATGCAAGGCCGTCGTGTTCGACAGCAACGGCAAACAGTTGTCCTCGGCGCATCGCGGCTATGCCATACTCTCGCCTGAAGAGGGCCAGGCGGAGTTGGACTCCCTTCTTGTGATGGACGCGTGCAAGGAGGTCATCCGCGAGGCCGCGTCCGGGTGCGCGGACGACCCGGTCCGCGGCATCGGCATTTCGAGTCAGGGAGAAGCGTTCACGGCGATTGGGCCGGACGGCGAGGTGCTCGCAAACGCAATGGTGTCCTCCGACTGCCGCGCCGCATCGATCGCCAGGACGTGGAGCGATGAGTTCGGCGCACGGAGGCTCTACGAGATAACCGGTCACAACGCCGCGCCGCTGTTCAGCCTGTTCAAGTTCGTTTGGCTTCGCGACAATATGCCCGACGTCTGGCGCAGGGCGAAGTCGTTCTACTGTTTTGAAGACCTTGTTCAGTGGAGCCTGGGCCTCGACCCGGCCATAAGCTGGTGCCTGGCGGGCCGGACCGCCATGTTCAACCTCCGCGCGCACGCGTGGGATGCCGGGATTCTGGATGCCGTGGGGCTGGATGGTTCAAAACTCGCGCGACCGATTCCGTCCGGAGAAGTGGCCGGAACGATTCCCAGGCGCATAGCCGAAGGACTGGGCCTGCGCGAAGGCGTAATCGTGGTCGCGGGAGGCCACGACCAGCCGTGCGGGGCGCTGGGAGCAGGCGTCGTGTCGCCGGGCCGCGCTGTCTACGGAATGGGCACGGTCGATTGCCTCACCCCGGCGTTTCGCGAGCCCGTATTCAGCGAAGACCTCCTGGCCCACGGCATAGCCACATACAACTACACGGTGGGCGATATGTATACCACGGTCGCCTACAGCCTCACGGGCGGGAACATTCTCACCTGGTTCAAAGAAGAGTGGGGCTCGGAGGAAGTCCGGGAAGCAGCCGCAAGGGGAGTAAACCCGTACGAGCTGTTGCTCGAACAGATCGGGACCAGACCATCGGGTCTGCTGGTGCTCCCCTACTGGACTCCGTCGGGGACTCCGTACTTCGATCCCCATGTCAAAGGCGCGATTCTGGGCCTGCGAATGACCACCACCCGCCCGGACGTCCTTCGGGCACTGCTGGAGGGAGTGGCATTCGAGATGAAGTTGAATCTCAATATCCTCGACCGCTCGGGAATCACTATAAGCGAGCTTGTGGCGATTGGTGGAGGAGCGAAAAGCCGGGCCTTTATTCAACTCAAGGCCGATGTGCTGAACAGGCCTATAGCCCGTGCGGCGGTGACAGAAGCCGGGTGCATGGGAGTTGCCATGCTCGCCCAGGCCGCCCATACCGGAGCGGATGTCAGAGATATCGCGGCGGACCGGGTTCGACTGACCGACGTTATCGAGCCCGACCCCGACAACGCCGCGTTCTATCAGCAGCAGTTCGCGGACTATCTGAAGCTCTATCCTATTTTGAAAAGTCTATACTGAGAGGAACTCAGCATGATCACACCGAAGGCCGGATTCATTGTGTACGGCGTCCATAAGGACGGCCTCAAGGATCCGATGGGAACCCCGTTCATCGACGACGCCATAGTCGCGAACTCAAAGAAGGCCCTTCGTACCGCGGGAGTCGGCCTTGTCGAGCACGATATCATTGTCGCCTCCAGGGAGGAGACCAGACTCGCACTCAAGAAAATGAAAGACGATGACAGCATCGACTGCGTCATCCTCTTCCCGGGCACATGGGTGTGGGCCGCTCATATGATCGGAGCCATCCGGGACTTTGCGATGAGCGGCAAGCAAGTCCTCATCTGGACACATCCCGGAAGTCAGGGCTGGAGACCGGTCGGTGGACTCGTGCTTCACGGCGCGCTCCTTGAAATCGGCATCCGTCACAAGTTCGTCTACGGCCCGGCGGATGATCCGGCGGAAATCGAGCGGATCGTCAGCTTCTGCCGTGCGGCTCATATGAAGAACTGGCTCAATATGTCCACCGCGGGTGCGTTCGGCGGCCGCGGAATGGGACAGACCTGCGGGGTCGCCGACCCGAGCCAGTGGATGAAGGTGTTCGGCGTTGATATCGACTCGCGCGACACGTCAGATCTGATCCGGACAGCACAGTCGATCAAGAGCGAACAGATCGATGCGGTGCTGCCGCGTATCGAGAAACTGTTTGGCAGCCTGCCGGAGATGAATGTCGTTAACGAGCGCTCGATCAGGCTCTATCTGGCGATAAAACACATTGTCGAAAAGGAACACTGGGATTTCTACACCATCCAGAGCTTTCCGGGCTTGGGCGACGACTATTCCGCCACGTGTTTCGCCCAGTCGATGATGCTCGAGGATGGCTGGGGGACATCCACCCTCGGCGACTTCAATACGCTGATGACCGTGCTGCTCCTGACGAAGATGAGCAATGAGCCGGTCTACTACGGCGATCTGCAGCACATCGACAAGAGCAAGAACGAGATCAAGATCATCGGCGACGGCGCCTGCCCTCCATCCCTTGCCGGAAAACTCGGACCGGCGGGATTTGCCGAGCACGGAATCCCGACCGAGGGCGAGGCGGGAGGCCTTTCCGTGAAGCTCACGTGCAAGGTTGGCGAGGGAGTGCTGGCAAGGCTCGGGCGAGTTGACGGCGGGTTCCAGATGGTGATCACCAGATCGACCATCTTTCAGCCGCCGGCTGACCAGCTCGGTAAACGGCATCTCGAGTGCGGGATTCCGTTCTGGCCGCACGGCTTTGTCACCGCCCACTGTGATGTCGACGAGATGCTCAGAAACTGGACCAATGAGTACGCCTGCCTTGGCTACGGCGAACATCTGTATCCGGCGCTTATCGACTTTTGCGAGATGACCGGCATCAAGACCATTCTGCCATAAATGCAGGGGATCACGAGAATGAAGATAGGCGACGGTGAGACCAGACGGATGAGGCTTGAGATAGGAGTGGTGGAGGGCGCGTCCGAGATAGCGCGCCTGACTGAGCACATGCAATCAACGTCGGGAGCCGGATCATGACCGACCAGCCAGCACGACCACTCGCCGGCAGGTTCAATCCTGAGCCTGTGCTCAGGAGGACCGCTCACATCCCCGAGCAGGCCAGGTTCCCCGTCATCGACGCCCACAACCACCTGTTCGGCGACCACCCCGCGCAGGACCTGCTTGCCGTGATGGACCAGGTGGGAGTGACGACCTTTCTCAATCTCACCGGCAACGCCACTCTGCCGTACGAGAAGAACTGCTACACGATTCGAAGACGCGCCATCGGCGGCTTCATGAACGATTACGTCAAGGCCCATCCGGGCAGGTTCGCCGCCTTCACCATGGCCGACTTCGCCCGGTGGAACGATCCCGTCCTGATCAATGATGATGGCTTTGCCGACCGATGCATCCAGCAGCTGGAGGCGGATGCCGCGGCCGGGGCCTGTGGCCTGAAGGTCACAAAGGAACTGGGGTTGTATTTCAAGGACGACCGGGGCAACATGCTGCCGGTGGACGACCGGCGATTGTTCCCGATCTGGAAGAGGGCCGGGGAGCTTGGCATTCCGGTCCTGATACATGTCTCTGATCCGATCGCCTTCTTCCTGCCCGTGGACGAGCGCAATGAACACTACCACACGCTCCTTGAGTTCCCCGGCTGGAGCTTCCATGGCTCGCATTTCTCGAAGTGGGAGCTTCTGGACCAGCGGAACCGTGTGATCGCTGCGCATCCTCAAACCACGTTCATCCTGCCTCACGTAGCCAACAACCCAGAGGATCTCGACTCGGTATCCCGGCTTCTGGACAGGTATTCGAACGCCAACATCGACTTCTCCGCCCGCGTTGACGAACTGGGTCGCCAGCCGTACAGCGCACGGGACTTCTTCATCAGGTACCAGGACAGGATTCTTTTCGGGGTGGACATGCCGATCTCTCCTGAGATCTACCGGTTCTACTTCAGGTTCCTCGAGACCAGGGACGAATACTTTGACTACCCGGATTATATTGGAAGGTGGGGAAGGAACCGCTGGAGAATCTGCGGCCTGCATCTTCCCGATGAAGTTCTCAGAAAGGTTTACCGTGAGAACGCTCTGCGGCTGATCCGCTGGAATTCGAACCCGTAGGAAGGACGACAAGTAAACGAGAGCCTGCCGACCTCATCATATTACTTTTTGAAGAACAAGGACTTGTATTCATCCTCCGGGCCTGCTTGCAGAGCATCCTTCAAGGAGAACTGCGATTTTCCGGAGGGAGAGAACTTATTGTTCTTCCAGACATGCCAATCCTTCTGGTTCTGATTGAACCGGACCGTTTCGCCGGCGGTGTCAAATATCACATTGTCTTCGATAACAAAGCCCTTGCTGCCCTGGTCCATAAAGATGCCGTTGTTGGGTGAGCCACCGGCATCGGCGGAGCGTTCAACATCGTGGATGAGATTCCCTTTGAGCACGGTTCCCGGTTGAAACCCGAGGGTATATATGCCACCGCCATCAGCCAGGGATTTCATGACGTTGTGGATATGATTGTATTCCACGGTACATTCACGTTGACTGGTCGGCGTGTCATCCCAGCGAAAGCCGATCGATATGCCGGTATAGGGCAGGTTCTTCAACAGATTATGGCTGATGCGCGATTGTTGCGAAAAGGCTTCGAAAACGCCGACAGCGCCCAGATCCTCTGATCCGCAGTCATGCACATAGCAGTTCGAGACAAGATTGCGTCGCGGTATTTCCTCCGCATCCTTCCAGTCATTTTCGAACCACAATCGAGGCGGGTCAACGGCTTCAGGACGCCAGCCGATCATGATGCCATTTCCACCGATATCAGCAAATTCGCAACCCAAAACTCTATTGTCACAACACCCGGCTCCCATGCCCAGTCCACTGGAACCCAGATGCAGGAATCTACATTTGACAAAACTGCAGTCTTCTGCAAACTCCAGACGAACGGCAAGAGGCATGGCAAAAGTGGGTTCAACGCCGTATTTCGTGCCATAGTGGACCGCTTGAATGCCGCAGTAGCCTATTTCCGGAAGTTGCCAGGATGAATAGGCAAAGGTCAGGTTCACAAAGTTGAGATTTCGCACACTTGCGCCTTTGCCGCCCTGCAGAACGAGGAGTTCCGCGGCTCGGGGAGCAATGAATTCCTCAATATTCGGATCTTCATTTTCACCAGCCTGATAGTAGAGAATCCCGTGAGTGCGGTCGAGATACCATTCGCCGGGCACATCAATGAACTCCCTTGCATGCTCCAGGTAGGCTTTGCGACCCACGCGCGCCGTCGTCCACTCATGTCCAATCCACCCCATCGAAGTCTTCGTCCCGACACTGTTGGAGCTGACCCCGGAGATGAGCCCCCGCGCGATCGACCAATCATGCAGAACCACCAGTTCCGCGTTTTGCACAGAAGGAGAAAACACGGGCAAGTCGCTTTCAAAAGCAAACCTCTTGACATCGTCCGAGACTGTTTTGATCGTCAGCATTCCGGGTTGATTCGGGAAGCGGCTACGGGGTAACGCACGACCGTTAACAAAGAGTTGTCTGAACCACCATTTCCCCTCTCTGACATCCGGCAATTCGGTTGTCCACAGGTTCTTCTCGCCTTTTCGCCAGCCCTTGATGTGCCGGCCGCCCATGAAAACCGGTTGACTACCCGGATCGGCCGTGACGGTGATTGAATACTTCGGGCTGCCTGCCTCTCTATCCGTAAATACAACGGCCCGATCCACAACATACACACCTTCCCGCACCAGAATCCGCACATCCTGCTGCAAGGGGCCCTTCTCACGAATGGCATCGGCGGCGCGTTGAAGTGTAGCAAAGGGTTTTGCCCGGGTGCCCTCATTCGCATCACTGCCATCCGCTGCTATGTAAAACTCCGTCTGCAGCATATCCTGCTGTCGACACCCCTGATAAATGCCGATCAGAAATACGATCACGAGGATAGAAACAATGGCCCTTTTCATGAGCTTCCTTTTCTATCTGACATCAATCCAGGAACAGCGCCGATTCATCCTTTGGATGGACATGCGAAAGATGTACGGATTGTCGATCAAGGGGACGGAGACGTCCCACGACGTTTCAGGCTGACTTCTTGAGCTCATATCGTGCAATCCTCTTGAGTGTTGGCCCCTCTGCGTCAGTTGCAGCTGGTGCTGCCCCGAGCGACAACGACACAAATCCAGCGCGAAGTTCTGAGCATTGCAGGATGATCTGTCGGTGCCCCAGGCTCATTGCTGATCCGGATCCTCTTGCCGACGTCAACGCCGAATGGGTTCCCGTGGAGGCTGGTCACTTCAAAGCTGGTGAATGGGAATGGAAACGAGAGACATCACTTTGAACACGTAGTATGGTGGCGAAGCGGAGGCTTCTCCGGCTAGTAGTTTTCCTCCGTTGCCCAGCTTCTCCATGCCTTGTTGTCGTCGCTGAGCACCTTGTACAGCCACGGCCTCCGTTCGCCGAAATAGACCTTCTTCCACTCCGCCTCACCAAACACACCAAGGTCTTTGGTGATGCGCGGTCGTGCGAAAGGAACTGTGACAACGAGGATATCCTTTGCATCCTTTGCCGCCTGGGCGGTGACGCGGCCCTCATAGTCGATCACACACGTCCCGGAGAGTACTCCCGGTTCGCCCGGGTCATGTGGGCGGGCCCACCCGCAGGAGGCCACATACACACATGCGTCGAGTGCGCGCGCCCGCGTCCGCAAATCGAACTGATCCCCGTTCTGCTTGATGGAGATCACATGCGGAAAGATGAGCAGCTCGGCTCCCAGCAGACTGTACACCTGTGCGGGCTCAGGCGTGATCGTGTCATAGCAGATCATGATGCCGACCTTTCCGATATCCAGGTCAAAGACCGGCCATTCATTTCCCACGGTGACTTTCTGTGTTTCAATCACGGCGCGCGGCTCATGGGTCTTGTGATAAACGCCGACCAGTTCCCCCTTTCTGCCGAACACCGCCGCACTGTTGTAGATCTTCCCGCGTTCTTTTTGAATGAACGGAAAGACGATATAGCAGTTATAGCGCCCGGCCTTCTTGCTGACTTCAACCAGCTCGGGAGAATCCAGGCCGATTGCCGCCTCCGCATACGTCACATCCACCCCGGGACCGTAGTTCACGCCTTCCGGCAGGATGATCATATCCACCTGCAGTTTCCCTGCTTCGTCGATTGCCTCCAGCCCCTGGGCGAGATACTGCCGCCAGTCCTGCGTGGGCGTGCCCACGAGTTGCACCAGGGCCAATCGGGCCGGCTTCGGCGTCGCCGCAGAATGTGTCATGGTTGTCATGAGAAGAACGGAACAAAGAACCAACGGTCTGATCATGATGCGCTCCTGCTTGTGTATTCCGTGGGGTCTGGTTCATCCCCGCTTCCCCTTTGCCGGGGAGAACGTATCAACTTGCCTGGGAGCGAGCTCTTGCCGCTTCCTGGTTCGGGCACTCTAAATAAGGAGAAAAGCCGCAGATGCTCCGCCCCACCAGGTCCTCATCGCACCAGCAGAAGTCTTTTCGTCTGCGTGTACCCGCCCGCCGTGATCCGGTAGAAGTAGACGCCGGAGGCAAGGTTCCCCGCATCAAACCGGAGCCTGGTGATATCCCGCTTCCTGGAATGCGTTCACCAGCTGCGTGACTTCCCCGCCGAGGGGGGTGGTGACGGTCAACCGCACGTATGACGCAGCCGGAAGCGTGTAACCGATTGTTGTCGACGGGTTGAATGGATTCGGGAAGTTCTGATCTAACGCAAAGGCCGATGGTCCCCGGGCCGGTGGCGTGGATGTCACCCCTCCCAGGTCCATGCGGACCGGATCGGACAGGTGGACGGTTCCATCGAGGTCAATCTGACGAAGCCGGTAGTACCAGACACCCGCTCCCACCCCGCTGTCGACATACGCGTATTCCTGCGGCATGACCGGTGGTTCCATGTCCCGCCACGAAGCTGCCGGCCAGCAACGAGAACGCCTCCGGTGCACGCGGAGCCCTCTCCACTTCGAAGCCATAGTTCTCCGTTTCGCTCAGCGTGTGCCAGACAAGCCGGACTGTTGTCAGGTTCATTTGCTCTCCGACAAAGCCGGCAAGCTGAACCGGGAGTGGATCGCCTGGAGGACCCACGCGTACTTCGCCGAATGTGGCATCGACATGGTGAGCGAGAAGCAGGAGCGATCCGTGGCTCGCGACGACCGGGTTAAGCAGTGTATGTCAGGTCCCAGGTGCCCGGCTCCGGGTCGGCTTGATCCCAGACCTTCAATCCATAGACGTCCCCCTGCGGGCGTGTCTCGACACTCATCCTGAACATGTGCGTCACGCCCAGCGGGATGGTTTTCCCGCTCTCATCTGCCGCATGCTGCCAGAATTCGAGCCGCTCACCGCCATCGGCCGGCAAATTGTACGCGTACATGCCGAGCAGACCGCACGGATTCCAGCCGCTCTTCGGCTGCCACCCGGAGACGGGATCATCCGTATGTCCCGTCCAGCGAAAGAAGATGCCCACGACCGGACAGCCGCTGGTGGGTGTGTAGCCGGCCGGATCGACGCTGTGGATGGTGATCGGGACGAGGACCTCGTAGTTCGTCCAGGTTCTGTCGCCGATGGCAACGAGTCTGTCGTATCCGATCTGTTCCGTACGCAGCCCGCCACCGGTCAGATACCAGCTGCCGTCGACCACCTGCGCCGCGGCGAGCACATCACTGTAGGAATCCCAGGCGACCGTCGTCGGGAACGACCAGGTCACGTCGTGGGCAAGGACGATGACCGTGTCCACCGTTTCATTGGAGAGTTCGTCCGTTGCGGTCACAAGAACGATGTTGGAATCGGGGGCGGGATTCAGGTCGGAAAGCGAGAGATCGATATTGAAGTCACCCGCTCCGACCAGGCGACGAGTATCGGGGCCGATAGAGAGCGAAATCTGGCTTCCGCCGTTGAGAGAGTAGGTGAGGGAACTGACCACATCCGGATCAATGACGTTGCCGAGGACATTAATCCAGTCCTGGGGAAGCCCATTCTGTCCGAATTCCTGTCGGTGTCCGTAGAGGAAGGTCACGGTGGGACCCGCATCCAGGCCTGACGTGGTCTGCGGTGATCTGGAAACGATCTCCGCTGATTGGATGGGGCCACCCGCCGGCTGCTGTCCGAAAGCGGTGGCTGGCTCGCCCGACCCTCGAATGACCGTCGCGGCGCCTATGAAGGCAAGCAGGAGAATATGCACTACGCTTCGCATGATGGTGAACTCATCTCTTGTTGCGTGGCCGTCGGGCAGGAGCGACTTTCTGCTCGTGGATTTCGGAGACATTCCAGCACGTCTATAAGGTATGGAATTGCCGTCTCGCTCGCAAGGATACGCGACGGATGGCGGGGCTGTGGAAGACCCCGGGGAACGAATCAGTCCTCGCAGACCCCGTCGGCGGTGTCGCAGAAATAGTTGTGTATCTCAGTTCTTAAGCGTAGCTTTACCAGGACTAATAGTACATCAATGTTGTACTCGCATGTTCCGATCACCCTTCCTGCGCCGGGAATAGTCAACGGAATTGAACCGGTCCCCGTAGAAAGCACAGGCCTGGCAACTGCATTCAATGATACCAGCCCGACGGAACAACGCCGGACATGGAGCCCAAATGCCAATGCATGTTCACAAAGTCGGACGATTTGCCGGAATACTCCCTCGTCTGCGTCCACAATCCATCAAAGCGGATTTGCGAAGCCGAGAAAGACGCCTCGGGTCAGCCGGGTGCGTGATGTGTCTCGTGTTTTTCGCCTTGCCGGCACTGGCACAGGATCTTGATCCACGGGCGTATGCGAGAGTACCCGTTGATATGTCACTCATCGTTGCCGGTTTCAACTATACCTACGGTGGGGTGCTGCTTGATCCAACGTCCCCAATTCAGGATCTGCAGGCAACGATCGAGTCACCGATGCTTGGAGTCGGACGCTCGTTCAGTCTTTTTGGACTCACTTCACAGGGATTTGTCGCATTGCCGTATTCCTGGGCACAGGCATCGGGCACAGTCTTTGGCGACGATTCGAGTATTACCCGTTCCGGTCTGGGCGATACGCGCCTTCGCATATCCACACTGCTGTTTGGTGCTCCCGCAGTCACGCGGGAAGAGTTTGCAAGATCTTCACCTCAGACTGTACTGGGTGCAAGTCTCACGGTCATTGCACCCACGGGGCAGTACTATAGCAACAAACTCATTAATCTTGGTTCTCACCGATGGTCATTCAAACCCGAGCTGGGATTGTCTCACGCGGTGAGCAACCAATGGTTCATTGATGTGTACGCAGGAGTCTGGCTCTTCACGAACAACGGCTCCTTTTACCCGGGAACTTCGGTTCGCAGTCAGAATCCCCTCCTCACTTTCCAGACACACGTGAGTTACAATATAGACCCCTTCATGTGGGCAGCCATCAATTTCACATATTACACGGGAGGTCAGTCTTCCGTGAATGAGTTTTTCAAAGATGACCGGCAGAACAACACGCGGGTTGGGGCAACGCTCAATCTTCATGTTGGCAAACTGGGCGCGATAAAAGTTGCCTACAGTACCGGGGCAATCATTCGACTCGGTGCCAACTTCTCATCACTTTCCCTGGCATGGCAGATGGTGTTTTTCTAAGTGGGTGCCATCGGCATGACCGGCGCACCGATGCAGGTGCTGAATGTCGCCTTAGGTTCCGTGACCCCCTTCTCCGTCCCGGCGACCTTGGCGGTATAGCCGGACAGGAAGTGGTACATGGCCTGTTCTGCGGTCAATCTGGCAATCGTGGGAAGGGTGCCGAAGCGACGTCCGCTGTGAGCATGATGAGGCTCTTCAGCAGACCATGCCGATGACGGAAGGACCGGGGCTTGGCCCGGAAGGGTTGCCCGGGGAGGGAAGATCCGGTCAGGCGATGCAAGCCCGACAACGGTTGCTCATTCGTACACCGGGGAGGCACCGTACTTTCCCGCGGCCCAGAGTGTAAGAATCGAGGTGATCCCGGCGATCGCGCGCTTCTCATCCTCTTCATGGATGACAAGACCGTATGTGTCCGCGACGAAATGGAGGTTCTGCAGCACTCGGAGCGCCTCAGATCGGTTGATCGATCCGTGCCAGTAGTCCACCTGCTCGAGAATCATCCCGTCGTGCCTTCGGAAAAATTCCCCCAGAGAAAAGACCCTCCGGCTGAGTGAGGTTCTTGGTTTGGCGATCGAGGTAAGATCCACGAGGTACTGATCCCACAGCCTGGCGAGAGTCCGGTGCTCCGGCCTCCGGAGATATCTGGCACGCGCCAGTGAGAACCGGGCTTTGGTTTGAAGACGTGCCCTGGGGACAACAGGATGGAGATCGTACACCGTCTCCCGGTGATCCTTGTCCAGATCGTCTTCCAGGTGGTACACCCACCGGCTCTTGAGTTCTCCCCACGTCAGGATCGTGAGCACCGCCTTGTCATGACTGTCCAGCGCGATGAAATGCCCGCGTTCTGACTTGACGATGGCGATCCAGTGGGTCCAGTCGTAGATACAAATGAGGGAAGGAATCCCCCGGCGAAGATAGGTGAGGAGTTCGCTGCGTGCCCGTTCTGCCAGGTGGCGGCGTATCATCGGGAGGTCGCAGTTGTAGTGTCGTGCCGCGCGGGCGAGTTGAGTCTCATCAGTCCCGTAGTCGGACCGAGCCCCCGCAATTCTGGTGATTGTCCCCTCCCTGGCAAAGATCCCGAGAGCGATCAGAGCATGTTTCAACGCGAACGGACCACACTGCCAGAGATTTGGTTGGGGGCTGATGCCCATGGATGGAATCAGAGATTGTTGGGGAAGAATACCCCTCAAGCTAGAGAAAGTTCCTGCAAGACGCAACGAGAAAAAGGTTGCCTTTCCCGGCTGATCTCACCATATTTCTGTGCCTACAAGGAGTTGCCTCATGCCAGCCCGACCTGCAAAACCGAATGTTCTGGTGCTCTACAACCAGGTGGGACACGACGAATATGAATCGCTGCGGGCGGTCGACCCCGCAACCCTGGATTTCACCCCCACCTATCCGATCGCCGTGGCGACCGTCCGCGAAGAGATTGACGCAGTGGTCAGGGCCCTGGAAAAGGAGAGGTTTGCCGTCCGGTGTGTAAACGTGAAGGAGGACTTCCGGATCCTCCAGAACGCCCTCCGCCGCAAGCCCGATGTCATCTTCAACCTCGTCGAGTTCTTTCATGATACGGCCGGCATGGAAAGCTCCGTCGCGGCCCTCTATGAGCTCTACCGGATTCCCTATACCGGGGCCGGGCCGTTTGCACTCACCCTGTGCAACAGGAAGGGGTTGGCCAAGCAGGTCCTGCTGGCGAACGGGGTGCCGACTCCCCGCTTCCGTCTGCTGCACCGGCCTGCGCTACCCCGGCGCCACGGGCTCCACTACCCGTTGATCGTCAAGCCGGCAAGGGAAGACGCGAGTGCCGGCGTCACCAGAGACTCCGTGGTCCATGACTACGCCTCACTTATGGAGCAGGTGGAGAAGGTTTTCAAGGAGTTTTCGCCGCCAATCATGGTGGAAGAGTACATCGTGGGCCGGGAGCTTCATGTGGCCATCCTCGGGAACGATCCCCCGCAGGTGCTCCCGATAATCGAATTCGACTTCTCGGAGTTTCCTCCCGATCAGCCGCGGATCATCAGCTATGATGCAAAATGGAATCCCCTGAAGGAAGAATACCACCGGGTACACACAATCTGCCCCGCGAAGCTCAGTGCCAGGGTCCGGCGGAAAATCGAAGAGATTTCGATCCGGGCCTTCCAGATCACCGGTTGCAGGGATTATGCGAGGCTGGATCTCCGCCTGGATCAGAAGAACCATGCCTCGGTTCTCGAGGTGAACCCGAATCCGGACCTCACCGAAGGAGTGTCCTTCATGGAATCGGCGGAAAAGGGAGGATTGAAGTTTTCGGAGACCCTTCGAAAGATCGTAGAATTTGCGCTTGTGCGGCGCGCGAAGCGACCATGACCCTGCCCGAAACCACCCCATCCTCCGACCGCCCCTGGACCGCCGGCGGTTATGCAACCCGCTTCCAGGATTTCCAGGATCTGATGCGCTTCACCATCAGCGACATCATGCTTGTCTCCAGCCGCTACGATTCGTACATCCTCGTTGAAGACGGCCGCCTCTATGAAGCAATCCGGAGAGAATACGAGGGACTGAATCTCAGCCGCTCACCCGAGATCACACATGTCTCCAACGCCGGGGAGGCGCTGGACCTCGCCCGAAGACGCCGGTTCGACTTGATCATCACGACGCTGCATATCGAGGATATGCATGCAACCAAGTTTGCCTCTCTCGTCCGGGAGGCCGGTCTCACAGCACCCGTCGTGCTCCTGGCCTACGACAACCGCGAACTCTCGGAGCTGGGATCCAACCTGCACGAGTCAGTCTTCGACAGGATTTTCATATGGCAGGGAGACTTCCGTATACTGCTGGGCATCGTCAAATCGGTGGAAGACCGGTTGAATGTCGAGCATGACGTAATGACCTTTGGTGTTCAGGTGATCATGCTCGTCGAAGACGACGTTCGTTCATTCTCGGCATTCCTCCCCATCATCTACACGGAAATCCTGAAGCAATCGCAGCGGCTTCTTG
Organism: uncultured Bacteroidota bacterium; assembly: GCA_963779225.1. Taxonomy (GTDB): domain Bacteria; phylum Bacteroidota; class Ignavibacteria; order UBA10030; family UBA6906; genus CAVPCZ01. The sequence continues at coordinate 114,718 of CAVZWW010000002.1, forward strand.
CAGAGGGTCTCAATCTCTTTGACAAATACATGCGGATGCGGGCCAGGCCGAAAATCCTTCTCTGCACGACCTTCGACGAGGCGTGGCAATACTACGGGCTATACGCCGACAACGTCCTCGGGATTATATCCGATATCGAACTGCTGCAAAACGGAATGCGCAATCCCAGGGCCGGGATAGAGTTTGCGAGGAGCGTGAAAGCGCAGCATCCTGATATCCCGATCCTGCTCCAGTCCGCCGCGCAGGATCTCGAGACCGAAGCACACCGCATCGGCTCATCATTCCTCCTCAAGAACTCCCCCACCCTGCTGCACGATCTCCGGCAATTCATGTTCCAGTATTTCAGCTTCGGCGACTTCATCTTCCGTCGGCCGGACGGTAGCGAGGTGGGGCGGGCGACAGATCTGAAATCCCTGGAAGAGCATCTGCGCTCCGCACCCGTGGAGAGCATCGTGTATCATGCACAGCGCAATCATTTCTCCAACTGGCTGAAGGCCCGGACCGAATTCCTCCTGGCACACAAGCTGCGCCCGCAGAAGGTGACGGATTACGCCTCTCCGGAAGGATTGCGTGGGGACCTGATCACTTCCCTCAACACGTACCGGCGGAGCCGGAAACTCGGACAGATCCTGGATTTCGACAAAGCAACATTCGACCCGTTCAACAGTCTCGCGCGGATCGGCGGAGGATCCCTGGGAGGAAAGGCGCGTGGTCTCGGATTTGTCAACACTCTCCTGAGTTCCTACGATCTCCGGAATCGATTCCCGGAGGTTGAAATCTCGATTCCCCCTGCCGTGATCCTCGGGACCGATGTGTTCGACCAGTTTCTTGAGGAAAACCATCTGCGCTCGTTCGCCCTGGACTGCCCCGATGACGCGGAAATCACGAGACGCTTCATTACGGCGAACCGCTTTTCAAGAAAAGTCAGATCCCAGCTCGCCGACTTTCTGGATCTCATGCGCGAGCCCCTGGCCGTCCGCTCATCCACCCTACTGGAGGATTCGCAGTACCATCCGTTTGCCGGGGTCTATGCGACCTACATGATCCCCAACAATCACGCCGATCCAAAGGTCCGCCTCAAGGACCTCATTGCCACCATCAAGCGTGTGTATGCCTCCACCTTCTATCAGAGCGCAAAAGACTATCTCAAGGTAACATCCTACAGCCTTGAAGAGGAAAAGATGGCGGTGGTTGTGCAGAAGATGGTGGGCGCGCAGCATGAAGGGCGGTTTTACCCCGAGATCTCCGGTGTGGGGCGGTCGTACAACTTCTATCCCGTCGCCCCTCAGAAACCGCGCGAGGGGATTGTCTCTGTTGCACTGGGTCTTGGACGTATGATTGTGGACGGCGGAATCACGGTGATGTTCTGCCCCAGGCATCCGCACCATCTTCTGCAGTTTTCTTCGACAGAGGACACGATCCGGAACAGCCAGAAGGAGTTCTATGCCCTTGATCTTCAGGGCGAAAAGATGCCGCTGACCGCAACGGACGACATCCTGCAGAAGAAGTACGGGCTGGATATCGCCGAGCGGGATGGCACACTCAGGCATGTCGGGTCCACCTACTCCCGTGACAACGAGACCGTTTATCGGGGGATCAGCAGAAACGGGATGCGCCTCGTCACATTCGCACCGGTACTGCAGGACAAGACCCTCCCCCTCCCGGCTATTCTGGACCTCCTGCTCGATCTCGGGAGCTGGGGCATGGGGACTCCTGTGGAGATGGAATTCGCCATCAACCTGTCCGTCCCTGCCGGTCAGCCGAGTGCATTCAGGGTGCTCCAGCTCCGCCCCCTTGTGCTCAGCCTCGAGACGACCGAACTGACAGAGGAGGACCAGGACGCCGCGAACCTCGTCTGCCAGAGCAGTAACGTGCTCGGCAACTGCGTCATCCACGACATCCAGGACATCGTGGTCGTCGACATCCGCCGGTTTGAACGATCGAAAAGTGTCGACGTGGCTGCCGAAGTATCCGCTCTGAATCAGAAGCTCGTTGCGGGACGCCGTCCCTACATCCTGATCGGCATGGGCCGCTGGGGATCCCTGGATCCCTGGCTGGGAATTCCGGTGACATGGGACCAGATCGCGGGAGCAAGGGCAATCGTAGAAGCGGGATTTCAGGATTGTGATGTCGCACCATCACAGGGTTCCCACTTCTTCCAGAACATTACATCTTTCAGAGTGGGCTACTTCACCATTGCCCGCGATGGAGCGGAGAACTTCATCGACTGGGAATGGCTCGTCCAGCAACCAGCTGCTGAGGTCGGGAGGTATGTGCGGCACCTGCAGTGCGCGCGGCCGCTCACGGTGAAGATTGACGGGCAAAACGGCAGGGGAATCATCAGGAAGCCGGAAGAGAAGCCGTGAGCAGAGCCGCACTGTCACGAGCGTACGTGCGTCATCGCCCGGGTGGACTCGCCAACCCGGGCGTTGAGATGCCCCTGTGAGGGCAGACTCGCCCACCCGAACGGAGATATGCCGGCGTGCTACCGCAACACCGCCTCCGCCTCCTCTTTGTCCACGTCCATCACGTACGGAATCCCGCTGATCTCCGCAGACTCATGAGTAAGCGCGGCAAGGTCGTCCCGGGAGATGTGCTCAAGCGAGAACTTCCGCGTCCCGGCCATCAGCTGGCGCAGACCCTGTGCAAGGCGCTCATAGTATGTGTACAGACCGATCGCGCCGGTCGGGAGCTGCTCGAACTGCTCCACCCCGACCATGTTCCGCAGCTCTGTTGAGGTGACAAAAATTTCATCCTTCATCGTTCCGAAGCGCTCGACATACACCGGCAGCTCATTTTCTTCAATGGCCTTCCCTATGGTTTTGCCAACCATAGCTGCGGCAATCGGTCCCCGTGCCATGCCCACCATCCTCACAAAGGGAGCCCCCAGGGCAAGCCCCTTGAAGATCTGATCTTCAAACGTGAATCCGCCCGCCACGGCAAGGGCCGGAACGTAGCGTCCACTGTCTGCCAGCTTCTTCGCGTACATGTAAAGCAGGGAATGGAGCTCAACGGGCGGAACGCCCCACTCATTCATCATTCTCCACGGACTCATTCCCGTTCCGCCGCCTGCACCATCCACCGTCAACAGATCAAGTTTGTACTTCGAAGCAAAGGCCAGAGCCCTCGCCAGGTCAACCGGACGGTACGCCCCTGTTTTCAGGAAGATGTATTTCGCACCTGCCCTGCGCAACTCCTCGATTCTCGCGGCAAACCCCTCTTCGCTGACCATCCCCACCCGTGAGTGGCGCTCGAACTCGCGGAACGATCCGCGTTCAAAGGCCTTGATGACATGTTCGTCGGTTGGATCGGGCAGCACGATATATCCGCGCGCATGCAGCATCTGCGCCTTTTTGAGATTGCGGATCTTGACCTCGCCGCCGATGTTTTTTGCGCCCTGTCCCCACTTCAGTTCCACGCACTCCACGCCCAGTTTCTCGATCGCGTATTCCTGGACGCCGAGCCGGGTGTCCTCCACATTCGACTGAACAATAATCGCTCCATATCCGTCGCGCTGATGGTCCTTGTAGAGGGACACCCTGCGCTTGAGGTCCGCTGTGTCCACAACGCGGCCATCCTTGATCACCGATTCAACATCCATCCCGACGACATTTTCGCCGATCGTGAGCCCCGTCCCTGCGAGGGCGGACCCGATTGCGAGACCTTCCCAGTTGTTTTTCGCGATGTCCGTGGATCCGATCCCCGGAATGATCCAGGGGAGACGGAATTTGAGATTCCGGTCGTGTCCCAGAACCACCTCCAGATTCACAGCCGGGAAAATAGCCTTGTCGCTGTCCGCCTCGACCCCCTTCGCGCCGATCACACCGCTCATGATATTGAAGTGGGAATAGTCGACCGGATACGCTTTTTCTGCTGCGGTGGTGATGACGCCGAACGGCTGGGGGTAGATGACTTCGTGGCCCCGGTACGCCGACTTGCCGATTTCACACATCCCGATGCACCCGTCCACACATGTAACACACATGCCTGATGCCGGAACAACGGAGCCCTCCGTTCGATTCTTTGTGAGCGTCGCCGCTGTGGCGTTTGTCTTGGATAGTGACATTGCTGATGTTCTCCTTTAATCAGTCCTTTTTGATCTCGCATGCGACACATGGACTCATATAGCACATCATATCGTCAAAACGCTCTTTTTCAAGACAGGGTGGACTGAGGTTTGCACAGGCACCGCAGATGGCCTTCTCGGGTTGGTTGTAGGTACACCGCAGTTCGCAGACCGGACAGACGTACATGCAGCCTCCACACAACCGGCACTTCTCCGATTTGACATCGAAGGGCGTCCCGATGCTCCTTGACTCTCCCCGTCCCCGGAATCCGATCGCACCTCCCATCATCTGCTCCGTACACATCCGCACGCACCGGCCGCAGAGAATACAGTGCTCGTCCTCCTGCCGGAACCGTTGCTGCCCGACTTCATAACGGGAGGCGAGGTCCTGGATGGTTTTGGATTGCGGGCACGATGCCAGGAGCAGTTCAATGACCATTTTCCTGGCGCGCATGACCCGCCTGGAGGTCGTGCGCACCTTCAGGCCCTCCTCCACCGGATATGTGCACGAGGAGACCAGCCGGGCCCTGGGACCTTCCCCGATCTCCACGATACAGAGCCGGCAAGCCCCGTACGGAGTGAGCCCTTCCATATGGCACAACGTGGGGATCGGGAATCCGATGAACTGCGCGGCTTCCAGAATCGTCGTACCGTGCTCGACCGTAACATCCAGACCATTGATCTTCAGGGTGATCATGAGTTGGCCTCCTCCATTGCGTGAAGAGGATGTTCGTCGGTGGACGGCTGTGTGAACTCCAGATCGCACCGGAGACAGCGCCCGGCCTCGTGTAACGCCTCTTCCAGCGAAAGCGATTTCTCGACTTCCGCGAAGTCCTGTCTCCGGGAATCGGCAGCCAGACGGGGCAGTTCGACGCGGGGTGTCGCGGAAACGTTCGGACCATCGGGTTTCACCGGCTCCACGTATATGTGCGGCCTCCGGGGTTCCTCACGCTGTACGAGAGGCTCGTTGCGCAGGTAGCGATCGATCATGACCGCCGCCCGTTTTCCGGCCGCAATGGCATCCACCACCGTGTTCGGGCCGGTGACCACATCACCTCCGGCAAATACCCCCGGCCGGTTCGTCTGCATCGTTTCAGGATTTACCCTGATGGTGTTTTTCGCCTCATCGACGTCCAGTTGATTCGCTCCGGCCACGGCGACACAGTCGGTGTCCGACCCTTCGCTGATCGCCACGATAAGCGTGTTGAGCGGGACGATGTGCTGTGTTCCCGGTACCGCAATGGGCCTCCGCCTGCCGGAGGCATCGACATCACCAAGTTCATTGTTGATGAACTCGATCCCCGTGAGCTTTCCTGTTTCCGAGAGGATACCGATCGGGGAGACCAGCGTCTCGAGCCGGATGCCCTCCTGCAGCGCTGCCTCAATTTCCTCCGGGAATGCGGGCATTTCCTCCCGCGTGCGGCGGTAGTACATCGTCACATTTTTCACGCCCGGTTGACGAATCGCCACCCGGGCTGCGTCCACCGCTGAATTGCCTCCGCCGATGACCCCCACACGCCCGTTCGCCAGCGCTTCACCCTTCATATTGAAGGCTTTGAGGAACTGGATGGAGGGATAGACACCGGGCAGATCTTCGCCGCGGAGATGGAGCGGGAGGCTCTTGTGGGCACCAAGCGCGATAAACACCGATTGGAATCCCTCATCAATGAGCGTATCGATGGTAATGTCCCGCCCCAGTTTCGTATTGCACTGCAGCGTGATGTTCTCATCGAGCAGGGATTCGATCTCCTTCTGGATGACTTCCCGCGGAAGACGGTATGAGGGGATCGCACTGAAGAGCATCCCGCCGGGGGTGGCGTCCATCTCAAATACCGTTGAACGATATCCCCGGAGTGAAAGGAAGTGCGCCGCGGTCAATCCGGCCGGACCGGATCCCACGATCGCCACCCTGGGTGAGTCGGCTGAAGGGCTGGCCGTTCGCGCAGGCGTGTATGCCGACGGATCGATGCGATCGGTGACAAACCGCTTCAGCGCCCGGATGGCAAGCGCCTGGCTGCCGTGTGTTCCGGCTCGGCACCGCTCCTCACAGGGATGGTTACACACCCGCGCACACACTGAGGGGAAGGGGTTTGCTTCCCGGATGGCCCGGTACGCACTCTCAAACTCCCCGCGCGCGATGTGCGCGATGTACCGCCATGCTTCTGTACCGATCGGACATGCGGTTGCGCAGGGCGCCCCGACAAGCTCGCGGCACACAAACGCATCGCAACGCTTCTGATGAATGTGCCGCTGAAATTCATCGCGGAAATACCGCAGTGTGCTCAGCACGGGGTTCGGGGCCGATTGTCCGAGCCCGCACATGGATGTATCCTTCACCACGAGCGCCAGTTCTTCAAGGAGTTCGAGCTGGTCCAGAGATCCCTTCCCCTGTGAAATATCCTCCAGAATCTCAAACATGCGCTGCGTACCCTTGCGGCATGTGAGACATTTCCCGCATGACTCATCCTTAAGAAAACTCATGAAGTACTTCGCCACGTCGACCATGCACGTGTTGTCATCCATAACGATCATGCCGCCGGATCCCATGATCGAGCCCGCGGAGACGAGACTGTCATAGTCAATCGGAAGATCGAACATGCGCGCCGGAATGCATCCGCCGGAGGGCCCGCCCGTCTGAACAGCTTTGATCTTCGCCCTCCCGACCGGCCCTCCGCCGATATCGTTCACAATACGATTGATCGTTTCTCCCATCGGGACTTCCACCAGGCCGGTGTTCTTGACCTTGCCCACCAGACTGAAGATCTTCGTCCCGAAATTCTTCGCGGCACCCACCTCCGCGTATGCCTTCCCTCCTCCAAAAATGATGACGGGAATATTCGCCCAGGTCTCCACGTTGTTGATGGCGGTGGGTTTCCCTTCGATCCCACGCTGGACCGGGTACGGCGGCCTCTGGCGCGGCTCACCCATCTTCCCTTCCACCGACCTGATCAGCGCAGTCTCCTCACCGCAGACGAAGGCCCCGGCCCCCTTGACCAGGCTGATGTCGAAGGAGAACCCGGTCCCGAGTATGTTCTCACCGAGGAGGCCGAGCTCCCGCGCCTGGCGCAGTCCGATAATCAGGTGCTTGATCGCAAGCGGATATTCGTTGCGAACATAGATCACGCCTTCGTGTGCGCCGGTGGCGAAACCGCCGATCAGCATCCCTTCGATGATGCTGTGCGGGTTGCCCTCGAGGACGCTTCTGTCCATGTACGCCCCGGGGTCACCTTCATCCGCATTGCAGACAAGGAACTTGCCGTGGCTGTTTTTCTGTTGCGCGAGCATCTCCCACTTGCGTCCGGTTGGAAATCCGGCCCCTCCCCGGCCGCGAAGCCCGGAGGTTTTCACCTCTCCGATAACCCATGCAGGGTCCGCCGTGGCAAGCGCTTTTGCCAGTGCCAGGTACCCTCCGACCTCAAGATAGTTGTGGATCCGGATCGGATCGACCTTCTCGTTGCGCCCGAGGATTGTGCGGAGCTGCTCCTTGAAGAAGGGTATCTGAGACTGCTGTTCGATAGGGTCCCCCGTAGCGGGATTGCGATAGAGCAGGTCTCGAACAACTTCCCCGCGTGCAACGGCAAGGATGATGTCGGGCATCCGATCCATCGGGACTCTCGGATAGAACGTGCCCCGTGGCTCTATCAGAACCGAGGGTTCCATCTGGCAGAACCCGTGGCACCCGGTTACACGAAGGCGGACTTTGTCCGTCAGCCGCTGCGCAAGCAATTCTCGCTTGGTCACACGGATAAGATCATTTGCCCCGCTTGCCTGCCCGCATGTCCCTGCAGGGATGACAATTGCCGGAAGAGAGAGGTTGCGGTCTGAGATAATCAGCTGGTACAACTCCCTCAAAGCGTCAATCGATGTCAGTCGTTCCATTGCCATAATGTGTTTCCTGTCTGGTATCCTGCCGAACCTGTAACGTGACGAATCGACCCATTAACGAGATACGGGAAACCCGCCTGCCCGTCTAGGGTTTCACGCCTTCGAGATCAAGCATGTGACTCTTACAGCCGCGCCGCGAACAGATTTGCACGATGCCTCCTCCGCGCACGATCATCGGCACCATCGGCGCATCGCAGACCGTACAGTTCCATGCTCCGATAAGCTCTGCGTGGCAATGGGGGCAGAAGAAATTCACGACGGTCCCCACGGGAATCTCGTTCCCCGACTCAACGGTGTAGCTCCCGTACATTGAAGAGAGCATGAGCCAGCCGTGCTCCTGGCCGAAAGAGACCGTCATGCGGATCGAAGGTACACCGTCCACCAGGTGGGCCTGGTCCATCAGACTGTGGTTGCACTGCGGACAGGCGACCTCGAGGGGGAATATGCGTTTGTCATCCATGCCCTCCGCCGTATCCAGCCCGGACTTCGTTTTCGCAATGATCTGTTCGACCTGAACGGTGTTCACATTTGCGAAGTAGTGTCCGTCGACCACCACGATCGGCCCCAGCGCACATGCACCGAGGCACCGGACCGTCTCGAGGGTAACCTCTTTATCCTGAGTTGTGCCCCCCCCGACACCCACGCCAAGCTGTTTTTCGAATTCCTCGGCAACAGCCGGCCCCCCCCGGACGTGGCAGGCCGTTCCGAGACACACCGACGTAAGATGTTTGCCCCGGGGAGTGAGCCTGAACGCCTTGTAGAATGTGGCGACCCCGTAGATGTCCACCAGCGCCTTGCCGGTTTTGTCTGCCACAACTCTGAGAACATCTTCCGGGAGGTAGCCGAATTTCCCCTGGATTTCTTCAAGGATGGAAATCAACCCACCCCGGTGCCCCTTGTACTTCTCTATGATCGGTACGATGGTTTCAGGCATCATGACTCTTCCTCTTTATGGTGGGGCTTAGGCAGGCGCACGAAGGCGGCAGCAGGCGTGCGGAAGCTTGCATGGGACCGCTGTCCGTTGCCAGGACAGCGCGTCATACGATTGGATCGGTTGCTCACACAGCATCACCGCATCACCGTGATCAGTACGACGACCGTGCAGTATCGAGGTGCCGTTATCCAGCTCCTCATCGGAGTGAAACATGAAGTGTTGAGAACGGGTGAAAAACACAGGGCAGACTCCTGGGAAGAGCGACCCCTGTGCTTCAATTTTGCGCTACAGCGAAGGAACAACCAAGATGTGTACGTGATAACCCTAAGGTTATCAAAAACAATTAGAGAGTCAAGGGCTGATCCTGCGTGTTCTTTCCCTCTCCGGTGAACCGCGACATGAGTGTGTAAATAACCGGGACAAGTACGAGCGTCAGGAAGGTGGAAAACAACATTCCGCCCACAACCGCCAGACCCAGCGGGCGCCGTGATTCCGCACCCGCACCCAGCCCGATGGCAATAGGCAGTACCCCGAAGATGGTTGATAAGGATGTCATAAGAATCGGTCGCAGACGGATTGTGGCCGCTTGAATCACCGCATCCACGACGGATTGCCCGCGTTCCCTCAGCTGGTTCGAAAACTCCACGATCAGAATGGAGTTCTTGGTCACCAGACCTACGAGCATGATCAACCCGATCTGCGAGTAGATATTCAAAGACTCCTTGAACAGGAACAGCGTCAGAAGCGCTCCAAAGACCGCCAGAGGAACGGCGAACAGAATGGTCAGCGGGTGGACGAAACTTTCGAACTGTGCGGCAAGGACGAGATAGATGAACACGATTGCGAGAAGAAACATAAAATAGAGGCTTGAGCTTGAAGATTTGAACTCCAGTGATTGCCCCGCATACTCGCGTTTCATTCCCGCCGGAAGTTTCTCCGCGGCGATACGGTCCAGATCGGCAAGCGCCTGCCCGAGGCTGACACCCGGGAGAATGTTTGCGGTGATGGTGGCCGCCCGCACACGGTTATAGTGGTTCAACTCCTTCGGCGCGAGGGTCTCATTCACCCGTACAACACTGGCCAGTTGCACGAGTCTGCCCCCGCCGCGGATGTAGATCTCCCTGATCGCGTCCGGCGTTGCCCGGGCGGAGGGCTTCATCTGGAGAATGACATCATATTGCTTCGTGCCGCGTTTGAAATTCGTGACAGCCCGCCCGCCGAGGAGGGTTTCCAGCGTCGATCCGATTTCCGTGACGGAGACGCCGAGACCCGATGCACGCTCCCGGTCTATGGTAAGCTCGAGTTCGGGCTTGTTCAGGCGCAGATCGGAGTCCAGATTAATCAGGTACCCCAGCTTCGAGGCCTCCGCCATCATGGTCCCGAGTCCCCTGTTCAGTTCTTCATAGTTATCCGCCTGAATCACGTATTGCACCGGTCTCGAGCTGAAACCGCCCCCGAGGCTCGGAGGGTTGACCACGAACGCCAGAACGCCAGGGATGGAAATCAGTTTCGGAAAGAGCTCCTGGACGATCTGCTGCTGGGATTTGTCCCGTTCGCCCTGCGGCTTCAGGGAGAGGAATACAAACCCGTTGGTTACCCGACCCGGACCCCCGAATCCCAATCCAATGGCTGAGAACAATCCGCGCCGTTCCGGGAGTGAGAGCAATCGGTTCTCCACCTCGCGCATGTATTTGTCTGTGTAGTCCAGTGTCGCCCCTTCGGGTGCGATCACGATGCCGAACCCGATGCCGCGGTCCTCAATGGGCACCAGCTCGCTCGGCAGCAGGCTGAAGAGCAACACGCCGGCCGCCACGGTTGCCAGGGCGACCCCGATCATGACGAGCCGGTGCCGCAACGCGGCACGCAGGATACGGTCATAGGTGCGGTCGAGAACATTGAAGAAGGCATCGAACGATCGTGTGGCCCAGCCGGCACTGCCGCCGTGCAATGGCTTGAGTATCCGCGACGCAAGCATGGGGGTCAGCGTGAGCGCAACGAATCCCGAGATCAGGACGGCCACTGCGAGCGTAAGGCCGAATTCGTTAAACAGCCTCCCGACCGATCCCGACAGGAATGCCAGGGGAACGAACACGGCAACCAGGGTGATAGTTGTGGCGATCACCGCGAAGCCGATCTCTCCGCTGCCATCGAGCGCCGCCTGCCGGCGGTTCTTTCCCATTTCCATGTGCCGGTAGACGTTCTCCAGCACCACGATCGCGTCATCCACAACGAGTCCGATCGCGAGGACAAGAGCGAGCAACGTAAGAATGTTGATGGTAAATCCGGCGAAGTATGCCACGGCAAAAGCGCCGATGATGGAAATCGGGATGGCAACGGTGGGTATGATCGTCGCCCGGAGGCTCTTCAGGAACGCCAGCACAACCAGCACCACGAGACACATGGCAATGAGCAGCGATTCCGTCACCTCGTTAATTGAATCCTTGATGAACACGGAAGAGTCGAACGCCACATCCAGCTTCATCCCTGCCGGCAACAGACCTGACAGCTCCTGCAACGCCTGCCGGACATTAGCGGCGACATCGACCGTGCTCGCCTTGGATTGTTTGACGATTCCCAGGCCCACGGCCGCCTTCCCGTTATACCGGGCAAGAGTCCGCTCATCTTCGGCACCCACGTTCACCTCAGCGACATCGCGCAGCCGGACAATGTCGTCGTTGGTCTGCAGAACGATGATCGCTCCAAATTCTTCGGGTGTGGTGAGATCTCCGCGCGTGCGAACAGAGAACTCCCGCTGGGCTCCCTCCACTCTCCCCGCCGGGATCTCGGCATTTTCGCTGCGAATGGCCGCTTCGACATCCTGTGCGGCCAGCCCGTGAGAGGCCATCCGCAGGGGATCAAGCCAGACACGCATGGCGTACCGGCGCTCACCGCCGATGATCACCGAACCGACTCCGGGCAGCCGCTGAATCCGTTCCTTGAGGATGCGGTCCGCAATATCGGTGAGCTCCAGGCCGTTGTGTTCATCGCTGAACAGCGCCAGCCAGACGATCGCCTGGGCATTGGCATCCACCTTGGAGATCACGGGGTCCTCGATCTCCCGCGGCAGATTGCTGCGCGCGCGCGACACACGGTCCCGGACGTCATTCGCCGCTTCGTCGACGTTGCGGTTCAGCTCGAACTCAATGGTGATCACCGAGCCCTGTTCACGACTCGAGGAGGTAAGCGTCTTGACCCCTTCCAATGTCGCGAATTGCTCCTCCAGCACATTGGTGATTTCCGTTTCCACAACACTCGGACTCGCACCGCGGTACAACGTGACGATGGAGATGATCGGCGGGTCAATATCCGGATACTCGCGCACCGGCAAACGCGTGAACGCAATGACGCCAAAAAGCAGGATCGTGAAGCTCATCACGCTCGCGAATACGGGACGCTTGATTGATGTCGTGCTGATATTCATGCCGGCTATCCTCCCGTCCCCGCCTTGACGGGTTGTTGTCCCTGAAGTGGTACCGGCATCACTTTTGCGCCTTCGAACAACTTCTGGTGCCCGGCACAGACCACGGTCATGCCCGGCTGGAGTCCTTCCACGACTTCCACGACTTCGCTCATGCGGGTCCCCAGAGTGAGAGGAATGCGTGACACCGTGCTGTCCGGCTTCACGACAAACACAAAGGTTTGATTCCCGCTGCCGAATACCGCTTCATTCGGAATGGTGAGTGCATTCAGGCGTTCACTGAGAACAGCAGAGACATTGGCCGACATCCCGGGCCGGAACTTGCGTTCGGTATTTTGCACCACGGCAACCACGCGGGCACTCCGGGTGGTTTGATCGATGACCGGTTCGATGACGACTATCCTGCCCGGCAGCGGCGCCCCGGCGAATGCCGTCGTCCACACTGCCACGTTGGCCCCCTCTTTCAACCGTGCCAGGAAGCGCTCGGGAGCTGAAAAGTTCACCCGGATAGCGTCGATGTTGGCAAGTTCCGTGATCGTCTGACCTGCGCGCAGGAATGTTCCCACGCTCACGCGCCTTGCCCCGATGATCCCGTCGAACGGGGCCAGAATCCTCGTTTTGTTATAGCGGGCTTTGGCCAGAGAAAGATTCGCTTCGGCGACTTTCAACGAGGCGGCGACGTCATCCAGATCCTGGGGTGCACCCGCGCCCTGTTCGACGATGGTTTTCACGCGATCATACGTCGCTTTGCTCTGATCGCGCAGGGCTTCGGCCCGGGCACGTTCTGCGGCGAGCTGGGCGTCATCAAGCTGGGCAATCAAATCGCCCTTCCGGATGTTCCCTCCCTCCCGGAAGGGGAGAGATTTGACCACTGCGTCGATTTCTCCGACAACGGTGATCGCTTCAATCGCCTCGATCGTCCCCACCCCTTCGAACTTGTCCGTCACCGTCCCGACGGAGACCCGACTCACTTCGACCGGCATCGGCGGCATCGACCCGCCCCCGCCGCCGGCGTCCTTTCCCCCGCAACCGGAGAGTGGCTGCAGCGCCCACGTGACCATCGTGAAGAACACCGCCTTTTTCAACCATGCGGCCATCGAACTCATGAACGTATCCCTTTCAAAAAAAAGTCGTGTCGTGTTCCTGGCGTCAATATGTGCCGGGATATGTGCCGGCGGTCAACAATCGTAATGAAGCGGCCGCCTTCGCACTCCGCACCAGTGCCTGAGAGTATCGTTGTTGTGCGGCGGCAAAATCGGCACCGAGCCGGACGAGTTCGAACGCTGTCGTGCGACCGTTCCGGAATTCGATCCAGCCGATACGTACCTGTTCCTGTGCCGCTTCCACCCCTTCTTTTGACGCCTTCAACCGGCGTTTGCCGTGAAACAATTCCAGATAACTTGCGCGCACTTCCTCTTCCAGTGTCCGGGTCTGACGGATGTATTCCTGTTCCGCCATCACCACCTCGGCATCCAACCTGTCCTGTTCACCCAATCCGCTGCGCAGGCCGATCGGGATGCTCACTTCCAGACCCACGCTCCACGAAGGGAAATCCCGCTTCACCGACTGGCTGACCGCATCGCTCAGGTCCCCGCCGACGTTCGTGCGCAGTGTATCGCTTCCAAAGACCACATCCTGTGCGGTCCCGGAGAGACCCCGGCCTCCGAGTGAACCGACAAGGCTCACGTTTGGCAACGCTTCCCAGAAAGCTGCGCTGGACAGCGCCCGCCTTCCGTCGATATCCGCCTTCGCCGCCTGGAGTTGCAGATTGTTATGTATGGCCTGATCCACCAGCACATCCGCTTCCCCGAGGGGAAAATCACCGGGAGGGATATCAACGCTGACAAAGCGGCGAGCCCCCCCTCCGGCCGCGTTCCGATCGTAGAAGCCAGCCGCTCGGAGAGCCGGTCGAGTTGTTCTTCGCGGTCGAGGAGGAGTATCTCCTGTTCGGCCAGAAAGGTTTTGGCATTGGCCACCTGATTCGGACCGATAAATCCGGCCTTCGCCCGGACCTCTGTATCCTTCAGAAAAGCCTCCGCCCGGTCACGGGTGAGCATTTGCACGGCATAGTCGCGTTCGGCGGCGTAGAGATCCCAATACAGCTGTTCAACCTGGGTCTCAATGGCCAGCACCTCCTGATCGTAGCGGGCCCGCGCCGCCTCCATGTCCTTCTCGGCTTTAGTCAGTTCTTTGCGCGCCGAAACATCAAATCCCCCCAGGAGCGGCTGGCGCAGAGTGAGTGTTCCGAGTGTTGTGAACTGGGGGTTCAGAAATGCGAATGAAGAGTTGGTGTTCAGTTTCAGCGTATTGAGCGAAGCCTGGAGTTGTGTGCCGATCGGTGTTTCCCAGCGCAAACCGGCGATGCCGATGGTCTGCTTCGTGCTCAGAACCGTCGCCCCTGCAAAGAACGATGCACTCGGTTCCTTCTGATCCCAGTAGTTCAGAGAAAAGAATGCCTCCGGATCAAACATTCCAGCTTCCCTTCTCCGGGTTCCGGTCGCGGCCATGGATGAGGCTTCCGTCATGCGTACAGATGTGGAGTTCTTCAAGGCATACTGAACGGCGGACTGCAAAGGGAGATGCGTTCCCTCAAGTTGATCGAGGATGGAGCGGAGCGCACTGTCGGGATTTGCGGGTTGGGAATGCGCTGATGAAGGAAAGAAGAGAGCGGCGAATGCCGCTGCCAGCGGAACAATCAGGTGTATACGCATGGGGCAACAAGATTATTGGAGAAATGTCTCTTGTTCCAAACCGCGTATCGAAAGGGCTACTGGCTGTATGAAGACCTGATCGGCAACGGAAAGAACAGAGACTGCGCGTACAACGTAGGAATTTTCCCACTTACCTTCAACAGAGGACTTCCTGGAATGCCGTGTGTCGGGAACTGTTTCACCATCGCGGAGGTTTATAGATTGTACAGGCGCATCCTGGTTGCCGAGCTGTTCCGGCGGGGAGCTTCACTATAACGGCCGTAAAGCAGTGAGAAGCAAACCGGAATGACGGCCCCGGGGTTGAGAGCAGCGTATCTGGGACCGTAGAGAAGCATTTCACAGCAGCCGCAAATGACGCAGGATCGTCCTGGTCAGAGTGACTCTTGCCGCTACATCATCCGGCTTCCATATCTGAAGCTCGGTCGCAAAGAAGAACACTCCGTTTCCCCTTTCGATATATCCCACATACCAGCCTACCCCCGGGATTTCTGCGTCAGACCACCCGGTTTTCGCGCTGAGCGTGCAGGTGTCGGTTTTCTCTTGCACCATGATCTTTCTGACCAGGGCCATCGTTCGCCGCGAGAACGGAAGGTCGCTTTTAAAGAGACGGACAAGGAATTCGATTTGTTGACGCGGGGTGATCCGGATCCCACCGTCCAGCCAGAACATGTCTATCGGTCCGCCCATCGTCCTGTTGCCGTACCCGACGGTATCCAGGAAGGCCTGCATCCGCTTTGCCCCGACACGCCGTGCCAGCTCCTGGTAGAACCAGACCACAGAGCCACGAAAAGCTGAAGCCAGCGTATGATCGCGATTCCATTCCTCGCGCGATCGCTCAACTCCGTCCCACGGGATGACCGTCTGTTCATCCCTGATGACCCCCGTCTCGAGCGCAGCCAGGGCGTTGAAGATCTTGAACGTGGAAGCGGGGATATACGCCGAATCCCAAAGATCCGGACGGTGTCCGATTGATCGATTGGTCTGCATATCGTACAGCAGGAAAGTCCCGTCTACACCTTCGGCCTTGAAGAACCCGGCCAGGGTGTCAGGGTACGCGGACCCTTCTTCAGCGAATGAGTGGCCGAGGGGGTGAGCTCCTGTGCCCTGTTCACCGGCCGAAACCGTGATGACGGAGAGGAGAGGAAGAATGCATATCATTCTTGATTGCATATCGAGGTCTCGTGAAGGCGATTTGTTCTTGTCTGAACGGCGTCCGGCAAGGCGAGCAGGACCTTCGTTGTTCTGCTGAATACTATCCTTCGTTTCGACAGCCATGAGCCGATAAACGTTCCCGCGTAGGAACTGAACAGTATAGCTGTCAGACCCCAGAAAAGGAGTTCGAACTGACCGGGTTCAGCCCAGAACTTGAAGAAAAGCCAGAGAGGGATGTTGATGAGTGCTCCTCCATACCACATGCTCGCGGGGTATTTCCGTACCAGCGTCACTCCGCTGAGAAGGGAGAAGAAAGCGGCAGCCAGAACACCGGTTTCGCTTCTTCCCGATACGGAACCAAAGGCGAAAAGGACAACACCTACCAGGAGTCCCATGAGTAGTGCACCCGCCACCGAATGAAACACTCCACCGACAATCTCCTTCTGCTTCCGCAGGAGCAGGTAGAGAACAAGTATTACCGGGATGATGACAACGCCAGTCCACATAGAACCCTCTTTCGCCCGGCAAACGGTTGGATACCTCAGCAAGTCACCTGAGGACTACAGATTTCCTTCTACTCAACCCGGCCTCGACCGGAATGCCGGTGCCGGTCTGTTGTCCGCATCTGAATCTTTCCTGTCCCCGACGATAAGGCAAAGACCCGCCGCTGCCAATGGAACTGATACGACCAGGGCAGTGGTGATCTGACCGATGGTGAAACCCTTTGCGAGGATAACATACAGAAGAACAGCTGTTATCGCAAAGATTGTTCCCCCGATCGATCTCGGGAATTTCCTCGCCAACCATCCCATCCCCACGATTGCCAACCCCGGGACCACTCCGGCAAGGGCTCCGATGGAGAATCCATTTCCCATTTCGAAAGAGGCAAACAAAGCCATCAATGCTCCGGCCGCCATGATGATCTTCGATCCTGAATCACGGTAGTTGCCGACAAGCACCACGTTCACGAGAGCTCTGGCCGCCAATCCGAGGACAAGAATGATCGTGAACATCTCCCAGCTCGGATCGTTCTTGATGCTCTGACTGACGGCGAGAACGATGCATGCGACAATCATGACAACGAATCCTATATTCCCCGAACGATACTGGATACTCATTTGACGTTCATCGACGAGTTTCCTGGCGATGCCGAACGAGGCCAGAGTCGGACGCAGCAGATATGATCCGACAAGAAGGGCCAGCCATAACTGGTTCTGCGTTACGGCAAAAAGGACGATGGCCAGGACGAAAATAGATGCCGCCCCCCAGAAAATGGGATCCTTTTCACGCATGGTCTTTCTCCTCAAGAATGAATAGGTCTTCAACCGTCGTCCCGAGTTTTTCCGCAAGCAGCAGGGCCAGCTTAACCGAAGGGGCATAGTCACCCCGTTCAATAGAGACTATCGTCTGGCGGGAAACCGAGACCATATCCGCCAGTTGTTGTTGACTGATTTCGCCGTGATCGAATCGATGTCTTCGAAGTGTCGTTTTCATTTTCTGCTCCCGTCAACCTGCCTTCCTGACCTTGTCTTTCTGGGAAAGAATGTATATATTTATTTACATAGTGTCAAGTCTGCTTTACATTAAGACAAGAAATATATTCACACCGACCCCTCGGGCAACCTGCGTGCTATCAGAACAAGAGGCCCTGGGATTGAGCCACAGCTCAGGCCGAGGTTTGACTCTCCCCATCCCCCGCCGTACATTACCCGCATACTTGAGTCAAATTCCATCTTTCACCGAGCTCCACGGATACGCAAGAGTGGTGAAGAGCACTACGCTCCTGATCATCCGGCGCCTTGTCCAGGGGGCTGTTGACGGGAGCGGGCAGGACATATACTTTCGCCCGCACTTCGTGTTTGTCCGACACCTGCAAGACTCACTCGTGCCAGATGAGGGGAGAAGGAAAATGCCGGCGGCAGCCTTCCCGGACCTCGTGCTCCATGCATCGGAGAACAGAATACTCCCGATTATCTTCTGTGCACTCTGCATCTGTTATTCTCCCCTGCAGGCTCAACAGCATGGAGATGTGAAGGACAGATTCCACAACGACGGAGTGATCGATACCATCTGCAGTTTGCTCGAACGGAAATATGTCTTTCCGGAAAGGGCGAAGGCGTATGCCGATGAATTGCGGCGGCGGAAGAGTTCGGGTGCATATGACCCGTCCACCGATGCCTCCCAATTCGCGGAGACGATAACTGCCGACCTGCAAAGCATCACCGGCGACAGGCATTTGCGGTTGAGGGTTATTAAACCGGGCGATATCGGGGAGCAGGCAGAGAGCGCGCTTCATCACCCCGTCCGTTTGTCCCGGCTGAGAGACAAGGAGCATTGCGGCTTTTTCAAGCTGGAATGGATGGAGGGGAATGTCGGGTACATCGACATCAGGCGATTCTATCCGCCCGTCCCACGCAATTAACCGGGACCTATTTCCGCGATGACGATCTGCTGCAGGAATCCTGGACTCGCAGTACCATCCGGGGCAGAAAGCTCACGGACATCCCGCTCTTCGTTCTCACAAGTGACAGGACGTTTTCCGCGGCAGAGTATTTCGCCTATGACCTGAAGGTGACAAAAAGAGCTACCATTGTGGGAGACTCCACGAAGGGAGGCGCTCACTCCGTTGATCTGTTCAACATTGATGACCGATATGAGATCTCCATCTCGACAGCACGCGCCATCAATCCGGTCACCGGAGGAAACTGGGAAGGCAAAGGAATAATCCCCGATGTTCTCGTCCCTCCTTCAGCAGCCCTGGATACCGCAATCATTCTGGCCAGATCGGCAGGTGAAGCGTACGCCGGTCAGAAGGAAGCGTCATTGCGGAAGGCCGTCAGGGAAATGGAGATACACCTGGATAGTGCGGAAAAACTCTTTCGGGAGGACAAACAGAAGCCGGCGGAAGCCGCACTGGATTCGGTGTTTTCCCTGGGTGACAGAGCCGGTCTGATAAGTGAGTTCTTTGTGAATGTCCTCGCGTACAACTACACATCCAGGGAGGGTGATGACCGGTTGCTGTACGCGATCTTGAAGAAGAATATCGAGTTCTTTCCGACTTCTTCGACTGCCTGTGGGTCTCTGGCTTACGCATATTTCATGAAGGGACGGAAAGAACCGGCTTCCCGGCCACCATGGATTAGTGGAGTCCCCAGGCAGCCGAGGGAGTTCCACGCCGTTGGCAGGTCATCTGACCCCGTTGGGTGATTCTCCCAACACTTCTGCTCAGATCGTCCAAATCTCCGAAAGTTACCCACTCAATCCGCCTCAAGGGCCGCAGCATATGCCCTCCCCCGGGAGGGGGAACAGATTTTTTTCAAAAGAGTTCATCTGTACCCCTGGTTCCGGTGTATACACTTTGGAGGACCCCGTCAGCTGCAGCCGCGACCTGAGGGTCAGCTATAGACCAGAACCAGATGCCATAGGATAATTCATGAAGGATCCACACACGCTCATCCCCAGAGAGCGAATCGAGCAACGTATCTATTTCCTGCGGGGGGAAAAGGTGCTGCTCAGTACAGATCTCGCCCGCCTGTATCAGGTTCCCTCACGTGCACTGGTGCAGGCAGTGAAGAGGAATGGTAGTCGTTTCCCCAAAGATTTCATGTTTCAATTGACCTCGGAGGAATTTCAAGACTTGAAGTCACAGATTGTGACTTCAAGTTGGGGAGGCATCCGCAGGGCGACTCCATACGCATTTACTGAACACGGTGTCGCAATGTTGTCAAGTGTTCTAAGGAGTAAGCGCGCTGTAAGGGTAAATATCGAGATCATACGAGCGTTCGTGCACTTGCGTCAGTTGCTTGCTTCTCATGATGAACTTGCTCGTAAGCTCGCGCTGCTTGAGAAGAAGTACGATGCTCAATTCAAGGTTGTCTTCGATGCCATTCGCGAACTGATGAAACCTCCTGACTCAAAGCACCGCGCAATCGGATTTGGGAGGGGGGATGAATGACGTCAGTATCCTTCCGCGTGCAGCTTCACTTTTCCCCTGAAAGAGTAGAACAGATACGTGAAATACCCGAGTGCAATAACGATACCGATCGTCCACCACACAATGCCGACGCCAAGACCGTAGGGTTGTGCGGCGGTGTTATACACGGTGAGACTATACGCCGGGTCCGTTGAAGCCGGAAGCACATCCGGGAACAACCCGAACGCCGTGCTAGCCAGCATCCCGCCGATGAATGCTGCCGAGGAAAGAAACGCCCGCGTGTCCTGTTTCCTCCGGTTGAAAGAGATCATGCCGGCAATGCCCAACGCACCAAGCAATGGGAAGGCATAGCCCCACCAGTGTTCCCCATAATTGCGCCAGATCTCAGGACGAATGGATGATGCGGCAACAAGGGCTGCGATTGACGTGACGACAACGCCCCATACGGCCCATGATGCAATCCGCCGGGAACGTGCTTGAACGCCGCCGTCGGTTTTCATTGCGAGATAATTTGCACCGTGAACCGTCAGCGTGCTCAATCCCACCAGACCCATCAACACGGTAAACCAATCGAGAACGCCGGCTTCGGGCTGGACGGTGAAAGATGTCCAGAGGGGCTCGAAGAAGTAACCGTCTGCATTGAGCGGAACGCCCCGGACAACGTTCCCGAGCGCGGCACCGAGAAAGATTGTCAGCAGCGTGCTGCTGACTGCGAACAATGCATCCCAGAACGTTTTCCACATCGGATGGTGAATATGATGCCGGAGTTCAATGCCGAGTCCGCGCAGCATCAGCAGCCACAACACGATCATGAGGGGAAGGTAGAACCCGCTGAAGCTTGAGGCGTAGAGAAGCGGAAACGCAAAGTACAATGTTCCCCCCGCAGCGAGAATCCAGACTTCGTTGCCGTCCCATACGGGACCGATGGCATTCAGCACCGTGCGCCGTTCTTCATCGTTCCTGGCGACAAACACGTGCAGAATGCCCGCGCCGAGGTCAAAGCCGTCCAGGATGACATACATTGCCAGCATATACGCGACAATGGAGAACCAGAGGATTTCCATACCATGGGCTCATACGTTAATGAGGAGTTGCCGTGTGTGTCGGACCTTGATTGATGGTCTTGATCACAAGAAGAATGAAGACCACACCTATCACAAAATACATGCCCGTGAAGCCGAGCAGCGTGAACAACGTGCTGCCTGCAGACACCGTCGCGGATGTTCCGTCCGCTGTCCGCATCAGGCCGTACACCAACCATGGCTGGCGTCCCAACTCCGCCGTTGTCCAACCTGCGGTGTTGGCGATGTATGGAAAAGGAAACGCCAGCATGAGCATCCATAAGACACCACGCGCACCGTACAATGTCTTCCTCCAGAGCAACCATGTGGCGCCGAGCATGAGCGCAATGAACATCGTTCCGAGTCCGACCATGATGTGATAACTATAGTAGAGAAGGGGAATATTGGTCGGATGTTCATTTTCAGGAAATGCATCAAGTCCCTTCACCTCGGCGCCCCAGCGATTGTAGGTGAGGAAACTGAGCATGTTGGGTACGTAGAGGGGGTTGTCGAGTTTCTTCTTCTCCATATCCGGCTGGCCGATGAGGACGAGCGGTGCGCCTTCTTCCGTCTGGAACAGGCCTTCCATCGCGGCGAGTGTCGCCGGTTGATGGAAGGCAATGTTCTTCCCCTGCCCGTCACCGGTCGGAAACGCCATCAGGAACGATGAGATCACTCCGGCAATTACGCCCACGCGAAGGAACGCCCTGCCATACTCTTCGTCCCGATGAGCGAGGAGATAGTATGCGCCGACCGCCGCGACAACAAACGCCGCCGTTACGACGGCGCCAATCATGTTGTGCAGATATTGCCAGAGAATCCACGGATTGAGGAGCAATCCCCAGAAACTGGTAAGCGACACGCTGCCATTCGTCCCGACGCCGTACGCCACGGGATGCTGCATCCACGCATTCGTGGCGATGATGAAATAGCCGGACAGCCACGAACCGGCCAACACCATGAACGCCGCAAAGAAGTGCAGTTTCGGACCGAGCCGTTTCTCGCCGAACAAAAACAACCCGAGAAAGCTGGATTCGAGGAAGAACGCAAACACGCCCTCCATGGCAAGCGTTTGTCCGATAACGCCGCCCGCGAATGTGGAGAAGCGGGCCCAATTCGTGCCGAACTGAAACTCCATCGGGATACCGGTGACAACACCGACAGCGAAATTCACCGCAAAGATCTTCGCCCAGAACCGCGCCGCGTTGTTGTACAGTTCGTTCTTCGTCCTCAGGGCGATCCATTTCATTATCACGATGAGCAGGGCGAGCCCCATCGTGAGTTGGGGGAACAGGTAGTGAAACGAAATGGTGAATGCGAATTGAAGTCTGTGAAGAAGGAGTGCGTCTTCCATCGAAACCACCTTTCATGCTGATCCGGTCTGCCCTACAAGATAGACAAATCGATCAAATATTCAAAAACGTCCACCGGAGGGACAACATAAGACGTTCGGCACTCTTACGTCGGGCATTTTCAGGGATTCTCAGAAAGGTTCCTGTGTTCCTTGACTATTTCACACGTCCGCGTTAGATTGGACAATCATCCCCCATAACCCTTCTGTGATTTGTGGAGAGATGATGCAACCGTACCGCAATCCTTTGCAGTCCTCTTCCGACAGGACACAACAACTTCCGGGACACATGACCATCAACATAAGCGCCGACGCCCGCCCGCACACGTGCATCGAATCCCGCCCATGACCACCCGCGAGAGATTTATCGCCGCGTTCACCGGAGGCAAGCCCGACCGGCTGCCGAACGTTGAGTTCGGCTATTGGGAAGAAACACTCACACTCTGGCACGAACAGGGATTGCCGGCACATATCGGATCCGATGCGGCGGCCGAAGAACACCTGAATCTTGACGGCCTGACAATCTTCCCCGAAATACCTATCAAAAACGGGTTGTTCCCCTCGTTTGAGCGAAAGGTGATCAGTGACGAGGGCGGCCGGATGATCATTCAGGACGAGGAGGGCAACCTCTGCGAAATACGGCCCGGACACTCCACCATGCCACGTTATATCGAGTTCGGATTGCGCACGCGTGAAGACTGGGAGCGCCTCAAGCGTGAACGGCTCGATCCCCATGCCGAAGGAAGGATCGGCGATCTCCCCGCCCTGATGTCCCGGGCCCGCGAGGGAGGAAGACCCGTCTTCTTCCACGCCGGCTCCCTCTATGGATGGCTGCGGAACTGGATGGGGGTCGAAGAGTTCTCCTACGCACTCATGACGGAGAGAGCGTGGGTGGAGGAGATGATGGATCATCTCACCGAGCTGACACTGTCGCTCATTTCCCGGATACCGCCGGGCTTTCAGGTGGATCTGGCATGGTGGTGGGAGGATATGTGCTACAACAGAGGACCGTTGATGTCCCCCCGCATGTTCGGCGAAATGCTGGTCCCCCGCTACCGGCAGATTACGCAGGCCCTCCGGACACATGGCGTGGAGATCAATCTGCTCGATTGCGACGGCAGGATCAACGAATTGGTCCCCGGATGGCTCGAGGGCGGCATCAACTGCATGTTCCCTCTCGAAGCGGCGCATACCAACGCCTTCACGCTCCGCGAGGATTTCGGAGAACGGGTTTTGCTGCTGGGAGCCGTCGACAAGCTGGCCTTGATTGCCGGGAAGGAGAGCATCGACCGGGAGATCGAGCGCCTCATCCCCCTGGTGCGGTCGGGGCGTTTTATCCCCTGCGTCGATCACCGGGTCCCCGCTGATGTCAGCTACGCGAACTACCTCTACTATCTCGAGAAAAAGGAAGCTCTTCTGAAACCATGATGTCCAGGACAGCTCGCCACGCTCTTATCGGTTACGCTTTCCTTCTGCCCAACATCGCCGGTTTCCTGCTGTTCACCTTCGGCCCGATTCTCTTTTCTTTTCTGATCAGCTTTTTCAACTGGAACCTCTTTTCAGCGCCGGTGTTTGTGGACACCGCGAATTATGAAACGATGTTCCTCTCGGAAGGCTCACATTTCTGGGACTACGTCGGCAACTCCCTCTTCTTCCTCTTTGTGGTTCCCGTCCAGATGCTGCTGGCTCTGACCGCCGCATATTTTCTCAATGTGAATGTCAAAGGATCTCTCTTTTTCAAGGTGTTCTTCTTCCTTCCCGTTGTCCTCTCCATTGTCTCGGTGGCAATCATCTGGACCTACATACTCGATACCGAAAACGGACTCCTGAATCTGACACTTGCCCTTCTGGGAATTTCCAAAATCGCCTGGCTGTACGATTTCGCCTGGATCAAGATCGGGATCAGCTTTCTGGTTGTCTGGCAGGGATCCGCATTCGGTACGATTGTCTACTTCGCCGCCCTGCAGGGCATTCCGGATCAACTGTACGAGGTGGCAACGCTTGACGGAGCCGGCCGGTGGCGGCAGTTCCGGAGCATCACCCTGCCCCTGCTGGCGCCAACCCACTTCTTTCTCGGCATCACGGGGGTGATCGGGGCACTGCAGCTGTTCGCGCCGATTTATGTCATGACGCATGGAACCGCGGGAGGCGCACACAATTTGATCGTGGAGGTCTACTGGAAGGCGTATCACGAATTCCAGATGGGCTATTCCTCGGCGCTCTCCTGGATACTCTTTCTCATCATCTTCCTGCTTTCCGCGTTCTACTGGAAATATCTGAACAAACAGGCAGACAGCGTCTGAATTCCGCCTTCCATGAAACCCCGGACGACATACGCCGCCATCGTCTACCTGGTCCTTATCCTGCTCTCGGCCTGGTATGTGTTTCCGCTTGTCTGGGCTCTGGCCACATCCGTCAAGCATCCCGGAATGGTCTTCGACGGGCGCTGGCTCCCGTACGAGCGTACAAACACAACACTGATTGACGGGCGCGAAGCGGAGGTCAGGATTGTGGAAGAACGGAAGGCGACATTCCTCGTTCGTCTCACCGAAACCGGAGCACTGCGTGAGGTGCCCAGGGAGACCCTGGAGCGGATCTCTCCCAACTGGAAGAATTACGTCCAGGTCTGGCAGCTCGTCCCGTTCGGCCGGTACTTCCTCAACAGTCTTTTTGTCAGCCTCGCCATTACGCTCGGACAGCTCATTACCTGCTCCCTCGGCGCATATGCGTTTGCCCGGCTGCAATTCCCCGGGCGCGATGCGATCTTTCTCCTGTACCTGGCAACGCTCATGATTCCGGGCCCCGTGCTGACGGTGCCCATCTATCTCCTTCTTCGCAATTACCACCTCCTGAATACCTATCAAGGGGTGATTCTTCCCGGTCTCTTCTCCGCATACGGAACATTCCTTCTCAGACAGTTCTTTCTGGCCATTCCCAAGGAGCTGGAAGATGCCGCACGGATCGATGGATCCGGAACTTTTGGGATATACGTGCGCATTATCCTGCCCCTGTCCGGACCCGCGCTGGCCGCGCTCGGCACTTTCGTCTTCATCGGTTCGTGGAACGATTTTTTCTGGCCGTCGATTATCCTCACCGATCCCGACATGCAGACCCTGCCGGTCGGGCTGGCCCATCTCAACGATATCTACCTGTTTGAGTATGCCCGTTTGATGGCGGGAAGTCTTATCAGCATTGCACCGGCAATTCTCCTGTACATCTTCTTCCAGCGGTATGTCACCCGCGGTATCGTCATGACGGGATTGAAGGGATAGAGGCTCTCCATGTCACGTCGTTCTCTGGTTCTCCTGGTCACCGCATGCATCCTCACAGTGGCGCTGTTCTTTTATCTGACCGCTGATGACGGGTCGCACTACGTGACCTTCTCCACCTGGGGGACACCTGCGGAAGTCGGAGGCTTTCAGCGGCTCATCGACCACTATAACGCCACCCGGCAGCCGAAACACAGGGTGAAGCTCGTTCATTCCGAACACACTTCCTACACGGAACTCCTCCTCGTCAAGGCCGCCGCCCGCGATATGCCCGATGTCATCCACATCGACCGGAAGGACCTTCCCCTTTTCGTTCACCGGGGGCTGCTGGAAGAACTCACGACCTTCGTGAACCGGGATACGAGCTTCGACCCGGGAATCTTCCTCCCGGAACTCCTTCCCGGCGGCAGCGTAGGAGGCCGCCTGTACGCCATACCGCACAACTTCTCGACAATAGTGCTCTACTACAACAGGGATCATTTTGATGCGGCGGGGATTCCTTATCCCGACAGTTCCTGGACGTGGCAGACACTTCTCCGGGCGGCACTCCGGCTCACCAAACGCGACGCAGCCGGAACCATTGTACGCTACGGATGCCATATCCACATCATTTTGCACACCCTGATGTATCAGAATGGTGGAAGAGTACTTAACGAGACCATGGACTCCTGCGTAATCGCTTCGCCGGAATCGGCGGAGGCAATGCAATTCGATATTGACCTGTCCGAGAAATACGGCGTCACATGGAATATACTCGCCCAGAATCTCCAGTGGGACGACATGTTCGCCGGTGGGCGCCTCTCGATAATCGCCAACGGCCGGTGGGCCGCAGCCTGGTATCTCCGATCGATGCCGAGAGGTGTCATGGATATCGCCCCCTTGCCGCGGGGAAAATTCCGGAAAGGGGCCATGGTGAACCACATGATGGCCATTTCCGGCGAGAGCGCGCGAAAAGAGGAAGCCTGGGAGTTTATCAAATTCCTGGCCAGCAATGAGGGGCAGCGCATGGTCAATGACGACGGCGCCAATATCCCCGCGGTACGATCGATTGTCTATTCCAACGAATTCCTGCATAATCCTGAATCCGGCGGCATGAACAACAGCGTGTTCCTGGATGAGGTGCGCTACAGCGCCGTCTGGCCATTCGATCAGGGACCATATCTGACCCATCATGTGCTGCAGTCGGAAACCGATCTGACCATGCGGCGTATCCTGCTCGGGCAGGCGACAACAATGCAGTCGCTGAAGATCATGGAAGCTAACGTCAACAGAGTCATCGCACTCCAGCGTTCCCTTCCGGAGCCGAAACCATTCGTCGGCAGTCTCCTTTTTTATCTTTGCTGCGGGATTCCTCCCGTCGTTGCCGCCGTCGTCCTGAGATATCAAAAAAGGAAACGCGTCCATGACGCCTGAGACAGCAGCGATCGCTGCCCGGTACACAACGAAGTGTATCACGTTCGAGTTCTCGCACTTCATGAGCCCGAATTCCTGCTACCCCTCCGCCCGGAATCTTTGCAGCCGCTACCGGGAATTCTTCCACATTTGAGGGTGCCCGTGGTGCCAGCCCGCTTTGCTACACCTCCCGCAGACTGCCGGCCGCTGCAGTTTACGCCTCCATTCGAAGAGTGGTGCGGCACCGATGAGAACGAGACCCGCTCGAACCTGCGACGCCTGCAGGACCTTGGCATGCGGGGCATCGTGCTCAACGTAAACCTGGAAAACTACCTGTGCAGCGAACCGGCATGGGAGATTTTCCGGCAGGGGGTCCGGATTGCAGCCTCCATGGGACTTGGAATATGGATCTACGACGAAAAGGGGTATCCCAGCGGAGCAGCCGGCGGTCTGGTCCTGAAGGAGTTTCCCGAAGGTGAAGCAGCCGGACTTGTCCGGTCAACGGATGCCGGTGGGAAGGTGAAGTACGAAACGGCGAGACTCTACGAAGGAACTCATGCCACCGAGAATTTCTATGAGAAACGACCGTACATCAACATACTCGATCCGGAAGCCGTCCACACCTTTCTGCAGGTGACACATGAGCGATACGCCCGCGTTCTGGACCCGATCGGAGAATACGTGGAGGCCTTTTTCACAGATGAGCCGTCGCTGATCACGGCCTACATCCCCCTCGGGAAGACCTATCCACCCACCCTGCCATGGCATTCGCGCCTGCCCGCCATCTTTCTCACACGCAAAGGATACGATCTCGAGTCTCATCTTGAGAGTCTCTTCGCGGACACGGGGGAAATCGACCGGAAGATACGATGCGATTTCTATGAGGTGCTCGGAGACCTGTGCGCGGAGACATACTTCGGTCAGCTTCAGACCTGGTGTCACAGGAACAGGGTCCTTTCCAGCGGCCATCTCCTCGGAGAAGAGACACTCTACTGGCAGACGCTCTTCGAAGGGGATCCCTTCGCCTGTTATCGCAAACTGGACATCCCGGGAATCGACATGATCCTTTCCGACCCCGGAAGGATTTTGAGGGAAGAATTCTTCCTCGTTCCAAAACTTGCCGGTTCTGCAGTCAGGCTGCAGGGGAAACAGAGGCTCATGTGCGAGATCAGTGATTTCCTGGGTATAAAGGACGGCCACCACGCAACGCTGCAGCAAATGAATTGCACGGCCGGCATGCTCACGGGACTCGGCGTGACGGACTTTGTGTCGATGTACCGGCCCCCGATCCGGCCGGCGCCGGGTGTTTTGAACTCAAGCTGGTCGGGTCCGGCTCCCTCATCAGAAGAGGAGTACAGGGCATACGCCAATCACGCGGCACGTCTCAGAGCTGTCTTTTCGGAGGGAGCCATCGAGACAAACATCGCCGTTCTGCACCCTCTGATCACCTACCGGGCTCATTTTGTTCCTTCAGATCGCTCAATGTACGAGCCGCATCCCGATGCCCATCTTGAGTTCGTCGACCGGTCATTCACCGACCTCTGCCGTGATCTGCTGCAACAGCAGATGGATTTCGATATCGTTGACGAACGAAGCCTGGCAGACGGCCGTGTGGAAAAAGGGACGCTTGCGATCGGCAATCTGAGGTATGGAGCCATTGTTCTCCCCCCGATGGATACAGCACGGCTCGCAACCATGGAGACCATCGCCCGTTTCGTTGAACAGGGCGGGTCCGTCTTCACGCATCCTCTTGTTCCTGTCTATGCCGCCGAAGGGTTCCAACATGATGGGCGAATGAGAGAGCTGTCCATGAAGATCTGTGGAGCCCCTGGGGCCAACGAAACCACCGGCGCCACGGATGCCACTGGAGCCGCCGGAGCAACTGGAGCGAGCGGGCCCAGCGGAGCATCTGAAATCGATGGACCTGGCGGAGCAGCTAGTGCCACCGGACCCGACGGAGCAGCTGGTGCAACCGGAGTAACCAGAGTCACAAGACCTATAGCAGCGGCTGGTGCAACCGGACCCGCCGGAGCAGCTGGAGGCACCGGACCCGCCGGAACATCCGGAGCCGATGGACCTGCCGGAGCACCCGGGGCCGCACAATCCCCGGCGCAACGACTCAGGGTTGTGGATGCGCTGAAGTCCCGGATACCGGCAAACTGCAATTTGACCCCGGCTTCACAGTGGATTCTCTGTACGAAGATATCCGGGCGGAAAGGTCCGACGTATTTCCTCGTCAACACATCGCCCGAAGAGTACCGCGGGGTGTGCACGTTCCACGCGGCGGGAAAAGCTCTGATCCTGGATCCCGCGACGGGAGATCGTTCGGTCCCGGACACGGAGGCGACCGGGCCTGACACCACGCAGGCGCAATTGACCATGAGACCATATCAGACGCTGTTCGTTGAATTTCAACCAGCGGAGAGTCGCAAGAGCTAAACGATCACGGCCAAAAAACACCACGAGGGGTGTCTCCTGTGGATTGCTGCAAGCGCCACCGGAATGCACACCACCGACAACATAATGGGAGGTTAAACCTGATGCTTGAAGCATTTGAACACGCAAAATGGATCTGGTGCCGGGGGGATCCACAACCGAAGAATTTCTACCTCTACGTCCGCAAGTCCTTTGTGATCCCGGGCACTCTTCGTCATGCCACCGTGCGTGTCACCGCAGACAGCCGCTACAGGCTCTTCGTCAATGGCATCCCGGTCGCGAGAGGACCCGCCCGCTGTGACCGGAGATGGCAGTGCCTCGACGAATGGGATATCACCCGAAACCTCCGGGAGGGTATGAATGTCATTGCGGCATTGGTCCATCACTACGGCCAGTGGACCTTTTCGTACATGCTCGGCCGCGGAGGTTTCTTTGCGGATATAGAAGTCGGACTGGCCGACGGCACCTCCGCGCATGTCGGAACCGATCGGTCCTGGAGAGTCCACCCTGCACAGGCGTGGGAACGGAAACTTCCCCGCATGAGCATACAGCTCGGTTTTCCGGAGATCTTCGACGCCCGTCAGGATATCGAGGGATGGACCGACACCTCCTTTGACGATGCGCACTGGGAAACGGCAACGGTCCTGGGCCCGGCCGGAATGGAACCGTGGCCGCAACTCGTGCCGCGTACTATTCCTGCGATGAGGGAGATCCCCCTCCTGCCGGAGCGGGTAATCGAGTCCGGAGAAGTGGGCCCGGCGAAGACCGGGCACCATCTCGATATTCAACGGTTGATCTGGAACACCTCGCACGGCGTGGGCTATCTTGCGACATTCGTCTGGTCTCCGGACGAATCGGAATTTGAAATTCATGCCGGGAGCCAGGAAGCGATACGCCTCTGGCTGAACGGCGCGATGGTTATCGACCATCTCGTGACCCGCGAACCGGGCCCTGATCAGGAAATCGTTCCCGTCTGGCTGCGAGCCGGGTGGAATACGGTCCTCGCAAAAATCGTTCAGGGCGTTGGGCAGTGGCATTTCTATTTTCGATTTGACGGAAACGGAAGTGAGCGCCTGGTCTACTCCACCTTGCCGGAGGACGATGCAGAGGGAGCCGACCAGGTCATGCCGTGGTGGTTCATCGGGCCATTCGGGGGTGAGAACCTGGAACAGGGTCTTGAGACCCCGTATCCACCCGAGCAAGATCTGGATTTCTCTCTGGCGTGCACCGGAAAAGAGGGAAAAGAGATCCGGTGGATGTCGGCCGGCGTTACGAATGAATCCATGCTCACCGCGGTGATCATGAGCCGTGAGGAACGGTTCCCCGACCGCGGAGTGGCGATAGAACACCCTGACGGACTGATCCACACCGGTGCACCCGCCATCGTCCACCCCGGGGCCGAACAGGGCCGTTATGCCGTGATCGACTTTGGAAAAGAAGTTACCGGGTACCCGGTGATTGAGATCGATGGAGCACTGGGAGGAGAAGTCATCGACCTCGGTTACAGCGAGATCCTTCAAACCCCCGAAGGGCAAATTCTTTCTCCGGCGGCCGGGACGCGGGGAATCGTCAATCCGGACAAAGCCTGTGTGCACTATGCCGACCGGTACATCTGTAAACCCGGAAAGCAGCGATTTCAGACATTCGACAAACGGGCGTTCAGGTACCTGCAGGTGGACGTGAGAAACGTCCGACAGAAGCTCGGTGTCGGCCCCGTCTCATTGATGTTCTCCACCTACCCGGTGGAGTACAGGGGGAGCTTCACCAGCCCGGATGCTCTTTTGAACCGCATCTGGGAGGTCGGACGCTGGTCGGTGCATCTCAACATGGAAGACGCATATACGGATTGCCCCTGGCGCGAGCGCGGACAGTGGTGGGGAGACGCCCGTGTACAGGCGCTGGTGAACTACTATGCATTCGGCGATCTTGCGCTCGTCAGACAGGGATTGCGACAGATCGGGCAATCGCAGACGGGCGATGGGATGATGATGGGGATATACCCCACGGATTGGTCGTACGGGATACTCCCCACCTTTACCCTGCTCTGGATTCTCTCTCTCCGGGACTACTACCTGTTCTCGGGCGATAAGGTCCTTCTGGATGAGCTCTGGCCGGCCGTTGAACGTGTCCTGGAATTTTTCGAACGCTATCGAAGTCCAGACGATCTCCTGAAAGACGTACCATACTGGCTCTTCGTGGATTGGGCGGACGTGGATACGTCAGGCGAGTCGGCCTCTGTAAACGCGCTCTACCATGGTGCGCTCCTCGCCGCTGCGGATATTGCAGAAACCCTCCCCCACCGTCGCACGAGCATGGATTACCGGACGCTCGCACATCGCATCCGGAATGGGATGCGGCAACAACTCTGGGATGAAGAGAAGGGATGTTTCCGGGATTCCCGGAAAGACGGAGTCCTGAGCGAGAAGATAACAGAACAGGCGAATTGCTGGGCCATCACCTTCGGGGCGACTCCGGCAGGGACGGAAGAATCGATCCTCGAAAACCTCTTCGACAAACACGCCGCCACGGTACAGACCGGGACACCCTATTTTGCCTTCTATGTTCTCGGCGCTTTGGCAACAGGCGGCAAGCACGAACAATCCCTCGAGTACATTCGAACCAACTGGGGAAAGATGCTTGACTGGGGAGCAACCAGCTGGTGGGAACAATGGGATCCGAAAGCCAGCTCCTGCCACGGGTGGTCCTCAGGGCCGACTCATTTTCTTCAGGCTGAAATACTCGGGGTGAAACCATTCAAACCGGGATGGGAAGAGATCCTGATCGAACCGCATACGGCCGGGCTAGCCTGGGCCAGGGGGAACGTCCCGACACCCGAAGGGATCGTTTCGGTGGAATGGAAACAGGAGGAAGATTTTTCGATCTTGGTCAACGTGCCGGTTGCAGGACGCGTCATGGTGCCGGTTTTGAAACAAGGACCGGTCTCCGTCACCACGGCCGGGGGAGATGCCACGAAGGATGCTCTTGTGCGTGTCGAACAGCTTCCCGGGGGGGATGGGCGTGTCACCGTTCTCCTTCAGAAACCCGGCGTGTACCGGATTCTGGTGGGTCGAGGATCGCGATGACCGGGGCTATCGCGGACAGCCACCGATAATGATCAGGATTTACCGGGTATCAGAAACCAGGAAGCTATAGACTACTCGCCTCTTCTCTGGCAAGAGACACCCAGCGGACAGCGTTCTGCGGGTTCCCTCCCAGCGTGTGATTGTCCTTCATGATAACCTCAACCCTGCAGTTTCTTGTCCGCCGGAGATCTCTGCGCAATTCCTGCCGGAGTGCATCTTCATCCAGATGCGGCTGCGCCAGAGGGACAGGACTCGGCTTCATGGAGAAAATGTAGTTCCCCTGGAGAAATTCCGCCATCCGCTCCACATCCGACCAGGGGGAAACGGACACTCTCCGTAGACGCGGGAAGGTTCTCACAAACTCCCACCGTCTGTCCAGAGGTTCGCAGCATCCGTAGCAGTTCAGACCGAATCGATCGAGGATGGTTTTCTGGTACGGGAAGATGAACTCGTTGTACATCGCCGGCGAAACCCCGACAGTCTCCTGACTTTCCGCGAATCCCCACAGGTCGATTGTTCTGACCTTCGACTCATCAAATCCCGGTGCGGGAAGCCCGGTTGTCCATCCAAAGCCGCCTGACCCAACGTAGGTCCCTTCCGTATTCAGCGAAAGCAACCCGTGCGATTCCAGGAAGTCGAGCTTCCGGTGTACAGCCTGGCAAAGGAAATCCATGAGCCTGTGCACCCACTCGGGATGCAGCAGCATATCGGTCATCAGGTTTTCCAACCCCCGCAGCTTTATGAAGTCCCACGTCATCCCGAGTGTCCACCACCAGCTCCCTTTGATGCGAACCTGCAGAATGTCTCCCATAATCTCGTCCGCAACATCAAGAATCTTCCTTGTTCTGTCAACGTCCACTGAGATTTCAGGAAATCGGAGGTGATGGAAATCCGTCTCATAGTCTTTAATCGGCCACTCCCATGCATACGAACCCTGCTCGTCGGTTTTTCTAACCGTTTCCTCCAGTCCGTATCCCGAATCCGAGGACTGCCAGGGGATGTTGAAGTATGGTTCGATCACCCTGTCATCCTGCATGGATTCTCCCCAGAAAATCTCTTTGCGGAGCGCCATCTCCCACATCCGGAACAAAGCGCTCTCGCAGAGAATCCGGTCTTGCGGTATGATTTCATTCCAGCCGTTTTCCGGATCGCAGAAGACCAGAGGGCGTGTCGGGTGCAGGTCGTTGTGCAGCGTCCAGAGGCGTTTCTTTTCTGCTTCGACAGGGCGGGCGGCAAGTTCGGCGACCTTTGTTGCCAGATCACGGAGGATGTCTTTCTCCCGGGGAGAGACCTCGAGGGTTCCGGCGATACCGCGCAGGTTGCTCAAGCCGGCGGCTGTCTGTTCGGCAGAGAGATCTTTCATCGTGTCATGTTTTTGAGAGTTCGAAGAGAACGTCGCCGGCCTTTGCGCATCTTTCCGGTTGACGGGTCTACCGTCTTGTGTGGCTGCACAGGTGACAGCTTACTGCATAGCCCTGTTGCAGGTGGGCCGGAGCTAGCCGGTCTGGTAGGCCATTGCTTTCAGGAGCATGATCCGCTTCTCTATAGGCGGGTGGGTGCCAAAGAGGTCTGCCGTGAACCCTTCGCGTTCGTTCGCCTTGCGCCCCAGGGGATCTGCAATGCAGAGATGGGCCGTACCCTTTTTGATTGCCTGCGTCGGTTCGTCCGCGTCCGTGATCTTTTGCAGAGCGGCGGCAAGCGCCAACGGATTGCGGGTCAACTCTGCGCCCGAAGCGTCGGCAAGGAACTCCCGCTGACGGGAAACCGCCATCGCAAGGAGCTGGGAAATGACGGGAGCAAGAATGAGCGCAAGAACCCAGACCAGCATCAGTATCCCGAGTCCCCCACCGCCCTTTTTAGAGCTTTTTTTTCCTGCAGCCGCACCACCGACACGGATCATTCGTGTGCCAAACTCCGTAATGAGCAGAACCGTTCCGATCAGCGAGGCCACAACGGTCATCAGGCGGATGTCGTAGTTGCGGATGTGGCTCATCTCGTGCGCAACGACAGCCTGGAGCTCATCACGGCTCAGCCGTTCCACGAGGCCTTCTGTCACGGCGATCGATGCGTGCGCCGGATCCATGCCCGTGGCGAATGCATTGGGATCGTGGTCGGGCACCAGATAGACCTTCGGCCGTGGAATTCCTGCCGCAATCGCCATCTCGTCCACGACATTCATGAGCTGGCGATATCTGGGGTCGTCCTCCGGGACCGGGACGGCCGTTGCTGAAGCGAGAATTGCGGCATCCCCGCTGCGCGCACTGCGCGCCGCACCGATCCCTGCAATCGACATTGCCGCCACCGTGGCGACGGGAATGGGAAAGCCTGCCTCTTCATCGCTGCCCAGCCCGTACCCCGCCAGAAACAGATCAAGGCCGAATCCCAGGAATCCGACGAAGAGGACGAAGCCGGTCAGAACGAGAGCGGTCAGTGTCTTGTTATGCGACTGCTGCTCGTAGATGTTCCTCGCGGTGAGAGTCATCCTGCCGGCCGTTACTTCTTGAGGGAAAGATCAACATCCGGCACGGCACGTTCCGTTGCATCCGTCACCTCGAAGAGTTCCGAAGGCTGGAAACCGAACATGCCCGCAATGATGCTGGCGGGAAACACCTGCTGCGCGATGTTGAATTTGGTCGCGATGTCGTTGAAGAACTGCCGGGCGAATCCGATTTTGTTTTCGGTGCTCGAGAGCTCTTCCTGAAGCTGTTTCACGTTTTCGTTTGCCTTCAAATCGGGGTAGTTCTCCGCAAGGGCGAAGAGCCGGGTGAGCGCCCCGGTCAGGGCGTTTTCCTTGGTGGCTGCATCGGCGACGCCTGCAGTCGACGTTGCGGCATTCCGCGCCTGGATCACTTTGTCCAGCGTCTCCTGCTCATACTGCATATACCCCTTCACCGTGTTGACCAGGTTCGGAATCAGGTCGTGCCGGCGTTTTAACTGGACGTCGATTTGCTTCCAGCCGTTCTGGACCTGGTTACGCAATGTGACAAGCCTGTTGTACAGCCCGATCCCCCAGAAGAGCAGCAGCAGGACGATACCAAAGAGCACAAGAAGAATCATGGAGATCTCCGGATGAATGAACGAGAGTCGATGAGATATGTAGAGAGCACGGTGCAGGAAGTCCGGTGAATCAGAATACGTAACCGATACCGATGGAGAAATCCCCGCCGTTGTAGTTCTCCCGTCCTCCAACGGAAGCACTGAAGTCGGACATCAGGTTGTATCCCGCATTCGCGGCCAGTTTGAAATGATCGCCGAGCAGGAAGTCGATCCCTCCGCCAAGACGTCCGCCAAAGGAGGCTTCCGAGTGAGCCTCCTGCGAAAAGAGCGTGCTCTTCGCTTCGGATCCGATGTACGTTCCAATCGCCCCGGAGAGAAAGGGCCGCACCCGGGCATCGGATTCGGGATCGGGCAGGTAAAATCGCACACCAAGAAGAAGTGAGGTAACGGAACTTGCCTGCTGCTCGACAGACATGATGCCCACCGACGAGCTCGCATTGGCTGACAGGAGCCCTGCACTGAGCGTCACCGAGAGATTCTCCCGCATCCAGTAGGCGTAGAGAAGCCCACCGACGAATGCACCGAGGTTCGCCTCGGTTGTGACCCCGCCGGGGGAGACGGAGGTCGATGCCCCGCCGGTCCACACGCCGAAATTCAATTCAAGGCCCGACCGGCGCATCAACAAGACATCCTGAGCCCGGGCTGTGCTACTCACCGGCAGAAGGAGAGCGAAGACAACCGTGAGAAAGATGACATTCATCATTTGCCACCTCCAGGTACGGATTTTTTCGTCATACCAGAAGCTGCCGCCTCCGTTCCCCCCCGGGGGAACGGTAGAAACGCCCCGCCTGCGAACCGCTGTCTGCCTTCTTCTCCCCTTTTGTTGCCCGAATACTTCCGCCGCCTCCGGCAGCAATATTGCGGCCGTTTGCATGTCTGCGACGTGTCTTCTGCGACAATATAGCCTATTCAATGTGAAAGTGTCAACTCAATGCATGGAGGGTTTGAGTTGAATTTCACGTGAGACGACAGGCTCAACGCGGGGAGGTTCGGGATGCGTGTCCTCGCCGCGGCGGGCACACCGGCGTACCCGCTCATGGCACATTGTACTGCGCATTGTACACAATTGAATTGACTCTCGTGATCCACCACCGTACATTACCGCGGTACCGTTCGGTGCGCATGCCGCCGGGGAACTGCTCGGATGTCACGGGCGGCTCTGCATCATGCAACGAGCAGAACGGAACCGCATTTTTTCGCGGGAGGTTTCTTCATGATCGGCCGGACCGTCTCGCATTACAAGATTCTCGAGCGGTTGGGTGGCGGGGGAATGGGCATCGTCTACAAAGCCCAGGACCTCAAACTCGACCGCCCTGTCGCCCTCAAGTTCCTCCCTCCTCATTTCGGCACCGACCCGGAAGAAAAAGCCCGCTTCGTCCACGAAGCCCGGGCCGCTTCCTCCCTCGACCACAACAACATCTGCAACGTCCACGAGATCGACGAGACATCGGATGGACAGATCTTCATCGTGATGGCCTGCTACGAGGGGGAAACGCTCAAGAAGAAGATCGACCGCGGCCCCATGAAGATCGATGAAGCCGTGGAAATCGCCGCGCAGGTCGCCCAGGGGCTGGTCAAGGCCCACGAACACGACATCGTCCACCGGGACATCAAGCCGGCAAACATCATGGTGACCACGGATGGCGTGGCAAAGATCGTCGACTTCGGCCTGGCGAAGCTCGCCGGTCAGACACAACTGACGAAAACAGGCACAACACTTGGTACGGCGGCCTATATGTCCCCGGAGCAAACGCGGGGTGACGTGATTGACCGCCGTTCCGATATCTGGTCCCTCGGTGTGGTCCTCTATGAAATGATTACCGGACAGCTTCCATTCAGGGGGGACTATGACAACGCTCTCATCTATGCCATCACGAACGCGCAGCCGGAGCCGATGACCTCGCTCCGCACGGGCGTCCCGCTGGAGCTGGAACGCATTGTCAACAAAGCTCTCGAAAAAGACCCGGAAGAACGTTATCAGCACGCTGATGAACTGCTTGCAGATCTCCGGCATTTTCGCCGCGAGACAGGACGGATGTCGACCTCCGTCGCGACCGGGGATCCCCACCCTGTTCAACCGAGAAAGACTCTGCGGACAACACTCCTCTCCGCCGGCGTAATCGTTCTGCTCACCATAGCCTTCTTTCTTCTGAAACCTTTCCTTTTCGACGAGATGCTTGTATCGGAACCCAAGCCGATCGCCGTCATCAGTTTCGTGAATCAAACCGGGGACAAGGCCTACGACTACCTGCAGGACGCCATCCCCAATCTCCTCATAACGAATCTTGAACAATCGAAATACCTGCGTGTCACGACGTGGGAGCGGATGCTGGATATTCTGGATCAGATGGGAAAACCGGGTGTGCAGGTCATAGACAGAGAGGTGGGATTTGAGATCTGCCGGCGCGGAGGGATCGACGCCATTGTCCTCGGCAGCTTTGTGAAAGCCGGCAACATGTTCGCCACAGACGTCAAAGTCCTGAACGTCCGGTCGAAAACTCTGCTCAAAAGCGCAAGTGCAAAAGGTGAGGGAGTGGAAAGCATTCTCAAAACCCAGATCGACGAGTTGAGCAGGGAGATTTCCCGCGGGGTCGGGCTCTCTGAACGGACAATTGACTCAACGCCTCTCCAGATCAGCGGTGTGAGCACCTCATCAATGGAGGCATACAACTACTATCTCAGGGGAAAGCAGGACTACGGCAGATACCTGTACGCGGACGCACGCCGGTTCCTGGAGAAGGCGGTGGCTATCGACACGGGTTTCGCCGCCGCACACCTCTATCTCGGATTTGCGCTGCGTCAACTTGGCAATACGGCTGAGGCCAATCACTCCATGGAGAAGGCAAAAAAGTACGCCGGGAAGTCGACACGGAAAGAGAGAATCCTCATCGAAGCCAACTACGCATACCTTATCGAGAATCACTTCGAGGAGGCACGGCGTCTCCTGGAGGGCCTCGCAGAAGAGTACCCCGAAGAGAAGGAAATCTATCTCTTTCTCGGAATCGGATTTGCCGTGCACAAGATGCATGATCAGGCAATCCCGGCATTGGAGAAGCTCCTGAAGCTCGACCCCGTCAACGGAGAGGGGCTCAATCAGCTTGCATACATCTATTCCGAAAGGGGAGATTTTGAACGGGCCATTGCCTACCTGCAGAAGTATGCGGCGGCATTCCCCGGCGATCCCAACCCCTTCGACTCCATGGGGGAGATATATTTCAAGATGGGGCGGCTTGACGAAGCGATGGCAAAGTACAACGAAGCGCTGGAGGTGAGGCCGGACTTCATGTCAAGTTACCTGACGTCGGGATATATTTACGCGCTCAAAGAGAATTATCCTGCAGATCTGGAAAGAATCGAACAGTTCATCGCACACGCCCCGGCCATAGGATATGAGGCCGAAGGGGTCTACAATCTCGCCCTGGTGCATTTCTGGACCGGCCAGCACCGGGATGCTCTCCGGGACCTTTCAAAGGGAGACTCCCTGGCAGAAGCAGTGGGGAACACCCCGTTGCAGGTGTTTGGAGAGTGGTGCAGAGGGTGGTATTACTGTGAGCGTGGCGATTTCGCCGGAGCGCGAAAATGCTTCAACAACTGGTACGCCCTCAACGCGGGGAGCGACTCGGTGCACATTTCCGCATTCCGGGTAGGACTTGCGTTCGCCCGGGGAGTGCTGGACATCAAGGAAGGGAACACCACTGCAGCGGCGGCAAGGCTTGCAGAGCTTCGCGCACTTCTCCCGCAGCTCAGCCAGCTCAGGCGAAGCCGCGCTGAATGGCAGCGCGATATTCTCCAGGCTGAACTTCTGCTTGCGCGGGATTCCCTCGGGCGCGCCATCGAAGCCTTTGCATCCGCATCACAGATGCCGATCCCCACATTTTCCACACTCAATATGGGGTACTACAATATCCCGCCGTTGAAGGACGGATTCGCCCGTGCCTATCTCAGAGCAGGGCGGACGGGTGACGCCATTGCGGAGTACGAGCGGCTGACACGATTCAATTCTCAGGAGCGCGATCGGAGGCTGATCCCGCCAATCTACCACTATGACCTTGGCAGGCTCTACGAACAGCGAGGGGAAAAAGACAAAGCCGCCGGTCAATACCGAAAACTCCTCGAGATCTGGAAAAATGCCGACAGCGACACTCCCGCCCTGGCCGACGCAAGGAGGCGGCTTGATGGTCTGCGGGTCAGCAGGTGACACTGTTCGCCGGCCGCCTGAGGAGCCCCTGGCGCCTCAACGCCCCCCCCCCGTCTGCGCGGGCAGTGAATTTCATCAGGAGCGCTGCTCCGGCCCGGCGAGCTCGCTACTGCAACTCCCCGGGCAATGGAGACCGGCCTTCCTCCTACCGTTCGCACCTGAGTGTCTGTATGCCGAAGAACACTGCCGAGACTCCCCTGGGACCGGACCCCCTTTCTACCGTTCGCACCTGAGCGTCATGACGCCGAAGGGTGGAAGGGACAGCCGCTTGCCCGCCGGAGACCCGGCGGTTTCCTCAAGGGAACTCACCGTGACCCGTACCGGCTTCAGTCCGCGCCAGGTGATCCCGAACGTCGCCGGTTTCTCCCCCGTGTTGTACAGACGCACCATCACCGCTTTTCCGTCAACACTCGGCATCACCGAAGTTGACACGACATCCGGCGAGTCAATCCGGAAGAGTTGCTGGCAAGCCGATTCGGTGGCCATCCCCTGCCGGACCAGCAATGGCTGGCTCTGTTCGAGCCCCGCTCTGTAAGCGGCGGCGGGACTGAAAGCATTGTGCGGAATGACCGAATAGTGCAACGTCGCCTCCCCTTCCTGCGAAGCCGCAAAGTTCGTGTGCCAGTAATTGTTCATCACGTAGGAGTAGACCGTTCCTCCCGGCGCCACGGAGGTACGCCAGATCCGGTACAGTTTTGACGAAGGAGTCTCATCGGTCATCACGCCCAGCTCCACGAGCGGCGACTCATGCACCGTGAGTGTGACGCCGTATTCCCTGTTGGAAATGTCGATCCATCGCCCGGTGGAGAAATAGTCCTTGCACGAGCCCGGCAGCTGGTCTGCCTCAGGTCGAACGATCCCCCAGCTCCCGTCCATGCGCCAGATCCCACCGGGGACGTTGAACGGAAAAGCCACGTGCACCCCTTCTTTCGAACGAACCTGGAGCCTGTCGATCCTGTTGAGGATGCGTACACGCGGGGATCCGTGGACGAGGGATATTTCCTGCACCAGCGATTTCGAACCGGGCGCTTCTGACGTCACCCGGATTCTTCCCAGCAGCGGGCCCTGCTCCACAACCTCGATCTTTGCGGCGCCATTCCCTCTGGCCGCGGCAGGGCTGAAGCCGGCGACATACAGATACTGGTTCAGGCCGCCATACGTGGACGAGTCCACAAGCTCCCGTCCGGTCCCGGTCTTCAGGCTTCGTATGGCCCCGGTTGCGGCATCCAACCTTACGAACACCGCAGAATTCCTGAGCACGCTCCCGGCAACTTTCACGTCGCCTTGCCCTGCGGCTTTTCCGGGTCTCACCCAATATTGCTTCCCTCCCATTTCCGGGACATCCTGTGCCAGGAAGACCAGCTCGCCCGTTGAGAGACGCTGTGAGGGCACCACCGCGCCACGGACGTCAACCACCCGATCCCCCGCCTTGCTCCGCCCGGGACTCAACGTCACCAGATCAGTCCTTCGCCAGGAAGAGGTGTTTAACACTTCAACGGTTGTTCCGTTTTCATGGGAGCCCAGCATGGCACCCATGAGCGCGACAGACTTCTCTTCCGCATCCAGTGCATACCCGCGTTTGACATTCCACTGGGACACCACAAACGGACTCTCCGGCTCGCCGATGCTGTTGTGCGCTCCCCATGTGTGTTCATCAAAGAGCGCAACATAACGCCAGGCGTTGTAGAGTTCACCGCGGAGGTCTTCCCTGACGGGACGCATGCAGGCCAGGATTTCCGTCTGCACCAGACGTTCGGAGGCGCTGCGCACGATCCCGAGTTCGCGCAGCGTGGAAAGCGCACCGTCTTCCCAGTACGGGGTAATATCGCCGGAGAAAGACGGAAGAGTTTTTCCCCAGCGCCGTTCGAATTCCTGGAACATCCGGGAGGAGGTGGCGATAATAAGTCTGGGGGTGGTGTACTGTTCGTTCCAGGCCTTGACGAATGCGGGGAGGCCGGGGTCCACCGGTCCGTTATCCCCCCCGATCGTGTATCGCAGCTGCACCATGTCGTACGGGTACTTCTGTTTCTCCAGATCCCGAAGGTAGTCAAACAGGTTGCCGGCCGTGTTCAGTCCGGCCCTCCCCATGATCCAGTCGGCAAACCAGGAATACCCTTTACCCGCAACCCAGAAGAGGATTTTTTCTTTGCCTGAAGGAGAGACCCAGTAGAACGGTTTGTCCCCCCATGTCAGATTGAAGTGCCCGACCCGATCCCCCTGGATGGGTGTGAAAGGCATAAGGTTGGGCCCGCTGGAATAGTACCTGATACCTCCCTGCGCAAGCGCTGTTACGGTGGCCCACGTTGAACCCGGAATATCCGTGATCATCGCATCATCGATCG
This sequence comes from uncultured Bacteroidota bacterium, assembly GCA_963779225.1. Lineage (GTDB taxonomy): Bacteria > Bacteroidota > Ignavibacteria > UBA10030 > UBA6906 > CAVPCZ01. The sequence goes on from CAVZWW010000002.1 coordinate 157,007, forward strand.
TGACGCCAAGGATTTTTTCCAGTTGCCTGGCATAGTCCGTGAGTCGCAACAGCTCCTCCGGCCGGCAGATGCCGGTCAGCTGATTTGCATAGAGTGCATTCAGCCCGATCCCTCCCTGCCTCACCACCTCGCCAAATTCCTTCCGCTCCGTTTCCGTGCACGTGGAGAGGAAACTCTCCACAGCCCAGAGGATCTCGGTGTTCCATTTGAAGCGCGCTTCTTCCGGATAATCACGCGTCTCCCTGAACAAGCCGCATGGCATCCCGGAGGTTCTGCAGCTGTTTCTTCTCGACATCCGCCTGCAGGTCGGAGTAGCCGATGTCGTTATGAGAATGTGGAAGGAGCCAGAACTCCCTGTAGGGGACAGGGTCGAGGGTCAACCTGATGCGCTGTTCCGGACGTTCCGGCAGCCTGACTGTCAGATCGGCCTCCTGCCTTTGTTGGACGGCATCGAACCTCACCTGTACCCTGTTGAATCCGAGCTTCAGATCTGCAGTAACCGGTTCATGTCCCGCCGTTGACAGTACGACCCGGCCGCCGGGTCCGAAATGGTCGATCATCACATCCACGAGCTGCCGGGGGCCCTCCGGAGTGCGTAAGAGTGCAGGCTGGGGTTTCACGGCGAGAGAGTCTCTCATGACGTGCTTGAAGGTCATGTACCAGTCGCGGCTCCCGGCGCTGTCGCCCGTAATGCTGATCGTAAGCGGCAGCCCCTCTGGAAAAGCACCCGCGGGCACCGTGAGGAACATGAATCCGAAAAGATCCTGAACAGTGTCTTCCCATTGTGCGTCGAATGTGAGGCGGACATTGTCCCGTCCGGAAACCGTCCAGTGGCGAATTCGCTTTTCCCTGACCGTCGAGAAGGACAACCACTCGCGGCCGTTGATGGCGACCCGGAATCTGGCATCGGCACGGCTGCTCCCGGTGGAATGAGCCGCAATCCAGACAAACGTCACGGAATCCATCCGCACGTCGCCGGGAATGGGCGCCGTCTCCCAGGTGATGGCTTGTTTCCCGTCAATGCAGCGGGTCAGGAGCGCGTCCGTCGCATACGGGTGGAAGGAGTGGTACCCGATGTGTTCGCCTGCGATCTCCCGGACAAACCCGTTCAGCAAGACTCCTCCGGGATCCTGCGGCGCGGCTGCGCGAGCCGGGGGAGATGAAGTGAGTAGCAGAATGCAAAGAACAAAACCGGGGATTCTCTGGCAGTTCACGATGGGCTCCTGTGGAACAACGGCAAGGGATTGGTGAGGTATCAAACCCAAAATACACCGGAGCAGCGGGATTAGCAAGTGTTTCGTGCCGCTTCAGCTTACCGTTACCTGAGCAGCTTTCCTTCCCCGCATTGCAGATGCCGGGAGATTTTGTTACCATTTCTCGGGCTGTTCGTGAAGCACCGGCAAAGAGCCGCGTACCGGTATCCGGCCCCGGTACGTCATGCCGAAACCATCACATACAGGCGAGTAAGGCCGTCGATGAAGCCACGCACAATAATACCGATTGCGGCCCTGACGGTGATCGCCGCGGGCGCCTCTCTCTTCTTCGTGCTCCCGGCTGCGCAGTCGAATGGCGGATCCGGCTTTCCACTTGATGATGCGTGGATTCATCTGCAATTCGCCCGCAATCTCCACGATTATGGCAGCTTCTCCTACTTCCGGGACCTGATGGTGACCTCCGGGTCGACATCCCCGCTCTATACAATTCTCCTGGCGGCCGGCTTCTTCCTGACGTCGAATGAAATGATGCTCTCGTACACGGTGGGCATTCTGTCACATGTCGCCCTTGTGATCCTGGTATTTCTTCTGATGCGGATCCCGTCCGCCGGCAGGCCGGTGCGCACGGGAGCGCAGGTGTTTCCGTTTATTGCCGCTGGTTTGACGGCGCTTGAACCCCGCCTGATCTACGCATCAGTCTCGGGAATGGAAACAAGTCTGTTCACCGCTTTGCTGGTCGGCGCGTTGCTGGCGTACAGGAAGAAGCATGCCGTCTGGCTCGGAGTCACAACGGGAATGGCACTCTGGGCACGCCCCGAAGCGGTGCTCTTTGTGGCGGTGCTGGTTCTCGACCTCGCCTATGACGCATGGTGGCGCGAACATCCTGCGATGAAGAAGCGGGAGGTGGCGAAGGCGGCACCTCCTTTGAACGTGTGGGTCTTCCTTGGTGTGAGTGCTGCATTCGCCGCCGCCTATGGTATCTGGAATTCCGTCCTGTCCGGAACCGTGCTCCCGAACACCTATGCGGCGAAGCTCAAATACTACGGCTCGGGTTCGCCGGACTTCGGTCCGGAGTTGATCCGGTTCCTGACAGACGGGCACCTCATGCCGTTGGTTCTTCTGGCGGGAATGGGAGTGGTGAACGTTGTCGTGCGGATCTTTCGCCGGAAGCCGCAGACATATCTTGTGCATCTTTGCTGGATAGTGGCTCTGATATGCGTGTACTGGCTGAAGCTCCCCCGTCTGTATCAGGAGGGGCGTTATCTGATGCCGCTTCTCCCGTTCGTCCTTATGCTGGGTGTGGATGGACTTGAGTCGGTTCTCGCCCGCCTGGAATCGACCGTTCACCTCCTGAAGAGAAAATCCTGGCGTGTTGCGCTGGCCGCCGCCTGCGCGGGCGCGCTCGTCATACAATTTGTGGCTGCCGACATGACGAAGTCGCGCGGGTACGCCGGGGCGTGCAAGTACATTGAAGACCGCCAGGTGACAACCGCCCGGTGGATCAGCTCACACCTTCCCGAGGATGCCATTGTCGCAACGCATGATGTTGGAGCGGTGGCATTCTACGGGGGACGGCGGATCGCTGACATGGTCGGTCTTGTCTCTCCTGATATGATCAGGAATATCGGCAGGTTCGACGGACTGCAGCGCTTTCTTCTCTCGCAAAAGGTGACCCACGTTGCCGTTTTGCGGAACTGGTTCGAAGTAGCGAATCAGACGCCACTGTTCCAGACAGATGAGCAGAATCCGGAGATTATGGAAGTGTTTTCGTACGATCCCGGGCGGACCCGCTTCGTCTCTCAGGACGTCACACGGGGGGTCATGACCGCATCCACACTGCTGGGCGCAGGACAGCCCGGCGAGGCGCTACGCATTCTCGAATTCCAGAATCGGGTGGAACCGGGATCGGCACGCGTGCACTATCTGATGGCGGTGGCCGCGGTGGCCCTCGGCCGTCTGGATCAGGCTGATGCGGAGCTCCGTATCGCCTTGCAGCTCCAGGCCGATCACTGGGCGGCTCGCACCCTGCTGGCGGAGCTTTCGTACAGACGGGGGAATGTGGTTGATGCGAGGGAGATGATCGACACGGTTCTTTCTGCCAGGCCTGATGACCGTGCGGCCCGTCGGGTTCTCGCGTTGCTTACGCGCGACACAACTGCGGCGGGCCGAAGGAGCAATTAGAAAATTCCCCTACTTCCCTGACAAAACCACCCGGAGCATGGGCGGAATACTGTTCACCACCACAACATACCCTCCTGAACTGATGTCCTGATACGCCGTTCCTGTACCTCCCGCCACGTCATTCCTTCGGGCCTCTCGTTATCCATTGTGCGATCAAGCGGTATTACAGAGGCAAATGAAGAATCCCGTCTTTCCGTAAGACAGAAGCGTTTCATTGCGTTCTCGACAAGCATCCGGTCCCCCATGTACTGGCATGGGGCACAATTTCCCGTTGGATTTCGAGGTTTTTCCTGTTCAAGCCGTGGCCATTGAAGAAAGAATACCCCCGGGGGGTTCAAAACCTCGTTCGCACACCGGAAATGTGCGCAGAATACCCCTTTTTAGGGCATCCCTCCATGGCACTCTATTTGCCGCTCAATGATGAACAAGAGCAACGATTCATTCAGCGGAGGAGATTCAATTGGGGTCCGGCCATACATTGCTCACTCTCGGTGCCTTTGTCCTTCTCTCCACGATACTCGTGAATTTCTATGGCACCTCCGCCAGCGCGGGAGACGCCATAGGAAGCGGACAGGATGGCATTTTTCTGACCTCCATAACCACTTCATTCATTGAACAGGCTCAGGGACTCGCATTCGATGCGGTCACCGACACCATGCACGTCGGCCTGACAGGTGTTTCGGTCCTGACCTCCCCCTTGGCGCTCGGCCCGGAGGCGGGAGAGGATTCACTGTTTGAGTTTGATGATTTCGATGATTTCAATGGATTCTCCATCGAACGGGAAGCCGGGACCTCAAACCGGCGGTACAGAACGGAATTCACAGTGTCGTATGTGGACATGACCGATCTGGAGAAAGTCTTATTGTCCCGGACATTCGTCAAGCGGCTGGACATAAAAACGTGGCGGACATTTCCTGTAAACCGTGAAGGCGGTGTCGACACGCTGCGTTCATCGTTTGTCATGGGCTATTTTCACTTCGACTGAAGGAGCGATCCGTGGGAGAGATCTTCGATTATATCAGCTCGGTTCTCATGGGCGGGATGTTGATGATCAACATCTTCTCGGCCAACGACGTCGCCAATGAAACCTATTCCGTGTACCAGGGAGACATGACTGTACAGGAAACGCTTGTCACCACCGTACAGGTGCTGGAGGGAGAATTCCGGAATATGGGATTCGGCGTTCCGGAGACGGAGCAGACCGTGTTACTGGCTCATGACACGGATATCTCTTTTCTCGTCGATCTGGACCGCGATGGTGGGTCGCTGGACACGGTGAGGTATTTTACCGGGGACTCGACGGAAATGGATTTCACGGAAAACGAACATGACCGTTTTGTCTACAGAACCGTGAATGGTGTTGCCGGGTCAAAGATCGGCGTGGTAACCATGTTCCGCCTCCGGTACCTCACCATGGGTGGAGAAGAAATCCCGACACCTGTACCCACCGACAGGCTGGCGGAGATCCATGAGGTAGAGATCACGCTCGAAGTACAGAGTTCATACGCCATGCACGCCGCCGGCTCGGGTGGGACGGGGAGTCAAAATATGCTGCATTCCAGTTCGTACTGGCAACAGACGCGTCTGGCATCACAGAATTCCAGGAGGTAATCGCTGTGGGCGGAAAAGCCGCAATCATCCTTGTCATCGGCCTGTCAGCTATTCTGGGCTACATCTCGATGAATATCAACAACGTCGCGACCATGGCGGTGAGCAATATGTCGATGTACAATGCCATGACCGCCTCGCACAACGTAGCGCTGGCAGGTGCAAACGCCCGCCTCGCACAGTTCTACCAGGACACCAGCAGTTTCACAACGGTGACCAGGACCTTCACGGGGAAAAATTTCACAGGATCGTACATTGCCGGCATCGAACCCGTCAGCGGGGGAAGCCGCCTTCGCCTGCGGAGTGTTTCGACCTATCCCCTGGGCGGCGGTGCAGCCGTGCACGACACCGTCGAGGTCTTCTTCGATCGCAACAAGAAAAACAGCTTCACGTTGTTTGCCTGGATGACAGATTTCGAGGGGAACGTATTCTGGATCAGTCAGGACACCGTATGGGGGCGTGTACACTCCAACGGGAACATGCATATCAACGGAAGTCCGGTGTTCTGGCAGAAGGTGACAACCGCGAAGGGATTCGACCCTCCGAAAGTCGGGTCGGGTACAAACAAGGCGATTTTCAAGAACGGCTACGAAACAGGCATCGCGCCCATTACCTTCCCGACCGACCTTTCCGAAATCGCGACCGCAAGTGTGTCGGGCGGGCGGAAGTACACGGGAGACATTTACGTGACCTTGTCCCCGGGAACAGGAGCGAACAACGACGGGAAAGCATATATACGAAGCGGCAATACAGCCTCGGGGGCGCTCATCGATTCGATTGACCTCAACGCACCCGGCTTCAACGGGGTTCTGCTCGGCACGGGCCAGGTGAATGTGGAAGGTACTCTTGACGGAAAGCTGACGATATCGTCGCAGACGAACGTGTACATTCACAATGATGTTCTCTACGAGCGCAATCCCCGCCTTGGCGCGAGCGATGACGTCCTTGGCCTGGTGGCAAACCAGGACGTCGTGATCAAAGACAACGCGGCCAATCGCACAAATTGCGAAATCCATGGCAGCATCTTCGCCCGTTCCGGTTCGTTCAGGGCGGAGAACTACAACTCGCTTCCCGTGTGCGGTGAACTCAACATTCTGGGCTCTATCGTTCAGCAAACCCGCGGTCCTGTCGGCACATTCGCCGGCGGTACACTCAAGACCGGGTTTTCCAAGCGGTACCGCTATGATGACCGGCTCGCGGACCAATCCTTCCGTCCCCCGTTCTATCCGGGTTATTACGTCCGCTCCTATGCCATAACCGACTGGTGGGAGAGTTATCGGATCATGCAGTATGAATGAATCGCGGGGGGATCATGAGGATCAGGCAAGCCCGCTAAACGCCCATCCCAAAAGAAAACCGAGGCCCGGCAAAATTGCCGGGCCTCTGTCGCTTGTATGCCGCTCTCAGCGGACCATCAGAAGCCGCGGTTTCCGTATTCTCGCAGAGAGCGAAGGAATGCTCTGTCGCCCCAGTTCATCCATGGTCTGTTGAAAATCGGCTCCCAGGCGTGGGGCCCGTCAACCAGATTGCCTCACGAATGCCGCGCAAGATCACTGTGATCGCCGGAATGTCACGGGCCGCCCCGACATCTCCGCCCGATGGCCCAGCAACCGACGGGACCCTGCGCGTCCGCGCCGCTCAGCCTACGGACTCCTCCAGGCAATGACCGAAGGCTGCACGTTCTTGAAGTTCGGCATGCACATCCCGGCATCGGCATTCATATAGGTCGGGTCACAAATGAGCCAGCGGGCATTACCGTAGGTCACCGCGTCACCGGGGATGGGTTTACGGAACTTCACCGCGGTCGCAATATGCGCGGGATAGTCCAGACCAACCACATCGAGACCGGTCAATGTCCGCACCAGGTACGCAAAAAGCACCGCCCGGTCTTCGCAGTCGGAGTACGGATAGTAGAGAGTTTCATCGGGGAACAGCGGCTTCTCCCACCCGAAGTTGTCTTTGTCCGTCTTGTACCCGAAGGCAGTCTGAGTGAAATGAAGCAGCAGGTTGACCGCCTCAACATCCGTTTTCCCTTCGACCACGGGACGCAGGCCTTCGATCAACGATCGGGTTGCTTCGGGAGAGGGCGCGGCGCCGAAGTATACAGGGAACTCCGTCTGCGGATAGTCCCGCAGGAATTTGACAATCCCGTCATTCACGACGACGTCCACAGAAATCTTCTTTCCCATGTGCGTGAACGTCAGTCTCTTGCGAACATCCGTTTTCGTCAGGCGAGGAGACTCGGCCATCGTGAAGTCGATCGGACGCGACGTCGGCAGGTAGCGGCCTTCATACGCGAAGATCTGTCCCATCGGCACCTTTTCCGAAGCTTCGAACCTGACCGCGTAGTAGCGCCCTTCACCGGCGGCAAAGGAAAAGAAGGGAACGGCGAATAGACGCGTCTTCGCCGGAAGCAGGAGATACACCCGGCCGCCGGTGTAACCCACGCGCGCATCGAATTCGGAGCGCACCAGAAGATGCCAGACGAACAGCGTCCGGGCATTGTCCGCAGTGCCGAACACCTGCTTTCCGACCGCATTAATGAGAAGGATGTACCCCCAGTCGTTCAGTTTCAGCCGCACACGTTCGAACTGCAATTGCTTCAACACTTCCACGGCATGTGCGGCATTCGTGGCGTTCCAGTATGCACTGATCGATTCGTTGTCCGGGGCGCGGTCGAACGGGACACCGAGTGATTTGTTGTACCGGAGCTCAATCGGCGCATCGAAAAATGAGAATCTGAGCGTCAACATATTGGAGGATGCGTCTATCGCCGGGGCGGACGGCAACGGCGGTGGGGCAGGCGGCGGGACCACCCGGGGAATGCTGACAACCGGCTGCCTGGCCGTGGAGTCCACCGCCGGCGAGGGCCTCGGGACGGCCGCCGGCAGTACACGCGGCTTCGGTGTGCTGTCCGGCAGTTCACCCCGCATGAGCTGCATTCCACGCCATTCTTTCTTGAGAAACTCGGAGAACTCCCGATCCTGTTCCTCGGCAAATTGCTTGTAGTCCGATTGCTGCTGCTTGAGCCATTTCGTGTACTCGTCTACTTCCTGCGCCTCGCCAACAAAGTGGAAGAGGAGAAGTCCAAGAAAGAGGTTTCTCATGAGTGTGGTCATGCCGGCCTCCAGGTAAGAGTTATCGTACCACCCGCGAACGTGCTTCCAGGGCCTGGACCGCTCTGGTGTCTTTGACCAGAGCATACCAGTGCGAATCACTCCGGGCTCTCTCCAGGAGTAGAGAGGGAATTGAGGAGTCCGGAAGACTCACAAGGACGAACGCCGTCCAGATCTTTTTTCGTCTCGAAGCCTTCTCCTTTTCGATCTTGCTCCCGTGCAGTGTAACCGCTCCCCGCACAGGTTCCTCAGCCGTTATGCCTTCCTCCCGGATCTCCCGGACCAGTTCTTTCCAGGGATCTTCAGTGGCAAACACTATGCTGTCCCGTGCAGCCGCGACCGCCTTGTCGACTGCTATCTGTTGATCCTTGGATTCCCCACGGCCCCGGGCAACAAGATTCGGGGGGTCTTGCGGAATCACCACGAACCACTTCGGGGGTTTTACGGTTGATGTTATTTTTCCGGTCTTCGCGGACTGGGCGAGCGAACCGGAAGGAGTCACCATGCAGGTCGCCGACAGAAGAACAAAAATCGTAAACAGGATGTGCTGAGCTCTTTTCATCTCCTCCACCTCTCTCTTCAGCCGGTCTCTGCCTCGCGATGCCCGGGCCATCTGGGCGTCCCCCGGGACTGCATGTGCGCCGGGCTGCAGGATGGGGGGGGCGGACCGGCCGAACAATGGATGAGGCCGCACACGCACCAATTTGCCGGACAGGGTGAGTTGCGTCGGGAATGCGGTGTGATTTCTCGCTCCCCTGTCCCGGAACCGTGGTTAAGGTAATATTGCACAGCCGGGAGCGAAAGTCAATATCCCGACGGCAGGAGCGAGGCGGGGGTATGTGGATATTACAAAGTGGAAGCGCATCGACCGATATCACGCCTGGTGGGGCGCCATCGGCGCGGATGCATGACAAACGAAGACTGTCCGCGACATCCATTGATCTCGGTCGCGCGGACAGTCTGCAGGAAGAGGTAGAGCTACTTCGATGTTACTTCATCAGGAGCATAGGCCGGGTTGTGGATGCATTTCCGGCACGGACGGTGCAGAAATAGGTCCCGCTGGGATTCGTTGTGGCCTGCCATTGAGCGCGATAGCTGCCGGGCGCAAGTGTCTCATTGACGAGTGTGGCCACTTCCCGACCCAGTACATCGTGGATCGTGACCCTCACCATCTGCGTCGCGGGATTGGAGAACTGAATGGTTGTGGATGGATTGAACGGATTGGGGTAATTTTGTTCCAGGCGCAATTCGCCGGGAACCAGTTCGTCTTTTTGATCCAGAACCGCGGTTGGTGCGCCTGCCGATGTCACGCCCGCCCACGTCGTGTCAATTCTGAGTTCATCCATCTCGATAAACGGAGTCTTATTCGCTGCGTCCTGTCTGATCTGTATTCGGGCGACCCCTGTGAGATCGGTCGTATTGTTTGTGCTCGTCAAGGATTCCGGCGGTGGTGTTGCTGCACCGAACGTCGACGCATCCGGATTGATCCAGATCTTGCTGACATCATTGGTCGCACCGTCCACAAATTCATATGATGCAACGATCAGATACGTACTGTCGAGGGATTTTACGCTTGCCCAGGATATAGGTGAGCTGATGCGGACGCTTATGCCGATGTCAAACGCCGTGCCATCAAGTCTGGTCCAGACACAACTGCCTCCGGTGGTGCTTGTCGGGCTTTGATAGAACGTCGTAAAATACCCGCCGGTGGAATCGAGTCCTCCGACACCTGTCACTCTTAGAAGATATGAATAATAGACTGTCCCTGACGAGGTCAAAGTAAACTCCGTTGTGCCTTCCTGGCCGGCGCCGTCAAATGCAATCTTGTTACCGGACGAAGCCGCAAAGCCGGGATAGCTGAGGCTTCCGGCTGTAACAAAAAGAGTATCACCACTGTTGAGGGCAACCCAGCCCGTCTGTGCTCCCAGATTCTGACCGGCCGTATAGTCGAATCCATCATAATGCGGGAACGTCGCCTGTGCCCACGCTGCCGGGCTCAACAGAGCGAAAACAGCGAGCACCGCAACAAACCGTGCCATTGCCTTCATACATCCTCCTATGGTGTTTGGTTGAGAACTATGTGATGAATGGTGCGGGTTTTCTATAATAACGATTCTCCGGGACAAATGTGCGCATTAATGCTCTATCGAACTGCAGGGACACGTGTGCTCAATCCTTCCGCTTCCAACACCCGCGTGTTCCCGTCATCCGACAATGTCCGTCAGATATGCTCACCCGGTTGAACGGATGGGGCGGACAGCCCGTCACTCACCTGATGAGCAGCATCCTGATTGTTGATACATGTTCCCCCGTTGTCAGGCGGACAATATACGTTCCTGAGGAGCATCCTGACATGTCCGCACGCACCTCATGTTCTCCCGGTTCCAGGAAGCCGTTCAGCAGGCTCGCGACATGGCGTCCCAGTACGTCAAAGACATCAACTTCCACTTTCCCCTTCCGGTCAATCCGGAACGGGATGCGGGTCGAGGGGTTGAAAGGATTTGGATAATTCGGCAGCAGCCCGACATTTGCAGGATGCCGGCCGTTCGAAGAGGCCACACCGGTGATTGCTGTCCCGGCAATTTCGAAATCATCAATCCGGTACGCTGCGCCATTGTTTGCCTGCGTGAACCTCCATCGGAAAGCAACTGCCGGACCCCCTGCGGGCGGCATGGTGAGCAGGATCTCGTCGCCGTTGTTGATCCGCATCCAGGTGGTCGTGTTGGGCACCTCGGCGTAGGTGATCTGCTGCCATGACACGCCATCCGGGCTCCACTCGGCAGTCATCGGATTGGTGAATGAGGTCGAGCGCCGGGCTCCCCATCGCACCGCGATCATGGCGCCGGCCGGCACCGAAAGCCCGCTCCGGAAAGTGAGGGTGTCGGTGGCGGTCCCGGAATTGGAGGCATTCATGTTCGTGCCCCCCGAAGCTCCCACATACCGGATGGATCCGTTTGCTGTCGAAGCGGACCACCCGGCGCCTGACGTCGTCCAGCCGGGAGGTAATACCGTGGTCGTTCCGAAGGATTGTTCATAGAGCACGGTCCGGGCGGGAGGCGGCCACGTGCCCCCGAGCAGCTCCTGGGCCGAAGCCGACATTGCCACCTGGTCGTGGCCGACCCCGGGAACGTCGTAGAAGCCCCAGCCTGTGTTGGGGTTCAACTCTCTTGCTCTGGCCACGAAGTTGCCCGCGCGCGCATAACGCGTCAGGCCCTGAGCGTCAGCCTCGGGCGATGTGTCGAGATTCGAATCGCGCACCGTGTCGGCGGTCCCCCGCATGACGACAAGCGGCCGCAGTGTAAAGGCGACCAGCTCCGGAGTATGCACTCCCAGTTTGGAATACAGCACGCCATAGGGCCAGGCGATGGTAGAGTCGGTGACGGTGTAAGACCCCGCATTGGCAGCTATCGCGACCCGGATGCGCGCCAGCGGTTTGCAGAGGACCATGCGGTGGACAAACTGTGCTCCCGCGGAGTGCCCCCAGATATCATAGAGCGAATCGTCCAGGAGGAACCCCTGCCGGACACTTTCCACGATCTCCTGCACGATGGAGAAGGACCACTGAGGTTCGGGGATCGGACTCCCGGTCGTGTCCGATGCCGTGAACATGTTGCCGAGATTGTAGCTCCGCGAGGAAGGCCAGAGCGCCGATGTGAACTCGGGGGCGATCACAATCCGATTGCGCACCGAGGCGAAATTCATCCAGGGAACGATATAGGATTGTGCGTTTCTGTCAACTCCGTGCATCACCGAAACGATTCGGGAGGTGCTGTCTGTTTGTGGTGGAACCACAATGAACACCCGCACAGGCTTCCCTGCGTTGTTTGGACCGAGATACACGAGCGTGGAGACCGCCCCCGCAGGAAACACACGGACGCGGGCGGAGTCTTCTCCCCCGGCGTCCCTCGCACGAATCGTATACTCGGTCCTCTGGCCGGGAAGGCTTGTCAGAGAAAATGTCGCCGTCGCGCCGAGCGCCGAGTCGATCGCGAACGCCTGATCAATGATTCCGGTGGCTTCGTTCACCAGCTGTCTGTCAAGCTGCCATCTGATGCTGTCCGCGGTTAAACCCGCAGCTGAGAATGTATAGCTTCCTCCAGCACGGAACGCCGCACCTTTTTGAATGACGGCGCTTCTGGACTGCGGCATCAGAAATACTGCCGGTAACAGCAGGACCGCAAGAAGACGGACGGGTGACCGGTGTCCGCCCCGGACAGGGGTATTCAGGCCTGTGAAGGAGCGCTGCTTGCACGGAACCATGCATTTGTTTAATATGCGAATCCTTCCCCTAAGATGTTGCATCTTCGTTCCTTCGTTCCTTCGAGCCTTTGAATCTTCGTTCCCGCGTGATTGTGTGCCTCCGCAGAAACAAAACCGGTATACCCCCGGAGGGTTGTTTCAGGCAACCCGTTGTTAACGCGCCGGCTGCCCCTAGCTGCCCGGCAATGTTTCATCGTCCCTCTTTCTGGGCGCGATGGCAAATCCTGTAAACCCGTAGAGAAGAGCGAACAGAAATCCCGTGTAGCACATCACCGCCCATATGGCATATTCCAGCGTGGGCACGGCAAGGGTTGCCGACATGTACACCCCCGCAATGCTCCAGGGGATGAGGGGAACAACCACCGTTCCGGAATCCTCGGTCGTTCTGGACAGATTCTTCGCTGCGAGGTTTCTCTCCTTGAAGGCCGGGGCAAACAGCTCGCCCGGGATAAGCACACTCAGGAACGAACTCCCGGTCATCACCGCAGTCGCCATGCTCGCGGCCACAGTTGAGGCGACTAACCGTCCGGTGGTGCGTGCAAAACCGAGAATGGAATGAAGAATGACACCCAGCATTCCTGACCTGGTCGTGATCCCGGCGAATGCGAATGCACAGAACGCTATCAGCGTCACGTGCATCATCTCCTGCATTCCACCGCGCGAGATCAGCCTGTCCACATCCGCCAGCCCCGTGGAAGCTTTATACCCTGTTACGCATACGCTGAGGGCATCGGACACAGAGACGCCTTGAAGCCACACGGCGAGGACCAGGCCGACGAGCGAAGAAAGCAGCATACCGGGGATCGGGGGTCTCTTCCGTACGGTAAGGTAAAGAATAATAAGGGGCGGGAGGAAGAGAGTCCAGTGGAACACAAATGCGCCGTGCAGGGTGGACTGGATGAGCTGGATCCGTTCGAACCCACCGCCATCCCCCGACACATGCCCGCCGGCAATCGCGTAGACAACAAGGCCGAGCACATAGGCCGGTATCGTCGTCCAGAGAAGGTGCGGGATATGGTCGTACAGGTTGCACTTGGCCGCCGCCGCGGCCAGGTTCGTTGAATCGGAAAAGGGGGATAACTTATCTCCGAAATATGCTCCTGCGACAACTGCGCCGGCCGCCGGACCGGGTGGAATCCCCATTCCCTGGGCAATACCCATGAACGCAATACCCACCGTACCGGCCGTGCCATAGGATGTTCCCGTCAGCACCGAGACAACGCTGCACACGAGGCAGGCGGTGAGAAGGAAGAGTCCCGGGGAGATAAGCTGGAGGCCGTAGTAGATGAGCATGGGGATCGAGCCGCTCGCGATCCACGCACTGATCATGATACCGACGACAATCACGATCGACATGGCCGGCATACCTTTCCGGATGGAGTCCATGATGCCATCCTCCATCTCCTTCCAGGTGTAACCGAGGCGAAGGGCAACCAGTCCGGCAACGCCTGAAGCGGCAATGAGGAGCATCTCAATACGAAAATGATATATGCCGTATCCCACGCCGAGCAGCAGTGCCATGGACAACAGCGGAATCATGGACTCAAAGAGTGTCGGCGTCCGATGGGTGGTATGCCGGGTTGTTTCGGACATTCCTTTCAATCCCCTTCTTTCAGGCCTCTTCCAGGGCGCATTCTACCCCGCGTGGATCGCTGATAAATACGGAAGACCAAGAACAAGAAGCAGGAACACAAAGAGCGCACCGCAGATCAGACCCAGCAGCCAGAAGTCTTTTCGCGGGATGTAGCCGCTGGCGAAATAGATCGGGGATGGACCTGTCGCGTACGGTGTGAGAATCCCCATGATGCCGAGTGCATATGCAAGAAGGAGTGTCAGGACCGGAACATTCATCCCCGGAACGGCCGCACCGGCCGCAAGAAACAGCGGCAGCATCGCCATAACGTGGGCCGTGACACTCGCAAACAGGTAATGTGTGACAACCAGCGCCAGAACCAGGATCACCATGACCGCCACGGGCGGGAATCCGTACAGGAACGCGGCGACTCGTGTGCCGAGCCATGCAGCAAACCCGACGTGAGCAAGCCCGTTGGCCAGCGCAACGAGCGTGGCAAACCAGATCAGCACGTTCCAGGCCGGTGTATTTGACAGGACATCATCCCACGAGACAACTCCGGTAACGATCATCAGACAGACGATTCCCAGAGCTACAGCGGAGGTGTTGAAAACATCCTGTCCGAACACCCAGAGCGCCAGGGCCAGAAGGGCCAACCCTGCCATCACGATTTCTTTGCGTGTCAGCGCACCCATGGCGGATAGTTCATTCTTCGCCCAGAGGGGCACCTCGGTGCTGACCTTGATCTCCGGCGGGTAGAGTTTATAGATAAGGAACGGCAGGGAGAGAAACAACACGGCCCCCACCGGCAGGAAACCGACGAACCAGGTGGTCCATGAAATCTCGACGTTCACCGTTTTCTTGATCAGCTCAACGGCCAGCAGGTTCGGCGCAAGGGCGGTCATGAACATCGAACTGGTCACGCACGTGACGGCCAGCGCCGTCCACATGAGGTAGGACCCGATCTTACGGGCGGTCTCCCCCGGTCGGGATCCGTACAATCCCGGAATGTTCCGGATAATGGGATAGATCGTCCCTCCGCTCCTCGCGGTGTTCGAAGGCATAAACGGCGCGAGGATCAGATCGGAAAGCCCGATTGCATAGCCGAGTCCGAGTGTGCTGCGTCCCAGGGCTGATACGAGCATAAGTGCGATGCGCCGGCCAAGCCCTGTTCGTTGATAGCCAAGGGCAAACATGAATGCCGCGGCAATCAACCATACCGTCGGGTTGGAAAACCCGCTGAGTGCCCATTTGACAGATTCCTCCGGCGACGGGTCCACCAGCCGCAAAACTCCTGCGAGCGTCACGCCGCTCAGGCCGACCACCGCAGCAGGCACCGGTTCAAGGATCAGGGCAACGACAACGGCCGCGAAGAGGGCGAAATAGTACCAGGCGCCCGGCGTGAGCCCCCCCGGAACCGGCATCAGAGCAACAACAGCACCGACGAAGAGGGGGAGCCCTGCTCTCATGAGAGACGATTTCACATGAACGCCTGCTGCCGTTGAGGTATGAGGCTGGATTGTGGAACCCGCCCGACCCGCGCGCCGCCGGGCCGGATCTCGCGGACGCTTACGGGCCGTCCGTGAACGGGGTCAGCTCCCCGGCTGTGTTTCATCGTCCCGGATCTGAGGGGCAACGCTGAATCCTATCCAGCCGTAGAGAAGTGCAACCATAAACCCGGTATAATTGAACACAGCCCAGGGAGCGTACTCCCAGGTGGACACGCCCAGTGTCCCGGCCATATAGACACCCGCAATAGCCCAGGGAACGACGGGGACGATCGAGTGGGCTTCCTGCGTTGCCCGGGCGAGATTTTTCGCCGCGAGTTTCTTGGTTTTGAACGCCGGTGCAAACAGTTCTCCGGGGATAAGCACGCTCAGATACGCACTTCCCGTTATCAGCGCTGTCGAGAGCGCCGCCACCACAGCCGAGGCGATGAGCAGAGCCGTCGTGCGGGCCACCTCAAGGATTCTTTCCAGAAGGAGATCCAGCATACCCGCTTTCTGCACGATGCCGGCGAACGCGAAGGCACAGAAGGCGACAAGGGAGATCTTCATCATCTCCTGCAGCCCACCGCGGGAGAGCAGGTCATCCACTTCGGGCATTCCCGTGGACGCTTTGAATCCCGAAACACAGTACACCATTCCATTGACGTACGATTCCCCCTGCAGCACCACCGCAAGCACAATGGCCAGCGCAGAGGACAAAAGCATCGCCGGAATCGCCGGCTTCCGCCGGAATGTCAGGAACAGCACGATCGCCGGAGGGAGCAGCAGCACCCAGTGGTAGACAAACGTGTTGCGGAGCGTCTCCTGGATGACAGCGATCTTGTCGGAACTCACGTTGTGAATGGCAAACTGCGATCCGGCGATCCAGTAGACAACGAGACCGAGAAAGTACGCCGGGAGCGTCGTCCAGAGGAGATGCTGAATGGTGTCTATCACATACGAGCGTGCGGCGGCGGAGGCCAGATTCACGGAAGCGGCAAAGGGAGAAATTTTGTCTCCCAGATACGATCCTGCGACAATGGCCCCGGCCGCCGGCGCCAGGGGAATGCCCATTCCCTGGGCGATCCCGATGAACGCGATGCCGATCGTTCCGGCGGTCCCGTATGCCGTTCCGGTGAGGAGGGACACGATACCGCACACAAGGCAGGCTGTCACAAGAAACAGGGAGGGAGAGACAATCCGCAGCCCGTAATCAATGAGCATCGGGATGGAACCGCACGCAAGCCAGGAAGCGATCATCACGCCGACCACGATCACAATCATCTGGGCCGGCATGGCCTTGGCAATCGACTCGATGATGCCGCTCTCAATGTCTTTCCACGTATATCCGAGCCGCAGCGCCATCAGGCCGGCGACGAAAGAAGCACCGATAAGAAGAATCTCCACGGGGAGTTGAAGCAGTCCATACCCGCCGCCGAGAAGGATGGCCATGGCGACAATCGGGATCGCGGCTTCGACGAGCGTGGGTTTGCGCTTCGGTTTGGGCGGAGGCACGGGTGACGTCTTCTTTCCGCTCATTGTTTCCCTTCCTTGGCCGGGATTCGGTAGACGGGATAGTCAGCGCCCTTCACGAGGAGCCCGGCAAACGGTTCCTCCTGGGCAATTCCCCACATGGATGACGGCTCAAGTGCGATGACAAGCATTGTTCCCTGAAGCTGGTTCACGGGAACGACAATATCCCCGGGCTCCAGGGACACCTCTGCGGTGCGCATCCGGGTCGTCACAGCGGTGGTGGGCTTGTTCTCCATCCACGAGCCCGTGACATCCACGACAGTAGCGATCTCCACTTTCCGTCGCTCCGCCCGGACGACCGTGTCGTATCGCACTGCATGCCGGTCAAGGAGATCGCGTATCGTGCGCTGAGTTCTGGGGACGATATATGCCGCCGGGCGCTGAACGGATTCGAGCGGTTTCACTACGGGGGCAAATGCCATAGACACAACCGAATCGATATTTGTAAAAAGCGTCCTCACCGGAACGTCAATGGTCGCTCCTTCATACACATAGTCCATTTGCGTGACCACCGGTTCAGTCGAGCGGGTGATCCTTTCGCGCCCGGAGCGAACCAGCGAACGGATCTCCGTGTTGTTCCGGTTGACAAACTCGAGGAACGATTCAATGGCCGCGAGCTGTCCCGCTGTGCGCCGCTCAAGTCCGTCGTTCACATCCCTCCCGTTGCGACCTTCGAGAATGAAGGAAAACGTGTTGAGAATGGCCAGGCTCTGTCGCCCGTCATCGATGCTGGTGGTGCTGTACCGGACCGTATCCCCCGGCGCCTGCATCCTCAGATAGTCCGAGAACTGAATTCCCTTCTTTGCCAGTTCGTTTTGAAGGAACGGGAAGAGGTGCTGCAGACCGTATTCCCGTATTGCGGGGGCCACGTTGAGGTTGCTCGGGGCGCCAAACTGCTCATCGGCAGTGCGGACATACCCCGCCGTCCGGAATTCTTTGCGAAAGGCAGAATACTCGTGCACATCAAGAGTCACCTCCGGTTGCACACGTGCGAACACGGCATGAAGTGCCCGGACTTCCGGCTGAGTCAGGAGGAGGTGGTCTCTGTTGAGATCTGCACCGTTGGCGTTGGCACGTTTCCCGGCTTCGTTCCCGTCGGGATTCACCGAAGGGATGACGTAGAGGTCAAGGTGAGAGATCAACGTATCGCATGCACCGGCGGTGATCCGGTTCAGAAGGACCAGCGCCGCCTCTTTCCCCGACGGTTCGTTTCCATGCTGCTGGCAGAACAGGAGCACCCGTGTGACGGCGCCCGTCTGTACCGGCGGAACGTGAACCATCGGAATGCTCCTCCCCTGCACGGTTGTGCCGATTCTCTCCAGCCTGAACCGCGTGGATGAACCCGACAATCGGTCGATCTGTGAAAGGAGAGAGTCGTGCGGCGTGACCCGGTGTGCACCGGCCGGGCCGGGGAAGTTCTTCGACGGCTGCGAGCACGTCAGAGCGGGCATACAAAGGGCAACAGCCAGAAACCGAATGGCGTGTCGCCGTGCGGAGGCGGAAGAAACGGGCCGGCCCATCTCTCAGTCCCTCCCCGCGACATACCGGATGATGCCGAGACCGATCTGTGCCGCGGAGACGAGGTTGCGGACGGATATGTACTCTTGAACCGAGTGGGCGTTCTTGAATCCCACCCCCAGGTTAAGGGCAGAGAAACCCTTCTTGTTCAAAATATTCGCATCGCTCCCCCCGGCGTATCTCAGCGGGGTTGGTTCAAAGCCGGCGGCAGCCATCCCTCCCCGCGCCGCAAGGACAACAGGGTCATCCTCAGCAAACTGGTAGCCGCCGTATTTTTCGACAAATTCCAGATCCACGCTCCCGCCGCATGCAGACGCCGCGTCTTCGAAGGCTTTTCGCAGGTATTCCATCTGCGCACGCAGGTCACTGTCGCTGGCGCTTCGTGTCTCACCGAGAACCTCCACCCTGTCCGGCACAACATTAATCGCCGTGCCGCCGTGAATGGTGCCGATGTTGAGCATGCCGGTGTGACCCCATCGCCCCATTTTCAACGAGGAGATCGCTTTGCTCGCAATGGAGATTGCATGAACGCCTTTCTCCGGAGAGACCGCCGCATGAGCTGACCGGCCATGGACGACGGCTTTGAAGGACACCGCTCCGGGTGCCTCCACGATGTAGTTGCCCGGATCCGCCTGGCTGTCGAAAATGAAGCCGAACCGCGCTTCGAATTCAGAGGGCTGAACGAATTTTGCCCCGTGCATACCCGCTTCTTCGGCGACGGTGAACAGAACTTCGATGGACCCGTGTCCGAGTTTGTGCTCTTCGAGCGCGCAGAGAATCTCCAGGACAACAGCCACGCCCGCCCGATTGTCCCCACCCACGATCGTTGTCCCATCAGATGCGATCACGCCGTCACGAAAGACATGTTTCAGATTCTTTGTCGGCTGAATCGTATCCATGTGTGCGCAGAGGAAAACGGGCGGGACACCGGCGGCACCGCGCAAACGCGCACGGACGTTTCCCGCATTTCCGCCGAATGTGGCCCCCGCGGCATCCATTGTGGCTTCAAGTCCCAGCGCCCGAAGGCGGGAGATGAGCTCCCCCGCAATCTCCGCCTCGTTTCCATACATCCCGTCAATCAATCCGAGAGCGAGGAAATTGCGGACGAGACGGTCCTGATTAATCATACGAAAGATCTTTCTTGTGGATGGAGACACCGCCGGCGCATCCGTGAACAGCAATTCTCTGAGCCCATTGAAACGCGCCCGGATACTCCCGGTTGTTCAGGAAAACCTGCATCAGTTTTCAGAGCCGCATGCCAAGGGTAACGATGTGCACGGCATCGAAGACACCAAACGCCACGTAGGCATAATCCACATACGCTGTCGCGGACCCCAGATCCACCTTCACTCCTGCCCCGAGGCCGAGACCTTCTTCATCGGTGTTGAAGGTGTATCCTCCCCGGAGAAACAGCGTTTGCGCAAATCCGCACTCTCCACCCAGGCTGTAATGTTCCCGGTTATCATTGAGATGCACCGCATCCGCGGCCAGCAAGACCGTCCAGCTTTCGAGCTGCACCGGCGCACCGGGACCGATCACCGGCATGGAGACCGACGCCCGGTAGCTTGTCGGCAGTCCGAAGGGCTGCGTCGTCAGGCTGGCTTCGGCGGGGGGATTGATGGTGCTCGCCGGATCCAGGTCGACGGCTTTGATCAGGTCACTTCCACTCAGCGTCAGCCCCGGCCCGAAATGCTGGAACGACAGACCGAGTTTCATCCCGTAGAGTCCCGTATGCAGCAGCACACCAAAATCAAATGCCACGGTCTGTGCGGAGCTGTTCGCAAGACGCTGAGAAACATACTTGGCCGACACGCCCACACTCACCTGCTCGATGAGATACTGGGAGTAGGTAACGGCGAAGGCCAGATCCCGTGCGCTGTAGAATGTGCCGTTGCCCTTCGGCTGGTCTATGGTTGTCACCTCAATATCACCCGAACTCAGCTGCACCACGCTCAGGCCAACGGCTCCGTGTTCACCCAGCGGGAGCGCGATACCCAGGAAGTCATGGTCGATATCGGCGATCCACCGGGAGTGTGACACACCAATCTCGAAGCGGCGAAGCGAAGCGGTACCGGCCGGATTCCAGTAGAGCGTGCTGATATCGTCGGCGATCGAACCGAACGTACCGGCCATTGAAGCCGCCCGTGCACCGACGGGAATCTTGAGGAACTGTGCGGCAGAGGTGCCCGCCTTGCTGAAATCCTGTGCCTCCGCGGAAGTCGCAACGGCCAGCGCGAATGCCACCATCACGAACCAGGTCTGTCGGATGTTCATCGTCCTGCTCCCGTCACTTGAGGATCGCAAATTTGCCGATAGTTTTTTCGCCGTTCGGTGTCTCGACAACATAGATATACAGCCCGAACGCCACTTCCACCGAAGATTCGTTGGTCAGGTTCCAATCCTCGTCGCCGGTGTTGTTTGTATGGCTGATCTTCTTCACCAGTTCACCCCGGACGGTATAGATGGCAATAGAACATTCGGGAGGCAGGAACATGAACCGGAGTCTGCGGTTGTTCTCCACCTGCTCCCAGCTCGCATTCACGACATACGGATTCGGAACAACGCGGACACCATCGATCTGAGAACGAACGACCCCGGCATCCCGGGAGACCGTCGGGGGAGTCACCGTGACCCTGAAGGTGTCGCTCTGCGTGAGCTGGCTCGAGGACATGATGGTGAACGATTCTCCGTCCAGCGGAAGCCTGCCACCCGTGCCGCCAGCGGTATCGACCGATATGTTGTAATACCAGTAGAGCAAATTGAACGTCCCGGTGGTGTCCGCCCTGACAACGTACGGCGCATTGATGATCCTGATCTCTTCGCCCGCATCCAGTTGTCCATTCGCATTCTTGTCCATCAGAATCGTATTCACCTGAATCGGGTCCGGGGTCTTTGCGACGTTCCAGACTTCATACGGGACCTGGTATTTCTTCACAAGAGGCTGGTTCTGCCCCGTAAGCCCCGAAGCAAAGGAACCCTTTGACGTGAACCGGAATTGATAGTCGCTCCCTTTTGCCTCGGTGTTTCCCAGGGCATTGGTGCCGCGAAGCGTCACGAACCACTTGCCGTCACTGCTGGGATTCGCGCTGCCCGCAACGCTCTCGCCTTTGTGGTTCGTTATGCTCTGTATCAGACCGGTCGTTTTGTCTCCTGAAACGGAGATGCGCAGCCCTTCGGCGACCACCATTTCGCCGGTTCCCAGCGCCACGGTGGCAAGAACCGCGCGCGTTCGTTCGTTCTGTACGCGGAAACTGTCCGCGGGAGACCTGTTGAAGCTGACTCCGTAGGTGTCCCCGGTCAGCGCCTCCGGAACGACGATCTCCACCACCACTTCCCCGTTTCCAACGCCGGAAAGTTGATCCACTTTCGTCGCTCCCTGGACGTACCCCGCGGGATTTGAGCGTGGTGTGACGTCGACAAGATTCGCATCCGCTGCGGTTGTCCCACGCGCCGATTCAAGCGATTCCAGTTCGCCGGCTACTGAACCCGAGTCGTAGGAGGTGATCGTGTAACTGTAGTTGACACCGTTCTTCACCGTCGAATCCACGAACATGTGCACGAGGCCGGTATTGTCTCCCAGGTAGTTGAAGTGGTTCATCGGGTCGACGCCCGAGATGAGATTGATCCTGTCGAACTGGGCGATGGGGACATACCCGACAAGGCTGCTCTTCGAGTCCTGGATCTGCTCGCCCCATGAGGATCCCTGGTCCTGGCTTCGGTAGATCTTGTACCCTTCGAAGTCCGCCACCTTGGAGATGGGATCAACCGACTTTTCGGCAAGGTCATCCCAGTAGAGCGTGACTCTTCCGTCGCCCGCCACAGCGGAGAGTTCCGGTGAGGGAGGAGCCGCAGGGCCGATGAATTTGTTGAGATACAGCTTCTGGGCCATCTGGAAGTTCTTTTTCAGATCCGCAAGGTCTTTTCCCGCGGAAAAAGCCACTGTAGCTTTTATGGATTCCCCCGGCTTCATGGTAAAGGGACCGGTGGTGACGAACATCGTCCAGTTTGTCGGGCCCGGCTGCTTTCCTTCTGCTGTCAGACTGAAGTCATCAAAATGCCTGTTGGAACCGTGGAAATAGTTGGATGCGTCCGCCATGAGATTGGGGGAGGTGGGATCGCTGATCATCACGGGCCACATGTTCTGATCCTCCGCCGGCGTGATACTGCCCGACAGATCCCGGAAGAAATGTCCGTCGGTGACGCCGAGATCGAACGGTGTGCCCAGCACCATCATGCCGATGACCCCCACTTCCGGGTTTCCCGGGCTGGAGCCGTTGTAGTCGAACTCATAGAAGGCGTTGTCGAAACCCCTGGGATTGATCCCCGAATTGTATGATCCCCAGGTCTCTTCGAGCACATCCCCGAACTGAAAATCGATATAGTACCCGAACCAGCAGCTGTCGAGCGTGTTTGCGCTGTTGTTCGTAATTGTCAGGTCGTAGAACTGGATGTCTTCGGCAAATCTCCTTCCGTAGGAGTAGGCCTGATCCTCCATCGTCAATCCGATGGTCACGGAAGGAAGCTGCGCACTGCGGTCGGTCATGATCGCATACACTTCCCTGTCGGCGGCGAACTGGCCCGGGACTTCTTCCCCGAACGTCGGGGACTGCGGATCGATGTCCGTCCTGAATTTCCCCGGCCAGAATCTCCACACATCTTTCTCCGCATCATAGAACGCCGCCTTCCTCAACACCAATTCCTGGTCGGCGGAAGAGAGCGAGGTAAACGGTCCCGTCGGGGCCGGATGGAAGACCTTTGCGCTGTCAACGTAACCCTTGGGCCAGGTGGCCGGGATGTCGCTGTGGGCCAGACGCGGTGCGCCGTCAGGGGCGAGGAGCTCCGCGGGCTGATCATCGGCATGAAACATGCCCCGGGCGCCTTTGGGAGCCATCCAGTCTTCGTTCCGGTAGCGAGAATACGTATCCAGCACGTTGCCTTTGCAGCCGAAAAGAATGGACGCGTCGTCGATCGCATTCAGATCTGTCGATGAATTCGCGATCCCCTTGCTCTTGGGCCACCGGAAGTTGTAGATCAGATTCTGATAGTAGGAGTCGGTGATCATCCCCTGGTTGCCCAGGATATTGATCAACTCTCCTTTATCCAGTACGCCGAAGGCGTCGTCTTCGGACGTCGCGGTTTTCCTCAGGGTGGTGGTTTCCGAGGAATCATCCCTGACTTGCCACTGGGAAAACACGTGCCCGGAGGAGAGCAGGGAAAGCGCCAGGAGCAGATGTATGGTCTTCATAAGGTCTGCCGTTTCGTGTGTTAGAAATCCAACCGGACGCCGAGCTGGATTGCCCTGCGCGTGTCGACGTTTCCCGGATCCCGCATCCGGTCATAGGTCCGGCTGTACGACGGACCCGCATCGAGCGGAAGGCCCGAGGTCGCCCAGACGTTTGTAGCGTTGAGCTGGTCGAAGAGGTTGTTGACGGTGCAGAAGAGCACGAGCCTCGCATCCCCGATATCGAAGGTGCGTGCAAGCCGGACGTCAACCCGTTGAACGCCCGGCATCCGTCCCGAATTCTTCTCCACGAGGAGATCGTTGCTCTCCTCCGGAAGCTGCGGTGTGTAGGGCAATCCGGTAGAGGCACGCACGACGACGTTGAGGCTCGTATTTTCAAACGGATAGACATCGGCAATGGAAGGACCAAACGTCCTGGGAAATTCGACCCCGAATGTCCCGTAAAAGACATGTTCGCGGTCGAAATCCAGCAGGAAGACACGTTTGGGGCGGAGAAGCGCGGAGGCTCTCCGGTAATCGTTGTACCCCTCCCGGGGATCGGATTCATTCCCTTTGGCCACGGAGTATGTGTAGTTCAGGTTCGCGAACCAGTAGTTGGTCAGTCTTTTGGTGAGATTAATTTCAAATCCCTGGATCCCTCCATAGTTGGAGTTGTCGAATACCGTGTACTCGTAAGGGAAGACGGTCAGGTAGGTGCTCCCCACCAGATTGGTGACATCTTTGAAGTATGCGCCGATGTCCACGGAGTAATCCGAACCGATCTCCTGCTTCACGCCGAATTCGAACGCCACGGTCTTCTGCGGAAGAATACCGGGGTTTCCTACGATTCCCGCGTCCATCGTCGGATCCCGCAGAGTGTACATATCCACGAAGTCGGGAATCTGGAAGAAGTGACCGTAGGAGCTGTAAAAGACCGTCTTGTCGCTGATCGGGAAGGCGATGCCGAGCCTGGGGCTCCACTGGTATTTCGGCGGCGTGTCCACTTCCCCCTCGGGGACCCATTTCTTGTTGTCGTCCACATATCCCGCCGGAACGCGGACGGATTCCCATTGCGTGTCGTTCACATCCACGTAGTCATACCGCAAACCCACATTGATGATGAACGCGTCAAATTCCAATTTGTCCTGCGCGTAGACCGTGTACTCGAAAGGTTTCCTCACGTAGTTCTCATAGGCATGGAACCCGCTCGGATAGGGTTCTTGATAACTTACGCGGTCGATCGTATGATTCTGGAGGACGCCTCCCGCCTTGATGAGATTGTGCTGCCCGAGCTGGCTGCTGTAGTCGGCCTTGAGGAGTACCGTCCGGACGTCGTTCTGAATGAACACGCCGTTGTCGGCGTTGGTCCAGAAGGGGGGGGTATTGTTGTTTTTCCGCAGATAGTTGGAATAGATGAGGTCACCCGTTTCGGAAAACACCGCTTCCTTTCCGGGTGTGTACCGGTTGAAATAGCGCCTGTTATACGAGAGGGATGCCTCTATAAAGGAGGTGGGATTGAAGACATGGTTGACTTTCAGATTGTCCCTCCAGGCGTAGTCCTTCCGCACCTCGTACCCTTCGGGCATATATTTCCAGACGTGCGAATACGGCTTGTACATTCTGTAGAATCGCTGCATACCCAGGTTGAGTTTTGTCGGGCCGAAACTGTAGGTCAGCTTTCCGTTGAACTCACGTTCCTTGTTGTAGCCCCACGGCGTATAGTCCAGGGCGT
This sequence comes from uncultured Bacteroidota bacterium, assembly GCA_963779225.1. Classification (GTDB taxonomy): domain Bacteria; phylum Bacteroidota; class Ignavibacteria; order UBA10030; family UBA6906; genus CAVPCZ01. Next base: position 182,450 of record CAVZWW010000002.1, read on the forward strand.
TTGCGTACCTTCCCGTGACAAAGAACTTCAGATCAGGAACAAAGGGGACCGGTCCGTTCAGTATGGCGGAGAATTGTCCCAGCACGTTGATTTCCGGCCAGAGTTCGGGAGTGCTCTCCAGGGTCTGCTTCTGATAGGCTGAAGGAAAATCATTGATCAGCGTCTCGCCTTTTCCCTCGACTCTGGTGACGAAGTTGCCCGCCGCGTCTCTTCCCCATTCATCGTACGCAAGCGCGTCAGCTTTGTGGTAGGGAAAGGAATTGAGCTGGGAGGAGGTGTATTCCAGTCTTCCCGCAAACTTGTTGCCCCCCTCCTTGGTGACGATATTCACGATACCGGAGAGGGCCTGCCCGTATTCGGCGTTAAACCCTCCCGTCAGCACCTGGAGTTCTTCAATTGCATACCGGTCCACCTGGCCCGAATAGCTGCCCGACAGGGGATCGCGCACCGGGACGCCGTCGACGAGGTAGGCCACTTCGCCGCCCCGTCCCCCGCGCGCATGGAGTTCGCCATCCGATCCCGTGACGAATCCGGCCTGGAGACCGACCATGTCCTGTGCGGAAACCACCGGCAGATCGGAGAAAGTTTGCGCGTTGACAATCGCTGTGCGGGATGTTTCATCCTTGTTGATCATCCTCCGTTCCGCCTGGGCGACAACCTCGTCCAGCTGGATCGACCCCTCGCTCAGCTCGAAATTCACGGTTGTGGTCAGATCAGCCCGCACGACGATTCCCTGAAGACCGCCCTCGGAATAGCCGACCATGCTCGCCCGCAGGGTGTAGGTCCCCGGCTTGACATTGAGGATGATAAACCGCCCTTCCGTATCTGTGGCGGCCCCGCTGTTCTCCCCGACGATCCGCACTATCGCGGAAGGCAGCGGATCCCCTGTTCCCTTCTGGGTGATCTTGCCGGTGATTTTTCCCGTCGTTCCGGCATAGAGAAGCCATGGCAGGAGAAGAAGCGCGACGACCACACGGGCTCTCCGGAGAGAGCCCGCTGCAATCCGTCTCTTCACCCCGCCGGGGCAGGAAGACCCTTTCGGGATGGAAGAACCGCGCCTCACCGAAGCACCTGTCAGGGTGCTTCTCTCCAGGGTAGTCAACACTATGATTGAGGTCATCTCAGGGCCCTGTCCGTGCAACAAGTGCCATTGTGCTGTCTGATCCACAATTGTGATGATGCGTCTGCTTCACAACCGCGATCGTTCCATCTGGTTCACAATTGCGATCGTGCGTCTATCGCCATCGTACCGTCTGCATGGCAGATGCGGTAATACCGACTACTTCACGAGTGTCATCTTCTTCGACTCTTTGAAACTGCCCGCTTCCAGGGAATACACATAGACGCCGGCCGGCAACCTGGATGCGTCAAAGTTCACCATGTACAGCCCTGCACCCAGACGCTTGTCCAGAAGTGATGCCACCTTCTCGCCCAGGATGTTGTAGACATTCAGGCGCACCTGTTCTTCCCTTGTTGTGCTGAACGAAATAACGGTTGAGGGATTAAACGGGTTCGGATAATTCTGATGGAGCTGGAACGTCTCCGGTGTGCCCTCAACGGAACGCTCTTCTACTGACGTCGCGGTTTCCGCAAATTCACCCGGGGAGTAGAACTTCAAGGTATCGTTGGCAACTTCCGTGTGGATCCCCCATTTCCCCGTCGAGACTTGGAGGTGCACCGATTGGCGGATCTGCCCCTGGATCGTATCGCCTTTCAGCGTGTTGGCGCCGGCAAGATAGGTGCCTTTGGAGGAGAGCGGCGACACGACGAGTGGTGGAGTGCGGTTGTCGTATCCGAAGCAAACCTCATCGACGGTGTCGGCAAGCAGGGGGTTGACGAGCATCATCCGGTCTCCGTTCGAGGCCAGGTTGGTTTTGGTCGAACCGGTCGACGTCGTGACGGGTCCGAACCCCACGTTGTCTGGTCCTGCATAGTGTGAAAACTTCAGTGTCCCGGCAGGGAAATTCGCACCCCAATCCACGGTAATGGCATTCCCGAAGACCACCGCAAACTTCTTGGCGGGAAGAATTGTACCGACCGGAAACGTAAACACGACCTGCGCTTCGCGTTCGATGAGCTGATACGCGCTCAGATCGATGTCGGCATTCGAGCCGTTGTACAGTTCCACGAACTCGTCGCCGGCGGATTGACGCGTGCCGTCGCCGTTCGGATCGCCGTACGGACTGGAGGGAATATCATACAGAATCTCCGTGATTTTCAAGCCGGTCTGAGCGGAACCGAATGCAGTACAGACGACCAGGAGCAGGAGCAGCAACGAAAGTATTCTCTGGTTCATAGAACCTCCTTGTGGTTAGGTTGGTGGGAGAATGGTATGTTCCGTATAGGTGGACATCGGAGTGGCCGGCGCCGGAGATGATCGCCGGACCTGTTGCGAAAGAACACACACCTGTGAAGGAGGAGAAGCACTTGCGTACGAGCGGAACATTTCTTACAATGGGATGGATCATGGAACATATGTTCCATCCGAAGTATACAACACAAAACACTGAGTGTCAAGTCCCCCTCATCAGCAATTGCCCCAGGCGGCAATTACCTTCAGCCCCGACAGCCGGAGAGGCAACCGCCGCCGGCAGCGGTCACACGGAGAACAGATAGGGCCCCCGATGAACCACAAGGCACAGTTCCACAAAATCCACGCCGCCATTCAGGCACAACTCGGCACACTCACCCCGACCGAACGGCGGATTGCCTCCTACCTCCTTGAGCAAACCCAGGAAATCGCCTTGATTTCCGTGCACGAACTCGCCTCCCGGCTGCATACCGGGCCGGCGTCGATTGTCCGGGTTGTGCGAAAACTCGGGTATGCCAGTTTCGCGGCGATGAAAACCGAACTGCGGGAGGATATTCGCAACGTGACATCCCCCCTTGTACAGTTCCGTTCATCCCTTCACCGCGGCCTGGAACCCGGACTCGCCGAGTTCCGGCACATCGCCGAGCAGGAAGTCCGCAATATTGACAGCACACTTACCCTGCTGAACAAAAAGGCCTTTGCGGAAGCCGTGCACCTCCTGGTCGCCGCACGGCATATCTACACGATCGGCATCGGTATTTCCGCGCACCTGGCAGGCATGGTCTCTTTCATTCTCCGCCGGATAGGTCTGAAAGCGGATGTGATTCCCCATACCGGCTTGCGCCTCACCGAACACCTCGTCGCCCTCGGCAAGGGTGATGTGCTTGTCGCGTTTTCCTTTCCCCCGTACTCCGAGCAGACAATCGAAGCGGCAGCGATGGCCAAAGCCCAGGGAGTGACCGTTGTCGGGTTCACCAACCGGCAGCTCGCCCCGATTGTTGAACACTGTCACGTGTTGCTTATCGCCAAGACGGAGAGCCGCCTCCCCACAAATTCCCTTTCCGCCCCGTTGCTGCTGGTCTACGGCCTGACATCCGCCATCGCGGCGCAAACCCGCCCCCGATCGCTTAGAACCCTGGAGCAAACGATCAAGCTAAGACACCTTAAGTCAAGAAGGTAGAACTCTGCTTGTCTTTCCCCCACCCTTTCCGTACGTTGTTCCCATCACCCTCGAGGGCTATACCATGCGACAGATCTCCCTGCTCCTTGCGTTCTCCCTTTGCTTCCTCCTTCCCTCCTGCTCTCCCGAACCGGATCATGTCCGGACAAAAAAGGTCTCCAGAGAATTCCATGAACAGGGGCACACGCGGGTGGACGACTACTCCTGGCTGAACAATCCGAAGGACACCGCAGTGATCGCGCACCTTCAGAAAGAGAACGCCTACGTAGAAGCGATGATGCAACACACGGAAGATCTCCAGAAGAGGATCTACGACGAGCTGGTTGCACGTATCGACCAGAAATATGTCTCGTTGCCGCGAAAACAGAACGGGTACTGGTACTACACCCGCTATGACGAAGGACAACAGTACCCCCTCTACTGCAGAAAACAGGGGTCAACCGAAGCGCGTGAACAGGTTTTTCTCGACCTCCCGGTATTGGCCCGGGGACATCAGATCTATGTGCTGCGCGGATATGACGTCAGCCGGGACAACAGGTGGCTCGCGTATGGCATCGACACCACCGGTGACAGACGCTGCGTGCTCTATTTCAAAGATCTGCAGTCTTCCCGGGTATCCCCGGAGATCATCGCCAACACCAGTGGCGACTATGCCTGGGCAATGGATGGCAAAACAGTCTATTATGTTGTGAACGACCACACCGTCCGCGCCTACAGGGTCAAACGCCACACGCTGGGGAGCGACCCCGCCACTGACCGGGAGGTCTTTGCCGAACGGGACAGCACCTTCGAGGTTGGACTCTCCACCACGCGGGACAACAGGTATATCTTCATCACCTCCGGCAGCACGCTCACCAGCGAATGCAGATATATCGATGCCCTCCGCCCCGGAAGCACCCCCGTAGTCATTCAGCCCCGGCGGAAAAATCTCCTGTATACACTCGAGGACTATGAGGGCAAGTCGTTCTTCATTCAGACGAATAGCAGCGCCAAGAACTTCAAGCTCGTCCGCACCCCCATCCTTGCACCGGGCATGAAGAACTGGGTCGACCTCATCCCGCATCGTACGGATGCGCTGCTGGAATACGCAATGGTGTTCACACGGTACATCGTGGCCCAGCAATACATCCAGGGTCTACCCCAGATTCTCATCATCAATCGTTCCACACATCAGCAGCACTATGTGGATTTCGGCGAGGAAGCGTACGTCGCCAGGATGTCCACGGCCACCGATGCATATGATCTGGACAGCATCCGCTTTTCATACAGCTCACTCACCACACCGCGCTCCGACTTCAGGTACGGTCTGATATCGCGAAAGAAGACCTTGCTGAAGCAGGAGAAGATCGGGGGAGGGTACGACCCCGCGCTGTACGAAACGAAACGTCTGTGGGCAACGGCGCCGGATAGCGTGAAAATTCCCATCAGCATGGTCTACAGAAAATCCCTTCTCAAAAAGGACGGCTCAAACCCCGCACTGTTGTATGCCTACGGGTCGTACGGGATCAGCACAAACCCTTCGTTCAACAGCCCGGTCATCAGCCTGCTGGACCGCGGGTTCGTGTTCGCGATCGGACATATCCGTGGCGGACAGGAGATGGGGCGTCGCTGGTACGAGGATGGAAAGTTGTTGAAGAAGAAGAACACGTTCACCGATTTCATTGCCTGCGCGGAATATCTTGTCCGGGAACAGTATACCGCACCGGAGAAACTCTTCATCAACGGCGGGAGCGCCGGCGGGATGCTCATGGGCGCCGTGACCAATATGCGCCCTGACCTTTTCCGCGGCGTGCTGGCCGAAGTTCCGTGGATGGACGTCATCACCGACAGCTTCAACACGGACCTGCCACTTACCACGCTGGAATGGGATGAATGGGGCGATCCGCACGACAAGGAGCAGTACGAGTACCTGCTGAGCTGGTCACCGTATGACAACGTACGAAAAGCGCGCTACCCTGCCATTTTCGCAACCGGTGGTCTGAATGACACGCAGGTCCCCTTCTTCTCTCCGGCCAAATGGGTTGCCAAGGTGCGCGAAAATAACGCCGGTGCCAACCCCGTTCTCTTCAAATGCAACATGGGGGCCGGCCACTCGGGAGAGTCAGGGAGGTTTGAAAGGCTGAAACTCACAGCGCTGAAGTACGCGTTTATGCTGGACCTGCTGGGGACGGGGGCATAGAAGGCAGAGGCCCGGAATCGAGAGATAGAAGGCAAACGCCGAAGCCTGCATTCCCGCAGGACGCGCCTGGTGCCTGAAGACAACGGCCCTTGCTCAATGCACCCGTTCCAGCGCCTCGAGAACTATGCCCGGGGTGATGATCTCCGGCAGAAGGATGGGCTCTGCCTTCATACCTGAAGGATAGAGAACATAGAGGGGTACACTGTTCCGGCCGAATTGCGCCAGTGCCTTGGTGATGAGCGTGTCGCGGTTGGTCCAATCGGCCTTGAACGTGGTCACTCCTTTGCCCGCAAACGCCCGCTGGACCTCTGTCGAATTGAAGGCTACCTTTTCGTTAACCTGGCAGCTCAAACACCAGGCCGCCGTAAAATCAATGAACACCGGTCTGCCCTCTTCGCGCAGCCGGGTGACGGCCTCGGCCGAAAATGGCTCCCACCGGATCTCCCCCTGTTGATGGATGCCCTCCACCGACGCGACCTTCGATTCAATATTGTGCAGCGCGAGGAACAGGCCCCCGGCTACGGCGAGGGCGGCAAGCAACTGGGCGATCGCGCGGGCGGGCTGTTCCCTGGCAATATTCCCCCACCGCCCGTAGATCCACCCGCCCACACTCGCGACAAGCAGCGCCAGGAGCAGTATCGCCATACCTTCCGTCCCCGTTTGCAGGCCCAGCACCCACACGAGCCAGAGGACCGTGGCCATCAACAGGAAGCCAAGAAACTGCTTCAGCGATTCCATCCAGGCGCCGGGTTTCGGCACAAATCGAAGCAACCGGGGGGAACTGGTCAGAATGATATAGGGTGCGGCCATCCCCAGACCGAGGAATGTGAAAATGAGGAATGAGACAAACGCAGGCTGACTGAGTGCGAAGCCCAGCGCCGAACCCATGAAGGGAGCGGTGCAGGGAGTGGCGACAACCGTCGCAAGGACACCGCTGGTAAACGACCCCCAGTAACTTGCGCTGCCCGAAGCACTCTGCCCGACCCCCGCGAGTGAGACGCCGATTTCGAAGACCCCGAACATGCTCAGGCCGAAAAGATAGAGGAACATCGAAAGCACAATCACAAATGCAGGCGACTGTAACTGGAATCCCCAGCCCAGCTGCTCCCCGCTCGCGCGCAACAGCAGGAGGAGACCGGACAGAATCCAGAACGAAACCAGAACTCCCAGCGTGAAAAGAAGGCCGTGTTTCAACTTCTTCTTCGGGTCTTCACCGGCCTGTTGAACAAAGCCCATGATCTTGAGCGAGAGGACGGGGAGAACACAGGGCATCAAATTGAGGATGATCCCGCCGAGGAATGCGAAACCCAGCGCCAGAAGGAGGGTCGGTGACTCCGAAGCGGGAGCGGAAGACCCGGATGTAACGCCTTCCGGAGAATCCTTCGGCGTCTGAGAGCGGGCGGGCAGACCGCTTTCTCCACGAGGGCTCTGTAGCTGAGAGAGACCGGGCGAACCCCCTCTCGCAGAATCGTTCCGTGCCGGAGAGAGACCCGGCGACTTCTCCGGAACACCCGTTTCCTCCGCTCTGGTTTTTATCTCCAGAGCTCTGGGGGAACCGGTTCTGGTCCATCCGCTCGTTGAGACAAGAACTCCCCCGATTTCCGGAAGACGACCCTTGTGTGCGGGGTCCAGGGCGATCGTCAACACAAATCCGTCATCCGCCTTTTCCAGTTTCTGAGCGGGAGCGTACTGAATCAGAGATGATTGATAGGGGAAAAACGTGACCCCCTTGAGTTGCCCTTTGTACCAGTCCGGCTGGACCAGACGGATGTGCAGGTTCCCTTCACCCCGTGTTGCCCGCACTCCCCAATCGGAGGAAAGGATGGGGAGACGCGACCGGGCATGTTCGAACAGCGTACGGTGCTCGCTGCTCATCCGGACGCCACCGGATGCCGCAGGAATGGTCAGCGTGAGCAGTGCCTCACCGGGGATACAGCTCTCTTTGCAGGCCAACCACTCCACCTTTGCACGGAGTGAAGCCAGGTCTCCATCCTTGAGTCCCCCCGGGGGGGTAAGTCTGACAAGCAGGACGACATCACCTTCATACCCCAGATTGATCAGTCCACCGAACTCAAACGCATCGGGATACGGCCACTGGATATCTCCGGCTTTCCACCCCGGGGGCAACTGCCATTCGACCTCTGTCGGTAGTCCTGTATCTCCGGGATTCCTCCAGTAGATATGCCAGCCCGGCTCCAGAATGAAAGAAACAGCCACCCAGATGGGTTTGCCCGGTTCGAAGGCCACCACCTCCGGCAGCAGCGACGCCGCAACGGGTTCTGGACCCGATGGCTGTGCGAACGAAAGGCTCACACCCATGAGGAGCACGACGAGCGCTGCAGCCGGTGTACGGACGTTCATAGACTGATTATTCATCAAAAGGATGCCTTAGTGATCTGCTTCTACACCGGGAGTTATATATCCCGGGGGTTCCGTTCTCAGGCCTGCGTATCGGCAAGGGGTTGCCGGGAATGCCGGGCCGGCCTCGCGCCTGAATGCGGGTGCTTGATCGCCGTCCGGGCGAGAATCAGTTTCGTGGGGAGCGTGATCAAACGCGGCACGAACTGGCTCCCATAGCGGATGTGTTCCAGCGTGAGGTCGAGTGCTTTGCGGCCAAGATCGTTTGTCGGTTGTTCGATGTAGGTCATGGGCGGCGAGAGCGCCTGATTCATCCCGCTGTTCCCGAACCCGATGATGTCGATGTCGTCCGGGATCTTCAGCCCCATCTCCCCCGCGGCCCGGTATAACCCCAGTGCCAGCGGAAAAGTCGCAGCGAATACGAAATCCGGACGCTCACCCGATTCACAGATCTTCTTGAAACCCTGGTACCCATCCTGTTCGCCGAAGCCGCTGTGTGTTACCCAGCGCGGTTCAATGGGGAGTCCATGCTTCTTCATCGCATCAGCGAACCCGCGGAACCGTTCACGCCCGATGCTGGTGTGCTGATATCCGCCCAGGTGACCCAGCTTCTTGTGACCGATCGCGATTGCATGCTCCGTGGCGGTGAACGCCCCGCCGTAGTCATCAACCACAACTTTCGTGAACCCGTCTATGTCCAGGACACGGTCAATGAAGGTCAACGGAATCCCCAGCTCCCGCACCTCCTCAAATGGCGCAGCATCGGTGGTTTGCTGCGTCACCGAAATGATAAGCCCGTCCACCCGCATGGAGAGCAGTGAGCGGAGGTGACGTTGTTCGCGCTCCGCATTCTCCTGCGACACCGTCAGGATAATCTCGTAGTTTGTTTCAAAGGCTGCGTCATAAATGGATTCGATGATCGAAGAGAAAAACACATGGGCAATTTTTGGGATGATCACCCCGATCGTGTTGGATCTTCGCGACGAGAGACTGCTGGCGATCCGGTTCGGCGTGTAGCCCATCTCGCGGGCCATCTTTTTGACCTTCTTGACCGTCTCCACCGAAATGTCCGGATGCCCGCGCAACGCCTTGGATACGGTCACGGTCGAAACATGAAGCTTTCTCGCAATATCCGAAAGCCTTACCTGAAACCCCTTTTTCACAGGAGATCCCTTTCCATACTTTGCTGCAGTCCACCCTTACCAGTTACTTTTTTCGCGTCCCGGATATATCACCCGATGTCAACGCCGCCCCCCGTCGCCCGCAGGCTCCGTCTTCCATGTCAACAGCCATCGAACGAACTGCTCCGCTGCACGATCATTGTCGCAATCTGCGGGAAGCCGGCGGTGGTCAAAGTACTCATTGTATATCCATGGGTCACCCAGCGCAAACACCATCCCCTTCCCCACCCTCGATGTCGCCATCAGCATCAGGGTGTCCTGCGTAAGAAGCGGTGTTGCCGGCGGCGTGAGGGCCAGGGAACTCACCTCTTTCATGAAGATCTTCCGTACACCGCGAAAGATGGGATGATCGGGAAGGTCGCTGCACATCCCCGTGGAGTATTCTTTTCCCATCACACGGTGATGGCTGTCTTCGCGGAAATGGATGCCGAATCGCCCGGCGAGGTTGTTCCAGTGAGTGAATTCCGCATTGCCGCGATCGTTGCCGAGAAGAACGAGCGTGCCACCGTTTTCCACCCAGCGTGCGACAACGGTGATGGAAGCCGTGTCGATAGTGTGCGGTTCAGCGGTCTCCGCAGGCGTGTCGGGATCGACGATAATGTACACGTCCAGCAGGCCGAGTCGCTCCGGCGTGGGCGCGTCCGGTACGGTCGCGAGATTCGCACCAAGCCTGTCGACCACTCCGCCCAGAAGGGAGAATCCGGAGTTCGCCGTGTCATTCCAGGTGTAGTGGAACCGGGTACGCGTGCCATCTTTTTCTTCACGCCATTCCGAGTTGAAAAAGCAGTCGAGGCCGACACACTTCCCCGCTCCGGGAAATGTCCCCCGGGAGGGACTCTTCAGATGATCGGCCAGCGGAAGCCCGAGCTGCCGGATTCCGTCCGCCACAAGACCGGCCACAGCCAGCCCCCCGCGCTGTGTGAAGTGGGTATTGTCCTGCCTCGGCTTCGACCCGGGTCCAAACTCGCCCGCCTTCGTCCACAGAAACAGTGGTTTCGTGCCCTCCGGACCGAGTCCCTCAAAGAGGGTCTTGCTTGAAGCATGCAGGTCGATCAGTGGAACCCCCTCTTTACGCGACACTTCCCGGACGACGCCGGGATACTCGCCATGTGTGTCGACCAATGCACCCTCTGCGTTGAAGGCGCGACGGTTGACCGGGGTGATCAGGACGGGCAATCCTCCTCTTTCGCGAACATCCCGCACGAACCGCTGAAGATTGGTTTTGTATGCACCGTGAGCATCGGCATACCTCGTGCTGTCAGCAACTTTCTGATCGTTATGGCCGAACTGTATCAGGACATAGTCGCCGGGACGGACCTGCGCAAGCAATGTATCCCAGAGCCGCTGATCGATAAAGCTCTTCGTGCTGCGCCCGCCCCGGGCGAAGTTAATGAGCTCCACACCGCCGTCAAGAAAGTAACGGAACGACTGCCCCCATCCACGTTCGGGAGAGTCGATGACGGGCTTGTCCGCCATCGTCGAATCCCCCGCGAGCAGTATGCGGATCGACTCCTGCGGGGTCCAGCCACACAGTCCGAGCAGGAGAAGGAGGAGGAGAGGGAAAGGCCTCCGGTTGCGGAGACGCAGAAGCCCGCTCATGTCACCGGCCTCCCGTCTGTTCAAGGCAAAGTGCCGCCATGATGAACGGACCAACGCCTTTGAAATCGTTGTCGCGCTGTGGTTCGCTGATGTAGTATTCAAAACTCCCGTCGCGATACGGATTGCCTCCGAGCCCGGCCCCCCGGCAGGTTTTGTGCAGGGAAACCAGTCCGCTGTGGTCTTCCACCGTAATGAATTGTTTGAGAATTCCGGCGAACGACTCTTCGGCCGCTTTCCGGTAGGCGGGCGGGAGATATCCCATTCGCGCTCCCCTTGCCAAAGCGTAAACGAACATGCACGACGCCGAAGCCTCCAGGTAGTTCCCTTCACGGCCCGGCAGATCCATCACCTGATACCAGACCGCACTGCCGGGGTCGCGGTACCGGAGGAGTGCTTCGGCAAGACGACCGAGGATAGCCGCCAGCTGTTTGCGGCCGGGATGTGATTCGGGCAATACCTCAAGAACGTCGACGAGTCCCATCGCATACCACCCGATCGCACGCCCCCAGAAATGTGGAGACCTCCCGGTGACCGGGTCGGCCCAGCGCTGTGCCTTGCTCTCGTCCCACGCATGGTAGAGCAGCCCTGATACGGTGTCCCGTGTGCGGGCTTCAATCTCCGTGAATTGTTTCACGACGTCGTCAAGGTTTCCCGGTTCGCTGAACAGGACTCCATACCGCGCGTAAAACGGCTCGGCCATATACAGACCGTCCAGCCACATCTGATAGGGGTAGATCTGCTTGTGCCAGAAGCCTCCTGACGCAGTCCGCGGCTGCTCCCGGAGCTGCTTCCGGAGAAGCTCTGCGGCACGGCGGTATTTCTCCTGACCCGTTTTCGAATACAACCAGAGCAACTGCCGTCCTGCCGGGATATTGTCCAGGTTGAATGTCCCGTATTCGTACGTCCGAATGTTGCCTTCTTCCGTCACATACAGATCGATCTCCCGCTGAATATAGTCGGCGTACCTCCGGTCGTCTGTCACCGTCCAGACCTGCCGGAGAGCTTCAAGCATGACTCCCGGCTCGTACCCCCAGCGTGCTCCGTGCTTTTCCGAGGGATAGAAGATGGAATCCGGCTGCCGCTGCATGAAGGATTCCGCCATGCGAACGGACCAGGGGAGCGATGCGCTTATCGGTTCCGCCTGCCGGCACGAAACGAACATACAGGCCAGGGAGATAAGGAATACGCTGCGTGTGAGCTGCACGGTCTTTCCTCCGGACGGCAGGAGATTACTTTATCGCTTACTTTATCGATGACTAATATGCAAAGCCGCATTCACATTGTCAAGGGGTATCTTCTCAGGAACGCAGGGAGCGGGGCTGTCCGGGGGAAACGCGTTGAAGGCAGCCTACGTCAGTCCCTCGGATTGTCGCCGTCTGGCAAAGGTTCAGGCTATCGGGCGATTTGCGGCAGCAGAGCTGAGGCCGCCCGGTCAGTCTGTGAAGGAGGAGTCAAAGACGGCGGAGCAAAATCCACTCTCCCCGTCACGCGCAAAGACGTCCGCCACCGGGGTTGAAAGCCGCTCACGAAAACGCTGCAGCATGGATGATGAATCCAGCAATGCCGCGTGATAGACGGTCCCATCAAACGCGGGGTAGGATGGATTGATGGTGACCGCGACGAGCCGGGGAGTGTGCCGATAGGAAATCCGGGCTACCCGGGAATCCATCTGCTCGAGAAGCGCGGCAGTCTTCGTGGGATCGCCGGCGAGAAGGAGCTTAAACGGATCGTCAAAGACCACCTGAACAGGAGTCCCGGGCGTCTCATGGCTCGTGTGGCTCTGCTTGTGCCTCAGGGTGAGCCTCACCAGAGCACTGAGTCCCTGAAGTGTCACCATCCCGGGCACTATAACCTGCTTCAGACCGTCGGGGATCATCCGGAAGGCCATTTCCATCTCCTCAATCCCCTGGACGGCAGATGATGCCCGGTGCACCTGCACATCCTCCCCTATCAATTGCATACCCGAAGCGCGCGGCGTTGTTGTCGTCACCCGGGGAAAACTGAACAGCCGCTCTATGGCAAGCGTCTCGGTAACAAGCTGGTCGATATCCGTTGTCCGGGCCGCGCCGGTGGCAAAGACGATTCGTTCTGCCACAACCATCGGCGCAATGCGGTTCAACGAACCATCCACAAACACGGACCCCGCACCCACCGCCTGCATTCGTGAAACGACATCTTGCAGTTCATCGGTCTTGTTGGGCCCGGCAACAACAACCAGTCCGGGACTGGTGACGCGGAGTATCACCACCTGACCCAGAGCGGTCCGGAAGGGGGTTTGCTCCACCTGTTCCAGACCGGCGCTTGAGACAGGGATGCACGATGTGGACGTCGTCACGAGCGTCCCGGTCTCCAGGTGAAGGCGGGGCTTCGGGAGCATGGTCACCGTATCGCGTTCCTCCCCGTCATACCCGATGCCGGTAACCCCGGCCGCCAACCGCCTTCTTTGCGCTTCGCGCAAGAGGACGCTGAGCGCGGTCGTCTTCCCCGTATTCTTGGCCGTTCCCGCAATGCCGATGATCATGATCTCAGGCCACTGTTCCCTTGCCGAAGGTCCCGGGGTATGCTCCGTCCTCCCGGCTCCCCAGGAGTCCCGCGTGAATCGCCGCAGGGAGATGATCCGCCGCGCGAACCTGCTCCAGGGTGTCGCGGATCCCCTTGAGAATTTGTTCGGTGAATTGATCTGCGGTGACCGAAGGCTGTATTGCGGTGTGACCCATAAACCGGGATGCCTCACGAATCGCCTGAATGCTGTCGATGCGCGATGCGAGGCAGATCGGGCCGCGCGAATACGCCTCGTCCGTCGACGCCACGGTAATGGCGTCCACTCCGAGAGAAGAGGCAAGAGCCGCATGGTACGATGTCGCCGACGCCGATTGCACGCGGTCTTCGGTCTGCGTCATGAACGCGATGGGCTCTCCCGGCCAGATCGGTGCGTTGACCAGGGAACGCAACGCGCGTATCTTTGCGGCATTGTAGTCCACGAAGTTCTGCTCCATGTATCCGTTGATGACGATATGCGGACCGTAGCAGAAGAGGGGTTTGAGGATCGCCCGCGCACCCAGACGATTGCCGAGTGCCACATTAATGAGGAGACCGGCGAGTGTCTTCCATGCGGGCACACCGCTCAGCTCATCATTCCCCGGAATGTCGAACGGCAAGCCGTAGCGTGCCGCCAGACGGATCGCTTCAATCCCGTCGACGGTCAGCCGCTCGGGATCTGTTCCCGCACCAAGAGAACCGTAGACGAGGTCGATCTTCGTGAGATTCGCGCCCCCCTCTCCCGCCAGGAGCACTGTTTCGGGAGTGTTGAGACCGCGATGCGCCCGCACGGTCAGCAGCGTCGCCGGATCCAGAACCTCGCGCATCAGACGGATATTCTCAAGCGATGTGATCGTTCCGTCATTCTGATGTGTCAGGTATCCGTCAAGAAGCCCTTCATACCGTGCTTCCCAGGAGGGGTTGATAATGAGGAACCCGTCGATCCCCCACCGTTCACACGCTTTGGCGTGAACGATATCCATCACCGGGCAACCGCTTCCGAGGAACTTGAAGACCAGCGGTTTCCGCTCCCCCTTTCTGATAGCCTGCGGGTGGGACGCCGTGCGTGTGGCAAGCATATGCCGGAGAAAGTGCAGTTCATCCGGCCTGACTGTGCGCACGCCTTTGGGGAGTTTCCCATGTGAAGAATCCACCACCACCGGATCGGCCAGGGCATTGTAGTCGCGCAGGAGCGCCACACGTGCCGGACCTTCAGGCGTGCCGAGCAGCTCCTTGCGGATCCGGGCACGGGACACCCCCGGCGTGGTCTTCGGTGCGGCCCAGCCAAGGGTCTTCTCCACAATCTCCTCGAGGCACTCCGCCACAAATCTGTCATGGAAGACGTACGAATACCCGGCGGTCATATCCGGCCGTTCCCGTTGCACGACCGACGTCGCCCCGGTGAGCGGACGTCCTTCGATATACGCCACGACTTCCTCAATCGGCGAATGCTCGTCGAAGCCCCGGTCAAATCCGAGTTCCGCGGCGAGCTCCGCGGTGACGGCCTTGCCGCCGAGGATAACCCGTGCGGACTTGCGTACTCCGGCCGCATCGAGCAGATCCACAAACCGCCCGAGCAGCTCCGCGATCCCGTACCCGAGAGTCCGGCTGACCAGGATATCATCGTACTTCCCTGCCGCAGCCACCCGCACCACTTCGTCCATGTCAAGGTCGGGTGTGAGGAGTTCGGTGCGGTGACCCCGTTGCGCGAGGGCATTCCGGATGATCTTGATCCCGACATCATGCACCGGATCGAGCGGGACGCAGAGGATATTTTTGGCCATCACGCCTGCTCCTCCCGTCCGGTGTCCGTCCGCCCCTCAGCCAGCCAGCGGTAGGTTTCGCCGGGCCGGTGAATATACTTGCGAAGGCGGACCCGCATCCCGTAGCCGTCGAACTCCTGGAACATGATATCCACTTCGCCCAGCTGCAGCTCATGCCCGAGACGCAGTGCGAGATCCTTGCCTTCCTGCTCGCTTGCGCACATCAGGTAGGTCTCGATATCGAGACCGTCAAGAATGTGATCCATTGCTCTCATACCCGTTCTCCGTCAGGGTACACGTCATTCGCCGGAGCGCCCGGTCCGGCGGGGTATCTTCAAGACCTCCGGTAACGAAACACCATACTGCCCGTCCGGGCACGTCGTGTGCCCGGGCGGACGGGTGATGGCGATGTTTTTCCTTTATTCGTGCAGACCGGCGTTTTCGCAGACGATTTCGATCAGCATCACCAGTGCGCGAATGATCATGCGTGCGCGTTCCTGGATCAACTGGCCGTTTTCATCGGTCGTTCCCAGACCGGGGGAGATGAAGAAATTGGCATCGTAGGAAATCGTCGGGATGATGCCCATGGCCGTCATGCCGTCCTGGAACAGGTGCGAGCCCGAGTACATATCTTCAATAGAGAAGATCGGGATGCCGAGCTTGCCGTCCTTCCAGCTGTCTTCGTAGTTGATCTCGACCGTTCCGCTGTTGTAGCTCTTATAGATCTGGAAAAACGGCCGGATGCGCTTGTCGATCTTGCCAAACTCGTCGACCACGATGGCGTGGAGGTCATCGATCGGTTTCTGGACGACGGCGGGAGTGTCGCGAAGAACCCTGAGCGCGGCCAGCTGTCCGGAAAGACCTTCCTTGCCCGGATCCTGGCCGACGAACGCCGCCTTGCCGTAGGATGTGGTGGTGCCATAGCGTGCGCCGTGGTATCCCAGTGCGCGGCGGATCGGCACCATCGCTTCTTCTTTTCCGATAATCAGGGCGCTCGTGGCCGAGCCGGTCGCCTTGTCCATGCTGAAGATCATCACATCAGCGCCGACCTTCTTGATGCTGGTGCCAAGGATGGGAATACCCCAGGCGTTGTCGATGATATAGGGAACATTGTACGACCGGGCGATCTCCGCGATGCCTTTCAGGAGGATCGGCGTGCCGTCGGCGTCCTTTTGTCCGTAGCCGTATCCCGGCGTATCGTACCCCAGTGACGCGAACCCTCCGAGGAGTGTCTCGTGCTGTTTTGCAGCCTCGCGCATCGCCTGTACTGCGGCCTTTGCGTTGACATTCTTCATCAGGGGGGTAGGATGATAATTGATGCCGTGCACCGCATACGAGGCGCCGGGAAGCGGGACCAGGACCGTGTCCAGATTGTTCTGCCGTTTGCCGTAGAAGCCCAGTTCGCCCGCGGTGCTGCCGCGATCGGCGAGGATATCTTTGTACTTCGGCGGGTACGGACGGCCGTACGACGCCTGATGGTGAATATGGCGCTCATACGGGGCAATATACCGGGTACGATAGTTGTCCCCGCGTCCCTGGAACGGCGGCGTCACAAGGCAGTCGAAGCTGGTCCACAGGCCGCCTTCGCAGGTGTTGATCGGCGCTGCATCGTAGTCGTCGCCGTAGACACCTTTGATGATTTCACGGATCTGATCCACATAGACACTCAGGGGAACCACTTTGCGCGATTCGGCTGCCATGAAATGTTCGATGTCTTTTCGCAGGGGGGAGGGACAGCCGGAAATGGCACCGGTCAACCCGATCGCACCTTTCAATTCGGCCGGCATGTTGAGACTCTCGGCGGCCTTGCGCGCCTCCGTATAGATCTTCTGCGTGTTCACCTGCAGACGCTTGTACATCTGGAATTTGAATTCCGGTTTTGCCATAGGTGTTGCCTTTCTCGAAGTTGATTTATGAAGAAATGCCGCGAATGAGTAAAGAGTCGCCGGGCACGAGTCCGAGGGCGGCCCCGGAGGTCCGGCCCGGAGTCCGGAGAATCGTGTTCTGATGGTTGGGCATATGGGTATCGTCAAATCCGGCGATGACACCCGCAGGAACCCCTTTGAGCTCCACCGCGTCGCCGGCGACCACCACGCCTCCGTCGAGCAATTCCACGAACGCGATGTAGGCGATTTTGTTGACCGTGCCCCCGGGGGCTGCGCCAGGCTCATCGGTGGCGATTAATTCAATGATCGTCCCGGCGGGGAACGCCCGGGAGATCGGCCTGATCAGATGCAGCTCCCGCTCTTCGAGTGTTCCCTGCAGCACCACAACAACGCGTCCGCGGATGTCCGGCTTGGAATGGTAAAACCCCCTGTTCGTCAGATTGCGCTCGTACGGATCAGACATATGTATCCTCAGACAAATTTCGTAACAAAGCTATCCACATCCCCGAAGAGGAAATCGATCACCGGGAGCTCGATCATCGTATAACATCCGGGCTGCTGCCGCATGGCCGCACGTGCGGCGGACACCATCACCTGGGCCGTGAGGGCCGGATTGTTGACCTTCAGCTGGAAGCGCATCGACTGATTGTGTGTGATTCCGGAAACGCCGTTGCGTTCAAGGAGGACGCCGTGCCCGGTGTCCATCAATGAGGCGACGTCTTCGACCTGAAAAACATACGTGCGGTCTTTGACGAAGTAGGGATCCTGCTTGATCAGCTTCTCGATCTCTTCGAACACCGCTCCCGGTTCAATCTGGACATAGACCATACGCCGGTGGATGCCCATGCCGGCGGGCACGGTGATCGAGATGCCGTCGCGCACTCCTTTGATGGCACGCACCGCCACGGAATGCCCCATGGAGAGGCCGGGACCGTAGTTCGTGTATGTGACGCCCCGCGGAGCCATGGCCTGAAACCAGCCCCGAATCACGGAGTCGACGCCCGGATCCCACCCTGCCGAGAGGATGGCGACGCTGTTGTGCGCCTTTGCGATGGCATCCAGTTCTTTGCGAAGGGCCGGTATCTCCCCATGGATGTCAAAGCTGTCCACGGTCCGCACGCCCTGCTCGAGGATCTTTGTGGCGGTTTCGCGGACAACACGTGAAGGACAGCAAAGGACGGCAACGTCAACCGCACCCAGTTCTTTTATGTCCGATACGATAGGGGTGTCCTGCACCATCGGCTCGCGGCCGTCGCGGGGACATTTCTTGGATACGACCTGGGGCACTTCAATAATCCCGACGAGCTGCATGTCAGGTTCGTTCAGCACGGTGTCGAGCGCACATTTGCCGACGTTGCCGTACCCGACGACGGCGATTCTGGTCTTCTTCATGCGTGGGTCCTTGTTTTTGCTGCTGCGTGGTGTTCGGGAGAATGGTGTTCGATCGAGTGGCGAGCGGTGGAGTGTTCTTCACCGGAGTGGCGTTCGATGAAGGCACAGAGCGCCTTGCAGGCCGAAGCGCCGTGGGCTTCCACGAGCCGGGCAACGGTGTCGGGGTCGCGCTTCTGCAGCGCTTTCAGAATCGCTTCGTGTTCTTTCATTGATGCCGCCAGATGCGACAGGACGGAGAGATAGATGAAGTTATACCGGAGCGCCTGGCTGCGCAGTACGCGGATGGCGTTCGCCAGTTTGGCGTTCCCGCTGCCGTCGCTGAGAGTTTGATGGAATTCGGTGTTCAGCTGGAGGATGACGCGGGAGTCGGGAGACCGGCCTCCCGCCAGCCGCACCATACGTTCGTGGATCTGCCGGAGCGAAAACAGGGCTTCGTCGGACAAGCGGTTGCAGGCCAGGCGTGCGGCAAGAGCTTCGAGGGCCCCTTTCACCTGGTATGTTTCCACCGCGTCGGTTGCGGAAAGGTCACTCACCACAGTACCGCGGCGCGGATTCGCCACCACAAACCCTTCCGATTCCAGTTGCAGCAGTGCTTCCCGCAGCGGCGTGCGGCTGACACCCAGCCGCCGGGCCAGATCGGGTTCCACGAGCCTCTCGCCCGGCTTGATCCGGCTCTCCATAATCAGTCCGCGAATCGTCGAGGCTATCCGGTCGCGCAGAGGTTTTACCTCTTCCACCTTGAATTCGTCGGCGGAACGGTGGGCCGCGGCGGTGGAACGGGGTACCGTGGCAGCGGGACGGGATGCCGCGGCGGCGCGGGCGCTCATGTGTGGGTCCTCTGTATTGTATATTGTATACAATATACAGCATACAGGGACAACTGTCAAGTCCCCCCTTCTCCCGGGGACCCGCTCTTTTTTTCCTTTGACTTGACCCGGGAATAATGTATCATGCCAACAGCGGTTCATCCAGAGTGGCGGAGGGACAGACCCTGTGAAGCCACAGCAACCGGAGCAAGACTCGTCAGGTGCTAAATTCTGTTCCCGCGGATATGCGGGATGAAGATGAATCCGGACAGGTGCGTTACACGCGCAGACCTCATTCGGATTTCATCACTCCGGATGAGGTTTTTTTGTATCCGGGGCGAACGAGCGTATACCACCAATCCCATCACTATATAGCAGGAAGCATAATGGCGACAGCAGAGCGGAAATACCGGTTCGAGACACAGCAGCTGCATGCGGGGCAGACGCCGGATCCCGTCACCCACGCAAGGGCGGTGCCGATCTACCAGACGACGTCGTACACTTTCGACCACGCGGACCATGCGGCCGCATTGTTCGGTCTCCAGGAGTTCGGAAATATCTACACGCGGATCATGAACCCGACAACCGCCGTGTTCGAGGCACGGATCGCCGCACTCGAAGGGGGCGTCGCCGCACTCGCCACATCGTCCGGCCAGGCCGCCCAGCTGCTGGCCCTGACGACCTTCGTTCTCGCCGGCGAAAATATCGTAGCGACAAGCAACCTGTACGGCGGCACCTATAACCAGTTCAAGGTGGCCTTTCCCCGCCTCGGCGTGCAGGTGAAGTTCGTGGACGGCGACCGCCCCGAAGCGTTTGAAGCAGCTATCGACGACAAAACCAGGGCTCTCTATATTGAGACCATCGGCAATCCCCGGCTCAATATCCCCGATATCGAAGCCATCGCCCGCATCGCCCATGCCCACAACATCCCCCTGGTGGTGGATAACACGTTCGGTGCAGGAGGATATCTCGCGCGACCCTTCGACTGGGGTGCGGACATCATCACCCACTCCGCAACAAAGTGGATCGGCGGTCACGGAACGTCCATCGGAGGGGTCATCGTCGACTCCGGCCGCTTCAACTGGGGCAACGGCAAGTTCCCGGTCTTCACAGAACCCAGTCCGGGCTATCACGGCCTCCGCTTCTGGGAAACCTTCGGCGCAGCCAGCCAGTTCGGCAACATCGCCTTCATTGTCCGCGCCCGCGTCGAAGGACTCCGGGATCTCGGTCCGTGCCTCAGCCCGTTTAACGCTTTCCTCCTGCTCCAGGGTGTCGAGACGCTTTCCCTGCGCATGGAACGCCATTGCAGCAATGCCATCGCGCTCGCGTCCTGGCTCAAGAAACACCCGCGCGTAGCCTGGGTCTCCTTCCCCGGCCTGCCGGATCACCCCCATCACACCCTCGCAAAGAAGTATCTCCATAAGGGTGCGTTCGGGTCCATTATCGTGTTCGGCATCAAGGGAGGTCACGAGGCCGGAAAGACGTTCATCAACGGGGTGAAACTCTCAAGCCTCCTCGCCAACGTCGGCGATGCAAAGACCCTCGTGATTCACCCTGCATCCACCACGCATCAGCAGCTTTCCGAAGCTGACCGGCTGTCAGCAGGCGTAACCCCCGACCTTATCCGTGTCTCGGTCGGACTTGAACATATCGATGACATCATCGAGGATTTCGAGGAGGCGCTCGGCCAGGTCAGGTGATCTCGAACAATACGGGACCTGCCCGAATGCTTGAATGAAGGGTCGAAGAAAGCCCGGCCATCGGATGTCCCCCCGATGGCCGGGCGTAAGAAAGTGAACGGATGATTGAGGGTGTGACCATGATCGAGGGAGTTACACGAACACACGAGGTGTTCACCGCGGAAACACCGCTTGTCATGGAGTGCGGGGAGGAGCTGGCGCCGGTTACGGTTGCGTACGAAACATATGGCACACTCAACCCCGCCGGTGACAATGCCGTGCTGGTCTGCCATGCGCTGACCGGAAGCGCGCACGCGGCCGGACAGACGGGTAACGACACGCGGACTACAGGCTGGTGGGATCCGATGATCGGACCGGGCCGGCCTCTCGACACCGATGCTCTCTTTGTGGTCAGCTCGAACTTCCTCGGAGGGTGCTACGGTACCACGGGATCGGCGAGCATGAACCCGGCCACAGGAAAGCCCTATGGTCTTGCTTTTCCGCCGGTGACGGTGCGCGATATGGTCCGCACGCAGGCCTCCCTGCTGGACCGGCTCGGTGTCCGCTCGCTCCTGACGGTACTCGGAGGGTCTCTGGGCGGCATGCAGGTTCTGGAATGGCCGCTGCTGTACCCCGGGTTCGTGCGATCCATCATCCCCATCGCCACGGCCGCGCAGCATTCCCCGTGGTGTATCGGGCTGAACGATCTCGCACGCCAGGCTATCATGCAGGATCCCGACTGGCGCGACGGGGATTACTACGGCCACGGCCAGCCGGAACGCGGGTTGAGTCTGGCCCGTCAAATCGCCATGGTGTCATACAGGAGTGATGTTTCCTTTTTGAACCGGTTCGGCCGGGCCACAACCACCCCCTCGGCTCCGGAGACCTTCCGCGACCAGCTGAAAGTGATGTACCAGGTGGAACAGTACCTGCGCTACCAGGGGCAAAAGCTGGTGAACCGTTTCGACGCCAATACGTATTTGACGATTTCACGGGCGATGGATACACATGACGTGACACGCAACCGCGGGACGCTCGAGGATGTACTGGGCTCGATCGGCATTCCGGCGCTGTGTGTCGGCATCGACTCGGACATTCTGTATCCTCTTCACGAGCAACGCGCAATCGCGGACCTTCTCCCGCAAGGCGTCTGCCGTGAAATCCATTCTCCGTTCGGCCATGACGCCTTTCTCATCGAGTATGAACAACTCGGCACGTTTGTCCGCAAGTTTCTCGGGGAGGTGACGTGAGCCGTGCGGCGCGTGCATGTGTCTTCTGATCAACAACCGGAGGTTTTTTGTCTGATGGCATCCAGGAAATTCACCGTTGTCGTCGCCGGTGCAACCGGACTCGTCGGGCGCACCATGATCCGCGTCCTTGAAGAGCGACGCTTTCCCGTAAGTCGCCTCGTTCCCCTCGCATCACGCCGGTCAGTCGGAACCACCGTGCCGTTCCGTGCCGAGCAGATCCCGGTCCTGGAACTCACGGAGCAGGCGTTGATTGACGCACATGCGGACGTGGCGCTCTTTTCCGCAGGTGCAACGGTGAGCAGGGAGTTTGCTCCTATCGCCGCACGCCAGGGCATTGTGGTCATCGACAACAGCAGCGCTTTTCGAATGGATGAGGATGTCCCGCTCGTGGTTCCGGAGGTGAACCCCCATGCCATCTTTTCCCATCAGGGAATCATTGCCAATCCGAACTGCTCGACTATTCAGATGGTGGTGGCACTCAAACCACTGCACGACGCCTACAGGATTCGTCGTGTCGTCGTCGCCACCTATCAATCCGTGACCGGTGCCGGCCGGCGCGGCCACGATCAGCTTCTCGGGGAGCTCGCTGGAAATCCGGCTGTGGCAAGAAAGTTCCCGCACCCGATCGCCATGAACTGTATTCCCCACATCGATGTCTTCGAAGACGACGGATATACGAAGGAAGAACACAAGATGATGAACGAGACCCGCAAAATTATGGGAGACAACACGATACAGGTTTCGGCTACGTGCGTGAGGGTACCGACGGTGGGCGGACACAGCGAATCAGTCAATATCGAGTTCGAGCGTCCGTTTGAGCTGGCAGATGTCCGGACACTCCTCGAACGCATGCCGGGGGTCGTTGTGGTGGACGATCTCCCCAACAACCGCTATCCCATGCCGGTCGACAGCCAGGACCGTGATGAGGTGTTTGTCGGGCGCATCCGCAGGGATGCCAGCATTCCTTCAGGCCTGAACCTCTGGATTGTGGCCGATAATGTGCGAAAGGGGGCGGCCACAAATGCCGTCCAGATCGCTGAAGAACTTCTGGGTGTCCATCAGAATCCTTCATAATACTTGACCGGAGAGGAACCTTTATTCACCCTTTCCGCGTTCTTATCTTCAGTGTTATCACTCCGATTTCCCGGCTCCGGGATCCACTTCTTTTGTTCTTTTCAGGAGGATTTGCCCATGACACCACTTCCCGATAGCGGAGGTCCCATAGATTTTTCCGACGTCACCGGTGGCGCGACAACTTCAGGCGGCCCGCGGACTTACGTCGTGAAGAAAGGAGATTCTCTCTCCAAGATCGCAAAGGAGTTTTACAAGGACGCCAAACAGTGGAAGAAAATATACCAGGCGAATACCGACCAGATCAAGAATCCTGACCTGATCAAGCCCGGTCAGAAACTGATCATTCCCGACTAATCCCCTTCACTTCCAGAGGAAAACCCGATGAAATCGACTCTCGTCCTCACGCTTATCCTGGTTCTGGCCGTCCTCGTAGTCGGATGCGGCAAGAAAGAAGAGCCCAAACCCGCCATTCCGGTCATAGAGCAGGCACCACCGCCGTCTCCCGCAATCTCCGGCGTGATGTTTGCCAAGGGATTTGACGTAAACCTGAATCCCGTCAATCCCACGACGACATTCAAGCCAAAAGACCGCGTGGTGGTGCTCGTCACGACAGAGAATGTTGTGCCCGGCGCAAAGCTCGGGGTCCGGTGCATGTATGTTCCCACAAATCAACTTGTGCGTGCCGACTCGGTTGCCCTGCAGCAAACCGGCACCAACAAATCGCAGTTCTTCTTCGAACGCGCAAAGGGACTTCCGGCAGGTGAATACAAACTGGAAACATCCCTCAACGGGAAAACCGGGCCGACCGGCGGTTTCACCGTGGCTCAGTAGCCGTATCACATCCAGATGACACATCTGTTTATTGAGGAGGTATGATGGTTGTCCGCAGAACGTTTCCTGTCCTGCTGCTGTTTGTTGCTGTGCTGTTCACTGGCTGCACCTCATCGCAGGCCCCGGGCGGCGGGTTACTCGGTTCACTCACCAGCAAGCTTGGTGTGAACGAAAACCAGGCACTCGTGGGAGCAGGCTCTCTGCTCGGCCTGGCAAGAGAAAGACTGAGCAGCGATGACTTTTCCAGAATTGCCGACGTCATTCCCGGGTCTGACGGCATCATAAACAAAGCAATGGAAATCGGCGGGGTGAGCGGGCCGATAGGCAGCATGGCGAATCTGGCCCCGGTATTTGCGAGGGTCGGGATGGGTGACGACATGGTAGGCAAGTTCGTTCCGGTGCTGACAGATTTTGTCGGGTCCGCGGGAGGCAAGAGTCTCAGCAGTCTGCTCGATAGTGCTTTGAAATAGTTTGAATCGATCCCGTCCCGCCCCCGGCTACCCGGGGGCGGGATGTAGAAATCCCCCTTCTCCCTGTTCATATCCTAAACGGAGTACCTCCCTATGAGCTCAATTCTGGAGCTGTTGGCAGGCAGACTTGGCGACGGCGCAGTCAATCAGATCGGCGACAAACTTGGCCTGGATCCGGCCACAACAGGAAAGGTCGTGAGCGCAGCCATACCGCTTCTCGTGACCGCGCTCGCAAAGAACTCTTCCACGCCCAAGGGCGCGCAGTCGCTCCACACCGCTCTTTCCAACGACCATGACGGATCCGTGCTGGATGATGTGATGGGATTTCTCGGATCGGCCCAGGGAGGAGGCGCGGGGGCGGGCATTCTCAAACACGTTCTTGGAAACAGACAGGAAGCAGTGGAGTCCGGCCTGGGCCAGTCCACCGGCGTTGACCCTTCCTCGGTCGGACAAATCCTCGAAATCGTCGCCCCGATGGTGATGGGCGCTCTGGGCCGTCAAACCCAGCAGAGCGGGATGGACGCGGGCGGACTCACGGATTTCCTCCAGGGTCAGGCCCGGTCGGCGAGGCAGGCGCAGCCGGATATTCTCGGCTCGGTGCTGGGAATGCTCGATGCGAACAAGGACGGCAGCATCATTGACGATGTCGGCGGTATTCTGGGAAAACTCTTCGGAAAGAAGTGATCAAGAGAGAGGACCGCACAGGATGGAAACAGCTGTCAGCATTGCTCTTGGTATCGGACTGAGTGCGGCAGCGGGATTCAGGGTGTTCGTCCCCCTGTTCGCCCTGAGCATCGCGGGTTACACCGGATATCTTGAACTCTCGCCCGGTTTCGCCTGGATGGGAACCCTCCCCGCACTCATCTCCTTCGGTACGGCCACCGTGCTGGAGGTGCTCGCGTTCTACATCCCCTGGCTGGACAACATGCTGGACACTCTCGCCACACCGGCGGCGGTAATCGCCGGGGTTCTCCTGTCGGCCTCCGTCATCACCGACCTGCCCCCACTGTTGAAATGGGTGCTGTCCGTTATCGGCGGAGGCGGCATAGCAGGAGTCATCCAGGGTGCCACCGTGCTCACCCGGCTGAAGTCTGCGACGTTCACGGCGGGTATAGGCAATCCGGTGGTGTCCACGGCGGAACTTGGAGGTTCGGTTCTGACATCCCTCTCCGCGATTTTTCTTCCTGTCATCACCGTGCTTGCCGTTGGACTTTTTGCACTGCTGGTCTTCGCCATCACTAAGCGATTCCTTTTCGGAAGACGGGTCAACACAACCACATAACCTCTTCTGGACCGATCCCCGGCCCAAGGAGAGACAAGGAGCTAGGACATGCACATTCTGTGGACAATTCTCATCGGCTTCGTCGCCGGCCTGGTGGCAAAACTTCTCATGCCGGGTAAGGACGGCGGCGGATTCATTCTCACGACACTGCTCGGCATCGCCGGTGCCCTTGTGGCAACCTATCTCGGACGATTCATCGGATGGTATGAGGAAGGTCAGGCGGCGGGATTCATTGCAGCAGTGGTCGGCAGCATCATCCTGCTGGCAGCGTATCGCCTCATTAAGAAAAGGAACTGATACGCAACCGGGGCCGCATTTTTGTTCCATCTGCGGCCTTCATGCACTGTGTCCCCCTTGCCTAATACCCTGCAGCATGCACCCGTTTGCTCACGGTCATGGGATCGTCGTGCGGACCGATCGGAATTAACCTGAACCGGTACTCCTGATCCACCGCCCGAATAGCATACGGCGTGTGCGGCCGTGATCCCCAGCTGTCATCACCTCCAACCCCGGCTTGCTTCAGGTCTATGTTCACCGTGGTAAACGGCCGCTTCACAAGGTCCACGGTGTGCTTCGTGCCACGCTCTTCCTGTGTCAGATCCTCCACGGTGTAGCGGAGCGCTGACATGGACAGAAGCGGCTCGCCGGCAATCATCAAGCCCTGCCCCGATGTGTCCCGGAACGCCATCCAGCGCACATCGGTCTTGTTCCCGTTCTCCTGCGGACTGATATACGGGAAATACTGTTCGTCCACGGTACTCTCATAGACCCCGACGTACGCGCTGCCGCGCCGGTCGCTGTAATTCTCGTGCGGGCCACGTCCATAGTACATGAGCTTCCCGAACTCCGGCCGCAACATCAGGCTCATCCCGATCCGCGGAATTTCCGGCAATTCGGGTGCACCCGCGTGGAAACGATATTCCACGGTGATATCCGCACTTCCCATGACTGTATACGTGATTTCCAGAGCCGACCGAACATCCGGAAGGTCGTACGCCATGGCAATCCGGACGACAGAGGGGGACACATGTTTCACCGTGAACGACGCGAGCACGCGGCGCGCTCCTGCGAAGCGCCAGGAAGCCGACGTGACATTGGTACGGCTGCCGAAATCATTGTCCGTCGGCGGGCGCCAGAAATTGGGTACCAGATCCCCCGCAAGCAGATCTCTTCCGCCGGATCGATACCCGGCCAGCGCACCGTCCTTCTTCCTGACCAGGGCTTCAAAATCGTTGCCGCGAACCGTGACGTCTGAATCACTCTCAGAAACCTCCACCGGGGGAATCCGGATTCTTCGTTCTGCGGGCAACGGCGTTGTCACGGGGAAGGGAAGCTGTTCGGAAGCAATCACATATCCTCTGGCTCTGAGTGGTTCTTCTGTCCTTGTCGTGACCGCGAAGTTCAGGAAATACTCCACCCCCGGCTGCGGATTGAAACGCTCGAACGGAATACGGACCGCCCGTTTTGCATGCGGAGGAATATCCAGATCCTCAAGCACACCGCCCTCCAAGGTTTTTCCATCGCCTTCAAGACTCCACCGTACGACGTACTTCGCCAGATCGAGAAAATCCCAATCGTTCCTGATTTCGACAAGGTCGGCGGCCAGCGGTATCGCCTTGAATTTGACCGGCTGATAGACCTTCTTCACCTCCCAGAGCGCCGGATGTGGCGTACGGTCGGGCAACACCAGCCCGTTGCAGAGGAAATTGCCGTCCGTGGGAATGTCTTTGGGACCCCAATCTCCGCCGTATCCCCAGTACGATTTCCCGTCCGGACTCACTTTCTGCATCCCCTGGTCCACCCAATCCCAGATGAAACCACCCTGCAGGTGATCGTAGCGATCGATAATATCCCAGATATCCTGCAGATTGCCGGTGCTGTTCCCCATCGAATGTGCATACTCGCACATGACCAGCGGCCGCCGCCGGAGCTGACTGCCGTACTCTTCGAGATAGCTCCACGGATACATCGGACAGACGATATCGGTATTCGGCCCCTCTCCGGCGCGTTCATAGTGGACCGGCCGGGATGCGTCACGGGCGCGGACCCACGAGGAGGTCGCTGCGAAATTCGGCCCGTCACCGGCTTCATTGCCCAGCGACCAGATGATGACCGATGGATGGTTCTTGTCGCGTTCGACCATCCGCATCGTCCGGTCCAGATGCATCTCCTTCCAGTCCGGGTTCTTCGCCAGACTGCGATCTCCATACCCCATCCCGTGCGACTCGATATTCGCTTCATCCACCACGTAGATGCCGTAGCGGTCACAGAGTTCATACCAGCGGGGATCGTTGGGGTAATGGCATGTGCGGACGGCATTGATATTGAACTGTTTGAACAACGTGAGGTCTTTCAACATCATCTCGTCGGAGATCACATGTGCGGTGATGCCGTCGTGCTCGTGGCGGTTGACCCCCTTGATACGAATCCGCACACCGTTCACCAGAAGCAATCCGGCGCGGATTTCCACGGTGCGGAAGCCTGTCTTGCATGTTGCCACTTCGGTGGTCGCCCCGGCGGAATCCACCAGCGAAAGAAGCACCGTATAGAGATTGGGCGTTTCAGCACTCCAGGTGTGCGGCCTCTGGATCTCCCGGGAGAAGACGACAACTGCCGAGGTGTCCGTCAACGCCCTGACGGGAGCGGTGAGATGTGCAACTTTCGTTCCGCCGGAATCCATCAACACCATCTCCACGGTATGCCCTTGCAGGGTGCGGGGAAGGGCACGGGTCACAAGATCCACCGACACGATCAGCTTCCCGTTGATGTACTTTTCATCCAGCCCCGCCTGCACGCGGAAATCGCGGATGCGGGTTTCCGGCGTGGAAACGAGCTCGACATCCCGTTCGATGCCGCTGATCCGCCACATGTCCTGACATTCCAGATACGTCCCATCGGACCACCGGTACACCTCCAGCGCCACGCTGTTGAGCCCCTCCCGGAGGAAAGGGGTGATGCGCCATTCGGCCGGCGTTTTGGAGTCTTCGCTGTATCCAACCCGTACACCGTTGATCCAGACATAGAACGCGGATTTCACCGCTCCGAAATGGATGAACACCTCGCGCCCCGACCAGCTGTGCGGAATCGTGAACCAGCGTTTATACGACCCCACGGGATTGTTATCATGCGGGATATGCGGCGGGTCGGGCTTTCCGGGAAATTCGTACGGCTGGTTCACGTATATCGGGACGCCGTATCCCTGAAACTCCCAATTCGACGGGACACGCAGGGAATCCCAACCGCTCACGTCGTACCGGTCCTGTTCGAATCCCGCGGGCCGGTCCGCAGGCCGGGGAACCCAACGGAACTTCCACATCCCATTCAGCGAGAGGACAAAAGGAGAGTGCCGCCTGTCCAGGGTGAGCGCACTCCGGATATCCGGAAATGGAACAAAGGTGGCGTGGGGTTTCTCGGTGTTGATGCCGAACACCCGGGGGTTTTCCCAATCGGGAAGACCGGGCTCGGCCTGAGGGGATTGACAGAACAGGAGTGCCGGAAAAGCAACAACCATGCAGACGAGACAAACAATACGGGGAACCGTACGATCAGGAGTCATGAATGGTCCTCGGGAGAGTGCGGCGCATGACGACTGCGTACCTTAGTGTTTCCCTATCGAAAAAGCAAGGTGCGGGGCTACGGCATTTTCAGTTTTTTCAGTTTGGGTTCTATGACAAATCTGCAGTAGGGCGCGTTCGGATTATTCCGGAAATAATCCTGGTGGTAGTTCTCGGCCTTGTAGAACACCTTCAGCGGCGTGATTTCGGTGACGATGGGGTCTTCAAATCCCTTCTGCGCTTCAGCGCGGGATCGCCCGGCTATGGCCTTCTGCGTGTCGGAATTATAGAAGATCGCCGAGCGGTATTGCGTACCGGTGTCCGCCCCCTGACGGTTCATCGTGGTCGGGTCGTGCGCCTCCCAGAATACTTCCAGGAGTTTCTCATAGCTTATTTTCGAAGGGTCAAAGACGATTTGCGCCACTTCGGCGTGCCCTGTTGTTCCCGTGCAGACCTGTTCATAGGTGGGATTCGGCCGGTGGCCACCTGTGTAGCCGGCAGTAACCGAGATCACGCCGGGAAGGCGCTCGAACACCGCCTCCACACACCAGAAACAACCGGCGCCGAATGTCGCCGTATCCCGTTGCGAATCGTCTTGCGTCATACCGTCCACGGATGTTGTCATGAGAGTCAGAGCGAGCGTGATGATGGTGAGAATATTAATTCCGATGCTGTCAGTAGTGCAGGAGTGCATTGAAGAACGCTCCGCGTAGTAAAATGTTCGATTTCATGAGGGCGAAAGCGTCCCTCACGGTGGTTCGACCGGCAGCATTCGAACGTGCGTCATGGCAGCCCGGGTGTGCAGGACCCTGAGAGCACGCCTGTATGGTTCGACCGTGCGTCGTGGCAGCCCGGGTGTGCAGGACCCTGAGAGCACGCCTGTATGGTTCGACCGTGCGTCGTGGCAGCCCGGGTGTGCAGGACAATGCTGCATCTGTAGTATGATAACACCGAAGGCCCCGACGGAGTTCGCCGAAAGCACCAGGATCTGGAGATGCTGCTCAGAGTATCAAGAGCCGGGGCGCGACGGGGAGACACGGCGGGACCGGTTATGGAAGTCCTGGTTCAACAGAGACAATCGGGCATGGCTCGCTGCGCGGACTTGCATGCAGGCGGGTGTCCGGAAGGCCCGCGCTATGGAGTGTCTTTTCCATGGATGCCAGCGCCAGCGCCGGGGTATTACATTCCCTACTGAGATGGGCCAGCACAATCGTCTGCGGCGGGGTGCCTGCGTGTCCCAGTATATCCGTAACAAAACGCCCGGACTGTTCATTGGAGAGATGACCGATCTCCCGGATCCGTTGCTTCAGCCATTCAGGCCGGCGGGATAATTCAAGCATCTGCGGATCGTGATTGGATTCGATGACCACTGCATGTGCGCCCGCAAATCGTTTGGAGAGTCCTTCCGGCGGGTAGCCGAGATCGGTCGCCAGTGCAACGGTGCTCCGTCCGATCAGGGTCTCATGATGAACGAGATAGCCGAAGCATCCTCCGGAAGCATCGTGCGGAACGGCAAACGCTTCGACATCGAACCCATCGACGGCTGCGGCATGGCCATCCATTTCTCTGAGCAGTCCCCTGTCGCGTGCCCTGCGGGCTGATGCGTAGCGCTTCGCGAGATCTCCGGCGACGGATGAGGGACAGATGACGGGGATCTGGAAATCCAGCAGCCGGCGGAGCGTTTCCGGCTGAACATGGTCGCCGTGGGTATGGGTAATGAGGACCCCGCCGATGGAACGAACGGTCAGGCCCACGTCCTGCAGGTGGCGACTGATGTAGCGGAGACTGAACCCGCAATCCACAAGCAGGCCGCGCCCGTCATTCCAGACAACGGTACAGTTACCCGCACTTGAACTTCCCAGCACACGAAGAAACATCCGTCCTCGGGATTAGCTGCCGCGTTGTCCGCCCCGTCGCACCGCGCCGGCCGGGAACCCGCCGCCTGCACGATGGGAGCTCCCTTTGCCGCTTCCTTTTCCACCCGGTTCATCGTCCTTGTGAACGCGACCGGCCTTCCCCGCCTGGCCTGGTTTGCCGGACTCAGGGGCATCCACTTCCTTGAGTGCCAGCGGATAATCGGTAAGTTTTTTCCCGCTAAGGCCCTGGATCGCCGCTTTTGCCTGTTCATCGTCGGACATGTCGATGAAGGCGAATCCGTCCGGCTTCCCCGAGATCTTGTCCATCCCGATCTTCACGGATGTCACTGCCCCGTACGCGCCGAAAAGTGCGCGCAGTTTGGTTTCGTCGATGTCGCGGGGAAGGTTGGCAACATGAATGTGCATGGAGTACTCCTTGACTGATGAAACATTAAGGAAGAGATTCGTTACCGGGCATCTTGACCGGAGGCGGCATGAAGCCTACCACGGCACCCGCGCGTACGCGCGCGAGGTAAGGAGAAAGTGTCGTACCCGGCAATGTGCGGACGCCGTCTTCGATCCTGATCGGCCCGATGCCGGTTCCAGCACCGATGGTGCAGTTCGAGCCGATCTCGATGATCCCGTACCGGAACTTCCCGGCACCTTCATATGCGTGCACGGTAAGTCGTGTGAATGCGCCGAGCAGAGTGTTATCACCGATGAACACCAGCTCGGGCCGGAAATGGTCCAACCAGACCATCTGCATGATCTCGACATTCTTCCCGATATGGGCGCCCATCCAGCGATAGAGGCGATTCTTGAGCGGGTTCCCCTTCATGACAAATGACACGGTCACCTGCAGAAGAACCAGAGCACGCCTCCAGAAAGGAAAATTCAGCACACGCCAGTTGATGGCATCCGGGTCTTCAGGTGCACCCAGTCCCGATATGGTGTAGTGACGCTGGACCGGCGTAAGAAACGCCTCAAGGCGAGATGCGCCGTCGACGGTATCGGGATCGATGGTGGTAAGCTCCACCCTTTTTCCGCGCGCGGTCTTTGAAATATAGATCGACCGCTTTTTCCTACGCGCCTGTCTGATACCGCGGCGGATGATGTCAATAGTAACACCGCGCATGACCTCGTCAGGCGTGGACCCCCGTCCTTCGCTGCTGCTCATGGAATATGGCCTCCGCAGTTCCGCCGGCTTGCCGGAATGAAGCCGGCATCATCCGGATGTTTTTCCGGTTTGACGCGTTCATCAGATACCGGTAGAGGATTTTATACGTATCATGGTCGAAGCGCTGTGCCGCAGACGGGTCGTGGCGTGTCCCGGCCTCGGAATACCGTGCTGTCGCAAGAAGACACCAGTTGTCCACCACATAGACTTCACCTTCATTCACCACCGGATCCCGTTCTTCGATGAGGACCGGTCCGGCGAAGGGCCAGGCCTTCACGCGGCGGTTGCCGAAGGCAAGTTCCACCCGCCGGTTGTACGGCCCTGTTGCCTCCTCGCCGATGCAGGCGCCGTCGCACTGGTGGAGATGGTGGGCGAAACATGCCCCGCGGCCGCGCTCCAGCGCGAGCAAGCGATGACAGAGCCGGTGCTCGCGGGCAATCTTGTGCAGGAACAGTCCGGCCTGCTTTTTATATTTGAAGACACCGAGGATGGAGGTGGTCTCTTCGGTGGAAACGTGTTCGACTTCATCCAGGACAACGCTGAGGTACCCATCGCGCGTCAGAACGCCGCGTGCGAGAACCAGCAGGCGTGTGCGCCGGGACGCCGTGTTGTAGATAGGACGGAGTTCTTTGATGAGCGCCGATTCGAGCAACAGGGCCCCGAGCTCCCCCGCCGTCCGCCGCACTTCGACACGGTGGATGTTACGGCACATCTCCATTTCCTTGCCCGACTGACCGTCCGCGGAAAAATGCCCGAGCACACGGGAGCGGATGCTCTTGCTCTTCCCCACATACAGCAGCTCCCCCTGCGGACCGTAGAAGAGGTAGACTCCGGGCTCTTCAGGCAGCGCCGAGAGTTCTGCACGGTCCATCTGGGGCGGAAGTCGATTGTCTTTCAGTACGGTGCGAAATGCCTTTTCCAACCGTTCCGCAGGCTCGGTCGCCTGCACCTGTTCGAGAAACGCCTGGACGGCAAGAGCATCACCCAGGGCACGGTGGCGCGAATCGCATTGAATGCCATGCCGCGTGATGACACTGCTGAGATCATGGTGGCGGTGTTGCGGGTACAACGAACGCGAGAGTTTCACCGTACAGAGACAGCGGGCGGTGAAGCCCCTGCCCAGGCGGGCGAACTCCCCCTTGACAAACGAATAGTCAAATCGCGCGTTGTGTGCCACGAACACGGCGCCCTCCAGAAGGTCATAGACCTCCCGCGCCACCTCGGCGAAGAGCGGGGCCCCGATCACATCCCGGTTCGAAATGCCGGTCAGCTGCTCGATGGTGGGATGGATGGTGCACTCCGGATTCAGCAGCGTTTCGTAGATCCGCGGGGGCTTCCCGGGATCAAGGCGGACAATCCCGATCTCTATAATGCGCCCGTACAGGGCGCTCGTGCCGGTGGTTTCCACGTCCACAATGGCCAGAGGCTCGGTCATGCCTGCCCCACATGGATCACCGCATCGCCGAATTTTGCACGGAGAGCATCGACGGCCTTCAGCACCTCTTCGCGCCGGTGGGTCCGCGGGTCCAGCGCGAGTTCAAGCTGCTCCCCCTCTTCGAAGTGGGAGAGCTGGACGCCCAGGAGCCGTACGGCCCGGCGGCGGTCGTAGGACGCGTAGAAGAGGTCTTTTATTGTGGCAAAGACCATCGCGTCGTGGTCCACCGGTTCCACCGTCCGGGCACGGGTGATGGTGTCAAAGTCGGCATAGCGCAGCTTGAGCTGTATGGTCCGCGCCCGCCAGCCATGGGCCCGGAGCCGGCCGCATACGTCTTCGACGAGCGCGTGGAGTTCCCGCTCGATGTCTGCGTGTTCTCGCAGATCCTCTGAAAATGTCTCCTCACGTCCGATGCTCTTCCGGACGTGACCCGTTTCCACCGCGTCGTTCCCGCCGCCATGGACCACATCGTGCAGCCACTCTGCGTGTGCGCCCAGGAGCCGGTGCATTTCGGGCAGGGTCAACCGTTGCAGGTCGGCCACCACGGCGAAGCCGCGGGAGACAAGAAACGCTTCGGTCTTGGTTCCGATCCCCGGGATGACACTGACGGGCAGCAGGGCGAGAAAACGTTCTTCTTCACCGGACGGTACGACACATACCCCCGAAGGCTTCACCGTCCCCACGGCGATTTTGGCGATGGTCTTTGTCGTGGCAAGCGCAATCGAACAGGGAAGAGAAAACTCGTCGAGCACCAGGCGCTGTAATGTCGGCAGGAAGGCCCCGAGATCGTGACCGTAGAGGTGTTCGCATCCGGTGAAGTCCAGATACATCTCGTCGATCGAAGCCCGCTCGACCACGGGGGCAATTTCACACATCCGGCGGTAGAGCCGGTCCGAAATCTCCCCGTACTCGTGATGCCGGCCCCGGACAACCGTGAGATGGGGGCAGAGGCGCAGGGCTTTCCCGGTGGGCATTGCCGAGCGCACGCCAAACGCCCGCGCTTCGTACGAGGCGGAGGCCACGACACCCCGGCCTTCCGGTGAACCACCCACGACCACCGGTTTGCCGATGAGACGGGGATCTTTGATTCGTTCTACGGAAACGAAGTAGCAATCAAGGTCCAGATGGGCGATCTGATGGACGGGTGAGGTCATGGGAGATAAGGATACCGAAGCAAGGTACGCACTTCCGGGCGAAAAGTCTACCGGCGCCTGAGCTAAGGAGTTGTCTGGTCAATGAAGGTCCCGGGAGATACGGGACGAATTTGACCGGCCGGGGGCAGGGCGAGCATGGCAAGAGCCGCCCGTACCCGGACGCGGTTGTATCGCTGCAGCATAATGGGATAGCCGTTGATAAGGAGATTCGCCGCCAGCAGAATAATCCAGTTTCCCTTACCGTGGAACGTGATGGACCACCAGGTGAGGGCGAGCATAGAGAGCGCCCCCACGATGTGGCGGCCTTCGTACGATCTGGTGCGGCGCTCGTAGCGGATCAAGCTGCCGCCAAGGTCACCATGTGCCCGGGTGATGCGGGTGATGCCACGCCGACGAGAGACCAGGTCGCCGGAGGTGGGAAGGTAGCGCTTGTAGAAGCGAACTCCCAGCCGGCGATAGAAGCGACCGCCGTCAGCCAATTCAAAAGCCTTCGGTCGGAAGTACCAGGACCGAAAGTCAGACCAGATCTTCAAGAGAAACCCTCACCGTATTCTCCCGCACCGTGAACTGTCTCGGTATGTCGACACGGGGCGTACCAAGGCTCCCGCGTGCCCTGGTGATGTTGGCTGGCCCGAGTCTTCTCTCGTCGCCAACGTCTTTTGCATTGCCCGAGAACCTGCGCTTAAGCCGGCACTGAACCGCCTTCGGGCCTACGACAGGCCGGCAAACATCTAGGCACCATCGGGAATCTCCGGTTCGACAAGATGTGCCAACAGCGACAGCGATTCCTGCCACCCGAGGTAGCACAATTCGACGGGAATCACCGGCGGAAGCCCTTCCTGAACGATCTCGAGCTCGGTTCCGCAGGCAACCGTGTGCAGCGAGATCGTGACCTGCATCTCACCCGGCATGTTGGGATCTTCAAACCGGTCGGTGTACCTGATCTTCTCGTAGGGTGTGAGTTCAATGTACTTCCCACCGAAGGCATGACTCTTGCCTGTACTGAAATTCGTGAAGGACATACGATAGCCGCCGCCGGCGCGCGCGTCCATATGATGCACCTTACCGGTGAACCCGTGCGGGGGAATCCACTTGGACATCGCATCGGGATCAAGGAATGCCCGGTACACACGTTCAGGCGATGCACGGAGCACGCGATGGAGGCGTACGGTGTTGGTGAGATTTGACATCGTCGGGTTCTCCGGTGAAATTGGTTGTGCTTTGACAACGCGTCGCAGTAAAGAAAACCCGGATCCTCTGGTGAAGGAGGATCCGGGTTCTTTCGTTCTTTGAAAACGGAAATAGCCCAAACCGGAGCCGGCGGCCGTGCTGTGGGATCAGAGTCCGGCACGCACGAAGCGCGCATTTATGTATTCACGGCCGCCAGCCATCAACAACAAACCACTGCCAGGCTGTGTCCGGGCTCCGGAAACCCGGCGGCCCGGTCAAGGAAGCGATCGCTACTTCCCTTGCCCCTTCTTCCAATCCTCGTATTTCTGGACTTCGGAGTCGAGGTCTTTGTATGCCTCCGAGGCGCGGAAGCGGGTGTACAGCTCGTTGTTCTTCTTGATCGCATCGAGCATCGCGGCGTTTGAGGCCCCAATCGGAAGTTCCATCATCACATAGGCGCGCCACATGTTCCCGTCTTTCAGGGTCTTCTGGTCTTTCATCCTGCTGCCGGTCAACGATGTGGAAACGACCGTCTTGCTCGCCTGTGTAAACTGCTGGAGGAGCGTCGCCTGGTCACCGACACCGGTTTCTTCTTCGAATTTCTTCTGAAGAGCATTCACTTTGGTTTCCAGAATACGTCCGAGCTCCACCCTCGCACCGGCAGTGGCCTTATCCACGGCAAGCTGCATATCCTGCGACGCCTGGGAATTGGCCGCCCTGATGAAATCCGCATCCTGCGGGGGCGCAGGATACCAGGCGGGGATGTCACCAGTCCCTGTGGCCTGCATGGTCTCAGGACTGCCGCCGCATCCCAGCAACGCCAGGACAGACAGTGTCAATAGAGCAAACATCGTTGTGCGCATCGTTGTGTCTCCTTCTCTGGTGGTAGATGGCCGGGGGATCGTCAACGCGGGGGTCCCCGGTGTGCATACAACAACTGCTATTCCGCGAGTGCCTTGTCCATTTCCGCTTTTGTCTGTTCGCCGATCTTTTTCCCCATTTTCTGAAGAAGGCGCGCCCCCGCCGTCTCATAGCTGGGACCGCCCTCCTTCTCGTTTTCGAGATTCACGCCGCCGAGGACCAATCCGCTTTTACAGTCGATGATCTTGATAACCGCGCGCCCGTTGCTGAAAAACATCTGGGGGTACGGGCTTGACCGCTCCTCCGCGGTGACCTGGCCGAGTATGGCCACATCGGCAATCGGCGCGAGAAGACGTGTGACGTCGTGATAGTTCGCCGAGGAGATCGCTCCCGTCACGGTCGCCTCAGGCACACTTCCGGTAACTTTCGATTCTTCGATCACCGTATAGCGGCTGTCCAGGAGGGATTTCTGAATTTCTTGCTGTGCGGTCGATTGGGCGCGCGGTTTTCCCAGGTTCTGCTCCAGTATCCGGATTGCGACGGTGATGTTGGTGCGGCGCGTGAGAAGGAAGGTGAAATCCACAAAGGCGGAGGTCATGCAACGGGTGAGTTCCGGTGATTTCGCCGCAAGGGCGTCGGCTCCCTGCAGGAGCAGGGAGACCCGAATGCGGTTTGTGGCTTCGCCTCCCTTGATTTCGTTCACCGGGACCGTAAATTCCCCCGCGGCATCGGTGCGCACGTCCTTCGGGACCACACCCGTTGCAGGAGCCACGACACTCACGGCGAGGAGGGCATTAGTGACGGGCACCGGACCGTGATCGCCGCGGAATGTCAGACGTCCGCGCAACGGCAGCGACAGTGCTTTGTTCCGTGAGGCAGCCTGTTTGTCACCGGCCAGCAGATGGAACTGCAGGCGGCCGAGGATGTCGCAGAACTGGCTCTGCAGGGCCGGGTACACGGGGGCCGAAGGCCCCGTCCCGTCCAGCGATGCGCTGATCGTGCGCTCGAGGGATGCCTCCGCGAGGCTGATCACCTTCATCGCCTCCAGGTACTGACCGCAAGCGGTGTAGGGATCATTCTGTTCTATGGCTTTGCGCCCCGCGAGATGGTACACCTGTGCGGAGGCAAACGCCTCTTCCATCCGTGCACGGAACCTGCGTTCGACTTCGGCCTGCGCGATCGCCCCGTACGCATAGATGGTCTCTGCATCTTCATCGAACCACCGCTCGATAACGATGTCCTCCAGCGTCGCGGTGGTGATCTGTTCCGTTGTTGAGGCGTAGGCGTCGGTCAACGACATGTCCGAACCGGCCGCGGTTTCCTTGACGGTGCGTGCAACGGTATTCTGAATGCGCACCCGGATCTGCGACCCGATTTGCGCACGTGCCCGGCCTGCCGCTTTCTGCCAGTCATCGTCCGCGTTCCCTGTCGACTTTTCGCTGCCGAGCCCCTGGTACCAGCCGGGTCGCTGAGGCAGATTCGGGAGATTTTTGGCCCAGGCGGGCCGATCCTGTGCATGCAGCTGAACGGCGGTTGCCGTCAGCCCCAGAACCAGAAGCAAGAACGCCGCATATCGTCTGTTGGTAGCCATGGCGGTTATTGTGCGATGGTGGAAACAAGCATAGTGATGGCGTCATACATGTCCTGGTCCCTGCACTCCTCGCAGATCACCTCGCGTCCCTTGATCACCTTCCCCGTCTCCACCGAGATGAGCCGTGCGGAGAAGACCATACTGGTGCCGAGCTTCCCCACATTCCCCAGCAGCACGACATCGGCTTTCAGAATCTTCCCGACGCTGACGCCTTCGTCCTCCGTGAGACCGCTCAACTGAAACTGCTGTTCCTTCACGATGGATTCGATTTGCTTCCGCTCCACCAGCGTGATGTAGTCCATGTTCGCCAGGGCGTTGGTCATGGAACTGACGCACACATCGGCGACATCGGGCGGAAGGCCTTTGGCTTCAAAGCCGATAATCGCCAGCTTTACGGGAACGCCGGGCTTGAGTGCCGGCTCGGTGCCGGACCGGCTGCGGATCCGGCCTGCGAGCGACGGAACGGCTGACGGGGCGGAAGGTCCTTCATCCTTGAACTGCATCTGCCAGACCGCAACGACGCCATCGTCGGCACCCGCGGCAAGCCACCGGTTGTCTTCCGAGACGGCAAGAACCCTCGGGCGTTCCTGCATGCTCACGGCGCTTCCGAGTTCCCCTTTGCGCAGGTCCACCATTCTGATGGTGGTATTCTCGTCGTTGGTCACCGCAACGTGATCGCTTCCCGGCCCGAGAGCCATCCGTTCCACCGTGAAATTGGTGTTGATACTTTTCACTTCGGTGCCGGTGTTCCAATCGTAGGCAATGATCTTGTTGCGGCGTTCCAGATCGCGCCCGCTCTGGATGCCTCCGGCCGGAAGGGCCACCTCCTCCAGGGCGACGGCAAACACACTGGTTGCCCTGTTTGTCGACGCCGCATG
This sequence comes from uncultured Bacteroidota bacterium, assembly GCA_963779225.1. GTDB lineage: Bacteria > Bacteroidota > Ignavibacteria > UBA10030 > UBA6906 > CAVPCZ01. Next base: position 221,905 of record CAVZWW010000002.1, read on the forward strand.
GACAACGGCCCGCGAATTGTGCAACTCCCCGCCGGCCAGCGTCATCGTCCGCACAGCCTTCAACGTCGCAGGGTTCCAGGTTCCGACATCACCGAGCTGCATCACCGCCACGAGTTGCTGCCCGAGACGGTCGAAGCCCAGGAAGAGCACATCCTCAAGTTTGTCGCGCGCATCAATGGTACCCGCGGGAACAAGCGCTTTCACATCATACAGTTCAATCCGCTCGGCATCGGTGGCCACCGCAAGAAATTGCCGGCCTGCATCGAGGGCGCAACGGACCGGTTTCCCGCGTGTCTGGAATGCCGTCCCCGTCGCACCCTTCAGCAGGTCGTACACCGTCACATTCCCGTCCTCATCGACGGCAACGTAGGTTCGATCGCCCCCGAGGAATGCGAGAAACACCACCGCAGCCTCGGCCTTCGCCGACGCCAGGGGTATCTTTTTCGCGAGATCCCAGCAGGACACGCCGCCGCCTTCATCACCTGCAAGAAGCAACGTCCCGTTTCCTGAAAAGGCAAGCGCCGTCACGTCTTCCTTCTCTTCCATCTGAAAGACTCCGGAGGCTGACAGGCGGATGTCCTGGGCACGGGAACAGATTCCGGCAAAAAACAGAGTAACCGCGAGAACGACAGTCACGCGCATATTACAATTCCTCCGGGTAGAAGATGTGCGGCGGCAGCACCGCCGCACCATCGACAATCGTCTATGTCAGCAAGCACAAACCGGCGGCAAGAGCACGAACAAACCGCCCGGGTCCTTGTCCGCCTAGATCAGGAAGCTGAGCCCGAACGCAAAGAGCAGATATCCGCCTTCCGCGTCCGGGTTCAAATCAAACAGATAGTTTCCCTGGACATCAAATGCGGCCTTCTTGGCAAAAAAGTACTTGACGCCCAAGCTGAACCCGAGATTTCCGGCCTCTTCGCTCCATGGCTTGCTGAAATCTTGTTTGAAGTACTGGGCTCCAAGGTACGGCACGAGTTTGGCGCCACGGGTGAGGAATGAATACACGACAAAGGCATACGACCCAAACATCGTATTCGTTTCGGTGACTTCTTCCTCCTTCATTGTCGTGTAGTTAAACGTTTTGTAGGTGCTATGGCTGATCGTCAGATTCGGCCCGAGGCCGATCTGGATGTTGTCCGTGAGATACGGTCCGATCTTGGCGGAAATGTTCCCCGAACCGAACGTATAGCCTTCTACTCCGACCGTGCGGTAGTAACTCCCGAGAAACTGCAATTCCAGATCGCCTCTCTGCTGTTGTCCGTAGGCTGTTACGGCACTCAGGATGAGAATGATGCAGAGAAGGAAAATGTATGGCGTCTTCATTGTTAATCCTTGTGTTGGTTTGAATGGTGTTCTAAACAATTGTGCCCCTCAGCCGGGAATTCTTGAACCCGGTGGTCATTTTACAGGAGAAAACTCAGGCCAAAGGCAAACAACAGCATCCCCCCTTTCGTCTCTTCTTTGAGGCTGACCAGGTAGTTGACGCTGAAATCCGCCGCCGTTTTTTTCGCAAAGAAGAACTTCGCGCCTCCGTTTCCCCCCACCCACCCCGGGTCATCGTTGTTACTGAAATCCCGTTTGTAGTATGAGGCCCCCAGGTACGGCACCACCTTGGCATCTTTCAACAGCAGAGCATAGACCACGAACGCTGTTGTGCCGAATGTGGCCGTCGTCGAGGTCGTCGTAACTCCCCCGCTCGTGGTCGAACCAGTCGAAACGGTCAGCGTGGGGCCGACACCGATCTGGATGTTCGATGTGATAAACGGGCCGATTTTCCCCGCAATGGTCCCCACCGTGCTGGTAACATCACCCCCCACCAGCGTTGAAAAGGAACCCTGAAGCTGCAGCTCGAAATCCCCCTGTTCCTGTTGCGCATGCGCGGAAGTGAGAAAACCCGCCATAAGCAGCAGCGCCATCACGGTTCGTATCATCAAATAAGGCTCCTCCGCTCCTATCGATCCGCTGTTTCCAAAAATGTACGTCAATAGAAAACAACAATCAAGCAGGGCCTACCCACCCCGCCCGCCCTGCGCCACAGAGCGCGGGCGCGTGGAGCTTTGTTGCTTGCGTTTTTTGGCTGCAAACCGTATGTTTGTGTCTGATGAGTACGTTAACCTCTCTCGCCGAACGCCTTAAGAAATCAAGGCCGGCAATGGTACTTGCGGTGGTGATTCTCGGCACCGGGATCGGCATCGGCCTGTCTTACCTACCTCCATTCGACGTTCTCGAACTGAAGAGCCTCGATCTGCGTTTCCAGCACGGATCCCACCCCGAATGGGCAGATACGAATGTGGTTATCGTTGCGGTAGACGAAAACAGCCTGAAATTCTTTGAGTCAACCCGGGGGATAAAATGGGAGTGGCCGCGCGAGTTCTACGCCATGATGTTGGATTTTCTGGCGCAGGCGCATCCGCGCCTCGTGGCGTTTGACTACGAGTTTTCCCAGCCGGACCGGGACCTCCTCGAGGTGGACGGCAGGGAATCCGATGCCCTGTTCGCGGAGGCAATGGCCCGTTCGCAAAATACGGTACTGGGATTCCGGCTGGACAGACTTGCCGAGGGGGATCGGCAGGGCCGGGCCATTCTCCCCTCACACATTCAGCCGGACGCACCATCACGGGAGAACCGTCTGTCGTTCGACGGTGTCACAGCGCCGCTTGAACAGTTCCAGGAAAGCGCCGCCCGCCTGGGGGTCACGAATTTCGACTCCGACCCGGACGGGATAGCCCGCCACATGCCGCTGGTGTATCGGTTCGGCCGGGCTCTGGTCCCGCAATTCGCCTTCGCCTGCTACATGCTCGCGCAGGGTCTCTCGCTCGGGCAGATGGACTCGACCGCCCGTGCGCTGGCCGTCGACGACTCCGATCGCTTCTTGCTTTACTGGTACGGCCGCGGCGGACCGGAGGGGGTCTTCCGGTACTACTCCGCGCATGCCCTGATCGTTTCCGGCGTGAAACTGAAGGCGGGTCTCACCCCCGACATCTCGCCGGACCTTTTCAGGGACAAGTGCGTGATTGTCGGAGGGACTGCAGCGGGTCTGTGGGACTTCAAGCCCACCCCTTTTTCATACCTGGAGCCCTACCCCGGCGTCGAGGTGCAGGCAACGCTCCTGAGCAACCTTCTCAGCAAACATTTTCTCCACCGCCCCGGAGAGTGGCTGGTTATCCTGAGCACATTGCTGCTCTCAGCTCTGGCAGCCTTCCTGTTCTTCAAGGTTCATCCGGTCGGACTCGCAACCGCCCTTGTCGCCCTCAGCGCGCTGCTGTATGCGGCGCTCGTGTTCGTTGCGTTCACGTCATGGCTTGTCTGGCTCCCGGCGGTCGCCCCGGGTCTGGGCATCGTGGCGACGTATGCCCTCGCGGCGGTGACCAGCTATGCGGTGGAAGGCCAGCAGAAACGGTTTCTCAGGCGCGCCTTCAACCGCTACTTCAGTCCGCACGTGGTGGCCGAAATCCTGGACCGGAGCGAAGAAGTGGAACTCGGCGGCAAAGCCATCGAAGCCACGGTGTTCTTTTCCGACATCAAGGATTTTACATCGATTGCCGAGCGTTCTTCGCCGAAAGAACTGGTGAGTCTCCTGAATGCCTATTTCTCCGTTGCTACCGAAGTCATCCTGCAAAACGAAGCGATGCTGGACAAATACATCGGGGATGCGATCATGGCGATCTTCGGCGCGCCGATTTCCCGCCCCGACCATGCGAAGATCGCCTGTCTCACCGCGCTTCAGGTTCAAGCGGCACTTGCAGCATACAACAGCAGGCCGGAACGCGAGCCATCCACCCCCGCCTTTGAGACCCGCGTCGGTCTCCATTCGGGCAACATGATCATCGGCAACATCGGCAGTTCGAGCCGTCTGGATTATACCGCGATCGGGGACACCGTCAACCTCGCGTCGCGTCTGGAAGGCGTGAACAAGGTATTCGGAACACGGATCATCATCAGCGAGATGACTTACGAGCAGGCGAAGGAAGCGGTCGAAGCCCGCCCGCTGGACTTTCTCCGGGTGAAGGGGAAAGCCATTCCGGTGCGCATCTACGAACTCGTCGGCCCGCGCGGCAGCGTCCCCGCTCCTCTGGTGGAAAAGACCCGTCTGTTCACCGAAGGCCTGGAGTTGTATCAGAAGCGGCAATTCTCTCAAGCCACCACAGTGTTCACGCAGATCCTGGCATCGGATCCGCACGATATCCCGAGTTCCCTCTATGTCAAACGTTGTGCCGACCTCGCCGGTCAGCAGCTGCCGGACGACTGGGATGGTGTATACACCATGACTTCCAAATAACAAGGAGAATCACGATATGAAGACCACTCTCTTCTGGCTCGGCATCCTCCTCCCGCTCTGTCTCGCCACCGCCGCCGAGACTGTCTACACCAAACGCGCGAACAACTATGTTCGCGAAGGACCGGGGGCCTACTTCCAGCTTATCGCCGTCGTTCCGGAAAACACCTCCGTGACCGTGCAGGAGCGGAAGGGCAGCTGGATGAATGTCCGCCTGTCCGACAAGAAGACCGGCTGGATGTCTGAGAACAGTCTTACCGCAGCGTTGTCCGCGGGCGCCCGGGCGACGCCGCTGGAAAAGGTCTGGAGCTCTCCGAAGGCATCCCGTGCCGGCGTCTCCGCCGCTATCCGGGGCTTTGCCGAGAAACGGGACGATACACCTCCGGGCAGTATCGACCCGGTGCTGAAGAATGCGACAAAGACGTTCACGGACGCAAGCCTGAGTGCATTCAGGAAGCCTGTTGAACAGAACAAGAAGAATCTCGCCGGGGAGCTCACGATGGAAGACCTTGAGCTCGGACCCGTCGTATACGACGCGGGCATCGCCGAACAGCAGGTCGGCCTCGGCATTGCCGCCAGGCTGGGCACGAAAGGGTTCGTCGCCAACAGGGGGCTCGTGGAATACGTGAATATGATATGTGCCACTCTTGTGGCCAACTCACCGGTGTACGATTGGGATTTCACGGTGTTCGTCATCAACGATCCGACCATGAACGGGTTCGCACTGCCCGGCGGCTATGTATTTCTGACGCTGGGCGCCGTCCAGATGTGCAGCGATGAGGCCGAACTGGCGTCCATCATCGCCCATGAAATGGCACACATCATTCGCAGGCACGGCCTGCAGGAAATGACCAAGAGAACCGTCCATGTGAGGGCGGATGACGCCTTCAACGAGCTCGAGGAAGAGGTCGGCCCCAAGAGTGAAGACGAAGCCGAACTGGACGAGATGATGCGCCAGACCTACGAAAGCCTCGTCTCCCCCCGGCTCTACGAGTACGAGCTGGAGGCGGACAGGGTTGCCACGGTGCTTCTTGCCGAAGCCGGGTACGATCCCTTCGGCCTCGTGCGCACAGCCCAGAAGGCCGCGCGGATCCCGAAGGAACGGCCGGCGCTCTTCGATCCGAATTACATGGCACCGGACAACCTGATGAATCGCGCAAAGGAGACGGAAAAATTTGTGAATGAACATTTCCGTGACAATACCGGCGGCGCGCGTCTGCGCGAACGGTTCGCAAGCTCGACAGCAGGAATACGCTGACCGGGGCCGGATCGCGACATCATGCTGTACCGTTTTCGGGAACCTTATTGAGGCATCATGACCGCTATTGCCTGTGAAGGACTCTCAAAAATATACCGGAGCGGGATCTTCCACCGGAGCGAGGTGCGGGCACTGCAGGATTTCACGCTCTCTGTCGAGCGCGGACAGATCTTCAGCCTTCTCGGACCGAACGGCGCGGGGAAGACCACCTTCATCAAAGTTCTGCTGTCGCTGACGCACGCTACGGCCGGAAGAGCCTCCCTGCTGGACACGCCGCTCCCCCATGTGCGCGTGCGGAGCAGGGTGGGCTATCTCCCGGAGAACCACCGCTACCCCGGGTATCTGACGGGCGATCAGGTGCTGATGTCCTTCGGCGCGCTGAGCGGTGTACCCCGGACGAAAATCACCTCCCGCATCGAGATCCTGCTGGATCTCGTCGGCATGAAAGAATGGCGTGCGGTCAAGGTGAAAAAATACTCCAAGGGCATGCTCCAGCGTCTCGGTCTCGCCCAGGCCCTGGTGAATGATCCCGACCTCCTGTTCCTGGATGAACCTACGGATGGCGTCGACCCCGTGGGCCGGAAAGAGATCCGCGACGTTCTGAAAGACCTGAAATCGCAGGGGAAGACCATTTTTCTGAATTCCCACCTGCTTTCAGAAGTGGAGTTGATTTCCGACCGCGTGGCCATTCTGGACAAAGGCAGGCTGCTCAAGGTCGGCACGGTGGATGAGCTGACAGCTTCCGGCGAGGAGTACAACATCGACATCGCCGGCACCATCCCCGGACCCTTCCTCGTGGAAGCCCAGGCACTCGTGATGAAAATCCGCGTCGAGGGAGGATCGTTGATTACGGAAGTCACGGAACCTGCCGCGCTGAACCGGCTGATCGATCTGCTCCGCAAGCATGGCGTGATGATCACCTCCATCACGCGACACCGCAGCAGCCTTGAAGAATCGTTTATCACGCTCATCAAGCGCGAGGTGAATTCATGAGAATCCCCGCGCTGGTTTCCCTGACTCTCCGTGAACTGTTCGCCAAAGCCACCCTGATCATCCTCGCAGCCATTTCCACGCTGGTGCTGATCGGCGTGGCGTTCGCCGTGTCCGTTAACACCGCCCCCGAAGGATCCTCACTGGTCCTGTTCGGCCAGCCTGCTTCTCCCCCGTTGCCCGAAGGGGAGCTGATCAAAGCCATCACACAGATGCAGGCGACGCTTGCCGGCGGGCTGTTCACCGGCATTATTCTGTTCGGCATCTTTGCCACAGCGGGAGTGATCCCCGACGCTCTCGAAAAAGGGACGGTGGATCTCTATCTCTCAAAGCCCATCGCCCGCTGGGAGTTGCTGCTCGGCAAGGCGCTGGGGGCCATCGGGGGAATTTTTGCCAATGTCCTCTACTTCTTCGTCGGACTCTGGCTCGTGTTCGGGCTCAAGGCGGGCGTGTGGGACCCCCGTTTTCTGCTTGCCGCAGGAACGATGATCTTCATCTTCGCCTGCCTCTATTCTCTTGTGGTCTTTTTCGGCGTGCTGTCCCGTAATACCGCCGTGTCGATCATCGTGGTGTACCTCTACCTCTTCGTCATCGGCGCCATATTGCAGAACCGCGAAGCAACACTCTACCTCATCTCCACCAATGTCGTGTATCGCACGGTGATAGACGGTTTCTACTACCTCCTTCCCCAGATTTCGGCAATGCAGGAAAACGCGGCGAAACAGATTCTGGGTGTGACGATGGACTGGAAACCGTTCGTGCAATCGTTCCTTTCCGCGCTGACGATTTTCCTCGGGAGCGCGGTCATTCTCCGGAATCGGGATTTTTGATGGAATGTGGATACCGCGTAAAGTTCTGACGCGAATTGCTGTTGTGGCCCTTGCGCAGATATTCTGGACCGCGACTCTTGCAGAAGAAGAAAAGGCCGCTGCTCCAGCACACCACCAACCTTCTGTACAGGCCGACTCAGGTGTCTCCGCGTTCCGGAGGGCGATAGCCGGACTCACCACTCCGGAGTTCGAACAACGGAAACGGAACCGGCGCATGCTGCAGCAGCGGGGGTATGTGCTGATGCTGCAGGATGTGATCCGGCACGACGGCCTGGGCGCTCTCTTCTCTTACCTCAGGATGAGAGCGCAACTTGATTTTCATCTCCCGCAGAATACCCTGATGGTGTTCGTCCCGGTCGTTCAACCCCCGCCATCCGGCCCCCACATGCCCCCGGTGACGGGCGCACCGAGTTCACCCATGGGCTTCCCCCTCGTGGAAGACCGCACCTTTCCTCCCGACCCATGGAAGTGACCGCTCCCCACGTCCGCCTGTTGCTTCAGGCGCGGCCCGGACCGGAAGGCCGGAGCACCGGAAGCCGCGGCGTACGTTTTGCCGCCATCGGCGCGGGCAATCTCCTTTTGTGTAGCTACTACGAGCGATTCCTGCAGGACGAAGCATGGGCGGGTGCCCTGCTGACGCTCCTCTTCATTGAATCGGTGTTCCTCGCCGCCTGGGTCGTGCGTCATTTTCTCTCCGCGATCGCACCCGTTCTGTACCGGGCTTCATTGTTCGGAACACGCTCCTCATCACGCTTCTGGTTTGCCTTTCTGGGAACGACATCACATCCGCTGTTGCTCACCCTCTGGGGAACAACGGTGCTCGCCATTGCAGTTTTTTGCGCATCTTCTCCGGGAGGGGTCCTGATCGCGATGTGCATCACCCTGGCGCTTGGATTGAACGTGGTGACGGTGATCCTCACGGTTCTTCTTCTGGCCAACCGCAGCCCGGACACCGTCGGTCTCCTTCTCCTGTCCGGTGGCGGACTCCTGGTCGTGGCTGCCCTGGCCTCCCTGCTCACCTGGTCTAACGGCATTATCGCCACCATTCTTCCTCTGTCCTGGAGTGCGGAAGGCCTGGGAGCGGTGCAGCAGGATGATTTTTGCAGAGCGGCACAATCCCTGGCATTATTGATTCCGTTCCCCGCGGCGGCGGTTCTGTTAGGGAGGCGATATGGTTGAATGGAGGGTAGTACAAACGGAGCTCCGATATTTCTTCAGGGAGCCGCGCACGGCCAAGTGGGTGCCCCTCACGCTTTTTGCCTCCCTTCTGGGACTCTGGCCGCATCTTGGCTCCGTGTACGTCGCCGTCGCTGCGGTGACATTCATCGGCCTGGAACCCCAGTATGTGAACTACCTTCACCGTTGGCCGGGGCACTTTGTGGGTCACGCACTCCTGCCCGTCCCCTGGGACAGGATCATACGGGGGAAGAACCTTGCCGCACTTTTTGAGACGATCCTGGTCTTCGGTGTGGTGTCCGTCTTCACTCTTTCGGTGACCCCGGATCGGCCGTCGTGGACCGAGACCACACATGCGGGACTCTATCTGGTCATGACCGTCCCTCTTCTCCTGATGACGGGGAACGCGCTGGCCGGACGCGAAGGGCGCACCGGCGCGGGAGTGGAATTCGGCGATGCCGCCGCGGCACTGCAGATGTTTCTGGCCGCCCTGGTCTGTTCACTCCCGTTCATTATTCTCGTCCGGGTCCTGGACCTGACATGGGCCGCCCTGCTTTTCTCATTGCCCGCGATCCTTTTGTGGACGCGTGTTTCCGTCGTGCATACAGCGCGCTTCGTTCAACAGAACACACCGGAGATATGTCAGACCCCTTGAACATTCTCGAACTCGAGAAGCTGGAAAAGACCTTTGACAACGGCCACCGGGCGCTGGTCGGGCTTACGCTGGCTGTCCCGGCCGGTTCGATCTTCGGCTTCATCGGACTCAATGGCGCCGGCAAGACCACCACCATCCGGATCGTCGCAGGGCTTACCGCCGCCGATTCGGGAACCGTGAGGATCGGCGGCCGGTCTCTTGCGGGGGGCGAACGGGACTATCTGTCGCGGGTAGGGTTTGTGCTTGACGAACCGCTGTATTTCGACTGGATGTCGGCCCGCGAATACCTCGTCTGGGTCGGGAGGATGTACGGACTCCGGGACTCCGAGAGTGATCACCGGACGGCGGAGTTGCTCGACTTCTTTGATCTTCCCCCGGCCGACTCCCGGCCCATCCGGCATTTTTCCACAGGGATGAAGAAGAAAGTATCGCTTGCCGCCGCAATCATACACAAACCGGATCTGATCGTTCTCGACGAACCGCTCGAAGGAATCGATGCACTGGCGGCAAGTGCCATCAAAGAAACGCTCACGTTAATGGCTTCACGCGGTTCGAGTATCTTTGTTACTTCACACGTGCTCGACACCGTGGAGCGCTTCTGTTCAGAGGTTGCGATCCTGCACCAGGGACGCCTCGTTCTTCAGTGTCCGACCGGCGAAATCCGGCAGCGGGCAGGGACGGCGCTCAACCGTGAGAACGGGGGTTCGCTTGAAGAGTTGTTCGTCGAGCTCGTTGCGGGGTCGAAGAAGCGGAAACCCCTTTCCTATGTCTGATTTCTTTTCACCCCTGCGGTTCGTGATGCAGCCGCGCGCGGTGGCTGCACAGCTTGCCGCCGCTCCGCGGTGGGGCACAGCCTTTGTCCTCCTTGCGGGCTTGACAATGCTGCTCCAGGCACTGTCATCCGATCTGGTCGCGTCGGCCACCATTGCACATCTGCCGGCATCGGTGACTGCCGGGGACCAACGGCGGATCGTGGATTTCCTTGGAGAAGAACTGCCGTATCGTCTCGCCGTTCTGCCGTTCAGGCTTCTTGCCGGCTGGTGGGCCACAGGGTGGCTCATGTACGCATGTATGTCGCTGATCGGTACCTCGAAGCCGGTGCAGATCGCGCACTGTTTCGCACTCGAGGTGCATGCCGAAGCGGTCTGGGTCCTTGCCGGGACCGCAACGTTGTTGCAGCGCCTCGTCTTCCCGGCGTGGAGTACCGTGGTGTATCTGGCACCGCCGCTGAATGCCGCACAGTTCGCGGGGCCGGGGATCGATGAGCGGCTTTACCTTTTGCTAACCTCGATAAATTTCTTTACATTGTGGTATATCGTTGCTATGGGAGCCGGGTTATCTGTTCTCTTTGGTGTTCGCAAGCGCAAAGCCTTCCTCGTTGCCGCGGCCGTGTGGGCCGCATCCACGGGATTTTCCACCACGGTATTGTATCTCCTCCGGAATGCTTTTTCGCTTTCAGTGTAAAACGGAGCGCGCAACATCGCTTGAGCATACCTGAACACCGGCCCGGAATCGCTGAATGGCTAAAGGACTGACAAATGGCAGAGAAACTTCGTTTTGAAGATCTTGAAATCCCCAGCGTGCGGAAGCGCAAGGGGGACGACCGTTTTCATTCTGTGGGCGTCATCGGACTCGGTGTGATGGGCCAGGGGATCGTGGAAACGATTGCCGGGGCGGGTATAGAGGTGATCGGCGTGGAAAAGAACGAACTGACCCTCAAGGAAGGTCTTGAAGGGCTGAGCCGTGCGATGGACCTGGAGATCGAACGCTGGGGCAGGACAAAATCCGAGAAGCGTGCCGTGATGTCCCGGGTCAAAGGGTCGACCAACTTCGCCGACCTGAAGAAATGTGACATTATTGTCGAAGCGGTCGACGAAAAATTTGAATTGAAGAAACAGATTATCGACGCCGTCTACGCTGTGTGTAAGGAAGAAGCGGTGTTCATCTCCAACACCGCCACGCTGAGCCTGAGCAAGCTCGCGGAATCGGTCAAACGGCCCGACCGATTGATCGGGATGCACTTTTTGAATCCCGTTCCTCTCGTCCCGCTCGTGGAAATCGTCCGGGCCATGAAGACATCCAATGAGACCTTCCAGCTCGTGAAAGCGTTTGCCGTACGGATCGGCAAGACCCCGGTGGAAGTCTTCGAGTACCCGGGTTTTGTCACCACCCGGGTGATCCTCCCGATGTTGAACGAGGCAATGCATACCCTTATGGAAGGCATCGCCACGGCCGAAGACATCGACACGGCAATCAAACTGGGGTACAGCATGCAGAACGGTCCGCTCGAAATGGCGGACGCAATGGGGTTGGACGAGGTGCTGATGTGGATGGAGACCCTGTTCCATGATCTCGGCGAACCGCGTTACCGCCCCTGCCCGCTGCTCCGCCGCATGGTCCGGGAGGGAAAACTGGGCAAAAAAACGGATGAAGGGTTTTTCAAGTACAATGAGGACGGAAAGCGGTTATGAATATCCTGGTCCTGAACTGCGGAAGTTCATCGATAAAATATCAGCTTATTGACGGCGACGCCCGGAAGAACCTGGCCGGCGGCGTGGTGGAACGTATCGGGATGAGCGGCGCCACGCTCACCAATCTCCGGCACGATGGCGATGAGATCAAGATTGCCGGCGAGATTGTCGACCATACCATCGCCATTGAATACATCCTGGCGATTCTGCTGAGCCGGAACCACGGCGTGATCAGCGATAAGTCGGACATCCACGCGATCGGTCATCGCGTCGTGCACGGCGGAGAAACATTTTCGGGATCCGTACTGATCACGGAGGAAGTGACCAAGTCTCTCCGCGACAACATCGAACTGGCGCCGCTGCACAACCCGCACAACCTCCGGGGCATCACTGCATGCGAAGCCAATCTTCCCGGCACACCGCAGGTGGGGGTCTTCGACACCGCGTTCCACCAGCGAATGCCGAAGAAAGCGTTTCTGTACGGTATCCCGTATTCGTTGTACACGAAGTACAAGATCCGGCGGTACGGCTTTCACGGCACTTCGCACCGGTACGTCGCCGATCGCGCCGCCGATACCCTCAAACGCGATCTCTCCACCCTCAAGCTGATCACCTGCCATCTCGGAAACGGCTGCAGCATGGCGGCCGTGAACCGTGGCGTCTCCGTGGACACCTCGATGGGCTTCACACCGCTCGAAGGGTTGCTCATGGGGACCCGCTCAGGCGATATGGACACCCAGGTGATCCTGTATATCATGGGCAAGGAAGGACTCACGCTCAGCGAGGCCGGCACGCTCCTGAACAAACACAGCGGTCTTCAGGGCATCTCGGGCGTAAGCAGCGATATGCGTGAAGTGATTGCGGAGATGAAGAACGGTGATAAAAAGGCGACCTATGCCTTCGACGTCTTCGCCTACCGGGTGAAGAAGTACATCGGCGCCTACGCTGCGGCAATGGGTGGCGTGGATGCGGTCGTGTTTACCGGCGGCATCGGCGAGAACAGCGCCGAGGTGCGGAAGGATGCCTGCGAAGGACTCGAGTTTCTCGGTATCGATATTGACGAGGCAAAAAACTCGGCGAAGGAAAAAGAAAAGAACATCTCCCGCGAAGGATCACGGACAGCGGTTCTCGTAATCCCCACAAACGAAGAACTGGTCATCGCGCTGGATACGATGGAAATCGTGAAAAAATTGAATCCCCCGGCATAGTGAGCAAGGCGGTGCCGGGAAGCAGACAGCAGGACGCACTCGGAACTCATTCCACGATTTGTGCTCAGTCAGGCGGCAGGAACAACACGGCGGGAGCAAGCCGAAGGCCGCGGGTTGAGGGCCGGAACCGGCGGCCGGAAGGCACAACGCGGAACCGGGTGATGGCAACACCTCCCTAACGCGGCCCCTCAGAAGCATGCCTCACGCTCACGACAGCCCTCCCTCCGGTCTGTTCCACCAGTTTGGCCTTCAGCTCCCCGACCGCGGACTGACGGATTTCCACCCGCATGCGCACATGTTCGTCATACGACGTTTCGACGATCCGCGCCTGGTTCCGTGAGATGCAATGCATTATCGCACTTGTTACGTCGTGCGGGAAAACCACATCAAGCTCGGACATGACAAAGCGGGTCTCCCGCCCGGCGTTCCGGAGTGCCTGGACGGCCGCCTCGCCGTACGCGCGCGCCAGCCCCCCCACCCCCAGTTTGGTGCCCCCGAAGTACCTTGTAACCACGACCACGACATCTGTCAGCCCCTCCCGGTCGATCGCCGTGAGAATCGGCCGTCCCCCGGTCCCGGCCGGCTCGCCGTCGTCGTGCATGCGGTACGCCTCCCCGCCGGTGCCGAGCCGATAGGCATAGCAATGGTGGGTTGCATCAAAATACTCCTTCCGCACAGATTCCAGCACGGGATCAATCTCTTCACGCGTGGCTCCGGGAACGGCCAGCGCTATGAAGCGGGAGCCCTGAACCTTCACCTCCGCCGTACCCCGGCGCTGTATGGTGGTAAATGTGTCTTTCATCCCCGTAAATATACCCCTTTACGTCTATTCTTCAAAGTCTCTTGCAGTTTCCCTCCACCTTACTTATCTTCATCCCACTCATGAGGATTCAATGAAAATCGGGATTGTTTGCTATCCTACGTACGGAGGAAGCGGCGTCATTGCGACGGAGCTCGGGAAGGCCCTGGCTGAGCGGGGACATATGATCCACTTCATCAGCTATGCCATGCCGATGAGGCTGGACGGATTCCTCGGGAACATCTTCTATCACGAAGTGGAAATGTCCAGCTACCCCGTATTCGAGTTTCCCCTCTATACACCCGCACTGGCCAGCAAGATTGTGGAAGTTGCGCAATTCGAGAAACTGGACATGGTCCATGCCCACTATGCCATCCCGCATGCAACCAGCGCCTACCTCGCGCGCCAGATTCTCGGGGGGCAACTGAAGATCATTACAACGCTGCACGGAACGGACATCACACTTGTCGGTCTCGAACCGAGCTTTCTCTCCGTGATGAAATTCAGCATCGAGCAGAGCGACGGGGTGACGGCCGTCTCGCGCTTCCTGAGTGAAAAGACGCTCACGAACTACGGCATACATAAAGAAATCCAGGTCATTCCGAATTTTGTGGATACCGACAGGTACCGCCGAATCGAATGCACCCGCATACGTGAACGGTTTGCGGAGCCGGGCGAAAAGCTCATGGTGCATATCTCGAACTTCCGGCTGGTGAAGCGCGTGCCGGACGTCATCCGGGTGTTCGATGAGGTCCGGAAAAAACTTCCCGCGAAACTGCTGCTCGTCGGCGACGGCCCGGAACGGTCGTCCTGCGAACTGCTTGTCCGGGAGCTGGCATTGCAGGAACATGTCCGGTTCCTGGGCAAACAAACGGACCTCGTGCCCATCCTTTCATCCTCGGACCTGATGCTCATGCCGAGCCAGTCGGAGAGCTTCGGGCTTGCGGCGCTGGAAGGAATGGCCTGCGGCGTGCCGGTAATTTCGTCAAGCGTGGGAGGACTTCCGGAGTTGCAGGTACACGGTCAGACCGGGTACATTGCGGAGATCGGCGACATCCAGCGAATGGCCCGCTACGCCGTGGAGCTTCTCACGAACGACACAAAGATGACGCTCTTCCGGAATGCCTGCCGGACACGGGCCGTGGAGCATTTTGACGTGAAACGAATTGTTATGGAATACGAATCCTACTACACAGAGTGTCTGCAGCGGTCATAATCACGTTGAAGGGTTGAAATCATGATGGATGTTGTGCGGTGGAACAAGCCGCGGAAACCGACGCTTGAAGACCTGAAGAAACTGCTCGAGGCGGAAGGGCTGGAGGTTGAACTCTGTTCGGACCCTCCCGGAATGAAATACGGGAGGCACAAACATCCTTTCGACGACTTCGTCGTCATCGTGTCCGGGAAAATGAAGATTATCACTGATTCCCACGAATGGCTGATGAAACCCGGAGACCGCCTGGACCTCCCGAAGAACACCTCCCACTCCGCGGAAATCATCGGTAAGGAAGAAGTGCAGTATCTTTCTGCGGCGAAATAAGCGGTACGACCAGCGCAATCGCCGGCACCATGAGCAGGAGCATCCGGGAGATGCCAATCGCCCCATGGCTGAAGACCTGGGGGGCCGCATGTGCCAACCAGCCGGAAAACCCCGTCAGACCCTGATCCAGAGCCAAATTCAGCTTCTGTAACACCGTACCGGAGGTTTCCCTGCCTGCGTCGCGTGCTAGCCTCCGGCCTTCACCTCTTCAATGAGCCTGAGGTTTCGCAGGCTCCCCTCTCCTCCTGTCTCCGGTTCACGACCCTCTTCGATGCATTCGGCAAAATAGTCGAGCTCCTTCACGTACGGGTTCTCCGCCGGGAACCGTTCTTCGATGCGTTTGTCGTGCTGGAGGAGGTGAAGAAACAGCACATTCTCCATGATTCTCCCGGAGAGTGAACCGGGTACGGTGACCGATCCCAGTTCTCCGCACACGGTATAGTAGTTGGCATCGCAGGTGTAGCCGCAGGTGATGGCTGCATACGCCGGGCCTGCCTGCCAGGTCATGTGCGTGAACATGTCCACACCGTCCGGTGTTTCGCGTTGTACGTTTGCATGGACGAGCACCGGGTCGGGCAGACCCAGGAAGTGGAGAAAATCCAGCCCGTAGATCCCGAGGTCATTCAGTGCCCCACCGCCGGCCGTTCTTTCCAGTCGGAAGGGGCTGCGCACGAGTTTTCGTATGTTGAAGCACCAGCTGAAGTCGATGTAGCGGATCGTCCCCAGCGTGCCGTCGGTTACCAGCTGCCGCACCCGATGATGCAGCGACTTGAACCTGTACATGAAGGCTTCCATGAGCACCACCCGGGAGGCACGGCAGGCATGGATCATCTGTTCGATCTCCACAGAAGAGACCGCGGCGGGTTTTTCAACAAGAACGTGTTTGCCCGCCTCCGCGGCTTTTATCGTATAGAGACGGTGCAGGTGCTGGGGAAGCGGAATGTACACCGCATCGATACCGGGGTCGGCCAGCAATTCTTCGTACGTACCGTATGCCCGGGGGATGTGATAATGGCGGGCGAATTCCCCTGCACGCCCGGCATCACGGCTGGCGACGGCAACAACGGCCGCCCGGGACAGAGGTGCCCCAAAAAACAGGCGGGCGATGGAAGCAGTGCCCAGAATCCCGATGCGGATCACGGCGTCTGCTTCTTCTCAGGGGGCCGGCCGGACGCGTCCAGGTTTTTCTTCGCTTCGCGTGCCACCCGCTCCTGCCGCGCGAGAACCAACCGCATCGTGATGCGGATCATGTACAGCGTGACCGCAACGGCAAAGAGTGGATAGAACCAGGAGCGGGGAACCCATTGCATCAGAATCACCCCGACCATGAGAAGCATCAGCGCGATGCTCACATAACCGTAGGTGTTAACGGCCTTTGGTGTCAGTTTCATTTTCGATCTCGTGGGCTAGAAGGTCATAGAGGTCATGCGTAGTCGGCGCGGCAAGGAGCCGCTCCGTAACGCCGGGGCTGTTTATCGATTTTGCGAGCAGCGAGAGAATACGGAGATATGCATCGTCGTCCTGCGACGCGGCAATCATGAACACCATACGGATGGGCTGATTGTCCAGCGATTCGTACGGCACCGGCTCTGAAAGGCGGGCAACGAGAATCACCATCCGGCCCGCCGAGCCGGACCGGGAGTGCGGGATCGCCACCCCGTTGGCCAGACCGGTCGAGCCCGCTTCTTCACGCTCCCACAGGTCTCGCTCGAATGCGGCCTTGTCGGCGATAAACCCTGCGCGCTCCGCACGATCAGCCATTTTCTTGAAGAGCTCTTCTTTCGTCCCGGCCTTGACATCCAGCATGATCAGGTCCTGGTGTAAAAACGAACCCAGGAGGGATCGTTCCCCCTCACCGGTGATATGTGCGACGGCATCACGGATGGCACGACGGAGATCACCGGCGAAGTGGCCCACACCGATCTTCTGGCTGATTCCGAGCCTGTGCAGCACGGCACGAACCTCCTTCCGCATGCCGGCAATAATCAGTTTCTTCTTGTCCCTGTTCAACCGGTCCACGATATCTTCCAGCGCGAGCGCGCCGGTTGTATCAATGACCGGGACGTTCTCCATGTTGAGGATGATCACACGGAAATTGGATTGTTGTTCGATATCCCGGACAAAATTCTTTGCGGCGCCGAAAAAGAGCGGTCCTTCGATATCGTACGCAACGATTTTGTGTTTGCGCAGCAATTCCGCATCCTCCGGGGAGATCTTCCCCGGGCGCCCGGCAACGAGCATGTTCGTGACCCCGAGCTCGCTCATCCTGTAGACAAACAGAAACCCGGCGAGTGCGAAACCGGCCAGCACGGCGGTGATCAAGTCGGATACAACGGTAATGATCATGGTGGTCATCATCACCAGAGCATCCGGGAGCGGGGTTTTGGGAAGCAGCTTGATCGGTTCCCATTCGAACATGCTGATTGCGGTCATGGTGAGAACTCCGGCCAGCACCACGAGCGGGACCGTACCCACGAGCGGAGCCAGGACCATCATGACCGCGACCAGAACCAGGGCGTGAATCATGCCGGCAAGCCGCGTGGTACCGCCCGCACGGATATTCACGTTGGTGCGCACAATGGCGCCTGTCCCCGCAATGCCGCCAAACACACCGGCGACAAAATTCCCGATCCCCTGGCCGACCAGTTCACGATCGCTGTTGTGCCGGTCGCCGGTGAGACTGTCGGCAACCACAGAGGCGAGCAGCGTCTCGAGCGCCCCCAGCAGCGATATCGTGATGCCGGCAGGGAGCAATCGCGACCATGTCGCCCAGTCGATCCGGGGCAATGAAGGGACAGCAAAAGACCGCGGAATCTCGCCGATCAGTGACAGTGAGTTCGCCGTCACGATATCCCACGATGCAGGGTTGATCGCGAGACGCGCCCATTCCCAGTCCGCGAACAGGAAAGCTCCCGCGGCGGTCCCTGCGACAAGCCCGAGGAGCGCCCGTGGAATGCTCTTGTGGATGTACGGCGTGATGACGATCGTCGCAATTGTCAGTGCCGCGACAACCGGAGCCGCGGCCAGCAACGGAAGCTGCTGCCAGAAAATCAGCATCGCAATGCCGTTGGTAAACCCGACGACCACCGGATAGGGAACGAAGGAAATGAACCGCCCGACTTTCAGAAACCCGTAGCCGATTTGCAGGAGTCCGGCAATAAGACATGCCCCCAGGAGCGCGTCCGGCCCGCCATACTGCTTGTACACCATCGTGAGAATCACCGTCATCCCGCCTGTCGGGCCGGTGATCTGGCGGGGCGTGCCCCCGAAGAAGGATGCAAGAAACCCGGTAAAGACCGCCCCGTACAGGCCCGCAACCGCGCCACGCGGATCCCCGCCGTACGCCAGGATGCCAAACCCGAGCGCAAGCGGGAGCGCAACCACCGCAGAGGTGATCCCGCCGGCGATGTCTCCTTTGAGATGCCGGAAATCAAATCTGAAGAGATCGCGGAGCTGAAGATTGCTCGTGTACTCAACAAGGGAAAATGCCATTCTCAGTGCAATGCCTCATCGATGACCCCACCCCCCACGACATCATCTCCCTCGTAGAGAACGACCGACTGACCCGGCGTTACCGCACGGCGCGGCCCGTCAAAACGTACCTCTAACCGGCCATCCCCGAGCGACACTGCGGTGGCCTCCCCTCCGGGATCCTTGTACCGGATCCTCGCCATGACACGGCGCGGAACAGGACAGCCAGGGTACTTGATCATGTTCACCTGCGATGCCCGAAGGCCCCCCATTTGCAGATTCTCCTCATATCCCAACGTAATGCGGTTTGCAGCCCGGTCAATACCCGTCACGTACACCGGACGGCTCCGCGCCAGCCCGAGCCCCTTCCGTTGGCCGATGGTGTAAAACGGATATCCGCGGTGTTTCCCCACCACCTCCCCGTCCATGTACATATCCCCGCCGTCAACGATCTCCTGCAACCCGGGAAGACGCTCCTTCAGGAATCGCTCATAATTATTGTCCGGGATGAAACAGATCTCAAAACTCTCCCCCTTGGCCGCCACCGGAAGGTCGAATCGTGCAGCCGCGGCACGTGCTTCAGACTTGGTCATTTCCGCCAGGGGGAACAACGTGCGCCCCAGGGACTCCTGCGTCAATCCCCACAGCGCATAACTCTGGTCCTTGCTGTCATCTTTCGCGCGGGAGAGAATCCACCGTCCCGATTCCCGGCGTACCCGCGCATAGTGGCCCGTCGCGATCTTTCCGGCACCGAGCGCGGTGCTCTTCCTGATCAGCTCTTCCCATTTGATCTTCCGGTTGCAGACCACGCAGGGATTGGGAGTCCGGCCATCCATGTATTCCCGGACAAAATTGTCGATGACCTCAACCCCAAACCGTTCACTGAAATCCAGCACGTAATGCGGGATACCCAGCCGGCCGGCGACGGCCCGGGCGTCGTTGATGCCATCCAGCGAACAGCAGCTGCTCTCGTTTCCGGTGTTGCCCCCGACATCCTCGTACCTGTAGGTTTTCAGGGTGATCCCGATGACCTCATATCCCTGCTCCACGAGCAACGCCGCCGCCACGGAGGAATCCACCCCGCCGCTCATCGCCACCACCACCCGCTCCTTCACGACCGCCTCACTTTCCGGTTGAGAATCCGATGTATCATATAACGTACAAAAAACCGGAGAGCTTCACAATCCCTTTGTCATCCTTGTTCCAGTGAGTCTCTAGAGTCTCTGTGGCACATGTGCCACTGTGCCACGACTCCGGTGAGACTCACCCTGAGGCTCACCATGAGCCTCAGGCGAACCCATATGAGCGCGTGACACACAAGCCCCTCGCGCCTCTTCTTAATCTACTCCGAGCCAATCTGAAAATCAACCTGCAGCCCGAAGGCGAGATCCGCCCCTCCATATCGCGCTCCCTGCATCATCTCCGTTGCACTGTACTTTGCCGAAAGCCGGAACCGGCGCGCAGGAGTGTATTTAACCAGAATCAACCATCGACGCCCGTGCCCGTAAAGCGGCGGCATGCTGTATACACCCTCCAGATCCGGTTCATATTCATACAACCGCGAGTCATATCCGTCACTGCTGAAGAAGGCAACCCTGCCGGCAAGGGAGAGGACAGGAGAAAGGATCACACGCGCCTCCTCCGAGATGAGCATCCCCCGTTCGTCGAGTCCCGCTGTCTGATTTCTGACGCGTGTAAAGTCGCAACGGCTCCGTATCAGGAGATTCCGGTGAACCTTCAGGAAACCGGTGAGTCTGAGCCTTTCCTGGCGCAGTTCTCCCATCGGAGAAACGTGCCGACCGGCCTCATCAGTCGAGCTGACCGTATGCTCAACCCGGCTGAGGTTCAGGAGCACGTCGAAATCGCAGCGTCGATGAATCCTCACTGACCAGAGGAGACGGAGCCTGGAGCCTCCCGCAGGCATTCTGTCGAGCGAGGTCCTCCAGGGTCGTGCATACTGCTCAATGCTGCCGGACCAACGTACACACGGGTCGGGGAGGAAATCCCAGGCAACCCTGATACCGCGTTCGTTCTGTGTCTCTTCCCCCTGCCCGTACCCGCGGCCGAGGCGGTTCTGATAGTCCCCGGCATAATCTCGCAGATGAATACCAACCTCCCAGCCACGGGCAAAGAGGAGACCGGCGCTCACGGCTACGGCAAGTCCCCGGGCCCGGGCACACTCCACACCGACAGTGAATGCCCCGGTCCGCCAGACAACATCTGCTCCCACAGACTGCTGCCTGGTGCCCGCAAAGTGCGTGGGGTCCTCCGCCGCCACAGCGCGATCCAGGGAAGAGCCACAGGCTGTGAAGCCCACATCCACGCCGCCCGGCCATGCCCACGCAAGTCTGCCGCCCATCACCGTCTCTGAACAATTTCCGCGCCGATCCACCTCTGAAGCGGAGCGGAACAATCCATCCGCATGGAAGACGGTAATCGAGCCATCTTCATTCATCGAGGCGGTTTTCTTTTTGCGTGATAGAAAGGCTGCTGCGGAGCACTCTCCTATCGTCAAGGGAATCGTGGCGGAAGCGGCTATCCCACGGAAGAACTCCTCCTCCCCGGTCGACCGGTGCGGCAGGATGCCGTTTCCGACGGTACACCCGTAGCCCAGGCTCCCCTCGGCCAGCGCCCGCCGCGTACCGGCACCGAGGACCAGTCCTTCCGCATAATCCGCGTCGAAATCCCCCGCCACCACACGCACAAAGGAGAAGAGGGAGCGCACTTCGATGTAACCCGACAGAAAGCCATCACCCAGCCTCTCCCCGGGATCCTTACCCGTCTGGACCCCGATTGCAATATTGCGTGTGGGGACGACACGTGCCTGGATCATGCTGCTGAGCGGAGAGCCCAGGTACGGCGGCTCCTCGAAACCTGATCGCCGTTGAACGCGGCGGCCGATCCTGCTGCGCGCCCAGAGAAACGGCCGGTCGGTTCCTTCAATAGTCACAAAAGGGTGGAGCAGCGCATACAGTTCGGCTCCGCGCGCGCCGACATCACGAAGCTGGATGATGCTGGAGAAACGCCTGGCGGCTTTTCGTGCGGCAACAAGCGCATCAGCGTCGGCGGCGGTTACACCGGGTATCATCCGGAAATCTTCTGCGGAGGCTTTGTTGAGATCCAGTGGTGAGGCCTGCAACCAGGCGAGGCGTTCGGTGAGATCCCGTCCGTCCACGTCCGCCGGCAATCGGTCCGGATCGAATGCCGTGTTGCCGGCCTCTCCGTGCACGGTGTCGTCCGGAACGCCCGGCGGCGGAATCTCCTGAGCGAACATGCGGGCCCCGGTCAACAGGGCGAAGGCAAGCCACAGCCCCACTGTGCGACCCGGCGGGCGCGTCATGTTCCTGGAAGCCCGGTGGAGAACAGGCCCATGAGAGCATCCTCCGATCTTCTACTCCAGCACGACGGAGAGACCGAAAGCATGTGAGCCTCCCAGATCGCGGTGTGCGACATAGGCGTACTCGATGACGAACCCGGAATAGCTGAATCCACACCCGGCTGTGTAGCTTGATGGATCCTGGCAGACTCCTCCACGCAGTATGACTTCAGGGAGAAGCGAGTATTCCACCCCGAACCGGAATTCCGGGTTGAAGAGCTGGTCGGAGTATACGGCAGCGCAGAGGGATGCGGCACTTGTCGGATGAAGGGTCATTCCCAGCGTAATCGTCTGTGGCAGCCGTTCGGAGGATTGGCCGATCGAGGGGGCGTTCAGATTCCCCACCGCTCCGCCGATATCAATGAGAGGCGAAAGGCGGAATGTGAAGCCGGCATCCACTCCCAGAGTTGAGGCTGCGCCGTAATCCTGAATGCGGAGGGACATGACGGCACATCGCACTCCCACCCTGCACCCCGGGGCAACTTCAACGGCGCATTCCGCCGCAAAGGTCGTTTCACGGTAGAGTGCACAACCGAACACCGATGCAGAGACACCCACCGCACCCCAGGCGAAGGGCTCTACATAGGCCAGTGCGGAGCGCCGGAGGTCGTCCAGACCGAAGAGGGAGGGTATAGAGGAAACAGAGAGAGTACGCCTTCCTGCCCCCCCCAGCCCTGCCGGATTGAACGCACCGGCGTCCGATCCTTCCATCAAACCCACTCCCGCGCCGGAGAGTGCCAAATCGCGGACGCCGATGGGCTGGCGCTCGAACGCCGCCTCGGCTGCACGTCCCGGCCCGAACGCCAAGAGTAGTAATGCGACGCACGCCCTGTACACCGGATCTCCGCATTTCCTTTCCTACTTTACATGCTTCCCTTTCAATTTCCGTACTACACCCGGGTCAATCTGTTACCTATCGGCCGGATGTACCTCGACCCGGTTTCGATTTCCCGGACCACATTCCTCCCGGTTATGAAATGCCGGTCCAGGCTGCCTGCCGCCACGACATCGGCCGCCGGACAGCCGGCAAGATTATCTGGTCAGGCCTGCTTTCTGAGGAGAAAATCAGTTCAATCGGTGACTGCTCCGGCCCGCTGCATCTGCTGAAAATCGAGCAAATCGCGGATTGAACGGTTGAAGTCTGCGGTGAAATCCCGTATATTCCCTTTACAGTTTTCCCTTGAAGGAGGAACCATGTCCCCGCGGCCGTCCATCCACACGATCCCACGCGTATTCGCCGCCATCATGATCGGCTTCGTGCTCACTCTCCCTGCGGTTGCCCAGCAGGTGGATTGCACCGTACAGGTGAATTATGAGTCGGTGCCTTCGGCCAACAAGGACCTCCTGCGCGATTTTGCCGATGACGTCAGGTATTACCTCAACAATTACCAGTGGGGTTCGGAACAGATCGAGGACAAGGTGAAGTGCACCCTGGACATATTTATCCAGAATGTTACGGGGGAGAACAAGTACATTGCGCAGGTTTTTGTAGGGAGCCAGCGTCCGTTATACGGCACCAACAAGAGCACTGCAGTCATACGTTTGCTGGATGAAGCCTGGGAATTTACCTACATCAGGGGACGGCCGCTCGCTCACTCGCCGAACAATTACAACGACCTGACCAGCTTCCTGGATTTCTATATGTATCTGATTCTGGGGTATGATTACGACACCTACGAGAACCTCGGGGGGACTCCCTGGTTCCAGAAGGCAATGGACATGGCAAGTCTGGGGCGTTCCAGCGGCCAGAAGGGGTGGCAGCTGGTGACCACCGGATACAGCCGCACACAGTTGATTACGGAATTGTTGCGCCCCTCCGTGAGCCCGATGCGGACGGTGGTGTACAAGTATCATTTCAGCGGGCTGGATTCCCTTGCAGCGGACAGGAAGAAGGCGATTGAGAACATCGCGGAAGCGGTTGAGAGGGCCAGCGCCGCCCGCAAGACGGTTGATTCCCGCAATCTGGCGGTGAAAACGTTTTTTGATACGAAATATCTTGAGCTGGCGGACGTCTTGCTGGAGTACCCGGACCCGACGATCTACATCAAGCTTGGACGGATCGATCCGTACCATCAAATGACGTACGAGGAGTACCGGATAAAGAAACGCTGAGCATACGCATCACACGATCGTACACGGTCTCCACGCTCACCATCCTCACGCACACGCATCCGAATCGTTCTCCTTCGCGGCGTCTGTCATTGCACACGCCGCGAGGACACACCGGACACTCCTCTTCGGCCCTTACCGTCGCACAGGAATCGGATTCCGCATAGACGCCCCACGCACGGTGATGATGCCGCTGGATCACGGCAAGCGACCGCGCACCGACGGCAATGGCCAGATGCCGCGGACCGGAGTCATTCGTCACAACCAGATCGCTCTCGGCGAACAGTGCGCCATCGCGTGTCAGGTCCGGCCCCATGCGTGCCACCGGGACCGCTGATTGATGCGCGGTGGTGACAGCCTCCATGACCTCATCGTCAATCGGCCCTCCGCAAAGGATCACCCGAACACCGTTTGCGCGCAGCTTCGCCAGGAGGGCGGAAAACCGTTCCGGCGGCCAGATTCTGTAATCCCCGCTGGCTCCCGGATTGATGACTACGATGGGACCTGCTCCAGGACAGTGCGCTGCAATGAATTCCCGGGCCCACGTCCGGGCCGAAGCGGGGATTGCGAACTCCGTCCGTTCATCCTCCCCTTTTGCTCCGAGGGCGGATGCAAGAGCAAGGTAGTAGCGAATCACTCCCCGATCTTCTTTCAGGATGTGTGGCGTATCTGTGAGCAGCCGGCGGAGCGGCTGGGCATACTGCCCCACCCTTCTTCGGGCTCCCGAAGCCCGCGCCCAGAGAACGAAACGATCCTCGGGGAACGCGCATATGACCGCATCAAACCGTTCACGCCGGAGTGTCCGGATGATTTCCCATTCCCCATGCAGGCGGGCCCATCCTCTGAGCTTCCGCAAACGCGCACGGTCCAGTTCGAAAACGCGGTCCACGTACGGCAGGGATTTCAACACCGACGCCGGCCCGGAATTGCCGCCTTGATAAAGCAGGGGCTCCGGATCCACCACGCGCGCTGCCCCGGCATATCCGCCTTCATGGGGGAGCGGCCCTGCATCCGCGACACCCGCCGGACCCGGCCGGCGTTTCACAACGAGGACGGTGAGGTGCTGTGTCATGTTGCCGGTTTTCAGAGCGCGAAGGGCGGGAACGAGCAGGAGCAGATCGCCGAGCTGTCCTTCGGCGATAACCAGTGTGCGGTCGAAACTCATTAGAAATAGGGCCGTTTGGAGAACACGGCCCCGATGTCTGTTTCCACGAATTGCCTGGCCCGGGTCTCGTTCACCTCATCCAGATCCACGATGGTCATCACCACCCGGGGAAGGAGACGGACCGCTTCGCGCGCAAACTCGATCATGGCGGGGAAGAAGCGCGCGCCATCCAGGCGCATGAGCGCTCCGTATTGCCCGGGGTCGGTTGAATTCAGACTGATCGAAACGGTGTCGATGAGACCCACCAGTTCGGGGATGATGTTGCGCTTGTTGATGATATTGCCATGGCCATCGGTATTCAGACGCGTCACGCCGCCGCGGTCTTTCACCCATCGAGCCACGTGCTTGAGTGTGTCGAGGCGGATCGTGGGTTCGCCGTAGCCGCAGAACACGATCTCGGCATACCGCGTGGGATCGCCGATCTCCTCAATCACTTCTTCCGCCGTCGGCTCGCGTTCGATCTTGAGGTTGTGCCCCTTCACCACGGCCTCCCCTTTCCGGTCGCAGAAGACGCAGTCGGCGTTGCACCGGATGGTCAGATTGATGTACAGAGAATTCTTGAGAGGATACGTAAACGCCGGTGCCGGAGGGTCCCCGACGCCGAACAGCTTGTACGCGGCATAGCTGGTTGCGCGCGCAACATCCCCGACCGTCAATCCCTGCAGCTCCGCGATACGTTCAGCAATCAGAGGAAGGTACGCCGGTTCATTGCGCGTACCGCGGTGCGGCACCGGTGTAAGGTAGGGGCTGTCGGTTTCCAGCATCAGACGCTCGGTCGAAACTTCACCCGCCACCGCAGCCGCATCGCCGGCATTCTTGAATGTCACAATACCCGGCATCGACACCCGAAAGCCCATTTCGATTAACTTCCATGCGGTTGCCGGCGTCCCCGGAAAGCAGTGAAAAACCCCGCGCGGTTCGGGATAGCGATTGGCGGGGTCCGCTCCGCGCTGCCGCCATTCCGGATGCGTCCGGATGAATTCCTCCACGATTCCGACCGTCTCATCCAGCGATTCACGCGTGTGAATAATCACGGGCAGATTACGCCGTGCGGCGATCCCCAGCTGCGCCCGGAACACCTCCCGCTGTGTCTCACGCGGCGAAAGGTCGTAATGGAAGTCCAGACCGATCTCCCCGATCGCCACCACTTTCGCCCGGGCGCTCAATTCCTCAAGGGACTCCAGGGTCTGTGCGTCGGCTTTCTTCGCTTCGTGTGGATGGAACCCGACGGCCGCGTACACTCCCGGATATTGTGCGGCCAGATCCACCGCTCTCCGGCTGTCCTCCAGGTCGACGCCCGGATTGATGATCCAGCGGACCCCTGCGTGGTGAGCGCGCGCAATCACCTCTTCACGATCCCCTTCGAATTCCGGCGAAGTCAGATGTGCATGGGTGTCAAAGAAGACCGGCAACTGATCCACTACTTCACCACGCTCCCGTCCGCGATTTCCGCCGCCGGTGTGAGGATGGCGAGTTTTCCCGAATCATCCGACGCAGCGAGGATCATGCCCTGGGACTCCTGTCCCATCAGCTTTGCGGGCTTGAGATTATACACGACAATCACGGTCCTGCCCACCAGCTCTTCCGGCGCATAGTGCTGGGCGATGCCTGCCACCACCTGCCGCCGTTCGTCTCCCACAGCGATTTGCAGTTTCAGGAGCTTTTCCGACTTGGGGAGCCGTTCGGCGGACAGAACGCGAGCGACCCGGAGATCGATTTTCTTGAAATCCTCAAACGTGATGAGTTCTTTCACCGTTGTCGCGGCCGGTGGCACCGCCACCGGGGCCGGAACTCCTGTGGCCGGGGATGCCGGAACACTCGCATCCGAAGTCGCCGGAACTCCTGTGGCCGGCGATGCCGGGACAGCTGCGGCGGGTGGCACGGCCACCGGGGCCGGTGTTACGGGTTGCGGCACAAGCGCCTTCAATTCTCGTTCGATCACCTCGTCCTCGATCTTTGTGAAAAGAATCTCCGGTTTGCCGATGCGATGCCCTTCCGGAATCCTCAGTTCAGCCGCGGAGTTCCAGGATTGCGCTGCCGCACTTCCCGGGAGTCTGAGCAGCTTCCAGAGTCGCTCGCATGCATCGGGCAGAACAGGCTGCATCAGGATTGCGAGCGCACGCGAGACCTGCAGGCAGATGTTGATTGTTGTCGCACAGCGCGCGGGGTCGGCCTTTGCCGTTTTCCACGGTTCGCTGTCATTGAAGTACTTGTTGGCCGCGCGCGAGAGGTTCATCACATCGGTGAGGCCGTCCCGGAAGCGATAGCGTTCGAAATGATCGCCGGCAATGCCCGGTGTCCGGCGGAGGACTTCAAGAATGGTCTGTTCGGGATTCCCCAGAACTCCCCGGGCCGGCACGCATCCGTCAAACGTCCGCCCGCTGAACGCGACCGTGCGGTTGATGAAATTCCCCAGAATATCGGCCAGCTCGTTGTTGTTCTTCGCCTGGAACTCCTTCCAGAAGAAATCCGAATCGCGCGACTCGGGAAGCGACACCGCCAGGTAGTACCGGAGCGGATCGGCCGGGAAGCGTGCGAGGATATCCTCCACGTCGATCCCCCACCCCCGGCTTTTGGAGAACTTCTGTCCCTCAAAGTTAAGAAATTCGTTCGCCGGGACGTTGTCCGGGAGAATGTATTGCTTTTCGTGTGTTTCGTTCCATGCCATCAACATGGCCGGAAACACGATGCAGTGGAAGACCACATTGTCTTTGCCTATGAACGCCACGTACTTGGTGTCCGGTGACAGCCAGTATCGTTGCCATTCATCCGGCGTACCCCGTCGCTCCGCCCATTCCTTCGTGGCGGAAATGTATCCGAGAACGGCATCGAACCAGACATACAGGACCTTGTGCGCATACCCTTCGAGCGGGACGTGGACTCCCCAATCCAGGTCACGTGTAACAGCACGGTCCTGCAGTCCTTCCTTGAACCAGCTGCGGCAATAATTGAGGACATTTTCCTTCCACCCGTCGCGAGCATCGCGGTCCCGGACATAGGCTTCGAGGCGTTCCTGATACTCACCGAGCGGAAAATACCAGTGGGACGTTTCCCGCACCTCAGGGGTTTCCCCGGTGATCTTACTGCGCGGCCGGATCAGCTCCAGCGGACTCAGATACGAGCCGCACTTCTCGCACTGATCCCCCCTTGCCTCCGGGTTGGCGCAGACCGGGCATGTTCCTTCGACGTAACGATCGGGGAGGAACTTTTTCGCTTTGGCGTCGTAGAATTGCTTTTCCTGTTTTTCGCGGAGCAGGCCGCGCCGGTGGAATTCCGCAAAGAATTCCTGCGCGGTTTTGTGATGCAGCGGAAGAGAAGTGCGCGAATAGTTGTCAAAACTCATCCCGAACTTCTCAAACGCCGCCGCATTCCGGGTGTGGTATCGGTCCACCACGTCCTGTGGACGTATCCCCTCTTTTTCCGCGGTGATCGTGATGGGCACGCCGTGCTCATCAGACCCGCACATGAAGAGCACGTCGCGCCGCTTCAGTCGCTGGTAGCGGACGTAGATGTCCGCGGGCAGATACGCCCCCGCAAGGTGGCCCAGATGAATCGGCCCGTTGGCGTAGGGCAGTGCGGCGGTGACAAGAATGCGTTCAGACTGGATCATGTGGCTTTCAGGATATGGGATTTCAGCCTGCCGGCCAGCTGGTACAACACGAGTTTAAGGTAGACATTTTTTCCCACAAGGGAAATTGCCCGCTCGATGTCGCTGATGATGCCCGCCAGGTCGGCTCCGGGATAGCGCGCTACGAACTTCTGCAGACTTTCATGCTGATCATGGTTGATGGCGGTCCGGCCGCTTGAGATCACCAGGGCATCCCTGAACCACATCATCATCAAGAGCAGGAAGAGCGAGACGCGATCGCGGTCTTTGCGTTCTGTTATGGCATCGATCACGTCGGCGACATCGGCGTGGTGCCCGGCGACCGTGCGCCTGATGAAGGTAAGGACCCGTTCACGCTCGTTCATCAGATCCTCATCGAGCAATTGGATCGCGCGGGTGAAGTTCCCCATGCACAATCGCGCGACCAGTTCCGCCTGGGCCGGCTGGGGCTGTCGCCGCGCCATCAGGGCATCATACACCAGCCCTTCGGTAAGAGGATCGAAGCGCACCTGCTGGCAACGGGAAACGATGGTGGGCAGCAGTTGGTCTTTGAATGATGTGGTAAGAATTAGCATGCAATCTCCCGCCGGTTCCTCCAGTGTCTTGAGGAGCGTGTTGGCCGCGGGATCGGCCATCATGTCGGCGTTGGAAATGATGTACACACGGCGTCGGTTCCCGGCGGAGCTCAGAGGTGCTTCCCGCCGGATTTCCCGGATGCTGTTGATCTTGATGGTGGTTGCGCGCGGAATGTTCACACGGTAGTACGGGTCGCGGCCTTTCGCGGCAAATTCCTCCTGGATGGCCGTTACGTCCGCCTGTGCCAGTTTGTCCAGCGGCCCGTCATCCGCCTGTTCTCCTCCCTTGCCTACGGGCAAGGCGGTCACAAAACGCACATCGGGGTGCTGGAGGGAGTCCATGCTGGTGCAGGATGGACAGATGCCGCAGGCTTCTTCGCCGCCGCGTTCACAATGGATGACCCGGGCCAGTTCGATGGCCAGCGCGTCTTTTCCCGACCCTTCGGGGCCGTAGAAGAGATAGGCATGGGAGAGCCGCCGGGCATGGATTGCACGGCGGAGCAGGGTCTTCACCCGTTCCTGTCCGATCACCCGGGGCCACGCGGTGCCCCCGTTGTCAGAAAGCGTGTCCGATGCCAAAATGAAAGATTCCTTCCGCAAACGTCTCGCTGAGCAATTTCCGCTCTGTGATCCAGTAATTACCGTCGGCGCGTGTGGGGTCATAGACACGGATCCCCCAATCGAACCGGAACGGTCCGAAGAGAGTTTCCCAGCGAAGCCCGATGCCCGTGGCGATGGCCACCGAGGAGAACTGGAAACCACTCACATTTTCCCACACGTTGCCGGCATCCACAAAACCCACAAGCCAGGCCTTGTCGAGGAATCCGTCGCGCATGGTCTGCAAAATGTTCACACGGCATTCCAGGCTGGCTTCGAGTGCGAAGTTGCCGCCGAGTTGTGGATCCCCCCGGGCCTTGAGATCGCGCGACGCCCATCCGCGCACACTGCTCCCGCCGCCGCCGAAAAAGCGGTGGGTCTGCGGAATGGTGCGTGTTGAGTCGCCCCTGCTTTCGCCGTACTTTTCCTCGATACCCGCCTTGAGCTTGCTCGCAAGGATGAAGAAGCGCCTGTCGCCGGATTTGTCCGAGAACCAGCGCCCGACCAGAACACCCCGCACGAACTGTGTGAACGGCAGGTTGGGCAGGATGCCTTTCAGCGCGAGTGGAAGCAGGCCGGCTTCTTCCACGGTTATAGCATGAATGAACCCCGCCGAGGGGGAAAACAGGTCGTTCGTCATGTCGCGTCCAAGCGTATACGACAGGATCGAGTTGAACTGCCGTTCCTGGAGATATCCCAGCTGGGCCTGGACCGACGGGTCGGAAGCCGCAAAATTCTCATTCTTCTTCAGATCCACCGCTTCCAGTGTCCATTCCAGGACATGTGTGGTAAATTCGGCCTGCCTGCCGGTAACCCCGATCTTGTTCCGGAGAATGTTCTGCAGATACGGTTTCTGTTTGTCCAGGATGAAGGAGAAGGACCAGGTACCTTTGACTTTGTTGGTGAAAATGTACGGTTGCACCAGCTCGAATGTAAGATCGAGGTTGGACACCGCATCTTCATTGACGCGGAAGTAATGGGGAAAACTCCTGATGGTCTGGGTTTGAAAGCGCAGGCGCGCGTTGAACGTTCGTGCATCGCCCCAGAAATTCCGGTTGGTGTATCCGAGGCCCGCGCCGATATTGAACGCACCGTCCTTGTCGCTGACCAGCAGTTCCGGGGCAAGTTCGTGTTTGTCGCGCGGCCGGATGGTCACACGGCTGGGAACGATGATCGCCGAATCTCCGCGGGGCGGAACGTAGACATCGAGTGTCCGGAGGTCAAAGATGCCCAGCCTGTTCAAATTCCGTTCGCTGGAGATCTTCTTGTCCAGGCTGAAGAAATCCCCCGGCTGATAATCCATCTGCCTGAGGATAATCTCGTCGGTGATATCCTCGCGGGGGGGGCTGGCGTCGAGCGTATCCACTTCCTGCCGCACCGTGATATCGCCGAAGACATACCGGTGTCCGGGGTCAAATGCCAGTTTGACCACATAATTACGGGAGCTGGCGTACCGCCGGGCATACGAGCTGTCCCGCACGAATTCCGCATTCGGGAAGCCGTTGTCCGCATAGATGCGCAGGATACGTTTCACCTCGTCTTCAAGAGTCTGACTGCCATAATAGTCCCCGGGAGAGATCTTTTGCGACCGGCGTACATCCTCCCAGATCACTCCCGGCTCGTCAACAATCCCCCTGTACACCACCTGCTCCACGATGGAACGATACCCTTCGGTGATCCGGATAATGATGTCCAGCGTGCCCTCTTCCGGCGAGTCCCGGATGACGGTGTCGATGAGGACTTCTGAAAAACCGTGGTTCGTGTAGAATTTCCGCAGGCGTTCCACGTCCGCGCCCAGATTGACGGCGTTGAAGTATTCGTTCTTCCGGCCGAGACGTTCGCTGATGCTGTTGTAGAGGAACTTGTTGAACCATCCGGGAGTCTCGCGTGTTGCCATCATCGTCTGCAGCTCGCTAACGGTGAAGCTGTTGAGGCCTTCGAACGCGATCGAGGAAATTTCTTGCTGGGGTGTTCCGGCGAATTGTGCGGCACAGGGGGATAGTGCCGGTACCGCGGCGATCAGCGCCGCGATCAGAACACGGAGCGGGCGACAGCGATCATTCCGGAGCGGGGACGCGCCGGACACACGGTTGCGGAGGCACACAAATGCGCTTTGTCCTGTCAATAGCCGATTCCAGAAAAAAACCCAGCCGGCGGCTGGGTTTGTAAGGTAAGAAATGGGAAAAAAAGAAGCAACGATGTGCGTTTTGTCAGGGATAGACGCGGTCAGTATTCCCCCTCATCCTCATAGAAGAAATCCTCTCCCGTCGGATAGTCGGGCCAGATATCCTCTATACTCTCCAGCGGCTCTTCGCTGTCTTCGAGCTCCTGCAGATTCTCCACGACTTCTACAGGAGCGCCGGTTCGGATGGCATAATCCACCAGTTCTTCCTTGGTCGCGGGCCACGGGGCATCGTCCAGGTACGATGCAAGTTCCATCGTCCAGATCACTGCGTCACCTCATGCGTGCATCACGGCGGTTACCGGCCGGCAATGGCCTGTGCCAGCATTGTCCGGTAACGGGCCGCATCAATGTCATCGAAGAAATAGTCGACGGGATTCTGACTCACACCATTGCGGCGAACTTCATAATGCAGATGGGGACCGCTGACCAGGCCTGTACGACCGCATTTTCCGATCAGTTCCCCCCGCTTCACTTTCTGTCCCGACCTCACGTTCACCTGGGAGAGGTGGGCGTACAATGAGGTATAGCCGTATCCGTGCTGGAGCTGTACAAGCACGCCCAGCCCCCCCTGGGTTCGACCTGCAAAGCGTACTTCGCCGTCTCCCGCGGCATACACATCCACGCCCGCGTCGTTGACAATGTCCACCCCGTAGTGCATCCGCCAGACATGCAGGACGGGATGGAGACGCATCCCGAACCCGCCGACCGAGTAATGTCCCGCCATCGGCTTGATGGCAGGAAGATGTGTAAAGAACTCCCGGTTATATTCCATGCGCGAGCGCACTTCCGCGTAACTCTGCTGCTGCAGCTTCACCTCCCGGCTGAGGCGGTCGATAAGCGCCTGGGACTCCGCAAGGATGGCATTCGCCTCACCGGTAAGGAACGGATTGATTGAGGCCTGCTTGGCTCCGCCGATCGCCACCAAACGTGTATCGTCATCGATCCGCGAGAGGTCCGCTTCGAGACGCAATTCATTTCCCTTTTCAGACAAAACATCCAGCGCACCCTGCACCGTCCGCATCTGTTTTCCGAGATCGCGGATATGCTCTTTCAACAAGTGGTTTTCATCACTCAGCACCGACAGAGCCCCATAACCGATTCCCAGAACGTCGCCTGCGAGGATGTTCCCCACCAACAGGATACCGATAAGGGCGGCGCTCAGGAGCAATCCCGTCCCGAGCATCTTGGCCTTGAAGAACCGGATTTCCCGCAGGTCCAGCGATGCGTTCGAAATAACAAAGAATCGCTGTTTCCTAAACATTGCAAATCTCCCTATTTTCGACACCGATCCGCTATACAAGGGACAAACGTCATGCCACGTCTTTTAGGTGGATTCGATCTCCATTCAACGCCTGCAACCACAAGGCCCACCGGAGGAGGGTTTCTGCGAATGCCGGGTAAAATTACAGAATATTCAAGGTACTGTCAAGGGAAAATTTGCTTTTTACTCGAAATCGTGCTCAAAATAGTCAATTGCCCGGTTCCCCTTTGCTTTCTGCCCTATCATGCCCTCCAGGCGCTTGGCGAACACTTTGGCGGCATCATACCCGTAATGCTTGAGGAGGTAATTCAAGGCAATGACTTCGGTAATAACGGTGACGTTTTTACCGGGGAAGATTGGCAATTTTACAAGAGGAACCTCGACTTCAAGCACGGACACGGTCAGGTCGTCCAGGCCTGTCCGCGTGTAGTCCTCGTCCGGCCGCCATTCCTCCAATTCCACCACGATTTCGACCCGTTTATGATACCGGATCGCACGTATTCCAAACATGCTGCGCACGTCGATCAGTCCGAGGCCGCGCACTTCCATGAAATGTTTGACCAGGTCGGTCCCTGCGCCGATGAGTATCCCCTCTCCCTTGCGCGTGATCATCACAACGTCGTCGGCCACAAGCCGGTGCCCCCGTTCCACCAGGTCCAGTGCAATTTCGCTCTTCCCGATACCTGACCGTCCGGCGACAAGCACGCCAATGCCATAGACATCCACCAGCGAGCCGTGGACCATCACCTGCGGTGCAAACTGGTCGTCGAGAAAATCGGCGAGGAAGTAGGATACCTTTGTGGTGCTGAACGGCGTCCCGAAGACCGGAATCCCCTTCGCGGCCGCCTCCTGCAGCAATTCATCATCAAGGGTATTGCCGTTGGTCAGGATGAAGCACGGAATCTGAAATTCCAGCAGCGTGGTGAACATAACCCGGCGCTGGGGCACATCCAGCGACTTCAGATACCGGATCTCGGTGTTGCCCATAATCTGGACCCGGTCATAGGTGAAGAGCCCGACGTATCCCGCAAGCGCCAATCCCGGACGGTGGAGGTTCTTGTCCTTGATCTCGTTGGCGAACCCGTTTTCCCCGTTCAGCTTCTCGAGCTTGAATCGTTCGCGCGTGACGTCGTACATGAACCCGACCGTGATGCTTCGCTTTCGCGTTTCGCTGCTGGGATCGATCTTCATTGCTTACACCTTGTCCTGTATGGCCCGGACCTTGGTTTTGTCTTTCGCGCGCAGTTTGGTTTTGTACTTCTCCAGCCGGAGAGTAAGTTTTCCGGCTGCCTTGTCAATGGACTTGTGATAGTCGTCGGTGGACTCCTTTGCTGTCAGAACGTTGCCAAACACCTGCAGGTTGATTTCCGCGGTCTTCACGCTGTTCGTCGCCCGTTCGTAGCTGAGTATCACATCTGCGCTGATGATACCGTCAAAAAACTTGTTCATCTTCTTCACGGTGTCCAGTGCGTGAGCCTTGATATCGGGATGCGGTCGGAAACGACGTGCGGTGAATGTGACGTTCATGGTCGGTCTCCTTTATGCAGGATGTTCGGGGAATCAGGACCCTTTTGGATGGGCCTGAGCATAAACCTTTTTAAGTCGGTCAATCCCCACGTGAGTGTACACCTGGGTCGTTGAGAGGCTCTCATGACCCAGCAATTCGCGGACGGCCTGGAGATCGGCACCGCGATTCACGAGGTGGGTGGCGAAGGTGTGGCGGAGGACATGAGGACTTTTCTGGCGGATTTCAGATACCGCGCCGATATAGCGGTTCACAAGAAGATTCACGGTCTTCGGCTGGAGGATTTTTCCCCGCGCGCTGAGGAATACTGTTCCGGGATCCCGGTCAGGGCGGACAAACGTAGCGCGCACCTGCATCCACCGCTGGACTGCCGCCGCCGCTTTCCGGCCGAAAGGCACAATCCGTTGTTTACTTCCCTTCCCGGTCACCTTCACCGTCCGCTGACTGAATTCCAGATCACGTGGTGTCAGATGCAGAAGCTCGCTCAACCGGATGCCTGTGCTGTAGAAGAGTTCGAGAATCGCGGCATCCCGGATCCCCACAGGCGTTCTGCAGTCGGGCTGTGCGAGCACCTGCTTCACAGCATCCTCATCCAGAAACTGCGGCAGTCGCCGTTCCAGCCTGGGGGAAGCCACGATCGCCGTCGGGTTGACCGCAGCGATCCCCTTCCTTCTCAGGAACTTATAAAAAGAACGCAAACATGCAAGTTTTCTTCCGGCACTTCGTTTGGCGATCCCCTGTTCCATCAGGGAGCCCAGAAACTGCCTGATCCGGGTGTGATCCACATCCTGCACCTCAACACCGGCTGCCGTCAGGAATTCCCTGTACTGGCGCATATCATATTCGTACGCCGCCAGGGTGTGTTTCGAGGCGTTGCGCTCGGCGGACATGTATTGCAGAAAATCCTCGATGTGATCCTGTTTAGCCGTCGCCCCACCTTTATTCTGCTGCTATCGTCACCGGCTCTTGCGCCACTTCCGCCTTGCAGGAGGGACAGACCAGATACTCCCCCCGGTTCTGGTTGTACTTCTGTACCATGTAGACATTCCCGCAGGTGTCACAGGCGCGTCCCACCGGCTTGTCCCACGATGCGAAGTCACAATCGGGGTACCGCGAACAGCCGTAGAAGACGCGTTTCCGCTTGGTTTTCCGCTCGATGACGTCTCCATCCTTGCACTTCGGGCACTTCACGCCTATAGATATGGGTTTGGTGTTCTTACAGTTGGGATAGTTCGAGCACCCGAGGAAAGCCCCGAAGCGCCCCCCCTTCACCACCATATCACCGCCACAGAGTTCGCACTTGCTCGCCACGATGTGCTTCGTCAGCTCCGCCTCTTCCGGCAGCGGTCTGGTCGTCTTGCAGGTCGGATATCCACTGCAGGCCATGAATCTCCCGTTGCGTCCCCACTTGATGATCAACGGCTTCCCGCACGTCTCGCACACTTCATCGGTTGTCTGTTGCAACGACTTCTTGATCGCCGCCGTTTTCTTGTCGACTCCCTCCACGTCCCGGATAAAGGGGTTATAGAAGTCTTCCATCACCTGCTCGTATGTCTGCCGGCCGGAGGCAATCGTATCCAGTTCTTCCTCCATCCTGGCGGTGAAGGCCACGTTGAAAATATGGGGGAAGTGTTCGACGAGGATCTTGTTTACCGCCTTGCCGAGTTCTGTGGGATAGAGCCGGCGTTCGCGCTGTTCGACGTATTTCCGCGCCTGGATCGTGTCCACAATCAGTGCGTACGTGCTCGGACGCCCGATGCCGAGCGCTTCCAGCTCGCGGACGAGGCTGCTTTCGGTGAACCGTCCCGGCGGTTTTGTGAAATGCTGGTTCGGCATCAGGTTGCGGAGCGCAGCCCGGTCTTCGAGCTTCAGATCCGCGGGCAACTTCGAGACGGGATCTTCGTCACCCTGTTTTTCGGTCTCATCCACCATGTCGTCATACACCTGAAGGAACCCGCGGAACGTCGGGACGGAATCCGTCGCCCGGAACAGATACTCGCCGCCGCGCACATCGACCGTGGTCTGCGAGGCCACCGCGGGGCTCATCTGGCAGGCCAGAAAACGGTTCCAGATCAGCTCGTACAGCAGGAACATCTCCGGTTCGAGGTATTTCTTGACCGCCTTCGGGGAGTACTTTGTGGACGTCGGGCGGATCGCCTCGTGGGCATCCTGTGACCCCTTCCCCTTCTTGAACAGCCGGGCTTCGTGCGGGAGATACTCCTTCCCGTAATTGTCATAGATGTACTGCCGCACCTCGCGCACGGCATCCTCGCTCAGACGAGTGGAATCCGTGCGCATATAGGTGATAAGTCCGACTCGCCCGTCTTCGCCGAGTTCGACACCTTCATATAACTTCTGTGCGAGCATCATCGTCCGCTTCGCCTGGAACCGCAGTCTGCGCGCGGATTCCTGCTGCATCGTGCTGGTGATGAAGGGGGCCGGCGGATTCCGTTTCACCGGTTTCTTCTGGATGTCCGCAATGACAAACTGCTGCTTGCGGATATCCGTGAGATATCCTTCCGCTGTTGTCCCGTCCCCGATGACAGGATCGTCACCGCCCACCTTGAAGAGTTTTGCCAGAAACGGCTCGCACCCCTCCGTCTGGAATTCCGCGATGACCGACCAGTATTCCTGCGGCACGAAGGCGCCGATTGCGGCTTCACGCTCGCAGATCAGCCGTACCGCCACCGATTGCACCCGTCCGGCGGAAAGTCCGTAGAATACCGTCTTCCAGACAAACGGCGAGATCTTGTAACCGACCAGCCGGTCCATGGCCCGCCGCGCCTGCTGGGAGTTGACAAGGTGATCATCGATGCGCAGGGGGTTCTTCATCGCCTCGGTGATCCCGCGCTCTGTGATCTCGTGAAAGAGGACCCGGAAAATGTTGGTGTTGTCGTCCTTGATTGCCTCGGCAATATGCCAGGCTATCGCCTCACCCTCGCGGTCAGGGTCGGTGGCGAGATAGACGGCGCGGGCACCGCCGGCATGGTGCTTCAGCCGCGCGATGACATCGTCCTTGCCTTTGATCGTCTCGTACTCGGGCAAAAAGCCATTGTCGACGTCTATGCCCAGCTTGCTCTTGGGAAGATTCTTGATGTGCCCCACCGAGGCCTCGACATGGTAGTCGTGACCGAGATATTTGTTGATTGTCTTGGCTTTGGACGGGGACTCGACAATGATCAGGGCTTTGCCGTTCGGACCTGAATCCGGAACGGCGGCGCGTTTGACACGCGTACGGCGGGGGGGGGTGGATTTGAGTGTTGGTGCCTGGTCATCTGCCTGCTTCTTCTTTACCTGCTTCTTCACTGCCATCAGTGTATCGTATCCTCATTGTTCAAAATCGAGTGGCCGGTGCTTCCGGCGCGCCGATCGCGGGAAAACAGCACAGCTGCGGCCAGCTCCCGCACCTCCTGCACTGTCAGCCTGATATACCCCGAGGTCATCGCCCGTTCGATCAGCGTTTCGATGTCCCGGTCATCAAGAATCCCCAGCTCACCGAGCTGTATCAAATACCCCTGTGCATCGGTGGACAGGACCGCTTTTTCCGCGTCGTGCAGCATGCGGCGTGAACCGTGTGCGGCCCGGCCCGGACGGACAGACTCCACGCCGTCCGCCGGCATATTCTCGTAGAGCCAGCTGAATGCCGCGCTGATTTCCGACGTGGTGTACCCGCGGTCACGGAGATGCAGCAGATCGATATCATGCAGCTGCTTGTTTTCCTGCATCTCCGCCATGATATAGACGAGGATTTCGACGACGCGGTCTTTCATGATCTTCCTGTTCGTGAACGGCGCGGAAACACACGCGCCAGAATCTGATCTTCCCGCCGGCGCATCCGCCGGGCGTTCGCCGGCGTCCGGTCGTCGTATCCTGCCAGGTGCAGGGTACCGTGGATCACAAGGCGGGCGGCTTCATGTCCGGGGGTGACACCATACGCCCTCGCCTGCACGTGCGCCCGGTCAAGATTGACATACACCTCACCCTCAAGTATTCCCGCCGTGCCGAGGGGAAAGGAAATCACATCCGTTGTGTAATCGTGCCCGAGGAATCGCCGGTTCATCCGGCGGCACACGGGATCGGAAATGCCTATCACCGTAACCTGTCCCTCCCCCACCCTCTCCATGCGGAGCGCGGCACGCACCGCACGCATCGCACGCACCCGGTCCAGCCTGCGACGTCTGTGCGTCACGTACACCGACACCGCAATCATGCGCGGGCGGCGCTTTTTTTTCCCGTCCGTGACGAGCGCCCCGTTTTCCGTTTCGGCCCGGCCGCCGGAGTTCCCAGGATCCCATCCGTCAGGGACAGGGCGATACCGGAGAGCATCACTTCCGGCCCCAGTGCCGTGAAATCGCCGGAGACGAGGGACCGGTCCACATTGGCAAACAGGGAACATCCCCCTTCTTTTTCGATGATCAGTCCCGACAGCTTGCCGGCATGTTCAGCAACAAAGGTGACCTCCCCCAGCAGATCGCTCACCACGTAACCCGAACAGAAGTGCAGCTGGAGGTGCGCATTTTCGGTGTACACCGACACGAGTGTGCCGCGTGAGGTACCGATGGGAATGTGCGGATAGATCTCCAGGGCCAGTTTCCTCAGGGGATCGGCCGGCGCGAGTTCAAACCGGAAATTAGCTCCCATGGGATGCACCGGTGCGCCCAGGACTTTTTCCAGTTTCTTGATATCCGCTGCCTTGAACGTGAAGCCCATGCTTACCTCATCTGAGAGATGATAGCCACGAATCGGCTGATTGTCAAGTCGCCGTGCTCAGATCTCCAGCTCGAGCCCTTCCGCCGCGGCGTAACATTCGAAGTTGTAGTCGCGCAACGAGATTTCCCGCCGGCACTTCTGCACGATCTCATCCACCTTCTCATCGGTGCGGGATTGCTCGTGATGAAAGAGGAGAAGTTTGCCGACCTGCGCCTCTGACGCCACCTTCAGCGTGAACAAATAGTGGGAATGACCCCACCCGACATGGTTGACGTACTCCTCAGGGGTATATGTGGCATCATGAATCAACACGTCCGCCCCCCGGGCAAAGTCGAAGATCCGCTGGTTCGGATCTCCGCGCTCTTCCAGGTACCCCGCCACAACGTGCTTCTCCACATTTTTCAGCGACCGGGCCACTTCGCGGTCGAACGGTTCATTGTCGCTGATATACACCAGCGACCGGCCGGCCACCGTGAGCCGGTACCCCAGGGAAAACGCCGGGTGGTTCACGAATATGCTGCTGAGCGTCCCTTCGAACACCGGAATGGTCTCTTCGCGGATCGGTAAAAAACTGATCTTCGCCTTGAGTTCGTTCAGCTGGATCGGGAAATACACCTTGTTCATCTGCGAAGCGATCATCTGCCGGAGCGTAATACTCCTGGTCTGCGCCCCGACGATCGTCAGATCATTCCCCGAAATGAATGCCGGCTTGAAGAAGGGGAACCCCTGGATGTGGTCCCAGTGAGGATGGCTGATGGCAATAATCGCCTTCACCGACTCTCCGCGGGCCATCAGAGCGTCCCCGAGTCCGCGCAGGCCGGTCCCCGCATCGAAGATCACGCGATTGTTTTCCGCAAGACGCACCTCAACGCACGGCGTGTTGCCGCCGTAGCGAACCGTGTCCCGCCCGGGAGAAGGAACTGAACCGCGTGTTCCCCAGAATTTGACTTTCATGGGATCTGGCAGCTGCGTGCGTAATTCATTATCCCCGCCCCCGCGGAGGCACCCAGCCGGGGCGTTTCCACTGCATCAACTCAATCGTGACACTCCCGATGATCACCTTCATTTTCGCCATTATCGGGATACGTGTTTCATCATTGCTGAACCAGCCGGTGAAATCTCCTGTCAGACCAAAAATCCCGACGAATTCCGCGTTCCCTTCGAACTTGATGACATCCACCGGATAGTCAACAGCGTCGATCTCCACCTCGGTCCGCTCCTTCGAGAAGTCGATGTAGGCATTGACCTTCTTCTCGGTGATAATCGCCGGCACATTCAGCTTCTTGCCCGAGTAGAGCTGATCGCGGGCGAAAAAGAAAAGCGAAAGCCCGTCATGGTGCGGGCCGTCGACTGCGAGGGTCTCCCGCTTCGAGATAACGGTGTCCCGCTGGCCCATTTCCATCAGAACCCGTTGCCGGTCGTATTCGAATGTGTACCGTGCAAAATCCCACTTGCTGTCTTCCTTCACCTTTCCCGTGAAGTGCCGCGAGAAGACCGCGGTGTCGATCACGCTCTCAAACACCGCATGCATATCCACAAACGGCACACCCTTATACGAATCAATCAGCGCACGGGAATCGAACGCCTCGTAGGTGGCATGACGCATTTTGCCGGCGGTTTTGATCCTGATCTGACCGAGATCAAAGAAGGAGTAGCGCACGTTGTAGACGAGCTCCTCCCCCTCCACCAGCACCCTGGAGGGAGGGTCCTGCGCCCGCATGACAACCGGGAACATGCAGCACATCAACAGCAACCACACGCCTGCGCGGCGGGATCCGGGACAGGTCATTTCAGGCTGCTGATCGTCTTGCACATTTTCTCCGCTTCGGGGAACAACGTGAGTGCCTTCTGGAACTGCGCATCCTCCTGAAGCATGACGCGGGCCGAGCCTTCGTTCCCCCAGATGCCGCGGGCAATATAGGCTTTGGTGAATGCCTTGATGTACCGGAGATCTTTTTCGAACAGCTCCTTGTTTGGCGCAACACCGCGTGCCTTCGCGATGGACTCAATTTGATCCAGCATGTCTGAAGTCACGTCAAATTCCGCCGCAAAACGTGCCGGGTCCTTTGCATACTTCCCGCGGAGCTCCGCCCCGTGCTGCTCCAGATACTTGTCGGCCGCCTGCAGGAACACCAGCTTCCCGCGCAGCTGGACCGAATACTCGTTGAGACGGTCGGACTTGATGATGTAGTCGGGTGTAATGCCCCCCCCGCCGTAGACCATGCGGCCGCCCATGGTCTTGAACCCGGGTCGCGTTGAATCCTTCTCCGCCACGTGTTCGATGTTTTCCCCCTCCACTTCTTCCCGGTCGAGCAACTCACGCTGGTACTTGATTCTATCCTTGTCGTACGGGCGCTGAATCAACCGGCCGCTTGGCGTGTAATAACGGGCGGTCGTAAGCCGGAATGCGGACCCGTCTTTCAAATCAAACTGCCGCTGTACCAGCCCCTTCCCGAATGTGGTCTCCCCGATGATGAGTCCCCGATCCCAATCCTGAATCGCCCCGGCCACGATCTCGCTCGCCGACGCCGATCCGTTGTTCACCAGCACCAGGAGCGGGATGTCTTTGAACTGGCCGTTTCCCGAGGAAACGTATTCGTCGTCAAATTCAGGGCGGCGCCCTTTTGTATAGACAATCTTCTTCCCCCGGGGCATCAACTCGTCAACCATCCTGTACGCCTGTTCAAGATACCCTCCGGCATTCGCCCGGAGATCCAGGATCAACCGCTTCATGCCGGCAGTCCGGAGCTTTCCGAGGGCGTCCATGAACTCCTCGTGCGTCTTCGCCGCAAACCGGTTCACGTTCACGTACCCGGTTTCGCCGTCGATCATAAAGGACGCGTCAACGGTGTAAATCGGTATCTTGTCGCGCGTGATTTCGAAATCCAGCACGCCTTTGAGGCCGGCCCGGACAATCTGAACTCTGACTTTTGTCCCTTTAGGGCCGCGCAGTTTCTTGGGGACGGCCTCCTGTGCAATGCCGACCGACGACGAATCATCGATCCTGACGATCTTGTCGCCGGACTGGATGCCCAGGGCCTCGCTCGGCCCACCGGCAATGGGCGCCACCACCAGCAGGGTGTCGTTCAGGACCTGATACTCAATGCCGATCCCCTCAAAACTTCCCTGAAAATCTTCGGTAACCTTCTGCATCGCCGAAAGAGGAATGTACACCGAGTGGGGATCGAGCTGACTCAGCACTCCCCCGATGGCGGATTCCGTAAGCTTCTGCGTGTCAACATCGTCCACGTAGTATTTGTACGTCAGGCTCAGGACATCCGAGAATTTGGCCACCTGAGGGTAAATGCTGTCCCCGGAAAAGAGCCGGTTGAGCTGAGCCCCGGCAAGCATACTCAGCACCACCAGCAATCCCACCGTCATCAACGAAAACCTCTTCCGCATGCCTGTGCTCCCTATTCAGACTGAAATAACCCCGTAATATATAAGTGTATTAAGAATCCCGCTGAAAGTCAAACCTCAACGAACCGGTTTCCATTCGCTCAGAATAGACCTCCGGAGGAAGAAAACGGCGAGGAAGTTCATGAACCAGGACGCCGTCACATACAGATAGCCGTACTTCCTGTACCGCCGGGGGGATTCGAGGACTACAACATCGTACAGAAACCGGATCGTACCCAGATGCTCGAGACGGCGGAACATGTCATAGTCTTCACCTGCGGCAATCCGCGAGGCGTATCCGTGCACGCGGTCGAAGACTTCCCGCCTCATCACGTGGCATTCCCCTCTGCCCATTCCCATCCCCACCCTGTTCATCATCGAAAAGAACCAGTTATAGAAACCGTGAAACCAGCGGTCGATCCGGCGCTCTTCCTCAGGATACACTTTCACACTGCACGTCAACGCCACGACACCCGGCCCGGGCAGCTCCTCGGTGATTCTGCGAAAGAAGTGCCACACATCCCCGATCCGGGTGTCCGCATTCAGGAATACCAGCACTTCTCCCAGAGCCTGCGTGGCTCCTGCATTTCGACCCATGGAAATCGTCTGCTTGACATACGGCAGATTCTCTACAATCCGTACCCCGCGCGCACGCGCGATGTCCAGTGTCCGGTCCGTGCTCCCTCCGTCGCTTAAAATTACCTCCAGCCCGAACGCCCGGATGACGTCGGGCGTGAACTGAGAGAGTATCCTGTCCAGCAGCTTCTCTTCGTTCAAAGCGGGAATAACGACGCTTATCGAAGGCCCTTTTCCGCTCAATGGCTCCTCACGGTCTGTGTGAGGACGACTGACCAGGAGCAGGCGTCCTCATTGCCGGCGGGTGCGAGTGTGAACCGCCAGTGGGGTATCATGACCGATCCCTGGTACAGACGCTCAAATCCCGCCTCCGAGAGCGAGACTGTTTCGATAGGAAAACGCCAGAGCCCGGCCGGACGGTCAAGCGTGAAGACTACTTCCACATTCATCCACGCGTCCACAGCACCGAATTCGCGGATTGAACCGTGTTCTCCTCGTGAACGCAACCTGCCTCCCTCCAGTGGCTTCCCGTCAATTGTGTAGTACCGGTCAGGCGCGTCCCCGGCCATCCCCCCGAGGGCGAGCTCTACGCCGAAATGTATATCTATGGGGGAACTCTCGAGGTTTTCGACGGAATAGTCGACGGTGAATGCACTGGAAACAAGCGAGTAACGGAATGTCTTCTTGACCCGCACCCTGTGCTTCAGCCCGGCCCTCCAGAGTGCTCCCGACCGTTCGAATTCCACAACGGCATGCTCCGCATCGCCGATAACGGTGCTCCGGTAAGGCTGATTCACGAAATCCCCGAGTTCCCCGTAGTTGCAATGGAGCAGTCCTTTCAGATCCGTCCCGTCGGCGAAGAAGTGATCCACGAAGGAAGCGTGCCTGTACCAGTCAAAATGAAGATATTCATCGAGATTTTTCTCTTTGGCGATCAGTTCATCCCAGCCGCTCCCTGCCTCATGGCTCCGGATCGCTCTAAGAAGCTTCCGATGCGATGCCTCTTCCCGCCGGCTGAGTATGTCCAGAAGATTCACGCACCCCGGTTTGTAGTCCAACTCAACGAGACTTCCACCGAGATCCGGCTTGAAACAGAAATCCATAACGGGTGATTCCACAATAACTTCATTATGT
Source organism: uncultured Bacteroidota bacterium (assembly GCA_963779225.1). Classification (GTDB taxonomy): domain Bacteria; phylum Bacteroidota; class Ignavibacteria; order UBA10030; family UBA6906; genus CAVPCZ01. Next base: position 266,801 of record CAVZWW010000002.1, read on the forward strand.
CCGTCGCAGTCAAAATCTTCCAACTCAGTCTTTACGGCTCTGATCTGTTCGATCTCGTCCAGAAGGCTCTCCGCCTTAATAAGATTCCTGAAGACGGGAAAACGGAGATTGGGCAAATAAACGCCACCGAACAGTCCATGCCAGAGGGAATCGTTGCACTGGCCCGCCCAGAGATGGTCATATACCTCCAGGGGGACTATACCCCTGCTTTCAGTGTCGTGGAGACGCGCGGAGATGCGGAGCATCTTCTTATGCATCTGGTTCGCCTCGGGATATTTCGTGAGGAAGTTGCGCCAGAATCCACCCCTCACAAACATTCCGTTGGTCTCCAGTGCTCCCGTGCTCCGGAGTGACTGCTCGAAATCCTCCAGCCGGAGGTTCACCGAGGCGGGAAGAACCCACCTGGCCATCTCACTGTAGGAGTCCGTGGGGAGGTAGAAGCGTCCCAGAGGCGGAAAGGTGTCCACGACGTCTTTGAGATGGACTGACCTGACGAGCACCCCCTCCCTTTCCACCATGCTGCAAAAGGCCTCCAGCCAGCCGTCACCATAGACGTGCTTGTGGGTTTTGGGCCAGATGCCGAATTTTTCCCCGTCATCGGCGTGTATGACAATATGCGAACCTTCCGCCGAGGCGGAGGAGGAGAAGTACCTGAGGGTCTCCTCAACGGGCCGGAACGGGATCGTGTACCGGAGGGTCTTGTCTATGGGCAGGATTTTCAGGGTCTCACCAAGCTCTTCCGTAACGTAGTACCCGAGCAGCTCTTCGTCCGTCAACCCCGCATGCCTGAAGTGCGTATCGTCCACGACAACAAACTCCACTCCTGCACGCGAAAGAGACGCCGCCAGGTGCGGTTCCCACACACGTTCGGCAAGCCACATCCCCCGCGGCCTGAAGCCAAACGTTGTCTGGATCAGGTCGGTGAGTTTCCGAATCTGTCCGATGCGGTCAGCCTCAGGGATGACCGCAAGGATCGCTTCATAGTAGGCGCCTGTGAGCAGTTCCAGCTGTCCGCGTTCAACGAGCAGGCGCATCCGCTCGACAAACTCCGGGTGAACCCTTAGGAGCCACTCCAGCAGCGTCCCCGTCCAGTGTTGTGTGCACTTGACCGCAGGATGCCGCTCCAGCACCTCGAGGAACGGTTCGTACGAATGGCGGTAGGCCTCTTCAAAGACGGTATCGAAATTGCCGGCCGGCTGATGATTGTGAACAGCGAAAACGAAATTGATGATGTTCATGGTGTCTCTAATTGGGGGGCGGCGGAAGTGGCAGGTCGTAGAGTTCGTAGACGACCGGCAATTCCCGTTTGATAATCTCGAGGGGCTGTACCCTCTCGAACACCTGCATTGATGTGGTCACCACCATCGAAATGGTATCCGACTGAAAGAAGGTCCGGCCTTTGCTGTCGAAAGCCTCATGGTACGTGGGAAATGTCCAGAACGGGGTCCCGTTGTCCGTCCGCTGATCCCACACCCCCATCAGCTCGACATGTTCGTGCACGCCGAGGGTCAGCACCGGGCCGAAGAAACCCGGCGGAGCAACAAGGTCGTCCCGACCAAGCTGCAGAGTCCGCACCGAGTCGGGTTTCACGCTGAGAGAGAGAGTCACGGTGGCGCGGATGAGCGCATCTTCGGACAGCACCTCGTCATGGACGTTCGTCATGGAAAGCCTGACGTTGCCGCCTGTGAAGAGAGTGTCGTCGCCGCCGTACCCATGGAGGCTGATAATGTCACCGACCATCCCGACATCCGGGTGGAGCACTTCCGGCGGATCAACCCTCGGTGGGAGCGACTCTTCGCATCCCGTCCACAGCACCGCCAGCACGACGACGGGCAATGCCGGCGCAAGCAACCCCGCAACAAGCGACCTTGCGGCTGACAGCCTCGAAGCAACCCGCCCTGGACCGGGCAGCTTCGTGAACGGCGGCCTCGGGGCACTCAACATCCGGGCGAGCAACCGCCGAACGAGCCCTCTTGCGGCCGGCTGCTTCAAAGCAGTAGGCTCCGGAACACGCACCCCTCCCCCGCCATCGTGTGCACGGATGCCGGGTCTTCTGACGCGTCCCCGAATTTTCTGCCTTCCCCGGGCCATCATGAGCATGTCACGGATTGACAATCCTGTAGTGTATTTGAACCATGGAACCCGCCTCCATTATTGGGGGTGATCCTGACCCCGACTCGGCCCACTGCGTCTCTGCCACCGGGCCATTTGTCCGAAGGATCTAGAATACAACACGGAAACCCAGACTCGTCCTCCGGCCGGTGTAGTATCCTGATGGATCTCCCAGTTCCCCTCCCTCCAGTCCGTTTGAATCCATCCAGCGGACATTCTTTTCGTTAAGGAGGTTGCGGCAGTCGACGTACAGCGCGAGTACCGCACCGGGCCACCAGGAAAAGCGGAAGCGTTGTTCCGCCCGCAGGTCCACATTGGTGTACGCGGACATGCGCGCGTTGTTCTGCAGAAAGACGCCGCCGTCAATCTCTTCAAAGCCTGTGCTTGTAGGATAGGCGGTATACGGGCGGCCCGTATGCCACTCGAACACCGTGTTGATGTCCATTTCCCAGGGCAATCTCAGCAGGGCCACCCCCTTCACGGTATGTCGCTGGTCCCAGCTCAACGGATAAATGCGCTGTCCCGGCGGCAGACCGTATTGCGCAATGTAGAATCCGTCAGAAGCGCTCCCGCTCTCACCTTCCGCCACCATATAGGTGTAGGACAGCTCTCCCGTCAGCCACGATCCCCGGTCGCGGGACACGACCAGTTCGAAACCCGATGCTTCACCGTACGGGTTGTTCACGTATTCGGCAAACCCGAATCCGCCGGAAAGCTTGCTGTCGCCGGGAATGAAGGTCTTCGAATCGACCAGATTGCTGCTCTCTTTCCGGAAATACGTCCCCGACGCCACGATATCGAACGGCAGCACATATTTCAGGCTGAGCTCCCAGACCTTCGTGCGCTCGGGCTCAAGATCGGGATTTCCGGTGATCGCGCTGATGCCCTTGGCCAGCCCCACCCGGTCAAGCCCCGTGTAGAGATAATCGAACAGCGGGTACTGGAAATACCATCCGAGGTTGACGAAAAGGTAGCCGCGTTCCGCTATCTGCATGGCCGCACCGAAGCGGGGACTCACCTGTTGCTTGAACGATGCGGGAGTTGTGCCTGCGACGCGGAAAGAGTAGGCGGTATCCGCCAGCGGGATTGCCTCCACCTGGGGCCGCTCTGCCCTGGGATCCAGAAAATCATACCGGAGCCCGAAAGTCAGCAGGACACCCTCGGCGGGGACATCGATCTTGGATTGCGCATAGAGCGAACCGGAGCGCGGGTGATAGTCGTATGCTGATATGAAAGTGATCTGCGGTTCATTCACCAGCGGCTTCCCGAAGTACGTCAGCCGCGGCTCCTGTTTCACCAGATCCGCTTCCAGGTTGTACAGCGTCAGCTCACCGCCGAATTTCAGGAGCTGGGTTCGGCTCACGTTGTATGTGCCGTCGAACCGCAGACCGTAACTTTCCTGTCCGGAATTGCTCCACCAGGTGCGCTGGCCGTCTACGATATACTGCAGGAAGAAGTCGTACTGGTAAGGGTCGTTCACGGGCATGTCCGTCTTCTCCCCCGCTCCTATCCTGGAACGGACAAAAAAGCGGTTCAGGCTTGCGGTGTAGAAGAACGACTCCGAAGGGGAATGGGAAAGGATTGCCGCAATCCTGTTGGAGGTGCGCCGTTCCGGAGGCAGACCGTCCAGATTGAAGCGCCAGGGAAACTCATAGTCGTGCCAGTCATGATCTGACACCAGCACCTGCATTCCCAGACGGAGTGTCGGGCCGCTCTGGTAGTCGATCTTCCCGAAGGCGTTGATGGTCCGGTCCACGGGCCCGGCAATGGACGTATGCTGGAAGTCCTGCCACCAGCGGGTGTCGGTGAGAAGACCTGTCACTGCGGCAAGGTAGTGCACCGATTCCCGTACGATCGGTCCCGAGGCGGAGAGTTCAAAGTCCGTCGTGCGGCTGTTCTGCGTCCCGCCGAAGATATTATCCTTGTCGGCACGCACGAACCCGCGGTGCTCGTCCGTCCCCGTCTTGCTCACAATGTTCACCACGCCGGAAAGAGCATTTCCGTACTCAGCCTCAAACCCGCCGGTGTATATGCTCATGCCGGTGATGGAGCTGTTGGGAAGAGTGGCACCCCGTTCCCCGCTCAGGAGATCCTGCACCGGAAGGCCATCGACGAGATACAGAACCTCTGTGGTTTTCCCTCCCCGGAAGTTCCCTTCGATGGTCACGCCGGGTTTGAGACGGACAGCGTCGACGATGTTGTCGACCGGGAGCAGCTGGACGTCCTCGCCGGAAATCGAGTAGGTGGTCTGGGTAATGTCCCGCTGGATCAGCGGTTTCTCCTGGGTGATCACCATCTCTTCCAGGGTCACATCGGTCGGCTCGAGCTCAAAGGTCAACCGCGTGCGGAGGTCGGGGTGGATGACGACATTTCTGCGCACTGTTGACTGATATCCGATGTGCGTGCAGCGGATGTCGTAGCTCCCCGCCCGGACATTGAGGACCACGAAGTACCCGTCAGGCCCTGTGGTTGCGCCGACCTTGAGCCCTGCCAGCACCACATTGACCCCCGGCAACGGTTCGCCGGTCTGCTTATCCGTAATGACGCCCTCGAGAATGCCGTCGGTGCCGGCGTTCGCCTCCGCGCCGATCAACAACAACAGCAGGATGGCGGCACGTCTCATCGTTCGGGTTTCATTTGCGGGAAGAAGATGACGTCACGGATGGATTCCTGTCCGGTGAGCAGCATGGTCATGCGATCGATTCCGATGCCGAGGCCCGACGTCGGCGGCATGCCGTACTCCAGTGCCCGCAGGAAATCCTCGTCCAGCGGCTGCACCTCATCTTCCCCCTGCGCCCGGGCGCGCATTTGTTCATCGAACCGTGCCCGCTGGTCCAGAGGATCGTTAAGCTCCGTGAACGCGTTGCAGATTTCGTGACCGTTGCAGATCGCTTCGAAGCGCTCCACCAGTCCCTCTTCACTCCTGTGCCGCTTGGCCAGAGGGGACATCTCCACGGGGTAATCGGTAATAAACGTGGGCTGGATCAGGTTGTGTTCGACCTTCTCGCTGAATATCTCATCGATGATCTTCCCCGCCCCATCCGTCGGCGTGACATCCACATGCAGCCGCTTTGCCTCAGTCCGGAGTTCGTTCACGCTCATTCCCCGCAACGAGACCCCCGTATATTCCTTGATCGCGTCGAACATGCTGATGCGTTTCCACGGCGGGGCAAAATCAATCTCCCGGTCGCCGATGGTCACACGGGTTGAACCGTTCAACCCCTTCGCCACGGTCGCCACCATTTCCTCCACCATCCCCATCATCCATTGGTAGTCGCGGTATGCGACGTACACCTCGAGCATGGTGAATTCGGGGTTGTGGGATTTGTCCATCCCTTCGTTCCGGAAGTCTTTGGAGATCTCGTACACGCCGTCAAACCCGCCGACGATCAGTCTTTTGAGATAGAGCTCGTCCGCGATCCGCAGGTACAGATCGACATCCAGGGCGTTGTGATGGGTAACAAACGGCCGTGCAAAGGCCCCGCCGTACAACGGTTGCAGGATCGGGGTCTCCACTTCAAGAAACCCCAGACCGTCCAGGAAAGCCCGCACGGTGGAGATAATCCGGGCCCGTTTGACAAATACTTCCCGCACCCCGGGATTGACCACCAGATCGACGTACCGCTGGCGGTAACGCAATTCCTTGTCGACAAACTCGTCGTACACCACGGTATTCCCCTTCTCGTCCACCTTTTCTTTTGGCGTGGGAATCGGACGGAGGGATTTGGCAAGCAAGACGAGATGCCGGGCGTGAATCGATACCTCCCCGGTTTTTGTGCGGAAGACGAACCCCTCAACGCCGACGATGTCACCGATGTCCATCAGCTTGAAAGCGTCGTACACGTCACCCAGTTCGTCGCGCTTCAGATACACCTGGATACGCCCGCGAGAATCTTCAATGTGGCAGAACGACGCCTTGCCCATCCGTCGCAGGGACATCACACGGCCGGCTACCGCAACATCTTGTTGCGGCTGATCGTCCTTGTACGACTCCTTGATGCCGGCCGACCATGCGTTCCGGTCAAATGCATACGGATACGGGTTGATGCCTCGGCGTTTGAGCTCTTCCAGCTCTTCGCGCCGGCGGAGCATGAGGGTGTTGATGTCAGGAATGTCGTGTTTCTCTTCCAAACGGAACTCCATGGGGGATGGATTGTAGGACTTGAAGTAAAAAGTAGGGAGAATGCCTGCAATAAGCAAGAAAAGGGCAATCGGCGAGGCCGGAAGAGTAATCAAGGGAGCCGGAACTGCAGTCAGCGGAGGTGGAAGTACAATCAGCGGGGCCAGAAGTGCTATCAGCGAGGCCGGGAATTTTCCTTCTCGCGTGATCCTCTCAGGAGCCGGCGGAGATCACCCACACCACGGATGCCGATGAAGGCCGCAACTCCGAAAAAGAGCAGCACCGAAATAGAGTAAACGACCAACCAGAAAATCATTCCCGCTGTCAAATCCGCTGCGCTCCATTCATGGGGTGTCGTGCGAAGCACGGTCAATCCAGAGCACCGGTTGCCGGATGGGCATATTGCGTATCGACTCTTCAGCCTCAGGATCTGCGGGTAAGGACTGCCAGACCCGGTAGCATCGTTCGTCTCCAAACGCTTCCGACGCAAAGAGCAGCGTTGCGTGGCGTATGGCCGGCCGGGGAAAACGTTCCCTGAGGTTCACGCACTCATTCCTTTCCGAATGGCCCGACATCTGTCGGACTCAACGGTCTGTTGAGAGGCGTAACCCGGGACACTTCATCGGCCTTGGCATCAGGCCGGGACTTGCGGGGCTGCCCCTCGATGTCATGCGTCATGAAGGGCCACACGCCTTCCGCGGCGCCCAGCACCGGACTCCCTGCCCCCGGCCTCCACCATCCATCCTGCCTGACCAGACGCGGGTCCACAATTTTGACCCCTGGAATGGGTTCGGCAGAAACCACTCCACCTCCGGAGGCAAACGCCACGTTCCCGCTCCAGGTGGTTTCCAGCGGGGGGGTGAGAAAACGGATCAGCGTGTCCTTCTTGCCCACAAAGATGTTGTTGACAATGACCATTCCCGAGGGAGGGAGAGCCCACCAGTTGTTTTGAAAACCTGCGCCGTCAAAGCCGATCTCCAGGCCCGAGGCGTTATCAACCATGGTATTGAATGCAATCACTGCGTGCCGGATGCGATAGTGTTTGGTAAGGGGTTTCCCCTCGCCGTAGTCCGCATCCCCGTTCGTCGCCGCCAGGGTCGCGTCCCAGCCGCTCCCGGTGAGTCCTTCCATGTAGTTGTTCACAATCACCATGCTGTCGCCGCAAAAGCGCACTCCTCCGGTCCCGAGTGTCCAGGTCTTCCCCGTGCTGTCATTGAACATCCCTTTCCGGCCCCTTCCAAAGATAAAATTCCCGTCGACGGTGTTCCGGTTGCCGTGCCGCAACGAGAGTGAACCCAGGCATTCGCGGAACGTATTGTACCGGATGGTGTTATCGCTGGATTTGATGGAGATGTATTCCGGATCGCCGTCGCACCGCTCAAACAGGTTGTGTTCGAGCAGTGTGTATCCGCTCGAGAGCGTATAGTGTGATGAGCCGATCCGGATGGCTTCGAGGACATTTTCCGCGCGCGGACCGATCTCCCGGAAGTGATTGTGGTCGATCGTGTCATGTTGCGACACCTGATACCCGTCGGAGGGTTCCCCCTCGATGGTAATGAAGTTGCCCAGCTCGCGTTTGTCCTGAAACACGTTATGATCGATTCGGTTCTCGCGGCTCCTCCCATCCACCATCACCCAGCTGGAGCGGCCCTTCTCGCGCAACTGGAATGTGTTGCGGCTTATGCACACCCGCCGGCAGTCCTGCAGGTGGACTGCCGGACCCTCGGTTCCTGAAAAGACAAATCCCTGGAGAATAACATGGGTCGCTCCTTTGAACAGGAAGCGGGACGGTCCCCTCAAATCCGTCCGGCCGACATGCCGCGCACAAATCACCACAGGTTGGGTGGGGGTGCCCTGCGCCGTGATCTCAACCAGCCCTCCCAGATCGAGTTGCCCGTCGTTTGTCATAACGGTGTCTCCCGGGAGGAGTGCGGCCACGGAAGACCGGAAAGCGGCGGGTGTATTGACGGGGATGAGGCGTGCTCCTGCGGGCTGGATCCATAGCGGGAATGCCATCAGGAGAAGGATTGTCTCCCGGAGTGCCCGGGATCCATGATTCGTGTGGCTCTTCTGGTTCATGTGGCTCCCTTGTGACACCGGAGGCTCGTGGCTGGTTCTGCTGGTTCTGTGGCTCAGACTGTGCCTCTTGTTTAGCGGATCAAAACGACTCGAAAGCTTCGGACCGCGGAGGCGGTTTCGAATCTGCACAGGTACATCCCACTGGCCCGGTTTCCGGCGTCCCACCGCACCCGATGTTCACCCGCGCCACGCGACTCATCAATAAGGCGGTCCAGTTCGCGGCCGAGCAGATCATACATCCCCAAACGCACGTGCATCGCCTCCGGGATCACAAAGGTAATATGGGCCGAGCCGTTGACCGGATTTGGATACACCGGAAGCAACTCACCGCGCGGCGCCGGCACAGCACGGGCGCTCTCCTGCACCGTTGTGGGAAAGCCCAGCCGCTCCTCTAACTGCGCGTAATACAGCGACCGTGGAGAAAGGCCCTGACGATTGGTCCCTTCGACATATCCCTCCGGCTCATTGAACGGCGCGGGCGGCTGTTTCCCGGTTACCGTCCCCTGACAGCCAATTGCATAGTTCTGGGCGGTGGGCGGACGCTGCACGATGACGTCCTTCCCCGCTGCATCGCAATTCCATGCCACTCCGTGGGCAAGGGCCCAGCCGTGACTTGTACCATAATGACCACGGTTGTACAGGCCAAGAACCATCGTCGTGTTCGGTGAAGCAAAGGTGATATTGTCGTACAGCAGCCCAGTACTCCAGCGGCGATGGCCTTCACTGGAAGCGTTCGTCCCGACGCTCCGGGAATCCACAAATACACACCCGGAGGTATAACTTGCGCCATTGGAAACGAAGTCGTGCCGGCCTCCACTCGCCACGCAGTGGGTAACCAGCACCAGCTGTGAGGCGTCGCTCATATCATAGTTATACCGCCGTTCCCCGGTGATGATACTCACCGGTTCAAGGGCCTGGCAGCTGTCTATGGTAATGCGTGTCGCGGTGCGTGTTATGAACCCTGCATGTCCGAAGTGAAGCGTCGTGCAGTGTCTGATCCAGCAGTCCTCCACCTGGACCATTTCGATGGCGTTCCATGCGTGGTTTTCGTCCTCTCCGCCCGCCGACGCAATTTCCACCCGGAGTGCTTCGATGCCGATGTTCCGTTCGATGCCGGTGCGGGCAAACTTGTAAACATATGACTGGGAGAGCGATCGCACAAAAGTCGTGAAAACGGGCGCATCGATCGTCACCGTATCACCACTGATCCCTGTGATATACCGGTTGTATGCAATGGGCTGACTGTTCACCGCCCACGGGAGATCCACGCCGGGTTCCGCACCCGGTTCGGTCTCGTGCGGTCCACCGTAATCGATAGCGGCAAGCCATGCATCAGTACAGGGATGATAAAGAACGACATTGTCGCCTGCGGCGAAGGGCGCCGGATTATTCACCCTGAATCTGCGCTGGCCCACAAACACTGTATCGCTGACGATGTCGGTCTTTGTCCCGCTCACCTGTTCTTTCCAGCGCGAGGAGGTACCGCCCCCGGCAAGAATCATCGTGCGCTGATGGGGCGTGTCCCCGACCCCGACCAGAACGGTATTGAGCGCGGGATCAGCGTCATCGCCCGCACCGCGCAACACGATCCCCCCTTTGGTGATACGCAGGGTCCCCTGCACTTCATATCTCCCCGCCGTGAGCAGAAGGGCGCCCCTCATCCCGTTGGCATCGGGTATCAGGGCTGCAAGCACGTCCAGCTCGGCCTGTATGCGCACGGTGTTGTCACCGGCCATGGGACCGAGCGTACGGATCGCAGGCACAATGGGCGGAGTGATTCCGCCATTCCGGTATCCCGCGTAGCTGAAGTCGGGAATCCTGTTCCCCGCACTGTCGACGGCATAGACCAGTCGACCTGTGCCGGGATTCTTGTATACCATGGCAGATTCCCACGCCTGTCCCGTCACCGCTGTCACGCCTGCGAGAATCAGTCCCACAGCCAAACCGATCCTTCTCATCCGCCTTCTTTGCCTTCTTTCTGGCTTCCGCCGTCTTCTCTTTGCTTCCTTCTGACAGCGTTCTTGCTTCCCTCAATTTGTACTTCTTGTTTCCCGTTCGTTTCTTCTGCCTGATGCTCTCTGTACTCCGGTTTCTGTGCCCCCCTTCCTCCTCCGTTCTCTGCCTACCTTTTGATCCTCGCGCTCCCCCCCCCCATCACGTGTTTCACTTCTTCCATCGTTACCATGCTCGTGTCACCGCGGGTGCTCTGGAGCAGCGCACCGTGTGCCGCACCCATCTCCACACACTCCAGCGGCGTCAGGCCGTGCAACAGTCCATAGACAAAACCGCTGCAAAATCCGTCTCCGCCCCCGACACGGTCTTCGATCTCGAGGTTTTCGTACCGGCGCGATTGATAGAACTGCCCGTCATAGTACATGATGGCTGACCAGTTATTCACCAGTCCGCTGACCACTTCGCGCAGAGTGGTACCCACCGCCTGAATATGTGGATAGGTCGATACGACCTTTTCCACCATTTTCTTGTATCCTTCGATCGGCAGCTTTTTCAGGGCATCGTCCGTCCCTTCCACCTCAAAGCCCAGGACCTTCTGAAAATCCTCCTCGTTGCCGATCAGGACATCGATGTAGGGCACCAGTTTTCTTGTCACTTCTATGGCCTTCTTGCTCGGCCAGAGTTTGCTTCGGAAGTTCAGGTCATAGCTGACAATCGTGCCGGCATCGTGTGCCGCTTTCATCGCCTCCAGGATCACTTCAGCGCAGCTGTCGCTCAGCGCGGTAAAAATGCCGCCGGTGTGGAACCAGCGGGACCCCCGCTGATTGAAGATCCGCTTCCAGTCTACGTCTCCGGGCTTCATATGCGCAACGGCGGTGTGACCCCGGTCGTACAGCGTCACACTGGCCCGCACACCGATCCCCACTTCGGTGAAATTCAGCCCGATGCGATCGGCACGGCCGACACCGTCGTACGGGACCCAGATCACCTCACTGACATCCATGCCGCTGGTACGTGCATGGTTCTGAATGAGCTGGCCGAGAGGGTTATCCACAAGCCGGGAAATCCACCCGGTCCGCATGCCGTACCGTGAAAGGGCGTACGCGACATTGTATTCGCCGCCGCCCGCATACACTTCGAGCACCGGAGTAAGCTCGATACGCTGGTGCCCGGGAGGACTCAACCGGATCATGCACTCGCCGAGGGCGAGAAGGTCAAATTGTGTCTCCTTCGCGGATTTTACGTTAAGTGCCATGAGATTCTCCAATGATCATCTGTTGTGTTCGATACGATCCTTATCCCAGCTTTTCCACTTTCACACCGTCCATATCTTCAAACACTTGATTCTCTCCACCCATCGCCCAAATAAACGTATACGCCCGGGTCGCGACACCGGTGTGTATCGACCAGCTCGGGGAAAGGACCGCCTGTTCATTCCGGATTACGAGATGACGTGTGTCGTCCGGCTCTCCCATCATGTGAAAGACCGCGGCATCGGGGGGAAGATTGAAATACATATACACTTCCGACCGGCGCTGGTGCGTGTGCGGAGGCATGGTGTTCCACACGCTCCCCTCTTCCAGCTCCGTCAGCCCCATGACGAGCTGGCAGCTGCGAACACCGCGTGGATGGAAATACTTGTATATCGTCCTGCGATTGGTTTCGATCTGTGATCCCAGGTGGGTTTTTTCCGTTTCACTGAACCGGACATGCGTTGTCGGGTACTCTTTGTGGGCAGGATAGCTGACAAAATAGAATTTCGCGGGATGTGCGGCTTCCTTGCTGGCAAACGTGACCTCCCGTGTCCCACGCCCGATGTACAGCCCGTCCCGATGCGCCATGGGGATCTCCTCGCCGTCAACGGTCACCGCCCCCGGGTTACCGATATTGATGATGCCGATCTCCCGCCGCTCAGCGAAGGTTTCCGCTGCCATCTCTTTCTTGCTTGCCTGCAGCGTCAGGGGCCCGGCGACCGGAAGAGCCGATCCGGTAATCGAACGGTCGATGTCCGAATACACCATCGGAATGGTATCCGGCGTAAACAACGATGTGATGAGATACATTTCGCGCAACTGCGCCGAGGTCATCGCCCTGAAACCCCGCGGATCGGTTGAAAATCGTACGTCCATAGTGTCTACTCCTCAAGAATGGTAAGATAACTTCCCCTGAAATCCTGATTACGGGCTTCGAGTACCGCTCTTCCTCCGCGGACAGGAGAGAATTCAATCCGTGCGGCTCCGTTTGCCATTTCAATGACCGAACTCCGTGTGGGCGTGCCATAGTCCACAAGCAATCGCCCCGCGCCTTCACTGGCAAAGTAGATCCGCTTGCTGTACCTGAGGCATCGACGGCCGTCCTTGTCGACAGCCGTGGCGGTCACAAGAATATTGCCCCCGTCCAGCCTCGTCGAAGTGAGCTCGATATGGTCCGCATCACCGTGCCGGATGTAGCTGTAGCGCAACGTCATGGAGTCTCTCGCCACCGCCTTTCCACCACCATTCCCGATCGCGACAATGCTGTTGAGGCCTTCTGCAAAGACCACGTTCCACACAAGGCCATGCGCGGGAAAGGTTTCTGGATTCCGCTGTCTGGCTCCCAGACCGGCACCGTTCACAACAAGTTCCACGGTGTCGCAGTTGCTGTACACTCGCACAGGCCGCGCCAGGCCGCGCGGACCGTTCCGTTCGGTCCATGTGTGCGACTGTATATAACAGAACTTCGGATCCTGCGTCCAGTAACTCCTGAACACATAATACGCATCTTTGGGAACACCCGCACGATCGACGAGTCCTTTCTGGTTGACATACGGGATCGGGTTCTCGGGCCGCAACGGGGTGCCGAAATCCTTGAATGCCCATTGCGCATTGCCGGCAAACCAGTCCAGCCCCTCCGAGACTCGCAGATGCCAGTCGAACAGATCCACGACGTACGATTCGCTCCAGTCACCCTGCAGGGAGATATTCTTGATCCTGGTCTTCTGGAAATTCTCAGACCATCCGTCGGGAGTCGTGAACCCGTCTCCCCCGATGGGGTTCTCCGTATGGCGCCCCACGTGGCTGTCGCCGCCGTATTCCGCATGGAAGAGCCGGGGATACTTCGCGCGGGCTTCGGTGATGGCATTTTCATAGTTCGTGTACACACCGCTGTACCATCCCATCCAGATCGACGGAGAGAAGATATCCGAAATGCCTTCGCCGCCCGTGAACTTGCGTGTGGCGGTCAGGCGGGAAGGATCCAGACCCCTGGCGATCGTGTGCAGCTCTCCGAAGAAGGACCGGAGTGAATCCAGATTGTCGCCTCCGGGAAAATCGGGGAGCCAGTACAGCTCGTTCCCGAGTGACCAGAACACGATACTGGGAGAATTCCGGTGAGTGTCAATCATCTCCCGCAACAACCGCCTGGTGTTCTCCTTCCAGGCCGCGTTGCCCACGCCACCCCGGCACCAGGGAAGCTCGTCCCAGACCAGAATACCCAGTTCGTCACAGGCGCGGTACACTTCAGGATCCTGGGGGTAGTGCCCCAGCCGCACAAAATTCGCTCCCATCGCCTTGATCATGGCCATGTCTTTCCGGTGCAGGCTGTCCGGAAGAGCATTTCCCAATCCCGCGTACTCTTCGTGACGGTGCGTCCCCCGCAGGAGGAGTCTCTTCCCGTTCAGCATGAACGGCCCCTGTTCCTTGAATTCGTACCAGCGATAGCCGAAGCGTTCCGCCGCAGTATGGAGGGTGCTGCCCGATTGTTTCAGACGGATATCCATGGTATACAGCGACGGGCTATCGGGCGACCAGAGGCGGGGACGTGCCACATCGGGAAGGCCGACAATGAATTCCTGTTCCCCCTTCAGCACTGTTACGGGGCATTCCGTCCGCGCTACCGTGTTCCCTGCGGGATCGATGATGGAAGCCTCCAGAACGCCCTCCGCCGGCTTCGCCGCCGCGCTGCGGAGGAACACCCTTGCCTGTGTGGTCGCGCGCTCTTCACTCACGACGGGCGTAAGAACATAAACACGTCTCACGTGCCGGGGTGGGAGTACCTTCAGCCAGACGTCGCGGGTTATGCCGCCATAAATGAAGAAGTCCGATTTCTGTGAGGGAATCACTTCGGGATCTATGGAATTATCGGCGCGGACAAGAACCGTATTCTGCTTGCCACGGAGCACGAGGGGAGTGATGTCCACATCGAACCCGATATACCCTCCGATATGGCCCCCGGCCATCCGGCCGTTGACGTATACTTCACACCGTGTATTCACTCCTTCAAAAGAAAGATAGTACTGATCATCCGCCGGGCGGGCGGGAATCTCCAGCGTTTTCCGGTACCATCCCGCGCCACGCCTGTAGCCCGGAACCTGATCCACAGCATCAAAGGCATTCCAGGTGTGCGGAAGGTTGACGCGGCTCCATGCATCCGGTGTACGGGGAAGTCGGGCTATCTCCGTGCTATTGTCGGCAACAAATTCCCATCCGCTGTTGATCAATGTCGGGGCATGCCCGGGCGGCGTGCCGCCGGTCGCCATCACCACCGCTCCGAGAACACATCCCAGCAGGAGAATATATCGCGTTCTCATAAGCGTCAAGGTTTGGCTGGCGCATCCGGCCACGTCACGATGACGGGCTCACGGAGCCTGAGCGCCCATGAATCAAGTGATTGTTCCCAGTCACGGGCGTTTGCCACATCGCCGGTTCTCGTCCAGCCGGCGCCGGCATAGTAGGTCACGGTGGTTCCGTTGATCGCCTTCCGGGTGATCCCCGCGTGCAGACTGTCTTCGCGAAAGGTTCCGGCCGACCCGGGGGAAAGCACCACCCCGGTTCCCAGCCATTCATTCATGGGATCATCGTTGGTCGGCCCCCAGAGAGCGACCCATCCACGCTCCGTATTTGATGTCGCCTCCGTGCCTTTCCGCTTCACGAGCCCGGCGAGAAAGGTCAACGGTTCGCCAGCGCCGAATCCGGTGTACGTGACATCAATTCTGTTCAGGTTCTGTCCGGCATCGAGTGAATAGGTCTTTACTTCACGGAAGGGCACACCGTCCATCCGGCCGTTTTGGTAGACCACGGTGAAACTCGCACGGACCGGACCCCGCGCATGAATGATATACGACGAGAAGACACCGGATTGGTAGAGCACACCGTTTTTCAACAGACCGCACCCGCCGGCACCGAGCGTGCGGCCGACGCTGAAGAAGTCCGCTCCCTCCCCGTGGTCCTCATGATAGGAATCTTTTGCGCCCCTGTTTTTCTCGTTCGCCTTGTACCACTTATCCACTATAGGATACCGGACCCGTTTCACCCAGACATCCACACCGTCGAGCACGTCCCCGGCCACCGGGGAGCCATAAATGCGGTAGGCTATCCGGTCGCTTTCCCACCCAATATCCTCACGTGGAACGACATATCGTGCTTCCACCTTTGTTTCGAAGACCGGGGGAACCTCTGCCGTCTTCAGCACGAATTCCTTCTTCTCGTTGCGTCCGAAGGTCCATTGAAACAGAAACTCCTCCGGGATCCCGTCGAAATCCCCATCCACCCATTGACCGGGCAATTCGGCGGTGCCGTTGAACACGGCGACAGGAGTTCCGGGATTGATGCCCAGACGGTGCTGCACATCGGCCCAGGGGAGTGACACCGTCTCGAAGGGGCGAACCATGTCGAGAGGATTCGTGACGGTCAGAGAAACGGCCCGGGCTCTCGTTCTGGGCGGCTTCGCCGACGCAAACGTCGGCCGTGCGAGATACCGCAACATCGCTTCCACGGCATAGTAGTCGCCGTAGATCAACGAGACATCGACCTCCCCGTTCCGGGGGCGGTGACCGACAGAATGATTGATGATACCGCGCGAAGCCGTGCCTTCGGACAGATAGGGAGGCGCGGTCAGGGACGTGAGGATACCCTCGGCCGCGGCGAGATATGCAGACCTGAGGGAGACTTCTTCGGACAGGGTGCTGAGTTCAAGAAGACCGGAGGCCGCGATCGCGCCGGCAGAGGCATCCCTCTCCGTATTCGGAATCCCCGGAGCCTTGAAATCCCAATAGGGAATGTGGTCGGCAGGGAGATGTTCGATGAAGAAATCTGCAAGCCGCTCGGCAGTCTCCAGAAACCGCCGGTCACGCGTTTCACGGTACGCCATGGTGAAACCGTAGATTCCCCACGCCTGTCCGCGGGCCCATACCGACTCGTCCGCAAACCCCTGATGCGTCTGCTTTCTCACCACCGCACCGGTGAGCGTGTCGTAGTCCACAACGTGATATGTGCTGCCGTCGGGCCGGACATGATTGGCCATCGTCTTCAGGGCATGGCTTACGGCAATGTCACGGAACACGGGTCCTCCACCGTGTGAAGCGGCCCAGAAGAGAAGTTCAAGATTCATCATGTTGTCAATGATCACCGGAAAGGGCCACTCTTTGCGTCCGTCCCAGGATTTAATGCATCCGACAATCGGGTTGTACCGTTTGACGAGCGAACGGGCCGACTGGAGCAGGATCTCCCGCTTGTCGGGGGAAGGTTCGAGCCTGTTTGCATTGCCATAACTGCAGTACATCATGAACCCGACATCGTGTGTTCCGGTGTTGAATTTCTGCGCCTCCAATCCGCGCGTCCAGCGCTCTGCTGCAGCCTGCAGGGTGCTATCGTGTGCGTATTCGGCCATGTACCAGAGCACCCCGGGGAAGAAGCCGCTCGTCCAGTCATCCGGCGGAACGGTGTGCATGACGCCGTTCAGATCCGAACTGCGGGGAAACCGGACGCTGTCACCGAACATCGAGGCGGTGGTGCGCAACTGGGTTTGAGCGTACACGAGGGCCTTTTTGACCCGGGCTTCGAGGGGATTTGCCTGCCCCGGCACGGAACAGGGTACACACCAGAGAAGCAGAAGGAAAAGCCCGTTACGCATCATCGGCACACCTCGCTGTGGTAGAAGGTCATTTCAATAGGACCATGGTACGGACAACACGATGCTCACCCTGGGTCACACGGGCGAAATAGCTTCCGCCTGGCAACCCGTTACCTTGAAAACGAACCTTCACACGTTGAGCCGCCTGGACATGCCCGTCGAAGGGGGTCCCAACGAGTTCTCCGAGGGAGTTGTAGATCTCCACACGCGCACGGCCGTCCGTTGGAGTGACGAAGGCGATTGTGGTCTCAGGATTGAATGGGTTGGGATACGCCTCCGAGCATGCGAACTCCTGTGGACGTCCCGGTCTGATCAGATCCCCCACAGACGTCGTGGGGGTTCGGGGACCGACATCGGCTGCAGTGAGGGGGCGGAACAGCACGGGGCCATCTGAAATCTCGTCGGCCCCGATGTCCTTCGGATCCTGTCGTGCCTGGCCGTCCACGTCCATGGAGACCAGAGGATACACACCCGCGGCGGTGTTGATGGCAGGACTGGAGGGTGTGGGGCGCTGCAGCCCGTCACTCCCGGCGGCTGCCAGCAATGGATCAGCAATCGTTATTCCCGATGGTACAGGAATACCGAGCGAAGCACCCCAGAAGATATTCCCTTCCCAGCGAAGGTTCACCGGCGTATCCGTAAAACGCACCAGTGGACCGGTCGAACCTGTGACGATGTTGTTCGCGAAAAGACAATCCAGCGGGGGGAGAATGTTGTCGGAGTCCTTCCCGGTCCCCACATCGATGCTTGCGGTGTTCCCTACCAGGGTATTGAAGGCGACCGTTGCCCGTTTCACCTGAAAGTAGCCGTTGAGGGGGGAGTCTTGAATGCCGTCCATCAGGGCGATGGCAGACCGCAAGTCCGTGCCCCTGAGGCCCGTCAGGTAGTTGTTCACGACGACATGATCCTCACCGATGACCCTGATACCGCCGGTACTGCTCTTGCCGTTGCCAAAGAAAACATTCCCTTCGACACGGCAGCGATTCCCATGACGGAGTGTCAGCGTCCCTTCACAATTGCGGAACGTGTTGTGACGGTAGATGTTCTCGCACGATTTGCTGGAGATGATCTCCATTTCTCCGTTACATTCCTCAAAGAGGTTTTCCTCGACGATGGTATACGAATCAAACATGGACCAGTCGGAAGTTCCCACACGTATGGTCTCGCCCCCGTTCACTCCCAGTGGCGGCCGGTAGGCAAAATGGTTCCGGTCGATCAGATGATAGTTCGGCGTTGCCGAAAGCCAGACCACGAGCGTCGTTCCCTGGTGATTCTTCCCGCGCAGGTAGCAGTGATCCACCCGGTTGTGCGAGCCATACAGCGAGACCCACTTGTAGTCGGTGGTCTTGAGTACCGGATTGAAGTCGATGATGCCGGAGTTCGTCAGCCTGCAATATGAACTTTCGAGACTCTTCGAGGCATTCCGGAATTCGATCACCGCGTCCGCAGGACTGTAGCCGTTTGCGAACAGCAGGCCATCCACGACAAGATAGGTGCCGCCGATGCGCAGGTTGGATGCGCCGGTAATCGTCACGGTGCCGTAACCGGGGGTTCGCAGGGTGATCGGTTTTTCGGCCGTGCCGTTCCCTTCGAAGACCAGCCGGACATCCGTCCAGGTCCCGGCGGTCATCAGCAGCGTATCTCCCGGTTGGGCCATGCCCATCGCCGCGGCGATTTCAGCGGGTGTTGCGACGGAAAATTCTTTCGCGCTACATGCCGAACCAACAAGCCAGACAGACAACAGCGTTGCACAACACCAACGGCCTGCTTTCATGCTATCTTCCTTCTCGCACATACACGGGGGCGCGGAGACGTGTTCTGGAAATCCAAGTGTGACGTCTCCGTACCCCGTGAACCTGTCATTACCTCTCACCACCTATCGTCTACTTCACCAGCATCATGCGTCTGCTCTGCATCAGAGCGCCCGCACGGACCTGGTAGATGTACATGCCGGACGTGAGGGAGGATGCATCAAAGGTCACGCGATAGGTGCCGGCCGACTGAACCGTGCTCACCAGCGTTGCCACTTCCTGGCCCAGAAGCGAGAACACCTTCACCGTCACCGGCTGCTCCTGCGGCAGCGAGTATTCGATCATGGTGGACGGATTGAAGGGATTGGGATAGTTCTGTGAGACGCTGAACCGGGACGGGAGTTCGCCGGTGATCCTCTCTACCGCCGTGCCGGGCCCTTCCAGCGAGTTCTCCGTCGTCCCCGTGGCGCGCGCCAAAGCCAGATACAACGACGCCCCGCCATCGGTCAGATCCAGGGCGCTCGCGAGCGAATCGGCCACGACCAGCCGGGGCAGACTGTCCAGGGCGGTCATATTCGGCGCCGTAGGACCATTGCCGACCCAGCTGGCGCGATCGTCCGTCGAATGCGCAACCCTCAGGCTCGTATTTCCCGCCGCCACTCCGTCATTCGTGCCGTAGCTCAGAGTGTAGAAAGCCGCCTTCAGCGTCGCGGTGGTGGTTATTCCTTTGAAATAGTCCACCTTGTAATAGCGAACCGCGGATACTTTGTCAATGTCTCCGCTGAAGGTGCCGGATGCCCCGATGCTGGCATTCCCGGGAATGCACCGCGCGGTGATCCAGTGTCCGGTGGTCGCATTGCCGGTGACCGTACGTACGCGAACGGGCCGGTAACCATTCTCGTCACCGATCGGATAATCCTTGTTGGAGGTGCTGGATGAAGCGCCGCGTCCCATGGCACCGATCACATAGCTGGAATCCGATGCGCCGAACACGGTTGCACTGGTGGTCGACCGGTGGACCAGGGTGTTGTTCCCCGTTTCGACTATTCCACGTTTGAATTCGAACCACACCTGCGCGGTCAGGGCACTTGTGCTTCCTGAGGCGGTATATACGTCGGTGGCAAGAATGACCCTGCCGTTCCCGGATTTGTCGATGGTCCATCCGTTGAATTCATTATTTGAAGAGTTGTACTCGCCCGGCGTGGTGACGGTACTGTTGGTGGAGCCCGTAAAAATATACTGGGCGACACTCAGCGTGCTGTTCGTGCTTCCCGATCGCATGTCGAACGTAGCCCCGTTGTTGGTGAGATCGCCGGTCAGATAGATCTGGTGCACGAGATTGCCGAGTATGGTGTTGGATTGTACCTTGAAGACCGCCCCGGCGCTGATGAGGAGGTTGCCGTTGACGCGAAGAATGGTGGTATCCGACTTCGAGAACTGCAGCACACCGGAAGTCCCCTCTCCCACCTGCACTCCGGCTACGGTGGCATCAGTGGCGTTGTAGGTCACGGTGTCACCATCCGCGATAACAGCGATGTCAGCGGGGCCCGGGACCGCTCCCCCGACCCATGTGGCCGGTTCGGTCCAGTTCCCGCTCGCACCTGCAGATTTGATCGTCCCTGCCGCGGCCAGTCCCGCCACGAGCAGAAAGACCACCGTGTGTGTCAGCAGAAGGTATACGCGTCGTTTCATGACGTACTCCGTGTTGTTGGTGAATGAGAAGCGGTGATTTATTAGAACTGTATCGATGTTTCCAGAACAAGCGTGTGCTGTTTCAGTGTGTTGGTGTTGACGTTCGTCATCCAGATATCCTGGTATTGAATGTGTTTATACTCGTAGGCAACGTCAACGCCGAAAACTCCGAACCGCATCCCGAGCCCGGCCGTGTACGCATCCCCCCGCACCGGTTCGCCGATCAGGCCCGCACCCTCCGGCGCATAGGTCTGGACTTCTTCCCGGTATCCCCCGCGGACCCAGAGCCATTCGGTTGCCTTGAATTCGATCCCGCCGCGCAACGACTTGCTGCTCAGCCAGGGATTGACGGAGCTCGCCGCTTCGTGTGTGAACGTCACATCGTCGTACTGGCGGATGGTATAGTCCACGCCGATGCTCCACCGCTCGGTGGGATAGAGGGCAAACCCGATCGAGAGCTGGACCGGAATATTCAGATCGTCCGTCCCGCTCGTCGTTGTGACCGTGGAGGACCCGGTGGTATCGATGGTTGTTGTCATGTCCCACGTCCGCTTGATGGTCACCGGGGGTTGCACGGAGAAGCCGAGACTGATATGTTCACTCCGGTAGAACGCGCCGATCGTGGTCACAACGCCGGAATAGGTCGATGTGCCCGAAGCGGACGACCGGTAGTACACAGAATCGTTCCTGACGCGGAAGACGGCGTCAAACAGCAGTCGCCCGCGCTCGATCTGGATTTCGCTGTCGTCCGACGAACCCGTCAGAACGGTGACGGCTGCGCCAAGACTGAACCGGTCGAAGAACGTTACTGAAGCCGCCGGTGTAATGCGGTAGATCGCTCCTTGCCGTTCGACCGCCGACGAATACCAGCGGGCAGCCAGCGTATCGGTTCCCCTCAGGACCGGCATCGGGGATGGACGATACTGGCCAATATTGGGATCCATGTTATTGTTGTTCCTGTAATAATAGTCCAGATTCATCGCTTCTGCAAACCCCACGCCTGCAACAATTCTGATTCCCTCGACTTCAAACGGAACCGCTGCGCTCAACAGCGCCGGCCGTACGGCCGTCCGGGAGTTCTCCCAATCCGGCAAGATCGTATCATAGGGCTTCTGAAGTTTATCGGCGGGATTCGTGACAACCGGATCCTGGATTCCGTCCAGCATATTCTCCATGAGCAGGCTGAGGTTGGGATAGAACCGGTTGGGAAGCCAGTCCTGTTCCTGCCGATCCTGGTAGTTGTACACGGTACCCCCGAAACGCAGCTCCGCGGACTCCAGTTGCATGAGTGCAGCGGGATTGGAGAACAGCACCGAAGATTCGTTACCGAGTGCTATTGCCGCCCCGCCAAGAGACATGCTCCGTGCACTGCGCAGAACGAATTGATCCAGCGCCTGGTAGGTGAGGGGTTTGAACAAACCCTGCCCGAAGGCAACCACCGGGAGGAGCAGGACGATGATGCCGAATGACGATGGCAGCGAGAGCCGGTTGTGTGTTCTCATGGCAGTACCACCCCCAGGCTGATGCGGTGAACACTTCCGAGGTAGTCGCCCATCGCTCCGTAGCTGTAGTCAAAGCCCAGCCCCACATCGCCCAATGCCAGCTTCACGCCAGCGCCGAAGTTCAACCCGTCATTGTCATAATTCGCCTTGTATCCCGCCCGCAGCGCAAAGATTTCCTGGAACGAGTACTCCAGGCCCATATGCATCTGCTGTGCGTAGTCGTTCGGCTGGAACAGATCGAATGCCACGGTCAGGCGATGCACATCGTCGGGCATCAGCAGCGCACTCGGACCGATCATATCCGCGGCAGTGCCGAGGCGAAAAGCCAGAGGCGCCGGGTATCCTTCCTGGGCAAACTTGACCTGCCCCCCGAAATTCTGGACTGATGCCCCTATCCGGATAGAACGATATCCGGTTTCATAGAGCATGCCGAAGTCGAAGAGCACGACGTTTGCCGAAGTGTTGTAGGTTTCCTGTGCCCCGGTCGACGGATTGACTACGGTGAACGAACTGGCACCGTACAGTGATTCATAGACAAACTTGATATTCACCCCGGTGGAGAAATTCGCCGTCAGCTGCCGTGCAAAGGAAACTCCCGCGAGAAACGTCGTAGGAGTGAAGGTACTGCCCGTGAGTCCCGGATTGTAGACCAGATTCCCCGGAGTGCCCACAAACTGTAATTGGTCGACACGTGTTTCTTCGATCGCTCCGTAGCTCACGAACTGGAACTGAAATCCCAGGGTGCCGGCATCTCCCAGCGGCAAGGCGTACCCCAGTGCGCTCTGATAGGTGTCAAAGAGCCAGAGGGTCAGCGTGGTCGACAGCTGGTGGGACTGCGCGGACGCAAGGCCTGCGGGATTCCAGAACACGGCGTCCGCGCCGGAAGCCAGTGTGACGAACGCATCACCCATCGCCGTCGCACGTGCGGTCGGCATCACCTTGAGAAATTGGAGCGATGATGTTCCCACCTTCTGCGCCGTCACTTTCTCCAGGCCGCCGGCAAGGAGAAGCAGAGGCACCAGGACAAAGAAGCTCTTGTTCATGGATCTCTCCCTGCGGTACTGTTAATGGATGATGACGAATTTGCCGTGCGTTCGACTGCCGTCCGGCGTTTCCACGACATAGAAATAGACTCCCGAAGCCATGAGCTGGTTATTGCGTGTCACCTGCAGGTATTCGGTCGAGTACAGTTCGGTGTCATGGTAGAGTGTCTGGACAAGCTGACCGCTATACGAGATGACGCGGATCGTGCAGTGCTTGGGAAGATTATAGAAGCCGATCTTTCCTCCCGCATCCCCCCCGTCGGCGGTTGCCCCGGTGAAGCCGGAGCGCACCACAAACGGATTGGGTACCACAACCACGGTCTCCAGCGTCTCGGTTCCGCCTATCTGGGTGCCGTGCAGCGTTATGTTTGTGCGGCCGCTGTGGTTGCCCTGCGTATCGACGGAGAGCAACGAATAATAGAATGATTCCCCTACACGTGTGTCTCCGTCCCTGAAATCATATTCACCATTCTGGAAGTAACGGGGATCCTGACGGCCGATGCTGTCGAGCCTGGTCCAGGGCCCGAGCGGGTGCACAGCCTTGTACAGTTCATAATGACTGAACGCGGCTTGCAGACGGGGGCTGGCGAAGTTCTCCACCTCCATCCCCCACTCAATGCGATTCTGGGCCAGCGCGGTGTTGCTGATGGCAAAGACGGGGGCGGGCACGACGATCGGCATCTGATACACGCCCGTGCTCGGGGCACTGTCAGGCCAGTACTGCGTCGAATCGTAGTCGATCAGAGGACGGCCGGTGTAGGCCTGGATCGCCCGGTCAGCCACCTCGCGAACCGTGACGACATTCGAATTCACATGCTGTGGCAGCGGGTACTTGCTGAGGTAGTCGCTGCCGTGAACGTACTGCACTCCACTGACTCCGCCGTAGGTTATCGGCTTCCACCAGTTCGGCACGGGGTTGAAGGCATTGGACGCCGGCGTGGTGGCTTCGCCGCACAGCTCGCCGCAACTTCCCCCCTCATCTTTCAAACCGGCTTCCGTTTCCTCCTGCCTGGCCGCTCCGTAACCGACAACCTCCGCCACGGCGAACCGGATTTTATCACCGACGTTGAGATTGTACGGACCGAACACGAGAATATGGCCGACACCGAACTTCTGCGACTGCCTCCAGTTATAGCTGCCACGGCCCACCCAGTCCGGCCCGAACGTGGCAAGATCCCGGTACGGATTATTCTTCCGTGGCTGCGTGAGATCCATATACGTGGTGGCTTTGGCGTTCGACAGAAGGTTGGTCTCCATCCGGTTCAGGAAAGGCTGTTTGATCCGATCGTTCGCATCCCACACGTTGATGGTGTCGCTTGAGGCGATGTTGATCTGGGTTTCACCCTTTCGGGCAAGATGCCCGGTGTCGAAGTAGAGAGGAAGGTAGCCGACCGCCTGAGCTGCCAGCAATCCCCCTCCGTTCTTCCCGTTTGCCGCCCACTCGGCGGCATACTTCGGATCCGGCCTGCCCGTGCGGTCAAGATTATAATTCATCCACCGGTGCCGGTCAAACCGGGGAAACTGATCCCCCTGATAGTAGTCCGTACCATCCCACCGGTTGAAGATCCGTTCGTTGGCAAACATGGAGGGGCAGAATCCGTAGGCAAACCCCACGAGAACATCCTTGATCGGAAGCGTGACCGCCGGTGTCGCCGGGTTCCCGTCCGTGTCACCGGTGTACTCCATCTCGTACTCGTAGATGATGAAGTCGTCATAGTCGGGGAGACTCCAGGCCCGGCTGGTGCGCGTCACCGTGATGCCCACGCTGGAGGCCCATCGGGAGACGATGATCTCTTCCGCCTCGTCCGGATTGTAGGACGGGTTCAGGGCGCCCTTTTCGAGCGTTGGATAGTTTTCCGTCCGTTGAATGTCCAGGGGAAAACTGTAACGCCCGGCATACGGTTCGCCCTGGATGGCGCCGCAAAATGCATACAGCACCGAGGAGGTGTCGGAACGCATGGCGGAGAAGTACACTCCCCCGCCGAACGAATTGTAGTAACCGTTGTACTGGACGCCGTCCACGATCGTCGCGGAATTCCCCGGCCATTCCAGCGACGGTACGCCGCGTGTGCTGCCGCTGGTCCCGCTGTCGTAGGCTCGTCCGAGCTCTCCGGTGTTGAACACCGTCTGGTTGAGCATGGCTCGGCGATGGATCGCGTAGTCGCGCAACTGGGCCTCCGCGGTCAGCCCCGCACAACAGAGCGCCGCCACGAGCACTGCCGTCTTCAAACGCACATTTCCCGGAATCATGTTCATGGGTGACCTCCGCCTTCCTACAAATTGAGAATGATACCGAGATAAAATGATCGTGGTTCATTGTCATAAATCAAGAACGTCTGGTCAACGAGGAACGGCGGAAATTCGTCGTACCACTGCAGTGAAGCCGGATTGGTTTCGTATTTCTCGATGTTGCGATTGATGTACGAGCTCCCCGACGAGGCAACGCTTGTCTGGAACACGGCCTGGTAGTTGTAAATCCGCTGATTGAAAAGGTTGAAGACCTCCGCGTACAATGTCGCATCAATACCGAAAAACCGGGGAATGCGCTTTGAGAGTTTCAGGTTTGTGTTATACTCGGTCGGGGTGCGTTTGTTGTTGATGACCCCGAGACCTTCCCGGTCATACGTATACGGACGCCCGCTCCGGACGGATGATGTCACGGCCAGCGTTATCCTGTCCAGCAAGGACCCGGCATCTTCACCCGTGTAGAAGGAAATACGGGCGATGAGGTTGTGTGTACGGTCGAAATCAAGGATGATATCCTTCGGGCCGGGCAACACCACGGCCTGGGTCCCTTCGGGAGGGTTCTCATGGTAGGTGGGGGAGGCGTTAAACGGCGTGCTGCTCTTCCCCGTGGCGATGCTGTAGCTGTAACTCACCGTGCCGGCAACCCACCCCCTGCGCTTCGTGAGCGCTATCCGGAAACCCCTGATATCCGCATAGTCACGATTCACAAACGTCGCATACTGTGTCTGCTGGAGGTCATAGAAGAACGCGCGCTCGATAAGGTTCTTGACGTCTTTGTAGTAGCCGCTTACGTCAACCGTGAATCCCTCTCCCAGCCCCTGGGTCACACCGACATCGTAGCTGTTGGTTTCCTGGGCCTCAAGCCGGGGGTTGCCGATTTGCATATTGGCGAACCCCACGCGCGGAAGCCGGGACGCAATGGTGTACTGAAAGGACGGACG
Source organism: uncultured Bacteroidota bacterium (assembly GCA_963779225.1). Classification (GTDB taxonomy): domain Bacteria; phylum Bacteroidota; class Ignavibacteria; order UBA10030; family UBA6906; genus CAVPCZ01. The sequence continues at coordinate 293,129 of CAVZWW010000002.1, forward strand.
CTGGACGAACGATCCGTAATTCAGATGGAAGACCGTCGACAGAGATACCGGGAAGGAAATGCCGATACGGGGCTGCAATTTCCCCAGCGTAGGGGTATCCTCCTGGGGTGCCGCCTCACGGTCATAGACATACGTGGAGTCGCTGGTGGGGACGCGGAACGGCGAATAGGGATCCGTATAGTACGACACATTCTGATTCCACACATCCAGGCGAAGCCCGATATTCGCGATCATCCCTTCAAACTCCATCTTATCCTGCACATACACCCCCAGTTCGAACGGCTTGGCGGCATAGATCTCGTTTCGCTCTCCAGACGCCGACGTCAACCCCGTCCGGTTGTAAACGTCGATGTCGTAGACATTCACCTGCGCGCCCGCAAGAACCATGTGCGAATTCGTGAGCTGACTCGTAAACGAACCATCGAGCGAAAGGGTGCGGGTCTTTTCCTGGCGGAAATCATCATCAAACGAACCGGCGACGAAGTTGTCCGGAACGTTGCTGTAGGGGTACGCCATGATCTTGCTCCAGTCGCCGGTGTACGTGCTGGTATCGATGATGGGAGATCCATCCACGTAGTCGGTGACCAACCGGTTCAATTTTATTTCGTAGAATGTGCTCGGACTCAACGCATGGACAAACCGCGCGCCAAACTGCACGGTGGTGTTGTCCGACTGACTTGTCCCGACCGCACGATCCCATATCCATCGATAAAACCCGTTGGTGCGGAGCGACCGGAGAATGTTTTCCCGTCTGTTGGAGTAGGCGCCGCTGAAGCGAATCGACATACCCGGGGCCATGTCGAACACCAGATTCCCCATCACCTGCCGGTTCACGTCCGGTTCAGGCGTGGGCAGGAAGAGCCATTCGGTTCCCGAGTGGGCGGCGAGGAAGAGACGCGCATTCTCCGAAAGGGGTCCGCCGATTGTCAGATCGCCAGAAAAATCCCAGAGGTTGTTGTACGTCCTGTTGATATCACGCCTTCCCTGATTCTTGTAGAGCGCATAGGCAATCTGCGACAACGTGGCCGTGTCCCGCCCGAAACGATTGTCAAATCCGTTGCCCACGGAGCTGTAAAACCGCGTCCCGCCGGTTCCCGTGGAATCGATCCCGGCCCATTTTTCAGGTGAATCAAGAAGCTGCAAATAGGGATTCGCCGCGGGATCATACACGCTCGGGCCGAAGTGTTTTTGTCCCGGCAAACGCGTCCTTACCTCCGCCCTCCCCGTCCACCGGTCACTCCTTCCCTCCTTCATCGAGATGTTCACCACACCTGATTGGGCATTGCCGAACTGCGCGCCGAAACCGCTCGTGATCACTTCCACTTCCTCCACCGCACTCATGATCGGGGCAAATGCACTGGAACTGTACAGCGGATTGACAATGCCCATGCCTGCGAGATTGTAGAGTTCCTCTCCTTCGCGGCCCCCACGGAAATGTCCATCGACGACGTCGGAGGAAAGGGAGAGCATGTCCGTGAGGTCACGAATTCCCGGTGTCAGTAAGACTTCGTCCGCGCGGATGATTTCACTCGACGAGGTCTTGTCCCGCTGCACGTCCGGCCGCTCGGCGGTCACCACCACCTCCTGCGCCTCTACCGCCGTCTGGGAGAACAGAAAGTTCAACGGTGTCGTCCGGTTGACGTTGACAATGACCTCCTGCTGCGTGAGGGTTTGATAGCCGACCATGGAGGCGGTCACCTCATATTTTCCGGGGGGGACATTCAGGATGAAGTAGTTCCCCTCCAGGTCGGTGGAGGCACCGAACTTCGTACCCCGCACCACGACATTGACACCCGGAATCGCCTCCTTGGTCGAACGATCCCGGATCACTCCCGAGATCTTTCCGGCATCCTGAGCCCAGAGAGGAGCAGCTGCCAGCAGCAAGCACATCAGCACTCTCTTCATAGGAACCCTTTGTAGTTGTGTGTAGACATCCCGCATTCCCGGCATGGCGGATACCCCCCCGTTCATGGTGTGAGTGTCACGGGGTACAGCACGATCGATCGCGCATTCTGTTTGTCCTCCGAAACAAGAGCCCGCGCCGCATCTCTGTATTTGTCATCCCCGTACATTCTGGCCGCCGTGCGGAGACAATCGTGCAACAGCCCTGGTTCGAACGCCCTGATTTCCTGTGTCGCCCATTTCTTCTCACCCAGCGCGAAGGGGAGCAGATAATCCAGCGCACGCCGTATGCTCCTTCCATCAGGTGTCTCAAAATGCCAAAGGTCTACACCGGCGCGTTGTGCAAGACCCGCCAGCGCAAACATGCCCTCAACATTCATCGCACTGTATCCCCAGGATCGCGTGCGCGCGAGCTCTTCCATCTGCCGGCCATCGGGTTCTATCTGTGCTGCAATCCGCATGGTTTTCGCCTCCCCGGCAACTTCCCTCGCGAGCTTGACATCCTGCACAAACATCGCAACGGACAGCACCTGGACGTCGTACCAGGTGCCATGGTTGTTCGAGGCATTCCTCTCTTGAATACCATTGGGACTTTCACGCAACCAGGTGAGATATGCCCTGCACCAGGTCACCATCCCGTTCTGATCGCCCGCCGTCCAGGCAGGCGATCCGGCAATCAACGCTATTCCATCCAGGACAAGAGAAATCGGACGCAGATCGATGATCCCGAATCCCCTCCCCTTCTCCAGCCCGGGAATTCCCTGAGCATAGTTCAGGTTCGGATTCATCCGCGTGGCCGGGTCGAGAAACCAGACACGAAGGAGTCGCGCCGCGTGCTCAGCATACTCTTCGTTTGTGGTGAAGAAGTAACCGAGGGATAACACCTGGACAGCCTTCGCCAGGCGCCCGAAATTGTCATGGTCCGGGAGCATCGCCGCCTCCGGATTCACTTCCCCGTCCTTCCGGATGTACGGATCTCCTTCCTTGTGATCCGGCCCGGGCCACCAGTATTTCCCCATACTCATGTAGTCGTGCTTATCCCCGCTGGGAGGCGTCCGCTCTTTCTCCATAACGGAAACCGGCACAATGTTCAACGCCTTATCGGCCTCTTTGCGGATTTGCTTCACCGCTTTGACGTAAAGGCTGTTTTTCGCCGCGAGCTCTTTCTGCGCAGTGATAAGAGCGGCCGGATCAACGAACGCCGTCCGGGGATCTTCCCTCCCCACCGCCATTGTGGTCAGCAGGGAGAGAAGCAGAGCGACCCGCATCAGAGTTTGCACAGGCATGGTGTTCCTTGTCTGCATTGGTTTGCCGTCAGTTGCCTGAATCAGTGTTCCGTTCCTTGCACGCACCGGTTTGCCGTTCACTGCCCGTATCGGTACGCCGTCCCTATGGCGCCACGAGGTGCACGGCAAAGCCGGCGATATCCAGATCCAGATAGGCCACATGCGGCTTTCCCTGCTTCTCTTCGAGCGTTCCCGGAATAACTTTGACGCCCTGACGGTCGAAATACGCGATCGCCCGGTCCAGGAAGTGTGTCCCGAGAGCAAGGTGACCCTGCGTACCGCGTGATGGTCCTTTCCGGAATTCCGCAAAACTCCCTGCGAAGTGGGATGAAGAGGTTTCGCGTGAAGGGAGATGGAGCAGTGTCGCCAGACGCTGCGCGACCGTCGCTGCCTCGTCCGGGCTGCCGCAATTGATGCCGACATGTGCCAGGTGGAACCCGAGCATGGTGGCTACCGCTTTTGCCGACAGCGCCGTGATTTCATCGAACCTGCCTGCATTGATCAACTCGGGTTTCACCATCCAGCTGCCGCCGCAGGCAAAGACGCGCGGAGATTTGAGATATGAAAGCAAATTTCCCTCATCAATGCCGCCTGTGGGGACAAACTTCATCCCCTTGTAGGGGGCGCCGATGGCATTCAGATAGGACAATCCCCCCATCGGTTCGGCCGGGAAGAATTTCACAATATTCAGACCGAGCTCGAGCGCGGCTTCCACATCGGAAGGAGTCGCCACGCCCGGCGTAATAGGGATCCCTTTTTTCTGACAATGTTCAACCACCTTCCGGTTCAAACCCGGGGCGACAATGTACCGGGCACCGCAGGCGATGGCGGTATCCGCCTGCTCTGTGGTCAGGACAGTTCCCGCCCCCATCAACATGTCGGGTACGGATGCGGCAATCTGTTGCATCGCATCTTTGGCCGCCGCCGTCCGGAACGTAATTTCGATACACGGAATACCTCCCGCCAGCAGAGCACGGGCGAGCGGTACGGCATGTGCCGCATCATCGATGGCCACTACGGGCACAATGCCCGTGAGGCCGATGGTTTGCAAGGTTGTGTTCACAAGAATCATCCGAATTGTTGAGTTGAGTGTGATTACCGCGCCATCCAGCCGCCATCCACCACCAGCACATGCCCGTTCACGTAGTCGGACGCTTTTGACGCGAGAAAAACCGCCGCACCCTGGAGGTCCTCAGGCATCCCCCAGCGTCCTGCGGGAATGCGTTCGTCGATCGATTTCGTCCGGACAGGGTCCTTGCGGAGGTTGGCGGTGTTGTTGGTAACCATGTAGCCGGGCGCGATCGCGTTGATATTCAACCCGTACTGCCCCCATTCGTTGGCCAACGCCTTCGTCACCTGCGCCACAGCCCCCTTGCTCGCCGCGTATGACGGCACCGTGATCCCGCCGCTGAAACTGAGCAGGGAGGCGATATTGATGATCTTCCCGGCCTTCCTTTTGATCATGTCACGGGCGACGGCCTGGCTCAGGAAAAACACCGTCTTGGCGTTTATGGCCATGACATCGTCCCAATCCTGTTCGGAAAAATCCACGGCCGGGGTCCGGCGGATGATGCCCGCATTGTTCATCAGGATGTCGATGTGACCGAACTCTTTGAGTGCCGTTTCTACAACCTGAAGGATAGAAGCCATTTGCGACAGATCGGCGACGATGGGAAGAGCCCGGCGGCCCAGTGCCTGGACACGGTCGCGCGTCTCGTTCTGCTCCACTCTGTCCACCAGCACCACATCCGCCCCGGCTCCGGCAAAACCGAGAGCGAATCCCTGCCCGAGACCGGTCCCGGCACCCGTGACCATCGCCACTTTACCCGTGAGATCAAAAAGATTATGCATGCTGTCCTCTTTAATGAGAAGGTGAAGGCACCGCAACCCGACCGATTCTCCCTGAAAAGAGAAATACCATCGCCGTTCCGAGTGGAACCAGCAGGGCGGCAAGGAAAAAGAAGAGTACATAATCCACAGAGGTGATGACCGGAACCATCCAGGTCGTAATCAGCACACCGGCTACGGCGCTGGTGCCCCCGAGACCTGCAAGCGTTCCCACGGATTTGCCCGAGAAGAAGTCGCTCGGCAGTGTCTGGATGTTGTTGATGACGATCTGGTAACCGAACAGCGCTATCGCGATAAGCAGGACCGCCATCAGCGGCTCCGCGGCAAATGCACTGAGGACCAGGAGCGGACACATGATCGCGCCGCCGATCACGATCGCCCACTTCCGGGACTTATTGACCGACCACCCGCGTTTGATCATATATCCCGAGAACCACCCTCCGGACAGGCTTCCGGCCGCCGCGCCGACATACGGTACCCATGCGAACAGGCCGATCTGCTTGATATCAAATCCGAATTGTTCTGCAAGATAGATCGGCAGCCAGTTGACGAAAAGCCACCAGATGGGATCGATGAAGAAGCGGGACGCAATGACCGACCAGCTTTGCCGGTAGGACAGCAGTTCCCGCACGGTGAGCGCACGGTCCTGCTCCGGAGACACACTATTGCCCGCGGCACTCCGCCCTCCCAGGATATGCTCCCGCTCTTCCTCGGTCACCCACGGATGCTGTTCCGGCTTCGCCCGGTTGACAAGCAGCCAGGGAATAATCCAGAGCAGGCCGAGCGCTCCGACCAGAATGAACGTGAGCCGCCAGCCCACCAGGAGGTACAATCCCGCAATCACGGGCGCACTCAAGACCGCTCCCAGCGACGCGCCGGCGTTGAAGATGCCCTGTGCCAGAGCACGTTCGGTGGAGGGGAACCACTCCGCATTGGACTTCGTTGCACCCGGCCAGTTACCCGCTTCGCTGAACCCGAGCATGGCGCGTACCACGCTGAAACTGAGCAACCCGCGCGCCAGGCCGTGCAATCCGCACGAGATCGACCAGAGGACGATGGTGATGACGAACGACATGCGTGTCCCCATCCAGTCGAAGAACTTCCCCGAAACCCCCTGCCCCACAGCGTACGCGACCATGAACGCCGAGATGATCATCGCCAGCTGGTCCTTCCTCAGGTCGAGGTCGACTGAAATGTTGGACCACATGACGGTCAGTGAATTCCGGTCGATGTAGTTGATGACCGTCGCTATGCCGATCAACGTGATGATCCACCAGCGTACGCCCTTTACCTTCCGCATCTGCTTAGCCTTTCACAGGAATGAAGTCCTCGCGGACGGGCGTGAACACATCGACGAGCGTACCCCGTTCCAGCGCAACCACACCATGGTCGATATCGGGGGGAATGAAGAAACAATCTCCGCGTTTCAGCACCCGTTTCTCTTCCCCCACCTGCACCTCGAAGGCCCCTTCCGTTACGTAGGTCACCTGACGATGCGGGTGGCAATGCACATAACCGATCGAGCCTTTCTCGAATTCCACCCGGACCAGCATCAGATGCGGATCGAAGCCCAGAATCTGCCGCCGTACACCCTCTCCGACGTCTTCCCAGACGATGTCCCCGGAAAGAATGTGCCCCTCACGGGCAGGAAGTTTTTGTACCATAGTCCACATGTTCTCCATCAATTAACGGATGTGAATACTCTTCGAACCTCTGCATACAGCAGGGCGTCAGCGTACAGCCTTCCATGCGCACCCCCCGCGCTCACAGGGATTTCACAAGCCTGTGGCTCCCCTTCCAGACATACACGCCCCCCTTTCCCTCCACGCGGTGTTCCTTCTCCGGGGAGGGATCGCCGCGCGTGATCATCAGCTGCCAGCGCAATCCGTCCTTGCCGCTGATTTCCACAACCGTCCCATCGGCCGCAAACGCCTGGATCGTCACACGTTCGACAGCCGGCAGAGCGTCGAGTGAGAGTTCCTCCACCGGTTCAAAGACGCCGTGCGGTTCGATCACCGCCGCCAGAACGCAGGAGCGGGCCCGATACCGCAGGATCACCGCCGTCTCGTGCCGCAGATTGAAACTGGAATCTCCCGCACCTATCCTGCTAAAGAGCACCTGTGTCGAGCTGTCCGCAGATGTGGTAATGGAATAGTACCGTCCGCCAAGAAGCCATGTCCATTGTGCCCCCACCGCCGCAGGCCCCTCCCCTTCGAGCCAGAGGTGCTGGTAGCCGTGCGACGCGCCCAGAGTCGACATGGTGGTCTGGTAAGCGCGGTAGGGGACGGTGGTGTTGACCAGATGGCCCTGGTAGAAGAAAGGAAGGTCATACTCGTGAGGCCGGTCGGCATCGACGGTCACCACATCCAGGATGACAGGCCGGCGAAAGCGCTTGTCCTGTACCATGGCCATGGTCCTCTGCAATCGTACTCCCGGATAGGCACTGTCCTCGCAGGCGCTCATGATCTGCAGATCCGGATCGTCGGCCGCGAAAAAGTGCCGCCGGCCCGGTGAGCGCTCTCCGTTCTTCGTGCTTCCCCCGAATTGCGTTCGTCCGTCCACAACGATGCTATTGTGCGCGATCGTCTGCTTGGCCCAGCTGGTATTCTCGGGGAGATAGCGCCCGCCGAACTTCGGCTCGACGTTGATGAATCGCGCCGAACCGTAGTCGGAGATGACTTCGCGCTCCTGTTCGTAGTACGAGAATCCGAGACGGTCGAAATGCCCGTGCCCCATCCCCTGCGACGCATACTTCATAACAAGCAGAGACTGTTCGTCATCGACCGTTGCGCGCAGAATCCCGATCCCTCCGTCGGCGCCGGCAGGTCCGTCGCGGAACTCCACGCTGCGATACGGGAACGGCTGGATGGATGTCGACGCGGCCAGGTCACGCGCCACGGCAAGTCCGGCGCCGTTCAACATCACGCTGTTCTGTCGCCGGGCAACGTCGAGCCACCCGCGCTCTCCCGCATAGTGAAGGTAGGCAATGTCCAGTTCCGTGACAACCTCTTTGGCCTCTACGCTCATCTCTTTCAGGGCGTCGTTGAAAGGAATGAACCGGCCCGCAGGAGTGGTCTGCTGGAGGGCGGCGACAAAAGCCTTCTTGAGAATGCCGTCACGGTGGGCGAATATCTTCCGCGCCGGCTCGTTGTGATCGATGGCATGGGCAAAGAGGAAGAACGGCATAAGCACGTAGCGCGTATAGTATGGTCCTTCTCTGTAGTAGCCGTCCGGCGAAAACAGCAGATCCATCTGCCTGAGAAAACCTCCGGTCTTCTTCTTGTCCGTCCCCGTTAGAGCCTTCTCCACCATATCCGCATCACGAAGGGCATATCCCAGCATCCCCGTGGCGGCCACCATCCAGGTGCCATGATTGTGTATCTGATCATGCTCCCGCGCGTGGTCTTCAATGAAGAACCTGGCCATCGGCCGGAGCAGCCGGCGTTCGATGGTACCCCTGTCGGCAGGATTCAGCCAGTCATAGACACAGTCATACGCCTGCGCCGTGTGCACGAGCCAGACCGATTCGTTCAACGTTTGCCAGAAGAGGCGCCCGGAAGATTGAGCGGACGTCGCCATGGGGTGTGTACCCAGAGCGGGATAGAGGCCGGCGTAGCGCAACAACATATCGCGTACAAAACGGGCGTAACGCTCATCGCCGGTCACCGCATACAATACTCCTGCCACCTGCATCTCGGTGTAGTTCCGCTTGTGCCGTTCATGGGTGTATCCACCCGCGTCCACGGGTACCGGGACCTCGATCGGGGCGGCAAGGGCTTCGCTCATAAGGCGCACAGCCCGCTGATAGGTGGAATCGAAGAGCGGATAACGCCCGACAGCCTCCCGCATGTCCGCCGCCTCCGCATGGGTGATCACAAGGTTCGGACGGGACTGTGCGAGAAGCGGGGTCGTCCAGGCGAGGGAAAAGAGGCAGGCAAGCCCGAGCGCAAGGACGATGGCCGGAGCACGCAGTGTGCGGCGTGCCTGCCCTTCGCCATCCACGACGCGCCCGTATGACTCGCTCCCGGAAATCACGAGAAGCTGATTCCGCCGTTGATATCCACCGAAACACCGTTGACAAAGGATGCCGCGTCCGTGGCAAGAAAGGCGACGAGTTCAGCAACTTCCGTCGCTTCCCCTTCGCGACCGAGGGGGGTCATGCCGGCAACCCGTGTGCGGACTTCGGGCTTCGTGAAGGTGTTATGAAAAGTGGTGTTGATCATGCCCGGCGCGAGGCAATTGACGCGGATCTTTCGTGGCCCCAGCTCCTTTGCCAGACCTCGCGTAAAGGTCATCACACCCCCCTTGGCCGCCGCGTACGCGAGGGCACCGGGTCCACCTCCGTCGCGAGCCGCCTGGGACGAGAAATTCACGATGGCTCCGCCGTCGGCCATGTGCGGCAGCGCCTCTTTTGTCACAAGGAATGTGCTGGTCAGATTCAGCAGCACGACGAAGTCCCAGAACGCCTGATCCATTTCATCCATTTTCTTGCGCGCCACCAGTCCACCGGCGACATTCACGAGGACCTGGATCTTCCCCCCCAGCTTCTCCACGGTTTCCCGGACGAGACGCTGCACCTCTGCGGATTTTGTGACGTCCGCCTGGATGGCAACGGCCGTGCCGCCTGCGGCAGTGATTGTCCGGACGGTTTCCTCGGCCTGCTCGGGATTATCGAAATAGTTGACACCGACACGGAATCCGAGTCCGGCGAGTTTTATCGATATGGCGCGGCCGATATCGCGCGCACCACCGGTGACGAGGGCGACGGGAGCATTCATGAGGGATCTTCCTGAGGCGTTCGTGTTTGCAGTTTGAGCATTCGTCGCGCATGTCCTTCCGCGATCCGGAGATGTTCGGTCATCGTGTCCTTGGCACCGGCAGCGTCCTTGGCAATCAGGGTATCAAGGATTTTGCTGTGCCATTCCAGTGCGGAATCGCGGGCATGTGCAACGGTGGCGTAAATGGAGGATTTTATTTCGGGCATCAGGCGGTGGATCGGCTCGATGACCAGTGGCATGAGTGGGTTTTGCGAAGCACGGGCAATGTCCAGATGAAACGCCATGTCCAGTGCGGCCAGTTGTGTATAGTCCTCGCGGGCGGCCCGCAGCTCTTCCACATTCCTCTGGAGCTTCGCGATGTCCTCCGCCGAACGTTTGGCCGCTGCCACAGCCGCGATGGACGGCTCGATTGCCTGCCGTGCGTGGATCACATCCAGCACAAATACTTTCTGGTAGTTCATGCTCAGATACAGACGCATGGGATCGGTGACGGAGGTGGCGGAGAAGATGTTGACGAACATCCCCCTGCCCTTCTGGATGGAGATCAACCCGCGGGCGCTCAGCATGCCAAGCGCTTCGCGGACAGCCGTCCGGCTCACGCCGAACGTTTTGCACAACTCCAGCTCACTGGGTAATCGCTCACCCGGCGAGAGCTGCTTTTCCTTGATGGCCTGTTCGATTTGCTCCGCGACGGTATGACTCAGCAGCCGGCGGGCACCGACTTTCTGGAACATGGGGAGCTCTTGGTAGTGGGGGAGTCTATCATGTGACGTAATATGTCACATGTCATACATAAGATAATATGCGAAAACACACTTGTCAAGCCTTTTTTGGGGCATTTCACCCAGCCCATCTCAGGCCGGGTGAGACTTGTGGCCCGATGGCACACCGTGCCACGGCCTGAGCGGCACGAGTTTCACCACCCCCGGGGACTCGATTGGACGAGTATAGAGGGAGCAATTCATTGGGGTGTCGAGACTGCTATTGTACAGGTTCTTTCACCTTGTAGAGGGTCATTACCCGTAACTCGCCCGGCGCCAGACTTCCTCCGATGCGGCGGAACCTTGCCGTATGCATGGGCTCGAGCTTTATGCCCTCCCACTCGGTGGATCCTTCTCCGTATAGCGTGAAATGGGTTGGTCTGAGTTTCCGGAGTTCCTCCCTCTGGTTGCTCCCCAGAAGCTGCGGGGTGGCAATCCCCTGGAGATCGATGGTATAACGACGCGAAAAATACCCGACTATCCCGAGCTCGCGGGTGGCGACACGCGCATCAGAGGGAAGGGTGGTATTGAGATACTCCCCGAACGCGATGAGCCGCTCATCATCCCCACGGTTGAACTGCGATGTCGTCAGCCAGCTGAATGATCCCAGTCGGAAAGCAAAGAGTCCCGCACTGATTCCCAACGCAACGACCAGCGAAACCCACGTCATTCTCTTGACCAGCAAGGGTGCACGCTTGTGGATCCCGTCGAACACAGCAAAACCGATCAGGGGAATAAATGGAGAGTAGATCAGGGTGTAATACGACATGCTCAACGCAAGGCTCGCCCAGTACGCACCAATGCACCCTACCACCCACAGCGTCACGAGGAGGAGGGTTCGCGGCGCACGCAGCACCAGCTGCTTTCGGCCGAACCTGACGAATACCAGGACGATCCCCCCCAGCAATCCGAGCAACGGCAGGAGGACGATGGCAGAGAACCGGGGAAGAACATCGGAAAACATATAGCCGACTTTTTCAACAAGAGTCATCGGTCGCCAGTTATTGGTTTTCACCATGATGGTGTGCGGCAAAAACCATCCGAACTGTTCATAGCAGAAATACGCCCAGGCCCCGTAGGTCAAGGCAAAGACTCCCACCACCACCAGCGCGGTGCGATAATGCTTGCGCAGAACCAGCCCGCCAGCCCCAAGCACAACCATCAGGAGGAACTCCGGACGGGTGAGACAACCGAGTGTCAGAAGAATCCCGACAAGTGCACCCGCCTTGAGGTCCTCCTGTTGCTTGTTGAGAAGCCAGCTAATCGCAACGAGTTGGAATGCCCCCATTGCAATTTTCAAGGTAACTTCCTGCCCCGAAAACCCCCACCGCATCAGCCAGGGATCTATGAGGACAATCGCGATTGCGAAAATCCTGAGTGCGTTATCCTCGATGAGGCGGGAAGCAAGAAGCCACAACGATATGACGAGAAGGACTAATGCGATGAAACTTACAACCCAGGAGGCCACGTACACTTCGCCGACCACTACGGTGATCAGAGAGAGGAATCCAAGCCAGACGGGTGAAGTAAACGCATATACTGGTTCACCCAGATTGTAGGCAAGCTGGCCATGTTCGACGAGATTCCGCACCATCTGAAATGTAATAAAGGTATCATCCCCTTTGGCATTCCAATACGGCAGGGTGGTCACAAAACCCAAAACAAGCAGCAAGCCAAGGGATGTTGCGGTAGAGAGACCCCCGATCTTCTTCAGCATGTGTCGGTCTTCCTTACTAAAAAGTTGTTCGTTGTCACGTACCACCTACCTCGTCCAAACAAAAAAATATACAGGTATTGAAGGAGACAGTCAATTGTGCTCCGTCGATACAAGGGACGGGACCACACGAAATGCTCTCTACCGGTTCTTGAACTTCTGGCGCAGATCTTCAACGGTGTAGTGCGGCTCTTTGGGAACCGGTTTACCCGGTTTTCCCTGGTTTTCCTGCCTTCCCGGCCTTCCCTGGTTTTCCTGCCTCCCCGGCTTTCCCTGCTTTTTCACGTCTTGCGACGATTGCTGTTTCGCCATCCGCCCCCCGGGCATTTTCATCGTCAGACTGATCCGCTTCAGTTGCTCGTTGACTTCCAGGACCCGGACCTTCACCACCTGCCCGACATGCACAACGGTCTTCGGGTCCTGCACATACCGGTCGGCGATCTGCGAGACATGGACCAGACCGTCCTGATGCACCCCGATGTCCACAAAGGCCCCGAAGTTCGTCACGTTGGTGATCACCCCCTCAAGGTCCATCCCCGGTGTCAGATCTTTGATTTCCTTCACCCCTTCTTTGAAATGGGCATAGTGGAATTCCGCCCGTGGGTCGCGTCCCGGCTTCTGCAACTCGGCGATGATATCGCGTATGGTCGGCTCTCCGGCTTTGGCTGTCACGTACCTGGTCATGTCGATCGCCTTCAGCCGCGCCGGCTCACGCATCGCCTCATCCAGCGTCAGGCCGAGGTCCTGCAGGATTTTTTCCGCGATGTCATAGCTCTCGGGATGGACGGCCGAATTGTCCAGCGGATTCTCCCCTCCCCGGATGCGCAGGAAGCCGGCGGCCTGTTCAAACGTCCTCGGTCCGAGTTTGGGAACGGTCTTCAGTTCGTCGCGACGTTTGAAAGCGCCGTGTTCGTCGCGGAACGCCACGATACTTTTTGCGGCAGCCGCGTTAATGCCCGCGACGTATTTGAGCAGCTCGCGCGAGGCCATATTCACATCCACCCCCACGAAATTCACGCAACTCTGCACGGTCTCTTCAAGGCGTTTCCTCAACAGTCGCTGGTCGACATCGTGCTGATACTGTCCCACACCGATGGACTTGGGATCGATCTTCACCAGTTCGGCCAGCGGGTCCTGCAGCCGGCGGCCGATGCTTATCGCACCCCTGACGGTCAGATCCAGATCGGGAAACTCCTCACGTGCAAGCGGACTCGCCGAATAGACGGAAGCGCCCGATTCATTCACAATCACGAATGCGGGCTTCGGCTCCTGCTCCTTCAGGACCTCATGGACGAACTCTTCGGTTTCCCGTCCCCCCGTGCCGTTGCCGATTGCGATCAGTTCCACATGATATTTGCTGACCAGCTCCTTCACGACCCCCGCCGCAGTCTGCCGCTCGCCTTCGGCCCGGTGCGGGTAGATGGTGCAATGCTCGATGAGCTTCCCTGTTGCATCCAGAACGACCACCTTGCACCCCGTACGGAAGCCCGGGTCCATGCCCATCGTGGGTTTCATTCCTGCCGGCGCCGAGAGGAGCAGCTCACGCAGGTTCGCTTCGAACGTGGTGATCGAATCCCGGTCAGCCAGTTCTTTGCGGAGTGCGCGCACTTCGCCGACGAGCGAAGGGCGCAGGAGCCGCTCGAAAGCGTCTGCCAGCATAGTCCGGTACAACGCGCGGACCGCCTCAGCACCCGCGCGCACTTCCGCATCCACGAGATACCGGACCGCCTGCTCTTCGTCGAAGGTCAGATCGAACGTCACCACGCCGTCCTTTTCCCCTCGCAGCAATGCCAGCATATTGTGGGGATGGATTTCACTGGCCTTCGCTTTGAAGTCGCGGTACATTTCATATTTTGTGCTTCCTTCCGGGTGTTCGGGTGCGATTCTGGAGACGAACATGCCCTGTTCCAGGAGGAATTCCCGGAGATGGCCGCGATGTTCCGCCCTGTCCGCAATCTCTTCCGCGATGATGTCGGCCGCCCCGGCGAGGGCTTCCCCCGTGGTTGCGACCCCGCGCTCTGCTGAGACAAAGGGCAGCGCGGCCTGTTCCAGGTCCACCGTCTGCACATCCGGTGTGTTTACCGATTTCAGGAAGTCCGCGAGTGGTTCCAGGCCGCGATCACGCGCCACCGTTGCCCGCGTACGCTTCTTCGGACGGAACGGCAAATACAGATCTTCCAGTTCGGTCTTCTGGACGCAATCCGTAATTTTCGTGCGGAGTTCATCGGTCAGCTTTCCCTGCTTTTCGATGCTCTCCAGGATCACCTTCTTCCGTTGGGCCAGTTCGGTGAGATAGGCGTACCGGTCAAAGAGTGCGTGGAGTTGCACTTCATCCATCTCTTCGGTCCGCTCTTTCCGGTACCGGGCGATAAACGGCACGGTGCCCCCCTCTCGCAGGAGTTGTAGAGCATTGTGCACCTGGCTCTGCTTGAGCGACAACTCGCTCGCCAGCAGCTGTTCGAGGTCTATCATGGACGGTGTATCCTTTCTCACAGAATCACTTCAGAAAATGAAAGCGCCGGCACGCAACTAAGGCGTGTGGAACACCTCTTCGAGCATCGCCCATTTCTCCCCGCGGCCGGCCGAGGGCACGGGTACCTGGCACGGATCCGTGAGCTTCCACCATTCCTGCGTCACGGGGTCTGCCGCCATTCTGGCCATGTCGGCCCCGAAGTCGGAACCGGTGTACTCGAGATAGGCAAAGAGCATGTTGTCCCGGAAAAAAATGGAGTAGTTCCGGATATGACAGGCTGCAATGGTCTTGAGCACATCAGGCCACACCGCAACGTGCAGGCGTTTGTACTCATCCACTTTGTCGGGCTTTACGCCGATCACCATGCCATAGCGTGTCATCATGATTTCTCCTGAATATGGGTATTGACCTGCAGGACAATCGCGGGATCGGCGTCATACGGCAATACCCCTGTGCCGATACACACCCGATCTCTCCCGCGGGCAATTGCCAGCGCACGGTCGGCCTCGGCCAGGGCGCTGTCCGCCACTTTTGCCGCAAACACTCCGGGTGACATGTTGACGCGCACGAAGATCTCCGGATACCCGTGCATCTTTTCCATGAACGCCCGCTGATCCGTCTCCGACGGGCAAATAATGGAGCCCGCGCCGGTTTGCGCAATGGCGTCGAGAATACCGAACGTGTTACCGCCGATCACCAGACCACCGGGTCTGCCCGCGGCGGCGGCGTAGCCGTCCATGATCCGTTTCAGAGCGGGAAGCTCGATCGCCGTGAATTGCGCCGGCGAAATGAGAGGCGGCGTGGCGGCCGATTCAAAAAACACGACGTCCATTCCCTGCCTGAGAATTTCTTCCGCCACCACCACCTGAAAAGCTGCAAGGTGCTGCAGGGCCACCGCTACAACATCCGGTTCCGTCAGGATCGCGACGAGCAAATCCTCGAAACCGAGCAGATTGCTGGCGATGGAGAACGGCCCGTTGAGCGGCACCGCCACGGAAGCGGGCGCACAGGCATCGCGCAGGAGCCCGGCAGCTTCAAGAACGACCGGAAATCGTCCGTGCCGGTGGATATCCGGCTGCTGCAGCGCGAGGATGTCCTCAACAGAAGAACAGGGATGCTTGCTGATTGAAGGGACGGCATTCCCCCCTGCGTCTTCAACCTGCGCACCGTAGACTTCGGCTTCTATATTGTAGATATCGATTCCGGCGACGATTTGCGTATGCCCGTAGCGCCGGTGCGCCTCCCGATGGGCGCGAAACAACAACTCCGTACTGCGCGACACCGTCCACGGACGCTCTCCGATAAGCGCCGCGGCATGTTCGTAAACGATCGGCAGGAAAGGGATGCTCATGCCCGTTCTCCGTCATCGAGAAGGCCCAACAGGTCTTCCGGCCGGGTAATCAATGACCTTGCACCGTGTGTCTGCAGCTCGTCGCCGGTCCGAAATCCCCAGAGGACGCCGACCGGATACATGCCGGCGCCTACCGCGGTCTTCATATCTGTTGCCGTATCACCGAGGTAGAGCACTTCCTGCGGCAACACGCCCAGCTGTTCCGCAATTGCCAGCGCTCCTGCGGGATCCGGTTTCCTGGGCCTCCCGTCAACCTGCCCCACCACGGCATCGAACTGTATGCCGGGCAGCAGTTCGCGGACGCACAGTTCTGTCGCGTCATGTGGCTTGTTCGAAAGGACGGCAAGCTTCAGCCCCAGCGTCTGCATTCTCGCGAGCATGGGGAGCACGCCATCGTAGGGAAGGGTTTTGTTCTTCCAGCGCAGTGCGTATTCCTCGCGGAACCGGCGGAGGCAGGTCTTCTGGATTGCCGCGTCGCACTGTCCCTCAGGCAGGACCCGGCCGATAAGCACCGCCGCCCCGTCACCGACAAAATACCGGTAGGCTTCGACGGGGTGAACAGGAAACCCCTGTTCAGCCAGCACGGCATTCACCGAATCCGCCAGATCCTCGAGTGTGTCCAGCAGCGTGCCATCGAGATCGAATATCACCGCCTGGATCTTCATTCTCCTTCTTGCTCTCCCCAATGCTGCCCTTGTTCTTACCGCCCGCACTACCCCTTCTTCAGCGCCCTGAACATCGCCTCCACATTCTCCACGGGCACATTCGCCTGAATATTATGCACCGCGTTGAAGACAAACCCTCCGCCATCGCCGAAAATCCGCATCCGCTCGCGAACCTCATTCTCCACCTGAGCCGGGGTCCCGTATGGCAGCGTACGCTGCGTATCCACGCCGCCCCCCCAGAAAACCAGTTCTTTGCCGTACAGCTTTTTCAATCTCTCCGGTTCCATCCCCGCCGTCGAAGTCTGGACCGGATTCAACACATCGAATCCCGCTTCAATGAAATCCGGAATCAACTCTGCCACACAGCCGCAGGAGTGGATGAATGTTTTCCATGAGGAATGTTTGTGGATGAATCCCGTGATCTCCTTGTGGAAGGGCATGTACAGGTCCCGGTACGATTTCCGTGAAATGAACAGGCCGGTCTGCGTGCCAAAATCCGTCCCCGTGACGAATGCCACCTGAACGCGGTCGCCGACCCGCTTGATGAGCCGCTCGAGATTCTGCAGTGCAATGGCGCACTGCCCTTCGAACACCCTGTAGACATACTCCCGCCGTGCGGCCGTCGCCACATACCATTCTTCGATATCACGTATGCCGCGCGTCTGTTTTCTCCCGACTGCCGGGACGAGCGCAATATCACCAAAAGCCGTGCCCGGGGATCCGACAACAGACCCCTTCTCCTGCTTCACCGTCGCCCCGGCGCCTGCGGCATAGTGTTCGAGATCCGCCCCGGTCAGCGGGGCAAACTCCTCCAGATTATCCGCGGGATCGAGCCGGTCTTCCACGATTTCCTGCTGACGGGGAATGGCGTCAAAAAAATGGCCTCCTTCAGGCATGCGTCCGCTCGGGGGAACCGACATATCCCCTTCCGGGTACATCAGAAGGTTCCGATTCTCATCCCTCGTCACGTTGAACGCGCCCGGCACGAGCACCTCGGTCCCGTCGAACAGCGTGAACGGTTTCCAGCCGGTGTTGGCGAAGCCGAACATGTTTGTCGGCGCCGGGACGCTCATGACATCGATACCCAGCGCATCGCGGAGTTTTTCGTCGATCTCCCCGAGCATTTGATACGGTTCGATCACCTTTACCCGGTAGTCCGGTTCACCCAGCAACCTGGACCGCAGTTTCGCGACGATACTCACCGCCATACCGGTCACCGCGGTTGCACCGAAGTCCACACACACACGGTCGGGCTGCTGGTGGTTCAACGTCTTCTCCAACCGTTCGCGTGACGTCATGGCCGGGCTTCTCCCTCCCAGTACCGGAGTTTCCACACGCCGGGCTGATTCGGACTGCCGTCGAACGCGAGTCCGTTGTCGACGGGGAACTGTTCGTGCAGAACTTTTCCCTTATAGACGATCTTGATTGCGCCGACGGCGACATACCGCACCCGGTCCTTCTCTTCCACGGAGAACAGGTGGTATGCGTCGGTCTCAAACGGCCCGAATGTGGTTTTTCCGGATTCATACGTGTACATCGGGCGACGCCAGTCGCGGATCAAATCCCGTTCCATATCCAGCTTGACGCCGATCCGGTAGGTCTTGCCCCCGGTCTGTATGGTCAGCATGATTGTTGAGGGATCATCGCCGGGGTCAGTCATCTGCACGGCTTCAACCAGACGGCGCGGATCCTCTTTGGCCGCATGCGGGATAAGCACGGTGACAAACGCCTGCATATCGTTCCGGTACCCATGTCTGCCGGTCATCTGATACACGACCTGTTCACGCTGGTAATACCGTTCCTGTGTCTCCACACCGAGCTGGAGGCGCTGGCGTGCAGGGAAGACCAGAAGGAGGCGTTCATCGCTCCGTACGCTTGTGTTCTGCAGGGAATCGTATGCCGTGTCGTACCAGCCCGGCCCCTGTTCCAGCACGCTGCCGTGTATGCCAGAGCGAGGCCATGGTCAGGTATCCCGGTGCCGTGAAGCACACGGCATCCACCACAACAAACCAGTCCAGTTCTTTCACGTGCACCACAAGCCGGTCGGCTTCATATCCCAGACGGCTGTTGATCAGGCGGGTGCGCGACATCGAGTAGTCTTTCAGTGCCAGGAAATCGATCTTGCGTGTACGGACTTCCTGATACGCTCCTGAATTCCTGAAAAAATCGAGCATCTTCTGACCCGGCACGGCCTCGTTGTTCGGGGATGCAAACCGGAATTCTCCGGCCTTCTGCCCCAGGGCGATTTTGCCGTCCCGCACGACCAGCCGGTTGTGATAGTAATCCGCACGGAACGCTCCGTACGGTCCGCTGGGCATGTAGTTGCGGTATCCGCCGTCGTGCAGCAGCACCCCGTTGTTCCGCATGAAGAGTGCGATACTGTTCTCGTCCGAATGTCCGTGGTGCATCTTTTCCTCTTCCACCGGGATACTCGTGCGCAGATTTTCCCGGAAGAGCCAGCCGCCGTCTCCCTCGTCCCGGTAGTTCAGCAGGAGGTATGTACTGGAGGGGGTCCACCCGTTGCGGAACACGATTTTCTTGCCCACAAGATCCTCCAGCACTTCCCTGCTGCCGTTCACGGGCGGCTCGGCCGGGAGGGAGAAGTCGGCCCACCGGAGTGCGTCGGACATCGTCAGCGCGGTGAACACGCCCTTGGCCTTGGGAAGCGGATCGAGGAACTTCCGGAAGTGCCGGGCCGCGGCCCAGCGCAAACGGGGATCCCGCGTGACAGCCGCCCCCTTTTCAAAGAAGGGGATCATCCGTTCCCATGAACTGCCCCAGTTTGCGTCGCCGACATCGGGGACGAATCCCGCAGGGGAGATCATCTGGAGGAAGTACTCAAAGTAGTAGGTCATAATCGGGCTGCGGTACAGATGTTCATCCGTGCGGATATCACTGACGTAGGCCAGGAGTGAATACAGCCAGATCCCGTTATAGCCGGTTGCATCCTCGATTTCCCACTTATCCCAGTTGTCGCCGGCGATGGCCTCACCCATGGTGATCCATCGTTGCCGGTGGGGATGATCGGTCACCGCTTTGGCTGCGTAGAGCAGTGCTTCGGCACGCAGCATGGCGCGGTTCATGGCGCCCCACTCCTGGAAGTTCGCGATGAAGTCCGCGCTTCCCGCAATGTTGTCTTCAATGATCCGCCGTTCGGCATCGGTGAGGGA
Organism: uncultured Bacteroidota bacterium; assembly: GCA_963779225.1. Classification (GTDB taxonomy): domain Bacteria; phylum Bacteroidota; class Ignavibacteria; order UBA10030; family UBA6906; genus CAVPCZ01. Next base: position 313,077 of record CAVZWW010000002.1, read on the forward strand.
CAGGTGCTTCTTCAGGACCGCATAGGCATGACAGTACTTGCCCATATAGAAGATGTTCGGGAGTGCGGGGAGTCCCGCGGCATACTCGGCCCGGTTCTTCCCGTAGTCACGGGGGTAGGCTTCGCGATGACGCCCGAATTCGAGGAGAAGCCGCTTCGCCCGCCGGAGCTCTGCCGAATCTCCCGTGGCTTCAAACAGGTTTACCGAAAGGGCGGCGAGATAGACTTCATTGCCGGGCGGGTTATAGCCGAACACGTAACCGGTGTCGATGGTTTTCCGCCACTGTTCGCGGGCGGTTTCCAGGGAGGCCCAGGCGGTATCCGCGGCGCCCTTCATGTACGCCAGATATTCCGCGCGGCTCACAGCACCTTCGCCGCTGCGTGCGCTTGCGGTGAAGAGCATCACGGCACACAGAAGAGCAGCGCATGATTGTCGGGATGGCACACGTTCTGTTCGCACGTTCAGGTTCCCTTGTCGTTGATGGTGTGAGTGGAGATCGCCGTGGCGGGCGGATAGGGCGCGAGATTCTCTGTTCACCAGGCTTTCGTGACCGGCGGACCGGCCGTGATTTCCCGGCGGGCTCCGGTTGACCGGACCCGCCCCGGGAAGGTCTGTTGTTCCGCCGCCTTACTCGCTCGTCGTCAGGAACAGCGGCTTCATTTCAAAGCTCTTGTAATGCGGGCGCAGCCGCTCGAAGTTGTAGTGCTCCTTCACGTTCACCACCTTCTTCGTGCTCGTGACGACATCCAGCGGCAGGTTGTCGTACCGCCCGTTCTTGAGCACCACCAGCCGGCCGTGCACCCCTTTCAGGATCAGGTCCAGCGCCAGATTGCCGTACGCCATCGGCACAATCGAATCAATGGAGTCCGGATCGCCGCCGCGCACAAGGTATCCGAGCTTCTGCGGAATGGTGTTGATCGTTTTGCCGTCGTTGTACTTCGGCGAAAGCTCTTTCAGCTTCTCCGAAACGAGATCGCCGATGCCGCCCAGTTTCTTGTGGCCGTAGTCGTCGGTGGTTTCCCGTTCGAAGACCATGTCACCCCCTTCAAACATGGCGCCCTCGGAGACCAGGACCACCGAGTACCGGCTCGGGTTGTTCTTGCGGTCGTACACCATCAGCTCCGTCAGCAGCTCGATGTCGAATCGGACTTCGGGGATGACGCAGCGGTTGGCCGAGCCGGCCATTGTCGGGACCATTGCGGTGAAGCCGGCGTACCGTCCGAACACTTCGAGCACAAGGAAGCGTTCATGCGAACCGGCGGAGGTCCGGAGGCTGTTGGTCATCTGGATGGTGCGGGTGACGCAGGTGGAGAACCCGATGCAGTAATCGGTACCGGGGACATCGTTGTCCATGGTCTTCGGGATAGCCACCACCTTCATCCCGTCCTGATACAGCCGCACGCCGTAGCTCAGCGTATCGTCCCCGCCGATCGGGATAAGATAATCTATGCCCAGCCAATCCAGATTGGCCTTCACTTCTTCAGTAAGATCATTGGTCTCGGCGGTGTACTTGTCCTTGAGATGCAGCGGCACGGCGCTCTTTTTGACGTGGCTCGGGCGGGTTCGTGAGGTGTGCAGGAACGTTCCGCCCGTCCGCCCAGCCCTGTTGACGATATCCTCGGTCAGGACCTGGAAATTGTGGGTGTTGTCCGCCTCCTTGTCGCGGACGATATCCAGAAGTCCGGCCCATCCACGGCGCAGGCCAATCACCTTGTATCCCTCCCGCAGGGCGCGAATGGTGACGGCCCGGATCGCCGGGTTCAGCCCCGGAACATCGCCGCCACCTGTGAGTATGCCAAGAACGCCTTTTCCTGTATTGATGTTTGCCATATGCCACTCCTGTTCATAAATGCAGTGGTGTAATGTGTGCTATCGTATCATAACCGGTCGTTTCGGACAACAAACATTCTGTTGCGCATGCGGCGGAAGGTCCCCTCAGCCCCCCCCTTCTCGCTGCGGACGGCGGATCATCGTCAGCAGCCGTCCGGACATGGCCGGAGTGCGGAAGAGTGTCGTGGAGTCACCTGAGGGAAGGTCTTATCCTTTCAATAATACCCAGCATTCCCGAGAAAATCAACCTCCGGATACTTGCGGCTCAAGGCCATTTATTGTACCATTTTGCGACCCTCTTTCTGCAACAACCGCGGAAGTTCATGAGCAAAACCGACCGCATACGATTCAACGAGATGCACGACACCCGTATTCAGAGTTTTCAGAAGCTGATGCGGTACAAGATCCGGGACATCATGCTGGTGTCGAGTCTCTATGACCAGTACCTGTTCGAGGAGGACGGCCGTTTATACGAGCTCATCCGGCAGGAATTCCAGACCCTGAACCTGAGTCACCCGCCGGAGATCACGCATGTCACGAGCGGTGCGGAAGCCCTGGAGCTGATCAACGGCGGAGAGAACTTCGATCTGATCATCACGACGCTCCACATCGAAGACGTCCATGTCATCCGTTTCGCCCGCTCGTTGCGCGACGCCGGCGTGACCACTCCCATTATTCTGCTCGCATACGACAACAAGGAGCGGAAGGAGCTCGTCAACATTTACGACACCTCCATCTTCGAACAGATTTTCCTCTGGCAGGGCGACTACCGGCTGCTCATCGGCATCATCAAGTATCTCGAAGACCGGTTGAACGTGGAAAACGATACGCGCGCCGTTGGTGTGCAGTCGATTATTCTTGTCGAAGACAGCGTGCAGTTTTATTCGATGTATCTCCCGCTCATCTACACCGAAATCCTGAATCAGTCCCAGCGCCTGATCTCGGAAGGGGTGAACATCACACACCGTTTCCTGCGCATGCGTGCACGCCCGAAGATCCTCCTGTGCACCACCTATGAAGAGGCCTGGGCGTACTATGAAAAGTATGAGGAGTATATCCTCGGCATTATTTCCGATGTGAATTTCAAACGGAACGGCGTCAAAGATCCCGGGGCCGGCTTTGCTTTCGCCCAGACGGTTCGCAGCCGTCATGCCGATATCTCCATCCTGCTGCAGTCGAGCAACGTCGAATATGAAGAACGGGCCCGGGAAATCGGAGCATCGTTTTTGCAGAAAGGGTCGCAGCGGTTGCTGTTTAACCTGCGGAAGTTCATGCTGGACAATTTCGGTTTCGGCGACTTCGTCTTCCGGGCGTCGGATGGCACCGAGGTCGGGCGCGCAACGGACCTCAAGTCCCTGGAGGCGCAGCTCCGTGTCGTCCCGGACGAGACGATCACCTTCCATGCCTCGCACAATCACTTTTCCAACTGGTTGAAGGCGCGCACGGAGTTCGGGCTGGCACATAAGCTCCGCCCGCACAAGGTCACCGACTTCGCCTCGGTCCATGACCTGCGTATGGATCTGATTACCGCCCTGAAGGAGTATCAGGAGATCCAGCAGCGGGGTGTGATCACGGAATTCAGCCGGGAGAGTTTTGATGCACGCAGCGGTTTCGCGCGAATCGGCGGCGGTTCCCTGGGTGGCAAGGCCCGCGGACTGGGCTTCATCAACCAGGTGATCAACCGGTACAACATTCGTGACTACTTCGTCGACGTGGAGATCTCCGTCCCTTCCGCGGTCGTCATTGCCACGGACGTTTTCGACCGCTTTCTCGCGGACAACAACCTTGAGAACTTCGCGCTGAACACCACCAATGACGGGGAACTGCATCAGCGGTTCCTGGCCGCAACGCAGTTTCCGCAGGACGTTCTCCGGAAGCTTTCGGAGTTCATCGACCTGGTCCATGAACCCCTCGCGATCCGTTCGTCCAGTGTGCTGGAAGACTCACAGTACCAGCCGTTCGCCGGGGTCTACGCGACCTACATGATCCCCAACAATCACCCCGATCATCATGTGCGGCTGGAAGAGCTGATGCGCAGCATCAAGCTGGTGTATGCCTCCACGTTCGCCCGGAGCGCACGGGACTATATGAAGGCGACCGCCTACCGGCTTGAAGAAGAGAAAATGGCCGTCATCGTCCAGCGCATGGTAGGTGCTCCGCACGGATACCGGTTCTATCCGGATTTCGCCGGCGTCGCCAAATCCTACAACTTCTATCCCGTCCCTCCGCAAAACGCAACAGACGGGATTGTGCAGGTCGCCCTGGGTCTGGGTAAAACCGTTGTGGACGGCGGCAACTCCGTTCGTTTCTGTCCGAGATACCCCCGGCACATGATGCAGTTCTTCTCCACCAAGGAGACCATCCGCAACGCGCAGCAGGAATTCCTGGCAATGGACCTCACGGAAACCGGCGCAAATCTCCCCCATGAGCCAGATATCTTCATCAAACGTTTTGATCTGAGTAAAGCGGAGGACGACGAGACGCTGTACTACGTCGGGTCCACGTATTCCGCCGACAATGATTCCGTGTACGACGGCATCTCCCGCCCGGGGAGACGGGTTGTCACCTTCGCGCCGATCCTGAAGCACAAGGTCTTCCCCCTTCCGGAAATTCTGGATCTGATTCTCGAACTCGGGACGTGGGGAATGGGGACGCATGTGGAAGTGGAATTCGCCGTCAACATGAAGGTCCCGCACGGACACCCCAGGGAATTCGGCTTTCTGCAGATCCGCCCGCTTGTTCTGAGTCTGGAGATGGAAGAACTCGATGTCGAGAATATCGCCCGCGAGGATCTCATCTGCCGCAGTCAACAGGTGCTGGGCAACGGAGTGTATCGTGATATTCTGGATCTGGTTGTCGTGGATATCCATACCTACGAACGATCCAGGAGTCATGACGTTGCCCAGGAAATCGCCCGGGTGAATGCAAAGCTGCTGGCGGAGGGACGCTCGTACCTGATTCTGGGTGTGGGGCGGTGGGGAAGCCTGGATCCATGGCTGGGCATCCCCGTCACGTGGGATCAGATCTCCGGTGCAACCGTGATCGTGGAATCCGGATTCAAGGATGTCCACGTCACGCCCTCGCAGGGGTCCCATTTTTTCCAGAACATCACCTCATTCCGGATCGGGTATTTCACCGTCAACGATTCCACGGTTGACTCGTTCATCGACTGGGAATGGCTGCAGCAGCAGGCGGGAGTGGAGGAATTAACGTACACGCGTCATCTGCGTTTTGAGAAACCCATTACCGTGAAGATCAACGGGCACAGGAACACCGGTGTCATTCTGAAGCCGGGTGTGGCCTGAAAATCACGTCCGGGACGCTGCCGGTTATTGTTCGAAGACCCCGACGACGGCGGCATGCGCCAGCGAATGTCGCTTTATCGCGTCCAGGCATTCCTGTGACGAGGCCAGCGGTCCGAGGGGGAGGGATGGGGCGGAAAGTGCATGCACGGTAATTTCGTAGTTATGTGGACCCGATTGACGGGGCGGGCGCGGGCCTCCGTAGCCGGTATCGCCGAAGGAATTGCGGATCTCCAGACTTCCTTCAGGGAGACGCTCCCGGACACCTGAGGCACCTTCGGCCAGTTCGCGCACGGAGGCGGGAAGGTTGACGATGCACCAGTGAAGCCAGTTGTGCGCGATCGGATGCCGGTCGAATATGGTGAGGACGAACGACTGTGTGCCGGGAGGAACATCGGTCCATGCCACCGGCGGCGACATATTCTCTCCCCCCTTTACCCCCCGGTGCGCGCAGCGCGTGGGCAGATACTTTCCGCTGAGAAGGGCTGTGCAGAACACTTTCATGACTCTGCTCCTCCGGCCCCATCCGGCGTTTTGGCATAGGCCGCGGTACGGATCTCACGGCGAATTTCGTGCATCTCCACCCGCCCCTTCCGCATGTATTTGATGCCCCGCATCGCCAGATCCAGCACCTCCTTCTGACCCAGGTCGCGCCCCGTGATGACAATGATCGGCACATGCTTCGTCGCGGGATCCGCCTTGATCTCCTCAATGAACTGCATCCCGCCTTTTTTTCTGAGAGCCAGATCCATCAACACCACCGCCGGCTTGTGCTCCTTGACGGCGCCGAGGATATCCTCGGCATTCACCGGAAATTGCACACCCACGAACCCGTCATCTTCCACGATGAATTTGAGCAGGTTGGAAAAATCAGCACTGTCCTCAACGATGAGAACAGTTTTGGGGGAGTCGGCTTTGGCAGCTTTCGGCATACGAGTCCAGGTGGTTACGTGCAGACAATTGCAGGGAGGAAATATGTTTTTAAGATACATCAATCAGGCTAATAAAGCAACGCCCACTTGCAGAAGGCCCGGATTCTTTGTAGATTTTATTCGGCTTTTCTTCTGCTTCTCTTCGGCTTTTGTTCATTTTGATCAATAGGAGAGCACCCTTTCATGCAGGCACGCACTCTTTTCTTCGCGTCTTTGGCCGCAGCCGTTTTTCTCCCCTCCTGTTCCACCCTGACCCTCGAGCAGGTGGATTTCGGCTGGCCGGTGGAGAGCGTGGTCACGGTGAACAGCATGAACAGGGCTGAGGAGGGGCGGTACGCCCTCTCCTTCCCTGCCGGACCGCTCGCATTCACGGAATTCAAGGATTCCACCATCCTCATAGGTGCATCGCTGCGAGTCATACGGAATACCGAGGGCCTGTATTTCGTGACCGGACCCCGGTTCAAGAACGTCTATGTGTTCTCCCCGGACGCGGGCATGCTCAAGCTCTCGCAGGCCATTGAAGTGTCGCAGACCGGCTTGAAGGCCCCCGCGCTGAATCAGCGCCCGCCGTACATTGAACTGATCGACGGGGAGGCTCCTGCCCGCTACCTGACCGGCGCCGCCCTCCTTGAAGGGAGACCCCAGTGAAACAGCACGCCGCCGGTGTATTCTTCGGGCTCCTTGCAGCCCTGCTGATTGTGCAGCCCGCGTTCTCCCAGCAATCCGATTTCGCCGTGAAAAAGAGTTTTGAAGAACGTTGCGCAGCTGCCAAGGCGCGCATCGAAAGTGCGCTCGACACCGGGCAGCTTGACTCATTGAAATCCGAGCTGGACGGGATAGATATGGATTTTGCCACGCACGCCGCATTCCTGGACAAGGCGCTATTCCCTGAAACATTCGCGTCGAGGATGAGCGACCTGCGTTCCCTGCACGCCCGCATGCTGGAGAAGAACCGGGTCATCCGGTCACAGAACGTTCAGATTGAGGAAATGGAAACCGCCATTGAGTCCCTGACGTACCGGCTGGATACGCTCACCATCCAGCGGGACCTCCTGTTCGCCGAACTTCAGCAGAATAAAACCAACGTCGCCGCCCTCCGGGAGACCATACGCCGGTTGCAGAACAATCTTGCGCTGAAGGACAAGCTGCTGTTCATGCTGGTCGATTCGCTCTTCATGCCGTACGGCAAAGATCTTGCCCAGGCGAACGACATACAACGTGATGCCCTCGCCACCAAGATCGAGAAGACCGGGGTCATCACCCGCGTCTACGATATCGCCGCCGACAACGTGCGTTTCCTCGAAGCAACATCGCTCCAGGGAAAAGACTTCGCCAATCTCATCGACCACTACCAGCAGTTCAACGGCCGCTGGCGCGGATTGAGCGAAAGAATGCACGCAGTGTATATCTCTTCCCGGGAAGCGCAGCTTGCGGCGGTTGCCCGCGGGACAACCGGTGCCAAAGCACCTCCCGCCACGGCCCCGGCCCCGACCGCCCAGGTGGATTCACTGATGGCCGAATGGAACATGAGGCTGCGGTCGGTTTTCTGGAGCACACTGGAGAAGGAATTCAGCACGAAGGGGATCGACCTGCAGCCCTTCGGTGACGGCCCGGGGTTCTCGACAAGCATTCGCACATACGTGGAAACCCTCAAAAGCAGCGGGGATGACCCAACGGTGTTCGTTGAGGAGGTGTGGAAAACACGGGTTGACAAGGAATGGCGTGATGCGCTGTCGCGGGACGGGATGCTGGGGAAGGAAGAGTACGCGGCACTCGACAGAATGGTCGGCGAACTTGCCGGAAGCAAGTTCGACATGAAGTTTGTTATGTACATCGGGATTATCGGACTCGTGGCGCTGGTTCTCTGGTGGCTGCTCGCGCGGAAGCCCAAACCGCCGGTGGCACCTCCCGCACCGGTCGAGAGGCCGCAACCGGGGGGCACGCGCACATTCGGGGAGTAAACAGCTCTCCGGTCCCGTGAAACCATCATGTGAGGGTCACCTGTGGTTGGCACAACGGGCGACCCTCACGTGTTCTCAGCCTTCTACTTCGTATAACAGTCAATCACCCTTTCGATCGCGCCGCTGCACACCGGGTCAAAGTCTCCCGTGCTGAGCGAGAACATCCGGCAGTCGATCGCGGGCCTGTACAGGCCCCGGGTCGCATAGCCGGCGCCTTCAAATGCCCCCACCTTTCCCGCGAGCGGCGAGTTCTTCAGGATCTCCATCGATGCTTTGTACAGCGGTTCCCGCTTCTGGTAGTAATCCGGAGCCAGCCGGTCCAGCTTCCCCCGCAGCGCTTCGAGGCTGTCGTACACACTCTTGTTCCAGCGCGTCGGCACAGGCACGCCGGGGGTAAGCAGTGACTTCCATTTCACGTTGCCAGGGTCCAGCAACGCCGTCACATTCGGTTCCCATGGCTCCACACCGGGTGGATAGAATTCGTTGTACGCCGTCGAGGAACTGTAGTACTCGTCACCCAGACCGCCGAACGAATGGCCGAACTCGTGCACATACACGTAGTCCATCTGCCATTCCTGTCCCGGCACCTGTTCTCTGGTATAGGTTGTCGCGTACAGATTGTAGATCCCCCCTCCCCCATAGCGCGTATCATTGATCAGGATGCAGAGGAAATCGTACGGGGCGGCCGCCGCGAGATCGCGCAGCGTCCTGTTGTGGGTGGTGAGAACGTAACGCGCGGATCCGAAGGTATTGTACATCGTGCCGAGTGCGTTCCGCTTCCAGACGTTTTTGTCCGGGACGTCGATGCCCGAATCATCCGAGGGCACCTCGATTGTCCACACATTGAAATCTTCTTTGCGTCGGGCAAAGGGCCGCGTCGTGAACATCACGTCGTTGAAATGCGCGGCATCCTTTCTGAATTTCTCCATATCCGCCTTGCTGTACCCGTCGCCGAGTATCAGGATATCCACTTTCTCCGCCGGCGCGCCGTTGTTCATCAGTGGGGTGACCGCATAGGGTGACGGCCGCCGTTCCTTTTGCACGGCCGACGGGTCGGCGGGGTCGATGATCGTCGAAAAGAGCTCGTGGAAGACCATCCGTCTGTCCCGCCGTGCGATCGTTACCTGCACAGCCCGCCGCGGAAACGGAAAACGGACCGTTTCCTCGAAGGTGCGGTAGGCACCCCCGGCGGCTTCGTCCGTGGTCTGCCACTCGTTGAAGATTGACGAGAACCCGCGCGAGTACAGGACGGTGTTCGTGGCACGGTCGGTGACGCGCACCAGAAACTCACCGAGATTCAACGTGTCCACCAACTGTGTTCGCGATCCCGGCCAGGGACCTTCTTCGTAGACGCGGTCCAGGCTGAACCGCTCTTCCCCTTTTGTCCCCGTGTGGTAATAGTCGACACGCATCGTTTGTTCAACGAACCAGCGGGCGTACTCGTCGGCATACAGTGCAGACGTGATTCCGACGAGCATGATGCACACCAGACCATGTTTACTGCGCATACGTTTCCTCTCTCTGTAGATGATCACACCGACGTCTTTTCGATTACGTTCGTGAAACCTTCGCCCCGGCATTCGCCGGAAGATACCTGCATGAGCCTCGGGGTTACCGGCCGGCCTGCGCGGGCCCGAACAGGTATTCAAAAATCTCCGGCATCCGTTCCCGCCAGCTCGCCCAATCATGCCCGTCGGATACCTCCCGGTAGCGATGGCGGACCCCGTAGGATTCGAGCTCTCGTGAAAAAGCGCGGTTCTGGACCGGGAAGTTGTATTCCCCGGCAATGATATCGAAACGGCCGCAATCCATATACAGGCGCAGCGTGGAAGGAAGCGGGGCATAACGCTGCCGGAGCGCAAGCATCTGGCTGAGAGCCGGGTGAATTGTGGTGGACTGGCCGGAGACACAGTGAAAGACGTCCGAGCGGGCCAGGAGCATAGCAAGCGCAATATATCCGCCATCGGAGATTCCCATGACGCCCCGGCGGACAGGGGTCGATGCTGTGCGGTAGCGGCGGGTTATCATCGGCACCAGCTCGTCGCAGAACGCGCTGGTATATCGAACCTGTGTGTCCCCGGAATATTCCCTCCACCGCTCGACCGGTGGCACAAACACCGCCACGAGCGGAGGGATCTTCCGCGCGGCAATCATGTTGTCCAGGATGTTCACGACAAACGCATACTGCCGGACCGATTCCCCGTCGTGGAAATAGACGCTCGGGAAACCCGATCCCGCACCATACCCCGGGGGGAGATACACTTTGACGGGCCGGGCGCGAATCAGCGTGTCCGCGCTGGTCCATTGCACACTGTCGATCGTTCCATGCCGCACACCTTCCTTGAAGGCGGTCAGCGGCGTCGGGTGGAACGCGGGCATCGCCGCTTCGGAGTTGGTAAAATCGCCGTTCGGGGTGAGACGCACGTTGTGCGGGTCCAGCTCGTACCGGCCGTCAACGATGAACTTGTATTCCAGGCGCGCATCAGCCGGCACCGTATAGGTTTTGTGAAACAGAGCGACGCCGTGCAGACTATCGCTGCACGGGATCCGCTCCAGCTGTTCAGGCCGCCGCCATCCGTTCTGGATCGACCCGTTGATCAACACCGTATCAGCGGCGCCGTACCAGATGAAGGTGAGAACGGTGTCACCGTCGATCACCGGTGTGCGCCGCCCTTCCATGTACCGGTCCACGGCTGTTTTGCGTTCGGAGAGCGGTGTGTTGCGCAGGCGTTCCAGGAATTCAGAAAAGCGGACTCCGGAAGCATCACTCCCCAGCAACATCACCAGCAACAGCGACAGTATGTTCATCGGTCACTCCCTGTGACGTTTCGCATCGCTCCGCTTCTGCATCAGGCATCCCTTTGCACCATCGACCGGTTCACAGGTTCGCGCGCCTGTCTTTCACCCGACCGGGAGTGCGATACACCAGAGGGTTCGCTTTTGAACCGGCCGGGGATGCGACGCCGCAGAGCGCTCGCTTTTCAGCCGGTGCAGGTTCAATCGAACGCCGCCGGGCGCCCCGGATTCAGCAAGTGCCCGCGCACCTCGGCGAGGTGACGTTCGTGCGTGCGTGCAGAGGAAAGCGGAGGGAGCGAATCGAACGAAAAAAACTCCGCGGCAAGCGTTTCATCGCTGCTGCGCGCTTCACCGCCGAGAAGGTTGCAGAGGAAGACAATCTTATACGCGTGGTAGAATTCACGGGGCGTGCCGCTCCGGTTGGCGTCGAACACGCCTACGACTTTCCGTGGCTCGACGACAAATCCGCTCTCCTCGAGCACTTCACGCGCCACCATGGCGGAAGGGACCTCATCGATATCGGCCCAGCCGCCGGGCATGCACCATTTTCCGTCGACCCGTTCCTGCACCAGAAGTATCCGCCCGTCACGCACCACCGCCCCCCGCACATCGACCTTCGGTGTGGCATACCCCGGCTGCCGGAGAAAATCCGCGGTGAGGTCGGCAGCACGACCGTCCGTGTGGGCGGCAGTCATCTCCGCGGCGAGTTCGATCAGCCGTCTGTACCGCAGTATGTCGTAATGGCCGCTGGTGAACGTCAATCCGGTCTGCGCCAGCGCCTGCAGTTCACGCGCCCAGCTCAGCCAGGACGGGACATGGTTTTCTCGCGGGTCTCCTCCGGATGCCATGACCTACCCGCGGGCCCGGAGGACGTTTCGTTCATACGCCTGCACGGCGTCCATCCACGATGTGCCGGTGGGAACACCGGACTGCAGGCAGTGATACTCCCATACCGCTCCGACCGGCAGATGTTTTGTCTCTTCCAGCAGCGCGAGGCGGCCGAAGAAATTCCCCTCCTCCTCCAGCTTTTCGAGCCGGAGACGCGGCTCGAGGAGCGCACGCAGCAACGCCAGCAAGGTGGAGCGCGCACCGAGGACCCAGGCACCCACACGATTCATGCTCCCGTCAAAAAAGTCGAGCGCCACATGCACACGGCCAAGCGCATCCGCCCGGACAATCTCCTGCGCGAGAGAGAGCAGGTCGTCATTCACGATGACCACATGGTCGCTGTCCCAGCGGACCCCCCTGCTGACATGAAGGAGAAGTTCCTCTGCAAACTGCAACACGGACGGGATCTTATCCGCCACCGACTCGGTCGGATGGAAATGCCCCATGTCCAGGCACAACATCAGCTTGCGGCTCAGAGCGTACCCAAGATAAAATTCATGCGACCCCACGACGAAGGATTCGCTCCCGATCCCGAACAGCTTGCTCTCCACGGCATCCTTCAGCTGACGTCCATCGAACGTCGCAGCATAAATCGCGTCCAGCGATTCCTTGAGAAGTGCGCGGTGGCGGTACCGGCGGACAGTGATATCCTTTGCGCCGTCGGCGATCCAGAGGTTGTGTATGCTCGGAGACCCCTGCGCCTTCCCCATGGCGGCAGCGATCACCCGGCACCGGCGGACATGTTCGATCCAGAACTCCCGCGTCCCTTTGTCCGTACTGCTCAACGTGTACCCGCTGTCGGCCCGCGGATGGGCAAAAACGGTTGCGTTGAAGTCCAGTCCGAGATGCTGTTCGCCCGCCCAATCCATCCAGCGCTGGAAGTGCGCCACTTCAATCCGGTCCCGGTCGACAGCTTTGCCGCCGAATTCGCCGTACATAGCGTGCAGATTCAGCCGGTGCCGGCCGGGTATAAGGCGATAGGCTTGCTCCAGATCGGCACGGAGCTCATCCGGCGTGCGCGCCCGCCCGGGGTAGGCACCGGTGACCTGTATTCCTCCCCCCGAGGCGGCGTTCACATGGTGCTCGAACCCCCGCACATCGTCCCCCTGCCAGCAGTGCAGCGAGAGGGGAATCGTCTTCAATGCCGCAAGCGCCTGATCGGTTTCAACACCGAAACCGGCATAGAGGTCCGACGCCCGTTTGTATGCCGCTTCAATCCGCTGTTCTTCTGTCATGGTTTTCCTGACTCTGCTATTATTGTATCCGATGATCCCGGGACCCATCTGGTTCGGCCCCATCCTACCCTGCCGGTAAGCGTTATTGTAGCAAAGCCAATCGACAATTGCAAAAGGAGGAAGGTCTGTTGATTCTCCAGACAGAAGTCCGTACAATGGACCCACGTTCAACACACAAGGATCCCCCTCATGTCCATCTTCCGGTTCATCTCCGCGTTATCGGTCCTCGGCATCCTTGCACAGATCCTTCCTGCGCAGGAATCAGTAAAAGAATCATCCACAGGGAAAAGTTTCCCCGTCCAGATCACCATCACACATGAAGGGAAGACGTATCCCCTGACGCTCACCGGCACCGCAGTGCGCAAAAAGTTGATCGTGAAAGTGTACGGGATGGCGCATTATATGCAGGATCCGCCCCGCGGATCGGAGGAAAATGTCGTAGCGGCGGTGCTCACCGACGGCAAGGCGAAGCAACTGACGATGGAATTTGTTCGGGATGTTGACGTGGAGAAGATCCAGGGCGCATACCGTGACGGTTTTACGGAAAATGCCACCGCCGAAGAGCTGAAAGCCATCACCCCTCTCATGGAACAGTTCCTGGGGTACTTCACAACGGCGGTGAAGGAAGACGACCGCTACATACTGCGCTGGCTGCCGGGCGGGACTATCCTCGCCACAGTGGCTGGCGTGGACAAGCCGGCGATCAAGGATCCAACCTTCGCGCGGGTGCTCTGGTCCATCTGGCTGGGGGAAGATTCCATTGTGGACCGCGAAGACCTCGTCGAACGGCAGCTCGCACCGTAGTCACCACTACAGTCCCCTATGTCCCCCTCGTGCACAGACACCCGGTGGCCGGGGCGGGAACCTGCGCGCATGCAGCGACACGGCGGGCGCAGGTATGACCGCCACCTCCTGACTGCGGCACTCTGCTGCGCCGCCCTCCTCCTTGCCGGATGCGGCGACACGGGTACATGGACGAACAGCGATATTCTGAGCGACACCGGGTTGACCGCACTGCCGGATTCCTCCGCTTACCCCGATGCCGGGGCGGTGATCCTGCTGGACGAAGGGTCCATGGAAATCTTCGCCGGCGGAGAAGTCGGATTCAGCACGTTCGAGCGGCACCGGATAGTGCGCATACTCAACAGTCGGGGACACCGGTACGCCAACGTGATGATCCCCTACGGCTCTACGAGCGCGGTGCAGAGTATCCAGGCACGCACGCGCACACGCGACGGGAGGGTGGCCCCGCTCAAGGAAGAGGACATTTTCGATGTGAGCCTCTATCCGGGCTTTGTATTCTTCTCCGACCAACGGGCCCGCCTTTTCACCCTTCCCGCTGTCGAAGACGGAGCGACTATCGAGTACCGGTACCGGATTCAGGTGCGCGACCGGGCCTTCTGGCATTCCTGGGTGTTCCAGGAGGATGAGCCGGTGCTCCTTTCACGCTTCACACTGGTCAAGCCGGCCGAGTGGAACCTGGTCTCCCGGTCGTACGGTATCCCTGTTGAACCGGCTATCACTACAGCACCGGCCGGATTCAAGTCACGCCATGTCTGGGAGCTCCGGAATATTCCTCCCCTCCAGGCCGAGACGGCGATGCCCCCCGGCCATGAAATCACCGCACGCATCGCACTGGCGCCGGTCGGATTCGTCTCCTGGACGGATGTCAGCGCCTGGTACAACGAGATCACCGCACCCCGATTGAAGGGCGGCCCGCTGGTGCGTATTCTGGCCGACAGCCTGACCCGTCACACGAAGGATCCTTCCGAACAACTGCGTGCGCTTTTTGAGTGGGTGCGGGATGAAATCCGGTACATTGCAGTGGAAATCGGGATCGGCGGGTTCCAGCCGCATTTCGCGGAAGATATCGCCGCGAAACGATACGGCGACTGCAAGGACATGGTCACGTTGCTCTGCGCCCTTGCACGTGAGATGGATATCGATGTCATACCCGTCCTCATCAGCACACATCAAAACGGCATCCCGGATACACTGCTCCCCTCCCCGCTCCAGTTCAATCATCTCATCGCCTTCGCCCCCGGGACGGGAACGGCCGGGACCTGGATGGACGCAACGGATAAGAGCTGCCCGTTCGGTGCACTGCCATGGTATGACCAGGGCGTACCGGTGATTCCCACCCGGCCACACAACGAGCAGACCATCCTGCTTACACCAACCCTGGATCCTGCGCGAAATCATTCGCGCCTGATCTGGGACATGCGCCTGGCATCCGATGGCTCAGTCACCGTGCGGGGAGAGGATGTTCTCTCCGGCTCCGCCGCCAGCGAACTCAGAGAGGAGATGAGCGTGCGTGACAGACGGGAAACCGGAATGTGGATCGAGGCACTCCTCGCACAACGCGTCCCGGGCGGTGAACTCGATACGTTTGCCGTGCACGGAGTGAAACCTGTTGAAGACCCCCTCACTCTTTCTTATGCATTCCATGCTCCGGCATTTGCCCAGTCACGGGATTCTGAACTCGTTGTCCGGCCCGGAAGAATCGCCGGCTTCCTCCTGGATGAGTATTTCCGCTCGGCGGACCGGCAACACCCCATTCGGTTCCGCTTCGGTACAGCAAAGGATGTCGAACTGACGTTCCACCTTCCGCCCGGCTGGAAGTTGAAGGACAACCGTGCGGACTCGCTGCGTACTCCGTTCGGGAGCGGCACCTGGTCCATACGCAAATCCGGAACCGGGTTCACGCTGGTCATCCGGCACGAGTTACGGGGAGATGAGGTGCCTGCCGGCAGATACAGGGACTTCAAGGCGTTTTTGGACGGTATGCGCCGGCGGGACGAGCAAGATCTTGTTTTTTGCAATTCCAGGCTGAATTCGGTACCTTGATAGGATATGGAACCATGGCGCAAGAACCTCTACATCCTCTGGGGTACCCAGTTCCTCGCGATGGTCGGGATGAATCTGGTCGTTCCCTTCCTCCCCTTCTTCATCCGACATCTTGGCGTCACCGAACCTGCTGAACTTGCCCGATGGAGCGGCCTGGTGTTTGCCGGGCCGTTTGTGCTCTCACTCATTGCCACGCCGATCTGGGGCGCACTGGGGGACCGCTACGGGCGCAAGACCATGGTGGTACGGGCGATCTTCGGCCTGGCACTCTCCCAGCTGCTGATCGGTTTTTCCCAGGATGTTTACCAGCTCTTTCTCTTCCGGATCGTGCAGGGTGCCATCAGCGGTTTTATCGCCTCCTCGCTCGCCCTGGTCTCCACAAATACACCCCGGGAGAAGATAGGCTACGCCATGGGCCTTATGCAATCCGCCTCCGCAGGAGGCATGGTCCTGGGCCCGTTTATCGGCGGACTGCTGGCTGATCTGGTCGGCTACCGCCAGATCTTTTTCATCACGGCTTCACTCTGCACGATCGGTGGATTCGTGGTGGTCTTCTGGGTTACCGAACTGAACCGCACGAACGGGGACGGCAAGGTCTTCACCGTGAGGCAGAACCTCCGGCTGATGCTCAGTGACCGCCGGCTCCGTGTGGTGGCGGCAACGCTCGTGGTCGGACAGATGTCGGTGCTGATGATCGAACCGATCTTTGCCCTCTTTATCGAGAGTTTCAAAAGCGACACGAAGTACATTTCCACCATTGCCGGCGGGATTTTTTCCATAGCCGGGCTGTTCATGGTCATCTCGGCACCCTGGTGGGGAAAACGGAATGACCGCACGGGGTACCGCCGCAACCTGACGATCGCCATGGCGGTGGTCGGAGTGGCATACGCCGGTCATATTCTTGTCGCCGATCTGGTGCAGCTCGCCGCTCTGCGCGCTTTTCTCGGGTTCGCCCGCGGGGGAATCCTCCCGACACTGTACGCGCTGACGAGCATCTATTCCCCCGCTGACCGCCAGGGAGGAATGATGGCGATCGCTTCCAGTATGACGTTGCTGGGCAACCTTCTCGGACCGGTGATCGGGGGGGTGATTGCCGGAACATTCGGCATCACCACCTCATTTGTCGCCAACAGCTGCATGCTGGTGTTCATGAGTCTCATGATCTGGAAGTATTTAGGGCCGGACGGCGCACAGACGTCCACGCCCGTCCCGGGGGTGGACTCCGTCTCCCCTACAGAATAACCTCTACGCATCAGGAAACCGATGGCCGAACAGGAACGGCTCTATCTCCTCGACGGGATGGCTCTTGCCTACCGCGCCTACTTTTCCTTCATTGCGCACCCGCTTCTCAACAGCCGCGGGGAGAACACCAGCGCGATCTATGGATTCGTGACTGCGCTCATGAAGATCCTGGACGAGCGACCGGACCATATCGCCGTCGTGTTCGATACCCGCGAACCGACCTTCCGCCACGAGATGTACCCCGAGTACAAGGCCACACGGGAAAAAATGCCCGAAGACATGGCCGCTCAGCTCGACAAGCTGAAGGAAGTTGTGCGTGCGTTCAATACTCCTCTTCTGGAACAACCGGGGTATGAAGCTGACGACATCATGGGCACGCTCGCCCGCCGGGCGGAACGGGAACAGGTGCTGACATATCTGGTGACCGGCGACAAGGATTTCATGCAATTGATCTCCCCCCTCATCAAGATGTACCGTCCCGGAAAGGGGGGGAGCGATATGGATATTGTTGAGGAGAAGGGTGTCTTCGAGAAATTCGGCGTCACACCGGATCGGGTCATCGACGTTCTCGCACTGATAGGTGACAAATCCGACAATGTTCCGGGTGTCCCGGGAATCGGCGAGAAGACCGCCATCCCGTTGATACAGAAATATTCATCGCTCGAAAATCTCTACAGCCATATCGACGAGATTCCCCAGAAGGGGGTGCGGGAAAAACTCACAACCCACAGGGAACTGGCGTTCCTTTCGAAACGGCTTGTGACGATCGAAACCGCGGTACCGGTCGGAATCGACTTTCATTCGCTGCGCGCCAGACCCGCCGATATCCCCCAGCTTCTTGCGTTGTTCACGGACCTCGAATTCAAGTCGCTGGCCGCCCGGCTGCGATCGGGGAAGAATACAACCGGAAGTGTGAAGGACGGTGACCGGGAGGAGGGAGAGTCGGGCGACAGGGGTGCCTCAAGACGGGGAAGCACGGGGGCCGCGGAACCGGAAGCTCCAGAGGCCGCACCAACGGAAGCGCCGGAAACCATTACCACGGACCGCCACACCTATACCTGTGTCAACACTCTGGAAGATCTGGAGGCAATGTGTACCCGGCTCGCCGCTGCCGATACGATCGTACTCGACACGGAAACAACCTCAACCGATGCGCTCCGGGCGACCCTGGTCGGATGCTCTTTTGCGGTGGAGCCGCGGGAGGCATGGTATGTCCCCGTGCAGGTTCCGGGTCCGGCCGAAGGTACGGGCCTGTTCGCCGACGGCAATGAACACGGGGGGATATCCAACACCGCCGGTGCGCTGCCCCTTGCCACGGTGATCGACCGTCTCCGGCCCATCCTGGAAGACCCCGGCCGGCGAAAGGTCGGCCAGAACATCAAATACGACATGCTGGTTCTGCGCCGGCACGGATTGCAGGTCCGGGGTGTGGCGTTCGACACCATGGTTGCGGGATATATTCTCCGCGCAGATACATCTCACACACTGGATGCCATGGTCCTCGAAGGGTTCCGCTACCGGATGGTGTCCTACGACGATCTGACCGGCACCGGCAAGAACAGGAAACGTATCACGGATGTCCCTCTGGAACGGCTTGCCGACTATGCGGCGGAGGATGCAGACTGGACGCTTCGCCTTCACCGGCAGCAGGAAACACGTTTGCGTCAGGCCGGCCTGCTTGATCTCTGCACGACCATGGAGTTTCCGCTGATCGAGGTTCTGGCCGACATGGAAGAATCGGGCGTCAGACTCGACACCGCCTACCTCGCCGGCATGTCCAGGGATATCGAACATCTGCTGCTGCGGTTGGTGACGGAGATCCATCAGGCCGCGGGAGCGCCGTTCAACATCAACTCCACCCAGCAGCTCGGGGACGTCCTGTTCAACAAACTCGGATTGCCGCCGCTGAAGAAGACCAAGACGGGGTTCTCAACCGATGTCACCGTACTTGAGGGATTGTCCGGGCAGCACCCGATCATTGACTCTCTGCTGGAATACCGCCAGCTGACGAAATTGAAGTCGACGTATGTGGACGCCCTCCCTGCCTTGATCGATCCCCGCACAGGACGGGTGCACACGTCATTCAACCAGACGGTCACGGCGACGGGGCGGCTGTCGTCCAGCGATCCCAATTTTCAGAACATTCCGATCCGTTCGGACATCGGCCGCGCCATCCGGAAGGCCTTTCTTCCGAGCCGGGACGGGATGGTGATACTTGCCGCCGACTACTCGCAGATTGAATTGCGGGTGATGGCACATGTATCGGGTGACCCGGGATTGACGGAGGCCTTCGTCCGCGATGAGGATATTCACGCCACCACGGCGGCCAAGGTCTTCGGTGTGGCGCCGGACGCTGTCACCCGGGACATGCGCCGCAAGGCGAAAGAAGTGAATTTCGGGATCATGTATGGGATCGGACCGTTCGGCCTGGCAAACAGGCTCGGCATCACACAGGGTGAGGCACGCGACATTATCGGCCGGTACTTCGAACGGTTCCCCGGTGTGAAGCGCTACATCAGCGACACACTGGAACGGGCACGGAAAACCGGCTATGTGGAAACGCTGCTCGGGAGGAGGCGCTACATCCCCGACATCGCCAGCAAGAACCAGAACGTGCGCGGGAACGCGGAGCGTCAGGCAATCAATATGCCCATCCAGGGAAGTGCGGCCGATATGATCAAGCGCGCCATGATCACCGTACACAGCGAACTCGCCGCCCGGCGCCTGGGCGCGCGGCTCCTCCTTCAGGTTCACGATGAACTGGTGCTGGAAGTGCCGGAGGGGGAGCGGGAGGAGGTCAAACAGATTGTCGTTGAACGGATGCGCGATGCCCTGCCGCTCAACGTGCCGGTGAAGGTTGATGCGGGAACGGGAACAAACTGGCTTGAGGCTCACTGAGCCGGAAGGTGGTGCGGGCTACGTTTTCCCCGGGCGTCCCCGCCAGTTGAGCAGCAACGCCGCTCCGAACGCGATAAGGGCAAAGGGCCAGTAGTTTTTCACCAGTGCACGCGCATCGATCTCAGCAATCAGGCCGAAGTCCGAAAGGATCATGATCGTACCGACCCCCCCGAGCGCAAGGGCGGGGATCAGCAGGTGCCAGTTGCGCGGTACGGCAAGAAACATTGCCAGAAAGCCGATCCCCGCCATCAGGAGCACAGCCGGCAGCCCGATGGATTCAGGGGGAGACCAGAGACCGAAACTCCGCAGGAGTTTGTAGCTGGAGAAAAGCAGAAGCACCGTCCACCAGAACACCGCTCCATCCCCT
The DNA here is from genome assembly GCA_963779225.1 of uncultured Bacteroidota bacterium. GTDB lineage: Bacteria > Bacteroidota > Ignavibacteria > UBA10030 > UBA6906 > CAVPCZ01. Next base: position 333,375 of record CAVZWW010000002.1, read on the forward strand.
CCCTTGAAGTGCTTCACGAGCATCACGCCGGCCAGTAGCGCGACTCCCGCCCAGAGCACTCCCGGCCATCTCAACGAAAACAGGTTGAAACGGTCGAACAGCAAAAGCGCACCGACGATGATCAGCGCCGAGCCAAACCAGACCGAGCCGCGTTTCACGGAATCACACTCCTTTATTGGTGAAGACTACACTGCCGCCGCCGGCAGCGGCGCGGGTTCCATCGGCACAACAATACCCAGGACGATGTAGGCGACGGCGACGATGCCAAATGATGCGAGTGCGGCCATGACGAAGACCAGGCGCACGATAACCGGATCCACCTGCATGTAGTCCCCGAGTCCTCCGCAGACGCCCAGCAACTTTTTCTCCGTTCGCGACTTGTACAGTTTCGACCGTACCGGCGGTGGTGACCCGGGAGCCGTGGTCCCGGATGGACCCGCCTGTCCCGCACCGGCGCGTTCCTGATCCGCAGCCGTGGCGTCGGCCATTGCCGAAGGGGACGTCAGATAGGCCCGCCCGCCGAAGAGAAACGCGACACCCGCAAGGATCAGCACCAGCGGGATGGCGACATCCCACGAAAAACCCCACCAGTGATGCCAGATGCTGAAACCGAAGTTGCTCGCGAGCCAGGCCGCGCCGAACACCAGAAGGAGAATGCCCCAGAAACGGCTGTTGTTCTTTCCATTTGCGGAAGACGGGGACGCCGGCGGAGCACCGCCCGCAACAGCGGCCGTGTTCATATCCTCCTTCGGCATGATGATCATCGCCGCGATGTACAGGACAACGCCGGATCCGCCGAAAAGTGTCAGCAGAACCCACGCAATACGGACGAGGGTTGCATCCAGTCCGAAGAACCCCGCGATCCCGCCGCAGACACCGTCGATCATTCTGTCGGTGCGCGATTTGGAGAGCCGTCGTTGCGCAAAGGTAGTCATGGTCGCCTCTCAGGTTGGTCAGTCAAGCACGATCTCTCTTCTGTGTACGAGCAGGGGGGGAGGATGGTTGCGGAAAGCCCGCAAAAAAGCCGGCCCATGGGGGCCGGCTCTGTCGAATATGACCGGGAGGAGGGGCTTCACACCTCCATGATTTCCTTCTCTTTCATTGTCAGGAGCGTCTCGATATCTTTGATCGCTTTGTCGGTCATCTTCTGGACCTCCGTCTCGCCGCGTTTCCGCTCGTCTTCGCCGAAATGCTCGGCTTTCTCGGATTTCTTGAGGTGTTCGATCGTATCCCGCCGGACATTGCGGACGGCGATCTTCCCTTCTTCACCGAACTTCTTCGTCAGTTTCACCAGTTCGCGCCGGCGCTCCTCATTCAGGGCGGGAATGGGCACGCGAATGATGTCGGCGTCTTTGATGGGATTCAGCCCGATGTTGGCAGTCTGAATGGCCTTGCTGATCGGCTTCCGCGGCTCCCTTGTCGAAGGGCTGGATCGTGAGCGTGTGCACATCCATCACGCTGACGTTGGCGATATGGTTCAGCGCCATGGTCGAACCGTAGTATTCCACCTTGATCGCATCCAGAAGTGCCGTCGTCGCCTTGCCCGTCCGGATTTTGGCCAGTTCCTGACGCACCACTTCGCTGGCCTTGTGCATCCGGTCTTCTGCATCTTTGAGAATGGTTTTGATCATTGTTGTCCTCGTGCTGTGTAACGTCGCGTTGCTGTCACAGGGTCTCTCTGACGCGCGTCCCGACCGGTTCGCCGAGGATGAGGCGTTTGAAATTGCCCGGCCGGTTCATATTAAAGACGAGAATGGGGAGCTTGTTCTCCCGGCACAGGGTGATGGCCGTCATGTCCATCACCTTCAGATCCTTCTTGAGCACATCGATATAGGTGATTTCCTCGAAGCGGAAGGCGGCGGGGTTGCGTTCGGGGTCGGCGTCATAGACGCCGTCCACCCGGGTCCCTTTGATGATCACATCGGCCTCGATTTCGACCGCACGCAGCGCGGCCGCCGTGTCGGTGGTGAAGTACGGATTGCCGGTGCCTGCTCCGAAGATCACGATGCGGTCCTTTTCGAGATGGCGCACCGCTCTCCGGCGGATGAACGGTTCGGCGATGACATCCATGCGGATGGCGGACATCAGCCGGGTGCTCATCCCCATGTTCTCCAGCGTCGCCTGCAGTGCCATCGCGTTGATCAGCGTGGCCAGCATGCCCATATGGTCGCCGGTCACCTTGTGAATGCCGCTCGTGGAATTCGACACGCCGCGGAAGATATTGCCTCCGCCGATCACGATGCCGAGTCTGAACGCCCAGCTCTTTGACCGCCTGGATCTCCGTCCGCATATTGCCGCAGCATGTCCGGATCGATCCCGAAGTGCTGCTTCCCCATCAGCGCTTCACCGCTGAGTTTGAGCAGCACCCGCTTGTACTGCGGACGGTCCATGGCGGCTTATTGCACCTCTCCGCCCAGGTGGAAGCGGATGAAGCGGCGGACGCCTGCCGGCTTGCCGGAGGTTTTGGCTGGCTTCCGCGAGCACATCCTTGATGGTCTTTCCCGGATCCTTGATGAAGGTCTGTTCGAGCAGGCAGAATTCCTGATAGTACTTCTCGAGCTTGCCCATCGCGATCTTGTCGATGATCTGCTCTTTCTTGCCTTCGTTCTTCGCCTGCGTCCGGTAGATCTCCAGCTCGCGGTCGACCGTCTTCTTGTCCACCTGGTCGCGGCTCACCACACTCGGGTTCATGGCGGCCACCTGCATGGCGACGTCGCGGCCGACTCCTTTGCAGTGCGGCTTCGGCGTCGAGGCCGGTCAATTCCACCAGCACGCCGATCTTGCTGCCCAGGTGCGTGTAGGAGCTCACCACGCCGTCCTTCGCATTCGATCGATCTCAAACCGGCGCACATCGATCTTCTCGCCGACCTTTGCCAGGAGGTCGTTCATATGTTCGGCGATGGATTTCCCGGCGTTGGTCGTGTGCCCGTGCAGGGCTTCGAGTGTCGCGGGACGGTGGCGGGCGACGACCTCGGCCACGAGGCCGGCGAAGTGCGTGAAATCATCGCTGCGGCCGACGAAGTCCGTCTCGCAGTTCACTTCCACCACCACACCCAGCGTGCCGTCGGCGCTCACGCGCGTGACAATCACACCTTCCTTGGCGGCCCGGTCGGCCCGTTTGGCCCCGACCGCGGCACCTTTCTTCCGGAGGTATTCAATCGCGGCTTCCACGTTTCCCGCGGAGGCTTCGAGCGCCCGCTTGCAGTCCATCATGCCCGCGCCTGACTTGTCGCGGAGCTGTTTGATCAGTTCACTGGTGATTTCCATAATGTCCGGTATTCCTTCTTCAGATCGTGAGCGCGCCGTCTTTGTCGCCGGCGGATTCCTTGTCCTTGTCGCGGTTGTCATGTTCCGCGGCTGACTTCCGCATGATGCACCGCCGCCCGCTGTTTTCCTTCGATCACCGCATCGGCGACGATCTTGCAGATCACCTGGACGGATTTGATGGCGTCGTCGTTGGCCGGGATCACATAGTCGATCACGTCCGGATCGCAGTTCGTGTCCACGATGGCAAACACCGGGACGCCGAGCCGCCGCGCTTCTTTCACCGCGATGGCTTCCTTCTTCACGTCGACGACGAAAAGCGCCCCGGGCAGACGGGTCATGTCCACAACGCCGGAAAGCACGTTGTTCAGCTTGTCCTTCTCGCGCGTGAGGAAGAGGGTTTCCTTCTTCGTGATCTTGTCGAACGTACCGTCGGACTCTCCATCTTCTCGATGTTCGTCAGGCGTTTGACGCTCTTGCGGATGGTGGTGAAGTTGGTCAGCGATCCGCCCAGCCAGCGTTCGCTCACGTAGAACTCGCCCGTCCGGGTGGCTTCCTCACGGATGATACCCTTCGCCTGCTTCTTCGTGCCGACGAACAGGATCCGTTTCCCTTCAGCAACGATGTTGGCGATGGCGTTGGATGCATCCTCGAGCAGCTGGCGGGTTTTCATGAGATCGATGATGTGGATCCCGTTGCGCTCCATGAAAATGTAGGGACGCATTTTGGGATTCCAGCGGCGGGTGAGATGACCGAAATGGCAGCCTGCTGCCAACAGCTCAGCGACTTCGACGCGAGGCATGAGGTGTACTCCTTTGGTTAGTTGGTCTTCTACTCCTCTTCACCTCCCGCCGGAATCCCGCACGATGGCGGGACACTGCCGGCGGAATCGAAGAGTATGCGTTATGTAAGCGTGTACAACCGGTACAGCCGAAGCGCTTAGCGCTTCGAGAACTGGAATCTCTTGCGGGCTTTCTTCTGTCCGTACTTCTTGCGCTCCACCATGCGCGGATCGCGCGTCAGAAGCCCGGCGGCGCGCAGCGGCGACTTGTGGTCCTCGCTCAGTCGCACCAGAGCGCCGGGCGATGCCCAGCTTGATGGCTCCGGCCTGACCGGTGCTGCCGCCGCCTTCAACATTGACGCGCACGTCGATATTTGCCGGACAACTGCGTTACCTCAAGAGGCTTCAACCTCTCGCGCGCAGAGTCTCCAGGGGGAAGAATACCTCCAGCGAACGCCGGTTGACGGTGAACTTGCCGGATGCCCGGAGCGAGAATAACTCGCGCCACGGATGTTTTCCGGCGGCCGACTGCGGTAGTACGTGTGTGTGTGCATGCTGCTGTCAGACTCCTGTCAGATTGACTCATGACACGGGTATAGGATTGCGGTTGCTGGGCGACGTGGGGATGATCCGGGGCCGGCATAGACTTTGAGTTTCTTGAATATCTGGCGGCCGAGCCGGTTGTGCGGCAGCATGCCCTTGATCGCGTGTTCGAACACGCGGTCCGGATGCTTCCGCAGCACGATCCTGCAATTTCTCCCACGTGCCGCCGCCCGGATACCCGGTGTAGTGGAAGTATTCCTTCATTCTCCGCCCGCTTGCCGGTCAACTTCACCTTCGCTGCATTCACGACGACCACAAAATCGCCGAGATCGGCGTTGGGCGTGAATTCCGGCTTGTGCTTGCCCCGAAGCAGACGGGCAATCTCTGTCGCAACGCGACCAAGGGTCTTCCCCTCGGCATTCACCAGATGCCATTTGCGCTCCGTGTCCTTGAGGGTAAAAAAGCGTGTTGCCTTGTCCACGACTCATGCTCCTGCGGTGAAAAGTGTAAAGATATTCAATGAGCTTAAAAAGTTACACAAAATCCGTTCGAATGTCAATATCTTTCTCGTTGCGAAATGTGCACGCGGCGTGATAGGAGCTCCGGACCAGCGGACCGGACTCCACGTGCCGGAACCCCATTGACAATCCCCCGCTCCTTCAGCATTGCGAACTCCTCCGGGTGCACATAACGGTCCACCGGCAAGTGCCCCTTCGACGGCTGGAGATACTGACCCAGCGTCAGAATATCACATTCCACTGCCCGCAGATCGCTCATCACCTCAACGCATTTCGTCGGTTGCTTTCCCCCAATCCCAGCATCAGCCCGCTCTTCGTGACCATCCCCCACCGCTTCGCCCGATCCAGCAAGTTCCAGACTCCGCGACATACTTCGCCTGCGGCCGCACCCGCGGATACAACCGGGGAACGGTTTCGGTGTTGTGGTTCAGGATGTCCGGGCGACGCATCGACCACGCGTCCGCAGTGCCGCTCCGTCTCCCTGGAAATCGGGAATCAACACCTCGACCGTCAATCCCCGGCCTGCGCCTCCCGCGCACAGCCGGATGGTCTCGGCAAAGATCGCCGCCCCGCCATCGTGCAAGCTCGTCCCGGTTCACCGAGGTGATCACCGCGTGCCGCACGCCCATGGTCCGTGATCGCTTCTGCAACGCGGACGCGGCTCTTCCCGGTCCAGAAACTCCGGCCGGCCGGTCTTGACGGCGCAGAATCCGCACGAGCGCGTGCACACGTCGCCCAGGATCATGAACGTCGCCGTCCCGGCATTCCAGCATTCGCCCATATTCGGACACCGTGCCTCTTCGCACACCGTGTGCAGGCGGTGTCCGGTCAATCAAGCCCCTTCACCCGGGCGTAGTTCTTCACCGGACGCCAGTCCGCACCTTCAGCCACTCCGGCCGCTGCCGCCGCACCGCTCTGCTACTCTCCGCCCATCGTCCATCATCCCCTTTCCTGTCCCGCCAGTCTCGATCACACCTTCCGATGCCTCGATCTTCGCGTCACGTCATCTTCATCGCGCTCGTCCGCATCCACCCTCCAGATTCTTCACGACCGCATCCATGAACATCCCCCCCAGCAGCCCGTCCACCACGCGGTGATCGAAGGACAGGGTAAAGTAGGCCATCGACCGGATCGCGATCGCATCGTTGATCACCACCGGCACGCTTCACGATGGCACCCGTGCCCAGGATCGCGACCTGCGGCTGGTTGATGATCGGCGTCCCGATGATCGTACCGAAGACACCGTAATTCGAGATGGTGAATGTGCCGCCCTGGATGTCGTCCGGCGCCAGCTTGCGCGCGCGTGTGCGCTCGGCCAGATCATGCACCGCCCGCGCGATGCCCAGCAGGCTTTTCTCTTCGGCATGCTTGATCACGGGCACGATCAGCCCGTTCTCCGATGCGACAGCGATGCCGATGTTGATCGCGTTCTTCCGGATGATCGTCGTGCCGTCCACGGAGCAGTTGATCAGCGGATACTTCTTGATCGCCCGCACAACCGCATCAATGATGTACGGTGTGAATGTGAGTTTGAACCCTTCCTTCTGTTCGAAGGCCACGGCATGTTCGCGCCCGGTGCCGCACGACGCCGTCATGTCGACTTCGTGAATGGCGGCGACATGCGGTGACGTCTGCATGCTCGTCACCATGTGCTGGGCCATCTTCTGCTTGCACGTTGCGTCATCGGCGACACGCTCATCGCCGCGCGGTCCTTCCTGCGCAGCTCCGCGAGTCCGGCGTGGAGGCCGGCGTGGCCGGGGAACTGCTTCTGCCGCGGCGTGCGGCGGCAGCCGGAGCGCCTCTCTTCCGCGCCTGCACATACGACAGGATGTCCTTCTTCGATCACCCGGCCTCCGTCGCCGGTTCCGGGAAGCCGTTCGAGTTCCTCCATCGACACTCCTTCTGTCCGTGCAATCGACAGCACGAGTGGGGAATAGAAGCGCGATTTGCCCTCGACGGATTCTCCGGCAGGTACGGGAGAGCCGGAGGCGCAGCGGGCCGCGGTGACGGTTGCGGTGGTTCCGAGGCACCGATGCCGGCAGTTCGGAGCGGTGCAAACGCCGTCGCCGACACAGATCCGTCCGCGACCGGCCTCACCCTTCCGCCGTCTCCAGGTAGGCGATCACCGTCCCGCACCGACAACGGTCGTCTGCTCTGCCACCACGATCTTCAGCGAGTACGCCCGCTGCGGGCGACGGGATCTCGGAGTCGACCTTGTCCGTGCTGATCTCCAGCAGGGTCTCGTCCTTCTTCACCGGGTCACCGATCTTCTTGTGCCACTTGACGATCGTGCCTTCGGCGATGCTCTCACCCATTTGCGGCATCACCACTTCGATACGTGCCATCAGGTTACCTGTGATAGTGTTAATATCGTGCGAGAGCTCGTTGTCATCAGGACGCCGATGCTTAGTACCGGCTCAACGACCTCAGCGGCCAGGATCCTCGCCGTGTTCGGCAGCACGCCTCTTCCAGCGGCGGCGCAAAGGGCACCGGGACGTATCCGCGCACCGACACGCCGTACCGGCGCATCCAGTCGACGAGAACGCGTCATCCGCGATCGTCGCCGCGATCTCGGCACCCACACCGCCGGTCAGATTGGTCTTCGTGCACGACCAGCACCTTGCCGGTCTCGCCGCACCACCTCCAGGATCAAGCTCCCTGTCCACATGGCGCGAGCGAGCGCAGGTCCACCACCGACGCTTCGACACCGTCTTCCGCGGAGAGCTGCTGCGCCGCCTCGAGGGCAAAATGGACCGTGGAGCCGTACGTGATCACGGCGATGTCCTCCCCTGCCGCCGAACCTCTGCCCTTGCCGATCGGCACAACATAGTCCGTCTTCGGGCACCTCACCCTTGATCCGCCGGTACAGGTATTTGAACTCCAGAACGATCACCGGATTGTTGTCGCGGATCGCGGCCTTCATCAGTCCTTTCGCATCGTACGGTGTCGATGGCGCAACGATCTTCAGATCCGGGCACATGGAAGAACCAGGCCTCCGGGCTCGTCGAATGATATGGCCCGCCGTGAATGTAACCGCCGGTCGGCAGACGGAGCACCATCGGCAACGGGAAGGTGCCACCGGTAGTGGGTCTTCGCCGCATTCACGACCATCTGATTGAAGCCGCAGGTCACGAAATCGGCGAACTGCATCTCGGCAACCGGACGCATGCCCGACGAGCGCAGCACCCACGGACGCTCCGACGATCGCAGCTTCGGACAGCGTCGCATCGATCACCCGCTCTTCGCCGAAGTTCTGCCTGAAACCCTTTCGTCGCCTTGAACGCACCGCCATACGCACCGATGTCCTCACCGATCAGGAAGACGGACGGGTCACGCTCCATCTCCTCCCACATGCCACGCGCAAGAGCTTCGATATACGTCATGGTGGCCATCAGGGCGCGTACACTCCTTCCAGCGCGTCTTCGGCGGCGGGAGACGGATCCTCAGGGCACTGCACGCGAGGCGCTGTCTTCGATCTCCGGTCAATGCGTTCGCTGCGTCTCCTCCGCACACGCTGTCGTCCAGGACTCCTCCCCGGTGAGCACCCGTGCATACGCTCCACCGGGTCCTTCTCTTTCCATGCATCCAGCAGCCCCGGGGGCACATAGGATGCATCGTCGGAGGCGGAGTGTCCGTGCATGCGCATCGTGACGGATTCGATCAGCGTCGGACCCTCGCCACGCCGCGCACGCTCGATCGCGGTCCGCGTCAGCGTCGTAGACCGCCAGCACATCCGTGCCGTCGATCGGTCACACCGGGGATGCCGTAGCCCGCCGCCCGGTCGGAGATACGTGCCGCCGCATGCTGCCTGGCGCGTACGGCGTGGAGTATGCAAACTGGTTGTTCTCGACGATCAGCACGAACGGCAGCTTCATCACCGCCGCCATGTTCAGGCCTTCGTGAAAATCGCCGACATTGCACCCGCCGTCGCCGATATAATTGAGGACGACGGCCTTCTCTCCGCATCACCGCGAGGCCAGCGCCACACCCACGGCCACCGGGATCATGGCGGCAAGGTGGCTGACATTGCCGTAGATCCGCAGTGCCGGGTCGGCATAATGTCCCGTCCCGTCCCGCCCCCGGGTCAGGCTCCCTGCCCGTCCAAGCTGCTGCAGAAAGATATTCCGAGCGTCTGGCCCTTCACGAGGTGCGCTCCGAGGTCGCGGTGCATCGGAAAGAGATAGTCCCGCTGGCCTCGAGCGCAAAGGCACTCCCGACCGCGGTGGCTTCGTTCCCGTTGCCCGTGTACGCGCCGCCCGACCATCTTCCCCTGCTTGTACAGCCGCAGGATGGCCTCGTCACACGCGCGCGTCAGGCGCAGAAAGTAGTACAGCTTCAGCGATCGTTCGTCGGAACAGTTCGCTACGCGTCGTCATATCCCGTTCCATGCTCTGCAACGGTTCCTCGCACCCTTTCCATCAGTAAAAACTCAAGCAGCGTTCCATCGCGTCAGAGTCCGACTCCTGCGGCAGCATCGCGTTTTCCAGCGTCGGCGCATACGGTATCGGCGCATCCTTCGCGGCGACACGGAGCACGGGCGCATCCAGACGGTCGAACGCTTCTGCCGCAATGATCGCAGCGATCTCGGCACCGAACCCGCCGGTCAGCGTGTCTTCATGGGCGATCAGACACCTTCCCGGTTCTTCGTACGGAGGCAAGAATCAGTCTCGCTGTCCAGCGGGTTCAGCGTCCGGAGGTCGATCACTTCGATCGATGACTCCGATGCGTTCCTCCAGCTTCCGCGCGGCATCGAGGGACCGCTGGACGAGCATCCCCCACGTGATGACGGTCAGCGTCTTCCCCGTCCTTCTTGACCGCAGGCCATCCCGAACGGAAACAGGTACTCCGGTCCGGGTTCGGGTGACGCGGCAAAAGCTCTGTCGGTACAATCCCTTGTGCTCGCAGAAAAGTACCGGGTCATGCTCGCGGCAGGCGGTTTTGAGCAGCCCCTTCGCATCGGCCGCATTCGACGGGATAGACGACGCGGATGCCGGGGATATGCGTAAAGAACCCGTCGATGGACTGGCTGTGATAGAGGCCGCCGTGGATGTAACCGCCCACGGCGACGCGGATCACCATCGGACAGGTCCACTGATTGTACGAACGGTAGCGCAGCATTGCCACTTCGTCCCGCATCTGCATGAAGGCCGGCCAGATGTAGTCGCCGAACTGGATCTCCACCACCGGCTTGAAGCCGCCGCGCACGGCAAGACCGAAGGCCGTGCCGATGATGCTGGCTTCGGCCAGCGGGGAATTGAAGACACGGTCCTCCCCGAACTTCGCCGCCAGACCCCTGGTCGCGGTGAACACGCCGCCCTTATTTCCTCCCACGTCCTCTCCGTAGATGAGCATGCCCGGATTCCGTTCGAGTTCCTCCGCCAGCGCGTGATTGATCGCATCCACCATCACCACCCGCGATCCGCCGGCCGGAATTTCCGCTCCCGTCTCTTCTGTGACGACCGGGTCGGGCGCATACACGAAGCGCGTCACCTCTGCGCGTCCGGGACCTCCTGCTGTTCCACCTGTTCGGCAATCAGATCGATCCGCTGCCGGAGCTCCGCTTTTACCTGCGCGAATTCTTCCTGCTTCATCGCCCCCTCCTCCACAAGCAGCTTCTCGAACCGCGGGAGGGGGTCCCGCTTCAGGTCTTCGGCGAGCTCGTCCGGATCACGATACTTCTTCTGGTCATCTGAGGAAGAATGGGGGAGGAGGCGCACGGTGTGCGCCTCGATCACGCTGGGCCCTGCGCCGTCACGGGCCCTGGCCACCGCATCGGCCGCCGCTTCATACGTCGCGCGGAAGTCACATCCGTCGACATCATACCGGTGCAGCCCTTCGTATCCCTCTACCATGCGGAAAACCGACTTGCCGGCAAGCTGCTCGTCAACCGGTACGGAGATGGCAAACTTGTTGTTCTGGATGAGGAAGATCACGGGGAACCGGCCCCGCGCGGCCCAGTTGACCGCCTCGTGGAATTCACCCTCGCTCGTCGCCCCCTCGCCCGAGGAAACGTACACGACCTCTCTCCGGCCTTCACGCACGGCACCCATCGCCGTTCCGAGGGCCTGCAGATACTGGGTGCCCGTCGGGCTCGACTGTGCGACGATCCGGCGTGTCACATGGCCGTAGTGAAACGGCATCGAAAAACCGTTGCTGCTCGGCCCGCCCTTCCGGTGAAGCGCCTCCAGGAAGATCTCTTCGATGGAATATCCGAGCTGAAGAGCGAACGCAAGATCGCGGTAGTACGGGTATGCCCAGTCAACTCCCGGTTGCAGCGCCATGCCCGCAGCGGTCTGCGCCACTTCGTGTCCGGACACACCGATGTGAAAGAACACCTTCCCCTGCTTGAGCAGCACGAGGATCTTGGCATCGATCAGGCGCGCGGCAACAACATTTTTATAGGCGCTGATCAGCTGTGTCTTGGAAAGATCCACGTTGGTAGTCCTGTTCCGTGAGTACTCCTTCAATGAGAGCGGCTCCGAAGACCTCCGCAAAAGCCCGGGTAACCGCGGATTCGACCGTCTCCATCGGCAGGGCGCTGCCGAGCACCGCCTGCAATGATGTCACGCCGCGATCGAAAATCCCGCAGGGAATGATCCGGTCATAGAACGACAGATCGGTGGTCACGTTCAGCGCAAACCCGTGCATGGTGATCCATCGGGAGGCCTTGATGCCGATCGCGCAGATCTTCTCGCCGCCGACCCAGACGCCGGTGTATCCTTCGAGCCGGGAGCCTGACACATGGAAATCCCCGAGCGCCCTGATGATCACCTCCTCGAGCCGACGGAGGTACCAGTGGAGATCCCGCGTGTACGCATGAAGGTCCAGCAAGGGATATCCGACGAGCTGCCCGGGGCCATGGTAGGTTATGTCGCCCCCGCGGTCCACCACCGCCACGTCGATACCGCGTGCGGAGAGCTCCGCGTCGCCGGCCAGAAGATGATGGGCATCGGCCCCGGTGCCGAGCGTATACACGTGCTCGTGCTCGGTGAGAAGCAACAGGTCCGTCAGTTCGCCGGCGGCACGCCGGGCAAAGAGGGCACGCTGGAGGTCCCAGCATTCACGATATCGGGTCCGGCCGAGCCGGACCACACGCACTTCAGCTGCTCCCACGTACGGTCTCAGATGTTGATGGCTTCGCCATACGCCGCCGCAGCCGCCTCCATGACCGCTTCGCTGAGCGTCGGGTGGGCGTGAATTGTGCGGAAAATATCCGGCCCTGTCGCCTCCAGCTTCTTGGCAAGTACCAGCTCGGCAATCATCTCCGTTGCTTCGGCCCCCAGAATATGGGCGCCCAGGAGTTCACCGTATTTTGCGTCGAAGATCAGCTTCACCATCCCTTCCGACTCCCCGATCGCCATGGCTTTACCCAGTGGACGGAACGGAAAGCGCCCGATCTTCACCTCGTACCCTTCGGTCTTCGCCATCTCTTCGGTAAACCCCACACTCGCGAGTTGCGGATGACAGTAGGTACACCCGGGGATCGTGGAATAATCCACGACCTGCGGGTCCTTCCCTGCGATCGCTTCCACGCAGCACACGCCCTCCGCCGAAGCCACGTGCGCCAGCCACGGGGGCCCGATCACATCGCCCATCGCATAGACGCCCGCCACCGATGTCCGGTAGTGCTTGTCGACGACGATGTGGTTCCGCTGGACTTTGACGCCGAGAGATTCAAGCCCGATGTTCTCAATGTTCCCCTGCACTCCGACGGCCACCAGCGCCAGGGTCGCGCTCAGCTCCTGGGACCCGGATGCCGTCTGAATGTTCACGGTCACGCCCACGTCCGTGACCGTCGCGTTCTCAACCCGTGTTTCCGTGAAGATTTGTATCCCCTGCTTCTTCAGGCTCGATTCGAGCACCTTCGTTAGTTCGCGGTCTTCGATGGGAAGGATGGAGGGCATCATCTCGACCAGGGTAACGCGCGTGCCCAGTGCGTTGTAGAAGTAGGCGAACTCCACGCCGATCGCTCCGCGCGCCGATGATCACCATCGACGCGGGCAGATCGGCAAGCGTCATGGCTTCAGAGCTGGTGATGATTCGTTTGCGGTCGATGGTTACGCCGGGCACCGGTCGCGGCCGTGCACCGGTGGCAACAATGAGGTGCTCTCCCTTGAGGGTCTGCGTGGATTTGCCTTCGGCCCGGACCTCCACCGCCCCGGCCGAAAGGAGCCTGCCCGTTCCGGTGAAGAAGTCGATGTCGTTCTTCTTCATCAGGTATTCGACGCCCTTGGAGATTCTGTCGGCGATGCCGCGGCTCCGCTTGATGATCTTCGGGAAATCGAAGCGGAGGTTGTCGGCACTGATTCCCCACTCGCTCCGATGCCTGGAACAGGCGGAAGATCTCGGCGTTCCGGAGCAGGGCCTTGGTGGGAACGCAACCCCAGTTCAGGCAGATACCCCCCAGCCGCTCCCGTTCAATGATCGCGGTACGTTTTCCCAGTTGTGCGGCCCGGATTGCGGCGGTGTACCCGCCCGGCCCTCCGCCGAGAACAATAACGTCGTAGCTGCTTTTTGGCATGTTCCCCTCGCAAAGAACCCGGAGTATAAAGAATGAGAAAACGTACTGAAAGCAATGCTGAAAGTCAACGAAGGGAAACCGGTCATCCCTGCCGCTTAAGACCGAATTTCTCGATCTTGTGGTACAGGGTCACACGGTCAATATCAAGAATGGCGGCACTCCGGCTTACATTCCAGCCTGTTTCGCGGAGGACCTGTTCGATGTGGCGGCGTTCGATGTCTTCAAGGCGCCGCCCCGCGGTGGGCGACGCCAGGGAGGTGTGGAGAATCAGGTGCTCGATGCCGATCCCCGGACCCGGTGAGATGACCAGAGCCCGTTCGACAACATTCTCGAGTTCACGCACGTTGCCCGGCCAGTCATACGCCTTCAGGGCAAGCATGGCTTCGGGAGAGAATCCCTGAATCTTCCTGTTCATTGCCCGAGCGTACTTGTCCAGAAAGAAATGGGCCAGCTTGGCGATATCCCCGCGGCGCGCCCGGAGGGGCGGAAGGTCGATATCAAATACGGTGAGGCGGAAAAACAGATCGTCGCGGAAACGATTTTCCCGGACGGCCTTCTCCAGATCGTCCTTCGTTGCACAGATCAGCCTGAAATTTGCCGGAGGCCCCTCCAGCCCGCCCGTCCGGCCGGGCTGGCGGGTTTCCAGGACGCGCAACAATTCCCCCTGCGCCCTTGCATCAAGGCAGCCGACCTCGTCCAGAAAAAGCGTGCCGCCGTCCGCCTGCCCGATCTTCCCCTCTTGTGCCGCCGGCATTCCGGCCCCCTTCACGTTCTGATTGCCGAAGAGTTCTTCAAGCAGCATCGTCTCCGACACCGCGCCACAGTTGACCGTGACCAGCGGCAGGAAGCGCCGCGTGCTGCGCTGATGAATTGCCCGCGTCACCAGCTCTTTACCCGTCCCGACCTCCCCCTTCACCATCACGTTGGTATCCGTTTGCGCCACAACGGTGATAAGCTCTATCACTCTGCGCATTTCCGGTGAATCCCCGATGATCTCCTCCCCCGCGGTGAGCTCGTTCACGGCATTGCGCAGACACTGGTTCTCCTGCATCAGGAGCTGCTGTTCGAGCGCATTGATAACGATATGGTTCAGATAGTCCGGATCGATCGGCTTGGTGACGTAGTCGTAGGCGCCTTCCTTAAGCGCGCGCACCGCGGTATCCACGGTGGCATAGGCCGTTATGATGATGACCACGATCCCGGGGTGGATGGCTTTTGCCCGCTGCATCAGCTCCAACCCGTCCATCCCGGGCATCCGGATGTCCGCGAGGATGAGATTCCAGGAACCGCTCCGAAGTTTCTTCAATGCCGCCGGCGCATCCCCCGCATTCTCCACACGGAATCCATCCTCCCGGAACCACTTGGTGAGCGATTCGCGTACGATCAGCTCATCATCAACGACAAGAATTCCCAGGTCAGCCTTCTTCATGATCGATTTCCTTTGAGAGAGAGGTCCGGCGGAGAAGTGAGACCGGTTGCCGGACGGGAAGAATCACGGTGAACACGCTCCCCCGGCCGGTCATGGTCTCGACTTCGATCCGGCCATGATGGCGGTCGACGATCCCGTAGGCGATCGCCAGTCCGAGTCCCACGCCTTTCCCGTCACCCTTCGTCGTGTAGAACGGTTCGAAGATGTGGTTCTTCACTTCCGGCGTTATCCCGACACCGGTATCTCTCAGGTGGATTCTTACGCTGCCGGAATCACCGTCAGTGCCGCACCGGATTTCCAGCCGCCCCCCCGGCACAGAAGCCGGCGGGAGAGACATCGCTTCAATCGCGTTCACCATAAGCACGATGAGCACCTGCTGGATCTGTCCGGGATCACATTCCACAGCGGGATCCCCGGTGCAGTCAACGTCCAGCTCCACGTGATGCGTCCGGGCATAATGATGCACCAGTAGCCGGCAACGCTCGAGAATGTCCGCAAGCCGGGCCCTCTCGAAGGAAGTGGGCCGTTGCCGTGAGAATGCCAGGAGGTCCTGCACGATGGACCCGCACCGTTGTGCCTCATCGGCCACCAGCTGCATGTCGTTGCACACCGAATCTTTCTCTTCAGCCGGCAGACTGAGTTTCCGGATGCGTTTGACGGACAGTTTCGCGAAGGTGAGTATGCCTTCCAGGGGATTGTTCAGTTCGTGGGCAACACTCGCAGCCAGGTTCCCCAGCGACGCCATTTTTTCGATGTGTACCATCTGCCGGTGTGCACGCTCCAGGTCATCCGTCTTTTCCCGGATCTTTGCCTCGAGCGTGGTCGACCATTCCCTGTTTTCTTCCTGCGCCCGGGTCAGATCCTCCATCATGCGGTTGAAAGTCTTCGCGAGCTGACCGATTTCATCGGTACTGCGGATGTCCATCCGGAGATCAAGGCTCCCGGCGGAGGCCTGTTCCATTCCGTCCATCAGCGCCCGGACAGGGCGGCGCACGAACCACCAGATGAACCCGCCTGAAATGAGCGCAACGAGCAGCACGGCACCGATGGAGAGGGCGATCAATTGATCCCGTACTTCCGCCAGACTCCTTTCAGTGTTCACCATGGACATACGCACTTCCATCACACCCAGCACCCGTTCTTGTGCCGAGTGTGCATGACAATCGGCCTCCGCACATGAGGAAGCATTGGCAATGGGAGTGAAGAGCGCAAGCACGCGTGCGCCGTCTCCATCTGCAATCGTCCGTGAAACACGCGGTTGAAGTCCCTCTGCGGAAAGCGTGCCGTCGGGGGCATGGCAGAGTGTGCAGGGCTCATCCTGCAGGTGCCGCCGGGTCCTCACGTCAGGAACTGCCGTGGCGAACACGACATCTCCCCGCTTGTTGAACACCCGTATACCGGAGATGCCGGACTCCTGGCCGACCGCAGAAATGATCTCCTGAACCTCACCTTTGTCGTTCTGAAGCATGCTGTGTTGCGTTGAGCGAATCATGAGATCGCTAATGCGCACCGCACTCGCCTGCACATGATCCCGGAGATACGACTGGTGGACGGTTATCGTGGCCATCGCGAGAGCCGCGAGAATGACGGTCTGCACCCCCGCGATGAGGAGGAAGAGTCTGAACGCCATCGTCTGGCGGATGTGTATCGAACGTGCCATTGGCATGAAGGGATTAGGCGGAAAACTTCACAAATCATGCCACCACATTTTGGGGAAATGCGTGGTCCAGGGGGGTGGGCATTCTTACTTGTGGGAATGCGTCGATCCTTTTTCCACTTTTTGGGAAAGAACCGGCTGAAATTACCGGATTTTCGCTTGAATTTCTGCGATTCAGGCGGGATTCGGATGCCTGTTTGTGGCGCATTTCTTGAGACTTCACCCCCTGTGTTCTGAAAACCCTCCAAGGAATCCCCATGAAAGCACACAATCGGCGGACGTTTCTCAAGACGGCCGCAATCGCCGGTACCGCTGCAGCCGGAATCAGCAGTGCAACCTCTGCACCCAAAAACATTCTGTCGCCGGACCGGATGGGCGTACTCGTGGACACCACCGTTTGCGTGGGGTGCAGGAACTGCGAATGGGCCTGCAGGTCAGCCCATGACCTCCCGACTCCTCCGCTCGCCACATACGAGGACCGCGCGGTTTTCAAGGATATGCGACGCCCGAGTGACAACGCCCTCACGGTCGTCAATGAGTATCCGAATCCTCGAAGACACCGGATCTCCCCATCGATGTGAAGGTCCAGTGCATGCACTGTGACCACCCTGCATGTGTATCGGCCTGTATCGTAGGCGCCTTTTCGAAAGAGGAGAACGGATCGGTAGTATGGGACACGGACAAGTGTATCGGCTGCCGGTACTGCATGGCTGCCTGCCCGTTCCAGGTGCCCGGCCTTTGAATACCACAAAGCGCTCCAACCGGAAATCCGGAAGTGCGATTTCTGCTTCGCGCGCACACAGAAGAATCAGCTCCCGGCCTGCGTGGAGATCTGCCCTGTGGAAGCACTGACATACGGAACACGCGAAGAAGTGATTCGGTCGCACGCCAGCGGATGGAAACCTACCCTGATCGCTATGTGCAATCACATCTACGGCGAACACGAAGTGGGTGGAACATCCTGGATGTATCTTGCCGGCAGAGATTTCAGCGAGCTGCAGTTCCCGAAATTCGGCACCAGCCCGGCCCCCGGCGTGTTCGGAAGCAATCCAGCACGGAATCTTCGCCTACTTCATGCCCCCGGTCGCGCTGTACGCCATTCTCGGCGCGATCATGTGGATGACCAAAACCCGCAAAGAAGAAGGCCTCTAGGAGATCGTTTCATGTCCATGCACAGAGACACCGACACCCATGAAAGCCAAGTTCTTCACGCCGGGCGTCATCGTCCTCACCCTCTCGCACTGAACGGACTCGTGTTCCTCGCCGGGCGGTTCTTCTTCGGCATCGGCGCGGTGACGAATCTCAACGACCAGTACCCGTGGGGCCTGTGGATCGCCGTTGACGTGGCCGCCGGCGTGGCGCTCGCAGCGGGCGGCTTCACCACGGCGGCGCTCGGACACGTGATGCACCGCGAAGAGTACCACGTCGTCCTCCGGCCTGCGCTCCTCACCGCCATGCTGGGCTACACGTTCGTCGCGACCGCGGTGTTCATCGATATCGGCCGCTGGTACTACATCTGGCATCCGCTCATCATGTGGAACGGTTCCTCCGCGTTGTTCGAGGTCGGTATCTGCGTGATGATCTACATGACCGTCCTGTACATCGAATTCCTGCCGATGGTCACCGAACGATTCATCGGACGCGTGAACCTCCCCGGAATTCTCAGGAGCCTCAACCGCACCGCTCGATCTCCTCCTGCGGGCTCTGGACCGCGGACTGGCGAGAGACGATGTTCATCTTCATCATCGCCGGCGTCGTGCTCTCAACGCTCCACCAGTCGTCCCTCGGCACACTCATGGTCATTGCCGGCTCCAAGATGCACCCCCTCTGGCAGACCCCCGTGCTCCCATTGCTGTTCCTGCTGTCTGCGATCGCCGTGGGATTCCCGATGGTGATCTTTGAGTCGCTGCTGGCATCACGATCGTTCGGTCTGAAACCCGAAATGGACGTTCTCTCACGCCTCGGCGGTATCGTGGCACCGATTCTCGGCATTTACCTTGCCTTCAAACTGGGCGACATGTTCATCCGCGAGACCTTCGTCTACCTGATGGAGCCGAACACCGCAGAGCGTCATGTGGACCATCGAGGTTGTGCTCGGCATTATCGTCCCGCTGCGGATGTTCCTTTCCCGCGCCGTGCTGAAGTCCCCGGCCCTGATTTTCACCGCATCGGCGCTGGTCATCCTGGGCGTGCTCCTGAATCGCTATCAACAATTTCGTCGTGGCGTATACTCCTCCCTATTCCTTCGGGTCCTACTTCCCTTCCATCGGGGAGATTTCCGTGACGGTGGGATTCGTCGCCCTCCTCGTCCTCTTCTACAGGGCGTATGTCATGATCTTCCCGATCATCAGCCTCCCGGAAGACCCGCCCCGCACCCAGAACCAAGTACGCGATCCGCGGGGAGCAATCATGAACAGACAGATGATAGGCCTGGTGCTGGTGTTCATGCTGGAAAGCGCGGCCGGTTTCGCACAGGGTTCCAAATGGGACAAACATGCTCCCCCGGCACGCACCATCGTTGCCTGCCAGACATGCCACGAATGCTCCGCACCGACAAAGACCAACCCCTGCCTGTCCGCATGCCCACGGGCGAACGCCCTCCCGGGGTTCCATCCGACGAACCAGGGCCCCGAAGTGCTGATCATGGGGAAGGTGTCCAAAGAATACGGACCGGTGATCTTCTCACACCGGCTGCATGCGGACATGTCCAAAATGTCCGGTGGCTGCTATGGCTGCCATCACTACAATAGCACCTCCATGACCGTCCTACTCCTGCAGGGAATGCCATCCGGCCCAGCGGGCACGAGCGGACATCAGCATGCCCGACCTGAAAGGTGCGTACCACCGGCAGTGCATGGGGTGCCATCGCCAGTGGAGCAAGGGAACGGAGTGCACCAGCTGTCATCTCAAGAGAGGACCGGAACAGAGCTCCGAAGAAGCCCTGCGCGAAGCCAGACTCAAGGGGAAATCCCATCCGGAGCTTCCCCTTCCGAAACGCGTGCTGTATGAAACACCGCACCACAAAGGCACCTTCGTGAGCTTCTTCCACGATGATCATGCTCAACGCTTCGACCTGGCCTGCACAGACTGCCACCGGCAGGAAAGCTGTGTGCGATGCCACGAGAAGAAGACCGCAGCAGGCCGCCCTGGAGACCGCTGAACCGGGCGGGCCGGCCAAGCGTACAGTGGAATCCCGCCATGCGCCCTGTTTTTCCTGCCATGCAAGCGACAAGTGCGAAGACTGCCATGCGAGCAAACCCCAGCAGGCCTTCGATCATGAGCGCCGCGCAGGATGGCCGCTGAACCGGTTCCACAGGGCCCTTTCCTGCCAGAAATGCCACGGCCAGAAGAAACGATTCACCAAGGTGGATACGGCATGCAAGACCTGCCACAAGGATTGGACGCCGGATGCCTTCAAACATGAAATCACCGGATTGAAACTGGACGAAGCTCACGCCGGCCTGGATTGCGAATCGTGCCACGCCGGGATGGATTTCTCCAATCCGCCCGGCTGCTCGGGTTGCCATGAAGACAAAACGTACCCCCGGAACCGTCCGGGGAAAATGATACGCCTGACTAGCTCGCTGATACACGAATGATGCGTCGCGTGCGACATATCGGCCTCAAACTGATCCTGGTCGTGGGGACCACGGCGATCCTCATCATCAGCATCTTCGCCTATTTCAATATCCGGTCGCTGAGCTCGAGTCTGCTGGGAGAAGTGGAGCGCCACGCCAACCAGCTCAGCGAGACGGTGAAGCACAGCACGCGGTACGATATGTTGTTGAACCAGCGCGACAGAATCCACCAGGCCATCAACGCCATCGGCCAGCAGCCGACGATCGGCAAGATCCGGGTGCTCAACAAGACCGGCCAGATCATCTACTCCTCGGTTGAACAGGACATCGGAACATCGGTGGACAAGAACGCCGAGAGCTGTTATGCCTGCCACTCCGCAGACCGTCCACTGGAACGATTGCCGATCGCTGAACGGACGCGTGTGTTCCGCCTGCATCCCGATTCCACGCGGTTCCTCGGGATCATCAACCCGATCTACAACGAAGCAGCGTGCTGGTCCGCCGACTGCCACGTCCACCCGCAGCAACAAACCGTTCTGGGAGTGCTGGACGTGACCCTGCCGCTGGAAGAGGTGGACCGCGTGATCCGGAAGAGCGAGATCGAGATGGTCCTCTTCGGCGTCAGCGCCATTCTCGCGCTGAGCCTGATCATCGGATTCTTCGTGGAGCGGTGGGTCGACAAGCCGGTGAAGGGCCTGCTGAAAGCGACCCAGCAGGTCGCCGACGGAAATCT
Source organism: uncultured Bacteroidota bacterium (assembly GCA_963779225.1). Taxonomy (GTDB): domain Bacteria; phylum Bacteroidota; class Ignavibacteria; order UBA10030; family UBA6906; genus CAVPCZ01. Next base: position 354,399 of record CAVZWW010000002.1, read on the forward strand.
CAGCTACCGGATCGAATCGACGCGCAATGACGAGCTCGGCAAACTCGCCCAGTCGTTCAATACCATGACCGCAAAGCTGTCCGAAGCCAGGTTGCAGCTTTTCCAGTCGGACAAACTCGCCTCACTCGGCCGGCTCGCTGCAGGAGTGGCGCACGAGATCAATAACCCCCTGACCGGGGTCCTCACCTACAGCAGCTTCCTCCTGAAACGGACACAGGACCAGCCCGAAATCCAGGAGGACCTGAAGGTTATCGTGCGGGAAACCTTGCGCAGCACGGGAAATCGTCAAGAGCCTGCTCGACTTCGCACGCCAGTCTGTGCCCAAGAAGAACGAAGCGAACCTCACCGAGATCATCGACCGCGCGGTGTCGGTCGTGAGCAACCAGCTCGCGCTGAACAAGGTCGAGTTGATCAAGAACTCTGGATCCGCAGCTTCCACGCCTCACGGTCGACGCAAACCAGCTACAGCAGGTCTTTATCAACCTGATCGTCAACGCGGTTGACGCCATGGCGGGCAAGGGGGGCCGGATCACCGTGGGCTCCTCCCTCCTCAGGCTCTCCCCGTACGGCATGGCGCAGCTCCGGAAGGCAACCTGCCCCAAACGTCACTCGCTTATCGACCCCACGTGCAAGATCGACGGCCTGTCCGCGGTCAGGGTGCAAGTGCGTCTGGCAAGCGAAGAGGGTTCGCTGTACATTGACCCCGTCTACGGGCGCCACCACCATCAGACAAGTCTGCCCCATCCCCGGCGGGCCAGATCATGGCCATCCAATGCCCCGAGTGCCAGGTATCACTGCTCGACCCGGCGACCTTATGTCCGAAGTGCAGGGCGCCGTCGTTCTGGCTGGACGTCCCCGGACAGGGCAAATGGGAGGCATGCAGCAGATATGGATGCGACTGGCAGCGGTGGGAGGCGGTCGAGACGGGAGGCTTGCGCGAGTACGTCGAAATCACGGTCGCGGACAACGGCAGCGGCATTGCATGGGATGACATCCCCCACATCTTCGAACCGTTCTTTTCCACGAAGGGCCAGAAGGGAACGGGTCTCGGTCTCTCGGTCATCTGGGGGATCATCGACAATCACAACGGCACCATCAATGTGGAGAGCGAACCGAACCGGGGAACGACATTCCGCATCCGTCTCCCCGTTCAGCAGCCGGTGAGGGTGTATGACAGCAGGCTGTCGACATTCTGGTGATCGATGACGAACAGGTCATCCTGGATGCGATCGTCAAGATCTGCACGAGCGAAGGGTACCGGTGGATACGGCACCTGACGCGCAGGAAGGCCTCCGCCGCCTGAGCGGGCACCGGTACACTCTCGTGCTTTCTGATATCATGATGCCGGGGATGGACGGGTTTCAGTTCCTGAAAGAGGCAGCTCCGCGTTGCGCCGCGACACGCCCGTGATCATGACAACGGGTTTTTCCACGGTGGAAAACGCCGTGCACGCGCTGTATGCCGGGGCGATCGATTTCATCCCGAAGCCGTTCACGGCCGACGAACTGCTGTCGTCCGTACACCGCGGACTCCGCTACCGGCAGCTCCGCACCGCCAGCCTTCCCGGAAGCACCGGGGCGAAGGACGCGGCAATGGTTGTCGTCCCCTGTCCTGCCCGCTACTACCGGCTCGGGTACGCGAGCTGGGTGGTGGTTGAACAATCCGGATCCGTCCTCGTGGGTGCCACGCATGCGTTTCTCAAGACCGTGGAACAGGTCGAAAAGCTTGAAGCGGTTCTGGCCGAGCGGGGAGTTGATCCAGGGCACCTGCTGTCTGCACGTGCACACGCACGACGGACTGATCCACTCCCTGCTCTCGCCCGTCAGCGGCCGCGTTGTGGATTCCAACACCGCTCTGTTCACGAATCCGGGCACGATGGAAAAGGATCCGTATTTCGGTGGATGGCTCTACCGGGCCATCCCCGCCGATATTCAATACGAGCTGGAGCATCTGGTGCCGTGCAGCTCTGATAACCTGTTCTGATTACCCAAGGAGACCCTCGCATGCTACTCTTCATTGTTGCAGTGATAGTGCTCGTGATCGCAGATATCCTCATCCGTCTGGTTTCGCGGCGCGTTCAGGAGACCAAACAGCGGAAGGAACGGGAAGCCGCCCTTTCGGTAAGCCTGAACCTGGATTTCAGCCGTGAAGCCAAAAGTCTCAGGCGCGCGGAGGTCGACCACCCCAAGGCCCGTATCCTCTGCGTCGATGACGAAGAGGTCATCCTGGACAGTTTCCGGAAGATCCTCGTGCTGGACGGCTATTCGGTGGATACGGTGCAGACCGGACAGGAAGCGCTGGGGCTCCTGCAAACACACCATTACGACTTTGTGTTCACCGATCTGAAGATGCCGACGATGGACGGTGTGGATGTCACCAAGGCGGTCAAGCATATGCGCCCGGACATCGATGTCGTGATCATCACCGGTTATGCCACGGTCGAGACTGCGGTGGAATGCATGAAACACGGCGCCCTGGACTACGTGCAGAAGCCGTTCACCGAGGACGAACTCCTGGCCTTCGTGAAGAAATCGCTCTTCAAACGACAGGACCGGATACAGAAGCAACTCAAACCGAAGGTGCACATCACCACGATGACCGCCGGCGGAAACCATCAAGGCGGATGAGTTCGCCATCCCCGGCGGGGTGTTTATCTCGGAAGGCCACTGCTGGGCGGCGATGTTCGAGGACGGATCCGTACGCGTGGGTCTCGATGATTTCGCGCGGAAACTGATCGGACGCATCGATGCCATCGAGTTCCCCAATCTGGGCATGACCGTCACAGCGCGGACAGCCGCTCTTCACTGTCACCCGGGCAAAACGCCGCGTCACGTTCCTGGCACCTGTCGGCGGCAAGGTCATCGACACCAACCCCGGACTCGGCAAGCATCCGGAAGCGCTGGAGACCACCCCGTACGCCGAGAACTGGATATGTCTGATCGATGCGGACAAACTCGATACGGAAATCCCGTCGCTGAAGATCGGGAACGCCGCGGTTGCGTTCTTCCAGGACGAAATCGAACGTTTCAAAGAGACTGTCAAGAAGATGTCGCGCCGCCCGGCAGACGGTTCAACTCCGGCGGAGGATCTCTACACGGGAGAATTGCAGGACCTGGACGACCGGGACCACGACGACGTCGTGGCGAAGTTTTTCCGTACGTAACCCCGTCATCCCGGCGCTATACGTGGCTCATCACTCACTTCGAATCGAGGCTAATCATGTCAGAGTATGTCCAGAAACTCCATCGCCAGTGTAAAGGCGAAAAATCCGAGCGAACCGGAATTTCACCAGGCCGTGGAAGAGGTCGCGGAATCGCTCGAACTCGTGCTCGAACGTCATCCCGAGTACCGCAGCGCGAAGATACTCGAACGCATGGTGGAACCGGAACGCGTGATCATGTTCCGCGTGCCGTGGCTCGATGACCAGGGCGAAATCCATATCAACCGCGGCTTCCGGGTACAGATGAACAGCGCCATCGGACCCTACAAGGGCGGCCTGCGGTTCCACGCCTCGGTGACGCTGGGCATTCTGAAGTTCCTCGCCTTCGAGCAGGTGTTCAAGAACAGCCTCACGACTCTGCCCATGGGGGGCGGCAAAGGCGGATCGGATTTTGATCCCAAAGGAAAGAGCGATACCGAAGTGATGCGCTTCTGCCAGAGCTTCATGACGGAGCTCTTCCGCCACATCGGCCCGGATACCGACGTCCCCGCCGGTGATATCGGCGTGGGTGCGCGTGAAATCGGCTATCTCTTCGGGCAGTACAAGCGACTGACGCGCGAATTCTCCGGCGTGCTGACCGGCAAAGGCCTGAACTGGGGAGGATCGCTGATCCGGCCCGAAGCCACCGGCTACGGCGTTGTCTACTTCGCGGAAGAGATGCTGAAGACCAAAGGGCAGTCGTTCACGGGGAAAACCGTCGCGGTCTCGGGCTTCGGCAACGTCGCCTGGGGTGCGGTGGAAAAGGTCACGCAGCTCGGCGGAACGGTCGTTACGCTCTCCGGTCCCGATGGATTCGTGTACGACAAGGACGGCATCAAGGGCGAGAAGGTGCAGTACATGCTCGAGATGCGGGCCAGTGCCCGCGACCGCGTGCAGGACTATGCAGACAAGTTCAAGGCCCAATTCTATCCCGGGCAAGCGCCCCTGGAGCGTCAAGGCGGACGTCGCGCTTCCGTGCGCCACGCAGAACGAACTGGATGGCGACGATGCGCGTGAGCTGGTGAAGAACGGCTGCATATGCGTCTGCGAAGGCGCCAATATGCCGACAAACCTCGACGGGGTCAGAGTGTTCCTCGAATCAAAGATCCTCTACTCCCCGGGCAAGGCTTCCAATGCCGGCGGCGTGGCAACTTCAGGGCTGGAAATGAGCCAGAACAGCATGCGCCTGCCCTGGCCGAAGGAGGAGGTCGATCAACGACTGCATCAGATCATGAAGAGCATCCACCAGACCTGCCTCCACACGGCGGAGAAATACAGCATGCCCGGGAATTATGTGATCGGCGCCAATATCGCCGGCTTCCTGAAGGTGGCCGATGCCATGCTGGATCAGGGCCTGGTCTGACACCTTCTTTCACCCGCATCAAAAAGAACGGGGACGTGTTCGCACACGTCCCCGTTGATCTTTTCCGGGATGCACGGTAACTTTTCGTCTCTGCGGCATGACTTCCGGTCTAAACAGGCACCGGCCACAACCATCACATGAGGTGAAACCCTCTGTACCCTTCGCCGGTCACTTCATGGGTCTCGATCCCATGCGCCCAGGAAACGCCGAGCGCGGAGAAAAATGCCCGCTCCTGGACCGCGATATGCATGGCATCATCGAGTCCCGCTATGCGGCGGAATGTGCCGAGCGTGTTGGGCGGGAACATCTCCCAGTCCTCAACCTCGACCACGTGCTCGGAGGGAACGGCGAGAATGGATGGACAGCTCTCATGCATCAGGTTCACCGCGAGCGTCTGGGCGCGGGCAACCTCCGGCGGACAGTCCAGCCGGGCTTTGCCCGCCAGCGTCTCCACGAAGTTGCGGAAGCCATCGTACCGCCAGTGCGGATGCACACGATTGTCGAATTCTTCGGTGCTCCCGTCGTTGTACCGGACGAAAGCCTTCCCCTCGTCCGTTTGCCAGTAGGCCCTCCCCCCATCACACTGCAGATCCATGATCGGCCCGTTTGCGAATCCATTCGCATGGGTGAGGAGGACGTGCAGGCGCGCCCCTGTATCCGTGGTCAGGTGTAACTGGGCTGTATCGGCGCTCTCGATGGGATTTGCCCGGTAGAGCTCGGCCCGGAGCTTTGCCGGCGTCGCCGCCGCGTCCCGCGCCGGCCCTGCGAGATAGAGCGCGTTCATCAGGTAGTGGGCGTGCGCATTGTTCGCCGGACTGTCCAGAATCAGATGATCCCCCAGACGCAGCCGTCCGGTCCATTCGTTCCGATTGAAGTACTGCAGGCTTCGCGGCCAGCCGCACATCAGCGTCAGATCACGCACGGCTCCCAGCCGGCCCTCGCAGATCAGCGACTTGAGCCGCTGCACCGATACACTGGACATATGCTGGAATCCGATCGCCACCCGTTTGCCCGTCCGGCGTGACGCCGCGATCAACACGTCCACCTCCTGAACGGTTGCCGCGGCGGGCTTTTCACAGTACACGTGAAGTCCCGCGTCCAATGCAGTGACACTTACCGGCACGTGCTGGTGGATCCCGATGGGCACGGTGAGCGCATCGGCGACACGTTTCCCTTCCTGCAAAAACTCTTCGACGCCCGGATACAGTCTCACTCCTTCTGACGTCAGGGTTTGAACCAGCTCCGGGCGCGCCTGCCGGTCCACGTCCAGGGCCACCACCCCCGCCAGCTTTGCCAGACCCTGCCGGGCGAGCCACCGGACGGCCTCTATGTGCTGGAGTCCATATCCCCCCAACCCGATTACGACAAACCGTGTGAGAGAGTTTCCGTTCATGGTCATGGTGTCGTTACCCGCCGAACACTTCTTCATAGTCCGCGATCGCGGCCTTCACCACATCGTGCGCATGATCCGCCCCATAGACGCTCTCGATGGATACCTGCGACGACGAACCGGGAATCAGTTTGTAGGTGGCGAAGTAATGGCGGAGCCTCTCGATGAGGATATCCGGAACATCAGAGATGTCTTTTGCCTGCCCCCAGAAAGCGTCGTTTTCCAGGATCGCAATAATCTTGTCGTCGGCCTCGTCACGGTCCACCATGAGAATCCCGCCGACGACTCTGGCGTTCATGATCACTTCGGACCGGCTTATCGGGCGTTCGCTGAGCACGCAGATATCCAGGGGATCGCCGTCACCGTGCCGTCCGCTCGCGGACAACGCCCCGACCCGCGTCGCGCAGTAGGTCCGCGGGATAAATCCGTAGAGCGACGGCGGCAGTGACGAGCTGCGCTGGGGCCGGTCGACACGCAAATACCCCGTTGCCTTGTCCACTTCGTACTTGATCAGGTCGAAGGGAGTGATTTCGATGAAGGCATGGACAAGAGACGGCGGTTTGGGACCGATATCGAGACCATGCCACGGGTGGGGACGCCACCGGTAAAACGGGTGCGGAAACGGCATAGAGAGCTCTTCTCCCGGTCAGCCGGTAACGCCGACGTTTTTCATTGATTCCAGTTTGCCAAGATCGACCTGGCCTGCTGCGGCTTTCATCTGGTCCATCGTGACAGCACGACCCTCGATTTCCACAACGAACCGATCCCCGACCAGAATGCTCAACTCTCCCTCGTTGTTGGCCGTGTCAAACTTCTCGAAGGCCTTATGGCCGGAGAAGGTCGTCGTCTTCTCGTATCCCGTCTCCGTTTCCTTGTCGATATCCGCATGGGCCCACGCGGCCGTAGCCAGTCCGACAATTCCGCTCACGCTGCCCATATCCATAATCTTGATCCGGATTGAGCTTCCCTCTTCTGTCGTATATTCGGCGTCGGCTTCAGAAATCTTTACGCCCATGACTGCATTGCGTTCCCCTTTGATTTCGCTGCGCGCCATGCCGGCCGCTTTTTCAGGGAGGAGTGCCTTCAACTCCCGGAAGTCCACCGCCTCGACCGTCTTGCCTTCCTTGCCGCTTCCTTCAAGCTCCTTCATGGCTTCTGCCATTTTATTCGCCCCCTCCTGCAGAGTCTGCCCCGCCTTCTCGGCCGCCTTGGCGGCTTCTTCAAATTTCTTCTGCTGGACGCTCTTGCCGCAGCCTAGCACAGCGACGGCGGCTGCTATCGCAACAACGAAAACGATTCTCGTCATTGTCGGGTACCTCCTCGTGAGATTATTAGTTTCCTGTTTCGAATTTACACAAAGCGGTGACAACAAACAAGCGCGAATAATTGACTAATGTCCAAAGATTTTTGCGATCTCTCATAAAATCGTCCACCCGCACGAGAGAATTAGCGGAGAAGTGTTGTTTGCGTGGAAATTCTTGGTATATTCAAGAGCTCTCCCCTCCATGGACGGAACATCAATGCGTGTCAGTCAAGGCCGGCGTATCCTCCTCACTTATGCGGCAACCTTTCTCATTTTCGGCGGCCTGCTCTCCGTACTGTTTTTTCTTTTCCGCGAACTCGATCTGAGTCACGCCTCCCTCGTGGACAATCTCACCACACAGCTCTCGCGGGTCAGGACGCTCACCGTCGGTCTGCATGACCACCATGCGCTCGTACGCACCTATCTGCAAACCGGTGATGAGGCACTCAAACCGGAAATCGACAGGCAACGGCGGAATATCGAGCGCAGCCACGATTCACTGGCTCTCCTGGTCACCACGCCGGCCGCCCAGGAGCAATACACCACGCTTTCGCTGCAGCTGGAGGATTATTTCCAGACAATAAACCTGCTCCTGGAAATCAGACGCGAAGACGGAAGGGATGCCGCGGCAACCGCGCGTCCGGACGAACATCTTCTGGCGGCCACCGAAGCGGAGATTAACCGGCTTGTGCTCTCGAATGCGGGCGGGCTCCGTCAGGACGTCGAGAATCTCAACTCCACAATCAAAGGGCTGAGGGTCCTCTTCCTCCTTCTCGCCGCCTCTACCGCATCGATCATGTTGTTGCTCACCATGCGCGTGAATCGGGCCCAGCACCGGGCAAGCACATCAGAGCAACGGTACAGACGGCTTCCTGAAACATTGCGTGATGGATTTGTCTTTATGGACGCGGGGGCAACCCTTCTGGAAACCAATGGACCGTTTCAGACGATGCTGGGCTACTCGGCCAAGGAGCTGCACGGTGTGCGGCACGAGGAAGTCACCCCCCCGGCCTGGCACGACCTGGAACAGCATATCCTGGAAACCCAGGTTCAAACCAGAGGCTTCTCCGATATCTATGAAAAAGAATACCGGCGGAAAGACGGCACATTGTTCCCCGCCGAAATCCGCACCCATCTCGTCGATCCTGCTCTTGGGGCGGAGGGAGGGATGTGGGCGATCATTCGCGACATCACCGATCGCCGCCAGGCCGAACGGAAGATCCAGGAGGAAGTGCGGCGCCTCCGGCTTCTCCGCGAAATGGCGATGATCTTCACCCAGGTGACCGACCTGCCTTCTTTCTGCACCCGGATCCATGTTTCCGTCCCTGAGATCATGGGTGTCGACCGTGTCAAGGTCCTGCTGTATGACAAGGAACGAAAAGTCCTCGTGAGTGGCGAAACCATCGGTGTCTCACCACGGCTTCAATCGCTCCCTCCCTTCCCGCAGGGAGTCGACGAAAGCCTGTCGGGAAAATGTTTCAGCACCAACGTGCCCATCCTGGAGAACAACTGTCCCGCGAGCTCCACCATCCCGGGGGATTTCGTCGAGGCGTTGCACCTGAAGTCCGTGCTCGCTGTGCCCATACGCCTGAAGGACCAGGTGCTCGGGGTGCTCCGCATTGACGACACGCAGAAGACCGGACGTTTTTCACAAAACGATGTGGGGTTTTTCTCTCTCGTTGCCGATCAACTGGCCATCGCACTGGAAAACGCCCGTCTCTTTTCCGAACGCCAGCAGTTTGAAGATCAGCTGCTCACGTCACTCAGCGAAAAAGAGGTTCTTCTCAAGGAAATCCATCACCGTGTCAAGAACAACCTCCAGGTGATCTCCTCCCTCCTCTCGCTCCAGGCCGATACGTCCGGTGATCAGCATCTTCGTACATTGCTGGGCGAAAGCCGGAACCGGGTCCGGTCGATGGCGCTGGTTCATGAGCGTCTGTATCATTCGGAAAACCTCGGCAGTGTGGAGTTTCAGGAATACGTCAGCACGCTGGCTGCGGAACTCGTGCGCTCGTTTGCCACTCCCGGCGTCACATGCACAGTCCAGGCCGATCCCATCAGTCTTGGCATCGATACCGCCGTTCCCTGCGGACTCATTCTCAACGAAATGCTCACCAATGCGCTCAAGCACGCCTTCCCCGGGGACATGACAGGAACGGTGACCGTTGAAGTGAACCGGATGGACGGCGGAGAGGTGCGTCTGTCAGTTCGCGATTCCGGCAGGGGTTTTCCATCGGAAGCGGACCTGGACCAGACGCCCTCGATGGGGTTGATGCTGATCAGGAGTCTGACGGACCAACTCGGAGGGACATTTTCTCTGGAAAACCGGGGAGGGGCGGTGTGTACGGTGGTTTTTCCATCCCCTGCATAAGGCCTTCGCATTACCACTCCGCATGAGGACCCTGTATTGCGCCTCCTTATGATGCCCTGTATAGCGACCCCATATGGTGATCCCGGCCAGGGTTGCATATGAAACCGGAGTTCGCTATCTAGCATCATGGTGCGGTCTTCCTGCACAGGGGCCCGCAAGACAATGTTCGACATCCAAATAACTGCCTGCAGATCCTCGCCACACGAGACTAATCTCTATGTCCTCGACTGATGGAAGCGTTGTACCGTCGAGCATCAGGCTCGCACTCATTATTCTCATTGTGAAGGCATTGCTGGCCATCGTGGCGGAATTCGCCGTGCACGTGTTCCCCCCCGTGCCGATCCCCTTCACCTGGGGTGTGCTGGCATTCACCATCCCCTCGGTGCTCATCCCGCTGTTGATAGCCAATGCATTGGTCCGCGCACCCGGAGCAGGATACTGGGCCGCCGCCATCTACGCTCTGCTCTCCATCGGGCTCCACATCGTCGTCTGGGTCACTCTCCGCATTCTCCAGATTCAGTCCGCGCCTTCCCAGTCCCGATCCGTTTGCCGTCGCGCACTTCATGGAAGATATGGTGCGGCTGAGCGGTATCGCGCTTTCCGCCCTGCTCCTGGTCAACATCGCCCGCCCGTCGGCGCGCGAGTGGATCGCCCGGCAGGAGAGAACCACGAGCGCACGATATTATCCGGCACGGCGCGTGCCCACGCTTGCCGAGAGGGCCGTGTGGATCGTCCCCGTCACCGCCGGCATCCTCACGCCGAGCCTTGTCTGGCTGGCCGTGCAAGGGATCGTCGGCAATATCGGTTTCTGGGATGCGACGATGGACATTTTCCTGGAACACCTGAAAGGCCGCGGACTGCTCCTCGACCTCTTCAGCATGATTCCCTTCGCCGTACTCGCCGGCGTTGCCTATTACAACACCGGCCGCATGTCGCCGGTCACGCTCTGGGCCATCACCATCGGGGGGCTGGCCGGAATTCTCGCACTCATGGTACCTCTCTACTACATGGGCTGGGAGACAATCTATAATGATGTTGTCGGCGACGAAAAAACCACAGGTGCCTTGATCTTCTTCTTCACCCCGCTGTATTGCCTGGCCACTCTCCTCGGCGGAATGGTGCTGGGATGGGCTGTAACACGCTTCTTCCGCAAAGGCGTTGACGACCTGATCGAAGATCATACGTAGAAATTCCGGCATATCCACCAGTCATCTGATCCCCGAATCGTTCCAGGAGTCCGATGAAGAAATCCGTCCTCCCCTTCACCGCGTTCGCCGTGCTCTCCGCGGGCATGCTCCTCTCGCCAGTGGCACGTGCGCAGCAAGGCACAACCCTGACGTTCGAACAGGTGTTCAAGAATGCCGAGCCCCGCATCACGCGCCCCCTGCCAAATATCAGCGGCTGGGCTGACGACAGGCACTATCTGGAAATGAAGAAAAAGGAGGGGGACGACCGCCAGCACCTCTATCTCGTCGACGTGGAGACAGGAACCGATACGGTCTACCATGACCTGAAACAGTATTCTGACGTCTGCCCGGCAGGAGTCGACCCGGCCTCTCCCCTGTCGTCCTCAGCAGATTTCACCCGCCACATCTATACACTCCACAATGATCTCTATGCCCTGGATACCCGGACTCGGACCTGCCGCAGACTGACACAGTCAGCAGCACAGGAGAAAAATCCCACATTATCACCCGACGGAAGGCACGTCGCCTTCACCCGCGATAATGACCTGTTTTCCATCGACCTGGTTTCAGACGTGGAAACCCGCTATACAGCAGACGGATCCGAAACCATCCTCAACGGATGGTCCTCGTGGGTCTATTATGAAGAAATCCTCGGCCGGCCCAGCCGGTATCGCGCTTTCTGGTGGGCACCCGACAGCAAGACGATCGCCTTCTACCGGTTCGACGACGGTCAGGTTCCGGCTTTCCACCTCTTCAACGCCGAAGGCCCGCACGGCTCACTGGAACACACACACTATCCAAAACCCGGAGATCCGAACCCCACGGTGCGTATCGGGACTGTTCGCACCGGAACCACCTCCGTCACGTGGGCGGCATTCAATGAACAGGACGATCAGTACTTCGGCCCTCCCTTCTGGACACCCGACAGCAAGCACCTCTTGATCCAGTGGATGAACAGGGGACAGGATACGCTTGTACTCTACAGCCTCGACCCTCGTACGGGGACCCGCCGCGCCCTCTCTACGGAGTATCAGCCAAGCTGGGTCGATTGGCATGACTCGATAACGTTCGTTGGAGCGGGAGAAGGGTTCATCCTCCTGAGTGACCGGGATGGCTGGCAGCATCTCTACTTTTATGCAATGGACGGAAAACTGCAGCGCCGCCTCACGAGCGGTGATTGGAATGTCAGCGCACTTCTCGGCGTTGACACAACCGCGCACATCGCCTACTTCACAGCTCGGAAGGAAGCCTCGACGCGCACCGATCTCTACCGTGTCAGGTTGGACGGTACCGGCCTCCAGCGCCTGACGGCGGGGAATGACACGCATACCATCAGCATGTCACCGGCACAGTCGTTCTTTATCACGACCTCCTCCAACGTCTCCCGCCCGCCCCGCATGTCGCTCCACCGGTCCGACGGATCGTTGGTGCGTCAACTGGGAGACGCCAGGACGGAGGACTTTGACCGTTTTCTTCTGGGGAAGACGGAAATGTTCACCATCCCCACTCCCGACGGCTATGCATTGCCCGCCTACTGGACACTCCCCGTCAATTTCGACCCGGCACGCACATACCCGGTCTTGATTTCCGTGTACGGCGGACCGAACGCCGGGACAGTAGCTGACGGGTGGAAAGGGATCTCCAATCAATGGCTGGCGCTCGAAGGGGTGATACAGGTTGCGGTTGACCACCGGGGATCCGGACATTTCGGCAAGAAGGGTGTCGCCCTGATGCACCGGCGCCTGGGCTACTGGGAGATGCGCGATTACGGAACCGCCGCCCGGTGGCTGCGCGCTCTGCCGTATGTGGACTCAACCAGGATATGCATCACCGGATCAAGCTATGGAGGATACGTTACGTGTATGGCCTTGACGGCCGGCGCGGACATATTCACCCATGGGATTGCGGAACTGGCCGTCACCGACTGGCACCTCTATGATTCGCATTACACGGAGCGATTCATGGATACCCCTGCAGAAAACCCGGAAGGATACAGGGAAGCCTCGGTGCTGACATATGCGCACAAGTACAAGGGGATGCTCGCCATCGTGCACGGCACTATGGACGACAACGTGCATATGCAGAATGCCATGCAGCTTGTCGATACACTGCAGGATCTGAACAAGCATTTCGAAACGATGTTCTATCCGGGCGGGCGCCACGGGTGGCGTGGTCCAAAGGCTCTCCATCTCCGGCTGGAAACCTACCGATTCTACTACCAGTACCTGCTCCGGAAGGAATTTCCCGAGGAACTGTTCAAAACCCTGGACGCAAGCTCGATGCGCCGGAGACGGTGAACACGTCCGGAGATCAGCGTAAACCCGTCAGTGTCCTGCCGTTTGCGAGCCCGCGTTCATAGCCCGGTGATCAAGGTCCTTTTTGTACAGGATGGCAACCCGCCGCAACAGAGGCGATGTGGCAATATCTCCCGGCGACATGAACCGGTCGCTGACACCTTTTTTGAGATCCCGGTTTGTCGCATTATAGGCCTGCGCCACATAGTAGGAACAGAAGAGCCTCTGCTCCCGGCGGAGTCTGTCCCGCTCTTCCACCCTGCGATTGAACAGAATACGAAGACCGAGCAGGATCGCCTTCCAGGTTGCGTATTCCTTACCCAGTTCCCGCTGTGCGAACGCCACAAGCTGTATCCTTTCGCTTTCGGGAATTTCCTCCCTCGAAGTGAACCACTCCACCCGGCCATCGTAGTGGCGGACATTCGATGACAGCGGCGTCACCATGACCCCCCTGCCCACGGCCTCCATCACCACCAACCGGTCGTTCCACCAGACCGCCAGGCCGGCGTGCGAATAGCGGGAACGGGTGATCAGACAGATCAGACGTGACTGCAGCGAACGGCCGCGATACATCAGCACGTCCCCGTTCCTTATCTGCGAGCGGACGTCTCTGTAGAATTCCTTTTGTGAGGTACCCGTTCCGGATCGTGATTGCATGGGTGTATCCTTTTTTCAGGATAGCGTCAGAAAAGACCCCTTTATCCAGGAGTGTGTCCGGCAAGAGAGAGGAAAAGTGCTCAATAATAGCCAGGATTCGAGCGATAGTCAACAAGGCTTCTTTTTTCCCTTGCTTTTTGCTGCCGAATGTGCTACCATACAAATGCAAACACAGTACGTGGTTATTGTGCTTGAGGTTTGTGCTGGTCCGATTCGGTTGGGCCGTTGCTGAGCCCGCCCCGCATCAAACGCTAGACCCCGGTGATTTTTCCCACCTTCGCGTGGAGTTCCCGAGTGCGCGGTTTGAATGATTGAGGCGTACGTTTGGTGAACGACCACTTTACCCCGTTACTGGACAGTTCTACCCCTTGCTTTGCGCAATGATTTTCGTACGTTTTCCTAGCTTTATCGAAAGGATCCGTTCATGGAAACGGGAACAGTAAAGTGGTTCAACGCAGCAAAAGGGTACGGCTTCATCTCACGCGAAAATGGTGAGGAAGTGTTCGTACACTTTAAAGAAATCGTCGGCGAAGGTTACAAGTCGCTGAACGACAACGATAAGGTCCAGTTCAACGTCCAGCCGGGCAAAAAAGGCCTGCAGGCGGTGAACGTGACGCGCATCTAATGCGCTGATCACCTTACGGGTCCGGTCCTGCGAAAGCGGGACCGGACCTTTTGTTTTTTCCCCCTCCCCTTCCTTTCTGTCGGGATTCTCAGTATATTCGTTCACCTGCCATTGCTGTTCCTTTTCACATCACTCACCCGGAGCCCATGCCATGAAAAGCATCAAAGGGACAAAAACAGAAAAAAATCTGCTCGCCGCATTTGCCGGAGAATCGCAGGCACGAAATCGGTACACGTTCTTCACGTCTCAGGCGAAGAAAGAAGGGTTCGAACATATCGCCGCGATTTTCGACGAGACCGCGGACAACGAAATGGAACACGCAAAGCGGTTCTTCAAGTTTCTCGAAGGCGGAGAAGTGGAAATCACCGCAGGATACCCCGCTGGAATCATCGGCACCACCAAGGAAAACCTGAAGGCCGCCGCCGACGGAGAGCAGTTCGAACACACAACCCTCTACCCGGAATTCGCCAGGATTGCAAAGGACGAAGGATTCCCCGAAGTCGCCGCCGCATTTCGTGCCATCGCCCTTGTGGAAGTGCAACACGAAAAACGGTACCGGAAACTGCTGAAGGACGTCGAGCAGGGTAACGTGTTCAAGAAGGAAAAGGTGGTACGCTGGAAATGCCGCGTTTGCGGGTACATTCACGAAGGGAAGAACCCGCCCCAGAATTGCCCGGCCTGCGAACACCCGGAAGCGTATTTCGAGGTTGTGGAAGACATCGAATAGTACTCGTGCAAATCCATTGTCCCGCCGGGCAGAATCGCCTCCAGGAGACGCGCCATGGCGGATGGACTACCGGAAAGAATAATGGCTCATCCCGCAACACGGGATGAGCCATTTGCTTTTTCCTGCAGGCGCAAGTATGCCTTATTTCTTTTCAGCTTTCCAGTTCTCCGGTCGCAGCGACCGGACCGTCGCACCCGTGCGCCACATCTCGGAATGCCGCAATTCGTCAAGCTCGCCTTCGAGCCTCTCGCGATAGCCGGGTGCCGTGCACGTATCCAGAACCCGCCGCGTTTCTTCGCCACTGCGCACACTGGCATACAGCTCTTCCATCACGGGTTTGACCGCCTTTTCAAACCGCTTTGACCAGTCCAGAGCGCCGCGTTGCGCGGTCGTGCTGCAGGCACCGAGCATCCAGTCGACCCCGTTCTGTCCCATCAACGGATAGAGGCTCTGCGTCGCCTCCTCCACGGTTTCGTTGAACGCCTCGCTCGGCGAATGTCCCATCGCACGGAGTGTTTCGTATTGCGCCTTCATCAGGCCCGCAATCGCACCCAGCAGGACGCCCCGCTCTCCGGTAAGATCGCTGTATACCTCATTTTCAAACGTCGTTGAAAACAGGTAACCGGACCCGATGGCAATCCCCAGGGCGAGCACCCGTTCCCGAGCACGGCCGGTGAAATCCTGATGCACGGCAAAACTCGAATTGATGCCGCTTCCGGCCAGAAAATTCGTCCGCACAGTCCGCCCTGCCCCTTTCGGTGCGACAAGCACGACGTCGATGTTCGCCGGAGGCACTACACCGGTTTGCTCACGGTACACAACCGAGAACCCGTGCGAGAAACAGAGCGCCTGTCCCGCGCGGAGATTTGCCTTTACCAGAGTCCATTGTTGCGTCTGCCCGGCATCAGAGAGCAGGTATTCAACGATCGTGGATTTGCGGATCACCTCTTCGAGACTGTCAAAAAGGGTTGACCCTTCCACCCACCCGTCCTTAATGGCATCATCCCATCCGCGTCCCCCCTTGCGCTGTCCGATGATTACCTTCACTCCATTGTCGCGCAGATTCAGCGACTGGCCGTGGCCCTGCGGACCGTACCCCAGGATTCCTACGACTTCCTTCTGCAAGATTCCCTTCGCTTTTTCAAGCGGCATTTCGCTCCGCGTGATGACTTCTTCCTTGACTCCGCCAAAATCCATATGCGCCATGCTATTCTTCCTTACAGTTGTTTTTGTTCAACTCTTCACATTTTCAATTCATGAATCACGCGGGACCCGAGTTCCCGTGTGGTGTTCGAGCCACCCAGATCCGCCGTCCACACACCATCCGTGATCGTCCGGCGCACTGCCTCCTCCACAACCCGGGCCTCCTCCTCGCCTCCGAGCGAGTAGCGCAACAGGAGCGCTGCGCTGAGAATAGTCCCCACGGGGTTCGCTATGCCGCGTCCGGCGATATCGGGTGCCGAGCCGTGAATCGGTTCATAGAGACCCGGCCCGCTTTCTCCGAGGGAAGCTGACGGAACCATGCCCAGCGAGCCGGCAAGGACGGCTGCTTCGTCCGTCAGGATGTCGCCGAACATGTTCTCGGTAACAAGCACGTCAAACGTCGACGGAGCGGAGACCAGTCGCATGGCTGCAGTATCAACGAGCATGTGATCCAGGGAGATATCCGCATAATCCCCTGACAGCCTGGTGGCGGTCTTCCGCCACAACCGGGATGTCTCCAGTACGTTGGCTTTGTCAACCGAAGTCACTTTCTTCCTGCGGCCCCGCGCAAGACGGAAGGCCAGCCTGATCACCCGTTCGATCTCGGTCGTGGTGTATTCCAGCGTATCCACGGCCCGGACCACGCCCCCTTCCTCGCGGGTAAATCGGGGTGTGCCGAAGTAGAGGCCTCCTGTGAGCTCGCGGACGACAAGGAGATCCACGCCCCGCAGCAGCGACTCCTTCAGCGGGGAGGCACCTGCGAGCGACGGATGAGGCTGCACCGGACGGAGGTTCGCGAAGAGACCGAGCTTCTTGCGGAGCGCAAGCAGTCCCTGCTCCGGCCTGATCTCCGTGGCAACCGCGTCCCAGCGCGGCCCCCCGACTGCCCCGAGAAGTATCGCGTCGGAAGCGGCACAGGCTTGGAGTGTCTCGTCGGCGAGGGGAACACCGTATGCGTCAATCGACGCCCCCCCGAACAGACGTTCGTCAAAGGAAAATTGATGCCCGAATCTCTCCGCAACCACCCGGAGCACCCTCACCGCCTCGGCGGTGATTTCCGGACCGATCCCGTCGCCGGGCAGCACGACCAATCGCGCCTTCATGAGTGTTCCTCCGCAGTCCGCCGTGCTTCAAAAGCCGAGATGTGCGCTTCGCGCTCCAGAATGTATCCGAGTTCGTCCGTGCCGGCCAGCATACACGCGCGGGCAAATGCGTCGATCTTAAAGTTCGCTGAACCTCCCGGCCATTGCACCACCTGCCGTTCGAGATCCACCGTGACGGTCGTCGCCGTGCCCACCAGACCGGCCAGGGACGTCCAGGAAGCCGCGTCAACTGCAACGGGGAGTAATCCGTTTTTCATCGCATTGCCACGGAAGATGTCGGCAAAGGAGGTACTGATAACGACCTGGAATCCTGCTCCCACCAGGGCCCAGGGGGCGTGCTCGCGTGAAGACCCGCACCCGAAGTTGCGCCCCGCGAGGAGAATGGAGGCCGATTGGAATTCCGCCCTGTTCAAGAAAAAGTCATTCCGCATCGAGCCGTCCGCAGCGCGGCGCAAATCCTCGAACAGGTGTTCACCCAGACCTTCCGAGTCGGTGATTTTCAGAAACCGGGCAGGGATGATCTGGTCGGTATCGACGTTTTCCATCATCAGCGGTGCAAGTATCGATGTGACAACCCTGAACGGAGTCCTGCCTCCCGCTCCCACTGCCGGTGTCGTGCTCATAGCATGGTCCTTACGTCGGTGAGCCGTCCGGTGACGGCGGATGCCGCCGCGGTGAGAGGCGAAGCCAGAAACGTCCTGCTCCCCTTTCCCTGGCGTCCCTCGAAATTTCTGTTGCTGGTGCTGACGGCATACTGTCCGGCCGCCACTTCGTCGCCGTTCATCGCAATGCACATGGAACATCCGGATTCCCGCCATTCGGCGCCTGCATCGGTGAAAACGCGATCGAGACCTTCGGCTTCCGCCTGCCGCTTGATTGCCTGGGAGCCGGGCACGACCAGGGTCCGGACACGAGCATCCACTTTACGGCCACGCAGAATACGGGCCGCCTCACGCAGATCGGAGATTCTTGAATTGGTGCAGCTCCCGATGAATACGACATCAATCGGCCGGCCGGCAATCGTTTCGCCGGGCTTCAGGCCCATGTACTCGAGCGCTTTGTGTAGTGCTTCCTGTCCCGAACGATCACTCTGCTGAGCGGGATCCGGAATCACGCCGGTGATGGGCGCACCCATGCCGGGGTTTGTGCCAAAGGTGATCATCGGGGCCAGACCGGTCACATCAAGCGTGATCTTCGCGTCATACGAAGCGCCGTCGTCCGAGCACAGCATCCTCCACCGTTGCACCGCGGCATCGAAATCCCGCGGGACAAATTCCCGGCCGGCCAGGTAGGCAAATGTTGTATCATCAGGCGCGACCAGACCCGCCCGCGCTCCACCCTCGATGGACATGTTGCAGACGGTCATCCGTTCTTCCATGGAGAGGGCACGCACGGTGGAGCCGGTGTATTCCAGGACATACCCTGTTCCGCCGCCGACACCTATCTGTGCGAGCAGAGCGAGGATGACATCCTTCGCGCCGACCCCGTTTTCCAGACGGCCTTCGATCCGGACCTCACAGCTCCGCGGTTTCTGCTGGAGCAGACACTGGGTGGCAAGCACATGCTCCACCTCGCTGGTTCCAATTCCGAACGCCAGTGCGCCGAACGCCCCGTGGGTTGACGTGTGGCTGTCGCCGCAGACGATTGTCTTGCCGGGTTGCGTGAGGCCGAGTTCCGGACCGATCACGTGCACGATCCCGCGCCGGGGATTCTGCTGTCCGTACACGGCTATGCCGAAATCCCGGACGTTCTGTTCGAGGGTCGAGATCTGTTTCGCGGCAAGAGGATCCCGGATCGGTCCGATACTCGTCGGAATACTGTGGTCCACGGTCGCAACCGTCCGCTCGGGCCGGCGGACCCGGAGTCCGCGCCGGCGCAGACCGGCGAAAGCCTGGGGGGAGGTTACTTCATGGATCAGATGAAGATCGATATAAAGCAACGTGGGCGCTCCCGGTTCGTTCCGGACAACATGCGCGTCCCAGATCTTGTCAAACAGGGTTTTTGGTGCGACGGCGGTCATGATCTCATGCCCCCGCTTCCGCGACTGCCGCCACCTGTTCTTCCTTGCGGCGCAGGGAATTCTGTGCTCTGTTGAGGGCCTCCAGATAGGCCTTCACGCTTCCGGTAATCACATCCGTGCTGACCGCCCGGCCGTTGAAAAGGACACCGTCGAAGTCAACACGCACAAACACTTCGCCGATCGTATCGTGTCCAAAACTCACCGACTTCACCGCATATTCCGTCATCTTCCCCATCACTCCCGTAATCCGCTCGATCGCACGGTACGCGGCGTCTACGGGTCCGTCTCCGGTGGCCGAATCGACAAACATGGCGCCGGCTTTGCGCAACTCCACCGTTGCCGTGGGCCGGATTTGCGTTCCGGTGCTCACATGGAGATGTTCCAGGTGGTACAATTCCACTGTTGATGTGGTCCGGTCTTCGAGAATCGCCACCAGCTCTTCGTCGAACACTTCCTTCTTCTGATCGGCGATCGCGCAGAACTCCGTGTATGCCTCATTGAGTTCTTCCGGGGTAAGCGTGTACCCGAGATCGGCGAATCGCTGTTTCAGTGCATGCCGCCCGGAATGTTTGCCCAGCACAAGCGTGCTGTAGGTAATGCCCACCGACTGCGGGGTCATGATCTCGTAGGTGATCGCGCTCTTCAGAACGCCATCCTGGTGGATGCCCGCTTCATGGGCAAAGGCATTTGCTCCCACAATGGCCTTATTCCGCTGCACCATCATCCCCGTGAGTGTGCTCAGAAGGCGGCTGGATTTGAGAATCTCTTCCGACACGACGCCGGTCCGGATGCCCAGTTGCTCGCCACGGGTTTTCACAAGCATGACAAACTCTTCCAGAGCTGCGTTCCCGGCCCGCTCGCCGATGCCGTTGATCGTACACTCAACCTGCCGTGCGCCGTTCGCCACGGCAGCAAGGGAATTGGCCACCGCGAGGCCGAGGTCGTTGTGGCAGTGTGTGCTCAGAACCACATTCTCGATTCCGCGAACGCGTTCGCGCACCTGACGGAACATCGCACCGTATTCCGCGGGAACGGAATACCCGACGGTGTCCGGGAGGTTGATCACCCGTGCGCCGGCCGCAATTGCCGCCTCCACCACCTCGCAAAGGAATCCAATGTCGCTGCGCGACGCGTCCTCGCAGGAAAACTCCACTTCGTTGCACAGCGAACGGGCGTAGGCCACGGCCTCGCTCGTGTCTTGCAGCACCTGTGCACGGGATTTGCGCAGTTTGTGCACAAGGTGAATGTCCGATGTCGCAATGAACGTATGCAATCTGGGGTGGTTCGCCGACTGTATCGCCTCCCACGCCCGCTTGATGTCGGGTGCCACCGCCCGGCACAGGGCCGCCACCGTGACACGCTCGAGACTTCCGGCAATCTTCTGTACGGCCTCAAAATCTCCTACCGAGGCGATCGGAAACCCCGCTTCGATCACATCCACGCCCAGATGTTCCAGCTGCCGCGCCATTCGAAGCTTTTCTTCGAGATTCATGCTGCATCCCGGCGATTGTTCGCCGTCGCGTAGCGTGGTGTCGAAAATGAATACCTGATCGTCAGCCATGGTGTCCGTCTCCTTTTCGATGAAATTCTGCACCGGAATCCCGCGCGCGCATGCGCGCATCCCAGCAATTATATGCCGGGAGATTCCAGAGGGGCGTCCCGGCTTGCTGGACCGCGGCAACCCGGCCCGATGTCGCCGGGTCTGTCAGGCGGGAGAGTTGCTGCGGCCTAGACTTCGCCATGGAACTCCCGTTTCAGTGCTACCTGTCCGGTACGCGCGATTTCTTTGATGACGAACGGCTTGAGCATCTTGATGAACGCATCCACCTTCTGCTTGCTCCCCGTTGCCTCAAGTGTCAGCGTGCGCGCGCTGATATCCACAACCTTCGCACGGAAGATTTCTGCGATTTGCATGATCTCCGAACGGGTGTCCGCCGTGGTCTGCACTTTTGCCAGCACTAGCTCGCGTTCCACGAAACTCTCGAACGTCAGGTCTGTCACCTTGATGGTATCGATGACCTTGTTCAGCTGCTTCATGATCTGTTCGATGATCGCATCGTCGCCCTCGGTCACGATGGTCATCCGGGAGACGCTTTCGTCTTCCGTCGGCCCGACACTCAGGCTCTCGATATTGTACCCCTTGGCTGAAAACAAGCCCGCAATCCTGTTGAAGGCACCGAACTTGTTTTCCACGAGGACGGCAATGGTATGCCGCTTGATATGCTCGGACCCGGAGGCTGAGGCCCTTCGATTAGTGGCGGACGGGGATGGCGACATGGGCTTCCTTTCGGGATGGAGAGGGAACACCTTTCTGAATCGTGATCACGGGAGAGGCCTGACCGCCGGTATCCAGGGGCGTGTCCAGCATTTCATTCACGGTCTGCCCGGCGGGGATCATCGGGTAGACATTGTCTTCCTGGGCCACAACAAACTCGACAAACACCGGTCCGTCGGTGTACCCCATGGCCCGGGTGATCACCTCCTCCACTTCAGACGAGACGGTCGCCCGGAAGGCCGGACAACCATGAGCCTCGGCGAGTTTCACGAAATCGGGGTTGGACAGCTCCACGTGCGAATACCGTTTGCTCCAGAACAGATCCTGCCACTGGCGCACCATGCCCAGAAAACCGTTATTGATGACAAAGATCTTTATCGGCAACCGGTGCTGCACGATCGTGGTGAGTTCCTGGGAATTCATCTGAAATCCCCCGTCACCGCTGATGGAAATGATGGGCAGGTCGGACCGGCCGAAAGCCGCACCCATCGATGCCGGCAGCGAGAAGCCCATGGTCCCGAGCCCGCCCGACGTGATATGCGTACGCGGAAGTATCCAGGTGAAAAATTGCGCGGCCCACATCTGGTGCTGACCCACGTCGGTGACCACAATGGCCTTTCCGCCGGTGATCTCACCGAGTGCATGAATGACCTGCTGTGCCCTGATCTTAGGACCCGACTGATACCGGAGCGGATGCTCGTTCTTCCACACGCCGATTCGGGCCTGCCAGTCCGCGGTGTCCACCCGCTGCACCATCGGCAGCATTGCCTTGAGCACCCGTTTCACATCCCCGACGATGGGTACGTCCACAGCGCACGTTCTTGCTGATTGCCGATGGGTCGATGTCGATATGGATGATCTTCGCCTCCGCGGCAAAGGCTTCGACATTTCCAGTCACGCGGTCGTCAAAGCGGGCACCGACAGCAATGAGCACGTCGCAGTGATGCACGGCGGTGTTCGAATACCACGTCCCGTGCATCCCGAGCATACCCATGGCAAGCGGGTCGTTTTCCGGGAATGCCCCCATGCCGTGGAGCGTGGTCGTCACCGGACAGTCCAGCTTCCGCGCAAAGGCCGTCAGTTCCGATGCGGCATCCGCGAGGATCACGCCCCCGCCCACGTACAGTACCGGGCGCTGCGCGGCATTGATCATGTCCGCCGCCTTCTTGATCTGTTTGAGGTTTCCCTCGAAGGTGGGATTGTAGCTGCGCACGTGCACCGACGTGGGATAGTTGAACGGTGCCTTCTGTGCCATCACATCTTTCGGAAGGTCGACCAGGACCGGGCCCGGCCGGCCGCTCGTGGCAATGTAAAACGCCTCCTTGATGGTGCGCGCCAGCTCACTCACATCCCGGACAAGATAGTTGTGCTTGGTGATCGGCCGGGTGATCCCTACAATATCCGCCTCCTGGAAGGCATCGTTGCCGATCAGGCGCAGCGGTACCTGGCCGGTGAATACCACCAGCGGAAGAGAGTCCAAGTACGCATCGGCTATGCCGGTCACCGTGTTTGTGGCGCCGGGACCGGACGTCACGAGCACGACGCCGGGCTTCCCCGTTGCTTTCGCATATCCTTCGGCGGCATGCGTCGCCCCCTGCTCGTGGCGGGTCAGGACGTGCTTGATGTCGGAGATGTCGTGCAGTACATCGTACACGCCGATCGTCGCACCTCCCGGATAGCCAAACACAACCTCGACCTGCTCGGCGATGAGCGAGCGGACGAATATCTCCGCCCCGGTCATGATCGGGCCAGTTGAGGATTCCTCGTCGCTGCGTGGCTGTCGTGCCATACCTTCTCCGTGTATGTGGTTATAAATCCGTGACCGCGCCCAGACTGCTGCTGGAGACTACCCGTGCGTATTTGGCGAGAACACCGGTACGTGCCGCAGGCGGGGGCGTCCAGGCTGCACGACGGCGTTCGAGCTCTGTATCGGAGACATGCAGCGTGAGCTGGAGCGTCTCCGCATCAATGGTGATGGTATCGTGTTCCTGAACAAGCGCAATCGCTCCGCCCACCGCCGCCTCCGGCGCAACGTGACCGACCACCATCCCGTACGTGCCTCCGGAAAACCGGCCGTCGGTGATCAACCCGACGGAGTCGCCCAGCCCCGCGCCGATCAGCGCCGACGTCGGAGCAAGCATCTCCCGCATCCCGGGTCCCCCTTTCGGCCCTTCATATCTGATCACCAGAATGTCGCCGGGTTTCACGCCCCCCGCCAGAATCGCGGTCAGGCACACCTCCTCGGAATCGAAGACGCGGGCCGGCCCCGTGATCTTCGGCTTTTTCACGCCGGTGATCTTCGCCACGGCACCTTCGGTTGCCAGATTGCCGCGCAGGATCGCGAGGTGGCCCTGAGTATAGAGGGGATCCTCCCAGGTTCTGATAACATCCTGCCCGGCCGGCGGTTTCGAAGGCACAGCGGCAAGCACCTCCGCACGGTCTGTCCTGATATGGTCAGTGCATCGCCGTGAAGCACACCGTGGTCCAGAAGGATGCGCATCACCTGCGGCACACCGCCGGCACGGTGAAATTCGGTGATCACATATCGTCCGGAGGGTTTCAGATCGCAGAAGACCGGTACGCGTTTCCGCATGGCTTCAAAATCGTCCATGGTCAATGGCACACCGGCCGAGTGGGCAATGGCCAGAAGATGAAGGACCGAATTGGTGGATCCGCCCACCGCCATGGTGACTGCGATGGCATTTTCGAATGCTTTGCGCGTGAGGATGGCTCGCGGAAGGATCTGTTGTTCGATGGCGCGGACAAGCACCGCGGCGGAGGTGGCGGCGCTGCCCGCCTTTTCGGCGTCTTCAGCCGACATCGTGGAGGAATACGGGAGAGACATCCCCATCGCTTCGATCGCCGAAGACATCGTATTGGCGGTGAACATACCTCCACAGGATCCGGCACCGGGGCATGCACTGCGTTCCACCGCCTGGAGTTCCTCCTCGTCGATACGATGCGCGCTGTATTGTCCGACGGCTTCGAAAGCACTGACGATCGTGAGATCACGGTCCTTGTACCGCCCCGGTTTGATCGTGCCGCCATAGACAAATATTGCGGGGATATTCAGCCGGGCGAAGGCAATCATCGCACCAGGCATGTTCTTGTCGCAGCCCCCGATAGCGATAACGCCGTCCATGCACTGAGCACCGCAGACGGTTTCAATGGAATCCGCGATGACTTCGCGTGAGACCAGGGAGTACTTCATACCCTGCGTCCCCATGGATATCCCGTCGCTGACCGTGATCGTGCCGAACACCTGCGGCATGGCACCGGCATTCCGCAAGGCCTCCATCGCCCGGTCGGCCAGTTCTCCGAGCCCCATGTTGCAGGGAGTAAGATTGCTGTAGCCGTTGGCCACGCCGACGATGGGTTTACGGAAATCGTCGTCGCCAAACCCGACCGCACGGAGCATGGCACGGTTGGGAGTGCGCTGCACACCTTCGGTGATGGCACTGCTGCGGCGTTTTTGCGGTCCCTCAGGAGTCATGACGGTTCACCCTTCTCTTTGTCAATAGTAACATGCAGATTTCAGTCTGCCAGAGGCGAACCTTGCTTTACCGGTGAATCGTAGGGAGTGTTTATGCGGCGTGCGGGTCGGCCTCTGGCGTCCGGGTCAGGCAGTAAGACCCAGTACCAGAAGCAGGATATCCAGAAGCAGGAAGTACGACAACAGGGAAACAATAGAACCACGACCTTCGGCGTGCAAGCCGGAGGTCTGACGAATGGCGCTATGGATGCAGTGTCCCATTGGTAAACGATGTGTGTATATCAATATAGGATTTCGGGAGTGGGTGTCAAGAAAAAAGATCCGTCGGCGGCTAGAAATCTTCTGAGTCACGGACAGATCACGCATGAAAACTTGCGGCAAATGGAGCCGAAACCCCTATTTTCGAATAAGATTCCGGTGTTCTGCCCCCCTCCTCTCCCTCAAGATCGCATGCCTGCCTCAGTACGGAACAACCTAACAAATAACCGCAATCTCCGTATATTGTGCTGTGTATGCTGCTAGTCCGAAGAATTGTCTGTGGAGGAGAAAATACCATGAGTGGAGCAACCATTGCAGCCGCACAGAAGCGCCGCTTGCTTGAAAAGGAGGAACAGGAAATGACTGGTTACGGCACGCAGGATATGGAGGGGTGGGAATTCAAGATTGTCCGTTCAATGTCCGGCCGGTTCAAGAATCCGGATACCATCCGGAAGATCTGCGAGGAGGAGGCCCGGTCGGGGTGGGAGATGCTGGAGAAATTCGACGACTCGCGTATTCGCTTCAAACGCCGGGTGGACAAACGCAGAAGCGACGGTCAAGCAGGGAGTTGATCCGTACCGGACGCAGTACGGGATGCGGGAGGGAACGCTCGCCATAACCATTGTTCTGGCAATTGCTGTGGCCATCGGCATTGTCCTGCTTCTGAAGCCGTAGGAGAACAAGGGTCCTGAATCCGGGGCGTCACGGCCGACAGCCGGAACGCCCCGGCACTGTTTACGTCCGCAGCCGCGATACGTTATCCAGCAGCTGCTCGTTCGTCGGATATCGTTCCAGCATCTTGAACACCGACAGCATCGCCTCACGCGGGGACAAGCGGCTGATTGCGCGCCGCAGAGTCTGATGGGCGTCCACGGCCGGACCGAACAGCAATTCCTCTCGCCGTGTGCCGGATGTGTTGAGATTGATGGCGGGAAAGATCCTTTCGTTTGCAAGGTCCCGGTCCAGCACCAGCTCCATATTGCCCGTCCCTTTGAACTCCTGAAAGATCAGATCATCCATTCGCGAACCGGTCTCGATCAGGGCTGTGGCGATAATCGTGAGCGACCCCTTCCCTTCGATCTTTCGTGCCGCGCCGAAGATCCGTTTCGGTATCTCCAGAGCACGGGCATCCACACCGCCGGACATGGTCCTGCCGCTGCTCTTCTGATGGATGTTGAAGGCCCTCCCGAGACGGGTGAGCGAATCGAGAAGAAGCACCACGTCGGTTCCCGCCTCCACTTTCCGCTTTGCATATTCCAGGACAATCTGGGCCAGGCGGACGTGTTCGCCCCGTTCGCTGTCGCTGGAACTGGCGAACACTTCTCCTTTGATGGAACGCTTCATATCCGTCACTTCTTCGGGACGTTCGTCGATAAGCAGGACCGCCAGGGCGATGTCGGGGTTGTTCCTGCTGATGGCGTGTGCCAGCTGCTGCATCAACATCGTCTTGCCGGCCTTGGGAGGTGAAACGATAAGAGCTCGCTGCCCCTTCCCGATCGGACAGAACAGGTCGATGATCCGTGACGGGCGCACGCCGAGTCTGCCCGCGGGCGTGCTGTCCTCTCCCTCGCACCGGATCCATTCAAACGGCGAGGTCACTTCGAACTGGGAAAACTCCTGGAGAGACCGCCATTGTTCGACAGGCAGGCCGTTCACGCTGGTGAGCGTTTCCAGAACAGGGCTCGGGTTGTTCCCTTTGCGCGAAAAACCTTCCAGGACCGCTCCCGCCCGGAGATTGTTGTCGCGTATCTGACGCACTGTCACATGGACGTCATGCTCCCTGCGTTCCAGTTTCATGGAGATGTGCCGGATGAACCCGAAGCCGCGGGTATCAAGTTCGAGAAGACCGGAGACGGGTGTATTCATGAGAGAATGGTCCGGGATATGGTATTCTGCGTCCGGGCGAACCGGACGGAGAGGTGCTTGAAAAAAGACTCAATGGTATCAACAGAGCCGTTGGATGGAGTGGAGGTGGAGAGTGTCTATGTAATCTACACAATTGACGATGTACTTTCAACTTGGCTGGATTTTTCGTTCATTCCAAAACACTTTGGAGGACACGAGATGAGCGAAACGAGAGAGGTTCGAAAGATCACCCGTACGACACCGACCATTGAAGGAGCCGGCGTTCACCTTCAGCGGGTATTCGGGTTCGGGCAGGAGGAATCATTCGATCCCTTCCTTCTGCTGGACCATTTCGGTTCCGACGATCCTGACGACTACAGGAGAGGCTTTCCCTGGCATCCTCATCGGGGCATGGAGACCATCACCTATATTCTCAGAGGAAATGTCGAACATGGCGACAGCCTCGGAAACAAGGGCGTCATTGGTTCCGGTGATGTCCAGTGGATGACCGCCGGCAGCGGCATCATTCATCAGGAAATGCCGAAGGGGGACGATTCGGGAGGGATGTGGGGATTTCAGCTCTGGGCGAACCTTCCGCGATCGCACAAGATGATGAAGCCGACGGTACCAGGAATTGAAGGCGGCACAGATTCCGGAGGTGGTACAACCTGACGGAGTGCGGATTAAAGTTGTTGCCGGCTCCGTCGAAGGAGTCAAGGGTCCCGTGCGTGACATCATCATTGATCCTCAGTATCTGGATGTTACCATTCCCGAGCACAGGGTCGTTCGATCATCCTGTCACTTCGGGTCACACCTGTTTCGCCTACGTGTTCGAAGGGGAAGGGTTTTTCGATGAAGCACAGAAATCCCTTGTCACTGCCGGGCATCTTCTTCTTTTCGGTGACGGGGAGCGAGTTGTGGTGAAGGCCGGGGACGGCGTCTCTCCGGTTTCTGTTGATTGCCGGTCGGCCGATCGGCGAGCCGGTCGCCTGGCACGGGCCGATTGTAATGAACACGGAAGAGGAGTTGCGGGTGGCGTTTGCGGAGTACCGGGCGGGGACGTTCATCAAGGCATAAGACGCGCACCTCCAAGCGTGGTATCGCCGGGATTAACCTCCCTGGAGTTCCACGAGGACTTCGTTTCTCCTCATAAACCAGGGTGTCCACGGGGGGTCATACCGCGCGATCACAGGCGTGCCGGTCGCAAAAAGGCCTTGTTCCTTCAGCCAGGTCAGCAGTTGCTCCGTATGTTCTTGAAACCTCTCCTCGCTCCAGCTCCCGGAGAATCTTATCGCCGCCATGGTTCGACCGGGGACCTTTCTGATCACCACCTTCGGGTCGACCGGCTCCGGCAGTGTTTCCGTAGTATACTTGGAGGGCATCATAAACCTCATCACCATCCCCTCAGTCCGCCGGTGTGTCTCAACGGGTGCAGTCATGGCGATCTTTTCGGAGGTGGATGTGGTCACCGGCGTGGTCATGGCAATGGGCTCCTTCGTCCGGTTTCCCCCAAAGATGAAGCCTGCCAGACGGCGGAATCCTTCGCTTGTCCCACTCTCCAGATCGGCGTCCGTCACAACGGTTTCCGCCACGAGGTAGGGCTCATAGATGCGTACTTCGCATGGACCTTCCGTCCGGACGACCGTGTACTTCGGCTCTTCACTGGCCATAGTCTGGTTTCCGGGGGATGCCAGCATCATGAGAGTCGCAACAGTGAGCAGGAGGCCTTCTTTTGCCTTTGACATGGGTTCGTTTCTGGTTTTTCTGTCGCATGGGTATGATACAACTGGAACACCCGTCTCGCTTGAGCGGTTCCAGCGCACTGGCAGCAGGTTTGAGAAATGAGCACGGAAGTTTTTATATTGCAATTTTTCGATTGGATTTGTATATTGATACGATTTATCGGGGGGCGGTAGCTCAGCTTGGTTAGAGCGCCTGCCTGTCACGCAGGAGGTCGCGGGTTCGAGTCCCGTCCGCCCCGCAGGAAGTGCCTGAATCGATACGGTTCGGGCATTTTTGCTTTAGGGGGGGGGGGCACGAGAATAGAACGAAAGAATGTTATCGCAGGTAGCAGTTCCGTTTACACCTACTCACCGCTGGAAACGGAACGCCCCCAACACCAACCGGAGGCCCTTCCGAGGCCTTAGCAGAGTGTCAGGGGCATTCACGAATCGTTGTCTTCGGAAGGTTTCGGTTATCGCTCTGCACTACAAATATAGTACGGCTCACCCCCGCTTGTCAATGTGCAAAATTCGCTACACTCACTGCAAGACCAACATCCTCTTCGATTGGACAAAATCTCCTCCCTGCAGTCGGCAGAAGTACACCTCGCTTGAGAGATTAGAGTGAGTACATATCCTACTGAGGTCTGCTCTTGGCAATGCGTGCGCCGCTTATCGGGCCACCCAGCAACGCGCTGATGAGACACAAGTGAAAGACGCCGGCTGCCAAGGGCACCAGACCGATCACGATGAGGATGATGCTTGCAGACCCCACACTTTGAAAGTAGCCCCAGCCGATGAGAATGAGACCAACGAGAATGCGTGCGATACGACCGGTAGGGCTGTTCACAAATCGGGCAAAACCGGTTTGACCAAAGGATTCAGCTAGGCTCATTGCGGCCTCCTTGAATGGTAATGAAGATACACTTGTCTGTCTCTAGGTGGTTTGAACGTACTCAATTTCCACTTGATACACAAGTTAGGGAGCCTTGACATAGAATACTCTCTGTCTCATTCCTTCTCCAACGCACAGTTCTCCTCACCTCTCGACGAAGTTCATTCTTTCCTCACCGATTCCCATATGACTCGACGTGTGTGTCGTCGGGCAGGACAGAAACACTCGGCGGCGCACCAACTCCTCCATTGAATCAGAGCGCGCAATGTATTTGATGGAAATTATCCCACCGTCCAAGCAAAATCAAGTTCGCTCAATAACCGTATCGAATACAAACACTTGAAGTAAGCCGAAACCGCTGTCCTGCTTGGATTTCCGCTCAATTCCCCCAATACCCTCCAGCAAACTTCATAAACATATTTTGCCAACCGGAGGTGGACTTGTCATGAAGGCATACGCCCGCCCGGTTTGCGGGTTGAGATTCGATACTTCGTTGAGATCCGTTTCCACCTGATTCACATTACCATCTCATACTCACAACCATCAAGGAGGTCATCATGGCAACCCCGAATACGTCCGCGGCGGACATCCGGTTTGAGTTCGGCTACTACAAGTTCAATGGACAGGGTCAGCGTCCTACCACTGTCCCAACGGTGAACGATGCAAACTTCATGCGATCGCTGCACTCCATTGACGGAGTATTGATCGATCTGGCAAAGAGCCGGGTTGAGGAATGGTGGCGACAGCACAACCTCAACGCATCCATGAAGCAGCCATATCCATCGAACACCAACGGGAAGTACTGGCTGGAGTTCCGGTTTGGAGGTTTGACGCTGTAAACCCACCACTACACCCATCCACAACAGCGGCACTGGTCAAATAGCCGGTGTCCCTGTTTCATTTTTCCACCAAGGAGCCCACAGATGAACGAGATAGGCATACACCTCATCTACATTCCTGCTACAGATGGTAGATCTGACAGGGTGCTGGACATCATCGAAACGAATTGACGTGACCCCCAAAACTCGGTCCAAGATTTTGTAGACAGAAATGTTATCTTGGACGGGGAAGGAGGGAGATATGGGCAAGCAACGGCACACGGCGGAACAAATCATAGCAAAGTTGCGGGAGGCGGAGGTCCTCCAGGGCAAAGGGATGTTGCTGGAGGAGGTCCTGCGGCAGATCGGGATCAGCGACGCGACGTACTACAAGTGGCGGAAAGAGTACGGAGGTTTGCGGGTCGAGCAGGCGAAACGGCTGAAGGAGTTGGGGCAGGAAAACAGCCGCTTGAAGAAGGCAGTGGCCGATCTGACATTGGATAACATGATCCTGAAGGAAGTCAACCGGGGACAATTCTGAGCCCGGCCAAACGGCGCCGGGCAGCAGCTCGGGTTCAGTCAGTACTCCGGGTGTCAGAGCGACGTGTCTGTCGTGCCATGGACCACCCCAGATCAACGCAGAAGGAGAAAAGGGGTGGTCAAGTCCGATGAGGATGCTCTCCGAAAGGAGATCGTCGAGACGGCATGTGCGTACGGCCGGTATGGGTATCGGAGGGTAACGGCCCTGTTGCGGAACGAAGGGTGGCACGTGAACCACAAGCGGGTGGCCCGGATATGGCGCCAAGAAGGGATGAAGGTGCCGCAGAGGCAGCCCAGGAGGCGGCGGCTGTGGCTGAATGATGGGTCGTGTATCCGCTTGCGTCCAGAGCATTGTAATCACGTTTGGAGCTACGATTTTGTGGCAGAACGGACGAGCGATGGCAGGCCACTACGGATGCTGAACATTGTGGATGAATTCTCGCGGGGTTGTGCAATAAGTGATCTTCCGGTTCTGGCCCCCCGGGAAAAAAGTGTCACATGTTGTTTAAGCGTCGTCCATGTTCCCAATAGTTCAACAATGCATTTGAGTTCGAGCAGAGCGGTGGCTCCGTCCGACGACTCGCCCCTACGATTCGGCGCAGAGCCGGTAGCCCTCCAGCGCCTCTGCTGCTTTCTCTCCTTCGATCAACTCCCGTATCGGGACAAGCTCTAGCCAGATTGCCGACTCGTTCAACTCCTGGATGGATAATACGAACGCCCCGGATGTCGGGACGTTCGTGTTTTCTTTCAATGGCAGAGACAACAACGTACGGCCACTCTACGCCCTCCCCCGGGCTACTTTGGCTGCGGGGGCTGACCCACGGGCGGGATCGGCTCGGGGACTCTGTTCTTGATTGCCGGAATCGATTGCAGGTACGCAAAGATGGAGTTGAGATCTTCATCCGTCATGTTCTTGAATGCCTGGACCGGCATGGGCGGAAGAATGGCCCGGCCCTTGCCCATGCGCTTGCCCGTCCGCATGGTTGCAGTGAAATTCTGCGCTGTCCAGTCACCGAGCCCCGTCTCCTTATCAGTCACACCAGCGATAACAAGGGCACAAAAGTACAGGTTACTGCTACTGAAATACTTGATATTATCCCCACACGTACCATCAGGATACCTGTTGATGCTGAAAAGGTAATTGCCTCAGGCACCGTTAAGCCTGAAGACAAGGATAAGATTGTACCTTATATTGATATTAAACTGAAGGGAAACTCCATTCTGAAGAGCCAGCTGGTTGTACTGGATATACTGGCTCACAATAACTGGGAACGGCCCATTTATTTTGTGACAGGTTATCATAATGATGCGTTCGGACTGGAGGAGTATTTTCAGCTCGAAGGCCTTGCTTACAGGCTGGTGCCGATAAAATCACAGAATAAGAGCTGGATTGATTATGGCCGGATAGACAGCGACATTCTGTACGAAAACATGATGGATAAATTTGTATGGGGAGGGGCAAATGATGAAAAAGTGAATATCGACTATAACCATAAGAGGACCATAATAGTAGTGAAGGCCCGTATGAATTATGCAAGGCTGGCCAAAGCTCTTACTGAAGAAGGGAAAAATGAAAAAGCTCTTGCAGTTCTGGACAGATGCATGGAGGTGCTCCCCCTTGAGAATATTCCGTATGACCCGTATGTGGCTGATCTGGTTGATGCATATTATGCAGCCGGAAATACAGATAAAGCTGTTGAAATGACAATGGCATTCAGCAGCTATTACTATGAACGCCTTGATTATTTCCTGAAACAGGATCCATACTTTATTAATTCCGCTGAATATGAGATTCAAACGGCAATCCAGTATACATCGAGGGTTGCAGGTTCATGTGAAAAATACGGAAAGAGTGAACTGGCTAAAGAGATAAATGAGAAGCTGGAGGGCTACTACGCTATTTATATGACGAAGCTTCAGCCCGGCGCGGGGCTGCAGTGAAAGTTTCAGAATTTTAAGGCAACAGGTACTTCCCTGATGAGGTACTTGTCGAGGAGGAACATTAATTTTTCACAGTAGACAGGTTTGAGTACATACTCATTGCATCCTGCAATATAAGCATCTGTTTTGGTCTGTTCCGATGAATATGCGGTGAGCATCACTACCGGAGTATGCTTATTTGATTTACGAAAGATCCTTATACATTCAATACCATTTATGAGTGGTATAAGGAAATCCATAAATATGAAATCAATTATTCTGTCTTCCGGTTTAATGTATTCAACAAATTCAAGTCCTGAACGTAAAAATGTTACTGAGGCACCTGTATTCTTAAGAAGAGTTTCATAATACTTTATTGAATGAATGTCGTCTTCAACTATGACAATGTTTTTGTTGATCAGTTCTAACGCATTTATATTCAGTCCCATTCAATGTTTTGTTTAATCCTCATTAAAATTACTATAAGATTGCAACTACAGTTTTGAGTAAACGGGCAGTTATTAACATTTTATCAACATTTGTCATTATAGTAAGCATCCTGATATTTGGTATACTGAATAATATTGTGCAAATTCGTGTAATTAACCCTCATTATCATGTCAAAATATTTCCGCATCCTGAGAATAGCAGTCCTGTCAGCAGGATTGATGTTACTAATCCATACTTCCTTTGGCCAGGGGGGATTTGATAACCCCACCAGGGCGCTTTATGTGTTTGACCTTGCAAAATATGTTGATTATGGCCCGGGGTTTGCTGACTCATCAAGCTTTAAAATAGGAGTTCTGCTCGGCGATTATGATCTTATAAATGAGATGGGGAATCTTGCCAAAACAAGGAACAGGATTCAGGATAAGCCTGTGTCAGTTGCCGGGTTCAGAAATCTTGAGAGCGTTACACACTGCCAGGTGATTTATGTGAACAAGAATGCAGGCTTTAACCTCGACAAGATAAAGAAGATGATTGAAGGCCAGCAGACTATGCTTATAACCGAGGGATATGAGTTCAGGGAATCAATGATGAATTTTATCGTTGTAGAAGGCAAGCCACGGTTCGATATAAATGAAGAGTATATTAAAAAGGAAAAAATGTCGATTCCTGAAACACTTCTTTTTACCGCTATTAAAACCAAGGAAGACTGGCAGAATCTTTTTGATATAGCCAGCAAGGAGATTGAGGTTCAGAAAGAGACAATAAGGCAGCAGCTTGAGACAATTGATATACAGAAACAGGAGATACTAAAGCAGAGGGCCCTGCTCGACAGCCTTGATAAGGAAATAGTACAGAAGGAAAAGACCCTGAACGAAAAACAGAAGGTTCTCGAAAAACAATTTGTACAGATAAGCAGGCAGCAGGGAGAGATAACTGCACAGAAAACAACGATAGCAGTGCAACAGAAGGAGGTCCGGATACAGCAGGATACACTTGCAAGCCAGAAGGAAAAGATCGCCATTCAGATAGCACGTATCGATGAGCAGCTAAGCAAGATTTCAGAACAGGAGGGCAGAATAAAAGTCCAGCTTGAGACTCTGGAGAAGCAGAAGCTGATACTCTACTTTGTCATTTTTGCTCTTATTCTTGTCAGTTTCCTGGGATATTATATTTACAGGGGATACAGGATCAAGAAAGAGGCTAATATAAAGCTTGAAGAGAAAAACAGGACTATCTCACTGCAGAAGGATGAGATTGAAAAGCAGAGAGACCTTGCTGCAGCACAGCGTGACCAGATTGCCTACCAGAAGAAACATATTACCGACAGTATAATGTATGCCAAGAGGATACAGACAGCCCTGATCCCGTCACTCGAACTCTTCAGTGATAAACTTGAGCATTTTGTACTTTATAAGCCTCTTGCAATCGTCAGCGGAGACTTCTACTGGGTATCAACACAGGGTAAACTTCAGATCATTATTGCAGCAGATTGTACCGGTCATGGTGTACCCGGTGCCTTTATGAGCATGCTTGGCGTTACTATGCTGAATGAGATAGTGACAGGTAAACATATTGTTATGCCTGACCAGATCATAGAAGAGCTGCGCCAGGGCATCATTAAGGCTTTGAACCAGGTCGCAGATGAGGATAGTGTTAAGGATGGAATGGATATTGCCATCTGTGCAGTAGATTTCGAAAAGGATCTGCTGTATTACTCAGGCGCCAATAATCCGCTGTATCTTGTAAGAGATGGTGAACTGATCCATTACCGCGCCGATAAGATGCCGGTGGCCATACATTACAAGATGGTACCATTCACGCTTCATACAATTGAACTTAAGAAAGGAGATGCTTTTTATATTTTCTCAGATGGATATGCCGATCAGTTTGGCGGACCGAAGCAGAAGAAATTCATGTCGATGCAACTGAAAGAGACGATAGTTGCAATGTCGAAGGAGCCAATGCTTAAACAAGGTGAAAGGCTTAATGAAATATTTGAAGAATGGCGCGGCGACAGCTCCCAGGTTGATGATGTAACTCTTATTGGCGTAAGATATTAACGGCACTCAACCTTTGTCACAAGCGAACCTATTGTAATGTCAGGTTTTGCTTCCTGAGCAATAAGATCTGCTCCGCAATACTCTGTTTCAGTGCCGGTATTAATTACAACGCCATTCTCATAAGTAACATTCTTGCAAAATCCACAATCACCAAGAGCTTCACAGGCAGTGAATGCCAATGCAACAAATAAGAAACCTGCTCCAAATAAGATTTTTCTTTTCATACCTGTATAATTACGCAGCAAAGATATTAAAACTCTGTCGTTATTGAACATTTTAATTTAAAAAAGGTTCTTTTCATTAAATAATCACGGTGCGATGCATCAATTTGTGAAATGTACAGTCATTTAGGCAGGAATGAAAATTATTATAAATTGCATAAAAATCATTTGTCATGGAAGATTCAAAGATGAAAAAACATGTGACCGTGGTAGGAGCCATACATATTGGTTTCGGAATTCTTGGTCTGATAGGAGCAGTGGCAGTATTCTTTGCACTTAATTTTGCAAGAGGTTTTGTTGAGGGAGAAGAAGTGCCCAATATGGTACTGAAATTTCTCTCCCTTAGCCTTCCCCTGCTTATAGGATTCATGTCAACACTCGGACTTGTCGGCGGAATTGGATTGCTTTCACTTCAGCCGTGGGCAAGGTACCTTGTGATTGTGGTAGCAGCCCTGGGATGCCTTAATATCCCGATCGGAACACTCAAAGGCGTATACTCATTGTGGGTATTGCTGCAGGATGATACTGTTAAAATGTTCGAGCGGAAACAGGATATTACCCAAGTGTAGAGACGCGCAATTTGCGCGTCTCTACTACGGGGATTTCGATATAAACTGAATTTTTTAAGGACGCGCAGGTTGCGCGTCTTTACATTTTGTAAATTAGGCCATTAAAGGATTTCTGGTATGGCTTACAAAACTTTATTAATCATATTCTCCGGAATCATTTTCTGTTTCGGTATTTCTGCTCAACAGGTTCAGACAGTCGTACAGACCGGTCATTATTCAGAAGTAACAACTGTTTGTTACAGCCCTGACGGCTACATGATAGCAACAGGCAGTTCGGATAAGACCGTTAAACTATGGAGAAGGTCAGACGGACGCCAGATCAGGTCATACCAGGGAAACACATCAGAGATTGAAAAAGTAAGTATTAACAGTAAGATCACTGCTCTCCTGGCTGTTGATTCAGAAGGAACTCTCACAGTCTGGGATCTTAACACCGGAGATGTTATTCGACAAATCAGACAGGAATCAGACAGATTCACCTGCGCAGCCTTTCATCCTGACGGCTCAAAAATTATTACCGGCAGCAGAAAATCATTTATTTCAGTATGGGACCTGCAGACAGGTAACAGGACTATGGAGATAAGAGCTGTTCCTGCCACCCATGAATATGCCAGGGGGTATGAATATCCGGAGAGCGGTTCAGCGGTCTGGAGCATCGATGGGAGGTACATTGTTGCGGGTGTGGCTGATTTTACTGCAATTCTGTGGGATGCTGAAACGGGAAAGGAGATAAGGAAATTCAAAAAGGAAAATTCAACTTGTACTTCATGTATATCCGAGGCAGCGATCACTCCCGATAACAAATATATTGTGCTTGCAGGTTCGGATTCAATAAGGATTTTTAACCGGGAAACCGGATTGCTTGTGAGGTCCGTTTATGGACAGGGAGGATCCCCGGAGGGACTTGTAATCAGCTCTGACGGAAAACTTGCAGGAGCAATTGAATATGGAGTGGCTGAGATCTGGGATCTTGCGACAGGGAAACTTATGACCAAAGCAGGTGATTATTCCGAAAGAAAGGTGCTGGGCATTAGCAATCAGTCCTGATGGAAAGGAATTTGCAGCCGGTAATGAAAAACGAACAGTCGATCTTCTGAACATTTCTTCAGGTAAAACAATAAGAGTTCTGAAAGGCTATCTTAACCAGGCCGATGAAAGAATACTTACAGATCCCTATATGTATTGGGCAGGCATGGTCAATGAAGCGAAACTCAGTCCTGACGGGAGATTTATAGCTGTGGGCAGAACTGGTAACAATGCCAAGCTTATAGATTTTAAGACGGGAAAGGTTTTCAAAACCCTCAGGGGTCATAATTCAATGGTTATCAGCCTGTGCTTCAGCAGCGACGGAAGATACCTGGCTACCGGAGGACTGGATGGAAAAGCAATTGTATGGGATGTGGAAACAGGAACTGCAATAAGGACTTTTTCTTTTCCTGATAAGAAAGAGGCTATCTATTCAGTCGATTTCAGCGCCGATAATAAGATGCTTGCTGCAGCTGTATGGGGTGGCTATGTTATTATCTGGGATCTGGAGACAGGCAGCCGGATCAGGGCAATTGTACCTCATGACAGAATGGGCTGCTACCAGGTTAAGTTCACTCCTAACGGAGTTTATTTTATTTCGGCAGGACTCGATAAGAAACTCAAACTGATAGAAATTGATACAGGTACGGAAGTCCGTTCATTTATCGGTCATACAAATGAGACACTCGTAAATTCAATAAATTTCAATACCACGGGAGATAAGTTCATTACCTCAGCATGGGACGGAACTGTGAGGGTTTGGGATTTTCTTTCGGGACTTCAGCTCCTGAAGATAAAGGCTCACGATGGCGGTGTTTACTCTGCGAAGTTTGACCCTTCAGGAAAGTATATTATCAGCGGGGGAGATGATTTCAGGATAAGAGTGTGGGATTCGTCTAACGGGACTATGATATCGGAGTTTGAGGGCCATACAGGGGGGGTAGGAGATGTGAATATTACAGCTGACCTTAAGTATATTATTTCGGGCAGCAGGGACGGATCGGTAAGAATCTGGAACAGGGAGAGTAAAAAGGAGCTTATTTCAATAGTATTTCTGAATGAAGATGACTGGTTTATCCGTAATCCGGAGGGTTACTTTGATGCATCCGAAGGAGCTTTCAGCTCAATATCTTTTGTTAAGGGTACTACAATTTATTCAATCGGACAGTTTTTCAATGAGTTTTTCAGGCCGGGTCTTTATACTGAGATAATGGAATCAGGATCGGCAGCTTACAGGCAAAACCTGAATCAGACAATTGATAAATTTCCTCCGCCAACAGTTGAATTCATTCTGCCTGAAAGTGATCTGAGAACTGATAGTCCACATGGCTTCTGTTATGTTAAAGGTAACCAATAACGGAGGCGGTGTTAAGGAACTGAGGGTATTGCAAAACGGCAAAAGTCAGCCTGTTGATTACTCAGACCTGAAGACGGATGACCAAAGCCGGGCAGAATGCAACGAAGACATTTGAACTTAACCTGGTGCCGGGAGTGAATGAAATATCAGTTTCTGCATTCAGTAACGGCGAGATAGAATCTCAGCCGGCAACTGTGAATATTATGTACAGCGGATTACAAAAGAGTGCTGATTGCTATATCCTCAGTATCGGAATAAACAAATATGAGAATGAAAGCATGAACCTGACTTATGCACGGGGAGATGCAGAGGCTTTTGCCGATTCGGTATCTGCCGGCGGAGAGAAGATGTTCAAGAGTGTTCACAGTATCAAACTGCTCGACAGGGATGCATCAAAGACAGGTATCTTAAACGCAATAGATGAAATAAGCAAAACCATCAGGAAGGAGGATGTATTTATTTTTTTCTATGCCGGACATGGTAGTGTTGTTGACGGGGGATTTTATTTCATAACTCCGGAGGTTACCGGCATGTACCAGAAAGATAAACTGCAAAATGCCCTGTATGTAACAGAATTGCAGGAAAAGCTTAAACTGCTTCCCGCTCTGAAACAGGTTGTTTTTGTCGATGCCTGCCATTCGGGAGGTTCGGTGGAGGTTCTTGCAATGAGGGGAGGCGCCGAGGAAAAGGCGCTCGCCCAGTTATCGCGAAGTTCAGGTATACACGTAATGGCTTCGTCTGAGAGCCAGCAGCAATCGGCCGAGATCAAGAGCCTCAATCACGGGGTATTTACCTATGTTCTTCTGGAGGCATTAAGCGGAAAGGCTGACGGAGCTCCTGCCGATTCAAAGATCACAGTATATGAGATCAAATCATATATCGACGACCAGGTGCCGGAACTTTCATACAGGCTGATAAGACACAGGCAGTTTCCAAGTACATTCTCAATAGGTCACGATTTTCCGCTGGTGATGTAAATTTAAAAGTATTTCCTGGTGTAGAGACGCGCAATTTGCGCGTCTCTACGTATTTTTGTGAGATAATTTAAATAATCACCGCATGGCTGACGACAATAAGATTATTTTTTCGATGTACAAGGTTGGAAAGACATTTCCGCCTCACAGACAGGTACTTAAGGATATATCACTCTCGTTTTTCCTGGGAGCCAAGATCGGTATCATTGGTCTGAATGGTTCAGGAAAATCCACTCTTCTGAAGATAATTGCAGGACTTGAGAAAGAGTATCAGGGCGATGTAACCTTTCTTCCCGGTTATACTGTCGGACATCTGTCGCAGGATCCACTGCTTGAGGAAAACCGTACGGTAAGGGAGATTGTTGAAGAAGGGGTGAAGGAGATCATGGATGTCATCCAGGAGTATGAAAAGATAAACAACAGTTTCGGGGAACCTGAGGTTTATGAAAATCCCGATAAGATGCAGCAGCTTATGGACCGGCAGGCAGTTCTCCAGGAGAAAATCGATTATCACGACGGATGGAATATTGAGCACAAGCTCGACAGGGCAATGGATGCCCTCAGGTGCCCCGAAGGATCTGCAACTGTAAATGTTCTTTCGGGAGGAGAACGGAGAAGGGTGGCTTTGTGCCGCTTGCTGCTTAAGCAGCCTGATGTGCTTCTTCTCGATGAGCCTACCAACCACCTCGATGCCGAGTCGGTTCAATGGCTCGAGACAACACTGAAACAATATCATGGCACTGTAATCTGCATAACACACGACAGGTATTTCCTTGATAATGTTGCCGGCTGGATACTTGAACTCGACAGGGGAGAGGGGATCCCATGGAAAGGGAACTACTCATCGTGGCTTGAGCAGAAAGCCAAACGGCTTGAGTCGGAGGAGAAGGGCAATGTGAAAAGAAGAAAGATCCTTGAACGTGAACTGGAATGGGTAAGAATGTCTCCGAAAGCACGGCATGCAAAATCGAAAGCCAGGCTGGGGGCTTATGAAAATCTTCTTAACCAGGATGTGAAACAGAAGGAGGAAAAGCTGGAGATTTTCATTCCAAACGGACCACAGGCTTGGCGACAAGGTTATAGAAGCAAAATCAGTTACAAAGGCATTTGATGATAAGGTTCTTTTTGAGGACCTCGATTTCAGGCTTCCTCCTAACGGTATAGTTGGTGTTATCGGTCCGAATGGCGCCGGAAAGACAACCCTTTTCAGGATGATTATGGAGCAGGAAAAGGCAACAAAAGGCACTTTCAGCATTGGAGAAACTGTAACCCTGGGATATGTCGACCAGGCTCATGCGGCAATTGACCCTGCAAAAACAGTCTATGAAGTTATTTCAGGAGGTCAGCAGGATGTGATGGTTGGAAACAGGCTGGTAAATGCCAGGGCTTATGTGGCCCGTTTTAATTTCACAGGAGCCGATCAGGAGAAGAAGTGTGGAATACTGTCAGGAGGTGAGAGAAACAGGCTGCATCTTGCTCTTACGCTTAAATCGGGGGCAAATGTTCTGCTTCTTGACGAACCAACAAACGATATTGATGTAAATACCCTCAGGGCTCTCGAAGAGGGACTTGAGAATTTTGCAGGCTGTGCCGTAATAATCTCCCACGACAGGTGGTTCCTCGACAGGGTCACTACCCACATGCTTGCTTTCGAAGGTAATTCAAAGGTTGTATGGTTCGAAGGCAATTACTCTGATTATGAAGAGAATTACAAGAAAAGGGTTGCTGATACAACACCGGTGAGGATTAAGTATAAGAAACTGGTATAACGGCAGGGACGAGTTAGAAATCCCGTGGCTAGGGAGCTGATTAGGGGTGGCGGCCAAGGCGCAACGGCACAACGGAATGCAGTTAACCGGCTGGCAAGTCTGTGACTTCGCGTAACAGAAAGCGAAGTTACAAACTTCGCTTAGTAGTGCTACTGCACAACGGCGCAAGCTGTTACAACTGAATCTCCAGCGCCTTCCTTGTAACCTGGGGTGTAGTGAGTCCCCTGTCACCCATCGAAAGCCATTTCCTCTCTTCAAATCGCTTTACGATCCTGTCAATAGTATCCTGTTTGACTCCATAGTCAGAAAGCCGTGTTCCTATGCCCAGGGACTGGAAGAATTTCTCTGTTTTATCAATTGCAGCGTCTGCCTTCTCATCTTCAGTTCCTGATTTGATATTCCATACTCTTTCTGCATACTGGACAAGCTTTCCTTTTTTCTCCTCTTTCAGTGTCTTCCAGAGTCCGGGCAGAACAATCGCAAGAGTCCTTGCATGATCAATATTATGGAAGGCCGTAAGTTCATGTCCTATCGAGTGCACCGACCAGTCGCCCGGAACACCGCAGCTGATGATTCCGTTGAGTGCCATGGTTGCACTCCACATCAGGTTCGACATTGCTTCATAATCATCAGGTCTGGCATAGACCTTTGGGGCTTCTTCTATGAGGGTTATCATAATTGCCTCGGCAAACCTGTCCTGTATTGGTGCATTTACCGGGTATGTAAGATACTGCTCCGTGACATGTACAAATGCATCCACTATGCCATTCGCAACCTGTTTCTTGTGGAAGGGTGCCGGCAGCATCAGGCAGCAGAACTGAGAACTTTGGAAATACAGGGTTAACGGAGAATGCCAGCTTTTCTGTTGTCGACTTCCTGCTGATGACCGAATTTTTGTTCATTTCGGTTCCTGTTGCAGGCAGAGTAAGTATACAACCAAAAGGAATAGCTTCAGTTACCTCTGCGCTCTCCGAAAGTATTTTCCAGGGATCGCCGTTTTTAAAAAGTGCTGCGGCAGCAATGAATTTTGTTGCATCAATTACCGATCCGCCTCCGGCAGCAATGATATAACTGATCTTTTTTTGTTTGATTATTTCAACCGCTTTCATGGAGGTTTCGTAGGTGGGATTGGGCTCGATGCCTCCGAATTCGGTCAGTTCAAAACCCTTAAGAGCAGCCCTTACTCTGTCATAAACACCGTTTTTAAAAATGCTTCCGCCTCCATAAATTAGTATAACCTTGCTTCCGGCAGGTACCTGCTCGGTGATTTGTGACACCTGGTCTTTACCGAAAAATATTTTAACGGGATTATAAAATTCGAAATCTTTCATGATGATATTGATTAAGTATATTCGGTGCCAAAAATAGCAAATTAAAGTTAAAGAGTGTTTAACCTGAATAAGACTGATACTATTTCAGTTATTGCGCCCGGCCTATTTTTTTAGTGGATCATATGACATCCAGTCAATCTCCAGTTCATAAGGCTGCAGAGGCTTTTCTATTGAATTGGGATTGGTTTCAACGGGCCAGTTGTTTGTATGCCAGAAATTCATCCTGTAGCGCGACTTATTCTGAGGTATTCCTTCAAGTGATCCCTTGTAATCCCACAAAACAACAGTGTCGGCAGTTACCGGATGTATCATCCACCAGCGGACCCGATCGGGAAGCCAGTCGAATCCGTAAGTATAGAACTGTGACGAAGCATCATATCCTTCTATTGCCGGAATGGTGTCAGGCATACTCTGGATCCCTGTAAGCTGTCGCCTTATGCCGCTGAGGTTTTCCCTGTATGAAGTGTTGTAAATAATTCCTTTGGCCATATTAATGGTCCGTCCTACCCGCCTCAGATCTCCTTTGGGACCTGTCCAGGTACCTACATAGATTACCTCCGGATCTGCTATCAGCCATTCCCAGTCTATTTCACTGAGCCCGGGCACGCTGTCCATATGATAGGTAAAATAACCAACCACCACGCCGGCATTGGGTTGAATATCCCTTACATCAGGAACCTTCAGGCGTGCTGCATAGGTGCCGAAATGTGTATAATCCTTTGAAATAATTTCAGGTCCCCGGCCAGCACCTGCAGGACCCTGCGGATCAATCCTGAATGACAGGATTTTTTTACCGGGTTCTGTTTTTGAATCTGTGCCATATAAATACCTGAGAGCATCATTATCGCCGAAAGAGTTGTGGCTGAAAAAATCAGATGATGAACCGTCGAAATCTTCGAAGAAAGAGTCGTGATACCGTTCTTTCTGTGTACAGGCGGCAAGGCCTGCAATGATTATGACTGCTGTAGCAAAGATGTGTTTCATAGTGCCTCCTGGATATTAATGATTTTGTCCGAAATATAATTGT
The DNA here is from genome assembly GCA_963779225.1 of uncultured Bacteroidota bacterium. Taxonomy (GTDB): domain Bacteria; phylum Bacteroidota; class Ignavibacteria; order UBA10030; family UBA6906; genus CAVPCZ01. The sequence continues at coordinate 398,390 of CAVZWW010000002.1, forward strand.
TTTAAGAAGGCAAAGGTTTAAATTTGGTTTAATTTTATATTCACCCAGGAAAAAATAATGTTCCGACACTATCTTAATCTGACAATCAGATCCCTGATGCTGAAGAGGGGATATTTTATAATTAATCTTCTGGGACTGACCATCGGTATTACCTCATTTATCCTGATCGTATTATGGATAAAAGCCGAAACTTCTTACGATAAGTTTCACAAAAAGGCGGATAATATATACAGGGTAGATTATCTCTTGTATGAGGAAGGTATCCTTGAGCAGCACTCTGCATCAGGATCGGCCTCCATCGGAAAAGAGATTAAGAACATGTTCCCGGAAGTTGAAGGCTATACACGGTTTTCCCGTACTGAAAGCCTTGTAAAATATGAGGATAAAGTATTCAGGGAGAAGAATATACTGTATGCACAGTCATCTTTTTTTGATCTCTTTTCGTTTCCTCTTGCTGCGGGCAAAGCTGATTCCTCCCTTCTTGCCATCAATCATGCCGTCATAACCGAGGAAACAGCAAGAAAGTATTTTGGCGATGCAGATCCGATAGGCAAAATGATCACTCTTGACGGGGCCATGAATTTTGAGATAACAGGAATCGTAAGATCAATTCCCGGAAATTCTCATATCAGCTTTGATATTCTGTTATCGTATGAAAATCTGATTAAACTCTCAAAATACTGGGATAACTCGTGGGTGGCAGAAAATGTATATTCTTACATCCTTCTGGCACCTGAAGCTGATCCCAAGGCATTGCAGGACAAATTACCACAGATTCCGGAGACCTTTATCGGGAGGTCAATGAAGGAGGCATTCTACCTTCTGGAGTACAGACTGGTAAAACTTACGGATATTCATTTACATTCCTCTATCAGTAACGAGTTAAAAGTAAACGGCAGTTATCGGAATGTTGTTTCCCTTGGAATTATCGCCTGCCTGGTACTGCTTATAGCGTTCATAAATTACATTAACCTTGCTACCTCACACTCAATAGAAAGAGCCCACGAAACAGGCATCCGCAAAGTATCGGGCGCCCTCAGAAAAGACCTTGTTTTACTGTTCCTTACAGAGTCTGCATTGTTGAATCTGCTTGCATTGCTGGTAAGCCTGACAGGCGTGCTGCTGTTGCTGCCTTTCTTCAGACAGGTTATGCAGAGTCCGCTTCAGATCGATTACGGATTTGTTTTCCTGCTCTTTTCCCTTTTACTTGTTTCAGGATCGTTGCTGAGCGGATTGCTTCCTGCCATTTATGTTTCAGGATTTACTCCCGCTCTCGTTTTAAAAGGGAAAAAGCCAACAGGATCAGTATGGATAAGCAGGCTTAAGAATTCCCTGGTGATCTTCCAGTTCACAATTTCGCTAATTCTCATTATAGGAACCCTAACAATTTACCGGCAGGTCAGTTTCATGCGCCATCACGACCTGGGTTTCAACATCAGTGGATTGCTGGCTCTTGATGGTCCGCGGATAATCAGTGCTAATTCATTTGAATCATACATGAATGGTCTTGAATCATTTAAAAATGATGTGGAAGCCCTGTCGGGTGTCAGCAGTATTACTACTTCATCCAATGTGCCGGGAACTGAAATAAAAAACTCGCGTGTTTATGGTATCCCGGTTGAGGGACGAAACACCGAAAAAAGGATTGACATTTATATGGTTGATGATCATTTCTTTAAGACCTATGGTCTGACTCTTCTTGCGGGAGATAATTTCAGTGCCTCAATTACAGGAAGAATCCGGTAAGATCATTTTAAATGAATCAGCTCTTACCTATTTCGGGTTTGAAAATGCTGAGGCTGCCAGCGGGAAGATCTTAAGAAGCGGGAACCAGGAAGTCATCATAAAGGGTATTATTAATGATTTCAATCAGCAATCGCTCAAGGAATTACCGGGACCAATAGCGTTTTTCAATCAGCCTTCAAATAAATATTATACTATCAGGGTTAATATGACTGGTATTGAACAGCTTATCCCCGAACTTGAAAAGATATGGATAAAGCATTATCCGGGAAATCCCTTTTCTTACTTTTTCCTGGACGATTTTTTTAATGAGCAGTACAGGGCCGATCAGCGTTTTAACGGATTGTTTCTTGCAAGTTCCATACTTGCAATAATTATTGCCTGTCTGGGCTTATCGGGCCTGTCAGCTTACGCTATAACCAGGCGCACAAAGGAGATAGGTATCCGAAAGTCAAACGGGGCCAGGACAGTGCAGGTGATGGTTTTACTGAACAGCGACTTTGTGAAGTGGGTACTGATAGCTTTTGTAATAGCCACTCCGGCAGGATGGTTTGCTATGGACAGATGGCTTCAGAATTTTGCATACAGGACAGATTTGAGCTGGTGGATCTTTGCGCTTGCAGGCGCCATTGCACTTGCGATCGCTTTGCTTACAGTAAGCTGGCAAAGCTGGAGAGCTGCGACGCAGAAATCCTGTTGAAGCTCTTCGGTATGAATAATAATAAAAGCCTCTATGTTATAATTGACATTTTTTATTCTAACCCTATTTCTTTGCATCCGAATGAAGCGATTCTATCACTACACTCAGAGCATCCGGCGTTTCATAATTAATGTCAAGGAATTCCTTCCGGCTTGTGCCATCGCTTACAGGCTGTAACAGTTCAATAACAACCTGTCCCAGGTTGAAGAATGATAGAAATGTTAGTAAATTATTGGTTTACATATTATATTTATTTAATAAGGTTCCGGATATCGATAATAAGAAATATCTTAACATGAAATTAGTATTACATTTTAATTGATACATCATAACTTTCTCCATCGATTTGTTTTGCAAACATTCAACTTTTTTCTATAACTATTAAATTTGTGTTTTACATTAAATTATTAATCAAAATAATTTTTAACCAGATGATAATAAAAAGGTATTATTTTAATTTGTTACCAGTTATTCTGATAACTTTCCTTGTGGCCTCCTGTTCTTCAGTATCGACTGAAAAGAGCTCACAGGGATTTGTCGATCATGGTCTTCTGAAGGTCGACGATAACTCCAGGTATTTCGTATTTGAAGACGGCACTCCCTTTGTCCCGGTAGGACTGAATCATTTTCTTATTTACAGGAAAGGTGCTGCGATAGACTCAATGATGAGACCTGGTCGCACCATGGGGTAAATTATCTCCGTATCTGGGCCGGTCTTGGTGCCGATCCGGAGACTGCCGTCGGCCAATTTGATGAAAAACAGATGCAGGCACTTGACAGTGTTATTTATTTTTGCACGAAATACGGTATTTATCTGAATATCAGCTTCTGGAATGAAAACTGCATAAGGGAGCAGAAGGGAAATTGGGGCTGGAACGGGAAAGACCAGATTTACAATACGGAACATAGTGAACTTGGCACAACATCAAATGCCGATGATCTGAGAGATACTCTCCATACTGCATCATGGGAGGCTATGAAGAACCGTTACAGATATTTCGTGGAAAGATGGAAGGATGAACCAATTATTATTATGTGGGACCTGGTTAATGATTCCAAAAAAACCGATGCCTGGAAAGCCGGTATGTACGATTACGTTAAAAAGCTTGACGGCTCAGGTCGTATAATTACATTCCAGTACAATACCAGCATCGATCCGAAAGGAGAGATGGACTGTGGTTCGGTTCGGGTTTACGGATATAACCCCGGTGGAAATGATCCGGAGACTATGATGGACAGCCTGGCTTACAGGATCAGGCAGGCTATGACACACGGAGACCCGGTTTATGTTGGTGAAGGAGGTATGGATTACCCGGATGCCACAGAATATGAATTTGAAAGAGGCTTTCTTCATTTCCTGTGGGCTCCTCTGGCAGTGGGTGCTGCCGGAAACCTTCATCCTTGGGTTTCTCCAAAAACATGGCCTGAGCTTACAGAACAAAAGCTGAAATGGATAAGTGGTTTCAGTGATTTTTGCAGAACCATTAACTGGTCTGAAGTTCAACAGCAGAAATGTGGATGATGAGGTAGTGGCTGATCAGGAAAACATAAAATCTTTTGCATGCAGGGACAATGACGAAATCCTTTGTTATCTGATGAATGATGATCCGTCCGATACATTTGCCAATACTAAGACCCGAGTGAAATTTTCATCTCAGATGGATGATGGTCAGTATGAGGTAAATTGGATCGACATAAGGACAGGGAAGACTGTCAGGAGTGAAAAAATTTCAAGATTCCCCGCAGAATTAACTACACCTGAATTTAAGGATGGTCTGTTCGGTTATATAAGTAAAAACTGATAATGGTTTATTAATATCTTAATTAACCCAAAAATGAAGATCAGACTGGCATTTTATTCACTTTTTTTCTCCGCTATTCTGCTAAACGGATGTTCTGGGAAGATTAACATTCCCTCTTATTTAGAAGAATTTAAAAAGGAATACGGGAAGAATCCCAGGGAGGCAAATCTTGAATGGTTTAAGAAGGCCGGATATGGAATGTTTATTCATTATGGACTTTATAGTATGCTGGAAAAAGGTGAATGGGTCCAGTTAACTGATACTATCCCGGTAGCAGAGTACGCAATGCTGAAAGATCAGTTTACTGCCGAAAAATTCAATGCTGATGAAATAACTGATCTGGCAATAAAAGCGGGGATGAAATATATTACCATTACTTCTAAGCACCACGATGGTTTTTGCCTGTTTGAGACTAAGGCAACAGATTTTAATGTAATGAATTCACCTGCAGGAAGAGATTTAATCAAAGAACTATATGATGCCTGTGAGCAAAAAGGAATGGGATTGTTTCTATATTATTCCTATGGAGCAGACTGGAAGCATCCGTACTTTTATTCAAGAGAAAATGGGTGGGTAAACGCCAGGCCTGCCTATATTGATCCTCAACCTGAATATAAGTTTGAGAAAGATGCAGATTTCAAAAATTATGTGGATTTTGTCCATCATCAGCTGAAAGAGTTGCTTAGTCAGTACCCCAATATTGCAGGGATCTGGTTCGATCCCATAATGGGCTATTACAACCGGCCTGATTTATTTCCAATAGACTCGACCTATGCTCTTATAAGAAGCTTGTCTCCTCATGCCTTAATTTCATTCAAACAGGGAGCAAACGGGAATGAGGACTTTATGGCACCTGAACGGGCGGGAAGTGTAAAAGTTGGTGAACAATTTGAGGTAGCTAAAATTGCATATGAGAAAAACAAAAACAAACCACGCGAGATATGCAATACTTTACAGCCTCATTCGTGGGGTTACAACAAAAAAGATGACGGGAATCATAAATCAGCCGTCGATGTGATTAATATTCTTGACGATGCAAAAAAAATAAATGCAAACTTACTATTAAATATTGGACCTAAAGGTGACGGCTCTATACCGGAGGAAGATATAAGAGTTTTAACAGAGGCCGGTAAGAAAATAAAATTAAAGTAGAATTTATATAATGAATACCACAAACCATTATGGGTATTCTACGAAAATAGATGACCCTGCAATGGCCCGGTATCTCAGAGATACTAAGAGATGGTCTGCTATATTTTCAATCATACTTGCGGTGGTTGCTATTGCAGGATTTTATATTTACGGTGAAACCAGTTCCGGGATGGATAATCCGGAGGCACTTTATATCGGAATGGGTATTGGCAGTATGTTTATACTTATTGCTTTATTTCAAATTGCCGGGAGAAACAGAAGTACAACCTGGGATGGGATGGTTACAGATAAAAAAGTTAAGGAGAAACGAAGACACGATAAATATCAGAACAGATGGGTGGAGTATTTGGAATATACTGTTTCAATGAAGGCCGATAATGGTAAGATGCATTATATAAGTGCAGAGGATGATGATACTTTGTACAATTATTACCAGATAGGGAACAGAGTCAGGCATCATAAAGGATTAAATTCCTATGAGAAGCAGGATAAAACAGGAGACTCAATTATATTTTGCAATGCCTGTGCCAGTCTTAACGATATTCAGGATGATTATTGTTTCCGATGTAACTGCCCTCTTTTAAAATAAAAGTATGATTAATATGAGATTGTTTAAAAGCTTTACTATCGTTTTTCTGTTTGTTGTTACTCCCTTGTTGAAAGCCCAGAATACAGTTCATGTCTGGGAAAAGCAGGAACTAACCTTCACAGCAGCTAACTCCTATAAAAATCCATATAAGGATGTCACAGTATGGGTAGAACTGAAGGGTCCGGATTTCAGTAAGCGTATTTATGGATTCTGGGATGGAGGTAAGATATTTCATTTGCGCCTTGTTGCCACACAGCCCGGAACCTGGACATGGAAAAGCGGATCAAGCCCGGAAGATCCCGGATTAACTGGTAAGTCAGGATCCTTCACTGCTGTTGAGTGGACTGAAGCTGAGAAAAATGAGAATCCGTTAAGGCATGGTTTTATCCGGGCAACATCTAATCAGCATGCTCTTGAGCATGCTGACGGTACTCCTTTTTTCATAATCGGTGATACCTGGTACTCCCTTGGGGCCAACCGCTTTATGTGGTATGATGATAATAAAGAACGCCCCATTGGTCCGACGGCAGGATTCAAGGATTATGTGCGTCTGCGCAAAGGTCAGGGTTATAACTGGGTAAATGTTATTGCTTCATTCCCTAACTGGATGACTGACGGTGATTCCTGGCATCTTTTTATGAATGATTCTGCAAAAACAACAATACGTTCTGCATGGCTTGAATTTGGGACAGGTAGTGCAAAGAACATGGATAATGAGGGAGGCAGGCCATTCTTTTTCCCTGGCAAGGTGCCGGGTTTTGAAAATCAATTCCCCGATATGGACCGGATCAATCCTGAATATTTCAAGTATCTGGACAGAAAAATTGACTATCTTAATGCAAATGGGATTGTTCCATTTATTGAGGCTTCCCGGAGAGATGCCGGTTTATGCTGGTACAAATATTATGAATGGCCGGAATCCTATTCACGTTATATTCAGTATGTGTTTTCCAGGTATCAGGCTAATAACACAGTATTGAGCCCTGTCCATCTCGATATTATTGACGAGACCGTAAGTCCTGATGATTATATAAATTCCATCAGGTATATGGAAAAAAAATATGGTCTTCCACCATTCGGCACTCTTCTTTCTGCAAATGCAAATCCTTCAACTCTTGAAAACTGGGGAGAGGATTCCTGGGTAACACTTCACCAGATTGGCAATATGCGTGAGCATAATAATTACTGGTATCTGACTGAAATTTTTAATCTTAAGAACCCTAAACCTGCTCTTAACGGAGAGCCTTACTATGCCGGCTATAAAGACGCCAGAGGTCCGGGATCAGTAAACTATTCACGCGGTGCTGAAGGCGGAACAGATAAAGACAATGCTTTTGTACGTTCAAGTATGTATGGCAGTTTTCTTTCAGGCGGACTGGCAGGACATGTTTACGGTGCTGAGGGAATCTGGGGTGCCGATATTGAACCAAGTGCTCCGGTTCATATGTGGGATGCTTTCCTGTGGCGATCGGGAGCAGAAATGCAGTATCTGCGTACCTTTGCATTCTCCATTGGCAAGCGTTATCAGGAACTTGTGCCCCTGGCCGACCTGGTCTCACCAAATAAAACCAGTGAAACCCTGAGTTACGAGGGATGGGCTTATTGTGCCCGTACCGATGATAAGCAAATATTTATGGTCTACTTCGAAAAGGGATGTCCGAGAGCCCAGATCCGTGGAGCAAAGCTTAACAGTGTCTATCGTGCACAATGGTTCAACCCACGTGATGGTACCTGGATTGATGCAGGTAACGGTAAACTGATATCATCTAAAATAGGAATAATAAGACTACCGGATTTTCCGGGTGATGCAGACTGGAGCCTGCGGCTCATCTATGAAAGCACGGTACCGGCAAAGGTTATTAAATAGGTTACTGAATAATTGGATTAGAGATAAAACCCAACTATTAACATATAAATTAGAATTTTTATGAAAAAAAGAGAATTTCTTAAAAAGGCTGGTCTGTTATCTGGTTCAATGCTGGTTCTACCTTCTGTGGTATTTGGGAATAAGTTATCTGATCTTAATTATTTGGTCACTGAAACTTCCGGATCGGTTGTTCCGATGAAACTTGTGATAGGAAGCGACCATGCAGGATTCCCGTTGAAAGGTCCGCTGGTAAAGATCTTGCAATCATGGAATTACAGTATAAAAGACGTAGGATCATTTAATCCTGATCCGGTTGACTTCCCCGACATAGCACTGCTTCTGGCTGATGAAATAATCAGCGGCCGTGCCGAAAGGGGCATTATGGTATGCGGTACCGGTGTGGGAGCAGCTATTGCATGTAATAAGATTCAGGGTATAAGAGCGGCATTATGCCATGATACTTACTCCGCTCACCAGTGTGTGGAACACGATAATGTAAATGTCATCTGCATTGGCGCCCAGATAATCGGACCAAGCATCGCTGAGGAGATTTTAAGCAATTTCCTGAATGCAAGATTCAGTACTGAGGAACAGTTTCGAAGACGGGTGGAAAAGCTCGACCGGTTTGATCTGGTTCCTCCCAGGAAGTAGAAATCAGATAACCTTAAGGAATTACTGGAATTTAAGGTATTCCCGGTCTAAGCAAGAGCCATCTCCTCCGTGTAGGTCTTTAGTTTTTTAAGCCTGGCTTTAAAGGCATTGAATAAACCATCGGAAGTTTCACTTAAGGTTCTTTTTGAATTGGTATGAGGATTGACTGATGTAGCATAATCAACCTGCTTAATTAATTCAGCAGGAATAGAACTTCCCCCGGATAAGGCTCCTGATATACCTGCAGCAACTGCTGTGAGACAATCTGTATCCCTTCCCATATTAACACCTGCTTTCATCGACTCCCATGTATTGGCATTTGTCATGCGCAGTATGCAGATTGCCTTGCTTACTATTTCGTTGGCATAGCTTTGAGCATAAGGTATCCCGGTCCCGCTGTACATTTCATCGAACTTTTTACGCATCTGCCTGAAATCGGTGCAGTTTGCCGTAAGCCTGAGAGCCGACTCTATTTCGCTGCGAATGCCGGCCTGCCTCATGAATCGGGTATCTACCCTGTCACAATTATCGAGAACGGCCCCCAGAACAGAATCGACAGTTGCACCGGGCTTAGTGGCGGCAGCAATCGCTATTACAACAACTTCGGCCCAGAGTATACCGCGACTGTTGGCTGTATTATAAAGCTGACCGATCTCGCGGACATCATCTATGGCGCCCTGAATGTCTCCGGCATTTATTAATCCTATCGGATGGCATGACCGTGACAGCGACACGAGACCTGAGTAATCACAGTACTTTCCGATATCCGAGGCAGGGACGTGTGATTTTGCCATTGATAATAGTGCTCCTTCAAAAGGTTCTGAAACGAGTCCTGCTGCTTTTGGATTCATATGGTCGACCCAGGAACGCCGGAGGTCCTCAGCATTGATCCTGTCCTGTTTTTCGATAATGGCTGTAATCATCAGTTTCTGACGCTCGACTCCGTCTTCAGTCGTCCCCGGTTCACGCATCCAGTCATTGCTGTTGCCGTAATGATGATAAGGCAGCAGTTTATCGAGCGTACCATATTCCTTTTCAATTCTTTCATATGAACTTCCTTCCAGGGGGGCTCCCATTGCCGAGCCTGTATGGCACCCGGCAATACAGCCAAAGAATTTGTCGCGCAGTTTTACATTCCCGGCATCCTGGTTATTTCCATTAATGACTTCAAGACTTATTGGCGGCATTATCGCTGCTGAAGCCGATAATAAACCGATTTTGCGGATAAACTCTCTCTTTTTCATATTCTTTGGTTTTCATACTACTAAGATAAGAAAGGATATGTTAAAACTTCATAGGTCTGTTTCTTTACACTGTAGAAAAGCTACAAGAGTCTACTTTGCCTTTCTCTGTGTGCCTCTGTGTATTCTCTGTGGATCTCTGTGTAACAATAACTTAAGAACTGACACAGAGGGCACAGAGTCCCGATAGCTATCGGGAGCACAGAGTTCCACAGAGGAATTTTTCAATACCCCTATTTTCAACCTTATGAATCGGGCTTCAGCCCATAATTCTTTAAATCTTAATTCCTGATACTTATTAAGAAGAAATCATCTTTTTGATTAATTAAATATTTAGTTGCATAACTAAATAAATAGTTGTATATTTGGTATGGAATTTATGCTTAGTAAGCATCATAGTTATAGTATTAACCAATAACTAAGGTCATGAAGAAAGATTTGGAAAGAATTCCTGATTTCGATGATATTGTGTTTGAGATCAGGAACAAGGATTACGGAGCTTACATGCTGCGTAGGAGATATAACCGCACTGTCGCAATATCACTTCTGATAGCGATAGTAATTATGACTGCCAGTATCATAGCACCATATCTTAGCGCCAGGGCCATGGAAGAAAGGCAGAAACATTCCGAAAGGCAGGTAGCGATAACGATGGAGAACCTCGATCAGCCTGATCAGACTGTTGCTCCGCCACCACCACCGCCTCCTCCTGCAGAAGTTGTTCAGCAGGTTAAGTATATACCTCCTGTTGTTGTGGATTCAGTTAAGCCTGAAGAGAATGTGCAGCTTATGACTGCTGATGAGGCGCAGGTGGAAGTACAAAACAATGAAGTTGTAGATGCAGTGCAGGAAATAAAAGAAGAGGTGCAGGAAGAAGATCCCGAACCTGAGCCATTTATTGTGGTTGAGGAGATGCCGGTACCTCCGGGAGGAGCATCGGGTCTATTAAAGTATATTGCCGATAATCTTGAATATCCTGCGATTGCCCAGGAAAACAACATTGAAGGGAAGGTAATTGTAAGGTTCTGTGTGACTTCAAAAGGTGGTAGTTGACCAGGTATCTGTAATCAAAGGTGTTGATCCTGCGCTCGATGCAGAGGCCATCAGGGTTGTTAAAACTATACCGGCCTTTAAACCGGGCAAGCAGGGAGGGAAGCCGGTACCGGTCTGGTTTACTGTGCCGATTGTTTTTCAGATCAACTAATTCCAACAAAGACTGACAGATATTTTTTGTTCGGCCTCTTAAATTATGGTTTCGTACAACAGAAACTGCGTTTGATACAATAACTTCTTCTTTAATTGACAGTAGCATAATTCAGCTGTATCTTTAATGAAGATTTAATTCAGAAGGAAGGCAGTTCACACTACTAATTTAGGTTTTGACTAATCCATCCATCAGGTCGCAGGAGATTCTGATGGATGGTTTTTTATTTGACTCACATTCAACTTCTTCATAACTTTATCAAAATATGCAATTTTTGTGTGAAGACTGGTTACCTGATATATATTTGAAATCTTCATAAACTAACACCGGAAGGAATACGGGTCCTCTGCAGGGGCCAAAGTACAGATCAAAAATTAAGCATCATGTTGGATGCAGAAATAATATGATTAACATTAATTTAAAAACAGGAAATTATGAAAACACTTTCCAGGATTACATACTTGTTGATAGCTGTTTTGATTTCATTGAACCTTGGTGCCCAGAGAGCAACAGATATTGAGAACTGCAAGGACTCTCCCCTGGTAAGCCGCTTTGAAGGTGCCGTAATTGAGTTCTGTAAAGAAACAAAGTGGGGAACCTATAAGTTGCCGGTCAATGACAAAGGTGCGATTGACTGGGATAATCCAAAATCGCTTGATGGGAAGGTTACCCGTATTCAGTATTCTGCGTCAGTTGACAACAACTCCGAGTTTGTATTGCAGAATTACAAAACAGCCTTTGGCAAAGCCGGGTTTAAAATTCTTATTGCAATAGCAAATGAAGCACTTGGAGTAAGTGACCGTCCCCATACATGGACAGATAAGTATTATGAAACAGGAGGATATTATAATGGTTTGAACAACATAAAGTTTGGCAAAGGGATTAATTTCCCGATCTGGAAGAACAATCATTCCTTTATTTCGGCATGGGGGAAGAAAGAGGGAAAAGATATATATGTGGTAATATACACTGTTGTGGATGAAAAGTACACTTTGATAACGCAGGATGTCATTGAAGTTGAGAAAGTTGAAACAGGACTGGTAACTGCGGAGAGTATTTCGGGAGGAATTGAAGCAGAGGGACGCGTTATCCTTGATGGGATCTTCTTTGAAACAGATAAGTGGGAGATAAAGCCTGAATCGGATGCAGCCCTCAGAAATATTGCGGATTATGCAAATAAGAATCCCGGGAAGAAGTTCTTTATAGTTGGCCATACAGATAACAGCGGAACATATTCCGGTAACTTAACCTTATCGGAGAACAGGGCAAAAGCAGTTGTGGAGGCTCTTATAACAAAATATTCCGTTAATGCTGCACAGCTAAGCTCAAACGGAGTAGCGTCGCTATGCCCTGTTGCCAGCAATAAGACTGCAGAAGGCAAGTCGAGGAACCGAAGGGTTGAGATAGTTGAACAGTAAGATCCTGATTGCAGGTTCCCGGCTCTTTTTATATATTTACCCTTATATACCCTGTAGAAAGGGATATCGGAATAATCGGTAAATATATGGCAAAAGCAAAATCCGGATCAGCTAAGATCTTTCCACGTATATTGATTTCATTACTGGGCGCAGGTTTTATTCTCTGGGGAACCTCAACGATAGCACTGGGTATCTTTGGAAATAGAACAACAGCTGTAATTACCAATATCAGGAGGGAACAGGGAGAGAGGAATGAAGCAATCAGGGGCAGGTATACCTATATAATAAGTTACAGGTTTACTTTACCTGACGGAAGGACTGTTGATGGTTTTACAAGGAAGATCGGGAATTCTGTTTTTTTGAAGGCAGATGGTAAATCGGTGAGAGCTGTCAGATACTTCAGTCGCCTTCCCTTCATCAATGCACTGGAGGATGAAACAAAATCTCCGGCAGGTTCCCTGATAATCATCGCTGTGGGTGTTTTCCTGATCTATATAATTAACAAAGGCAAATAACCTGCATGTGGCAGGATTAACCGCAAAGGGCACAAAGGCAAGAAGCAAAGTTCGCAAAGAGCTGTATTTATGTGTTTTAGCTTTGCGTTCTTTGAAGCATCTTAGCGTTCTTTGCGGTTAAAAGTAATTTCATAACTCATGCATTATTTCCGCTTCTCATCCAATCTTTCTTCTTCATTTTATGGTTACATTAATTGTCGTCGTGCCAGACTGTATCTCAAATGATCCTACTTCTTCAAAATTTGGGTGAGAATTACAATATGATAAAAGACTAACTTTATAAAAATATCTTCCAAAATTCATAAGTGAGACCAATGTTTCGTTAGCAGGGTCTGCATTTGTAATGAATGAAATACTTGCATTGGTTTTGCCAGGTACCAGGTCAGCTTCTTTAGCTGCTACGCTAATTGTAATCTTACCCCAGTTGAGAGAATTTTCACATGTTTTAGGGTAAGAAACGGTTATTGTTACCATTGACCGGTATTTATTTATACTTGCCGGACCAGCTGGCGCATCGTCCTTATAACATGAAATTAAAGAAACCAAAATCACAAACCCTAAGATGTTTTTCATAGTTGCAGATTTTAGTTTATAATTAATAGCAGATTGATGATAAGCATATCAAATTTTCAACCAGTACATGCCAAAGTCAATTATTTTTCCCCTATTGAATTATTCGGTTCGGGGTTCACTTTTATCGCATTCAATCTGATTTCTGTCATTGTCTCTTTGTGCATTCCAGTTTATAGGCAGTATAGTTGCCTCCTTTGGTTTCAAATTCACGGATTATCCGGGTAATCTCCTCCTCTGTCATATCACAGTACTCCTGTTTCGTTGTTGAACTAATCTTCCAATCAGGGGCAAATTGATTCCGGGTATAATAGGTTAGTATGCAATCCCAACAAAATTTAGGCTCTTCCTTCTCACCTTTATCACATGAAGAAAGAAGTAAGAACAAAATAAATATTAGCCTTTTCATTATAAATGTATCAGCAAGAACAAAATTAAACAACGGATTTGCACAAGTCAATTTTATTTTATGGTGATATTAAAGGTTACTAATCGGGGCTTCAATATAATACATGCAACGAGAGAATAGAGCCCTGGGCAAATCGGGGGGTCAGTTAAATTTATTTGACTTTGGTTTCCTGTTGCTTTAATTTTGATAGAATAATTAACTTACAATTATTTGTGTTTCGGGAGTACATCGTATCAATGAAAAACAGTTTAGCCAGACAACTTTTCTTTTTTTTCATCCTGTTACTTTTTACAAGTCCGCTATTTTCACAGGGAAAATTCGAAGTATCAGGGGGTCTTGCTTTTCCTGAATATCTCAATATTAAATTAAGATATGGCGGCAGGTTTCAGGTCGGAGCAGGATTTGGTATGTATTCGAATCAGGATCTTAACAAAAAGTTTTATTCTGTCGATTGTTACTATCATTTTGCAAAATCGAAAACATCGGATCTGTACTCGTGGTATTTAAATAGTGGCCTTACATATGAGCCGACAAATTATACATTTGATTCTGAAGAAAAATCGTTGTTCTATTTTTTTCGATCAGGGAGATCATTTAATTTCTCAAAACATATGGGAATTAAGCTTGATATTGGGTTTACTTTTGGGAATGAATGGAGCATAGTATATGGAAGGGGACCGGCCATGTACGGAAGGGTACTGAGTGACACAAAGGAATTTCGTTTTTATCCAGCAGGCAGCTTTAGTTATTTCTTCAGATTTTAGTTGACTATTCAATATTGCAGAGTTTTGCATAATCATTACATTTAGCTCTCTCTTAATACACTTATAAATGAACCCCCACACAAATAAGTACATTAGCTGCAGAGGCAATTACCGTACCCTGAAAACCCTGGTCGTTTTAAGCTTTTTTGTAATGACACTTACATTAGCAAATTGTAAATCAGATGAGCTTCAATCTTCCGGAATTATCAGTACACTCAGGGTGTCAACAGATAACCCCCGGTATTTTTCTGACAGTAACGGAAATATTGTCTATTTAACAGGAGCGCATACCTGGTCAAATCTTATGGATGCCGACACAAGTTTTCCGCCTGAACCTTTCGACTTCAACAAATATCTGGACTGGCTGCAGGATCATAATCACAATTTTATCCGCATGTGGACCTGGGAAATGCTCACCTGGAGCTCAAAATCCTACCGGCCGTTAAATCATCTGAATCTTTACCCTCATCCCTATCCGCGAACCGGTCCTGGTTTGGCAACAGACGGAAGACCTAAACTTGACCTTACACAGTTTGATCAGGAGTATTTTACCAGGCTCAGTGAAAGAATAGAAAATGCAGGTAAGCGCGGCATTTATGTATCTGTAATGCTCTTTGAAGGCTGGTCAATGCAGTTTGCAACCGACGCATGGAAGAACCACTTTTTTAATCCTGAAAATAATATTAACGGGGTAAACGGCGATATCAATAATGATGGAAGCGGTCTGGAAATATATACCCTTGCTGATTCAATGATTACTGATTTGCAGGAGAAATATGTGAAACATGTTATTGATGCATGGATCTGAAAAGAGCAATACCCCGTAATGAGCTTTCCACAACTGCGTATTGCCTGGCCGATCCCGGTATGGAATATATAATTTACCAGGAAATGGCTGATTCATCTTTCGATGCAACCCTGGTACAGGGCAAATATGAGTACGAGTGGTTTTGTCCTACCAGTGGCATTGTTAAAGAGACAGGAACAATTAAAGTACCTGATGGTGAAACTACTTTCAGGGCTCCGTTCAATGGAGATGCTGTACTATATTTAAGGAACATCAGGAAGAAAAGTAAGTAAAGCCTGTAAACAAGGTTTGCTTCTTTCATTCAAATGTCATCAGTAGTCATTCATAGTCATTCAGTTGTCAATCAGATTAACCATATCTGGTATGGGTTTCCGACTTTTGCTCTTAGCAACAGGATGTATCCTTCAAGGATACTTGTTAAATAAGACTGATTCTAAGCAAAAATGCTCTTAAAAAAGCGATTGTACTTAAATAAGCATTATAATATGAGTTTATATATGTATATTTACATCTTTAAACTTAAGTCAATATGCTTAATAAGGTAACAAAGGATCAGATTATCGATAGGATCAAATTTGAAAATCCTTGGTGGATTACAGGCCGGATTGAGGAAGATTATAATGAAATGCCCCGGAGATTGTATTTTGACTTGTTCACCCCATTAGCCTATGAAAAAGATATCCGGAGAGCTCTTGTTTTAATGGGACCAAGACGTGTCGGCAAGACGGTTATGCTGCATCATCTGGTACAGGACCTGCTTGAAAATGGTATCAATCCGCAAAAAATTGCTTTCATAACAATTGAGAATCCAATTTATAATAACAGCTCCCTTGAAGATTTATTTGCATATTCAAAACAAGCTACCGGTAACAATGATTCCAGGGGATGGTATGTAATTTTTGATGAGGTTCAATATTTAAAAGAATGGGAAGTCCACCTGAAGTCTCTGGTTGATAGTTACAGAGACACCAAGTTTATTGTCTCAGGATCTGCAGCAGCAGCATTAAAGTATAAAAGTAATGAAAGCGGAGCAGGAAGATTCACTGATTTTATGCTTCCGCCTTTAACCTTTAATGAATATATTAAACTTAAGGACCTGGAGAGAATTATAATTCCTTCGCAAATAAATTGGGAAGGTAATATACAGGCATTTTATACATCCACTCATATCGAGGAACTTAATAAACACTTCCTTGACTATATAAACTTCGGTGGATATCCTGAAGTTATCTTTTCTGAAAAAATACAGCAAAACCCAGGGAGATATATCAGGCAGGATATCGTGGATAAAGTTCTATTAAGAGATCTGCCGAGCCTTTATGGCATTAGAGATGTGCAGGAGCTAAATTCATTTTTTACAACAATTACTTATAACACCGGGAATGAATTCTCATTCGAAACATTAAATATCCAGTCGGGAGTACCAAAGGTCCTGATAAAAAAATATATTGAATATCTTGAAGCTGCATTTCTCGTTAAACAGGTTAAAAGGATAGATCAATCCGGCAAAAGATTTAAACGGGAGAATTTCTTTAAACTGTACCTGAATAATCCATCCCTGAGAAGCGCTCTGTTCTCTCCGTTAAGTTCAAATGATAACTTGCTTGGAAACATGGTTGAGACTGCAATATATTCTCAGTGGATGCACCGTGAGTGGTTTACTCCATGGTATGCGAGATGGCAAAATGGGGAGGTTGATATGGTCGGGTTAAGCGACCTGAGTCTTAAACCACTTTGGGCATTGGAAATAAAATGGTCCAACAGATACTACGAGAAACCATCTGAGCTTAAGAGCCTGATTAGCTTTTGTAAAAAGTGTAATTTAAAAACTGCCCTGGTTACCTCCATCGACAAAGAAGGGGTAATAGAATATAACGGGATTAAGTTGCATTTTGTACCTGCTTCTGCATATGCATACACAATCGGGAAAAATACTCTCCAAAGGAAAATGTTGAAATAATCCTGGTAGCTAATACGTACAACCGGGCCTTTTAATAATTAACTGATTGATAATGAAAAACCTGATTTTAGCAATCCTGATGATGGCAACCATGTTTGCCTGTGTAACTCCCGAGCCGCCCAAACCCGTCTCGTTGTTTAACGGAGTCGATTTATCCGGCTGGCATGTTGATGTTCCGGCCATGGATCAGAATCCTGATACGGTGAACCCGTTTATTGTGCGCGACTCGATGCTGGTAAGCCTCGGTACTCCCGGCGGCCACCTGATTACCGATTCGGTTTACAGCAATTACCGTATTAACGGCCGAATACCGGTTTGCCGGAACTCCCGGGAACTGTGGGGTTCTGGTTCATGCTTCAACACCACGGGCCCTGTATGGCATGTTCCCAAAATCGCTTGAAGTGCAGATGATGCACGAAAACGCCGGTGACTTCTGGTGCATTGTTGAAGACATTGTGGTTCCCGATATGGAAGTCCGCCGCGGACCAAAAGAGGAGTGGGGTATTACCGAAGGCATGCTCCGCCGTATACCCAACCTGACAGACGGCTCAGAAAATCCGGTCGGAGAATGGAATAATATGGTGGTTGAATGTGTGGCCGACACAATTAAAGTCTGGGTGAATGATGTTTTTGTAAATTATGGAACCAACTGCACAACTACCCGCGGCCAGATTGCCGTGCAGGCCGAAGGTTCAGAAGTGGAATTCAGAAAACTTGAACTGATGGCAATTGAAAAGACAACACAGGTGAAATAACTTGCATTCAACTCTTTCATAACTTTACTTTCCAGATGCTGGTAAAAATGAAAAGAATGACTTTTTTTTCAAGGTTGCTTATTACGTCAGCTTTAATGATTTTTTTAACAGGATGCAGGAGGAAGCCTGTATTGAACAGTATACAGGTAGTTTTCAGGTTCAGTGTTAATTACAACAGGTATGATTATACTTATCTTAGGACTCTGGAAGATACATCAACAACATTCGATGGTATGGTCATATATATGCTTACCGGAAAGGTGATTACCTGCGTGACGTGATCACACCTGCTTCATCTGATATCCATGCAGATCGCAGACTGACAATTGAATTTGATTCCGGCAGGATAATAACACCAGTGATTACAGATGGAGTTTATCTGTCATCAGCTGTGGATCAGAGCAAATTCTCCTTAGGCGGTCTTTTCCATGATCCTGATAATGTTTATATTGAAATTTTGATTGAGGCAGGCCATGCCTATACAGTCAGGTATAACATTACAGGAAAAAGGTTAGAATGATGAGAGTTGGAATACCTGGGAGGCAATGACCAACCAATACTGAAGTTAATTGATCGTCCCTGGTCAGGAATAAGCGATTGTTATTCGGCCAGCTCTTGTAAGAGTGTTCGGGTTCAGCAGATATATTTTTAACGAGTTTAATTATGTGTATATTTGCAATTCGCGAATCGCGAATTAATAATAATGGTTATGAAGAAACATAATGGAATGCGTCCGCAAGACATTGTAGTGTTATTGAAAATAATTTCAATGCAAAATCAGGAATGGCGTAATATTGATATTGCTAATGCTCTTAATTTAAGTCCTTCTGAAGTATCTGAAGCATTAAACAGATGTAAAATTGCCAAACTAATTGATGGTAAAAAGAAAAGTGTTAATCCTAATTCATTTAAAGAGTTTCTAATTTATGGATTAAAGTATGTATTCCCGGTTGAACCAGGTGCAATTGTCCGAGGAATACCAACAGCACATTCTGCACCTCCAATAAGTGAAAATATTTCTCAAGGTGGAGATATATATGTTTGGCCTTATGCAAAAGGAATTAAAAGAGGACAGGCAATAGAACCTCTATATAAGACCGTACCAGAGGTTGCTCAAAAGGACAAATCTTTATATGAATTACTTGCGATTACTGACACTCTGAGAGTTGGTCGGGCAAGGGAAATAAAAATTGCAATTGAAGAATTAGAAAAAAGAATGAAATATGCCTAGTGACAATATTGAAATGCTACAAACTGTGGCAAATGGATTAGGAGATTTAAAAGATGATATTGTATTTGTTGGAGGAGCTGTTGCAGAATTATATGCAGATGATCCTGCTTCATCAGATATCAGGCCAACACAGGATGTTGATTGTATGATTGAATTAAGTTCATATAAAGAGCATACCGAACTTGAAGAAGACTTAAGAACCAAAGGATTTGCAAATGATACATCTCAGGGAGCACCAATTTGCAGATGGATATATCAGGATATTAAAGTTGATGTGATGCCTACAGATGAGAATGATACTTGGCTTTAACAATCAATGGTATCCTGGTGGTGTTGAGGAATAAAATTTCCAAAACTCTTCCTGATGGAACAGAAATATTTGTGTTTTCACCGGAGTACTATTTAGCTGCAAAATTTGAGGCACATAATGACCGTGGAGGAAATGATTTGAGGCAAAGTCATGATTTTGAAGACATTATTTATATCCTTGATAATTGTACCGGCATATTAGAAGTGTATTAGAAATGCAGATGAGATGTTAAAAACTATTTAAAGACTGAATGCGAAATTCTACTGAAAAATGATGGTCTATCAGAAGGAATTGAGAGTGCCTTACCTTATGGGTCAGATTCAGACAGAGTAGAAATGATTGTGACTTTGATTACGGAAATATCAGAATTAAACTAAAACTCAGATGATATATTAGTCAGGTGAAAAACCTGTGCCCATTTGAGAAATTCTGCATAAGTGTAAGAAACAGTTTTAATTAATTACGTAGATTTGTTTTAAATGACAGGGCGGCATAATTCATTCTCAATCACTGAAACTATGAAGTCGAACCCACTCTTTACCCGGCGTGAAATGCTCGGAATAACCGGTATGGCCGGTTTGGCAGCTTTGACCGACATCGCAGCCGGTGCTGTTCCGCAGACTGCGGAAAAACGACCTCGTATCGCCTGTCTCGTCACCTTTTGGGGTGCTCCGGGATCACATGCGGACTGGATCATAACCAAGCTGATGGACGGTTATTGGTGGCAGGGCGCCCACACTCCTTCGCGGGTGGACGTTGTGTCCGTTTACATCCATCAGTTTGACACAAGCGAACTGGGTCAGAAAGTATGCAAATCGAAAAACATTCCGATCTATAAGACAGTGGGAGAGGCTGTCACACTTGGGGGGAAGGAACTTGCGGTGGATGGTGTTGTCATTGTCGGAGAACACGGGAATTATCCAACCGATCTCAAGGGGCACTGGCTCCTGCCGCGCTGGTGGATGTACCAGCAGGTTATCAGCGTTTTCGAGCAGAGCAAGCGCTCGGTGCCGGTCTTTAACGACAAGCACCTCTCCTACAATTGGGACGACGCCAAGTGGATGTTTGACAAATCCCGTGAGCTGGGCTTTCCTTTGAACGGGGGCTCCTCCATACCGTACTACTTCCGCAAGCCCGAGACAGAACTCCCGGTATCGATACGCCAATAAAGAACTCGATAGTGGTTGGAGGCGCTTCAGATGAGGGAGCCATTTTTCATTGTGTCGATGTGCTCCAGTGCCTTTGTTGATCGCCGCAAGGGCGGTGAGACAGGCGTGAAGTCGGTACAGTCTATCCGGGGACCTGAAACATGGAAGTGGGTCGAACGCAATCCATGGGCGGGCAAACTGCTTGATTCAGTGGCGAAAAGTTTTGACCTGAAGCCGGGAATCTTTCAGGAGAACGCCCGGGCAAACGTCTGTATCGTGGAGTATAATGATGGAACAAAAGCGGCTGTAATTTCGGGACGGGGTGTGGGCTGGACCTATGCCGGCGAAATTGAAGGGCAAAAAGAGCCGACGATCATCTCCATGCTTGGCTGGCCCGGCCCTTACTCACAGTACCACGCCTCAAACGCCCAACCGCACTGGATTACCGAGATGATGGTGACCAGGAAGGAACCATACAATGCGGAGCGACTGCTTCTGTCTACCGGTATTGTGAACCACTACATGGAATCAAACTGGGAGAACGGCCGTTACTCTCCCGTAGGCCGCCGTATCGAGACACCGTTCATGAACATGACCTACCGCTCGACACACGGACCGATGTTTGAAAAAGGTGAGCGTCCGCCTAATGTTCCATACATACGCGGTTTTGATAAATAGACATAAAAAAATGAAACGCCGAGACGTTATTAAGAGCCTGACACTCCTGCCTATAGCCGGAAGTGTTCTTCCAGTACAATCCCTGTTATCCGCTCCTGTTACCGGATACAATCTTCCTTTGACTCCTCAGAATAAGCCAATGCCTGATCTGCATCGCGATGCATTTGTGATGGACGGACATATCCATGTAATGACCCGCGAGCTGTTGATGAAAACCGATATCGGCCAGCGTTATCCGGATGGGACCGTTGATCTGCCAAGGGCTAAAGAAGGTGGCGTGGATGCGATGTTCTTCTCGGTTTATACTCCTGAACACTATTATCCCGGAAGGTTCGAGACAAAAAACACATTTCGTGTGGTTAACCTTGCACTTGGACCAGATCAAAAAGAATAATTCGATGATCGAGCTGGCGCTCACAGCCTCTGATATAGAACGCATCAATAAGAAAGGCAAAATGGCGGCTTTTCTTGATCTGGAAGGCGGTTATGACCTTAACGGCGATATAAACCTGCTCCGTGCTCTTTATCGCTTAGGAGTAAGATCATTGCAGCTTCCCGCACATAATACTTCCACTGCTTTTATTGACGCCTGCAGTGATACTAGCTATTGGGGTGGCATTAACGATCTCGGAAAAAAGATCATCGCCGAAATGAATAGTCTTGGAATGGTCATTAACATTGCCCATGCATCTGATGACGCCATCCTGCAAACCGTCGAGGCAAGTAAACATCCTGTAATCTACAGTCATGGAGGGTTTTACAACATCGTAAATCATCCCCGTTGTATTACCGACGAAGCGGCAAAAGCTGTCGCATCAAAAGGTGGTGTGATTGGCATTCAATTCGGAAGCCTCTTTAACAATCCAAAATACTAGGCATGGCAGAAATCACATGCTTCTGCTAAAGAGACAGTTACCAAATAGGGACCACACAGCGCTCCTATGAACCGCGATCTAACATGCAGACAATTGAAGACGTAGACAAGCAACTGGCGCTGGAGGTTCCGCTAAATTTCAGAGGAACCATCCCTGACGAGTACTGGATGCATGTAGATCAGCTGGCTAAAGTGATCGACTATGGCGTAAAATTAGTTGGCGAGGACCACATTGCTCTGGGTTCCGATTTTGATGGCGGTCCTGAACTGCCGCGCGAAATTAAAGATATCAGTGATTATCCGCAGATGACAATTGCGATGCAAAAGCTGGGTTACAGCGATCAGCGAATCAAAAAGATCCTTGGCTTAAACTGGCTCCGTGTGATTCGGCAGGTAACTGAGGGGAAATGAGGGGGGAATTTAGGTTCCCTGGCCACTATACGCCAGGAAAAATTGACCCTGGTAAACAGAATTGCAAGTATCCTTTTATCGAATTATTTTTCATCACCCGTCTCATTCTTCAGCAAGCCGGTCAGGCCAAGAAATGTATTTTTGATTTTTACAGGTGGAACATTTCCACTTTTTCCTTTACAGGCTTCATAGCAAGGGGCCGGACAGTCGAGACAGTTAATATCATCTGATTTCTTTATTTCCTGTCTCTGAGAATAGAGTATGCTCCCTGGTAGTTTCCTACCTCGATCCTCCTTAGGATGCCGCGGATATCGTACTCAGCCGGGCAAACAGTCAGACATGGAGCATCTTCGCACCACTGGCAAAGACTTGCATCGTCATGCAGATTTGAGATACTTCTCATTTTCCAGAGCATTGGATCTGATATGGGATGAAGCATTTTATCTGCGGCAAATCAGATGCCCGATACTCTTTGACATAATCTTTCATCCCCTTACGCCATATATACTCTTCTTTACCCAGACCGCCTTAATACCATATTGGCGGCAGATATTCCGGAAATTGTAACGGACGGACTACCGGTACCCATAACGGTTGATTCCCCGCACATAAAAAGGTTCTCCCATTTTGTTCTCGCATGTGGTCTCTTTAGCAGCTCCTGTCCCATACAGTGTTTGGGGCCAGTAACCGATCCTCCCGGTTTCATAGTATAACGTTCAATTGTTGTTGGCGTTGCAAGGGTATTATAGCGTAAGGCTTTACGAAAACCAGGCAAGTGCTTTTCCAGTGTAGTCAGAATACGTTCCGTCTCTTCCTTTTTAGCTCTTTCATAAGATGAGCTTCTGTAATCAGGTTCCTGAGGAGTAGGCCATTCTCTGAAAGAGGGGCCTATTGCCATTACAGTATGGGTGCCCGGAGGACAAATTGAAGGATCAGCCAGGGAAAGGATATAGAGGGTAATCTCTTTTTCATCAATGGCTTCAGGATTGTCTGCCAGCATCATGATGGGTTGGGTTCCCTCCGGGATTACACTCTCATCCACCAGGCAATGCAGTACTATGCTGGGATATGTTGGAATAATGTTTTTTGCCCATTCTCTGGTTTCATGGTCAGAGTTCTCTTCAGGGATTAGTTTCCCGTATAGATCCCAAACCGTTCCAGCGTATACAATAGCGTCGGTTTCATATTTTACCTCACCCTTTGGAGTGTCAGCCAGCAAACCGCACACTCTTTCACCATCAAACAGTATCTGTTTTACATTGTGATGGTAAAGCATGCTTCCTCCGAATTTTTCAATTGCTTTTTCCAGTTTCCCCGGAAGTTGCTGTGAAGAACCCAAAGGATAATAAACCCCGCCAAAATGATTATCCATAAACATCGTTGCTGCCATAATAGCCGGTGTTTCATCAACCAGGGTATAGCAGTATGTTGAGGTCAGCTTATTAAGGTACTTGATTACCCGTTCAGATTTAATATAAGGACGAACAATATCCCCCGCGCTTTTTTTCAATAATCCTATCATTTTTATCTGGTTAACCGGATTTTTGAGAAAAAACTTTAAGGCTGTTTTTGGAGGTATCTCAGTGGGAGCAACACAAATTGGCTCTGCGACTAACACCTTATGATATAAACGACCAATGTAGCTGTAAAAGGATTTCAGCTGAGCCATTTCATCCTCATCGAATAGTTGCTCAAGTTCTTTGAAATATGAGTCCATATCAGAATGAAAATGAATGGGGGTGCCGTCATATTTCAGGCAATAGAGCATTTCATGCTTAATTACCTCAATCTCTTCTTCAAGTTCACTCATAATATAACGATGGGGATTGGAACCCTGGCTGCCAAAGCCATAGAGCATTGCAGTTCCCTGGTCAAAGGTCACACCGTTTCTGCGAAAAGCCCCACAGGAACCTCCTGGCTGATAATGCTGCTCCAGCAGTTTAACTTTTAATCCACTCTTTGCCAGAAGAGCTGCGCTTGTCAACCCGCTGATTCCGGCGCCAATAACAATAACATCTGATCGGGAAACATTCATTTTATTTTAAAGTATAGCTCTTTAAAACTATAAATAATTATTCTCTTTTTACTTTGCTCACTGGAAAAGCCGGTAACCTTGACCATTTGAAGCCGGATAGGATTGATTACCCTATTCCGGAGTTAATTCCTTGATAAATTGCAAAAGCCGGACGGCTTGACCACATTTAGCCAGTCAGAAGGCCTTAATTGTATTTATCTATGTATCAAATTTTTAACGCTGACTTTCGGTGGTCATTTTTCTCCGGCGGATTGTGGTCAGGGGCACCGGCTTTTCCATAAAGAGTGATCCATTTGGGTCGAGAATTGAGTGGCTGGAATTTTGTTTGACCTATATTAATCATATGTTCATACAGTAAATTATGTGTTTGATACAATCATAATCTCTTTTATTGACTAATGAGTTAATTATTAGTATCTTTAATACAGATAGTAATTTAAAATCTCCTATTGCCATGGGTCAGGCAGAAAGAAGCTTTGAACATGAGTTACATGACAGTAAGAGGACAGGTATTATTTTCACTCTACTAATTTAGGTTTTGACTATTCCATCCATTCGGTAACCCGGGTGGGTGGATTTTTTTTAGATGTATTTTGCTTATACAAATTGTAAATTTGATAATATACATATTTTGAGAAGATAAATCCAAATTCATAACTTATGAAAAATGTACTTAGATTTTCAGGATTAATCATATTTATCATTTTATTTCACTCTTGTGAGGATAAACCTGCACCACCAGCAGTGGCAACAACAGCAATTACTGCAATTACTGAAACAACCGCTGTCTCAGGAGGAAATATAACAGATGATAAAGGGTCACCAATTACAGGAAGAGGTGTTTGTTGGGGCACAGTAACAACCCCGACAACTGCAAATAATAAAACCTCAGATGCAAAAGGAACAGGAAGTTTTGTTAGTAGTTTAAGTGGCCTGCTTCCTGGAACTACTTATTATGTAAGATCTTATGCAACAAATATCATTGGAACTTCTTATGGGAATGAAATAAGTTTTAAAACATTAGCCACACCACCTACTTTAACCACCACAGCCGCATCATTAGTTACACTTTCAGGAGCCACCTTAAATGGAACTGTAAATGCCAATAACCTGAGTACAACAGTAAGTTTTGAGTATGGTACCACTACATCTTATGGACAGACAACGGCAGCAACCCCTGCTACAGTAACTGGTACTACTGTAACAAGTGTGAGTGGGGCAATAACAGGGTTGACAGCTAATACACTCTACCATTTCAGGGTAAAAGCAGTAAACTCAGGGGGAACAACATATGGCAGTGATATGACTTTTACAACTAGTCAGATATCTACAGCACCTGTTGTCACGACCACCTCAGCAACATCTATTGTCCAGACAGGAGCCACCTTAAATGGAACTGTAAATGCCAATAACCTGAGTACAACAGTAAGTTTTGAGTATGGTACCACTACATCTTATGGACAGACAACGGCAGCAACCCCTGCTACAGTAACTGGTACTACTGTAACAAGTGTGAGTGGGGCAATAACAGGGTTGACAGCTAATACACTCTACCATTTCAGGGTAAAAGCAGTAAACTCAGGGGGAACAACATATGGCAGTGATATGACTTTTACAACTAGTCAGATATCTACAGCACCTGTTGTCACGACCACCTCAGCAACATCTATTGTCCAGACAGGAGCCACCTTAAATGGAACTGTAAATGCCAATAACCTGAGTACAACAGTAAGTTTTGAGTATGGTACCACTACATCTTATGGACAGACAACGGCAGCAACCCCTGCTACAGTAACTGGTACTACTGTAACAAGTGTGAGTGGGGCAATAACAGGGTTGACAGCTAATACACTCTACCATTTCAGGGTAAAAGCAGTAAACTCAGGGGGAACAACATATGGCAGTGATTTGACTTTTACAACTACCACAGGTACTGGGGCAGGCGGGATTATTTTTAACCCAAACTTAACTTATGGCTCTGTTTCTGATATTGATGGTAATACTTACAAAACCATACAAATAGGAACCCAGACATGGATGGCTGAAAATCTTAAAACTACCAAATATAATGATGGAACAAACATCCCTAATGTAACTGATAATGCCGCTTGGACTAGCATGAGTTCCCCTGCCTATTGTTGGTATAAAAATGATGCAGCAACATATAAATCCGTTTATGGTGCTCTTTACAACTGGTATGTAGGAGCCTCCACTAATACTAAAAAAGTATGCCCCACAGGCTGGCATGTACCTGCGGACAATGAATGGACAATTTTAACTAGTTATTTGGGTGGCGAAAGTGTTGCAGGTGAAAAACTTAAAGAATCCGGATTCACTCATTGGCAAGGTATCGTAAGTGCTACCAACGCAAGTGGTTTTACAGCTCTTCCGGGTGGAGACCGTAACTTCTATGGAAGCTACTACAATCTTCATGTTTATGGTAATTTCTGGAGTTCTACTGCTAAACCAAATTCGAACAACATAGGATGGCAAATGATGCTTATTTTTGACGTCAGTCCTTCAAACTTAACCTCTGATGCAATGGCATGGGGATTTTCTGTTCGTTGCTTAAAAGATAATTAACCAGGTCAAAAGGTGTTCGGGTTGCTCTCTTTATGTTGTATGGTTGAATGCATAGGCTGTAGGTATACAACATAAATCGCAACCCTCACTATGGATTAATGCTCGCCTGTTGCAGCCAATTTTATTCGGCAAACGTGGGTTTGCAAGAAGCAATATTTTATGACACATCCCTGCTTCGTAAGACTTCGCAGGGCTAAGCAAGGCCAGGCTCTTTCGCGACAGCGAGCCGGAGATTGAATTTGGCTGAGGGTAGATGGGATGGGATTTGTAAGACAAATGATATATGATCTTTTTAGTGAGGTATTGGATTTTAACCTGAAACACCAATAAGATGAAAGAATAAAATTGTTTATAACCGTGTTAAGGTTTAAATTTGATTATGGAACAACCTATTCCATTATAAAATAAAGAATTAACATTACCCTAAGGATAATATACCTTTTAAATTTTATTAAAAAATAAATTAAGAATTTTCAACCAATACTTGATTGATATGGTTTTTCGAGTTTCTTATTTAGAAAATAAGTTGAAGGTATTATTGCAAAAGGCCTTTATATTTATAATCCTCTTCCCTTTTTTAGAAAATTCTTCAGCCCAGAAAGTCCTAGAAATAAACTCCATTAAGCAGGCAAACGAACAGATTGAAAATTATATTTATATTTATAAAGATACAACCAATGCCCTCGATATCAGTCAGATATCAGAAATACAAAAACAGAATATTTTTTTACAATTAAATCAGTTTAAAGAAAAAAGAATAACGAAAAACACTTATTGGTTGTATTTCTCAATTGAGAATAATTTAGGAAATGATTATCCTGTGGGTTTAAGAGTTCCGCCTTTATTAGATCACATAGTGGATATTTATATTTTCAATGACACTATTATTCGTTTCAAAAAAACCGGTTTTTTGTTAGATGGCAATATAAACAATGAAATTATTCCGTTTTCAAATACTATTCAGTTCGAGAATTCCCAAAAGTCAGAATTCTTCTTAAAAATCAAAAACGTTTATTATGAGTCACCAGGTTTTTCAATACAGTTTGTCGATGTCGGGAAAGCTATAAAACAAAATAATTTTTTAATGTCTTTTGACGGTTATGCTTTTGGCATAATGTTTCTAATGATAATGTATGGATTCTTTCTGTTTTTCTTTAAGAAAGACAAACTCTATCTTTATTACTCTGTTTATATTATCCTATTAGCAGCCTGGTATTTTTTTATAACAGCTTATGGCTATCGGTTATTTCCTGAATTACCCAGGAAAATATATCCTTATGGGAATCCTTTTATATTTTTAGGGTTTGTCTTTTATATACAATTTCTTCGATTATTTATTGGTACTTCCCAAATACTGCCCAGATGGGATAAATATTTGAAAATATTCCAAATTCTTCTAGCGATAGAGAGTATAAGAATTCCTCTTTTTCTCTATTTCTTTTATGCAGTAATACTTAACATGATAATTCAAAATATATTTGGTGGAATTTTACTTATTTGTTCCTTATTTCTGGTGATAAAATTATTCTTATTAAAAAGCAAACTTACTAATATAGTAGCATTTGGTTCTTCTTTACTTTTTTTAGGATTGCTTTTAGGTGTCATCCTTAAACTGTCTGTTAACGACAACTCATTTATATCAAATAAGTTAGGAATTCTGGCTGAATTGTTGGTATTTACATATGGTATAACATTCAGGTATGCCCTTATTGAAGCAGAAAAACAAAAATTCAAGGAACAACTTATCGTTCAACTTAAAGAAAATGCCGAATTGCATGAAAAAGTAAACAGGGAATTAGCTGATAAAGTTAAAGAACGAACTCATGAAATTGAAAAGCAAAAGGACCATATTGAAAAGATTAACACAGATATAACAGACAGCATTAACTATGCAAAGTATATTCAATCATCTATTTTACCTAAAGAAGAAAAATTGGAATTATACCTTGGGGAACATTTCGTTTTATATAAGCCAAAAGATATTGTCAGCGGGGATTTTTACTGGATTTCAAATATTGAGAATAAGACAGTAATTGCTGCTGTTGATTGCACAGGCCACGGAGTACCAGGTGCCTTTATGAGTATGTTGGGAATAGCATTGCTAGATGAAATAGTCAATAAAGAATATATCACTCATCCGGGAGTTATTCTGCGTCGGTTGAGAAAAGAGGTTATCCATTCGTTACAGACAAAAAGGTGAAAGAGGGGAGCAAATGGATGGAATGGACATAGCCCTGTGCACTCTCGATCTTGAAAATATGAAGTTGCAGTTTGCAGGGGCAAATAATCCATTATATCTGCTTCGAAAATCAGAGAAGGAGGAAGTAGGGAGTACTTCGAAGTGAATTAACCGGGGATGACGGTTATATGAGATCAAAGGAGATCCTGATGCCAATTGGGATTAATGATAGAATGGATAATTTCACATTTCATGAAATAGATATTTTTAAAGGTGATTCATTTTATTTATTCACAGATGGTTTCCCGATCAATTTGGTGGTCCGGGAAATAAAAAATTTGGGTATAGACAATTCAGGGAACAATTATTAAAAAATAATTCTAAAGACTGCCAATGAGAAAATATTGTTGGAAAAGACATTAAATGAATGGATGGGAAATAATAGCCAGGTAGATGATATTTTAGTAATAGGATTTAGAATAAATTGACTTGTTCATTATAGGAGTCATTTTTGAACTTTTGAATCAATTAGAATAATTAACAGGGTATATACTTCTAAGAGTCCAACTTCCCAATTCCCCTTCTATCTTATATACTTTATAATGCAGTATATCAATTATATACAGTATCACTACAATCCCGATTTAAGGCCATTTCTAGCCCGTTTAAGCCACGATCTCCCCTTCAGTAGTATCTACCATTGCTGAAACGCAATAATGTCGTAAATATGCTTTAAAACAGCTAATTAGAGGATGTTGCATAATTGCACTATATTCTAACATATTCTATATCAACATATTAATATTGCAACAGTACAGCCTGGGACTTTGGGACCGGGCTTTTTCATTTCTATTTAATCACTAATCAAATCTATATGAAAACACAACAGTCAACAATATCTGAAGTTCAGCTTATCTATAAAACTAAGGTCAAAGCTTCAGACAGACCAAAGATTACTTGTAATAGAGATGCTTATAAAATCTTCATGGATAACTGGAATCCTGGAAATAATCGAGTTTGTTGAAGAATTCAAGATCTTACTGATGAATCGATCAAATTCAGTACTTGGGATCCTTGAAATATCAAAAGGTGGAATTTCAGGAACCGTAACAGATGTCCAGGTAATATTCCAGGCAGCTATCAAAGGAAATGCATCTGGATATCATTTGTGCACATAATCATCCATCTGGTAATATGAATCCCAGTGAATCTGATACAGGCTATACACAAAAGATCAAAGAAGCAGGTAATCTTATGGATATACAGCTACTTGATCATCTGATCATCTACTACTGATGACAACTATTACAGTTTTGCTGATAACGGATTAATATAAGACAGCCATGAAAATTAGATGTATATATTGTGGAGAGTATTTCAATCCTGATGAGGAAACTCTGGAACTTATGTCAGAGGGATATATTGATAGATAATCAAGTCAATACCTGTGATGATTGTTTTGAAATGTTGAGGAATCCATGCTTTGATGAATCAGAAATGATAAGTGATGCTGATCCAGGATTATGAAGTAAAGCCCAGGTACGATATTATTTTGCCTGGGCAATTATACATTCATAAAAAAGAATCTGTGAAAATGTCATCCCAAATTTCCCTTGATATTTCTTAACTTGTATACAATAGTTAAAGTAAAAGTTAGGCGTAAGTAGGGAAAGGTTTTGTGAATCATTGGTTTAATTGATAATACTTATGTGACTGACAGGACGAAAGTTTTATAATTCTTAAACAAAATGGGATTTTGGGAGGTAGGTCAATGAAAACTTTATTTATAATGAACATAACACTATCCCCCTGAATGTGTCAACAAATAGCATATAAAATACCACTATAAACGATTAGCCATAATGACTAGCGTGATCACAACATATTAATAGTCAAAAAAAAATACTACTAAAATGAAAAGAATTGTGCTTTTCCTAACAACAATCGTATTTGCATCTATTTTTATTGGTTGGGTTGATTTTAAGGAGGAAATACTAATACCAGGAAAATTCTCTCAATTTAAAAATGGTGCATGGTCACAATTAGCTAATCTGCAAATTGCAAGAGGTTTGCATTCTGTAGGGGCTGTGAATGGAAAGATTTATGCCATAGGAGGTAATCAACAACAGAACTCCTCTGTAGAAGAATACGAACCTGAAACTGACATTTGGACACATAAATCTCCTATTCCAACAGGCAGAGGCGATTTCTCTTGTTGTGTTGTGAACGATAAGATATATGCCATTGGAGGCTGGGTGGACAATGTAACTTTATCTACTTTAGAAGAATACGATCCGTCAACAGATAATTGGAGAAATAAATCCCCTATGCCTACAACTCGCTGGGGGCATA
The DNA here is from genome assembly GCA_963779225.1 of uncultured Bacteroidota bacterium. GTDB lineage: Bacteria > Bacteroidota > Ignavibacteria > UBA10030 > UBA6906 > CAVPCZ01. The sequence goes on from CAVZWW010000002.1 coordinate 430,339, forward strand.
GTCCTGTAACCGTTAATGGAAAAATCTATGTAATTGGAGGTGCAACTGGCTGGCCGGTGAATGAAATTTTCAAAGCAATAGAGGTATATAATCCTAATACAAATACATGGACTAGCAAGGGAGCTATACCAACTCCGAGATGGATGTTATCATGCTGTGTTATCAATGGGAAAATATATGCAATAGGAGGTCACGATGGACAGGGGGCAGTATCTACTGTAGAAGAATATGATCCAATGACAGACACATGGGCAAAAAAATCTCGCATGCCAACTGCAAGATGGGCTCTTGCAACTGTTGCTGTAAACGGAAAGATTTATGCAATTGGAGGTGGGAATGTGTATCCCCCAACAATAGCATATGGAATTGTAGAGGAATATGATCCTGTAACGGATACATGGAGAACTAAATCTCCCATGCCAGTAGGAAGAATTGGATTAGCTATTTGTACTTTGGATGGAAAAATATATGTACCAGGTGGTGGTGGAATTCGTGCAAGTGACGCTTATTCGGAAACATATGTTTATGACCCTTCAAATGATAAAGCAGCCTATTGAAAAAATATTTTGAAATATATATCAAGAAATTATTTACCAAAACCTAAGCAAATGGCTACACGAAAGTTAGAAGAATTGACAAACGAACAATTAACAAAAAAAAGATAAAAATGTTACTACATTGCTAATAGTTACATTAATCTTTTACTCGATTGCTATTATAATTCTATTAGTATTTAAACCTTTAATGGCACTTATAATTATCCCTCTATTAGTAACAGTGTTGCCATTAGCAGTAGGAAGGAAAAAAATAAAAGAGGAATTAAATAAAAGAATGAATACAAATTAGATCTGAAATTCCTTGAACTTTTTTAAATGACAATTGATATATTTCGGAAAAAATAACTACGACCACTTAATAAAAAATATTGACTTTGGCTTTTATTAGAACTAAATTAGCATTTAAAGATACCCGCTTATGAAAAAAAATGAAATAATAGAACGTATCGCTTGGGTTCCAGCCTGGGGAAAATCTTTACTTGCTGCAATTTTGGTTTTTGTTATCAATGGTATTATTAGTAGTTCTATTGGCCAACCTTTAAGTTATATCATTTGGAGCTTGATGATGGCTTCTGCCTCTTTTCTGATTTGCATTCTTCATCCAAAACATGTCTGGATTGTGCCTTTGCTTTGTAATATTTTTGTTATACCTGTTGCTATTATGGACCCGAAATTCTGGACTACCACTTTTGGGTTAATACTTGGATTAGGTGTGATTCTTTCTTTTATAATGGCACATTTTGGTGCATTATTAGGTAGACGAAGAGAAAGTCGCAATACAATTTAATCCGATTAACCACTTGATTAGTATATGTTTCCTGAGATATACTAAAATACTACGACCAGTTAATACGGTATAAAAGTGTCCGGGTTGCTTTCTTTATGTTGTATTGCAGAATATATCATTAGTAAATCTTAAATTCTAAAAAACCACTGAAAACAACAGTGCTGATTCCATCCATCTGGGGTAATACCTGGGTGGTTGGGTTTTTATTTGGCTCTTATTCAACTCTTTCATAACTTTAACAAAATGATTGTTTTGTATGCCAAGCATAATTCCTGGATATAATTATGACATATTCATTTCCTACCGCCAGAAAGACAACAAAGGCGACAGGTGGGTGAGTGAGTTTGTTGATGCGCTCAGGACCGAACTAGAATCCACATTCAAAGAAGATATTTCAGTTTACTTCGATATCAATCCTCATGATGGATTATTGGAAACTCATGATGTTGATGCTTCATTGAAAGATAAACTGAAGTGTTTAATATTTATTCCAATCATTTCCCGAACATACTGTGACCCTAAATCCTTTGCATGGGAGCATGAGTTTAAAGCATTTATTGATCAGGCTTCAAATGATCAGTTTGGCTTGAAGGTTAATCTTCACGGTGGCAACGTAGCGAATAGAGTACTTCCGGTTCAGATACATAACCTTGAGGCAGATGACAAAAAACTTGTTGAAAGTGAACTTGGTGGATTCTTAAGAGGAATTGAGTTCATTTACAAGGAACCCGGAGTGAACCGACCCCTTATGTCTAACGAAGATCATCCGGACAATAATCTTAATAAAACTTTTTACCGGAATCAGATCAACAAGGTGGCAAATGCCATTGAGGAGATTATTACTGCAATAAAAAAATATGGTCAGCAAGATGAAATTGTTTCAGAGGAGGTTATAAAAACCAAGCCTCAAACCCCATTTAAACTGAAACCAAAAATCGTTATAGGATCTATTTTAATTCTGGCTTTGATTGTGCTGGGATATTTCTATATTCCTAAACTATTTCAATCCTCCGAGCAAGTTGAAAAATCCATAGCAGTATTACCTTTTAAATCGCTGAGTGATGACCCTGATAAACAATATCTTGCCGATGGTGTGATGGATGCAATATTGCTTCACCTGCAAAAGTTTAAAGATCTGCGGGTAATATCCAGAACCTCCGTCGAACAATACCGTGGAACCACTAAAACTACTCATGTAATTGGAGAGGAACTTGACGTGAATTATCTGCTCGAAGGAAGCTTTCAGAAATTTGGTGAAGAAGTAAGATTAATTGTGCAGTTGATTAAAGCAAGCGAAGAAAGTCACTCATGGGCAAAAGAATACGACAGAAAATGGAACGATATATTTTCTGTACAGAGTGAAGTAGCGCAGACTATTGCCAGGGAATTGTACATTATAATTACTCCCGGGGAAAAGCAACTGACAGAAAAGATATCTACTCCTAATATGACGGCATACGATTTATACCTGAAAGCAAATAATTACCTGAATGAATATGCGGAAACCCGCAATCTGAGTGTTTATCAAAAAGCTACCACTTTTTATAAAGCTGCCCTTGAAATAGATTCTGCTTTCGCTAAGGCTTATACAGGTTTGGCAAGAACATATTACACCAGGTATTTTTGGGAAACCTATTTTAAAGAAAATTATCTGGATTCTTGTCTTGTCCTGGTCAATCTCGCTCTTAACTTTGATGATCAACTTGATGAAGCATATTATTTGAAAGGTAGATATTACCGGTTTAACGGGCGCATTGAAGAGGCACTAGCTAATTTCGATAAAGCATTAGAATTTAATCCAAATTATTATCAGGCGTATAATAATAAGGGGTACATTCTTACATACATAATAAAAGATCTTGTTAAGGGTATAGATAACTATCAAAAAGCTTTGACTATTATTCGTGGAGATGAACGTCAATCAATACTTAATAATTTAGCTGCTGCCTATATGGACTGTGGTTTCATTGATAAAGCAAAATACTATTCTAAGGAAGCACTTACACTAAATGAAGATTCAGTTTGGTATTTCACGCAAGCATTGGCATGGATAGAATTTAGCCTTGAAAATTTTGAAGAGGCTTTGAAAGTAGCTAAGAAGGCTAAAGATTTTGATCCAACAATATTAATTGACCAGGAATATTATATTTGTTTGCCTCCGGCTTATAAAGAGGAGGCATATTTGAATGCTAAAGAAAGAATTGAAAGGTTTAAAAAATCAGGCAGGCTGCTTCTTGTAGGATCCCATCGCGCTGGATATGTTTTTGTGGCAAATGGGCAAAAAGAAAGAGGCGGAATACTATTTTGAGCAACAAATCAAGATTGGCGAAGAAAGTATTAAACTTGGCAGAGATATCGCACAAAGAAAGGCTGCTCATTATGATCTGGCAGCTACATATGCTTTTTTAGGTGACAGGATAAAAGCTTACCAGTATCTTGATGAATTTAATACGTTGAATTTTATTCCCTTATGGTGGGTAAGTCTTTTAAAACACGATCCCCTGTTTAATAGTATCCGTAACGAAGAGCGATTTAAAAAGATAATTCAAAACGTCGAATCAAAACATCAGGCAGAGCATGAACGGGTAAGGAAATGGCTTGAAGAGCAAGATAAATTATAGATTTGATATTACCAGGTCAATAGATGTTCGGGTTGCTCTCTTTATTTTGTATGGTTGAATGCATAGGCTGTAGGTATACAACATAAATAGCAACCCTCACTATGGATTAATGCTCGCCTGTTGCAGCCAATTTTATTCGGCATACGTGGGTTTGCAAGAAGCAATATTGACTGACACATCCCTGCTTCGTAAGACTACGCAGGGCTAAGCAAGGCCAAGCCCTGCCGGGTTACTGAATAAGCCTTGCTTTAAGTCTTCTTCCCCTACGGGACTTATTCAAAGTACTTTGTGATCCTTTAAATCTAAAATGAAATCTTATACAGCACTTATTGTCGCAAGTCATTATATATAAGCTTATCAGGACTTACTTTCTTTAATGCTGAAAGGAGAAGGAAGTAAATAAGCATACAAAAACCGGAAGGCTTGACCACATCAGACCGGAGAATAAAGCAAAAACATAAATAGTTTAAAAATAAGCACTTAACATAGCCCTGAGATGGTCAAATTGCTCCGGCTATAGGTGGTGAGGGTCATTGGCTTTTCCACTTTGACAATTAATTTTGATTGCAAATTGATGAAAAAATGTTATCTTTGGAGATAACTTTATAGCATGGCAAGACAGATAATTATTCATGGTGACTATTTTCTTGACTTTTATAAAGAACTGGATATTAAAGTAAAACATAAGATCCAATATGTGTTCGAATTGATAAAACAAGTGGACAGAGTTCCGGAGAAATTTCTATCACCAATGACCGGATACGATGGACTTTATGAAATACGGATTGAATACCAGTCAAACATTTATCGGATATTTTGTTGTTTTGACCATGGACAGTTGGTTGTTTTATTCAATGGTTTTCAAAAGAAAACCCAAAAAACACCTAAAAGCGAGATTGAGAGAGCAATGAGATTAAAGGATGAGTATTTTAAACTTAAGAGACAAAAAAAATGACAGACTATAAAGATATTAAGACATTTGACGAGTTGCTGGACCATGAGTATGGTCCAATCGGGACTGAAAGTCGAAATGAATATGAGGAGAAAGCCCAAATGTTCATTGTCAGTGAGATGTTAAAAGAAGCACGTAAAGAGGCTAAAATGACACAAGGACAACTTGCTGAAAAAGCAGGGACTAAAAAAAGTTATATTTCAAAAATTGAGAACGGGAAAGGTAATATTCAACTCTCGACACTCATAAGAATTTTTGAAAAGGGACTTAACCGGAGGATAGGACTGACTTTTTTATAAACCATTTACGCACCCTAACAATGTCGGTAGGTGTTATTGCCTTCAGACTTCACCTCCGGCTACGTCTGACAATGTTGGCAACAACACAAACCGCGTAACCGTTAGTATTCATTTATAGCACGTTAACGGGCCTGACAGCCATTTATAAAAACAAGAAAACGAACGCTAACAGCAATTCCTTAAAACAATACTTTGAAAGACTGGATTAAATTTTAACAATATCCAGATTATTATATGCGTTATCATATAAGTAACTATATTTAAAATTATTAACACTATATTTTATACCTGAAGATTTAAATAATAATGATCCAAAGGGAAATAATAATAATTTGCAGCTTCATTATCCTTGTATCACAATCCTGTGAGAGTTTTCTATCGGATCCTAAGACTCTTCCTCAGATAGATTACTCTGGACAAATAGATTCAATTGCGGATATTGATGGAAATGTCTATAGGACAATCGGAATTGGATCGCAAATCTGGATGTCAGAAAACCTAAAGACTTCAAGACTAAATGACGGTACAATAATATCGCAAATAAAGGATGATTCAATCTGGCAATACCCTGGCCGAATGCCTGCTATTTGCTGGTATAATAACGATTCAATCAACTATTCAAAAACTTATGGATTCCTTTACAATGGTTTTACTGTTGATACCAAATTACTCTGTCCCACAGGATGGCATGTACCTACAGATCCAGACTGGAACATCCTGATAGATTTTCTGGGAGGGATTGAAAAAGCCGGAGGAAAGCTTAAAGATGATGATTCAAATTTATGGTCAGATCCCAATCACTGTTACGTTAAGGACATCGGTTTCTTTGCTTTGCCAGGGGGACAAAGACGACATATTGAAGGAAAGTTTTCCGATATACATGACATTGGATGCTGGTGGACGAGTACCCCTAAAAATGAACTCTACGCTTTTGCAAAACTGATTTATCACGATAAGACACTTATTTCCAAAATTGAGTCAAATAAACGTGACGGATTAAGTGTCAGATGTATAAAAGACAATTAATAAAACGAAACGCCAAAATGGACGGTTGGGTAATAGACTTGTCAAAGTTTTTACGTTTTGCTCCTCTTCAAAAAACAAGTTGTTCTCAACCCCTAAAATCCCACATTTTACACTCCAAGGTAACCTGAGACATATTTACATAATAGCTTTTGAGATATGAATTGTTTCAGTATAGTTTCAGTTAAACAAAAAATAGAGAAGCAAAGGAATTTATTCTTTACCCCGGGAAAAAAGTGTGAGTGTGAGTGCGAGTGTGAGAAAACAGAATGAGAGTGCTCGCTCCCGTTCTCACTGGGAAGGATAATGAACAGAAAAGTGTGAGTGTGAGTGCGAGTGTGAGAAAACAGAATGAGAGTGCTCGCTCCCGCTCTCACTGGGAAGGATAATGAACAGAAAAGTGTGAGTGTGAGTGCGAGTGTGAGAAAACAGAATGAGAGTGCTCGCTCCCGCTCTCACTCTCACTCTGTTTTGGTAGTCCCACCAGGAATCGAACCTGAATCTAAGGTTTAGGAAACCTCCATTCTATCCATTGAACTATGGGACCGTAATTCACCGCAAAAGTATATCTTTTTTTTGCTTTAATCAAATAGTAATGGAATTAGAGTAGTTACTACAGATATAAACATCCCCCTTGCCCCCTTCAAAGGGGGAATCTTAAGAGAATAGCCCCCTTCAAAGGGCTATTTATTTCAAGGCTGGCTCTTTCATAGGAGGTGAGTTCATGAATTCCTGTCACGCCTGACGCCCGTCGCCTGCTTTGCCATCCGAAGCTTCAGCGAAGGAGGGTCGCCTTTTATTCATTTTGATAATTCCCCTATCTTTCCTACTTTCATCCAGTCAAATTGTATTAATATGAACTGGATAGATGCAACCATAGTAATGATTCTCATCCTGTCAATGGTGATGGGTTTCATTAACGGTCTTGTAAAAGAGGTGGCTTCTCTTGCAGCACTCGTGCTCGGTATATGGGGAGCAATAAAATTCTCGGCATTTACAGCTGACAAACTATACGACTATTTTGATATGACCGGTCAGTATGTCGGCATAATTGCATTTCTTATAACCTTCGGGATTATAGTTGTCCTTATCCATTTTGTCTGGAATAATTGTAAATAAAATTGTTGATGCCGCTGCCCTGAGCTTTGTAAACAGGCTTCTCGGAATAGTATTCGGTCTTCTCAAATCAGTGCTTATTCTCAGTGTGTTATTTGTTGTCCTGAATTCAATTGATGCCCGCCGATTCTTTCCTGCCCGAAAGATAAATTAGAAGAATCGATGTTCTATAATCCGATTTCGGATATTGCATCCTGCCATTTTCCCGATTATTGGAGAAGGGGGCTTTTAACAGGAGCTTCGACAGGTTTAAAAAGAAACCCGATGATGTGACAATCTGACCCTCTTTGCTATATTTGCAGTCCAAAAAACAGCGAAATGAATTTTGTTGATGAACTGAAATGGAGAGGCATGATACATGATATTATGCCCGGAACAGAAGAATTGCTGAATAAGGAAAAAACATCAGGATATATAGGATTCGATCCGACAGCCGACTCTCTTCATATAGGCCACATGGTACAGGTAATGCTGCTTGTTCATTTCCAGAGAGCCGGACATACTCCGATAGCACTTGTTGGAGGTGCCACAGGCATGATAGGCGATCCCTCGGGCAAATCAGAGGAAAGAAACCTCCTCGATGAGGCCTCTCTCAGAAAGAACCAGGATGCTATAAAAAAACAGCTTTCACAATTTCTCGATTTCCAGTCGGATAAGCCAAACAGGGCCCTTATGGTCAATAACTATGACTGGATGAAGGAATATTCATTTCCTGCAGTTCATAAGGGATATCGGAAAGCATATAACTGTAAATTATATGATGTCGAAAGACTCGGTGAAGAAAAGGATAGGTTCCGAATCGAAGGAGGGAATGTCATTTACAGAGTTTTCATACCAGCTTGTTCAGGGAACCGATTTCCTTCATCTTTATAACAGTCATGGATGCAAGCTTCAGATGGGAGGATCGGACCAGTGGGGAAATATTGTTACAGGTACAGAGCTTATACGCAGAAAAGCAGGAGGAGAAGCTTTTGCACTTACATGTCCGCTCATAACCAAATCGGACGGAACAAAATTCGGAAAGACAGAATCGGGAAATGTATGGCTCGATCCGGAAAAAACAACTCCTTACCAGTTTTACCAGTTCTGGCTTAATGTTTCAGATGAGGATGCTGCAAAGTATATTAAGATCTTTACAATTCTTGACAAGGATGAAATTGATGGTCTTATAAATGAGCATAATAAGGCTCCTCATGAGCGGTTGCTGCAGAAGCAGACTTGCTGAAGAGGTAACTGTAATGGTTCATTCACGCGAGGATTATGAAGGTGCTGTTGAGGCTTCGCAGATCCTTTTCGGGAAAGGGACAACCGAATCGCTCAAGAAAGATGAATGAAAATACTTTTCTTTCTGTATTTGAAGGGGTTCCTGTATTTGATGTAAAAAAGGAGGTAATCGACAAAGGTGTTTCAATATCAGATCTTTGTGCTGAACATACACAGGTATTTGCATCAAAGGGAGAACTGAGAAGGCTTGTTCAGGGAGGCGGGCTGAGCATAAACAAGGAGAAGATTGAAAATGCGGAGATAATCACTCGGTCAGGATGCTCTCCTGAACAACAAATACCTGCTTATTCAGAAAGGGAAGAAAAACTATTTCCTTATAAGGGTTATCTGAGGATCACCTTGGAAGATCGGCAACAATAATTGAAACATCATCAAAAGTATAGGGATTGTTATCAGGCAGACCAAGCTCCTTTATCATCTCCTTCATATTGTTTTCAACAGGGAGTGTATTTGATATATGCTTTATAATTACTCCTGGTGCCGATATCCTTTCCATCGTCTCCCTTCAGTTCTGAAAGTCCGTCGGTATAGCAGACAATTTTGGAATAGTTCCTTATTGTAATTCAGATTTTCTTGACATTAGGGATCTCATCAAGCATCCCGATACCAACACATGAGGCATGAAGATGAAGTACCTCTCCTGTCACGGTATCGTAAAGAACAGGAGGATTATGAGCAGCATTTACATATTCCAGTTATGCCTGTTTCATGATCATATCGGGCAACAAAAAAGGTGAGGAACTTTTCTCCGGCAGCATTTACAACAACTATGGAATTGAGCTTATTGACAAGAGCCTCAAGACTTATATCGTGGGTAAACAGGGCCCTGAGGCTTGCCTGGAAATTTGACATCAGTATTGCTGCTGAGATCCCTTTTCCTGATACATCGGCAATACAGAATCCTGTTTTGGTTTCTGACAATCTTCAGACAGTCATAGTAATCTCCACCTACCTCATAATGAGGAAAATAGAAGCCATGTACAATGATCTTGGGATTTTTGGGCATCTGGCTGTTGTCGGGGATCAGCATCTTCTGCATCCTGGCTGCCAGTTCAAGCTCTTTTTTCAGTGCTTCCTGGCGAAGGCTTTCCTTGAAAAGCCTGATATTCTCAATTGCAACAATTATGATGCTTGAGAATGTCTGGATAAAGTTCAGGTGTTTCAGAACCGGGCTCATTCCTTCACCCTCTTCCTCAATATCGCCGATAAAGACATAATGCAAGATGGTACATTATTATTAAATACAGGAATGATTATATCAACACCTTCAAAGCCTATTTCAGCAGCATCGAAAGATATCTCGGTTATATCGAGCAGTCTTGATTCAACATCGATGTTTTCAAGCATTGCTTCGGAAAGCCTCCGTTAAGAATACATTCCCAGGTATCGGATCTTTTGTAAATCAGTATTTTACCAATACCCAGATTGTCCCTGAGTATGCTCTCATATTTTGCAAGAAGCTCTTCAACAGGCAGGTTGGCATTGATCGACAGTGTAATGTCGAGCAGAGCATCCAGTTTGAATTTGGATATCTTCAACCTGTCCATCTGAGCCAGCTTTTGTCCCATTCAGTGATATTATGCTTTTACCCTTTCCACATATGATTTGTCGCGGGTATCAATTTTTATTTTATCTCCTGTATTTACAAACAGAGGTACCATAATGACCGATCCGTTTTCAACTTTTGCCTGTTTAAGGGTGTTGGTTGCAGTGTCGCCTCTCAGTCCGGGTTCGGAATATACTACTTCCAGAACAACAAACTGGAGGAAAATCAACAGTAAGTACGGTCTCTGTTTCAGCATGAACAACAACTTCTACACCAACTCCTTCTATGAGGAATTCGGGATTTTCAATCATGGACTCCTGCAACATGTATCTGTTCAAATGTTTCGAGATGCATGAAATAATAACCCATATCATCCTTATAAAGATACTGGTAAGGACGTCTTTCAACCCTTGCAACATTGACTTTGACACCTGAGGAAAAAGTATTATCAATTACCCTTCCGGTTTTAAGGTTCTTTAAGTTTTGTTCTCACAAAAGCCGGTCCCTTGCCGGGTTTAACATGCTGAAACTGTACAATTGTATAAAGGTCATTGTTGATATTCAATAACCAATCCGTTCCTGAAATCTGCAGTACTAGCCATAAATTCTTAAGTTATTCTCAATATTTAATAAAGTTATCTTTATTTTAATTTCCAGAGGATATGCAAGTCCCTCATAATTTGTCATTTCAACTGTAAATGCACCCGACAAATATATCAAATCGTATTTTAATCGGTAAATAATTTTTATCGGCAGAGAACCAGAATGAAACATCTTCTTCTGTTTTGAAAAGACGACCGGCCTCGGTAACCGGGTTAAACTTGTAGCACTTTATCTTTCCCAGCTTTGTTTTCACATCTTCTGTCCCTACATACTTCAGGCTGTACAGGATACAATTCATCGGTGAACCAGGTCATTATGGTAATCATATCCCCTTCTTTCAAGTTCCTTTTATTCAGGCATTATATTATCGCGGAAATGATAGAAACATGACAGGATATCATGCATTCCCTTTCTGTGCAATATGTATTCCGGTAAGGTCGCTGGTGAGAATTGCAGAATCAGCTCTTGTATTGTGATCAAAGATCACTTCATTATATTTTCTGTACCTGCCTTCGCTGATATTCCTTATTGTGAATACAGGCAGTTCGGTTTCAGGATCGATATAGCTCTCATAAATATCAACAACTTTGAATATAGCATCAGCCATCCCGGTTGTTTTAGCCTATAAGTTTTGAATGCCATACGTGTTTTCCCTTATATGTTTCAGTTTTAGTTCAAGAGTTGCCTCACCTGCGTTTATGGGTCCGTAATGAACACTGTATAGTTAACAGTTTCACCTGGTTTGTATGATGTAGTCTGGCACCATCCTGAGAGGAGAACAGGGCTGCAAGATAGAGTTATTAGTAAAACCCTGTTTCATTTTATTTATGATTCTCTGCAGTATATTGTGCCATATTTATCAGAGTATATTTTTCCGCTGTGTTGTTGTGATGAAATCTTTCAGGTAAAAAGGTTCAAAATATGCAACATCTTCAAAGTGATTTCGATTCAAGTGCCTGTATGCAGGAATATGCATATTGGCAGCCGACATTGCAAAATCATCCACAAACTCGACATTCTGCTCTTTTTATAACATCCTTGCATTTTGATGCTCCGTCGCCAAAGAAGATAATATTTTTTGATTCAGGAAATGACAGTAAAAGAATCCTCCGTTATTATTTCAGCAGCGATATCTTTAATCATATTACCTGTCAGAATCATAAAGTGCATAATAAACCTCCATTCTTCTGGCATCAAGCATTGGGCAGAAGATGTATCCGATCCAGCCAATTCCCGTTTTTTATCATCCTCTCCTTCATCCCGATAAACATCGAAAGAGTGGTTTCGATTCCGATCAGAGGTATTGACGCTGCAAATGCAATCCCTTTTGCCACTGATACTCCTATCCTGAGTCCGGTGTATGAGCCGGGTCCTTTGCTGACAGCAACTGCTTCAAGGTCGGACGCATTAACAGCAGTCTCTTTCAGAATATCTCCGATAAATACGGTGAGCATTGAAGCATGCGAATTCAGGTCATTGCTTTCTTTCAATGAAAGTACTCCTGCACTGTCGCAAAGTGCCACTGAACACAAATTAGTGGCTGTTTCAATGCAGATTATCATTTCTTTAGGGGTTTTGGTGTTCCTATTTTTCCCTGAAGAGTTCCTCTTTCTTAAGAATCTCTACCAATGTGCTGTCAGACAGTTTCTTGCTGATTGCACTGAATGGTGCCGAAATCACCCTTTCATTAGGTTCAATACCTGACAGAATTTCAATGTAACTGTTATCCTGAATGCCGGTTTTTACATCACGTGCCAGGGCATATTTTCCATCGGTTACAAAAACAAGGGTACGTATTTCATCCGATGTTGTTTTGCCGGTAATATTAGTAGTATCAGTACGTGTAGTAACTGACTGAATCGGAACAGAAATTACACTATCCATTACTCGTGTCTGAATGTCAACCGTGGCTGACATTCCCGGGCGGAACGGATTTGATATTCCTTCAGAAATAAGGTCCAGGTATGATTCAGGGAGAACAAGAATTTTAACATCGAAATTTGTAACCTGGTCGGCTGATATTCCAGTTGTTTTTGCTGAATTTGCAATTTCGGTTACCACTCCCTTGAATTTCTTATCGAGATAGGCATCAACTTCAATTACAGCAGTATCGCCCAGTTTTACCCTTACTATATCATTTTCATTTACTTCTACCTGGGCTTCCATCCTTGACAGGTCGGCTACCCTTAGCATTTCGGTACCTGCCATCAGGTTTGTCCCGGCCACCCTTTCACCAAGTTCAACAAGGAGCATTGATACGGTACCTGACATAGGTGCATAGATTGATGTTTTGATAAGATTTTCATTTGCTTCTTTCAAGTGATGCTTCTGCACTGATAACTGAATATTTGGCTGCATCTACCTCTGCTTTTGCAACTGTATAGGAAGCTTGAGCCTGCTCAAAATCTGATTTTGAAATTGTCTGTTCGTCAAACAACTGTTTGTTCCGCTTGTAGGAGAGCTCAGCCTGGGTAAACTGGGCTTCCGATTGTGCAAGCCTGGCCCTGGCCGAGCTTATTGCCGCCATCGATCTGTCTCTCTGGGAGATATAGGTATCGGGCTTGATCCTGAGCAGAAGCTGACCCTTTTCAACTGCGTCTCCTTCCATAATTGTAAGTTCAACTATTTCACCGGAAACATCAGGACTGATCTTAACCTCTTTCTCGGGTTGAATCTTCCCATTAGCAGTTATTGTCTCAACGATTGTCCGTTTCTCAGCGTTTTCCACTGCAACCTTAACCATTACTGCTTTCCCGAACCAGCCTTGTTTCTTTCCTATCACAGCCAGAATTAACAGAGAGCAACTAATCGGGAGTAAAATCTTAAGGATCTTGTTGTTTTTCATGATATTGAAGGTGATTATTTTTATTTGGTATTAAGACTTAATGGTATGCCTCTGTAAAAATCAAGGACTTTTGTTTTGAAAATATATTCATACTTTGCCTGGGCAAGATCAGACTGAGCTTTCAAAAGCTGGGTCTTTGAGGCATTATAGTCAACGGGGGTAACCAGTCCGACATTGAATTTTTGTTCTGTATAACGGAATGATTCTTCCATGGAGGTAACAGCCTTCTGACTGGCTGCATATTTTTTTAAAGCTGCAGAAGCATCGGCATATGACTGCTGAATATTTTTATAGAGCTGCTTTTTTGCTCCTTCGAGTGCATACTTGCTGTTCTCAATGCTTAGTCTGTGAATTGGCAATATTCTTGTTTACCTGCCATCCGTTAAGGATTGGGACGCTAAGTGTAAATCCGAGAGCAATGCTTCTGTTGTCCCTGAACTGTTCATTAAAGGGATAATCACCATATATGACTTCAAGCGATGCTGGGTCGAGTACCAAGAACTTTCTGACGGACATCTGAATAGCCGGTTGTTAATGAATGGTTCATGGAGATGCGCGGACTTCTGGATCCTTTTGCAATTTTAAGGTCATATTCACTGGCAGTGAGCATCAGTTCAGGGCTCTTAATGCTTGGTCTTGCCCCGCTTGCAATCTGAAAGATCTCTTCAATTGTTTCGCCTATAATTGCATTTGTATCAACGGTTATTGGAGGAACAACAACCTCGAAACCTTCAGGAGTTTTAAGTTCAAGAAGCTGGGTAATATCGAGATAGGAAAGGTCAAGCTGATTTCTGATGTTGATGAGCTGAACTTCTTCCTGTGCAGCCTGGGCTTCAATCTGAAGAAGATTTCCCCGTGCTGCGCTGCCGGCATCAACAAGTTTTCTTGTTTTTTCAATCTGCTGAAGTGTTATCTGAAGCTGTTCATTTGTTGCAGTTACAAGCTCCTTATTAAGAAGAATCTGCAGATAATTCAGTGCAACAGTCAGCGCGATATTCTCCTTTATATTCTCAAGATCCTGTTCTCCGGCAAGCAGTTCATACTCATACTTTTTAATTGAGTTATAATTCTGCAGGCCATTAAACAGATTCATGCTGCCTCCAACATAGAAGTTATTTGAGATCACCCTCTGATCTTCAGTGTATCTGTAAGTAGTCTGATCGAGTGAACGGCCCCAGGAATAGTTTTGAGAACCAGATCCTGAAAGCGTGGGAAGAAGCCTGAATTTCGAAAGATCGAGAGAGTTTTTCTGATACTGGGTCTGAAGGTCCTGCTGTTTTATCTGGATGTTATTATCAATTGCATAGTAGATGCATTCATCGAGGGTCCAGACCTTCTGCTGGGCGAAAAGCAATCCCTGAAAGGCGGATAACAATAGAAATAACATTAATGAGCATTTTTTCATAGGAAGATATTTTGTTTGCAAAACAGATCTTAATTGCCGGAATGATCCGTCTGAAATTAGGTTGAACGAAACAGACATTTATGTACTACAGTAAACAATGGTTACAAAAATAAGATTACGAAGATAGTCAATATCTCAAAATCTATAAATGATTTTTACAGAAAGAGTTGGCATAAAATGTTACAATCATTTGCAGATTTTCATAAAATATTTTTGCCGCCCCGGCTAAAATAGCTAACTTGTGCGACTCATTTTAAAACTAAGTATTATGCTACATTATAAAGAATTGGGATTAGTAAAT
This sequence comes from uncultured Bacteroidota bacterium, assembly GCA_963779225.1. GTDB lineage: Bacteria > Bacteroidota > Ignavibacteria > UBA10030 > UBA6906 > CAVPCZ01. The sequence continues at coordinate 445,678 of CAVZWW010000002.1, forward strand.
TCAAGGGAATTGTTCAGGAATGCAGTAAAAGGAGGATATGCTATTCCTGCTTTCAACTTCAACAATCTTGAACAGCTGCAGGCAATTATCAGCGCATGTGTAGAGACAAAGTCACCTGTGATACTCCAGGTATCGAAGGGCGCCCGCAAATATGCAAACCAGACCCTGCTGCAGTATCTTGCCAAGGGTGCTGTTGAATATGCAAAGGAACTCGGACATGCGATTCCGATCGTACTGCATCTTGACCATGGCGATACATTTGAAACCTGTAAGGCATGTATTGAGACAGGATTCTCATCAGTAATGATTGACGGTTCTCATTTTCCATATGAAGAGAATGTAAGACTGACAAAACAGGTTGTTGAGTTTGCACATAAGCATGATGTTACTGTAGAAGGCGAGCTTGGTGTTCTGGCCGGTATCGAAGATGAGGTGTCATCGGACCACACATCATATACCAGGCCGGAAGAGGTTGAAGACTTCGTTAAAAAGACTGGCGTTGATTCTCTTGCAATCTCTATCGGAACTTCACATGGTGCTTTCAAGTTCAAGGTTGCTCCGGGCCAGCTTCCTCCTCCTCTTCGTTTTGATATTCTTGAAGAGTGCGAGAGACGTATACCCGGTTTCCCTATCGTTCTTCATGGTGCTTCTTCGGTACCTCAGGATATCGTGGATGAGATCAACAAATATGGCGGGAAAATGGAAAACACTGCCGGGGTATCTGAGGACCAGCTCAGGAGAGCTGCAGCATCGGCAGTTTGTAAGATCAACATCGACAGCGATGGTCGTCTTGCAATGACAGCTGCTATCCGCAAAGTATTTGTTGAAAAACCGGGTGAGTTTGATCCGCGTAATTACCTTGGACCAGCCCGCGAAAAGCTTAAAGAGCTTTATAAGTATAAAGTTATTAATGTGCTGGGAAGTGCAGGGAAGGCGTAGATAAAAGGCGCAACCTCGCCGCCAAGACAGCGAGGTAAAAGGACTAAAGGGTGGATTTAATAAAGTTGTGAATAAGATAAATATCAATCAGCCAGTCAGATAAGGACTGGCTGATTTTTTTATGTTAAAAACTCTGCAGCACCGTCTCTCTCCTCATCTTACCTTTTTATAATTTAGCCTCTGAAGCTTCATAGATGGAAGGACGAAAACTGTTTACAAGGAAGACAGGCTGCGGAGGACAAACGCTTTCACTAATGCTGAACAGCAGGGAGATGAAGGCCCTTGGTATTTACTGCAGCAGGTACAGGGTCAAAAACAAATCCGAATTTATGCGGGCAACAATTATGAAAGCCATTCTTAAAAGGTTTGAAGAGGAACATCCGACACTCTGGGAGGAGAATGAACCAACTCTCTTTAATCAGAATGTTTCCCGATAACATTTGGAAAATAAGCTTCTTTTTCTAATTTTACATGGCCGGAATTAAATTAAGCCTGAATTGTTGTTTATCAGATATGACATGAAGGCTGTTTATCACAAATTGATAACAAGGGGATGGTGTATCCGGAAAAATATTTTAAGGAACTCTCCAAAAGGACTCCGTGGATTATTCTGGAACCGGGAGACTTATTCATTATGGGAAGGTCAATTCCTGAGAATCCGGGTGATTTCTACCGACCTCTACAGGCATGGATAACCGATTATTCAAAAAACTACAGGGGCAACACAAAAATCACCCTCGGATTTGAGTATATCAATACTGCTTCAATGAAATGGATCTATACAATACTCAGGGAGTTGTCGCAGGTAAAGGAAATTGCCAAGAATGCCACAATAACCTGGTATTATGAGCAGGGAGATGAAGATATGAAAGAGCTTGGATTTATCCTTAAATCGCTGGTAGTCAGTCCGTTTTCGATGGTTGAGGTTGAGGAGATGGACAAGAATAGTTATGATCATGTATCCTTGCCGGTAAATTATAATAACTGCCCTGTCATCCCAACAAATTGCCATGATAGTCGTCACATTTAAAAAAAAATTCTATTTTTGCAGCTCAATTTATATAAACTGACCCATGGTGTAATTGGCAACACGTCAGATTTTGGTTCTGAAGAGTCCAGGTTCGAAACCTGGTGGGTCAACAAAAAAAGAGTGAGAGCGTGAGCGGGAGTGAACGGGCTCACTCTTTTTCTCAAAACACACTCACATGGGTATTTTATTTAACACCAGGTTCGGTTAAAATACTCAGCGATTGCCAAAATTCACTATACAAACCAGACTTCCCCATGAAGGGTCGCACGTAAGATATTAATCTGTAGTTTTGTCATCCCCGGACAAAGAATTATTATTCTGAATTTAATATCGATACTAATATGAAAAAGGTAAATCAATTTGGTGAGTTAGTTGAAGGATATAATATCCCAGTGCTTAATGAGCGTGAAGTACGTGCGGCTGCAGGAATACTGTTTTTTTTCACCTTCCTATCGTTCATGTTCATTCTGTTTAAAGGTGATTTTTTGATGATCAAATATGTGATCACTGTTTTTATGATTGATTTTATTATTCGGGTGTTTATCACACCAAAGTATGCTCCAACCCTTATTATTAGCAGACTAATTGTGAGCCGAGCAAAACCCTGAATATGTTGGTGCAGCCCAGAAGAAATTTGCATGGATTATAGGTGTAGTTCTATCTACTGCCATGTTCGTCTTGATGGTACTAGTTAACTCTTATAGCGCAATCACCGGACTTATCTGCTTTGTTTGCCTGATCTTCCTGTTTTTTGAATCTGTTTTTGGTATTTGCCTGGGTTGTCTTTTCTATAACTTGGTTTACAAAGAAAAAGCCCAGCATTGCCCTGGAGAAATCTGTGAGTTAAAAAATAAGCATGAAATTCAGAAGGTTTCTTTAATTCAGATCCTGGTCGTACTTACCATGGTAGGATTGGTGGTTCTTATTGGATTTCTGTTCAATGACTTTTTCTGCGTTAAACCGCATGATTTGTTTGGTTCCATAGGGCAATAAACATCAGGAAAGATAATTGTCTGACAAAGGACTTGTGTGGCCATGCCATGGTCTTACTTCTCTATTTTCACAATCCGGTCAGCAACTTCCGGGAACTTTGAAAAAACAAGGTCATCATGACCGGGTATTATCAGGTCAGGATCTGAAACCATGGTTTTCATCCTTTTCAGGGCCCTTACATAAGCTTCAGGATCAATCACAAGGGGAACAGAAAGAAGATGATCGAGGTTATAGTAGAACCAGCTTGCATCGGAGGCCAGTATTATCCTGTCGTCTTTTGAGTTTTCATTTATAAGCAGGAACATGTTCTCAAATGAGTGCCTCGAGCCTGTAAACGCCCTGATACCCGGCATCAATTCAATACTGTCACCTTCCACAAGCTTAAGCCTGCCCTCTGATCTGACTTTCAGAATATCGGGGATGTATTCTGCGCTGAAACCCCTCGAATAGCCGTCGTCCTGCCATTTCCCGCTCACGTAATAATCAAAATCGGCTTTCTGCATCCATATTGTCGCTTCCGGGAAAAGAGTTATTCCGCCTATATGATCCCAGTGCGGATGGGTGAGTATAAGATCAGTTATATCTGAAGGATTAACATTCATTCTCTGAAGCAACAGGTCGGGTCTGATATACTTTTCATCGGGTGTGGCAGCTGTGTCGATATATCCCGCATCAACAAGAATATGTTTGCCATCATCTCCTTTCAGAAGCCAGACCATGAAACAATTCCTTACACTGTCATTTGGATCTGCTCCGATGGCAACATTACCGGCACTGCCTGTTGAGGCATCAAGGTATTTTAATGCAAAAACCTGGTAATGATCGTTTTTAGCGCAGCCTGAAATTGAAACTAACAGGGAAAAAATTACAGCAATGAGGAGATGTTTTTTCATGTTGTTGTTATTTAAAGATTAGCAAAGATATCTTTTAATTTTTTGTTGGGGATGTAGAAATAGTCCTCTGTGGAACTTTGTGAAACCTCTGTGTCCTCTGTGTAAGTTCTTAACTTATTGTTGCACAGAGATCCACAGAGAATACACAGAGCACACAGAGAAATACAAAGCAGAAGCAAGGACTTTTTATATATCCCCACGTAAATCCCTAAATATATCATGTAGTGTCATGCCATGGCATGACCCTGCGTAAAACCTCCAATAATCATGAAAGTCCACGCCATGGCTTGTCCCTGCACCAATCATGCATGTAATAGTGTTTTTATTCCATCGTACAGGAAAATGGCAGCAAAAATGAAAAGAGCCGCTGCAAGTATCTGCATTGTGATTTTATATGATTTATTGCTGAGAAAGCTCTTCGATCTTTCTGCCAGAAAGGCAATCCCGATTTTTGAACCGATAAGCATTGTATAGAAAAGGAGGAAGTATAAAATTACTGTCAAAAGGTTTATTTCATAGGCTTTGAATGCTGTTGGGATTCCAATTGTAAGCCAGAACAGATAGGGATGCGGATTAAGCAGATTAGCAGTTATTCCTCTCTTCAGCGATTCCGGATCTTTTCCGGTCTCAGTTAATTCCGGCCCCCTTGTCCTAATGGTTTCATAACCTAAATAAGCGATGAAGATGCCTCCTGATAATGATATTATACTCAGAATTATATCAGAATTAGATAACTTTGAAAAGATAAAATACGTGATAAGGATTATTGGCAGGTCAGTGATCAGGGGTGCCATAGCTATCCTTATTCCTTCCTTCCTGCTGTGTTTCAGAGTTTCAGTTATAACCAGGGCCAGAAGAGGCCCGGGGGATATCCCGGCTGTAAGTCCAAAGAAGGCCCCCATAGCTAAAAGCATAAAGGAAGATTCTGTTATCATTTCATCTTGCTGATTCTGATCCAAACTTAAAGATAAAAAACATGTCACTCTGCTCAATCAGCCGGAAAATCATTTAATACAAGAAAAGTTTTTAGTATCTTGGTTCTTTTGTCAAAAACGTGATCCGTTTAGACTTCTGAATTACTAACTGTTCATTTAAACTTAAAAATACCAGGATATGGGACTATTTAACAAGATCCGCGGAGAATTTATCGACATTATTGAATGGCTCGATCCAACACAGAATACAATGGTTCACCGTTTTGAGAGGTATCAGAATGAAATCAAGAACAGGTGCAAAACTAACAGTGCAGGGAATCTCAGGTAGCTGTCTTCATCAATGAAGGTCAGCTGGCCGATGTTTTTACACCCGGTCTCTATACCCTTACAACTGAAAACCTTCCGATTCTTACGACATTAAAAGGATGGAAGTATGGGTTTAACAGCCCCTTTCTGGCTGAGGTGTATTTTGTAAATACAAAACAATTTACAGATCTGCTGTGGGGAACTCCTAATCCTGTGATGCTGCGTGATCCTGAATTCGGACCTATACGTATCAGGGCTAACGGAAATTATACAATGAAGATTTCTGATCCCGGCTTGTTTATTAAAGACAATTGCAGGTACAGATGGCAACTTTACAACGGAGAGTATCACAAATCAACTGCGAAATGTTGCAGTTACCAGGTTTACTGATGCCATTGGCGAAAGCAAGATCCCGGTTCTGGATATGGCTTCAAATTTTGATGAGATATCGAGAATTCTGTGAGAACAAAATGAAACCTGAATTCCTTGAATACGGAATTGATTTACTGAAATTCCTTGTTGCAAGCATCACATTACCAGAGAATGTAGAAGCAGCGCTTGATAAGACGTTCAAGCATGGGTATCATTGGTGATATGAACAAGTTCCGCAGTTCCAGATTGGACAGTCGATGGAAGCTGCTGCCAATAATCCTGCCGACGGAGGTGCTGCTGCAGGTATGGGTATGGGCATGGGATTTGGAATGGCAAATGCAATGATGGGACAGATGGGACAGATGGGATCAGCAACAGCCTCAGCAGGCAGGACCACCTCCTGTGCCCGGAACCGTAAGTTATTTTGTAGTCGTGAATGGCCAGCAGATCAGGACCATTTGATATCAATACCCTGAAACAGATGGCAGCGCAGGGACAGATTAATAAAGATACACTTGTATGGAAACAGGGAATGGCTCAGTGGTCAGCTGCCGGTGAACAGGCTGATCTGACAGCTTTATTCGGGGCGGTTCCTCCGCCAATTCCGCCTAAATAAGGATTCTGTCAGAATTCTCAAAATATTAACTCAAAGATCATAGACCTATGAGTCAGGATAGCATTTTATCAGAAACAATTCAGAAAGAAACAGTCTGCAGGGGATGCTCGGGGAAGCTGCAGTTTGCACCCGGCACCAACAATCTTAAATGTCCTTATTGTGGGACGGAGAATGAGATTAAAACTTCAGTTGAGGTATTTGAAGAGCTTGATTACGAAAAGTTTATAAAGGACTTTGAGGAACAGTCAACTTCCCATGAAGTGGCCACAATCAAATGTCAGGGATGCGGGGCACAAACAACTTTTAATCCCAATGTGGTATCTGATTCATGTCCCTGCTGCGGGTCGCCTCTTGTTATAAAAGATGCGACCACAACACATTCGATCAAGCCGAAAGCAATCCTTCCTTTTGCAATTGACCAGGATAAGGCTTTCAGGGAATTCGTCGACTGGATCAATAAATTATGGTTTGCTCCGAACAAGTTGAAGCGATATGCCAGACAGCAGGAGAAACTGACCGGATTGTATATTCCTTACTGGACTTACGATTCGGTTACTGCTACTGACTATACAGGAGAGAGGGGCGATGACTATCATACAACTGAAACATACACGGCAACTGAAAACGGCAAGCCTGTAACAAGAACCAGGACAGTTACCCGCACAAGGTGGAGCAGTGCAAGCGGACATGTTGATAATGTTTTCGATGATGTTCTGGTTGTTGCCAGTAAATCACTGCCAAAGGAATATGTTGAAAAGCTTGAACCCTGGGGTCTGGATAAAATGGTGCCATTCAATGAGAGCTACCTTAGCGGATTTAAGACCGAGAGCTACCAGGTAGATCTGAAAGAAGGACTGGATGATGCAAAGTCAAAGATGAATAAGCTCATTCACTCGGCCATTTGCAGAGACATTGGCGGAGACCATCAGAGGGTTAGTTCAATGAATACAACCTGGAAGAATATTACCTTCAAGCATATTCTGATGCCTGTCTGGATAAGTGCCTATACCTTTAAAAATAAGACCTACCGTTTCCTTATCAATGGAAGAACAGGGGAGGTGCAGGGAGAAAGACCTTACAGCTGGGTTAAGATAACTTTTGCAGCGCTTGCTGCAGCTGCTGTTATTCTGGTGATAGTTCTACTTGCCCAAAAGTAGTATTTTAACCCCCAAACCCCCCAGGGGGGGCTTTTTGAAATCAGAATGAAGAACAAACGAACAGCGAATTAAGAAGTTAAAGAGATCAGTTCTGAATTCTGATTTCGTTTGTTCAAATGTTCTTACTTCTAAAGTCCCCCTTGGGGGATTTAGGGGTGGATTTTAAAAAAAGGGTGCCTTTTGGGACACCCTGATCGGAATTGAAAATTAAAACTCATTTTAGTTGAAGGTAAAAGCTATACCAACCTCATATGGATACAGTTCAGGACCTTTACCTTCTTCAAAGAGTTGGGTGAAATAAGTTGTACCGAATACCTGGATATGCTCATATCCGATCCGTGCAGTAGCTCCCCAGCGTAATACATTCATGCTGAAATCATCTTTCGACTTGGCCTTTGACTTGTCGCCATCGTCATAGGTAACTTTTGTCTTTGAGCAGAGTTTTAAAGCTCCGATAAC
>CAVZWW010000003.1:0-3753814 GCA_963779225.1 uncultured Bacteroidota bacterium
CCCCCAACGAGATTCGAACTCGTGTTACAGGCTTGAAAAGCCCGTGTCCTAGGCCTCTAGACGATGGGGGCAAGCTGCTGGTGTGACCCCGGCGCGAATCGAACGCGCAACCTACAGCTTAGAAGGCTGTTGCTCTATCCGTTGAGCTACGGGGCCGTTCCGCACGCTCGGTCACAGAGCATTTAATATACAATATTTCTGTTTTTTCTGCAACGCCTTTGCCGGATGCCTGCCCCCCGCATTCACGGTGCGCTCCTGTTCACGTTTGACCTGCCCTGGCCGTATTTTTCAGGGCCACTCCTCCTACTTCTTCTGCACGTGTGATTTCAGCAGAAACAATATTCCCTTTGTCTCTTCACAATTCCGCCCGCGTACAAAGCGAGACGCGCTGTCAGGTGTCACCTCCATTGCCTGGCTCGACAGATTCCCCGGACATGTCTCCTGCTTTCCCGGCATATTCTCGGAAGAGATCAAGATACGTCCGGTAGCTGTCGTACGAAACCCCGGGAGGTGTCTGATGATCACAACTGATCAAGAACCCCCCTCTGGCGGCTGTCGGGAGAAGCCGCTCGAACTCCTCCCTCATACGGGATTCGCCCTTATTCATCGTCATCTTGTCGAAGTGACCGATGAATCTCATCCTCGGATGTTGGGCCCGAAGTGATGAGATGTCGACCCCGGCCTGCCGCTCCAATGGCAGAATGCCCTTGAGTCCGGATTCTTCGAACCAGTACGACGGCGTGGCAACATCCCCGTCCGAATCAATGATCGGCATGATCCCCCTTTCTCTTAACACGGGGATGACTCTGTCGTAGTAGGGCCGCATGAACTCATTGAAGAGGTCCTTTGAGAGCATCGGACCCTTGTTATAGCTCATATCTTCAGCGAACGTCATGAAGTCGGGCACGCAGATGGAACATACATGTCCGATCACGTTCACGATCCAATCGGCCAGGTCCGAGTTGATCCGATGCATCAACTCCGGCTGGTCATAGAATGCGTAGAGATGCCGTTCGATTCCGAGAAGACGTCTTGCGAACCAGAAGAAACCGTCAACGGTGAACCAGAGAACCACATCTCCATCCTGTTGTTCTTGTGCCCACTGTCGCCACCGCTCTCCGTCGACGGGATTTGAAGGGTAGAGGTACGGCAGAATCCGGTCATAATCCGCATCTGACTCAAGGATACCGGTTCCGTGTGCCTCCGGTCGGGGACAGTCGGATGCCATGACGTCAAACCAGTCCTGTTTGTATATATCCAGGTTAAAATGTTTGCAGATGGCATAGCGATCACTGAGGTCGGGGGGAAGTCCTTCGCCATGCCATCGCTCAATCGTCTCCTCCCACCACTCCGCCCACTCAAGGAGTGGAAGGCGGTCGAAGGGCTTGAAGTCCATGATCGCATGAAATCGTTCCCGGGTATTCATTCTCCTGCACCTCGTCAAAACTCTCTATGCGCGGCCCGCCGGCGGTCACCCGGCTTTATCATTGGCCGCACGGATCTTCGCACGATCAATCACGGGGCTGGTCTCCAGATCCATCAGCGCATTGATCAACATACCCCTGTCACATTGCCAGATATTTTCGGCACGCATCTTTGCTTCCCATGGTGTACATGGCCTCATGAACCTCACCCGCCTTCTTCGTCATGTCCAAACCTGCCAGCGATAGACTGATCCGATAATGTACCGAGATCATAGGACTTATGACAGTCATAACAGAATCGGACAGCAGGACCGCGGAAATGTGCCTACTCCCGCCACTAGCGATGAGGCCGGAGTGATCGAATCCGGAGAAGAAGAGAGTATCCGGATCGCTATCCGTCTGAGAAGAAGATCACCGCAGATTCTTGAAGCCGTTTTCAATCTCGAAGGAGATCCGTTTGTACACCTCCTCGAGCGTCCCTTCGCCGTTCACCTTCACGACGCCATGCCGTTGTTTGTACTTTTCGATGACGGGAACGGTCTTCGTTTCATGCTCCTGGAGACGCTTGACAATCTTCTGGGTGCTTGTATCATACGGCATGCACCGGTCAGTCTTGCTGCGCTGGTCCAGCCTACTGATCAATTCCAGGGTTGGGAGTTCGATCTCGATGATTTTTGAAATGGCGGTTCCGTACTTCTTCAGCAGGCCGTCGAGGATATAGGACTGAACGAGGGTGCGGGGAAAACCCTTGAAGATGAACCCTTTGGCATCGAAGTTCTTCGAAGCGGCGAGACGCTTTTCGATAAGCTGAACAACGATCTCATCGGGCACGAGTTGTCCGTTTTCGTACATCTCGATGATCTTACGCCCAGTCTCAGTGTTTTCCTTGATTTCGCGATCGAGCATCTCGCCGGTGGCCACATATTCCAATCCGTACTCCTTTGCAAGCGCTTTGCCTTGCGAGCCGCGTCCTGACCCGGGGTATCCGAACAAGACGATGTTCAAGAGAATCTTGCTCAGTTCGTGTTTGATGATCGCTTCGATCGAGTGCGTCACCTCGTTTATGCCGGCGCTTCCATCGACGTCGACGCAGATCCCTTTATCCTTGTAGAACGTGAGGACGGGCAGAGTCTTTTCATCGTATTCACGCAGCCGGTTACGTATGACCTGTTCGTTGTCGTCCGTGCGTCCCGATGTGAGTCCGCGTTTAAGAAGACGGGCAACTGACTCTTCCTGGGATACCTTGAGATTGATGAGGCAGGTGAGGACCGTATCGAGCTTGAGCATCAATCCTTCAAGAATATATGCCTGAATGTATGTTCGCGGAAAGCCATCGAAAAGGAATCCGTTTTCGCCGGGGTGATCGGTTATCGTCTTCTCAATGATCTGTACGATGATTTCATCAGGCACCAGACCACCTGAGGCGATGATACTTTGCGCCTCCAAGCCGAGCCGGGATTTTTGTGCAATCTCCTTGCGAAGCAGATCGCCGGTGGAGATGTAAAAGAGGTTGTACTTATTAATGAGATACTCAGATTGAGTACCTTTGCCGGCTCCCGGGGGGCCGAAGAGAGCGATATTCAGCATGTATATTCTTTCCTGGAGTTTAATGATCTGGGATCAAACGGTTACGGTTGTGCACCCCGGGAACCCCATCCACATCGGGTCTGAAACCACTCCCTGCCCGGATGATTCATGATGCTCCTCTTGACCGGCTGTTGCATTCTCATTGACTTTTGCCATCTTGACGAGCGCTTTACCGATCACACAGTGCGCGCGCCAGGATGGCGCCGCGGTTTCCGTTCTCGGGATCATATCCCTCATTGTGGCGTCGGGCATCATGAAACACCGCAAACAGCCCGACCACAGTCGGATCGGCGCCCGTCTCGCCAGCGAGACGGCGGCCATTCACAAGGACCCGCGCCCAGTGAGCCACACCGTGAATTCCACCGAGAGGCAAATTGTAGCCCCGGGTGATCTGCAGAACTAGGTTTGGCGTTAGCATTCGTTTGTGCGCCTGCAACTCATTCCATTTTTCAATATCCTGCTTTGAACAGGTCCGATTCGAAGAACCATGTCATTTTGAGGAATTCCAGAAGGCGGGACATCCCACCTATCGAAATCTGAGCTGCAAACAGTCCTTTTGGATTGAGAATCCCCACATTCAGAAAAGCGTCCCCTGCATCGCTTGTCACCGCCGAAGAAAGAACAATCCACTCATAGGAAGGTACCCAGCCCATTACGGAAAGTCAATTCCCCGATTTATGCTGAAGTTCTCACGGGCAGCGTGACCATGAGAGCCCGGGGGCATACACCCACGCACACGAAAGCCCCGACACTTTGGCGGGACCGCGGCTTGTACTACCTCGGAACTGAGGGTGAAACACTGCTTCTCTTCGCCAAGCCCTCCAACATGGTCTTCGACTTCACTTCGTTGCCGTACATATTCCTGATCCGACCTGTGATCCCCAGATGCACAGTTGGTACCGGTATCCGGAGTGAGAGGAGAGATACGGATGAGTTGAGTCTGCATTCGAACATGCAGGTTCTTGCCGTTCTTCCGAAGGGTTGACATTGTCATTGGAGATTCTGATCTTAGTTATAAGCATACGCTCATAATATCCAATGGCACGACCACATAAACAGCGGTTCATCGGCACCCCGCCAGAGGCGAGCCTATTCAAGCCCCGGGGAATACCTCTGTTTCACCTTGAGCGCGTTGTCCTTTCACTGGATGAACTGGAGGCGATTCGGCTTGCCGACCTGGACGGAGACCAGCACGAACATGCCGCGGCTAAGATGAATATCTCACGGCCTACGTTTGGAAGGATTCTCGAGCATGCGCACAAGACCGTTGCCGATGCTCTCCTGAACGGAAAAGCACTTCAGATAGAGGGTGGGCCGGTCACTACAGCCCGAAGAGGACAAGTTCGATGCCGTCGTTGTAAACGCTCATGGCAAGTGCCAATTCCGGCCACGGCAGAATTTCACTGCCCCCGCTGTCCATAGGACAAAATTGAATCACCAAAGCAGTGATGCTGATCGCAATCTCGTAAAGTTCAACCAAGGCGGTGCGCTCAGTCTTTTTCATCGATCCCAAGGGGATTTTCCGGACCATCATTTACTATCCTCTCAGCGTCGGAAGGAATTTCGACGAGCTCAACAGGGCTCTCGTTGCCCGCAGACGGCCGACATATTCTCCGTTGCCACTCCCGCTGACTGGCGGCCCGGCGACGAAGTGATCGTCCCCACCGCCGGATCCTGCGGAGTTGCCAAGGAGCGCATGGAAGGGAAAGTTGATATGAAGTGTGATGACTGGTTCTTCTGCACACAAAAGCTCACGGAACAGGAGATTTTTGGCAAGATCCTCAAGAAGTAGAACAACAGCTGAACATCAAAGGAGAACAATGGAAACACCAAACAACACAATCGCATTTGTCACTGACGACGGCTCGACAATCAGCTCGCACTTCGGCCGTGCGCTCTACTACGAGGTGATCACCCTGCACAACGGAAAGGTTGCTGATCGCAAGCACGTGAACAAGGCGGGCCATCATTCCTTCGGACCGGAGGCACATGGGGCAGATGGCCATAATGACGATCACAAACACGCAACAATGACCGCCCCGCTGGCTGGTGTAGCCGTACTCATCGCGCGCGGCATGGGCATGGGAGCCCGGCAGCATCTTGTTGCATCGGGGATTCAACCCATTCTTACCGATCTGCACACAATCGATGAGGCGGTGGAACACTATGTTGCGGGGACTCTCGTGGACAACCCCCGCCGGCTGCACGACCATGGACCTCAGCACCGGTGACAGGTTGTGTCCGACAACTTCATGGTTGGCGCATGGAGTTCCCCAATTACCCCACGGTCCGCTGCGTTGCGGCGGTCCGTGTTCAGATACACAGGACAATCTGTTTGCAGGATTTCACCAACCCTTCTTCAGGCACACCACGGACAGTGTCACTTCTATAGTGACGTGTCCGCAGTGTCTTCGACAGCCAGGCAACGGATGAACCGCGCCTCTCAACAACCCAGTTCACCCGTCCATGTCACAACCATCCTCGATAGTATCGCCGACGGGGTATTTACCGTCGATGAGACAATGCACATTATGCCATATGCAGACAAGAGGGAACATCCCGGCCAAGGCCGCTGTGCAGGCAGAGGATGGGATCCCCCGACCGACACCCACGCAGATCTGGAAGTGAAGGCTGAACACCAAGCCGGGGAAAAACAAGAATTGGTTTACGGAGTTGGCCGCGGTGGAAGACCCCACGGCGGCGGGCGTGGACACTGCCACGGCGGCAGCCATCGCCAGGGGAAAAAGAGAGAGAACCCCTCCGTGACAGAATGAAAGAGGTCAGGCAATGACAGACTCACGGACAGACGGAGAAACCACCACTTTTCACCGCAAGTGCTTTGCCTGTGGCGCGGAAAACCCCGTCGGTCTGCGGATGCAATGTATGACCTCCGGCAACTCGAACACAGGTACAATGGTGATTGACGAACGCTTTCAAGGGTACGACTGCATTGCTCAAGGAGGAATAGTCGCTACAATCCTGGACACCGCGATGGTACAATTGCTCCATGATCTCTTCGGGGGTAATCCCATGACGGGCAGGCTGGACGTTCGATATCTCACGGCGACACCTCTTCACACACCGCTTATCGTCAACGCCCGTCTTCTGAAAGATCGCGGGAATGCCTGCTGGGCGGTCGCCGAGATTCTCCAGGGAACAACCTGTTGCGCAACCGCCCGGGGGACATTCAAGATCCTCCACGGATAGCCACGCCGTTTGCGACCCAACCGGCAGGAGAGCGCCGACTACTCGGACTGAACCGGAGATGAGACAATCTCGCCGGAACGCGTTCGGGGAGTAACTCCCAACGCCCCTATCGCTTCTGGTTCGACACAAACGGCAACAGCGTACGGCCCGATCTTTCCCGCTGACGAAGTGAAGTTGAGAATACGCTCCAATCATGCAGGGCAATCAATCGGGCACTGGTATCTGCCTCGTCTGTACCATCACCAGATGACTCGTCCTGGGCGTATCTTTGAACTCCTGAATGACTTCCAGATTCAGTGTTGTGACCAGGCCGGCGATTCCGCCCCGGGACACATACGATTGAAAGCTCCGGTAATGACCCCTCCCGGCAACCCGTTCCACGACTTTGTTCAGGAAAGACCAGAACCCTCCCGGCACAGGGACCAGATAATCTCCGATAACAACTCTGTCAGCAACTTCTGCAGCTTCTTCGAGCAACGTTGATCTGTCTTCCGCCGCTACTTCGTGAAGGACGTACGTCAGGACCGCATAGTCAAAGCGCTTTGTTCTCTCCGAAAGGACCTCGCAAACACTTTTGTGCCCAAAGGATACTCCATGATGGGGAGTCCGGGAGAGACGGAGTTGTGCTCGTTCCACGTTGCGCTGAGAAAGATCTATTCCCAGAACAGAGGAACATGTGTCTGCAAGAGTGAACGCCAATCTTCCTGTTCCGCATCCGACATCAATAACGGTCGAACCCCGGGGAATAAGAGATTTGATTTGACCGAAGAGTCGGTCCTGGTTCGGCGCGATCCACCTGTCATAGAACCACCCGTCGTACCAGTGTTCTATGGTCCTGGGCATGGGCTTCAATACCCCACCGTAAAAAGGGCCAGCCCGACAATCAAGCCGAGTGAAAGATTGAAGAGTTTGATCCTCACCGAATCCTTCAGTGAAAACGAAAGCATGGGAAGCATGCCGTGCCCGTCCTGCACTATGGAGCTGGTCAGGAGGACGGAGAACGGTATGAGCCCCTGTGAAAATAGCGTCACAAAGATCAGGTGCGGACCCGACTCCGGGACGAGCCCGACCAGGGCGCCAAGGAAAAGGAACGCAATTTTGTGCTGGGACGTAAACTCTGCCAGATGCAGATACTGGAGACCGAATTCAACAATCGACAACGCACCGAAAGTCCAGAGCGCGGTCTTCCAGAGATGTCTTTTGACAATGTGTTCGTAGACGTGGACCTTCAGATAATGGGACAGGCTTTTTTCACCGGCATGCGTGGTCATTTCGCCGCAATTCTCACATGTTTTAATGTGCAGCCTCTTTACAGCCCTGTCAATGAGCCAACCTCCAACAATGCCCAGGACGAAGAGAATCGCAAAGAGGAGAAAAGCTTTTTGCGGGAACATCGCCAGCATCACGAACGCTTCATCACCCGAAACGGCGATCATTGATCCAGCCAACGCCCCGAAGCTGATCAGCCCGTGCATGTAGAGTGAGACATTCGTGAACCCCCCGATACACCCCGGGACGGTCCCGATCAGCGAGGAGAGCACATACTGGCGGAACGTGCTTTTACCCTGGAAAACCGCTACGACGCTCTTCTTCGTCCATACGTTGAGGATGTCCACGGTAATCATCATCACCGCCACAAGCAACGTGATTTGCAGCGTTTCCAACAACAGTTTTTCCAGCAATGTCAGCATGTCATCTCTTTTCGTTCGTTTCCAAATTCAACACACTCACTGATGGAGCGCTCATTCCGGACTCCAGACGAATCGTCTCATGTCCTTGATTATCGCTTCCTGCTATGGAGAAGGTAATCTGCCAATCCCCGCCTATTCCACCAGGCCTTTCGACGCGCACACATCACATTCGAACTGGAGAGTCGTGTGGGTGATCCGATTGCCGTCGCGCAGGATTGCCTCAATCCGCCGCTGCACCGCCGTTGTCTGACTCACAGCCATATCGTCCACATCAACATGCGCCTCGAAGTGAATGTCAGCATCGTTCAACTTCCAAATGTGTACGTGGTGCATATTCCGGACGCCGGGAACCGTCTCGACTGCTCGCTGCAGGTCATGGATATCGATCTCTGACGGTGAGGACATCATAATCACATTGACCGATTGCTTCACGATGTCGTATGTCTCCTTGATGATATAAAGGGATATAAGGATCGTGAGCACCGGATCGATCCAGACAATATTGAAAGCCATGATACAGACAGCTCCAGTGATCACCGCCAGACTGGAGACGGCGTCACTCAGCAGATGAACGTATGCGGCACGAATATTGAGGTTCTCGTTGGAGCCCCTCTTGAGCAGTATCGTTCCAACGATATTGGCAACAAGACCCGCCACGGCAACAACGAGCATCAGGGTTCCGGTGATCGGAGTCGGATTGGAAAACCTCTCAATCGCCTCTTTGATCAAGAAGAAACTGATAGTAAGAAGCGTGCTCGCATTGATTACCGCCGCCAGAAGTTCCGCTCGCTTGAAGCCAAATGTATATTTTAGTGTTCGCGGTCTTTTGCTCAGCCGAATTGCAGCATAGCTGACGATGATGGCGACCCCGTCGCTTAAATTGTGAATCGCATCCGAGAGGAGGGAAAGACTTCCGGAAAATATCCCGCCGGCAATTTCAACAATGGTGATGAGGAAATTCAGCAGCACGGCGATAAGGAGGTTCTTCTCTAAATGATCTCCTGCGATGGTGTGCGTATGACTCTGTGCCATTGTCCTCCATTTCTCTATAGCACAAGAACACTTGCCCGGGGTAGCACGTGTTGAGATCATCCAACTGGCAAATGTCATCAAATAACTCTGCAATTACAACCCGGAAAGCATCAGGTACTCTGCAAATCGGTTCGTGGTTCGAGTATCTTCAGACGGGGGCGAGTATGTGCCGGAACCAAGAAGAACTCGACAAAGTGGGCTCTCTATCTCCGGTGGAGAATGAAAGGTCTCTTGTGAATTCCTGCGTCAGTCTCTGCGCGGACGGAGGGCCCGAATCCTCCTTTCTGTAATGCCATTCCAGGATGAACTTGCAGCACCCGGCGACACGGCGCGCATCACTCACCGTTTTGGCATAATCGGACACCTCGTGAAACACCACGCCAAGGAACGTCGAGTCAAATGACCCATCGGCGAACCGAAGGACTTCTGCCGGGCAAACGTATGCACTGGTTCCGGTGTCCAGCGTGATGCCCGCAATATGCGAGGTGTGGAATGGGAACAAATTGTCATTCGTGTACAGGGTGGCTGAAGAAGACTCAAATTCAAAGAAGAAGACGGGACAAGGAGATACCGGCAATTGACCAGAAAACGGGATCACAAATCGGCAAATGGCTCGAAAGGATTGCACATGCAGTCGATAGCGGTCATATGAACGAACAGGGCCTTCTGCCAATTCAGAAGGCCCTGGGGGACCGGGGAGAGAAACAACGGAGCGACACAATCTCCTTCCCCTACTCCATCTATTTCACAAGCGACATCTTCTTTGTGGTGGAATAGGCGCCGGCCTGCATTCTTGAGAAATAGACACCCGAAGCAACATGCTGGCCGCCGTTGTTCGTACCATCCCAATTCACAACGTACGTCCCACAACACATTGTACATACCGACAGATTGTTGGCCAAAAGTAAACCTTCGTACCTCTCTCCCGAGTATATCATATATCGTTACCTGAACATCAGATTTCGTTTTGAGCTGATACGGTATTGTTGTTGAAGAAGAAGGTGTGCGTGAGGGCCATACCCCCGTGGCATATCAGTACAACGGAATCCCGGCAATCCTCTTTCGATGGGAGTGAGGGTAGCCCCGCCCCTCACGCACATCCATGCTCATGATGGGCCTCAGGCCGATCTTCTCCAGAACGTCCTTGAGAAAGAACACCACGGGGCATTCCGGGCCACCGCTGCAGGAACCAGCCATTAAATCATTGTGACCTTCACGGCGTCGTTCACGACCAGGCACGAGACCGTCACGCTGTGCATAGACCTTGTCGCGATAGCAGTTCAATCGCTACCATCCACATTATTGTCAGAGTCCCTATTCGGGAGCACGATGGAAAACTCAGTCCCCTTTCCTTCCGTGCTCGCGACATCGATTGTCCCGCCATGCTGGGCAACAATTTGCTGGGTAATCGAGAGTCCGAGCCCCGTGCCGTTGTCCTTCGTCGTGTAGTACAGATTGAAAATATTCTCCAGTACCCCGGTGGGCATTCCCGCTCCGTTGTCTGCAACAACAAACTGAACACTCTCCGGGACGGAGGTTGCGGTCAACGTAATGCGCCCTCCCTGTGGCGTAGCGTCAAGGGCATTCTGGAGCAGATTGAGAAGGGCCTGTTTCATCTGTTCCGGGTCAAGAAAGGCGGTTCCCGTTCCTTCAGCCGAAGTGACAAACGTAATGGCCTTCCCTCTCGCCTGGCTGGCGAAGAGCGAGGCAACATGGCTGATGAGATCCGGGACACGCGTCTGCCGCCGCGTAACCTTGGGCGGCCGCGCGAACGCGAGGAATTGTCGGATGATGGCGTTCATACGGCGGGTCTCCTCCTGCATTACCGTCGTCAATGCCCGGTACTCCTTCACTCCGCTCCGCGGGGTGAATTCCTTGGTGAAGCGCTGTGCAATCATTGCGATAGCATTAAGCGGATTGCGGATCTCGTGGGCCACACCCGAGGCAAGTTCCCCCATTGCCGTCAGTTTGTTGTTCCGTTGCAGGTCGCGTTCCAGACGCCGGGCTTCCGTCACGTCGCGCACAATGGCACTCCTGCTCTCGGTTGTGCCGGCTGTATCCCGAATGGTTGAGAGCGAAACCTCCACGATGCGCCGAATATCTCCGGGCAGTACCAGGGACTTCTCAATGGATCCATCCGATCCGGCGAAGAATTCCTTCAGCATTCCCGCCTCCCCTTCAGCAAGAGCATTCACCACACGGCCTTCAACCTTGTCCGAACGTATTCCGAGGATTTCCGCCGCTCGCGCGTTGAAGATGGTGACCTTCCCGGTCGGGTCAACGGTGATTACTCCATCCCGCATCTGGGTAAGGATGTTGCCCGTATAGGTTCTGATGGATCGGTATCTCTTCTCCATCTGCTGGTAGTTCTGCTGCGCCATGAGAAAGACAAACGTCAGTGTGCCGATGACGAGGACAACGAGTGACATGATGACCGTGCGGCGCAGCATCCGAGTTTCCGCACTCCGCACTTCATCCATCGTCAGGCCGATACGGAGAACGCCGATAGGTGTTCCCCCGGGGGCAAAAGGACGAACCACTTCAAAGACCTCTGTGCCATTGAACGGCTGAACTCGCGTGATGGTCGTATCCATAGCAATTGCCCGCATGATAAGCGAATCCGCACGGATCGAGGAAAGTTCCCTGACTCCACCGCTTGCAGCCATGATTCCCTGTGTGTCCTGAAGCGCAACGTAGACGATGCCGCTATTGTTCCCCAGATCCTGGAGAAGTTTGCCGATGCCGATAGTGCGTCGGAATGACAACAGATCGGCCGCGTCCAAGTTGACGACAATCGCGCCGCCAGCAGGATGGGTACGGCGCACAGCCACGGCGTAGCGCTGGCCCTGCTCGATGCGCGCCTCTTTCAGCCCGATCATCATATGGTCAGCGTTGCCTTTTAGAATAGGTGCAAGAATTTCAGCGGGCGAGTTCTTTTCAGGGAGGTTTGCGTGATCTTCGCTGGAGGAGTGGCTGGAAACCACCTTCGTTCCTCTCAGGTTGAAGATGTTTATGCGATGTAGGTGATGTTCGGCTGCATATGAGGCAAGATCACCTGAGCGAAGGAGACCGGCACTATCGAGTTGTGCTATATACAGGGCGTTATCGAGCAGTCGCTCGGCAAGGAGATCCTCTATCTTCTCCATGGAAAGGAGATTGTTTGCTCCGCTCCGGTCAATGGTCCCCGCAAGTGCAAGAGCTCCTTCGCCCATCTGATGATAAAGCTCCTCACGGCTCTGGCGGAGTTCGATCAGGGCGGTGCCGATCATCAGCACAGCGACCACAACGGTGGCGGCAACAACATATCGGGGCTGGATATGTACGCGGGGTTTCATACCGTGTAATGTACTGAATTGCCGCGAGGGTTGGAAGCCCTGCCTACACGCGTTGTTCAGTAGGCAAAGGAGATCCGGGCTGCGACCGCGTTGTTCCGGTAATCATAGAAGCCATCGTTTGACGCATTGATAATGTGGTCATAGACCAGCGTCAGACGTAAGCCCAGGGATTCGATGGGTTTGTCGATTGAGACGGAGAACGTGGAGCGGTTGTCAATGCGTTGCGGCGCCACTACAGCCCCTGCAAGATCATATACCGGCCGATCGCTGTACCTGCGCAGCTGGATTGTCCCGGAAATGAGCAGACGGATGTCCGCCGGAAGCAGCTGCGTCACCAGCAGACTTCCAAGCGGCCCCTCATAGCCGTAGTGGTCGTCGAAGAGCTCATCATCGGTAAGCCTGCCGTCGGAGAATGTCAGATAGCGCGATTCTTTTTCCAGGCTTATCTGGTACTGGCCTGTCAGACTGAGTCCGGTTCCCTGGGCTACACCCTGGGCGATCTTCAGTGTGCCGATGAGTTGAGTCACTCCGGGAGTTGAGACACTCGCCATCTGTCTCCCCTTGCCGTAGCCTCCCGGCGATGCGGAGGCGGAATCGGCATTCGGCGTCATGTACTTCTTGTAGTCCAGGTCCGCTTGAAGCATGACCGTTGTCTTTGTCGGAAACGACACTCCACCTTGTAGGAAAGCGACATGTTCGGCGTAATTGAAGTCCAACAGTTCGGCAAACCACGCCGAGCGGAAAGAGTATCCACCTTTCAGCATGAACATGTCGGAGAGATAGTGCCGCATATTCAGGTGGAGAGCCAGCTGTGAATGGTCGTACACCGTGTATTCGTCACGGTTGCTCCGGATCGAGAATGATCCTCCGGTGTTCAGAAGGGTTGCCTCGTTTGCGCCGAACAGCTGCGAATAGGTCATTCCGGTGGTGTGCTCATAGAACGAGCGGGAGGGAACAAGCGTGAAGAAATTTCCTGTCCCGGTGTAAAAGAGTTGCACATCGCTCGCATCAGTTTCCCAGCCGTAGGCCGTTTGCAGTGAGAGTTCCGTAATTCTGTCACCGAGCTGCAAACCGTTGTTGAATGCGTTGTCGTCGAGGAGCGTCCCCAGATACGCACCCGCGCTCCACTGGGCGGACGTGGACGTGCTCAAGAGCAAGCTGGCTGTGAGAACTGAAGCGAGCTTCCTCATGGCTTTCCACCTGATTGCAGGCGCCGCATTTTGCCTTTGCCGTCTGCTCCCATCATCAATCCGGCTCCGGCACCACGTTGGCGAATGCCAAGGCCACTGGCCCGCGTGTCACAAATCCCGTCACCATCCTCGTCGATAAATCTATCCTTACCCCGTCGGATCCCCGAACCCTTTCCCAAAACACGATCATCGATACCGTCACCGTTTGCATCGATGAACCCGGGACGGGTTGCTGCGGGCCCCGAAGAGGCAGGCCGGTGTGAGCCGGTTGCTGTGGAGTCTGGACCCCCTTGAGCGTACAGCGGCGAGGACACAAACACGAACAGAAGAATAACTGCGCAGCTTATGCTCTTCATTGATTTCTCAAGGGAATAAGGGTACCCGGAGTCCGCACAACGTGGACCCCGGGTCAATGCCTTTACTTACTTACCGCGTCCCTTCCCCTTCGGCCCGGTACCATCACACACCCCGGTGCCCGTGCAATCGCCTTTTCCTGCACCATTCCCCGCTTTACCGAATGCCGACTGGCCACCACGCATCTTGCCAAATTGTTTCCCGGTGCCGTCCATCGGACGAACATAATCGGGATCCTGGCAGTTGATGATGCCGTCTCCGTCGTCGTCAAAAGACCCCCACTTCTGCTGGGCATTGGCTTTGCCCGGAGCGGTCGTGGTTTGAGCGGATGCGGTGTCAACCGCGAGCGTGAAAACGAATGCCACCAGACCGATGGCAAGAGCGAGAGACAGAATGCGTTTCATGACTACTCCTTTAATGATAATAGCGGTGATTGTTGAGGTTCGCTCGTAGCTTCTGATGGTAAGTATGTCAAGGACCATGCCAGAATGGAATGTCCGAAATTCCCCCTGATAACGACAATGACGGAATCATACGTATTGGATCTCGACAAAAGTGCCGAAGCTATTCGGCACAATAGTCGACAATTACGAAGAGCAGAAGCGGGATGACCGGAATGCTGAGCGAAATGCAACAGAGGAACGAATGGCACAGGAGTTGAATACAAAGTATGCAAGCATGCGCCGCTCGCGCGTGCGGTTCGAACGCAGCTTCATTGCTGAAACACAACACCGGGTGGCCCTTCAAAGCCACCCGGTGCCTATTCTTGCACGAATCCAATCCAGTGAGCCTGCCACAACCCAACGTTAATCAACAGGACAACCCGCCCTAGCGACTCCCCCACTTCTTCAGCCTGTACCGGAGGTTTCGTTCGGAGATGCCGAGGTCGCGTGCAGCTTTGGACTGGTTCCCGGCATTGACGCGGAGAGATTCGAACACGAGCTCCTTTTCAAGTTGTTCGACAGCGTTCGAGAGGTCGTGAGGCCGCGTCCCCGCGGACAAGACAGGTTCATTGCCGAGACCTTTCACGACCGCCGGCATTTCTTTCAACGTAATGATATCTCCGCGTGCGAGGATTACGGCGCGCTGAATGATATTCTCAAGCTCACGGACATTTCCGGGATAGTCGTACCGTACAAGGGCATTCCATGCCTCCTTGGAAAAACTCAGACTCTTACGCCGTTGTTCCTTCGCGTAGCGGGCAAGAGAGTGTTCGATCATGGGAGGGATATCATCGCGTCTGCGGCGGAGCGGAGGTATTTCCACCGAAACGACATTGAGGCGGTAGTAGAGATCCTCCCGAAATGTTCCGGCCGTTATCATCTCCTCCAGATTCCTATTTGTGGCTGCAATCACACGAACGTCGACCTGAAGGATTTCCGAACCGCCAACGCGTTCAAACGTTCGCTCCTGGAGAACGCGGAGGAGTTTCACCTGCGTTGTGGCCGGCAATTCACCAATTTCGTCCAGAAAGATCGTTCCCCTGTCGGCAAGCTCAAAGCGTCCCTTGCGTTGCCGCTCGGCGCCCGTGAAGGCGCCCCGTTCATGACCGAACAGTTCGCTCTCAAGAAGGTTTTCGTTCAGTGCCGCACAGTTGACCGCCACAAACGCATGATCCTTCTGGAGGCTGCTGTAATGGATCGCGCGGGCGAGGAGTTCCTTCCCGGTGCCGCTTTCTCCCCGGATCAAGACGGACGCCCTGCTTTGCGCCACGCGCCCGGCAGTGTTCAGGACTTCATCCATGACAGAGGAGTGGGAAATGATACCCTTAAAGGAAAACTTTTCGACGAGCTGTTCTTTGAGAAGGCGATTCTCGGAGAGCAAGTGTTGTCGTTCGCTGATACGGGCAATGAGAAGATCCACTGCTTCAAGATCGATCGGCTTGGTAAGAAAATCATAAGCACCATCACGCATCGCCTGTACGGCTCCCTCGATGGTGCCGAAGGCTGTCATGAGAACAACTGTTGCTTCAGGAAAAGCGGTGCGGATCTGGGTGAGCAATTCATGACCGCTCGTGCCCGGCATCCTGACGTCCGTGAAGACGATGTCGGTGGCAGATTTGCGGAGCTGCTTCATCGCTTCGTCGGCCAGGCCCGCTTCGACAACAGTGTGGCCCCGCTTCCTCAGATATCCTGCCAACACGCTCCGTTGCGGAGCGTCATCGTCAACGATAAGAATGCTTGGTTTATCAGTCATGGCTCTCCCCGGTTGATGCCTTCTCCTTTGCCGGGGTCGGAGAAGACGTGTCTCTATAAGATGCTGCCAGTCGTCAATTGGAGTCGCACCAACAAACAGGGCCTCCTGGATTGGCAAAAGGCCCTTTGGGATTATGTAGAGAGAAGACGGAGCGATGCGTGCTCCAGACTACTTCAAAAAGGAGTCCGTAAGGAGGAATTGTTCCATCCATTACGCCGCCTGTCTTTTCCGGTTCACCTGGCTTCGGAATCTGTTGCTGCTCCCTGAGCCGCCCCCAGAAGTCCCCCCTGCGGGGTGCGCATTGACTCTGTCGTAGAAAAACAGGATCATACCATGCCTGGACGTCTGCACCCCCCGCACACGCACATGAGCGGAAGGACTGGTTCATGACTTTCGAAGAGGCAGAATCAGCCGTGGGCTTTCTCACCCCGGAGGGCCGAAGAGCTGGAAGGGTTCACCAGGTCGTCCAGGAAACCGTAGAAGGAACGAAGAACAACATCTGGCCCTCAACATGACCCGACACAAATGGAGCGTCCGTTTTGCCGCCCTGCTGTTGCTCCTCCTGCTTGCCGCCAATCTCTATGTCTTCTTTATCCGCGAGTGGGAGTCCTCGTTCTACCCCGCATCCTATGCGACACTGTACTATCCACTTGATGTCCCGACCATTCATGAGTGGAAGGTCCTGGATCGGAACCGGCTTCAGTTGAATCTGGAGTGTACTGCAGAGATAGCGGAATGGCGAATCTTCACCGATGGCGAGGACCCGCAGACGGCGAGCGGCATGACACCATCCTTCCGCATCGATACGACCTTCAGCGAGCTGCACACATACCGACTGGAACCGGTGCCGGCCGGTGCCGGCCCTCCGGTGGAGGTCACCGTACAGTTCTATTCCAAGGAATTCTATGGTTCGCGGGGGATGAACCGCCCTGATGTGTATGTCGTACGCTCGAATGTCCCCTGCGGAGAATTCGACCAGCTGCGGATACGCGATTGGCTCGATGACTATTCGTACGTCGGCGGGGAGGGCCTCGCTGAGACAGAGCGTTTGCTGCGTGAGGAAGTCGGGATCCAGGACGGGGAGTCGACGTTTGCCCGGATGGAGAAGTTGACGCGCTATTTGCGCATCCGGCTGAAGGACGCCCGCGGGGTTCCAAAGAATGACGAACGCTGGATGAACCCCTGGGTGCTGTACAACGAGATGGTCACCGGCACGGGGAAAGGGTGGTGCACGCAGCACGCCCAGGTCTATGTCTACTGGGCTAACCGCGCCGGCATCCCAACACGGTTTGTCTTCGGTGCGCGCACGCAGGACAACACCATCACCTATACTGGTCACGCATTTGCAGAATCCTACATCAAAGAGCAGAGCAGGTGGGCGTTTGTCGATCTCTCCCACGCGCACATCTACGTCACGAATAAGAGCGGACAGGTCCTCAACACTGCCGAGCTATTTCTTCTGAACCAGCAGAACGCGTTCGACAGCACGACTGCCCGCATGTATGTCGACTGGGAATGGCAGGCTCCGTTAGGCCTGCCTGCGGCCGATACCGTTGTGTCGGTACCCTTTCCCCGGGTCAACGCGGTCGTGCGGAGCGAGTTTACCCCTCATTCCATCTTCAAGTACCGCCGCCCGCCGAACGTGGAGGACGTGCGGGAATCCTACACGGGGTTTGTGAGGGACCGGACGTTTCTGGTGGGAAATCTGGAGCGATATCTCTTCAAGCCTCAGCTCGCATACTCGTTCTACCCGACAGAGGGAGCACAGACGTATCTCCTCCGGCGCCTGCTGTTCTTCAGCATGATCGCGAGTATGGTGCTCTGGTTCTTTCTGGCCGTGCGCGGACGCAGGGCCGGGCCCAGCACGCCGCAACGTTGATCGGTTTTGCCGCACCCATTTGCCTCCCCTATCGCTCATGTGCTGGTGCGGGATGTGCTGGGTGTCTACTCTGTCGATGCGTGGTGATAATGGAGTACGAAGATGAGCATAGAACGGCGGAGGTTTGATTTGATGAGGACATTTCAACATTTTGACATTGCGAGCCGCAATCGGTTGTTCCGTTCATGGGACATCGCCGCCGTTGTCGTATGGCTATTTGCCGCTCCATCTTCAATTCTTGCAGGAGAGGGAAAACCAGGCAAACCTGCTCCGGACGGGGATTCCCGGCGGGTGGTCTATCTCGTACCGAATTTTCACCCGGCATGCTGCGGCTGGCTGACCGACTGGTC
Organism: uncultured Bacteroidota bacterium; assembly: GCA_963779225.1. GTDB lineage: Bacteria > Bacteroidota > Ignavibacteria > UBA10030 > UBA6906 > CAVPCZ01. The sequence continues at coordinate 18,246 of CAVZWW010000003.1, forward strand.
CACTGAGCGCAATTACTGCGCGAACAACTACATCGATCACCTGGACCGGGTGCGCAACGACTCGAACTACGCCTTCGCCCTCTCCGAGGTGCCGAACATGATCGCCATGTTCAATTTCCACCCGGAGCGAAAGGAAGAGCTGATCCGCCGCTTCCGGGAGGGGCGGGCGGAGCCATGCAACGCCTTCTTCCTCGAATCGACGATCAACCTGCCGGGGGGCGAGGCGCTGGTCAAGAACGGCGTAGAGGGTCTGCGCTGGCAGAGCCGGGTGCTCGGAGTCCGTCCGCGATATGCCTGGATGATCGACGTGACGGGAACCCACGAACAGATGGCGCAGATCACCGCCGGGCTCGGCTTGGACGCCCTGTTCTATACCCGGCACAATCCGACAGGATCCACAGTTCACTGGGCCGAATCTCCCGACGGCACGCGTGTGCTGGCCATTGCCCCGGGGCACTACAGCGAGTGGAACCCTCTCTTCAAGACCACCCAGCCCCTCGACGAGACGGCGCTTCGGGAATTGAAGGATGATCTCGATTACCGGATGGGGCTGAAGACGATGACTCCCGAGGAGATCGAGAAACGGCCCTTCAAGTGGGACGGAATGAGGCAACGTGCCCCCGAGGGGGCTCCGGTGCTGATCCTGGCAGGCAACGGAGACTACAGCGTCGCCCCCGCCTACAAGGGATATCCGACCGAGTTCCTCCGTCAATTCAAGAGCGTCGCCCCCCTAATCGACCTGGCCTTCGTCACCCCCGGTAAATACGTGGACGCAATCCTGCCCGCAGCCCGATCGGGCGCCATGAAGTTGCCCACAATGAAGGGGGGAACGAAATTCAGTTTCAACGCCTTCTGGATGGAAAACCCGCGCGTCAAAACCGCGTTTCGCCGCGCGGAGCAGGACCTGCAGGCGGCCGAGATGCTGTCGACGGTCGCCAGCCTCGAATCCCGTTCCACATACCCGGTTCAGCCGCTGTATCACGCCTGGCTCATGCTGCTGCTGAACATGGACCGCAATTCCCTCTGGGGATCGGCTGGCGGCATGGTCTTCGAGCACCCGCATTCGTGGGACGTTCGCGACCGCTACGAAGCCGTGGGCGCCATCGCCCGCAGAACGTCCGAAGAGGCGATCGGCACCCTTTTTTCCGAAGGATCGTCTTTGGCGTTGTTCAACCAGCTCAACTGGGACCGACGCGATCCTATTCTGGTGAACCTCCCGGAAGGAGGCGGCCTGAAAGGCGTCCGGTGCCAAGCTGTGCCGGGGACGCCGTACGTCCTGTGCCGGCCGGCGCTCCCTTCGGTTGGGACGGTTTCTCTCGAGCCCTCGTCGAATCCTCCCGAACTCCCGATATCGGTTCCTCTGCCCGACTCGATTGATACCCGTTTCTACCGGGCCCGGATCGATCGGGGCACGGGCGCGCTGACAAGCCTGAAACTGAAACCCTCGGGCCGGGAAATACTGGGCGGGCCGGCGAACGTTATCGTAGCTGAAAAGCCGAAGACACAGACGGGCGATCCAGGCGACCACATCCTCGACCGGCCGGAGCGCCTGACACTGGCGAATTCGAGCGGGTTTCCCCCGAGGATCTCCGTTCAATCGGGGCCCTTGGCCACAACTGTCGAGGTCGAGTCCGGGTTCTACGGCGACGGCCGCATGGTCCGGACCATACGCTTCTACGACGATTATCCGCGCATCGATTTCGAGACCGAGCTGAACAATATCCCCGACAGCACTGTGGTGGCCGCGGAGTTTCCGCTGAGTGAGGAGATCGTCGAGATCCGCCGCGGCATTCCTTACGGCTTCTCGCACGGTGCCTGGTCGAGGCCGAACCCCGGCCTGCACGGCTGGACCAAAGGGATCGTCCCCGCGGTGCGCTGGTCGCACTACGCGTTTGCCGGCGGAGGTGGAGTGGCGTTGCTCGACCGCGGCCTCTCCGGGCGCGAGGTGACCGGCAAGACCCCGATCATCTTTCTGCTCAACGCCACAGACAAGTACTACGGATACGACAACCCGTGGCTGAGCGGCAAGGGGAAGCACAAGCTCGAGTACGCCCTGGTCGCCCACGACTCTGCCTGGGACAAGGCGCGCATTCCGCAACTGGCCTGGGAATTCAACTGCCCGCCGGTCGCACTCCCCAACTGCGGGAAAACCGCTCCCCGATCGTTCGTCAAGACATCGGAGAACGTGATCGTCGAAGCGATCCGCCGCGAAGGTTCCGATATTGAATTGCGCATGGCCGAATGCCTGGGAATCGCAGGCTACGCCGAAGTGAAACTCTCAATGCCCCACGGGCAAGTGGCGCTGACAGATCTCGCCGGCGCCAATGGTGTCCCGCTCAAGCCCGCCTCTGTCTACCGTTTCCCCGTACGTCCGCAACAGATCGTCACCATGCGTTTCCGCACCGGCAATGCCGTGGCCGAAATCCAGCCCCTGACCGATTGGAATCCGCTGGTTCCCGAGGCAAAGCGTGCAGCACTGAACACCCGCATCGACAAGAAAGGCCATCCCCCCCGCGGCGACGCGCCCAAGGACCCGGGATCCAATGGACCGTGACTCGAAAGCTACATCGAGAGGCTATCGCAAAACTGCAAGGCCCGTCGGACCGGGTTTTCCTCTTGCCCCCCATCGCGATCCATACGCAAGCTCCTGAATATTCTCATCCAAGGGATCCGTCCCTCGGTGAAGAAAGGCGAGAAGAAGTGGGGAATCGTCTACAAGCTTCGCGAAGATGGCTCTGTCAGGAAAGCATGGAAGGAGTCAAAAAAACAAACGAGGAGTCGGGTAACCCCCATTACGGAGGTTCGACTCCTCGTGTAGTTTTGCTCCGCGAGCAGGACTCGAACCTGCAAGAACAGAGATATGAGAGGGGAAAATACACTACTTCCCCACCCAAAGACTTGCTTCAGTAGCAGCTTTCAATCGTCGAGGATACAAATGCGTTCCAGGCTTGGACGAAATTCTTGAGTCAAGGACCTCCTGGTCCCAAACATTGTCGGAATCCTGCAGTGCGGCGACTCCAGGGCACTTTCCCTGATTTCAATTACATGGAGGGCATCGAATTTCACAAACCGCGCACAATCTGCGCACACTCACTGGAGGACCAAGAGCACCGAGCCTACTTGCATGAGGTGCGATTTGCGGGCCGATCTCCGCCCGGCATATTTCGAGTTCCTCTCACCGAAACAAGATTCGGATGGTTCATGATGCAATTCTGCTCCGGATAGAGTTTGAACAGGGATGCCCGGTGCATGGCGGCAAGCGCCGGACAATGGTTGCTAGAGTCCAGGATCCACCTCTCGCCGTTCGAACCACCGATAGAGCGTGGGGAGGACGACGAGTGTAAGAAACGTCGAAGTAATGAGCCCTCCGACCACAACCGTGGCCAGCGGCCGTTGAACCTCCGACCCGGGTCCGGCTGCATACAGCATCGGAATCAGACTGAAAATCCCAATGAAAGCGGTCATCAGCACCGGACGCAAGCGGTCATGACTCCCTCTGATGATCGCCTCCTGCACTGGGATGCCTTCCTGGCGCAGCTGGGAGATGTGGGAGACAAGAACAACACCGTTCAGCACTGCTACGCCGAATAAGACGATGAACCCAACGGAAGCAGGGACCGACAGATAGAGTCCAGAAATGTAGAGAGCAAACACGCCACCGATTAGAGCAAACGGCAGGTTCATGATCACGAGAACCGCCAGGCGAATCGACCGGAAGGTCACAAACAAGAGGAGGAGGATCAGGCCGATCGTGACGGGGCCGATAATCATCAGCTTGTTCATCGCGCGCTGCTGATTCTCAAACTGCCCACCCCATGTCATATGGTAGCCCGGCGGCAATGAGACACTCTTCTGAATCGCCCTTTTCGCTTCAGCTACATAACCGCCAATATCGCGGTCTTTGATGTTGATCTCGATCCCGATCCTGCGCAATCCATCCTCACGGCTGACCTGCACAGGACCTTCCACAACTGAGAGATCTGCCAGTTGAGACAGCGGAACATTGTATCCCTGGCTCGTAGCGACAAGCGTATTGCTTATTGCCTCGACAGAGTTTCGATATTCGAGCGGGTAGCGTACCGTTACATCGAAAGATCGGTTCTCCTCGTAAAGCTGCGTTGCAGCCTTCCCTCCGACTGCAATTTCGATCACTTTCTGCACTTCGTTCACGTTCAGTCCATGTCTGCCAATTTTTCCCCGGTCGATGTTGATCGACAGATACGGCTGGCCGGCGATGCGCTCAACCACAAGATCTGCGGTACCCCTGACCCGACCGACGACCTGTCCGATCTCGTCCGCTTTGAGTTTGAGAACCTGCATATCGTCACCGAACAGCTTGATGATGAGCTGTGTCCGCGTACCGGCGACGAGTTCATCGATGCGGCACTGGATTGGCTGGCTGAAACTGAATGCCATCCCGGGGATCCCCGCCAACTCACTCCGCATCGTATCGACCATCTCGTCCATGTCTTGAGCAGTCTTCCATTCAGACCGCGGACGGAAGATACCGGTGAATCCGGTTTTGTCAACTCCCCTTGCCTCCAGAGCAACACCGGTCTGCCCCGTCCGAGAGACTATCGTAACCAACTCAGGAAACCTTTTCAGCTTCCGTTCAACGAGGTTGGTAATCTCGAGAGATTTGGCGAGCGAAATGCCGGGCAAGAGCTGCACGTCCATATCAAAAGCCCCTTCATCCATGACCGGCATAAACTCGGTCCCGAGGTACGAGAACACCATCAGTGCAGAGACCAGAAGTATCGTGGCCGACGAAAGGACGACTCCTCTCCTGCGCATTGCCCATCCCAGAAGAGGAGAATATGCTCTTCTCGCCCAGCGCATGACGATGCTCTCCTTTTGCACACCGGGTTGAAGCACCAAACCGCAAAGCACCGGAATAACGAAGACCGAGAGCACCAGGGAAGAGAGCAAGGCAGTTGCCACCGTCAGTGCCAGCGGGGCGAACATCCTGCCCTCCAATCCTTCCAGCGAGAGAATGGGGACGAAGGTCGTCGCTATGATGATCTCCCCGAAAATGCTGGGTTGGCGGACCTCGAGGACAGCCTTCAACACGGTGGAAAGTTTGTGAGCTGAACTACCGGATTCGCTTAGATGGCGCTGAACATTTTCGACTTGGATGATCGTCGCGTCGATAATCATCCCGATCGAGATTGCCAGCCCCCCAAGTGACATGAGATTCGTGCCCAATCCTGCACTCTTCATGACGATAAAGGTGAGAAGGAGCGATAAGGGAATTGCGAGGATGACGACCAGAGCCCCCCGGAAACTCCGGAGCATAAGGTAAAGTATCAGGATGACCAACATCGAGCTTTCGATTAGCGCCTTCGTCACTGTACCGATGCTGCTCCAGATAATATCAGAACGATCATAGTACGGGACAATCCTGATCCCCGATGGGAGAATGTTATTTCCGTTGATCTCTTCGACCTTCTCCTTCACCCGCTCCACGACAACCCGACTATTCTCGCCACGCAGCATCATCACGATGCCGCCCACCGCCTCACGTTCTCCGTCGATGAGAGCGGCGCCCTGACGAACAGCCTGCCCGATACTCACCGAGGCAAGGTCGCGCACAAAGACAGGCGTGCCCTTTGCAGTCCGCACAACAATATTGCCGAGATCGCTTTCTGATTTCAAAAGCCCTACTCCACGCACAATGTATTGTTCAGCATATACGTCAAGGATGTTGCCGCCCACGTTCCGATTGTTCTCCTCGATCGCGCGGTAGATATCATCGAGTGTGAGATTGTAGGCAAGCAGCTTCTCCGGTCTTACGGCGACCTGGTACTCCTTGAAATATCCCCCGAACGAATTGATCTCGTTGACCCCGGGGACGCTCTTGAGCAGCGGAGTTACGACCCATTCCTGAAGCGTGCGGAGGTCAGCCAGATATCGTGCCTGCGCCTGGAGGTCGTCGGGCATGTTTCCTTCCAGTGTGTATTGATAGATCTCGCCCATGGCTGTTGCAATGGGTCCCATGGTGACCTGTACACCCTGTGGCACTTTGGACCTTGCCTCCTCCAGCCTTTCAAAAACGAGTTGACGTGCAAAATAGATATCAACACCATCTTTGAACACGATAGTCACAACAGAAAGACCAAACTTGGTTATTGACCGCATTTGAACGACCTTCGGGAGTCCACGCATGGACATTTCGATGGGAAACGTGACAAATCGTTCAATCTCCAGCGCTGATAGTCCGGGTGCATTGCTCAAAATCTCCACCTGCGTGTTGGAGACATCAGGGAAAGCATCAAGCGGTAAAGTGATAAACGAGTAAACCCCGAAGGCTACCACGGCGGCCACAGCCAGGAGGACAACGCTCTTGCGCTTCAGCGTGAGTCCGATGATGCGTTCAAGCATGGCTATTCTCCCCCCTCAAGAGCCTCTTTCATCAGCTCGGATTTCAGCTGGAATGACCCTTTGGTCACCACGCGCTCTCCTGGTTTGATGCCGTCTTGCACTTCAACCTGGGAATCGACGATAGAGCCAAGACGGACCTGACGTCGCTCAAATGTCGTGTCGTTTATGGCAACAAACACGTACGTCACCGTGCCGTCCCGTTGAACCGATTCGGTGGGAATGGCAAGTGCCTTCGTAGCCCCGCCGATCGGCAAATGAATCTCCCCGTACATCTGAGGCTTGAGTCGTCCATCCCGATTGGGAATGGATGCCCGAACCGTGATGGTCCTTGTACGTTCGTCTACAATAGGTGACACATAGATAACTCGACCACGGAACTCTTCTCCCGGGAAGGCAGTGACCGACAACGTAACATCGGGCTTTCCGGAGAGCCGGGGGACGTCTTTTTCGTAGACCTGACCATCAGCCCAGAGTGTGGATGTGTTGACAATCCTGAACGCCGTGGTGGCCGCATCCACGTATTGACCTATCACCATGTTGCGTTCGACCACAGTGCCTGCAATCGGAGCTTTGATCGGCAGTACACCGCTGCTGTGGTCGTTATTCCCGGATGACGAGCGCTCGATGAATTGAAGAAGGTCATCATCTGTCAGTCCGACGGCGTGGATGCGCTTGTCCTCAGCGTTGAACTCTGCGAGCGCCTTGTCAAATTCTGCCTGAGCCTCGAGAAAGGTCTTCTGCGATCCCACCTTCTCCGCCAGGAGCGTCTTCTGTCGCTCGAAGGTCGCCTCAGCGTATTTCAGTTGTGCTTTGGCCTTGATGAAGTTCGACGTGATCTCCCCCACTGCAAGTCCTTCAATGAGCATGAGCGGCTGATCTCTCTTGACCTCATCTCCCACCGTAACAAAGACTTCCCGCACTCTGCCTTGAACAAGCGAGCCGACCTGAGCTTCGAAGTCCTGGTTTGGAAGCAGCTTCGCAGGAACCATCATACTCCCGACGAGAGGTCTTACCTCCGTCCTTGAAAGAGTAAGTCCGATTTCCTGGATCGATGCGGCGTTCAGCGTCACAACACCCTCCTGTCCTTTGCTTGTTTGCGAGTTTCCGTTTGGGGTCTCACTCCGCTCCCCGGTGCACCCCAGGAGGGTGTATCCCATTACCGACAGAACTGTAACAAGAACCATGGGTTGACGTTTCATACCGACATACCTCTTGCTGTGATACCGTTTGTCATTCGCCGAGTGTCCGACCTACAGCCTTCTCGAGTCGGGCAAGAGCGGCATTGAAGTTGAACAGCGCATCGATGTGCGTGCCGCGCGCGACAATCAATGTTTGTCGTGCGAGCAGGAACTCTATGTACGTGATCTCGCCGGCCTGATAACTTGTTGCTGCTTCACGATACACCTCCTCCGCCTGGGGGAGCAAGTCAGTGCTGTAAAGCTGAACCTGACGCTCATTGTTGGTGAACTCAAGATATGCGTTCTTTACTTCCAGATTGACGAGGTTCCGCTGTGCAAGTAGAGCCGATTCCATTCTGGCGTGCTCCGCGTTTGCCTCTTCGACCTGACCCCGCTGATCGAGCAGGAACCAAATGGGCACGGTCATCCCCAGGGCGACGCCGTACAGATTAGAGGTGCCGCCCTGTACTTGCCGGGAATATGACACGGTGAAGTTGGGCAGAATGCTGGACCACGCAATCGTGCGATTGACCGAGGCGGCGCTGAGTCTGTACTGGGTTGCCTGGAGCTCGGGGTTGGACTGAAGGAGCTGTTCCATCAGCGAATCGAGGGAGAACGCGGGCGGCTGATCAGTGAGACTATCGGTGAGCATGAATTCCTGATCCAGCTGCTCCCTGCCTTGTCCGAGCACCCGGTTCAGTTCGCTCGTTGCGAGGCGGAGATCATTCCTGGCAACCTCAACGGCATTCTGTGCTTGTGTCTGTTGCACTTTGGCGGTCAACAATTCGAGGTTTGTTCCCTCGCCGACGTTATAACGAATCCCCGCCTTTTGGGCGAATTCTTCGGCAACAGTGAGGTTTTCCTTTGCTAGTGTGTGCTTCTGTTGCCTGGCGAGAACCCCATAGTAGGCGAGCTTCGCCTGCATGGTCACAGCCTGCGAAGCCGAAAGGAAATCCGCCCCGGCTGCATCGGTCTCATGGGACAGAGCGGATCCTCGAAAAGCAATTGTGGTGGGAAAATCAAAAGATTGACTTACCGCGACAAATTTCTCTCCAAAGCTCGTGATACCACTACCAATCGGAACATAGTCATATCCAACGGAGAGTACGGCAGGGGGAGGGGAAATGCCACGCCAGAATCGTCCCTGCGCTGCGTCCATACGGCGACGGGCGCCCGCGATCTCTGGATTGTATTGAAGTGCAGTTTCAATGGCTTCGTTGAGGGAAAGTCGCTCTGCTGATTGGGAGAGTGCCAGCGCCTGGCATAACAGAAAGAGCAATCCCCCGAGTGAAAGGAATTTCGCCACGGCGTACCTCACTATACTGATCTACAACGTAGGAGTTAAAGGATCCTGTATGAACGGGAGCAGCTTACGGGTAGGTTACGACCTGGGGGGATGATAGATCGAGCGAGTCGGGGAGACGGGCGTGAATGTGGCAAAGTCGAACGCGATGTCTTGCATGGTCAGATAATGCGCACTGCCGAATTGAACGCCGGGGACCGTCGGAATGTGGCAAACGCACCGACACATCGTCGAGCCATCGCGAGCGTGAATTCCGTCCTGAGCACAATTCTTGACCAGGAGTAGACAGATCAATGAGGCACACTGTCCATCGTCTGCTCCCGAATAGCATGCCGCGTCACCGCACCACACGATCGACGCCGCAAAGAGAATAAGCAGTAAAAGCGCTGCCGGAGGGACAGTATGTCTTGCGAAATACGTTATCATGTTGTATTAATGTACTTGTACCGGCAGTCAAATACAAGAACACCGTTCGACTCGATTTTTCGGCCAGATAGCAAGAAGTCCACAATGCAGCAAGAATCCATTCTCACGTGCCCCACGTGCGGGTTTCAGAAGAAGGAAGTGCTGCCGCCCGATGCATGTCAATTCTTCTATGAATGTACGAAGTGCAAACGAATACTGCGCCCCAAACCAGGTGACTGCTGCGTGTTCTGTTCGTATGGTACTGTGCCTTGTCCAAGTCAACAAAAGGAAGACAGGTGCTGCTAGCCTTCTCGACACCTGTGCCTCGTCACAATCCCGTCCGCCTACAAAATTGAGGGACTGGTCAGGGCTCTTTTCTCATTTTAGATTACCTGGCAAGATGGCGTTTTCAGGCGAACGGGTTGCATCATTTCCACTACAGAAGCGCCCCGTAAGACTCAATCAGGAATCCATTGTACGAATGCTACCTTTATGGACCGAGGGACACCTGTTTCTTTTCTGGGGAACACACCGCTTGAATTCCACTCCTGATGTTTGAGAATCTCGTTCAGCGGATAGCCCATGATGGGGTCTTGCGTCGGATGGAATATTGAAGAGGGACAGCTGGCGTTCCTCTCCCACGACAGAAGAAGGATCATCCATTTCAACGTGACCGATCACCTGACTGCTGAATGGGCCGTCAGCAATTGCGAAATGCATTCTGCGACATCGAGCCACTCAAGTTCCTGATCCGCGATCGTGACAAGACATTCGGCGAACTATTCACGGACACGGTGAAGGCTCTTGGCGTTCGTCCCATCTTGACCGCGTACCGATCGCCGTGGCAAAATGGATATTGCGAAAGACTTATCGGAAGCATCCGGAGGGAATGCTTGGACCATCCGATCATCTTGAATGAGAGTCATCTGCGGGCGGTACTGCAGAGGTACATCCACTACTACAACACTCAGCGGACGCATGCGTGGATTGACATGGATTCGCCTGAACCGAGACGCATCCAGTCCAGCGGAGAAATTCACAAGTTGGGTGTGCTGAACGGGCTGCATCATTTACCTTGGCCACCTGTGTTTTACCTCAGGGAGCTTGGGGAAGGCATAGTGGGGCTCCACCTGGTACCAGTATGCTACCGAAGCGATATCATCTGCCAGAGGCCTGTACCCGCCGGGCTTTCCATTGTACCAGCCCAGCGCCTGAACCGTCATCCGCAACTCTTTCTTGAAACAGACCGGATCCATGATGTGCCATCTGTACAGACTCCATTTTCGGGGACCACCGTCAGCTGCACCCTTGTTGTCAAGTGTATTGCCAACGTACGCTGTTGTGTAGACTTCCGGAAATCCATAACTTCCACCAAAATAGTCTTCAGTCCCTGTCCCGCAGATCGTCGGAAATCTTCCATCCCCGTCAACAAAGAACTTCACCTCACCTTCGCCGAACCAACCGGAATGCAGCTGGGTCCATGCCAGGAACGTTCCAACGTACTTACCTCTTCCTCTGACGTTGTCGAGGATAGTATACTCAGGGTGTGAAGTATCAACCGTGGCTCTTCTCCACTGCGCATGGAAATACCCCGTGTTCTCGGGGATGCCACCTTTTGCATAGGTAATCTGGTAGGTCATCAATCCCAGATCTTTGTCGCCCTCATTCGTAAACGTTATTCTTCCATGCTTACGAAATGGCATGGGCCAGTAGCAGTTTAGTGCGGACATCGGATTTACGACAACAGCCAGAGAATTGACTCGAGCAAACATATCGTGTCCTACTGCGAAGAAATCAGTCATCGGAACTTCGACTGACGGTTCCTTTTCGTCATCCCAATAAAACCGCAATACACATGCACGCCCATTTCCGGCCCAATTGCTTTCCGTTGCCATCCAGATATGCTGAATCACCCCGGGACCGTCCACATCCATGATGGTGATTGTCGTTCCTGCTTTTGGCTTCACAAATGGGCGCACCTTCCATCCCTGACCCAGAGACACGGCAGCTTTTGAAAACGGCAAATCCGGATCAGTGGGATCGGGAAGTACCATTCCTCCTTTCCCCTTTTCTCCAGTGGGGTTCTCCGGCGATATCAACCGGGTTTCTATGTCCATGATTACCGGAAGACTGCCGAGACCAATATTCAGCATTGACTCGTTTGATTTCGTCGTCTGGGATTGCATGGTGGCACAGGAGAATCCCGTTACGAGAAGGCAAAAAGCAATCTTTTTCATGTACGAGACTCCGTAACTGTTCGTCAATTTCACAACTCCGTCCGCGCACAAAATAGCGAATCCAAATTGAAATCGCTACTGTTGTTCACCGTCGATCACCAGGGAAGAACTCCAGATGGTCAGATCTCTCCTACCGTTTTGTCTCCGGTCCTTCTCATCAAGGATTCAACTTCATCTCGAGGTCGCGGTTCTGAGAAAGTAACTGGAAATGGTCGCTCGCACATATCGTAGATTCCTACTCATCGCCGAGAACATCGCAGTCAACTCATGATCCATGGTGGCATTTTGCCAAAGATGGAGTATTGGAGAGGAGCAGGGATTTGGACCATGGGAAAGGGCACTGGCATTATTCAACCGGGGGAGCTACATTGTCGATGGAAATGATAACGATGTCACCATATCTGTTCCTTGTTGCTTTGCTGGTGGCTGCTCTTGTCGGCAACGACGAGCATCCCGGGCTGCCTGCCTCCCCTCGGATCGTTCCCGTCCAGGTCAACGATAGCCTCCGGACCTCCCTGATCAGTCTTCGGCACCCCCCCCCTCTTGAACCCGTTGACCCCCAGGTGATCGCACACGGCTCACGGTCGTGCAAGCGGCTCGCCCTTACATTTGACGCATGCGCCACCAGAAATCCTAGCCATTATGACACTCTCGTGACGAAGGTTCTGGTGGAGACAGGCACTCACGCCACCATCTTTCTCGGCGGAAAATGGATGGAGGAGGAGCAAGAGCAGACCCTTGATCTCGCATCCCACCCTCAGTTTGAGCTCGCAAACCACACGTTCCTTCACCCACATCTCAAATCTGTCTCGGATGAGAGGATTCGTGAGGAGCTTACCAAGACACAGGCGGTCCTCTACACGCTGACAGGCCGCCAGGCAGCCTTCTTTCGCCCTCCTTATGGAGAGTACGATGAAAGGTGTGTTCGAATCGCGGCTGCGCTGGGACTTCACACGATTGAATTTGATCTGGCTTCAGGTGATCCTGACATTCACGCCACCCGGGAGAAGCTGATTGAATATGTGACCGACAAAGCGAAGAACGGCTCGATTATCGTCATGCACATCAACCATCGCGGATGGCACACCGCCGAGGCGCTTCCCGAAATCATCCGGCGGTTGCGCGCCAGAGGGTTCGAGCTGGTGACGGTGGGGGAGCTGCTCGGCCACCCTTGACTCCGTGGAGCAGGTATAAAAAAAGATCGTGGAAATATTATCTTCGATCAGACAGTATTCTTACTGGTCCTACAAGGCCGGACTTCTGCAAAAGCGAGTCGGCGGTATAGAATTTCACCGGGCTGAATGCATACCTTCCGCTTGTCCGCGGTTTCCCTGTCAACAGCCATTCGGGGAATTTCCCGTCTTTGATTCCGTCATCAGGAAATACTTCATCGCCGATCAATCTGTTGACCCAGAGATTCGCGACCTCAACCTCTAACTGATTCCTCCCCTGTTTGACGGCATCGGTAATGTCAACCTGCATTGGCGCACACCACACGACTCCCAGATCCTTCCCGTTCATTTTCACGCGCGCGATGCAGTGAACTTCTCCCAGATCCAGCCACAATGGTGAGGAGATTCGTTCCGGAACGTCAAACATCGTGCGGTAGGTTGCAGTCCCCGAATAGTAGCGTATCCCCTTTTCCTGCCGCGTGGTCCATTCCTGCAGGGTATCGAAGATGACACCTGCTGGACCTCCCCATGCAGTGTCAAAGCTGAGGTTCCAGGGCCCCTCCACGGTGCTCAGCAGATGCACCTCCTGGAAATCCCTGACAGATGCGTTGTCACGTTCGGGTATCTCAGCCGTTCTGTCAAAGACAATAAAGAAACTCTGATGAGGAGCGAATGCCAAGGGGATGGTGGTCCTCCCCTCACGTTGCGTGTACTGGTGCAGAGGAGAAATCTTCCCCGTAACCGGATCCCAAAGTTCCGGCACCCCCCCTCTCATGTTGAAGATGCAATCGGCACTGACAGTCTCGGCGGTTGTATTGGAGACAAAATAGAAATCTAGCTCTTCCGTTCTTCGGTGTGTATAACGAAGCCGCGCCCCGGATTCAAAATCTTCCCCGACGCCAAGATCCTTCAGTAATCGCGCCGTTGCGGCGTATGTCGGGTAGAGCGCGGTTGAATCCCGTTGTGAGAGCTCGCCGCCCCAGTAGATTCTGCCCTGTCCATAGATTCTTGCAAATACCTTTCTGGGCGTCTCCAGATTTCCCCAGATTCTCTCAGCACGACTTCGCACCGCTTCATCGCTGTCCGGATAGCCTGACAGGCTCGGAGATTTCAACGGGGGGCCGCCGATGACGATTGCTCCGGCAGCGATCAAGGATTCTATCTTCTCAAGCAAGGCCGGGGTCATCGCGTCAAAGGCTGGGAGCACCAGCACTTTGTACTCCGCACCACTTTCGAAAACCAGTCGGTTGCCCTGTACATGCGCGAATGCCATCAGCATATTCGGCGAGCAACCATCGAAGTTGTATCCTCGCCTGTCGGGTAGAAACGCATCACCGGTCGTTGCCGAGGGGGGAGGCCTGAAGACATGCGGTGCGCCCTCAGGGGTCAGATAGAGCACATCAGCTGTTGTTCTTCCCTGCTGAAGGAGATAGGAGCATCGGGAAATATACTTGTGATACGCAGAAGCCATGGGCCACCATGGTTCGCTTCTATTCCAGTGCACGCCGTAGGGGCCCATGGTCATTCCAGGTCGATACTGGTCGCCGAACGGCTTGTGGACAAACGTATGATAGTAAAAGTTGTTCACTCCAATGCAAAAAGCCCAATCGCCCTGATTCTTCAGACTTCCCGGATACGAATGAAATCCACCCCAGGAAGTAAACGCCTCTGCGGCAACCACGGGCCTTCCGAGAACGTGAGCAATGGAAGCAGCTTCGATGCAGCTGAATGAGGTATTAAACCCATAGTCCTTGTGCCAGAATTCGCACATTGGCACGTCCGCAACGGCACCCAGATCGAGGTCCGCTGTAGGATTCATGTCGTAGGGCTCGATGGACAGACTCAACCCATACCGGCGGGAGATGCTCTTGACGTGTTCTGCGTGATTCTCCAGAACCAATTCCTGAGCCGTGAGCCGCAGATCCCAGAGAAAACGTTCACTCAATTCGACACTTCCAACAATGAGTCCTGAATAGACAGGGTAGAAAGGAAGGGGGTCATAGCCGCGCCGTCGCCGAAATTCGGAGCGGAAATCCGCGCTCCAGTTCTGCGCCGTCATCTCCCAACTGTCCATATGCAGCGATGTTATCCCCCTCTTCTTCCTACTGTACGGAGCGACGTTGTCAGGCAGGAGTTTCTTCACAAAGCTGTCAAAATGCGCATTGAAGGCCGACGTATCAAACTTGTCACATTCAAACCCGACACCGGGGAGCGGGGCCGGGCGGGTGACTGATCCGTTGCTCGTGCTGCCAAAACGCATGACAATCCATCTTCCCGGCGGAACATCCCACGTGAGTGTCCCGTCAGGTTGGAGAGCAGCTGTGAGATCAATGATGTTGTTCTTGTCGATGACTATGCCATCAGGCGCGGATCCGTAGTTCGCGGGAGCCAGGATATACTCCCTGACATTGGGCCAGGATGAATACGGAGAACGATAGTAGAGGGCCTTTTCTTCAAAATCGTTGATGTAGGATTGTGTTGCCTTCAGGCTGCCATAAAGTACTTTGGCTGTCTTTCGATTGGCATTCATGATGAACGATCTGGCGGCAGGAGCGGGATATGCCAGGACTGCAACATCTCTATAATAGAAGCTCCACTCACGTTTCAATTCCTCCGTGAAGCTTCCCAAGCCAAAGAACGGTTCTTTCGGTTTCGGCCTGGGAAGTTTCTGTGACAGCCTGGTTGGTCCCGTTGCTTCCGCAAAACTTGACACGAGATGCTGCATGGACTGTTCGGGCCTCACCCAGGGTCCGCCGCTCCCTGTCCACCCGGGTCCGATTCCCAGTTTCATGGTAATGCCTAATCGCTCGGCTTCCCTCCGTGCATGCCTGAAGAGATCAAGCCATTCGTCGCTCATAAAATCAACTCTCCCTCGAGGGATTCCCACATTGACTTCCAGGAAGAGGACACTGCCGATCCCCGCTGCTTTCATCGATTCCAGGTCGACAGTCATGCCTTCACGCGAGATATTGCCGTCCATGAAATACCAGTACACACCAGGCCGGGTTGAGTCAGGGGGATCCACAAAACTCTCCGCGAGGAGCTGCTTTTCGCTTCTGCCACCCTTTCCACAACCCGAGAAAAAGAAGGCTGCCGGCAAGCAGATGAACAGCAGCAGAAACAGGGCCAATATGCGAACCGGACCGAGTCTCGAGGGAGAATTTGCGGTCATTGTCGCCTCCCGGTGGCCGCATCGACGTTATACAGTTCAAAAGAGGAGAGAAGAGGACAATCTTTCGATTCGAGGATGCGAAGACGGATCCCTCGCGTCTCGACCGAAGCAAAAGTCACTATCCGCTTGTTGCCGATCGTCGTCCCGGTAGCGACGGGATGCCAGATGTTATCTTCCAAAACATCTACAACAAAGGATGCAATGCGTTGGCCGAGCACGATCGGCTCTCGCAGGACAACGCAGGAAATACGCTCAGGTCGGGGAAGCGTGATGCCAAGCCAGGCAACGAACGTCGAATCGTCCGTCGCCCAGTACGTTTCAGAACGGCCGTCACACACTTCGCCCGGGGCGAAGCGCAAATCATTCCCGCGGAAGGACGATGCAGTGGCAACGCCTTCCCGCGCCAGGTCCCGCGCGAAGGCCTCGTCATGCATTCTTCGGAATGCCATCAAGGATAGGCTGTCCGGGACGGCGATCCGGCCGCGGCGGTCGGGGGGAATATTGAGAAGCAACGAGCCGTTCCTCCCGACAGACCTGAGGTAAAGATCAAAGAGCTTCTCCGGGGCTTTCACCAGCGAGTCTTCTCGCTCGTGATAGAACCAACCGGGTCGAATGGAGACATCGCACTCCGCCGGTACCCATCGAGCCCCAGTACGGTGACCCGACATCCCATCCGCGTAGTGTACCTCACCCGGCGCCGCGGGCCCACCTTTCTCACCGACAGGAGAATAGGGGGACCAGCAGGTCTCGTTTGCGTAGCCGTCTTCGTTGCCTACCCAGCGAACATCAGGTCCGACATCGCTGAAGATAACGGCATCCGGTTGCAGCATCCGGACGAGGTCCCAGGTGTCATTCCAGTCGTAGTACGACGTGCGATCGATCGTGCGTGTCTCGCGCGAGCCGCCGTAGTATCCCCGCCCGCCATTGGCACCATCAAACCAGACTTCGGCGATCGGCCCATACCCGGTCAGCAATTCCCGCAATTGATTCCGGAAATAGGTCAGGTATTCAGGTTGGCCATACGTGGCCTGATGGCAGTCCCACGGAGAAAGATAGATACCAAAGCGAAGTCCGTTTCGCCGACAAGCACTGGATATCTCGCGGACGACGTCCCCCTGGCCGTCCTGCCACGGAGACTTCTTCACGGAATGTTCCGTGAAACGAGATGGCCACAGGCAGAATCCGTCGTGATGCTTCGCCGTCAGAATCAGTCCGGACATACCGGCGAGTTTCGCCGTGCGGACGATCTGTTCGGCATCAAAGTCGCTTGGAGCAAACAACGACTCCGGCTCATCGCCATAGCCCCATTCCTTGTCTGTGAATGTGTTGAGGCTGAAGTGGAGGAAGCCGTAGAACTCCATTTGCTGCCATTCAAGCTGCCGCGTTTCGGGAACCGGCAAAACGGGGGAAGGCTTCTGGGATTGTGCAGCTGCAAGGTGCAACGCACTCACGACAAGAAAGACGATCGGCTTCATCGGCATAGTGCGTGTTCTACTGATGCGGCATTTTCAGAACAGTCAAAGCGTATCATCAAGTATGCCCGCCAAGGCCGGATAATTGTTCTCATGGGTGAAATTGTCATTCAAGAGATTCTAAAGGCTCCTGTGCCTCTTCAAAACTCCGTCCGCCCACAAAATAGCGAATTCGAACGGAGATCGCTACGTTGTTCTGTGCTAATGAACAGGACAAAAAGCCGAAATGATCAGGTCTCTCCTCTCGTTTTGTCTCTCACTCCTCAAATCAGGAATTCAGATTCGGCTCGAGAACGCGTTTCTGACGAACCAGATGGAAATACTCAGTCGCACAATCCCACAAGCTCAAATCAACCTGATCAAGCAGATGGCAAATGAGAACCCTCTCTGGGGAGCGCCACGAATTCATGGCGAGTTGTTGAAACTCGGGATTGATCTTTCAGAAGCTACCGTCTTGCGCTATATTCCCAAGAAACCCCGGAGAACAACGGGGCAACAGTGGAAAACATTCCTCCGGAATCACTCCGCTGAAATCATCTCTCTCGATTTCTTTACGGTGCCGACGATCACTTTTCGACTACTGTAGGTATTGGTTTTTCTTCCACACGACAGAAGAAGAATTCTTCACTTCAACTCATCATGAATGAGAGTCATCTGCAGGCGATACTGAAGCGTTACATCCACTACTACAATACCCAACGAACTCACCTGGGGATCAGCAAGGACTCACCCGAACCACGCGAAGTCCAAACCGGCGGGCAGATCGACAAGGTGGCTGTTGTGAATGGGCTGCATCACTACTATTACCGAAGGGCCGCATAACAAGCGAGCAGGTTGCTCATCTTCGATTAGTCCACACGTGAACCAAGGGAAATCTATGCCCTCGCCGGGGAGAGTGTGATTCTTCGGACTGAATCTGCGCGGGCTTCCCTCCTCTTTGATCCAGAACTCTCCTCCGTTCACCTTCACATCGCACTGAACATCACCTTCAAACCATGACCCATGGTGACATTCTGCTGTGGATGGAATATTGGAGAGGGACAGGCATGCAAGCCCATCACAGGCATCCTATGCCCGTCCTCAGAATGCCGTATAGATGAAATACATGCCTGCCAGGATGACAAGCACCCCGGCAACGCGCTTCAGATACGTCGCACCCTTCGACTGTTCCGTCCAGTTGAGATACTTCTGCACCGTTCCCGCAGCACCTCCGGCTCCCACAATCACCACACAGTGCCCCACTCCGAATGCAGCCACAAGAGAAAATGCCTTAAACATACTTGTGGTGGCCACGCTGAACGCCACGCCGAGCACCGGCGCCATGTACGCGAACGTGCACGGACCGAGTCCGATGCCGAAGATGAGGCCCAAGAGCAATGCCCCTTTCCACCCCCGGGCAAACGACGTACGAGGGACGATCCCACCCCATGAGAGACTGATGACATCCATGAGGTAAAGACCAACAAGGAAAAACACTCCGGCGACAATGAGGTTTCCCCACATACCCACATCACCCATCATCCTGCCCACAGATGCGGTGGCCGCCCCGATCAAACCGATGGTGATGAGAATCCCGATCGCGAACACGAGGGAGAGCAGATATGATCGTTTCACACCTTCCTGCCCCTGAGAACTGATGTAGCCGATAACGAGGGGAATACTTGAAAGATGGCAGGGGCTGAGAAGCATGCTGATAACGCCCCACCCGACTGCGGCAAAGAGAGCGATTCCAAATGTCTCGCTCATCGCCAACGTCAGCCACGTAAAGAGCTCTTCGAGCACGGACTATCCTCCGCTGCGGGCGTTCAGGCCGCGCTTCTGGAGGAGTTTGTCGATCTCCGCTTCGGGAAAGAACCCTTCATGCCGGAAGAACTCTTTGCCTTCCTTATCAAGGAACACCTGTGTGGGAATGATTTTGATGCGGTATTTCTCGGCAAACTCACGCTGATCATCCTTCCACACGTCATAGAACACCACGTTCACCTGTTTGCCATACTTGTCCTCAACGGCCTTCATAACGGGCTGCATTTGTCGACAGGGAATGCACTTCACCGATCCGAGTTCGACAAATGTCACGAGCGGTTTTATGGCCTTGAGGTCATCTTGCGTCTGCGGTTTGTCAGTCTTCGACTGTGCCCAAACGACTGAGGCAACAACAATGAGGGCAGCCGTCATGAGAGCGATGAATCGAAATCCATTATGATGCATTGCTTGCTTCCTTCAGCCATTGCATGAGTTGTGAATCTTTGGGTACGGTTCCCACGCTCTTGACAACACCGTTGATTATCAACCCGGGAGTTGCCATAATTCCATATGAGACTATCTCTCTGATGTCTGTGACTTTGACGAGATCGAAATCGAGACCATTTTCAGTCTTCAATTCCAATAATCGCTGATGGAGGACCTTGCATTTCGTGCATCCCGCCCCGAGCACTTTGACTGTTGTCATCATAGGTGTGCCCCGTCAAAATCCCGTCCTCCTACAAAATAGAGAATCCGCATGGAAATCGCTACTTTGTTCTGTACCATTGCGAAAGACTTATCGGGAGCATCCGGAGGGAATGCTTGGACCATCTGATGATCATGAATGAGAGTCATCTGCAGGCGATACTGCAGCGTTACATCCACTACTACAATACTCAACGAACTCATCTGGGAATCCGCAAGAACTCACCTGAACCGCGAGAAGTCCAGGCCGACGGGGAGATTGGCAAGGTGGCTGTGGCAAACGGACTACATCACTACTACTACCGACGGGCCGCATAAGAATCAAGCACGTAGCTCAACTGCGAAGAGTCCACACACGGGCCGAGGGAATTCTATGTCCTCGCCGGGGACATATTGGCTCTTCGGAGATAAACTCTTCGCACTTCCCTCTTGTTGCACAGAGGACTCTCCCCCCACACCTCTTCATCTCACCGATCCGCGCACTCAAGTGATGATCCGTGGTGTGATTTTGCGTTGGATGACATTTTGACGAGGGACAACCCGCCCCTCGAGCGAGTGTACGAAGGCCCCCCGCGCTGTCGTATCGAGTGTGCATGAAGCGCATCCACTTCGCCACTTGGCTGATTGATTCTTGGATTCTCATAGAGGGATCGTCAGGGTGGGCGGTACCTCACCGAACCCCTTCGGTTCTTATTTTCTCAACTCCCCCCCCCACCTTCCTCAGAAGCGCAATGAATCGTGGGAGGGTGCGGATTCTATCCCACCCCGGGTCTATCCCGGTGATATAGATTCTCTGGTCCCGTTCTTCGTAAGCCTTTTCGAGCCATCGAAGAGTCTCATCGTCATCTTCAGTCTGGAAAAACAGCGTTGCAATCAAATAGGGCGAGACGTACCGTTGTGCTGATAGCTCCGCCAACTTCTGTGCCGCTGCCAGCATTGCAGCTGTATATCCGGACTCTCCGTACACGCAATCCATCAAATCAGCGACTTCGAGACTTACAAACAACAGAAACAGTTTCTTGCCCTCCATAAACGCTTCGTTTAGGAGGTTCATTTCATAGAGTGCCCTCCAGAGGTGAATTTGTAGCAGGAAACTGGGTTCGGTGCTGATCATCTTCCGACAGTGTTCAATCGCCCGTTCAAACCGACGTGACACAAAGAGATGGTAAGCCACAATGCTGTCAGGTAACGTGGATAGAGGGTCCAAATCTCGGGCTCGCTCGATTTCGGTTAAAGCTTCGTCCATCCTTCCCGTTGCGATCAGGTAATCCGCGTAAAACTGGTGCGCCTCCAGGCTGTTGGGCTTTAATTCTATCGCTCGTTTGAGGTTTTTCTCGGCAGCAGACCAGTCCCAGTTGTACACCAAATTGACTTCCCCCAACCATGCGTGTGCTTCGGCAAGGGACTCATCCAGCTCAAGTGCCTTCAGTAAGTGTGACTGAGCTCTGGGCATAGCTTCGACGGAAGGAACCAACGCCAGAACTGCATGCACGTAGTACACTGCAGCCATGCCAGTATGCGCGAGGGCGAAACCCGGGTCCTTCTGAATTGCTTCTTGAAAATAGCCGAGGCTCCGCTTTATACCTTCGACCGTCAACGCGCTCAAAAAGTACCGTCCTTTCAAGTAGATGTCATACACTTCGAAGTTGTCGGTGTAGTGTTTGCCGAGCCTTGCCCTTTCTTCACCGAACAGTTTCACTTTTAGTTTCTCCACAATTGCAGACGAAATCTCATCCTGAATGTCAAAAATATCCTCCACCTCGCGGTCGTATTTTTCTGACCAGAGATGGAAGCCATCTGCAACGTTGATCAGCTGAGCGGTGATCCGCAGTCTGGTTCCTGCTTTGCGGACGCTCCCTTCCAAAACAGTACTCACATTCAGCTGGTTGCCGATGTCACGAATATCAATATCCTTTCCCCGAAAGCGGAACGCAGAGGTTCGAGCGGTGATGTGCAAGCCATCAAGCTGACTCAAGGCATTGATGAGCTCCTCTGCCAGACCGTCGCTGAAATACTCATTGTCCGGATCGGCAGTCATGTTGACAAACGGCAGCACGGCAATGGAGGGCTGGGGTTCATCCGCGGCGGCGGAATCCTGCTTCCTTTCGGCTTCCAGTTTCCGTTTCATGGACATCAGTCCGGCGAGTGCGTCAGTTGCCTCCTGAGGCCGGCGGTCCGGGTCTTTCTGCAACATCTTCTGCACCGCATGGTTGAGCTCGACGGAAATGGCGCCGGACAGGTTTCCCAATGGCCTCGGATCTTCATTCAAGATCGAGTATATCGATGCCTGTTCGTGCTCGCCCCGGAACGGCAGCCGGCCGGTGAGCAGCTCATAGATGACCACGCCGAGGGACCAGAGGTCCGAACGATGATCCACCACGTCTCCACGCGCCTGCTCAGGAGACATGTACGCCACCGTGCCAAGGGTACTGCCCGTCTTGGTAAGCATTGCCGAGCCGGTCAGTTTGGCGATGCCGAAATCGACGATTTTCACCGTCCCGTCGCACGTCACAAGAATGTTTGCGGGCTTGATGTCGCGATGGATTATTCCGTGCTCATGGGCGTTGGCGAGACCCTGGAGGATCTGGATCGCGATGTCCACGGTATCACCCACCGGCACCGGTCCGCGCTCGATTCTCTTCTGGAGCGATTCGCCCTCATAGTAGGCCATCACGATGAACATATGACCGTCATCTGTCTCGCCGATGTCGTGTACATTGCAGATGTTCGGATGGTCGAGGGCAGACGCAGCCCTGGCTTCGTGGATGAAGCGCTGCTTGGCCTCGGGGTCTCTGGTCAGTTCAGCCGGTAGAAACTTGAGGGCGACGGTACGCTTGAGACGGTTATCTTCGGCTTTGTAGACGACGCCCATGCCTCCACCGCCGATGTGCTGGAGGATCTTGTAGTGCGAAACAACTCTGCCGATCACGTGGATCCTACACGGATGTGCATGATTCCTGGGCATGAAGAGCTAACGGTACGGCGGCAATATAAGGGTGGGTATAGCGAGAGTCAACAATAGCTGATTTTCATCGCGGCTTCTAGCATGCTCTACTGTCTCGTCGGTGGGTCGCAGTTGGAACCCTGCACCTCTTGGTTCCTGAACAAGCGCGATTTCACACCTAGCGAAAACAGCCCGTGGCTGAACGATTTCTGTGCGGCGAGTGCAAATAAATGCGCACAATTCGCGAACAGTCGTTCTTCCGAATCCCAAAAACTGCCCTTTTTCGTCGGGGCACGGGGATTCGAACCCCGGACCTCTTGATCCCAAAAACCGTTGCATTCCCCCTAAACAGCGATTTCAGAGCAGTTTTCCAGATTTGAATTACATGAAGTGCATCGAATTTCACAAACCGCGCACAATCCGGGCACACTCACTGGAGGACCAAAGGCGAACCTATTTCCACGAGAGGAGGTGCGATTTATGGGTCGATCTCCGCCCGGCGTGTTCCGATTTTGTCTCGCCAACAGGTAATTCGGATAGTTCATGCTGCAGTTTTGGGCTGGATGGGATTTTGAAGAGGGACACCCCCTGCGGGATTAGCAGAGAAATGGAAAGCTGTTCGCGGGAACTTACTAGGCGCCGCGCCGGTCAAATGCATAACGGAGAAAGAGGTGACTGCTTTCTCTCTTCACTGAAACCAGAGATCCCCACAAAGGATTGTCGGGGGCGAATATTCGCTGTGCCACTACCCCCCACCGTTCCGCAAACCGCGCCTGTCCGGCGACCTGGGGAGCCAGAGTCAGGAATAGCTCGTCCATCCATCCTTCTACGAACAAATCCCCCATCAGATGGGGTCCGCCCTCGACGAGGATTATTTTGCTGGAGGGTCGAACAACAGCAATCGCCTCGAACATTTCACGAGCAGTCAAATGACCGGCGTCCCGCGGGGCAATCACTTGCACCCACGCAGGCATTCCCATTTTTTTGACCCGTTCCTCCCCCAACTTCGTTGTAATAATTAGCACCTGCGCTTTTCCCGACTGGAACAAAGGCATGGAAGGATCGATATTCGCCCGGGCAGTCACAACCACATTCAGAGGAGTCGGAGTTTCCGCAATTTTCTTTCTTAAGGAATTGTACGCAGAAGCAAGAGCCGGAAAGATATGCTCCGCAGTCCAAATGTGTCGGGGAGAAGCGCGCAATGTTCCCGCTCCGACAATCACCACATCTGCAATCGACCGAAGCAATCCCATCACCGCGCTGTCGTGTTCATTGGAACCGCTGATGATATCCCCGATGGCTTTCCCTGGCGCCTCGAGAGCGACAACACCATCAATTGTGCTTACGAAGTTGCTGATGATATATGGACGGCTTGAACGTGCCGGAAAGCCGAGCCGTCCATAGAGAGCCGACAATTCAGGGGGTAACGGCAAGTCGGTCCCGTGATCGGCATCAAAAAGCAGTTCTAATGGAGAAGGAGAATTCATTTCAAATGGACACTGATTCTTCTGAATAGCCCCAGTCTGTGTGCCAAACGGACTGTGCGACACACATCTGCGTGGTAACACCTCATCTCTCTTAGGGAGTTTCCACAAGCTGCTCGCACTTCACCAGGATAATATGAGATTGGAGATAGCCCTGAAGAGGCTCGTCTTTTGACAATCGCCTCAGATAAGTTCTGCTCATTGCTATTGATTCCTCAACCTGTTCAATAGTAAAACTTGTTAGGTTGGAACATGGGAAACCCCCAACCGTCCTCAAGCTTTGAGGAATGCCAGCAAATCATTGTTGAACTCGTCCTTTTGCGTCCATGGCAAGCCATGGGGTGCGCCTGGATACACTTTCAAAGTCGCGTTCTTGATGAGTTTGGATGTGGCGTGGGCCGAAGCATCGATCGGTACGATCTGGTCGTCGCCACCATGGATGATGAGGGTTGGTACATTGAACTTTTTGAGGTCTGCGGTGAAATCTGTTTCGGAAAATGCCTTGATGCAGTCGAGCTCGTTCTTAAGACCTCCCTGCATGCATTGAAACCAGAAAGCGTCGCGGATACCCTGGCTGACTTTCGCACCCGGCCTGTTGGTACCGTAGAACGAAGTCGTGAGGTCTTTGAAGAACTGTGAACGGTCGGCAGCAACACCTACGCGGATGCCATTAAACGTCTCGATCGGCAGTCCACCGGGATTGGCGTCCGTCTTCAGCATCAGCGGTGTAACCGCACCGACCAACACGGCCTTGGCAACACGTTTGGTGCCGTAACGTCCGATGTAGCGGGCGACCTCTCCGCCCCCGGTCGAGTGACCGATCAGGGTAACACCGTTCAGGTGAAGAGTTTCGATCAGGATTGAGAGATCATCGGCATAAGTGTCCATATCGTTACCGTTCCAGGGCTGACTCGAACGGCCGTGACCGCGACGATCATGGGCAATGCAACGATAGCCGTTTGATGACAGGAAGACCATCTGGCTTTCCCAGGCATCGGCGTTGAGCGGCCAGCCGTGGCTGAACACCACAGGCTGTCCAGTACCCCAGTCCTTGTAATAGATCTGCGTACCGTCTTTCGTTTCAATTGTGCTCATTGGTTGACTCCTTTTTCCATTTACTGGTGTCGTCGACTTCCCATCATGTCCGTCCGGTCCTCCTGCGAAGATTTGGCAGAAGCGCACTCGACTCTCTATTCCGTGGTTTTGGCGTGTCCGTGTGATCATTCTCCTTTGAAATAGCTATAGCGTCGACAGACTCCTTGCGTACCTCATTGCGGTATGGTTCATTCTTCTTCTCTTACGACGCTCATCAAGTTTGAGGAGATATGCAGAGTTGCCTCGGGCGCAGGGATGTGAAGGTGGAGTTCATTCACGTCATGAGTACGCCCAGGCTGCTAGTGCAACGTCTGCAAGTTCCTCGGATTCAATATGAACCAAGCTAAGGAGAGACGTAGGTCAAGACAATGGCCCATAAGGATGAAACCGTAGTTAACCCCCGGAGGGGGGGGCTGTGTTGTCCCGCGCAGGGCCGTGGGAGCGGAGACGCAGGAGCGGTAGTGATTTCGTTAAGCCAACAAGAGAGGGGGCGAGCTCAAAGTCCCTTGGCTTGGGTGGAATGTGTCGCGATCTCGAGGCGACTGTGCAGTGCCATTTTTTCCAGGATATTGTGGATGTGGCTCTTGACAGTGTAGGTCGAGAGGTTCAGCCGTTGGGCGATTTCCTTATTACTCAATGCCTCGGTAATGAGCACGATGATTTCACGTTCCCGTTTCGTCATCCGGACCGCATCGGGCAGTTTACCGTTTCCCTTTCGAATCGCATGATCGACAACATGGGTGAAAAGCGATCCTGCCAGCAAGGGGGGGGTGGATTAGAAGCTGCGTTAATCACGACACAAAATACTTGAAGAAGACCTCATCACATTGCCGGCCAAGGGAGAAGTCCTTCTTGGTGATCCCCCCTGCATCATGCGTCGTGAGCTTCAACGTCACCTTGTTAAAACGAATATCGATATCCGGATGGTGGTTGCTTTCTTGAGCTTTCAGGGCGATCCGGTTCACAAAATCGAGGCCTTCAAGGAATCCTTCGAATTTGAATGTCCGAACAATCGTCTGACCGCGTTTCGACCAATTCGGAACGGTTTTTAGTTGAAGACTGATTTGTTTGGGAGTCATGGCTGTCACAGTTTCAGTTAGTGTTGTTACGGCCCGAGCAGCTCATTTTGCCTTCGCCGGTTGGTATGTTTGCGGTGGTCCGAGCACATGCTGCCGTCCATGCTTATCCATCAGAGATTTGTCGGCGCTTGTATACCCCCGATGACGTATGATCGTCCGATTGTAATAGAACTTCGCCCCGGCTCCCGACAAACAAACCTCTCCATCCTTCCGGACAATGAAGCTCTCGTTCAATTTTCTCCAACACATCTCCCGCCGAGAGTGTATTTCTTTCGGGTAATGCTACGGAACGGCCGGACCAATGTCAAATCCAACCAGTCCACGGACCAATATCGTCCAATTTGGATTGATTGAACTCGTCGAAGACCCTCTCACCGGTCCCCTCGGTCGTTTTCTGCACCAGGAAATCCAATTCCGGAGGCCCGTTGTAATGCCTTTCCCCACCATTGCTGGTTCGTCCTGGTCGAGCTGAAATTGTACCTTCACCGCATTTTGCTCTGTCGTTGTAAGTTCTCGTACGTTCTTGCCGTAATCTCGACTCCCAATCGTCTGACTTGCCTCAATGGAGAGCGCATGGAGATACTCGGCAGAGAAATCAGGTCCGAGGTACGCACCGTGTCCCCAGATGCTGCCGTTTTCCATCAATCCGTACTTCAAGAACACCTGTTGTCCAGCGAGGACGTCTTTCCCCGTAAACAGAGTCTGTCCTGCAGAGTCTTCCACTTTCTCCGGAATTGGCGGCGCATCCGAATCTGCCCTGACCGACAACCAGATCAGGATTGTGAACCCAATAACCATAACGATGACGACCGAATGTCGCCACCAGGGGGGAAAGCGAAGTGACGGAATGATCCACGTTAGTCATTCGAAAGGGGCTTTCTCGTTTGAGGAATCGATTAGCCGGGTGAACTCTTAAATTCATAACCCGCCCTGGCAACCGCGCGGCGAGTCGCTTCAAGAATTTCCGGTCGTTCATTGTGTGGCAGTACGGGCACATCGGAAGCGGACTTCAGTTGCCCGGCCAACCTCTCAGTGTCTGCTCCGGCTAATTGGTCAAAGAGTTGATACAAGCCGCCTTCCTGTTCTTCGAACGCGTTGTGGACCAGGAGGATTGAGCGGATGGTGAGAACGATGGATGAGGAAGGCGGAGGTACCAAAAGAGCAACAATTGCACCGTGGTCAAGGCGAAGCCGCCCAGCTATCGCTGCTTGCCTGCCACCCTGCAACCGAGCAACAGCCGGAAAAACGATTTTCTCCTCGATTGCGATATGCCGGAGCAAGCCTTTTCGGAATTGTGCGTAGAGGTCCATATCGATTACGCCGGGTTCCGTCGCTGCCCGTTGGAGCAAACCGTCGAGCCGGTCATGATCGTTTGAGAGGTATTCATAGAGCACGCCAGGCATAGATCCTCCTACCGTTTTATCAGATGAATGAGCATCTCGAAATCTTCATCAAACGGATCTCGGGGACTGAAAGAGATGGCACCGTCCACGAAAAAGACTTCGTCAGGTCTTTGGGTGATCTCCTTTTCTCCATCGATGGGAAGCATCGCCTTCCCCTTGAGGGGCTGGAGCGAGGTCTCAAACCCGGGATGAGAGTGCGGCGGAACGTTCAGTCCAGCCGAAAGACACAGGAGTAAGACCTTTGTCCGTTCACTTGTGTTGCACCTTTGTCAGTTCGACTCGTTTCATGTTTGGACGTGGTTGATGAACGTTGTGGTTATCGCCCATCTTCGATCCGTGGATCGCGCCCTGCTTCATTGCGTCCTGGTTCATACTTCGTGTTTCAAGCTCGAATTTTCAGCAGGTAATCGTCCTTTGAGGTCCTTGATTGTGAACGGACCGGGCTCGGCGATCAATCGGCGGGCGGCCTCGACCTGCTCCCAGACATTCCACAACAACACACCTCGCACGCGGCCGTTCTGCAGGTAATAGATGACGCCTTCCTCGTTGGGTCGCTTCCAATCGGCAAAAGTCTCCAGGCGTGAATCCACTTCGCCTACGGCTTCGTATCCCAAATCGAATAAATCGGAGTAAAAGAACGGCATGTGATGATAGGGCTCGGACTTGCCCGCCATGTTTTGCCCCGCCAATCGTCCCATGGAATTGGCATTGTCCTCGTGTTCGACTCGGATGCGCTTTCTCAACGCAGGGTTGTAGAAGGCGGCAACGTCTCCTGCTGCGTAGATATCGGGATGGTTGGTGCGCAGGAACTCGTCCACGGTGATTCCGTTTTCCACCTCCAGCCCGACTGTTTGGGCAAGCTCAACGTTTGGCTCGATGCCGACTCCCGCCACCACACCGTCCACCCCGATTTCCCGGTGAGTACTCGTTCTCAAGACACGCTGGTTGACGCGTGTTTCCAGACCAATTGCCTCTTCACCTGCCAACAGCTCAACACCCTTTTGCTTGTAGAAGCTGGACACAAACTGAGCGAGAGGACGCGGGAAGACACGATCTCCGATATCTTTGCCGGGGAAAATCATCACCACTTCTTTCCCGTTTAGAGCCAGCGCCGCAGCGATCTCCGAACCGATAAATCCACCACCGATCACGGCGAATCGCCGGCCCGTTTCGGTCAGTGCGCGAAGGCGCCGGTAGTCCGACAGGGTGCGGAAGTAAATGATCTGATCATCGCCGAATGCAAGGCGCCGTGGCCTGCCTCCCGTGGCCAACAAGAGTTTTTGGTAGGTGAAAACGTCTCCCTTGTCGTCCACAACACGTTTCTGCTTGGGAACAATCTCTTTGACGACACGGCCGGAGTGAATCTTGACTCCGTTTTTCTCCGTTTTGCGCCAGATGGTATCCAGGGACTTCTCCTTCCAGAGCGCCTTCGAGAGGGGAGGCCGATCGTACGGAGCGTCCAACTCCTCGCTGATCAGCGCGATCCTGCCGGTTGGATCGACTTCGCGGATGCCATCCACCGCCGCGGCCGCGGTCATCCCACCGCCGATGATCAAATACTGGTAGCTCGTCATGGTTTGTTGTCTCCTGTTTAGTTTTTCAGCTAGTTTCCCTGCCCCTCTTCAAAATTCCATCCGCGCGCAAAATGGCGACTCCGGACCACTTTCGCTACTTTGAAATGTGTATCAACCAACCGGACAGAAGCCCAGATGCTCAGTTCCTTCTTCTCGTTTTGTCTCCGATTCTTCAGATCAAGAATTCAGCTTCAGCTGGAGATCATCTTCCTCCGAAAACAGCTCGAAATACTCGCTCACCTGCCTTCCGGCAGGCAGGTACGTCCACGAGACCCCGACTGGGCCCTTCTGATAGGATCTTCTTCAGTGTCATGACCGATGCCTTCAGTTCTTGGAAAGAGACACTCCTGGTCTTCAGGCCCGAGACCGTCATCCGGTGGCACCGGCAGACTTTCGGATTGTTTTGGAAATGGAAAAGCCGATCAGAAGGGGGCAGACCGAAGATCCCTCAGGCCCAAATCGAACTGATCAAGCAGATGGCAAACGAGAATCCTCTTTGGGGCGCCCCCCGGATTCACGGAGAGTTGCTCAAGCTCGGGTTTGATGTCTCAGAACCCACAGTACAACGATACATGCCCAAGAGACAGCATAGAACAAGGTCAACTTATAGCATCTCTCCCAAATGCTTATAATTGGACGAGATAGTCTTAAATACCTCATCCATACGACCGCTTAACATCATTCTCCCCATATATGAAGCAAAGCTTTTCAGCTGATCAAATTCCAGTTTGGGTGGCATGGCGAGGGCATTCGGATCAGTCTGGATCGTAACCAGTACGGGACCTTCTTGTAGGAAAGCTTTCTCTAATCCTGATTTCACTTCACTGGGATCATTTATGGTAATACCGGGCATTCCCATCGCTTCCGCTAATTTTGCGAAGTCCGGATTCAGCATCTCTGTCTCCCGATCAGGAATCCCTGCAACCTGCATTTCCAGTTTCACCATTCCCAGTGAACGGTTGTTAAAGACAATAATTTTCACGGGTAATGCATATTGAACAATTGTCATCAGGTCGCCCATCATCATGGACAGGCCTCCGTCGCCGCAGAATGCAATCACTTGTTTGCCGGGACACGCAAGCGCTGCGCCAATTGCTTGAGGCATCGCATTTGCCATTGAACCATGATTGAATGACCCCAGCATCTTTCGCTCGCCTGTTCCATGAATATAGCGTGCGGCCCAGACACAACACATTCCGGTATCTACCGTGAATATGGCATCATTGGCAGCCAGTTCATTAATCGCAGAGGCGACAAATTCAGGATGAATAGCATTTGGTTTTCCGGGATCGTCTACATAGATCAGTAATTTCTTTTTGACTTCTGTATAGAACTGCAATTGCTGAGCGAGGAAGGTTTCATCTTCCTTCATTTCTATCAAAGGCATAAGAGCCTGCAAAGTATCTTTCACGTCTCCACAAAGTCCCAGATCGAGTTTAGCTCTTCGTCCGAGGTTTTCAGGTTTAATGTCAATCTGTACAATTGTGTTTTGAACTGGCATGAAAGGTGTGTAAGGGAAATCTGTGCCCAACAATACAAGCAATTCACATTCATGCATGCTATGGTAAGCCGATGGAATCCCCAGCAATCCTGTGAGGCCTACTTCGTAAGGATTATCATATTGGATCGCCATCTTTGCTTTGTAAGAATATGCCACCGGGGCCTTCAGCTTTCCGGCCAGCTGAATAACTTCTTTATGTGCCTCTGCTGTGGATGGAATATTGGAGAGGGACAACCGGTAATCTTAGTGGAACAATCCCCGCGGCAAGATCTTCTTCAATCCCGGATTCATTCTACGGAAACAATTGAAGGGATGGAAAACTGAAACTGATTCAATCGGTAGAATATTGAACTCTGCTGAAACATGTTGAAGTGCTCTCCGTTTGCTTGTGGTGTGTTGGGATAATATCCGAACATAAACTGGAACTGGGGAAAGACGAGATGTTCATTTCTTATCCTGAAACCGAAGCCATATCCCTGGTAAAGCATACTGGCAAACAATGAACTATTGCTTGAAGATATCAGGCCAAAGTCGGCGAAAACAATTGCAGCAACCTGAAAACCTAAGAATTTCAGCGGGACGAACAAATCGGCCTCGTAATTGAGCACCAGTTTCTTATTCCCTCTTAGGAAGCCTTCTGAAAAGCCCCTGAGTCCCCTTTCATTATTGATGTCTAGAACATCCTGCGGCCTGGACGGGTCAAAGCTGTATGAATATCTGCTTCCGATGTAATGCCTCCAAGCGTATCTGCCGATAGAATGAAGATCAGAAAAATACAGCAGTTCCAGAATGGATACACGATTCAACCATTTCCCGTTGCTCCGGAATGCTCCAGTCTGAAAACCTCCATACAAATAGCCCAGATGATCATTGTGGAAGCTATAGCCAGTTTTCAATCCATAATAGGGACTGCCGGACTTAGTCCCCTGCTCAACGCCGAAGAGCAACTCAATCATGGTTATCAGCGGAATATCCTCTGTTCTCCCAAGACCGAATACATAACGGTCCTGATAGTACGTTCTATGGGCAAATCCAACACGACCCAGATAGAACGTATTATCCTGAAACAAATTCAGCGTATCAGAATCAGGCTTCTCGCTGTAAACAGTTCTGGTGACTCTTCCTGCAATGTTGAATCTGTTCTGATATACCGTCGTTGGATCAAAGGGTCTTGCGTCTAACGCATAACCCAGCCAGTAATCCTGCTGATTGTCTCTGGCGGTTTCAACAAGCCCTAACGTATCCCTTACGTAGGGATATCTGGCATTTTGCCAAAGCTGCGATATCCCTCCTCCCCATCTGAAGGCCTGCGAGACAAAATCCCTGCCGATCATGATTCCATACACTTGGCGATTAATTGCTGATGAATAGAATACATTTGCCGAAATGAATGTTTTTCCGATGTTGTTGACATAATATCCACCATCCCAGTCCCAGCCGTGCGTAAGCTCCTGGTCGAAATCAAGTCCGACCTTGAGTTCATTGCCGAATCCCAGGAAGTTTATGTCATTAACCCAGGTACGCCCGGTTCTGTTGCCAGGACTATATGTCACGCCCCCATAAATACTCCAGAGATCTTGAACATAGATCATGATATCAACGCTGTCCGCACTATTCTCGATATTCTGAGGGATAATTCGGACATCGTAGACATAAGGACTTTGTCTTATCAGCCGTTCACTTTCCTCGATGTCAAAAGGAACAAAGAGCTCCCCTTTAGAAAACAACAGCTTGTTTGTGATAAGCCATTCTTTTGTTTCTATGTGAAGAGCATTCCCTCCATTCTGTAGCCAACTGCGGACAGTGTCTTTGGGATTGTCTACTGATCCTCCAAACACGTCAAGGAATTCAATATCGATTTTCCTAACCACTTTTCCTGAGAATGTCCGGAGTATTCTCCGATCAGTACCAGGACGTGTGCTTCCCCGTTTGTCTTCATCGTCTTCCACCAAAAACGTCTTTAAGAGCCTTGAGAAGAAATTGTCCTTCTTTGAATAGTCTTTCACATCCTGAACTATATTTGTACTGGAGTCCGGAGTTTCAACTGTTTTTGTCTGAGCAGTCAGGCATTCTGAAATGCAGAGTATCAGAATGCTGAGAGTAGGTATCCGCCACATAAATTCACACCGCCCGTTTTTCAAACACATCGTTTGAGCATGTGCTGTTATTGGTGGCCCATATTTCACAACTCGACAATCTGAGGCTCACTGTTCTGTTCGGGCTCCTCCTCCGCTCGTGCCGCTGGGGCAAGGAGCCAGGAGTGTGTCAAACAAAGGATGATCAACCTAAGGAAATATACCGGACTTAAATCCAATTTGAGTCCATCAAAAGGATGAAAGAGTAGTTAGTCCCAGGAAGGAGGGGTTTGGTGCCCCCGGCAGCGCATTCAGAGAAGAGACGGACAAACGGTAATGATTTCGTTAAGCGGAGAGGAGGGCGGGCAAACTCAGAGTCTTTTGTCTTGGTAGGAATGTGCGGCAATCTCGAGGCGATTGTGCAGCGCCATTTTCTCCAGGATGTTATGGATGTGGCTTTTGACAGTATAGATCGAGAGGTTTAGCCGTTGGGCGATTTCCTTATTACTCATTGCCTCGGTAATGAGCACGATGATTTCACGTTCGCGTTTCGTCATCCGCACCGCTTCGGGCAGTTTGCCGTTTCCCTTCCGAATTGCGTGATCGACAACATGACTGAAAAGCGATCCCGTCAGCAAGGAGGGAAGGATTCTCATTCCCCGTGACACCGACCGGATGGTTTCGAGGACTTCCGCGAGTGTCGCATCTTTGAGGATAAAGCCCATCCCGATAACTCTGGTTTGCGGCAATTCCTTATTTAGCACTGCGACAACACGCAGGCCGTTTTCGCCTCGCAATCCCAGATCCATGAGGACTACCTGAGGCTTCAACGTCCGTATCTGCGTCAGAGTATCGTGATTCCCTCCGGTTGCTGCCACAACCGTTCGCACATGGGCCCCAATCCGGGCATGCGAATGGACTTCCTGGAAAGATAGGCCGAACCCATACCATAGTGTTTGATGAATTTATTCTTGCCGGTCGACGACAATTAGAATTGCCGATTCCTGATTAGGATTTGTCGTACAATGTCATCCTTGTAGTTCTTACAAAGGGAGCCAGGGATGATCAGTGACCGACAAGTCAGGAAGGTTATCGAACTGATGCAATCTGAACCCACCAAAGCCATCACCGCCGCCAAGGCCGGCATGTGCGAAAGAACTGCCCGCAAGTGGTGCCGACTCGGCAAGCTCCCGAGCGAGGTCACCATTGCCCGTACCTGGTGAACCCGGGAAGACCCCTTTCAGGATGTCTGGGACCGGATCCTGCCGATGTTTGACCCGGGACTCGAAGCGCGGACAGTATTTCAATACCTGCAACGCGAGCAGCCAGGTGTCTTTGACGACGGCCAACTGCGGACGTTGCAACGTCGCGTGAAGAAGTGGCGGGCCCTGGAAGGGCCGGGTCAGGAGATCTTATTCCCACGACTCTACCGACCGGGTGAGCTCTGTGAGTCGGACTTCACGCACATGGAGTCCCTCGGTGTCACCCTTGCCGGATGCCGCTTTGACCATCTGGTCTATCCCTTTGTGCTGCCGTACTCGAATTGGGAAACGGGTACATTCTGCTTCAGTGAGTCCTTTGAGAGCCTCTGGCAAGGCCTTCAGAATGCTCTCTGGGAACTCGGCGGCGTCACTGCCGAGCACCGAACAGATCGACTCACCGCAGCGGTGAACAAGATCCCCTGTGTGGAGGAATTCGCCGCCCGGTACAACGCCCTGCTCCGTCACTATGGCCTGGCGGGTAAGAAAACAAACGGCGTCAGCCCGCACGAGAACGGTGATGTGGAGCAACGGCACTTCCTTCGGCTTGAGCAGCACACAAACAGGCGCCGAAGATGAAAATGCATCCAGAAAGATAAATCCACAGCAGCAAAGCCATCATACCACCGAACGCTCCATAAACCGCGTTAAACGTAGCAAAGTTCTTCAGGTAGAACAGGAACAGACTTTCAGCCGCTTGCAAAAGAACGGTAGCACACAAGGCGGCAAACCATACTTGGGCAAACCGCGCGGGCTGCCGCGGAGCTACACTGTAAAACAGACTCAGGCCGGAGAACATCACAAACAACAAGATGAAAACACCTCCAAGACCGTACACACAGGAATTGAAATCATAATTTGGAAAGAACCAACTCTCCGCCATTTTCATCAACACTGGCGACACTATGCCAAGGAAGACTGCACTCGCTGTAATGCCGAGGAGCACTAGGCTTTTTGATGGCAATCGCCACCAATTGGACACTGCGGTTCCCCATGCGAGGTTGGTTGCGTAGATGAGTGTGGTGAAACATTGTAGAGCGGTCCAAATCAGGATGAAAGCTGCGACCACACCTGTCTGCCCGCGTGCTTCAATTACACCGGCGATTGTGTCAAAAATGTTACGTTGCATCTCGCCGCTAAGCGGCACATATTTCTCGATATAGGCAATAACTTGTTTCACGGCCATGTCCTGGCTAACAATCAACGAAGCAAGTGTGACGAGAAGGATTATCATTGGAAACAGCGAGAAGAACGCATTGAAAGCAAACGCTCCTGCCCACTGTACTCCATCAATTAGAAAGAACTTTTTGACGGCGAGATAAAGTATCTCCCAGGCCCTGCGAATCTTTCGATCAAATCGGTTTTGCATAATCATAAGGTTTATTGTTTCTTCGCCGCACGTCCTGCATTTCAGGGTCAAACAATTTACACATGTAAGAACACGCTTTCTCTTGTTTGCTCAACGGGAATGATCCTTGGTAGCCGGTTCATTGGCCCAGTATCCATCACGATTGCAATGTCGATGTAAACCGATTTCATATTCTCGAGTTATCAGGGATTCCTCCGTATATTCCGGTGATTGCATAACGTGTCCCTCTTCAATATTCCATCCGCGTCCAACATAGCGAATCCAAACCACTTTCGCCACTTTGTATTATTGTCGACCAATCAACCGGACACCCGCCCAGATGCTCAGTTCCTTCTTCTCGTTTTGTCTCCGATTCTTCAGATCAAGGATTCAGCTTCAGCTGGAGATCATCTTCCTCCGAAAACCGCTCGAAATACTCGCTC
This sequence comes from uncultured Bacteroidota bacterium, assembly GCA_963779225.1. Taxonomy (GTDB): domain Bacteria; phylum Bacteroidota; class Ignavibacteria; order UBA10030; family UBA6906; genus CAVPCZ01. Next base: position 54,219 of record CAVZWW010000003.1, read on the forward strand.
GTACGTCCACGAGACCCCGACTGCGCCCTTCTGATAGGATCTTCTTCAGTGTCATGACCGATGTCTTCAGTCCCTGGAAAGAGACACTCCTGGTCTTCAGGCCCGAGACCGTCATCCGTTGGCACCGGCAGGCCTTTAGATTGTTTTGGACATGGAAAAGCCGATCAGAAGCGGGCAGACCGAAAATCCCTCAGGCGCAAATCGAACTGATCAAGCAGATGGCAAACCAGAATCCTCTCTGGGGCGCCCCCCGGATTCACGGAGAGTTGCTCAAGCTCGCGTTTGATATCTCAGAAGCCACAGTACAACGATACATGCCCAAGAGACAGCATAGAACAACACGGCAACGTTGGAAAACCTTCTTGAAGAACTACTCCGTCACAATCATCTCCCTCGACTTCCTCGTTGTACCCACCATCACTTTCAAGCTGCTCTACGTACTCGTCTTCCTCTCACACGACAGACGCCGAATCATTCACTTCAACTTGACTGCGCATCCCACGGTGCAGTGGTGCGCTCAACAATTGCGAACCGCTTTCTCAGATGCGGTACCACCGCGGTTCCTAATACGGGATCGCAATACGACATTCGGCGAACTGTTCACGGAAACCGTTTCCGCTCTTGGTGTGGAACCAATCCTGACCGCATACAGATCTCCGTGGCAAAATGGATAGTGCGAAAGACTTATCGGGAGCATCCGGAGGGAATGCTTGGATCATCTGATCATCATGACCAAGAGACATCTGCGGGCGATACTTCAGCATTACACCACTACTACAACACCCAACGAATCCACCTCGGGGTCAACAAGGATCACCAGAACCGCGAGAGGTCCAAACCGGCGGGGGTAACTCCGCGTATGAAGAGGCTGTATCGCTGACCAAGTATGTAAGGTACGCGAAAAAGAGATCGATGGAGCCTTCACATTTAAAGGTGATTCAAAACACCCTGACCTGTACATAGCGATCGGGGTTCTCGCGAATATCCTTCACCAGGCGATTGAGGTTGACGGAAAGGCTATCCAGATCATTGTAGAGCGCTTCATCGTGAACCAGTTTCCCGAGGCTTCCTTCGCCATTTCTGAGCTTCGCGAACATGATATCAAGCGACTCCGTTGTTCGTTCCAGCTTCGATGAGGCGCGGTCCAGGTTTTCCGCCATTCGCCGGAGCGCTATCATGGAGGTATCTACGTTGCCGCGTTGCAGAACCGTCAGCGTGTCGAGCGTCCTGACAAAGTGAGAAAGGTCGTTCGAGAAATCCGCGAAGTCCGAGAAGGCACGCTCGGCATCCGCTCCGCCCGTGCGCACGGCTTCATCCAGCCTGGCAGTCGAGCGAGCAAGGTCTGCGACGATCGCCTTGATACTCTGCCTTGTACGCTCATCAAACGTACTGTTGACATTCTCAAGGATGCCCAGAACATTTGAACTAATCGGAGCCAGCGTCGCGGTCAGTTCTGAGAGGTCGGCTTGATAGAGTCCCGTGAGCGAGTCGCCGTTCTTAAGCATGACGGTATCGGCACCGGGTGTCACTTCGATGAACTTGCCCCCCATGATTGTTTCACTCTTCACAATTGCCCTGGAGTCCTTGGGCAGTTGAATTTTCGTCTTTATCGACAAATCGACCCTTATCTGTCGACCTGTGAGAACCATGGATTCTACATGGCCGATCATGAGGCCACCCACCGTGACGAGATCCCCTGACTGCAACCCGGTGACATTCTTGTAGAAGACAGTCAGCGAGTACTCCTTCGCTCGGATATCGACTCCACGCAGATACAGAATCCCGCCAACGAACACTATTCCTGCAAGAACAACGACGGCACCTATTCGAGCTTCGCTAGTCCATTTCATGACTTGGGTACCATGATGTCTGACAGTGATGTTTTGATAATTCTCTGCACACCTTCGACCTCACTGTTCTCGATTTCCTTACGAGTGCCCGTTGCAAGTGTAACGCCGCCGTCCAGAACGGCAAATCGGTCTCCGACAATGAACGCGCTGTGGATATCGTGCGTCACCACAATTGCTGTGACACCCAGGGAGGCCCGGAGATCGTTGATGAGAAGACTGATACCGTCAGCAGTTTCAAGATCGAGGCCCGTTGTAGGTTCGTCATAGAGAACATACGTCGGGTTGGGGACAATTGCCCGGGCCAGACCAACGCGCTTCCGCATTCCGCCGCTCAAGCTGAACGGCATATGGTCCTCTGTCGAGCTCAGGCCGACGAGGTCGAGGGCGCTGCGGACATTCTTCCATATCTCCTCCTCGCTAAACGATCGCTGACGACGAAGTCCGAGCGCGACGTTCTCTCCCACAGTCAGCGAATCAAAGAGCGCGGCTCCCTGGAAGAGGAACCCAAACCTGTACCGGACCTGCCGAAGCTGTTCATAGGGCATCGAGGTGACGTCGACCCCGTCAACCAGAATCGATCCACTCTCCGGCTTCATGAGTCCGATGATCATCTTCAACAAGATACTCTTGCCACACCCGCTTCTGCCGAGGACGACGAGAGTCTCTTTGTCCCTTGCCTCAAAACTGACCCCACGAAGGACCGGCTCACCATCGAAGGATTTCCATATGTCCCTGACGCTGATCATTTAGAGTAGCACCGAAACAAGGATGAAGTCGAGAACGACCACCGTCAGACATGAGCGAATAACGGTTTCCATCGTGGCCTTCCCCACGCCCGCTGAACCCCCTTGCACAAAGTACCCCTGATAGCACGCAATCGATGTGATCGTATACCCGAAGAATGTCGCCTTGATCAGACCGAAAACGGCATCCCATGTTGCGAATGACGCTTTGACTCCGTTCAGAAACTCGCTTGCTGGAACATTCGCGACGGCAACGGCCCCGAACAATCCTCCGAGAATGGCTAAGAGGTCACCAAAGATGACAAGGATGGGGAACATCAGAATGCCTGCTACGACGCGAGGAGTCACGAGGTATGAAACGGAATCGAACCCCATGGCTTCCAGGGCGTCCACCTGATTGGTCACCTTCATTGCCCCGATCTCAGCAGTGATGGTGGCGCCGACCTTTCCGGCCAGGACGAGTGCCGTCAGCAGCGGGGTGAGCTCGAGAAGAACCGATTTGATGACAAGCCCGCCAACAACCGATCTGGGGATCCATGCAAATAGCTGGTAGGCAGACTGAACAGCGGTGACCATTCCGACGAATGTGGCCACGAAGATAACGATGGGGATGGAATCGTTGCCTATCTGAGACATCTGCACGAGGAAATTCCGTGAATACTCCCTTGCATTTCCCAGATGGCGGATCATCCACCAGATTAATCCGAAGTACCTACCGAGGTGCTCGAAAGCTCTGAGTGTCCATCGACCCACATGAGCAAAGAGACCTTCAATGGGAGATTCTGACTGGGCGGCCGATATCGTGGAGGTTTCCATGGGCTGCGTGGGGTCTGGTAAAACGATACGTGGATGGGACCCTGGAAATCTGCTGGATGGAATAGATGAATATCCAAAACAATGCACAAACAAGCAAACTAAATACGCCCCGCGCGGGTGACTTTTTCCATCCGTCATGCCGCCCGCCTGTAGTAATGGTGATGCAGTCCACCCAGCACACCACTCCGGCAAACCGCGCCGCACTTCTTCTCTAGCTCACCAGGCTTTGGGATCTGTTGGCGGATTCCCTGATGTGGTCGCTGGCTGTTGTAGAAATCGACGTACTCCTCGAGAATCGTCTCGATCTGAGCCCGGCCAATCAGCAGGAAATTGTCCAGCGCCTCTCTTCGCACCGACCCGAAGAACCGTTCCATGATGCTGTTCATATTGGGCGCTTCCACTCCGGCTCTGACGGAGACGAGGTTGTATGCACGATAGTCGATATTGAACATCAACGCATTGTCATGGATCAGATGGGCTCTGCCGGCTATGGTTTCGCTGAAGAGTATCAGTTGCTGCCGGAAGAATTCCCTTGTGGGATTCTCTGTCATGGCGAACTGCACAATCTCCCGCGTTTTGTGACAGATAACTGCGAAAACATAGAATCGCTTTCCCAGCATAGTGTCCACCGTGACGAAGTCCATCGCATGGATGAACTGCATCTGTGTTTCCAGGAACTTCTTCCAAGTGAGCGACTTCCGAATCTTCCCTCTGCGCCGGAAGGCTTGAAGAATCTTCCGGATGGTTTTCGTGCTCAGAGAGATATCGAGTTTCAACAGCTCCCCTTGGATCCTTTTCACACCCCACAACAAGTTGTCGTTTTTCATTGACAAGATCAGGTCCTTGACATCGGCATTGACAGGCTTCCGACCCCGCTTGGCCGGGGGGGGCGTGCTCAAAGGTCCAAAACCGCTTGATCAGGCTCCGTTGCCACGAGAGCACTGTTTCCGGCTTGACCAGCGTCAACTGGCGCTTGATGTCGGCAGCCCTGTTCAGCACAACCAAGAAGAGCTTGTCGTCGAGGCCGAAATGGACCTTCTTCTTCCCTATCTTCCTTAGCAGGATCTCGTTCTCTTTCTTGAGCAGTGCGATCTCAGAGAGGATGGTCCTTCTTGAGCGGAAGACCTGAAAAAAGAGGCGGAGCAGGGTGGAGAAAAAGGCTACCATGTCAGCCCTGGAAGTAAGGGAATGTGCTTTCCAGAGTGAAATATCGCCACTTCAAACGTCAGATGGAATAAATCCCCCCTACGCGCCTTCAGTTTTCGCTGGGTGTCGGTGTATGGGAACGATGGTTGCGATGATGAGTTACGAGAGGAACAAGGCGCGGATGATGATCGTGAAGCATCAGGAGCATATTTCGCTGTTTTTAAGAACCCCTGACAAGAGGAGAGTTGTTTCAATGTCGGCAATCAAGTAAGAAATACTGTTGAATCACAAGTGAAGAAGGCAAATTTAGTTTAACTCGTTCCTACGCCACCTACCCCGTTACCGATTTTAGCCCAATTTCTGTCCCCAGCTATTTAGAAACTCTACTCCCGCCACTTTGCGCACGAAACACCTGAGATTGAGGCTGGAAACAGCAAGTTGTGAGAATTTACCTGCCCTGATACGCATAACTAACCCTTTTTGACAATTCCATGACATGGCTGTGACAGGAGTTCGTTCGAGAGAACCGATATTTCCTACGGAAACAGCAAGGGGCAGTAAATGTGAGGACAACATTGAAGGTGGCTCGATGAAACTCATATCCGTCATACTATCCTTCGCCATCCTGCTTACTGGTTGCTACACCCATACAGCAGTAACAAAGGTAACTCCAACCGTAGATGATGCTACCCTAATCTTTCGATTGCACAATGGGTCATACATCACATCAGAAGCTGGACAATACCACAGGATAGAAAACGGGTATTCGGTTAAAGGAAGTCTGGCCGTCAAGGATATTCCCGGACTCACGGATTTTTCCGGGGTAGTGCGAGATGACCAGATTGAAGACATTGTCAGAAGTGAGCTTAATGTAGGAATGACCGTTGTTACGTTGGTATTGGTGGGTGTTGTTGTTCTGGCGGGTGTCGTATCGAGTGTCTCACGTGGAATGTCGCAAACATATCACGTGAAATGAGCGGAACTTTGACCTGCCCCCAGTTCATGTACCAATGTTGAGTTAGTTTACTCCCTGTCTCAGGCATTGGCGACCTGGTGCGGGGTGTATGCCTCCGGTGCCGGCGCTCGATACCTCAGTGAGCTGTGCGGCCTGATCGTGTTGTAAAGCTGTCTCCAGTCCTCCGTGATTACCCTTGCCTCCAGGATCGTGTCAAAGATTTGAGAAGGCTCGCTAAAGCGAGCCTTCTTCAGTCAATCAACGAAGACGCTTACTGCAATAACAACAACCGCTTTGTCTCCATGAAGTCCCCTGCCCTCAATCGGCAAAAGTACACACCGCCCGACAATCCCCTCCCGTCAAATTGCACCTCATGATATCCAGCGTTCATGTCGCCATTCACCAACTGAGCAACCTGCTGCCCGAGGGTGTTGAAGACTATCAATGTCACGTGCGAACGATTGGGCAGGCCGTAGCGGATAGTCGTCGAAGGGTTGAAGGGGTTGGGGTAGTTCTGCGAGAGCGACGTCTCACGTGGCACTTCAGGAGACCGTGTTGATATCGAGGTCACTTCACTCAACTTCCTTCTCCAAATGCTCCCCCCCGTCCCTGCAAATACAAAATCGCCAAACGTAAAGAGAGAATTGATGGCCGTGTATTGCAAGCCGGCATTGAAGCTTTGCCACGTCGCACCGTTGTCCTTGGAAACGAAGACACCCTCGCTCCACAGTCCTGCGAAGACACTTGGTGGGGCGACGCCACCGGAATATGACGCAAGGGAGTAGACCTCGTGGTCTGAGATCCCCGGGCTTTGCGATGCATGGTGCCAGGAAGCCCCATCGTCTTGCGACAGATAGTTGCCATCATTCCAGGTACCGGCAAGGACGATCACACCACCTCCCGCATCATGGCACACCGCAAAATCGTTTATGCTCGGACGACCATTCAAGAATCCCGAGCTCACATCCGCCCAGGTCACCCCACGATCGGTGGACCGCCAGAGCTTGTTGGTCGTCGGTCGTGTTATCTCGCGCGCAAGAAGTTGAGGTTCGCCTGCCTTGTTCAGAAACGTGAAGAGCTTGATCACAAAGGCGCCCGACATGGCGCGGAAGGTCCAATGGGCCCCGTCATCAGCAGACGAGTAGACACCATCCAACATTGTAGCACAGTACAAGGTTGAATCCATCACAGTGAGATCCTCAAGGTTCACGGCCTGCGGAGCGTAGGGATTTGGCGGCAGGCCCTGAGTGTTCCGGACCCAGGTCGTTCCACGATCGGTAGAGACAAATACTCCCTCGACCAATGTTGCCACGTACAGTTTCGATTCCCATGCAGATCCACCCTTCACTGCAAGGCCCACGATCCTGGTGTTTCTGGTGGGTGGACCCGTCGAACCACCGTCCACGGCGTTCCAGGTGGCACCGGAATCCCTCGACAAGAAGAGTCCGTGAGTGAGCGTCCCGGCAAAGAGATACGTACCGGACGATGCTTGAGGAACGGCCACGAATTTAACCACGTCAGATTCGATCGGGAATGTGGTCTTCGTCCATTGGGCCGTCATCTGCGATGAACAGAGCAGCGAGGCCAAGAGGAACACCAGGTAATGATGGACTTTCTTCATTAGCAACTCCGTTGGGTGGCAATGCATGAACACGGATCCGTGTCCCCTTTCATCAACCCAAGACATGGATCATATCGCCCCGATGTTTTCTCAACGGGATCCAGAGCAATCACATAAGAACGCTGTGAAACACAAAAGCTTCCCCATCCATCGGACGAAGAGGCCTCTTCCTCACAATTCCCTTATTCACCCTCCCCGAGTTCTGCCATAAGGTACACCAGCATTCCGGGACTGTCAAATGCGGGAACGGCCAACTAACTGATCGCGGAACCCGAGACAGCATTCTGAACACTTAATGCTCCAACTCACAGTCGACTTTCTCGCAGATTTCCACAGACCCATTTCCCTGCTTTCCCCGCAGGAGATACCATGGGAAAGCCTACTTACGAAGGGATTTCTGGCAATGGAACAAGTTCTAAGCCGCGACCGTATCTGCCACCTGTGCGAGAGTATTCGTACGTGCTATCGCAGGAGAAACCGCGTGTACCGAGTTCTTGTGCGCGTCCAGAGGCATCCATGAGCGATTGATGAGTACTGTGGGAGTCTATCGTGGCAACACGAGGCAAAAAAAGGCGCCTTCCGTGTGTGAAAGGCGCTCTTGCTCGTTTCAGAGTTATGGCAAATTCGTGGCAGGATGACTTCTGTCAGAAGAGAATTGCCCTTTTTCGTCGGGGCGCGGGGATTTGAACCCCGGGCCTCTTGGTCCCAAATAATTTCCAGATACCCGTTCCGGCAAGAAAAGGGCGATTCTGAGTCAGGGAGAGTGCATACTGCGCATACTGTGCATGGGGGTGATGAAAAACAAACATAAATCTGTCATAGGTGTTCGTGCGTTCTTTCTCCACCAAGAGCATTAGATTTCACAACCCAACTACAGCCTGATTACAGTACCGCCTACACAGCAGCCGCGCGATAAAACGGCAAAGCAGTCGGCGCGAAGAAGACGGAGGCATGAGGTGCAATTAGCGGGCCGATCTCAATCCGTTGTATTCCGATTTTGTCTCGCTAACACGCACAATTTAGATGATCTATGGTCGAGTTTTGGACAGGATGGACGTATGAAGGAAGACAGGGTCTTGAAGATGTCTATCGAATTCGGTATTCTGTAGTATCATGCGAAATGGAAAATCTCTCCTGACATCGAACAAGTATTTGCGCGATCCAAAGATGCGCGATCGCCTCATTGTCCGCCACGCAGCCGCCTCTGCCAGCATTGAAGGCGTGAAGAATGCGACACAGCGAGCGACGCGCCTCGCGAAGTCTTCTCGCACCTCACACTGATCTTTGTGCGCGCGTCAATGCCCGTTCTATGATTTGCTGCATACGGCCGTACTCTTCGTTGATCCCCGCCTGAATGGCAGCAACGTACATGTCGTACTCCTTACCGCGGCTCCCGATGAACCCAAAGTCGATTCCAGGCCTACCGGCTTGGTAGGCGGCCAACGTTGCCAGCAGGCGTGCAGTTCGGCCATTGCCTTCTCGATAAGGGTGTATGAGCAAGAATTCGACATGCACCGGCGCTATTTTGCGCGCAATTTCTGGGATATCCTTTCCCGCGCATGGCGTGTATGTCTTGAGAAACTTACGCTCAAGGTCCAACATGGCCGTCGGGATGGCCATTGCGGTAGCGAACGGAAACCCTCCTTTCGACAGATTCACTGTTCGGTATTTCCCAGCCCATGAATAGATTTCTCCAAGGAAGACCCGGTGAATCGTATCGAGATCCTTCAAAGTGAACGAATGCTCTGGGCCATATCGTTCCAGAAGCAGTCGCTCAGCATTCATATATCCTTCCAGTTCCGCATCCTGGATTTCGCGGACTGATGTGATGTGCTTGAGGTTTCTTAGTACTCTCTTCCTCGATCCAGGCTCAAATTCAGAGGGGGTATCGACGTGGTACTTCGTGCTTACCGCCCGACTGCCTTTCATTAGGCCTCCATACTCTCCACTTTCTCGAAACTCGCGTCTGGACTTTCTCGGCGGGACATCTCTGTGTCTCGTAACACTTCCCTCCCGTACAAAATAACTAATTCGCATCGAAATCGATACATTTGTTCTGTGTCAATGGTCGGGGAAATAACTCAGAGTCGTCTTCTCTTAAATCGTTTTCTCATTGCCTTGCCTTGACACTCTAGATTCCTTTCTCTATTTTTCGCCCTGAACGACATCTCTACTCTTCCCGGCGTTTCGTCACCCTCGCGTTCGAGCAGGGGGGCACTTGGGTTTCCTACCGATCTGTTACATCGCTCTTTTCTACCGAATTCGCCAATTTCGGGTCGGATTAGTGTGCCTGTTTCTCGCACTCCCCTTTTTCGTTCCTCTTGCCGCTCAGGAAAACCTCCTTCCTGTCTTCCACTTCCAGCAAGTGAGGGAGCGCCCCGATGCAGTGCTCTGGTCACGTGTGGTCCGCGATTCTCTCGGTTTTGTGTGGATAGGCACCGTCAACGGGCTCGAACGGTACGACGGCTACGGCATCAAGGAATACCGCAACGCAGAACAGGATCCCTATTCGCTTTCCTCCAATATCATCCAGTCGCTTTTCTGTGACAGCAAGAACCGGGTCTGGATCGGGACACACTACACGGGCATCTCCCTGTATGACCGCTTCCGTGATCGCTTTATCAACTTCCCGCTCCCTGAGGGATATTCGGTCACTGGCCGGATAATGCTGCCCAGGCGTTTCGTTGAGGACCGCACAGGCACCATCTGGTTTGCTGCACGGGGAGGAATCGTGCGCATCGACGTCCCTTCCCGGTTTGGCCAGAGCGACTTCGACAGTCTTGCCCGGTATGTTCGCTTCAGGGTGATCCCGGTTGCTCTACCGGAGACCGAGGTATATGATCTCTGTATTCGGAAGGACGGCGCGTTTGTCGTTGGAACCGACAGCGGGCTTGTGATTCTTGATCCCGCAACGCTCATCCTCTCCCGCCCGCATTTCACCGACCGCGTGGCCCGCCGGCTCGAATCCCTCTCCATCCGCTGCCTCGTTCAGGAACCGGACGGGACACTCTGGGTGGCGACAGCAACCGAGGGACTCTTCCGTCTCGATTGGGACAGGGGCACGGCCACCAACTACAGACACCAGGAAGGGGATAGTAGCTCGATCAGATACGACGATATCCTCAGCATTGAACTGGACCAGCGCGGCAATCTGTGGGTTGGTGCCATGAAGGGTTTTGATCTTTTCTCCCCTGCTGAAGGACACTGCATCCCTTACCTGACGTATGGGTCGGCCCCTGGAACCGGCCTGCGTCAGACAATCTCTGTGGACAAAACGGGCACACTCTGGTTCATCTCCAACAACGGCGTCCATTGGCTCAGTCCGCGATCACTCCTCCTTCCGCATTATTCGTTAAAGAAGACGGATGGATGGCTGCAATCGTTTTCGTCTGTCGAACGTGACCGGAACGGCACATTCTGGTGCTTCTCGGATGGCAAGCTGCTGCAGATGGACATCACCACCATGAAGGTCAGCAGCGCCATCGACGTTTTTCGTGGAAAGAGTCCGGATTACAGCGATGTCGATGACAGAACCACATCGCTTCTCGACGGGCATGGGAATTTCTGGCACGCCGCATGGAATCTTGGTCTCTACAAAGTCAATCCGAGCACGAAACAGGTCGACAACTATAATTATCGCCCGTCCATTGGAAAGTCCACTTCCATACGGAGCATTGCACAAGGTCCCGGCGATTCCCTCTGGACTGGAACCTACGTCAATGGAGTATTTCTCTTTGATCCTGCGCGGGCGACATTCTCCCCCTCAGGGATGGACAGTACCGGGAACGTGGTCACGAGGGTCAGCGATGGAACAGTCTGGGTCGCCACGGTCGGTGAGGGTCTTCTGGTTCATAACCCCGCCACCGGCAAGACAATCAGCTTTGTGACCAATCCATCTGACCGTCATTCCCTGAGCGACAACCTTGCCCGCCTGGTGTATGAAGATCCTTCCGGACGCATCTGGGTCGGAGCAGGCAAAGGCATAAATCTCTGGGATCCCGGAACATCAACTTTTCAGCTCTTTCCAAACCCGAGCTTCGAGAAGTCACTCTTTTCAATACCGATCGGCTCGGACAGGAAAGGCAGGGTGTGGATACGATTCATTTCCGACAACCTCTCTTTCTTTGATCCGGCGGACAGCAGTTTCACCAACTTTGATCCTTCCAACGGACTCAGTGGCGCGCCCGCCGACATGCAGATTCTTGATGACGGAAGAATCCTCCTGACCGGTACCGCGGGTTTGAACATCTTTCATCCCGACAGCCTCCGGTACACCCGTCAGGCACCGCATCTGGTCATCACGCAGCTCGTCGTCAACGACTCACTGGTGATTTCTCCGCAGCTCGCGGGCGGGTCGGGCGCTCCCCGGTTTGCTCATGACCAGAATGTACTCGAATTGACGTTTGCTGCAACAGATATAGACGCACCAGATCTTGTGAAATACGAGTACAGGCTGAGAGGTCTTGAGAACAACTGGGTCAAACCGAAGGACCACCGCTACGTCCGCTATACCGCACTCGCACCGGGAGACTACACGTTCATCGTGAGAGCATCCTCATCATGGCGGGAATGGCCGGCCCAGGAGATGTCATTTGCCTTCAGCATTGCGCCACCGTGGTGGCGAACCGCATGGGCTTATAGCATATACGTACTGCTCATCACGGGACTTCTTTTCGCAGCATACCGCGCACGTCTCCAGCAGATGCGTCTGAAGCAGCGCATGGAGATGGAACACTTCCAGGCAGAACACCTCGCGGAAGTGGACCGGATGAAATCCCGCTTCTTTGCGAATATTTCACACGAATTCCGCACCCCGCTCACGCTCATACTCGGGCCTGTGGAGACAACGTTATCGACGTCGCTTGATGCGCGCGTGAGAGAAACACTCATCCTTGTGAAGCGGAATGCGCAGAAGCTGCACGCGTTGGTCAATCAACTTCTTGAGTTTTCGCGCATCGAAGCGGGGAATCTAAAACTCTCGGTAAGTAATGCGGATCTTGTTCCATTCCTTCAACGTGTGGTGCAATCGTTCCAATCATGGGCGGAACGCAAGCAGATCGCATTGAAGTTTTTACCGGAACCAGACTCAATTCCGGGATACTTCGACGCTGACAAGCTTGAGAAAATCATCAATAACCTGGTGTCCAATGCATTGAAATTCACAGCCGAAGGCGGACGAGTGGAAGTGCGTGTGGCTTTTGCGTCTCCTCCAATTCAGAATTCAGAACTCAGAAGTCAGAAGTCAGAATTAGGGCCGCCCGGGACAGCTAGACGGGGTGTGGAACAAACTGAAGGAAGGGAGGTGACGATCTCCGTCTCAGACACCGGTCCCGGGATTTCCCCGGAACATCTCCCCCATATCTTCGACCGCTTCTACCGCATTGATGAATCACACAGGACCGAAGGGACGGGCATCGGACTGGCTCTCACGAAAGAACTGGTGGATCTCCACCACGGCACAATAGCCGTACAAAGCGAGGTCAACAAGGGAACCACGTTCACGGTCAACATCCCGCTCGACAGAAATTCCTACAAGACCGAGGAAATCTCTAAAACACCATCGGAACCTGATAAGGAGCCATCCTCTCCTCTCTCCGGGGTATTTGCCCCCGTGGATGGACATGCCTCCCCCGACGCCCGGCCAAACGGGGAAAAGCTACTTGTGTTGGTGGCGGAGGACAACGCCGAGGTACGGGCCTACATAAGGAGCCATCTCGATATAGAGTTTGCGGTGCAGGAAGCAGAGAACGGTCGTACGGCACTTGAAAAAGCGATCGATGTTATCCCTGATCTGGTGGTGAGTGACGTCATGATGCCCGAAATGGACGGCTACGAACTGACCCGGGCACTGAAACAGGATGAGCGGACAAGCCACATCCCCGTCATTCTCCTGACGGCCAGGGCGGCCTCGGAGAGCAAGATTGAGGGATTGGAGACGGGAGCCGATGATTACCTCACCAAACCATTTGATGCAAAGGAATTGTTGACCAGGATCCGGAACCTGATTGAGATCAGGCAGCAGCTCAGGAAGAAATTCTCGGCGGGTACGGTGCTCAAGCCCGGTGAGGTTGCCGTCCCTTCAATCGATGACGCCCTGCTGAAGCGGATCATTGAGGCGGTAGAAGGAAAAATGGGGGATGAAAGCTTTGGCGTCGAACAACTTGCCCGCCAGGTGGCCCTTGGACGGCGCCAGCTTGAGCGCAAGCTCCTGGGTCTCACAAACCTCTCCCCCGCCGAATTTATCCGCTATATGCGCTTGCAGCGGGCTCATGCGCTGCTTATGAATAATGCGGGTTCCGTGGCCGAAATTGCGTTTCAGGTGGGTTTCAGCAGCCCGTCCCACTTCAGCTCCTCCTTTCACCAGCAGTTTGGCTTCCCGCCATCCGAGGTAGCGCGTTAGGTCATATAATCCGGCTCTTATTGCACAGATGTCGCAATTCTGGATGCTTTTGTCGCACCTGTGATACCTCCCCTGCAGGCGTTTTTTCTACATTGTGCCAGGAACCGGTCAGCCAGATCGGTGACGGCCCGGTTCCGCCTGAACAATATCAGAGGAGAAACGACGATGAAGCACACCTTGGTACTACCCTTCTTGCTCGCAACGGCCCTGGTTACCGTCAATTGCGACACATACGGGCAGCAAGACCCCTGGACAAAAGACGCGCGTAATCCCGTCCTATCCGGGGTGAGCGGAGCGTGGAACAATCACGTGTTGAATCCCTGTGTTCTCTTCAATTCCGATTCTGCACGCTATGAAATGTGGTTCAACACCACACCTGGCTCTCAGGGTTACAACAATATGCATCCCTGGCAAGTGGGATTTGCAGTCTCGAAAGACAGCATCAATTGGACGATGCACCCTTCTGCTGTCCTGTCTCCTGACCCGGGTACATGGGACAATATTACGATCGACGTACCGGAGGTCATACGGGAAAACGGACAATATAAGATGTGGTATACCTCCTGGAAGGACTATTCGTCCCCGAGTTACCTGGGATATGCCACATCCCCCGACGGGATACACTGGACGAAATTTTCAGGCAATCCGGTCTTCGGGCCCGGAACTGCAGCCTGGGAAATTGGCGGCCCCTATGGCTGTACGGTTATGCCGGTTCAGGGAGGATACAAGATGTGGTATGGGGGCTACGATGCAGCCTACGCGGTCCTCCGGATAGGATATGCGACTTCCGCTGACGGAATCACCTGGAAGCGGGATACGGTAAACAACCCGGTCTTGAATCCCGGAGCGTCAGGTCAATGGGATGACAAATCTGTGTTTGGGCCAAACGTTCTTCGCATTGGCAATGTTTACTACATGTGGTATGTCGGCCTAACAACCAGCGGGACATCCGAAGCGACTGGAGTAGCCACATCCCCTGATGGAATTAACTGGACAAGGCATGCGGCAAATCCGGTGCTGGTACCCTCACTGGGAGCCTGGGATACAAAATGGGCCGACGTGGGAAGTGTGGTGCAAAGTGGGAACACCCTTCATATGTGGTACGATGGGATGGACGCAAATCTCGTCAGAATCGGACATGCGACTTCGTTTATCTTCACCGGGATTGCTGAAGATGGACCGGAACTCCCGCAAGCCTTCATGCTTGACCAGAATTTTCCCAACCCCTTTAACCCTTCGACCACGATCCGCTACGGCCTGCCGCAAAAGTCAGCCGTCCAGCTGACAGTCTTCAACACCCTTGGTCAGCAGGTCGCACTTCTCAAGAATGGAGAACAGGAAGCAGGGTATCATCAGGTACAGTTTGATGGGAGCGGGTTATCGAGCGGCGTGTACTTCTACCGGTTGAGGGCAGGGGGCTTTGTGGAAACCAAGCGGCTCCTGTTGCTCCGCTAAAAGCCGTAGATCAGGACCTGGCAAAGTCGGAACTCGGTGCATAGCTCACAACATCTGTGACTGGTATCAGTACAAGAGAAAGCCCCTGTCGAGTTTTGGCTGGGGCTTTATGTTGAGTGACATACACACCGGACCCATTGATCATACAGTCCGTGAACTATCGAGTTTTCGAAACCACAAAATGCTCCGACTGCGAGACTTTGTTTCCTCGACCTCTTGGTTCCGGGACAAGAGCATCCGTTATCCCAGAAAACAGGTCACAATCAACAGATTCTTTTCCACCAGTTGCATCAAACCTAAAAATCCGCGAACAGCCGGCGTGCAATCGGGCTTGAAAAACATAGCTCGCACTTTCCAAGAATTGAGACGTGAGGTAATATTTTCCGTCACAAATCTGTCACACCTACTTCTCTCTCACGTCAAAAAGTGCCCAAAATCGTCGGGGCGACAGGATTTGAACCTGCGACTTCTTGGTCCCAAATAATTTTCAGGTACCTGTTCTTTCGAAAAAAGGGCGATTCTGAGTCAGGGAGAGTGCATACTGCGCATACTGTGCATGGGGGTGTCGAAAAACTAGCATAAATCTGTCACACTGGTCCGCGCATACTTTTTCTACTCGGCATCAAATTACACATTCCAGTTACAGCAAGCTTACGGTACCGCTCGTACCACATCCATGCAAACATGAAACGGCAAGACATACGAAACGAGGAACGCAGACCTGGGGTACCATCCAAACTGTAGAATCGAATTGCATACGATTCGCGGGAAGTGACCCCAATGCAGAAGTACCACCTACAGTGATAACATTTGTAGAAGCAGTAATGCCCGCAGAATCCATAATATTGATATAGAATACTCTTGTTCCTACTGGTAATGACAGGGTAATCTCTCCATAGTTATTTGAATCTACTATAGCCTCATTCAATGTGCCTTGCTTGGGCTGAACGCCTTCTTCTTGACCAATACGAATTGCAGTGAGCAATAGTAATGAAACTATAGAAGACATTGATACATCCTTCATTTCGGTTCTTTAAGATACTTGTGGACGGCCGAAGGTCCAAAAACTTATATACAATTGGACCGGGCCAGAGGGGACACGTCACCGTTATCCACCAACTCCAAGATAGTTCCCGTATCCGACAATAATAGTGGAGAGTACAAGTGTTGCTAGACCAAGGAAAAGAGTTCTTCTTGTAGAAGAGCTGCTTCCGGCCCACTCCTTCAGGGCAATTCCCCAGAGCGAACTGAAGATGATGATGCTTGCCATGTGGAGGGTCCAGCTGGAGAACTTGTACTCCCCCATCTGTGTTTCGCCCATGGAATAGAAGAAGAACTGCATGTACCAGACAACCCCGGCCAATGCACTGAAGAGATAGTTGCGCAGCATCGGCACCTGTGCGGTACCGGCGTTGTCCCCGGTCTGCTGGTTGAGTGAGCCACCTCCATTGCCGTTATCCGCACGCAGTGTACGACTGAAATACTGGTAGCCGGTCCGGTTCCTGATGTTCAGAATAACACACCAGATAAAATTCGTCGTAAACCCTCCCAGCAGGACGATACACAGCTTGGGAAGCCCCGTCCAGAGTGCACTTGTGCCATGCTTCGCCGAAAGTTCAGCAATAGGTGCCGCAGCATCGAGCCCGTATGCGAAGCAGGCGCTCAGGATGCCCGAGAATGTCGCAACTAGAATCCCCTTGGGGAAGTTGAATTCCTTGATTGTAGTCTTCTTCTGTTCATCGTTCATCTCCTTTTCCTTGAACCTTCCCGCCAAACCTGCGATCGCGATGCCGAAAAGACACATCGCCACGCCGAGAAGAATAATCAGTCCGGAGGTCGTGCCCAGAACCTTGCTCACGAATTCCCCGTGGAATATGGGCGGAATCAGCGTGCCGAACGCCGCACAGTATCCCAAAGCCACTCCCATGCCCAGCGAAAGTCCGAGATAGCGCATTGTCAGACCGAATGTCAGTCCACCCACTCCCCACATGGTACCCCAAAAGTATGCCCAGAGTATACTCTCACCCGGGGCCTCACTGAGCGTGACGAGGAGGGCATTCGTATTGACAGATGCGAGAATCCATGGCGCAAGAATCCAGCTAAAGAATCCTCCAACAAGCCAGTACACCTCCCACGCCCACTTCCGCACTCCCCGATAAGGAACGTAAAAGCTGCCGGCCGCGAGTCCGCCAAGCCAATGGAAGAACACGCCGAGAATAGGATTGGAGATCATAGCGTTCGATGCCTCTGTCAATAATGATTGTCGAAGGCCATGGCATTCCCCATGGAGGGCCACAAGTCCAGCACTTCCCTTCCGTCGTAGGGTGCCGGGTCGCGAGATCAGGCGCGTTGGAAATTAACAGCCGAGCGCAGACATCTTTAGGCAGTGTCGGAGTTTTTCCCTCCGACCCGAAGTAGTGGACAAAAACCAAGGATGCCGTCTTGCTATCACTGTTCCATATTGCGCCTGGAATCCACATGAACGCTTGCGGGGAATCCTCAACACTCTTTCTTCCACCCTCGCATTTTGTTGTGCTGTGTTACACCCTGTGGTAACAAGGTTAACACTCAGTACCAGAACAATGGCTGCAAATACTCTGGACCACACACTTTCATAAAACAACTTCTTCTTCAATGTAGTACCCCTCATGAGCGACGTACTATTGTCCAGGATGCCCAATCGATATGAATTCAACAGACCTGAACAACCGGTAGATCCAAAAGTGCCCCAAGCTTCTTCACTTTGGATGCAATATGCCCTATCCCGATGGCGCAGTGATGCGCTGGTCCTTCCCGGCTCCAGGCATCGACAAATTCCTTGACGGTGAGACGGAACTTATAGCGACTGCTCGTATTGCCGATTTCCAAAATGGGCCCGTCTACGGACTCTCCCTCTGCCGTAAGCAACTTCAGTTTCCCATCTCGTGTCTGGACGACCGCAAGGAGCGTCACAGGACCGTGCTTCACTTTCATCTCCACAGACAAACCCTGCCCGGGCTTACCATGATAGACGCCGAGCGGCTTCAGGATCGGCTTCCCCTCCGCGATAGCGAGATGCCCGGGCCCGTCATGCCCCAGCAGGATCACTTCTTCGGTGAAATCCATCGCATAGAACTCACTAAACGACCCGCCTGCTCCAAACGCATCCATGATCTTCATGGCCACCGCGTTTTTGACTTCACACTCACCGGCAACCGGCACATGCCGGGATGTCAGGAGGGAGTTGCCTGCAATCACGGAAGTTACGATGTCTTCCTCTTCGCTCCCCGGGGTTCCTTCATAGTAGTACGCAAGTGCTCCGAGTTTTCTCTTCACAACGAGCCGATCCAGAGCGCAGGCGGTACGTGCAGCACGGTCAATCTCCGCAGGGGGGCACTCCGGGAGGACTACAAACTCTCGTGCTACCTCGCGCTTCTTTTCTTCGACCTCTTCCCGGGAAACCTGCCTGCGAAGAAGTTTCAGTTCATCGATTTCCAGATGTTCGATGTGCATCCCAAGATACGCTGACTGCTGGGTCGGGTCAGAATAGACGTCGAGCATGCCATTGTAGTAATGACCGAGGATTCCCAGACGTGTCGACGCCAGACTCTCTGCGACCCGCGCAGCATCAACCCACTCCTGGATTTCCTGCCAGGACTCAGGATCGTCCAGTGTGCCCGTGATCTGGTGGAATGGAATCGCGGCCCGGTTGAATACATTCGCAATCTCCGGGATGGAACAGGCCTGGCAAAAGGCCAGCCACTCTCCGGTCATTTTCCCGCGATCCCCGAGTGAGTTGAACCATGCATAGTCGATTGCCTTGGCTGGTTGCAGGTTAAGGACAACGACCGGCACCTTTGCGCGCTGGACTACAGGAAGGACCGTCGAGGAGAGCGCGTAGGTTGAGACATAAAGAAAAACCAGACGTACATCACTCGTCTTGAAGCGAACGGTCGCCGCCTGGGCTCTTTCCGCACTATCAATTAGTCCCGCGGAGATGACATCTGCACCCGCAACCGAAAGCTTCGAGTGTATCTGACTCAGATACCCTTCGAGTCGATCTTGAAGACCCGGAAATTGGGCCCAGTAGGATTCCAGGCCGATCCCAAAGAGACCGATGCGGAGGGATGATTCTCCAGTATTCATGATTCTCTTTCCCTAGTTGGAGTAGCATTTGGCCCTCTTACATCTTTTGCTCCTAATGAATAACCGAGAACGAATCCCCGATCGCATGTCCAGACCATCCTGAATCACATCCGCTTGACGAGCGGAATCAAGCGCAGTATACTATCGCTCAACAAAGCAATCGGTGCGGAGTCCTTTTGAACCTACCTGGGAATATGATGGCCCTCGACAGTTCTGGCTCGGATAGATTTGCGAAGAGGGACAGCTTAATCTATTTAGAATCTCTTTGTGGTAGACTTCAAGTCTGTGAAGCAGACTCGGACATTGCGCCCAATAGGTATCGAGACCAATGGTGAATTATCCAGGCTTGTTTTTCATTGTGTCCCTGCAGCTATTGCAGGTTCTTGAAGATCATATCAATTTCCCTCTCAATATGCATGAGCGAGGACTTAGCGCCGTATCGTTCTTCGTCAAGATGCAAATCAATAGGAACCGGAGTCTCCAAGTGGTAGCGCAATCCATCCCGGTCACGCGACCACTCTATCCTGATGACTCCTTCTCCCCCCGGCAATGGTACCAACCCATTCGCCTTTTGCAGTGACCCCGGAAACAGTTTCAGCTCGTAATTATGTTTTCCCAAGTCGTATCGAGGCTGCAATCCGAGGGAGTAACGGCTCAGTTGCCAGGTCGGGCAGCCAGCCCATTGATGACAATGGCTCCACCGCAAATCAAATACTTCCGGCCATGTTGTTAGACCCTGCCCCAGCGCCCACCCCCAGCATTTGCGGTATTGTTCGAGCACAAAACTCATCTCACCGTGCTCGATAAGCAGCGGTAACGCATAATGAGCAAAATATGGGGTGATAAGCTTTTTGTTGTTCGCCCCCGGATCACTCAGCCGTGGTGCGGCCGAATCGTTTGGAAAACAATTCAGCATATGCTTTCTTATGTACCCAGTGCACTCTCTCTGGCGATGACCGCGGAAGAATCCTAGTTTCATTCCGAGCACTGCCCTATGGTAGCCAATTCGATCCCATGCGCCTTCGCCCCCCCGAAATTCAGATTCAAAGTATCGACTGATTTTGCCGTCCATCATATCGGCTAGTCGCTTATAACGGTGAACATGATCGACCTTACCGATTGCCTCGCACCATGTGGCCATATCGCGCAGAGCCGCCAGATAATGCAGATTAACACCCATATCTGAGGGACCCGGATTGGGAACATACCCCCAATCCACGAACCCCCACCCAAGAGAGGCATCTAACCCGTAAGTCGTATTCTTCATCTCAAACGCTTCGATATTACTTGCTGCATAAGGGAATAATTCATCAAGTAACTTGAGGTCTCCAGATAATTGCCAGTAGTGAACGCAGGCTGTCACCCATTGAGCCGCAAACGTCGATAGAAACGCAGTCCCTCCAGGGCAAAGACCAGCTACCAATCCGTCTTGTCGGGCACATTCCGCAGACTGCACGAGAGCTCGCCGAATGAGCCGCAGATCAGAGAACACCGAAGCGGCAATATCCATGCCCACCGTCGCGACGTCTGCCAACCATTGTCCGCGTTCTCTTGTGGGGTTGTCTATCGGTGCATCTTCGCTGCAGGAGCGAAGCGTTCTGACGCCGACAGACCATATCTCATTTAACAACGTGTCCTCAGTGTGAAAGGCACCCTCCGCTTCGCCAAAGTAGCATCGTTCTATTATCTCTTGTTTGATGAATTGAATCTGTCCTGGCAAAGCATAGACGTGAACTTCCACAAACCGTCCTCCTTTCGGAGTCAATGGAAAGAACTCCTGTTCCCCACCCCGGGCAACGTAGTGGTCCATATTGGTTGATTCTCCGGCCGATAAAGTTATCCAGGGTGTTACTCTCCCATTCTTGAGTTCTTCGCAGTACGCAAATTCGACTACAGCTCCTTCGGGCAAGTTGAACACGAATCTCGGACGCATTAATCGCACATGACCCAGATCATACCTTCGCCACAATCCTTGAGGCGGAATATTCTCCGGCGAGAGATCGCATAAAAAGAATCGAGCAGGCGGATTGTCCTTTTCATAGCCGAAGACATTGGCAAATTCACCGGAGGCCACCGGCTCTAGTTGGTGCGCGACAGAGCGGACGTTATGTGTTGAGAGAGGCTTCATCGGACCGAGTTCTCTCGAAACGATAACCGGTTCATTCCATGCAGCATCATTGAAATCCCCATCCCTCCAGCCTGCGGGAAGCATTCGAGTATCACACCATTCCATGTAGCCAAGCTCAGGATTGATCCTTGCTACCTGCGATTCGTAAGCTTCCAACCGGACACACTTCCAGACAAGTGATATTTCCTCTTTTCCACCTTTGACGACACAGAAAAGAAATGGTTCGATGTTCTCCATCATCCTGGTAACTTCACCTACGTGATGCACCTGTATAGCAAGGACATGATGACCGGCGGGAAGATGAACACTGTACGTCTGATATTCAGGAAATGCTGCAGGAAAACGCGCCGGGCCTTCACAGAAATAAGCCCCGTCAAGCCAAACCACGAACCATGAGGCACCCAGGATCAGAATCTCACAATCACGTTCAGAAGCCAACTCCCAATTGCCTCGGAAAGCGACATAATAATTCTTCTCCGTATCAGGCTTGCTCTGGCTCCAGAAGTATTTGGGGGCGGGGGTTTCGCTCCCTTGGCCGAGCAACGGAAACATAAGAAGGTAAAGGACACAACAAGCATTAGATCTGACGAGATGTTTCATATGTCGAGTCCACCAGATTGAAGGTTGAGGGAGTCAAATCCGCTAGTCACGGTAGTCCAGTGCAAGCAGCCTGACTGGGCCCAGCAAACCCGATGGTTGAAGTAGGCTTTCGGTCGTATATGGATTCACAATCATCCAAGTCTTCCTTTCGGCCGGTGTAACTTTCAAATCACCAATGATCCTGTTGACCCAGGTATTTGTCACCTCTATTTCAAGTTGATTTTCCCCGATCTTCAAATTCTTGGCAACCTCCAGCTGCGGTGGATTTGTCCAAATCCCTCCGGCATGGACTCCGTTGATTCTCACATCAGCAATAGCGCTGAATTTCCCGAGGTCAAGAACGATATGCTCCGCTCTGGGAAGGGTGTCCAGCGTAAACTTTGTGCGATACACAGCAGATCCGGAGTAATAGCGAATATCATTGTTGACGTGCCGTGTCCAGTCCTCGAGTGTGTCAAAGACAACCGGTCTGACGGGTCCCCTCATCTGGGGATCGAAGGTAACTTCCCATCGTCCGTCAATCTCACAAACGCGACTGGTTATGGGGAAGTTGCGGGCAGAAGAATCGGATAACGATTGCATCCCCTGCTTGACAAACACTATGAATCCGCTTTGACCTTCTCCTAAAGTTAGAGGAACTGAGGTGCCGGTTTCGCGCCCTGTAAAAATGGGAAGTATGCGCGTTCTGCCACTCACAGCATCCCAAAACTGCGGTTGCATTCCGTGCACACGGAAGGTCGGAGTGATGGTAACCATTCTATCCGTCTGGTTGGAAACGAAATAGATGTCGGCATCCGTTAGCCTTCTGTGGATGTAAAGGATGGAATCTTGACCGCTAAGATGAAAATCTGGAGCTTCGTTTATCATTTTAAACGCCGTCTGCATATCCACTCCCGTCATGATCATCCCTTTCCCGCACTTTCTGAATCTGGAAGTCCTCCCGTCCAAATCCCCCCAGAGTTGCTTTGCGAGTTCCTTTACTTCGTCATCTGCCGCCGGATAGTTTTGTAAGCTCGGGGATCTCAGAGGCCGCGGTCCAACAACGACTGCGCCTCCCCTCACAAGGTCGCGAATCTTCCGTAGAAGATGAGGTCTCATGGTTTCCTGGGGGGGGAGGATCAAAATGCTGTATGACAAGCCATCGGTCAATACAAGCTTTCCGTCCTTGACAGATAGTCTGTTTTCGATTACATCCGCGTTGATGTAGTCGAAAGAGTAACCCCGGGGCAGTTCGGGCTCGATAATGCCTGTCATCACTGGTGCATCTTCTCCGATAAGATACGCAGCATCGACAACGGGTCTCCCCTGCTGCAGCATAAAATTGCATCTTCGTATGTAATCAATGAATACTCTCGATTTCCCGAACCATGTATTGAATCGATTGAATTCAGTCCCGAATGCAGCGTTCATGCCTGGATGACGATCCTCATAGGGCTGAGAGATCGCGACATGAAGCAATGTACTATTCACCCCCTGCGCGAATGCCCAATCACCAAGCTTTTTTAAGAGAGCTGGGTAACGCCAGAAAGGTTTATCCCCAGATGTCCATGACTCAGACCAAACCTTTTGCTTTCCGTAGATGTGCGCGGCGGATGAGGCGGCGCGCAATTCTAGCGGTCCGATCCCAAATAGCCCATCCGCCCAGAACTCGCCTGACAACTCGTCAGACTGGCCCCCATATTTGAGAAACTCGGATGGGAAACCCCATGTACCATAGTTCTCGAGCCAGAGGGCAAGGCCATGCTCGTTGCTTATCTTGCGCAGCTCTCCAACGTAGTTGTAAGCCACCAGATCTGCTACGAGTCTGCGCAAATCCCATAGAAAACGGTTTGATTGGTCGGCTGTCCCGACAATTCTCCCCGCAAGCACCGGTAACCATGGTAGCGGATCATATCCATACTGTTTCCGAAACAAATCCTCGCACCCATCGGTCCAATTCTCTGAACCCGTTTCATAACTGTCGGCAATCACGTATTTGAAAGTCTTCCTGTCGTTCGCAGGAATTCGATCCAACATTCGTTTGATGAAGGCATTGAAGTGCATTCTAATGCCTTCTTTACTCATCTTGTCGATTTCCAGACCACGACCTTCTGGTGTTGCTGGTGCATTCGTGATGCCTGTTGGAACCATTCCCGCTCTCAATAGTGTCCAAGACCCTTCTGGCACATCCCAATTCAGGAAACCATCAGATGAGAGAGAATGAGTGATGTTTATTATCCTCGAACGGTCGACACATTGGTCTTGATTGTTCGGCTCTGATTGCACGGACCATTTGTATGCGTCCCACGCCGGGGCGACATCTTGAACCATTTTTCCCAATTGCTTTTCTACATACCGTTCCACGCGCGGCACGGCGGAAAGTACTATTTCTGTAAACCCGCCAACGGCTGAATCAATCCCCATGAATGGATTGCTTCTCATGTTTGTGAAAACAAGGCGGAATTTGGTGGATTTGACTGCCGGAAAAGAAATACAAACGGGTCCATAAGGCAGAAACCCCAGACTCAACCAGGAGATGCTGCGATCCAGCTCGAACTTTCTTACTTGTTGGAAGGACCCTTTTTCATAGACTTGCAGCTCACAGTCAATTCTGAATGGTTTATGAACGGGGTACAGCGTTATGCTTCGTGCTGTGAACGGTTTGTCCATTTCGATATCAATTTCCACAGGTTTGACTCCGGGCATGCCAGATGGAAGGTTCGTTTCGGTGTGATGATTTCCATCAAACATATTTCTTACGTCTTTGAGTGGAATATTTGCGGTAATTTTGGAGTTCGCCCCCATGAACTCCACTTCATCATTCCTTGGCTCAGGGAACGCCAATACTGCAACTTGTTGGAAGTGTTCATACGGGACGTTCAGGTCTATTCTCAGTTTTCCGGGACCCTTGGCATGAAACTCCTTCGTTGCCATATATCGCATTGTCTTGTCAGGCGTGACCCAGGGACCACCCGATTGACTCCAACCTGGGCTATTGAAAATGCCAATATCAATCCCGAGTTTTGCGGCCGTGCGAAGAGCCGTGTGCAAGATATTCCACCATTCATCAGAGAAGAGTT
Organism: uncultured Bacteroidota bacterium; assembly: GCA_963779225.1. Taxonomy (GTDB): domain Bacteria; phylum Bacteroidota; class Ignavibacteria; order UBA10030; family UBA6906; genus CAVPCZ01. The sequence goes on from CAVZWW010000003.1 coordinate 79,117, forward strand.
TGACCTTTCCATATGGGACATCGTCCAATCCAATGTTTCCAATGTATGCCCTCCCAATACCGACGCTTGCCATTGCCTCCAGATCGCGCGTTACGCCTTCCTGTGAGATATTGTCGTTGAGCCAATACCAGTATACGCCCGGTTTTGTGGAATCGGGCGGATTATGAAACCCCTCAATCACCGACGCAAGCGAGAAAGGATGGCCTTTTGATTTCGTACTTTCCGTGCAATTTGCTGAAGTAGACAATCCGCACGTCACCAGGAGCACAAACAATGCCCCCGCTGCAATTGTCTGGGTGAATGTGCCTTTCATTATTAAAGTCCTCCGCGTCCATTCAGTAGTCTTTTTGCATCTGACTTGTCGCACGATGCTTCGATGTAAGGAGTACTTGGTTGGCATCACCTTATGTGATAACACTTACCGGTGAAAGCTGGAAGGATCGATTGACTTCTGAAGCCATACATTGGTGGGATGGCTATCTGCATCATAGCTCAGAGTATCCTGTGAAGAGATTAAGACGGCGGACTTGATTCCGTAGCTTCCCGATACATCAACCTCAACCGTGAGATCATTCTCAGTGGGTTGCTTAAGGATCTTCACTAGTCCTTTCCCGCCTCGGGCAAGAGAATTCGCAAAGGTAAAGATCTCACGAGGACTCCACCCCTCAACGTAACCGTGTTGAAAACCCGGGATGATTGTTAGGCGGGAATCTGGTGTCGCTCGAGCTGACTTTGTTGTTGCATCAATTGAAAATATAGGGTCTGACTCGCCGTTTATCCAGAGGGTCGGTGTCTTGATAGATCGAAGCCATCTCGAAGCATCCCATTGTTTAGCCACCATGTCAGTATAGACACTCTTGTATAGTGCCTTTGAGGTATTGAGATATCCAGAGCCGTATACAGGTATAGCAAAATCAAAGCAATCGGCATTCCCGATAGCAACGCTTGTAACTATTCCTCCCCAGGATATACCTGTAATCCCGATATGGTTCTTGTCGACCCGGTAATCCGAGGCCAAAATGGAATATGCGAGATAGACATCTGCCACCGCGTGATACAACCACTGATCTTCGATTCTTTTGTCGACGTCACCAAACAGCGAGTTCTTGGGACCAGCCAAAGAATGGCCGGATAGCAGAAGAGACGGAGGTCCTGAGACTGTTGGCTGCTGCCCCTCTAAATCCATGGCAATAGCAGCAAACCCCTCGTCATTCCACGCCTTTACCCAGAGGGGAAATGCCGTGCCGCCTCCGCCAGTGACCAAGACTACGCCAGGCACTTTGCGAGCTGCAGATGCGTGTGCGGGAAATCCAGTATATGCAAAGACTTTCGTTTTGTGCCCCTGATAGTCTAGCCCTGCATAATAGAAGGCTTCTTCATTTGGGAATTTGATTGAATCAGCCACATCAGCATAGATTCGAGGTGCAACCCAAACTGTAGAATCAAAACGGATTCGCTCCGCGCATGACGAATCCTCCAATAGGGCATCTCCTAATGTCACAACGCCTGTAGAAACAGTATTGCCTGCAGAATCTGTAATGTTGACATAGAACATTTTCGTTCCTGCTGGCAATGACACGCTTATCTTCCAGCGACAATCTGCGGGTGATATTTCATGAGCCCCTCCCCCAACGGGTTGTCCCATAACCCCTTGAGCAAACAGACTCTCAGTGGCCGAAAGTAGAATTGCAACTAGAGTCGACACCGACGTATTCTTCATAGTGGCTGCTCCCGTGGCTGCGAATCGTCACGCGTGGATGAAATACGTGTGCTTCTAGTTCCTACCGACTCCAGTTGTCCGTCCGGAAAGTAGATGCGGGGAGGCCAGCCTTGTTGAAGAGAGTCGCCTCCTGGGCGTTGTCCCATGCATATCTGACTGCAACTGGATCCTTCACTCTAGGACTGTAGACTATGAGTGTTTCTGCAACCACTTTCACTTCGGCCCGGACGAACACGCTGTCACGCCCGGCAATGATGAAATTCGTCTGATCGTTGAAGGGCTTGAACGTCAACCCGCCATCAGCACACTTGAACGAGATGATGACCTCACCTTTTCTCACTTTCATCGACTCATAGAGTGGGCCGGAATAGATCACTTTCTTCCCATAATCCTTTGCAAGCGCCCATAGCGCGAGCCGTGCGCCGACATCTTTCTTGTTCGGTGGATGGATTGCAGTAGGGCTGCCTATGTCAAGCGTGACAGCCATCCCCGTGTTAGGAACTGAAAGCGTTTGGCGTTGAGCGTCCCGAATGAAGTACGCCTTCCAGCCTTGCCAGTAGTTCCAGGGGGCAATTTGAACCCAGTAGAAGGGAAATTCACCTTCACCCCAAAGTGCCCGCCAGCTCTTGATCAACAAAGAGAAATGGTATTCATAATTGTAATAGTTGCTCGGCACATCGGCATTACTTTCGCCTTGATACCATATGACTCCTTTAATACCGAAGGGTATGACGGGCGCAACCATTCCATTGTATAGAACCGTTGGTGTGTTAGGACCGAGATCAAAAGGTAAGCCGGGCCGAGAATGAAACTCGTTCCCTCGGGCTCCATACACATAGAATTGTCCTCCAACGTATTCCGCAACCGGAAGATATTTCCATTCCCCGCCGAGAGAAACAGCATTCAGCGTATCATCTTTCCGGTTCACCTGCATCTGAGCCCCCCCATTCCACGTCTCGCCGCCCGAGTCAATGTCGATAATGCGGACGGCCACGGTGAGACAACCGTCCCGCACAAGTTCCTTTGGAATATCATACGCTCGTGGCATGGACGGATAACCACTAAGGAACATCCCTCCCACTTTCACCCCATTTACCCATGTTTCATCCATCTCAACTATTCGACCAAGATGAATCACCAGCGTCGAACCGATCCAGGTTCTGGGAACTGTAATCGTTCTTCTGAACCACACCGCCCCGTCGAACTCGCGCAATGATGTCTCCCACCAATTTGCCGGGAGTCTTATGGACTTCCAGCTACTGTCGTTGAAATCTTTTGCAGAACAGGTCTCATCATCAAAGCGGAGATTGTTCTGCATGCGGGACAGATCGTTCCTGTGAGCACTCAGCGAAGGATGAGACCGAATCCATTCGTTGAGCGCGTCAATACTTTCTTGTAGGCTGTCGATTCCTGCAACCGTGGACCTATATTCTTGTAAGCTGGAGAGATACCTGCCGCTGATCCAGGATTGGACGTAAGTCCCTCCCCAAGAGGAATGGATCAAACCTATGGGAACACGAAGATCCTTGTACAATGCTCTTCCGAAGAAATATCCAACCGCACTGAACTTTGCGGCGGTTGTCGCATCACATTCGCTCCAGGATCCGACACAATTGAATTCCGCTCGGGCTGACAGCGATCTCCTCACGGTAAACAACCGGATATCCGGATAATCTGCTGCCGCAATCTCTTCCACAGAGTTATCTACCGGGCTCAGGAGTGAGCCTTCGAGAGGCACTTCCATATTTGACTGGCCAGAGCAGAACCACACCTCGCCGAGCATGACGTTTTCGAATGCCGTTATGGAATCCCCGACAGCAACCTCGACTTCGTATGGGCCACCGGCTTTGATGGTCTTCAAGAAGACTTTCCACAGACTGTCCTGCCCGACAATGGTTCCCGCAGATTCACCCCAACTTCCTTTCACTGTCACCTTTTCCCCAGGGAGTGCTTTTCCCCAAAACGGCACATTGAACTTCTGCTGTAGAACCATGTTGTCGGAGAAGAGTGAGGGCAATTCCACGTATTGCGCCGCGCTTGCTGGCATGATCCCGATCCTAACAAGAAACATCAGCATCATAGCGAATCTTATTGTACTGCTTTCAACTTTCATATTCGTTTACTCTCTCCAAATGCACCGGTAGTTGAACCGTCGATTAGGCGCGCTGTCACCGCCCGTACAAAGTGAAATCGGATCTCTTAGGTCGGAGGGGTTATCACACCAATGGAAATCAAAGGAGAGCGATGTTTTGCCATCCAAACCAATGAGCCTACGAGGAACGGCGACTTCAAGTCTTTTCCCCGAGGAATGATAACTCAAGTCTGCTATCTGGACCCAACGGTGCGAATCCTGATCGTAACGCAAGAGGGTCGTCGTCTTCTCATCAATTATGCTTTTGTTGACAACGAAATCATAACCGAACCAACCGGTCTCAGAGTTTTTGTCTGCATCAATCAAAAGGAGCATCCAGTTGTGGCCTGTGTACGAGGTTAACGTGTCGGCTGTTTCGGCGTAAAAATATAGGCTTTTATCATCAACAGCGACTTTGGCCAACACAATGTCGTTGCGCCCAGATGTATCAACATAGCGTTTACCGTAATACCCGCTGTGGTTCCGGTGGAATGTATCCCCTCTAGTGTCGTGATACTCAACATCGATTCTCTCCCAGTCGGACCACTCTCCCCCTAGGACGATGTGTGTAGATCCTTTCAGAAGTGGTATGGGGTGCACGCCCTTGTAGCGCCGTATGTTCTGGGCCATTTGCATATAGTAGTTGTCTGTATACCCGCCTTTCATCGGCTGGATAGTGCGGTTGAATTCCGCATTGTATTGATCAACGAAAAAGTAGGGGCTCACTCGGCGCATGAACGGCGTCGTCCCTCCTTTGGGAATCTGATAGAAATATGCTGTCCATTCGTTCCAATCGTTAACGTACACAAATCGCGGATCCGCTTTCAGCGCGTCGTCCCACCGTTCCTGAAAATAGATACCGTACGCTTCAGGATTCTTGACCCACATTCCCAACCATGCCACATACGCTGACTCAGGCAAGTCGTAGTGGTTAAGTTCGGGCTCGCCATATTTCTTAGTCCATGATTTCCCTGCCATAGACAAATTCGTCGGTGGATGTTGAGCGGGTGTGACTGCGGCCTCCTCCTGTTCGCCGTCATGATAGGATATGAGCTTATCAGGGGACAGCTTCTTCACCCGTTCATCATTCATTTGATAGCCATAACTCCAGTTGCCTTCTGTTCCGATGAATCGCTTTCCGTTCCACTCATAGAACCCCCACCACATAGTCCTTCTGGTGAAGAAAGTCTTTACCTCTGCAGTGTAGTCAGCATACTGTTTTTCCGTGTATCGTGGATCCCCATAATGCGGGTTTTGTGGATCAGTCACTGCTGCGGAATCATAATGGAGATTTGGGCTTGGAACAACCACTCCTCCATCATTGGTGCCTGTGTTGTTGCAGAGAAGCAAGGGTTTCCCATCCCAGTAGAACCAAAGATCCCTGTATCTATTCTTCTGATATATCGTCTCGTATAAATCTTGGACAACCGAAAAGACCGGGCCGTTGAACGCCCAAAAGCAGAATTGCGGAACCTTGTTGCCTTCTGCCCTCATCGCTTCCATAACCGAGAAAACGACATCCCACTCATCCCAGTAACGCTCTGCGTTAGTGACGTCCATAACAAGCACATCTACGCCCGCATCGGAAAGCATGGACATATCTTTGCGAATTACGTATTCGTCCTTGCTCAGGAAATAGCCCGCTTCCGGCTCGCCCCAATGATAGTAAAGGCCCCGCTTCCAGGCCGGGTTCTTGTCGTCTAATCGTGCATTGGGATCGCCTTTGAGTACCTGTGTTACATCGGCGATATAGGAACCTGTCAGGTTTGAATCCCGATTTCTATGCCAGGTGACATAAAAGATGCCGACAACTCTGGGATGGTCACTTTTGACCCCTCCCACTTCATCAGATGTTGGCAAGGATCTGCCAAGCGCATCGGTTCCCACCCAGGTATCGGAGCAGAGGTCACGGAAGTGACTACGGTCTTCAGGGATGGTTGTCGCCCGAGCTGATGGTGTAGTTTGAAGAGCATAATCGGACGAACAATCCTGTGGTGGAAAGTGTGTACTTAAAGCGATGGACATGACCGCGACCGCGATGAATACATTGAACAACCTCATGGGATTCTCCTGTAAAGTCGGATCCGACTCCTGGACTCTCTTCTCGGATCATTGCACGTATGTTGGAGGACACGGGGGGGGGTGCGATCCCCCCCCACAATCCTCCCTTCATATGACTTACTTCTCGCTGATATCGTAAACGTAGCTGAATCTGCCGAGCGGCAATGAAATTCCTGAAATGTAATAATCCATGATATCCTTAGGATCTTTAATCCCGTCAGCAACTTTGAAATAGAATCTGCCCCGCCTGGTATCAAGTCCAAGCAACTTCCGAGGAACCCTCATTTGCAGGACCTTCCCGCTTACGGTATACTCAGCGGAACCGACAATCGAGGTGGCAAAATCCTTTCCGAGTTGTTCTACAGTGGAGGCGCCACTCTCGCATTTTCTCCCGACAATGTATTCATACCCTTCCCAACCTTTTAGTGAAGGACTGCCTACACCGAGAAATAGGTTCATCCAGTTGTCTTTTCCATCATTCGACGTGATGTCCCTCTGACTCCGAATGAAGAAATAGAGACTATTGTCGTCGTGACACACTCTGATTTCCTCCAAGGCATTTCTTGGAGGGGGTTGACTATATCGTACCGTTTTGGCCGCACCATACGCAGCGCGCCCTTGCATTTGAGTATCAATACTTCGATAGACATTCTTGACGGAGTCCCATTGTCTGATCCCGCCGCCTATATCTATCGAATGAAATTCCCCGGGCGGCAATGAATCACTGACACCCTTATATTTTCGGATATTCTGGATCATTTGAACAAGGAAGGCATCCCTATAACCACCTCTCATGGGCTCAATATCCCTTGAGAATTCCTTACTCGCAGCATCGCAAAGCATGTACTCGTCGCCCCACGGCTGTTTGATCGCAATCCATTCGTTCCACCCACCGATGAAAATCATGCCGGGATTGACCTGCAATGCGTGATCCCACTGCAATTGAAAAAATGTACCCTTATCTACGTTGTCACGAATGTTGGCTTTCAGGAGTGGATCCCAGCCCCGTCCCCAGTTTTCAACCCCTTGAGTAATCGATCTGGATATGGGTACGTTCGGGTGACTGGCTACCGTAACACTCATTATGTCTCCGTGCGAGGGCTGAGGATATGTCCACTCAATCCATGGAAAACCATCCTGATACACTGGATCAAAAGGCCATTGGGGCTTTTTGAAATAGAAGAAGTCCAGGACCTCCGATGGCAACGGTGAGGGTACATACGATGTATCGCGCCTCAGACTCGCTTCCTTCAAATCATCATCCAAACTTGTATATGCAATTATGAGCGGTTTTCCGTGCATACGGTACCACGTTGTAGGATAGATGTTTGCCTTGTAAAGGTCTTTATGGAGCTTCATAGCTGTCTGTATTGACCTGGCGTGTGTGTAGAAGGCAATTCTCGGGGGATTCCAACCACGACCAATATATTCATCAACGACTTTAAGGACCTTCAAATACACGTTTTCAAAGGTCTCATAGTTTGTTGCATCAAAGACTATGAAATCGACGCCGGCTATGGTGAGGATTTCAATTTGTCGCCGAATTACCCACTCATCGTCCGAGTTATAATAACCCCATAAGGGCTCCCCCCAAAAATGAGCCTGGAGATTTGGACTGATGCTATCTCGTAAGTGATCAAAACTATACAACAGATCGATTCCATCAGGCATCTGCATGATTCTTGTCGCGTCATAGATACCTGTTGCATAGGGTTGCCCTATCCACAACCAGAAGAAGAGGCCCACCTGTTTGTTGGACTTATAAGAAGAGACCGCGTCAAAAGCCCGGCCGAATTGATCAACAGCGACTATCTTGCTGCCGCGATAACTGGCTTCCTGTGCAGCCATCGACATCTGTCCATACCCATCTTCATATGCTGAAACAGACTTCGGCCCTTGGGCGACAGCCAGTGCGCTCAGTAGGACACATTCACAAAGAACGGCGAGTACTCTCATTGAATGACCGAGCATGTGTTGGATAGGATTGGATTACTGCATCGGAGACCGCACCAGGTTCCTCCGAGGCTAGACTGTGACCAGATCAGGGAATGCGCTGGAATATCGCACCCGCTTTCGTTCCGGGTGACAATGGGAATGCATGGACCGCGTCCGGCAAATACTGACACTCGCCCACGGGGACCCGGGCGCTTTGCAGAATCGGGGAAACGACAATCTTCACCAATCAGATTTGAAATGATAAGTTCCCGAGCCTACCCGAAAGAGCGCATACTCTTTTTCTTCCCGCAGAAACTTCACCTCCCCAACCTGCTCTATTGGTCTCTCGCCTTCAGTTATGCTTCTGTGGTTCTTGGTCGGGACAAAGACCGTAGCGGTGGAATTGCCAGGGATGGTTACATCAAGAAAGAAGAAGCCGTCTTCTTTTCTCCATGCACTCTTGACGAGACCTTTTACAGAGACAAATTCACCGTTAACCGAGTTCAGGTCCTTGAAAATTGAAGGCCGAATGATGAATCTCTCGAAGCCTGGATACTGGACGTCCGGAAGAATTCCTAGGCAATATTTGTAGAACCAGGAATCCACCGAGCCCATCATTGGATGATCAAGCGAATTCATTGCACCGTTTCCGTTTCCCTCCCATCGTTCCCAAAGAGTAGTCGCGCCGTTCGCAAGCATATATCCCCAACTGGGGTAGGTTTCTTGAGTCGCGATCTTCAGTGCAACCTCGGGATGTCCGTATTCCGTCAATGCCTCGAGAACATACTTGGTGCAGAGATTACCAGTAGTGAGGTGATAATCGTGAGCCTTGACGTCCTTAACAAGATTCTCAACGACCCTGGGAATTCGTGCTTTGTCGACTAAACCAAGAAACAGTGCGAACGAATTGCACGCTTGATTATTAGAGCCGTACCCTCCTGATTGCTCGTTCCAGTACTCGCTATTGAAGGCTTTCGCAGTGCTTTCGGCGATCTTTTTATAGTGAGCTTCGTCTGCGTCTTTGCGAAGCAGATGAGCCATTTGAGCGATGAGTTCGCAGTCATAGTATAAATATCCGGTTGATATAAGGAGTCCCGGGGTGTTTTTTGACACTGCCCCGTAAATGCCTTCCCCAAAAGCGAGAGGAGGGGACCAATCGCCATAATAGCTATAATCAACGATTCCGTCCTTCGTTCTTGAAATCAGATAGTCAACCCAGGCCTTCAGACCGCTGTAATGTTGACGAATGATCTCTTGGTTGCCATAGAATTCATAGCTCTTCCAGGCGAGCAATAGATAACTCGTAGACACCGGGTCCGCCGGTCTTGCACCGTATTTAAACGGGGCAGTATCGGTAATTGCACCATCACTTCCCTGCGCGTCTGCAATATCAGCTATGAATTTCGGGTAAAAGCGAGAAAGATCGTAGTTGTACAACGCCTGTTCAATCCGGACAGTGAGGTCATTCAACCATGCCATTCTTTCGTCCCTTTGTGGACAGTCGGTTGGAATGCTGTGCAGGTTGTTCGCCTCCGTCCAAGAAACCATTTTGTGAATGCGATTTAAAACCCCGTTGCTACTGTTGAACCTACCGACTTGTTCTACCGCTGATCGAGCCACCCTGACCGCGATATCTCCCGGCTTGGGAGGGTAGGGGAATCCCTCAACCTGGATATACCGAAACCCGTGATAGGTGAATGAAGCTTCCCACTGCTCTAATTGCCCATCTCCTTTCAAGATATATGTGTCCTTTGCCTTGGCGGTTCGCAGATTTTCCTGGTCGATAGTTCCGTCTTTGTACAATGACTCGGCGTAGCGCAGAGTTACAACTGTGCCTTTCTTTCCTGTAATCATGAGTGATGCCCAGCCAGCGACATTTTGTCCGGCATCGATGACATACACACCCGGCATCGGCTCTGAGATGTCTTGAGGCACGATAGTGTCAACCACCTTTATGGGTTCCAACATTTGCGAAACCATTTTACCCCCGGGAGGATCAACAACTTGGGCGTACCCCCATTTCTTGTTGAGCTCGTTGATTGGGGTCCTCGAGTATATTTCAGGATCCTCTTCCCTCGCGTCGTAATACTCGCCGTCATAGATAGTCGATCTGACGATGGGACCAGTGGTCACGCTTCTCACATCGCTGGAAGTAATAGTAGCCGTTGTGCCGTCAAGAAACGTGATTTCCAATTGCATTCGTAATTTGGGAACACCGTACCATCCCGGACCTACGGCGATAACAAAAACGTTCTCCTTTTTCAATAAGCCCGCAATATCGTAGGTCGAATAGTACACTCGTTTGCTGTACTCGCTCGTTGCGGGATCCAGGACATGGTCGCCTACCCTTATCCCGTTGATCGTAAGAACGCAATATCCAAGACCTGAAATATACACCCTTGCCTGTTGAACACCCTTTTCAAGAAGATACGTCTTCTTCAAATACAGGACTCTTCCATCGAAGCCCGCTGTGAACCCTACCCAGTCCCCTTTCCAGTCGGACGAATCGAGCAATCCCATTTCAAACAATGCGGGCTTGCTCCAGTCGCTGCCTGCATTTTGTGAATCCCATATTCTCGTCTTCCAATAGTACCGTTTACGGCTTGTCAATTCTTTGCCAGTATACATGATTGCCGTAGACTTTGAAGACCTTACTCTGCCACTATTCCAGACATTGCCGACATCTTGAGCAAGATTGTCGGGGGAGTCTGCGACAATTATCTGGTAGGCAGATTGCACGATCCCCCTCTTCGATGATTCCAGACGCCAGCTCAACTGAGGAGATTTAACGTCTATTCCAATCGGATCACGGGCATACTCACATTTCAGGTCCACCACTTGCATAGAGTCCCTTGCCTCCAGATTATGTTGTTTAGTAAACGCCACGCCCGCGAGAAGAACGAATACGATTGAGACATTCCTCATCAACATGATTATGTCCCCTTTCTGAAGGGTTGTTTGTCGGTGCATGTCACATCAGAGTTTTCGTCGCGCCCCGATTGAAGGGAAGGATCGCGAAGATTCAAGAAGCGAAGGATTTGCATCCGAGATGGTAGTCAACGAGCCGGGCGGGGTGCAGTCGTCGCCTCCTTCGTACTTCTCTGTTGCCGGGGAGTGAATCCCCAATACGCGTCAACCTCTATCTTTAGCGAGATTTCTCCCTAAAAAGGAATGACACGGGTCCCTATTTCAGGAGGACCAAACGTCTGGACAAAACAACATCACCGGCCTGCATTCTGTACACATACACCCCCGATGCCAAGCCAGTCGCGTTAAATTTCACCGTGTAGTTTCCCGCGCTGCGTTGCTGATTGACGAGAGCCGCTACTTCTTGACCTAGGAGATCGTACACCTTCAGCGTAACCATACCACTGCGAGGAACGCTGTATCTTATGTCCGTCGCCGGGTTGAATGGATTTGGATAGTTCTGCGACAAGGAGTACTCGTCGGGTTGCCTGGGATCGGGCTCTTTGACCGAAGTAATGTCCCCGACAATATAACTAAAGCTCAGCCTTCCAGGTGGGAGTGACTTCCCCGTAACGTAATAATCCATTACGTCTCTCTCATTTTGCACCCCATCTGCGACCTTGAAATAGAATTGAAAGCAGCTATCGCCACTTGTCAACCGCAACGCCGTTTTGGGTATTCTCATCTGCAAGGTATTGTAGCTGACTGTATATTCAGCACTTCCGACCACGACGCCATTTTGTGTGCTGTCAAGCTCCTCGACTGATGTTGTGCCGTCAGCAGCGGGAATTCTGTTTACCACGTACCTGTACCCTTCCCAACCCTGCCTCGACACCTGATTCGTCCCAACAAAGAGATTCATCCAGTTTGTTTCATCGTTGTCATGAGCCGTAATATTGTTCTCACATCTAATGAAGCAGTAGATATTGTCTTCATCGTGCGTAACTCTGATTTCCTGCAAATTGTTACGTGGTGCAGGCAAGCTGTACGAAGGACCGTGTATCGCCGTACCAATGCTATTGCGACCATAATTCAGGCTGCCGATGCTTCTGAAAATATTTGATACGGTGCTCCATTGTGAGGTGTCACCGTGGATATCAATGGTTGTGGCGACAGGTTTTGGAACAACACCTGCAATTCCTTTGTACCTCCGGATATTCTGGATGAGTTGCATGTAAAAAGCGTCATTGTAGCCGCCTAACATTGGTTCAATATCACGGGAATACTCTTCACTGAAGACATCGACAAACGCAATACGTTCCCGGGGCGTTCCCTGTTCGATGGCCTGTTTAATCGCTACCCATTCATTCCACCCTGTGACAAACACCATTTGAGGATCTGTCTTAATTGCGACTTTCCATTCTTGCTCGACATTTGCTCCCGTTTGAATCCTTGCGCGATCGTTCGTGCCGGGCACATAGCGGTAAAAAGTATCGCCGGTACTAGCAACGGAGTCGTTTATTCGGTAGGAAATCGTGAACCCCCTCCCCCAATTCACGGAGCCGATCAAATACGAATCGCTGAATGGTATCATCGGATGTTGAGCAGGCGAAACACTCATTACACTCATTACATCTCCACCACCATAGAGTCTTTGTGGCTTCTGCCAATCGATCCATGGAAACCCATCTAGATGGAAAACCGAGGTATCCGGACAGGTAGAGCAAAGAGCCCTTTCATTTGGCCACTGGGAGGTTCTGAAATAGAAGAAATTCCTTATCGTCTGTTCCATCCCTGCTGCAGGCTCATTGTCAAACTTGCCTATGATCAACGGTTTCACTCCATCCGGTTTGAACCACAAGTCATGGTAGAGGTTCTTCGAATACAGCACATCATACAGATGGATCATGGTAGCTTCAGAATATGCGTTTGTATAGAATGCAACCTTCGGTACATTCCAGCCTTCCTGCCTATACGTATCTAGAATGGAGAAGAACTTCAGCCATACATTGTCGTATGTAGAAGCGTTCGTCACATCGAAGACCAGGAAATCAACACCCGCTGCTGTAAGAAGTTCGATATGCCTCCTCATGACGTATTCATCTAACGAGTTGTAGTAATGATACAGCGGTTCTCCCCAAAAGTGAAATTGGTAATAGGGACTTGTTGGAGTTCCATTTATGTTAAACAGGTTTCTATACGGGTCGCCCGAGTCGGCTGCAAGAATTCTTGTGATATCATATATTCCTGTCATAAACGAAGGATGCTGCCCGAGCCAGAGAAAATAGAACATCCCAACATATCTGTCGTTTCTGTTTCCAGCAATGGAACTGAACGTTCTGCCAAATTGGTCAACACCACAAAGCGAATTGACGTCAAAGCCATTATTGCTCTGAGCGGACAACGTCGCGCCGGACAGGAGGCACCAGATAAGAATTGTAGGAGTCTTCATAAGAGATCAGGGAGAAGAGGACGGCAGATTCCTTCCTCAACCCACACTGCACTGTTGAGATCTTCAGCTCTGCCTTATGTGAGTTTCAAGTGGTCCCGATTTGGAAATAGCGGATCTCGAGCCGTCCCTTCTCCACGAGCCACTCCCCCCCTGCAATCGACGGAGCAACAAACATTGCCGACACGACACAATCTGGGTACCATCGTCCTCCCATATACCATGGGCGTGCGGCCTGCTGATCGATATGATTTGCGTTGGATTACATCTCCCCGGTCTGCATCAACGTGCGAAGCCGCAACGCCTCGTCAGGGCACCCCTTGTAACAAGGCCGGCGGCGTACGGATAGTCCGTCGCCGGTCAACCCAGCTTCCTGCAAATACGCACTCCCCCTTTCATCACTGGCTCGGGGATCAATTCACTAACCTCGATCCCCGAACCAGGATATGTTCCCGAAGGAGGAGAGAACAGGGGCGCTATTTCAGCAGGATCATACTCTTCGAGAGAGCAATTTCGCCGGCCTTCAGTCTATACACATAGACTCCCGAGGCTAGGCCTGTTGCATTGAAATCGACCGAATAGTTTCCAGCACTTTGTTCCTGGTTAACCAGAGCCGCCACTTCCTGACCCAACATATTGTACACCTTCAGGGTGACCATACCGCTGCGAGGTATGCTGTATCTTATGTCCGTCGACGGGTTGAATGGATTTGGATAATTCTGCGACATGGAGTATTCTCCAGGCAGCAGGTTATCGATTTCCTTAACAGCGGTGAGGAGCGTTGTGTCTTGGTTAAGAATGTGATCCATCGCCTGAGCCTGTATCGTCTTCCAGATTGCCATTTTGTCTGGGAAATGATTCAAATTGCCGAGAGGCAATCCCTCAATTGAACCTGTCATCAATTGGGAGTTGGTGTAGGCACCGTTAAAACGCGGCCAGGTCGTCGGGTTCCCCTGAGCAGTATCGGTTCTATAGTAATAACGCGTCCACTCCGCGGCCGGGGGATACGAATCGACCGGGAAATTCCAAATCTGCTTTGCGGCAGAATTTGCCCATGCCAGAGCAGAATCGGTTAATGAATATATTTTCTGATCGGCAAAGTTTGGATTAGTGCCGGGCTGATCCTCGATATTCTTTGTCGCAATGAAATTGGGAAAATTCACCTTGTCGCTAAACATCCGCGCTTCTCTGCTGCTGTCTTTCATTGACGCCGGCGTTACCAAGTATTGCATATAGGAAATACGTGCGGAATCTTGACCCACCTTTATCACATCGTAGATTCTTGGGTCTCGATAGTTATAGTTATATGCTACAAAGTACCTTCGTGAAGAAGGGAATGATTCAGGAACACCGCTATTCATAAGCGTGTCCGCCTTGATAAGACAGGTTCGTGTATTGGCAGGACCCTCGTCTCCGAAGTTCTTAAACCAAACCCCGAAATCGTTGGTAAACGGTAGAATACTCCATTCCCACATCAAATTGTTGGTGAAGAAGGTCGCATTCGTGTAGAACGCATTAAAAAGATCCGATTTCCCAAAAATGAAGGTATTGTGGTTAAACCATATAAAACGGTCGTTCCCCTCTCCACCTCGCTGAAAGGCAACCATCGCATTATAGAAACTAAAACCCATGTTCACGAATGTAGAGTTTTCAACGTATATGGTGTCAAACGCCTCTGTGGCACCGCTATTGAGGAACGGGAAATCATACATACCGGTTGTCTCTCCCGAGTGTGTCATGATCAGGCTATTGGTAATACGACAATTACCAGGACCCTTATTAAGATTGATCAATATCCAACCGGCACAGGGGTCTATCGTAACAGAATCAATTGCCACTCGGGCGGGCTGCAATTGATTAAACACAATTATTCCAGCACCGTTGTTCAAGTCGGCGTTTACGAGAAAAACGTTCCTAAGAGTCACGTCCGCATTTACTGAAAACATAACGCCGAAAGCTGTGCCATCCGGATTTGAACCGGTTTGGATCATTGCCGGCATTTGCCCTGGAGCGGTAGGTCCGCCCACAATGGTAATCGGCGCATTGATTTCCTGGGTTGCATTAAGCCCGTACCACCCTCCAGCCTGAAGCTGATACGTCTTGTTGCCCCCATTTGCTGTTATTGCATCATTCAATGTCCCATAGCCTGGTTGTACCTGAATTACTTGAGAATACACGTTCACGCTGCAGAACGAGACAATCGCAAGTAGGAATATCGCTATTCGTTTCATACGACCTCCGCTGATAACCAATGTGAATGAAATACCCCGCCGCAGACTGGGGTGTATATAACCCACAGATGATTTCGCTTGCAGAAGACGCGAACTTCGCAAATCCGCCTCCTTTCTTTGATTACATTTTGTTATGCACGACTCAAGACAACGATTTGGTCAAAACCGATATCGGAGACCCAGATCAGACGTCCAACCGTAGCTTTCGATGTAGGTAGGACGGGGATCTCCCCTCATTGTTGAGACCTGTTGGTAGTTGTTGATGTTTGCCATATTGAACAGCAACTCCAACCCGTCAACGGGCAATTTCTGTGAAAGCTGGAAATCCCATCTGTAAAATCTGCTGCGGTAAGGAATCAATTCTGACTGAGCTGTCCAACCTGTGAGCGTTATACCATTGAACTGAAATGATAACCACGCATTAAATCCCTTGTAGTTGAATCCAAGCGACGCGTTAACGATGTTGTCGGGCTGATTTAACAACTGATCGGCTTTTGAAGAGTCAACCCTGTGGATCTTGGGGCGAGGTCTTCCAGTGATGCTATCGAGCTCGACGGTGGTCCACACACGCGTGGTTGGATATTGTTGCTCTGATTTGAGCAGGGTGTAGCTGAGATTCAGGGAAAAACCACTAAGGGGCGAGGGAAGATACCAGAAGTTCGTCTGCCATTCAAATTCGACCCCCTTCACATATCCCGGATCTACGTGATTAGACCATTCCGTCACCTGTACCTGGTCGGCAGCAGTAAAGCCAGGAACAACAGGGTCCCCTGGAATTCGACTATATGATCTTTGCCAGATCTTATCTCGTACTTCTTTGAAGAATCCGCTTACCGAGAACAAGCCTATCTCATTGCTATAGAACATGAACTGCAAGTCGTAATTCTTCCACAATTCAGGTTTGAGATATGGGTTACCTGTCACATAGCTGTACGGGGGCAAAGTACGACCAAAGTAGGTATTGGGCATTAACGCTGCAAAGTCAGGCCTGCTTAGTGCTTCGCTATAAGCCAGATGAATTTTCATCCATTCAGCCGGGAAGATTTGGATTAGCACCATCGGCAACCAGAATTCATCATTATGCGTGGCGCTTTCGGGAATTCCTGGTATGCTCAGGCCATAGGTCGTTAGGTTCCCTTCAACGAAGTGCCCCCTCAACTCGGCTGTGACCTTTTCGTACCGGAATCCAAATACCGTCTTCACCAAATTCTCGTAATCCAGTTCACCCATAAGATATGTCCCCAGATACCGTTCAATTATGCTTTGCTCGTTCAGTGAACTATTGAGCACATCGGGGACAAAACCGACATTCAGGAGGGATCCAAACTTGTTGAGCACCGCCTGTTCACCTTGAGCCAGATAATTGTTCGATAAGTCGTTCCACCAATTCCACACCTGCGTTAGCCGGTCCATATTGGGGTACCATCCAAACGGATAATCCCCATTAAGAAAATCATCGACATTGTGATCAACCATACCCAATGCTACTACGGCCCGAGAAGGATCGAGCTGCACCCAGTCTATGTCAGCGGATGCCAGCGTGCCAAAAACGCTGGACCGGTTAGGGTATTGACTTGCGCTCAGAAAATCGCCGGTTCTGTCAGTGTAATTGTACTTGCCACCTCCCTTGATGCGGGCGGCAATTGCATCCCCAAGACGGAACGGCACTTCGATATCGAAATACGGTGAGAGATTCTTCTGTACCAAATCGCTTTGATAGTATCCCATATTGTAGAGGACCAGCCTTGCCAGATTTGAATCTGCACTGCTGCTCAAATCAGGGTATGCGGCAAGGACTTGCTGTGGGGAGAGCTTTTTCAAATCATTGTTTGCAGGATTAGTTGATCCCCCAAATGTAATAAAGGTCCAGCTCTTGCTCTTTGGGGAATAATTGTGCGTTTGAGAAAAGGCTATCCCATAGTCGATATCAGCCCAGGACAAAGTGTGTTTTGCCTTCAATGAGCTGGAAAACAAAAGGTCTGTCCCATTACTCTGTGAGATGCTGTTATTATAGACGGGATGGATAAGGTCGCTGTACTTCGTTACTGTGATATCTTCTCCACCCGATCTTGAAATGAGGCTATATGAAGTGACTTTTGATTCGGGGGAAAAGGAGAAGTCTAGTACGAGTGTCCCCGTTTGTCTGTCAGGTATTCTCCTGATAGCGTTCAAATTGACGCTGTTCAACAGCACTTGTTCGTTTTGCACTCCTCCGAAAACATTTGAGCTTACCAAATACCCAGCGCTGGCTGTCTCCGTGCTTCGATTAACTCTCTCAACCACAGCACTGAATCTCACGCCCAATTGCTTCTCGAACATCCGATCACTGACAGAGGCCAGAAACCTGTAGTTCCCCCAATAGTCATTCTGATTGTTAAACCCCACCTGGGTCATCACATTTGCGATCAAACTGTCAGGAGCCTCGCCCAACTCCAGATTTATCGTTCCGGCAACCGAGTTTCCTTCCATATCGGGAGTCTTTGCTTTGATGACTTCAACTGCCTGCAAAGAGAATTGAGAGATTCCCGAGATATTTGTACTTCTGTCTGAATTATTGGTAGAGGGAAGGGTGATCCCATTGACTGTAACCTGGCTGTAAGCGGGGTCCATACCGCGAATCACAATACCAACACCTTCTCCACCACTGCGAATCAACGATAAGCCCGGCAGGCGACCCAATGCCTCAGCTGCGCTGGCATCGGGATTCTCCTGTAGGCGATCTTCGGCCACAACATTCACTATCGTCGGAGAACTGATTTGGCGGTTAATGGCCCCCTGCTGTCCAGCCCTTTGAGCAGTCACAACGACCTCTTCGCCCTCCACACCCGTTTGCTTCAGGACAATATCCAACAGCTGCTCTTTGTTGGACTCAACGAGGATCTCTACTTCTTTGGTCTCGTAGCCGATGTATGAAACTCTTAGGTTGTGCTTGCCCGGTTCAATTCCACGCAATATGTACTTTCCCTCCAAATCAGTCGCCATCCCGATGTTGGTCCCGACCATCACGACGTTGGCCCCGATAAGCACCGTCCGTTGACGAGTGTCGGTCACACGACCCCGAACTGTTCCGGACCCGGAGATCTGACATTGAGAATTCTCGATTTGCATAAGAAGAGAACCAACGAGCCCTAACCAGAGCAGAGAAGTTCTTGGTTTCATCAGATTATCTCCTTCAGACTTGACAGAACTGACGGATGTGCCATGGGATCCAACCCGGCAGCGAGCGTAACCTGCTCGAAGGTACTTCGTGTACCACATCCGCACGGAGACAGATAGGCTCTTCTCCATTGCTGTTTTCTATGGCAATCGCCCCCCCGCTTCAAGATTGTCCGTATACCATCGGTTGGGGCTTAAGGAGGTCTCTCTTTCTTAGCGTCTCGGTTTCGTATTGTTGTATTTCCTGTATGTAATTCTCTCCCACCGGCACAGAGTTCCGCAGACAATACCAATCGTAGACGGCGCCAAATGCTTTTCCTTTCATGGATTCAAGTAATGCCAGGCGCTCGAAATACTTCTCAGCCTCCTCATATTCCTTCAATGTCTTCGTGGGCTCGAGAAGTGCAAAGAGGAATGCAAGCTGCGTAGCGCGTGCTCCGACCACATAGGCCCCGATTCGATTAAGACTCCCGTCAAAGTAATCAATGCCAACATGCACCCGATCAAGGGCTTGCGCACGGACCACCTCTTGAGCAAGGAGTTGAAGATCATCGTTAAAGATAACCACGTGGTCACTGTCCCAGTGGACACCTCTGCTTATGTGAAGCGCAATTCCATCAACGAAGGGCAACAAAGCAGATATTTTATCCCCGGGTTCCTCGGTCGGATGATAGTGTCCCGTATCGATGGTAATGCACTTGTTGTTCTTCGCTGCATAACCAAGATAGAAGTCATGTGATCCGACGACCATTGCCTCCGACCCAAGGCCAAAGAGCTTTCCTTCAAGCGAATCAATGACATATTCCTTTGGATATCTCTCAAGAAAGATTTCATCGAGTGAGTCCTTGAGAATTCTCCGAAGCGTACTTCGGTCAACAGGCAAATCTTTTGACCCATCGGGCAACCATATATTGTTAACACACGGCGTACCCATCTGTTTTCCGATCTCTGCGGCGATCTTCCTCGACCGCTTCACGTGTTCGATCCAAAAATCACGCCGTTTCTTATTCTTGCTTGAAAGTGTGAACCCATCGTTCGACTCGGGATGTGAAAAGCACGTCGGATTGAGGTCGATCCCCGATATACCGACTTTTTTCGCCCAATCAATCCAGCTCTGGAAGTGTCTGATCTCAATCTGGTCGCGGTCAACCTTGGCTCCGCCAAAATCGCCGTAACTGGCCTGAAGGGCAAAACGCTGTCTTCCAGGGAGGAGGCTTAACACTTTCTCGAAATCTTGACGCAATTGAGCGATGGTTCTTGCTTTGCCGGGAAAGTTGCCGGTCACTTGAATTCCACCACCAGTGAGTTCTGAATTGCCGAACTCGAACCCGCCCACATCGTCTGCTTGCCAGCAATGTAGACTTACATGGATGGTTCCCAATTTCTTCATCGCTTCTTCGGTGTCTACACCAAGTTCAGCGAATTGATCTTTAGCGCGCCGATAGGCACTTTCGACATCTTTCGTATCTTTCATGATGATTCTCCTTAGGAACTGAGGTTACAGCTTAATGACAAAGCATGACAGCACCAGCAGCGTGAGACCGATAAGAAGGACACCGATTGTTTTTCGGCCTGATCCCTTCCACTCGTGAAGAAGTATCCCCCATACGTTACTGAAGAGAATGCTTGAGGCCATAAGAATGCTCCATCCAAAACCTAACATAGCGCTGGGCAGCTTGCTTTGACCGATCCCCAAAAAGAAGTATTGAAGAAACCAAAGAGTTCCACCCAACGCAGAAAATGCCAAATTGCTCACGAGAACAGTACGCGGGAGCGAAACATAATCTTTGAAAGTCTTGTTCCTCCAATTCAGGTATATCGTATACACGAAATTTGTAAAGAACCCCCCGAACATCAGAGGGATGTATACGGGGTTTGTGACAAAGAGAGGGTCGGTACCATGTGCAGCCGCTACTTTCTGAATGACATTGCCGGCATCAAGGAACCCTGGAAGCCCGTTGATCCCATAATACATGCATGCACTCATTACTCCGGAGAGGACAGCGATCAAGATGCCTTTTCGCAGGGCAAAGTCCTTTATCGCCTTCTTTTGATCCTCTTCTGCCATTTTCTGAGATCTCAATGTGCCAGCGTACCCGACGACAGCTATCCCGGCAACGCAAATCGCCACGCCGATCAGCATTAGAAGGCCGGCGCGCGAAGTAAAGAGGTTTTGACCGCCTACGAGCGGCGGGATAAGAGTTCCCAACGCGGCAGTAAATCCAAGAGCGATAGACTGCCCAAGAGCAACCCCGAGAAACCGCATGCTCAGACCAAATGTCAATCCCCCTACACCCCAGAGAGCACCAAACATGAACGTGTGCCAGATGGCTTCTCGTGGAGAGTTACTCAGCACAGCAATTAGGTCAGGAACCGTACAGTATGCAAAAACCCAGGGAGCAATGATCCACGATACAGCACCCTGAACGATCCAGTACGATTCCCAGGACCAATCTCGGACCTTCTTGATAGGTACATAGAAGCTCGCCGCACTGGCGCCCCCGATAGAGATTAACAGGATGCTCAGAAGAGAATTCATGGTTGAGATTGTCCTCTCAGTCTATTTTTCCACGAACATGAACGCGTAGGGGCACGCGTGTGCATATGGGGGCTCGATGATACGATCGTTCGTCTCGCCGTTGGCATTGACAAATCAGAGGACTATAACCGGAGTGACAAGTTCTTTGACGAAGGCATAGAAGCCAGACCTCGAAACGGGATCGCTGCCTGCACCTCCAGTGACGCCAGCGATGTATGGTGGTTGTAGAATCCATATTCACGATCCGGCCAAAGTCAGAATGGTCCAACACCTGCTTCAGGGCCGCACAAGGGCTTCAAAAGCATGTTCGTGATCATTGAAGTAGTCGCTATCGCCGGGTTGATACACTCTCGGGCTGAAAGAGTCCGCAATAATGGATCGCCATTCTTTCAGATTTGCCACGGCTCCCCGGGCAATAGCTTGTCCACCAGCGTTTCCTAGCACAGTTCCTTCTGCGGGACCTGCGAAAACTTGACAACCAAGCGCATCCGCAGTTAGCTGCATCAGCAACTCGTTCTGGGTTCCTCCACCCACCGCATGCAATTTCGCCAACCTCCGTCCGGTGAGCGTTTCAATCTCTTTTCTGGTTTTCCTGTAGCTGAAGGCGAGGCTTTCTAGAATCACCCGCGCGATATACCCGAAATCCGATGAGGCCGGCTGCCCGGTTTCTTCCAGATAGGCCAGAACCTTGTTTGGCATATCACCCGCCTTGAAGAATCGCGGATCATTCAAATCAATCCAGGCTTTGACGAAGCCCTGCTGTTCAGCAAGTCCGGTTAATGCTGCATAGCTGCAATCGACGGAGTTTTCGGCCCAGTGTCGTCTACATTCTTGGAGAGGCCAAAGTCCGATGATGTTCTTCAAGAAACGTGTAGTGCGTGCAATGCCACCTTCGTTGGTAAAATTGTGTTCCATGGCGGCAGGTGTAAGCAACGGTCGATTCAATTCTACACCCATTAGTGACCACGTTCCGGAACTCAAGAATGCCCAGTTGTCCCCCGATTTAGCCGGGACAGACATGACAGCAGCCGCGGTGTCATGGCCCGCTGTTGCGATCACAGGGATATCCAAACGAAGTCCTGTATCCCTGGCAATTGAAGGAAGAAGGGTGCCTATCACTGTCCCCGGCTCAACCATTTCCGGAAATAGCTCCCGGGGAAACTTAAATATATCGATAAGATCCCACGCCCAATCTCTTGTGTTGGGATCTGCCAGGCTTGTCGTTGATGCTATGGAAAACTCGGCTTTCATCATTCCGGAGAGTAGATAATTCATGAAGTCAGGCATCAATAAAATCTTCTCAGCCAAGCGAAGAAAACTCGAAGATCTTTTCGTCTCTGAAAGGAGTTGAAAGAGAGTATTGAATTGTGCAAACTGAATGCCGGTTCTCGCATAGATTTGTTCTTTAGGGACAATTGAGAAGGCCTCCTCCATCATGCCGTCAGTGCGATCATCGCGGTAATGATATGGATGGCCAATTATTCTCCCCTCGGGGTCAACCAGGACATAATCTACTCCCCATGTGTCGACGCCAATTCCATCGAACTCGGAACCGAAGGCCTTCCCTGCTTCCGACAGGCCCTTAATGATTTCCTTGTAGAGAGCCAGAACGTCCCAGTGAAACCCTTTCTCATACCTAGCGCTGTGGGTAACGAATCGGTGCACTTCATTCAGAGCAACATTCTGATCCTTCAACTGGACAACCACACAACGTCCGCTCTCGGCGCCGAAGTCAAATGCGATGAACTTGTTTTCCTGACTCATTGCACATTACCTACCATAAAGATGGTATTGGGATCGAAAACGTTTAAGTTCGACCCCTGTCTATTCGCTAGTTTTTCTGTGTTCCATCCTTCTGGCAAGGATCCTCCGGCTGGATCGGTTTCCTACATTTGGAACAGGCGAGGGCGCAGAGAGAAGTTCTTCATTTTGGGTTAAGATGTTAAGTAAAGCTTTAAGTTCGGCATCAAAAAAAACACACCTATTTGCAGAGCCTCACTGGACGCCGCTCTACGACTTCGGCACTTATCAATACATCCTCGAAATCCGTAGCCGGTTTTCCTGACTCTATCAACTTCACAATCAGGTCAGTGGCAGCAACCCCAATCTCATGTGGTTTTTGATCGATACTATAGAAAGGCACTCCTAGTCTGAATACGATTTCGTTATCCCCAAAATCTCCAATTATGACATCTTCTGGTATTTTTCTTTTCATTTCGAGGATTGCCTTACCCGCACCAAACGTGCTCATGCCACCGCTGATACTGATCATGCCATCGAACTGGATGCCTTGCTTCATGAGAGCAAGGATCTTTTCATGGCTATCCTCGATACTCCTGAAGGATTGTACGACTAGTTCCGGCTCGAAGGATATTCCATGCTCTTTCAAGGCCATCTTGTATCCTTCAAAGCGCTCTTTCAGAAGAGGAATACGCGTGTGTGGCCCCAGGAATACTATGCGTTTTCGCCCGTGTGATATGATTTTTGACGTCAGATTGTAAGCGGCTCTTACATCATCAATTTTTACCGCACGAAATCCGAAGTCTTCAAAGCCCCTATCCCAGCAGACAAACTTAATGCCTTGCTTGGCCAGACTCTCTATTGTGGCGTTGTTTGCCTTGCCACCGGCGGCGTTCAATAATACGCCGTCGACAGAGATGTCGGAGAGGAATTCCAACTTCTCCTTTTCTCGACTTTCGAGCTCATCGTGTACCAGAATCACGCATTGGTAACCTTTCTTGCTGGCCTCCTCGTAGATTCCTCTGACAGCTGCTGTGTAAAAGGAGATGCGAAGATCGGGGACCAAGACTCCCAGAATCTTGCTCCTGTTGTTTATGAGTGATCTGGCGAGTAGGTTAGGCCGATATCCAAGTTCAAGAGAGACTTTTCGAACTGTTTCTTTCGTCGCAGGCGAGATGTCGCTACTGTCGCGCAGGGCCTTCGAAACTGTCGCAGCCGTTACGGATAAAACGTCTGCGATATCCTGCAAGGTCATTCTTCCCCTTGCCCGGCCACTAACAGACTTGCGACGTACTCTTTTCGGTTTCATTGAGGAATTTTGCCCTTCGTGGGAGGGCTTAGCGAGTGGGTAGCACAAAGCTTAAACGTTTGCGCAATCGTGTGCGCAATATATATCGCCGAAGTCCAAATGTCAAGATGTTGCAGAGATTAATTTAGCTACACTAGTGTATTTGGACAGCTGTCAATTCCATACCGGGTTCACGAAACCGCTCCCTACTCTGATACTTCATGTTCGAGTTCTGCCCCGGTTTGAAGGCCCCCCTCTCAGTTCCTTTAGTTTCCGCCACAATTAACCCTTTTGCGTCCCTGCCATCGGATGTCGGCCAACCCACTTAGTGTTTGCACCATGCCGCTTTGCTCAAAGAAACCATAGAAAAAACGGCCTCTCTCGCTTCAATAGACGTATTTGAAGTCTGGGTTCTTGCGTTTGTCAACATTCCCATTTCCCCACACCTGAATCCTTGGAACCGCAACACGCTTGACACAAATGCATAAGAATGTCGTTTTTGCCGAGCTCGACATAAACAGCTTACGTCCAGCGCGTGGGTGGCGTGAGGGAGATGTGGTTCACAGCGATTCAGGGTCTCGTGGTATCCCGGGATCCGGAGAGCACCAAGCTGTGCACATAGACGCATGAAAGCCGCGACACCTTGGCGGCATCGCGGCTTCCACCATGCTCCCCCGTTTCGTCGGTGCGTCGTATTCGGAGCCCTGGACCTCTTGGTTCCGGGACAAGAGCATCGGTTATCCCAGAAAACAGGTCACAATCAACGGATTCTTGTCCACCAATTGCATCAGACCCTGCAATTCGCGTACAGCCGGTGTGCAAACAGGCCTTAAAGACATAGCTTGCACGCACCACGAATTGCTACGGGAGGTAATATTTTCCGTCACAAATCTGTCACACCTACTTCTCTCTCACGTCAAAAAGTGCCCAAAATCGTCGGGGCGACAGGATTTGAACCTGCGACTTCTTGGTCCCAAAAATTGCCGCATTCCCTCTATACGGCGATTTCAGAGCAGTTTTCCAGATTTGAATTACATGGAGTGCATCAAATTTCACAAACCGGGCACAACCTGGGCACACTCACTGGAGGACCAAAAGCGAACCAAGTTGAACGAGGTGCGATCCGCATGCCGATCTCCACCCGGTGTATTCCGACTCTGTCTCGTCTCGCCTTACGAAACCTCTCCCTTATCGGATAATTCATGATGGAGTTCTCGTCCGGATAAGCTTTTGAATAAGAGCAAACCCTCTCCCGCCAAATCGAGATTTGACAGTTGTTCACAAATACGTTAACTTAACAACATGCGATCGATTGAGTTCTATCGGACTGAGAACAACAGATATCCAATCGAGGACTTCCTCGATTCTCTCTCCGACAACAGGCTCAGAAGATCACTTGGGTATTGCGTCTGGCGGAACGACTCGACCGCGTTCCTGAGCAGTATTTGAAGAAGTTCGCCGGAACAGATCATTTGTGGGAAATCCGTGCTCAACCAGGCGGGGATGCCTTCCGGTTCCTCGGATTCTTTGATGGCCCGGTGTTGCTGATCTTGACCAATGCTTTCTCGAAGAAACAGCAGAAGACCCCTCCTCGGGAGATCGATCGCGCCGAGGCACGACGACTAGACTATTTGCGAAGGAAACGAGCATGAGCGACATCGACAAATACATCGAGCGCAGAAAACAGAAGAGCCCGAAGTTTGGAAAGAACTTCGAGTCCGGATACCGCGCGTTTGAATTCAGTGTCATGTTGCGCCAGGCCCGTGAGGCAGCTGGGGTGACACAAGAGACAATCGCTCGAAAGCTCCGCACGAAGAAGTCTGCCATCTCCAGAATAGAGAACCACGCTGAAGATATCCGCCTCTCGACCCTCGAGAAGTACGCCAACGCCCTTGGCATGAAGATCCGCGTCCAACTCATGGAATAGCGCTGGTTGCCTACCGGATGCGGCTAAGCTGCGGCCAATGAACGCTTGAATGATGAACTACCCTACCTCTGCCGGTGTCCCTCGTCAACGCTCCGTCCGTACAAGAAAACGAGTCTAATTTGATATTCTTAGTCTTATTCAGTCACTGCAACTACCGGATCAATAGGAGCCGTCTGGTTTCCACAAAGCTGCCAGCCTGTATACGATAGAAGTACACACCGCTCGACAACCCGCTCGCATCAAACTTAACCTCATGATAGCCTGCCTCCATGTCACCATTGGCCAACTGCGCCACCTGTTGGCCGAGCGTGTTGAAGACTGTCAGGGTCACTCGTGACCTTGCAGGCAGGCCGTAGCGGATCGTGGTTGAAGGGTTGAAAGGGTTGGGGAAGTTTTGATTCAAGCAAAACTCCCTCACCACCTCTCCAACAGAACTACCTACGGACGTCAGTTCATTCCTGGCACAACGAAACCCGGTGTTGACGCCGAAGGCCGACGGCGAGCTCCCGATCCGGTAGGCAACACGGCAGCCGACATCGGCGCCGTAATAATCGCCGCCGCGCTCCACACGATCCGTGCCAGTGGATGGTCCCTTCGGATTTACCGGTGGACTCACGGAATAGTACCCCGCATCGTACCAATCCGAGCACCATTCCCACACGTTGCCGCTCATGTCGTATAGTCCGAGTTCGTTCGGGGACTTTGTCCCAACAGTGTTTGTGCGGCTCCCGCAATTTGCCCAGTACCACGCCACATCCCCAATCGTGTTGCTTCCACTATACGTGTAACGATGAGTCAGTGTCCCGCCCCGTGCCGCATACTCCCACTCTGCTTCGGTCGGCAATCGCTTACCTGCCCATTGGGCATACTCTGTCGCGTCGTTCCAATTTACCAGGACCATCGGGTTGTCATCCGACCAACCCCAACTGGGGGTATACGTTGGCATTGGCTTTGCCGTTGCTGTGCAAAACGCCCGGTACTGCGCGACGGTGACTTCCTTCGCATCAAGCCAAAAACTGCTGACAGTCACGGCATGTACAGGCATTTCATTGGGAATACCGAATGAGCTTCCCATCTGAAATGTGCCGCCAGCCACCAGAACCATTCCTTCTTGTGCAATCAGCAAGCCGGGAGTAAGCGACAACGACATCAATAGGGTAGTGATGAGAGCTTTCATGGCTTCAGGTCCTTGACTCGTGTATGATCATCGTGATTGATAGTACAAACTCGTTTGTTCTTTCGCAGAGTGCGTTTTGTGGATACAACTGAGCACAAGAGAAGCCCGCACCACACACAAAGACCTCGCCCATCCCGTGCGGGTGACTTTTTCCATCCGTCAAGCCGCCCGCCTGTAATAGTGGTGATGCAGTCCACCCAGCACACCACTCCGGCAAACCGCGCCGCACTTCTTCTCTAGCTCACCAGGCTTCGGGGTCAGTTGGCGGATCCCTTGATGTGGGCACTGGCTGTTGCAGAAGGTAACGTATTCCTCCAGGTCCTCCCGATCTGACTTCTGCCAATCAGCAGATAATTGAAACAACACTTGCCCCCGGCTGTTTTCCTGCTAACGCACGAATAGCAACTTGCGCGTCTCTACAAAGTCCCCTGCTCTCAATCGGTAGAAATACACCCCGCTTGAAAGCCCGCTACCGTCAAACTTGACTTCGTGATACCCTCCCTCCTTGTCGCCGTTCACCAACTGAACCACCTGCTGCCCCAATGTATTGAAGACCGTTAAGCTGACATGCGAACGATTGGGGAGGCCGTAGCGGATCGTGGTGGATGGATTGAAGGGATTGGGAAAGTTTTGCTCGAGTCTGAATTCGCACGGGATCTCAGGCGACAGCAATCCTCCCGCACCGGTTGTCTGATTTGACACGAATATGGAGTCATCGAACGTTCCGCTGTTGTGATTGTCGATGAGAATCTTCACCGGCATAGTCGCAAGATCCTTCCAGGGTGGAACGATGCGGTGCGAGGAATTGCCATCCAGCCGGACCGACGGATGGCTGAATTGCCCGCTCCTGGTCGGAGACCCAAGATACAGATCCAGGTCGTAGGTCTTGCCGGCCCCATAGTTGGCAATGAGGAGGTCGCTGTGTAGGAGTTCTCTCAGCTGAAGCGAGTCCCCCGGAAAGGTGTGTACCCTTGAAATATCAAAGGTCAATTCAAGCGAATCACTCGACACGATCGTTCTGAAATTCATATGCTTCAGCCCATTGTCACGGTTTCCAATCGAGAAACCATCGGCGATACGCACATTGTCACTCTGCGACGGCGTGGCATCTGAGCGGTCGTAGCTGTAGGACGCGGTATCGCCAAAGATCCTGCAATACGCCACGCTGTCTCCGAAGTTCCCCAGACGGGCTGTATACGGTACGTTCGGGACGACGTACCCGACCGGTGGCGCGTACGATCCCGTGACAGGGACGATCGGCATTGCCCCTGGCATCGCATCAATGATGATCGAATCAGTAAAGCCGATGGATTCCCCGTTTGCGTTGGTGATCGCTGTGGAAGCGTCCGGAGAAGTGAAAACGTACAGCTCGCCTGGTGTTGCCGCACCGGCGGCTAGTTCTCCGGAAAGTTGGCCGGAACTCCTGGTGTGCGCGGCTGCGACAGTACCATTCGTGCCGGGAAGCAGAGGATGGGGGAGATATGTACTCACCGGGTCCTCGAGAAATAGCCCATGTGAGAATGTCATTGCCGGATTGGCACTCCATGTATTTGCAGATGAATCTATGAGAAACGATTTCCGGGTCGCGTTTGGTTCGTTGCTGTCATAGACGTTCAGCCAGTATCGTCCATGTACCCGGTCTCCGATTGTGAGTTTGAACGCGTCAACGGCATGGGCGATGCTGGGACGGGGGATCAGCATGCCCAGATAGCCGGGATCGGCATGTTCTGCATGAAGCATACTCTTGAGTTGCGCCAGTGTCTGGCGTGGCGTTGCCGTTTTTTGCTGAATGGCATTCCGAGTGTGTCCCGCGTCCATCTGATGCCATGATAGCTGATTGATGATCTTCCTTCGTTCGTCATTCAACGGAAGCTGGCGGAGATTCTCAAATGTGCCGATCGTCGGGAAAGCCTCACGCAGCGCTTCAGGATTGGTAAAAGCGAGAAGAGACGAGATCGTGAACCCTGAACAGGTTCCTTTGAATTCCTTCACTCTATAGGACATCCAGAAATCCAGCGCTTTTGTGGTGACCCATCCGTCGGATTTGTAGCAGCATTGTTTCTGGAACGCATCCACGAAAAGAGGCCAGTCGCTGAAGTCGCTGGGTGCGACAAATGCCGATTGCCTCGCTAATGGATGGAAATACGGTTTTCCCGTGTTCGGGTCGTTTCCATGTGCGTAATCGAACTGACTCCACCAGCTCCTCGGCCACATTGATAGTGAGTCGTTCTTGAAACTCCAGCCATGCTTTTCCGTTGAGAACGCTTCATAGTCTCCACTGGAGTTGATGCGTGTCAGGACATAGCCTTTGAGACGGAAACGTCCGCTGAGAGCGTTGATGGTGGAATCAATCACATCACTGATCCTGACCTTGCATCGCGTCGAGAGTGTGTCCGGAAAGATCCAGGTGTAACGATTCTGGTTCGCCGCAATTGAAGACACAACACCCTGATAGGTCTTTCCGCTATCGAGACTGTATTCAATCTTGATTGAGTCGATCCCGTTGGTTTGCCACTGTATATCGTACGGTTCACCGGCAAAGACAACTTCGCTGTTTGCGGGTCTGGTTACTGTCAGAGGCCTGTCGACAAACACCCAGGCGGCCCCACGACCGTAATTGTCGCCCGACCCCCCGACAATCGCTGTACCTCCGTCATAAGCCATCGCAACGGAGATGCCGTAGGCTGGAAAGCCGACCGCGCCAGTGCCTCTGAGCTTACTGCCCAATTGAGTCCAGACGCTCCCCGTGCGCGTGAATATCCACGCCGCCCCTATAGGGCCGTCTTGGGGGGTGAACTCATCATCCGGTCCGCCGATGATTGCCTTGTTGCCGTCTCCGGAAAGTGAAACGGACATCCCCTGGCTCGAGGGTCCGACTGCACCCATGCCGACCAATTTTGCCTGCTGGGTCCATGTATTGCCGTTGCGCACAAGCACCCATGCGGCGCCCTGGGAATTGTTGTCCAACGGACCACCTACAATCGCTGTTGTCGCATCGGGCGAGAGCGCGACAGTGTACCCTTGACCCGCATTGCCGATAGCACCTGTCCCGACGAGTTTCGCTTGTTGCGTCCACGTCGTACCGCTTCTCACGAATATCCATGCTGCACCCGTTGCATTGTTGTCGCTAGGGTCGCCAATAATCGCCGTGTATCCCAGCGCAGAAAGGGAGACCGCATTGCCGAAACCATATGTACGACCGGCCGGCGCAAGCCTCGCCTGTTGTGTCCACGTGCCATTGTTTCGCACATATACATGAACCAAACCCGAGGAAAAGCTTGTCTCCCCCGCGAGAACTGTGTTTCCGTCGCCAGAAAGGGCGACTGCCGCCATCCCCCCTAAGGAATCCGAGACAATCCTCCCTTGCTCTGTCCACACCGACCCGCTGCGTGTAAGGATCCTCGCACCGTCCAAACGAAAGTCACTCGCCACAGCTGTTGTCGCGTCGAACGACAGGGCAAGAGAGTAACCAAAGTTGTTCTGTAATGGAGGGGGGGAATCTTGCTTCCGTACTGGCTCCATGTGCCGCTGCTCCGGATGAAGTACCACAGTGCCCCTATGCCACTATTGTCACCCGGACCACTAATGAGCGCGGCATTGCCATGCTGAGAGATAGCAACCGAGTAACCTCGGATGGCATTTCCTACAAAACCCGAGCCCAGGAGTTTTGCCCCTTGCTGATCGAATTGGGCATGAGCAGAAACGATGGCAATACTGAGAATAGTCGCTGCAATTCCAAATCGGATTGCCAAACTCGAAAGCCCAATAGCCTCTTCCTTCATAGGGAACTCCCCCAAGAATGTTGAATCAACGATTATGACATACGCATTTCCGGATGCATATCCACGCTGTACCCTGCAATGAGAGACCGTCTGATGGATCGGTGATCATTGCTGTTGTACCGTCTCCCGAGAGAGCGACGTTGCCTCCAACGTTCCCGCTAGGGGACTTATTCCATCCTTCACGAACTGGTTCGCTTTCGTCCCTCCGTCCACTCCGCCAGATGTTCGGTGGCGTGGCGGAATCCCATCTCTGCAATCGGGTCGATGTGCTGGAAATCACTCGACGCATAGTGATCGAGCGGGGGACGGAGCGTCAGGTCCGCTTCGCGGCCGGCGGCTTGCGCCCGTTCGTCCGAGGCGAGCGTGAATGCCCTCGTGAGAGACACGAACAGGGGCGGAGCCCGCCGCGGGCGGCGTCGAAGACGATCCCAGAGGAGGGCCGACCCGCTCGGGCACACGTCAAGTCCCACCGGTGCCGTGACATGCAACTCCGTGCCGACGTCGACGGCGATCACCCGGCCTGCGCCCATTCCGCGCAGGACGCCCACGGGAAGATTGTCCATCACGCCACCATCCACATGCACATCACCCAGGTAGTAGACCGGCGGGGCCAGCCCCGGCACCGAGTTGGAGGCCAGGACCAGATGCACAAGAGGGCCTGTGGTGTGGGCGTCGGCGGTGGCGCAGGTCAGGTTCGAGGTGATGCCCGCATAGGGCAGCCAGAGGTCCTCGATGCGACCGTGGCCCAGCAGGTTGGTGAGAGCGCGCCGCATGCGATGGCCGCGGACAATTGAAGCGAGCGGCAGCGTGTAGTCGCTCCACGGATGTTCACGCGTCCAAGCCAGGCATCGATCCTGGATCGCATCCGGTGCGTGCCCCAGGGCATGCAACGCGGCGATCATCGCCCCCATGCTGGTCCCGGCCACCAAATCGATGGGTATGCCAGCTTCGCCGAGCGCCTTCAGCACGCCGATGTGAGCGAATCCCCGCGCGCCGCCCCCGGAAAGGGCCAGCCCGACAGCCTTCCTCGTGATCAGCCGCGCGAGGCGGGCGATGTCGGCTTGCCGATCCGGACGAATGTGGTGGTGGTGCACGCCTGGCCGTGCCGCCAGCCACGCTTCGGTTCCGCGCGGAGTGTGTTCCGGGAGGTGGAGGAGCACGAGGTGGCAACTGGCTTCGCGTCGACCTGCCACGGCGAGGGCCTCCTCTTCGAGGGGTCCCAGGCGTGCGTCGCCGTCAGCGTGGACCACCACCACCACTTCGTCGGCCTGGCGGAGGCACTGCGCGGTCCAGGCTGTCAGCGTGGCATCGCACACGAGTACCACCAGCTCAGGCGTCGACACTGTATTGGCCGCGGCCTGGCGCCTCGCCGCGGTCCTTTCCAAGACAACAGTACCTGCCAGTTTCGAGAGTTCGCCAGAAAGCGCCTTCGAGAATTCCGCGAGAGGGACGTCCGGTCCACCTGCGACGATGGCCACCGTTCGTTCTGCGGGCTGGGTGGGACGCACCCTCAGTGTCCGCTGCAGACGGCCCACGATGGCGCGCGCAAGCCGCAGCATGGACTCTGGATGAGCGCTGACCAGTCGGTCGAAAGCCGACCTGGGCAGCCGGAGGAGCTCGGTGTCGCGCACCACCTTCACCGTTGCTGCGCGGGGCGCCTGGGACAGCAGGGTCATCTCCCCCACGGATTCGCCTGCGCCAATCTCCCCAATCCAAAGCGCCGCGCCGTCCTTTTGACGGGTCGAGACCCTCAGCCGTCCTCGCACCACGAACCACATGCACTCGCCGATCTCGCCCTCACGCACCAGCACCTCCCCACCTGGAATAACCTGCCACATGAGTTCGCGCTCCAACGCTTCCAGCGCCGCCGCCCCTGCACCCACCAGCAGCTCCGTGTGCCCGAGCCAGGAAGAGATCCAGGCCGCATCGGGCCGGAAGCGTCGCGTTTCGGAGGCCCGCTCCCGCCATTCTGCCGCGCGTGCCACTGCGGCTTCCAGGGTGGGGAGTGCTGTTTTCAGCTCCCGCCACGCGGACCCGTCGAGTGATCCCAGGACAGTTTGCTCTAATGCCACCACGTCCGCCGAGCGCGGGGTGCCCAGAAGCAAGGCGGTCTCGCCCACCAACTCTCCGGGGCCGATTTCCCCCAGGCGTTGTATCGCACCGCCTTCGGTCGTAGCCAGGGCGGAGAGCCGCCCCCGCAGCACAACGTAGAGGTGATCACCGAGGTCGCCCTCCCGGAAGAGCAGGTCACCCGGTGACAGCACCAGCCGCTCAAGGCGACCCGCCACGGCATTCCCGGCCAGGTCACCAAGTCCCGCCCCGAGCGGGGTGGCAGCGATGTCTTCGGAGGATATTCCTGAGAAGGCGTTCTCCGCTCCGATGGTTGCATCCAACATGGCGCGTCCTCCACCAGATTTGTTCGTCATTGGGCCGCGACCACCGGTTTCACCAGGCCGCCGTACAGACGGTACTCGTCGAGCCTGCAGGAATGCACCAACCTGCCTTCGAAATAGGTCATGTCGGGGCAACCGTCGCAAGCCTCGAACTCCCCGTCCGGGGATAAGGTATTGGGTTCGATGATGCTGACTGTCATGGGGTAGATCTTTCCGAACAGGCGCCACGGCCTTCTCAGCAGGTCCACCAGGACACGCCGGATGTGCCTGTCTACTGCCGCTAGCAGAAGGAGCCTCTTCCCGACCTTCCCGCGACCGCCGGCATAGTACCTTCCGTACCGGATGTGGTGGGCCGTCTGTGCGATCTCGACCGTCGTCGGAGACACCGAACCCACCAGGTTTGCGTTATAGCAAATGACGTTCCCGATCAGCCACTTGAAGGAGGACATGGTCTTTGTGCCGCCGAGATAGCTCGCGGCCTCGTAGGCGGGAAACACCTTCTTGATCATCCGGTAGAGATCGTTCGATCGCAGGGTGGACATTTCGTCCTCGACGTCATTGACCATGCCGATTGCGTGGGAGTCCAGATCGATCACCCTGTCACCGTCGACAAATTCGACACCCATCCTTGGAAACCCCCGCAGGGTGATGAAGGTCAGGCCATTGACCTTGCCTTGGGTGCTGAGCGCCCACCGGATCACTCCCGGGACGGTGCCGAGCGTGAGTGGATTGACGGTCATGTTGAAGTTGCAGGTGACGCCGCCGACCTCCCACAGCAGATCAGCGTAGTGCTGCCTGAGTGCGGTCAGTTCGACTTCGTTCCTGCCCGTCCACCCCGGGCGCGTCTGCCCTGAGTCGATGTGAAAGCTCATCTCGCCGAGGCCGGCATCTCGAAGGCGGATGAGCAGTTCCCTGGTCAGGCGTTGCCCGTTGGTGATGATGACGGGGTTGAGTCCGCGGTCATGAATGAACCGAACGATCTCGACGATGTCCGGGTGGATCAGCGGCTCGCCGCCAGCCAGATGCACATTGTTGATGTTCCGCCACTCCTCCAGGAAGAGGATCTCCTTCTTGATCTCCTCAAACGGCTTGTGGCCCGTCATGGCAGTCCGGTAGCAGCCTTTGCAGGAAATGTTGCACCTGTCGGTGACCTCGACCCAGCCGATCGGATTGTCGTTCAGACTCCATGGGAGCCTGTAGAGATCCTTCTTCGTGAATCCGTCGGAAACATCGGCACCGTCCTTCATTACGTCCCTTTCTTGTATTCGCTTATCCGTCATCGGGGCATCGGACCACGGTCTGATGGGTCACCACCACAATGGCTGCTGGCGGGGGTTTGCCTGCTACGGAACGCGCACATATCCACCGGGGACACCACGGGGAGAGAGGACCAGCTGCCACAGCTGGAGGTAGCGGGCGCGAACCGCTCCTGCGCACGACAGCAGATAGTAGGTCCACATCCGGGCGAAGCGTTCATCGTATCTGGCCTTCAGGACCGGCCAGGCCTCGAGGAAATTCCGGTGCCAGGCGAGCAGCGTCGGCTCGTAGTAGGCGCCGAAGCTGTGCCAGTCCTCCAGGACGAACACGTGCTCGATCGACTGGCCCAGTTGCCGGATCGAAGGCACCATCCCGTTCGGAAAGATGTACCTCTCGTTCCATGGATCGCCGCGAACGGTCGAGGTGTTGAGTCCCAGGGTGTGGAGCAGGAACAACCCGTCATCCGCCAGCAGTCGTCGGGCCGTCCGGAAGAACACCTTCATGTTCTTATAGCCAACTGCTTCGAACATGGCGATCGAGACGATCCGGTCGTACCGTCCCTCGATGTCGTGGTAGCCCTGCACCCGGAACTCGACAGGAAGGCCCTCACACAGCTGCCTGCCGAGCTTCGTCTGCTCGCTCGACACAGAAACACCGACGCAGCTGACTCCGTACCGCTCCGCGGCGAACTTCATGAAGCTCCCCCAGCCGCAGCCGATGTCAAGCACCTTCATGCCGGGCCGGAGCCCGATCTTCCTGCACACCAGGTCGAGCTTGTGCTCCTGGGCGGTGTCGAGGTCGTCGGCATTCGCCCAGTAGCCGCACGAGTAGGTCATCCGCTTGTCGAGCATCTTCTCGAAGAGCGTGCTGTCAAGATTGTAGTGGCGTTCGGCGACCTCATGAGCTCTCTTCCGGGAACCGTAGTTGATCAGTCGTGCGGACAGGACATAGAGCAACGTATTCAGGTTCTTCCTGACGAGGGCCTCCGCGTCCACCCTGATGAGCCGGCTGATGAGCTCTGTGAGGTCCTCTACGTCCCACCAGCCATCCATGTAGGCCTCCCCCAGACCCAGGTTCCCGCTTCTCAGAACCCTATCGAAGAAGCGATCGTCCCGGATCTGAATGTCCCAGGACCTGTCCCCGCCGGGGCGGATGTCGGCCAATTCGAGCACCCGGTAAACGATGTCCCGCGATCTTCGTGTCATGGCTCCTGACCTTGTTCCTTTTGAGAATTCTGAGAAGAATCCTATGTTGTCTTCCTGAATTGTGTGGAGCATATACTCGATGGTTTCGAACATCACACAATAAGGAAGCCCCCTATACATACATGCGACAAGACGCCACGAAAGGGGCATCGTTCCAGTCAAACGGTCAAGGCCGCAACGATCTGTCCTCGGAGAACGCGCGCGATTTGCTCTTCGACTCTCCATTAATACATGCGTATTCCCGTTCCCAAAAGGGCAACGATGGAGAGAACGTCTTACAGGCTACCTGTATGGACCGCCCTTTTGACTTTCAAGATGGGATTTGGTAACATAATCTCGTGCAAATGAGGTTTTATGGAAGAATTCTCACCCGGCGAAGTAACACGCCTGCTTGTCGACGTCCGCAGCGGCAGTCAATCCGCTCTCGACGCACTGTTACCGTTGGTATATGGAGAACTCCGCAAGATTGCCTCTTCGTACCTTCATCAGGAGTACCAACAGCAGACCTTACAGACGTGCGATCTTGTCCATGAAGCCTATATCAAGCTCACGGGGCACGAGGCCTCATGGCAGAATCGTGCTCACTTTTATGGCATTGCAGCCAATGCAATGCGCCAGATTCTTGTCGACTATGCCAGGCGGCGCAAGGCCGATAAACGAGGTGGGGGGATGACGCGTGTGTCCCTGAACGAAGATGTTCTGATTGTGGAAGAAACCTTCAGCCGGCTGCTGATGCTTGATGATGCGCTTACACAGCTGCACACATTTGACGAGCGATTGTGCAAGGTCGTGGAGCTACGCTACTTCAGCGGCCTGACGGTGGAGGAAACAGCTGAAGTCCTGTCCGTTTCTCCGCGTACGGTAAAAAATGACTGGAGCCTGGCGAAAGCCTGGCTCCATCGATCGCTTCACGCCTGAGAGCCTGATCACATCCCTCGCACGCAATTTCCAAAGCAGCAACAGCAATGAACCCTGAACGCTGGGCTCGCATTCGAGACCTTTTTCTCAACACGCACGAGCTTCTTCCGGATGAACGGGCGAAGGTGCTCGATGGGGCATGCAGCGACGATGCTGAACTCCGAATTGAAGTTGAATCCCTCCTTGCTTCCCATGATGCAGCAGATCAATTCTTTGCACCTCTCGATGAACGTTTCCTCGCACAGGCAGCAAAGGACTCCGGGGCTGAGAAGCGCATCGGCACATTCGTGGGCCAGTACCGCATTGTACGATTCATTGCGGATGGCGGGATGGGAGAGGTGTATGAAGCGGAGCGGGATGATGGAACATTCACAAGGCACGTTGCCATCAAGCTCGTTCGCTCCGGACTGTCCCAGAAGGAAATGATGCGCCGCTTCGAGGGCGAGCGACATATCCTCGCGCGGCTGCAACATCCGAACATCGCCCAGTTGTTGGACGCCGGAACAACGGAGGACGGCGTGCCGTTTTTGATGATGGAGTATATTGATGGCAAGCGTATTGACGTATATTGTGATGAAGAGAGCCTATCGCTAAAAGAGCGAATGCGACTATTCCGGAGTGTATGTTCCGCAGTTCAGTTCGCCCACCAGCATCTCGTCGTCCACAGAGACATCAAGCCGGGGAACATCCTCGTTACTGCGGAAGGCGCTCCGAAGCTGCTCGACTTCGGGATCGCAAAACTCCTGAGTGAAGAGGGTGTCGCACCTGATCACACGAAGACAGGCACCGGTTTCATGACCCCCGAGTACGCGAGCCCGGAACAAGCCAGAGGAGGCACTGTAACAACCGTCAGCGACGTGTATTCGCTTGGAGTGCTGTTTTACAAGCTCCTGACCGGCCACAAACCCTACGAATTCACGAGCGCCTTCCCGTTTGAGATGTCAAAAACAATCATCGAAACCGAGCCGACAAAGCCCAGCTCGAAGCAGATTGCCATACGGGTCCCCGAACGAGAAAAAGGCAGAAACCGACGTATGGTGCGTGGAGACATTGACGCTATCGCACTGAGGGCCCTGCGTAAAGAACCCCACCTGCGCTATCAATCCGTTCAGGAGTTCTCCGACGACATCCGCCGGCATGAAGAGGGTCTCCCGGTCCTCGCCCGTCGGAATTCGTCCGCGTATCGTCTCGGCAAGTTTATCAGGCGCAACCGCAGCCTTGCGGCGGCAATCGCAGTAATTGTCCTCACCCTCACCGTCGGGCTTGCGACGACTCTGTATCAGGTGCGTATCGCGCGTCAGGAAAAAGCAAAGGCCGAAAGCATCAATGCCTTTCTCCAGAGCATGCTGAGTTATGCCAATCCGTCGATGAACCTCCTGCCGGAAAGCAAAGGATCAACGACCATCAAGGACGTGCTGGATGATGCCTCCAAACGTCTTGAACGCGGCACACTCCAGGACCAACCCGAGGTCATGGCAGAGTTGCACTCGACGATAGCGGCCTGTTATCAGGTACAAGGCCGTTATGATCTCGCCGCACAGCATATTGAGGCCCAGGTCGGAATTCTGACTCGTCTCCACGGAGAAGAAAGCGAGCAAGTCCATGTAGGGCTAAGGGATCTGAACCAATCATTCATTGCATTCGGATTATATGCCCGGGCCGAGAGCTTGATCGTGCGCATGTTGCCGATCACCCGGGCCGATGTGCGGCGTGGGGTCATTCCCGTGCAGGATCTGGCGGTCACCATGAATGACCTCGCCGCAATCTACCGGTGGAGGGGAAAACCGAAGGAGGCTGAGCAGCTCTTGCGTGACGGAATGAGCCTGGGTCCCCTTTCGAAAGAGCAAGGCCAGTACGTCCTCGGGATCATGCGCGGCAATCTCGCCGCAGCCGTCGCCGATCAGGGAAGACTGGATGAAAGCATCGCTATCCTGCGGAAGACGATCGCCTCGTACACCACACAGTCTGACCCGCCGGATCTTGGCTTTAATTTGACGTTGTTGGGAGGGTACCTGACTCTCGGCGATCGCCCGGATGAGGGAGACTCCGCGTTGGTGAAGGCCGAACGAATCTACCGACGGGTCCTGAGTCCCACGTCCCTTCGACTCGGCGATAACCTCACGGCACAGGCTGCCTCACACTATCGGAGGGGGATGTTCGTTGAAGGAGAGAAGAAGATCAATGAAGCTCTGCAGATCTTTTACGCGAATGCAAAGGACAGGCACTACAACTATCCCACTGCGCTCGGCGTGCGCGCTGTGATACTCAACAGAACGGGCAAACCTCAGGAGGCAGAACGGATCGCGCGCGAAGCCGTCCGGCTGCGTGAGACCTCGTTGCCAAAGGGCAATTGGATGATCGCAATGGCGAGATCTGAACTTGGTGAGTGTCTTTCAAGGCAGCGCCGCTATGCGGAAGCGGAATCGCTGCTGATACAAAGCCACCAGGACCTGCTTGCATCACAAGGCGCAACAAACCCTCACACATCCTCCGTCAAACAGCGCCTGGCCCACCTCTACCAGGCGTGGAACAAGCCCGAAGCGTCTTCGCAATCCCACACTCGGTGACCCGCTCAGGAGTTGCCCGTGCAGTAATGTACGTGCCTCCGCTATAAGAGAAGGGGCCGCAAAGGCACCTTTTTGCGTTTCGAGCCGGGGAACTTGGGGACTTGAGTTCGATATTGAACGCGACGGACATCACGAATTTCTGTTGTTCGCGTTTGAGGCCGTCGATATCCTTGAATGACGCCGTAGACTCAACGGTGCGACGGACTAACTGAGCAAAGGCTGGGCAAAAGAAGGGATCGTGCTTGAGGGGAAGTCAAAAGAGCGAGCGCCTTCCTTGTGTAGAAGGCGCTCTTAAAAACATCTCTTCTCGTCGAGCCCGACAATTCTGTTTCTCAGTTCTTCTTTTTGGACTCCCGCCCACGGCAGAATCCAAGAACGGGAGATCCCACATTCTTTGTGCGGGAGGTCCCCCGGACCGATTGGTTCCTGACCAAGCGCGATTTCACAGCTTGCGAAAACAGCCTCCAACTGACCGATTCTTGGGCACCCAACGGAAAAAACGCGCACAGTCGTTCTTCCAAGAACCAGAAATTGCCCTTTTTCGTCGGGGCACGGGGATTCGAACCCCGGACCTCTTGTCCCAAAAATTGCTTGATTCCCCCTAAACGGCAATTTCAGAGCAATTTCCCAAATTTGAATTACATGAAGTGCATCGAATTTCACAAACCAGGCACAACCTGGGCACACTCGGTGGAGGACCAATCGCGAACCTATTTGCACGAGGTGCAATATGTGGGCCGGTCTCCGCCCACTGTGTTCCGATTTTGTTTCGCCAAGCAGCAGGCAATTCGGATGAATCGTGCTGGATTTCTGGCCAGGAAAATCGTCACCTGAGGAGAAGGAGCCGCTTAGTCTCGACAAACTCCCCTGCGCTCAAACGATAGAAGTACACGCCGCTCGATAGACCAGCACCGTCCAACTGCATCTCATAGCTACCCGGTTCCTTCTTTTCATTCACCAACACCATAACTTCGCGCCCGAGCATATCGTGCACGGCGAGTCGCACCCACCCAGACCACAATCCACTCACCCTAAACCCTATCTTTGTGCTCGAATTGAATGGGTTAGGATAGTTTTGCTCCAAAGTGGCGATTGAGGGGAGATCCTTGTACACAGGACCGCTGGATGAGATCATACTTGTCCCACTCAAGAGTATGGTTCCTCCTTCTCCTACGACCCACACCCTTCCTCCTTCATCCGCGTGAAGGTCGATCAGCATGTTTTGCGTCCCAACGGGTATACGGTTCCAGGATTGACCGGCGTTCGTTGTATTGAGTAGAATCCCTCGGTCGCCCGCGATCCAGCCTGTAAGAGGATTGACGAAGCGAACAGAGTTGAGTGGAACAGATGTTCCAATATCCACCCACCGCCATTGTTCGCCTCCGTCAGTAGTCCTGATCACTCTGCCATAATCACCCACCGCCCACCCTGACCGTTCGTCGGTGAACTGCACAGAATAGAGATCCGTCAATACACCCGAGTTGACCGCCGCCCACGATTCCCCTCCGTCAGTCGTCTTGAGAATTGTCCCGTCCTCCCCCACAGCCCAGCCAGATGTGCAATTGACAAAGTCCACTGCGCGCAAGGTGCGGTAAGGATAGCTATTGGATGAGGACCAAGAGTTTCCGCCATCCGTGGTTTTCAATATTATCCCCGTTTGTCCGACGACCCAGCCGGTGCGACAATCCATGAAGTCTAGTGCGTGGAGTTCTTTTCCACCTATATTCCTCTGCGCATGCCACGTTCCCCCGCCATCTGATGTGGTGCTAATGACGCCGGTCAATCCAATGGTCCACCCCGTCAAAGAGTCTGCAAATCGGATGGAGCACGAGGAAAAGGCAGTTGTGACTTTCACCCACGATGTTCCCCCGTCAGTCGTGCTGAGGAGCGATCCGCTGTTCGAGGCTACCCACCCTCTTTGGGGATCGGCGAAAAACACTGACGTGAAGAGTTCCCGTGATCCGCTGGATTGTTCTCTCCACATTGATCCGCCATCGTTCGTCATCCAGATCACCCCCTGTTCGCCCACTGCCCACCCTGTCTCTTGATCGACGAAACTCATTGAAGACAGCCAGTGAGATCCGGTCGCCGATTGAGATTCCCAATACAGGCCTCCGTTGGTCGTTCGGAAGACCATTCCTGTGTGGCCGGTCCAATCGTATCCGACTGCCCAACCCATCCGTCGATCGATCATGCCCAATGCATACAAGTGCCTGGTAGGGCCCAGCAGTGTGCTGCTCCATGAGTCTCCACCGTTTGTTGTCCTAAGGATGACGCCACATCCTGCAACCCATCCAGTGTCCTTGTCGACGAACTCGATCGAGGTAAGGGTCAGTGCGGTTCCACTGGATTGAGCGTTCCACAAGAGGCCTCCATCCGTCGTCCTGTAGATCGTCCCCTGTGAACCGACAACCCATCCCAGGGTTGAATCCACGAACATCACAGCCAGGAGGAATTGGGAAGAGACACTCGCGTGCATGGACCATTCCTTTCCGCCATCGGTCGTCCTCAGAATGGTCCCGTTATCGCCGACGGCCCAGCCTCTTTTGCGGTCGAGAAAGAAGATGTCAGTCAATCGGCTATCAGTTCGGGTCGTTTGTCCAGCCCATGAGAGCCCGCCGTCAGCGGTGCACAGGATCGTCCCGTATTCGCCTGCCGCCCACCCCCTTTGCCTGTCAATGAAGAACAGTGAGGTAAAGGAAGACTGAATGCTCCCGGCGACCTGATCGATGGTCCAGTGTTGTCCCCCGTCGCTGGTCCTTATCAGAGTCCCGGCATCCCCGGCAGCGATTGCTTCGGCGGTGTTGAAGGCGTGGATGGCTCGCAGACTATTCCCCTGGGGGAGCGGATTTTGCCAGGCCCAATCTGTCTGGGCGAACGAAGGGCTGCAGCAGAACAAGAGGAAGAGAACAATGAGTGGTCTCATGAATGCCTCCAATCAGGTGGGATTCACCTGCCGGAGTGCAACCATCATGCCCCACTCATTCTGGCATTTTCCCTTGGTTTTGATCAGGAAGGGGATTGGGAACGCTTCTGATTGTACGATCACGTACGCTGTACCGTACGATATCGAACGATACACAGTTCGATGCCATACGGGAACGTGGAGCTGAGAGAGCGAAGAGAGGCAACGTTACGGTAGGCCTGAAATATGGAATTTTTCGATACGCCTGTGCAGGGAAATCCTGCCAATGCCAAGGAGCTGGGCGGCTTTCGTTATGTTACCGCCTGCCAGCCCTAGGGCAATCTCAATGAGTTGCTTTTCTGTTTCTTCGAGAAGATTCACAGTTTCTGGTTTGTTGATCAGGATTTGCCTCACTGTTGTTCTTAGGTCGCCGACGCTTTCCAGTGGACTTCCTCCGACAGCACGCAGGAGGTCATTTTGTGTGATCTCCCTTGCGTGGGAGAGGATGGAGACGCGTTCCACCAAATTGCGCAACTCTCGCACATTGCCGGGCCAGGACATTTCTTCGAGCGTTTTCAGTGCTTCGGGGACAAAGATGCTCTTATGCCCCGAAAACTCGGCAAGGAACGCGATTGCCAGAATGGGAATGTCCTCGCGGCGTTCCCTCAGAGGAGGGAGATGAAGGGGAAACACGTTGAGGCGATGAAAGAGATCCTCACGAAACATCCCTTGTTTGACCTGGTCTTCAAGATCCTTGTTCGTTGCTGCAATGACACGGATGTCGACATCGAGAACATGCGAAGACCCTATCCGGTTGAACCGCCGTTCTTCAAGGACCCTCAGGAGCCGGGGCTGGAGCTCCATGGGCATGGCAGAAATCTCGTCGAGGAACAGAGTCCCACTGTCTGCGAGTTCGAATTTACCTGGTTTCGCCGACTCAGCCCCCGTGAACGCTCCCCGTTCATAGCCAAAGAGCTCTGCATCGGCCAATGTCGCCGGGATAGCTCCACAATTGAGCGCCACAAAAGGGTGCTGTGCCCGCGAACTCTGGAGGTGGATGGCCCATGCAACGAGTTCCTTTCCCGTTCCCGTCTCCCCGGTGATAAGAACGGTCGCCTGGGACGGACCAACCCGAGCGATGCGATCGGTTATTTCCTGCATTGCCGGGTTGAGGCTCGAGATCCATCGCTGGTCGCGCACGTAGACGGTCGACGCTTTCAACCTCGCATGATCCAGGGTGAGGTCTTCAAACATCCGGGCACGCTCGATAAATTTTGCCGCGAGGGGTGCGGTAGTGACGACAAGCTGCACCTCTTCTTCCGTGAAAGAGGGTCTCCCTGCATGCCTGGCGAGGTTAAGGACGCCGATCATGGTGTCACCGCCGAAGAGGGGTACAGCAAGAAGAGGTCCGAAGATTTTCTGGCGGTCCGACGGCGAATCAAATCCAAGCTCACGGAGAACATTATCTGTCAGCAGCACTTTCCCCTTTGCCCGTACCCAACCGCCGACCATAGCATTGATCCCGTGGTCGATACCGCCGTCAAGCGCGTCTGAGCTGCGGGCGAGTGTCCGTACAGACTCCGTCGAGGCAGGCTTGAAGAGGAGGACTGCGACATGGTCCGCGTGTGCGAGTTTTGCGCACGACTCTGCGATATACTGGAGTGTATCGTAGACTGTGTGACGGGAACTCAGGGACTCCGCAAAGCGATGGGATTCCTCAAGGTCCCGGATACGCCTTTTCAGTTGCTGCGTTTCGTCAGTTCTGGAGTCCATTTTCCTCTGTCTGGCCTAAGTCTCTGGTGACGATGGAGCCGGAATCGATGGCAGGATGAGGAAGGAGGAACTTGAGTGTGACCGTTCGGTTGAGCTTGCCGTCCTCGGCTCTGTAGACATGGCCCATGCCACCTGTACCAAGGCGCTCGAGGATCTTATAGTGGCAAATCGTCTGACCGATCAACGAGGGCTCCTGCAGGTGAGGCTGCCTGTCCCGACCCGACGCAGGCGTGAAAGGGATGTCGGGGCACTCGGAATCACCATCGGGACCTGCGGGAGAGGTGGGAGAACAGTTGCGCTTCCAGGTCTGGCGCAGGCAACAGATCTTACCGCATTCGAGCAATTGCTGGATTGGTGGGAATATAGGACAGAACGCGCCAATAATCAATGTTGTCAGACCAAGTGCATCGAATTTCACCAGTCAATTACAGTCTGACTACGGTGCAGCTTTCACAACAACCGTGCGAACATGGATGGGAAGACGTACGAATCGAAGATGTCAAAGAGGTGATTCGCGTTTTGCATGAAGTTCCATCTACGGTCGGCCTCCGCCTGCTGTATCGCAGAAGCTGAAATGGGGTTGGCTCTCCCCGATAGCCGGCAGCCCTGCGCCGTCGCTAGGCTTTAAAAATCGACTTCCATCCCGAGCCTCACCGACATCGGCGGCTGAAAGGAAAGAGGCATCCCGTAGTAAGGGTTTGGAGTTGTCTGATTACCGTTTGCGTCTTGCCCCCGGTAATGCCACTGGTCAAATGTCAATGGAGTTTGC
Source organism: uncultured Bacteroidota bacterium (assembly GCA_963779225.1). GTDB lineage: Bacteria > Bacteroidota > Ignavibacteria > UBA10030 > UBA6906 > CAVPCZ01. Next base: position 123,947 of record CAVZWW010000003.1, read on the forward strand.
CGACTACCCACGTGGAAGAGGTCCAAAACGAATCTGGGTTGCATCCCCAGGAAAGACCACCCTGGTGGATCAAATGCCAGTCGGATGTTAAGGTCCCATACGGCGGGGCTACTTCCTGCGGTTCCGCGCGGGCGCAAGAAAATACGGGCGAAATATTCACCTGTTCCGAAGTCGTTGAGGGGCGTGCCGCTTCCCCAGAAGAAAAACGTCCCTATTGTGAGACCAAATTCGAAGCGGTACGACCCAATCAATTTGATTACGTGCGTCCGATTATTTGGTAACAAGCCAGTAGCATCCTTGAGATTTTCTAACCGATCCCATGTGACACCGGCATTAGGCACCTTGGTGTTTTCGAGGTAGTCGTGGTCGTACAATCCAACATAGTTACCGTAGTTTCGCGAAAGAATGTAGGAGAGGTTCAAATACAGCGACTTCCCAATGGACTTCTCAAATGAGACCTCGAACGCCATGTACTGGCGTTGGGGTTGGGGAAATGTAGCCAACGGAGATCGTGACGGGTTGCCAAAATAGAACTTCCCTGTCTCCGGCGGATCTGAACCATCCTCCAAGATTTGCTGAAGCGTTCTGTAGATGGCCCTCACCGTCCCCTTCAACTGTCCTCCGAAGAGCTGTTCGTATCCGAGTGAGAACTCATCGTAGAATTGGCCTCGGAGTCCATCAATTTCTGGTTGAACTCCGCTGATGTTCCAAAGGGTGTCTGGATTCGATGGGTCGGTGCGCGGATCGCTTTCGTAAAGAAAGCCTGCTTGGTATGTTCCCTCAATGAAATATACGGTCGAAGCATACATCAGCAGATTTTCGTAGAACCTGCCAAACGACCCAAATATCCTCTGCGATTCCCCATCACCAAGCAGAAACACAAAGCCGACCCGAGGCTGATACTGCCCAAGAATCCGCTGCATGATGTTCCCTTTCGATCCGACGAGAAAGTAACCATCCCATCGGAGTCCAGCGTTTAACCGTAGCCTTTGGCTGACAGCCCACGAGTCCTGCATGAAAACCGATGGCATACTACTCCGGATTCTGCCGGATTGGTTTGATTCCTGATACAGATATGTTGAGTCCCCCTCGAGTTCCAAATACGAAAACAGAATCTGGCTATCCAGCAGCAGATCCTCATAACGCAACCCGCCCTTTAAGACATGCGAACCCAGACTGAGTGTCCCCGTTGCGGATAGGGTGAGAGACGTGGTATTGATGTCAATTCTCTCGCCCGATCCTCCGGAGAAAGAACCCTGAATGACGTCTCCTACGAGAGGCTGTGACAAACCTACTGGTGTCGAAGGCCAGTACTTTTCCTTACGTGTAGTCCAGCTCGCCATTGCCTGCAACAGCAAATCATTTGAAGCTATCCAACGGGTGTCTAGGATTGCCGCGTACCCACCTGTTCTCACGTCCTTCAAAGCTGGATCCGGGTTCCCCATCGACGGGAAGATGTATGAGCTGTAAAATCCGACCCCGACACCATTTCGGACTGTTGGATCTCCCAAGACGGTTGCCGATACATCAATCGATCTACCCGCCATCCAGGAGAGTTTTCCTGCAAACGAGTGTGTGACACCCTTATCTGGGTAATACCCGAACCCCGGAATCTGCACATCTTGCCTCTGCATATTCGGGCTGTAGGCTGCATAGTACCAGAGCCTATCTAGGAGAATTGGCCCCCCTATGCCGACGCCGAGATCATAACGCAAATACGCCCCTTGTGTCGGAGCGTTTGCCGCCACTTGCGGAGTTCCCGAGAAGTTGTTTCCCGTATAGCTACCAAAGATCGTTCCATGGAATTCATTACTTCCCGAGCGAGTAATGACGTTGACGATGCCGCCGAGTGAGCTCTGATATTCAGGCTCGTAGCCACCAACTTTTACTTCAACTTCTCTGATGAAGTTGTAAGGCAAGTTCATCCCCGTTGAGCCGCGGAACGCATCGGTGACGTCCGCGCCGTTGATGTAGTACTTATTCTCGGTGCCTGTAGCCCCCCCGACATTGGCCTCGTCTCCGAAGGGGGAGCTATTAACCTGTGGCAGGATGGAAACGAGTGAGCGGTAGTTGCGCTCAATGGGGAGGTGCTCCAGATCTTCTGGTCTCAGATTTGCACCCACCGTTGATGATGAAGGATCCAGAATGGGTTTCTCTCCCCATGTCGTGACCTCATCCATCGCCACCGTTGTCGGATGAAGCACGAGCCTCCCGAGACCTGTAGTCCTACCGAGGGCAACCCGTATGCCTTCGATTGTTACAGCTCGATAGGAGATGTGGCTGATCCGAAGCGAATAGCCGCCTGGGGGAAGTTCCTGGATTCCAAAGTATCCTCGACCATCCGTTGTTACTCCACGTATCCCCTGCATCCCCGAAGATTGAGCAACAATGTTAGCTCCGTAAACGGCTTCCCCTGCCGAATCAGCGATCCATCCCTCTATACTGCCGATTGCGCCTTGTCCAAGGGCACCTAGGTTGCAGAGCCAAAATGTGGCGCTCAAAAGTAGTAGGGGTCTCATCATCCTGTGACTGCTTCGTGTACGAAGGTGCAAACGCTTCGATTGGTCTTTCTGCAAGTGATCATGGACCCCTCTAAGCAGCCTTTCTCTTCATATGCTCCCTTGAGCCAAACGAAGGCTGAATCTTTCCCTTCGGAGGAGCCATGTACAGAAACGGACCTGGAGACACTCCAACGACAGTCCCTTGCGAAGTCGTGAATTTGCTTTTATCCCACACAGTGACCTAAACGGACGTCTGAGCACGAAGCGCTCCGATCTATTCCCCACCCAACCCGATTTTCTTCAGCAGGAGAGAGAAGCGTGGATCGTCACGCATCGGATCGTATTCAAAAGAAGCCTTTGCGCCAATCAGAAGACAGTCGCGTTGCTCGTACGCCCGATCGATCCAAGAGAAAGCGGAATCGTTCTTGCCGAGAGCGCTAAACACCATCGCCAAGAATGCAGGGCTTACGACTGTTCCTGCCGGCGGGGACAAAATACCGGAGAGCAGCTGCTCAGCCTTAGGCTTCGCACCTGCACGAGCATATAGCCAACCCAGGTAAACATCCCGTTCATATCCATCAGCCAAGTTGGCTCCGGTCTTTTCAATTTCTCGACATGCCTCATCGTACTTCATCGTGTTGATACAAATGCGCGCAAGCAGTTCGTGCGCATGAGGATACTGCGGATCATAAGCAAGTATTTCGTTCACACACTTTCGTGATTCCTCGAAGTTACCATCAGCGAAATATGTTATGGACAAGAGGTGTTTGTACCACGGTGTGAGAGGATCCAATCTGAGGGCGGTGCGGATCTCTGCTCTCGCCTCGTCCTGCCTGGCCATCAGGTGAAGGAACAACGCGTACAACGCATGAGCATCTGCAGACGAAGGATTGATTTCGATTGCCCGTTTGTAGAGTCTTTCCCCTTCGCTGTGGTTCCATTCATACATGGAGGCGGCGTCAGCCAGGACGGCATATGCCTCCGCATTGTATGGGTCCTTCTGAATGGCCTTGATTGCCGCTTGCTTGGCCTTCGGCCATCCATCATGGGGCGACATGGCGGGGAATGTACCCAACGTCACCAACATATCGTAGGCGGCGGCAAGACCTGCGTAAGCAGAGGCATAATTGGAGTCGATCTCAATGGCCCGTCTGAAAAACGTGATGGCATTCTTTGCCGATCCGGGAATCATCTTGTAGACAAGAGCGCGTCCTTGCGTCGCGAGTTCGTATGCGTTCGGGTTGACCTGCGTTGAAAATCCAAGCCTCTTTCGTGTATCGGGGTTCAAATCGATATTCAACACCTGCACTACTGTTTGTGCAACTTCATTTAGTAACGCGGATATCTCTGCCGGACTTCTGTCATAGCTTGCGCCCCATAAGTTCTGGTCTGTTTCTGCGTCGGTCAATTGCATTGAAACTATCAGACGATCGTCTGCCCACCGAACTCTCCCTGTGAGCAGGGCCTGCACTCCCAGCTCCTTCGCGATATCATTCGGGGGTTTGGAGCTATTCTTGTACTGCATAACCCTGCGGGTTGATCGCACCGAAAGCGTGGATATGGAGTACAGTTTTGTGATCAAGTCGTCTGTGAGACCGTCGGAATAGTACACCAGCGTCGAGTCACGGGAGGGATTCTCGAACGGGAGAACTCCGAGAGAATCGACCAATTGCATCCGGCTGTGGGAGGTGAGAACGGTGATCACCGCCGCGATCAGAAGGAGTGTCGAAATGACGATGACCGTTGGCTTGCGCCACAGCTTTAGAGGCCGGAATTTCCAGGCAGCCCCCTTTGGACGCAGTCCAGCTACGTACGATTCCAAATCGACAATCAATACTGCAACTCTCTGATATCGGTCCCCGGGCCGCTTGGTCAACATTCTCCTAGAGATGTTCTCCAGAGCCTTGTCGATTTTAGGTCGCATCTCCCGGAGAGATTTCGGTTCAATCTTCTGGACAGCATACACTAGACCGACCTCTGCCTCGCTTATGAACGGTCTCTGTCCTGACAGCATCTCATACAGAACTACGCCAAGAGACCATATGTCTGTCCTCTGATCGACGAGTTCTCCCCGTGCCTGCTCAGGCGACATATACGCGATTGTTCCTGGAGTCTGGCCGGTATGCGTGGTCAGTGTGGCTTCAAGGGATCGCGCCAGTCCGAAGTCGAGGATTTTCGCGACGCCATCCTTGGTCACAATGATGTTCGCCGGTTTGATGTCGCGATGGACAATACCGGCTTCGTGGGCTTTGACCAATCCTCGTGCGATCTGGAAGGTGATGTCAACGGCTTCGTAAATGGGGAGAGGTCCACGCTCGATCTTCTTCTTCAGGGTTTCCCCATCATAGCATGCCATGGCCATAAACAGCTGGCCGTCATCGACCTCATTAATCTCATACACCGTACAAATGTTGGGATGGTCAAGGGCCGAAGCAGCCTGGGCTTCATGAAGGAAGCGCTCTTTGGCTTGCGGATCGGCAGAAAGGGCAGGAGGGAGGAACTTCAGCGCAATGGTGCGTTTGAGGCGGGTGTCTTCAGCCTTGTAGACGACGCCCATGCCGCCTTCGCCAAGCTTCGAGAGGATCCTGTAGTGGGAGACAACTTTGCCGATCATCGGGAACCGACACTGGAGTGTATAATCCCTGCGGCACAAGAACCCAACGGTACGGGAGAAAGGTACAGTGCAGTGAGGCGAGAGTCAACAAGCCGGTTTGTCCTGAGGCGTCTCTGGGCCACCGGAATCCAGAGAGCACTGAGGTGTACATCTAAACGCACGAAAGCCGCGACACCTTAGCAGCATCGCGGCTTGTATAATCTTGGAATTGACACGCACACCCTATAATCGGTGTTCAGCCGGTGTACATTCGGGCTCCTGGAACCTCACAATTCTTCTTTACGTCGGGGCTAGGAATTCTATCCGATACCTCTTGGTTCCTGACCAAGAGCGATCTTGGACCTAACGAAAACAGCCCGCAGCTGAACGATTTTTGTGCTGCGGGTGCAAATAAATGCGCACAACCTGGGCACAGTACCGATTTTCACCACCCAAAAGTGCCCTTTTTCGTCGGGGCGCGGGGATTTGAACCCCGGGCCTCTTGGTCCCAAATAATTTCCGGGTACCTCTTCCAGCGAAAAAACGGCGATTCTGAGCCAGGGAGAGTGCATACTGCGCATACTGTGCATGATAGTGATGAAAAAGTAGCATGAATCTGTCACAGCTGCTCATCCATTCTCCCACTCCCAAGTGCATCGAATTACAAACTCCACGCACAGCCTGATTATAGTAACGCTTGCCGGCTCCCGTCCAATCATGAACGATAAGCCACGCGACTCAAAGACCGCGGAGCCGTGAGCTATAATTTTCAGGAGGTGCGACTTGCGGGCCGATCTCCGCCCGGTGTATTCCTATCTCATGTCACCAATACAGGATCGACGTCTGAAGTGCCGTTTCGTGCTCGCTCAGCTCTCTCCATCAAATCATTCCTCTGCCAACTATATCCGTTTACGAAACCGCTCCCTGATCAGATGGTTAATGATCGAACTCCAGCCCGGATGAATTCTCCCTTCCGCTAATAGGTTGCGTGCGTTCTACCGGAATGTCTCACATAGCACAGACCATTCATCCCAGACGCTTTCATAATCTGGTGCATTGAGAATCATGGGCCGCAATTGGTTCTCCCATGCATTGCGGTTCATCTCTTTCAGGTTGGACGATACAAGCTGGCCAATGTTCGGATCAATCTTGCGAACCTGACACTTCTGCGCAAAGAGATTCAGATACACCTCCGGTGACACAGCTTCCCGATGCTTGCACAAAATATACCAAAGGTCATAGAGATCGCGAGGACGGGGCCACTTCTCCTGCTGTTGAAGCAACGATCTCATCTTTTCGGCTATGATCTCGGAGATGCCATAGGCCCAAATCTTGAATGGACCAATGTCTTCGTACGTCGGCCGTACGTCACGCAATTCCGGATCCCGCAGGACTGGCTCGTCGGACGTCAGATGAACCTTAACGGAGGGCAGTGCCTGTCGGCGCGGACCACCACGACTGTATTGTACGGCAATCTCCACTTGGCTCTCATTTGGCGGAGCCTCGATTCGTGAAATCGTTGATTCAATACCGTTCTCATTCCTCATGGTTTCAAGGGAAGCGGTGACGAGGGATCGTGCCTTATCGACGCCTCCGGGCCGCGGACGACACGTGAAGTCAATATCTTCCGAAAAGCGGTATCCTTGATAGTAGCAGTGCCGCAGGCAGGTCCCCCCTTTGAATACCCATTCGGCAGACAGACCGATCTCTTTGCTGATGGCTGAGAGAAGGCAGAGGATTATATAGTCTTTCTCAACCTGATCGAAACGCAGGCCCTCGCGTTCGGCTGCACGATGAAGAGCACTCGTACTTATCAATGCCCCACCTCCACATTCACCAGCAGTCCCCAGCGACGATTGAACCGACCGGAGGCAGGCAACGTGGGATCAAGCCGCGGGAACCCACTTCTGAGCGTTGTCGATCCTCTAAGCTCATCGACATCGCCCACGCCGAGAGCTTCCATGAGAAAACCAAGCCTCTTCGACACTGTTGAATTCCCGATCCTTCCTGCATACTCAAGAAGCCGGCGTTCCGAGAACTGATCCCAGTGGTTTCTTAATGCATCGATAATAATACTGATACCACCGACATTGGCCGGAAGATCAAGACCATCGATAATCGTCTTTTCGGGATCAGTTACTGTAAATGAACGTTCATCGATCCAAGACTTCTGCAACCCGAAGAATTTTGACTTTCTCTGTGACACGATCTTAAAAGCAAAACCCAGCGATGTGCGCCGCCCCGAAGATACGCGATGATCGGTAGCAATGTAGACCATTCGCGGAAGCTGCTCTGTGAAGCCGTGATGATTCATCGCAGAAAAGTACGCGATCGCTGCCGGCTTCACCAGCTCCATGCCGACAAGGAATTCGTGGATTTGAGGTGTACGAGTTGTCCCCGACGAAAGAGGGATAATGGCATACCGCCCAGCTCGAATGCGGGCAATCCACCCCTTTTTCAGAAGTCGATGGACAAATTGTGAGATCTGTTCGGAAGGAACGTCTCGCAGAACTGCCCGTGCATCTTCCAGTGAAAAGATGCCTTTCGGTCCAAGAATTGTAAGTAAATCAACCTCTCTACCACCGAGAGGCTTGCGAGTTATATTGTGCTCATTGGTTATCATCTTGACAGTATATTTCTGATGATCATTATATAACAATTCTCCTCATTATGCAATAGTTGCTCCGTAGTCTCGATATTCAGGATTCCGATCTCCTGCGATCCACTTCATAGCCGAGTGCGCGATACCCTCGAAGTCGCTTATCATGCATCTTGCGCAATACAGGGACATTCCGGTCCAGGTAGTCATAGATGAGGACTTCCCTCTTGTTTTCGTGTGCTCGGTGGAGGCGTCCGGCATACTGCACAAGTGTCCCCCTCCAGGATACGGGGAGTGCAAGGAAAAGGGTATCAAGACGCGCATCGTCAAAGCCCTCGCCAATGTATCGCCCCGTAGCGACGACCAATCGTTCTTCGCCGTCGGGAATTGCCACCAGTTTCGACAACGCTTCATCGCGCTCTTTTCGCTTCATGCGGCCGTGCAGGACAATCAGATTTCGTGTAAACCCCTTTAGACGTTCGGCAAAATGCTCAAGATGATCTCTTCGTTCTGTGAGAAGAATTGGTGATCGTTTGTTCTCAAGCGCGGTAATTACGTCGTCAAAGATAAGGTCATTCCGTGTCTGATCCGCGGCAAGTGCAGCGTAGACTCCCTGGATGCCAGCGTCACTGTTGACACCATCAGGTCTGAATTGTGTTTCACGGATCACCAGTCGTCGATGGAATGGTTCCATCCCCCTTTGCGTTCGTGAGCTTACTACGAATCGTGCGGGTCCAAGCTGCATTTCAATAATTGGGTGCTGGCCGTCGCGTCGCTGCGGTGTAGCTGTAAAGCCCGTCAGGTAACGAGCTCTTGCTTCTGACAGAACGCGTTCAAACGAGAACGCCGGACAATGGTGACACTCATCAACCACGATATTTCCGTACTCCTTCACGATCTCGTCGACATTTCCACGATGCACAAGGCTCTGAAGCATAGCGACATCAAGGTTTCCATTTCGAGTGTTCTTTCCCCCGCCGATCTGCCCAATCTCATTCCGCTCGAGGCCAAGGAAATGCGAAAGCTGCACAATCCACTGTGCAAGAAGCTGTTGGCGGTGAACAATCACAAGCGTATTTCTCTTTCTTGCAGCAATAAGGTGACACCCCACGACTGTTTTGCCGATACCTGGAGGTGCAACAAAGATACCGAGATCTTCCCCCATCAGGCTGCGAACGGCTTCTTCCTGAGTTGATGAGAGCCTCCCTCTAAACACGACGTCCAGTGGAGTACCGTCGAGTCGTTTATCATCAACATTCAACATAATCCCATGATCAGCGAGTAGTGCCCTCACTCCTGGAGTACATCCTCTGGGTAGAGCGATCCGATCGGGAAACTCTTCCGCACATGAAATCACTCGCGGTGTCAAAGCCGTCGAAAGTCTCATACGCTGCTTCTTGTAGAATTCCGGGTTTGCAAACGCAGCCAGGCGTTTCAGCTCATTGAGAAGTGCAGAGCGCAAACCCATCTTCTGAATAACCAATCTCTCCGAGAGCGTCACCTGAACGGTAGAAATGACGTTGGATTCCGGCGAGCTTTCTCGCTGATCAGAAGTGGGAGCAGGACGGGACGGGCGGTCCTCCGCATCGTTCGGAATAGGATACTCTCTGAAGCCAACAATTCGACCTTGAGCGGCAGCGTCTTTCACTGCATGCTGAACAATGTCCACATCAAGACGTACAATGCTTGCCAGAAACTTCCATTGATCTGCGTGCGGCGCAAGTCCATCGTCCACAAACACTGAATTGCCCTGCGAACGAGCCTCGCGCTGGAGTGGAAGCGCAATAAGGTTGCCGAACCCGCCTTTGGGCAGGGTATCTTGATTCGGGAATAGGCGGTCATAGGATTTCAACGAGAGCTCATAACGCCGGGACATCGTTTCCGTGATCAGAAAACACCCAAGCGAGCGAGCCTCAGCAGCAGACAATGGTACCGCGAAGAAGAACCATGCATGGGCCCCCTGGCCGGATCTGGATCGTTCCACGGCAGTCGGAAATCCGTGAGCCTTGCATGTGTCTCCGAATGAGCCGACGTCCTCCTGCCAGGCCATGCCATCGAAATCAACAGCAAGGAAGCGGCAAGAATCATCAGGGAGAAGTGGATAGACTCCCATGCTATGCGTCCCTCTGAGATGTTTCGCTATTTCCTCATTTGAGACCGGGCGAAACGCCTGTTGCTTGCATGAGGCACAGGTAAGCTTCCGAGCTGTCCCCGGAACCTTGTTCTTCTCACAGATTCCCTCTCTCCATTCATTGGTGCAAGCTGGTGAGTAGCCGCATTTTCCCGTTCGGGAATTCTCCCAGCGGAGGGGAAAAACGTCTTCGCGGCCACGAAACAGTGACCGGAAAAGAGCGATCTTCTGTTCATTTGAGCCAGATGCATCCAAGCGATCCGCGGAATCCGGCAACAGGGCGACCTGGCTTCCTTCAGGTACGAGGGGTGCCAATTCTCTGCGTAGCTTAGCTAGTCGGCCAGCTGCGGTCTCCAGCTCCGCGCGAAGAGCAGATACCTTGAGTTCCTCTTCTGCAATCTTCGCGATGGTTTCTTGGCGTCGAGTCATTTGAAGCGCGTCACCCGTAATTCCTTCAAGAGTTTGCGAATGAATGCAACAAGGAATGTAGTCTAGCGGCACATTTGGCGAAGTGCCTTCACGGCCTCAGCCAACTGTTCTCCATGCCCCCAGCCAACGTCCTTGCCTGTCTTGTAGATGCGAACAAGTCGAGTTCGGCTTGTCCTTCGATCCCGACTGGGAAGCTCCGCTTGGAGCTCCATCAGCATCTGCACCATCTGTCCAAGAGCATTGAAATATGTTTCATCTTCTATCCCCAGGTCGGCTGCTTGATCAGTCCCGGCCTCAATTCCATCCAGGAGCAATGCGGAGGTGGCGGACGGATCCTCGGATACCATGTAAAACTTCCTGATTGTCTTGAGCGCGTCACCCGCACGGATGGGGAGTGTCCCCAATGGATCAGGATACACCAAGTTCATAATGCGCTTACGGATCCGATTGATTCCCGGATCGGAGGAAATGAGTTTCGCTGCGAGGGCCTGCTGAAGGTCGGCATCACTCTCATAGATTCTATGAATGAGCTCAATAAGCCCAGATTTGTCAAGAGAGTGGAGGTATACCTTGATCGAATTCCATGTCCCTGCCGACTTTGGGAGCTTCTCGTCCATAATGCGTTCGCCTAATACTGTAGGGAGAATTCGTGGATGATCGTGTAATTGCGCATAACTGTCAGGTAACCGGGAATGGTCACCATCTCCGGGTTGACATCAACATGCGCGGCCATGAACGGCGAGGTGCCGGGTCTTGTGCGTTCGTGGATACCCCATCAGATTCGCCCCCGTGGATGGCGACCGGCCGGTTTCCATCCTCCACGGTCTACGGACAGTTTGAGGACCCGTTTGAACTCTGATGTTCGATCCCGAATTTGATCCAGGGGAAGAGGTCGTTGAAGACCTTGACGCCAGGCCTTTAGCTCGACCGTCCCAATGACGAGATAGGGATTCCCAAGGACCTCCGGATCGAACCTCGAGAATGAATTGGCAAGTTCAGCCTCCAAATCATTCTGGTGTGCAATGATCAATTCGCACGCCGGACAGTATCGACAGGTCTTGCCGAGGATTGTCAGGTCCCCGTCTTCAACATGTATGATAAGCGCAAACTTCCGTGGATTCATCAGTCGATGACACTTCGGACACCGTGTGAATCTAACGTCCGAATGCGGATTCAGCGCAAATGAATATTTCGGCGGCAGCCCTCCAAACCGGTCCTCAGGCATGTGTCACCAATCATCTAAGCTGCGTTACTTTCCAAACATCTTCTCAAACAAGACCTTTGCGCGTTCTGCTCCCTCGTCGGAAAAGACGTCCGACTTGGTTTTTCTCCGGGGATCGCCGATCATGCCCTTTTCGAAGAGTCTATTCAACGCATCCCAATCGTGACCTTTCCACGCCCGAACCCCTCCATATTGCTCGAAGCTTGTGAGATACAGGAGTGCAAGGACCGCATCATCGATTTTCTGAGTGTCAATTTCCATTGCGCAACTCCTTTCCTGCCTGGTCAAGGATTCACCCATCCACAAAATAACGATTTCAAAATGAAATCGATACTCTACTCGGTACACGAAACCGCATTCCGATCGGATGATTCATACAAGAGTTCTGGACCGGATGGACATTCGAAAGGGGAACCGCCGTGAACGGCACACCCCGGAATGTGTGTGATGCACCCAAGGGGTCCTGGAAATGGGAGAGCAGGAAGGTCGACACCCAAACATGTGAAAACCACGACACTTTGGCGGCATCGCAGCTCATACTATCTCACGGTCAACATGCACACTCTGAGATCCGTGTGCTGTTGGTGTACAATCGCGCTTCTGGAACCTCAGAATCGTTTTTCCTTCGGTTGGGCCCGGGGCTTCGGTACGTGACCTCTTGGTCCCGCGACAAGCGCCGACCTCCGCGTCGCAAAATTGCTGGACTTTCAACAGATTCTAGCCCACGAACTAGACGGAGCGGTAATTTTTTCCGTCACAAATCTGTCACACCCGCCTCTCTCTCACCTCAGAATTGCCCTTTTTCGTCGGGGCGCGGGGATTTGAACCCCGGGCCTCTTGGTCCCAAATAATTTCCAGATACCCGTTCCGGCAAGAAGAGGGCGATTCTGAGTCAGGGAGAGTGCATACTGCGCATACTGTGCATGGGGGTGATAAAAAGTTAGCATAAATCTGTCACACCAATTCGTTTACTTTAGGAACACGTGGCGTGTCGACCGGCACAGGTCCGCCACGCTGATTTCTCCCCGCAAGCCCACAAAGATGATCCGCGACTTCTCATCCGGTCCGTACTTCTTCCTGGTCCGACGCGTAATCTTCAGAACCAAAGCCTTGTATCGGTCCCGACTCGTGCCGGTCATCTTGATCCGCATGGCCAAGTCCAGCCATAAGACGGACACAATGGACAAAGGCAGAGCAGACCCGGGGTTAATTCCGAGCCTGCCATTTACCCCATCAACGGTAATCATCATTTGAGAAGAAGAAGACGTTTCGTCTGCACAAAACCCTCTGCCTGTATCCTGTAGAAGTACACGCCGCTGGAGAGAGTGTTCGCGTCGAACCTGATCTCGTGATACCCGGCGTCTTGCTCCCCATTCTGGAGAAGTGCGACCTGCTCACCGAGGGTGTTGAAGACCGACAGCTGCACAACTGTCTTGTTGGGCAGCCCGTAGCGAATCGTCGTCGAGGGGTTGAAGGGGTTGGGGTAGTTCTGCTCTAAGCCGAACTTATCAGGTAGCTCAGTCGAAGCAAACGCTACACTGACCAATTCGGAAAGAGGCCGCCGCCATACACCCCCAGCGACAGTTCCAGCAAATAGATTCGTACCGCTCACGGCAAGGGCAAGGACATACGTATTAGTCAAGCCGGAATTGACCGCCATCCAAGTTGTGCCACCAATACTGGAAAGAAAGACGCCGCCGTCAGGCGTCCCCGCAAAGAGATTCCCTCCAGAGACGGCAAGAGCACGGACATCAGTGTTTGCCAAGCCGGTATTGACTGCAGTCCAGCTTGTTCCACTATTGGTGGAAAGAAAGATGCCGCCACTACTGGTTCCAGCATAGAGATTCGTGCCGCTGACGGCAAGGGCATAAATAGGATTCCAGGTCAAGTGGTGACTGACCGCCGTCCAGGTTGTGCCACTATTGGTCGAAAGAAAAACCTCACTACCCCAAGTTCCGGCAAAGAGATTCGTGCCGCTGACGGCAAGGGCAGTGACAAAAGTGTTCGTAGGCAAGCCGGTACTCGCTGCACTCCAGCTTGTACCGTTGTTGGTCGAAAGAAAGACGCCGCCACCTCCTCCAGCAAAGAGATTCCCTCCGGAGACGGCTAAAGCATCGACATAAACGATCGTCGAGTCGGTACTTGCGGCAGTCCAGCTTGTGCCGCTATTGGTGGAAAGAAAGACGCCGCCGTAACCAGTTCCAGCAAAAAGACTCGTCCCGCTCACAGCAAGGGCAAGGACATAAGCATTAGTCAACCCGGAATTGACCTCCGTCCAGCTTGCGCCTCTATTGGTGGAAAGAAAGGCGCCGCCGTCAGCAGTTCCAGCAAAAAGATTCATCCCGCTCCCGGCAAGGGCAAGGACATGAGTATTCGTCACGCCGGAATTGACCGCAGTCCAGCTTGTACCGTTGGACGTGGAGAGAAAGACGCCGTCAGCGGTTCCGACAAAGAGATTCGTGCCGATTGCTGCAAGAGCCGAGACAGGATTACCCGTCATGCCGGTATTGACTGCTCTCCAGCTTGTGCCCATGTCGGTAGAAAGAAAGACGCCGCTGCTAGTTCCTGCAAAGAGATTCGGCCCAAGTTGGATCATTTGAGAGAAACCTGAAAACGGTGTGTTTGCTGCAGTCCAGCTTGTGCCGCTATTGGTGGAAAGAAAGACGCCATCATAGCCAGTTGCAGCAAAAAGGTTCGACCCGCTGACGGCAAGGGCACTGACAAAGGTGTTCGTCGGCAAGCCGGTACTCGCTGCAATCCAGCTTGCGCCGCTATCGGTAGAAAGAAAGACACCACCTCCTCCAGCAAAGAGCTGCGTGCCTTTCACGGCAAGAGACGAGACACCAGTGTTCGTCAGACCTGTATTGACGGCAGTCCAGCTCATGCCGTTGTTGGTCGAGAGAAGGACGCCCTCGCCCTTATTTCCAGAAAAGCCGCTACTAGTTCCCGCATAGAGATTTGTGCCGCTGACAGCAAGGGCAATAATAGCATTGTACGTCAGGCCGGGACTGACCGCCGTCCAGGTTGTGCCACTATTGGTGGAACGAAAGACGCCGCCACCACCAGTTCCCGCAAAGAGATTCGTTCCGCTCACGGCAAGAGAAAATATGTCACCCCCGCCGTAGGGACCATTGGTTTGCATCCATTGAGCAGGCGCGTACGCACAAAGGAGAAGAAGGACAACTGCGAGAAAGATGGACTTGGTTCTCATCTTGACCTCCTTTCAACGCAATGACTGTCGGTGATTACTGACCTGCAGCAGGACTCGGTGGCTCGTCGGGTAGGTTGGTATCGCATGAACACTCGGCGGCGCATCGATCCCGGCATCGAGTCAGAGCAGGCATATGGTGGCAGAAATTAATCTCTTCCCATTTCGTAAGTCAAATACTCTTGGTATACCAAGAGGTTTCGGGCTCTGTAAGGAATGTCTCTCCCAGAACACCATCACCTAGACCTCGAACCCCCTGATCAAGCGAGTCGACTGCTCTGTTCATTGTGAGTTGGGTTCAACTGCTTTTATAATCACTGTCGAATCGGGTGCGGACAACGGGCAAGCGATTCACCTCAAGAGCATCAATCGTTTCGTCTGTGTGAAATCTCCTGCTTGTATCCTGTAGAAGTACACGCCGCTTGAGAGATTCTTCCCGTCGAACCTGACCTCGTGATACCCGGCCTCTTGCTCTCCATTCTGAAGGACCCCAACCTGCTGGCCAAGAGTATTGTAGACCGTCAGGCTCACGTTCACCTTGTGAGGCAGACCGTAACGGATTGTCGTCGAGGGGTTGAACGGGTTGGGATAGTTTTGCTCAAGCGCAAACACCGTGGGCAGTCTCTCTTCCGATGCGACCCCCGTGATCTGAAGCCTCGTGGAATCCACCCAAAGTGACAAACCTCCTATCGCCACATCCACTTTCAGATTGAAGTACCCGGGAAAGCTGACGGTGTCGAATGCGACGGTGTAAAGCAGGGCGGGAGTCTTGATTTCACCTGGACCGATCGTCGGCAGTGAATGCGCAGTTTGCGTAACAGATTTGACCCACGGGTCATTGCTCCACAGCCTGGCCGTGGCACCTCCAATGGCGAAGGAGGAACCTTCGTTCTTGAGGTAAAGTCTTACCCCGTAGTTTGGACCGGACTTCCCGAATGCGATGCTGTCAAGCGTCACCGGGCCTGCTGTGGCAAATCGGATGACACGGGGCAATCGCCGCATGGTTCCCTCAGTGATGTCGTCCGTCCGAGAACTGATGTCAAACACTCCCTCATCCGACGGCGCTCGGAATTGACAGCCCCACACACTGTCTCCTGCGCTTCCGTCTCCGTGCAGCCCGTCGTCGTAGAAGGCGACACTGTCACGCACACTTCCACCGACGTCGGTGACTATTGCACTCACTGCAATTGCATGATGCAACGGATTCGCCAGCGTTGCGGTGACCCGAACACTATCCAGTCCCGGGCGGGCGTACGCTCGATCAAGGGCACAGTTGTGAGCATATGTCAGCGTCGTTATCCATGCGAGGGCGCGTTTCACAACATCATCTTCCCCCTTCGCCACGCCATCGCGAGTCAACCACACCTGTTCATCCGGTTGAACCCCTTTGTGAATCAGGAACCCTTCCCCCGGCACAGTGGAGTAGCTCACCGCGGTGGGAAAGTGATATTCCCAACCGTCAGAGATTGTAGCTGAGGAATAGCTGCCCCCGACCAGCGCTCCATTCGTGGGTCTCCCAAAAAGGCGGACCATGGGGTGGAAGCGCAGACGAAAAGCGTTGATATCCCCTGCAGATACACATCCGGGCCCAATAAGAGCAGCTATTGGCCGGTCGAACGCAGTGGCTGCCGGAGCAAACCCCGAAGTCGGGGGACTGAAGGAAAAGCCAGAATGGTCATTCACATTGTTCCGACGGGCAATGGAGAGATGAACCGTAGGATCAAAGTTGAAAAGTTGAGAGAATCCGCCGTTGGCAATGCTCGTGCTTCCACCCCAGTTCATCCTGAAATCCAGTACAAGTCCTACAACCTTCTTCGTTTCGCACAGGTCACTGACGGCGGCAGAGAAGAGATTCTGTGTTTCGGCACTGTACCAATCCCAGACATGGATGTAGCCGATGTTGGTCCCCTGAACCACGCCCCACGAAACTGCGTTGGGACCACCTGGAGCCACGGGCAGAGGCACACCCGCGACACCTACCTGATCACTTTGCGGAAGGAGTTCAGTATATCCAACCAGAGGAGCTGTAGAGAGGTGCAGGGTGTCTCCTGAAGAGTATTTCACCACATCGATCGTGTCGAACAATCCCCAATTGCAGGCTACGGACATGAGAGCAAAGTGGCTGGCAGACTCGGGCGTCGAACCCCACGTGGATCCCGGAAGGAAAGGCGCGTTGTTTATGGGGAGGCCGGCGTCAATGAGCCTCGGAAAGAGCCTGCCCCACGGGATACCCTCATATCCCAGAATGAGGTCACCGGGTTCCAGACCCAGCGGGTTGCCGGGAGCGGCACGAAAGACGAGATTCGTGCTGTCCGGCAATGGAGTAACGGCAGCACCGAGGAGGGATCCGCGCACTGGTGCCATGCACAGGAGCGGGACTCCTCGTCGATACTGGAAGGGGTTGTCATTGAATGCCAAATTCACCTTCGGATCAGAAATGTAGGTGTGGAGCTCCGTCAAGGACGTCCACATTCGTGACATTAGTCCATAGAATCTGCCGCGGCTCAGACCGGATCCGATCTGAGGTCTGTAGAGATTGGCCAGGGAATCCCAGTTGAGATCGAGGTTGGGAAAACCCGCCCACTCCTGGTCAATCTTGTTCCAGAATGTGTCGAACACGTATCGTTGTTCGGAGGCCGGTTGGCCGGCGCCCCATGTCGAGTCGATCAGCATTCCCCAGTCCTCGGTCGTGTACTGCGAAGCCCTTTTCCCCGGGATATTGTATCGCGTCGGGGTTTGGGTTCGCGGTTGGGGCGGGAGGAATGGCATGCCCACACGCCTGAGAGTTGTCTCAGGCGGGACAGGTTTTTCCTGTGCGCGCGACCGCATTGTCGAGAGGAAACAGAATGCCACGATGCAGAGCAGCAATCCGATTGCTGTTTTCATGACCATCCTCCTTCGGAACGTAGAGACCGTCATGGTGGACGTGGAGAAGAAACAGTCCCTTGCGGATAAGTAATTGGTCGATGCCGATATGATAATCCTCAAGGGAGGGTTTTTCTACCAGATTTGTGTCAAATGCTTTCACATTTGTGTTTGATCAGCAGAGCCGAGGAGCTTTGGAGCCTTCACTCTAGACGATGCCGGTCAAATGGCACGGCCACGGAGTCAATCCGGACCTGGGTGTTGGACGGAAGCCGAGACTGGTGGACCAACGCGTTGCGCGTTTGGCCCGGGGGGAGAGCCGCTCGGTTTACGTAAAGAGACGGCGGAGGTAAGGCAAGGTGTTTGACCGGCAGGTTATGCGAGATGTCTTAACATGGGGCAGAAGGGAGATCTCATCCACGTCAAGGGCGCGTGCGGTGCTGGAAGCTGCCATTCGATGCAAAAGAGCACCGGGATAAGCCGAGCGTTGGACCCAAGATGGGAGCGCTTCCTGGTACTGCCCCAGAAGACATTGTCAGTGGCGGGGAAGCGGGAGGTCTGAAACGCCTCGAAACGATTTGTGGAATAGATGCCTACTGTACGTCGCAGTCGGTAACCGTGGAATGGACGCTAACACCTTCCCGCTGATATTGTGAAGGTGGGACCCCAAATTGTTTCTTGAAGCAGTCGGAAAAGTAAGCCGGATTACTGAATCCCACTTCAAGTGCAATCTCAGACAGATTCCCAAACTTCTTCTGAATTAGTTCTTTTGCCTTTTCCAGCCGTATTCTTCTAATGAGTTCAACAGGCGATTCCCCGGTTAATGAAATGATTTTCTTGTATAGAACTGAACGACTTATAGCCAGATTCTCTGAGAATGCTTCAACGTTGAATGATGTATCGGCAATATGATGAGTTATCATCTCAAACGCTCTAAGCAAAAACTTTAGATCAACAGGTGTGATCTTCTCTTCCTCTATTTCAAGCAATCCGTGCTTTCTGAAATGTTCATGAATTCTTTTTCTTTGTTCAACGAGATTTTGTATTCTTGCTCTCACTTCTTCCGGTTCAAAGGGTTTCATTATGTAATCATCTGCACCCGTGGCAAATCCCTCTATCTTGTCCTGGCTTGAAGCCTTCGCAGTTAGCAGTATGACAGGTATATGGCTTGTTCTCTCATCTGTCTTGAGTTTATCACAAAGCATGAATCCATCCATTTTCGGCATCATGACATCGCTTACAACCACATCAGGCATGTGCTCAATGGATTTCCTCCAGCCATCTTCTCCATCTATGGCTTCCAGAATTCTATAATCCTTATTCACATTACTTCTTATGTAATGTCTAACATCGGCATTATCTTCCACTATCAGCAGCAATGGTTTTTCTGTTTCGGTGATTGCATCAATCCCAGGTTTTCCCAGTTTGGTTTTTTCATGGTGGATCAGTTCCTCCGGCCCAAAAGAGGCCTGCCTGCCCGTAAGGTCGCGCTTCCCGTCATTCTTCTCGTTCTCGCATATCTCTTCCGGCTTCAGGTGTTCTTTCCCCAAAGGAATACGAACCACGAAGGTTGTTCCCTTACCCTCCAGACTCTCGACTTCGATTGTCCCTTTATGCAATTCGATCAGTTCCTTTGTCAATGACAGTCCGATCCCCGTTCCTTCCCCTTCCCTGGTATGGCTTCCGTCCACCTGGTAGAAACGATCAAATATTTTCGCGATCTTATCAGCCGGAATCCCAATCCCCGTATCACTGATACTTACGTTCACGTAATCTTCCTTCCTCGACTTGACATTCGAGCCAAGGCGGGCATCTTTTCTCACCGCAACTTCAATTCTTCCGCCTTCAGGAGTGAATGTGAATGCATTCGAGAGTATGTTCGTAATGATCTTCTCAATCTTATCCGTCTCTATGTATGCAAGTATTTGATCTTCTACTGAACTGAATGCCAATGTAATTCCTTTCCTTTCTGCATAGGAGGTAAATGATTGCGTCAGGGCTTTCAGTAACGGAATAATATTCTGAGGGGCTGCCTGCAGCTTCATGGTACCTGATTCAAGCTTAGATATATCAAGCAACTGGTTCACAAGCCCAAGCAGTCTGGTCGCATTCTTGTGGACAACTCTTAGATCTTCTCTGGTGTCATCTTCTTTTGTTCTTTGAATAATTTGCTTTATCGGTCCGAGTACCAAAGTAAGCGGTGTTCTAAACTCATGGGATATGTTTGCAAAGAACCGCGATTTCATTTCATCCACTTCGTGCAGCTTTTCTGCTTCGAGTCTGCCCATTTCGTATTCATGGGCCATCCTCATTTTCTTCACCTGCATTCTCCAAGTTGAATACATCCCGCTCAGAACTAGAAGCGAATAGAGAATATACGCCCAGGTGGTTTTCCACCAGGGAGAAGAAATGATTAGTGAGATTGAAGTACCGGCTTCATTCCATACCCCATCATTATTTGATCCTTTCACTCTGAAGATATATTCACCGGGCTCGAGATTCGGATAGGATGCATAACGCCGCGTTCCTGAATACACCCAATCCTTATCCAATCCTTCCATCATGTACGCATACTGGTTCCTTTCTGGACTTACATAGCTTAACGCCGCAAATTCAAATGAAATGAAATTGTCATTATGTGATAACCGGATCCCATGAGAGAACGGATATGGTTTGTCAAACATCTTAAAGGATGTTATGACTACCGGAGGAATGAACGCATTGTCTTTGATACTGTCGGGATGAAAACGTGTAAACCCCCTTGCACCTCCAAAATACATTTCACCGTTTCTTGTCTTACACCCCATTCCGTAGAAAGCATCGGCCGCCAGTTCCAACCCATGCGAGACGTCACAATTCCTGAATTGATTTGTCTCAGGATCGAACTTCGAAATGCCTTTGCTGGTATTAAGCCACAAACAACCGCGATCGTCCTCGAGAATACCACGTACGTTGTTTCCTGGCAAACCGTTCTTATCGGTGAAGCCAACAAAGCTGTTTGTTGAACGTTCATATCTACTCAACCCGGCATTTGTGGCAAACCACAATCTCCTATTCTTGTCCTCATAGATTTGACAAATCTCTCTTCCGCTTATGCTTGTCGGATTCTTGGGATCAGAGGTGAATTCGATGAATGTATCTTGCACCTGATTATAGCAAAACAATGTTCCCCCATAGGTAGCGACCCAGAGTAGACCAAAAGTATCTTCAAAGATATAGTATATAGCCTGTTTCACGTTTCTAATCTCTGTTACACGTTGTGTTTTGGGATCGAGGAGATAGAGACCGCCTTTGTGAGATCCGACATAATATCCTCTCGCGGTTTTCCAGCCGAAAGAAAGACGGCCCATAGATTCCTTCCAGGAGGGATCCATGGCAAATGTTATGTTGCCAAGAGGATCTCGAATGTAAAAGCCACCATCCTCTGCAACGAAGGTTAAATCGCCTCCCGGATAGACATAGTACAAGGAATCTCTGCCAAAAGAATATGGAACAAATTGTTCTTGTCTTATATCAAACTTCTTCCACCAATCATTACGTCCAAAAATCCATACTATGCCTTCGATTCCATTCACGATAGCACACGCTACTTCATTCATTGAATATGTCTTGAACGGTTGTTTTGTCCGGTTTAGTTTCTTGATGCCAATATCTGTACCGGCCCAAAGTGTCCCGGACCGTTCACTGCATACTGCAGGTATTCTCTCCAGGGAATAACAAATAGGCTGCTTTGATCTTCTGTCGAGATTGAATAGCCCATTGCGGGTTCCTATCCAAAGTGAACCCGTGACAACATCCTGGCAGATTTGGTTAATGACATCCCGTGGCTTGTTTGGATCAAGACGATGCTTAGAGAAGGTGCCTTCTTTGGGGTTGAATTCCAATAATGCCTCTGTTGTCCCCAACCATAACATGCTGGTTTCATCTCCACATAGTGATGTAACAGAGTATCTTGATGCATAGTGTATAAACTTTCCTGTTTCACAATCCAGCTTGTCAAGTCCTGCACCGGTTCCAAACCAGAGTGACCCTTCGTTGTCCTCATAGATTGCATATACAGTATTATGAGATATACTGCCGGGATCCGTGCTGTCATGTCGCAGAGCGAGGAACTCTTCTGTCGCTCTATTAAATTTGTATACACCATTCATGCTTCCAACCCAAAGCACCCCGAATTTGTCCTCACAGATTGCCCAGACTTCATTACTACTGTTATTTCCGGTATCGGAAGGATTAGGAGTATAATGAATGAAGGCCTCCGATGAAGGATCAAACCTTTCAAGACCACGATAGGATCCCAACCATAGCACTCCTGCTTTGTCTCCATATATGACAGACAAAGTATTATCAAATAGACTGGTAGTATCTTGAAGCTGATTTCTATAAGGAACAAAGCTGTATCCATCATATTTGTAAAGGCCACTCCAGGTAGCAAACCAGAGATAACCCGTTCTATCTTGAAGGATATGCTGAACATTGGTTGGCATTCCTTGATCAACGGAAAGAGTTTCGAAGGTGAGGTCTGACTGCTGGGAGTGAATATGCGGAGACATACTCAGGAGTACCAAAAAGGACAAAACCAGATCTCTCATTCTGGATATTGGCCTAGGCATGATCTTCAAAACCGCTGCTGTTTAGATTCAACGGCAACCTCATTGACGCTAAGCCTTCTTTGTCCCGTGGGCACACGACATTGTGCGTCAGTCCTCCCCGGGAGATTCCCCTGCAGGCGATAGGAAACGCCGCTACAGAAGAAGAAAAGAATGCCCTCTCTTGAACTGCCGGGCTCTCGTGTCAGGACAGAATCAGGGCACTTCGTTCCTTGTCAGCCAAGGGATCGTCGGTGTGGGCTCTACTGCGGAGGAACTGGGACAGGGTCCAGAGCGGCGGCCCAGAGGCTAAGGGAGCCATCGGGCACAAACGCTTATGATGCAAATATATCTCGCGCCATCACCATTGTCAACTGCTGCCGTTCACCGTGTCCACCATTTGTTACATCGAAAAGGCCCGGATTTGTCCGAGCCTTCTTTGAAATCAACGATGTGGTCACTTCACCAACTAGAGCAACTGGGAATGAGGAGGGCGGAGGCAGCGAACTCAAAACACAGCATCAAGTCGACATGGAAAGACGGACTCTCATCGAGCCGCAATCGATCCAGAGAGACTACAAGGTACCCCATCCCCTCTCCAATAAGAAAGGCCTGCCTTCAATTTGATGAAGACAGGACCTTGTGCTTTGAATGCGGCAATTTGTCTTCGGGACCGCTTGGTTCCTGACCAAGCGCGTCTAAAGAATTGCCCTTTTTCGTCTGGACGGTAGAACTTTTCCCTGCCACCTCTTGGTTCCTGGCCAAGCGACATTTCACACCTAGCGAAAACAGCCCGCATCTGACCGATTCTCGTGCTGCGTATGCAAATGAATAGGCACAATTCGCGCACAGTCGTTTTTCCAAAACCCGAAAATTGCCCTTTTTCGTCGGGGCACGGGGATTCGAACCCCGGACCTCTTGGTCCCAAAAATTGCCGCATTCCCCCTAAACGGCGATTTCAGGGCAATTTTCTAAATTTGAATTACATGAAGTGCATCGAATTTCACAAACCGCGCACAATCTGGGCACAGTCACTGGAGGACCATCGAACCACCACTCTGCCCTATCCTGTTCGTTGCTCCGATGGCAGCACATGACTAACGAGACATTTGTCATCTTCCGGACAAACGCTCTCCCCCCAGCACGATATATTACCTCCGTCAGATTCAGTAAACCAAAATCACCTATTTCAAAACAATACGGTTGGAAATACGATGAAACAAACACTGGTGTTGACTGCTGTGGTAGTGGCGCTTCTGGTTAGTCCGACTCTGAATGCCCAGAGCAAGAAAGCTGCCGAAAAGACTGAGCCTGCCAAGAGCACGCTCGCGCTTGAGGGATACTGTCCGGTGGCTTATGGGGCCATGCAGAAGGCTGTCAAGGGCGATCCGAAAGTGACAGCCACCTACAAAAGCCAAACATATGCATTCTTAAGCAACGACGCCAAGAATATGTTCCTCAAGGATCCGGCAAAATTTCTCCCCAAATATGATGGGTACTGTGCCACAGCCGTCACCATGGGTCAGAAGATGAAGTCAGATCCCACACTCTTCGCAATCCACGAGGGATCACTCTACCTCTTTTCAAACAAGATGGCAAAGGAATCGTTTGAGAAAGATCCAGCAGCTACAATCACCATGGCGGACAAACAGTGGGCTGAACTTTCGAAGTAGGTCACGGGAATTCTTCTAAACAAAGCGGGGTCCACAAGGCCCCGCCTTGTTCATCCCCTCTTGTTGATCAGCCTTTTTCGCCTCCGCAACTACTGGTTCATGCCGGGGAATACTCATCTGTCGCAACATCGACAAACACTTTGATGGTGTTCCGGCCCGTTGTCAGGAGATCGATCATTTGCCGGAAGTTTTCCAATCCCCTGACAGGATGCGTCAGCAGCTTTGCCAACCAACTCGGGTACTGCATTTCGGCCTGTGAAAAGTCTTTCACCCCGATCTCAAAGTACTCCCGATTGGCGTTCACCGTCCCCACCACAACCTTGTTGCCAAGTACAAATCCGAGGTTGATTCTGTCGGCGGGGACCTCAACGGTTCGCCCGCCTCCCGTCACACTGGAGAGGATCAGGACGCCGTTCTTTCCCAGCGTATTCATTGCTTCGAAGACGATCGGCGAATACCCTGTTGCTTCGAAGATGAGATCAAAAGGGCCGTGGTTCCGTGCCGACGCTGTCAGCGTGGTGGTCTGCGTGTTGTGGTAGCAAACGCCGATTTCTTTCAGCAGATCTGCATTCAGGTACGGCGGCGGGGTTCGGCCAAATGTGCAGACTTCAAGGCCTCTGAGCCGCAGGGCCAGCGAAGCCAGCAATCCGATCGTGCCGGACCCCAGAACAGCTGCACGGCGCGGATGCCAGACGCGAAGCCGCCGCTGGATCTCATACGCCTGGGCGATCCCCTTTTCGATGACACTGGTTGGTTCGAGTAACACTCCGACCTTTTTCAGGCCTTGCGGGACTTTGATAATGTATTCCGGCTCATCCACGTAATTTTCTGTAAGGTACCCATGGCGGAGGTTGATCCCGCGCTCGAAGTAGACGTCATCGGTGGTCATGTCGTATGCGCCAATCTTGTCGTAGAGCGATGTGCCGGGACGCCGGACGGTCGCAACCACAAAATCGCCGATTTTCAGCTCCGTTACGTTTCTGCCGACTTCTTCCACAACGCCATATGACTCATGTCCGATGATCAGGTAGTCAGATCCCGGCGGAGCGACGCCGTATTCGGCAGCATTGATCTCCTTGTCTGTACCGTCCACCCCCACACGCAACACACTGACGAGAACCCCACGATCACCGGGCACGTCGCTCACCCGCGGTTTGGGAACATCACGAAGGTGGACCGAATTCGGCCTGCCCGGTAAAACGCAAACAGCTTTCATTTGAGTGTTTACTCCTTCTGTTCAATGGATGGCCTATCTCACGTGGTGATGTTCACTGCTGTAGAAGCTTTGCCACCAGACCAGTCCATCCGGTTTGATGTGAGGCGCCTACACCGACTCCGGTGTCACCGTGAAAATACTCATAGAAGAGGATATGGTCACGGAAGTGAGGATCGTTCTGAAACCTATCGCTGGGACCGAATACCGGTCGTTGGCCTTCGCTGTTACGGAGGAAGATTTTGTTCAGTCGTCGTGCGAGCTCTTCCGCAACTTCCTTAATCGTCATGTACTTCCCGGAGCCTTTCGGGCATTCTATGGTGAAACCGTCCCCGTAATAGTGGTGAAACCTTTCCAGTGATTCGATGATGAGAAAGTTTACCGGGAACCAGATGGGTCCTCGCCAATTCGAGTTTCCCCCGAACAATCCGGTATTGGATTCTGCAGGCTGATAGTCGACAGTGAACACCGACCCGTTAGTGGAGAATTCATAAGGATGATCCCTGTGATATCGGGAAAGAGCCCGGATACCAAACTCGGACAGGAATTCGCTTTCATCCAGCATCCGCTCCAGCAACTTCTTCATGCGGTGCCCGCGAAGCAGCGAGAGCAGGCGCCGTTCTCCCTTTCCCGGATCATTCCAGCGCGAGATCAGACTTGCAAGGTCCGGCCGGTAGTTCAGGAACCAATCCAGATGGTTTTTAAATTCAGGAACCCGGCTGAGAAGTTCGGGTTCGAGAGTCTCGACGGCAAAAAGAGGGGTCAGCCCTACCATTGACCGGACTTTGAGCGGGATCCGGTCGCCATTCGGGCAGTGGAGAACATCGTAGAAGAATTCGTCTGCCTGATCCCAGAGATCGATCCCGTCGCCTCCGATGTTTGCCATGGCGCCGGCGATATACATGAAGTGCTCGAAGAATTTCGTAGCCATATCCTGGTAAATGGGCCTCTGTACGGCCAGTTCGAGAGCAATACGCATCATGGTGAGCGAGTACATCGCCATCCAGCTCGTTCCATCAGCCTGCTCAATATGTCCACCTGTGGGGAGTTCCGCACTTCTGTCAAAGACCCCGATGTTATCGAGTCCGAGGAAACCACCCTGAAAGATATTGTGACCTTCGGCGTCTTTGCGATTCACCCACCACGTGAAATTGAGCAGGAGCTTGTGGAACACCCGTTCGAGAAAATCTCTGTCCCCCTTGCCACCGTTCATCTTCATATCGATCTTGTACACGCGCCAGGTGGCCCACGCATGGACAGGAGGATTCACATCTCCGAACGCCCATTCGTACGCGGGGAGCGCCCCATTGGGATGCATATACCATTCGCGTGTCAGCAGAACAAGCTGATTCTTCGCAAATTCAGGGTCGACCATGGCCAGGGCAACACAGTGAAAGGCCAGGTCCCACGCCGCATACCACGGATACTCCCACTTGTCGGGCATCGAAATGATGTCCGCGTTGTTCAGGTGAAGCCAATCGTTGTTGCGGCCATGCTTCCTTTCCTCCGGAGGCCGGGGCTGGCCCGGATCTCCGTTCAGCCATTGAGGGATGTCGAAGTAGTAGAACTGCTTTGACCAGAGCATTCCGGCTATCGCCTGCCGTTGCACCCGGCGTTCATCTTCACTCCGGAGGGTTGATTGAAAGTCCACGTAGAACTCTTCGGCTTCTCTCATCCGTTGTGCCATGACCTCGTCAAAATCGCTAAACGGTGTTTCGCCGAAGACATCGGAGAGTCGCAGCCGCACTTCGATGCTGCCCTGTGCCGGAATCAGGCGTGCGAAATTTGCGCCGGCCTTTGTTCCCGCTTGCCGCGGGTTCACCGCAGTGTGTGCGGCATGGACGACATATTCACCAATGCCATCCTTGAAATAGCCGTCTGCATCCACACCATAGAGCAGTTTGACATTGGTCTCATTTTCACAGAATAGGAGATCAGGGTCCCCGTCAAGATGGAGCCACCGCCTGCCAAGCTTCGAGTGTTGAACTTCAATGGTACGCTCCCCTGCGGCCTGCATAGAGGGCTTTGGTGCACTGTCGATTCCCCAAGACCATGTATTGCGGAACACGAGCAGCGGGATGATGTTGATGGCGGCGGCTTCGGGGCCGCGATTGACGACGGTGATGCGAATCAGCAAGTCTTCAGGAGTTGCTTTTGCGTATTCGGCAAAAACGTCAAAATACCGATTGGCGGCAAAGATCCCTGTGTCCATGAGTTCGAATTCGGGATTGTCTTTTCCGCGGCGGCGGTTCTCTTCGACCAGCCTCGCATACGGGTACTCGAGTTGCGGGTACTTATAGAGCATCTTCATGTAGGAGTGGGTCGGGGTGCTGTCCAGGTAGTAATAATACTCTTTTACGTCTTCGCCATGATTTCCTTCGTAGCCCGTGAGCCCGAACAGACGTTCTTTGAGCATCGGGTCACGGCCGTTCCAGAGAGCGAGCGACAGACAGAGGTGTTGACCCTCGTCACATATTCCCGCGATGCCGTCCTCTCCCCAGCGATATGCTTTGCTGCGCGCGGCATCGTGTGAGACGTACTCCCACGCCCTGCCATCAGGACTATAGTCCTCGCGAACCGTACCCCATTGCCGCTCGGTGACATAGGGACCCCAGCGTTTCCAGTGTGCTTTCGCCGTGCGAGACTCTTCGAGTCGTTTTTGTTCTGCATTCATACGATTTCGGTTCCCTCCGGGAGGGTTGCCGCTCCTCTTCATCGTTCTATCGCACTCAGTTTATCAAGAATAGCGTCCGTTCCGGGAAGCCTGGGGCTGTACACTCTGCAT
This sequence comes from uncultured Bacteroidota bacterium, assembly GCA_963779225.1. Lineage (GTDB taxonomy): Bacteria > Bacteroidota > Ignavibacteria > UBA10030 > UBA6906 > CAVPCZ01. Next base: position 151,755 of record CAVZWW010000003.1, read on the forward strand.
GCCGGTGCAAAGGAGTCCGAGGGCTCATTCCCGAAAAGATCCTTGCCATTGACAAGAATGGTCGGCGTCCCGAAACCTGCACGCGGATCATTCTTGCCCGCAAGCTCGAAAGCATCGAGCACAAGGATTTCTTGCTGCAAACCGAGTTTGCGCACGGCTCTCTTCAGTGACCGATACATGGGGGGAGTGTTTGGGCAACCCTTCATCCCAATGAATTCGATCCTCAATGTCGGTTCCTTCCTCCGGAGATCATCGCCTCCGCCAGGAGAGAATGTCCATATTGCGAAGCCTAACAGTATGGCTCCCGTCATTGAAATCAGACTCCTTTCTCAGATTCCACCCCCTATCGTACGAAAGATAGCACCCTATCAACCGCCGAATTGTCCGTTGGCGGACATAGATCAACGCCCCCCGTTTCCTTTTCGACATTGCAGCGCGAGATCAAGATAATAGCGATCAGATGGTAATCTATAGTCCAAAAGGTTGAAAGCGGGGTTAGCCTTGTTGAGGCGAAGAAGAACACTTCAATTTCGTCAATTCGTGCAATCTGGCGAGAAAAAGGCTAGATTCCACCATGACAGATGCGCAATCTCCTCCTGAGGCGATATGATGAGGCTGTCGCCATTCGCTGCAGTATTGTCAATGGCTTTGTCAACGACGTGGGCACAACAGAGTGAGCCAACGTTCAAGAATATTACCCCGGCCGAAGTTGAGGAGGCGCTCCTACAAGACACAACCGTCGTCCTTCTCGACGTTCGGACCCATGAAGAATTCGAAGGCGAGACGTGACATTTGCAGAAGGCGATTCTCATTCCTGTAGCGGAGCTCGAGGAAAGGCTGCGGGAATTGGATAGGCACAAGAACTCGAGGATCATTGCATATTGCAGAAGTGGATATCGGAGTTCCTTAGCCGCAGGATTGTTGACGACAAAGGGTTTCCGTGCTGCAAACATTATCGGAGGGATCCTTCGCTGGAATGCGGAACGCCGGCCGGTGGAAAGAGTACAGTCGATGCCGAAACGCTGATCTGAGCCGCTGGCTTCTCTCTCAGCTATCAAAGAATTGAAAACAGCTCCTACCCAATACCATTGCTGTGTTGTAGCGGACTCTCAATTGCCATTCAGTGACCAATCGTAGTCTTTGTATTCTATCTTCCATGCAGATGGATCCGCGAGGATCTTCTCTCTGGCCGGCCCGGTGAGATAGCTGGCCAGCCGCATCAGAATCTCCTTCTCTGACCCGGCAAAGTCCGAGCCGTACCAGCTGAAGATCTTCGAGAGACGTGCGGTTCGTGATCCCGTTTCAAATTCGTTCCGGAAGGGATCCGAAAGGAATTTCCGTGCCTGGTCATTCAGCTGTTCATCCAGACGCGCCGCCTCGAAGGCCTCGCCCCGCAACTGCGGACAGCTCTTCGAGGCACACACAAGGGCAAAATGAGCCCTCGGATCTTTGAATTGAGGCCGGATGATTTTGTGCTCCACATCGTTGAGAGTCAGCTCTTTCCCCTTGATCTTTACGATCCTCTTGTCCCAGGCGGTGGTCTTAATGACTGTGCCAATAATAAGCCCGCCGGTATGCAGCTCACTGATGCTCTTGACGGGATAGTGATCGCAAATAAGCTTCAGAGTTGTTGCGTTATACATATTGATCCAGAAAGCAAGGCGTTCCCTGGTGTCCTGGATGGAATCTGGATCGACCGTGGCCAGTTCGACAAGATAGGCCGCTAGCCGGGGATCATCCTTCATCTTGCCATAATTGACAACTCCACTACTCACGTACACCATGAGAAGTTCCGTGAATAGCGTGTTGTCCACCGTCCGTCCGGTATACCCGGACCGGAAACCAAGCACCATACCCAGTATCAACAACGCTACCATTCTCCCTCCGCTCATTCACATCATCTAAATTCGATCGCAAGGCTCACCTCTGCCCCGATCCCGAATCCTGGCGTCATTTGGATCCCCGAGGCATTCCGATAGAGCGGCACTGAGCCGAACACACGCGCTATGGCGATGCCCTCGTAATACACCAGCGTAGGCATGAGATCCCAGTATGTTCCTCCCGTTCCCGAGAGCACGCGCCGATTCGAAAAGTCCTTACTTTGAAATCTTCCCCTCACCGGAAGACTGACGGCGAAGTTCTGGTTGAGAGCCCACTCCGCTCCGAGCGTCGCTACCAGCTCGTCTCCCACTCTGTAGCCGTCCAGGTTCGTGCCGGCGTATCTATAGATCCCCGTGAGAAAGAACGAGAGACTCTCCTCTGGCACTTTCGCTCCACTGAACAACCACAACAGGAGCGAGGGTGTTCCAAATCCGGGTTGCAGATCCTGGGATAGTTGCGTTCCCTCCCGTTGTTCGGTCGAACTTCCTGTCGGGAGCATTGCCCCTCCTCCCAACGACAACTCAAAGGGTGTAAAGAGAGTTGGGCCTATCAGATTGTACTTTGCGAGTAGAAGCAGATCGCCCCATCCGGTTGCTCGATAAGAAGAGACCTCGGTCTCCAGAGAACTCCCCGGGCCCGGAGTCGCTGTCAATTCACGAGACTTGTCACTGTATGAGTACGAGGCAAGAATGGATATCCTCGGTGCCAGTCCATACTCCGTTTGAATCGTGATAAAGGACGCCTCAGCAGTACGGTTCTGAGGATCGGCGATCAACTTTCGGGCCTGGTACGTCCGGTCAATGGCGACAGACTGATAGTTCAATGTCAGAGAGAGCAGGCCTGCGGTCTGGACTCCGCGATCGATTCCTCCCTGCCCTGAAACACCTGCCGTACAACAACCCTGGGCGGGAGCGCGAACGTGAAGGCCCGACAACAAAATGTACATGTAGACCACTTTGCTTTTCATTGGGGGTGCGAATACACGCTGATCCCAATTTCACGAGACGAGATCCCACCGGCATTGTCGCGCACGGTCACCCGGATCTGATTTACGCCGGCGCAACACCATGAAGCGGTATACCGCACCGATGCCCCTTCTCCAAGAAAATCGCCGGACGTGGCGCTCCAGCTGTATGTGAGCGGCTGGTTGTCCGGATCGTCTGCCACCACAGTGATCGTTGCCAGCCCTCCCGTAGGAATCCCGATTGGATCCGTTGAGAGAGACCGGATGACTGGATCTCTATTCCCTCCGGCTCCACTCCCCTCGTCAACAGGTTGCACGCAACCGCCGAGAGCAAGGCCCAGCAAAACCACAAGCACACTTCTCATCATGGTACCCGTCGATTTCTGTTCGATACATCTCTTGCAGCAAGTTCACCAAAACCCACCTCACGCGCATCTTCACAACACTTGCCGCCCAGGCACGTTTAGGCTCCCCCATTACGTGCGTAGACCACCCCAAGGACAGCACCGTAGACCATGTGGCCGAGCAGACTTCCCATGACCATGAGCACTGGAGCCGGAATGTGTGAGGCAAACACACCTGCGCCCATCATGGGATTGACAATCACCTGTGACATGAGCCATGGAATGAGGGCGTACAGGATCCCCCGAAGCCACGGCGCCCCCGGAAGCCGGGAAACAAAGAACTGCCCATATGCAATCGCCAGAATGATCCCGATCATGAAATGACCGGCCCATCCGGCGAACGACGGTACACCCATGAATCCGCCAAGCATCCTGCCGATATTCATCTCCGGCATCCCCATGAAGGGTGCCATGAGCATGACGATGGTCATGGCACCGGTGGCCAGAAGGCCTGCAATTGCCGATTTGCCAAATGAACTTTTCACTGAGTCTGTTCCTTCCTTGCTTGTTGAATGATATGTTGTTTGAAAATGCTGTGTAACGTAAAAATGTTTTCTGAGTGCCTCGGTTGATACTTCGCCATAGAAGGATAGCCGTCCGTTGACGAATGTCGCGGGACAGATGAGCACATTACGCTCGCGGAATGTCTCAGGGTCAGCCTCTCGACGGAAGATGCGTACGGCAATATCCGTACCACGAACGAAGGTCGACACATCTTCGATGACACGAGAACAGGTGGAACACGTTTCCTCAACGAATATTTCAATGATGTTGCCTGTCATGCCTTCATCCCGATCGCGTTGGCCAATGCCCCATGCGGTGGATTGTGAAGGATCAGCGGCGTCAGGGCATCATCTGTGGTGATGTGAAACGTGGGGATGACCCTTCTTCCTCCGGACCAGTCAATGACCTGTTGAGCTGCGCCTGGAGTTGCGTCAATGTCGACTTCCTCAAATGCCACACGATGACTGGCGAGAAACCGTTTTGCATTCCGGCAATCCCCGCACCACCCTGTTGAATACATCCTGATTTTGTATGCCATAATTATCCTCCCTTTCCGGCCTCACAGAGAATCTGAACTCCTCGAGACCATGATGTTAAACTGTACCAATATACATAGCCGGTCATGGCAGATCTGTCCGCTGGATGACAGTTCGCCCGATGGCTCATAATTGATCACAACGTCATGTATTTGCCCCTTTTGTCGGGGCAGAGGTCAGAAGAATGTCATGGGGTAGCAGAGAGGGTCGGGAAACAGACGGAGACGGCGGAGGGAATGTTGGGAAGGTGAGGGGAAATGCTCTGGCATGTAGTGGAGCAGAGATAACCTCCCGATTATTGCCACAAGATGCAAGGAATCATCTAGCGACAGCCTTGAGCTTCTCCATCTGGTTGACAACCAGCTCCTTGCGCGTGAATTCAATCAGCCCCTCTTCGCGCAGTTCATTGAGCGTGGTTGTGACAGTCTGTCGTGCTGCCCCGGTCAGAAGGGCGATTTCCTGATGGGAGAGGTGCATGGGGACGGTCACGGTCCCGGATTTGATTTTGCCGAACTCTTCCGCATAACGGACGAGGAACGTCGCAAGGCGCTTTCGTGTGTCTTTGAAGAGGAGGTCTGTGACCCTCTCTTCGAACTTGCGAAGCCGGAGTCCGATCCGCTTTGTAATCTGGAGATTTAATTGTGGATTCTTCGCCAGGAGCATCTCAAAATCTTCTTTTCGCACTGTGCAAATGAGGACATCATCCAACGCTTGAGCCATTTCACTGGCCGGCTGCTCATCGTCCGCCAGGGACAACTCGCCGAACACTTCCCCGGGGCCGATCACATCGAGAATAACTTCGCGGCCGTCAGAATGGATCCGTGAGATTTTCACGTGGCCCTGCTTTAAGAAAAAAATGGCGTGTGAGTGGTCGTCCGGAAAGTAGATAGGTTGGTGTGATTTTACATTGCTCATGGACGACATTTTGTCCATGGCACTCATTGTAGAATCAGGCATCCCTTCAAAGAGGGAGATGTTATTCAGATGCCAGAACTTGGATTTGTCGGTCATTGAATTCAATCTCGATTGTTCGCAGGGTATCCGTCAGCACGATTCAGGGAAGTGGCTCTTACACAAAATACCTTAATGTGAATGAAAAGTCCAACACGTTCGTTTGAGAGTACAGCATCCGGAGATCCTTGTCCGCCTTGTCCTCCGGGATCATTTCAATATATGTCATACCTCACCTCGTCTCTTCCTGAGCTGTTCTTCCTCCTCATCAATGTCCCTTCAGCGCAACCTCCGCGGCTGCCAGCAGGAGTGAGGGGTTGAGACGGATCTTGTAGTTGGGATTCACATAGCTGAACCGAACGATACCGTCTGTCCCGAATAGGTAGACCGCCGGCACAGGTAACACATGGTGCGTCTCACCGGAGGCACCTTCGAGATCGATCCCAACTCCCTGGTATTTCTTCAGCGTTATGTCGTCAACTTTGAATGCAAGCCCAAAGGCGGCAGCAGCAGTCATGGGACCATCAGAAAGAAGGGTATAGCGTAATGAGTCCTTTCCGAGTGTTTCCTTGAGTTTTTCCGGCTTGTCCGCGCACACAGCCAGGAGCTGATAGCCAAGGTCATAGAGCTTCGATTCTATCTCCCGCAGCCCTCTCAACTGTGTGTTGCAGTAAGGGCACCAACCGCCGCGATAGAATACCAGGACAGTTGGCTTCTTCGCGATTTCGAAGGACAGATCGATTTTCGAACCGTCAAGAGAGGTTACCCCTACCTTTGGAACAGTCATTCCCACTTTCAGAGGACAGACGGCATCTGCCGAGGACGCAACCCCACCCCCTGCCCCCTCCGCGGCAAACATCTTCCCTTGACTCCCGGTCAGGATAGTCCCCACGAGTGCTGCAATCACAACATTCATCCACCATCTCCTCTCTTCGCAGTGTCCTTTTTCAGAGCATTGATACGCTCTCATGACGCTTGATTGTATCTTCCCTCTTCCGGTCCATTCTCGAGCTTGAGTACCCCTCGCGGGCAGACGGCAGAACAGATACCGCACCCCACGCAGGAGGCACGGACAACGTTTTGTTCACGCTGGGCGTACCAGCGCACATCGATTCCCATCTCGCAGTACGTTGAGCAGTTGCCGCAGGAGATGCACTGATCGCCGTTGACCGTAATGCGAAAACGGGATTTCGTTTTCTGAAGAACGCCCAAAACGGCAGCCATCGGGCACCCAAACCTGCACCAGACGCGGTTCCCAAATACCGGATAGAATCCCACTCCGATGATTCCGGAAAAGAGCGAACCTATGACAAATCCGTAGGTCGAGGCAAAGGCCTGCGACACCGGTCCGAGGACTCTCCCTTGATCGGCCGAATTGATCCAGAGGAGCGCAGTTGTTAGCGTGATGAACACCAGGACCGAATGAATCATCCACCGTTCAACTTTCCAGGCCGTCAGCGACTTATCAGAAAGTTGGCGGAAGGGATCCCCCGCTGTCTCTGCCAACCCTCCGCAACCGCACACCCAGGAACAGTACCAGCGCTTGCCAAAGAAGTACGTAAGAATGGGTGTGGCAACAAACGTCATGGTCGTGCCCCACACCACCATGAAGACTCCCAGTTGTCCCGGATTTGACACAAGTGAATGGATAGAATTGGGGAAGAGGTAATCGTACTTGAGGGGCCAGAAATAGCTGAAGTAGAACTCCGGCTCGTTCAGTTTCTTGAGAAGACCGGGGACGATGAATGCGAAGCCAAACTGGAAGAACATGACGGAAAGAGTCCTGATAATCTGGTATCGGTTGTGCCGGTACTTCACGATCATCCGTGTTCCCATCACCAGGACTGCGAGCGTATAGAATAATCCGTAGAGAAACCATCGATCGGATTCCTCTCCCCGCAGTGCGTGGCTGAAACCGTCCAGGGACCGAATCCAGGAGTCCAGTGTCCCCGGAAACCAGTACAGCAGGACATAGAACGCGGTGATCGCAACACCGAGCAGGTATCCCCGGTAGCCACGAGCTGTAACACCTCGAAAGAACATTTCGTTGTTCTTGATGCCGGCAGGTCCTTCAGCGGTGTGCCCCCAATACATCACCGATGCTCCGATGAGGATCGAAGCAAGTCCGCCGAAAAAGAGACCGCTTCCCGCCCCGGTGAGAGCTGTTAGAACCAGGAGCATTCCAATGCCCAGCAGGGTAATCCCTCCCCTTCCAGCGATCCCGGGAAGCTTCGAGTGACCGTATATTCTTAAAGGTGCAACTGCCGTGATATCCATCGTCATCCTTATTTTTCAGTTCACTGTCAGGCAACCACCTGATTCGCACTATGTTCAGTCTCGAACAACTCGAGGATTTCTTCTTCATGATGGGAAAAGAACTCCGGGTCAAATTGCGCGTCGCGAAGGTTTCTGACAACACGATCAACAGTTTGCTTCTCTTTGATCCATCGTTCGAAGACGCGATGTCGCAGACGCATGCCAAACACATTTACACCCAACAGCAGGCGGTCGGCCTTTGAAAACACCAGCCGGATAGACTTCTTTCCCGACGGATGTTCCCAGTAGAAGGTGTCTTCTCCGTTTCTCGGGACATTACTCACAAAACCGTATGTCTGATATTCGATATCGAGGAACTTCGCTGAATTGAACCAAACCCCTCTGTCATATCGGGTCCGTTGCCCAAGTATGGTCTTTGCGAGTGCCTCGCCCTGCATCTTCCCCGTGTACCAGAGCTGTTCCAGGCGATTCCGTGCCCCTTCCTGCGTGGAACGGATTTCGGCGCAGTCGCCCGCAGCATAGACTCCGGGAATATTTGTTTCGAGGTACTCATTGACCAGCACCCCTCGTCCGGTCTCGATCTTCGTTTCTTGAACAATGTCAATGAGCGGCGAGACACCCGGCGTGAGCCCCACGATCTGACAGGGAATTTCCTCGCCTTTGCTCGTGAGAACCGCACGGACCCGTCCGTCCGCGCCCGCGAGTATTTCTTTGAGCTCTGTCCCCAGTTTAAGGTCAAACCCATGCTCGAGGATATGCCTGCTCACCAATCGTGAGTCTTCCATGGGAAGAATGTTGTCCCAATAGTAGTTTTCGCGTACGAGAAAGGTGACGTGAATCTTCCTTGTATGCAACATCTCGGCAAGCTCGATTCCGATGAGACCGCCCCCGATAATTACGGCGCTGGAGGCGTTACGGGAGTTCTCTTCTAATAACTCGACATCCTGGCGCGAATAGAGCCCCTGAACGCCGGGAAGATCCTGTCCGGGCCAACCGAACTTATTGGTCTTCGAGCCCGTCGCGATAACCAATGTATCATACGTGACTGTGTCCCCGTTATCCAGCTTCAACCGTTTCTGATCGGTGTCGATCGCTGTCACCCGGGCGCTGATCAGCTCGATACGGTTCTTCTTCCAGAACCAGTCTTCGTATGGCTTTGTATCCTCCCAGCGCATATGCCCCATAAAAACGTACATGAGCGAGGGACGTGAGAAGAAGAAGTCGGTTTCCGCCGAAACAAGAGTAATCCTCCGGTCGCTTTCTTTGCGAACGTTTCGCGCAACGGTGACGCCGGTTATGCCGTTGCCTATAATCACAAGATGGTTTTGTGACATGGTCAATGGTTTCCGAATTTGGAAGAGGGGTGAGTAGATTTGACGGCAGACTCTCTCATGCGGTCAGCCTCAGGACCGTCCAGCGACCCGGCGGAAGTGCATTCACTCCCGTATTCCCGTGCGAGTCGGCGGGGCGACGCGCCAAACTTGAACCGCAAAAGGATACACCCGCTCCGCCACTGCTGACAGATCATGCCATTCTTGCGGAACCGGCGGGCGGAGGTCCGTACTGCCGCCGGAAAGATTTGGATTTTGCAGCACCTCCTCACTCGACGAAGAATCTCGACATCCTCAAGCAAGGGCCAATCAGGGAATCCTCCCACCGCCCGGAATACTTCGCGCCGGAGAACGATTGCCTGGTCGCCGAACTTGAACCACTCCGAATCAAACCGGGTAAAGAATGCATAGAATTTAAGGAGTCGATGATCATCGTCAAAGGAAAGGCGGAACATCGCCACCTGCGTCTTTGGATCGCTGAATCCCACGGTAATCAGTTCGTGCGCATCGGGTGGAAGAGTCGTGTCAGCATGGAGAAAGAGCATGATGTCCCCCGTCGCAAGACGTCCGCCCTCATTACATTGTGTGCCTCTCCCCCGAGGTGCCGAGAGCACCAGAGCGCCACTCCTGGAGGCGATATCCACGGTTTCGTCCGTGCTACCGCCATCTACGACGAGAATCTCAGCCTCCGGCAATACTTTATGAACAGATGCGAGGCACAAACTGATATGAGAGGCCTCGTTTAACGTCGGAATAATGACCGAGATTTTCGGTCTGGCCATGGTCGAAGTCATTTCGGTATAAACTCATCCATTGCTGTAGGTCAATGATGACGGAATATCATACGGAATCTACGACAATCTGCCCGAACAAACTGTCCGCCAGCCGACAATAGTTCTTGACGCGGCTCGCTACCTTCAAGCCAGGGAGGAGTCATTGGCATGAGCAGCAACGGGCCTCTCCAATTGAATCTTGATCATTAATTCGCGATGTTTGAATGTTAGTGACCCCGGCTGCTTACCACCCGTTTAGTGCCTTCATAGACGTTCCGAATATGTCGATCCAAACAGTTATCGTAATCATTCCCGCCCGAAACGAGGAGCAGTCCATCGGACGAGTTGTCCGTGATATTCCCCGGCCTATGGTCTCGGAAGTCGTCGTGGTGGACAACGGGTCGACGGATCGAACTGTTGAGGTAGCCCGATCAGCCGGAGCTACAGTGCTGAGTGAATCCCGGACGGGGTACGGATATGCGTGTCTTGCAGGTATTGCCCACGTTGCTCCATCTGCTCCCCTGGCTGTAGTGTTTCTGGATGGTGACTATAGTGACTTTCCCGAGGATCTCCCGTTGGTGGTGGGTCCGATTCTTCGTGGGGACGCCGATATGGTTATTGGTTCCCGGACCCTGGGGAAGAGAGAACAGGGTGCAATGCTCCCGCAGGCCATTTTTGGCAACTGGCTGGCGTGCATGCTTATCAGAGTGTTCTGGGGATACACTTTCACCGATCTCGGTCCGTTCCGCGCCGTGCGCATGGATATCCTTCAGCGAATGCAGATGAGGGATCCCACGTATGGGTGGACCGTGGAGATGCAAATTAAGGCTGCGAAGATGAAACTGCGGTGTACCGAAGTCGCTGTCCGTTACCGCAAACGTCTCGGAAAATCGAAAGTTACAGGGACTCTGTCAGGGACGATAAAGGCGTCGGCGAAGATTCTCTACACAATCGGAAAACTTGCTGTCGAGAAGACACAGAATGGCAATGGACCGAGCTCCCGCGAGGACTAACTACTCGGATGATCTCCGGACGGACTCTTACGAGGCTCGCCGAGAATAGTACCATGGACCCATCCACATGTTGAATGCACTCATCCTCTTTGTAAAGTATCCGAATCCGGGCAGCGTCAAGACCCGTCTCGGAAAGACGATCGGCATGGAACTGGCGGCCAGGCTCTACCGGATATTCGCCGAAACCAGCTTCACGATCGCGGCTGAGATGTCAAAGAACTCCACCAAGGTATATGTCTGGTTTGCACCCGGTGGAGAGGCATCGGCGATTCAGTCCTGGGTTGGGCATGAGCAATTTGTCTATGCGGAGCAAGAGGGTGATACGTTGGGCGATCGGATGCGACACGCCTTCCAGGAGGCGTTCCGTCAGGGCGCGACGAATGCGGTGATCCTGGGAACGGACATTCCCGAACTCGATGGCTCTATCGTCGCCGAGGCATTCGAGTTGCTTCAACTGCACAACGCTGTCCTCGGCCCTTCGACGGATGGCGGATACTATCTTCTGGGAATGGCGGCGCCAGGGCACGACCTCTTTGATGGGGTCCCCTGGAGCACGCCTGATGTATTTCCGGCCACTCTCCGGCTTCTCGAGAAACACCATGCCACTGTCGCTTTTCTTCCGCAGCTGTCAGACATTGACACACTTGAAGACTACATTCGATTCCGGGCGCGACACGCGAGAACCAAAGACAAATCAGGAAAATGACTCAAACGCTTATCATTGAAGGAGCATACATGGCGACGTACTACGAATCCAAAGATCTGGCCAAGTTTCCCGACATGGGCAAGAATCGTGGGCCGTTGTGGGACAAATTCATCGCCTGGTATACCGAAGCGACGGCGACTGAGGGTGCTCTAACAAAACAGGAAAAATCCCTGATCGGCCTGGCCGTCGCGCATACCGTCCAGTGTCCATATTGCATTGATGCATATACCCAGCAGTGCCTTGAAACGGGGGCCAATCTCGACCAGATGACTGAAGCCATCCACGTCACCGCCGCAGTCAGAGGCGGCGCGTCGCTGGTCCATGGGATTCAATGCAGAAGCATTGTGGACAAACTCTCTATGTGACCCCCCGTAGGGAACAGCGCCAATCTGGACACTACACGTCGAGGAGATATGGAGTTCGAAGCCACACTCTCACAGCACCAGCTCACCCTTCACCCTTTGAGCATTGACACCCTTCAGGTGAACCTGGGGAAACTCTGCAACCAGGCATGCAGACATTGCCATGTGGATGCGGGGCCGAAACGGACGGAAACGATGAGCCGGGCCGCCATCGATCGGTGTCTGGACATACTCCGCTCGTACGCGCAAATCAGAATCCTCGACGTCACCGGAGGTGCTCCTGAACTCAACGACGATTTTGCGTATTTCGTGACGGAAGCAAAATCACTCGGAAAGCATGTCATGGTTCGGCACAACCTCACCGTCACACTCGATCCGCATCCTGTGAGCGGGAAGACAATGGAGCACTTGCCGGAATTCTTCCGCGAACATGAGTGCGAGGTGGTCTCTTCTCTGCCGTATTTCCTGGAGCATGAGACCGACGCACAACGGGGAAAAGGTGTCTTTGCAAAAAGCCTTGAATCCATGAGACGCCTCAACGCCGTCGGGTATGGCAGGGAGGGAACCGGTCTGTGCCTTGATCTGGTCTACAACCCGGTGGGCGCCTATCTTCCGCCCTCCCAGCCGGCAATTCAACGGCAGTTCAAGGAGGAATTCGAGAGGCGCTATGGGTTGCTCTTTAACAATCTCTACGTCATGACCAATATGCCGATTAACCGATTCCGGCATTTTCTCGAGCGGGCCGAACTCTATGAAGACTACATGGACCGGCTCGTCAGTGCCTTCAACCCGGCGGCCGCCGAAGGAGTGATGTGCAGGAGCCTCATCAGTGTGGGCTACGACGGCACGCTCTACGACTGCGATTTCAACCAGATGCTTGAGTGGACGGTCAATCACGGCGCACCGAACACTATTTGGGATTTCGACTTTGATCGCCTCGTCCGGCGAAAGATATTGTTTGGATTTCACTGCTATGGCTGCACGGCGGGTCCGGGAAGCAGTTGCGGTGGAGCTGTCGTGAAGTAAGCTCCGAAACGCGGGAAGGGGGAAAAGACTTGGCGGGACCCGGAGAGCACGAAGGTGTGCACTCACGGACTCGAAAGCCGCGCCACCTATGCGGCATCGCGGCTCGTAACATCTGGAATTGACATGCACACCATAAAATCCGTGTTCAGCCGGTGTTACATTCGGGCTCCTGTAACTTCATCATTCCTCTTTTCGTCGGGGCCATGAATTCTATCCGATACCTCTTGGTTCCTGACCAAGCGCGATTTCACACCTTTCGTAAAGAGCCCGCAGCTGAACGATTTTTGTGCTGCGGGTGCAAATAAATGCGCACAATCCGCGCACAGTCGCGTTCCGAAACCCCAAAAAGTGCCCAAAATCGTCGGGGCGACAGGATTTGAACCTGCGACTTCTTGGTCCCAAAAATTGCTGCATTCCCCCTAAACGGCGATTTCAGAGCAGTTTTCTTGATTTGAATTACATGAAGTGCATCGAATTTCACAGACCGGGCACAATCTGGGCACACTCACTGGAGGACCAATAGCGAACGTACTTGCACGAGGGGAGGTACGATTTGCGGCCCGATCTCCACCTGGTGTATTCCGATTTTGTACCACCTATTTTTTAGTCCCCTCCTCCACCCGTGCTGGCTCAGTATGATCGCGGCGATTAACACCAGCCAATGGTCGGTAACCGTGCAAAGCAGAAAGAAAGAAAAAGAAGTGAGAGTCTCAAGAATTGAGTTCCTCATCGCCTTGCTGCAATTGCAGCTCGAACTTGACATCCCAGCTCATACTGGATATATTGTAAACAAAAGACTCGTGCAATTGACCATCACCTCGACGACTTGATCAATGCCCGTCATCTCGATGTTCTATGGAATAGTGGTCTTGATGTACTACTTCGACAATAAGCAACACAAGATGCCGCACATCCACGTTCAGTATGGCGAAGAGGAAGCCGTTGTTTCCATCCCTGAAGGAAACCTCCTCGGAGGGTCGATTCCGCCGGCTAAACTAAGGCTTGTTCTTGCATGGATCGAAATTCACAAGGAAGAACTCCTGGCCAACTGGAGGCTTGCTACTGAGGGCCAACGTGTATTCAACATCGACCCACTAAAGTAAACTGATGCCGACACTTATCTCCGTTACACCACAAGACGATTACACGCTGATCCTCGTCTTCGAAAGCGGCCCGCAGCGCGTGTTCGATGCACGACCCTATCTGGACAAAGGCATCTTCACCGAATTGAACGATCTCGACTACTTCAGGCAGGTCAAGATTGCCTTCGGCACGGTTCAGTGGCCGCACGAGCAAGACTTCGCGCCCGACACTCTTTACCTCGAGTCAAAAGAACTCGCTGTTGCGTGACCTCACGCATCGGCCCATCCACCAGCACCTCCCTGTCTCGGGGCTCTGCTAGATGCAGGGCTGTCAAAGGCTGCTCGCCAAGCTTGTTCTCACACTTGAGGGTGCTGGCATTTCATAGATGAAGTCGGACAGCGAAGAGTACGTTTTTCGTCTGAACTTCAGCGTCTGTTTCAATGACCTGAGGCAGAAACTCACCCGCCAGCAACAGGACCGCGGCTTTGTTGGAACCTCCTGTTTAAGAAACAGTCCCGCCAGAACCCAGCGGGACTGCTGCCAGATTCACCTCCTCTAGCGAAGCACCAGCATCTTCCGCACCGCATGGTAATCACCGGCCACGAGCCGGTACAGGTACATTCCGCTGGCCATACCTCCCGCATGCCACGTCGCTGTGTACCCCCCCGGCTCTTTCCTCTCATTCAGCAGCACACACACCTCACGGCCCAGCATGTCGTACACAGCGAGCCGGATCGTGCCGGCAACTGGCAACTGGTAGCTGATTGTTGTTACCGGGTTGAAAGGATTGGGGTAGTTCTGTTCAAGAAAGTAAATGGTTGGTGAGTTCGAGCCGCCGTTTTCGACACCGGTCGGCGGATTAGGACGAATCCAGAATTCGTCGGCTCCGATGTCCGGGACGTTTCCGGTGATCATCCGATTATCATTGTCAAAGTCGTATTCGCAACCGGCAACGGCAACGCCCCCGTTTGCCAAGGGCACCCATTGTGATCTGATTCCGAGCGTGTCGATATGAAGATCAGTCGAGGAACGAAACGGCACCATCAGGCTGACACTGTGCGCATCGCGTCCCGTCCCTTGCCAGGAACTCAGCGTCCGATGGTTGGCCACATTCCAAAATCGAACCGCCCAACTATTGGCATAGGTTGTATCGACATACAGATCATTGTAGTCGCTGGTGAACGTCGTTGCGCTGTGAATGAACATTGCTGAAAGCTGATATGTCTCGGCACCCCCCGGGGCCTGGTATTGGCATGTATTCACAAGGATATTGTTGCGGATCGTGACATTGGTGCACCCCTCCCAGAAACCCAGAGCATCGGTTCCGTAGGGACTCGTGCCCGCTCCGCTTAGTCGTACAGTATTGAAGGCGACAAGAATGTTGTTGTTCTGCCAAAGCTGAATGCCCGCGAGGGACCCGTATCCTATGGTAACGGTGTTCTGGAGATCATAGATCATGTTGTTATAGATGCGAAGCCCCTGCCCGACCTGGGTCGGTTCTCCTGAGCCCAAGATCGCATGAATATTGGCCGCGCTGGTTCCACGCAGTCCGTGAATAACGTTGTTGCGGATGACTGCATTGTTGTTATACCAGGAATGGATTCCCAACACGGACGTCAGACCCGAGAACGTCATCGTGTGTTTAAGATTCTCGATATGATTGTTCTCGGCCACCGTTCCCTCGGTATTATCCATTTCGATTCCCCGACTGATGATACTGTCGGTCGGTGAACCAATGTGACAGCCCCGGATGACATTCCCTTTGGGGCGAAGAGTCGTCATGTAACCGCCAACATAGATTCCGATCGGCCCCGAAGTTACAGAAACACCCGAGATGAGACAGCTGTCCGGACCTCCGCTTGCGTCTCCCAGAAGAAGGATCGTTGACGTTTCCAGTCTGTAGTTATCGTCAGTGGAAGCCGTGAGGTTTTGAATGAAAACATTATCGCAGTTCTTCCAGAGATCGATTGCATCATTCCACCCGTAGGCTGTGTTCAGTACCGTGTGCACGGTCAATCTGGTGTTCCCTTGAAGACTTACGCCGTCAAGCGTTACATAGCTGGCATCTTCGAAAGACAGCGTGGCTGTTCCACTTCCCCGAATCGTGACGGCAACATTCTCCGCTGGACGAATGGTGATACGACTTGCGGGGCCGGCTCCCGCAATGGGACCGACGAGCCTGAAATCCCCCGAGGAAGATGGTGCGACATATAACGTGTCTGTGAGAAGCAGCGTGACCGGACCAAGAATTCCCCCTCCGCTCAGACGCGTGAAGGCGGAGTCCAGAGTGGGGAAATAGCCAGACTTTCCCACGGTGTAGCTGCCCGCGGGGAGTGGATCGGAGACCACAGCCCTCAGAATGGAGGGGAAGTCCGCTCGCACAATGCCCTTTTCCACAAACGCCCCCCGGGGATAGTCCCGACCCGAAAGCAGCTGCGCCAGAGCACGCGTATCTGTTACGACGCACTCGACGACAAGTATGGCAACAAGCAATAGGTTTCTGACCGCTCTCATGATAGACCTCATGAATGTTGTAGAAGAGTGCACCAATGCCGGACCAGTTCCCCCGCAATGATTTCTGCCGCCCTTCGCTGCCGATCAGATCGGGGGAAAAGCTGGATGCAAAGATAACATAGAGTTGCTCGGTGGACAATCGTCCATTCGGATGATTCTCGCCACCGAGGAGACGGCGAGAGGGAAAGGCAAGGGCATGAGGGTGGTAATCTGAAGGAAGCTGCCGGGGCTCCGACAATCGCACAACCGGACATTCCAGAGCGACACCGCAATGCCGTGGTACATGTCGAACCGATGAGCCTGGCAAGCGGGATAGTTGCGGAGGCGCTACACGAGCCGTTCTTTCAGGGCCTTGGCAACCGCGCCGCCCCGGGTATGCACGTGCAGCTTTTCGTAGATATTGCGGGAATGGGTGTTGATTGTGGGGGGACTCACGAAGAGTTTTTGCGCTATGTCGAGACGTGTCATCCCCTGTACCATCAGGGTCAACACCTCCCGCTCACGTTCGGTAAGTCCATATTCCCCCCGGGAGGCATTTGAGCCTGAAAGGAGCTCAAGAACGCGGCGTGCAATAAGGGGATCCATCGG
Organism: uncultured Bacteroidota bacterium; assembly: GCA_963779225.1. Taxonomy (GTDB): domain Bacteria; phylum Bacteroidota; class Ignavibacteria; order UBA10030; family UBA6906; genus CAVPCZ01. The sequence goes on from CAVZWW010000003.1 coordinate 168,668, forward strand.
TGCACCCCCCCGGGCCGACTCCCTGATCTTGTCAACGATAGTTTCGGGAGGGAGATTCTTGACCAGATACCCGGTCGCCCCGGCACAGATCGCGTCAAACACGTTCTGCCGCTCTTCGTGAACTGTGAGGACAATATACTCCGTGGCCGGTGAGATCATCTTCATCTGCCGGATACCCTCAATGCCGCTCATGCCCGGGAGGCCGATGTCCACAAGCATGATCTCCGGAGGCCCCTTCCCCTTGAGAGCCTCCAGCGCTTCTTCACACCGCTGAAAGACGTGCTCGCAGCGCATTCCAGACGAGCCGGAAAAGAGCTCCTGCAATCCGTTCCTGTAGACCGGATCATCCTCTATCACCCAGATCCCGATACTCTCTTCAGGCTGCATTGTCACTTGCTGCTCCATGTAGGTGAAGGTACAGCATGATTTGCCGTCTGTCAATCGTCCGAATGGATGATATCCGCCTCGAGACAGATAGTGGAACCGGCATTCCGGGCGCTTTCCAATGTGAGTATTCCCTTAATCGCGGCTGCCCGTGAGCGCATTCCTGCAAGACCGCGGCCTGAGGACTTCAGGGCGGTATCGAAACCGATCCCATCATCCTTTACGCACAAACGGAGGTGTTTTTCCTTCACCTCTATAAGAATGCGCACATTCGTCGCTTGGGCGTGGCGAACGACGTTATTGAGCATCTCTTTGAATATCATCAGCACGTGGCGTCTGAATTCCATGTCGAGGGGGTGAGGAGGCACGTTCCGGGGTATATCAAGAGTGAACTGATGGCCGGCCAGCATCTTTTCTGCCACCCCGCGAATGCGGTCAAGAAGATCGGGAAACCTGCCCAACTCTGGGTTCACGACCCAGACCACGTCACGCAGGTTGTCGGCCGTATTGCGTACCAGGCGGCCGAGATTCAAGAGCCTGGTTTGCTGCGGGGTCCCTGCAGGTAGCTGCCTGGCGATGAGTTCGCTCTCGAGGGCGATACTGCTCAGCTCGCTTCCGATATCGTCGTGCAGGTCGTCGGCGATTCGCAGGCGGACCCGTTCGAGCGCCAGGATTCTGGAGATCCGGTATCGGTTGAAGCCGTAGAACATCCCCAGCACCATCAGGGCCAGCAATCCCCTGAACCACCACGTTTGCCACCAGGGCGGCGATATGGAAACTGCAATCGCGATTTCCTGATCTGGCCATCGACCGAATATGTTGATTGCCTTAGCCCTGAACACGTAGTTACCGGGAGCCAGCCCGGGATACCGAACCGAGCGCCGCTCCCGCGACTCAACCCAGGAGTCCTCGAGCCCTTCGAGCCTGAAGAAGTAGCGGATCAGATGCGCCCCACCGGGGTCAATTGCGGCAAACCCGAATTCAAGGATATTTTTGTAATGTGGCATCTCCAGAGTTGAACCCGCATAGACCTTCTCCAATGCGAGATTCGTGGTGTCGTTGATTGACACTTTTGTGAAGACAAAGGGTGGTATTCGTCCCGGTGTGAACAGACTGTCCGGATGGACAATATTCATTCCTCCATAGCCCACAAGAACTACCCTTCCGTCCTGGAGTGTAGTCACATTGATGGGGACACACGCGCCATCGGAATAGTCGTAGTTGGCAAAGATTCCCGTGCCGGGGTCCAGGACCGACAGGCCTTTTTCCAGGTAGCGGATCCACGGTCTTCCGCTGCTGTCATTCCCGAGCGGATACGCAATCAATGCCTCCGGAAAAGTGGAGTTCGAAAACACCCTGAATCTCTTCTTCTCCGGTTCCCAGAGATTGAGCTCCTTGCATGCGATCCATATCCGCCCCCGCGAATCCTGATAAGTCGCTTGCGGATTGGAACTGCTCAGCGACCCTGGGTCGTTCGGGTCGTGCTCAAAGAACTCCGATTTCCCCGAGGAGGAGTCAAGAACAAACAGTCCGAGAAACTCGTCCGAGATCCATATTCTGCCACGGATATCGCGCATCAGATGCCTGGGCTGGGCCATTGAGACATCAGGGACCTTCGAGAACCGCTGCGTGCGGATGTCGAAGGCCAACAATCCGTCGTTGTAACCCGCGAGCCACAATGTGTCTCCGGTCTTTCTCAGAATACCCATGCAAACATCCTGCTTCAATGCTTGACCTGCTGGCTGATCTGAGAACCGGAAATTCCTGACGCGCCCACTTTGAACGTCAAAGCTGTAGAGCCCCAGTCCCCAGGCACCATACCACAATGTCCCATTCCTTTCGTTGAGGGATGTCCAGACGCCTGTGCGTGCATATCTGCTTTTCTTCCCTTTGAATAGGTCCACAACGCGCAGGACGCTGAGGTCCTCCAGCCGGATGTTTGCGACTTTTCCCTCGGTTCCAATCCAATACGATCCATCGTCCCACCGATCGATGGTTTCCATCTCCATCGGCCATCCAGAGGGTCCACGCAGTGCATAGTGGGGGAATCGGAACGATGCAGGCGGTAGAAAGAACAGCCCGTCATCGGCCGTGCTTATCCAGAGTATTCCGGTGCTGTCGGCTGACATTCGCGTGAACATCGATTTTCCCGGAGCCTGGCCGTTTGAAAGGAACTCCTTGTATTCTCCGGACACCGGGTCGAACAGTTCGACCCCATCGCCCGTCGCAATCCAGATCCTCCCTTTCCTGTCCAGCTGAAGCTCCTGGATCCGTCCGTCTTGTGATCTCGAGCCCCCAATCGGCCCCTTGTGATAACCCGTCAGCGAGCCGCTTACCCGGTCAAGCAGATACAGACCATGGGAGATTGTTCCGATCCAGAGTTTCTGAGGGCTTTCCGGGAATAGGACAGGGAGAGGGATAGTGTCAAGATCCAGCCCGGCGACATGTGGCAGACGAGGGCGTGACACGGCTCCGGTCTCACGGTCGACAAGAAACAGCCCCCCACCCGAGGAGACCAGGACGCTCTTCCTGTCCCAGGGGACCACCTTCTCCACCCACCCCTTAAACGCGCTGTCATTGATGCTCAGGAACTTCGCGTGATGTGCCACGCTGTCGGGATGGGTTTCGTCAAGTGCACTCCCAAGGTCGAGCCGCACAGCCTGTCCGTCCGCGAATCCGATCCAGAGCGGTCCGGCACCGTCTTCCATGATGCAACCTACATAGTGTCCTTGAAACCAGAGGCTGTCGGCCCGGCGTGGAAGGAAGTTGACGAACCGGTCTTTCGTCGGGTCATACAGACTGAGGCCGGTGGCATAGGTGCCGACCCAGAGGCGTCCTTTCCTGTCCACGTGGAGCGTGATAACGCTGTTCGAGGACAGGCTGTGAGGATTACCCGGCTGGTTGCGATACACTGTGCACGAGTATCCATCGTACCGCACAAGGCCGTCAACCGTGCCGACCCAGATGAACCCCTGACGATCTCTCACAACGTTGGATCGGATCTCGTTCGAAGGGAGGCCATCGGCTGTTGTCAGGCGGTTAAAGTGGAAGACGGGGAGGAGCTTGTCCTGTGCGGCGAGGAGTTGACAGCTCACGAACAGAAGTGCGAGCGCCAGGCCTTTCACGCCGAATCTGCGACAAGCTTGGAGATGGTGTTGAGGGGATTTCTGATAGGTGACGGCTGATGGTGCTGATTTTGAATTCTGAGGTCTCTGGTCTGATTTCAGAATTCGCATCTTTCGGACCATGGGAAACCTACACTGGCGTGTACGATGCCTGCGACACAAGAAATCCAACGGCACGGGAGTAAGGTACAGCGTGAGGCGGCGAGAGTCAAACAGCTGACTTATGTCGAGGTGTTCAATGCAGACCGAGATCCGGAGCGCATGAAGGTGCTCGCCTAGACGCGCGAAAGCCACAACACCTTCTCGGCATCGCGGCTTCTACCATGCTCTCCTGTTTGGTCGGCGGGGCGCATTTGGAACCCAAAAACCTCTTGGTTCCTGGACAAGCGTCTCTAAAGAATTGCCCTTTTTTGTCCGGACGGAGGAATTTTCCCATGCCACCGCTTGGTTCCTGACCAAGCGCGATCTTGGACCTATCGAAAACAGCCCGCAGTTGAACGATTTTTGTGCTGCGGGTGCAAATAAGTGCGCAAAACCTGGGCACAGTACTGATTTTCACCGCCCAAAATTGCCCTTATTCGTCGGGGCGCGGGGAATTCCGCTTTTAAGGATCCCGCCGTCTTTGGGCGGGATGAACCCCGGACCTCTTGGTCCCAAAAAGTCCAAACACTCCCCAATACGGCGAAAATAGGGGATTTTGCCCAGATTCTTGTCCACCAAGTACATCGAATTACACATTCCAATTACAGCCTGGTTACAGTGGCAATTGCTCGGCATCCATGCAATCTATGACGGCAAAGTACACGAACCAATACGGCAGCCTCACGAACAGTTTTTTATCCAAGGCGCGATTTGCAGGCTGGTCTCCGCGCGGTGTATCCCGACTCTGCCTCGTCTCGCCTTACGAAACCTCTCCCTCATCGGATAGTTCATGATGGAGTTCTCGTCCGGATAAGCTGAAGAAGAGCAAGCCCTCTCCCGCCAAATCGAGATTTGACAGTTGTTCACAAATACGTTAACTTAATTACATGCGATCGATTGAGTTCTATCGGACTGAGAACAACAGATGTCCAATCGAGGACTTCCTCGATTCTCTCTCCGACAAACAGGCTCAAAAGGTCGCCTGGGTATTGCGTCTGGTGGAACGACTCGACCGCGTTCCTGAGCAGTATTTGAAGAAGCTCGCCGGAAGAGGTCATTTGTGGGAAATCCGTGCTCAACAGGGCGGGGATGCCTTCCGGTTCCTCGGATTCTTTGATGGCCCGGTTTTGCTGATCTTGACAAATGCTTTCTCGAAGAAACAGCAGAAGACCCCTCCTCGGGAGATCGATCTCGCCGAGGCACGACGAGTAGACTATTTGCGAAGGAAATGAGCATGAGCGACCTCGAAAAATACATCGAGCGCAGAAAACAGAAGCGCTCGAAGTTTGGAAAGAACTTTGAGTCCGGATACCGCGCGTTTGAATTCAGTGTCATGTTGCGCCAGGCCCGTGAGGCAGCCGGGGTGACACAAGAGACAATCGCTCGAAAGCTCCGCACGAAGAAATCTGCCATCTCCAGAATAGAGAACCACGCTGAAGATATCCGCCTCTCGACCCTCGAGAAGTACGCCAATGCCCTTGGCATGAAGATCCGCGTCCAACTCATGGAATAGCGCGGGTTGCCTACCGGATTCGCCTAAGTTGCGGCCGATGAACACTTGAATGATGTACTACCCTGCTCCTGCCGGTATCCCTCGTCGACGTTCCGTCCGTGCAAGGGAAACGACTCCCAAATGGAAGTCGGAGTGTTCAACGTCAACTATTTTTTCCGGTCAACGACAACTATTTTTGCCGATCGGTTTCCCCTCTGCTGTGAGAGCTTAGTTGTTGTTTTTGATGCGTTTAGAGGCCTAATCGTACTGAATATCACCCTCAAGTCATGACCCATGGTGACATTCTGCTGCGGATGGAACATTGGAGAGGGACAACCACTCACGGGCCGTGGGATCTTCGACTTGCATCAGCATGCGATAGTGGCTCCGACTCCATTCATCACACACTGTGTGCCAAATCGTCTCCACCGCGGAAACGAGACCCGTTGCGCCTAGTTTTGCTCCGCGTGATTCGAGACGCACTGCGTCTCGAATCACGAACATCCGAAACAACTGCCGCATCTTGCGCAAGTTGGCGACGTCGAATCCACGACCGAACTCGGCCGTAAGACGCTTGCTTCTACGCACGTTGCATCTCATGCTTCCGATTCCATTGTGCCGAGCACATGCGCACGGCTCGATCTCTTTCCGAAAGGAACTGAGATTGGGAAGGACTCACGGCAGTCAACACAAAGGCGGCCCCGTGGGAGCCGCCTTTGCGAATCAATCAAGCGTATCCTATCCGCTAATTCCGATGCGCCTTGAGCCATTTCAGAATCGGCTGCCACACTTTCAACGGAGCCTGGGGTGCGGCAAAGAGATCGATATGGCCAAACTCGGTAAGGGTGTTTCCGGTACCCAATGACACCATAAGGTGAGTGATATCAGAGCTCCCCAATAAGGTGGTCCCATACATGGTGTACGGTCCAAGACCACCCTTTGCACCTAGATTGAAAATGGGAACCCGTATTTCTCCCACGTGGTCATCGAAAGGACTATTGCCAATCTCCGCCACCATCCGGTCGTAATCTATGATGAACTTATTGGGTTCGTAGGGTATCCCGGCTTCGAGAAAGTCCAACCATTGTGGTATCGTGATGAGCTGGAATCCGATGGGAAAGGGGGGATTACTATTGTCCATGATCCCCGCAAGGTAGTGGGTTGTCACATCGGAACCAAAGATTTGTCCGCTTCCAAAATACAGCGCGACTTGCATATTGGTCATCGGGGGGATTATTGGGGAATCCTCATCCGGACTGGTTCGCGCCAGTTGACCGATCGGTTGAAAAGGAATGTTCGCCTGGGATACGCCTTCGTCGTACGGTACTCTGTAGAGCGCCTCGTCGTTGACGAATGACTGCCGCATGGCCGGATCATTCGTCTTCAGCAGCATATCGGCACAGACGAATCCCCTTATCTGGCGCCTTACGACCGGCAGCTGTGTTTCATGATTCAGGGCGGCATACCCCGTCGCCCCGCCACTGCTGTATCCCAACAACATCATCCTGTCATAACCGTTTCCCGTCAGGAGTCGCGAAGCTCGGGCCACAGCCATCGCCGATAACAGATCGTCGACGTTCCTCTGCAAACCCCAATCCCTCATGAAATCGAAATTCGAGAGTCCGGCAGGAACAAGTGTCCACGCCTGATCGATTCCCCACACATCCACGTTATTCTCCGCCAGGTATATAGCCAGCCCAAAGTCATCGGGCGTATTGTCTGATCGCGTTCCAAGCAGAAACATCCCTTCAAAGTCCTTGGCGTCGCCGTGAAGCAGGAAGAGAGCATCTTTCATTTTGTTCGGCCTGCAGGGATTCGTCTCCTTGACAACCCGATGAATGCCTATCCGGTCATGCGATCCTGGTCCGGTACGGATCTGGAATTTGTAATGGACGATGTTCTTTCCGAGTGGCTGCCGTTCAAAGCCACTGATAGTGTTGCCATTCTGCACTTTTGCGAGGGACTGCGCTGACCCCGTCGCGGCTTCACTTTCGAGCTCCCATCCGGTGAGTGCGACCACTTCCAGCGCAATTGGTTCCGCTTCTACTGAAGTCTTGGCCGCTGATGCCTGGCCAGCATCGGTGACTTCCGGTGGCTGTTGCTCACACCCTCCGAGCATCAGAGCACAAATCAGAAGAACGGGAAGAAGAGCACGTAATGGACTCATGGATTCCTCCTTCTGTGGTGACTGAGTGTGTATTAGGTAACCGGTCGACAACAACTATGGCTCCCCCGGAAGGGGGAGCACTCCATTACTTATGCCGCCTGTCTGTAATATTGGTCGTGCAGCCCACCCAGAACAGGACTCATGCAAACAGCAACCCCTTGTCTTCTCCGGTTCGCCTGGCTTCGGAATCTGTTGCTGCTCCCCTGATGCGATCGCTGACCATTGTAGAACGCGACATTTTCATCCAGAATTCTCTGAGCCTGGTTCTTGCCGGTCGGCTGACAATTGTCCAGCGCATCTCTTCTCACTTTCCTGAAACAACGTTCCATGATGCTGTCCGTGTTCGGCGCATCCACTCCTGTTCCGACGGATACGGAACTGTAGACCGGATAATCAATATTGAACATCAAAGCACTGTCATGAACCAGATAGGCTCCGAGCCTGCTCTGCTCAACCAACGGAATCGTTCATTTGAGAAGGAGAAGCCGGCGTGTCTGCACAAAATTGCCCGCTCGAATTCTGTAGAAGTAGACTCCACTCGATAGTCCGCTACCATCAAATTGCACGTCATGATACCCCGCTTCCTGTTCCCCATTCTGAAGAACCGCAACCTGCTGCCCAAGGGCGTTCAAAACCGCCAGGATCACGTGTGCCCGTTGAGGCAGACCGTAATGGATTGTTGTCGAGGGATTGAAGGGGTTGGGATAGTTCTGATACAAGCTTGCAGCTGAAGGTTGTTGCCCGGCTTCACTTCCTGGGACGGAGGTCGTGGCTTCAAAATACGAAACGATATTCGTTCCTTCTGCTGTGGCACCAATCACCCAACCACGGACCGTCCCCGAGCGCTTCACGAAATCGGTGCCAACCAGTTGGCCAATATTGTTTTGATATGATGGCGTCCACGTTTCTCCGTTGTTTGTACTCACTTGAACGGCGTACCAGTTGGCCGCGAAGAAGGTTGTCTCATACCCGGACAATCCCCACGTGCCGGGCCCGGGCAATGTAAACGAGGCCCAGGTAACACCTCCATCCGTGGTTCGTGCCAGGGTTTTTGAACTGGATCCAACCACTCCGATTTGAGGTGTGTTGAATTTCAGTGCTTGCGTGTACGTGTTGGCGGGAAGTGGGATCCGATACCATTTCCATGTTACCCCGGCGTCGGTCGACTGATACATCCGGGCCGTGTCCCCACCGGCTCCAAAGCGGATGTCAGTTGCACTGACCACTGAGAGAATATTGAGAAAGCCTATTTGGTCCCCAATTGTATTCGGTTCTGTAGGGGTGTGTGCCCAGGAAGATCCGCTATCGGTCGTCTTAAGTACTAACCATTTCCCTCCAACCGGATCCCCTACCGCAAAACCGGTATTGGCATCGAACATCTTGAGACAGTCAATATAGGCCCCCGATGCGACAAGCGAATAGACTTTCTGCCACTGTCCTCCTCCGTCTGTCGTCTTGAAGACAAACGTCTCCCCGCCTTCCTCGGTCGTGGTCGTTGCAAGCCAGGCGGTATTTGAGTCCAGTGCCTCAATACTCCACCCGATCCCCATCCCCAAATCGCCGACCGACTTCCAATTGCTTCCACCGTCCACAGTCCTTAGCACGACTCCATTTTCACCGGCCACCCAACCGATGTTCTGATCAACAGCCTTCACGGAGTACAACATATAGGGAACCTTCAATTGGTGGGTCCATGTTCCCGATTGGGCGAATGCCCTCTGCAGGATCAGAGTGGAACCTGCTGTGCACGTGACAAGGACCAGGGTTGAGGCCAGGAAACGCTGTGTCGTTCGAGTCATAGGTTGCTCTCCTCTCGGATTGTTGTGGTTGCAACTTCTTAGTTGGGCGCCCCGTACCCGGTCAACCGTCTCGTCTGGATTGTGTCGCTGCCGGAAAAGACCGGCGTACACGCACAGTCGATGACTCCGGAAACATCCAAGGGGGATCCCTCATGAGACTTGCCCCGTTCGATGCTCATGATCCCCGATCGCCGCCAGTCGGTACGTTGATTAATTCAGTGCTCATATGATTGTCGTTGAGAGATGCGAAAGGTTACTTCACGGTTTCCAACCTGCCTTTAGCAGAAAGCGACAGATGACCATCGACAAAAAAACACGGATCCGTCATTAGAATTTAGCACCGGGGACAGAAAGTTTGGCCGCGGATTTTGATTTCACCCTTGCACTTCATACATTTACGCTGACGCGTAAGACCGCTCACCCCTACGATTGGACCACAGGATTTGCTGCTGACTTGACAGACCAGGAACTCATCCAGGGCTTTCTCAAGGGCCGAAAACCGGAGTACATTCGGGTTCATGGCTGGATTACCGCGATGGTCCGTTCTCGGTTGTGGGATAACGATGTGGCTCCGGAGGACGTAGTCGCCGACACTTTGATGAAGCTTCTCCTGAATCTGAGGGACGAGTCATTCCGCCTCGAATCGACACTCAAGACATACGTGCAACGCATTGCCCTATACACACTTGTGGATGCAGGACGGCGGAAGAAGAGGCTGAACGCAATCGCCGTCGAGAATACGCTCTTCGACCCCTCAACTCCCCATTCCCTGTTGGAAAATGAAGAGGAACAACAGCTCATCGACCGGGCCATGTCTATGTTGCCCGAAAGTTGCAGAAAGATGTTCGAAATGGTTCTTCAGGAACGGGTGAAATACCGGGAGATTGCAAGGAGGTTCGGTTCAACCGAAGGCGCCATCAAAACCCGCCTCTCTCGTTGTAGAGACAAGATCGAAGAAATAGTGAGGCAATTGAGATGAAACCTTCTGGCCGATTGGGCGACTATTGCATAGGAGGGGGGAAAACTCTTCGCTTCAGGTGGAAGAAGTGCACGTAGGGAAGCCGTAGACCAATATGGATATCAACCGAGTGAGGCATTTGCTCCCCTTTTTCGTGGGAGGGACCCTTGACCCCGAGGAACGGAGGGACGTGGAGGAAGCGCTCAGAAGTTCAGAAGAACTGAGGCAGGAACTGCGATTTTGGGAGCGGGCAAAAACTGTCGTGGCAGCTCGAATGAATCATGCCACCGCCGGACACCTGACGGTAGAGCAAATTGTCGACCGCGCAATGGGAACCGGTTCCCGCGACGAACTCCTTTTTTTTGACCGACATCTCCAATTGTGCTCGGAGTGCTCAGAGGAGTTCATTCGCGTGAAAGCAAGCTTGGGCGTGCGTGACCGGGTCGAGCCCGCCATTCCCAACCGTTTCTTGGGCATGGTACGGACCGTGCGGCTCATATATGCAGTTCCAGTATTGATGGTAGTCATTGCCGTTGTTGTGCTCTACTTCGGCCAAACCGAGAAGCCGCTTCCGGATCCGACAGTGCCGGGCGTGATTCCTCCAGCAATTGCCGAGGAACCGGCGGAGCAGACTGCTTCGCTGTGGTTGACCTACCGACCCGAAGTGCGATCGACCTCGGCCCGAGCTCTTCCTTCTCTTGCGCTGGGCGAACAAGAGAAACAGATACGAGTTTTCGTTGCCATTCCGCAGAACCAGGTGAGCGGCATTCAATACAAGGTAACTGTTGGATCGCCGGGCACGAAGTTACACCACCTTGACGAACTGCTCAAGCGATATGCTTCAGGCGGCGGACATGACTCGCTGCAATTTACCCTGTCCCGTCAGATGTTACCATCGACTGGCCACAACATGACTATTACCGTCCTAGAGATTTTACCCCCCGCCTTGCGTTCTCTTTCCCCGGAGGAGTATCGCTTTGAGGTTGAAGTAAGAGTGAAACGCTAAGTTCACAGCAGCACTGCCACGCGTCAGAATTATCTCCACCTTCGGAAGGCGGGAGAACCCTCAGTAATGGCGCAATCGCTCTCATGGGCCTTATTCAATTTTCTTTGCTGCCATTCTTCCGTCTGGTCCAAAGGACCCGTCAACAACGGCCGGATCGCCCCCTTAGCTTCTGCACATCACTTTGCAGATCCTTGGGATCGGTCCTTCCACTCTCCCGTTACTACAAACGCTCCCCAAGTGAATGGATGCGTCGGCCGGCCACGTTGCCTTGCTTCAGTGATCCGCTTCAGTGTGACTTTCTGCATGAGCTCCGGATAGGTTTGTGAATTCATGGAATAAAGGCTTTTCATGAATTTCATGCTTTCCATGTCTGGCACCTGCCAAAGAGAGCTCACTACTGTCTTAGCCCCGGCCATCTGGAACGCGCGACGAAGACCGTATACGCCTTCGCCCTGTCTCACACTCCCAAGACCGGTCTCACAGGCAGAAAGGACAACAAGGTCGGTTCCGCGCAGATCCATCGCAGAGACTTCCAGGGCCGTGAGGATACCATCCTCGATCCCGATTTCTCGTGCCCCTTGTCCGTGCAAATTCGCTCCTGCCAGGAGCAATCCAGACCGCAATAAGGGACTTTCCCCGATGCCGGAGGGGGCCTGTCCCTCCGGAAGGCAGCCAGCCTGCAAAAAGTAGCCATGCGTCGCCAGATGGATGACCCGCTTGCCGGTTGCTCCCCTCTTGAAGAACTCCTCACTCGCCATCGAACCCAACAAAGAGACGACAGGTTCGAGTGGATTTCCCTCCCGCCAGTACCCCACAACCGCCCCAATTTCGGCTTTTGTGTTGAAGAGACGCGACACCGTCAACGTACTCAACTGTTCGCAACCTGATCGTATATTTCGCACCTGGTATGAACCGCCGGGGTCCGTGCTCATCGCAACGGTGGGACCGGACGACAATCGATCGGTCGCCGAAGCGTCAAAATCTGGATCACCAAACGCAATGAGCCCCGATCCGGCAACAGTCGGTACGTCCCCAGACATGACATCACGAGCTGCCGAGAGATAGTGAAGAGCATGCTTCTCGATGATGTATTTGCCCGCGGGATCTATCAATCCTGCAAATGATATCAGATTCAGTCCGCCATCCGGAGCGATGAAAATCGTCCCACGCTCCTTCAGCACCGAATCGACCTGCCGCCATATGAGATTGTAGAGCTCACGGGCAATCCTCCCGTATTCCGCGGATTCCCTAGTTTCAAGCCATCTTCTCTGCTGTGCTACCGCGGTAAGGTGGTTGCGATAGCGCTTAATCGTTTTATCTATTCTGTCCGCTGTCCCGATATCAACAAGGTCTGCTCTTCCCGTTTTGTCAATGATAAGGGCAATATATCGCGGTACGACCGTATCAGGGTCAAAACGAGCACTATTCACCAGGAGAAACTCAACGAGACCGGCATTTGCAGGGAGATGAGAAGCAATTGCATCGATTCCGAGGTCTTGAGACCGTTCAGTCTCCGCAAAACTGGCGCTCCGGCGGGCAAGTAATGCTTCTAGGTCATTCACTAGTTTCTCAAGCGAATCAACTTCACGCTGATACTCTGCATCGCTTTTCCGTTGGGGACCTTCGATGTACCGCGTCGAGAGGTGGAACCGAGCAGACCTGTATTGTTCAGCGAGTTCCAGTGTCAGAGAATCCGTTTCGCGCACCAGATTGCGGCGCCGGAGAAGGGCCTGTTCTGTTGCCAGACCTTTTGTCGAGAGAACGATCTCTGCGGCCCTCCGGACAGAAATCGGATCGGGTGATCTTGCATCCAGAAGAGTCGAAAGATAACCATCCACGGAATGACGAAGGAATGACGAATACGAATGGGCATCTTGTTCTGACATCACGCGGGCATTGAGAACGAAGTTCTTTGTTCGGATAGCAATGGCCCGTTGCGACACTTCGAAAGCCTCGGGAAGACACCGGACTCTCCGGTAGTATTCGCAGTACGCATCAAGAACTTCTGCGATAGCCGGGTTGTCAGGACTCAATCGGCCTTCCAGATCTGTGAGCGTTTTCTTGAGGATGGAGTCAGCTGCACCGAATTTTCCTGTACACATATAGGTCCGGGAAAGTTCGAGCCAAAGTTCGGTGTTCAGTCCTCTTCCGCCTCCCCGCAGCGAATCCGAGAAAGCAAGGGCGCCGACAAAGAGAGATTCTGCCTGATTGAACTTGCGCTGTGCCAGATAGCATTGTCCGATCTTCCGCATCGCCATCGCAATCCGGCTCTGGGGTTCTTCCAGTCGTCGCAAGATGGTCATAGCCCGTGAAAGGGTATCGATCGCAGCTGAATAGTGTCCGCATTCGACGAGTACGTTACCCAACCCGAGTAGTCCTCTCCCGAGCATGGGATCCTCGGCAGAAAGACGTTTCCGGGCGATCTCAACCGAGCGTCGCTGGAGCGCCTCCGCCTGAGAAAGTTTTCCCTGAAGCTGATAGTGCTGGGCAAGGTTTCCCAGACAGATCGCACTTCGCACCGATTCAGGTCCGTAGTTTCGTTCCCAGTTTGCAAGGGCTTCATTCAAGAGGGGTTCTGCTTCGCTGTACCACCCTAGAGACCAATACGTCACGGCCAGCATCGTGAGTGAGTACGCGAGTGCCGGATCGTTCGGTTTCAGGACCCGACGGTAGACATCCAACGCCTTGTTGTATAGATTAGCTGCCTTTTCGTAATCGCCCTCATGCTGATAGGTATATGCCAGATCATGAATCGCCGAGGGATAACTCCATTTGTCAGTTGCATGGGCTTCCTCATAGATGCGAAGCGCCCGCTCCAATGTCACCCTTGCCTCTGCGATCTTTCTGAGGCTCAGATTGATTACCGAGAGAAGTGAAAGCGCGTCGGCGACAGCAGGGTCACCGGCACCGTACACAGACTCTTTGATCGAAAGCGATCGCGTCGCATGAACGAGGGCTTCCTGAGGCCGGACTATGGTCGCGCTTGCGAGGACCGATGCAAGCACGTCAAGCACCTTTGCGACGTTCGTGTCCGATGCGCCAAACCTCATCTCGGCTTTCAGAAGAGCCTGTCTGGCCAAATCCAGCGCTTGTGGCATGGCAGGTCCGAAACCGATCGCGAGTAATGAGTCAGCCTGGTGGTAGAGCTCTTTCCAGGTCTGCGCATGCGCTGGTTGCACCAAACCAGGGAGAAGGAACAACACAACAACGACCAATGCTCTGGCTGACATCGCAGGAACCACGCAGTGAGGGAGAGTATTGAGTTAAGATAGCATTAAGGATGGGGTGTGTCAACTCTCTGATTTGTTAGAATTTCATAGTCGCGTTGTACACTGCTATTGTAGTGAACATTCTAATGCTCATCCCTTTGCAGGATCTCACGACGGCCATTGACACTTGACAGAGCCGGATATCATCAGGAGATTTCTGAAAGTGTCCAAACGCGAGTACGCTACGGTTCTCGGTTGGATTACTATTATGGTCCGTTCGCGGTTGTGGGTGGACCGAGTCGCGCCGGATGACGTGACAGCCGACACCAGACTAAAGCTACGCATGAACTTTCGCCAGAACTCGTTCCGGCTCAAATCTTGACTGAAGACATACGTCCAACGCATTACCTTGTATACACTTGTACGCGTGACACGGCGCCAAAAAGGGGTTATCTCCCTGGATGCAGGAACCACTCCGGCCGACACCGCAGACATCCATTCCCAAGTGGAGAATGATGAAGAAATAAGGTTGCTTGAACGAGCTCTGGCTACCCTACCGGAATGGTGCCAGGACCTGTTCCAGATGGTCCCCGAGGACAAGATGAAATATCTGGATATTGCAGCACGACAGCCGCGTAAGCGGCAGCAAGAATCCATTTTCGGTTCATCGAACCGCCGCTGATCGGATGGCACACGATGACGTTTTGACGCCGATGGGATTTTGAAGAGGGAGAGCCGTGTCTGGAACGCTTAACCTCTTGGTTCCTGGACAAGTGTGACTGTAGAATTGCCTTTTTTCGACGAGATGTGAGGATTTTGTTCAGCCAACGCTTGGTTCCTGGAAAAAGTGTGACTGCTTACTTGGCGAAAATGGATTACTATCGACAGATTCTTGCACACAAAGTGCGCAGTCAATTACAGCCTGGTTACAGTGGGCACCCTCGGGAGGGGAAAATTGCCCTTTTTCGTCGGGGCGCGGGGATTTGAACCCCGGGCCTCTTGGTCCCAAAAATTGCCGCATTCCCCCAAAACGGCGATTTCAGAACAGTTTTCCAGATTTGAATTACGTGAAGTGCATCGAATTTCACAAACCGGGCACAATCTGGGCACACTCACTTGAGGCCCGATCGCGGACGTACTTGCACGACGTGCGATTTGCGGGCCGGTCTCCACCTGATGTATTCCGATCTTGTTTCACCAACAATCACCATTCAAATGGTTCGTGATGGAGTCCTGACCGGACTGACTTCTGAAGGGACAACATCGAAGTGTAGGACTTGACTTTATGTCAGAAATGACATATCTTGTTTTCGATGGCCGACAGCGATAAACCCCTGGTGTGGCTGCATGGTGAAGTCAAGACTCCTCCCCTTTCGCCTGCAGCGCGACTTGAAGCCGGGTTCCTGCTTAGGAAATTGCAGCAGGGCGAACGGCTTCCGATGCCCTGGTCTCGCCCGATGCCTTCGATCGACAAAAGGTGCCACGAACTTCGAATCAACGATGACGATCGCACATGGCGCATCGTCTATCGTATTGATGATGATGCCATCGTGATTCTTGAGGTCTTTCAGAAGCAAACCCGGCAGACTCCGCATTCTGTCATAGAAGCCTGCAAACACCGAATTCGATTGTACGATAACAAAGGGTAGCCGTCATGCGCAAAGCGAAACAAAAACGCCTCGAAAAGTCTGGCTGGAAGGTTGGCAGTGTGAACGAGTTCCTCGACCTCAGTCCCCATGAATCAGCCTATATTGAATTGAAGCTTGTACTCAGCCGGAGCCTCCAGGGACGACGCCGTCAGAAGAGACTCACCCAGGAACAACTTGCGCATTTGCTCAAATCCAGTCAATCTCGTGTGGCCAAAATGGAAGCCGGGGATCCCTCCGTCTCGATCGACCTTCTCGTGCGATCTCTGCTCGCACTCGGAGCATCCAGCAAGACTCTCCTCCGCTCACTTTCCTCATAGTAGCACTGCAATCGGGACTTGCCGACGCAGTTCATTTCGGTCTTCTTCATTACGGATCTAATGCAACAAGAGTAGCCGCTTGGTTGCCACGAACTCTCCCGCCTGGATCCTGTAGAAGTACACCCCGCTGGAGAGATTCTCTCCGTCGAACCTGACCTCGTGATACCCTGCCTCCTGTTCTCCATTCTGGAGAAGTGCGACCTGCTGCCCGAGGGTGTTGAAGATGGCCAGCGTCACCTGTGAACGATTGGGTAGGCCGTAGCGGATCGTCGTCGAAGGGTTGAAGGGGTTGGGGAAGTTTTGATCCAACCCGAATGCGGTCGGCATCCTTGATCCCCCTCCGTCAATCCCGGTAAGAGGACTTGCCCTGTGGTTTTCGCAGGCACCGATGTCAGGTTGCGAGCCTGCCGGGTTCGGCCGGGATATACCATAGAAGTCGCTGGTTGCCGAATGGTACCACACGCCGCCGACTTGCAGCGAATCAATTCCGGCACCTATGCAGGCGCTAAGGTCAGAAATGCGAAACGTTGTGTCCACGAACAAGGGATCGATATTCATGTTCCCGGTCCCGGGTGCACCGTCTTGGATATTGGAGTGAGCGATCATTATGCTGCTTGCGTCCGCGGTGAAGACCTCGCTGGCTGATGTGTCGCCCCATGCTATAGTATTGATGACTTTCGGTATCCAGGGCCCGAAAGAGGCAACAGCACCACCTGCGTTTGTGGTTGCCCGATTGAAGGCGATTGTATTGTTAATGAGCACCGGCGCGTTACGCGCGTCGTTCGGACCTCCTCCCCCTGCAGTCGTTAATTTGATGTAGGCGCCGAAACCGCCCCCGTATGGGGCACTATTGTGGACAATGATGTTGTTTTCGATTAAAGGGCGTTCGTCACGTGTGTGGATACCCCCTCCACCACTGGGGTACAGTCCGTTGATTACCTGGTTATATGCAATGTAGTTTCCTGTGACACGCATCTCTCGCAACAGGTCCTGGGCGTCTGTCTCCAGACTCAGCCCGCCTCCAAAGGCACTCATTGTCGTGGACCCCTGGAGGACATTGCCCACCACGCGATTGTTGCGGAAGTCCAGTACTACAACGGCGACGACAACCCCCCCTCCATGAGTCCAGTATCTGGTGCTATTGGGAGCACGTCCGATATTCCTCTCGAAAGTATTCTCCTCAATCAGATACGTCCCATCACTGCAGTAAAGTCCTCCGCCGAGGCAGTTGTACGGACCGTCTGTTTGTGCAATGTTTTCTGCAAATACGTTGTGTCGTAAGACTGCTGCTGCGGAATACGCAAGACTCATCCCGCCCCCTACGACCTGGCCATCGGAACTGTACAAATGATTATTCCGCACAGTGTTACCTTCCATGATGAGCATGGGGCATTCTTCTGCACTTATTCCGCCGCCCCAAACATACTGACCTCTAACGGTATTCTCTGAGATTATGTTGGACGTCAATCTGGCACCAGAAGAATACACCAGTACTCCTCCTCCTTGACGGTACGAGAAACCGGAGATCTGGATGCGGGTCCCGGTCCCCCCCTGTACGGTGAACCCGCACAGCTCAGAGGTAGTGTCTTCACCGGTGACAAACGACACAACCGACCCGCTGTCGGGATTTGTTGCGTGACTCCCATCGATAATTGTCTTGGAGATATGCGACGTGTCGTTCGTTGTCAGGTACGTGCTCCCGACAACGATTCTCTTTCCTTTGAACCGGATATTCTCATAGTACGTGCCATCGGAGACCAGCACGGTATCCCCGTCGGCGGAAGCGTCAATCGCGGCCTGGATTGTGGCATATTGCGCTGGGACAGTCCGGCGAACGCCCGCAAGTGATACTAAGGAGGTCTTGCGTGATAGCAGCGTCTCGCGTTGGGAGGCTAGCTTGGAGGCTTCGTGAATCCTCGGCTTGAGAATGCGGCCCTCGCCCGCTGAGTGATGTCGGGATCCGTCTATAGACTGTGCCTGAACATCTGCGAGAATCCCTGCTGCAAGAACTGCTGCGACAAGAAGTATCCTGCTGGGAGCTTTCATGATGAGCCTTGTATCAGATGTTGTGGGAGGATCATGAGGAGCTTGATGCTATGTCCTATGAGTGTGGACTTCACTAGCCCGACCTGCTCCGGAGGATGGTGATACCCGGCGGCGGCGCAACGATTCCTACATCGAACCAGAACGCCATGTGTTGACTCATACTACTTCAAGAGCATCAATCGCTTCGTCAGTGTGAAATCCCCTGTTTTCAGTTGGTAGAAGTACACGCCGCTTGAGAAACCCGTTCCGTCGAACTTCACCTCGTGAAGTCCCGCATCGAGCTCGTTGCCAACGAGCTGAGCCACCTGTTGCCCGAGCATATTGTAGACCGCCAGGTTCACGAGTGATCGTTGTGGGAGTCCGAACCGGATTGTCGTTGACGGGTTGAATGGGTTAGGATAGTTCTGGCTCAATATGCTACGCTTCGGCACATCCTCCTCGTCTGCACCTTCGATCCAAGTTACTCCGCCCGTCGTGGTCCGAAGAATCACGCCGAGGCTTCCTACAGCCGTTCCGGTAAGAGAGTCGGTAAAACAGACTGCCCGGAGGCTCCTTACTCCAGATGGGAAAGTGTTACCCCCGTCCACCCATGTCGCGCCGCTGTCTGCTATGTGCAAAGTCCGCATGAAACCGTTCTCGGGAGCCCACCAACCAACTGCCGTTGCCCTGTCGGCAGCACTGAACGCAACATCGTGGAAAAACGCGCCCCTCCCCCCAGATTGTATCGTCCATGTCCCGCCACTATCTATAGTGTGAGCAAAGACGTAACGAGGTCCATCCCAGCCCACCGTTGCTCCGATGGCCGCATTGGAAAAGGATACACCAGCCAGTCGAATCGTTGTTCCGATTGACTGCATCGACCATGTTGAACCACCATTGGAGGTGCGAAGAACTGTGCCTGAATCTCCTACCGCAATTCCTGTGCTGGCATCCTTGAAGCAGACCGCGTGAAGAGTATTCAATGTGCCGCTTGACCTGCTAATCCAGTTTACGCCCGCATTGGCAGTGCGGAGAAACGTCCCACCGCCCCCTACGGCCGTTCCAGTGTTGGCATCTGTGAAAGAAACAGCGAAGAGCCCAACCGTCGTCTCATTTGACTGACCCATCCAGGTTGCGCCCCCATTCATGGTGTGAATAATGATACCAGAGGCTCCCACCGCTGTCCCTGTGTTGGCATGTGTGAAATAAACCGCGTAGAGTGGAACTGATGTCCCGCTGGTCTGAACAGTCCAAATTGTACCGCCATCCGTGGTACGAAGAATTGTGCCACTGTCTCCGACCACTGTCCCCGTGCTGGCGTCGGTGAAGCAGACACCATTCAGATTCTTGGTCGTGCCGCTGTTTAGCGTGAACCATTGGGCAGACGCAATGGGAAAAAAGGTGACCATGGCGAGTGCAAGGCCGATAGATTGAGTCTTCATTTTGATCTCTTTTTCAACGAAATCGTTGTTCGGATGTTCATGGACTCGGCAGGCGTGGGTGGGTCCTTTGGTATTACGCCAATGCTCCGCGGCATACCAACGCTTCGGTCCACTTAGGGTCAGCGGCAAAGGCACATTGGGATAAGGACGGGGAGCCCCGTTGTGCCCGGACCCTTGACATTCGCCATGGAATATACGGCGCAGGAGAACCTTGGGCCTATTGATCCCGCGCCAAAAACGTTTGAAATTGGGACATCGCGCGAAAAGGCACAAAACATCAGAAAAAACGAAGGGGCTTGACGAAACAGACATGACGCACGTCGCCTCTGATGAAGCAGGTTCACAACCCTCAAGAGTTTTGGTGGCGGACCTCTGATGGGGTGACACCAAATCGTGCGTGGAAGCAGGCACTGAAGTAGGTTGGGTTTCGAAATCCAACCTGGAAAGCTATATCCGTGACTGAGCCGGCGTTCTTTTCAAGCAGCTCTCGGGCCCGCTGCAGGCGCATGTACTGCACAAACTCCGCAGGCGTTAGATTCGTTAGGGCGTGAAGCTTACGGCCGAGGTGTCTTCGACTCAAGCAGGCCTCGCTCGCAAGTTCATCGACACCAAAATTCTCATCCCCGAAATTCTTCTCCACTACATCCATGATCTTCTTGAGTAAAGCATCATCGAGTGAAGTTACTGCCACTTCACCCGGCTTGAGGAGTACTCCGGCCGAGAACTTGGTCCGGAGCGTACGCCGCTGCTCAATCAGGTTTCGCACCCGGGCCATAAGCTCTTTAGAATCAAACGGTTTCGTCACATAATCATCGGCGCCGGTTTCCAGCCCTTCGATCTTGCTCTCGGTTCCCGCCCGGGCGGTCAGAAGGATGACCGGAACGTGACTGGTTCGCACATCCTGCTTCAAAGCCCGGCAGAGCTCCATTCCATCCATTTTCGGCATCATCAGATCGCTGAGCACAATGTCCGGAACCATCTCTATCGCCAGATCGTAGCCATCTTTTCCGTCCTCTGCCTCGAGTACCGCAAAGTCCCTTCCTAGGAACTCCCGGATATAGCTGCGGAGGTCCGCGTTGTCCTCTACGACAAGCACAATGGGCTTTCCATCCGGCGATTGTGGGGTGGAAATATCCCCGGAACCAACATGAGACACGACAATGGGGGGATGCTCGAGCCTCTCGCCTTGAGGTGGAGACTCGATGATTTCATCCTGCCGGTATGCAGACTTCTCAATCGGGAAGGTTACTGAAAACACCGATCCTTTTCCGGGTGTGCTCTGTACGGCTATCTGTCCACGATGAAGTTCCACAAGCTCCTTTGTCAGCGCCAGACCGATTCCGGTCCCTTCGATAGTGTGTTTCTCATCGGCACGGTAAAAGCGGTCGAATATGCGGGGGAGGTGTTCTGCCGAGATGCCGGGGCCGGTGTCGGAAATCCCAACACAAATGCTTGTCGGGTTGTCATCAATGCGGGAGATGTAGTTCGCGGGGCCCTGAGAGACGGGACTTTGATCTTTCGGGCAGACCAATGACACTGAAACGGTCCCTCCCTCTGGAGTGAATTTCAACGCATTCGAGATCAGATTATTGAGGATTTTCTCTAGCTTGTCCCTGTCGAAGTGGCCACTGGCTGATTCAATCTCAGACTGGAAATCCAGATTGATCCTTTTTCTCTCGGCCCACGATTCAAACGACATCACAGTCCGGCGAAGGAATTCCACCACCTCATTGCGGGATACCTGGAGTTTCATCGTGCCTGAATCCAGCTGGGAAAAATCAAGCAATTGGTTGACGAGTGTATGTAGCCTCTCTGTGTTGTTCTTGATGAGGTGCAGTTTCTCACGCGTCGAGGGTTCCTGAGTCGATTCAATCGCCTGTTCAGCCGGTCCGAGTATCAACGTAAGAGGAGTTCTGAATTCGTGCGAAATGTTCGCAAAGAATTGAGATTTCAGCCTGTCGACCTCCGCAATGCGTTCTGCCTGAAAGTGTTCCATCTCCACGCGATCTTTCAATCGCGCCTGGTTCAGCCGCACTCGATGGATGGTGACAAGAAGCGCGGTTCCGAGGAAAAGATAGAAGCCATAGGCCCATAGCGATCGCCACCAGGGTGGTGCAATGCTGAAGGCGAATCCGATCTCCCCTTCAGGCCATTCCCCCCGGGACGACGTCGCTCTCACACGGAAAGTGTAGTCGCCCGAACCAAGTGCGGTATAACGGACATAGCGGCGATCCACCGGTTTGATCCATTCAGGTTCGAGGCCTTCCAGCCTGTACGCATATTCCACAAGCTGCGGGGCATCAATGTCTATCGCCGCAAACATGAACTCGAGGACATTCTTGTCATGCGACAACTGAAGTGTGCGTGACTCGACGACACTCGGCAGGGGGATCACCAGCGTATCGTTCACTCGAAGCTGCGTGATGACCAGGGGAGGTGCCCGGCGGTCATAGTAAAGACTGTCGGGATGAACGATGTTCACACCGGTCGTACCTGTCAGGAGGATCTTCCCATCGTCAAGGAGCAGCATGTCGGTGGGCGATCCACAGAGACCATTATCAGCGTCGAGATTCGTGAACCTGCCGTTGACAGGGTCAAACAACGACAGACCATGCGAGATATACCGTATCCACACCCTTCCTTTTGTGTCTTGACCAATCGGCAAGGCAAAGAGCGCGTCGTCGAACGGCGGGTTCGGGTAGAAAGTGAAGGACGCGTGTGCAGGATCCCAGACATTGATTCCTTTCCCGGTTCCCACCCAGATGCGACCTGTGGGATCCTCGTATGCCACCCGCGTGACATCGTCACTTAGAGAGTGAGGGTCTGATGCATTGTGCACAAACCTGGTTACTTGTCCGGTGGCCCGCTGATAGGCAATAAGTCCTCTTCCCTCCGTAGTGATCCAGAGGGAACTGTCCCTGGTTCTGAGAACAGCAATCACCTCATAACTGAACCCTAGAGAAAGAAAAGTCCCGTGTGCAGGATCAAACAGAGATAGCCCGTCGGGTTCCGTGCCGATCCAGAGGGAATCGCCAGGCCCCTCCGCGATACTCCTGATTCCAACAGAGTTACGGTTGAGGCGATGGTCGTAGTTATCGATCCTCCTTGAGCGGAGATTGACTTTGTAGAGACCACGGTCATAGGCTGCGTACCAGAAGTTCCCGTGCCCGTCGAGGAGTGAAACGGTGCGGTCGGGAGTCTCGTAGAAGAGCTGAGACTTGCCACCATAGACATCGATCGTGCTGAGGACGGTTTTGGTCGCCGTCTCGATCTCAAGCAAGTATCCTCCGGAAAAACACCAGATCGCTCCATCTTTGCTTCGTTCCACAGACTCAAACGACCGTAAACGCCAATCGGTATTCTTGAGCCCGTAGTGTGGAAGAACAAGGGATCGTGGGCTTAGCCAATGGACACCGGCACCTGTGCTGAACCAGACCGTGCCTGTGCAGTCGATGGATATCCTTTGACGAGGACCCGTTCCGGGCGCCGATCCATAGGTCAGGTAAGGGATGCAACGTCCTTCCACAAGAGAGAAGAGGTCGACGCCCTCATAGGTGGCAACCCACAGATTTCCATGCGGGTCCAGCTCGATACTGTGGACGTCATCGTTCTTGATGGAGGACGGATCAGAATCGTTATGTCGAAAGTTCCTGGCTGTCCCACGGTTCCAGTCGAATCGATATAACCCCTCGGTTTTAGTGCCAACCCAGAGTGTCCCGTCAGGTTCCAGGGCGAGGCAGTTGATGATTAAAGAATCGAGCCGCCGGGCGAGGTGGTGAGAGTAGCGGGGGCGCGAGACGGTCAGCGTAGTCCGATCGATCGCAATGATCCCGCTGTCGGTTCCGGCAATGAGACTCACCTGGTCTCGCGCGATCAGACTTCGTGCGGCCCCTGTTGAGGTTCCGGTTGGGATAACTGTCATGCTTACATTGGACGCTATGCTGTCAATCTCGTGAGGGGCGAACTGCACAGGCAACCCAATGCGAATGATTCCATCCTCCATTGTGCACCATATGTTGCCGTCGCAGTCCTCGAGAAAGCGGCCGAAATACCCCCTGTTGACTTTGCTGGAGTCGTATTGGATCTGCCGGAGGTTCAGAAGCCGATCCCGGGAGTGATCATAGACGGAGATCTTGCCAGTACTCGTGCCGACCCAGAGTCGTTTCCTGCTATCGCAATACAAGGATGAAATAATCTTCGAGGGAAGCGAGTAAGGATCAAGTTCTGCACTGCGGTACTCCTTCACGTTGTAACCATCATATCGGCAAAGCCCATTCACGGTTCCGACCCACACAAATCCGAACGAGTCGCGGACGACGTGCGAATAGACTAGCACCGGTGGGAGGCCCTTGACCTGTTGAAAATGGAGGACGGGGAGGAGCTTTTCCTGAGCGGCGAGGGGTTGAACGCTCGAAAAGAGAAGTGCAAGTGTCAGGACTCTCAGGCCGAGTCTGCAGCGAGCACTGGAATGGTATTGAAGAGAGGTCTGATACGGAGCAGCTGAGAGCGATGCTTGTGAACTCTGATCTCTGCGGTCTGAATTCAGAATTCGCATGTTTCTGACCATGGGAAACCTACACTGGCGTGTACGATCCCTGCGGCACAAAAGACCAACGGTTCGGGAGTAAGTTACGGCGTGGTGTGGCAAGAATCAAATAGCCACGTTTTGCTGAGGCGTCGATGCCCCTGAGCGCCAGAGATCACGAAGGTGTACATCCACACGTGCAGAAGCCACGACACCTTCTCGGCATCGCGGCTTCTGCTAAGCTCTCTCTTTCGTCGGTGGGTCGCGTTTGGAACCTAAAAAACCTCTTGGTTCCTGGACAAGCGTCTATAAAGAATTGCCCTTTTTCGACCGGACGGAGGGATCTTTTCCTGCCAACGCTTGGTTCCTGGAAAGGTGTGACTACTTACTTGGCGAAAATGGATTACTATCGACAGATTCTTGCACACAAAGTGCGCAGTCAATTACAACCTGGTTACAGTGGGCACCTTGGGAGGGGAAAATTGCCCTTTTTCGTCGGGGCGCGGGGATTTGAACCCCGGGCCTCTTGGTCCCAAATAATTTTCAGGTACCTGTTATGGCGAAAAAAGGGCGATTCTGAGTCAGGGAGAGTGCATACTGCGCATACTGTGCATGGGGGTGCTGAAAAAGGAGCACAAATCTGTCACACCTCTTCGCGAGTTCTTTCCCCACCAAGTGTATCGAACTACACAAGTCAATTACGGCCTGCTTGGGGTGGCGCCTGCACAGGATCCGTGCGATCTCGGACGGCAGGATATACGAATCAAAAACGGCAGACGCGTGAGTTATCTTTCACATGAGGTGCGATTTGCCGTCCGATCTCCGCGTGGTGTGTTCCGGTTTCGCCTCAACAACACACGATTCGGATGGATCGTGTGGAATTCCCAACCCGGATGGGATTTTGAAGAGAGACAAGCGGGGACCCGAACCTTCGCCACTTACACGTTGGGAAGGGTGGCCTCGGTGAGACTCATTGACCTCCATTTCTGGATGCGACACATTTGCTATTTGTTTTCGCGCCATCCGCCGACACCGGCACGATAAGGCAAATCCAAATCGTCACCTGGTCAGGACCATCTTGCGGCTCTGAACATAACTTCCTGCCTGGAGTCTGTAGAGATACACACCGCTCGCCAGTCCACCCGCATTGAACTTGACTTCATAACTCCCCGCCATCTTTCTCTCATTGACTAGTATCGCCACCTCGCGACCCAGGATGTCGTGCACGACGAGCTTCACGCTGCTACCCACTGGCAAATGATAACTCACCACTGTGTTCGGATTGAACGGATTTGGGTGGTTCTGTCCAAGCGCGAAACCTTCTGGGATTCCGCGCTCGTGATCATCAACTCCACTCGCTACGATGACGGACGTTGCACGGCCAATCTTCCAGAGCCTCGAAGATGTCAGCGATGTCGCACCGGTGTACCACATCACGAGCGTGTCCGTTTTCCCCATTCGGACAACGGATCCTGCTTCAAGGTATCTATTGTCCCATTGGCCGGCGGTAGGCACCAAAACTGGATTTGCCGTATGCTTTTTCCAGTTGATCCCCCCATCCACAGAAGAAGCCATTCCAATGCTCCGCACATCTGGATGAACACCGGTGTACCACATGTAGTCGGCACTATCCACGCGCAGTACGTGTGGTTCCATTACATAGGAGTAATCCCATTGACCCGGGGCGCCGATATCCAACACCGGATTGTTGATTGTGTCCCTGTTCCAGTTGATGCCATCGACAGACGTGGCAATTCCTATCCTTGTGATTTCAGAAGGGTATGCCTCGAACCCAGCGTACCACATTTTGTATCCTCCCCCGGGGACCTGCACAACGGAACAAACAAAGGGACCGTCAATCTCCCATCCTGCCACGCCGGGACCCAAAACAGGATTGCCCGGATGCTTCGTCCAGTGTATCCCGTCCGGAGATGTTGCATATCCAATTCCTCCCTTGTAGGCACGAATCCCGCCGTACCACATCTTGTATTGTCCATTCTCTCGTATCACCGCTGGAACCTGGAGCTTCTTCTCCTCCCATGTACCCGCGTCAGCCGTCATGACGGGTGGCCCATACTTAGTCCAATTGATGCCATCCTTCGAAGACGCAAAACCAAAAGAGTACGGCAACTTCCACGCAAGGTCTGACCCACCATACCACATTTCGAACCGGTTAGAGTCAGAGTTGAAGAGAACCATCGGCATGAACACGTGGGCATCCCATGCAGCATCCCCCCCACCCGAGAGCACGGGGTTTCTTATATCCTTGGTCCAGTTGAACTGAGCACGGACGACAGACGCAGCAAAAACCATGACGAGAGCCAGCAGAAGAATCCCTGTACCCCTGTCCGACTTCATATGGCCTCCTTTGAATGAAGGTTGCGGGGGAAAAGGCACTTTCCGAATCCAACCGGGTCAAGCCCAATATAGCATCCAAGCCGTAGGGGTACCGAGGAATTCTGTCGCAAGGTCAGGTAGTTACGTCGCATATGGGAGGATCTAATGGGGTTCCAGGAAACACCTGTCTGAGAACGCTTTTTTTCAGGCGCAACAAGGGGGGACTACTTGACAACTGGAGCTTTCCTGACGTCGCTGGGTCTCAAACCGAATTGGCGATGGAATAGCTTGGAAAAATAGGAAGGGTCGCCGAACCCGACGCCGTAAGCAACCTCTGATACGGTCCCCGCCTTCTTCTTCAGCAAATCCATCGCTCTCTGTAGTCTTATCCAACGTATGAACTGGTTAGGAGCCTGATTTGTGAGCGCTACCAGCTTGCGGTGAAGTTGTGATCGGCTCATGCCGACTTCATGTCCGAGATCCTCGACCGTGAAGTTCTCATTGCCGATCTCCTTCTCCACCGCTGCCATCACCTTCACTAAGAATGCATCATCAACCGAGCTAGCGGCTATTTCACCAGGCTTGAGCACAACCCCGACACTGAACCGTTCACGCAGTTTTCGACGACTTTCGTTAAGATTCTTCACTCTTGTAACAAGCTCTTTAGGCTCAAAGGGCTTGATAAGGTAGTCGTCCGCGCCTGTCTCCAATCCCTCAATTTTGTTTTCGATGGCAGCTCTCGCGGTCAAGAGAATTATCGGGATATGGCTCGTTCTTTCATCGCTCTTGAGACGCTTGCATAGAGCGAAGCCATCCATCTTCGGCATCATGACATCACTGATTATAAGGTCAGGGATGCTCTGTTGGGCAACCTGAACACCCTCCATACCATCTTGGGCCTCGAGAATGTGATACGTGCCCGGAAGATTGTCCTTGATGTAGAACCGCACATCAGCATTGTCTTCAACAATCAAAACAACGGGTGCGGAAGGGCTGGCGGGTCGAGATTGCCGGTTGGCTTTAGGACTCAGGACAGTGCGTGGAGGAAACCCAGGAGTGCTCTCGAGGTCAGCCTCGCGATCTGATACCATGCGAGGATCAGGAATGATCTCCTCGTCCTTCAGATGGTCTCTCCCCAGCGGAAGTCGAACCGTGAACTCTGTTCCTTTTCCCAACTCACTTTTCACATCGACTGTCCCATGGTGCAATTCGACCAATTCCTTCACCAGAGCCAGGCCAATGCCGGAACCTTCATAGTGTCGAGTTTGAGAACTATCGACTTGGTAGAATCGATCGAACACCCTCGGCAGTTCCTCTGCCGGTATGCCGACTCCGGTATCGGTGACTCGAATCTCAGTAGCGTGAGATCCAATCCGTAGTACGGTGCATATAACAGACCCTCCTTCCGGCGTAAACTTGAACGCGTTGGAGAGCAAATTACCAACGATTCTTTCAACTTTCTCCCGATCAACGTATGCCTCGATTTCCCCCTCACCGCTCTCAACGCGCAAGGTTATACCCCGGATACCTGCCGACGACTCAAACGAATATGCGATCCCTTTAACCAATGGCACGATATCTATCCGGTATGCCCGCAGCTTCATAACACCTGCCTCCAGCTTCGAGAGATCAAGCAACTGGTTAATTAGCTGAAGAAGAACATTTGCATTTCGTCTCATCATACTCAGTTGCTGAACTGATCGGGAATCCGAAGCTCTCTCGAGAAGTCCCTCAATCGGTCCCTGAATCAAGGTCAGGGGGGTTCGGAACTCATGCGAGATGTTGGCAAAGAAGCGAGATTTGAGGCGATCGACCTCCTCTATGCGCTCTGCACGAAAATGTTCCATTTCCATTTGGGTGTGAACACGGATCTGGCGCAACCGCAACCGGTACCCCGTAAACAGCACACCAAGAAACGCGGAGACATACAAAGCGTATGCCCATGTGGATTGCCACCATGGGGGGGAAATCGTAATCCAAATCGCCAATCGCTGAGCCGGCCATTCCCCGCGGATGGAAGTTGCCTCGACTTCGAAGGAGTAGTCACCCGGCGGCACCGCTGTGTAGCGTACGGAACGGCGGTCTTTGGGCTTCGTTTGTTTCTTCTCAAGACCTTCGAGCTGATACCGGTACTCGATAAGCGAGGGGACATCGATGTCCGCGCATGCGAACTCGAATTCGAGCACGTCCTGCAGGTAAGACAGACTGAGGATTCCACGTCCGTTGTCGACCGGCGGGGGGACAGCCGGTTCATCATTGATCGACATCCTTGTGAGAACAAGAGGTGGAACCGGTCGATGAATGTCTGCGCTATCCGGATTGAAAACATTGATCCCTTGAGACCCGGAAAGTAGCACCCTCCCACCCTCAAGATTCTTCATGTCGACTATCCGACCACTCAGCCCATATGAAGCATCGAAATTCCGAAAGGTACGAGTCGAGGGGTCAAACACGGAGATGCCGCTGCCATGATCTACCCATAGCCTTCCCTTCGTATCAGAACCGATCGGTTTTGCATAGATAGAGAAGCGGAATGCGGGATTGGGGTAGCGTTCAAATGAATTCGTTAACGAATCATAGAGATTCAGTGCGTTGCCTGCAGCAATCCAGATACGACCTTGAGGGTCCTGATAGGAATTGCGAGTCCGATCGTGGCCGAGGGATCGCGGGTTGTCCGGATCATGGCGCAGTCGCAGGATCACACCCGTCGCAGGATCAATCACCAGAAGACCATCTGCCTCTGTGGAAATCCACAGTCTCCCTCGCTGATCCCTCATCACGTCTGAGGCATAGTGGATGGAATCCCGAAAATAGTCCTGGAATGTGCTCGACCGGGGATCGAATTTCTTCAGTCCGTCGGTGTACGAAGCCAGCCAGAGGGAATCTCCCGTCCCGCGTGCGATGCTCCGGACAGTAGACTCCTTCCCAAGGGGTGATACATATCGGAAGTTGTCAATGCGACCGCTGCCGAGATTGATCCGGTACAGCCCGAGTCCCCAAGTACCATACCAGAGATTTCCATAGTCATCAAAATAGGTAGAGGTTCTCTCGGGTGTTGAGTACGACGGTTTTTCCCCATGGAAAAAATTGATGACCCTGAGGAGGGAGCGTGATTTGATGTCGATCTGAAACACCGTACCTCTGGAAGAGAACCAGCAAAGGTGGTTGCGGGTTGGCTCAATCGCCTCAAAAGACCTCGGCAATCCAGCGGGAGTACCAATTGCATAGTGTGGTATCTGGAGAGATTTCGCACTAAGCCAATACGCTCCATAGGCAGTCGTGCCGACCCACAACGTCCCGGTCCTGTCCACTGAAAAGAGCGGGCGATGAGATCCACCGGGTCGATCCCCCGAAGTCAAATACGGTACCCTCCGACCTGTCTCCGCAGAAAGGAGATCAATTCTTTCGAGTGTCGCAATCCACACATTTCCATTTTGATCAACGACCATATCTCGGATGTCATCTGATTGTAGGGAGAGACTATCCGATGTCCTGTGTCTGTAGTTGCGTACGGTGTGACTCTTCCAATCGATGCGAAACACTCCTTCTGTGCCAGTTCCAATCCAGAGTCCGCCCTCAGGATCCCGTGAGAGAGAGAAAATGCGGATGGAGTCGAGATGTTGGCCCACGGGGTCGGCCAATTGTGGGCTCGACAGCGAGTGATTCTGGGGATCAACAATGATCAAACCTCTATCTGAAGCTACGATGATCTTACCATCCTCTCGTTCGCATAACTCATAGGCATTGTTGAGCGGGGTTCCGAGTGGATATGCTCGAAATCGACATTGACGCACAAGAGTGTCAAGATGAGTAATGCCATCTTTTTCTGCTGGGAGGTCAACGCGGACAAGACCCCCCATTGCCGTCCCGGCCCATATGGTATTGGCTCTATCCTCCATCAACGACAGGACCGTTTTTGTTTGGGCCAGAGCAGAACCGTCCCGTGGAGGTCGGAAGTTGAGAAATCGGTCACTTGAAGGGTCATACAGGCTTAGGCCGGTGTCCCAGGTTCCAATCCAGAGCCGGTGCCTGCTATCGATGAGCAATGCCGTGACCGTGTTGGAGGATATCGAGTACGGATCACCCGGAATGTTCCGGTAGTCCTTGACACCATATCCGTCGTATCTTTCCAGACCGTTGGTCGTTCCAATCCACACGAAACCCTTCTCATCTCGGACAATCCGAGAGCGTATCTCATTGGTGGAAAGGCCATCGGCGGTTGACAGCCGCTTGAAGTGGAAGACGGGGAGGAGCTTGTTCTGCCCAGTGAGGGGTTGAAAACTCGAGAAGAGAAGCGCGAGCGTTAAGCCTCTCAGGCCGAGTCTGCGCCAAGCACCGGGAAGGCATTGAGAATGCTTCCGATATGGAGCAGATGAGCGCACTAATGTCGAATGCTGCGGTCTGAATTCAGAATTCGCCTGTTTCTGACCATGGGAAACCTACACTGGCGTGTACGATCCCTGCGGCACGAAAGACCAACGGTTCGGGAGTAAGTTACAGCGCGAAGTGGCAAGAATCAAATAGCCACGCTATGCTGAGGCGTCGATACCACTGAGCGTCAGAGGTCACGAAGGTGTATATCCACACGTACAGAAGCCACGACACCTTCTCGGCATCGCGGGTTCTACCATGCTCTCCTGTTTCGTCGGCGGAGCGCGTTGGGAACCCAAAAACCTCTTGGTTCCTGACCAAGCGCGATTTCACACCTAGCGAAAACAGCCCGCAACCGAACGATTTTTGAGCTGCGGGTGCAAATAAGTGCGCACAACCTGGGCACAGTACCGATTTTCACCACCCAAAAGTGCCCTTTTTCGTCGGGGCGCGGGGATTTGAACCCCGGGCCTCTTGGTCCCAAATAAAATCCAGGTACCTGTTCCGGTGAAAAAAGGGCGATTCTGAACGAGGGGGTGTGCATACTGCGCATACTGTGCATGGGGGTGCTGAAAAACTAGCACAAATCTGTCACACTGTTTCTTAGCATCCCAACGACTGAATGAAGATAGATCTATGAAAGATCGGGCACGGGCGAAGCCCAACACGGAACTGCACTGGCAGCCGCAATAACTGCAGAATCCTTCCATGGACCCGTGGAGTACCTGGCATAGCCCACGGACATTCTAATAACCCCATCTGCCATCAGAACATGGAGTACCCTCTCTGCCGCTTCATTCTATAGAGCATTTCTTCGAAGCCACCGCCACACGCAAAGATTGACATTGGGCCCGAGCTGCTGTATCTTCCGATCAGCGCTCACATGACCGCTTTCCCGGCGAGTATGCATCCGTCTCTCCATCTCCCTGAGTTCTCCAATGCACCGAAAAACGCAAGGGGTGTATCGGCCAAATTTCGCGCCTGCCTGTCTTCTCTCAGCCGTGTTCTTCCTTTCTCTGGCATTAAACAATCTCGCCCAGCCATCTCTCGCCCAGGTTGATTCTGTTCGATTCGAAGATGCTTCTCTCCCGCTCCCTACATCGCTCGGCGTTGGAATGATACAGGATCACACCGGGTATCTCTGGATCGTCACCTACCAACAGCTTCTGCGGTACGATGGCTATACCTATAGCCGTTTTTATAGCGGGAACAATAACAACCTCTTTCCAGGCGCTTGGAATGTGCTCGGAATCTCAGGTGGTCGACACGATTTCCTGCTCATTCATTCGGCCGGGAATGCAGTCCTCTTGTACGATATCGTTCGGAACAAGAGGCAAGTTGTGTCTTTGCGACAAGCCGGTGCGGCAGAAACCCACAAATTCACTTGCGTTGCCGAGGATTCAGCCGGAAGGTTCTGGTTGGGATTTGAGGACGGGAGAGTTTTGAGGATGGACCCACCCGATTCTGAAGCTGTAACGATTCTTGGACACGTTGATTCAACAATCGCGCTCCCGCCAGTCAGGTCGATATCAGAAGACTCCTCGGGAAACATCTGGATCGGAAGCGACAGAGGGCTACTCCGAATCCACCATGGCTCTGCTGCCCCCACGAATTCCTCCATTGGCTGCGATACCATACACGGCCTTCCCTGTGACAGCATTGCGGGGATTGTATCGGGCAGAGGCGGGCGAGTGTGGGTTGGGATGCGCGATGGCAGTTTTGGGTGGATTGACGCCGGGGATCGACAGCTTCATCAGATACCTCCCTTGCTCCTCCCCCGGAGCGCGCTCCCCGGAATCTCGCTGGCCGAAGATCACAACAGAAACCTATGGGTAGGCACACAACGAAATGGCCTCTACCGTTGGCACTCCACCCAGAAAAAGTGGCAGAGATACCTGGTGCACAGTACCGGGTCGAGCGGCACATACACAGACCTGATCGCATCAGTGATTGTGGATAGGAGTGGGGTGCTCTGGGTTCTGACGAATTCACGAGGACTGTTGCGGCACGTTCCTCCGCTCAAGGCATTTCATTCGATCACATCGGGTGAAGGTGCAGGACTGAAAATCAGCGGTCCGGATGTTGTGGCCTGCAGGTTGGATCAGGCCGGCACACTCTGGATCGGAAGGGCTTCGGGCGGGGTGGATTATCTCAAAGCCGGTGATGAGAAGTTTGGCCGTTTCGTCCATGACCCCGCGGACCCTCATAGCCTGAGCAGCAATCGCATCATCTCGATCTGCGAACGCCGAACCGGAGAAATGCGGATCGGTACCGTGGGTGGCGGGATCAATGTCTTTGACCGAAACTCCAGGGGGTTTATGCGTCTGAGACATGACCCTTCCGATTCCACCTCTCTGGGATCAGATATCATCACGGCCATGTATGAAGATACGCACGCGAATGTATGGGTGGGACACTACCGGGGCCTGGACCGCTTTGATCCGACAGGCAAGATTTCTACCCCTGTTCTCCGGTGGCCCGAGGAGACGCTGGGACTTGTGGGCTCCGTATCATCCATTCTCGAAGACACAAAGAGGAACCTCTGGGTTGCAACAGTCGACCGTGGCCTGTTCCGCATAAACCTCTCTAACGGTGATACTGTGAGGTACCTTCAGGACCCTGGTACATTGGGGAGCCTCCCGGGCAACAACGTGAGGACGGTATATGAGGATCCGTTCGGTCGCCTCTGGATCGGAACGATGACAGGTGTCGCTCGCTTTGACTATTCATCCGGGTGCTTCCAGAACTATGAGCTTGCGCTCCCGCGTCGCTACCGGTCTCTGGATCCCCGTACCCCACCTCCTTCAGACATGCAGGGCGTCAACGGAATTCTTGCTGACCGGCGCGGTAATCTCTGGTTGTCCCTCTGGGATGGAGGAGTGGCCCGGTTCGATGTTCAACGCCATCTGTTGCGACGCTATGGCAGAACCGATGGCGTCGTCGTGCTCGAAGGCCGGAGAAATGCGTTCTTCATGTCCCGCGGTGGATTCGTCTACTGCGGTGGAACTGGCGGGCTTACGTGGTTCCACCCGGACAGCATCACCGATGATGGATGTAGATCGCAAGTTGTTGTCACTCAATTCCGGGTTCTCCAGACGCCACAGATTGTGCCCCCGTCCGAATCCGTCCCGATCGTGCTCGACTACGCGGCCAACACCTTCACATTCGAGTTTGCGTTGCTTGATTTCAGACAGCCAGAACAAAACCAGTATTTCTACATTCTTGAGGGAGCGGACCCGGATTGGATTCTTTCGGGCCGAGAACGGACCGTGACGTATGCAAATGTCCCCCCGGGGGAGTATCGCTTCAGGGTACGGGGACAAAACGGCGACGGAGTCTCGAGCGATAATGAGGCCTTCGTGGGTATCGCTGTCGGTCGTCCCTACTGGCAGACGTGGTGGTTCCGACTCCTCGCGGGTGGAGTGTTATTGGGACTGATCGGTGTCGTGTATCGGCGCGAGGTCACCCGCCTGAGACGGGACAGACTCATACAGCAGGAGTTCTCCCGGCAGCTTATCGAGTCGCAAGAAACCGGGCGAAAGCGTCTCGCGGCCGAGCTTCATGACGGACTTGGCCAGGATCTTCTCGTTGCGAGCAATGAGCTTCAGCAATTTCTACAGGATGACAAGGGATCCACGGAGGATGTGGCACGGGCCGCCGCTCTGGTGCAGGAATCGATCCAAAACGTACGGGAGATCGCCTCGGCCCTCCATCCCCATCAACTCGACCGCCTGGGCTTTTGCAGTGCGGTGAAGGCAATGACGGAGAACATCGCTCATTCCAGCGGGCTCACGATTCACTATACGTGTGAAAACGTGGATGGCATCCTGCCAAAGGAAAAGGAGATTCATGTATACCGGATAATTCAGGAGGCACTCTCCAACATTGTCCGCCACGCACAGGCAACCGAGGTGACTCTGCAGGCCCGGGAGAATCCCGGGAACGTGGAGATTTCCGTGGCCGACAACGGGAGAGGATTCGTTCAGGAATCCAGCCCAATGCGCGCAGCTACCTCCCGGGGCGAAGAGGGCATATACGGGTTCGGCCTCTCAAGTATGGCCGAGCGTGCCAGGATCATCGGTGCGACCTTCGACGTCAGATCCTCCCCCGGATCCGGCACCACCGTACATCTCACCGTCCCGCATTCTTGAGAGGCGAGCATGGAGGAACCCACCCGAATCATCATTGCTGACGACCACCCGATCTTTCGCGAGGGACTCGTCCGAGCCATCGAACGGGACAAGACGTTTGCCATCGTTGGACAGGTTGGTGATGGGGCGGGAGCGCTCAATCTCATCAGGGAACTTCATCCTGATCTTGCTGTGCTTGACATTTCGATGCCGACATTGGATGGCCTCGAAGTCGCCAGGCGAGTGCATCAGGAGGCACTTCCCACGGAACTGGTGATGCTCACAATGTACAAGGACGCAAATTACTTCGATGCGGCACTTGATCTGGGAGTACGGGGCTATATGTTGAAAGACAGTGCCACGGTCGAACTCCTATTGTGCCTCAAAGCCGTCACCTCGGGACAGTACTATTTTGGCCCGGCCATCTCTCATCTTCTGGTCGAGCGAAGCCGTACCCGCGCACCACACCCCGGTTCCATGTCCCTCCGCGAGCGGCTGACGCCCCTCGAGCTGACGATCCTCAGAATGATATCCGAGAACAAGACCAGCAAGGGGATCGCAGAGACGCTCTTTGTCAGTGTCCGTACGGTGGAGAATCACCGAACGCACATCGCTCAAAAGCTTGGAATCAAAGGGCATAATGCCTTGCTCCAGTTCGCGCTGGAGAACCGATCTTCGCTCTGAACGCAGACCACCTCCCTTCCTTCTCATGAGTAGAACTACTCATATCAAATGAGTAGTTCCCGCCCTGCAAGAGAGTAGTTCTACTTATTGATGCCTCAGCATTTCCGCATTACATTTGGCCATGATTTTCCTGATTGCCGAAGACAACCGCCGAATGCGCGACTCGATTCGCCATTTTCTCCACGCCAGGATCCCGGATCACCACTCCATCTTTGAAGCTGTCGATGGGAGAGGAGCTATCGACCTCTTCGAGCGGGTGCATCCTGACTGGGTAATAATGGATATCGAAATGGAGCCGGTGGATGGCCTTGCCGCGTCGCGGGCCATCCTTGCGGCTCATCCGGAGGCGAAAATCATCATTTTGACCAACTACGACGAGGCAAACTACCGCGCTGCAGCGAAGGCGGCCGGGGCCAGGGCTTTCGTTCTCAAAGATCATCTTAGCGACATCTTATCCACTCTCTCACCACATCCTACACAGGGTCCAACATGAAAGCATGCAGACGGGTTCTTTGCGTACTGGGCGTTCTCCTGGTTGCGCTCCAGCTTGTGGTCGGTCAGACTGGTTCCAGAAAAGGGACAGGACAACATTTCCTGTCGAAGACGGCTGTGGTTCTTGCAGATCCCCTTCCGGGAGGGACGTACACGGTGGGCATGGGTGGATATTTCCCCACCATTGATTCGGCGTTCAGGCGCTTGAGCGGCGGCGGAATTCTGGGCGCCGTCACGCTATCGCTCACCGACACGCTTTACGTCGCCGCGGCGGCAGATAGCGGATCGTTCACACTCATCGGTCCCATCGCAGGCGCAGGGCCTGCCAGTCGCATCACCATCCGCCCGGCCAACAATGTCGCCATCACAATCAGAGGCGATGGCCAGGCGGTGCTGATGTTCCAGAATGTAAGCTATACAACTGTCGATGGCATCAGTCCGGAAGGGCCAACACGACTAAGAGTTCAGGCTCTCCTCAACACAGCGCACAGATGGAACGATGCTATCGATTTCATCGGAAACTGCGACTTTGTTCAGATTATCAACCTGCAGGCACAGTCGGACAATCTCATTCGAGAGTCGGATGCGATCGGCGTGTATGCAGCAGACGGCAACGGTGCCCCGGACAGTTGTCTGGTCTCCGGGGTGAAGGTCAGGGCTGGACTCTATGGGATCTACGTGGGTTCGTCAGTTTCCGGTAGTCTCCGTCCACAGGGAACAATCATTCGCAATAACCATGTAGGCTCACCGACCGATAGTCTCATCGCCTGGGGAATTCAGACGGTAGAGGCGGACGGTTCGATCATTGAGGGCAATCATGTGGAGAATATGCGGATGACAAACGCCACGACAGCGAGAAACCATCAATTTGGTATCAACGCCTATGGCAGCAGGAATGTCATCATTCGCAACAATGTTGTTCACAACCTTTCTGCAAAGGACAACAACACAGCCGTGGAAGGAATCCTCGCATCGGGCGATCCCGGTTATCTCGGCCAGAACGTCAGGATCTATAACAATATGGTGTACGACATATTCAACCGCGCACCAATAGGGAACACGTCCGGACTCTCCGGCATTCGCACCTGGCAGAATATTTCACCGTCGATTTCTTTCAATACCGTCTATCTTGCGTCGACAGAAGACATCGCACCGGGCCTGGGTTCGGCTGCGGTATGGTGTGACGTCACTCTGGAGTTCCCGGTCGTGCAAAACAACATTCTTGTAAATGTCCGGGCCCCGCAGGGAGAGGGACCCGCCGCATTGCGGATTGATGCAGCTGTTTGGGGTTCGGATAATAACGACCTGTATGTCAATTCAGCACCCGGTGCCAACATCGGACGGAATGGCTCGAGTGTGTATCACACGCTGGCCGATTGGAAGATACGCGGAAGTGACTCCAACAGTGTGAGTGTCTTGCCGGTGTTTCGTGCTCCTCACCTGCATATTGACAGTATGCATACCACAACAGAGTACCTCATCAACAAAGGAACCCCCGTCGCCGGCATCGTGTATGATTTCGACGGACAACTTCGGGATGTTTCGACGCCCGACATCGGTGCGGACGAAATCGTCGAGGTCAAATCGCCGGGAGGAATCATTTGGAAGAAAGATCCACGAAATCCAGTTCTCTCTGGCGGAGGTGGAACTGGCTACAGCCTTGCGATGAACCCTTACGTCATCTACAACGCAGACTCCGCCCGCTTCGAAATGTGGTTTAATCGCGCGGCGTCGAGCAGTGCCCTTCGTCCGTGGCTTGTCGGGTACGCCACATCTCCCGATGGCAGCACCTGGACCCAGCGACCATCCGCAGTGTTATCCCCCACCCCGGGTGCGTGGGACGCAAATACAACCGAAGTGCCGATGGTCATTCGTGAAAACGGAACCTACAAGATGTGGTACTCTAGCTACCTGAACTCCACTTCCCCGGGTTACATCGGATACGCAACATCCCCTGATGGAATCAACTGGACAAAGCATGCCGGCAATCCAATCTTCGGTCCCGGAACCGCCCTGTGGGAAGCCGGAGGACCGTTTGCCTGCAGCGTGATGCCGGTCCCCGGGGGATACAAGATCTGGTACGACGCATACGACGCATCGGCGAATACTTCGAGAATCGGCTATGCAACCTCTGTGGATGGAATCGTGTGGCAACGGGATACGTTGCACAATCCCATCCTGACTCCGGGAGTAGCGGGAGCATGGGACGACAACAATGCCGGGATTCCGAGAGTCCTGAAGATAAGAATCGCCAATTCCAGTGACGTGTACTTCATGTGGTATACCGGATCCAGGAGCGACGGTCGAACTAAGTCGGGTCTTGTATTATCTCCGGATGGAATTACCGGATGGTCAAAATCGCCTCACAATCCGGTGTTAGGTCCCGATCCGGGAGCGTGGGACGGGACTGACGCGGGGATCGGTTCTGTCATGCTCTACAAAGACACGCTCCATGCGTGGTATGACGGCGGCACAAGGCCCTCTAGCACGAATCTATGGCACATCGGACATGCAACATCCCGTACTCCTGTCACGGACGTCTTTGAGATACCGCAGGAAGTCCCGGCCGCCTTCTCGTTGGAGCAGAATTTTCCGAATCCGTTCAACCCGACAACCGCAATCGTCTACTCGCTCCTGACAAAGAGCAGGACGGATCTGCGGGTCTACGACCTCCTTGGACGCGAGGTAGCCGTATTGGTAAACGAGGAGAAAATGCCGGGCAGTTATAAGGTAGAATGGCAGGCGAAGGGAATGGCATCGGGAATCTACTTCTACCAGCTGCGGACGGATGAACAGGTGATGACGAAGAAAATGATTCTGCTGCGGTGATCGAAGGGGGTACGGGACGGTTAACATGAGACGGTGGCTATTTCCGTACTTACGAGGCCAAATGTACTGTACGGTCGTCCACCCGGGATTAACAGGAGGGATGGGCAAGGCTCTCAATGAAAATGCCGAACTGGATCGGCATCTGGGTACTCCGCGAGTCTGGGATGTCGACGCGGAGAGGCTACGGAGGATATGATCGGGCCACTATTTCGTCCTTTGGTCGTTGCTCTCGCCCTTTAGCTTTTCTGGGTGTTCCTTGAGGCCGACTAGCAGCCTTCGAAGAGGGAGTTTCGCGGTACCTGGCTGTTCACACTGGCAAATCTCGGATGGCCCTCGTCCATTGGACTTCCTACACGGCCACAGAAAGATGAAATGAAAGCTCATGCCTTGATTTTCTTGTGGTCTCTGGCAATAATGTCTCTTGCCAACAGCGTGGGAAAGGGACAGTCCGATCAAACAGCCACTCTCGCTCTCGGCCCGCCTCCGCATCCCCTCTTTTCGGTCGACACCTTGATGGGCCCTTCGTTCCGAACGTTTTACATGAGGGTGACAGAAGCACTGCCGCAGAACCGGGCGGCAATCGTCGATAGCTTCCTGAGTGCCAACCCTTCGTTGCCGTTCATCGAAGATACCGTGGCTCATTTCATCTATCGTGGCCCTGCCTCCAGCGTCAATGTCCCTGGCGATATGAACGCCTGGACAAACACCGCGCATCCGATGTACCGGCTTCCGGGCACCGACCTCTGGTTTCGCGCCGGCGTATTCGAGCGTGACGCCTTTCTCCTTTATGCGTTTGTTTTGGACGGCAGGGACACCATCACACGGGACACTCGAAATCCGCACCTGCTCATCGGGAAGAAAACCGTCCTTTCCATGCCCGAGTACGTTGAAGCGCCCGAAATCCGAAGCTATCCCGGAATTCCGCACGGAACATTACTGGATACCACCTACCACAGTACCGTGCTCGTCAGCTCACACACGGCACACATTTATCTTCCACCCGGATATGATCCGCTCGGGACAACCAGGTACCCTGTGGCATTGTTTCATGACGGCTCGGGCTGGATCACCTATTGCCGTGCTGAGAGCACAATGAACTACCTCATCCATCACAATCGCATTAAGCCGATGATCGGCGTTTTTGTCGATCCGGTCAATCGCGACGCCGAATACGTCGGCTGGCAGCGGGTGCAGTATTCGGCGTTTTTGGTCAATGACGTGATGGCATATGTCGATTCCCGGTTCAGGACGCTGACCGATCCCGCTTCCCGTGCCATACTCGGCTATTCTTTTGGCTCTGAATTTTCTCTCTGGATGGCATACAACTACTCCGGCACATTTGGAAATGTGGGCGCGTTTTCCGGGGCTGGGAATGATGGAATATCAATGTACGGCGGAACAAAGCAGCCTCTCAAACTCTACTGCGATGTCGGCACATATGAACATCCCATTGCAGGCGGCATAGATTATCTCACAAGGGTGCGGCAATTCCATGACATTGTTCAGAACAAGGGGTACGAGAATCTTTACAGAGAGTGGCATGCCGGGCACACATGGGGAAGCTGGCGGTCGCACCTGGACAATGCACTCGAGTTTTTCTTTCCCGGAATGGCGCTAGGCATCAAAGAGACACAACAGACTCCTACAACTTTCGTTCTGCTGCAGAATTATCCTAACCCCTTCAATCCAAGTACGACCATCAAGTTTGAACTACCCAAATCGGCGGAACTCACGTTGAGTGTGTATGACATGCTTGGTCGTGAGGTGGCGGTATTGCTGAATGAGAAGAGGGAGCCGGGATCTTACGATGTCATGTTCGACGGCAACAGACTTTCGAGCGGGGTGTACTTTTACCGCTTGAGAGCGGGGGACTTTCTGGAGACCAAGCGGTTCCTGTTGCTCCGCTAAAAGCCATAGATCAGAACCGGCAAAGTCGGAACTCGGTCTATCGCTCGCGACATCTGTGACGGGTATCAGCAAAGGAGAAAGCCCCAGCCGGGTTTTGGCTGGGGCTTTCTGTTGAGTGACAAACACACCGGACTCATTGATCATACAGGCCGTGTGCTGTCGGTTTTTCGAAACCTCAAAATGCTTTGACAGCGAGATTCTGTATCTGCGACCTCCTGGCCCCGGGACAAGCGCATCCGTTATCCAAGAAAACAGTGGACAATCGACAGATTCTTGTCCACCAATTGCGTCATACCCCGCAATTCGCGTGCAGCCGGCGTGCAATCGGGCTTGAAAAACATAGCTCGCACTTTCCACGAATTGAGACGGGAGGTAATATTTTCCGTCACAAATCTGTCACACCTACTTCTCTCTCACGTCAAAAAGTGCCCAAAATCGTCGGGGCGACAGGATTTGAACCTGCGACTTCTTGGTCCCAAATAACTTTCAGGTACCTGTTCTGGCGAAAAAGGGGCGATTCTGAGCCAGGGAGAGTGCATACTGCGCATACTGTGCATGGGGGTGCTGAAAAACTAACACAAATCTGTCATACCAGTTCATGCATTCTTCTGGTGATTCGAGTCTTCCAATAGCTCGCCCCCGGCGTTGGTGTTTTCCTCTTGATTCCAAACATCTGCCAATGCATATTGTTGGCAGAACTAACGAATGACCCCTATGAAACATGTCATTGCATATCTGAAATCGCGAGGCGGTTATGGAACCATGCGAGGCATGAAGGAGGCGTCCATACAAACGAGAGAAATCGCTCGATTGCTTGAAGATGGGGCAATCGAGAAGATCAAGCCGGGTCTCTACCGTCTCGCGACACATCCAAAGGAAGCGCCATTCCGTGCCACACTCGTCGATGTCTGCGAAGCTATGCCGAGAGGTGTCATCTGCCTCCTGTCGGCACTCGAGTACTACGAGCTCACCACGTTCAATCCATCAGAAGTCTATGTAGCCATTCCTCATGCCGACAAACCGCCGAAGATTGCCTATCCGCCGGTGAAAGCATTTTTCTTCCGTGCTCGGTTCTACACACCCGGCATTGTCAATGTTCGGACGAAACAAGGTAACCTTCGACTCTACAACGTGGAAAAGACGATCTGCGATATGTTTCGGTATCGCAATAAACTGGGCGAGAATCTTGCCCTCGAAGGGCTTAGAACATACCTTGGCCGAAAGGGAGCCAATCTAAGTATTCTGCAAAAGTACGCTGAAATATGCCAGGTAAAGACGGTCATGATACCATATCTCAAGGCTATGGTGTCATGACGGCCGAACACCCACCAATGTCTGCAAAGAGAAACACCGGCGCATCGATTCGCGCCTTGCTCCTCAATATCGCCCGCAAGCAGAGACGGGACTACAACGCACTCCTCATAGAGTTTGCACAGGAACGTTTTCTCTACCGACTCTCTATCTCCTCCTTTTCATCACATTTCGTCCTCAAGGGGGCGCTCCTGCTGCGTGCATATCCGTTGCCGTTCGCTCGTCCGACCAAAGACATTGACTTTCTAGGCCAGAGGATCAGCAATGAGATTCCCGAGATTACGGAGATCATGCGCGCCATACAAATGATACCGTGTGATGACGGCATCGTTTTCCTGCCAGAACGAACGACTGTCGTGAGGATCACCGAACAGGCCGAGTATGTTGGCGCGAGAGCAGGAGTGCATGCGAATCTTGCTGGGGCCAGAGTGAGAATCCAGATTGATATAGGCTTTGGCGATGTCATCACTCCCGGACCGGTCGAAATGGACTATCCGGTTCTTCTGAAATTCCCATTTCCGCGACTTCATGTCTATTCACTTGAATCCAGCATTGCTGAGAAGCTTCAGTCGCTTGCAAAGCTTGGCGCATTGACAAGTCGCATGAAAGACATCTATGACATTCTCTTCATTGCCGGTCAGAAGAGTTTTCAGCAGGATGCGCTGCATAGCGCCATCATTGCCACATTTTCGACCAGGGGAACTTCTCTCGACAGTATAGCCGGTATCCTGGGAGAAACATTTTCTGCCGATCGGCCGAAGCAGAAACAATGGTCTGCATTCCTCAAGCTCCAAGGCACCGGCCTTCAACCCGACTTTTCAAAAGCAATCATGCAACTGCGGGAGTTCATAGAACCGGCGATCAACCCAATCAAACCAAATGCAGCATGGAATCCGGCAACGTGGAGATGGGCATAACGGACTTTGACTGACATCATCCGACTCCGCCATATCCTTGAAGTGGCGGACAAGGCAAGAGAGTTCACGGCGTGAAGGCCCGCCAAGATCTTGCTCGGGACGAAAAGCTTGCCCTTGCGCTGGTGAGACTCATCGAAATCATCGGTGAGGCGGCAGCGACTGAGGACCGGCCTACTCAAAGAGACCGGAACGGACCAGGAAACGCCCTGGAAATAGAGCCCATCAGAGTCGTCCTCATCTCCCTATCCTTGACACTCTCGATCCCTTTCTCTATTTTTCTGCCTGAATAACACCTCCACTCTTTCCGGCGTTTCGTCACCCTCAAGTTTCAGCAGGGGGGCACTTGGGCTTCCTTTCGACCTGTTCCATGTGTCATTTGTGCCGAATCCGCCAATTTCGGATCGGATGGCTTTGTCTGTTTCTCTCGCTTCCATCCTTCTTCCCGCTTTCCGCCCAGGACAAACTCCTTCCGGTCTTCCACTTCAACCGCCTGACAACTTCCGACGGTCTCCCCACAACCGAGATCCGGTCACCGGTTGTCTGCGACCGGCAAGGCTTCATCTGGATCGGGACGGTAAACGGACTCGCACGGTACGACGGATACTCCTGTAAGGTCTATCGTAACATACCGGACGATCCCTATTCGATCTCTTCCAACAGCATCAACGCCCTGTACGTGGACGGCCGGGGCCTTCTCTGGATCGGCACGTTCGACACCGGTGTCAGTCTGTATGATGCTGCCAATGACCGCTTCGTGAACTTCCTCGCCCGTCAGAACGATTCCATATGGCTGCAGCACAATCCGATAGTTGTGTTCAAAGAGGACACGAAGGGGAATATATGGATCGGATCGTACCAGAGTTCAGTTGTTCTGGCAGACCTGCCCAAAACTTTGAACGCAGCCAATGCTGACGCCACGGCGAAGCAGATACAATTTCACCGGTTCGTCGTGGGCAAGTCCTGGGATAGCATCTTCTGGCTTGATGACTGGGATGAAGCGAACCTCCTCGTTGCCAGCGGCCAGGGAATATTCACTATCGATCGGGTAAGCCGGAAGATATCACCCCTCCCACTGCCTCCCGTCGAGGGTATGAGCTTGGACACCGTCAAGATAACGGATTTCTGCTGGGAGACGAAACAGAGACTCTGGATCTCCACGTATGCTCATGGACTCTATCTTCTGGATCGTGCGACCGGGTCGATTACCGGCTACCATAAACGGCCGGCAAATGGCAAACAGCCCCGCGACGATCTGATCATGGATTCCCATTTCGACAGGCAGGGCCGGCTATGGGTCGGGACCACC
Organism: uncultured Bacteroidota bacterium; assembly: GCA_963779225.1. GTDB lineage: Bacteria > Bacteroidota > Ignavibacteria > UBA10030 > UBA6906 > CAVPCZ01. The sequence goes on from CAVZWW010000003.1 coordinate 213,192, forward strand.
ACCGGACTCGATCTATTTGATCCGTCGGCAGGTGTGTACCGGGAGTATTTGACACTCGAGTCTACTCCACCAGAGGATATCAACTGGCTGTCCGTCGATTATACAGGTAGACTCTGGGTCAGCACCAGGAGCAGAGGTGTCTATTTCCTGCCACCCAGGTCGTTCAGATTCCCTCATTATGGATTAAGGGGAGCCAATGGAATGCCCAGGGAAATGGAGACGATTGATCAGGCGGGCGATGACAGATACTGGGTCGGCACAGAAGGAAAAGTGATTCAGTTGAAGCTGGACGATCTGAGCGTGTCCCGGACCGTGGACCTCTTCAAAGGAGAAAGGAGCAGCTACGGTCTAATCGGGGCCTGGGATTCCTATGACGATGGGAAAGGAAGCATATGGTACGGGACGTGGGGGCTGGGTCTCTACGAATTTGAGCCGCAGACAGGAAAGGTCATGAATTATCGCCCTTCAAAGCAGCTGGCCGGTCTGACATACAAAACGGACATCTGCCGGAGCGTTGCCGGGGTCGGGGGAGATTCACTGTGGGCCGCGGCATTCAGAGACGGACTGCTTCAATTTGACACCCGCACAAACACATTTGCGGAACGGTCAGAGATGGTGACCCCACGTCTCCCCATGGTGGCGGACGTCATGAAAGACAATACGGGCAAAGTTTGGATCTCGGACGAGGTGGGCGGCTTGTTCGTTTTTGACCCGGCAACAATTGGCATAGAACACTTTGAGCATGACCCCGACAATCCCACGTCGCTCAGTCTCACGCGCACCCGAAATACGTACCAGGATGGGCATGGAAGAATCTGGGTCGGGAGTAACGTCCTCAATCTGTGGGAACCGGACACCAGATCATTCAGGCACTTTCGTAACAATGTGTTCAGCGGTGCGGTGTATGCGATTCCGATCGGTAGCGATGCCCGGGGAGGATTGTGGACTTACTATTCGGGGCATGGGCTGAGCCTACTCAATCCTGAGACAGGCACCTTTGCCCACTTTGGCGGGTCCGACGGTCTCTGTGGCGGTGTGGTCAAGATGCACCTCCTCAAGGATGGAAGAGTCATGCTGGTGGGATATCAGGGGATGAACATCGTTCATCCAGACAGCCTCTTCACGCCGCAACCAGCTCCGCCACTGGTCATCACGAGAATGTCGATTAATGATTCCGTCAATATTCCGGTACAAAGACTGCCTGCCGCATCGCCCCTGCAATTCACGCATGATCAGAACACTCTGGAGTTCGAATTCGCGGCGATCGAGCCCTCGCAACTGATCGAGTACTTCTATCGACTTGAGGGACTGGAAGATGTTTGGGTTAATCCGGAAAACCGGCGATTCGTGCGATATCCCGGCCTGAGCCCCGGCGAGTATGTCTTGCGGATCAAAGCGGTCAGCATTCGTTCGTATTGGCCGGAGCAACAGATCGCCATGGCACTCTCTATTTCCCCACCCTGGTGGCGCACGAAGTCGGCATATGCCGTGTATGGCATTCTCCTCATCGGTCTCCTCTCTGCAACCTATCGTGTGCGCGTCAAACGGCTTTCCCTGAAGCATCATGCGGAGCACATAGCTGAGATGAATCGACTACAGTCCCGTTTCTTCACCAATATCTCACACGAATTCCGCACGCCGCTCACACTTATTCTCGGGCCCATTCAGAAGTGGCAGGAGAGATTACTGCGCGAACAACCCGGGAGTGACAATGGTTTGATCCAGGCGCCTGCGGCATCTTCACCCGGCAATACACCCCGGGCAGGCGAATTGCAGAGGGACTTAACGATGGTAGAGCGGAACGCCCATCGTCTCCTCAGACTCATCAACCAGCTGCTGGACCTCTCAAAGCTGGAAGCAGGGGCAATGAAGCTCCGGGCGAGCCAGTTGAATATTGTCCCTCTTGTCAGAGGGATTGCGTATTCGTTTGAATCGTCCGCCGGGTTGAGACATATCGGCCTGGATGTTGTGGTCGGACAGGAGGAGATAGAAGCCTATTGTGACAGGGACATGCTGGAACAGATCATCAGCAACCTTGTCTCGAATGCATTTAAATTCACGCCGGAGGGTGGGAGCGTGACAGTATCAGTAGGACTGGCACCGAAGGCAACGGACAAGAATCAGGGGACAGGCAGCAATAGAGGGCCGGGAAGTGAGTCTGTTGAGATCACGGTCGCCGACACGGGTGTCGGCATACCGCCCGAACAACTCGACAGGATCTTCGATCGTTTCTATCAGGTCGATGCGTCACAGACCCGGGAGCATGAGGGGTCGGGTATCGGTCTGGCGCTAGTCAAAGAGCTCGTTGAGCTGCACCATGGTACGATCGAAATCCGGAGCTGGGTGGGAAAGGGTACGGAGTGTACCGTTCGGCTTCCACTGGGACGGGGCCACCTGAAAGACGAGGAGATTGTGGAGGCGGCTGCCAGTGCTCAACCGGCAACGCGGGTAGGAGCAACCGTTATTGCCGATGAGTATGTCGAGAGAGTGCACGGTGAAGGCAAATCCTCCGTAACAGGTGACCAAAACCATATTATCCTGATCGTTGAGGACAACGCTGACGTCCGTGCCTATATCAAGACCATTCTTGCGTCCTCGTACTATGTTCTGGAAGCCCGGGATGGCGCGGAAGGGATTGAGAAAGCACAGGAGGCTATCCCCGACCTCATCATCAGCGACGTGATGATGCCGAAAATGGATGGCTACGAGGTCTGCAAGGCACTGAAGCGTGACGAAAAGACGAGTCACATCCCCATTATTCTGCTCACCGCGAAGGCGGCAAGTGAAAACAGGATTGAGGGTCTGGAAACCGGTGCCGATGACTATCTGATTAAACCCTTTGAGCCCAAGGAACTCATGGCCAGGATAAAGAACCTCATCCATCTGCGCCGCAAGCTGAGGGAGCGGTTCAGCGCAAGGCAGGTTCTAAAGCCGGGCGAGGTCACTGTGAGCTCGATCGATGATCAGTTCCTGCAAAGGATAAAGGGTGTTGTCGAAGCCCATATTGCCGAAGAGGGCTTTGGCGTCGATGAACTTGCACGGGAAGCGGGGATGAGCCGGTCGCAGATCCACCGGAAACTCACGGCGCTGACCGGGATGCCGGCAGGTGACTTTGTTCGCTACCTGCGTCTTCACAGAGCGATGGATTTGCTCCGCCAAAACGCAGCCACGGTGGCAGAAATTGCCTACATGATCGGGTTCAATTCACCGGCGTATTTTACAAAATGTTTCCACCAACAGTTCGGAATGACCCCGAGCGAGGCCCGGCGCACAGAGGGCTAGCAAGACTCCGATCCCCTCTTTTCTCCCCCTCTTAGTATCCCCTTGTCCCCGTACTGTACCCGATTTGTGACCGGATTGTTGATGCAACAATCGTTATAGCCTTTGCAACCGCAGTGATATGTGTCCCCTTTGACATATGAGTACATTAGGCCCGGATACAGGAACGGAAGCCGCAATGGGTGCAAGTCGGAATATAGAATCTAAAGTACTCGGAGGAGATATGAAATATGTTTTCATGGTGCTCGCGACGCTCATAGCTCTGGTAACCTGGAAAAATCAACTGTTTGCACAGGAGCGCTACAGTAAGATCAGCGTGCCGATCCCGTCACGGGAAGACGTCATCAAACTTGCTCAACTCGGCATATCTCTTGAAGGTGCCTCACGCCAATCCGGCTCGGGAATTGATTTCTTTGTTAGCGACCAGGAGGCCCGTTTGTTGAAAGAGAGCGGCATCGCATTCACGACGCTCATTCTGGACTAGGACAAGCATTACGCACAACGGCAAGAAATGGAAGTTCAAGCAATATCCAACGTGTTGGTGTCGTCAAAGTAGACGGAATCGACGACAGGCGAACCAGAACGAGTCATGCCACGATAAGAGGAGTTCTTATGCGTTCCCTCCGAGCAGCCGTGCTTCTTACTACCTTGTTCTGCATGCTCCATGCTCAAGTCCATACGCAGAATGGGAGTGCAACGTTAAGACAGCCAATCGCCCCTGCTGGAATCAATTCTTCCGTCCTGGAGGATTTTGAAGGCCAACGATTCCCGCCTGCCGGCTGGGATCTGGAATTCATCGGAACTCAATGCTGGTCGCGGTATGCCGGGGCAAGTGGATACGGTGTTGGGGTGGCTTCAGCGAATTTTGATTTCTTCGTGGCGAGCACCGGGACAACACAGTCGCTGGTTTTGTCGACTATGGGCGCCTCGTCACCGGGCGACCAGTTACGATTCGATCATGCTTATGCGACGTATACGACTGAGAATGATCAATTGATCATCGAGATTTCGACAGACCGAGGTGCGAGCTATACGACGTTAGTTATTTTGAATGGTGGCGTATCGGGACCATTGGTAACGGCCCCACCACATTCATTGCCATTCTTGCCGACTGCATCTGAATGGGCCACGAAGACGTACACCCTCCCTTCAGGAACGAACAGGGTAAGATTCAAGGCCGTGAGCGCATATGGAAACAATCTCTACGTCGACAATTGCGCCATTGGCACACGGCGTGCAATTGATGCTGGCACACAGTCGATAGACATCCTGAAAGGGACCTTCTCCCAGATTCCGAAGGTAACCGTCAAGAACCATGGCACAACCCCACAGACCTTCACCGTGACGTTGCTGATCTCGCCCGATGGGTACACGTCGGTCCGAACTGTAACGGCATTGACAGGCAATGCAACATCTCAGGTATCATTCGACGGATGGACGGCAGGAATGGGAATACACCATGCGACCACTTTTACGTCTCTGGTTGGAGATGCCGATCCAACCAACGATACACTACGATCAACGATCGAGGTGCAGCCAGCCACGGGCATGAATGCCTTCTTTCGAGATGGGCAGGTGTTTGTCACTTGGGAGAACCTATCCACGACAGATGTTCTCTACACACTTTACAAGTCGTCTACTCCGATTCTCTCCGGCATGGATCTTCCTCAGGTCCAGAATCTCGGAAAGGTCCCGGGCAACTCTGCCCTGAATCGGCGCCTTTCAGACCTTTCCCAAGGGATACCTAAGTATTTGAAGATTGACTCGGCTTCTGCACCTCTCGCCAGCACCAACGGACTTTTCGTCGCTACATCAACGGCTATAGGGTCGTTCTACTATGCCGTCACTGCGACCTTCAATGGCATCGAAGACACGGCGATAGTAGTTGGATCAAATGCGCTTGCGGCTGCAGTAAGGGAAAGCGTGATGATGCCGAAACCAGTATGGCAAGAAAGCCGAATTGCAGGCGGAAGGACCTATGAGATCTATGTTCAGTTTGGGACAAAGGTCACTTCGTCCATATATCCGCAGATGACGAATGTGGGATCCTACCCATTCCACTTTGCCATTGTCAAGTCGGGATCCGTAAGCCCGCACCCGGTCACATACTGGATGCATGGCAGTTCAGGCAGCTTACTGCCAAGCGACGACTATCGAGTGATTGGCGATCCAAACGAGTGGGTCATTACGATCGATGACGGGCTCCCTCCAAACTCTGATGCGTTCTCACTCTACTACGGATTCCATGAAGGCTACGACATCTTCTCCAGTACAAATCCAATTCCGACTTCGGGAACCATCTATGACTACACACTACAGAGGGTGGTGCATACAATCGATTGGACTCTTCGCCACCTGCCTCTGGACAGCACACGGACCTACTTAACTGGCAAGTCGATGGGAGCCGTCGGCTCCATTTTCACCGCCATGAAAATTCCTGAGAAGATCGCTGCCATATTCGTCTACGTGCCCCTGATTGATGTGGCCAGACCGCCTTCCACAAATTTCGACCTCCCAGGTATTGTGAACAGGCTATTCGGCACATATCAAGCAAATCTACTCACGAACGACGGGTATCGAAGAAACGAAAGGCTGAACGCCAACTATCTCATGCGAGTAGACCAATTGAAATCGCTCCCTATCATGTTCACATTCTGTGGAAGAAACGACATAGTTGTCGGCTGGGCGGAGAAGATATCGTTTTATGACACGTTGAAGACCTACCGTCATGGGGGATTTCATTTTTGGGGGACGGGGAATCATGCCCAAACATTTTCTAGTTCCCAGTGGCAACCAACCTTCCCCAACTTCTCATTCTTTACTCGCTATAGAACAAATCTCTCGTACCCGGCATTCTCTAATTGTTCGATCAACGATAACCCGGGCAACGGCACTCCATCCAACGGCGATCAGATAGGGTCTATCAACGGTCACCTTGATTGGAATGACAATATTGTTGACCTGACGAATACGTGGGAGATCACTCTACGGCTGAAGGATCTCGCGACCACATCCGGCCCCGATATTGCGCCTGATTCTGCAACCACAGATGTGACATTGAGAAGACTCCAGGCGTTCAGCGTTCCACTCGGGCGAAGAATCAATTGGGAGAATCGTCGTAACAATGTTGTGATACAGCAGGCATCTCTTGTGTACGACAGTGGTCTGGTCACAATCCCTGATGTGAAGATGTACAAAGACTCGAGTCGCTTGAGAGTCACCTATACTCTAGTCTCTGTGGCTGAACACGATGCACTGCCGGGAGAGGTTAGGTTATCGCAGAACTACCCGAACCCGTTCAATCCATCGACCACGATCCGCTACGGCCTGCCCGAGCGTTCCATTGCCACTCTGATAGTATTCAACACACTCGGGCAGCAGGTTGCACTTCTCCAGAATGGTGAACAGAATGCAGGGTATCACGAAGTGCGATTTGATGGGAGCGGGCTATCGAGCGGAGTGTACTTCTACCGGTTGAGGACGGGGGATTTTGTGGAAACCAAGCGGTTCCTGTTGCTTCGGTAAAAGCCGTAGATCAGGACCCGGCAAAGTCGGAACTCGGTGCATAGCTGACGACATGTGTGACGGATATCTGTAGGAGAAGAAGCCCCAGTCGAGTTTTGACTGGGGCTTCCTGCTGAGTGACCCACACACACAACTCGTTGATCATCCAGCCGGTATACAATCGGGCATACGAAGCTTGAGAATTCCCTTATTCGTCGGACACGGGGATATGAACGTGTGACCTCTTGGTCCCGGGACAAGCGCATCCGTTATTCTAGAAAACAGGGCACATTCGATGGATTCTTGTCCACCAATTGCATCAAACTCCAAAATTCGCGAACAGTCGGCGTGCAATCGGCCCTTGAAAACACAGATCCCACACTCCACCAAATGAGATGGGAGGTAATTTTTTCCGTCACAAATCTGTCACACCTACTTCTCTCTCACGTCAAAAAGTGCCCAAAATCGTCGGTGCGACAGGATTTGAACCTGCGACTTCTTGGTCCCAAAAAGTCCTAACACTACCCAATACGGCGAAATTAGGGCACTTTTTCTGGATTCTTGTCCACCAAGTGCATCGAATTACACATTCCAATTACAGCCTGGTTACAGTACTATTTGCGCTGCATCTGTGGAACCATGGATTGTAGGACCAACGAAACGAAGACGGCAGAAGCGTGAGCTACGTCTTGCACGAGGTAAAATTTGCGGGGCGATCTCCACCGTGTGTATTCCGATTCTGTCTCGTCTGGGTTTACGAAACCGCTCCTTGATCAAATCGTTGGTGATCGAGCACCGGACTGAATGAACTGTCCCTTTCGCAAAAAGGTTGCGTGCCTTTTATCGGAATGATTCACACAGCACAGACCATTCACGCCAGACCTGTTCGTAGTTTGGTGCATTTCGGAGCATGGGCCGCAATTGATTCTCCCACGCATTGCGGTTCATCTCCTTGAGGACGGGGGACACGAGCTGACCAAGGTTCGGATCAATGTTCCGGACCCGGCACTTCTGTGTAAAGAGATTCACAAACACAGCGGGTGACATAGCCTCTCTGCGATGACACAGAATATACCAAAGGTCATAAAGATCTCGAGGACGGGGCCATTTATCTTGCTGTTGGAGCAGCGATCTCATTTTCTCGGCAATGATCTCAGCCATGCCATAGGCCCAGATGTTGAAAGGACCGATATCTTCATACATCTGGCGTACATTGCGCAATTCCGGACCCATCAAGATCGGCTCATCGAATGTCAGGTGAACTTTTACAGAAGGCAGTGCTTGTCGGCGTGGGCCTCCACGACTGTATTGAACGGCGATCTCCACTTGAGTCTCATTGGGGGGAGCCTCGATTCTGCTGATCGTTGATACAAGACCATTCTCATCCCTCATTGTCTCCAGAGAAACGGCGATGAGCGCTCGCGCCCTCTCAACGCTCCCGAGAACAGCCCTGCACGTGAAGTCGATATCTTCTGAAAATCTGTACTTTTCATAGTAGCAGTGCCGCAGGCACGTCCCTCCCTTGAATACCCACTCGGCAGACGGGCCGATGGCTTTGCTGAGGGCTGATAGAAGGCAGAGGATTACATAGTCTTTCTCCACCTGGTCGAAACGAAGACCCTCTCGTTCGGCTGTACGATGGAGAGCGCTTGTACTTATCAATGTCCCACCTTCATATTTACCAGCAGTCCCCAGCGGCGGTTGAACCGCCCGGTAGCAGGCAATGTCGGATCGAGGCTCGGGAACCCGCTCCTGAGTGTTATGGATCTTCTGAGGTTCTCGACATGACCCTTTCCGAGAGCCTCCATCAGAAAACCGAGTCGCTTTGACACTGTAGAGTTCCCGATCTTGCTAGAGTACTCAAAGAGGCGGTCTTCCGACAATTGGTCCCAGTGGTTTCCTAGAGCATCGACAATGATACTCATGCCGCCGACATTTGACGGCAGGTCAAGCCCGTCGATAATCGTTTTGTCGGGATCTGTGATCGTGAATGGGCGTTCATCAATCCAAGCTTTCTGCAAGCCGAAGAATTTCGATCTTTTTTGTGATACGATTTTGAAAGAAAAACCAAGCGATGTACGCTGCCCCGAAGACACCCGATGATCGGTGGCAATGTATACCATTCGAGGAATCTGCTCTGTGAAACCGTGATGATTCATCGCGGAAAAGTACGCGATCGCTGCCGGCTTCACCAATTCCATCCCGACAAGGAATTCATGGATTTGAGGAGTACGCGTTTTCCCCGAAGAAAGAGGGATGACAGCGTAGATCCCGGCTCGAATTTGGGCTATCCACCCTTTTTCCTGAAGTCGATGGACAAATTGTGAGATCTGATCGGAAGGAACGTTTCGCAGAACTGCCCGTGCATCTTTCAGTGAAAAGACGCCTTTCGGCCCAAGAATTGTAAGCAACTCAACCTCTCTACCACCTAGAGGCTTGCGCATTATATTATGCTCATCGTTTATCATCTATGCCGCCTATTTATGATGAGCATAATATAACACTTCTCCTATAATATGCAATGGCTGCCCCGCAGCGCGATATTCAGGATTTCGATCTCTTGCGATCCACGTCATAGCCGAGTGTGCGATAACCCCGAAGTCGCTTATCATGCATCTTGTGATCAACGACAACTATAATTCCCCATCAGCGACAATTATAATTCCCTATTCTTTGTCCCCTTATGAACAGGGGTGTGTGGCGTAATTGGGTTGTTTTTAGGGCTTTTGGTTGTTATTGTGCTGTTTTGGTGTGTGTGTTTATGTGTAATTGTCGTTGAGACCGGGTGTGAGGTCTTTGAGGCGTCTCCGGCTGTTGTTTTCTGCTTCTTTGACTCCTTCAGGCGGTAGCTCTCCAGGTTCAGTTCGATAATCACGCTGTGATGCACAAGACGGTCGACGGCTGCGGCAGTTGTCGTCGGGTCCTTGAAGATCCGCTCCCACTGAGAGAACGGCAGGTTACTCGTGATCATGACGCTGCCCCGCTCATAGCGCTCGGCGAGCAGCGTGAAGAGCACCTCCATCTCCTCACGGTTTTGCTGAACGTAGCCTATATCATCGATTAAAATCACGTCATAGCGGGCCAGACGCTTCAGCACACGCGCCAGTTTGAGATCCCGTTTGGCGATCAAGAGTTCTTGCACGAGAAGGCTGCATGGAGTGAAGCGAATGCGTTTCTCCTGGTGGATGAGTTCATGAGCGATCGCGCACAACAGATGCGACTTTCCGCTGCCGGAGTTCCCAAAGGCCAGCACGTTCTCCCGGCGGGTCAGGAAGGATCCATCGAGAAGGTGCGTGACCTGCGCATTGAGTCCGTGTGTAAGTCGCGAACGGTCGAACATGGAGAGCGTCTTTTCCAGCGGTAGGCCCGACTCCCGGAGAAGTCGACCGATTCTGTTGGTACGCCGGACATCGCATTCCCGTTCAATCACGTTCAGCAGGTACTGTTCGTAGCTCAAGTGCTCCACCTCTGCCATCCGCGCCGATTCCTGATAACACTCCCTGACGGTCGGCAGATGCAGTTCCTTGAGATGCCCTTTGAGATTGCCTTGAAGTGTGGCGTCTGCGTTCATGCGGCCACCTGCGCGCTTTCCAGGAGTGCGTCGTACAGACGCAAATCGACGGGTGCCACGGCGACATCCCGCACTGACGGCAACGTGCCCCGAGCTCTGGTGAGTTCTTCTCTCAACGTCTCCTCTGTGATCTCGCCTGAAGCCTCCAGGAGCCGCTCCAGGGCACGATCGACCAGGGCTTCACCTTCCTTGAAGGCCAGGTACAAGACGGCCAGGTAGCCCTTGGCAGCGTGAATACCGGAACGCTTCGCTTTGATCTGATCGTAGGCCATCCGAAAACGGTGCGTGGGGAAGAGCGCCTCCCGGTAACGGTAGTTCTCAAATGCTCCCGGTTTGCGCACCAGCCACTCGATGATATGCCGGTACTGGATGTGATATCCGCCTTCGCCTCGAAGGCGGGGGATCGTTTCCACCCGCTGTCTACCGTAGTATACTTCCAGGTGCTCGATGTACAGTCGGACATCCACCATCTCCACGATCATCCGGCTATTGACCGAGTACGTGTTGTGATTGACCCGGATCGTACTGCTCGGGCCCACACGCACCCGTTCCCGCTTGCACGCTTCAAGGCGCCTCTCAGGAAGGCCGTGAAGAACTTTCAGCTCCTCGTCGAACCGTGTACGACGGTTGCTGTTCATCCGAGCGAAAAGCATCCGGAGGAACCCGTCATATTCCTCACGACTAGAAAAATCCCGACTTCCCCTCATGAGCAATGCCTGTTCGACCGTCCGCTTCAAGCGGTAATGCCGTTGTTCGACGTCCCCGTTTTCATGCGGGCTGTTCCTGTTCGTGCTTTTCCCATCCAGCCGGTAGTGCCGGAGCAGAGCACTGTAACGGGCAGTGAACTCCTCCGGATGTTTCATCTTGTGTACCGCTGAGGTCAACCGGTCCGTCTGATGACGTTCGGGTACACCGCCCAGCTCCCACAACGCATTCTGCAAGCCTTCACTCAGGCTCTCAAAGCTCTCCGAGAAACAGACCGTTCCCGTCTCCCAGTTCGAGTACACGAGCACCAGATGGTAGATCATATGGTCGAACCACCCCCCACTGATCGTAATCTCAAGGCTGCCCATATGCGTGAAGTCTGACTCACATAATCCGCCCGGCTGGTAGACCTGCGGAAAGAACACCTCGTGGGAGGGACCTTCCAACGCTCGCCACCCTTTGATCCGGCGCTGCAGGGTTCTGAGCTGACCATCACTGAATGCTCCCGGCCACTCCCTCTGCAGGTGCTCGAAGAGCGTTTTCGCCTCCAGCAGACCACCACTTTCCGCCAGTTTGTCCCGCATACCCTCCCAAACCTCCCCAAATGGGTCTTTCCGTGTCCGCCACGTATGGGCAGCCTGGACTTCACTCGGCATTTTCCCCAAACGCGCATACTTCCTGGCACTCTTCACGTCCATCCCTGCTTTGTCAGCGGCCTGGACTTTCGTCTTCTCCGTCTGCCTCAATTCCATTACCCTCCTGACTTGCCGGTCACTGATCATGCATCTCCTTCGCTGGTGTAACAACTACAAGGAGACCAGTGTACCGATATATTCCCTCATAAATAGGGAAGTCTAGTTGTCGTCAGTAGGGAAGAATAAATGTCGTCAATCAAATCGCTTGAAAACAAGAATGAATTGAAGATCCTTGCGCCTTCGATCGTTCGGGAGATCTACTATCGTTTGATGAATTCCCGATATGGAATGAAGATCCGGCAATTGGGTGTGGTGGGGAGTAAGACGCAAAGAATCGGAAAGGTGGTGGAACACTTGCAGAGAGACTATGCAACGCCATTAAAGGTGACCGATCTGGCTCTGATGGCAAACATGAGCCCCTCCGCGTTCCATCTTCACTTCCGCCAAGTGACGAATATGAGCCCCCTCCAGTATCAGAAACAGATCCGGTTACAGGAAGCTCGTCGGCTCTTGACAGTCGATGCTGTAGATGCTGCTAGCGTTGCGTTCAGGGTAGGTTATGAGAGCCCATCACAGTTCAGCCGCGAGTATCGCAGGCTCTTCGGTCAGCCGCCCATGCGGGATATTGAACAGCTTCGTATGACTGGGGCAACCCAGGACTAAATGCATCCCCGAAACAAGAAACCCCGAAGTGCAACGTTCGCATTTTGGGGTTCTTCGCTCCTCGACGAGGACTCGAACTACAGGGATCGTAAGAAAGGAGGTTGTGACAGAATTGCGGAACTTACACGCTCAAGCCTTCGCGACTACCCTTCTTTTACGGAGCGAGAGGATCTGAATTCAATACCTCTTGGTTCCTGACCAAGCGCGATTTCACACCTTGCGAAAACAGCCAGCAACTGAACGATTGTTGTGCTGCGAGTGCAAAAAAACGCGCACAATACGCGCACAGTCGTTTTTCCAAAACCCAAAAACTGCCCTTTTTCGTCGGGGCGCGGGGATTTGAACCCCGGGCCTCTTGGTCCCAAACCAAGCGCTCTAACCGGGCTGAGCTACGCCCCGAAGATTCTGACAATGCATCTCACAGGTCACTCTAGTCAATGCCATCGTCACGACAACTTCGACCCGACAGCTGCCTATAATAACGGAAAAATCCTGATGGAGAACAAGCCCACTGCTTGCACACCCTTACCCATCTCCGGGTATCACACTTTCGAAGGCCATTTCCGGAACCTGGCCTGCCAGACGGACACAGCAGGCAGAGCCGTGTGCCCTGCGTCACACGGTCTCAACCCGGCACGATGTATATTCTTACCACACGCTTTACCCGGATCATCCGATGGGACTATTCGAAAACGATAACGAACCCGGCATGCACACTTCACCGCCAAAATGGAAATACGCGGCCAGCGTCTACCTGAAACGCCATCACTGCCTGCTCTACCGCGACAACGAGCTCGGCGTCCAGAAACAGGTTATGACGAGACGATTTTCTTTCCTGTTCCACCCGCGTGAACGGGAGTACTTCTTTATCGACGGCGTCGACGACACATTCCGCAACGAGTCAACTCTGCTCCGCGCCCTGGTACGCAAGCGGAACAATGGGAATGGCAGGCAACACGGGAACGGAAGTCGCTGACCACTACAGAGTGCCCCGGACAACGAACACTATCTCCTATAGTGCAGTTTGACCCTGGGGAAAGAAGGTCCCTATCTCAGCACAACCAGCCGCTTTGTCTCGACAAACTCCCCCGCCTGCATTCTATAGAAGTAGGTCCCGCTGGCCAGAATGCCGGCGTCAAAAACCACGCTGTGAACCCCGGCCTCTTCCACGCGGTCTACCAGCAAACGGACACGCTGACCTGTAACATCGTACACTTCAATCCGGACCATCCCCGCACGAGGAAGTGCGTAACGGATGGTCGTGGTGGGATTAAACGGATTCGGATAGTTCTGCTCAAGCACAAAAGAGCGGGGCGCGGGCTCTTCGTCGTTCACGGCCAGGACAGCTTCCGGCTTGATGAGCGGAAGCGTTTGCGTGTGGTCCGGCAGAATGCTCTGGAGTTCGGCAGGAGATGCACCGAACCAATCTTTCAGTATGGACGCGTAGACCATCCGGAAGTCGTACAACATAGGTATGTTATCATTCACCGTTGCCGCGGCCGGCAACACGGGGTTGGTACCGACAACGACACCCTGCACATTCACGCCGAAGACAAACAACGGGGCAGCAGCGCCGTGGTCCGTTCCCGCACTGGCGTTTGATTTGATCCTGCGGCCGAACTCCGAAAACGTCATGCCGACCACCCGCTGATCCTGACCCAGCAGTTTCAAGTCGTCCATGAACGCTGCAATCGCAAGCGATACTCTCCCGAGAAGCGTGGCATGAGTGCCCGTGTCGGTTGTCCCGGCCACCACCTGCCCCGAGTGTGTGTCGAAGCCGCCATAGTTCACCACGTAAACCCTTGTCTTCAAACCACCAGCTACCAGTTGGGCAACAATCTTCAACTGATCGGCCAGAGAGTTCTGACCTGCGGCTGGATACATGGCGGATTTGTTCGTGACCTTGCCTGCAGCCGCTTTTATCACGATTGAATATTGCTGCGTCTGCTGGGCGATTTGACGGATAAACGCGAGTTCGTGCCCGGCCGGCGTGGGAGGCGGCGTGTCCGCTCCTCCAGGCAGGAGATAGCTCGAGTTCGGGTTGGTAATGGCAATTCCCACGGGAACCGCCGATCCCTCAAGCCCCGCGGAAACAACGGAACCGATCTGAATGGCCGGCGGATCCGGCATCGCCGTGCTGGGATATCCCAATGGAAAACCCGGGAATTCCACATCAAGGTACCGTCCCATCCAGCCTGTGGTAAGAACCTGATTGGAGTTGGATGCCGTCAACCAGATATCCGTCGCACGGAAGTGCGAGAAATTCGGACTGGGATAGCCCACGCTTTGCACGACGGCGAGTTTTCCCTCCTGGTAGAGCGACTGCAGTCCCGTCATCGCCGGATGAAGACCGGTGGCGGCGGTCAACGGCAGGACCTTTGCCTCGGGTATCATGATGTTCGAACGCGCGGCCGCAAGGGCCGGGTACTGGTCACGCGGAATCACCGTATTGAGGCCGTCATTCCCGCCGTTGAGCTGAACCAGAACGAACACGCGGTCGGTCTCGCTTGCCAGTGACAGCAGTTGGTCAATAAACGGCGAACGTCCGTATGCCCGAAGAGAGTATCCTCCCAGCAGGAAAGGGATGGTGCTTGCGGGCAGAACACGATGAAGAAAAGCTCTGCGTTTCATGAAGATCCCTTCTACTGGAGGTGGAACTCCGGCATCGACAGCATGAAAGTGTACAGTGTTGTCAGCTTCGTCTTGACTGCACCGAGTTTGCCGGCGTTGGTGGGATCGGCCGTGTATTCGGCCCACTCGACTGTCCACTCATAGTCCGGAAGACCCGGGAGCAAGGTTTCTTTGAGGAACGCGCGCTGGCTGCTCGTGATGGGAATGGCGAATAGATGCAGCGCGGATTCATCGATGATAGCGTTCGGATCTCCCGGATTGGAGAGTGTTTTAACAAACGCAATCGGATCAACGATAAGCTTGATCCCTCCCGTTGTGTATCCGGTGCGGACAAGTGCATTGCTCAGAGTCATGCGCCGCGGCAGTGTGTCGGAGTTGATCCAGAGTTCGTAGAACTGTGGCGTCTGATAATACGCCGGCCATCCCGCAACATTCGGGGGATTGCCGATCTCCTGCTGCAGCACCGCCGCCTGCCCTGCCAGATAGGTTAACATTTTGTACAGATTCACCGTATCGGCCGGGAACGTCAGAGCGAATTGCCGGACAATACCTGTGACAAAATCCACCGGACCTTTGATCATGCACCCCATGTTGAGCGGGTCGAAGAAATGTGCACTCTTGAGGAGGGCGGCAAGAGCCGGACGGATATCGTAGCTGTTCGCGCGCAGAATGTTCGCCATCGGGGTGATGATGTTGGTTTCGGTCCAGTCGTCGATGACATAATAGACAAACCACCTGTACAATTTGCGGCAGAGGTAACGGGCGGTCTCAGGCTGAGCATAGATCATATCGAGTAAATCGTCCAGTTCGCGTGTCCCGTCCGCGCCTCCGATGATGACCCGGTTCCCGTACCGCTCGGAAAACTGCTTATTACCGGTATCATGCCGGGAAGAAGTGAACTTCCAGGCCGAAGACCAGGGTGTCGTGAGGACCGCAGAGTCTTCCTGCCAGCCGGTAAGCACTTTTGCCGCCGCCTTCACATCCGCTTCGGTATAGTTGGTATAATCGCCGGGCGCAATCTCGGGTCCTTTACCTATGGTGAAGAGCTCCTGGAGCTCACGACCGTAGTTTTCGTTTGGACTCGTCTTGGTGTTTGTGTTTCCGTTCAGATAACGGAGCATGGCACCATCAAACGTCATCTGGCGAGCCAGGTCTTTGAAATTGCCGACGGCATTTGCCCGGATGAGGCTGAGGTAGCGCCAGGAAAAACGCGGGTCACCTACAACATCGTGTTCGGTGACAAAGTGGTTGTGCCAGAAGAGCACCATCTTCTCGCGGATGGAGGCAGGCTGATTGATGATCAGCCCGAGCCACCAGGCTTTCAACGAAGATCTACGTGTGCCCGTGTTTGCATTTGCGGCGTACACCCACGTTTCACCAACCGGAACCAGGTCGGTGCTGTCCACGTTCAACGGCATGGAGTCTTCCGCGGGCGGGGGACTGAGAAGGTGATCCACCGCCTGTGCCATGTACATCGTTTTGAGCAGATTCACATCCGCACGGGCGGGGCCAAAGGTCGTACGGCGCAGAAGATGCAGTACCTCGGCATTCCCCCAGGGACCCGCGTAGGGCTCAAGCCCTCCGGCAGTCCGGTGACCGGCGGGAAGAACTTTGTTGGCAAAGGGGCTGATCTGCGAAACGGTGGCGGGATCGACATCCCCGGGAAGGGCAGCGTCTGCGATGGCGGCAAGACTGGCGCGTCGATTCATGAGAGCCTACTCCAAGAACAGGTATGTGGATTCTTGCGATTAAACTATATAAAAATGCGAATTTATCAGCTCTCTGTCAAGGCCGCGGGCACTTGACACAGAGCCCAAAAGTGATATATTGCATCGGCTTCACACCACCCACACCTCTACGTCCTACAAGGAGATTATCCCATGAAAAACATAATGCTGGCGGTGTTTCTCGTGCTGATGGTCGCTGTTGTGCTGGCGGGCTGTGGAAAATCGGAAGAACTGAAGAAGCTTGAAGCCACACTCAACACGGAGGTTATGCAGAAACATGATGATCTCATGAAGAGCATGGCAACCCTGGACGAACTCACCGTCCAGATCGACACGGCGATGGCAAAACATGAGCAACTGGTGAAGAAATATCCAAAACAGACCGCCACACACAAGGCGGGTGACTTGATGACGGCCAAAGACAGGCTTGTTTCAGCCAAAGCGTCGATGGAAACATGGATGAAGGGTTTCAAGCCGTACGATGTCGGGGCGAAGCATGATGAGGTGATGGCCGGCCTGACAAAGAGCAAAGATGAACTCGCGGGAATCCAGGAGCAGTTTACCAAAGCGATAACCACCGCACAAGATGCCATCGCCACCCACGCAAAGGTTGCAAACGATCTGTTGGCGAAGACGGCAAAACGCAAGTAACAAAAAGACAAAAGGTCCGCTCAGGGGATCACGGCAACGCCTGATCCCCTTTTCTATTCCATGGCCCGATTCCGCCTCACACTTGAATACGAAGGAACCCGCTACCGCGGCTGGCAGGTCCAGAAGAATGCACGCTCAGTGCAGGGAGAACTCCAGCGCGCCATCGCTGAAGTATGTGCAACAGCTACATATGAGTTTCACGGGGCCGGACGAACCGACGCGGGTGTGCATGCGCTCGGCCAGGCCGCACACCTGGAGGTGGCCACCGTACTTGCCCCGGAAATACTCAGACAGAAACTCAACGACGCACTTCCCGCCGACATCAACATCCTGGACCTCCGGAAAGCCGTCCCGTCGTTCCATGCACGCCACCACGCTGTCTCCCGCAGCTATCTTTACCAGATCTGCCGGCGCCGCACCGCACTGGGCAAACGGTTCGTCTGGTGGGTCAAGGATACACTCGACGCCGGGCGGATGCAGGCTGCGGCGCGTGTGTTCTCCGGAATGCAGGATTTCCGGTCCTTTGCGGAAGAAGACCCCGAACGTCCGTCAACAAAAGTCCTTCTTGAAGAAGTCATCCTGCAGGAGCACGGCGACCTTATTCTGATACGGGTGCGCGGCTCGCACTTTATCTGGAAGATGGTCCGGCGCATGGTCGGCGTGCTCGTCGAGGTCGGACGGGGAACGCTGGGCAAGGACGACATCACCCGGTTTCTCACGGAACCATCCGACGCACCCGCCCGCTTCACGGCGCCGCCATCCGGACTTTTTCTCGAACGCGTGTACTACCCCGGCGAACCAACACTCAGGGAACTCCAACCAGTAATACTGATCGGTCATGGCTGACAACAAAATCATCTTTTCGATGGTTGGCGTGGGCAAAGTCTATCCACCCAACCGCCAGGTCCTCAAGGACATTTACCTCTCCTTCTTCTACGGTGCGAAGATCGGCGTGCTGGGCCTGAACGGCGCGGGAAAAAGCTCGCTGCTCCGCATCATCGCCGGCCTCGACAAGGATTATCTCGGCGATATCACCATACAGAAGGGAATCACGTTCGGTTATCTGTCGCAGGAACCGGAACTGGATGTCTCCAGAACCGTTCGCGACATTGTCGAAGAGGGCGTGGCGGAAACGGCTTCGCTTCTCCGCGCATTCGAAGAGGTGAGCAACAAGCTCTCCGAACCCGACGCCGACTTCGACACCCTGCTGGAGAAACAGGCCGCACTCCAGGAAAAGATCGACCATGCAAACGCCTGGGATCTGGAGAGCAAACTGGAGCAGGCGATGGATGCCCTCCGGTGCCCTCCCGGTGAGACTCCCGTGAGCGTCCTCTCGGGAGGCGAACGGCGGCGTGTGGCCCTCTGCCGGCTGCTCCTCCAGCAGCCGGACGTCCTGCTCCTGGATGAGCCGACGAACCACCTGGACGCAGAGTCCGTTGCCTGGCTCGAGCATTTCCTTTCCCAGTATCCCGGAACGGTGCTGGCGGTGACACACGACCGCTACTTCCTGGATAATGTCGCGGGATGGATTCTGGAGCTGGACCGCGGGGAAGGAATTCCTTTTCAGGGGAACTATACCTCGTGGCTGGAACAGAAGAAGGCACGACTCGCCATTGAAGAGAAGCATGAATCAAAACGTCAGAAGACGCTCGGACAGGAACTTGAATGGATCCGTCTTAATCCGAAGGGACGCCACGCGAAGAGCAAGGCCCGCATTTCGGCCTACGAAAAGCTGCTGGGAGAAGAGACGCAGAAACGCAATGAAGAACTCGAGATCTTCATTCCACCCGGTCCGCGTCTGGGAAACGTCGTTATTGAATCCCGGGGGGTGGCTAAAGCGTACGGGGAAAATGTGCTGTTTGACGATCTGAACTTCCAGCTGCCGCCCGGCGGCATTATCGGCGTGATCGGCCCTAACGGCGCCGGCAAGACCACACTCTTCAGGATGATCACAGGTCAGGAACACCCGGACGGGGGCACGTTCAAAATCGGCGAGACGGTGAAACTGGGGTATGTGGATCAGAACAGACCGCTGAACCCCGAGAAGAGTATATGGCAGGAGATTTCGGGAGGAGAGGACATTCTGACGTTCGGCACACGCGAGGTGAACTCACGGGCGTATGTTGCACGATTCAATTTCAGCGGGACAGATCAGCAGAAGAAGACCGCCGCTCTTTCGGGCGGAGAACGGAATCGTGTCCATCTGGCAAAAATGCTGAAAGAAAGCGCGAACGTTCTGCTGCTCGACGAGCCGACGAACGATCTCGATGTACACACCCTGCGCGCGCTCGAAGAAGCCCTGCTCAATTTCGCCGGATGCGCTGTGGTGATTTCCCACGACAGGTGGTTTCTCGACCGTATCGCCACGCACATCCTCGCGTTCGAAGGAGAGAGCAAGGTGGTCTGGTACGACGGCAATTACTCGGAGTATGAAGCGGACCGGAAGAAACGCCTGGGCATTGATGCCGATCGTCCGCACCGGATCAAGTACAAGCGCCTTCACAGAGAGTAGCTTCGCGGAAGACGGGACGTATGTACAGGATGGGGCAGGGGACTTTTTCCCAGTACCCGGAAGGACGGATCCTACCGCAACACCAGCATCTGTTTCACCGCAACCGCAGAGCCCGAACGGAGCCGGCACAGGTACATCCCTGTAGCCAGTCCGTCAGCCTGAAACTCCACCCGGTGTTCACCTGCTTCCATAACACCCCTGACCAGTGTCCGCACATTTCTGCCCAGGAGGTCGTACACCGCTACCGATACGTCACCCCGTTCGCCCAGCGCAAAGGAAATGCTTGTTGAGGGGTTGAAAGGGTTGGGAAAATTCTGGAAAAGCTGAATGCCCGTTGGTTTTCCGGAACCGGAGTTCCTCGATGGCACCTGCGCGGGAATGTCCCCATAGCGGGGTTTCGCGATTATTCCCTCGTCGCTGAACAGAGGCCAGAGTACGGGATCGTTGAGAAGCGATTCGATGGTTACGGGGACGCTGTCAAGAGTCGCCTGGCGTTGCGCCAGCCGTATGCCATGGCTGTAATCCGCATAGGTTTCACCGTGTCCGTTATAGACCGGCTGAATGGGGACTCCGTTCAGCTGATGCCATCCGTAAATGACGACAGGTCTGGGCACCGACGGTTTGAGATTGGCGACAATGGCGTTGGAGATGATGACGTCTTTCTTGTGGCCACCCACCAGGACACCGAGCGGCCATTGCACAATTGCGGCGGCCCGTTGGAGACGCAGCGTATCGTTGTGTTGTTTGAACACCGGCACGGTGGTCATCGCCCCGCTGGGAGGAATAGGACGCGGTGCGAGTTTGACGGGGGCGGCGCGGTAGATCTCATCCACCATCTTCTTCGTCGGCAGGAGGCACCCGGTGGCGTCGGCGATGCGCTGGGCGAGGAGAGGCGTCATCGGCATCAAGAAATAGTCATCATTCGATCCGATGGCCAGATAGTCGGGAGTGACGAACCATTGCACCACGCGATCGCTGCCGCCTATTGTTACGCGGGTGGTGACAGGAACGAGCTCTCTGAGAAACGCGGGGACATTGCCGGCAAGCACTTCCTGGAGGATACGGTTCTCCCGTTCCTCACTGCTCAACGCGGAAACCGATCCGGCAAACGCGTCCCCCCCGGGCGCATTCGCGCCCCGGAGGGGGAGATTGAGGCTCTGCCCGTTGAGGTGCGCAGCGGCAACAACGAGCAGCGCAACAAGTCCGGGAGCGTTCACTTGCGCAGTGTCTGCAGCTTGCTCTGCACCTGCTGCCGCTGACCCGGTGTGAGACTTTCCAGCCGTGACAGCGCGCCGTACTCGGCAATCGCTTCACCGCGAAGGTTGGCATTCTCCATGGATTCGGCCAGCATCAGCCGGTGTTCGAACGAAGTACCCAATGCCGGATAGAGGCGGAACACTTCCATCGCGCGCAGCACGCACGAGGCAAAGAAGCCGTTCTCGTAGAGGACGCGCACGCCGTTCAATTGCAAACGCCCGGTCTGGATATTGTTTTCGCTCAGAGGGACCGGCGCGGCGTCGTTTGCCCCGTGGACAACGGCCGCATCGGGGATCGACATCCCGTCGTTTTTCCACTGATAGGATGACCCGCGCACCTGTTCCATAGTCAGCTTCAGCATTAATTCTTCCTGCGTCAGGTCCCGGATATCGGACATGTCCACAATGACGTGTGGCGGAAGGGTTATCCGCTTCGACGCCGCGTCCGTACCCAGGTGGACGAGCAGCACGACATTCCCTCCCTTCCCGGTGCGCATGGTATCATTCGGCCGGAGAAGATCGCCGGTTGCCACCGTGTTCCAGACTTCGGCGACACCATGCCGGACGCTTACCTCACCGTCGGCGCGCTGGATGGTGATCGATTCCGCAGCCGCGGTCACGCCGCAGGCTACAGCGAGCAGAAGGATCAACACGATAGTCTTCATATGAATCTCCCTTAGTTGACATCCACAATACGCACCCAGCCCTTCACCAAACCGAGGCCCACCTCGACGTCGTCGAAATACCGCTGTGCGCCCCTCGTCCACGCTTCGTCAAAGCCTTTTGTTATCACCGTTGTTTCGATGGGGAGCCAGAGTGTTTCCACTCCGGCCGGGTTGCGCCGTACGACATACCGCTTCGGATTTTCACTTACATGCGAACCGTAGCGGGGTTCCACGCCGGTATCGAACAGCAAATAGATGTGGCCGTCAGCGGGCCGCTCCGGCGGGAGGACATCCACGAATGCCGTCGACACGCCGATGCTGCTGAGCAGCGACGCGAAACATACGGTCATATCGTCGCAATCCCCTCCCAGCGTCGTGAGCGTCTCCGAAGGATACTGTACGAAATCCGAACTCTGCCTGGGATCGCCCACGTACAGCAACCGTCCCGCAAAGGTGTTGATGAGGACGCGCGCCTTCGTCAATCGTTCGAGCATCCCGGAAATGCCCGAAAGTGAATCGCGGTGCTGCAATAACACGTCGCGGGAGTAGCGCAGTATCGCCGGATCGTCGGGTGTGACAAAAAACCGGAGCGTGTTCACGTCGCCGTTCCAGGCATTTTTGCCGTGGAACAGAACCCGCGTCTGCAGTTTGTCGTCATACTCCTCGGCCGGGGTCGCATTCACGAAGACATTTCCCTCCCGCACCGTCAAAGTCTGTACCAGTTTGACCTGCTCGTTGAACACCGCCGTGAGGGGGATTTCAGCATCCTGATCCGGAAGGATATACACCGGCTGTGACTCGGTGGGGACATCCATGACACGATCCACGAAGAAACTGGCTTTGGCATGAATCGGTTTCGCTGAAATGTTTCTTACGCGGACCTTGCCGATCGGCTGGTAGGCCAGCATTTCATAGGACGACGGATAGATGCCGCCGAACAGTTTCACTTCTTCGATACGGGCAAGACTCTGCCGGACGCGGCCGAAGATGACCTTGAGAGAAATTGCAAGCCGGTCGCGGCTGTACGGGTTCAGATCAAGATTTGAAATGCCGGCGGGATCAAATGAAGCGGCGGGAGCGGTTCCAGTGTGTGAGGACCGGTCGAAAAAGCGCAGGTAGCCGGCATCGACATCAAGGACTTCGTATGTCCAGCCGAGACCGGCGCTGAATGCCTGCGTGAACGAGGCGTCGTTTCTGTCCATGAAAAGACTTCCGCGGACGGAGATCCCCATCCCGGCCAGCCATTCGGCGCTGAGGGCTCCGTTTCCGCGGGTCGACGCCGAGGCAAACAACGAAAGCCCGGAAAGCGGGGTATACCCGATGCCCAGTTCGGCCGCCGGCGATGTGGAAAGGAGGTACGCATCAAGGGGATCGCCGGTGTCTCCGTTTCGGAGGCTCAGGAGATTTCGTGCAAGCGCCGTCACGTTCAGGCGATCTGCGGCGTTCCATTGAACCCCCAAATCCGCCAGCCATGCGGCGGAGGCGTACGTCACCGGTGAAGCGGATGGATAGGAGATCGTGTCCTTGATCACGAGTGTGTAGCGCGTATCGGCGACTTCTTCGCGCCGAAAGCGCACACCGAAACCGGCGGAGAGTGACGGGAGTATCCGGTGCCCGAAACCCAGAGCGAACGGTTCGGTGTATCTGATCTCGCGGTCCACGGAGCCGGGTATGTTTTCTTCGCCAATGAACAGCGTTGTCGGGACAACAAATGTCATCTCTGTGCCGGGGGCATAGCGGAGGGCAAGGGCACCTTCCTCATACAGCCGCTTGCCGAAACTCAGGGCGTGAAACACAAAGCCGAAGATCTCCGGCCCCGTGCCGGTGTAGGTGGTCACGCTGAAATCCCAGTCGCGTATCTGCACCAATCCCGCCGGGTTCGCCGGAAATTCCCGCGTGTCACGCACTGCAGGCGCGTATGCGCCGAGCGTAAGCGCCCGCGCGTCCACCAGAGACTGGGAGTATGTCATCGTGCCGATCACGGCCACCCCCACACAGAACAGGGCTCCAAAGCGAAATCGTCCACTCACCGCAGCTCGATGTAGCTGTTATGGATCGATGCAGCCTGGACGAAGAGTCTTCCGGACAGCGGTGCAACCTGCACAACTTCCTTCTTGTTGGCCAGAATGAAGGTGAACACGAAGAGACGTTGGTCCGGCAGCTGAGCGAGAAATTTTGCGGGTATGATTGCATGCCCGGTGTTGGCTTTCACCCGCAGCTCAAAGAGAGGACGCGATGTTTTCTGGAGCGGTTCAAAAACCCCGACAACGATGGACAGCCGTCCTTTGCCACCCGTCCAGCGCAGATGCAGATCCCTGGCACGGGATACGATGGCACCTCCGACCGGGGATGTCACCTTGAGCTCCTCGGGGGTTTCTGCTGTGACAACGAGGTTCGGTGCCAGATGCAGCGGGATGGTCCAGGTATATTGCCGGTCCGGCTGATAGGTCGAAGTGAGATCGGCGAGGTATTCGACTCCTCGCACCAGCGCACTGTCCTGGCCAAACAACCGCCCGACCGGAACCCTGTGGGGCGATTTCAGCATCAGACTTCCGTTGAGAGTCACCAGCCCGAGATCCAGCCCGCTGAAACCAACGAGACGTCCGATCGCACGCACGCCGCTATCGGCGACGAACACGCGGGAGTACGCCACGTGCTTTGCGCCCCTTCCCCCATCCCAGGTGACGGCATTGATCACACAAGAACCGGTGTAGCGCGTCTGTTCATCGGGAAGCACACCGATCGTGTCAACAGCACTCAACTCAATGTCGCCCGACGGAAGAACGACAGGCAGCACCTCGAGATTTGTCACATTCTCGTCGGCCGTCAGCTCCACTTCAGCCGGCTGCTTGCACCCTGTGAGACCTGCAATAAGCAGGAGCGTCAGAACCATCAGCTTGTGCATAACGTCATCTCATCTTCCATTCGTGCCCGGGACGATCTGCATTTGCACCGCACCCCTTGTTCGCAGTACCTCAGAGCATTTAAATATAGAGAAATCGACCTTCAAATCCATGACCCCGGGAAAAGCCCTCGGGCCCCCATCCCGCCGGAGCGGAACGAAGGCCCGAGTATCCCACCAGCACGTTCCGCTAGAACACCCGGTACGGAACACCCCACCAATTCGCTGCATACGGTGCCACATCATCGTACAAAGTGCCCTTGGTCATCACATCCACGCCCATGTTGAAGAACCCGCGATGGAAGTGAACGAACTTTGGGGACGTCCGCGCAATTTCGTAGACTCGCGTATATATTCCACCGACAGGGGGATCGGTGGGGGAGGAAGTCATCGTAAGGCGGACGCGCTTCTTCTGACCGTTGCCAAACCCGTAGCGAAGAGCAACCAGATCTTCTTCCGGCGAAGTACTCTCTATGGTCACGACAATCTTCAATTCCTGACCGGCAACCAGTTCGGGAACATCCTTTTGTCCACCCGTGAACATTCTCAACCACTTGTACCGCAGGTAGTAGTTGTTCGGTTCCGTCACCTCAATCTTTTCGCCATTCGGGTTGAAGAATTCAAGCTTGGTGATCCTAACGGAGTTGTCCGGGGGAATCGTCCCGCCGTTCAGAAGAGATGTTGCCACAGGAATCCAGTTTCGCCAGAATTTCTGCGTATCACGGTTGACGCGCTTGAAGATGACCTTCCGTGTGGATTTGTCGGTGAAGGGCTTGTCGATCGTCACGGTATCCATGTTTTCGTTGAGTGCGCGGATTTTGAGCGTCCCGATAATGGTTTTCTCGACAAGCGAGATGGAGATCGTATCTCCCGGCTGGATGGTGGATGAAACGTTACGCGTAACACTGCTGATGATTCTTCCCCAGCGAAACGGTGTAACTGCTGCATCAACTTTGCCGAACGTGCCGTAGTCGAAGGTCTCAATCGACTTGTCGGCAAACGTTTCTTCCTCGTTCGTCACAAACTCGTCGTTTAACACGTAGAACTCCATCGCCTGTTCTTCGTTTGTGACTCCCAGAGGGGCCTGATCATCCAGCCCGTCACTCTTGTCACAGCCCGCCACAAACATGCCTGCCAGCAGAGATGCCGACAAGAGGAACAACATTGACTTCTTCATGGAACCCTCCCTGTGGATTGAACATGCGTATGTGCGCTTATCGTTCATCGTATCACTTTCGTGTCTCATTCTGCCAGGTAATAGGGCAACGCCCGTGCCATAACTGTCTCCGGCGTCTCTTTTTTGAGTAACGCGTGGATAATCAATGCTTTACGGGAATTGCCTGTCAGAGGAACGGAGAAGGGATTTATGAAGAAATGCGGGAATTGTGGAAAGAAGTGCGGGAGGGGGCCTTTTCAGGCGGTGGGGAGTTTCCAGAGCCCCCGGAAGTGTGCTTCCGCCACCTGTTCGAGGAAGACGTGGTATTTCTGTGGGAGGTTTTTCGTTTTGGGTTTCAAGGCCGTCCGTGCCTCCTCCCAGGGCCGGGCCGGATCGATCCCTTCGGCGATATTGGAGAGATACTCAACAAGCCGTTTTCGGACCCGTGCATTGACTGCGGGATCGGAGGAGAGGGATATGCGCAGAACGGTTTTTTCAAGATCGAACTGTTGTTCGGCGAATGTTTTGAGGCATTCTCCCCGCAGATATTCCGCGGCCGTCCCGCGATTCAGCCCGCCCAGCGCCGCAGCCGTTTCAGAAACCGCACTCCGCGAGAAGCCAAATTCGCGCATCAGATCGAGGATCTGGTCCTGAACCGGCACCTTCCCCCTGACCGCTTCGGCAACTTCATCGGTAAGATCTTTCGTGCTAATCATGGAACGCTGTTCGGCCCTGGCAAGCAGCGCTCCGCGCCGGATCACGCTCTCGAGCTCCCGCACATTGCCGGGCCAGCCGTACGACCGGAGGGCGTCCATCACGTTTTTCGAGATGCGCAGCCCGCCCCCCTCACGCTGCATGAAGTGGTCGATGAGCAGTCCGATATCCTCCTGCCGTTCGCGCAGCGGCGGAAGCGCCACAGTCAGCACGTTCAGACGATAGTAGAGATCCTCCCTGAACTGTTTTGCCTTCACCTGTTCGCGGAGATCCCGGTTCGTAGCGGCGACAATACGGATGTTCAGCCTGATGGTTTTCGTACCTCCAACCCGTTCCAGCTCTCCTTCCTGGATGACGCGCAGGAGTTTCAACTGGAACCCTTCAGAGACCTCGCCGATTTCATCGAGGAATATCGTTCCGCCTTCCGCCAGCTCAAACCGCCCGAGCTTATCTTTCACCGCGCCGGTAAACGCACCGCGTTCGTGACCGAACAGTTCGCTTTCCAGAAGTGATTCGGTCAAAGCGCCGCAGTTGACGGCGACAAAGGGACCGCCCGAGCGTTTGCTCCGGTTATGGATCGCCCGGGCCACCAGTTCCTTCCCGGTGCCGCTTTCCCCGAGTATAAGAACGGGCGCATCGCTTCCCGCAATCTTCGTGATAAACTCCACCAGGACCTTGAGATGTCCCCCCTTGCTGAAGACGATCCCTTCGAAGACCCCGGGTTCGTTCTCTCTTCCTTCTCCCGCATACACTTCCATATCATCGGCGCGGGAGGAGAGCGCCCGGATCTCCGCCTTGTACCGGCGTATTTCTTCCAGCAATTCTTCCGTCCTGTCTGCGGAGCGCGCCGACTGAAAATCGAGCAGTTCGCCTTCGAGCGATGCCAGACGTGCTTCCTTGTCGCGGAGTTCCGCACGCACGGTATTGCGTTCTCCGGTCAGGACATCGACCTGCCGGCGCACCATACGGTGGCGGATCAGAACCCCCACGGCAAGCGCGGCAAGTGCGGCAAAGAGCGGCACAAGCACCGGCAACAGGACTCCTGAAAGCTGAAAGAGACCGAATGAAACGACCGGTGGGAGAACGAGGCAAACACCAACGCCGATGATGCCCAGAGACGGACGGAGGAAGAGAATGGATGCGCCACATCCGGCAGCCAGGAGAAGGGCAAGCAGATCGACAAGCCACGGGTTGAGGGTACGGAGAAATCCCGCATGCAATGCGTTGTCCACAAATGTCGCGTGGAGACCGATCGACGGCAGGCGGGGATCGACCGGGGTGTCATACACCAGCGCTCTGCCCTCGGCAACCACTCCGACCAGAACGATCTTGTCGCGGATTTGCCGGACCGGGACGTCGGCCGTCATGTCTGTCCGGGCGAGATCATATGCACGGAGAACTTCGAGAAACGGATAGGCGGTGAAGCTCTTGAGCGATCCGGGATAGAACAACCGCACTTCTCCCAGGGCGGATGTCTGCATCCGGACCATCATGTTGCGTGTCTGCATCCGCACTGTTTCACCGTCATAGGCCACGCCGGCCCGGTCGATCCCCGCGTACACCCGCACCAGTTCGGTTCCGAAGGAGGGAATCGCACCCTCACCGTAAGCCACAAACACCGGAACAGTCCCCCTGGCGGTGAAATTCACGTGGCCGACCCCTGCCGCCCCGCGGAGAAACGGAGGCAGCGGAAGATGCAGGCCCGCACCATGGAGCGGCGGCCGGACCACCGATGGAAAGCGGAATACCGCCGGGAGCGTATCCATCACCGCAGCGCCGGTGCCCGCGTGCAATGAGTCGACATAGCATGTCAGCACGGCATTCGAGGAACCGGCGATCATGCCGGCCAGGAGGTCGTCATATTCCGGATATTCCAGCTTCTGGTCTTCGAAAAGCATCTCCATCCCCACAACCCGGGCGCGCATTTCGGTCAACGCTTTCAGCATCAACGCATGAAAGTTCCGGCGCACGGGCCATCCGACAATCTTGATGGCCGCTTCGTCCAGATAGACAATCACGATGTTCGTGTCGGCCCTGCGCTCTCCTCGAACGGCATACTTCACCGCCGTGACCTGATCTTCCAGCACGTTCACAGGACCGTGGAGCGCGCCAAGGAGAATCAGGGTGGCAATGATGACACTCCCCACAACAACGATGGAAGACTTCGGGATCATCGGGTCAGCCACGATTCGGGATTCTGTTTTTCACGGTCTTTCCACACTTCAAAATGCAGCCGGGGGCCATCCAATGCATCACCGCTCCGCCCGATAGATTCGCCTTCACCGACCGTCTGCCCTTCCTGCACTTCGATTTCGGCAAGGTGGGCATAGACCGTCCGGTACCCATTCCGATGATCCAGGATCACCAGATTGCCGTAGGAGGGAAGGAAAGAAATCACTTTCACTTCACCGGCCGCGACGGCATTCACCGGAGTACCGGATTGGACGGCGATATCGATACCGGTGTTCTGGGTGATGGTGCGGAGTGTGGGATGTTTCTGGGGACCGAAACGGGCCACAATGTTTCCCTGTGCTACCGGCCAGCGGAGTTTCCCTTTGCGCACCTCAAATTCCCCTTTCACTCCGGATGGCAGGGGAAGGCGCGGGAGTGTTTTTTCCGTGGTGGAACGTTCGCTCCGTATCCTATCCGCTTCCACCAGCCGTGCAATCAACTGCGACATATCCCGCGCGGCCTGCGTCTGCCGCTGGATCTGCCGTTCGGTCCATTTCTTGTCCTTGCGGATACGTTCGAGGGTAACCCGGCGTTCGGAGGCTAAAGTGCTGAGCCGGTCCTCTTCCGCTCCTTTTTCGGCGATCAGGCGACGTTCTTCACCCAGCTGTCGCTGCGCGAGGGCTTCCGTTGTCTCAATCTGGTTTCGTTTTGACAAGATCCGATCGGCTTCACGGCGGCGCTGTTCGGCAAATCGCCTCAGGTATTCGTTCCGCACATTCAGCTGATTTATGGAGGTGGAGGTGATCAGTAACTCAGCGTCCTGCTGGCGTCCGGATTTGTACACCGAACGTACGGAACGGGCATAATGGTCCCGGAGGAAGGCCAGTTGGGTTTGCAGACGGCGGCGGTCACGCTGGGTCGAATCGATGCGTGCCTGCAACTGTTTTTCATCATTGCGGTACCGGCGAACCAGGCGCCGGAGGAGCGTCGCTTTCCGGTCGTAGGTATCAAGCAGATCCAGGGTCTCGCTTTCATTCTTCTGCTGTTCTTTGCTTTTCTTCTCCAGTTCCTGGATCTGGGCCCGGAGATTTTCGAGTTCCGCCGTACGTCGCTGCAATTCGTCCTGGGCGCCAAGGGAAATCGCGCCCCAGGAGAGGATGAGCAGGATGACCGCCCGGGCACACCGGAGATGCATGGTCATTTCGGTACTCTGGTTCGCGCAGAAGGGGGGATGGTGTACGTAAATGCCAGGGCACCGGGGTTCAGGGTCAGGTCGGAATAGTATATGGATACCTGACGCCGCGTCTCCGGAAAAGTGATGGAGACCAGACGGGGGGCTGTCAGGTCACCCTGCTGTTCGGGCATGGATGTTTCCGCCTCCATGAGCGTGCCCTCCCGTCCGGTGACACGGTACTTTGCGACGGTTGCGGACCGGGGATCGATCCAGTATGCCGTGGTATCGCCCGGACGCGGATAGACCAGATGGAACCATTCATCATCGACGCGGTAGGTTTGCGGTGCCGTTGTTCCCGGCGGGAGGCGGAAGGTACCGGTCAACATATCCAGGAGTTGGTCGAAGGTGAGATCGAAGGGAATCACCGAACGGATACCTGCGGCGGTGGGAATCCCGCGGATGACCTGGTTTTCGAGGGCGTTGTACATCACATACCGTTCACGGCTGGCAAAGAGGAAACCGACATCCATGCCAAACGGTCCTTCAAAGCGCAGGAGCAGCGAGTCGGGTTTTTTGACCGAGACCGTAAAGAAGACCGAACCCGAAAGTTCGGGGCTTTCAAATGTGAGTGTCCCGCCCCCCGCAAGCGAATGCAGCCGTGCATCATGCTCGCCTATCATTTCTGCGATCCGGGCAGGGGAGACCTGCGCGGTATCCAGGAGAAGCTCCGCGGGCTTCGGTGCGCACGACGGCATCAGGAGAGCCACTCCCGCCGTAACGAGGAGCAGCGGCAGCAGCCTCATAGAGACCCGCGGGTGATCTTTTCTCGCAATGCGGCATTGGCTTCATCGAGCTTGAGCGCCATCTGCCAGTGCTCCATGGCCAGATCCTTCTGGTTCATCCGGTAATAGATGTCCCCGAGGTGTTCGTACACAACGGCGCTGACTTCTCCCTTGCTTATCGCCTGCTTCACATACCGTTCAGCTTCGACGAACTGTCCGAGGCGGTAGTAGATCCACCCGATCGTATCCAGATATGAGGGGTTATCGGGCTCTGTCTCGACCGCTTTGCGGGCGAAAGTCAGCGCCCGTTCGAGCTGCGTGCCCCGCTCTGCGAGGCTGTACGCATAATTGTTCAGCACAAGGTGATTTGTTGCGTCGATGCGAATGGCTTCTTCGTACAGCGCGTCGGATTCTTCGAACTTCTTCATTCCGTCATACACCAACGCGAGCTGGGCGATGGCATCCACGTCTCTCGGGTTCAGCTGCCGGGCTTTCTCCAGCACACGGGCGGCATCAATATTGCGGCCGAGGCGGCTGTAGGAGATGCCCAGGAAAAAGTTGACGCGGAAATCGTCCGGGAGCACTTTCAGTGCGGTTTCCAGAACCCGTGCGACTTCGGCAAAATTATTCTTGCCGAGGAAAACAGATGAGAGATAGACCCAGGCATCGGCGTTCCAGCTCGCCAGTTCGGTCACTTTCTTGAAGTTGCGTACGGCGAGGGAATCATCGCGCATGAGCGTCCCCACGGCACCCAGGAACCAATAGGCCCGCCAGTCGGCCGGATGTGTGGCGGCAATCCGTTCAAAGATTGTTCTGGTGAGGGGAGCGAGCGTGGAATCCTTTCCCATCTGGCCGAAATACATCTCTCCGATGTGCAATTTCACTTCAACACTGACGCTGTCCCTCGAGAGGATGGATTCGAACTCCGTTGCGGCCCGGGGATATTCTCCCTGGGCGAGGTAGACGCCCGCCACCTCAGCCCGCAGGCCGAGGTCTTCCGGGAATCGTTCGCGCAAGCCCCCATAGACGGCCAGCGCCTCATCGAATTTACCCGCACGGATGTATGCCTGTGCAAGATTCTCCTGCAGGGCCCTGTTGGCGGGATCGATTGTTCCCATTTGCCGCAATGCTTCGGCCGACTTGTCGAATTTCCCCATCTTGTTATAAATCTCTGCAGTCTGCAGCAGGACATCCCAATCCGGGCCGAAACGCTGGAGGATTTGCTCATAGACTTCCAGCGAACGGAGGGGTTTTCGTACCTGGTAGATGCGGGCCAGGTTGTACCACGCGTCCATCTGGGAGGAATCGCGCTTGATGATTTCTTCGAATTGTTCCGCCGCGGCGTCCAGCTCGAAGGCTCCGGCGTAAATATCCGCAAGATTTTTTCTGTAGGTCATTTCCCCCGGAGCACGCTGCACAGCCTCTCTGGCGGCTTCAATGGCCAGCGCGTTCTTGCCAAGGACCGCAAAGTTCTTGGAAAGGGCAAAATAGATCGCGGGATCTCTATCATAGCGCAAGGCATCCTGGTATTCCAGTATGGCCTTGGCGTAATCCCCCTTGGCTTCATAGACCGATCCATCCACGAAATGTCCCAGGGCCCGGCGTTGATCCTGATCCCCGCCGTTCCTGGCCTGCGTTTCAGTCCGGCCGGACGTATTCCGTACGGATTCCTCCCCTCCCCCGCACCCCAGGAGTACCATGGACGGCACAAGCCACAACCACCATACGCGGTTCATCCTTCTTCCTTTCCTCCCTCGAGTCATAATACCCGGGAAAAATATACCCAATACCCCCAAGAATTACAAGGCAACCTTGACAGGAGTTCCGCTTTTTGCTATTCTACTCCCTTCAAGGGCAATATATCCTCATGTCAGACCATTATCATCTCGTCGTTGTCTGGGACTGGGAATACGACCGGGAGTTTGTGGCAATCCTGGAGCGGGCGATCCATGAGCGCGGCCTGAGGTTCTATTCGGTATCACATCACAACATCGAGGAAACCCAGCATGCCGTGCAGGGCGGTGCATTGCGGTTTTCCTGTTGCCTGGACAGAGCATCTGATACGGACGAGATGTTTCAGCCATTGTCGCGGCTCTTCATGAAACGCGGCATCCGGTTCATCAATCCGCCTGCGGCTCTCCGACACGCCTCCGACAAGGCGACAATGCATCTGGAATTCCTCACACGGGGGATAGAAGTACCTTACACGATCATCATTTCCCCTTACAACAAACGCCGTGAGGTTGAACTCTCTCTGAGCGAACTGGCTCATCTGGGACGGCCATTCATCATCAAGCCTGCAAATACCACCGGAGGGGGAGTGGGTGTGATCATAGGTGCCGAGACGTTGAAGGACATTATTGAATCACGCCAGCATCACAAGAACGACAAGTATCTGCTCCAGGAGGAGATCCATCCCATCGTGCTGGATGGCAAACCCGCATGGTTTCGGGTTTTCAACGTCGACGGGTTGATCTGGGCATGCTGGTGGGATCCCGTGACACACGTGTACACGCCCGTCACCGGACCGGTTATGGCACGGCACCGCCTGGTTCCACTCACGCGTATCACGCGGACCATCCGGGAGGTATGCAATCTGGACTTCTTTTCAACGGAAATCGCCCTTTCGCGGCAGGGGAAGCTGGTTGTTGTGGATTATGTCAATGAAGTCTGTGACATGCGCCTGCAATCGATTCACCCGGACGGGGTCCCTCCGGCATTAGTCAGGGGGATTAGCCGGCGGATTGCGTGGATGGTGAAACGGTGTGCGCATTGACGGACGGCTTGACATTGCTTCTCAGGTTTGATACATTTACGCCACACAGAACACTATATCCTTTAAGGAGGAAGCCCAATGAGCAGCCACTCTCACTACTTACGTGGCATAGTCGGATTGTTTCCGGCCCTGGTAGTTGTCTTATCGCTGGTTGTGTTTGGCTGCGGCTCGTCTGAAGAGAGCATGGAAGAGTGGGAAACCACGCCCGCCGTTTCTGCAACTTCGATTCTTGAGTACCGCGTCGATAGTCTGCAGAACGAGAACCGGCGCATGCGTGAACAGCTCGATGCTGTCGCGGCGGAAAACCGGAATCTGACCGCAAGGAACGCTGAAGTTGAAACAAAACTGACTGAAGCGATGGCGGCACCGAAAGTCGAAGAGCCTGTGGCGCTGAGCGGCGCCTCGGGTTACGAGTCGGCAATGTCAAGATTCAACGCACGCGATTATGAAGGCGCGATTGCAGGGTTTGAGGGGTTATTGAATGCGGGAATCGAAGAAGGACTTGCGGACAACTGCCGGTACTGGATTGGCGAGTCCTATTACGGACTGCGTCAGTACAACGAAGCACTAAAGAACTTCCAGATGGTTTCCGAGTTCAAGCGTTCCGGCAAAAAGGCGGACGCGGTTTTCATGTCCGGCAACTGTCAGAGTGCGCTCGGGAACAAGGCCGCGGCAAGAGAATCCTATGAGAGGGTGGTTTCCGACTTCCCCACCAGCCCGCTCGTTGAGAAGGCTCGTGCAAAACTCGCCAGAATGAATTGATTGTTGCAGACACCCTGTCGTCATCGGATGATACGCACCGCCGGCGACAGGGTGCCGTCTTTTTCAGGAACCACGGCCGGTAAACCGGCCGCGTGCCGCGTTCAGGACCGCCTTCCTGCCAGAAAATCCTCCACCAGGCGCACTTCTTCCCTGCTTCCGATGAACAGCGGCGAACGCTGATGCAATGATGTCGGCTGGATATCGAGAACCCGTTGCGTTCCATCCGAGGCCGCACCCCCCGCCTGTTCCACGATGTATCCCAGCGGTTTGTTTTCGTACATCAGCCTGAGTTTCCCGTTCGGGTTTTTGGAATCGCCGGGATAGCAGTACACTCCTCCATAGAGTAACGTTCTGTGCACATCCGCCACGAGTGTTCCGACGTACCGGGACGAATAGGGCCGGCCCGACTCCGGATGTTCTTCTTTCAGGTACCGGATATACCGCTGCATCCGGGGCGACCAGCGTCCGTAGTTCCCTTCGTTGGTGCTGTAGATGGTTCCCCGTGCCGGCATGCGGAGATCCTCATGTGAAAGGAGGAATTCCCCGACGCTCGGATCCAGGGTGAATCCGTGTACACCATGACCCGTGCTGTACATAAACATCATGCTCGACCCGAAGAGGATATACCCTGCGGCCACCTGTCGATGCCCGGGCTGCAGCACATCTTCCATGGTTCCGGGACCTGACGACGATACCCGGCGGTAGATGGAAAAAATCGTACCGATGGTAATATTGGCATCGATATTTCCGGAACCGTCGAGCGGATCGTACAGGAGTACGTATTTGCCGGCCGGATAATTTGCGGGAATCTGGAGGAGGTCTTCGTTTTCTTCCGACGCCATGACACAGAGGTGACCGAGATGGTCCATGGCACGGTAGATCGTCTGGTCGGCGAACTCGTCCAGCTTCTTCACCACATCCCCGCTGATATTCATCCGGTCGGTCGGGCCGAGAATGTTCACGAGTCCGGCCTTGGTCACCTCACGCCACACCAGTTTTGCGGCAAGGGAGAGTCCGTGCAACAGGCCGGAAAACTCGCCTGTGGCACCGGGATGGCTGCGTTCACCTTCGCTGATGTGTCGTTCCAGCGTGATCAGTTTGGCCGGGTACGGCGTCTGTGAGCCTATCATGGTTGGTCTCCGGTAGGTGAAGGGGCGGGGTTGCCGGCGGGCTCCTGTTCTTTGTACTGCAGCTGATAGAGCCGATAATACAACCCCCCGAGGGCGAGCAGTTCCTGGTGTGTTCCCTGTTCCCGGATCTCGCCCTTGTGCATCACGAGAATCTTGTCCGCCGACTGGATTGTGGACAGCCGGTGTGCGATCACAATCGATGTCCGTCCGTGCATCAGTTTCCTGATGGCTTCCTTGATGAGTGATTCGGTTTCCGTGTCGACGCTGGATGTCGCTTCGTCCAGTACGAGGATGCGGGGGTCAAAGGCGAGGGAGCGTGCGAACGAAATCAGCTGTTTCTGGCCGACGGAAAGGGTAGCCCCGCGTTCTTTCACTTCGGCATGATATCCTCCGGGCAGCTGTTCGATGAAACGGTCCGCACCCACCACCCGTGCGGCGGCGCGAATCCGCTCTTCCGTAATATCGGGATCCCCGAGGCCGATATTCGAAGAGATATCACCGGAAAAGAGGAAGACGTCCTGCAGGACCACCGCCATATGACGGCGCAGGTCGGCCTGCCGGACGGAACGGATATCCATGCCGTCAAGCAGGATTTCCCCCTGCTGGACATCATAGAACCGTGCCAGCAAATTGATGATTGTAGTTTTTCCAGCACCTGTATGCCCGACGATGGCCACGGTCTCCCCCTCCCTGATGGAGAAGGAGACGTTCCGGAGCACCCATTCGGGCGGCCGCTCTTTGCCCCCGGGGGGTGCATAGGAGAACCAGACATTCCGGAATGCGATGCCTCCTCTGAAGGAGGGGAGCGAACGCGCATCGGGGATATCGGACACTTTCGTGCTGTCGTCCAGCAGCCGGAACACCCGTTCTGAACTCGCCATCGCGGTTTGCATCACATTGTACTTCTCGGAGAGGTCCCGGATGGGACGCCAGAACATCTCGTTAAACTGCAGGAACGCCATGACGGTCCCGATTGTCACTCCGCCGCCGATCGCCTCGACGCCGGCGTACCAGATAATGAGGCCCACGGCAATCGCCCCGATAAGATCGACACCGGGATAGAACAATGCATAGTAGAAAATCGACTTGACATTGGCGTCCCGGTGGGACGCATTCACCTTTTGGAACCCTGCATAGGCTCTTTCTTCGCGGTTAAAGACCTGGTCGACCATCATGCCCGTAATGTGCTCCTGCATGAACGTATTGATACGCGCGACGTAGAGCCGCACTTCGCGGTAGGCTTCACGGGCTCTTTTCCGGAAGAGAAACGTTCCATAGAACAGCAGCGGGAGAACGCTCAGGGAAATCAGTGCGAGCTTCCAGTTCATCGAAAACATGAAATACAGGATGCCGATGATGGTAAACACGTCGCTGAAGACCATGACGATGCCGGAGGAAAACATTTCGTTCAGAACTTCAATGTCGTTGGTCACCCGGGTGATCAGGCGGCCGATAGGATTGCGGTCAAAAAACCGGAGCCCGAGTCCCTGGAGGTGTCCGAACACCTCCATCCGCAGATCGAAGATGGTGCGCTGACCGATCCACTGGGTGAGGTAGGTGTTGGCATACTGCACGAACCCGCGGGCCATCATGAGGCCGAAAAAGAACAGCGTTGTCATAAGGAGCCCGTGGGTGTCTTTCCCGGCGATATCCTGATCGACGGCGACTTTAATGAAATACGGGCGCACCGCTTCCATCGAGGACACGGCGATGCTCAACACGATACCAAGGACGACATGCCACCGGTAGGGTTTCAGATAGCGCAGCAGGCGCCGCATCAGCGTGGCGTCATACGCTTTGCCGAGGATTTCGTCATCCTGCATCAGAGGTGCTCGATTTCGTCTTCAAGGAGTTGCTTCCGGTGGAGCGAGGCGTAGATGCCGTTCTGCGCCACCAGCCGGTCGTGCGTTCCGCGCTCGGCGATGCGTCCTTCGTGCAGCACGATGATCATATCGGCATCTTTCACCGTGGAAATGCGGTGACTGATGAGAATGCTCGTGCGGTCCCGCATGATTGTGCGGAGACGCTTGAGGATTTCTTCTTCGGTGAAAGTATCCACAGCCGAGAGGGCGTCGTCAAGAATAAGGATGCGGGGTTTCCGCATGACTGCGCGGGCGATGCTCGTGCGCTGTTTCTGGCCTCCCGAAAGAGTGATGCCGCGCTCTCCGAGGACGGTTTGAAAGTCCTGGGGAAAATCCGCGACATCTTTGGCCAGCTGGGAGATTTCCGCCGCTTCGCGAATCCGCTGCTCGTTTCCCCCGTCGGTGCCGTAGGTGATGTTCTCGGCTATGGTTTCCGAGAACAAGAATGTCTCCTGGGGCACATAGCCGATGTTGGAGCGCAACACCGAGAGCGGGATGCGCCGGATATCCGTCCCGTCGATCAGCAATTCCCCGCCCGTTACATCAAGCAGGCGCGGGAGCAGGTTGACCAGCGTACTTTTCCCGGCGCCCGTGTACCCCACGACCGCCACCGTGGTTCCGGAGGGGATGGTGAGCGTGATGCCGCTCAGCGTGTCCCGCGGGGCGTTCTTGTGACGGAAGGAGACATCGCGGAATTCGATCTCCCCCCGGATCGTGGAAATCGTCCGGTCGGTGATGTCGGTGTCACGGATTTCCGGTTCGGTGTCCAGGATCTTTGCGAGTCGCAGCATGGACGCCGAGCCCTGCTGGAGGATATTGATCACCCACCCGAACGCGATCATGGGCCAGATCAGCATGACGAGATAGCCGAAGAATGCCGTGAGTGTGCCGATGGTAAGGCGTCCGTCGATCACTCGCACGCCCCCGAAGTAGAGCGTCAGGATGAGTGAAAAACCGACCAGCAGGAACATCAGCGGCCACATGATGGACTGCACACGGGCCAGCACGAGATTCTTCTTCAGGTAGTCCCAGCTCAGATTGCGGAAGAGCCCGATTTCATACTGTTCGCGCACATAGGCCTTGACCACACGGATCCCGGAGAGATTTTCCTGCGCGCGCGTGGTAAGTTCCGAGTACTTCGCCTGACGTTCCTCGAATTTCTGATGCACGAGTTTGCCAAGACGGTAGACGGCCAGAGAAACAAAGGGGAGCGGCACGAGGGCAAGCAGGGTCAGCTGCCAGTCCTGGTAGAGCATTACGCCCAGCACCATCGTAAAGGTCATGAGCGTGTCGGTCGGATACATGATACCCGGCCCGAGCGCATTCCGCACGGCGCCGATATCGTTGGTGGCATGCGCCATCAAATCGCCGGTGGGGGTGTTCTGGAAGAAAGGGAGGGAGAGTTTCTGAATATGCGCCAGGAAATCATTCCGCATATCGAACTCGATATGCCGCGACGTCACAATGATGGTCTGGCGTGTGAGGAACGTGAAGATGCCCGCCACCAGAGCGAATCCGACCACCAGGCCGGCATACAGCGCAAGGTCCGAACCTTCCAGTCGCCCGACTTCGAGACCGTTCTTCAGCACGTCGATCGAACGTCCGACAAACAGCGGTGTCGCCACGGTGAAGAGATTGCTCAACACCACCGTGCAGAGACCCCAGAGGAGGGGCCGTTTGTACCGGCGCAGATAGGGAACAAGACGGAGGAGTGATTTCACCGCTTCACCCTATGACCTGGAATCCGGTATACCGGTGTAAGACAGACGGGACGATCACTTTGCCTTCCGGTGTTTGATACTGTTCGAGCAACGCCGCCAGGACGCGTGGAAGGGCGAGGGCGGAACCATTGAGCGTGTGAAGAATTTCGGGCTTTCCCCCTGACGCGGGGCGGTAGCGGATATTCAGCCGCCGTGCCTGGTAGGATTCAAAATTACTGATGGACGACACTTCCAGCCAGCGCTGCTGCGCGATCGACCAGACTTCGAGATCGTATTTTTTTGCCTGGGTGAACCCCAGATCCCCGGCGCACATGAGGAGCACCCGGTAGTGCAGGCCGAGTTTCCGGAGAAGACGTTCCGCAGATTCCCGGAGGTCTTCGAGGGCATCATATGAGGTGTCGGGCCGGACCATCTGGACCAGTTCGACCTTGTCGAACTGATGGACACGGTTGAGTCCACGGACATCCTTGCCGTAGGAACCGGCTTCGCGCCGGAAACATGGTGTGTACGCGCAGAACTTGACCGGCAGCCGGTCTTCGTTGAGAATCTCGTCACGATAGAAATTGGTGACGGGAACTTCCGCGGTGGGCACGAGATACAGGCCTTCCACCTGGTCCGCATACATCTGTCCCTCTTTGTCGGGAAGCTGGCCCGTACCGGTTGCGCTGTCCGCATTCACCAGCAGCGGCGGCAGCAGCTCGGTGTATCCCCCCTCCCCTGCTTCGTCCAGAAAAAAGGAGATCAGGGCCCGTTCCAGGCGTGCGCCTTTGCCGACGAAGACCGGGAAGCCCGCGCCGGTGATCTTGGTGCCGCGTACGAAGTCCACAATGCCAAGATGTTCAATCAACTCCCAGTGGGGCTTCGGTACAAAGTCGATCACCGGTGGCTCGCCCCAGTGTGCAATCGGGATGTTGTCTGCGGGAGTCCGTCCGTCGGGAACGCTTGCATGGGGGATATTGGGGATATGGAGCATCACGCTGTGCAACTCCAGTTCCACCGCGCGGAGCTGTTCGTCCAGCTGTCTGATTTCTTCCGCCACGAGGCGGGTTTCTGCAATCACCGCCGTGGCGTCTTCCTTTCTGGCTTTCATCGCCGCCACCTGCGCGGAGACGGCGTTCTTCTTGCTCTTCAGCGCCTCGGCCTGCTGCAACACCCTGCGCCGCTGCGCGTCGAGTGCGAGCGCCCGGTCAATGGTGGTTTCATCCTCCCCCTTCCGCCGGATGCCGGCGCGGACGAGATCGGTGTGTTCGCGAACAACTCGGATGTCTAGCATGGGTCGATAGTTCCGTTTCGGGACAAACCTGCGTTAGAGCTTTGGAGCATGTGCGAGCTGACTCTTGAGAATGGCCAGCCCTTCTTCAATGGTGGAGGGTTTGAATCCCAGATCCACCTCCGCTTTGAGGGTGATCAATCCGGACCTGAGCGGCCGCGCCGCCGGCTGGCGCAGTTGCGAGGTTTTAATCGGATGGATGAGTTTCGGATCGAGCCCGAAGAATCTTGCGAGGCGGACGGCAAATTCAAAGCGGGTCACAATATCGCGGCCGGCGATATTATACACGCCGTTCTTCCCCAATTCCACCGCCCTGAGCAGTCCGAATGCAAGATCATCAGCCAGGGTCGGATTCCCGATCTGGTCGTCGACAATCCGCACCGTCTGACCTGCTTCCAGGCTCTTGATCAACCAGAGGGCGAAGTTGGCTTTGACGCCCGGTGCGATGCCGTAGAGCACCATCGTGCGTGCGATGAAGTGTGGCAGACCTGACGCGCGCACGACGTTTTCGCCGGCCAGTTTGGATTTGCCGTAATAGCTCAATGGTTCCGGGCGGTCGTCTTCCGCATACGGGCCGGACTTGCCGTCGAAAATATAGTCGCTGGACACGTGGACGATCATCGCCCCTTTCCCGCGCGCCGCTTCAACCAGGTGTTCCACCCCGCCGACGTTGATTTTCCATGCCATATCCCGTTCGGTTTCGCAGGCATCCACATTGGTCATTG
The DNA here is from genome assembly GCA_963779225.1 of uncultured Bacteroidota bacterium. GTDB lineage: Bacteria > Bacteroidota > Ignavibacteria > UBA10030 > UBA6906 > CAVPCZ01. Next base: position 254,197 of record CAVZWW010000003.1, read on the forward strand.
CCGCGCAATTGATGATCACGTCGGGATTCAACGTTCCCACCACCTCGCGTACGTCTTTCCGTATAGTGATGTCCAGCTTAACGTACTCCGTGGAGAGCAGGTCGTGCACAGGGGCATCTTCGACCGAGGCGAGCGTGATGCGTGCGGCGGACCCGCGCACCAGCTGTTCAGCGACTTTCTGTCCCAGCAGGCCGTTGCTGCCGACAACCAGAATGCGTTCTGTCTCCATTATGCCGGTTCCCCTCCGGTTCTCTGCGGTGGAGTCCGGGGGACGGACCAGGAAGGATCGGGTTTTGCAGCGAGCTGATGTGCGTATGTCGCGGCGGCGGCGAGGTCACGATGCTGGAGGTAATGCACGTGAAAAGCCGCGCCAAATACATCACCACGTCCCACGGCAAGCAGCGGTTCTTCCGCACCGTTCCCGGGAATTTCGGCCCGGATCACTTTCTTGTGCTCGCTCCTGTAGACCGTGGCGCCTTTTGCGCCGCGGGTCACCACCACGCCGTGAACTCCGAGAGTGAGCAGATGTCCCGCGGTCTGTTCTTCGCTCATCGGTTCGCTTGCAAGGCCGGCGATTTCGTCCTCGTTGAACTGCAGTGTGTCCACCATGAATGCCCACCGGCGCCATGCTTCCACCGGCCGGCGGGTTCGTTCGAATCGTTCGTTCACCACCGTGGTGAGGCTGTGGAAATCCAGGTGCAGGGGAACGTCGCGCCCCCGCACCGCCATGCGGATTTCGTCAAGCGTTTCCAGGGCGATATCCACACCGGACACCATGTTGATCAGAACACCGTCGGCGCCGACATGGGGTTTTATGCGCTGGAAGGGAATCGGGGGGGCGAGCTGACGGGTGCATTCAACGTAATCCCCGGGATTGCGGAAATAGTAGTGGACTCGATGGACCGGCACAGAGTGGGCATAGATGCCGGTGGTCTCCACGCCCGGCAGTTCGCCGAGCCGTGCGATGATTTCCCGGTGTTCGGACTCTCCGACGCCGCACACCGGGACTATCCTGTCGCCTCTGGCGCATGTCGCGGAGAGAACGGCGATGCTGCGGAAGAGACCCCCGTACAGTTCCGTTTCTGTGCCATCGGCGGTGTGGAACACATCAAAGGAGAGGTGGCCAAGGACAAGAATTCTCATGGGGGGAGTTTACGGCGGGGCCGTACCTAGAATTTGGCACCGTTGGCGCGAAAAGCGCGCAACCGGGCGGTCAGGGTTTCGTCAGACAGCGCCAGGATTTCGGCGGCGAGAACAGCCGCATTTTTCGCACCTGCCGGGCCGATTGCGACAGTGGCCACGGGGATGCCCGCGGGCATCTGGACAATCGCATAGAGTGCATCCACACCGCGCAACTCGGATCCCGCCAGCGGAACTCCGATAACGGGGAGTGTGGTGTACGACGCGGCCACGCCGGGCAGGTGTGCGGCCATACCGGCCGCGGCAATGATCAGACCGTAGCCGGCATCCGCCGCCCCTTTCACGAATGCCGCGGTCTCTTCCGGCTGCCGGTGAGCGGAAGAGATCTTCAGGTCATGGGGGATTCCGAATCGCGTAAGATAGTCTGTGCACCCCCTCATCACTTCTTCGTCGGAGGAACTCCCGAGGAGAATCGCCACTTTTTTCATGCTATACCCGGGCTGTGTACGGATAGTTTCCGGCCTCGCATATGCGCCACAAGGCCTGGCAGGAAAATTTGTTCTGATAGAGGGCCCGGCCGATCACCACCGAGTCGATGCCGTATGGTTCCAGGGCCTGGATCTTCATCAGGTCGTCCAGACCACCAACGCCGCCGGAGGAGGTAATCCGGAGCCCGGTTTTTTCGCCGAGTTCCCGGAGAACGGGAATATTCACGCCGCGCAGGGTTCCGTCCAGCCGGATGTCCGTGTAGACCATCCGCCGGAATCCGAGGGCCCTGGCATTCAACGCCACGGTCATCGCCGTGAGACCCGACGACTCTTCCCATCCGCGTGTCGCCACGATTCCGTCCATTGCATCGATCCCCAGGATCACTTTGCTGGGTCCGAAGGTGTCCACAAGACGTCTGGCTTCTTCGGGATTTTCGATCACCATCGTACCTACGCGCACGCGGTACACGCCGAGGCCGAACGCTTTCCTGGCCTCGTCGAATGTACGCAGGCCGCCGCCGAGCGCGATGGGAATGTCCACACGTTCCACCATGCGCCTGATGGTGTCAAGATTCACCAGGCGTCCCTGCTGTGCACCGTCAATATCGGTGACATGCAGGGCCTTGGCATTCTCGAGCCGGCACAGGCGGGCCATTTCCACCGGGTCGTCGGAATAGGCGAACCCTTCCACGCCCTGCACCATCTGCACGGAACGCCCGCCACGGAGATCAATCGCAGGAATGACAAGCAACATATTATTAAGGTGCAGAAAATCCGTCTGAGATTCAAGAACCCGGAAACTTCTTCTTCCGGTTCCGGATGTAGTCGACGAACAGGTATTCGCCGAGCGTGTTCAGCGAAGAATAGTATGCCCGGCCCTGATTGGCTCTGGTGAGTTCTTCCACGAAGTTGATGAGGTACGGATCGCGGGCCACCATGAACGTCGTGATCGGGATTCTTTCACGACGGCATGCCACTGCTTCATCGAGAGTCTTGTTCACGATTTTCGGATCGAGGCCGAACGAATTCTTGTACAGCCGGCCGTTGGGCAGGTTCATGGCGGAGGGTTTGCCGTCCGTGACCATGAAGATCTGCTTGTTGACGCTTCCCCGCCGGCGCAGGAGATCGCGTGCCAGCTGTAATCCCGCCCTGGTGTTCGTGTGAAACGGTCCCACCGTGAGGAACGGCAGTTCATTGATGCTCAGCAACCGGGCATCGTCCCCGAAACAGACCAGCGCGAGATAATCCTTCGGAAAGCGCGTCAGAACCAGTTCCGACAGGGCCAGTGCCACCTGTTTGGCGGGGGTAATGCGGTCTTCCCCGTACAACACCATACTGTGACTGATATCGATCATCAGCACCGTCGCACAGCTGGTCTGGTGCTCGGTCTCGTAGACTTCAACATCTTCCTCTTTCAGGTTGAAATCGTCGATGCCGTTGCGGCGAAATGCATTGGAGAGTGTTGAAGTAAGATCGATGTTGGTGGGTTGATCGCCGAAGGTAAACTTGCGGGTCTCACTGAGACGGTCGACACCTTCTCCGGTGAAGGGTGACTCGTGAGCGCCCAGGGGCGCCTTGTTCAGCGATGTGAAGATCTCGCGCAGGGCGTCCTGCCGGATCCGTTTGATGCCCGCCGGCGTCAGCTCCGGGCCGTTCGGGGCGTCCTGGATCAAACCCATCTCGCGGAGCTTGTCGATCAGGTCGTCGAGCGTCATGTCCTCGTCGAAGAGCCCGTACTCCCTGGCAAGTTGTCTCAACCATTCCAGCGCCTCCGCCACGTCGCCGCTGGTCTGGGTGACCAGGTAGCTGAACATGGAGAGCATTTGCCGGAGCCGCTGCTCATCGGTCGCCGCCTCCGGCGACCATTGGGAATACCGGAACCTCATGCGATGTCCTGGTCCTCCTCGCGCATCCCGCCATGCACCGGGAAGATACTGCCCACCATGTCTTTATAGGACGTGACGTGATCCACTTCGTCCTTGGCAATTTTCGAATTTTGATGCAGGCCCTCGAGAACGAACTCCATAAGCACGGAAAGTTCAGTTTCCCGATCCGCGCCGGGCATATGGCGCTGGACGATTTCGCGCAGACCTTTTACTTTCTCCAGCTCCTTGCGGTAGGAGGCAACGGGCATGTCGTCGGCAACTTCAATGGTGTTGCCCGCCTCGAACCACTGAACAATCTTCTCATACCCTGCTTCATCGACGACATGCGCTGCACCGGGGCTGCCGTCGGTTTTGCGTCCGCGTTTGCGGAGGGGGTCGGGAAAATACCGCCTGAATGTTTCGCGGACCGCTTTGCCGACGAGGGCCTTGCCGACCTTCACACTTCCCTCCTGCTCCCCTTCAAAAACCAGCTCGATCTTGCCGGTAAGGCCGGGTAACACATGCGGCAGATCGCACATCCGGGGTATGACCGCCGGCTCGCCGACCAGAATGGCGCGCCGTTCCGCATTGCTGACCAGGTTTTCCATCGCCGCAATGGTCAGCCGGGCACTGACGCCCGATTTCTGATCCACAAACTCGCTCTTGCGGGCTTCAAAGGCCACCTGTTCTATGATTTCTCTGAAAAAACGCGGGATGACGATCTGCTTTCCGTTCCGTGAAACATGCGCTTCCTGTTCGGTGATCCGGATGGCGTCTTCCATCGACCGCGGGTAGTGGGTCAGGATTTGCGAGTCAATCCGGTCTTTGAGCGGAGTAATGATGTTGCCCCGGTTGGTGTAGTCTTCAGGATTTGCGGTGAAGAGGATCACGATATCCAGCGGAATACGCACATTGAATCCGCGGATCTGGATATCCCGTTCTTCCAGAATATTGAAGAGACCCACCTGGATCCGGGGCTGGAGGTCAGGAAGTTCATTGATGGCGAAAATGCCCCGGTTGGTGCGCGGGATGATCCCGAAATGAATCGCCCCCTCGTGAGCGTAGTGCAGACGCTGTGCCGCCGCCTTAATCGGGTCGATGTCCCCGATCAGGTCAGCCATCGTGACATCGGGCGTGGCGAGTTTCTCCCCGTACCGGTTGCTCCGGTGAAGCCATTCGATCGGCGTCCGGTCCCCCATCTCCCGGACCAGGTCCATGCCGTGCTTGCTCACGGGCGCAAAGGGGTTGTCGTTGATTTCGCTCCCCTGCACCACGGGGATATGCTCATCGAGCAGCGTGAAGAGCTGGCGAACGATGCGGGATTTTGCCTGACCGCGGAGTCCCAGCAGGATAATATCGTGTTTTGCGAGCAGGGCGTTGATCAGGGCGGGAACCACCGTTTTGTCATATCCGACAATGCCCGGGAACAAGGGCCGGTTGTTCTTCAGCCCGGCGATAAGGTTCTCACGGAGTTCATCTTTCACGGAACGGACGGTGTAGCCACTCTCCCGGAGCTCTGAAAGGGTTTTGGGCTTGTTCATCGAAGGATCTCCTGCACAACACATCTGCGCGGTTCGTTGCAATTGCCTGGGAAAACTCGTACCATACCGAACAGCCGGCATGGGGTTTCTTCTGAATACAACATTAATCGTCCGGTTTAGTTCCGTCGGCGATATCGTTCTCTCGTCACTGTTGATCCGTGCGTTGCGCACCCGATTTCCCGAGAGTGAGATCGATTTCCTCGTCAAGGAGGAGTACGCGGATCTTGTCCGGCACAATCCGCATCTCACGCGCACGCTCGTATTGCCGGCAGGCGGATCGGCATCCGATCTGCAGCATCTTCGCTCCCGCGTCCGGCAATCCGGTTACGACCTCATCATCGACATCCACGACAGCCTCCGGAGCAGATATCTCTGCTTCGGCTCGCGGTTTGTCGTGCGTCTGCGCAAGCGTAGGCTGGCGAGGTTCGCCCTCGTCCATGGAAAACATGATCTGTATGCGCGTTTCGGCGGCGACCCTTCCGTGGCGTTGCGGTATCTGGAACCCGTGCGGCATCTGGGCGTTTGTGACGACGGGCTGGGGCTGGAAGTTTTTGTGACCGAACAGGACCGTGCCGAGGCGGCGGGCGCGTTTGCCCGGACCGGCATTCCGGCCGGCACTCCGGTTCTGGGCATTTGCCCCACATCCCGGCATGTCACCAAAATGTGGCCTGCGGAACGTTTCGCCTCGGCAGCGGCGGCCATTGGCGCCGGACACGGTCTTCCGGTGGTGATTTTCGGTGCAGGGTCGGAACGGGATCAGTGTGCGGCGGTTGCGGAGGCGATCGGCCGGGAACAGCCCGCCCTTTCCGTTGCCACGCTTGCGGGTTCACTTTCCCTCACGGGAACGGCTGCGGCCATGGATTCCTGCGCTCTTGTTCTGACAAACGACTCCGGGCTGATGCATCTGGCTTCGTCGAGAAAACGGAAGGTGCTGGCGCTATTCGGTCCGACGGTTCGCCAGTTTGGCTTCTTCCCGTTCGGTACCGAATCCCGGGTGATCGAAGAGCACGGCCTGCCATGCCGTCCGTGCAGCTCCATCGGCGGCCCGGTCTGCCCGGAGGGGCATTTCCGGTGTATGATGGACATCACGGTGGACCGGGTAGCCGGCCAGGCCGCCGGGATCCTCGGACGATAACGACGGCGAGCGTATGCAACAGTTCTGGATCATCGTATACAACCTGTTCACCATTCCGCTTTTCTGGGTTGCTGTCTATGTGCTTGCGTTGTTCAAGCCCAAGATACGCCGGGCTATACGCGGGCGGAAGGAATTGTTCACGGACCTCGCACACCTCATGGCGGCGTTGCCGCCCGGTCCACGGGTCTGGGTACATTCTTCTTCCATGGGTGAGTTCGAACAGGCAAAGCCCATCATAGCTGCGCTGAAGCAGCGCTTCCCCGGCATCCGGGTGATCGTGAGCTTTTTCTCCCCCTCGGGCTACGAGCATTCGCGGAAGTATCCGCTGGCGGACGTCATCACGTATATTCCGTTTGACTCCCGTCGCGGAGCGCGGCGGTTCCTCGAACTTGTCCATCCCACCGCCGCCGTCATGGTGCGGTATGACATCTGGCCCAATCACATCTGGGAGCTCCGGCGGCGACGGATCCCGGTGATCATTGCCAACGCGACGATGCGACGCCGCACACCCCGCCGTCTGCCGCTGGCACGCTCGTTTCATCATTATGTCTATGACGCCATTGACAAAATTCTGACTGTTGCCGCAAGCGACGCGGAAGTCTTCAAGGCGCTCCGTCTTACGCATCCCCATCTGGAAACCATCGGCGACACGCGCTTTGATCAGGTTGCCGCCAGGAGCGCGGAAGCCCGGAAGCGCAACATCATCCCCCCTGCCGTGCTCGAAGGCAGAAAGGTGATTGTCGCCGGCAGCACATGGTCGGAAGATGAAGAGCAGCTCATCCCGGCATTCCTCCAGCTGCGCGCATCGATGGGTCAGCTCCTGCTCATCCTCGTGCCCCATGAACCGACCCTCGACCACCTGGAGGATCTTGAGCGGCAGCTCCAGGGGAGAGCAACCACGATACGGTTTTCAGCACTGAACGAATACCGGGACGAGGAGGTGGTACTCGTGGACAGTATAGGCATTCTCCTGGTGTTGTACGCCTACGCGCACATCGCCTACGTGGGCGGGAGTTTCCGCCAGGGAATTCACAACGTTCTCGAAGCGGCAGCGTACGGCATTCCCGTCATCTTCGGACCCAGGCACCGGAATTCGCACGAACCGATTCTGCTTGTCGAGCGGGGGGGGGGATTTGTGATCAACGATGCCGAGGAGTTGCACCGGACCATGGCCAATCTCTTGCAGGATGAGATGGCCCGAACCACTGCAGGGGCCCGCGCCGCGGCGTTTGTCAAGGCCAACCTCGGAGCCACCGAGCGGATTCTGCACCATCTGACTCCCTATTTGACCGCCGGTGCCCCACCGCACGGAGAGACTTCATGAGAATAGCCTACTTCGACACCATCGCCGGCATCGCCGGCGACATGACGCTCGCGGCGTTTGTTTCCGCCGGCATGCCCCTCGATGAACTTGCCGGCGCGCTTCGATCCCTCAACCTAGACGGTTTCGAGCTTTCCGCGCGGCATGTTCAGCGCAGCGCGATCGACGCCGTACATCTGGAAGTGGTGGTGACCCATCAACCGCACTACCACCGGCACCTCAGGGATATTCTTACCATTTTGAAAAACAGCGGTCTGGCGCCGGGCGTCCGTGAACGGGCGACGAACATCTTCACCGTCCTGGCCGGGGCCGAGGCCCGCGTGCACAACACGACCATCGAACGCGTGCACTTTCATGAAGTGGGTGCACTGGATTCGATCGTCGACATTGTCGGAGCGGCCATCTGCCTGGAACGGTTCGGCATAGAGCGCGTGTACTCCTCCCCCGTCCGTCTCGGCAGCGGAGGCATCATTACCACCCAGCACGGACAGATGCCGACGCCGGCACCGGCCACGCTGGAAATTCTGAAAGAGTATCCCGTCGCCCTCACCACCATCCCCGCCGAACTCACCACGCCCACCGGCGCGGCCATCATCAAGAGTCAGTCCTCCGGGGTTCTGGACGATGAAGTGATCCGCGCGGAATCCATCGGCTACGGCGCCGGTACGCGCGAGATCGAAGGATTGCCCAATCTCCTGCGTCTCGTGATCGGCACCATGGAACGACAGGATGATGGTGACGAATCCATGATCATCGAGTCCAATATCGACGATATGAATCCGCAGCTGCATCCCTACCTGATCGAACGCTTGCTCGCAGGTGGAGCGCACGACGCCTATCTGGTGCCGATCATCATGAAGAAGGGGCGTCCGGGAATTCTGCTTTCGGCGATCACTGACAGGGCTCACATGGACGGCGTGATCGAGTTGATCTTCCGCGAAACACCCTCCATCGGCCTCCGGGTTCATGCTGTTGGACGCCGTAAATTGCGGCGCCGGGAGCTGGTGATCTCCACGTCATTCGGGCCGGTCCGGGCAAAAGCCGTCGGGCGGGACGGGGGGACTGTTGTTACCGCGGAATTCGAGGAATGCAAACGTCTTGCTCAAGAACGAAACATGCCACTCGCAGAAGTCATGCGGGCGCTCAACGAAGAACTCCGTTCCCTGTCGTCCAATCTGGAGAACCACCCATGAAGATAAACGCTCTGTTCGTTGCGCCGGTGTTGCTGGGCCTTGTGATGCTCTCCTGTTCAACCTGGAAGAAAGCAGATCCCGCCATGACCTCGCTCGATGCCCAGATCAGACGGTTTGTCCCCACGGAAATCACCGGTGATACATCGCGGTTATCCGCCGGCGACCGCGCGGCGTTGCGCAAACTCATCGCCGCCTCCCGGTACATGGACAGTCTGTATCGTCGACAGGTGTGGAGCGGCAATGAGGAGCTCCTGAAAAAGCTGGAAGCCGATACGTCACCCCTCGGCGTCCTGCGCCTTCAGTACTTCCAGATCAATCAGGGACCCTGGTCGACACTCGACCACAATGCGCCCTTCATCGAAGGGGTACCGGATCCGCGCCCCCTTAACGCCAACTATTATCCCGATGATATGTCCAAGGTGGAGTTTCAGTCATGGCTCTCAGGCCTTGCCGGGCCCGAACAGAAAAAGGCCATCGGGCTTCTTCACCACCATCAGGCGCGACGCCCAGTCCAAACTCTATGCGGTACCCTACAACGAAGAGTACGCAACCCTGCTCCGTCCCGCCGCCACGTTGCTGCGCGAAGCCGCCCGGCTCACCGATAACGCAAGTCTCCGGACGTTTCTCTCCAAACGGGCCGATGCATTCCTGAGCAACGATTATTACGAGAGTGACGTGGCCTGGATGGACCTGGACAGCCCGATCGAAGTGACCATCGGACCATATGAAGTGTATATGGACGGACTCTTCAATTATAAGGCTGCGTTCGAAGCCTTTGTCACGCTACGCAATGACGCCGAGACGGCCAAACTGAACAAGTTCTCCTCCTTCCTGCAGGAAATCGAGAACAACCTCCCCATCGAAGCAAAATACCGTAATCCGTCGCTGGGGTCCATGGCGCCGATCCGGGTGGTGGATGAAGTGGCCGTCGGTGGAGAAGCGCGTGCAGGCGTGCAGACGGCGGCATTCAATCTCCCCAACGACGAAAAAGTCACCGCGGAAAAAGGGAGCAAGCGGGTAATGCTGAAGAACGTCCAGGAGGCGAAGTTCCAGAAGATCCTGACGCCGATCGCCGCCCTGATCATTGACCCCGCGCAGCGTTCCTCGGTCACCTTTGAACCGTTCTTCACGCACATCCTTGCCCACGAGTTGATGCATGGTCTCGGCCCGCACACCATTACACTCAAGGGGCAAACCACCACTGTGCGGCAGGCGATGAAAGAACTCGGCTCCGCGCTCGAAGAAGCGAAAGCCGACATTTCCGGCCTTTTCGCACTCCAGTACCTGATCGACCGCGGCGTTGTGGAGAAGTCCACCGAACAGCACATGTACGTGACCTATCTGGCCGGCGTGTTCCGCTCGGTCCGGTTCGGCATCAACGAAGCACACGGCAAGGGGATGGCCTTGCAGTTCAACTACCTGACGGATGCCGGCGCATTCGAATACGACAGCACCGCCGGGACATTCAGTGTTAACGAAGCACGCATCAAAGGGGCGGTACGCGACCTGACCGGCATGATCATGAGCTTGCAGGCGCTGGGCGACTATGAGGGGGCGAAGGAGCTGTTCAACAGCTATGCCGTGCTCAGACCACCCATGGTCCGCGCGCTGGAGCGGATGAAGGACATCCCCGTGGATATTCTTCCACGTTTACCCCCTGGCGGAATGACAGGAGACTCCGCAATGAACTCTTTGACCGATCGCATTGTCTGCATTACCGGCGCTTCGAGCGGAATCGGTGCCGCATGCGCACGGGTGTTTGCCGGACAGGGAGCTGCGTTGCTCCTGTCAGCCCGACGGAAGGACCGTGTGGACGCTCTCGCGGCGGAACTCCGGACCGCCCATGGAATTCGCACATTGACGTTCGCTCTCGACGTCCGCAATCTTGACGCGGTCAAATCGGCCTTTGCCGCATTGCCCCCGGAATGGCAGGCGATCGACATTCTCATCAATAACGCAGGTCTCGCCCGCGGACTGCACAAACTCCACGAGGGAGTCGTCCAGGATTGGGAGGAAATGATCGACACCAACATCAAAGGCCTGCTGTATGTTTCACGGACTGTCGTGCCCGGCATGGTCGCGCGGAAGAGGGGACACGTGATCAACATCGGGTCCATCGCAGGCCATGATGTCTATCCCAACGGGAACGTCTATTGTGCCACCAAGCACGCCGTTGCCGCGCTCACCCGGGGTCTCAAGATGGATCTGCTCGGCACGGGGGTGCGGGTCTGCTCGCTGGATCCGGGGCTGGTGGAAACCGAGTTCAGTCTTGTGCGCTTTCACGGTGACGCCGAACGGGCATCAACCACATACAAAAACATGCGGCCGTTACGTGGCGAAGACATCGCCGATGTGGCGCTCTTTTGCGTCACGCGTCCGTCGCACGTGGACATCAGCCAGGTTACGCTCATGCCGACCGACCAGGCCTCGGTCCATCACGTGTTCCGGGGATGACGGACCCCGTCACCGGCCGGGCAGCACGCCAGGATGAACGAAGATGACCGATCTGCTTCTCTTCACGGAAACGAACATGATGGCACAGCTCGAGACCGCGGAGTTTACTCTTGGATACTACACGCTGAAATTTTACACCGAAAACGGCAAACCGGTCAACAGGGCTACGGGGACGGTGTCTGAATTCTACCTGTATCCCTCCGGCGGGACCCTCCGGGACGCCGGATTCAATCTTGTTTTCTACGATTCCCGTTTCGACACGTATCGCGGGTTCAAGCCGCCGCATCTGCGGCCCAGGAATTCCTAGACCGGACAGCCACTACCATGCCGGATCCCCTCATCCAGGAAGACGTTTCACTGGCTGCTCAGACGACGCTCGGTCTCGGCGGTCCGGCGAAGTTCTTCATATCCTGTGAAACCGAAGAGGATATACGGTTCGGGCTCGCCTTTGCAGAGCGCCGACGGCTCCCGCTCTTTGTGCTGGGCGGCGGCAGCAATGTGATCATCGCTGATTCCGGATTTGATGGAGTCGTATTGCGCGTGGTGTTGCGGGGATGGGAAGTGTGGGATGACGGCGAGAACGAACTCGTGACCACGGCGGCCGGTGAACGCTGGGATGACCTTGTGGCGTTCTGTGTCCGCCGGGGCCTCGGCGGCCTCGAATGCCTCTCCGGCATTCCGGGTACGGCTGGTGCAACCCCGATTCAGAATGTCGGGGCATACGGACAGGACGTTGCCGGCACGATTCACCAGGTTCGTGTGATTCACCGTCCGACCGGAGCGACCCTCACGTTTGCCGGAAGCGACTGCGGCTTCGGGTACAGGTCCAGCCGGTTCAAGACGCTTGATGCGGGAACATATATCGTAACGGGAGTGTCGTTCCGGCTCCGGAAGAACGCCCCACCTCAGATCCGGTATGCCGAGCTGGAACGGTTGCTTCTCCGGGAAGGGCTCCCTGCCGATGTGCCGCGGGGAGCCGCCGCGCTCCAGCGCGTGCGTGATGCAGTCCTCTCACTCCGTCGGGACAAGGGTATGGTCCTGGACCCGGCTGATCCGGACACCAGGTCCGTGGGTTCGTTCTTCATGAATCCGGTTGTCTCACACTCAACCTTTGCGGCCATTGTTGAGCGGCAGCGTGCGGCCGGACAGAGCACCGAAGTTCCGTCGTTTTCCGCGGGGGGCGGCACAAAGATCCCTGCGGCGTGGCTTGTTGAGCAGGCCGGATTTGTCAGGGGGATGGTGCGGGGTGGCGTAGGGATTTCGGAAAAACATGCACTGGCACTGGTGAACCGCACCGGCACAGCCGCGGAGTTGCTGGCATTCGCACGGGAAATCCAGAACGGCGTATTCCACATGTTCGGCGTCCTTCTGGAAATGGAACCGGCCGTCATCGGCACGCCGGCATTCCGGCAGGGGGAGAATCCGGCATGATCAGGGCGGTGGTTTTTGATTTCGGCAACGTGATCTGCAAATTCGACCTGCGCAGGTTTCTCGATCGCGCCCTGCAGTACACAGACCGCTCGATACTCGATATGATGGGTGACATGCCCGCACTGTCCATCGCATCCATCCGGTATGAAAGCGGCCTGCTGAATTCGGATGAGTACTTCCATGAGATTTCGCGCATAGGAAACCTGCGGATGCCCCGTGAGGAATTTGTCGAGGCCTATTCGGCCATCTTCACGCCGATACCCGAGGTGTTTATGATGATCAGAAGTCTGAAGGGCTCGTACAAGCTGGGACTCCTCTCCAATACCAACGAATGGCATTTTCTCAACAGCATCCGCACACTCGACGTTTTCCCGCTGTTCGACGCTGTGACGCTTTCGTATGAAGTCAGGGCGATGAAGCCCGCGCCGGCCATTTACGATGACATGCTGCACAAACTCTCCCTTGCTCCTCGCGAATGCGTGTACATAGACGATCTCGGCGAGAATGTGGAGGCCGCTTCCCGCCTGGGCATGCACGCGCTGCTGTTCACATCACCGGAGGTATTGCGGGCGGACCTCCGGCAGGCCGGCATCACCGTGTGAGATCCCCAGGAACTCCCCCGCTGTAGAACATGTTGTGTGGAGAGATAGAGTGCCCACCGTCTCTGAAAGGACCAGGTATGGCAAGAGTTTCGATTGGTATTGGTATCGCGCTCACGCTCCTCGGCGTAGTCGGATACGCGGCAAGCGGCGCGGCAAGCGTCACCGCATTGATCCCGGCGGTGTTCGGCATTCTGCTGACCGTTCTGGGGATGCTTTCCCGGAATGAACAATTGCGAAAACATGCGATGCATGCCGCGGCGCTTCTGGCAGTGATCGGCTTTGCGGCCACCGTATCCGGGTTTGTCAGACTGTTCACCCTTGTCGGCGGAGGAACTGTCGAACGACCGTGGGCCGTTGTCGCACAATCCATCATGGCGGTTCTCTGTGCCGTCTTTGTCGTCATGGCCGTCCGTTCATTCATTCTCGCCCGACGGGCCAGGTAACAGATGCCTCCGACACTGGTATTGAAGCCCACGGTCATCCAGGCTGCCGGGAACAAGCCGAAGATCATCAGGGAATTCGTCGGACGCGTGAACACCGGCGACAGCGGCGTCAGCATTGCGCACATGGTGAGTCCGGAGGGATGGGTAGAACCGGGGCAAACCCCGGACTTCACGGAGTACACGCTTGTCATCCGTGGCATGTTGCGTTGTACTCACCGGACCGGGATAGTTGACGTGCCGGCCGGGCAGGCCGTTGTCACCCATCCGGGCGAGTGGGTGCAATATGGGTCCCCGTCACCCGGCGGGGCGGAGTATATCGCCGTCTGTCTCCCGGCTTTTTCACCGGAGACAGTTCACCGGGACGCATGAACTTCGCGGCAGCAGTGTTCTGCGGGGAAAAATTCCGTTGAACGCATCCCGGCCGGCAGCATGCCCCGGAAGCATTTCCCGGAGACTCCCGGCGGGGGATTCCACCCGGAAATTGCGGACGGGGAGAGCTGTGGTGCGATGTTGCAATCGTTGAACAATCTGTTCATATTGCAGATATGCCCCGTTACGCTGATGTTGCCGTCCCTGCCGGTGTCGACAAGATTTTCACCTACACCATCCCCGAGGCGCTGGCAGGTTCTGCGCGTCCGGGAATGCGTGTTCTCGTTCCGTTCGGACGCAAATACCTGACAGGCATCATAGTCGGACTTCCCTCCCGTTCTTCACACCTTTCGCTCCGGCCCCTGGCCGATGTTCTGGATGTCCGGCCGGCTGTTTCCGAGCACATGCTCCGGTTGTGCCGATGGATCGCGGACTACTATATTGCGCCGCTCGGTGATGTACTTCGTGCCGCCGTGCCGCACGGGTTCGTTACGAGCAGCAAACGCACAGTCCGTTTGCTCCTGGCGCCGGCCGATGCACGGTACGACGAGTTCCGCCGCCGGGCACCAAAGCGTGCCCGTATTATCGATCTCCTCGCCAGGCATGGCACGCTCACTGCTGCACGGCTGGGGAAAGCGACAGGCCTTACGACCATGAACAGCATCTTGAACGACATGGAGCGGGAGGGGCTTATTGCAACGGAAGAACTCATGCCGCGGCCGAACGTCCGTGTCAAGACGCGCACCTTTCTGGAGGTCGCAAAGATCAACGACGACGCAGTCCGGCTTGCTCTTGAAAGCATACCGCTGCGCCGGAAAAAGGCCCGGGAATTTCTGATCTCCATCCTCCTGTTGCGGGCGCAGCAGGTCCCGGAAACGGATTTGCTTGAATTGCTCAAACGCACCGGAATCTCTTCCGCACAGGTGAAGCCCTTCGTGGAAGGGGGGCTTCTTCCCACCTCCCGGCACGAGGTGACCCGCCAGCAGGAATACGGAACCGAAGCAAAGACCCTGACCATCACGTTGAATGCCACGCAGCAGGGGGTATACGAGCGTGTGTGCTCGGCAGTGAGCGGGAACACCCATCGGACGTTTCTTCTGCACGGGGTAACAGGGAGCGGGAAGACGCAGGTATACATCGAGGCCATCCGGCATTGTGTGGAAGCCGGCAAGTCCGCCATCGTCCTCGTTCCGGAAATCGCGCTCACGCCGCAGATAGTGCGCCGCTTCAAGACCCACTTCGGCGATCGCGCACTGGTCGTGCACAGCCGGATGTCTCCCGGCGAACGCTATGACGTCTGGCGGCTCGCGGTCTCCGGCGCATGCAGGGTGGTCATCGGTCCGCGTTCGGCCATCTTTGCTCCCCTGGAAAATCTGGGCTTGATAGTCGTTGATGAAGAACACGAGGGGTCGTACAAACAATTCGACGCAATGCCGCGGTACCATGCCCGCGATGTGGCCATCGTACGGGGACGTGATTGTGGCGCTGTGGTGCTGCTCGGTTCGGCGACTCCTTCCGTGGAATCGTATGCAAACGCCCGCGAGGGCAAGTTCGAGCTGCTGGAAATGCCCGATCGTGTGGACAACGCGGTTCTTCCTTCGGTCGTGATCGTGGATATGACAGCCGAACGCAAACGCGCCTATGCCGCACAGCGGGATGCTCTCCCGAAGGAGGAGCGCCGGCAGCTCAGACATTTCCGTCAGTCATCCCTCTCCGGTCTCCTCTGCGAAAAAATCGCCGACCGGCTCTCAAAAAAAGAGGGGATTATACTCCTGCAGAACCGCCGCGGCTTTGCATCGTTTGTGGAATGTCCGGACTGCGGGTACGTGGAGATGTGCGACAACTGTCAGGTATCTCTCACCTATCATTTGAGCAAGAAGCACCTGCGATGCCATTACTGCGGACACATCCGGGCGCCACACAGTCAATGTCCCACGTGCGGGAGTGCCGACATCAGATTGCAGGGAGTGGGAACCCAGCGCGTGGAGGAGGAGATCGGGCTGGCTTTCCCGGAGGCGCGGGTTCTGCGCATGGATCTGGATACGACAACGGGCCGGGGCGCACATGACCGGCTCCTGAAGGAATTCGGTGCGCGGGAAGCGGACATCTTGCTTGGCACGCAGATGGTCGCAAAGGGATTGGATTTCCCGCATGTCACGCTGGTCGGCGTCATCAGCGCCGACACCCAGATGCTGTTGCCGGATTTCCGTTCATCCGAACGCACGTTTCAACTGCTCACGCAGGTTGCCGGCCGGGCCGGCCGGAGCACACTGGCGGGTGAGGTGATTATTCAGACGGCGCAACCGTCCCACCGGACTCTCGTGCATATTCTGGATCACGATTACCCGGCGTTCTTCTCGGAGGAGTTGTTCAACCGCCGGGAGGTCGACTATCCCCCCCTTTCGCGGCTCGTCCTGATCGAGACGCGCGCACCGGAGGAACCTGACGCACGTGCCCTTGCCGAGAACGTTGCAGGGTTCCTGAAACGGGACACTCCCCCTTTCACGATTCTCGGTCCGGCACCCGCGGTGATCGGCAGAATCAAGCGCCAGTACCGGTGGCATCTTCTCCTGAAGACATCAAAATCCCTGGATCCTTCCGGAGGTTTGACGCACGCGCGTTTGCGTCAGGCCATCGCGCAACTGCCGTCCAGGACTCACTCAACGCAGCTGATCATTGACGTCGATCCGGTCAGCACCATGTGACACTTCGCCGGTGTGGATTTTCATGCACTCTTTCCGGCATCCACCAGAGGGAATCCCGACAATGGACACACATCAAGACACTTCCCCTCTTGCCGCCTCCGCCGAGGAGTACGTCCGGCTGGTTCTGGCGGTGGGCACGCATGACGCGGACTACGTTGACGCCTACTACGGCCCGCCTGCCTGGAAGAGCGAAACGACGGCCGCCCCTCCTTCTCTGGAAGCAATCGAAGATCGTGCCCGGATGCTTCTGGCGTCCCTCCAGGCGTACGGTGATCCGGCTGCGGAGGAGATCGGGATGCTCCGTTTTCGTTACTTGCTCAGCCAGACGCGCGCGTTGATGGCTCGTGTACAGATGTTGCGCGGAAGGAGCTTTTCGTTTGACGAGGAATCGCGGGCGCTGTACGACGCCGTAGCACCGACCTACGCGGAAGATGTGTTTGAAGGGTTGCTGGAGGACGTCGGCGCGCTGCTTCCCGGGGCCGGAGATATTCCGGAACGGTACGAAACCCACAAGTTGGACTTCCTCATTCCCCGCGACAGGCTGGACCGGGTCTTCTCCGCCGCCATCGCGGAGGGGCGCGCTCGATCGGCGGCACACCTTGCGCTTCCGGCAGGCGAGGAATTCTCGCTTGAGTATGTCACCGGAAAGCCCTGGAGCGGATACAACTGGTACAAGGGCAACAGCCGCAGTCTGATACAGATGAACGTGGATTTTCCCATCAGCATCGACCGCGCCATTGATCTTGCCTGCCATGAGGGATACCCGGGACATCACGTCTATAACAGCCTGCTGGAGCAGAACCTGGTTCGGGGGCGGGGGTGGGTGGAGTTTTCGGTGTACGCACTGTTCAGTCCGCAATCGCTCATCGCTGAAGGTACGGCGAATTTCGGTATTGACATGGCCTTCCCCGGGCACGAGCGGCTGGTCTTTGAGCGGGAGGTGTTGTTTCCGCTTGCCGGACTGGATCGGGACCGCGTCGAGCAGTATTATCGCGTGCATACGCTGGTGCAGCGGCTGGCATATGCCGGCAACGAAGCGGCACGGCGGTATCTCAACGGCCTCATCTCGCGGCAGGATGCCGCACGCTGGCTGGTACGGTATGCGTTGATGTCACCTGACCGCGCGATGCAGCGCACGCAGTTTTTTGACGCCTACCGGAGCTACGTGATAAACTACAATCTGGGCCAGGATATGGTCAAGCGCTACGTTGAAGCACAGGGCGGGACGCCCGACCGGCCGGCCAGGCGATGGGCGCTCTTCACGCACCTCGTCTCCACTCCCCGGGTACCTTCGCTTCTTGTTTGAGAATGACTTTTGTGTTCGGCTCTTCGGTGGACAGATCGAAGAGGTCTGCCTGTCCTGTACCGGCCGGGGGGGGTACCCGCGGTGCCGGTCTGCTGCGGCGCGGGGGAGGCGGGCACCAGAGCCCTTTGAGTTTCACGGCATCATAGCCGAATGGAAAGAGCAACGTTTCCGCCGCCTTCAGGGCCATCTCGGTATACTTGATGATGTCGTACCCGTCATCCAGCGCATACAGCGCCACGGCCTTGGCCTTTTCCGGATGACGTTTCCCGCTCGCGTCCACGATGATATACTCGATTGTCTCGCCGGGAGCCAGGTGCACGCCTGCTTCCTCCAGCGCCTGTGCGACGATGGCATTCGTGCTCCGGTTTGTGTACTCATCGGCCTCCTGCGACAGATGGCGCCGCACCACCAGTTCGAGAGGGTCGACGGTACCGGACTGCAGCAGGTCGACATACTCTTTCGCCTTTGCGAGAGTTGCCGGGAGGAGTCTCTCGAGGTCACGTATGGTTTTTCCCTCTCCGAGGATTTTCAGCATTTCTCCCTGCAACCGTTTGATGAAGACCGGCGTATCGCGCCGGCGCATTTCGATGCCCCGGATCTTGATCTCGTTGTTCGTGTACCATCCCACATACCGGTTGGCGGTCGGGATATGCGGATCCATCTTTGACGGTGGAAAGAGGATCCAGTGGTAGATCCCCTCGAGGGAGATGTCGATGCCGACGGTGCTGCTGACCTCTCTGGCCAGGGACTCGTACTCCGCCTCACCGGCCCCGGATTTTTCGAGCCACATGCAGTCCACGATAGCGTGGACAAAATGGAACCCGTGTCCTTCGGCGATTTCTTTTGCGCGGAGGATCGCGTCGCGTGAAAAGGCGTTCACCGACTCATGTGCTTCGATGCGGCCGAAGCGGGCGTTCTTGTATCCCAGATAGCCGAAGCAGGTCACGAGCATCCACTTGAGCGCGTTCTGGCGCCGGTCGTACAGTTTCCATCGCTCATCACCGAGGGCTTTGAGCCGTTTCTTTTCTTTCTTATAGATTCCCCGCTTGTGCACCACGGTCCGGAGCGTGGCCGGGACAATTCCTTCCCGTCGTTCACAGATGGTATAGCGGAGTTCGGGCACTGCGGTGTTGTGGCAGCAGTGGCAGTTGACGGTTTCGGGAGAGACATTGTACTTCACCATGATGGTGGGATACATCGAAACAAAATCCAGCTCCGCCACCTGTTCGTGGTAGCCCATTTCGGGCTGAAAGATCAGTCCGCCGCGGTCCGCCAGCAGCAAGACGTCGGCCGGTTTGAAATCTTCCGGTTCACGTTTCCTGGCCGGGATAAGGTAGCCATTGCGGTATGCCCAGGAGAGCTGCATGGATGAGAGGGCGGTGCCGATGGTGGTGCGTGACTGGTGCTGTACGGGAAGCTGTGTAAGCCGTGCAATTTCCGCAACGCCGTCCAGGCTTGCCTCGCCCATCATGAAGGAATTTTCCGTATCGAGGTGCCAGCGGCCGGCCAGTTCGAAGGCGCCGTCCTTGTGCACGATTTTTCCGTACGCAAAATAACTGGAGGCACCGGTGGTACTGTAGCCGGCTGTGGCATCGCGGTTCAGGGAAAGCGGTGCGTGGTGTTCGGCGGCGAGCCGCGTGAGCATCGGCAGGAGCACGGCGTCGCCGTACTCCGTCAGGATGATATCCGGATCGCAACGGTGCAGATGCCGTTCAAGTGCCTGGAGAACATCCGCGGGTTCCTGTCCTTCGAGCGCGTATGTGGTTCCTTCATAGTGTACTTCCAGCTGGAGCCGCCGCCGGAATTTCGGGGACACCACGTCGAGGTGATTTTTGAGTGTGAGTGTAGCCAGAGGCGGGAGGGTATATTCCAGCGCATCGGAAGTATCCTGCAATGTCCATCCGGCAAGCCGTCCGTCCGTGTCCATGGTATAGTCGCCGAAGGCGAGGGGGAAGAGCCGTGTTTCGTAGAGGTAGAGCTGGACGGGCGGGATGTCGGAATCAAAGAAGACGAAGTGGGGAAAGTGCCGTTCGAGCCGTTGCACGACGGTCTTAAAGTGCAGGGTACTTCCGACGCAGACGCGGAGTATGTCCCGGTCCCGGTTTGTATAAATATCGCGGCGTGTTTCACGGCGGAGTTGAACGGGGAAGGGAAACGTGCGCACGAGCGCGGCAACGCGGTCCGTTTCCCGTTCTTCCACGTGCAGGGAGAACGACGGGATAAACCGGTCGTATGCGCGGACTTTGCGTCCCTCGCGGTCAATGAACCAGAGGGTTATTCCCCGGGGCGAGGGATACAGATCGAACAACCATCCGGTGAGCATCACGGCGGATCACTTCGGCACGCTATTCATCGGTGTTCAACCCTGGCCACCAGGGTTTCCAGCACGGCGATGCGGCGTTGCTGGGCAACCAGCATGGCCATAATGATGCTTTCGAAGGGAATGGGGCGCGCGGCGTAGGCGCTGCCGGCAAGTTGCAGCCGCGCTGCGCGGAAGAGTTCATCGAGCGCATCCTGATCTTCTTTCCGGAGCCCCCGCCGGAATTTTCCCCAGCTTTCCATCTCCTGCTGGAGAACCATGGTGAATGTAGGTACGGTCCGTCCCATCGTTGTTCTCTTGAATGAGGTTCACCGCCCGGGCGTAGACACCATTCTGTCCGCCGTGTGTTTCCTCTGAACCACCTCCCGGTCCATCCGGTACACCCGGTCCATCGCCGCGGTAAGACGGGGAAAGAGTCCGGCCCGGGCGGTGGACGCCGGGCGCAGATCGGTTGACGCCACCAGCACCGATACTCCCTCGGCACGCAGCTGTTGCAGCGCCGTGATGCTCCGTTCCAGCGCTCCACGCACTTCAAAGAGCGGCGCCTGTTCGTCATAGAATGTATCAAGCAATCCGAAGATCAGCACGACCGGCGACTGCTTTGTGCGCACGAATGCCGGAAGCCGTTCGGTGATCACCGCTTCCATCTGGTAGCAGGTGAACGCGCGTGAGACATAGATATTGCGCAGCAGTTCTCCGGGCGTGCACCGGCCTCCCGCCGTACGCCGGGCAAATTCCGCAAGCCCGTACAGATCAAACCGGTTGCTCCCATCCACCAGCGTCACCGGCACGCCGCTCAGCAACACATGGCCGGCCGCCACAAGAGACAGCCGGAAGACCCCGGGATCGCCGTGTACACAGAACAATTTGCCCGGCGGCGGGGAGCGAAAGTGCTGAAGCAGCGCTTGAGTTTCCATGGTGGTTCAACCGCCCTGACGCCGGGGCGCCGGCACTGTTCGGGAAAAAATGATGCGGCGTTCGGGCGGCACATGTCATCCCACCAATCCGTACCCGCGTGCAGCGCATTCGCCGCACAATCCTTCCGGATCCGCCGTACGCCGCATGGAGCACTCGCGGCAAACCGTCAGGTGCGCCTCCAGGCATATCCGGCAATGAGGTTCGCCGTACAGGGCCTCATCTACGAGGCCGTAAAACTCCGCCACCTCGTGTACGCCCATCGGACGTTCACACACGCAACAACAACCGCGCTGTACAATGTCCATATTCGCTCCCGCTCTCAGTGATACAGGTCGCCCTGCGCACTTCCAGGATACGACATTTTTGTCGTCTTGTCAAGAACAAAAACAACAAATTTGTCGTCTCCCCGTCTTTGATTCTCACCGGGGGTTTTCCTATCTTTCGCGCACACCCCACCACCGATGAAGGACCGCCATGGAAGAACACGCCACCCGGGAAACGGTCAAACCGTTTTCTTTCACCGAAAAACTGTCCGGGATCTTCGCCGCACCCGGCGAACTCTTTGAGAATGTCCGGCAAACCGGCAAAAGCCCCGGCAACTGGGTTCTCCCCTCCATCATCTTCATCATCGTCGCCGTCCTGATGAGCCAGCTGATGCTCACCAATGCTTCGCTGGTCGACCAGCTGGGCACCATCATGCGTAAAGGTATCGATGAGGCGGTCGCCAAGGGAAGCATGACCGCGCAACAGGCGGAGCAGGCCGCCGCGTTCATGAAACCGGACTCCATGATCTTCCGCATTCAACAGGTGGTGGGCATCGTCATCATCACGCCGATCGCCCTCTTCCTCCTCTCCCTGGTCTACTGGCTCCTCGGCAAATGGGGCATGAACGCCACCGCACCCTACATGAAAGTGGTGGAGATTGTCGGACTGACCATATTCATTACCTGCCTGGAGAGTATCGTCACCACACTCCTGATGTTCTCCATGGACTCCATCTTCGCCACTCCCAGTCTGGGCCTGTTTGTCACAGACTTCGACATCGAGAACAAACTCCACATCGCACTGTCGAAGGTGAATATCTTCACCATCTGGGACCTCGCCGTCGTGAGTATCGGTCTGTCAAAGCTCTTCCAGCGCGATCTGCCCAAGGTGCTCGTCCTCGTCTTCGCACTCTGGGTCGTCTGGTCGGTGTTCACCGTGCTGATGGGCATCCGGCTCGGCTGAGAAACAGAGGAAGGCTCGTGGCAAAAAGAAACACGACCGCCCGGCGCGCACCACTGCCTCTGTTCGCACAGGGAGAGGATGAGCCCCCCGCGTCAGCGTACGTCCGCACCAATGCCCCGCGGTTACACCGGTGGGCGGAACGGGGAATCTTCTTCGGCAGTTCGTCCTGGAAATACCCCGGATGGACAGGGATGGTGTACAACCGCCACTACCCCTCGCAACGTGTCTTCGAGCAGACATGCCTGGCCGAATACGCCACGGTCTTCCCCACCGTGTGCGCCGACTTTGCCCTCTACGACTTTCCCGGGGCACGTGTGGTGCAGGCTCTCTATGACGAAACGCCGGAACAGTTCACGGTCTCGTTCAAAGTCACCGACCGTATCACCGTGAAACGATATCCGAGACTGCCACGGTATGGGGCCAATGCCGGACAGGACAACCCGGATTTCCTCAATGTGTCGCTCTTCGAGGACGCCTTCCTCCGGCCGCTTGAAGCACTGAAGCAGAAACGCGGAGCGGTAATCTTTGAGTTTTCCACTTTCTCTCCGGCCTCCGGCATCACCGCCCCGGTGTTTCCTGATGTGCTCGGGAAATTTCTGGCCCGGTTGCCCGCAGGGATCGCCTATTGCGTTGAGATACGCAATCAGGAATTTCTGACGCCGGAGTACCTGGCGATGCTGGCATCGCACGGGGTTGCGCATGTACTCAACAACTGGACGCGGATGCCCCCGGTGATCGAGCAGATACGGCTGCCGGATGTGCTCACGGCCCCTTTCACTGTTGTGCGGGCATTGCTGAAACCGGGACGCACCTACCAGGAAGCCGTGGAACGGTTTCAACCGTACGAATATATTAAAGAAGAAAACCCCGAATTGCGGCTCGGTCTCGCCGCAACAGTCACACGCTGTATGGCCGAAGGGAAAAAAGCGTACGTGTATGTGAACAACCGCGCTGAAGGCAACTCCCCAAAAACTATCGAGGCGATCCTTGACATCCTTGACTCCTATCCCGTCGAAAAGCTCTGACCAGCAGGAGAACCGCGGGGACGTTCCTCAGGAGCCGCGCGGGAAATCTCTTATTCATCCGCTTGCCGCATTGGTCCTGATGGTGATCGACGCACTCTGGACCATGGCCGATTGGGCAACGGTCGCCTGGATCTTCACCATCCCCCTCTCGTTCTTTGCGGTCTTTCTCCCGGCCTTCTTCATTCAGAAGCACATGAACAACGACAGCGCGGGAAAAGCGATGGCGGTGTCCGCGTTTCTCGGCATTCTTGCGGCGGTGCCCACACCCATCATGGGCACCACCGTGGGAGCAATTGCCCTCGGCCTCTCCGGACTCCGATCGCTCCGGTGGGGAAGGTGAACCGATGACCATCCCGCACGACGGCAATCATACCGGGAAGAACCGGACCGCGACGATAGTGTTGATCGCAGGGATCGTTCTCACACTCCTTCTCGCGGGTGCAGGGGTGACCGCGTACTTCATTATTGTCAAGGCTCCCGCCGATCTGGCACGGCGGACCGCGGAAAGTATCCGCGAAGTGTTCGATTTCACACCGCGCGTGACCCTGAACGAAACCGTGATGATCGCCGAGAACACGCCAATTCTGGAGGTGGCGACCGTCTCCCGTTCCCTTGTGGTCCATCACCGATGGTCCCATACATGGCTCGGCAGTACAAAGACCCTGGAACTCCGCGGTTCGTTCACCGCCAAGGCCGGGTTTGATCTACACGAACCTTTTACGATCGATATCCAGCGCTCCCCGCTGCGCGTGGTCGCCCGGATGCCCGCCCCGAAGCTCCTCTCGGTGCAGATGGACTCTTTTCAGGTCATCGCGGACGAAAGCGGCTGGTGGAACCGGATCACCGAAAAAGACCGGACGGAAGGGGTACGCACGCTGCAGGCGCGTGCGCGGGACCAGTCAGAGGCGTCGGGCATCCTGCTGGAAGCGCGCCGCTCAGCCGAAGACCGGATCCGGGAAGTGATAGAGCGGAACGGCGACGTGGTGGTGTTTCCTTCCCCGGAGATGCCGTAGATGAAGAAGTACGTTCTCAGGAAACCACCGGCCGATGGTATCACCCCCGTACCTCCGCGGCAGTTCCAGATCGACTACCGCAATCAGCTGAACCCGGCCCAGTACGCCGCCGCCAGCTCGGTGAACGGTCCGCATCTGATCATCGCGGGGGCCGGGACCGGTAAAACCCGGACGATCACCTACCGGGTCGCCTATCTCGTCGAGCTGGGGGTCAAGCCCGAATCGATTCTTCTGCTCACTTTCACGCGCCGCGCCGCCCAGGAAATGCTCCGGCGGGCATCCATGCTGCTCGATGCGCGCTGTGAACGGGTGTCGGGCGGCACCTTCCATTCGTTCGCCAACCTGATTCTCCGTCAGTACGCCCCTCTGCTGAAGTACGAATCATCGTTCACCATTCTGGACCAGGCCGACGCGGAGGATGTCATCAACCTGCTCCGCACCCGGAGGAAACTGGACACACGCGAACGGCGCTTTCCGCGAAAGCAGACACTGCTGGACATCTTCTCGCGGGCCGTGAACACCGTGCACACCATCCACGACGTCCTGAAAGAAGAATACCCGCACTTCGAAGACCTTCTCGCGGATATTCAACAATTGCACGCTGCATATGAGGAGTACAAGGCCCGGCACAATCTGATGGACTATGACGATTTGCTGGTACTCCTCCGCGTTTTGCTCCGCGACCACGAACATGTGCGCAGGAAGCTCGCAGACCGGTACAAATACATCATGGTGGACGAGTATCAGGACACGAACAGGATTCAGGGCGAGATCGTGCACCTGCTCGGCGGAGCACACAGCAATGTGATGGTGGTGGGCGACGATGCCCAGGCGATCTATTCGTTCCGGGGCGCCACTGTCCGCAACATCCTGGAATTCCCCGAGGCCTATCCCGGTTGTACGGTGATCAAGCTGGAAGAGAACTATCGCAGCACACAGCCGATCCTCACTCTGACCAACGAGATCCTGCGGAGAGCACGGGAGTGACCGGGAACCGTTTCCTGACGCTGCTTGAGGTTTCTGCGCCGTTGATTCTTGACGGCGCCATGGGGACCGAACTTCAACGGCGCGGAGTTGATACCGGCCTCCCTCTCTGGTCTGCACGGGGCCTGTCGGAAGCTCCAGAGACAGTCCTGCAGATTCACCAGGACTACATCGACGCCGGAGCGGACATACTTACCGCCAATACGTTCCGGACGACGCACCGCACATTCCGGCGCGCCCTTCTTCCCGACCGTTCCGGCGACCAAACGCGCCTGGCAGTTGAGCTGGCCTTCCGCGCGGCCGCGGGTGCACCGGGGAGATCCGTCCTGGTTGCGGGATCCATGGCCCCGCTCGAGGATTGCTACCGGCCCGATCTCGTGCCTCCCGACGCTGAACTGGAGGAAGAACACGGGGAACAGGCGCGCCGTCTGGCCGCAGCCGGTGTTGATTTCCTTCTCCTGGAAACCATGGGCACCATCCGGGAAGTCCGCCTCGCAGCCGCGGCGGCAGCGAACACGGGACTGGACATTGTCGTCAGCTTTCTGTGTGACCGGGAGGGCCGGATGTACGGCGGGGAGCCGCTCTATGATGCCGTCCGTGCCGTCGCCCCCTTCAGGCCGGCGGCGCTGTCCCTCAACTGCCTGCCGGCGCGTTGTGCCATGCCGGCGGTACGGCAGCTGAAGGCCGGAACCTCACTTCCCTGGGGCATCTATGCGAATGCCGGCGTTGCCGGGCAGGAACAGGCCGCCGCGCTCGTTCAGGATGTCACACCCGATGAATACGGGCAGCTTGCACTCGGGTGGTGGTGTGAGGGGGCATCGTTCCTCGGCGGGTGTTGCGGCACGACACCGGAGCACATCGCCGCTCTTTTCCGTCTCAGAACATCATAACACGGATGACGGCGGCAGACGGCAGGCAATGCGGGATGCGGGACCGGAGGCTATGACACGACACAGATATACAAAAGAGCTTTTCACCCGCCGGGCCGGCGGCGAAATGCCCACGATCGTCGTGGCCCAGACGGAAAACCTGCAGTCACGCTTCGTCGTCCAGAAGGTCCTCGAACACCGCGAACAGGGTGTGGCGCTCAGCGATATCGCCATTCTGTTCCGTTCGAGTTATCTCTCGTTTGATCTGGAGATCGAACTGAGCAAGGCCAATATCCCGTTTGTGAAATTCGGCGGCTTCAAGTTCATCGAAACCGCACACATCAAGGATCTCGTGTCGTATCTTCGTGTGATCGAGAATCCCCGCGACGCCGTGGCATGGAACCGGATCCTATTGCTCGTCGACGGCGTGGGACCCCGCACCGCCGAGAAGTTGATAGAAGCTCTGGTCGCACGCAGCGTCAACGCAAACGGCGGCGGATCCACGGGGACTCTCCCGGCAATCATGGAACAGCAGCAAAATCTCCCGGAGAACGTCCGGCGGCTGTTTGACGCGCTCGCCGAGGTTGCCCCGCAACACGTGACACCGGCAGACAAGATCCTGCAGCTTCTGAAATATTACGAACCGGTTTTCCTGAAGCGCTACGACGATCACAACAAACGCCGGAAGGATCTGGAGATGTTCCAGCAGATCGCCGGGCGCTACCGCGCGTTGAATGCGTTCCTGACCGACCTGACACTCGAGCCGGCGAGCGAAAGCGTCGCGGACATTACGCCGACGGACACCGAAGATGAGAAACTCATCCTGTCCACCATTCACAGTGCCAAAGGACTGGAGTGGAACAGCGTCTTCGTAATCTATGCACTTGAAGGACGATTCCCCAATACCCGGGCGGCAAACAGTGAAGAAGAAATGGAAGAGGAACGGCGCCTGATGTACGTGGCCTGCACCAGGGCGAAGGAGTTCCTCTATATTACGTATCCGATCAATGTCTACGACCGCGACTCCGGACTCGTCCTTTCAAAACCGTCCCGCTTCATCGCCGGGATGCCGGAGAACCTGCTTGATACATGGGTCATTGACGAAGAGTAGAACCGACGGATGACATCACTCGTGCACTCTTTCCAGCGACATCTCCGGCTCTGTGCGTATCTGGTGCTGTGCCTCTCACAGTCCACCGTTAATGCCATTATGCAGGGCGGGCAGGGATTCCTCTGGTTCGGCACGAACGGCACAGACCGGGACCGGCTCTCCCCCCCAGCCGGGCACTCACTTCCTCTGCAAGACATTCATAAATAACAGTTTGCGGATATACCATATTCATGGTATTGTCTTTCCCTTCATCCTCCCCTATCTTGATCCCAGCAAGAACAGCATCCTCACCCTGCGGGGTGGGCGAGAACGAGTGAACAAGGGAGGCCAAAATGAAATACCGCATCGCTTTTGCAGCTTTGCTCTGCCTGATGGCGTTCACGGGAGTTCTGGCCCAGGACATTCTTCCCCCGGTGCCGACCGATCTGAAGGCGGAACCGACGCCAGACCCCGTTCCCGTCGCCAAGTTGACATGGAAAGCCCCCTCCGGGCTCTGGGGATATGTGGTGTATCGGTCGGTGGATGATACCAGCCACTTCCAGAAGCTGGCAATGGTCAATGCGCCCCTGTTCTACGACCAGCAGGTGAAGGTCGGATACGCCTTCTATTATTATGTCACCAGCGTGTACATGGGCACGGCCAACCGCCCCGTTGAAAGCGGGCCAAGCAACATCGCCAGAATATCCTTTGGGACAACGCCCGACAGGCCGATCGGCGTCATTGCAGGCACGGTGAAGGACGACTCCACCGGCAAGCCGATCCCGGGTGTCCGTATCATCTTCTACCGGATGCGTTCCGCAATGTCGATCGCCATGCCGATGGTTGTCACCGATTCATTCGGCCAGTACATCGCGAAACTCGACACCGGAGTCTACAAGGTGAAGGCAGAGCCGGCTCCCTGGATGCCTCCGGGACCGCCGCAGTATCTGCCGGAGTGGTTCGACAACAAGAAGGATGAGGCCTCCGCCGACCCGGTGACCGTGATCAAGAACGCATCTCTGGTTGTGGACTTCGGCCTGAGCCGGCCGACACCTCCTCCGGTCCTGAAGGGCACCATCGCCGGTAAAGTGATTGATGACGCCACGCAGCGTCCGATCCCGGGCATTTTCATCCGGTTCTTCAAAAAGGGGCCGGTCGCCTTGGACTGGCAGCCCATCGCCCAAACAGACTCGCTGGGCCTCTACACGGCCCTCCTCGACACAGGGACCTATCTGATAAGAGCCGAATCGATCACAATGAGTGCTTCGATCATCGGGTACATCACCGAATGGTATGACAACGTCACAGACGTTTCGCTTGCCACACCGGTTCCGGTGACCAACGGATCGGCATTCCGTGCCAATTTCGGCCTGGGCAAGATCGCGCCTCCGGTTTATGCCACCATTGAAGGGAAGGTGACCGACGCGCTCGGTGCACCGCTCCGTCATGCAACCGTGGCGATTATGCACACCCTGCAGGAAATGAACTCCGCCTCCGCTCTGTCGCGTATGACCCCCGGTACGGGTGAAGAGAGTATGGATGTTGAAGGAGTGGGTTTCTGTCAGGGTGTCGTGTGGAAAGGATATACCGATACACTCGGCAACTACAAGGCCAGGGTGCTCGCCGAAAGAGCCTACATTGCCGTGGCATCGAAATGGGGATACATCCCGGAATATTTTGACCAGAAGCCGAATCCGCTGCTGGCGGACATCATCAAAGTGCCGGGCGACGTGAAGAACGTCAATTTCTCCCTCACGGAAAACGCGGTCCTGTCGAACAGCCTCAGCGGCGTCGTACAGGATGCGGCGGGCAACGGCGTACCCTCCATCATTGTGCTCTTCCCGGTCCGCCTGTCGACCGTTCCCGCTCCGCCGAGGTTCGGCCACACCGACGCAAATGGTGCATACACCATCGGTGATGTGGTCCTCGGGACCTACATCGTGCTTGCGGTACCCTTCAGCGGCTACGCCCCTGCCTTTTACAAGGCCGGTTCCTACGGCGTGATGCACTGGCATCTGGCCGACAGGGTCCTCATCAACGGCGACATCTCCGGCATCAATGTGGGTGTGGTTCCGATAAGGCCGATGGGTTTTGCGCGTCTGAGCGGCACGGTTCTCTCCGGCGGCGCACCGCTGGCCGGCGTACGGGTCATGGCGTCCTCTTCCGCCGGAGATGTGACGGGATACGGCTTGACGGATGAGCTCGGCCAGTACGCCATCGAAGCCCTGCCGTCAGGGACGGCGGTGATCAGCGTCGATCGGCCTGACTACACTTCCGCAGAACGGTCGGTGAGTATCTCTGCGGACCAGTTCGAAGTGAAGAATGTCAATTTCACGATCGAACAGCAGACCACGACAGATATACCCTCAGGTCAGGCGGTTCCGGTCGAATTCACGCTGCATCAAAATTTCCCGAATCCTTTCAACCCGAGCACGCAGATCACGTTCAGCATGCCGGCCTCAGGGTGGGCCACGATGACGGTCTTCAATATGCTCGGTCAGGAAGTGCGGACGTTGTGGAACGGTCCGGCGGCGGCCGGCAACAATACTCTGACGTGGAACGCCACTGACGGTACCGGAGTGAACGTCGCCAGCGGTCTCTACTTCTACCGCCTGACAGTTACCGGGGGCAACGGCAAGAACATCTTCACCGGCATCCGGAAAATGCTGCTCGTGCGGTAGCCGGCTCCGGCACCGGGTGTTGCTCGCCTGGAATGCCGCCAGCGGGCCATGGCTCTTCAAGGTGTACCGTTCAACGCCTGACACCACAAATTTTCAGTGGATCGGGATCAGCCAGAATTGCACATTCGAAGACCCCGCGGTGCAGGCGGGAGCACTCTACCATTATGTTGTAACGCCAGCTGTTTTCCAGGACAGCGTCATCCGGGAGGGGGCAGGAGCAAAATCGCCACTGTCCGCGCCTACGGGCTCCCACCGGGTCCAAAGGGGATGGAAACATCGGGGCA
Source organism: uncultured Bacteroidota bacterium (assembly GCA_963779225.1). Taxonomy (GTDB): domain Bacteria; phylum Bacteroidota; class Ignavibacteria; order UBA10030; family UBA6906; genus CAVPCZ01. Next base: position 284,601 of record CAVZWW010000003.1, read on the forward strand.
TAAGGTCTGACCGACCCCCTGGGGTACTATGTGATCGATGCGGTCACGCCCGGCCCCCTGACGCTTTTCGTCGACCGGTTCAACTACACTTTGATACAGGCTCCTGTGACAATCGCTCAGAACACGTACAGTGTCACCAACGTGGATTTCATTCTTTCGACGACATATCCGACCGCTGCAGAAGAGGATTCGGTGATCGCGTATGATATCGCCGTCGCCGGACGCGTGGAGCTCCGGATGTACGATCTGCTGGGGGGGGGGAAGTGGGATTGCTTGTGAACGGCGTGCAGGGTGCGGGCCGGCACGCAATACTCTTTGACGCCGGTGGATTGCCGAGCGGGGTCTATTTCATCAGGCTCACCGTCGGAGGAATGGAGCGCGTTTCACAGACGGGAAGGAAGATGCTTGTACGATCGAGTCCCCGGAAATCCGGGGACAGATGGACATAGAGACGTTGGCGCTCCTCATCAGCGGTGAGGATTCTGCCTGTTTTGCTTTTTCATTTCGTCGTACGCTTTCCGCTCGCCCAGCACCACGGCGAGCTGCATCCGTTCAGCATCTTCGCGGTGCCGGTTGGAAAGCTGGACAAATTCGTGCGCGCCGCTGTGTGTATAGACCTCGGCAACGGGGGTGTGTATACAATCGAGGATCTTCTCCGCCACAACCTCGGCAGACAGCACTCCTTCCACGGGCGGGAGGGGAAGGTTGCGGTCTGCGGCGATCTTCCTGACGATAGGCCCTGCCCCTGAGAAAAGCGGCAGGATCGCTCCCCCTTCCGTGGCCTCCGCCCATTCCGTCAGCACACCGGCAGGACATACGACTGTCGCATGGATGCCTGTTTCCAGCAGTTCCAATCTGAGTGCATGGGTGAGACCGACAACGGCATGCTTTGCGGCAACGTATGCGCTGTTGTACGGAAACCCGATTTTTCCGGCGATGCTTGACACATTGATGATGTGGCCGTTCCCCTGTTTGCGCATGACGGGCAACGCAGGACGGATAGTATGCCAGAGGGCGTAGACGTTCACGCGGAACATGCTCTCGATCATTGCATCGGTGGTGTCTTCAAAGCTTGACAGATGTCCCCGCCCGGCGTTGTTTATCAGCACGTCGATACGGCCGTAAGTCCGGACGGTGGAGCGGATCAGCTCTTCCGCCTGGTTCCGGTCGGTCACGTCGCATCTGACCGTCAGACATGGAGGCGCATCAGGCGGGAAGGGCTGGACAGCTCCTCCATCTCCGGGTTGAGATCGGAATACGTTCATAGCAGATGCCGCCACTTTGTCCAGGCGGTCTTTCCTGCGCGCGGCAAGGACCACACGCGCACCCTGCTCTGCGGCCCGCACAGCCAGTGCGGCACCGATACCGGAGGACGCTCCGGTGATGACCACGACCTTATTCCTCATACCCTTCTCCACTCTGCATGCTTCCCTTCCGTGCTTCTCCCTCCACGAGGTTCCCCTGTGTCAATGCCCAGGTTTCCCCGACTGCCTGCAGCGCAATTCTGTCCGGTGATTCCGCGGCGGCGCGTTTGAGTCTCTGGATGGGTTCCATTGTCGGTTCTTCGCTCTGTATGAATGTGCGCCAGTGAATGGGCAGGACATGATATGCACCCATGTGGTCGGCCATTTCCAGCGCCTGTTCGGGAGAGGCATGATTGCGAATCCACGGATCGTACGCCCCGATAGGCATGATCGCCAGATCCACAGGAATCTGGCGTTCCTTGATCTGCCGGAAATTTTCATGATAGGACGTATCCCCGCCGAAGACGATATGCCGGCCATGGCGGGAGAGCAGGTAGGCATTGAAGCTGCGACCGTCGGGATCCCCCTTCGAGCGGTCGCGTTCCCAGGGGTAGCGCCAGCCAAAGTGCTTCACTTCCAGCGCTTCGATTCGCACATCCTGCACGCGTGTCCATTTACCCCAATCGAGCTCATACACGGTCTGAAAATCGAGACCGGCAATCACATCGGTGGTGTTCGCCGCCATCACCACCGGTATCGAAGGATCAAATTCCTTCAACGATGGAAGATCGAGATGATCCATATGCGCATGCGACAGGAGGATCAGGTCAATGGGGGAAGCTGGCTGATCTCGAGCGGAGGATGTACGAGCCGTCGCGGACCCAGCGTGAAGAGGCCGAGGTCAAGGCCGATGCGTTCAGAAAAAACGGGATCGGTGATAATGCGAAAGCCGAAGAAACTGATCAACACCGTGGCGTGGCCCAGCCATGCGGCCGTAATGGTGCTGTCGTCCCATACCGATGGATCGGGGATGGCTGCGGGTGGAACGATGGGGTCATCGTTCGTGATCATCTCCCAGCGGTTGCGGCGCGTACCCGGTGCGCTGGCCCGGAGCAAGGGAGACGCGGCGGCGAGAGTGCCGAGAGTGGTCAGAAATCGTCGTCGTGAAAACATGGTCCCTGTTCGTTCATGCTGAAAACCGGAGCCTGCGCTGCTCCGTTCCCGTGGCGCGGGATGTTCCGGCCTGTTCTTTTACAACACCTTATGCGTCCGGGAAATTCCGCAGCCACTCTTCCGCCGCGCTCTCACCTGCAACATAACCTGTTGAAAACGCCGCCTGGAGATTGTAACCTCCCACCGGACCGGCGATATCCAGCACTTCCCCGCACAGGTAAAGGCCTTTGATAATTCGCGACCGCATGGTACGCGGTTCAACTTCATCCAGTGAAACACCTCCGGCGGTGACCTCTCCGCGTTCGAGCGGCACCCGGGCGATCGTTCCGATGGTCCAGCCTGTCAGGAGTCGGACCAGAGCGTGGCGCTGGTCGCGGGTCAATACATGCCCGCGGGTATGGGGGTCGATGCCGAGAGATCCGAGCAGGGGCTGGACAAGGCGGTTGGGCAGCCAGCGTTCAAGAAAAGCGGCAACCGTCTTGTTTCGTTGTTCCTGGATGGCAATGTTGAGTTCGGTATCGACGGCAGCGTAGTCCCTGCCCCGTGTAAAATCGAAGACCAGATCGACGCTTCCGTGCTCCATCGCCTCCGCCGCCTTCCGGCTCACTTCCAATGCAGCGGGACCTGATACACCCTCATGGGTGAAGAGGATGTCGTCATCCCACCGGGCCAGCGTTCTTCCATCCTGCACGACTTTCAGGCGTCCGCCCCGGAGGGCAACGCCGCTCCAGGCGGCCAGGTGAGGGGAAGTCATTTTTATGGGTGCAAGCGCGGCACGGAGCGGCACGATGGTATGACCGAGCGAAGATGCCCATCGTATGCCGTCTCCCGTCGTTCCGGTTTTTGGATACGACACACCTCCGGTGGCTATGACGATATGCGAAGCCGGGATCATCCCGCCGCCTGTAAGAACTCCGGTGACCCTGCCTTGATCCGCCAGAATCCCTTCGACGCGCGTGTCCAACCGTACGGAGACGGAGGCAGTGAGGAGGATCTGTTCGAATGCCCGGACGACGTCTTTCGCAACCCCCGAGCGCGGAAAAACCCGACCATTCGGCCGGGCTTCAGTCTGGAGGCCCTGGTCTTCGAGAAGCGCCAGCAGATCGGTGTTTGAAAAACGGTACATGGCAGGCTTCAGGAAGCGCCGTTCTCTGGGAAGGAAGGCATCGAGCACATGGTCAATATTCCCACTATGGGTGATATTGCACTTTCCCCCTCCGGAAATAAGGATTTTGATGCCGATGCGGGGATTTCGCTCGAAAATCATGACCTGTGCGCCCGCGCTGGCCGCACGCCAGGCGGAGGTAATGCCGGCGGCGCCGCCGCCGATAATAAGGATAGGGGGATGTCGGAATATCATAGGTGTAATGATACGGATCTTCCGGGACAGTCGAAACAGACTTGCATTCCCTTCTCGTTTCTTGTATCTTTTTGATGCCGTTTGCACCGGCAGGAGGCAGTCATGAACGCTGAGAATTCATCGAACCGGAAAAGACCATTGTCCGTCACTATCGGCAATGACTTCGGCAAACCCGCAACAACCGGTGCACCCCTCACGCCTCAGAATGCAGAAACCCACATCGTACGCCTCACGTCCAACGCGCAGAACTATCTGAAGCGGGGGCAGAGTGCACTCGCCTTCGACACGTTGATGGAGGCCTACCTGCTGGATCCGTTGCATCCGCTCGTCATCTCCTGTGAGAAGGCCGTGCTGCCTGCATGGGAGATATTCCGGAAGCAGCAGATCACCTCCGCCGGAGCGCCGCCTGCCACGGATGATGAACGGCTGGCGCGCCTGAAAGCCGAGAAAGATACGCAGCGCAGGGAAAAAGAGCGACAGATCTGGGATCAGGCGTCCCAGGCCCCCCGGTTATTCACCAACAAGGCCGCTCCTCCACAGGGAAAGCGGGATAAGAACTCCCTCTTATGATGTTGTTCCGGCTGTACGCTGTTCTCACCGTTGCGGGGTGGAGTGCCCTCGCCAGCGGGTTTTCCCCACTGCATGGTACCATCACCGACGCCACCACCGGTGAACCTCTGGTGGCCGCCAACGTGCGGGTTCTGGGAACAACGCGGGGCACGATCACCGGCACAGGCGGCGGGTACACCCTCCAGCTTGAACCGGGCACCTCTACGATTGTCGTCAGCATGATCGGTTACCGTTCTGACACCTCCCGTGTGATGCCCGGCACGGGCGAGAAACACGACGTCCGGCTCATCCCCGCCGATATTGTCCTGCCGGAATTCGTCGTGAGTTCCGAAGATCCCGCGGTGGAAATCATCCGCCGTGCGATTGCCAGCAAACGCCTCTGGATCGACCGGCTCGTATCGTATCAGATGGAAGCCTTCACACGCCAGGTGCTGCGGCGCGATACTGCCATCGCCAGCATTTCCGAATCGCACACACGCGGATACTGGCAGCAGGGCGACACGCTGCGCGAGGTGGTCCTTCAGAAACGGCAAACCGCCAACATCAAAGAGACGTTCAATTTTGCATCCGTCGGCCAGATCATTAACTTCAGCCTGGACAACATACGTTTTCTGGGATTTACGTTTGTCGGGCCGACTTCTGTTGAAGCTCTCGATTACTACATCTACACGCTGATACGAACTCGCCGGGATCGGGATCGGGATATTTATGAAATCCGGATGCGGCCGGCGACCCGCACGGTCCCCCTCTTTGACGGAACGATTCACATAGCGGACGGCTCGTACGCGCTGATGGGAGTCGACGTTGAACCCAACGAGGCATTTCTCATTCCGTTTGTGAAAGACAAGCATCTCCGGTACCGGCAGCAGTTTGCCCTGTATGAGGAGCAATTCTGGCTCCCCATGGATATACGCATCGATGGATATGCACAAATCGGGGTTGTCGGTTTCTCGTTTCCCAGGATCGGCGTGGAACAGACGTCCGTCATCACGGACTACATCATCAATCCGCAGCTGCCGGACAGTATCTTCCGCAAGCCCCGGCTGGTGGTCGATTCCAGTGCTACACGATTTGACTCCACCTTCTGGGCCACTCACGGCGCCATCCCTCTCTCGCCCCTCGAAAAAAAGGCATACGCATCCCTCGACAGCACACAGTCGCTCGAGGTGCAATTCCGCCCGGGTGGTTTCGGAGCACGTATCGGCGGTGATGCAGGAATTACAGGCAAGGTCCTTGAAGTTGCAGATATTTCATTCAACCGGGTGGAAGGACTTCACCTCGGGGCATCGGTTGATCTGAAGCATCTCCTTCCGTTCGCCGAGTTTTCCGCAGGATTTGCATACGGCTTCTCCAGCAAGGCTTCCACATTCCATCTCGGCACGACGGTCTTCCCGTTCGAGGGCCGTTTCTTCGGCGTCGGGGTGGAGGGGTACCACCGGGTGGATCATCGTCCGGACCAGGGATTCTATCCCGCTTTCGTAAACTCGCTGACTGCCCTTCTGAACAAGAACGACTACCGGGATTATTTTCGCGCCGAAGGATGGCGGGTGGACCTGACAGCGACTCCCGGGCAGACGCTCACGGCAACCTTTTCGTTTGTCAATGAATTGCAGTCGACCGCACAGCAAACCACCGATTACAGTTTCTTCTATCGTTCGCGGTCCTACCGTCCGAATCCCCCGATTACAGAGGGGAAATTGCGCGCACTTCGATTCACCGCACGTATCGGCGAGGCGCCGGTCCCATTCGGCCTGATGCAGCCGACGGCGCTGAGCCTCGCACTCGAGCATACAAGTCCGTCCATTGCCTCAAGCGATTTTCGTTTCACACGGTACGAGGCGGTCGGGACATTTTCCGTTTCCACATTTGCCCGCAGCTACTTCTTCCGTCCGACACTCCTTGTCCGGGTTGCCGCGGGAACATCGAACGGGACACTGCCGTTGCAGCGCGCGTTTGACCTCGAGACCGGTTCCAGCGGGCTGGGCCCGTTCGGCGTCATGCGTGCGATGACCGTCAAAGAATTCGGAGGCAACAGCTACCTGGCCATTAACGCCGAACATAACTTCAGATCTCTGCCATTCCTCGCACTCGGCATTCCTTTCTTCTACAAAAACAACATTGAACTGATCCTTCATGGCGGGGTGGCACGTACTTGGAACACCGGGAATCTGCCCCTCCAGGCGACGGATGCTCTCTATTCCGAAATCGGCATGGGGATGAGCAGGATCCTTGACATTCTCCGGATGGACGTTACATGGCGGTTGAGCAGTCCGCACGACTTCCGCTTTACCCTTGCCCTTGCCCAGATTCTGTGACCGGCTCCTTGCCGGAGCTCTTTAAATGTGCAGATGACGCCCTCTGGACAGGATTCTTCTGCATTCTTCAGTTGGCAGCCCGGAACTCCCCCCTGACGCCAAAAATCGCCCGATAATCATACATTTTCCGCTCGTTTCACTGATTCGTCGAACCGCGGCGCACATGTTGAGTTGGTATTTTCCCCTTCAATTCGCTATATTTTGGGCTACATTAATGCAAGGAGCAAAACCGGCCGTGGCACTCAAACGTATCTCGGACAAACAGATTGAGAGACTGGCTCAGGAACTCAATGATCTTGCCTACAATCTCTGGCGCTCCTGGAACCCTTCGGCGCAGCGCATATTTAAAGAACTCTCTCCGTTTTTCTGGGAGGACAGCAACCATAATGCCGTCGAGGTGATGAGCTGGATATCCGGTCAGGAGATGAAGGGCCGTCTGCAGAATCCCGAGTTCTACGACCGTGTCGACAGCGTCTGCAAGAACTTTCGCGCATACATGAAGAAGAAAGACACCTGGGCGTCCAAGAATGCGCCCTGGTTAAAGAATGCTCCCATCGCTTACTTCAGCGCGGAATTCGGTCTGCACGAGAGTTTGCGCATCTACTCGGGTGGTCTGGGCATTCTCGCGGGGGACCATGCGAAGTCCGCAAGCGACCTCGGGATACCCCTTGTCGGGATTTCCATCTTCTACCGACAGGGATACTTCCGCCAGCAGATCAGCCGCGAAGGATGGCAGCAGGAGATGTATCCGGGCTACGACCCCCTCCGGCTTCCCCTGCGGCATGTTAAGGACAAGCGCGGCAATCCGGTTACCTGTTCGGTGCAGATCGGCAACACGAATGTGGATTTCCAGGCATGGGCCGTCGAAGTCGGGCGCGTGAAGGTCTACCTGCTTGATACGAACCTCCCGCAAAACGGGCAGTTCTTCCGGGATCTTTCCGCCCATGTCTACGGGGGGGACCAGACCAACCGCATTGGCCAGGAGATTCTGCTCGGTATCGGCGGTGTGCGGCTCCTGCGCAAACTCGGCATACAGCCATCCGTCTTCCACATGAACGAAGGGCATTCCGCTTTTCTTACCTTCGAGCTCCTGCGCGAACAGCTGCAGGCAAAGAAATCTCTCCCTGATGCCGAGTCCTTTGTCAGGAAACATTGCGTGTTCACCACGCACACTCCGGTTCCCGCCGGACATGACCGCTTCGACCGCAGCTTGATGGAGGGCAATCTGTCGTCGTTTGCAGCCACCTTGGGCATGAGTGTCGATGAAATGATGCAGTATGGACGCGTCCACCCCGAGAACACCGCCGATCCGTTTACCATGACGGTGCTCGCGCTCAAGATGTGCCGCTCGGCCAATGGAGTCAGTGAACTCCACGGGCGTACAAGCCAGGAAATGTGGAAAGACCTCTACCCCGGCGTCCAGGCGAACAAGATCCCCATCGGTTCGGTGACCAACGGCGTGCATATCACCGGCTGGACATCCCCCACAGCGTCCCAGTTCTGGAGCAACCACCTCGGTCCCAAATGGATCGACAAATTCCGTGATGCAAAGTACTGGCGTGCTGCACTGCAGTCCAAGAAAATCTCCGACGACGAGCTCTGGTCGTTCCGCACGGCGCTCCGGCGGGAACTGGTGGAATTTGCGCGCAAGCGGCTGCGGGAACAAAACCTCCGCTATTCGCCCGATGACATCGGTATTTTCGACAGCGTGCTGTCGCCTGACGTGCTCACCATCGGTTTTGCCCGTCGGTTCGCCACCTACAAGCGCGCACCGCTGCTGTTCCGGGATCTCGGCTGGGCCATACGGGTTCTCTCCCAGAAGGAACGCCCCGTGCAGATCATCTTCGCCGGCAAAGCTCACCCGCGTGATGATGCAGGCAAGCACTTTATTCAGGAGGTTATTAATTTTACCAAGCGCGTGGACCTATTCGGGCGGGTGGTCTTTATCGAAGACTACGACATCAACGTCGCGCGGTATCTCGTTTCCGGTTCCGATATCTGGCTGAACACCCCGCGCCGGCCCATGGAAGCCTGCGGGACGAGCGGTATGAAGGTGATGATCCATGGCGGTCTGAACCTGAGTACCATGGATGGATGGTGGCGGGAGGCTTACGATGGCCATAACGGCTGGAAGATCGGCGAAGACATCACCGCGAGTTCGGATCAGCTGCAGGATGACCTGGATGCGGCTTCCCTGCGCGCCATCCTTGAAAATCAGGCGATCCCCCTGTTCTACGACCGTGGCAAGGACGGCATCCCGCATCACTGGCTGAAACGTGTCCGCCACGCCATGGCTTCGCTGATCCCGGTGTTCAACACGGACCGGATGGTGGCGGAATACACGAAGAAGTACTACTCCGGCGGCCGATCCCGTTAGGTGAAAAATTCCGGGTCTTTTGCCCCTCGTGTGCGGTGCACGAGGGGTTTTTTTTGGCGGTTCAGCAACTTTTTCCTGTCCGGCGCATCTTCTGTAGTACAGGCACGCAAAACATGACCTCCCGCACGGATATCGATTTGCTCAACAATCTGCAAAACGGGGATTCCCGTTCGCTGGGAGAGCTTTACGAACGCTACAAAGGGCCGTTGTATGCGTTCTGTCTGCAGATGCTGCGTAACGGCACAAAAGCCGAAGACGCCGTCCAGGACACCTTCGTCAAGGTCGCCCAGCAGGCCCATACACTCACCCACGCCGCGGCGTTCCGCGGCTGGCTCTTCCAGATCGCCAGGAATGAAACCCTGATGATCCTGCGCAAGACCCAACCCGAACAGATTGAAGATGACGACGATGTGTGGGAAATCCAGACACCGCTCACGCTTCTCGAACGGAACGAACGGATAGAGGCAGTCCGGACCACTCTCCAATCATTGAAGATACACCACCGGGAAGTGCTTTTGCTTCGTGAATTCGAGGGGATGTCCTACAGCGATATTTCGACAGTGACCGGGTCAACGGAAAGCGCCGTCAAATCCCGGTTGTTTCACGCACGCCGCGCGCTTGCGGAAAAGCTCGCGCCGATGATCTGCGATGGGAGGAAATCATGAACTGCACAGTCTACCATGAAGAGGTGAGCCTTTACATCGATCGGGAACTGGATGAAGGCCGGATCGTTTCGCTCTTTGCCCACCTTGCCGGCTGCAAAAACTGCCGGGGGTTTCTGGGTTCAATGATGGAACTCCGGTCCGCCCTCCACCGGCTCCCGGCGCCCGCAGTGCCGGCGACGCTGGATACCCGGATCCGGCGCATCCGCCCGGGCCGGCGGAATCCGGTACCGGTCGTGTTTGACCGGATGATTTCATGGTGGAACCGGCGCCTGTCGATTTCCGTACCGGCTCTGGCGGGAACAGCGCTGCTCCTTCTGACCGCGGCGCTGGTTTCGTTCTCTCTCTGGCAATCTGCCCGTCGTACGCCGGCGCCCGAATTGCAGGTCATGTATATCATGAGTCTTCCGACGGTGGAAGTCGAGGGTTTCGCCCCGGCTCAAACCCCGTCGATCCAATAATCCTGTGGAGGAGCAGATGAAAACACTATCGCTGCTGTTGATGATCTGCGCTCATGCGCTGGCGCAGCAGGAGCATGTCCTGATACCTTCCGGAGAAGCCCTGCCTGAAGTCTGTGTATGTCTCCTGGAGTCCACGGCTCAGAGTCAGGAACCCAGAGTCGTTTCTCCCGGCATTCGCAAGCCCGATGCCGCGACCTCGGACATCATTGCCGTCGATATACAGCCGGTCGTGAAGAAACGCGGGACTCCGAAATATCCTCCGGAGGCGCTGGCAAGCCGGATGGAGGGAAAAGTGTGGATCAAGGCACTGGTTGATACCACAGGCAAGATCACCGAGACCGATGTGATCTCAACCGAAAATGCGGTCTTCAATGCCGCCGCTCTGGATGCGGCGGCGCAATTCGTCTTTTCCCCCGCAATGAAAGACAACAAGCCGGTGGCCATCTGGATCACCATTCCCTTCAACTTCAAACTGGCGGAAAAATCAGAAGGGAAGGATGCAGACAGGACACAGCCGGGCTACAATCTCCTCGAGAAGGCCTGGAGTATCCTCGAAGCAAAGACGCCGGAAAAAGAGCTAGAGCAATCCGTTCTACCCTCATCCTATCTGATTGATGGGTCGGCGTTTGTCCATCTGGCCGGCGCACTCAAAGGCGACCGCCGGGGAACACTGCTGCAGAGCGACCGCAACCGCAAACTTGCCTTCACCAAGACGACAGTCAGCGATGACGGTACGAGCGGGGTGGTGATCATGAAGACCGAGGGGGAGAAGAAATCCGTGGTTACCTGGCATACGGTGACGTGGGAAAAGGGGAAGGACGGAACCTGGAAGATCGCCCACTGGCACGCAAGCAAATAGTGATCAACGGTCGGAAGTCAGAAGTTTGGAGAACCGGAGGATGGAGAATTGTGCTCCGCTATTTTGCGGCGGTGGAACTTTTCCGTCTTTTTGTTTCTTCCGCTTCGATCTTTTTCAGGACAGAGGATTTCAGGTCGGAAAGTTTCCTGGGTGAAAACTTCCTTTTAGGTTTCGCGGTATCCGGTGTCCCGTCATCCACAATGAACAACTTTGAGCACACGGACCCCCTGAATTTGCCCGTCCTCTGGCATTCCAGATGATGCTTGAGCACTTCCTCGTAGTTACTCGCCCCTGGTGACAACCAGAATTCGTCCAGATCGCTTCCGCATTCGGTGCAGAATTTCTTTCCCTGACTTTTTACCCGTCGCCCCATGTACTCGTCTCCGTTAGTGCTGTGGGAATATACCATTTATCGGGTTTGGATGAAAGGCGGAGCGTAGCCTGGAGGCATTCTTCCCGCTCTTGAGTATCAACTTCAATTTTCGTATCATTGCTGATTCTTCTGGCAGCACTCCAACCACATTCATTTCCCGGAAGGGCACAGGCACGTATGAAGATCGGCATTCCCAAGGAGATCCAACCCGGAGAGACGCGCGTCGCGTTGATCCCCAGCCTCCTGCCGATGCTTCTCCGCGAGAAGCATGAGGTCTTTCTTGAGGCCGGCGCGGGGGTACCCGCAGGCTTCACCGACGACCAGTACGTTAAGGCAGGTGCCCGGATTGTCAGGTCGGCCTCCCTGTTGTATAAGAACGCTGATGTGGTGTGGAAAGTTCAGCCTCCGCACAAACCCGGGGCACGCGGAAAACACGAGGCGGAGCTCCTGCGACAGGAAGGTATATATATTGGCTATCTGGCTCCGCTGACGCATCCTGAAATCCTGCAAATAATGGCAAAAAAGAAGGTTACAGCGTTTGCCATGGAATATGTCCCGCGTATCACGCGGGCCCAGGGTATGGACGCCCTCAGTTCGATGGCAACCGTTGCCGGGTACAAAGCCGTTTTGCTTGCCACAGAACACCTTGGCAAGATGTTCCCTCTTCTCATGACCGCTGCCGGGACCATTCCTCCGGCTTCTGTCCTTGTGCTCGGGGCCGGTGTGGCGGGCCTTCAGGCAATAGCCACGGCAAAACGTCTTGGTGCGAAGGTTGAGGCTTTTGACCCGCGGCCGGCAGTGAAAGAACAGGTTAAGAGCCTCGGGGCCGCGTTTGTGGACATGGAGGTGACGGAAGAGGCGGAAACCGCCGGGGGATACGCGAAGGAGCTATCCGCGGCGTTCTTGAAGAAGGAACAGGAGGTTATCGCCGCACGGCTTCCGAAGATGGACGTGGTCATCAGCACGGCTCAGGTATTCGGGAAACGCGCTCCCGTGCTCATCACAAAGGAGATGGTGGGCCTTTGCCGCCCCGGCTCCGTGATAGTCGACCTTGCAGCCGAGCAGGGAGGCAATTGTGCATTGACCAGGGCCGGAAAGATTGTGGAATCTCACGGCGTGCGCATCATCGGCGCCCTGAACCTCCCCGCTTCGCTGCCCGCAGATGCCAGCCTCATGTACGCAAAAAACGTCAGCAATCTCTTCGCAACGCTTTTCCCGAAGGGAAGCACAACACCGAACTTTGAGGATGAAGTAACCACAGGCACTTGCATCATCCGTGCGGGAGAGATTGTCAATGAAAGCGTCAAGAACGCTCTTGCCAGGGAGAAGAAACGATGAGTGAATCTTTGATCTTTTCGATCTCGATTTTTGTGCTGGCGACATTCGTCGGCATCGAAGTCATCAGCAAAGTTCCGCCTCTGCTTCACACTCCGCTGATGTCCGGTTCAAACGCCATATCGGGCATTACGCTGGTCGGTTCGCTTATCGCTGCGGGCGAGGGATTCGGGCTCATAAGCACGTATCTCGGCCTGGCTGCCGTGATCTTCGCGACAGTCAACGTGGTGGGAGGGTTTCTGGTAACCGATCGTATGCTCTCCATGTTCCGACGCGAACCTTCTTCCACCGCCGCCGATCACCGGTAGGATACAACGCCCATGAACGCAACACTCACTGCTCTCGCCTATTTGTTCGCCGCGGTGCTCTTCATCGTCGGGTTGAAGATGCTCAGTTCACCGCGTACGGCGCGCCGGGGCAACGTGATCGGCGCCTTCGGCATGCTTGTCGCCATCGTGGTCACGCTGACCGATAAGAAGATCATCGACTTCACACTCATTATTGCGGGCCTGGTTGTGGGTTCCGCCATCGGCCTGGTTCTGGCCCGCAAAGTGCAAATGACCGGCATGCCGCAGATGGTCGGGGTGCTCAACGGCTTCGGAGGCGGGGCATCAACACTGGTGGCGTATGCGGAATTTATGCGCCTCGGCGAACTGCACACCGCTGCCTCCCTCGATGTTCTGATTACCATCCCCCTGAGCCTGCTTATCGGTACCGTAACGTTCGTTGGAAGCATGGTGGCCGCCGCAAAACTCCAGGGGATCATGACGGGGGCGCCAATTCTCTATCCGTTCCAGAAGCAATCCAATGCGGCCGTTCTGACGGCCATTGTGGTCATGACCGTTCTCTTCGCGATGAATCCGGCCCAGTGGTATTTTCTCCCTATCATCATCCTGCTTTCCATGGTCCTCGGGGTCACCAGTGTGATTCCCATCGGCGGCGCGGACATGCCCGTGGTGATCTCCCTGATGAATTCCTACTCCGGGCTGGCGGCCGCCACGACCGGATTCATCCTCTCCAACAGCGTGCTGATCATCGCCGGAACACTCGTCGGCACGTCCGGGATCATCCTGACAAAGATCATGTGTAAGGCGATGAACCGTTCGCTGGGTAATGTGCTGTTTGCAGGGGTGGGCACCGACTACTCCGGTCCGGCTGCCAAAGCGGAACAGCGTACGGTGGTACGGTACACACCTGAAGATGCAACGATGATGATCGAGAACGCACAGTCCATTATCATTGTTCCCGGATACGGACTCGCCGTTGCACAGGCCCAGCATGTGCTCCAGGAAATGGTCAGCACGCTGACGGCCATGGGAAAGACGGTGCGCTATGCCATTCACCCGGTGGCGGGCCGGATGCCCGGGCACATGAATGTCTTGCTGGCCGAGGCGAATGCCCCGTATGACATCCTCATGGAGATGGAACAGATCAACGACGATTTTCAAAACACCGACATCGCCATGGTTATCGGAGCCAATGACGTTGTCAACCCGGCCGCCAGGACAAAAAAGGAAAGTCCATTATACGGCATGCCGATTCTGAATGTCGACTATGCGCGAACAGTAATGGTATTCAAACGGAGTATGAATCCCGGTTTTGCCGGGGAAGATAATGAGCTGTTCTATGGAAAGAACACCATGATGGTGTTCGGAGATGCAAAAACCTCGCTTACAGGACTTGTCCAGCTCCTGAAGAAGTAACATCGCCCGGGTCCGCCTGTGTCACGTGTGTCAGCTCAGACATACGTGACACAGAGACTCCCGGAGCTCTTGAGACACACACCTTTCCCCCCCCCTTTTCCATCGCAAATTCCCCCTCCTGCCTGTATTAACTGCACCTCTACGCCTTCGAAAGGGAAATCCATGCCGATCAGCCCGCGTCCCTTGCTGATGCTGCTTCCGTTGCTCGCAGCCGGATCCGCCCCCGCGCAGCAGGAGACGGGACTCCTGCGCTTCCCGGCGATTCACGGCGACCAGGTGGTGTTCTCTTATGCCGGGGACCTGTTTACCGTCTCAGCGGCCGGAGGCGTTGCCCGGCGACTGACTTCCGATGCCGGATACGAGATGTTCGCACGGTTTTCACCGGATGGGAAGAGCATCGCTTTTACCGCACAATACGACGGCAACACGGAGGTCTATCTTATGCCGGCCTCCGGGGGGGTCCCGGAACGACTCACCACCACCGCCACCCTCGGACGTGATGACGTATCCGACTGCATAGGGCCGAATAACATTGTGATGGCATGGAAAGACAACAACACCATCGTCTACCGTTCGCGACAACGTGAGGCCGACGACGTTAACGGTCAGCTGTTCATGGTGCCGCGCGAAGGCGGCCCGTCCCGGCAACTCCCTCTTCCCCGGGGAGGATTCTGTTCATTCGCTCCCGACGGAAATCGCATGGCGTACAACCGCGTGTTCGGGGAGTTTTGCACGTGCAGGCGATCCCGCGGAGGGGAGTCGGACGATATCTGGATCTACGATTTCGATAGAAAGACCACATCAAACATCACCAATGACCCTGCGCAGGATCTCTTCCCGATGTGGGCCGGAACTCAGATCTACTTCGTTTCCGACCGCGGCGAAAACAGACGGATGAACCTCTTCGCATACGACCCGGGCACACAACAGGTGCGCGCCCTCACCAACTTCACAGAATTCGACATCAAATTCCCCTCCCCCGGCAACACCGCCATCATCTTCGAGAACGGGGGTTTTCTTTACACCCTCGCGTTTGAAACGGAACAGGTGCGGAAGCTGACAATTGTGATCCTTGAAGACTTTGACAGCGCCCGCGGGGGTCTCCGCAACGTGAGCAGGGACATCACCTCTTTCGAGATCGCCCCCGACGGGAGCCGCGCCCTGTTCGGCGCCCGGGGGGATCTGTTCACCGTTCCCGAAAAGAACGGGAACACCCGCAACCTGACAAACACCCCGGGGACGCACGAACGGAATCCCCGATGGTCTCCCGACGGGAAATGGATCGCCTACATCGCCGACGGATCCGGTGAAGATGAGCTGTACATCATGCCCCAGGACGGCACGGGCCAACCCGTGCAGCTGACAACAGGGGGTGACACCTATACATACCCGCTGTACTGGTCACCCGACAGCAAGAAATTGCTCTGGGCGGACATGCAAGGGCGCCTGCAATATGTGGATGTGGAATCGAAGCAGATTACCATCGTCGCCCGCGCAACTGCACGGGAGTTTTCCGGCTACACATGGTCCCCCGACAGCAGATGGATCGCCTACGCCCGCCCGGAAGAAGAGCGGATGACCACCATTCAACTCTACTCGGTGGAACAGAAGACAACCCTTGATGTGACCGACGGCCGATTCAGGTCCGCAGATCCGGCCTTCAGCACCGACGGGAAGTATCTCTTCTTCGTCTCTGCCCGTACGTTCACACCCCCGTACGGGCAGACCGAATGGAATCATGTGTATGCGGCCATGTCGAACATCTATCTTGTCGCCCTTGCAAAAAGCACCAGGTCTCCCTTCGAGCCGCGGAGTGATGAAGTAAAAGTGAAGGAAGAAAGGAAAGACCGGGACAGAAAGGACGGTGAAAACAGGAACGGGGCCAGGGTGCACAAAAAAAGTGGTGGTTTCAGGGTGAACGTTGACCCCGACGGTATTCGACAACGGATCACGGTTCTGCCCATCCCCTCCTCCAACTACCGGAATCTTCAGTCGGCAGGTGACAGGTTGTTCTATGTACGGACGGGCCGTCGGGGTGAGAAGCCGCAACTACTGCTGTACAATTTCACAAAGCAGAAGGAGACGGCTCTGGGCGATGTCGGGGGATTTGAGATCTCCGCCGACAGAAGGAAAATGATTGTCGGGGCTGAAGGCGTCTATGTCATTCTGAATCTGCCGGGATCGAAGATGAACATGAAGGACCGGTTGAACCTGAGCGGCATGAACGTGATGCTGGACCGCCGCGCCGAGTGGAATCAGGTTTTTGCCGAAAGCTGGCGCCTGATGTGCGACGGTGTCCACACACCAAACATGCATGGCGTTGAATGGTCCGAAGTCCGGAGGAAGCACGCGGCGCTTCTGCAATACGTCAATCACCGGGCCGATCTTACCTACCTCATCGGAGAAATGATCGGGGAACTGAATGCCGGCCATGCATATGCCGGCGGCGGAGACTCTGCCAGACCCGACCGTGTGCTCACCGGACTGCTGGGCGCACAAATCGAACGCGACCGCACGACGGACTACTTCCGCATCGCCAGAATTCTCAAGGGGCAGAACTGGGACAGGGCTCTCCGGTCCCCCCTGACCGAAATCGGTGTCGATGTAAAGGAGGGGGACTACATCCTGACGGTGAACGGGAAGAGTACCGGCACGATGAAGGACATTTATCAGGCGCTCATCAACTCCGTCGGGAAACAGGTGGTGCTGAAGGTGCATTCAAAGCCCGAAGAGTCCGGTAGTCGATCCGTGGTTGTCGTCCCGATCGGAGACGAGCGGCCCCTGTATTACTATAACTGGGTACAGGAAAATACCCGCAAAGTAGACAAGGCAACCGGGAGCACGGTGGGGTATGTACATATCCCTGATATCGAGGGTCCCGGCCTGAACGAGTTCATCAGCACCTGTTGTCCGAAGAGTACAAAAGCAGGGCTCATCGTCGACGTCCGCGGCTACGGCGGTGGAACTGTGTCCTCGCAGGATACCGAAGGACTCCACCGCGGGTCCGCGATGATGGATATCGGCCTGCAAGCGATGATCAGTTTCGGCCCCGGAGGGTTGGTGCCGGGGCCCTGGGTACTTCTCCTGAACGAGTTTTCGGGGACAGTCGCAGAAATTGTGGCATACCGGTTTAAGAAATACAGACTCGGATCTGTCGTAGGCAGACGTTCACGGGGGTGCATGAGGGGTACGCGAAGGTCACGGCAGTTGCTGGACGGGACAGTATTCTGGTGTTCCGAACCCGAGGGGGCGAAGTGGAGCATGGAAGGACATGGTGTGGATCCGGATATCGAGCTGGACAATGATCCCGCACGGGAATTTGCGGGAATCGATGACCAGCTGAACAAAGCGATCGAGCTGGTGAATGAGGAATTGAGGAAGAAGCCGGTCAAGCTCCCGCCCCCGCCGTACCCGGAGAAGTGCAAGTAGGATGAGGCGCGGTGCCTCTTCCCGGTCTCCCCGGAGCTATTCCGTGGTGCGGGACATCCGTACATACTCTTCGAAAGAGTATCCGTCACGTAGATCCCGGTGAACACGCTGGAACAGAGTGCCCACCAGGTGCTCGAATGGGGGGAAAAAGGTATCCGCGTCGATTTCCCGGTCCACGATCGTGAGAAAGAGCTGATCTGCCCGTTCCAGGACTTGCGCATACACCTCACCGCCCCCGATCACAAACACGTATTCCTGGCCGGCAAGCGCACTGAGTGCACCATCCAGGGAGGTGTATGTTTCCACGCCTTTGACGGGTGAGCGGCTCAAGACCACATTTCGCCGGCCGGGGAGTGGTTTGCCGAGGGAGTCATACGTCTTCCGCCCCATGAGTATCGTGTGGCCCATGGTGAGCCTTTTAAAGCGTTGAAGGTCCTCGGAGATGTGCCAGGGGAGGGTGTTGTCTTTGCCGATGGCGCGGTTGCGGGCGAGCGCCGCAATAATGACAAGCTTCACACCGCAACCTGGAATTTAATTGCCGGATGGGGGTCGTAACCTCTCAGCGTAAAATCTTCGAAGGTGAGTCTATCGAGCGGTTTCTGTGCGATCTCCAATTCCGGCATCGGTAGCGGGGTCCGCCCAAGTTGTTCCTTCAACCCATCGATGTGATTGACGTAGATGTGGGCGTCGACGATGGTGTGACTGAACACGCCGGGCAGGAGGGCGGCTTCGCGCGCGAGAATGCGCGTCAGGAGCGAGTACGCCGCGAGGTTAAAGGGTATGCCGAGGGCGATGTCGCCGGAACGCTGGGTCAGATGGCAGTTCAGTCTTCCGTCCAGCACGTTGAAGGCGAACGTGTAGTGGCAGGGGGGAAGTTTGCTGCTGTGTGCGTTGCCCGGTTCCCAGGCGGTAACAACCATTCTGCGGGAATTCGGGTCGGTTTTCAACAGCTCGATCACCTTCCCTATCTGATCGATTTCCACCACCTCATATACCCCCGTGACCGGATCCTGTACCGCGCTGGGGAAGCGCCTCCAGTAGCGGCCGTACGCAGTATCCAGGTTCCCTTCCTCATCCGCCCATGCGTCCCAGATCTTGGTGTGCTGGCGGAGATTCCGGATATGGTCTTCGCCGGAAAGATACCAGAGCACCTCGCGGAGCATGGCGTTGAAGTTGACCTTCTTCGTGGTCAGCAGTGGAAATCCCGCACCGATGTCCACGGAGTAGTGTTCGGCAAAACAGCAGAGCGTATCGACGCCTGTACGGTTTTGCTTGCGCACGCCGTGAGTCAAAACACGGTTGACGAGATCGAGGTATTCACGCATAAGGGAATCAGGATTGGGGGTTCGTGGTCAAGCTAGCGAAAACAGCGCCGAAATGCAAGGTTACGACCGGATGGGTTTCTGAATCGTCCTGACAGCGACCCAGAATGACACGAGGAGAAACGCGGTAAAAGCCGCCGCCTCCAGCAGGATCATTTTTCCGTCTCCGGTTCCGATGGTTGCGTACCGTAACACATCGGTATGCCATGTCAGCGGGTTGACCATGGACGCCGTGCGAAGCCAGACGGGCAGAGTGTCCGACGGATAGAACATGGTGCTTCCGAACATCAACACAAAGTAGGCAACGTTGATGAAGGTGTTGAACATATCGTTCCGCCGGATCCGGATTGCGAATGTCGTCAGGAAAAAGAACCATCCCGATGTCCCCAGGACGAGTCCGGCCGCCACCATGCCGAGCAGGTCCCACCGCACCGTGACGTGCAGGAGAACCACAGCCGCGACGATGGTAACGATCCCCTGGAGAAGCGACAGCAGGCAGTTGAAGATGATTTTTCCGATCAGGAACTCCGCCCGGGTCATCGGGTAGGTCAGAAATTCATAAAACATACCGTTGTCACGATCTACAAAGAAACCGTACGCCGTGTTGATGGCGATGCCGAAGCAGGCCATGGAGAGCACGCCGGCCAGAAAGAAGGCGTTGTAGTCCAGGGTCACGCCCCGGATATTCATCCCTTCGGAGAACGCACTGTTGAGTCCGATGCCGAACAGGAGGAGGTACGTCAGAGGCATGAACAGATCGTAGAACAACCATGTCAGGCTGGTGGTCCGGATGCAGTATTCGCGATACATCACAGCAAAGATCATCTTCATGGTGGAAGGACTTCCCCCTCCGGCCGGACGGCATGCGGCTTCTCGAGCAGTTCCAGGAAGACATCTTCCAGGGAAGCGCTGGTGACTTCAAAGTGGAGTATCGGCGCGACACGGGCCAGGGCATTCAGCAGATCAAATGTCGAAGCATCATTCCCTTTGATGCTCATCGTAAGTGTAGTCTGTGTTGAACTCATCTTCAGGAGTGGAAAGCGCCGGGCGGTTTCGAGAATAGCGGGACCGAGTTCTTCAAATGTAACAGTAACATCGTACGCCCGCCCGGTGAGCGCCTTGATCACCTGCAGATCGCCGCTGGCAATACATCGTCCGCTGTCAATAATGGCAATGCGGTCGCACAGTTCCTCCGCCTCGTGGAGAATATGGGTCGTCAGGAGAATCGTTCTTCCCTCCCGCGCGTGATGGCGGATTGCATCGAGCGTCGCGCGTTTGTTCACCGGGTCCATCCCGGTCGTCGCCTCATCGAGGAACACCACGGGTTTGTCGACCATGAACACCTTTGCCACCTGAACGCGGCGCTTCAGACCACCGCTGAGGTCGATGACTTTCTGGTTGCGGTATTCTTCGAGGCCGAACTGGGCCATAATGGCTTCGGCGCGGGGCCGGATTGCAGACCGGGGGATGGAATGAAAGCGTGCATACGTGATGAGATTGTCAAGAACGGAGAGAAACACCTCAACCGCATTCTCCTGAAGCACCGCGCAGATGGACTGGCGCACGGCAAAGGGTTTGCGGATGACATCATGGCCGCAGACTGACGCAGTTCCGCCGGTGGGGCGGACCAGAGTGGTCAGGACTCTCAGGAGTGTGGTTTTACCCGCACCATTGCGCCCTAAAATGCCGAAAATCTCCCCCTTCCGGACGTTCAGGCTCAGGCCGTCCAGCGCGCGTACCGGAGACCGTGAGGATTCCCTGTATACCTTGACCAGGCGGTCGACGGCGATCATGTGTTCGTCTGCCACGGGCATGCCGGACTCAATGTAGGCAGGAATGGCATCGTGTGTCAAGGCATTGCGCAACAAATATGCGGCTTTCTCGTATAGTCTGTAGGGGAATACGCCGAAAACGTGCCGGGAATTACAGTCTCTGGAAACGACTCATGCGACCTCACATCATTCTGACCGCCGGGTTGTTAACGACCGGACTCCTGTTTGCCCGAGCCGGCGAAAAGACCATAACCACGCTGAAGGATTTTAGCCAGGTGGAAATGAAGCAGGCGGGTTTCGATTTGCCCCAGCGGGCAACCCTGCACATCAAGGCGCGCGGTGCCGGGGGGAGTTACGGATGGTCGTACAAGAGTGACCGCATGTTTGCCTATGGGTGGATCATCAACGCGGACACGAGATCCCTGGTCTGGGAAATGACGTCACAGAACACCGAAAAAGCAGGCGATGATCGTGAATTCGACGGTGTGCTCGTACTCGAACCGGGAAGCTACGAGGTGTATTTTGCCGCGACCACTTTCACCTTTCACTCATCGCTCACGCACATCAACCTGAACGTCGACCACCGGCGTCAGCCGCTGTTCGGTCTACGCGAAAAAAAGGGAGGGCACTTCTTCTCCTGGCTCACGGATTGGTGGACAGACGACATGACAGAGTCCTGGCAGCGTCGTTCAACAGCGTGGGGCATTGAACTCCTCGCGGACGATGCGGTTGCGCACGGGATTTCGACCTTCACACCGCCAAAACTCTCTCCTGCGGTTGTCCTCAAGGCCACCGGACTGGGGGACGATGCAGTCGTGCGAAGCGGATTCACGGTGAGTGCGCCGACGATGCTGACCATTCGCGCTCTCGGGGAGGGGCAACCCGGCGCTGAGTGTGCGGATTGCGGCTGGATTGTGGACGCAAAGACCCGGGAGCGCGTCTGGGATCTCGGATGGCGGGATGCCAGACCCGCCGGCGGGGCACGCAAGAATCTTATGGCCGAGTCCGACGTGCGCCTGGACAAAGGAACGTATGTACTGTATGTCATCACGGATGGCAGCCATTCCTCTGCGGACTGGAACGATGCGCCGCCGTATGATCCGTTGTCGTGGGGCGTGACGGTCAGCGTCGCCGACGAACGTGACAGGAAGAACGTGACGCCCGTTCAGTATCGCGAGGATCAGAACATCATTGTCAGCATGACGAAGGTACGTGATAATGAATCACGTTCGGAGGGTTTTACTCTCAAGGAGGACACCAGGGTCCGAATCTATGCCTTCGGGGAGCGGAGCAATTCCAGACGCACCATGGCGGACTACGCGACGATTGTCGACGCCAAGAGCCGGCAGCGCATCTGGACTATGGATGTCGACCGGACCCGTCATGCCGGGGGCGCCTCCAAGAACAGATTCATCGATGAAGACGTCTTGCTGCCCAAAGGCAGTTACGTCGTCACGTATGTCACCGACGATTCGCACGCCTATGATGCCTGGAACGACGATCCGCCGTTTGACGCCGAACACTACGGGATTACGATCAGCGGTGCGGACGACACCTTCTCATCCGCCCAGGTGACAAAGTATGTCGAAGAGAAAGACAGGAATGTCCTTGCACAGATTATTCGTGTGCGTGATGATGCAGACCGGTCGGAGCGTTTTGCGCTGGAGCAGACCACGCGGATTCGTGTTTATGCCATCGGCGAGGGACAGAACCGCGAGATGTTCGATTACGGGTGGATTGAGGATGCCCGGACAGGAAGTGTTGTTTGGGAGATGACCTACGGGATGACGTTCCATGCCGGCGGCGGCCGGAAAAACCGGATGGTGAACACGAATGTCGTCCTTGAAAAGGGAGAGTACCTTCTCCGGTACCGGACGGACGATTCACATGCCTGGGGGGACTTTAACGTCGATCCCCCCGATGACCGGGATTACTGGGGTATTACATTATATCGCGACAGTACGCCGGAGGCGCCTCTACCGCCCGTGGCGCCCCAGGGAACCGGCTCATCCGTTCCCCCGAAAGCTCAACGACCGCCGCGTTGAAGCGCCTGGAGCGTCCGGCGGAGACGTTCCACTTCCCGGGAATTCAGCTCTCGCCGGCCGCCCGGCACGAGCCCGTCCAGCGTCAGATCGCCGATACGTGTCCGGATGAGTCTGAGCGTAGGGTGTCCGACCGCAGCGGTCATGCGTCGCACCTGCCGGTTGCGTCCTTCGGTGATGATCAGTTCGAGCCATGCCGTGGGAATCCGTTTCCGGATCCGGATAGGGGCGGCGCGTTCCGGAAACGCCGGTTCCGGTTCGATGATGCGCACCTGTGCGGGCCGCGTCTTCTTCCCCTCGATGTTCACTCCTGATCTCAACACTTTCAGCGCGGCATCTCCAGGAACCCCTTCCACCTGCACGGCATACGTCCGGGGATGGCGGAACACCGGATCGGTTAACCGTTGTTTTATCCAGTTGTCGTCTGTCAACAGCAACACGCCTTCGCTGTCCGCGTCCAGGCGGCCGGCCGGATAGACTCCTTCCGGAAACGGCCCGAAATCCCTGAGTGAACGCCAGGCGCCTTCACGGGTGAACTGTGACACAACACCGTAGGGTTTGAAAAAGAGTACACAGATCTTCCGGATTCCTGTCGGCATATCACGAATATACAACAGGCACAGGTGACGATCAAGCATGTGCCTGACAGGCGCAAGATTCATTGCTTCTCTCGCATGGAATCTCTATTTTTCAGGTATGGCGGTCCGCCTCATGCAGAGGGATTGTTCATGTATCGCATCGCGAGCCAGTACTGAAGGGAACCTGTTGAGCACGTTGATACGAACTCTAGTTGTTCTCCTGTTTGTTGTGCTGGTGCCGGGTACACTCCCGCTGTCCGGGCAGACCTTCCGCGTGGACACGCTGGCGCGCGCGCCCTTTGCGCAGTACCCTGTGAGCATAGCCTTTGTCCCCGACGGGAGCGAACGGTTTTTCTTCACAGAGAAGAACAGCGGCCGGGTCCGCATATATCAGCGCCGGCTGCTGCCCGACCCGTTTCTCACCGTACCGGTGGAGTCCGAAGGCGAACAGGGTCTTCTGGGAATCGCCTGTCATCCCGCCTATGCAGATTCACCGTTCGTGTTCGTCTTCTATGTTCGTGCTGTGGATCGTCTCGGCATCGTTGAACGGTACCGCGACTCAGCCGGCATTGGCGTTGAACCGCGTCAGATCTTGATTGTGCCCCGCCTGGATGACGCAACAGAGCACAACGGGGGCGCGCTCCAGTTCGGACCCGACCGCAAGCTGTATATCTCCGTCGGGGATCACAAGACTTCCCCCTGGAACGCCCAGGATACATCGTTCTCCAGAATCGTGTGGGGAAAGATCCTGCGCATCAACTCCGACGGTTCGATCCCCCAGGACAACCCCTCCCCGCGGAAGGCATTCTGGGCCTGGGGTTTGCAGAGCTGCGAAGGGATGGCTTTTGATCCTGCAGACGGGGCGTTGTACTGTATTGACGGGGGCCTCGGGGACCCCAACCGGATTTTCCGGGTCCGGCGTGGAGGAAACATGGGATGGCCGCGTACCGCTCCACCCGATCCTCCTGCCGGGACCCCGCCTCTTTTTTCATTTCCGGCCGAACGCTCGCCTGCACTCACGGGTATTGCCGTGTACACCGGCAACGCCTTTCCACAGCTCCGCGGCAGACTCCTGGTTGCAGCAAACGCCATTCCTTCCCTCTGGGTCAGCAAACGTCCGGCACACAGCGATTCTCTGGTGCTCGAACGCTTCTTCACATTCCCGACAGGGTTTGCCGATGTGCAGGTCGGACCGGACGGCTGCATCTATCTGACGAATGGACCGTATCTCTCCAGCAAGATCCTCCGTCTTTCACCCGTTGCCCCTGCATTCGCAAGCACGCCTGCACCTGATGCGGTGCAGGGAATTCCGTACTCATACGCTCCAGTGTTCACGGGCACTCCTCCCGACCTTACCCTTCTCGATGGACCGGAGGGCATGACGGTCGACTCGACGACCGGTCGCCTGCTCTGGACTCCGACCAATGCCCAGGCGCAGGCCCGGCTGTTCCGGGTTACGCTGGGTGCACAGAATGGGGCCGGAAACACGCAGCAGAGTTTTGAGCTCCGCGTCATCAACACCAACGATCCTCCGGGAGCATTTAACCTCGGCATGGCGGCGGGCGCAGAGGTGTTGGATTTTCTCGGCACTGAACCGCAGGTCACATTTCGCTGGGCACAGGCAGATGATCCGGACGGCGATTCGATAACCTATCTGGTGGAACTGGACAGCACGCTATCCTTCGATACTCCCGCCCACAGAGTATTCTCGTCAGGAAGCGCCGACTCGCTGCATGTACCCCTGCCCCGCATGAGCGGCACGTATTACTGGCGTGTGATTGCCACCGACGGACGGCTTTCCACACACAGCACTCCCGCGTACGCCACGATGAATATCACCTTTCTCCCTACACCGGACATCAAAGCGGGACCGGAACGGCCTCCCACATCCCCCCTGGAACAGAACTTTCCCAACCCCTTCAATCCATCCACAAGCATCAGCTATACCATCCAGCGGGAAGGATATGTGCGTCTCGCCGTTTTCAACCTGCTCGGGCAGGAAGTGTCGTGCGTGTTTGAGGGCATGCAGCCCGAAGGCAAGTACACGGTGGCATTCAACAACCTCGACCTTCCGAGCGGTATCTACTTCTATCGCCTGCAGGCCCCGGGGCTCTTCGAAACCAAGAAGATGATCATCGCGCAGTAGCAGCAATTGCGTTTTGGTGACAAAACCCGTATGGTGAATCGTTCTCTGTTTTTTCTCACAGGTGGCTCATGGCGCACATGCATGCTCGTCTGGTCGGTGTTCTCCTCTTCGCGGGTATGATAACGAACAGCGCCGCGCAGCCCGTGACGATTGTCAATGCCTTCCCCGGGCTCTCCTTTTCACAGCCGGTGCTGCTCACCTCCCCGCCGGATGGTACCAACCGGAACTTCGTTGTTCAGCAAGGCGGTCAGATTCTTGTGTTTCAGAACGACTCCGCCGCCGCCGCAACCGGCGTGTTCTTGAATATTGCCGGCAAGCTCAGCTCCACGGGTGGAGAACAGGGATTGCTCGGGCTCGCTTTTCACCCCTTGTTTGCCGTAAACAGGACGTTCTACATCAATTACACGGCGCCGGCACCGGCACCGTCCGCATGTCGTACGGTCATCGCACGGTATACCGTTCCTTCCGGCTCACCGGACGCCGCTGATCCCTTCAGCGAAGTGCGCATCCTGGAGATCGATCAGCCATATTCCAACCACAATGGCGGGATGATCGCCTTTGGGAATGATGGCAATCTGTATATCGGCATGGGCGATGGAGGCGATAGCAATGATCCGGATAACGTCGCACAGAACCGCTCGTCGCTGCTGGGAAAAATTCTCCGGATCAACGTCGACGACACCACGGGGGGAAAAGGATACGGCATTCCACCCGACAATCCCTATGCCGGCACAGCACAGGGTTTCAGGCAGGAAATCTACGCGTATGGATTCCGGAACCCCTGGCGATTCAGCATCGATGGACCGACAGGGGAGCTCTGGGCGGGTGATGTCGGGCAGGGGGCCCGGGAGGAACTCGACCTTGTCAGGAAGGGAGGGAATTACGGCTGGAAGATCATGGAAGGCAGTATCTGCCGGCCTCCCACCACAGGGTGTGACACGACCGGACTTGTCGTCCCGGTCAAGGAGTACGGCCGTGCACTCGGATTTTCCGTCACCGGAGGCTACGTGTATCGCGGATCAGCCCGCCCCGAGCTGCGGGGTGCGTACATCTACGGTGATTACGGCAGCGGGCGCATCTGGATGCTCAGGCGGAACAATGGTGTTCTGACGGCGGATTCACTGCTGATCGACACGCCCTATGCTCTTTCCGGATTCGGAACCGACCGGAACGGAGAGTTGTACATCCTCGCCTATGCGGGAAGCACCCCGACATCCCTGTACCGATTCGCCGCCCTGCCGGCAACGTCCGTTCGTACCCCTGATGATGCCGGCGGGGGTTCGGTGTGGCTCGGCGAGGCATTTCCGAATCCCTGCAACCCTTCCGTCACCCTGCGCTTTCGTCTTGCTGCGGCCGCCCGGGCGAGTCTTTCACTCTACGATTTGTCTGGCCGGCTTGTGCTCCCGCTCGTGGATGCCGGCCTTACCGCCGGGGAACACGAAGTGCACATCGATGCCTCCCGCCTTGCGAGCGGGATATACTTCTATCGGTTGACGGCAGCGGGACAGACAGCAAGTCGCACCTTCATTGTGGTCCGGTAAAAGCCCTACCGTGATCGTTTTATCGCCACAAGTGTTTTGTCGTCTGAATACTCCGCCATTTTGTTAAAAATCTGTACCTCTTCAAGAATCCGCTGACAGATTTCACGCGGCTTCCGTTTCCGGTGTTGTTTCAGGCTGCGGATCAGTCTCGCTTCCCCGTACATCTCTCCCTGTTCGTTTGCCGCCTCCACGATACCATCCGTGTACATGAGCATCAGATCACCCTTGCTGAGGATCGTGAAGTCGGAATAGTAATTTTCGCGGGGGAAGGGCCCGATGATCTGGCCTGTGGCGGGGATAGTCTCCACCTCATTGGTTCCCGCACGCAGGATCAGTGGATTGCTGTGGCCGGCATTCACGTAGATGACGAGACCGCGATCCGAGGCATTCAGTTCGGCATACACCAGAGAGACGAAGTGTTCCACGGAGAAGGCCCGGCTGACAAGGGAGTTCACCCGGGTGATCAGGGATCCGATCTTTGTCTGGTATTCCACTCCCATGCGGAGCGCACCCGACACGTACAATGCCTGTGCCGCGGCGGACAGACCTTTGCTTGCCGCATCGCCGATCACCACGCCGAGACGATCTTTGTCGCCGGAGGCATGCAGATAGTCGAAGAAATCGCCGCCAACAATGCGGTCGGGAAGCGATATCCCATAGAGATCGTAGTTGTGGAATTTCAGCTCATGTTCCGGGAGAATACTTTTCTGGATTTCCCGCGCCTTGTCAATATCGGCTTCGAGCAGACGCGCCTTGGATTCCACCCGCCGGTTCTTCAGCACGGAGTTGAGTGCGGTGCCGATGATGTTCAGCGCGAACGTCATATCCCGCTTCAGATAGGCCGCCGTAATTGCGATGACGTACTGATACAGTTCATGGTTCTTCCATCCGACACGCTCCCCCACACCCGTGGCGGAAAAAGATTTGATTCCTTTGCGCAAGAGATACGGGTGGGTCTCCCGGCCAATCAGTGTCCCTTTGCGGGGAAGCTGCAGGAAGAGCGGATAGTCCGCCACCCGGATCCGGAAATTTGCATCGATAGTTTCCATGTCGCCGAACTGTCGCAACAGCCGGTACGACACTCCCGACGGCTCCAATTTCCAGATACGCCCTCCCCGGACGGGAATATCTTCATTCTTGATTATGCTGTCCAGAACATGTCCGAGCAACTGTTCTTCGGTGCGAAACTTTGTTTCGCCAAGCATTTGAATCGTGCGGTAGAGTTTGTGTTGATCCATGTCAGTGGTTGTAGGTCATTTCTCCGACCCTCAGCGCGAGGTTCAGGCGGTCTTCGTCACGGGGTACGGCACAGGAAAACAGTGAGCTGTAGGCACAGTACGGGTTGAATGCCATGTTGAAATCGAGTGTGTACGCATGTTCCGGATCCGGATGTTCGGGACCGAGTTCAAGGTAGCGGCCCACGTGGTACGTTTCGTGTCCGGTGGTGCGGTCCGTGAACCATACGTTCAGATAGTCCCTGTACAGTGCGAACCGCCGCGTATCGTGTGGCGTCACCTTGTACACCTGAAGGCGTACCTGCACCGGACGGGCATCCTCGTCGGGCAGGAAGAATTCGAAGTAGCCATACCGGAGCTGTTTGCGGGGTTCCCCTTTGGTTCCCAGCACAACAACGGTGTCCGGCGCTGCGTGGCGGTGGAGCACGGAGGTGACGCGGTAACGGGGATCAACCGGAAACCAGCGCAACCCGGCAAACGCAACGGATGTGTCGCGCCGGAAGGGGGACTCCGGATCGGTACGGAATGATTCATCCTTCGCAAGCCGGTGGTCGAGGTTTTCCCGGACAATACGCAGACTGTCGGCCGGGGACAGCGGAGGTAGTGCCGGGCCCCGCATACAACCCGCACACAGTCCGCAGACAATGCAGACACCGATCATCACATTGCTCATAGGCCTGCCCACTCCTTCATCATGGCAATCACATAGCCCTGTTCATCGTCGGTCAGCAAGGGATAGATGGGGAGACGGATGAGGCGGCCGCTGACCGATTCCGTCACAGGGTACTCTCCTTCCGTATGTCCAAGCGCCCGTCCCACCGCACTCAGATGAAGCGGAAGATAGTGAAACGTCGTACCGATGCCACGTTCACGGAAGAAGATCAGGGCACGGTTCCGGGCTTCTTCATCCGGCAGGAGGAGGTGGAAGATATGGTGGTTGGAGACAATGCCGGGAGGGATCACCGGAAGGGACACCAATCCGCGTTCTTCCAGGGGGCGGAATGCCCTGGCGTACCGGTCGTAAATCTGCTTTCGCCTTTCCTGGATCTTCGCGCGTTTGCCCAGCTGGCTGATGAGCAGTCCTGCCGTGCTGTCGGGGGGGAGGAAACTGCTGCCCATGCGCACCCAGGTGTATTTGTCGACCAGGCCGAGGAGGAACTGTTTCCGGTTGGTTCCCTTTTCGCGGATGATTTCGGCGCGCTCAGCAAGGGTTGCGTCCGCGGTGGCAAAAGCACCCCCTTCTCCGGTGGAATAGTTCTTGGTTTCGTGAAAACTGAAGCAGCCGATATCCCCGGACGTTCCCGCCGGCCGGCCGTTGCAGGTGGCGCCAACCCCCTGTGCGGCATCCTCGACAACCCGGACGCCATGTTCCCGCGCGACCTTCATGATCGCATCCATATCGGGGGAGACCCCCCCGTAGACCACGGGCATGATCACCTTTGTACGGGGGGTAATGCGGCGTTGCAGATCGTCGACATCGATCGTCAGCGTGTCGGGCCGGATGTCCACAAACACCGGCCGCGCGCGTTCCCGGAGTATGGCATTCGTGGTGGACACGAATGTGAAACTCGGAACCAGCACCTCGTCCCCGGGATCCAGCTCCATCACCATCATGGCCAGTTCGAGTGCGTGGGTGCACGACGTTGTCAGCAGTACATGGGGAACACCCAGAAGCTCGGCCAGCAACGCCGTCGCACGGTGTGTGCGCGGGCCGTCTCCCACCATGATTCCTGATCGCAGGGCGTCCGTCAGGGCGCGGGCGTCGTCATCGTCGTACAAGGGCTTGTGAAAAGGAATGATCATGTGTTTTCCGCTTCAAGCACGTTCGCATACACCCGTTCCATCCGTTCAGCCATGGCTGCGGCGTGGAATCTCTGCAGGAAGCGCTCATGCGCGGCGTATCCCATGCGCTCGCGCAACCGTGCATCGGTGATCACGTCGAGAAGGGCCGAGGCCAGTGCAGGCGGATTGGCCGGCGGGACCAGAATGCCGGAGACGTGCTGTTCTACCATGAGGGCAATGCCCCCGACATTGGTGCACACGACCGGAAGACTGGTGGCGAGGGCACGAAGGATGGCGATGGGAAACATTTCCGCTGCCAGTTCAAGCGAGGAGTGGCAGTAAATGTCAAATCCGGGGTACCACTCATGCAGGTTGTCCTGGAAGCCGAGAAACCGGATGTACTGTTCGATGCCGAGTTGCCGGGCCTGGAGCTGCAGCGTATCCAGGAGTTCCCCGTCGCCGATGACAGGAAAGAGCACATGCCGGGAGTGCCGTACGACTTCTGCGATAGTATTGAGAAGGTCGCGGTGTCCCTTGAACGGAACCAGACGCGCAACATTGCCGATCACCACGGTCTGTTCATCCACTCCCAGCAGCGCACGTGCCGCGACCCGGGCGGTCCGGCGGCGGTCTTCCGGTTCGTCCTCGATGCCGATCGGCACGGTCGTGATCCGGTCCGCTCGAATCCCATCTTCCGCAATGAGCACATCGCGTCCGGCATCCGCATCGGTGACGAAGTGATCGATACCCCACCGGTTCCGCATCCAGTGGGTGAGGTTGTGCTGGATCGAGTGGGTGCTGTGAATACCCGCCACATGGCGCACAGGAGAACGCATGGCGGCAAGTGCGGCGCATGTGCGGTCATAGTTTGCATTGCTATGAACGATCCGGATGGCGCGCACGCGCATCTCACGGCGGAGGTGTGCTGACACGGCGAAGACGCGGTTCATGCCCCGGTAGTCCACCGGCACCACCGGAATCCCCGCTTCGGTACATTTTGTGAGCAGGAGGTGATCGGGCAGCGCGGAAACGAAGACTGCGTGACCGCGGTACCGGAGATAGCGGGCAAGGATCAGCACGTAGTCTTCGCCACCCGCAAAAATCGAGGTGGCGTTCGTGAGGAGGATATTCACACGCGGTCACTCATGTATTGCCGTAGACTTCACCGACCCCGAATGTACTTGCCGCCCAGAGTGTGAGATTGGAGCTGATTGCAGCAATTGCGCGTTTCTCATCGTCTTCCCGAACGACGAGGTCGTACGTTTCAGCGACGTTTTTCAGGTTGCGCAGCATTTTGGCCACCCGTTCACGCCGCACTTTTCCGTGCCAGTAGGCGATCTGGGTGCTGATCATCGCACCGTGGCGCCGGAGGAGTTCCCCCAGCGGAAACACCTTTTCACTCCGCGGTGTGCGCGGCGTGCAGATGTGTGTGAGGTCGGTGAAATATTCATCCCAGTGAGTGGCAAATGCCCGGTTTTCAGGTCTGCGGAGATAGCGCGCACGTTTGAGTGAAAAATGCGCCTGCGTCCGCACCCGAAAACGTGGAATCAGCAGGTGCAGGTCATACAGAGTTTTCACCTCGGTCGGGTCGTCCGGATCGGTTTCGCGGTAGACCCAACGCTTTTTCAGCGCGCGCCAGGTGTCCACGCAGACCACCGGGGCTTCGCGGCTGTCGATGGAGATGAACTTCCCTTTCTCCGCCCCGACCACCGTGATCCAGTGTTCCCACGCGTCGACGCACAGAAGGGCAGGTCGGCCTTTCTTCAGCGCCGAAAGGAGCTCACGCTTGGCACGAAGGGCATTGGTCCGACGCACGATTTTCATATCGCAATCATAAGCACGGGCGGCCCTGCCCAGTTTGATTTCGTCCGTGCCGGCCCACCAGTGCGTCCCGGCAATGCGCGAAACCCGTTTTTCGTCAACAATCTTCCCGAGCATGATCAGTGCGTACTTCAGCGCGAAAGGCCCGCACTGCCATTTATTTGGCTGTGGATACAATCCCATTGAGGATTACGTCCCCTTGCGGAATCACTGTTTCATTTTCATTCGTTGCTTGCGGCAGAACGACCCCGGATAGTGCAATGGCCGGGGACTTCAGAGGCGCATCCCGCATTGCGGGACAGTGGCAACCATACCGGACCAGCGAGCCTGTCGGTGTTAATAAAGGTACTCAAAGCAGAAGGGAAATCCAAAGATGGGAAAACGGCCAAAACAACTCACATTCCCCATATTTTCCGGCTTTGCTATGGTACCGGGGAGTCCATGTCTGCTGGAACCTCCCTGAAGGCCCGTACGGCGAGCCACACGAAAGCCAGAATTGCTCCGCAACAAAGGAGAACTCCCGCACCAAAGACCGTCCACGCAAGCGGTTCGGCTGCTTCAAGATGGCCCTCCAGAAGCCAGTGCCAGTCGTGTGTGAGCCCCGATGCGATCAGCCGGAGCTTTCTATACGGTGCATCCGCGATATAGATGCCGGCATTCACCAGACTCTCGCCGAGCCAGAAGGCGGAAAACCAGGCCTGCCCCGGCTTCTGTCGCAAGGTGACGGCAAGTAGCGCGGCGGGCAGGAAGACCTGCATGAACGAACCGCCGAACATCGACACCCATCTGCCAAAAGGACTCAGCAGGAAGTGTCCGGCTTCATGAATGAACAAGTTGATCACATCCAGCACGAAAACCAACAGAGGGGGATTACCGGGATGAGCGCCGGGCGAGCAGGCGGTAACAAGATAGAAGACCACGCGCACCAGGTAGAGTGCAACGAAGAGCTTAAGTGCAAGCAGCACACCCTTCATGCTCGTGTCGTCTCGCGGTAGAACATAATGAGCCCCGTCGACGGCGGGGTGACGCCGAGCTGCCGCATCATCGCAACAACCTGGCCGCGGTGATAGGTGCCATGGTCCACTACGTGCTGAAAGGCCTGACCGTAGCTATGGACGAACGACTCCCCTTTCGCCGTGCTCATGGTGAACGTTTCCTGGAGCTTCCTGTCATTCATCGTCCCGACGAACCTCGCGGTCTCGAGGCCCACCTGTTCCCAGACAGCGCGAAGATCCGCCATGGTTGGCACCTCACGGGGGTTGAGGAACGAGCGGTCCGGTGTTCCGAGCCATCGCGAGAGCCACATTTTCTCCGCCCCGACCAGGTGAACGAGTGTTGCATGAATACTCCCGTGGCTGGTTTTCATATCCCTGGCCACATCGGTTTCCGGCATACGCTCCACGGCATCGAACACCCGGTTGCTGGCCCAGGAGTTGAAGGCGTGCAAGAGCTTGAGATCCATGAATGTCATGTTGTTCTTCTCCGATGATAGTGCGCGGCAAACCAATCACAGAAACACATGGACGTCATCGCCGTCTTCGCGTCAGGTGGGGGAACTTCCCAGTACTTTCTGGCGCAACGCCGCCAGCGTCCTCATGGCCTCCAGGGGGGTCATCGTGTCCAGCTCGAGAGCACGGATTTCTTCCCGCAGAGGGTCGTCTTTCATTTCGAACAGTGTGAGTTGAACACCTGCGGCTGGATTGCGCCGCTGTCGTTCCCGTGCGCCCGGACGCGGGGTGTCGCTGACGCTGAGGTCGGTGCCTTCCAGATTTCCGAGCAGGGTCTTTGCGCGGTCGGTGATCTCTTCCGGCAGTCCCGCCATCTGCGCCACCTGGATCCCGTACGAGTGATCTGCGAAGCCCGGGGTGACCTTGTGCAGGAAAATGACTTTGTCGCTGTACTCGCGCACATCCACCTTGAAATTACGGATGCGGGGAAACAGGTCCGCGAGCTCGTTCAATTCATGATAGTGGGTGGCGAACAGTGTGCGCGCACCCACCCGATCGTGCAGGTATTCGGTGAGGGCCCAGGCGATACTGATGCCGTCGAATGTGCTCGTGCCGCGCCCGACTTCGTCGAGCAGGATGAGGCTGCGACGTGTGGCAGTATTGACGATGTGGGCGGCCTCGTGCATTTCCACCAGAAAGGTGCTTTCCCCCGACGCGATGTTATCGCTCGCACCGACCCGTGTGAAAATTTTATCCACAATGCCGATGACCGCGCGTTTCGCCGGCACATGACTTCCGATTTGCGCAAGCAGTACAATCAATCCGGTCTGTCGCAGAAAACTGGACTTCCCACTCATGTTGGGGCCGGTAATGATAAGAATCTGGTCCTTGTCGGTATCCAGCCGGACGGAATTCGGTGTGAAGTGTTCACCCGGGGGCAACAACTGTTCAATGACCGGATGCCGGCCGTCCTCAACTTCCAGCAGGGGTCCCTCGTTCACTTCAGGACACACATACTCATATTCCGCGGACACCGCGGCCAGGGACACATAGCAATCCAGTGAGGCCAGAGCCTGGGCATTGGTCAGAATCGCCTCGGCCTGTGTCGCGACCCGGAGCCGGACCTCTGTGAAGATGCCGGTCTCCAGTGCCAGAATACGTTCTTCGGCATGAAGAATCTTCTCTTCGTATTCCTTCAGGGCGGGCGTCACATACCGTTCTGCCCCCGTGAGTGTCTGTTTCCGGATATATTCTGCGGGTACCTTTGCCCGGTGGGTGTTGGTGATTTCGATGTAGTACCCGAAGACGTTGTTGAATCCCACTTTGAGGGAAGGGATGCCGGTCCGTTCGCGTTCCTGTCCCTGCATCTCGGCAATCCAGCGTTTGCCGTTCACCGCCAGCTCCCTCAGCTGGTCCAGTTCGTCATGGTAACCGGCACGGATGACGCCTCCGTCGGCGATCGCCGCCGGAGGGTCGGCCTCTATGGCGGCATCAATCACCGCGACAATATCCGGCAGCGGCGTGAGTGTCGCATGCAGCGCGACGAGCTCCTCGCAGGTCATTGATGCGGTGCTGACCCGGAGCGTCTCAATTTCCAGCAGGATATGTTTCATCGCGTTCAGGTCGCGCGGGCCCGCCCGGCCGGTACAAATCCGGCCGTTCAGACGTTCGAGATCGCCAATGCGGGAGAGACCTGCGGCCAGCGCCTCACGCAGGACACCATTTGTCGCGAGTTCGCTTACCGCCCCGAGTCTTCTCTGAATGGGTGCCAGGGCGTTCAGGGGTTGTCCTACCCAGCGTTTTAGGAGCCTGCCGCCCATGGGGGTCCGGGTGCGGTCCAGGACACTGAACAGGGTCCCGTCCGCCTCCCCGGCCATTGACGATGTGATTTCCAGGTTCCGTTTGGTTGACGGATCGAGGACGATGTGCCCGGCAATGTCGAAGGGGAGCAGTTTCTTGATGTGCAGCAGATTGGCTTTCTGCGTTTCCTGCAGGTAGTTTAAAACTGCTCCGGCGGCGGTCACACCGATGGTTGTTTCCTCAAGACCGAATCCCTTGAGGGATTGTGTCTGGAAATGGCCGGTAAGCAACTCCCGCCCGTATTCTTCCGTGAACACCCAGTCGTCGACGCGGGTATAGATGCCGCGATAGATGTTTTTCAGAAGGCCCTCGATGGAGGATATGTCGCGCCGCTGCACAAGCAGTTCAGCGGGCTCAAGCGCACCGATCTGTTCGGGAAGCTGCCTGAGGGTGATCTCGGCAACACGGAATTCGCCGGTGGAGACATCGATGAAAGAAAGGCCGATGCGGTCCCGGGCCGTCGCCAGCGCACTGGGAAGAGCGACGGCAGCCAGAAAATTATTACGTTTCTGATCCAGGACTTTTTCGGAAAAGGACACACCCGGCGTCACCACTTCGATGACGTCGCGTTTGACGATACCCTTGGCGAGTTTGGGATCCTCGAGCTGTTCGCACACCGCGACGCGGTATCCGGCCTTCAGCAGTTTGGGGAGGTAGACATCGAGCGCATGATGGGGAAAACCCGCCAGGGGTATTTCGCCGGCGGCGCCGCTACCGCGGCGCGTGAGGGTGATCCCCAGAACGCGGGCGGTCACCTTCGCGTCTTCCTCGAAGGTTTCAAAAAAGTCGCCCATCCGGAACAACAGGATCGTGTCCGGGTATTTCGCTTTTACCTGCGCATACTGCCGCATCAGGGGGGTGGACATATGGAGAGAAGCGCCGTGTTAATTGTGCATCCTGACATGAACCGGCTGCCGCACGCACGGGCAGCCGACTATTCCAGCATCATGGTGATTCCTTCTATCCGCCCCATGGGTGCGGACAGTTGTACGCCGGCCACGGCGGGGCGGACACGCTGGTACGTTTCCTTTGCGATGGCCACGCCCTCCAGGAATCCTTCTTCTTTGGTCGTCGTTTTGCGCATACGATCCAGGATGGCCTGCGGAACGCTGGCGCCGGGCACTTCATTGTTCATGAACTCCGCATTTCGGTACGATACCAGCGGCCAGATCCCGCAGATGACGGGGATCCGCACGTGTTCCACGCGCTTCATGAATCGTTCCAGGATATCCAGATCGAAGACCGGTTGCGTAATCATGTATTCCGCGCCTGCTTCGATCTTCCATTCCAGACGGCGAAGTTCGTCATCGAGATTGATGGCTCCGGGATTCACTCCCACGCCGATGCTGAAGGCCGTCGGGTCCCCGATCGGGTTTCCCGCCAGATCGAGTCCGTGATTCAACCGATTGATGATATTGGTCAACCCGATAGCATCAACATCAAACACCGCGGTGGCATTCGGATAGTTCCCCAGCTTGGGCGGATCCCCCGTGACGGCCAGGATATTCCGGAGCCCCAGCGCCCACGCGCCAAGCAGGTCGGATTGCATCCCGATGACGTTCCGGTCCCGGCACGCAAAATGCAGGACGGTTTCGATTCCCACTTCGCGCTGGAGAATCGCGGCAAGAGCAAGCGCGGACATCCGTGCCGATGCACGCGGTCCGTCGGGGATGTTGATGCCGTCAATGCCGGCATGAAAGAGTTTGCGCGCCTTGGTGATCTGCGACGAGGCAGAAACCCCTTTGGGCGACACGAGTTCGACAAGCGTGACAAATTGGTGTTTCACCAGCTTGTTGCTCAGCCGGGATTTCTCTGTCTGATGCACCACCTGCACCGACTCCGGTGCCGAGATCTTGAGTTCCTTCTCCGTCAGGTCCATCCGCTTGGCCGGCCGGAGAGCCTGTACGGCGCGCCGTATGGCCCGGATATGTTCCGGATTGGTGCCGCAGCACCCTCCGACAACCGCCGCCCCCGTCTGGATAAACCGTTTGGCATATTCCGCAATGTATTCGGGGGAAGTCATATAGATATTCCGTCCGCCGACGTTTTGCGGAATACCCGCGTTCGGTTGCACGGAGATCGGCAGCTTGGTGAGCGTTTTGAGGTGTTCCAGTGCCTCCAGCATCGCCCTGGGGCCTACGGAGCAGTTCAAGCCGATCACATCCACCGCATACATGGCGGTTTCCCGGACAAACGTTTCGAGCGATGCGCCACTGAGCAGCATTCCTTCATCGTTGACGGTCATCTGTGCAACGAGCGGGATATCCGGATTCAGCTCCCGCGACGCGCGAATGGCCTGCAGGAGCTCGTTAACGAGCGAGAATGTCTCCAGGACGATCAGATCCGCGCCGCCATCCAGCAGGCCGGCGATCTGTTCCTTGAACACATCCTTTGCTTCATCGTACGACAGTTTACCGATCGGCTCGATTTGCACACCCAGCGGTCCCACCGATCCGGCTACGAGGGCCCGGTCGCCGACCGCATGTTTTGCCAGCTCCGCGCCACGCCTGTTGATTTCGTAGACTTTCGTTTCAAGTCCGTGCGGCGCCAGTTTGAACCGGTTTGCCCCGAAGGTATTCGTCTCAACGACGTCCGCTCCGGCATTAAGGTACTCCCGGTGCATTTCACTCACAAGATCGGGGTTGGTGAGATTCAGCTCGTCGAAGCACGTGTTGATGAACACCCCTTTCTCATAGAGGTACGTTCCGACACCTCCGTCGAACACAATCACGTCCCGTTGAAGACGGTCACGAAATGGCTTCATGGTGCTTCCGCCCGTTGTTCCGGATTTTCACAAGATTAATAATACGAACTTTTCCGCACAAATGGCCAATATTGCTTCTCGGAGGTGAATTTCCTATCATTTTCGTCACCATGGCGGAGTGCATCTCTACTCGCGTGGTACCACACACTGAGGAAACTCTTCATGAACGCGACTTCATCATTGAGTACAGAGCGGGACCGCAGCAAGATTCCCCCGCACTATACCTGGGATCTCAGTCCCGTGTATTCCGATTTTGACGCATGGAAGGCCGCAAAGGATCAAATGCTGGCAGAGGTGGCGCGGATCGATGCCTTTCGCGGGACGCTCGCCGGCTCGCCGGCTCGCCTTCTGGCCTGTCTGGACCTGAGCAGTGCCATCGGCAAAACCTTTTCCCGCCTGTACACCTATGCCCAGGCCCATGCCGATATTGACACCAGGGACGCCACATTTCTCGGATACCAGCAGGAGATCGGTCAAATCGGGGCAGACATCGGGGCACGCACGGCTTTTATCGAGCCGGAGATTCTTCTCATGGGACGGGAGGTGGTGGAAGCGTTTCTCGCCGCGGAACCCGGACTCGCCGTCTACCGTCATCCGTTGAACGATACACTGCGGCGCCGGGAACACACGGGCACGGAAACCGAGGAGAAGATCATTGCCGAGGCCGGACTGATGGCGGAGTCCTCCGCAAACATCTTCACCATCTTCTCCAACGCGGATTTCCCGTTTCCTGACGTGACCCTGCATGACGGATCAACGGTACACCTGGACAACGCGGCGTTCGCGCTTCACCGGACGACCTCTCACCGTGAGGACCGCGAGAAGATTTTCCACGCCCATTTCTCAACCCTGCATGCATACCGGCGAACGTTCGGTGTGCAACTCTATTCTGAACTCCGCAAAAACCTTTTCTACAAGCGTGCACGGAACTACTCTTCCTGCCTGCACGGGGCGCTGCACGGCGCCAACATCCCCCCCCCCGTATACCACACGCTGATTCACAACGTCCATGCACACCTTCCCGTGTTTCACCGCTACCTGGATCTGCGCAGGCGCTTGCTGGGGGTGGAGGAGCTGCATTACTACGATCTCTATGCACCCGCCGCCGCCGGCGTGGAGCTGACATACACTTTTGAAGAAGCCCGGGAGCTGATTCTTGCATCCCTGGCTCCGCTCGGGGAGTCATACGTTACGGTAGCCCGACGTTCATTTGCCGAACGGTGGATGGATGTCTTTCCGAGCGAGGGGAAAATCAGCGGGGCATATTCGAACGGTGCCGTTTACGACATCCACCCGTTCATTCTGCTGAATTACAATGGCAAGTATGATGATGTCAGCACCGTGACGCATGAACTGGGGCACACGATGCACAGTCATCTTTCCAACACCCTGCAGGCGTACCCGACCGCGCGGTACTCGATTTTTGTCGCGGAAGTGGCATCCACATTCAACGAAGCATTGTTGATGGAGCACATGCTTGCCACCATAACGGACGACCGGATCCGGCTGTCGCTGCTCATGAATTACCTGGACGGCATCAAAGCCACACTCTTCCGGCAGGTGCAGTTCGCGGAGTTCGAATTGAAGATCCATGAAATCGCCGAGGCGGGGCAATCACTGACCGGTGACTCGCTTTCCGCACTGTACCTCGATCTCGCGCGCACGTATTACGGACACGACCGCGGGGCATGCGTGGTGGATGAGTGGGTCCGGGCCGAATGGGCGTCCGTACCCCATTTCTACTACAATTTCTACGTGTATCAGTACGCCACGTCGCTGACCGCGTCCGCCGCGCTTGCCGAGATGGTGCTCTCCGGGGACCGGAGCGCCACCACACGGTATCTCACCCTGCTGGGTGCCGGTGGATCAGACTATCCGATCGAACTTCTGCGTGATGCGGGTGTGGATATGACCAGGTCCACCCCGTTTATCCTGATGATGCGCAAGATGGAACGGGCCATGGACGCGGTGGAGGAAATCATCGGCGCGAAGCGATGAAGAAGGAGTACCCGTATCTGCTACGGTTCATTACGCCGGGTATGTTCCTACGAGTTTCTTCAGCCACCGGTGGAGCGCATGAACGGACTCCACCGGGTCAAGGAACATCAGGATGCATTCATGTTCGATCACGGTCGCTCCGGCTTTGCGCGCGGCGGAGACCGCCGCCGGCGATTCCGAA
Organism: uncultured Bacteroidota bacterium; assembly: GCA_963779225.1. Lineage (GTDB taxonomy): Bacteria > Bacteroidota > Ignavibacteria > UBA10030 > UBA6906 > CAVPCZ01. The sequence goes on from CAVZWW010000003.1 coordinate 324,952, forward strand.
CCGGGCTGCATCCAGAAATGCCGGATACCCCGCAGCAGGCATTCTCGGACCACCTGTTCCGTCACTCCGGGCGGGACAACGGTGACCACCGCCTTCACGTTTTCCGGCAGATCCGCAACCGTGTGGTAGCAGCGCTTCCCTTCCACCGTGTCCAGCGTCGGGTGCACCGCGTATACGGCAAATTGTTTTTCCTCCATCATCCGGAAGACCACATTTCCGAATTTCTTCCGGTTGGCCGATACGCCGATGACCGCGTAGGCGGGACCTTCAAAAAAGGCTTCAATGTCGGAACGGGATGTGCGGGCGGATTTCACTCGAAGACCTTTTCCAGTTTTTGGTAGTCGCTGTGCATGGCGATAATCGCGTCTTGAATCTTCTTCCCGTCGTTGGTGTTCACCGCGGCAGTCACCGCATCCACCGAGGCCGACAGTGCCGCCCGCGCAGCCACGAACGCTTCTTCCCTTTTCTTCAGCCGCTCGGGCAGCGCCGCCGCATTCAGCGTGTCCATCCGTACGCGGAGCTCCTTTGCCGAACTCCTGATCTTGTCCGTATCGTTGTCGGGCATAGAGTAATGGTAGAGCATGTACAGAGCCGCATGGAAGGCCTCTATTTCCTTCATGACCGGTCGAACAATTCGGACAAGTTTTTCATACCGGGCATGGAGCTCCTCGGCTGCATTCAATTTGGCCGCAAGGTCGTGGCCGGCCATTGCTTCCCGGTACTGAACCCCGACGGCCTGCAGCAACTTCACATTCTCCTGCCACACCGCCTTTTTGTCGCGCAGGATTCCCGGGAGTTCAGCCTGTGCCACCCCGGCGATACCTTTGTCAATTTCAGGCATGAGCATTGCCATCATGGCCGTATCTTTATTCGGCCACGCGGTGTGCCAGAGTTTGTAGACAGGCGTGTGGAATTTGTCCAGGGCCGGTACCCGGGGTGTGGTTTCGGCCGCATGAGGATCCTCTTCCTGCTGGGCGAGCGCCACGGAAGCCGTGAAGGCACAGAGCAGGGAGAGCAACAGGGAGAGCGAAGTTGTTCTGATCATACCGGTTCCTCCAGGAAGAAGAGCCGCGGGAGCTGTCTGCTCCCGCGGCCCGCTGGAAATGCACGGGGATACTGCAATTACTTGTATTGCGTCAGCGCCTTCATATAGTTTGCGCGCTCGAAGGCTGATGGATCGGCCACTGACTTCTGGCTCATGCTGCCACGCATCTGCTGCACCGATACGTATTCATGCTCCAGCATCCAGTGATCCAGATTCTTCAGAATCTCGGCGATCGCGCCCGGTCCGTGCTGCAGGAGCGCGGAGCACAACATGGTGATGTCGGCTCCCGCCATGAGCAGTTTCAGCACATCTTCGGCGGTGTGCACGCCACTGGTTGCGGCGAGGTTCGCCTTCACCCGTCCGAAGAGAATGGCGATCCAGCGGAGGGGAAGACGGATGGAATGCGACGAACTCAGGGTGACGTTCGGAACCACATCCAGTGCTTCGATGTCAAAATCCGGCTGGTAAAACCGGTTGAACAGCACCAGCCCATCCGCCCCCGCTGCGTCGAGCCGGGAGGCCATGTTGGCCATGGCGCTGAAGAAGGGACTCAGCTTCATCGCCACGGGGATTTTCACCGTCTGCTTTACGGCTTTCAGCGCATCAAGGTACAGATCTTCCACCGCCTGAGAGGACAGGCGCGGATCGGTGGGAATGTAGTAGACATTCAGTTCCAGAGCATCGGCGCCGGCTTCCTCGATCTTCTTTGCATACTTCATCCAGCCGCCGGTGGAAACACCGTTCAGGCTGCCGATCACCGGAATACCGAGCGCCTTTTTGGCTTTGTGGAGATGTTCCACATACTCATCGGGGCCGAGGTTGTATTCCTGCGCCTCCGGAAAGTACGACAGCGCCTCGGCAAAGCTTTCGGTGCCGTAGCTCATGTAGTGGTTCAGTTCCGCCGCTTCGTGCTGAATTTGCTCTTCAAAGAGCGAATACATCACGATTGCCGCAGCGCCCGCATCTTCCAGCCGCTTCATGCTGTCGAGTGTGCGCGACAGCGGACTGGCGGAGGGAACCAGCGGATTTTTCAGGTGCAGTCCGAGATATGTCGTTGAGAGGTCCATAGTTTCTGATTCCTGTCAGTTCAGTGAAAAACCGGTTCGTGTTAGTGTTTGTCGGCGGCAGGTGGTGCCGGAATGGATTCTTTCGCCATTTCTTCGAACCAATGCCACCGCTCCTTCACGTCTCCCTCCGCCAGAACCATGAGCCGTTTGGCTTCTGCCGGATTGCTCTTGGTGAGCATCTTGTACCGGGTCTCCAGGTAGGCATAGTCTTCGAACCGGATCTTCGGTGCTTTGGAGTCGAGTTTCAGGGGGTTCTTTCCCTCGCGGGCCGCCAGCGGATTAAAGCGATACAGCGGCCAATGACCGCTCTCCACCGCGGCTTTCTGGCTCACCATACCCTTGCCCATATTGATGCCATGCGCGATACAGTGACTGTACGCGATGATCAACGAGGGGCCGTCATACGCATCCGCTTCTGCGAATGCGCGGATGGTCTGCAGATCGCTGTGCCCCATGGCCACCTGGGCCACATACACGGAACCGTAGGTCATGGCAATCTTGCCGAGGTCCTTCTTGGCAAGCGGCTTGCCTCCTGCCGCAAATTTGGCGACTGCCGAGCGCGGCGTGGACTTCGACATCTGTCCGCCGGTGTTTGAGTAGACTTCCGTGTCCAGAACCAGGATGTTCACATTCCGCCCGGATGCGAGCACATGGTCCAGCCCGCCGAACCCGATATCGTACGCCCAACCGTCGCCGCCGATAATCCAGATGCTGCGCTTCACGAGATTGTCCGCAAGGCTGAGCAGGCTTTTGGCTTCGGGCGTGTTGACCGTTGCCAGTTTCTCCTTCAACTGCGCGACACGCAGGCGCTGTTCGAAGATGCCCGCTTCGTCGTCCTGTTTGCCATTCAGAATGGCCGTTGCCAGGGCCTCGCCCACGGTACCGGCAAGGACCTGCACCAGCTCCCGTGCCATTTCGGTGTGTTTATCCACCGTCAGCCGCATCCCCAGACCGAACTCGGCGTTGTCTTCAAAGAGCGAGTTCGCCCATGCGGGTCCGCGGCCGTCGGCATTTTGCGACCACGGGGTTGTGGGCAGGTTGCCGCCGTAGATGGAGGAGCAGCCCGTGGCGTTCGCGACAATCGTCCGGTCGCCGAACATCTGGCTCACCAGCTTCACGTAGGGCGTTTCACCGCAGCCCGAGCAGGCGCCCGAGAACTCAAACAGCGGCTGGAGGAATTGCGATCCCTTGACCGTGTCCACTTTCACCTGACGCCGGTCTATTTCCGGTATGTCCAGGAAGAAGGAGAAATTCGCGTGCTCCGTCTCACGGATCGGCTGCTGCGGTGCCATGTTGATGGCTTTCAGTCGCGTTTCGCTCTTGTTCTTCGCGGGACACACTTCCACGCACAGTTCACATCCTGTACAGTCCTCGGGTGCCACCTGGACGGTGTACTTCTTCCCTTTGTATTCCGGCCCGCGGTAGTCCACACCTTTGAACGTCGGGGGCATACCGGTGAGCACCGACGGATCGTAGACTTTTGTCCGGATCGCCGCGTGGGGACAGACGAGAGCGCACTTGTTGCACTGGATGCACGTCACGGCGTCCCACACCGGGATTTCCAGGGCAATGTTTCGTTTTTCCCACTGCGTGGTCCCCGTGGGGAATGTTCCGTCCACCGGCATGAGGCTCACCGGCAGATCGTCGCCAAACCCGGCGATGATCTTTGCCGTCACGTTCTTCACGAAATCCGGCGCCGCATCGGAGACCACAGGGGGCATCGTGATGGTGCTTGTGGCGCGGCCGGGCACCTGCACTTCGTGCAGGTTGGCAACGGTCTGATCCACGGCTTCGAAGTTCTGCCTGACGACCTCGTCGCCTTTCCTGCCGTAGGTTTTCTTGATCGAGTTCTTGATCGCCGCGATCGCCGCGTCGCGCGGAAGCACACCCGAGATGGCGAAAAAGCAGGTCTGCATGATCGTGTTCACCCGGCCGCCCATGCCGGTCGCATTGGCAACCTTGTAGGCATCGATCACATAGAACTTGATCTTCTTCTCGATCAGCTGTTCCTGGATATGTTTGGGAAGATGATCCCACACTTCCGCGGGACCGTACATGCTGTTCAGAAGGAACGTACTGCCCGGAAGCGCGGTCTGCAGCACGTCGAATTTCTCGAGGAAGAACCACTGATGGCACGCGACAAACTTCGCCGTGGTGATGAGATAGGTCGAGTGTATCGGACGCGGACCGAAGCGCAGGTGAGATGTTGTTGTCGACCCCGACTTTTTGGAGTCGTACACGAAATACCCCTGCGCATAAAAGTCGGTGTCTTCCCCGATAATCTTGATCGAGTTCTTGTTCGCCCCGACGGTGCCGTCGGCGCCAAGACCGTAGAAGATTCCGCGAAACACATCGTCGGCTTCCGTGGAGAACAGCGGATCGTACGTCAGGCTGGAATTTGTGACATCGTCCGTAATGCCGATCGTGAAGTGATTCTTCGGCCGGGGTTTTGCCAGCTCGTCGAAGATCGCTTTTACCATTGCGGGGGTAAACTCCTTCGAAGAGAGACCGTACCGTCCGCCGATGATCCGGGGCATGGCCTTCACCGGCGCGGTTCCGTCCGCGATGCCTTCGGAGATTGCACTGATCACATCCAGGTACACGGGATCGCCGAGGCTTCCGGGTTCCTTGGTGCGGTCGAGCACGGCAATGTGTTTCACCGATGCGGGCAGAACGGAGAGGAAGTGTTTCACCGAGAAAGGACGGTACAGGCGGATCTTGAGGAGACCGACGTTGCCCCCCTTCAGATTGAGGTACTCCACCGCTTCCTGTGCCGCTTCCGCACCTGAACCCATCATCACGATGACGCGGTCAGCGGTGGGCGAGCCGACATATTCGAACAACCCGTACCGGCGTCCGACCACCTCCGCAAACTTGTCCATCGTCTTCTGTACGATGTCGGGACAGCGCTGGTAGTAGGGGTTGCATGCCTCACGGGCCTGGAAGAAGACATCCGGGTTCTGAGCAGAACCGCGCAGGACGGGATGCTCGGGGGAGAGTGCACGCTGCCGGTGGGCAATCACCAGCTCGTCGCTGACGAGTGCACGCAGATCTTCGTCATTAAGCTGTTCGATCTTCTGCACTTCGTGCGAACTGCGGAATCCGTCGAAGAAGTGGATGAACGGGATCCGCGATTCCAGTGTCGCCGCCTGCGAGATCAACGCCAGGTCCATGATCTCCTGGACACTATTGGAGGCAAGGAGGGCAAACCCGGTGGTGCGCGTCGCCATCACATCGCTGTGTTCACCGAAAATCGAAAGTGCCGCGCCGGCCACGGCCCTGGCCGAAACATGGAACACGGTCGGGGTGAGCTCGCCTGCAATCTTGAACATGTTGGGGATCATCAGCAGGAGTCCCTGCGATGCCGTGAATGTCGTCGATAGTGCGCCGGCCTGTAACGCGCCGTGCACGGCTCCCGCGGCACCACCTTCGCTCTGCATTTCGGTGACGGACGGGACGGTTCCCCACAGGTTCTTCCGTCCCTGGGATGACCATTCGTCGGCCCACTCGCCCATGTTCGAGGAAGGGGTGATGGGGTAGATGGCGATAACTTCGTTCAGCTTGTGCGCCACGTACGCGGCTGCTTCATTGCCGTCGATGGTGACATTGAGACGTTTCATTGTTTGTCCTGTAGAGTGCTGGGAAAGGTACAGATTCAGGTGTATTCGCAGTCCACCGTAACCTTGCGAATTGCATGCCAGAATAATCGCCCAATACCGGCCGGGAAAGGCATTCTCAGCCCTGAGAGGGGGGGAAATTCCAACAATTGAGAAAACAACATGTGAAAGTAGGAATGGGGGGAAAAGCAAAAAGAAGGACTATACGGCAGCGAACAACTGCCAGAGAAGGGCAACCAGGAAACAGACGGCAAATCCCATCCCGAGCGGGAGGATCGTTGCCAGCGCGGTCCACTTCATACTTCGTGTCTCTTTGTATATCGTGTAGATCGTCGTGGAACAGGGGTTATGGATCAGGCTGAACAGCATCAGGTTGATCCCGGTCAGCAATGTCCATCCTCCGGCCCGGAGGATGTCCGCAGTTGCCGCCGCTGAACCCGCTTCGAAGATCACGCCGGTGCCCGCCCCCACGCCATTGAGGGCGGTGGTGAGCACGGTGAGCATTAGCACCGTGGGGATGACGATTTCGTTTGCGGGAATGGCAATGATATAGGCAAGCAGGATCACGCCGTTCAACCCGATCAACAGCCCGAACGGATTCGACCAGTGGATGAACAGTTCAGCCAGGCTTGATCCGCCGATCGTCACGTTCGCCACAAGCCAGATCACCATACCTGCAGGCACGGCAAAGAGTATCGCGCGCCAGAGCACGTAGATCGTTCTATCGATGAGCGATGTGTAGAGTGTCTGCCAGATGCGCGGCGGCCGGTAGGGCGGAAGTTCCAGGCTGAAGGCCGACGCTACACCGCGCAGCACCGTGCGCGAGAGAAACCAGGAAACCACAAGGCTCAATGTCACGCCGAGAACGGCGACAAACACCACCGCTGCAGCGGAGAGAAGGCCGGCTATGTGGACCGGGGCGAGTGCGCCGATGAATATCGAGGCCATCAGGATTTGCGTCGGCCAGCGTCCGTTGCAGAGGGAAAAATTGTTGGTGATGATCGCAATGAGGCGCTCGCGTGGACTGTCGATGACCCGTGTTGCGACAACGCCGGCCGCGTTACAGCCGAACCCCATGGTCATGGTGAGCGCCTGCTTGCCGTGCGCACCCGCGCGGCGGTAGAGTGCATCCATGTTGAAAGCCACACGCGGCAGATAGCCGAAGTCTTCCAGCAGCGTGAAAACCGGAAAGAAGACCGCCATCGGCGGGAGCATGACACTGATCACCCACGCCCCCGAGAGATACGCGCCGTCCACCAGGAGTCCGGTGAGCCAGGAGGGAAGTCCGGCGCCTGCACCGAGCTCCTTCAGCACCGGATGGACCGTGTCCAGGAAAAACGATGCCAGGAGTGCGGAAGGAATATTGGCCCCGACGACGGTAAGCCAGAACACCAAGGCAAGAAGCAGGAACATGATCGGGAACCCGGTCCATTTGCTTGTTACCAGCCGGTCAATGGCCCGATCCAGGTTGAACCGGGGCGGTATGCCGGTGCGTGTGACGGCGGTATCGGCGATCCTGGCTGCATCCTGATAGATCCCTTCCATCAGCGAGTCGTGATAGTCGTCGCCGAGTTCCCACCGGAGCGTGTTGGCGTTGGTGAGCAGGGAGTCCGCGGAATCTGTTTGTTGAAGAGGTTTCATGTGTCCGTTGCCACCAGTCCTGCAAGTTCTCCGCTCTTCACCGCATCGATCATCCGTTGATCGCCTTCAAGGAGCCGTAAGGCAACCCACCGTGCGTTCGGGAGGCCGGGGAAACGTGCAATCACCTGTTCCGCAAGCGTGTCGAGTGCCGTCGCGACGTTTGCGGGTATGCTCTGCACGCGGTGCGGCCTGCACACAAAGCCGCCCGTTGCCACATCGTAGACGGTCTGCAGCAGGGCTGGTATGCCTTCCCGCTGCCGTGCGGCGGTAAGTACCACCGGAATGCCGAGCTCCCGGGCGAGCATCCGGTCGTCCACGGCGATGTTGTGCCGGCGCGCCTCATCGATGAGGTTCACGCACAGCACGGCCCGGTCGGTGATTTCAAGAACCTGCAGCACAAGATTCAAATTGCGCTCCAGCCGTGTCGCATCAACGACGATGACGGTCACGTTGGGGCGGCCGAACAGGATGAAGTCACGGGCAACCTCCTCATCCACGCTTGTGGACAGGAGGGAATACGTGCCCGGCAGATCCACAATCTTGAATTTCTTTCCATTGAAGGCAAAGCCGCCCTCGGCGCGGGCCACGGTCTTTCCGGGCCAGTTGCCGGTGTGCTGCCGGAGCCCGGTAAGACTGTTGAACACGGTGCTCTTGCCGGTATTCGGGTTCCCTGCAAGTGCCACCACAAAATCCACATTGTCGATGCTGATGCCCAGCCGGGTGAGGTGACCGGCATTGAAGGCGGGGCAGGTTTCGCAGGCCTGTGGTACCGGATCGTTCATGATGACACGGTGACCGGGCTGACAGCGATTTGTTCCGCCTGCTCCTTCCGGAGAGCTACGAGAGTGCCGCGCACCTGGTATGCCATGGGGTTGCCGGTCAGGCTGGAGAGTTCGGCGGTAATGGTTGTCCCGGGAACGATGCCAAGATCCATCAGCCGGCGACGTTGCTGTCCGCGGCATGCGCGGGAAATGCCTGTGACTACGGCACTCCCTCCCAGGCGGAGTGAGGCCAGGGTCGCAAACGGGTCGTGAGAGCGGCGCTCTTCGGGAATGGGGAAGACGGTGAGATTGCGGGCAAACATCGGCGCGAGCAGGATTTCTTCACCTTTGGCTTCAAGACGCACCCGTGCGCTGCTGTTCTCTATCACCTGGATAACCATCCCGGCATGGAGTCCTTCGGCAACCAGCTGGGCATAGATCGCGTGCGGCTCATCCTCCACGTGGACGATTTTCGCAAACTCTCCCGCTCTCAGCGAGGTCAGCGGTTCTCCCTTCACCTCGGGGACTTCACCCGCCGCCGTGGGAATGGGGTCGCCGTGGGGATCCAGCTGCGGGTTGCCCAGTTGCGCGGCAAGAGTATCGGCTTCCGCGGCGGTCATCCGGTGTTCCTGGCGTTCGGCCTCAAGGTGCCAGTCTGCCTCCCGCACACTGGTCTCGTCGGCAAGATACCGTTCCCAGAGCCGGTGTATGCGGATGACACGCAGTGCGTAGGAGCGTCCCTCCGGTGTGAGGCGAAGGGCATTTCTGTCGGGGTGCACCAGTCCCATCGACTCGAGCCGTGTGGCAAGACGGGCGGCATGGTCCATAGACAGGGAAAGCGCTCCGGCGATACTTTCGATGGTACAGCCGACGCCCCGGTGCTCACAATCATAGGCGTGTTTCAGCGCATCTTCAGCGGCGGAGCGCGCCTTGTGCGTCTTGCTCTGTTTCCAGCGGGCAAAGACACCCCTGCGCGGAAGAAATAGGACAAATGCGACGGCAATCGCCGCAAGGAGTAAGAGGAAATAGGTGATAAGGTCCATTGTCGGTTCTCTCTGTTACAACACCGGAAACGGACTACGGTTCCAGGAGCAACTGTTCAATAATACGATGTCTCCGGATCAAGGTCAAAGCCCCGGACGGAGAAATGCCCTGTGGGTGCGGGGCATTCGATCAAACAACGGGGCGTTATGCCTCACTCATCACACTTGCTGTACCCGCACTCTTCGTTGACGCACGACATACAGCCGTTTTCGATCTTGACCGAGCGGTCGCCGCATTTCGGACAGATCTTCAGCGCGCTGATCTCCCGGTCAACCTCGACAGGTTCCACCACGGCGGTTCCCGGCGCCGTCCCGCGTGCTTTGGTGACCCCGATGTCCTCAAAGAACTGTTCGATGACTTTCGCAATCTCGGCATAGAATGAATGTATATACTTGCCGTCTTTGAAGTATCCCCCGTTCGGGTCGTAGATCCCGCGAAGTTCTTCGAGGATGAAGGTGGGATCGGTTGACTTCCGGAAGATTGCGGAGATCAGGCGTGTCAGGACGGCATACTCGGCGGCACGGGTAAGATCTTTACTGTTAATGAAGATTTCGATGGGCCGGTTCCGGTTGTTTTCTTTGATGAACCCGAGCGTGATAAACACGCTGTTGTTCACAAATCCGCTGCGCAGCCGGTAGACCCGTGCCTCGGTGACGTCCGGCCGGTTGCTGATGACGGTCTCGCCGCCTTCCTGTGCCGATATCAGGGCCTTTTCTCTTTTGACTTCTTCGATTTCCAGTGCGGTGGTCGGCAGGGTGATCATCTGTGTTCCTTCCTTGTCATCATGTTCGTTGTCCGTCACGCATCCGGGACATTCGCTCCCGGTCAGTTGTTGTTCAGGATCGCCGCTGCGGCCTGGGGTGTTTCATCACGGTTTTGTTCGCGCCGGCGCAGCAGGTGATACACGGTCGTCAGTCGTCCGTCAGGGAGACGCAGCACCTCTTCGCCCGACACTTCCACGTCCCGGATTCCTTTCGTCGGATCGTCCTCCGGAAGCCGGATCCGGTATTTCCGGTTTTTCGCCTCCTGGTATGGTGTCGGTTTCCCGTCGACACTGAGGATCGGATACCGGCTTCCGTCACGGTAGACCGTAATACCTTTGAGGCCGCTCCTCCACGCCTGCAGGTAGATCCGCGAGATCACTTCCGGTTCGGTATCCTCCGGGAGGTTCACCGTGGAGGAAATCGAGTGATCCACAAAGCGCTGGCACACCGCCTGGATCTTCACACGCATATCCGGTGCGATGACGTGTGCCGTCCGGAAGAAGTGTGCGGGAAGGAACTCCTCCAGCGGCTTGCGCTGCGCCTCATCCGTGAACCCCTTCATATCCAGATACGCCTGCACGGTGCTGTGGAAGACCCGGAATTTCTGGTTTCCAAATGATTCCGAGCGGCGCGTATAAAAGAGCGCGAAGACCGGCTCGACGCCGCCGGACACCCCCATGTAGTGTTTTCCGTCCCGTTCAAACCCCAGCACGATGTTCGAGATGCTTCCCGTCGGTGCGATGGAGACGATGGCGATATTCCGTAGCCCGCTGGTTCTGATCAGGGCGCGGGTTTGTTCGTTGAGCGCTTCCTGGAAGAACGGACACCGGGCATAGTCCTCATAGGTGAAGATCGGCGAGGCGCCTTTTTCTTCGGCAAGTTTAGCGGATGACTGGTATGCGGCGTTGGCGATGGTTTCCATCACGCGTTCGAGCACGGTGATGGCATCGTCACCGTCATACGTTTTCCCCAGCTGGTTGAGCATATCCGCGATTCCCATCACACCCAGTCCCAGACGGCGGGTTTCGGATGCCGCCCGCCGCTGTTTTTCCAGCGGATTGAGCAGGGTGTTCCACTGCACCACATTGTCGAGGAACCGGACGGCGTGCTGGGTCACTTCCCAGAGCCCCTGCCAGTCCACCCGCGCCTGTTCGGTATACCCGTCGATCACACAGCGACTGAGGTTGATGGATCCGAGGTTGCAGGCGCCGCCGTCTTCCAGCGGCACTTCGGCGCACGGGTTGGTGCAGGAGATCGGACGGCCGACATAATTGGACGGGCTGTACTTGCTCATGGCGGTCCAGAGGATCAGGCCGGGCTCGGCCGTGTGGTAGTTCCCCTCAACGAAGGTATCCCAGATCTCCCGTGCTTTGATCAGGCGGCGGATTTCTCCTGTCTGCGGAGAACCGAAATAAAGGAGGAAATCTCCCGCACGCCGGATGGCAAGATCGTACTTCTGCTGGTTGAGTTCCACCACCACATCTCCGAACACGTCCCGCTGGAGGGGATTCGCCAGCTGTTCTTCGGAGACAGCAGTTCCTCCCTGCTTTTCGAGCCACTTGTTGAGCGATTCCATGGAGGAAAAATCGCCGGCAAATTCATACGTGCCGATGTCTTTTGCGGGAATGCCATAGGAGTAGTGCACGTCCCCGCCCTGGAATCCCTGGCGCACGGTCGGTCGGGAAAACTTGCGGTAGACGAGCAGCGTGTCGGTGCCGTACCGTGTTTGTTCGTCCACCGCCTGCATGAACTCATCGGTGGCCTTGATGCTGATGTTGGCGAAGCGCACCTGCGTGTTTTCCCGCACCTGGCGTTCCATCTCGTTGAGCTGATGTTCATCGAAGATGCCGGACCATTGCGCCTGTTCCACGATCTGGTGGGTGACCCAGTTGGGAATCTTCTTCACGCGGATGAAATCCAGGACATCGGGATGCTTGACGTCAATGGTCAGCATGAGGGCGCCGCGGCGTCCGCTCTGCCCGATAAGGCCGGTGGTCAGGGAGAACAGCTCCATGAACGACACCGCACCCGTGGATTTGTCGGCCGCGTTATGGACAACCGAATCCTTGGGACGGAGGGAGCTGATATCCACGCCGATCCCGCCGCCGTAGGAATAGGTGCGTGCACATTCGAAAGCCGCCTGGTAGATGGACTCGATGTTGTCTTCCGCGATCTTCGTGACGAAGCAGTTGGCAAGCGTCTTGAGGCGATACAGATCTCCGGCCCCTGCGAGCACACGGCCGCCCGGAATAAAACGCCCGTCGAAGAGAATGCGGTAGAATTCTCCGGCCCAGTGTGTACGGAGTTCATCCGTGGCTTCGGTGGAGGCGAGAAATGCGGCAAGCCGGATGAAAACATCTTCGGGCCGTTGTTCGACGGGTTCGCCGGCCAGGTCTTTGACAAAGTACTTCTTGCGGTAGATGCTGGTGGCAAGCTCGTTTCCCCCGAGGTAGTCCGGATGGCTGGGAAGCGTACCGGAATCCACGCCGGCGGAAAGTCCGCGGTAGAGTTTTTCATAGACGGCCGTCCGTTCTTCCCCGATCCGTTGTACCGTTTTTCCTTTGTGGGCGAACATCTCGTGCAACACCATGGCCGGCGCTCCTCTTTTTCTCTCGACTATCGGTGACTCGTTTACCTGGGCGGAAAGTCCCGCGGGGGATGCATCATACCAAGAAAACGCCTCAGGTGCAACCCGGCGTTATCGTGGAGAGGCAGGGGAAGAGCTAAACAACGAATCCGGCAGGCCGGTGTTGATCCGGTAATCGGAGTAGCGAATCGTCACACTTCCGGTGCGCCCGCCCGAACGCTGTGCACCTGTGCCCTGCCGATCCATCGGACCGCTCTGTCCGCCGGCCGTGGAGTCCTGCATGCCCGCTGTAAAAGAGACAAGGAGATTGGCCGGGAGCCAGTAACCATCGATCTCCACATAAGTGAAGAGCGCGATCATGGTACGGCCGTCGGGTTGGGGAATTTCCACGCGCTCGGGTGTCCACCGGAGACCATCCACCCACATGTGTGCCCGGTATCCCATGGCGCGCGGGTCGCGTGGCAGAAGAAGAAGCCGGTACACCGGTGTCCCCTCCCTCATTTCGCGCGCCACACTGTCCACGGTATACCGTTTCGACAACCTCCCGAATTGGGTTCCCATACCCTCGCGCGGCAGCAGGGCGAACCCCGTAGAAACGAAATGTACCTGCTCGGGTTGTTTGAAGTACATCGTGACCTTCATGGGCGGTATCTTTGTCCGCTCGATGTTGGTGATAATATCCAGCGTCACGGTATAATCATCCACGGACTGGAACGTGCGCTCAATATTCTTGATGATCGCATCTCCGGTCGGGATCTGGGCGGAGGTGGTGTGAAGCGCTGCCAGGACGGGCAGCAGCCACAACAGACGCTTCATGTGTGCGATCCCCTTTCATATCGCGCCACGATGACGTTGTAGGCGGCCATCAGCATGGTTGCGAGAACACCGATGGTGATGAGCGCAAACCAGACCATCTCCGGCTTTCCGGCCGCCCTGGATGTCTGATAAAGCCAACCGCCGAGCGGATCGCCGACAAACCGGGCGATGGCAATAGGAAGAAAGGCATACCCCTGAAACAGTCCCTGCTGCCCCGGAGGCGCAATTGTGGAAACATACTCATAGTAACGGGGTGCCTGGATCATTTCGCCAATCGAGAAGGCAACGATCCCCGCCGCAATCGTCGGGATGCCGGGAGAAATCCCGATAATCACCCAGATCAGACTGGAGATGGCAAACCCCACGAGGATGGCCGTCCGTACCGGCAGGTTTTTTGTCAGCCGGTTGACCGGGATCTGCAGCAGGATGATTGCGCCTGCCCCCGCCCACGATTGGATGATCTCGTACGGCGCATCCTTGTTGATATAGTCCGTGATATAGTACGGTATGACGATAAATTCCTGCCAGAAGATGATCCAGTAGAGCGAATAGATCAGCAGGAACACCATGAATTTGATATTCCCCAGGACCACGAAGAGATTGGCAAGTTTCTTCCCGAGTGATTCGGAGGGACCCGCGTTGACGGGCCGGACCTCTTTATAGAGCGTCAGATTGACGATCAGCATTGCGAGACAGCTTACGGTCGACACCATATACACGAACTCATTGCCCAGGCTGTCCCGGACGAGGTAGGCGATGGTGGGACCAAGCAGGGCACCGACATTCACCAGCCAGTAGTAGATGGCAAAGCCGAGCGACTTTGTCTTTTCGGTGGATGTGACCGCAACCGTTCCCAGTACCGAGGGCTTGATGAAGGAGCCGCCGAAGGCTGTAAGGACAAGAAAGACGAGAAGAAGCCAGTACAGCGAGAGGTTGTCGTACAACCCGGCAAAGGCGTTCATGCCCACGGAACCGATGAGAAAATACCCCAGGGCCAGAATGGAGAAGGCAATATTGAATGCACGCCGGTATCCCCACTTGTCCGCCAGCGTACCGCCCAGGATCGGCAGCAGATAGATAAGACCCCCGAAGACCCCTGAAAGTTGACCGGCTTCCGCCTCCGTGAAGCCCAGTCTGTTCCGCAGGTAGATCATGAAGACGATCTGCTGTCCGTAGTAGGCAAGGCGTTCAAAGAGTTCCATACCATTGGCGACCCAGAACGTCGGGTGGAACCCTTCACGCATGGAGGCAAAACGGGAAGAAAGAACCATGGGGAATTCCGAGTGGGTGATTGACTCCGCGTGCGGAGTCCGGCGGCGTCACCGGACTCCGGGACCCGGGTATGACAGGATTAGAGCAGCAGCATGTCGCGTTGTACTTCTCCGGTGACCTCCGGTGTGCCGTCATGACGGATGAACATGTTGATCTCCGTCCGCACGGCCATTTTCCCCTCGAGATAGATGCCGGGTTCGATGGAGAAGCAGCACCCAGGAACAAGTTGCCGATCGTCACGTGTCTCCAGGTTGTCGATGTTCCCGCCGTTACCGTGGGTTTCCTCGCCGATGGAATGTCCCGTCCGGTGGACAAACTCCTTGCCGTATCCGGCCTTTTTCACGACGTTCCGGCAGGCATCATCCACCTGCCAGCCGTAGCAGGGCTGTCCCTTCGAGAATTTTCCCCGGATAAAACCGACGGCGGCATCACGCGCACGCACCACAACGTCGAAAATCTCCCGGTACGGTTCCGGCGGCTGGTTGCCGATATATCCGACCCAGGTGATGTCATAATAGATGCCTCCGGGCACATCCTGTTTCGCCCAGAGATCGATCAGGACGGTATCCCCGGGTTTGAACGGACGGTCATTCTCGGGTTTCGATTCAAAATGGGGGTCGGTGGGATGTTCATTGGAACCGACAATGGGTGCGTCGGCGGTCACCAACCCCTCTTCCGAAAACCGTCGGAGAATATACTGTGTGATCTGGAGCTCGGACACACCGTTCCCGGCGCGGATTCCTTCGCTGATGCGGGCAAAGGCCTCGGCGCGGATCCGGTCCACCTTTTCCGCCGCCGCCTTGTGTGTCTGATACCCCTTCTCATCGACCACCGCTTCAAATAACTGTACCAGATCGGCTGACGATACCACCCTGTGTCCAAAACTCCTGACGAGTTCCACGGTGCCGGCATCGACAAGTGCAATGGGCGGGAGATTGTTTTTGGGGGAGTATTGCATCGCGATTTTCCTGGGCGAGCCGAGGATCTTTTTCAGCGACGCATGGAGCTGCTCCCACGGCAGGTACACCTGCTTCGATCCCGGAAGCGCATCGAGTTTACCTTTCTCCACGCTGTGGACCAGCCGTTTTGGCACGCCACGGGCAGGGATGTAATAGAACCACCGGCGGGTGGTCATTCGCGCCATATCGAGTCCGAGAATCCGGTAGGCAAGAACATCCCGGTTGTGGAAATCGCAGAAGAGCCATCCGTCAATTTTCAGTGTGCGGAGGGCTTGCTGTATGCCGTGCAGATCCATGGTGAGTATCTCTGATGTGGGTGGACGAGGGGGTCCTAACTCAAGACATCTTTCCTGACAAAAATATACCAAGTCACAGCGTAAAAACCAATGCTGAAAGCGCCCAGGATCCCGGCAGAGTGGAGCACGCCCGGCCAGGGTATTGGCTCTTCAAGGACCTTTGACCAGAGGTTGAGGTAGGTAGTAAACAGATACGGTTTTACGGATTCAAAGAGCTCCGCCGGAATATTGGAAACAATATACAGGATGATAATCACCGCCATCGAACCAACAAGCGGTCCGATGCCGTTTTCCACCAGCGAGGAGAAGAGAAATGCC
Organism: uncultured Bacteroidota bacterium; assembly: GCA_963779225.1. GTDB lineage: Bacteria > Bacteroidota > Ignavibacteria > UBA10030 > UBA6906 > CAVPCZ01. Next base: position 341,139 of record CAVZWW010000003.1, read on the forward strand.
AGCGAGGCCACGGTCCACATCCCCCAGATGGCAAGGACAAATGCAAGGAGGAGACGGGCAGGTGCTTCGCCTTCCGGGTGAATGATGATTGTCTGTCCCGGCACCAGCAGATCACCGGTACCAAAGAGGAGGACGCCGAGCCCGAGTGACAGCACCGCAAGGAACACTACCAGCGCTGCAGCGTAGAGGAGGGTGGTCAGATATTTTGCAAAGAGAATGGCGGTGCGGGATGCCGGGCGTGTCAGCAGGAGACGGAACGTACCACCGGTGGCTTCCCCGGCGAGCTGATCCCCCGCACCGAGCACCACGAGAAACGGGATATGGATCCAGAGACTGTTCATGATAAACTGTGTCACAAAGTAGCCGTTGAAAATGTTGCCGACGAGAAAGAAATCCTGCGAGAGACCCCGCGTGACGGCGCGCCCGATGCCGCCCCCTTCGAGTTTCAATGCGATCTCGACGAGGGGGACTATGATACCCACCGCGATGAAGGAGATGTACGAACGCCATTTGAGCGCGGTTTTCAGGATTTCATTGCCAAGGATAGATGTTCTCACCGGGCGTCCCCTCCCTGTACGGTGGTGCCGCTCACCGGCACTGCCACATCGGAGATCCCTTCGGTGATGGCCAGGAAATATTCCTCGAGCGAACGGCGGGGCAGGATTGCGCGCACTTCGATGCCCGCCTCGACGAGCATCCGGTTCAAGGCACTCACCTGCTCGCGCGGCACGGTACACTCCAGAAATACGCCGTTGCGCTGCACCCTGCCTGTCAGGCGTGAAGCGGACAGCAGCTGGAGGGCCCGCTCGGCCGGAGAGACATCGAACCGCACGACATGCTCCCCTGCTGCGAGCAGATCGGCAACCCGTCCCTGGACCACGAGCGTTCCGAGGTTGATGATCGCCATACTGGTTGCCGTTTGTTCAATCTCGCCGAGGAGATGCGATGAGAGAAAGACCGTGATGCTCTGGTCGCGGGAAAGGCGCTGGATCAACTCGCGGACTTCTTTGATGCCCTGGGGGTCGAGTCCGGACGTCGGTTCATCCAGAATAACCAGTTCCGGGCCGCCGAGGAGCGCCTGGGCGATGCCGAGACGCTGTTTCATGCCGTGCGAGTATGTCTTGACCCTATCTGCGGCACGCGGGAGAAGCCCGACCAGATCGAGGACACGGTCGATGTCCTGAAACGAATCGTCTCCCCGCAATGCCGACACAATTTCCAGGTTACGTCTTGCGGTCAGGTACATGTAGAAATCGGGCCGTTCCACCAATCCTCCCACGCGCCTGAGGATTTCTTTTCTGTTTCCCGCCAGCGGCTTTCCGAACAATTCCACCGTCCCCCGGGTTGGCCGGACGAGTGACAGAAGCATGCGGATGGTGGTGCTTTTCCCGGCGCCGTTGGGTCCAAGGAATCCAAACACCTCGCCCTTCTGCACGGTGAGATGCAGATCCTGGACCGCCCACCTTCGTCTGTACCGCTTTGCGAGTCCGTTGGTCCGCAGAACCGGTGTGGCATCCATGAAGTGACCCTGCGCTCTCAGTTGGTACGCTTGACTCTGGCGATGGATTTGCCTATTTTTTGCGAAGAATGAAGAAACAGCGTGCCACGCGGGTATCGCCCCCCAAGAAAAGGCGCCGCACAACACCGCGCCCTCCTGCGGGTACGTCTCCGGTCCTGGAAGTCCTCCAGCGCAACATTCTTTTCCGTGATGTAAACAGAACCACGATCACCCGCAGCATGAAACATTTCACCGAACGCGCGTTTCATGCGGGTGATCTTATCTTCGACGAATATTCAAAAGGCCGCGAGCTGTTCCTGCTATGCAGCGGCAGGGTGCGCATTAAGAAATATACGAAATTCGGCGTCGAATCGTTGCTCGCCGTGCTGCATCCCGGCGACTTCTTTGGCGAGATGTCGCTCATCGACGGTCTTCCCCGATCGGCACGGGCCGACGCCATGGACGATTGTCTCGTGCTCACGCTGACCGCCGAGAAGTACCGCACACTTGTTCATCAGAATCGTCAGGTCGCCCTCAACCTGCTCAACAATCTGGCGGTCCGTCTCCGTACGATGGATCAGACGTTCGTAATGGAACTCGGCCGGAACGCCCTGGCATCGAAGAGTAAGCTGGACAAGCTCCAAATGCTGATCGAGGCCAGCAAGATCGTGAATTCCGCCATCGACCTGGATACACTCCTCGGGTTGATTCTGGATGTCGCTGCCCGGAGTATCGCCGCCGACCGCGGAACACTCTACCTGGTGGACCACAAGACAGAGGAGCTCTGGTCGAAGATCGCCCAGGGCGACGGCATGATCGAGATCCGTCTGCCCATGGGCAAGGGGCTCGCAGGGTACGTGGGCCGGACCGGCGAAGTGGTCAATATCACCGACGCCTACCGGGACACCCGGTTCAATCCCGAGATCGACCGGAAGAGCGGCTACACCACGCAGACAGTCCTCTGTATGCCGATGCGGAACAAAGAAGGCACGATTGTAGGAGTTTTTCAGTTCTTGAACAAGCGCACGGGGCTTTTTGGACCGGAAGATGAGGCCTTTATCGACGCTCTTTCGGTTCACGCGGCAATGGCCATTGAAAATGCGCGCGTGGCACTGGATATGGTCCAGAATGAGCGTTTGGCCGCCATCGGCAGAATGGCAGCCACAATTTTGCATGACATCAAGAATCCGATGGGGACGCTTCGGCTGTACGCCGGACAGATCAAAAAGAAGACTGTCTCACCGGACGAAGCCCGGATGGCCGATGAGATGATCCGGCAGGTGGACCGTCTCACAGCCATAACGCAGGAAATCCTGGATTTTGCCCGTGGTGTGAGTCAGGTGCATCTTGACACTGTCCAGCTCGGCGATGTATTCAATCATATCCTTCCGTTCCTGGAAACGGACCTGAACATCAGGAATATTACCCTGATCCGCAGGTTCGACTACACGGGTTCGTGCATGCTGGACGTGGAGAAATTCACGCGGGTCCTGTACAATCTCACAGGAAACGCCGCCGATGCGATGCCGGACGGGGGGACACTGACAATCCGGACCCGCACCGTTGACACGCTGCTTGCTGTTGAGGTGACGGACACCGGGATTGGCATCCCCGAGGAGATCCGGGGCCGCCTCTTTGAGCCCTTTTTCACGCAGGGGAAGAAGCACGGAACAGGCCTTGGACTATCGATTGTCCGGAAGATAATTGAAGACCACCATGGCCGGGTGGAGGTCGAGAGTGTCCCCGGGAGTGGCTCCACGTTCCGCGTCCTTCTCCCGCTTCCGCAATCTTAAACACAGCCCTTTCCTGACTCCTGCTTGGAAGTCGTACGGTTTTTCCATATATTTAACTGCTTTTCCGTATTCGGTCGTTTTTCGGTAGGGAGGGGGGGGGATTCCCGCCGGCCGATCGGTTTCGGAGGGCATATGGCGGAATTGGCAGACGCGCTAGACTTAGGATCTAGTGGAGTAATCCGTGAGGGTTCGAGTCCCCCTATGCCCACCGAGTCTGGGCCGACGAGTGTCGTCGTGCCGCAACAACCGGTTGGGCGATACATGCGGTCGCCCGCCATGATCATCAGGAAGGGACTGTGCTGTGCAGGTTACGATCAATACACTCTCCGAGGTCCAGCAGGAAGCCGAGATCCGGCTCACCAACGAGGAGCTCCAGCCTCATTTCGAGCAGGCGTACACGAAGTATCGCGCCAAGGTCGAACTCAAGGGATTCCGCAAAGGCAAGGCGCCGATGGACATGATAAGGCGGATCTACGGAGAAGCTATCGAGCATGAAGCCCTGGACACGATTGCCAACGATGTCTTTCACCGGGCCATGGATGAGCGGAACATCCGTCCACTGGGAACGCCGTCGATGGTGGACATGGATTTCAAGCGCGGGTCTCACGTGCAGTTCAAGGTGCAGTACGAAGTGAAGCCGGCGGTGGAACTGAAGACCTACAAAGGGATTGCCGCGGAGCGTCCGATTCATCCGATCACCGATGCAGAGGTCGAGGACGAAATTCAGCAGCTCCGTAAGATCCACAGCTCGACGGCGCCTGCCGACTCGGCTGCGGACGACGAGCATATTATTACCGCCGAAGTGCAGGAGCTGGATGAAACGGGGACGCCGCTGGTCGGCCGGAAGTCGCCGGGCATGCGGTTCTATCTGGCCGACACCACACTGGCGCCTGAAATCCACGAAGTGCTGCGCGACGCCCGCGTGGGTGAGCCCGTAACCGTGAAGACACTCTCGAAACACGGCGATCATGAGCACACCCTCCATCTGTCCATCACTCCAAAAAAGATCGAGAAGGTGACCCTGCCCCCATTCGACGGGGAGCTGGTCAAGAAGGTCACGCACGATGCCGTGGCATCCCCCGAGGAATTCCGTGCGTCCATGCGGAAGGATCTGGAACGGTACTGGATCGAACGGGCCGACGGCAAGGTGACCGACGACATCGCAAACGAAATCGTCCGCGCCCACGATTTCCCTGTTCCTGATGCCATGGTGGAGGTGTTTCTGGATTCCTTTGTCGAGGAGATCCGGGAGCGATCAAGAGACCGTCAGCTTCCGGCCGGGTTTGATGAAAAGAAATTCCGGGAGGAACGGCGTGTGTATGCCGTCTGGCAGGCAAAATGGATGCTGCTGAGGGAACAGATAGCGGCAAAGGAGCAGATTACGGTGACCGATGAGGACATCGAACAGCTCGCACAACAGGAAGCGGTGCGCACAGGCCTCACTGCCGACAAGCTGCTTCCGCACTACAAGAAATCCGATGCCGTGCGGGAACGCATTCTGTCGGGCAAGATCACGGCTTTTCTCCGCGAGCATGCCCGTATCACGGACAAGGAAGTACAGGAGCCACGAGAAGCATGATTACACGGAGGAACACCATGGTATACGGAGATCACCAGAGCCAGCTTGTCCCTATGGTAGTGGAACAGACCGGCCGTGGCGAACGCGCATATGATATATTTTCCCGGTTACTGAAGGAGCGGATCGTCTTCATCGGCACGCCCATCGATGACACGGTGGCGAGCCTGACGATTGCACAGATGCTGTTCCTGGAATCGGAAGATCCGGACAAGGACATCAATGTGTACATCAATTCCCCGGGCGGGAGTGTTTCGTCGGGTCTGGCAATTTACGACACGATGCAGTATATCCGGCCGGACGTTGCGACCATTTGTATCGGCATGGCGGCCAGCATGGGAGCGGTGTTGCTCGCGGGGGGGAGCAAGGGAAAGCGATCGGCGCTCCCCAACTCGCGCATCATGATCCACCAGCCGTGGGGCGGCGTGCAGGGGACCGCATCCGACATCAGCATCCAGGCTGAAGAGATTCTCCGGACAAAAAAGCGGCTGAACGAGATTCTCGCCCAGCATTGCGGCCAGCCCCTGGAAACGATCGAAAGAGACACGGATCGCGATCGCTATATGTCCGCCGACGAATCCCGGGCCTACGGCCTGATTGACAACGTCTTCGTCAAGAAAGAACGAGAACCCCGCAAGTAGAATCCACTGTGGAACAGCCATGACACAGCGTACCAAGAGCAGCGACAAGATTCACTGTTCCTTCTGCGGGCGAACGCCTGAAGAGGTGCAGAGCATCATTGCAGGACCGGACGTCTACATCTGCGACATTTGCGTCTCGAGCTCGGTCGACATCATCCGCAACAACCTTGCCGCCTTCACCTCGCGGCGCGGCCCGCGGTCGGGCCTCACACCCCCGCAAATCAAAAAGGCTCTGGACGACTATGTCATCGGACAGGAACACGCCAAGAAGACGCTCGCCGTGGCGGTCTATAACCACTACAAACGTATCGATGCGCGGGACCATCTTTTCGAGCTTGACGATGTCGAAATAGAAAAAACCAACATCCTGTTGATCGGGCCCACCGGCACCGGGAAAACCCTGCTGGCCCAGACGCTGTCGAAGATCCTGGATCTGCCGTTCGCCATCGCCGATGCCACGACGCTCACCGAGGCGGGATATGTCGGGGACGACGTGGAGACCATTCTCGTGCATCTGCTCCAGAATGCCGAGTACAACGTCGAAAAGGCCGAACGGGGGATTGTCTACATCGATGAGATCGATAAAATCGCCCGCAAGAGCGAAAGCGCTTCGATCACGCGCGATGTGTCGGGCGAAGGCGTGCAGCAAGCCCTGTTGAAAATCCTGGAAGGTACCATCGCCGGCGTTCCTCCGAAAGGAGGGCGAAAACACCCCGAGCAAAGCCTGATCAACATCAATACGCGCAACATCCTGTTTATATGCGGTGGTGCGTTCGAAGGGCTCGACAAGATCGTCGCGCGCCGTGTCAACAAGAATCCGATCGGGTTCGGCGCGGAAATCAAGGGGAAGAAGGACTCCCATCCGGACGAGTACCTTCAGATGGTCCAGCCCGAGGACCTGATCAAATTCGGCCTGATCCCCGAATTTGTGGGACGGCTGCCGCTCATTTCCTCGTTACACGCGCTCAGCGAAGAGGCCCTGCAAAACATCCTTACCGAGCCGAAGAATGCGATCGTGAAACAGTATGCGAAGCTCTTCCGTATGGAAGGGGTGGACCTGGTGTTCGAAGAGCCGGCGTTGAAGTCGGTGGTGCTGAAAGCGATGGAGAGGGGAACGGGAGCGCGGGCGCTGCGGTCGATCCTCGAGGAAATCATGATGGAAATTATGTACAGTCTTCCGGAGAAGCGCAACGTTGCCAACTGCACCATCACGCGCGACGTCATCCTCCGCAAGAAGGAGCCTCTGTATAAGTACGAAGAACAGAAACAATCGGCGTAGGGCAACCGGTCCGGTTGCCCCGCGTCAGTAGATATTCCTCGCACTCTCCTGCTTGGTCAGTTTTACATCCTGCAGCTGCGGTGACTTCAGACGGATTTCCAGACGGTAGTTCTGATAGGCACCCGAGGGTACCCACACAAAGTTCATTTCCCAGCAATGGAGATCGCGGTACACCGTGATCTGCGGCGCGGCGACTTGCAGATTCCTCAGATCGTAGCTCGTGCTTGCGCTGATTTTCCAGTTTTCGGTAAGGTTGAACCCCAGGGCGCCGGCGATCGTGGAATTGATATACTTGACCCGTGGATCTCCCGGCTGGCTCTGGTTGAAATTCCAGGTGAGATCCAGGTTCCACGGGATGCTGAAATCAGGCACCTCCTGATCGAATAGCCCGACATATCCCCCCCGTTCCGCCTGGCGAAGTGAGTCTTCCGGGGAACGTATAGGACCCGACGAGGTACTCTTCTTCTCCCCGCTCAGCCGTGTGCCGATACTGATTGAAAAACCGGTCAGATCGCCGAATCGCCCCTCTTCACTCAGCAGGAATTTGTTCACGCGACGCCCGGAAGTGGATTGCCCTCCGTCATTACCGGCCTGGTACTGATAGAGGTTGTACCGCGCGTTCCCGCCGATGTTCAACCACTGTCCCACACTTGTACGAAAACCCACGTTGACCTCGTCGAACTTCAGACTGTCCCGCGCCAGATTGTACGATGTGGAAAGATCCAGATTCAGAAGCTGGAACTTGTTTTCCCGGTCCGAGGTATCGTCCACGGCCGTTTTCATTTCGAAGACATTGGCGATGCGCATGGAAATCGCCTGCCGCCCCTCCGACGGCGCACCGCCGAATACTTCCTTTTCATACCGGCTGTACCGCTGGACGGTGCCGTTTGCATCAACATAAGTGTCGTAGTAGCCGTATTCATCCCTGCTGAAATCCGGCTGGTAGGTGTAGGAAATACTGGGAATGATCTGGTGCCGGATGCCCTTGATCCCCAGGATGCCCGGCTGGAAGATGCCGTACAGCTTCGTGCTGGCAGACACACCCATGTCAAAGTAGCGGACCGCCTTAACCGCTTCGACGTCATGCGTGCTCACGGTGCTGTCGGCAGGATTATATTCACGATCGATATGTTTGTTGTACCATTTTTCCGTGTAGTTGAAAAACGGGGAGATGGTGATATGTCCCGCTTTCGGCGGAGCATTGATCGCCAGGGTGTGTATCACACCCTGGCGCGCGTCAACCAGCTTGGTGCTATCGAGCTGCAACGACGTGGTCCGGCTGTTCAGAAACTGTCCGTTGTACGACATGCCGATCAGTTCATACCATCGCCGCACACCGCCGGGATCGTTTCCTTTTCCCGACCGGAAGGGGAAGTTCTGATTGCTGTTGAAGCTGATGCCTGGGAGTATTTCGCTCAGCTCCACACTGCCCGGCACCGCCTGCAGATTCTGGTCGCGCCGGATGTTGATGGACATGCTGTTTGGCGTTCCCTCCCAGAATTTCGTGAGGGTGGCGTTTGAAATAACGTTTTGACGCAGGAGCTCATTCAGATTGTTGCTCGTATTCTGATAGTAGGAGCCGCTGGTGAAGGTCATGTCCACCACCAGCCGTGTGCTGGGATTGAAATCCTGGTTGTGTCCGAAACGGAAATTGAAGACATTCTGTTGCGAAAACCCCGGATCCATTTCCTCCCCGTCCTCAATATGCCCGTATGACCCGCTGATGTAGCCGGTATAGTTGTACCGGAGCGCGTACCGGTAGTCTCCATAAAGCGTATAGCTGCCCAGGGTATACGCGTCGGTCCTGACGGTGAAGTCCATATAGTCGTTTATCGCCCAGTAGTATCCCAGATGCAGCAGGTAATGCCCGCGGTCGCTTTCCCCGAAGGCCGGAGCGATGAGCCCGGAACGACGGCCCTGTTCACTGGGGAAAACACCGAACGGCAGGGCGAAGACCGGCACATCTGAAATATAGAGGTATATCGGCCGAGCGATCACTTTGTCGCGCACGATGACCTTCATGGTCGGACTCCCGAAGTAGTAGTGCGGGTGGTCAAGTTCGCAGGTGGTAAAACGGCCGGATTGCACATACAACACGTTGGTTTCGGTTTTTTTTATCGCATCACCATAGTACAGACCGCGTTCAAGTTCCGTTTTGCCGAAATCGATCCGTCCTTTCTTTGTCGCGAAGTTGTACGCAATTTCCGAACCCCGGTAGGTGTCTTTGCCATCGATCAGATCGGGCAGTCCTTTCATCTGCTGCGCGCTGGTGTCGGAAGTGTCCCGCGTGCCCCGGGCATTCAGCAGCGACGTGGTCCAGTTAATGTCTATCACCGAAGCTTTGAGCCCCAGCTCCTTGTACGCAATCGAAGAGTTGCCGTGCAGATACATGGTACGGGCCGAAAGGTCGTAGAGGACGGAATCAACAGCCGCATAGGTGACAACAGAGTCGATGCCGGAACGGGGTTGCCCGGACAGTGTGTCGGCGTGGGCGATTGTCGTATCAGATGGAACGGAAAGGGTATCGTTTGCCACGCGCAGGGTATCCGGGTGCCGGAGATTCTGAGAGAAGACGGCACCATGCAGGAAAAGAAGAACGGCAAGGAGAGGCAGAAGAACGCCCGGAGATGTGCCGCACGGCATATACCTGTACGGACAGGCCTTCCGCGTCAGGGGGGAGGTGGAAGTACGTGTCGCCGACTGATCGTTATGACGCGGACCTCCGTTCATCGTTTTACCGCTTCTTCTCGGGCCACCAGCGGTTGAGCCGGTCGCGAATTTCATGCTCCCTGCCGTTATCGGTCGGGCGGTAGTAGCGCTTTTCCGTCAATCCGTCGGGAAGGTATTGCTGTTGCACCACATGGCCCGGATAATCATGAGCATACCGGTATTCGACGCCGTAGCCCAGGCCCTTGAGGAGGCCTGTGGGCGCATTGCGGAGATGCAGGGGTACGGTTGTATCCGCGCCCTGCCGGGCATCTTCAAGGGCTTCTTTGATGGCAAGGTACGCTGCGTTGCTTTTGGGCGCCGAAGCGAGATAGGTCGCACACTGCGCGAGGATGATCCGTGCTTCGGGCATCCCGACGTAGTCCACAGCCGTAAATGCGGTTGTAGCAAGAGTGATCCCGTAGGGATCCGCATTGCCGATGTCTTCAGAGGCCAGGACAATCATCCGGCGTGCGATGAACTTCGGGTCCTCTCCCCCATCCAGCATCCGGGCCATCCAGTAGATCGCCGCGTCCGGGTCGCTGCCCCGCACGCTCTTGATGAACGCCGATATGATATTATAGTGTTCTTCCCCCCCGTCATCGTACCGGGTCTGCTTTCGCTGGAAGGCGGCATCGAATGCCGCGCGTCCGACGGTGACCGGATCTGCCGGAGCGTGTTCGGTAAGGCGGATTGCCGTTTCGAGACCGTTCAACATTCTGCGGGCATCGCCGCCGGAGAGCAGAAAGAGCCTCTCACAATCCTCCACCGTTACCGTGCGGCCGTTCAGCCAGGGATCGGTTTTGAGCGATTGGTCAAGAATGCTCTGCAAATGCCGGGCATCGAGCGGTTGCAGGACATACACACGACAGCGGGAGAGGAGGGGAGGGATAACTTCGAAGGAAGGGTTTTCCGTTGTGGCCCCGACGAGGGTCACGAGTCCTTCCTCTACGCTGTGGAGGAGCGCATCCTGCTGGGCCTTGTTGAAGCGATGGATTTCGTCGATAAACAGCATTGTCCGCCGGCCCCGGGCGCGGGCGATGGTGGCCCTGTCGAGAACAGTGCGCACGTCTTTGACACCGGCGGTGACAGCGCTCAGCTGAAAGAAATCCGCATCGGTATGATGGGCGATCAGGCGGGCGAGAGTGGTCTTGCCGCTGCCCGGCGGACCCCAGAGAATCATCGACGGCACCCGGCCGCGTTCGATGAGCACCCGGAGCGGCATTCCTTCGCCCAGCAATTGTTCCTGCCCGACGAATTCGGCGAGCGTCCGGGGGCGGACCCGTTCGGCCAGCGGCGCTTCCTCCCGCACGCCGGTCTCCCGTGCCGTCCCCTCAAAGAGATCCATTAACGGGCCGGAGTGGTTTTGTAGACGGTTTCCCCGTTACGTACCATCCCATGCTTCTCGCGCGCGGCTTTCTCGATGGCCTTGGGATCCCCCTCGAGGGCTTTTAATTCGGTCTGGAGGCGCCGGGTCTCCGCCTCCGCTTCGCGGATTTTCTGCTGGAGCTCGACTTCCTGCCGTTCCAGGCGAACACGCTGAACAATCCCCCGATTCCCGAACAGAACAAACCCGATCAGGGGAATGCCGATCGCCAGTACGGCAACAAACCGCTTGTTCCGGAGGAGGCGGAGGATCTGCTGCGGATTGAACCGCCGCTTTTTCTTTCTGTAGAAAAGGTCATCCATGGGTGATCACAATGTACGAGGAATTCGGGGAAAGCTCAAATGAAAGAGCAGGGCGGCCGGGGGGGCCGCCCTGCGAAGCAGATGGAGCAGAATGGGGAAAGGTCAGGTACGGCTGACAGCCGGCTACCGCGTCGCCATCCGGGGAACATCCGACGTCCCGACGGCAGCAAACTCAAAGGCGCCCGCCTGCACATATTCGTTGTAGAACCATGCACACCGCCGGGCAACGCTCTCACTGTTGTCAAACTGCGTGGCACGTTTCACAGCATAGACGCCGCGGGCATCTCCTATGCGGCAGAGGGCCAGCGCCGCCACGATCCGGGCAGACTCCTGATTGTCGCTGCGGAGCATCTTCATCAGGGGAATAACGGCATTCGAAGATTTGAGTTCGCCCAGCAGGTATGCTGAACTCTCTTTCAGCCCCTGGTTGTCCGACTCGATACCGATCAGAAGGTTCTGCTCGGCACGGGCATACTGTTCGGCGGTAAGGGCTGTTGGCGTATCGGCAGCAGCCGCTACGGTGGTGGCCGCGATGATCAACACAGCCGCTGCAAGGATAGACATTGTCGCTTTCATAAGAACCTCCCTGGTGAATGTAGGTGAACCCCGGTGTCTTGCTTTCTCTACCTGATGATACGCAGGGCACCGGAACAGGTTGGCCAATTGCGACTAACGCGGAGCGGGGTGCGACAGGACGCGGAAAGAAACGACGAAGTGCAGTTCTCAGGTCTGGTACCACTCGCGCCGGGGATCGTAGAACCGGCGTAAGCCCTTCTTTTCGACGTGCCGGTCCACCGCAAGCCGGACCAGCCGGTCAAGCAGGTCATTGAACGGGATGCCGCTGGCTTCCCAGAGTTTTGCATACATGCTGATGGGGGTGAATCCGGGGATGGTATTCAGTTCATTGATATAGACGGTCCCCGCCCGGCGCGTCACCAGAAAATCCGCCCGAGCCATACCTGCACAGTCGATTGCAGTGTAGGCGGTGCCTGCCATCTTCATGATCTGCCGGGTCAGGCGGGGACTCAGTCGCGCCGGAATGACGGTTTGCGACGCACCATCCACATACTTTGCATCGTAGTCATAGAATTCATTCGAGGGGAGAATTTCTCCCGGAAGCGAGATCACCGGCTCATCGTTGCCGAGCACACTGCATTCGATCTCGCGTGCATCACGCACTCCCTGCTCGAAGATCACTTTGCGATCATAGGCGGCCGCCAGATCCATCGCTGCACGCAATTCGCGACGTGTGTGAGCTTTGGTGATACCGACACTTGACCCGGTATTCGCGGGCTTGACAAACACGGGATAACGGAGTTTGCGCTCCACGGTGGTGATGACCTCCCGGGGAGCCGCCGTACAGCGCAAGGATCGTTCCCATGTGTATTTGGGGACCCGGAGTCCCGCGCGTTCGAAAAGCTGTTTCTGAACAATCTTGTCCATACCCACGGCGGATCCGAGAACACCTGCTCCGATATACGGTACATCGGCGAGCTCCAGCAACCCCTGCAGGGTTCCGTCCTCTCCATATGTCCCGTGTACAAGAGGGAAAACCACATCCAGCGGCGAGATCGGTATGTGATGCGCATTCATCACCAGGAGGCCCTGACGGGCCGGTTCCGGTACCAGCACGCATTCCGGCTCTGCATCACTTCCCGTGCGGAACCGCAGGACGTCCAGCGCCCGGGGTGAACTGATCCAGCGGCCTTCGCGGGTAATGCCGATCGGGATGACATCGTACCGTTCAGGGTCAAGGGCGTCCATCACCGCTTTTGCCGAGACGAGGGACACCTCATGTTCGCTTGAGCGGCCGCCGAAGATCACCCCGATACGGAGTTTGCGTTGTTGTGCCATATGGGCCTTATTGTTCCTGCTCGAGATACAGCCGTGACAATGACGTGCTGGGTGGAAGAGCCCGTTCCCGGATCTGGAAGAACAGCCGCGGCGCATTACGTTTCCAGCTGATCCGCTGTCCGCCGTCCGGGCCGGCCGCCAGGGTCCCGTTTGTCCGAACCACTTCGCAGTCCCCCTTCACCGTTACATACAGATCCTGGTCAGTGACGTGCATTCCCTCAATCGCCTGGAGAGAGGTAAACGTGTAGGCCACTTCCGCAATCAGGGTATCCTCCCGGGTGAACATCCGTTTGGCCGTGATGACGCGGCCACGTTTTTCGAAATCGCGGACTGCGTCTGCTTTGAACGAGGACATCATATTCGTGAAGTCACGTTGAATCAGTGAGTCGGCGGTTTCATCCGACCGGAGATCGATCAACCGCAATACTGCTTCCCCGGTACCGTCGGCGTTGAGCGTGATGCGGTGTTCCGTCGTACGAATCAGGATGCATCCCGTCCCGAAGGAAAGGGCGAAGAGAAGGATCAACAGGGTTTGACGAAGTAAATGGATCGGTCGCATGGGTATTCCTCTGGTTCGTGCCGTACGAACATTCATCCGCCCGTTCCGGCATGACACGGCGGCCGCACCGGGCCGGGCCTCTTTCCCCTAGAGTTGATCTACCGTCTCCCGGGGTCGGATGATTGCGTGTGTTGCGCCGTCTACCAGCACCTCCGCCGGGCGCGGACGGGCGTTATACGTAGAGGATTGTGCAAAACCGTACGCGCCCGCACACATCAGGGCGATGTGGTCGCCGCGGTGCAACCGGGCGAGGGTCCGGTCGTGAGCGAAGAAATCGCCGGACTCGCACACCGGCCCCACCACATCCACCACCTCGTGGGGGGCGTTGGTGATCGTGAGCGGGACAATCTGGTGAAACGCGTGATACAGACTGGGACGGATAAGATCAGTCATGGCACCGTCCACGATGAGGAAGATCTTTTCCGGTGTGACTTTGCGGTAGAGCACGCGTGTGAGCAGAACGCCGCCGTGCGCAACGATGGAGCGTCCGGGCTGTATGGAGAGTGTGCAGCCGAGCTGCCGCAGAATCGGGAGGGCGGGACTGATGAGCGCTTCGGTAGAGAGGTCGTGAGCTTCGGGTTCCTCATGAGGAAGCGCGGGATGCTGCACGAAACCGTGGTATTGTACACCGAATCCCCCTCCGAAGTCGACGTCATGCACCGGCACACCTCCTTCCCGCAGCGTACGGACGACAGAGGCAATCGCCTCGGCGGCATGCAGGAAGGTGGAGGGTTTGGTGATCTGCGATCCGATATGACTGTGAATGCCGCGGACGTCGATATGTGGCAGCCCGGAGGCCCAGAGCAGTATTTCACGTGCCCGTTCCCAGGGCATGCCGAATTTGTTGTGCCGCATGCTTGTGGAGACATAGGCATGCCCGCCGGCATCGATGTCCAGGTTCACGCGGAGCAGGATCCGTCCGCGCTTGCCCAGCTTGCCCGCGATTTCATTCAGCGCATCGATTTCTTCGGTTGATTCGACGTTGAAGGCGAGGATCTCCTGTTCCAGCGCATAGGCGATTTCGTCGTCCCGTTTGCCCACTCCGCTGAATGTTATTCTGGAGTGCGGGAATCCTGCACCCAGCGCAAGCGTCAGTTCGCCCCGGGACGCCACATCAGCTCCCAACCCTTCGCCGGCTATAAGGCGCAGGAGAACACGATTTGCATTCGCCTTGACTGCGTAGTAGGTCAGATGCGGTGTGTCGGCAAGTGCATCTTCAATGCGTCGAATGTCATCGTGGATTGCCTGCTTGCTGTACACATAGAGCGGTGTGCCGTATTCCTCGGCCAGCAGATGCAGCGGCACAGCTTCCACGTGCAATGTACCATCACGATAACCGTACACGCTCACGACAGTTCTCCTATGATGCTTCCGAATGCCGGCGTTCCCCGCGCGCGGTTCGTGATATATACGGAAAATACCTCATAAAATCCGGAGCAAAACCTTCCGCCGTAAATCCCCCGCTCGCCGGATCCTGGACATAGTGTCCCCGCACGTCCCCGCGCGTGATGCGGCCGAGCATTTCCACAAGCGCATCGATGTCTTCCTCCGTGTTGTAGCAGCCGAGGCTCGCGCGAACCATGCCGGGCATACGGGATTTGTTTCCGGAAAGCACTTCGGCGGTGAAGCGATGATCTTCCTCGGGTGTCACCTTGAGCAACAGCTTCACGTACGGGTGAGCACAGAAACAACCATCCCGGACCCCGATGCCGCCCTCGGTCCCCAGGATGGCGGCAACCAGGGAATGATGTTTGCCCTCCACATTGAAGGTAATCGTGCCGACCTTCCCGCTCAGATCCTCCGTCGGTCCGTAGAGCTCAATGCCCTGCATGCCTCGGAGTTTGCGGTACGCATACTCGAGAAGTCCGGTTTCATGAGCCGCGATGGTGTCCATGCCCACCCTCTGGAGCACGCCGATCGCCGCAGCAAGGGCAACCCCGCCAACGACATTCGGTGTGCCTGCTTCTTCTTTGTGCGGCGGACGGTTCCACATCGCGCTTTCCAGGGTGACGATTTCCACAACGCCCCCTCCGACCATATCCGGTTCGCCTTCAGCGAAGAAGGCCTTTGGGCCGATCAGGGCTCCGGTGCCGAACGGGGCGTACATTTTGTGGGCGGACAGGGCCAGGAAATCAATATGGCGCGGATCGTCATCGGAGAGCATGGCGATAGGACGATGGGGCGCCAGCTGTGCCGCATCCACAAAGAGACGTGCTCCTGCATCGTGCGTCCAGACGGCAATATCGTGAATCGGCGAACAGAGTCCGGTAATATTGGAGGCGCCGTTCACCGCTACCAGGCGCACGCGCCCGGCGTATTCCCGCAACGCCGACCGGAGGCGCTGGAGATCCAGATTCCCGTCCCCCAACACACCGATGTGCACAACGTGGCAGTGTTTGCGCCAGGGAAGATCGTTGGAATGGTGTTCCATCACGGTCGTGATCACGATGTCGTCGGAACGCAACGCAAGCCGGTTGGCGAGCTTGTTGATGCATTCCGTGGTGTTCTTGGTGAAGATGACCGTATTGTGTTCCGGATCGGCTCCGACAAATGCTCCCACCACATCATGGGCGGAATCGAAGACTTCCGTGGCCAGAAGCGATTTGAATCCCGTTCCGCGGTGGACACCGGAATACCAGGGGAGGAATTCTTCGATACATCGGAGTACCGTTCCGAACGTTGGTGTGCTTGCGGCATTGTCCAGAAAAATGTAGGGACGTTCGGTTCCGTCGAGCAGCGGGACGGGCGTATCGATGCCGATCACATCCCGCCGGATGTCGGCAAGCGCCAGCCGTGGGGAGTGGTCAACACGGGCGAAGGCTGCTTCAGGATGTGGTTTCTGCATGGGTCGTTCGTACTCCGCTGCGGGGGTGGTATTTGTCGTATTCCTGCCGGAGGTAACTGCGATCGATATGGGTGTACACCTGGGTGGTGGAGATGTCCGAGTGCCCCAGCATCTCCTGGACTGCGCGCAGATCGGCGCCGCCTTCGAGCAGATGGGTGGCGAAGGAATGGCGGAAGGTATGGGGATGCACCTCCCGCGAGATGCCGGCCCGGTGCGCGTACGATTGCACCATTTTCCAGATTGCCATGCGTGTCAGCTGCAGGCCGCGGACATTCAGGAACAGGACGTCATTGCTTGCCGCGCGGCGCGGCAGACGGATCCGGCACTCCCGTTTATACCGGGAGATCCAGCCGAGTGCCGAAGGCCCGATCGGCACGAGTCGCTCTTTTGATCCTTTTCCGAAGACACGCACGATGCCGCTTTCCTCTGACACATCGGCCTGGCGGAGAGTGGTGAGCTCGGAGACCCGCATGCCGGTTGCATAGAGCACTTCCAGAATCGCCCGGTCACGCACCCAGAGATGTTTTCGATCGGGGGGCTGTAAGGTGGTTTGTTGCAGCACGCGGTCCACCTCTTCCGGCGTGAGGACATCCGGAAGCTGTCGTGCCTTGCGCGGGTGATCGATTGTTTCAAGGGGATCATGCCGGGCGAACCCGTCGGCAAGGAGAAAGCGGTGGAACCCCCTGATCACTGAGAGGCACCGCATCACCGACCGCGGGGCGAGTCCCTGTTCCTGCAGTTCATGGAGGAAAATCGTTGCATCGGCGGGCGTTACTGCATCGGGGTCCGGGATACCGCGGCCGGCAAGAAAGGCCAGATACTTTCCCAGATCGCGCCGGTACGCCGTTATCGTGTTCGGCGAAGCGTTGTTTTCGAGCAGGAGATGATGCAAATACACGTCGGTCAGGTGTTTCATGAAGGTTCCAACCCGGACGGATCATCCGGCTGCGCGTCCGGTTCATCCTGAGCCGGAAGATCCTTTTTCGGCGCCCGCCGCGGGCGGGGCTTGGGCGGGGCGGGATATTTGACGCGGGTATGATACATCCCCACGAGTACACTCAGAAAGCCGCTCTTGATCCGTGTGAGATCACGAAGTGTCAGCGGACACTCATCCAGCTCCCCCTCGTCCAGTCGTCGCTTGACCAGCTCATCGATGGCATCTGCAAGGCGCTGTGGTGTAGGTTCCTCGATGGTCCGTACGGTGGCTTCCACCGCATCGGCCAGCATCAGGATGCCCGTTTCACGCGTCTGCGGTTTCGGACCCGGGTACCGGTAGTCCTGTTCGTTGATTTCATCCAGTTTTGTTTCGTCGTCCGAACTCTGGGCAAGCTGCAGGGCCTTGTTATAGAAGTAATCGATGCGTGTGGTGCCGTGATGCATCGGAATGAAATCAATCACTTCTTCCGGCAGTTTGTATTCACGTGCGAGGGCCATCCCGTCTTTCACGTGCGCGGCGATGATCAGCGAACTCATACGCGGGGAAAGTTTGTCGTGCCTGCTGCGGGAACTCCGTTGATTTTCGACGAAGTAGGTGGGTTTCACCACTTTTCCGACATCGTGGAAGTACGCGCCGACCCGGACCAGCACGCCGTTGGCTCCGATGGAGGCCGCCGCGGCTTCTGCGATGCTGGCGATGGTCATGCTGTGGTGATGTGTCCCCGGCGCCTTTTCGGCCAGCAACCGGAGCAGCGGATGGTTGTAGTGCGCAAGCTCCATCAGAGTCAGGTCGGTCGTCGCCTTGAATACCCGCTCAAGGAAAATCAGGAGGCCGTACGTCAGCACCGGCGAGACAATGGCGTTCACCATGGCAAAGCTCAATTGCTCGAATATCACACGCGTCGGCTCGTACCGCTCAAGACCGAGGGAAATAATGACGATGGCGTAGCCTGTGAAGATGAATCCCAGCGAGCGGAACAGCTGGGTGCGGGTTTTCATGTCGCGCACCGAATAAACGGACAGCGCGCCGGCGGCAAGTGATGCCAGAGCGATCGAGTAGTCATTGCCGCGGATGCCGGCGACCACAAACGCGATAATGACCGTGCCATAGAAGCCCACGCGCGAATCAAAAATAATGGTGAGCAGCATTGACGCGGCCGGTACGAAGATCAGGTATTCGATGGGCGTAACCACGTCCAGCTCGCGCGCGAGATACGCGAAAAATCCTTCCAGGAGGATCAGGAGCGCCACCAGTGCCAGACGGCGGTTGTTCTCGAAAATCTTCTTGCGGAACAGGAAGAGATAGATGCCGTACAGGAAGATCGGAATCGACACATGCAGGATGTTGCCGATCAGCTGGAGGATCGTATCGGACGCGGGGCCTCGTTCGACCTTGGCGCGGCGGAGTGATTCAAGCTTGAGGCGAGTGTCGGGAGTGATGCGTTCATGCTTGCTGACGATGCGTTCGTTTTCCTGCACGAATCCGGTGGTCCGCTGAACCCTGTCCACCGCCGCTGCAACGGCAAGAGCGCTGGCTTCTTCACTGAACTTTATGCTCGGCGCGATATAGAAAACACCGATCTTGTAGGCGATGCTGACCGTATCATTGTCCGCTTGAAAAGACTGCAGGAGCTGTTTTTCCAGAAGCGCGACCACATCATTGCGGTCGAGCATGTGTGTCACCGGGGTGATCTCCTCCAGCTTGCCGCGGCGAAGGGCGATGTCCGGCTGCGTAATCGTGTTTTTGTTTCTGTCGAGAATACCCGTGGCATACTGTTCCTGTAAGAACGATTCCAGCAGGCGCTGGATCCGTGAGAGTCCTTTGCGCGTGACAAGGTTTTCCAGCAACCACCATTCTTGTTCCGAAAAGGGGATGTCCAGTGAGCCGGCGATTTGGGAGAACAGCAGTGAATCGTGATGTGCGGCCGCACGTGATTGTTGTCCGGCGCTATGCGACCGGAGCTCGGCATTTGCCGCATCTGCGACGCGGTGAAAGAATTCGTCCAGACGACGGAGCTGGCGATCGGCCACAGAGGTGTCGTGCTCGAATACGGGGTAGACTTGTTGTCTCGCCTCTTCCACATCGCGCTGGTACTCCTTTTCTTCGCGGAAGATCGGAAATGAAAAAGGCGCAATAAGGTCTTTTTGGGCCCAAACGGCGCCCGTCTTGTAGTCCAGCTGAAGGGATTCTCCTCGCGGGAACATAAGCGCAAGAGCGACGAGAAGACCGACCACAATGGCGATCCTGACGAGCACCATTCGGGGGCTCTTGACCTTCTGAGACAGGCGATCAAGCCGGAGACGTTTTACGAGGTCTATCATGGGGGCGGCAGATTATGTAAACAATATCGGCATTATCTTCACAAATATCAATTGAAACTCGACTTGACTTTTTGTATATTCTCAACAACCCTTCGCAACTACCATTATGCACATCAGCTCCCCTATCCACAGCATTATCGAGGATATTCAGCTCCTCTCAGGGGGAAAACTCACTTTGCAGCCCGACCTGGGCACTTTGCTTGAATACGCTCAACGCGGCGGCAAGCAATCGCAGATGGAAGAACTGAGCTTTCAGGCCAAATTCGTCGCCCGTACGGCGCGCATGATGAACCGGATCGGGCCCGGCGCCGAGGGTTACACCAACATTGCGGCGGAGTTCCAGTCAGCGGTTGAACGTGTGCGATCGGCAATTCGTGAACTGCTCCAGAACGGCGAAGAGGAGGACCGGCAGCATTTTGAGCACACATACTTCGCGCTAACGCCGGCGTCTCTTCAAGGCCTGGTAGCGCTTTGCTATGATCTCGGCTGGTACAAGAACTACCTTCTCGAGCAGGCGTCCTCCCGGACGGCCCCGCTTGCGCAGAAGCCCGCGCTTGCCTGGCGCCTGGCGCTGGTGGTGGTTATTCTGGGCGGCGTGGTGTGGATCGGAGCACTTCATGTGCGCGCGCTTATCGGTAACGAATTGCTGGATTTCGGAACACTGACCGTCAACACGACGTTACCTCCTGCGGTGGAGCGGATGCTCTATCGTCTATTTGCCGGCACAGGCATCCTGATGATCTCGGGATACACCGCTGTTCTCATCGCGGGCGCAGTGTTCCTCGTGCGTTCCCCCTACGCACTCCGGCAGCACGGATGGCTCATGATGAGCGCAATCCTGCTGTATCTGTTTGTGCCCGTGGAAGGGTACGTGATGGTCCTCGATATCCGCATGATTCTGATGGAAATCTCCGGCAGTGCGGATCCCGCCGTACTGCGCGAACTTTTCCAGGCACGGGTCGGTGCACTCGCCGGGGCACCGCTTGTCGCCCTGCTCTGTTACTATACCATAGTTGTACTTGCCGTCTTCCAGCCGTTGCGCTTCATCCGGACTTCGGGCGCATGAAACATGAAGACATCATCCAGGATCTGCATGAGGTGGCTGTACAGCTCGGCGTCACCATCCGGTATGAGCGCGGCGATTTCGAGGGCGGCTATTGCGTCCTGCGTGCACAGAAAATACTGCTCATCAACAAACGTCTGATGCCCGCCCGCAAAGCTGCCGTGCTCGCCACAGCATTACGGGATATCGGTCTCGAGGATGTCTACCTGAAACCCGCCCTGCGGGCCTACATTGAGGACGAGGTCGCCCGATCGCGGCGCACCGCGCACTGATTGA
Organism: uncultured Bacteroidota bacterium; assembly: GCA_963779225.1. Lineage (GTDB taxonomy): Bacteria > Bacteroidota > Ignavibacteria > UBA10030 > UBA6906 > CAVPCZ01. Next base: position 362,176 of record CAVZWW010000003.1, read on the forward strand.
TGATCAAAGCGGTTATCTTTGACCTGGACAATACGCTCGTCGACTTCATGTACATGAAGCGTCAGGCCGTCAGCGCGGCCATTTCGTCCATGATCGATGCCGGGCTCGGGTTGACGCATGGCGAAGCCCAGGAGCGGATTGACGCGATTTACAAAGAACGGGGCATCGAGTTTCAGAGCGTTTTTGACCAGCTCCTGTACGACGTTTTTCAGAAAGTCGATTACAGGATCCTCAGCGCCGGCGTCATCGCCTACCGCCGCGCACGCGAAGCCGCTCTCGTTCCGTACGCTCATGTCAACATGACCCTCATCGCCCTCGTTAAACGAGGGGTCAAACTCGCTGTCGTTTCCGATGCACCCGGACGGGAAGCCTGGCTGCGGCTCTGTTACCTGAATTTTCATCACATCTTCGATTCCGTGGTAACCTTCGAAGACACCGGCGAACGCAAACCGAGTCCGGCCCCCTTCCTGCGCGCGCTGGAGCTTCTGAAGGTCAAGCCCCATGAAACACTTATGGTCGGCGACTGGGCGGAACGGGATATTGTGGGAGCCGCCCAGGTGGGCATCACCACCGTCTTCGCGAGGTACGGTGATACATTCGGTACCGTGGAATCCCACGCCAAGTATGAGTTGAACGACGTCTCCGAATTACTGGCCGTCATCGACCGGGAGAACAGCCTCGACGGGCTGCGGGCGGGGGGGGGATGATTCGCGGACTCGGGGTAGACATTATAGAGATTGGCCGCATCCGGGACCTTGTGGAAACCCAGGGCACGCGATTTCTCGAACGGGTGTTCACCGCGGAGGAGATTACCTACTGTAACAGCAAGCCGCATCGCCACCAGCACTTTGCCGCGCGTTTCGCAGCAAAAGAGGCGGTCAGCAAGGCCTTGGCGAGCGGATGGGCCGGCGAATTCCGCTGGAAGGACGTTCAGGTAATCAATGATCCGTCCGGCCGTCCCGGTGTGTCACTGCACGGCCCGCTCCGGGAGCAACTCGGACGGGGCATCATTTTGCTGTCCCTGTCGCACAGCGACACCAATGTTGTGGCCGTTGCGATCATTGAGGACCGGGAGACGTGAGGCTCGCCCTGTACTGGAAGATGGTTCTTGGCTTCGGTGTCATCGTCGTCGCGATGCTTGCCGTCTATGCCGCCATCCTCTTCAGTCAATACGATGTCTACACAAGCGTTACCACGTCCGTGGCTACGAACATCGTTGCCATTGAAAACGCGCAGCATTTGCGCACACTGCTGTTTGAAGAAGAACGCCAGGCGAGGAAGTATCTGGTTGCCCGGGATGCAACATATGGCCGTCTGTTTCTCAATGCCCGCGCACGATCACGCGCACGGCTCGATTCCCTGGCCCGCGCCGTGCGGGGGAGCAATGAACGTCTGGCCTTTTTGGAATTCCGTCGAGGGCATAATTGGATCGGCGAAGCTGTACGCGACCGGGTGCGTGGTTTGGACGCCGTGTCCATTGCGGTGGCCGATACGATGCAGGTCCTCCAGAGGCGTCTGGACCACCTCATCCTGTTGAATCAGTCCGCCATCGCCCGCACGGTGGCTGATGTGGAGACCCGGACAGCGGACGCGGTGTCCGTCGCCGTTCTGCTTCTGTGTTGCGCGCTGGGTGCCACAATCAGCGTTGCCTTTCTGATCACCCGGTCCGTCACACGTCCACTTGCCCTGCTTCGCCACGGAACGCAACGGATCGCCCGCGGCGAATACGTGCATGTCCCCGTTCATGCCAGGGATGAGCTCGGCGCACTCACCGAGGCGTTCAATGCAATGAGTGACCGGCTCAAGAAAACCGAAGACTACAAAGCGGACATGATGCAGCAGATTTCCCACGAGCTCCGGACACCACTTCAGGCCATGCATGCCGCCTACTACATGCTGGCGGAGCAGATTGCCGGTCCGATCAACGAGCGGCAGCGGGCTTTGCTGACCAACATCCGCGACAATGTTGATGCCCTATCCGCCTTCAGCAACCAGTTCCTGGACCTTACACGAATCGAAGAAGGGATGATGGAATTCCGGCGCCAGCCCGTGGATCTGCTTTCGATCATCACGCCCATCATCAACAATGCCCGCGTGACGGCGATGCAGAAGGAGATCACCATCGGCCTGGCCGCGCAGTCGCTTCCCCCGGTACCCGCAGATCCTGACAAATTCGCCACGGTGCTCAACAATTTGCTCAATAACGCGGTGAAGTTTACACCCCGTGGCGGCAACATCACCGTGACATTGACTCCCTGCGAGACCGGTGTGCGCGTTGCGGTGAAGGATTCCGGCATCGGCATTGATGCTGATGATCTCCCAAAACTGTTCACAAAGTTCTTCCAGGCAAAGAACGCCTCCAAGGCGGATGTGAAAGGTACCGGCGTCGGCCTTGCTCTTGTCAAAGCAATCGTGGACGGCCACGGAGGCAAGGTGTATGCGAGCAGTACCCTCGGCGTGGGGTCCACGTTCACGGTCGAACTTCCGTCGTCCGTAAAGGCGGGTGGCGCATAGTCTCCCGGCCGGGTTCACGGGGTGCGGACATTCCGCCCGGCGCACGCCCTGATGCATGTCCCGGAGCAACGCGCCGTTTTTTCCCTGCATGAAGAAAATTGACATTCAGCCACAAATGAAAGTTACCATGAAAACCCGATACACACCCTGGCTTGCAGCGGCACTGGCCCTCCTGGCCATTGCCTGCGCACCAACCGGTCTCACCCCTACGCAGAAAGAGGAGGCGGACCGTCAGCTGGAACTGGCCCGCGCCATGGAGACGACACAGGATTTGCGCCGTGCGCTCCACATGTACACCATCGTCGCCGAAACCTACGCGCAGAGTCCGCAGGGGGCACTCGCCGCACAGCGTGCCGCCATGCTCTATGCACGGCCGGGGAATCTCCAGCGCAATGACTCCCTTGCGCTGTTCTGGTTCCGCACCGCCGTGGCCCGCATTGAATCCCCGGACATGCGTGACCAGATTCAGCTCAGCATGTTTCTACTCGATCGTTCCGCGCTCCAGAAACAGGAGCTCCGCAGGGCAAGAGTCATCGCTGACAGTCTTCAGCTTGTCGTGCGCCGGCAGACCACGACCATTGCATCACAAACACGCCGTATGGGCGAACTCGAAAGGACTCTCGGAGCAACGAGCACGGAACTCCAGCGTCTGAAAGACGTCGATATCCAGATCTCCAGGAGCCAGCAGCAGCGCTGAGCGTGCGTTGCATCTCTGCGCCACATTCCCTATACTCCCGACAGACGGATCGAATTATGAAACCACTCGGCATCAAGAAACTGTACTACTCGATCAGCGAGGTGAGCAAAATCACCGATCTGGAGCAATATGTGCTGCGCTACTGGGAGTCAGAATTCGATCACCTCAAACCGGCAAAGAACCGGGCCGGCAACCGCATTTACACCAATCGCGACATCAAGCTCATCCTCTATATCAAGAAGCTTCTGCGCGACGAGCGGTATACCATCGAGGGGGCAAAGCAGGTGTTGAAGGGATTCACGCCCGAAGGGGACACCGGAGAGCAGCTCGAACTCATCGATCCACCGAAACCGCGGCCGAAGATCAAAGACGAGCAACTCCGGGCGGATGTGAGTGAAGTGAAACAATTCCTTGAAGATTTGCTGAAAAAACTGGACTAGTGGCAGTGTTGCTGTTCCGGGGATTGCTTCCCGGACACGGCGGGGCTGATGTAGGGAATTCCCAGATTCAGCCCCCGCAGAATAATCAGCACGGCAAGAGCAGCGGTAAACACCGGCGCCAGCGCCACCAATCTTCTGCGAATTCCCGCCTGTACATGTTTTCCCGCCAGGGCGATCGCCAGCATAATGGGTCCGGTTCCGACACCGAATCCCGTCATAAACAGGACACCGCGGTACAGCTCACCGGTCGTGATCGCTGCAGCCATGGCAACATAGACGAACCCGCAGGGCAGCAACCCGTTGAGCAATCCGATGACAAACAACGCAAGGTTGGATGACCGCTTCATCAGCCCCGCCAGCCTTGCCTGAACATACGCGCCGGAGCGAGCCGGAAGCGTGAAGGAAGGCAACAACGATTTCAGGGCAAGGGGACCGAGCACGCTCAGAAGAATCAGGACCCCGAGGATCAGAGATACAATCTGCTGGGCGCCCGTCAGCACGAGGGTCCGGCCGACAAGTCCGGCCACCGCACCGAGCACGGCATACGTCAGAACGCGGCCGACATTGTACAGCACGCGGCCGTACACATAGGTGAGCGTTCCCCCTCCCGGAACGGGCAGGGCAAGTGCGAGAGGTCCGCACATGCCTGCACAATGCACACTCCCGAGAAATCCCACCAGAAAACCCGAAAGCAGATCCATGGGAAATCCTGCTACAGCCGTTATGGGAGAATCAATGGTTGTTCCGCATAATACTCTTCCCCGTGCAGCCGCCAATGCACCTGCACACGCCATAGTCCGGAAGCGAGTGCCCGCGTCGGTATGCTCTGCGCCCAGAGCGTATCAAGCACCAGGGGCAGTGTACGATCCTCCGCACGATCCGCAGGACGGTAGAGCGTGACCTGTCCGTGCACGTCGCCCGGAGAACCGAGGCGTGGAAACCGGACCAGAACAACACCGGGCTGGAGCTCCACGCTCACCCGGGTTGCCATTCCGTTCGCCAGTTCGGTCGCCTGAATCCGCTCCTGATACCGGAGTTCATTGTCGTAGTACCGTTCCGATACGAGCTGTACATCTTCGGACATTGAAATCGTCACCATACCCAGGATGCCGGCCAGAAAGAGGGCGAACGCCAGGAGCACTCCGGTTCCCCAGGACCAGCCATGCCGTGTTGCTGTCATCGTTACCTCACCGGTCCGAGAAATGTCGTGTGAACCTCCTGGACAAGTGTTGTGTCGTGATAGATTCCGAGAGCGAGCGGTGTGGACATTACGCGCAACGATTCAGCCGGAAGCAGCACCAGCAATTTTCCCTCCCGGATACCCTGTGGTTCAATGTGCAAAGCTCCCCCGATGACCTGCACCTCACCGGCGGGATGGAGCAAGCGAACATTCACGTCTGCCGCGATGAAAGTCTTGTTCAGGATCTTGAGGTCATACACATTGCTGATCCGGTCACCGCCCTGTTCCTGGTAGAACATACCCGGAGTCCGGAGCACCGTCACGTCCAGCTCCGTTCGCACGGCAAGCAGATACGTAAGCACGGCGGCCAGCAGCAGCAGGACAACCGTATAGCCGACAACGCGTCCTGACCAGCGGAATTCACGGCGGCCGGCGATACTCTCGGCTGATGCATACCGGACCAGGCCCCGGGGTTTCTTTACCGCATCCATCACGGTGTCACACGCATCAATACAGGCCGTACAGTTGACACATTCAAGCTGGGTGCCGTTGCGTATGTCAATCCCCGTGGGACAGACATCAACGCACTGTTGGCAGTCAATACAATCCCCCTGGGCAACGGAACGGTTGCGCCCGAACTTCCCCCGGGGCTCTCCCCTGAGGTGGTCATAGGCAATGACGATCGATGCACGATCAAGCAGGACCCCCTGAAGCCGCCCGTACGGGCAGATGAGAATACATGCCTGTTCGCGGAACCAGATGAAGATCCAGTAGAAAAGGAGGGAGAATCCAAGCACAGCGCCGAACGCACCGAGGTGGTGGTCGGGGGGTTCCATGACGAGCCGGCCCAGTGCCTCGGTGCCGATCACGTACGCCAGCAGCATATTGGCAATCACAAAGGAAATTATGCCGTAGATGGCATATTTGGCCCCTTTCCGGAGGAATTTTTCGCGGTTCCATGGCATACCATCCAGTCTGCGTTGCCGGCGGTGATCGCCTTCGATCCAGTAGTCGATCTTCCGGAACACCATTTCCATGAACACCGTTTGCGGGCAGATCCATCCGCAGAACAGCCGGCCGAATACGACGGTGAAGAGAATGATGAAGATAATGAGGGTGATAACGACAAGGGCGACAAGATAGAAATCGTGCGGCCCGAAAGCGTTTCCGAACAGGATGAGCCGCCGATCGATAACCTGAAAAAGAAAAAACGGATGGCCATCGACTCTGACAAAGGGTATACCGAACAGTATAGCAAGAAGGAGGGCACTCACACCGACGCGTGCGCGGTGGAACCCGCCTCTCGGCTTCCGGGGATACAGCCACCGCCGCTTGCCTTCGGTGCTGACGATTCCGAGGGAATCGCGGAACGATGCTTCGCTTGCGGGAGCCCCGGTAGGCTGTGGGTTTTGCTCACTCATAAACGTGCGGCGCTGGAATCGGTGGCCACCACGAGCTGCCCTTCGGGCTTCTTCGCGTTCGGCGGATTGGTCCCCTGCAATGTCAGGACATAACTGGCGATCTCCTGGATTTGCTTCGGCGTAAAGACGAGTTGCCAGCTGATCATCCCTTTGGCGGGTACGCCGTTCTTGATCGTGGCATACACGTTCTTCACTCCGGCACCATGGATCCAGTACTGGTCGGTGAGATTCGGGCCCACCAGGCCTTCGCCCCGGTTGCCGTGGCAGGAGACGCAATACTTCGCGAATTCACTTGCACCCCGCGACAGCATCTCGGGTTCCACGAGCGCCACCAGCGTGTTTTCGTCGATTGTCCCTTCGGCGGCAAGCATGACCCGGCGCTGGATATCCGCTGCTGCAACCTCGTCTCTGTATTCTTCGATCATCAGTTTCGACGAACCGAAGACGTGGTAATTGAGGAGATAGACCGCGGCGAAAAGGACGGTGGCCACGAAGAGCGTGCTGAACCAGGGAGGGATGCGGTTGTCCAGTTCCCTGATGCCGTCGAAGTCATGATCGAACTCCGTCACGCGTTCTGTCGAACCTGTCAGGAGGTACGTGCGCAGGCGGGAGGAGGACTGCGCGAGCCGCCCGCGATCATCTTCGGGCAGTAGCATGAAAACCAACACGATCAGGACCACCAGTACGGTGACGATTCCCGTGAGCATCAGTGCAATCTCCATACCGGAAGCGAGCAGGAGCATGACGGCAGGTGTTGTCATGAGCGAACCTCAGTGCGTTGAACTCGTGTTGGATCATCAGCATCCAGCGGCAACCGCTCCATCGTCCGGAGATATTCCGGCTTTGTATACAGCGTGCGAATGAGAATGAAGCAGAAAAAGAGAACCGAGACCACCAGCGACAGCAGGCCCAGGATCTGCACTCCTTCGAGCGAACGGACGTATTCAGCGATCATTGCGGCACCCGGTTATGGTTGTTGTGCAGCCTTGATGTCCGTGCCCAGACGCTGCAAGTAGGCAATCAGGGCGATGATCTCTTTCTGCGGTTCCACGGGAGCCCCGGCCTTTTGGAGCTCGGCCGCAATTTGTTCCGCCTGCATGCGGAGTTCCTCACCCGCGCGCTGCTCGTACCCCACCGGATACGGAACACCGATGCTGCGCAAAGCGGAAATCTTTGCTGCGGTGTTTTCCGTTTCCAGATCGCTGGTGAGCAGCCAGGGATATGGCGGCATGAGGGATCCCGGAGACATCGATGTTGGCTCGTTCATGTGCAGGTAATGCCACAGATGGGGGAACTTCCCTCCGACCCGATGGAGGTCCGGACCCGTGCGTTTACTGCCCCACAGGAAGGGATGATCATAGACGTACTCTCCCGCTTTCGAGTACTCCCCGTACCGTTCGGTTTCCGAGCGGAAGGGGCGTACCATTTGCGAATGGCAGGTATTGCATCCTTCACGTATGTAAATATCCCTTCCGTGCACCTCCAGCGGAGTGTATGGCTTCACGCTTGTTATTGTCGGGATGTTCGACTTCACGATGTAGGTGGGGATGATTTCAATCAGCCCTCCGATAAGGATTACGATCAGCGCAAGGACGGCGAACTTAACGGGGCGTTTTTCGATCCATTTATGACGGTTCTCTTTGTGGTGTGGATCATCCCGCATCAGCGCGGGCGCCTGCTGCGGTTCCTCCGGAACGAACACCCCCTGACCCGCGGTCTTGAACAGATTATAGGCCATCAGGACGACACCGGCCAGGTACAGCGCTCCTCCCACGGCGCGCACGATGAACAGCGGAGAGATGCGCAACACGGTTTCCAGAAAGTTCGGATACTGAAGCGTCCCATTTGCGGCAAACTGCTTCCAGAGGAGCGACTGGGTGAGGCCGGAAGCATACATGGAAACGACATAGAAGACGATTCCCAGCGTTGCAATCCAGAAGTGGAGGTTTGCCAGCCGTGCCGAATAAAGTTTTGTGCCCCACATCCGGGGAATGAGCCAGTAGAGGATTCCGAAGGTGAGAAAACCATTCCAGCCGAGCGCCCCCACGTGGACATGTGCGATAATCCAGTCGGTGTAGTGCGCAATGGCATTCACGTTTTTCAATGAGAGCATCGGGCCTTCGAACGTTGCCATCCCGTATGCGGTGACCGCCACGACCATGAATTTGAGAACCGCATCCTCGCGCACCTTGTCCCATGCCCCCCGCACGGTCAGGAGGCCGTTGATCATGCCTCCCCAGGAGGGTGCCAGCAGCATGATGGAGAAGACCGTGCCCAGCGACTGGGCCCAGTCGGGCAGGGCTGTGTAGAGGAGATGATGCGGTCCCGCCCAGATATAGAGAAAGATCAGTGACCAGAAGTGGACAATCGACAGGCGGTACGAGTAGACCGGCCGGTTTGCGGCTTTCGGGAGAAAGTAGTACATCAGCCCCAGGTACGGTGTGGTCAGGAAGAAAGCAACGGCATTATGACCATACCACCATTGCACCAGGGCATCCTGCACACCCGCGTACAGGGGATAGCTCTTGAGGAAGGAAACGGGAACTTCGAAGGAGTTCACAATGTGCAGAACGGCGACCGTCACAACCGTGGCGATGTAGAACCAGATCGCCACGTACATATGCCGTTCCCGCCGTTTGATGATTGTGCCGAACATGTTGATGATAAACGTCACCCATACCAGCGTAATGGCGATGTCAATCGGCCATTCAAGCTCAGCGTATTCCTTGCTGGTGGTGAAGCCGAGGAGCAGCGTGACCGCTGCGGCAACGATGATACCCTGCCATCCCCAAAAATGGATCTTGCTGAGCACGTCGCTGAACATTCGCGCCTTACACAGCCGCTGGAGGGAATAGTAGACTCCCATGAAGATCGCGTTGCCCACGAAGGCAAAGATCACCGCGTTCGTGTGGAGAGGGCGGATCCGCCCGAATGTCGTGTAGGGCAGGCCGAAATTTGCCGCAGGATGAATCAGGTCTATGGCCACCAGCAATCCCACAAGCATCCCGACGAACCCCCAGACGACCGTGGCTATCGCGAAGTTCTTGACGATCCTGTTGTCATAGGAAAACGTCTGTAGCTCCATGGTACCTCGTGTTATGAAGTTGGTGATGAGGAATCGTGAGAATCGCGCCGTTTGTTGTCGAAGAGAATCCGGAGCGACGGCGTATGGTTGTCCTTGTACTGGCCGGAACGGACCGCCCAGAGAAAGGCCACCAGGAAACACGCTGCCAGCAGCATGCTGAACCCGAGCAGAACCACAATCACGCTCATGAGAGCAACCCCCGCCGCCGGGCGATCATTTGTATGACCAGTGTGGTGAATGCAACGACCGTGACCGAACTGACGGGCATCAGAATCGCCGCAACGACCGGGGACAATGCGCCACGAACCGCGAACGAGAGGCCGATGGCATTATACAGCACAGAAATTGCAAAGCTCCAGAGTACCACCTGTTTGCCCGCCCTGGCCAGCCCGATGAATGTGTCCATCCGGGTAAGAGATGACCCTTCCAGAATCGCGTCGCATGCCGGCGAAAACGCCGCAATGTTTTCGGTCACCGCAACACCGACGTCCGCCTGCTGGAGTGCACCGGCGTCATTGAGGCCGTCGCCCACCATCATCGTCGTTGCACCGCGTTGCTGGCAGCCTGCCACGAAGGCCATCTTGTCTGCAGGTGTCTGGTCGAAATACAGGGGAAGTTGCGGTCCAAACCGGCGTTCGAGCTGTGGCCGTTCCCAGCCGGTGTCGCCGGAAAGCAGGACGACATCGTGCCGGGTTTGCAGGCGTGTCACCAGGGATTCGATCCCGTCCCGGTATGCGCCGGCAAGTGCAAAATAACCACGGGGTTCAGGACCGAACCGGACATAGACGCGTGCTTCGGTGGTATCCACTCCTGATTCCACAGCAGGAGGGGTCTCCGAAGGCCCGCCGGCAAATGCGCGGGAACCGACCCGCAGGGGAAGACCCTCGATTTCTCCTTCGATACCGGCGTTGGGGATTTCGCGATACCGCCGTACGGCACGGAGTGAGAGGGGCATGAGCGACTCATACAGTGTGCGGCTCAGCGGGTGGTGTGAATTCCGGACGAGCGAAGCCACCATTGCCTTCTCATTGTCCGTCAGCGGTGCACCCACAAAGCGGAGTGCCGAAGCGCCTGGCCTGGTCAGTGTGCCGGTCTTGTCCACGATGATCGTGGAGATGCCGGCAAGTGTTTCAACCACCGCGGTGTTTTTCAGGTAGAATTTGTTCCGTCCGAACACGCGGAGCGCCGTGCCGAAGGCAAAGGGTGTCGCCAGCGCGAGGGCACACGGACATGCAACAATCAGGACAGCGGTCACCGCATCAAACGCAATCGCCGGATTGCGTGGAAGCCAGAAGGCTGCAGTGCACGCGGCGACGATCAGCACTCCGCCCGAGAAATACTTGCTGACGGCATTGGCAAGCGTGGTCAGTCCCCGTCTGGGTGTTCCGGTAAACGCTGTTTCGTTCCAGAGCCGTGTCAGATATCCCTGCGATACTTCGCTGACCACGTCCAGCTCGATGGCACCCCCCACCTGCCGGCCGCCGGCATGGACCAGATCCCCTGCCACTTTCTGTACGGTGCGTGACTCTCCCGTCACGAAACTGTAATCAATCGCCGCATCTCCGCCGATCAGCACGGCATCCGCAGGCACGATTTCATTGTTCCGGATCACCATCCGGTCGCCCGGACGCAGATCCGATACCGGCGCCGTGCGTTCCGTTCCCTGGTATCTCGTGGTGACCGCGAGAGGAAAGTATGATGTGTAGCTTCGCTCGAAATTCAGGCTGTCATAGGTCTTGTTCTGGAACAGGCGTCCGAGCAGCAGAAAGAACACCAGTCCCGAAAGAGAATCGAGGAAACCCGGACCCGTCCCGCTCACGATGTCAGCCACGCTCCGGAGAAAGACAATCGCAATGCCGATGGCAATCGGCATGTCGATATTGAAGATCCCTTTGCGGAGCCCGCCGGCGGCCGACTGGAAATATCCGGTGCTGCAATAAAAAACGACCGGCAGCGAGAGAATCAGATTCAGGTATGCAAAGACGTTGCGGAGCTGGGCGTCAACAGTGCCACCGGAAAGGTATTCCGGAAAACTGAGAATCATAATGTTCCCGAAGCAGAACCCCGCAATGCCTATTCTGTAGTAGAGGGAACGGTCGGGCGGAGGCGGCGCACTGCGGTCAACCGATTCAAGCGTGATCCGGGGTTCATATCCCAGCGTCGTAAGCAGTTCGACCACTTTCCGGAGCGATGTCTTTTTTTCGTCGAATCGGACGGCAATGCTCTTCTTCAGGAATTCCACGCGAGACATCAGGATGCCCGGGTCCATACGATAGAGATGTTCCAGGATCCAGACGCAGGAGCTGCAATACATCTGTGGAATGAGGAAAGAAACCGCGCTCACATGGCCGTCGGAAAATTCCCGCAGACGCTCGACAACGCCTGGTTCATCGAGGTAGGCGAAACGGTTGTTGTCAACAGGCTGGATTACGGGTGCAGGGCAATTGCCGTTAGACCCGAGGATCTCATAGACCACGCGGCAGCCGTTGCAGCAAAACGCTTTGCCGTCGTGGATGATCCCCGGCCCGTTGAGCGGATCCCCGCAGTGGGCACAGAGCGTTGTGCTGGTAATGACGTGGTCTTCCTGGAATCCCATGGTCCGCGGATGAAAAGATGGAAGGTTTTGAAAGATACAAAATTGGGGGGAAAATTCCAGCGGTTTTGCGGCAATTTGAGCGGAAGGCCAGGTTCCCGGTGGCCGCGCGGTTGCTTTTGTGTGACGTTCTGTGTAATTTCGGATATTCGGAGCGTAGCGCAGCCCGGTAGCGCACTTGAATGGGGTTCAAGGGGTCGGGGGTTCAAATCCCCCCGCTCCGACAAGATTCAGACATTCCCCGCCTTACTGGTTACCCAACTGGTTACCACTTGCCTCTGTTCCCCAGAGGCAAGTTCTGTTTCTCCCCCTCGTCCTCTCCCCATCGACCCCTCTTACAACCTACGCCTACTTCTTCGTCACAACTTCTCCGGGACTTCTCTCCTGCACTTTCACCTACAGATCGACGAGAGCAAAGCGCGCCAAGGTCGGACGGACCGATGATCGAAAAAGCTGAAAAGTGTGGCGGAATGTCAGAGTACGAAGACCACTCTCCGTTGATGGTGGAGTGTCTGCTCTTGACATTCTCTATTACACTCTGCTTAATGCGCGGAACGGGATTCCCGGGGGCTCAAATCCCTGTAATCTCGGGCCATAACCGGTGAACGGAGCGGCATGGTTAACGACGGCAACCGCAAGATTGCGGCAGGGACTATTGCACGTGAATGGGTGCGTTTCCAGAGATCTGCAATCCCCCGGTGAGGCTCACCGGGGTAGGCCCGAGGGTTCCGGTGTCAGCCGCTTCCACGTCTCGGTTCGCCCGAACAGTGGAATCATGATATACCCCCGGAGTTCCATGGTATCCCGGTCCACGAGCTTCAGTTTCGCCCGGTATTCATCCCCGCTTTCGGCGTCGTAGACTCTCCCTCCCGTCCACTCCCCCTCACCGTCGTAAAGAAAACCCCGCATGAATTGCATCCCGAGAATCGGCCTTGACCGGAGTTGATCGTCAGGATTCTTGTTATCGAGCACCGGTCTCCCGTTCTTTTCCGGTTCCTTCAGCCATGTAATGGATCCGCAGTAGGCCTCTCCGCATTTTGTGATCGTCACATGCGCCTTGCCTTCAGCGGTGATCCACGTGCCCGTGATCCGGTCCTGTTCAGACATTCCTTCCGGTGTTTGTCCCGGGACGCCGGGCGAAAGGAAGACAATACTCAGCAGCAACGTACACGCACGATAAGTCATGTCCTAATCCTGATGTTTCGTTTTGAACCCTTTCAACATCCATGGACGCGCGATCACCAACCCGATCGGTGTGATCATCGCAATAATGCCGTAGATGAACCACATCATCCCGGTGTTCATCGCTTCAGGAGGAACTCCCGCCGGACAATACTGCATAAGGAACCATCCGGAATAGAGGCTGGTGATCACTTTTGTCAGAAACCACGGGAACTGGCCGATTCCCATATAGATGCCGGTCATTTCCTTCGGGGCCACTTCGGCAATCCACTGGAGAAACCGGGGCGACCAGATCGCCTCGCCGATGGTCATGATGAAGAGGTAGGCGAGGAGCGTTGTCATGCTTGGCCCCAGCGCCAGAATGAAGGTCGGCGCCGCCATGATCAACGTACCCACGATCATCATCGTATAGGTGTCTTTCCTGGAGGTGAAAGCAGCCACCACCGGCGTGAGGACAAAGATGAGGAGGGGACTGGCATTGACGAATGTCTCGTAGTTGTCACTGACCACACCGGTGAAGGCCCGGCTGAAGTACTGCGGCAATGTGAGCCAGTTATGCGCGAAGAGGGTCTGCACGGGGATAAGAATGAACACAAAAAAGAGGAAACGAAAGTCCCGGAGCGGAAAGTTCCGGAGATAGAACAAGATCTGTTCCTTCGCGGGTTTACGCTCTTCTCCCGTGTCGCGCCACCCGGCACTTTTTCCAGCTCCGAGCATTGCCGCACGGACCGCCCTGTTCGTCAGCAGTGTTGCCACAACAGCCATGCCGGCGATGGTCAGGGCTGCATACACCCAGAAAACCCCGGGGATGCCGAAGGCCTTCCGGAGAGGGGGGGAAAGGAGGCCCGGAAGAAACCCGCCGAGGTTCATCAGCGCATACAGCATGGCATACCCCATCGCGGCGGACTTCTCGTTGGTGAAGAACTTCACCGCAGCATAACATGCCGGCTGGTAAATCCCGTAGCCGATGATGATCCCCAGCAACCCGCCCATTGCGAGCAGGTGTGCTGAAGACCAGAGTCCGCGGGTACCCATGAGTTCCGGACTGACGGCCAGAAGTATCCGTCCGACGAGCATTGCCGTCAGAGATATCAGTATGGCCTTACGGGGACCGATAAGATCAACCGTAGCCCCGAGAAAGAGCATACTCAGGGTAATCCCCGCGGTCTGGATTCCCACCATCTGCCCGGCGCTGATGTCATCCAGGCCGATGTAGTCGTTGAAGTAGATGGCAAGCAGGCCGACGACTCCGAAGTAGGTGAGCCCTTCGAGCAAATACGAGACATTGATGCCCCAGAGTGCGCGGGAGGCCCTCACCAGGTCGACAAACGGCTGCGTAATCTCACGCAGGCTGCGACGCAAGATGGAGTCATGGGGGGCAGGATCAATGTGAGGCGTCATGTCCACGGGGTTTCCTTTCAAATGAAGAGCGCACAGGCAACGGATAACCGGAGAGCTTCCGGACCGCAGGGGAACACCCCCGGGCGGTGGCAGTACTCACCGGTTCAAAACCGGTACATCAGCGTGATCCCGTTCGGCGCCGGCAGCAATGACCATCCGGTCCGGTTGCCTTCTTCAGGCGATCCTTCGTACCACAGAACAAGGGACCTGCCGAGTGATGCAGAGAAGATGGCACTGAAGACCACATCGGAAAACCAGTGATCTTCCGAGTAGATTCTCGAGAGGCCGGTCAGCGTAGCAAGCGTATAGAGTCCAACGCTCACCCAGGGCCTGTCGATGCGGGCCGCAAGGACCGCAGACACAGAGAACGCCCCTGCGGTATGGCCTGAAGGAAAAGACTCGTAGCCGTCTTCCATCTGAAAAGGACGAAAGGCCGCATTGCCCAACCCCATATAGGGCCGTGCGCGGCCCACGGCAATCTTCAGGATCTGTGTAGAGAGAGCGGTGAGCAGAAGCGCGGTGGTGCTCAATACAGCGGTCTCGCGGAGCCATGAATTCTTCACCACCAGACCGGTACCGTAAGCGCCGAGGCACAGTGCGCCGAGCACAAGACCGTCGCCGTAGTTGACCACGACATTCGATATATGGTCCAAAGTGGTGGAGCGGTTATGAAGCATCACTGAAGACACTTCGTCATCCAGCAATGCCGCTCCGCCTGTGGCGAGCACAGTAAGGCCGACATCTCTCCACTCTTTTCCCTCCCAGCGGCAGGGTGCACCGAACAGGTACAGGGCACCGAGGGCGAACGTCTTCGCATCGCCGGCCGCCACCGCGGGCCATGGTGTCGACGCCACGGCAAGGGAATCCTCCTGTGCCGCAAGTCGATGCGCGTGCAGAACAAACAGAAGGATTGCTATCACGTTACGCATGGAAAAATCCTCGGGATAGAAAATAGGTGAAAAAGTTAAGAAATGATAGATCAACTGGATTGGGGGTTCTCAATTCTGTACCTTCATCACTGATGGAATCCCTGAGCCAGAGCATTGAACAGCTGTTTAGTCCGGAAGGGACGCTTGCCGTGTATCCCGGTCTCGAAGAGCGTCCGCAGCAACAGGCGATGACATTAGCTGTTGCCCGGGCTCTTGAGCAGCGGCGCCACCTGATCGTGGAGGCACCGACCGGTACCGGCAAAACGCTCGCGTATTTGCTTCCCGCACTTCTGCACGCCACAAGGAGCAGCCGGAAGGCCATTGTTTCCACACACACCAAGAATCTTCAGGATCAGATCCTTCACAACGACATCCCGCTCGCGCGCAGCCTGCTTGGCATCGATTTCACCGCGGTCGCGCTCAAGGGAAGACGCAATTACCTGTGCACCACCCGGCTCCGGAACGCCCTTGCGGGGAGCGGATCGCTGTTCGGCGATGAGCAGCAGGAGCAATTGCTCCGGATTCAGGAGTGGGCAGTTCATTCGCCTGACGGGGAGCTCGGCGGAGCAGGATTCACTCCTGCGTTCGAAGTGTGGAATGCCGTCTGTTCCGAACCGGGCCTCTGCAATACCCGCATCTGCGGCGGTTCATGTTTTTTTCAGCGTGTCAAGGAAGAAGTCCGCCGTGCGCATCTGGTGGTGATGAATCACGCGCTTTTTTTTACACTGTTGCCGCTCCGCCGTGCGGAAGATGCATTGATCTTCGGGGACGATTTCGTCATTCTGGATGAAGCCCACACGCTGGAAGCGGTCGCCGGCTCAGGGTTTGGCAGGCGTGTGTCACGGCGCGGCATGATCACCACGTTAAACCGCCTGTACCACTCCCGGATGCGCAAGGGTTTGCTCGTCAGGGCCAAGCGACCGGTGAAAACCGCCTGCAAGGGCGCCCTTGGTGCTGTGGAGGAGTTCTTCGACAATCTTGCCCGTGCGGCAGCGGTCCGCCAGCGGCGCCCGGGCTCTCCCGGCCGCACCGGCATACGTCAGATCCGGATCACGGAACCCTTTCCTGTTCCCGACACGCTCAGCACGCACCTGCAATCGTTTCTTGAACTGGTCCGTTCTGAGGAAGACCACGCCGCCACGTCATCGGACGCACAGGAAATCGCGGCACTCCGGCAGTCGTTGACGGGCGATCTGCTTGTTCTGGACGAATTCCTGGCGCTCCGCAATCCGTCCAACGCCTACTGGGTGGAAACGGATGAGCCCGGACACGAACAAACCGCGCTTTGTACGGCACCCTTCAACGTCGGCGGGCTTCTGTCAGGATCGTTATTTGGAGAGCTGGGACCTGTTGTTCTCACAAGCGCAACGGTGGCGGTCAACGGCAGCATGGCGTACATACAGGAACGACTCGGGGCGGCATCTGCCGAGGGTCTACAGCTGGATTCGCCTTTTGACCACCGGCGTCAGATGCGGATCTGGATTGCGCGCGACATTCCTGAACCGGATGCCCCGGGTTACCTCAGGGCGCTGCCGGCGACGGTGCTCGCCTTTATCAAGCGCACAAACGGAAAAGCGCTGGTGTTGTTCACCAGTTCAGCCCTCATGCGGAACATTGCCGCAACCGTGTCAGGTGATCTGGAGGATCTCGGCATCCGTCTTCTGGTCCAGGGGGTTGACTTTCAGCGGCATCAGCTTCTGGAGGAATTCCGCAAGGACATTCATTCGGTGCTTTTCGGTCTGGACAGCTTCTGGATGGGC
The DNA here is from genome assembly GCA_963779225.1 of uncultured Bacteroidota bacterium. GTDB lineage: Bacteria > Bacteroidota > Ignavibacteria > UBA10030 > UBA6906 > CAVPCZ01. Next base: position 379,378 of record CAVZWW010000003.1, read on the forward strand.
GTAGATGTGCCAGGAGAGGCGTTGGAGCATGTGATTATCACGAGGCTGCCATTTGCCGTGCCGACACATCCCCTTATTGAGGCCCGTCTCGAGGAGATCGGTCAACGCGGGGGGAATGCGTTCCTCGAGTACTCTCTTCCGGAAGCCATACTGAAATTCCGTCAGGGGGCGGGGCGCCTCATTCGCTCGACATCCGACCATGGTGTTGTTTCCGTGCTGGATTCAAGGATTCTCACCCGGTCGTACGGTCACAACTTCCTGGACGCGCTCCCTCAGTGCCCGGTGGAACTGATCAGTCAGAACGGCGACTCAACGCCACTTGAACGAGAACCGTGGTAAATCCTCGGTTTTTTCGATTTTCTTGTTTGAATTGTCGGGAGAATGTGCTATCTTCACCCCCGTACACACTCAGTTTTTTCCACTACCTCAAGGAGGACCAATGGCTAAGGCAATGTCGAAGACGGCGATCATCGCCCACTTCGCAAGTAAGTTTGATTTGAAGAAAAAGGCGGTCGCTTCCATTTTCGAAGAGCAAGCGGCCCTGGCGTACAAAGAGGCAAAGAATACCTACACGCTTCCCGGTATCGGCAAGCTTGTTCTTGTCAACCGCAAAGAGCGTATGGGTCGCAACCCCAAGACCGGCGAAGCTATTTCGATTCCGGCTAAGACCGTAGTGAAATTCCGTGTCGCAAAGGCCTGCAAGGAAGCGGTCCTTCTGAAGAAGTGACAATTCGCTGAATATCAGCGTTTCGCGTTCGCATGTAGAGACGGTCCCGTCATCGCCGGCGGGACTTTCTTTTTTGTTTGTCACCCCACCGTTTCGTACATTTCCCGTATGTTCAATCCTCTCAACAGCCTACGCACCTTCCTCCGCGCTCTCGGCCCTGTAGAACAGGCCCAGATGGTTGCCTCCACCGCGGTCGTCGTAACGATGGCGACCATTATCACCGCCATGGCTGCGACGGGACAGTCTCCACGATTCATGGACTTTATCAGTATTGTGACTGTAGGCATCATCGGTTTTACCAGCGTGTATTTTTCCCTGCTGAACAGCCGCAGGCTGGACGACCAACGCCGGCAGCTGCTCGCCCTCAACACCGTCGCCGAAGCGGTCAACCGGGTGATGGAACTTGACGACGTTCTCCGGACAGCGCTGGGCAGAATTACCGATGTTCTGGACGCCCGATGGGGATGGATCTACCTCACCGAGGGGGATGGGCTGGTTCTCCGCTGCGTGGAGGGAACGAAGGTGGATTTCTTCTCCGCGTGCTCCGTCCATGGGACGGGACCGGAAGCCTGGCTTGAAGAACCCCGTTCGGCCCGGGGGGGCGCGCAGGGAGAGAATCATCGGATGGTGGCGCCGCTGGAAGAACCCGGTTTTCGATTCTGGACGTCGATGCCTTTGCGGACGAAGAACAGCACCGTGGGAGTTCTGATCATCGCCGGAGAATTCCCCGGCTTGTTCGGTCCAAAGCAGGTGGAGCTGATGGAAGCAATCGGGAACCAGATCAGTGTAGCAGTGCATACCGCGCGCCTGTTTGAGCGCTTGCACCAATCGGAGCAGCAGTATGCCGACCTTTTTGAAAATGCCCCCGACCTGTACCTGAGCGTAGACCGCGAACACGCGGTTATCAGCTGTAATCGTCATGGAGCAGACCTTCTCGGAGTGCCAAAGCACGACATCATCGGAAGGACATTCGCTTCACTGTTTCTTACGTCACGGCAAGAAGTGGTGAATGCGATGCTTGACCGTATGTTCGCTGATGGACGCGGGGTGAGTGATGTTGAAGAACAGATGGTGACCGCCCTGGGGAAGCCTTTTTCTGTCCTTCTGAATTCATCGCTCGTCATTGATGAGCACGGCCGCACCGTTACGGCCCGGATTGTTGCGCGGGACATTACCGAGCGGAAGCGCATGGAAGGGGCCCTGCTGCATGCCCAGAAGATCGACAGCATCGGAAACCTGGCCGGCGGCATTGCGCATGACTTCAACAACATTCTTGCGGCCATCCTGGGCTCGGCATCCATCATGCGGCGACATCTGAGCGACAGAGCAAGACTCACCAAGTATGTTGAGATTATTGAATCCTCCGCACGGCGCGGATCGTCCCTGACCCGACAGCTTCTCACCTTTGCACGCAAAGCCGAGACCATCGCTTCTCCGGTCGACATCCACGCACTGATTCATGAAACCCTGGACCTGTATCAGCGGAGTGTCACCAAGGATATCGCCGTGCACACCAGTCTCACCGCAGCGCCGGTCACCGTCAACGGTGATGACGGACAGATCCAGCAGGCGTTGCTGAACCTCCTCCTGAATGCCCGGGATGCGATGCCGGAGCACGGCACCATCACCATCACCACCGGCATCATCCATGCCGACTCCTCAACCGTCAGCCGATTTTTGTCCGTTCGTCCCGGGCCGTTCGTTGAAATCCGCGTTGCAGATACCGGACGGGGAATCCCGCGCGCGGTGCAGGAACGGATCTTTGAACCTTTTTTCACGACCAAGGACAATGGCACCGGTCTGGGTTTATCGGTTGTCTACGGTGTCATGCAGAACCACGGTGGCTTTGTCAACCTCGAAAGCGAGGAGGGTCGGGGCACCACATTCTCGCTCTTCTTTCCGCAGCACGCCGAATCCCTTCCCGGAGGGAAGCGCAAGCAGCGTTCGCACATACCGCGCGGGACCGAGCATATTCTTGTCGTGGATGATGAGCCTGCGGTTCTTGAGGTTGCCCGCGACATCCTAGCCCATCTTGGCTATACGATCTATGTGGCCAGCAATGGGCATGAGGGGGTGGAGTTCTATCGCACCCGCCGGGCAAGTATCGATCTGGTGCTGCTGGATGTGAACATGCCGGTCATGTCCGGCATTGAGGCCTTTGAGCAGCTCCGGTCCCTTGACCCCCGTGTGCGGATTATCATTGTGACCGGTTACGGCAAGGGCGTCATCGAAGCGCCGCGGTTCTCCAGCGAAGTGAACGGGTTCGTGCAGAAGCCTTTCCTTCTGGAGACACTTGCAACAAAAGTGCGTAAAGTGCTTGACACGCCCACCTTCGGGCCTGATCCCATCCGGAAAGCTGACGCATGACAAACCTGTTCACCGAATTGCGCGCCGCGCGAGAAGCACAGGGGATTTCCCTGGAAGAAATCGCGCAGAAGACGATGATCAGCATCGATGTCCTTCGTGCTCTGGAAGCGGGCAACACTTCCGGCTTCCCGGCCGCATACGTGCGTGCGTTTCTTCGCGAATACGCAGAGCGTATCGGTCTGGATCCGCACGCGTTGGTGCAACGGTACACCTCGGCGGACGGGAGTCCGCCTCCCCCTGCGGCGCCGGTACGGGAAGAACCCCCGGTGACCGAACCGGCAACGCCACAAAACCTTGTGGTGCCCTGGTGGAAGCATCGCGCCCTGCGGGCCGCGCTGGTTACCCTTGCCGCAATTCTGGTGATCCTGGCCATCTCGTACCTTGACAACATCTCCGCTCCTCCCAGAGTACAGGAGCTTCCCTTTGAGACGAGTGTACGCGAGAATGAACGCCGGCTGACACCCGGTGACCCCGTGGTCGCGGAACGCCGTGTGAGGTCGGAAAGCCCGAAGGACAGTCTGGTCTTGAAAGCCCTGACCACGGATTCCGTGTGGGTGGAGGTGGTCGTGGACGGGCTCCCCCCCGCCGACTATCTGTTTCCCCCGAATGCTTCGAGACAGTGGAAGGCAAGGGATCGTTTTCTCCTCACGCTTGGCAATGCGGGAGGCATCCGGTTTCGTCTGAATGCCCGCGACCTCGGCACGCTGGGCAAACCGGGCAGCGTTGTCCGCAATGTCGAGCTCACGCATCAGACCCTCACATCTCCGCCTGCAACGGGGCCAACGCCATGAGCCGGGTCCCTGCTGCAGCGGCAAAGCGCGCGGAGCGGCTGCGGCGGGAGCTGCGTGAACACGACTACCGCTACTACGTCCTCGCCGAACCGACAGTAACTGACGGGGAATACGACCGGCTGTTGCGCGAACTGCAGAATCTGGAAGTGGAGTATCCGGAGCTGCGTACGCCGGATTCTCCGACACAGCGGGTCGGGGGAATTCCGACGAAGGAATTCGCGACCGTCGCGCATGATCCACCCATGCTCAGTCTCGCCAATTCCTATTCTGAGGAGGAAATCCGCGATTTTGACCGTCGCGTACGTGAGCTGCTCGGCAAGGCCCCGATCGAGTATGTTGCGGAGTTAAAGATTGACGGCGTGGCTGTGACGCTCAAGTACAGGGACGGGTTGTTTGTTCAGGGGGCAACCCGGGGTGACGGGACACAGGGAGATGATATCACCAACAATCTCCGCACGGTCCGTCAGATCCCTCTCCGCCTGCGTACCGTCGTGCGGACACATCAGGATATTGAAGTCCGGGGAGAGGCGTATATGGCACGCGATGCTTTTGTGAAAATGAATGAACAGCGGGCGCGCAACAACGAAAAGTTGTTCATCAATCCGCGCAATGCCACAGCCGGGACGCTGAAGTTACAGGATCCGAAGGTTGTGGGGGAACGGCCGATCAGCCTTTTCACGTACACGCTCTTTGCGCCGCAGGCACGTCTCGCCTCACACGCACAGACGTTGTCCCTGCTGACCGAACTCGGGTTTCCCGTGAATCCCCATTACCGGCGCTGTGCCGGCATTGATGACGTCGTCAACTACTGGAAGGAGTGGGAAGAGAATCGGGACACGCTGCCGTACGACATTGACGGCGTTGTGGTGAAGGTGGACGCGCTCGCACAGCAGGCGGAACTCGGAACGATCGCCAGGAGTCCACGCTGGGCCATCGCCTTCAAATTTACCTCACGCGCCGCGGAAACGGTTCTGAAAGGCATCAGTCTGCAGGTGGGACGCACCGGCGCGGTGACACCCGTCGCCGAATTAACCCCGGTGTTTGTCGGGGGAAGCACGGTTTCCCGTGCCACGCTCCACAATGTGGACTATATTGCAGATCTCGACCTGCGCATCGGGGATACGGTTGTGGTCGAAAAGGGGGGGGATGTCATCCCCAAGGTTACGGGCGTGATTTCCGCAAGACGGCCGGAGGGAGCAGAACCATTTTCGATGCCTTCCACGTGCCCCGTATGCGGATCCGGAATCTATCGATCCGCGGAAGAATCGAACCACTACTGCGAAAACGCAGACTGTCCGGCACAGATCCGCGGACGGATCGAACACTTCGCCGCACGCGGGGCAATGGATATCGAGGGACTGGGATCGGCGGCTGTGGAGCAGCTGGTGGATCTGGGATTCCTCCACAATGTTGCCGATGTGTACATGCTTGCCGCACAGAGGGAACAGCTCGTCGCATTGGACAGGTGGGGCGAGAAGAGCACCGCGAATCTCCTCGCCGCTATCGAGAAGAGCAAGCAACAGCCGTTCTCCCGTGTGTTGTTTGCTCTGGGGATACGTCATGTGGGCGCCGGCGTGGCACGCACCATTGCGGAGCATTTCCCTTCCGCCGATCTTCTGCAGACTGCTGATGAAGAAACACTGCAGACAGTTCCCGCGATCGGTCCGACCATAGCCGCGAGTATCGTTCATTTTTTCCGGGAAAAACACAACCGGAAGATACTACGACGGCTGGTGGCTGCCGGCGTGCAACTCCGGAGTATCGTCAGCACCGGAAGGGGAGTCCTGTCCGGAAAGACGTTTGTGCTGACGGGCACGCTCCCCACCTATTCACGCGGGGAAATCCGCGAACTGATCGAACGTCATGGAGGAACGGTGGTCTCGTCCGTCAGCAAGAATGTTCATTATGTCGTTGTCGGCACCGACGCAGGATCGAAACTCACCCGCGCGCGTGCGCTCAGCATTCCCACGCTTTCTGAAGCCGAACTCCTGTCGATGATCGGATAACATTCCATGCTTGAATCGTTGGGTCGTTCTCTCGGTCTGTACCTTTCCCGGTTCCGGTTCAGGAACAACCGTGATGGCGTCATCTCCTTTGCCGGCATCAGCGCGGGCAACCATGCCCTCCTGATTCTCCCGCTGACCCCATCGGCAGTATCCCCTGCGCCCGTCATCGATCTGTTGTTGAAGCACTTCCCTGACAATCACATCACCATCGTCACGGATGAGCATGACAGCGCCGTGGGTGCGCTGCTGCCGCGCAGCGAGATTCTCCGACTGAGCACCGCGAACATTTCGCGGTTCTTCCTTCCGGCGTCGGACATCACGCGTGCGGTGAAAGCACGACGGTATGATATGGCCATTGATCTCAATCTTGACTTCCTGCTCCCGTCAGCCTATATTTGTAAGGCGAGCAATGCACGGGTCCGTCTCGGGTTTGCCCGGACCGGTGCGGAGGCCTTCTTCAATTTCTTGATGCAACCGGACAGCACGCGGGGAGCCGCGCACCTGTATGAACGGTTTGCCGCTGTCGTCCAGATGTTTACAGGGAGTGTCAGACCATGAAATTCGACGTACAGAATGACGGGTCCTCGGTGACCCTCACACTGAAGGAAAAGAAACTTGACTCGGCAATTGCGGGCGAGCTCAAAGGAGAGTTTCTGATCCTGTGCAAACCCAAAGTGCAGAAGCTTATCCTGGATTTGCGGGAGGTGGAATTCTGTGACAGCAGCGGGTTGAGTGCGCTATTGATCGCCGAGCGGAAGATGAAGGAACACGGCGGTGTTGTGCGGCTGGCGAATGCACACAACAAGGTGATCAGCCTGCTCAGAATATCGATGCTTGACCGGTTGTTTGAGATCGCCGAGGCACCGGCCAAAAAAGGAAAAGGATAGCCGGCGCGGTCACATCTCCATCTGTTCCACTTTGATCAGGTTTGTACCGCCACCCTTGAAGAGCGGAAGTCCGGCCAGCAACACAAACGTCTCCCCGGCACGCAATAATCCCTCATTGAGAAGACGCTGTTGCACCGCCCGGAGGATTCCGTCGGAATCCTCCGGATGGCTTTCCAGGGCTATCCCGCGCACCCCCCAGACAAGATTCAAAGCACGCAGGGTGGGCATACTGTTCGTTACGGCGATGATAGGCATCCGCGGCCGGTATTTCGATACCACGCGTGCGGTCCGACCGGTATGTGTCACCGCAACGATGGCTTTCGCACGCATCTGCTCGGCCAGGAGACAGGCCGCACGGCCCAGTGCATCCTGTTGCTCGCCGAGCATACTCCCGCCCGGTTCCGTTACCGGCCGTCGTACCGGTTCGCCCGTCTCCACGGACGTGATGATGCGGTTCATGATCCCCACGGCTTCCAGCGGGTACGCACCAACAGACGTCTCTCCGCTCAGCATCACCGCATCGCATCCGTCGATCACCGCATTGGCGACATCGCTGGCCTCGGCCCGGGTCGGCGTTGAGTGACTGATCATGGATTCCAGCATTTGAGTCGCAACGATCACCGGCTTGCCTGCAGCGTTACATTTCCGGATAATCATCTTCTGCAGTAAAGGCACCTCTTCGGGCGGAAGTTCCACTCCGAGATCCCCCCGCGCCACCATAATGCCGTCAGCCTCCTCAATAATTGCGTCCAGGTTGGCAATGGCCTGGGGCTTTTCGATCTTGGCGATAACAGGGACGCGTCTTCCGTCTCCTTTCGCACTGATCCTTCGGCGCAGAGTACGCACATCCTCCGCCGCGCGTACAAACGACAGGGCGATGTAATCAACGCCGTTCGCAATCCCGAAGAGCGCGTCATCGAGATCCTTCTCTGTCACCGACGGTGCACTGACGGCGACTCCAGGAAGGTTGATCCCTTTGCGAGGCGTCAGGGGTCCGCCGGTTATGACTTCACAGCGGACGTCCGCCCCTTCCACTCTGACGACACGCAGACGCAATTTGCCGTCGTCCAGAAGAATCGCGTCACCCGGCCGTATGTCGTGGGGAAGCTCCTGGTACGTGGTGGACACGCGTCCGGGTCCCCCGATGATTTGTTCGGTGGTAATCACGAACGGGCTGCCGGGAAGAAGGTCGATGGCAGGGACGGCGAGATCGCCGATTCTGATCTTCGGGCCCTGAAGGTCCTGAAGGATGCACACCGGCACATTGGTGCTGCGGGCGGCTTCCCGCACGTGCGCGAGTACCTGTGCGTGCACATCGTGTGTACCGTGTGAGAAGTTGAGCCGCGCCACATCCATTCCGGTGTGAATCATCTTCACGATGGTCGGGACCTCCTGTGAAGCCGGTCCCAGTGTACACACAATGCGTGTTCTGGCCTCCGGTAGAATCATCTGAGTGCTCTCCGTTCGTGTTCAGCACATGTGTATATCACCGGCAGGATGTCACCTGCCGTACCCTGCAAAAATTCGTCGGCACGTCCGGTCAGCGGTGTCGGCTCCGGGTTGATTTCCACCAGATATGCCCCCTGCATCTTCGCCATAAGCGGCAGGGATGCCGCAGGATAGACAACCGACGAGGTACCTATCGAGAAGAACAGATCCGCGGACCGGGCTGCGCGCACCGCCCGCTCCCACTCTTCCTCCGGCAGCATTTCCCCGAACCAGATCACATCGGGTCGGATTGTGCCTCCACAGGCATCGCAGAGCGGCACTCCCGCGGTTGCAAGGACAGCCTCGTTGACGTACGTCGTGCCACACTTCATGCAATAGTTGCGTTCGATGTTGCCGTGGAGTTCATGGACAGTGGAACTTCCGGCACGGCGATGCAGGTTGTCGATGTTCTGTGTGATGACGGTAAGACGCGGGAAGAGATGTTCCATGGAGACCAGTGCCCGGTGCCCGGCATTGGGCTCCACTTCGGCAATCACTTTCTTTCTATGGGCATACCATTGCCAGACCAGGTCGGGGTTTTTGATGAATCCGGCCATGCTGGCGAGTTCTTCCGGACGCATTTTCGCCCAGATGCCGTCGCCTCCCCGGAAGGTGGGCACGCCGCTTTCGGCGGAGATGCCCGCCCCCGTGAAGGCCACCACCGACTCTGCCCTCTTCAGAAGAAGGGTCAGTCGTTCCGAAAGCCGGACCATTCTTATTTCCCGGGAAGCAGTGTGAGAATGTCCACGCCCACCGCCTCGGAGTCTGTCCGGACGGTGCGGTATGCACCGTTCAGCCAGAGCGGGGTCTGGTCGTCATAGTGCGGATGGTACACCTGTCCGGATTCTCCCGACGGCAGGACCGCGTAATGCTCTCGCGGATTTGCCAGATCGAATATCTGACGGAACGAGGGTCCAACCGTCACGGCAAACGGCTCCGTGATGCTGTACTCACCGCTCATCATTGTTGTGGATCCTCCGGGATAAGGAAACGGCCCCAGGTTGAAGACCCTGTCCAGCGGTTTCTGCAATCCGAACGGATGCTGGAGGGTCACCGTATGGACATCTCCCCATCGCCAGTTGCGTGTATCCTCTCCCAGACGGGACACCAGTTGCTCGACGGCTTCGCGCAGGCTTTGTTCCACGATGCCGTCCCGTGTTTCCACGGCCGGTGTCCGCACGTCGTCGAACCACCGGGAAGATCCCCGTTGCAGCAGGCGTGCGGTGACGCGAATGGGTACGTTGACAAGCATGGTAAAATCATGGAAGAGCTCCGCCCCCATCTCGTCCTCGTAGGTATTGTGCATAAGCCGGAGGAGCCAGTGCTGGAAGATCGTGGTAGCAATATCTTCGCGGCCGAAGGAACAGTTCCAGTTGCTGAGATACTCACGAACGTGTTCGGCATGTTCCCGGCCGAGCACACTGTCCCGGCACGCATGGAGAAGGTAGGGAAGCATGTCCTGCGCAAACAACGAGTAGGTGTCGTTCTGAAGTTGCTGCATATCCCGCACCGAAAACCGTGCGTCTGCAGCCCCGAGAATTTCATGAAGGCGCATGATACGGGACGGCGGCTCCCAGAGATCAGTGATGTAGTACGGATAGCTGTCATCCACCACGCGGTTGTTTGCGCTTGCCACATAGCCCGACGGCGGATTGAAAAGATGCGGGAGCTTTTCGAACGGGATATACCCGTTCCAACCCGATGCAGGTTCCCATCCCGGCCTGGGGAGCAGACCATTTCTGTCGCGCCGGATGGGCAGGCGGGCAGCGCAGTAGTATCCGATGTTTCCCCGCACATCAGCATACACAAAATTCTGTCCCGGTACCGTGAATCCTTTCAGGGCAGCCGTAAATTCGCCCCAGTTCCGAGCACGGTTGAGCCGCAGGAACGTCCCGATCTGATCGTCCGGCTCGGCCCCGGTCCATCGCATACTTGCCACGAAGGGCGGTCTGCTATGTTGCAGCTGCGTCTGGATGTCGGTGACAATCGGTCCGTTGTGCGTCAGCCGGATCTTCAGCGTCCTGGTGGTGTCATTGCGAACCACGATCTCCTCTTCCAGCACTTTCAGCCGCTCCCAGCCATTGTCGTACCAGGACTTCCCGCTGTCCGCCTGGTCAATTCTCTCGATGAAAAAGTCGGCATCATCGGCCATGAGGTTGGTGACACCCCACGCAATGGAGTCGTTCCTCCCCACCACGACGCCGGGAACTCCGGGGATGGACATCCCGTGGACACGCACGCCCGGTGCGGAGAATCCCAGTTCATACCACTGGGCGGGAAGGGAGAGGTGGAGATGTGTGTCATTGGCAAGCAGTGCCCCGCCGGTGGTGGATTTTGACGGTGCGACAGCCCAGGCGTTGCTCCCTCCCTGCGCCAGCGGGCGGCCCATAAATCTTCGATAGTCCCGGGCGGTTCTCATATATGCAGAACCCGCGTCTGCGTACTTCCGCCAGGTTTCCGCCGGTACGGTGGGAGGGACGGATGCGGGAAACGTGGGAAGGATCTCCGTCACGATATCGTTACCCAGTCTGGAGACAAGGCTGCCATAGGTCACGTCGGTCCACCAGGAGAGGTTGAGTTCCCAGGCGAGCAGGCGGCTCACGAGTATCGAGTGCAGCGGGGTCCATTTTTCGGGTTCGTAACGGAGAAGATCGAATTCCACGGGAAGGGCGCCGGCGCTTGACGCCTGCCAGGCATTGACGCCATCGCTGTACCATTGCAGGCGGCGCCGGGTGTCATCGGAGAGCTGGCTTTCAATGGCTTCACTGATCCGGAGCAGTCCGACAATACGAAACATTCTATCAAAGGGAACTGTCACTGAGCCGAAGATCTCCGAAAGGCGTCCCTGCGCCGCCCGCCGCTGCATATCCATCTGCCAGAGACGATCCTGCGCATGGACAACGCCGAGCGCAACCATGGCGTCGTGCTCATTGGCGGCATCGATGCGGGGCACGCCGTACTCGTCGCGGGCAATCCGAACGGGTGCAAGAAGACCTGGCACGTCGAGGGTCCCGGAAGTCTGTGGAAACGACTTGTGGAGCTGATACCGGAAAAAGAAGAATGCTGCAAGTGCGGCCACGCCGAGCACACCAAGCACACCGACGAGGATCCTGGTGCGTTTGCTCACCGGTTGTTCCGGAAGGGTAAGAAAAACGCGGAGTCCATCACGCCTCTCTGTGATGGACTCCAATATATCGATTCACACCTGATTATGCAAGGCATCGGTTCACACCTGCCTGTACAGGGCAGGTGCGGCACTCAAAACCTGTAGGAGAATGTCATAAGGAGGGTGCGGGTGGTGATCTTTTCATCCGTGCGTGAGACGATGTCGTCCTGGATGTAGTTGTATCGGAAAGTTTCATACCAGCCATGCGCATATGTCAGATCGAGCATGGCAGCGCCCCCGAGCATGATCCCCAGCCCGCCGGTGATGGTCTTGCGGTCGTAGCTTTGCGGGTCCCCTTTGTACGGTGAAGGATTGTAGATGAATCCTCCGCGCACCCTGAAGCCGAGACCGAAAACATCATATTCAACGCCCCCGCGCAGATTCGCAACCTCACGGAACAGCTGTCTGATCTCCTTGTTCTTCTCCATCACGCCGGGGCTGGCGTTCGCGAACTCCAGTTCCCTCCAGTCCGTGTATTCCACATCCGCGGCGAGCAGCAGGTTATTGAGGATCAAGGACATGCCGCCGCTGAACACCCAGGGGGAGTGGATGTCATACGTGCCACTTGATGCCGTCTCGAAGGGGGAGTCCGCGGGGAGGATGTCGCCGTTGTCAAAGTAGCTCCGGGCGGAAATTCCGAAGTTTTCTTTCACCGTAAAGGCCGTCGGGGCCTTGATCGAAACGCCCAGCCGGAAACGCCCGGGAATACGATAGAGCATGCCAAATGTCGCATTGAATCCGGAAATATCGCTCTCGATATACTCGTCAAGTGTGAGGCGCTGGAAGTCGAAGGGATACTGGTTGTGAATACCCGCAGGGTCTGTTTCCTCATAGTTCCTGTCGTAGCGGTAGCTGCCGGAGACATAGGTGAGGGTGACTCCAAGCGACAGGTCGCGGGCAATGTCCATGGCGGCCGCGATCGACCAGTTGTTGAGACCGCCTCCCTCGATAACTTCGGCTCCCTGGGTAACGCGGTTGGTGATCGGGCTGATGAATCGTCCACTCAACGTGTCAATATCGGCGAGATAGAGCTGATACGCAATGTTGTCTGTCAGATCATCCGGATAGTACGCGCTATCCCGGGCGGACGTTTGAATGATGCTGCTGTTCGGATTGAAACCTTTGAACGAAAGCCCCGAGATGAACGAATTCTGACGGTGGTATCCCAGTGCCACGACGAAACTGCCCTGGCGTGTTGGGACCTTGTGAACGATACCCAACGTGTTGATATTGAATGCGCCTGTCGAAGAGGTCCCCATCTCCCCCATAAATTGGCTTGTATCGATCATATTCATGTACGACATGCCGAAGGTGAACTCATCCAGCTGGGCCTGCGCAAGTCCGGCAGGGTTCCAATAGATCGCACTGAAGTCATTCGCTACGCTGGTATAAGCATTTCCCATGCCGAGTGCCCGGCTTCCCACGCCGAATCCGGGCGTTGAAAACCGCAGGGCATCTTCGGGAAACTGCGCCATCACGGGTGTCTGCAGGGAGAACACCGCCAGAGCAATTGCAGACAGTACAACCGCACATCTCTTCATGGTCGTCCTTTTGCTGATGTCAGCGGTGGTTCCCGCCGCGTGATCCGGTATTGGTCGAAGCGTTTCCTCCGCTGTTCCCTGAAGGAGGAGGTGCTGACGGTGGCGGTGAGTAGGTCGATCCGCCACCAGACCGATCGTTGCCTCCACGGCCGCTTTCCCGGCCGGGCGAGCCGGCACCTGGCGCAGGCGCCATGGAAGAGGCTCCGCGTTCGGGTTTGTCGCTGACAGAGGGTTGGGGATACCAGCGCGGGGCTACGCTTCGGGAGTTTTCCCGTTTTCCGGATGAGCTTCCGGGACGTTGTCCGCCCGACCGCGTACCTGCCACGCTCTGTCGTTCACCGTCCTGTCCGCGACGGCCGGTGGTGACACCTCCGGCGGGCGGCGGGCTGCCCGACGTTTTGTTCACCGGGGTGCGTGATCGAGCTCCAATCGGAAGGACTTCGGTACTACGGGCGTTCCCGGGACTCCGCGTGGATCCGAATGTTCGCGTTTCGCCGTACGAGCCGGAGCCAGCCTCAGCATAGCCTCCATTGCCTCCGTAGTAGCCCCCGCCGTGTCCATAGTAACCATAGTATCCCCAGTAGGGGCTGTGCCAGTACGCATAGTAGCCCGGATAGAGCGATCCGCACCAGCCGTACCATGGATCAACCCATGGGGAGTAGTAGCCATATCCATATGGAGGATAGAACCCACCGTACCAGGTCGAAGCGAAACCGATGCCGGCCATGGCCGGCGGATAGTAGTAGTCGTAGTAGAACTGTCTCCGGGCGTTCTCGAAGTCGTCCACGGTGATGGAGTCTTCGTAGGCGTATAGCTCTTCGTTGACCGCATCTTCCGACCGGTCTTCCTGCACGCTGCCAAACTGGGTGTAGCAGCCGGAAGCAAGGAGGCCGAGAACAGCGACGCTCCCTAGGGCGACTAATCCGCGGATGTACGTATTCATGGGTGGAACCTCCTGATCTTCAACATTCTGCACAACAATAATGCCATCTCAAAACGAGCCAAAATGCCCGATTCAGGGGACTCTTACAGGGGTTGGCTGTGCAGATTAGTGGACAATGGTTGCGGGGGCGTTCAATAAAGAGAACACCTTCATTCACAAGGCGCGGGCATATTCGAGGCGAACCGTCCTGTTTGCCACGCCGGTATCCTGGCCGTTATGGATGAGGTCTTTGATATGCACGGCAATTGTGAGGCCGTTTCCCAGGGCGCAGCGGAGTGCCGTATTGACATAACCTTTCCCTTTGCCGATGGCATCATCGCTGTTGTCGTTCAACCCCATATTGTATTCAAGTACGAGTGAAAGTATCGGGCCGATGGTCTTTTCCGCACCGAAGAACACATTGAAGTCCTTGTCATTATCCGCACGCTCGAAGCTGTAGTTGATCCCTCCGTGCAGACTGAAGAAGCCGAGCATGGTGTAGTTCTTGCTGGCCGCGGCATAAAGGCCGGGCGACTTCACTGTATAGCGGTCCATGTCCTTGATATAGCCATCTTTTCCTTGTGAATCGAACCCGATGGCGATGGCCGGGAAAGCGACACTCTCTTCGATGATACGTATCTTGACATTCACGCCGGGCATTTCATTCATCACCGGTGACGAAGACCCGATGAGGTGTGACCCGCCGTACGAGATTCCGAAGCTCAGACGATCCAGGACACCAGCCGAGAGGGCAAGTAACACGCCACCCTCCTGATAGAAATCGACATCGATGGCCATGGATCCCTTGTCCAGCATGCCGGCGGTGGGCATGTCCACCAGATACCGTGGTTCAAGTTGCCCTTCACTGCCGGCCGCGCCCTGTCCTGCCGCGGGTGATGCAAGACAGGCAATCCAGAGCAGCAGTGTGGAGAATCGTCTCATTGATCGGCAGAGGTCTTCTTCCAGGTGGTTCCTTCCTTTTTATCCTCCAGGGTAATACCGGCGTTCAGGAGACCGTCGCGAATCCGGTCGGAGAATGCCCAGAGTTTGTCCCTTCGCAGGTCCGTCCGCAGGGATATCAGCAATCCCATCAATTCCGGTTCCAGATTTTTTCCTGCAGTTCCTGGTACGCCCCGGGCAATCGCCAGACCCAGCACCTCGCCCGCGTGTTTATTATAGAACTCCTCGATACGCTGAAGATCACGGATATCCACAGGTGTGCCGCGGCCGAGCGCTTGATTGACTTCCCGGGAGAGATCAAAAAGAATGCCCATGGCCTGGGGGGTATTGAAATCGTCGTTCATGGCTTCGAGAAAAGCGTTCCGGTATCTCTCCAGGTCAATACCGGCGGGTTGTCCGGGGGTTTCTGAGGTGATGGCTTCGCGTACATTCTGCACTGTGTTCTTCAGTTTCTCCCAGCCTTTTGCTGCTCCTTCGACTGCGGCGGCGCTAAAATCCAGAGTGCTGCGATAGTGGCTCTGGAGGATAAAGAAACGGATAACGGGCGGACTCCATCGTGTGAAGGCGTCTTTGAGAGTAATGAAGTTACCCAGAGATTTCCCCATCTTCTTCCCGTCGACGGTCACCATATTGTTGTGGAGCCAGTACTTGACGAAGGGCTTCTCTGTTGCCCCTTCGCTCTGGGCGATTTCGCATTCGTGATGGGGAAACTGGTTTTCCAGTCCACCGCCATGAATATCAAGACTTTCGCCAAGGTATTTCATTGCCATTGCTGAACATTCCAGGTGCCAGCCCGGGAACCCTTCTCCCCAGGGGCTGGGCCAGCGCATGATGTGGCCTGCTTCCGCGCGTTTCCAGAGCGCAAAGTCCGCTGGATGGCGTTTCTCGGATTTCACCTCGATACGAACGCCGGCATTCATTTCATCCGGTGTGCGGTGCGAGAGTTGCCCGTACCGGGGGAACTGCCGGACATCAAAGTAGACCGATCCGTTGGCTTCATACGCGAGTCCCCGTTCCAGCAGTGTTTGTGTCAGAGTGATCTGCTCGAGGATATGCCCTGTTGCACGCGGCGAGATGTCGGGACGTATGACGGCGAGGGCGTCCATATCGTCGAAGTAGCTGCGCGTATATGTTTCCGCCAGCTGCATCGGATGCACCCGGTCCGTCCGTGATTGCCTGAGAATCTTGTCTTCTCCCTCGTCCGCATCGTCGGTCAGGTGGCCCACGTCGGTGATATTCTGGACGTACAGGACGTTGTAGCCGAGGAAGCGGAGGTAGCGGACGATGATATCGAAGGAAATATAACTCTTGGCGTGTCCGAGATGGGAATGGCCGTACACTGTGGGGCCGCAGACGTACATGCGGACAAAGGGTTTTTCGATCGGCTCGAATGGTTCTTTGGTGCGGGTCAGAGTATTATAGACAGCAAGGGTCATTGCTGGAGTCCCATGAGTTCGCGGGCTCCGGCGAGCCCGGTTTCGGTTACTTCGGCGCCGCTTATCAGCCGCGCCACCTCGCGCACCTGTTCCTCGAGGGTGAGTTGCCGCAGGTGCGTACTGGTCCGGCCACCCTCTTCGCTCTTGGTAACGGCAAAGTGGGTTTCGGCGAAGCCTGCAATTTGGGGAAGATGAGTGATAGCAATCACCTGATGGAAACCTGCAAGGTTTTTGAGCGCGGCACCGACCGCCTGGGCAATTCGCCCGCTCACGCCGACGTCGATTTCATCGAAAATGAGCACCGGCAGCCTGTCGGTTTTTGCGAGGATGCTTTTCAGGGCGAGCATGACCCGGGAGATTTCGCCGCCCGAGGCAACGCGGGAGAGCGGCCGCTCGTCTTCCCCAACGTTGGTGGAGATATGAAACTCGACCTGATCGAATCCGCGCGCATTCAGAGCGACCGCCGTCCGGCCGCGCAGAACGCTGTCGTCCGGAGCATTTTTTGTCTCCCGTTCAAGCTGGGTAATCCGTGTGCTGAACCTTGCCTGCGGGATTCCGAGTTTTGCAAGCTCCCTGACGATTGCACGGTCGATCCTTTTTGCTGTTTCGTGCCGTTTTGCGGAGAGCCGTCCGGCCAGTGTGGCGCAGGCAGTGCGGGCGTTGTCGAGGTCGCCGGTAAGCCGTCCGATGATTTCCTCAAAGTTCTCGGCAAGTGCAAGCTCTTTCGCAATCTCTTCACGGCGGGCAAGGATACTATCGATCGACCCACCGTACTTCTTTTTCAGGAACGAGAGAGATCCGATCCGTTCCCGCAGCTCGTCGAGGCGGTCGGGTGCAAATTCCACCCTGGCATTATAGCTCTGAATGAACTTCGCCAGCTCGCCGACCACCGCTTCGGCGGATCCGCATTCACGTGCAGCATCGGCAAACTGTTTGTCGATTTCTGCAAGGGCATGGAGTTGGTTCCGGGCGACGACAAGGAGATCATGGATAGAGCGGTCACCTTCGTAGAGCAGGGTGTAGAGCTCCGATGTTGCGCCGAACAGCTTCTCGCTGTTTTCGAGTATGCGCAGTTCTGTTTCCAGCCGTTCTTCCTCAGCGGGCCGGGGTGCCACAGCGTCGATCTCCTGTGCCTGGAAGAGGTGGAATTCGCGTTGTTCGCGGAGATACTGTTCACGCTGCCGGAGCTCTTCCCGTTCCGTTACCAGAGCCTTGAGCCGGGTGTACGCGGAGTGGTACTCCCTGACCATTCCGTCGAGGCCGCCGAAGTCATCGAGAACGCCGCAGTGCGTTTCCACGCGGAGGAGTGACTGATGCTCGTGTTGTCCGTGAAGGTCGACCAGGAGTTCGCCCACCTGTTTCATAAGGGCCACGGCGACGGGGGAATCGTTGATGAAGCAGCGGCTCTGCCCTTTCGCGGAGACTTCGCGCCGGACGATGAGTTCATCGGCGACGTCCAGCGCATTCCCGGCAAGGAGGGTCCGTACCCTTGTATTCCCCGCAACATCGAACACCGTTTCCACAACGGCTTTGTCCGCCCCTGTGCGCACGGTTTCCGCGCTTGCGCGTTCGCCGAGCACCAGGCCGAGGGCGTCAATGATGATCGACTTGCCCGCGCCTGTTTCACCGGTGATGATGACCAGGCCGCTGGAGAATTCAACGCTGAGGTGTTCGATGAGGGCGTAGTTCTTTATCAGCAGCGTCTTCAGCATGCGGTCAATCTACCCATCTTTTCAGAAAGATTCAACGCGAAGGCGGGTCGTCTGTTTGCAGGGAAGAGCCATCTTCGTCAAGAAACCGGAGCTCGGCCACATCGGGGACGACACCGTGATAGAAGCTGTAGCGGAGGAATTCCGCGAACCCGTCGAGGTCTTCGCCGGTAAGCGTATAGGAGAATGCATGGAGGTACGCCGACAGATCGGGGGCGGAGAGGCCGGGAAACCCGGGTCCCACGTGGTTGCCGGCAAGGGCATCCAGCGAAGCGGCGCCGCGGCGTCCGGCCCGGCGGAGTGCTTGCGCATGGTCGGCGTCCAGAGCCCCATCGGTCGCACACCAGATCCCGTGGACATACGGGAGATCCGTCATGTCGGTCCAGGCTTCTACGAGGTCGATCCGGTTGGAATAACGGGAGCCCAGGTTCAGTGCGAGATCGCCGACGACAAGTGCGGCATCCGCCCGTGCCAGGCGTTCCTGGATCGAGCCGACAGCCGGCACGAAGCGTGGTTCAAGGTCGAACTGTTCCGCGAGAAGGATTTTCGTGAGGACGATTTCAGAAGCGGAGGAGGGATCGATCGCCACGGTGGCGACGGTGTGCAGTGCATCGCGGAAAATCAGGATAATTGAGCTCGTGGCATCACGTGAGGAGACGCCCACGCCGGGAAGGATCACCAGGGCAGAGCTGTCCCGGGCATAATCGACCGGCGTCAGCAGTGCCGCATCCAGCTCCTGTGCACGGAGCTGGAGGGCGTGGTGCGCGGGAACTCCTGCCTGGCGGTCGAACAGATTCTCCTCCGCCAGGTGCACAAGCAGCGGGCTCCAGCAGAGGTCGGCGGGCACGCCGAGTCGTTTGCGCAGGTTCATGGGCGGGAGATTGCCAACCCGGGTGCCTGCTTACGCCTTCGTTTTCTGCCGGATGGCTTTGCTGGCAAGTGCACGCAGGTAATACAGCTTGGCACGCCGGACGGATCCTTCTTTCACGCGTTCGATTTTTGCGAGCCGGGGGGAATGAAGCGGAAAGATGCGTTCGACCCCGACGCCGTCGGATACTTTGCGGACGGTGAATGTCGCGTTCATCCCGGCGCCCCGGCGTCCGATGACCACACCCTGAAATTGCTGGATGCGCTCCTTGTCTCCTTCGATAACGCGCACATGCACGTTCACCGTATCACCCGGGTTGAACGCGGGAATGCCGCTTTTCATCTGGGTGGCTTCCACCAGCTTGATCTTTTCCATAATGCTCTCCAAGGATAAAAAGAAAGTACAGTCACTACATCAAATCGCTGCGCCGTGCGCGGGTGCGTCCGAGGCGTTGCTCGTGACGCCAGTGCTCAATCAATTCATGATTTCCCGAGAGCAGCACATCCGGCACGGTCATTCCACGAAATTCCGCCGGGCGGGTATAGTGCGGAGCGTCGAGTAATCCTTCCTGAAACGAGTCGTCCAGCAGTGAAGTGCCGTCGTGCAGCACTCCCGGGATAAGCCGGACGATACAGTCGATCAGCACGAGTGCGGGCAGTTCGCCGCCGGTCAGCACATAGTCGCCGATGGAAATCTCCCGGGTTACAAGCCGCTCGCGGATCCGCTCGTCGATCCCCTTGTAGTGCCCGCACAGCAGGATCAGGTTTGTCGAGAGCGACAGCGTATTCCCCATCTGCTGGGTGAGTCGTTCGCCTTCCGCGCTCAGGTAGATCACGTCATCGTACTGCCGTTCGGCCAGGAGCTTTTCCAGGCAGGCGAACACCGGTTCCGGTTTCAGGATCATGCCGGCCCCGCCGCCGAAGGGTGTATCATCGATCGTCCGGTGACGATCCGTCGTGTATTCCCGCAGATCGTGAATCCGGATTTCCACGCTCCCGAGGTCCTGGGCCCGTTTGAGCATGCTTTCCTGCAGCGGACCGGCCACCAGCCGCGGGAATCCGGTCACAACATCGATGCGCATCATGTGCGCATGCCCTCAATCAATTTCACCGTCAGCGTCCGTGCATGCAGATCCACGCCAAGGACGAACTCCCGCACGGCGGGGAGCAGCACTTCTTCGCCTCCGGTTTCGATCACATAGACGTCGTGTGCCGGCATGTGCATCACTTCTTTCAACACTCCCAGCCGTTCTCCATCTTCGGTCCGCACGGTCAGGCCGAGGAGATCGTCAACAAAATAGGTCCCGGCGGGCAGGGTGGCGCGTTCTTCGGACGGTACCAGGATCAACAGTCCCACGAGTTGTTCGGCCGTCGTACGATCTGCTGCGCATTCCAGTGTCACGCGGATGCCGCGGGGCGCGGCATGCACATGCGTGATCGTCGTTTCTCTCACCTCTTCACCGGGGGCCGATGACGGGCTTCCCAGGAAGACCCTGCGGAGATCCTTGAACCGTCCGGGCACATCGGTCATTGGCGTCACAATCAGGTCCCCTTTGACGCCGAACACTTTCACGATTTTGCCGACTGCGACGAGGTCGCGTATCGCGGTACTCAATCTGCGATTTCCAGTAGTGCGCGTTTTCCTTCTCTGGCGGCGACCGCTGCGAGCAGGACCCGAATGGCCTGTGCGGTTCGTCCCTGACGCCCGATGACTTTTCCGACATCCGCTTCCGCCACGGTGAGCCGGAACACGATCTTGCCGTCCTTCTCCGTGCGTTCCAGAGTGATCGCTTCCGGACTGTCAACGAGATGCTTGGCGATGAACTCGACAAACTCCTTCATAGACCCCTCCGTAGGACTCTTCCCGGCACGGTGTACGTCAAAGATCGGCCTCCCTCCTTTCGGTGCGGGAGGTTCAGGTCACAACAGGCGACGGCAAGGTCCGATGATGAAAGGGACCCGGTTCAGGCTTCGGGAGCCGGCGCGGCTGCCGGAGCGGCTTCGGGACCCGCGCTTTTGCTCGCCTTACGGCGGGCAGCAAGGCGTCGGGCCTTGCGCTCTTCATCATGGCGGCGCTTTTCGGCCTGCTGCATCTGCCATTTTTCCATCTCGGCCGCGATGGTGGTCTCGTCTTTTCCCTTGCGGGTCAGAGACCACCGCAGCCAGAGCCCGCTGCGCTGAAAGAGACTGCGCACGGTATCGGTGGGCAGCGCTCCGGCTTTCAGCCAGTAAAAGACTCTCGGCTCTTTTGCCTGGATAATCATAGGATCCTGCAGCGGCTCATATCGCCCGACGACCTCAATGAACTTCCCGTTCCGGGCCGAGCGCGAATCAGCCGCCACGATGTGGTACATCGGCATTTTCTTCTTGCCGATCCTCCGCAAACGCAATCGTACTGCCAACGCGTGTCTCCTTTTCTGCTGCTATGGGTGAAAGTGCATACCTTTGGCCATCCGGCCCATCCGCCCCCCCTTGCCCAACGTCTTCATCATCCGCTGCATCTGTTCGTACTGTTTGATCAATTTGTTCACGTCCTGCACGGTACAGCCGCTGCCGAGTGCGATCCGCCGTCGCCGGCTTCCGTTCAGTATCTGTGGTTTCCGTCGTTCGTCTGAGGTCATGGACCGGATCATCGCCTCGATGCGCACCAGTGCGCGTTCGTCCACCGTGACATTTTCCGGCAGGCGATTCATCCCCGGCAGCATGCCGAGCACCTGTTGCAGGGGGCCCATTTTCTTCACTTCCTGCAACTGGTCAAGAAAATCCTCCAGTGTAAACTGCGCTTTGCGGAGTTTCTGTTCGAGCTGGACCGCTTTTTGATCGTCGATCTGCTCCTGGGCTTTTTCCACGAGTGTAACGATGTCGCCCATGCCCAGGATGCGCGACGCGAGTCGCTCCGGATGAAACCGGTCGAGCGTCTCCGGCTTTTCGCCGGTGCCGAAGAATTTTATCGGGATGCCGACAGTTCCCCGCAGGGAGAGGGCCGCCCCACCCCGGGCATCACCATCCATTTTGGTGAGCACCGCCCCGTCAATATGCAGGCGGGTGTGGAATGCCTGTGCGGTGTTGACCGCATCCTGTCCGGTCATTGCGTCGACCACGAAGAGGATCTCATGCGGAGTCACGGCGCTCTTGATGGCCTCGGCTTCGCGCATCATCTCTTCGTCGACATGCAGGCGGCCGGCGGTGTCAATAATCACAACGTCCCGGGCACTTTGCCGCGCATGTTCGACCGCTTCGCGGGCGGTGGTCACCGCATCGCTGCCCCGGCGCGAGAACACGGGAACCCCAATCTGGGTACCGAGTGTCTCGAGCTGGTCGATCGCTGCCGGTCGATGGATGTCCGCCGCGGCGAGCAGGGGAAACCGTCCCTGCCCCTTCAGATGGTTGGCCAGCTTCGCGCAAAAGGTCGTTTTGCCCGAACCCTGCAATCCGGCCACCATGATAATGGTGGGGGGCAGGGGCGAAAACGTGATGCCCACATTCGCGGTTCCCAGCAGCCGCACCAGCTCATCATAGATGATCTTGATGATCTGCTGTCCCGGGGTGACACTTTGCAGGACATCCTGTCCGACGGCCCTGCGCGTGACGTCGTCCACAAACTGTCGCGCCACCTTGTAATTCACGTCCGCATCAAGCAGGACGCGGCGAACCTCGCGCAGGGTCTCGGCCACATTGGCCTCGGAGATCTTCCCCTGTCCGCGAAGCCGCTTCAGGACCCCGTCGAGTTTTCTGCTAAGTTCTTCAAACATCGTTCACCCGTAAGGACGGTAAACCGCCGGAACGGCGGTTTTGTGCCAAGGAAATGTAAGATACGGAAAAATGGCAAGGTATGCAAACGCAGAGTGGATCCGCGCAGAGGGGGGCGGCTTGAAAAAGGGCGCTAATCGGCTGTTTTCAGGGCTTCCGCGCCGGAAACAATCTCCAGCAGCTCCCTGGTGATCGTCGACTGGCGCGCTTTGTTGTACTGCAGCTGTAGTATCTGAATCATCTCGTTTGCGTTTTCCGTCGCGGCCTCCATGGCCGTCATGCGGGCACCCTGTTCGGATGCATACGACTCCAGCAACACCTGCCACACCGAGAATTGCAGGTAGCGCGGAAGGAGTGCGGTCACGATCGCATGCTGGCCGGGTTCATAGATATAGTTCGGGTCGGATCCGGTGTGCGCGTCGCCGGCGGACGTGATATCCGGCACCACGGGGAGAATCTGCTCCACAACAAGCCGCTGCTGGGCGATGGACTTGAATTCGTTGTAGACAACATCCACACGGTCAAGCTCTCCGGCAAGGTACATCTCCACCACCTGGCGCACGACGGTCTGTGCGGCCGCAACCGTGAGATGGTTGAAGAAGCCGGGGTATTTTCCCGGAACCGGCAACGCCTGCTTGAGAAAGAAGTCCAGCCCCTTCTTTCCCACACAGAAGAGGCGCACGCGGTCTTTGTCTGCAGCATCCGGCATCACGCTGGCCAGGTGTGCGGTCGTCGCCCGGATGATGTTGGCATTGAAGGCACCGCAGAGACCACGGTCGGACGTTACGACGATGACCCCGAGTCTGTGAAGGGGGCGTACGGCAAGGAGCGGCTCGCTCCCCGGCTCCACGGTCGGCAGGAGATGCTGAAGAAGACCGCGCATACCGCGTGCATACGGACGCGCGGCCACAACCGCACTCTGGGCACGCCGCAATTTTGCCGCGGCGACCATTTTCATCGCCTTGGTGATCTTCTGCGTCTGCTTGACGCCGCTTATGCGGCTGCGCACTTCACGCAACGTCGCCATGATCCGTCCGCCCGGCTACACGGTTAATGAAGCTTTGAATGATGCGGTAAAGTCCTTAAGAACGGCACCGAGCGATGCGGCCATCTCATTCGTCAGGTCTTTCTTCATCACGATTTCATCCATGAGCGCGGCGTGCTTCATGTCCATATATTCCAGGAGCTCCCGCTCGTACCGCAGCACCTGCTCGAGGGGGATTTCATCCAGGAAGCCGTTGGTACCGGCGAAGAGGCTTACCACCTGCCGCTCAACGGGCATAGGCACATACTGTCCCTGTTTCAGCAATTCCACGAGACGGGAGCCGCGTCGCAACTGGGCAAGGGTCGCCTTGTCCAGATCCGACCCGAATTTCGCAAACGCCTCCAGTTCGCGGTATTGCGCCAGATCGATGCGCAGGCGCCCGGCGACTTTTTTCATGGCCTTGATCTGCGCATTGCCGCCGACGCGCGAAACAGAAATACCGACGTTGATGGCCGGGCGGATACCGGCATTGAACATACCGGGTTCGAGATAGATCTGTCCGTCGGTTATGGAAATCACATTTGTCGGAATGTAGGCCGAGACGTCGCCGGCCTGCGTTTCGATTACGGGGAGTGCGGTCAGGCTGCCTCCGCCGAGTTCCTCACTGAGCTTGGAGGCCCGCTCGAGCAATCGTGAATGAAGGTAGAACACATCTCCCGGATAGGCTTCGCGACCGGGTGGTCGGCGCAGGAGGAGGGACACCTGGCGATACGATTGGGCCTGTTTGGTCAGATCGTCATACACCACAAGCGCATGGCGCCCGTTGTCGCGGAAGAATTCTCCCAGGGTTGCGCCGGAGTAGGGGGCAATATACTGCATTGGTGCGGGATCGCTTGCCGTGGCGGCAATCACCACGGTATAGTCCATCGCCCCCTCCTGCTGCAACTTATCCACGACCTGCGCCACAGTGGAGCTTTTCTGGCCGATGGCGACGTAGATACAGTAGACCGGTTTCACCCCCTGTTTCTTTGCGGCCTCGGTATGCGTGTACCGCTGGTTAATGATCGTGTCCAGGGCGATCGCCGTCTTGCCGGTCTGCCGGTCGCCGATGATCAGCTCCCGCTGTCCGCGACCGATCGGAATCATTCCATCGACCGCCTTGATGCCGGTTTGCAGCGGTTCTTTGACCGGCTGGCGCTGGATGACGCCGAGGGCTTTGCGTTCGATCGGCATCACCGCATCGGTACTGACCGGTCCCCGGCCGTCGATCGGTTGTCCCAGCGGGTTTACGACACGCCCGAGCATCTGGTCGCCGACGGGCATTGATGCGACGCGGCCGGTGCGTTTGACGGGGTCACCTTCCCGGATTTCGCTGCTTTCGCCAAAGAGGATACAGCCGACGTTATCTTCCTCGAGGTTGAGCACCATACCGAACACCCCGTGGGGGAACTCCACGAGTTCGCTCATGAGGGCTTTGGTGAGGCCGTACACGCGCGCGACACCGTCACCCACCTGGAGGACGGTGCCGACGTCGTAGATATCGGTTTCCTTTTCAAAGCCTGCGAGTTGTTTGCGCAAGATCGCGGAAACTTCTTCCGGTCGTACTTCTGCCATAGCCAGGTCCTTCAGATAATCGTTGTCAGTTCGGGAGCGAAGCGCCCCGGACAAAACATTCCCTCAGCCGTTCGAGCTGGCGGGTCAGGCTCGCGTCGTACACGGTGTCGCCGATACGCACGACAAGTCCTCCTTTGATCGCGCCGTCGACTGCAAGGCGGACGCGCACGCTTTTTTGTGTGAAGCCTTCCAGTTCCGTCCGCAGGGTTTGCTGCTGCTGTGCGGTGAGCTCCGTCGCGCTGGTAATGTCGACGTTGACGATCCCGAGCCGTTGATCGCGGAGTACGGTATACTGCTCGATGATATCCGGAAGCAGGGGTTCACGCTGTTTATGTATCAGGAGCTCAAGAAAAGTCAGGGTCACCACACCCGTTCGTTCGGCCAGCAATTCCCGCACAACCGCGGTTTTGCGGCTCACAGAAACCACCGGGGTCGTCAGGAACAGGCGGAACTCACGGGACGATCTGGTAATGCCGTCCAGGAGCTCCAGATCGGCGGTGGTCGCTTCCAGCGTTCCGGTGTCCTCTGCTGCGGACATCAGTGCAAGCGCGTACCGGCGGGCGACACGGGTGTTGCGCATCTTCGGTTACCCTTTGTTGATGTCCTTGATAGCCGCATCCGCCAGCGCCCGTTGTTTGGGCGTGTCCAGATTGGCATCCAGGAGCTTGCCGGCGGCCAGGATGGCCAGGTCGGCCACCTCGCTGCGCAACTCGATCAGGGCACTCTCCTTCTCGCGTCGGATCTCATCCTTTGCCTGCGCGACCATAAACGTAGCGGACCCCTGGGCCTTTTCCAGGATTTCGGTTTTCAGCCGTTCCCCCATCTCGCGCCCCTGTTTGATGATGCGTTGGGACTGCTCCTCGGCGAGGGCGAGTTGTTTGCGGTGGTCTTCGAGCAACTGTTGCGCCTTTTGCTGCGCCTCCTGTGCTTCCCGCAATGACGAGCGAATCTCTTCTTCCCGCGCGGTGAGCGCCGCAAGCAGAGGCTTCCACGCCGTTGCGCGCAGAATTAGCAGGACGATGACAAACGTGATAATCGTCCACAGAATGAGTCCGGGGTTGATTTCCAGCATGGCGCCGTCCCGTTCCGGTTATTTTGTGGCGAGAATGATGCAGATGGCCAGTGCAAAGAACGTCGCCCCTTCAATAAGCGCAGCGGCGATCAGCATCGAGGTCCGCACCTGTCCGGCAACTTCGGGCTGCCGTCCGCTGGCCTCCATAGCCGCGGCGGCAAGTTTTCCGATACCGAGCCCTGCGCCGATGACGGTAAGGGCGGCGCCGATGCCTGCTGCCAGATAACCGAATGCATTGGGTTCCATGGTGTTCCTCCAGCAAAGAAATGTAGTGAAATGTGCGCGCTCAATGCCCGTGACTCTTCGCCGGTCCGTGCCCCTCCGCCTGCATGCCCAGCCCCATAAACAGCGAGGTCAGCATCACGAAAATATAGGCCTGCAGGAAAGCGACAAACAGCTCGAGGAAGTTAATGCCCACAACGAAGCCGACGGGCGCGACGGCGATGATGTACGATTGAAAGACAAAGATCAAACCGATGAGCGAGACGAGCACGATGTGCCCGCCCAGCATGTTGGCAAACAACCGGATGCACAGGGCGAACGGCTTGGTGAACAAGCCGAGTATTTCGATCGGAATCATGATCGGCCAGAGGGCCCAGTGTACGCCCCCGGTGAGATGTGCGAGGTAGTGCCCGAGGCCCTGTGCACGGATCGCAGCAGCCTGGATCATGACAAACGCAACCATGGCCAGACCGGCGGTGACGCTCACGTTGCCGGTTGCGGATGCGCCATACGGGATCAGACCGAGCAGGTTCATCAGCAGAATATAGAAGAACGTGGTCAGCAGGTAGGGCATATAGGCGATCCCTCCCTTCCCCATATTGGGGATAACGATCTCGTCCCGCATGAACACGACAAAGAACTCCGCCAGGTTTCCCCAGCCGTGCGGTACCTTCCGCCTCGTGTTGCTCCTGGCCACGAGGATGCCAAACGCGCAGAGGATCAGCGCGGCAATCCAGAGGAACACCACGTGTTTGGTGATCGACATGTCCAAGCTGATGCCCGCAATGGTGAGCGGTGTGAAGTGCGGAAGGTGGACAACCCCGAACGGCGTGTCCAGCGTGGGGGCATCCTGAACGTGATGCAGGAGCGTCCCGAACAGGTTCCCGCCCTCATGCCCGGCATGTGCGGTATCCGCTGTTGCTGTTACCCCGGGTACAAGCACGCGTTTTACCCCTGTTGTTTGACCTGAACTTTTTTCTGAAGAAAGAGGATCTCCAGAACCAGGAAGACACTGTACGGGACCATCATTCCGATGGTTACGGCAAACGTATGGAGCTGGAACTCCAGGATACAGACAAGCAGCGCTCCGAGCATCAGAGCCATACGCACACCCATTCCTCCCAGCACCGCCTTGAGAAATGTGGAATACGACCGGTCAAAAGCATATTCGATCGTCAGGAATCCCGCCAGCACGTTCACCGTACTGAGGGCTGCACCGACGAAAGCGGCAAGAATCACGGCCTCAGTTCCGTATCTCAATAGGGGATAGGCGGCAACCAGCGCGATCACCAGAAGCGCCGCACCCACCTGGAGCGGAAAGCGCCGATCAATGCGCATTCCTCTCCTTGTCTTCAGCGTTTGATCGGTCGCCCAATTCCGCTGCCCGCCGGAAGAACCGGATGAACCCTCCCGTCACGCCGACACTTAGTCCCACAAACATGCCCCAGGGTTCCGTGCCCCACTGCCCGTCGGCCCAGCGTCCGAGAAAGAACATTCCGACCACAGCGATCGCCAGTTCCATCCCCATGGTGAGATACGGAGCGACATCCCGCCGCCACCCCCCGGGGGTCCCGCCGGTTTCGTTTTCAGCTAATGGGGGCATTCATGTTCAGACGTCTCGTTTCCCGTCCGCCTTGCTCCCCGAAGCAAGCGCCGCCATGGTACAATGCCCGTCGAACTGCGCACCTTCGTCGACCACCAATCGTGTTGCGCGGATGTCCCCTTTCATCGCCGACTTGGATTCCAGGACCAGCTTTTCGGTCGCCGTGACCGTCCCGGTGACCGTTCCTGCGAGGGAGACATTACGCGCTGTCAGGTTGCCGTCGATACTGCCCCCGAGTCCCACGGCGGCATTTGCTTTGGCGACCACGTCGCCGATGAGCTTGCCGTCTATCCGGATGCTCCCTTCGGTCTTAATTTTCCCTTCGAAGACCGTGCCTGCACCGAGGAGGCTCAATTCGCCGCTGGGTGTTTTGTCCGCCATAGTTGTCCTCCGCCTTTCCCTTCGTTCCGTGACTTGAGCGTCTCCCGCTACTTCTGTGCCGTTGCCGGCGTAAGCAGGAACTCATTAGGGTCCCGCGCTATGCCGTCCTTCCACACTTCAAAGTGCAGGTGGGGCCCGAGACTGGTTTGCCCTGATGATCCCAGGAGCGCAATCAATTCTCCCCGTTTGACGGCCATCGCCGGGCTTTTCATGAGCGCCTGGTTATGCTTGTACACCGTCAGGTACCCCGAGCCGTGCGAGATCACGAGCAGGTTTCCGTCTTCGTAGGTCCACCCCGCGAACACAACGAAGCCATCCGTCGCGGCGTATACCTGGGTCCCAATTTTTGCCGCAATGTCGATGCCGTAATGATGGCGCGACGGATCAAAATTCTGTGACACATACCCGGTGGCCGGCCAGAGCAGGGGCAATTCCGCCGACACATTCAACTGACGGACCTTTTGTGAACCCGGCGCGGTTTGTCCGGCGGTTATGCCGCCCTCATTCTCCGCCTGGTCCGGTTCCGCCTGTCGTTGAAACGGCACCGGGGGCATTTGCTGTTGCGGTACCGTACGTGAATGATGAAGAGTGTCACGGAAAGCCTGCTGGCCGTCTTGTTGCCCGAGCGCTTTTCGCAGCTGTTGATTGTAATCGCGAAGAAGCACAACGTCCTCGGCCAGAACGTTCAACCGTTCCTGCGTCTCTGCGAGCTGTCTGCCATACTTTGCTTCCAGCACAGGATTGGGGAGCGGCAGGAACATCATGACCGGCGTGAAGATCAGAATCGCGAGTGTGATCGAAACGCAGAGCAGAAACAGCGAAGTCGCCAGGAGTCCGAGCTTCCACCGGCCAGCGCGGAACCGGAGGGTTGTTCCCCCTTCTTCGGTGGGAACAACAAGGATTTCAAATCTCCGAAGCTTTGTCTTGCGCCTGGCCTCCTGCTTCACGTTTGCCCGTCAAAAGTGATAATAAAAAAATATACAAAAAACGCTTTCGAATGTCAATGCAGCGATTCCGGTAACGTGTTTTCAAATAACGGATTGCGGCTTTCGTGCATGGAACTCGTTCCAGCAGCGGAGCACATAGGCTTCCATTTTCTGTTTGAAGACCTCCCGGTCAAACCCCAGAGCAAAGGCTCGCATGGCTTGCTGATCGAATTCGGCATGGTCCAGTGCATCCACGGCGGCAGCGAGAGCTTCCGGGGTTTGTTCGTGGAACAGGACACCCGTACACACATCCGGTCGTTGCATGACGGTCTCCAGTGCCCCGCCTTTTGCATAGGCAACCACCGGTTTCCCGCAGGCCATGGCCTCCACGGGCACAATTCCGAAATCCTCTTCACCGGGGAATATGACCGCCTTGCAGGACATGAAATGCCGGTGCACCACGTCGTCCGGCTGCCATCCCTGGAGATCCACCGTCGGCCCTGCCATGCGTTGCAGCCGGTCGAGGTCCGGGCCATCCCCCACCACGACAAGACGTCTCCCCAGCCGGGTGAAGGTTTCCACCGCGAGATCCACGCGTTTGTACGGCACGAGAGCACTCACGATGAGGTAATACTCCTCCCGGACCGGTGAGATCTTCAAGGCGGCAGTATTCACCGGCGGATAAATCACATCGGCTTCACGGTGGTAAATATCCCGGATCCGGTCGCGGATGTTCCGGGAGATTGCGACGAAGTGGTGGGGGTGCGATGCGGTACGAACATCCCACCGCTGCAGATACCCGAGCGCCAGGGACATTCCCGCGCGGGTGAGCAACCCGGCACGACCGGGCGCGAAGTAGTCGTCGAACAGGCCCCAGATATAGCGCATGGGCGTATAGCAATAACAGATATGCAGCGTCTGCGGGGCGGTCCGCACGCCCTTTGCCACACAGTGGTTAGAGCTGATGACCAGGTCAAACTCCCGCATGTCGAACGTGCCGATCGCAGTTGGAAAGAGGGGTAAATAGTTCCGGAACCGCGTTGCAGCGAACGGCAGCCTTTCAATGAACGAGGTGCGAATCGGCCGTCGTTCTATCGTCGCCGACACCGATCCCCTGTGGTGCACCAGCACCACGATGGTTGCCTCCGGGAACACTTCGACCAGTGCCTCGACGCATTTTTCCCCTCCGCGCATCGAGGTCAACCATTCATGCACAATGGCAACGCGTTGCGGCCGATTCATATTCCTCTCGCGACGTCGGACTTCGAAAAATGGTACGAAGAACGTGCCGCAGATGCAAAGGCTTTATTGCTTTGCGGAACCCGAGTGTGTATATTGTACAGTCATTTGTCGTCATCTTCTTTTCCTGCAGGAAACCACCGTCAGCATGACCATCATCGCCGTCATTCTCCTGTTTATCGTGCTGTTCATGGTCTTTTCCTCGCTGGTGCTGTTTGTCATAGGACCGATCATGCTGTTGCAGCCGCACCGGAGAACGGTGGAGTACTATCGACGGTTCACGACATTGTTGCACCCCGCCGATCTTCACGTCCGGTATGAAGAGATATTGCTGAAGACTGCAGAGGGAATCGACCTGAGTTGCTGGTTGCTGCCGGCGCCGGGCACGCCGCGCGGCACGGTGATTTTTCTCCACGGCGTGAGCGAATCCAAGATCGTCGGGCTTCCTCTTGCACACGCCCTGCTCGGGGCGGGATTCAACGTGTTTCTCTACGATTCCCGCCGGCACGGCGAAAGCGGAGGAGCTTTCTGTACCTATGGTTTCTATGAAAAACACGACACTACCACCGTCATCAATTACCTTCTTGCCCGTCAGGAACTGCACGTCGGCAACATCGGCCTGATGGGTACTTCCATGGGTGCCGCCGTGGCAATTCAGGTCGCGGCCCTTGACACACGCGTGCGCACAGTCGTCGCAGAAAGCGGATTCGCCACGTTGCGCACGGTCTTCGACGAATACCAGAAGCGCATGATCAAACTTCCCTGGCACTACCTGCGCAACATCGTCATCAAGCGCTCCGAACACCTTGCCCATTTCAGGGCGGCGGCGGTTTCGCCTCTCAACGCCGTGCACAACGTTCACATTCCGATCTTCTTTTTGCACGGAACGGCGGACACGCTTATCCGGCACACGTACACGGAGATGGTATTCAGAAATGCAAACGAGCCGAAGGAACTCTGGCTCGTCGAAGGGGCGCGGCACGATAACATGGCGGAGGTGGGGGGGGAGACGTATATCCCGCGCATTGTGGATTTCTTTGTCAGGTACCTTTCCTGAAGCCTACCTGCATCAACGTTCCCTCCACCCGGCTCTCCGGTTTCTACAATCCCAGCCAGTACACCGCCTTGAGCAGCACCGCGTCTTCCCGGGGCATGGACCAGACGTCGCCCAGACGCTGCCCGAACTCCGATCCGTAGATCCCCGTGTCTCCGTCCCGCACCTGTGTCCAGACGAGATAGAGGGTGCTGCCGGGGAGGTATTCCCAGCGCAGCAGCACGTTGGCGTTGAGTGTAATGGCGTTGAAGTCCGGATTGATGAATCCGGCGAAATTCTCATAGGCATAGGGGAGCAGTTGTTCCGGACTTGTGAGGCGGCGGAACCCGGAGTATCGTCCCCGTGCATAGAGTACCTGCGTATAGAACTGCACCGAGAGAGAGCGGCTGAACGTGACAATGCCGCGCAGCGAGAGATCGAGCATCTCCACGTCCCGATCCGCGAAGACACTGAAGGGATCGGGGGACACGGTGGCATCCAGGATGTTGCCGTAGGGATATACCCACGCTTCCTCCCCGCGCGTATTCTGGTAGATCACGGCAGGGTTCAGTTCCATCCAGGATGTGGGGCGGAGGGTAAGATCGGTACCGGCAAACAGCGATCGCTTCTGCAGATCATCCCACTCAACTCCCGCCAGGAGACTTGCATAGACGGCATGCCGGTCGTCGCTGAGCACACGCATGGTGATCTGATGGGCGCCGGGCCGTCGGTAGAGGCCTATGATACCGCGTTCTTCGTCGTCGAACGCGGAGAACGATCGGGCATACATGAACTCGCCGCGCCAGAAATTCCGGAACTCTCCCGCAAACTCACCGCGCACCACCGCCGTAGTAAGGAAGCCGTCCCAGTTCCAGCGGAGCTCGGGATTCATCGCCGCAGAATAGCGCAGGAACATTTGTCCCGCCCGGTTTTCGCGGTAGAGAAGCTGTGCAAAACCACCGTGGTCGTGCGGCTGGGCAAAGAACCCGAGATCGTTGGGTGCGAAGCGGGGAGTAAAAAAATCATATGACACGGTGGGAAACCAGTGTTCCGCGCTGATGCGCGAAAACAGGAGCCGGCCCGCGACGCCGTCCTGTGCTGCCCCTGCCGCCGGTGCATGTGTCCCGGCAAGATACCCGTCGACCGTCGAACGGCCCCTGTCCACGCGCGCATTCCAGTCAAGGCCGCCCGACCACGCCGGGCTCGTCCCGCTTCGCGCGGCAAGAGTTGCCATGCCCCCAAGCCACGATCCTTCTGCCCACTCCTGCTTGACCCGTACCACATGGTATCCGGCGGCAGGCTCCGTCACAATCGTGGAATCTCCCCAGCTGTACCTGATGCGGGCCTGCTCTTCGGCGGTGAGCGCACTCAACGCGGCAACGGACAATCCATCGATCGTCCGTCCCGTAACTTTGGCCGCACCGAGAATCGTGGTGACCAGGGGATTCTCCAGCAGCGTTCCGGATGGCCCGGGCACCACGTCATTGCTTCCCTGGGGGCGGCGGCCGATTCTCCGCGAGAAAAAGAGCGTCAGCGGCAGGTTGCTCGCACTGGATCCAAAAGTGAACATCTGTGCGGCTTCGAGGAAGAACGGACGCTTCTCGGGAAAGCGCGTTTCAAAGACGGTGAGATTCAGCACGGCCTGATCGACTTCCACCTGCCCGAAGTCCGGGTTAATGGTGGCATCGAGTGTGAAGTTTCTTGAGAGGCCGTACTTCACATCCACTCCCGCCTGAAATTCCGTGGCAGACGGTACTCCCTGTCCGAAATCACCGCTGGTGGAGGTTCGGACAACCGAAACGTACGGAGCGACATCCAGGTGCATTGGCGGGGTGATGTTGCGGATCCCGCCCACCTTTCCCCAGAGCGGGATGGGAAATCGCTCACTGCGCGGCACCATGACCCATTCGACGAGTTCCTTCTTCCTGCTGATATACCGCCGGAAGTTGATGCCCCACTCGTATGATCCTTCCGAAAAACGCAGTGCATTCCAGGGAATGGCAAACTCGGCAATCCATCCTTCCGGCACAATGCGCGTCTTCACCGTCCAGACAGCATCCCAGGTATTATCGTACACACTTCCGCTCTGTGAGAGAATGCCATCACCCTGCACGCCGGACACATTTGTGACAAACACGAAGGCGGTCTGCCGGTCGTCGTAGGAATCGATCATGAGGCTGAACCGGTCGGCCTCCGTGGTGCGATCGCGGCGGCTGAGCTGACGCACGATCAACGCTGGGTTTGTATCCTCGCACAGAACCCCGACATACAGGGCGTCATCATCGTACAGGAGCCGAACCAATGTCTGCTCTGTCGGTTGTGCACCTTCCACCGGATCAAACTGCACGAAGTCGCCCGCGGGCGGGGCCTGTTGCCAGCAGCTGTCTGACAGGCGTCCGTCGATCACGGGTGGCGTGCGGGTGGGGACCGCCCGGATGACTTTGGGGGGGACATCGTCGGTGGCGGAGACAGGCAGGGGCAGCGCGGCAATCAGCATCGCGAGGATGACGCTCAGGCGGTGCCGTACAAGATGCGGGATCATGTTTCGAGGAGGCTGCACGCGTCCTCTTGCTCCTCTCTTGCTGAATGATTCCTGCCAGACGGCGTGATCGAGTCCGTGGTTACACGTTGCCGGCAGCCGAGAGGCGCAGAATGTTTTCCACATGGGTCGTATGGGGAAACATGTCCACCGGTTGAGCTTCATCGACACCATAGACACCTCCCTCGCACAGGAGTTTGGCATCGCGCGCCTGCGTTGCCGGATTGCAGCTGACATACACAATCCGGCGGGGGTGTATTTCCAGGATCTTTTCCACCACCTCAGGGTGCATTCCTGCGCGAGGCGGATCGACAAGTATTACATCCGGTGCGGTGCCGTCGCGGAGCAAGGTGGTATCTCCGACCAGCCGGTCTTTCAGATCACCGAGCACAAACGTGCAGTTGTTCACGCCGTTCTCTGCGGCGTTCTTGCGCGCATCTTCCACCGCCGATGCGACCGCCTCGATACCCACGACCGCCGCGGCATCGTCGGCCACATGGAGGGCGATGGTACCGGTTCCCGAATACAGATCGAATACCACGTCTCCGGGGCGCAGGGCCGCCATCCGCCGGACGGCGTCATACAGCCGTTCGGCCTGCACAGTGTTGGTTTGAAAGAAGGAATTTGCCGAGATGCGGTATGTTCTCCTGCCGATCCGTTCGGTGATGAACCCGGAACCCGCGTAGACGATCTCGCGCTCTCCGACGGCCACCTGGGATTTACGTGTCGTGATATTGTTGACTATTGTGGTAATTGCCGGAACTTCCAGCAGCAGGATAGAACACAGCGCACGGAGGGTCGCATCGTGTTCTTCGGATGTGACCAGGTTCACCATCAATTCCCCCGTCTGTTTTCCCTCCCGGATAACCAGATTTCGCAGGAATCCCGTGTGCGTGGTGGTTGAGTAGATGCTGAGATCCCGTTCGCGGCAGAATGTCCGCACCGTGTTCACAATCTTCGCGCTGGCCGGAGATTGCAGATGGCATTCATCGATGTCCAGGACCCGGTCGAATCGCTGCGGGATGTGCAGGCCGAGGGCGAAGCGGTCGGAAGTCCCTCTTTCCGTACCCGTCAGTCGGGCATGCTCCACTTCCGACTGGCTCAGCCAGCGGGTACCGAACGAAAATTCCATTTTGTTCCGGTAGAAGAAGATCTCCTCCGCCCCGATTGTGGGCAACACCGGGATGCCCGTGAAGCCGCCGATCCGTTCGAGGGCATCGGCCACCTGCTGGCGTTTGAAATCGCACTGCCCCTGATAGGAGAGATGTTGCCAGGTGCAGCCGCCGCACACTCCGAAGAACCGGCAGCGTGGTGTGACACGCAGGGGAGAGGGAATGACCACGGCCGCGATTTCCGCTTCGGCGAATTTTTTGCTCACGCGGACCATCCGCGCCCGTACGGTATCGCCCGGGATGCCTCCACGCACAAATACAACGAAATTGTCCACGCGCGCAACGCTTTTCCCTTCGGAACCGAAGTTCTCGACCCGGAGTTCCAGTTCTTCACCGCGAATCATTGTCGCTCTCTTTCCGTGTCGTAATGTGCCTGAACCGTTGCCAGTTCATCCGTCAGACGCGACCATTCCCAGTAGAGACCGTCGAGTTCCTGTCCGGCTTCCCGATACGCCGCATTGATTTCGCGTATGCGGTCAGCGCCTTTGTACGTCTCGGGATCGATCATCTGGTCTTCGAGCGCCTTTTTGCGTGTTTCCTGTTTCGCGATGGATTTTTCCAGCGCGGTGAGCCGATCCTGCAGCGGTTTGGTCTTTTCGTACCGTTCCTGCCGGATTTCCGCCTCCCGTCGTTTCCGTTCGCGTTCACCGGTGGCGGTGGACGGGCGAAGGGTGGCGGGAGATGAAACCGCGGCGGCATCCTCGCGTGCACGCGCCGCCAGATATTCGCTCACCGTGCCGAGAAATGTTCTTATTTTTCCGGCCTTGAATTCGACAACTTTGTTTACCAGCGGATCGAGAAAGTCACGGTCGTGTGACACCACGACGAGACTTCCTCCGAACGATACGAGGGCTTCCTGAAGCACGCTTTTTGATCGCATGTCCAGATGGTTTGTCGGTTCATCCAGCACGATCAGGTTCGCCGGCAGGAGCAGCATTTTGGCGAGTGCGAGCCGGCTTTTTTCCCCTCCAGACAGGACGGCAACCTTTTTGAAGACGTCATCACCGGAAAAGAGGAAGCACCCGAGCAGGGTTCGGAGCCGCGTGCGGACATCTCCGGCGGCAACGGTTTCCACGGTCTGCAGCACGTCGAAAGATGGGGTGAGTTCCTCGGCCTGGTGCTGTGCAAAATACGACACGACAACATTATGACCGGGGACGCGTTCTCCGCTGTCGAACGGTTCTACGCCCGCAAGGATGCGTGCGAGGGTCGATTTTCCAGCACCGTTCACCCCGACGAATGCGATCCGGTCGCCGCGATCCACGGTGAAGTGTACCCTGTCAAAAACCTGGAGGGGGCCGTAGCGTTTGCTGACATTGCGCAGTTCGAGCATCACCTTGCCGGACGGAGGAGCCGGCGGGAAGGAAAAGGAAATTTCCTCTTCGTCTTCATCAAGATCCACACGGTCCAGTTTTTCCAGCTGTTTGATGCGGCTCTGCACCTGGCGGGCTTTGGTGGCCTTGTAGCGGAACCGTTCAATGAACCGTTCGGTTTGCTTGATGTGGTCTTGCTGATTCCGGTACGCCGCCTGCAGGCGGATGCGGCGTTCCTCTCTGGCCTGCTGCGAGAAGCTGAAGTTGCCGGCGTACTCGACCAGGGAACCGCCGGTGAGTTCAAATGTCCTGCTCGTCATGGTGTCAAGAAACCGCCGGTCATGGGAGACAATCATTACGGCTCCCCGGTAACCATGGAGATACTCTTCCAGCCACTGCAGGGAATCCAGATCCAGGTGATTCGTGGGTTCGTCCAGCAGAAGGAGTGACGGCTGCATGAGGAGGAGTTTGGCGAGAGCGATGCGCATCTGCCAGCCGCCGCTGAACTCTTCAGTGAGGCGTGAGAAATCCACCGGTGCAAACCCGAGCCCGGTCAAGACCTTTTCAATAGCCGAGGGAATGCGGAAGCTGTCCGATGCTTCAAGCTTGTGTTGCAGTTCGCCGTAAATTTCCAGGAGTTCCCGGGAAACGTCGCTTCCGGGTGGCGCCTCCGCCATGGCCACATGCACTTCCTCCAGCGCCGTTCGTGTCTCCAGGATATCGCTGAAGACCGACTCCACTTCGGCGTACAGGGTCCGCCCCGCGAGTGCGATTCCCTCTTGCGGCAGATAGCCCGTGGTGACATACCTGGCCCGCGTGATGGTGCCACTGTCGGGAGTG
This sequence comes from uncultured Bacteroidota bacterium, assembly GCA_963779225.1. Taxonomy (GTDB): domain Bacteria; phylum Bacteroidota; class Ignavibacteria; order UBA10030; family UBA6906; genus CAVPCZ01. The sequence continues at coordinate 416,934 of CAVZWW010000003.1, forward strand.
GATGTTCCGAGGAGGATACGAAGCAGCGTAGATTTTCCGGTCCCGTTTGCCCCCACCAGTGCAACCCGATCGTGCGGACCGAGAAAGAAGGTGACACCCTGCAACAGGCGCCGGTCACCAAACTGGAGCGATATGTTGACGGCGGAAACCATGGTGGCATTGGTGACGACGCAGGAAGGAGGCGGCGCACAAGTGCCGCACCCCGGGGGCGCGGGACTACTTGATATAGTATTTCAGGGGGTTGGGGTCCACACGGCACTCTTCGGCGATCCGGAGCCAGCCGATCTTCCCTTCATCGCGCAATTTGTAGAGACGCGGCACCATCTTGTCGCGCAGTTCGATAGGCGTCATCGGATTGATGAAAATACTCGTGCCCCCTTCAAAACCGGCCGGTACGGTCACGCGCCATTTGATGAGTACATGCCAGGGCATCTTGTAAACGGCATCAATCGGTGTATAGTACCACTCCTCATTGCAGGAGATCTGGCTTCCCATGGCGGCATGAATAGCATGCACGAGGTTGCTGATGCCCCGGATCTCTTCATCGGTGTGCTCGTAGGGCCGTCCCGCCTGCGAACGGGAATAGATCTCGATGGTCGGATAGCGATGACCGATGCCCGCATAGGCGATCGCGAAATCATTCTCGGCAAATACCAGGTTATGATGCGAGGCGAAGTTGACGCCGAATTCGTTGTACACATTGGCGTCGTCCCGCAGCATCTTGATCTGTCCCTGGATGGACGCTCCCCACTCGTCCAGCGACACGAGTTGTTTGTGGAGATGATCGAACGACGCGCCTGCGGAACGGAGCCAGTTCTGGAAGACGCTGATATAGCGCACGTAGCGGTTGTTGATGGTGATATCCCGGATCGAGTCCACCGTGAGCTTGAAGTACCAGTAATGCTCTTCCTCGGTCATTTCCCCCGATGAATAGAGTTCGGTGGCCTGTGTCGCCCCTTCTTTGTAATGCCGTTTGGCGATGACCATCTCGTGTCCGCCGCTGAAAAAAGCATCAGCGACGGCCAGTTTTTCCGCAAGCGGTGTCTTTTCAATTTGCTCGTCGGTCTTTCCTTCCCGCCGGAGTTTGTAGTACACGATATCCGTGATATGTTTCAACCCGGACGGATTTGCGAGGTAGTCCTCGCGCCATTTGGCGCGTGACGCGGGCATCTTGTAGGCGTAGTTTTTGCGCCAGTAATCGAGTGTGACGATCTCGAACATGTTGCCCGTCCGGCGGAACTCCGCAGTGGTTTCAAAATACCGATCCGGTGCGAGCAAATCGATACGTTCCCAGCTGTCGTTAATGCGGATCAGGCGTGATTTTTCCGGTGCCGTTTCATAGTAGCGCGGGGGGCAGAAGCTGCAGTAATCTTCGGGGGTATGGACTTCCAGGGGAGGTGCGGTCTGGGGGGCATCGTTGGTAATCGGTTTACTGCGCCGGCCGGCGACCGCCCAGACTTCCGTACCGGTGAAGGGATTCAACTGCTTGACCGTGCCGTCAGGCATGATGGTGTAATACATCATCGATGACATAAGGCTTGCCTCACAAGAATTGTTGCCCCCTCCGCCTATCCCCGTCCCGTGGCCGCCGCGAGCAGGGCATCGACGGTCGCCATACTGTCCGCTTCGGCGTAGAACCGGATGAGCGGTTCGGTTCCCGAGGCGCGCACCAGCACCCAGCCGTGCTCCAGAAAGAATTTATATCCGTCGGTCTCTTTGCGACCTGTCACGGGGAACCCGCCGATGGCGCGCACGTCGCGCTTGTATCTCTTCATGATGGCGATTTTTTCCTTCTCGGTCGTGTGAAGGTCGAACCGTTTGAATTCGTGCGGGCCGAATTCGTCCATCAGTTCCTGGACCAGCGCACTGAGCGGTTTATGCCGTACGGCCATCATTTCCGCCAGGAGCAGTCCCAGGAAGATCCCATCACGTTCCGGCAGGTGCCCCTTCACGCCCAAGCCGCCGCTCTCTTCACCCCCGATCAGGACATCCCGTTCGGTCATCAGCCGGCAGATATGCTTGAAGCCGATGGCGGTTTCGTGCATCGTCAATCCGTACTTCGCGCACTGCTGGTCCACCATTTGCGTCACGGAGAACGACTTCACCACCTCGCCGGTTTTGCCTTTCTGCTCCACGAGATACTTTAGCAGCAGCGAGAAAACCCTGTGCGAGTCGACGAAGTTCCCCTGTTCGTCCACCGCGCCGATCCGATCGGCATCGCCGTCCGTGGCAATACCGATGTCAAACCGTTCCGTCTTTACCCGCCGCATCAGTTCGCCCAGATTCTGGGCCAGCGGTTCGGGGTTCACCCCTTCGAAGGACGGGTTAAACGTCTCGTGCATCAGGGTCACATCGGGCAACAGGGAACGGATCGACGATTGCGCGGCGCCGAACATCGCATCATACAGGATGCGGATATCTGCGTTCCTGATTGCCGGCAGATCGATTTTCGTTGCCAGGTCGTCCAGATACCGCTGCCGCATGTCGATCAGCAGAATCTTCTTCCGGTCCACAAGCTGCCGGAATGTACGCGTGCCCGGCGGGATCTTCTTGACGCTTCATCACACGGGCCAGTTCCTTCTCGACCCGCGCGATCATCTCCGGATGGGCCGGACCGCCAAAGTCCCCTTTGATTTTGAAGCCATTGTATTTGGGGGGATTGTGGCTGGCCGTAATCACGACACCCCCCGCCGCGTTCTCGAGCCTGGTCAGCAGGGAAATCATGGGCGTGGTGGCGATGCTGTCAGCAAGCTTCACGGTGATGCCCGTATTGGCGATCACTTCCGCCGACTTTTCGGCGAATTCGCGCGACATGAAACGGGCATCATACCCGATGACGATGCCGTTCCGGATTTTCTTGTGGCGCTTGAAATAGCGTGCTGTAGCGAGGGCGACACGTTCCAGATTGGCAAAGGTGAAGTCGTCGGCGATCACCGCGCGCCATCCGTCGGTACCGAATTTGATGATCTGTGCCATGGGGATCACTTCCTGGTGAACACGTCCAGACCCGGATAGATGCCTGTATCACCGAGCGCTTCTTCGATCCGGATCAACTGGTTGTATTTCGCAATGCGGTCGGTTCTGCTGGCCGAACCGGTTTTGATCTGTCCGGCATTGGTCGCCACCGCGATGTCCGCAATGGTCGCATCTTCGGTTTCCCCGGAGCGGTGGCTGATCACGCAGGTGTACCCCGCACACTTGGCCATCTCGATGGCATCCAGTGTCTCGGTCAGTGTGCCGATCTGGTTGACCTTGATGAGGATTGAATTGGCAACGCCCATGTCTATCCCCTTCTTGAGGAAGGTGGTGTTGGTGACAAACACGATCGTCGCCGACAATCTGGATCTTGCCGCCCAGCGTGTCGGTCATCAGTTTCCAGCCGGTCCAGTCGTTCTCGGCCATCCCGTCTTCGATCGAGATGATGGGATATTGCTTCACCCATGTCTCATAGTAGCTCACCATCTGTTCGGGAGTCTTGACGGACTTGTCGGATTTTTTGAATACGTACTTGCCGTCTTCGAAAAACTCGCTTGATGCCGGGTCGAGGGCCAGGAAGACGTCCTTTCCCGGCGTATAGTTGGCCTTGGTGATAGCTTCGAGGATGACTTCGACTGCTTCTTCGTTGGATTTCAGGTGAGGTGCGAATCCGCCTTCATCCCCCACAGCGGTATTGTACCCTTTCTTGCTGAGAACCGACTTCAGGCTGTGGAAGACCTCGGTCCCCATGCGCAGTGCTTCCGCAAATGTCGCGCGCGTTGGCGGGAATAACCATGAATTCCTGCAGATCCACATTGTTGTCCGCATGTTTGCCGCCATTCAGGATGTTCATCATCGGCACCGGCAGGGTCTTGGCGTTGGTGCCGCCGATGTACTTGTAGAGTGGCAGGTCCAGAGCAAGTGCAGCCGCTTTTGCGGTCGCGAGGGAGACGCCCAGGAGGGCATTGGCACCCAGGTGCGATTTGTTGGGCGTGCCGTCCAGCTTGATCATCATGGTGTCGATGCCCACCTGATCCAGCGCATCCAGGCCGGTAATCTCGCCGGCGATGGTGTTGTTGACATGTTCCACCGCGTTCAGCACACCCTTGCCGTTGTACCGCGTCTTGTCACCGTCCCGCAGTTCGACGGCTTCATGTTCGCCCGGTCGAAGCCCCGCTGGGTACCGCGGCGCGGCCCACGATACCGCTTTCAAGTTGGACATCCACCTCAATCGTGGGATTGCCGCGTGAGTCAAGAATTTCCCGTGCAACAGCATCAACAATCGTGGTCTTCATGAGAGCTCCTCGGATGGTAGAAACTGGCTAGCAGGAAAAGTACGACAAAAACAGCGACAAAATCAATGCGGTGGAGTTTTCTCCTGTCAGGGTCTCGAGTCGCCTCTGTATGGCACGACGTTCCGGACACACCAGTCGCACCAGGCCAGGCGGTCGGCGATGGCGGCCCGATCGGCATCACGCGTGCCGGCAGTCACCGCCGACCGGTACCAGTTCTTCGCCTCCCCGTACCGGTCCAGTGCTTCCAGTGATTCACCGATTGTTACGCAGCGGGCGGCTTCCAGGGCGACATCGCGAAGAATGGGACCGGCCCGTACCAGTATCGAAAAGGCATCCTGGAACCGGCGGAGCCGATAGGATATTCTCCCCGCGAGAAAATCCTGCAACATCCCGCCGTCGGTGCGGGGAATCGCACTCGAGAAGCTGAACGCGTGTCGAGTCATCAGCATCGGTAAGAAAGTACTGTGTAAGGCCCGGTGAATCGCCGGCCAGATCAAGCGCCCAGAGGCGGGACGCCGCCGCCTCCGTCAGGTAGGGTGCGATGTCGTACCGGTGGACCAGGTCAAAAAGCCGGCGTGCACGCACGGTGTCCCCGGCCGCCCATGCGGCATCCCCCGCTGTCAGCGCAAGGGGAAGATACCGGAGCGGAACAGGATCCTTCGTTACGATGGAATCATACAGGGACGCAACCGCATGATACGCGCCCGTTCGCAACCGGCAGAGCAGCAACCCTGCAAGCGCATCATACCCTCCGGCGGCGGTCAGGATCCCCGTATAACGTTCGGCCGCTTCTTCGTAGCGCCGGTCCGCAAGGAGCCGGCGGGCTTCGCGGAGGCGTTTCGCAACCAGCCGCGGACACGGTTTGCCGAAAATGGAGGGCCGGCGGAAGAGCACGTCAACCGAGGCGCGCTCGCTCTCCCCGACGGCAATACGGTCAAGAAACCGCTGCCATGAGGCGATCAGGACCGGGAGCGGCTGGCCGAAGGCTTCTTCATACGTCCCTGATCCATATACAGACAGCAGAGGTTCTATGCCGTGGGTGTCGATCAGGAAGCGGCAGAAGGATCCGGCAAGGACATAGCTCACGGAAGAGGAGCGGGAGGTGAACCCGGTGATCGTCATCAGTGTCCGGATATCCGGAGCAACGCCGGCCACATGCATTGCCGCCGCATATTGATGCAGTGTGCGGTATCCCCAACGTCCATCAACTGCCATGGCGAGTCCTTCAACCAGGCCGGTACTGAGACTGGCGTGGAGAACCGGAGCGCCGAACGGAGCCGCGACGACATGCACCAGTTCATGCCGCAGGGTCCCGTTGACCGATTGGCGTGTAATGTGCACTTCCCGGTTCCAGGGTTTTGTGATTTCGGTGCTCCCCGCGCCCATCAGGCGGCGTTTGCTGTCAGCGGAGGGATACACGTAGGAACGGATGCGTTCCGTGTTTGGGAGTGCGAAGGTGTTCAGAACAGACCGGAGATGAAATTCGTGAGCGGCGGCCAGGAGACGAATGTCGGGTTCGCTTTCCGTATGGTAGTAGATCACAAAGTGTTCGGTCTCATAGCGGTTGCCCAGCGATTTCTGGACGAAGGAGGCAGTGGACTCGAAACCCAGTTCGCACCGGAAGATCACCACCGCCACCGCCACGAGCAGGATCGTCAGGGTGACGGGAATGTGGCGCCGCGTCACCATTGCCCGAAGCAGATGCACTCCTTTTTGAGTGGTGGTATCTCCGGCACGGGCGTACCGGACGACGAGTGCCGCCAGCCAGAGCAGCACCCCGCCTGCCAGCAGGGTCAGGAACCGGAAGAGCACAAGGGTCGCATTCAGTGGCAGGAGTTCATCATAGGAAAGACCCGGAAAGTAGCCGTAGAACATATTGTAGGAGAATATTGCAGGCGTGAAATATCCGAGGGCTGCCGCATAGAGGACACTCACGGCCATGACGGACAGCAGGACGGTCTTGCTGAAGCGGTAGTGGACGGCACACAAGACGGCCAGCGAGACCGAGAAGAAAATGCTGACCACCGGAAGCAGAAGAAAAAATGCGATACCTTCCAGCGGATCGCAGAGAGGAACAACGAGTCCGTTGATGAAGATGGCCGCGAGCGGGATCCCGAGCAGAAGCAGATTGAGGGTTAAGGCACGGCGGACCTGTTTCCGCAGGTCACGCTGTCGGTCTTCGCCCTGCATGTGGACCGCCCGGCAGGCCGGTTTCACCAGGGACACGGTGAGCATTCCGGCAATGAGCGAACCCGCTATTGCGCATACGAAGGCGAATTCAAAACCCGGCGTGCGCACGAGAGGGATCTGTGTGCACGCCGCTGCGAGGAGGATGTACAGAGCGGCGGCAATACGGACGGGATGAAACACCCGGCGGCCGTCAGAACTCTTCGCCGGCGACACGTTCGATATCGGCGCCGAGCGCACGGATTTTCTTCTCAATACCCTCGTAACCCCGGTCGAGATGATAGACGCGCAGGACTTCGGTCACGCCCTCGGCTATCAGGCCCGCGAGAATGAGCGAAGCGGAGGCGCGCAGGTCGGTGGACATCACTTTGGCGCCGGTGAGGTGACGGGTACCGCGAATGATCGCGGCGTTGTCTTTCACTTCGATGTCGGCGCCGAGCCGGATCATTTCCGGGATGTGCTTGAAGCGGTCAAAATAGATGGAATCGGTAACCACCGATGTCCCGTTTGCCACGGCCATCAGGGCGGTCCACTGTGCCTGCATATCGGTGGGAAACCCGGGATAGATACTCGCGGTGACATCCACGGGACGCAGTTCCGGCGGGCCCGTCAGGGTCACCGTATCGGGGCCGATCGTCAGTTGTGCGCCTGCATCCTCCAGTTTGGCCGTGACGGCGGCAAGATGCCCGGGTCGCACACCGGTGAGTGTGACCGTGCCGCGCCCCAGTGCTCCTGCAACCAGGAACGTGCCCGCTTCGATGCGATCCGGAATCGTTTCGATGTCGGTCGCATGGAGCGCGTCCACTCCTTCGATCTCCAGCCGGTTGGTTCCGGCACCGTCGATGTGTGCTCCCATGCCGGTCAAAAACTCCACCAGCTGGGTGATCTCCGGTTCGATGGCCGCATTCTCGATCACCGTGGTGCCGCGAGCCAGTACGGCGGCCATCAGTGTATTGCCGGTCGCACCGACGCTGGAAACGTCAAAGTGGATTCGTGCGCCGTTCAGGCGGCCGGCTTTTGCAAGGATATACCCTTCCTTCAGCTCCACGTCGGCACCGAGCTTGCGGATGGCCTCGATATGCAGGTTCACAGGGCGTGGTCCCCAGGCACACCCTCCCGGGAGCGACACTTTGGCCCTGCCGTAGCGTGCAAGCAGGGGTCCCAGCACATAGATTGAAGCGCGCATCTTTTTCACATGTTCGTATGGCGCCTCGTACCGGTTGACGCCCGTCGTGTCCAGCGTGAGAACGTGTTCGTTCAGCTCCACATCCATTCCCATCGTGCGCAACAGTGCAGCCATCGTGTTGACATCGCGAAGGACGGGAGTGTTGTTGAGGTGGAACACGCCGCTGGAGAGAAGCGCTGCGGGCATCAGGGCCAGCGTGGAATTCTTTGCCCCGCTGATCCTCACGGTTCCGTTGAGCGGTTTCCCGCCGTTGATGACGAATTTATCCATGGTGAATGATTCCATGGTACGGAGGATTGGGACGCATTGTCAAGACTTGCCGGGAATTTTGACGTGGCAATCGCTCCTTGCTTCTCATCCCGCCCCCCGTTATCTTTCGTGTGACATCGCTTCCACAACCGTCTCTCCCATGCTCCTCCCTTGGCGTCTTGTTGTCATTGCGGCGTTTTTGCTCTCCGGACCGATGCCGACGGCTGCCCAGGTCACCGTCACCGACGACCTTCACCGTACCGTGACGCTCCCGGCACCGGCCCGGCGTATCGTTTCGCTGGCGCCGAGCATCACGGAATCGTTGTTCGCCATCGGGGCGGGAGAACAGGTCGTCGGTGTTACTGAGTACTGCACCTTTCCTCCGGAGGCAGCCCGCAGGGTGCACGTCGGGGGTATGATCACTCCCAGCATCGAGAGGATTGTCAGTCTGAAGCCCGATCTGATCCTTGTCAGCATGGAAGGAAATCTCCGCGAGGATTTTCTGCGGCTTACCGATCTGCATGCGCCGGTGGTGGTCACCAACCCTCGCACGCTTGATGATATCGCACACTCGCTGCGTCTCCTCGGCACACTCACCGGACACACGGATGAAGCAGACTCGCTGGTGCACCGGCTGGCGGAGCGGCGGCGGCATCTTTTCGACAGGGTGACCTCCCGGACGCAACGTGTACTCATGTTTGTGTCACTCCAGCCCCTGATTGCGGTCGGTGCGGGGACTTTTCTTCACGACCTTCTCACCGGCGCCGGCGCCTCAAACCTGGCTGCGTACACGGGCATGACCTATCCGGCCTACAGCCGCGAAGCGGTAACGGCCGAGGACCCGGATGTCCTTCTGATCCTCTCTGATGCTCTTCCCGCGCTTGATCATGTGACGACGCTTTTCCCTGAATGGGAACGTCTGACTGCCGTTCGAAAAGGACGTGTGTTCCTCGTGGATGCAGATCTTGTCTCCCGTCCCGGCCCCCGCGCTGTGGACGGCCTCGAACTCCTTGTGTCGCTTATCCAAACAGGACCCCCATGACCCCTCGTTCCAACGTGTTCATCGCCGTGGCCGGCAACATCGGATCAGGCAAATCGTCCCTTACAAGGCTTCTCAGCAAAGAAAAGGGGTGGACACCGATGTTCGAGTCGGTGGAGGACAATCCGTATCTCAGTGACTTCTACGCCGACATGCGCCGCTGGTCGTTTCAGCTTCAGGTGTATTTTCTCTCAAACCGGTTCCGTTCACACAAGTCGATCACCGAGGGGGATCGTTCGGTTGTCCTGGACCGCGTGATTTATGAGGATGCCGAAATCTTCGCCCGAAACCTGTTTGAGATCGGGAACATGGAGGAGAGGGACTACCGGAATTACATCGCCCTGTACGAGGTCATGACGGAATACCTGCATCCGCCGGATCTGCTCATTTACCTGCGTGCCAATGTGGACACCCTCATGCGACAGATCGCCCAGCGCGGCCGGGATTTCGAACAGTCCATCAAGCGGGAATACCTGGAACAGCTGAACCGCCATTATGAAGCGTGGATCCAGCGGTACGCGAAGGGGAAGCTGCTGGTGGTGGAGTCGGACAATCTGGATTTTGTGAACAGCCGTGAAGATCTGGAGCGGGTGCTTCGTTGGATTGAGGAGAACCTGGGGTGATGGTCTCCCCCGCCTGCCGATGGCTTTTTTCGTCCCCCCCGGGGGGGAGTGGTGTGCGGAGTGAGTTGCCGGCCGGTGTTTAGAAGAGCAGCATCCGGAAGGCAATGATAAAGAGGAACAGGGCGAAGATCTTCTTCAGCACCGTCACCTTGGTCTTGTTTGCCAGATGCGCACCGACTGCAGCGAGTGGCACGCAGCCTGCGATCAGCGGCAGAGCATGAAGCCAGTCTACATAACCCAGCGTGCCGGCCGGCACGAGTGGCTTTCCCCATCCTTCAAGAGCATATCCCGCCCCTGCCGCCAGCGCAGTGATGACGATCGTGGCGCTTGACGTCCCCAGCGCTTTTTTGAGCGGGAACTTCAGAATCGAATGCATGATCGGGATGGAGAGCACGCCGCCGCCGACACCCGCCAGAGAAGACACCAGTCCGACAACGGCACCCGTGAGCAGTAACGCGGGTGTGAACAGCGGGGGCATTTCTTCCTTTTTCGGTTTGCGCATCTCGGCAAAGAGCCGCAGGGCAGAGAGCAGGACGACGAGTGCGAAGATCTGGCGCAGTGTTTTGCCTGCCAGAGCTCCCGCGAGCATTGCCCCTCCTGTACTCCCCGCAACACTTGCCGTGCCGAGGAGAATCACCGCCCGCCACACCACGTGCCCGTTCCGCGCGTACTGAAGCGCAGAGGAGAACGAGGCAAACACCACGATGAGCAGGCTTGTCCCGAAGGCAAGGTGGGTGGAGACAAGCGAAGACACCTGGATACCCGCGTAGAAGTAGAGCAGGATGGGCACAAGGATGATTCCTCCGCCCACGCCGAAGAAGCCCGCAAGGAATCCCGCGGCACAGCCTCCGAGCAACAGAAGCAGGATCTGAAGCAGATCCACGTTGGTTTTCCTTATGCGCCGATGCGCTGGCGGTACTGCTTCTGATTCTGTAAGAGCCCCAGTGCTGCCCGGAGCTGCGTGTCGCTCTTGAAGGAGGCCTCGATGCGTCCGCGGTCATTCCAGAGACGGGCGCTCAGTTCGATCGCCAGTTCGTTGCGAATGTGATCCGTATACCGATCGAATCCGCGGGTTTTTTCCTTGACCAGTGCAGCGGCGAGCAGATCCAGATCGGCCAGGATTTCCTTGCTATAACGAGCTTTTTCGGCACCTTGCCGCAGATCCCCCACTTTCTTCTCGGTGTCTTCCTGGAAATCGAATTTCTCTTTTTCCAGGAATGCGCGGAAGGCGGAGAGGACATCGTCAGTCACGGCACCGCTGGTGTCAGTCTTGTGTTCGGCGACATACCGGTTGGCAAACCGGAAGAACATGGACTTCCGCTGGAGTTCGCGCACCATCGGTCCCGGATCCACAGATTCCACGGTGGAATCCGGAGCAATTCCTCCGAGTTCAAAGACTTTCCGTCCGCGTGCCGTCCTGTACTCTTTCCGGAGGCTGTCAGGAGTAATGGTGAACACGCCGTTTTTATCGCGATGAATGTAGTCAATTTCCTGGATACTCCGGCCGCTCGGGATGTAATAGCGGGCCGTGGTGATCTTCAGCTGTGCTCCGTAGTTGAGCGGGATGATCGTCTGGACAAGGCCTTTGCCGAACGTCCGGGTTCCCACGACCAGGGCACGATCCATATCCTGCAGGCTTCCTGCCACGATTTCGCTTGCGCTTGCGCTGTTACGGTCGGTAAGGACAACGAGTGGCACAGAGGGTATGACGGGCTCTTCCGATGAAAAGTACTTCTTCTCTGCGTCGGGCCTGCGTCCCCTGGTGCTGACGATCAGGCTGCCGCGGGGGACGAATTTGCCGACCACATCCACTGCGGCGTCGAGGAGCCCTCCCGGATTTCCCCGCAGATCAAGCACAACGCCTTTCAGATCGCCGTCCAGCTTCATTTCTTTGATTGCCTGGCGCACTTCGTCGCCGGCACGGCGGGAAAACCGTTCCAGCCTGATATAGCCGATGCCGTTCTCCAGTATGCCTGCATAGGTCACATTCTTCATCTGAATCTCTTCCCGGACGAGCACAAACTCGAGCGGTTTTTCTTCGCCTTCGCGTTCCACAATCACCCTCACCTCGGTACCGGGATCGCCGCGTGTCAGGCCGCGGATCTCGTCGGGTCTTTTTCCTGCAACGTCGGTGCCGTCGATTTTCAACAAACGGTCTCCCGGCAGAATCCCCTGACGCTGTGCGGAGTATCCTTCCATGACGGAGATCACCCGGACAGCACCATCGCGCATGCCGATCGTCACCCCGACGCCTCCGTACTTTCCGTTGGTCAGGAGTTCGACTTCATCGCCGTTTTCTTTGTCGATATACACTGTATACGGATCAAGTGTGCCGAGCATTCCTTCGACACCCGCTTGCATGAATTTTTCGGGATCGATCTCGTCGACGTAGCTCGTGGCAACTTCTTTGTAGACGCGTCCGAAGACATCGATACTTTTGTTGATCTTCAGAAAGAGATCATTCTCCGGCAGGAGCATAAAACCGCCGAAGACGGCGATTGCTGCAAGCACGCAAATTGCTGTTATCGCATGTTGTTGAACCGGACGTCCGCGCTTCATTGACATTTCTTTCTCCGCATACACTGACTATGGTTGTATACATCCTCGTGAGATCAACAGAGTCCAGATCTCTTCATGCACATCGTCAATCGGCCTTGTGCCATCCACGCAGACAACCCGTTCCGGAAACTTTTCTGCAAGTCCCCGGAAACCGGTGCGGACGCGTTCATAGAAAAGGTGCCCGGACGATTCCATCCGGTCAAACGACTGCCCGGTTGCCTGGCGGCGGCGTTCAATCTCGCCGACCGGGATATCGACCACGATGGTCAGGTCGGGATCCGTTCCGCCGCTCGCCACGTTGTTGATCTGGCGGATCGCCTCCAGGTTCAGGCCTCGTCCGTACCCCTGGTACGCCGTCGTTGAATCATAGTAGCGGTCGCAAATGACGGTATCCCCCCGCTCCAGGGCGGGGCGGATGACTTCGGTGACAAGCTGTGCCCGGCTGGCCGAAAACAGGAAGAGCTCGGCGGCATTGCAGAGCTCGAGATGTTGCCTGTCCAGCAGAATTTCCCTCAGACGTTCTGAGATTCTTGTGCCGCCCGGTTCGCGCAGGGTCACCACCTTCTGCCGGCGGCCAAGCCGGTCGGCCAGCTTGTGCGCCTGGGTGGTCTTTCCGCTGAAATCCAATCCTTCGAATGTCAGAAACATTGTATAACGTACAAATTTTGTGCCGACGAATCAACGGCCACGGTACCATTCTTGTTTGATTTCCGGCACCTTGCACCTGAACCCGCTTTTCTGTACCTTTTCGCACATTTCCGATGCCTCGTCCAAAAACCACATCATCTCGCCCGCGCAAGGCCTCTCCTCCCGCTGTCGACCTCAAGGAACAGAGACGGCAGCAATCCCGTGTGGAGGATTCCCGGCTCATCAAGGATGCTCTTACCGGGGACGACAGTGCGTATGCGAAGTTGATGCACAAATACCACGACGCCATCTTCAACTTCGTCCACCGCATGGTACATGACCGGGAGCAGGTGGAAGATCTCACGCAGGAGGCCTTCATCAAGGCCTTTGCCTCGCTGAAGAACTTCAACGAAGAATTCGCCTTTTCCACCTGGCTCTACAAGATCGCCACCAACAACTGCATCGATTTCATTCGCAAGCGGAAACTCCAGATGTATTCGATCGACAAACCGATCGAGTCAAAAGACAGCGATTATGTCTTCGAATTGCCGGATGATTCATACGAGGCGGATAGGGAGCTCATCAGTGACCAGCGGGCCGTCCTCCTGCGCGAGGCGATCGATCAGCTCCCGGAAAAGTACAGGCGCGTGATCATGCTGCGTCACAGTAACGAACAGAGCTACGAGGAAATCGCGGCGGCTCTGAAACTCCCTATCGGGACCGTAAAAGCCCATATTTTCCGGGCACGGGAACTCCTCTACAGGCAACTGCGGCACAAAATCCGCCATTATTGATGCCCGGCTGGTGCAACCCGCACCACCAATCTCGCGTATACGAGAGTGAAAGGTACACAGAACGACTATGCGACGAACAGCTCTCCATATCGTCCTTGCCTTCACCGCTGTTTTCGCCCCCCTTTCTGCTCACGCAGGAGCGGGGTCACAGGGGGAGAAGGGCATCCGCGAGATCGGCAGAACCACCGAGAAGGAAATCAAGGTGATTCTGAACTCCTCTTTTGGCACGGTCATCATCAGCAAAGGCGAAGGGGAAAAGATCTTCGTCATGGAGAGCACCCCCGGCAGGGAGAGCGAAGGCCGGATGGATGTGCAGTATTCGGTTCGCAACCGGATCGGATATCTGGAAATCTCACTTGGCGAGCAGGGAGAAGACCGGGGAAGCGGCAAAAAGAGTTTTCACCTCGAAGACTTCGATCGGGGAAAATGGTATCTGCGCTTTACCGACGCCATTCCCATTTCGTTTGACGTGGAGCTCGGTGTGGGCCGCGGCGATTTTAACCTTTCCGGACTTGAGGTCAAGGACTTCAATCTTTCAACCGGTGCGAGCGATGTTTTGCTTGCCTTCGATTCGCCGAACAGCCAGGAGATTGAGAATTTAAATATCGAATCCGGGGTCAGCAAATTCGACGCGCGCAATCTGAACAACGCCAACTTCAAGCGCTTCAGATTTCAGGGGGGTGTCGGTTCGTATACGCTCGATTTCGGCGGAGTGCTGCGGCATGAGGTGGATGTGGATATCGAGGTCGGTCTCGGACTGGTGACTCTTGTTGTGCCTCAGGACATCGGCGCCCGCGTGATGTACGAGGAGAGCTGGGCATCAAAACTCGATTGTGACCGCGATTTCCGGAGCGCCGGAGAGAACACCTACATCAGCGAAAATTATCACAACGTCTCCGGAAAGATGAATATCAACATCGACTCCGGCCTAGGCAGTATCAAGGTGCGTCGCCGCTAGGGCGCACCTCCCCGCCAGCAGCATCTACTTCCAGAGGAGGAATGCCGCCCACATGCTGGGCGCCGCCGTTTCTTTCCTTCCGATCATCGCTTCCTGGGTTTTCCGGTACGCCGCGGGCACGCCTGCCCCGCCCTGAAGTGCCGTGTAGAATGCCTCCCCGAAATCTTTCTTAGCCTTGCGCGTGGAAGGAAATACACTGAGAATCGCCACCCCGTTCCCTGCTGACCGGAGTGCATAGGGAATGCACCGGTCAAGGGCGGGCATGCGCAGGGTGAGATTGGACACCAGCACCGCTCCGCTCCCTGGAAGGGCCGGCAGCTCGCCGAGTGCCAGCCGTGCGATGCCCGCAGAGGATTGTCCGTCGGAGAGCAGCATGCTCCCAAACACCGGGCGCTGTCTGCTCAGCCGGATCTCCACGGCCAGGTGCAGCAGGTCTGCACGTTTCATGCGCAGGGTGTCGGCCACGGCATTCCGTCCGAAACAGAGGCGGGCATCCTTGTAGAACGCCCGTACATCGCGGAGTTCATACTCCACATCCCACGACGTTGTTCCCGGAAACCCCACACACAGAATATCCCGCACTGTCTCCGGGGAATGGGATGGAAGCAATGCGGCACGCGCGGTGGGCAGGTAGCTGATCAACGCCCGTTGTGCCAGATAGGGACTCCCCCCACGGCCGCGTCGCAGCGCCTGGAAAGGAAAGAGCTGAAGCTCGGGCGGCAGGACCACCTCGACGTTCGTCGCGGTCTGCAGGACGCTTTCCACCGGAAGAATCAGGGCTTCATAAAGACCGCGCGTGGCCCGAGAAAGGTCCGGATCTTCCTTCCGCTGTGCACGCACCAGTGAGTCCCCAGCCTGCCCCGGCGCTGCAAGGACAGCCAGAAATTCTTCCACCAGCCCACTGACCTCTTCAACTCCGGCAGCGCTGACGGCATAGAAAATCCGGGCATTGGTGATTGCGGTGACATAGACCGAACGGCCGGTGAGCGTATACGTCAGGACAACCGTTCCTTCGGGAAGGTGGTTCTGCAGTTCGGCAGGAGAGATCCCGTCATACCGGACAGCCGGTTCAAGAGCGGGACGCATCCGGCTCACCCGGCCTGCGATTTCACGCATTGCTCCCGACGCCTCTTTAAGGGATCTATGCAACTGTTTCAGGAGCGGGGTGTTGCCGGGGCGGGTTGACGCGAGTATTTCCAGCTGCTTCTCGGCACCGATATGCAGTGCCCGTGCATGGGCGAATGCCGATAGCAGGGTATCGAGCGAACGGTCTCCGCTTTGCGGCAGCCAGACTGCATAGGTATCGAATATGGACCGCCCGGTTTTCCGCTCCTGATACCAGAATGCCTCTTCGGTCTTTCCTGTCTGGAGCAGCAACGTAAGCAGTGTTGCGGAGGCGTCATTTCCCCGGAGCCCGAGCGCTGCGGTTTCGCATTCTGCGAGAAGATCTTCGGGTTCAGGAATGCGGAAGCACGATTCCTGTTCCTGCACTGCACGGCGGTACAGTTCTGCTGCATCCGTCAGGGAGTTCGCGCGTTCTGCGACGCCGCCCAGACTCAAGAGTGCATAGGCGATGCCCCGGCTGTGACCCAGCATGCGCAGGTGTTCGAAGGAAGATCGGAAAAGGCGTATGGCCTCGTCTTTTGACCGGGTAAGCATACAGTGTCCGAGCTGCATGCCGCAGTACGCTTCGGCCAGAAGGTTTTGCGATGCTTCCGCCAAGGCGACACCCGAGCGATAGAACCGCTCGGCGGCGGCGGGGTTCCGGCTGCGCAGAAAGAAATTCCCGGCCCGCATCAGCACTTCGAGATTCAGTTCCGGTGCAGCCTTGAGAGCATCGGAGCGCCGGACGATTGCGTTGTAGGTTTCCGCCACATCCCGGGTTCGTCCGGCTGCCTCGAGCGACATGGCAACCCGGAGCAGGGCCCTGGTAGCGAGGACGGAATCCTTCGCCTGGTCGGCAAGTGTGACCGCACGCAGGAATTCATCCGTGGCCCGGTCCGGCTCACCCAGTGCGATCCGTGCCGCGCCGAGTTCATAAAACACCAGCGCTTCCATTCCCGGATCTTTCCGGCGTTGTGCTTCCGTGAAGAGCAGCGCCGCGGTCTTCTCTTCGTCGTCGATCATCTCCAGTGCGCGGTAAACCGGAAGGAGGGCGAGGCGTATCGTCCATGCGGCGCTGCTGTCCCCGAAGACCGTGGCAAGACGCAGTGCTTCCGCGTACAGCGCATGTGCCCGGTCCGGACGTTGAGTCTGTCGTTCCAGCTCGGCTTCAGCATATTCCATCAGATAGGCGGCGTCACGCCGCCCGCGGCCACGGTATTCTTTTCCCGCCCGTTGATAGAACGTGATTGCGCTATCGAAGGATGCCGCCGAACGCGAGAGATCGCCCAGCATCCGGAATCCGTCAGGGGCGGAGGGACCCGCCCAGATGTCCGGATGTGCGGCAAGGTGGCTTATCAGGAACCGGCGGGCTTCGAGGTCATTTCCCTCGGCGATGAACGCCTCCGCACGCGTCAGCGTCGTATCCAGCGCGGTTCGGTCAGCCTGTTGTCCATCTCCGCATCCTGCAAGCATGACCGGCAGGGCAAGGGCTGCTGCAACAACGGCGTGGTCTAGGGAGAACGGACGCATGACAACCCTTTCAGGAAGTGCCGGAGTCCCCACGCAAACGCGAAGGAAAATCCGTAAAGACGAGATCCACACCGTACCGCTTGACCCGGCGCAGCTGCACGGGAGTATTGACGGTGTACACACCGACGCAAATGCCGTGGGCGTGGGCGTCATCCACATGGCGTCGCCGGAGCTGTGTGCGGCTGTAGATCACGGTTGTTGCGCCGAGACGGCGGGCGATCGTGGATGGCCGCAGTACCGTATGGCGTACAGGGAGAAGAAGTGCCCCGAGCACAAGCGGACCCGCAAGGGGGGCGAACTGCATCAGGAACCGGTGGTTGAATGAAGAAACGATCACCGGTCTTCTGCGTGCGCAATGACGCAGAAGTTCTGCAAGACACTCAACCAGGAGATGCAGTGGCCGCCGGTCGCCGTCTGTTTTCACCTCGACATTGATCGGCATTTCCGGAGGAAGGATGTCAAACACGTCGCTCAGGAGGGGTATGCGCTCTCCGGCGAAGCGGGGTGCGAACCATCCGCCGGCGTCGAGCGAGCGCAGGTATTTCCACGGTGCAGAATGGACCCGGCCGTGGCCGTTCGTCGTGCGCCGGAGGGTCCGATCATGGATCACCACGGGATACAGGTCCCTGGAGAACCGTACATCCAGTTCGATCATGTCGGCGCCGTCCTCCGTGGCGCGGCGGAAGGCAGCCAGAGTGTTCTCCGGTGCGGATCCCGAGCTGCCACGATGCGCGGCGATGTGCATCATATCTCCAGATGTTCCCTGACAAGCGCTTTGATTGTGCGGTTAACGACGTCGACGGGGGCTGCGCCATCGACCGTGAAGACAAGGCCGAGGTTTTGATAGTAGGTCAGAACCCGGGCGGTTTTTTCACGATAGACGCTCATGCGTTTCCGAACCGTTTCCGGTTTGTCATCGTCGCGCTGGAGGAGTGCGCTTCCGCAATCGGGGCAGAGGGTTCCCGCACCCAGTCCGTCCAGGTCCCGGTTGAAGATCTTGCCATCTTTGGGGCAGACCAGGCGGCTGCTGAGACGGTGGATCAATTCGTCAACATCAACATCGAAGCTGATGACCCGGTACGGTGCATCCCCCAGATCGCGGAAAATCTCCTCGAGGGCTCTGGCCTGCGGCACGGTCCGCGGGAATCCGTCCAGGATGAACCCCCGGGCGGCCCGGGGTGACATAAGTGCGTTACGGACGATGTCGATCATCAGGTTATCCGGAACGAGCTGCCCGTTGTCCATGAACGATTTGGCCGCTACACCCAGCGGGGTACCGGCCGCCACCGCGAGGCGCAACATGTCGCCTGTCGAGTAATGCGGGATCTGGAACTCCTCCGCGAGGAGCTTTGCTTGAGTTCCCTTTCCCACGCCCGGCGGTCCGAAGAGCAAGAGTCGCATGAGTCACCACTATGTCTTAGGTTGAGGATGGATGCCGACTGGTACTGTTGCGCCGGGCTGCAGGCACCGGACGGCCGGATGCGGAGGCTACCACCAGTTGTCCGCAGGCCGCGGAAATATCTTCCCCCGCGCTGGACCGGATCATCACTGTCAGATGCGCCTCACGCAGCTGCTGCACGACCGCCTGCAGCCGTGGTGACGGGCGGAGGAGCGCGCCCGGACCGTCCGGATGTTTCACGCTGATGGCATGATACGGAATCACATTCAATTTGGACGGTACGGCACGGGCAAACCGGATAAGCCGCCGGATTTCTTCGGGCGTATCGTTGATCCCGTCGAACAGGACCACCTCATAGGTGATCCGCTGTTTGACCCTGCCATAATACGACGTCACGGCATCGAGGAGGGCCCGCAGAGGAAACCTCCGTGCAACCGGCATGAGCGTTTTGCGTGTTTCGTCAACCGCACTGTGCAGTGAGACCGCGAGTTTCATCCGCTGTTTCTCTTCCCCCATGCGGCGAATCCCCTCGGCCCATCCGGCGGTGGAGATCGTCATCCGCCGGGCCGCAATGCCGATGCCCTCCGTCAGAATGCCGGCCGCCTGCATCACGGCATCATAGTTGAGCATCGGCTCGCCCATTCCCATGAAGACCACATTGGTGATGGTTGCACCGGTTGAACGCCGGACGGCGAGCACCTGGTCCAGGATTTCACCCGGGGTGAGGTTGCGCAGGTATCCCATTGTACCCGTTGCACAAAAAGCGCAATCCAGAGGACACCCGACCTGGGTCGACACGCACAGGGTCAACCGTTCACGGGGAGGAGAGGATCCCTTTTTCTCATCGGGATCGACTTCCTCGAAACCGGTTGCAGGCGGAATCAGCACGCTTTCGATCTTGAGGCCGTCCTCCAGACCGAACAGAAATTTCGTTGTACCATCCGCGGGGGAAACGTGCGTGTCGAGAAGGGAGACACCCCGTACCGTGGCAACGGAGGCGAGCCGTTCGCGAAATGCGCGTGCCACATCCGTCATCGCATCGAACGAGGTGACCCCGCGACCGTACAGCCAGAGGTAGAGCTGGTCGCCACGATACGGGCGCTCCTCCAGGGCGACCACATATGCCCGGAGTTGATCCCGGTTCATCCCCAGTATGTTCTGTACTCCGGCGCTCATCGGGAGGGCCGGCGCACCTGAACGTTCCGCCGGGCCCTGATGTTACTGCACCTTCACGTCAACCTGCGCCAGTATCTCTATACAGGCGGTGAGCCCATCGGGAACCGGGGGCGGGCCGGTCAGTCGGCCGCTGGACCTCAGGAAAATAACGGTTTCCGGATCGGTTTTGAACTGCTCCAGGACCCTGACGAGCTCAGCGAGACCCGCCTGTTGCACCTGCATGTGCGGTGAGTTCTGGAGCAGCGTCTGGGGGGTTGCAAAGTCGGACCACAACCCTGCATAGCGCACCAGCTCAATATTATTGATGTAGCCAATCCCGTTTGCGACGGAGTCTTTATAGGTACCCTTTGTACTCACGCGGATGTCGTAATAACGGACCGCGGAGATATCTTCAATATAGGATACGTCGATCTGGTCGGCAAGCCGGATCTTTATCGTGCCGTCGTACACCGGATTGCTCCCCCCGTTGATATCGTAGCAACCGGGTAAGGGCATATTGACCGCAATAAGAAACCCGTCATTGATGCAGGTTGAGCCTGTTGTGGCAAGAACACCGAGCAGGAGCAGCAGCAGCGCTTTCGTCTTCATATCATTCTCCAGATGGTTCGAGTACATGCCTGTGGTCCGTAACGTTACCGCCGTCCCAACTTTCTTGTCCCGGGTTCGCCGCAACAACGCCGGCGGGATATTCACTCCGGTATCTTTCGCCAAACCACGCGGGGCGCAAGAAAAACGGACGCGTTCTGAAATGGCGCTACCGGCCGAAGCCGATGCCGCCGGAATAATGGGTTACCGAGCCGAAATTCGCATCGGCAAAGATTTTGAAAAAGCCCAGGCTGACTCCCACACCCATGGTGAAACGAAACGTGTTGGTGCCGGTCAGGTCAAGGTTCACCTCCTCCCGGACAGACGTGTCGGAGGAGTTGTACGTCAGGTTCATCGTGCTTTTTTCCCATGCAATGCCGCCGTAGAGGATCAGAATTTTGATACTCTTGCTCGCATGCAGGTTGGCCGTCATCCCTTTGAAATTGATGATGTCGCCCATGGTGAAGCTGTCGTAGAAAAATCCGGCGGCGATATCCAGAGGACTGCTGGCAATGTACTGGCTGAGGCTATGATTCGCACCGACCCCCCAGAGTTTGGTGACGGGGATGGTGCCGTCGTTCATCGAGGGGATGATGGCAAAGCGGAGCAGGACTTCGGTACCGTAGAGCGAACCGACGCGCAGCTGCGGGACAGCCAGAGGGAACATGGAGGTATTGATGATCCCGTCGGATCCTTTAAACTCAAGTCCCGAAATCGTCTTATGCAACACGGTCGTCCCTTTGCCGCCAAAAACCGTTGCCGTTTCGAAACTGCCGGGGTTGAAGCCCGCCGGGGTATTGGCAATATATTTCTTCTGCGCATCCTGGACCACCGACCCCATGGCAATGATGTCGAAACCGAGGGAAAAGCCCGACACGGGAACATAGGCGTTATGGTAGTACCCCGCGTGCATGTTCGCTCCAAACATGTCCACAAGCGGCTGCAGGTAGCCCGACACGGTCTCGGCACTCTGTTGCTTGATCACATTCTCCAGGTCCGTTTGTGCCTGCGCACCCGCCGTGAGGAGCATCATCGCAGCGAGCAGGAACGGCAGGAGTCGAAGCACTGTTGCATCCGAGCGGTTCATGTATCCTCCGGTTAATGGATGGGTTTATGACGACAATATACGATATGATCCCGTCTCTGACAAGTCGACGTTTGAACAGTGCCTGAGGTGAGACAACGAGGTCTCGGTATTAACGGGTTCTCTTGCGCAGTATGCCAAGCACCGCCTCCATGTCGTAAGGCAGGGGTGATGAGAATGCAAGCTCCTTGCCTGTTGCCGGGTGTATGAAACCGATGGTGCGGGCATGCAGCGCCTGCCTGTGGATGAACTCCAGGAGGGCCTGCACTTCGGTCTTCTGGCGCGGTGTTCCCGGACCGTACAGAATCCGGCGCCCGTTGTATGTCGGGTCGCCGAAAACGGGATGCTGTATGTGAGCAAGATGCACTCTGATCTGGTGAGTCCGGCCGGTGCGGAGCCTCAGGCGAAGCAGGGAGAGATAGGAAAACCGTTCCAGAACTGCGTACTCCGTCACTGCCGACTTGCCTTCCTTCACCACGGCCATTTTCTTCCGGTCTGACTTGCTCCGTCCCAGATTGGCATCAATGAGGCCGGAGCGGGGCTCCAGCATTCCCCAGACGACGGCCTGGTATTCCCGTTGAATGGTACGCCGGGCGAACTGGCGCGCCAGGTGCGCATGGGCGGCATCGGTCTTGGCAACGACCATCAGGCCGGAGGTATCCTTGTCGAGCCGGTGAACAATTCCGGGCCGGGTGACGTCACCTGCGGTAGAGAGCGAGGCACAATGGTGGAGAAGTGCATTCACCAGTGTTCCTGTATAGTTTCCGTAGGCCGGATGGGTCACCATTCCTGCCGGTTTGTTGACCACAAGCAGCTGTTCGTCCTCGTACAGCACGTCCAGAGGTATGTCTTCGGCTACAACATCGGGAGGCGGCGGCTGGGGAAGTGTGATGTGGATCACTTCCCCGGGAGCAACAGAGTGGCTGGATCGTACGGGAATGCCATCCACCAGGACGAGCCCGGCCCGGATGGCTGTCTGGACCTTGGTCCGTGTGGCATTCTCCACATGATGTGTCAGGAAGACATCCAGCCGCTCCTTTTTCTTGCCGGCAGGGACGACAATTTCAAATTCCCGTGGCATGACGGTCAGAGGGTGGGCGGGGGTGGCGGAGTACCGGATGCCGGTTCATCACTGCGGTGTTCCGGCGTCCCGGGACTGTGGAAAATGAGAAGGAGCACTACGCCCACGGTGACGCAGGCATCAGCGATATTAAACACCGGCCATCGGGTGAGCTCGTAGCCGAACAGGTTGATATCGAAGAAGTCCATGTCGAAGAAATCCACCACCCGGCCGTAGAAGAGCGGTTGGCCGTAAAACCAGACTCCGTAGAACATGCGGTCGATGAAGTTGCCGATTGCACCTCCGAGAATCATGGCAAGGGCGATGCGGAAGCCCAGCGGACTGCGCCGGGCGGAGTAAAGGTAGATGATGATGGCAATGCTTGCAAGGAGGGAAAACATGGCGAACACCGGCTTCGCTCCCAGATCGATGCTGAAGGCCATCCCCGGGTTTTCGACATAGGTCAACCGGAAGAAATCTCCCAGAATCTGCCGGCTGGCGCCGTACGGCATTCCCTGCCAGGAGATGCCGAGTGCCGGAAGTTCCACGCCTTTCACCAGGAGCTTGGTGATCTGGTCGCAGAGTACGATGACAAAGGAGAGCAGAAGCACGCGCACCGGTTATTTCCCCTGTTTCATGCGTGCCAGGGCCAGCCGTCCGCGTTCGCAGGGCATGTTCGTGTTTTTATATTCCGCGCAGGTCTGAGCAGTCGGGACGGCTTCAAGGCGTTCTCTCGGCACGAGCAGGCCGCATGCCTTGCAGACACCATACGTTTTGTTGTCGATCCGCTGCAGGGCGTCGTCGAGCTGCACAATGAACTTGCTGCCGCGTGATGCAAAGAGAAACGTTTTTTCACGCTCCATCGCATCGGTTCCCTGCTCCATGTGCAGGGAGTAGTTGGAGCTCTCGCTCACGTACTCCCCTGTGGTCACGTCCATGATGCTCTCTTTGAGGTTGTCCAGCTCCTCGAGCGTTTCCTGACGTTTGGCGAGGATGAGTTCCTTGAACCGGCGCAATTCCTCGGCCGAATATGTTTTCGGAACGAACAATTCCCCGGCGATGCGTTTTTCCCCGGCGCCCTTTTTCGGCACAGGTTTTACGGCGCGTCCGGCGGTTTTCTTTGGCGCGGCGGATTTTGTCTTTTTCGCCGTCTTGCCGCGCGGCGCCGGTCTTGCCGATGCAGCCTTAATCGTTTTCTTTGCCATGCGTGTTCTTCTCCGGATATGAATACTCTAACCGCGCTTCACGCGTGTGATCGACACGGTAACTTGTTCACCGTTGATGTCCAGTGATGTTGTGTGCCCGCCATCCGCGGGTGTCACGGAAAACTCTTCTGCAAGGGTTTCATTCATAATATACGTGCGCATGGATTGCAGCCGTCCCAGCAGTATTGACGACGTATCAACGCCGAGCCGGATGCGATCCATCACTGCAAACCCCGCGTCCTTTCGCAGATTCTGAATCCGATTCACAAACTCGCGCGCCGATCCCTCGGCGAGCAGCGTTTCATCCAGCTGCGTGTCGAGTGCGACGGTCAGGGTGCCGTCGGATTCCACCAGCCATCCCGGAATATCCTCCCGCAGAATCTCCACATCCTCCGGTGTGACCGTCCACGACTGGTCTCCCGTTACAAGTGCCACGCCGCCGTTTCGTTCAAGCTGGAGGATTTCCGCACCGCTCATATCGCGCACCCGGGCCGCCACATGCTGGACGGCTTTGCCGAATTTGGGGCCGAGCGTCTTGAAATTCGGCTTTGCCTTCTTCTTCACCAGGCCCGACTCGTCCGTAACATACTCAATTTCCTTGACATTGATCTCGTCAAGGATGATATCCTGCATCGTACGCACCGCAGCGCGTTCGTGCACGTCAGCGATGGGAAGGATCATCCGTCGCAGTGGCTGACGAACCTTGAGATTGGATTTCATCCGCATGGCCCGTACGAGCATCACAATCCGTTCTGCGCGTTCCATGCGATCTTCGAGGTCCGCGTCGATCACCGAGCTGTCCGGTACGGGCATGGTGGACAGATGCACCGAATCCGCAGGGTCGCGCCGGCTGACCGTGTTCAGGTTGCGGTACAGCTCTTCCGCCAGAAACGGTGCAAACGGGGCCATGAGCTTCACGACCGTGTCGAGACATTCATACAGCGTCTGATAGGCCGCCAGCTTGTCGGGCCCCATCTCGTTTTTCCAGAACCGCCGGCGGTTGCGGCGCACGTACCAGTTCGAAAGCATCTCCACTGCAAACTCGCTGACATTCCGGGCCGCTTTGGTGACGTCGTACGCGTCCATGAACGACAGGTAACGCCCAACCAACGAATGCAGTTCCGAGATGATCCACCGGTCAATTTCCTGGCGTTGCGCGACGGGCACAAACGGCTCATTCAAGGTCAGCCGGTCGATGTTCGCGTACATAGCAAAGAACGCATAGGTGTTCACCAGGGTTCCAAAAAACCGGCGTTGCACTTCCACCAGCCCGTCTTCGTCGAACATGGTGGGGCGCCAGGGTGGACTCGTGCTCACGAGGTACCAGCGCGCGGTATCGGCACCGTATTTTGAAAGTATGTCGAAGGGGTTAACCGTATTCCCTTTCGACTTGGACATCTTCTGGCCGTCCTTGTCGAGAATCAGATCGTTGACAAGCAAATTCTTGTATGCCGGAGCATTGAACAGGAATGTGCCAATGGCATGGAGCGAATAAAACCACCCGCGGGTCTGGTCGACACCTTCACAGATAAAATCGGCCGGATACTGCTCGCCGGAATCGATGAGGGTGTTGTTCTCGAACGGATAGTGCCATTGGGCGAAGGGCATGGCGCCGGAATCGAACCAGACATCGATCAGTTCAGGCACCCGTTGCATGGTACCGCCACATGAGCAGGAAAACGTCACCGCGTCCACAAACGGTTTGTGCAGGTCGAGTGGTTCGGGAAGATTGTTCCCCTGGCGCAATTCGTCAATAGAACCGACACATTTCTGCTTTTTGCAGCTTTCGCACACCCACACCGGCAAGGGTGTCCCCCAGAACCGGTCGCGGGAAAGCGCCCAGTCCTTGTTCTCTTCGAGCCAGTTGCCGAACCGTCCTTCGCCCACTTCCGGCGGGACCCAGTTGATCAGCTTGTTCATGGCGATCATCCGGTCGGCATAGCTTGTGGTCTTGATGTACCACGACTCACGGGCATAGTAAAGCAGCGGAGTCTTGCAGCGCCAGCAATGCGGGTAGCTGTGGCTGATCGTCTCTTTTTTGTAGAGAATCCCCCGTTCCTTCAGATTCCTGATGATATCCGGATCTGCGTCGCGGACGAAGCGTCCCGTGAACGGGGGCACGTCCGGACCGAATTCACCGCTTTTGTTCACCGGATGGATTGTGGGCAGCCCGTACTTTTTGCCCACCTGGTAGTCGTCCTCGCCATATGCCGGGGCGATGTGGACAATGCCGGAACCATCTTCGGTCGTCACGAAATCCGCCTCGATCACAAAAAAGGCTCTGACTTCCACCGGGTGGAAGGAGAACAGCCGCTCATACTCCAGTCCGGCCAGCTCGCGTCCTTTCATCCGGGCAACGACGGTGTATTCGCCTTCAAGCACAGGCAGGCGCGCTTCGGCGAGAATCAGGTGTTCTCCCCGATGCGACACTTTCACATAGGTCACGTCCGGCGCAACCGCCAGAGCGACGTTTGAAATCAGCGTCCACGGAGTGGTTGTCCACACCAGAAACGAGGTGTCGGGTGCGCCCTTCAGCTTCATGCGAACGTACACGCTCGGGTCTTTCACATCTTCGTAGCCGAGTGAGACTTCGTGTGAAGAGAGTGGCGTTTCGCAGCGCGGGCAATAAGGCTGGATTTTGTATCCTTTATACATCAAGCCCTCGTCGAAAAACCGCTTGAGAGCCCACCAGACCGACTCGATGTATTCATTCTCGAACGTGACGTAGGGATGGGTGAGGTCCACCCAGTAGCCCATCTGTTCCGTCAGCTGTTCCCACTCGGCCTTGTATTTCCAGACCGATTCGCGGCACCTGCGGTTGAACTCCGCAACACCGTACCGAACGATATCCTCTTTGTGTTTGAAGCCGAGTTGCTTTTCCACCTCTATCTCCACCGGAAGGCCGTGCGTATCCCAGCCGGCTTTCCGGTGCACCTGGTAGCCGCGCATGGTCTTGTAGCGGCAGATCAGGTCTTTCAGTGTGCGGCTCATGACGTGGTGGATGCCGGGCCGTCCATTGGCGGTCGGGGGGCCTTCATAGAAGGTGAATCCCGGCCGTCCTTCACGCGTCGTGATGCTCTGTGCGAAGATCCCGTGCTCTTTCCAGAACATGAGGATCTCCTGTTCGATGGCCGGATATGACAGCCGTTCGGATAGCTCTTTGAACACCGTTAGTCCGTTTCTCTTTCCACGCGGTTATCTATCACAGTCGTTCGACCACTCCCTTCATGATGGCGGTCAACTTCGGTTCGGCCTGCCCGGCGACGGCGATAATCTCCGTAACGTTGGCCGGCTGGAGCGCATCGGGGAAGCACTCGTCGGTGATGATGGAGATACCCATCACCGCCATGCCCATATGCACGGCGACAATGTTTTCGGGTATGGTGGACATCCCCACCGCATCCGCACCGATCAGGCGGAGAAACCGGTATTCGGCGCGCGTCTCAAGGTTCGGTCCGGGTACCGCAACAAAGACACCCCGCTCCATTCTGATTTTCAGGTCGAGTGCCACCTCGTCTGCCAGCGCCATCAACGTCCGGCTGTACGGCTCCGACATGTCCGGAAAGCGCGGGCCGAGCGAGTCGTCATTCGGACCGATCAGTGGGTTGTCGCAGAGCAGGTTGATGTGGTCCGTGATGAGCATGAGGTTTCCCTTGCGGAACTCGGGATTCAGGCCCCCTGCGGCATTGGAAATGAGGAGTGTCCGGACGCCGAGGGACTTCATCACGCGCACAGGGAACGTCACCTGTTGCATGGTATAGCCCTCGTAGTAATGGAACCGTCCCTGCATTGCCACGGCGCTTTTCCCGCCGATGGTGCCGAAGATCAGTTTCCCGTGATGGGACTCCACGGTGGAGATCGGAAAATGCGGGATCTCCGCATAGTCGATAACGGTCTCTGTCGTGATTTCTTTAACCAGTCCGCC
This sequence comes from uncultured Bacteroidota bacterium, assembly GCA_963779225.1. Classification (GTDB taxonomy): domain Bacteria; phylum Bacteroidota; class Ignavibacteria; order UBA10030; family UBA6906; genus CAVPCZ01. The sequence continues at coordinate 444,495 of CAVZWW010000003.1, forward strand.
GAGGCCGGTCCCCAGAATGATTCCGATGCGCGGGGTGGCCTGTGTGCGCATCCGGAGAGACGTCACCGCCTCGTCGATATGTTTACGGAGTTCCGTCATGGTCCAGTGTTCTGGCTATGGCATCAAGGTCAATGTGGTCTTTGCCTGTCCCCGCCGATGGCGGCACCGCGAGGGTACGGGTGGCACCGGTTTCCAGGGATTTCAGGAGATCCAGTTCGGCGCTGAGAATCACGCGCAACTGGGCGATCAGGGATTCACGGCGGGTGTTGAGGTCAAAGATTTCCGCTTTCACCCGGGCAAGGTCGGCGTGGGCCCGGTCGACGATTTTCGACGCGGTCTGTTCGGCCTGCCGGGCGATCAACTCCGCCTCTTTGCGGGCCGACTCATAGGTCTTTCCTGTGGTTTCCTGCGCCTGCAGCAGAGTTTGCTGGAGGGTTTTCTCTATCTGCCGGTAATCTCTGAGCTGCACTTCCAGCTCGATCGCCCGGTCCCGCATTTCTTTGCTTGAGCGCAGGAGCTCTTCGAACTCGTTTGCCATCATGTCCATGAAGGTATCGACTTCGACGGGATCATAACCGCGCATGACCCGTTTGAATTCCTGTTTGCGTATGTCGAGTGGTGTCAGTTTCATATTCACCTCCGCGGGTGATCCGGCTTGCCGCTTCAGGCGTGCCGTATTCGTGAGCCAAAAATCGCCGTGCCGATACGAATGAGCGTCGCACCTTCCTCGATGGCGACTTCAAAATCTCCCGTCATGCCCATCGAGAGGTGCCGCAGATCGAGATTCGGTTGCGGCCGTTGCGCAAGTCTGTCGCGCAGGGTCCGGAGCATCCGGAACATCGGACGGGACCCTTCGGGGTCGGGGAGAAACGGTCCGATGGTCATCAGGCCTGCGATGCGGATATGGGGGAACTCCTCGAGCGACTGCACGAATTCCGCAACACGGTCCGGCGGCAAGCCGAACTTGGAGGATTCCCCCGTCGTATTCACTTCCACAAGTGTTTCAATGATCCGTCCCGCATGTGCGGCACGTGCATCGAGCTCCTTCGCGAGCGAACGGCTTTCCAGCGCGTGAACCAGATGCACCCACTCGGCAACGGACTTCACCTTGTTCGACTGCAGGTGCCCGATAAAGTGCCAGCGGACGTCCGGTTCTGTCACCAGATCACGTTTGCGGAGCGCTTCCTGCACATAATTTTCCCCGATATCCCGCATGCCGGCGCGTACGGCTTCCCTGACCATCTCTGCCGGGAAGGTCTTCGTCACTCCAACCAGCGTCACTTCCTCTTTCTGCCGGCCCGCCCGCCGGCATGCAGAGGCGATCCGCTCCTGAACTGCTGCAATATTCGCTGAAATCATTGAAAACCAAGACTTTAATATAACCTCCCTGCGCCTCAAAATCAAACACTTGACTTCACTGTGTTTTTTCGTACCTTACTGTTGACGATGCTCGAACGGAGCGGTAATGAGTACGCTGGATTTCAATAATTTCGATGACGACGACAACGAGGAGGGGAAACCCGACCGTTTCGAGGACGAACTGAAGAAGTACAAGGATATGCTCGGTGACGGCTCTTCAGAGATTACAAATATTGAAGCGCTGGAAGAAATCGTCACCTTTTATTTCGACAACGAGCGTTTCGAAGAAGCCCTCCGGATCATCAATCGACTTCTGACATTTATCCCCTACAGTGCCGACGCCTGGCAGCGCAAAGGCCTCATTCTCAGCGGCTTGTACCGCTACGAGGAGGCTCTCGAGGCGCTGAATACCGCACTCAGCCTCAACCCCGTCGATACCGATATCCTGGTGAACAAGGGCATCACGCTGGACGACCTCGGTCGCCTGGAGGAGGCGCTGGTGTGCTTCAACAGTGCCCTGGAAATCGAAGCCACACATGAGGACGCCCTCTTCAATAAAGGCGTGGTTCTGGAAAAAATGGAGAAGTACGAAGAGGCTGCTCAGCTTTTCCGGTTTATTCTGGACGGGAATCCCGGACACCGGGAGGCATGGTATGAGCTGGGGTACTGCTACGACTACCTTGAGCAGCTGGAAGACTCGCTTCGCTGTTACGACGGACATCTGGATCTCGACCCGTTCAACTACAATGCCTGGTACAATCGGGGGATCGTCCTGAGCAGAATGGGCCAGTACCACAAGGCCCTGGAGAGCTATGACATGTCTCTGGCGGTACATGAGAATTTCCCTGCCGCCTGGTATAACAAAGGAAATGCCTACGCCAACCTGGGTCGCCTGCACGACGCCGTCGTCTGCTACCGGGAAACACTGCGGCTGGAGCCCAAGGACCTGCCTGCCTGGCATAACCTGGGTAACGCGTATGAGGAACTGAGTGACTTCCGGGAGGCAATCATCTGTTTTACGGAATCTCTCAAACTTGACCCCGCTCATTACGAATCGTATTTTGGACGGGGTAGCTGTTACGATGCCATTGAGGAACACCGCCGTGCGCTGGCCGATTACAACAAAGCCATCGAGATCTGTAAGGACTATCCCGAGCTCTGGTATGCCAAAGCGGACCTTCTGTACAACATGGGGAAGGTCCGCGAGTCGCTGGTCAGTTACCGCATGGTGACCCGGCTCGAGCCGGAAAACGCGGAAGCATGGATGGATTACGGCGAGACCCTTTTTGAGCTGGGCTATTTCCGGCAGGCCCTGAAGGCGTTCGACCGGTCCGTGCACATCACCCCCGAATCGGCAGATTCATACTACCTGAGAGCGAAGGTCCTTCTCGTGCTGAACCGGGCATATGACGCCGTGGAATCACTCAGGAATGCGTTCCGGTTGAACCCCGACAAGCGGGCGGATTTTGAGAAGGAGTTCCCCGGCGTGAAATCCATAAAAGAATTCAAGAACCTCCTCCGCAAGTAACGCTGCGGAGAAGCAGGCAAGTCACCGTCGACCTCGTTCTGCACACACACAGAGCGGGGTCGTCCTGTTCATAGCGGAGAGAAACGAGATGCTTTCAGAAACCGCCACGAGAAAACTGGACGAACTCCGGTCTATTCTTCGCCATATGGGAAGTGTGGCCATCGGGTATTCCGGCGGCGTGGACAGTACGCTGCTGCTGCATGTCGCCGTTGACGTCCTGGGGTCACGGGCTCTTGCGATGATCGGGCAGTCCGAAACTTATCCTACCAAGGAATTTGAAGAGGCGGTCTCACTGGCCGCCGGCATGGGAGCGCGGTTCACCATCGTACAGACCGAAGAAACAGACCAATTGAAGTTCTCGGAAAACCCGCCGGATCGATGTTATTACTGTAAGACCGAACTTTTCGGAAAGCTGCAGGAAGTTGCCGAACGTGAGGGGATCCCCTGGATAGCCGACGGCACGATCACCGACGATCTGGGCGATTTCCGGCCGGGGATGAAAGCGCGCAGCGAACAGAAGGTTCGTTCTCCCCTGCTGGAAGCGGGGCTGAGCAAAGCAGAAGTGCGCGAAATCTCGCAGCACCTGGAGCTGCCCACATGGGACAAACCGGCCTTCGCCTGCCTGTCGTCGCGTTTTCCCTACGGTGTCGGGATCACCAGGGAGAACCTCACGCGGGTGGATGCGGCTGAAACATTCCTGCGGGAACGGGGCTTCAGGTTGTTCCGGGTGCGTTTCCACGATACCAGCACGGCGCGCATTGAAGCCGGACCTCAGGAGCTGGCGCGCCTCGTCACTGAACCGCTGCGGCAGGACCTTGTGCATCATTTCAAGAAACTCGGTTTCATTTATGTCACACTCGATCTCCAGGGCTACCGGACGGGGTCAATGAATGAACTCCTGACAGCAGAAGAAAAGCGGGGATACACCTCATGACATTCACCGACCGTCTCCGCTCCGTACAGGAGAACCGCCGTTCGCTCCTGTGCATCGGTCTCGACACCGATGCCGCTCGGCTTCCGGCAACCGTGATGTCAGCGGCGGACCCCGTCGTGGCATTCAACAGACAGGTCATCGAAGCAACCCACGACCTGGTCTGTGCGTATAAGCTGAACCTTGCTTTTTATGAGGCAATGGGTGAACGCGGTTGGCGCACGCTCCGTGAAACGCTCGCAGCGATTCCCCCGGATGTTATCACGATTGCCGATGGCAAACGGGGCGATATCGGAAACTCCTCCGAGCTGTATGCGCGATCGCTGATCACCGAACTCCGGTTCGGTGCATCCACCGTCCATCCGTATATGGGGTTCGATTCCATCGAACCATTCGTTCGCCATCCGGAACACGGCGTGTTTGTTCTGGCCCTCACGTCCAATCCCGGCGCGAAGGATTTTCAATATCTCAAAGCGAGAGGCAAGCCGCTGTACGAACATGTGATCGGCCGGGTGAAGAAGTGGAACACACACAACAATCTCGGTCTTGTCGCCGGTGCGACCCGTCCCGCCCAGCTGAAACGCATTCGTTTGCTCGCTCCGGGTATGCCGTTGTTGATCCCGGGTGTGGGTGCCCAGGGGGGGGACCTGAAGCGGGCTGTTGCGTACGGGTGTGATTCCCGGGGATTTCTGGGAATCATCAACGCCGGACGGAGCGTACTCTACGCGTCTTCAGGAGCCGATTTCGCTGCCGCTGCACGGCATGCGGCACAGACAATGCGCGAAGAGATCAACCGGTACCGGATAACATCCGCGTGAGTGATGCGCGTCCTCCCGGAAACGGAGATACACCGGATCTGGGAACACGGTTTTCCCCTGGAAACACCCCTCTGTACCTCGGACGGTCTGTCCATCCGGATTTTTTCACCGGGCAGGGCGAACCTGGACGGCGGCCCCGATTTCACCGGTGCGCGCATGGAAATCGGCGGCCGTCTCTATGCCGGTGATGTAGAAATCCACCTGACCCCGCAGGACTGGCGCCGGCACGGCCATCACACCGACCCCCATTACAACCGCGTCATTCTTCATGTGGTGGTAGACGCCAATCGTTTCGCTCCCCCGACACGGACAGCCAGCAAGCGTACTGTTCCACTTCTGATCCTGCGGCCGCATCTTCACGAAACCGCCCCGCCGGCCCGGTGCTTCCCGGCCGGCAGAACGTCGGTTGCCGGGTCACCCCGTCTGCCGTGTGCAGACAGCCCCCCTTCAGTTCCTTCCGCGATACTGTACAAGCGGCTCCTGCGGCTTGGATGGGAACGGCTCAAACGCCGTTCGCACGAGTTGGAGGATCGCCTGAAACGCCTCCTTCTGGAAGAACACGGTCCGGCATATGATGTACATGAGCTGCTCTCGGAATCGGCATGGAGGCAGTTGTTCTATGAAGGCGTGATGGAGGGACTGGGTTTCGCGAAGAACCGGAAGGCATTTCGTTCTCTTGCCGAGAGTGTGCCGCTGCAACTGCTCCAGAGCTTTCACCTGCAGGATAGCGAAGTCATGCAGGCGATTTTGTTCGGTGCGGCCGGATTGCTGCCGTCTTCCCGCGGATTGCCGCACAGGGAAAACCGGGTGCGTGTCCGGCGTCTCCGGAGCCGGTGGCGTATGCTTCGCCGTTCCGTCCGACGACCGCTTCTGCACGAGGCGGACTGGCTCTTCTTCCGTTTGCGCCCGGTAAACTTCCCCACTGCACGGCTCGCGGCCATGTCGTTTCTTCTCCCCGTGTTCTTCCGGGAGGATTGTCTCCGCAGAATTTTCAGGTGCTTCGCTGAAGGAGCACCCCCGGCGCATGAAGGACTGCAGATTCTCCGAGAGATGTTCCTTCTGCAACCGGACGGATACTGGAGGGGGCACCTGGATTTCCGGAACGCCGGTTCATCATATGGCGTCGCCCTGGGCACCGACCGGGTAGATGCCATCATCCTTCACCTGGTGGTACCGGCTGTGATGCTCCGGGCACGGCTTTCCGGCAACCGGACTCTTGCAGCTCGCGCACGCGCGATGGCGCTTGTTCTTTCTCCACCGCCGTCGAACGCTCTTACGCGCATGATGGAGCGTGAACTTCTCCGGGGGCGCAAGGGATTCCGTGCGGCCGTCATACGGCAGGGACTGATGCATCTGTGGAAGAAGTATTGCAGGAAGAGGGAATGCGGCCATTGCCCTTTGCTCCCGACCGGAAGTGCATGGAGAACAATCCATGGCCGCACTTCTCCAGGCGGCAGCTGAAATGCCCTGCCGGGTCTTTGTGCGGGAGAGTCATTCTTCTCTGCCGGTAGGTTCTACCGGCACAACCGGGAGAAGCAGAGGCGGGCGTACCACACGCGGCGCCGGAAGGGGATTCCGGCGCCGGGGGAAGCGGACGGTGTTCGATTCAGAATGTGACGCCGATGGTTACCGGAACCATGGTGCTTGTTTCAGGATCAGTCATCACCCACATGTACTTGATTTCGAGAAACAGCGTGATCCCGATGGAGAAGTCGACCCCCGCCCCGAGATTCCACGCTGTCTTCGTGACCGAGGGAAAGCCCGGATATTCCTTCGTTTCCACCCCGTTCTGCATCACCTTCGCATCGTCAACATTGATACTCGCAAATCCAATACCGCCCGTGAGGTAGGGTTTAATCACCGGAAGGGGGAGAATCGCCATCTTGGCGTTGAGATTGCCGGACCACATGGTGAGGCCACCTCCTTCAATGGTGAACTGCGTTGCCGCATTGCCGATGAGATCCTGGAGTCCCTTTTGATACTCCTCGTTGTCGGGGGAGAACGAGAGATAGTCGCCGGAGATACGCAGGCTGAGCATGGCGAGTTGAATGTCGAGATGGACGCCGCCACCGAAACCGGCTCCGTACACGTCCTGCAACGCGGTGCTCCCGTTTATGCTCGGGCCGGGGAAATTCGAGTTCGTCAAATTCACATGGGCACCGAAGTTCACGGTAGGAACAAACGCTCCGACGACCGGTTGTGCAACGGCGGCGGTCGCCAGACAGAGCGTTACAGCAAGAAGAGAGAATGAACGCATGAATCCTCCTGGATTGGTGGTGAAAGCATAGACTCTGTCATATGCATGGGGGTCAGGTTTTCTGCTGTTTTTTCTTTGCCGCCGGAAAGAGGATGTTGTTCAGTATGAGCCGATATCCCGGCGAGTTCTTGTGCAGGGAGAGGTCGGTGGGCGGATCCCCGACAGCATGCTGGTAGTCTTCCGGATCGTGTCCGCCGTAGAACGTGAAAGTTCCCCTCCCGAAATTGCCGTGCAAATAGCGCACCTGGTCCATTCCGTCACGTTCTGCAAGGACCACCACGGTTTTCTTGACAAGATTCTTCTTGAAGTTGGTGGTTTGCCCCAGGAACCCCTTCAGCACGTTGACGTGATTCTGCGTCAGCATGGTGGGAACGGGGTCAAACTTGGCGGAAAACTCGAAGAGAGTAAAGTAGTCCGTTTCGGGATTCTGGAGTGCAAGAAGATCACTCGGGGGCTGGTCAATGTCGGAGTACTCATACCGCAGGGGGTTACGCTCGAGCGTGAAATCCGTAAAGGCAAGCGTCTTTGAGAAATCGAGTTTGTTCTGCGCATCAGGGTCGGGGGGATCGCCGTCGTACATCACGTCGCAGATATCCGTCTGTTCTGCGGCGAGGGCAATGTCATACGTGTCTGTGGCCGAACACATGGCAAACAGGAATCCCCCATTGGCGATATATTCCTTGATCGTCCGGACTACGGCCTTTTTGAGTTCGGAGACCTTCTTGAACCCGAGTTTCTGCGCTTCTCGTTCTTGTGTCACCTGCTGCTCCACGTACCATGCCGATCCGGCAAACGAGGCGTAAAACTTGCCATACTGGCCGGTGAAGTCTTCGTGGTGGAGGTGGAGCCAATCATATTCAAACAGTTTTCCTTCCAGGACTTCCGTATCCCAGACTTTTTCATACGTGATCTCCGCATATTCGAGCGCGAGGGTCACGGCGTCATCCCAGGGATGGAAGCCGGGGGGAACATAGACGGCGACACGGGGTGCTTTCTCCAGGCGGACGACATCCATATTGTTGTCATCCTGCTGAACCTCCGCGTAGATCTGTGCAGCACCGGACTGACTGATGGTGCCCGCCGTTACGCCCCGCACGCGGCACTCGGCGGCAACGACGGGGTTTTCGTCCACCATGAACGCCCCGCCCCGGTAGTTCAGCAGCCAGTCTACCTCCAGGTTTTTCGTGAGGGCCCAGTAGGCTATGCCATAGGCCTTCAGGTGATCCGTTTGTTGAAGGTCCATTGGGATCAGCACCTTGCCCTGGGGGAGGGCAGTCGTGGCCATCAACATCATGGATAAGGCGAGAGCAATATCCATGCCCGCTGGTCTATTCCTCACAGTGCTTCCCCGCGCAGGATGCGTATGCGTTTTCGTGCCTCATGGGCCAGGATCGATTGCGGCCGTTCGGCGAGCAGGCGTTCATACGCCTGGATGGCCCTGGCGGTATCGTGCATACCGAATTGCCGCACCTCGCCCAGCCTGAAGAGGGCCCGGTCGATCTGGTTGCTGTTGTCGTGATATTCGCTGAGCAGCCGTTCGTACACGCTGACGGCGTCCGCGTACCGCCCTGCGGTGGCAAGGAGTGTGCCGGTACGGAGCAGAGCGTCGTCGGCCAGGTCTGAGGCTGGAAATCGTTGCACGATATCCTCCAGCATCGCCGCCGCTTCGGTATTCTTGCGTTGCCGCGCGAGGTATTCCGCCCGCCCGAAGATGCGGAGGGCTTCGGGGGAGGTGGCAGCGTTCTCCTGGAGAAAGGCCTGAAGCTGCAGGGCATCGTTCGTGTAATCGTGCTGTGCATTCAGAGAGATCGTGCCGAGCAGGCGCACGGCGTCATCGGTTCTCCCGCTGAAGAAGGCGAGTTCGGCCAGATGGTACTGCGCTTCGTCGCCCTGATCGGGTGTTGCGTCCGGGGCTCCTGCGACGGCGCCGAATGTTGCTGCCGCGTTTACCGTATCGGCCCGTGCCACGAGGATCTCACCTATCCGCAGCTGCACATCGTAACGGCCGGCCGGGGTAATCGCCGGTTCCTGCAGCACCTGTCTGAAGCTGTGCAGGGCGGCATCCATATCCCCGTACTGCCCGAGCTGCACCATGCCGATCTGGTAGAGGGATTTGGCGGAGTATTCCGAACGGGGATGTTCTTCGATCAGTGTGGTGAAGGCCGCGACGGCGCCTTCATAGCGGGTACGGGTTTCCGACACAGGCCGTGTGGCGGACAGGATCACGCTCCGGCCGCTATCCGCGGTCGCCTGCAGTTCCAGAAGTGCGCAGGCATATCCGTACTTCGCCCGGGGGAGTTGCGCAGGCTGGAGGGGCAGGCGGAGGGCTTCGCGGTATGCCAGGGCGGCAACCTCATATCCGCGTTCGCGGAACACCCGATCCGCAAAGCCGAGCACCGCGCCGCCGTTTGCCTTTGAAAGATCATCGATTTGTTTGTAGACATCAAAGGCGTTTCCGTATTCTTTCCCTTCGAGGTAGAGCCAGCCGAGCAATTCATACAGCTGCAGATCCTGTCGTGTTTCAAGGGTTTTCCTGACAGTGGCAATGGCTGCCGCGCGGCCGTCATTCTTGTACGAAAAAGCCGCCATACGACCCTGCACAAAGCCGATCTGCGCCGGATTCTTTTGCAGCCAGCGGAGGTATTCTTCTGTCGCACCCGCATAATCCATCGAGGCGGCAAGCAACTGGGAGAGCTCGATGGTAAAAAGGTATGGATCGTTGCAGGCGATGCGGCCGCGCCGATAGATCTCTGCGGCACGTTCCAGGAGCCGGTTCTCGATCAGGACTGAAGCGATAACCCTGTAGCTCTGCTGGTTTGCGGGATTCAGAGCAATGGCCTGTTCCCATGTTTCCTCTGCCAGTGTCTCACGCCCGGCACGGTAGTGTGCGGTTCCGAGCATCCCGTACAGCGTGTAATCAGCCGGGAGGCGTGTGAGAACGTCTTGAATGAGACTGACCGCCTCATCGTACTTTTTCAGCTGCATGTACATCCGGTGCAAACCGTCGAAATAGATAAAATTCGACGGCTCGCGTGTCAGGAGTTCCTTGTACAGCCCGGCAGCACGCTCCCATTCGCCCGCCTGTTCAAATCCCCGGGCAAGTTGAAACTTCGCCTGCAGGTCAGGTGTTTGAGAACGCAGGTCCTGCGCACACAGCACAAGGAGCAATATGAAGGAGATCCATCGCATGGTAGTGCCAAGAAATGTACCATCCCGCGGCTTGATAAACAAGCACCGTTTGGTTACCTTGATATATTGCAAACATCCGTGAAACGCATCACTAACATCGCGATCCTCGGGTCTACCGGCTCCATAGGACGCAGCAGTCTCGAGGTTATTGCCGCGCACCCTGAGCGATTCCGTGTCACCTATCTGACCGCTCACCGTAACGTAGAACTGCTTGCAGAGCAGGCGGCGCTGTTTCATCCCCGCGGGGTTGTTGTCGGGAAAGGACGGAACGCAGATTTTCTGGAATCGCGTCTGAACGGAAGCACGGAGGTGCTCGGGGGAGAGGACGGCCTTCTGGACGTCGTAATGCGTCCGGATGTGGATCTTGTGATTAATTCGCTTGTCGGTTTTGCCGGGTTGAGACCCACGCTCCGCGCAATCGAAGCGGGGAAGGATATTGCGCTCGCCAACAAGGAGACGCTTGTCGTCGCGGGCGAGATGGTGATGCGCGCCGTTGCTCAGCACGGCGTTCGACTGATGCCGGTGGACAGCGAGCACAGTGCGATTATGCAGTGCTTGCAGGGAGAGGATATCCGTACTGTTGCGCGGCTGATTCTGACCGCGTCGGGCGGGCCTTTCCTGCATGTGGACAAAGAGCGCTTCCCGAACATTTCGCCTGCAGAAGCGCTGCGGCATCCGACGTGGCGCATGGGCAACAAGATCAGCATCGATTCCGCCACGCTGATGAACAAGGGGTTGGAGGTCATCGAAGCATGCTGGCTCTTCGGGCTCCCGGCCTCAAAAATCGAGGTCATCGTTCATCCGCAGTCCATCATCCATTCCATGGTCGAGTTCGTGGATGGCTCGGTGAAGGCCCAGCTGGGTATCCCGGACATGAAGCTGCCAATCCAGTACGCCCTCACCTATCCCGAACGTCCCGTTTCGGCATTCACGCGTCTGGATTTCGCGGCACTGGCCCGGATGACATTTCTTGAACCGGACATGGAGAAGTTCCGCTGTCTGGCTCTGGCGTTTCACGCTCTGGAGACCGGCGGCACGGCTCCGGCGGTGCTCAATGCCGCCAATGAGGTTGCCGTTGAGCATTTTCTGGGCGGCCGGGTTCCGTTCAGCGCCATTCCCACGCTCATCGAGGAAGCACTGACGGTGCATCAGTCCATGGCCCATCCGGGGCTGGATGATATTGTTCATGCGGACCGCGAGACGCGTGCGTTCGTGCAGCAGCAGATAACAGCCGTTTCATTCTGACGGGTTGACTATGCAGTTTCTGGAAACCGTTCTCTATTTTGTCATCACTCTCGGTGTACTTGTGTTCGTACATGAGTTCGGGCATTTTCTCACCGCAAAACTCTGTGGCATGCGTGTCGACCGGTTTTCCATCGGCTTCCCGCCGCGCGCCTTCGGCAAGCAGTTCGGCGACACCGATTACTGCGTTTCGTGGATTCCCATCGGGGGATATGTCAAGATCGCAGGAATGATCGATGAGAGCTTCGACACCGAGCACCTTGCCGGCCCGCCCCAGCCATGGGAATTCCGGGCAAAGCCGATCTGGCAGCGGATGCTGGTGATCTCGGGCGGCGTGCTGATGAATATCCTGCTGGCCATCGTAATCTTCTGGGGGATCAATTTTGTGCAGGGGCGCGTCCTCCGCGAAACAACGGAGATCGGCACCATTCTTGAAACCAGTGCAGCGGCGAAGGGGGGTCTGCAGCGCGGCGATCGCGTCTTGAGAATCAACGGCACGGCGGTTACGCACTGGGATGATATTCTCAACCAGGTCTATATCGAAAACGTTGGCAACGACGTCACGTTTACCGTGCTGCGGGCGGGAAAGGAGATCGATATCCCCTTCGCCCGCACGGCCATTCCCGAACCGAATGAGGCGAACTTCGGGATTATGCCGTCACACACGGAGATCGTGGTCAACACGGTACAGTCGGGGATGCCGGCAGACGCACTGGGTCTGAAACCGGGAGATGTGTTGTTGTCTGTTGGGGGCACAGTACTCCAATCCGACGCGCAGGTGAAACAACTGGTGCAGGCAAGTGCAGGCTTGCCGGTTATGATAGAATGGCGGCGGGGTACCGAAGTGCTGAAGGGGACAACGACGCCCACCGAGGGCGGCATGATCGGCATCGGCTTTGCTCTTCGATATGTCGGCCCGGTACGCAAGGTGGACTATTCCATCTTCGAAGCCTTGCCGCGCGGGTTGAGCGACGTATTCAACGTGAGTATTCTGTTCATCAAGCAGATGTGGCAGATTGTCACCGGAAAAGTGGCATTCGCGCAGTCAGTAGGCGGCCCGATCCGGATTGCGCAGATGGCCACACAAACTGCGGAACTCGGCGTGTTAACATACCTGGGGTTCATAGCGTTGTTAAGCATGAGCCTGGCAATCCTGAATTTTCTCCCCTTTCCGGCACTCGATGGAGGACACATGACCTTCCTTGTCTATGAAGCGATCTTCCGCCGGGAAGTCCCCACGAGAGTCCGGCTGGCGCTGCAGAAGGCGGGTTTCGTGCTGCTGTTGATCTTCATGGTGTTTGTCGTTTACAACGATATACGGCATTTCTAGTGCCCCACCAACTGGATGCCTTACCATTCCAGAGGGGCATCCCGCGCTGCGGGACCGTCACAACTCGTCAGAATCGGCACTAGCAGCGTTGCCGGAGGGCGGCCCGTCCTGCCACCCTCCGGTGTTCCCCCGTTTGCAACACTCCCCCCAATTTGTTATACTGACATGTTGCGTCGCTGTTCTCCACTTACCACAGGGGCGATCCCATGAGAGCATCCCTTCTCTTCATCGCCATCGTTCTTCTTGCGTCCGTGCCGATGCTGGCGCAGGGACCGATCATCGACATCGGCACATCCGTCACACCTGCGAATGTCCTCACACTGCAAGACGTGGACTTTGTCAACGCGACTACCCCGAAGTGGCTTTTTACCATTGATCTGAAGATTCGCAACGCCGAGGGGGGCAACACTACGCCGGTGAATGTGATCATGGCGATCAGGATGGACGTGCTGCTGGCCAATGGCGAGTCCTTCAGCCCTGCTTCAGAGCTGACAACCAGATCCTTCCCCGTCGAGGGATCGCGGTCCATCAGCAATCTGGACCTGAAGCAGAACCCCGTCTACGGCATTAGCTACACCTTGTCACCGGAGGCAAAGCGGAGGTTTGAAGAGCTGGCACTTCCCACCGGATTCATGCCTTCCGGCACTTACACATTTCATATAGAAGTGACGACAGAACGTTACAACCAGTCATTCAAGGCGTCGTTCCAATTCGTCCTCTCCAATCCCTCGCGTCTTGAGCTGGTGTTCCCGATGGACCATGACCGTTCAGTGGGTCCATTCCCATTCTTTCAATGGTACTTCGACGGTCCCCGCTCGCGTATTTCTATCTTCGAACAGTTACCCGGCCAATCCTCCCCGCAGGAGGCCGCTGGTGGCGTACCGCATGCAACGGCCGAGGTGACGACGAATTCATTTCTCTATCCGAGCGCAGGTGTGCGCCCGCTCGAGACGGGGAAGACCTACGTCTGGTTTGTCGAAGGAATTGTGGCCGCTTCGGGCAATCCCAGCGGTTCATTTAAAAGCCCCTACCGGTCGTTCACGGTGTCTGCAGGAGGCGGCAACGCGGCCATGCAGAGTCTTCTGGATGAACTTGAACGCGTGCTCGGGCCAAAGCACAAAGCTCTCTTCGACCGGATTCGATCCGAAGCCCTTTCCCCCACCGGCACGCTCCGCGTGGACGGGGCAACGATCACAACCACGGAGCTCGTCAAACTGATCGACCGGTTCCGCAGTGCTCCTGCAGGCGTTATCAACGTCGATATTGAATAGTCCGCTTCTTCTGTGGAGTGTACCATGAGATCATTCCTGTTACGCATATGTGTTGGCGCCTGCACTTTCATTCCGCTGCAGTCCCTGGTCGCCGCCCCACCCGACGCCGAGGGCGCCCCCATCGGTCTCCTGAGCAAGGTCATTCTTGAAGTGCTGCGCAAGGAAAGTGGAAAGACCTGGGAGAACGCCATGAGGGGTCAGACTCTGGGCTCGGGTGACATGGTCCGTACGGGGCCAAAATCCCTCGCTATCATCAAGTTCAAAGACAACAGCCTGGTCCGGCTGCGCGAACGTTCCGAGCTGACGGTAACCGGCACGATTACGGGCGGGGCATTTTACAAAGCGGTGGAAGTGCAGATGGGCGTTGTCGGTTTCAATGTGCAGAAGCAGCGTTCGGGGGAAGAATTCCGTTTCACCTCACCGACATCGGTCGCATCCATCCGTGGAACTGCGGGTATGTTCGGCACCGCAACGGCGTCTGATACGCTGACGGTGACGGAAGGATCCGTCCTCTTCACCAACCGCATCTCCAATACATCGGTGGACGTCTCTTCCGGCTTTACCGGCATATCCAGCCGTGATGGAACGATCCAGACACGACGGTCGACGGAGAGGGAACGCCGCTCGGCACTCGAGGCACAGCGGGATGATCAGTACAAGAAGTTGGAAATCGAACTCCGCGACCCCAGGGGAAAGACGAACCAGCTGAAAATAGAATACCGAGACTAACCGACTGGTTCCCCAGCCCGTATGAAACTCCGTGTATGCATCGCTGCTGCGGGATTGCTCATCCTGCCAGCCCGGGAAGTGCTGGCCCAGCTCTCATCCGCCATTGTCGCGTCAACGCCCGTCGAAACACCTGCCGGGGAACCCGCCACGATTACCGTGGAACTGCGGCAGGGTCACGCGCTTGCCGGCATCTTTGTCCTGTACAGACCGTTTGGCTCAACGGAATACCGCAGGGCGGAAATGGATCTGCGGGGCTCGGCTGCGCAGTGCACAATTCCGGCTGACCGCCTGACCCCCCCTTTTCTTGAATACTATTTCGTTCTCGTGGACGGCAAGGGAAAGCGCGAATCCTCACCACCCAACAACACGTCAGGCGATCCATTTACATCTCCTCCCGCACAGCCTCTCCGGCTGACTGTGCGGGACAGGCAGGATTCCCAGATTCTTTTTCTCAGCCCCGAACCGGGGGCCACGCTTGATCCCGACGACGTGCTCATTTCCCTTTCGCTCCTGCGCGCCGACTCGACCATTGTTCTGCGGGCGACACAGATCAAGCTCGACGACCAGAACATTACCGCGCAGGCAGTCTTCAGCGGGGATCTCATTGTGTTCGTCCCCGCAAATTACGGAATCCGTCTTGCCCCCGGCCGCCATTCACTCAGGGTGGCACTGTTCACCAGGACCGGAAGCGTTGCTTCCACGGCCGAACTGACATTCTGGATCCGTCGCTCCTCCGGCGACAACACGGACGAAACCGGGGCTAGACACGGGTTCGACGCCAGAGTGAATGTACAGGCCGAGTCCCGGCATGAAACGATCAGCAACGAGGGGCAATGGTACAACCGTGCCGGGCTGCAATTCCGCGGGACCACCGACATCTGGACATTCACATCGAACCTCTTCCTCACGTCGGACGAGAAACCGGAGCGTCAACCGCAGAACCGTTTCTTCTTCGGCGTGGAGACACCGTGGATAAAGGCCGGCTACGGCGATCATTATCCCATCTTTCCGGATCTCCTGCTCAGCGGCACACGCGTGCGCGGTCTGCAAACCACCGCCCGCTACGGCGTGCTGGGTCTCGATCTGACCCTCGGCGAGATCACCCGGGCGACCGAAGGCGCATTGCTCGCGCAATTTCCCGCAGACAGTTTTTCCGTGGAGTTCCGCAAGGACTCCACCGCCGCCTTCGGCCCCGTCAACCCCACAACCTGGGGCAAGTATTCATTCGGAACCTACACGCGCAGTCTGTTTGCCCTGCGGCCCAGTGTGGGAAACCGGGAGACCTGGGAAGTCGGGTTCACCTGGCTCAGTTCCGGCGATGACCCCGGATCCATCCGGTACGGCATCAGGCCCAAGGAAAACATCGTTCTGGGAACCGACTTCCAGGTCCGCTTTGACAGGAGCCGTATCCAGCTTACGGGGCAGGCTGCGTTCAGCGCCTACAATTCCGATATTTCCTCCGGGACATTCACCGACGCTTACATCGACACGGTGTTCGGGAATCCTCAAGGGATCAAGGAGGCCCGGGACCGATTGAAAGAGTATATCACCGTCAACGACAATTTCCGCCCTCTTAACGTTGAGACACTCGCAACCCTGGCGTACGAGGCGGCTCTCGGACTCCACTATTTCGACAACGACCTCACGTTCACCTACCTCTCCCGCGGAAGCGACTATGTGTCGTTCGGACAGTCGTTCCTTCAGACCGATCTTCGCGGCTTCAAGCTTGTGGATCGTGCGCGGCTCATCGACAACCAGCTGTTCCTCACTCTCGGGTATGAGCGGCTCCAGGACAATCTGAACGGCACCAAACCGGCCACGACCGTTTTTTCGAACATGAATATTGCGACAACCTATTTCCCCCGCCGGGATCTTCCCACCGTTACGGTGGGTTTCGCCCGATTCAGTAACGACAACGGCCTTGCCGTGAAGGGACCTGACTCACTGACGTCCATAAATGATGGAACCAACAGATTCTACGTGCAGTCGTCGTATGATTTCCGGAACTGGGCGCAGCACACCGCCATGTTGAATCTCTCCGCGTCGCAACGCTCCGATGAGACCGTCCGGGAGTATGATGTGAAGAACTTCACCGTTGAAGCCGGTCTGACGTCTCAGTATCGTATTCCTTTGCGGACCATCGTGAGCATCTCGTTGAACCTGAACACCCTTCCGGACGGGACAATCCGGGGGCAGAGCAGCGAGATGAACTACACCGCTCTCTCGTTTCACGCAGACTATGCCATTATCCGTGACGTGTTCAGTCTCAGGGCCACTCTCGCACCGACACTGGGTGATTACCTCCGAACGGCTCTGGATGTGAGTGGTGAGTGGTTCGTGCGCCCGGACATGAGTTTCGTGCTGCAGCTTGCCTACTATCACAGCAACACCCTGACCGACGACAGTATCGTCAGTCTGCGTTATCGGCTCACCATCTGACCGGACACCCGGATGTTCACGCCCCGGCTTACCATCGGCCAGCGCAGCTGGCTCACGCGCATTGCCCTCGCTCTGGGTGTGGCAATCCTGATTGTCGCCGTGACGCAGGAGCAGGTCTTCCGTCTCGGCATTCTGCAGCGGCTTGAGCTGGCCACGCTCGACTACCGCTTTCAGTTCCGCGGACCAAACGTTGCGGTGCGGGATTCTCTTCACGTGGTCATCGTGGAAATTTCCGAAGACTCCTTCCGGTCGCTCCCCGACCGTTTTCCCTGGCCGCGCACGTACTACGCGCATCTCCTGCGTAATCTCAAGGCCGCCGGCGCCGTGGCCGTGGGCATCGACCTGATCTTCAGCAGCACCGACGACCGTTCCCCTCAGAATGACGATTCGTTGCGCAACGCCATCCGCGAGACCGGTATCGCCGTGCTGACCGGCAAGCGCGAAACGGACAGCGATTCCTATGTCACCACGTCCGCCCAGGAAAACTACGGGAACATTTTTTTTCCCGGTGACCGATCCATGGGATTGGTGAATATCCGCAATGATGCGGACGGCGTATACCGCTCTTACAACACCAAGTTTGTGGTGGACTCCGCCGGCGGCGGCGAATTCGGTATTCCCACGTTTGCGTTCGCCGTTCTGAACAAATACTTCGGCCTGCCGCCGTTCACCGTTCCTGCCGCATCCGGTGAAGAGTTTGATTATGCCGGGCGCCGCATTCCGCGGTATGACGCCGGATCCATCCTCATCAACTTCTACGGCCCCAACGGCACCTTCCCGCATATGCGTTTCAACGATATCATCGATGACGAGACGTTGGTAACGCTCGAGGAACAGACCAGCGGGCAGGAGATCAACACCTTCAGTGACCCGGTATACGGCTACAGGTTTGACGGCACATTTGCAGGGAAGATCGTTCTTGTCGGGGTAACGGTACCGGAGTACAAGGATCTCTTCCCCGTCTCCATTGCCCGGGGTCAGAAGAAGCGGGACAACCTGATGTACGGT
Source organism: uncultured Bacteroidota bacterium (assembly GCA_963779225.1). Taxonomy (GTDB): domain Bacteria; phylum Bacteroidota; class Ignavibacteria; order UBA10030; family UBA6906; genus CAVPCZ01. The sequence goes on from CAVZWW010000003.1 coordinate 462,596, forward strand.
GTGGAACTGCATGCCAATGTGATCGAGAATGTGTTGCGCAATGATTTCCTGCACATGGCGCCCCGAACGGTGGAGATTGCCGTCACCAGCTTCCTTGTTCTCGTCACCTTTTTTGTGACCTCCATGCTGCGTGAGGTGAAAACCCGGCACCATCTGCTTGTCGGACTCTTCAGCCTGGTCTTCGCCCTTGCGGAGATCGGGTTTATCGGCCTCGCGGCGTTGTTTCTTTTTACCACTTTCCATATCGTATTGCCGGTGGTGAGCGCCTCGATGGCGGTTGCAGGCGGTTATGTCATGAGCACAACATACCACTTCGTGGCCGAACGGAAGGAACGCCTGCTCATCAAATCCATGTTCAGCACCTACGTCAACCCGTCACTGGTCGATGAGCTGGTCGCTCACCCGGAGAAACTCGTTCTTGGAGGGCAGCGTGAGGAACTGACCGTGTTGTTCAGTGACATTGAAGGATTCACGGCATTTGCCGAAAATCTTCCTCCCGAGGAACTGGTCAGAATTCTGAACGAATACCTGAGTGTGATGTCCGAGATTATCTTCAAGAACGACGGCACGCTGGACAAATACGAAGGGGATGCGGTCATGGCGTTCTGGGGGGCGCCGATTCCGCAGGCCGACCATGCTCTCCGTGCCTGCATGAGCGCTCTTCAGATGCAGGAGGCTCTTCTGGAACTGAATAGCACCTGGAAGAACGCCGGCAGGCACAGCATCCGCATCCGGATCGGTCTGAACACGGGTGAAATGGTGGTCGGCAACATGGGTGCCGCCGGGAAGTTCGCCTACACCGTCATCGGTGACAGTGTAAACCTCGCCTCACGGCTCGAAGGTGCAAATCGGGAATACCGGACGGGCATTATGGTGAGCCGGCGGACCTATGAACTGGTGAAGGAAAGGATTATCGGGCGGGAACTGGACCGTATTTCCGTCAAAGGACGCAATGAACCCGTCACGGTCTTCGAGCTCTTGTGCCCGCGGGACCACCCGCAGACGAATGACATCGAGCGGTTCCTGGAGAAGTACCTGGTGGGATTGAAATCATACCATACCCGCCGCTGGACGGATGGACTGTCGGCATTTGCCGAAGCATTGCAGCTGCGGCCCGATGACTACACCACCCAACTCCACATCAAACGCATTCAGGCCTATCAGGCAACGCCGCCGCCGGACGACTGGAACGGTGTCTTCGTTCTGACCTCGAAGTAAACCCCACTCCTGAAGGGCTATTCCGCAACCCGCCGGAATTGATCAGATTCAAGCGTGAAGGTCATCGAGATACGGTGCGTATTACCCAGCTGGTTGATCCCGTCGAACTTCACAAAGGAGTAGTCGATGTTCAATTTCGGGAGGTGTACGCCGGCCCCGAGCGTAAGTTGTTTCACGTCGCTATAGCCAACCCTCAACGCAACCAGGTCTTTGAAGAGGAATTCCATTCCGGTGTGCACATCGAAGCTGACCGGACCAAAGCTGAAGGTGGATGCGGAACGGCGGTTTTCAAACCGGAGGTCCAGATCGACGGCCGGTGCGAATCGCCCGCCAAAGGCTTCAACCAGATAGGCGGTCCCCACTTTCAGCGTAGGGGATATCAATTCGTTGCGGCCCGTATCCCAGGCCAGAAACGTCGTCGTGACATCCTGCAGGTTGGCTCCGAGGAGCACATTGTCGAAGGGTGTGTACCGGAGCCCCAGATCGAACCCCACACCGGTGGCCCCGTTACCTCCCAGTTCGCGCCGGATCAATTTTATGTTGGCGCCATAGGAGAAGTCCTCGGAATGCTTGCGCGCGTAGGTAAGGTAGAGCGCCCAATCGGCGGCATTGAAATACGTCACCCGGTCGGGATCCACACGACTGAATTGCGAGGGATCGTAGGTGAGGTTACCGTTGATATCGACTCCCGCATTACGGGTATCGGGAATATCATCGACGCCGAGGCGAATGAGGCTTACCCCGATACTGGATCGGGTGCCGACGGGGAACGCGACGGCGCCATAGTCATGGTTGACCAGACTCCCGAACTGTTCGTCATGCATGAGGATAATTTGAGGGTAGGAGATAGACGACAGACCCGCAGGATTCCAGTACCCCGCGGTCACATCATTCGCCAGGGCAACAAATGCTCCGCCCATCGCCAGGGCTCGCCCGCCAACTCCGAGGGAAATGAACTCCCCGGCGTACTTTGCCACACCTGTTCCAGCAACCGCCGCCCAGAGGGGAACACTCAACAGCACAAGGACCTTCGCCACTTTCATTGCGTACCCGCAGTCTGTCCATCAATAAAATTTCCTTCCTAACTTCCCAAAAACCCGCGTAAGAATCAAGTACTCGCGTGTGTACAATAGTGGACGCGCAATAGTGGGTTGATGAAGGCATATGGGCCGGGTGGACCCCGGGAGCGGAGGTTGCCAACCTAGAGCGGTACGGACATGGTCCAGACGGTTACCGTTGTGTCTTCTATTGTGTACACTTTTTGGCCAAGGACGCGGGCAATTGCTGCATTGCCGGGGAGAGTATACGAATAGCGGTACCGTCCTGAATTTCCGTCGTAGACATCCATGACATTCCGTCCAGGTATTCTCTCCGTTCCGGCCAGGACATGCACATCATCACCGACAAGGCTGACGTTCCTGGAGACGACGGGAACGGTGGGATCGACTCGCACATAGTGTGCGGATGTGCTCTGCCGGGCGAGGACACGCGGCAGACCGGGAAATTCGATTGTGTGAACGAATATCAGCGGCGGGTGGGATGCCGGATTGAAGATTCCGAGCAGGCCGGCACGGTATGCACAGTATGCAAACCGCCCGGATCTGTTTCCTGTCAGGCGGCCGTCGAGTGCGATGCTGAGCTGTGCCTGGTTTTCCATGACCGTGCCACAGGCCAATATGCGGTTTCCGTTTCGCCGGTACAGGGTGAACAACCTTCCACCTGCAGGGGAGGATATCACCACATAGCCGCTGTCTCCCAGCAGGGCAAGCCGGTAGGGTGGCCGCTCGGGGCGAATGGTGCGCTGGAATGTCCCGTCAGCCCGGAACACGGTGATCAAACCGTTGACCGGGTCGCACATCCACACGCTCCCATCCGCATCCACGTCGAAATCCGTTGGATTGACAAACTCCCCCGGATCCCGTCCGGTGATTCCACCGTATGTGGTCAGAAGCCGGGCGTCAGATGAAAATCTCTTGACGCTCCTGTCTTCCCAGTCGAGTACGTAAACCGTTCCATCGGGAATTACGCGGACTTCAACGGGAAATGACAGTGATGGTCCGGGTGCAATCCCGAGCGAGTGTTCGTATCGCAGCGTTCGTTCCCGCCAGATGCGAGTCCGTCCGGGCTGGGGTCTCCGTTGTTCCTGGACATTCCCGGTATCTGCCGTTTCGCGGGGAAGGAGCAATTGCTCCGGTCCTCCCGTAACCGGATCGCGAAGATATCCGAGAAACGCTCCGCCTGCAGCAACCGCCAGGAAGACCAGCATCAAACGGTTTCGTCGTTTCATCATGATCCCGCCTCCTGCGGTGTTCGGTTCTCCGCCAGCACCCACCGGTGTATTGTGTCTTCAGGATACCGGTGTAGTCGGCCACACTCTGTTCTTCATTAGATTCTTGATTTTCAGCAGGCACACCTGCCCGACGGATACCGCCCGCCCCTCCTGTGGGCCGGGACGGGCGGAGTTTTTTTGAGAAGTTTTCCTCTCTGCACAGACATCTTTGCAGGGTACCCTGCCTATGCCGGGGTTCGGAAGTTTCCATAGCAATGCAGTTCAAGAGTCACCCCCTTGACCATGATACTCACGGTGAAGCAGAGATCCGGGCCTCCGGTGCAACCGACATATTTGCAGCCGGGGAGTGCCGCCTCTTTCGCTTGAGTCTGTTCCGGCATCATCGCTCCGGTCAGCGCAAGTGTCATAATCAGAAGCAGCAGCACAACCACTGACGTTCTTCTGTTCATGGAACCCTCTCGATTGATGGTGGTGGTGGTGAGGTAATCGGCCACGCCTCCGCGGCGGGACCGGCCGCCCGATGGGGCGGCGTGTTCGTGCCCGATCGCCACAACAGCAGACAGAGGGTGGCGCCGCACACATTGCCTAGGACATGCGGAACTGTTGCCCTCGCATCTCCGAGAGCAAAGGCGCATCCACATGATGCGCCCTCGCGCCACAGCAAGAGATGCAGGACAACGCCGCTGAACAGCGCGAAAAGTACACCGGCCAGAAGAAACCCCGTCCGGCGCGTGCCGGTCATCAAAAGGGAGGTGGCAACAAGGAATTCGATCGCAACCACAACGCCTCCCACTGAACCGGGGATCGATGCGGGTACCACGGGATACTCCTGGAGCACCCGCACAAACTGGAACCAGTGCATGAGTTTGTCGATGCCGGTGGCAATCAGCAATAACGAAACCGCATAGGCGGAGATGCGTGTCAGCAGAGTCATCATCTTTCCTGCTCTCGTGTACGTGGACAGGCCGGCTGCTGACGCTCGTGAATATGCGACGCCGGGCCATGGCGCCGAGTCCCGATCCGCACGGCATGCGCCCGGTCATCCGGAGGATGGTTGAGCGTGAAGGCGCGGCGGCTGATCGCACGGCAAGGTCCCGGAACACCCCGGCGTGCCACAGCCGTCCGGACAGGGAGAAGGATATCGCTCCCCGCCCGGGGCGGCTGCGGGCCAGGGTTGTGGACCGCCGCTGGGGCCAGGATCCAGACGGCGACGCCAGAAACAGGGAACAGGGTATTGCTGGAAGAGAGACGGAGCATGGGTGGACTATTGCGCCCGATGATGTTCATCCAGTACTACAGGCAGGGGGAAGATTTTACGAGGGGGGGGGTGAAAAAATATGCGTGCTACACCGGCTCCGCGCCGAATTCTTTTTTGATCAATGTAACGATGGGGTGTTCTTCTTCATGCGGTGCGGAAGCCGTGTCGGTGTTGGGGTTCTGTTCGGCCCCTGCGATCTCGGGTACAATGCGGGCCCGGACGTGAAAGGTCCGTTCAAACAGCTCGCCAAGGATCTCGCGGTTACGCAGCAAAGAAGCAACCTGGAATTCGTCCGCGCATCCTATGCGGACGATCCCGTCCGTCGTTCCCAGCAAAGTCGATGCACCCAGGACGGCTCCCACGGAGATCTTGTCGCGGGTCACTTCCGCAACGTATTCCGTCCATCGCGACCGCACCTCATGTTCATTAATCGCCGGGCCGGATGGCGGCCGTTGTTGTGGCACTGAGGAGACGTCCGCGCGCGGCGGTACTTTGTCTTCCGGGGGTGGTGAAGAGAAGGGTGACGCAGACCGTGCGGAGAGGGGTACCGGCGGCGGCATTCTAATGGCCGGTGGTGCGACCGGGAGGACCGGCTGTCCCTGGCGGGGTGATAGCGGTAGGGCGTTTACCTCACCGAGGGATTTTTTTTTTAGCTCTTGAAGGTCGGCAATGAGACCGTTCAGATCCACGGCACGGGGCATATTGACCATCTGCACCATGTCCGCTTCGAGGCGGAACCGCGGCTGTGCCGCATCCCGCACCCCCCGTTCGGTTCCCGTCACGAATCGTTGCATGCGCAGAAGATCGGAGACGGAAAACTGTGCGGCTGACGTCAGACAGCGGGACCGGTAGACATCCGAGGCTTCGATAAGGTCTGTGGATCCTGTGATTTTTACCACCATCAGGTTACGGAAATGCTCGAGCAATCCGCCAAGGAATTCCCGCAGATCATATCCGTGGCTCATCAGGTCCTGTACCAGGGCCAGAGCACCACCGGAGTCCTGTTGTTCCATCAGTTCCGTGACGCGGAAGTAGACTTCCTGGTCGACGATATTGAGTGCAGAGAGGATGTCCGCGTGGGTGACGACACGGCCGCACAATGCGATCACCTGGTCAAACAGACTCTGCGCATCACGGAGGGAACCGTCGCCACGACGGGCAATCAGCAGCAGTGATTCCTGATCGACCTGCAGCCCTTCCTCTGCGGCAATGACTTTGAGATTGTCTGCGATCTCCTGGACGGCGATCCGACGAAAATCAAATCGCTGGCATCGCGAGAGGATTGTCGCAGGGACCTTGTGCAGCTCCGTGGTGGCAAAGATAAAAAGGACATGCGGGGGTGGTTCTTCGAGGGTCTTCAGGAGGGCATTAAAGGCCTCCCTGGTCAGCATATGCACTTCATCAATGATGTAGACTTTATAGCGCCCTTTGGCAGGCGCATATCGCACTGCTTCACGGAGATTCCGGATTTCCTCCACGCCGCGATTGGAGGCGCCGTCTATTTCCTGCACGTCGAAGCTGCGCCCCTCATTGATTTCTGTACACTGGGAGCAGGTGTTGTCCGGATTCTGGTCGCGCGGGTCGAGGCAGTTCACCACTTTGGCAAGCAGCCGGGCGGTTGTGGTTTTTCCGACGCCGCGGGGTCCGCTGAAGAGGTACGCATGCGCCAGGCGTTCGCCCGCAAGGGCATTGCGCAGGGTCACGGTAACGTGGCGTTGTCCGATGACATCTTCAAACTTCATGGGCCGCCATTTTCTGGCGGTAACAATGTAGTCGCTCATGGCTTTCTGAATCGTCTCACCGTTTGCGCGCGCGCCCGGAGAATACATGTGGCAGTGCTTCTTCAATGCGGCTGATCGGGATGAGCCGCACGCCTTCCTTCACTTTTGCGGGAATTTCCTCGAGATCCTTCATGTTTTCTTTCGGGATCAGGACGGTACGCATACCGCTTCGTTGTGCCGCCAGGAGCTTTTCGGTCAGGCCGCCGATGCTCAGCACTTCACCGCGCAAGGTAATCTCACCGGTCATCGCGACATCTCCGCGTGCCGGTTTACCGCTCAGCGCGGAGTACATTGCCATAGCCATGGTGATGCCTGCCGACGGACCGTCTTTGGGGATGGCTCCCTCGGGGAGGTGGATGTGGATCTCTTTCTTGTGGAAGAAGGAGGGAGGAAGGCCCAGTGTCCGGGCATGGGAGCGGAGATAGCTCAGCGCCGCCTGAGCGGATTCCTTCATCACATCACCGAGCTGTCCCGTCAGCGTGAGCTTTTCCTGTCCGGTCATGACCGACACATCCACATGCAGAATATCTCCGCCGACGCTGGTCCAGGCCAGACCGGTTACCGATCCCACCCGCAGTTCTTCCGTGCGGACGCGATTCCGGTAGCGCGGGACTCCGAGATACTTTTCGATCCGTTCCGGGTCCACGGCGAACGACGCGCGCTGGCGTTTGCTCTTGGCCTGCCCTGCGGTCACGATGTCTTTTGCCACCTTCCGGCAGACCGAGGCGATCTCCCGTTCCAGGTTGCGCACTCCTGCTTCACGCGTGTACTCGGTGATAATCCTGGTCAGCGCCGCGTCGCTGATATCCACATGGCGGTCCTGCAATCCGTGCTCTTTCAGCTGCTTCGGAAGGATATGCCGGCGTGCGATCTCGACCTTGTCGTGTTGCAGATATCCAGGTAGTTCGATAATCTCCATCCGGTCCTGCAGTGGCAACGGGATGTTATACCGCACGTTTGCCGTTGTAATAAACATGACGTGGGAAAGGTCGTAGTCGATATCCAGGTAGTGATCGTTGAATGTATTGTTTTGTTCCGGATCCAGAACTTCCAGCAAGGCGGAAGACGGGTCGCCGCGGAAATCCATGCTCATTTTATCGACTTCGTCAAGGAGCATCAGCGGGTTGATGACGCCGGCACGTCGCATGGACTGGACAATCTTGCCGGGCATGGACCCGATATAGGTGCGGCGGTGGCCACGGATTTCCGCTTCGTCACGCACGCCGCCGAGCGAGATGCGGACCAGTGTGCGTCCCAGCGCGCGGGCGATCGATTTTGCCAGCGATGTTTTTCCCACGCCCGGTGGTCCGACAAAGCAGAGGATCTGCCCCTTCATTTCCCGTACGAGATTCAATACGGCGATATGTTCCAGAATTCTCTCTTTCGGCTTCTCCAGTCCGAAATGGTCCTCATCCAGAATGGTCTTGACATGGGCCACATCCAGATGGTCCTTTGTCCGTTTGTGCCACGGGACGCTCACCATCCAGTCCAGATAGCTGCGGATGACTGTGGATTCGGGAGACAGCGATGGAGTCTTCTTGAGTTTGGCAAATTCCTCCAGCGCCTTCTGTTCAACTTCCTTCGGCATCCGTGATTTCTTGATATCTTCCTTCAGTTTGAGCAGCTCGGGTGAGGTTTCCTCGTCGCCGAGCTCGTCCTGAAGAATGCGGATTTGTTCCTGGATGAAGAACTTCCGTTGTGACCGTGCGATGTTGTCGTGAACTTTGGTATCAATCTCTTTTTCGATTTTCAGGACATCGTTTTCGGAGTTCAGAATGCGGATCAGCTCGTGCAGCTGCTCCCGGATGCCGGTCAACTGGAGGATACGTTGTTTTACTTCCACGCTCTGGAGAATGTTTGCGGCGATATAGTACATGCGCCGGAGAGGCTCGCGTGTGTTTTCAAATGCGACAAGGACTTCGCTCGGGACGTTCCGGTTCAGATGGACATATTCCGCAAAGAGGCTGGAAGTGTGCCGGAGAAGAGCATCGAGTTCCGAGTCCATGGTCACCGGCGCCGCGTTCATTTCCAGTTCCGCCTCGAGGCACCGGGGATTCGGCACAAATTGTCCGATGCGGGCCTGCATGACGCCATCCACCAGAATCTTCATCAATCCGTTGGGAAGCTTCAGGATCTGGATGATTTTGGCCACCGTACCGTCGTGAAAGATGTCTTCCACTCCGGGTTCTTCGGTAATGGAGCTTTTCTGGGCGACAAGGAAGAGGAATTTGTCCCGTTCCAGGGCGTCGTTCACCGCACGCAGGGACGATTCCCGGCCGACCAGGACGGGAAAGATCATGTAGGGATAGATGACCACATCGCGCAGCGGCAAGACAGGAAGCCGTTCGGGGATGGTATCGCCATTCCCGAAGGCTTTCGTCGGGCCCGTTGATTTTTCAGAAGCCATGGATGATTAACCTTGGTGGGTGAAACATTATAAGGTACCAAGATAATCGCCGTTTGTCAAGAAAACGGCGGCAGGACCTAGAGAATCGGCAGACAGATGAAATTCAGTTGGAGAGGTGTCGCGGGACGTTTCCCGCCTGGGGATATTCGGCTTCCCGCACTAGGTGTTCGCGGATGGCTCTGGAGACAAAGTCCGGGGTTTTTACCATTTTCACATACACATGGATCAATTCTTTTGTGACGCGTTCGGCTTCGTAGGCGCGGCGGCAGTGGGAACAGCAGTAGGCGTGTTCGTTGAAGGATGATTCCGAACTGCTGTCGAGGTAGTGATCGACGGCAGGTGTAATCTGCTGGTCAAATTCCATGCAATTCACAATATTCGCTCCCGCACGTCGTTCCGCACTACCGTTGTTCCTTCGATGCATCACTCTCCTACCGCGTAGCCTTTTTCCTTTGCGTACTTGGTCAGTCTCCCGCGCAGCAGGCTTCGTCCCCGATGGAGCCGCGAACGCACGGTCCCGAGCGGACAATCCAGAAACTCGGCGATCTCCTCGTACGTCAGCCCTTCGATGTCGCAAAGAATAACCACTGTCCGGAAATCTTCCGGCAGCTCCGCTATCGCCGTAGCAACGTCATCTTCCAGCAGATTGCCGAATGCCGACACATGCAGATCCGAGGAGTCCGATCCCTGATCACGAATGGTGTCGTAGAAATTCTGAACATCCTCATAGTCCACCGTGACCGGTTCCTTGGACTCTCTCCGGTAGCGGTTGATATATGAGTTTTTCATAATACGGAACAGCCATGCCCGGATATTGGTTCCCTTCTCATATTTTTCCCAGAAGCGGAACCCTTTCAGGAAGGTTTCCTGAACAAGATCGTCGGCATCGGCTGCATTATTGGTCATCCGGAGGGCATAATTGTACAGTAGGTCGGCATGGGGAAGGGCCTCTACTTCAAATTCCCGCTGTTTTTGGGTTTTCGTGGTTGGCAGCATGGGTGGTGGTTCTACAACACGGAGGACTTCCCCTGTTAACAATATTGTACAACAATACTTTGGAAGTGTCAAGGAAGAAACGGCAGAGGCTCAGCGGTGGATCTGCAGAAGTTCAAAAAGGGCGGATTTTTCGATGGTTGCACCGACGCGAGCCAATGCGGGGGGGAGGAATCGGTTGTTCACCTCGGAGATTTCCAGACCTCCGTGGGAATTCAGATCCCCCACATCCTTCACCGTGAGAAGGGTTGTTCCACGCTGCCGGAGCAGACCAAGATCGGTCCCGGACGTCCAGCCGCCCGGGTGTTGGAGCAGAAGACCCCGGATCAGGACATCAAACACCTGTTTTCCGTTCGGCGGGAGGTGGAGATAGTGCTCGACATCCTCGTCTTCATACGAGCAGCGGGCGATGGAATGAAGAGCCGTGAGGATGGCAACGGCGTTCAGTTTCCGGATGAAGTTTTTGTCGGGATCGCCCGGCCAGTCGCCGGATTCAATCAGCAGCGTGCCGGTTCCCGCTCCCTGAAACAGATCACCGAACGCACGCGGTTCGAAGGTATCATCATACCTCGTGATATGCCCACCGGCAAACCGATCGAGGACCCGGCTGATGAGCGCTCCTATCCGCATTGCTTTCAGGCGCGCGCGGGTGATTGTCCGTTCGGGGTCGGCGGGCGGAGCAAGCAGGGCGAGCGCCGCAACAGCCGGTGCGCTCCCTGCAGAGTTGAGATCCTGGTCGTGCAGATTGAACCCGAACTCCGGCTGCAGATCCCGGTGTGCCCGGAGCAGGGTGCGTGCTTCCGGTGTCGCCGCCATCCGCGCGTCACGGTTGATGTCAATTCCCACCGCGTTGCGTCGTTCCCGGCGCTCGGCGCCGTCAGGATTGACCAGAGGAATCATGCACAGTGTCAATTCCTGCAGCAGCGTATTCACCCACGGCGGGTGGGCCTGCATGGTGAACAGATGCAGTATATCGAGAAGTGCCAGGGTGGCGGTCGGTTCGTCACCGTGCATTTGCGACCAGAGAAGAACACGGCACGGGCCGGTTCCGGCGAGAATCAGGTTGATGCTGCGGCCTTCAATGGACTCACCGATGCGGCTCGGGGAAAAGAGTCCGCCACTTGCACGACTCAGGGCCTCAAGTTCGTTCATCAGTATGTTGTGAACGCACGAGGCCGGTGTAAGGTGATCCAGACGGAAAGTGCCGTAGCTGTCATACAGTTCTTGCGCGATGACCGCCGGCGTCATTGTTCCAGCGCCTCGAAATATCTTCTGATGAGTTCCTCATAATCCTTTGCATATCCCTCTTCCAGGGCTTTCAGCAGGTCCTGCTGCAATCGCGTGCGGTTCTGGAGGGCGGCCGGACCAAGATCCGCCGGTCCCTGCCGCGTGAGGTTCCGCCCTGTTTCCGCCTTGCGGCGTTTTTCAAAATCCCGTTCGCGCAGCGACCGTTGCGCGTCGAGCATCCTGGACAGGATTCGCTCCTGTTTGTGCAGGGTCTCGGGATTTACCTGTCCCTGTGCGAGATCGGTCTGCACTTCCCGCATATCCTGGGCAACGCGGTTGAGATCACCCAGCAGCTTGCTCAGCTGACCGGCATTCGATGCTTCACGTGCAAGTTGTTCGAGCGATTTGCGAACCATGCCTTGTTCACCCGCGAGCCGAGAGAGCTCGGCGGCCTGCTGCTGCGTGAGTCCTCTGGTTCCTTCATTGATCCCCTGCTGCATACCACCGAGTTGCTGCAGACGTTGCATGAACCCGGCCATCCCCACCCCCCCCTGTCCGCCCGGCTGCATCATCCCCTCGGCCGCCTCCTGCAGCTGCTGTGCCGTCTGGTTCAGCGCGCCCATGGCTCCACCCTGTTGTTGCGATGCCTGATTGCCGTTCCGCTGCTCCAGCGACTGCAGTGCATCATTCATCTTGCGCATCGCCTCCCCGATCGACTTGCCCATTTCCGGGGTTACACCGAAGGTTTTTTGTGACAGCGCTGAAAGCTCATTGGTCACGTTTCCCAGATCGCGCAGCACCTGCATCTGTTCCTGAGCATTCTCGCGGAAGCGCTGCGACGACGGATCCAGGCTACGGGATTCATTTTTCAGATCTTCCTGGCGTTTCGAAAGCTCCAGCATGTCCTCCGCCGCGCGGCGCATTGCCTGCGCCACCTGGCGTTGCTGGTTCTGCATCATGGATTGTTTCATCTGCTGGAGATTCTGCTGCATCTTGCTCATGGACTCCATTGCCTGGCGCTGACCTGATAGGGCCTGGTCGGTCATCCGCTCGCGGAGTTGTTCCGCGATTTTCTCCATCTGCCGGTCCAACGCTGCTTTGTCCATTTCTTCCAGCGTTTCTTCCATTTCCTTCACAGGCATCTCCGCGGGGAATTCGTTCATTTTCTTCTGAAGGTCCCGCAATTCCTTTTCCAGCGCCTTCATCTGGTCGCTGAGATCTTTTTGCTCCCGGGACGCCTGGTCGGCCGAACGCTGGTCTCCCGGCCCCTGCTTCTCGACGCGTTGCCGGAGTTCTTCCTGGACCTTTTTCATTTCTTCGGCCCGCTTCACCATCTCGTCCATCTTCTGCTCGATCTGCACTCTTTTGAGGAGGTTCAACGTCCGCTCGATACTCTTGCGGAATTGCTCCTCCGAAAACGAGAACTGCTGCAGCGCCTGCTTCATCGCATCAGGGTTCATTTGCTGCATCGCCTCCTGGAGCTTCTTCATCGCTTCAGCGAACTCCGGGCTGTTCATCTGCTCCATAAGCTGTTGCAGTTCTTCGTATTTCTCCATCGTCTCCCGGGAAAGCATCTTGTTGTTCTGCATCGCGTCCATCATCTTGTCGACGGTCCGTTGCACCTCTTCCATGTTTTTCCGGATGTCGTCGTATTTGCGTACAAGCTCTTCCGCCTTTTTTTGCTCATCCCAGCTCATGCGCTGCTGGGGCTTTTTTAGATCACGCGAGAGATCTTCCAGTTCCTTGCGCGCTTCTTCCGCCTGTTTCATGGTTTCTGTAAGGATCTCACGGCCGGTATCGTGATCCTTGTCCACATCGGCAAAGACCTCGTCCAGTGACGGAAGCCGCAGGAAATAGGTCTCGCTAATTGCCTCTTTCGGTCCGGAGACATTGTCATTGTCATAGACGACTGCCTGATACTGGATCACGTCCTCGGGTGTCAGGCGCAGCGTGCCCAGATCCCATGTGAACGGAACGGGGACTTCCGTGGGTGCACGCACGGGCAGCGGGATATCCACAAAGGTGTATTCCGTTGCCGGCTGTTCGTAGCGCGAGCGAATGAGCTTGTGTCCGAGGCGCAACCGCGAGATCCCGTAATCATCGGTCAGACGAAAAAGCATTGCCAGATGTTCGTCTCCGGCGACGTTCAGATTGGTCCCGGGGACCGCAATGATCACCGTGGGGAAGCCGTCGGGGATCAGCCGTAGGGTGTAGTAAATCGGATCCCCGTTTCTCACGCCGGTTTCATCCGTCACTTCGATACGGTACTTCCGTTCACGCGACAGGGTGATCCGTCCCGTGGCATTTCGTCCGTCCACCCGGAGTGGAACGTGGTTGTTGTCGTCGAAGACCAGCCGGGCTGTCGCCAGCTTCTTGTTGGTCTCAACGCGGTAGCGGATCTCCGTTCCGGGAAGAGCCATCACATCTCCCACATTCTCGTCCAGCTCGCGCGCAGGGAGGGCTGCGTAGCGGGGAAAGACCAGTTGCAGGCGCAACATATTCACGATGGGCCGGTCGATCACCCGGAGGCGGTATTCCTCGCTGGTGAATCCGCCTGAACGCACAGCATACCGGGTTGACAGGCGCACGCCGGCGAGTGTTATCCTGTATTCTCCGTTTTGCGCGGCGGCAAACGTGTGCTCTTCGGTTACCACCTGTTCGTCAGGAGTCGTCATGAGCATCAGTGGAGCCGGGGGCACCCCCCGCACGCTGACAAGAATGTCGACGTCCTGTCCTTTGACTACGTCAGCGTCTCCCGGTCTCACGAGAAACGTCACTGCGGGCGGAAGTGTGAAGTCCTGTGTCCAGCGGGACAGCCGGTACGCGGCGGGGCCGAACGTCCCGTTGAAGACCACGACGAGGAGCAGCACCAGCACAGTAAGGGCGGCAAAGAGCATTCCGCGTTTCCGCAGATCGTCGTGGGGGACGATCGAACGGAAGTCCAGTGGCTGGATATCAGAACCGAGATCACGTGCGGACGCATCGATGAGTTCGGGCGAGAAATAGCCGCTTGCCTGCTCGCGTTTGCGGAGGAGTTGCAGGATGTTCAGCAAACGATCATGAATATGGGGAAACGCTCTGCCCACGCGCGTGGCTGTTTCCTCATCCGATTCGCCCCCGAGTATCCCCACCCGTCGGGCGAGCGGCAGGAGAACGAACCATAGCAGTGCCACACTGCCGCCGGCAACGAAGAACAGCACCAGCACGGTGCGTGCAACAGGGGGCATGGGGAAGAGCGTTTCCACGCAGAGCATCACCATCAGCGCCGTCAGCAGCAGCGTGCCCGCTGAGAGACACCCCCGCAACGCCTTTACGCCGGCTTCATGCCGGCGAACAGAGGCAAGACGGCGGAGGATTTCCTCAAGACCGGGAAATTGTGGATCGCTCATGATTGTCACCGCGTGAGGGCCCAGACAACGATGTTCGTGCCAAACCGGAGCGCTTCCTGGCGCTTGTCGGGTGGGTCGCCGTGCACTTCAGGATCCGCCCAACCATCACTGGGATTGCTCTCGAAGGTATAGAAGACAACAAGGCGGTTGTTGTGGAAGAGCCCGTATCCACGGGGCGGTTTGTCATCGTGCGCGTGGGTTTTTGGCGGACCTCCGGGGAATGGAAATGGTGTGCGGTAGATCCCGTGTGTAAACGGCAATTCCACCAGTTCGCTCTCCGGAAAGACCTTCTTCATCTCCCGGCGGAAGGCTTTATCCATACCGTAGTCGTCATCCGCATACAGGAATCCTCCCTGTTCCAGATAGGTGCGGAGGGCACGGACGTCCTTTTCTTGCAGCGCAATGTTCCCGTGCCCGGTCATAAAGACCATCGGGTATGAGAACAGCTGTTCGCTTCCGACCTCGACGGCGGTATAGACGGGGTCGGTGTCGACACCCGCATGCTGTTTGACATAGCGGAGCAAATTGACTTCCGCAGAAGGATCGTTGTACCAGTCTCCGCCACCCGCATATTTGAGCCGTGCGATGCGGAGGGCGCTCGTGGGCTTGTCCGATTGCGCAGACACCGGCATCTGCAGTGCCACAAGAAGTAGGAAAGAAATGGTATTCCGCATGCTCATAACGTAGAAAAAACCTCCGGAAGATGCAAAGGGGATGCAATACTGCAGTTGTTGTTGCGGTACGCCGGGTTCACATTGTCGCGCGAACATCTCCGGCTGCTGGGGTGGTCCTGTGGCTCATCAGCGCTGATCAGCGGCGCCGGAAGCCATTCGATAAGGTACCGAGCAGGATCAGTGCACCTGCAAAGAGCACGCCGCCTGTAGTCGGGGAAAGCACGTTCATCAACAACAGTATCGCCAGCGCCAGACAGATCACCAGGAATACGCCCACTGCTCTTTTACCATTCATCAGTGCCTCTCTTCTGTTCGGTTCTCCGGATTTCCCTTCTGACGAGTCTTTTTTCAATAAGTTGCAGGGAGAGATGCCGAGAGACTACGGTTTCTGAGGCAAGCGGCCGAACTGGCGGCGACTGAGGGCAACCGTCTGTTCAAGGTGGGTGGGAATGTTCTGTTGAGGAAGGTTGCCACATAGCCGCATGTGGTATCAAACCAGGGTTGGAAGAGCCAGAAAGCATGAAAACGATCCCGTGTCTTTTCCGCTTTCCGCAGGATGCGAAAAATCCAGGATGCCGTCGATGTCCACTATCGCCTGGATGGTACTTGTGTGCCCGGGGGTTCCCCCGTTCCCTTAGAAACGCGGCTCACCGGTGGTTGTCCTCAGCAGGGCCGCGAGATGGCCGCCCGCCGAGCATCCCCGTGCGGCGATTCTTGATGTGTCCAGGGTCAGTTCCCGGGCATGTGCATGCAACCAGCGCATGGCGGATTTCAGATCGTGCAGGGCTGCCGGGTAGCAGGCTTCGGGAGAGAGCCGATACTCTACGGCAATTGCGACATACCCAGCAGCAGCGAGCCGTTGCGCCATCATTTCCAGCTAGTCTTTCTGGTATTTCTTGATCACCAGGTATTTCAACTCCCTGTCGCCTGCATTGCGAATGCCATGCAGCACCGAGGGTGGACAGTAGAAACTCGAGTACGGACCGGCCACGCGGGTCTCTCCCGCAAGATTGAACTCCGCAGTACCTTCCAGCACAAAGAAGAATTCGTCTTCGGGATGAGCGTGCGGCGGGTGTGTTGCACCATGGGGGCGCACGGCACTCAGCTTGATGGTCCGCCCGTCAAGGAAGTGCCGGTCGACGAACCAGTACTGGTAGCCCGCCTTTGTGGATTCGATGCGCGCCATGGAGAACACATTGACGCAGCTGTCGATGGTAAGCCGCCGACCGGCGCCTTGAGTTGAGAGCGACCCCGCCATCTGTGAATACGCGCACAGACAGGAGCAGAAAATAGTTGTGAAAAGCACAATATGGCGCATGATGCTCCTGTTTATACACTACGGGAATAGCCTGTTGAATCCGGGATAGGGTATCAACGAAATCAACTCGATAGGTGCGGCGATTATTTTCCTTCCATCACTTCGAATTCGGGGATCGTCCCCGTATCCATGACCCGGATGCGCACGGATGCCGTCCCGGCAGTAATGTTCGCCGTGTACACATTCACATCACGTTTCATCTCTACCTTTCCGCCCGGACCCTCTCCCGCAGTCGGGAGCAGCACCGTGACAAGGCAGATCTCTTTTTCCGGCCGGGTTGTACTCACGTCAACATACGGATACTTCCGTGCCTGTTCGGGCGGTATGTCCGGTTCGGCCGCACTGTATCCCACACCGGCTTGAGCTGCACTCCATCCGCCGAGGCGGGCGCCGGGACGAAACACTTTGAACCCCGCATCGTTCGCACTCACGCTCCCTTTGTCATCGCTGTTGTATGCGTAAAACCGGGCCTGTATCCTGGATGCGGTGGTTTTCTTTATCACCTTGTCGATCACCACCGCGGCGGGAACTGTTTTGAGCATGACCACCGTTCGCGTGACGGACACGACGTCAGGCAGCACAAGCCGGTATGCCGGAGTTGCGTCACTTGTCCAGAACATGATTGTCTTTCGCTCACCGCAGCGAACGATGCTGGCCTGTGCCTGCGAGGAGTTCGTCCCCTCCTGGCCGTCAACATACTGATGTCCCTGTCCGTCGATCAGCACGGCACTATGGCCGGCTGTCAACCGCATTTTCCATGCAGGATCTCTAAAGCTATACGGCGGCCGCATCGGATCCACCACAAGTCGCTCGCCGAAACACTTCAGGATGATCGAATTCCGGTCGGCATGTTCGTGATTGAAGGGCCCGCCGCTCCGCATAGCCACGACGAGATCCTCTTCCCTGTACCCTGTTCTCGCCACGATCCAGTCCAGATCCGAGCGCCAGAGATGCGCCCCCTGAGGGGGGGCTTCGGCAGAAACCGTCGAATCGTAGTACAAAACGGACCACACATCCCTTGTTACCGCAAGTTTCTGGCCGAACCATTGCGCCTGGCCGTCACGCGCATGCCGGGCGATCCAGAACGAGACAGAGGCGTGCGCCCCCAGCCCGGCATCGCTGAAATTGACAATCGCCGTGGGATCACTCCGCGTGGCAAGCGTCATCTCCAGCAGATAGTCTTGATATCCCTGCCAATTGAGCATGTCGGTCAGATCTTCCACCCCACACTGTTGCAGCGCCTCGACCGCCTGTACCAGATGCAGTGTGGTGTAATGTGCATATGATATTCCCTCGTCATACGAACCGTCACGCGCATAGATATCCCGGAATGTTCCGACACTGTAGACGGCCTGTTCAAGCCACCGGCGGGTGTTTTCTGTTTCTCCCAGATATTTACGATACGTTAGTGCGGACAGGGCAAGGGCGGATGCGGGGATGGCCTTAAGGTTGATGGTGTTGAGGATAATGGGCCACCGTGCCAGGCTGAGTCCGCGGTCGAACGGGCGATGGGTTAAATACATGCTGGTGGTGTCCATGGTCCATCCCTTCACCCGGTCAGGATACCGCATACCATACACGGCCCGGAAACAGGGTTCAGTGCCCCTCTCTGCCATGGCGGCCAGCCAGGCATCTCGTCTGGCGGGAGGAATAAGACCGCCCAGCGCCTCGATCACGAGCGAAACCGCCAGTGCCGAGTTCGGTGCGCGTTGGAGTCCCACCGTCTCCGTCCCGCCTTCGAGAAAGTAGTCCCATTTCGGAAACCGCATCAGGGTTTCCACGCATTCCTGTGCGAGTGCAGCCGCATCCTTATCCCCGGTATAGATGTACAGCAGAGCCATTTGCTGTGCAAGGTTCCCGACGCGCGAAATATCGTACAGGTGATCGTTCAATCGCACTTCCGACCGGAGAAAGGTACGTTCCCTGGCCCTGTCCGTCGTGTCCATCTGTTTCCTGAGGCCCGCAAACGCCGGGTGTGTGGCAAACAGCTGACGAAAGTGTGGAATATTCTGCTGATCGAAGAAGACATTCATGGAGGGTTCTACCGCCTGCATGTGCAGGGGATAGAGCAGGGCAAGAAGGAGAAGGGTACCGCAGATCATGATTCTCATGTTCGCTCCATTGGCAGGTTGATACATAGCGCGGAGGTGCTAAGCACGGTATACCGACGCAATGGAAAGGACGTGTGCACACGGGACAACAGCAAGGGCCTCCGAACGCTTGCGCGAGGGAGGCCCGTACGATTCACCTTGCTGCCTGACCGGGGACCATCCTCAGTCCATCACTTTTCGCAGGAACGCCGGCTTTTCGTGATCGCTTTTGTCGATTTTCTCGCGCAGCGCATCGGGGTTGACCGGGTGCTGAACGATACCCAGTTCCACTCCCCGACGTTCGTACGCCGGTCTGTCCAGTGCCTGCAGGTCGCTGACGCCGGTGGGAATGCGTTCGGTGGTCCGTGCCGGAGCTTTTTGTTGCCGCCCCTGGGTCTGCTGTGTGATCCGGCGATTAAAGCCCGTGGCGATGACAGTAACCAGGATCTCGTCGGTCAACTGTTCGTCGATCACCGCACCGAGAATCACATTGGCTTCTTCGCCTGCAGCATCGCGGATAATTTCTGTCGCTTCATCCACTTCGAAGAGCGACATGGACGGTCCGCCGGTGATATTCACGAGCACACCCTGCGCGCCGCTGATCGAGACATCGTCCAGAAGCGGACTCGAGATCGCATATTCGGCGGCTTCCTTCGCGCGGTTTTCTCCGGTAGCTTCACCGGTTCCCATGACCGCATCACCCATTTCGCGCATCACCGTGCGCACATCGGCAAAATCAACATTGATCAGGCCGGGAACGGTGATCAACTCCGAGATGCCCCGGGTGGCGCCGTACAGTACCTGGTTGGCGATGTCGAAGGCTTCGGTCAGCGGGGTGTTGCGCTCGACGATTGAGAGCAGTTTCTGATTCGGGATAACGATGAGTGTGTCCACCTGTTTGCGAAGCTCTTCGATGCCGATGTCGGCCTGTCCCGAACGCCGTTTTCCTTCGCACTGGAACGGGCGTGTCACGATGCCGACCACCAGGGCGCCCAGGCTTTTGGCGATATTGGCGACCAGGGGTGCACCTCCCGTACCCGTGCCGCCGCCCATTCCGGCGGTCACGAAGACCATATCGCTTCCTGACAGTGCTCGGGCGATTTCCTCACGGTCTTCTTCCACCGCACGATAGCCGATGGTGGGATCCGCGCCCGCGCCAAGACCGCGGGTCAGGTTTTTCCCGATCTGAATCTTGCTCGGAGCTGCGTTGCGTTGCAGCGCCTGCACATCGGTGTTGACGGCATAGAAGTCAACGCTGTGCAGCCCTTTCTTGATCATGCTGTTCACGGCATTGCCGCCGCCGCCGCCCACACCGACCACCCGAATCTTGGCACCACGATCGAAGCCATTGTCCAGTTCGATCACCGGAGTACCCTCCTTTGTTTAGGAATCCACATGAGTATTGTCAGAATCGTATTTGTTTCGGCGTCCTTCACAGTGCATCGAACCATGCCCGCACTTTCCGGGCGACGCCGCTGAGTGAATGTTCTTTTTTTGTTGTTGTTGTCATGCCGGTGCTCTGGCGGTGTTTGAGTCCGTGATAGATCAAACCGACCGCTGTTGCATATGCCGGGTTTTCGATCTCGCGCACGAGTCCTCCCGAGAATCCGGTGGGAATGCCGATCTTCACGGGCATGCCGAGCACTTCGCGGGCAAGGTCGGCTGTTCCCTTGACCATCGCGCCGCCTCCAGTCAGCACCACGCCTCCTGCGAGGTGTTTTGCGTAACCGGACCGTTTGATCTCCAGGGCGGCGATCTCGAGAATCTCTTCCATACGCGGCTGAATAATCTGGGCAAGCACACGTTTGTCGATCTGCAAGGGCGCATGGCCGCCGACGCCCCGCAGGACGAGCGGTTCGTTGTCTTCCACTGCAGGCACGAAGGCGCATCCGTGTTCCTTCTTGAGCCGCTCTGCGGCATCGGTGACAATTCCCAATCCTTTGCGGATGTCGTCCGTGACTTTCTTTCCGGCGATGCCGATCACCGCCGTATGACGGATTGTGCGTTCTTCGAACACGGCCAGGTCGGTGGTTCCGCCGCCGATATCCAGCAGGGCAATACCGACCTCCTTTTCCTCATCATCCAGTACGGCATAGCTGGAGGCCAGCGGCTCGAGAACCATGTCGCTGATTTCCAGTCCGGCCCGTTGCACGCATTTGTAAATATTCTGTGCGGCACTGACCAGTCCGGTGATGATATGGACATTGGCCTCCATCCGCACACCCGCCATGCCGAGGGGATCGTAGATGCCGTCCTGCCCATCAATGATAAATTCTTGCGGGATGACGTGTATGATCTTTCTGTCGGAGGGGAGGGCGACACGTTTGGTATCTTCGATCAGCCGATCGATATCCGCCTGTGTCACCTCATGTTCAGCGCCGCTGATGCCGATGACGCCGCGACTCTGGAAGCTCTGAATGTGATCGCCGGCGATGCCGACGATCACCGAGCGGATCACGACGCCGGACGACGCCTGTGCCTCCGTGACAGCCTGGACGATCGCGGCAGTGGTGCGGTCGATATGCGTGACCACGCCCCGGGTCATACCGTCTGACACCGCCCGTCCGACGCCGAGAATATTCACCCGGCCGTGTTCGTCGGTGCCCGCCACGACGGCGCAGACTTTGGTTGTGCCGATGTCCAATCCTACGATGATATTGTCCATGCTGGTCCCTTCCGGTATCATCCCTTAGTGCAGCTGCTGTTGTGATGTCGGCTCCCACCGCACCACCACCTGATCAGCGAAACGGATGTCGACAGTTTCGAGCGCATCGGCACCGCGGCTGCTCACAATGGTGTTCCAAAATCCCTCCAGGCGCACAAGCTTGTCCACGTGGTCCCCCCGGCCGACGAGCACGGGGACGCCAAACTCGGCGGTGTACAGCATCAGATCACCGCCGGGGAGGATATGCACTTCCGAGATGCGGCGGTAGACGGCCTCATTCAGGCTGTGTGCCGCAAGGATCAAACGCAGTGCTTCCTTGATCGCCGGGTGTGTCACCGCTTCTCCCGCCGCGTACGTTTCCACTGCCGGCGCACCGGTGATCACGGGCAGATCAAACAGGTACTCAGACCGCACCGGGGGCAGCACCACCCCGTTTGCGTCAACATACATCAGTCGGCCATTGGCCAGTGCGGCTACGGGCTCGCGTTCTTCCACGCGGATTTCGATACGGTCCGGCAGGTCCCGGTGGATGCTTGCCTGGCGCACGAAGGCGTTCTTCATGACGCGGTTTCGCACGGCCCCGAGGTCCACATCCGAGAGACGTCCGCCCCTGACAATACTCGCCAGGCGCACCAGTTCGGCGGTACTCACGATCCGGTTCCCGCTTGCATACACTTCGCGCACCGTCAGGTCGCGTTTCCAGAGGAGCGACGTCACCCATATGCCTGTCCCCAGAACGAAGAGGAGTACAAGTAGGAACATGCCGCGGCCGTGCCGCATGCCGGGTTCCGGATGTGGTGATCCGGTCTTCATGTTCCCGCTTTAAGCTGCACGATGAATTCTTCACCGAATTTCCAGATATCGCCCGCGCCCATGGTGATGATAATATCGCCCGGTTGTTTGGTCTCCATCAGAAATTTCGGTACGGCCTTCTTGTCCTGCACATAGTGGACCTGTTTGTGCCCGAGCTCTTTGGCCGCGTTGACGATCAATTCGCCACTGACCCCCTGGATCGGCTCTTCGCGGGCGGGATACACGTCGGTCACCACAAGCACGTCCGCGTTGAAAAACGAACGGCCGAATTCATCGTAGAAATCCCGTGTGCGCGAATACAGATGCGGTTGGAACACACAGATCACCCGGCGACGCCATCCGGCTTTGACTCCCGCCAGAGTTGCTTTGATCTCGGTGGGATGATGGGCATAATCGTCCACCACCATGATCTCTCCGACTTCCGCTTTCACCTCCCAGCGCCGGAAGACGCCGGTAAATTTTTCGATCCCTGTTTTTACGCGGTCGAAGGGTACATGAAGTTCAAGTCCGACCGCGATTGCCGCCAGCGCATTCTGCACATTATGTTTGCCGGGAATTTGCAGTTCGATCTCTCCCAGTTCTTTTCCGCTGTGCAGGACGAGAAACCTCGTCGTGTTCAGACGGTGCACAATATCCACCGCCTGGAGGTCTGCCTGGCCGTTCAGGCCGTAGGTGATGATCTTCTTCTTGATCTTCGGCATGATGTCCTGCAGGGCCGGTTCATCCAGGCAGAGCACCACGAAACCGTAGAAAGGCACCTTGTTCACAAACTGCAGAAACGCGGATTTGATGTCCTCCAGGTCCCGGTAGCAGTCAAGATGGTCGGTCTCGAGCGTCGTCAGCACGGCGATGGTAGGTGTGATCGAGAGAAACGACCGGTCATACTCATCCGCTTCCACGACAATGAATTCGCCCTTGCCCATTCGCGCATTGGAACCCGCCAGACCGCGCAGGCGTCCACCCACGATCACCGTGGGATCGATACCCCCTTCCATCAGGACCAGGCTGATCATGGATGTGGTGGTGGTTTTTCCGTGCGTGCCTGCAATGCCGATGCCGTATTTCAGGCGCATCACTTCCGCGAGCATTTCAGCGCGGCGGATGACCGGGATTTTGCGCTGATGGGCGACAAGAATTTCGGGATTGTCGGACGGGATGGCGGAGGAGTACACGAGCACATCCACGTCCGGTTCCACATTTCCGGCATCGTGGCCGATATACAGTGTTGTGCCAAGTCCTTCGAGCCGTTCGGTGTTGTCATTGGCTGCCCGATCCGACCCGGTGATGGTGAATCCCTGGTCCATGAGGATTTCCGCCAGGCCGCTCATGCCGATCCCGCCGATGCCGACGAAATGCAATTTCTTAATGGAGGAGAACATACTCGGGTCCTTACTGATCGGTAATTCTTGGGCGGTGCCAGGCGCGCTGTTTGCGGCGCGGCACGCGCGCAGCCAGTTTCTGCATTTCCAGCACCAGTTCACCCTCGCGTTCATACCGGCCGACGCGGATCCGGTAGAACCGCCGTTTGATTTTCATCTTGAAGATAATCACCTGAAATCGCCCGCCTGTCTGCACGCCTGTTTCCCGGCCGATGTGTATCCACTCGATGTCCTGCACACCGACACGCCGCTCGTGCCATCGGTGTTTGAAGACGATCGCATCGGGAGTGATAATCAGACGGCGGTTGCGGACCGCATTCAGAACCAGCGTCACCAGGGACATCAGCACGAAGAAGATGATCACGTATATCAACGGATCGCTGAGGACGTATTCAAACTTTGCTTCGACAAAGTTGCCGCGGATGCCGCCGTACACAATCAGCGTCAGGAGATAGATCAGCGCCGACTGATAATAGAAATCGAGTTTGTATTTGAAGGTCTTTTCGTCAGTGGTCATGGTGTAATCGTGAAAGTGTGAGTGCCGCGTTGGCCAGCACGCGTGCCGCGGCGGGTTTTCCCATGGTTTTTGCGGCAATTCCCATGGCCGCGCGCCGCGGTGCGTTTCCGAGCAATTCGTGGATCATGGCCTCCAGCCGGGAGCTGATATCCCGGTCGGCACAGACGAGCGCGGCCCCTTCTTTCACCATTGTCCGGGCATTCTCTGTTTGATGATCCGCCGCCGCATGAGGATAGGGGACGAGGATCGACGGGAGACCCGCACACATCAGCTCGGCAAGTGTCGAAGCGCCCGAACGGCACACCACCAGGTCCGCCACCGCGAAAGCAAGTTCCATGTCCGCGAAGAAGGAACGGAGCAGAAGTCCGTCGGGCGCCGGTGGAGTCCCGAGCTGTTTCTGTACCCGTGCGAACTCCCGCTCGCCGGTCAGCCAGATCACCTGTACCCCTTGCGCGAGCAGCAGCGGTACAATCGTCAGCATGGCCGTGTTGATGGAGACCGCGCCCTGGCTTCCTCCCACAACAAGAACGGTGGTGCGTTCCGGATCAAGTCCGAGTGACGCGGCCCCGTCGGCACGGGCAATCGTTCCCACGAGGGCGCGCACCGGGTTGCCGGTGAGGTGAACATTATCCTTGCGGCGGAGAAACCGCCGTGTATTTTCAAACGTGATATGCACTTCGTTCACCCGTTTCGCGAGCAACCGTGTGGTGGCTCCCGGATAGCTGTTCTGTTCCTGAATCAGCGTGGGGATACCCAGCAGCGACGCCGCCATCACCGGCGGGCCGCAGACATATCCGCCGGTTCCCACGACGACACCCGGCTTCCGTTTGAGCATAAGCGTGATCGACTGCAGCATCGAGACCACCACCCTGACCGGAAACAGGATCGTGCTGAATGAAAGGGAACGGGAAAACCCGCTGATCCATATCGGTACGAACCGGTACCCGCGGTCGGGTACCACCTGTGACTCAATCTTTCCTTTTGTTCCGATAAACAGTATCTCTGCATCGGGTGCTATGCGGCGCACTTCATCGGCGATGGCGAGCGCCGGAAACAGGTGCCCGCCGGTCCCTCCGCCGGCAAAGAAGATGCGGTCGGGCATAGGTCAGTAGACCTTGCCGACGGCCGGGATGCTTTTCGGTTCCAGCGGCAAGGTGCCGTCCGCCGCCGTGTACATCCGCGGATGAAGATCGGTTTGCGCTGAAATATTCAGCAGCACGCCCACGGCGATCGCCGAGACCAGCAGGGACGATCCACCGTAGCTCATAAACGGCATTGGCAATCCCGTCGTGGGCAGCAAACCGAGAGTCACTCCGGCATTGATGACTGCATACAGGGCAATTGATGAGGTGATGCCGAGTGCAAGGAACCGGCCGAATTCATCCCGCGCCATTCGCGCGATTTTCAGTCCGCGCAGGAGTATCACCACAAACAGTGTCATGATCAGGAGAGTGCCGACGAGACCGTATTCCTCACCGATCACCGCAAAGACAAAATCACCGTATGATTCGGGCAGATAGAGTTCGCGCTGCTTGCTGCCGCCGGGGCCGAGCCCGAAGATTCCCCCGTTGCCAAAACCGATCATCCCCTGCAGGACCTGGTGGTTCATTTTCCCTCCCCCTTCGCCGAAGCGCGAGAGAAAATCCGTAACCCGCCGCATCCTGTATTCCGCGCTGACCATGTACAGCACCAGGACCGGGAGAACGGGAACCAGCGTCAGCGCCAGATGTTTCCACTGCACACCGGCAAGATACAGCATAACGACACTGACGACAACGATCATGGTGCCGGTACTGAAGCTGGGCTGCAGGAGCACCAGAACAGCTACAAGACCGACCCAGAAGAGGAGGGGAAGATACCCGGTTTTCAGATCCCGCACCCGTTCCCGTTTTTCGGCAATGAGTGTTGCCAGATGGAACACCAGTGCAAAGCGGGCGAATTCGGATGGCTGGAGACCGAATCCTCCAAGTTGCAGCCAGCGCGCCGCGCCTTTCACTTCCCCGCCCGTCGCGAGGGTGACCAGCAGCAGGAGCACAGACCCGATGAGCACCCATTTGGTGATATGTTTCAGCTTCCGGTAATCCACCTGCATGGCGATAAAAATCAACAGGAATCCGGCAATGATTTTGATGGCATGTTTCCCGAGCAGCAACTCACTGGCGCCCCATTTCTGCTGCGCGTAGTACGAACTGGCGCTGTACACGATCCCGACACTCATCACCATGAGGATGAGGACGGCTGCCAGGGTCCAGATGTCGATATGATTTTTCTGGGACTTTTTGATGATCATATATTGTGCACCGGCAATTGCCGGACAAGTTCTTTGAACACGCGCCCGCGGTGCTCATAGTCCGTAAACCAGTCGAAGGACGCACATGCCGGTGAAAGAAGAACGATATCTCCCGGTACTGCCCGCGCGGCCGCAGAGCGGACGGCGTCGTTCATGGTTGAGGCTTCATCCACCGGGACAACCGCGGCGAATGCCTGCCGGACTTTTGCGGCCGACTCCCCGATGGCAATAATGGCTTTCACGTGTGTGCGTACCAGATCCATCAACCGGTTGTAGTCGTTCCCCTTGTCCCGCCCGCCCATCAGCACGATCAACGGTGCCGAATAACTCTGCAGCGCATACCAGACAGAGTCGACGTTTGTCGCTTTTGAATCGTTAATGTACGTGACGCCGTCCGCCTCGCGCACGAATTCCAGCCGGTGTTCGACCCCTTTGAAGTTGCGCAAGGTTGCGCGCACGGACGCCACGGGAACGTCCAGGGACAGTGCCGCCAGTGTAGCTGCCATCGCATTATACAGATTATGTGTGCCGCGGATGCTGATGGCGGAAGACGGGACTATATCCGCCGCCGTCGTTTGTGTGGCCGCTCTTATGACACCGTTCCGTATCCAGGCTCCGCGGTCCAGGGTTTCCCGTACGCTGAACGGCAACCGGCGTACTTCGGCCGGCAGGTGATTTTCCACCGCGGTGCGTGTCACATCGTCATCGACGTTGTAGATCACCGTATCTCCGTTCCCCTGGCGTGCAACAATCCGGCATTTAGACGCAACATACAACCCGAAGTCATGGCGGTACCGGTCCAGATGGTCCGGCGTGATGTTCAGGATCACCGCAATGCGCGGTCTGAAGGTGTCCACATGGTCGAGCTGAAAGCTGCTTACCTCGAGCACAACAGTGTGGGCGTCGGTCAATCCTTCCACCACATCGGAAAGGGCCCGGCCGATGTTTCCGGCGACCGCCACCGGTCGTCTTGCGTCTTCCAAGATCCGTCCTGTGAGGCTGGTCGTCGTAGTCTTGCCGTTCGTGCCCGTGATGGCCACGATTGGTCCGGGCACGAACCAGCTTGCGATTTCCAGTTCGCTTACCACGTCGATCCCGTGTTCGATCGCCTGTTGAACGATCAGAGCATCGGACGGGACACCCGGACTGATGACCAGCGTGCCGGCTTCGAGCAGCCGCGATGAATTGCCCCCGAATTCAAAAGCTATTCCCATCCGCCTCAGCTCGGCCGCAGCCTCGGGTCTTGCCGTCTCCGGTGCAGCATCGCTGACAAACACCTGTGCGCCCGCGTTTCTCAGCAGGCGGGCAACCGCTATCCCGCTCCGTGCCGCACCGACAATGCCGAATACGTGCCCCCGCACATCCTTACCGTCCAAAGCGATCACCGTACCTTAAAAGTGGCCAGACTGACGATCATCAGCAGGATGGCCACGATGTAGAACCTGGTAACAATCTTTGGCTCAGGCCAGCCCAGAAGCTCAAAATGATGGTGCAGCGGTGCCATCCGGAACACGCGCCGCCCTTCGCCGTATTTTCTCTTTGTATACTTGAAGTATCCCCGCTGGATGATAACCGATGCCGTCTCGGCGAGGAACACACCGCCCAGCGTCGGCAGCAGCAGTTCTTTCTTTATCAGCACGCAGAGTGCCCCGATCGCTCCACCCAGGGCGAGCGATCCGGTATCCCCCATGAACACCTGGGCCGGATAGGCGTTGAACCAGAGAAATCCCAGGGCTGCACCGACCAGCGCGGCACAATAGATCAGCAGCTCGCCATTGCCGCGCAGATAGGGAATGGTCAGGTATTCGCTGAGCACGGCATTCCCGGTGATGTAGCTCATCACGCCCAGCGTCAACCCCACAATGGCCACAATGCCGATGGCGAGACCGTCCAGCCCATCGGTGAGATTCACGGCGTTTGACGTTGCCACGATCATGAATACAACGATCGGGATGTACAGGCGGCCGAAATCGACTTCGAGGTATTTAATGAATGGAATCGTGGTTGAGGTGTGAAGTTTCCACAGCTCCGTGTCGATCCATCCGGGGAAGAAATAGATCACGCTGCCCAGCACGAGGCCAACCACCACCTGTCCGACAATTTTATAGCGGCCGATCAATCCCTTCGGTTTCTTCTTCACCACCTTGAGGTAGTCGTCCAGAAATCCCACCGCACCGAGCGCTGTTGTGACGAAGAGGATCAGCATGACGTATGCATTGCCGATATTTCCCCAGAGAAGCGTGGGAATCAGAACACTTGCCAGGATGATCAATCCGCCCATGGTGGGTGTCCCGGCTTTGGTGAGGTGTGTTTTGGGCGCCTCCACTTTCGCCGTTTCGCCGATCTGATGTCGCTTGAGTGCGCGGATAATTTTCGGCCCGAGCCAGAAGGCGATCAGCAACGCAGTCACCGCCGCCGCCGCTGCACGGAATGTGAGGTACCGCACCACGCCGAAGCCGGGGGGGTGGGCCACGCGTTCAATCCAGTCAAACAGGAAATAGAGCATACGTCCCGTTCGTTTCTTTTCTCAGCCGGAAGATGTTTCTGCTGTATTCAGCCGCTGTCGCAGGAATGTCAGGATGTTCTCCATTTTCATGCTCCGTGATCCTTTGAGCAATACCAGATCTCCGGGAGTCACCAGTTCGAGCAGGTATTCGGCCAGCACATTTTGCTGATCATAGTGGACGGCCGTCGGCATTTCTGCGGCCCGCTGGATGTGCTGTGCCCACGTGCCGAAGGTCAGCAGGTAGTCCACCCCGGCGGCCGCGACAGCCCGTCCCACGCGTGCATGCTCTTCCGCGCTCTGTGCCCCGAGTTCCAGCATGTCGCCCAGAACGGCGATGCGTCTTCCCGTTGTCCGCATAGACGCCAGTGTGTGCAGCGCTGCGATTGTGGATTCCGGGTTTGCGTTGTATGTATCGTTAAGAATCGTCACGCCGCCCACCTGAACGACCTCCATCCGTTTGCTGCTTGCCTGGAAGCTTTCCAGCGCAGTGCGGATCTTTCCCGGGGGGACACGCATGGTCAGCCCGACCGCTGCCGCTGCAAGGGCATTGGACGCCTGATGGCGACCGGGAACGGTCATCGTCACCGGCACCGGGTTCTTCATCCGCGCTCCCTGGAACCGGAACCGGGCACATCCATCATCACCCATCCGCAACGCCGTACCGCGCACGTCGGCTGACCGTGAACGGAAGCCGAAGGTCACGCGGGAACGGATGGTGCGTGCCGTGCGAACGACCAGGGGATCGTCGGCACTGACAAAAGCACGTTTTGCTCTGTCCGGCGGCAGCGCTGCCCAGACCGATCCTTCTTCTGATGCCACGGCCTCAAGTGATCCAAAGAACTCCAGGTGTTCACGTCCGATGCTGGTGAGTAACGCGTGTGTGGGTTGCAGGATTCCGCACAGCACCGCGAGCTCTCCGGGATGGTTCGTCCCGATTTCCACCACGGCAATCTCGTGACTCCGGTCCAGCCGGAACAGCGTCAACGGTACACCGATGTGATTATTCATGTTTCCTTCCGTGCTCAGCACCGTGCGGGTCGACGCGAGCACGCGGGTGATCATGTCCTTGGTGGTGGTTTTCCCGTTGCTGCCGGCCACAGCCAGAATGGGAATGTCAAAGTTCTTCCTGTAACGGGCTGCCAGTGCGCCAAGGGCGCGGGTGGTATTTTCCACCACGAGCACCAGCGCATCGGACGGAATGTTCAGGCCCTCCGCATGTTCCACAACAATTCCTGCGACTCCTCGTGACAGCGCATCTTGCACAAATTGATGTCCGTCAAACCGTTCTCCCCTGATGGCGACGAACACATCGCCGGGGGCGGCAATTCGTGAATCTATGGAAACCCCTGTCGCATGCCAGCGGCGTTTGCCCGCCGGCGCGTGCAGGCGCAGATGCGGAATTGCTTCAATGTCCCCCTTGAGAAGTCTCATCGAAGGTTCCGAATGAACATCTCCACTTCCTCCCGGTCGTCCAGATGTACCTTTGCCGATCCGATCACCTGGTAGTCTTCATGTCCTTTTCCTGCAATCAGCACAACATCCCCCGGCTCGGCCAGGAGGAGCCCTTTGATGATTGCCTGGCGCCTGTCCGGTTCCGCATACACGGTCCGTCCCGGCAGCACGCCGGCAAAAATCTGATCGATGATTGCCTGCGGATCTTCCTGGCGCGGATTGTCCGACGTGACCACGGTGATGGTGCTGAGCGACGAGGCGATCCGTCCCATTTTCGGACGCTTGTCTTTGTCCCTGTTCCCGCCGCAACCGAACACGGTGATAATTTTTGCACCGTTTTGTTCTGAAAGCAGATCGCGGATTGCCGACAGGGTATTTTCAAGAGCATCCGGTGTGTGCGCGTAGTCAATCACCGCGGTCCATCCGGTTGGCGACACAAGCTGTTCGAACCGCCCGCGCACCGCATGCAAACGCGATATGCCCTCGGCGGCAACGGCCGGAGGAACGCCGAGTGCGGATGCGGTGCTGTACGCGGCCAGGATGTTGGCCACATTGAACCGTCCGGTGAGCGACGTCGTCACCGGAGTCGTCCCGCCTCCGGCGGCGATGGTGAACCGTGTCCCGCGAACATCCATCTGGATATCGCGGGCCGTGATGTCGGCGGTTGCACCGATGCCGTACGTGAGACACCGGGCCGGACTGTTCGCCAGAATATCACGTCCGCGCGGATCGTCCGCATTGGTAACCGCCGTGGCATCGGGCGGCAGCATATCAAAGAGACGTTTCTTCGCTTGGAAATACTCTTCCATGGTTCCGTGAAAATCCAGATGGTCCTGCGTGAAATTTGTAAAGACTCCCGCCGCATAGCGCAGGCCGGAGACACGGCCGAAGGCCAGTGCATGTGATGAAACCTCCATAACCGCCGCCGTACACCCCCGTTCAACCATTGTTGCCAGGAGGGTATTCAATTCGAGCGATTCCGGTGTGGTGTGGGTGGCCGGGAGAATCTCACTGCCGATGTGATACGCGATCGTGCCGATCAGTCCCACCCGCTCACCTTGTGCTTCCAGTGCCGCCTTGATGAGAAATGCGGTAGTCGTTTTGCCGTTCGTTCCCGTCACACCGACCAGCCGCAGCTTCCGGGACGGGTGATCATAAAAATTCGCGGACATCTGGGCGAGCGCCTTGCGGGCGTCGGGCACCACCAGCTTCGCCACATGAGTATGCAGGAACAGCGGATCCGGAATTGCCGCATCGTTTTGCAGAACCACCGCCAGTGCACCGCGGCCGATGGCTTCTTCGATGAACCGCGTTCCGTCAGATGTTGTGCCCGGTATGGCGAAAAACAGGTCACCATGTCCAACCGCACGCGAGTCGTAACGCAGCGCACGCACTTCGATATCCTGCGTCTGCGCCATCGCGCCATATTTCATGAGAAACATCTTCGAGACGGTGACGCCGTCCAGAAGCCGGGTCAGCTGCATGAGATGTCCTACAAACTCGTTGCTATCGCAGAGCGCGGAGCACACCGGAGAGAGATCATCGTTCCCTGCCGCACGCGTTCACCGGGTGCAGGATTCTGGCCGGTGACTGTGCCGGATCCGGCGACGGAGACATCCAGCCGATGGTTCGTCAATCGATTGATGGCACGGCGCATGCTCAGGCCGCGCAATTCCGGGACCAGTGTATACCCTGCGGGAAGTGAAACTACCTGTTCCTCAGTCCGGAGGGTCACGGTACCTCCGGAAGCAAGTGTTGTACCGGGTGGCGGGGATTGAGAAAGGACCACCGCGCCGTTTCCGCTCACTTCAGCCCTGTATCCCTGTGTTTCCAGGAGTGCCGAGGCGACATCTACTTTCAAATTCACCACATCGGGAGCGAGGCGGCGATTGGCGCCTGCAATCGCCATGGAACGTTGTTGCAACCCGGCCGGGCGGTCCGCAATGGCGTGCACTTTTTCTGCGATCCCTTTGAAAATCGGCGCACTGGCGAGTCCACCGTAATAGCCGCCGGACCGCGGATTATCCAGCATGACGAGGCATACATATTTCGGCGCTTCTGCGGGAAAGAACCCGACAAAGGATGCAGTATAGTCACTCAGGCCGTACCGGCCATTCACGACCTTCTTTGAGGTGCCCGTCTTGCCGGCGATCCTTAACCCTGCCACCCTGGCCTCCGTGCCAGTTCCACGTTCAACGACTCCTTCGAAGAAGCGTGTCAGAACCCGTGCCGTCGAATCGGATATCACGCGGCGGATTTGTTGTTGTGTTGTTTCCAGAAGGACATCCTGCTGCGCGTTGACCACCTGACGGACGACAAACGGCTTCATCAGCCAGCCGCCGTTGGCTACGGCTGCATAGGCCATGACCAGCTGCAGGGGCGTTGTTGCGACTTCGTACCCCATTGCCAGGGAGTGTAGTGTTGTCGCCGACCATTGTGCCGGCTTCTTCAGATTACCGCTGACTTCGCCGGGAAGGCCAAGATCCGTTTGTATGCCAAATCCAAACGCACGTGCGGTAAGAAACATTGTCTGCGCACCCACACGCGTCGCAACCTTTGCCATCACGATGTTGCTCGACCGTTCCATACCTTCCTGAAACGTGAGCATGCCGTGCGGGTGTGTGTCGGTGATTACCCTGGGCTTCCGGCCGCCCATCGGAATCCGGTATGTTCCGTTTTCTGCAAAGATTTTTTCTCCGGGCCGGACGGCACCGGTTTCAAGCGCCGCACTCGCCGTCACCAGTTTGAACACCGATCCCGGTTCGAAGGAGTCCGTGATCACCCGGTTGCGCTGCACGGCAGGATCGAGCAGGGCGGCCCGGGCGGGATTGAACGACGGAAAATTGGCCATGGCCAGCACCGCTCCCGTGGCCGGGTCGACCATGACGGCTAGGCCGCTTTCCGCTTTCTTACGCAAGACGCCTTTTTCCAGTTCTTCTTCCACGATCGCCTGTATTTCGGCATCGATGGTCAGGAGAATATTCTGCCCGTCCACCGGATCCATGCGCGGATACTCAGGCGATTGTCGGGTACGCCGGAGCGCATCGCGTTGCATGGTTACGAATCCGTCATTCCCTCGCAGCCACCGGTCGTATTGCAACTCCAGTCCACTGAGTCCGCTGTGGTCGACACCCGTATGTCCCAGCAGCTGTCCGGCCAGATGTTCGTAATGGTACAGGCGTTCGGCTTCCGGCACCGTGATAACGCCCTGCAGGTCACGGACTGGAATACGGGCTGAGAGTGTAGGGGGTACTCCGCGTTCCAGCCAGACAAATCGTTTATCCTGATCACGTAGCCGTGCCAGGTATACTTCGCGCGGGCGGTTGAACACCTGGGCGAAGGTAACGGCGATATCATTCCGATCACGGCCGGTCTCTTTGGGATCCGCCGCGAACGATGCAAACATGGTGTTGGAGACCAGGACTTTGCCGCTACGGTCCAGGATGATTCCCCGGGCTGCCGGCAGTTTCATCGGGGCTTCATACTGCCGGCGCGCCATTTCCTGATAGGCACCGGCCTGAACAACCTGAATCTGCACCAGGCGGCCTGCGATCACGGCAAAGGATGTCAACAGAACGATCTTCAAGATCAGAATCCGGCGCTGTATTCGAACCTGGACTGGCACCGCGTGCAGATGTTCTTCCGCCTTTGCGATCATTCGCCCAACTCCTTGCGTACCGCCGCGGCCCGATCCACCAGGTCGGGATCGAGGGTGATGAGTTCCGGCTGTTCCCGGGCATCCAGCATCCCCAGCTGTTCCCGGGCGATCAGACTGATCCGGTCGCGCGACGACTTGCGGTTCAGCTCCGCCTGCAATGCGGCGTTGCTGTCCAGCAGGCGTTGATACCGCGTTTGCAGCGTGCCGATGTTCGCGGCGATCTCGTTGACGGTAATGATGCTGCCGATGTACATCACGATCACTGTCCCGACGATCAGCAGCACCACGATCAGGTTGAACGGAGAGACCCGTCGCCGGGTGGCGGGCTTGTTGGCACGGACGGCGTATCCTGTCACGGTGCTCTGCCGTTCCCCATTATAGACGTAGCGGTTCTCCCGAAATACCGGAGCGGGCGGTGATGCAGTGATGGTACGTTTTATGGTTCGATCCCACATGAGGTTTTCTCAGCCACGCGCATCTTTGCACTGCGTGCCCGCGGGTTTAGCGCGGTTTCCGCTTCCTGCGGAACCACAGGTTTCCGCGTCAGCACACGGAGCGGAACTTCCGCCACCTTCTGCGGGAGCAGCGCGGGGTAGTGTGAATCCGGCGGCGTGGATGCCGACCGGAAAAATTCTTTGACTATACGGTCTTCGAGCGAATGGTACGCGATCACCACAATCCGCCCACCCGGGTGGAGCCGCCGCAAGGCTTCGGGCAGGACGAGTTTCAGGTTCTGCAGTTCGCCGTTCACTTCGATGCGCAAGGCCTGGAACACCCGTGCGAGTGACTTGTTCAGGAACTGCCGCCCCACAACCGACGCCACCACATCGCGCAGATCTCCGGTGGTCCTGACCGGACGTGAGGTGATCAATCGCCGCGCAATGCGCCGGCTGTGCCGTTCTTCGCCATACTGCCAGAGAATGTCCGCCAGCTCCTGCTCGCTTCGCTCGTTCACCAGATCACCGGCCGTGAAAGGCGCGTGACGATCCAGGCGCATATCGAGCGGCTCGTCTTCTCGAAAACTGAATCCGCGTGCCGGTGCATCCAGTTGATGCGAGGAAACTCCCAGATCCAGAAGGAGACCATGGAAGAACCCGACGCCGGCTTCATCCAGGACCGAACGGAGATCCCCGAAATTCGCGTGGGCAAAGCGAATCCTGTTGCCCACCGGCGCCAGGCGTATGTGCGCTTCCGCCAGTGCCTCCTCATCGGCATCGAGTCCGATCAGCAGCCCCGATAGAGAGAGTCTCGCGCAAATCTCCTCCGCATGCCCGCCGCCACCGATTGTACCATCGACATACGTCCCACCCGGATCGCTCACAAGGGCATCGACCGCTTCCTGGCGGAGCACAGGAATGTGAAATGCCGGCGAGGGCACGGGATTATTTCTGGAGGACTGTCTGGGCGACGCTTTCGTAACTCTCGGCCTGTGCCTTCTGATATTCAGCGTACGTCCGGGGATTCCAGATCTCGATGTGCTCCAGGACGCCGATGATAAACACTTCGTTTTCAATACCCGCAAACTGCAGGAGCTCTTTGGGAACGGTGATGCGGAACTGTCCGTCCAGCTGGGATTCTGTCGCACGCTCCAGCAGTGTGCGCATGAAAAAGCGATGCTTTGGATTTGTCGAGGAAAGCTGACGGATGTTCTCTTCCACTTTGTTCCACTCATCCAGCGGGTACACATAGAGGCACTGTTCGTAGCCGCGTGTAACGATGAAGGTGTCGTTTGCTTCCGGCGAGATATATTTTCGCAGGCGGGAGGGAATGTTGATCCGTCCTTTGTTGTCGACGGAATAATCGTATGACCCTTTGAATGAAGACACGGTCTACCTCAAGAGGTTTGTCCCCACCTGTCACCCACTTTTACCCACAGGGTGCCATCAATATACGCATTTGGGCTACAAAGTCAAGTACGAGATGCGGATTACGGGCTGGTTTGGGGGGTTCTGAATGTGGGAAGTTCGGCGACAGGGAAAGGCACACCCCACTCAGCCTTCCGCGGAGGGGGGCAGCGATATTTTCCGCAATTCCTGGATGACGCTATCTGCCTTCTCGAGAACAGATTCCGGATCCAGGGACCGGCCGAAGGGGATCGTGGCTCGGAGCGTGGTCTCTCCCTGGCTTACCCGCACACCACGTTCCCGCATGCGCGAGAAGGCGGTCATTAATTGCTGAAACTGTGCCGATTCATAGAAAACCGTATCCGACGGAGGCGGAAAATGGGCTTCCAGGCGCTCGGGCGAGAGATGGATCTTTGCCAATCCCAGTGTGCCTGCGCTGAGTTTCAGGCGCACCAGTCGGAGCAGGGTTTCCACCTGCAGAGGGCGTTTACCGAACCGATCCCGCAGCTCGAGCCCGATTTCGTCGAGTTGTTCATGCGTATTCACCGCATAGAGACGCCGGTAGATTGTCAGCCGCTCGGTTTCATTCTCGACATACAGGGCCGGGATAAACGCCTCGAGGTCGGCTTCCACCGCAAAACCGCGAACGGCTCCAGGAGTTGACCGATCGTCCTTGAAGAGCTCCTGGAATTCCTCCTGTTTCAATTCATACACCGCCTCTTCAAGAATGCGCGTATACGTTTCGAATCCCATCATCTCGATAAAACCGCTCTGTTCACTGCCGAGCAGGTTTCCCGCTCCGCGAATTTCCAGGTCACGCATTGCCAGATTGAAGCCGGACCCGAGTTCGTTGAACTCCTGCAGGGCTTGCAGACGTTGCACCGTACTCCTGCCGAGGACGGAAACCGGCGGTGTCAGCAGATAGGCGTACGCCTGGGTGTTGGAGCGCCCGACGCGCCCCCGCAGTTGATACAGCTCCGCCATGCCGAAGCGGTCCGCACGATTGATGATAATCGTGTTGACGTTCGGAATATCCAGTCCCGATTCGATGATCTTGGTGGACACGAGCATGTCGATGCGCTTTTCCAGAAATGCCAGCATGATTTCTTCGAGTTCGCGCGGCTGCATTTGTCCGTGCCCTGTTCCGATCCGCACATCCGGCAGCAACAGCTGGAGCCGTGCGGCAACGTCGTCCATACTTTGCACGCGGTCATGCACGAAGTACACCTGTCCGCCCCGACGTAATTCGCGTCTGACCGCGTCCTGAATGAGGCCGTCGTTCCACAGCGTGATCTCGGTGACAATCGGCAGGCGGTTGCGCGGGGGAGTGGCGATGAGCGAGAGGTCGCGTGCGCCCAGAAGAGAAAAGTGCAGCGTCCGTGGAATCGGTGTCGCGGTCAGGGCGAGCGTATCCACCTGTGCGCGCAGGAGGCGCAGCTTTTCCTTTGCGGCAACTCCGAACCGGTGTTCTTCATCGATAATCAGCAGGCCGATGTCTTTGAACGAGACATCTTTGGAAAGAAGCCGGTGCGTCCCGATCACCAGATCCAGCACGCCGTCCCGCAGCCGGGCAAGAACGGCTTCCTGTTCTTTTTTCACCTTGAAGCGTGAGAGGACATCGATGTCGACACCGTAGCGGGCCATCCGATCGTGAAACGTTTGTGCGTGTTGCGTCGCCAGGATCGTTGTGGGAACGAGGACCGCGACCTGTTTCCCTGACATGACCGCTTTGAATGCAGCGCGGACTGCCACTTCGGTTTTTCCGAACCCGACGTCGCCGCAGATCAGCCGGTCCATGGGGGGGGACGCCTCCATGTCCCGCTTCACATCAAGTGTCGCTTTTGCCTGATCGAAGGTGTCTTCATACATGAAGGATGCTTCCAGTTCCTTCTGCCAGGGTGTATCCGCGGGAAAGGAGAATCCTTCGGTCATCTTGCGCCGCGCGTACAGCGCAATCAGATCACGGGCGATATCTTTGACCCGCCTCTTCGTCCGTGCCTTGAGTTTTTCCCATTCACCGCTCCCGAGACGGTGGAGTTTCGGGATGTGTCCGTCTTTCGATGAGTATTTCTGCAGCTTGTTGAGGTAGCTGATATTCACATACAGCGTGTCGTTTTCGGCATAGAGCACCGCCGCGACTTCCACATCCACATCGCGGACACGGATCGTCCGGAGGCCGGAAAATTTCCCGATGCCGAAATCTTCATGCACGATGTAGTCGCCTTTTCGGAGGTGCTGGACGTCCGCTTCGGTGATTCCTTTGAACCGTGCCCGGCGGCGCCGGCCGTGCCGTTTCATTCTTCCGAAAATCTGATGTTCGGTATACACCGCAAGATGCTGTTCGGAAAGCAGGAAGCCTTCATGGATGGCATCAAGCGAGTAGTGGATTGCGGACTGGTCCACGGGTTGCGGTTCACCCTGAGACGACGAGGCGGTGCCGATCAGTTCCCGTATCCGGTTCAGTTCCGCCTGGCCGTCGCAGCAGAGCAACATGCGGAAGCCGGCCCGCTGGCGCTCGGAAATGTCACGCAGCAGGGCCTGAATGCTTCCGTTAAACGCCGGTTGTGCGTGCACGCCGAAGTCCAGTGCCTCCCCGCCGGTCTGGAGTCTGCTGATGTGCATCTGTGGAAAGAGGGTCAGGACCTCATGCATCTTTTCCACATCGTACCGAGCGGAGCGTGCGGAGGTGCCAAGCTGCTCCCATGCCGTCCGTACCAGCGCGGGGCCGTCCAGAATCACCAGTGCACGGTCGTGAAGATAATCCAGGAGGGAGGCGCTCCCGTGTGCGGCGGCATCATTTCCGGCAAGCAGGTCAGGTACCAGAAGAGCCGAGCTGAGTTCCCGGATGGAGCGCTGGGAGGCGACGTCAAATTCTCGGATGGATTCCACCGTATCTTCCACGAACTCGACGCGGACGGGGTTTTCTCCTACGAAGGGGAATACGTCGAGTATACCGCCGCGGACCGCATACTCGCCCGGGTGCTCCACGACATCGGTTCTCTCGAAGAGAAATTCCTGCAGGCCGGCGACGGTTTCGACAAAGCCCGGTGAAGCGCCGGTGATCAGCGTACGTGCGCGCGACTGGACGGCGGCGGGGCGGGGGAGACGGAGCGCCGCGCCTGCGGGGTGTGTGACCACCACGTCGACCTCATCTGCCAGCAGCGATCGGAGTGTCTGCACGTCGTGGAGTTCGCGGGATCGTTCCATCAACACCCCTTCCTGGTCTTCACGTCCGAGAAACAAGAGGGTCCTGGACGGATCTCCAAGAACGGCGAGGTCGTCCGCTGTTCTGACAGCGGATTCTTTGTCCGGGGTGATGACAAGAAGCTGGCGGGAGAGGCGTTTATGCAGGGCGACAGCCAGGAGAGCACGGAATGATCCCCCCACTCCGGTGACGTGAAGGGGTGTACCGGAGGGTAAGGGCTCAAGCGCGCGCTGCAGGCGCGCCAGGAGCGGACTGTCATCCAGGAGATGTGGGAGGGACTCCGGCATCAGGATGTGAGGTCAGTCACTCGTCTTCTGTTCCCCGATCGCAAGGCGGACAAATCCATCGGCCGCGGTGATCCGGCGTTGCGCCTCTTCCAGCGTAGCTCCGGTTTTAATCATGACAATGGCGCTCTTGACATGGCCGCCGGTTTCCGAAAGGACGCGCGCAGCGACGTCGTAACCGACGCCGGTTGCCATCATCACAATCCGGCGTGAGCGTTCCACGAGCTTGGCGTTGGTGAGCTGGAGGTCAACCATCATATTCTCGTAGACCTTCCCCAGCTTCACCATCGCGGTGGTGGTGAGCATATTCAGGACGAGTTTCTGGGCGGTACCTGATTTCATGCGGGTGGAACCCATGAGGACTTCCGGTCCGACTTCCGGGCAGATTGCCACATCCACGTCCAGGTCGAATTCTGCTCGCGGGTTGGTGGTAACGTAGATCGTTTTTGCTCCCAGTTCCCGTGCGCGGGCAACAGCGGCAACCACATAGGGTGTGCGTCGGCTCGCGGCGATACCGCAGACCGTGTCACGTGCGGTCACATGCTGGGCGTCCACATCTTTGTGTGCGAGGGCCGGGTTGTCTTCCGCCCCTTCCTGCGCGCGGAACATCGCTTTCTCTCCGCCTGCGATCAGGCCCACAACCTGACGGGGATCTGTTCCGAATGTCGGAGGACATTCCGATGCGTCGACGACCCCGAGTCTTCCGCTTGTGCCGGCACCGAAGTAGAGGAGCCGTCCGCCGCTCTTAAAAGACGCCACGATAAACTCCACGGCCCGGGTGATATGGGGGATTTCCCGTTCAACGGCCAGTGCCACGAGTTTATCCTGCGTGTTGATCAGGCGGAGGATTTCCTCTGTGGACATTGTGTCCATATTCAGGGAAGCGGGGTTCCGTTGCTCGGTGAGCAACCTGGCGATAGAATCGTAGAGTTCTTGGGCCATTTCCAATAACGGCTATTGAATGATCAGAGTTTTACCAGCACCAGCTTCTTTTCCATCCCCTCACCGCCGGGGAACGTCAGGTTCAGCACGGTCGCATGCTTCACGCCCGCCTTTATCTGCGCCTCTTTAAGCTCCGCCGTGAGGTCCCCGCCTTTGTAACAGAGCAATAACGGCAATAGATGCTGCCCGGACTCTCCCCCTTCTGCACGCCGCACGCTTACGATATTCCCTGTACCGGACCTCGCAAACGGCCTGGACCAGATAACCAGCTTCGTCAGGGACGCCACTCCTCTTGCCAGAATCACGTCGAACTTCCCCGGCATCAGGGCCAGAACATCCTTCTCTTCAACACGACCGGTAACTACGCGCACCGAGGGCAACCCCAATCGCGCGACCATATCCTCCAGTGCCAGCGTCTTCTTCCTGATCGAATCCACCAGCACTACCGTCCACCCCGGCTTCAGAATTGCCAGAGGTATCCCGGGAAATCCTCCCCCCGACCCGAGATCCATAACCATCAGCTCTTCAGGCATGGACAGTACAAAAAGTGGGGCAAGAGAATGAAAAAGGTGCTGCCCTCGTATGTTCTCTTCGTCCCTGCGGGAAATAAGATTGATCTTCGCGTTCCATTCCAGCACCATTTCCAGATAGCGATCGAGCAACCCGAGCTGCTCTGTGCTCGCTTTCAGGCCATATTGCCCGATGACTGCGGCGATCAATTCCGAATGTTTCACGTGAAACATTACCTCATCAGATTGATCATCAACACCGATATATCGGCCGGCGTAACACCGCTGATTCGCATTGCCTGCCCTACTGAACGTGGGCGCACGCGCTGAAGTTTCTCCCGGCCTTCGTTACTTAGCGATTTGACTTCATGATAGTCAAAATTTTCGGGAATACCCATGGCCTCGTTCCTGCCGAAGAGCCGTATCTGCTCATCCTGCCGTCTCAGATATCCCTCATACTTCACTCCAATCTCCAGCTGCGTCCGCGCCCCATGGTCATGACGCAATTCCGCGGTCAGAACACTCTCCCTTAACCTGGGAACACCCATCAACATGTCGATGCTGACACCGGGCCTTTTCAGAAGATTGAAAACAGACTCCGGCTCCGAGATCATGAGGTCTCCTCTTTCTTTCACGTGCTCGTTCCACTCCCTCACACCCAGACGCAACGATTGAAAGAGCGCCCTGGCTTCAGTTATCAACCGCTCTTTCCCTTCCAGTTTCTTTACTGTCTCATGATCGATGAGCCCGAGCCTGTGTCCCATCCTCATCAGACGGATGTCCGCGTTGTCCTGCCGCAATGCCAACCGGTGTTCGGCTCTCGATGTGAACATACGATACGGCTCCTCCGTCCCCTTGTTGATCAGATCATCGATCAACACACCGATGTAGGCTTCGCTTCTCTTAAGTGTAAAAGGTGCATCCCCCCGAACCTGTAAGGCTGCATTGATCCCGGCAATGATCCCCTGCGCTGCGGCTTCTTCATAGCCGCTCGTTCCATTTATCTGGCCGGCGAAAAACAACCCCCCCACCAATTTCGTCTCAAGCGAATGCTTCACCTGGTGTGGTGGGAAGTAATCGTATTCAACCGCATAGCCAGGACGAACCATCACGCATTTTGCCAGACCCGGTATTGTCCGAAGAGCCTGTTCCTGGACGGCGGCCGGCAGACTGGAGGAGAACCCGTTCACATAGACAATATCCGATTCGTACCCCTCCGGTTCTAGAAATATCTGATGCCGTTCCTTGCCGGCAAACCTGTTGATCTTGTCTTCAATGGATGGACAGTAGCGTGGTCCTATCCCAGTAATGCGGCCTGTGAATAGAGGGGATTCCAGAAAACCCTCTCGAAGTGCTTCGTGAGTGCACTTGTTCGTATGGGTAAGGTACATCGGGATCTGTCTGTTCTCGATACGCCCGTTACGAAAAGAGAATGGAAAAGGATTCTCATCCCCGGGTTGTACTTCCGTCTCATCGTAGGAAATCGAGTCTCTCTTCAGTCTCGGCGGTGTTCCGGTTTTCAATCTCCCTGTGACAAACCCGAGTGTTCGCAACTTCTCTGTGAGCCCCGTGGATGCTGGTTCACCATATCTTCCTCCTGCCACGGTGACCAACCCTGTATGCATCAGAGCGTTGAGAAATGTTCCACTGCAGAGGACAACGGTTCTGGCGGGGATCTTTCTTCCCTTGCCCAGTATAACAGCGGCCACCTGTCCGTTCTCCAGAATAACATCTGCCAGCTGATCTTCGATGAT
Organism: uncultured Bacteroidota bacterium; assembly: GCA_963779225.1. Taxonomy (GTDB): domain Bacteria; phylum Bacteroidota; class Ignavibacteria; order UBA10030; family UBA6906; genus CAVPCZ01. The sequence continues at coordinate 505,059 of CAVZWW010000003.1, forward strand.
GTCCAGTCCGGCCTGGGACTCTATATGCCGGCGGGCTTCCCTGCTGTACAAGGCGCGATCGTTCTGACTCCGGGGTGACCAGACCGCGGGGCCTTTGGACATGTTCAGCATCCGGAAGTGGATGCCGGTTGCGTCCGCCAGCAACCCCATCTCCCCGCCGAGGGCATCTATCTCGCGCACAAGGTGTCCTTTGGCGGTTCCTCCGATGGCCGGGTTGCATGACATTCTTCCAATCGCCCCCGCCTCCATGGTCAAAAGGGCCGTTGAACACCCCATACGGGCGGCAGCCAGGGACGCTTCTATCCCGGCATGGCCGCCCCCTACAACGACAACATCATATCCATGTTTCACGTGAAACATTGATCTATTTTCCGATGCAGAATCCTGAAAATATTGTATTCAGCACATCCTCGCTCGTGACTTCACCCGTAATTTCCGCAAGGGCGTTGATTGCCTCACGCACATCAAAGGCGACAAATTCGATGGCGTTTCCTTCCGCTAGAGACGCCCGTGCGGATGTCAGTCCACGATATGCCCGTTCCAGAGCATCCTGGTGCCGGCGGCTTGTCACAACGACGTCATCATCCTTTGTGTCGGCGCCATGGACAACCGACTCAACTATTGCCTTCCGCAGCTCTCCAATCCCCTCTCCTGTTCTGGCCGAGACCCTGACATCCCAGTTTTCCCTGTCCCGCATCCGTGCATGTGCTGTGCTTTGATCCGGAAGAATGAGGAGATCGACCTTGCTAAGTACGGTAACCCGATGTTGTTCCGGGAGGGCATCCGGGATTCCCCTCGCAGCTTCTTCAAATGAGATCATGTTTGTCGAGTCCACAACAAGGAGAATCACATCCGCACTTCTGAGCACTGACTCTGTCCTGACGACGCCGGCGCGTTCTATCTCATCCTGCGCTTCCCGCAGACCGGCCGTATCTACCAACCGGACAGCGATTCCCTCAACCGCAATGGATTCTTCAATGAAGTCGCGTGTTGTTCCCGGCGTCGGTGTAACTATTGCGCGCTCGGATTTAAGAAGGGCATTAAAAAGACTTGATTTTCCCGCGTTCGGGGCACCGGCAAGCACTACAAGGATCCCTTCCCTGAAGATCCGTCCTTTCTCATATGACTCCGCCATCTCGCGTGCAAGCCCCGCCGCACTTTCCAGCTTCCCGTCAACTTCCCGGACATTGACAACGTCGAGCCCCTCTTCGGTAAAGTCCAGCTGAAGCTCCAATAACGCACATAGATTAACCAGGGACTCCCTCAGTTCACGGACCCGGCCGCCCAGACGGCCGCCAAGCTGTTCCACACTGACCCGGTGCCCGCGAACACTCCTGGCAACGATCAGATCCGCAACCGCTTCGGCTTGCGTCAGATCGATACGCCCATTCAGAAAAGCCCGCCGTGTAAACTCTCCGGGATCAGCAGGCCGCGCCCCCGCATGCACCAGACATCCGAGCACGGAAGCCGTCACCAGCATCCCGCCATGGCAGCTCACTTCCACCATATCCTCACCGGTGTATGAGCGCGGACTCCGGAAGACGGTGACAAGGACTTCGTCCACGATATCCCCCGCTTCCCCCACAATATGCCCGTGATGCACCGTGTATCCTCCCGCCTCCTCCAGCGGCATCCGCCCGCGGAATACCCGCTCCCCAATCCGGATTGCCTGCGCACCACTCATACGTACGATTGCCACCGCACCCGCACCCGCCGCAGTGGCTACCGCAACAATTGTGTCCCCATTCGAAGGCAAAGTCATCCTCCTTGTACCCCAAACTTGTATTTTACGTATTTCCGCCGAGAGGCGCAACGAATCGTCATTTCCACAAATACGCCGGCGGGCGGACACCCCGCGCTCCGTTACCGCCACGGCCCGGGTCTGCGTGTCGGCGAACTTCCGTAAGAACGCCGGTGATACTGCCCAAAAAAAAGCCCCGCTCGTTGGCGGGGCTCCGGTGTCAGCAACATCCGTACCGTCATTTCACCTTCGGCAGGTCTTTTGCGAGTCTCGCCAGAATCCCGCCGCCGCCCTTTTTCGGATCGACCTTGCGCAATGGCTCGGCTTTGTGCTGCTGGTTGAACCACATCTGTTGCCCGATAGACAGCAGGTTGAAGACGAAGTAGTAGAGGTTCAGTCCCGCCGGCAGGCTGTTGAAAATCAACATCATCATGATCGGCATCATCCACACCATGGCCTTCTGGCGCGGATCCGTGACGGTCATTTTCTGCTGTACAAACATGGTCACAGCCATAGCCAGTGCCAGGCCGCTCACGTCCGTGATGCCGAAGAATGGAATCGTGAACGGGAGCTTTGCCATCGCATCCGGGATCGACAGGTCGGTGATCCACGCAACGAAGTGTGCCTGGCGGAGTTCAATCGATGAACGGAATACCGCATACAGCGCGAACAGAATAGGCATCTGTAGCAATAACGGAAGACAACCCGATGCCGGGTTCACACCGTATTCCTTGTACAGGTTCATCACCTGGGCGTTCATCTTCTGAGGGTCATCCTTGTACTTTTCACGGATCTCGGTCATCATCGGATTGAGGGCCTGCATTTTGCGCATCGATCGCATGCTCGTGCGCGTGAGCGGATGCAACGCCAGCTTGATGATGAGCGAGAAGACAATAATCACCACCCCGTAGTTGGGGATGAACATCCGGAGAAATTTCAGGAGGGGGATCATCACATATTCGGAAATCGGCTGGATGATCCAGGCCGCGCCGAGATTCATGGTCTTTTCCAGGCCACGCCCGTATTCCTTTACACGATCGTACTCCAGGGGACCGAGGTAGATATCAATGTCCGCCTGCTCCAACACACCCCCGCGGAATGGCATCTTCAACGCGAGCGTGTAATTCTCCTTGATGCCGTGGTCGGGCATGGCCGCCGCAGTTCCCTCAAGGAATGCGCCTTCACTTCGCGGCAAACGGGGAAAAATGGCGACAAGAAAATACTTATTGCGCGTGGCAATCCAGTCGGTGACGCCGGTGATGTCCTGTTGCTTGTTCTCACCCACTTTGCTCGCGTCAACCTCCGTCACTTCTCCACCGGACGAGGCATAGGCCATCGCATAACCTGATTCATCCACGCTGTTGTGCTCGGCATACCGCAACCCGTGTTCCCAGACAATCTGGTATTCAAAATTGGAGAGAACGGAATCCATTTTCTGGAACTCAAAGGCAGCGCCGAATTCGTATGACCCGTTGACAAAGGTCAGGCGCTTGACGATCCGCCCGCCCGTGCTCACCGGAAGCGTAAATGTCACCGTCACCGAGTCTTCGCCCTGCAGTGTGACCGAGCGGCCGCGCGGACCGCTGACATCAAACACCAGATCGCGGGTATTGATCAGCTTCCCGTCACGCGAAGTGAACAACAGGCTTAAGTCCCCCCCACGATCAACGTCCACCAGCTGCACCGGTACGCCATCCCAGCTCTTGAAGTTGTGCAGGGTCCAGGTGCGCAGCAAACCCCCTCGGGAGGACACTTCGGCCGTATACAGATCGGTGACGATCGTCATGACCTGGTCTCTGCCCGTTTCGCGTCCGGCAAAATACCGTCCCGTGCCGTCCTGCCGTCCTTCCCGGACAACAGTGGGGGGCATTCTGGGTTCTTCCTTTTTTATCGTATCGCGCGGGACGGCCACGGCCGTTTGAGTCGTGTCGCTTCTTTGCATGGTGTGCTGCGGCGGTGGAGCCTGGAGCCACATCCACCCTATGAGCACCAAACCGATGAGGACGAATCCGAGAGTTGATTGCTTATCCATAGACGGCCCTTGTTCAATAATCGCTGATCAGGCGGGGTCGTATCCGCCCGGGTTGAAGGGGTGACATCTGCCTATACGTTTCACCGCTTTCCAGCATCCCTCGAGAACACCGTATTTCCGGACGGCATCGATCGTATACTGGGAGCATGTGGGGGAAAACCGACACGTGTTGGGGGGAAGCAACGGTGAAATCACCATCTGGTATGCACGCACCAAAAGGACAACGAACCGACGCATGGTCCTGTGCCTTACAGTTGAACTATGAGCCGCCGGCAGATGGCGGCCATATCATCACGGACCGGGAATACGCTCAGGCGTTCGACTGTCAGTGGTGTCTTTGGTCGGAACACGAACACCAGATCGGCGGAGGAGTGGGCCCGCTCAAGGGCGCCATACAGAGTTACCCGTTCCAGGCGAAACGCCTCCCGCATCAGGCGGCGCAATCTGTTCCGGCGAACCGCATGGTATTGTTTGCTCGACACTGCAAACCCGACCCGGAGGACGACACGCTCGGCCCGCTCGACTCTGTACATGCAATGCAGCAGAGCGCCTGAAGTTCTCCGCCCGTCCCGGAAAACCCGGTCAAACGCGGCAAAGCCCCTGAGCGCTTCAGCCGGTTTCACCTACCGCTCATCACTGACCGTCAGCTTGTGGCGGCCGCGCGCACGGCGGCGGGAGAGAACCCGGCGCCCATTCTTGGTCGACATACGCTCGCGGAAACCGTGCGTGTTGCGACGCTTCCGCTTATGCGGTTGGAAGGTGCGTTTCATGCGGAGACACTCCTGGCTCTCGTGATAAGACAAAAAGAGGGTTGCCCCAAAAGGACAATCCCCGGTATACCTTCTTTAAGAAATATAAGTTAGACAAAAGCCAGCTCAGTTTCAAGAACGAACTCTCCGCAAAACCGAAAATTTTGCTTGCGCTGCCAGTGTTGATATGTTATCATAATAATGATGCACCTGTTCCCAGGCCTGTGGATAACGTGTGGATAAGATACCGCCTACAGGCTCCGTTCCCATTCTTCCACCGCTTTTATGAACAACCATCACATCCGGTTCAAGCACTTTGCAGTAAACCTTTGTTTTTGAATACATTATCCGGTTATCAACCTATGTGGATATGTGGATAATTTTGTGACATCTCATGATGAGAGGTGTGGTTTTCAACGAATGTGCATAAGTCTGTGAATAAAGGTTGATGTTATATGGACAACTCCCTAACCTCAGCAATTGCCACCGGTAGTAGTTACGAACAGCCGCGGCAGCCCAGTCCCCTTGAACAGGCCCAGCGCGTCTGGTCTGCCTGCCTGGACATGATTCGCGAACGTGTGAACTCCCAGAGCTTCAAAACCTGGTTTGAACCCATTATCCCGCAACATCTCCAGGGCGGAACTCTCACCGTACAGGTCCCCAGCCAGTTCTTCTATGACTGGCTGGAAGAACACTATTACGGAATCATCAGCGCAACGATCACCAAAGTCCTGGGGGCCGAAGCACGTCTGGAATACAGCATTCGTGCAGAAGAGACCCCCATGGAGGCGGAACTGCGTACTCTGCAGTCCGCATCGTTACCTCCGGGGCGACCCGTGTTTGCTCCTCAACCCAGCCGCCAGTCTCTGCCTGTTCCGCCTGCACGCGCAGCGGCACGTGAGGAAGCTGTGAGTTCGCCTTTTCCGAACTACCTCAATCCGCGTTACACCTTTGAGAACTTCATCAAGGGGGACAGTAATCAGCTGGCACGTGCCGCCGCCTCGGCCGTTGCCAACAACCCCGGAGGCACATCATTCAATCCGCTGGTACTGTACGGTGGCACGGGCCTCGGCAAGACCCACCTTATTCAGGCCATTGGCAATCATGTGCTTACGCACCGCAAAGCCGGGCGGGTCATGTACGTGTCGAGCGAAAAGTTCACAGTGGAATTCGTGGATGCCATCCAGAGCGACCGGATACGGGACTTTTCAAGCTTCTATCGGAGCATGGACGTGCTCATTGTCGACGACATTCAGTTCTTCTCCGGAAAAGAAAAAACCCAGGATAATTTCTTCCACACCTTCAACGAACTCCACCAGCTTGGCAAACAGATCGTGCTGTCATCCGACCGGCCTCCGAAGGAGCTCAAGGGGCTGGACGACCGTCTGCTGTCCCGCTTCCAGTGGGGTCTTACATCGGACATCCAGCCGCCGGATCTTGAAACCCGTATTGCCATCCTACGGAAAAAAAGCACCGACGACGGAATTGAGCTTGCCCAGGACATCGTGGATTTTATTGCCGCCAACGTGACAACAAACATCCGCGAACTCGAAGGATGCCTGATCAGCCTGCTGGCCCGCGCATCTCTGGAGGGGCGTGAAATCAACCTCGATCTTGCACGTGATGTTCTCAAGGTGGTCGTCGGGGATGTGCGTTCACCCATTACCGTCGAAACAATCCAGCGGATTGTGTGTGAGTATTTTAACATTCCCGAGGATTTGCTGCGCGCAAAGACCCGAAAACAGGAAATTGTCAATGCGCGTCAAATCGCCATGTACCTGACAAAAGATCTCACCAATGCATCACTGAAAACGATCGGATTGCATTTTGGAGGACGCGATCATAGCACCGTCATTCATGCATATCAGTCGGTTGAAGATCAGATGCGCGTGGACAGCAAATATCAGGCACATGTTCAGCAGATCAAACGGCGTTTACAACTTCTCGGTCACGTTTAACACCCACCTGATTGCTTCCGGATTATTCAGGGAACACTTGTACAGACCTCCTGATGTGTTCACAGCTTTTTACGGCGCGAGAAAAAATATTTTTTGTGATATATCATCCCGGCTTGACTATCTCTTTACTCTTAGACAAAACTGTTTGTGCATTTTATTAACCCGGTGAACCGATATTTCGATGTACCGTTCTTAACTGTCGTCCTGTAGTGCTGTCAGTAACATGTTTGCAACAGCGTGCACCGTATGTGGAAAACGGTGAACAATATGTACATAAGCACCTGAATAATTATTTTTATTTTATTTTGCTTTTCCAATGTGTACAACTTATATCTTCATGCACAGTACATATCCTCATGTTTTGTTTTAGGTCTTTTTATGTTATGTGCTTCTGTTACAGAAAATACATGGTTTCATAATTATGTTATTCACATATGCACACACTCTATTACTAGTGGTGCTCTTCTATATAGAGAAATATTGGATTATTAATAGTCTTTTCTTTATATTTACCCGGTTACATATATATCCGCTTTAAATTTACTCCTCCCACCAAGGAGATCACGATGAAATTTACCGTCAGTATTTCAGATCTTCAACGAACTTTGACCAAGCTGGGCGGGGTTATTCCGGCAAAGTCAACCATGCCAATTCTGGAAACCCTGTTATTCGAACTGGTGGACAATTCGCTGATGATTACCGCGACGGATCTTATTATTTCATCTACGATAACACTGGATGTTAAGGGGGGAGAAAACGGAAAAATCGCTATTCCTGCGAAGCGCCTGACGGACACCGTACGTTCGCTGCCCGATACGGATGCCGTTTTTTTGGTTGATATGGATGCCAGCAAAATTCGCATAAAAACGCCGAATGGCGAATATGCCCTTACCGGCGAAGCAGCGAAGGAGTATCCCCAGGTACCGGCATTCAAGGGCACCAGTGAATTTATCATGGAAAGCAGTGCGTTACGGCGTCTCATTCACCGCACCGCTTTTGCTGTCAGCACGGATGAGTTGAGACCGGCAATGATGGGTATCTTGTTGCAGGCAAATGGCACCGAATTACGGGCTGTTGCCACCGATGGGCATCGGCTTGCACGCATAATTTATCATCCACAGCAGAAAGCAAAGCTGGAAAAGGACATTATTGTGCCCGCCAAAGCTCTTGCTATTTTGGGAAAGGCTGTAGAAGCGGGGGAATGCACCGTGAGTGCGAGCGACACGCACGTTCGTTTTTTGTATGATCATTCAGTTCTCGTTTCCCGGCTGATTGAAGAAACATATCCCAACTATGAAAGTGTTATTCCCCTTGAGAACACGAAACTTCTGACGGTCAACCGCGAGCACATTATATCCTCGTTGCGCCGTGTGGCGCTCTATGCCAGTGCCACAACCCATCAGATCCGACTTGAACTTGCACCGGATGTACTGAAAATCAGCGCACAGGACATTGATTTTGGTGGAGAAGCAAACGAAACATTGCCCTGTACATACAGTGCGGAGAGCATGGAAATCGGATTCAACGCCACCTATTTGATAGATATTCTCTCCCATCTGGACGCCGCGCAGGTCACCATGAAATTCAGCAGTTCAACCCGCGCCGGCATCGTCACGCCTGCCGAAACCAGTGCACAGGAAGATGCGGTTATGCTGATCATGCCGGTTCGCCTGAATACATAAGGTGGCAATGGATTCCGGAGGGTGTTTGCCCCGGCCAGGTGTCTGGGTCCCCAAGGTAGCCCCGTTGATAGCGGGGCTGCCGTTTTCTGGAGCTGTTCCGGAGGTGCAATGCGCGTAGAGCGCCTCGACGTGACACAGTTCCGCAACCACGCGCGGACAACGGTTGCCTTTGGTGAAGGGATAAATGCTCTGGTCGGGGAAAACGGGCAGGGCAAGACGAATATACTCGAAGCCATCTCGTATCTGAGTCTCAGCAAGAGCTTCTACGCGTCGACCGATGTTCAGGCGGTGATGGTGGGGAAAGAATTTTTCGAAATTACGGCGGAGATGGTGGATGATGGTGGACAGCGCGCGGGTATACGGGTGGTATTTCACGCGCGTACCGGAGAAAAGACCGTAACGGTAAACGGCGCGCCGCTCGAGCGCGTTTCGGCCGTTGTAGGAATGTTTCCTGCGGTGATTCTCTCCCCTGATAATGGCCGTATTATCTCTGGGGCTCCGGCGGAGCGCCGGAAATTTCTGGATATCGTGCTAAGCCAGACAAGCAGCAGCTACTTCGCCGACGTGCTGGAATACCGCCGGATTCTCCGACAGCGCAACCGGCTTCTTGCGGACGCCCGCTTTCACGGGCGGGGTGCGGCCGATGCCACCGAGCCGTGGACGGCTGCTCTTATCGAGCGTGGAGCACGGATCATTTTCCGAAGGGCAGTTTTTCTGGAGCGTCTGCAGCTGTCCCTTCGTCCGGCGTATGCTGACCTGGTTGGTGCGGATGACGATTTGCGGCTTGTCTATCTCACCCTGGATGGTGTGGAGAAACCGGAAGGTCCAGCAGAAGTTGCCGACGCAATGGCGCTGGCTCTTAACCGGTGCCGGCAGGATGAAGAGCGCCGGGGCACGACCCTTGTCGGACCGCACCGCGACGATGTCACCTTTCTGTTGCGCAATCTCGAGGCTGACGCATATGCCTCACAGGGCGAACAGAAGACGCTGCTGATTGCACTCAAGCTCTCTGAATATCAGTACGTCTGCGAAACACGCGCGGAGCGACCGATGCTGTTGCTCGATGATGTCTTTGCCGAGCTGGACAGGCGGCGGGCCGGGCGGGTTCTCGGGCATCTCGCGTCACTCGGCCAGGCACTGATTACGACCACCGACGCAAAGTTGTTTGTGCCGGAGATCACGTGGAACAATCATCACCGGAGATATTTCATTGAGCGCGGATGCTGCACGGCGGATCAAACGTAAGGGATCGAAGGCCTCCGGAAATCCGGTTCCCGCCTCGCAGGCCATCAGCGAGTTGATGACCGCGCTCGGCATTGACAAGACGCTCCGGAAGTTCAGCGTGCTCACGGCGTGGAGCGACATGGTGGGCGAGCAAATTGCGCGGGTGACGGTGCCTGACCGGATCGAGAGTGGCGTGCTGTATGTCCGGGTGACCACCGCACCGTGGCGTGCGGAGCTGTCGATGAAGCGTCTGCAAATTCTTCAGAAGATCAACCGCGCACTGGGCGCGGACGTGGTGAAGGATATTCGTTTTCGATAGAGAGCCAAGGAGAGACATGGCGAAAGCAACGCCGGTAAAGGCGAAGAAACGCTTCGGCAAAGAGACCGTTCCGGCCGAACCGCGTAACGGAGCCGAAGCACGCGGGTACACAGCCGAACACATCACCGTCCTGAAAGGACTTGAGGCGGTCCGCCGCAGGCCCGCTATGTATATCGGGGACATCAGCACGCGCGGACTGCACCATCTGGTGTATGAAGTGGTGGACAACTCGATCGACGAGGCACTTGCCGGGTATGCCCGAACGATTGATGTCTCGCTCAACAAAGATGGTTCCATCACGGTCACCGACGACGGCCGCGGCATTCCCACCGACGTGCACAAAGAGGAGGGACGGTCGGCGCTGGAAGTCGTTATGACCGTGCTTCACGCCGGAGGAAAGTTCGACAAGAACACGTACAAAGTGTCGGGTGGTCTTCACGGGGTCGGTGTGTCGGTGGTCAACGCGCTTAGCGAGTGGCTGGAAGCGGAAGTCTTCCGTGATGGAAAGAAATGGTTTCAGAAATACAAACGCGGTGAACCCGTTGCGCCCGCGAAAACGACCGGGAAGGCCGAAGAAGGGCAAACAGGCACGAGGATCACTTTTCTCCCTGATGGTCAGATCTTCAAGAACCGGACATTTAAGTTCGAGACCGTTGCAGAACGGTTGCGTGAACTGGCCTTTCTGAATCCGGAAGTCACGCTCCACATTGTTGACCGGCGCAACAAGAATGAGCAGGAGGAAACATTCCATTTCAAAGGGGGGCTGGCCGAATTCGTACGGTACATTGATGCTACGCGCCCCTCGATTGTGCGAAAACCGTTTGCAGCCAGGGGAACCGACAAGGACGAGAACGGGCGTGCGGTCGAAGTGGAGGCAGCGTTCCAGTACAACGACCAGTACAGCGAGAATATCTTCACCTACGTTAACAACATCAACACCCATGAAGGCGGCACGCATCTGGTCGGGTTCCGGACGGCGTTGACCCGTTCGTTGAACGCCTATGCATACAAGGCCGGCATCCTGAAGGATGGGGGCATCGTATTAACCGGTGATGACTTCCGCGAAGGATTTACGGGTATTCTGAGCGTAAGAGTCCCCGAGCCCCAGTTTGAAGGACAGACCAAGACCAAACTCGGAAACAGCGAAGTAAAGAGCATCGTCGAGTCCGTCATCGGATCTGCACTGAGCGCCTGGCTCGAGGACAACTCGCCGGACGCGAAGCGGATCCTGGATAAAGCAATGCGGGCGGCTGAGGCGCGGGAGGCGGCGCGCAAGGCGCGCGACCTGACCCGCAGAAAAAACGCCCTCTCGGGTGGCGGGCTTCCCGGGAAGCTCGCCGATTGCGCCATCAACGATCCCGAACATTGTGAGCTGTATCTGGTTGAAGGGGACTCGGCGGGTGGGAGTGCGAAACAGGGACGCGACCGCCGGTTCCAGGCAATCCTGCCGTTGAAGGGAAAAATCCTCAACGTGGAGAAGGCCCGGCTGCACAAGATTCTGGAGAACGAAGAAATCCGGAATATTTTCACGGCCATCGGAACTGGAGTGGGCGAAGAGTTCGATCCCACAAAAGTGCGGTATGGCAAGATCATCCTCATGTGCGATGCGGACGTGGACGGGTCGCACATCCGCACGCTGCTCTTGACGCTGTTGTACCGGCACATGAAGGCTCTGATCGAGCTCGGCCATGTCTTTATTGCGCAACCGCCGCTATACAAAGTCAAGAAGGGAAAACAGGAGTTTTATGCGTATGACGACGAAGAGCGCGAGGATGTCGTGAAACGCCTGAAGGCGGACAAGGGGAAGAAAGCGGAAGAATCCTCACCCGGACAAGCAGGGGAGGCGCCGGAAGAAGGTGCCATGATTGTGGGAAGCGGCATCGCTATCTCCCGATTCAAAGGCCTGGGCGAAATGAACCCCGAACAGCTCTGGTCGACGACCATGAATCCGGAGACGCGGACGATTTTGCAGGTATCCATCGAGAACGCCGCGGATGCAGACCGGACATTCTCCATTCTCATGGGTGATGAGGTTGAACCGCGGCGGGAATTCATTGAAAAGAACGCCAAGTACGTACGGAATCTGGACGTGTAGGACCAACGCAAGAAGAAAGCCTCAGTATGGCGACACTCAACGAAAAAATCATTCCGGTTGATATCGAAGACGAAATGAAAGGATCGTACATCGATTACTCGATGTCGGTCATCGTGGCGCGTGCGCTGCCGGATGTGCGGGATGGATTGAAGCCCGTACACCGGCGCGTGCTTTTCGGCATGCAGGATCTGGGTCTTGCAGCGAACCGACCGTACAAAAAGTCCGCCCGCATCGTGGGCGAGGTGCTTGGCAAGTACCATCCTCACGGCGACAGCGCGGTCTATGATACCATGGTGCGCATGGCGCAGGATTTCTCCATGCGGTATCCGCTGGTGGACGGCCAGGGGAATTTTGGATCGGTGGACGGCGACTCGGCGGCGGCCATGCGGTACACCGAGGCGCGCCTCTCACGCATTGCCGAAGAGATGTTGCGCGACCTGGAGAAGAACACGGTGGATTTTGCACCGAACTTCGATGACACGCTGAAGGAACCCACTGTCCTCCCGGCCATGGTGCCCAATCTCCTGGTCAACGGCTCCAGCGGCATCGCCGTGGGTATGGCGACAAATATCCCCCCGCACAATCTGACCGAAGTGATTGACGGCTGTCTGGCGCTCATCAAGGATGAGACGCTGGACAACGAAAAACTCATGAAGGTGGTCAAAGCTCCCGATTTTCCCACTGGCGGCATCATCTACGGATACGAGGGGGTCCGCGATGCCTACCTGACGGGCAAGGGCCGCATCATTGTGCGTGCCCGCGCGAGCATCGAAACAGGAAAAAACGAACGCCAGAGTATTGTTGTCACAGAGATCCCGTACCAGGTGAATAAAGCCAACATGATCGAGCGGATCGCCGATATGGTGAACGACAAGAAGCTCGAGGATATCGCCGACATCCGCGACGAATCCGACCGTGACGGCCTCCGCATTGTGATCGATCTGCGGCGCGACGCCAACGCCGAGGTGGTTCTCAACAATCTCTACAAACACACCCAGATGCAGACCACCTTCGGCGTCAACATGCTCGCCCTGGTGGACGGCCGCCCGAAAGTGCTGACGCTGAAAGAGATGATGCAGCACTTCATCGAGCATCGCAATATGGTGATCGTACGCCGGTCGCGTTTCGAGCTCGAAGAAGCCGAAAAACGCGCACATATTCTGGAAGGCTACATTATTGCACTGGACAACATCGACGCGATCATCAAACTGATCAAGGCGTCGCGCGATGTGGATACCGCACGGGCCGGCCTGATGAAGAAGTTCAAGCTCTCGGAGATCCAGGCCCGGGCCATCCTGGATATGCGGCTTCAACGCCTTACAGGACTGGAACGCAAGAAGATCGAGGACGAGTACCGTGAGACCATCAAGCTGATTGAACGCCTGAAGGCCATCCTAAAGAGCAAACAGCTCCAGCTGCAGATCATCCGTGAGGAGCTGCTGGCGATAAGAGAAAAATACGGTGATGAGCGCCGTACGGAGATCGTGTACAAGGCCGAGGAGTTCCGGATCGAAGACATGATCGCCGAAGAACAGGTGGTCATTACGATCAGTCACAACGGGTTCATTAAGCGTTTCCCCGTCAGCGGTTACCGGCGGCAATCGCGAGGTGGACGCGGCAGCGCAGGAGCAAGCACGCGGGAAGATGACTTCATCGAGGCCATGTTCATAGCCTCGACGCATGAATACATTCTGCTGTTTACCGATCAGGGACGCTGTTACTGGTTGAAAGTCTTCGAGATTCCCGAAGGTGGCCGGGCAACCCGGGGCAAATCCATCGGCAACCTCGTCTCCAAGGAGTCCGGCGAAACCATCGTGGCATACGTTACGGTGAAAGCCTTTGATGCGCCGGTGAATATCCTCATGGTCACCGAACAGGGCAGTATCAAAAAAACCGCCCTTGCCGAATTCAGCAACCCGCGCAAGACCGGCATTGGAGCGATCGGACTGAACAAAAAGGACAGCCTGGTCGATGTTCACCTCACGGACGGAAAACAGGATGTGGTGATCGGCACCGCCGACGGCATGGCCATCCGGTTCAATGAACACGAGGTACGGACCATGGGCCGGGGTGCGTCCGGTGTGCGGGCCATTGGATTGCGGAAGTCGGATCGTGTAATCGGTGCCGTGGTATTACGGCGCGCCGGCACCACAATTCTCATAGCGACGGAAGGCGGGTTTGGCAAGCGAAGCCAGACAGACGAGTACCGCCTCACGCGGCGCGGTGGCAAGGGCATCATCACGGTAAAAACGAATGAGAAGACCGGACGGATGATGGCGATCAAAGAGGTCATAGAGAAGGATGACGTGGTTATCGTCACCAGCCGCGGAGTGGTGATCCGCCAGCATGCCTCCGACATCCGGATTGCGGGACGGAACACCCAGGGAGTGCGCCTGATACGGCTTGACAGCGGTGATACGGTGGCCGACCTGGCGGCGGTGCCGGCAGAGGATGATGAACCCGGCGAAGGTGGCGAAGGCAAGGGCGCAAAACCTCCGGTGAACGGGGTGGACCAGAAACAGATCGACCTGTTTGCCGAACCGAAGGGGAAAGGTTCAGCCAGGAATGCGAAGGTATCCCCTCCCGCGAAAAAGGGGAAGCGCCGCTCCTAAATCATTCCGCTCCGTTTACGGAGAAACCACTCCAGAGCCAGCAGCAGGATGATGGCGGCGGCAAGCAGCGGGCGGTTGCGCAGATGGTATTCGGCGGCGTCCGTCTCCTCCGTGGTCACGAACGAAGGTTGCCGCGAGAGGAGTTCCCCAATGCGGCTGAATGTTTCCTGATGCAGAAACGCTCCGCCGGTCCGTTCTGCAAGTCGGCGCAGGAGCGGAGCATTCATGCGGGTCTCCAGGAATTCCTGCCGCACTCCTCCTATCCGGATCGTGCCGCTGTCGCTGCCAACCAGGGTTCCCCCCCGTGTCGCTGTTGCGGCATAGGCAAACGCGCCTTCCTCAGCCCATCCCGGGACCGTACCCTCATACCGGCCGTTTCCTGAGGGAGCAAGAACGGTTTCCATCGTTCCCGCGCCCTGCCGTACCGTGACCCTTACTTCTGCATCATCCAGCGGACGTTGCTGGGGGTCATAGACCTGTCCTTCAAAACCAATCGGTTCACCTGCGACAAAAACATCATTGACGGTCTTTACAATCACTGGGCCACGTTCCTCGGGAGCGGTGAGCCACTGGACGACATTGGTCAGGAACGCCGAAAAGAACCCTGACGTAACAGGCGTGCGCTGGGCCATGAGCCGCCATCGCCAGATGCCGTAAGCGGTAAGAGCCACCGTTCGCTGACTTTGCATGCGCAATGTCAGAAGCAGGGGGAGCGGGGCGACGGCGGTCAGACCCCGGGCATATCCCAGTGCAACCGCACCGGGTTTTACACGCAGCGTCGTCCGTGTCGCGAAGACCGGAGGTAATTGTGTCCACGGGGAGCCTTCGCCACCTGAGGGTGTCAACATCGGGGAGAGTCGTTCCACCGGCGCAGGTTCAAGAAACACCTCCTGCTCCGCCATCGAGGTGTTTTCCACAGTGAAAGGGAGGGCACTGTGGAAATGTTGGCCCAGGCGGTCCCATGCCACGAACCGGCTCGCAATGAAGAAGATGGGGATACGGCGTTTCAGGAGAGCAGCCTGAAGGGCGTCGTATGTGGCCCGCGTCGTCGACGCTGTCGGCAGGCCAACGAGGATGAGGCAATCCGCGGAGTCGAGCGTGGCGGCGGAAAGCGGTCCATCGAGGAATATGCCATCGGGGAGTTGTGTGTACCCCGAGATGCTGAAACCGGAATTTTCACTGAGCGTCTGGCGCAGCACTGCGAGATCCGCTGATGGCGCACCCGCGAGAATCACCAGATGCTGCTTGCCACCGCGCACCCGCGAAACAAACGACCGGCGATTGTTCCGTAGGGTCACTTCGCCTCCGAGTGGTGCGAGTGCGACCGTGAAGGTGCGGACGCCCGGTGTGACGGGAGTGTAGGAGAGCCGGATGGCATACTCCCGTGTTCCCCGGTCCACGGTGAACGATTTCCGGTCGAGCAGTGTGGATCCGTCCAGGAGCGACACTTCCGTCTGTTGGCCGTCAAAGCCGGCGCTCTTGATCCGCACATCCACCGGCGTCTCTGTGCCGGCATAGACGACCGTGTTGGCTGTAACATGCGTGAGAACCAGATCCTGCTGTTCGCTTGTATCGCCGATCCCGACCGTGTACACCGGCAACGGAAAAGTCGGGGCGATGTGCAGGGGATTGCGCCCCAGCGTGGAATTGCCGTCGGACAGGAGGAGAATTGCCTGGGGAGGAGGGGTGCCCTCTGTTCGCGTGACGGATTCGAGTGCCGCGGTAATATCCGTTTCCGGATCAGTGCAGGGGAGCGAATCCAGGTCCGTTGCGGAGATGGGGCGGGTGGTTCTCCCCATAGCCAGGAAGCGCACATCCGCACGCTGTTCGAGCTCCCGCATGGAAGATGAAACAAGGAGGGACCGGAGCGTTGCCGCCCGATCGCCAAGCCGGTCCCGGACAGTCATACTGCTGCTGTTGTCGGCAATGACAACGAGGACGGGCCGTCGGGGTGAAGTGGAGACCATACGGATGACCGGCTCGGTGAGCAGCAGGAATAGGAAGGTGAGGGTGAAGCCGCGCAGGATGAGAAGGCCGTACCTGCGAAACGACGGGAGCGGCGGAACGGTCGTGCGGTAGAACCAGAACGCCAAGAAAGCCGCGGCGAGGACCGCTGCCAGAGCAAGTACAGGCGTACTGTCGAACCGGATCTCCAGATGCGGCATGGAGGTCAGGCTATCTCGCGGACCAGCCGTTGGACGATTTCGATCGCGGTGACGCCATCCGCTTCAGCGTTGAAGTTGGTGACAATTCGATGACGGAGGGTGGGTCCTGCCATGAGCCGGACATCGTCGATGTCCGGTGTATGCCGTCCCGTCAGCACGGCACGGGTTTTTGCGCCCAGGATGAGATACTGGGATGCGCGCGGACCGGCACCCCACCGGAGCCAGTCCTTGACGAACTGCGGTGCCTGATCTGTCTTGGGGCGTGTGAGACGGGTAAGGCGCACGGCATACTCAATCACATTATCCGCTACGGGGACGCGGCGTATCAAATCCTGAAATACGGCAATCTGTGCTCCGGTAAGCACGTGCTGTGGATCCGGTGTGTGGAGGCTGGTGGTGGACTTGACGATCTGCACCTCTTCTTCCGGAGTGGGATAATCCAGCCAGAGGTTGAACATGAAGCGGTCAAGCTGGGCCTCGGGAAGCGGATATGTTCCTTCCTGTTCGATGGGGTTTTGTGTCGCCAGGACGAAGAACGGTTCGCCGAGGGTATAGGTCTTTCCGGCGGCGGTGACCCGGTGTTCCTGCATGGCCTCGAGAAGTGCTGCTTGTGTTTTCGGCGGCGTGCGGTTGATCTCGTCTGCAAGGACGATATTGGCGAACACCGGTCCGTACACGAAACGGAACTCCTTTGTACCCGTGCCGGAATGTTCTTCAATGATCTCCGTGCCCGTGATATCACTGGGCATCAGGTCCGGTGTGAACTGGATCCGGTTGAACTGCAGGTCGAGAACACGTGCCAGGGTGCGGATCAGCAGGGTTTTGGCGAGTCCCGGAACGCCGACGAGCAGGCAATGACCGCGTGCAAGTAGGGCTATGAGGAGATGCTCAACGATCGCATCCTGTCCGATGATGACCTTCCCGATCTCGACACGCAGGGCGTCGTACGCTTCTTTGAGACGGCGCGCTTCGTCCACATCGCCTCTGCCGGTGTGCGGGGTTGAAGTCCTGGTCACGAAAGCCATCCTTCCGGGTTAGAGGTAGATTTTCCAGTAGATCTTGCTCTTGAGTTCTTCGAGCCAGGTCTGGTAGTCTTTGGTGCGTTTGTAGTTGAGGGCAATGGCTTCAATCTTGTGGTAGTCCTGCTCCATCGTCATGGTATGTGCGGGTGTACGCTTGCGGACGAGGACGATGTGGTAGCCATAGGAATTGCCGACCGGGAGTCTCTCCGGCGCGCTGATATCACCGGTCTGCAAAGGCGAGACGGTGGCACGCCAGTTCTGATCCATCTGTTCGAGTTCGAGCGTGCCGAGAGAGCCGCCGATAAGATTGGTTTCTTTATCTTCCGAATAGTGTTTGGCGAGCTCGGCGAAATTCTCCCCTGCGATCGCGCGTGCGCGGAGAGAATCCAGGAGCGCGATGGCGGCCTGGTCTCCGGCATCCGTGCGCTGGATACGAAGCAGGATGTGGCGCACGCGAACAGCATCGCCGCGGCGCTCCATCAGCTGGATCAAATGCATGCCGAGTTCCGTCTCCACAATACCGGATGTTTGCCCTTCACGCAGGGCAAAGGCGGCACTTTCGAATTCCTTGACAAATTGTCCCCGGCGTACTAGCCCGAGATTGCCGCCGAGCTGGGCGCTGCCGGGATCCTGCGAATGACGTTTCGCGAGTTCACCGAAGTCGATACCCGCGGCAATACTATCCAGCAACAGCTGGGCCTGCGCACGAGTAGCAATCTGTTCCGCTTCGCCGAATTTCGGTTTGATGAAGATATGGGCAAGCTCCACCTCCTCAGGGACACGCGGCAGGCTGTCGCGATATACCCGGAAAAACTCCTCCGTTTCAAACCGCCCGACCTGTGCGGCACCGAACCGTTGCTGCTGCAGACGTTGTGCAAGCAGGTTCTTCCGCATCTCGTCCCGGTATTCACGCTTGATCCTGCTGAGCGGCATGCCATACATTTCTTCGAGACGCGCTTCGGACCCGACCTGCTGAACCCGTTGCTGGATTGCGGCATCGAGTTGCTGCTGGACCTCTTCGTCAGTGACGGTCACGCTGTCTTCAACGGCTTTCGCCACAACCAGTTTTTCGTTGATCATGGACTGGAGCACCTGCTCGCGCAGGCCCGGCGTCTGGGGATCAAGCCGGTTGTTGAGCAGGAAGAACTGCACCTGAGCGTTCAGCTCCGACTCCAGGATCAGATCGTTGTCCACGACGGCCACAATCCTGTCCATCACCTCCTGGGCAACGGCGGTGATGGCGCTGCCCAGCAGGAGGGCTGCGCAGGCAAGCACCGACAGGATTCTCAGACGTAGAGACATCATCCTACTCCTTCATGAGTGAAAAGCCCGTGTCTGGCGGGTTCCGGCGCACGTCGACGGAATGGCGTTCGCGCAGGGTACCGACAAATTCATCGTAGCGCCAGCGGCGGGCGTCCATAAGCAACCGTTCCTGCACTTCTTTCCGGACATAGGTCAGCGGTGGGATATCACCCTGCCGGTGAATTTCATGCACCCGGAGGATGGTGTATCCTCGGTCGGTCTTCAGGGGGAAGGAGACTTCTTCCCGCGGAAGGGTCCGGGCAAGCTTCCAGAGTTCTTCAGGAAACAGAGTCATCCGCGTGAAATACTGTCGGTTCGCCGACCACAGGGGGCGTGCGTTTGTGTTGGAGTCCGCTGCCATCCGTTGGAGTGCTTCCTCCCAGGATGTGCCGCGCAAAATTTTCGTGCGAAAGGCGTTCGCCGACTCACGGTCGATGAAGAGGACCATGCTTGCCAGAACGACATCTTCGCGCAGGGCAAACGTTGCCGCCGATGCGTTGAAATACGTGGCGACTTCTTCATCACCGGCGGCGGTGCTATCGATTGCTTGAAACACCTCGCGTTCAAGAAGTGCCGCCACGGCAAGACGCTTACGCGTCTGTGCGACCTGTTTCTGAAATCCCGGTGCATCAGTGATGCCCCGCCGCTCTGCCTCCTGGTACAATAGCTCTGTCACCACCCAGTCATTGACGTATTCTTGTGTCGATGCTCCGATCTCGCCCAGAGAATCGCGTGAATGAGCAATATCATCCTCGGTGAGGACAGTCGCATTGACGCGCGCGACGTACCCGCCGTCGCCGGATCGTCCGGAACAGCCGCTGAGCACGAGGAGAGCGACGACCAGCGCGGTCGCCCATGCGTACGAGGGGCTATTTTTCCGGTGCAAAAGCGTTCTTCAAGACCTCCTTGTTTTCCACCACGGGATGCTCCTGCCTGATACGTGCCAGCCACTCCGCTTCCAGGCGTTTTGATTCATAATCCTGGAACGCACTTGATACTTCAGCTCCCGCCTCTTCAAACGACTTTTCCCGCGCCGCTTCACGACGGTCCAGGCGGACAAGGGAATATCCCACCTTATAGCTGAACGGAGCTGATACGGTGCCCGGAGCAAGAGAGTCCGCCCGGCGTGCACGATCATCAGCTGAGGGGGCCAGCACAGACCGTTCGATCTGACTGATCACCAGCGGTTGGCGGCCCAGGATCTGGATGTCCACCCGTTGTGTCGTCCCTGCGGAATCCTTCCCGCGTATCAACTTCTGCGGACGCATTTCGGACAGCAGGCGATCGGCGGTGATTCCATGGGTTTTGGTGAACAACTTCTTGATTGCATCCATCCGCAAGCGGGCCAGTTTTTCGTTTTGATTTTTGCGCGATCCCGTGTCCGGGTAGGCAATCAGCATCGCTTTGAGTCCGGGATCCTGTGTAAGAGCGGTGCTGATGGCGCTGCAAGTGTTCTTCCCCTTCGCCTGCAGTGCAGCCTTGCCGCGTGCAAAGCGCACCGCAAACTGCACAGGCTCCTTCATCCGCACGGAATCCTCGTAGGCAACCTGTTCAAAGCTCTTTCCTTCGTCCAGCTTGGCGCGTATCTTCTGTGCCTGTGGCTCGGACGCCGCACGGATTTCCGTAAACATCACACGATCGGGATACGTAAACTTCTCCCGGTGAGCAGCGAAATAGATGCGTAAAAGAGAGTCGCTGGCAGTGACTTTGTTCCAGACCTGTTCCTGCTCCACCTGGTACAACAGGATCCCCTCGCGGTATTCGCGGAGGATACCGGCAAAGACAGGATCCTGCCGCTCAAGGATGTCTGATTTTGCCGCAAAAATCAGCTGCTCTGAAATCTTGTCCAGGGCGGGCCGGAGCGATGCCGGATTGAGGGAAAGGCTGGACCATTCAAGACGCGATTTGATCATCGAGATAACGGTATCAACGGTGATTGCCGCCCCCCCGACCCGGAACATCACCGTATGCCCGAATGCAGGAGAGATCCTTGCCGTCCAGGCGCTGTCCCGTGTCGTCTTGGTGGAATCGAATGCTCCAAGGAAAGCGGTGACGACGGAATCATGTTGTACGAACTGCACTTCACGCTTCGTGCGTTCAAGCATGGCTGCGTATTCTGCCGGGAACCGTTGCTGCTGGAACAGATTCTGCAGGTCCTGTTTGCTTTCGCTGAATGTTTTCGGCGGTCGTGTTTCATAACACTTGATGATGTGGTATCCGTAGACTGTGCGGACAACGGGGGACACCTGACCGGGACGCAGCCGGATGGCCACTTCGTCGAATGGCTGCGGCCAGCGTCCACGGGTGAACCATCCCAGATCGCCACCGCGACCGGAGGAACCGCCGTCACCGGAATTGCGCACGGCCAGTTCGGCGAAATCGATTCCGCGTGTCAGGCTGTCATTGATGGCGACAATTTTCGCATATGCCTCCGCCGTGTCTTCGGGAGAGGGTGTCTGACTGGGGAACCGGATCATGATGTGGCTGGCGTGGACTTCGCCCGGAGCGGGCTTGCGGTCCGTGACTTTGACAACGTGGAGGCCGAACCGCGTGCGGACAGGTGTGGAAGTGATCTCGCCGGTTTTCAGCGCATAAACGGCGTCTTCAAATTCCGGCACCATACGTCCGACCGAAAAGTAATAAAGATCGCCCTTGTTCTGCTGTGCGCTGGGATCCTGCGAGAAGCTCATGGCCAGCTGGCCAAAATCTTTCCCCGCCTTCGCTTCCTTGATAATGTCTTCCGCCTGACGGAGGACGGCCGCGGAGTCATCCGCTGTGGCGTCCTGGCGGTAAGTCAACAGGATGTGACTGGCGCGGATTTCCTCCATGCTGCGGTCATACAGTTTCCGCACCCCCGGGGATACCAACTCCCGTTCCGTTACATAGGACGATGCCAGACTTCCCTTGACCTGCTGAATCTCACCGAGGAGCTCCGGTCGCCGGTCGAGTCCCTGCTGATACGCATCGGCCAGCTTCAAACGGTACTTCAGCATCAGGTCGAGAAACCGCTCGCGATCTTCCATGGATGCCGTTTTGGCTGTATCCACGTTTCCATTGCTCTTGATATAGAGTTTCTCATAGTCGTCAAGGGTGATGGGTTCCTTGCCGATGGTTGCCACGACAGCTTCCTTGGATCCCGACGAGCAGCCGGGGGTCAGCAAGGACATGCCACCCAAAAGGGCGAAAAGGGGCATCAGGGAAGAGCAAAATGCAAGGGTTTTCCGTCTCACGGCTGTACTCCATGATTAATACTGGTATTCATTGAGGGCTGCCGCCGTAGCACGGTGGCTGGCCCCCTGAGCAGATTATAAGTCTACAGAAAACGCGGCTCAATTTCAAGAACGGGAAAGGGCTACAGGCGATGCAGTGCTCTCCGGAAATCATCCTGGAGATCTTCGATTCCCTCCACGCCGGTGGAAATCCGGATCATGCCCGGCGTGACGCCGTGCCGCCGTAGTTCACCGGCGGTCATTCCTACATGTGAAGAAAGAACAGGAATGCTCACCAGCGTTTCCGCGCCGCCCAGAGACATGGCATTCACCGCGACGCGCAGTGCGTCGCAGACACGTATGGCGTTCCGCACGCCTCCGCTGACCTCAATCGTCACCATGCCTCCGTATCCCAGTCCACCGGCATCCACCATCTGCCTCCGGGCGACGGCATGATCCGGGTGCGAAGGGAGACCCGGGTAGAAGACACGGACAACCTTTGGATGACGCTCGAGAAATCCTGCCAGTTGCATGGCATTGGTGTTCTGGCGCTCCACGCGGAGGGTGAGGGTCTTCAAACTGCGCAGAAGGAGAAACGCGGCGAAGGGGTCGGCGCATCCGCCGTAATACTTCATCTGATGATGGGTCCCGGCGACAAACGCCCGGCTACCGGCAACAACACCCGCGATGATGTCCGAATGGCCGCCGAGATACTTTGTCGCGCTTTCAATTACCACGTCCGCACCCAGGATGAAGGGATGCTGGTTCAGGCTGGTGGCAAAGGTGTTATCCACGACAATGGTGATCGCGTGACGCACCCGGCGTTCTGCGGCCCGCACCGCACGCACCAGTGGCACAATATCCACAATACGCAACGCCGGATTCGTGGGTGTCTCCAGGTACACAAGACGGGTGTGCCTGTCGACGAGTGCCGCCATGCTCTCGGGGCGGTCGGGGCGCAAATACCGCACACCGATTCCGTGACGGGGAAGAATGTCCCGGAAAAAACGGTAGGTCCCCCCGTACAGCGAGGGCGTACTGATCACGTTGTCTCCGGACTGTGCCAGAGCCAGCAGGGATGAAGAGATGGCGGCCATGCCCGAGGACAGGAGGAGGGCTTTCTCCGCGCCCATGATCAGTGCAAGCCGTTCTTCCGCCTGACGCACGGTGGGGTTGTGATAGCGGGTATACACGTACACAGCGGGATCTCCGCCGGCATATCGTATGGCGTCCTGTGAATTCCGGAATCTGTATGTCGAGGTTTGAATGATGGGTGGCGCCACCGGTCCCTGGTATGCGTGGAGTTCATTGCCGTGGATTGCACGTGTGGCGATGCTGCGGGCAGCACTGGATGATGGGTGGCGCATAGGAAATTCCCTGGTCATTCGTTGGTGGGGGAGAGGGCGCCGGGCGGAAGGCCCGGCTCGACAATAAGGACTTCTTCACGCTGGAGCACCACCGATCCCGCCTTTGCACCTTTGGGCTTGTGCACATATTTGCGTTTTGTCACGGCGACGGGAACCAGTCGGGCGGTACGCATCTTGCTGTAGTATGCTGCGATTGCCGCCGCCTGCAGCCGTGCGCGTTTACCCGGCGTGCCGGAGGCAGAAGCGACCTTCAGGATGACGTGGGATCCCGGTGCGCCGCGCGCGTGAAACCAGAGATCTTCCGGACGGGCGTGGCGCAGGGTGAGTTCATCGTTTTCCTCGCTGCTTTTGCCGGCCCACACCTCGAAGCCCCCCTCCACGGTGAATACGCGGAAACGAAGGCGTTCTTCGTCCTGCGGGTCGCCCGCCCCCGCCCGCTGCAACCGTTCGTTATTGCGTTTCATATACTCATTTAACTCCCGTCGGCTGTGCACATGTGTGAGTTCGTCAAGGAGGGATTCCGTGCGCCGGACGGTGCCCGCGTAGGCCTGCAAGCGCTCCTCGGCCAACAATCGTGCCCGTCGCGCGCGTTTGGCTTTTTCAAAGTACCGCTGTGCATTCTGAACGGCGGAGAGTGTCGGGATCAGCGGGATAACCTCCGCCGGGGATTCTCCGCCGATCGTCACCTCGGAAACGCCGTGCGGCACGATGTGAAGATGTTGCATCAGCAACGCGCCATGCTGCTGATACAGACCGGCACGGTCTGCACCGTCCCGGTCTGCCTCCATGGCGACCATGCTTCGCCTGAGCCGTTCGAGGCGATGCACGAGCGCCGTCTGCTGCCGTTGCTTTTCGGTCAGATACGTTTCGGATGTGCGCGCCCGGACGTAGAATGCGTGCAGTGCTTCCTGGATATTCTCGAACAGCAATTCGCGGGCGGCAGTGACATGGTGGAGCGGACAGAGCGAAAAGTGGAGCGGAGCATCCTCGGGGTCAAGCAAAACACGTGGAGGAGCCAGAGTCAGTTCGTGCACAACCTCATTGAGTGCGGCACACACCTGTTGCAGCGCTTCAGGTCCGGCCTCATCAACGGTTGCGTCGAGAGCACGTCCGCTGCGAAACACCCCTTCACGCCGCACGACAGCCGGAAGCTGTGGAAAGAGGCGCTGGAGAGCTGTGGTCAACAGCATTCCGGGCGGCATGTTCCCGGAAGGGGTACCCGCTTCGGTCCCGGGAATCTGCCGGGATGCGGGTGGAGCAAAGTGTGTTCCGACAAGTTCCCGCGCATGCTTGAACGCATCCAGAATGACGGATGAAGAGTCGAGCAGCAGCGCATTGCTGCGCGCGCCGAAGAAGAGGATCTGGAGCGAGCCACTGCCGGTGAAATCGATCCTGAGAACCCTGTCTGAAGGTGACATGCCGGCCGACAGGACCGTCTTACCGATGCACGCGGGAAAAATGTCCACAGAATTCTTCCGGGCTCTCGCCATTGCCGGATGCAGGAAACAGGTATTCAAACGCTGGGCGCACGACACCAGCAGATTGGGGCCCTGTTTGCCGAATGAGAAGACGAACTCATCACGCTCCTGAGAATAGACTTCCGAAACGGAGAGTCCGGGAAGGCGTTCTGCGAGACCGGAAGCGACGCGGAGAAGAGTGTGGTAGGCAGAGTGCATGATGTTATTCACAATATACCGAAAAGCGCGGTATTTCACAATTTTTCGCGGTTTTGATGTGGATAGTTTGTGGATTACTTCCGGGAACGGATCGGCCGGAGTACTGTATCACCTGCACTCAGGATCGGGATGTAATGGAGAATGACCGGGGGATATCTGATTTTGTTGCAATTGCTGGCATTATTTCGTATTTTTTCATTCCTAAGCACATTTGCGAACGTATCCTATGGTCACAAGCATGACGGGGTACGGACGGGGCGAGGTGACCTCCGGTGATCTCACGGTCGCAGTCGAGCTGCGCAGCGTGAACAGTCGGTTCCTGGAGGTGTCATCCCGTCTGCCCCGTTCATTGGCCCTGCGCGAAAACGAAATCAAAGAGATCATCCGCCGGACGATTGTCCGGGGGAAGATCGGTGTTGTCGTGTCTTCCGATCGGGGCAACGGGGATGCGGTGACGCTCAAAGTCAATCCGACCGCGGCGCGTGCATACTACCGTCTCCTGAACGATCTACGCAAAACGCTGAAGATGCGCGAAACTGTCAAGCTCCAGCATTTGCTACAGTTTTCAGAGATCTTGAAGCAGGATGAAGAGACCCCGTCCGATGAAAAGGAATGGGACACAACCCGTGTGGCCCTTGAGGCGGCGGTGGCCGATCTCCAGTCCATGCGGCGGAAAGAGGGTGGGGAGCTGGAGAATGATTTCCGCATGCGGATCGCCCTCATTGAACAGCGATTGAGCGTTGTGGAACAGTTGTCCATGGCACAGGTGCCACGCGAACGGGAGCGGTTGAAGGAACGCATCCGGCAGTTGCTGGATGGCGAGCCGCACGATGACGGGCGCCTGGAGATGGAAATCGCACTGCTGGCCGACCGGCTGGATGTCACCGAGGAATGTGTCCGCTTCAGGAGTCACAACAAGTTTTTCCTCGAAGCGCTTGAGGCGGGTGATGCTGCAGGCCGCCGGTTGAATTTCCTCGTGCAGGAGATGAACCGGGAGGCCAACACCATCGGGTCCAAGTCGAGTGCGCAGGAGATTGCTCATCTGGTGGTGGGCATCAAGGAGGAGTTGGAAAGGATCCGGGAACAGGTGCAGAACATCGAATAATGCAGGGACTGGCCGGTGCCCGAGAAAACGCCCGTTCGTGGGAAGATCGTTGTGATTGCCGCACCGAGCGGCGCCGGGAAGACCAGCATAGCGCGGGAGATCCTGAGGCGGAATCCGTCACTCTGTTTTTCGGTGTCGGCGACGACCCGGCCGAAACGCGCAGGCGAAACGGACGGTCAAGACTATGTTTTTCTGACGCACAAAATCTTCATGGAGCGCGTCGCCCGTGGAGATTTTGTGGAGTGGGAAGAGATCTACGGCAACTGCTATGGCACTCTCGAAAGCGAGGTGGATGCAGCCAGAGCACGGGGAAAACACTTGCTTTTTGATGTGGATGTCAAAGGGGCATTGTCGATCAAACGCCGGTACCCCGAAGCGCTGCTGATTTTCATCCAGCCGCCCTCGTTGGAGGTGCTGGAGCAACGCTTGCGGGCCCGGCTCACCGAAAACGCAGCTGATCTGGAGCGGCGCCTCGCACGGGTCCCCATGGAATTGGCCCGTGCGCCACTGTTTGATCACCGGGTAACCAACGATGTTCTGGACCGGGCGATCGAGGAAGTGCAAACGATTGTACAACATCATGTGCAGCAGTCATAACGAAAGGGACGGATATGCCGTTGAAGCCGATCGATCTTGAGTACTTCAACCAGGAAGGGAAGAATGTCCATGAATGCATCGTGGCGGCGTCCAAGCGGGCGCGCCAGATCAACGAGGACATCAAAATCGAGTTCAATCAGCGGATCGAATTGATCACGACCAAAACCGAAACCGAGGGGGAAGAGAACGAGGTCAATCCCGATCAGCTCCGGATCAGCCTCGAATTCGAAAAGCGCGCGAAGCCTGCCGACACCGCACTTGACGAGTTGATGGAAAGCCGTCTGGACTGGCGCTACAAGGAGAAGGAAGAGATCGTCCTGTTGAAGGAAGAGGATCTGACCGAAGAAGAGGAAGAAGCGTAGCACCCGGAGCCGTCGTGCTAAAAGGGAAACACATTCTCCTGGGGGTGACGGGAGGGATTGCCGCATACAAGAGCGCTCTCCTGGTGCGGGAGTTCATTCGTGCCGGCGCCGAAGTGCAGGTGATCATGACGCGCGCGGCTGCGCAATTTGTTACGCCGCTCACCTTCGGCACCCTTTCGCAGCGCGAGGTGGTGATGGACATGTATCCGGACCACCCGGGCGAAACCGCAACCTCGTGGACGCGGCATATCGATCTGGCCCTCTGGGGGGATGCGATGGTCATTGCACCCGCCACCGCAAACACCGTCGCGAAAATCGTGCACGGGCTTGCCGATAATTTCCTTACATCACTTGTGCTTGCTCTCCGCTGTCCGCTGGCGGTGGCGCCGGCGATGGATGTGGATATGTACCGCAACCCCGTTACGCAGCTGAACATCGGCCTGTTGCGCCAGCGGGGGGTCACCATCATCGAACCCGACACGGGCGAACTCGCGAGCGGATTATCGGGCCCGGGACGTCTTCCCGATCCGGCGGTCATTGTTGAAGCTGTTCGCGACATCCTTGCCGGGGGGAAAAAGGATTTTGCGGGGAAGAAGGTGCTCGTGACTGCGGGGCCAACGCACGAACCACTTGATCCCGTACGTTATCTCGGAAATCGTTCTTCCGGCAAGATGGGGTTTTCGATCGCCCGTGCCGCATCCCAACGCGGGGCGGAAGTCACCCTCATTGCCGGGCCTGTGGTTCTTCCCACGCCACCGCACGTACACCGTATTGACGTAACTACCGCCCGCGAGATGCACGAGGCGGTCCTCCCGGCATTTAAGACGACGGATGTTCTGATCATGGCGGCAGCCGTGGCGGATTTTGCCCCGGTACAGACGGCACCGCACAAAATCAAACGCGAAGCGGTTGCCGGCGATTCGTTCAATATTGCATGCGCCAAGAATCCCGATATTCTCCGAAGTGCTGCTGATCGCAAAACCACACAGGTCCTGGTGGGCTTCGCACTCGAAACCACCAGTGACCTCGAACATGCCCGGCGAAAACTCACGGCAAAGGGTCTGGACCTCATTGTGGCAAACAACCCGACCGAAGAAGGCGCAGGTTTTGGCAGCGACACCAATGTCGTTACGCTCATCACTCCTGACGGCCGTGCCGACCGTCTTCCGCGACAGACCAAGTTCGACGTCGCCAACATTATCCTGGACCGCATCTTGCCGATGTTGCGATCGTCCTGACACAACCGGGCGGAGCACCACATGGCGGACTTTTTCACAGCGCTTGAGCGCTTTCTCAAGGACGAACGTGACGCGTTCGGAGAATTCCTCATCATGGAACGGCGGACATCCAAACCACACCTATCTTCCCGGCATTCACCCGTCCCGCCGGTGCCGGCCGACGGGGAAATACCCCTCTTTCCCCAGTTTGCCATCCCCGCATCGCCGTTGACCGCGGAGCCATGGGGATCGGCCACATCACTCGGTACTCTGCACGGCCAGATTGCCGGCTGTTTGAAATGCCCGCTCGGACAGACACGCACGAAATTCGTATTCGGGACGGGCAATCCCGCGGCATCGCTCATGTTCGTCGGGGAAGCGCCCGGTGCCGATGAAGATCTTCAGGGGGAGCCGTTTGTCGGACGCGCCGGGCAGCTGTTGAACAAGATTCTCGAGGCCATCCATCTGCGGAGGGAAGAGGTCTTTATCTGCAATATCCTGAAATGCCGTCCGCCCAACAACCGCACACCGCTTCCCGAAGAGGTGGAGCAATGTCTTCCGTATCTGCGCAAGCAAATCGCCCTGGTCCATCCAAAACTGATCGTCTGCCTGGGGCTTACCGCCGCGCAGAATCTGCTGCGCACGAAAGAAAGCCTGACAAGCCTTCGGGGCCGCGTGCTGGAATTTGAAGGAACACCGCTGATGGTGACCTATCATCCCGCCGCGCTCCTGCGCAATCCCAACTGGAAGCGGCCGGCGTGGGAGGATTTTCAGGCGATTCAGAAATTTCATGCCGGATCCACCGGCCCATGAGGAACTGAAGGAGTTGCTGTATGGCTGAACTGTCCCGTGGCGGCGGCATCGATCTGGTGCCGGAGCGGCAACAGTCGGATGGCCGTATTCCACCCCATGCCGTTGACATCGAAGAACAAATCCTCGGTGCGATGCTTCTGGAGAAGGAAGCCATTTCCAAAGCGATCGAAGTGCTGGATGAGGATGCGTTTCATGCCGAGCGGAACCGGAAGGTCTTTCAGGCGATCCTCGGGCTCTTCGAACGGGGGGAGCCGGCGGACAGCATCACCGTAACGGAAGAATTACGCCGCCGGGGCCAGCTGGAGAGTGCCGGGGGGCAGAGCTACCTTGTCGAACTCACGATGAAGGTGAGCTCTTCGGCGAACGTGGAGTATCACGCGCGTATCGTTCTGGAACGGGCCATTCTCCGCAAGCTCATTTCAGAAACCAACAAGATTTCCTCGCGGGCCTTCAGTCCGACCGAGGATGCGTTCGACCTGCTCGACGATGCTGAGCAGGCGATCTTCCGTATTTCCGAATGGCGGCTGAAGAAGAGTTTCGTTTCCATGGACCGTGCGCTGCACAGCACGCTGGAAATGCTGGAAAGTATTCACGGGAAGCACGAAGGAGTGACCGGGGTGCCGACAGGCTTCCGCGACCTGGACACGCTTACCGGCGGCTGGCAGAATTCCGACCTGATTATCGTGGCGGGACGCCCCAGCTCGGGCAAGACCGCATTTGCGCTTTCGCTGGCTTCCAACGCGGCCCTCCACAAAAGCAAGCCCACCACGATTGGTATTTTTTCACTTGAAATGTCCACGAATCAGCTGATCATGCGACTGCTGTGTGCCGAAGCGCGTGTGGATGCGCATGCGGTACGCACGGGCAGGTTGCCGGACGAAGAGTGGACGCGCCTGAGCCTTGCGGCCGGCCGTCTCGCCAAAGCGCGGCTCTTTATTGATGACTCGGCAAGTCTGGGCATTCTTGAATTGCGCGCCAAAGCACGCCGTCTGCGCGCCGAGCACAATGCAGGATTGATCATTGTCGACTATCTCCAGTTAATGCAGGGACCCAGAGCGGCCGAAAACCGGGAGAAAGAAATCTCGGCCATCTCCCGCTCCCTCAAGGCCCTTGCCAAAGAACTCAACGTTCCCGTCATTGCCCTTTCGCAGCTCAGCCGCGCAGTGGAAGGACGCACCGACAAACGTCCCATTCTCTCCGATCTGCGCGAATCGGGTGCCATCGAACAGGACGCCGATGTGGTGATGTTTGTGCACCGGCCGGAAATGTACACCGATCCGAAATCCAACAAAGCTGCGGATGTGCAGGGTCGCGCGGAAATTATCATCGGCAAACAACGCAACGGCCCCATTGACGACGTGAACCTCGCCTTTGTCCACCGTTATGCGCGGTTCGAAAACCTCGCCCTTCCGTCGTTTGAACCCGGGCCGCCCGGACTGGAAGAGCCGTCGTTCTAGCGGAATCTTTGTGTGAACATTACACGGCATGTTGACGCACCGTCCGGAATGGAGTGCGCCACGATCAAGGAACCGGCCGTATGAAGAACAGATCCGTTTATGCAGATCCCCGGTTTTCCGGCCGTCGACGGACAACCCGCCGGGAATTTCTTCTGCGCGCCGGTGGTGCGGGCGTGGCCCTGCTCTGTCTGCCGCGCTGGACACATCCTGCCGGGGATGACGACGCAGTCATCGTCCGTCACGTGTTTTCCTGGGCAGAGGAACGCGGATTGGCATCACTGCCGGTCGGCGGAATTGTCGCCGCCATCGGAGAGTCGCTTATCGGTACACCCTATGTCGCCCACTCGCTTGAAAGGGAGGGCGAAGAGCACCTGGTGGTGAATCTCAGGGGCTTTGATTGCCTGACGTTCGTAGAAAACTCCCTTGCGCTCGCCCGATGCGTGAAAAGCGGAACGACAACATTCGAAACATTCCTCGCCGAGCTCACCCTTATCCGCTATTCTTCAGGCGTCATCAACGGGTATTCCAGCCGTCTGCACTACTTCACGGACTGGATGTCGGACAATGTGCGAAAGAAAGTGATACGCGATATCACGGTCGAAGCCGGCGGGACGGAGTACCGGAAAGTGATCAATTTCATGTCGTCCCACAGAGCCTCGTACCGGCAGCTTGCCGACGACGCAACCCTTACCACCATCACAGAAACGGAAATCCGTCTCTCCTCGGCCCCGCTGTACCGGGTGACAAAGGAACGGCTGACGGCCGCACAGCGCCTGCTCCGGAGCGGCGATATCATCGGGACCGTGACGTCGATGGAAGGTATGGATATCGCCCACACCGGTATGGTGCTGCTCACCGGTGGAACGCCGCGGTTCCTCCATGCCCCGCTGTCGGGGGGCAAGGTGACGCTGTCGTCAGGTGATCTTGCCGCCTATGTGCAGGCCATTCGTTCGCATACCGGGGTGGTCATAGCACGGCCACTGGAACCGGCGACATAACTCATCCATTCGTTCACATCACACGGAGCAGCACATGAAGCGGTTGATGATGGTCGTTCTTACAGCGGTGTTTGTTGCGGCAGGGTACGGACAGGGAATGTACTGGGAAAGCACTGTGACCATTTCCGGACAGGACCAGAAAGAAAAGCTGATGAAGACGTTCTATCTTCCGAAGAAAATGAAGACTACCTCGGAGGGCGAAAGTGAATATATGCTCACCCGGATCGACCAGGAAAAGCTGTACACGGTGAATCCGACGGATAAAACCTACACGGAAACGACCTTTGCGCAAATGGAAGCGGCCGGCAAACAAATGGAAGCGCAGATGAAGAAGCTGCAGGAACAGATGAAGGACATGCCCGCCGAGCAGCGCGCGATGATGGAGAAAATGCTCGGGGCCAATACTCCCGGGAAGGCTGAGGTAACATACGATGTCATCAAAACAGCGGAAAGGAAGGCCATCAGCGGTTTCTCATGCACACGCTACTCCATGACGCAGGACAAAAAGGAGATCGCCTCGATCTGGGCCACGCAGGATGTCGCAGGGTTTGCCGCCATGAGGCAGGATATGATAGAACAGCTCAGCAGGATGTCGACGCTCAAAGGGCTGTCCCAGGCGATGACGAAGGTGGAAGGATTTCCGATCGAGATGAACATGGCCATGGGGGTGAAAACGCTGGTGACAAAGATCGAGCGCCGGGCCATTGCAGCAAGCGAGTTTGACATTCCCCCGGGTTTTACCAAAGTGGAGCGGTCGGCGGGCTCCAAGAAGAGCGGGAAATAGGATCACGGAACAGGGCTACACCGTCCCCGGGACATCCACCTGTTCCAGCCCCATGCGGCAGCGGGGTTGCCCTGTGTTCTTTACCCGCTCGAATCGTTCCCAGCAGGCATTCGATACTTTAGTCAACGGATGATGGACGTGAAACTGGATGGCGAGGTTCCTGACCGACTTCGTTTTCACGCCGGTTAAGGAGAGACGATACTCGATGTCGGAGTCTTCCCCGCATCCCGGACCGTCATAGAGTTCATCGAACCCGTTGATTGCAACAAGATCCGCTTTTGCCAGAGAAAAGTTACTCCCGAGCATTCCGCGGGCCTTGCGCAGAAGGAGTTTCCGCAGGAGTGCGCTGTGCATCCGGATGCCGTCTTCGATACGCAGGGCCTCTCCCCTGAGTCCATCCCTACACACCCCCCAATTCAACCGCTCGAAGCTCCCGCTGGTTATTGCACTGACGGTAAGCGACTCCGACCATCGTTTGCTGGTTTCCACACGCCTTCCCAGAAGCACCATGCGCTCCTCACGCTCACGCCAGTGGTCTTCCAGAAAGCGTCTCGAGGGAATACAATCTCCGTCAATGAAAACCAGATAGTCGCTCTGCGAGGCACGTATTGCGCTGTTCAGGATTGTGTTCTTCCGCCAGCCGCGGTCGTCGTGGAAAATGTGGGTCAGCGGGACGCCGGTCTCGCGGCGGCATTCCGCAATCACCTGCCGTACGGCCGGACCGGACCCATCATCGGCGATGAGAATTTCAAAGTCCCTTATCGATTGCCGCGCGCATGCCGTCAG
The DNA here is from genome assembly GCA_963779225.1 of uncultured Bacteroidota bacterium. Lineage (GTDB taxonomy): Bacteria > Bacteroidota > Ignavibacteria > UBA10030 > UBA6906 > CAVPCZ01. The sequence goes on from CAVZWW010000003.1 coordinate 538,331, forward strand.
GACGAGCTGGAGGACATCCGGCTTGTTGTAGACGGCGATGATCAGGGAGAGGGATGGCTGCATGATGTCCGGTTTCACTCCCACACTCCCGGGATGCGACGCCCGCACTTCTGACATGCCCCGTTCTTCAGATGATTGGACTGAACATGGAATCCCGTCCGTTCGACGAGTGTCGTTCCACAACCCGGACAGCGTGTGTCTTCCCACCGTCCGGTTCTTCCCGGCAGATTCCCCGCATAGACAAACGACAGCCCGCTCTCCGTGCCGATTGACGCCGCGCGTTGCAGGGTTCCGGGAGGCGTGGAGGATGGGGCGGTCATACTGTAGTCCGCATGGTATGCCGTCACGTGCCAGGGAATGTCCGCAGAGACGGAGGCCAGGAATCCGGCGATTTCTTTCAGTTCTTCAGGGGAGTCATTGAAGCCCGGCACTACCAGGGTGACCACTTCCACCCAGACAGCCATTTCCTTCAGCCGGGTGATGGTCTCCAGCACCGTATCCAGTTTCCCGCCCAGCCGTTGGTAATTCTTCTGGCGGAAGCTCTTCAGGTCGATCTTGAAGAAGTCGATGTAGGGGCGAAGATATTCCAGGACTTCAGGCGTACCGTTTCCGTTCGAAACGTATGAACACCGGATGCCACGTTGCTTCGCCAGTGCGAATATTTCAACGGCCCACTCGGATGTGATCAGCGGTTCATTGTAGGTGCTGGTGATGACGGGGACGTGGTGGTGGACGGCGAGGGCAACGATCTCTTCCGCCGTTTTCCTTTCGGGTTTTGCCTCTGCGGCGGGGTCGCGCAGTGTCTGGGAGCTGAACCAGTTCTGGCAGTAGGGGCAGTGATAGTCGCAGCCGAGCATGCCGAAGCTGAGGGCGCTGCTTCCCGGCAGGACGTGAAAGAAGGGTTTCTTTTCGATAGGATCAATCTGTAGTCCGGCGACATAACCGTGCGGCACCATCAGCGTGCCGTTCTCATTGAAGCGGACCTTGCAGATTCCTTCATGGCCCGGCGCGATCCTGCACCGGTGGCCGCATGCAACGCAGGTCAGCCGGGCATTCTCCCCGCTCGTGGAGAGCGTTCCCGGCCGCACATACCGCAGCAGCAGATCGCGCAACGTTATGGTAGACGACATAGGAGGCTCCAGCGTCGTGGTGCGGCCGATTTCCCGTCGTGGATTGCGGTCACCGCGCCCGCGATCCTGCCGGTCTCCGGTTGATGGACGGGATGATGTTCGTCGAGCTACGTTCTCAGGTATGACGCGCCGTTTACGTCCACAATACAGCCGGTGAGATAATCGGTCCCTTCCGATGCGAGAAAGAGGACGGTCCGGGCGATCTCGTCGGGATGTCCAATGCGGCCGAGCGGACTCTGCCGGCGAACGGCGTCCCCTTCGGCACCGCTCAAATAGGGGAGCGCCATATCCGTTTCCACCCAACCGGGCGCCACAGCGAACACGAAGATACGATGGGGTGCAAGCGCTTTCGCCAGGGATTGACTGAGGGCATTCATGGCGGCCTTGCTCGCACCGTATGCAGGTGCGTCCGGCTCCCCGCGGAACGCACCGCGCGAGGTGATATTGATGATACGTCCGCCTCCCTGCGCGATCATTGTCCGGGTTGCCCAGTAGGAGACGTTCGCCGTTCCGATCAGATTTGTGCCGATCGTATCTCCCCACGCCTTCTGCCAGTCGTCATACGTCACGGATGCAGGGGAATGGAGCACAAAGATGCCGGCATTATTGACCAGAATATCCATCCGCTGCATGGATGCCAGCACTTCCCCGACAAGCCGTTGGGCTTCCTCCGGCCGGGCAATGTCGGCCTGGAAGAGCTCATGGCCTTCGCCGGCCAGCGATGCGTGGGTAGCCGCGGCTGCGGAGGCGTTCCGGTGATAATGTACCGCGACACGGGCGCCCTCCCGTGCAAACATCACAGCAGTCGCCTGTCCGATGCCGCGTGAGGCTCCTGTAATGAGAACCGTCTTTCCCGTGAATGCGTTTGCCATGCGTCACCCCTGCCGATATGTGCGCGGTAATTGCGTTTTGCCCGGCCGTTCACCGGTGGGAAGATTGTCGGGCTCTCCGCTATCCGGCCCTGTCCAGGTTTCCCTCCCACAAAAACTCCCGCGTCTCGCGTACGAGAACACGGTTGAGAACGAGAAGGGATATCAGGTTCGGGATAGCCATAAGACCATTGGCGATGTCCGCAAATGACCAGACAACCGGAAGAGAAAGGACCGACCCAAGCATAATGGCGGCGACCCAGAGCCAGCGGTACGGCGTGACAACCTTTGACCCGAGGAGGTATTCCGCCGCCTTCTCACCGTAGTACGACCATCCAAGAATTGTGGAGAATACAAAGGTCAGCAATCCGCCTGTGAGCAGAACGGGGCCGACGACAGGCACATCGGAGAATGCAGCGTTGGTAAGCGCTGCCCCTCTCAGACCGTTCATCCATTCACCCGAATTGACGAGCACGAGACCTGTCAGAGCGCAGACCACCACGGTGTCCCAGAATGTTCCCGTGGAAGACACCAGAGCCTGCCGGACCGGATTCTTCGTCTGTGCGGCAGCGGCAACGATGGGCGCGCTGCCAAGGCCGGATTCATTGGAAAAGAGTCCGCGGGCCAGGCCGTAACGAATCGCCTCTTTCATCCCCGCTCCAAGAAACCCGCCGATTGCCGCCTGACCGGTGAAAGCGCTCGTGAAAATCAATTCGATCGTTGCCGGAAGACCGGAGAAGTTCATTGCCAGTAACAGCAGACATCCGGCAAAATAGAATATTGCCATAAACGGTACCAGCCGTTCGCATACCCTGGCAATGGATTTAATCCCTCCGAGAATGACCACGGCCGTGAGTCCGGTCATTACGATGCCGGTGATCCATGGTGCAATCGCGAAGTTTTCCTGGACCATGGAGGAGATGGAATTGGCCTGTACCATGTTGCCGATGCCAAAGGCTGACACGGCGGTCAGCACAGCGAAGATCATGCCCAACCATCGGGCATTCATGCCCCGCTCCAGCACGTACATCGGGCCTCCGGCCATTTGTCCGGCTGCGTTCGTCGTACGGTATTTGACGGCCAGGAGGGCTTCCGCGTATTTTGTGGCGATGCCGAATACGCCGGTCAGCCACATCCACAGTACCGCACCCGGTCCTCCGGCGGCGATGGCTGTTGCGACACCGACAATGTTGCCCGTGCCAATCGTCGCCGCCAGAGCAGTGGTAAGGGCGCCGAATTGACTCACGTCGCCCGCGCCCTCATGCCCGCGCTGAAGGGAAATGCGGATGGCTTTGCCTATGAATCTCTGGATAAATCGCAGTCGGAACGTCAGATAGAGATGGGTTCCAAACAGCAGGATGAGCAACGGCGGGCCCCAGACAAAGTCGCTGATGGTTTGAAGGACGTGTTCGAGATTTTCCATACACACTTCAATGGTGGTGAGATGTTGGTGCGTGATCCATGAACGGGGCAAATCAGGACGTTGCGGCGGTGTTCTTCAACGAGAGAACGAGACCGAGCGTCGTCCAGACAAGGGTAATCACTTCCTGATCCCCGAACGTCCATTCTGTCAGACCGTTGACAAAAAAGGCGACCAGGACCGCCATTCCGCCGAGGGCGAACGATCCTCTGAACCACTGCTGCCGGCTAGGCGTGTAGATCTTCCACTCTGCGGCGAACATGGCGACAAACATCCCCATGATGACGACAAATCCCAATACTCCGTAATTCGTCAGAATCTGCAACGGCGTATTATGGAGATGACCCCAGACACGCGGCAGGGCGGGGTCCGCATAGCGATCCAGGAGAAGGCCGTAATCGATATCACCCACACCGACGATGGGATGGTCTTTGAAGATCGCGATTCCCGCCTTCCACATGAGGAGGCGGGACACATTTTCCGGGTGGGTCATATCCACGATGCTGGTGATACGGTTCTGAATATACGGGGGCGCGAAGACGACCACCAGAATCAGGATCAGGATCAACGGAATCAGAATCTTTTTGTTGCGCACAATGGCCGTGAAGGCCAACCCGTACGCGGCGGCGAGGTAGGCGCCACGCGTTACCGTTGCCCAGAGGGCAATGGACACAGGCACCAGCGCGAGGAGGGCGGCCCATCGAATGTTCCGGGGCGTTCGGGGGTGGATGACAAAGGGGAAGAGTAGCACGGTGGCGATCGTCATCAATTCCGACGTTGTCATATAGAACTGAAAGATACCCAGGCGGATGTTTTCTTCCGGTCTCCCAACGATGAGTTTCACCAGACCGATAGTTGCGACGATCGTTGCCGTGCCAAGGAGGACCGAAACCAGACGTTTTGCCTGCCGTTCCCGGACCACGGTGCTCGCGAAGAAATAGACGAGTCCGACAAGAAGCACCCGCTTGGAGAGTAGAAGCGAGTGAAACGGATCGGAAGAAAAGATAGTGGAGATCGTCTGCACGACGAGGAAACCGAGGAAAAAGGGGTCGAGCGGAGTCCGGACGACACCCCATCGCCGTTCGACCGCCATGATGCCCAGCCAGAAGGCGGCCATCAGGCCCATGGAAAGCGAATTGACGGCGATGGAAAAATACGTGGATGCGAGAAAGATGTACGAACACCCGACCAGCACGGCGCGCATTGCGGGCAGCAGCAACGGATGATGTTCCGCCGCCTGAAGCGCATTCCGGTTCCCGGCGGCCGGGAAATCGCTGTCACCGGTATTGGGCGGGTCGCCCATGGATTCCCGTGTGTTCATACGCGTGACCTTCCCTGGTCTGATAAGGGATGCGGTTCATGTTCCGTCTCCGGACGTGACCGCTGGAGCAGGGTGGTGATCTGCCTGTACACCGAATCCACGTCGACGTCGTCGACGACGCAGCTGGCGGTCCGGACGGCAACGAACGAATCGCCGATCGGCTTCCATCGGTCGGGAGGTGTCGGACCGAACGCGGCAACCAACGGTACACCGACGGAAGCGCACACGTGCATGACTCCCGTATCATTACAGACAAGAAGGGAACACTGTGTAAAACAGGCGGCCATATGACGGAGGCCCTCCGGATGGACCTTTACCGGCACAAAAGTGATCAGGCGACAGAATTGGTCGGCAAGGGTTGTTTCGTCCGGGCCCCAGAAGAGGATAATCTGTGCGCCCAGACGATCATGGAGCAATTGCGCAAGCCGGGCGAAATGTGCGACGGGCCACCGGTTGGCTGCTTTGCCGGCTCCAACGTGAAGAGCGATACTCACCATCCCGTCACGCATCCCGAGTTGATGCAGGGTCTCCAGCGCCTGATGGCGTTCGGTATCCCCTATGAACATAAATTCCGAAAGATCGTCGGTATGTGCGTTGATGTACCGGACAATGTCCAGGTTCCGTTCGGACTGATGCTGCGTCGTCGGAGAATAGGGGGCAAGGAGGTTATAGAAAAAGTTGCGTGTGGCGCCCGGGAAGATCCGGTGGGCGGATCCCAGAATCAGTCTTCTGCTGGAGAGTTCCGCCAGCAGATCGCTTGACAGAGAATGACTTACGGTATTCAATACGATGGTGAGATCCCATCGTTTGTGCAGCTTCTGCCACAGGTTCATGATGCGCCGGGGATCCCAGCGGCGGATCCCTTTCTGCAGTACGAGAATCTCATCCACCAGGGGGTTGCCGGCGACGGCATCGGCGAAATAGTCCCGGACCAGGACCCCAACGTGTGCTTCGGGAAAGCGGTTCCGGATTGCACGAAAGACCGGGGTGGCAAGCAGGAAATCCCCCAGCTGGTCGTGCTGGCGGATCACGAGGACAGTCCGTACCGACGAGAAATCGATCTGCTCCGGGGTCAGGACGGGCTTACGAACCATCAATTCAAGTGTGCGTATCAGAATGTTCTTCACGACCGGCACAGCGTCTTCCTTCAGGTGAACGCGGGTTATCCGGAACGAATGGCGACAGAGGTCTTGTCCCAATGAAGGAAAAAACGGGGAGAAAAGCATGGTTCATCACGAACGTGTCCGGCGTTTAGTTCTTTTTCGAGGACCGCTTGACCACGACAACGGTTTTGTCGTCCTGGTTTTTTCCGCGCAGGCCGAATTTCCGGACGCGTTCCAGGATGGTCTCCGCGATCTCCTGTGCGCTCCGGTTGTACAACGCCGAGAGATCCTGTTCAAGACGCTTTTCCGAGTACTGATTCTCTTCCACGTCCATCGCTTCCATTACACCGTCCGTGTACAGCAGCAGGACGTCTCCCGCCTCCAGCACGGCACTCTCGCGTCGATAGGTTTGCTCGGGGAAGGGACCGATGATCGTTCCGGTTGCGTCGAGAAATTCGCTCTCGCCGGTTGCCGCGTGGTACAGAATCGGCCGGGGGTGCCCGGCGTTGATGAAGAGGCATATCCCTTTCGCATCGTTGGTCAGTTCCGCTACACAGAGAGTCAGAAATCGCTCGGCAGAGAACATGCGGTGCACAAGAAGATTGATCCTGTGGATGAGCGAGCTGAGTTTGGTCTGAAAACCGATGCCCATGCGGAGTGCCCCGGAAACATAGAGGGCCTGCACGGCGGACACCATTCCTTTGCTGGCCGCGTCACCGATGGCGATGGACAACCGGTCGCCATCGTCATTCTCGATATAGTCGAAAAAGTCGCCTCCGACAATCTTGTCTGCAACAGAAACTCCGTATATCTCGTAATGATGAAAGCGGAGCTTTCGTTCGGGAAGAATACTCTGTTGAATTTCGCGAGCTTTGTCCAGATCTTTCTTATATTGTTTGCTCCGCCGCTCATTATGCTGACTGCTCACCATGTTGGTAACCGCCATGCCGATAATATCCAGCGTCGGCGCGATCTGGTCTTCTCCGAGCGTGGTGTTGAAGGAAAGGACATACTGGTAGAGGGGCGTGTTCCGGATTTTCACCACTTCTCCCACGCCGGTGGCCGAGTACCGGATAATTCCCTTACGGCGCAGATACCGGCTGGTTTCTTTCAGCACGACGGTGCGTTGTTTCGGGAGAAGTTTGAACAGGGCGTAACGATCGGCTTTCAGCCGATAGTGATCGCGGATCTTCCGGACCGATCCGACCTGGGCGATAAGTTCGTAGGAGAAATCCGTGGCGCTGAGCCTCCAGACGCGTCCACCCTGAATCTCAAGATTACCGTGCTGGGTAATCCGGTGCACGACGTCCGCGAGAAGTTCGGTGGTGGAGTCGAATTTCTTGGAATAGAGGCTTGCTATGGTTTTACGGAGCTGACGTTGATTCATAAGGGAGAAGGATGATGAAATTCCTGTTGTGGTTGATTCTGGCCGTACTCTGCTGGCCGCTGGCGTTGCTGGCGCTGGTACTCTATCCGTTTGTCTGGCTGCTGATGCTGCCGTTCCGGCTTGTCGGGATCACCGTGAACGCCATCCTTGCGTTTGTCAAGGCGCTCTTTCTGTTTCCCTCACGGGTACTCAGAGGTCCCGCCGCTCACTAGGATCTGCGGCAGATGGGCGCTGATTCTCTAGGGTTTCCGGTACCCCCGCTTATGCTGTGCGGTGAGCCGCTTCTGGCGCTCTTTTTCCCTCAGCGATGCGGCTTTGTCTATACGTCGCTCCTGATGGGCGATTTCCCGCAGCATCTTGTGGTAGTTCTCCAGGCGTCCGGGATCCAGAGTGCCGTTGTCTATCGCCTTCTGTACGGCGCATCCCGGTTCTTCTTCATGTCGGCAATTGGTGAACTTGCACCCGGTGAGCAATTCTTCGATATCCTCAAAGGCCTCGAGAACTCCTTCACCGCCGCCCCACAACTGCATTTCGCGGATGCCGGGTGTATCGATAAGCAGCCCGCCCGCCGGAAGAACCACCAGCTCCCGATGACTTGTTGTGTGCCGTCCTTTGCCGTCGGATGCGCGGACCTCGTCTGTTTGAAAGTGTTTCCTCCCTAGCAGCGCGTTCACGAGGGTTGATTTTCCCGTTCCCGAAGGGCCGAGCAATGCCCCCGTTGTACCGGCGGGGAGAAACGACAGGAGCTCGTCGAGTCCGGTACCGTGCGTGGCGCTGGTAAGGACGACGGGGATGCCGGGCACCAGTGTGCCGACCCGGGTGCAGAGTGTGTCCGCGTCTTCCGTCAGATCCGCTTTGTTCAGCACGATCACCGGTGCCGCCCCACTCTCCGCAGCAAGCACAAGATAGCGCTCCATCCTCCGGAGATTCAACTCGGTGTCCAGTCCATTGACAAAAAAGACGGTGTCGATGTTTGCGGCAACGATCTGTTCCTCTTCACGTGTGCCCGGAATCTTGCGTGAAAAGTGTGTTCTGCGGGGGAGAACGGTGACGATGGTTGCGGTGCCTTCGTCCGTGCGCGGCCGGACCACCACCCAGTCGCCGATGACCGGATAATCCTGTGCCGCCCGGGCATGGTAGTGAATTCGTCCTGCGATTTCCGCCCGGAGCTCACCTGCCTCCGCATACAGAAGATAGCGCTTCTTCTGTTGTACCGCCACACGTGCAGGCACGAGTCCCCCCGAAGCAAGTGTGGCAAAGTGATCGGCAAAAAAGGGTGCCCATCCGAACCGGTTCAATCTGTCATATGGAGGAGTCATGGATCCGCTTTCACGGGAAGATCCGATCTGTTCGGCCGCCCGATTGAAAACGATTGATCAGCACCGCACTCAGTATCAAGGCGCCCCGTACGACATGTTGCCAGTACTCGCTGACGTTCAGCAGGGTCATGCCGTTGATAATCACGCCAAGAAACACCATACCCACCATCGTCCCGCGGATGGTACCCGAACCACCCGTCAGGCTTGTTCCTCCGATGATCACCGCCGCGATGACATCAAGCTCCCACCCCCTTGCGGTCGTTGCCGTGCCGGACATGATCTCCGACGACTGCAAAACGCCTGCGGCAGCCGCGAGCGCCGCAGTTACGGCCAGCACGAGTGTCTTCACACGGGAAACGGAGATGCCGCTCAACCGTGCCGCCTCGCTGTTTCCCCCCACGGCATATACCGACCGCCCGAAGGCGGTGTGATTCATGATAATGTGCATGAAGACAAATGTCAGGAGGAACACGATCGCCGGAACGGGTATGCCCGCCAGGTAGCCCCCCCCGATTTCCGCATACCACGCGGGAAACGGTGTCAGGGGAAAACCGTTGGTGATCAACTCGGCAGTGCCGGAAAGGCCCGTCATGAGTGCAAGCGTGGTGATGAATGTCGGCACCTGATAGCGTGTCCGGAGGATTCCGGTGAACACGCCGATTGCAAACCCGGTGAAAAGAACGATGAATATCGCCAGGAGTACTGCCAGAGGCATGGTCATTACGACCTGCGGGCCGGACAACCATCCGGTGAGATAGGCCGTCCAGCAGCCGCTGAATGCCACGGCCGATCCGACGCTCAGATCGATTTCACCGGCGATGATCACCATGGTCATGCCCAGCGCGATCAACCCCTGCATGGAAATATTCCTTAGTACATTCAGGAGATTCTCCGTGGTAAGGAATCCCGGGGCGGTGAAGGCAAGCACGCCGCACAGGGCGAGGAGGATGATCTCCAGGACAAAGCGGTGAAGGCGGAGAGATCCGGTCATGGTAAGCATGCGGCAAAGAGTCCGTCGAGCTGAATGCTGCCGGCGTCTACAGCTCCGGTCAGATGTCCGTTCTTGAGAATCAGAATGCGGTGACAGATATCGAGCAATTCCTCGATTTCGCTTGAGACCACCAGAACACCGATGCCTCCCCGGCTAAGGCGACTGACGATCCGGAAGATCTGCATCTTCGCACGGAGATCGATGCCCCGTGTTGGTTCATCAAGCAACAGGACACGCGGGGCGGTGTTGAGCCATTTCCCGAGCACGACCTTTTGCTGGTTCCCTCCGCTCAGGGAGGACACCGGTAATTCCGGATCGGAGACAGTCATATCCATTGTCCGTACGGCCTGTGCGACAACAGGAGTTTCACGCGCGCGCGTGGTAAAGCCGAAACGGGTGATGCGGTCGAGGCTGGCCAGGCAGAGATTGGCGCGCGTGCTCAGAACTCCGACGAGTCCATGTTCCTTCCTGTTTTCGGGGGTCATTGCCACACCAAGCCGTTTCATCTGCGACGGAGATACGGGTCGCACGGCGTTGCCCGCGACCAGCACGTCTCCTTTCGTGGATGGGTCGGCACCGGCGATCGCCCGCATCAATTCGGTGCGGCCTGATCCCATCAATCCGGCGATGCCCAGAATTTCTCCCCCGTGCAACGTGAAAGAGATGTCCGCAAATGCGGGCGGGTGTGAAAGCCCCCGAACCTGAAGGAGAGGCTCCGTCCCGGCCGCATGGTCGGTCGTCCGGACAAATCGAAGCTCTTCGCCGAACATCATGCTGACAATCCGTTCGGGCGTTACATCCTGTGAAGGCCGTGTGCCGGCGGATTTTCCGTCGCGGATAGCAGTCACCGTGTCCGCGATCCTGCCGATCTCCTGAAGACGATGGGTAATGTAGACAACGAGCACACCCTGTACTGCAAGCGTACGGACCAGGGTGGCGACGTGATCGGCTTCCTGCCGCGACAAGGCCGAGGTTGGCTCGTCCAGAATCAGCACAGAGGGGTCCGACACCATAGCCTTCGCTATTTCCACCAGCTGCTGCCGGGCGACAGGGAGGCGGCCGGCCGGAACGTGTGTGTCGAGTGACAGCCCCAGCCGGTCGAGAACAGTCCGGGCCTGAAGCGTGGTCTCTTTCCAGTCGATCAGTTCCCGTAAGAAACCGGTCCGGCGGGGGAGCGCTCCCAGAAGAATGTTTTCTGCGACACTCAATTCCGGGACGAGACTCAACTCCTGGTGGACGGCGGCCACGCCGGCACGGTGGGCATCTGCCGGCGAAGAAAAGCGGAGAGGTATGCCATTCAGCCGGATGGTGCCCTCTGTCGGCTGCACCGCACCGGTGAGGATATTGACCAGTGTGCTTTTTCCTGCACCGTTCCTCCCGATAAGCGCATGTACTTTTCCCCCTTCCCAGCGCACGGACACACCGTCCAGTGCGACCGTGCCGGGGTACACCTTGCGAATCGAATCCAGTTCGAGAAGCGTGGCTATCATCCTACTTGCTCATTTCCGCCAGGCGTTGCTTGAATGCGCGCACCTCATCGGGCCGTTCGCGTGTCAACAGGACACCGGGGAGGGTGACACGCGATTCCACCCGTTCGCCCTTCAACACCTTCAGAACGGTTTCAACCGCGCGGCTCCCGATTTCAAACGGGCGCTGGCCGGTGATGGCTTGCAGGATGTCATCATCCGCGAGAAGAAACTCCGCGAGCTGTTCGCCGGTGTCAGTGCCGAACACCAGGACGTTACCGGCCCGGCCGGAATTCTTCACGGCCATCACAGCCCCCACCGTGCCACCTTCATTGGCGGCCCAGATGACATTCACTTCCGGGTGAGCGGTAAGAATATCACCGGCCTTCTTTATCGCCTGTTCGGCCATCCACGCGTCCTGTTCCGCGACAATCTGCACGCCGGGAAGCAGTGCCAGTTCGCGTTTGAACCCCGAAACACGCTGGGTACTTTGCTCCGGGGCCTGGGATTGGAATGCCAGCAGGGCGACAACCGCCTTGCCGCCAAACCGCCGCTCGATGATTGCCCGCGCCGCCCTGCCGGTGGACGCGCCCAGATCAAGCTGATCGCTCTCAACATATGCCGCAGGTATGGCACTCTCCACCGTGGTGTTGTACGTGACGACAGTGATACCCTTCGATTTCGCCCGCTCAAGCGCACTGATGGACGCCCGCGCGCTGAGTGGGGAAATAACGATGCCGTCAACACCCTGTGCTGCGTAGGTGTTCACCAGCTGGATCTCCTTGTCGGGTTTGCCTGCGCTGTTGGCTTCCAGCAATTCCACCCCTTCCCGTTGTGCGGCATCACGCATGCCAAACAACACCAGCCGGAAAAACTGGTCTTCCTGAAAGACAATGCCGGCAATCCGGCGTGGTGCCGGGCCGTCCGGCTTTTTCGTACAACCTGTAAAGAAGAATCCCGCCGTGCACACGAGGAACCAAACCGGAAGAACGAGCTGATGTCTCATTCGGGTGTTCCGCTTTGTGCTTCTATCCGTTTTGTTAAACGTTCAATGCTGTGCCTCGCCGAGGCGGCCGAAGGGTTTTTGGCATCAGCGGCAATGGCCTCAAGTCTCGGCAGGAGGTGTGCGTCACCATGTTCACCGAGAATGCGTATCGCAGAATTCCTGATTGGCACCTGCCCGTCATCAAGCAGTTCCTCAAACACCTGAAGTGGAACGGTGCCGTGATTGACAAAGCGGCGGAGGATGCTGAGCGCGGCAAACCGTATGGATGGCGGGTTACCGTACCGGATGCGCACACGGGCTTCAGCAATCCCCGCGGCCGAGTCGGCATTCGCCATGGCGGCAAGTGCCGCACAGGCAATGCCGTCACGATACGACGGCACAGACAGGTGAGCCCTGAGAATCGGCATCGATCCCTGTTTGTCTGTTTCCGCGAGTGACCGCAGCGCCTGTGCGACGACCGCATAGCTGGAATCCCCCAGTGCGCCTTTCAGCGCCTCCGCGCACTCCGCATTTCCGGAATCCGCCAGCTGGGCCACCGCGGCCCTCCGGACAGCGGGAGAGGCATCATGTGCGGCTGTAAGGTAGACGGCGCGCACATCCTTCCGGAGGGTGTCACCGGCCACCATGCTCAGGGCGTTGATTGCCTCGCGCCGGACCTCGGCAAAGGGATCCCTGGCGGCGCTGTGTATCAGCGCCGGAACAAAGTCCTCCCCGGATTTTCGTGTGACAATCTCACTGATTGCGCGGAGCCGGTCTACGGGGCTTACGGCCTCGGCAAGCTGCAGACGCCATTCATCGTCCGACTTTTCAAACCGGAGCTCCTTAAGAATCCAGTTCCCCCTGTCAAAAATGACCAGCCGCGGGCGCTCCGGTGCAGGCAGAACGAAAACCGTGTCACGATTGAGGATCTGCACACGGTGGACCGCGCGTCCGGTCGTTCCGATCACCTCCACATCCACAGGTGTGCGGAATACACCCGTCAGACTGTCCATCTTCTGTGTTTGTTGCACAGACAGAGACATGGTTCCGGCAGAATCATGCCAGGTGTATGAGACTGCGAACACGGGATAGCCCGCCTTGTAGACCCACTGGTTGAAGAACCAGTGAAGATTCTGCCCGGTAGCCTCTTCGATGGCGATTTCAAGATCATGCGTTTCGACCGTGGCATACTGATGTTTGGCGATATAGTGCCGGACGGCCCGCCAGAAGAGATCATCCCCCAGGAGAAAGCGCAGCATGTGAAGAACAGATGCGCCACGGGGATACACATTGGCGCTGTACGTACCGGCACTCACGATCGGTTTCCGGCCCATTGTGCGATCGGAATTGATACCGGCCTTCTGTGCCTCATACATCGTGTAGTCAAAATGATCGCGGCCGAGCAAGTATTCATGATACAACGGATCAAAGTAGCTTGCGAAACTTTCATTGAGCCAGAGATGACGCCAGTCTTTGCAGGTGAGCAGGTCGCCCCACCACTGATGGCTCAATTCATGCGCGATCAGACTTGTCGGGGAGTGATCCAGGCGGGCCCGCGCGTCAAACACCGTTGCGTCATCGGCCAGACTGGTCGCGCTGGTATTCTCCATTCCTCCTACCACAAAATCGCGAATCAACACCTGTGCATATTTTCCCCACGGGTAGGCGATGCCGGTCGCCGTACTGAAGAAGCGAAGCATGTCCGGTGTCTTCTCAAAGCACGCCTTTGCGTCCTGAACATGGTGTGGATAGATGTAGTACTCCAGGGGTACACGGCCGACCCTGTCGTGCAGAACGGTATATTCGCCGATGGCGAGCATGATAAGATACGCAACGTGTGGCTTCGATTGTTTCCAGTGATAGGTGGTTGTTCCGCCGGCCCTGTTCTCCGTAACGTTGAGAAGGGTGCCGTTGGAGAGCACGGTCAGACCGCGTCGAACGGTCGCCAGCACTTCGGATGTCGCGCGGTCGTTGGGGAAATCGTAGCAGGGAAACCAGAAGTGATTATCCATGTCTTCGCCCTGCGTCCAGATCTGCTCCGGCCTTCCGGGATAGCCCGAATCGGGAAGGACAAAGTACAGGCCTTTGCGGGGCGTGCAGGAATACTCAATTGCGATCGCTAGGGTATCCCTGTAAGAGTAGGACCGGTCGAGTCGAATGACCACACTCCTGGGCTTCACTTCATAGGTGAGCGGCCTGCCACCGGCGAACGAAACACTGGAAATATGCATCTCCTCCGCATCGAATTCCACGCTGTTCAACGCGGCAGGAAAGGGAACAAGTGATGTGGTCACCTTTCCCAGCACCATACGTTTGGGTTCATCGAAGGACACTTCGATTCTGTAGTGGAGAACGTCAAACAGGCGGTCACGGGCTTCCCCTTCGTCCCGCACGGCGAACACCTCCTGTGCAAATGCGGGACGAGCGCAGAGGCAGAAGAAGAGCAGGAGCCACATTGCGACCGTCGACTCCGCTCGCTCAGAGTTCCTGAAAAGGGGTGATCGAAAACTCTCCATGGTATGTGTCCGGGTAAGTGGCGGATGGGGAAACGTCAGGGAGTTGAACGGATCAGCGATCGGAGGAGACTCATGTTCTCCACATCTTCATGCATATCCTCACTCTTGTCCGTTTCGAGAATTTTTGGGACGGCCTCAAGACGGGGATCGTTCATCAAAAACCCGAAACCGTCAAGGCCGATGTGTCCCTTCCCGATATGCTCGTGACGATCCCTGCGTGAGCCGAGTTCCTTCATGGAATCATTGACGTGGATGACGGCGAGCCGTGACAGACCGATCGTTGCGTCAAATTCATCCAGCATGCTTCTCCAGCCTGAGTCGATCCGGAAATCATAACCGGCGGCGAAGGCATGGCAGGTGTCGAGACAGACGGCCGCGCGCTCAGGGCGCTCCAGCAGATCCACAATACCGCGCAGGTGGTCAAACCGGTATCCGATTGCCGTACCCTGCCCGGCCGTCACTTCCAGAATGGAAAGCGTCCTGAAACCGGGCGTACGGTTGTGGATGGTATTGAGTGATTCGGCAATACGGCGGATTCCCTCCGTTTCGCCTGCACCCATGTGTGCCCCGGGGTGGACCACCAGGCCGGATATCCCCAGGGCCTCACAGCGGCGGAGTTCGTCTTCGAATCCCTGCCGCGACTTCATAAGCGTTTCCGGTTGGATGGCGCAGAGATTGATCAGGTACGCCGCATGTGCAACCACCGGGGCTACTCTTGCACCAGCGCCCGCGCTTTTGTAGCTTTGAACATCCTGTTCAACAAGGGGTTTTCCTTCCCACCGGCTGGCATTCTTGACGAAGACCTGCATGGTCGTGCAGCCGATAGTCGATGCGCGTTCAAAGGCGGTGTGGATGCCGCCGCTCACGGAGACGTGGGTGCCGAGAAGTGGTGATGAAAGCATGCTGACAAGATACGAAGGAGGGGGATAAGAATGAAGAATGAAAAAGGAAGAAGGGGGGAAGTAGCAAAGACGGGCGGTGCGGCCGGAAAACTGGTGGTGGGGCTGATGTCGGGCACGTCGCTTGACGGAATTGACGCCGTCCTCCTGCGTGTCTGGGGATCAGGGACCTCCACACGGTTTGCCCAGCTTGCCTACAGAGAACATCCATTTCCCCGGGGCCTGCGTCGTATGCTGTTGCGCAATTCCGTTCCCGAAACATCGCGTATCGACGATATCGCCCGGTTGGACCTGCTGCTGCCGCAGTTGTATGCTGATGCCGTGAGCGCGCTCGCCCGTAAGGCGAGGATTCCCCTCAATACCATTGCCCTGATCGGATCGCACGGCCAGACAATCCACCACCTGCCCCGGCCGGTGAAGATGTTCGGCAAGACCGTGCGGGCGACGCTCCAGATCGGCAATCCCTCGGCTCTGGCAACGCTCACCGGCATTCCCACCGTCGGTGACTTTCGTGTGGCGGACATGGCCGCCGGCGGGGAAGGTGCACCGCTTGTTCCCTACTTCGACTGGCTGGTCTTCCGCTCAAGGACAAAGGGGCGGCTGTTGCTGAACATTGGAGGAATAGCCAATGTCACGGTATTGCCGGGCAACTGCACAGCGCCGGATGTCGTGGCGTTTGATACGGGTCCGGGCAACATGCTTGTGGATGGACTGATGCAGCGGTTCTACCGGCGCCAGTTCGACCGTGGTGGAGAGACCGCACGGCGCGGCAATGTACTTCCGGGGTTATTGCGGAGGCTTGCCGGACACCCGTATTTCCGGCGGAAGCCGCCGAAATCGACCGGCAGGGAAATGTTCGGCGAATTACTGATCGAAGAAATCCTCAGCCGAGCAAAGGGCGAGCGGGCGGAAGATGTGATCCATACCGTTGCCTTGCTCACACCACTCGCGGTGTTTGACGCTTACGAACGCTTCATACGGAGACGATTACCCGTAGATGAGATAATCGTGAGCGGCGGCGGAGCCCGTAACCTTTTCTTCCTGGAGAGCCTCCGTGAACTGTTCGGCGGGGTTGCGGTGGGCACGGCCGATGCCTATGGCATAAGCGGTGATGCGAAGGAAGCAATCTGTTTTGCGATTCTGGCGAACGAAACGATTGCCGGTCACCCGGCGAATCTTCCCCGGGCGACCGGGGCCCGCCGGCCGGTGGTGCTGGGAGCAGTCTGCCGACCGTGACATACGACCAGAGGTCGTCTCCAGACCCTTTCCTGCTGGACATGAGATTCCTGAGGATTGAGGGAATTCTTCTGAGTGTTTGTCTGTTCAAGTATGCAACGTGGTTATCTCATTGACCCGCTCCAGACATATAGTGCCGGCCCGAGGCCGGACTGCGCAGCGCACCATTGCCGTGGCGTTTCTGCTCACGTATGTGCTGGCCGGGGTCGTACCGCTGGTCCATCATCACACGTTTTCCATCCGGTTGGTTCCGGCTGCACAGGTCTCGGCGCATGCCTGCAGGGTTTTCGAACGTCATATTCCCCTTGACTCGATTCATGGATGTTTCATCTGCTGGCAGTCCAGCCAGCGGGAGTCAACCCCCGCTGAAGGTTTTTCTGCCGGATACGCGCTGATCGTTGCAGATGTCGTGCCCGAATCTCGTCTCCGCCAACTCCGTTCATTTTTCCGGCTCCTCCCCGACAAACGCGGTCCTCCGGTAATCGGGTAAGCGAGTACCACCTTCTTTTCTGAAGCGCTGCTTATGGAGGATGCTATGCATCGACGCGTGTCTCTGCTGTTCCCGGCGTTTGTTTTGCACGTTATTATTGCCGCCGCCGGTTTTGCTCAGTCCATCAATCCCGAGATCAGCATTATTCCGCGGTTTATTGTTCACACAAATGACGGTGAGAAACTCGCTGAAGGGATACGCGAATTCAGCCGTCCCGACTTTGCCTTTGAAGAGCTTGAAATCGCCATGCAGGCGTATCTGAACCCGTACGCCAAGGCCGATGTGATTCTCACGCTTCCCGGGCCGGACGTTGAAGTCGGGAAGCTTGGACTCGAAGAAGTATATGCGACGATATTGCGCGGGCTTCCCCTCGACCTCAACGTGCGGTTCGGAAAGTACCGCGTGGACTACGGGAAGCTGAACATGGTACATCCCCACGCCTGGCCGTTTGTCACGCAGCCGCTGTCGCAGGAACGTTTTCTCGGCGAAGAGGGGCTGAACGACCTCGGTATTTCGGCAAGCGTGCTGCTTCCCACCGGAGACATTTACTCAAAGCTTACGGTCGATCTGTTGCGCGGGTCGGCAATCGGCAAAGCGACCGGAATGGAAGACACCACCGGCGCGAGCCCGTTCTACGCCACGTCGGCGCGGCTCATGGGTTTCTTTCCACTCGGCGATTACAGCGATCTGGAGGCCGGGCTCAGCGGCTACACAGGCATTCACGATCCCTATAATCGTGACCGGTTCTGGTATGGGAATCTGGACTTCAAATACAAGTACAAACCCGATTCATACACGTCGCTGGTGGTTCAGGGAGAATTTCTGTACAATACGCGCACGGCAGTCCAGGACCGTGACTTCAATCAGTTCGTCGATGCGGGGGGGAATCCGGAAAGGCGCACGATCAATTCTTCCGGGCTCTATTTGTACGCTGACTATCAGTTCCTGAAGATGTTCAGCGCGGGGGTACGGTTCGACTGGACGGAATCTCCCTACAGCACCGATGACAAAGCCCGGGCGGTGGCCGTGTTCCTGGGCTTCTACCCCGTAGAGGAGACACTCGGACTGCGGTTACAGTATCAGTACACCACCACGGAATCGCCGGGTGTATCGCAATCCGTCAATATGATTACCCTTCAAGCGCTCTTTTCACTGGGGCCGCACAAAGCCCACCCATTCTAATAGACCTCTCACCTTGTTCAAGGAGTTTGCATGATGAGACACCTTCTCTTTATGATTCTCGTTGCATGGGCCGGCATCGCGCATGGAACGATCAAAGTCGTCACCTCGCTTCCCGACCTGGCGGATTTCACCCGTCAGGTGGGGGGCGACAGAGTCACGGTTGATAATATTGTCCGCGGCGACCAGAATCCCCACTTTGTGGAGGTAAAACCGAGCTACATGATGAAGCTCAAAGCCGCCGACCTGTTCTTCATGATCGGCATGGATCTGGAGATGTGGGCGCCCCAGATCATCGATGGCTCGCGGAACACGAAACTGGATGTTGTGGATCTTTCGAAACGCATAGACAAAGTGGAAATTCCGGCAAAACTCGACGCCAGCCAGGGGGATGTGCACCGGTACGGCAACCCGCACTACTGGCTCGATCCGCGCAACGTCCACATCATTATCGAAGACATCGTTTCAGCGCTCGCCCGGGTGTCGCCGGAGGACGAACAATTCTTCCGCGCAAATGGCGAGGCCTATCTGAAGAAGCTTGATGGAAAGATCGCGCAATGGTCGGCGACGATGAAGCCTTTTGCGGGCACCAAGATCATCACTTTTCACAAGAGCTGGACGTATTTTACCGCATGGCTCGGGCTGACGGTAACGGACCAGGTGGAGCCCAAGCCGGGTATCGCGCCCAGTCCGAGTCACACCGCCGAGTTGATCACGCTTATCCGCCAGACCGGCATAAAGGTGATTGTTGTGGAGCCCTTCTATGATTCCAGCGCGGCGGACCAGATCGCCCGCGCAACGGGGGCCAGCGTCCTGCGTCTCTCCACGTCCACCGGCGGTGTTGATGGAACAAACGAATACCTCACGCTGATGGACTATAACATCACCACTCTTGCCGGAGCCTTGAAGTGATACCAGACGCTATGATTATGTTCGACCATGTCACGCTTGGCTACGGTCGGAAAGTGATCCTGCGGGATGTTTCTTTCAGCATGCAGTTCGGCGAATACTTCGGTCTGGTCGGTCCGAACGGTGCGGGAAAAACCACGCTTCTCCGGGCGATCCTTGGCACCTTGAAGCCGCAGGCGGGCACGGTCACGACGCAGAACGCCGACGGAAGACCGATTCGCTGGGGGTATGTACCGCAGAGGGATGCCATCGATACGGTGATCCCCTATACCGCCCGTGACGTGGTAATGATGGGGCGATACAGGGAGATGGGGCTTCTGCGATTGCCGGCACACACCGATCATCTCGCCGTGATGCACGGCCTGCGTCAGGTTGGCGTTGAGGATCTTGCGGGAAGAGTATTCCGGGATCTTTCGGGCGGACAGAAACAGCGGGTGCTGATTGCCCGTGCTCTGGCGTCCAATCCCGACGTGCTGGTACTGGACGAACCGACAAACGGGATGGATCTGACATCGCGCGTGGCGATGCTGGATCTCGTGGATACGCTGCATGCACGGGATCATCTCACCGTGATCATGGTGAGCCATCTTCTGGATGACGTGGCAAACCATGCCCGGCTTATCGCGCTTGTCGAGAGCGGCTTCTTCCAGGTCGGCCCGGTGGGGGAAGTGCTCACCGGGAAGAATCTCTCTGCACTTTATCATCTACCCGTGCAGGTCAATCAGATCGGGAATCGTACCGTGGTCACGGTGGGGGGTGCGCGATGAACGCCATGGAGATTGTGAGCACACTATTCCGCGAATTTCCCCTGGCCGTCTATGGCAGTATGCTGGTCGGCGTCTCGTGTGCCTTTCTCGGCGTGTACATCGTGGCAAAACGGGTGGTTTTCCTGGGTGCCGTACTGACACAGGTTTCGGTGCTCGGCCTCGCCCTGACGTTTCTCCCGTTCTTTGCCGTTCCGCATATCGTTGGTGCGCTGGCGGTGACGCTGGTGACGGTGGTCATTATCTCGCGCATCCTGACGGAAAAGAAGACCCCCCGGGATTCGGTGCTGGGTGTGGTGTTCATCACTTCGGTGACGGCGCGGATACTCATCATGCAGAAAACCCCGAAGGTTGAAGCGGCAGAGATTGAGAATCTATTGCGGGGGGACATTCTCTTTGTCACACCGGGGCTCTTCCAGCTTATGGCGGGTGCATTTGTGATTGCCATGGCCGTGCATCTTCTCTTCTTCAAGGAGTTCTCATTCATTACATTCGATCCCGAAACCGCGGCAACACAGGGGTACAGAGCACGCGTCTGGGAGATGGTGTTCTATGTGATTGCCGGGATGGTGATTTCCTTTGCGACACACATGGTTGGAGATCTCTTTGTGTTCGGGTTTCTGGTGGTGCCGCCCGTGGCCGCCATGCTTCTGACACGGAATGTGAAGTTGATTTTTACGGTGTCTGTGCTGATCGGTCTGCTGGCGCCGGTGGTGGGGTTGTTTCTGGCATTTGTCTTCGATTTCCCGGCGTCGCCGGCGATTGTCGGCGTGGCATCGATCGTGCTGGGTGCGGCGTGGGTGTGGAGCCTGGTCGGCCGGGCGGAGAGATAATCTTTCGGTCTCCCCGTCCGGCGGTGTTACCCGCGGACAGGAAGACCGGAGCGTGCCGGGAGGGGGTTGGTTTTACGCTGCGCCGACGACGGCATTGATGGCCGCGACATTCACGATGTCGCTCACACTGCACCCGCGGGAAAGATCAAATGCGGGTTTCCGGAGGCCCTGGACCACCGGTCCGATGGCTTCTGCGCCGGCCAGACGCTGGGCCATTTTGTAGCCGATGTTGCCCGCATTCAGGTCCGGGAAGATCAAGACGTTGGCTTTGCCCTTAAGCGGACTCCCGGGAGCTTTCGATTGTGCGACCTTGGGGACAATGGCCGTATCCAGCTGGACTTCGCCATCAACAATGATATCCGGCCGCTTCTCTTTGAATAGTGCGGTGGCCTGTTGGACTTTCTCCACCAGGGGATGGCCGGCACTTCCCTTCGTTGAGAACGACAGCATTGCCACCCGCGGTTCTTCACCGGTGAGACGGCGGTAATTGTCGGCGGTGGAAATGCCGATGTCCGCGAGCTGCTCCGCCGTCGGATCGGGGACCACTGCACAATCGGCGAACGAGTAGATCTGCTGTGGAAAGATCATCAGGAAGAAGCTGGAAACAATCGTGATATTCTCGGCCAGTCCGATAACCTGGATGGCGGCACGGAGGACATCGCCCGTTGTCGAGATTGACCCGGCAACACTTCCGTTCGCCAGACCCTCACGAACCATCATTGCTCCGAAGTAGAGCGGATGGGTCATCTGCTTCTGGGCTTCCCCCGGCGTCAGCCCTTTTGCCTTCCGCAGTTCATAAAATGTTTCTGCAAAGCTCTTCAGGCTATTGGACGTTGCAGGATCGATAACCTGTATGCCGGCCGGGGATGTGCCTGTTTTCTGCAGTACCGCCTCAATTGCTTCCGTCTCACCGATCAGCACCGGCGTAACAAGACCCTGATCCAACAGGATCCGTGATGCCCGGACAGCACGCTCATCAGTTGCGTCAGGGAAAACAATCGTTCTGTTCAGCGATTTCGCCTTGGTATGAATACCGTTCATTAATTCAGAGGGGGTCATGTCCTGTCAACCGTGGAATGTGGAGGATGAGAAACACGCACAGAAGATACGAAAGCGGATCGGGAGATGAAATAGCGAGGTGCTGGAAAATTAAGCCCGGCGACCTGACGAAATGGCATTACGCCAGAAATACGGAGGAATGGCGGCATTAATTAAGAACAATTAATGAATTCCTAATCTTCCAAAATTGCATTCATGTCATATAGTGGGTAAATTTCTGGCTCTCCCCACGGTATTCCATGACTGACATCTCGACATACAAGCGCGTCTATATTGAGACGTACGGGTGCCAGATGAACCTTGCCGACAGCGAGCTGGTCGGGGGGATTCTCTCGGTGCAGGGGTACGGCTTCACCGATGACCTGGGTGCTGCCGATGTTGTCCTGATTAACACCTGTGCCATACGTGACAATGCCGAGCAACGTATTCGTGGTCGACTTGGACTGATTCATGCCCAGAAACGCCGGAATCCCCATCTGGTGGTCGGAGTCCTCGGCTGCATGGCGGAGCGGCTTCGTGAACGGCTTATCGAGGAAGAGCGTCTTGTGGATCTCATTGTGGGTCCGGACGAATACCGGAAGCTCCCCGATCTCTTACATCACGCCTTTGAGGGGGAGAAAGGGATTGCCGTCCGTCTGTCGCGTGTGGAAACGTATGAAGACATTGTTCCCTTGCGGACCGAGGGTATCTCGGCCTGGATTGCGGTGATGCGTGGATGCGACAAATTCTGCACCTTCTGCGTGGTACCGTTTACACGCGGGCGCGAACGGAGCCGTCCCGTTCCGAGCATCGTAGGAGAAGTTTGTGACCTGGCCGCGCGCGGGTTCAGAGATGTCACACTGCTGGGACAGAATGTCAACTCGTACAGCGATAACGGGCTTGACTTTGCCGCTTTGTTGAAAGCCGCCGCCGCGGTGGATCCTTCCGTGCGCATCCGCTTCACGACGTCGCATCCGCAGGACATGTCGGAATCACTGATTGAGACGATGGGCGCGACGGACAATATCTGCAAGTATATCCATCTTCCCGTGCAATCCGGTTCTGACGGTATTCTCGCGGCTATGAACCGCACCTATACCGTCGATGCGTATCTGAAGCTTGTTGAAAAGATCCGTCGCTGTTTGCCGGGGGTCGCTCTGACCACCGATATCATTTCGGGTTTTCCGGGTGAGACGGAAGCCGACCACCGCATGACGGTGGCGCTGATGCGGCAGGTAGAGTATGACGGCGCGTACACGTTCAAGTACTCTCCCCGTGAACACACGAAAGCGTGGGAAATGGGCGATACGGTGCCGGAAGAAGTCAAGGGGGAGCGGGTCACCGAGATTGTCGGGATCCAGCAACAGATTTCCCTGTCGCTGAACCGCCGGCTGGTCGGGACGGTTCAACGTGTACTGGTGGAAGGTCCCAGCAGAAAATCGGCACAGGAGCTGATGGGGCGGACGGATGTCAACAAGACGCTCGTTTTCGCGAATGGGGGCGAACAGCCGGGAGAATACGTGAATATCCGAATCACCGGGGCGAACTCCGCGACACTGTTTGGTACACGTTGCGCGGAGGAGGACGCGGCATGAAAAAGAGTGTTCTTGTGCTGATACTTCTGCTGGTGTTGGTCCCGGGCGCAGGGGCACAGAAAGGGGAACCGGACATCTGGAAGTATGTCAACCAGATCAACGAAGGCCAGGTCCAGCAGGTACGCGAACAGCTGCCGGCACTGCTCAGCAAATACCCGAACCATCCCGGGGCGCTGTACGTTCAAGCCCTCCTGACACGCGAAGGCGCCGAGGCCGTGCGCATCTACCAGAGTATTGTGGACAATTTTCCGCAGAGCGAATGGGCTGACGATGCGGTCTACAAGACGTATCAGTTTTATTACTCCCTGGGGCTATATCGCACCGCGGAGCTGAAAATGAACCAGTTGAAGGCACAGTATCCGTCCTCACCGTATCTCCAGGAACCCGTTGAAGCATCCGTACCCCAGCAGAGCGGCAATGGGCAGCCTGTGAGCACGGTGCCGCAGCAGGAGATACCGGAGGAAACGAGGCAGGATCCGGAGAAACCGATTCTTCAGCCGGAACCGATTCAGGTGCGGTTTTCGCTGCAGGTCGGAGCATTTACGGTTCAGGCAAACGCCGAAGCACAGAAAAGCCGTTTTGAACACCTGGGGTATACCGCCGAGCTGATCAGCAAAGTGAAGGATACCCGCTCACTTTTTACGGTTCTTGTCGGTGACTACCAAACGTACAGCGAAGCCAAGGCCGCGGGCCTCGAAATCAAGCGGAAGCTGGGCATCGATTCGATTGTGATATCGAGGTGACATGCAGGCAGCGTTGACATCCCCTCCGAAGCCGTTTCAGGAGGAATACGGGATCATCGGCGAATCCGTGGAAATGCGGAAAATCGTGGAGGTGGTCGAGCAGGTGGCGCCGACCGACATCACCGTGCTGATTACGGGCGAGAGCGGGGTGGGGAAGGAAATCATTGCCAAGGCGTTATACGGTGCGAGCAGGCGCAACAAGAAACCGCTGATCACCGTGAACTGCGGCGCAATTCCGGAAGGGATTCTGGAAAGCGAACTGTTCGGACACGAACGGGGATCGTTTACCGGGGCTTCGGATCAGCGCAAAGGATACTTCGAACTTGCCGACGGGGGGACCATCTTTCTGGATGAGATCGGCGAGCTGCCACTGGCGGCGCAGGTGAAGTTTCTGCGCATTCTGGAAAACGGGGAGTTCCTGCGTGTGGGTTCTTCGGTGGCCCGCACGGTCAATGTACGGGTGATTGCTGCCACCAACAAGGATCTTGAAGCTGAAGTGCATGCCCGGCGTTTCCGGGCCGATCTGTTTTTCCGGCTGCGCTCGGTGAACATCGCCATTCCGCCTCTTCGGAAGCGTGTGGAAGACATACCCGTGCTTTTCCGGCATTTCGCGGCGGATGTTGCCGCGCGCAATAATATACGATTTGAGGGTATCAGCCCCGACGCGATGCAGTTGCTGGAGTCGTACCACTGGCCGGGTAACGTGCGTGAATTGCGCAATGTGGTCGAGAGTATGCTCGTACTGGAGGGGGGCAAGTCCCTTGAGCCGGAGGATGTCCGCAAATACCTCAAAGCATACCGCGCGCCGTCCGAAGAGCGTTTGTTACCCGTTCCGCTCGGCAGGTCCGTGGAACAGGCGGAGCGGGAACTCATTCTCCGGGCACTTCTGGATATCAAGGGGAACCTGTTGGAGCTTCGCGGTGCATTGATGGCTCACCTGCAGGCTCAGGATGCGGGGCGGGCATCGCAGGGTGATCCCGGCCACATTCAGGAGGGAAGCGCCGCCTCAACTCTTTCGCTCGAAGAGATGGAGCATCGCATGATTGCGGAGGCGCTGGAGAGGTACAAGGGAAACCGCCGTGTGGCGGCGCGGGCGCTGAATATCAGCGAACGGACGCTGTATCGCAAAATCAAGGAATACGGTCTGGAGGGAGGGCGATGAGCAGATGTCGGTTCCGGGAGATAAACAGCCGGCGGTGTGCGGGGGGGGGAATGCGCAGGACATCGTCGTTGCTGCTTGTCCCGGCAGCGCTTGCCTTCTTCGTGTTGGCCGCACAGCTCCCGGGTTGCGCCTACTCGTTCACCGGCGCTTCGGTTCCCCCCCACCTTACGACCATTTCCATCCCGCTGGTTGACGATCAATCGGGGTTCGGTGAGGCGGGATTGCGCGAGGATTTCACGCGTGAGCTGACCGACCTGTTCGTCAAAGACAACAGCCTCCGGGTGGCCGACCGGAGCACGGCCGATGCCATTCTCTCCGGGTCGATCATCAGTGTAATCGACGCCCCCTCGATGGTGCAGCAGGGCGAGCAGGTCAGCCAGCGGAGAATTACCATGACTGTGAAGTTCACGTTCCAGGATATGAAACTCCGCCGCAAGATCTGGGACAAGACCTTTTCCAACTGGGGGGATTACGAATCCGGCAGCGACGTTTCTCAGCGGCAGGCAGGGACGAAGGAAGCCATCCGCAAGCTCACCGAAGATCTGCTGCTCGAAACGGTTTCCGGTTGGTAACGATGTTCATCATGCAGGTATTCACAATCTAAGGTCCTTTACACCCAAAAACGTTCCTATGGAAGAAATCATTCTCTTTACCTACATCGCCTCCCTTTCGATCCTGTTTGTGTTCGGATCGCACGGCTTCATCATGATCTACTACTATGTCAAATACCGGCGGAAGAAGGCGTCCGCCGTTGAAGCCCTCTCCGTATACCCGGTTGTGACCGTTCAGCTGCCGGTCTTCAACGAGCTGTATGTGGTCGGTCGCCTCATTGACGCTGCGTGCGCCATGATCTACCCGAAGGAGAAATTGGAGATTCAGGTACTGGATGATTCGACGGACGGTACCGTCGGTGTCGTCGCCCAGTATGTGGAACGGTATCGTAGACTCGGGTACGACATCAAGCAGGTGTGCCGCACAAACCGGCAGGGATTCAAAGCGGGGGCTCTGAAAGATGGTCTGACAGACGCCCGCGGAGAATTCGTGGCGATTTTCGATGCGGACTTTGTGCCGCGGCCGGATTTTCTCCTGAAAACCATCCCGCACTTCGGCAGCGACCCGCGCATCGGTATGGTCCAAACCCGGTGGGAGCACATCAACGCGGACTATTCGCTGCTTACGCGCACCCAGGCCATGGCGCTGGACGGGCACTTTGTAATCGAGCAGGCCGTTCGCAACAAGGTCGGCTTCTTCATCAACTTCAACGGAACCGCAGGTGTGTGGCGCAAGGAATGCATCTTTGACGCCGGCAACTGGCAGGCCGACACGCTCACGGAAGATCTGGATCTCAGCTACCGTGCCCAGCTGCGCGGATGGAAGTTCAAGTACCTGAACAACGTAACTTCGCCGGCTGAGCTGCCGTCCGAAATCAACGCCTTGAAGTCACAGCAGTTCCGCTGGACAAAAGGCGCCATTGAAACCGCGAGAAAAATGCTGCCGGAGGTCTGGCACTCAGCTCTGCCGCTCAAGATCAAGATCCACGCAACGTTTCATCTGACGAACAACCTCGTCTTTCCATTCATTGTCCTGGCGGGCGTGTTGAATGTGCCGCTCGTGTTCATCAAGCATGCGGGCGGGCATGAGGCGTATTTTACATTCATGTCGATCTTTGTTTTTGCGTTCATCGGTTCGTTCCTGTTCTATCTGTTCTCCCAGAAAGACGTCTACAAGGATTGGCGGAAACGCATACTGCTCTTCCCGCTGTTCATGGCGGGAAGCATGGGTTTTGCGGTGAATAACAGTCGTGCGGTGCTCGAGGGACTGTTCAAACGCAAGAGCGAATTCGTGCGCACGCCCAAATACCTGATTCAGTCAAAAACGGATTCCTGGCGGGGCAAGACATACACGCCGGTAAAGATCAGCTCGACCGTGGTTCTGGAGATGGTGCTCGCGGTGTACTGTCTGTTCGGCCTGGTGTCTTCAATCTACTTTCTGGAGATTGCAGCGGTTCCCTTTCAGTTGATGTTCTTTCTGGGATTCACGTTTGTATCGGTGATGTCTTTGAAGCACGCGTTTGTGGCACGGCAGACGGGTGCAGGGAGTTAGGCGTGGCGGGAGAAGAAGAGCACTCTCCGCGTTTTGCCGAACGCGCTGTTGCCTGTCTTGCGCGTGGCGAAACAGCAGAAGCGATGCGGCTGTGTCAGGCAGGCGTGGAACGATTCCCCTGGTATGTGACCGGCCACCTGGTTCTCGGCCGGTGCCGGGAAACGGCCGGGCACTATCGCGCCGCCGCCGGGTGCTACCATCAGGTCCTGCAGATGCTTCCCGGCCTCGCCGTCGCCGAAGAGGCGCTGGCAAAAGTCAGCGGGCAACCCGATAAGGGGGAAAGCGGGGTCGATTTTCTTCTCCGCCAGCTCGGGCATGTGCAAAGGCCCGCGCCGGTTCGGGAGGAGACAAAACCGGGCAGGGGAGGGGATCTTCGGGAAGAGCGCGCGGCGCACGGGGATGCCGGGCGGCCGGAAGGGCGCCCGGAAAAAATCGTTACTGCAACGCTTGCCGAGATTTATGCGCGTCAGGGAGAATACGGTGAAGCGGTGGAAGCGTACCGGATGCTGATCCGCCAGCGCCCGGGAGATGCCGGGCGCTTCGCAGAACGACTAGCGGAATTGGAGCGGTTACTTCAGGGCGCTCACAAACCTGGTGAGCCGTGACTTGTAGTTGGAGGCGGTGTTCTTATGGATCACCCCCTTGGCCGCAAGCTGATCCAGAAGCTTCGTTGTCTTTTTCAGCTCGGGCGCGGCTTTCTCTTTGTCCGTCATCGCACGGACACGTTTCACGGCCTTGCGCATGCGGGATTTCAGCTGGGTGTTTCGCGATGCGCGGCGTTTGGACTGCCGGGCTTTCTTCTCTGCGGATTTGTGCTGTGCCATCCGGCGCGGTTCTCCAGGAAGACGTAATACGACGGTTACTTTATTGAGCAACAAATATAGGGAATTCATCGGACAAAGTCAAAGTCCGTTGCCTTTTGCCTGCCGTGTAAGTATATTTCAACGACCACCTGGTATTCATTTCTGGAGATCCCCGTATGAAAGTTGCGGTGTGCATCAACCACGTTCCGGACACAGAAACGAAGATCAAAATCGGCCCGGACAGCCTGAGCATCGACAGGACCGGGGTGAATTTTATGATGAGTCCTTACGACGAAATCGCGGTTGAAGAAGGTTTACGCCTGCGCGAGAAGTTCAAGGGTGAGGTGATCGTGCTGAGCCTCGGAGGGGAGAAACACAAGGAAACACTCAGGAAAGCGCTCGCGATGGGGGTGGACAAGGCCGTGTTGCTCAAGGACGATGTGGAACGGGATTCTTTCGGCGTGGCGTACGGCCTTGCGGAAGAACTCCGCACCCTTGCACCCGAGGTGGTCCTCTTCGGCAAGCAGTCCATTGATTATGACGATGCGCAAGTAGGCACGTTGGTGGCGGAACTGCTGGGTTATCCATCGGTGGCGGTGGTGGTCAAGATTGATGTGCAGGAGGGCAAGGTCGTCTGCCAGCGGGAGATTGAAGGGGGGCATGAAACCGTGGAAACCAAATTGCCTGCCGTGTTTCTGGCACAGAAGGGATTAAACGAGCCGCGTTACCCGTCTTTGAAGGGCATTATGGCGGCAAAAAGCAAGCCGATTGAGGAAAAATCCGCTGCCACCACAGCGGCCCGGGTCGAGACCATCGCCATGCGCAAACCGCCAGCAAAGGCGTCGGGGAAGATTGTGGGAACGGATAAATCCGCTGTACCTGAACTTGTACGTCTGCTGCACGAGGAGGCCAAGGTCATATGAAGATCCTCGTCTTTGCCGAACAGCGCGACATCAGGTTCAAGAAATCCGCATTTGAAACAGTCTTTGCTGCCCAGGGCATCGCGGCCACGCTGGGTGCAGAGGTTACCGCTCTGGTCATTGGCAGCGGTGTGCAAAGCATCGCCCCGGAGCTGGGCGCGTACGGTGCTTCACGCGTGATTGCCGTCGACGATCCTTCCCTCGCAGCCCATTCCAATACCGCCTACGCCAAAGTGATCGCCGCCGTGGCGACCGGAGAGGGCGCACAGATGGTCTTTCTTCCGGCGAGTCAGATGGGTAAGGATCTGGCGCCGCGCGTAGCGGTAAAACTCGGCGCCGGGCTGGCTTCCGACTGCGTGGCCCTCAAGGTCGAGAATGGAGACGTGATTGCCACACGTCCGGTGTATGCAGGGAAAGCCGTCATGGATGTGCGTGTGAAAACAGACATAAAAGTCTTTACCCTCCGCCCCAATGTCTTTACCGCGGTGTCCGGCAGCGGCACGGCAACCGTGAAACCGGTGACCGTCCCGCTCGAGCCCGCCGACTTCGCCACAACGGTGAAGGAAATTCATGTTGCGACGGGGCGGCCCGATGTTACCGAAGCGGACATCATTGTTTCCGGTGGACGCGGAATGAAAGGACCCGAACATTTCCCGTTGATTGAAGGACTCGCCGATGTGCTGGGTGCGGGAGTGGGGGCTTCGCGCGCCGTGGTGGATGCCGGCTGGCGCCCGCACAACGAGCAGGTCGGACAAACCGGCAAGACTGTCGCACCGACGCTCTACATCGCCTGCGGTATTTCGGGAGCTGTGCAGCATCTTGCGGGGATGTCTTCCTCCAAGTACATTGTGGCAATCAATAAAGATAAGGACGCACCGATCTTTCAGATTGCCGACTATGGTATTGTCGGGGATGTGTTCGACATTCTTCCGGAGCTCACCACCCGGCTCAAACACGCCCTGGGCAAGTAGAATTTGCTTCTCAACAGCCTTTTTTGAACATTCTTTCAGAAACCGGAGAGTGTGCCGGCGCAACCGTTGTGGGCCGGACTTCTCTTTGAGATTGTTTTCCCTGGAGTGACGCGTGGAACGGGTGCTTGTGGACATACTGGGACTCTCAACAAATCCCGCCAGCGGCGGTGCGTACGCGCTGATACTGCGGGAAGTTGACGGCAACCGGCGTCTGCCCATCATCATCGGTCAGGCCGAAGCGCAGTCGATCGCTCTGGAGATGGAAGGGATCAAACCCCCGCGGCCCTTGACTCACGATCTGATGAAGAATATTATTACCGCGTTCGGTTCCGAGCTGACGGATGTCGTCATCGACGATCTGCGGGATGGAACGTTCTACGCGAAGCTGAGCATAGACAGCCAGCTGATTGATTCACGGCCCAGCGATGCCATTGCGCTCGCCGTCCGGTACGGCGCACAGATCTTTGTGTCATCCACGGTGATGGAAGAGGCGGCGTTCGTTCCGGAGGAAGAGGAAGACGAACAAAAAGAGCAGAAGGACCAGCCCGGGGTGACTCCGCGACAGGCCCAGGCACCCAGGGAGCAACCGCCGAAGATGACCCGCCTTGAGCAACTGCACCAGCAGTTGAAGCAGGCCATCGAGAAAGAAGAATATGAAAAGGCTGCCGCGTTGCGCGATGAGATCCGCCGGCTGGAGCTGCGCGATTGAACGGTATTGCCGCGGAGTCCTTTTTCGACTTCAACAGTAATGCCGGCGTGTTCGTCCGTCAGCGGGCCGCTCTTGGGCTGCCGGCTTCAGAGGTGACCATCAAGAAGATTTCGCCCGAAATCTGCACCAAAATTCCGCAGAATTCTCCAACTGCAACGATATACAGGTAGGGAACGCCTCAAGGGGAGGATACCTCGACAAGCCGGATGTTGCTGGTCCTTACGGGTATCAGTGTTGCCGCCCTGTTGTCCGGGGTGGTAGTACTCAGATGAACGGGTGCGGTATGCGGATATGTCCCTCTTACCGCACCCGTTTCACCATTTCCCTCACTGCCCGTTCCAACCCTACGAACATCGCCCGCGAAATGATGGAGTGGCCGATGCTGACTTCCTCGACTTCTTCGATGCTGCGGAAAGGGAGAATGTTGATGTAATTCAGACCGTGTCCGGCATTGACGCCCATACCCAGTGCCCGGGCCTGCTGAGCCGCTCCCCGCACGATTTCCAGCAGATCCAGCTGTTCTCGTTCTGTCCGGGCGTTCGCGTATTCTCCCGTGTGGATCTCGATTTTGTCCGCCTCCACCTCCCGGGCGGCCTCCACCTGTTCCGCAAGGGGGTCGATGAAAAGGCTCACTTCGATTTCGTGCTTGTGCATCTCCTTGATGACGTCGCGCAAATGGTGGCGGTTACCGCGAACATCAAGCCCCCCCTCCGTTGTAAGCTCCTGCCGGCGTTCCGGCACGAATGTGACCAGCTCCGGTAGCGTTTCAATGGCGATCTTCACGATCTCGTCCACTGCTGCCATCTCCAGATCCAGTTTCGTTTTCACGGTTTCGCGCAACAGGCGCAGATCACGGTCATTGATATGACGGCGGTCCTCCCGGAGATGGCAGACGATACCCTCTGCGCCTGCCAGCTCGCAGATGTGTGCCGCCGTGACGGGATCCGGCTCCTGCCCGCCCCGCGCTTCCCGGAGGGTGGCAACGTGGTCGATGTTGATACAGAGTCTCATGCGGGGTCCTTCATCTGCCTGATGGTGCCTGCCCTCCGGTGCTCAGAGCCGTTTGCGGACAATGTACTGCAACCGCTCAGGTCTGCGCGCTACAATCTGTACTCCCTGCGGCGTATTTATGTGTGGCTCGATGGTACCGGTTGTATCCGCCACAATACGATCGTATTCCACCGAAACCTGAAAGTCCACCGGAAGAATACTCGCCAGCTGACGAATCCCGCCGCGGGCAACGATTTCTATCTTGGGCGGAATAAAGATGACATCCCGGTTTGCGGGAAGGGATCGCAGTTCCACAGCAAGACCGCTGAAGACCTTCTCCGCAAACGGCTGCACGTTGATACGGACGCGCACGACCGGCGGCGTGCATTCCAGCATAAACTCCGGACTCTCCATGAGCGGCACGTCCTCTTCTACAGGCACTCTAGCATCATCGAACACGGTCGGCGTTGTCTGCCACCGGTCGATGCGGTCGAGCAGCGCTGCGGCCCCGCTGACGGTCACGCTTTCCGGGGACAGCGTGGTGCTTCCCACCTGACCATATCCTTCACGAAACCGCACAACAACATCCGGAATTACCGGGATGCGTTTCTTCGCACGGTGGTCGAGTAATACGGCAACAGTCTCGGGATTCATGCCGACCAGCTGTACACCGGGAGAGAGGGAAACGCGTTCGAGGATGTCGTTCATCGTAAGAATCCGATTTCCCGGTGGAAGCGAGCTGAGAGGCACGCGCAGGTGGATACCCGGTCCCAGCAGCACTCCCGCGAGCTTCCACCCGTCGCCCCGGAACTTCAGCTGGACCAGACGGGGCACCGGTGTGCGCACTGCCAGTTCCGGGGGGACCTCCTCGATGGAAAGGGGTGCGGTCACGGTGATCTGGTATGTCTCCCGCAGATTGGTGGAAAGCCAGAGGAAGGTGCCGATAAGGATGGTGGTGATGGCGATGTGAATGCGGCGTTTTTTCATGAGAGGGGAAGCAGGGTTCGGATTTCAGCGTTCTGGGCGGGGCGATGTTAAGCAGCCTCAATCCTGACTGCTGAACCGTCTCACGTGCGATTCCTCATGATCTCTTGCATCAGGATCTGCTTGTTCGCCCTGGAGATCTCCCGCCCCTGAATGCCCAATCCCTTGATCTTCCGTGCAACCGTGCGCAGCTGATGTACCGTCATCGCATCAAGTTGTTGCAGGTAGTCGTCGCCTGAAGGGGAGGGCGTGGCGGGCACGGCGGGTTCAGGAGGCACACGGCGCGGGGCTCGGGGGTGAACGGCCGCTCCGGCTGGAGCGGGTGCAACTCCGCGGCGTTGGAGAAGTATCGGTTCCACCTCATCGGCCGGGCGGGGGATGACATGGGAGGAAAGCAATTCGCCGACGCGTTGTGCTGCCACAGCACCGGCCTCCACGGCGGCTTTGACCGCCCCGACATCGCCGATCACCTGCACCGTTACCAGCCCATCACGTACAATTTCCTTCCCCAGCAACACCACGTTGGCGGTCTTGACCATGACATCTGCGGCCTCAATCGAACCGATGAGGCCGCGCGTTTCTATTAATCCGAGAGCGTAGTCGAGCATGGCAATGGGCTGGTTAAATGAGTGTCCCCGCGTCCTTCACCCCGCCATCGGCGGGAGAAAGGGAAGAGCGGAGAACAAAGCCTGCTACTTTCCTGCCGGGCGCTTCGGCAGGATAAGCTCCACATCCGCATGCGGACGCGGGATGACATGTACGGAAACCAGTTCGCCGACGCGTTGGGCTGCTGCGGCACCGGCATCCGTTGCGGCTTTGACAGCACCGACATCGCCGCGTACCATCACCGTTACATATCCGCCGCCGATAGTTTCTTTACCCAGCAGCGTCACGCGCGCAGCTTTCACCATCGCATCAGCCGCTTCGATGGAACCCACAAGTCCCTTGGTTTCCACCATTCCCAGTGCATCCATGGACAAGTCCGACATGAGAAAGTGTCTCCTGTTGTGCAATAGCAAACCCGTAATAGCTCAATATACCCAAGACAGATATGAGAGTCAACGCAAACTCCTGCCTAGCGAAGCTTGAACCTCGCCCTGACCGCGGGTACCAGCCAGATCCCGTAAAACACACACAGCAGCGCGATTGCCCAGGCAATGTTGGAGAGTGCATACCCCGCACTGTACATCGGGGGGTCAAAACTGAACACCACGTTGTGTGATCCGGAGGGTACAACGATGGACCTGAGCATATAGTTGGTCTTCAGAATCTCTGTTTCCTGCCCGTCCACAAACGCTTTCCAGCCTGCGGGATAGTACACTTCGCTCAGGACCAGCAGCGCGGTGGAGGACGTGAACGCCTTGAGGGTGATACGTCTCGACCTGTATTCGGTGACGGCCACAACGGCGCTGTCCGGTGCCGTCACCATGGGGGAGGGGTTCTTCTCCAGGATCGCCGTACGTCCCGGGTCGAATGCGGGGGTATTCAGAAGGGCGAAGACCCCGGATGGATGTCCGGCGACCTTCACCTCCTGCACAAAATACGCACGGGGAAGGGCGGTGCTGTTCTTGTACACCAGCAGGCGTTTCGTCTCGTCTGCATTCACCAGGGTAAACCGATCGGCAGGCAACTGCCCCTGTGCGATCAGATATCCGGCATTGAGCATATTGACGATGTTCATGTTGATCGGGAAGGTCTGATCGGTGCTTTGATAGAGACATGAGTCGAGCATTGTCTGATAGATTTTCAGCTTGGCCGCGCTGTATCCGCCGATGGACTGGATGCCATGATAGGCAAAGGAATTGTCCGCGAACAGATTTCCCAGGGGGAAGACCCGGAAGAGACCCGGTTGCTGTTGCAGAAACGAGACCGTGGCATCGGGTTCGAACCGCTGTTCGAGTTGCTGTGAGGGTTTCGGGGAGATGAATCCGCCTTTGTTGATCACCATAAGCAAATCGAACAGGATAACCACGAAGAGTGCGGCGATCAACACTGTTCTGGAGAGTTTCCCCTTCAGGAACAGGCCGATGACGCCGAGCGACACGGCGGCGATGAACACGAATTTTACAAAGTCCTTCCAGAGCATATCAAAACGCGTTGCTTTCAACTGCGCCATGATCTGTGACGCCTGGGATCCGTATTCCTGCCGGTAGAGTTCAACTTCACCTTCCTTCGCGAGCATTGCACCGCCCATGCTCTGCGCGAGCGAACCCTTGACGAGGAATCCGATCACCAGGAGTCCGACGAGCACCCCCGCGATCCCGAAGAGTGTCCGGCTCAGGGAGGAGGAATCAAACTGTTTGTCCCGTTCCGGTGATTCCAGCAGGAATTCCAGTCCGTATCCGGCAAGGATGCCGACAAAAAACGGCAGGAGGTGAAGCACCATCACCGGTACACGGAATTTGTTGAAGAAAGGAAGATAATTGAAGAGCGCTTCATACACCAGGGGGAAGTGCTTCCCGAAGGAGATCAGGAAGAAGAGTCCCGTGAGGAGAGACAGGAAAAGTGCAAGGCGCGTGCGGTTGTAGACGAGGGCGAGCACCGCAAGCAGGATCGGCGCGATCCCGATATACACGGTGGAATTGGTGAACGGCATCGTGCCCCAGTAGTACGGTGACTGAAACCCGAAAAACGAAGGGACAAACAATGTCAGGATTTCCTGTGGATGCCAGGACCAGTTGGTGGCGTAGTCCCAGGAGAGACCGCCCGCTGAGCCTGCGGTGCCGCCACCGCGGATGGAGAACTGGGCATACTCGTATACGGAGAGATAGATATAGGATGCAATGCAGAGTCCGAGCACGAGTGCTCCGGCAAACAGGGCGGTGACCAGTGCCGTCCGCCCGGGGGCCTTGCCGATGTCCCTGACAATCTGATACAGCAGATACAGCCCGATGACCATAAAGGCATAGTAGACGATCTGCATGTGGTTTGTCAGCGCGAGTGTGCCGATGGAGGCGGTGAGAAGCCCGAATGTGAGGATATTCCTTCGCTCAACGAGCAGATGGGTCAGCATGAACACCAGGGGAACATAGGTGAGCGCCATCAATTTTGATCCATGGCCTTCCGCCGCGAGACCGATATTGTAGGGGCTGAGCATGAAAATGAGCGCGCCGACGAGCGCTGCGGCGCGGGAGAACTTCAGCGTGCGCATCAACACAAACATGAAGGTCCCGCCCAGGAAATAGAAGACGACCAGCCATGTCCATTTCCCATGCAGATAGAAGAGGTCAAGCACGGGAACCACGATTTTCTGCAAATAGCTGACGTCGTGGGGTGTGTAGGCGACATTTCCGAAGGTGGGCATACCGCTGAAGAACGAGGGCATCCAGAGCACATCGACGCCTTCCGCGCTCGCGATGCGGTCACCGGCGTGGGCGTAGCTGAGTGCCGCAGCGGTATCCCCTTCCGTGGCGAAGGCGGCATTGTCAAAGATAATGCCGCGGAAGAGCCCCAGGGTCAGCACGTAAAGCAGGGCAATGCAGAGCAGGTCGTGTTGAAGCGACCACTGGGCACCCAACAGGGGGAGAAGAGATTTCTGCTTCGGTTGGTGTTTTCGTTCTTTAGCCATTGGTGCCTGTCAGCAGATGGTGGAACAATTGTCGTGTGTGTTGGACAAAACGGTCAGCGGAAAACTCCAGTGCCCGCTTGCGGGCTCCTTCCGCAAGCAGAGCGGTCCCGGACGGATCGGATACCAGGCGCTCGGTCTGACGGACAAGGTCCTCCGGAGAAGACCAGAACAGTCCGGAGGTATTGTCCTGTAGAATTTCTTTCTGGCCTCCTCCGTGGTAGACCACCGGCACGCAACGGGCACTCATGGCTTCAACGGTCGTCATGCCGAAATGTTCCATCTGTTCCGGGTACCGGGATTCATCAACGCCGTATCCTGCACCGTGCCAGAACACTGTTGCGGTGTTGTAGCTTTCTGCAAGTAGCGCATAGGGTTGGTTGACATGAAATTCGACGGGGAGGCCGGCCGTGCGCAAACGGAGATCGTTCAGATATGCCTGTGAATCCGCGTCACCGGCGCAGCTGCCAACCATCCGGTATGTCCAGCCGAAATCCGGATGTCGCGTGCAGAGAGTCCGGAAGGCCTCGATCATGATGTCGTACCGCTTGTCATTGTAGAGTCCACGGAAGAAGCGACCCACGCTCAGGATGACAGGTTGTTTGGTCCCCGGCCGCAGAAAATCGTCAATGGAGGCATACAGGCACGATGCCGTGACGTGGTGATGCCGGTGGTATGCTTCCCGGCAGAATTCCGAGTTTACGATAACCAGATCCGCCTTCCGTGCGGTCCGGATGAGCTGCATCCGCAGAGCATCTTTTGCCGCTTCGCGGACGTGTCCTGCGGCAATCCGCCGGACCATGCGGCCCAATGACAGCGGTCCGTAGGGAACGTGGAGGACGTACACCTGGCGTGGTGCCCGGTGTTTGAACGGGCGGAAGTTGGTCTGAACGATAGAGAGATCGGTGTCCGAGAGGGCGTTGGTCAGCTCTCCGGGGGGCAGCCGCACAAACTGTACCCGGTCAAGCGGGATGTTGTAGAAGGCGTGAAGCTTTTCGGCTTTCACATCATCCCGGTCGAGCAGGATGCGCACTGTCGTCCCCGGTTCACGCGAAAGGGTGTCGGCAAGCATGCAAAGGTATTTCTCGCCGCCGCCCATTGCCTTCCAGCTTGCATTGTAGATGGTGATCAGCATAGCGGAAAGAACCTCCGGAAATGCGTTCTCCGCGAGAGGTGCGTCGGGCCTGTCAAATGGTCTGTTCGGCAAATCGTGTGCACGGTACGGTCTCGTTTTTCAGCTTGTCGGATATCGAATGTAGCCTGATTCCCGGTAATTTACAATGCATGGCCGGTTCCGGAAAGCCCATCAGTATGCACATCCGGGTTCCCATCGTCCGTGGCCGGCAGCATCGCCAGTCGCCCGGAGCCGTCCTCACCGGTAAATCCTCTGAGTCCGTCAACAATCGCATACCATGCGGCGCGCAACGCGGGGGTGCCCCGTCCCCGGACGAAAAGGCGGATCATCTGCCGCACGTAGAAATAGACGAGAGACGGAAGATGCGGCACCCAGAGGGCAGGCCGGCTGTTTCTTCGCAGGAAAAGGAGCCTGTTCCGGAGATTGAGATAGATATATGCCGGGCTGTCCCAGCGGGTGGTCATGGAGATCTTGTGCAGCACGCGCGCCCGTGGTTCGTACAGGACCGCATACCCGGCGTTGCGCGTGCGGAGGCAGAACTCCGCATCCTCCATGTAGGCAAAGTACGGAATAGCAAGCATTCCGACCGCCTCAAATACTTCGCGTCGGGCAAGGAGACAGCAGCCGGTGACATACTCGCAGGGTTTGCGGGAATTGAACAGCGGTCCATCCGGTTCACCGATTCCGTGGTGTCCTCCCCGTGCCGCATTCGCGTTCAGATACCCTCCGGCAAACCAGAGAATGTCCGGCCTGTCATGGTACACGATTTTTGCCCCGACAATGCCCGTGTCCGGCTCAGCACGGATTGCCGTCATGAGTGCTTCAAG
Organism: uncultured Bacteroidota bacterium; assembly: GCA_963779225.1. Lineage (GTDB taxonomy): Bacteria > Bacteroidota > Ignavibacteria > UBA10030 > UBA6906 > CAVPCZ01. Next base: position 576,693 of record CAVZWW010000003.1, read on the forward strand.
TGTTCCGGGATCAACAATCGTATCGTTGTTTAACAGCAGGATGAAGCCGCTGCCATCGTCCAGGGCACGCCGGATTCCGAGGTTGTTTCCTCCGGCGAAGCCCAGATTCCGTGACGAGAGTATGAGGGTGGTTTCGGGACACTCGCGACGAAGCCTGTCCACCGAATCGTCACCCGACCCGTTATCCACGATGATAATCTGCATATCACGGAAGGTACTGGACGCGAGCGAACGGACGCAGTCGACCGTATCGTCGGGACGGCGGTAGTTCACGAGGATGATCGACAGTGCGGGCATGGGATCAGGTGTGCGCGACGAAGAGATACTGCATGGCGAGCAATTCCGTCAGCGTTCCGCCTGTGAGAGCATTTACCGTCCGCATTTTTCTGCTTGCCACGATGCGCGGTTCGCAATGCTGAATACGGAAACCGTTCTCCTGAAGAAGACGTTCCATACTCCGGCGGGAGAAAAAGCGGAGATGCGTCCGGTCAAAGAGTCCGTAGTCGGTGTACTCCCATCCTTTCCTGATAAGCTGGAGTATCGCCGTATAGTGCCGCATGTTGGGAATGCTGCACACGATGATCCCCTCTGGTGCCAGGAGAGGGCGGACGGTCCGCAGAATTGAGGCGGGATCGACGGTATGTTCCAGCACATCGGCGAAAATGATGCAGTCGAACGAACCGGAGGGGAAGGGCAGAGACATGTGCTGGATGTCACCGACCACGACGGCATCCAGAACGGATCCCGCTTCCGCGGCCACAGTGGTGTTAATCTCCATGCCGGTGACATGACGATGTGGATAATCCGCCTTCAACAACGCCCCGAGCTTTCCGCTTCCACATCCCACGTCGAGGATCCGTCGTGCGTGTCCGGGAACCAGGCGAGCGACATCCCGCCGTTCATTTTCATAATATCCCGCATCAATCATAACGGGTGTCCCGGTTTTTGCGCGAGTAAACGATCGTAATGCTTCTGAAACTGCCGGGCGACGTGACGGGTACCGAATGTCGTCATCGCCCGGGTACGTGCCGACCGGCCCAACGCCGCGCGTCGATCCGGAGAAGACAGCAGCGCATCCAACGCATCGGCCAGTGCGAAGCAGTCCGCCGGCGGCACCAGGACGGCGGCATCACCCACCACTTCGGGAATAGACCCGGAATTCGTGGTCACCACCGGTTTGCCGCACGCCATACTTTCGACCAGCACATAACCGAACTGTTCCTGCCAGCGGTGGACGGGGCGGCTCGGGAGGACGAAGACATCCGCCAGCGCATGAATGGCCGGCATTGCCGAATACGGGTGTGACCCGATCAAACGGACATGCCGTTCAAGGCCAAGCTGGCCGATGAGATGCCGCAGTCCGGCCTCTTCCGGCCCCTTGCCGGCCATAAGGAGTTGTATAGGGTAATGCGACCCGTGCCGTTGCAGCAGCGCGCGTAAAGCGAAGAGGAGATCATACACCCCCTTTTGAACGTACAGATGAGCAACGAAGAGCACCACCAGAGTATCCGGTGTGCATCCGTATTCCGCCAGCAACCGGGGATCTCTGGGACGCGGGGAGAAATGGTCAATGTCGATTCCCGGCATTTGTATGACAATCCGGTCGGCGGGAGCACCCTCCAGAACGAGCATATCCCGGGTTCGCCGGCTGACCGCGAAGAACACATCCGCCTCACGGAGCACGGTTTCCCTGATCCGGCGTGTTGCCGGGGCGTTATGATTGAAGGGGATATTCTCCCAGACAGTTATGCCGAGTTTGAATCCGAGGTGGTGCTTCAACAAGGCAGCCTGATAGGAACAATAGTACGTGGTCTCCGCGGTATGAACGATATCAAATCCCCGCAATGCCCGTTTGAGACCGCGAAGATCGTGGTAGTCTCCCCACCAGCGTTCCAGCAGAACACGTGCCGCATGGCTGCGCACGCTCTGACCGAGGGAGAACAACCTGTGGACCGGGAATGGGATTTCGGTTGTATCAAAGTTGTTGCCATGGCTGCCGAAACCCACAAGGTCGTACAGGCCGGCGAGGGGGCTGTAACTCTGCATCTCCCAGGCATTGAGATTCGGTCCGCGGATGAAGGCGACACGTGGTGGCATTATTGGCTGGATGGCATGTTCATCTTCAGAATACAAAAAACCGTGCTTATATGCGCGGGCATGTCCCTGTCCGCCCCCGATTTTGTATTTCACCGATGCCGGATGCCGGCCAAAGAGGAGACGTTCCGTTGCTAGACCGCCATCGGTGTATCCTCAACCTGCTAGGGACGCTGGATGCCCACACGCTCAAGCAATCGATGAAGAATGGTCATCTCTTGTGTTCCGAGGCCGCGGATCAGAACAAGGCTGCCCCCATACACGATCACGCCGAGAGGGATGAGCAAAAAGAGATGCAGGAATCCGGCGAACTGCAGCACCATGCCCATCACCGCTGAGGCGATCAGGGGGCGGACCAGAATCGAGGGGGAAAACGACCGGTATCCCAGGCGGAACACATAAATAATCTGAATCGCGAACAGGAGGATCTCGTTCGTGGCCGATACAAACGGGAGAGCAACATAACCGGTCATCGGGACGACAATCAGGCTGGAAACCGTGACGGCAATGCCGAGGAAAAGAGAAATGGCCATCAGGAAAGTCTGACGGCCGATGGCGAGAAGAAACGAAGACAGTACCCAATCCATGTAACCGAATATTGATCCGACCACCATGATCTGAAGCACAATCGTTCCGGGAGCAAATTGAACCGGAAACAGAAGGGCGAAGATCTGGGGTGCAAGGAGAACGGTTCCTACGGCCAGTGGCACGGACAGAATGGTGATCACACGCAGGGAATCGACCAGGGCCTTTTCCAGTTTATCCCGGGCATTCGCAAAAAACTCTGAGAATATCGGGTATACCACCTGTGTGAAGGTGATGGGGACCAATGTGAGAATGGAGATAATCTTGTACCCGGCGCTGTACCATCCTACTTCGGCGTCGCCGCGGGTGTATTTCAGGATTGTCGGTCCGATGAAAAGATAGGCCGAAATCCCCAATGCGCTGAGCGCCATGGGGGTTCCTTCGCGCACCAGGGCGAGCCACGTCATGCCATCATACGCAAAGCGGGGCGGGCCGAACAGCCGTCTGTAGGCAAAAAGGAGGATCCCCAAATTTGTTGCGGCAACAGCGACAGTCAATACAAGAGCCGTGGCTACTGCGGGGCTTCCGGGAATCAGGAGAATGATGGCACCGGATAATATGGCATCATTCAAGATGCTGAAGACCGAGACCACTGTGGCTTTTCTGTGTGCTTGGAATGCACTGAGGACACCTGTGCTGAGACCGTTCAGTGCCACAGCGGCCGTGGTTAACATAATGGCCTCAAGTGTAAGAGAGTCAAACCCCGAGGCGAGGGCCACCAAAAAAACGAGAGACGATGAGAGGCAGGAGATAACACCCTTCAACAGAAGGACTGTGCCGAGCAATCTCTGGCTGCGTTTTGGATCACGCGCAATCTCCCGCACAAGAAGTTGCGAGAGCCCGAGATCAAACATCCATTGGAACAGTGCCGTAAAATAGGCCGCGGAATTCAACATTCCGAAATGTTCCAGACCGAGATAGCGAGCAAGATAATTCAAACGTACGACCCCGAGAAGGAGTCCGACGGCGCGCCCCGAAAAGAGAGCCAGGGTGTCCAGAGTGATCTTTTTCGTCTGGGATGCCATCAGTGCACCATCCGGTTACGGGCGAACGCACGGATATCCTGGAAGCGTGCCAGCACGCCGTGGAGCGATACCGGAACCAGTTGATGGATCTTCCAGGTCGTCAGGACCGCAAGCGCTGCTGTGGCGAACACCATGCCGATGGCGGCACCGAGGGCGCCCAACCACGGGATGAGAACAAGGTATGCCGCCATGGAGATCCAGAGCATGTGCAGACCGAGCATGAATCCCCGCTTTGCTTCACCCAGCCCCAGCAGAAGATTGGATCCGACCGCGAGCAGGGGGACCACAAAGGCCAGCAGTCCGAATACCCGCAACAATGGAACGGCCTCGGTGTACCTCCCGCTGTACAGGACATCCACAAGCAGCCCGGGTCCGAAGGAGAACACCAGGAAGAAGGGGATGCTGCCCACGGTTACAAACAGAATGCCTTTCTCCACCAGCGCCTGGAGGGAGCGGTGTTCACCCCGTGAGGACAGGCGGGAACTGGCGGGTACGATGAACATCTGGACCACCTGGGTGACCATTTCAAACGCCCGGGTGAATGTCTTTGCGGAGTTGTACACGGCAACCTGGACAGGTCCGGTGAATCCGGAAAGCAGAAAGGTGTCGGCTTTGGTGTACACCAGATAACTTACCGTGCTGCCGAGTGCATATTTGCCGTACAGCCAGACTTTACGAAAGTCGTTGCGGCTTGGCGGTGTCATTGTGCTGAAGAACCTGCGGGTGAACACCGCCCCCAGCAACGACGACGCAGTAAGAGAAAAAATGCTGATCATGACCAGATCCAGTGCTGAATCAAAGTACCCCGCGCGGGAAAGCAGCCATACCATCAGGGGTGCGCCCAGGAAATGGACGGCATCGGTCCAGAAGATTTCACTGATGCGAAAGCGTGCCTGGAGAAGGACGATCGTGGAATTGCGGACGAACGAAGCGGCGAGCATCGCCGGGATGTACAGGATGAGTGAACCGATGGCCGGTGCGTTCAGTGCACGACTCAGCGGATGGGCAAGCAGGACAAGAACGAGGGATGCGCCGGCATAGAACCCCAGATGTAGCAAAAGGGCTGCTCCCACAACGCCCTGTTGCTCATCCGGGCTCTCCGCGGCGTATTTTAACAACGGCTGCAACGCAAACGCCGTTGCAAACCCGGAAATCACCAGAAAAATCTCCTGGACAAGCACGAAATTGCCGAATTCTTCTTCCGGAAGAACGCGGATGACAAGGAAGACGAATCCCAGACCGTAGATGACAGGAAGCCCCTTGTCCGCGAGTCCCCATAACCCCTTGCCGAGATGTTTGCCGAGTTCCATGAGTTACTCAGTCCCCGTCGCATCATGGAGGAAAGGGAGCCGGGATGGAGGGGTGCGGACCCACAGGTATTGCCCCGCCATCCAGGCATTGACAAGCACACTGAGCCAGGGAAATGTTAACCAGTGATACCAGTGCGCATGGCGGGCGAAGAACCGAAAGTTGCTTATTGCCTTGTTCCGCATCTTGAACAACGAAAGATGTCCACCGGCGCTGGTTGAGAGTTTGTGCCATACCTTTGCATGCGGCTCGTACAGAATTCGATACCCTGCGTTCCGGATACGGAGGGACCAATCGGCATCTTCGCCATACATGAAGTATGCCTCATCCATCATCCCCACCTGCGCTATGACCGCACGTGATGTCAGGAGACAACAGCCGGTTGCATACCCGATTTCCTTGACCAGATCATGCTGGCCATGATCGGTCTCCCGGATGCCGGTGTGGCGCATGGTACCGGTCCAGAACGAGATCTCGCCGCCGGTGAACCAGAGAAGATCCGGAGGATCCGCATAATAGATTTTGGGCGCCACCATACCGCACCGCTCCTCTCCGATGAAACGGTTCAGCATGCAGGTGACAGAATCCGGTGCGACGACAGTATCGTTGTTCAGGAGCAAAACATAGGCCGCGCCCCCGGCGAGCGCATGAGCAATGCCGGCATTGTTCCCTCCGGCAAAGCGGCGGTTTTCAGACAGCGCAAGGATTTCCACCGAGGGGTAGGCGGACCGGATTGCCACCACCGAGCCATCGCGGGATCCATTGTCCACAACGCACACGTGCAGATTAGGGTAGGTGACATGGGAAAGAGACGCAAGGCACTCCAGCGTGACGTCCCTGCCATTCCAATTTACCAGGATGACGGTGATGCGTGGTGAAGGGGTCATGGTGTCCCCGGTGCCGTGCAATGAACAAAGATTGCTGTGGCCAGGATGCTCCAGGATGTGACATCGTTGCGGAAGAGGCTCCTGCGAAGAAGCCTTTGCAGCCAGGGAATGGCGAGGACGTCCAACGGAGCAGTAACATAGCTGATCTGTTCCACCCGGAAGCCGGCCGTCAGGAGAAGCTCTGAAATATCGCGCCGGCGATAGATGCGCGCACGCGCAAATCGGCGATGGATGGTATGCGGAAGCCAGGAAAAGAAGGGAACGCGATTCCATGGGAGAACCGGCAGCGCAGCACCGTGGGTTTCGAAGATCCATCCTTTGTTCGGCACGGTCAGCAGGAATGTGCCATGCGGCTTCAGGACGCGGCTGATTTCGAGCAGCGTCTGCTGTTCGTTGTCGACATGTTCGAGCACTTCAAAACAGGTCACAATGTCAAACGAGGCGTCAGGTGCCGGGATGACTGTGCCATCGAAAAGAACCGGGATAACCGTGCCGGTCAAGGCGGTAGGGATGTGGGCCCGGAATTCCGCGATGCTCGCCGTGGAAATATCCACTCCTGTCAGTGTGGCGGCGTCATGGCCGAAAAGCAGAGTCTGTGCGCCGTTTCCGCATCCGTAGTCGAGTACGTGCTGCCCGGAAAATGAGATCCTGCCGCGACTGATGCGGGCCCTGCGCATGAGGATCTCCTGTCCGAATTCGGCGGGCTTGCCGGCGGCGATGCGGGCCGGCGGCGTCATGGGGATGCCGTCAATTGCTCAATGGCAACAACAAGGTTTTCCCATGTATACTTCCGCTTCTCCTCGCGCACGTGATTGGCGAAATCCTGCTCGTGTTTTTCCGTATAGAATCGTTCAATGGCAGCTGCCAGCGATGCCGGGTCTCCGGGAGGCACCACGTATCCCGTTTGTCCGTCCTTGACCACTTCCGCGAGGCCGCCGACGTTGGTGGCAATCACGGGGCGGTCAAAGTTGTACGCGATTTGCGCGATGCCGCTTTGCGTGGCCGACACGTACGGGAGCACGACGACATCCGCGGCGGAAAAGAAATCTCCCACCTGCTCATTGGGCACATAGTCCGCATGAACGGTTACCGCATGTTCAATTCCCGACGTCCGGACCTGCTCGCGGTAGGACTCCTCATCGTCGTAGAATTCTCCCACGATAAGAAGCCGGACCGGCAGACGGGCCAGGAGGAGCGGCATGGCCTGAAGCAGAATCTGGAGACCTTTGTAGCGCCGCACGTAACCGAAGAAGAGAATCACGCGCTGGTCCGAAATGCCCAGCCGGGCGCGAGCCTCCGCCTTGCCTCCGGCCGGGCCGAAGATGTTGTAGACCGGATGCGGCACATGGCGATAGCGGGCCCCGGGGAGAAGGCGTTGCAGGTCCCGTTCCACGGCGGATGATTGGACAATGAATGCATCGACAGCGCTGAATGCGTACCGGGTGAACGAAATGTCCAGCGGCCGCCTCTCATGCGGCAGCACGTTGTCACAGATGCAGAGGATTTGTGTGTGTCTGTTGGACCGGACAATCCGGGCAATGGTGCCGAAGCAGGGCCCGAAGAACGGGAGCCAGTATTTGAACACCAGGACGTCCGGCCGGCGATCTCTGATCATGCGGCCGACACGCACCCAGTTCAACGGGTTGATGGAATCGACCAGTGCCGGGGCGGGGACGGCCGTCACCGTCTCGCCGGACTCCTGCTGGGTTTTACCCGGGAAAAGAAACGCCGGATACTGTCGTTTGAAGGTGATGGTATCAACGGTGTGCGTTGCGCCCAGAGCGGCGGCGAGGAGTGCATTATAGTGTGCAATGCCGCCGCGGAGAGGGAATGCTGTTCCAAGTAGGGTGATCTTCATGCCGCGTTCAGGTCGTTGCCTGGTTCGACTTCGGGAACACTTTCCTGGCGAACGGTACGGCGAGCACACACAGACAGATGCCGAGTGTTGCGAGTGTGATCCTTGCGCCGCGTGCAAAGCTCGCGGGTTCGTAATGCAGTTCGACGGTTGTCGTTCCGGCAGGCACGAACACCCCCCGCAGACTGAAGTCGGTTCTGTACACCGGCGTTTGCGTGCCGTTCAGGTACGCATTCCATCCGGGGAACCACGCTTCGCTCACCACCAACATTCCCGGCTGTTCCGTCTCAACATGGATAGTGATGGCATTGTGGTGATATTCCGTAATGTCCGCCCGCCAGCGGCTTGAATCGGGACCGTAACGCAGTGAGACGTGCGGTTCCTCTTCAAGGACGGCCACCGTGCGAGGATCAAATTGACTGCTCCGGAGAAATCCCGACAGCTCCTCCTCTGAATGCACGGTATGCGTCCGGAAGACCAGAAATGCGCGTTGCAGGAAACCGGGACGTTCGCGAAGGGCAAGACTCCGCCGGTCGTGATCGGTTTCGGTAAAGAACCTGATATTCAGCAGATCACGCTGCTGATCGTTGGTCGCCGTCGGCGGGTACACGCGCTGCAGCACCAGAGGCGTATAGCCTTCCGTGGTGAAGATCCTGTCCACCAATCCCTGATTGCGATCCATGATCATGCCGTCAGCGTTCCGTGTATTGATGCGAAAGACGCCGTCCTGCTGTTTGACAAAGCGGACTATGGATTCCGCGCGGCGGAAGTGATCGGCGGGATCGTCCGGGGACGTATTGTGATTTGCCCCGAATCGATACAGATCCAGAAACACCAGGAGACATGCCAGCAGACCGAGCCAGTGGGGCTTCCACGCACGGGTGATGAAGAGCCACAACACGCCGATACTGAGAAGTGCAAGAAAGGTGCTGATGAGCACCTCCTGATGCGCGAACGCACGCGCCTGTGTTTGAGCGGTGGACCCAACAACGGCGGTGAAGACCCCCGTCAGGAGAAGCAGGAGGATAAGGATTGCGCCTGCGGCGATGAGGAAGAAGACCCGGCGGTACTGTGCGACGTACCGCGCTCCATCCTGTTCGCCGAACCGGTGGAGGAGAAAGGCGGACAGCAGTGCTCCGGAAAACGCGATGAATACTCCCATCCGTGCGGGATTGCGAAATGCTGCGAACCCGGGAACACCCTCGAAGAAGAGCCGGTGGAGAATGAAATTCCCCCCGAGTGCATACAGAAGCGCTGCGAAGGCGAAAGCACCGAAGAAGACCACGTGCCGGTTGCCACGCAGCACCCAGAGAGCGAAGACCGACAGGAGAACAGGAAGTACTCCCATATAGACACACGTTTCCCAGTAGTACCAGTACGTTCCCGGACCCCAGTACGTGTATCCATGTGCGTCAGACACGCCGAAGAACTTCGGAACAAGAAATGTAGCCAATTGCACCCAGGCGAGGCTGCCTTCGGCGGCTTTTTCATAGGTGATCTGTGCACGGGCCGAGAGCGCTGACAGCTCCTGTGTGGGATAGAACTGCACCATGGCGATGCCGGCGGAAATACCGACAATTGCTGCAGCCTTGGCTGCAACGATCAATGCCGGTCGTTTCATGAGTCCACGTACACCGTCAATGGACACAAGCTCGAACACCACATAGCAGAGCAGGAACACATAGAGGAACAACGACATCTGTGGTGATCCGCCGAAGAAGCTATGTCCGAGAACGAGACCGGCGATGCACACCCACGACCATCCGGTGGTCGAGAAGCTCTTGCGGAAGAGCCAGAGAATGATCGGGAACCAGGCGACAAGCACAAGGATGACCTGATGAATGCCGTGCACAACCATGAATCCTGAAAACGCGTAAACGATTCCCGCGAACAGGGACGGGATACGCCGCAGGCTGTAGGAACGCGCCAGCAGGAACATCCCGACACCGGCAAGCCAGTAATGCAGAATGTTGACCAGCTGAAGCCAGAACACATCCAGCCGTCCATCATGAACGAAGAACGTGAGGAGCGTCATTGGCAGGTAGAAGACTTCCGTCTGTATTTCTGCCAGAAAGGGCATGCCGTTGAAGGTATACGGGTTCCAGAGAGGAATCTCGCCGCGTGCGAGCGTTGATGCCGCGAATTGACGGAACGGATACCACTGGTATACGAAGTCTTCCCAGAGATAGGCTCTGCCGAAAAGGAACGGTGAAAAGAACACGCCAACAAGAACCGTCAGGATACCGATGCACTGCCATTCGGTCGGTTCCCACCGGGGTGTCCGTTCGGGAGGTGTGTGTCTGCGTGTCGGGCGTGCCATGGGAGGGACTATGTGCCGAGCAGCCGCCGGCAGCTGGCAGCGACGGTCCCGACGGTAATATACTGCATGCAGTTGTTCGGGCATACCGGCGAATAGTAGCAGGAGCAGTCGAAGTCCGGTTCCAGTATCTCCCCGCGGCCGTACAATTCGAATTCGTGCCTGTTGAAGGTGTTGTTGAACAGGACCAACGGTTTGCGGAGGCCGATGGCGATATGCATGGCCATCGTCACGGCAGTGACGACGAGATGACATTGATCGACGAGGTTGATGAACTGCCGGAGCGGGAAGTGCCCCAGATAACGGGCGCCGCTGCGTTCTGCAATGCGCCGGTTTTTCGCATGCTCTTGTTCGCCTCCCAGGAGCAGCGGAACGGCACCGGCTCTTTTCAACTGTCGTGCAAGGGCCACCCAGTTCGATTCGGGCCAGAGGCGTGAGACCCAGCGTCCGCCGCACCCGGTGTTCAGGCCGACAATCGGTTTCGTCCGCGGGAGTTTCCACAGATACCCGTCCCTGCCGCCGTTGTCGAGAATGTATTCTTCGCCGCGGAAATCGAATCCGGCGATTTCGAACAGTTCTTCCAGGTAGCTCCGGGTATTGGCCCTGCTCAGGTCGTCGAATACGCCGGTAATGTATTTTGCCTCTGCGGCAGAATCCACCGGATAGGGTTTTCCGTCGCGCAGTGTAAATCCTTGTTTGCGGGCGGCAGTAAGGAGAGACGTCAGCGCGCAGGCTTCACGGTCCTTGTCCAGGTTGATCAACAGATCAAACGACATCGCCTGGAGGGAGAGCAGACTCTGGGGGGTAAACGGCAGAATGACATCCACGTCACCCGGAAGAACTTCGGGGGTAAGCGTCAGCCACCAGAACCGGTGGTGCGGATACGTTTCACGCAGGCGGCGCAACAGCGGCGTGGTCCGGATGACATCACCGATCGCGCCCAGCTTGATGATGAGGATGTTGCCTTTCTGGGGGATATACTGCGTGCAGGCACGGCCATCAGCTCCGGTGCAATGGCATCCCGTTTCTTTGTGCGGTTTGCACGGGACATCGCCGCGGAACCAGCGGCAGTCCCGTTTCAGCGCATCGATGGAATTCCGGGGAATGGTCATCAGCACAGAGAGCTACTTGAGGAATTCCCTGATTGCATACTCTTCTTCGTTGCCCCGCGTTTTGCTGATCATTTCACCGAGCAGGCCGATGGAAATGAACTGCACGCCGATGACGATGAGCAGGAATCCGGCGAAGAACAGGGGCCGGTTGCTCAGGGAGATGAGTCCCTGGAACCAGAGTACGGCCAGCCAGGCATCGATGATGATTCCGGTCGTTGCAGCCAGCAGGCCGACCAGGCCGAAGGGATGCAGCGGCCGGCGGAGGTACCGGGTAGTGAACAGCGCCGTCAGGAGATCCAGGAATCCCTTCCAGAATCTGCCGAAACCGAATTTGGTTTTTCCGTACTTGCGGGCGCGGTGTTGCACGGCCAGTTCGCCCACCTTGAATCCTTCCCAGTGTGCCAGGACAGGGATATACCGGTGCAGCTCGCCGTACACCTTCACGGTTTTGACAACCTCCCGGCGATACGCCTTCAGTCCGCAATTGAAATCGTGAATTCGTATTCCGGTGAGCAGGGCGGTGACGGCATTGAAGAACTTTGATGGAATGGTTTTGGTGATGGGATCGCGGCGCTTCTTCTTCCATCCGGAAACGAGGTCAAAGCCTTCTTCCAGTTTCCTTTTCAGGGCAGGGATTTCCGCAGGATCATCCTGGAGGTCGGCATCCATGGTGATGACGATATTGCCGAGGGATTTCTCGAAAGCGACGGCTAGCGCCGCGGATTTGCCGTAGTTGCGTCGGAACCGGATCACTTTGACATGCCGGTCGATCCGTTTCAGATCCCGCAGAATCTGGAATGAACGGTCGGTGCTGCCGTCGTCAACAAACAGCAACTCATACCGCAGATTCATGCGGTTGAGGGTCGAGCGGAGTTGCCCGGAGAGTTCTTTCAGCGAGTCTTCCTCATTATAGAGGGGGATGACGACGCTGAGATCGATCCACTGCGGCTGGGGTCGCTGGGGGTTCTGCCGCGGGCGCTGCTGCTGCTGGGTGCGTTGCTGCTGCGGTACGGCGGGTGTCGCGGCTGGAGCCGGCGGCTGGGTCGGGGTATCGTTCATTGGACCTGGCATCACGGGACAGGAATGTTTATTTTATTCAACCTAACCAATTCTTCATTGAGAATCAATGAAATCCAAGGGTTTTTCGTTGACATTAGGGTCGGCCTTATCTATATTATTTAATTTTCCACCCCCCGTTATTTCCCCATGGACCGCGGCGGATGCCACGGTAGCTGAGATGGGTAACCGTGACTGAGTTGCCACACCTTCGACCGCGCCGATCCCTCGGACAAAACTTCTTGCGGGATGCCAATGTGGCCCACAAGATTGTGGATGCTATTGCGCCGTTGCCGGGCGACACCGTGCTGGAAATCGGTCCGGGCGAAGGGGCGCTCACCCGTGAACTGGCGGCACGGGCGGGTCGGCTGATCATCGTCGATATTGATGAGCGTGTGATCCGGGCGATGGAGGAAGTCTTCTCCAACGGCTCGGTAGTGATACTTCACCGGGATGTCTTGACTCTGGATCTCCAGGATCTGGCTGCACGGTACGGTCCGGTACGGGTTGTGGGGAACATCCCGTACAATATCACCAGTCCGATCCTGTTCCACGCGCTTGACCACCGGACTGCCGTGCGGGATGTGACGCTCCTGATGCAGCGCGAAGTCGCCCGGCGGCTTGTGGCGCTGCCGGGCACCAAAGACTATGGAATTCTGTCAATAATGTGTCAGTTTGTTGCGGATGTCAGCGTGCTCTTCGATGTGTCGCCCAATGTCTTCTATCCCCGGCCGGAGGTGACGTCGTCACTGGTCCGCCTGCGAATGCTTCCCGCTACACGCTTTCCGGTTGCGGATGAGGTGTTTTTCCGCAAAATGGTCCGCGGGGTGTTCGGCAAGCGGCGCAAGACCCTGCGCAATTCGCTCCGGTACCTCCTCCCGGATATCACCCCCCCGCCGGATATCGATCTGCAGAGGCGCCCGGAGGATCTGGCGATCGCGGAGCTTGCCCATCTCGCCAACCTTCTCGCCGCTACACACCCCGGAGGGGGATGACCAGATGACCCTTCGTTCACTCTTCCGGGTTCTCCATTCAGCGGATCTGTTGATTATCGGTTACGCCATCCTGCTGTCCGTGGCGAATGTCGTCTTTGCCGCGCGTATTCCCAACTGGTGGATACTGGTCCTCATCAACGCCGGAGCGATTCTGCTGATCTGCCTGCTGGCGGTTACGCGGGCACGCACGGATTGGAAGGTGCTGGAGCTGCTTCACGACTGGTATGTTGCTCCGCTCGTGTTCTTCACCTTCAAAGAGATTTATTTTATGATCCGCCCGATTCACGGCGGCCATGACTACGATGATTGGCTGATTATCGCCGACCGGTGGATCTTCGGTGTCAACCCCACGGAGTGGTTGATGCAGTATGCGAATCCGGTGCTGACCGAAGTGCTGCAGATCGCGTACACCCTCTTCTATTTTCTCTTCCTTCTGGTCGGGTACGAGCTCTACCGGCGCCATTCCCGTGAACTTTTCCATTATTTCATGTTCACGTGCGTGTACGGCTTCTACCTGTCGTACCTGGGATACTTCACCCTGCCCGGCGTGGGCCCGCGTTTTACCCTGCACGACTTCGGAGCGCTGGACACGGATCTTCCGGGTTTGCTGCTTACTCCGTATCTCCGGTGGTTCGTAAATGCGGGCGAGTCGGTGATCATGGGTGTTTCCAACGATGTGGCCCTGGCGTCAGCCCAGCGCGACGTGTTTCCCAGCGGCCACACGATGATGACCCTGGTGCTGATGTACCTGAGCATGCGCCTCCGCCTGGTGACGCGCTGGTTTGTCATGATCACCGGCGTGCTGCTCATCTTTGCCACGGTCTACCAGCGGTATCACTATGTCGTTGATCTGTTCGGCGGCCTGCTGTTCATGCTGATCTGTGTGTGGACGGCTCCTCACCTGTACCGTTTCTTCCGTGATTATCTGCAGACGATGGACAGCCGCTACCCGTGGACGCCCGACGACCGGTAGGAACACCTCAGCCGGTGTTTTTGTGCCGGCAGGATGGCTCTTTCCGTTGTCCATCGGTGAGGGCCACACGGGAATTGTGGCCGGTTGTTCTGCGGGCACATTCTCCCCCTCCCTTGACTCCTCCCGTCTGATGTTCTATATTGAATCATATGAACATGTGTTCAACTGTTGCAGGAATAGGGTATGGCCACCACGCAGTTTGTCGACCGTGCCGGCGCGGCTGTGGCGCGAAAAGCAATCCACAATGATGCCACGTTATCCGGCCTGGGGGAAACGTTCAAGATGCTGGGGGACGTCACCCGCCTGAAAATCTGTCTGGCCCTGGCACAGACCGAGCTCTGCGTCAGTGACATTGCTGCCCTGTTGGATTTATCAGAATCGGCGGTCTCCCACCAGCTGCGGCTCATGAAGACCCTGCGCCTCGTCAAATACCGCCGAGACGGAAAAAAGACGTTCTATCTGCTGGATGATGAACATATCGAAGAGTTGATCCGTCTGGGTGTTCGGCATGTGGGGGAGGTCTGAGGACTCCAGAATTGAAGCCGCCGCGGAAAACATATGTTGTGTCGGGCGTATGCTGTGCAACCGAAGAGGGGGTGCTGCGGAAGCGTCTCGACACTGCAGTCGGAAGTCACTGCTACACCTTCAGCCTGCTCACGGCAGATCTCCGGGTGGATGCGGCTGTTCCCGAGAGCACCGTCCTGCGCGAGCTCCGCCGAGCCGGTTTTGCCGGCCGACCGCGGCGGAACATACATCCGGAAACACCGTTTCGTGAACGTCACGCGTACAGTCTGGTCACACTTGGAGCTGCCCTGCTCACGGGTGGCGGTATGCTGGCGGATCTGCTTGGATCCTCAGCGATAGTGTGGCGCGGGCTGTTGCTTGGCGCGGTTCTGCTCGGTGGATGGAGGATCGCCGCGAAAGCCGCCGCATCCCTGAGGAACCGTGCCCTGGATATGAACGTTCTCATGACTCTGGCCGTGTTAGGGGCGCTGGCAATCGACCGCTGGAGTGAAGGAGCAGTGGTGATTGTTCTGTTTGCCCTGGCACTTATGCTTGAGCAGTACAGCTTGTCACGCACGAGGCGGGCAGTGTTATCACTGGTGTCGCTGGCTCCTCAACAGGCCAGCGTGGTGCGTCATGGTGTGGAAGAAACCATTCCCGCCGCCGGTGTTGTTCCGGGGGATACGGTGATAATCCGTCCGGGTGAACGAATCCCGATCGACGGTGTTGTCACCGAAGGACATTCCTTTGTGGACCAGGCGACGATTACCGGAGAATCGACCCCGGTAGGAAAACTCCCCGGAGCGGGCGTCTATGGCGGTACGCTGAACGGCGAGGGAGCGCTGCATGTGCGGGCGACGAAGCACTTTGAAGAGACGGCCCTCGCACATATTATTCATCTGATTGAACAGGCCGAACAGCAGCGCGCTCCCGTGCAGATGTTCATTGACCGGTTTGCCGCAGTCTATACGCCGGCGGTTCTCGGTCTCGCCGTGTTCGTTGCCCTCGTGCCCCCCCTGGTCACCGCTGCGTCATTCGAGTTGTGGCTCTATCGTGCGCTTGTCCTGCTCGTGATCGCCTGCCCGTGCGCTCTCGTAATTTCCACCCCCGTAACCCTGGTGAGTGCGCTCACCAACGGAGCGCGGCGGGGAATGCTTATCAAAGGGGGTAAACACCTCGAACAGCTCAGTCGTGTTCGTGCGGTGGCATTTGACAAGACCGGAACCCTGACTGAAGGGCGCCTGCGGGTGTCGGATGTACTCCCTCTTCAGGGTATCTCCCGCGCCGTTGTGTTGCAGATTGCAGGAGTCCTGGAGCAGCGCTCTGAGCACCCGTTGGCCGAGGCACTCCTTGAAAAAGTTGCTGAGGATGGGGTGCGGTTCGATTCTCTCCGCATACAGAATTTCCGGACACTTCCGGGACGGGGTGTCGTCGCGGAGGTGGACGGAGTACGGTATTATCTGGGTAGCTGTGATCTCTGCAGGGAGCAATCGCACTGCTCTCCTGAAACCGAACAGGCAATTGCCAGATTCGCAGCAGAGGGCAAGACGACAACCGTTCTGTGCTCTGATGGCGCCGCTCTCGGGGTGATAACGTTTCGGGACCGCCTGCGCCCATCCAGTAGGAGCATGATACAGGAACTGAAACGGATGGGGGTAGAGCGAACAGTGGTACTGTCAGGTGATCACGACGCGGCCGCAGGCCTGATGGCACGGGAAGCCGGTGTTGATGAATGGATGGCGCATCTCCTTCCCCAACAAAAGGTTACGGCTGTTGAGGACCTCAAGAAACGATATGGTGGTGTAGCTATGGTCGGGGATGGCATCAACGATGCTCCTGCCCTCTCAGCGGCTTCAGTGGGTATTGCGATGGGGATAGCCGGCAGCGATACCGCTCTTGAGACAGCAGATGTTGTCCTTATGTCGGATGATTTGGGAAAACTCCCCCACCTGCTGGGATTGAGCAAAGCCGCTATGCGCATTATCCGCACAAACATCATTCTCGCCCTTGTTATTAAAGGGGTATTCCTGTTGCTGAGCGTGACCGGCGGGGCGACTCTCTGGATGGCCATTCTTTCGGATGATGGTGCTGCCCTTGCGGTGATTCTGAACGGATTACGGATGCTCACCTTTACACCCGGAAAACATTGACTTTTTCATAGGAATTTGGTAAATTTTACATCCTATCAATAAAGAGGAATCCCAAGATGTTTGCCGTCGTGGAAGTTGCCGGAAAGCAGTACAAGGTGATGCCCAAAGATCGGATCACCGTTCCGAGCCTTCAGGAGAAGGAAGGGACAAAAATCCGCCTGGACCGTGTGTTGCTGCTCGGTGACGAGAAGCAGGTGTCTGTGGGGAAACCGCTGATCGCGGGTGCTCACGTTGAAGGCACGGTGCTCGGGCACGGTAAGTCCGACAAGGTCATCGTCTTCAAGAAAAAGCGCCGCAAGGGGTACCGCGTTAAGCGCGGTCACCGTCAGGGGTACACGCAAATCGAAATCCTGAGTATCGAAAAGTAGAGGCGAGCAATGGCACACAAAAAAGGCGTCGGTAGTTCTCGGAACGGCCGTGACAGCAATGCGCAACGGCTGGGTGTGAAGCGATTCGGCGGCGAGCTGGTGTCCGCCGGCAGCATCATTGTACGCCAGCGCGGGACGAAGTTCACTCCGGGCGTCAACGTCGGGATCGGCGGGGACGATACGCTGTTTGCGACCGCGACCGGTGTGGTGAACTTCAAGAAGCTGAGGAAGGCCAAGAGCGTCGTCAGCGTTCTGCCAAACGTATAACCCTCACAGCACAACGGAGGCAACACCATGAAGATCACCGTAATTGGTGCAGGGAACGTCGGTGCCACGACCGCCCAGCGGTTGGCCGACAAGCAGCTGGCGAATACAATCGTTCTCGTGGACGTCATTGAGGGCATTCCGCAGGGGAAAGCGCTGGATATGTATGAGGCCTCGCCGGTGGAAAAGGCCGACGTCCGTATTATCGGCACCAACGGGTATGATGAAACGGCGGACTCCGACATCGTGGTCATTACCGCCGGCATTGCCCGAAAGCCCGGCATGAGCCGTGACGACCTGATGAATACCAACAGCGGTATCGTTAAAAGCTGCACGGAAGCCGCCGTTGCCAAATCACCCAATGCGATCTTCATCGTGGTTTCCAACCCGCTCGATGTTATGGCCTATGTGGCCATGAAGGTGAGCGGACTCCCGCGTCACCGTGTGATCGGCATGGCGGGCGTACTTGACGCCGCACGGTTCCGGAGTTTCATAGCCCTGGAGTTGAATGTCTCCGTGGAGGATGTCAACGCCTTTGTGCTGGGCGGCCACGGTGATTCGATGGTGCCCCTGCCGCGCTACTCCACTGTCGCCGGAATCCCGATTACCGAATTGATGGACAAGACCACCGTTGACCGGCTTGTGAAACGCACGCGAGACGGCGGCATCGAGATCGTGAA
The DNA here is from genome assembly GCA_963779225.1 of uncultured Bacteroidota bacterium. Classification (GTDB taxonomy): domain Bacteria; phylum Bacteroidota; class Ignavibacteria; order UBA10030; family UBA6906; genus CAVPCZ01. Next base: position 594,866 of record CAVZWW010000003.1, read on the forward strand.
CTACCTCAAGACCGGCAGCGCCTACTATGCCCCCTCGTCCGCCACGGTTGCCATGGTTGAGTCGATCGTCAAGGACAAGAAACGCATTCTTCCCTGTTCGGCTTTTCTCACAGGCGAATACGGATTGAACAATACCTTCGTCGGCGTGCCGGTGAAACTGGGCAAGAAGGGCATCGAGCAGATTATCCAAATCAAGCTTGATGCGGATGAACAGGCCGCGCTGGGTAAATCAGCGGCCGACGTACAATCTTCAATTGCAAAGCTCAAACTCTAGATTGTGTCTCTCAACGTGCGGAGGGCGGCCATCGGGGCCGCCCTCTTCTGTCTTCTCTCTCATCCTCTAGCCTGCCGCGAGGGTGCCGAGCCCTCAGGATCCGGTACCCCTGTCCCCCTGCAACTGCACTTCAGTCCCGGCGTCAGCTTTCTCTACGATGCCTGGGGTATCAGCAAATACGGCTACCGGCTTCCCTCCACGCGGTCGCGCGCCCTCTGGCGCGTCATCGACGTTCATAGTGAGACAAACGGTTTCTCCTCGGTGATAACAATCCTGGATAGCACGTCAATTCTCCGGGACAGTGCCGAAGTGCTGGATACCCTCTTTCTGGCATTGGGGCCGAACGGGGATGTGTTCCGCTACGGGTTTCTTGCACAGATGGCGCGGTTCAGAAAACACACGGGACCGCCGCATCTCTGGGACCGCATCGCGGCGATGTCAATCGAATCCGGAACAGGCTGGCTGGTGGGGTATCTTGATGCGGAGGGCAAAGAGCCGGTCTACGGGAGGGTGTCGGGCACTCCGGATGTGTTCTCCGTGCAGGTGGATGGAGAGCACACGGTGTATGAGGCGATCCGGGTCGATTTAAGCGGCCCGTCATTCACGTACAGCTACTGGCTCTCCGATGCGCCCACCTCATTCCTCCGCTTCTTCTTTGAACCGGACAACGATACCACCGGCGCAGAGTTCGACCTTTTGGAAATCCGCTCGCCACCGTAGACGGTGGGCTACTTCCGCAACTCCAGCCACAAACGGACCTGCAGTCCGCCGGGGGTTTGCTCGAACTCCACCTTGTCCATCAGTGTGCGCATCAGGAAAATACCCCGTCCACTTTCCCGCATAAGGTTCTCATCCTTCAAAGGGTTGCGCAGTCCCTCAAGACGAAATCCCCGGCCTTGATCACTTATCAGAAACAGCAGCCACCCGGGCAGCAATTCGCACACCAGCGTGACATGCTTCTTCGGATCCGACTTGTTGCCGTGGATAATGGCGTTGTTGACGGCTTCGGTTATGGAAACCATCAACTTATGCATCTGGATTTCGTCAAGTCCGACACTGATGTTGATCTTGTTGAGGTATGCTTCGACGCGTCGGATGCCCTTCGGAGTGCTCCGGAGGGTAAGTCGAAAAACGGTCTGTTTTGCTTTCACCTGTCCGCCCTTTACAAATGAAGGATCAATTGCATGGTCATGCTCGCCAGCGAGCGTTTTGTGCCGTCAGCGTACCTGCGCCGTTCATACCAACCCCGAAAATCCATCCGGCTGTGTGGGCCGATTTCCCATTCAATTGCACAGGTGGGCCCCACGCTGCTGGAAAATGCGTCTTCCTGCCGCACACCATTCCGGAACAGATACCGGGCCTGGCTGAAGTAACGGACTCCCAAGCCGAAGACCGTTCCGGTTACGGGAGCAAACCGGATCTGACATGCCAGCGTTTGGTCCACAAAGGCGTTTTCGGTTCGTTCCGAAAAGTCTTCCCATTTCAGCAGTCCACGTTCATACAACTTCAAATAAGCGAAAAAATCAAGTCCTATTCGGCGGGTAAATTCCAGCTGTGTAGAATCCACCCAGGCAAACTGCCGGTAGGAAAAACTCCGTACCTGTGCCGCCGATTGTTCAAAATCGTACACCGTGTAATTGGCCAGCACTTCAAACGCATTTACGGTCGTGAACCAGGAGACCGGTCTGAACGTGGTGCGTGGGTACAGACGGAGAATCCGGTTAACTCTGTTGTTCGCACTCCGTTCTTTCAGAAGGTACACCAGATGGCCGAGTGTTCCGTCGAGCGTGATTCCAAGGTCCAGATACCGGCTGACGTGGGAAAATGTTCCCACCGTCAGAGCGACGAGCAATTCGTCGCGGTCCTCAAGGTTTTGCTCGCTCGGAGTGTCATACCGCAGAATGCTTCCCGATCCGGTTATCGAAAACCGGTCGGAAGGGGAAAGGGGAAGGCTGAAGGTTCCTGCCAGAGCCACGTGACGCGTCAGATTATCCTTGGTCTGTTCCTGGCGGTCGCGTGCTTCGAAGAGCACCGCAAGGTTTGGCGGCAACAGGGCGGGTCTCTTTGCACGATGGGACTCGCTCCGTTCCATGTAGGCAAAGCGCAACATCCCTGAGGTCCGGCCGTCGTTGGAACGATACTCCCCCTTGACATGGGTGTCAAGGCGGAATTCTTCGATTTCGGTGTCAAACGGCGGAACGATCTGGGTACCGGCAACCCGGCGGTTGTCTTTGTCGAGTGCCCTGCTGCCGATCTGAATGAACACGCCGGCCATCATATTGCGGTTCATTTCATATTCAAGCACGTTGGCAAATGAAAAGAAACGGTCCGTACGACTTTCTATTGCACTGTCACCCAGCGTATAGAACTCACGGCGGGTGCGAAGGAACCCGAACGCCAGACTGTCGCGGGAGAGCGGACCGAAGAGTTTTTCAATCCCCATACCTGCGATATGATTCTCCAGCGTTCTGGGATCAACGAAGTCCTTGCGGAGGCGGGCGCCCCCGCCGATCCGGTAGCCGTCAATGTCGAGACCCTGAAGATCCATTCCCAGGTCCACGGACAATCCCTGGTCCCGGATGTCTCCCTGACGATCCCAGCGGTATCCGGCGAGCGGAGTGATGGTGACAAGCGGAAGCTGCAGCAATTTAAGTCCGGCCAGCATGCTGAGGTTTGAAGCATTGCTCAGGCCGATGCTCTTGTTGTCGGAGTAAACGAGTGACGACCACCGTGCCAGCGCCTCCACCGTTGTGCTCAGCGGCCGGCCAAGAAGCATATTGATCTGCTGCTGGCTGCTTTCCGAAAAACGGACTGCACCCGGGGGTGCCCCGTCCAGTTGAATAATGTTTGCCAGGTATTGTGCGCTGATTGCGCTTCGTGTGCCGGCGATGGTGGTATCGATGGCCAGGCGACCGATCCAGTTAAAGGTGTTGAGGTTGCGGTCGAAGAGAATGCCGGCGGTGTTCACCCGGTGAAGAGAATCGGCTGTGCCGGGTGGCGTATCGGTTTCGCGCTGGGACTCCTGGGCCGTCGCGCCCTCCTGCAGGAACGACGTCACATAGAAAATAGCGATCAGCCAACCGCAGGAACGCATCGTCGTTTGGTCAGTCGATCAACACGGTGTCACCGCGGTCGGGAATAACCGTCTCGCCAAGATGTTCCTCCCGTAATGCGCTGCCGAGTTTTTCACACTGGTCAGGGTCCCCGTGGACGAGAAAGATCTTCTTCAGCGGGAGTCGGGGGAAACGGCGGAGATACCCGAGACATTCATTACGGTCCGCATGCGCGCTGAAGGAGTTCAGGACCACAACTTCCGCACGTACTTCATGCGGTTCGCCGAACACATTGACCACGGGCTCCCCCATGACGAGCTTCTTCCCCAGCGTATGCTCCGCCTGGTAGCCGACGATCAGCACCATGTTACGGGGATGAGTGATGGTGTTGGCGAGATGGTGCACCACGCGTCCGGCTTCGCACATGCCGGATGCGGAGATGATGATGAAAGGTCCGGGACGCTCATTGAGCTCTTTGGATTCCTCGAGCGAACGTACGTAGGTGAGCCGATCGAACCCGAACGGATCATTATTCTCCGTGGCGTTCAGGATAGCCAGGGTTTCCTTATCAAAACACTCGGGGTGTTTGCGGAACACATCCGTCACATTCACCGAAAGGGGGCTGTCCACAAAAACCGGAAGATGGTCGAGCCGCCCGCTGACGCTGAGCTGATGAAGCACATAGACCAGTTCCTGTGTGCGGCCGACACTGAAGGCCGGGATGACAATCTTCGCCTTCCGGTCCATTGCGCGCAGAAGCGGTTCGAGGAGTTGTTGCTCCATCGCTTCCACGGGTTTGTGAAAGCGGCCGCCATAAGTGCTCTCACAGAGCAGATACTCGGTGGATTCATCGCCAATGAGCACCGGATCGCGCAGGATCGGAAGGTTTGGACGGCCAAGATCGCCGGTGTAGGCTAAGGTCGTGGCACGGCCGTTCTCGCGAAGTGTCAGAGACATTCCGGCCGAACCGAGAATATGTCCTGCATCTTCGAAGCGGCACCGGATGCCGTCCGTGACATCGAACGGAGTGGCATAGGCGACGGGTTGCAGCAACGGCAGGGTGTCCCGAACGTCGTCTTCGGTGTACAGCGGTTCCACCGGGGGGAGACCCTTCTTCCGGTGGCGTTTGTTGACAAACTCAGCGTCTTTCTCCTGTATGTATGCGCTGTCCTTGAGCATGACTTCGCAGAGGCTTTTTGTTGCGCCGGTGCAGAAAACAGTTCCGTGGAATCCCTGTTTGATCAGGCCGGGCAGGTTGCCGCTGTGATCGATGTGCGCATGGGAGAGCACCACCGCATCGATCGAAGAGGGATCAAAGGGGAACTCCCGGTTCCGGCGGAAGGCTTCTTCACGGCGTCCATGGTAGATGCCGCAATCCAGCAGCACGCGCTTGCCGCCGATTGTCAGCAGGTGCATGGAACCTGTCACGGTGCGCGCAGCGCCCCAGAACTGGATGTGTATGCTCATACAGGAGATTCCGGTTGTGGAGTATCATCAAATACCAGGCACCCGGCGCGGTGAGGGTGATCCTGCACGCGCTGCTGTGGCTTCACTCCGCGAAGGATCCAGAGGATCAAGAAATCCCCTGCAGAAGCAGCGAGAAAAAGCAATCCGGGAAGAAGGAGATATCCCGCCCCCGTCACCGTGGCAACAAGCACGGGGACCAGGCCGAGTATTACTGCGGGTGCCACCGCGCCGATTCTGTACACCGAGGCAGCCATGGGCTCCCGGCAATGCGCATACGGTGTGAGCGCGGAGAGCTTGAAGCCAAACCGGATGGCGGCAAGCGGTTTGTTGCCGAAGTACGCCCAGGTGATACCGTGCAACAACTCGTGCAGGATTACGCCCGTGAGAAACACCGGAACCACCACGACAGGATGAAAGAAAACCCTGGCTCCGGTAATTGTGGCGGGCCATCCGTACAGCAGGACGAACGGGGAGCCCAGCAGCAGTACGGGCAGGAGCGCAAAAGGAATGGCCAGCAGGTTGACACGTGCCATGGAAATGCTGACATCACGCACGGCAGAGGGGCCTGGTGGTATGGATTCGGTGTCCTGCATCGTCGGGACTGTCGTCTAGAAGGCCATGCGCTGCCAACCGGTTACGGAAGGCTGGCGGGGAGGAAGACCTATCAACTCGCGTCCGAGATCAACGTAGTAACGGTAATCCTCCAGCGGCGTTCCATTAGGAATCCGGTGATCAAGGCCGAATACGATTCCCCCCTGTCTCATCAGCGGTGCCATCTTGTACTCCAGTTCTGCGCGGATGGCATCCCTGCCCCTGCGTAATGCATGTTTGTCGATTCCTCCGCGCATGGCAAGGCGCGATCCGTACCGCTTCCGCACTTCAACGATATCCATTCCCGCAGCCGGTTCCATGGGATGCATGGAATTGATGCCGCACTCCAGAAATGCGTCCAGTACCTGCCACATATTTCCATCGGAGTCCATGTCGAACAAACGCGTGCCGCGGGCGGAGACAAGGTTCCACACCGCCGAGAAATAGGGTTTGATGAACTGCCGCACCTGGACCGGACCGATGAGCGGGCCCGCTTTCCCGGCCAGGTCTTCATGCACCGACAGCTGATCGATTGTTATGCGGTCGGTCACCCGTTCCAGGACGCGCAGCGCAGTGTCGGTGATGGTTTCAAGAATATCCTGCATCAACTCGGGTTGTTCATAGTAGGCAAGGCAGGCGATCTCCTCACCCATCAGCTCGCGCGGAGTGTCAAAGCCTCCGGGAAGAGAAGCAACAACAAGCGCACCCTCAGCCTGTGCGCGGCGCGCCTCCTCGATGGCACGGTTGTCAATGCGGGCCGGCTGGAATTGAAATAGCGGTTTCACGAGCAACCAGCTTTCCATGTCGTGCACGGGATGGTCCAGCGGCAGCGGGATAGTGGCTGCGTGTTTGAACAGCTTGGTGCGCCGGCCGAGCGTATCGCGCTGAATGAGAATGTCCGCGGTCTCCTCGAGGACTTCCACAGGAGGTCCGCCGAACACGCCGGTTGTCCCTCCGCAAGCCACGACGGGCACATAGTCCCAATCGAATGCAACGAGCGAGAGTTCCTCGTCCGTTGCCCCCTGTGCACGCCACTCACCATCAACACCGACGAGCAGCCCGAAGAGCTCGGAGAACATCGGTCGCTCGACGCGGCCGAAGGTCATCAGATCAAGGTATTCTTCTCGTCGATAGCGCATGGTTGATGGAGGTCAATATACCACTTTCCAGCCTGCCTTGCCAAGAGCGGACACCGGATCAGGAGGAGGGGGCACAGGGGACCGGAAGGTCTTTGCCTGCGCGAGTCAGACAAACCACGCAAGCGCAAAGATCCCGATCATCATGAACACCAGTGCAAGTTTCAGGGCGGTACCGATAAGCAGGCCGAGCCATGTACCCACACCGGCTTTGCCGGCCTGCATGATATCCTTCCGTACGAGGAGTTCCAGAAGCACCGCGCCGAGAAACGGTCCGAAAACAACCCCCGGGATTCCGAAGAAGAGGCCGATCAGCGTGCCTCCGGCCGCACCGATGGCCGCCCACCGGCTCGCCCCGGCGCGTCGGGCGCCGTACGAAGCCGTGAGGAAATCCAGGACCATGGCGGCAACGGCGAGCAGAAGCAGGATGCCGAGTGTTATCCATCCCACCCGCACAAATCCGCCGCTCCATGCCGCACAGACAAGGCCCGCATAGACCAGCAGCACGCCCGGAAGTCCGGGAACAACCATACCGACCAGGCCCGCAATGACGAGGAGAACTGCGGCAGGGAGGAGCACTTCACCCATCAGGTAACCCCGGACGGCTCTATGAATTCCAGGAGTATGATCTCTGCAAGGTTCCGTTTGGGGACATGGTGTACGCCGGCAGGGTCGCGCCAATAGCGGACGGATCGGTCTGAAAAAACCTTCTCCAGCTGCACCGTCTCTGCAGGATATCCCAGCGCGACAACCAGGAGAATTTCACAGTGTTCCGGGACCTGCAGCAGCCGTCGCAGGCCGTCACGATCGATCGAACCGATCGGGCACGCACCCAGTCCGCAATCGGTCGCCCCGAGCAGGATATTCTGCGTCGCGAATCCGTGATCGCTTCCCGGTGCATCGCTGATGGTGTTATCCCGGCAGACCACAATATAGGCCGTGGGGCGCTCGCCTTCCACAGGGCCTGTCCAATCACGAAGATACGCGGCCCAGCGGAGGTGCTGGAAAACGGCGGCATTTATCGCGGGGGATGTGGAAATGATGTACTTGAGTGGCTGCAGGTTTCCCGCGGAAGCGGCAAGACGCCCCAGATCCACAAGCCCGCGCACAACTGTCGGGGACACGGGTGCTGACTGCCGGAACCGTCTGCAGGTCCTGGTCTGCGATACCAGATCGATGAAGTTCATGAGGAGGTCTTTGCAGGTTGAAAGAGAGCGGCAACGGCACCCGCGGGATCGCGGATGACGCAAAATGTCCCGTACGATCCCATCGGACGGGGAGGGACAAGAATTGTCCCTCCCAGTTCAGTGCAGCGCGCGGCAGACCGAATGATATCCTCTACACTGATGTACATAAGCCACTGAGGAGGCAATCCGGCGTTTACCCCCCTGGCATGACAGATTCCCGCGACGGATTCTCCCGTCGCGGGGGCGTTCATCTGGTAATCTGCATACGCTCCCATACGGACCGGCGTAGCCGTCCATCCCACCACCCCCGCGTAGAAATCACGCACTTCTTCAGCATTGGGAATGGTCAGATCCGTCCAGATGATTGAACCAAACCGCGGTGTCTCGGAAGAACTCATTTCCTCTTTTTCTCCGCGGCGCTCTTCTTGCGGAGATCGGCTCCATGCGCCCGCTTGTAGGTCTGTATATCGACAAACCGTCCCTTTGCATCTCGCACGGCATAGAGCTTTGTGCCGGATGCGCTCCGGTGTGTGGTCCGACGTCCTTTGGCTGCCATGAGGGTTCTCCCGATGATAATGGATGGATGTGATGGAAAAGATACGGCTGCTACAGCATGACCGTTCGTTTTTCCAGGCGGCTCCGTTCCGCCTCGAACGCAATCCGGTGGCTCTCCATGGAGACCTCCAGAGATGAAGCAATGATCGAAGAATCCTGATGCTGCGTGGCCTTGATGAATGCTTCCATCAAGCCGTCGTCGCCGCCGCCGTGGCCGCTGGTGATGCCGGTGTCGGTAAGGGACGTGTCAATGGTCTCCTGTTTGCCCGTGCGGAAGTCTGCCACCGTTATGTACCGTGAATCGCCGATGGCCTCGCCCATTGTCCCCATGACCCGGGTACGGCGGGATCCGGTGGTGAAGGCGGTCATGGTGAACGAGGCGGTGCGTTCCCGGGCAAACTCCAGGGAAAGCACCTGGTGGTCGACCACATCGTTGTCGGAATGATAGACACATCGTCCGTACGGGCCTTCGCGCATTGCTTTCATACGTCCTTCATACGAGGTGTCTTCCGTAATCACCGACACCGGCCAGCCGTTGTTCTTCATGTCCAGGTACAGCTTCAGGGCGGAATACGGGCACTCGGGTTCCACCGTGCAGCCGCCGGTGCAACGTGCGGTGCTTCCCGCAGGGGCGTTTTCCGCCTTGAAGTGTTTGAGCGATCCGTGTGATGCCACGGATATGCAGGGAACATCCATCAACCAGCGCAGGATATCCAGGTCGTGGCATGATTTTGAGAGGATCATCGGACAGGAAGTCGCCACATTGCGCCAGTTGCCGCGCACGAAGCTATGCCCCTGATGCCAGTATCCCACCGGTTCGAGGTGTTCGATGGTCACTACCTCGCCCAGGATGCCCGAGGCGACGATGCTCTGCAGCTTCCGGTAGTAGGTGGTGTACCGCAACACATGGCAGACGGCGACGATACGTGGATAGTGCCGGTGCTGATCCAGGATATCTTCGCAGTGCTTCCAGCTTGTGGCAATCGGTTTTTCAAGCAGCATGTCATAACCGAGTTCCAGCCCCCGCATGGCGGCACCGTGGTGGAGCTGATCGGGCATGGTAATCAGGATGGCGTCGGCGAACTTCGCTTTCTCGAGCGCTATATCCCAGCTGGTGAATCGATTTTCGGGCGGGATGTTGTACAACACCGCGAATTTTTCCTGCCGCGACGGGATGGGTTCGGCGACGCCCACCACTTTCATTTGTCCGGGGAATTGCCGTGACCATGCGGCATAGGTGTTGCCGCGGTTGCCCGCGCCCAGGATGATGCAGGTGACCGGCTTGTTGGTGAAGGGCCTGGCGCGGGGCGCGGGGGTGGAACGTTCCTGTGGTGTGGCGTCGAGCAATGTGGATGGTGCCAGTGCGCTCCCGACAGCGATTGCTCCGATTCCCCGCAGGGCGTGACGACGGTTCATATAGGAGTGAGGCGTGGACATGGTGTGGTTCCGTCAGGGGGCTGTTCGCGAAAGGATGAACGGCGCTCCAGGTGTTCCTGTGCCGCCGCGTATCCGCGTCACGGGAGTATACGATTTTCCCCCAAGAATGTAAAGGCGAGAAACGAATGCCTCATGGATGAAACGTTTCGGAGGGATAACGCGGAAGGTCTTCAGGACGCGCCGAGGTAGCGCCGGATCTGCCGTGACTTGACAAAGATGATCAGCAACCCCGTGTGCAATGCGCCCAGAATCATCCAGGCCGGGCGAACGCGGAGAATGCCGGTGAAAGCGAACATCAGACACGCACTCACCGTCAGGCAAAGATACACCACCAGAGCAGGTCTGACATATCGCCATTGGAGCATCAGCGCGGCGGCAAGCAGGAGGCTGATCCCGATTCCCGCCCCCATGGTTACCGCAGGCTCGACGAGCAGATCGGCTACAGCAAGGGGGACACAGGATGCCGCCACAACCGCCGAGACGAAGCTCAGCGTGAAGAAGTACCCGGGCCGATGGTAGAGTCGCACGGTACCCTCAACGACTTTCCTGTTCCGTCCCGGCTTCTTCGCATCGCAGCGTGCACAAAATCGCGAAAAAGCGGATGAGCGGTGGTTGCGCGGGACTTCAGTTCCGGGTGAAACTGGCATCCCACAAACCAGGGGTGATCGGCAAGTTCGATCATTTCCACGAGTCCGTTGTCCGGGCAGACGCCGCTGAAGATCATACCCCGCGCCGCGAGTGTTTCCTTGAAGGCATTATTCACTTCAAAGCGATGGCGGTGACGTTCGTGAATCAGATCGGTCTTGTACGCGCGGTGCGCCTTTGAGCCCTTTTCCAGCCGGCACGGATATGCGCCCAGGCGCATCGTGCCCCCGTACTCTTTCACCTTTTTCTGTTCCAGCATCATGTCAATGACGTTCTGATCGGTCTGCTTGAATTCCGTGCTGTTGGCGCGGTCCAGTCCGCAGACGTTCCGCGCGAATTCGATCACCGCGCACTGGAGGCCCAGACAGATGCCGAAGAACGGGATGTTCTTCGACGCGGACGTACTGGATCGCTTTGATCTTCCCTTCGATGCCCCGCTCGCCGAATCCCGGTGCAACGAGCAATCCGGAGACGTCCTTCAGATATGCCTTCCGGGCCGTCGCGATCCACATCTTCGGCACGAACCCAGACAAGGTCCACGCGCACATTGTTCAATGCGCCGGCATGAACGAAGGCTTCGGCAATACTCTTGTAGGCGTCCTGATGTTCGGTATATTTGCCGCAGATCGCAATACGCACGCGGCCGGCGGGGTTCTTCACGCGCTCAACGAATCTCTTCCATTCCCGGAGGTTCGGACGGGGACAGGTGAGGTCGAGTTTGTCCAGAACAATTTCATCCACCTCCTGTTCGGCAAAGATCAGGGGGACTTCATAGATTGTGGCGGCGTCCCGGCCGTCAATCACCGAATCCGTCTCAACATTCGTGAAGAGGGCGATTTTCTCCCGCACCTCTTTGGACAGTGGCCGGTCGGACCGGCAGATCAGCATGTCCGGTTGAATTCCCAGTTCCAGGAGCGCCTTCACGCTGTGCTGTGTCGGTTTGGTCTTGATTTCACCCGCCGAGGTGATGTACGGGACCAGAGTAACATGAATGGCGAGCGCGTTCTGCGGACCCAGCTTGAACATGAACTGCCGCATCGCCTCGAGGAACGGCTGGCTCTCAATGTCGCCCACCGTGCCGCCGACTTCCGTGATCACCACGTCATAATCTCCGGTCTCCCCGAGCGCTTCAAAGCGCCGCTGGATTTCGTCGGTGATATGGGGGATCACCTGGACCGTGGCGCCCAGATAATCGCCGCGCCGTTCTTTGGTGATTACTTCATGGTAGATCTGACCGGTGGTGGAGTTGTTCTTGCGGGAGGTGGTGATGTCGAGGAAGCGCTCGTAGTGGCCGAGGTCCAGATCGGTCTCCGCACCGTCGTCGGTCACATACACCTCCCCATGCTGGAAAGGATTCATCGTGCCGGGATCGACATTCAGGTAGGGATCAAACTTCTGGATGGTGACGCGCAGTCCGCGGGACTTGAGCAGCAGCCCGATGGAGGATGAAGCGATCCCTTTGCCGAGCGAGGAAACCACTCCGCCGGTGACAAAAATGTATTTGACCTGTCGGTGCCGCTTCACGGGCATGTCCTTTCAGCTTCTTGCCGCCACGTCCCCCGGGGAACCGGGAACAGATGCCGTCTACATTGATCTTCCGGCGGTTCCGGTCACGTAGCGGTGAATGTTACGACACATGGTGTCGCCCAGTGAGTTGCTCGGGTATGACAATGCCGCCCGAGAGAACCAGTTTCAATCCATCTTCGATGCTGAGGTTCAGCGTTATGGCCTCCGCCCGGGGAATCAACACCAGGAACCCGGATGTCGGGTTGGGCGGGTTGGGGATATACACATTCAGGAAATCGATCCGCTGTCCGTCCGGCATCGTACACGGCATCTCGTTGGTTACAAAACCGATACAATACAATCCTGGTCGTGGATACTGGGTCATCACCACCTGTCGGAATGTCTTGCTTTTGCCGCCGATCGCAAAAGCGCTGACGAGATCTTTGATTGCCGAATATACGGAGCGGACGAAGGGGATGGTGTGGAGGAGATTTTCAAACCATGCCAGAAACAATCGTCCGATCAGGTTGCGTGTCAACAGACCCACAAGCATGATGAGGACGATCATACTGATGAAGCCAAGCCCCGGGACCTGGCGTCCGATCCACGTTTCCAGGTGAGGTCGCAGGATCCCGTCCACCGCGTTAAGCAATGCCTGGAAGAACCAGTAGGTGAGTCCCAGGGGGATGATGATGCCGATTCCGCGGAGAAAGGTGTTGCGGACGGGTCCCCAGAAAGATATGCGGGTTTCTTCGCTCATAGCGGTGTTCCTGCCAGTGCGCGGGCGCGTTCGAGATCGGCCGGCGTGTCAACGGCGATGCTGTGATGGGTGGTGACAGCCACCCTGATCGGGTAGCCGTGTTCCAGGATGCGGAGTTGTTCCAGTTTCTCTGTCTGTTCAAGGGGTGTCTGCGGCAAGGTGGTGTAGTGCAGCAGAAACTCCCGGCGATAGACATACAGGCCGATATGCCGGTACACGGGAATGCGGGTCAGGAGCTCCGCCGGCGTGATATCCCGGCCGAAGGGGATCGGCGACCGTGAGAAGTACAGGGCATTGCTGTTCCGGTCGAGCACCACCTTCACCACGGCAGGATCCTGCAGGGTCTCGACGTCTTCGATCCGCCGGGCGAGTGTCCCGACCCGGACATGCGGATCGGCATGCAGGGGACGGAGAGCTTCATCGATCATTGCCGGAGGGAGGAACGGTTCGTCTCCCTGGACATTGACAATGATCTCTGCATCACGGAGCTGAGATGCAACGCGGGCGATGCGGTCTGAACCGCTCGGGGCGTCCGCGGGTGTGATCACCGCATGCCCGCCGAATTTTTCCACGGCGGCGATGATACGGCGGTCGTCCGTGGCAACGATCACCTCGTGGACCAGCTGCGCGCGCGACGCCCGTTCATACACGTGCTGGATCATCGGCTTGCCGCCAATCTCGGCGAGGGGCTTCCCCGGAAGGCGCGTGGACCCGAAGCGTGCGGGGATGAGAACGACGGTACGTGGTGTCCCTGGTGCGATCATCGGTCGCCGATCACCTTGGGAACTTTGAAGAACTGTTCTGTCCGCGCCGGGGCGTTCTGCAGCGCTTCGACCCGGGTCAACCCGGCAACACGTTCATCCGGACGCACATCGCGAGGGACATCCACCACATGTTCGAGTGGTTGCACGTTGGAGGTATCCAGCCCGTTCAGCTGTTCCATGTATTCCAGTATACTGTTGAGCTCGGTCGTAAGGCGCATCTTCTCGTCCCCGGAAAAGGAAAGGCGGGCGAGTGCAGCGACATGTTCCACATCTTTGACGGACACAGCCATGGGTGGCTCCTTACTGGTCGACGTAGTTTTTTTCGATGGCGGTGCGCACCCGTTCCATCAGGTGGAGCTCGGCGTTCCGTCCGGTGATCCCCTCCAGCCGAATGGGCGGATCGAGGACCAGTTCAACCATACCCGGCCGGATGCGCATCGAATGTTTCGGCACGATGCCATAACTGCCGTTGATGGTCAGGGGAATGACCGGAACCCCTGCCTGCGTGGCGAGATTGAATGCCCCGCGCTTGAATGGTTGCAGCTTGCCGTCTGCGGTGCGTGTGCCCTCGGCGAAGAGCAGAACCGATGTTCCCCCCCGGATTTTTGCCACCGCCTCCTCCAGACTCCTGACGGCCTTGTTTCCCCGGCCCCGGTCGATCCCGATGTAACTCCCCCATTTCAGTCCCCAGCCGAACAGGGGGATCCGTTCCAGCTCTTTCTTATAGACAAGCCGCACATCGTCCGCGATTCCCGCAACCACAACAGGGATATCCAGCATGCTGGCGTGGTTCGAAACGTACACCGTCGGGCGCGAACGGTCGATATGTTCGGCACCCCGGACGCGGACCCGGACGCCGCAGACCCGGAGCAGATTTCGCGACCAGAACCGTGAAATGCCGTGATACAGTCTTCCCCTGCGGTCGAACGGAATACAGACCAGTGCGGCAATTGCATTGACGAACGTCAGCGCCACCGCGACCGTGAACCGGAGAATGCTGCCGATCATTGTCGTTGCCTTCTGCGGGCTTCAGGAGCACATGTGCCGGCGTGGCAATGGGGGCGGCACAGAGGTACGGGTGATGGCCGGGAAGTCTCAAGGATGCCTGCGGGATTGCCGGAGACAGTGCGGACGCGGTGTTTCAGCCAGTGGGAGGCTGCCGGTGCGCATAAAGTCCGGTCGGAGGTCACCGCACGACATCAGGTGGTTGGTACGCTGTGGTTTCCTTATCGTACACAAAACGCGCCAGAAAATCAAGATTGGGCGGAAGTTGAACCAGTCGTTTGTTTCTCGTATCTTGCTTCCATCAACGAAACACCTTCCCGGGTGTGCATCCGACCCTCGAAGACACATACCACAACTGCTCCTACCGAATTTCCGAACAATAGAAGGAATTCCCGTCATGGCGATGATCCGTAAACAGGACGCGCTGGACTATCACAGTCTCGGCCGCCGAGGGAAAATCGAGGTGGTTTCCACGAAGCCGTGTGCAACACAGCGCGATCTCTCGCTCGCATACACTCCCGGTGTTGCAGAACCATGCCGGGAGATCGAAGCTCATCCGGAGGATGTCTACAAATATACCGCAAAGGGGAACCTGGTTGCGGTTATCAGCAACGGCACGGCGGTGCTGGGGCTGGGCGATATCGGCCCCATGGCCGGCAAACCCGTCATGGAGGGGAAGGGGATTCTCTTCAAGCGCTTTGCGGACATCGACGTGTTTGACATCGAACTCGACACACATGATCCGGATGAAATCATCAAAATCGTCAAGGCCCTCGAACCCACGTTCGGGGGGATCAATCTGGAAGATATCAAAGCCCCGGAGTGTTTCTACATCGAAGAGTCCCTCAAGAAGATGATGAACATTCCCGTGTTTCATGATGACCAGCACGGCACGGCCATCATCTCGGGCGCGGGCCTGATCAACGCTCTGGAAATTATCGGCAAGAAGATCGATGAGGTGAAGGTGGTATTCAGCGGTGCCGGCGCAGCAGGCATCGCCTGTGCGAAGTTCTACCTGACCCTTGGCGTGAAAAAGGAAAATCTCGTTCTCTGCGATACCAAAGGGGTGGTCTACACGGGCCGCAAAGAAGGGATGAACCCGTACAAGGAGTTCTTCGCCATTGATACACCCGCCCGGACTCTCGCCGACGTGATGAAAGGTGCTGATGTGTTTGCCGGGGTGTCCATCAAGGGCGTGGTGACGAAAGACATGGTGAGGTCCATGGCCCGTGACCCGATTATCTTTGCGATGGCCAATCCGGATCCCGAGATCTCGCCCGAAGATGCGCTGGATGTACGCAAAGACGTTGTGATGGCCACCGGCCGTTCCGACTATCCCAACCAGGTCAACAACGTGCTCGGTTTCCCGTTCATCTTCCGCGGGGCACTTGATGTGATGGCGTCGGCGATCAACGACGAAATGAAGATGGCCGCCGCCCAGGCGCTAGCCATGCTGGCGAAGGAAGATGTGCCGGATTCCGTTATCAAGGCCTACGGCGGCGAGAAATTCAAGTTCGGACGCAACTATATCATTCCGAAACCACTCGATCCCCGCGTGCTGCTCTGGGAAGCTCCGGCTGTGGCGAAAGCCGCCATGGAAACCGGTGTGGCCCGGCAGCCCATTGCCGACCTCGATGCCTACCGCGATGCACTCGAGAGCAGGTTCGGCCGTTCGAAAGAAATCATGCGGGTGTTCATTCACAAAGCACGGCGGTCTCCCAAGCGGATCGTGTTTCCCGAAGGTGCTGAAGACAAGATCCTCAGGGCAAGCCAGATAGTCCTGGACGAGGAGATTGCCACGCCGATTCTCCTGGGCAATGATCAGGTGATCAGGGAGAAGATCAAGATGCTGGATCTGGATCTGCAAGGAGTGGAAATCGTTGATCCATCCACCTCGCCCAGGCTGGATGAGTACGCAACGAAATTCTACGATATGCGCAAGCGGAAAGGTGTCAGCCGGACTGATGCACGCAGTCTCATGCAGCGCCGGCCGATCGACTTCGGCATGATGATGGTGGATAGTGGCGATGCGGACGGCCTGGTGGCCGGCCTCACAGAATCCTATCCGGAAACCATCCGCCCCGCGCTCCAGATCATCAAGGCGAGTCCCGGGAGTTCCACCATAGCCGGGCTGTACATGCTTATTTTCAAGAATGATGTCCGTTTCATCGCAGACGCGACGGTGAATTTCGATCCCACTGCGGAGCAGCTCGCGGATATCGCCATCCTGGCTGCGGAAAAGGTGAAGGGGTTTGACGTTGAGCCGCGGATAGCCATGCTCTCGTTCAGCAACTTCGGCAGCACCGCGCATCCCTCCGCGCTGAAAATGGCGCGTGCCACGGAATTGATCAAGCAGCGGATGCCGGACCTTATGGTGGATGGCGAGATGATGGCGGACACCGCCGTGTCGCCGGATATCATCGAAGCGCTCTTTCCGTTCAGTTCACTGAAAGGTGGAGCAAATGTGTTGATCTGCCCGAACCTGGAGTCGGCGAACATTGCTTACAAACTCCTGGCCAAGCTGGGCGGAGCGGAGCAGGTCGGACCCATCCTGCTCGGCATTCGAAAGCCGGTGTATCTGTTGATTCCGGGGAACGAAGTGGCGGATATTGTCAACGTGACCGCCATGGCCGTGCGGGATGCGCAGGAACAAAAGTAACGTCCGGATCATGGGGGGGCAGGGCTGATAATGCGGAGATGTGGAGACGCTGCATGCGGCGTCTCCACATGCTCTTCTCCGGTGCAGAAGTCGTTCTCTGCGGTGATTCGTCAATCGTGAGGGTTTTCGACCGCGCTTCTTACCCCTGTTCATCGATCAGGCGCGTCATCCACGCTGCCGTTTCCGCCACTCCGCTGTCCGACAATTGATGTCCCACCGGATACTCACGGTATTCCACCCGTGCGGTTGATTTCTCGAAAAGCGCCCGCGCACGCCGCGCAAACCCGACCGGGATCACGGGATCCATTGTCCCGTGGGTAATAAAGAACGCCACGTTCTGGAGTTCGCCCCACCGGAACACCAGGTGTGTTTCTTCGGGAATGTAGCCGCTGTTTGCCGAGACGCCCCGCACTAGCTCCGGTGATGTCAGCGCCATGGCGAACGACATCACACATCCCATGCTGAACCCGAGCAGAAACACCTTTGATGGATCCACCGGGTAGGAACTCCGCACATCGGTGATGAAGCGGTGCAACCTGTCGCAGCTCGTCCGGAACATCTCCGGCTCGGGGGTCCCAATACTGCCGACATCATACCAGGTGTATCCGCCATAGGCATAATCGAAAGGCGCGCGTGCGCTGATGATCAGGAGGCGTTCATCCAGCGCCTGCGAAAGTCCCACCAGATCTTCCTCGTCCGCACCGCGACCGTGCAGGAGAATGAGAGTCGGAAACACCTGCGCGCTGCGATCTTCAGGCGGAAGAACACGGTGGACCAGGGTTGAAGAGATGGTTTTCATCGCAGGTACGTCCTCAGCCACTCAAACACCGTCGCATGCCAGAGTTCACTGTGTGCGGGTTTGAGCACCCAGTGGTTTTCATCGGGAAAGAACAGGAATTGTGACGGCACTCCCTGGCGCTGGAGGACCGTGAACAGCTGCATCGCCTCCGTGTACGGGATCCTGTAGTCCAGGCCGCCATGAATGACCAGCGTGGGTGTGCGGAAGTTCTTGGCATAGACATGGGGGGAAAACTTGCGGTACTCTTCCGGTTTGTCCCACGGCGTCCCTCCGTGTTCCCACTCATCAAACCAGACTTCGTCCGTTGAACCGTACATGCTCTCAAAATTGTAGACCCCGTCATGAGAGACGAGCGCCTGAAAACGGTTGCCGGCATGACCGAGAATCCAGTTGATCATGTAGCCTCCGAAGGACGCCCCGGCCGCCGCGGTCCGTTGCGGGTCAACAAAGGGGAGTGCCTGGGCATAGTCCACCGCCTTCATAAGATCGACAAACACTTTCCCTCCCCAGTCGCCGCTGATTTCATTTGTGAACTTCTGTCCGAATCCCGTACTTCCGCGCGGATTGGGAGCGATCACCACGTATCCCTGTGCCGCCCAGAGGGGAGGATTCCACCGGTACGACCATCCGTCTGACCAGGCGCCCTGTGGACCCCCGTGCACCATAAGGACGAGCGGGTACTTCTTTCCCGATGTCATCACAGGCGGCCGGTACAGCCATGCCTGCACTTTTGTGCCGCCCGCGCCCTCATACCAGATGCTTTCCGGCTCCGGGATCTGCAATTCGGAGAACACTTCATCATTGAGACGGGTCACCGGCGAAAGGCCGGAACCGTCCGTCGCGGCGCGGTAGATCTCTGCCGGCCGCACCGCGGAAGCCCTGGTAAAGACAAGAGACAAACCGTCAGGCGAGAGACGGAGGTCATGGTTGGTGCGGTCGTTTATGATCTTCTTCACATCGTCTCCCGCGAGGGAAACGGAAAAGATGGGGGTGCTGGCCCCTTCCTCGGCTTCAAAATAGAGGCGCTCGCTGTCAGGGGACCAGACCGGCGAACCTGCGGATGCGTCAAACGAAGTGGTGAGACTCCGCGTTGCTCCGGTGGAACGGTTGATAACCATCAACTGCCAGCGGTCGGCTTCATAGCCCGGGCGCAGCTGTGCGCGGTAGACGATCCATTTGCCGTCGGGAGAATACCGGGGGGTCCCGTCGGCGGCCGGATTGGTGGTCAGCTGCTTCGGCGTCCCACCGGCCACCGGAATGGTATAGATGTCGTGGTTTGTGCTCCAGGCTTCTTCGTGGATCGGTACGGGTGTGGCGGTATAGGCGATCTCCGTCCCGTCGGACGAAAAGGCATAGTCCGTCCCTCCGGAGAAGGTGCTTGATGTCGGCACGGCGTCGCGGTCGCCCGGGGTCAGGTCACGTGGTTCCCCCCCGTCGACAGCCTGGACAAAGATATGCTGCCGTTTGCCCTGTACATAGTGATCCCAGTGGCGGTAGAGGAGACGAGTAAAGATTTGTGCTTTGAGCTTGCCATCCGAAAGCTCTTTCAGCCGCTTTGCGTTGTGTGCGTCGCTCTCCGGAAAAGGTTCCGCGGAAAACTCGGGGAACACTTCCGAAACAAACGCGAGCTGTTTGCCGTCCGGTGACCAGACCGCCTGAGACGCGCCGGTAGAGAGTGTGGTGAACTGCCGCGGCTCGCCGCCGCTGGTGCTGAGAAGCCAGATCTGGTTTTCGCCGGACCGTGTGGATTCAAAGGCGATCCACCTGCCGTCCGGCGACCAGACCGGATTCCGGTCGGCGGCGGAGTGTGTGGTCAACTGCCGGATGGATTTCCCATCGACGGTGGAAAGCCAGAGATCGGTGGCGGATGTGTTGCCGGCAAGATCCGGCGTGGTAACGGCAAATACCACCCTGCGCCCGTCCGGCGAGAGAGCGGGGGAAGCGATACGCTTCATCCGGAAGAAATCTCCGATCTGGACCGGCCGCGTTGTCTGTGCGTGAAGTGTGCAGGTGACCAGAAGAACCGGCAGCAATTTCATACTCCACTCCCGTCTTTTGAAAGAAAGTTCTTCCACATCATGGATTCCACAGGATGATCCGTCCGGGTGGTATACTTTGCGGACCGTTTCTGTCCATAGGGTGTGCTGATCTCTCCCGACATCTCAAAGTAGATCAGCTGGCCGATCGGCATGCCGGGATAGACGCGGACGGGCTGTTTGACGGAGATCTCGAGCGTCCACGTATTGCAGAATCCGACATCCCCTTTCCCTGCGGTCGCGTGGATATCGATCCCCAGTCTGCCGATGCTGCTCTTGCCTTCGAGGAAAGGGACATGGCGATGGGTTTCCGTATACTCCTCGGTGACTCCGAGATAGAAGCGGTGGGGGAGGAGAATCAGGCCGTCGGGGGGGATCTCGAAATGGTCCACCTTATTATGCTCGCGCGCATCCAGGATATCGTCACAGTAGACTGCAAGATACCGTCCCAGGTGGACATCGTAGGAGTTGGAGCCCAGGGATCCCCGGTCGAAGGGGGAGATGACAATGGTTCCCTTTTCCATTTCTTCCAGGATACGGGTGTCGGTAAGAATCATAGTCAGAAGGGGTCTTGTGGATTGAACAAACCGGTAGTATGAAAGGACGGCAATTGTACGGGAAAAGTAAAGGCGGAAAAAGACAGGAGATCACACGGTGTGCATGCTCCGGGCGGTTGCCCCGATTCGCTCCCATGCGGCATCCACATGGCGTTGCTGTACGGTGGTCTGACCGATGACCAGGCGGAGTGCAAAGCGGCCGCCCAGTCTGGTGTGCGAGAGATACAATTTTCCGCTCTTGTTGAGAGACTCCAGTAGCTGCGCGTTGAGCGCGTCAAGGTGTGCAGGATCGGTAATGTGCGGTGGATGGTATCGAAAGCAGACAAGGTTCAACGGTGCGGGGGCAAGGAGTTCGAAGTCTGGAGAGGCCTGAATGGCGGTGACGAGGTGCCGGGCCATCGTGATATGGGCGCGGATGGTTTCCTGCAGTCCGCGGATGCCGTATGAACGGATCACAAACCACAGTTTCAGGGCGCGGAACCGCCGGCCGAGCTGGATTCCCCAGTCGCGGTAGTTGTGTACCTGTTCGCGTTCGCCGGTCTTCAGGTACTCCGGCAGGATTTCAAACGTGCGCACAAGTGCTTCTTCGTCGCGCACGAAATATGCCGAGCAATCGAAATTCGTGAACAGCCACTTGTGGGGGTTAAACACAAACGAATCGGCCAGCTCGATGCCGTCGATCATCCAGCGGTATTCGGGCAGGACCAGCGCGGAACCCGCGTACGCGGCGTCGACATGCAGCCAGACGTTGAACTTCCGGGAGATGACACCGATCTGGCGCAGGGGGTCGATGGCGGTGGACCCGGTTGTTCCGATTGCCGCCACTACACAGAGCGGAGTATATCCGCGCCGGCTGTCGAGTCGCATTGCCTCTTCCAGCAGGTCAGGCCTGAGGGCGTATGTCTGATCCACCGGTATCTTGCGAAGGAATTCCCTGCCGATACCCGCTATCTTTACAGCCTTTTCAATGGAAGAGTGTGTCTCGGTGGAGCAGTAGACCGTGAACCGGACGTCGGGTGTATAGCCGCGTTGATTGATCAGATACTTGGTACGGTGTTCGCGGGCGGTAAGAATCGCGCAGAGTGTTGCGGTGGAGGCGGTATCCTGCAACACGCCGGAGAAGGCATCCGGCAGGCCCAGCATGGCACGCAGCCATGTCATCATCCGTTCTTCAAGCTCTGTTGCCGCCGGCGACGTCACCCAGCTCATGCATTGTGCGCCGAGTGTCGCCGTGAGCATCTCTGCGAGAACAGAGGGTGGACTGGCGTTTGCCGGAAAGTAGGCGAAAAACGAAGGATGCTGCCAGTGTGTCATCCCCGGGAGGATGATACTGCGAAAGTCGTCGAGCAGTGTATCGAACGGTTCTCCCTCCTCCGGGGGGAGCGGGGGGATCCGGTTGAAGATTGTCCGGGGCATGACGTCGGATTTGACCGGGTAGACTTCAACCTGTTCAAGGTAGTCGGCCATCCAGTCCACGAGCTCGTGCGCCCGTATTCTGAACTCCGTATTGTTCATGCTTCAAAACTCTTGGTCTTCCGCGCGAAGAGCGCCAGCCGTGCATTCACACGCGCATGAACGGATCCGGCTGGAAATTTCCCGTTGCGGCCGGCTGTTCCGGCCTTTACGCCGGTGAGTATTTCGATCCCCTCGTCGATTGTGCTGATGGCATGGATATGGAAGAGACCCTTCTCCACGGCCTCGACGACATCATGACGCAGCATGAGGTCTTTGACATTCTGATGGGGGATCAGCACGCCCTGCGTTCCGGTGAGGCCGCGGGCCTTGCAGACCTCGAAGAACCCTTCGATCTTCAGATTTACGCCGCCGATCGGCTGAATCTCACCATGCTGGTTGACCGATCCTGTCACCGCGATATCCTGGCGCAGCGGGATACCAGCAAGGCTGGAAAGGACCGCATAGACTTCGGTGGAGGAGGCGCTGTCGCCGTCCACGCCGGAATAGGACTGCTCGAAGGCTATGCTGGCGCTCAGCACAAGCGGCTTGTCCTGAGCGTACTTCCATCGCAGATACCCGGTGAGAATAAGGACCCCTTTGTTGTGGAGAGGGCCGCTCATTGCTGCTTCGCGTTCGATATTGATGATGCCCGAGCGTCCGAGGGATGTTTTTGCGGTGATGCGCGATGGACGGCCGAACTCGTACTCGCCCAGCTGGTACACCGAAAGGCCGTTAACCTGACCGACCACGGTGCTGGTACTGTCGATCATGATGGACCCGTCCATGATCATTTCCTGAATCTTCTCTTCAACCATGCGAACGCGTTCGATACGTTCGTCGATGGCTTTCCGCACGTGGACGGCGGATACCCGGTCGACCGTCTCGTCGGCGGCCCAGTAGCTCGCCTCGCGGAGGAGATCGGCCAGGACACTGAACCGTGTGGAGAGCTTCTGTTGCTGTCCGGCCAGCCGTGCACCGTACTCCACGACCTCTGCGGCACCGCTGAGCTCAAACGGGAGCAATCCTTCCTGGTCGCAGAAGGCTTTGATGAACGAGAGGTAGCTCTTGATTGCGTTGGCGTCGTTCTGCATTTCGACGTCAAAATCGGCGCGGATCTTGAAGATCTTTTTGAAGTCGTCGTCCAGACCGTACAGCATCTGATAGACGGCCGAATCCCCCACCATAACCACCTTCACATTCAGATCGATGGGTTCGGGCTTGAGAGCGGAACTTGCGCCGAACATGCCGGTTTCCACCGATTGGATTTCCAGCTGCCGGTTTCTCAGGACGCGTTTCAGTGTCGTATACACACCCGGTTCGGAGAGCGCATCGAAGGCGTTGATGACAATGTAGCCGCCGTCGGCCTTGACGATGGAGCCCGCCTTCACCCGGGTGAAATCGGTCCGCCACACGCCGTTCCTGTCGATCACGCGTTCGATCGTCCCGAAGAGATTCTTGTAGCGGGGGTTACTTTCGAGAATGACGGGTGCATGTTTCACGTTGGCGTTGTCCACGAGCACATTAACCTGGTACTCCACAAAGGTGTCTTCCTCTTTCTGCATGGCCAGGCCGAGGAGTGAAGGTTGGGTTTCTTCGCGCTGCTGGAAGCGGGGAAGGTTGTCGATGATATCCCGCTCCACCTCGGCGAGGTACTCATGCACGCGATGTCCGTCATACCGCTGGCGCAGGTCTTCGAGCTGTTCCTCCACGAGGGGGACAACGATCTTGTGGTTGAGATCTTCGAGGGACTTTTTAGCTTTACGCTCGATGTTGCGCATCTCGCGCATGATGAGATCCATCTGCTTTTCCAGTTCCGCATGCTGGGCTGTGATGCGGTTGAATTCGTCGCGCGGCATTTCTCCGGCGTCCATCCGGGCGTGCAGCTGTTCAATGGTTCCGGGGTTGCCATCGATCAGCGGCGCGATTTCCGGCCGTGAGCTGGCCGCTCCCTGCACCTGCACCACCTCGAAACCCCGGTCTTTCACGCGCTTTTCGAATTCACGCAGCACACTGCGCTGGCGGTCCTGAAAATGTTCCAGCGTCGACTTCCGTGCGTCGGCATAACGCCGGCTTTCAAACACGGAGGGGATGGATTTCATGAGTTCTTCAACAACATTTTCCATGTCCTTCTTGAAGCGCATTCCCTGGCCGGCGGGGAGGGTCAGCATGACCGGGGAGTCGGGGTCACGGAAATTGTGGACATAACACTTGTCGGTCAGCGGCACCCTCTGTCCCTCGCGTTCCTGCAACAACCGGCGGATGGTGGTAGTGCGCCCGGTGCCGGAGGAACCGGTGACGAAGACATTAAACCCGTTGTGCTGCATGGCCAGACCGAGATGCAGTGCACGCAGCGCACGGTCCTGGCCGATAATCTCTTTCAGCGGTGTGACGTCCTCGATGCGGTTAATGCCGAGCATGGCCGGTGTGCATCTCCAGCGGAGGGCGCTGGCGGGAAGCTCCCGATGGAGCCGGCGGCGTTTCACGGTCTTTGCGCTCATCAGTACTCTTTGCGATTAGTATAGAGGTTCATGAGGATCCCCACTATGGATGTGCATGCGAGCAACGCGGATCCGCCATAACTGAGGAAGGGAAGTGGCACGCCGATAACGGGAAACAACCCGAGCGCCATGCCGATATTAATAACCATGTGCGTGAACAGCACCGCTGTCAGGCCGATAGCGACAAAGCTGCTGTATTTGCTTTTAACGATGGAGCCGAGGGTCACGCCACGGATCAGGAGCACCCCGAAGAGGACAAGGACTGACGCGGCGCCGAGAAATCCGAACTCTTCACCCGGGACACAGAAGATGAAATCTGTCCACTGCTCGGGGATGAAATTCAACTGCGTCTGTGATCCACGCAGATAGCCCTTGCCCAGGAGTCCCCCGGAACCGATAGCCACTTTCGATTGCAGGATATTGTATCCGGCGCCGAGCGGATCCGCATTCGGGTCCAGAAATGTGTCGATACGTTTTTGCTGGTAGGGGCGCAGGCCGTCATAGATGACCTGAACGGAAACCCCGAGCAGAACCATGATGGAGAACACCACGGCGGCGACCAGTCGGTGTTCCTTCGTGATGTACAGCAGAATGCCGAAGAGTGCGACCACGATAAGGAACGGTGTGGTGCCGAAGAGCGCACCGAGCGCGGCTGCCGGGGGAGCAACGATGGCAAGCAGAACGAAGCGGGTGGCACCTGCCCAGTAGAGCAGCGCGAACAGCATCCCGAAATAGATCACCGCAGTGCCGAAATCCGGCTGCAGCATGATCAGGATCACCGGCGCCAGCACAATACCGAATGCTCCAGCAAGGCCGCGGGGCGTGAGCAGCGAGACGTCGGTACGGGACAGATATGTTGCCAGGGCCAGGACGGTGGTGATCTTGGCAAACTCGGACGGTTGAATGCGGAATGAACCGAGATTGAACCAGCTGGTGGAACCGGAGACGGTTTTCCCGAAGAGCAGAACGAACACGAGCAATATCAACGAACCCACATATGCCGGGATGGAAAGCGATTGCAGGAGGCGGAAAGGAACAAACATCAGAACGAGAATCACGCCCGTCCCGGCGGCAATCCAGGTCATCTGCCGGTAGAAAATCTCCGATGCACGCGCATCGAATGTTGCGCTGTAGATGGAGACCGCGCCAATCAACGAGAGGAGCAGGGTGGATATGCCCAGCTGAAGGTCGACATGCCGTTGAAGGAAGGCCTTCATCGTTCCCGCCCTCCTGGTTCGTCTGCAGCAATGGAGGGGGGCGTTGCGGGGAGATCCCGCCGCTCCAGTTTCCCCTTAATGTAACGCTCGAGACATTTTCCGGCGATCGGGGCGGCGTATGAACCGCCGAAGCCGGCGTTTTCCAGGAGGACGGCGATGGCAATGCTGGGGTTGTCAAAGGGAGCGAAACCGACGAACCATGCGTGATCGGGTCCGTGCGGATTTTGTGCCGTGCCGGTTTTTCCCGCCACCTCGATTCCCTGGATGCGTGCAAGGCCGCCGGTTCCGCCGGGAAGCATTACGGCGCGGCGCATTCCCTCACGGACCACCGCCCAGGTTGCCGGAGAAACATTGAGTCGCCGGCTCTGGTATGCCAGCGTGTCTGTTCTACGGGTGACTTTGTTGCGTACGGCGCTTACGGCATGCGGCTGGTGATAGTCGCCACTATTGGCCAGAACCATTGCATACGCCGCCATCTGTACGGGGGTGACACCCAGCTCCCCCTGGCCGATACCAAAGTTCGGGAGGTATCCGCGGGTCCAGCCATTTGGACCGTACCTGTGGTTCATATATGCCGTTGTGGGAAGAAGCCCGGGGTTCTCTTCGGCGATGTCCAGTCCGGTGAGCATGCCGAATCCGCATTCCTTGCCGTAGCGCGCCCATTGATCCAGCCCCGTTTTCATCATCAGCTGATAGAAATAGACGTTGCACGATTGCTGAATGGCGCCGGCAAGGTCGACACTGCCGTGGACATGGAGATCCTTGAACACTTTGTTGCCGACGCGGAAAGCACCGGTGCAGGAGACGCGCCAGGAAGGGGTGATCGTGCCGGTTTCCAGTGCGGCGATGGCGAGCACCATCTTGAATGTGGATCCGGGGGGGTAGCGTGTGAGGGTGGCGCGGTTGTAGAGCGGCCGTGCTTCCCTGGTGTTCAAAGACCGCCAGAGGTTTGCCGGTGTCACACCGCTCAGGAGAGAAAGGTCGTAATCGGGAGCGCTGACCATGGCGAGCAGACCGCCGTCCTGCGGGTTGATGGCGACCACCGCTCCGCGCCAGCCCGTCATCAGGGATTCAGCAAAGGCCTGCAATCCGAAATCCAGCGTCAACATCAGGTCTCTGCCGTCCACCGCGGGCACGTCCAGTCTTCCGCTGTCGAAGTTGCCGATGACCTGGCCGCGCACATTCACCGTGCCGTACTCCGCCCCCCGCTCACCCCGAAGGCTTCCTTCATATTCGGCCTCAAGACCGGAGGATCCGACCACGTCGCCCTGCCGGTAGTCGCCGGGCAACGTGCGGATCTGTGCTTCTGAAATTTCCTTTGTGTAGCCAAGCAGGTGTGCAGCCCTTGCCGGCGTGGTATAGGAGCGTTTGGATTCCACCTGGTAATCCACGCCGGGGAGGGACGGGCGATTTTCTTCCAGCGCCGAGAGTTCGCGGAAATCAATATCCCGTTTGATCTTTACGGGCGCAAAGCGGGAATACTCTTCGCCTGTTTTCAGACGGTCGCGGATAAATGCGGTATCGAGGGAAAGCAACCGGGAAAGGTAGTTGATACGCCGCTTGTCGAATTCATACGGCATCACCGTGATGCTGAATGAAGGACGGCTGTCGACCACGAGCTGTTTGTTGCGGTCGTACATGTTTCCCCGCACCGGTTCTTTGGGAATCACCCGGATACTGTTTTCTTCGGACTTCCTGCCGAACTCTTCCCCGTAGAACAGCTGCAGTTGATACAGACGGCCGAGGAAGACGAGCAAAATCAATGTGATCACACCGTACAACATGCGCCGCTTGGTGTAGATATCTATGTCGTCCTGCAGTGCCATCATGGTGTCCGGTGTCGTCGGGCGAACACGAAGAGCGGAAGCAACGCCGCCGCCAGCGTATAGAGTGTTGTGGGGAGACCGTAGCGGACAATCGCCTCATTCCAGGCGAGATCGGCGCCCTGAAGGAAGATAAGGAAATAGAGCAGATCATGCACCAGCGATGCTGCGGCGAGGATCAGGAGAAACTGGTATCCGCTCAGGATCTGCGCGATCTTGTTTTCGTTGAACGTGTAACCGGCGAGGAATCCCGCTGCGGCCTTTGTCAGCGAAGAAAGCCCCAGCATGCCGTCATTGCCCGCGAGAATATCCGTCAGCAGGCCCAGGAAAAAACCCGCCGTCATTGCGGGAATGTGACCGCGGCTGATCCCCAGATAGACGATCCAGATAAGCACAAGATCCGGGACAATCGTCCCGACGGCAAGATGGGGGACCAGAGTGGTTTGCGCGAGCAACACCAGAAGGGATACGCCGATGGTAAGGAAAAGGCGCTGCATTGCGGTTATTCCTGGAGTCGTCGCTGGAGGGCGATCCGGCTGCTGTCCGGCGTAAATGCAGCCACGAAGACCTCTTCGAGGCGGTCGAAGTCCACGGAAGGGGTCACCTCCACCACCAGAAACAGTTCGCCGGGGATCTGGCGGGTTGCGCTTACAACGCCGATGCGGATGCCCGAGGGGAAAATACTGCTGAATTCAGATGTAATGATCATGTCGCCGGTCTGCACATCGAGAGTTTTCGGAACGTGCATCAGTTGCAGCATCCGTCCGGCGTTCCACCGGATGATCCCGTTTACCCGGCTGCGCTGGACCCGGGCGCTGACGCGCACGTCCTTATGCATGAGTGTCTGTACGACGGAAAAGCCGGAGCTGGTGGCTGTCACCTTGCCGGCGAGTCCCCGGTCGG
This sequence comes from uncultured Bacteroidota bacterium, assembly GCA_963779225.1. Taxonomy (GTDB): domain Bacteria; phylum Bacteroidota; class Ignavibacteria; order UBA10030; family UBA6906; genus CAVPCZ01. Next base: position 623,193 of record CAVZWW010000003.1, read on the forward strand.
TGACGACCGGCATGTCTATCCGCACCCCGTTGCGTTCTCCCGCGTCGATGGTGAGCGTGTTCCGTCCGGTCTGCAACTGGGCTCCGACAACGCGCGCGCTGATGTACGGGAAGGCCGGGCGCTCCTTCAGATCGAGCATCCGCCGGAGGCGGATGTTCTCGAGGCGTGATTCGCGAAGGCGGTTCACTTCGTCGGAAAGAGACAGATTCAGTTCCCGCAACGCACGGTTCTCGTGACGCAGGGCGAAGTAACCGGGTATGAACCCGAACATATCCTGCAGCACACCGGTTGCGGCAAGGGTGCTGGAACGGATGGCGCGTACCTGGTCGGTGTTGTTCCGTGCCAGGAGGGCGGTGCTGAGGAGGAGGAACAATGCGAGGAGGAAGTACTCCTTGAACAGGATGGCGTAATCATACAGGCGCTTCAACATGGCAGCGGCATCCGTTTCACACGCCGGATCAGTAGCGTTTGCTCTTGATCAGGACCTTCGAGTATTTGTTGATGTTTTCCAGAATCCGGCCGGTGCCGCGCACGACGGCGGTAAGAGGGTCTTCGGAGACATGAACGGGCAATTGAGTCTCGAGGCGCAGACGTTCGTCAAGCCCGCGCAGCAATGCTCCGCCACCGCTGAGCATGACACCGCGGTCCAGAATGTCCGACGAGAGTTCCGGCGGAGTCCGTTCCAGTGTCAACTTGACGGCTTCAATAATCTGTGCAACCGGCTCGCTGAGCGATTCCCGGATCTCCACCGAACTGGCCTCGGTTGTTTTCGGGATGCCGTTGACGAGGTCGCGCCCTTTGACACGAATCGTGATCTCTTCTTTCATCGGCATGGCCGACCCGACTTCGCATTTGATCGCTTCCGCAGTCCGTTCGCCGATCAGAATGTTATGGTTCTTCTTGAAGAACTGGATAATGGCATTGTTCATTTCGTCGCCGGCCATCCGGATGGATTCCTCGTTCACAATGCCCGACAGGGCGATGACGGCGATTTCCGTGGTTCCTCCGCCGATGTCGACAATCATGTTTCCGACGGCCGCTTCGACATCGAGCCCGACGCCAATGGCTGCCGCCATCGGTTCGGCAACGAGGTGCACCTCCTTTGCGCCGGCGTGTTCCGCGGCGTCACGCACGGCACGTTTCTCCACTTCTGTCACACCGCTCGGAACGCTGATGACAATCCGGCGGCTGGGCATCCAGTTCGCATGGATCTTGCGGATGAACTCGCGCAACATTCCCTCGGCAATCTCGAAATCCGCAATCACGCCATCCCGCATGGGGCGGATTGTCCGGATGTCGCGGTGCGTGCGGCCGAGCATCTGCTGGGCCTCGCGTCCGATGGCCACGATCTTCTTCGTGTTCCGGTCGAAGGCAACGATCGAGGGTTCGTTCAGCACGATGCCCTTCCCCTTCATATGGATCAGGGTGTTGGCTGTGCCCAGATCAATGGCGAGGTCGGCGGAAAAGATCGAGAAGAGACTCATGGCGTTCAGTGTCGGAAGTGTCGGGTGCCGGTGAACATCATTGCGATTGCATGTTCGTCCGCCGCGGCGATAACCTCCGCGTCACGGATGGAGCCGCCGGGTTGGATGACTGCTGTTGCGCCTGCGCGGACCGCTTCGAGCAGGCCGTCGGCGAACGGGAAAAACGCATCGGAGCCCACTGCAGCCCCGTGCAGAGAAATCCCTGCATCCTGGGCCTTGCGAACGGCGATACGGGAGGCGTCCACACGCGACATCTGGCCGGCACCGACGCCCAGCGTCCGGTCGGATGCGGCATAGACGATAGCATTGGATTTCACATGCTTGGCTACGCGCCAGGCGAAGGTCATTGCCCGCAGTTCCTCGTGCGTCGGTTGCCGCCGGGTGACCACCCGCAGCTGTTCCGCTGCCGCCGGCAGGGTGTCCGGTTCCTGCACGAGAAATCCGCCGGGCACGCTGCGGATGTCCGGATCCCGGCGGTTGCGGAGGTCGACGGCCAGACGCACGAGACGCCGGTCCTTCTTCTTGCGCAGGAATTCCAGAACCGGTCCGGTATACGACGGTGCGACGATCACTTCGGTGAATACCTGATCGATCCGTTCCGCAGTTTCCAGATCCAGTGGACGATTGACGGCGACGATGCCGCCAAAGGGTGCTGTGGTGTCGGTGGAAAATGCCTTTGCATACGCTTCTGCGAGAGTGGGGGCTGAACCCACCCCGCAGGGGTTCGTGTGCTTAATGATGGCGACAGTCGGTTCATCGAACTCGCCCACCAGCGCGGCGGCGGCGCTGACATCCATAATATTGTTGAACGACAGCTCCTTGCCATGGAGCTTCTCAAATGCCGACGACCACGTACCATAGAGCGCCGCGCGCTGATGTGGATTTTCGCCGTACCGGAGATCCAGTTCGCGCGGGGCGGACAGCTGGAGGATGGGAGGAAGTGCCGCCTCGCCGTCTGCCGTCTTCTCGAGGTATCCCGCAATCATGGCGTCATATGCCGCGGTGTGACGGAAGACTTCGCGGGCAAGGGCGAAACAGGTTTTTTCGCCGATGGTGCCGTTACCGTTTCGCATCTCGGCAAGTATTGCAGGATACGTGTCCGGGTTGACCACAACAGCCTTGTGCCGGAAATTCTTTGCGGCGGAACGGAGCATCGATGGTCCGCCGATGTCAATCTGTTCGACCGCATCCGCCAGCGTCACGCCGTTGCGGGCGACGGTGGAGGCGAACGGATAGAGATTGACCACGACCATGTCGATCGGTGTAATACCGTGTTCGGCGAGTTGCCGGACATGATCGGGGTTGTCAAGCACGGCCAGCAATGCGGCATGGATGGCGGGGTGCAGCGTCTTGACACGTCCATCCAGAATCTCGGGAAATCCGGTGACATCGGCAACCGGCCGTACGGCGATTCCATGGTGGCGGAGCGTGTCAAAGGTACCGCCCGTAGAGATCATTTCAACGCCCAATGACTGCAGGGCCGCCGCAAACTCCGGGAGGCCGCGTTTGTCAGATACACTTATAAGAGCACGACGGATGATCGGCACATCTACTCCTGCAAGGAACGCGTAGGCTTGATTTTCCCATTGAAGTCCACCCGTCCTTCAGAGAACAGACGGACGGCATCGGGAAGAAGCTGATGTTCAAGCAACAGGACCCGTGCCCCAAGGGTCTCAGGTGTATCGTCCGGCAGAACGGGAACCGTCCGCTGGAGCAGAATCGGGCCCCGGTCATATTCTTCATCCACCAGATGTACCGTGGCGCCGGACACGGTCTCCTGTGCAGCAAGAACCGCGGCATGCACATGGATACCGTACATCCCTTGCCCGCCGAACCTGGGCAGGAGCGCGGGATGGATGTTGATGATCCGATTGCGGTACGCGTGCACAACTGGCGGCGGGAGGCGTTTCATGTAGCCGGCAAGGACTACAAGATCCGTCCCGTGGGAACGGAGTATTTCGAGCAGTGCCGCAACGAATGTCGATTCCGTTTCAAACTGCGTCCGGCTGAAATGCAGAGCCGGAATAGTGCGAGACCGTGCAATATCCAGGATGCCCGCGCTCGCGTTGTTGCTGATCACCAGGTTGATACGTGCCAGCGGAATGCTGCCATCCGCTATTGCATCCAGGACAGCCTTGAAATTTGATCCCCGGCCCGATCCAAACACCACGACGTTCAGCATGCACCGAAAATACCACTATTCCGGCAGAGATTCAACCTACTGCACTCCGCTTTCGAGGTATTCCACGGTTTTTCCACCGGCGTCCACACGCACCCTGATTCCGATCGGCATCGTCATCTTCTTCGGTTCGTGGCCAAATGGCAGATTCACCATGAAAGGCGAGGGTGTGAGGGCGGAAGCCTCCCGGAACAACTCCTCCAACGTCAATGTTGGTTTCGTGGGGTCTTTTGCCCCGCAATCGGTGAACTGCCCGATCAGGACCCCCTTTGCTCCCTCGAAAATGGAAGCGTGCCGCAGCTGTGTGATCATCCGGTCAACCCGGTAGGGTTCCTCCCCGAGATCCTCCAGAAACAGCACGGCATCCCGGAACGACGGCAGGTAGCCGGTTCCGATGATGGACATCAGCAACGCCATATTGCCCCCGAGCAGGCGTCCGGTCCCCCTCCCGGTGTTCATCGTCCGGACCGGTTCATCGGCCGGAAGCACCTGGCCCGCCTTTTTCCGTGACGTGAGCAAACGCCAGAACAGCTCCTCCGTGTACCCATCCATCGGGTCCGCCATGTCCACACCCACCATCGGCCCCTGAAAGGAGACGAGCCGGCACTTCTTCCAGAAGGCGAGCTGGAGTACGGTAATGTCACTGTATCCAACAAAGATCTTCGGGTTTCGTGCAATAAGACGGTAATCGATCTGGGAGAGCAATCGGGGCGTGCCGTACCCACCCCGGATGCACATGATCGCTTTCACTTCGGGGTTGGCAAACATCGCGTGCAGATCCTCGAGACGCTCCGCATCAGTTCCGGCAAGATACCCGTGCACCTTCAGGATGTGTTTTCCGGGAATCGTGCGATAGCCGAGTCCTTCAAGATACGCCACGCCCCGATTGATGCGTGCCGGGTCGGCGATTGTGCTGGCCGGGGAAATGAGACCGATCAGGTCGCCGCGTTTGAGACAGGAAGGTTTTCGAATGTCCACTGGGTGCTCCTGCATAATGATGATACAACAACATACTGATTGGTCCGGGAAAATCAAAACGGGGGTCGCGATTTCGCTTGACTTTCCCTCGCCCGGCCCTTAAGTTGCGGTGACAAAAAGGCCTCCATGACACCCATTCCCGACCCCCTCCTCCGCACCAGGTTGCGTTACAACGTTCTTCTGGAAACGTTGTCGGACGACGAATTTCGCGATCTTGAAGGAAAACTGATAGAACACCGGTACACAGCCGACCAGGTGATCATCGAGGACGAGGGATACGGAGACGAGATCTTTTTTCTCGCGGAAGGGCGCATCCGGATTATTAAAAGGACACAAACCGGGGAAGAACAGCTGCTTGCACTGCTGCATCCGGGCGACTGTTTCGGGGAGCTGGAATTGATCGCCGGTCGTCCGCGTTCGGCTCGTGTCGTGGCTGTGGAGCCATGCCTGACCTATGCGCTGAAGAAACCGGACTTCGATCAACTGCTCTTCCATTCACGTCCTCTTACGCTCCGCCTGATGCAAGTCCTCAGCATCCGTCTACGGGCGCTCAACAATCACCTGGTGTTCGAAACCACCCGCCGCCGCGAGTTATACCGCCAGGAAGTACAAAAGCTCGAACAACTCATTGAAGCCGCAAAGAGATTGAACTCCACGCTCAACCTTGATGAGTTGCTGGACATCATTCTGGATATGGCTCTCGAAATCGTCCACGGCGACCGGGGGACGGTGTATGTCCTGGATGAGGGGACGAACGAGCTGTGGACGAGGATTGCCAAAGGGTTGGACGGGGGACGGATTACGATCCGGCTCGCTGTGGGGAAGGGGATTGCCGGATACGTGGCTGCAACGGGCGATACAATCAACATTCCGGACGCATACCTGGATCCCCGGTTCAATCCAGAGTACGACCGTCAGACCGGATATCGTACCCGTTCGATTCTCTGCATGCCGATGAAAACAAACAACGGGAAAATCATCGGTGTGTTTCAGTTGTTGAACAAGCTGAAGGGGGAGTTTACCGAATCCGACGTTGCCATTATCAACGCCCTCTCCATTCATGCGGCTCTGGCAATCGAAAACGCCCGGCTCGTGGAGCAGGAAAGGCAGAAAATTCGTATCGAGCGGGACCTGCTGGCGGCACGCGATGTGCAGATGAGCCTTCTCCCGGCATTTCCCCCGAAGATACCCGGCTACGAGTTCGCCGCGGTGGCGCTTCCCGCACGTGAAGTGGCGGGAGACCTGTACGATTTCATCCGCCTGGATCAGCAGCGGCTTGCCCTGACGGTAGGCGATGTTTCAGGAAAGGGGCTGCCGGCCGCGCTGCTTATGGCCCACATGCAGGGATCCGTGCGGGACGTGGCACATGAAACAGAAGATGTGGGCGAGTGCGTCACGCGCCTGAACCACCGTCTCGTGGAAAGCACAAGTCCCGAAAAATTTGTGACACTGGTGTACGGTGTCCTCGACCTTTCCACGCATTCCTTCCGGTACAGCAACGCCGGGCACAACCCCCCGCTGCTCGCGAGCGGCCCACAGCCGCCGCGTTTGCTGGAGACCGGTGGTACATTGCTGGGCATTGTGGACGGGCTGAGCTTCGCCGAAGAGCGTATTCCGCTTGCGCCAGGTGATATGCTGGTCCTGTACACCGACGGGATCTCCGAATCGATGAATGCCCGCCAGGAACAATTCGGGGACGATCGACTGGCGGCTCTTGTGCAGGAGTGCCGTCTCCTTTCCGCTTCCGCGGCCAAGGATCGTATTCTGGCCGCCGTAGAGGCGCATCAGGCCGGCCAGCCGGCGGCCGACGATATCACGCTTGTGGTGGTAAAACGTCTCGCAGGAATCTGAACGTCCGGGCCACCACCATTGTTCGTTGTGCAGCAACACTCCACGTTCCACGTACAGAAAGATTTCCATATCCACTATCCAGGAGGCAATTCTCATGCTATTCATTCTCAGTCTGCTTGTGGTGATCGTCGCATTCTTTGCCTGGCGCGCCGCCGCAAAAAAGGTGAAGCAAAATAATCTCGCCTTCAAATCGCTGTCCAATCTTTCCCTGCTTGCCCTGACCGGTTTCTTGCTGATTGCACTTTCCCAGTTTTTCACTCAGATTCCCGCCGGCCATGTGGGTGTGGTGGACTTTTTCGGCATCGTGTCGCAAACAACCCTTCCCGCCGGAATCAATCCGGTGAATCCTATGGCCCGCGTGCACAAGTTCTCCATACAGACCATGGAGCACAAAGAGAACATGCAGGTGCTGTCGCGGGAAGGACTGACGATCGGGCTGGAGTTGAGCGTCCTGTACCGGCTGAATCCGGATTCCGCGGCACGTGTCTACCAGACCATTCTGGGCGGTGACTACGAAACCATCGTGCTGATTCCGCAGTTCCGGTCAATCAGCCGTGCTGTCACGGCGAGTTTTCAGGCCAGCGCCCTCTACTCCACCGAACGGGAGCGCCTCGGCCTGGCAATCCAGGAAGAGCTGGCGCGGACGATAGCTCCCCGCGGTGTGATTATTGAAACGACACCTCTGCGCAATGTGGCGCTTCCCGTCCAGCTGACGGAGGCGATCGAAACAAAACAACGGGCCGATCAGGAAGCTCAGCGAATGGAGTTTGTGCTCATGAAGGAAAAGCAGGAAGCGGACAGGAAACGTATCGAAGCGAAAGGTATCGCCGACTTCCAGACGATCGTGGCGGCGGGTATCAGCGAACAGCTGCTGCGCTGGAAGGGGATCGAAGCCACGGAGAAAATAGCGGCCTCCCCCAACACCAAGGTTGTCATCGTCGGTGCGGGGAAAGATGGGTTGCCGATTATCATGGATACGAAGTGAGGTAAAATGTGTAAGGTCGGGGGAGGGTAACGGCTTCGAGAGCACCCTCCTCGGGCCCGCTTTCACCACCCGTTCTTTCCCATCCAGCACGGATCATTCCTGCACGCACCGATCGAACAAGGTAATCCAGCCTGACTCCTTCTGTTGGACTTCTCCCTTTCAGTCCCATGCCAGGTTGTCAACTCCGGGAAACTCAACTCAACATGGACTTCGACAGAAGTGCCGACCGGGCTCGGCAGAATTGACGAGTTCTCTGTGCAACTTCCCGCGGTGTACCCCTGCACGTCCCGATCACATGGAGGATTTCACACATGAAAACCCTTGGTGGTATAGTGCTTCTGTTGTTGTCTGTACTGCCGGCACCGGCGCAGACAACAAAGGCCGGAGACGAAGCGCTCGGCACGCGGAAGTATGATGATTTTGAAAAACCGGAATACTGCGGTTCGTCCTGTCACACCGACTTCTACCAGCAGTGGGGACAGGCGATGATGTCCCAGGCATACACGCACCACTGGGACGAGATCGAGTATTTTAAGCTTGCGGTGCCGCACGCTGAAAAGGACCCCAAAGTTGCCGGCGTAAAGGCGGGGTGCAACGGGTGTCATGCGCCGACGGCTTTTCTGGCGGGGGATGTGCCTCCGCCCCGTCCCGAGGCAAAGAGCCGCGCAAACGAATCGGTGTCATGCGACGTCTGCCACACGATCACCGGTTTCAACGGCACCACACCGCACAACTTCAATTACTATTCCGAGCCCGGTACCATCAAATACGGGCCGCGGGAAGGCGCCGTGAGTCCGGTGCACAAGACTCAGAAATCGGAATTTATCCAGACGGGCGATTTCTGCGGAACGTGTCACAACGAAAAAAGCCCATACGATGTCTGGGTGAAGTCCACACACCTCGAGTGGAAAGAAGGTCCCTACGCGAAGGAGGGTGTCCGGTGTCAGGATTGCCATATGACCAAAGCACCCGGACGTGTGGCCACCGTGGCCGAAGATGTTCCGGATGCGTGGCAGCATCTCTTTCACGGCGCACACGATCCCGGCAAAGTGCGCGGGACAATCGAAGTGCGTGTGCATCCGGATGCCCGGGAGATCGAACCCGGCGACCGGTTGACACTCACCGTGGCGCTCTTTAATCAGAAAACCGGCCACAAGTTCCCCACCGGATCAGCGGAAGAACGCCTGGTCTGGTTGCATGTAGAAGCTAAGGATGCGAAGGGCACCGTGTATCATTTGCCTGTGGACAAGCAGGGATTCAAGGGGGAAGAGTACACGATTGCCGCCAGCACGCTGGCGTATCAGGATATGGGCATTCCGCTCAACCTTCCCGATTTCAAAGGGATTCAGCGCGACGGCATACCGTCGGGCGACCGGATTTTCCGGCTGCCGTATCTCGACCCGCAGGGGCGTATGACCATCATGCAGTGGAACACCGCTTCCCAGGCTGTCGACTACCGGATCGGTCCCCGGGAGACCAAACTCGAATCGTTCACCTGGAACGTGCCCGCCACGTGCGCACCCGGTCCGTTAACCGTGAGAGCGACAGTGAATTACCAGAAACTTCCGCTTCCTGTTGCGGAATTTCTGGGTGTACCTCTCGAAGAAGCGGAAATCATTGAGGTGAATAACCACACAACAAACGTCACCATTCTTCCATAACGGCATACTCCCATGCGGACTCTGATCGCGCTGTCCATGCTTGCTGCCGTCCTTCTCCTGACCGCTCTTCAGGAAGCTGCGGCGATTCCGGCATTTGCCCGGAAGTATGATATGTCGTGCACAACCTGCCACGCGGTTTTCCCGAAGCTCAAAGCCTACGGCAACGAATTTGCCGGAAACGGGTTCCAGCTTCCGGACAAAGAACCTCCCCGGTACTACCGCGAAACGGGAGACGATCTTCTGTTGCTCATGCGCGAGCTGCCGTTTGCGTTCCGCTTCGAAGGGTACGCCCGGTGGCAGCCCGAGAACACGGGCGGCTCGGATTTTGTATGGCCCTATCTGCTCAAACTCCTTTCTGGAGGGCAGATTGCGCGGGATGTCGCCTATTATTTCTATTTCTTCCTCGGCGAACGGGGCGAGGTCGCCGGATTGGAAGATGCGTTCTTGATGTTCAATAACATCTTCAAGAGCGAACTTGACGTCTATCTGGGACAGTTTCAGGTTTCAGACCCCCTTTTCAAGCGCGAGCTCCGTCTTACACTGGAGGACTATCAGATCTATCGTGTCAAACCGGGGAACTCGTCCGTGAATCTCACATATGACCGCGGAGTGATGTTGACGTACGGTTTTCCGACCGGCACGAATGTCATCGTGGAAGTGCTTAACGGCAGCGGCATCGGGGCGGCGGACGCCGATCGCAACTTCGACGGGGACAAGTACAAGAACCTCGCTCTCCGGGTATCCCAGGATGTCGGCGAACATGTGCGAATCGGCGGGTTCGGTTACTACGGCAAGGAGGAGAAGGGAACGGTGAACATCATGTGGATGGCCGGTCCGGACATGACGTTCTCCACCGACAAGTTCGAGCTCAACCTGCAGTATGTGGAGCGGCGGGACGACGATCCGCTCTTCCAATCGGCGACAACGAAGGTCGCAACCCGGGGGGCGTTCGGTGAACTCACCTATATTCCCGACGGGGACAGAAGCCGGTGGTACGGCGTGGCGCTGATAAACTGGGTGAAATCGGATCTCGCCGATCTCAACTACAAGACCGCAACGGGGCATGTCAGTTATCTGATGGCGCGCAACCTCCGTCTGGTCGGGGAATACACGTATGATTTCGAGTACAAAGCCAACAAAGTCACCGTGGGTTTTGTGAGCGCATTCTAGGTCGGCTGCTGTTTCCAGAGAACCCACACACGGGGGAGGAGGGACAGCCTCCCCTGTGCGGGTTAACGCTCCCCTTCATCTCCTCTTTCACTTGAGATTGACCTTCCGTATCTTGCTTACCGAATAAGGGAGTCGACAATTCTGCCGGGCCTGTCCCGGCTATCGGTTGAACGTGCGCGGTTTTCAGCTCAACATGCCGAGTTTTCCGCTATAGTTCCTGGCACGGAAGATGTACCTACACTCCGGGAACAGCGCGTGCAACGGAATACAATAGCAGGGAGCATCGTGAAGAAGATTGCCGTCATCTTTGGCACACGCCCGGATACCATCAAACTTGCACCAATCATTCTCCGGCTGCAGGCAGAGCGGTCATGGTGCCGCGTCATCCCCATTGCCACCGCGCAGCACCGCCACATGCTGGACCAGGTGCTGGACGTGTTCAGGATCCGGCCTGCCTATGATCTGAACATCATGCGCCCGAATCAATCCCTTGCACAGATCACCCGTAATTCCATCGATGCGTTGGATCGTGTGCTCACGGCCGAACACCCTGATATGATTCTGGTCCAGGGAGATACGCTCACCACCTTCATCGGAAGCCTCGCAGCTTTCTTCCGGCATATTCCCGTCGGGCACGTTGAAGCCGGCCTCCGGACGAATGACAAGACGCAGCCGTTTCCTGAAGAAATCAACCGGCGGCTGACCAGCGCTATTGCCGATCTGCATTTTGCGCCGACGGCGACAGCAAAACGGGCATTGCTGCGCGAGCATATTGATCCCCGTTCCATCCTGGTCACCGGGAACTCAGTGATCGATGCCCTGTTGATTGCCGTGCGCAGGAAGCACCGTCTCTCCCTGCCGGCTCTCCGCACCGTTACGTCATCCGGCCGGCGTATCATACTGGTAACGATGCACCGTCGGGAGAATTGGGGCGAACCGATGCGCGGCGCGGCGCGGGCTCTTCGCGGTATTGCCGCCGCCTACCCGGACGTTATAACGGTCTTTCCGGTGCACAAGAACCCGGTTGTCCGTGACGTTGTGTACCCCCTCCTGCAGGGTCTTCCCAATGTGCTCCTCCTCGAGCCGCTGGACTATCTGGATTTTGTTCATGTCATGAACCGTGCGTTTCTCATCATCACGGATTCAGGCGGGGTGCAGGAGGAGGGGCCTGCACTCGGAAAGCCGGTGCTGGTGCTGCGCGAAAAGACCGAGCGTCCGGAGGCGGTGGCTGCGGGCACTGCGGCGTTGCTGGGCCTAGGCGAAGAAACCATTTACCGTAAAACGCGCCGGCTGCTTGACGACCCGCGGGCGTACCGGACGATGGCCAACGCCGTCAACCCGTACGGGGACGGCCTTGCCGCGGAACGGACCGTGCGGGCGATACGCTGGTACTTCGGCTTGTCGAAAAACGCTGGTCGGGAATTTGTTCCCGGGAAGAACAGAAGATCATAGCACATGGACATGGTTGTTGCGCGGGTTTTCTCCCCTGTTCTGCCCGTGCGGGAAAAACAACGGAGGAGGAAATGCAGCGGTTGAAAAACATGGCGACGGCACTGGTCTGGACGCTGTTCCTCTGTGCGGAAGTCGCCCCGGCCCAGCAGGTGAAGAATGTCCTGATCCTTGTGGAAGGAAAGACGGATCTTCAAAGTTGTCCCTTGGGTGACGGCCGGCAGCTGGCAACACTGCTCGGCCACTTCCATGCTACAGGTACCGTACAGGGAGTGGATGAGTATGTTCCACATTCGCTTCAGGACTACGATCTGGTGTTCTATGTGGGCTTCAGCGCACGAAACACTGTCCCGGACGCGTTTCTGAACGATGTCATGAATTCTTCCATGCCGCTGATCTGGCTCCACACGGGATTTGCCGAGTTCAGTCGGAGTCACAACGTCGCAGAACGGTTCGGATTCATGGTGACCCACCTGGACTCGACAGGGGGGTATGCACGCATTGAGCACGGCGATGCCGTGTTCACAAAGGAAGAGCCGAATATCAACATGATCACGATACGCGACCGGGCACGCGTACACGTGCTTGCGACTGCAGTATCCCAAAAAACAGGCAGGAGGATTCCGTATATCGTGCAGTCAGGGAATCTCCTGTATTTTGCCGATTCCCCTTTCGCTTCCGCCAGTTCAACCGACCGGTATATCCTGTTTGCAGACATGCTGCACGATATTCTGCAGGAGCAGCACGAGGAATCCCACTCTGCCATCATCCGTATAGAAGATGTAAACCCGATGGAGAACCCCGACCGGTTGCGGGACGTGGCCGATATTCTTTCATCCCGGGGGATCCCATTCCTTGTGGGAGTTTCGCCCTTCTATGTGAACCCCGCTGAGGGTGTCCGGGTGAGCCTGTCGGACAAACCCGATATTGTGGATGCACTGAAATACATGGTCCACAACGGCGGGACGATCGTGATGCACGGCGTGACGCACCAGTACAAGGGAGTTACGGGAGCCGACTTTGAATTCTGGGACGAGAGCACCAACCGGCCGATCAACGGCGAGACCGACGAAGGCATCCGACAGAAGATCGAAACGGGGATCCAGGAGTTCATGAAAAACGGTCTGTACCCGCTGATATGGGAAACCCCGCACTATACCGCATCGTTTCGGCTCTACAGGATCATCCCGGAGTATTTTAGCGCGGCAATGGAGCAGCGGCTCTCGATCGAAAACTTCGACTACAGTCAATTTTTCCCGTATGTCATCCACCGGGATCTCTTCGGACAGCGCATCTATCCGGAGAATCTGGGTTACGTGCCGTTCCTTCCGGATTTCAACGAAAGCAGAACATATGTGCAGACGATTCTCAGGGGAGCCCGGACGGGCTTATCCGTACGGGACGGATTTGCGGCCTGTTTTTTCCATGCCTTTGTTGACCCCCGCCTTCTGGAGGAGCTTGTGGACAGTGTGCAGGCTCTGGGATACACCTACATTGACCTGCGTGACGATACCACCTGGGTGAAGACCCGTGACAGGGCGATTCTCACCGGATCGCAATCCTACACGGTAACACTGACGGATCAGTATCTCTCGGAATCATACTTCAACCAGGATGGAGAGATTGTCCGCCGGGACATCTCGGAAAATCGTCTCACCGGCCCGTTAACACGTTCGGTGGAACTGCAGCCGGGAGAACTGTATAAGGCCGAGCCGACGGAGATGAAAGAACGCCGGCGAACATTTGTCGAGCAAACAGTTAACGCGATGGAGCGTATGGTGGATAATCTGGTCTCTTCTGAAGAACGGTGGCAGGAGGCACGACCCGTCGTCCTCTGGAATCACTATGCCCGCGGTGCCGCATACAACGATCAGGCGTCACTGGCAGCGGTGTTTGGAAGCGTCAGCATCACCGTGGACACGATTTTCGTGGGCGAGCCGCTGGACCTTTCGCGTTACAACCTTGTTCTTGTTCCTTTTGCCTTTGTCGATTCGCTGAGAATGGAGGACTATGCAGCGCTGATCCGTTATGTGCACGAGGGCGGCGATCTGATTACCGATGCGAAAAACTATCTGATCGATGACTTCGGCATACAATTCAAGACGGCAACGCTCAAGGTCTCCCGCGTCCTGGATGGATATTTTCCCGAAGAACGCATTGTCTGGCGGTATCCGGAATTGATGACGAAGTTCGAGGCGGACGACGTTGACGAGGTCTTTTGCACCGATCAAACGACGGGGGCACCACTGGTCATCGGGAAACGGGCGGGGAAAGGCCAGATCATCTTCATCGGGACGCGCTTTGATCCATACAGCCAGCAGGGATACAGTCTGTATCCGTATCTCCTGGAGTACGCGAGAAGATACTTTCAGCTTGCCCCGGTGGTCCGTTATGATGCACTGGAAATGTATTTTGACCCCGGCTTCCGCCACACACAGAGCATCGAGCACCTGGTGAGACAGTGGGTGCAGCAGGGGATCCGTCGAATTCATGTGGCCGGTTGGCACAAATACCCGAAATATACCTATGACTACAAACGGCTGGTGGATCTGGCACACGCCAACGGGATCCTGGTGTATGTATGGCTTGAACCGCCGCAGGTGAGCCAGAAGTTCTGGCAGGATCATCCGGAATGGCGCGAGAAGAACTTCAAAGGTGAAGATGTTCGTCCCTCCTGGCGCTATCCAGTCGCCCTGACAGACGATCGGTGCCTGACCGCAGTAACCGAGGAATATACAACTTTTCTAGAGGCTTTTGACTGGGACGGGGTGAATCTCGCTGAATTGTATTTTGAAGCGGGTCAGGGGTTTGATGAACCCCATCTGTTTACCCCGATGCATGAAAGCGCACGCAACGAGTTCCGCTTGCGTTATGGTATCGATCTCCGCGCAATTTTCACCCCCTCATCAGTCGCGTACTGGAAAACCCACCCGGGTGTAAGAAACAGTGTGACGGCCTACCGCGTGGCAAAGCTGGAAGAGATGTATCGACGCCTGCTCAACCGCTTCAGCGATGTTGCGCGCCGCCGGAAGGGATTCGAGATAATCGTTACCGCGATGGACAGTTACGGTTCCCCTGAATTGCGGGAGAACATCGGTGTCGACATGACATCAATCCTCCGCCTGCAGCGGGAATTCGGCTTCGCGCTGCAGGTGGAAGATCCGGAGGTTCGATGGTCCACGGACCCGGCCCGTTACGTGACCATGGGAGCCCGGTATGCCGGGCATCTGGGCGGCGAGCAGAAGCTGCTGCTCGATTTGAACATTCTCGGCTTCCGGAAACAGGAGGTGGTCACGCCCTTTCCCACGCTAACGCAGACCGGCACAGAAAGCTTTCAGATGGTCCGTTCTGCATCCTTGGGGGCGCCCCGCTCGACCATCTATGCGGAATCCAGCGTGAATCCACAGGATATGATCTTTCTGGCGAACGCGTATGCGGGGCGCGTCCACTATGAACGGACGGAAGCAGGATACACCGTGGACGCACCTCACTCGTTCACCCTCCGCCTGCCTGCTGACGTCACGGAGATACTGCTCGATGATGTTCCGGTTTCTCCCGTCCGGGATAACCGGTACGCCATTCCGGCCGGCTCTCACAAGGTAATCCCGGTACGTACCGTCTCCGGTGGCTTCTCGTCACACCAGTTTTACCCCCGGATTCTGAGCATCGCCGGGACCCTGTTGTCCTGTACCTATGACATGCGAAGTGTGGCATTTCGCTATGAGTCGGACGGGCGCTGTCTCGTGATGGTGAACGGGGAACCTTTCGAAGTCCGGGTTGATGGGGAACCTATGACCTTCTACAGCATGAAGGGCAATGACGGATACAGTCTGTTTCTCCCCCCGGGCCGTCATCGGGCGGAGATAACCATCGGTGGTGCGTTTTCCTATGGCATTAACATCGCCAGCTTCTGGTCCAGTAACGCCATTGCCGTCTTCGGCCTCGCAGCCGTGGTCCTGCTCCTTGGTATGTATGCCGTGGTGCGGCTGCAGCGTCGCCGGTTCGGCCTGGAAAGGATGTAGGCATTCCCCATGACTCTGCTCGAGCTTGACCTCAGTGCGTTGTTTGTGCTGGGCGTAATCGTGATCTGGTTCATGATTGCCTATCAGTTCGTATTGACGGTGTTCGGGTATGTCAATTTTCTCCGGTCGGTCCGCGAACAGCGCATTATGGATGAGAGAACGTTCAACTTGCCTTCCTGTGCAATCCTGATTCCGGCACACAACGAAGAGAAGGTGATCGATGCCACGATTTCCTCCATGCTGGCTCTGGACTATCCCCGCGACCGGCTGAAGGTCATCGTCATCAACGACGGTTCCACGGATGGAACACGCAACATCATTCTGCGGCACGCAGCCCGCGATGCGCGCGTCGAGTTGTTTGATGTGCCGCCCGGAGAGGGGGGCAAGGGAAAATCTCGCGCTTTGAACCTGGGGATTCAGCGGGTGACAGCGGACGTTACGGCAATCTATGATGCGGATAACACCCCCGATCCGAAAGCCCTGCGGTACCTGGTGATCCAATTACTGCTTCGTCCCGATCTGGGCGCGGTGCTCGGCAAATTCCGCACCGTCAACAAAACGGCTTCACTACTGACCCGGTTTATCAACATCGAAACACTCGGGTTCCAATCCATGCTCCAGGCCGGCCGCTGGCAAATGCACGGTATTGCCACGCTCCCCGGCACGAACTTCGTCATGCGCACGTCACTCATCCGGACTTTGCGGGGATGGGACGAAGAAGCACTCACCGAAGACTCTGAGCTCAGTATCCGCATCTATCAGGAGGGGTACAAGATCAAGTATGTCCCCTACGCAGTCACCTACGAACAGGAACCGCAGGAATGGAGAGTCTGGATCAAACAACGGATGCGGTGGGTTCGCGGCAACAACTATGTGGTGGGCAAATTCTTCCGCCACATCCCTTCGTTCAAGAGCAAACGCCTCGCGTTTGATCTCCTGTACACACTCGCACTCTATTATGTCTTCTTTGTGGCTATTGTCATCTCCGACCTGCTCTTTCTCGTGAGCGCAGCCAGGCTCGTCAGTATGACGCTGCCCGGTCCGTATACGATTGTCTGGGTTATGGCGTTTTTCCTCTTTATCGCTGAATTGGCGCTTACCCTCTCCTATGACAAGGAAGATACGGTGAAGAATATCGGGCTGGTCATCCTGATGTACTTCACGTATTGCCAGTTCTGGGTGTACGTGGTCATCAAGGCCCTCTGGTCCGATTATGTGAAGAAAGAGAAACGCACGTGGGCGAAGACGGTCCGCTTCGATGTCACGCCCGCGGAGGCACGGGATGCACGGTAATCGCGCCACGATCCTGACCGCACTTCTTCTCGCGGGAGTGGCTGCCGGATACGCACAACTGTCGGGATTTGCCTCCGCCTCGTACGGATATCACAGCAATCCGCTCTATAACTATGAAGAGATTCCGGATCAATTGCGGCAGGGGTATCTGGAAGTGCAGTACGGCCAGGATAGCCCGTCCATGCAATACCGGATCGGGTACATCGGTGGCCTCATGCTGTTCAACCAGCTGACAGACAGGAATTACTACGAACATACACTCCGTGGTGGATTTACCTCGGCGCTGGGTTCCCTCCCGCCCAAAGCCCGGGTGAAGGACGTGAATGCGGAAGAAGACGAGGACGACAGCGGGGAAGAGGCGGACACCGACTCTCTGCTCTCATATCTGGAAGTCGGCATACGGGCCGGAGCGCGGCACGACAAGGAGGCCTATCAGGAATTTGACAACCTGGGCGCCGCTCTTACAGCCGGATACCGATTCCGTATGGGAGGGTTGTACGTGCGGCTGCACAATGACGCAGGATACCGCGGCTACACCAATCTGACCGAGCTCTCCAATATCACTGATGTGCTGACGCTGCAGATCGGGCGGTTTGCTCCCGGTGTGCCCACGTATGGCGTTGAGGTGTACGGGGGTATAAAACATTTCACCGAAGAGGTGTTTGATACAGCACGTTTTGAAGCAACGCGGACCTATGTGGAAAAGGACACGGGAAAAGGAAAGGGTGGCGCAAAGCTGGTGGTTCCTTCCAGCAAACAGATTCTCATCGAGCCGACGAACAGCACATCGGGACAGTTCGGAACACATCTGTTTGCACTGTTTCCATGGAACGGAGGCTCCTGCGGAGCAGACCTCCTCTACCGGTTCAACATCGGGGAAGGAACACGGTACCTCGCTCAGTACACCAATACCTCCATCTTGAGCGAGGATATCTACAATGACTACTTCAGCCATGACGGTCCTTCCGCCCGGCTTGTTCTCCGCCAGCGTCTGCCATTGAACATCCAAGGTATTGTGTCCATCGAGGTGGCCCGCAAGGTATTTTCGGCACCCGCACTTGACCTGAATGGTGATCAGACCGCCGCGAACAGGGTCGACCTCGATAGTACACTGGAGCTTTATCTTTCACGCTATGTCGAACTCGGGATGGGGTTCGGACTGGATGTCGCCTTCAGTGCCGCCGCGGGGCGGAATCAGTCGAATGATGACTACAACGACTACAGTCTGACCAGTGTTGCGGTCAGCGTGGGTATTGGATGGTAGAAGAAGCTGAATGGGCGTGAAACGAAACGTGGAGAGGAACAAGGGGGAAAGGGGAGCACAACAATGAAGCGGGAGAAGGCGAAGAAGAATGATGCGGCGCGAAGGTTGCTGATCGCCGTTGTCATGCTGATGGTACTGCAGGCGACAGGGTCGGGAGAATGGCACTGGCAATTCCCGAAACCGCAGGGCAATACGCTCTGGAAAACAGCCTTTGCGAACGCGCGGTACGGGTACTCTGTCGGTGACAACGGCACCATCATGGCGACCTACGACGGTGCCGCCACATGGCAGCTCCAGTATGAAGGAGTAACGGACAACCTCCGGGATGTTGCGGTTGTGGATTCGGTAACGGCCTGGGCCGTAGGTGATAACGGTATGATCCTGCATACCACGGATGGAGGGTTTCACTGGATCGAACAGAACAGCGGAACGACGAACGGCCTGAACGGTGTATCCTTTCTCGACCGGAACCGTGGATGGGCCGGCGGCGATGCCAGGACGATCGTGTTTACTTCGGACGGTGGCGCCACGTGGAGCAAGGCTACCATGCCGTCGGGGTCAGGGCCCTCCGGGGTCAACGCCATTGCTTTCTTCTCCGCAACGGAGGGCTATGCTGTCGGGTATGTGGGGGGGATGGGTGGCGGTGGCTCCATCTTTCACACCACAGACGGTGGGGTAACCTGGACCACCGTCTCCTCCGCTTCGGGCGCCCTCCAGCGGCTGAAAATCCTTGAGGGAACGAACACAGCCTTCGCCGTCGGGAGTGGCGGATTGATCCTTGCCACGGCGAATGGAGGAACCACATGGACACCGGTTCCTTCGGGGGTTACCAGCGGACTCAACGATCTCGTATTTGCCGGGGTCAATGAGTACTGGATCGCGGGTGACGATTCCACGTTGCTGCATTCCACCAACGCCGGGGCTTCCTGGATGTTTGAACCCTTCCGGGGAACCTATGCCTCCGTGAACGGCATCGCGGTTGCCGGCACCGGCATGATCGCCGTGGGCGAGTATGGCTTTCTCGCCAGACGGGACGGAGGAAACCCCTGGACCATCATCAACACCGGAAACTTCCCATCCGTCAACTGGCTTGCCTTTGCAGATACAAGAAACGGAATCGGGGTCGGGCAATGGGGCTACATGCTACACACAACGGACGGCGGGTCGAGCTGGATTGAGATTCGGAATACACTCACCGGGGATTCATTCTACGGCGCGGCCTATGTCGGCAGCAAGATCTGGGTGGTAGGTGACCTGGGCGTCGTGCTCTATTCATCGAATCACGGGTCGAGCTGGGTCCAACAAACCACCTCTTCTTCAATGACGCTGCTGAGCGTGAACTTTGCGGACGAATCAAACGGGTGGGTGGTGGGGGACAATGGCACATTGCTGCGGACAACGAATGGCGGAACCACCTGGCATGCAGGGTTCAGTGGCGTGCCAACAACACTGTATGGCATCACGATGCGCGACCC
Organism: uncultured Bacteroidota bacterium; assembly: GCA_963779225.1. Classification (GTDB taxonomy): domain Bacteria; phylum Bacteroidota; class Ignavibacteria; order UBA10030; family UBA6906; genus CAVPCZ01. The sequence continues at coordinate 643,004 of CAVZWW010000003.1, forward strand.
GGCACACGGCTGGACGGTTGGTGAGTATGGAGTGATTCGTTCAACGACGGATGGTTCCACCTGGGGGCCCCAGGCGAGCCCTGTTGCCACCGTTCTCTGGAACGCCGAATTCCGAGATGCACTCAACGGGTTCTGTGCCGGCGGCAACGGAGTGATTCTGAGGACAACCGACGGCGGAGGGACGTGGCTTCAGACCGTTTCGGGAACGACACGCAACATATGGGTTGTCAGTGCCGGAAGCGCGACAGGTGTGCGGGCCGTGGGAGATACCGGGCTGGTACTGCGATCGACGGATGGCGGGGTTACGTGGACACCGGAATTTGCCCTTTGTGCCTATGACCTGTTTTCCCTGCGAACATTGTCTGACTCGGTCGCCTGGGTCTCCGGAGATAACGGGACGATCCTGATAACCGGATCGCCGGACATGCCGCCGGCCACAGTGGCGGGACGGCCCACACGTGAGACGGCGCAGCCAGCCGTATTTATACTTGAACATAATTACCCCAACCCCTTCAATCCCTCAACAACCATACAGTACCATCTCACCCGATCAGCGTATGTGCGCCTCGGGGTCTACTCCGTACTGGGGGAAGAAGTGACAAGGCTCGTGGACGGTGTGCAGCGCGGAGGTGACTACCAGGTGGTTTTTGATGCTGCAAAGACCGGTGGCGGTGCCTCCGGCGTGCTGTTTTACCGGTTGCAGGCCGGCGACCGGGCGGAAACCCGGGCCTGCATCCTTCTGCGCTAGAAGAACAGTTATTACATTGCGGCGATGACGCGTTCCAGCCGTTGCTGTACTTCGCGTGCCACGGGCTCCATCTTCGCGTTGCCCATCACGGTGGTCATCACCATCGGATCGAACGCGGCCACAACGGTCTTCCCGGCTTTTTCGTACACGATAACATTGCACGGAAGCAACAGCCCGATCTCGTCCTCGGCCTGCAGGGCCTGATACGCGAACGGCGGATTACATGCACCGAGGATCACATATCGGGTGAAATCGACGTTGAGTTTTTTCTTCAGGGTATCCTTCACATCGATTGTGGTAAGGACGCCGAAGCCTTCCTTCTTCAACTCTTCCGTCACCTTGCTTACTGCCGCCTCATAGGCGACATCGATCGTTTTGGAAAATCCGTATTTCATGGGTCTATCTCCCTGATCGTTGTGAAAAATTCCATTCCGCTATGCCCCCTTCAAGGTGGGCGACGTTAAACCCCTTCTTCCGCAATTGAGCGGCGGCCGACAGACTCCGGCTTCCGCTCTGACAGTAACAGATCAGCTCCTTCCCGCCGAATTTCTTCAGATCCTCCAACCGCCGGTGAAGCTCCTGCAGTGGGACATGGACGGCTCCCCGAATACCTCCTGATTGAAACTCCGCCGGAGTGCGGACATCCAGCAGGACGATGCCACCCTGTTTCAAACGGTCGGCCAGCTGGGAGGACGAGTAGCGAGTGATGCCGCGGGTAAGGAGGAACCGCCGCAGATAGACGAGAATGACGAGTGCGAGCAGTGAATAAAGAATAACCTGGCTTGTTGTCATCTATCCTCCGAGTGTTCCACCGGGCGACCTTCGCTGTTCCAGCGGATCATACCACCGACCATGTTCAACGCTGAATATCCCCGGCTGCGCAGCATCGATGTGGCATACCCGCTCCTGTTGCCCGACCGGCATATGGCAATAATGGTGTTCTTCTTATGGGGGGCCAGCTCCCCGAGTCGTGCGGCAAGCTCCTGTACGGGTATCAGCACGGATCTCCGGATATGCCCTGTGGGGCTGTCGTACTCCTCATCGGTTCGGACGTCAAGCAGGAAAACTGTCGAGTCCTTCTCCATGAGGAGCTGGACTTCTTCAGGTGTGATGGTGTCTCGACCGCCATCCTGCGGATTCATCAACATGAGAGCCGTGGCCGCTATGGTAGAGAATAGGGTTTGATAGAGCATCTCGTATCCTGGCAACAAATTCACTGGAGAGTCTCAGACGAAAAATCCCTGCAGCCCAGACATAACGGCCTAGAGTCTCTTTGTGTAGTGATTGTCCTGAACGCCGTCGTCTGAAACCCCAGGGGTTTCTACATGCGCTACTGTAAGAACACTATAATAGTGCGAAGAGTTCAGATATCCCTGCTCGAGCACGACAAAGTGTCCGGCAATCTGCTTGTGCAGGTCCGTCTGATCGAGACGTTCTTCTGCATCGGGCCCAGTCTCTTCCACCTGCCGTTTCCACTCGATGACAAGTATTCTTCCGTCGGGCCTGGTAATACGGGCCGCTTCCGTGAGAAGACGCAGCACATCCGGAGTCTCGTGCACCACGAAAGCCAGCAACGTCAGATCTGCGCAATGCGCAGGCAACGGGATGGCATATTCTCCGGCGAGCACAGGGTCGACATTATCGGGAATGCCGTTGGACCGCATGAAGTCCAGCATAGCCTGCGCTATATCCACCGCATAGACGTGTCCTGCCGGGCCCACCAGCTCGGCCGCGGCGCGTGCGAAGTATCCCGTTCCTGCCCCGATATCTGCAATGACCATGTCTTTCCCGACATCAAAGCGGCGTAGCGTATCATGCGGGGGAAGGAGTGTATAACGTTCACGGCGTTCGAGCCGTGCGGCGTTTTCGGGGTCAAACTTGTGCATTGGGCACCAGTGTGCTTGTTTCTTCAATCTTGTATGAATGTGTGAGCTTCACACTGGCCTTCAGCATTGCTGACACGGCGCAATATTTCGTGGTGGAGAGCTCGATGGCCCTCTCCACATCGGCCACCGGTATGTTCTCCCCAGAAAACAGATATTCGATATGAATCGCGGTGAACACCTGTGGGTGCTCCTCCTGCGTGCTGGCACTCAGACGGATTTCGAAACTTTCCACGGGGACACGTTTCTTCCTGAGAATGGCGGCCACATCGCTCCCCGTGCACCCCCCCAGAGCCATCAACAGAAGTTCCTTTGGGCGCGCACCGGCATTACTGCCTCCTACTATTTCCGGGCCGTCCATGACCACCCAGTGATTAGAATCAGCCTTTGCTGCGAAGGACAAACCCTGGATTTGCCTGACAACCGCGCTTTTCTGAGCCATAATGATCCTTTCAGTGCGTTACTACACGATATGATGCCACGGGAGAGTCAAAGGGGGCAGGAAGGGTCCATATTGCGGCGGGGTGGATCCGCCAGCGGTCCAATACCTGCGGAACAAGCCCGGTTCGTACAACCAGGATGACGGTTCCCGGAAACGACCGCAGTATCTTTTCCAGCTGATCCGCCCATCCTTTGCCACCAAGTTCGAGCGGACCCACTTCATCGATGATCAATACTTCCGGCAGATGTCCAGTATCCGGTTCCAGGGCCCGGCGCCCGGCGGAAAGTCCATCCGGAAGGAAACTGAAGGATCCAACATCGGGGAGAGTGGTTTCCACCGCGATACGGCATAGTGGTATCGTGATCCCCGTGCGGATGTCTTCGATGTCATAGCCGATGCGTTTTCCCTGAGCGTACACCACGGGGGCGCAAATCCCACTTACAACGATCCCCTCTTTCCGCATTGTTCTGATGAGCGTTGCCAGCAGGCTGGTCTTCCCCTCGCCCTGCCCGCCGCTCAGAATGATGACGCGGGAGATGGTCTGCGGTGCGATGGTTCCCTCGTCGGTGTGCACAAGGACATGTGCAAGCATGCGGCTCAGTGAGGCAATGGGATGGCGCAATACATTACGTTGTTCCCCGAGGGTGTGTATCATTGCAGGAAGAGCACGAAAGGCGGTATCGAGTGCGGCAGACAGGGTGCCCAGCCCGCGCCTCAGGAACCAGCTCACCACCCTCGGATTGCGAAGCTCGATGCTGATGGCGCTGAAGGCGGACATGACAAGGGCAGCCCGGACGGTCATGGAAAACCCGCTCAACAAACCCGTCCACCAGGTCCCCTTCCCCTCCGCGGCAAAAGCTCCGAGCAGCAGTCCGGCGAGTAACGCCACGACACCGAACTCCACCCAGAGGCGCGGACGGGCAAATTTCACCCTGAGCGAAGGATAGTGGTTGAGCGTCAACAGAAGATATCCGGCCACAAGCAAAGCTCCCAGGGGAAGAGAAACCTGCCCGAGAAAGAGAAGGCCTGCCACCAGGACGAGGAGATGTCCGCCGAGCAAAAGGAGGGAATACACCCGGGAGACCGAAGAGGTATCGAGTCCTGATCCGGCCGGGTCTGATAAGACGGCAACGGGCGGCGGCAGTTCTCGCGCACGTCGAGCCACGCGCAACCCGGCAACCGCAGCACCGGCTCCGGGGAGTGCGTTCAGTGCGATAAACACTGCAAGCGCGCCTGCGGGATCGATGGCCCGAAGGCCGGCGGCACCTGTAACGAAATCCAGCAGCGCCCCGTACAGTCGTGCGGCATCATTGCCATAGGCAAGAAGAATCCCGATGACTTTCTGCAGCATCGGCGTCATCGTCGCCGCCATTCCACCGATGACACATCCGGCCGTGTGGCGGTGAAACAACGTCGTCAGGAGGAAAAGCAGCCATGCTTCGGCGAGAATACCGATCATCGGACCAAGGATAACGGCGCTCGGAGAGAGGGATTTCAGAAGGGCGCAGATGATGCCGGCCCGCCAGATGATCCCCGCATCCTCCCAGAGACGCACGCCGGCAACGAGGAGCGTCACGCCAAGTGCGGCCAGGAGCGTTCCGGTCAGCGGGAAATTGACGTTGTGCAGGAAGCTGCCGAGAACAATTTCGTTTGCAGCCCAGAGACTTCCCAGTAGTGCCGCACGCCGCCATCGCGGCGAGAGAGCCTCAGACACGGCAGCCCCGGCATAGTGGTTCCCCCGTGCGGCTTATCTGTCCGGACTGTTCCATGCCGTCAGTTGCCTGTAGTCCTGTTCATCATTGACATTGATCATGAGCCGTTCGTCATAGAACGGCAGGTGCGGTCCGACCGGCACCGGAGCTCCATGGAGGCGCGCGAACACCTCCATCAGCTTCAGCCGTCGGTGCTTCAACTCCTGCTCGATCACGGGAAGGCAGGAGGCATGATACACTCCGCACAGCGGCTGGATGCGGCCGTCCGGAGCCGCCGCCTTTATCGGTGCGGACGAAGGGAATTCCAGAATATACTCAATGAGGGAACGGGACACCAGGGGCATATTTCACGAGAGAACAAATACCGATGCCGGCGGTGCCGGTCTTCTTGGTACTGGTGGTCTCGCAGGATGAACTCATGGCCTTGCCTGTCGATACTGCGGGAATCCAGAGGCATGGCGGGCATTTGGCGCCGTCGGTGGCACCTGCGCCTCTGCCATGGGAAAATCGCCTGAAAGTGCAGGTTTTCGTCCAGCCAAAGATGCTGGAATTCCCAGGATTGGGAAAAAGAGGGCGGGAGGGTACGGAAATACGGCACCCACGGCGTAGTAGGGGAAATCACCTACGACAACATTCTCTTTTCAGGAGACCCAAGATGGAAAGCAGCGACGAACAAATCCGGCGAGCCCTCAATGAGCAAATGAAACATGAACTGGAGGAGCAATACGGTGCGGAGTTTGGTCCGACGGACTCCCCCCTTCCGGCCGAGGTAGAGGGTGAGTGGCTTGAACAGGTTGCCGAATTCGAGCGCCAGTTTGCCGTGAAGGGGCGGACAAGTGTGCGTGCCTTTGTCGGCGATCCTCCGGTGCGTCCGCTGGCTTCCATTCCCCCTTCGGAGCTGGAGTCCGAACTGGAGGAACTGCTGGGTGTGCTCTTTGCCAACAATGTCGTTGTGCACTTCGGCCGTCCGGTGTCCGATGCCGAGGTCTACCGGTTCATCACCGAAGAGCTGCTGGATCAGGAGATCGATGACATCCGGATGGAGACGATGACGCACAGTTTCCTGTATGAGGAATTCCATCCTGACGAAGCGGCAGATGCGCGTTTGAGTGCGGAGGATTTCTTCATGGCGTTGTTCGCGCGTGACAGGCGCATCCTGTGGAGAGTTCTCTGCAAAGAGGAGATACGCGATGCGGCGGGCGGGGAAAGCAGTCCGGAAAGGTTCATGAAGTGTATTGAAGAGTTCTACACACGGGTTGCCGGTTTTACGTCACATGGCGCCGAAGTGACGGGTGTGGATGTTGACGGAGTGTACGCGACGGTGCGTGCGATGGTTTCATGGTCGGGTCTGAACCGGCGCACGCTGGCTGTCGTGGGTGGGGCGGGTGAAGCGCAGCTTCTGCTGCGGCGCAGCGAAGGTGGCGGATGGGATATCGTGCAGGTGTGTGTGCCCGGGTGGAAAGAAGAGCACACATGAATCGCCCTTATACCGTCATTCATCGGTGAGGAGTTTTTCGTACTCTGTCCGGTACTTTTTCACCGCCCGGAAAATCGCCTCCGCGATTTTCTGCTGGCCCGCCGTGGAATTCAGAAATCGTTCGTCTTCCCGATTCGAAAGATACGCCGTCTCGAGAAGAATATTGGGCATTGCCGCGCCGACCAGCACATAGAACCCCGCCTGGCGAACACCCCGGTTCGGCAAACCGGCGACGCGTTTCATCTCTTTCTGGACGAGATCCGCCAGCACCTCACTCGACTTTACATACGCACTTTGTGCCATTGTCACAAGAATGAAGTTCTCGTCCGTCAGCTCCTGGTAGCGGTTTGCGTACCCTTCCTCCAGTTCAATCACCGCATTCTCCTGCTCCGCGATAGCGACTGCTTCCTCCGTGCGTCCGGGCCGGAGGAGATACACTTCGAAGCCGCGCCTCGGGTCCGGCTTGCGCAGCGTCGAATTGCAGTGGATACTGATGAAGAGCTTCCCCCCCCCTTCATTGGCGATTTGCCCGCGCCGGTACAACGGCACAAAAACATCCGTTGAACGCGTGTACACAACTTCGATCCCCTGCATGCCTGCAGTGATCAGCTTCCCGAGTTTGAGAGCGACTGCAAGGGCAATGTTTTTTTCCTTGACGCCGCTGGTCCCGATGGTTCCCGGATCACGGCCCCCGTGGCCCGGATCCAGCACGATCAGGTCCAGATCCCAGCGCCTTTTCCGGTCCGGCGGCTCTGTTGTGGTTTCCCGGGCCGGCTTGTGTTCCACGGGCTGCTGCGGTGGTTTTTGCGGTACATCCGGAGTCCGTATGGTCAGCAACAAATCATGCGATCCTTCGTCGCGCAGGATCTCTGTCGCGGCGACTTTTCCGGAGAGTTTGAATGTCAATTGTACCGCCGTTGGTGACTGAATGGCCACAATGTCTTTGACTATTCCGGTGCCTTTCAGGGCGTTGATTGCCTTGATGTCCGCTCTGACATCCACGAGCGTCACATACAGCCAGCCGTCCTGACGAAGCCAGCTTTCGAAGTCGTTCACTTTCTTCTGCAGGGGCAGTCGGATAAGCATCCCGTTATTCTTCGGTTCCAGTACTACGGTCGCGATGTCGGCCCCCGTTGCCGGAGAACCGGCACCCACATGCAGCACACCGGCCAGGGGATCAAAACTGGCCGACTTGTTGAAGACCAGGTTGAAGTACGGGACGAACGACTGGAGCGGGACAAAAAACGCATTGGCGGCGAAAATCACGTTTGCCGTCAGCTGGTACACGGACTGTCGCTGGGCCTGATCGATCACGACGATAAACGGATTGCCGCCGGCAACTTTGATCCTGTAGGGTCCCTGCTTGAGCTCCATCTTGCCGACATCGCGGTTCTCTGCGGGTGTCAGCGCAAAGACCTGCGCGAGATCGGTCAGGGAGGCATAGAACACTTTCTTCGCACGGAAGGTGCCGATAACCGTATTCCTCTCCGGATCCTGATCAAACACGACGCGGACGGTGTTCTCCTGTCCGGGCGAAGAAACCGCGAACATGCCGATAAGAACAAGGAGTGCGAACGGGAACCGTGTCAGAAGAGAGGTGAAGCAGTACCTGTTCATGAGAGGTTGTTGCTTTCTACTCAGCGAATGTCTCCGGTCAACAAGAGCCTCCGGTGACCGGAAATTCTTCCGGAGCGCCCTGCGATGTCGTGCCGGGAACACCCGTCTTCCCGCGTCGTATGCGATAATCGGTTCAAGGTCAAGGACAGTCCGGGATCAATGGAAGCGCAGATGAAAAAGAGCATGCACGAAAATCTTCATCAGCTCCCAGCGCGGATGTTTTGTCTGCACCATGTAGTGCTGTTGCACATCACGGCCGTCGCCGGTGCTGCGAGTGCTGATCACCACCGACAGGGGGAACATGCTCATCATACGGACTCCGTGAAACGCGTGGTGATACGGACATTTCTTTTTGCGAGCTCGGCGATCATTCGGTCGCCCGGAACACAGGTTTCCGGCATCATGACCCCGCGTGCCGTGATGGTGCCGTCGGCAAGCAGGAGCGCGGTAATGGATGTCGGAAAGGCCGTGGTACGCATCATGGCAGTGATGCGTGACTGTGCATCATACGAATCGATACATTCATACTCAAGTGTCCGGTGTCGGCCATGCACTGTGCCGGAAAACGTCGCCCGGGCCAGTATGACATCCGGTTCGGCAAACGAGAGTCTTCTCTTCAGGAGTTCGGTGAACAGCTCGCGCATGGTCCGGACTCCTGTGCCGGTGGAGACCGGCTCCGAAGCCGCAAAGCCGAGATCCAGCAATGTCTTGAACTTCTCGCAGTGCCCGGGATACCTGATGGTCTTATAATCCAGATGCCGGACTCGTCCGTTCAGGGATCTGGCGAGGGTGGAAATCCCGCCGGATGTGTGGAATGCTTCCATGGTACCGTAGGGGGGGGGAAACAGGAGTGGCTCAAGGCCGGTCATCGACTCGACTCTGCGGATTTCACCGTCTTCGATGACTTCCGCCGGCTCCAGGTACTCGTTGATCAGTCCTTCGACGGAAAAGACGATCTGGTAGTTCAGCGGCGGCCGCGGTTGTTGGGGGAGGCCCCCCACGCGGAGATGTACCGTGTCGACGGTATCGAAGGACTGCATACCTGTTGCGGCGAGGATATTGATCAATCCCGGGGCCAGGCCGCAGTTGGGAATAACGGCCACCCCGCGTGCCCGTGCTTCGGCATCCAGACGCGTCTGGCGGTCGACCACATCGTTATTTCCTCCCAGGTCGCACATGTGAACACCCGCGTCGATAGCCGCCCGTGTCACCGTTTCATTGACGGCGTAGGATACGGCGCTGATCACGACGGTGTGTCCCTGGAGTGCGGCTGAGAGTGCCTGTGGATCGCGCACGTCGAGGCACAACGGCCGGACGCGGGCTCCGATCGTCCGCGCGGCGGCTGTGGCGGCGTCAGAGTTGACGTCCGCCAGGACAATCTCCGCGTCCGGTGCCGCGTGGGCAAGATCATATGCAACCGCACTTCCCATCATTCCTGCACCGAGTACCAGATATCGCATAGAGAGTTGCTCCGGTTTACTTGCGGATTTCGCCGGTTTCCCTGCTCCAGAACAGTAGATCGAGTTCATCTAAAGAGATTCCGACTGCTGAAGAAAACAGCGCGAATTGCTGTTCAATGGCCAGATAGCGTTTTGAAGTGAGCGATTGCGGGACCGCACGGAGCACGCCGTGGCGCCGGAGGTTTCTGAGAATGTGCCGGTCCAGAATTGCCAGGTTACGATAGCCGACATTCCGCAGGAAATGTGATGCCTCTTTCCATCCCAGTCCTTTTACGTTTGCCACAAGCCACGCCCGGAGGCGTGACGCGTCGCGATAGGCGAAGTCCGGGATGTTCCTGCTGTGTACCAGCTCCCGTTCGACGAGCGGATAAAGATCGCGGATCGCCAACAGACGTTTCGCCTTGGTGTTGTGGAAACGGATATACCGGTCTTTTTGCCGCAGCAACGTAGTGGGGTTTTCGCCTCGCTCCCGGAACAATACCTGTTCAAGGGCATGAACCGCCTTCTCCGCATTCGCCGCGCTTGACTGCGGTGTAAGAAGGCAGTAGACAAGTTCATAGAAATAGTGCCCGGCCGGCACGCAGGCAAAATCCTCAAGACGTGCCCGAATGAAGTCACACCTTTCTGCGAACTCACCGTGCAGAGTCTCCACTTCTCGATATTTCCTTCGGGTTACGTTCATGCGAGTCTGATACGGGTGGTTGTCAGACCACCGTCACCCCTGATGGATATCAATCCGTCTCTCTCAAGGCCCGTGAGCAGTCCCAGGAGCCAGCGACGGTTCCGCGGGGAGAAACCGGAGAAGACAGCGCATCCCAGCATGTCCATCCGGAGCGAGGCGCCGGGGGGTACGGATCGGAGTCTTTCGACAATCCTGCCACGGTAGATCCGGAAAGGCACTCCTGCAAAGGACGGTTCCCGGGAGCGGGTCGGCGTTGTTTCGCGGATCATGGAGGTGCGTGAAGTACAGAGTCCGGCCACGGGACATACCGGACAGCGCGGCGAACGGGCGGTGCAGACGGTGGCCCCCAGATCCATGAGTGCCTGGTTCCAGTTATATGCCGAACGTGACGGCAGGATCTCATGGGCGAGTCTCCAGATGTCGGCGTCGCTCCTCATCGAAGAGAAGCGGGGCATCCGCCAGAAAATGCGGGAGAAGAATCGCCGGACGTTAACGTCGACAGCGGGTACCGCCACACCGAACGCCGAAGAAAGTACTGCGCGAGCTGTATATGATCCGATGCCGGGAAGGGTAAGCAGTCCGTCATAGTCTCGGGGAATACGACCGGAGTGCTCATCCACAACGGTTTTCGCGAGAGTGGAGAGCCGCACGGCGCGATTGTTGTATCCCATACCGTGCCAGGCGCGGACGACATCCGACTGACGTGCTGCGGCCAGAGAGCGGATCGTGGGGAACCTCTGGAGGAAAACCGGATATTTTTCCAGGACGCGGCTTACCTGAGTCTGCTGGAGCATAATCTCTGATAGCAGAATGCGGTAGGGATCTTTGATTCCCCTCCAGGGCAGGCGTCTGCCTGACGTTCGGTACCAGGAGAGGATCAGGGTCACGCACTGCCCGTGTTTTTCCTTCCCGCGTTTGCGGGTTTTCACCGCATCAGCCCCCAACCAGCTTATTCACCACCTCTCTGTTCCCGTCCAGTATGTCCATCATGAGTAAGATCTCCGGTTTCACCCAGCGGATCTGTTCAAAGGCCATGTTTCTCGGGATTCCGGAGAAGGAACGGACACGATAGTAGTAGACACGAAAGGACTGGTCTCCGTAGTCCCATTCCTGCCTGAAAAACTCAGTCTCTGGCTCGACGGTGATGGAGAGTTCCTCTTGCAGCTCGCGGATGAGGGCCGTCCGCGGAGATTCCCCGGGTTCAATCTTTCCCCCCGGGAACTCCCATTTCAATGGGTAGGGTGCTGTTGATTTTCGTTGGCAGGCGAGAATAAGGCCATCCTGGATCACAATCCCGACTGTAACTTCCTTCATTCTTGAAAATACGAAAAAAGGGCGTCTTCTCCAATATTTCGGCCTTGATTCTCGTCTGGTTTTGGACTATGTTCTGTTCAAATCATGTCAAGACCACTGCGCGCATATCTTGTCATCCTGGTCGGTGCATTCACCTGGTGCATGCTGATTCTTGCGGCGCCGTTGCTGACTTATGCCGGCGGTAGTGCGGGGGAATGGGGAAGCGTGTTGTACGAGGGATTCCACAGGATCTGTCATCAATTCGACGGGCGGACTTTGCACATTGCCGGCGAACCACTCGGAGTTTGCGCGCGATGTTCCGGAATCTACTTTGCCTTTCTTGCCGGGACACTCTGCTATCCGCTGGTGCGGAATCTTCGCCGTCCCGTTGTTCCTTCCCGCAGTCTGTTAATCGTCGCCCTTATCCCGATGCTGGTTGATGTAGGACTCGGGTTTACAGGTCTGCACGAAATCAGCACAACCACCCGGCTGATCACCGGTTCGGTATTCGGTGCACTGATTCCCTTTGTCGTTCTTCCGGTGGCGCTTGGTGCGGTGATTGAACGAACATCTCCCTCTCTCCCATTTCATCAGCAGAAAGGAACCATCGATGCCTGAAAAACCGAGCAAACTGATACCCGCCCTCTATGGTGGCATCATTATGGGCGTGATCTCGGGAATTCCGTTCCTGAGTTTTGTCAACTGCCTGTGCTGTGCGGGGGTCATGTTCGGCGGGTTCATGGCCGTCTTTTTCTACAAGAAGGATCTGAAACCCGAGCATCCGCCGTTGACGAACAATGACGGCATTGCCCTCGGAGCGCTTGCCGGTGTGTTCGGGGCGGTCGTGGGGACGGTCCTGAGCGCCCTCCTGCTTTTCACCATTGGCAACATTGCCGGGGAGGCGTTGATGAAAATGGTGATGGGTGTCTATGACTCAATGGGCATTCTGGATCGAATGCCACCGGAGGCGATCGAGCAGATGGAGCAGAGCATGGCAGATGGAGGTCTTTCGCCGATGAGTGTGGTGATTTCCTTCATCATTGACCCGCTCTTCGGCTTGATTGGAGGCATGATCGGGTACGCAGTATTCAAGGCGAAACCGGGAGCCACACCGCAAGCGGCGGTTCAGGCCTAGGCTGCCGGAAGCACGGTCAGTACGCAGGCAAAAACGGGTTCCGGAAAGACCGCCGGAACCCGTTTTTCTGCCACGTTCCCACGTTACTTCTTGAACAGCTTCTTCATTACATCGTCAATCTTTCCCTTCTTTTCTCTCTCGAGCCGGTCGGTAAGCTCCTGTTTCTTTGCATCCACGAGGGCGATCTTCTCGTTGACAAGAGCCTGGTACTCGCCCAGCTGCCGTTCCACCTCCGCACGTTTTGCGTTGTATACCGTCTCGAATTCCCGCCGCTTCTCATTAATGATGGCATAGACCTTTGCACGCAACTCGGCCTGGAGTCTGTTCAGCTCGGCGCCAAGCACAGCCTTGATGCGTGCTGCAAACTGTTCATCCAGATCGGTTGACAACGCCATTTTGAACCGGCCCGAGGAATCCCAGAGGCGAAGGTCAACGCCAAATCCCCTGACACCGTCCAGAACCTCCCGGGCGAGCCGCTCGCCGACGTTCGCAGATCGGGTCGCATAGGTTATTGCCAGATTCCGAAAATCGAGCTTCATACGTGAATCAAACCTGTTTCCGGGAATGCTCACATACAGGCCGGTGCCGAGACGCGCCCCGGTGATCGTGGCCGGAAGAAAGTCGGGTGAACCGATCTCAAAGGCGGCAAGCGGGACACCGGTAATTGTTGCCTTGTATTCATCCAGGGGTGTGTCCTTTGTGCGGTCGAACAGTCCGCTCACGGTGGCGCGCACTTCATCGCCACGGGTTGCTGTCAGGTCAATGGTGAGGGGCAGGCGGGTGATTCGCTGATCATTCGTGATGTTCTTGACTTGTCCCTTCGCGTAGAAGAAGTCCGGGTCCTGCTTTGGATCTGTTCCCCCGGAAATGATGATATTCCGGATCCAGAAGTGCGGATAGGCCCGGTCGGCGTGAAAATGAACATCCTGTCCCTTCATCCGTGGTGGTTTCTGCATTTCGGGTTCGGTACCTGTCGCCGGGATATGTTCGCGCACCCAGTCGACGTAGTGAAGATAGCGCGTGACATCATTCTTCAATTGTTTCCCGAAGAGCGCCCCGGCGAGGCCCATGGCACTCACGTCAGGGAGGCGGGCAACGCTCAGGATTTTCCGGTAGTCTTCGGCGGCAATACCCTCGATTGCCCCGACGGAAGCGGAAAGCCGTTCAATGTCAGCGGTGACCGACGCCTGACGGGCAGTGAAGGTGGTGACAACCGCATTCACGCTTTGGCGTGCGTTGTCAACGGTAGTGATGGCGGCAGCAATGGCCGCGACGTCTTTGAGGGAAGCCGGAGTGATCAGCCGCAGGCTCGAGTCGATTTCAGCAAGGCGCCTTTTAGCGTTTTCAATATCCGCGAGCGTGCCGGACCATTGTTGTGATGCCGCGATGGCCTGCGTCCGGAGTGTTTCGATGTGTGCGACGGAGCGCAGACCGACGGCCTTGATCAGACTGTCGACATTCAGCCCGCGGCGGAGGACTGCAGGATCAAAGATCGGGGTCTTCCCGACGCTCTGTTCGAATGCGCTCAGAGCCAGGGCTGAAAAGGTGGAAGTCCGGCCCGAACCGGCGGTCACGGAACGGCCGCCGGGGAGAGATCCGTCGGTTGACCGTTTGGTGCCGACAAGAAGATCGTTCACCTCCATTGTCTCGATGATGTATCTGCCACGGAGGAACTGTCCGGTGTTCAGCGCAAAACGGACACGGCGCGTTTCGAACAGGTTTGTCCACGTGTTTTGCGGGTCGGCAACCTGCATCCGGACGAACTGGATGGCCAGGGGTGAAAGGCTTACGTGCAGGTCATCGATGTCCACCCGCGCCCCCGTGAGCTGTTCTCCCGCTGTTTCGAGGCCCGATTCGACCCACCGGTCAATGAAGAAATACGTCACCGCAAGGCAGACGACCAGCGGGATCAGGACGAAGAAGACGAAGTTCCTGCGCATGGTCAGTGCCCCCAGTCGCGCAGCCGTTCATACCACTGAACCAGCGCGCTCTTCTTGAGAATCTGGAAAATCCTCCATTGTTCGATCCGGGCGCCGATGGTCGCCCGGTAGGCAATGACGAATTTCTTCATGCCGACGTACACCGGGATGAAGAGCAGAAGCGCACTGACAAAGCTCCCCATGACGACAGTGTTGTTGAACCGTGTCAAGGGTGCGATCGGCGCGTTGTAGAGATACGTCCAGAACCCATACAATGCATCGGTGCGGGCAAGCAGTTGAAACCCAAGCCAGTGGAACGCCGGATCAAGAAGAAATGCCATAAGGCTGAACACCGTAAGGGCGAGAAGCGCCGCGGTGAGATTGACGTTCAGTACAAGAATGATCAGCCAGACCGCAATGCCCTGCAGTGTGAGCATCGGCGAAAGCCCGAGGATGGAACCAAGGGCAAAACCTCCGGCGACCTGTGCAGGGGTTTGTCCCTCGCGGAGAATCTTGATGAAATCACGGACAAGTTTCAACCAGAACATGTTATGGATTCCTGCAACGTGGTTGGAGGCGAGTAGTGTTGGTATCCGTCCGCTTCCAAGATACCTCAAACGGTCAGTATCTGCAAGACAGAACGTTCTCTTCCTGCCCGGACGTCCGTTTCGACGCTCCTCCATATGGCGGTGCAGACCGGTGCATGATGTACGGGACGGTGGTGGCTCAACCGGTTTCCGGATCCCCGGTTGCCGGCGCATACAATCCCGCGCCGGTGTCTTGCATGATGTGCGACATCTGGGTATCTTTACCGATGTACCCATGAGCAGGAAAGACACACCATGAGCGCGATCGGTTCTTATCCGTTCGAGCTGAAAACCTATGAACTCGATCAGCGGGGGCGCATGCCCCTGGGCATTCTGTACCGCAACTTGCAGGAAGCCGCGGAGCGGAACGCCGTCGACCTCGGGTTTGGTGCGGAAACTATGATAAAGAACGGCTTGACCTGGATTCTTGCGCGCCTTCAGTTGCGTGTTACGGCTTTCCCCGTAGGGCGCCGCACCATCACCGCAGAAACCTGGCCGGCTGCGATGGAGAGCCGTTTCGCCATGCGCGATTTTCGGTTTCGGTTCGGCGATGATCAAGCGTGTTTCGCCGTGGCCTCCAGTGTCTGGTTGTTGCTGGATATTGCCAAACAGCGTCCGGTGACTGTGGCTCAGCATGTCCGGCACGACCAACTTTTCGATATCGGACGGATGGTGACCGAACCCTTCCCGAAGATCCAGACCGGCAACGGATCGGCGTATATCACGGAATTCCGCGTTCGCCGGTCCGATCTGGACATCAACGATCATGTCAATAATCTGCACTACGTGGAGTGGCTTGCGGAGTCTGTTCCGGAGGATCTCTGGCGGCGCGGGAATGTGCGGTCCATGGACATCGAGTACAAACGCGCAGTGAGCTACGGGGCAATCGTGCGCGTGGAGAGCTTCCCTGTAGCGGAGAACATCTATGACCACCGGATGGTGGTGGACGGCGTAGCCGGGGACCTGCTGAGAGCCCGGACGATCTGGGCAGAGTGATTGCATGACTGTCTAAAGGCGCTCATGAATATCGGCCAGAAAATTGCGCATTATCGTATCACCGGCAGGCCGGCGGGAACGGGGGTGGAGGGAGTCTACCGTGCCGAGGATACCCGGGCGCGCCGGACCGTTTCGCTCAGAATTCTGACGGCCGGCACAGGGTCCGACTCCGGGCTCCCCGGACGGGTGCTTGCCGATGCCCGCGTCGCTTCGGGACTCGATCATCCCAACATCTCATCGGTCCACGAGATCTTCGAGACAGACGACACTCTGGTGCTGGTCCTGCCCTGGTACGATGGCGAGAGCCTGTGCGCAAAGATCGCACGCGGACCGATGCGGGTGGAAGCCGCGATCAGCATTGCCCGGCAGCTCGGCGAAGGGTTGGCTTCCGCACATGCCGCCGGCGTTCTCCACCGGCGTCTTCATTCCGGGTCTCTGTATATCACCGCGGATGGCATTGTGAAGATCATGGATTTCGGAGTGGCTGAGCTTTCCGGGGATTCCGCCCGCACCACGTCACCCGCCGGTTCGGCATATCTCGCCCCCGAACAGTTGCGCGGCCGTGAAGTCGACGGGCGCACCGATGTCTGGGCATTCGGTGTGATACTGTTTGAAATGTTGACCGGCCGTCTCCCTTTTGGAGGGCACACCCCGGCGCTGGTGCATCAGGCGATTCTCAAGGACGAGGCGGCCGACCCCTCAGGGCTCCGGACGGACCTCCCGGGTTCTCTGGCAAGCCTGTGCCGCAACTGTCTGAGCAAGAACCCATCCGGGCGTCCGCAGTCCATGGATGATGTCCTGTCGTTGCTCGGGCACTGGCCATTCGATCTCGCAGCGATCACGGCGAGCGATCCTTCACGTCTCCGCGGCCGGTACATTGCCCTGATGGTGGCAATTCTCGTACTCGGTGCCGGTGGTCTGGTGTTTCTCTTGCGTAGCTGCCAGGCATGACGTCCACCTTCATCTCATACTTTCCGGAGATCATGTGAATCGACTTCTGTTTTTTCTTACCGGTTGTGTATTGCCGGTTCTCCTGTCGGCCCAGGAGGTGCATGATCCGTTGACTCCCGGGGGAGCGTATGATCCTTCCGTGCCTGCTCCGGCGGCGGTCCTGGGGTTCGTTCCCGGCGACCGGCCGGCCAGATATGATCAGGTTGTCACCTATATTCGGAAACTTGCGGAGGCGTCTCCCCGCGTGCGGTTGATGGAAATGGGTAGATCGACCGAGGGGCGGCAGCAATATTATCTTGTGATCGCTCTGCCCGAACGGTTGCAGCGCCTCGAACAGATCCGGCAGGATGCCGGCAGACTTGCCGATCCCCGTACGCTGGACGCATCCGGAGCGCAAGGGATAGCCAAAAACTCCCCGACGGTAGTCTGGATCGGCTACGGCATTCACGGCGATGAACTCTCGTCGGTGGACGCGGCCCTCCACGTGGCCTACCAGCTTGCGGCAGGGACGGATGAGCACACCACATCCATTCTGAAGGAGCTGGTCGTCTGCATCGATCCGATGGAAAACCCCGACGGCCGCGAACGGTTTCTTGCGCAGATGGAACAATGGAACGGCGTTGTCCCCAATCCGGACGCGCAGAGTCTGCACCACACAGGTGTCTGGCCCTACGGAAGGGGAAACCACTACCTGTTCGACCTGAACCGCGATTGGTTCACGCTCGTGCACCCCGAGACCCGTGCCCGCGTCCGGACGGTGCTGCAGTGGAATCCACAGGTGTTCATCGACTCGCATGAAATGGGAGCCTATGACACCTATCTCTTCTCGCCTCCCCGGCAGCCGATCAACCACAATATTTCATCGAACGCAAAACAGTGGTGGCAGCTGTTTGCAGCGGACCAGGCCCGGGCCTTCGACCGGCACGGGTGGAGTTACTACACACGGGAGTGGAGCGACGATTGGTATCCGGGGTACGCAAACTCCTGGGCGTTGTACACGGATGCAGCCGGTATCCTGTATGAACAGGCCGGTGTGGAAGGGTCGCTCATCAAACGGCCCGATGGCACAACGCTGCTCTATCGTGAGACCGTTCATCACCATATCGTAAGTTCGCTGGCCAATCTCGGCACCGCGGCGCGCCACCGGCAGGACCTGCTCCAGCGGTTCTACGAAGCGAAGAAGCAGGCGATGACCCCGGAGAAGGGCGAACCGCAGGCCTTCTATCTTGTCTCCCGTGACAACCCGGCCCGGGTGGAGCGGCTTGTGGAGACACTGTTGCTGCAGCGGATCGAAGTGCAGAAGGCTGAACGGGAGTTCACCCTTGCCGGCGCGAATGCCGCGTGGGGGGGAAAGGCGGCGGAACAGCGTCTTCCCGCCGGGACGTATATCGTCCCGATGAACCAGCCCATGGCGCGCCTCGCTAGAACCATTCTGGAATTCGATCCTCGCATGATTTCGTCGTTCTTGAAGGAAGAACGGAAGTCACTCGAGAAAGAAAAGGATTCCAAACTCTATGATGTCACCGCCTGGTCACTCCCGCTGGCGTACGGTATTGAAGCGTACTGGTCCGCGGGGCGGACACAGGTGTCCGCCACCGCTGTTTCCGCCATTGAGCGGCCGCGAGGGGTGGTGGAAGGCGGTCCGTCAGCTTTCGGGTACCTCTTCTGTAATGATGACCGGGGAGTCGAAGCTTTGACCCAACTGTTGCAGCGGGGATTCAAGGTGCGTGCAGCAAAAGAACCGTTTGCGGTGGAAAATCATACCTATGCGCGCGGGACATTGCTTATCCGGGTCAACGAAAACCCCCGGGGGCTTCTCGAATCGCTGAGACCTGTAGCCGATTCCACAGGAGTGGTGTTTCGCACCGTGGGGACCGGGCTGAGCACGGCCGGCCCGGATCTTGGCGGCAACGACTTGGTCCTTCTTCAGGAACCTCGCATTCTCCTCATTGGAGGGAGCGAGGTGGGGACGACTGGGTTCGGGGCGCTGTGGCATCTTCTGGACAGCCGGTTGCGGATGAGGATTACCATGATGCCTCTTGGTGCGCTCACCTCTTCCGATCTGCGGCCATACAACATACTTCTCTTCCCCTCAGTGGGCGATTCGAAATCGGTGATGCGCACGCTCGGTAAAGGAGGAGTGGGGCGTCTCCGGGAGTGGGTGGAGGGAGGGGGGACACTCGTCGCGCTCGGGAATGCGGCAGGGTTCTTTGCCGATACTTCCTCGGATTTCAGTGCCGTACGCCTGCGCCGACAGGTATTCAAGGATCTTGATCTTTACGGAAAAGCGGTTGAGCTGGAACAAAAAGCGGAGAACCCCCTGATTGACAGTGCGGCGCTCTGGAGCGGGACGATGCCGGTTCCCGATACGGTGAGGGCGGGGAGAAGCGAGGCAAACGCAAAGGATCTGGAAATGCAGGATGAGCGGGCACGGCTGTTCATGCCCCGTGGGGCGATCCTGAAAGTGGATCTGGATGAAGAACACTGGCTGGCATACGGGGCCGGCAAGAGTGTCCCGGTATTGGTCTTCACATCCCAGGCATTGCTTTCCAGGTATCCCGTGCGTACACCCGCCCGTTTTGCCGGGACCGACGGACTGCGTCTGTCCGGGCTGCTCTGGCCCGAAGCTCGCGACCGATGGGCGCGTACAGCATATGCCACACAGGAATCCCGAGGAAGGGGACAGATCATTCTGTTTTCCGGGGATCCGGTGTTCAGGGGATTCTTTCTGGGCACAGAACGGCTGCTGCTGAACGCTCTGTTGCTGGGCCCGGGGTTCGGTACAACCCCTCCGGTGGGGTGGTAAGTGTGTGCTTAACAGGCTCCTGCCAGTTTCCGAAAGCAGGATAGTAAACCGATTCTCGGCACTCGTGTATATTTTCTTATTCAGGAGGATCAATGAAACGCTTACTGCTGCTCCTGTTCCTGGTTGTTTCGGTGGCGACCGCAACCGACACCCGGATCAACGTTCCGTACACCCGCTTCACACTTCCCAACGGGCTCACCGTTATTCTCCATGAAGATCATACAACTCCGACCGTCAGCGTGAATATCTATTATCATGTCGGCTCGGGGCGGGAAAAACCCGGGCGGACCGGCTTTGCCCATCTTTTTGAACATCTGATGTTCGAAGGTTCCGGCCATGTGCCGGAGGGGAGGTTTGATGAATGGCTTGAAACAACCGGAGGCGACAACAACGGATCGACGAATTCGGACCGTACGAATTACTGGATCAACATTCCGCGGAACGCTCTCGAACTTGCGCTATTCCTGGAATCCGACCGGATGGGCTATCTGTTGAACGCGATGACGCCGGAGAAGGTGGACGGCCAGCGGGATGTCGTCAAGAACGAACGGCGGCAGTCGTATGAAAACCGGCCGTACGGAATGGCATCGCTGGTCATGGATGAAAGCCTGTATCCACCGGACCATCCGTATCACTGGCCGACCATCGGCTCGATGGCGGATCTTTCCGCCGCAAGTTTTCAGGATGTCGTGGAGTTCTTCAAGAAATACTACATTCCCAACAATGCCAGCCTGTCCATCGGGGGCGACATCGACGCACCGGCCACGCGTGCGATTGTGGAAAAGTGGTTCGGCGACATCCCCTCCGGTCCGCCGGTTCCTCCGCTGAGCTCGCCGCCGGCATTCCTGGATACCGAGAAACGTCTGGTCATCGAAGACAAGGTGATGCTTCCGCGTCTCTACATGGCATGGCATTCACCGGCGATTTTCACCCCGGGGGATGCAGAGCTGGATGTGCTCTCCAACATTCTTGCAGGCGGAAAGAACGCGCGGCTTCACAAGAGGCTCGTGTACGATCTGCAGATTGCGCAGGATGTGATGGCCTACCAGGCTTCATCGCAGCTCGGGTCCACATTCCAGATTGTCGCCACGGCGAGGTCAGGGCATAATCTTGCGGAACTTGAGAAGGTCATCCAGGAAGAACTCAACCGGATCAAAATGGAACCGCCCGCCCGCCGTGAAGTTGACCGTGCCGTCAATCAATACGAAGCGTCGTTTCTCCGCCGCCTGGAGTCGGTCGGGGGTTTCGGGGGTAAGGCCGATCAACTCAATGCGTACTATGTGCAGACCGGAAATCCCGATTTCTTTCAGGAGGATCTTGCGCGTTACAAGGCGTTGGATCCGGATGACATTCTTTCTGTGGCGAACACGTATCTCAGCGACACCGGCCGGGTGGTGCTCAGCGTGGTCCCCGAAGGGAAGAAAGAGTTGGCCGCACCCGCACGAAAGGAGGGGAAGTAACCATGAACCGGATCTCCGTCACCCCATTGGCTCTGGTTTTTCACCTGGTCTCCTGTCTGGTTGTGGTTCCCGTTTCCGCCCAGAAAGTGGATCGTTCCGCTCCCCCCAAAGTGGGTCCTCCGCCGGTGTTCCGCATGGCACCGATCCAGCGGTTTACCCTCTCCAACGGTTTGCGCGTGGTATTGCTCGAGAAGCATGAAGTCCCGCTCGTGCAAATCAATCTGGTGTTTTCCACAGGTTCCGTGATGGATCCTGAAGGGAAGACCGGGCTGGCCTCGATGACGGCGGCCATGCTTACAGAAGGTGCAGCGGGGCGCGATGCACTCGCTCTCGCCGATGCCATTGACTATCTCGGTGCGCAGGTGTCGGCATCCGCCGGTTTTCATACATCAGCGGTCTCCCTGCAGACACCGCTGGCGAAGCTGGACTCGGCGCTTGCCCTCCAGGCGGACGTAGCGTTGCGTCCGACGTTCCCCCCTGCAGAACTCGAGCGGAAGCGGAAGGACCGTCTGACGACGCTGCTCCAGTGGCGTGACGAAGCGCGTGCCCAGGCATCGGTGATGTTCAACCGGACAGTGTACGGTGAGACTCATCCCTACGGTGTCTCCGCGATAGGCGATGAGCAGGCGATCCGCTCGTTGCGTGTCGAGGATCTCCAGCACTTCTTTTCCCTGTACTACAAACCGAACAATGCTTTTCTGGTGGTCGTCGGTGATGTGCATGTGCAGATGATGAAGCCCAAGCTGGAAGCGGCGTTTGGTGCCTGGAAAGCCGGAAACATCGTTCCGGTGCAGTTCCCGGCGATCGTCCCGAAGGAAAAGCGTTCGGTCACGATAGTCGACAAGCCCGGTGCCGCGCAGACGGAGATCCGTGTCGGCCGTGTGGGTTCGCCGAGAGTGACGGACGACTACTACGCACTCGTGGTGATGAACACGATTCTCGGAGGCTCATTCAGTTCCCGTCTCAACCAGAACCTGCGTGAAACCCACGGGTACACATACGGGGCCCGTTCGTCGTTTGCCTTCCGTCTTTATGCAGGTCCGTTTATGGCCAGTGCGGCTGTGCACACGGCCAAGACTGACTCTGCATTGATGGAGGTGGTGAAGGAGCTTGACGCCATCATGAAGCCGGTTCCCGCCGAAGAGCTGGAACGGGCGAAAAACTATGTTGCACTCGGATTTCCCGGGGATTTCCAGACCGTGCGGGATATCGCGCTGCGGCTCGAGGAAATGATGATCTATGATTTGCCGGAGACATATTTCGACAACTATATCGCCCGAATCCTTTCCGTCACCCGGGATGACGTGCAGCGCGCAGCGAAGAAGTTCCTGGATCCGGAGAAGATGGCGGTAGTGCTGGTGGGCGACCGGAAGGAGATCCAGGAGAAGATCGTGGCGATGAAACTGGGTCCGATGCAGACGCTGACGGTGGAAGATGTTCTCGGAAAGCCGCCGGTCATCGGGGAGAACAAGTGAAACAGACGGAGAGGGCGGACAACCTGGCCGCCCTCCATGCTTCGATCATCTCCTGCAGGCATTGTCCCCGTCTTGTGGCCTGGCGGGAGGAGGCGGCACGAAACAAAGTGAAGCGGTTCGCCCGGGAGGAATACTGGGGAAAACCACTGACGGGATTCGGGGACCCGGGCGCCCGCCTGCTTCTTGTGGGGCTTGCACCGGCGGCACACGGGGGGAACCGCACGGGCCGCATGTTCACGGGCGACGAAAGCGGTAACTGGCTCTTCCGGGCACTCCACAGGGCCGGTTTTGCCAACCAGGAAACGTCCCTCCATGTGGAGGACGGCCTGGAGCTGAATGACTGTTACATTGTGGCTGCGCTCCGGTGTGCTCCGCCACAAAACAAACCTCTTCCCGCAGAAATGCTCAACTGCCGGCCCTTTCTCCTGGAGGAGATCGGCTTCCTGCGCCGCGTGCGCGTGGTGGTGGGGCTGGGAAAGATCGGTTTCGAGGCGGGACTCAAGGCGTATCGCGACCTGGGACGTATCGGCTTTCCCGCGATCCCGCACTTCGCACACGGCGCCATGTACAGATTTGACGACCTTACCTTTATTGCGTCGTATCATCCGAGTCAGCAGAACACCTTCACGGGGAAACTCACGCGGCCGATGTTCAATGCCGTCTTCCGGAAAGCCGGGAAATACCTGTAAAGACCCGGCCCCTTCCCCCCCGGCCCGTTCACCGGGTATAGCGGCAGAAGGGATGCAAGCTCACGGTAACGTCAGCACCACCACCGAGCATGGAGGAAGCTGCACCCGCACCGTTGTTCCCTCCAGCCGTGCGCTGTCGAAACCCGTCGGCCGCACCCTTTCAGGATCTTCAAAAGTGTTGTGGTCCTGCATCTTTTCCGATACGAGGATTCTGCCGCGGACAGTGGTGCACAACAATCCCCGGATATCGATGGTGACATCCTGTGCACTGGCGGGGTGGATATTCACAAGCGACAGATGCATCGCACCGTTTCTGTCCCGGGATGCCGAGGCATATACGGCGGGAAGAGAGGAGGCGCCGAGGGTGTACATGGTGCTTCGCACGTCGAGGGGAAGCGACACCGCATCATGATGAACAGTGTACATCTCCATCACATGATATGTGGGAGTGAGCAGTATCCTCTTTTCGTCGGTGAGCAACACCGCCTGCAGAACGTTCACGGTCTGCGCGAGGTTGGCCATCCTGACACGGTCCGAGTGGTTGTTGAAAATGTTCAGTGTCAATCCGGCAATCATCGCATCGCGCATGCTGCTCTGCTGGTAGAGGAAATTCGGATTGGTGCCGGGTTCCACGTCGTACCAGGCTCCCCATTCGTCCACGACAAGAGCCACCTTCTTCTTCGGATCATACCTGTCCATAATGTTGCTGTGCGCCTGCACCAGCTCCTCCATCCGGAAGGCGCGCTGCATCGAATCGAAATACTCGGCTTCGGTGTAGTTCGTCGCCGAGCTTTTATGGTTCCAGTTGGTTGCGTAATGGTGCAGGGCGATGCCTTCCAGGAGAGTGTGGGGGATGTCGCGCATCAGGCCCTCCGTCCACCGGTAGTCCCCCGAACTTGCGCCGGAAGCGATCCTGAAAAGCCGCTTGGTCCCCCCGGACGCTCCCATGAAAGTGGCATATAACCGGTAGACGTTTGCGTAGTACTCCGGCGTCATATTTCCCCCGCATCCCCAGGCTTCATTCCCCACTCCCCAGTACCGGACGTTCCACGGCTGCTCACGGCCGTTCTTCTTCCGCAGGGCGGACATCGGACTTCTGCCATCGCCATTCACGTACTGCACCCAGTCCGCCAATTCCTGGACGGTGCCGCTCCCAACGTTCCCGGACACATACGGTTCGGCTCCGAGTTGCCCGCAGAGGTCGAGAAATTCATGTGTGCCAAAACTGTTGTTTTCCGTTACCCCTCCCCACCAGCTGTTCACAATGGAAGGTCGCTGGTTTGTCTGACCGATGCCGTCCTTCCAGTGATAGGTGTCTGCAAAGCATCCTCCGGGCCAGCGGAGGTTGGGAATCTTCAGTTTCTTCAGCGCTTCGACGACATCCGTCCGGATCCCCCGCGTGTTGGGCACACCGGTCTGCCCTTCTCCAAGAAAATACCCCCCATAAATGCACCTGCCAAGATGTTCCGAAAAATGCCCGTAGATATGGCGGCTGATCGTGTCTCTTCCAAGATCGGCGTTGACGACGATCCGGACCTGGCCGAATACCGAGGCGGCGCACAGCAGCGCAGCGGCGACTGCGGTGGCCTGGCGAAAGGGGAAAATCGGAGCGAAATGGATGGGCATAGGGGTCTCCCTGTTTGGCCGTGCCTGATGGGGGGCAAAAAAAGGAAAGATACAGCGTACGGAAACAAAGGACAAGTCTCCGATGTGTGAGGAAATGATCTCACGGCTTTCCACATCTTGACATCGGTGTAATCCTGCAGTATAATATCATCAGGGGCGATACCGTCAGACCCATATACGCCGCCCCTCGGCGGCATCCTCACAGCAACTTACCCATGTACGAAGCTCTCACCATGAACAGACATCTCCTCCCGTGCTGTGTGTGTGTTCTCCTTCTCACTCCCGGCGTTCTCCACGCTTCCGACCGGTCCACTGGATATCCGGTCACTCCCGTACCGTTCACCGCCGTACAGGTTGAAGATGCGTTCTGGGGGCCGCGGCTGGAAACCAACCGGACGGTCTCCATTCCGTACGCACTCCGGCAGTGTGCGGAGACGGGCAGGATCCGGAACTTTGAGCTGGCGGACTCCGTGCTGCGGGGAGAGTTGCAGCAGGGGACTTTTTGCAGCCGCTACGGTTTTGATGATTCCGATGTCTTTAAGATCATAGAAGGAGCATCATATTCCCTGCATATCCGGTATGATGCGGCGCTGGACAGAATTCTGGATTCGCTCATCACGAAGATCGCGGCGGCGCAGGAGAAGGATGGGTATCTGTACACCATGCGCACGATGAATCCGCAGAAATCGTGGGCGGCGGAACGCTGGGTGAACGACCGTGCCAGGGGGAGCCATGAGCTATACAACGCAGGACATCTGTATGAAGCCGCAGTTGCCCATCATGCGGCGACAGGAAAGCAGTCGCTTCTGATGGTCGCACGCAAGAGCGCCGATCTGTTGTGTGCCACATTCGGACCGGGAAAGATGCGGACCGTGCCGGGCCATCAGGGTATTGAGATCGGGCTCTCCCGTCTTTACCTTGCGACCGGTGAGAGAAAGTATCTGGATCTTGCAAAATTCTTTCTGGATGAGCGCGGCCGGCCGAAGGGTGAAACATACAACCAGGACCATCTGCCGGTCGTGGAACAGACGGAAGCCGTCGGCCACTCGGTCCGCGCGGCATACATGTACTCCGGTATGGCCGATGTGGCGGCTCTCACCGGCGATGGATCCTACGTCAGCGCAATCGACCGGATCTGGCAGGATGTCGTGGGAAGGAAGATGTATCTCACCGGCGGCATCGGCGCGGTCGGGAACACGGAGGGATTCGGTGCGCCGTATGAACTCCCCAACCTGAACGCCTATTGCGAAACCTGCGCTTCCATCGCCAACGTCTTCTGGAACTACCGGATGTTTCTGCGCCATGCCGATGCCCGCTATCTGGACATCGTGGAACGGGTGATATACAACGGTTTTCTCTCCGGCGTTTCAATGACGGGCGACCGTTTCTTTTATCCCAACCCTCTGGAAGCATTGTGGGGGAAACAACGTTCGCCCTGGTTCGCGTGCGCCTGCTGTCCGTCGAATATTGTGCGGTTCATTCCCTCTATTCCCGGGTATGTATATGCGCACCGTGATGACACGCTGTTCGTCAACCTGTTTATCGGCGGGCGGGCGGAGATTAACCTGGGCTCCGGCATGGTTGCCATGAGACAGAGGGGGAATTATCCATGGGACGGGACGATCACTGTTGAAGTATCGCCGGCGGAGGAGAGAACGTTTACACTTGCGCTGCGGATTCCGGGCTGGGCAGAGGGAAGGCCGGTACCGTCAGATCTCTATCGATATCTTCATGACGTGCACGATCCGGTGCGGGTGGCGGTGAACGGGGCAGCGGTCGAAGGCGTCATGGACAGGGGATTCCTGCGCATCCGCAGGGTGTGGAAATCCGGTGACGCCGTTACCTTCTCTCTTCCCATGCCCGTCCGGAGAGTGGTGGCACACCGAAATGTGACGGAAGATCTCGGCAGGGTGGCCCTTGAACGCGGGCCATTGCTCTTCTGCCTGGAAGGACAGGACAATGCGGAAGGGGAGGTGGTGAATCTTGTGATTCCTGATACCAGCGCACTGAGGACACGGTATATGTCCGACCTCCTTGGAGGTGTGCAACTCATAGAAGGCACAGCCGTTCCCGTCCGGCGTCAGCTGGGCGGGACGGTCACGGCGGGGAAAGAGCGTCTCTTCACCGCGATCCCGTACTATGCCTGGGCTCACCGCGGCCCGTCGGCAATGACCGTCTGGCCCGCGAGGGAGAGCGGGGGGGCGAAGCCTCTTCCCGCTCCGACGATAGCATTCACGTCGCTCCTCTCCACCTCCGGCGGCCACGACAGTCTGGCCCTGACGGATCAGTTGACACCCCGGCACTCCAACGATGAATCCATCCCTCGCTTCCACTGGTGGCCGAAAAAGGGGAGCACGGAGTGGGTCAGGCTGCAGTTCTCCGGACCCACACGGGTCCAGCGGTGTTCTGTGTACTGGTTCGATGACACGGGGATCGGTGAATGCCGTGTGCCGGCTGCGTGGAAGATACTTTGCAGGGCCGGGAACGAGTGGAAGCCGGTGACGGGCGCATCGGCAGCCGGATGCGAAAGAGACCGCTGGAACACCATCACCTTTCAACCGGTGGAAACCGCGGAGCTGCGCCTGGAGGTGCAGCTGCAGCCCGGGTTCTCCGCCGGCTTATACGAATGGATTGTGGAGTGACTATGGCGCAGGATTCCGGGTATGTTATCGGTATGGATTTCGGCACGGACTCGGTTCGTGTGTTGATTGTTGATGTGGCCGGGGGGCGCGAAGTCTCCACCGGTCTCTCCTCCTACAACCGCTGGAAGGCGGGAAGGTACTGTGACCCTTCTGCAAACATGTTCCGGCAACATCCCCTGGATTACGTCGAAAGTATGGAGGCCGCCTTACGGGAAGCCTTGTCCCGTGCACCCGCCGGGTCGGCGGCACGTGTCAAAGCCATTTCGGTGGACACCACGGGATCCACTCCCGTTGCGGTGGACTCCGGAGGCACACCTCTGGCGTTACTTCCGGCGTTCGCAGAAAACCCCAATGCAATGTTCATTCTCTGGAAGGATCATACCGCGATTCGCGAAGCGGAAGAGATCAATCGTCATGCACGCGCCTGGGGCGGCGCAGACTTCACGCGGTTCGAAGGGGGAGTGTACTCATCGGAATGGTTCTGGGCCAAACTCCTTCATGTGGTGCGGACCGACAGGGCCGTTCGCGCGGAAGCGTTTTCCTGGGTGGAACACTGTGATTGGATTCCGGCGCTGCTGACGGGCGACACACTCCCGCACCGGATCAAACGGAGCAGATGCGCCGCCGGTCACAAGGCGATGTGGCATCCGTCGTTCGGAGGGTTACCGGCGGAAGAATTCCTGGTGGGACTTGATCCGCTTCTCGCGGGACTCCGCGGCCGTCTCTATGAGCAGACGTTCACGAGCGACACGCCGGCCGGGATCCTCACATCGGAATGGGCGGGACGGCTTGGATTGCCCCCCGGGGTGCTGGTTGGCGTCGGGGCTTTTGACGCCCACATGGGGGCGGTCGGCGGTGAAATTGCCCCGTATACCCTGACCAAGATCATGGGTACCTCGACATGCGACATGATTGTTGCATCTTCCGAAGAGATCGGCGACACGCCGGTGCGGGGAATTTGCGGTCAGGTGGACGGCTCCATCATTCCCGGCATGATAGGTATGGAGGCGGGGCAATCGGCATTCGGGGACGTGTTTGCCTGGTTCCGTGACGTGCTTCTGTGGCCTGTTGCCCGCTTCATCGGTGAAGCACCGCAAATTGACGCGACGGTGCGCCGGCAACTCGTGCAGGAAACCGGCGACCGGTTGATCGCGGAGCTCTCTGCAGTGGCAAGCGGGATTCCTCCCGGAGAATCCGGCGTGCTCGCACTCGATTGGCTGAACGGGCGCCGGACGCCCGATGCAAACCAGTTACTGCGCGGCGCCATCACCGGCCTCAATCTCGCCAGTGACCCGCCAAAAATCTTCCGGGCCCTCGTGGAGGCAACAGCGTTCGGAGCGCGCATGATCGTGGAACGCTTTCGCGCCGAAGGCGTGCGTATCGATCAGGTCATCGCGCTTGGCGGCGTTGCGAAAAAGTCCCCCTTCGTCATGCAAGTTGTTGCCGATGTGTTGAATATGCCCATAAAGGTCCCACGGTCCGAACAAACGTGTGCCCTCGGAGCGGCAATGTGCGCCGCGGCGGTCGCCGGAATCTATCCAAGTATCGATGCCGCAAAAGCGGCAATGGGAAACGGCTTTGAGAAAGTGTACACACCCGCGGCCGGGTCGGTGAGTATCTACAACACACTCTTTGACCGGTACTCCCGGCTTGCCCGTTTTGTGGAAGAAGAAACACGGACACAGGAGAACACACGATGAGCCGGTTTCAGGAGCTGAAGGAGAAGGCCTGGCGCAACAACATGCAGCTGCCGCAACTCGGCCTGGTGTTTCACACGTTCGGGAACGTGAGTGCCATCGACCGGAAGCGGGGTGTCGTGGCCATTAAACCCAGCGGCGTGCCGTACGCTGACATGAGTCCCGATGATATCGTTGTGGTGGACCTGTTCAACACCGTCATCGAGGGGATACTGCGTCCCTCTTCCGATACACCAACGCACCTGATGTTGTACCGGACGTTTCCCGGGATAGGCGGTGTCGTGCACACGCATTCGACCTATGCCACGGTCTGGGCGCAGGCCATGAAGCCCATCCCTGTTCTGGGGACGACCCATGCCGACTTGTGTTCTGACGATATTCCCTGCACCGGCGCGTTGACCGATTCCATGATCACCGGGGAATACGAAGAAGAAACCGGAAAACAGATTGTCGAGACATTCGCCTCGCGTTCCTATCAGGAGATGCCGATGGTGATTGTTGCCAATCATGGCCCGTTTACCTGGGGCGATACACCCGAGGATGCGGTCTATCATGCCGAAATGCTTGAACACCTTGCCAAAACCGCACTCCTGACACTTCAGGTGAATCCGGCGGTACCGCGTCTGAACCAGAAACTGGTGGACAAGCACTACGAGCGCAAACACGGCCCCGGCGCCTACTACGGCCAGGGAGCCATACGCAATGAACGGGGAACACGCAGATGAAAAACATGCCTGAGGTGGTGATGGGGTTGCTGGCCGTGAGCAGGGATTGTTTTCCCATCGAACTTTCCAGAAAACGACGGGCCAGGGTGGCGGAGGAATGCGCCGGACGGAACATCGCCGTGGTGGAGCTGAAGACCATCGTTGAAAATGAGAACGATGTTGTCCGCGCGCTTGAGGAGATCCGCGCAACAAAGGTCAACGCTCTTGTGCTCTATCTTGGCAACTTCGGTCCCGAAGGGCCGACCACGCTTCTGGCGCAGAAGTTCGGCGGACCGGTGATGCTTGTCGCCGCTGCCGAAGAGACCGGGAAGGACCTGTTCGGGGGGAGGGGAGATGCGTTTTGCGGCTTGTTGAGTGCCTCCTATAACGTGGGTCTGCGCGGCATCACCGTGTATATTCCACCGGCGCCGGTTGCCACGCCGTCGGGGGTGGCGGCAATGGTCGGACAGTTTCATGCAATTGCACGCGTTGTTCTCGGCGTCAAAAGTCTGAAAGTATTCTCGTTCGGACCGAGGCCGTTTGATTTCCTCACCTGCCATGCGCCGATCAAACCGCTTTTTGATCTCGGCATTGAAATAATGGAGAACAGCGAACTGGACATGTTCGAACTGTTTCAATCGGCCAAGGGAGATCCCCGCATCCCCGCGCTCGCACGGGACGCGGCCAGAGAGCTTGGTTCCGGAAACACGTATCCCGATCTTCTGGAGCCCCTGGCGCAGTTTGAGATCTCGTTGCTCGATTTTATGGAAAAACACATCGGGGCATCGGCCTATGCCGTCTTTGCCAATAAATGCTGGCCCGCGTTCGAAAAACATTTTGGTTTTGTTCCCTGCTTCATCAATTCCCGGATGGCCGGATACGGCATTCCCATTTCCTGCGAGGCCGACATCTACGGGGCGGTGAGCGAATACCTGGCGACGTGTGCGACGGAGATGCCGGCCGCCATCCTGGATATCAACAACACGGTTCCGGCGGATATGTATGCGGAAGCCGGGGCGGCGGTCGGTGCGTACGCAAACGACGATCTGTTCATGGGATTCCATTGCGGCAACACTTCATCCGGATGCATGGTGTCGACGGTGATGAACTTTCAGGTGATCATGCACCGGCTCATGGAGCCCGGCAAAGAACCGAACATTACACGCGGAACACTCGAAGGCCAGATCCGCTCCGGGGATATCACCCTCGTCCGACTGCAGTCAACACCGTCTGCAGAACTCCGGGCGTTTGTAGCTCAGGGAGAAGTGCTGAATATTGCCCCGAAGTCCTTCGGCTCTACCGGTGTGTTCGCCGTGCAGGAGATGACAAGGTTTTACCGGCATGTTCTGCTGGAAAAGCGATTTCCCCACCACACGGCTGTGGCTTTTGCGCATGCAGGCCGGACACTTGTCGAAGCAATGCGGTTGCTGGGAGTCAGGGACATCAGCTGGAACCGTCCCAGAACTGTGCCGTATCCGGATGAACTTCCGTTCTGACCCACCGGGAAGAAAGAACACTCGGATGAAGTACACAACAGTGTGTTCCGGAAGGCGCGCGCGGCGATGAACGCAATCCGTCTGTACGGGCCGCATGATTTGCGCCTTGAGACAATTCCTGATCCACCCGACCCCGGTCCCGGGGAGGTTGTCGTGCGGATCACCGCCGCAGGCATATGCGGAAGCGACATTCACACGTACCTGGATGGCCGGATCGGTGACACCGTTGTTCAGCACCCGGTGGTGCCCTGTCATGAATGTGCCGGCGTGATCGAACGTGCCGGGCCGGATGCCCGGGGGGGCGATGGAACGACGCTTTTCCCGGGCGTTCGTGTCGCCGTGGATCCTGCAATCCCCTGCAACAACTGCGAATGGTGCAGGCGGGGCGATCCCAATCTCTGTGTCGATATCCGCTTCTTCGGTCTCCCTCCTGAAAACGGCTGCCTACAGGAACGTGTGCTGGTGCCGGCCCCTTGCTGTTTTCCGATTCCCGACAGCATGGATGAAGCAAGCGGAGCATTGCTCGAACCGCTCGGGGTGGCGCTCCATGCGGCCGATCTTGCGCATCTCCGGGTGGGACATTCCGTCGCCGTACTCGGAGCGGGGCCCATCGGATTACTGGTGGCCGAGACAGCCCGCATTGCAGGGGGCGGACCGGTATACATGTCCGAGCCCCTCCCATGGAGACGTACTCTCGCGGAACAGCTGGGGGGCGTGTTGCTGGACGTGGACGACCCTGCCGGTGATCTTCTGCGCCGCACGAACGGCCGGGGCGTTGATGTGGTATTTGAGGCGGCGTGGGGAGGGATCGCAATTGATCAGGCGGCCGCCATGGCGTGCCCCGGGGGAACTCTGGTGCTTGTAGGGATTCCCGGTGATGACCGGTGTTCACTCCGTCACTCCGTTGCACGGCGAAAAGGGTTGACGCTCCGCTTTTGCAGGAGAATGAAATTCACCTATACACGGGCGATCCGGCTTGTACGTGAAGGGCGTATCAAACCCGCTTTCCTTGTGTCCCACACATTTCCGCTCGTGCAGGCGGCAGGGGCGTTCACCATGAATGCGGCCTATGCACCGGGAGTGGCGAAGATCATCATCCGCGTTACGCAGTAAGTCGGGCCGGCAGGAACTTCAGCCCGGAGATTCTCCGGCCTGGCAACCATCGTACGCACACATCACCATCAGCGAGGTTCTTGTATGGCAATCCTTACAAGTATCGACTGGGTTGTTGTTGCCCTGTATTTTGGGATCATCCTCGGTCTTGCGTGGTGGGTAATACGCAAAGGACAGGAAAACACCACGGAGTATTTTCTGGCCGGCCGCCATCTCGCATGGTTTATTGTCGGCGCTTCGATCTTTGCGTCGAATATCGGATCCGAGCATCTGGTAGGGCTTGCCGGTTCCGGCGCAACGGACGGTGTGGCGATGGCGCACTACGAACTTCACGCCTGGTGTCTGCTGGTGCTGGGCTGGGTGATGGTGCCGTTCTACATGCGTTCCAAAGTGTTTACGATGCCTGAGTTTCTGGAACGACGGTTTTCACCCATGGCGAGGACGGTTCTTTCCGTGATTTCTCTTGTGGCGTACGTGCTCACAAAAATCGCGGTCGGTATCTTTGCCGGCGGTGTGGTATTCTCCGTCCTGCTCCCCGAGCTCAATTTCATGGGAATGGACAGCTTCTGGATCGGGTCCATCCTGGTGATTGTCATTACCGGTTTGTACACAATGCTGGGCGGGATGCGTGTGGTGGCGTACACGGAAGCGTTGCAGACCGTGGTGCTTATTATCGGGTCGGCTCTTGTGACGTTCTTCGGCCTTCAGGCGCTTGGCGGGTGGTCCGGACTGCGTGCCATAGTGGATCCCGAAATGTTCAACCTCTGGAAGCCGCTGGTGCCTGCAGGCATGGAGGCGACATGGGCGCCCGTCCGGGAAACGGGGCGGTTGGCCTGGTATTTTAACGACAACTATCCCTGGTTGGGTATGCTTTTCTGCGCACCGATCATCGGGCTCTGGTACTGGTGCACCGATCAGTACATCGTCCAGCGTGCGCTGGGTGCGCCGAACGAAACCGAAGCGCGGCGCGGTTCCATCGCGGCGGCCTTTTTGAAGCTTCTCCCCGTGTTTATCTTCATCATTCCCGGTATCATTTGTATCGCGCTGGCGAAGAGCGGAACTCTTCCCGCCCTGCAGGCGGAACTTATCGGGGCTGACGGGCAGGTCCTCCGGGAGAATGCACAGAAGGCGTTTCCGCTGATGGTCGCGCATGTGCTTCCGGTCGGTCTTCGCGGACTGGTGGTCTCGGGCCTTCTTGCAGCCCTTATGAGCTCGCTGGCCGGGGTCTTCAACGCATCTTCCACGCTCTTTACCATGGATTTCTACTCGCGCCTCCGCCCGAACGTGAGCCAGCAACGACTCGTGTGGATGGGACGTGTGGCCACAGGCGTGATGGTTCTGATCGGCCTCCTCTGGATCCCGGTGATTCAGGGTGGAAGGGGTCTCTACGATTACCTTCAGGGTGTACAGGCGTACCTGGCACCGCCGATTTTCGTGGTGTTCTTCCTGGGCGTATTCTGGAAACGCTTGAACAGCAAGGGATGCCTTGCAGCATTACTCACCGGATTCGCGCTGGGTCTCTTCCGGCTTGCGGTGGACACTCCCGTTAAACTGATTTCGGGATTCACGTATGTCCGGGGGTCTTTCTTCTGGGTGGTGAACAACATTTTCTTCCAGTACTACAGCATTATCATTCTCGTTGTCTGTGTCATCGTGATGGTGGGGGTGAGCTACGCGACAGAGACGCCGGGGTACGCCCGGATCAGCGGATTAACCTATGGCACAATGACCGAAGAGGACAAGAAGACCACACGCGCGAGCTGGACAACAGGCGACATTGCCGCATCGGTGCTTGTGCTCCTGATGATTCTCGGAGCCTATCTGTACTTCACGGGATAGCGGTGCTTTTCTTGCAGGAGGAAGTTTGAGCAGTATCGTGCTGCTGGAAAGAGTGTCTCCGGTCAGGCCGTCAGTCGGATCCGGAACGTGGTGCCCATCCCCGGTGCACTCTGTTTGACATACAGCCGTCCCCGGTGATACTCTTCGATGATGCGTTTCGACAGGGAGAGCCCGAGGCCCCACCCGCGCTTCTTGGTGCTATAGCCCGGGCGGAAGACTTCCTTGTGGAACTTGGGATCGATCCCCTTGCCCGTATCGGTCACGTCGATCGTGGTGTGATTGCCCGACTGGCTGATGGCAAAGGCGATCTTTCCCGCACTCCCTCCCATTGCATCGAGAGCGTTTTTCATCAGGTTCTCGATCACCCACTCAAACAGTTCGCGGTTGATGCGCGCGGTAAACATGCCGGGCGTCTCGATCACGAGGTCGACGGTTTTCCCCGATTTGGGGATGCGTTTTCCGATATACTGGATGACCCCCCCGATCACCTCTCCGATATTTTCATCGTGGAGATCCGGACGGGAACCGATTTTTGAGAAGCGGGCTGCAACCTTGTTGAGGCGATTGACATCGTTCTCCATTTCGTCGAGTGTTTCGTTCAACAGTGGGACTGCCGCTGCATCTTCACGGAGACGTTCCAGCCATCCCATAATGCTGGAGAGCGGGGTCCCGAGTTGATGGGCCGTCTCTTTTGCCATTCCCACCCAGATGTTGCTCTGTTCGCTCCGTTTGATTGTGCTGAATCCGGCATACGCGATCAGAATGAAGATTGCGGCGATGGCGAGCTCGCTGACCGGGAGCCATCGCAGCTGGCTGATCAGCACGGATTCCCCGTAGTGCACGTAGTTAAGCACCAGCGTGTCATTGATGGCGACGCGTATCGGTTTGTTCTGCGCGTCCATTTTAGCCAGCGTGCTCCGGAAAAAGACTTCCTGCTTTGCAGGCGACATGTGTGCGGTGTCGAGTTCGACGTTCTTCCAGTAGAGGGGGGTATGCCTGGCGTCTGTCAGGATGATGGGGAAATCGATGGTGCCGATCACCTCGAAGGCAAAGCCGATGTCGCCCGCCCCGGGATCGTTCTTTGCGACGTACTCGAGGGAGCGCGCGTACAGCGCGACGATCCGCCGTTCTCTCGCGAGCAATTGATCCGTCAACTGTTGCGAATAGAGCAAGAGGGCGATGACAAACACGGAGGCAAGGGCGAGCAGGAGAATTTTGAAATTTCCCCTTTTGCCGATGGCAATGTTCCGGTCGGGCGTGCGCATGGCAACGCTCCTGTCAGGTGCTGAGGAAGACGGTTTGATCGCGGCGCGGACCGACAGAAGCGAACCAGAGCGGGATATCCGTCAGACGGCTGAGTGCCTTGAGGTATTTTCGCGCTGCAGGTGGCAGGGTCTCTTCCGACGTGATACCGGTGAGGGGGGTCTTCCATCCCTCGAAGAGTTCATAGACCGGCGTCACGCGCTCGAGCGTGGTCACGTCTGTGGGGAACGAGCGCAGGCTCTTGCCCTCAAGCTCATACCCGACGCACACCGGTATCTCTTCAAAGGCATCCAGCACGTCGAGTTTCGTGATGGCCAGCCGTTCGATGCCGTTGATGCGTGCGGAGTGCTGCATGGCGAAGACGTCGAACCAGCCGCAGCGCCGCGGTCGTCCGGTAGTTGCGCCGAATTCATGGCCCACCGTGCGCAGGGTGTCACCCGTGGCGTTCAGCTGTTCGGTGGGGAAGGGACCGAGCCCGACCCTGGTGCAGTATGCTTTTGCGATGCCCAGCACACTTTCCACCGCAGTCGGAGGAATCCCCAGTCCCGTGCAGGCGCCCCCGGAGGTCGGGTTGGAGGACGTTACGTAGGGATAGGTGCCATGGTCCACGTCCAGCAGTGCACCCTGGGCCCCTTCGGCGATGATCCGTTTGCCCTGCTTGATGGCGGTGTGGAGATAGTATGCGGTGTCGGTGACATACTCGTCGATGCGCTTGTCAAATTCCTGGTACTCGTTAATGATCTTCTCCACATCGATGCGCGTTTCACCGTAGAGCTTGGTGAGAATCTGATTCTTCTCTTCGATATTCTGCGTGATCTTGGCGGCGAGCACGTCGCGGTTCAGCAGGTCGACTATCCGGATGCCAACGCGGAGAAATTTGTCGATGTAGGCGGGGCCGATGCCTCTGCCCGTTGTGCCGATCGCCTGCGCGGTCTGCTCGCGGATCGCATCAAGCTGTTTGTGGTACGGCATAATCAGGTGGGCGTTGTGGCTGATGAGCAATCGTCCCCGGATGTTGATCCCCACCGTCTCGAGCTGGGCGATTTCCCCCAGCAGGGCTGTCGGGTCGATGACGACCCCGTTGCCGATCACACAGGTGATATGTTCGTGGAAGATGCCGGAGGGGATCAGGTGCAGGACGTACTGTTTGTCGCCGATGCACACGGTATGGCCGGCATTGGCGCCGCCCTGGTAACGTGCCACGATGTCGGCATGCTCCGAGAGCATGTCCACCATCTTGCCTTTACCTTCGTCGCCCCACTGGGCGCCCACGATGATCTGAACGGGCATTGCTTTTCACCCCTTGTGTATGGACAAAAAACTCCGACCCGGTGCAGCCGGAGGGTCGGAGGGAGAGGGAATCCGTTTCAATCACTTCGAAAAGCTGGCCACCGCCGCGGCGACAGAGGGATAACTTTCGAACACCGGGCTGAGCTTCGTGATCTTCAGGAGGGTGGTGATTTTTGCGGAGGCGTTTGAGAGTTTCAGCGCCCCGCCGGCGTTTTTCATTTTGCTGGCGCCGGCAATCAGCTGGCTGAGGCCCGAGCTGTTGATAAACTCCACGCCGGCCAGGTTGACCACCACCTGTTTCTTGCCTGCCTCCACCAGATCGTGCAGTTTTCCGTTCAGCATGGTGGCATCCGGTCCGCCCATCATGTTGCCTTCCAGCGCGATGACCGTGACGGAACCGTGTACGGATGCTTTATACTTCATGGCAAACCTCCTCGGCGATGCCGCGGGTCAGTCGATGAGCTGGGCCTTCTTCTGCGACCGTTCCGACCATTCCAGCACGACCGCGCTGGCGATGTAGATGGATGAATACGTTCCGGTAATGATACCGATGGTGAGGGCGAAGGCAAACCCGCGTGTCACCTCGCCGCCGAAGATCAGCAACACCAGAAGGACGACAAAGATCGTGCCCGAGGTGATGATAGTACGGCTCAGGGTTTCGTTCAGGCTCTTGTTCATCAATTCCTTCAACGGCATGGTCCGGAAGATCTTCTGGTTTTCCCGCATACGGTCAAAGATGACGACGGTGTCATTGACCGAGAGACCGACGAGCGTAAGAAACGCGGCGATCATATTCTGGGAGATTTCAAGGTTGAACATGCCGTCGAAAATCGAGATCATGCCGAGGGTGACGAGCACGTCATGAAAGAGGGCGCTCACGGCACCCGCGCCGTAGATGAACTTGAACCGGAAGGCGACATAGAGCCAGATCGCGGCGAGCGAAGCGATCACGGCATAGAGAGCGTTCTGACGCAGCTCCCGGCCGATCTTCGGGCCGATCTTGTCTTCCTTCAGAACGGTATAGGGATTGGAGGGGAAGTGCTCTTTGAGCGCCCCGCGGATCTTGTCGGCGATAACCGTCCCTTCACCCTGCTCGACGGTGCGGACGAGGATGTCGCGGTCGCTGCCGAACGTCTTGATTTCCGCCTTGCCGAAACCGATCTTGTCCATCGCCGTGCGCACGTTGCCGATCTGCACGTCCTGCGCAAACTGCACGATCAGTTCCGTGCCGCCCAGAAAGTCGATGCCGTAATCGATGCCCTTCATCATCAGGGACACCATACCAACGAGGATCACAGTGGCGGAAACCATATACATCATCCGCCTCTTCCCCATGAAGTCGATAGTTGTTTTGCCGAAAAGCCGCATGAACGGTATCTCCAGTCTGGTCGATTAGCCGAAAGACACGGTGGCGCCGGGGCGGTCCGTGAGAATGTTGAAAATGACCCGGGTGATGAAGATCGCGCTGAACATGCTGGCCGCAATGCCGATCATGAGTGTCAGCGCAAATCCCTGAATGGGGCCGGACCCGAATTGGAACAGGATGACGCCCGTAAGGAACGTGGTGAGGTTGGAGTCGAAGATCGCCGTGAAGGCTTTCTCGTAGCCGGCGTCGATGGCGGCGCGCAGCGTTTTCCCGGTCGCCTGTTCTTCGCGGATACGTTCGTAGATCAGCACATTGGCGTCCACCGCCACGGCCAGGGTCAGGATGATGCCCGCGATGCCGGGAAGAGTGAGGGTTCCCTGGAATGCCGCGAGCACGGCCAGCAGGAACAGAAGGCAGAAAACCACCGCCACGTTTGCCACAAGTCCGCCGGTACGGTAGTAGACCGCCATAAAGATGATCGTGAGCAGCGTTGCGAGCACCGACGAGAGGATACCGCTTCGAATGGAGTCTTCGCCGAGCGACGGCCCGACGGAACGCTGTTCGATGATATCCACCGGTGCGGGGAGAGCGCCGGCTTTCAAGACGATCTCGAGGAGACGCGCTTCTTCAAGGTTGTCCATTCCCTCGATCTGCGAGCTGCCGCCGGTGATTTTGCCGCGCACGACGGGTGCGGAGAAGACTGCATCGTCCAGCACAATCGCGATGCGTTTATTGATATTGGCGCCCGTGATTCGCGCCCAGTCACGCGCGCCGTCGCTGTTCATCTCCATGGTCACGATCGGCTGGTTGAAGCTCGGATCAAGTGTGGCCCGGGCGTTCACGATCACGCCGCCGGTGAGCTCGGGCGTGGCTTTGACAGCAAAGAGGGTGTAGAATTTCTTCCCGTCTTCCAGGATACGCGGCTTGGCGCTCCAGACAAACTGCATATCATCGGGGATGGCGCGGATGACATCAGTGCGTTCGAGCCAGCGGCGGACTTTTTCGCGGTTCTCCTCCGCGACCATGGCCTCGCCAGGATACTGCGGATTCACGAGGGCCACCGTAAAGAACGGGTGTTTCTTTGCGAATTCTTCCGGACTCATTTCACCATCGGGAGTGGCGATTTTCGTGGAATCGCCGGGTGCTGCCGTTGCCGCCGCACTGCTGTCACTGGAGTCGGCCGCTGTGGTTGCCGCGAGTACGCCATCAACCGATTGCATGACCCGGTAGGCGATTTCGGGATCTTTCAGCAGTTTGAATTCGAGGAGGGCCGTGCCCTGGAGCAGCTGGCGCACTTCGGCTTCCTTGCTGACGCCCGGGAGTTCGACGTTGATGCGGCTGCCGCCCAGCTTCTGAATGGAAGGTTCCGACACACCGTACTGGTCCACGCGGTTACCGACGATCTCGATGGCGCGATCAATGGCCTTTTTTGCTTCGTCTTCCAGCATTGCCGCGACTTTGTCATTGTCATCGCGCAGGCTGCCGAAATAGCGGCTCATGCGGATTTGCTCCTGTTCGAACTTGCGCCGGATGATGATCACGGGCGATTCCTCGGACCGCTTGGTCTCCTCGCGCACATCGTTCATGATCCGGGTGAAGACTTCATCCTTGTTCTTGCCCAGATCTTCGATCAGTCTCAGGATGTTGACCTCGAGCACGACTCGCATGCCGCCTTGAAGATCCAGACCGAGCTTGATACGTTTGGCGCGGTTCTCACGGATGTCCTGTTCGTTCTTTTCCACGAACTGCAGACTGTCCGCTCCCTGCAGCGTTTTCATCTCGGAATGCAGCGCATAGTCCTTGTAGGTGGGATACAAAAAGTAGAGAGCCAGCAGGACAGCCGCGGCAATGACCACAATTTTTGTTCTGTACTTTCGCACTGCATACCTCCGGGATCAAGCATTCGAGGACTCGTAGAGAAGCTCATAAATATACCTTAACATCCCTGAAAAGTCAACACGAACCTTGCTTTTCGGGCACATATGGCGTATATTTTAAGATATTATCACAAGGTCTTCCCGCGTAAGGAGGTTGGTTTACCACATGCCTATTATGACCCGCATGCGTGACAGCATGCCAATAATCCTGTTCGGACTTCTCATCGCCTTCGTCATTACCATCGTTTTTGAATGGGGCATGGACTACCTTGGCATGCGTGGCGGTCCGGCGGATGTCATCGGGACGGTCGATGGAACCAAGATCCACTACAAAGACTTCACCGACATGGTGAAAAACGTCGCTGATAATCAGAAGTCCCAGAGCGGCGCGGAGCCGGACGAAGCGCAGATGACACAGATCCGGGAGCAGGTCTGGCAGAACATGGTTACGCAGCATCTCCTGGAAAAGGAAGTGCAGCGTCTGGGCATCAGGGTGAGTGACCAGGAGCTTGTGGACTGGGTCCGCGGCGAAACGCCACCGGAAGACCTGCGCCGCAACTTCATCGATTCCACCGGCCAGTTCCGCCGTGATGTGTACGAGCAGTTCCTGGCCAGTCCCAATCAGTTTGTTCGCGACCCGACCGGAGCTGATAAGGAATTCGGAACGAAGTGGCTCAAGCAATATGAACAGGGACTGCGTCAGCGGCGCCTGCAGGAAAAACTGCAGAGTGTGATTCTCGCATCCGTGCGCGTCAACGAAGGGGAGGTGCGCGGACGTTTTGATGAGCAAAACACCAGATACAGCGCCCTGTATGCCTTGTTCGATGCCATGCTGCTCGTGCCGGACAGCGCTGTGACGGTCTCCGATGCGGATGTGAAGCAGTACGTCGATGAGAATCCGGACCAGTACAGGGTGGAAGCGACACGGAAGCTGAAATACGTACTCTTCCTTGAGCGGCCCTCGGCCTCCGACAGTACAGGGCGAAAAAAGGACATTGAGGATGCCGCGGCGAAAGCACGGAGCGGTGTGGATTTTCTGCAGCTGGTTTACACCTATGCCGACAAACCCGACAGCGGCGCATTTTTCCGCCACGGGGAATTGAGCCCCTCTCTTGAAGCGGCGGTCTTCGCCGCGGCGCCCGGCGGGCTGGTCGGTCCGCTAGAAGATGCAGACGGGTACCATCTGCTGAAAGTTCTGGAGCAGAGGCCGGGAAAAGAAGAGTTCCTCCACGCGGGCCATATCCTCCTGCCGCTGGAGCCGGGTAAGGACACGACTGCGACGAAGGTGCTTGCAAGAAACATTATGCAGCAGCTGCAGGCAGGAAAGGATTTTGCGGAGCTGGCCGGGCGGTATTCGAAGGATATGGGATCCGCCCAGCGGGGTGGCGACCTGGGGTGGTTCGGCAAAGGACGCATGGTGCCTGAGTTCGAAAAAGCTGCATTTGCCGCAAAACCCGGTCAGCTTGTCGGCCCGGTCCGCACACCGTACGGCCTGCACATTATCAAGGTGTACGCGCGGGACAGCCGCGAACTGAAACTCGCCCACATCTCGATGAAGATCACGCCGAGCAATCAGACCAAGAATGAGCTCTTTGAACGCTCCCGCGACTTTGCGTTCAATGCCAAGGAGTCGGAATTCACCCGTGAAGCCCAGCAATCCGGCTTTGAAGTGAAGGAAACAGACGTTCAGGAGAAGACCGGAGTCATTCCCGGGATCGGCATGCACCAGGGAATCATCCGGTGGGCGTTTGCGAACAAGGTGGGATCGATCAGCGAGCCCTTTTCGATCCCGGGCGGTTCTGCAGTGTTTTCGCTTGCCGAAGTCAGGGATGCGGGCGTGAGGCCATTCGAAGAAGTG
This sequence comes from uncultured Bacteroidota bacterium, assembly GCA_963779225.1. GTDB lineage: Bacteria > Bacteroidota > Ignavibacteria > UBA10030 > UBA6906 > CAVPCZ01. The sequence continues at coordinate 685,107 of CAVZWW010000003.1, forward strand.
AAAGATCAGGCTCGCCCCATGGCTCTCCGGAACAAGAAAATTGAACGCGCCAAAGCGATGGCGGACGAAGCGCGGGCAAAATTGAGCGCGACGGACAGCCTGACCAGGATCTCGTCCTACTTTCCCTCGGTGAAGGCGCAAGAAATCCCGAACTTCACCTTTGCGGGTGCGATTCCCGGTGTCGGACGCGATCCATTCTTTTTCGGGGCGGTATCCGGCCTGAAGCCGGGGCAGATTTCACCCGCCGTACAGAATCAACGGGGAGCATTTATCGTGCAGCTCCTCTCGGTCTCCGCATTTGATACAACAGCCTACAATTCCCAGCGCGAATCGCTCAGGACCCGCCTGCTCCAGGAGAAACGAAACCGGTTCCTCTCCGATTGGTTGACCGCGCTGAAAGAGAAAGCCGACATCGAAGACCACCGGGATATGTTCTTCCGGTGACCCTGAACAACAGGGAGGTGGGGTGAAACGTCGTGCGGTTGTTGTGGTGCTCGTTCTGTGTACGCTCCTGTGTGTCGCCGGGGAAACCGGCCGTGCACAGGAGCGCATGTTTTCCGTCCTCCTCAAAGGTAACCTGACGACCACAGGCCGGCTCTTTCCCAACCCCGGGGCAACAGATCCCCTGGCCCGGGTCCAGTCGTACGGGTTCGTGGACTTTTTCGGCTACGGGTTCGAGGTGCAGTACCACATCGCGGGGACGAACCTGTCGGTGGGGTTGTCTACGGATGTGATCCGCAGTACTCAGTCGCGCACCATCATTGTCAGTGCACAGCGTGTCGTTCCGGCGGAGGACGGATTCCGGATTTTTCCCGTTGAGCTCACGGGGTACTTCCGCATACCGATTACCGAGGGCAGCTTTGGGGTCTATATGGGCGGGGGGGCGGGCGTGTATTTCGGCGAGCGGCAGTATTCGCTTGCGGGTCTCGATGCGTCGGTCGTTTCCCGTTCCGCGGGGTACGGCATCCACGTGCTGGGTGGCGTTCAGTACCGTTTCACGGATCATTTTTCGCTTTCCACCGAATTGAAATTCCGGGATGCGCATTTCGAATCGACCAACACCTTCACCCAGCTCCAGGTGCGCTACGGCAGCACCATTGTCAATCTTCCCCAGAATCCTTTTCTCTCGAGTATCCACACAGACGGCATGGTGGTCCAGCTTGGCGCAGCATTCAGCCTGTGAGTCACAGGATGACGGGGCAGGAGCTCCGGCGGCGCTCCCGGCGGATCTCTCTTGCCGGTTTGATCCGGTCATCCACGATGTTCACGTGGGCGACCACAAATTCCGCATTCTCACCGTCCGCAATCCCGATGCATTGCTCGAGTCGATCACTCCCGAAGCCTTCGCCGTCGACGAGCGCTTACCCTACTGGGCCGAACTCTGGACATCTTCCTTCGCCCTGGCCCGTGTGTGTCTTGAAGAGGATCCGCTGGCCGGGCGTACGGTGCTCGAGCTTGGCTGCGGCGTGGGATTGGCCGGCATTGCGGCTGCCCGTGCAGGAGCAACCGTGACGCTCACCGACTATGAGGAAGACGCGTTGACATTCGCCAGATGGAACGCCGATACCAACCTTTCCTCCGGGCAACGCTCGCGGGTGGCGCTGCGACACTGCGACTGGCGTACTCCGGGCTCTCCGGGTGTCTTCGATGTTCTTCTCGGAGCCGATATTGTCTACGAGCGCATGTCGTTTGCCCCCATACTCCACCTGTTCCGGCAGACTCTTGCTCCCGGGGGATACGCACTGCTCGCTGAGCCGGACCGGGCGCCGGGACGCGACTTCTTTGCATTTGCGGTACAGGAGGGCTTTCTGGTCGACACGCGGAGCATGGCGGTGGAGCGCCGGCAGCGGACGACTTCTGTGACCATCGCGCGTATCCGGCGCGGGGCGCTGCTATGAGCAACTCCGCCCCCAGCCGCTCATCGCGGATCTACCTTACGGGATTCATGGCCAGCGGTAAGAGCACCGTTGGCCCGATTCTGGCGAATTCACTCGGCTATGAATTTGTTGATGTCGATACCGTGATCGAAATTTCGCAGCAAAAGACCGTGAGGGAAATATTCAGGGAACACGGCGAGCAGTACTTCCGCGGTCTGGAACGGGAAGCGATCGCGGCGCTGACGATGCGGAACAACCTGGTGGTTGCGCTCGGCGGGGGGACGCTGACCGATCCGGTGAACCTGCGCGTGGTGACAACCACCGGAATCCTTGTGTATCTCAAGGTTCCTCCGGAGGAAATTCTGAAGCGTGTTCAACACCGCACCGACCGTCCGTTGTTGACCGGGCCGGGAGGGGAGCGGTTAACCCCGGCTGAGCTGCGGAAACGTGTCCTCGCATTGTACGAGGTCCGGGAACCCTTGTACAGCAACGCGGACATTGTCGTGACGGCGGATGAAAAACGGCTGGGTCTGACGGTGGACAGGGTGGTGAAGCACATTGAGCGGTTTCTCCGGACACCGACGGGATGAGCGATCTTCCCGTTCCTTGCGTCTGGCAGCGGTGATTTCTATATTTATTCTCTGAGCAAAAATGATCACATTCACCCGAAAACGGTTGAACACCATCTTTGACGGCTTTGCCGGGAAGCGGATTGCCGTTCTTGGCGATCTGATGGTGGACAGATACTACTGGGGGACCGTGCGCAGGGTTTCACCCGAAGCACCCGTCCCGGTTGTCGAGGTGGAATCTGAATCCGTCCGTCTCGGCGGTGCTGCCAATGTGGCAAACAACATCCAGTCCCTCGGTGGCATCCCCGTGCTGGTGGGAATGATCGGTGACGATCATCCGGGGACGGTGTTTATGGAGCTGGCCCGGGAGCTGGGTCTGGAGACAGACGGAATCGTACGCGATCCTTCGCGTCCCACAACAATCAAAACCCGGGTCATTGCCCAGGGACAGCACGTCGTGCGCATCGACAATGAATCCAAACTTCCCTGCAGGGAGGATCTCCGGCGCCGCATCGTGGGTACCATCAGTGACCATATCGGAGCGTTGGACGGCATTATCATCGAGGATTACAACAAGGGTGTTGTCACGAAAGAGGTGATCACCGCGGTCATTGAGGTCTCCCGGCGCCACAACACGATTATCACGGTCGACCCGAAGTTTGACCATTTTCTGGACTATAAAGGGGTCACCGTGTTTAAGCCCAATCGCCGTGAGGCGGAAGAGGTTCTGGGCGGCCGGCTGAGGAGCATGGACGATGTTGAACGGGCGGGGAAAAAGCTGGTGGAGCTTCTTGAAGCGAAGAGCGTCTTGCTGACTCGGAGCGAGGAGGGGATGTCGTTATTTGAGGAGGATGGGACGATCACCCATATTCCCACAATGGCGGACAATGTGCAGGATGTCTCCGGCGCCGGTGACACGGTGATTTCCACCCTGACCGTTGCTCTGGCAAGCGGGGCGACGTTGCGCGAGGCCTGTGTGCTTGCCAACTGCGCCAGCGGTATTGTCGTCGGGGCCGTGGGTATTGTCCCCATTCACAAAGAGACGCTTCATGATGCGGCGGACCGTCTCTTTATAAAAGGAGGTCGATCCTGATGGGTAGTGTGGTGGCCATTGAAAAACTGGCGCGGCGGCGGCGTGCGCTGAAAAGGGCGGGGAAGACGGTGGTCTTCACCAACGGCACATTCGATATTCTCCATCGCGGGCATGTGGAGTATCTCCAGGCCGCACGGGCCCTGGGTGACGTGCTCGTTGTCGGTCTGAATACGGACGCCTCCATCCGGCGTATCAAAGGAAAACGCCGTCCGATCAACCTGAACCGTGACCGTGCCGCCGTTCTCGCCGCTCTCGGCTGTGTGGACTACGTCTGTCTTTTCGGCGAAGACACACCGCAGCGGCTGATCGCACACCTGGTGCCGGATGTGCTGGTCAAGGGGGCGGACTGGAAAACCGGGGACATTGTGGGGAAAGACATCGTTGAGGCCCACGGCGGCACCGTACGCCGGATCCGTTTGACCGCCGGTCGTTCCACCACAAATGTGATCAAGCGTGTGTTGCTCAAGTATGGTCATGCGCGGGGGGCGGGGACTCCCCGATGATCCATGAGAGTCTTCAAGTCCATCCTGCGCGGTATCCTCTATCTGATGGGTGGATCACTCCTTGTCCTCCTGTTACTTGCCGCTTTCACCCAGACACAGTTCTTCCGCGACCGTCTCCGGACGTATGCCCTCGTGCAGATGGACTCCCTTCTGGCCGCGGATGTTTACCTCGGTGACATTTCCGGCAACCTTGTCACAGGGTTCTCCGTCAACGGCGTCAGCGTGAGTGTGAACGGCGACACGCTGCTCGCGGCCAAGGAGCTTGGCATCCGGTACAACCTCTTCGAAATTCCCGCGAAAACCATTTCCGTACACAGCCTCATGCTGGAAAACCCGGTGGTACGTCTCCTGCGGCGGCGTTCGGGCGTCTGGAATTTCGAAGAGATTGTCCGGCCGAAGCCGCCCGACTCGACGCACACAGCGCCGTTTGACTGGGCGGTACTGGTGAGTCGTCTGGAGTTGCGGAATGCCAGCATCAGGGTGGTGGATTCAACGCACGAGGGCACAGTCACTGCGTCGCCCGCCGGATGCATCGACTACAGCAATCTGTCCCTCTCCGGAGTGAACCTGGCGTTGTCCTTCCGTATGCAGAACGGAGGATACCGCGCCGGGATCACGCGCTGTGCCTTTGCCATCGATGGGACACCCTTACGCCTGCGGCACCTTTCGGGGGATGTCCTCGTTGATACCACGGGTGCACTGGTGGACGATATACGGATGGTGACGGGGCGCTCACAGCTGACGCTGTCGACTTCCCTGCGCGGCATGGATTTGCTGAGCGGGATACGGCTCGGCGCCCTCTCCGTGTGCTCCACCACCGTTGATCTGCGTATCGTCGAACTGGATTTTGCAGAACTGGGGTGCTGTCTCCCCGCCGTGGATTTCCTGAAAGGCACCATTCGCGGCTCGCTCGTTGTCGCCGGTCCATTCGGTGCGCTGCCCGTGCGCAAACTGGATCTGGAGTTCGGACAGAGTCGTCTTCAACTGGACGGAACGGTTTCCAATCTGCACGACCCCGAACACCTGGCTCTGGATGTACGTCTCACCGACTGCCAGATTCTGCCGGGCGATCCGCTTGCACTTATGCCCTCGTTTGATCTTCCCGATTTCCGTTCCGTCGGTCCGGTTCGCTTGAACGGGACATATGCCGGAACACCGCTGGATTTCCGGACACAACTCACAGCAGAAACAGAGGCCGGAACCATCCGCACCGGGGATGTTGAGCTCCGCATCGGAGGCCCCGAAATCCTGCGCTACCGCGGAGTGGTGGAGGTGCAGGCTCTCGACCTCGCACGGTTCGTAGATGACCAGGGGCTGGAGAGCCGTCTGCATGGCGCCATCACGGTGGACGGCAGCGGGGTGACGATGGAAGGGATGAACGCCACTTTCCGTGCCACACTGGACTCGTCGTTTTTCCGCGGGCTTCCGGTGACACGTGCCGAAGCTGTTGTCCATGCCCGGCCGCGCAGCATTCAGGGGTCACTGCAGCTCGGTGTGGCAAACACTTCCCTGCAGCTCACCGGTCAACTCGTCGGGCGGAGCGGGGCACGGCCGCAGTTCACGGTTGAAGGATCCATGGCGTCACTCAACCTTGCGGATCTGCTGCACGATGCCGCACATGAAAGCGATCTGAATATGACGCTCCGCGTCAGCGGCACGGGCACAACCCTGGCGACGCTGGGGGGGGAAATTCTGGCGACCCTCTCCGCGTCCAGTTACCGGGAACATACCATTGAAGATGGTGATTTGCATGTTGTGCTGGACCAGAGCGATTCTCTGCACCGGAATCTGGATGTGACGTCGCCGGTCCTGGATGCCTCACTCCATGGAAAATTTGATTTTTCCTATCTGCGGCAGCTGGTGACCTTTGAGGTGCAGAATGCGCGGCTGGCAATCAGCGAACGGTATGCCGTTTTCGACAGTCTCTTCTTGACCACCTCCATCGACACGCTGGAGCTGCGTTCGTTGCGGAAAGCGCTCATGGCGTCGCCGCAGTCACTGGATTGCGAATATTCGGTGCAGGTGAAGGATCTCCAGCTCCTGTCTCTGGTTCTCGGGGAACGTCAGTTCAACGGTTCCGGAGTCCTGGCTGGAACGCTGGTGGGGAACTATGACCGCCTTTCGTCTTCCACGCGGCTGACCGTAAAGGAGTTTTTCTACGGAGACGTTGCCGCCGGCATGTTGATAGAAGACGGTGAGGCGGTGATCGAGGCGGAGGGGCTGACACCCGATCGGTCGTTTGCCACAACGGATCTTCATTGCCAGGTGCGTGCGCGGAGGTTCGATATCAGCAGCACGCAACTGGACAGCATACAGGCGGATGTCCGGATTGAAGGCCAGCACGCGGTCTATGCCGCGCGTGCCGCCCTCCATCCGGCTGCGCGGAGCATCATACAGGGAGAAGCACGGTTGCAAGGGGATAGTCTTCTCTGCACGGTGCACACCCTGAGTGCGGCATACGCTGATTTTGCCTGGCATGAGGAGGACAGCGCCCAGGTCATCATCAGCCGTGAGCGAATCGCCCTCTCGGGTCTCTCCCTCCGGCGCAACGACGAACGCATTTACGCCGGAGGATCCCTGAACAAGGCCGGACAGTTGCAGGCAACTATGACCGGGACGGCGCTCCAGATGGACGGCCTGCAGTATCTCCTGGCTGAAGAAGAATTGTCCGCGGGGCAACGGGCCTTTGGCGGCACACTCGGTGTTGACGTTTCCGTCAGCGGCACGCTGGAGCGGCCGGAGATCCTTGCCTCAATCGACGTACAGGATATGGCGATTCGTGCTGTTCCCTTTGGCACCGTGCGCGGCACCGTGCAATACGTGGACCATGGGCTGATGCTTCATGTCAGCGGCGATACGCCGGGGGGGCCGGTTGTTGACGGGCCCGAGTTGACCATAGACGGAACAATTCCCCTGGGTCGCAGTGGGAACCGTTCTGATGCCGAACGCGAATTCGATGTCACCGTTCATTCCCGGGGGACGCCGCTCAACATCCTGGATCCCCTGCTGCCCAATTTCAATCAGATATCCGGCACGCTGGAATGTGACCTGAGCATACAGGGAACCGTACGCCTTCCGCGTTACGGAGGGAGTCTTCGTCTGGCGGATTGTCAATTCCTGTTCGAACCGAACAACATGGCATACCGGGTGGAAGGAACATTCGAAGCGGCGGGCAACCGGATCCGCGTTGTGGAGGCAACCGTCCGGAATGTGCCGGGTGACGAGCGCGATGGTGCGATCGGTCTGGTGCGTCTTGGAGGCGACTTCATGTTGCGTGATTTTACACCGGGAGATTTCAATCTCTCGGCGACAGGTCAAATTCACGTGATCAAAGAAGCCACGCGCAAGTCGTCACTGGCCATGTACGGCAATCTCTTTGCGGAAACCGGTCCGCGCGGCCTGCGTTTTACCGGCGACATTTCCCGGTCGCTGCTCAGAGGCCAGCTGATCCTCCGGAATTCCAGTCTGATTTTCCCCCCCACACAGAAGGTGGTCTCGGAGGAGTCGGCGCTTTCCGTACCGATCATCGTGTATGATGACACGTCCAAATACGGAGAGAAAGAGGCCCTCTCGGCGGCGGATATCTATTTTCGCGCGCAGGCCGACACGAACGGTGCGCAGGGGGAAAAGGAGCTGGAGGGAGCAACGTCGTTTCTGGACGGTCTCCGGTATGATCTGGATATCGAGGCGACCGGCGGCGACACGGAAATCCGGATGATTTTCAATCCGATCTCCAGCGAGGAACTCATGGCGACAATCGACGGCAAGTTTTCGATCACCGAAGACGGCCGGCGATGGCTCGGCGACCTGCGTGTCAGCCGTGCCTACTACAGCTTCTACCGGCGTTTCGATGCCGAGGGACGGATCCGTTTTACCGGCGATTTTATGAATCCGGAAATGGATATCACCGCAACCTACCGCGGTTCGCGCACCGTGCGCGATACGGTGCTCGGGGATAAGGATGAACGGGTGGTCGTGACCATCAGGATCACCGGCACCCGCAATGAGCCGAAGCTCGCAATGAATCTGACCATCGACGATGTGGACTACAGCGCCTACCAGGGGGTCAACAAATCCAATGATGTCCAATCGGACGCCATCGGATTCATCATCTACGGGTCGTTCCCGTTGACTACTGTGCAGCGGGGCGACGTGTCGGCGGAAGTTGAAAAAACACTCCGGAAATCACTTCTGACCGGGGCATCTTCCCTGTTGACCGGTACACTGTCGGAATTTCTGCGGAGTCAGACGGGATTCATCAGTTCCGTGGAGCTCGATTTCAACGCGAAAACCGGACGGAGTGAGTCGGCGGATATCCGTCTGAGCGGACAGGCCTGGAGCGGATACTGGCGGTACGGCGGGCAGATTCTGGACGATCCGCTGGGGAACGCCAACTTCAGCGTGCTGTATTCCTTCGGATCAATTTTCCAGAAGCCGTCCCTGCGCAATCTGATGATGGAGCTGGAGAGCAAGATTGAGCGGGGGACGTTCGGGCAGGCCAACGATCTGCGGCGCACCAATTCCGCGCGGATGTTCTACCGGTTCTCCTTCTGAGTCACACACCGGGGGGGTAACCTCCCGGCTCTCACGTTTCGAGTTTATGAAAGACCCCGGTTATGCGGGAAATGAAAAAAGTTGTTCTCGGATATCTCTCCGCCCACTCGCGATCGAAGATCACACTGAAAGATCTCGCACGCGCCGTAAAAGTCTCCGGCAAAGAGCAATTCGGCACTCTCCGCCGGTTGATTGAGCAGATGAAGCGGGAGGGAATCGTGGCGGCCGATGAGCGGGGCCGGATCGGCTATGTCGCGGAACGGAAGCGCGCAAAGGAACCGATCTCGCGAAACGTGATCGCACCGGTCACGATCACCCGCCGCGGCATGGGGATTGTCCGTCCGGAAGGGTGGACCGAAGAAATCCAGATCGGTCCGAGATCCCTGCGCACCGCGTTGCCCGGCGACGTGGTGGAGGTGATTCCGTTTGCGCGTCCGCGCAAGCACAAACCCGGTGAGCCGATCGAGGGGGAAGTGGTTCGCGTGGTGAGCCGCACCATCACCCGGATAACCGGACGTATGGATGTACGCCGGGACTTCGCGTTTGTCGTTCCGGACGATCGCCGCATGCCCCGTGACATCTTTCTTTCCCCCGCCGAGGCGCGAAAAGCCAAACCCGGTGACAAAGTTGTGGTGGAACTTCTTCCCTGGGAGGATGCCGGCATGAATCCCGAGGGGACGGTGGTGGAAGTTCTCGGGCCGTCGGGTGATGCGCGCGTCGAAGTGCTGAGCGTTGCGCGCAGCTTCGGCCTTCCTGCCGGTTTCCCGCATGTGGTCGAAGCGGAAGCGGCGTCGCTTCCCGGAAGCATTCCTGCGGCGGAAATCGCCGCACGGACGGATCTGCGGGCCGTTACGACATTCACCATTGATCCCGAAGACGCCAGAGATTTTGACGATGCCCTCTCCTGCGAAGTGATGCCGGACGGGCGTTACCGCCTCGGCGTGCATATCGCCGATGTGAGTTATTATGTGCGGGAGGGAACCGAGCTGGACCGTGAGGCGTATGCGCGCGGCACCAGCGTGTATCTTGTCAACGAAGTCATTCCCATGCTTCCGGAAAAACTCTCCAACGATCTGTGCAGCCTCCGGCCCCGCGAAGACCGGCTGACATACAGCGTGCTGATGGAGATCACACCGGACGGCAGGGTGGATGATGTGCGTTTTGAGCGCACCGTGATTCACAGCAAACACCGCTTTTCGTATGAAGAGGCACAGCAGAATCTCACCACGGGTGCGGGTGAGTACAACGAAGAGCTCGGACGTTTGCATGCCCTGGCCCGCAACCTCTACAAACGCCGCCGGAAGAACGGCAGTCTCGATTTTGACACTTCCGAGGTGAAATTCACCTTTGACAAGCAGGGGCTTCCTGACGGAATCATCAAGAAGACGCGGCTTGACGCTCACCGGCTCGTGGAGGAATGCATGCTGCTGGCCAATAAGTGCGTGGCGCAGCATGTCGGAAAAATGAAAACCGGGGGCGACCCACATCCGTTTCTTTACCGCGTCCATGATCGCCCCGATCCGGGAAAGCTCCGCGATCTCGGCAACTTCGTGAAGCAATTCGGCTTTTCCCTCGATGTCAAAGAGGGTGTCTCGTCGCGCCAGCTGCAAAAGCTGCTGGACAGTGTGAAGGGAACGGAAGTGGAAGAGGTCATCACCGAGGTGGCGCTCCGGTCCATGGCCAAAGCGGTGTACGCGGAAAAAAACATCGGCCACTACGGATTGGCGTTCCGCGACTACACACACTTCACTTCACCGATCCGGCGTTATCCCGATCTGGTGGTGCACCGGTTACTCGATGAATACAGCCGCGCGCCCGTAGCCGCGCGCACCGTTCAGATGCGTGCCCGCATGCCGGTCATTGCACGGCAATCGTCCGATCGCGAACGGCTGGCCGTCGAGGCCGAACGCGCTTCGGTGAAGGTGATGCAGATCGAATACATGAAGAGGCATATCGGCGACGAATTCGAGGGAGTGATTGCAGGTGTGACGGATTTCGGTCTTTTTGTGGAACTCCCGGACCTGTTGATCCAGGGGTTAATTCGGGTCCGGGATCTGGCGGATGATTACTACCTGTTCGACCAGAAACAGTACGCGCTCCGTGGCCGTTCCCGCGGGCAGGTATACCGGCTTGGCGACCATGTACGCATCAAAGTGCTCGCAGTTGACCCCGAAACCCGCGAATTAGACCTGGAATTGCTTGCCGACAGGGGGAGGAACTTTTAATTTAGGGCAATGTTTCATATATTATTACAGTAGAGCGGAACCCACAATTGCGCCAAGAGTATATGAAGAGAACGATATCTGCCGTGCTGCTGGCGGTCCTGCTCGTTGCGCTGGACGGGGTGCCTGCAAACGCCCAATCGGACAACTTCGGCAAGAACAAGGTCCAGTACTCCAAGTTCAGCTGGTCGTATCGTGCAAACCGACCATTTTGATATTTACTTTTCGGAGGGCGGCAAGGATCTGGCCGAGTTCACAGCCCTCGCCGCAGAATCCGCATACACCTCCATCAGCACATTGTTCCGTTATCAGCTGGTGACCCGGGTCCCGTTCATTGTGTACAACTCGCATAACGATTTTCAGCAGACCAACGTTATCAGCGAGTATCTCGAAGAGGGCATCGGGGGGGTCACCGAGCTGTTCAAGAACCGCGTGGTGGTCCCGTTTGAAGGAGACTATCGCAAATTCCGCCATGTGATCCACCACGAGCTGGTGCACGCCGTGATCAATGACATGTTCTACGGCGGCAGTATCCAGTCCATCATCTCCAACAATATCACCCTCCAGCTTCCCCTCTGGTTCAACGAAGGCCTTGCGGAGTTTGAAGCGCTGCGTTGGGACACCGATTCCGACATGTTCCTCCGTGACGCCACCGTTCACGAATACCTCCCGCCAATCAACCGGCTGTACGGATACTTTGCCTACCGCGGGGGTCAATCGGTGTTCTGGTTTATCGCCAACAAGTACGGGGAACAGAAGATTGGCGAGATACTGAACAGGATCAAAAGCACTCGCAGTGTCGAAGCCGGCATCCGCGGATCCATCGGGTTGAGTCTTGAGGAACTCTCCGAGCGCTGGGAGAAGGAACAGAAGATTCTGTACTGGCCCGATATTGCGAAGCGGGAAGATCCGGCCGACTATGCGCGCCGCCTGACGGAGCATAAGAAAGAGGGGGGCTTCTATAATACCAGTCCGGCCATCTCCCCGCAGGGAGACAAGATCGCCTTTATTTCGAACCGGTACGACTATTTCGACGTTTTTGTGATGAATGCCATTGACGGTTCACAGCTTACGAAGATCATCGACGGACAGCAAACGGTCAATTTCGAAGAGCTGCATCTGCTCACGCCGGGCATCAGCTGGTCGCCGGACGGCAGGAGAATCGCCATAGCCGCAAAGTCCGGCGAAGCGGATGCGATTCTCCTGATTGACGTCAGGAGCGGCGAGATGGAGAAGCTGACCTTCAAGCTGGACGGCATCTTCTCGGTCGACTGGTCGCCCAAAGGAGACGCCCTCACATTCATCGGCAACACGACGCGTCAATCCGACGTGTACGTCTACGAGTTTGCATCAAAGGCGCTGACCAACCTGACGGACGACGTGTTCAGCGACGAGCAGCCGTCCTGGTCCGCCGACGGAAAAACCGTGTACTATGCCTCCGACCGCGACGGGCATCTGAACGGGGAAGCGGTTGCGGTCAGAAATGTCCGTGCACATCAGATGGACCTGTACAGTGTCGACACGGCGACAAAGAACGTCCGGCGGCTCACGGACTGGGACGGGAGCGACGAGACGTCACCCGTCGCCTCCCCCGACGGCAGGAAGCTGCTGTTCGTGTCGGACCGCAACGGCATCAACAATATTTACACGCTGGATCTGGACTCTCTCAAGGCGCGTCCGGTAACGAATTCCCTGAGCGGGGTGTACCAGCTCTCCCTTTCGTCCGATGGCACCAAGCTCGCCTTCTCGTCTTTGAGTCATGCCGGGTTTGACATCTTTCTGATGCGGAGCCCGTTTGAGCGTGACATCAAGACCGCCGAGCTGGAGCCCACACTCTTCAGGCAGAACAAGAATGCACCTCCGCCACCCGTTCCCGCTCCGGTCGCGGTGTCACAGCCGGCGGAGGGGCAGCAGGACACCACACAGCTGTACGGCAAAGACATCCAGCTTGACTTCTCCAACTACGTGTTTGCCGACGCACATCCCGAGAACGTGCCCAAGGATTCGCTGATAGCCCGGTTGCCGCAGATCGCCGGCAATCTGGACGAGGACGGCAACTACCGGGTCAAAAAATACAAACTGAATTTTACCCCGGACATTGTGTACGGCAACGCAGGCTATGACACGTTTTATGGTGTCAGCGGGTCCACGATCATGGCGTTCAGTGATTTGATGGGCGATCATCAGATCATCTTTGCGACGAACCTGTTACTGGATCTGAAGAACAGCGACTACGCACTGCAGTATTACTATCTTCCGGAGAGGATCGACTACGGTATCGGCGGATTCCATTCCGCACGTTTCGTGATCGTGAACGATATCTTCGGCGGCAGCCTGTACCGGTTCCGCACATACGGGGGGAGCATCTCCGCTTCGTATCCGTTCAACCGGTTCGACCGTGTCGAGTTCGCTCTGAGCGGATTCAGCATTTCCAAAGAGAATCTTGACCAGCCGAACTTCCCGTCGCAGAACCGCACCGTCATCGTTCCCGGGATCAGCTACACGCACGATACATCGCTGTGGGGAATGCTCTCTCCGATGGTGGGGACGCGATACCGGTTTGATCTGTTCGGCACACCCAGACTGGGGCGCGATGGTCTGAGCTTCGTCAATGTGACCGCGGATTATCGAACGTACCTCCGGCTCGGCAGGAACTACAGTGTGGCAATACGTTTTTCAGGTGGCGGAAGTTTCGGCATGAATCCGCAGAAGTTCATCATTGGCGGTGTGGATAGCTGGATCAACTACACGATTGAAGGCGGGTACATCCCGCTGGATAACGCGGAGGACTATCTCTTCCTGCAGAGCGGACTGCCGTTGCGGGGGTACAATTACAATGCGGCCATCGGTTCCCGGTACGGCTTGTTCAATTTCGAATTGCGGTATCCCCTGTTTGCGTTCCTGCAGGCCGGCCCGCTCCCCATAGGGCTGCAGAGTCTGGGAGGGGTGATGTTCTTTGATATGGGATCGGCCTGGAACAACGAGAGGGATTTGGTGGCATTTACCAGGGATGCCGATGGAAAAAACGTCACGCGCGATCTGCTTATGGGGATGGGGACTGGGGCACGCATTTATTTCCTGGCGTTCCTGGTGCGGTTTGATGTCGCGTGGGCGTGGAACCTCCAGAAATTTTCACAGCCAAAGTATTACTTCTCGCTGGGGTACGATTTCTGACCCCCGGCGCGCCCGGGGTCAGTTGATCGGCAGCCGGACGGTAAACACGGATCCCTTCTTCGGTTCGCTGGCGACGGTGATTGTTCCCCGGTGCAACTCCACAATCCACTTCGCAATGGACAGGCCCAGGCCTGTCCCCCCCATTTCGCGCGAGCGCGCCTTGTCCACCCGATAGAACCGGTCGAAAATCTTCTCCACGTCCTCCGGGGGAATCCCGATCCCGGTATCCTCGATGCGGAACACCACCGAGCCGTTTTGACGTTCCATCGCCAGCTTGACGACCCCTCCCGGAGGAGTGTACTTGATGGCATTGTCGATCAGATTGAGAAACAGCTGCCGCAGCCGCATCCGGTCGCCGACGATCACCATAGGCGTATTGGCAAGCAGGACCACCTTGATGCTCTTACTGTTTGCGAGCATCGCTCCGTCTTCATACAGCTCATCGACCATTGCTTTGAGATCCACCTCGGAAAACTCCGCAGCACCCTCACCACGGTCCGCCTTTGCGAGCGTCAGCAGGTTGTCGATAATGGCGGTCAGGCGGAGGATTTCCTCCAGCCCGCTTTCCAGCACCCGGCGGTATTCTTCGGGTGATTTCCTGCTGCGCAGGGCAAGCTCGATCTCACCGCGCATAATGGTGAGCGGAGTGCGCAATTCATGCGAGGCATCCGCTGAAAACTGGCGTACGCGGCCAAAGGAGTCGTGCAGACGTCCGATCATGTCATTGATGGTCACGGTCAGACGTCCGATCTCATCATCCACGTTCTGTACGGGGATGGTCTGGTCGAGATTCTCGGCCGTGATCCTGCGCGCGCGCGTTGTTACCTCATCGACCTGCTGGAGAGATGTCTTTGCCAGGGCCAGCCCGCCGATCACGGAAAGGGCCACGGCGATGGGAATCAGAATCAGAAAGATCACATAAAGGCTGCCGAGCAGGTCTCGCAGGTCGGCAAGCGGATACCCGATGGCGTAGGTGAAGTCTCTGTCGCGTGTGGCCGCCACCCGGATCGGCTCTCCGTTCACCTCAACGGTGGTCAGCACAATCGCGTTTACGCTGATACTGTCCGTGATGCGAAGGCTATCGGGGATGAGACTGTAGGAGCGATACAGGATGTTTCCGCGCCGGTCGGAGAACTGGATATAGGTCTTTTTCGGGCTTTGCAGGCTGTGCCGGAACAGCTGATTCCAGATTTCGTCTGCCTGCTGCATTGAGGAATCGTCGTCGACAGGGAGCGGTCCGACCATACGCGGGGGAAGTTTTTTGCTGACGATCGCCCCTGTGGATCCTCTTCCCTGTTTCACCTTGTTCGCCTGCGGCTCGATGAAATCCCGCATCCAGCGGGCTTCGGCCTTCAGGGAAAGGTCCAGGTTCTCTGAGAGGGTTTTTCCGGTGAAGTAGTAGGAGACGACGCCGAACAGCACCAACGTCGATAGCAGCAGCAGGGAATACCAGAACGTGAGACGGGTACGGACGGAGCGGAGGCGGAAGGGCATGCGCTACTCCTCCTTCAGGACATACCCGACACCGCGGACGGTGTGGATCAGTTTCCTGTCGAAACCGGTGTCCACCTTGTTCCGGAGATGATTGATGTACACGTCAATAAGGTTCGTCCCGGTGTCGAAGTGGTAGTCCCAGATATGTTCTGCAATGATCGTGCGGCTCAGCACACGTTCCTTGTTACGGAGGAAGAACTCGAGCAGGGCATACTCTTTCGTTGTCAGGTCGATGATGCGTGTTCCGCGTCGTGCTTTGTGGGTGACGGTATCCAGCTCGAGATCGGCGAGGGTCAGAAGAGTGGTCTTTTCCTGGGTGCCCCGCCGGAGGAGCGAACGTACACGTGCCAGCAGTTCGGCAAAGGCGAACGGCTTGGTCAAATAATCGTCTGCCCCGCTATCGAGCCCGGCAACCTTGTCTTCCGTCGCGGTTTTCGCCGTGAGCATAAGGATGGGGGTGGCGCGTTTCCGTGCGCGGAGTTCGCGGGTGACGTCGATCCCGCTTTTACCGGGGAGCATGACATCGAGAATAATCACGTCGTAGTGTTGTGCCCCGGCCATGGAAAGCCCGGACTCGCCGTCGTGCGCCACGTCCACGGTATGATGCTCTTCTTCCAGGCCCTGCTGGATGAACCGTGCGACTTTCTTTTCGTCTTCGACGATGAGGATACGCATACCCGAAAGGTAGCAGAAATCCGGTCAAGTTGCTATCCTACACAGTTTTCGCTATATTTCTTAACATCTTATGAGTCATACCTTTCCCATGCGCACCATTCTCCTGTTCGTTCTCCCGGTGGTCCTGTTCACCGGTTGCATACAGACCATTGCGGTCTCCACCGTCGGCGGGATAGTGGACGAAGGCTTCTCCGCTCTCACAGAGGAGAAGGATCTGGATTTTGCCGAAAAGGCCCTTCCGGGCAACATCAAGCTCCTGGAAGTGATGCTGAAGAATAAGCCCGAGGACGTCCGCCTTCTCACGCTCACCAGCCAGGGATACAGCAGCTATGCGCTGGCGTTCCTGGAAGACAGCTTGCAGGAACGCGCGCGGGACTTCTATCTGCGCGGTCGCGATTTCGGAATGCGTATTCTCCGGCAGGACAAGGATCTGGCGAAGGCGCTCGACGGGTCCGTGGATGATTTGAAAGCCGCACTCAGGACGTACGACAGCGAGATGGTTCCAGCGGCTTTCTGGACGGCCTTCGGATGGGGAAGTTACATTTATCTTAGCCTGGGCGACCCGGACGCCATTGCCGACCTTCCACGCGCCGAAGCGTTGATGGAATTCGTGGTGAAGAACGATTCCTCGTTTTATTACGGCGGGGCGCACGTTTTCCTCGGAACCCTCTATGGTAGCCGGCCGAAAATGCTGGGAGGAAATATCGATCTGGCGAAAGCCCATTTCGCACGGGCCCTCCTCATCAACGGCGGCAAATTTCTGATGACCTATGTCTACCAGGCCCGCTCCGTTGCGGTGCAGACCCTGGATGAAGCCCTCTTTGACGAATGTCTGCAGAAGGTGGAATCGGCTTCCCTGGAAATTCTGCCGGAATTCCGCCTCGCCAATGCCATCGCCAAGAAGAAGGCACAGTTGCTGAAGTCCCGCCGCGCCGAACTATTCTGATTGAAAGGATCTCAACCGTGAAGCGACTGTCGTTAGCCGTTGCCGCCGTCTGTCTATTGACCTGCGCAGCGCCGCGCGCCGGTGCACAGGAGTTTACCATTAAATTCGCCACCCTCGCCACCGAGGGGACCACCTGGATGAATGTGATGAAGGAATACGATGCCGCGATCCGGAAAGAGAGCGGCGGGCGTATGGGATTCAAAATCTACGCCGGCGGCGTGCAGGGCGAGGACAAAGATGTGATGCGGAAGATCCGCCTGGGGCAGCTCCACAGCGCGGGCATGACCGGCGTCGGCGTCGGAGAGATTTCGTCGAAACTGCGCATCCTGGATGCCCCGTTCCTGTTCGACAACTACGCCGAGGTGGATAATTTCCAGAAGGTGTTTGAGAACGAGCTGAGCCAGGAATTCGTCAAGAACGATTTTATTCTCCTCGGCTGGGCGGAGGTGGGATTTGTGTATGTGCTCACCAACAAGCCGGTGCGTTCGGTGGCGGACATGAACGGCGTCAAGATGTGGGCCTGGGAAGGGGACGCGATTGCGGAGGCCGCGTTTCGCGCGCTGGGCATTAGTCCGATTCCGCTCTCGGTGGTGGACGTCCTCACGTCGCTCCAGACCGGCTTGATCAACGGCGCGTACACTTCACCGCTGGCCGCGGTGGCATTGCAGTGGAACACGCGCGTGAAATACATGTTGAACGTTCCTCTTGCGGATGCCTCCGGGGCTGTGGTGGTCTCAAAAAAGAAGTTTGACACCCTTCCACCCGACATGCAGGAAATTCTGCTCCGCAACGGGCGGAAGTACCTGTCTGTGCTGACGACAAAGAGCCGCGAAGAGAACGCCGCCGCCATTCAGACAATGAAAAAGAACGGAGTCCAGCTCATCGAGGTGAACGTTCCAGCGACGCTGAAGGAGTTTGCGGCGATCGGCAAGAAGGCAAGGCAGTCGCTTGTGGGCAAGCTGTTTGATCAGGACTTTCTGAACCGGGTTGAGAAAACGGTTGCTGACTTCCGCGCCTCGCAGCAAGGCGCCGGGCGATGAAGCTGATCCGGACTCTCGATGCTATCCTTGCAAGGGGGGAGAGCATCCTTCTCGTCACCTTCCTGGGTGCCATGGTGGTCCTGGCGTTTGCGCAGGTGGTTTTGCGAAACGTTTTTGGCACCGGGCTGCTCTGGGGGGATACGCTGGTGCGCCACATGCTGCTGTGGGCCGGTTTTCTGGGCGGCGCGCTCGCCGCTTTCGAGGAACGCCATATCAGCATCGATGCCCTCACGAAGTACCTCTCCCCGCGCACCAAGCACCTTGCGGCCTTGATTACCAATACCTTTGCCGCCGTGGTCTGCTACTACCTCGCGCACGCCGCATGGATATTCCTGCGTGACGAAATGTCTGCGGGCGGCGATTTCATCCTTTCCCTCCCCGGATGGGTGGCAGTGGTGATCATCCCGATCGGCTATGCGCTCATCATGGTGCACTTTACGCTCAAAGTCTTCGAGCATGCCTCCGGCTTTGTTACACCAGGGCCGAAAGGAGGGGAATGATCCATGGAGACCCTCCTGATCGGCATCGCGCTAGCTGTCCTTGCATTGCTGGGTGCCCCGCTTTTTGCGATTATCGGCGCTATTGGCATGTTGAGCTTTGCCGGAGCGGGGATCGATACCTCTGCGGTGATCGTGGAGCTCTACCGTATCGGGAGTAATCCCACGCTGGTGGCAATCCCGCTCTTCACGTTTGCCGGGTACGTGCTGGCGGAAAGCAAGGCACCGACACGCCTGGTGAATCTTGCGCGTGCCTTCTTCGGGTGGATTCCGGGCGGACTGGCCGTAGTGTCCCTGGTGACCTGTGCAATGTTCACCGCATTCACCGGAGCTTCGGGGGTGACGATTGTGGCTCTCGGCGGATTACTCTACCCCATCCTGATCAAAGAACAGTATGGTAAGAGGTTCTCCCTTGGTCTTGTGACAAGTTCCGGTAGCCTGGGCTTGTTATTTCCCCCGAGTCTGCCGTTGATTCTGTACGCGGTGGTGGCAAAGATCAGCGTGGACAAGCTCTTTGCCGCAGGCATGATCCCGGGTTTCATCCTGCTGGCCGGCCTGGGTGGGTACAGCGTCCTGTACGGGAAGCGGCTGCATGTGCCGCGCACACCCTTCGCCTGGAAGGTTGCAGCCCAATCCATGCGCGCCGCCGCATGGGAACTTCCGCTTCCGGTACTGATCATCGGGGGCATCTATTCGGGCACCTTCACGGCCACGGAAGCGGCGGCGGTTACCGCCTTCTATGTCCTTATCGTTGAGGTCTTTGTTTACAGAGATCTCAAGCTTTTTCCGGATATCCCGCGCGTGATGCGCGAAAGCATGCTGCTGGTGGGAGCCATCCTGATGATCATCGGGACCGCCATGGGGTTGACCAACTACCTCGTGGACGAAGAGGTGCCGATGCAATTGTTCGAGCTCACCAAGACGATCATCAGCAGTCCCGTCATGTTCCTGGTGATTCTCAACCTCTTTCTGATTGCTGTGGGGATGATGATGGATATCTTTTCGGCTATCATCGTCGTGGTGCCTCTCGTCATTCCCATCGCCCTTGCATACGGTGTGGATCCCGTGCACCTGGGAATCATTTTTCTGACCAATCTGGAGATCGGTTATCTCACGCCACCGGTGGGACTCAATCTGTTTATCTCGAGTCTGCGGTTCGGCACACCGGTGTTCACCGTTGTCCGTTCCATCCTTCCGTTTATGGTCGTGCTGCTGATCGCACTGGTGATCATCACGTACGTGCCCGACCTGAGTCTCTGGCTGGTGCGGCTGCTCGGGGTGCAGTAAGAGCTACTTCACCTCGAGCAACTGTTCCACCGTGGTACGGTCTGTCGTGAGCCGGAAGACATATGACCCCGGCTGAATGAACACCTTCCGCAATTCCACGCTGTACCTGCCTTCATCCTGAACCCCCCGCACCAGGGTTGTGTGCAACACTTCAACTGAATCGGCACGTTGCGTCAGGAGATCCAGGTTCACATGAGTTGAATGTGCAAGCGTGTACTGCGCCTGATACGGCCTGCCGCTCGTTCGGGAGAGCAGAATGGTGAGTGTGGTCTGTTTCGCCTGGGCGTGCACGCGGGGAGGGAGAACGGGAGGATGGGAGTAGACGGCCGCCGATGGAGCGCTTTCGTTCTCCGCCCTGTCAAGGGCGGTGACGGCGTAATAGTACCGCGCCCCCTTAGGCGATCCGGTGGTATCGACAAATTCCCGGACAGCAGGTGCCGTGACATCAACCAGAGCATGTGGATCTTCAAAAGGAATCTCATGTGATGGCCAGCGATAGATCGCATAGTACCGTGCGGTGTCGCCGTCGCCTGCCGTCGCCGGAGCGTTCCAGGTGAGCCGTAGAGCACCGGTTGCAGTTTCATTGACCTTGAGGTCCGTCGGGGCACCCGGAGGAAGGGCATCCTTCCAGGGCATGGAGGGTATCAGGGCAAATGTAGGGTAACGGCCGTTGAGCGTTGTTGTGCCGGCGATGTTCTCCCACCGGAAGAATACCTGTCCGGCCGCACCTGCGGAACGTGCCGAATCGATGTACATGCTGAGATCCCGCTGAATCTCCGGTCTGTACGCAGCAATACCTGCGTAGACATGGCGTCCCGCGGTCAACTCCTTCCACCGCATCATCACGCGCGCAAAATCGGGTTCACCGTTCGGCGGACGAATCTGCCAGTAGACCTGGGGGGAGAGGTAGTCATGGATACCCTCGACGAGCCAGCTGTAGGAATCCTGATAGACCCGGAAGAAGCTCCCGCGCTGGCTGCCGTTGGTCTCTTCCCGGTAGACGCCCAGCGGTGAAGATCCGACTTTGAGCATTGGCTTCAGGTGGACCGCCTGAGAATACACCTCGCGGACGAATGCGGTGATGTTTTGCCGCCGCCAATCGTGGATATTCATTGCTTTGCCGAATCTCGCAAAAGATTCCCCGTCCCTGAATGAGTTCCCGGGATACCGGATGAAGTCAAAGTTGATTGCGTCGATATCATACCGCCGGATAAGATCGAGTGCGACTGTGGCCAGGTACGTACGCACTTCCGGCCGGCCGGGGTCGAGCCAGAGCTCTCCGTCTTGCTCGACGGTGAAGGATGCCAGAGCGCGCGAGGGGTGTTCCGGCGTGCTGGGGCCCACGGGATTCGATCCGCGGATCTTGAACACATTGAACCACGCATGGACTTCAATACCCAGGGAATGCGCTTCGGCCAGGACGAAGGCGAGCGGGTCCCAGCCGGGATCTTTGCCGAGCGAGCCGGTAAGATTTTCCGCCCAGGGCTCGTAGCGGGAT
Organism: uncultured Bacteroidota bacterium; assembly: GCA_963779225.1. Taxonomy (GTDB): domain Bacteria; phylum Bacteroidota; class Ignavibacteria; order UBA10030; family UBA6906; genus CAVPCZ01. The sequence goes on from CAVZWW010000003.1 coordinate 706,536, forward strand.
TTATAGTAGGCATCGCCGCGGGCCCGGACCTGAAAGAACACCGTATTGAACCGGGCGGCCTTCACCCCGCGCAGCAAGGCGCGGAGGGATGTCTGTTGTTCAATAGGGTCTGTGGTCTGCGGCCAATCGAGCCCGGATGCGGTGGTTATCCACACCGCGCGGACTTCAGTTTTCGGAGGGGGGATGGGAAATGGCGTCTGTGATCCCGCGTTAACGGAAACCAGGCACAACAGCGGGAGGACCGGCGCAAAGTGCGGAAACGTCATGCGGTATTCATTCTTCCACAATCTCCATGATGCACAATATACGTACTCTTTTCCCATTTTTCATTCTTTTCCCATTTCGCTATATTGTCTGATACCCCATGTCCCGAGAACACTCCATCTACGTCTGCCAGGCCTGTGCCTACGAATCTCCCCGATGGGTAGGGCGCTGCCCCAACTGCAATGCCTGGAACTCCTTCGTTGAGGAAAAACGTGCAGCCGGGGCGGCGCACAAACGCCCCAAACGCAAAGCGGGCGGGGCGGAACCGGTGGCCATTACCGATATTCCTGCCGCCCCTGAACCGCGTATCCAAACCCGCATACCCGAACTGGACCGCGTCCTCGGAGGCGGCATTGTGCCGGGTTCGGTAGTACTGGTGGGCGGAGACCCCGGCATCGGCAAGTCCACGCTCATGATGCAGCTTGCCGCAACGGTGCCCGACCTGACCACGCTCTATATTACCGGTGAAGAATCGGCGTCGCAGATCCGTCTGCGCGCGGACCGGCTCGAACCGAAACCATCAAACCGGATCCTCCTGCTGGCCGATACAAACCTTGAAAGCATTGCGGCCGCGCTGGAAGCGTCGTCGGCGGACATTGTGATCGTCGATTCCGTGCAGACCATGTATCATCCCGCTCTGGAAAGCGCTCCCGGCACGGTGAGTCAGGTGCGCGAGGCGACGACGGTCTTCATGCGGTTTGCCAAGGCCCGGAATATCCCCGTCTTCCTGGTCGGTCATGTGACCAAAGAAGGGGTGATCGCCGGGCCGAAAGTGATCGAGCATATGGTCGACGCGGTGATCATGTTCGAGGGGGAAAGGCATTATGCGTACCGGATCATTCGTGCGATGAAAAACCGGTTCGGGTCCACGAACGAGATCGGCATTTTTGAGATGCACGACACGGGGCTCCGCGAGGTGACAAATCCCTCAGCCGTGTTTCTTGCCGAACGCCGTGTGGAGACTTCGGGATCAGCCGTGGTTGCCAGCATGGAGGGGACACGTCCGCTCCTGGTGGAAGTACAGGCGCTGGTGGCGCCGACCAGCTATGGTGTGCCCCAGCGCACTGCGACCGGATTCGACAGCAAACGCCTGCAGATGATCCTTGCAGTGCTGGAAAAACGTGTCGGTCTCCGGCTTGGACAATTCGACGTCTTTGTTAATGTCGCGGGCGGCGTGCGCGTGGATGAACCGGCTGCGGATCTGGGCATGGCTGTGGCTATTGTGTCGAGTCTGCGCGATATCCCGGTTCGCGCCGATGCCGCCGTGATCGGTGAGGTGGGACTGGGTGGAGAAATCCGATCGATCCATCAGATCGAAAAACGCCTCGCGGAGGCGCAGAAACTTGGTTTCAAACGTCTTATCCTTCCCCGGAATAACGTACACGCCGTGCGCGTGCCGGCGGGAATTACGCTGATGCAGGTGGAATCCGTCAACGAAGCGCTTGCGGCGCTGCTGGGAAGCGGGGGGCAGGGATGAAACGCACGCTCATCAAGCCCCGTGCGATCCTGACCCTTGATCCGGTGAACACCGTGATCGAGGGGGGGGCACTGCTTGTTTCCGGCACCACCATCGAAGCCGTGCTGACGGCGGAAACCCTCGGCAGCCGGGAAATTCCGGCCGATACGGTCGTTGACGCGTCCACTCTTGTGGCGCTGCCCGGCTTCATTCAGACACATGTCCATCTGTGTCAGACGCTCTTCCGGGGACTGGCGGAAGATGTGGATCTGCTCGACTGGTTACAGTACCGGATTTTTCCGCTCGAAGCGGCGCATTCCGCGTCGTCAATGGCTGCCTCCGCGCGATGCGGACTGGCGGAGCTCATCCGTTCCGGCACCACGACGATCATGGATATGGGAAGCGTCTGGCACGAAGAGGAAGTGGTGCGCGCCGTCACCGAATCCGGCATTCGCGCGTTTGTGGGGAAGGCGATGATGGATGTCAACGGCATCCATCCCCCGCTGCTCGAAAGCACGCGGGATGCCCTGGAGTCCACACTGCGCCAGGCGGAACAGTGGCACGGTACGGCAGGCGGACGTATCCGGTACGCCGTTGCTCCCCGTTTTATCCTGTCATGTACCGATCAGCTGTTACGGGAAGCACACGCGATGACCCGGTCGTTTCCCGGGATGCTCTTTCATACGCATGCCTCTGAAAACCGTCACGAACTGGCCGCGGTGCGGGCGCGCTGCGGCATGGACAACATAGAGTATTTCGAGGCCCTGGGAATTCTAGACGACAAAACCTGCCTGGCACACTGTATCTGGCTGAACGACCGCGAGGTTGATCTGCTGGCCGGCCGGCGGGCCCGGGTGCTCCATTGCCCCTCCTCCAACCTGAAACTCGGTTCCGGCATTGCCCCGATTCCCCGCTACCGCACGTGCGGTATTTCGGTTTCCCTCGGGGCTGACGGTGCTCCGTGTAACAACACGCTGAATATGTTCCAGGAGATGCGCCTCGCAGCACTGATTCAGAAACCAATCCACGGGCCCACCGCCATGAACGCATGGGATGTTCTCCGCCTTGCCACACTGGGCGGTGCGGAAGCGCTCGGCATAGGAGGGGAAACCGGCAGCCTGGAAGCCGGCAAATGCGCAGACCTCATGCTGCTGGATCTCACAAAAGTCTGGAACGGACCCTGGTGCGGGCGAACAGGTCAACTTGCCGCGGACATCGTTTTCTCCTGCGGACCGGAGAACGTCCATTCGGTGATGGTGGACGGCTCCTGGCTGTACCGTGATGGTGTTCATACCACGCTGGACACTGCCCGGGTCCTGATTGATGTACGCTCTGAACTCCGATCACTCCTGGAAAGAACCCCCCTCCCATGAACCGATTGTTGCTGGCAACCCATAACGCTGACAAAGTGATGGAAGTCCGCGCTCTTCTCGCCGGCATGTCCATCACGCTTCTCACCCCTGCCGACTTCCCCGGTCTGGCGGAAGCGGTGGAGGATGCGGACACGCTCGAGGGTAATGCGCTCAAGAAGGCGCGGGAAGCGTTCGCTGCGACGGGAGTTTCTGCGGTTGCGGATGATACCGGTCTGGAAGTGCACTACCTCAACAAGGCCCCCGGTGTACTTTCGTCCCGGTATTCCGGTCCCGGCGCCACGTACGCCAGCAACTGCAAGAAACTCCTGGACAACCTGCGCGGTGTTCCCCAACGACGGAGGGCGGCGCGGTTCCGGTGCGTGGTGGCGTTTGTCCCCGCACAGGGCGAGGAGTACACCGTGGACGGGGTCTGCCGTGGGACGATAACAGAATCGCCCCGTGGTGTGATGGGATTCGGCTATGATCCGGTCTTTTTGCCTGACGGGTTCCGGGAAACGTTCGGCGAGATGGATCTTTCCCTGAAGAACACGCTAAGTCACCGCGCCCGTGCATTTATGGCTTTCAAAGAACTCCTCCGCTCGCGCGGATGGTAGCCGACTTGCAGAACCCGGTCCTGGAGCTCCACCGTGCGCCTATTCACCCGCAACCTTAACAGCCGCTGGCTGTATACTCCCGGCGCCACAATCTGGCGGGTTCACCCCGCCGTCAGGGGGCGGATTCTGGGCGAAGAGCGGGACCTGGTGCGCAAGCAGGTATCCTTCTTCGCGCTCGACATGGCCACCGGAGATGTGCTCTGGCACAAGCCGGGTGTCGGCGATCCCTGGTGGGTGGGAATGAACCGTGTGGTGGGTGATCTGCTCTTCCTCCATGGTTTTGCCACACCCGATCTGCCGGTGCAGCGGGGCGTGACCGTCATTGCCACCGCTACGGGAGAGCACCTCTGGTCACGGGCGGAATGGTCGATAGAAAGCGTGGATGAGGGGTCTTTGTCTGTCCGGGAAGATCGCCGGGGAGGGTCTGTAGTGCTGGCCGTGGATTCCGCCACCGGCTCCGTGTTGAACCAGAACCTTGCGCCCGACAGGCCGGCGCAGCCTCCTGAAGATCCTCTTGCCGCTGTGGAGTTCCCCGATGTCCTGTCAGGTGCGGAAGTACAGGAGCATCCATCCGGGAGGTTCATGTCGCAGCAATGGTCTGTGGACCGGCTGGCCGGTCCTATTGAAATCCTTGAACATCCCGCACTTGTCATGATGGCGGCAAGCGAACAGAAGGGAGAGGGGGGCGAAGGGACATATGTCCATCACCTGCGTGTGGTGAAGCGCGACACGGGAAGATTGGTCTATCGTGACATCCTTGATGCATCGGCAAAGGGGCCGGGCATGGATGCTTTCTTTGTGCAAGACCATGCGCTTGTATATGTCCGGGAGCGAAGAACGCTGTGCGCGGTGTCGCTGGGGGAATAGACGGGTGACTCCGTGCAATTCCCGGCAAACCGGACTGACGCGCTCACGGTGAACCCCGGGGAAGAGGGGGTCCGGTACGTGCCGGAGAGCGATATGTGGTCTGCGCGCATCATCACTGTATCACACTACGGAAACCATCGGAGATGCCTGCCATGCCAATTCAATCGGTACTTTTCGGACTGGTTCTTGCCGCAGCGCTCACATTCTTCGGGCGTAATGTCCGCCGTTTGATCGGCTATCTCCGGACTGGCAAGAAGGAAAACCGGTTCGATCGTGTCGGGGAGCGGCTGGGACGCGTGGCGAAGATCGCCTTCGGACAGACGAAGTTGCTGCGCGAACCACTTGCGGGCATCCTTCATTTCTTCATCTTCTGGGGATTCGTTATTTTGCTTACCGCGGTGCTGGAATCCATCGGTGAGGGACTGGTTCCGGGCTTCTCGCTGGAGTTTCTCGGACCGCTGTACCCGCCGCTTGTGTTCCTTCAGGATGTCGTGGGGGTTCTTGTCATCGTTGCGGTCCTCGTGTCGATCTTCCGCCGGTTGGTGATGCCGCCCCGGAGGCTGCAGGTGGAGGGGCATTCGAAGTGGGATGCCATTCTGATTCTCGGTCTGATCTTCACGGTTATGGTGACCATGTTCGGGCAGAATGCGGCACGCATTGCGCTGTCCGGTGCGGACCACACAACAGCGCGTGCAGTCTCCACACTGGTGGCCGGTCTGTTTGCCGGAGCGGACACTTCGGTGATCCACGTGTGGTTCTCCGTCTTTTTCTGGGGGCACATGGTTGCCGTGCTGGGATTTCTCAACTACCTTCCTTCCTCGAAACATCTGCATGTCCTTGCCTCCATTCCCAATGTCTACTTTTCCGATCTGGGTCCGCGCGGGGCGCTCAAGCCGGTGAATCTTGCCGACGAAACGGCAACGAAATTCGGCGTCACGGACATCGATGATTTTTCATGGAAGCAATTGCTGAACGGGTACACGTGCACCGAGTGCGGCCGGTGCACGTCTGTCTGCCCGGCCAATACCACCGGCAAACTCCTGAATCCCCGGAAGATCTTTGTTGATATGCGGGCACGAACAATGGAAAAGGCGCCCCTGCTTGTTGCCGGCGGCGGTGTGGAGGGGGGTATGCGGGAGGATGTGCTGGGCCATCAGCTGCTGGACAGCTTCATCACGGAACAGGAGCTCTGGGCATGCACCACCTGCATGGCCTGTGTGCAGGAATGTCCGGTTATGATCGAGCATGTGGACGCCATTGTTGACATGCGCCGCGGGCTGGTTCTGAATGAGTCGCGTTTTCCGGACGAGCTCAAAACCACATTCTCCAATCTGGAGCGCAACTACACACCATGGGGGTTCGGTCACGCCACCCGTGCCGAATGGGCTGAAGGCCTGGGCATTCCCCTGATGGCGGAAAAGCGGACCGCCGATGTGCTCTTCTGGGTGGGGTGTGCCGGCTCGTACGACGCCCGCTACCGCAAGGTGTCTCGCGCGTTTGCACAGCTCATGCAAATCGCCGGAGTGGATTTCGCCATCCTGGGGACCGAGGAAAAATGCAACGGGGATCCCGCCCGCCGGATGGGGAACGAATATCTGGCGCAAACCCTCATGGCCGAGAATATTGCCACGCTGAACGGATACGGTGTAAAGAAGATCGTCGTTACCTGTCCCCACTGCCTCCAGTCACTCGGCAAAGAGTACAAGCAGTTCGGCGGGGACTATGTAGTGATTCACCATTCGACATTTCTTCAGGAATTGATCGGCAAGAGGAAGCTGAACCTTTCCGAAGAGAGAAAGGCGACGATCACCTTCCATGATCCGTGCTACCTGGGCAGGTACAACAACGAATATGAGGCTCCGCGGGAGGTGTTGAACAGCATCGCCGGTGTCCGGCAGGTGGAGATGCCACGGTCGCACGATCGCAGTTTCTGTTGCGGCGCCGGGGGCGGCAGGATGTGGATGGAAGAGCGGGAGGGGACACGCGTAAACAACGAACGGACTGACGAAGCGCTTGCGGTTTCTCCCGACGTGATCGGCACCGGTTGCCCCTTCTGCATGACCATGCTCACCGACGGTGTCAAGGACAGGGATGCCGTCGAAAAGGTTGCCGTGAAAGACATTGCCGAGCTTGTGCTCGAAGCGGTGCGGGTACCGTGATGTACGGCGAGGCGGACAAGTACCACAAAAATGGCACACGGAGATAACATATGTTGATCGTACAGGGATTGATCGGCCTGGCGTTGCTGGCCTTCGGGCGGAAAGGGCTCTGGCTCTGTCTGGGCGCCATAGGGTTTGTTGCAGGAATGTCGCTCACCACCCGTCTGTTTGAGACTGCTCCGCCCGGCCTTGTTATCGCCATCGCCATTGCCGGCGGTGTCATCGGTGTGTTCATCGCGTTTGCCATCCAGAAGGTGGCCACGGTGCTGGTCGGGATCCTTGGCGGCGGGTACATCGGCCTGGCTCTTGCGGATTCCTTCGGCTGGAGTAGCGGCGGGTTTCCCTGGATCCCGGTTGCAGTCGCTGCCGCGCTCGGGGTCATACTGGCATTTTTCCTCCTGAAGTGGGCCCTGATCATTCTTTCCTCGCTGGTCGGTGCCTACCTGGTGGTCGGGGCGTTGCAGCTTCATGCCATGCTGGCAACGCCGCTCTTTGTCGCCCTTGCCATTGCCGGCATCTGGTTTCAGGCCCGCTCGGGGCGGTCAACAAAGAAGGAAGAATATCAATAGTCTTTCATTCTCAAAACAGGAACGCCATACGCATATGAACAGCTGGACCTCCCGTCTCATCCTCGCGAACGTGGTGATGTTTATTCTCACCAATCTCCAGCCAGGCATCACGATGCACCTGATGTTCGTTCCGGCGTTGCTGCTGGAACGGCCGTGGACACTTCTCACCTATATGTTTTTGCATGACGGGACCTTTCACATCCTGTTCAACATGCTCGGACTCTTCTTCTTCGGTCCGCGCCTGGAGGAGGAGCTCGGCAGCCGGGATTTCCTGCTTCTGTATTTCATCAGCGGAATCACCGGAGGACTGCTGTCTTTTATCACCCCAAACGTTGCCATCGTCGGCGCGTCTGCGGCGGTGTACGGGATATTCCTTGCCTTCGCCATGATTTGGCCCCGGGAACAACTGTTGATCTGGGGGATTGTGCCGGTTGAAGCGCGCTATCTGGTGGTGATCATGACCGTTCTCTCTCTGTTCGGCGGGTTGAGCGGGGGAGGGAACATTGCCCACTTTGCACACCTGGGGGGTTTCCTGGGAGGATTTGCGTTTTTGAAATTCAGATCCCGGAACTCTCCCGTGCACCGGTTTCAGGAACGTACCGCTCCGCCCCCGGCGGGTCGTCTGGATATCGAACACGTCCGCCGGATTGACCGCTCGGCACTACACGAAGTGAACCGGACTGAACTCGATCGCATCCTGACGAAGATCGATGTCCAGGGGATGGGGAGTCTGTCTTCTTCCGAGCTGCAGTTCCTCGATCGATTCAGTGCGTTATGACTTCCAAGGAACGCGTGCGCGCAGCTTTACAGAAGAAGCCGGCCGACCGGGTGCCGGTCTTCATGTGGTTTCATCCAGAGACCACGCGGCTGCTTGCTTCGGCTCTCGGCATACGCCCGGGTGACGTGGACGCGGTTCTCGGCAACGACGTCCGACAGGCCTGGGTCGGCAACAACTATGCGATGGAAGGGATCACACACGAACACGACGGTGAAACACATACCGATGAGTGGGGGATCACGTGGGTGAAAGAAGGACCGTTCAACCAGGTTTTCCGTTCGCCGCTGGCGGGGGCGGATGAGTCAGACCTGCGGCATTACACGTTTCCGCACCATGCGATCGATTCCCTGCTCGGCTCGATGAACCCTCTGATGCCCCTCGGGCGCGACCATTTCATCGGTTGCGATATCTCTCCCTGTTTGTTTGAATTGCTGTGCCGCATTCGCGGGATGGAACAGACACTGGAGGATTTCGCGCTGCAGCCGGAGCTTGCGGACGATCTGCTGGAGCGGGCGGCGGTGTTCGAAATCGCCCTTGCAGAAGCAGCATGTTCACGGTATGCGCTCGACTGGTTATGGACGGGGGACGATGTTGCCGGGCAGCACTCCCTGATGATCAGCCCGCGGCAATGGCGTAGGTTCATCGCGCCGCGCCTGGCGCGCATCGTTGCGGTGGGCAAAGCCCACGGGCTTCCCGTAGCCTATCACTGTTGCGGCGCGGTACGGCCGATAATCGAGGATCTGATATCGATCGGTGTGGATGTATTGAACCCGATCCAGTGTCATTGCGCCGGGATGGATGCTGCGGATCTCAAGAAGACCTACGGGAGTCAACTGGCGTTTATGGGCGGCCTGGATACCGTGGAATTGCTCCCCCGGGGCACGGCAGAAGAAGTGTTTGAAGGGACGCGCCGATTGATCGAGACGATGACGGCGGATGGGGGAGGATTCATCCTTGCAGCATCGCACACGGTTCCGCCGGAAACACCCCTGACGAACATCTTTTCGATCTTCGCAGCGGCAGGAGTGTCCACTGAAGAAATCCGCGACCGGGCCGCCACAATGCGGCTCCGATAGGAGGTCGAAAAGACAGACCCAACCCCTCCTTGCGTTGTTTCTTCTGGAAAATACGATATCTTTGGTACAACGGAGGAGAACGCTCATGACTCGGATCGGCGTGCGATTACACGCCTTCGCGGGACGCCTGGCTGCCCTGGCCTTCCTTACCGGAGCCGCGCACACGGGTTTCGGGCAGGGGCTCTGGGACACGTTTTCCAGCGATTATACGGCGAACTGTCTGGCCTGGGCACACCACCGCGACAACCCGGTGATTTCACCTTCCGGATCGACCTGGAAGAGCCGCTGGACAGCAAACCCGGAAATCCTCCAACTTGACAAACGGATGTTGTTGTACTACCGGGGCAACGGCGTGATCCCTGGCGAAGCAAAGGGATATCATGACCGGATCGGCGTGGCCGAGCTGAGTTCCATCGGTCCTGAACAGCTCGGATTCCACGATCTGAACAACGGCAGTCCTGCCGTGAACATCGGGAAGGGGGGCGACTTCGACGGGGAAAATGTTCTTGATCCTGCTGCAGTCGAATTTAAAGGGGAGGTGCTTCTCTACTACTCAGCGATTGGCAGGGGATCCAACAGCATTGGCCTGGCCGCAAGTGCCGATGGCGAGCGATTCAGAAAAATCGGAAAGGTTCTGGAAGGGCGATCACCCGATGCCATCGTCAACGGCGATACACTCTTTTTGTGTTACCAGAAGCGCACCAATGACGGATACAGTGTGTATCTGGCGTACTCTCTTGACGGCCGGACCTTTTCCCCTGCGGTGAACACGCCGGTATTTGCCGGGCAGCAGCAGCACTGGGACGCCCGATCCATAACCACTCCTCGTCTCTTCAAGGGGGGGGAATGGTATTATATGGTTTACGGTGGAAGCGCCGATTTCGTGGATGAACCTGAGTACTTCGGCCTGGCACGCTCCAGGGACCTTCGGAATTGGGAACGCCACCCCGGAAACCCGGTGTTCGGTGCCGGTGCCCGGGCAACCGTTGATGGCGGCACCATCAGGTTTCCTGCGATTATCGATGTCGGCAACTATGTCATGATGCTCTACGAGGGGAGCCGTGGGAGGTACAACTGGGAACACCATTCGTCCATCTGCATGGCGTGGATAGCCAAAAGGTGATCCCACGCGGATGACGATTACTCCATATGCCGAGAGCAACCGCCGGGCTGTGCTGGATCTCTGGGCGCGCGCACTGCCGCTGGATGCCGTTACCGAAGCCACATTCGAGACGCGCGTCCTCCTGGATGACAACTTCGATCCTTCGGTGTTTCTGCTGGCCCATGACGGACATCGACTTGCGGGTTTTGTTCTCGGGATGTACCCGCGGCACCTGCCCATGGGAGACGCGGATCCTGACGGCACGCGGGCGTGGATCACCGCCCTGGGTGTCGATCCCGCCGGTGTTCTTCCGGAGATTGCAGGGGTCCTCCTTGATACACTTGAAGGACAATTCAGGGCTCTGGGAAAACATGATATTCTTGTCTCAACGTATCCTCCAGGATACTTCACACCCGGGATAGACCGGGACGCCTACCGTCCGCTGCTGGGCCTCCTGCTGTCCCGCGGCTATGCCGAAATCAGGCAAGCACTCAGCATGGATGCTCCGATCGCGCTCTTCCAGGTTCCAGAGAGTGTGATCGCACTCGAAGCCCGGTTGCGAACGGACGGCATCACCGTACGTCCGTACCAACGGGCGGACTTGCTGGAGTTCCTCGGTTTTCTGGATCAGACCATGCCCACTGACTGGGTGCGTGTGGAACGGGCAAACCTCAAGAAAATATCCTCGGGCACATTTTCCGCCGATCATATTACGGTTGTCACCCATGCCGGAAGCATCATCGGCTACTGTCAATTTGAAGGATCTCACTTCGGGCCGTTCGGCGTCAGCGATGCGTACCGGGGTCGGGGTATAGGGACGGTGTTGCTGGCGCGAACGCTGGAACGGATGAGACATCATGGCTACCATGACGCCTGGGTGATGTGGACGGATGACAAGGCGGCGAAGGTATACAGGAAGTTCGGCTTCAAGGAAACGCGGCGGTTTTCCATCCTCCGGAAGGAGCTCTAGCCATGGGACCCAGGACCATTCTGGCTGTCGGTGCGCACGCGGGTGACATGGAAGTATCCTGCGGGGCGGTGCTGGCAAAGCACGCCCGGCTGGGGGATCGCGTGGTGTTGCTGCACATGACTCCCGGCGAAGGTGGCAATCCGAAGCTCTCTCCCGCGGCATACAGCGAACAGAAGATCCGTGAAGCGCACGCCGTCGCGGAAGCGATGCACGCAGAAGTCCGATTTGGTCCGTACCGCGACGGTGAACTTCCGCTCCATGACGAAGCCCGGTTGTTCGTTGCCGGTGTGATACGTGAAGTGAAGCCGACGCACATTATCACCCACTGGCGATCCAGCATCCACAAAGATCACACAGCAACGCATACGCTGGTTATGGACGGCGTATTGCTGGCATCCCTGGAGTCTGTGCAGACCAGGCACGAACGGTACCGTGGCGTGCAGTCGATCCACTTAACCGAAAACTGGGAGGATCCGGAAGGATTCACCCCGTATGTGTTCGTGGATGTGAGCGACGAGCTTGACGAATGGCGCTCCTGGATCGGGCGGTATGAATTCATCGGGGGCGGCATTTCCTCCTTCCCGTATCTCGACTATTATACAGCCCTGGCAAGGATCCGTGGCGCGGTGGCCGGAGTGCGGTATGCCGTCGCGTTTGATCGTGATCCGTTCGACAAGAAACGGGTTGTCGGGTCTCTCTAGAGGCGCCGGCACATGACCGCCGAAAAGAACATGACGACATCCCCCTGCCTTCTCCTCCTGTTGTTCCTGTTTACCGGCGAAGCTGTACCCCACCGGACGGTGCAGGTCACCGTTCAGGCACAGCTGGTACATCATCCCATTAACCCGCTTCTCTACGGCATCAACACCGCCCGCTGGGACGAATCCCTGTTTCCGGAGCGTGCGGAGAAGATGCTGCTCTCCTGTGACCGGGATGCCATAGCGAAGATACAGGCGTCAGGTGTTACCCTCTTGAAGTACCCCGGAGGGAACGACGCCGATGCATATGTCTGGAACGCGCCGGACAATAATCCCGCCGAAATGGATACGGATGAATATCTTGCGCTCTGCCGGGCGGTGGACGCAGAACCGTTCATCACCGTCAACTTCAACGCTCCTCCACAGCTCGCCGCCGACTGGGTGCGTTACTGTAACCGGGAACGCGGATACAATGTGAAGTACTGGGAGGTGGGGGACGAACAGTGGGGAACCTGGGCCAGAGGTCATGCGCCGCCCGAAGTCTATGCGAAAAAATACATGACGTTTGTCACGGCGATGAAGGCTGTTGACCCGACGATAAAGGTTGCCACGAATGTGCCCCTGGGGCCTCATCCGGAACAATGGACCACGCGCGTTTTAAAGGCGGCCGGAAGGCATGTGGATCTGATCACGTTCACGTTCTACCCGCAGCAGTGGGGAAAGGAACATGACGATTCCCTTCTCGCCAGCGTTGATGTGTATCGGCGCCAGTTCCTGGATCTCCGGCGCGAGGTTGTGCAGGCCCTGGGTGTCCGGCGCGCCCGGTCGATCTGGCTGGTCAACGTGGGGTACAATTCGGTGAACCATTCGCCCGGCCCGCAGACACTCCAGATGGTCAACGCCCTCTGGACGGCGGAGATGCTGGGAACCATGGCGGAGACGGGGACCGACATGGCGTGCTATTGGGCGATCCATAATGCGTTTCCCCCACGGAAGGGGGATTACGGCTATCTCTCTTCAGAAGGGACAAACACGCCGAGTACCACATACCATGTATTTCCCATGCTGGCGCTGCGATTCCGCGGCGTGGCGATCACAACCGGATCGGGAGATCCGCGTGTACGCGCCTATGCTTCGAAAAACGGCAAAGCTCTGACGCTGGTACTGGTCAATCGTGATCCCACGCAGCCCGCAGCCGTTTCGGTCCGGTATGAAGGATTCGTGCCGAAATCCGAAGGGGTATTGACCATCCTCGATCCGCGCGGCTCGCCGGAGAAAACCTCCACGGCAGCTACGGATCCCTTCTCGTTCCATCTGCCGTCCTCCTCGTTGAGTGTGGTGGAACTGGTTGCGGCGGATTCCGTTGCGCCCCCGGCCAATCTGGCCCTGCGGGCGTCGGCGAGCGCTTCCTCGTATTCGACTATCGGTCCGCAATTCGGTCCGGCAAGCGCTGCTGACGGGAAATCACACACGCGGTGGTGTTCTGTAGCGTGGACGAAGTCGAACGGGGACGAAGCACAATGGCTCCAGCTGGCGTGGACGGTACCACAGGAAGTTCACCGGGTGCGCCTATACTGGGGTGAAACCTGGGGGACACACTACCGGCTCGAGGTGTCGCGAGATGCGGAGAACTGGGACATCGTGCGGGAAGTGACGGGGGGGAAGGGCGGGGTTGAGGAGTTCACATGGGCCCCGCTCATCTGCCGTTACATCCGGCTGAACGGCATCCGGGGGACAAAGGGCATTTCAGCGTATGCGGTAAAGGAACTGGAGGTGTATTGAGTGAACTTTCACCTGCTTGACTGGATCATACTTGTTGTGTACCTCGCCGTGTCGGTGTTCATCGGTCTGCGTGCCCGGAGATACGTCGAGAACATGGAAGGATACCTGATTGCCGGGCGGCGGGTGGGCGTTGCCCTGGGTTCTGCAACACTGCTGGCCACGGAAATCGGCATCGTCACATTCATGTACATGGGAGAGCTCGGATACATGACCGGTTTCTCCTGTTTTATCCTGGGCGTCATCGGGCTGCTGGGATACGTGGTCATCGGCAGAACAGGTTTTATAGTTTCGGCGATGCGGCGGTTGCGCGTGATCACGATTCCCGAATTCTATGAACTCCGGTATGGACGCGGCGTACGACTCCTGGGAGGAAGCATTCTCTTCCTCGGCGGGGTTCTGAACATGGGGATCTTCCTGAAATTCGACGGCATCTTCCTGACCGAAACCATCGGGCTTTCGCCGGACCTCCTGGTCGTCGTGATGGTGTTCATGCTGATCATTGTCGTCTGCTACACCATTCTGGGGGGTATGTTCTCGGTGATCATCACCGATTTCATGCAGTTCATTGTGCTGACCATCGGCATGCTTGTGGTGACTATTGCCGTTCTGGCGCACGTGAACATTGCCGATCTCGCGTCGGTGGTGACAGAACGGTTCGGAGAGGGGGGGGTGAATCCGCTGGTGCAGGAACGTTTCGGGCCGGTGTTCATCGTCTGGATCCTGATTGCGACTGTCGCGACGTCGGCCCTCTGGCAACCGGCAACGTCCAAAGCGCTGGCCTCTGACAGCCCGGAAACAGGCCGGAAGCTGTTTCTGTACACGGGATTGACACTGGCCGGGCGATCCATGATCCCGATGTTCTGGGGTGTGGCGGCGCTGGCGGTGCTGGGACCGGATGTGCCCCCTTCGGCGGCTATGCCGCGTCTCCTGGGCATTGTGGTCCCCACAGGATTCCTGGGTCTGATGATTGCCGGGATGCTTGCGGCATCCATGTCCACGTACAGCTCCTATATGCTGGCGTGGAGCTCTGTCGCGACGCGAGACATCATTGCGCCGTTGTGCAGGAACAGGTTATCGGAATCCCGAACGATTCTCTTCACACGGATCATCGCATTGCTCATCGGGGTATTTCTGCTGGTCTTCGGCCTACTGTACGAGATTCCTGCGACGGCATTTCAGTATCTCGCGGTCACGGGTGCGATTTACGGCGCCGGAGCGCTGGGGTGTGTGGCGGGCGGGCTGTACTGGAAGAAGGCGAATCGTTTCGGTGCGTATGCCTCGCTGATGATGGGTGCCGTGGCCCCGCTCGCTTTCCTCATCCTCACTTCCGTACGGGAGTCATTGCCACACTGGATGATTTTCCTCACGGATGTGAATGTCTCCGGCTTCCTGAGCTTCGTGCTGGCGGGAGGAGGGATGATCATCGGGTCGCTTCTCACCCAACGTACGTATCCGCCCGTGCGCCTGGAGTACCCATCGGAGTGAGGCGGGGTCCGCCGCCGGCCTAGTGCTCCATGCCAATCTTCTGCCGTTCCTCCCGTGTCAGCTCGAACACCTTCCGGAATACCTCCTCCTCCACGCCGGACATCATCGTGTTGCGGCGTGCCATGACGCGGCGGGCGACGTCCAGACTGCGTTCCAGGTCGTAGACGCTCATCTTCTCGGCGCCGCCCCAGGCGAAGGAGGGGATACTCTTGGGGGGGAATCCGGCCCCGAACACATTGCTCGAGAAACCCACGACGGTTCCGGTGTTGAACATCGTATTGATCGCGCTTTTTGAGTGATCGCCCATAAAAAGACCCGCGAAGACCGAACCGCTGTCCACCTGTTCTCCGTTGATGACCACCCGCACATGTCCGTAGTTGTTCTTGAGATCGCTGTTGTTGGTGTCGGCCCCGAGGTTCACCCACATACCGAGATAGGAGTGTCCCAGGAATCCATCGTGTTGCTTGTTCGAAAAACCGTGGATGATGGAGGACTCCACTTCGCCGCCGATCTTGCACACCGGACCGATACTCGTACACTCGTAAATTTTCGCTCCCACTTTGATCCTGGATCCTTCTCCAACGCATGCAGGGCCTTCGATCGTCACATGGGGAAAAATGAGCGCATTCTTTCCGATGTAGATGGGCCCCTGTTCGGCGTCAAGCACCACGCCGGGTTTCACTGTGGCTCCCTCTTCGATGAAGATCGCATCCGGATTGACCAGATACACACCCTCATGGACATGTCCCACGATCTTCTTCGGGACCCCTGCGGTGAGCAGATGGAAATCGGCGGCGATCTCCCGGCCGTTTGCGTTGACCAGATCCCACGGATAGGTGATGGTCTTCACCTGTACCTCGCGTTGCGGGATGCCGTCGAAGTCGGCGGCACGGGGGACATCCGGCAGACCGGTCCGCAGCCGGTCCAGGGCGCTTCCGCTTATGCGTGCAGCGACAAGGATGTCGCCTTCCACATAGACCGTGTCTTCACCCTGGAGGGGAATCTGTGCAATGAAGGATTCATCGGCGATCACGCGTCCGTTGAGGAACAGACAGCTTGAGGCCGGGATCGTGTTGACAGGGATGCCGGGATTCTGCTGGCGTACCAGGTCGCTCAGGTTGCCCCGTGAGCGGAGCGTCATGGGAGCGCCGGGATAACATCGAACAAGTTTCTGGAGCAGTGTGGTCATGCCGCAACGGAGTTCATATGCCGGGCGCATGTACACGAGGGGCAGTAACCGTGTGTAGCCTGGATCTTCAAAGATACAGATGGACTGTGTCATCGTCGGCACTCCGGTAGATTAGAACATCCTGGACTCCCAGGTGTCGTTGTACAGGCCTGTCAATTTGACGGCCGCGTCTCTGTCAAGAAAAACGTATGCTTTCCGGTGCAATTGAATGATCGATGCCGGGCACATGGCGGTAATGGGCCCTTCGACTGCGAACTTGATTGCGTCCGCCTTGGCGGACGAGTTTGCCAGAAGGAGCAGCTCTTTCGCGTCCATGATTGTTCCGACACCCATGGTAATGGCAAACTTCGGCACTTCCTCGGAATTCCTGAAAAACCGGGCGTTATCCATCCGTGTTGTGCCGGTCAGCGTCTTGATACGCGTTCGTGAGCCGAGCGATGAACCGGGCTCATTGAAGGCGATATGGCCGTTCACGCCGATTCCAAGCACCTGAACATCAATGCCGCCGAATTCCTGCATCCGCTGTTCGTACCAGGCACAGAAAGCATCAAAGTCCCTGGCCATCCCCATGGGAATGTGTACGTACCGGTGATCGATGTTGATGTGTTTGAAGAAGTTCTCCTGCATGAAATAGTGATAGCTCTGGTCGTGTTCTGGCGGCAGGCCGACATATTCATCCAGATTGAACGTCGTGACTTTGGAGAAGTCCAGTCCTTCTTCCCTGTGCATGCGGCCCAGTTCCCTGTACAGCCCCAGCGGTGTGCTTCCGGTGGCGAGGCCCAGGACAAGGTTGGGCTTTTTGCGGAGATGGCCGGCGATAAACCGTGCGGCCTCTTTGCTCATCTGTTCGTAGGAATCCTTGATGATAACCAGCATCGGCAATCTCCTCAAGAATGTGCTGGTGCGCGGATGGATACCCCGTGAAACGACCGGGGTTGATACGCGCTCAAAGGTAGAAAGCCGCCTGAAGAAAGGCAAGAGCGGGTTGCGTGTGTGATGCGATTGTGCTAAGTTGACGCAACCATGGAAAACACGGCGCCGAAACGGGAGCTGGGACTCCTGCAGACATCCTCGATTATTGTGGGGACCGTGATAGGCTCAGGCGTCTTTTTGAGTCTGCCGATCGTCGCCGGGATCGGCGGCACCCCGCTCATGACCGTGCTTATCTGGCTCCTTGGAGGCGTGATATGGGTTCCCCAGATCCTCATCCTTGCAGAGATGGGCACCGCGTACCCCATTCAGGGGGGGCCGTACTATTATCTGAACAAGGCGGGTTCACCCTTTCTCGCATTCCTCTACACGTGGACGGCGTTCCTCACCAGTGATACTCCGACGTTGACGATTGTCGCGCTGGGAGCGATGTCCGCACTCAAATACTTCTCGCCCGTCTTTGCGGACCCGGTGTATTCGCGTGTGATTGCCGCGTCGATGATTATCACGCTGGCGGGGCTCCACTACCGGAGCGTGCGCATCGGCGGGAACTTCCAGATTATCCTGACCGCGGCCAAGCTGACACCTCTTCTGGCGATCGTTGTGCTTGGCTTTTTTTTCCTGCGTTCCGGCAATCTCGACAGCACCGGCGTGCTTGCCGACGCCGGCACAACGTTCGGGATTATTACCGCGGGCCTCTCTTCGACACTCTGGTCGTACGCCGGGTTCGCGAACATTCTGTATATGGCCGGAGAAGTGAAGCGGCCTGAGCGGAACCTTCCCGTCGCGCTTATAGGGTCCCTGTTGTTCATCACCCTGGCCTATACCCTGATCGCCCTGTGTACCTCCGCAATCGTTCCGTTCGGAGACCTGGTCGCGGCGAAGGGTGATTTTGTGAATCCTTTCAGCTACCTGGGTGTCGGGACGGAAATTGCCGGCGGTGTTTTTGCGATTGCGGCCTTTGTATCGATGCTGGGGGTGCTCAACGCCAGCATCATGGCTCAGCCGCGCCTGGAGTACGCGATCGCGCGGGATGGGCTGTTCTTCTCGGTGTTCGGACATCTGCATCCGAGGTTCCTCACGCCGGATTACTCCATCCTGATCCAATCCGGCCTTGCCATTGTGCTCTTCCTGCTCGGCAACATCGAAAACATGCTCGGGTACTTCACGATGTCGTACGCCTTGCAGAATGCACTGGTCTACGGGGCGATCTTTTTCCTGCGCGGACGGGAGGATTACCGGCCGACCTATCGATCACCCCTCTGGCGTCCTATGGCGGCACTGGCTGTCCTCACGCAGGTCGTGGTTGCCGGAGGCACGTTTATGGCGTATCCGGCAGGTGGAATCCTTGCATCGCTGGTGCTGATTCTGTCAGGGCTCCCGATCTATTTCTACTACGCTTTCAAGAAACGTCAACAGCAATCGGCGTGACCATGAAGTGTTTTCTGAATGGTATTGTCCACACGGTCAACCCGCTGCTTCCGCGTGCGGAAGCCGTCGTTACACAGGGGACCAGAATTGTCTTTGTCGGGACATCATCCGCGGCCAGGAGTTTTGCGGGCGAGGGGGCCGAAGTGATCGACCTGCGAGGCCGTCTTCTTTTGCCGGGCTTCATCGATGATCATGTCCACTTCGTGCTGGGCGGGACGCAGATCGGGGGGCTCAACCTGCGCGGCTGCAGAAGCACGGCGGCATTTATTGCCGGGGTTGACATGTATGTCCGGTCTCACCGGGATGCGTGGGTAACCGGCGGAGACTGGGACCAGGAAGCGTGGGAGACCAGGACCCTGCCCCGGAAGGAGTGGATCGATCCGGTTTCCCCGGATACCCCGGTCTTCCTGCCGCGATTCGACTGGCATATGGCTCTGGCGAATACCGTCGCATTGCAGCGTGCCGGCATAACACGCGATACGCCGGACCCGCCGGGGGGGCGGATCGAACGTGATGCCGCGACAGGTGAGCCGACAGGTATCGTGAAGGATGCGGCGATGGAGCTCATCCTCGGGGTCGTACCCAAACCCGCTTTTCACATTCTGGAACATGCGGTACTCAAAGCCCTTGAAGAAGCCCGAAGGGCCGGGGTCACTTCGGTGCATGACATTGCCGAAGAAGTCCACATCCCGGTCTACAAAAAACTCGAGGGTGAAGGGAAATTGACGTGCAGGATCTATGCGCGTCTTCCGCTTGCGGGATATCAAAAGTTGATGCGTGAGCGGGTACGACACGCACACGGCGATGATCTGGTGAAGGTGGGATCAATGAAGGCCTTCGCTGACGGATCGCTCGGCTCGAACACCGCGTGGTTCTTCGAACCGTATCTCAATGAACCCGCAACGGGGCTTCCTATGGAAGTGCTGACCGGCGGCCTGCTCCGTACGTGGGCAATGGATGCCGACCGTCACGGGCTCCAGCTCTCGATTCATGCGATAGGCGACCGTGCCAACGACGCCGTGCTGGAGATCTTCGAGGAGATTGTCCGCACGAATCCGCCCTGGGACCGGAGGTTCCGGATCGAACATGCCCAGCATGTGCGCAAGACCGATGTTGCACGTTTTGCCGCACTGGGCGTGATTGTCTCGGCTCAACCGTACCATTGCATCGATGATGGCGTTTGGGCGGAAACCCGCATCGGGCCGGAAAGGGCGGCGACGGCATATGCCTTCAAAACCTTTCTCGACGCCGGTGTGCGGGTGTGTTTCGGCAGTGACTGGACCGTTGCTCCGCTGAACCCGCTTCTGGGCATCCACGCCGCAGTGACCCGCGCCACACTGGACGGCAAACGTCCGGGAGGATGGACTCCGGCGGAACGGCTCACCGTGGAAGAGGCGGTGCGCTGTTACACGATCAACAACGCCTACGCCTCCTTTGAAGAACAGCTCAAAGGGAGCATTGAAGCGGGCAAACTAGCGGATATGGTGGTGCTCTCGGAGAATATCTTTGCGCTTCCACCAGAAGCAATCACGGATGTGCGCGTGGAGATGACTGTGGTGGGGGGAGAACGCTATGATGTCTGATCTCCCTGCAGGTCCATCCCCGGAGGAACACCTCACGCGACCTGCTGAGTCCGGGTGATGCCGTTCAACGGTTCCCTGTGCCGGTCCACAACATAAGCCCAGACGACAAACACCCAGCCGGCATTGCCGGCAATTGCGATGGCGGCTTCACTCGGAGGTGGCGGGCCGAAGATGTTTCCCGCATAGACCAGCAGGAGGATGGCCGCGAGTGACCAGAGACCGTATGAACCATAGCGGTCACGCGCCCTGGTGCATCCGGTGTACAGGAAAAGACCCGCAAGAAAAAGACAGAGTTCGAGCAGCAGCGTCCCCCAGAGCGAGTTCCAGAGTCCGAGGCCGACATACACCGTGCTGCCGAACCCGAGCGGGAGGTCGGGGCGGTGGGTCAGGAGGTCGAGGATCCAGTGGCTGAGCACCGTACCGGCAACGACGAGGGCGTTCCGGACGTTGCTCCTGAACCCGTAGTACAGGAGTCCGGTGAGCAATGACCAGGCGACCGCGCCGAGCAGACTGTGTGTAATCGGATAATCGTAGAAGTCCAGCGGGGTCATGACGGTATTGCCCGGATCGATCCGCACGTGTTCGAATCCCAGGAGGAGGAACAACGGCCAGAGCAGGTCGACCATCTGGGTGGCGAGAAAGAGCGTACCGAGGGACACTCCGGGTGCGGCTCTCTTTGCGCCGAGCGCTACAGCGTAGTGACCGATGAACATGCTTGCCTCCTCTGCGATCGTGTTGTCGGGTCGGTGTTGTCAGGCCAGTGCAAACAGGGCGAGCAGCCATTCACCTGTCCACCTGACGGCCTTCCCGATAGGCAGAATGTCGATGTTCAGCACACGCTCGGCGATGATGACACCGAGCAGGAGAAACGTTCCGTACTTGTAGAAAGCCCGGACATTGACATCATCTTGAATATTGAGGGTCTGCAGCAGCACATGCGACCCGTCGAGGGGCGGGACGGGCAAAAGATTAAAGACGAACAGTCCAAGGTTTACGTACACTCCCGCAATCAGCGCGTTGATGATCCAGGAGTACACAGCATTTCCTTCATACGGGACAGCAATCAGGACAATCTTGATGATCCCTGCGCAGATGAAACTGAGGCCGAGGTTGGAAAGGGGACCGGCGACGGCAATCAGCGCATCGTCGCGACGCGGATTGCCGAGCCTGGACCTGTCGATTATGACGGGTTTGGCCCAGCCAAAGCCGGCGATAATGAGGAGGAGAAAGCCGAACGGATCGATGTGTTTCAGCGGGTTGAGGGAATAGCGTCCCATACGCCGGGCCGTGTCGTCACCCAGGTGGAAGGCAACAAAGGCATGGGCAAATTCATGTACGGTGAATCCCAGGACGATACCGGGAAGGACCTGGAGGATATAGCCGAAGTCGAGATTGGTCATGCGAGAGAGCGATCAGTCCTTCTGTGCGGTGTGCATCCGTTTGGAGGAGCGTCCGGCTATCCCGGGCAGAGGCCTGCACGTATGGTCGCCGGCGATCACGCCCTGCTGGCGATATGGCCGGCGGGCACGGACTCCTTCATGATAGGGAGGTGGCTGGTGGGATGCAACCCCCGGATACGCAGACACGGCGTTGCTTTTCAGACGGGTTGTTTGTAAACTACTTTTTCAGACGGCTTTCCGGGTTTTCCCGCTGTGCGGGAATATCCCCTCAGAAGTCTATTTATGCCACAGCATATCGATCGGCACGCGGTGTTTCTCACCCCCGGTCCAGCTGGCGTACTCGCCGGCGGAGATCCCGGGAAACAGGCGTGCAACCGGCAGGTGTTGCCCTTCATGCGTACGTTCATCATTGGCATTGTCATCGGCGTGCTCGCTGTGTATGTTGCGGATTCCGCTTCCAACCCGCAGCAGGATAAACCCGGTATTGCCGCTCTGGAATGGATGGCCGGATTCTGGGTAGGTGTCGAACACGGCATACGCATGGAAGAGTTCTGGATGCGATCTGCCGGCGGCGTCATGCTCGGTCTCCACCGGGATATCGACTCGGCGGGGTTGGTCTGGTTCGAATACCTTCGGATCGAGGCGACCGAATCGGGTATTGCCTATGTCGCAAATCCCCAGGGGCGGGGACCCACGGTGTTTCCCCTCAAAGAAGCGGTGCGCAAGCGTGCGGTATTCGAGAACCTCGAACTGGACTTTCCGCAACGCATCATCTACAGGTTGGAAGACGACGGCCTTCATGCGCGCATCGAAGGACTCGAAGACGGAAAGGTAAAAGCACGGGAGTGGGTCTGGAAAAAAAGCCAATGATTCGTTGGCGATGGCACACCTATCAACAGCTCACCACCGACCTGTTGTACGCCATTCTCCGTTTGCGCCAGGCGGTCTTCAGTGTTGAACAGTCGTGCGCATACCTGGACCTGGATGGGCGCGATCAGCACTCGTTGCATTTGACCGGTCACGATGACGGGGGGGAACTGGTGGCGTATCTTCGCATCGTGGAACCGGGCAGACGCTTCTCGGTACCTTCCATCGGGCGCGTGATCACGAGTCAGAGCGTTCGCCGGTCCGGTGTGGGGAAGGACCTGATGGCAGAGGGGCTCAGGAAAGCGGCCGAAGTGTATCCGGGGCAGCCCAACCGTATCTCTGCCCAAGAGTATCTTGAGCGGTTCTATAACAGTTTCGGCTATGTGCGGGCGGGGGAAGTGTATGATGAGGACGGTATTCCGCACGTCGAAATGTTGCGGATGTAGCGCCGGCATTGTTCCCATAGTGGTGCAGGAGATCCTGTCTGCGCCGTCAGGATGCGAAGGTCTTCACATGGGTGCATACACGAACCGCATATATGGTGCAACGACCGTCATCACCGGTGCATCGTCGGGCATCGGGCGGGCGGCAGCGATGGCGTTTGCCCGGGAGGGTGCACGGGTGGTTCTTGCCGCGCGGAATCGGGAGGAGCTCCGGCGGGCGGAGGTTGATGTACGGACCACGGGTGCCGAAGTGCTTGTGGTTCCGACCGATGTGACGGACGAGGCGAGTGTGGACCGGCTCGTCCGCGATACGCTCGCCCGGTTCGGCCGGATCGATATTGTCGTCTGCAATGCCGGGGTGTATCACCGCAGTGCCGTCCGTGATCTTGCCCTGGCCGACATTGAAAGGTGCATGGCGGTCAATTACTACGGAACGGTGCATCTGATTCGTGCGGTGCTTCCTCACCTGCTGGGACAGCGATCGGGACATATCGTGGCGGTCACCTCTATTGACGGAAAAAAAGGTTTGCCGCCCGATGCCGCATACGCGGCCTCAAAATTTGCGACGACGGGTTTTATGGACGTTCTGCGGCAGGAACTCCACGGCACCGGTGTCTGCGCATCGACGATTCTTCCCGGGCGCGTGGACACGCCGATGATTGCAGCACTGGATGTCCCGGCGGCATCGGCAAAAATTTCCAGTGAGCGGGTTGCGCGCGCCATTGTACGTGCCGTACGGCAACGCCGGCGTGAAATCGTGGTTCCGTTCAGCGGCCCGAAGGCGCTGATTGTGCTCAGCAGCATCTGGGCGGGAATGGGAGACGGTCTTGTCAGGGTGTTCAAACTCGAGGGAAGAGAAACTGGCACAGAGAAACGTTTATGAGTGACACACGAAAATCGGACGTGATGAGTGTCGATGCCGTAGCCGCGATCCTCGGCGTGCCGGGGGCGGTACCTCTGTCGGCCGTGGCAATGGCCAGGAGCCTTCACGTGACGTTTTCCCCGGGGCGCACGGTGAGCGGGCGCGTGGCAGCCTTCAGTGCACAGTTGCATGACGCCCTGGTGGCCTGCGGTGTCACTGTGCTGCCGTATGCGGAGGCGCTTGCGAATCCTGTAACAGGCAAACTCCGCGAAGGGATCGTGGTCATTGCGCCCGGCGAGCTGGAATCCGGCAATCTGCCCGTGGATCATGTGACCAATCTCCGGCGGGCAACGATTGTGGGGATCGTGGACGGGCCATGTCCCGCCGATGTTGCGATGGCTTCGCAGGAAAAATTGAACAGCATTGTCAAGATGCTTGCGTGGAATATTGTACAGGTGGTGATCTATGTCGATGATGCGGACTGGACCGTCTGCACGATGAACGGCGCGATCATACGCTGCAGCATGAAGACGCTTCACGAAGAAGCGTTCAGCGTACTTGTCCCCAAGCTTGCAGCGCCTGTTGTTCCACCCCACGCAAGCGACTTTGACGTGCGCGAGGGCGGACTGGATCTTCACGATCCGCGGTATCGTCCCTATGTTCAGGACTTCCAGGAGAGCGGGAAACTCTGGTCCGATACAGGCCTGATGCTTTTCCACACCTCCCTCGAATCGCTTGCCTTCCGCAACCGGTATTACAAGCGTCTCGCTGCGGCGTATCTGGACCACCGTTCGGGGATGAGCTACGGGTTTCTCGCGCGGCAGCTTCCTGTGGATCCGCCCCTCGCACTCACGGCGGGGGAAGCGTGGGAGAAATTTCGTGTGGACATCCGGAGCGGTCCCGGGGTGATGCATATCAACGACGCACTGCACGTCACGGTAAACATGCCGCAGGGCCCCGTTCTTCTCCGGGTGCCGGACATCTGGGTATTGACGACCCGTTCGGGATGCGACAAATCAAACATCGATCCACAGCGCGATCTGGTGATGCTTGGACTGTCCCAGGGCCGGATTATTTTCTCCACACCGCGCGGGGTCGGCCGGAGCACGGATTACAGACCTTCGTACGACACGCTGACCATACTGTCGCACGCCATGGCCAATGCCCTTGTGGCGGGATTGTTGCACCGGGTCCAACCGGACGCATGGTTTGCCGACACCCTGCGAGCCTCCGGCATGGCGCTGGCGCACTGGCACGGGTACCTGCAGAGTGCGACACTACCCGAGGGATATATAGTCCACGGTGAGGACAACCCACCCGTCTCCTGTTCTACATTCCAGGCGGGGATCTTTGCGCTCCGCGGAAAGATTGAGGCGTATTCCCGCAGTATGACGGTTCACAAACCCTTTTCCGGCGACGCTCATGTGGAGCCCCATCACGGGATCAATCTCACCGGACCAACACTTCTCTGGCTGGCCCAGTGGGCGCTGGAACGGCTGGAGGTATTGACGGAGCTTCAGGCGCAAGGGACAATGGCCGGCGAGAGGATGATTGCGGTAGGAAGGTAGGTTGTGGAATCAGGGTTTCAGGAAGTTCCGCAGGGCGTCAAAATCCGGGAAAATCCGCGTCACACATCCCAGCACCCAGCCGGGAATATCCGTTTCGGGGACGGAGGTGACGAGGTAGACCGGTTTGTTGAAGTATCGTGCAATCGTGATTTCCCCCTTTGTCCCCGCTCCGCGTTGTGCGGATTCATCCCAGTAGCATATCACCAGGTCTGACTGTTCGGCGACCGCGCGGCAATCGAGCTCGACGATCTGGCGCACGAGTTCGCGAAAACGTTTCGGGTTGCCGGATTTCAGGTCGCGAAAGTCTGTTCCGGGAAGTTGGACCTGCAGAAATCTCTCGCTTTCACTGTTGGGATTGAATGACGTCCAGCGGAGCTCCCGATGCAGCCACTGTTCCATCTGTTCCCGCCAGCCGCGTCCTTCGTCGGACGCGTATTCCATGCCGCCTGAAAGATAGACGTTCATCCGGGGATCAGGTCGAGTGCATGGACGTTGATGGCGGG
This sequence comes from uncultured Bacteroidota bacterium, assembly GCA_963779225.1. Classification (GTDB taxonomy): domain Bacteria; phylum Bacteroidota; class Ignavibacteria; order UBA10030; family UBA6906; genus CAVPCZ01. The sequence continues at coordinate 732,484 of CAVZWW010000003.1, forward strand.
CAGCAGCAGGATATAGAGTCCCCACATCGCCAGGCTGATGGCAATCGGTATGGAGAGATTATCGTCAATGAGGTCACGGGAAAGGGCTTCCACGATGGCGCCGAGTGCTGTTGCCAGGACGCCGATGAGGTATTCCGCGGGCAGGTATTCGACTTTCGGTGCGAGAGCCACCACCAGAAGGCCGCTGACAAAGAAGGCGGTTGTGCCTTCGAGGGATTTGCCGAGAAAGGGATGGCGCCCGAACTTCCGTCCGATCAGCGCGGCGGAGGTATCGGAGATGATGAGGATGGCAAACGCCGTGATGACAATGACCTTGGGAAAAAGCCAGATGCAGAGTGTTGCGGAAAGCAGGACGAACGTGGCGCCGTTCAGACGCCTGCGCCGCGCACTCCGTTCATGGCGGCGCAGGAGAAATCCAAAGAACTTCGTGTAGAGTTCCCCGAATGCCGGCACGTACAATCGCGCCAGATCCGAAAAACCGAACAGGAGCGTCAGCGGGATCAGAATCGTGAGCGCGGTGGGGCGGGAGATGAAAAGGTAAACCACCGGAATCGAAAGCGAGCTCAGATGGATCCCCTTGCGGATGAGTTCGGTCGCATAGCTCTCCTCGACGCTCCGGAGATCGTTCATGTCCTGGCCGGCGCGCCGCCGCCTTCCGGCGCGGGCGTCTGGACTTTGCCGTCGGTGCTCCCTTTGTTGCCGCGCCGTTCCATCGGGGGAAGCGATTCACCGCGAATCACCGCATCAATCTCCACCGAGTCGAGGATCTCACGTTCGAGCAATGCCGCTGCGAGGCGGTGAAGCGTTTCGATATTGTCTGTGAGAATCTTCTCCGCGCGCTTCATGCAGGAATTGACGATCTTCTTGATCTCGTCGTCGATGGTAATCGCGGTTTCCTCGCTGTAGTTCTTGTGCTGTGCGATCTGCCGGCCCAGGAATATCTCCTCCTCCTTCTGTCCGTATGCAAGCGGCCCGAGTTTGTCGCTCATACCCCACTCGCACACCATTTTCCGGGCAATCTCCGTGGAGCGTTCGATGTCGTTGCCGGCGCCGGTGGTCAGCTGGCCGAAGATCAGTTTTTCCGCGGCGCGGCCGCCAAGGGCGTAGGTGATCATCGTTTCGAGGTACAGTTTCGAGTACGTGTGTTTCTCGTCAATCGGGATGTATGTGGTCAACCCGAGGGCGCGTCCGCGCGGGATGATGGTGACTTTGTGGACCGGGTCCGCTTCGGGGAGCTTGCGTGCGACGAGCACGTGTCCGATCTCATGGTAGGACGTGATGTTCCGCTCTTTTTCGGTGATGATCAGGCTCTTCCGTTCCATGCCCATCATCACCTTGTCCTTGGATTCTTCGAAGTGGCGCATGTTCACGGCGCGGGCATTCTGCCGGGCGGCGAGCAGCGCCGCCTCGTTCACCAGGTTGGCAAGCTCGGCGCCTGCGAGTCCGGGTGTCCCCTTGGCAAGGACATCCAGATGCACATCGTCGGCCAGCGGGATGTTCTTTGTGTGAACCCGGAGAATGCCCTCGCGGCCTTTCACGTCGGGGCGGTCCACGACGACCTGCCGGTCAAACCGGCCGGGGCGCATGAGTGCGGGGTCGAGCACATCGGGACGATTGGTGGCGGCGATGATGATGACGCCGCTGTTCTGTTCGAACCCGTCCATTTCAACGAGCAGCTGGTTCAACGTCTGTTCACGCTCATCGTGGCCGCCGCCCAGTCCGGCGCCGCGGTGGCGTCCGACGGCGTCAATTTCGTCGATAAAAATGATACACGGGGCGCTTTTCTTTCCCTGTTCAAACAGGTCCCTCACCCGGCTGGCGCCCACGCCGACAAACATCTCGACGAAGTCTGCCCCCGAAATGGAGAAGAACGGTACGCCGGCTTCTCCAGCAACCGCGCGGGCGAGGAGCGTTTTGCCCGTGCCCGGAGGTCCCAGCAGGAGCACTCCGCGCGGGATCTTGCCTCCCAGCTTCTGAAACTTGGCGGGTTCTTTGAGGAACTCGATGATTTCCATGAGTTCCGACTTGGCTTCATCCGCTCCCGCGACATCAAGGAACGTCACCTTCGGTGCGCCTTCGTTCAGCATTTTCGCACGGCTTTTGCCGAAGGAGAAGATGCCTTTCGGCCCCGCTCCCTGCATTCTGCGCATAATGATCAACCAGACGACGAGAAGGAGCACCCAGGGGAGGGCGCTGACGAGCGCGCTCATCCAGGTGTTGTCTTCCCGTTCCACCGAAAATTCGATCTTCCGGTCGCCCCACTCCTTGATCACGGCACTGTCGAGAATCGGCAGCGTGAGCACGAATTTTGTCACCGGAACATCGCGTCCGGCGCGGTTCACATGTCCGGGCGACTTCAGTTCGCCGTGAAAATCAAAATTGGTGAGTTCCGACTTCTTTACCGTGGCACGGCGGATCTGGTTTGTCTGCAGGAACTCCTGGTATTCGCTGTATGTCACTTCCGTCTCACTGGGCTCCGTTCCCTTGAACAGGGTCATCACCAGGAACACCACCACGATAATGGCGGACCAGCTGAGGACGACCTTCAGGACTTTGTTCCAGTTAAAGTCGTCGTCAGGACGGGACTGGGGCCCCGATTTTTTTTGCCGCAGAGGGCGCGGTGTGGTACGGCGACGATCCGGGTCGCCGCCCTTCCGTGAGTCGATGCCGTTGTTCTTCTGTTCGTCCATGTGAAAGTGTCAGGCTTTCAGTCTGTAGATCGATTTCAGGTTGCGTTCCCGCTGCGCGTAATCCAGACCATATCCGATGACAAATGCGGAGGGGATGGTAAACCCCACATAGTCGAGCTGGATGTCTGTTTTTACGGATGCGGGCTTGTATAATAATGTAACAACTTTAAACGATGCGGGGTTCTGCCGCATGATAAGATCGCGGATATACTGCATGGAAAGTCCCGAGTCTACAATATCCTCGACGATGATGATATCCCGCCCGGGAACCTGGCAATTGAGATCCTTCAGCAGCCGCACATTGCCGGAGCTGATCTTGGCGTCGCCGTAGCTGGAGAGCTTCAGGAAATCCATCTCACAATCGATCGTGACCTCACGAATCAAATCGGCGAAGAAGATGAACGAGCCGTTCAGGATGCCGATGAACACAGGGACTTTCCCCCGGTAGTCCTTGCTGATGGTGCGGGCCAGGGAGCGGACACGGGTTTTGATGCGGCGCTCGCTGATCATCACATCAAACGCGTCGCCGTTAACTTTGAGGGCTTTCGCCATTCCGTCCTTCCGTCTGTCTTTGAAACCGGAGCAGCAGTGTCCGTTGTGTGTGCCCGGTGATTTTGAATCGTTCATCGATCCGGAGCCCGCACAACCAGATGATCTCTCCGCCTGAGGTGACGAGCACCGGGTGGCAGTGTTTTTCGCGGAGCGGGATTCCCGCATCCACGAGGAAATCGCTGATTTTCTTGGTGCCGGTCATGCCCAGCGGAGTGAAGCGGTCGCCGGGCTTCCACGATCGCAGGATAAACGGCCCCGCGCCGGTCAATTCCGCATCCACACGTTCCTCTTCCCCGCCGCCCCGGGGTCCGGGCTCGCAGCGCTGTTTGATGGTGAACGAAAACCGTGCCTCGCCCACCGTGTACTCTGTTTCCGGCGACACCTGCATGGCGAATGTTCCCGTGGTCCGGGTTGCCAGCAGGCATAGGGTGTCGCGTTCCCGCATCACTTCCCACCCGCGGCCGAGAGTGATCCGCCGGCCGGGTTGCTGAGCGATCATTGCCAGAACCGCGTTCACGCGGTCGGAGCGCAAACGCAGACCGGTCGTTGCCTCCGCGACCTGCATGACCAGATATTGCCGGATCGCCGTGGGGAAGGTGAGGAGGATGGGGAGCGACAGATGCACCTCATCGCCCTCGCGACGGATGACAACCTGGTCGAGGCCGGTGCGTGCGATCTGTGCAAGATAGGAATCCAGCTCGCGGAACACTTCGGCCGTACGCAGCAGGGTACGGACAACGCCTCCCTGGACTCGTGAACGCGCCACCGGGAGAATGTGATGCCGTATCACATTCCGTGCGTGATCATCTCCGGCGTTGGTCGTATCTTCGCGGAAGGTGATCCCGTGTTGCGTCGCGTAAGCCGCGATCTCGTTCCGTGTTGCGAACAGGAGCGGACGGATTATCAGGCCCTCATTTCGCTGGACCGGGATGCCTGCCAAGCCGCGGACGCCGGCACCGCGGAACAGGTGCAGCAGCATCGTCTCCGCGTTGTCATCGGCATTATGTCCGGTGGCGATGCGGACGGCCCCTGTTTCCCGCCGGACCGTTTGCAGGAACTCATAGCGGAGTTCCCGGGCCGTCTCTTCGATGCCCGTCTGCTGTCTCCGCGCCCGGTCGCGAACATTGCCGCGACCCGCCCGGAAGCTCAGGCCGAGTTTCCCGGCAAGCGCACCGACGAATTGTTCATCAGCATCGGCTTCCCGGCCCCGCAGTTGATGGTTAAAATGCGCCACCACAAGGTCGAGCTGCAGACGCATACGATCGCCGGCAAGCAGATGCAAAAGAACAACCGAATCCACTCCTCCGCTCACCGCCGCGACCACACGGTCGCCTGTCCGGAGCAACGCATGCTCCTGTACAAACGCCCGGAATCGGGACGGGAAAAACGTTGACTCAGACATGTTGTCAGTAGCGGGAGAGGGATTCGAACCCCCGACACGTGGATTATGATTCCACTGCTCTGACCTACTGAGCTATCCCGCCGAAAATGATCCAATAATATACGCGATATCCGGCTCAAGAGCAAGAATCGTTGAAGTTGACCTCCGGAGTGGATATCTTGTCAATCATGCAACAACGCACACGGCAGGAAATCGACAAGGCATTTGCCTACTGCAAGACCCTGGCCCGGTCGCACTATGAGAACTTCCCTGTGGCCTCTCTGGCGATTCCGCGCGCCCGGCGCCCCTATGTTGCAGCTATTTACGCTTTTGCGAGGACCGCCGACGATTTCGCCGATGAAGGAGATGTCCCCGCTCACGAGCGGCTCCGGCGACTTGATGAATGGGGTGAAAAACTCGGGATCTGTTATCAGGGCGACGCGACCGATCCGGTTTTTGTGGCGCTCGGCGAAACCGCCGCGCGCACCGGTCTTCCCCGCGAGCCGCTGGATGCACTCCTCCACGCGTTCCGCATGGACGTTACAGTGCAACGATTTAACCGGTTTGAAGATCTCCTGTACTACTGCCGTCATTCGGCAAATCCCGTCGGTTATCTCCTCCTGCACCTTTTCGGGGAAGTAACCGAACGGACGGTTCCTTTGTCCGATTCCATCTGTACGGGGCTGCAACTGGCCAATTTCTGGCAGGATCTGTCGGTGGATAGGGCAAACGGGCGGCTCTATGTGCCGCTTGAAGATTTTGGCCGATTTGGTTATACTGAGAATGAGCTGGCCCGGGGTGTTGTTAATGAACCATTCCGGCGAATGCTGGCATTTGAGGTGGAACGCGCCAGGGAGTATCTGCTCAACGGTGTGCCGTTGCTGGACCTTGTTTCCTCCGCCCGGCTCCGGTTCGAGCTCTCTCTTACGGTGCGCGGCGGACTGGCAATCCTGGAAGCGGTCCACGCAAGAGGCTATGACGTCCTCCACCGGCGTCCATCACTCTCGCTAGTGCAAAAGGCAGGCATTCTTCTCCGGACGCTTTTCCGGCGAATTCCATGAACGCAACGGCGACCGCCATAACGCGAAGCAGCAACACCAGCTTCTACTATTCATTCTCGCTTCTGCCCAAACAGAAACGCGAGGCGATTCACACCGTCTATGCATTCTGCCGGACGACTGACGATATTGTGGATGAAGACCGTGACGAACGGCACAAAGGGGTGCTTCTGCGCAAGTGGCGTATGGAGCTGAACCGAAGCCTGCGGGGGAAGTCCACGTTCCCCCTTCTGAACCAGCTGAGTTCAACCGCACAGCGTTTCAATATCCCGGTCGAGCATTTTTACGAGTTGATCCGGGGGATGGAAATGGATCTGCGGACGACGCGCTACCGGACCTTTGATGAGCTGCGGGAGTACTGCTATCTGGTGGCGTCGTCGGTCGGGCTGATGTGCAGGAAGATCTTCGGATACAGAAACGAGTCCACCCGCGAATACGCAATTTATCTCGGGATCGCACTTCAGCTGACGAATATTCTTCGCGACATCAAAGACGATGCGAAACGCGGACGCATTTACATTCCGCTTGAAGACCTGGAACGGTTCGGATATTCCGAGGACGATCTCCTGCACAACCGCTACACCCCCCAGTTCGTGGAGTTGATGCGATTTGAGTGCAAGCGGGCGAGCGAATATTTTGATCTGGCACGCGCAGCGTTGCTGGATGAAGACAAGCGATTCTTCTTCGCCGCGCGGATCATGTGGTCGATTTACGCACACACGCTCAACCGGATCATGAAGGTCGATTACAACGTGTTTGAGCGGCGTATTTCCATCTCGAAATTCCTCAAAGTGCTCATCGCCTTCCGGTACTGGCTGAGCCATCGCCTGAAGTACTCGTGGATGAACCGCAGTCCGTTGTGGACAGAATCGACACACACCGTCCGGTAGTCATCGTCGGCGGCGGGCTGAGCGGTCTGGCTGCTGCGGTCGATCTGGCTGCCGCCGGGGTTCCCGTTCTCCTTCTCGAACAGAAGCCCGCAGCAGGCGGGCGCGCCTGCTCCTATACCGATCCCGTAACCGGCGACACCATTGACAACGGGCAGCACTTACTGATCGCCGGATACGAACGGACCTTCGCCTATCTTGATCGTATCGGTGCGCGCCATCTTACGGCCACCCAACCGCGCCCGGTCCTGCCATTCCATCATCCCGATCGGGGGTTTGTGGAGTTCAGACTCCCGGCCCTTCCCGCGCCGCTGCATCTGCTCTGGGGCATCACCACCACGTCGTTGCTGAATCTGCCTGACCGCATCCGGCTCCTGCGGGCAGGTGGAGCCCTGCGCCGCTTCGAGACGGTACCGGGGGACACCGTCACGGACTGGCTGGATGCCCGGCATCAATCAGCCGAGGCGCGACGGAGCTTCTGGGAGCCGCTGGCGGTGGCAATCATGAATGAGCATATGGATCGCGCGCCGGCCTCCTTGTTTCTCCGGACCATACGCACTGCGTTTCTTGACCACTGGAGCCGTTCGGCGCTCGTGTTTCCACGGGCCGGCCTGAGCACCGTCTTTGTTGATCCGGCGTGCGCGTTTGTTGAACGACACGGCGGGGTGATACGCTGTGCCGCTGACGTTGTTTCCCTGCAGACCGATGGCGATGTTGTGCGCAGCGTGACACTGAAAGGAGGAGAAAATATTTCCTCCGGCGCGGTTATCCTTGCCGTTCCGCCGGCACGGACGGTCGATCTCTGGCCGGCGAATATACCGCTTCCCGGGAACATCGACGTGATGGCTCCTGCGGCGGCTTCGCCGATTATCTCCATCCACCTCTGGTTCGAGCACCCGTTCATGGACCGGGATGTACTCGGTCTGATCGGCCGGCGGGTACACTGGATTTTCCGGAGAGAGCGCCATCTCTCTGCAACGATCAGTGCTGCATATACTCTGGTTGGTTTGAGCAACGAAGAGCTCGTAAATATCACGGTCGAAGATCTCCGCACGGTATTCGGGAGGGCGGTCGAGCTCCCTGCACATGCGGTGGTTCTCCGTGAGAAGCGCGCCACGTTTTCAGCCACGCCGGCGAACGAGGGACGCCGTCCGGGCACTGTCACGGCGGCGAAAAACATGCTGCTTGCCGGAGACTGGACGGATACGGGTCTTCCGGCGACGATCGAAGGAGCGATTCAGAGCGGTCAAACGTGCGCCCGGCTGATTCTGGACAGACCGTGATTGCATTTCATTGGGGAATTGGCAATATTCAAATATGAACGATCGAAACAAAACCTTGACGGTGAAGGACAAGCTGGTCCTGCTGGTGGATGACGAGCCCGCCGTCCTGAGTGCCACACGAGCAGGGCTTCTGGACCGGGGCTTCCGGGTGGAAGCCGTCGGGTGTGCAGAGGATGCCATGAAGGCGATCCAGAAGCTGAAACCGAACATCGTTGTGTCCGACCTGGTGATGCCGGAAACGAACGGTTTCGAATTGTTTGAGGCGGTTAAAAAACAGAAAGAGTTCACCAGGCTTCCGTTTGTATTCCTGACCGCCGTGGATGACTACTACGCCAGGAAGTTCGGGAAGGAAATCGGTGGATCGGCGTATGTGACGAAGCCGGTGGACATGGACGAACTGGAGAGGATCATCAAGGATAAGATCGGCGATTAACTCTCACCTTCCCCCTGTGGTATCTGCCCGATCCGCCTTCCGGCGCACCCTTGCACTATCGATGCATCAACCACGAGAACGTGTACATTCCCTCGACTTCATGCGCGGCTTTGCCGTTGTGGTGATGGTCCTGGGCCACAGCATCGATGCGGTGCTGGGCCCGGATGCCCGCACCACGGAAGTCTTCCGCATCTATGATGCCTTCCGCGGCTTCACCGCGCCGTTGTTTCTGTTTATTTCCGGCTATGCGTTTGCCGTCGTGACCGGACCGCGGTGGGCGGACTTTGCCGCCTTTGCCGCTCCCGCCCGCAAGCGGATCGGCAAAATGGCCGGACTGCTCGTCCTGGGATACGTCCTGCATTTCCCCTTCTTCTCCCTGAATAAGCTCCTGTACAATACCCGGCCCGAAGAGTATGCAATGATGTTCCAGGTGGACATCTTGCACTGTCTGGCGGTGAGCATCATCATGCTGCAGCTGCTCGTTGTCATGACACGAACCCGCGAACGGTTTCTCCTGGTGACCGCGGCTGCCGGTACGCTCATTGTCCTGCTGTCGCCGCTCATCTGGCTTCTTGACTTCCGGGGCATTCTTCCGGCGATCATCGCTCCGTATCTGAACCAGCAGCAACCCTCCCTTTTCCCCATTTTTCCATTCACGGCATTTCTCTTTGCCGGCGCCGTTACCGGGCTCCTGTACGTGAAGGCCCGATCCGCCGGGAGGGAATCCGCGTTCTTCCGCCGGGTTGCCCATGTTTCCGCATTGGCGGTCGCGACCGGTGTGGTGTGTGATCTTCTCCCGCTGCAGGTGTACCCTGCGCATGATTTCTGGAAGACCGGACCGGATTTCTTCGCCATCCGGCTTGGAGCGATTCTGTTGATAACGACGGGGTTCTTTGCCGTGCGGCGGCTTCCGCCGGCGGTCGGAAATCATCTCGTGGTATTGGGCAAAGCCTCCCTCCTTGTCTACGCCGCACACCTTGTCCTCGTTTACGGATCTGCAGCGAACGACGGCCTGATGCAGATTATCGGCCAGCGGCTGAACCCCTTATTCACCCTCTGTGTTGCAGCGGGTGTGCTGCTGCTGATGGTCACTTCGGTTCACGCATGGAACGCCGTGCGAGAACGGCACGATCCGCACTGGCGGGTGCTGCAGGCGGGGTTCACCAGTACGCTCCTGTATTTCTTCCTGACCAGACCCTATTAGCTGGCCGGTCCGGCACGGTGCGCAGTACCGCAGAGTAAGGCCCCATACCGGGGAAGTGCTGTCGAGAGAGCTCTCCTCTGCGTCTCGGTGGTGTGACTGTTCGTCTGAACTCCCGGGAGTCTCTCGCGGCTCCTCTGCAGGTGACAGGGTTCGCAACAAATCTCCGGAAGTACTCCCCCATGGCCCCCTCCAAGCGTCTTGCCTTCATTGATCTCCTCCGGGGCTGGGCGGTGATCGTGATGATCGAGACCCACGTCTTCAACGCGACCATTCTCAAAGCCATCTCGGAAAGCAGTCCGTTTGAGGTGCTCACGTTCATCAACGGACTCGTTGCCCCGTCGTTCTTGTTTGCCTCGGGGATGGCATACGCGGTTACCACGCGGCGGAAACTGCCGTCCTACCTCGGTTTCGGCACTCCGCTCTTCAAACAGCTCGGGCGCCTGCTGTTTATCCTGGCGATCGGCTATGCGCTTCACCTGCCCAAGTTCAACCTCGGCCAGCTCATGGCGGGGGTCAGCGAACAGCAGTGGCTGGTCTTCTTCCAGGCCGATGTCCTTCAATGTATCGCCGTCTGCCTTCTCTTTCTTCAGATCCTGCTCCTGATCGTGCGCAGCGAACGGTGGTTGTATCTTGCGACCGGGGTGATCTCGGTGACCGTCCTGCTGGTGACGCCGTTGATGTGGGGAACGGATTTTGTTCGTGTGTTTCCGGCGCCCCTTGCGGCATACATGAACGGATTGCACTTTTCGCTGTTTCCCCTCTTCCCCTGGTCCGTCTTCCTGTTTGCAGGAGCGATTGCGGGATATCTCTTTTCGGAGGCACGCGAAGCAGTCGTCTCTTCCGGCTCCCCGCAGGCCGCAGGTGTTCTGACAAAACGTTTTGTAGGGGCGGGGATCGGATTGCTGGCCCTTTCCTTCGTGTTGTTGCCGCTCGCATCGGTATATCCCACCTACGATTACTGGCGGTTCAGCCCCGGTTTTGTTCTGCTCCGGCTGGGGATTGTCCTTTTGCTGTGCGCCCTGATGTTCTGGTACGAACAGCGCAACGGTGTCGGCCCGCGCTCTCCTGTTGCGCTCATGGGCCGGGAATCGCTGCTGGTTTATACGACGCATCTGTTGTTGATCTATGGAAACTTCGGGACTTTCAATTTCCGCACCTGGGCCGACCAGACGTTCGGGTACGCGGAGTCGGCGATGTGGACGGCTCTTCTTCTTGTGCTGATGCTGGTGCTGGCGTACGGCTGGGATCGGGTGCGCCGCGCCGATCCGCGGGTGAAACGATGGATCCAGCTGACGGTCCTTCTGGTGTTTGCCGGCATTTTCCTGTTCGGGCCGGGGCAGTGAGGGAAAGAGCAAAGCGCGGAGGTGAAATGCCTGATGCAGAGAGAAGAGCGATGGAGGGCATACAGAAGAAGATCAATGGCGGTCGTTCGAAAAAAGACAAAGGAAGAAACACCATGTCACGGGCAGGTCTGCTCATCTTCTGCACCATCCTCCTTGGGGTTTCCATGATGGCGCAACCATCTCCGCTCAAGCATTCTCTGGACGGGGAGTGGCGGTTCCGCGCGGACGCCGGGAAGGCCGGCATCGACCAGCGCTGGTACCGCCAGGTGCTCGATCGTTCTTCGTGGGAAACGGTTGCCACTCCCGATTTCTGGGAAGCCTATCCGGGCATGGCGAAATACGATGGTTGGGGATGGTTCATGCGAACGTTCCAGGTGGAAAGCGTCGCCCAGCCGCTCAGCATCCACTTTGCGGGTGTGGATGATGAAGCGGTCGTCTGGGTCAACGGCATGGAGATCGGCTCGCACACCGGATACAGTGATCCCTTCACCGTTGATATCAGCAGTGCGGTGAACAAGGGGGAGAACACCATCGTTGTGCTTGTCAAAGACAACGGTGGCGGGGGTGGCATCTACCGTCCGGTTACACTCATTGCCACGGCACAACTCGAGACGTTGTTACGGGGTCCGTATTCCGCACTTCCGGCCAGGGAAAGCGCGGAGTGGGTGAAAGATGGAGCAATATATTCGGTCTATCTCCGGTCTTTTTCAAAAGAGGGGACCTTCACCGGGCTCGAACAGCGATTACCCGAGCTGAAGCGTCTGGGGGTCAAAACACTCTGGCTGATGCCGATCCATCCGGTCGGGGTGAAGCACCGGAAGGGGTCACTGGGGTCTCCCTATGCAGTGCAGGACTACTATGGCATCAATCCGGAGTTCGGCACACTCGCGGATTTTCGCAGGCTGGTGCATGCGGTGCACGCCCTGGGATTGAAGGTCATCATCGACCTGGTGGCGAATCACACGTCATGGGACAGCAAGCTGATCACGGAACATCCGGAGTGGTTCACCAGGGACGCCCGGGGGGAGATGGTCCCGCCGAATGAAGACTGGGCGGATGTGGCGGATCTGGATTACCATCATGACGGCTTGCGCCGTTACATGACCGACATGATGATCTGGTGGGTGCGCGATGTTGGAATCGACGGCTTCCGGTGCGACGTGGCGGAGATGGTGCCGACCGACTTCTGGGAGTCGGCCCGTGCGGAGCTGGACGCGATCAGGCCGGTGATGATGTTGTCGGAGGGTTCGCTTCCCGAGCATCACGTGAAGGCCTTTGACGTGACGTACTCGTGGAATATTTACGATGTGCTGGAACCGCTTCTTTCGGGAAAGCGGCCGGTTGCATTGATCGACCAGATTCTCAGGACCGAAGAGCTGCAGTTTCCCCGGGGTTCACTCCGGATGCGTTTTACGACCAATCACGACAAAAACGCCTGGGATGCGCCGGCGGTGAAGAAATTCGGCCCGGAGGGTTTGCAGCTGGCGACGGTGTTGATCAATACGCTCCCCGGTGTTCCGATGATCTACAACGGTGAAGAGGTGGCCAATGACCGGCTGCTGGATTTGTTCGAAAAAGTGGATATTGATTGGACACGTCCCCGTGTGGTGGGGGATATCTACCGTGCACTCTTCGACCTGCGCGCGCAGAACAGCGCCCTCTCCCGGGGCGATCTGGTGCGCGTCACGGGGACGGCAGCGAACGATGTCTATGCCTTTTTGCGGACGGCCGGAAAACAGCGCATATTCGTGATGCTGAACTTTTCCGCGGAGCCGCGCCGGGCGAAACTGCAGATGCCGGCGGTGGAGGGGGCGGTGAAAGGCGGGACGGTCAAATACCGTGAGGTGTTCAGCGGGAGGACCTGGATGGTCTCTTCATCGGGAGGAGAAGTGATGCTGACCGTGGAAGGGAAAGGGTACCGCGTATTTGCCGCCGTCCTGGACTGAGTGTCGGACGTTTCGCGCGCTGCGCGCCCTTGATTTCCCTTCTCCTTTGGTGTACCTTTCTACTCTATGGAAATCCTCGCAACGTTTGCAAAAATTGCCGGCGTCCTCGTTTTGGTGTTTCTTAACGGTTTCTTTGTCGCCGCCGAGTTCGCCATCGTCAAAGTACGTTCGACGCAGATCGAACCCCTGGCGCGGTCCGGCTCACGACGCGCGCGTATTGCGCAGAATGTCATCGGGCACCTGGATTCGTATCTCTCGGCAAGCCAGCTGGGTATCACCATGACCAGCCTGGGGCTCGGATGGGTGGGCGAGCCGTTTGTGGCCGATATACTTACCCCCCTGTTTGAGGCGTTCGGCGGTTTCACACCGGCCATCGTCCATACCGTTTCCTTCACTATCGCTTTCACCATCATCACCTACCTTCACATTGTCCTGGGCGAACAGGCGCCAAAATGGCTGGCCATCCAGTATCCGCAGGAAACCACGCTGGCCATTGCCCGACCGCTGCATGTCTTTTTCAGGATATTCCGTCCGTTCATCTGGTTCCTCAACCTCAGCGCCAACACCTTTCTCCGGTTGCTCGGAATAGAGCCGGTCGGAGCGGAAGAACTCACCCACTCTGAGGAGGAGCTCCGGTTGATCCTGGGTAAAGGGTCGGCGCAGACGAGCACCGGCAAGAGGATTTCCCTGCGGGCGCTGGAGTTGCGCGACCGGACCGTCCGGGAGGTCATGGTGCCCCGTACGGCCCTGGTCGTCCTGTACACCGGCAAGCCGATTGAGGAGAACATTGCCGTTGCACTGGACAATCAGTTCACCCGGTATCCTCTCTGTGACCGCAACCTGGACAACGTGGCAGGGATGATCCATCTGAAAGACCTCTTCAAGTTGAAGGGGGAAACGGGAGCTGGCACACGTCTGCTGGAGATCAAACGCGAAATGCTGTTTGTACCGGAGACGATGTCGCTGGAGAGGGCCCTGACAATGTTTCTTGCGAAACGCGTCCTTATGGCCATTGCGGTGGATGAATACGGCGGGACGGCCGGACTGGTGACGCTGGAAAATGTGCTGGAGGAGCTTGTCGGCGAAATCCGCGACGAATTCGATATCGAACCGATCACCGTCCAGAAGGTGAGTGAAACCGAGTTTCTTGTGGATGGGTCCATGCCGTTGCTGGATTTTTCCAGGAAGTTTGACGTGGTACCCGATTCGAGGGATGTGGTGACGGTGAGCGGTTATGTGATCCATTTGCTCGGGCAGGTACCGGAACGGGGTGCGCTGTTGCATATCGGTGCGTGGCAGGGCAGGGTGGAGGCGGTTGACGGCATCAAAGTGAAAACGCTCCGCATCACGCATCAGCATGAACCGGAGGTGGAGGATTGAGAGAAGCAGACCGCGGGTGGATCCGGCGCGTTCTGGTCGCCCTTCTGCTGATCTTCCGGGTGGGCGCAGCCACGGCGCAATATACTGAGCCGCAGGAGTACGCTGCTTCCGAAGCCCGCTTTTTCAGCGCCGGCGCGATGTACCGCGACTTCGCGCCCGCTGCCGGCAACCCGACTCCCGATTCTCTTGCCATCAGATACACAGCATGGATGCCCACGCTGGCGTTTGACCAGGGGCCGTTCGAAGTGATCTTTGGCTATGCGCGGTACGTCATGAATGGTTCCTCGCGTGAAGCCGTCTTCCTGGGTACAACCGTGTCGACCGATCTGATGGTTGCAGGATCACGTTCAAGTGCACTGCTGGTACCGGTATGCGGGGCCGCCGACTATTCGAAGTCGGAATCCGACGGCGCCGCACGGGATCACTTCAATGTCGCAAGTCTGGGAATCGGCGCCGGCTTGAGGTACCGTGCCCTGTCGCCATCACTGGAGTTCAGTATGCAGGCTCTGGGGATCATCCACTACAGCTTTGAAGGGTTCAACACGGGGAGCGGGTCGTCCACCGCGGTTCTCGGCGATGTGCGCCTGCTCCTGCGGCACATACAGCTGCTTGATGGACTGGTATGCGGATACCGGTTCCGGTATCAACGCTGGACACTTTCCAACGCAAATTCCAACTATCAGACCGTTTCCCACGGCCCGTACCTGGGCGTGCTTTTCTAAACCCATGCCCCAGATCATTAAAAGCATCCGCGCCCGCATCGTCTGGACCTTCGCCGTCCTGGTTGTGCTGAACCTTGGCAGCAGCTACTGGTCGATATACAATTTTTATTCCATTGCGACCAGCGTGACGACGATTATCAGGGAGAATTATCAGAGCGTGCTTGCCGCGGAGAACATGATGAAGTCGCTGGAGCGCCAGGACAACGCTCTCCTGGTGGCGAGCGAGGGGGAGCCGGCGACCACGGAGGGGAGCCTGACGGAGAACAGGGATCTCTTCTTGAAATGGACGGAGAACAGGGATCTCTTTTACTACTGGTACGACCAGGCGGTGCGTTCTGCGGTCATGCCTGGACAGGAGCCCCTGCGGGATTCCATCCAGGCGGCATACCGGCAGTACATGCTCCTCGGTGACTCCATGAATGCGCGCGTCAAACAAGGGGCATTTGAAGGGGCCAAGGCCTACTATTACGACCGGGTCCGGCCGATGTCGGACCAGCTGCGCGATCTCTGTTTTCAGATGTTTGAGATCAACCAGAACGCGTTGTATAATGCAATGCCGCAAACCCATTCCATTGCCAATAAGACCGCGTTCGGATCGATGTTGATGTCCATCGGGAGTTTGATTCTCAGCATTATTGCCACAGCCTGGCTTATCCGGTCGTTCATCACCCCGGCTGAACAACTCACGGAAAAGGTGAAGCAGATAGGCGCGGGGAATGTTGACCTGAAGATCGATGTTCTGTCGGACGACGAAGTCGGTCAGCTCAGCCGGGAATTCAACAAGATGACCGAACGGCTGCGGCAATACGAGGTGATGAACATCGACAAAATGCTCTCCGAGAAGGGCAAGTCCGAGGCGATCGTGGACAACATCGCGGACGGGTTGATTATGACCGACGGGGCGATGAACATCCTGCATGTGAACCGTCTGGTGGCCGACCTGTTCGGGTTTGACGAGCCTACCGCTATCGGGCGGCCGGTCCGGAGTCTGATCAATGACGAACGGCTTCTGTTTCTTCTGGAGCAGGCGATTGCCGGGGGTGCGCCGACGGCCCCGCATGATATGTCCCATTTCCAGGTGGCTGCAAAGGGAGTGACCCTGTTCTTCCGCCCCAAAATCACGGTTCTGAGGGACCGCGAAGGGCGCGTGATGAGTGTTCTGGCTTTGCTTCAGGATATCACGCAGTTCAAGGAACTCGACCGGATGAAGTCCGAGTTTATTGCCACCGTCTCCCACGAATTCCGGACTCCCGTTACGTCGATTACCATGTGCGTGGACATTCTGAACCAGGAGCTGCTCGGCCCGCTCACCACGCGGCAGAAAGAGCTGGTGTCCTCCGCAAAAGCGGATTGCACGCGGCTGACGAAGCTTGCCCGGGAGTTGTTGCAGCTGGCGCGCATTGAGGCCGGCAGGGTGACCTTGCGCGAAGAAGAGCTGCATTTGCATAACGTTGTGGAGTCATTGCTCAGGCCGCTGCAGATCCAGTTCCAGGAAAAAAACGTCCGGCTCGTGGCGGATGTGCCGGTGGATATGCCGGTGTTGACCGCTGACGAGCAGCAGCTCTCCATCGTGATCACAAACCTGGTGACCAATGCGCTCAAGTACACGCCGGCCGGCGGGACCGTGAATGTCCGGGGGCGGCACGAAGGGGGGGCGCTGCAGCTGGAAGTGCAGGACACGGGGGCGGGGATCCCGCAGGAGTTTATGGAACGGATTTTCGACAAGTTCGTGCAGGTGAAACGTGCATCGGACACAACGCCCGGCAGCGTGGGGCTCGGGCTGGCCATTGCCAAGGAGATCGTAGAAATGTACGGCGGAAGGATCTGGGCGGAGAGCCTTCCCGGAAGGGGGAGTACATTTGCGTTTCGTTTGCCGCTCCGTCGCACGGATGCACCGCCGCGGCCCCAGGAGGTCCAGGAATGAGCAAACGACTCCTGCTTGTAGACGACGAACAGAACATCGTCCGGACCGTGACCATCGCGCTGGAAGCGTCGGGGTACACCGTGACGGCATTCTTGAATCCGCTGCAGGCGGTGGAAGCGATGCAGGAGGAGCGGTTTGACATCGGCCTGTTTGACCTGAAGATGCAACCCATCGACGGGATCATGTTGCTGCGCGAGGCACGCCGGGTGGCCCCGGAAATGACCGTTGTCCTGATGACGGCCCACGGCAGCATCGGTTCAGCCGTGGAAGCCATCAAGCTTGGTGCGTATGACTATTTGCAGAAGCCGTTTGAATTCGCGGAACTGCAGCGGTTCATGGAGAAGGTCAGCGACCATCACCGTCTCACGGCGGAGGTGCGGTTATTGAAGGAGGAAATCGCCCGGCATTCCGAAACCGGGTTGCTGGTTACCCGCAGTGAACGGATGAAGAGCGTCATCGATCTGGCGATGCAGGTGGCGCCGAGCAATATCGCCGTGCTCATCGAAGGCGAAAGCGGCACCGGGAAAGAGCTCCTTGCGCATTTGATTCATGACAACAGTCCGCGGCGGGACAAACCGTTTGTAACCGTAAATTGTACGGCCCTTGCGCAGACGCTGCTGGAGAGTGAACTCTTCGGCCACGTGAAAGGGGCGTTCACCGGTGCGGTGAAGGACCGGCAGGGGCGGTTTGACGCGGCGGACGGCGGAACGATCTTTCTGGACGAAATCGGGGAGATTCCGTCTCCGACGCAGGTGAAGCTGCTGCGTTTCCTGCAGCACAAGGAATTTGAGCGTGTGGGGGAGACGACCACGAGCAAGGTGGATGTGCGGGTTCTGGCGGCAACCAACCGCGATCTGCAGGAGGCGGTAAATGCGGCGACGTTCCGTGAGGATTTGTACTATCGTTTGAACGCCGTGAAGGTGAAACTCCCCCCGCTGCGTGAGCGAGGGGAGGATATTTCTCTGCTGGCGCAGCACTTCCTGGAGAAATTCGGTTTCGCGGGGGAGATCACCCCTCCGGTCTATGCTGCACTGCGGGCGTATCCCTGGAAGGGAAATGTCCGGGAGCTTGAGAATGTCATCGAGCGTGCGGTGATTCTTGCGCGCGGTGAGCATGTGCAGTTGTTTCACCTGCCCGAAGAGTTCCAGTCGCTTCTCAATCAAACAAAGAATCCGCTTTCCCTGGAAGAGGTGGAACAGCAGCACATTATCAGGGTATTGCGCACGGCGAAGGATCTTGAAGAAGCTGCGGCGATTCTGGGGATTGACCCGGCCACGCTCTGGCGGAAGAGAAAAAAATACAATTTGTGACCCGGATGGTCTTGCATTTTGCACGGTGCCGCAATATATTTTTTGGTAACGTTTTATGCACGTTTTCCCTGTCGATGCACTTCTCCCTCGTGCAGAGTGCAAGGAATCGTCTGGCGCGGAGATCACGTTCCGGTTGATCCGAGCGCGTCAACTCCCGTGTCAGCAAGAAATTAGTCCGGGGTCGCAGCATCCCCGCATCGTGGCACCCCGTTTGCTCTTGAGATGTCCAGAATTCCCTCACTACGTTTTTCTCAGCTATCGGGAGGTACCATGGCCGTCAAAACCACAACGCTTCAGAGCGGCAAGATCGGTGTCATTGAGGTCAAAGGATCTCTGGTAGGAGGTGATGAGACCGACGAATTGCGGAGTGCGATCGCGGATTTTGTGGAGCAGGGGACGAAAAAGCTGATCATTGATCTGGGGAAGGTCACCTATCTGAACAGCACGGCTATTGGTGTGCTGGTCAGTGCGCACACCACGTTTTCGCGAAACAAGGGACATGTCAAGCTGTGCGAAATCAACAAGAACATCAATAATATCTTCGTCATCACGAAGCTCACCCTGGTGTTCGATGTCGCCGAAACACGGGATGAGGCGGTGAAGGCGTTGGGCGCATTGGAATAAGAATTCACAGTTCACGCAGTCCACACTACACAGAGGAGCGCATCAATGAAGCAGTCCATTTTCCTGTCGACAGTGATCATCGTCACGGGTATCGTGGCGATCTTGATTTACTGGTTTATTCTCGGCGACCCCGCCAACTTCCGGAACGGTGAAGTCAGGACGGTGCCCGACAACCTGCTTGGGACGGTCTACACGGGGGGTATTGTCGTGCCGGTGTTGATCACACTGACGCTGATGGACATCACGCTGGTGTTCGAGCGCTTGTTCTCCCTGCGCAAAGCGAACGGCAAGCGTTCGATGACGACGTTTCTGAAAGGCGGTCCAGAACCAGCTGATGAAGGGCCAGGTGGACGAGGCCATCAAGGAGTGCGACGCCCAGCGCGGTTCGGCGGCGAACATCATCCGCACCGGGCTCGAACGGTACAAGACGGTGCAGTCGGAGAAGAAGATGGATTCGGAAAAGCGCATGGCGGAGACGCAGCGTGCGATCGAGGAGGCGACAAGCCTTGAAACGCCGTTGCTCGAGCGGAATCTGATCGCCCTTTCCACGATCGCCTCGATTGCGACCATGGTTGGCCTGCTCGGCACGACGATCGGTATGATCCGCGCCTTCACCGCTCTGGCCAAAGCCGGCAGCCCGGATGCGATCCAGCTCTCCATCGGGATCTCCGAAGCCCTTATCAATACGGCCCTCGGGTTGCTTGCAGCCATCATCGGTATTGTGGCGTACAACTTCTTCGTGACGAAGGTGGACAATTTCACCTACATGATCGACGAGGCCAGCTACAACGTCGTTCAGATTCTCAACAGCCGCAGCACCGACTAAGCGCCGGAACGGAGAACGTATGCCAAAATTCAAGCCGCACCGACAAGGCGTCCGCATCGATATGACGCCGCTGGTGGACGTGGCGTTCCTGCTGCTGACGTTTTTCATGTTGACGACGCAGTTTAAACCGCAGGAAGAGGTGACGATCGTACTTGCCGTCTTCCTCATTCGGAATTCAAGCTGCCGGAATCGGACGTGATGATGATCAGCATTGCCAAAGAAGCGACGCCCATCGGCAATGACACAACCCACATCTGGCTGGGACTCGACTCGCAGATTTTGCGGCAGCGGCTCTTCACGGAGTACAAGAACGTACCCAGGTACGGGGAGAAGTATTACCTGCAGGTGAGTTACCCGGTGCCGAAGAGCCAGCTCGCGAATTACCTTGTCCAGGCCCGCACGGCAAATCCGAAGCTCCGCACCGTGATCAAAGGTGACCGGGATGCGGATTACGGTATTGCCGAGGATGTGATGGAGATCCTCCAGAAGACACAAATCACACGTTTCAGTCTGGTGACCGATCTCGCAAGAACAGTCCAGGAATAGGAGACCGATTATGTCTGGTGGAGATGTAGCCGAACGATCTCACAAAGGCAAAGGTAAGAAGAAGAAGGGTCGCCGCCTCGGTATCCGGATCGACATGACGCCGCTGGTGGACGTGGCCCTTTCTGCTGCTGACCTTTTTCATGTTTACCACGAGCATGTCGCGCCCGCAGACGATGGAGATCAACCTGCCGCCCGACAAGGACGTGAAGGTGGAAATCGCCGAATCGAACCTGCTCACTCTGCGGATCAACGAAAAGGGGGAGATCTTCTGGAACGCCGGGATCGAATCACCCAAACGGCTCGATCCCGCGGAAAAGCTCAAGTTCCTGAGGGAGAAATCCCAGGGGAACCCCAAGTTGACGACGCTGGTGAAGGTGGACCGCGAAGGGCGGTACGAAATGCTCGTGAACATTATTGACGAGCTCAATCTTGCCGGGATTCAGCGGTTCAGCATCGCACCTCTGCTCGACGCCGACAGGGCGTTGCTCGCACGGGTGAAACCGTAAGGGGAAGGAGGAAACATACTATGGCTGCAGTTGCTGCGGCAGTGTCATTCAAAGGAGCCGAATACGGTGCGATCGAGCTCAAGAAGTTCTATCAGAAGTACTGGACGATCGGGTTGAGCATCTCCGTGGGCATTCACCTCGTTCTCATCGGTTCGTACTATCTGGTAGGGCTTTTCGGTGAGGAGGAACCGCCGATGGTGAACGTCCGGATTATGAAGTACAGTGATCTCGGGCCGCCCCCGTCGATTACCAGCGCGAATACGCCTCCGCCGATCGCCGTTTCGGCGCCCACGGCCAAACCGACCGTCGGCGCACCCGTACCGGTGCCGGACGCGGAAGTCAGCGCCGAACAGACGATGGCCACACAGACCGAAATGAGTCAGACGATAGCGCCCATGATCGAAGGAACCGGTACTGACGGAAACGTGGAGATCCAGCAGGACATCCGGATTGATGAGGATGCCCCGCCCGCCGACTTTGTGCCGGTGGAAAAGGAACCGGTTGCCATCAAGAAGGTCGAACCGAAGTATCCGGATCTGGCTATGCGTGCCGGCCTTGAAGGGAAAGTGTGGGTGAAGATCTGGGTCGACAAGGAGGGGAAGGCCGAAACAGGTGGTAATCCTGAAGAGCGATGCCGAGATCTTCAACGAGCCGGCGGTGGAGGCGGCAAGACAGTGGGTGTTCACTCCCGCCTACATGAATAACGGACCGGTTGCGGTGTGGGTCTCCATCCCGTTCCGGTTCAAGCTGGCCGAGCGCAGGTAACGGTGCGGAACGGCCCCAAGGGTCAAGCGGTTTGACCCCCCCCCGGGGGGGGGAAGGAAGCTGATTCCCGCCTTCCTCCCCGTGCGCCTGGAGACTGAACGAATGCTTTCATGAATGCTATGCGGTGGGTGATCCTTGGCCTGTCTGCCGCGGCAATGGCAGGGGGCGTGCTGATCATGACCGGCTATCTCGTGCCGCGCCACGCGGTGTTCTCCGGTCAGGTCAACTTCGCGTTTGGTGTCGTCATTTTTCTCTACGGGTTGTACCGGTTTGTGTTCACATTCTATCGGAGGCCACGACCATGAATGTGCCACGCCAGATCTGCACCCTGTTCTGCTGCGGGTTGCTGATGGCCGGGTGCACACGGGAGCCCGGGTCGGCCCAGCTCACGAAGGGTGCGCTGCGGGTCGATTGCGACGAAGCGGTGTCTCCGGTGGTGCGTCTCCTTGTAGAAGAATTCCAGCGGCAGTATCCGGATGCAAAGGTCACGGTGAATCCGGTCGAAGCACGTGAAGCGACCGCCAACTTTGTGAATGACAGCGTCCGGGTGATCGTCGTTGCGCGCCCGCTGAATGACGAAGAACGGTCTGTGCTGACCTCGACAAAGACATGGTTCGAGGAATATCATGTCGCCCAGGGAGCCGTGGCGGTCATCGCGAACACGGCGAATCCCGTGAAATCGCTCCGGGTGGGTCAGGCGGACAGTATTTTTGCCGGTCTCGTGACGGTATGGCCGGGATGGCGTGCAGGCGGCCCGATTGATGTCGTGGTCGGCGGCATCAATTCCAGTACGAACGAGGTGTTCCGTGATGCCGTCCTCGGATCCCGGAAGTATGCGCTTTCGGCGACACCCGTATCCTCAAGCAGTGACCTGCTGGACCATGTGCGGCAAACGCGCAATGCAATCGGGCTGCTGAGTGTCTCCTGGTTGAAGGGAGTTGAAAACGACGTGTCGGTGCTCGGCCTTGCACGTCCCGGCGTGTCGCCGGATTCCACCCAGTCACCCGGCAAACCGTACACACCGATCCAGGGATATGTGTACAAAGGGTATTATCCGGTTTGCACACCCGTGTATATCTACACGCGCTCCGTTGACCGGGACGTGGCGTTGGGATTTATCTCGTTCGCCAGCAGCGGACAGGGACAAAAAGTGTTCCTGAATAACGGGCTGGTACCGGTAAAGAGTCCTGTGCGACTCATTCAACTTACATCTGAACAGGTGAAATGAGATGAAACGAGCTATGATGGTGTTCCTTCTCGGGTGTATGCTGCAGTCCGGGTATGGCCAGGAATTATCTTGCAAAAGCGAAGGTTGCGCTCGGGGCGAAAGACACGGCGACGGCGCTGAAAGCATTGGATCTGGGGCTGAAGGCCGGGCAGAAACCCGCTGAGGCAAACTACTACATGGGTGCGATTGCTCTTGCACGCGGGCACATCCCCAATGCCATCAGGTACCTGGAGGAGGCGGTCCGGTATGACGACGAAAACGTGGATGCCTTCTGCAAGCTGGGAGAAGCCCACGTGCGTAACAAGGATGTCAAGGCAGCACTTCCGCCCCTTCGCCGGGCGTTAAAACTCGCACCGAAGAACGGTGTAGCAATGACCGCGTACGGCGGGGCACTTCTGGCCGTTGACTCGGTGGATGCGGCAATTGTTCAGTTGACCCGGGCAAAGGAATATTTGCCGAATGATCCGGCTGTTTATGAAGGATTGGGCGACGCCTACGGAAAGCAAAACGTGGTGGTGATGGTTGTCAGCAACTATCAGAAGGCGATTGAGCTGGAGCCGGGGAATGTTGAGCGCCGGATCAAGCTGGCGAATGTCTATGAAAAAGATAGGAAGTACACGGAGGCCGTTCGGGAGTATGATGAAATCATCAAGCTTGATTCAACAAACGCAGACGCCTATATGCAGAAGGGCAATATCCTCCTGCGTGCGAAACTGTACAGGCAGGCTGTCCCACCTCTCCGTACGCTGACGCAACTCCAGCCGAAGTCGGTGGAGGCTTCCGTGCTTCTGACGAAAGCCCTGTCCGGCGCAGGTGACAATGCCGAGGTCGTCAAGGAGGCAAAACGCTCCCTGAAAATGGATTCAACGAACACGGACGTCTGGCGCATCCTTGCGCAGGCGCATGTGGACTTGAGAGAATACACTGAGGGGCTCTCCGCGTACGACGCGCTCAAGCGGCGCAAGGCGTTCAAGCCCGAAGATCAGGCCCAATATGGCCTTGCCCTGGCAAGACTTGGACGGGATGACGAGGCGCTCAAGTCCCTGCTGGAGGCGGTCGCGATGGATTCGACGAACTGTGACGCCTTTTTCAGCCTTGGCGCAATCTATATGAAGAAGCGGGATTACGAAAACGCGGCCGGGATGTTCGAGAAACGGATCACCTGCGACACGAACTCGCTCTCCTTGCCAACGTATCTCAATGCCGCGGCATCGTATATGCAGACCAAGAATTACCCCCGCGTGCGGGAGTTGCTTACGCGTGTGATCGAGGTGAAGCCGGACTTCCTCCAGGCACGGTTGTGGCTGGCGCGCTATTACTCGCAGGTCGACTCCCTGGACAACGCAAAATCGGAATATGACGAGGTGTTGAAGCAAATCGGCAGCAATACGGACAAATTCAAGAAAGAAGCAGCCGAAGCCGACTACCTGCTTGGCATGTACTACTTCCGGAAACAATCATATGGGTCAGCCGTGGAGTTGTTCCGCAAAGCCTCGAGCCTTGGTTACGAAGATCCCGGCTTGCGGCTCACCTGGGGTCAGGCGGTCATGCAAACCCTGGATCGTACAGGAAATGCAGAGGATAATGCCGCGAAGATCCAGGAGAGCATCCGCCTCTTCCGCAAAGTGATAGAGCTCGATCCGAACAATGCTCAGGGGCACCTCTGGCTCGCCCAGGGACTTATACAGTCTCGGGTGGAAGGGGAAGATGAGAAGAACAGGCAACTTCGCGATGATGCGTGCGGGGAGTTGCGCAAGGTGCTCAAGATCGAACCGAAAAACGAGGATGCGAAGAAAGCCATGGTAAGAATTGGCTGTCCGGGTGCAAAATAGCTTTCGCAGTCAGAATTGACTGAAGCACAGAGGGGGAGGGGTAGAAGGAGGGAAATCAGAAGGAACGAACAGGAGCCAGACCGTATTCGAGCGGGATGGCTTCTGTTTTTTTGGCGAATACGGGACAATTATTGGGTTATTCATAATTCTTTCCACCAGAACTTGACAGGGTACATATCTCTTTGTATATTGGATACAACATATAAATCGTATAAATCGTCTATATCGTAAGTCATAAGTTCGAGATGCTGGAGGAGGGAGCGATGAAAGTGGTGGAAAACAATCGCCACCGTCAATTTGAAAAGGAAATGATGCCGTACATGGACATGCTCTACAGCTACGCCTACTATCTCTCCGGAGATCGAGAGCAGGCCAACGACATCCTCCAGGATACGTATCTCAAAGCGTTCCGGTTCTACGACAAGTTCGAGCGCGGCACAAACGCGAAAGCATGGCTCTACCGGATCATGAAGAATACGTATATCAACGAATACCGCCGGACGCACAGGCTCCCGGAGATCGTTGAATATGATGAACACCTCTCATCGTCCAAGATGACCCGGGCCGGCAATCCGCCATCCGGCGACCTTCGCGCGATGCTTGAAACGCAGACCTTTGATGATGATATTGCCGGCGCGATTGCGGCGCTGCCGGACAAGTTCAAGAGCGTAATCGTCTTGAGGGATATCGAGGAACTTCCTTACGAGGAGATTGCGGAAACGCTGGAGATTCCCATCGGTACCGTTCGCTCACGTCTTCACCGGGCACGGGCGATTATGTTTGAACGCCTTAAGGAGTATGCCAGGGACAGAGGATACGAGGTAGGAGATCACTTTGTTCCCAATAAACTTGCGCTGGCCTCCTGATTTCCCGTAATGCCGAAAGCCGATATGGCACGGAACTTCACGACAGTGGAGCAGCCTGTGCCGTGCCGGTCTCAGATGTGCCGTTCCCCGCTCTGAAGGATTTCGCAGAGGTTTCTGATCATTGCCGCAGTCGCCCCCCAGATAACCCTTCCCTGGTATTCGTAGAACCAGACCTCTCGCGTGCCCAGCGGTGTGGAACGAATTTCCCTCCGTCCATTCTCTGAATCCGCAAAAAACTCCAGTGGTACCATAAACACTTCGGCCACTTCGCGAGGATTGGGTTGTATCTGAGGATGCGGCCTGACGATCCCTACAACGGGGGTGATGAGAAAACCTGTCGGAGTGAAAAGGTCGTCAAGCATGCCCAGCACTTCGATGTGTGCGGGAGCGATCCCCAGTTCCTCCTCGGTTTCGCGCAATGCCGTGTGCCAACGGGTTGCGTCCTTCCTATCCGCCATTCCACCGGGGAACGCAATCTGTCCCTTGTGTGTCTCCACATCTTCGGTGCGCCGTGTGAGAAGAAGATCGACGGAACCGGCCTTCAGGAGAAGGGGGATAAGCACAGCCGCCGGCGTAAACCCTTCGGGGGGAACGGGGGCAGGGGTGTTGTCCGCCGGCTGGCGGAATATGGCCCGCAGCGCTGCAGGAGTGATTCCTTTCATGATCCAAGATACCAAACCCGGGGCCGATCTGCAAAGCTCCCGGATTGCATGTTCGCATGCGGCTCTCTATATTATCAAGGGTATCGATACGAACCCTATGTCCAACAACACGGAATCCTTATGCACGAGCGTGAAGTCCGCATCGAAGGGATGAGCTGCCAGCATTGTGTTCTCGCAGTCCAGAAGGCCCTCAACCGTGTCCCGGGAATCACCCTCCAGGTGGTCCGGATTGGTGCCGTTGTGTACAGCGCACCGGACACCGAGCGCGTGCTGGAACAGGTGCGTGCGGCCATCACGGAAGCCGGGTACACTCCGGCATGACCAGCGCCTCATGAGTTCCCCACTACTGGTTATTGATGTGGCCCATCCCCCACGGCCTCCGCATCTGGTGGAAGACCAGCTGGTGGAGGCGTGGTCGCGTGCCCGGAACACACCGTCGATCCGGGTGGTGAAGATCATCCACGGTCACGGCAGTACGGGAAAGGGAGGTTCAACCAGAGTGGTAGTCCGCAACTGGGTGTATCAGCAGCGTTCACGCTTTCGGGCGATCATACCCGGTGAAGCCTATACGCTGTTTGACGCGGCCACACAGTCTCTCCGGCAGGAGACAGGCATGTATGACGATCCGGATCTCCGCAACGGCAATCCCGGCATCACCGTGATCTGGATCCGGTAGATTCTTCTTCTTCTTCGAGGTCCCCATGCGCGTTCGATGGTGGTGGTGGTGCGTACTCTCCGTGTTGCTTCCCTGCCGGACATATCCGGCCGATGGTTGGAGAACCGCTTATGATTCCAGCGGATTTCTGCGCACACCGCGATACGATGCGACCGTGGAGTACTGCAAACGCCTCGCGAATGCTTCCCCCTGGGCCCGCTACACTCCTTTCGGACGAAGCCCGCAGGGACGCGACCTTCCCCTCCTGATCGTGTCACGTGACAGGGCGTTTACACCCGCTGCAGCTGCAAAGACAGGCAAACCTATCATCCTCATGCAGGCCGGGATTCATGCTGGAGAGATCGACGGGAAGGATGCAGGCCTGGCGCTGTTGCGGGACATGTTGATCGACAATCAATCCAGGGACCTGCTGGACAGCGTGATCATTCTCTTTGTGCCGATTTTCAACGTTGACGGGCACGAACGGTTCGGACCGTACAACCGGATCAACCAGAACGGGCCTGCAGAGATGGGCTGGCGAACCACCGCTCAGAATCTCAATCTGAACCGGGACTACATGAAGGCCGATGCTCCGGAGATGCAGGCGATGCTCTCGCTCTTCACCTCCTGGCTTCCTGATCTCTATATTGACTCCCATGTGACGGACGGGATCGACTTCCAGTACGATGTCACCTATACCACAGAGCTCGGGTCCAATATTCCCCGTGCTGTGGCCGGATGGATGCAGGATACGCTTCTGTCGCGGATCCTGCCGGCCGTAGAAGCATCGGGTCACAGGATCTTCTGGTATGTCTTTCCCCGCGAGGACCTGGATCTCTCAAAAGGGATGCAGGGGGGTGCAGCGCCTCCGCGGTTTTCCACAGGGTATGCCGCCCTGCAGAACCGTCCATCCCTGCTGATTGAAACGCACATGTTGAAGCCGTACCGGATCCGGGTGGAGGCTACGTATGAACTCCTGAAGGCCGTTCTGACTGTCCTTCACAGCCACGGCCGGGAATTGCGGAAACTTGTGCGCAACGCAGATCGGGCCGTTGCGGGGTCGTTTGAAGGCTCATTCGAACCACTCCGGTTCGGGATCGGAAAAGGGTTTCACACGCGCCGGTTCCTTGGTATCCGGCCACGTACGGAGCCCAGCCTCATATCCGGAGGTACACGGGTTGTCTACACCGGCGAACCGTTCGAACTGGACATCCCCTTTTTTGACGAGATCACCGTAGAAGACTCGGTAGCTATTCCACGGGCGTACATCGTGCCGCCCGAGTGGACATTTGTATCCACTATCCTGCGTGTGCACGGCATCCGGTTCGAGCGGCTTGCGACCGCGCGGATGCTGGAGGTTGAATCCTACAGGTTCGGGGAGGTGAAGTGTGCTTCCCGTCCGTACGAGGGGCGCCAGGCGGCAACGTACTCCGCTATTCCCGTACATGAACAGCGGTTGTACCCGGCCGGGTCACTTGTGATCCCGATGAACCAGCGTGCAGCACGTGTTGCGGTCCATCTGTTTGAACCGCGCAGCGGCGACTCGTTTGTGGCCTGGGGGATGTTCAACAGCATCTTCGAGCAGAAAGAGTATGCGGAGGACTACGTGATGGAAAGGGTGGGTGAGCACCTGCTTGAAGACCGGCCGTTGCTGCGAAAGGAATTTGAGGATCTCGTGGCGGCCGACTCGGTGTTTGCCCGCAGTCCCGGAGTACGATTGAACTGGCTCTACCTGCGATCGCCCTGGGCCGACAGCAAATTGAATCTCTACCCGGTAGGCCGGCTTTCCGCTATACCATAGCAGCTCCTCATGCCTTCCGGGGGTGAAGGCTCCGTCAGAGCAGTTCCCCGTACAGTTGTTCGAGACGGGTGATCTGCTTCTCCTGGTCAAAGTATTCCTCCACGCGCGCCCGTCCCGCTCTTCCCATCCGTACACGCAGATCCGGATCTCCAGCCAGCCGTTCGAGGCCGTCGGCCAGCGCCCGCTGATCCTGCCGCGGAACCATGATCCCGTTCAGTCCGTCCACCACAATATCCACGACGCCGTCGGTATTTGTGGACACCACCGGAAGGCCCATTGCCATCGCCTCAATCAGCACGACTCCGAACGATTCCGCATGCGACGGAAACGCAAGGATGTCGAATGATGCCATGAGAGCGGGAATGTCCGTGCGGTATCCGGTAAACGTGACGCGGTCTTCCACTCCCAGTGAGTGTGCGGTCGCACGGATTGTGCTTGCGTATTCCTCTTCTCCGTAACTCGCATCCCCCACCACGAGAAAGCGAACAGTGCTGCCGCGGTCCCGGAGAATCCGTGCCGCCTGCAGGAGTTCTTCGTGGCCCTTGCCCGGGGACATTCTTCCCACAAAGCCGATAAGTACCGTTTGTTCGTGAACACCGAACATGTTCCGGGTGGACTGTCGTTGTCCGGGGGAGATTGTGAACCTCTGGAGGTCGACCGCATCAAAAAGGGTGACCACGCGGTCCGGGGTGACCGGGGTCGTTGCCAGAACATTCCGGTGAATGACGCTGGAAATGGCCAGCACACGTCGGACATGGCGGTACGTATACCGGTGAAACAGATCCTTCTTGGAAATGTACGAGCCCATCCGTTTGCTGAGGACAATCGGCACGTGCCGGCCGGACAATTGCATTGCCGGCACCAGTGTGGCGAGGTCGCGCGAGTGCTGGCAGTGAATGACATGGATACTCTCCGCCCGGAGGAACTTCGCGAGCCGCCAGACAGGTCCCGGATGGAGGTATCCGTAGACCGGAAACGTGAGCGTGTTGACGCCGATTCGCTGTGCCTCTTCAGCAAGGCGGCCGCCGGGAAGGGTTGCGAGCCAGAGGGCGTGACCGCGGTCGCGCAGCATCCGCGACATCTCCAGCGCCTGCATTTCAAGACCACCCCAGGAAGGGGAGAAGCAGGTCTGAAGGATGTGCAGGTCTGAGGTCATGGTGGGACGGTGAGAAAATAATGCGGCACTCCCTCCCCGCCCGTGGAGGTGGAGAAAGGAGTGCCTGCAGAGTGTGTGGTGTGTGTCAGCCTCTCTGGCTCAACAACGGCACATCACGTTTGTCGTAGCCGAGGTAGATCTGACGTGGACGCGCGATCTTCTGTTCCGGATCCACAATCATCTCCGCCCATTGGGCGAGCCAGCCGGACATTCGTCCGATCGCAAACATCACCGGGAACATATCCAACGGGAATCGCATCGCTTGATAGATAAGGCCGGAATAGAAATCGACGTTCGGATAGAGCTTCCGCTTGATGAAATATTCATCCTGCAGCGCAATCCGCTCGAGCTCGAGTGCGATATCCAGCTTTGGATTCCGACCGGTCACTTCGAACACCTGATCCGCCAGCCGCTTGATGATAGAGGCGCGCGGATCGTAGTTCTTATACACCCGGTGTCCAAAGCCCATCAGACGTCCCTTGCCGTCCTTGACCTCCTTGATGAAGGCCGGCACCTTGTCCAGGCTGCCAATCTCGTCGAGCATACGCAGCACGGCTTCGTTGGCTCCGCCGTGCAGAGGTCCGTACAGGGCTGCCGAGGCCGCGGCCGCGGCACTGTACGGATCGACATGTGAACTCCCCACGCCGCGCATGGCACTGGTGCTGCAGTTCTGCTCGTGATCGGCATGCAGGATGTAGAGCACATCCAGTGCCTTTTCCAGAACCGGATGCGGCTGGTATTTGGGTTCGGCGAGCCTGAACATCATGTTGAGGAAGTTGCCGGCATACGACAGGTCATTGTCCGGGTGTACGTACGGCAGGCCCATGCTGTGACGGTAGGCGAAGGCTGCGAGCGTGGGGGCTTTGCCAATGAGCCGGTAGAACGTGAGTTCTTTTTCCTGTTTGTCATCCAGATGTTTTGCCGTGGGATAGAATGTTGAAAGCGCTGCCAGGGCGCTCACGAACATCCCCATCGGGTGGGCATCGTGATGGAAGCCATCCATGAGTTTCTTGACGTTTTCATGAACAAACGTGTGTGTGGTGATATGCCCGCTCCATTCGGCGAGTTGTGCCTTGGTCGGGAGTTCGCCGTAGATCACCAGGTAAGCCACTTCCAGATACGTGCAGCGTTCGGCGAGCTGTTCGATGGGGTATCCGCGGTAGCGCAGGATCCCCTTGTCACCGTCGATGAACGTGATTTTGCTCTTGCACGAAGCGGTGTTCATGAAGGCCGGATCATACGTCATCATGCCGAAGTCGTCGGGATTGACTTTGATCTGCCGGAGATCGGTTGCGTGGATGGTATCGTGTTGAATGGGGATCTCATAGACTTTCCCCGTTCGATTGTCGGTAACAGACAATGTCGGTTTTGTCGTATCGCCTGCGGCGTGCATTGGTATTCTCCTCGCTGAAGTGAATGGACATGAACCACGGCAAAGCAGCTGTTGTCAACGGAAGGGAAGAACAGTGGATTCGTATCCCGTGATGTCGGGCCGTCACATCACGGGATACGCAAAACCTACAAAGATCAATTCAGAAAAACAAGCCTGTGGACCGGTTATTTCTTTGGAAACGGCGGTTGCGCCGGGAAGGTGAATGGTTCCTCAGCGATCTTCTTGAGAACCACCTCCAGGGCCTTCTCGAGCTGCAGGTCCCTGCCTGCCATCACGGATGCCGGATCGTTATCCAGGAAGATGTCGGGATCTGCACCATGATTTTCCACCAGCCAGGTTCCCTTTGGTCCGAAAAACGCGTTGTTGGATTGTTGCACCGTGCCGTTATCGATGGTGGTCTGTCCGTTCAGGATGCCGACTAGCCCCCCCCAGGAGGGGACTCCCACGACGGTTCCGAGTTTTCGCGCCTTGAAGTGTTCGATGAAGGCCTCCCCGTCCGAGCCGTTTTGTTCATTGGAGATAGCTACGTAGTGTGCCGACGATGCGGAGCCGGGGTAGCGGAAGGGAACCATGCCGTTGAGGACGTTGTATGCGGTCATCTTCCGTTCAAGTTTGTCGATCAGGAAGTATTCCGTCCATCCCCCTGAATTCCTCCTTACGTCGATGATCAGCCCCTCCTTGTAGCGGAACGCGCGCCAGAATTTGTCAAACTCCCCGATTCCCCCCGCCCCCATGGCGTTGATATGCATATACCCCACTTTCCCGTTGGACGCCTTGAGCACATATCGGATATTATCGGTCAGCCAGCGGAGATAGCGGAGCGAGGCGTCATATCGTATCGGGACCACCTCATATGTTGTCGCCCCCCGGGCAGAGGGTACCGCATTCACGGTCACCGTGAACTTCTGTCCCGGTGTCATTTGCAGGAGCCGGTGATAGTCGGCGGGGGGGGTCACTTCTGTTCCGTTGATCGCGATGAGGTAGTGCCCCTCCTGCACGTTGATGTCGGGTCGTGACAGGGGGGCGGCCAGGTTCAGGTTATACTCGGTTGGCCCGTAGATGCGCGTGAAGCGGTAGAAGCCGCCTTTCGGATCCGGGGAGAGGTCGGCACCCAGCCAGCCCGTAAAGACCGGTGTTGTGGAAGGAGTGTGCGGTCCCGTGTCCCCCCCGCTGATATAGGTATGCGAGACACAGAGTTCGCCGACCATCTGTGAGAGCACCCAGTTCAGCTCTTCCCGGGAGGAGAGCGCGGGGATATAGGCACGGTAGAACTCTCCCATCTTCTTCCAGTCTCTTCCGTGCATGCCCGGATCATAGAAAAAGTCCCGGTACCAGCGCCATGTGTCGGAGAAGATCTGATTCCATTCCCGCTGATTGTCGACGGTGTACGGAAGTGTGCCGAGGGGCAATATCCCTCCCCCTGTTTTCGTCTTGTAGGCTTTCTCGACGGTGGTGGTGTCGTACTCGTTTTCCCGCCGGGTCAGGAGTTGTTCCCCGTTCACCGAGAGACGAAACTCGCGGATCTTCTCGCCAAGCGTCACCTCCTTCTTCTTTTCCATGTCAAAAATATGGAGGTCCCATTTTGTGGCTGCGCCCGGTTTGAAGAGCTCTTCATATTCATCTTCCGTGAATTGCGGCACCGAGCACCAGGCGACCTTGCCTTTGCCTGCCTGGAGGAAGAAGTAGTTCCCTGCGGGGACGGGGAGCGGGAGGGTGCGTTTCTGGATTCCGTCCACGTCGATGCGGAATGGATCTGCGGCTTTCTGGCCCGGCGTGGCTGCCTCGGAAAACGGCGGCTTGTCATGGGCGGCAAGCTGTACCGCCATCACCTGCTGCGGGGATTTCAAGACATGATTGTCTTCATAGAAATCCATTGCCACCGAGAAGTTTCTGCTTGAGAGGTAGTACAGATAGCGGCCGCCCGCATCGAAGCGCGGGTGAAGGTTGTCAAAAAAATCATCGGTGACGGCCGTACGGGTTCCCCGGTCCAGACTGTAGATAAACACCTGGTTGTTCCGGTTGAACTGCACCAGACTGTAGCAGATCCATTTGCTGTCGGGGGACCATCCATAGTCTGCGATCTCCCACGTGAATTCATCATTTTTCATCTGATGGGAGGTATCCACTCTGGTCAGCTTCTTTGTGGCCGTATCCAGGACAAACAGTGCATAATCCTTGTTGCCGAAGAGGATTTTCTTACCGTCGGGCGACCAGACGAGGCGGTAGGTGGTCCGGTCGAGTGTGGTGGTGAGGGGTGTCCATGCGCCCCCTTTCACGGATTGCGTGTAAATCTGATATTCGCCCGATTTATCGGAAAGAAATGCGACCGTCTGTCCGTCGGGAGAGAGCGCGGGATGCATCTCTCGCGTGCCGGCCGTGGCAGAAAGGTTAAGGGCGGGCTTGTTCTCACCCGCGACGGCGAAAAGGTCTCCGCGCGCCTCCACCAGCACGGTTTTTCCATCATTGGCGATATCCGCCGCGTGTATATAATCCTTTGCGTCGATGGTGCGCGTCCGCGTCATCCACCGGTCGCTCGGGATATTCAGGTGCAGTTGCGTGATGGCGTGTGTGCGGACGTCCAGAAGATGCAGGTACCCGTCGTGGAGGTAAATGATCGTGGCTCCATCCGTGGAGGGCATCATCACGTCCACATCATTGTATGTGGTGATCCGGGTGATCTGCTTTGTCGTGAGATCCATCGCGTAGATGTTGGCAACGCCGTCGGCACGGTCCGAAACGAAAAACATGGTGTTGCCGATCCACATGGGATAACTGTTCTTCCCGACATAGTCGGTGATCGCTGTGAAGGTGTTGGTGCTGAAATCATACCGCCAGATATCCTGGTACCGGCCCCCCTTGTAGCGCTTCCAGTAATACTCTTCGTTCCCGCGGCGGCAGTAGAGCATGGAAGAGCCATCCGGCGAGAAGCTGCAGAGCACACCGCGCTCAACCGGAAGCTGCTCGGGAAGGGTTCCGGATTTACCGACGCTATAGAGCATGGGATCCCGGGAAATGGCAATATCGAACATGGAGCGGAAAATGACGCGTGAACCGTCGGGTGTCCATGCAAGTGTTTGCACCGAACGGGGCATATAGGTGAGGCGCGTCGGGGTTCCGCCGGCGGCAGGCATGAGATAGACGTTCGTACCGTCGTCATACTGTGCGGTGAAGGCAAGGGTGGTGCCGTCGGGGGAGAACCGTGCCGCGAATTCCCGGCCGGGATGGCTGGTAAGGCGGGCGGCGGTGCCGCCGGCAGTTGTCGCAGTCCACAGATCTCCCTCGTAAGTAAACACGATGGCTTTCCCGTGGATGTCGGGGTAGGTCATCAATCGTCCCTCGTCCGCCGCACGCACCAGAAGAGGGAGGAAGAAGACAAGGAGGATGGGACCACCAAATTGACGGAACATGTTACCTCCGGAAGAAAGGGAGTGTGAAATAACGATGGTGAAGCTTCAGGGCGTGTCGCGTGGCAGAACCCGAAGGGTACGCGTGACCTGGGTCCGGGAGCGGATGATACGCGTTTGACTGTCCGTCTGATCATCTCCCCCGGATGCATCCAAACGCGTGTACAGGCCATCCGGGCCGAGAACGCGTGCCCGGACACGATCCTGTCGTGCGGTTTCAAGCACTTCCTCGGCGATCTGACGGAGAAGAACCGGATGTTCCACCGGAAACATCAACTCAACGCGGCGGTCCAGGTTACGGCCCATCAGGTCAGCGCTGCTCAGAAAGAGTTCCTGGTTTCCGCCGTTTTCGAAGAGAAAGACACGGCTGTGTTCCAGGAACCGGCCGACGATACTGATGACCCGGATATTGTCGCTGATGCCTTTGATGCCCGGTCTCAGGCAGCATATACCGCGAATGATCAGGTCGATGGAGACGCCCGCCTGGGAGGCTCCGTACAAGAGCTCGATCATCCTGGTGTCCGTGAGGGAATTCATCTTGAAGATGAGCCGTGCGGGGCGTCCGGCACGGGCATGGGCGATCTCCCGTTCCACGAGCGCGGTGATCCGCGTTCGCAGGTTCACCGGTGCCACCGCCAGTTTGCGGAAGGCGTCGATTCTGGAGTATCCGGTCAGGAAATTGAAGACTTCCGTGGCGTCCGCGGTGATGTCATCCCGGCATGTGAAAAAGCTCAAGTCGGTGTAGATGCGTGCCGTGACGGGGTTATAGTTGCCGGTTCCCAGATGAACATACCGCCGGAGACCGTCCGGTTCCTTCCGTACGACCAGCGCCATCTTCGCGTGTGTCTTCAGACCCATGAGGCCGTAGACCACATGAACACCGGCACGCTCAAGCTGTTTTGCCCAGCCGATATTGTTCTCTTCGTCAAACCGTGCCTTGAGCTCCACCAGAACGGCGACCTGTTTGCCGGCCTCCGCAGCGCGGACAAGCAGAGGAATCAGCGGAGACTCTTTTCCGATGCGGTAAAGTGTTTGTTTGATGGCCAGAACGCTGGGATCGTCCACCGCGCTTTTAATGAATTGCACGACGGGGGCGAAGGAGTCGTACGGGTGGTGGAGAATCACATCGCCGCGGCGGATACTGCTGAAAATATCTTCGGACTCATCATCCGCCAGCGGCAGGGCGGGATGAATCGGCGGATCTTTGAGATCGGGGCGCGGAATCTTCAGGAGCTGCATCAGGTGGCTCAGGCCGAGCGGGGGGGAGAGTTCGTAGACGTCGGCGGGGATGACCTCAAGATTCTCGATAAGAATATCCTTTATGCGGGCGGGCATGGTGTTCTGGACGCCCACACGGACCACCGACCCGAAACGCCGGAGCCTGATCGATTCTTCGATGGAGCTGAGCAGATCATCCGCTTCGTCTTCCTGGATTTCGATGTCGGCATTCCGTGTCACGCGGAACGCATACGATTCCTTGACCGTCATACCCGGGAAGAGCAGGCCGACATTTTCCGCGATGAGGTCCTCGAGCCAGACAAAGCGCAGAGGTGCGGGGGTGCCGTCCCCTCCAGGAATCTGTACCAGGCGGGGAAGCACGTCGGGAATTTTGACCCGGGCGAACCGCTCTTCTCCCTTCGGGTCGATCACCACCACTGCAAGGCTGAGGCTGAGGTTGGAGATATAGGGAAACGGATGGCCCGGGTCGAAGGCGAGCGGCGTGAGGACCGGGAAGATCTCCCGGGCAAAGAGATCCGCAAGGGCCTGTTGCTCCACGGGGGAAATGTCAGGCATGGTCAGGAGATGGATGCCTGCCTCGACAAGGTGCGGCTGCAATTCGTTCCGGAAACACGAACTCATTTCCTTGACCATGCCTGATACGCGCGCGTGGATGGCATCCAGTTGCTGCAGGGGGATGCGGCCGTCCGGGGAAAGGTCGGCCACGTTGGCCAGCAACTGGTCCTTGATGGCTGCCACGCGGATCATGAAGAATTCATCCAGATTGGAACTCACAATCGAAAGGAATTTGGCGCGCTCCAGCAAGGGATGGCGCCAATCGTGGGCTTCCTCGAGGACCCGCTGATTGAACTCCAGCCAGCTCAATTCACGATTGATGTAGAGACTCGGGTCGAGTGAGGGAGGAAGGTAGGAAAGGAGCCGCTCTTTGAATGTCGGACGCCGTCTCCGTTTGGTGCGGGGGGAACGGGTTTTGCGACCGCCGGTGATACCGTCGGTTCCCCCTTTGGCCGGACCGGCGGAAGGAGGATTGGAGTCCGCAGATTGGGGCTGTTGCACGTGTGGCTTCCTTGTTCATCGTTGCCCGCAGACATAATATCCTCTCTTTGACGGAAAGAAACAAGGTGCTGCCCGGCACTGTGACAGCCTGGTCAAAATGTCATGTCTTTGCGACCGGCAGAAATGTCATGTTGGAACTTATCGAATCGTTCCTTACTATTGTATGACGTTCACTCAATGCCGGGAAATGCTCTTCTCCTTCTGAAACGAAGGGTTCTCATCACCATCTGCCGGGGTACTTCCATGAAACGCCGGTTTCTTTATTCTCTCGTTTTGCTCCTTGCTGCACTGACGTCCGCCTTTCCTCAACAGAAACTCGCCGAGACGTCAGCATCGACGATCGATATCATGCAGAACTATCGCGTCGTTCCGAATATCACGTACGCGGTAGCGGACAACTACGAGTGTAAACTCGACGTCTATGCCCGCCGGACGCCCGATGTCATGATGCCGACCGTGATTTCCATCCACGGCGGAGGCTGGGTGGGCGGAACAAAGGAAGGAGCTCAATTGACCCTCCTTCCCTATCTGGAAATGGGGTTTTCCGTGGTGAATGTTGAGTACCGCCTCGCCAGGACTGCTCTTGCCCCGGCGGCCGTGGAAGACTGCCGGCTCGCTCTTCGCTGGGTGTTCAAGAACGCCAGGGTCTACGGCTTTGATACCACGCGCATTATCGTCACCGGCGGTTCGGCTGGAGGGCACCTCGCCCTCATGACGGGTATGCTCGACTCGTCCGCCCTCTTCGACGCAACAAGAGAATGGGATCAGACAGATGTGCCGCTCAGGGTGGCCGCCATCATCAACTGGTACGGCATTACCGACGTGAACGACCTTCTCGCCGGTCCGAACCGGCAGAACTATGCCGTTTCGTGGCTCGGTAGTCAGGCCGGCCGGGAGGAATTGGCCAGGCGCGTCTCGCCGCTCACGTATGTCAGGAAGGGACTCCCTCCCATCCTGACAATCCATGGAGACCAGGACGAACTCGTGCCGTACAGCCATGCTGTCCGGCTGCACAACATGCTTGAAAAGGCCGGGGTGCCGAATCAACTCGTGACCATCCCCGGGGGGAAGCACGGCGGCTTCAGCCGGGAACAGATGGCTGACTTCTACGGGACGATCCGGAATTTCCTGAAGCGGCATGGAGTGTTGAAGTGACGCAGAGGTACCGCATGCCTTGACTATGTCCTGTGAAGCTTGTATCATGGTTCGTCATTCATTCCAGCGGAGGTACCATGTCCATCAAAACCTCAACGCTTCCTGAAGGCGGTATCGGGCTGATAGAGCCGCGCGGGTCTCTCGTTGGCGGAGATGAAACTGTGGAACTCCGCCAGGCGGTTGCGGGATTTGCTGAACGGGAATACACCAAGCTCATCATCGACCTGAGCCACGTGACGTATCTGAACAGTACCGCCATCGGCGTGCTGGTCTCGGCCCAGGCAACATTCGCCCGGATCCACGGCAAGCTGAAACTCTGCGGCATCAACAAAAATATCCAGAACATCTTTGTGATCACGAAGCTGACGTTGGTGTTTGACGTATATGACACGCGTGCGGAGGCGATCACGAGCTTCACCTAGGCTTCCCATGCAGTGCCCAGCATGCGCGACGGAAATCCCGGAGCACTCCCGCTTCTGTCTGCAATGCGGTACGACGCTCGGCCCCACGCCGGCGCCGAACCGTCTTCCCATTGATGGCTTCTCCCTTCTGCAGCGATACATCCCGCGGGATCTGGCCGAGCGCATTCTTGCCGCCGGAAAACAGATCGAGAGCGAGCGCCGCCTTGTCACCGTCCTGTTTGCGGATGTCACGGGGTTTTCCGCCCTCTCCGAAAAAATGGATCCCGAAGATCTGTCGGCGATCCTCAATGAATGTTTTGCCGGACTGATCTCCATCGTTCTGCGCTACGAGGGGACCATTGACAAGTTCATCGGCGACGGAATCATGGCGATTTTCGGGGCCCCGCTGGCCCATGAGAATGATCCCGAACGCTCGGTGCGGTGTGCGCTGGATATGGTGGCCGACATCGAACGGTTCAATGCCCACCGTTCGAACGATCTCTCCGGTCCGCTCGGCCTCCATATCGGCCTCCACTCCGGCATGGTCATAGCCGGAAACGTGGGAAGTGATCTGCGCATGGACTATTCGGTCATCGGCGATACGGTGAACCTTGCGTCGCGCCTGGTGGAAATCGCCCCACGGGGGGAGATATACCTTTCGACCGAGACGCACAAGCTGGTGGCGGATGTGGTCACTGCCGGCGGTCCGATTGCGGTGACCCTCCGGGGCAAGACCGCTCCCGTGGA
The DNA here is from genome assembly GCA_963779225.1 of uncultured Bacteroidota bacterium. Classification (GTDB taxonomy): domain Bacteria; phylum Bacteroidota; class Ignavibacteria; order UBA10030; family UBA6906; genus CAVPCZ01. Next base: position 771,459 of record CAVZWW010000003.1, read on the forward strand.
GGTGTATGCCCTGCAGGGCCTGCGGGCGGAAGCCGATCGCAAAGCCGCAATGATCGGGAAAGACCAGTTCGTCGGCCGGCGTGTTGAACTCGAAAACATCGGACGAACCCTGGATGCCATGCTGCAGAAGGCCCACGTCCGCCTGGGCATCCGCGGCGAAGCGGGAGTGGGCAAGTCGCGCCTGAAAGCCGAGCTGATGAAGCTTGCCTATCAGCGCGGCATTGCCGCTGTTGAGGGGGCCTGCTCCAGTTTCGAAACCAGCACACCCTACTATCTCTGGTCGGCGCTTATCCGGAATCTGCTCAAGATTCCCTCCGAAACAAACGAGACCGTGATCCGGGAACGGCTCCGGCAGCAGCTGCAATCGTACGGGCTGGAGGAGCACACGCCGTATCTCGCCACACTGCTGTCGGTACGCTACGGCGAGATTATGCTGGTGGATGAGAAGATCCGCAAGCAGCGGATCTTTCAGGGCGTGCGCGCACTGCTGAGTGCGGTTTCTCTCCGCCGCCCCGTGGTGTTCATTCTGGAAGACCTGCACTGGATCGACCGCTTCTCCCAGGAACTGCTGGAGTATATTTTCGGGGATTCCACCGGAGCGGTTCTCTCGCTTTTTGTCCTCACCTTCCGCAATGAATATGCCCATGTACGCCTTCTGGAAGGATGGACACTGATTGATCTGAACCGCCTCAGCCCGGAAGATGCCCGGCGACTCGTGCTGAACCGCCTCAATGCCGAGAGCGTTCCCCCGGAGGTGGAGGCGTTCATCCTGCAGCGTTCGGAAGGGAATCCGTTCTTCATACAGGAGATCATCAAGACTCTGGTGGACAAAAAGATTGTCAGCGTCAAGCGGCACAAGGTGGAGCTGCTGACGGACAATATCGCCGCGGTGGTGCCGGGGACTATTCAGGGCATCATCATGGCGCGGATCGACAGGCTGCAGGACAGCATCAAGGAGGTGCTCTTCGGCGCGTCGGTCATCGGCCGTGAGTTCTCGCGGCCGCTCCTCGAAGAAGTGGTGGGAAATCAGCGCGATCTCGTGCCGACTCTTGCCGAGCTGGGCTCCCTGGAGCTGATCCTCGAAAAGGACGAAGCACGGGAATTCGAGTATCTGTTCAAGCACTTCCTGATCCAGGAAGTGGCGTACAATACGATGCTCGTGAACAAACGGAAGGAACTTCACGCCTCCATTGCCCGGGCTATCGAACATCTCTATCCGGACCGCCTGGTGGAATACTACGAGCTGCTGGCCTTTCACTATGAGAAGGCGGAATTGTGGGACAAGGCCGCGGAGTATCTCAGCCGGTCCGGCCACAAAGTGCGACAGATGTATTCGCGCGAGGAATCGGAAGGGTTCTTCGAACGCAAGGAAGTCGCGGTGAAGAAGCTGTATCAGTCAGGCGGCGCCAAAGCGGGGCTGCCGGCCATGCTCAAGGCGATCGCCCTGCCCCTGCTGGCCATGCTTGTACCGATTCTTCCCATCTTCATGTTCGCACGCATACTGGGTACGGCCCGGAGCGACTTCTGGGTGGAACAGCTCGTGATTGGCGCTTGCATCAGCCTTCTGCTTGTGTGGTATGCCCTTTCTCTCTGGTACCTCGGCGTTGTACCGTTCCTGCGGGGAAGCCCGCGGTTATACGACCTGATGGAAGACCGTGTGCGCATACTCTTCCGGGACGGCACATCCATCGGGATCCATTTCTCAGAGATCGATCGTGTGCGCCTGTGGGATGCAAAGACCAATCTCCTGCGCCCGCTGCGGTACCGGATTCTGGATCCGTTCGGACGGCTTGACGGTACCGAACCCCTGACGGTGCGGTCATGGTTCCAGGAGGTGTTACTGAATATGCTGCCGCCGTATTCGTTCGGTTTGGGCACGGGCAAGGCGGAGATTCATATCCGTCTGCATGACGGTGCGACCGTGTCCAGGTTCTTTTTCCCGTGGGTGAATACGGCGATGCGCAGCAAACTCCTGAGCATCCACCCGTCCGATACGAAGGAATTCTATGTGCAATGTGAAGTCGCGCTCATGAAGTGGGGAAAGCAGCAGATATGAACAGAGCCGGAAGCGCCGGGCGGTCGCACATATGGCTGGTGCTCTGCGTCGCGGGGATCGTCTGGAGTGCCGCCGGCCGTGCGCAGGAACGCGATCTCCAGTTTGCCCGCGAACTGGTGGAATTGGTGACTCTGGACTCGACGATCCGTCTGGACATCCGCTATGCGACCCCCGACAACTTCATGGGCCGGACGATGTATTCGCAGGCGAGGGCGTTTCTCCAGCGTCCCGCCGCCGACGCTCTCATCCGTGTCCTCCATGCCCTGCGCGCACAGGGATACGGTCTCATGATCTTTGACGGGTACCGCCCCTGGTCGGTGACCAAAGAATTCTGGGACGCGACGCCGCCGGCAAAACGGAAATTCGTCGCCGATCCGGCCAAAGGGTCGAAGCACAACCGCGGTTGTGCGGTTGATCTGACGCTGTATGAATTGCGGACCGGCCTGAAAGTGCGCATGCCGAGTGGGTATGACGACTTCACCGAAAAGGCCTCAAGCAGTTATCCAGGCGGGACGGCGGAAGAGCGGCGCTTGCGGGGAGTGTTGCGAGCCGCCATGGAGAAGGAAGGGTTTCGCGTCGAACCGGGAGAATGGTGGCATTTCGACCACCGGGAGTGGCGGCGCTACCCCTTGCTCGACATCCCGTTTGAACAGTTGGCCACTCCTGTCCCGGCTGCTGTGCCTGCGCCCCGGTAGGTGACCGGTCGAGAGCCCCCGCAGCCAACTTGCCATCGCGGAGCCACACGGCAAATCCTTCCACCGGGGAAGGTCGTATCCATAGAAACGCCCCCTGTCTCCGGGGCAAGGGTATACGTCTGAACTTTTCTCAGGTGCGATTCTCTCACGACGGCGAAAACGCCGCAAGAATCTCCACCGTCGACGTCCCCGGAAACATATCCATCGGCACGGCCCGCGTGAGCGTGTAACCGGATGTTTTCCAGCGGTTTACTTCTGAGGCGACCAGATCGATGTTGCAGAATATGTGGACGACCAGGCCGGGACCCGAGGCTGCGATGGTTTCCAGCACTCCTTCGGCCGTTCCTCCGCGCGGCGGGTCGAGCAGCACACGGTCTTCCCTGCGGCACTGCCGGAGAAGTGTGTGGACCGCGGGGGCGTTCAAATTGTTTCTGACAAATCGGGTCTGACCGAGCCCGAAGTGTTTTGCATTCTCCTGTGCGGCATCGATCGCATCGGGAGAGATATCGGCGCCCACAATTCTTCGGACGCGCCCGGCGAGGGAGAGGCCGAACAACCCGTACCCGCAATACAGATCGTAGAGCGTGCCGGAGATCGGCGTGCCGAGGAGCAGGGCGGCCTGCTCCACCATCGTGTCGAGCATTCCCTGGTTCACCTGCGAGAAGGCCAGAGGTCCGTACACAAATCGTCTGCCCGCCGTGCGATGGGAGAGAGTTTTCGATCCGTACAGACGCAGGAGTTTCCCGGGCGATCCGGTTGATCGGGTGCCGAGATAATACCGCCCGCCTGAATCATCTTCGTACAGAAATACACCGGCCACCGGCAACCCTGAAGCCGTAAGCCCTTTCGACACAGCATTTGCCGCCTTCACCACATCCCGTTCGATCTGGCGTACGGTAAGCAGGGCGATACATTCCCGGTCGTTTCCCTTAAGTACTACATACTGCAGCATTTCCTGAAGCGCTCCCGCCTGCGGGCGGGCGAGCAATTCCCCGACACGACGGTACACCCTTGCATGCCATTCCGGTTCAATCGCACACTGGAATACGGGCACGGCTCCGCCGCTTTCCCCTTCCGGATCAATCAGACCCAGAATGCGGTCACGTCCGGCGCGGAACAGCTTGCGTTTGCTGACGGTCCTGTAGCCCCTTCCGCTAAAGGAGGGAATCAGCGGGTCGAGCGCACAAGAGGGTATTGTTGCTGACCAGAACTGTTGCAGTGCAGCCTGCTTGGCCCGGATCTCATCCTCGTACGGCAGGCGTGAGGCCCAGCAGAGCCGGCAGATCTCTCCTTTGGGCGTGCGGCAGAAGGATCCTTGAGGGGTGAAGGCACCCGGGCGCACGGTGAGTGCGGCACGGGTCCAAAAAACGTCAAAAAGTTCCATTACCATGAACTGGCCCAACACACGTTGAAGAAGACCTTCTTATGCGAAGGTGTTCACCTTGCCGGTGAACGACACGGAGAGGGTGTTGAGGCAGCAGATGGCAGGAGATACGATTATTGCTTCCGCCGCTTTTCTTACGCCAGAAGCCGCTTGATTGAAAGCTCGAGATAGTCCAGATCGAACGGTTTGGTGATATACTCGTCTGCCCCCAGAAGCATACTTTCCGAACCCACCGAAAACCCCAACCGTCCTGTCAGCATGATGACCTTGGTGGGCAGCTTTTGCTCCCTGATGTACTTCAGCACATCTATGCCTGTCTTGCGCGGCATGTTGATGTCGAGCAGGGCGATCTGATATTGCTCCTGCTGGAGTCGGGCGATGGCCGCCTCGCCGTCTTCCGCTTCATCGATCAGGTACCCTGCCGCTCCCAGCTGCTCATGCAGGAGCCTGCGAAGAGGTTCTTCATCATCAGCGATGAGTATTCTGGTCTGTGCCATGGTGGCATTCTTCCCCAAAGTCCATCGTATATAGGGATTCTCTCGCAAAAATGCAACCTTGCGGGTAGTTTAGATGAACCCGATGCATGGTTGATTCCAGATATTGGATGGATCCACAGCATCGAAGAGCCCAGGAAGGAATCACAGGGCACGTTTCTGTAGGAAGAGGCCCTTATGAACCAGCACAGGCACCGTACGGTCGCGTTGTTGTGTGCGATCTTTATCATGACACAGCATTTGCCGGCGCAGGAACAGACTATTGCCTTTCGGGAGACGTTCGATGACGGAACACCGCCGGGCTTGCCAGCCGGCTGGCATTCGTCACAGGCGCGGAGTGCGGGAATCAACGATTTCTCAACAACATCATCGAGTCCATATTCCACTCCGAACTCAGTGATGGCGACAAATGCGACAATTGCGCAGTGGCTGGCCAGTCCGGCGGTCTTTTGCGGATCCGGGGGAGTTGAACGCCTTCAGTTCGTGGTACGCAGGTCGGGTACATTCGGTGCCGCCGTCGTGGTGGAGGTTTCACTGGACAGCGGATTGTCCTACCCGCACTATGCGGGGACTGTGCCAAGAGCACTCGGGGCCGGGACGTATCAGTCATGCGAGATCATGCTGCCACCGGTCTGCGCGAGTGCTGCAGTTGTGTCGTTTCGCTGGCGGATTCTTCCTGATGCCACGGGAACAAGCGGCACGATCCGCTTCGATGATATTGTCCTCCGGACACACACGGGGACTCCCGTCGCCGGGGATTCACTGGTTGTCAACGAGATTATGTACTCGCCCGGTGTGCAGGAACCGGAGTGGATCGAGGTGTACAACAGAGGAACAGGGCCCGTCGATCTGCGCGACTGGACGATCGCCGATGCTCTGGCGGCACCAGGAAAGAAAATCACCGGTTCGCCGGTGTCCGTTCAGTCCGGAGACCATGCGGTGCTTACGGGGGATTCGGCGGGTCTGCTGCGTGCACGGCCCGACATCCCTTCTCGGGTGGTTCCCGTGGCGGGATTCCCCTCGTTGAACAACAGCGGAGATGTGATCCGTCTCTTCAACGTGTCCGGACGTCAGATTGACAGTGTGGCCTATTTTCCTCTGTGGGGCGGCGGAGTTTCGGTTTCGATGGAGCGAATTGACCCGGTCGGACCGTCCGGGGCGGCAGCCAACTGGGCAACCTGCGTCGACTCCTCCGGAGCGACACCGGGTCGTCCGAACAGCGTCCGGATACGCAATGACGATGTGCGTGCCGGCCGGTTGATCGTCATTGCCGACCCGCGTATCACCAACGTGACCGTGCGGGCACTTGTGCACAATGCCGGCCGGAAACCGAGCGAAAGCTGCACTGTCCGTGTTTTTGACAACCTCCGGCGGGATAGTGCGGGCAACGCCGAAGAGATGCTCGCGTCAATGGAGCAGCCGGAGTCTATTGCTCCGGGCGATTCCGCATGGTGCGAGGGAGTTCTGTCGAATCCGGTGCCCGGGAAACACCTGCTGGTGGCGTTTGTGGAATACGGTCCGGACGAGCGCCCCGCCAACAACATGTCAGCGACCGAAGTGAACGTCCCGATTCCCAGCGGCGCTCTCATCATTAACGAAATCCTGTTTGCACCTCTCGCCGGCATGCCGGAGTATGTCGAGCTGCTGAATGTGAGTGGTACCACGCTGGACATCTGGGACTGCTGCGTCACCGATCGTCCGGCACCCTCGGGAAGCATCAACCGCTGGGTGTTGTCGTCCGGACCGCGTCGCATACAGCCGGAACAGTTTTTTGTGCTGGCATCGGACTCGAGTATCTTTTCCCGATTTCCCGCTTTTCACGGAAACCGGGAGTCCGGCCACATCATCGGGCAATCAAGCGGACTTGGTTTTAACAATGACGGAGATGCGGTCGTGCTGCTGGCGCCGTACGGCACACCAATCGACAGTGTGGAATACTCATCCTCCTGGCACACAAAGGATATAGGCGAAACAGCCGGACGTTCACTGGAGAAGATACACCCCGCGCTGGACGGTCGTGATTTCCGGAACTGGGGAACCAGCGTGAGCCCCTATGGCGGCACACCGGGCTTCGTGAACAGTATAGCTGTTCAGCATCTGCCCCCGGTCGCACATCTCTCATGTGCACCAAATCCCTTTTCACCCGACGGAGACGGGAGGGATGATGTTGTCATCATCCGACATCAGCTCCCTCTCCGGTCCGGACTCGTGCGGATCCGCCTCTTTGATGTGCGGGGCCGGAAGATACGGGAGCTCCTCAACAGCGTTCCTGCCGGGGCGTACGGGGACGTGGTGTGGGACGGGCGGGACGATGCGGGGCGGCCTGCGCGAATCGGGATCTACGTGGTATTCCTGGAAGGAATTGACGGACAAGGAGGAATAGTGGTGTCTGCCAAAACCACAGTCGTGCTGGCAAGGCGGCTATGATGCAGTGCCGCCGCCAATGTTCCGTTTGACAGGCTCGATGGTTGTTTGCACTGGTTGAAGCGGTCCCGCACGGAGGGATGTCACGCTGGGAAGTTGCGGACACATAACGGCTGCCTCTAGAAATCGAAAAATACTCCTACGAGGCTGAATGTGGTCCGTTCACGATAGAACTGGCCGCGGTCGTCGAAGCCCGTGCGGTACGTATAGGCGACACGCAGCGCACTCCCGCTGCGCTCGAAGAATTTGATTCCGAACTGGTAGCTCTGTGTGGATCCCCAGGCTACCTCCGATTTCAGCTTAATGTCCATGGCCGCATAGAGCCGCACATCGGGCCGGAGAAGAACGTTGCCGGCTTCGAGACCGCATTGCACCACCCAGTGGCTCGACTCTTCCGGGAGCGAGTGAAAATCCCAGCGGCCTCCCCCGTACACATGCCCTCCAAGCACCGGCAGGGCGAACGCTCCCAGGAGTGTGAGGAAGTCCTTCGCGTAGTTCACCGATTGTTTCTGTAGGATTTCGATCCCGTCATCCACGAGGTGCGCGCTGAAATGTCCGTATCCGGTACGGAGCACGAGGGTCTCGGAGACCTTGATGTCCACAGGGAAGTCCACCGAAAAATCAGCTGTGACAACCTGGAGCACCCCCGGTTCCCGGAGAATGCTGGTGTGGACTGTGGCTCCAATTCCGGCCTGTACAGCATGCCCGCAGAATGTCACCTCCGCCACGGGTCGCATGGCACCAACGTGGCCGAGCCACTGGCGTGTCAGAAGATCTTTGTCGATACCAAGCTGGTGAGAGGTGCCGTCGGCGAGCAGGCGCGGGAAGAGACGTTGTTGGGGAAAGGCGGAGAATCGCACATGATCACGGGTTGTGTCGGGGGATTGTCCCCGCAATGACCATGGCTGCAGCAGTAGAAGCAGCGTGATGCTCATCAGGCTGATGCTCCGTCCGTGCGCGAGGTGCCGGCGGCCGACACCCCGTCCGTGCGTGAAATGCCGAGGGCTGAGAGGCCATCCGGGTACGAAGTAGCAGTAGCGAAGAAACCAGCCACGCACGAAGTGACGGCGGAGGGCGACTGAGATGTTCAGGAGAATGGTCATGGAGAGGTCACTCTCCGACCGCTTCCCTGGCGAGAATACTCTCCATATCATTGCGGACCAGCCGGTAGACCTGCCATTCCTTGAGGTGTGTCGCCCCGAACCGTTTGTAGAATTCGATTGCGGGGGTGTTCCAGTCGAGGACCGACCACTCCATCCGGCCGCAGCCGCGGCGATGTGCTTCGGTGACCATGGCGACAAAGAGCCCATATCCCACCTTCTTTTTGCGATATTCGGGGAGCACAAAAAGGTCCTCAAGGTAGAGTGTCGGGAACGCGAGGAAGCTGGAGTATGTTTCAAACACGAATGCATACCCTGCTGAGACTCCCTCGTATTCGGCGAGAAAAGCCTGTATGCGGGGAGGTGTCGAGAACATATCCCGGATCAGGCGGTCCCGGGCTGCTTTGTCAGGCGGAGGGAGCCGTTCGTAGTCTGCAAGTCCACGAACGAGGTGCAGGATCGTCTCTGCATCTGCCGGTATCGCAGGACGGATAACAAGGCCGGGGACGGCGGAGGGGGGCTCAGAAAGGCGGTTTTTGGCTGGTTTGGTCATAGTCCGGGAGTCCGCTGGAATTGAATAAGACCTGAATACTCCGTATATTTGCAGCACTCAATGGAACAACGTCATAGGAGGTTTCATGGCTAAACTCTATGCATCGAACAAGGATGAATCCGCCCGGCTCTTTAAGAGCGACCTGCTGGAGTTTTTCACCCATGTTCACTGGAGTGTGCCGATTTTTCTGTATGTTCCCGTTGTGGGCTACTTTCTCTACCGGGCATCCACCACGCCCGGCCTGACATTGGGGACGGGTGCCACGCTCTTTTTGGCGGGTCTGGTGGTATGGTCGTTCAGTGAGTACATACTCCACCGGTATGTGTTTCACTATGAACCGACCAGTGCGTTGGGGAAACGTCTCCACTTCCTCATGCACGGGATACACCATGACTACCCGAACGACAGTACGCGCCTGGTATTGCCGCCGTCGATGAGCATTCCTCTGGCCGCACTCTTTTATGGGCTCTTCTTCCTCCTGTTTGGCGCACAGTATGTCGCGCCGTTTTTTGCGGCTTTCCTCCTGGGATACGTCCTATATGATGAGATTCACTATGCAACCCATCATGCGCCGATGAAGGGGAGCATTTTTCTCAAGCTGAAACACCATCACATACTGCATCACTATCACGCCCCGGAAAAGGGGTATGGAGTGAGCTCTCCTCTCTGGGACTACGTCTTCGGAACGGTGGATCCAACTGAAGAGAAGACGCCGGTAGAAGCCTGAGGGTTGAGGTTTCAGCTGTCCGGGGATGTTACCGACGCCCGGACCCTTCGCGGGTCCGGGCGTTTGCATTCATGAGCATTCCCAGAGCCATGGAAAGAACACGTGCGTCGGCACGATCGGCGCGTGAAGGGATAAGGACCGGGACCCGGGCTCCGACGATCACGTGCGCGAGGGGTTGCCCTGCAAAATACGTGATACTCTTTGCCAGGCTGTTAGCGACTTCTATAGAGTGGGCGATAAGCACGTCAGCCGCGCCGGCCACAGCGGACCGGAGTCCTTTCTCACGCGCAGCATCCGGAGAAAGTGCGTTGTCCAGGGCGAGCGGTCCATCCACCAGGCATCCCGCAATTTGTCCCCGCTCATTCATCTTTGCCAGTGCGGCTGCATCCAGCGTTGAAGGAAGGCCGGGGTTGACGTACTCGGTTGCGCTGAGCACGGCGACCTTGGGTGTGGCAATGCCGAGCGCATGGGCGACTTCGACGGCATTCAGAATCAGTTCCTTCTTGGCCTTCAGGTCCGGTGTGGTGGTGACACCGCCGTCCGTTATGAGGACCAGCCGTTTGCCGGCGGCGTGCCCGTATTCCACCGCAACGACGTCGCTCAGGAGTCGTCCGGTGCGCAACCCCGACTCTTCATCCAGGACCGCGCGCATAAGTGCTGCGGTATCCACCGAACCTTTCATCAGGATATCTCCCTTCCCTTCGCGGACCATCGCCAGCGCTATGCGGAGTACATCGGTCTGGCCGGCTGCATGTTGCATGCGCTCCGGGTCCCATCCGGACTCCATACGTTCGCGGTCTCCCACGAGGAAACACCGGACTCCCAGGGCTGCTTCCGCTTCGCGCACCGCGGCCAGAATGTCCGGGGTATGGGGGGCGGCCACAACCACAGAGAGGCCATGCAGTTGCTGTGCGGCGGCCCGCAGTTCGGCAAATGAGGTGATCATGGGAGCTCCTCAGTATTCGAGTGGTTCACGTTCTCCATGAATGACGGCCAGCGTTTCGGCGGCAAGTGTGCGCATCTCGTCCTCCCCGGGGTACACGATCACGGGAGCGATCCGCTGGACCCGTTCCCGGATCCACCCGACAAGCATCGCGGATGTCGCGAGGCCCCCCGTGAGGATGATTGCCTGAAGGGCGCCGTACAGAACGGTGGACATCCCCCCGATTTCCTTTGCAATCTGGTAGGCCATCGCCTGATACACCTCGCGCGCAGTATCTTCACCGTGCCGGATGCGCTCCTCGACCTCCATCGCGGAATTTGTCCCGAGGTACGCCGCCAGGCCCCCGGCTCCCCGGACAAGATTGCGCACATCGCCTTCCAGGAGTGATCCCGAAAAACAGAGTGTGATGAACTGTTGCAGAGGAAGTCCGCCTGTGCGCTCGGGAGAAAACGGGCCGTCGCTGGACGCGTCGTTGATATCGATGATCTTTCCTCCCCGGACGGGAGCGATGGAAATACCCCCTCCAAGATGACCGATCACAAACGAGGTGGAGGGGAGGGGAATGCCGAGTTCCCTGGACGCGTGCCGCGCCGCGGCGTGGATGTTGAGGGCATGGGAGAGACTGCTGCGTGTGATGAGCGGATGACCGGAATACCGTGCAAGGGGTTCGAGTTCATCCACCGACACCGGGTCCACGACAAAGGCCGGACAGTGGTATTCACGGCTGAGGGCATGCGCCATGGCGCAGCCGAGGTTCGAAGCATGTTCCCCCTGCAGGTTTGCGCGCGCGTCCTCGAGCATCCGCTCATTCACCCGGTACGTCCCGCCGGGGATCGGCCGCAACAGTCCGCCGATGCCGACCACACCCGAGAGGTTCTGGACGGTGGCCCGGGTCCATTCCCGCACATGGTGGAGGCGGAATTCAAACTGGTTCCATAATCCGTCAAACCGCTTCAGTGTCGCCGCATCATGGCGGAGCACCTGGGTGCGGACAAGTGTCTGCTCCTCATACAGCGCCATCTTGGTTGACGTGGAGCCGGGATTGACGATAAGAATGGTATGGGGAGGTGTGCAGGGCATTGGAGTCCTCGGCTTAACAGATGCGGGGAAGCTGTTCACCGGAAAGCATATCCACAACGCGCGTGCCGCCGATGGTGCTGTGCATGACAACCATTCCGGGATGTGCGTCAACGACTTCACCGATGGCGGCGGCATCCCGTCCGAGTGGATGGGCGCGCATGGCCTGCAGGACGGCATCGGCATGAACACGCGGCACAAACGCAACCAGTTTTCCTTCGTTTGCAACGTACAGGGGATCGAAGCCGAGCAACTCACAGGCGCCGGCCACTTCGTCCTCCACGGGGATGTCCCGCTCGCGGAGGACAATTCCGATTCCGGCCTGGGCGGCGATTTCATTCAGGGTACTGGCGACCCCGCCGCGTGTCGGGTCACGGAGGACGTGGATCTCCGGTGTCACACCGAACATGGCTTCCACGAGCGGATACAACGCCGCCGTGTCACTCCGGATGGCCGTGGTGAAGGTGAGTCCTTCCCGCACCGACATGATGGCGATGCCATGACGGGCGATCGGCCCGTTGATGAGAATGACGTCGCCCGGCCGCGCATGCCGGGGATGGATATTGATGCCCGGAGGAATAATCCCGATACCGGACGTGGTGACAAAGATGCCGTCTCCTTTGCCGCGGTCCACAACCTTGGTGTCTCCGGTGACCAGCGAAACACCCGCAATCAAGGCGGCTTCGCGCATGGCATGCGTGATGCGCCAGAGGTCGTCCATGGAAAGCCCTTCTTCGATCACCAGGCCGACGGAAAGATACATCGGCCGTGCTCCGCACATGGCAAGATCATTCGCGGTACCGTACACGGCCAACTCCCCGATGGATCCTCCGGGGAAGAAAAGAGGATGGACAACGTAGCCATCGGTGGAGAAGGCGATGCGCTGATCTCCGATGGTCAGCATGGCGCCGTCGTGCTGCTGTGCCAGGTGTTCGTTCTGGAACTCCGACACAAAGAGCTCATGGATCAGCTCATGCGTCAGCTTTCCGCCGCCACCATGCGCGAGCAACACCTGCTTGTAACGGGCAATGGGCAGGGGGCATGAAAAGGCGTTTACATCAGGTGTCTCGTGTGCCATCACGTCTCCGTCCTGGTGGTGGTGAACCGGCCGTACCGGAAGTAGGCCGAGCAGGCGCCTTCCGACGATACCATGGGCGCACCAAGGGGATGCTCGGGGGTACATTCTCGCCCGAAGGCGGTGCATTCATGCGGTTTGCTCATACCCTGCAGGACCTTGCCCGCGATGCACGCCGAGGGTTCACGGGCTGTCACCGCCGTCACATCAAAGCGGGCCTCGGCATCGTAGCGGCGGTATGCATCCCGTAACCGGTATCCACTGTTCGGTATTGTGCCGATGCCGCGCCAGATACGATCGGTGACCTCGAAGACCTGTTCAATGACCTTGCGGGCGGGGATATTCCCTTCGCGTCGCACCGCGCGCGCATACTGGTTTTCTACGTCCGTCCGGCCCGATTCCAGCTGCCGGATTGCGGCGAGAATACCCTGGAGGATATCCACCGGCTCAAACCCGGTCACCACGATCGGCGTGGCGAAGCGGCGGGAGAGGGGCAGATATTCCTCATAGCCCATCACGGTACAGACATGGCCGGCGGCGAGAAACGCCTGGATGCGGTTTGCCGGCGACGAAAGGATGGCTTCGATGGCCGGAGGAACGAGCACATGCGCGGAAAGGAGGGAAAAGTTGTCCAGCTGTTCCCGGTGCGCCTGCACGACCGCCATGGCATTTGCCGGAGCGGTTGTTTCAAAGCCCACGGCAAAGAAGACCACCTGTTTGTGCGGGTTCTGCCGTGCAAGGGTAACCGCATCAAGGGGCGAGTAGACGATACGCACATCGTGTCCCTGGGCTTTGACCGTCAGGAGGTCCTTTTCCGATCCCGGCACGCGCAGCATGTCGCCGAACGAGGTCAGCATAACACCGGGATATGCGGCGATGGCGATGGCCCTGTCGATCAGTTCGATCGGTGTCACGCAGACGGGACAGCCGGGTCCGTGGACGAGTGTGATCGCGGGGGGAAGGAGGGCGTCGAGGCCGTGCCGGACGATTGCATGTGTCTGGCCTCCACAGATTTCCATGATGGTCCATGGATGTGTCGTGGCGGCATGGATGCCGCCCACCAGTGTGCGGACGGCGTCCCGGTCCCGGAATTCGTCAAGATATTTCACGTCGGGCCTGTTCCTCGTCATCCAGATCGCCCATCTCGCGCAGTATCCGGAGAGTTTCCTCGGCCTCCTGTTCGTCCAGCTTGCTGATGGCAAATCCGACGTGGACGATCACATACTCGCCCACGGTCACCTCGGGAAGCCATTCAAGACAAATCTGTTTCTGCACGCCGGAAAAACTCACCGTGGCCATCAACGGCGACGTGGCACGGTCGATTTCCAGCACCTTCCCCGGAATCGCGAGACACATGGTTTCCTCTTCTCTTTGCTCCTGACGGATGAGATATTCCGTGACGCGTGCGATTACTCCTGACGGGAGAGATCACCTGCAAACGCCGCTGCAGCAATCTGGCCGAGCGCGATTCCGCCGTCGTTCGGCGGGATGCGTTGATGCCAGTGGGGGCGGTACCCGGCGGCTTCGAGCCCCCTGACGGCGAGTTCAGTCAGGAGACGATTTTGAAAGCACCCGCCTGACAGGGCCACATGTTCGATGCCGACATGCCGGGCCGTGCTGACGATCATCGCGGCGAGGGTCGCGTGAAAGCGTGCGGCTATCGTGGATGCCGGTACCGTTCGCGCGCGGTCTTCCAGTATCTCAAGAATCATTGTTCCCCAGTCGACCGTCCAGCGATCGGTCGACTGTTGCAGGGCAAACGGATATGGATCGGCGTTTCCCTCTCCTGCGGCAAATTCCAGTTCCATTGCCGCCTGTCCTTCATATCGTGACAGTTGCCGCAGTCCGACGATGGCCGCAACGGCATCAAAGAGGCGGCCGGCGCTGGAGGTGACCGGTGTGTTGAGATGCCGTACAAACATCCGGTGCAGGTTCTTCTGTTCCGCCGGGCTCCATGACACGGCAGGGATCAAATCGTGCGGGGTGAAAAGCTTCTCGCCGAACAGCTCGTACAGTACACCGAGCGCCGAACGACGCGGTTCCCGGACGGCCCGGTCGCCGCCGGGCAGGCGGAAGGTCCTGAGTGAACCGACGCGCCGGAAAGTTCCCCCCGCGGCGAGAATCCATTCTCCTCCCCAGATTGTCCCATCCGTCCCCAGCCCCGTGCCGTCCCAGGCGATGCCCAGGACAGGACCCGTGAGTTCATTCTCGGCCATGCAGGCGGCGACATGCGCAACATGGTGCTGAACCGTGATTTGCCGTTCCGGCCTGAAACGGGCGTACGCAGTGGAAAGATAATCCGGATGGAGGTCAGATACAATGGTTGCGGGGCGGGCATCAAACAAGGTCTGCATTCGTTCGACGGTTTCCGTGAATGCGCTGTAGGCTTCAGGGGTCTCAAGATCACCGAGGTGCTGGCTGATGAACGCCGAGGAGCCCCGTGCGAGGGCGACGGTGTTTTTCAGATGGGCGCCGACTGCGAGTGTCTCGGGCACAGGAGCGGGCAGCGTGACGGGAAGCGGGGCGTAGCCGCGCGCCCTGCGGAGGACCAATTCCCGGCCGAGCATCACGCGCACGATGGAATCGTCAACGTGCCGTGTGATGGGGCGATTGTGCACGAGAAAGAGGTCGGCGATGCCGCCGAGCCGTTCGAGCGCCTCCCGTTCATCGGTGCAGATCGGTTCGTCACTTCTGTTCCCGCTTGTCGCCACCACCGGGAGGTTGAAATGCCGGAGCAGGAGATGATGCAGGGGTGCGTATGGCAGCATAACGCCCAACGAAGGATTTCCGGGTGCGACGCTGTTCGCAGATGGGGGACAGCGGCATGCCGCGAGTCGCCGGAGAAGCACGATGGGTGCTTCGGCGGAACGGAGGAGGCGATCCTCCAGTTCGTCCACCGCGCACGTTGCGCGGATCTGTTCCAGCGAAGGAAACATGAGTGCGAACGGTTTTTCTTCCCGGTGTTTGTGTGTGCGCAGGCGACGGACGGCATCATCGTCCGCGGCGCGGGTCATCAGGTGAAAGCCGCCGATTCCTTTTACGGCGAGAATCTTGCCGGCGTGAAGGATTTCCGCGGCAGCCCCCAGGGCTTCGTCCCGGCGGGCGGTCACGATGCCGTCGGGATTCCAGGATTCCAGTTGCGGTCCGCAGTCGGGGCACGCATTGGGCTGGGCATGGAACCGGCGGTCCAGCGGATCTTCGTACTCATGACGGCACGCGGGGCACATCGTGAACTCCCGCATGGTGGTGTTCGGTCGGTCGTAGGGCAGCGCCGTGATGATCGAAAAGCGGGGTCCGCAATTGGTGCAGTTGATGAAGGGATACCGGTAGCGTCTGTCGGCCGGATCAAACAGTTCGCGAAGACAATCCTCGCACAGGGCAAGATCGGGCATCACCAGCGCGGTCTTGTCACCGCCGGTCTCGCTCGGCCGGATGTCAAATGAAGTGGTACCGGCCGGATCGAGGAACGAGAATTCGAAACTCTGGATAAAGGAGCGGGGGGGACGCTCAGAAGAGAGGCGCAGGACGAAGGCGTTCAGGGAGTCCTGTGGGCCATCCGCTTCGACCAGGACGCCCTGCGGTGTATTCTTCACCCAGCCCGTGAGCGCCAGCTCACGGGCCAGGCGATAGACAAATGGACGGAAGCCGACCCCCTGGACGGCTCCCCGGATGACTCCGTGCAGACGACGTATCAAAGATCAGAGCCCCGTAACATACGGTTTCATGACATCCAGACAGGCATCCACAAGCCCGGCCGTTCCAGGCGACAGCGACTCGGCGAATCCCGCCGATCGTACAGGAATCTCGATAAGCAGGGCTTCTGCGGGTGCGTGGTGGTAGAGTGATGACGAGAGGGCCAGAACACCGCCGGGGGAGAGGTTGTGCGATCGGGGGAACGGGGCTATCCGGGTTCAGCGCTGTCACGCGCAGGCCGGCGGCGGTCAGACTGGCGTCCACCACAATCACCCGGTCATACCGGGCCATGGTCTCCGCCAGCTCGGGTGTCAGACCGTGCACGCACAGGACATCAACATCCGGGAATTGTGCCCCCGCTCTTTCCGCCACCCTGATGCCGGCACCGTCATCGCCGCGCAGCGTGTTGCCGACACCGATGACAAGCGTCTTGCTCATCGGCGGACGTCCCACAGGAGGCGCTGTTCTTCGTCGACCACCTGCAGATGCAGGGCCATGGCGCCGATGGCATGTGTCGAGCAGGAGAGGCACGGATCGAAGCAGCGGATGCCCGCTTCGATCCGGTTGAGGATCCCCTCGGTCACCTTTGTGCCGTCCAGATATTGCATGGCCAGCTGCCGTACGGTGCGGTTCATGGCAAGGTTGTTCTGAGCCGTGGCGATCACGAGGTTGACCTTCTGCAGGACGCCGTCGTCATTCACTTCGTATTCATGGAACAGCGTGCCGCGGGGTGCCTCGCACGCGCCCACGCCCCGTGGCTGGTTGATGCTGGCCTTCGCCCGGACGTTCGTGCCGAGGATGTCGGGATCGTTGAGGAGCGCTTCGACTTTCTCGACGGCAAAGAGGATTTCGATGAGACGTGCGTAGTGGAAGTAGAACGAGTTATTGACTGTTCCTGCATCACCGGCGATCGCCTTGAACTGCTTGCGCTCCGCTTCGGCCATCGGCGTATCGATGTAATCGCAGATATTGACACGGGCCAGCGGTCCCACGCGGTACATCCCTTTCGGATATCCGAACGGACGGTAGTAGGGGAACTTCAGGTACGACCAGTCTTCCGTTGCCTCACCGAAGTACTCATGATACCGTGACGGGTCGAGCTTGTCGGCAATGATGTTTCCCGCGCCGTCCATGATACGCAGGGTTCCGTCATAGTACTCCAGCGCGCCGTCATCCGCGACCAGGCCGACGAACAACGACCGGAAGTTGCCGAAGTTGGGGATATCTCCCTGGAACCTGATATGGATCGATTTCAGCGTATCGAGCGCCATGAGTGCTGTTTCTTTTGCTTCAGGGATCCAGCCGAGGAGGTGCTGTTTTTGTGCCGGTTCAAACGGTTCGCGCACTCCTCCGGCCACCGCCCAGGGCGTATGAATGCGGCGGCTGCCCAGGACTTCGATGATCTCCTGCCCGAACTTGCGCAGGCGGATACCGCGTCTGGCGAATTCCTTGTCGTGCGCGATGAGGCCGAATATGTTTCTGGTGGCCGGATCCGCGTCCCAGCCGAGCAGAAAATCGGGGGATGACAGGTGGAAGAAACTCAGTGCATGGGACTGGATCCATTGTGCCAGGGTGATGAGGCGGCGGAGTTTCTGGGCGGTCTGCGGGATGGCCACCGCGAGAATGGCATCGCCGGCTTTCGCGGAGGTGATGAGGTGACTGGTGGGGCAGATGCCGCAAATGCGGGAGGTGATGCCCCCCATTTCCCACATGAGCCGTCCCTCGCAGAATTTTTCGAAGCCACGGAATTCGTTGACGTGAAACCGGGCGTCCTTCACGAGCCCGCTGGCGTCGAGCTGAATTGTGATCTTGGCGTGTCCTTCGATCCGGGTGACCGGACTGATCGTAATCGTTGAAGCTGACATGGTCGGTGTTCCTCTTATCCGTAGCGCAGGTACACATGGGAAAGTGCGGGCATCCTGCCCTCGAGCAGTTCGCTCATCGCCGACCAGATCTGTTCGGCGGTGGGCGGGCATCCGTGGATGTAGGCATCCACGGTAATATATTCATGCAGGGGCCTGGCCTGGGGCATCAGTTCGGCAATGGTCGGGTATTCGCGGGGAATATGCGGGTTGATATCCGCCAGCTCCACATAGGACCGGTGCAGCACGGCTTCGGTGTCGATGGCATTCCGCATCGCGGTGACGTTTCCCGTGACAGCACAATCGCCGAACGAGACCACGTACCGCGAATTGCGGCGGATGATATGGGCGAGTTCTTCATGCTCGACGTTGGCGACGGCGCCCTCCACGAGGGTGACGTCCACGTCCCGCGGAAATTCTTTGATGTCCGCGATGGGAGAAAACACCAGTTCCATCTTGTCCGCGAGCTCGATCAACCGTTCATCGAGATCGAGAAAGGACATATGGCAACCGGAGCATCCGCCGAGCCACACTGTTGCGACTTTGGGTTTCATATGCAGGTGGTTCCTGTTTACTCTTCGTCGGTTTCTGTGCTGATCCATTCCCCTTTGCGGCGTGCCGTGACGATGTACTTCAGGAACTCCGTTTGCTTTTCCATCTCCGCGATGGATTCCCCTTTCTTAAAGAGCGCGCCGGTGGGGCAGACCAGCACGCACTTGCCGCACGAGGTGCAGCTCTCGGATGACCCCCAGGGCTGATTCAGATCGGAGATGATGGAGCAATTGATGCCACGTCCGGCGATGTCCCATGTATGGGCACCTTCGACTTCATGGCACACGCGGACGCACCGTGTGCAGAGCACGCACCGGTTCCGGTCAATCACGAAGGTTTCGTGCGACGCATCGATCTCCTTCCCGGGATAAAGATACGGAACGCTGACATAGAGCAGGCCCACGTCGTAAGCGAGTTCCTGCAGCGTACAGTGGTTGTTGACGACGCAGACCGCGCACTGGTGATTCCCCTCGGAGGCCAGCAGGCCGATAATCATCTTCCGGTACTTCTTCAGACGATCGGTGTTGGTGTGGACGACCATTCCTTCCAGGGGGCGGGTGGTGCAGGCGGGGGCGAGCTTCGTCCAACCCTCCACTTCCACCAGGCAGAGCCGGCAGGCGCCGACATCCGAAATGCCGTCCAGATGGCAGAGGGTCGGGATTTCGATTTTGTGTTGCCGGGCGATTTGCAGCAGCGTCTCGTCTTCCTGCGCGCTGAGTTGTTCGCCGTTGATGGTTAAGGTGACGATGGGCATGATCTGGGTCCTGCTAGACGTGACTGCTGGTATCGTGATCGTTCCCCGAGGGGATGAAGGTTTCGGCGGTTGTCAACAGCTCTTCGTATTCATGCCGGAAGAACCGGAGCGTGGAAAGGACCGGATTGGGCGCGGATTGTCCAAGGCCGCACAGGCTGGTCTCCTTAACCATCACGCAGAGTTCTTCCAGCAGCGCGAGGTCGTTTCTGGTGGCCTTCCCCTTGCCGATTTTGTCCAGGAGGTTATGGATGTGCACCGTACCGACCCGGCAGGGGATGCACTTCCCGCAGGATTCATCTTTGCAGAAATCCATGAAATATTTTGCCACATCCACCATCCGGGAGGTCGAGTTCATCACGATCAGGCCGCCACTGCCCATGATCGAGCCGAGGACACCGAGCGATTCGTAATCCACCGGAACGTCAAGATGTTCTTTGGGAATGCATCCTCCGGAGGGTCCTCCGGTCTGGGCGGCTTTGAAGTCTGTTCCTTCCGGCGTGCCGCCGCCGATGTCGAACACGATGGTGCGCAGCGGGATACCCATCGGGACTTCGATAAGCCCGGTGTTGCGGATTTCCCCGGCGAGGGCGAAGACCTTGGTGCCGGAGCTTTTTGGCGTTCCGATGCCGGCAAACCAGGCACTCCCCCGGTTCAGAATCGGGGCGATGTTCGCGTAGGTTTCCACATTGTTCAGCAGCGTCGGCATGCCCCAGAGGCCCCGCTCGGAAGGATACGGCGGACGCGGACGCGGGCGTCCGCGCCGGCCTTCGATAGAGCGGAGGAGTGCGGTTTCCTCGCCGCACACAAAGGCGCCCGCGCCGATACGGAGATCAATGCGGAAGTTGAACTGTGACTCGAAGATACGGTTCCCGAGCAGGCCGAGCCGTTCAGCCTGTTTGATTGCGAGTTTGAGCCGCTCGATCGCAAGCGGATACTCCGCACGGATATAGATGAAGCCCTGCTGGGCGCCGACGGCATAGCCGGCAACGGCCATACCCTCGAGGATCCGGTGCGGGTCCCCTTCAAGCACGCTCCGGTCCATAAACGCTCCCGGATCGCCTTCGTCGGCATTACAGACGACATACTTCACGTCGCTTTTCACCTTGCGTACGATGCCCCACTTCAGACCGGTGGGATACCCTGCCCCGCCGCGGCCCCGCAGGCCGCTCTTACGCACTTCTTCGATGACATCGCCGGGTTGCATCTCGGTGACGACTTTGGCGAGAGCCGTATAGCCACCTCCGGCAATGTAGTCCTCAATGCGTTCGGCATCCATCCTGCCGCAATTCTCAAGTACGATTTTGACCTGCGCGGTGAAAAACGGGTGTGAGGTGTCGACAACATGGTCGGTGACAGGTTTCCCCTGGAGAAGATGTTCTTCCACTATCCGTTGCGCGATGGCTTCATCAACACGCTGGTAGAGTGTGCCGTCGGGGTCCACTTTCACCAGCGGCCCTTCCCCGCAGAGCCCCATGCAACCCGTACCAATCACCTCGCACTGCGCGGTGAGATTGTACTGCTGGAGCGACTTCTTAAGTGTTTCCCGGATGGCCTGGCTGCCGCAGGAAACACACCCTGCGGCGGAGCAGTAGAAGAGGCGGTGCTTGAACTGCTGTTGCCGTTGCTTTTCCTGCCCGGCGAGTTCCTGAAGATCTTCAACGGTCATGCGGTCACCTCGTCTGGCTGTTGCTGCCACACCCGGACCCGTTCCACGGCGTTTTCGGGGGTCAATTTGCCGGCGACGCCGTCATCCAGGACGGCTACGGGTGCCAGTCCGCACGAACCGACGCACCGTGCGGAGACCAGCGAGATCTTGTGGTCGGAGGTTGTTTCGCCGAATTTGGCTTTGCAGCACTGCTCCACGGCGTGCTGGATCTTTGTCGCGCCCTTGACATAACATGCGGTGCCTGTGCACAGGACGAAGACGTGCTTCCCCTTGGGCTTGAGTGCAAAAAAGTGATAGAATGTGGCGACGCCATACACCCTGCTGAGGGGCAGTTTCAATGCGTGAGCGATGTAGATCATGAGATCGTTTTCGAGGTACCCGAACACTCCCTGCGCGGCGTGCAGCACTTCGATGAGTGCATCGCCCCGCGATTGATGTTTGGTGATGGCACGGTCCAGCAGCTTGAACCGGTTGTCGCCGCTCGGGTGAGGTTTCTGGTTCGTTGAGGGGGGCATTGACGTTGGTCGTTGATGGTTGCTGTTGATGTACAGGGGGCGGCCCTTGCCGGACGGCTCCCTTGATACAGAGGGGTCGCAACTGTCATGCCATGGGGAAAGGGGCAAAACCACGACAAAACAGCGGTAACGTACACGGATGGAGAGGTCTTTTTGTCAGATTTGAGAAGAGGCTTTCGCTGAATTCCGCTCATGAAGCGGGTTTTCTTCGAGCATTCTCCACAAGCCAGTCACACCAGGCGCGGATCCCGGCACCCGATGTACAGGAAGTCTCAAACACGGTGAGGGAGGGGTTGATCTTGAGCGCATTATCCCGCAGGCCTGTCAGCGAACAGTTAATATAGGGAAGCAGATCGATCTTGTTGATGATGAGTACCGAGGCATTCCGGAACATCGCCGGATATTTCAGCGGTTTGTCTTCCCCCTCGGTCGTGCTGGCGACCACAACTTTCATCTCTTCGCCCAGGTCATAGTTCGAGGGGCAAACAAGATTCCCGACATTCTCAATGATCAGGAGCTCCACGCCACGGAGGTCGAGGTTGGTGACAGCTTCGCGCACGAGGTTTGCCTCGAGGTGGCATCCTCCCCGCGTGAGAATCTGCACGGCGGGAATGTTGTATTTTGCCACGCGGCGGGCATCAAGATCAGTCTGCACGTCCCCTTCGATCACAGCGATCTTCAGCGTGTCCCTTAACATTTCGATCGTACGTTCAAGGAGCGTCGTTTTGCCCGCCCCGGGCGAACTCACGAGGTTTAACACGAACAGATCATGGTTTGCAAAGAGTTCGCGGTTCTGGCGCGCAACCTCGTCGTTCTTTTCGAGAATTTTCCGTTCGACGGTGATGACGCTCATGGGGGCTCCGGGGCAACACTGTCCAATTCGATGTCCACCACCTGCAGCTCGGTGCCGGAGAGAACCGTGGTCTCTGCCGATCCACAGTGAGGGCAAAGCGCGAGCCCGGGTTCGGCGTGCGAGATGGTGCGGCATGCCGCGCAGGATACCCGGTACGGGACAAAATCCACGGCCAGGATCGCGCGGGTGAGTGAGGTTCCCGCGGTGATGGCCGTGAAACAGAATGCCAGCGAATCCGGTACAACACCGGCAAGCGCACCGATGCGGACATTCACGGTGCGGACATCCGCAGCCTGCTCCGGCGTAACATACTGGCTGACGATGTCAACGATACTCTGAGCGATGGAAAGTTCGTGCATGGTCTACTTCTGCATTTGCATCGAGTACCAGTAGACGTACGCATCCCCGAGAGCGTCCTCGTCGTACGACACATGCGTGGTGTGACTCAACCATGTCCGTGCGCGGGGATGGGTGCTGCGTCCTTCCCCGTATTCCCGGCTGATCAATGACAGCAGCCGCCGGGAGTTTTCCAGACCGTGGGTGATGACCATAACGCCCGCAAGACGCCCGCTAAGAAATTCCACATCGCACTGATCGACGGGGATGTCGCCGATCGCGGAGACCGTTGTCCGGTACAGAATCGTTTCGCCCTCTGCGTGCCCGTCTTTCAAACCGACGGTGAGCGCCAGGTTGGCCACCGGGGTTCCCCAGGGTTGTCCCATGAATCCATCGCGTGTCTGGCAGAAGCCGGTGTCGGGCAGCACCCGGAAGCAGAGGAGTATCGTCAGAGCGTGTCGCGGGAGAGTTTCCATCAAGCGCAAAATAGCGAAATTACCGGAAGAGATCAATCCCGCTGCATGGGAGGCGTCATTCCGACACCGGCATGTGCATCAGGGTGCCGGAGACACCGCTCTGCGCGCTGCCCGACGGGATCGTCGCTCGCAAGTTAGCCCGCGGGGAGGAGATAAAGAGAAGGCTTTCCAGGGTTGGAAGAGCTGCGGGGCGACAAGGATCGTCGCCCCGCAACATTGCGTGTAAGGTGCATCACTCCATGTTGGTGCCGACGAGACTGAGGAAGGCACCCATAAAGAGCACGAAGAAAATGATGGCAAGGGCGATGCCAACCACCATCCAGAGCAACGAGGCTTTGGCCCAGTTCTTCTTGTTCAGGTTGGTGTTGCTGTCAAACGCCCAGACGAGCAACATTACCAGTCCCACGAGGGGAATGTAGGTGATCAGCAGTGTCAGAAACCAGTCCTTGACAGACAGGGGTTCCACCGGGGGCTGGGAGGGGTGCTGGAGCTGTTGTTCCATGGAATCCTCTTTATGGTGATTGGTGCATGTGGTTTGGGGGTTACAGTCTGCTGCCGCAGCTATGCCCGAAGGGCATACCGCCGAAACGCATTTGCCGGATCGCGAAGTGTGCCGGGAACGGTTTCAACAAAGAGAATGCCGCCATGGTCTGCATGGGAAGGGTCGTGCCAGGGCTTCGGCAATATAGAGAATCGTCTTTACAAGCGCAATCCCGGCCGCAGGAAGTTTCGACCGGCGCAGAACCGGGATGGTTGTATCTCCTTCACCCAATCTGTATATTCGGCAATGACTACTCGTGCGCATCCGATTCGTTCCCTTTGGGATGAGGGATTCAAGGAGGTTCTTTCCCGGCATCGTGGTGGGGCGGGAGGCTGGGAAACCTGCCGGGGGTTGACGGAAGTGATGGACCGGAGCATCAGGGCCGCATTTGAACGGGGTGTCCCCGTTCCGTTGCAGTCCCGTTGTGCGATCCTGGCGACAGGGGGCTACGGCCGCGGCGAACTCTGTCCGTATTCGGATGTCGACGTCATGGTCCTGATTGTCCCCGAAGGTGAGCGCAGGGATCTCGAAGACGCGGCGAGGAGCTTTCTGCACATTCTCTGGGATGCCGGCATGGATGTCGGCCACAGTGTGCGCACCGTTGACGAAGCCATGGGTCTGCACGGGCTTTCGCTCGATGCCTGGACGTCGATGCTGGAAGGTCGTTTGGTATGTGGTGACGATCGGGTGTTCCGTAAATTGACGGAAGGATTCCGGGAGCGCATTACCGCAGGCCCGGATCCATGGTTCCTCCGCGGGGTGTTCTCCGACATGCGGTCCCGGCACGAACGGTTCGGAACGTCGGTCAAGTTGCTGGAACCGAACATCAAGAAGAGTGCGGGCGGATTACGCGACATGCACATGCCGTTCTGGCTCCACCGCGCTTCCGACGGGGCCTATTTCGTCCCTCTCTCCGGGAGCCGGCCTGCAACGCTGCAATTTCTTGACATCCTGGTCCGGTACGGAGAACTGCCCGGTGATGAGGCTGCTGCATTGGGCGAGGCGGTCGGCTTTCTCCTGCGCGTCCGTCACGAAATGCATTATCGCCGTGGTGCGGCGGACGACACACTGGAATATTCGCTCCAGCATGATGTGGCAGAGGGGCTGGGGTTCGGCGGGGGTTCGGAATTGCGGTCGGTTGAAGTGTTTATGGCTGCATACTATCGTCATGCACGCACGGTCCACCGTCACCATCGCCGGTTGAATCAGCGGTTCCGGGATATTCTCGAACCGTCACGCGCCGCCCAGCAAGGCCGGGGACGATGGTTCGGGGATCTCCACGTTGACGAAGGAGTCCTTTCCCTCCGTCCGGGAGTCACCCGTCTCGGCAGCGCCCGGGAGGTCTTTGAGGCGTTTGTTCTTGCCGCGGAGGAACAGCTCGATCTGGATTTCCGGTTGAGCGGGGCCATCGAGCGCAGCCTGATTGTTTTCACCGGAGCCGATCAGGAGTCGCCGGAGCTGGCAGGGTTGTTCCGGCGCGTGCTTCGTTCCCAACGGGTGGGATCAACCCTGTATACCATGAACGAACTGGGTGTGCTCGGACGGTACCTTCCCGAGTTTGAAGCCCTGATTGCCTTCTTTCAGCACAACGTCTACCATTACTACACAGCCGACGAGCACACGCTGATTGCGGTGGCCAATGCCGAACGGCTGCGGGATCAAGCCGGTCCGCTCGGGAATGTCTTCCGGAGTCTGCCGGATGTCGAGGTGCTCTACTGGGCGATTCTGTTGCACGACATCGCCAAACCGCTGGGTGTGGCGGACCACGAAATCACCGGCGTGGAAATGGCACGTGTACTGCTCACGCGTCTGGGGGCCGGATCCCTGTTTCCCGCTGTGGCGTTTCTGGTGCGCAACCATCTCGTGATGGAGCAGACGGCGTTCCGCCGTAATGTGCATGATCCGGCGACCGTCGGTGACTTTGCAGCCCGGTGCGGAACACCGGAACTGCTGGACTTCCTCTACCTGCTGACGTATGCTGATCTTTCCGCACTCAACACCAATGTCTGGACCGAATGGAAGGCGGCGATGTTGCACGATCTCTACCGGCGGACGAGGGAGGTGTTGCGGAAGAACCTCCGGGGTGCTGCGGTTGACCGGTTTCACGAAGAACAATATGCCGAAGCGGTTGCCAGGGTGATGGAGACACTCCGCGACGACGTTCACGGCGGCGATGTTGAACGGCATCTCCGCGCCATGAACAGCGATGCCTATCTTTCGGTATTCGGTCCGGAGGAGATTGCGGTGCATGTCCGGGAGAGTTCCCGCCTGCGATCGGTTGCAACGCTGTTCCGTCATCACGGGGCGCACACGGACGTGACCGTCATCGCGCGTGACGCACCGTTCATCCTCTCCCGGTTCTGCGCGGTGCTGTCGGCGAATGATGCGAATATTTTCGATGCGAATATCTTTACACGCGACGACGGGATTCTTATCGACCGTTTTCAGGTGAGCTCTGCATTTAACCGGAGACAGCTCGATCCTGATGCGTGCGAAAAGATCGAAGCAGAAATGCGGCAGATCGTGGACGGTCAACTCGACATAGAGCGGCTGTTCCGGGAGCACCACAGGAAATGGAAGCGGCGGACGCGTACCCCGGCGAACCCGAACATCCGCACCGGTGTGGAATTCGAGGATACTCCCCGTTACACCATCATCGAAGTGTACGCCCCCGATTCCGTCGGGTTCCTGTATCGGGTGACCGAGACGATATCCCGGCTGGGTTTGAATATCTCCTTTGCGAAAATCGCCACCCGGGTGGATGGAATCGTGGATGCCTTCTATGTTCTTGATCAATCCGGGCAACCCGTGCTCGATCCCGGCCGGCGGTCCGCCATACGCGACAGCATTCTGCGAACCATCACCAGTACCACGGAGCTAGCACCCGCATGACCGCCAGCCAATTCTCCCTGGAGCATCCCATCGGTGTCTTTGACAGCGGCATCGGGGGGCTCACCGTGGTCCGTGCCCTTGCCCGGCGCCTTCCGCACGAAAACATCATCTACTTCGGCGATACCGCACGTGTGCCCTATGGTCCGAAATCCCCGCGCGTGGTGCGGGAATATGCGGCCCAGGATGTGGCGTTTCTGCAGAGCCGCGGGGTCAAAATGGTGGTTGTCGCCTGCAACACCGTGTCGGCTGTCGCTCTGGATGTGGTACAGAAGCATGCCGGCGTTCCGGTTGTCGGGGTGATTCTTCCGGGAGCCGCCGCTGCCGCCGCTGCGACCCGCACAAAGCGTGTAGGCATCATCGGTACGCAGGCCACCGTCAACAGCAGGGCGTACGTCCATGCCCTGCGTCAGCTGGCGCCGGAGGTTCACGTTGTGTCACGTGCGTGCCCGCTCTTCGTGCCGCTGGCCGAAGAGGGATGGGTTGACCATCAGGTGACCCGTCTGGTGGCAAAGGAATATGTGTTTCCCTTGACGCTGGAAAAGATCGACACGTTGATACTGGGGTGTACGCACTATCCGGTGCTGCGCAAAGCGATCGAGGAAGCGGTCGGCCCGCACGTCACGCTTATTGACTCGGGAGAAGCGGCAGCGGGTGAGGTGGAGCACATGCTGGATCTTCACGGAATCCGCAATCCCAGCACACACAGACCCAACCTCCAGTTCTTCGTGAGTGATATTCCCGCGCAGTTTGCCGAGGTGGGGGAGCGGTTCCTGGGGCAAAGGATGGGGAGGGTGAGGGAGGCGATGAAGGGGGGTGAGGGGGTTGCATAGCAGGGGGGAACTTCTGATATTTCCTATTGATCTATCCTGACAGAGACGAGGCAAGGGATCAGCACGGCAGCCCAGACACGTGGTACATGCGTGACAACCGTTCCTTCATATATCACCCTTCACCGCTCCGGCGAGCTCGTGCGGCGTGCCGGAGCCCTCGAGTTGCTGCTGGAATCCTGCAGCGTCTGTCCGCACAACTGCTGCAACAATCGCCTCAAGAACGAGATTGCCCGCTGCTATGCCGGTGCACTGCCGATCGTATCTTCGTACACGCCGCACTTCGGTGAAGAACCCGGGCTCGGGGGGACACGGGGAGTGGGCAACATCTTTTTCGGGAACTGTACCCTCCGGTGTGTCTACTGTCAGAATCACGAGATCAGTCAGAACCATACCCGCGAACGCGAGCACGAAGTGACGACGGAACGGCTCGCGGCAATGATGCTTGAACTGCAGGATCGCGGAGTGCATTCCATCGGATTCGTTTCCCCTTCTCACTTTGTGCCCCAGATCGTCCGGGCCGTCGGGCTTGCCGCGGAGGGAGGCCTGCGCCTCCCGCTGATCTACAATACCAACGCATACGACGCCGTGCCGGTGCTCAGACTCCTCGACGGGATTATCGATATCTATCTGCCCGATCTGAAGTACGCGGATGACGATCTGGCCTATGCGTACTCGAAGGTGAGGGAGTACCCCCGTGTTGCGCACGAGGCCATTGCCGAAATGTTCCGTCAGGTCGGAGCGGAACTCCTCTATGACAGCGAAGGCGTCGTCCGGCGGGGACTCGTCATACGCCATCTCGTTCTGCCGAATGACATCGCCGGGAGCGCGGAATCACTTCGCTGGATCCGCGATAGTCTCGGACCGATGGTTGCGGTCAGCCTCATGGCGCAGTACTATCCGGCTCACCAGGGTGCAACCACGGCGCTGCTGGACCGAAAGATCCGGCAGAGCGAGTACGAACGTGTCCTGGCCGTTCTGGATCGCCTGGGAATGGAGCGGGGGTGGACGCAGGAGTACGACGCACCCGAACACTACCGGCCGGAGTTCGGGGATAGGGTCGATCCTTTCGGAAACGAAAGGAACAAGGGAGAAGGAAGTCTGGCGCGGTGACAGGTCGATACTCACACAGGGAGAGATCATGATCGAAGATCGCACGATGAGGCTTGCTGCGTTACGGGATCTTCCGCGCCAGGTGCGGGAGGCAGTGAAGGGGTTGCAGGGCCCGCAGCTGGACATGCCCTACCGGACGGGAGGATGGACCGTCCGCCAGGTGGTGCACCACCTCGTCGACTCGCACATGCACGCCTACCTGCGTATGAAGTTTATCGTTACGGAAGACCATCCCGTGATCAAACCCTATGACCAGGATCGCTGGGCCGGACTCAGCGATGCCGCATCCGCCCCCCTTGAACCGTCGCTGCTGATTCTTGACGGCCTGCATGAACGCTGGGTTCGGTTTCTGGAGTTGCTGCCGGACGCGGCATGGACACGGAGTGCTATCCATCCCGAACGGGGAGAAGTGACCCTGGACAGTATGCTCCGGACTTACGCGGGTCACGGGGACAGGCACGTATTGCAGATTCGCGGGTTGAGGACGGCGAGAGGATGGTGAACGTCCGGCATATCGTAACTGCACTGGTATTCCTTCTTGTTCTCCCCTGGAGCCGGGGCAGGTGCCAGACAGACGTGGAGGAGGTCGCGTTCCGGCTCGTGTATGCTCCGCGCGATAAGACTCTCGAGGTCCTCGGCGGGATGACGGTGCCGCTCAGCCATGACGGGATCACTGATTTCTGGATGCGCGGACCGGGGGTGAATGTTTGCCTGATGGTCCGGATGAAGGATAACTTCAAGGTGGGCATCGGCGGCGAGGGAGCGTTGTTCAGCTTCCGGCTCGGTGCGTTCAACCAGCGCTACCCCGGCGTAACGGCCGAGGTCAAAGATCTCGGTCTGATACATGTGTACCTTGCCTTTCGCAACTACATCCGGCCCAGCCTGCGCTTCTCGCCCTATATCGGCGCGCAGGTGGGTTTTGCACGGCTCACCAGCGCAGAGCAGAAAGCGGTCGTCAACGGCGTGCTCATCACCTATTATGAAATACCGGGTACCGCGCATCTGACGTTGGGTGCCTCGGCCGGGATGGACTACTATCTCTCCCGCAGAATTGCCATGCAACTCGATGTCCGCGGCATGTACATGAACAATGATCCCGATCTCGGGATTGCCGTCAGTATACAGCTGGGGGCAAAGTTCAGTCTATAGAAATCACACACGCAAGTTCTCTTACTTCCGACTTTCAGGGAAACCACCATGAATCCGGACCAGGTGTTGTCGATGTTCAGGGAGACCGGCGCGCTGCTGGAAGGACATTTCCAGCTCACGTCCGGTCTGCACAGCAATCAGTACTTCCAGTGCGCGAAGGTGCTCCAGTTTCCGGATCGGTGCGAGATTCTGTGCGCCGACATTGCCCGCCGGTTCCGCCCGCTTGCCGTTGACGTGGTGATCGCTCCGGCCCTCGGCGGCATTGTGGTGGGGCAGGAGGTGGGGCGGCAGCTGGGATTGCGAACGCTCTTCGCGGAACGGAAGGACGGGACCATGCAGCTCCGCAGGGGATTTGACATCGGTCCGGGCGAGCGGGTGCTTGTCTGTGAGGATGTCGTAACGACCGGTGGTTCCGTTCAGGAAGTGCTGGCAATCGTTCAGTCGCTGGGAGGGGCGGTTGCCGGGGTTGCCTGTATAGTGGACCGGAGTGGCGGCACGGTGCGTTTTGCGGCTTCACCGGAGCCCCATCATGCCGTTCTCACCATGCAATCGACGACCCATCAACCCTCGGCCTGCCCGCTCTGTGCCGCCGGAACGCCTCTGGTGAAGCCCGGAAGCCGGGGGAACCGTTGAGAGGATCGTGATGGAACTTACGCGTCTGAAGCGGGAGCTGGTATATCGCGGCCGGATCATTGATCTGTGGGTGGATGATGTGCAGTATCCATCCGGAAACCGGACCGTCCGTGAAGTCGCTCATCATCCCGGCGGGGCGGTCGTGGTTCCGCTTCTGGAAGACGGCCGGGTGCTCTTTGTGGATCAGCTCCGGTATCCGCTGGAAAAACACATCCTGGAGCTGCCCGCGGGAAAGCTTTCCCCGGGAGAGGATCCTGCGGTGTGCGCTGCCCGGGAGCTGGAGGAAGAAACCGGATGGTGCGCGGGCTCGCTCGAGAAACTGTGTTCATTCTATACGACGCCCGGTTTCTGCGACGAGGAGCTGCATATCTACCTCGGCCGTCAACTGACGCCGGCTCCTGACGGTCACCGGCGCGAAGAGGGAGAGTTCACCATGAGCGTGCATGCGCTCACACTTGACGACGCGGTGCGGAAGATCGGGGAGGGCGAGATCAAGGATGGCAAAACGATTATCGGCCTGCTGCTGGCGCAGCGGGTGTCCGGTTGATGGCCAGCGGGGTTCCGGCAATGCGGTTCACCAATATCATCTTTGACTTTGACGGGACACTTACCGATTCACGTCGGGACATCGCCGGTGCACAGCTCTGGGCGCTCCGGCAGCTCGGTGTCCATTCCCACCGGGAAGAGGATCTCTACCCGTTAATCGGGAAACCGCTGCATGACACCTTCGCTTCCCTGCTCCCGGATCATCAGCATGCACGCATTCCGGAGGCGATCGCCCTGTATGCAGAGTACTATCCGCCGCGCGCATTGGATACCACCGTCCTGTTCCCCGGTGTGCGCGAGACGCTTGCCCTGCTGCGTCTGCGCGGGCACCGGCTCGCGATTGCGTCCACCAAGAAAGGGGCCGGCATTCTGCGCGCAACGGAGTTTTTCGGGATTACCGCCTTCTTCGACCAGCTGCAGGGGAGCGACGGCATCCCCTTCAAGCCCGCACCGGACGTGCTCCACCTGATACTGGATGCACAGGGGTGGGACAGGCGGGAGACGCTTATGGTCGGCGACACGGACGGTGATCTTCAGGCCGGTCGTGCTGCAGGTGTGGCGACATGTGCGGTGACGTACGGATCGCTGTCCCGCGAACAGCTTGCGGCTCATCGCCCCGATTTTCTTGTTGAACATTTCAGCGAACTCCCAGAAGTTGTCAGCGGTGAAGCAGCCCCGTTCGAACCGGGGAAACGCACGCATCAGGACCGCCCATGAATCCCGTCGAGATTATCCGCAAGAAACGGAACGGCACACCGCTTACCCGGGCGGAAATCGAATGGTTCCTTGCGGGGTATGTGCGGGGAGATATTCCCGACTACCAGATGTCCGCGCTGCTGATGGCGGTGTACTTCACCGGGATGAACGACGCTGAGACCACCGCGCTCACACAGGTGATGCTGCACTCCGGCGAAGTGGTGGATCTTTCGGCGATTCCGGGTGTCAAAGTGGACAAACACTCCACGGGAGGCGTCGGAGACAAGGTATCGCTGATTCTTGCCCCGATGGTCGCAGCCTGCGGCGTTCCGGTCCCCATGATTTCGGGGCGCGGACTGGGACACACGGGAGGTACGCTGGACAAACTTGAATCGATTCCCGGATTCCGGACCGATCTCACCGTGGAAGAGTACCGCCGGGTGATCCGGGAGACCGGACTTGTCCTTATCGGGCAGACACGCGAGATCGCCCCGGCCGACCGGAAGATGTACGCACTGCGGGATGTGACCGGGACAATAGAATCCCTCCCGCTGATTGCCGGCAGCATCATGAGCAAGAAGCTGGCTGAGGGGATCGATGCGCTGGTCCTGGACGTGAAGACCGGGGACGGAGCATTCATGGAAACCGAGGAGCGGGCCGTCGCCCTGGCCCGAGTGCTCGTCAGGATCGGCACCGCCTCGGGCATACAGACGGTTGCGTTCATCACGGAAATGGACCAGCCGCTCGGGCTCACGGTCGGTAACTGGTGCGAAGTGATGGAAGCAGTGGAGTGTCTTCGGGGCAAGAACGTTCCCGATCTCATGGAGGTGACGTTTGTACTCGGTGGCGCGATGGTGATGCTGGGAGGGAAGGCTTCCAGCATTGCGGAAGGAATTCAGCTCTGCCGTGCGGCGATCTGGAAAGGTTCCGCATACGGGAAATTCCTGGAGATTGTGAAGCGTCAGGGAGGAGATATCAGTTTCCTTGAGCGTCCGGACCGGTACCCGCCGGCGGGGCACATCGTGGAGCTCCGCAGCACGGAGAACGGATTTGTGGACCGCTTTGCCACGCGGCGCATCGGCGTGCTGGCAACCGAACTGGGGGCCGGCCGGCAGAAGGCCGACGACGTCATCGACCCGCGGGCGGGAATTGTCTTCAAGAAGAAGATCGGAGATCGGGTTGAACGCGGAGAGACACTGGCCATACTGTACACCGAGCGTGAGGCCGTTCTCGAGCGGGCTCAACAGGAGCTGGGGTCCTGTATTCATGTGGGACCGGCATCCGTGGAGCGGAAGTCCTGCCTTCGCGCGGTCGTGGACCGGGAAGGCGTCAAGCCGTGGACAACACCGGAATTGTATTGAGTGCACCTTCATCTCGTTCTGCAGGGACGGGAGGAAGCCAACCATTGCGGAACAATCGGAGGGTATCCTGATGAAACGGATCAACGAAATCGTGGCGGGTCGTCCGGTGTATACGGTGCGCAAGGACGAAAACGTTCAGGAAGCGGCGGGCCTGATGTCCCAGCACAAGGTCGGGGCAATGTCCGTCATGGACGGCAACCGCCTTGTCGGGGTCTTTTCCGAACGCGATGTGATCAATCGTGTTGTTGCCCGCAGGTTGGATCCTGCGAAAACCACGGTCGGGACGGTCATGACAACCACTATTGTCGTGGCCAGACCGGAGGACACACTCGAATCATGCCTGAAGAAGATGAAGCTTGCCAACTGCCGGCACCTGCCGGTGGTGGATGGTGAGGTGCTCATCGGCATGGTGTCCCTGCGGGATCTGCTGCAGGTGGAGATCGGTGAAAAGGAGGACCGGCTCGAAGTGCTCCAGAACTATATGTTCCACCTTCCCCCGGGGGATGCAAAAAAGTCTTAGCCGGTCTTCCGGAGGATTTCAAGCATTGCGTTATGAATCTTTCCATTGCTGGCGAGAACCTGTTTGCCGTAGATGTTCAGCGGGGCACCGGACATGCCGGTGATGGTGCCGCCCGCTTCCTGTATGAGCAGCGCCCCCGCTGCGATATCCCACGGATTCAAACTTACTTCCCAGAACCCGTCAAAGCGACCGGCCGCCACATACGACAGGTCCATGGCTGCCGAACCCAGCCGGCGCACACCGCGTGCCGCCATAAGGAACCGGACAAAGTGTTCAACCGCATTATCGGGGTTCGCGGTGATGTTGTACGGGAATCCGGTGACCAGCAGGCTGTCGATCAGCGTTGACGACCCGGACACGCGCAGGCGTCTTCCGTTGAGAAACGCCCCGCCTCCCTTTTCGGCGGTGAACATTTCATCCTGATTGGGATCGTACACCACGCCCGCCACGAGTTCTCCCTTCCGCTCCACTCCGATGCTCACACTGAAGATGGGTACACCATGGAGGAAGTTGGTGGTGCCGTCGAGTGGATCGATGATCCAGCGGTATTCGGCGGGTGCCAGGCTGCCGCCGCTTTCTTCCGCAAGGATGGCGTGCTGGGGAAAGTGGCGCCGGATGATGGCGATAATCTTCTCCTCCGCACCCCGGTCGATTTCCGAAACGAGGTTCCGTTCATCTCCCTGCTTCTGTTCGACATTGCGGACTTTGCCGACGCTGAGCTTCAGAAATCGGCCGGCTTCACGGGCGGCTTCGATGGCTACGTTGAGCATGATGTTCCTGTGAGTGAGTGATTTGATCCGGCGGTCATGCCGCATACGCCCGGCATGTGGCGCCGGGATGCGACGACCGACCCGGGAACGGCGGGGTTCCCGCCGTTCCCGGGGAAATTACCTGCGCCCGGCCATACGATCCAACAGGATTTTCCGGATCCTGTAGCGGATGGTGATGGTCTCTCCGTCATACGACTTCTCCAGAATCTCCGCTGTTTCGTGAAGCCGCGCGATCGTACGGTAGTCGGCCGCTTTCACCGTCAGCGTCTGTTCCACCACCTGCGCGTCGAGTCTTGACACCAGGTGTTCCCGGAGTGCGGACATCCGGATCCCGCGCGTGGCCGACACAAAGACCGCATCCGGATGGGTTGTGGTCAGATACCCGATCACATTTCTGTTCACCAGCCGGTCGATCTTGTTGAACACAATGACCATGGGTTTCCCGGCTGCGCCAAGCTCCTCCAGGGTTTCGTTGACCACGCTCATCTGCTCTTCAAAGAGGGGATGACTGATGTCGACGACATGCAGGAGAATATCCGCCTCGCGGACCTCATCGAGCGTGCTCTTGAAGGATGCCACCAGATGGTGGGGGAGTTTCCGGATGAACCCGACGGTGTCGGAGAGCAGGACCCGGTGTGCCGGGGAGAGCGTTACCTGCCGCACCGTGGAGTCGAGTGTGGCAAAGAGGCGATCTTCCACGAGTACGCCGGCATCGGAGAACCAGTTCAGCAGGGTGGATTTGCCGGCGTTTGTGTAGCCGACAAGCGCCACGCGCGTAAACTGTTCCCGTCCCTTCCGCTGCACGGCCCGTTCACGCGCAATCACATGCAGCTTTTCGTTCAGATGACTGATGCGCGTGCGGATGGCGCGGCGGTCGGTTTCGATCTGTGTTTCCCCCGGGCCCTTGGTGCCGATTCCGCCATACTGTTTGGAGAGGTGAGTCCATTGGCGTGTCAGTCGCGGCAGCATGTACTGGAGCTGGGCCAGCTCCACCTGTGTCTTGGCTTCCCGGGTTTTTGCCCGGGAGGCGAAGATATCAAGGATGAGTCCGCTCCGGTCAAGGATCTTGCATTTGACGAGCCTCTCGAGGTTACGGATCTGGACGGTGGAGAGGTCGTCATCAAAGATCACGGAGATGATGTCCTTCTCCTCCACCAGGGAGGCGATTTCCTCCGCCTTCCCCTTGCCGATATAATAGGCGGCATTGATTGTGGGGCGTTCCTGGACGATGCGGGCGACCACCTCGGCTCCCGCTGAGTCGGCAAGTAATGCCAGTTCCTCCAGGTATTCGTTGACGAGGGTCCGGCCGGTCGATCGTGTTGCGAGTCCGACCAGCACGGCCTTCTCACGTTGTTGTGTCGCGCGGGATGCTTGTACCAACAATGTCCTCCATTCTGACAGGTATCGCACGTGCAAGGAACATTTCTCCCAGGGCACAGGCGATGGCGAGTACCACAAAAAGCTTCCAGAGTTCAAGGCCGTAGCGCGACTCGCGCACCACACGGTCTACATCATCCGCAGCGCTGAGCAGAGTCACCTGTCCGGGAGTGATCCGGTGTCGCGCCCAGAATTCCTCCAGGTCTTGATCGGCCACACGATGCAGATCCGACTCGAACGGCGCGGGATGAACCGCGGCGGCCTGCAACAGCCTCCGTATCCCGGACGCTGTTTCCGCAGATCCGGCATAAGCCCGATATACCCCCGGCTCCGGCGTATCGCTGAGTTCGATAACCGCGCTCCGCTGGTCTCCCCGTGCCGTAACGGCCACCCGTTCTTCAAGGCCCGACGGGTACCGCACGATAGTTGCGTGGTCCATGTCGGACGGCTGCAAACGGACCGGGAGGATCAACCGCTGGCCGACGGTACTGGTGTCCTCAGTCTGTTGCTGTCCGGCAAGATACATCATGGACCGGTGTAACAGCGGTGCGAAGAGGCCCTTGAACGGGAAATCGGACATCACGGTATCGGCGTCCACTGCAAAGGCGAGGATATGGCCGTTGCCAATAGTATAGTCGCACAGGAAGGGTCGTCCGTCGGACATTGCGATGACGGTCAGCCCCGACCGGCCCGGATTAAGCCCCGCTGCGGCCACCATGCGGGGTCCGTCAAGTGACGGCAGACCGCCTTGCCCGCGTGCCTGCCGGGTGAACATGCCGGCAAAAAGGGGATGTGAAAAATCCACGGTGCCAAAGGTGATGAATCCTCCGGCGGATCGGGGTGAAGGACCGGCGGGGGCAAGAGCGGACGTGAAAAGAGGGATGTTTGCCGCTGCGAGCAGGGAGGCGTTGAGGCTCGCGGCATCCGTCAAACCCCCCGGGAACAGTACAAGTCCGACGCCGTTCTTTACGGCTGTTGCCAGACGGCTCCCTTCCTGGGCCGGGATTGCACCCGGGTTCGCGAGGAGAACGACGTCATACTGTCCGACGTCTGTTCGTGCCAGCCGGTCCTGCGTGATTCGTTCAACGGTAAACAGCTTAGCCAGCGAGCTGTCGCCCGCAAGAGTAAGAGCCACATACGGGAAGCGTGTGTCCCCCGCGGATGATCCGACAAGGAGGATCCGGATATTGGTGGGGATCCTGATGACGAACGTCCGGCGGTTGTCGATATCCAGGACGTCTTCCTCTATCTGTACTGCTCCGGTGACAATCCCCCGGCTCACGGGTACGGCCGTAAACTGCAGCGTTGCGGCTCCGCCGGGGGCAACCGAAAAGGACTGTTGTGCTACACGCGTTCCCTCGAGATACAGACTCCCGACGGCATTGCTGATGGGACGTTCGCCTGCATTCCTGACAACGGCTTTCATCGTGATCGGCAATTGAGGTGCGAGGAGGCGGCTTTCCAGTGATACCGCCGTCACTGCCGCATTTTCCCGGCGCGGTGACGGGATTTCGACAACATATACGCGGAGGCGCTCATCAGCGGTGAGAACAGTATCGATCGCAACGGGGTCCGACGTGAACGGTGAACGCTGTGCGTCCGTGAGCAGGTAGATTTCGTGGTTGGCATGCCGGGAAGCGGATGCCAGCCGCCGGGCGGCGGCGAAGATCTTTCCGTATGGAAACGCTTTCCCGGTGACGGTCATGCCCTGCAAGGCTTTACGGGCCGCTTCGGCGGAGAGCAAACGGTTCTGGTGAACATCTGCATTGGTTTCTGATAGCCGGAGCACGGAGACCGCATCACCAGGCCTGGCGAAACCGACGATACGTTCGGCGAGATTCTTCGCCTGGTCGAAGACGATACCCCGTTCGTTGCGGATGCCCATGCTGGGTGAATCGTCGAGCACGATCACCATCCCGGTTGACGCCTCCGTGCTGCCCAGGCCGGCGAGTGAACCTCTGATGGCCGGCCGGGAAAAGGCCAGCACGAGGAAGACGACCAGCAGCGTGCGGAGCAGCAGGAGAAGCCATTGCCGGATCTTCAGTCGCCGGATGCTGGTCCGCTGGAGTTCTTTCAGGAATCGGAGCGTGCTGAACTCGAGGGTTTTGAGCTTCCGCAGGTTGAGCAGGTGAATGACGATGGGAATGGCTGCCGCGGCGAGCCCCAGGAGAACGAGTGGGTTGAGAAAGGTCATCGTGGGAATCCGTACAAAAAGTGCTGAAAATCCGCCTCAAATGCAACTTGACTTTCCGGCCCAAAAGGGATATTTTGAACAGACACGCATAGCTGCTCACGCAGACAGTCCATCGTTAACCAATCCCCTCCCCATGCATCGGTATCTCTATCCCATATTGGTTCTGGTTTCGCTCCTTTCGCCGGGATTTTTTCTTCTGGAGGATCGAGAAGACCAGGACCGGCCGGCTTCGCCGGGCAAGTTGCAGGGAGATACCGACCAGAACTATACAACAATCGGGACGATCGGGCTCACGGTGACGAACTACGGCGTGATCGGTACGCGGAATGCGTACTGGCCCGACCAGCCCTCCTGCGAATATCCACGTGGTTCACGCATTGAACATATCTACCAAGGGGGACTCTGGGTGGGGGGCGTCTCGCGCGGATCAGGCCAGCAGCTTGTGAGCACCGGGGCAACCGATCAGGCTTCCGCGTCACGTATCGGTCAGGGGTATGAGTTTACGGCCGAACCGTACTCGGACGTGATACAACGGTCCACCCTTTCCGAATCGCGATATTTCTCTGAAGGTGCGGTGAGTCATCAGGATTTCCTCGGCTTCTATTCCGATCTCAACAGGACCAATCCCACGACCGGCGACACCATTCCCGAACATACACCGCTGGGACTGAGCATCAAGCAGGAAAGCTATGCCTGGAATTTCCCCTTTGCCGATTTCTTTGTCATCCTGAACTATACGATCTACAATACGGGCCAAGACACAATTGACTCCGTCTATGTCGGCTTCTGGAACAATGCCGTCGTGCGGAACACCAACAGTGTACGTCCCGGGACGCCGGGGTATTTTGACCATGGGGCCAACGGGCTCATGGACACGCTCAGGATGATGTACACCTTCGATTATGACGGTATTCCAACGCCGCCGGCCGCTGACAGTTACGTCGGGATACAGCTTCTCGGTTCGAATCCGTTCCCAAGCGGCATCGATTCTGTGGGCGACATCCGGCGCAAAACCTATTACAATGCGTGGCGCTTCCGCAGTTCCAGCGGCGATGCTGATTATTTCTCTCCGGCTGATGATGCAGGGAATATCGGGGGCGCCCGGAGCCGGTATGATCGAATGGCGGCTTCGTTGCCGCGCCCCAAGATAGACGCCCTCCGGCTGGCGGCCGCCAACATGACGACGCTCCTTTCAACAGGGCCGTTCTCCAGCCTGAATCCCGGGGACTCCCTGAACGTGGTGTTCGGGGTTGTGTGTGCCCGCAAATCCGGCACTGCGCCGGCAAGAAACGACACGCGGGAGCAGCGGAAAAATCTGATCTCCAATGCCGGGTTCTGCCAGAAAGCATACGATGGCGAGGACCTGAACGGGAACAACATCCTTGACCCGGGCGAAGACCTCAACGGCAACAATCTCCTCGATCACTATCAGCTTCCCCAGCCGCCGCGGCCTCCGAAAGTCCGGGTGGAGGTGGAGAACCAGAACGTGGCGTTCTACTGGGACAAATCCACATCCGAGCTCTCGATTGACCCGGTCAGTGGTGAATACGATTTTGAAGGATATCGTGTGTACCGGTCGAACCCCGGGGCGGACTTCACAAACCCGCAGGATTTTCTCCTGAATCTCTCCCTCGTGGGTGACTTCGATCTTCCGGGCAACAATGTCGGCTACAACACCGGATTGAGCGCCATTCAGCTTCCGCAGGCAAAAATGTTCCCCGGGGACACTGTTGCATACTGGTACAAGTTCCCGCCGGCCGGTGCGGGGATCACGCATCTGAACGGCTGGCAATACCTTTATGGTGTTGCGGCATACGACCGGGGGGATTCCGCCACCGGCGTCACGTCCCTGCAAAGCAAGACGGAAATCGTCCGTGCGGTGCCGGGGACTCCACCCAGGGAATCCGGTTCGAAGGCCGTCGGTGTCTATCCCAATCCGTATTATGCCAGTGCTGTCTGGGATGGTGTCGGAGAGCGGACCCGGAAAATCTACTTCACCAATCTGCCCCGCAGGTGCACCATCCGTATCTATACACTTGCAGGAGATGTCGTGGCGGATATTGAACATGATGCCGCGATGTACGATGGGTCTGATATTGAATGGTTCCGCAACTTCGGCAATATCCAGACGCCGGTGACGTTTGCCGGCGGGGAGCATGCCTGGGATCTGATCACCAAGTTTGACCAGGCGATCGCGTCCGGATTGTATCTGTTCAGTGTGCAGGATTATGCCGACGGGAACATCTACAGGGGGAAGTTTCTTGTCATCAAATAGCAACGGGGTCGGAAAAAACACATCATGAAGGAGCACATTATGAAGAAAATACTACTGGCCATGGTGATTGTCGGATTGTGTTTTTCCGCCGGCATCGCGCAATATCCGCAGGTGACGATAAGACAAATTCAGGAGGTTCCTCTCGATTCGCTGCTGGTCGCAGATACGCTCGCGGGTCTGAGCGCGAATGCAAACAATGACCGGTGGACGCTGCAGACATCGCCCTACAACGGTGACACGGTGACCGTTACCGCGGTCTGTCTCGCCCCCGCCTTTGTCGTAACCTATACTGCGTCCGGTTGGACGATGGTGTTGAATGATACGGGTCCATCCGCCCCCTGGTCGGGGATACTGGTCAGGGCGAACATCGCCGACTCCACGCAGCTTGTTGCGGACGGTTTCCTGAGTGTTGCAGCCGGGGATGTCATCACGATGACCGGTGTGGTGAGTGAGTTCCCGCTGACCCGCGGAGGGAGCCTCACGCAATTCCAGCCCATCGCCGGACAGCCGATTGCCATCATCGGGAGTGCGCCCGTTCCGCGTCCGATTGTGAAAGATGTCGGCGATTTTTTCACGGGTGTGTACCCGGCGGGCAAAGTCTGGTACAGTACGGGGGAACCGTATGAAGGGATGTACGTGGAGTTCCGCAACCTCACGGTCAACAACAAGGTGAATACCACCCGAGGGACATTCAGCGCGGTGGACGCGTTCAACAACGAAATCAGCGACTACGACTGGTCCCACTTCTTCACCCTGGGTCACGGGATTTCCCCTGCGGACACGACGTGGCAGCGCATGTACGCGTCCATGGGGAACGGCCTGCGCATTGATACACTTCGCGGCGTCATTTCCACATCCTCGGGCGGTGAGAGCCCCCGCGGCTACAGGGTCTGCCCGTTGTTCCCCGGCGACGTTGTGCTTTCCGCACTTCCAGCGCCTCCTCTTGTCTCCACCCACCGGCGCAATCCTGTGGTGGTATCCCAGGACTCGACTCCGCGGATCAGCGTGAAAGTGACCCGACAATCGAACGGTGCGGCACCCAGTACCGTGAGGCTTATCTACGCTTCGGGGAGCGGTGTGTTCACCACCGCACCGATGGCATATCAGGCGTCCGATACCACATATTATGGCTTCATCCCGCCACAGGTAACAGGGACATTCGTACGGTACTTTGTTCAGGTCGTGGATTCTTTCGCGCAAGTCATCAATCTTGCGAATTCCTCGACCAACAGTTTTTCGTCTGACACGGCTTCAGGATTCTTCTTCTACAACGTGATCGACCGTCCCCTCACGATTCCCGATGTACAATACACCCCGTATGTGAACGGTCGCAGCGGCTATCTGGGAGCGGTCACGGCGCTTTCGGGTATCATCACGGCTGACACGGCGCACATCAGCCTTTCTCCCCTCAACGCCATCTACGGTACAAACGCCTGGTACATGCAGAGCGGCACCTCACCCTGGAGCGGGATCTGGTTGACTCCCGCCGACAGCACCGCGCAGGCGGCGCTGGCTGCTCTCCGCAACGGCGACAGTGTGCAGGTGACGGGGACCGTCCAGGAGCAGTCTGACGTTACGCGCCTTGGTAACATCACGCTGGTACAGAAACTCGGCAGCGGCATACCCGAACCCCTCCCCGTGGTGCGCACGACGGCTGCGTTTATCGGAGGGAACGGTACGGCGACCGCCGAGCCGTACGAAGGGATGCTGGTGCGTTTTAACAACGTGAGGGTGACGAACCTCAATCCGACGTTCTCGGATCCGACGGAATTTGCCGTGTCCGACGGATCGGGAGATATCGTCGTTCGGCGTGACGGCACAATGACGTACTCCAATATTGAAGCGGACACCGCCTCGGGCAAGACCATACTCCACGTGGGGACGACCATGACCTCCCTTACGGGGATCATTCATTACAGTGTCAGCCAGTACAAGGTGGTGCCGCGTACAAATGCGGACCTGCAGGGCGTGTCGTTTACCTCGGTGGAGCCAATCGCCGGCGATGCGGTGCCCACGGTGTATGGATTGTCACAGAACTATCCGAATCCCTTCAATCCGTCGACCATCATCGAATACAGCCTGCCCTCATCGGGTTTCGTCAGCCTGAAAATCTTCAACCTGCTCGGTCAGGAAGTGCGGTTGCTGGTGAATGATGTTCAGCCCGCGGGCCGGTATTCGGCACGCTTCGATGCGTCAGGGCTCACGACGGGGTTGTACTTCTACCGCTTGCAGGCGGGACCGTTCGTCGAGGTCCGCAAAATGCTTCTGGTGAAATAAGACAACGCCGGACAGGAGCCCGGGCATACCCGGGCTCCTGCGGGCGGGGCACATACACTCCCATGCGTAGATCGCTGATTACCTATTTGCTGCTCCTTGCGGGCATCTCCTTGAGTTGTCAGGAGCACATCGAGGATGTCCCCGCCGGGAACCAGCAACCACGGACGTACCTCTGGCTCTATCCCCAGGAGGAGATCCGCACGGTGCCCAGCCGGCAGCGGTTGTACTGGTGGGGGGAGGATCCCGACGGGCTCGTGCGCGGGTATCTCTTTGCCTTCAGGATTGTCGAGAGTCCGGTGGGCCCGGTGCCTGTTTCCGCCGACACGCAACGGTACGTATGGACCTCAGCGAACGATACAACGATTCTGTTTCCGCTGGACACGTTGTTTCGCCGGTTTGCCGTCACGGTACGCAGTGTCGACAACAGCCTTGCCATTGTGCCCGATGCGGGTGCTGTCCGGTTTGTCCCCACACCATACTGGGACAAAAATGACAACGGCGTATATGACGGTGATGATGTCGAGCTGCCGGACCTGATCCAAGCCATGGATCCGGCCGGGAGCGTTGTAACCTTTCCGATCCGGAACTCCCCCCCCTCGATCAGTTTTGTTTTAAACCCGAACGATCAGACGACCCCCCTCAGACAGCCTGACACAACGTACACGGCTGCGACGTTCTCTTTCAAGGGGACCGATCCGGACGGTGACAATACGCTGGTGTCTTATCGGATTGCCATCAATGACACGAGCAATCCGGCGAACTGGTTGACGATCTCTCTCCGTGACACGATCGTGACTCTGACCGTTCCGCGGAGCAAGAGTGACGCGGCCGGCAGTACGGTTAGCGCCGATGTCTACAGCGGCGCGTTCCTCGGTCGCCGTCTGATCGGGACACTTCCCGGGTTGCAGCTCGATGCACTGAACACGTTTTATGTCCAGGTGCGGGATGTGGCCGGCGAATACAGCCGCGCCCTGGTGATGCCGTCGGGGACTGACCGCTGGTACGTGAGGCGTCCGATGGCCCGCCTGCTCCTCGTGAGCGACTATGTCAACACGGATGCCTCCGCAGCGCTGGGAACCTATCTCAGCACCCTGGCGGCGGTGCCGGGAGGGGAGTTTACGGCTGTGGACCGGCTGAACATCGGACTCGGGGTGACCTTGAGCGACAAGGCTGCGGGGAGGACGGGGGTGCTGGTGCCTGCGTTTGTCGACCCTGCACTGGTCTACACGTTCCTTCTGTATGATTATGTGTTCTGGTATACCGACCAGCAACCGAGTCTGGGCGTGGCGCAGCTTTCGCTGTTCACCTATCTGCAGAACGGCGGGCGGGTATTGTTCTCGACCTCATTTGTGAACACGATTGACCCACGGGGTGCGTTGCGTGATTTTGCGCCGATTGACAGCATCAGCAGTGTGGATCTTTCGCCGACCCGTCCGCCTGTTCCCCCCGCGGTTGCAGGCGATACCCGTGTTCCGGCGTCGTTTGTTCTGTATGCGGACAGTTCGAATCCTGCACAGATCTATCCGCAACTTGCATTCAACAGTACACCGGTCAACCACGTGATTTTCATGCGTCCGGTCTACAGACGATCCGACGCCCGGTATTTGTACCGTCTGCAGAATGACACACGTGTGCCCGGGCGATATCTCGGTTCGCCCAACGTTGCGGTGGTGGACGGCCAGAACACGATCATTTTTGTCGGGCTTCCTCTGCACCTGCTGAACAACACCGTGGAAGGAAATCCGCGTGGACTGACGGCCTTCTTTGAAAAGACGCTCCAGCAGTTCAGTCCTTTTCAAATCGTCAACAGGGCGAAATTCTGATGCGTAGCGCGCTCCTCATACTTCTTCCCCTTTGCCTGGCAGCCGGTGCGCCATCCCTGCGGGCGCAGGGCACCGAGGCGGGGCGTATCGTGGGGCAGATCGTGGATGCGAAAGATGGCGAGGGGTTGCCCGGCGCGAACGTGACTGTCAAAGGCACTTATTACGGCGGGTCGAGTGACATCGACGGGAACGTCACCATTGAGCGCGTCAAGGCCGGTGTCTATACGCTGGAGGTATCGCTCCTGGGCTACAAGGTTGTACAGTACACGGGGGTCGTGGTCGAAGCCGGGAAGACGTACACGTTCAAAGCCAGGCTCGAAGAGACCATTCTTGCCGTGGGCCAGGAGGTTGTCGTCGTCGGCGAGCGGCCGTTATTTGACATTGAGGAGACGGCAAGCCGCAGAAGCATCGAACAGAAAGATATCCAGGCCGCCGCGGTGCAGTCAGTGCAGGCTATTGTTTCCATGCAGACCGGTGTCGTCATGGCGGACAATGAGATTCATATTCGTGGCGGCCGGGCCCACGAGAATGCGTACCTCGTTGACGGCGTATCGGTTCAGGATCCGCTGGCAGGCACGGGGTTTGGCCTGCAGCTGAGTCCGGGGGCCATCCAGGAAGCGGAAGTGATCACCGGCGGTTACAACGCAGAGTACGGGC
This sequence comes from uncultured Bacteroidota bacterium, assembly GCA_963779225.1. Taxonomy (GTDB): domain Bacteria; phylum Bacteroidota; class Ignavibacteria; order UBA10030; family UBA6906; genus CAVPCZ01. The sequence goes on from CAVZWW010000003.1 coordinate 816,345, forward strand.
AGGCGACATCCGGGATTGTCAATATTACGACCCGTGAAGGAGCCGATCGATACACCGGAGCGATTTCGTATAGGACCGATCATCTTGGCAACCCCGAATACCGCGGAAACTGGAACACGGACATTGCCGACCTGAACCTGAGCGGTCCGGAGCCGTTAACCACATACCTGCTGCCTGCACTCGGTGTCCAGATTCCGGGGCAGGTCAGCTTTTTCGGTTCGGCATATGCAAACCTGAGCGACGGCTACACACGATGGGTTGAAGCCGTCGGTTCCGATAACCGGGTGAGCCATTATGAAGTACAGGCGCCGAAGAATCTCTATTCATCGATTTTCCCTTCCTCGGGCAGTTCCGACTGGTCACCCCGGCGCAGCAACAACTACTCCCTGCTCTTGAAGTTGACGTACCGCCCGGTTGCGCCCATGAAGCTTTCGTACACCTTCAACCAATCGACCGTCATCGACCAGAACACGCAGGCGATCCAGGCGACGTTGGAACGCGTGGAACCGAATCCGGGGTATCAGTATCTGTTCCAGTTCATTCCGGACAGCGCGAACACGTTCACCCAGGTGAATATGCAGCATGCCCTCACCTGGACGCACACACTCAGCAACCAGACCTTCTACGAAATGAGGCTGAGCTGGTATTCGGCACACGTACGGGGGGATGCCAACGGCAAATCGTTCGAGGCGTACTTTGAACCACAGGATATCGTGACGTATCCCATCCGGTACTACAACCAGGAGACCGATACGGTCGGTGTCATTCCGGGGGATGGTTTCTATGATGTCGGGTCGCCCACGTCATGGCGCGACCATTTCATCAGCGAGTTCACCGTGAAGGGTGATCTGACGCATTTCTTCTCCGAACTGAACAAGTTCAAGACGGGCATCGAGATGCGCTTTCAGGAGTTCCAGATGGCGGATCTCGTCCGGCCGTGGGTGAAGCCGCTCGGGTTCGACAACGATATTTATTTCGTGAATGCTGCACAAGGTGCGTTGTACGTGCAGGACAACATCACGTTGAACGGCATGATACTCAACGCCGGGGTGCGGCTGGACTACTGGATGCCCGGACAGTACGTGGATGATGTGGCCGCAGATACATCCTCGAACCTGATCATCTCCAGGGTCCTGCGTGAACAGTATCTGAATGATACGTTTTCGTTTTTCGGCCACCGCATGAAGGCCCGCCTCAGTCCGCGGCTCGGTATCTCTCATCCGATTTCGGACAACCAGACGCTGTTCTTTTCATACGGGCATTTCTCCAAACTTCCCAGGCCGCAATTCGTGTATTCGAAACTGGACCGGACGAGCGTGCGTTCATCGCTCCCCGTCGGCAATCCGAATCTGAATCCGGAGACCACGGTGGCCTACGAACTGGGCATCAGGAATCAGTTGTCCGGCAATGATGTCCTCACGGTGACCGCCTATTACAAGGACATCTTTGATTACATCACCGAAAAGACGGTGCGCCGCCTCACCCCGACCGGGGGAGCCCAGTACTACACGACATACCTGAATTCCGACTACGGCCGTGTACGGGGCGTGGAGGTGGAATACAAAAAACGGATGGGCAACTGGTTTCGCGGTGCCGCTTCCTTCTCCTATTCCACAGCCACCGGAAAGAGTTCAACGCCCAACGAAGCAAGCATCCGCCTGCAGCAGGGGGAGCCGGAGAATATCAAGGAGAACTATCTGATCTGGGACCGCCCCGTCCAGATTTCGCTTAACCTGAATTTCTCGGTTCCGCGGGGCGAACCGCTGTTCGGTGTCGGGGAGGGTATCCTGGACGACATCAACTTGTTCGTCCGTTTGTTCTACCAGTCCGGGAAACGGTATACACCGCAATTGTACACCGGTGTGGACCCATTCACGGGCCGTCCGCTGTATATCAGCGATATCAACCGGCAGCTGGAGTCGATCGGGGATCCCTGGTTCTACATCGACCTGAACCTGGAGAAGTTATTCCACCTCGGGTTCGGCGATCTTATCGCTACTGTTGAAGTGCAAAATCTGCTCGGTCGGAAGAACTCCCAGATCATCAACCCGGTGACGGGACAGGCCTACGAATACGGGGATCCAACGCCGTCAAGCTATAATGACCCCCTCTATCCACAGCTGACCGGCGACGTCTCACCGTTCCCGTACAATCCGTCCCGCTATCTGAATCCTCGGACCATACGATTCAGCCTGGCGTTCCGTTTCTGACATGAAATCACACCTCCGTCATATCGTTGCTGCAGGGATTCTGGCCTGCACGATTGCGGGAGCACCGCGGGAGAGCTCCGCGCAGCTCGTGCCGAATGTCGGCGGGCAGCGTGTGGGAATCTCGACGTTTCAATTTCTGAAGATCGGCGTCGGTGCCCGCGCCGTCGGGATGGGCGAGTCGTTTGTTGCTGTTGCCAATGACGCCTCAGCCCTGTACTGGAATCCGGCGGGGCTCGTCCAGTTCGAGGAGAACCAGGCGATTGCGTGCCATACGGAATATGTGGTGGATATCAAACACGCGTACTTCGGCATTGTCCATCATGTCTCAGCCCAGGATGCGTTAGGAGCCTCGTTTTCGTCCCTCTATCTGAAGGACATGGAGATCACTACCGAAACGCAGCCTTCCGGGACAGGACGGTATTTTGCGTTTGGCGATATCGCGATCGGACTCTCCTATTCCAGAAAGATGACTGACCAGTTCAGTTTCGGTGCAACGGTGAAATACGTGGAAGAAACCATGGATGTGCTCAAGATGCGGTCGGTCATGGTGGACATCGGGACCTGGTACTGGACCGGACTGGGGAGTACGCGGTTTGCCGTGGTGATTTCGAATTTCGGTGCCGATGCGTCGCCGAAGGGGAACGTCAAGAATTTTGACGGCCAGGAAGTGACCACGTTCCAGTCGTTTTCACTGCCCACGGTGTTCCGCCTCGGGATCGCCCTTGATCCGATCCTGACGGACGACCATGTTCTGACCACATCGCTCCAGTTGAATCACCCGAACGACAACGCGGAGCACCTGCGTCTCGGCATCGAGTATGCCTACCGCCAGGTCTTCTTCCTCAGGATCGGTGTCAAGCGGACCATCAACCAGCAGCTGCTGGGGGATGATGCGACATCCGAAGAGAATCTGACCTTCGGTGCGGGCGTGCGCGTTCCCGTCGGTTTCACCACCGTGGGAGCCGATTATGCATTTGCAGACTACAACCGGCTGGGTTCGGTACACCGTATCAGTCTCCAGTTTACGTATTGAGATCCTGATCATGCGCACAACGCCCATACTCCATCGTCTGTTCCCGGCCGCGCCGGTCCTGTGCGGGGCCATGATGATGAGTATCCTGTTCACGGCCGGGTGCCAGGACAAATTCGACCTGGCCACGCTTCCCCAGCAGGTGGATATCCTGGTGGACACGGCGTATGTGGAACTGGAGCCTCCCTTTGGGGGGTTCACCCAGCCGGAAGATCTGATGATCGGCAACGATCAGCTGCTGTATGTGGCCGACACAAAGGGGGACCGGGTGGTCATGTTGAACCGGGCCGGCCAGGTGCTCAGCACAAGAAGGATGCAGCGTCCGATTGCGCTGGCACAGGACAGCCGCCTGGACCTTCTGGTGGGAGGCGAGATTACGCTGAGCAGCGGTGACACTGCCGGTGCGGTCTTCCGCCTGCATCTGGTGTCCGCGTCAGCTGATTCCGCCCACCGGCTGGAGGTGTCGCCCATTGACACGGTCTGGATCGAGTATGCACGGCCCCACCGTCGGTTTCCGGGCATTGCCGTGTTCGGCGATAACAGCTATCTGGTGGTCCGTACGGGCACGGACAACAGCAGCGTGATCGATCCGGATGCCCGTGTGCTTCTTTTTTCCGGCGAGGATGTGTTTGTGACCCCGTTGTCGGCCTTCGCCACGCGCACAGGAAGCGGGATAACGGACATCAACAGGCCCACGTCGATTGCAGCCTTTCCGGGTCAGAAAGACTTCGTCCTCGCGCAGTCGTCAGAAGGCGTCTCCTATGGTGCACTCTGGATGCGCTTCGAACAAACCGAGAATTTCGATGGGTGGTTGCCCCGCTTCGATCCTGCAAAGCCTGAAGAGCGGGGCATTGACTTCATCCGCCCGAACCGGTACAATCTCCCCGAAGCCGTGGCGATTGACCGGAATCGCCGTGATGTGTTTATCGCAGATGCCGGATTGGACAGCATTGTGAAGTTCAACAGCCGTGGCGCCTTCAAGAGAGAGTCGTTTGGTGTCGTCCGCTCGAACGGCCGGATGCGGCAGCCCAGCGGGCTGGCGCATTTTGAAAAAGTGTTGTATGTACTCGACCGCGAGCAGGGTCTGGTGCTTCGTTACAGGCTGAGCACCGATGTGCCCAGGTAGGACCATGGAGTCCCCCGCCAGTTTCCTGCCTGCAGTCCTCCGCGGGTTCTGTCTGTTCCGCCTTCCGTTTCTTTTCTCCCTGTTGCTCATCTGCGCACATCCGCTTCCCGCGGCGGACACGACCTTTGTAGTCACTCCGCGTTATCGCGCCCCGTTTGCTGTGGAACGCGGAATCCTCCCGCGGCGCACGCTGGATCGTCCCAAGGTGGGCATTGTATTGAGCGGCGGGGGAGCGCGCGGGGTGTCCCAGATCGGCGTTCTGAAGGTTTTGGAACGGCACGGTATTCCCGTGGATTTTGTCGCTGCCACAAGCATGGGGGCAATCATCGGCGGCCTGTATGCCGCCGGGTACACCACGGCCCAGCTCGAGAGCCTTGCCGTCACGACCAACTGGGATGAAGTTCTCACCTTGTCCGACGACACCCGCCGTACACAGCTTTTCGTGGATCAGAAAATGGCGACGGACCGGAGCTTCCTCACCGTGCGGTTTGAGGGACTCGAGCCGGTGATCCCGCCCGCGGTATCCAGCGGCCAGCGGCTGACCGATTTCCTGAGCGGACAGATGCTTCAGGCATTGTATCTTCCGTTCCCTGACTTTGACCACCTGAAAATTCCTTTTCGTGCGGTGGCGACGGACCTGGTGTCGGGAAGGCGGATTGTTTTGAAAGACGGATCACTTGCCGAAGCTCTTCGAGCCAGTTCCACGGTTCCCCTGCTGTTCAATCCCATCGAGCGGGACGGGATGCAGCTGGTTGACGGCGGCCTCGTGGCAAACATTCCGGTGGACATCGCACGTTCAGCCGGGTGTGATATCGTCATCGTGGTGAATACGACGAGCGGACTGCGGACCGCGGAGGAAATGAAGTCGCCGTGGCAGACCGCCGACCAGATCATGGGTATCATGATGGAGAAGGTGAACGAGCACCAGCTCCGTGAAGGTGATGTGGTCATCACCCCTGATGTCGGGCGGCACCTGTCGTCGGATTTCAGCGATCTGGACAGTCTCATCAGGATCGGGGAACGTGCGGCGGAGGAGCACATGGGGGAGATTACCGCGCTGCTTGCCCGGAAAGCCGACAGCCTTGATGCTGGCCGCGATACGCTGCAGCTTCCCGGCCGGCTGCTCATACGGCGGGACACAACGGTCATTTCCGACTCACTCTGGCAGCGAATTCTGCCCGGCACGCCCCGCGACCCCACGACCGTACGTGTTATCCGCTCTCTTGTCGGGCGGCTGTATGCAACCGGCGACTTCAACGAAGCCACGGCCACTGTATCCATCGAACAGGGTGAAACCCGCGTTCAGGTGAATGCCGTACCGAACCCCGTCCTGGGTTCCGTGGAATTCCAGGGATGCCGTGTGGTGGATGCAGCAGAACTTCGATCGGTCATCGCCCCGCTCGTGGGAAAAACGTTGAACCATGACCGCGGGGAACACGCTCTCGAGCGTATGCTGCAGATCTACAAGGAACACGGATACTCCCTCGCACACTTCGATACAACGTTGTTTGATACATCGGGGGGAACGCTGACGTTGATGATCGATGAGGGGATCATCGATAGCATCGATGTGGAGGGGGGGAACGCACACAGGATGCATTTGTTCTCGGGGAGTTCCCTCTTGTTCCGGGACAGGTGTTCGAAATCGGCAGGGCGCGCAAGGGACTCTCGAACTTGAACGGGACGACGCTCTTCGAGTACGTGTACCTGGAAGTGATCTTCGGGGCGAGACAGTTACGTCTGAGGATCCGGCTGAAGGAACGGCCCTCGCAGCTTGTGCGGCTCGGACTCCGCGCCGATAACGAGCGGCAGCTGCAGGGATCGCTGGATATCCGTGACGAAAACTTCCGGGGAACAGGAATGCAGCTCGGTCTGACCGTTGCCGGGGGGCAGCGGAACAGCGATATCGTCCTGGAGTACAAGGCCCAGCGGTTGTTTGACACCTATCTGTCGTTCAACGTGAGCGCGTTTCACAGAGTGTACGACAGCTATGTGTATGCCGACGCGCCGCCACCGGCGGAGAATCACTGGCAGCGCGAACAGGTCGGCGAGTACCGAGACATCCGCTACGGGGTGAGCCTGTCGCTGGGCAGCCTTCTGGAACGCCTGGGGAATGCGACCGCGGAACTCATTCTGCAGAATGTACGCCTGGTGAACATCGAAAATACAGAGTCCCTCGAGGAAGAATACCGGCTGGGGCTGATCAGGCTGGGAACGATTGTCGACACCAAGAACAGTTATCCGTTTCCCACGGCGGGAATCGGGCTGAAACTCTCGTATGAATTCTCTCTGGAGAGCCTTGGGAGCGATATCGCCTACAATGCACTCCAGGTGATGTATGAAACCTATTCAAGTTGGGGGAAGTATGTGACATTTCATCCTCGTTTTACCATGGGTATTGCCGACCAAACCGTGCCGCTGGCTCAGCAATTCCGGCTCGGGGGGCGTGAATTGATGTACGGCCTGCGCGAAGATGATCGCCGTGGCCGGCAACTCCTCCTGGTGAATATGGAAGTACAGTTCTTCCTCCCGGTGCGACTTCTGTTCGATACGTACGCGCGGATCCGGTACGATCTGGGAACCCTTTCCGCGGTTCCCGAAGAGATCAAGTTCAGTTCCCTGCTGCATGGTGTCGGGCTGGAGCTGGCATTGGATACACCCATAGGTCCTGCCGTTTTCGGTACGGGTAAGGGTTTCTATTTCAATTCGTCCTTGCCCGGGAATCCCATTCAGCAGGGGCCGTTTCTGGTCTATCTGATGATCGGGTATCAATTGTAAGGGAACGGGAGTTTGCGTATATTTCAAAAAGCTATGCTCACCCACCCATTGATTCCGGAAAAATACCCATGTCGACCAAAGCACCCTCGCCCGTCAAAGCCGGCGCCGCAGAGAGCCTCGAAAAACTCGCCTACGGCAGTGTTGCAGGAATTCCCGCTTCTGACCCGCACGATCAGGACCGTCTCGGCTACACGATCTGGATGTGGCTCAAACACCGACGCGATTCGCTTGAGGAAGCGGTCAAGACCGCACATGCCAGGCTTCTCATCTCCGACGATGAAGCACTCAAGAGAATCCGTCAGCACCTCACATCCCACGGCGTAACGCTCTAAGCAATGGAACTGGGACTACGCGGCCGTGTGGCCATTGTATGTGCGGCGAGCCAGGGACTCGGCAAAGCCGCGGCGCTCGGGTTGGCCCGTGAGGGGGCCCATCTGGTGATATGCTCGCGCAATCGCCGTGCGCTTGCACAGGCGGCGAAGGATATCCGGGAGCAGGCGGAGGGGCAGGCGGGAGACATCGTCCCGGTGAGTGTGGATCTGACGAAGCCCCGGCAGATCACATCACTTGTGGCGCGAACGGTGAGACGATTCGGACGTATCGACATTCTCGTCGCGAATGCAGGCGGGCCTCCGGTGGCGCCGTTCCCCGCACTGGATGACCGCAAGTGGGAGGAAGGCGTCGAGCTGACGTTGATGAGCACGATCCGGTGCATCCGTGCGGTACTGCCGCATATGCAGAAACGGCAGTGGGGGCGGATCATCACGATAACCTCGATTGCGGCGCGGCAACCGATCAATGATCTTGTGATCTCTTCGACACTCCGGCCCGGCATCCACGGGCTAACGCGTGTGTTGGCAAATCAGTACGGCAAAGAGGGGATTCTGATCAATGCCGTGGCACCGGGATTCATGCTGACTGGAAGGATGCGGGAAATCGGCTCGGCCCGGGCTGCTGAAAGGCAGAGTTCCATCGAAGAGTACTTTGCGCACCAGAGCCGTGATGTGCCGTTACAGCGCTACGGGAATCCTGAAGAACTGGCGAATGCTATTGTCTTCCTGGCCTCTGAAAAAGCGAGTTACATTACGGGGGCAACGCTGAGTGTTGACGGCGGTTTGATGAAAGGGGTGTTTTGAGCGAATGGCGACAACCGATGTCATGCGCCTGCGCAGTGCCGGGGAAATACCGAAGGCGCGGTTTGATTACCGGGGTAAACACCGGTATCTGATCACGCTCGACGTGGCGCCGGGCCGGACGGAGTTCGGGGAGAAGCCGGGCATCATGAAAGTGCTCTCGGTTCTGCGTGAACAGAGCTGGGAACACAAATTTGACGTGATCGCGTATTCGTTTGCGCCGGAGCGGCTGGTGATGCTTGTGCGCGGGAGGGACGACGGGTCGTACATGAAGGGATTTCTGACAGCGTTTCGTGCCGCGGCTGACGTTGCGCTCGGTTCACCGCTCTGGAAGCGCACGTATCGGGAGAGAGTTTTACGGAAGAAGGAGGATTTGCGTGACATTGTCCGGGATATTTTCATGGCTCCCGTACGTGACGGCCGTGCGGCACACCCGGCCGCCTACGAATTCCAGGGTTCGTTCGTCGACAAGATCGTGATGTTCTTCCCGCCCGACCCGCACACCACCCGCACCCGCGGATCCGTGGGCCACCGGCGTCCTTCTGGAAATCCCCGCGGCCGGCGACCCCCGCGCCATTGACTCCCCGTACCGCTGATGTGTCTCGTCATTGAACGGTTGCGCCACCGCTCTTCTGCGCCGCTGATTCTGCATACTGTCGATGTTCCGCCCGGCAGTCCTCCGCGCCGTGAGTCTTTCGTTTCCAGGCGTAACACTCTACAACCATCCGGCTCACAGTTACATTGCTTCGCGGTAGCCGTCGAACAGAGGTGTCCCCGGGAGGTCGGGCCGGGCGACTTGCTGCAGGAAGGGGAAGGCGCGTAGCGCTGGCGCCGGCACTGCCACTGTTCCCCGGTCATTCACCAGTGCCGACAACTGCAGGGCATTTGCGACCGCTTTGCCGGATGTGGTGTTGTTCCAGATTACGAATCGTCGCGTGCAGGTTGACGGGAGTGCCTGAAGGCGGCGTTTGATTTCATGCAGTTCGCGCAGATTGTACAGATAGTCGTACCGTGCGTCATAGGTTTCGGATAACCAGCCTTTTTCGTTACGGCCATGGAGACGGAAATATGCCCGGTCTCCGCGGGAGCGCGGCAGTGAGTTCATCAGCTGCCGGATCCGGGGGAGGTCGGCCCGGACAGATGCAACGCCCAGTTCCTCCAGGATGCCGGGGAGTGATGGCTGATCCCAGGAGGAATGCCGGAATTCAAGGTGGAGCGGATAGTTGCGGAAAGAGGTGGCCAGTTTCTCCAGATGGAAACGGTTGGCGCCCGTGCAGGTGAACGAAAAGGGGAATTGTGCCAGTACCGCGCCCAACCGGTTGCGGCGATGCAGGGCATCGAGCAGCGCCCTGGTGTTGTGCAGCACGCCGGACGCCGGTTCCCGCCTGTGCGTCAATGAAAAGTGCAGTTTCACCGAGAAAAGAAAGTCCCGCCGTTCGCCCACCGCATCCGCCCACATTTCGGCGTCGCTGTCGCACAGTGTCTCATCCCAGAATGTCGGCCGTACCTCTACGGTATTGAACAGCCGCGCATAGTACCGGAGCTTTGCTGCGGAGGAAGTCACAGCTGGAGAATACAGGCACCGGTCCAGCACCTCGTGTTCCCATCCTCCGATGCCGATGAAGATCTGCGTTCCGTGCTGCATCATCTTTCCTCCCGAGAATGTACTTGACAGACTGACCGGATTTCCGTATATTTGCCATCGTTAAGATACGACATAAATGTCGTTCTGTCAAGACCAAAGTTGACAAATATGTCTTCGGAGGTTCCATGAAAACAACCATCGGCGAGCGTTTGCGTGCGGCCCGCGCGAGCAAAGAGCTGGACCAGTCGGTTCTGGCGGAGAAGGCGGGTGTGGTGACACGGACGCTGCAGCGTTGGGAAAAGGGGGAACAGGTGCCGGACGGCGTTTCCATTACGCGTCTTGCCAAAGCCACCGGCGTGCAGGCCAGCTGGCTGTTGACGGGCGAGGGGGAGATGTATCCCACACCCGCCCGGCCGGATAACGTGTACACCCTCCCCGGCACCGCACGGCGCAAATCCCGCCTGGTCGATCTTCCCGTGATCTCCGCCGTTCCCGCAGGGAAAGTCGCAACGCTGTTTCATCCGGACTATGTTGACGACTACGTAACGGTGGACGATGTGAAGGATCCGCAGGCTTTCGCACTCAAAGTCAAAGGAAACAGCATGGCCCCGCGCATTGAGGACGGCGATGTGGTAATCGTCAGTCCCGTCCAGGAGGCGCGGAGCGGCGACATTTGTGTGATACGCGTGAATGGCGAAGACACCTTGAAAAAAGTGAAGCTGGAGGGGAACTACATCCACCTGATTCCGCTGAACCCGGAGTTTGAACCCGTTACGGTGAAGCGGAAGGAAGTGAATTTCGTGTGGAAGGTGGTCAAGCTCATAAAAGAACTGTAGTGCTTCAGGTGCAGGGGTGATTGCCAGCTTGCACCCGTGCAACGCACAGGCCGGCCGGACCGTCCCTCGGGTTCGCCTCGAGCCAGGGGCTCCCGCCCGGCATGATCTTCAGCTCACCATGTGCACCACTACCCCGTCTCTCAGCTTCGGCTCGAACCATGTGCTCTTGGGCGGCATGATCTTTCCGGCATCGGCGATCGCCAGCAGCTCCTCGATCGACGTCGGATAGAGTGCAAACGCCACGGCCATCTCCCCGGAATTGACACGGCGCTCCAGCTCTTCCAATCCGCGTATCCCGCCAACAAAGTCCACCCGCTTGCTCATCCGGGGGTCGTCAATGCCGAGCACCGGCGCCAGCAGGTGCTTCTGGAGAATCGACACATCCAGACGCTCGACGGGATCAGGAACAGACAGCAATGTGGTTGATGCGCGCAGGACGTGCCAGGTGCCCTGCAGGTACATGCCGTACTCCCCCTTGCGCGACGGCTTGTGCCTGCCTGTCGCGGGGGTGACGTCGAAATGTTTGCCGATCTCCGTCAACACCTCTCCGGCACTTTTCCCGTTCAGATCTTTGACCACCCGGTTGTAATCCAGAATACGCAGCTGGTTGTGCGGGAAGAGAACCGCGAGGAAGAAGTTGTATTCTTCATCGCCGCGGTGGTGCGGGTTATTATCGGCCAGCTCTTTCCCCACCCGCGCCGCGGCGGCGGAACGGTGATGTCCATCCGCAACATACAGGTGAGAGACCGCCCGGAAAGCGCCGGTGATGGCGGCTATGGTCGCCGTATCGGCGACCACCCAGAATTGATGCCGGATGCCGTCTTCTGCGACGAAATCGTACACGGGAGCGTTCGTGCACACACGCCCGACGGCAGCATCGATGACCGGTTGTGCACGGTATGTCAGGAAGATCGGACCGGAGTGTGCATTTGTCACCCGTACGTGCTTGGTCCGGTCGTCCTCCTTGTCCTTCCGCGTCAGCTCATGTTTTTTTATGGTGTCGTTCAGGTATTCCTGCACCGACGCACAGCCGACGATGCCGTACTGTGTATGACCACCCATGGTCTGGGCGTACACATAGAGACACGGTGAGGGATCTTCCTTGAGGATGCCGTCACGGATCAACCGTTCCAGGTTCTCTTTTCCCTTCAGATAGACACGCTCATCGTACAGGTGCACATCGGGGGGGAGATCAATCTCCGGCTTTCCGACATGCAGGAAGGAAAGCGGTTTGCCCTGTGCTTCAAGGCGTGCTTCGTCGGAATTCAGCACATCGTAAGGTTTGCTGGCGACGGCGGCCGCGTGGACAGAGAGCGGGCGATATCCCTTGAAGGGACGAAGTGTGGCCATGGCAGTGACTCGTTGTGAACGTGGGAGATCGGAGAATGGGGAGTTGTCGGACTGCCCCACCCCGGGGCGGCTCTCCTGCCGGCCCCGGGCAGGGGGAAAACTACTTCAGCGTCGGGAGAATGCGTTCGATAGCCGCCGTCACCTGTTTGATGTCCTCCATGGTCAGCTCACCCATGTGGGCGATACGGAAGGTCTTTTCCTTCAGGTCACCGTACCCGTTGGAGATCTGCATGCCTTCCTTGCCGAGCGCATCGTTCAGCGCTTTCACCGAAATATTCCGGGTATTGGTTATGGTCGTCAGCGTCTGCGAAGCGTATTTCTCCTCGGGGTAGAGCGCGAAATGCCGTTTCGCCCACGCGCGCGTGTATTCCGCCATGGCTTTGTGGCGTGCGTAGCGGTTCTCCAGTCCTTCGGCCAGGATCCTGTCGAGCTGGTAGTGCAGCGCGAACATGTGCGACAGTGACGGCGTGGCGGAATACTGATGGTCCTTGGTCTCCACATACTTGTACAGTTCCACGAGATCGAGGTACCACCCGCGGTATTTCACCTGCTTGCCATGTTCGATCGCGCGTAACGACGCGGCGCAGATCGCGAGTCCGGGAGGAAGGGCGAGCGCTTTCTGCGTGGAGGTGATGCACACGTCGATGCCGAGTTTGTCCACTTCTACTTTTGCGCCTGCCATGGAGCTGACGGTATCGACGAGCCAGAGAACATCGGGGTATTTTCTCCGGACTTCCGCGATTTCCTCCACCGGGTTCATAATGCCGGTGGACGTCTCGTTGTGTGTAACGGTAAAGACATCGTACTTTCCGGTTGCCAGCGCCTTGTCCACCATTTCCGGCGTCGTCGGGTGCCCCCACTCCGATTCGACCTTGTCGGCGGGAACATTGTTTGCCTCGGCCATTTTGAACCACCGGTTGCCGAACGCACCGACGGAGAACACGCAGGCGCGTTTGGCTGTGAGAGAACGGATCGAACCTTCCATCAGTCCCGATCCGGACGTCGTGGAGAGCAGTATCGGGTTTGCCGTGTGGAACACCTTGCGCATCTTCTCGCTGATTTCCCGTTGCAGCTGGGATGCTTCCTTCCCCCGGTGGCCGATCATCGGTGTGGCCATCTTCTGGAGAACGTCGGGGGCGACTTCTGTGGGACCGGGGATGAACAGTTTCTTGTGCATTGGAACCTCGGGAGATTGGGAGGGGAAGTCGTCAGTGTGGTTACCACCACCAAAAACCATAATGAGCAAAAATCATGATTTTTCTGCTCAAAAGCAACGAACCCGAACCGCATCGAAACCACCGTCGACAGCCTCAATTATTGCACCTCGCGCTCGGTATCGGTATCTTGAAGTACAATCCCGGCGTGGGGCGACACCCGAACGCCGAGCACTCCAAACACAACCAACAGCTCAGGAACACATGCCCGTCCGCTGCCGAAGAATCCTCGTCATTCTGGCGATATCTTCACTTCCGTTCGTCCAGCTCTATTCACAGTCCACTCTCACCGCCGTGACCATCCCGGGCGCAATTGCGGATGGTGGCGGGACGGGATCAACGGGGACTCCCTATGCGGTATTTGTCAGAATACAGGGCTGGTCAGGTGCGGCGAACAGCCCGGTGTACCTGAAAATTTATTCCGGCACCAACAACGAGTACATGTGGACAGGCAGCGCCTGGAGCAATGCCACGGCCTATTCCGCTTCCAACCAACCCGTGGTGAATATCGACGCTGCGGGAAATTGGTCGGGATGGATCTACGCGAAGCACAACAACGCCCTGGGATCGTCCGCATCAGTGCGTGCCGCAAAGGTCGGCGCAACGAGCACGAATCTGACCTCGGCATCGAAGTCCTTCGTAATTCTCAGCACGCAGGGAGCGGGCAACGGAGGATGGATCGTGCGCACGGGCTCCCCTGAGGCCAACAAGGGGATTCTGGCCTACACCGGTGGTTCCGTGGTCGGCACCTATCGTACCGAGGACAACGCGATTGCGGAAGGGTACACGTACAGCGCAGGCGGATTTAAGATTGCGGCACCCGCCGGCATCATTGATTCCCTTGTGACGATCAACGACGACGGCTCGCGCGCCACCGTGCTTGCCGGACCATGGTCCGTCACTGCGGGACAGGAAACCGATGCGGGTACCACTGCCGGAGGTGTCGGAAGGGGTCTGGTGCGGGTTTCACCTCCGACGCTCTCGGGCGGGACCCTTCATGCGATAACGTTCACGGTGGTGGGAGAGAGCCCTTATGTCATCACGAATGCGAGTGTGAAGATCCCTTCACCATGGATCTGGTCACACTCGACAGACGACATCACGATATCGGGTGGCGGCAGTCCGGTTGTCAGTATAGCGGGTGACACCGTTGTCCTTGCCGGCCTGGCGCTGGGTGGGGGTGACAGTCTTCGTTTTACAGTCAATAGCGTCACACCTCCCGATTCCACGGCATCATTTGCGTTTCCCGCACGCACCGGAACGCATCCGGATTCCCTGTTCGCCATTTCGACGCAACCCTCGGTTTTTGTCTACGGGATTCCCGCCTCCATTGCCACGGTCAAAATCAACGATTCAAACGGTGTTCCGTTGAAAAACAACTCGCTGGTCACCGTGCGTGGCGTCGTCACGGTTGCCAACGAGTTTGGGGGTCCGTCCTACATCCAGGACAATTCCGGAGGGATGGCGGTATACGGGTTTGCGTTTTCAACGGCTGTCACCAACGGGGATGAGGTCGTCGTGTCCGGACTTGTCCAGCCGTTTTCCGGTCTGACGGAAATCGTGAATCCTCTGCTCCACACAATTGTGAGTTCGGGGAACAGCGTTGACCCCATTCTGGTGACGGCGTCAGAAATCCAGAATGATGGCATAGGCGGCGTCGAACTCTACGAAGGGCGCCTCGTGAGGATCAACGGTATCACGGTAGTCGGCACCGGTGCTTGGGGCGCAAACACCAACTATACGGTCTTCGATCCGACCGATTCGACACAGGTCCGCATCGACAACAACACAACCCTTGTCGGTGGCCCAATTCCGGTCTCCTTCTGCGATATTGTCGGGGTTGTTGGACAGTTTGTGAGCTCCGCTCCATACATCGGCGGCTACCAGATCATGCCGCGGTCAACGGCGGACATTCTCTCAACGGGTCCGGTGATCGCGTCGGTGCCGGAGGAGGGGAGTATCACCCCATCGTCGTTCGTCGTCTCCTGGACAACAAGCAGACCGGGCACATCGGCGCTCCGATTCGGGAAGACTACGGCGTATGAACTCGGGTCTCTAGCACCTGACACAATCCAGCGCACGTCGCACGCCATAGTTGTCAGCGGGCTCACCGCAGCGACTGTGTATCACGTGCAGGTATATTCTGCGAGTGGTTCAGACACGAGCCGGGCGGGCGACCTCGTGGTGAGCACGGCTTCGCCGCCGCAGGCAACCGGTGCGATACATGTCTATTTCAACAAAAGCGTCGACACCAGCCTGGCGAATGGCTCGCCTGCGGCAGGCAATCAGGATCTCGTGGCACTGCTGACACAAAGAATGAATGGAGCCCGCCGTTCTATCGATGCCGCGTTTTACAACTTGAGCAGCACGCCCGGAGCCAGTCTGGCGGCGGCAATGGTGGCGGCGAAACAACGCGGGGTGCGGGTGCGGGTGATCTGCGAACAGGATAACCGCAGCAATGCCCCGTTTAACACGCTGGTCGCCGCGGGGGTCCCGTTGATCAGCGACACGTTCGACCCTGTGAATGCGGGTGCAGGGCTGATGCACAACAAGTTTGTCGTCATCGACGGGCAGGGGGGTGCACCCGAGAGTGTCTGGGTCTGGACAGGCTCCTGGAATCCTTCGTTGTCGGGGACGCAGGACGACTATCAGAACGCTGTTGAAATTCAGGACCCCGCGCTCGCCGGGGCCTACACGGTCGAATTCAATGAAATGTGGGGCGGGGCGGGAGATGTTCCGGATGCAGCGGTATCCCGGTTCGGCGCCCGGAAAACGGACAACACGCCGCACCGTTTTGTTGTCGGCGGCCGGCCGGTGCTCTGCTATTTCAGTCCCAGTGACCGGACGACAACGCAGATCATCACCGCCATATCTTCGGCGGACCATTCCATTGCGTTCGGGTTGCTGACGCTCACGCGCAGGGATATTGCCAGCGCCCTTCTGACCAGGATGACATCGGGCAGTGAGCTCCGGGGTGTAATGGACAACCGCGATGATACGGGTTCGCAGTATGATTACCTGGTCTCGTCGGGTGCGGATGTCCGGCTGAAGTCCGGTGCGGGCCTTCTGCACCATAAATACGGCGTGATCGATGCCGGGTTCACTTCTTCGCATCCTACCGTGATTACCGGTTCGCACAACTGGACCAACTCCGCTGAGGTCAGCAACGGGGAGAATACCCTGATCATTGAAGATGCCACACTTGCAGGGCACTATCTTCAGGAATTCGCGGCGCGGTACTACCAGTTCGGCGGCTCCGATACCATCCGGGTGAGTGTGGAGCGGATGGGCGATGAGTTCCCGGCAGTGTTCGCCCTCCTCCAAAACTATCCCAACCCGTTCAATCCCACAACGACACTGACGTTCCGGGTCCCTGCCGCCGGCCGCGTCGTCTTGAAAGTGTACGATTTGCTGGGGCGGGAGGTCCGTACGCTCGTGGACGACCGCTTGATGCCCGGTACATACCGCGTGAAGTACGACGCAGGAGGCTCGGCCAGCGGTGTCTATTTTGCGCGTCTCGACGGCGGTGGGAAGACTCTTGTTCAATCCATGCTGCTGGTCCGGTAAGAGCATGGTTCCCGGGAGATCATGGGCGGCTGCACAAACGCGCGTACACGGATTGCGTCTCTCCGGAATTGTCGTTCTCCTCCTGTGCGCATCCGTTCCCCTGAATGCCCAGTCCCGGTACAGCCAGGTAGCGGTAAGCGTGAATTCGCCCGCAGAAATTCTGCGCCTGGCCGCGCTCGGCCTTCCGCTGGAGGACGCTGCCACGCGGGTTCCCGGCCGCGTGGAAATCCTCGTATCCGAAGTGGATCTCCTGCGGATCCGCGACGCGGGCTTCGCGGTGGTGACCCTGATCCCCGATGTGCGCCGCTATTATGCCGAACGCCTGCAAGTTGACCGTGCCGTTGCCGCACTGGAGAAGTCACCTGACGTTCCCCATTTCCATCTCGGTTCGATGGGCGGGTTTCTAACACTGAACGAGGTGCAGGCGGAACTCGATTCCATGCAGCGTGCCCACCCGCTCCTCATGACAAAACGCGATTCCATCGGGAGAAGCATCGAAGGACGCACCATCTGGTCCGTGCGGCTCACGGGTTCCGGCGGGGCGTCCACGACAAGACCGCAGGTGCTGTATACCGGGCTGCACCATGCCCGGGAACCCCAGGGAATGATGGCTCTCATCTATTTTCTCTGGTACGTGCTCGAGCGGTACGGGACCGACCCCGAGGTGACGCAACTGCTGGACACGCGTGATCTCACATTTGTTCCCGTGGTGAACCCAGACGGCTACGCGTTCAACGAGTTCACCGATCCGCAGGGAGGCGGGGTCTGGCGGAAGAACCGGCGGCACAACACCAATGGCTCCATCGGTGTCGATCTGAACAGGAACTACGGATACAATTGGGGTTTCGACAACGTCGGTTCGAGCGGTAACGGCAATGATGATGTATACCGGGGTAAGGCGGCGTTTTCCGAGCCGGAGACGCAATCTATTCGAGATCTCTGCTACCGTAACCGGTTTTCCGTTTGCTTCAACTTTCATACCTTCGGCAATCTGCTGGTCCACC
The DNA here is from genome assembly GCA_963779225.1 of uncultured Bacteroidota bacterium. Lineage (GTDB taxonomy): Bacteria > Bacteroidota > Ignavibacteria > UBA10030 > UBA6906 > CAVPCZ01. Next base: position 834,178 of record CAVZWW010000003.1, read on the forward strand.
CGTTCGGCTACAACAACACCGAACCGCCCGATTCCATGACCTACAGGCGGCTGGGGGATATACTGACCGGAAAGAACTACTACACTTCCGGAACGGGCGATGCGACGGTCGGCTATACAACCAATGGTGATGCCGACGACTGGATGTACGGTGACGTGGAGACGAAGGCCAGAATCTTTTCGATGACGCCGGAAGTAGGAAATGACGCGGACTGGTTCTGGCCCGTCCCCTCTCGCATTCTTCCCCTCGCCGCTGAAAATCTCAGCGCAAATCTGGATCTGGCGAAACTGGCAGGTCAGCATATCGCCATTCGCTCTGCGGAGGTCGACCAGCGGTCGAACGATCAGACCATCGCCTTCCGTATCACTCTGGCCAATGCGGGGGTTCGCACAACCACTCCGTCGGCGACAGTCAGCTTTACGGGAACCGGGGTTTCGGTGATTGATCCCGCGCCGGTGGTCATCCCGACAGCGGGTGAACAGAGCGTCACCGTTCTTGCGCGGCGGGATGAAGGGCTGCCCGACGGGACTACGGCGATGCTCCGGATGAGGGCGGCATTTGCAGATGAGAGTTCACAGGACTCCGTCCCATTCCGGCTCGGAGTTCCGGACACCGTGTTCGCCGACGGTGCAGATCCGGTGCGCGGCCCTTGGGACGCTGTCAGTTCTTTGCCTGCGATCCGGTGGGACACCACCGGCGGAACGTCGTATGGCGGGGCGGCGTGTTATACAGACAGCCCGCTGGGTGACTACGGGGACAACCAGAAGAACACCTTCACGCTGGGCCGGACGGTTCTTCTGGATGGCGCAGCGGCCGAACTCCGGTTCCGGGCGCGATGGAATCTTGAAGCGGCGTACGACGGCGTGATCGTGGAAGTGTCGGCGGACAGTGGAACAACCTGGACAGCCTGTGCGGGCAACTATACACGTCCCGGTTCCGGAATGGCCGGTGGCAAACAGATCGCCGGGATCCCGTATTATGACCGGCTCCGGCGGGAATGGGTTGAAGAGGTGATCGATCTCTCCGCTTTTCTCGGTCGCGCCATCACCGTGCGGTTCCGGCTCGAGAGCGACCAGTACGTACACCGGGACGGGATGTACATTGATGACCTACGGATTCTGTCGTATCGTTCGCATCCGCTGACGACGGCAGAAGCGCCGCTGACACACACCTTCTCGCTCCGACAGAATTACCCGAATCCCTTCAACCCCGCCACGGTCATCGGTTTTGATCTTGCGGTCGGCTCGTGCCTCCGTCTCGTGATCGTGGACATCCTCGGCCGGGATCTTCTGACGGTCGCCGACGGCTATCATTCCGCCGGTTCTCACCGTGTGACGGTGAATGGTACGGGCCTTGCCAGTGGTGTCTATTTTTACCGGCTGGAGATCCCCGGCGGGAGCATTGTGCGCAGGATGGCGTTGATCCGGTGAATCTCCGGATCCGCTGCTCTTCGGAGCGGTCCTCCTTCCCGGGCTGGTTGCTTTTGAAAGATGGGATTGTTAAGTTTTCCACATCACCCCGCGGCCAATGCATTCCTACACCCTCGACGACATACGCCGGACCTTTTCCAACTCGACGGATTTCAACGAGATCTTTGACGTCTTCCAGGCAGCTCTTGCGCAGAACGTCAGGGATGTTGAGCCCTACCGGTTGCTGTTCTGGAATCAGTCCCTTACACCGGATGAGATCCGCCTGTTTGGCGAAAAACTGGCTGCGGAGTTTGCCGACCTGGCTTTCGATGTCTACCTGTGGCTCGCGAGCGTTTTTGAGGTCACCTGTTCCGGGGACGATAATTTCGAACTGGCCCTTCATTACTATCAAAAAGCCGCTTCAATCAGACCTGCGGAGCCGGATCCGTATCTGGACGCATGCGATTGCTACGACGCGGACCTGAATATCCCTCCCCTGGCCGGCCTCATTGAATTTCTCAGGCACGGGGTCGAACATGTCCCTCATCCCGAAGGGCTCTTCAGGCGGCTTGCGCACCTTTACGAGATGGCGGGGGATGTGGAGCGCAGCGAGTATTACCGGCGGAAAGCGGAAGCCGGGGAATCTCCCGCCCAGGAAACGGGTCCGCCGCTGGCATGAAGGAACTCCGCGGCTATGTGATGATCCTCGGCTCGGCGATCTTCTGGGGCACATCAGCCACAGCTGCCAAGGCGCTGTTCAACCGGCAGCTGGATACCGTCCTGGTTGTCCAGGCACGGGTCACCGTGTCGATGGTCCTTCTGCTGGCGTTCTACCTGCTCTTCCGCCGCGATTTCCTGCGCATCAACCCGCGTGAACTCTGGAAGTTTGCCCTTCTCGGCTGTATCGGTGTTGCCGGCACAAATTACACCTACTACTTTACCATCAAAGAGACCACGGTTGCCACGGCCATCCTGATTCAATATACCGCCCCGTTGCTGGTGATGCTCTATGCGGTATGGAGTGGTGAGGAACGGTTCACGCGTGCCAAAGTTGTCGCCGTGGTGCTTTCGCTGGGAGGCTGTTTTCTTGCTGTCGGAGCGTATAACCGCGAAGTGCTCCGGATCACGCCGCTCGGTCTGCTGACCGGGATCGGATCAGTCTTCGGGTTCGCGTTTCTGACCATTTTCACCAGGTCCCTTCTGAAGACACACGGCGTCTGGACAAGCACGTTTTACGCCATGCTCTTCGCCTCGCTGTTCTGGGGCGTCCTGAATCCTCCCTGGGTCATTGCGGCGCAGTCGTTGACGGCCTGGACCTGGGGTGCGTTGATCGTGCTCGCGGTCGTCTCCCTGTTGATTCCCCAGACGCTTTTTTTCGGCGGTCTACGCCGGATTGAGTCTTCCCGGGCGATCATCACCAGCACATTTGAACCGATCGTCGCAATTGCTTCGGCCGCATGGTTTCTGGGTGAGGGGTTGCAGCAGCTGCAAGTTCTCGGTGCGCTTCTGGTGATTACGGCGATACTCCTCCTGCACGCGCACCCGGAGGAGCACTATGGCGCCTAGCGCACGGCGAAGAGAGCGGTTCATCCGCGTTCTGAAGCAACGGTTGCCCGACCTGACCATCGTGCTTGAGAACATCCATGACCCTCACAACGTCAGCGCAATCCTGCGCACCTGTGATGCCGTCGGCGCGATGCGGGCTGAACTGATGTATACGCTGGAACCGTTCCCGAAAATCGGCAAGAAGAGTTCGTCCAGTGCGAGCAAATGGATTGACCGCCGCAAACATACGTCGGTACAGGAGTGTTATGCCACCCTGCGCGGTGAAGGATTCCGGATTCTGGCCACGCGGCTCGATGCGACGGCCATGCCGCTCTACGATTGCGATCTCACCAAGCCCGTTGCATTGGTCCTGGGCAATGAACACCGGGGCATATCCGACGAGGCTGCGGTACAGGCCGACGGAATCGTCTCCATTCCCATGCGCGGCATGATCGAAAGCCTGAATGTCTCCGTTGCCGCGGCGGTCTGTCTGTATGAGGCGTACCGGCAGCGCCGCGCACGCGGACTCCTCGACACTCCCATGTTTCCGCCGGACCGTCTGGCCGCGCTCCTCGAGGAGTGGCTGGCGAGATAGCGCCGCTTGCTTCGCCCTTTGCGAATCTCTATATTGGGTCAGACCGTCACTCCACTGGGATCCCCGGAGAGTTTCCCCATGGTTGTTCAAGAACCCGATACTGTTTCATTTGTGGGCATGAATCTCATCCTGATCGGGGTGGTGGGATTGTTGATCTTCGCCTATTTCGTGCTGCTGATCAGGAAGAGGTGGAAGCAGGGGTTTCTGCACCAGGTGGACGAAAAGAAGGAGAAGAAAGAAGAATAAGCTACTGCCAGAACTCCACGACGTCTTCCGCACGCTCTCTCTCCTTGAGAATCTCGATCTTCTCGCCATCGTTTTCATATCCCAGAACGCGCGGGAACTCCCTGCTGTTGTAGCGTGACCACATGCTGAAGGTATATGCGCCCACGTCGCGGATGACCAGAAGATCGCCCTCCACAAGCCCGGGGAGTTCGATGTCCCGCTCGAGGATGTCTCCGGAAAAGCAGAGAGGGCCCGCCACGGCATAGCGCCGCCCGGGTTCCTTTTTGTATTCCCCCCGGGCATCGAGGACCGCGATATCGTGATGCCAGACGTCGGGGGCATAACATTTCCTAAGAAACATATCTGCTCCGAGATGGATCATTGCCACGTTCCCGTACGTGCTGTGTTTGACGTACTCCACCCGGCTCACCGCCCAGCCGGCGGGTGAGTGCAATGCCCGCCCGAATTCCGTAATCAGCCGGAAGGGGTTCCGGAACATCCCCGGGCAGACGCGGCGCAGGGTTGTCACATACGTCTCGAGATCGGGCGGCATCTCTTCGGTGCGGTACCGCGCGGGGAGTCCTCCCCCGATATCCACGGTGGTCACGTTTCCCCCCGACGCCCGGACCTCCCGGACAAACTCCCAGACCGTGCTGACTCCCTGCACGAGCAATTCCAGGGGGCACCCCTGTGACCCGACATGCACATGGACACCGGAAAGCCAGGCGTGGCGCAGAAAGGCCTCCTTGAGCAGCGGACCCTGTTCCAGCAGCGGGACCCCGAATTTCGAAAAGTGTCCGGCGACGCTCGTCATGGCTATCCGGCCCGTGCCGACCTGCGGATTGATGCGGACGCCGATAGTGCTTGTGCAGGGCCGGTTCTGCACGATCCGGGCGATTCGTGCCAGTTCATCCAGAGAATCAACATTCACATGCATTCCCCGTTCAAGGGCGTACAGCAGTTCGCGCTCGGTTTTGACCGGCGAATCGAACACGATGCATGCGGGAGAAAAACCCGCCGCCTCTGCCAGTTTGAGTTCAGCCAGGGAAGCGACCTCCATGCCGGCTCCGAGGTTTCTGAGCCTGCGTGCGACAGCCAGCAAGGGGTTGGCCTTTGCCGCAACAGCGTGAAGTGTGGACGGTGGGAAGAGTGCCTGCAGCAGGCCGAGCCTGCGGCCGAGACCGTCAAAGTCGTAGAAAATCACCGCATCGTGATCGGCCAGAAGGCCCCGGCTCATGGCCGTCCGGAGCGTCTTGCGTATACTCTCGAGTGTCAGGCGGGTGTGCATGATCGGGCATGATTGTGGAAGTAAGGGTCAATGCAATATACGACCGTAGAAATCGAGCGGCAAGGCTGCGGTTGACTCGATTTTCAGGTGATGAAACAGGGCGGGCTTTTCTCCTCCGGGGATTGTATATTTACACCGTCACACTTGGAGACACTATGTCTGTGCTGACTTCTTCCCCCGCATGGAATGCGCTCGTGCATCATCAGTCGGTCCTTGCCGGGGTCCATATGCGATCGCTGTTTGCGGCTGACCCGGATCGTTTCTCGAAGTTTTCTCTTTGCCTGGATGACCTGCTTGTCGACTATTCCAAAAATATCATCACCGTCGATACCATGCGCCTTCTCCAGTCGCTTGCCCGGGAGGGGAGTGTGGAAACATGGCGCGACAGGATGTTCGCGGGGGACCCGCTGAACATCACCGAGGGGCGGGCAGTGCTGCATGTCGCGTTGCGCAACCGTTCTTCACGCCCGGTGATGGTTCAGGGCAAGGATGTGATGCCGGACGTGAGGGCGGTGCTGGATCACATGCGTGGTTTTTCTGACCAGGTCCGGAGCGGACAATGGCGGGGGTGTACCGGAAAGGCGATATGCGATGTGGTGAATATCGGGATTGGCGGGTCGGATCTCGGTCCGGTGATGGTCACCGAGGCGCTGCGCCCGTACAGCACGCCGGGACTACGCCTCCACTTTGTCTCGAACGTCGACGGAACGAACATCGCCGAAACACTCAAGCGTGTGCATCCCGAGACCACGCTCTTCATTATTGCCTCAAAGACGTTCACCACGCAGGAGACACTAACCAATGCCCTCTCGGCCAAAGCGTGGTTTCTCCGACACACAGGAGATCCGGCGACCGTTGCGCGTCATTTTGTCGCCCTCTCCACTAATGCCCGGGAGGTGGGAAACTTCGGCATAGATACGCGAAACATGTTTGTATTCTGGGACTGGGTGGGGGGGCGATACTCTCTCTGGTCGGCCATCGGACTCTCCATAGCGCTCGCCATCGGGATGGACCGGTTCATCGAGCTCCTGGAGGGGGCTTTTGCGATGGACGAGCACTTCCGCACTGCACCCCTGGAACAGAATATTCCGGTTACCCTTGCCCTGCTGGGAATCTGGTATACAAACTTTTTCGGGGCACGCACTCACGCCATCCTCCCGTACGACCAGTATCTCCACCGTTTCCCCGCATACCTTCAACAGGCAGACATGGAAAGCAACGGCAAGCGGGTGGATCGTGAAGGACGGGCGGTGGACTACAGCACGGGGCCGGTGATCTGGGGTGAACCCGGAACAAACGGTCAGCATGCATTCTACCAGCTGATCCATCAGGGGACGCAGCTCATTCCGGCGGACTTTCTGGCACCGGTGCAGACGCAGAATCCGGTCGGGGAACATCATCAGATTCTCTTGTCCAATTTCCTTGCGCAGACCGAAGCGCTCATGAAAGGCAAAACGGAGGAGGAGGTACGCGTGGAGCTCCGGAGCGCGGGGCTTGACGGGGATCCGCTCCAACGTCTTCTTCCCCACAAGGTCTTTCCCGGAAACCGCCCGACCAACTCCATCCTGTTCACCCGGTTGACCCCCCGCACGCTCGGCATGCTGATAGCGATGTACGAGCACAAAATCTTCGTCCAGGGGATCATCTGGCGGATCAACTCGTTCGATCAATGGGGGGTCGAACTGGGAAAACAGCTGGCGAAAGCGATCCTGCCGGAGTTGTCAGGGGGAGACCGGGTTCCCGGCCACGATTCCTCCACGCGGGGTCTGATCGCGCATATTCTCGGTGTGCGGGGGTGACGGAAGCCGTCATCCGGTATGATTGAATGTCTCATGTTTTTTTCTTTTGTTGATTGTCAACATCCGCGGTAACACAGAACGTTCACTCATTACCAGACGGGATTCTCACACTTGGCACAGACCATGTCGCGTCTTCCCCGGCATCCCAGTTTAAGCGAACTGGATGAACTCTGTATCAACACCATCCGCTGCCTTTCCATGGATGCCATCCAGAAGGCAAAATCCGGCCATCCCGGCATGCCGCTGGGGATGGCTCCTGCCGCATATGTGCTCTGGACGCGTCATCTCCGCCACAACCCCGCCAACCCCCACTGGCTCAACCGTGACCGGTTTGTGCTGTCCGCGGGTCACGGGTGCATGCTGTTGTATTCATTGTTGCACCTTACCGGATACCAGGTTTCGCTCGATGATATCAAGCACTTCCGGCAGTGGGAGAGCAAAACACCGGGACATCCGGAATACGGGTGGACGCCGGGCGTGGAGGCAACGACCGGTCCCCTGGGTCAGGGCATATCCACCGCCGTCGGAATGGCAATCGCGGAAAAGTATCTTGAAGCCCATTTCAACCGGGACGGATTCCCCATTTTCGACTACCGGACGTATGTCATTGCGGGCGACGGCTGTCTGCAGGAGGGAGTGTCTTCGGAAGCTTCGTCTCTTGCCGGCCATCTTGGATTGAATAATCTGATCGTGATCTACGACGACAACCGGATTACGATCGATGGCCAGACGGCGTTGTCGTTTTCAGAAGACGTCGCCAGACGGTATGAAGCATACGGTTGGTTCGTGCAGACAGTTGACGGGGACGGCAACGACATGGCCCTGTTCGAGCGTGCGCTTGCTGCCGCTAAAAACGAACGGGGGCGTCCGTCCTTGATCAAACTCCGCACGCACATCGCCTATGGTGCACCGAACAAACAGGATACCCCAGAAGCACACGGATCGCCCCTGGGCGATGCAGAGATCGCGCTGACCAAACAGCAGTATGGATGGGACCCGGGGCGGACGTTTGTTGTCCCCGATGCCGCCCTGACACTGTTCCGGCGGGAGATCGACAAGGGAACCGAGCGGGAGTCCACATGGCAGTTGATGTTCGAGCGATACACAGCGGCATTTCCAGATCTGGCGAAGGAATGCCGCGATGCGGTCTCCCGGAGGCTCCCCGCAAACTGGGAAGAAGTCTGGCAGAACAAAGCCCCGCGGTTTGATCCCGCGACGTTGCTGGCCACACGCGAAGCCCAGGGAAAAGTTCTGGACGCGGTCCTGCCTGAATTTCCCCTGGTGATCGGCGGTTCGGCGGACCTTACCCCTTCGAACAATACCCGCTTCAAAGGTGCTGTGGACTTCTCGAAGACCGATCGGTCGGGACGCTACATCCGGTTTGGTGTCCGCGAGCATGCCATGGGTGCGATCCTGAACGGGATTGCGCTCAGCGACATCCTGACCCCATATGGCGCAACCTTCTTCTGCTTTGTGGATTACATGCGTCCGGCGGTGCGGCTGGCCGCACTCTCGAAGTACCCATCGATTTTCGTGTACACCCATGACAGTATCGGTCTCGGGGAAGACGGTCCGACACATCAGGCGGTTGAACACCTTGCCTCATTGAGGGCCATGCCCGGACTCATTCTGATCCGTCCGGCCGATGCGACCGAAACGGTGACGGCCTGGAAGTTCGCCCTGGAGTACCGGAAGGGGCCGGTGGTGCTGGCCTTGACTCGGCAGAAACTGCCCGTTCTGGACCGTGGACGTTTTGCACCGGCGGAGAATCTCACGAAGGGTGCGTATGTGCTCACCGGTGCGGACCGGCCGGATGTGCTGTTGCTGGCGACCGGGTCGGAGGTCGCACTCGCCCTCCAGGCGCATGAGCGTCTGGCCGCTGAAGGCATCCCTTCCCGCGTGGTGAACATGCCCTCATGGGAGTTGTTTGAGCGCCAGCCTGAAGAATACCGGGACGCGGTTCTTCCGGCGAACGTCAGGGTGCGTGTGGCCGTTGAAGCCGGAATGCAACTCGGGTGGGAGCGGTACATCGGATTGGACGGCGAGTTCATCGGCATGTCGACCTTCGGCGCGTCAGCACCCGTGGAGGACATTTTCAAGGGATTTGGTATCACTGCAGATGCCATTGTCCGGGCAGCAAAAAGGAGCTTGCATGAAAGTAGCGCTCGCGGGTGACCATGCCGGTTTTGACCTCAAGCAGCTGATGATCGGGCGGCTGAAAGAAGAGGGCTTTGAGGTGTTCGATCTCGGCACACATGACAAACAGCCTTCCGATTACCCTGACTCCGCGCGGGCAATCGGACAGGCCCTGGCCGCCGGCCGGGCCGACCGGGGTATTCTGGTGTGCGGCAGCGGTGTGGGCGCTTCCGTCGCGGCGAACAAAATCAAGGGGGTGCGCGCCGGACTTTGTCACGACACCTATTCCGCCCGTCAGGGAGTGGAACACGACGATATCAACGTGCTCTGTCTCGGCGCGCGCGTCGTGGGAAGTGCGCTCGCCCTGGATATCATTCATGCGTTCCTCGGGGCTTCATTTTCATACGATGACCGGCATGTGCGCAGGTTGCACAAGCTGATCGAGATGGAACGGATACAGCGGTAGGGAACCGGGGTGGCCCCGGACCATGCGGTTACTGCAAGGGAGAAGGGTGTTGCGGAGGGATAGACGGTTGAACTCGCAAGGAAGAAACGATGAATGTCCTGCAAAAACTTGAACAGCTGGGCCAGAGCATCTGGTACGACAACATCAGCCGCACGATTCTCCGCGGTGGAGAGCTTCAACGGATGGTGGACCAGGGTTTGCTCGGGCTGACTTCCAATCCGACGATCTTTGACAAGGCGATTTCGGGCAGTGCGGAATATGACGACCAGATCCGTGCGCTCGTCAGGGCCGATCCCGGCATTGAGGTTGCCGCTCTGATCCACGCGTTGATGGTGGAAGATATTCGGGCCGCGGCCGATGTGCTGCGTCCGGTGTATGACCGGACCCACGGGCGGGACGGCTACGTCAGCATTGAGGTGACTCCCTCGAAGGCGCGGGACACGGAAGGGACGATCGCCGAAGTCATGGAACTCCGGTCACGGGTGGGGCGGCCCAATACCATGATCAAGATCCCCGCCACCCATGAAGGCCTTCCGGCTATTGCCCGGGCGATCCGCGCCGGAGTCAATATCAACGTCACCCTCATCTTTTCGGAAGCACGGTACCGTGAAGTTGCCGATGTCTACCAGACCGGATTGGAGCAACGATTGGGCGATGGAAAGCCGCTCGGTCGCATCGCATCCGTTGCCAGCGTCTTTGTCAGCCGTATTGACACGCTTGTTGACGCTCAACTGGAAAAACGGATGGCGGGCGAGCGTGATCCGGGTGAGGCGGCACGCGTCGGGGGATTGCGGGGAAAGACGGCGGTCGCGAACACGCAGATGATCTACCAGGCGTTCAAGGAGATCTTCACCTCGCCCCGTTTTGCCGCTCTGCGCGCGGCGGGTGCGGTTCCCCAACGCCCCCTGTGGGGAAGCACCGGGACAAAGAACCCCGCATATCACGATCTGCTCTACGTTGACCCGCTTATCGGTCCGGACACGGTGAACACCGTTCCTCCCCAAACGTATGCGGCAATCATCGATCATGGCCGTCCCGAACCCACGATTGAACAGGGTCTTGCCGAAGCCCGCCGCCTTCTGGAAATGTTGCCCGGCGCGGGAATCAACCTCACGCGTGTGCTCCAAACCCTTGAAGATGAAGGGGTAGCCGCGTTTGAAAAATCCTTTGACGGACTGTCCACGAATCTCGCCAGGAAGAAAGAAATGTTTGCATCGGCATGATGAGACGAACCACGAAGCGACAGATTCTCGGGATCGATGTAGGAGGCAGTGGAATCAAAGGAGCCCTGGTGGATGTGACCACGGGCCGGCTGCTCTCCGGACGATACCGGCTTGCCACGCCCGATCCGGCGACGCCGAAAGCCATGGCACGGGTCGTTGCACGAATCGTCCGGCATTACGACTGGTCGGGTCACGTCGGATGCGGCATGCCGGGCCCGATCAAAGAGGGTAGGGTGATGGCTCTTGCCAACCTGGACAAATCCTGGGTCGGCGTGAAGGCCCCGGAACTCTATTCGCTGGAGTGTGCGTGTCCGGTGACGGTGATGAATGATGCCGATGCCGCAGGCCTGGCGGAAATGCGCTTCGGTGCAGGGAAAGGCCGCAGGGGGGTGGTGTTGATGTTAACCCTGGGTACCGGGATCGGGTCCGCCCTGTTTGTCGACGGCCGCCTGGTGCCGAATACGGAGCTGGGGCAGATTGAACTGAATGGAAAAATCGCGGAGCAACGGGCGTCGGCCCGCGTGCGCAAGGAAAAGGGACTCACGTGGGAAAAATGGGGAAAGAGACTGGAAGCGTATCTGCATGCTGTTGAAGAGCTGGTCTGGCCCGATCTCATCATCCTTGGCGGAGGGGTGAGCAGGAAGGCAGACAAGTTTTTCCCATTCATTAAGACCCGCGCTGAACTTGTTGCGGCAGTGATGTACAATCAGGCGGGAATTGTGGGGGCGGCTCTGGCCGCAGGCGCGGCGCACCGCACCGTGGCGAGAACGGAACGGTGATTGCGTATCAATACTGATCGAACGGGATCACAAGCGGCCGTGCGAATGATCTGCATCAACCGGGGAAGGAGACCGACGAGGTGAGTGCGAAGAAATTCACCCGGACTCGTGTTGTTCGTTCTGCCGTTGCATGGGGACTTGTGGTGCTGTTAATCGCCCCGCCGCTCCAGGCGCAGTTGCCGCAGATCCGGGATGAATGGCGGTGGACACATTTCGGCACCGCTGACGGTCTTCCCTCGTCCGAAATCGTCGCGATCCTGGAAACTCCCGGGGGAAATGTCTGGGTCCAGACGCGGAGTGGCGTTGCCTGGTTCGACGGCTTTCGCTGGATTTGCCCGCAGGTTGATTCGCTCTCCACGACCATGTATGGCAGGGGCCGGCTCGTTGCCGACGGGGAAGAGATGCTCTTTGTCATTCCTCCGCGCATTTTCCGGATCACCAAGACCGGGGGTCATCCGCTCTATCCCCGCATGAACGGTGCCGATGTCCGTGTCCGCCGCGCCGCCGTACTCCCCGACCACGGCATTCTCCTGCAATCCGACTCCCTCCTGTATGTCATGCGAGAAGATTTCCTGGAGCGCTTTCCCTCCCCCTATGAAGAACCTCTGACGTACCGTCTCCCGGACCATCCCTACGGTCTCAATACCACCAAAGGGGGAGGTATATGGTTGAATGTGCCCACCGGATTGTACCGGCTGGAAGGGGGCGTGTGGAAGCCGTTTCCGGGGATCCCGAGGGAACATGTTGTGCTTACCAGCATAACCGAAGATCGTCACGGTTCCGGAGCTGCGACTTTGCGTGTCACGGCACACCAGGGTCTGTTGGAATGGCAGGCATCCGGCCCCAAGAAGTACACGTCGATAGGGCCTGAGATAATCGGCAGATCGATCGATATCGCCCCCGACGGTACGATTCTGCTGACGCAGAATTCCGGAGAGCTGCAGATTCGAGAGCGCGGCACCTGGCACACACTGACCTCCCCTCCGCCGGAGATGTTAAATGCCCGCGTCGTGCTGTTCAGGGAGAACGGTGATCTCTGGATCGGAAAAGACCGGGGGCTCTATCTCTGCCGGATCACCTCTCTGCTCTGGTCAACGCTCCGTTCGGACGTCAAGCACCAGGCAAACTCCGTGAACGAACTCCGGTATATGGCTGACAGCACTCTCTGGGCGGCGACCTCCCAGGGTCTCCTCATCTTCTCCAACCGGACGCTGCAGCGCCACATCGATCGTATTAACGGGAAAGAGCTGGGCGTCGTGACGGGACTCGCACAGGACCGGGCAGGACACATCTGGATCAGCAGCGGCGCGACGTTCTCCGGAACGTACCGGTGGGATGGACGCAGGTGGAAACACTTCGGCGTTCAGGATGGGCTTCCCGCGGAGCGTATTCACCGTATCATGCCGGACCGGCGCGGGCGGCTCTGGTTTCTCACGATGAGCTCGGCTGCACCCGGCATCGATCCCGATCTTGAAAGCGGCGCGTTTGTGTATGACAGTTCACGGTTCACGCAGGTCGGTATCAAAGAAGGACTCCCCAGCGGACGTGTGTACACGATGGCGGAAGACTCCTCGGGAGCGTTCTGGTTCGGCTCCCTGGGCGGTCTCAGCCGGTGGGACCGGGGGACATGGACCCACTGGAATACCCAGAACGGACTTTTCTCCAACCGGGTGTTTACGCTGGCGGTCGGTGCGGACAACCGCGTCTGGTTCGGCCATCAGTATGACGGGCTCGGCTATATAGACTCACTGGGCCACCCCCGATATGTCGCATCGGTCGAAGGACTCCCGAGCAACGCCATCTGGGACCTTGAAGTGAGCGCGGATGGAAAACTCTGGGTGGCGACACGGGAAGGCATTGCCTGCTTCAACCGGGGAGTCTGGGCGAGTCTCGGTCCTGAACAAGGTCTGGCCAGCCCGTATGTCTGGCCCCTGCTGGCCCGCGGGAAATATCTGTACTGCGGCACCAGTGGCTCGGGCATTTCCGTCCTGAACTATGGCTTGCTGGAGAAGCCCGCTCCCATCGTGACGTTTTCCGACCCTGTGACCCGGGGTGACGAAACGGTGATCTCGTGGAGCACGCACGCCCCCTGGGCGGAGATTCCTTCCGCCGACGTACACACCCGGTACCGGATCGATGAGGGATCCTGGTCCTTCTGGGAGGAATCGCGCACAACGACGGTCCGCGATCTTTCTTATGGTGTGCATACGCTTGAGGTTCAGTCGAAAGGGCTTGTGGGGCAGGTTCCCAGGCAAAGGAGTCTGCTCACGTTTGAAACATTGCCCCCCTTCTACTATCGCCTCTGGTTTGTTATCCCCATTGCCCTTCTGCTCTTTCTGCTCAGCGCTGTGACACAGACGTATCTCCGGCGGAAACGTGAATACGTCAGACAGCTGCAATCACGGGATGCACGGTATCGTGCCGTGGTCGAGCAACAAACTGAACTGATTGTCCGCCTGCTGCCTGATGGAACCCTCTCCTTCGTCAATGACGCGTTCTGCATCCTTCTGGGACGATCCCAGGAAGATCTGGCCGGAGAAAACCTGGTGCGCCTCTTCAGCGGTGACGAACAGGGGCCGACGCTGGCTCCGTTGCTCGACGTAGACGCGCAGCACACCACCCGGGAAATGGATTTCCGGTGGGTCGATCGTAATGGACAGCGGCGATGGTTGAACTGGACTGCTACGGCAATCCTTGACGCACGTCATCTCATGGCTGAAATCCAGGTGGTCGGACGCGACATCACGGAGCAGAAGTCAGCCCAGGATGAACTCCTGCGCAGCGAGGAACGGTATCGCATTGTTGCGGAACAGACAGGGCAACTGGTGTATGACTATGATATTCCGACGGGACGCATCCAGTGGTCCGGTGCCTTCGTCAGTGTTATTGGATATACGGCCGCAGAGTTTCAGCATTTCACGATACGCGAATGGGAAGAGTTGATTCATCACAGCGATCGGGCCCGGGCCATGAAAGAGCTTGAGCGCGCGGTCCGGGACTGCTCCCCTTATCATATTGAATACCGGTTCCGTCACAAAGACGGCACATATGTTGACGTGTTCGACAACGGCCTGTTTCTCGTGGATGAGAACGGGCACTCCGTGCGCATGCTCGGAACAATGACCAATATCACCGAACGCAAGCGCGCCGAAGCGCAGATTGCCGCGTCACTCAAAGAAAAGGAGGTTCTCCTCAAGGAGATCCATCACCGGGTCAAGAACAACCTTCAGGTGATCTCCAGTCTGCTCAACCTGCAGGCCGTCGGGGTGAAGGATGAACGCATCCTGGAGCTCCTCCGCGAAAGTCAGAACCGTATCCGGTCCATGGCGCTCATTCATGAGCGTCTCTACCAGTCGGAAAATCTTGCACGTATCGACTTCGGCCAGTACCTCCGGTCACTTGTCGGATTTCTGGCGCGCTCGTACAATATTCCGCATGTCGAAGTGAAGATCCACGTGAAGAGCATCAGCCTTCCCGTCAACTCGGCAATTCCCTGCGGGCTGATCGTGAACGAACTGGTGTCTAATGCTCTCAAGTACGCGTTCCCCGGCGGATTGCGGGGGCAGGTCGATATCAGTCTTACGCTGATGAACGGGACGTCCGGGGTGCTGACCGTTGCGGACAACGGCGTGGGATTCCCGCCTGAGATCGATTTCCGGAGCACCAAAACGCTCGGGCTCCAGCTCATCAACACGCTGACGTTGCAGATCAACGGCACAATCGAACTTCTCCGGGCTCGTGGCACAACCTTCTCGATCACTTTTCCTCTGGAGTCGTAACGTGTTTCTGCGCCTGTGCCTGTTTGTGAGCGTGCTCTGGGTCTCCCCGGCATCCGCAGGCCCGGGGTTCGACCGGTTGAACGAAGCCTGGCGATGGACCACGTTCACCGCGGAGGACAGTCTTCCCGCACATCATATTCTGGCGATTGTCGAACTTCCGTCCGGCGATACGTGGGTACAGACACGCAACGGGCTTTCGTGGTATGACGGGTATCAGTGGCATCTCACCGGTCCGGAGTCGGGTCTGCCGGACGGGTCCTCGGGCGCAGTGATCGCCGCGCACGACAGCACCCTCCTGGTCTTTACCGGCCGGCGGGTATACCGGTCTTCCCGGCATTTCTTTCGCGAGTTGCCCTTCACCGGAGAGCGCCCCGGTCCAGCCATCACCGCTGCCGTGCCTTTTCCTGACGGTCAGGTGCTGCTGCTGAATGCGGGAGGCACACTCTTCGTTCTCAAAGATGGTACACTCACACTGCTCCCGTTTACGCGCGGGCAGCCGGGCGGGCGGATGACGGGAATCCAGCGTGCTCAACGGGGTGCCCTGGTGACCTGCGCCGCCGGCCTGTTCCTGTTCGACGGCCACACGTGGGAGCCGCTTATCGGGGCTGCGGACTCATCATTCGCTGTGAGTGGTCTTTCTGAAAATGCCCGCGGAGACGGAGCGGCATGGGTGACGTCGCCCCGTGAGCACAGAGGCCTGTGGAAGTGGAAGACCGGCCGTCCGGCCATGCACATTTCCGAAAAACCATCCTCCGCCCCGACAGCGGTACTGACCACTCCCGAAGGTGATGTCCTGCTGGTGGAGGAGACCGGCGGGGTCCGCGTGTCCACACCCGACCGTGTTGATCGGTTGAATCCCGTTCCTCTTTCGCTTGTGGGATCCGTGTTCCTCCAGCTCCGGGCGAACGGAGATCTCTGGGCGGCGGGTCCGACAGGACTGCATCTCTGCCGTCTTTCCTCACGCCGGTGGGAGTACTGGAACCCTTCCGGCACTCCACAAGGCACGATCGTCCACGAGTTCCTTCGCCACTCCACCGGATCCATCTGGATTGCCACCGGCAATGGGTTGCAGGTGCGCCGGGCCGACGGTAAGATGACCGAGATCGCTGTGGCCAACGGCGTGCAGCTGGGGAGTGTGACGGGGCTGGGAGAAGATCATGACGGGAATGTGTGGGTAACCAGCGGCCGGTCGTTCACGGGCGCATTCCGCTGGGATGGAAAATCCTGGAAGCGGTTCGGTGCCGCTGAAGGCCTGCAGGAACTGCCGTATCATCGGATAGCCAGGGATCGATCCGGACGTCTCTGGTTTCTCGGGGATTCCGTTGTGCTGTTTTCGCGTGGAAGATTTGTTGTGTGGGGGAGTGAACACGAGCCGTTGCGTTCGGGCACATATACAATGGCCGAGGGGCGCGACGGCGCACTCTGGTTTGGCACCAACAGGGGTCTGAGCGTCTTTGCGAATGGCGCATGGCGTAACTGGTCCACACGCGAGGGGTTGCGGGGCAATCGCGTCTTCACCCTGGCGGTTGACCGGGATAATCGTGTCTGGTTTGGAGATCAGGTGCACGGGCTGGGTTGTCTCGAGGGCAGCAGGCTGCGCTACTTCTCCTCGGCGGATGGGCTCGCCAGCGATCTCGTCTGGGATATCAAGACGGATGCCCGTGGCGGCCTCTGGATTGCCACCCGCGGTGGTCTGACGTTGTACTCCGAGGATTCGTGGACGTCGTTTGACTATTCGTCCGGTCTGACGTACACGGGTCTCTGGCCCGTGCTGCCGCTGGCTGACCGTGTGCTGCTGGGGACCAGCGGCAACGGTACGGCCGTCCTGCTGCTTCCTTCTGACCGGGTGCCGCTCCCCAGGGTCATTTTTAAGGAACCGGTGATCGAACCGGGGCGAATCCACGTCAGCTGGCGGAGTGTGGCATGGTGGGGGGAGAGTCCCGCGGCAGGGTTGTCCGTGCGCTACCGGATTGATGATCATCCGTGGAGTTCCTGGGCGCCGGTTCGTGAGACGGTCATCTCGCGTTTGTCGTCAGGCAGCCATGTGTTCTCTATTCAGGTCAAAGATCCATTCGGTCGATTTGACAGCCGCGGACACAGGTTCACGTTTACGATTGAACCGCCGGTATATCTCCGCCCCTTTTTTCTTCTGCCGGTTATCGTGCTTGCGCTCTCAACCATCGGTCTTGTTGCAGTGTTGATCGTACGCCGGCGGCGCTACCGGTATGAACTCCGGCTGGGGGAAGAAACATCCCATGCGTTGTTGAACAGTTCCACCGACCCGGCCTATCTCTTTGATGTACAGGGGACGCTTCTCGCACGTAATCAGGCGGCGGCCGCATTGCCGGGTGCAGCCACCCTTGGCACTTCAGTGTTCACGTATCTGCCTGCGTCTCTTGCCGTTTCCCGCCAGGCCGCGACTACCGAAGTGATTCGCACCGGGAGTCCGCTCCGTTTTGAAGATACGCAGGACGGGAAGTTCTACGAGCACCACCTGTATCCCGTGAGCGATCCTTCCGGCCGGATCACCCGTCTGGCCCTCTCTTCGCGCGACGTGACCGACCGCCGGCAACTGGAAGAGACGCTGCGCAGCACGGTTGAGTTTCTCCGGCAGATTCTCGAGAGTTCGACGACGGTTGCCATCATTAGCGTCAACCAGGTCGGACGGATCCTCTACTGGAACACCGGGGCGGAACACATTCTCGGTTTCACTTCAGATGAAATGGTCGGCCACCGTACGTTCGTTTCGCTCCTTCCACCGGGGGCCGCCGTGGAACAAACCGCGCTGCTTGCCCTCTCTCAGGGAGTCGTTGCCGGCCACCAATCCGGTTCACGGGTCTTTCCGGTAATCCGCAAGGATGGATTACCCCGCCTCCTGCGTATCGCGCTGTCACCACAGGCTGGAAAACAGGAAGACGTGCTGGGTATCCTGATGATCGCCGAGGACATTACGGACCAGGAAACGGCGAAACAGGAAGCGGAGCAGTCGGAACGCAAACTGCGGCTCCTTGCCTTTACGCTCAATTGTGCCAGGGATGCTTTCGTTATCACCGATCTGGAAAGTATGATTCTGTTTGTTAATCAGGCGACGGTGGAGATGTACGGTTTCGCTGAAGAGGAATTGATAGGGAAGAATGTCCGGCTTCTGCGGCCGGCTGACTTCTCCTCCGATCTTACCGAGCAGATACGCGCCGGGACCCGCACAGGAGGGTGGAGCGGCGAAGTGCAGAATGTGCGCAAGAACGGCGAGAGTTTTCCGATCGAACTCTGGACCTCCACCGTCCGGAATGATCAGGGAGAACCGGTGGCGCTGGTCGGTGTTGCCCGCGAAATCACCCGGCGCAAGCTCGTTGAGGCCCGGCTCCGTACTTCCCTCAGGGAGAAAGAAGTGCTGCTCAAGGAGATACACCATCGCGTCAAGAATAACCTCCAGGTCATTTCCAGTTTACTCAGCCTGCAGGCCTCGAAACTCTCCGGAGACGACATGGTGAACATCCTGAAAGAGAGTCAGACGCGGGTGAAGTCCATGGCTCTTGTTCACGAAGAGCTCTACCAGTCGGACGATTTTTCGCGAATCGATTTTGCCGACTATGCCCACCGGCTGACCACCAGCCTGTTTCACACATACAGGCCCGAGGTGACGCCGATCGCGCTTGCGGTGGATGTGGAGGAGATCTTTCTGACCGTTGACACGGCAATCCCCTGTGGGTTGATTATCAACGAACTTGTTTCAAATGCACTGAAGTATGCCTTTCGCGGCAGGGAGCGTGGAAGAGTGGATATCCGCCTGGTCCGGGAAGGCGGGGAATACCGGCTGACAATTGCCGACGACGGCATCGGGCTTCCAGGGAACATCGACCCTGAGACGACCGAAACACTCGGGTTGCAGCTGGTGAGCACGCTTACGCGGCAACTGGGAGGAACACTCGCGGTGAGGCGGGGCGGCGGAACACAGTTTACGGTTGCGTTTGTCGAGCAGGAACGAGCCGAGACGGACCGGGCGGACTCCTGAAGGTGCGGCTGCATGACGCACTTCGGGCGCGGAACCCCCGGGGCGCCGATCACACGGGAGTGAACGTACTGCGGCAGCGCAAGCGGACTTCCAGGGAGGATAGCGGCATGTCAGGACGCGTTGAAGAATTCAACGAATACCGGGATCGGATGAATGCCCGGATTCTCGAAATCGAGAACAGGCCGATCAAACGATTCTTCGGTGTTGATACGCTCACGTATAACGCGGGCGCACTGGATGTTCGCACGAAGGAAATGCTCGGACTCGTTGCCTCGATGGTGCTCCGGTGCGACGACTGCATCGCGTATCATGTGCAGCGATGCAAGGAGGAAAAGGTGAGCGACGAGGAGTTGTACGACGTGTTCAGCGTGGCTCTTGTGGTGGGTGGATCAATCGTCATTCCACACTTACGGCGCGCAGTTGGGTTCCTGGATGAATGGAACGCTCTCAAGAAGACGTGAACCCGGGCCCGTCGGTCCCTGTCCGGCGATACGGTAGGGTACGAATGGGTAACGGATCCGGCTCCGCCCCCTCCGGTATCCCGTACAACGCATACAGATGCCAGAGCACTCCCGGTTTCGGGCGGCAGATGTTCTTTTCCCACCGCTCCACACCCACCCACGAGTAGCCGATCAGCCCGGCCACCTGCCTGAGCGTAAGTCCGGAAGCGATACGGGCTGCGCGAAGGCGTTCGCCGAATGATTGCAGATGCTTGCGCCCCGAGATGATGCCGTCCACCGCCCCTTCAACTTCGGCCGCCTTGTGAGCGGAAAGGAAGGTTCGTTGATGGACGATCTGCCAGGCGTACTGCCGCGAGACGCCAAGCTGGGCGGCAAGAAACGACACGGTGATTCCCCATTGCTGCATTTTCTCACGTGTCCGCCCGATGGTGAGCTCAATGGCACTGTTGCAGGCTTGTCGTCGTTTCATGGCGTCCAGGAGGTCTTTCTTATATATACGTATACAGGCCGCAAAAGTTGTGCCTTTCTGCCGGTTTTCCCATCCTGACGGTGTCTCCGGGTGGAGAATGCAGCGCCTTCTCCGTATCTTGGACATCATGCCATCCGCCGGTGCAACACCACTAAGGTATCGATGCAATACCCACGAGTAGAGGGAATCCTCATTGCCATCGTGATCCTCCTGAACGCACAGACCTTCGGGCAGAGATCTGCGGCCCTGCCTGCAGATACCCTGGCGGAGATCGGTGCGAGCGTTATCACGGCGCGCGATTTTCTGGAGCGGATCGAGCTGATGCCGTGGCCGGGGAAAGACCGGGCGGCCGAGCATGACAGTGCGAAGATACGTGCGCTGCGTTCACTCGTTGCGGAGTTTCTTCTGGCGCAGGAAGCGGCTGTGCAGGGGTTGGGCCGCGACAGCGGCACGCAGCGCCGGAGTCTGGAACTGGAAAGGCTTATGGTGCGTGATGAACTCTACAAACGTGAAGTCCTCAGCCGTGTGAACGTCAAACCCCAGGAGCTCTCCGTCGGTCTGAAGCGCTATCCCCGCGAGCTGGAGATACTGTACCTGCGATCCCCCGCGCGCGCGGCGGCCGAAGAGCTCGGGGACTCCCTGGAGATGTACAGAACACTCGACAGCACACTGCGCCGGGTTTCTTCCCGGCTGCTGATCGGCGCCGACACGTTGTTCCTCCAATTCGGCAGCATGGACCGGACTCTGGAGGACAGCGCCTACGCACTGAGTCCCCGGCGCCCTGTTTCGGGCGTACTCCGGTCGGATCTCTACGGGTGGGGCTTCGTGGTGCGCCTGGGAGAACGCAGTAATGCCGACGCGTTGAAGAAGTCGATCCCGGATCGGCGCACGGCTGTCGAGAACATCATCCGGCGGCGGAAGCAGGATGCACGTGCCGCATCGTTCACCGGCAGCATACTGGCACCACAACGCGCAGAGGCGGACCCCGTCCTTTTTGAAACAGCAGCGGCCACATTGCACGGACTCGTCATGCGGGATCCTGCTGCCCGCACGTCCAAAGGCGCGTACCGTATCTTCGCGACCGATCTGGATAGCGTGGAACACGTGCTTGAGAAGGACCTCCAGCGGGTGTTTGTACAAACCGCCTCGGGAGGGTTGACAGTCGCCGATGTGCTGGATGGACTGCGCAGCAGGGACATGAGTGTGGTGTCCCTGGATCCTGAACGATTCCGGAACAGATTGAATGCCTACATCAGGGAGGTCGTGGCGGGGGAGTTGATTGCGCGGGAAGGGTACCGGCAGGGGCTGGAACGGTCCGAGAACGTGCGCCGCGACGTCGCCGTGTGGGAACGGACATGGGCCGCTACAGCACTCATCAGAAACCTCACGGCGTCGGTGGAGGTGACAGAAGCCGAAGCGATGGAGTATTGCATACGCAATGGAGCGGTGCTCGGACGTCCGTACGAAGTGAATATCCGCGAGGTGCTGAGCGACAGTCTCTCCGGGTCGCTGCGGATCCTTGAACGGATGAGTAACGGAGAAGATCTGGCTGATCTTGCCAGGGAAGTGTCGAAGAGAAAGGGGTGGCGGGAGAAAGGGGGAGAGTCGGGCTACTTCAATGTCGGGGCACGACCGCCACTGGGATTTGCGGCCCTCTGGACGGATTCCGGTTCGATCGGCGGTCCGGTGGAACTGCCGGAGGGTTTTAGCCTGTTCCGTGTGCTGGGAAAGAGGGTCGCGGTGCGCGACAGCGTCCCCTCACCGGATTCCCTGAAGGTGCTCGCCCGGCGTGCGGCCCGGGGAGAGCATCAACACCGGGTTGTGGAGGAGAATGTCAGCCGGCTGGCAAAGGAGAATGGCGTGAGAATTCATTATGACCGGCTGCTGAAGCTCCATGTGAACCCTGCGAACATGGTTACCCGCCGCTTCATCGGATTTGGAGGAGTGATCACCGCCGTACCTTCGATAACGCCGATCTGGCAGTGGGAGGGGGAGCAGCCGGATGTGGTCCCCTGAATCAAGACTTGATTCTTTAGTGATCATTTGGTAAGATAGACGGCAACAGTAAGGTGAACACACTGTTGCGTTGTCCCTGCGGGGCTAGTTGATCGGTTCAACGCGAGCTTCCCAAGCTTGAAAGACGGGTTCAACTCCCGTGCCCCGCTCTCTCCATCACCATCTGGCTGTCTTCCTTCGCTCCACATTTCTTCCACCCATCCGAGAGGTCGCCATGACCAAGAAACTGTGGCTTGCCTTCATCGCCGTGTTTGGGGTATTCGAGGTTATAAACTTCATCGTCAACGGGCTTCTGCTCATGTCAGCATACGAAGCGACCAGGAATATCTGGCGCCCGGACATGATGTCCCTGATGTGGGTGTTCCACGTTGTCATGCTGATCGGGGCGTTCTTTTTTGTCCTTGTCTTCTCAAAGGGGTATGAGGGGAAAGGATTCATGGAGGGGGTTCGGTACGGACTCTACATCGGCATCTGGATGGGGGCGGGATATGCCTACGGGACGTACGGCATGATTGCCATTCCCTATTCCATGGCCCTCATCTGGTTTGTCACATCCCTGGTTCAGTACATGCTTGCCGGCATTATCGCGGCGGCGATCTTTGACAGAAACGCGATGGTGACCCCGGTGGGCAAAAGCTGAGCCCCTTTGTCCCCGGGTCCTTCAACCGCACAAACGGGAACACCGGCTGGTAGAGACGATGGGTGAAAGAACGAACGAAGTGGATTGGGTGCGCGACTTTCCGGCGGCCGTTACGGTATGCGATCCCGATGGGGTGATTCTTGCCATGAATGAACGAGCCTGCGCCACCTTCGCATCGGAGGGTGGTGCAGGTCTGGTCGGCAGTAATCTGCTGGACTGTCACCCCGAACCGGCACGATCAGAAGTTGCAGGACTACTTGTCTCCCGCCGGCTGAACTGTTATACGATCGAGAAGAACGGCGTCAGGAAGCTCATCTATCAATCCCCCTGGTACGTTGCAGGCACATACCGGGGTTTTGTCGAAATCTCCCTTCCCCTTCCCGCCGAGATGCCCCACTTCGTCCGACGCAGCGATGAAGCGTCGTGACCGGCCTGTGCCGCGCGACGTTGACACGCGGTGACGGGGCAACCGGCCCACACACGGGCATGTGCTGACAGGGCGGCCGGTCAGCTGTGCCGGATCGAAATGATGTCACCATCCTTCACGATGTACTCCTTCCCCTCCAGGCGCCAGTGGCCGGCTTCCTTGGTTTTCGCGAACGAGCCGCCGTGGGCCACGAACGGATCGTAGTGCACTACCTCCGCCCGGATGAACTTGGTGACGAAATCCGAATGGATGACCCCGGCCGATTCCTGCGCCGTCATCCCTTTCCGGATTGTCCATGCGCGGCACTCGTCTTCGCCTACGGTGAAAAACGACTGCACGCCGAGAAGGGTGTACGCCTCACGAATCAACGTGTCGAGCGCCGATTCCTTGATTCCGTATTCACTCATAAACGCCCGGGCCTCTTCTTCCGGAAGTTCGGACATCTCCATATCGATCTTCCCGAAGAACGAGAGGACTTTCGTCTGTTTCCCGGCTTTCTTTTCACTTACCTGTATCACAAGTTCCTCGGCGGTCTTCTGCTGTGTTTCATCGCAGTTCAGCGCAATCAACATCGGCTTGATGGAGAGCAGCTGATAGGTCTTGAGGATGTGCATCTCATCCCTGGTGAATTCCACTTCACGCAGGGGGGTTTCGGTTTCCAGAATCTGGTGGCATTTTTGCAGAATCGGCAATTCCCTCTTGAGCTGTTCGTCCTGGGCTTTCTGTATCTGTTTGCCGATCCGCTCGATCCGGGTTTCAATGATGGAGAGATCGGAGATGATAAACTCCGTCTCGAATGCCGCGATATCCCGGATGGCGTCAACGCTCCCGTCGGGATGGGGAACGGTGTCATTGGTAAAGAGCCGGACGACCTGCACGAGGGCGTCATTGGTTTTGACGTTGCTGAAGAAATTGGTGGTGAACTGAGTTGATCCCGATTCTCCGCGCTTCAAACCGACCACATCAACAAATTCGATCGTGGCGTGAACCGTCCGCCGGGGCGTGTAGAGAGCGGACAGTGCATCGAGGCGGGCGTCCGGTACCTTGACAACTGCATGATGGGCCTCCGCCCTGGTCAGCATCGATGGGTCGAGATGAGTCCTGGTGATCGCCTGAAAGAGAGTGGATTTGCCCGAAAATGGGAGTCCGACAATACCGATCTGCATAGGGGTGCCTTCGTGGTATGAGAAACGACAAACCTAACATACGAAAAACGTTTCACTTCTGCAGCAACCGGAAGCAGAGAAAGTCAACTTGCGCTCCGGAGAATTATCTTCTATCTTTATCCACAACCTTCACGCGGAGATCCGGATGCACGTCCTGAGAACAGTGTGCTGTTTGATTTGTTTTTCCGTGATCGGCCTTGCCCAGCCGCCGGTCCGTTTCGACGAGTTCTTCGAGGATGCGGCATTGCGGATGGATTTCTATCAGACAGGGGAAGGGAACAAAGAAGTGATTACGCTGGACCGGCTGCACCGGGAGGCGGTCTGGCCCGAAAGCAGGACCCGTCTCCTCGACCCGTTCAATAACGGGCGGTACGCCGTCAGAGCGTACGACACGACATCCAACCGCCTTGTGTACAGCCGGGGCTTTGACACCATGTTCGGCGAGTACCGGACCACTCACCCGGCACTGCAGGGGGTACAGCGGACGTTCAACCGGGCCGTGCGCATCCCCTTTCCGAAACACCCGGTGAAGGTGGATATTGAAGTACGCGACAGGCAGAACATTCTCCGCCCCCTGTTCTCGGTGATCGTTGATCCACAGGATTTCCATATACAGAAGGAATCAGGGAAAAGCACCGACCGGATATACCGATTCCAGGAAAACGGAGATCCGGAGCACTCGGTGGATATTGTCTTCCTTGCAGAGGGATATATGATCGAGGACACGGCGAAATTCCGCTCGGACGTCCAACGCATGTCTGCCGCCCTGTTTGCCGTGGAGCCGTACAAAAACCGGCAGAGTGACTTCTCCCTCCGCGGGGTGCTGCGGCCGTCGGTTGAGCGTGGAATGGATGAACCGAGGCTCGGGTCATTCAAGGCGACACCGCTGAACGCCTCGTTCGATACGTTCGACCTTGACCGGTACATGCTGACCGAGGAGGGGCGGGCGCTGCGCGCTATGGCCGCACAGGTGCCGTACGATGCCATCGTCATTCTTGTGAACAGCTCCCGGTACGGCGGCGGCGGAATCTATAACGACTATTGCATCACCACGGTGGACCATCCGGCCAGCGCGGGCGTGTTCGTTCATGAGTTCGGGCATTCGTTTGCCGGACTTGCCGATGAGTATTACTCGGCAGATGTCGCCTACAACGATTTCTATCCGAAGGGAGTCGAGCCGCTGGAGCCGAACATTACGGCTCTCCTGGATCCCGCCCGCATCAAGTGGCAGGATCTGCTCAGCCCGGGTGTCGCTCTTCCCACCGAATGGGGAAAAGAAGCGCTGGATAGCCTTCAGGCGGAGCGCCGGAGTAACGGTGCGGCCAGGTCGCGGGCGTTGAAGGAGGCGGCGGGGAGCAATGTTGCGGAAGCCGAGCGCGCCGCGATCGAATCAGGCTTCAAGGCGAAGGACCGCGCACTGCAAAAGGAGATCGAGAATGTGCGCAAGAAGTATGCGCATCTGGAAGAGACCGTCGGCGCGTTCGAAGGCGCCGGCTATACCTCACGGGGGATGTACCGTTCCATGATGTACTGTCTGATGATCTACCATCCGAAGAACGAATTCTGCCGCGTCTGCCGGCAGGCCATCAGCCGGATGATCGATTGTCAGATAACCAGATGAAGGCGTTTCCCCGGCCTTCTCTCAACCTCCAACAAAAGGATCCGTTCGTGAAGAACTGCATTGCTCTTCTGGTGGTGTTTCTTTTTCACGCGCTTGCGCCGGCGCAGACTTTTCCCGTTGAAGACGCGGTGATGAAGAGGATCTGGACGGAGGCGGTGGATTCCTCACAGCTGCCGGTGCTCGCACACCAGTTGTTTGACGTGGTCGGGCCGCGTCTCGTCGGTACACCGCAGATGGTGAAGGCGAATATGTGGGCGCTCGACAAATACCATGAATGGGGGATCGAGGCGACAAACGAACAGTATGGCACATGGCGGGGTTGGGAGCGGGGGGGACCCACATCGACCTTCTTCAACCCCGCGTGCGAACGCTCGAAGGAACCATGCTGGCATGGAGCCCGGCGACGAAGAAGGGTGGCGTGACGGCTCAACTGGTCATCCTGGGAGAGAACGCCGACTCGGCGGCGTTTGTGCGCTGGCTGCCGTCCGTCAGGGATAAATTTGTTCTTATCTCCCAACCGCAGCCGACGGGCCGCCCGGACAGGAACTGGGAGGAGTTTGCCACGAAACAATCCTTCGACAGCCTCAAAGCCCTGCGGGACCGGATCAAGACCGGCTGGGAGCACCGGGTGAAGGTGTCGGGAGTCAAAAGCGATACACTCCAGCTTCTTCTGGAACAGGCCGGCGCTGCGGGGGTGATCACCTGCGAGTGGTCGTCGGGATGGGGGGTGTACCGGGTGTTCGGCACGAAGACCACAAAAATCCCTGCGGTAACGCTTAGTCTCGAAGACTATAACCTGCTGTTCCGTCTGGTGGAACACGGAGACAACCCGCTTGTGCGAATTGAAACAGAATCAAAGAATCTGAATCCCATGCCGGCCTACAACACGCTGGGCACCATGCGCGGTTCCACCCTCCCACGTCAGTATGTGATTCTCTCCGCCCACCTCGATTCCTGGGATGGTGCCTCCGGCGCAACGGATAACGGCACCGGGACACTGATCATGATGGAGACCATGCGGGTTCTCCGGAAGTGTTATCCGGTACCACGGCGGACGATTCTGGCGGGACACTGGGGGAGCGAGGAACAGGGGCTCAACGGTTCGCGGTCCTTTGTGAAGGATCACCCGGAGATTGTGGACAGCCTGCAGGTGCTCTTCAACCAGGACAACGGCACCGGACGGATCACCTCCATGAGTGGAGGAGGGCTGGTGAATGTTGCAGGGAACGTTGCCCGCTGGCTGTCGCGCATCCCGGGTGAGGTGACGGAGAACATCAAAATGAGCTATCCCGGACGGCCTGCCGGCGGTGGAACAGACAACGCCTCGTTCGCAGGAGCCGGCGTGCCCGCCCTCGGCGTTGGTTCGCTGAACTGGGACTACTTTGCCTACACATGGCATACGAACCGCGATACCTACGACAAACTGGTGTTCGATGAGTTGAAGAACAACGTTGTTCTTGTGGCATGTCTGGCATATCTGGCCTCAGAAGACCCCGAATTTCTCTCACGCGAGCGGCGCGTCCTGCCTCCGGACAAGAAAACCGGAAAACCGGGGGAATGGCCGAAACTGGAGGAGCCGGAGCGACGTGGCGGACTCCCTCGCCTTCCGGAGAAGCATCCTGAGCACAATCCATGAAGTGTTCGTGAAATCCTGCTTACTCCTTGTTGCGGCCCTGCTGGCCGCTGCCTCCACACGTGCACAGACAATTGACTGGCTGGATGTGCACAACAGGACCATGCGCGGGATAGATCTCCTGTACAACATGGATCTCGATTCCTCCGCCCGCACATTCGACTCGGTGCGCCAACTGGCACCGGGCGATCCGCGCGGCTATTTCTTCGGCAGCATGGTGGACTTCTGGCGCTACACGCTGGGCAGGGACGAGCGCGAGTATGACAGGTTTATCGAGGGAACCGAGCGCGTGATTGATGTGTGCGAAGAACTTCTGGACAACAATCCGCGCGATGTCAAAGCACGATTCTATCTCGGGGGAATACTCGGCTACAGAGGTCTTGCCCATCAGGCCAACGGGTCGATCCTGAAGGCGGTCAAAGACGGAAAGGTCGGTTTCGGCTACCTGGAAGAAGCGGTCCGGATGGATACGTCGCTCTATGATGCCCGGATGGGATTCGGACTCTTCACCTACCTCGTCGCCAGGGTGCCACGGTCCTTCAAATGGGTGACTTCCATGCTGGGATTTTCGGGCGATCTGGAGGGGGGGCTCAGACTCATGAGCGAAGCGGCCGCGCACGGAGTTTATACCCGCAGCGAAGCCAGTTTTTTCCTTTCCCAGTTTCTGTTCAGCGAGCATCGATACGACGAAGCCTTCAGCTACCTCACTCCGTTGTTGGCGAAATATCCTGACAACGCTCTCTTCGAAGTTCTTGCGGCACACTGGTATCTCCGGGCCAACAAACCGGACGAGGCACTTGTCGCCGCGTTGAAGGCTGCGGACGTGAACAAACGGAAGAAACTCCGCTATGCCGAAGAAACCGTCTATTCCACACTCGGAGGCATCTACTTCAACAAGAACGATTTCGGCAGCGCCCGGGACAACTATACGGTCTATCTGGAAAAGGCGCCAAACCGTGACCGGATCGGCAACTGGCTCTACTACCGATTGGGTGTTGCGCAGGAAATCACCGGTGATCGTGTGAAGGCCGTGGAAACCTACGGTCTCATGCGGAAGGTGGAGGACAAAAAACGCGCGAATGACACCTACTACTACCGCCGCGGACAGGAACTGATCCGGAGACCACTCGGCGAAGCGGAAATACTCCTCATCAAAGCGGGAAACAGTTCTGACCGCAAGGAATTTGAGATCGCGCAAAACCTCTATGCCGCCGCACTCGAAAAGGCAGCCGGCGATCCGGATCTGCAGATGCGCATTCTCTACTCCGTGCAGCAAATGCAATTTGAACAGGAACGCTACGAAGATGTTCTTGCAGCGGCGAACCATATCTTCGCCCTGTCCCCCCGGGCGGAACTCTGGATACTCCCCCATGCTCTTTTCAAGCAGGGGCAGGCGTTCGCACGAACGGGACGTCAAGGGGAGGCGCGCACAGCCTTCGAGCGGGCGGCGGAGTACGAGGAGTTCGATTTCGAACTCTCCCTGAAGAACAGAATAGAAGATGAGCTGGAGAAGCTCGACATCAACAGGTGATCCACATCCAGGCATCTCCATCACTGGAGCAGGTGTATCTATGAAGAATCCCGTGCAACATTCACTCCTTTTTCTTCTCTGTTTCATTCTCGCCTCGTGCACAGCCTCGCGTATGAACACCATTGAGTACGGCGCGTTCAACCGTGTTCTTGATGTCACATCCCCGGCTCCCGGTTCACCGGGTGCTGTCGTGCGAGATGCGCCCGCCCGCCGCGATTCCGTTGTCAAGGACGGTGTATCGCTCCCGGGCTACGTGACGGACAATCGCCTGTTTCTTGACAGTATCTTGATGCCCCTCCTGCGTCCACGCGTGCAGGAACTTGCCAAGCAGCACCCGGCATTCATCATCAACTCTCTCGCGCTGTTCGTGCATGAGATGTACCGCACATGGTTCGGTCCGGGGTTCTATCGGTGGGGCGGCGATATCCTTGATCTGGACGATCCGCAGGAAAGCGGATCGGGACACAAGAAACGGTTCGGCCTGGACTGCTCGGGGTTCGCCTCGTCTCCGTACGAACTTGCGGTGCTTCTGGGCCTGATGGTACCGACGGACAGCGGGGCGGTGTTTTCCTCGGCGGGCTTTGCAGCCTCCGCCGGGACTCTCGGACTGAGCGACATGGGGGGCCGGAACGGAACGTCGAACGGGTTCAGGGTGGATACGCACGATTTCCTGCGGCTCGGACGCATGGTACTAACCGTTGCCAGGGGTATGGCACCGACGGACGCCGAGGTGGCGGGACTACAACCGGGCGACGTTGTCGGACGAACGGGCCACGTCGGCATCATCGTAAGAATCAACGGGGATGCCTACTATCTCGAATCCGGAGGTTCCGTCCTGCCGAGGAACGGGAATATTCCCTACCGTGCGGGTCCTGCACTTGAAATCTTTGCAGAACGAGGCGATGTGACGGTGCGGCGGTGCTTGCCGGATGAACACTGAGGCAGCACCCGGAGAACCTCGAAGCCTTTCCTTGGAATCATTCTTTGTGAAAGATGCCTGCCGATTATGACCGCAGTGCGCCGATATCTTCTCACCACGTCTCTCTACCTCATCATTCTCCCGGGTGCATTGCATGCCTCCGATGCACCACCGGCGGTGAGTCTCTCCGGAATGTGGAACTTCCGTGTGGACTCGCTTGATGCCGGCGTTGCCGCGAGGTGGTTCGCCGGTTTTTCGGGGGACAGTATCCTGATGCCCGGCTCCATGGCCGAACGCGGAAAGGGTGAGGATATCGGCGTGAACACCAGGTGGACGGGGCTTATCGTTGACAGTGCCTGGTTCACCGAAGCGCGTTTCGCACGTTACCGGCGGCCCGGACAGGTAAAAGTCCCGTTCTGGCTGAATCCACTCAAACACTACGTTGGACCGGCCTGGTATCAGCGGACCGTTGCCATCCCCCCTGACTGGAGAGGTAAACGCATCGTTCTCACACTCGAGCGGTGTCACTGGGAAACCGAGCTCTGGGTCGATACAATGTATGTCGGTGTCCGCAATAGCCTGAGTACGCCCCACAGCTACGATCTCACTCAATATCTTCTTTCCGGGGCGCACAATCGTTCTCCGCGGATCCGCAGACTCTCTCTGCGCATCGATAACCGTCTGGAGAAGATCTCTGTGGGTACGAGCGCTCACAGCGTGACCGATCATACCCAGAGCAACTGGAACGGCATTATCGGTACAATGGAGCTCCGGGCGGGGCCGCCTGTCTGGATCGATGACCTCCAGGTGTTCCCGGATGTGCGACGCCGGGGGTTCCGGGTTCGTGTCACCGTGCGGAATGCGACGGGAGTTCCCTGGTCGGGAAAACTGATGATTGATGCAAGGTGCAGCGGCGGGTCCGGGCCAACGCCCCTTCTTCCGCTGTCACTTCCGGTTCATCTGGAGAACGACAGTTCCACCGTCGAGTGTTTCTATCTTCCCGGGAAAGCCGTTCGTCTCTGGGATGAGTTCCAGCCGAACGTGTACAACCTGACCGCCACTCTTCTTCCAGCATCCCCACCAGGAGAAAAATCATGGAAGACGGTGATGTGCGGGTTGCGTGCGTTCAGGGCAGAGGGAACGCAGTTGACAATCAACGGCCGCCCTCTGTTTCTGCGGGGCACGCTGGAGGCGGCAATTTTTCCGAAGACGGGATATCCTCCGACCGACCTTCCCTCGTGGAGGCGTATCTTCCGCATCTGCAGGGAGTACGGCCTCAATCATATGCGCTTCCATTCGTGGTGTCCTCCGGAAGCTGCGTTTGCGGCGGCTGATGAGGCCGGGTTTTATCTGCAGGTCGAAGTGTGTATGTGGACCAGGGTCGGTGATGGAAAGCCGTTGGACCGCTGGCTGTATGACGAAAGCGAACGGATCATGAGGGCCTACGGAAACCATCCCTCATTGTGCATGATGGCCGCAGGGAATGAACCGGCGGGGGAGAACAAGGATCGATGGCTCGGCGATTTTGTGTCGTACTGGAAGAAGAAGGACGACCGGAGGCTCTATACCGGTGCCGCGGCATGGCCGCAGATTCCGGAGAACGACTATCACAACCTGTACGGACCGCGCATTCAGTCCTGGGGTGCAGGGTTGGAGAGCATCATCAACGAAGAAGCCCCCGGCACCATGTTCGACTTCCGGAAGGAAGTGGATTCCTTCACCGTGCCGGTGGTGAGCCATGAGGTCGGGCAGTGGTGCGCGTATCCGAACTTCGGGGAAATCGGAAAATATACGGGGGTGCTGAAAGCCGGCAACTTTGAGATCTTCCAGGAATCTCTCGAGGCCAATCATCTTGGGCACCTTGCACAGGAGTTTCTTATCTCCTCGGGGAAACTCCAGACACTCTGTTATAAGGCGGATATTGAAGCCGCCCTCCGGACACCCGGTCTTGCGGGATTTCAGCTGCTGGACCTGCACGATTTTCCGGGACAGGGGACCGCGCCCGTGGGCGTGCTGGATGCCTTCTGGGACGCGAAAGGATACGTCACTCCCGGCGAGTACCGTGAATTCTGCGACAGGACTGTCCCGCTGGCCAGAATGCCGAAGCTGATCTTTACGACGGCGGAGACCCTCAACGCCGCTATCGAAGTCTCACATTTCGGTCCGCAGTCTCTGGCACGCGTCGTTCCGCGCTGGCAAATTGAAGATATTACAGGACATGTGGTGCGGTCAGGGAATTTGAGGCGGTCCGACATTCCGATCGGCAACGGAAAGGCACTGGGGAGCATCAACGTAGCTCTTGAAGGGTTTACCGTGCCTGCCAGGTATACGCTCACGGTTGGTGTTGACCGGTGGAGGAATAGCTGGGATTTCTGGGTCTACCCGCATGTCCTGCCGGGGCTCCGGCAGAGTACAGTACTGATTGCCCGGAGATTTGACCGGTCTGTCGAAGATCACCTGCAGCGTGGGGGGAAAGCGTTGTTGATTCCGGAGAAAGGGTCAGTCCGGCCGGAGCACGGAGGGAGTATTGCGGTCGGCTTTTCGAGCATTTTCTGGAACACGTCCTGGACACGCGGGCAGCCGCCGCACACGCTGGGCATCCTCTGCGATCCGGGGCATCCCGCGTTCACGGATTTCCCAACGGAAGGATACAGCAACTGGCAGTGGTGGGAAATTCTGAAAGATGCGCAGGCCATGCGCATGGAGAGTATCGATACGCTTCTGGTGCCCATCGTGCGTCTGATCGACGACTGGAACACCAACAGGAGCCTGGCCCTGGCCTTTGAGGTACGGGTGGGGACGGGTCGTCTCCTGGTGATCTCCGCCGACATTCTCTCCGGTCCCGGGGAGCGGCCGGCGGCACGTCAGCTCCTTCACAGTCTGCTCCGGTATATGGAGGGTGATCGGTTTCATCCCGCCCTTCCGGCTCCACCGTCCGTCATCCGTGCATTATTCGGAGAAAGCAGCATACGCTGAACGACACAAACAATCACCGGTTGCATCCTTCTGAGAGGGGACAAAGAGTATGGGAGTCGTATTCCTGATTCTGGCGATCATGTTCAACACCGCCGCCAACACGCTATTTAAGTTTGCTTCCGGGCTGCCCGGATGGGATCTCCATAAAATCGGATTGTTCGCGCTCGGTTTGTTTCTCGGACTGGTCAACACGCTGCTGTACATCAAAGCGCTGGAGACTATCGAACTGAGCATCGCCTACCCTGTGCTCTCTGCCGCGAGCATCGTGGTGATTGTGCTGATTTCGCTTGTCCTGTTCAAGGAGGGAATGTCCGTGCAGAAGATCGCGGGGCTGGCGACAATCTGTGCAGGATTGCTGATGATGTGGAAGGCCTGAGGGGGATGGTTGCATTGTCAGGAGGGGTTCCCTACATTACAGGCTGCAACAAGCATCACCGACATATACGAGACACCACTACTGCCATGCGCCACCCGGGGGGATTTCCTGTGAAAATGCTCTTTCCCGTTCTAATTCCTGCAATTCTGATTGTGGCCGTTCCCGTCGGGCTTTGCGCCCAGACAAGAAGATCCGGCACATCACCTTCCAGCAGACCGGCACGATGGGGAAAATGAAGCTGCAGGAGAAGAGCGTCATTTCTTTCGATGATTAGGGTATGAGAGAATGCGGAGAAACGTTTGGAGGCGACATGGTGAAAGAAGTCTTCTGACGGACATGGACCGGAGCCAGATGAAATCGGCGACCCGGTCTCTTCCCCCGGCCGAAGTGGAAGACGCCGTGCGGGCTGACAACTCGATACTCTACACCAAGGTCTGGTGACTTCATGACTCGATCTCCTTTCAGGAGCACAGGCAAAGCCCTCGGGCTTCTGCTCCTGGTGTATCTTGCCCTGCTGATCCCCGATCGTGATCCGTCAGTGTTTGTGCGGACAACCCCGTCTGCTAAATCACCGTTTGCCTGGAATCAGGATCCGTTCTGGGAACAACTCGAAACGGCATTTGTTGCCGCACGGGGCATGGATTCAGCTGTACGGCTGGCAACGATACAGACGTCGCTGCAGAACCTGTCGCACAACGTGGATCGGTTTGATGCTGAAGCGTTTTCCCCGACAGATTCGATATTTCGCCGGATTGAAGGGATCGTGTTCCGCGTCTCGCCCCTGGTTGCTGTCACCCCGTCCCGTTTCATCAGCTATGCCGCGGAACTGCTCTGGATGCGCGATGCACTCAAGCGCCAGTCGCAGCGATGGGACATGAACAATCAGGAGGCGCGGACCACGCTGTACCGGCTCCTCTATGGGAGCCGGAGCGCGCTGGAAGAGGTCATGCTTCAGCTGCCACGCGAGGAAATACCGCCTCT
The DNA here is from genome assembly GCA_963779225.1 of uncultured Bacteroidota bacterium. Classification (GTDB taxonomy): domain Bacteria; phylum Bacteroidota; class Ignavibacteria; order UBA10030; family UBA6906; genus CAVPCZ01. Next base: position 868,650 of record CAVZWW010000003.1, read on the forward strand.
TATGGCGGGAGTCGACGAGCCCTCCGCATGTCCGGCAGCATCCCTTCTGGGAGTTCGTCTCCGGAGCGGCGATATTCTCCTGTCGCGCGGCGGCGCTCCGACTTCTGCCCTGATTGCACGGGGCAATGATTTTCCCGGATATTTCTCCCATGTTGCCCTGGTCCATGTTGACAGCGCGACCGGGTCTTTGACGCTTATGGAATCACACATTGAAAGGGGGGTGACACTCTCCACGCCGGGAGAATACCTCCATGACAGGAAACTGCGTATGCTTGTGCTCCGTCTCCGGCATGACCTGCCGGCCGTGAGAAAAGATCCCCTGCTTCCCCACCGGGCGGCGTGTGAGGCCTTTGCAGCGGCGCGGGCAGCACACATCCCGTATGATTTTGCCATGGATTACCGGGACACAACGGCGCTGTTTTGTTCCGAGGTCGCATCGCGGCCGTACCGGAAGCTTGGCATTATCCTCTGGTCCGGTCTCTCGCACATCTCCACACCCGGATTGCAGCGCTGGCTGGCCGGATTCGGGGTCAGAAACTTCGTGACACAGCAGCCATCGGACCTGGAATACGATCCGCAACTTCGTATCGTGGCGGAATGGCGGGACATCGGAGCCCTGCAGAAAGATCATATCGACGACGCCGTCACGGAGGCGATGCTGGAAGGTGCCGAGCGGGGGGACGAACTGGCCTATGCCTGGTACGAGCTCCCGATCGCTCGCCTCGCGCGGTGGTACTCCATGATCCTCAATGTATTCGGAGAGATTGGACCGGTACCCGAAGGCATGTCCGCCACATCGGGACTACGAAACCGGACCTACACCGCCCGGCATGATGCGGCAGCTGCCAGGGTGAAGAAGGACGTAGAAACGTTCGTCCGGGAACACGACTACCAACCGCCTTACTGGAGGTTGCTGGCCATGGCACGCAAAGCCCTCGAAGGTTGATCCCCATGCACCACGATCTGATCAAACAAAAAGTTGCCCAGGCGGCGGCGATTCTCGACGAAACAGGCATCGACTGCTGGGTCACCTTTGTCCGCGAAACCGTTCTTAACGGAGATCCGATTCTCGATTATCTTGTTCCGGGCAACCTGACCTGGCACAGCGCTCTCATCATATCTTCCACGGGCAGAACGTGTGCAATCGTCGGCAGGTACGACCGCCAGATGGTGGTGGACACCGGAGCGTACGGACAGGTGCTGGATTATGTGCAGGGGATTCGCAAACCGTTTCTTTCATACATGAACACCCTCCATCCCCGTTCCATCGCGGTCAACTACTCCGTGGATAGCGAGATCTGCGACGGCATTACACACGGCATGTACCTCACACTGATGGACATGCTCAGGGAGGCCCGGCTTGACGGCTGCGTGATCAGTGCGGAGCCCGTCGTTTCCGCTCTCCGGCAGCGCAAATCCCCCGCGGAGCTTGCAGCGATACGGGAAGCCATCCGCCATACAGAGGAAATCTACGACAGGACGGGCGCTGCCATGCGTGCGGGAATGACCGAGGCGGACATTGCTGCGTTCATGCGTGAAGAGGTGGCGCGCCGTGGTCTGGGGTTTGCCTGGGATCCCCATTCCTGCCCGTCGGTGTTTACCGGGCCGGACACCGCGGAAGCACACTACGCTCCAACCGGACGGACCGTGCAGGGGGGACATGTGCTGAATATCGATTTCGGTGTGAAGGTCAACGGGTACGTCTCGGACATCCAGCGCACCTACTATGTCCTGCGGCAGGGCGAGTCGGTTGCCCCGCCCGAAGTCCGGAGGGGATTCGACACGATTGCACGGGCGATTGAGTCCGCACGCCTGGTGATGAAACCGGGCGTGCCGGGGATTGTCGTCGATACTGCGGCCCGGAGGATTGTTACCGGCGCAGGGTACGAAGAGTTTCCGCATGCGCTCGGGCACCAGGTCGGACGGTTCGCTCATGACGGGACGGCTCTTCTGGCGCCGCAGTGGGAAAAATACGGCCGGAAGCCCTTTGTTCTCCTCGAAGAAGGGATGGTCTTTACGATTGAACCACGACTGACCGTGCCCGGCCACGGCATCGCCACTGTTGAAGAAATGGTGGTGGTGACGAAAGACGGAGCCGAGTACCTTTCACGGGCGCAGAAAGAACTGCGCTACATCCAGGCCGACGACCAATGAAACGCGGAACATACATTATCTTCTTCACCGTTCTTGTTGATGTGCTCGGCTTCGGCATTGTCATCCCCATTCTCCCGTTCTATGTGACCGAATTCGGCGTCTCTCCCACTGTTGTGACAATGCTTTTTGCCTCCTTCTCGTTTTTCTCGTTTCTCAGCGCACCGTTTCTCGGTTCCCTGTCCGACCGCGTCGGCAGACGGCCGGTGATCATTCTGAGCATCATCAGCACGGCGATCGGTTGGTTTGTGTTTGCCAGTGCATCCGCGGTCTGGATGCTCTTTCTGGGCCGGATCATTGACGGGGCGGCGGCGGGGAATTTCACGAGCGCACAGGGATACATGGTCGATATTGCGAAAGACGAGAAGGAGCGGACCAGAAACCTCGGCATCCTGAGCGCGATCTTCGGCATCGGATTCCTCCTCGGTCCGATTCTGGGGGGGCTGCTCAGCCGGGTTTCGCATGCCTTCCCCTTCTGGGTCGCCGGCATTCTGGCATCGGTGAACGCGGTCAGTGCGATACTCTTTCTTCCCGAATCGCATGGTGCACCGAATGCCGAAAAGAAGATCGACTATCATCCTCTGGTGCCGCTCGCGCGGGCCTGGCGCGACAAAGCGCTGCGCCCCCTCTACGTCACCTGGACCACTTTTGCTCTTGCATTCGTGATCGGACAGTCCGTATTCGCCCTGTTTGTGAAGGATGTGTTTGGTTTCACAGCCTTTGCGACGGGGATGGCCTTTGCGTTTATCGGCGTCGTGGTGGTTCTCAATCAGACGATCCTGCTTCAACGGTTCTGGCTGAAGAAATTTGCCGAAGCACGCCTGCAAATATTGATGCTGGTGATTCTTGCGCTGGGACTTCTCTGTATAGCCGTCGAGATTCTTCCCCTGTTCTATGTCGGTCTTCTCGGACTGGGAACCGGTCAGGCGGTCTTGAGGGTCGTGGTGACCAGTCAGGTGGCCGGTGGCGCCGGGCCGCTGCGTCGGGGGGAGTCCATCGGGATACTGTCGGCCATCATGTCAGCAAGCATGGTGGTCGCGCCCGTCGTGGCCGGAGTCCTCTTCGAGATCAACCATGTGGCCCCGTACATTCTGGCGATCCTGGTCCTGCTGGCAGGACTCGTGGAGTTGTGGAAACACCCGCAGAAGGGGGGCGTGGTGCCGGCTGCAGGAGAATCAGCAGGAGAGCACTAGAGACTGCACTCAAGGTTCCAGTGCACTCCGTATTTCCCGTTGCGCGCGGTACATCTCCCCCCCCCCGCAACATTCCACATTTCCCGATGTCCATGATGCATTGTCTCTCCTGTTACACCTCGGATTTCCCGTTGAACACGTTGCATCTTCTCCCCGGTGGCGGTATCTTTACTGTATGGTCGGCTCAATCTTCGATATCATGCGCTGTGCGATCAACGACGGCCCCGGCATCCGGACCACCGTGTTCCTGAAGGGGTGTCCGCTGGAGTGCTGGTGGTGTCACAACCCCGAGGGGATGGCCGGACAATTGGAAATAGCCTACCGTGCCGACCGTTGTCTCCTCTGTGGCGACTGTGTTGAGGCATGTCCACAGGGAGCCCTGCAACGGACCGACGGACGCATCGATCGCGCTTCCGACCTATGTGTGGTGTGTGGAACGTGTGCGGACCATTGCATGACCGGTGCCCGCGAAACTGTAGGCCGGACTATGAGTGTTGATGATCTACTGGCGGAGATCCTCAAAGACCGGGTGTTCTATGATGAATCCGGCGGGGGCGTCACCTTTTCGGGAGGAGAGCCCCTCATGCAGGCGCAATTCCTGGCGGCCGTCCTGAAGAAGTGCAGGGAACGCGGCGTGCATACGACAATCGAAACCTCCGGCTACACCTCCCCGTCGAATCTCGAACTGGTGATGGACCACACCGACCTCTTTCTGTACGATGTGAAGGTGATCGATGATGACCTCCATCAACGCCATACCGGTGTATCGAATCGGACCATCCTGCAGAACCTTGCGATGCTCGCCGCACGCGGGAAATCGGTGATTGTACGCGTTCCGATGATTGCGGGTGTGAATGATGATGAGGCGAGTATCAGTGCCATCGGGACTTTTGTGGCGGGACTGGAGGGTGTCCGGGAGATGCATCTTCTGCCGTTCCATGACAGTGCGGGAGCGAAGTACCGGAGTCTGAATAGGGAGTTTCATATGACCGCGGCACACAGGCCCGGCGATCAACGGATCCGGTCCGCCGCTGCGCAACTCACCGCGTGCGGCTTGTTGGTCTCCATAGGAGGGTAAAATCCCATGACGGAACGCGTCCAACGGCTGCGCACACAGAGTATCACGGCAGTCCCCCATCTTTCCGCGGAGCGGGCGTTGCTGGTGACGGAGGCCGTCAAGACAGCGGGGTTCCATTCTCCTCCCATGAGACGCGCCTTGGTGTTCAAACATCTGATGGAACACAACACCGTTTCAATCCTCGACGGAGAGCTGATCGTCGGCGAGCGCGGGCCGGCACCCAAAGCGACGCCCACCTATCCGGAAATCTGCTGCCATTCGCTTCAGGATCTGGACATCCTGAACTCCCGCCCGAAGATTCCCTACGCAGTCAGTGATGATGTCCGGCGCGACTATGCCGCAACCGTCATTCCCTCCTGGCAGGGGAAGACCCTGCGTGAGAAGATCTTCGCAGAGATGACGGAGGATTGGAAAGAAGCATACGCCGCGGGAGTTTTTACGGAATTCATGGAGCAGCGGGCCCCGGGGCACACCGTGCTGGATGATAAGATATACCGGAAGGGGATGCTGGACTTCGTGCGCGAGATTGACTCCCGGCTGTCAGAGCTCGACTATTTTAACGATGCCGCCGCTCTCCGCAAGCAGGAAGAACTCCGCGCCATGCGTCTCTGTGCGGAAGCGATAATGACCTTTGCCCGGCGGTATGCAGACAGGGCGGAAGACATGGCGCGTACCGAATCCAACCCCGTGCGCAGGGAGGAGCTCCGGATGATCGCGGCTGTCTGCCGCCGCGTTCCCGCATATGCGCCACGCACCTTTCACGAAGCACTGCAGGCGTACTGGTTTGTCCATCTCGGCGTTGTCACCGAACTAAATCCCTGGGACTCGTTCAATCCGGGCCGTCTCGATCAGCACCTGTATCCGTTCTATGCGAGCGAGGTACAGCAGGGCCTGCTGACGGATGAACAGGCGAAGGAACTGCTGGAGTGTCTCTGGGTGAAGTTTAACAACCAGCCTGCGCCGCCGAAGGTGGGTGTCACCGCCGCGGAAAGCGCTACCTACACCGATTTCTGTAATATCAATTCAGGCGGCCTGCGCACCGACGGGTCCGACGCCGTCAATGATGTAACCTTCCTGGTCCTGGATGTCGTCGACGAGATGCGCTTGGTGCAGCCCGGTTCCAATATCCAGCTCAGCCGGAAAAACCCCGATGCATTCCTCAAGCGCGCCCTGCGGATTGTCCGGAAGGGCTGGGGGCAGCCTTCGATCTTCAACGCGGATACGGTGATCGAAGAGATGCTGCGCCAGGGGAAATCCATTGCTGATGCCCGGGACGGCGGGACAAGCGGCTGCGTGGAAACGGGCGCTTTCGGAAAAGAAAGTTACATCCTGACGGGGTACTTCAACTTTCCCAAGATCCTGGAAATCACCCTGCACAACGGCGCGGATCCTCGCACAGGCAAGGTCATCGGCGCAGCCACAGGCGACCCGCGTGAATTCACCTCAGTCGAGCAGCTGCTGGCGGCCTACCGGCGGCAGGTGCAGCATTTTGCCGATATTAAAATCCGCGGCAACAATGTGATTGAACGGCTGTACGCGGACTACATGCCGACACCCTTCCTTTCCCTGCTCATCGATGACTGCATTGCCAACGGGATGGACTATGCCGACGGAGGGGCGCGATACAACACCAACTACATACAGGGTGTCGGCATCGGCACGCTTACCGACTGCCTGTCAGCCGTGAAGGTTCATGTGTTCGACCAACAGAATCTCACGATGGAGGAGCTGCTCACGGCGATGCGCACGGACTTCGAAGGCAACGAACGGGTGCGCCAGATGCTTCTGCACAAGACTCCCCGGTACGGCAATGACGACGACCGGGCGGATGCACTTATGCGGGAGGGCTTCGAGATTTTCTATGATGCGGTCAATGGAAGGCCCAATACCAAGGGGGGAGTGTATCGTATCCAGATGCTGCCGACAACGTGTCACGTCTATTTCGGGTCTGTGACCGGCGCTTCGGCGGACGGACGGAGAGCGTGGACACCGCTGTCGGAGGGGATTTCGCCCGTGCAGGGCGCAGACCGGGCGGGCCCGACTGCGGTCCTGCGTTCGGCAGCCAAGATGGATCATGTACGGACAGGAGGAACGCTGCTGAATCAAAAATTCACTCCGGCTCTGGTGGAGGGCGAAAAGGGACTGGAAACCCTGACCCGGCTGGTGCGTTCCTATTTCACCATGGGTGGCCATCACATTCAGTTCAATGTCGTCGACGCGGAGACACTCCGGGCGGCGCAGCAACAACCGGATCTTCACCGCGACCTGATCGTCCGGGTGGCCGGGTACAGCGATTACTTCTGCGACCTGGGAAAGGCGCTGCAGGACGAGATCATCGAACGCACGGAACACCAGGCGTTCTGACGGATACCGCGAAGCGACCTCCGGACAAGTGTAGAGCCGCCGGGAACGCGGGGAAAACCTCGCGCCTGACGGAAAGGTCCGGGATGGACGGCCGGGTCTGCCGTTCACGCTGACGTTCCGACGCCGACTTCCACGACGGCCTCCCGCAGGCTCTTCAGAGAGACCCCGTAGGAGCGTCCTCCACACGGATTCCCCGCCTTGCTGCTTCGCGTGCGCGTTCCTCGCGTGCGGTGATCTTCTGATCCATCCAGGGGAAAAGCAGCGGTACAGGACGTGCGACAGGTGGAAGAGCGGCGTTCAGGATGAGTGCGCGCCGCGGAACAGGGGAATGGTTCGGGCCGGTATGGTGCAGCATGTAGGGTCCGTGAAACGTTGCGCCCCCCTCCCCGAGCGGACAGGAGACAATGCCTGTCAGGCGGTGTCGCTCCTCCGGGGCAAGCTCAAGGGCATGGATTCGCGGATCGTTGTTCATGCTCCTATGCGGAAGCACATCGCACCGGTGGCTTTCCGGGATGAACTCCATGCAGCCATTTTCTGGCGTTGCTTCCTGGAGCGGAACCCAGATGCTAATCGCGGTGTACCGCAAGGCGGGATCCCAGTAGGCTCCGTCCTGATGCCAGGGGGTCTCCGCCCCCGTCAGTGCGGGCTTGAAAATGGCATGCGCAATCTCACAGGTGGCTTCAGGCCCCAGGAGCTGCCGCGCGACAGCCGTGGCGTTCACGAGCAGCAACGAATCCTGCATCTCCGGGGCATACGTCGCAGGATGCAAAATTTGCGGGAGGGCGGCCCGCTTTCCCTCTTCATCAGTGCCTGCCAGGTCAAACTGGTCCCCCACGTCGCGGCCGGCCATCGTCTCGAAAATCCGGTCATATGACACGCGCAGACGCGCTACGTCGTCGTGCGTGGTAAGTGACGGGATCGCAAGATACCCTTCATGGTGGAATCTGCCGCACTCTTGCCGGGTGAGTGAAACGGTTGGAATCACGCGGGGCCCTTTCTCTGACAGGAGAACGTCGTGTACATAACAAAACCGGCATGTGTGTCCGGAGGTTCCGCCTCCAGGCAAAAAAGCCCGATTCCTGCGCTGAGGTGGCGTATGCCGCCCGCAGAGGGCCGGCCGGCTCACCAGCGCCCGCAGACTCAAATTTCATCCGCACCCGCTTGAACCTGACCCGCAGGTATCGTATACTATATCCCCGGTAAGCAAAATAAGGGAGTGGTGCAGGAGTATGGCGTACGAAGTACAAGATTTCGAAGCGGATGTCATCGAACGGAGCCGGACAGTTCCGGTACTGGTGGATTTCTGGGCGGAGTGGTGTGGTCCATGCCGGACACTGGGACCGGTGCTCGAACGTCTTGCCGGAAAAGCGGCCGGCCGGTGGGTACTGGCGAAGGTAGATACGGATCGGAACCAGGGAATCGCAGCGCGCTATGGTATTCGTGGCATCCCGAATGTGAAGTTGTTCATTAACGGCAACGTCGCGGATGAATTCACGGGGGCACTTCCTGAATCCGCGGTGGTCCAATGGCTGGAACGTTCCCTTCCGGAACCGCTCGGGAACGAGATTGCACGTGCGGAGGCACTTCTCCAGTCAGGCAAAGTCCTTGAAGCCCGGGCCGCACTGGAAACCGTACTGGCGCAGTCCGCGAATCACGAGCATGCACGGGTTGTCCTGGCAGGTACGTATCTCGAGTCGGCTCCCGGAAAGGCGATTGAATTGCTGGAGGGCATCGAGGAGGATTCAAAAGAATTTCCGGTTGCCGACGCTATCCGGACGTTCGCAGCGATGACAGGCAAGCTGGAGCAGCCCGACGGACTTCCGGCGCATCCGGTGCGCGGGTTGTATCTCGAGGCGCTGCATGCCCTCGGCCAGAGGGAGTACGACACGGCACTGGAGAAATTCATTGAGGTTATCCGCGCAGATCGTGACTATGATGACGATGGAGCGCGGAAGGCTGTTGTTGCGGTCTTCAAGATTCTGGGGGAAGAAAATCCGACTACGCAGAAATACCGCCGGAGCTTTAGCAGCGCACTGTTTGGTTAGATTATGCGCATGCGGTCGGTGGTATCGTGGTCGTTCCGGGTGTGATACATGGACGCTTAGCTCAGCTGGTTCAGAGCGTCGCCCTTACAAGGCGAAGGTCGCAGGTTCGAACCCTGCAGCGTCCACAGATGTGAACAGTCAGATTCCACAACAACCGGCGTTATATGAATCCTCCTACATGTCTGCATTGCGGCAAAACAGAGTCGGCCGCACCGCTGCTCTCCATCCGGTTCTCCGGTGAGGAACACTGGATCTGCCCGCAATGTCTCCCTGTCCTGATCCATCATCCCGAAAAGCTGGCCGGAAAGCTGACGTATTCCGCCGGACCGGCTCGTGCCTCGCATCCGCCGGGTGATCATCACTGACAGCAGATCCCGGTGGAAGCGCTCCCCGTGACTTCCGACGGCACCGTCGCATTTTTCCGTCCATCATCTCGTATTCTACTATTCCCTGGAGAAGGCAATGAAATATTCCATTGCAGTGCTGATGGTTGTTATGCTGGTGGTATGTTCCGCTCTCGCGGGCAACCCGAAGAAATATGGCAAGGAGATAACCCTGAAGGAGCCGACGCGCGTGTCGGACATTCTGGCGAATCCCGCAAAGTACGACGGAAAAAAAGTTCTCGTCGAGGGGGCCGTTGTGGATGTCTGCAAGAAACGCGGTTGCTGGATCAAGCTTGCAAGTGACAAGGAGTTCGAAAGCATCCAGTTCAAAGTGGAAGACGGCGTCATCGTATTTCCCATGGAGGCGAAAGGGAAAACAGCGAGGGCGGAAGGTGTGGTGTCGGTGAAGTCGTATTCCGAAGATGATCTCATCGCACAGGGGAAAGAGCACGCGAAGGAACAGGGGACCGCATTCGATCCGTCGACCGTCAAAGGCTCGAGAACCGTGATTCAGATCAAAGGTGAAGGCGCGGTGGTCAGGTAGATGGGTGGAGAAGGATCACCGTCCGTCCGCGTTCCGTTCAAGTGGAGGAAATGGAATACGATTCTCCACCGGGACATCGGATACCTCATCGTAGGGTTGACGCTGGTGTACGGCATTTCGGGAATTGCCGTGAATCACACCGCCGACTGGAATCCAAGCTATCGCATCAAGAAGCGAACCCTGCAGATTGAACCGATCGTGGAGGAGCAGCGTGAGGCGATAGTCCGCGCCGCTCTCGTTCGGTTGGGGCTGACAGGAGATCCTCAGAACACATTCCGGCCTGACCCCGGGACCCTGCAGCTCTTTTTCGAGCGGGAGACCTATGCCATTGATCTGCCGACCGGGAAAGTTGTTGTGGAAGCGGTGCAGCCCCGGAGGGTGTTGTTTGAATTCAACCAGCTTCATCTCAATGCGCCCAAGAGGGCCTGGACGTACATTGCCGACGTCTACGCTGCGGCGTTGATTGTCGTTGCCATCACCGGCCTGTTTGTTCTCAAAGGGAGGACCGGCATCACGGGGCGGGGGGCCTGGCTGACGGCGATCGGGGTCCTGGTGCCCGTGTTGTATTGGCTTTATCACATCTATCTAACCTGAGCATATTCCCTCATTTGGCCGATATTGGCCACCACGTATCGCCTAAACTCTCCGAATTCCCCTGTAAATAGCATCTCTTCTTGAGCGGTTCCTTTCTTTTGCACCTGGAAGTTTTCAGCCACTATTGATTGGCAATTCGCCCCTCCAACCGGATGGCAGAAAAGCAGATCCGGACCTGTGTGCCAACGTCTGGCACTCGGATTGAGGCAGCGACATCGGCCAGCAAACGGGTAGCGCGTCATCGCCGACTCAAGCTACGAACCACAGCTTCCCGCCATCACGCGGAAGGAACCGCCGTTCATGATTGTAAGCATTGGCACGAACATCCTGCCGGGCATCGGGGGTAGCGGAAATCAGTTTGGCCGATCCCTAACGGCGTACTTGCGGTCGCACGATGTGCATGTGGTGCATGATCTGACGCGTAAAGACATAGATATTATTCTTCTTACCGAGCCGCGGGTCGCTCAAAAGAGCTGCGCATTCACTGATGACGACATTCGCAGGTATTGTCGTGCAGAGAACCCTTTCGCGACAGTGGTCCATCGGGTCAATGAATGTGACGAACGCAAAAGCACCACCGGTGTGAATGCACGGTTGCGGCAGGCAAACACCTGTGCCCATCACACCATCTTCATCTCGGCATGGTTGCGTGATCTTCACCTTGCGCAGGGGATGAAACCGGATTCCCACAGCGTGATCCACGATGGTGCCGATACCTGGACGTTTCACCCGCGGGGATACCTCCCGTGGCGCGGCCAGGGGCCGATGCGTCTGGTGACGCACCACTGGGACACAAACCCTTACAAGGGTGCCGATATCTATCTCCAGGTGGATCGGATGCTGGCCGATCCGCGCCACAGGAGGACCCTTGATTTCACGTTTATCGGGAACCTGCCGGACGGAGTGACCTTCCGGCATGCCACCATGTTGCCGCCAATGCACGGACAGGAGCTGGCTGATACCCTTCGCAGTCACCATGTGTACCTCACGGGAGCGCAAAATGAACCGGCCGGCATGCATCACATTGAAGGTGCATGCTGCGGGCTCCCGCTTCTATTCCGGAAGAGCGGGGCTCTGCCAGAATACTGTGCGGATTACGGGCTCGGATTCACCGGGTCGGATTTCGAGCTGGTCGTGACGGCAATGGCGAAATCGTATCAGATCTGGATTGAACGTATCCGGCAGTATCCGTTCACCGCCGAGCGGATGTGCGCCCGGTATCTCGAGTTGTTTGGAAAACTCATGGCACGGCGTAAGGTGGTCGCATATGGTGCGAGATCGACTCAATGAACAACCGGCGACCCTATTAGACGTAGAGTCTTGTCCCGCATCCCTTCGATAGGCTTCTTCGCACGCATCGAATGGAAGGCGTATCCGGTCAGCGTCGGGAGGAATCCAGCGAACGGGAGCGGAGGAGGGTCATGACAGAGGCCGTGCTACCGACCCCGGCTGCCAGCCCTCAGCGGGTAGTGGGACAACACCATAACGGCCGGAGCACTCAGCTTCCGACCCTGACTGGCACGAAAGGTGCACTGTATATAGGAAAACGGACATACGCATCCAGAATTGTTCGATCACCATGAGCCCTACTGTCCAGACACGTGGTGTTGAGGAGCCCGCTCACGGATCCCTGACCCGGCGGAAAGCCGGAGCATTTTTCGCTCTAGGTCTGCGTGCGGCACGAAGGGGTGATATGCGAGATGCCGCCGACCACTTCCAACGCGCCGTTGAAACCGACCCGGGTTTCACGGATGCCCATTTCCACCTGGCGCGCGCATCGAGGGAGCTTGGTGCACTACATCAGGCGGTTTCTTCCCTGACGTCGGTTGTCAAGCTGCGGCCGGACGATAGTGACGCATGGTATATCCTCGGAAATACGTACGGCGCCATGCAGGATCACGGTCGGGCTGAGGAGTGCTATCGTGCCGCCTTTCGTCTTGATCCGGCGGATGTCCGGGCCTACAACAATTGTGGAGTTGCCCTTCAGGCCCTGGGGCGGACCGGAGATGCCCGGGATTGTTACCGTGCCGCTCTGGCAATCGATCCCGATCATGCCGATGCCCACTACAACATGGCCCTGGCCTACCTTCTCGACGGCATGTTTGAACAGGGGTGGAAGGAATTCGAATGGCGTTTCCTTGCCAGCGAAGGTCCGCATCTCTCATACAGGAGCGACATACCCCGATGGCAGGGGGAAGATCTTCATGGGAAGATTCTCTTGCTCAATGCCGGACAGGAGTATGGCGATACCATTCAATTCGCACGATTCATCCCGTTGCTCAAAGCATCGGGTGCCCGTCTCGTACTGGAATGCCAGCGGGGTCTCGAGCATCTGTTGAACAGTCTGCCCGGACCCGACCTGCTGATACCTCAGGGTGGGGAATTGCCGCGATGTGATTACCGCGCGCCACTCATGAGCCTGCCTCATTTCCTTGGCGTGTCACCGGATGCCCTGGCGGATCACGTTCCCTATCTCCAGCCCGATCCATTCCGCCTCGCGGTGTGGAGCGAACGGTTGGAGAGTGATCCTCATCAGCGGAAGGTCGGTGTTGTCCGGACCCGCACTTCCGGACACCGAAACGACGGAAGAAGGTCCTGCAGCCAGAAAGATTTCCTTCCGTTGCTCCAGGTTCCCAACGTCGTCTGGTATGATCTGCAACCGGATGGCCGCGCCCTCGACGGTGAAACCGGCGCGGCGGTGCGTCATATCGGGGTCGGCTTCAAGGACTTCGCCGATACGGCCGCGGTCGTCAAAGGGCTCGATCTTGTCGTCACCGTGGACAGTGCAATAGCGCATCTGGCGGGGGCGATGGGCAAACCTGTGTGGCTGTTGGTCCCGTTTGCACCCGATTGGCGTTGGATGCTGCACCGCACGGACAGTCCCTGGTATCCGTCTATGAGGCTCTTCCGTCAGCCCGCGCCGGGTGCCTGGGATGCCGTACTGGATGCCGTGGTGCGCGCACTGCGAAGGCTCGCTCGTCCGTCACATCGCCGGAGAAGAAGAACGGTGCTCGAAGCGGTAGGAGCGTGCGGGTAGATGGGAACTTCCGCCGCGCTCGTCTCATCGTCTGATGATCAGGACCTTGCTCTGCACTATGCGGATGCCCTGCAGCAAGCCGGGTTGCTGGAACACGCCATCGCAACCTACCGGCGCATTCTAGCCAAAGCCCCCCGAAATCCAGCTGCGTGGAATAACCTGGGCGTGAGCCTGCAGAGCGACAACAGGATCAACGAGGCAGTCGGCGCGTTTGACCGCGCGGTTGCTCTGGCGCCGGACAGTCCGACGATTCTCAACAATCTCGCCTTCGCACTCCTTGAACATGGTGATCCGGAGAGAGCAGAGCGCCTGCTGCAAAAAGGCACAGCCCTTGATCCGTTACTACCGGAATTACACAACAATCTGGGTAACGTGGCACGCGAACAGGGGGACGTCCATGGCGCGGTGGCATGTTACCGGCGCGCAATCGCCTTGCGTCCGGATTTTCCGGACGCGCACTGGAATCTTGCCCGGGGGCTCCTTACCCTGGGAATGTTTCTCGAAGGATGGCGCGAGTATGAGTGGCGATGGAAGCGATCCGGGTTTACCGGTCTATGCCGGGATTTTCCTTTCCCTGTCTGGGATGGCCGCGATATGGCTGGACGCACGCTCCTGATCCATGCCGAGCAGGGAATGGGGGATACCATCCAATTTGTCCGCTACTGCAGCGTCCTTCAGTCGCTCGGTGTGACACTCGTTCTTGAATGCCAGAGGGAACTCGTCCGGCTTTTCCGCTCACTCCCCGGGGTCAGCATGGTGGTTCCGCAGGGTAAAGCGTTGCCGGAGTGTGATGCCCACCTGCCCATAATGAGTCTTCCGCGGGTGATGCAAGCGACCCTGGATACTCTCCCCGACAATGTGCCGTATCTCATGCCGCCGGCGAATCTCGTGGAGGAATGGGCAAAGCGCATCGGTACAACGGGCACCGGTGTTCGTGTTGGAATCGTCTGGTCGGGAGCGCGCAAGCTGAAAGCCCTGCTGAGCCGATCATGTCCCCTCGACCTCTTCATGAGCTTGCAGACTGTTCCCGGCGTAACACTCTTCAGCCTGCAGCCGGGGGAAGCAGCTGCCGAACTGCAGGCATTTCCCCGCTCGTTGTGTCCGGTGGATCTGACGGGCAACATCGTGGATATGGCAGACACCGCCGCCATTATCTCTCATCTTGATCTGATCATCAGCATTGACTCCGCTGTGGCTCACCTGGGCGGGGCGATGGGGAAACCGGTGTGGACCCTGATTCCACGGATGGCGGACTGGTGCTGGATGCTGGAGCGGGAGGATTCGCCCTGGTATCCAACGATGCGGCTCTTCCGTCAGAAATCAGCCGGAGACTGGTCGGGTCTCATGGTGGATGTTCGATCCGCATTGTCCTCTCTCGTTCTCTTGCCCCGCTAGACTTTTCTTCCTTTTTCACTCCACGTTCCATCCTCTCGCATTTTCCCACCCGTTCTTCCTAAACTCTTCCCGCAATCGGCCGATAATACTACCAGAAGATGATATGATTCAATCGGTTACACAAGTCGACACAACTCAACTCACCCATAACCACCACACCCAGAAAGGGTAGAATCATGGCACAGGAAATTTCGTTGACATCCGCAATGAGGGCCAATCTGCTGAGCCTTCAGAGCACCGTGAACATGCTGAACAGGACGCAGGAACGTCTGTCCACGGGCAAGAAGGTGAACAGCGCGCTGGACAACCCGACGAACTACTTCGCGGCGAAGGCCCATCAGAACCGGGCCAACGACATCGCCTCCCTCAAGGACGGCATGGGAGAAGCGATCCAGACGGTGAAGAGCGCCAGCAGCGGGATTGATTCTATCGGCACCTTGATTGAGTCGGCGAAAGGTATTGCGCAGGCCGCTCTTTCCACGAGCGACGCCACGCAACGTGCGTCATATGCCACACAGTACAACGCGGTGATCGCGCAGATCGACAGCCTGGCCGGTGACTCCGGGTATCGCGGGACAAATCTCCTCACCGAGAACACCCTGTCGGTGAAGTTCGGCGAGAATGCTACAAGCTCGCTCGACATCGTCGGGTTCGATGCCACCTCCGGTAACCTGGGCATCATTGCTACTGCGAGGAGACTGGAATGATGCCGATGCCGCGATGGTGCGACGGCGATCAACGTCTCCCTGACGACAGTTGACTGAATGCCTCGAGCGACTCTCCGTACGCAGGCCTCGACACTGTCGTCAAGCCTGAGCATCGTGCAGACGCGTGCGGACTGGGCCGATCAGATGATCGCCACGCTTCGTGCGGGTGCAAGTGCTCTGACCGACGCCGACATGAACGAGGAAGGTGCGAATATGCTCATGTTGCAGACCCGGCAGTCTCTGGGCACGACGGCACTGAGCCTGTCCGCCCAGAACGCGCAGTCGGTCCTGCGGCTGTTCTAACAAACATAGTTGATCCACCGGAGGGAGAACCGGGAGTTCTCCCTCCGGTGAGCTTCTCAAGATAATAGAAAAGCGAACAGGGGCAGACATTCATCAAAGGGAACCAGGCCATGCATTCGACACAGGCGGAAGTATACGGTCGCGCACAGGTCGCGGCATTGACAGACCGGGAAGCGGAGGCGGCCGTGTTAATGAAAGCCGCGGCTATGATGAAGCATGTGCAGACGCACTGGTCGTCATCGGACCGGGACCAGAATCTGGAGAAAGCCCTCCGGTACAATCAGCGTTTGTGGACCTACTTTCAGGTCGCGCTCAGTGATGAGAACAATCCCTTACCGCAACAGATGAAAGAAAACGTCTTACGTTTGAGCGCGTTTGTTGACCGGCGGGTCTTCGAAGTACTTGCATATCCTGCCCCTGAAAAACTGGATATCCTGGTCAACATCAACACGAATATCGCTGCAGGTCTTAAGGGGACGGCGCGGTAATTTGCGCACAAAGGAGTAAACGGCCATGACAATCCACGATCCACTGAGCTTCGCGCAACCGGTTGACCCGTCAAAGGGGAACCGGACCCGGATGGTTGACAGGAGCGGAGTTACGTCCGGCCGTGAGGGGCGGGATCGCATGGTGGTATCGGATCATGCCCTGGCTCTGTATGAGACGGAGAAGGCAAGGCGAATTGATGAAATCAGGATACGCCTTCAGCAGGGGTACTATCTGGACCGGCATGTAACGGAAGAGATACTGGACGGTCTAGCACAGGATATTCACCTTACAGAACCGACCCAAGACTGACAGAAATCATGCACGACGTCGTCCCGCTCCGCTAACACCATACCTTGTAACGCGTTAGACTCGCAAGAAAAATCTTCCCCGCCGGGCTAAAGTTTCTCCAGTCCCTGCCGATAGTAGGAATGGGCATGACCTCAGAAGGGGCTGCCGCATACATACACAATATTCCTAGAAAGGGGATATCTTATGGCACAGGAAATTTCGTTGACATCCGCAATGAGGGCCAATCTGCTGAGCCTTCAGAGCACCGTGAACATGCTGAACAGGACGCAGGAACGTCTGTCCACGGGCAAGAAGGTGAACAGCGCGCTGGACAACCCGACGAACTACTTCGCGGCGAAGGCCCATCAGAACCGGGCCAACGACATCGCCTCCCTCAAGGACGGCATGGGAGAAGCGATCCAGACGGTGAAGAGCGCCAGCAGCGGGATTGATTCTATCAGCACCTTGATTGAGTCGGCGAAAGGTATTGCGCAGGCCGCTCTTTCCACGAGCGACGCCACGCAGCGTGCGTCATATGCCACACAGTACAACGCGGTGATCGCGCAGATCGACAGCCTGGCCGGTGATTCCGGGTATCGCGGGACGAATCTCCTCACCGAGAACACCCTGACAGTGAAGTTCGGCGAGAATGCTGCAAGCTCGCTCGACATCGACGGGTTCGATGCCACCTCCGGTGGTCTAGGCATCGTTGTTGCAGGAGACTGGAGTAATGCCGATGCCACGATTGGTGCGACGGCGATCAACGTCTCCCTGACGGCGTTGACTGATGCCTCGAGCGATCTCCGTACGCAGGCCTCGACACTGTCGTCAAGCCTGAGCATCGTGCAGACGCGTGCGGACTGGGCCGATCAGATGATCGCCACGCTGCGTGCGGGTGCAAGTGCGCTGACCGACGCCGACATGAACGAGGAAGGTGCGAATATGCTCATGTTGCAGACCCGGCAGTCTCTGGGCACGACGGCACTGAGCCTGTCCGCCCAGAACGCGCAGTCGGTCCTGCGGCTGTTCTAAGAAACGACAATGACGTCGTCACCATGAATCGGGAGGAGGCGCAGGCCTCCTCCCGTGATTGGTTAGCGAGGTGAGACATGTCAATATCACAAATCGGGTTTGTTCAGGGCCCGCAGGGCTTGAGCAGATCCCGCGAACGTCTTGACAGAATTGCCTCCTCCGCAAATGTTGGTCCCATACCCAACTCATCCGCTGGGGATCAGGCGGAGCGGGCGGATACCGTCAGGAGCGGGTCGGAGTATCACCGGCTGGCGGCGAATCACGAACGCGCACGTGCTCTTGCGTCGACCATCAGGACGATGGACCGGGCCATGGAGGCCGCGACGACGACGATCGATGCGATGAAAAAGACCTTGACCTCGATCATCAAGGACTTTCCGCCGTATCCGGTGGGAAGTGAAGAACGCGTTCGACGATTGCGTGACTTCGCCGCTCTCCGGGCAATGATTGAACGGTTGACGATTCCTCCGGAAGAGAGGACCCGGCAGCTTGCGGCCGCCCTGCGAAAACAGGAACCGCAGGTCCAGAACGATCAATGGGTTCTTGTCATCGAGACCGGCGGTTCTACACGGACGGCCCGGAAGGAAGATGTCCATATCGGTCCGTCGGGGCTCAACATCCCCGAGCTTGTACCTCCGGAGAATGTGGATAACCGGTCGATAGAGCAGGCACTGCACGCGCTCGATTCGGCGGGTTCTACCATTCAGGAGCGCAGAGACCACCTGCGCGAAAATACCTTAGGTGCCACCGGATTGTTCAGCGATCAGGTGATCACCGGGGAGGCTGCGGAAGCCGGGAGTATTGAAGTTCAGACGGAAATTGCCGATCAACCGGTCGGTCTTGTCCACGGGAGTTCTGTTCAGCTCGAGCAACTGTTAGGATAAGTTATGGGTCTAAAGCTGTCGCTAAAAGCCAACGAACGGATCATTGCCGGTGGCGCGGTGTTGCGTAACGCCACCGGCAAGACCGTCGATCTAGTGGTGGAAAACAAGGTTCCCCTCCTGCGGGAGAAGGAAATCCTGAGCGAAGCCAGGGCGGATACACCGTGTAAAAGAGTGTACTTTGTCATCCAGCTGATGTATATTGACGGGCAGAATCTCCCGAAGTACCAGAAGCTATATTGGGAGCTGGCCCGGGACGTGATGCATGCGGCTCCCAGCACGACCGGACTCTTTAAGACCATCAGTGAGGCAATGTACAGCGGCCGGTACTACGAGGCCCTGAAAGAAACGCGCAGGTTGATGCAGTACGAAGCGAAGGCGATGGAGCATGCCCTCGCGGCAGGCAAGGGCGCACGATAACGTGCCGGAAGGCTGGTGAGGGCTTTTGAGAAGCCCGACGTACTCGTCACCATCAACATTAACAGTGCCGCCGGGCTGAAGAACCGGGCTGCAGAAGCGGTGGAAAAAGGAAGCACTCCCATGTCGATCAAAGAAATTGTCAACCCCGCCGGGCCGGTGGATCCGCTCAAGAACAGTCGCGGAACCGGTACGCTGAAGAAGAGCGGGGAAGATGCGGATGAAAGCAAAGACCGCATCGAAGTGTCCGACGAGGCCCGGGCAATGTACGATGCGGAGCAAACTCGCCGCTTCGAAACCATCCGTGAGAAAATCCGCAAGGGGTTCTATTTCCAGCGCGAGGTGACGGAAAAAGTTGTGGATGCAATGTTGAAGGACATCAAGAAGACGTTTTCCCGCTGATTTCATCCCGGCCCGACCCCGGATCCGGTTGACACTCGATGCCCAATGCCGTACATTTCCGGTGTGCCGTTACATGCCCGGTGTGTCCGGCACGGCGTGTGGATCCCACAACTTCTCCAGTAACGACATCACCATTGTTACCCCCGACGACAGGGGTGCGCATAATCCGGTCATTGTTCCGGTGATCTTATGACTGTACCGCATATTGGTGTTCTCGTTGCAGACGATCATACGATTGTCCGCCGGGGTCTCATTTCGCTCCTCTCGCTTGTGGAGGGTGTTGAGATTGTAGGTGAGGCGGCGGACGGGCGGACGGCGGTCGATCTGGCGCTGCAACTTGAACCGGATGTTGTGTTGATGGACATCAGCATGCCGGTGATGAACGGCCTGGAGGCGACACGGCGGATCAAGAAAGAAGCGCCGGCCATTAAAGTCCTCGTGCTTTCCGCGCATGACAACGACGAATACGTTCTGCAGGTTGTTCGCAGCGGGGCCAACGGCTATATCCTGAAGAACGGTGCAGCTGAGGATCTTTACGCCGCCATCAAGGCAGTGTACACAGGACACGCGTTTTTCAGTCCGTCGGTCTCAAAAATACTCCTTGACACATACCTTGACGGATCGGGAGCGCCTCTCACTCAGGGGGGGGCGCAGTCGCAGCCTCCGGTGGAGAGCCGGCTCACGTCGCGCGAGCGGGAAATCCTCCAGCTGGTTGCCGAGGGGGGGACGCACCAGGCGATAGCCGATATGCTGCATATCAGTGCCCGCACGGTTGACACACACTGCAACAACATCATGAAGAAGCTGGATATTCATGAAAGTGCCGGTTTGGTGACATATGCCATCAAGAACGGCATAGTCATACTCCCGCGCTGACCCCTGCCAAAGACCCCTGCCAGAACACCCAACCGCTCACGCCAAATCATCATTTCTGGGTAGAAAAGCGCCATCTTCGGTAGATGCCCAACTTTGAGCGGCTGTGTCACGAAGTACATGAGGCACATGTGTCACGGTGGCAACGGTGCCACACTACGTAGCTTACCTGCCCAAAAATACGCAATAGGACGTATTGCAACCATGTGGCCAATATTGGTACTTTGGTTGTGCATTCCCCAGCTGTGTATACACACTAGCCAGAGTGACGGGCCTATGATGAACTTGCCTGATGGTTACGGTACAGAGAAGGGTAACGGTCAGCAGTTGAAGATCCTCCTGGTTGATGATGTGCAGGAGAATCTTGAACTCCTGGAGGATGTTCTTTCCGAGAACGGCTACGCCGCCATTCAGGCGCGGAACGGCGTGGAAGCGCTGGGCTGTCTGCGGGATGAACGGGTGGATATGATTGTTGCTGATGCCATGATGCCAAAAATGGACGGCTTCCAGCTCTGCAAGGAAGTCCGGACGTTACCTTCATCTGCCAACGTACCGTTTATCATCTACACCGGCAATTACGTGGACGCCACCGACCAGGAATTTGCGCGGAGCATAGGTGTTGACCGCTACGTGGTGAAATATGCGGGCCTCGGCGTGCTGGTGCAGGCGATCAATGAACTCGCGCATCAGCGATACGGTCGAAAGCCGGAAGAGCCCCCGTCGTCAACCGAGCAGCTTGACGATCAGGCGTTTCTGGAGAAGCACCGGGCCATTGTGATTAAGAAGCTCGAAGAAAAGATGGCCGAGCTGGAGATGTACGCGGAAACGTTGATCCGGAAGAACCGCGAGATTCAGTTGTCCGAAGACCGTTACAGGACGCTTTTTGACCATGCAAGCATCGCGATTTTTGTCGTTGATCGGGCAACCGGAAAAGTGCTTGAGGTCAATACTGCGGGCATGGGTCTCCTCGGGTTCAGCCGTGAAGAACTTCTTGCTCTGCCCGGGCTGCCGTTTGCCGCGGGCGATTTCGCCACCAACATGCTGGAGACTTCCTCTGTCGCCTCCGGCGAAACCACTCTCCTTCGCCGGAATGGAGAGCGCATCGAGGTGGACATCGGCGTGGGCCCGCTCAACCGGCCGCAGGACACGCGGGTTCTGCTGTACGTACGGGATGTCACCGAGCAGCGAAAAATGCGTGAACAGTTGGTGCAGGCCGAAAAGATGACGCTCATGGGGCGTCTGGCGGCCGGTATTGCGCACGAAATCCGGAATCCCCTCTCGGCCATCGCCCTGAACCTCCAGTACCTTGCGCATAAGGCGGCGCACCTGCCGGAATTTGCCGAACCCCTGCGGGATGCGCTGGAAGGTACCAAACGCGTTGAAGTGGTGATTGAAAACACGCTGAACCTGGCGCGCATCACCCCGCCCGTGCTCAGGGACCAGCAGATGAACGAAATTGTCGAACAGGTGCTGGGATTCGTGAAGTTGTCGGTGCAGCAGAAGGATGTGCACTTCGAAACCGCGCTGGCGGCAGGATTGCCTGTGGTACCGGTCGATGCAAAACAAATCCAGCAGGTTCTGCTCAACGTGCTGCAAAACGCCATTGATGCGTCCCCGGAGGGAGGAACGGTGGTGGTCAGCAGCAGGCAGCACCGGACCGGGGAGCGGGAAACGGTCGAAGTGTCGGTACGGGATCAGGGCCCCGGCATGACCCCCGAACAGCACAAACATCTCTTTGAACAGTTCTTCACCACCAAAGCGGGCGGCACGGGTTTAGGCCTCTCCATATCCAAACAGATCATGGAGAAACACAAGGGCCGGATTTCCGTTGAACCCGCCGAAGGCGCGGGAACAGTCGTACGACTGTCGTTTTCTATTCACAGCTAAGCAAAGGGAAGCACCATGGCGAAAGCGCGGATACTGGTGGCTGACGATGAAGTCATCCTGGGAAATACGCTGAAGACAATCCTGGGGGAACTCGGCTACATGGTAACCCTCTGCAGCCGCGGAGAGGAGTTCTTTCAGTACCTTGAGGAGCAGAAGCCCGATCTGATCCTGCTGGACATCTACCTTGGCGAGGTGAACGGGATTCAGCTGCTGAACCGTATGCGTGCCGAGGCGTGGGAGATGCCGGTCATCATGATGACCGCACATTCCGATGTATCGCTGGCGGTACGGGCGATGAAGGAAGGCGCGGCGGATTTTGTCGTCAAACCCTTCGACCTCAACCATCTCGGCGTGTTGATAGAGAAGAACCTGGACCATGCCCGCCTGCAGACACGCGTAAAGTTGCTGCAGGTGGAGCTGGAGGAAGAGCGGTCCCGCTCGGGGATCATCGGGAAGAGCCCGGCGCTTCGCCGGGCGCTGGAGACCGCGGAAAAATTGGCCGAGGGGGAGAATACGACCGTCCTGCTGGAGGGAGAAAGCGGCACGGGCAAAGAGCTCATGGCGCGTTTTATTCATCAGCAGAGTTCCCGCAGGGAAAAGGCCTTCATCACCCTGAACTGCGGTGCAATTCCCAAGGAGCTTGCCGAGAGCGAGTTCTTCGGCTACGAGAAAGGCGCCTTCACGGGGGCCACCGAGAAGATGAAGCAGGGAAAATTCGAGCTTGCCGACGGCGGTACGATTCTGCTGGATGAAATACGCGAGCTCTCGCTGGACATGCAGGTGAAGCTTCTGCGCGTGCTGGAGGAAAAACGGTTCTATCGTCTGGGGGGAACCAAGGAGATCAGTGTTGATGTCCGCGTGATTGCGGCATCCAACAAGGAGCTTGCGCGCGAGGTTGAAGAAGGGCGGTTCCGTGAGGATCTGTTCTACCGTTTGAATGTCGCATCGGTGAGAATTCCGCCGTTACGCAGCAGACGGGAGGACGTCGGGGAATTATCGGGGACGTTCCTTGCGGAGTTTTGCCGCCGTTTCAACCGGCCCACACCCCAGCTCTCGACGGAAGCACTCCGCTACCTCGAAATGCTCCCATGGAAGGGAAATGTACGGGAGCTGCGCAACGCAATGGAGCGTGTGGTCCTGCTAAACAATGTGTCCGTGCTGACCGCAGAGCATTTCAGTTTCCTACGTGCAAGCGGCTCCGGAACAGCGGTGACCGCGGGCAACGGCAAGTCATTCGTTCTGGAGATTCCCGCGCAGGGGATACGAATGAGTGAAGTCGTGAAGGATCTGATTCTCAAGACACTGGATATTGTCGGTGGCAACCAGGTGCAGGCTGCAAAGGTGCTCGGCCTCACCCGCTCCAAGCTTCGCTACCGTATGGAGCAGCTGGGGATCCGGCCGGAACAACGTACCTACCGGACGAGCGTGTAAATATGCCGCGCGCGAGGGAAAAGCGATCCGCAGATGTTTCACCGCAGATGAGGCGGCGTGGACCCGGCGGGGAAAAGCCCGTGCTGAGCGACCGTGTTCTCCAGTCCGTTGTGGACCTTGCTCCGGCGATGTTGTGGGCAAGCGATGCGGAGGGGCGCGTGACTGTGGTGAACGAAGCATTCTCCTCAGCCATGGGAGTGCCGGCGGCGAAGCTCAAAGGGGAGCGGTGGCTCGAACGTGTACATCCGGACGACCGGCAAAGAGTGCGGGACACCGTTCAGGCGGCGGTTCGTGCGCGCCAGCCCTTCAAACTGGAATGCATCATCCAGCCCGACGCCAGTGTCGACCGCGCCATACAGCTTATGGGAAAGCCGCGGGTGCAGGCAAAGCGCTTCATGGGATTTGTGGGAACCGCCGCGGATGTTACTCCGAGGCGCCACGCTGAGGATATGGCGCGCGACTACGAATCCATTACGCATTCCCTTGCCGAGGGCATCTCGTTTCCGTTCTTTGCCGTCAACAATGAACTTGTTGTCACCTACTGGAATCGTGCCATGGCGGAGTGGTCGGGAGTGCCTGTCATCGCAGCCGTCGGACGGGAGATCGAAGATCTGCTCCCCGGCAGCCGCGAAGACGGGAACCTGGAACGGCTCCGCGCGCCTGCACAGGGGGCGTGGACCCCCGAAGCCGATGTGTGGCACCTCCGTCAGCCGCACCGGGATGCGTTGACCTGCAGGGTCCTTCGCACCCCGGGAGGTTGGGCGATGCTCGGCGTGTCTCCCGTCGATCCGGCCGTTCACACCGGCGTTCACGGAAGTTCCGTCGAGGAAAAACTCCGGCGCAGCGAGGAACGGTACCGGGCGTTTGTCGAAGGGAGTTCCGAAGGAATCCTGCGTTTTGAAACGGACGTCCCCATTCCGGTGACCCTGACCGAGGATCAACAGGTGGATATGGTTCTCCGCCACGGGTTTCTCGCCGAATGCAATCACGCCCTTGCCGAGGCGTTCGGTTTTGCGGCCGCCGAGGATATCGTGGGCGTGCGGCTCAGCGCATCGATGGACCGTGACAACCCCGAGTACCTGCGTCTTCTGCATGAGTTCATCCGTGGAGGGTACCGTCTCACCCGCCAGGAAACCGGTCACGTGGACCGGCAGGGGAACCGGCACTACACTCTGGTGAGCTTTGTGGGAACCGTGGAAGACGGCGCACTAGTCGGGGCGTGGGGGAGCATCAGCGACATCACCGAGGGGCGTGAGGCGGAAAGACGTCTCCGGTTGCTTGCCACCACGATCACCAGCACCCGGGACTGTATTTCGATCACGGACCTGAACGATAATATTCTGTTTGTGAATGACGCGTTTCTTAAGACGTACGGGTATACCGAAGATGAGCTGATCGGACGGCCCATCAGTCTCGTTCGTTCACGTCATGTGGCTCCGGAGCTCGCCGCGCAAGTCGGCCCCGGCACGCTGGCCGGAGGCTGGTACGGCGAGGTCCTGAACCGCCGTGCGGACGGCACGGAATTTCCGGTTGAACTCTGGGCCTCTCCCGTGCGCAACGACGAAGGGGAACCCGTGGCACTGGTCGGCGTTGCACGCGACATCACGGAGCGCAAACGCGCGGAGGAGCACATCAAGACCTCGCTGCGCGAGAAGGAAGTCCTCCTCAAAGAGATTCATCACCGGGTCAAGAACAACCTCCAGGTGATCTCCAGCCTGCTGAGCCTGCAGGCGGAATACCTGAAGGACGAAGCGATGGTGAAGATCTTCCGCGAGAGCCAGAACCGTGTCAAGTCGATGGCGTTGATTCATGAGAAGATCTACCAGTCGCGGAATCTTGCCGAAGTGGACTTCGGCGAGTACCTGCGGGACCTTGCCACGCAGCTCTTCCGGTCGTACGGCATCGGCACGCACGGAATTTTCATGAACATCAAGGTGGACAGGGTGGTTCTCGGCGTCGACCGGGCAATTCCGTGCGGAATCATCGTCAATGAGCTGGTGTCCAATGCGCTCAAGTACGCGTTCCCCGAGAAGGCAGGAGGGCGCATCGATATCACGCTGTGCACCAACGGAAAAGGGGAGATCGTGCTGACCGTGCGGGACAACGGCGTCGGGTTGCCTCCCGAAATAGATTTTGAGACATCGGACAGTCTCGGGCTCATGCTCGTACGCATGTTGTCTGAGCAGCTCCAGGGTGAGGTGAAGCTACGGCCCGGCGAACCGGGTACGGAATTTACGCTTACGTTTCAGGGATGATCGGCTTATGAAAAGCAGAATGATCATGGTGGTGGAAGACGAACTGATCGTGGCGGAAGATCTGACGCACTGGCTCGCCGGTTTGGGATACGGAGTTGGTTCGCGGGCGGCGAACGGACAGGAAGCGGTGCAGCGTTGCGAATCCACGCGGCCGGACCTGGTGCTGATGGACATCTTGCTCCCGGGTGACATGGACGGCATACAGGCGGCGGAGGTGATCCGGGACCGGTTCGATATCCCCGTGGTCTACATAACCGCTTCGTCGGACGAGGCGACGCTCGCACGGGCGAAGGTAACGCAGCCCTTCGGGTACATCCTGAAGCCGTTTGATGAACGGAGTCTGTACTCCACCATTGAAATGGCGCTCTACAAACACGAGTCGGAAAAGCGTCTGAGAGAAAGCGAAGAACGATTCCGGCTGCTCTTCGAGCATGCGCCTGTGGCATTCCATGCTCTGGACGCCGACGGCCATGTTGTGCAGGTGAACCGTGCATGGCAGGAACTCTTCGGCTACACGCAGGAGGAGATTGCCGGCCGGTGGCTGGGCGAAATCCTCGCCCCCGGAAGCCTTGATCGCTTCATCGCAAATTTCACTCAGTTCAAACGGACTCCCGTAACGGACAGTGTCACGGTGGATGTGGTGTGCAAAGATGGGACTCTCATGACGGCAACGTTCAAGGGAAGCATAGCCGTTGATGAACGGGGGCGTTTCGCGATGACCCAATGTGTCCTGGAGACCCGGCCCCGGCACGGGACCGTGTCCGCCGGGGAGGCGGGAACGGCGGAAGGCGGTGCCGCTGCCGGTCGTACTGGCGGGCCGCCGCTGGACCCCGGCAACGATGCCGTTCTGGTGCTGACGCCGGACGGCATGATCACCGGTGCAAACCGGGCTGTGGAGGCGCTTCTGGGCTGGCATGCGGAAGAACTCCGGTCCATGAATCTGCGCGAGCTCACTGTTGCCAGTGTGGATGCCGGCGAGCTGATTGCCAGGGTGTTGTCTGCGGATATGGTCGACCATCGCGTCGCCGGTGTCCGCACAAAGCAAGGGGAATCCCTGGAAGTCGTCATGACGGGTGTGGCACTGCACGGACGGGCAGCAAAGGTGGAAGGTGCATGTCTGATACTCCAGCGTCGATAGAAGATTCTACAGCGGCACCGCCTGGGGGCCAGTTGTCCGGCCATCCGGCTCTGGTGTTTCTTCTCGTCACGGCCGGGTATGTTGCCGCCGCGAAGGGGAGTGAATTCGTCGGCGGAACGACCGACGGTCTGAGTCTGGTATGGGCACCGTCAGGATTTGCCATGGGCATGGTACTCCTGTACGGATACCGGATGGTGCCCGCGGTGTTCCTTGGAGCGTTGCTGGTGAGGACCTCCACTTTTTCCTTTGCCCCGGGGTTTGTCGTGATGTCCGCCGTCGCGGCCGCCCTCGAACCCGCTCTCTGTACGTTTCTCCTGCACCAGGTTACCGGGTTCCGTGCGGGCTTGTGCCGCGTGCGTGATGTTCTGGGTTTGATCGTTTTTGGTGTCGCGCTTACAACGATGGTTGCGGCGACCATCGGCACGACCGGCATGATGCTCGGGGGCATGGGCGAGTGGGCGTCGTTTGGAAAAGACTGGCGTCTCTGGTGGGCGGGGGATGCCCTCGGCGCGCTTGTTGTCGCCCCGCTGATTCTTGTCCTGGCCCCGTGCGCAAACGTGCGCCTGAACCGCTGGTTCATTGTCGAGGGTGTTACGCTCCTCCTCTCCACGATTTTTCTCGGTGGTCTGGTCTACGGCGGCTGGACGGGAAGTGATCTTGTCTATCCGCTTTCGTTTGCCGTGTTTCCGCTTGTCATCTGGGGTTCGCTCCGGTTCGGGCAGCGGGGAGCCGTGGCGGTGACCGCGCTCGCGGTGGGGCTGGCGGTTTGGGGCACAGCGCACGGGCTTGGTCCGTTTATCGACTATGCGCTGAATGTGCGTATGGTGTACCTGTACGGATTCTCCGCCTCGATCGCTGTAACGGGTTTGCTTCTCGGTTCGGCGGTCACCGAACGGGGCATGGCACTGGATGAGCTCTGGCGGGCGCGCCGCGACCTGGAGGATCGTGTGGCCGAGCGGACGTCGGCACTACAGGCCGAACTCACGGAGCGGGAGAAGCTCCTGCACGAGCTCCGCGAGGCGCTGGCAAAGGTGAAGACCCTGAGCGGTTTGCTTCCTATCTGTTCTTCGTGCAAGATGATCCGTGATGATCGTGGATACTGGACACAGGTGGAGCGCTACATATCCGCTCATTCAGATGCACAATTCAGCCACGGCATCTGTCCTGCGTGTTTGAAAACGTTGTACCCGGAATTCGCTGACCGCACGCCGCCGGGCGACCACCCCGAAACGCCTGGAACGTCGGCTGAACTACGGCCGCCTTTCGATGGGAGCACCAAGTTATGACGAAGGCCTCAATTCTGGTTGTTGAAGACGAGCAAATTGTGGCGAGGGATATCGCCGCCCGCCTTCAACGCCGGGGATATCTTGTCGTGGGGATTGCGT
This sequence comes from uncultured Bacteroidota bacterium, assembly GCA_963779225.1. Classification (GTDB taxonomy): domain Bacteria; phylum Bacteroidota; class Ignavibacteria; order UBA10030; family UBA6906; genus CAVPCZ01. Next base: position 896,922 of record CAVZWW010000003.1, read on the forward strand.
CCACCGCGCAGGAAGCTATTGAAGGGACCGGCACTCACCGCCCTGACCTCGTCCTGATGGACATCATGCTGAAAGGAGATGTCGACGGGATTGCTGCAGCGGATCAAATCCGCGATCTGTATGACATTCCTGTGGTATATCTCACAGCCTTTGCTGACGATCAGACCCTGGCCCGCGCTAAAGTCACCGACGCATTTGGATACATCCTGAAGCCGTTTGAAGAGCGGGAACTCACAATCACCATTGACATGGCGCTGTACAAGCACCGGATGGAGAGCCGGTTGCGCGAGAGCGAGCGATGGCTCGGCACCACGTTGCGCAGCATTGGCGACGGCATTATTGCCGCGGACACCACCGGCGCGATCACGTTTCTGAATGCAGTTGCGGAGGACCTGACCGGCTGGCGGACGGAAGAGGCCACACGCCGGCAGCTGTCGGAGGTGTTTCACACGGCATTTGAGCATGTGGCGGGTCGTGCCGGCGGCCCCACGGTGCTGGTGAGCAAGGACGGCAAACGCATTCCCATAGAGGAAAGCGCTGCGCCGATCAAGGACAGCAGGGGTCAAACAAAGGGCATCGTGGTGGTCTTCCGTGACGTCACGGATCAGCGCCGCGCACAGGATGCCCTGCACGTGAGTGAAGAGCGTCTGGCAGGGATCATTGCATCGGCCATGGACGCGATCGTGACGATCAACAGCCAGCAGCAGATTGTCCTTTTTAACGCCGCTGCCGAACAGATGTTCCGCTGCTCCGCCCACGAAGCCGTCGGGAGACCGCTGGAAGAATTCCTGCCTTCCCGGTTCCGCGATATGCACCGTCATCACGTAGCGGAGTTCGGACGTTCCGGGACCACAAAACGCCGGATGGGGAGTCCGGGCACCGTCATCGGGCTCCGCCGCGACGGGACGGAATTTCCCATGGAAGCGTCCATCTCTCAAATTGAAACCGCCGGCGAACGGCTCTATACCGTGATCTTGCGTGACATCACGGAGCGTCACCATGCCGAACAGGCCCTGCGCGAGAGCGAGGAACGGTATCGGCGGTTTTTCGAGGACGATCTTACGGGGGATTACATTGCCCGGGCCGACGGCAAGATCCTGGACTGCAATCCCGCCTTCGCCCGGATGCTCGGATTCCAGAACATCGAAGCCGCACGGCAGTTCAATGTGTTCTCCCTGTATCCCAGTGTCGAGTCCAGAGAAGCATTTCTGGCATTGCTCCAGTCGCGCGGACGCGTGGAGGAGTATGAAAAGGACCTGGTGCGGCCCGACGGACAGACCATCCATGTGGTGGAAAATACCTACGGGGTCTTTGGCCGTGACGGACGGCTTACGGAAGCCAAGGGGTACATGTATGATATCACCGAGCGGAGGCGCCTGGAAGAGCAGGTCCGGCAGACGCACAAGATGGAAAGCATCGGAACGTTGTCGAGCGGAATCGCCCATGATTTCAACAATATTCTCAACAATGTCATCGGTTTCATCATGCAGATCAAGAAGCATGCATATGAGCCGGAGAAAGTGCTGAAGTACAGTCAAACGATCGAAAAATCCGCAACCCGCGGTGCCGAACTTTCGGCGCAGCTGTTGTCCTTCGCCCGGAAGGCGAAGCGTCAGAATGTTCCGGTGAACGTGGCCCAGATTGTGGAGGAAGTGTTCAGTCTGTGCGGCGAGACGTTTCCCCGGAATATCACCGTGAGCCGGCACATGGATGAGGATCTTCTGTCGGTGATGGGAGATTACGGGGAATTGTATCAGGTGTTGCTTAATCTGACGGTTAATGCCCGTGACGCACTTCTGGCCCGGGGGGCAAACATGCAGGGGGCGATTTCGATCGGGGCATTCAACGGCCGGATCGGAGAGCGGATCAGCGGGCAGATGCTGGTCACGCAGACCGATCGGTACGTGGAGTTACGTGTCAGTGACAACGGCATCGGGATCCCGAAGGAGATGCGGGAACGCATTTTTGACCCTTTCTTTACGACGAAGGAACGCGGGAGAGGAACCGGGTTGGGCCTTTCGGTGGTGTACACAATCGTCCGGAACCACCACGGGGTCATCCTGATCGACAGTGAAGAGGGGGAAGGGAGTACGTTCCACGTGTATCTGCCTGCGGTTCACCAGGTGACGGCGCCCTCCATGCCCTCCGAGGTCGCCAGACCGCCGGCGGGCCGGCAGGAATATGTCCTGCTTGTCGACGATGAGGAATCGATGCAGGAGCTGGGCCGTGAACTCCTCGAAGAGGAAGGATACCGGGTGTTCATCGCCAGTAGCGGACAGGAGGCGGTGCACCTCTACCGTCAGAGGTCCGCGGAGATCCAGCTGGTGATTCTGGATCTGGTGATGCCGGGCATGGATGGCGGGCAGACCTATCTCGAACTGCGCAAGATCAATCCAAACCTGAAGGTCTTCTTCTGTACGGGGTACATGCCGGACCAGGTGATTTCTGCGTTGCTTGAGGAAGAGAGCCTGAAGGCGCTGCAGAAGCCCTTCAATCCGGAAAACTTCGTCCAGATGGTGCGCGAGGTGCTTGACGAAAAACCATTCACATCGGCCAGACCGCCAGAGTAAGAACTGTGGACACGCCGGCAGGGATTCCCTATCTGGACAGTCTCTTCCAGAATATGCAGGAAGGCGTCGCGCTCAGTGATCTGGTGTACGGCGGTGACGGCAAACCGGTGGATTACCGGATCGTGGACGTTAATCCGGCGTACTGCCGCCATACCGGAATCCCGGGCGAACGGGCAATCGGTTCCCTGGCTGGCGCCCTCTATGGAGCGAATCCTCCGCCGTACCTGGAAGTATTTTCAGAAGTGGCCCTCACCGGTGAGACCGTCCATTTTGAAGCCTATTTTGCGCCGTTCGGAAAACATTTTCGCCTTTCGGTTTTTTCCCCCCGCCACGGATGGTTCGTAACTATCTTTGAAGACGTCACAGACCGCGTGCTGATGCAGGGACGGCTCCTGCGCGCCCAGCGGATGGAGGGGATGGCTACCGTGGTGGGAGGGATCGCACATGAATTCAGCAACATCCTGAACAATGTGCTGGGATTCAACACGCTGACAAGAAAATACGCCCATGACCGTGAGAAGTCATTGAAATACTCACGGGCGATCGAAAACTCCGTGCTCCGGGGTGACGAGATCACCCGGCGGCTTCTGGCCTTCACACGGGTCGAAAATCGGCCGCAAGAACCGGTGGATATTGCCGGACTGGTGGAGGAAGTGGCAGAAAGGATTCAGCAGGAACTCCCGGCGAACGTTCTTCTCCTGAAGCGGATCGATCCGGGCCTCCCGCCGGTTCTGGGTGTCCGGAGCGAACTCGTGCAGGCCGCAGTGAATCTCTGCCTGAATGGGCGCGATGCCATCCTGCAGAATCCGGTAACGGGGGGGCGGGGAACCATTACCATCGACGCGGAGCGGGCCCTGGTCACAGAGGATCTTGCTTCGACGCTGATGCTCAGGGTGGGCAGTCCATGCCTCCTCCTGCGTATTACGGACACGGGAATCGGGATCAGGGAGGAGATCGCCGATCATATCTTCGATCCATTCTTCACCACGAAGGAACCCGGATGCGGGACCGGTCTTGGCCTTTCCATTGTGTACACCATCATCCGCGGACATCGCGGAATGATCACCGTTGACAGCAATGTTGGACGGGGCAGTACTTTCCGCATCCATCTCCCGGCACTGGATCCGAGGCGGGAACAGACACATCTGGACGGAAGCACCGGAGTACCGGCCACCGCCGAGCTCATTCTGCTCGTGGATGACGAACAGCCGATGCTGGAATTCGGACGGGACATCCTTGCCGACCACGGATATCGCGTCATCACCGCGACGAATGGCGCGGAAGCGATTGCGCGATATCGTGAACATGCGAACGATGTTGCGCTGGTGATCCTGGACCTGATCATGCCGCGGATGGATGGCGGGCAGACCTATATCGAACTGAAAAAAATCAATACGTCCGTGAAGGCAATGTTCTGTACCGGCTACACGTCTGATGAAGTGATTTCCTCACTCCTGCAGGAAGAGCACCTGCGGGCCGTGCGGAAACCCTTTCAGATTGAGGAATTCGTGGGAACGGTCCGCGACGTTCTGGATGATGGACCGTAGTCTCCCTGCAAACCGCCCCATTTTTCATCCTTCCGCTCATCTGGCTGATATTCCGCAGGACTCCATCATCCCTCAATCCGCCGAAGAACACCTGGAATCATAAAACTGCTTGATCCTGCTGTGGTTTCTTCCCTTTCCTCGAGCTGGCATGGCTTTTGGAACATCTCCCGGTAGCGACACTGGGAGGCGAGGTGAACCTTACACCGGAATATGCCGAAGAGCACATGCGGACGATTCTGATTGTTGAAGATGATGAGCTCTTTCGCAAAGCCCTCATGACCTATCTCTCGTTCCTGGGTTTCAGGATCAACATGGCAGGAACTGCAGAAGAAGCGCTCGAGGAGGCGGAGCTATCGGGAGTCGACATGCTGCTTGTCGATTACCATCTCCCCGGGATGAACGGCATCGAACTTGCACGCACGCTGCATGCGCGGGATCTTTTTCCGCGGATAGTGCTTATGTCCGGATATCTGGCGGAGGCCATCCACGAGGAGGCGCGGTCGGTGTCTATCGACCAGGTGCTCCGGAAGCCCGGTGACATGACTTCGCTTCAGCAGACGATTCTCACCCTGTGCAACAAAGGAGCCGGCTATGGGACAACGAGTTGAAGATCTGATATTTGACGCCGGGGTACAGGAGAACTGCCCCGAGTGCGGCCATTCCTGGAAGGAAGACGGTCCAGCGCACTTCACCGATTGCCGATATTTCTGTCTTGATGATGACCGGGATGAGGAACCGCTTCACCTTCTCCGGGGCACGATCGAAACACGAGATCTGTCCCTTCTTACTCTAAGGTAGCGGTAAACCCAGAGGTTTTTCACACTGAGTGAATAAACACAGGCGAGGCTCCATGCCGCCCGGAAGGTGGGACCGGGCGGCTTTCGGGGCTTCTTTCGTTCTTCGGGGTTAAAACTCTTCAGATGGCCAACATTGTGCAAGGCGGTATCCGATCCCTTTTCTTCCGAAGTGTGACCTTTTCGTAGCCCGTCAATTCGCTCGTCTTTTGGGCTTTTCACGCTGTGTGATGGTCTTCTGTTCAAAGAGTCGTTGGTACACCGCTTGCATCCGGAGGATGCGTGTGGACTGGAGTGAACGGCGGTGCGTGACACAGAGGGGCCGTGACAATCGAACCGGAAGGTTGGACCCGAAAGAACAGACTACCGATGGAGGAAAGTAATGGCTGAGGTACTGGAAGCCGCGGTGGATGTGCGCCAGCGGAGCGGCGAAGAGCTGTTACAGCTGGTGAGCTTCAATATCGGGGATGAGGAGTTCGGTGTGGATATCCTGCAGGTGCAGGAGATCAACCGGATGCTCGAGGTGACGCGGGTGCCGAATGCTCCGGAATATGTGGACGGGGTCATCAACCTGCGCGGGAAAGTGATTCCGATCATCGATCTCCGGCGGAGGTTCGGGATGGAGCGGAAGGAGCATGACAAGAACACGCGCATTGTGGTGGTGGAGTTGAGCGGCAAGGTGGTGGGGTTTGTGGTGGATGCGGTGCGGGAGGTCTTACGGATTCCGCGGAGCGTCACGGAGGCGCCGCCGTCAATTGTGGGAGGCGTCCATGAGGAGTATATCACGGCCGTCGGAAAACTTGAAGACCGCCTGTTGATTCTCCTCGATCTCGAAAGGGTTCTGGCGACGATGTAAGCAATCGGCAAGTGCCCGGGGTGTGCGGGCGGGCAAACGGAATATCAGATCGCGGGAGATCACGGTGTGTGAAATCGTGATGCAAGCCTCGCGGGCTCAAACACAAAGGAGTCAGTCATCATGTCTATCGCGAAGAGAATCGGCGTTATCGTTGCTGCTGTCCTGACAGCCGTGCTTGTCGCAATGTTCGTGTTTCTGCGCCTCACGCAGGAAGCCAACATGATGTCTGCGGCCAGGGAGGGCGTCCAACGGACCAATGATCTGGTTGTGAAGTCCATTACCTTCGCCATGGGGGGAGGGGTGACAGACGTGAAGCCCTTGATCAAAACCGTGTCGGAAGTTCCGAATCTGCGCGAATTGCGCATCATCCCGTCTCGGGCGATCAACGAGGACGGGGAAAAACAGATGGACGGCACCGAGCTTTCTGTGCTCGAGTCTCGACAGGCATATTTTGCGGAAGGGGACTTCAATGGCGAACCCGTCATACGGAGCGTGGGGGCAATCTTCGCGGATCAGGGTTGTATACAATGCCACACTGCCAAAGTTGGAGAACCACTCGCGGTAGTCAGCCTCCGCTATTCCATGAAAGAATTTGAAGCCGGGATCAGGTCCGAGCGCTGGTTGGTCGTGGCGCTGGCGATTACCACAATCGTCCTGATCTTCTTCATGGTGATGTATTTTGTGAACCGCCAGATCGTGCGGGATTTGAAAACAGCGGTTGATCATCTCAAGAACCTGGCACTGGGCAATGTCTCGCAGTCCGTTGAAGTCCAAAGGGATGACGAAATCGGACAACTCGGTACATCGGTGAAGAACTTACAGGAAAATCTCCTGGCCAAAGCGACGGCCGCCGCAGGCATAGCACATGGAAATCTCAACGTTCCAATCCCTGTTGCATCATCGGAGGATATTCTGGGTCAGTCACTTACAGAGGCGGTGACTGCTCTGCGCGGTCTTGTCGATGAAACGGTGGCGCTGAGCCGTCTGGCAGTTGACGGTAAGCTGTCCATGCGTGGAAATGCGGAGAAGTTTCAGGGCGGGTACCGGGAGATTGTGGAGGGAGTAAACGGGACACTGGATGCGGTCATTGGTCCGTTGAAGGTCGCCGCGGAACACATGCACCGCATCAGCAAGGGGGAGATACCCGGGAAGATCACGGAGACGTACCGCGGGGATTTCAATACGATCAAGAACAATCTGAACACATGTATCGATGCGGTGAACGCGTTGGTGTCGGATACGGTGATGCTGTCGGAGGCGGCGGTGCAGGGGAAACTCACGACGCGTGCGGAGTCGGGGAAACATCACGGAGACTTCCGAAAGATCGTTGACGGTGTAAACGGGACGCTGGATGCGGTGATCAAGCCGATCCAGGAAGGGGCGGAAGTGTTGTCGGTGATGGGGACGGGAGACCTGACGGTGCGTATGGAAGGGGAGTACCACGGTGACCATCGGCTGATCAAGGAGAGCATCAACAAGGTAGGAGATTCGCTGGAAAAAGCGTTGCGGGAAGTGAGTGAGGCGGTGAGCGCTACAGCGAGCGCGTCGAGCGAGATCAGTTCGAGCACGGAGGAGATGGCAGCCGGTGCGCAGGAACAGACGAGCCAGGCGGGAGAAGTGGCGAGTGCAGTGGAAGAGATGACGAAAACGATTCTGGAAAACGCCAGGAATGCGAGCAGCGCGGCCGAGACCGCAAAGCAGGCGCGTTTGAGCGCGGAGCAGGGGGGGAAGGTGGTGGCAGAGACGGTGCAGGGGATGAAGCGAATCGCACAGGTGGTGGAAGTGAGTGCCGGGACGGTGAAGGAGCTCGGGAAGTCGAGCGACCAGATCGGGGAAATCATCGGGGTGATCGACGACATCGCCGACCAGACGAATCTGCTGGCACTGAATGCGGCGATTGAAGCGGCACGGGCCGGAGAACAGGGGCGGGGGTTTGCCGTGGTAGCCGACGAGGTGCGAAAACTGGCGGAGCGGACGACCAAGGCGACCAAAGAGATCGCGGGGATGATCAAGAAGATCCAGTCGGACACGGCCGGGGCTGTGGCATCGATGGAGGAGGGAACGGCGGAAGTGGAGCAGGGAATGAAACTTGCGGATCGGGCCGGAGCGAGCCTGCAGGAGATCGTCGGCGTGAGCCAGAAGGTGACGGACATGGTGACGCAGATCGCCGCGGCGAGCGAACAGCAGTCAAGTGCCAGCGAGCAGATCTCAAAGAATGTGGAGGGGATCTCGAAGGTGACCGGAGAGACGGCGCAGGGGACGCAGCAAATTGCCCGTGCAGCGGAGGATCTGAACCGTCTGACGGACAATCTGCAGCGGCTAATAGAACAGTTTACGGTGGGAGACGGATCGATACAGGGTGGAAAGCCGGGGCAGAAGGAAAGACGTTCAGGGGTTGCCGTCCGTTCCAACGGGGCCCTTGTGGCAGATCGGTAGACGGGGCAGTGCCTCACGCCGAGCCTCAGCGTGAGGCAAATGGAACACCAGAGTCGATGGCAGCCGGTTTGCGCTAAGGGAGACCGAACGCATTCCTGCACATCGCGACCGGGAATCCGGGAGCGGGCAAGGAGAACAGCGACATGGGGGCGATTGATGGGTTTCAGGCGACAGCCGTGGTTCGCGTTCTTGTGGTGGAGGCCGACCACACGCAGTGTATGAAGCTTGCCGCCGCCCTCACAGGAGAAGGATACGGGGTGGAGGTTGCGTATGATGGGAAGGAGGGATTCGCTTCAGCCTGCGCGAACCCGCCTGATCTCGTACTCAGCGGCATCGAATTGCCGGCGATGGATGGGCACGAGCTTTGCCGTCGAATGCGCGCGGATGTCCGGCTGCAGAACACCAGGGTTGTTCTCCTGACTTCTCAATCCGATATCACCGATCTCATCAGGGGGCTGGAGGCGGGCGCGGACAATTACATAGCGAAGCCGTACGATGTCGCAACGCTTCTGGATGTTGTGCGGACTCTCCTCGCGGGAGGTACGGATCATTCGCGGGAAGAATTCCCTGAGGTGCTACCTGTTCGCCTGGGCGCAGAGATTGTCGAGGTTCGCTGCACGCGGCAGCAGGTATTCAATTTCTTTCTGAGCATGTATCGCGAGAGCGTGACGCGGAACAGAGAGGTCCCGCGGCTGGTGGAAGAACAAACCGCCGGGCTCCGCGAAGAGGTCCTGCAGAGGCGCAAAGCGGAGGAGGAAAGCCGGCATCGTGCGGCACTCCTGGACAAGGCTCATGAGGCAATCATGCTCCTGGATGTCAATGGGTGTGTCCAGTTCTGGAATATGGGAGCCCAACGCCTGTACGGGTGGACAGCGAATGAGCTTCTCGGTACGACTCTCGGTGGCGTACTCCATGACGAGCATCATCCCGCTCCATCGGATGCTCTGCGGATCGCTCTGGAAAAGGGAGAATGGGTTGGAGAGCTGGTTCAGCTGACCAAAGACGGAAAAGAACGCAATGTTCAGAGCAGCTGGACGGTGGTTCTTGACGATGACGGGATCCCGCGCGGGATTCTGACGATCAACGTGGACATTACGGAACGGAAGAAACTCGAAGCAAAATTCCTCCGTACCCAGCGCCTGGAGAGCATCGGCATGCTGGCCGGAGGCATAGCGCATGATCTCAACAACCTCGTGGGGCCGATCCTCATGGCCGTGCAGGTCCTCAGAGACAAAATCAGAGGGGACAATGAGGAGCAGATGTTGCACCTGATCGAATCTGGCGCGCGGCGCTCAATCGATGTGGTGCAGCAGGTGCTGGCATTCTCCCGGGGAACGTCAGGCATGAAAATCCCTCTGCAACCGAAACACCTTCTTCGGGAAATGCATGACATGGCGAAAGGATCGTTCCCTCCGTCAATAGACTTCAGCCTCGTCTATCCTCCGAAGCTCTCTCTGGTTCTGGGCGATGCAACACAGCTCCACCAGGTCATCATGAATCTGTGTGTCAATGCCCGTGATGCAATGCCGGACGGCGGATCCATTGTCCTGCGCGCTGAGGAAGTGACCCTCGACGAAGCCTACGCGGTCATGCTTGGCGAGGCACGACCCGGGAAGTACGTCCTGCTTTCGGTAAAAGACTCGGGAATAGGGATTCCCGCACACCTTAAAGAGAAGATCTTCGACCCCTTCTTCACGACAAAAGAACCGGGAGCCGGCACCGGACTGGGTCTGTCCACTGTCCTCTCAATTGTTCGCGCGCACGAGGGCTTCCTCCGGGTTGAAAGCGAGCCGGGATGCGGTACGGAATTCCAGGTGTTCCTTCCTGTCGCAGAAGGAGCGGAAGAACACACCCTCTCGAAGGCAGAGGCACCGACACCATGCGGGAACGGCGAGGTCGTACTGGTCGTTGATGACGAAGTGATCGTGAGAGAAATTGTCAAATCGAGCCTTGAGGCGGTCGGGTACCACGTCCTGACGGCAAATGACGGTATTGATGCACTCGCGCTCTTTGCCGAACGTGGCAAAGAAATCAACGTCGTGGTGGTGGATCTCCTTATGCCGAACCTGGACGGCCCGGCCACAATTAGAACGCTACGCAAAATGAACCCGGCTGCCTGCATCATTGCGATCAGCGGGCATGAAGATGCGGCAAAGCATGCCACTTCTCATCTGCCTCATTCGGTTCCACTTCTGCGTAAACCGTTTACCGCTCACAGGCTGATGGCGACCATTCACGAGATGATTCACGCGCACCCGGCCCCGGAAATCGGATTGCATGAAAACCTTTCGGTCCCGGCCGACTGGCCTGCCGGGGATCCCCATACGTCCTGAGTTGCAGGGTGCTGTGACTGTCTCAGTCATCGAAAATGGAGAGACTCTTCGCCTGCAAAACACGATTTGGCCAGATGGCTAAATATGGCCACCAAAGACATCATTTGCTAGAGACAAGTAGGTTCGCTCGACTCCCGCTGATATCCTCCATCCGTTTTCCCTTGCGTTTTCACTGCTTTGCATATTCCGACCGACCCTTGCGCTTGGCATGGCATTAGCGGGCAAGTTCGGGAAGCGGGAGTGTGGAATACACGCTGTTTTGCCTGTCGGAGCCTCATTCGAGCACACGGACACATGCAAAAAGCAAAGATACTGGTGGTTGAGGATGAGCGGATTGTGGCGATCGATCTCCGTAATCGGATCGAGCGGCTGGGCTATAGTGTTGTGGGCATGGCAAGCACAGGCGAAGAGGCGATACAGATGGCGCTCACCACCCAGCCTGATCTTGTATTGATGGATGTCACTCTGCGAGGTAAAGTCGACGGGGTAGAGGCTGCAGATCGGATTCGCAGATTGTATGAAGTGCCGGTGGTTTATGTGACTGCTCATTCGGATGAACATACTCTTCACAGGGCAAAAATCACGGAGCCCTTCGGGTATGTGCTGAAACCGTTTGAGGAGCGTGAGCTCCACACGACGATGGAGATGGCGCTCTACAAGGCCAGCACGGATCGCCGTCTCCGGGAAAATGAGCGGTGGCTGGCGACAACCATGAGCACGATCGCAGATGCGGTGATCACCACCGACCGGGACGGGAGAATCCGTCTCATGAATGCGGTCGCCGAGGAGTTTACTGAGTGGACACAGGCCGAAGGACTGGGGAAGGACGTGAAGGATATCTGTGTGTTCCGGGAAGCCGAGACCGGGGCAACAGGAGAGGATGTCGCCCGGTCAGGTATTGTCATAGGCCGTCACGGCCGCACGACCGCGGTGAAACGCCTTGTGACTCCGATTAAGGGAGCGCATGGCGGAGAAGCCGGCAATGTCTTTGTCTTCCGGGATATGACCGAACGCGAACAGGTGCTGTCGGTATTTGACAGCATAACCGAAGCCATTTATGTGTCCGATCCTCAGAACTATCAGATTCTGTACGCCAACTCGCATCTGCAGAACCTGGCGGGAAAACAGCTCACAGGCGGCATCTGCTACCAGGAACTTCACGGTCTGGATCGTCCCTGTTCCTTCTGCACAAATGATCTCATCAAGAAACTTGCCGGGCAACCATACCGCTGGGAGCACCACAACGCCGCGCTGGACAAGGATTTCCTGCTGACGGACAAAATCATCAGGTGGGCGGATGGACGCGAGGTGCGTTTTGAACTCGCAATGGATATCACCGAACACAAAAAGGCGGAGCGAATTCAGACCGCCATCAACCGGATCGCGACACTGACGCAGGAATCACGCGATCTGGATGAGCTGTACAGGTTCGTCCATGACGTCATCAGGAGTCTGATGCCGGCGGAGAATTTCTACATCGCCATGTACGACGCTCAGCGCGACGCGGTGAGTTTCCCGTATTTCGTTGACGAATACGACAAGGTTGCGCCGGAGACGCAGAACGTCGGCCGGGGGCTTACCGCCTATGTTATTCACAGGGGCATGTCTCTGCTTGCATCCCCGGAAGTGTTCCAGCGGATGGTCCGCGCGGGTGAAGTGGAGGCGGTGGGGGCCCCGTCGCTGGACTGGCTGGGGGTGCCGCTGATCATCAATGGCAGGACCATCGGAGCGATGGTGGTGCAAACGTACAGCGAAGGGATCCGCTATACGGTCCGCGAGGAACAGGTGCTGCAGTTCATCTCCTCGCAGGTGGCGATGAGCATCGAGAGGAAACGTGCAGACGAGGAGATGCGTGTGCTCAACGACCGTCTGCGCACGGTTGTCGAAACAGTCGGTGAGGGCATTACGCTCAGCGATGCGACCGGTCATTTTCTCATTTTCAACTCCAGAATGGAGGCGATTACCGGATATACGCGGAAAGAGGCCAATGCCAGCAGTGATTTCTCCGCCCTCCTGTATCCGGGCAAAGAAACACACCAGGACGCGCTGGACGGGTTGAAGGAGCTCTTGGAAACCGGATTCTCCCGTGATGTGGAGACCGCCGTGATCACAAAGGATGGATGCCAGAAGACACTTCTCGTGTCGTCGACCGTCGTTCCTTTCGAATCCGGCAATCTCTTCCTGAGCGCGTATCGTGACATCACGGATCGAAAGCAGGTCGAAGAGGCACTCAAGGAACAGAGCACATTTCAGCAACTGATGATCGACGCAATCCCCATCCCCGTGTATTTCAAGGCAGCGGAAGGACACTATCTTGGCTGCAACAAAGCGTTCGAAGAATTTACCGGCTGGACGAGAGATCGTCTGGTGGGCAAAAGAGCCGTCAACGTGTACGGCCCGGAATGCTCCGAGGTATTTGTCTCGCTTGAATCGATGGTCTTCAGCAAGCGCAAGACACACGTCCAGGAAGTCACAGCACGCGATGGACAAGGCCATCTCCACGTTATGCAGTTCCATGTCGCCCCGTTCGAACGGTCCAGCGGTCCCCTGGCCGGATTGGTGGGTGCGCTCCTGGATATCACCGAAATAAAGACCACGGAGGAGAAGCTCCGCAAGCTTTCCCGTGCCATGGAGCAGAGTCCGGTGTCCATCGTTATTACGGATCTTCACGGCATGATCGAATATGTCAATCCACGCTTTGAGCAGGCCAGCGGGTACAGTTTTGCGGAGTGCGTCGGGCGGAATACACGCGTGTTGAAATCCGGGCTGATGCCCCCGGATGTCTACAAGGTCATGTGGGAAACGCTGGAGCGGGGGGGGGAATGGCGGGGGGAATTCTGCAACCGGAAGAAAAGCGGCGACCTGTACTGGGAGTATGCCTCCATTTCTCCAATCCGCAACACGGCGGGTGAAACGACGCACTATGTAGCGGTGAAGGAAGACATCACCGAGCGGAAGCACATCGAAGAGGAAGTCATCCGGCTGGCGCATGTGACGCGGTCCATCGGAGAATTTGTGGTCATTACCGATCGCCGCGGGCGTGTAACATATGCAAACAGGGCGATGCTGGACCGTTTTGGATACACTCTGGAGGAACTGGTCGGCAAGCCCGCCAGCACGTTGGTTGCCTCGTCGGTCGTGCCCGATGATTTGCGGGGGCTCCTCCGGGGTACATTGCGCGGTGGATGGAGCGGCGACCTTGTCGGTGTTCCCAAGCAGGGGCCGGAGTTCTGGATGTCGCTGACGACTTCGCTGCTCACGCGCGAGGGGCAGGTACACGGCGTGGTGATCGTTTCGCGTGATATTTCCGAGCGGAAGGAAGCGGAGGAGCAGCTCAGGAAATCGGAGACAGAGTTCCGGTCGGTGTGGGAAAACTCGCGCGACGGCATGCGTCTCACCGACGCACACGGCGTGATCCTGAAAGTCAACGAGGCGTTCTGCCAGCTGGTCGGAAAGACCCGTCAGGAACTCGAATATCAGACCATGGATGCGGTTTACATGGATGTCCATTCCGGCCGCATCCTCGAGCAGTACCGCCAGCGCTTTGCCCACCGGCAGGTGGAACCGTTCTTTGAGAAAGAGATCCATCTCTGGAACGATCGCCGCGTATGGTTTGCCGTATCCAATGCGATTCTGGAGAATGAAGGACAGGAACCGTTGTTGTTGAGTCTGTTCCGGGACATTACCGAGCGGAAGAAAGTTGAGGAGGTACTCGCCATTCACACGGAAAACCTGCAGGAAGCCAAGTCCAAGGCCGAGGAGCAGGCGCGCATGCTGGAGATCCAGGCGGTGGAACTGCGTCAGGCCAAGGAAGAAGCCCTGCAGGCGTCCCGGTTCAAATCGGAATTCGTGGCCAATATGAGTCATGAAATTCGGACACCGATGAACGGGGTGATAGGTATGACCGGTCTGCTGATGGAAACGCCTCTCACACCCGAACAGCGGGAGTGTGCAGAGGTCATCAGGACCTCGGGCGACGCGCTGCTGACGATCATCAACGACATTCTGGATTTCTCCAAGATTGAAGCGGGCAAGCTTTCGCTGGAAGAGATCAATTTTGATCTCCGGTTAACGGTTGAAGAAGCCGTGGACTTGCTCGCGCCCAAAGCACACGCGAAGGGTCTCGAACTTTCATGCGCCCTGTATCAAGGTGTTCCCACGGCCCTGCATGGCGATCCAGGGCGGCTGCGCCAGGTGCTGGTGAATCTGTTGAGCAATGCCGTGAAGTTCACGAACTCCGGAGAAGTTGCAGTGCGTGTACAGCTGGCGGAGGAGTCAGGGGACGAAGTCCTGTTGCGTTTTGAGGTGGCCGACACAGGTATCGGCGTTCCAGGTGATGTACGAGACAGGCTCTTCCAGGCGTTTTCCCAGGCGGACGGATCGACTACCCGCAAGTACGGGGGCACGGGACTCGGTCTCAGAATAGCGAAGCAGTTGGCAGAACTTATGGGAGGTTCGATCGGGTTGGAGAGTGAACCCGGCAAAGGGAGCGAGTTCTGGTTTACCTCCCGGTTTGTGCGGCAGAGCCGGCCATCACATATTGCGAACAACACCTCCACTCTCGAAGGGGTGCGCGTACTCATCGTAGATGATAACGAAACCAATCGCACGATTATGAGCCGGCGGACTGCAGGCTGGGGCATGCGTCAAACGGCGGTGGCCGGTGGCATGGAGGCTCTGCAGGAGCTCCGGGCCGCTGCCGAGCGTTGCGAAGCGTACGAGCTGGTGTTACTTGACATGCAGATGCCGGAGATGGACGGGCTCGCGGTTGCACGAGCCGTCAAAGATGATCCGGCGATTGCAAACACGTCTCTGATTATGCTTACCTCTCTCGGAGCCGCAACCCGGAAGACCCAGGAGGCGGGAATCGCCATCTGCCTTCCCAAGCCGGTGAAGGAATCAGCACTTCTTGATGCCCTCCTCAAGGTGAAGCCGGGTGCCCGGGAAAAGAGTTTTCCGGAAAAAGGGTCAACAGCGCAGGCAGGTGTGCAGGCTGTGACCCCGGGCGGGCGCACGTTGCGCGTCCTTGTGGCTGAAGACAACGTGGTCAATCAGAACGTGGCCCTCCGGATGCTGACGCGCATCGGTTGCCGCGTCGACGTCGTTGCCAACGGTCAGGAAGCCGTGGACGCGGTACAACGGGTCCCTTATGATATCGTGTTTATGGATTGTAACATGCCGGAACTGGATGGCTTTGCTGCCACAGCGGCCATCCGGGCTTCGGAAGAAAATAACCACCATACGGTAATCATTGCCATGACTGCAAACGCATTAAAGGGCGATCGGGAAAAATGTCTTTCTTCCGGCATGGACGACTATATTTCCAAACCGGTCTCACAAAAAGAACTTGCCGGTGTTGTCGGCCGGTGGTCGGGAACGCCGTCGCCCGCCGGGCAGCCCGAACCGATGCAGAATCCGGCGGTTGAAGAGGCGCCGGCGATTGACACATCCAGGCTCGATGAGCTTGCGGAACTCGGGGATGAGGAGGATCCTCACTGGCTGACGACGATTCTTCAGAGATTTGAGGAGGATGCTTCCTCGCGTGTCGTGAAGCTGGTGGTGGCTGCGGAGACAGGCAATCCGAAGGACCTGGAACAGGTCGCCCACGCGCTGAAGGGAAGTTGTGGCAACGTGGGCGCAACGACCATGGCAGCGATCGCCCACCAGTTGCAGACTCTGGGCAGGAGCGGCACGGTGGACGGCGCCGGCGACTTGATTGCGGCGCTGGAAAGGGAGTTCGCCCGCGTGAAAGCGGAACTGGGAGCATATGCCACCGAACGCGAGCAGGCGCAATGAAAGTCCTGATTGCAGAAGATGATGCCGTGTCCAGTCTTGTGCTGGCCGCGCGCATCCGGAAGATGGGCCATGAGGTCCTCGTTGCAGAGGACGGGCAGCAGGCCTGGGAAGTGTTTCAGCGTGAACGTCCGCGACTTGTCATTACGGATCTGATGATGCCTGAAGTCAACGGGCTCGAGCTGTGCCGGCGCATACGCGGCGATGAAGGAAAGGCCTATACCTATGTCATACTGCTCACGGCATTGAGCGGAAAGTCGACGTTCTTCGATGGTATGGAAGCGGGTGCCGACGACTTTGTGACGAAACCGCTTGATACCGACGGGTTGCAGGCACGATTGCGTGTGGCGGAGCGTACGATCAACCTGCAACACGAGGTGACACAGTTACAGGGACTGTTACCCATCTGTGCATATTGCAAGAACATCCGTGATGACCGCGACGAATGGCAGCCGCTGGAGCGGTTCGTCGGACAGAAGACGGAAACGTCGTTTTCGCACACCCTCTGTCCGGAGTGTGGAACAAAGTAAAGAGATCTATCAGGAGGCAGTATGGGATTGATCAATATCGCTGACATCCGGCCGGGTATGGTCCTTGCCAAGGATGTGAAGGACCGTAACAACCGGGTGCTGCTGACGGCTGGGAACGAGCTGACAGACAAGCACGTAAAGATCTTCAAGATGTGGGGAGTAACCGAAGCCGACATCCAGGGCGTCGCCCATGAAGATGTGGAAGCCCAGGAGGTTGCTGCACTGGATCCGGAACTCTTGCGCAAGGCGGATCTGGAGACACAGGAGCTGTTTACACACGCCGGCAGCCAGCATCCGGGGGTCAAAGAACTCGCACGGTTGTCCCTGATGCGACGTGTACGAACACTGACGGAGGCACCTCATGGAAATTAGTCCCCGTGACCTGCTCCGCGGATACGTGGAGGTCTCTTCGCTTCCCACGGTGCACCTGCGCCTGGAGGAAGCGATCAATAACCCGAAGAAATCGATGTCGGATATCGCGAAGGTCATCCGGGAGGATTCGGGCTTGACCGCGCGTCTGTTGCGTATTGTCAACAGCGCCTTCTACAATTTCCCCTCGAAGGTGGAGACCATCTCCCAGGCCGTGACAATTGTCGGCACGCAGCAACTCAGTGCGCTGGCGCTGGCCACGTCGGTGATGAAGATGTTTGACGGGATCAAGGGGGATCTGGTGAGCATGGATTCCTACTGGCGGCACAGCATTGCGTGCGGTCTGGCCGCGCGTCTGCTTGCAACGTTCCGGCGCGAGGCGAATGCGGAACGGTTCTTCGTTGCGGGCATGCTGCATGATATCGGGCGGCTGGTCCTGTACACAAAGCTGACCGACATCTCCCGCGAAATTCTGCTTGAAGCCAAAACGAACAAGAAGCTGCTGTACGAAGCCGAACGGGAACGTCTGGGGTTCACCCACGCTGTTGTGGGGGGGGTTCTCCTGCAAACCTGGAAACTCCCGACAAGTCTCGAGGAGATCGTGATGTACCACCACAATCCCAGGGCTGCCGTGCGATTTCCTGTGGAAACCGCAATTGTGCACGTTGCGGACATCATTGTGCATTCCATGGGCCTGGGAACCACGGGGGAGATTTTTGTGCCGCCGCTTGATCCGGAGGCATGGGAGCGCCTGGGCATTCAACCCAGCGTTCTTGCCAGTGTGGAAGACCAGATCGATTTGCAGTACAAGGATGCTCTTCAAACCATGCTTGCGGACACCTGACATGCCAGAACCAACCGAAATTCTCGAACATCTCTGCCAGGCAGAGAGCCGTGTGCGGCACCTGGAGGAAGTCAACCGGCGGGTAGGTGACGGGCTGGATTTCGTGGCCTCCCTCGGGGACTTCCAGACAAGCATCAATCCGGATCAGGATGTGCCTACCATTCTGAGGGCGACGCGCGCCAACTTGAATCGCCTTCTGTCCTTTCACGCCACGGCCTTTCTGACCGAATCGGCGCAGGATGGCAATCTGGTTCTCAGTGACTGCGAACCGGGCGCAGACCGGGAGCAGATCCAGGATGAAATCGATCTCCAGATAGACAACGGCACGTTTGCCTGGGCCCTGAATCAAAACCGGGCGCTCGTGGTGCCAGCCCGGAAGTACGGAAAAACGCTGGTATTCCATGCGATTGCGACCCGATCGCACATTCTCGGCATGTTCGTCGGCGTGCTACCCGGAGACGACCAGGTGATCACGGACGTTTCGCTCAACCTGCTGTCGATTCTCCTGTTCACCTGTGCGAATGCACTAGACAATTCAGCGTTGTACGGCAAACTCAACGATTACAACCGGACCCTGGAGCTGGGCATACAGGAGCGCACACGGGAGTTGCAGGTGGCATTGGAGCAGGCCAAGGTGGCGAACATTGCGAAACGGCAATTTCTGGCAAACATGAGCCACGAGATCCGCACGCCTCTCAATGGCATCATGGGGCTTGTCGAATTGTTGCGCGACACCAGGCTCGATGTGGAGCAACGGAAATACCTGGAGATAATCCGCGGAAGCAGCACGGCATTGCTCACGGTGATCAATGACATCCTGGATTTCTCGAAGATCGAAGCCGGGAAGATGACGCTCGACAAGCGGGCATTCGATCTCCGGGCCACCGTGGAACAAAGTGTCGTGTTGTTCACCCAACGGGCTGCGGAAAAACGTCTCGCACTGAAGTTTCAGATTGACAGCGCCGTGCCGGTTGCGGTCTCCGGCGACCCGATCAGGATTTCACAGATTGTGACCAACCTGGTGGGGAATGCCGTGAAGTTCACGGAGCGGGGAAGTGTCTCGGTACAGGTACAGGTGATGTCCGCGGTGAACCGGGAAGTGACAATCCGGTGCGCCGTGACGGATACCGGGATCGGCATATCCGCCGACCAACAGGCTGCCCTGTTTCAATCCTTTGCACAGGTGGATGGATCCGCAACGAGGAAATACGGCGGTACGGGACTGGGCCTCGCTATTTCCAAGCAGCTGGTGGAGATGATGCGGGGCAGCATAGGCCTTGACAGTGCACCGGAAAAGGGGAGCACCTTCTGGTTCACGGCAGTTCTTGGTGTCGAAGAAGTTGCGGCGGGTGCCGGTGTACAGCAGGCAGCGCCTGCCAGGGCCGCCGCCGACGTACTGCGGCAGATGCGTGTGCTTGTCGCTGAGGATAATGAGGCCAACCAGCTGGTGGCGAGAATCATGCTGGACAAGCTCGGCTGCCAGACAGAGATCGTGGGGAACGGCGAGGAAGCTGTCGTGCGGCTTGCGGATCAGGAGTTCGACGTGGTGCTGATGGATTGTCATATGCCGGTGATGGATGGAATGGAAGCCACCCGCATGATCCGTCGGAGTGAAGGGAAGAGCCCGGTTCATCGCACAATCATTGCGATGACTGCAAACGCGCTGCAGGGGGAAAGGGACCATTGCATCGAAGTGGGCATGGATGATTTTCTTGCCAAGCCGGTGATGCTCGAAGACCTGGCGACAATTCTACGGCGCTGGGCGCCGCAAAGCCGTGCCGGTGATCACACTGCTCCGGTGAAGGAAGAGCAACCGGCACGGCAACCATTGCATCTGGACATGACACGGCTCGGCCATTTGCGCGAACTGGGCGAGAAGCACGATCCGGGCATGTTTGAGAAAATCGTCCGTTCGTTTCTGGAGGACGCACCCGTACGGATTGTCACGCTCTGTCATGCTCTGGAAATCGGAGATGCACAGAAGTTCTTTACCGCCGCGCACTCTCTGAAAGGAACCAGCGGGAACCTCGGTGCAATGGTCATGATGGCGATCGCCCAGGAACTGCAAGTGCTGGGACAGTCCGGCCAGATCCAGGAGGGCGAGGCGAAGGTGCGGCAACTGGAAGAGGAGTTTGAAAGGGTGAAAGGCGAGCTGCAGCAGATGGTGATGACCTGTGAGGCAAAGTCGTGAATGTTCTTGTTGCCGAAGATGATGGACTGACCCGGGCGGTGATCGCGATGCAGCTGCGCAAGCTCGGTCATACCGTTCTCGAAGCCGAAGACGGGGCTGTGGCATGGTCAATGGTTCAGCAGCTTCAGCCGCAGATTGTCATCACGGACTGGATGATGCCGAACATGAACGGTCCCCAGCTGTGCCGGAACATCAGAGGCCAAAAAGGGTCGATGTACACGTATCTGATCATTCTTACGGCGCTGGACCGCAAGACGGGGTATCTGGAGGGAATGGAAGCCGGTGCGGACGATTTTGTCACGAAACCGGCGGAAGCCGGGGAACTGCAGGTCCGGCTACGGGTGGGGGAGCGGATCGTGCGTCTGCAGACGGAGGTCCGGCAGCTTGAAGGACTTCTGCCCATTTGCGAGAGGTGCAAGAGGATACATGTTGCAGACGGCCGGTGGGAACAGGTGGAGCACTACATCAGTCAGCGTTCCGCAGCCCAGTTTTCCCACGGTATATGCCCGAAATGTTATCAGTCGGTTGTGCTTCCACAAATACAGGCACTCAGGAAGAAGAATAGTGGCTGATCCGATAGATGTTCTTGTGATTGAGGACGATGATGTATCGCGCACCCTGTTGAAGCGTTTGTTGACCCGTCGGTTCTTCTGCAAGGTTCATGAGGCGCGGAACGGGCGGGCGGGGCTGGAGATGATCCACGCTCTCAAACCGGATCTCGTGCTGCTGGATTTGATGTTGCCGGAGCTCGACGGCGTGGGTGTGCTGGAGGCAACGCGATCCGATCCTGTCCTTGCTTCGCTCCACGTGGTGATTATCTCGTCAGCCAGCGACCGGGAAGCGGTTATGAAGATGGTCGGGCTTGGCATCCAGGACTATTTGCTGAAGCCATTCAAAGCGGATCTCGTGACAAAGCGGGTTGGAAGAATCCTGACTGCAGTTCACAAGTCACGGCAGCAGGGTCGAGTTGAACACCCGCCGCATTCCAGGATGGCACAGGGGAAGGCATCGTGATGGGTGTATCGGCACAGACCGCGCTCCAGGTGACGATTTCCGGAGACGGCATGGAAGCCTTCATCCGGAGTCAGACCCCCCTTGAGTGCGGGATGATTGCTCCGGAGGAGATCCAGGAGGTTCTTCACGAGACCGGTGTATGCACGGGCATCAGGGACGATATGGTTCGGCGGATTGCACGCGACGGCCTTGATTCCCACGGTGTGGTTATTGCGTGCGGGACGCAGCCGCGGGAAGGTGCGCCGGGACGCGCCGAGCTCGTCTTTGTTCCCCCGGATCATCAATCGAAGATGCGCACCGTCCTTTCCGTACGGAAGGGGGATGTTCTGGCCGTGCTGCATCCACCAACCGAAGGGACGCCTGGCGTCACTGTGACCGGGGAGGTGGTTCCATGTAGCTGCGGAGAACCCGCGGGGCTGATTCCCGGCCTGAACACGGCATTCGGTTCCGACGGGACAACCGTTATCGCGACTGAAGATGGTCAACCGGTCCAGAATCCGGACGGTTCAATGGAAGTGCACACGACCGTGGAAATTCCGGGCAACGTAGATTACTCGGTGGGAAACATTGATTTCTGTGGATCATTGCTCATCAAGGGGGACGTTCTCGGGGAATTCAGGATAAAAGCCGGAGGATCGGTGGAAGTCTTCGGCGATGTGCAGGATGCACTCATTGAGAGTGTGAGAGATGTGACGATTCACCAGGGTTTCGTGGGCGTGGGGAAGGGGAGAATCACTGCGGCCGGCACGGTGCGCGTCCGCCATGTGACCAATCAGACCATCAAGGCGGGGAAGGATGTCCTTGTCGAAACGGAAGCGGTCAACGCGACCATTGAAGCCGGCGGATGCGTGATCGCTCCTCGTGCGGTGATCGCGGGAGGCAGGCTGGAAGCGCTGCTGGCGGTGGATGTGCACAATCTGGGCAACTCCGAGTCGTCGGGATTGAAAGTACGGGTAGGGCGGCGGGGGAAGATCATCGAGCGTCTCACCGTTCTGGAGAAGGATGTGAAGCAGGGGGAGCGGCAAATGAGCGAAGTGAAAGAGGCGGTCTACCGGCTGGTCAAGATGAAGGTCGACACGGGCAGACTTCCGCCCGACAAGGAACAGATACTGGCGAAGCTCCTGGAGGCGCAGAAGCAGCTTCCCCGGCGACTCGCGGAGAGCCAGGCAGAGCGCGAGATGTTGCAGGGTGAGCTCCAGAAAAAGTGTGATGCGCGAGTTGTCGTGAGGGGGACGGTGCAGAAGGATACCATGATTGAAGTGAACGGGGCAGGCATGTTTGTTGAAAGCACGCTGGAGGCGGTGGTATTTGCGGAGTGGGACGGCGTACTCGAACCGCGATCGCTGTAACGGAGGAGAACGGGCCAAAGGAGATTTCGATGGTTCAGATGGTCAGAAATCACATAGCAGCCCTCCTTGCCGACGCGGATCCCGATATCCGCAGGCGGGCTGCAGAGCAGTTGTCGGAAGCCCGCGGGCTCGCGGCATTGGCGGCGCTGGCGGCTGCTCTTGAGGACGAGAGCAAAGGCGTGCGGGATGCTGCCGCGCGATCCCTGCTCGCGATCGGCGGAAGCAATGTCGCGCGGGCAATCGTCGAATACATCGGGCATGAGAATATCGTCACACGGAACCTGGCCGCTGAGTTGTTGATGAAGCTCGGGAACGTTGCCATTCCGGCACTGGAGCCGTATCTCGAGCATGAGCATCAGGACATCCGGAAATTTGCCGTGGATATCCTCGGGTTGATCGGATCTCCCGAACCAACGCCCCGCATGCTTCCGCTCCTCGTGGATCCGGATCCCAATGTGGTGGTGTCCGTGGTCGAGGCGCTGGGCAATATGCGCAGTGTCCAATCTCTGCCGTTTCTGTACGAGTCCTACGACCGGGACGGGTACACACGTCCGGCGGTCGCAGAGGCCCTCGGCAAAATCGCCGACCGGCACGCGGAGGAGTTTCTGCTGGAACGCCTGCGGCAATCACTGCTCACGGTTGCCGTGGATCCCCTGACCCCCTTTGCCATCATCGAGGCTCTCGGCGTCATCGGGGGCGCAACAGCGCTGACGGCGCTGCGTGGATGCATTCCCGAAATCCAGGGAAGAGTGCGGTCAGCCCTCCTGCACGCCATGGTACAGATCGCGGAGAGAGCGGAAATGCCTCTCCCGGCTCTCAGCGGGATGCGGGAGGATTTCCTCCGGGCGTTGCGTGAAGATGATGTCCAGGTGAGGATCAGCGGCGCGAAATGGCTTGCCCCCTTTACCGATCCGGACGTCACCAGGACCTTTGTCCGTGTCCTGGGCATGTCGCCGGATCTGGATGCGATGCTCGTCCCCGTCCTCATGGAACGGCAGGGGGTTTTTGCCGCCGCAACGGAAGAGCTGAACACCATCCCGTCCGGCCAGCGCCGAGCGGTCATCACCCTCCTCGGTCGTTTGGTTATGGAGATCATCCAGCGGGTGATGCGGCATTCGGGTGAACGTTTAGACGAACGGTTGTTTGTCCGCGCCTTCGATTCGATCGCGTCCCTGTGGGAGACTTCGGACGAGGAGACGCGGGGGGCGATTGTGGATGCCCTCTTCCGGCTGGACGGTGACCGGGCGGTGGAGTTCCTGGATGCCATCATGAATGATCCCGACCCATGGTTGCGGATGCATGTGATTGAAGTTATTGCCGCGATTGCCGATCGGCGTGCCCCCGACTTCATCGTGCGTTTTCTTGAGGACGACGACGAGATGGTGCGGGAACTTGCCATGGGGACGCTGCAGGCCAAAGGGTTTGATCTTGCCACGACTTAATCCAGGAGCCGGACGACCGTGACCGTTGCTGCACCGCTTCTGACAAAGAGCACGCTTATCGGCACGCCCAAGATGTCCGACGAGACATACCGGTTGCTGCGGGAGTACATCTACCAGCAGACCGGCATCTATTTCCAGGACAACAAGAAGTATCTCCTGGAGGGTCGTCTGGGAAAACGTCTTCAGGTATTGACTATTCCCTCATTCGAGCAGTACCTGCACCTCATCAAGTACGGAACGCGCCGGAACGAGGAACTGAGATATTTCTACGACGCGATCACGATCAATGAGACGTTCTTCTTCCGCAATGAACCCCAGTTCGAGGCCCTGGAACACACGCTCGTGCCGGCGATTGTTGCGGCCCGGACCTCCGGGGGGCGTCAGAAGCTTCGCATCTGGAGTGCAGCCAGTTCGTCGGGTGAGGAAGCCCACACCATTGCGATGATTTACCTGGAGAAGCTACGGCCTAAATATCCGGGATTGGAACTGGAAGTCATCGGGACGGATATCAACAGTGCAGTGCTGGAGACCGCGCGTAACGGTGTGTACCGCGAGTATTCCGTGCGCAACATGCCGAAGGTGTATCTGGAAAAATACTTCACCACGGAGGACAGCCGGTTCAACGTGCGCGATGAGGTAAAGAAGGTTGTCCGCTTTGAACCGATGAATCTCTATGACCGGGTGCGCATGCGGCAGATGACCGGTTTCGACGTCATTTTTTGCTGCAACGTGCTGATCTATTTTGATGCGTCTTCAAAGATCCAGGTCGTTTCCAACTTGTATGATGCCCTGAACCGCGGCGGATACCTGTTCATCGGCTATGCCGAATCGCTGCACGGGATATCGACTGCATTCAAGCTGGACAATTTCCCCAAGACCGTTGCGTACAAGAAAGAGTGAGACGATTATGAACAGGGTAATTCTGGCAGTTGATGATTCCGCGACGGTGCGCAAATTTGTCTCGGTTGCACTGACCATGCAGGGATTCACGGTGAAGTCGGCCTGCGACGGGATGGATGCGCTGGAAAAACTGCCCGGCCAGAAGGTGGATCTGCTCATCACGGATCTCAATATGCCGAATATGGATGGTTTCGAACTGATCAAGGCCCTGCGGGAACACCCGGAATATGACGCATTGCCGGTGATCATCCTGACCTCTCTCTCCGACGAGGTCAGCAAGGAACACGGGACGGCGCTGGGTGTAAATTCCTACCTGGTGAAGCCGTTCAGTATCGAAAAGATTCAGTACGAAGTGTCGAAATATCTCAGCTGGGCGGAGTGATGCCCAGGGTCGCTCGTTTCACAACAGGCAGGGTGCGCCAATGGCAACAGTGAAATTTCTGGTGGTCGATGATTCCCTTACCATGCGACGCATTGTCGTCAACACGCTGAAAACGATCGGTTTTGCAGACATGATCGAGGCGGCGGACGGCAAGGAAGCGATGGCCAAATTGCTGAGCGAGGGGGCGGATTTTCTCATCACGGACTGGAACATGCCGGAAATGAACGGCCTCGAACTCACACGGTGGGTCCGATCCGCGCCGCAGCTGGCCGCCATGCCGATTCTCATGGTGACGACGCGGGGCAACAAGGAGGATGTCATCGAGGCAATGAAGGCGCGTGTCAGCAACTACATTGTCAAACCCTTCACCGCGCAGGGGCTGAAAGACAAGATCGATGCCATCATGAAGACCGCGGACATGAATCCGGCCTGAAGACGGCAGCACCGGTGAAGCCAAAATGGATGATGAGACGCTATAAAGCGAAAGGACGCGCACCATGTCGGTGACAAACGTTGTTGAGATGCTCTTCGGTTTGATCCCCTTGCTCGACAAGGTCAAGGAGTCGATCAACGAAAGCAGCGGGGCCATTCCACGGGCTTCCGTGCAGCTTTCCAGCGTAAGCAAGGCGACGGAGATGGCGACTGTGGAGATTCTGAATGTTCTGGACCGGATGACGGAACGCATCGCCACCGCGGAGCAGAGTCTCGAGACTATCAAGCAGGGGCACCGCGGCGGGGGTGAGGTGGATGCTGCCGTGGCCTCGGTGGAGTCCGCTCTCGGGGAAACGCGTCAGGATTCCTTGAACATAGCCATGACCCTTCAGGTGCAGGACATCACCGCGCAGCAGATCGCGGGTGTCAGTCATTTGATCGAATCCGTCAGGCAACAGTTGCTGAATGCGCTCGGCCTCCTGGATCAGAAAGGTCCGGAACATCTTACGTGGCCGGGTGCAAAACCTGCGGAACAAACGCATTTTGACGCAAACGCGATGTACACGTCATCCACCGAGCGGCAGGACAGCGCGGATGCAATTATCAAGCAATGGAACAAGTCTGACAATGAATGAGACGGCAGGGAATACCGGGGGAATGGGACCGGTGTTTGACAACGAAATGGTGGAGATCCTCGAGAGCTTCGTCGTGGAGACACGGGAGATCCTGGAGCGTCTCGGGCAGGATCTGATGTTGCTCGAAAAAGGGAATGCCGGCGGCGACCTGCTCAATACGATTTTCCGGGCTGTCCATACGATTAAAGGAACCTCCTCGTTTCTGGGCCTTGAGCAAATGACAGAACTTGCGCACGTCTTTGAAGATGTGCTGAACAAGCTCCGGCGCGGTGAGATTTCGATGAACTCCGGGAAGATGGACGTGATGCTTGAGGCATACGACATCATCAAGGAGTTGCTCCGGCAGATTGAGGAAAAGAACATTCACCGGATTGATCTCACGGACGTCGTTTCCCGGCTGCGGGTGATCGGTGAGGTTGGCGGCGTTCCTGCCGCGGTGTCCCTGTCCGCCCCGGGTACTGCGGAACCGCCGGTTCCGGCCGCACCCGTTGCTGAGAACCCGGCCGCGGCCTCTCAATCGGGGGCTGCCGCCGTACAGATTTTTCCGGCACATGCTGCCCCGGAGCCGGCGGCTGCAGGGACAGACCAGGGGCAGACCCCCAATGTGCCGGGGTCCTTCCAGGGAACCTCAGCGAGGGGTGCGTCAGCGCCGGAGGCGGCTTCGGCTGTACTACAGCCGGCGGAACACACGATATCTGCCGGGGTGTCTGCGCAGCCCAAAGTTGCCGACATGACGATCCGGGTGGATGTGGGACGGCTCGACGGTCTGATGAACCTCGTCGGTGAATTGGTGCTGGGCCGTAACCGGCTCACACAAATCGCCCACAAGATGTTGCAGGAATATGAAGGGACCCCTCTCGCGAAAGAACTCACGGAGACCAGCTCGCAGATCGACTTTATCACGACCGAACTCCAGATGGCGGTGATGAAAACCCGTATGGTGCCGGTCGCCAAGGTGTTCAACAAACTGCCCCGCATGGTCAGAGACCTGATGAAGGAAACCGGCCGGGAGATCGAACTCAGAATATCGGGCGAAGAGACGGAGCTGGACAAAACCATCATTGAAGAGCTGAACGATCCTCTTGTCCATCTGATGCGGAATGCTTCCGACCACGGGATTGAGCCTCCTGAAGAACGCCGTCGTGCCGGGAAGCCGGAAAAGGGAACCATCACCGTGTGCGCCGAGCACGAAGGAAATCACATCGTGATTTCCGTGGCCGACGACGGCAAAGGGATGGACCCGGAGAAGCTCAAGGCAAAAGCGATTGAACGGGGGATGATCACCGAAGCCCAGGCGCGCGAGATGACCCGTACGGATGCCTTCAATCTGGTATTCGCCCCGGGCTTCAGTACGGCGGCCAGAGTGACCAACGTGTCAGGACGGGGGGTGGGCATGGATGTCGTCCGGACCAACATCGCCAAATTGAAGGGCATTATCGAGGTGGAGTCGGAACCGGGCAAGGGAACCAAGATCATCATCAAGCTGCCGCTCACGCTGGCTATTATCCAGGCGCTTCTTGTCGAAGTTGCACATGAAGTGTTTTCTCTGCCGCTCGAATCCGTGCTGGAAGTCATACGGGCACAACGGAAAGACATCGGTACGATCAGCGGCCGCGAGGTCGTTCGGCTGCGCAATACTGTCCTCCCGCTGGTGCGGTTGAACCGGGTGATGGGAACGGGGTCGAACGGGCATTCCGGCGAGTGGATGTACATCGTTGTCGTGGGTCTTGCACAGCAGCGGCTCGGGCTTGTCGTAGACTCCCTGCTCGGGCAGAAGGAGGTCGTCATCAAATCGCTGGGAGGATATCTGGGCACGCTTCCCGGCATCGCAGGCTCCACCATTCTGGGGGACGGCAGGGTGATCATGATCATCGACGTCGGCGAACTTATGAAGCTCAGCGCGGAACACCAATGAGCCGGATCATCAAAGTGGTCGTCGTTGACGACTCCGCCTTCATGAGGAAATCTCTTGCGATCATGCTCGAATCGGATCCGCAGATCAAGGTGGTGGCAGTTGCGCGCGACGGCAGGGAGGGCATCGAAAAGATCAGGGAGTACCAGCCCGATCTGGTGACGATGGACATTGAGATGCCGGTGATGGACGGGCTGACAGCCCTCGGCATCATCATGAAAGAAATGCCCCTGCCCGTGTTGATGGTCAGCTCGCTGACCACCGACGGGGCGAAGTCCACACTTGATGCGTTGAACCTGGGGGCGGTGGACTTCATCCCGAAGGAGCTGTCGTTTGTTTCTCTGGACATCGTGAAGATCAAGGAAGAACTGATTTCCAAGGTCAAACAGATTGTACAGAGCCGTTCCCTGCAGTTCCGGATGCAGCGCGTGTCCGCCGCCTCGCGGGGCGTGCTGCAGTCCGCCTCGGGAGCAAAAGGGGCGGATGCCGCCATGCCCCCGGCGCCCAAAGGCGCCTGGCCGGTGAAGAAGGGGTTCCGGGGAGTGGTGCTCGGGATATCCACCGGAGGCCCGTTTGCATTGCTGCAGATCATCCCAAAACTGCCGAAAGATTTCCCGCTCGGCATCGCTATTGTCCAGCATATGCCCCCCCGTTTCACCCGTTCCATGGCGGAGCGGTTGAACGGTTTGAGTCAGGTCCGGGTGAAGGAAGCGGAGGAGGGCGACCGGATGGAACCCGGCCTTGTTCTGGTTGCGCCGGGCGGAGAACACATGAGCTTCAGGGCAAACGGTACTTCGGTGAAGGTGAGAATATCCAACGAGCCTCCGAATACCCTCTACAAGCCCTGCGCCGATGTCATGATGACATCCGCAGTGGAAGCGTTTAACGGGCCCCTCCTCGGGGTGATCATGACCGGCATGGGCAAAGACGGTCTCGAAGGGCTGAAGCTCATCAAGCAGAAGGGGGGCTATGTTGTGGCGCAGAACGAGGAAACATGTGTTGTCTACGGTATGCCCAAAGCTGCAGTAGACAGTGGTGTCGCCGACCTGGTACTAGGGCTTGAGGACATTCCTCAGGCAATCACAAGAATCGTCAAGGGATAAACACAATGAAACCGGAAAGCAACGATCAAGAGTTCACCGATCTTTTGGCCTATAACAAGGTGGAAATGGGAAAAAACCCCTCTGCCCAGAACGTGATTAAATCCGGCCATGTGGTTAAGAATGGGGTTCAGCAGGTCTCCCTTCCGGCCGGAAATACTGACGAACCGACTCTCCTTATTCACCGGGACGGTGATCAGATCATTTCTGTTGAATTTCATTGCAAATGCGGCCGTTCCACGTCGCTCCGACTCGAATATGACGAAGAATAGCCCCCATGTGGCTGATAGTAGCCACCATATTCTGTTCATTTCCCCTTTGCCCCTCTAAATAACCGCAATAAATAAAAGCATTGACTTCCTGCCGGTATTGGCACCGTGATTGATAATAGGAGAGAGTGCAGCAAACCTCTCGAAAAAAAAGGAAGTGACAATCATGATGAACCACACCAATACGGTAAACTTCGGCGTCGGGAGTCTTGCCTTTCTCGCAGGTGTGCTTGCGACCCTTGTCACCGCCTACGCAGTCAGCACGAAGAAACCGCAAGTCCCTCCGATGATCAAAACCAATCAATACAATCGCTACGACGGTTGGGATGAGGGGCTGGGCGTGTAGCCACCCTGTACGGCCGGAACACGGATGTGAGGGCCGGGAGACATCAGGAGCGCAGGAAGCGTGTATCGACCGGACGAAGGTGCGGGCACAATGGATTTCTCAAGAGGTACACAGTGAGATTGTTCGAGAGTACCAGGATCCCTGTGTTGAGCAGGGCGCTGGACGCCTATACGATGCGCCACAAGGCCATCGCATCGAACCTGGCCAACATCACGACGCCGGGTTACAGGACGCAGGCGGTACGATTCGAGGATGAGTTAGCCGGCGCATTACAGTCGTCAGGAGTTTCAGGGACAACGACACATCCGGGTCATCTTCCGATCGGGGGTTCGCCGGCCGGACAAACGGCATCCGCGGTTGAGCAACGCGCGCAGGATGGAACGGCGCAGGGGGATCCCACGGCAAGCGGGGTGAACAATGTGGATCTGGACGGAGAGATGGCCGAGCTGGCAAAGAACCAGATTCGTTACAAGTTTGCGGCCCGTCTCATCGCCGACACGTTCCGCGGGATCCAGAAGAGCATACGAGGCACGCCATGAATCTTGACCGTGTATTCGGCGGTTTGAATATCAGTTCCCAGGGGTTAAGCGCTCAGCGGCAGCGCATGAATGTGATTGCCGAGAATCTGGCCAATGCCGAGACCAGCAAAACCGAGAAGGGCGGCCCCTACCGGCGGAAGATCGTGCAGCTGAAGGCGAAGGGGGCACATATGTTCTCGTCGATGATCCGCCAGGCGTCGGTGCCGCTGGCCACAACCAGTGCGGGGCATTTCGCGGGAGGGGGGATGGCCTCACAGGGGGATCCTTCGGCTGTTCCTGTGGTCGAGACCAGTGAAATGCAGGATACTACACCTCCGCGCATGGTGTACGATCCCTCCCATCCGGATGCCGATGCAGATGGATATGTGGCCATGCCCAACATCAACATTGTGACCGAGATGGTGAATATGATCTCGGCTTCCCGCGCTTTTGAGGCCAACGTCGTCGCTGTGAATGCGGCGAAAACCATGGCAAAAGACTCCCTGGAGATTTGACTATGAACATCCGTGACATCGGCGGTTTTTCGCCTTTCCTTCCTCCGGCGCATCGCCCCACGCAGCGGCCATCCGGCCCGGCCCCGGAGGATGTCAGGAACGGGAACGGGCAGGCGGTGCCCTCAGACGGGAGGCCGCTCCTCACCGGTGAGGAAAAACAGTTCTTTGAGTCGGTGTTCCCGGAAGCAAAGCGCGATATCCGTGCGTTCCAGGCATACACCGGACGAGGGTTGCGACCGGAGGATACGACGGGATCACATGTGGACAGAAAGGCGTAGACGATGAAGATCAGCCAGGCGCTTACGCTTGTTCCGAATGTAAGCCAGACGACGCGCAACAGCTTCATCGACAAGACGTTGCACGAGACCAACACCTCGTTCGGTGAGACCCTGCAGCGGGCCATTACGGATGTGAACGCGCTGCAGAGCGAAGCCGGTAAGGCAGTCGACAAAATGGTGGTTGGCGAGGCGGTTGATCTGCATGAGGTGATGATCGCGGTGGAAAAGGCAAAAACCAGTTTTGATTTGCTTATGGAAATCCGGAACAAGACCATCGATGCATATCGTGAGATCATGAGGATGCAGGTATAATCCATGGCAGACGGATCAGTAGTGCGGCAGCAGCTCGCGGTGTTCTTCAGCCGGCTCACGGTCGGCCAGAAAATGATGCTGGGCATCACGGCGGCCGGCGTGGTCGGGGCCATCATCGCGCTTGTTACCCTGGTGAATACTCCGAGCTACGGCGTTCTCTTCAACAATCTGAGTCCCGAGGACGCCTCCAAGATCGTGACAAAGCTTAAGGAAAAGAGTGTTTCGTACACTCTTGAGGACGGTGGCAAGACGGTGCTTGTGCCGAAACAGAACGTGTACGATCTCCGGCTTGCCCTGGCGGGTGAGGGTTTGCCGCAGACAAGCCTCATCGGGTATGAAATTTTCGACCGGACGAACCTCGGGATTTCCGATTTCGTACAGAAAGTGAATTACCGCCGTGCGCTGGAAGGGGAGCTGGCACGCACGATTCTTACACTGGATGAGGTTGAAGCAGCCCGCGTGCATCTTGTGGTTCCCGAGAAGTCCCTTTTCAAGGAAGATGAAAAACCCACCACGGCCTCGGTGGTACTGAAGCTCAAATCGGGAAAGCCGTTGAAGGAGTCGGAGGTGCAGGGCATTGCGCATCTGATTTCGAGCAGCGTGGAAGGCCTGGAAACCGGGAATGTGACCATCGTTGATTCAAAAGGGCAGCTCCTGTCGGACAAGCACCAGGCGAACTCCCTTGTGGAGATGACTTCCACACAGTATGAAGTGCAACAGACGGTGGAACGATATCTCGGTCAGAAAGCCCAGCAGCTGCTCGAGAGCGTTGTCGGTCCCGGCAACTCCCTCGTGCAGGTGAATGCAGATCTGGATTTCCGCCAGGTGGAGCGGACTCTTGAGCAGTATGATCCGGAGAAAACGGCTATCCGGAGCGAACAGACTAACGAAGAAAAAACCACCACCGGCGATTCCGCTGCTGCGTCCACCCGGGCCAGCACCACGACTAACTTTGAGATCAACAAAACGGTTGAACACATCGTGGAGAACCAGGGAACGATCAAGCGGCTGACAGTTGCCGCCCTGGTGAACGGCGTTCCCCGTACGACCACAAAAGACGGGGAGAAGGTCACGGAGATAATCCCCCGTTCCCCGCAGGAGATGGAACAGCTGACCGATCTCGTGCGGAAGGCGGTGGGATTCACCGCCCTCCGGAATGACGAAGTGTCGGTGACCAATCTGACCTTCGGCACCCATGTGGAGGAAGAGGATTTCGTGTATAAGCCAACGCCGTTCAGCGACTGGACGCAGTACAAGGAGGAATTCTTCCTGGTGCTCGCGATGATCGGTGCGGTGTTTGTCTTGAGGTCGTTGCTGAACAGGCTGCGCACGAGGATTGATCTGCCGACGGTCGAGAACGACATACCCGATTTGCCGGGCCAGCTCGCCCCAAAGCGGGCGCCGATTCATCTGCCTTCGCCGGAAGATGAGATCAGCACGGAAGCATTACTCCGCAATGAACGGCGGAAGCGCGTTGTGGAATATGTACGGCAAAAACCGGTGGAAAGTTCCCGTCTTCTTAAAGTGTGGCTAGCAGAGGAGTAGTCCAGGCCCTATGTCTTCCCCCCCAGTCACTGCCGACCGGCTAAGTCCCCGGCAAAAAGCAGCAATGCTCATGCTGTCGCTGGATGTCGAAACTGCGACACGGCTGATGAAGCAGCTTTCGCAGGACGAGGTCGAGGCCCTCACCATCGAAATCGCCAATGTCCGTGGCATTCCCTCGACCCTGGCGGATGCCGTGACGGAGGAGTTCCACCATCTGATCACCGCCCAGGAATACGTGATCCAGGGCGGTATCGATTATGCCCAGAAGCTTCTGGAGAATTCGCTGGGGTTCACGAGGGCCACCGATGTGCTGGAGAAAGTGAAGGCGATGACTCACGTCAAGGGATTCGGGATGCTCAAAAGGGCCGATGCCCAGCAGCTGGCAGGTTTCCTCCAGAAGGAACATCCCCAGACGATTGCCCTGATCCTGTCCAATCTGAGCCCGGATCAGGCCGCGCTGGTGTTGAATGAATGCTCCGAAAGCCTCCGGAACAGTGTCAGTTACCGCATGGCGACGCTGGGCAAGGTCTCGCCCGCACTGCTGGCCGAAGTGGAAGATGTGGTGGAAGAAATCGCGCGTACCGAAATCAGCCAGAGTATGAGTTCCATGGGCGGAACGAAGTCGATGGCCTCGGTCCTGAACCGGTGCAATAACGCAACGGCGAAGATGATCCTGGAGCACATCGAGCAGCAGGATGCCCAGCTCTCGGGAGAAATCAAGCGCCTGATGTTCCTGTTTGAGGATCTGCTGTATGTGGATGATCGCGGGATTCAACGGGTACTGCGGGAGGTGGACAAGCGTGAGCTGGCGCTGGCGTTGAAGGTGGTGGATGACAAGCTCAAGGAAAAGGTACTCCGCAACATGTCCGAACGCGCTCAGGAGCTGCTCAAGGAAGAGCTGCAATACATGGGGCCGGTTCGCCTCAAAGAGGTGGAAGGGGCACAAACGCGCATTGTCGAGGTCGTGAAGCAGCTTGAAGATCAGGGTGAGATTGTGATCGCCGGTCGTGGCGGCTCGGAGGAAGTCTTTGTCTGAAATTCTGCGTATCCGGAAGACAACGGGCGGCAACGTTCGGCTGGTGCGTGTGGCGCCCTCCCGTCCCTCACTGAAAATGGTCGAAGACCACCCCGCACCAGGTGGACGGCCGGTCGATGCAGGCGATGGACGATTGGCGGTGACGCCCATACCGGTCGGCGATACAGATATCGAGGAGCGTGTGGCGCAGGCATACCAGCAGGGACGGGCGGAGGGACGCGAGGCCGCGGAAGCCGAGTTCAAACAGGTGCTCGCCGATTGCCGGATCCAAACTGACGAGCGGATCGGCGCCCTGCTTGGCGCCATGGGCGAGCAGCTCCGTCAGCTGGGAGAAACCCTGGAACGCGATGCCTATCAATTTGCCCTGGCTGTCGCGGGCCGGATTATCAAACGCGAAGTGGCCCTGGACAACGATACCATCGTGCGGCAGGTCAAAGGCGCCATCCGGCGGGTGGTGGGCGTGGAAACGATCAAACTGCGCGTGCACCCGGACGACGAGGAGATGGTGCGCGAGCACCGCGCCATCTTCATCTCCTCCGCCGGGAGCATCCGGGACCTGATCATCGAGGTGGACGATTCGCTGGAACCGGGGGGATGTATCATCGAAAGCACCGCGGGCAATGTGGATGCCCGCATTTCCACGCAGATCAGTCAGGTGGCCACCGCGCTGTTTGACCAGGTACCGTCGCTGGAGGAACGACTCCCGTGAACGGCACGAACCTCCAGACTCCCGCACAGAACGTTCCCTTTTCCCTGATGCCGGGCAATGACTACCTGACGCGATTGAAGCATGTCGAGCTGCTGAAGGTCAACGGGAGCGTGAAGCAGGTGATCGGTCTGGTGATAGAATCCAGCGGTCCGAATTGCTCCCTCGGCGATGTGTGTGTGATCAAATCGAAAGACGGGCAGGACCTCTGTCTGTCCGAAGTGGTCGGGTTCCGGGACAACCGTGTGCTCTCGATGATTCTCGGCGACGCCGCGAAAATCGGACCGGGAAGCGAAATTGTTGCGACAGATCGTGTTCTCTCCGCGAACGTCGGCGAAGAGCTTCTGGGGAGGGTGATTGACGGCCTGGGCCGGCCTATCGATGCAAAAGGACCGATTGTGACTCGCGAGGTGCGTTCGATATACAATGCCCCACCGAATCCCCTTGAACGCCAGAGAATCACCAGGCCGATAGTCACCGGGATACGGTCCATCGATACACTGCTCACCTGCGGCAAAGGGCAGCGTGTGGGCATCTTTGCGGGCAGCGGTGTAGGCAAGAGCGTGACGCTCGGCATGATTGCGCGCAATACGAGTGCGGATATCAACGTCATCGCACTGGTTGGTGAACGCGGCCGTGAAGTCGCGGAATTTATGGACCATGAACTGGGGGAGGAGGGGCTCCGCCGTTCGGTTGTCATTGTGGCCACGAGCGACCAGGCGGCTCTCATCCGGCTCAAGGCGGCTTTCATGGC
Organism: uncultured Bacteroidota bacterium; assembly: GCA_963779225.1. GTDB lineage: Bacteria > Bacteroidota > Ignavibacteria > UBA10030 > UBA6906 > CAVPCZ01. The sequence goes on from CAVZWW010000003.1 coordinate 932,630, forward strand.
GACCACCATCGCCGAGTACTTCCGCGACCGGGGGCTGGACGTGATGTTGTTGATGGATTCGGTCACCCGGCTGGCGATGGCGCAACGGGAAGTAGGTCTGGCAATCGGCGAACCACCGACCACCAAGGGGTACACACCCTCGGTGTTCGCCATGCTGCCGAAATTGCTGGAACGGGCGGGGAACGCCCGCAAGGGAAGTATCACCGCGCATGTACACCGTGCTGGTGGAGGGGGACGATATGTCAGATCCAGTGGCCGACGCGGTCCGGTCCATCCTCGACGGCCATATCGTCCTGGCACGCAGGCTGGCCTCCGCAGGCCATTATCCCGCCGTTGATGTGCTGGAGAGTATCAGTCGTGTTATGCCCGCCGTCACGACCGAGGAACACCGGCGAGCGGCGCACAGGCTGGTGGATATGATGGCGACCTATCGCGAGGCCGAGGATCTGATCAATATCGGCGCCTACGTGAAGGGGAGCAACCCGCGTATCGACGAGGCGCTGCAAAATTGGGATCGCATCCGCGGCTTTCTCCGTCAGAAAGCTGACGAGAGCACGGCGTTTGATGCGAGCATAGAACAACTGATCACCATGATGGCTCACTGAGGAATACATGCGCGTGTCTGATTCATCGTTCGAGACCGTAATCCGGGTGAAGGACTTCCAGGTCAAGAAGGCCCAGCGTGAGCTGGCGGTTATCTCGGTCGACAGGGTCCGCGAAGAAGGTGCACTCACGAATCTTGAGGAACGGCAGAGCACAGCCATGACGGACGCCGTTCGCACGATGAAGACAAAGGCGGTGGACCTCCAGACGAGCCAGGCCTTTCTGCAGAGCCTTTCGCGGCAAATCCAGAAGCAGGTGCAGAAGGTCGAGGAGGTGCTCACACAGGAGGAAGGGAAGCGGGGCGAACTGCTGGAGAAGTCACAGTCCAAACAGATGATCGAAAAGATCGATCAACGCCGGAAGGACGAACAGGAGAAGGAACTCGAACGGAAAGCGCAACGGGTATCGGATGTGCTTGCACAACGGATGAAGTCGGGGTCATGACCTCATGAAGAAGATTCTTCCCTATCTGATCGTGTTCCTTGTGTCATCGGCTGCGGCGGGGGCGATGGTGGTTGTTGTGCTGATGATGCGGCCCGACCTGAAGGGGGTGGCGACGGTGCGGGCGGACAGCACAGTGGCGCAGACCGTTCCGCAAGGAAAGATGGAGGGACCCAAGCAGGCGGAACCGGCGGGAAAGGGCGTGAAAGAGACCCGGACGAGCGGTCCGGCGATTCCCCCGGGGAGCGGTCCGGTGGCCGCCACGGGGAACGAACCGGCAGATTCGGTGCAGGTGTTACGGCTGGCGCTCGAGGATGAGTGCAAGAGGTCCGCCACTCTGGCGGAACAGCTCCGCGTGACCATGGACAGTACCAGAAAGGCCATCGCTGTTGCGGACAGCGGGCACGCAGCAACGCGCAAATCCATGGCAAAGGTCCTGGAGTCAATGGATCCGTCGAGCGCTGCACGGATCCTGAAAGACTATCCGGACGGTGATGTTAAACAGATGATACTCACAATGAAAAAACGTCAGGCGGCCAAGATTCTCGCAGCGCTGGAACCGGATCGTGCCGCCCGGATCATGAGGTAAGCATGGCGAACACTATGGCTGTACTTCCGATGACGCTCGCTGAGCCGTCGGAAGTGGTGCTGCCGGGAACGCGTCCACCCGGCGGAGGTGAACCCGTCGACGAGGGGGAGGGATTTCTGGAAATGCTCCGGCAATTGCTTGTCACCGGCGCGTTTACTCCCGCGCCGTTGGTGCAACAACCGGTCACGGTTGAAACGGACGCCCCGGGGGATCTCCAGTCGCCGGTGATAGAGACCGGTGGTGCTGTGGCCGGCGCGGCGGGGGAGCCGCAGGCTCCGGCGGGGACAGCGGAACAACCAGGGGTTTTCGTACGAACCGGGCAAATCTCGCTGCCGTTCCCTTCAGGTACAGAGGTGCTTCTTTCCGACAGCACACCGCCGCTTCCTGCGGGTGCATCGCCGCTCCACTCCGTAGGGGCGGTTGAAGTGCCGACGGAACCGGAACTGATTTCCAGCGCCGGGCGGGCAACAGAGGCGGTGACGCATGCGTTGGAGAAGGAACCATCTGTGAAAGAAAAGCCGCTGAAGGAGGCGTCACCGGAAGTTACCGAACGGGCCGCTCCTGTGACACGTATGGCTGAACCTGAGCGGAAGATTGCGATGACGCAGTCTGCCGTGGTTGCTGCAATGCTTGATTCTCTCGACGAGGTCAAACCCGTCCGGATGTCGGATGTTCCGGCTGTGACCCGCGAAGAGATCGAAGCCGGGCGGCCGCCGGCCGAATCGGTATCCCGTGATATGACCCGGACCGCTGTTGCGGAAGGTGTGCGGGAGTACGAGCGGCAGCAAACAGGGACCACCAGACGAATCGGGGTGCGAAGTGTTGCGGCGACGCCAGGGGTTGCGCGTGGTGAGTCCAACCCCCGGCCCGTGTTCACGACAACGACGCCGGTCCCGGATGAAGTCCCGAAGGCAGTCAGGCCCCATGAGCAGTCTGCAGCCTCTGCCGTCGGAACATTGCAGGAGAGCATACCGGAAGAGCAAGGAGCAATCGCTGTTATCGAAGTCCGGGAGGAAGATGCGACTCCGGAACGGGGTGCGCAGCCGAAGCGGGCTCCGCAGGAAGTGGTGGGGGCGGAGACGCGTGAGAATGTGCCGCCGGAGGTGAATGAGAAGAGAATGATGCAACCGAAGGTGGTCGGTCCTGCGGGGACGGCTGTTACGGACGGGGAGCCTCCTGATATTGGGGCCGGTCGCTTGCCGTTGTCTCACGGGCATACGGGCACGGCGCCCGTTCGGTCGGACGGAGTGCGCGTGGCGGATGGAGGAGTCCGTATGCCGGAGTCTTTCCAGACCCTGCCTCCGGACACCGCGCGGGACGTTGTGGATCAGGTGGTGAAGGGTTTGGCGTTGAAGGTGCAGGGCGAGCTTTCGGAGGTGCGCATCAGACTCGAACCGGAATCCCTGGGCGAGGTTGTTGTGAACATGCGAATGGAAAACGGCAAACTCCAGGCCCAGATCGATGTCTCGCAGGCGGGCGTCAAGGGTGTGCTGGACGGGAATCTCGGGCAGCTCCGTCAGTCCCTCAGCGTGCGGGGCATCGAGGTGCAGCGGCTGGACGTCGTCTTCAGCGGCGGATCCGGTGCGCGCGGCTCGGATGGCGGACACGGAGAACGGCAACGGCGGTACGGAAGCCGGCAAGACCTGGCGGCGGATGCGGTTGAGCAGTATCAGACCGGCCGTCTGCTGGGATATAATACCATGGAAATGGTCATGTAAAGGAGCTGGAGAAACCAATGGCAGACATTCAGACGGCGGCAATCGGTGCACAGGCGCTTACGGGCTCAACAGGTGCTCAGGCGATCCTGGGGAAGGACGATTTCCTCAAGCTGCTGATAACGCAGCTGCGGTATCAGGATCCGCTTGAGCCGATGAAGGGCACGGAATTCGCCGCACAGCTTGCACAGTTCAGTTCAGTCGAGCAGCTGTCAAACATCAACACCAACCTGACCCAGACACTCGCAACGAACCAGCTGATGACCCAGTCCATCGGGAACTCGCTGGCGGCGACGATGATCGGTAAGGGTGTTAAGGCTTCCGCGGACGAATTCCGGTTTACGGGGACCGGCGATGTGCGGTTGGGCTATACGCTCCCCGTTTCGGCTGCCGAGGTATCCGTGCGTGTGTATGACAGCACGGGGACACTTGTGCGGACGATCACGAATGCCGGCACAGACAAGGGGGATTCAACCGTTGTGTGGGACGGCACGAATGATAGCGGGCAGACGATGGCCGAAGGCATATACACGTTCAAAGTGGATGCGCAGGATTCGGCGAAGGCGGCGCTGACCGCCACACCATTCCTGTACGGCACCATCAGCGCGGTACGTTTCACGTCGGCAGGGACAATGTTTGTCGTGGACGGCCTGGAGATTCCGGTTTCACAGATACTCGAACTCTTGAATGGAAAGGGCAATGGCTGATACCTATGTCAACGGTGTGCGGGTGCCGTTTCTTCCGGCCCGCGGGGTGGATGGGCTCAAGGCGCCTCAGCCGCCGGAGCTCCAGAAGGACGGGGTTTTCGACAAAGTCCTTCAGGAGGAGCTCCGGAGTCTCAGTTTTTCGCGGCATGCGCAGGAACGGCTCGAAGCCCGCAAGATCCGTCTGGATGAGGCGGATATGACAGACTTACAGCGGGCGGTGACGCGTGCGGAGGAAAAGGGGGCAAAGGATTCCCTCGTCCTGCTGCGCGACATGGCGTTCATCGTGAGCGTCAAGAACAGAACGGTGGTGACCGCAATGGACAGCGAACATCTGAAGGCAAACGTCTTCACCAATATTGACAGCGCGGTGGTTGCGGGGAAGTAGGTCGGGCGTAGTCGCCTGGCTGTGGTAGAACACAAGATATTGTCGCACCGGGGCTGGTCCTCATCAGTACTGGAGGCCCCTCCGATCGGATCGAACGACAGAGATCCGATCACAACATATATCACTCACATCTCTTCAGGAGGGTAGTATCATGGCATTCATGAAAGCTCTTTTCGCCGGCGTTTCCGCTCTGCGGAACCATCAAACCATGATGGACGTCATCGGCAACAACATCTCCAATATCAACACCATCGGATTCAAGTCCGGACGAGCAACGTTTGCCGAGATGTATGCGCAAACGATTCAAGGCGCGAGCCGTCCGACAGACACCACCGGCGGCAGCAATCCGATGCAAGTCGGATTGGGAATGTCGATCAGCACGGTGGACACCATGTTTAACCAGGGGAGCATCGAATCCACCGGAAACCCGTTTGATATGGCTATCAGCGGCTCCTCGTTCTTTGTCGTAAACCAGGGGGGACAAACGCTCTACACTCGTGCGGGCAACTTCGGCATCGATGCTGAAGGCAAAGTGGTAAGTGGCAGCTCCGGTGCCGTGCTCCAGGGCAAGTTGGCGGATGCCAACGGTGTGATCCCGTCAGGGAACACCCTGCAGGACATCATCATCAACAAGGATGTCAAATCGCCGGCCAAGGCCACCACGTTCATCAAATATTCCGGCAATCTGAACAATGCGGAAGACATCTACAACGCAGGTCCGCCGGAGACCGGAGGGAAAACCACTTCCACGATCAATGCATATGATTCGCTCGGTACGAGAGTGCCGATTACGCTGACTTTTACCAAGAGCGGAACCAACACCTGGGATTGGTCGGCCGCGGTGCCCGACCCGGCGCCGGCGACGACCTCCACCAATGTGGGGAGCGGCACCATCATGTTTAACACCGACGGTACACTTCAGTCGGCGCTGCCTCCACCGCTCACGATCACTCCCACCAGCGGGGCGGACGCGATGAATATCACGCTGGATTTCGGCACGCCCAGCGCGACGGCACCCGGGGTGTTTTCGGGTATTACGCAGACATCGTTGAAATCCGGTATCTCTGTCCGGGAAACGGACGGATACACATCGGGGACGTTGTTAACGGTGAACGTAGACAAGACCGGACGGATTGAGGGAACCTTCTCCAACAGCACCCGGCAGAGCCTTGCACAGATTATGCTCGCAGATTTTAACAACCCGGGAGGTCTGCTTCGCAACGGCGAGAACACCTTTGACATTTCGGGGAATTCCGGAACGCCGGCGATTCTTGAAGCAGGCGAATCTTCACAGATCTTTTCGAATTCTCTGGAGCAATCGAATGTTGACCTCGCAGATGAATTCACGAAGATGATCACGGCACAACGCGGTTTCCAGGCCAGCGCGAGGATCATCACCACGAGCGATGAATTCCTCGTGGAAGTGGTGAATCTCAAACGGTGATGACGCACCGGTCATAGTGAACAGTATCTGCTGACGGAGACGTTCCACCCGATACCTGCCTCCCCCCTCCTGCCTCGGGGGAACGGGTGCGAACGTCTCCAGAGCAGGAGGATCTCATGATTGAACTGACACGGCTCAATAACGAGAAGATCGTGGTCAATGCCGACCTGGTCGAATTTCTTGAACGGACGCCAGACACGCTTGTTACGACCTCGACCGGAAAGAAGCTCATGGTGAAGGAGACCATCGATGAGGTCATTGAGAAGGTTATTGCATATCATCAACGTTCCCGTCCAGTAGTGCGGAAAAAGGCCTGATTTGGCTGATTTACGGTGTAAAACATATCCACCTGGTCGATATTAGCCACCATCCTTTGGTAACTCTCGTCCCTTTTCCTTGCCCACCATGTCGTATTCCCCGGGATTGCGCTTTGCTGTCGTGGCACGGGTTTTGACCAATTCTGCTACAGTCTACCACAATCCGTGTTGATACCATGGCAAAAACCACCGGGCAGGCGGAGCAACCCGCCGGGCCCGCAGTCACCGGGGATGCGAAGAAAGAGGGGGGGCTTCCGCTCAAGAAGCTTCTGATGTTCGGTGTGCCCGTGTTCGTTGTGCAGCTTGTGGTTGTGTATTTCGTGATGACCAGATTCGCCTCTCCCGCCCCTACCGGGGAAACCGGCCAGCCCGCATCCGAGGTGAACGGATCCCACGAGGCGGTGAGCGAATCCGGTGAACCGAACATCTACGTCGTCAAAGACGTGATTGTCAATCCCGCGGGCACCAACGGGACACGATTCCTGCTGACGACAATCGGTTTTGCGGTCACCACCGGTGAAGGCAGGAGGGAATTGGAGAGCAAGGATGTCCAGGTCCGTGACGTGCTCAACAGCATTCTGACCTCCAAGGATCTTGCGGCTCTGGTAAATGCCGAAGGGCGCGAGCCGCTGCGTCAGGAGATTTCCCTGAAGGTGGGGGAACTGATCAGAAACGGTTCGCTGACAAACGTGTATTTCAGCAAATTCATAATCCAGTAGCGGGTGCACCGTGCCGGAAATTCTCTCTCAACAGGAAATTGACAGTCTGCTCTCGGGTATCTCGAACGAGCAGCTTGAAGCCACCGATTCGCTCTCCGAAACGCGGAAGGGGGACAAGGAAGCCATCACCTTCGACTTCCGTCTTCCGCATCGTCTTTCGAAGAATCAGTTACGGACGTTTCAGGCCGTGCACGAGAATTTCGGCGAAACCTTCAGCTCCTATCTCGTCTCGCGGCTGCAGACGACGGTGACGGTCAGCGTCTCGTCGGTGGATCAGCTGTTCTATTCCGAGTTTGTCCTCTCGATCGCCAGTCCGAGCTCCCTGTACATCTTTCGGATCATGGAATCGGATGCGATGGGAGTTCTGGAGATCAGTCCCCAGCTGGTTCTGGCCATGGTGGAGCATTTGATGGGTGGCGTGGCGGAGGGGGACAAGAATGCACGGTTGATCACCAAGATCGAACAGAGCATCGTGAAAGGTATTGTGCAGCGTGCGTTGTCGGACATCCAGAGGGCGTGGAAGGCGGTGGCCGAACTGACCTTCAAACTGGAACGATACGAATCAGAAGGCGACTTCGTGCAAATCGCCCCCGCCAGTGAAATCGTCATGGTGGTATCGTTCGAAGTGGTCGTGGGCACGCAGAAGTACCTGATGAATCTCTGTTTTCCGACTTTCGCACTGGACGATGTGTTAACCCGGTTGAATATGCAGTACTTCAGCGGTATGGGACTCGTGAAGGATGGTGTGAGCGAGTGGGCGGAACCGATCTTCCGCCTTCTTGGAACCACTAAGGTGCAGGCGACCGGCGTACTCGGCGAAACGGCCCTCACGCTGGATGAGTTGTTGCATCTTGAACCGGGAGACATCATCCGGACGAACATCCCCATCAAGAGCGAGGTCCAGGTTCAGATCGGCGGAAAGACGCGCATCTGGGGGCGTCCGGGGATCTCCAAGGGGAAAATGGCCGTCAAAGTGACGCGAACCTCAAAGGAACAGTCGACAGGAGAGTGAAGCCGTATGCAAGAATCCGCATCTTCTGATATGAACACCCCGGCCGCAGGTGCAGGTGTGCAGGATGAAACGGCCGGCGATCTCGCGCTGGAGGTGCAGAGCGCACAATTCCAGTCCCTTGAACAGACAGCCGGCAGCGGACACGATAAGGATCGCAAGCTGGATCTCTTGATGGACCTGACGCTGCCGGTTGCCATCGAGCTGGGTCGCACCAACATGTTGATCCGGGACATTCTGGATCTCCAGCGCGGGTCAGTGGTGGAATTCGAAAAGCTCGCAAGCGAACCGGTGGATGTCCTGATCAACGGGAAGAAAATGGCCGAGGGGGAGGTGGTGGTCATTGAAAAACACTTCGGTATTCGCATCACGAATCTTGTTGATGCGGCGGACCGGTTGAAAGGCCTGGGGAAATAGCCCATGGAATGGGTCGTTGCGAAAATGGTCCTTTCGCTCGGCGCTGTACTCCTGCTGATGTACGGCCTGGTGTACGTGCTGAAGCGTTTTGTCACGCCGGGCGCCACGGGCGCGCACCAGGAGGTCCCCATCGACATTATCGGACGCCGGGCGCTGCAGCCGAAGAAGTCGGTCGTGGTCATGAAGGTCGCCGGCAAGGTTCTGGTGGTCGGCATGACCGAACACGGCATGCAGACCCTTGCCGAACTGACGGAAGATGATCTCCCCGCCGGGAATCCGCTGAAGACCAGGACGGAGATCCAGGCCCGTCCGGAGAAACTCTTTGCGTCAGTGCTGCAGAACACGCTCCAGCCGTGGAAAAAGCGGAACGGGGAGAGAGTACACGCATGAAGATGCTTGTTGCGGTCATCATTCTCTGTCTCCTCTGCGGCGGAACGGTCATGGCGCAGGACAAGGTGTTGCCTCTCCCGAAGGTCTCGATAGAAGTCGGAAAATCCGCCAAACCGGAAGACGTGTCCGTTACCCTGCAGATCCTCTTCCTGATGACAATTCTCTCCCTTGCGCCCGCGATCCTGATTCTGACCACGGCGTTCACCCGGATTGTCGTCGTCCTGCATTTCCTCCGTCAGGCCATGGGAACCCAGCAGGTGCCTCCGTCGCAGGTGCTTATCGGGCTCGCTATGTTTCTGACATTCTTTGTTATGGCGCCGACGTGGTCACGTGTGAACACCGATGCTCTTCAGCCTTACCTGGACAAGAAGATATCGCTCGAGCAGGCCTATGAAAACGGGGTCGGGCCGGTGCGTGAGTTCATGCTGCGGCAGACCCGCGAGGAAGACCTCGCGTTGTTTGTCAAGCTTGCCAATGTGGACAAACCGAAGAACCGTGATGATGTGCCCCTGCATGCACTCATCCCGGCTTTCGCCATCAGCGAGCTGCGCATCGGGTTCCAGATAGGGTTTCTTCTGTTCATCCCGTTTCTCGTGATCGACATGGTCATCTCGAGTATCCTCCTGTCCATGGGCATGATGATGCTGCCTCCGGTGTTGATCTCGATGCCTTTTAAGATTCTCCTGTTCATTCTGGTGGATGGCTGGCACCTCATCGTGCGGTCGCTGCTGGAGAGTTTCCATTGAAGGGAAGGAAAGGGGTCTGTGCATGACCGAGCAAATGGTGGTGTACCTGTTCCGCGAAGCGTTCTATACGACCCTGCTGGTGTCGGCTCCGATGCTGGTGCTGTCGCTGGTGGTGGGTCTGTCGATCGCCGTCTTTCAGGCCGCCACGTCCATCCAGGAGATCACCCTGACATTCGTGCCGAAGATTATTGCCGTGGCAATCATCGCCGTGCTGACCCTTCCGTGGATGATGGACGTGATGGTGAGTTTTACGGTGAACGTGTTCAATCAGATTCCCGGGCTCGGACGCTGACCGATGGAACTCTACGTCTTCCAGTTCGTGCTGTTTCTGATGCTGTTCCTGCGCACGACGTCCCTTGTCGCCATGGCGCCGGTGTTCGGGCATGTCGCCGTGCCGGTACAGGTCAAGGTGGGACTGGGTGTCTTTATGGCGATCGTGCTGTATCCCGTCCTGGCGGGCCGGACGCCGCACCTGGATCTGCAGCTTGCGCCGCTGGTCATCATGGGAGTGCAGGAGGTGCTGACCGGGCTGTTCATCGGCTTTTCCATGGGTCTCATCTTCGCCGGCGTACGCGCGGCGGGCGAACTCATCGGGTTCGATATCGGCGTGTCCCTCGCGACTGCGTTCGATCCCGAGACCGGGCCGAACAATGTCATCGGCGGATTTCTCTACCTGGTGGCCATGCTGGTGTTTCTGCTCGTGAACGGACATCATGTCGTCCTCCAGGGTCTCATACTCAGTTATGATGCGGTCCCGCTTAACGGCCTGGTCTTCGGCGTCGCCGCCGTGGACCGGCTTGTGCGTCTGACGGGCCTGGTATTTGTCATCGGCGTGCAGTGCGCTGCTCCGGTGATAGTGGCATCGTTTCTCGTGAACATCGCCCTGGCAATTCTCGCACGGGTCGCACCGGCGATAAATGTGTTTATCGTCAGTTTTCCGGTGAAGATCGCTGTGGGCATGCTGGTCCTTATGACCGGCGCACCCTTTCTGGTTTTCGCGTTCAAGAAGCTCCTGGGAGGGTTTCAGGAGCAGGTGCTGCAGTTTGTGAGAGTACTCTGAGCCATGGCCGAAGAATCGTATCAGGAAAAAACCGAACCTGCGAGTGAGCGTAAGCGGGAAGAAGCCCGGGGGAAAGGGAAAGTCGTCCGCAGCGTCGAACTGAACTCGGCGCTGGTTCTGCTGTTCGGACTGCTGGTCCTGTATTTCGGGAGCACCGCACTGGTGTCCGGACTGGCTTCGATCGCCAGAACAGCGTTCACGCGAGCGGGATCCTTGGCGCTGTCTGCGGAGAATGTCCATCATATGGTGAGCAACGGGGTGGCGCATATCGGCGTTCTGATCGCCCCTATTGTGCTCGGTTTCCTGGTCATCGGACTCGCCGCGGGATATCTGCAGGTGGGGTTCATATTTTCGCCGAAGGCGATGAAGCCGAATTTCGAGAAGCTCAATCCGCTGAACGGCATGAAGAAACTGCTCCTGTCTCGCCGGTCGGTGGTGGAGCTCGCAAAGAGTATCGTCAAGATTGTTGTTGTCGGCCTCGTGGCCTATGGGGGACTTCAGGATGTGCTTGCGGAGACGCCGGTACTTGTGGACGGCGATCCCGCCGGAATCCTGGGCTTTATCGGCCGGGCGGGGTTCAGCGTCGGACTGAGCACCGGGCTCGCATTTCTGATTCTTGCGGCGGTGGACTATTTTTACCAGCGATTCGAATTTGAAAAAGAAATGCGCATGAGCAAGCAGGAAGTCAAAGAAGAAACAAAGTCCACCGAAGGCGATCCGCAGGTGAAGAGCCGTGTGCGCAGCATCCAGCGGCGAATCGCGTACCGCCGGATGATGCAGGACGTGCCCACAGCGGATGTCGTGGTGACCAACCCGACTCACCTCGCTGTTGCTCTCCGGTACGATGTGGAAGAGATGAACGCCCCGACCGTGGTGGCAAAGGGGGCGGATCTGGTGGCACTCAAGATCAAGGAGATCGCTCTGGCGCACCGCGTACCGGTCGTGGAAGACCGGCCGCTCGCGCAGGCCCTCTACCGGTCTGTGGAGATCGGCGGGACCATTCCGGAAAAACTGTTCCAGGCCGTTGCACAATTGCTTGCGTACATCTATCGCCTGAAGCAGGGACAGCCAACATTGACGATGAATTGAGCACATGGCCAGCACACGTCTAACATCAGCAGCCGGAATGTTCGAAAGGCCCATGCGGCTCCTCGGGACGAACAGCGATGTTGTGCTCGCCGTTGCGGTGATCCTCATACTTGCGCTGCTGGTTATTCCCATCCCGGCGATGTTCCTGGATGTTCTCCTTGCCGCAAACATCACTCTGGCCATTCTGATTCTGATGGTGTCGATGTATCTGACCAACCCGCTGGAGATCTCGGTGTTCCCGGGGCTGCTGCTGATCCTGACGATCTTCCGGTTGGGCCTGAATGTGGCCTCCACGCGGCTGATTCTCGGGGAAGGCTATGCCGGCGAAGTGATCACCGCATTCGGATCGTTCGTCGTGAAGGGGAATTACGTTGTCGGGTTCATCATTTTCCTGATTCTGGTGCTGATACAGTTTGTCGTGATCGTCAAGGGCGCCGGGCGTGTGTCCGAAGTGGCGGCACGATTCACCCTGGACGGCATGCCCGGCAAACAGATGGCGATCGATGCGGACATGAACGCCGGGATGATCACCGAAAAAGAAGCACGCCAGCGTCGCGCAGAAATTTCTCGTGAGGCGGAATTCTACGGTGCGATGGACGGCGCAAGTAAGTTTGTCAAGGGGGATGCCATAGCCGGGTTGCTGATCAACATCGTCAACATCCTGGGCGGTTTCGTTATCGGCGTCGTGCAAAAAGGAATGTCGTTCACCGACTCGCTCCAGACCTACACGTTGCTCACTGTAGGGGACGGCCTGGTGACCCAGATCCCGGCGTTGATCGTGGCGGTGTCATCGGGAATGATTGTGACCCGGAGCGCTGCGGGGAACCCGTTTGATCTCGAGATCCGCGAGCAAATCTTCGGCCGCCCGAAAGCACTGCTCATCGCCTCGGGTGCCCTGTTCATGTTTGCGGTCGTGCCCGGCCTTCCGACGATTCCCTTCCTCGCTCTTTCGATGCTTTCAGGCGGCGTCGGGTACGTGAAACTCCGCGACCGGAAAACCGCAGCCGCCGCGGAGATCGCTCCCCAGGCCGCCGCTGTCCCGAAAGAGGAGCGTGTGGAGGACTACCTGCAGGTGGATCCGGTGGAGCTGGAGATCGGGTACGGTCTGATCTCTCTGGTGGACGAGGCGCGTGAAGGAGACCTGTTTGCACGCATCACCAATCTCCGCCGGCAGCTGGCCATTGACCTCGGTATTGTCATCCCGCCGGTTCGTGTGCGCGATAATCTCCAGCTCGATCCGAACGAGTATGTAGTCAAGATCCGCGGGAATGTGGCGGCCACCGGATCGCTGGCGATGGACCGCTGTCTTGCCATGAATCCCGGCACGGCGGATGGCGCTGTGGCGGGAGTGGAAGTGCGCGAACCGGCGTTCGGACTCCCCGCGGTGTGGATTAACGTGAATGACCGCGAACACGCGGAACTCCTCGGGTACACGGTGGTGGAGCCGTCCGCGGTTCTCTCCACGCATGTGCAGGAAGTGCTGCGGAAGAACGCGGATAAGATCCTGGGACGGCAGGACACCAAGAAGTTGATGGAAAATCTGAAGAAAGACTATCCGGCCGTCGTGGAGGAGCTGACCGCTGACCTTCTCCCCACCGGCTCAATCCAGAAGGTGCTGCAGAACCTGTTACGCGAGGGAATTCCGGTGCGTGACCTTGTCACCATTCTGGAAGCACTTGCGGATTACGCGCGCGTCACAAAGAATGTGGACGTCCTGACGGAGTATGTGCGGCATGCGCTGTCGGAGACCATTGCGCGGTTGTATGGCGACGTGAAGGGTGTGGTACACGCGATCGCCATGGATCCACGGCTCGAGCAGATGGTCACCGCCGCACTGCAGAATCAACGGGAAAGCAGCCCGAGTCTGGGTCTCTCGCCGCAGACGATTCAATCGATTCATGCGAGTCTGACGGCAAACAGCGAGCTGTGCCGGTTACACGGGACAACACCGATCGTTCTGTGTGCCGCCACCGTGCGTCCATACTTCCACCGGCTGATTGCCACCACGTTTCCCGATGTTGTTGTGCTGTCATTCACAGAACTTCCGCCCGACACGGAAGTGGAGTTCGTAGGAAAACTCGAGGCAGACCATGCGGATTAAGAAATTCCAGGCCCACAGCCTGAAAGAGGCGACCGAGCAGATGAAACGCGACCTCGGACCTGAAGCGATCATTATCAGCAGCCGGAAGGTGACCCGGGGAGGGCCGTTCAACCTGCTGGCCCGTGATATGTTTGAGGTGACCGGAGCGATCGACGATGTCGCTCCCGCTGCGCAGAGCACGTATCGCCGCCGTCCGGACCCCCCGGAGTTCGCGCAGCATCTGGAGCGTTCGAACGTGGACCTTGAAGAACAGAGCACGCTGGCCAACCTGCGCCGCATTGCCGAGCAATACGGCCAGAGAGGGCATGAAGAGCTGCGTTCCCCCGGCGTTTCCCGCCGTGCGGCCGAGGTCGGCAGTATGGTCGAACTCCGCACGGACATGGAGGACGTGAAGGGCACACTGCGGGCGATTGTCGATCAGCTCAAATACTCCCGGATGCCGGCCCTTCCTGATACGCTGCAGAAGGCGTACAGCAAACTCGTTCAGCACGACGTGGATGAGCAGCTTGCCGCGGATCTCGTGCAGGGGGTGTACGCCAGCACCAATCAGGATCACATTACCAACCGGCAGTATCTCGAAAAGCAGGTGATCGCCGCTCTTGCCGGGGTTATCCCACCGGCCGCCGGTGCAAAACCGCGCAGAAAGAGGACGCGCATCGTGGTGCTGGTCGGACCGACAGGAGTCGGAAAAACGACAACGATCGCCAAACTCGCGGCCATCAACAAGCTGGTCAGCGGTCTGGATGTGGCGCTGATTTCCGCGGATACCTACCGGATCGGCGCGATCGAACAACTCCGCACCTTCGCCGGCATCGCAGACATACCGATGGAAGTCGTGTACAAACCCGCTGAAGTGGCACAGATGCTTCGCAAGTTCCGGACGAAGGACATTGTGTTCTTCGATACCGTCGGAAGGAGTCAACGCTCGAAGAAGGACCTGAATGATCTCGCAAAATTCGTTGCAGCCGCGGATCCGGACGAGACACATCTGGTTCTGAGTGCGTCAACGAACATCAAAACTTCGGAAGACATCATCGATCAGTTCAAGGTGGTGAAGCCCAACCGGCTGATTTTCTCCAAGCTTGACGAGGCGGTGACGTACGGTCCGCTCCTCAGTATCATGCACCGGCATCATCTTCCGATTTCGTATATCACGACGGGGCAGACGGTGCCGGACGATATCCGGACGGTGGACGCTGCACAGCTGGCGGCGATGGTCTATACGGGAGAAATGGCACATGCATGATCAGGCAACACGGATGCGGGAGATTGCCCGTCTGTACGCAGAAACGAACCGCCCGGTCAGGCCGTGTGTGCTCACCGTGACCAGTGGCAAGGGAGGGGTGGGCAAGAGCACGCTGGCCTTGAACCTCGCGATCGCTCTCGTGGATCTCGGGAAACGGGTTGTGCTGCTGGATGCAGATGCGAATCTGGCGGGACTCGATGTGATGACGGGAATTTCGCCGCGCTTCCGTTTAAATCATGTGTTGAGAGGTGAGCGTGACCTTGAGGAGGTGATGGTGACACCCTATCCCGGCCTCCGGTTGGTGCCGGGAAGTTCCGGCGATACGGACTACCCCGACCTGGAGCCCGAACGCCAGCACGATCTGATCGGCGAACTGACGAGTCTGGAGGAACGGACGGATGTCCTCCTGATCGACACCGGCGCGGGCATCAACCCGGAGATCGTCACGTACGCCGCTGCTGCGGACGCCACGCTGGTTGTCACCAGTATCGAGCCGACGGCGGTGATGGATGCCTACGCCATGATCAAAGTGCTGTCCCTTGAAGCACCGCTCCTTCCTGTCGAGGTTGTGGTGAACACCGCACGAACTCCCCGGGAGGGGGAGGAGGCCTTCGGAAAGCTCCAGGCGGCTGCCAGGCATTTTCTGAAGCGCGAACTGGTCTGCGCATCCATCGTGCCTCGTGACGACCGGGCCCGGGAAGCCGTGCTGCGCCAGGAACCCCTGGTGAAGGCGTTCCCGCGTTCGGCCGCCGCACTGTCAATTCGGTCGCTGGCACGCGTCGTCGTGCGCGATCACCTGCAGGGATCCGTGAAACGTATGGTGGCTCTATGACAAAAATCATGCTGCAAGTCGGCACACTGGCATTCTTTGTCGCTGCCGTGTTTTTGGGTAGCCAGGGACTCCCGCTGATGGATATCGTGACGCGGTCGTTCATCGTGTTTATCGCCGTCGTTGCCGGACAGGCGGTGCTCCTGATGGCGATGTCGGCAATGAAGAACAAGAAGTACGCCGGACAAGAACCGTCATCCGCGGCCGGTTCAGGCGAGGGCCCGGACGACAATCAACAGGCGGATCAACGAACCCAGACAGCATCCTAGGCACTGAGGCCCTTACGAAGCTATGGAAATGACGGTACCATCCCTGTGGGAAGCGTTTCTCCAGAATCGTTCGACGGAGCTGAAGCGAAAGCTCGTCGTGCAGTACCTGGATCTTGTCCGGTATGTCGTCAGCAAATTCGGGCTTCACCTCCAGGGGAAAGCGCACGGGCTGGACTATAACGACATGGTCCATTTCGGCGTGCTCGGATTGCTGGAAGCGATTGAACGGTTTACGCCATCCACGGGTGTGAAATTTGAAACATATGCGGTGCCCCGGGTCCGCGGTTCCATTCTGGATGAGATGCGCAAGCTGGACTGGGTGCCGCGCTCCGTGCGCGATAACAACCGCAGAGTGGGAAAGGCGGCTCACCAGGTGATGCAGGAACAGGGCCGCGAACCTCTGGATGAGGAAATCGCGGAAAAACTCTCCATGGGTCTGGACGACTACCGGAAAATGGTCGGGGGAGGAATGTCACCGGCGGCGTGCGGGACGGACGTCATGGTGGAAGGCGAGAGCGCGGACCGGACAGACGAAACACCGTCTCTCACCCCGAGCCCGTTTGAACGTTTGAGCGATGACGAGACCCGCCGGTTGCTCATTGAAGCGGTCGAGCGACTCTCCGAACGCGAACGCACGGTGATTGCGTTGTACTATTACGAGGAGCTCAAATTCTCGGAGATTGCTAAACTCCTTGGTATTTCGGAAGGCCGGGTCTCGCAGATTCATTCAGAAGTGCTTCGTCAGTTGCGTCAGCGGCTGCAGGTGCTGGAATTATGAAGAGCACGGATATGCGCATGTTGGACGACCGGTTTGAACAGAAAGCGCTCCGGACAGGAGTGGTGTTCCCTTTCAAGGCGAAGGTCCTGGAGTATGTCGTGAACCTGGTCAATAATCCCTTAGCAACGGTGGCAAGCATGAGTGCGATAATCGGGTGGAACCCTGTTCTCGCCCGTTCGCTTTCGTCGAAAGCAAACGCAACCTATGGTTTCGCGGGGCGCGTGCGGGATGTCAATCTCGCGCTGGCTCTCCTGGGTCCCCAGGTGATCCGGGAAACGGTGAAGCGTCTTATTGCCAGTAGCGCCACCCGGCACATCGTGAACAGCTTCGAATACTGCGATTCCCTGTGGGATCACTCGTTGACGTGTGCCCTGGTGGCCAGAGCGGTTGCCACCGAGCTGGGTGCAGTGGGTCCGGATCGTGCGTTCGTCGCCGGTCTGGTGCATGATGTCGGGTTTCTCTTTCTGGGAGACGATCTGCCGTCACCGGAGGGCGAGGCGCATCCGGAGTGGGCGCCGGACCTGGATGCCCGGCATCTGCCGCGTCCAGTACCGCTGTCGCTCCATGAAGAAGCGGGATCATGGATGGTGGACCGCTGGGAAACCCTCTCCCCGGAAATTCAGGATGCCGTGCGGCATCATCATGAACCCGGCCTCGCGCGGCAGGATCCACTTCTGGCTGCGGTGGTGCATGTCGCCGACGTGATCTGTCACCGGCTGTTCGGCGGTCCGGCGGGGAAGGAACCCGATATTCCGTTCAACGCCGAAGCGCTGGCACTGCTCGGGTTGTGCGAGGAAGTGACGGGAGAGGAGCGTCTCTCAACCCTTTGGCTCCAGGCGTCGGTGCTTCGTCGTGCACCCGCTCTCAAACTGAAGGTGGACGTGCTCAAGCAGAGCCTGGTGGGCGTGTATGAAGATCTTGCGGAGAGTGAGCGTTTTGTCCTGGCTATGCACTACTACGAGGGGATTCCGATGAAGGGGATTGCCGGTGTGATCGGCGAATCGGAAGGGGAGGTGGTGGGGTTGCATGCGCGGGCGATTACGCATCTCCGGCGTGTGTTGCTCGACATCGGAGAACTGTCATGAACGGGTTGTCACAGCAGGTGATGCACACAAAGCGGGACGACACCCGCCTGCCCGGCGGTCGTGGGTTGTCCCCCCTCGTGCATCAGATATTGCATGTCATGCGCGACCCTGCAGCCAGTGTGGCGCGCCTGAGCGCCATCGTGGCGAGCGATCAGCGCCTGAGCGAGAGCGTGCTGCGCAGCGCCAATTCGCCCCTGCTGGCGATTCCGCAGCGTGTTGCCACGGTATCGAATGCTATCACCCTGCTGGGATTTGACGCCCTGCGTGACAGCGTAATGCGGATGGTGGTGACCGGCGCGTTCCGCAGTCTGGTGGATTTGTTCACCGCCTATGGCGAGTTCTGGAATCATTCCGTCAGCTGCGGTATCGTGGCACGAATGCTCGCGCGCCGATCCGGAGCGGTATCCGAAGACGATGCCTTTGTGGCGGGACTCTTTCATGACCTCGGGATGATCATCCCCCGGGGGCGGGACGAGGGCATTCTGCCGGGAGTGGAGCCCGGAGTGGAGACCGGAACACATGAAGGAATAGGGGCATGGCTTGCCGAACACTGGGGCCTCAGTGCGCGCATCCAGGAAGCCATTCATTTACACCACCACCCGGCTGCAGCGGTCGTGGATCCCCTGTTGACCGCCACGGTGCATACGGCCGATGTTCTCTGTCGCAGGCTTGAAGTCGGCAGATACGCCGCCGATCCCGATTTGGGATTTGACCCGGCAGCCCTGGATTTGCTCGGATTGCAGGAAAAAGACCTGACTGTTGAAAACCTCACGGAAGACATGCGCGTCATCAGGGCGGGCATGGCCGAGGCGCCGGGATTTTCCAGCATCGTGGCATCGGTCAAGAATTCGCTCGTGGACTCCATCGGCGGATTGCCGTACCAGGAACGCCTGACGCTGGCACTGTGCTACCAGGAGGGACTCTCGTTTGAAGAAGTCGCCCACCTGCTGGGTAACTCTGCGACAGAAGTGAACGACCTTCATGATCGTGCACTCGATGCGCTGAGTGCTATTGTTCGTGACTGTGTATAACGGGAGAATCAACCGGACATGATGGCACCGGAGTACATCAAGGAGAAAGTGCAGAGCATTATCCAGCTGCCGGCTCTGCCGACGATTGCCATGGAAGTGGTGGACATGGTTGACAACCCCAAGACCAGCGCGTCCAAGCTGGGCCGGCTCATTTCCACCGATCAGGCCCTGACGGCCAAGGTGTTGAAGATCGCCAACTCGCCGTTCTACGGGTTCCCGCGGAAGATCTCCACGATCGACTTTGCGATTATCGTGCTGGGATACGACGCTCTGAAGGAGATTGTGATCAGCATCTCCCTCGTCAGCTCGCTCCAGAAGAAATCCGACAGTATGTTCGATGCAAAGGTGTTCTGGGATCATGCCATCACCAGCGGCGTCCTTGCCCGGCGCCTGGCGCGCGACCTGGGGTACCGGGTAAGCGGCGAAGTCTTCGTTGGTGGACTCCTGCACGATATGGGGGTATCGGTCCTCCACCGCTATTTCAAGAACGAATTCAAACGCATCACCGAAATTGTGCGGGAAACCGACCTCACCGCCGTGGAAGCCGAAGAAAGCGTTCTCGGAGTGACCCACGGCGAGATCGGCGGCTGGCTTGCGGAACGGTGGAACCTCCCGGATCATCTCGTCGAGGCGATCACCCTCCACCATCAGCCGACACGTGCGGAACAGAACAAGGACCTGGTGGCCCTGATTCATTGTGCCGATGTGTTCGCCTGCAAGATGAACGGGTCTTCGGTGGAGTTCGACAAGGGAAACGACTTTGACCGCGAGGCCCTGGACCATCTTCAGCTGAACGACGACAATGTACTGGCCGACTACATGACCAATTACCGGGAACTGCTGAAGCAGGATCTGGAACAAGTCACCCAGATTGACGTCTCCCGATAGCCCGTGCACGACGAGACCATGAACCACCCGACAAAGAAAAAGAACCGGATGCAGCTGCTGGAAGAAGGACTTCCCCAGTTCGAGCAGTTTATCGAAAGCCGCGAGACGTATATCAAGGCTCTCGAAAAAACCATAGATATTCTACGGCAGGAGAACGTCCAGTATACACAGAACAACCTGGCCATCCGCAGTTCGATTGACGAACTGGTGGCGACGCAACGGCTCTCGAACATCATCAGTACCGCCACGGAACCGGAGCTCATCGTCAGCGCACTGATCGAACTGACCCGCCAGGTGATTCCGGTCCTCGAATCGAACATTTTCCTGTTCCAGTCGACCTCCAGCAAGATCATTCCCCTGTCATCAAAGGGGTCGCCGCGGCTGCAGGCGGAGACGGAACACCAGCTGGAGTCGGGGATTGTGGATTGGGTGATTGCGGAGAAAAAGACCGTGATCATCCCCGATCTGGAACACATGCTTGCCAAGAGCAGCGCGCGCAACTTCGTGGTCGTTCCGCTGATTTTGCGAAGCCAGGGGATCGGCGTCTTCATCATCCATACCGAAAAGCCGCAACAGGAGTTCTCCAACCAGGACATTCAGCTGCTCTCCGTTCTTGCCAACCAGGCTGCGGTCGGCGTAGAGAACTGGCGGACCTACAAGCAGCTGCTGAAGGCGAATGACGAGCTGAAGGCGTCACAGGCGCAGATGGTGCAGGCCGCAAAGCTTGCCGCGATCGGCGAGCTTGCCGCGGGCATCGCCCACGAAATCAAGAATCCGCTGCAGGTGCTGATGCTCCATCTGGAACTCGTGCAATCGGGCCGGCCGCTCCCCAACTGGATTGAGATGTTCAGTCGTCAGCTCACGAGACTGTCGGATATCACGCTGCGCCTGATGAACTTCGCCCGGAACGTTTCGGAAGAAGTCAGCACCGAGGCGATCAACATCAACAAGGCGATCGATGACATCGTCATCATGGTGCAACATGAGTTCTCGGGGAACGGTATCAGCGTGGAACTGCTCCTGGCGGAGGATCTTCCGTGTGTGAGCGGCAATGCCAACTACCTTCAGCAGGTGTTTCTGAATCTCCTGATCAACGCACGCGATGCGATGTCCGGGGGGGGCACCATCACCGTGGCGACGAGCCTCACCGGCTTCCACGTGGCAATCCGCGTTTCCGACAACGGCAGCGGCATTCCGAAGGAAGTCCAGGACAAAATCTTCAAGCCTTTTTTTAGCACCAAGGGGGACAAGGGCACCGGGCTCGGTCTGGCCATATGCAGCAAGATCATTGCACAACACAAAGGCGAGATAAAAGTGGAGAGCGAAGTGGGCAAAGGAACCACCTTTACGATATTCCTGCCGGTCTGGAGGGCACCGCGATGAAGCAGATCCCGCACCTTTTCATCATCTTCGCGCTCCTTCTCCTTGTTTCCTGGAAGGGAAGCGCCGATCAGCCGTCGGTTCTCACGGATATCCGCTACGTTGTATCCCCGGCCTCAAGCCGTGTGATACTGGTGTTTGGCGGGGATATCCGGTTCTCCACCGACCACGGGAAAAGCCTTGTGCGATTGGGCCTTTCCCGGACCCGGCTTGCTCCATCCCCCCGGTCTTCCCGGCTCCTCTTCTCGGAAGGCCTTGTCCGGAACGTCGTTGTCACGCGGTTACAGGGTGATAGTCTGAGCGTTGCGGTGACGCTCCGTGAACACACCACCTACCGGTGCGTACAGCCGTCGGGTGGCAATGAAGTGCATATCGAGGTGTTCCCGAAAGAAGGGATGGGGGTGCCTTCACAGGCGGTCACACGCGCACCCGCCCGTGGTACGGCGGCACCGGTGGTGCATCTACCGGCGTCCACAGGTGCATCCGCGCAGGCTGCGGCCGGATCTGCGGTGAAGTCGCCGGGGATCACGCCCGCTTCCTCGCAGCGTATGGCCGGACCCGCGGTGAAGTCGCCGGCGGTTGCACCGGCAATCGCGCAGGACCGGGCGATCGGGTTGATTGATGTTGCGGCCATCGTCCGTGCCCAGGTGGACGCCGAGAATCGTCCCGCCAACCAACCCCGGCAGTCGATGGACGGCCCGGTTGACGCGCCTGCCGAATCCGGATCGCCGCTTCTGCTGATCGGCATGATGGCAATGGTGGCGTTGACGTCGGGTGGATTCGTCTTTGTCGTTATGCGCCGTGCCGTTCCCGTTCCGGTGCAGCCGGCACCGGCTGCCGCCCTGCCGTCGCAGCATCACGGCCAGGCACACGGAATGGTTTCTCCCACCGACGAAGACCAGCTTCCTGCCGGAGAACAGCAAGATCCGGGGGAGGAAGACGACGGCGAACGGGAAACCTCTCTCCAGCTCGCGCGCAGCTTCCGCCGTGGAAGCGAAGAAATCACCCTCTCGCGCCGTCTCCATGCGCAGCCCGCGGCTCCACTCTCTGTCGGTAAAATGCAGCAGATGCTCGCGCGATCGACTACACAAACACAGCGGCTTCACGCCGCCCGGAAACTGGGCGTCGGACGCGGAGAACTTGATCTGGCCATGAAACTCAAAACGATCCGCCCGGCCCCACCGAAAAACGAGGAGGATGTATGATCAAAGGGATCTATGCAGCCGAAGCCGCCATGCGGCCCAAGATGACCCGGATGGAAGTTCTGGCGAACAACCTGGCGAATATCAACTCCACGGGGTTCAAGAAGGACCGGGTATTTATAAGCATGCTGAAGGAATCGGCGGCGGGCCGGCCGGATGAACGGACGGACATGACCGGTATGGGGGCCCAGCGGGCGATCGATTTCTCCGGAGGGTCACTCCAGCAAACAGGAAATCCCCTGGATCTCGCCATCGAAGGTCCCGGCTTCTTTGCAGTCGATACGCCCCGGGGCATCCGGCTGACGCGGAACGGCAATTTCAAGCTTTCACCGGACGGAACCCTTGTCACCGGCGAAGGATACGCCGTGCTCAGCTCCGCCGGACACATTACGATCCCACAGGCTGACAGAATCCCGAAGGGATCGATCAGCATCAACGAGGTCGGCGAGCTCTCCACCGGCAAGGAAACAGTAGGACGGATACAGCTCGTCGACGTGGAACGAACCGCCTTGCTCCAGAAGGATCATGAATCGCTCTTCATTCCGGATCCCCGTGACCCTATCAGTGACGTCGAGGAAGACCGGACCGTCATCCGCCAGGGGTACCTTGAAGAATCGAACGTCGAGGGGATTGAGGAAATGATAGCCATGATTGAACTGAGCCGTTCGTTTGAAACCGACCAGAAAATGATTCAGGCGCAGGACCAGACCCTTGACCGGGTCATGGATATCGGCCGCGTATAATTCACCATCAGGAGCGCAGGAGGAAAATATGAACAGAGCACTACGTACGGCCGCAACCGGGATGTTTGCCCAGCAGTTGAATATCGACACGATAGCACACAACCTGGCAAATGTGAACACGACAGGGTTCAAGAAGAGCAGGCCGGAATTCCAGGACTTGATGTACCAGACACTGAAGACGACCGGTGTGTCACAGAATCCGAACCTGCAAACCGCAATGGAACTGCAGGTGGGAAACGGCTCGGTCCCGGTGGCGACGTTGAAGAGCTTCATGCAGGGCGATGTTCAGCCCACGCAGAATCAACTCGATGTCGCGATCGAGGGTGAAGGATTCTTCCAGGTTCGCAAGCCGGACGGGAGCATCGCCTATACGCGTGATGGCTCGTTCAAGGTTTCGGGCGAAGGGGCCCTGGTGACATCGCAGGGGTACCAGGTGGAACCGCCGCTGTCGTTCGCTTCGGATACCACGGAGATCAGCATCGGTCGCGACGGAACGATTGAGGCGCGTCCTATGGGAGGGGGTGAGGCGGTGAAGGTCGGGCAATTCGAGCTGGCGAAGTTCGTCAATCCGGCAGGGTTACGCTCCCTTGGCAGCAATCTCTTCATGGAGACCGTTGCTTCCGGCGCACCGACGATCGGCCAGGCGGGGATCGAAGGGTACGGCGAGATGCATCAGGGATATCTGGAATCCTCCAACGTGGACGTGGTGGAGGAAATGGTCGGCATGATCACCGCCCAGCGTGCCTATGAAATCAACGCCAAGACCATAAAGACGGTTGAGGATATGTTGAATATCGCAAACAACATCAAGCGCTGATACCATGAGACCCGCAACACGTGTGATGGCCATCCTGTTGTTCCTGTGCGCACGCGCCGACGGCGCAGCGCCGGCGGACACCTGGATCCGCGCCGCCGAGCTGCGGGAAACAGTACGGGGCGCACTCACTGCCCACCTTGCCGGCGGAAACGAAGAAATGGAAATCGTGTTCCGCGCGGTGCCCGATAGCATTGCCGTTCCCTCTGCGGACTACGACCTGCGGATCCATCTTACGGAACCCGGGCGCCTGAAGGGAGTGACGGGCATTGCGGTGGATGTGGAAACGGGCGGGCAAACGTTGCGCCGGATAGCCATGACTGTTGTGATACGGACCTACGCAAAGGTGCCGGTGGCGGCACGCATGCTGCCGCGTCATACAACACCCGCGCCGGAGGATTTGCGTCTGGTCCGGATGGAAACGACATGCCTGCAACGAAGCGTGGTTGAGCAGCAAATACTGGTTGCGTTGCGGACGAAGAGGATCGTTCAGCCCGGCAGCATCCTGTTCGGGGATCTTTTTGAGCCTGTGCCCCTCGTCCTGCAGGGCGATCACGTGAAAGTACATGTGCGTTCCGGTCACGTGCGCCTCTCCGTGGACGGCGTGGCACGTGAGGATGGTGTGCTGGGGGACTACATTTATGTGCGCGTGCCCGGTCACGGTGACCGGTTGCGGGCCCGTGTGGCTGATGCGCGCACGGTGGCTGTCACACTTGAATAGTCAAGGAGGAGGTATGCGAAGTGCCCTGCTGTGTGCAATAACGCTGATGCTGGCCGCAGGACCTGCGGCGAGCCAGGATATGCGCAACAATGCCGGCAGATCCCTGTTTTCCGATCAGAAAGCGGCCCGCCCCGGCGATGCGGTTCTCGTGCTGGTGGTTGAGACATCCAGCGCTTCCAATGATGCGCGTACTTCGTCTGAACGGGAAAGCAACCTCTCCCTGTCGGCGTCGGGGAAGAGCGGAAATTCGAATCCGCTGGACATTGCGGGCGGTCTCAGCACCGGCGGTTCCTTCCGTGGTGAAGGCGCCACCTCGTCACGCGGATCGGTGCGGGCAAAAGTGAGCGCGCGCGTGGAGTCCGTACTGCCTAACGGCAACCTGATGATCACCGGGAACCGCACCATCATCGTAAACGGCGAAGAACAGGTGATCACCCTTTCCGGCGTTATCCGACCGTCGGATATCATGGCGGACAACGCTGTCTATTCTTTCAACATTTCGGACGCGCGGATCGCATTTGAAGGCAGCGGCATTGTTTCTCGGGCGCAGGGCCCGGGCTGGATCACCAAATTCTTGTACTGGTTGTTCTAAGCGAGGCGACTATGCGAACGATACGGAATCTCTTCCTGATGCTCCTCCTGATCCCCCTGCTGACAGAGTCCGCAGGGGCCATCAGGATCAAAGATATCGCCTATGTGCAGGGCGTGCGGGGTCAGCAGCTTATCGGCTATGGGCTGGTGGTGGGGCTGAACGGCTCCGGCGATACGCAGCGGTCCACATTCACCGTGCAATCGGTGATAAGTATGCTGAAGCGGTTCGGGATTACTGTTCCGCAGGATGATTCCCGGTTGGGGAACGACTATCTCCGGTTGCGAAACGTGGCTGCCGTGATGGTGACGGCGACGGTACCCGGTTTCGCCAAAGAGGGAGGGAGCATTGATGTGATCGTTTCATCCATGGGGGATGCGACAAGCCTGCAGGGTGGCACGCTGCTGATGACGCCACTGTCCGGACTGGACGGCGAAACCTACGCAATCGCTCAGGGTCCGATTTCTGTCGGAGGGATGAGTGTCCGGTCCAACGGCAATGAGGTGCGCAGGAACCACACCGCCGCAGGGCGCATCCCCGGAGGTGGCCTTGTGGAACGTTCACTGGTAATGGGGTTGGTCCGGGATTCCTCGATCGCCGTGATCTTGCTCGAAGCCGATTTTACCACGGCAACCCGCGTAGCCGACGCCATCAACACCAGGATCGGTGAACGCGTGGCCCGGGCCAACGACGGGTCGAGTGTAACGATCGCTGTTCCGCCACAGATTCGAGCGGACGGCAACCTGATTGAGTTCATTTCCACGATTGAACTGCTGGACGTGAATCCGGATGTCATCGCCAAAGTGATCATCAACGAGCGAACGGGGACCATCGTGGTGGGAGGAAACGTCACCATCCAGCCCGTGGCGATTTCTCACGGGGGTTTGAATATCCAAATTGAATCCACGCCGGTCGTGTCTCAACCAGCTCCCTGGTCGCTGGGGCAGACGGTGACATCGCAACTCA
Source organism: uncultured Bacteroidota bacterium (assembly GCA_963779225.1). Classification (GTDB taxonomy): domain Bacteria; phylum Bacteroidota; class Ignavibacteria; order UBA10030; family UBA6906; genus CAVPCZ01. The sequence continues at coordinate 958,903 of CAVZWW010000003.1, forward strand.
CGGCGGTTGCGGCGGGTGAGGATTCATCGACCGTCATGGCGTTTGACAGGTCGGCCACCGTCCAGGACGTTGCCAGAACACTCAATGCATTGAAAGTCACCCCCCGGGACATCATCGCCATCTTCCAGGCGTTAAAGCGTGCCGGGTCGCTCAATGCCGAACTGGTGATCATCTGATGGACAGCATTCACTCCACGGCAGCCTCGACGGGCCAACATCCGCAACGGCTGGATGAAAAGGGAAAGGTGAAGCTCCAGCGGGCGGTGCGGGAATTTGAAGCACTGATGCTGAGCACGATGCTGAAAAGCATGCGGTCGGGAATTCCCAAGAGCGACATGTTCGGTGACAGCTACGGCGGTGACATGCTTGAGGGAATGTTTGATATCGAACTGGCCCGTCACATGTCGCGTAACAGTTCACTGGGAATGGGCGAAATGCTCTACAAGGAAATCACCGGTGAGGAGATGCCCCGCAAGGTTGCGCCCGCCGGGACGGGCGTGACACCCCGGACGGGGCCTCCGCCCATTCCGACAGACGAGTCCGTCACTCGGGCAGTGCAGCCAACCGGGTCTTTCCAGGCAGTACCGGATACGGTACGCAGGCGGGTGGACACCCTGGCGCCCATTGTGCAGGAGGCCGCCGATCGAAACGGTGTAAGCGTGAACCTGTTGAAAGCCGTCATTGCTGCGGAATCGGCCGGGCATACCGATGCCCGGTCAGCAAAAAACGCAAAGGGTGTCATGCAGCTTATTGATACCACAGCGGCCATGATGGGTGTGCAGAATGTGTGGGATCCCCGTGACAATATCAACGGCGGAGCCAGGTATTTGGGTCAGATGATGAACCGGTTCGGGGGGGACATTCAGCGCGCGGTGGCTTCATACAATGCCGGTCCCGGTGCGGTGGAGAAGCATGGTGGTGTTCCTCCCTATCGCGAAACGCAGGCGTACGTCAGCAAGGTGATGGACTATATCCGCTACTTCGAACAGCAGGAGCCAGGCGACAATGACGAAGATTGAGGAACTTGAACAGGTGATGCAGAAGGAAGTGGAGGTGGGAGAAGCGCTGTTGCAGGTGATGACCCGCAAGCAGCATTCCATTGTCGGCGTTCGCGGAGACGAACTGGCGGCAATCCTGATCCAGGAAGAGACCCTGATCACGCCTTTCCGGAATCTGGAAGAAGCCCGGTCGCGGCTTACCGCCGAGATCGCGGGTGACCTTGCTGACCGGGATGCCTCCGGCGGGCGGTTTGTTACGGTTGCCGAAGTGCTGGGGCGCGTGCCGGCCGGTGATGCTGTTCGCATCTCCACGATTGCTGCGCGGCTGCGTACGGTTGTTGAACGGATCCTCCATATGAACGAGCAGAACCGGATCTTTCTGCAACGATCCCTGCGCTTCGTCCAGGATACACTTCGCCTGGTGACCGAGGATCATACACGGCAGCTTGTCGATCATCGAATGTAGGGAAGAGGAGAAGACAGTATGAGCGGAATATCCCAACTTCTGGAAACGGCGCGGCGCGCACTGCTTTCGCAGCAATACGGTATGGCCGTCACGGGTCACAACATCGCCAATGCCAGCACACCCGGGTACTCCCGGCAAAGGGCCGAGTTTACCCCCACGTCGCCCCTGTCAACATCCTACGGGTTTCTCGGTACCGGCGTTATGGTGGAGAACGTGTCGCGTTTGCGCAATCGATTCGTGGATCAGCAAATCCGGTCGTCCAATGACTCCCTCGGCATGGCAAATGCAGAATATCAAATACTGAGTCAGATTGAGGCCACGTTCAATGAACCGTCGGCTTCGGGTCTCAGCGGCGCCATGGATCGCTTCTTCCAGGCGTGGCAGACACTCTCGACGCAACCGGAGGACGCGGTTGCGCGCAATGCGCTCATGCTTGATGCCAAAGCCATGACCGACACGTTCCACCGCTTGAACTCCGAAATGCGCACGCTGCGCGGCTCGCTGCGCGATGAGATCACGTCAAAACTTGACCGGATCAATACGCTGGCGAAAGACATCGCGCGCCTCAACACGGATATCCTCGCCGCAGGTTCGGGAGGACGGAATCCCAACGACATGAAAGACCTGCGCGACGGGAAACTCGAAGAACTGTCACTGCTTGCCAATATAACGATTTCGGAGGACTCGCTCGGTTCCGTAAACGTCTCCCTGGGAGGGACGGTCATCGCCGGAAACGGCGACTTCCGCACTCTCCGCGCGGTACCGGGCACAACGGCATCAATCGCGGGTACGGATTTCGACCAGCTGCGCATTATCACTGATACCTCCGGCGCAGACGTCATGCTCACCGGTGGCGAAGCCGGTGGACTGGTCAAGTCCTATAACAGCACCATTCCCGAGTCGCTCGGGCGGCAGGACCGTCTGGCCGAAGCGATCATCAGCAGCATCAACGAACTGCATACCGCGGGATATGGCCTGCAGAATCCCCCGCGCAACGGCATCAACTTCTTCATGGGGACGGATGCGGGTTCCATCGCCATCGATCTCACCGATACCTCCTCGGGGAGGGCAGCGGGAACGGCGCCGAGTATCGACAATATCGCGACATCCTCCTCGCCGACTGCCGGGGGCAACAACGACATCGCCCTCCTTATCGCCGGCCTCGACAAAAAGAAACCGCTCCTCACCACCGGAGGAGCAACGCTGCTGGACGGGCTTTCCATTTCCGAATACTACAACCAGACCGTCGTCCGCATCGGTTCGGATGTCAACAGCGCCGATACGATGATCGAGTCGCAGGAGCTGGTAGTCGCACAACTCTCGCAGCAGCGCGAATCCGTCTCGGGTGTGTCTCTGGACGAAGAGATGACCAACATGATCAAATTCCAGCATTCGTTCGATGCGGCCGCACGGCTGGTCAACACGGCGAATGAGATGTACCAAACCATTCTGGGGATGCTGTAATATGCGCATATCCGACAATTCCATCGTGGCCGATTTTCTGGCCAGTCTGAATCAGAGCCGCGCGCGTATCAACCGGCTGAACAGGCAGCTGTCCACCCAGAAACGGATTCTCCGCGTCTCCGACGATCCGGGCGGCGCGAGCGCGATTCTGCGCCTGAACAGTGACCTGAAGCGGGCGGACTCGTACAAAGAAGCGGTTGCCACCGGGAAGAGCAGCCTGAAAATGACTGCCGATAGTCTGGACCGCGTGTCCGATCTTCTCCAGGAAGTGAAGGGTGTGCTGACCGGGGCCACAGGTAGCGCAGACCCCTCGCTCCTCAGCAATTTTGCGGACCAGGTTGACCAGTTCCTGAACCTCGGGCTGGATATTGCGAACACACTATTCGACAGAAAATACATCTTCGGCGGGACCAACACGACATCACCGCCTTTTGCCCGGACCGGAACACCCGTGCAGATTGTCTATCGGGGGGATACCGGTGCGATCGCGTACCAGGTGGGCGACGGGGTGTCTCAGGTGGTGAATGTCAACGGGCTTGCCGCGTTTGGATCGACGGGGGAGATCAGTTTCAACGGCAATCTGGACCGGAGTGCGGCAGTGAACACGACGGTCAGCAATACCGTGCAGGTAACCGACGGCCTGGGAGTCAGCCATGCTGTCCTGATGACCATGCGGAAGACGGATGCCAACAGCTGGGTCATGTCCGCCGCCCTGCCTCCCGGATCAACGGACGCCACACTGAGCGGGGGAACGGCCACGATTTCTTTCGACCCGGTAACAGGAATACCCACCGGGACCCTCCGCGGGGCACCGCTGGTGCTGACACCTCTCACGACGCCACCGGCACAGGCGGCGCCGGCGCTCACCATGATGGTACGTACAGGCACTCTTGCCGAAGGAGTCACCGGCGGGGGTCCATCCGCGTTCTCCGGAACACATGAGAATGTTTCCGTCTTCAACAAGCTCCTTGAGTTGCGGGATGCGCTCCGGAGCGGGAAACAACCGACGGCAGAAGACATGGCCTTCATCGGCATGACGCAGGATGTTGTCATGCGTGAGGAAGCACGGGCGGGCTCTCTCTCGGAGAGTCTGACTACCGCGGATACGTTCCTCACAGCGCACAGAGAACACCTGCTGGATCTGCTCGGTGACAGACAGGATGTCGACCTGGCGGAAATCGGAATGAAGTTGAACCAGGAACAGGTAATGCTGGATGCCGCGTTGAGCGCGGCTGCGCGCGTGATTCCAAAATCATTGCTGGATTTTCTGAGATAAGATGCGGAACAGGCTTGACATAGCGACCGTTGCCGGTCTCGGGCTCGGCATTCTTGCCATCTTCGGGTCGTACATGTGGGAAGGTGGTGTGCTCAGATCCCTGCTGCTTCCTCCCGCCATGCTGGTGGTGTTCGCCGGCACGTTTGCCGCGGCAATGATCGGGACGAGCGTAAAGACGTTTTTGAACATGGGGAGATTACTCAAGCTGGTTATCATGCCTCCGCAGTTTGCGGTCCGGGATACCATCAATTTGATAGTCCGCTTCTCCACGGTGGCCCGGAAAGACGGCCTCCTGGCACTGGAACGGGAGCTCGGAGGGGTGCCGAACCCCTTCATGAAAAAGGTGCTGCGTTTTGCCATCGACGGGACGGAACCGGAGGTGCTGCGCTCCCTGGCGGAAACCGAAGTGAAGTACGTCGGAGAACGGCATGCCATCGGGGCCAACCTGTTCACCAAGATGGGCGGATACTCTCCCACCATGGGCATCATCGGCACCGTAATGGGTCTCATCGCCACGCTTGCGGCGGCGGGGAACGATCCCGACACACTCATCCGGCATATCGCCGGAGCATTCGTTGCCACGCTCTGGGGAGTGTTTATGGCGAATATTGTCTGGCTGCCCATCGCGGACAAGCTGAAGCACCTTCATGAAGAAGAGTACCTCTTTATGGATATGATCGTCGAGGGTATTCTGGCGATCCAGGCGGGGGAAATCCCCTCTGTCATCAAGGCAAAACTCCATAGTATGCTGCCGGAAGACAACCAGAACGCCACCGCGAAATGAAACGGCCACACAAAAAATATGATCACGGAAACGCCGACCGGTGGCTCCTGACCTACGCGGATCTGATCACGCTGCTCCTCGGCCTTTTTGTGATTCTCTATGCGATGTCCAAAATCGACGCCGGAAAATATGCGGAGATTGTCTCGGCTCTCAACGGCGTGTTCGGGTCACCCAAGGGGGCCCTCGCCGGCAATGCGGCGCTTCTGCCGAATCCCAACACCGCCCTGCAAACCGAGCGGCAGCGCATCGCGCAGGAAATCCGGAGTGCTCTGGACCTGGACAGAGGGAAATTGCCGATTACCGTCACGGAAAACGAGCGTGGCATCACCGTCCATATCATGGAGGAACTGCTCTTCCCTTCGGGGAGTGCCGAACTGAAGGGGGCTTCGCTGAATGCGATGGACACGCTTGCCGGGATCCTCCGGCGGTTGCCAAACGATCTGCGTGTGGAGGGGCACACGGACAATGTTCCCATCAATACGGTGCAGTTCCCCTCCAACTGGCATCTCTCCGTGGCGCGGGCGCTGAACGTCGGCTACTATCTGATCCTCCAGCACGGATTGACCCAGGAACGAGTATCGATCGTCGGGTACTCGGAATATCAACCTCTGGAGAACAACGATACGCCCGGGCACCGGGCGCGGAACAGAAGGGTCGATATTGTCATTCTGGCCGACGGAGTGCCGGATGCCCGGGCCGGGAGAACCCCGCCGGACACGCCGGGGACGCCGCTGGGGAAGGTGGGCCTATGAAAGTGCAGACACAGCAGTTCGGGGATCTCGCCTGTTCAGAAGAACAGGTCATCGTATTCCCTGAGGGGCTTCCGGGCGTGACACCGTGCCACCGGTTTGTGGTGGTGAACGATGCCCTGACAACGCCCTTCCAGTGGCTCGTTGCCACCGATGATCCGGCGATCGTGCTCAGGGTTCTGGATCCCGCAGTTGTGCTGAGCGATGAAGAACCCATGGCAGGCATGCCCGAGGGGAAGACCACATTTGTCGTGGCCACTGCCGGTTCGGAGGACGTGGCCTGGTGGCTGGACCTCCGGCATCCGATTGTGATCGATCACACGAGCAAGCGGGGGGAGAGGGTAACGCTGGATGATGTGGCGCTGCCGGAGCGTTTCCCCGTGGCAAAACAAAACCGGGAGAACGGGAAATAGCACATGCTTGTCCTGGCACGAAAAACATCGGAGACCATCCAGATCGGCGAAAACATTACCGTGAAGGTGCTGTCCATTCGGGGGGGACAGGTGAAACTGGGCATCGAGGCACCGTCCGGCGTACGCGTATCGCGGAGCGGGCCGGGAGGAAAAGTCTCGATGCCGGCAACAGGGCCGGCGGAACACGGAGAGGGAACAGCGACAGAACAGTTGTAACATTCACTTTTTCAGGATCGGGAAAGCCATGTTCGTCATAATTGGCGCGGCGGTCGTCATCATAGGCGTGATCGGCGGTTTTGTAATCGAAGGAGGACCGATAATGGTCCTCGTTCAACCGGTCGAATTCATGATCATTCTTGGAGCCGCCATCGGCTCGCTCATGGTGATGTCGCCGCTTGCCGTGCTGAAGGGGATCATCGGCACCTCGCTGGGCGTTCTGAAAGGGGACCCGTACAGCAAGGAACAATATGTCAATGTGCTAAAGACCCTTTTTGAGTTGTTTAACGTGGCGAAACGGGATGGTTTGATCGCTCTGGAACCGCATGTGATGGAGCCGGAAAAAAGTTCGATCTTCACGAAGAACGAGTTTCTGCTGAAGCACCACCATGCGCTCTACTACCTCTGCGACACCATGAAGCTCCTGCTCGGCGGCGGAGTTCCCCCCTACGATGTGGAAGCATTGCTGGAAGCGGATATCGACACCCATCATGCCGAAAGCTCGAACGCACCGATGATCGTTCAGAAAATCGGGGATGCGCTGCCCGGACTGGGTATCGTTGCCGCCGTTCTCGGCATCGTGATCACCATGCAGGCTATCAGCGGACCGCCGGAGGTGATCGGCCATAAGGTGGCAGTGGCGCTGGTCGGGACCTTTCTCGGCATTTTGCTCTCCTACGGATTTGTCCAGCCGCTTGCGACACACATGGAACTGCTGCAGGCGTCGGAAACCCGGTTCCTCGAATGCATCAAAGCCGGTGTCGTGGCCTATGCAAAAGGAAACGCGCCGATTATCGTGGTGGAATTTGCACGGCGCGTCATCTACAGCAATGTGCGTCCGACGTTTGCTGAAGTTGAAGACGCGGTCCGCGGCAAGAAGTCCGCTGAATAGTAACCGGATACGAATCGCATGGACCAATTTGACAAAGACGTTCCGGTCCGGATCGTCAAAAAGAAAAGCCGCCACGGCGGCGGACACCACGGCGGCGCATGGAAGGTGGCGTATGCCGATTTCGTGACCGCCATGATGGCGCTCTTTATCGTGCTCTGGATTGTCGGACAGAGCAAGCAGGTGAAGGAGTATATCGCGGCGTACTTCAAAGACCCGGGAGCGTTCTTCGAAAACACGAAGGGAGGGGGCTCGCTGCAAAGCACCCCGATCGGGGTGACCGAACAGCTGCCGGATGATCTGCTCAAGCGCCAGCAGGATTCACTCAAGCTGCAATCCATGGGGGAGGAAATCCGTGAGCGGCTGGGCAAGGCCAAGGAGCTTGCGCAGTTGAAACAGCAGGTGACCATGCAGGTCGCGCGCGAAGGGTTGCGCATCGAACTCCTGGATAGATCCGAGTCGTTCTTCTTCGATGTCGGCACAGCCTCGCTCAAGCAGGATGCAATAGAAGTGCTGAAGATCATCGCGTCGGAAGTGGGAAGACTTCCCAACCATGTAATTCTTGAAGGCCACACGGACAGCCGGAAATACACGCGGGATGACGGCTATACGAATTTTGAGCTCAGCGCCGATCGTGCCAACAGCGCCCGGCGCATCATGGTGCGCAACGGCGTCCGGCAGGGACAGGTGGACGAAGTCCGGGGCTATGCGGACACCCGGTTAAAAAACGCGGCTGATCCGCTTGACGTGACCAATCGCCGCATCAGCATTCTTGTAAAATTTACGGCCCCCCAATGAACGGACGCCCCACCATTATCCTTGTCGACGATGAGCGGGTCGCATTGGACCTGATCAGCCAGACGCTCAGCAGCGAGGGCGCATACACTATTGTGACGGCCCCGGACATCGGACAGGCACAACGACTCGCCGAATTGCACACACCGGCCCTGATGATTATTGATGTCTTTCTGCAGAATGAGAATGGCCTGGATCTCACACGATGGGTCCGCAAACACCCGTTGCTGGCGGACACGATGGTGATCATGCTCACCGGAGCCGGCCAGCTGGAACAGAAGCTGGTGGGGTTCGAGGCGGGAGCGGACGAATACATCACCAAACCGTTTCATCCTCCGGAACTCCTCTCCAGAGTTCGCGCAATGCTGCGGATCAAACGGATGCAGGAAGAGTTGAAGAAGGATCGTGCAGAACTGGGGCGCCTTAACGATGCCCTTGCCACGAGCCTTGCCGCGGCGACAGCTCTGCTCGTCAACATCATCAGCCTTCGCGTGCCCAATGCATCAGACCGTTCCGAGCGTGCATGCCCGTTTGCACGATGGCTCGGTGAACGGGTCGGGATGAATCGTGAAGAGCTTGAAATCCTGGACCTCGGGGTCAAGGTCCGTGAAATCGGGAAGATCACCTTCACGGACGAACTGCTCGGGAAAAGCCGTGCAGCACTGACGCGTGAGGACCGTGCCACGTTACAGCAGTATCCGCTCTTCGGCCAGATGATTGTCGGAAACGTGCCGCAGCTCCGTCCCGTGGGAAGGCTGATTCGCCATCAGCTCGAGAATTTCGATGGAACGGGTATACCCGATCGCCTGATGGGCGAGGAGATCCCCATGGCCTCGCGGATCCTCCGGATTCTGGCCTTCATGGAAGAGGAGCGGGAGGGGGGCGAAGCGGCTGTGCGGGAAGCGCTTGCCCGCGGACGCGGGACGATTATCGATCCGCGTCTCCTGCCGTTGGCCGACGAATACATTGCAGGTGTCGAAAAGCCCGGATGGCTGGAGGGGAAAAAGCAGGTGCCGGTGCACCGGCTGGAACAGGGGATGGTAATTGCCGCGGATCTCTCTACGGCGAGCGGCATCAAGTTGTTGCCAGCGGGATCAACAATAACTCCCTCTATCCTGGAACGGATCCTTTCGCGGCACACTGTGGATCCGATTGTCAGCTGGGTGTATGTGCTGACGTCCCCGCGCGACCCGGGCCAGGGGGAAGGAAACAACTCTGGATCAGGGCGGAGTGTTCAGGATCAGGCCTGAGTCTTCAGAGATTCAATGTATTGATGGATGGCCGCCGAGGCGTTCTTGCCGTCGCGCATTGCCAGGATCACTGTCGCCCCCCCGCGTGCAAGGTCTCCTCCCGCAAATACCCCCGTCCTGCTTGTGGCCTGTGTTTCACTGGTCACAACCGTGCCCCGCTTGCTCGTATCCAATCCCGGCGTTGTCGATTGAATGATCGGATTCGGTTTCTGGCCGATGGCTTCCACGATTGTCTGGATCGGGACGACGAACTCGGAACCCTTGACGGCGACCGGACGGCGTCTGCCCGATTCGTCAGGCTCGCCCAGCTCCATGCGCTGGCACTCGATTCCGGCAACCCAGTTTTTTCCGTCCCCCACAATGCGCGTAGGATTGGTCAGCAGCAAGAACTCCACCCCCTCCTGCTCTGCATGGTGGATTTCCTCCTGCCGTGCGGGCATCTCCTGCCGCGACCTTCTGTAGATCAGATAGGCGTGCTCGGCGCCGAGCCGCTTTGCCGTACGTACGGCGTCCATGGCCGTGTTACCCCCGCCGATGACCGCAACCTCCTTGCCGATCCGGATCGGGGTGTCGAAATCGGGGAACCGGTAGGCTCCCATCAGGTTCACGCGTGTGAGGAATTCATTTGCGGAGTAGACGCCGTTGAAGTTCTCCCCGGGAATCCCCAAAAATGTGGGCGTGCCTGCTCCCGTGGCCAGGAAGATCGCGCTAAACCCCCATTCGCCGAAGAATTCGTCAATTGTGGCTGTCCGGCCCACGACGAAGTTGGTGAAAATCTGGACGCCGAGTGCCTTGATGCGTTCGGTTTCAATATCCAGGATCTCCTTGGGAAGCCGGAATTCGGGGATACCGTAGCGGAGCACCCCGCCGACTGCATGGAGCGCCTCGAAAATCGTCACCTGATACCCTTTACGGGCCAGCTCGGCTGCGCAGGTAAGGCCGGCCGGGCCGGATCCGACAATGGCCACCTTCTCCTGCCGCTTCTCCGCAATCACGGGAGGCACGAAAAGGTTGTGCTGCATTTCATAATCCGCCACAAAACGCTCGAGCTTTCCAATGGCCACCGGCGTGAATTTCTTGCCGAGCACGCACAACTCCTCACACTGCGTTTCCTGGGGGCATACACGGCCGCAGATGGCGGGCAGGTAGTTTGCCTCCCGGATCTTGTTCACCGCTCCGACATAGTCCTTCTGCAGGACCAGCGTGATGAAGCCGGGGATGTCTATGCTGACGGGGCATCCGTCGATGCAGAGCGGCGTCTTGCAGTCCAGGCACCGCTGCGCCTCCACAACCGTCCGGTCCAGGTCGAAACCAAAAGAGACTTCAAGAAAGTTGGTGCTGCGTTCAGCTGCCGCCTGTTCGACCGGCTCCTGTCGCGGGATCTTCATCCGTTCGGATGGTTTCAGCGGGTTCGCACTGTTCATCGGGCGGGCTCCTTCGTTTCGCCGGTGAGCCGGCACACATGCCGTTCGTCGGAGATGCGTTCCATGTCATTATAGGTGCGGTTGCGCATCATCAGCTCGTCAAAGTCCACGGCGTGCCCGTCAAATTCCGGTCCGTCGACGCAGGCGAATTTCATCTCACCGTTTACCGTCACCCTGCAGCCGCCGCACATGCCGGTACCGTCAACCATGACCGTGTTCAGACTGACGAGTGTGTGCACGTTGTACGGGCGTGTGAGGCTGGCCACGGCCTTCATCATGGGCAGGGGGCCGATGGCATACACCGCGCCGATGCCGGGAATGGTATCCAGGAACTCCTTCAGTTGATCGGTCACAAAACCTTTCCGTCCGTATGAACCGTCGTCGGTTGTCACCGCCACGCGGTCGGAGAAACGGCGCATGTCTTCTTCCAGAATCACCAGGTCGCGGGAACGTGCGCCGATAATACTCAGGACGGTGTTCCCGGCGTCTTTGAGCGCGCGCGCAATCGGATAGAGTTCAGCGTTTCCGACGCCGCCGCCGACACAGACCACGGTACCATGATGTTCGATCGGTGTCGGGTTCCCAAGCGGGCCGACGACATCCAGCACGCTGTCGCCGGCTTTTTTCGTACAGAGCTCTTTCGTTGTTTTCCCGATCGCCTGGACAATAATGGTGATTGTACCCGCAACAGGATCGCTGTCTGCGATTGTCAGCGGAATCCGCTCGCCATGATCATCCACACGGATCATGATGAAGTTGCCCGCTTTCCGTTTTCGCGCAACAAAGGGGGCTTCGATCTCAAAGCGGGTAATCGTGGGTGCCAGGACCCGTGTGCTGACGATACGGTACATGGAGTTTTCCTTTATTGAGGAGACTCATGCCCCTCCGACTGACTGATTCTCTGTCACACCGGGCATCCCGGCAAGGGCGGGAGTCGTTCCAGCTCTTGACAACACGATGTGCAGTTCAACGCGGCTTCTGAATCGGCCGTGCCGGCAAGGTGAAGGAATAGCAGCAATGCGTGTGCCAGAGGGTAATCGGCACTCTCCCCGTCCTGGTGAGGGTTTTTGGGTGCAGAAAACCCGCGAATTTGCAGATCCTGCAAGAATTTTGTCAGATTTGAGAGAGGGTTCAGGCAAGACCGCCAAAGACATCCCGGAGTGCTTCAATGGTTTCCGCCACCTGGTCCGGAGTGATGATCAGCGGCGGGACGAAGCGCAGCACCGTGGTATCGGTGCAGTTGATGAGGATCCTGCGTTCCCGCATGGCGGCGACGATTGGATTGCCGTCGCGGGTCAATTCCAGTCCCAGCATCAGCCCGCGTCCGCGGACCTCTTTACACAGGGAAGGGAATTCGTTGGACAATTTCATCAGTGCGCCGGCAAACGCGCCGCCGACGCTGAGTACGCTGCGGGCGATCTGCCGCTCTTCGAGTTCTTCCATGACGGCAATGCCCGCGGCGCAGGCGACGGGGTTTCCGCCGAAAGTTGTTCCGTGATTGCCGGGTTGCAGCACATCGGCAACAGCCCCGGTCCCGAGGATTGCCCCGAGAGGTAGACCTCCGCCGATGGGTTTTGCCATGGTGACCAGATCGGGCTCGAGCCCGAATTCCTCACAGGCGAGAAACGGTCCGGTACGCCAGACACCGGACTGAATCTCGTCGGCAATAATCACGAATCCGTGTTCCCGGCGGAGTGCATGCAGGGTCTCCACCATCGCAGGGCTCACGGGCCTTATGCCTCCCTCCCCCTGGATACATTCAAGTATTACGGCGGCTGTGCCGGGTCCGACGGCGGTGCGCAATGCCGGCACATCATTCAAGGGCACAACAGCGCAGTCGGGCAGAAACGGGCCGAACCCGTCACGGTAGGAAGGGCGGTCCATGAGCGAAAGCGCTCCCATGGTACGGCCGTGAAATGCGTTGGCAAAGGAGACGATGCCGGTTTTCCCCAGGGGGGCGCCCCGTTTCCGGGCGATCTTTATCGCCCCTTCCACCGCCTCCGTTCCGCTGTTGGCGAAGAACACGCGGGAGAATCCGGAGTGCCGCTGGAGCAGCTCGGCCAGGTGTACCTGGGGTTCCTGGAGGAAGTAGTTCGAGACATGGATATACCGGGCCGCCTGGTCGGCGATGGCCCGGACCACGCGTGGATGGGCGTGACCCAGCGCATTCACCGCAATGCCCGCGAACATGTCCAGATAGCGCGTGCCATCTGCGGTGAAAAGAATGGCGCCTTCTCCGCGGACGATGTCCAGGGGGAGCCGTTTGTACGTGTGAAAGAGCGCCGCGGTCTCGCGTTCGTGCAGGGTCATACCGGGGGTCCTCGGAAATTGTTGTTGCATAATAATACAGAATTGTGTATAATTATGCAAGTCGAATTCAGGGAGATGTATATGATTGCTGTCGGCATTGTCGGGGCGTCCGGCTACTCGGGTGGCGAATTGCTGCGCCTGCTCGCACGGAGCGACAGGGTGCAGGTGCGGCGCGTGACGGCCCACTCACAGGCCGGTGTGCCCGTGGGCGCCGTTCATACCGACCTCGAACAGGTGTTCCCGCTGACATTCGAAGAATTCGATGCGGAAACGTTTACGGGACTGGACTGTGCCTTCCTTGCACTCCCGTCCGGCGAGGCCATGCAGATCGTACCCGCACTGCAAGGCAAGGTGGGCCGGATCATCGACCTGGGCGGCGACTTCCGACTTCCCAATGCGGCACTCTATGAACGGTACTACGGACGCCCGCACACCGCCCCCGCACTGCTCGGTACAGCGGTGTACGGCCTGCCGGAACTCCACCGTGAACGGATCCGCACAGCCTTCCTGATAGCCAATCCCGGCTGCTACCCGACAAGCGCCATCCTCGGCCTGCTGCCGGCCCTCACAGCGGGAATCATCAAACCGACAGGCATCGTGATCAACGCGCTCTCCGGCGTTTCGGGAGCGGGACGCAGCAAGGCCGTGGAGCTGAGCTTCAGCGAAGTGAACGAAAATATCCGCGCTTACAAGATCGGCACCCACCAGCATATTCCGGAGATCCAGACGGTGCTGGGGGAGGCGGGCGGAAAAGAAGTGCGCTGTTCCTTCATTCCGCATCTGGTTCCGCTCACACGCGGCATCTATTCCACCATCCACGCGGACCTTGAGGGGGCGCATTCTCCGGAATCCGTCCGGAACGTCTACGAGGGCTACTATCGCCACGAACCATTCGTCAGGGTGTTGTCCGGAATACCGGAAATCAAGAACGTCGCCTACACCAATTTCTGCAATATCGCCACGGCGATCGAACCGCACAGCGGTAAACTGGTGATCCTCTCGGTCATCGATAACCTGGTGAAGGGTGCGGCCGGCCAGGCAATCCAGAATTTCAATCTTCTGTTCGGACTCCCCGAACAACACATGTTGCGGTAGAAAGAACCATCCATGCACGATATTCCCGGCGGCATCGCCGCTCCAGCAGGATTCACGGCCGCAGGACTTCATTGCGGAGTCAAAAAGGCAAAGAAAGACCTGTCGCTGGTGTACAGCTCATCGCCGGCAATCGGTGCCGCGGTCTTTACCACAAACAAAGTGCAGGCGGCCCCGGTCCTCGTGGACCGGATCCAGCTCGACCGTTCGCCTTCCTTCCGGGCTATCGTGGTCAACAGCGGGAACGCCAACGCCTGCACCGGAGACCGGGGGATGGAGGATGCCTGGGCGATGGTCCGCGCCACCGCATCCGCCCTCTCTATTAAAGAAGGGGAGGTGCTGGTTTCTTCCACGGGAGTCATCGGACAATACCTGCCGATCGAAAAGATCGTTGCGGGTGCAGGTCAGGCGGTTCCGCTTCTGGAAAAGGAAGGAACAGCCGCAGCTGAGGCCATCAGAACCACCGATACGTTCACGAAAGAAACTGCGGTGGAATTTACGCTGGGAGGTGTGACCGTCAGAATCGGCGGCATGGCGAAGGGGTCGGGCATGATCGCCCCCAATATGGCCACCATGCTGGCCTTTGTGACGACAGATGCGATGATCAACCGGGATGTCCTGCAGCATACGACGCGCCTCGCCTCTGACCGGTCGTTCAACAGGATTTCCGTGGACGGCGACACCAGCACCAACGACATGGTTCTCGTGCTCGCAAACGGGATGGCAGGAAACGCGCCGATTGACAGTGTGGACCATCCGTTCTATGAACCGTTCTACCGCGCGCTGGAAGAAGTCCTGATCCGTCTCTCGAAAATGATTGTGATGGACGGGGAAGGAGCCACCAAGTTTGTCGAAATCCGGATGACCGGTGCGGCAACCGAAGTCCAGGCGGAGCAGGCTGCACGCGCCGTGGCCAACTCCAACCTGGTCAAGACCGCCATTCACGGAGAAGATGCAAACTGGGGACGTATCCTGGCGGCTGTGGGATATTCGGGGATCGACTTCGATCCCGCCGCCGTCGAAATCCGGTTCGGCGACGTGTCGATCCTCCGGCGCAACTACGCAATCGACTTCTCGGAAGAGCAGGCCAAGGCCGTCCTCATGCGGAAGGAGATTATTATCACCGTGAATCTCAACCAGGGTACCGCTTCCGCGGTATTCTGGACATGCGATCTTTCAAAAGAATATGTGACCATCAACGCGAACTACAGGACCTGATCCCATCGTGATACCGACAGCGGCAAAAACCGAAGTCCTCATCGAGGCTCTTCCCTACATCCAGCAATACGAGCAGAAGACCTTCGTCATCAAATACGGCGGTGCGGCGATGGTGGATGAACAGCTGAAGGATACGTTCGCACAGGACGTCACGCTGCTCAAGAAGATCGGCGTGCGTATCGTCATCGTGCATGGCGGGGGAAAAGAGGTGACGGATATTGCCGCGAAACTGGGAATCGCCTCGCGCTTTGTCGACGGCCAGCGGTACACAGACCCCGCAATGATGGAAGTGGTCCAGATGGTGCTGGCCGGCAAAACCAACAAGGAAATTGTCGCGCGGATCAACCAGCAGGACGGCGATGCGGTAGGGCTCTGCGGGATCGATGACCGGCTCCTTCTCGTGCGCAAGCACACGGAAGGAGGCGTTGACCTCGGCCTGGTGGGTGATATCGTCCGCGTGAACACGGCCTTCCTGAACCTGCTCTTCACGCACGGGACCATGCCGGTTATTGCACCGGTCGGCGTGGACACCGCCGGCCAGGTGTATAACGTCAATGCGGACATCGCCGCAGGCAGCATCGCGGCCGCCCTGCAGGCGGAAAAACTGGTGTATCTCAGCGATGTGGAAGGGGTCATGGCGGGGAACGAACTTGTGCATTCCCTGGATCGCGCACATGCCGCTGCGCTGGTCGACGGCGGCGTCATCAGCAGCGGGATGCTTCCCAAAATCCGCTCGGCGTTCGCCGCGCTGGATGCCGGAGTCAACAAGGTGCACATCATCGACGGCCGTGTGAAGCACTCGCTTTTGCTCGAAATCTTCACCAACGAAGGGGTGGGAACGGAGGTCGTCCACTGAGATGACAAAACAGGCCAGACAGTTTGCCATCAAGGATATCATCAGCACAAAACCCATCGGCACTCAGGAGGTGCTCCGGCGAGAGCTCGGGCGGCGTGGCTTCCGGGTCACGCAGGCCACGCTCTCCCGCGACATGAACGACCTGCGCGTCAGTCGTGTTGCACAGGATGGCACACCGCGCTATGTCCTGCAGGCGGCCTCCGATGCCGGGATTATGAAACCGATCGTGGACGCCGAAGTGGTGTCCATCACGGCCAATGAAGCACTGATCGTGGTGATTACTCTCCCCGGTTGCGCGAACACGGTCGGAGAGTATATCGACATCCAGAAGCATACGGATATTATCGGCACCGTTGCGGGCGACAATACGCTGCTCGTCGTTCCGGCCTCGGTGAAAAAAACACAACAGGTTCTGCGTTTTCTCACACAAACACTGATTGAGGGTGCGGCATGAAAAAAGAACGGATTGTCGTTGCATATTCCGGCGGCCTGGATACCTCGGTGATGGTCCGGTGGCTGATCGAGAACAAAGGGGTGGAAGTGATTACCTTCACCGGTAACCTTGGGTACAGCAGGGAACTTGAAGGAGTGAAAGAGAAGGCGATTCAGACGGGGGCCGTACGTGCTTACGTCAGCGACCTGCGGAAGGAGTTTGTCGAGGAATATGTCTTTCCGGCGCTCAAGGCGGGGGCGCTCTACGAAAAGACCTATCCCATGGCAACGGCGCTCGGCCGCCCGCTGCTTGCCAAGGGGCTGGTGGAGGTCGCGCGGAAGGAAAAGGCCACAATGGTCGCCCACGGCTGCACAGGTAAAGGGAACGACCAGGTGCGGTTTGAGGTCTCGGTTGCCGCACTGGCACCCGACCTGAAAAACGTTGCGCCCCTCAGGGAATGGGAGTTCAAATCGCGGGAAGCGGAAATCGCCTACGCGCGCGCGCACAATATCCCGGTCGCCGCGACGACGAAAAACCCGTACTCCATCGACGAAAACATCTGGGGGACCGCCGTCGAGTGTGGCGTGCTGGAAGATCCCATGGCGGAACCGCCGGCGGACGCGTTTCAGCGGACCGTGGCGCCGGAACAGGCCCCCGATACGCCAACGGTGGTGGAAATTCTGTTCGACCACGGCGTTCCCGTGGGTTTGAACGGCACGGCGATGGATTCCGTTGCACTTGTGCAGTCGTTGAACGATATTGGAGGCGCCAACGGCGTGGGGCGCCTCGACCTGATCGAGAACCGGCTGGTCGGCATCAAGTCCCGCGAGGTCTATGAGGCTCCGGCGGCGACCATCCTGCATTTTGCGCACACGGAGCTCGAACGGCTCACGCTCGACAAATCTGTCTTCCACATGAAAAACCAGCTTGCGGCGGAGTACGCCAACCTGGTATACAACGGACTCTGGTTCTCGCCGCTCCGCGAAGCGCTGGATGCTTTTGTGAATGAAACTCAGAAGAACGTCTCGGGACTGGTCCGCTTGAAACTCTACAAGGGCAATGTGGTGATCACCGGACGGAAGTCCGTGCATTCCCTGTACAACGCAAAGCTGGCCACCTATACCGAAGAGGACACCTTTGACCACAAGGCATCGGTGGGCTTCATCGCCATCTACGGATTGCCGGTGAAGACGTACCATCAGGTGAATAGCGCCGCCGAAATGGTCCCCGAGTCGTTCGAATTGATAGCCCAGACGGAACCCGTATCGTGAAGAAGCAGCCTGGGCGCTTCCGGAAGCCGCTGGACCCGGAAGCGCTCGCATACTCCTCATCGCTCGCCGTCGACCGGCGTCTCTTCCGGGAAGACATCGAGGGCAGCATCGCGCACGTCACCATGCTGGCCCGGAAGGGGATTGTCTCCGCTGCCGATGCGCGTGCCATAAGCAGCGGCCTGCGTGCAATTCGGGAGGAGATCGAGAGCGGAGGGTTCTGGACGAAACCCTCCGGCCGCGGCGCGGACCGGTTCGCGGCAGACGACATCCACATGGCCATCGAACAACGCCTGATTGAGAAAATCGGGCCGAGGGGAGGGCTGCTGCATACCGCCCGGAGCAGGAACGATCAGGTGGCTCTCGACGAACGGCTCTACCTCCGGTCCGCTGCAGAATCGATCAGACAGGCCGCGCGCCGGCTCCAGAAAGCGTTGGTCAGGAAAGCCCGCACCTACCGGACCGTGGTGATGCCCGGCTACACACATTTACAGAGAGCGCAGCCGATCCTGCTGGCGCACCACCTGCTTGCGTATGTGGAAATGCTCGAACGGGATTGCGAGCGGTTTGCCGACTGTGTCAGACGTGCTGCACGTTCCCCGCTGGGATCAGCGGCACTCGCAGGAACGCCATTCCCTGTTGACCGGGCCGGGGTGGCGCGCGGGCTCGGCCTCGCAGGTATCGTGGAGAACAGCCTCGATGCGGTGAGCGACCGGGATGTTGTGATCGAGTGCATCGCCGCCTGCGCCATCACCATGATGCACCTCAGCCGTCTCGCTGAAGAACTCGTGCTCTGGAACTCCACCGAATGGCACTTCATCGCCATCGGCGAGGAGTTCACCACGGGAAGCAGCATCATGCCGCAGAAACAGAATCCCGATATGGCGGAGCTGGTGCGCGGGAAAACCGGACGTGTGTACGGTGACCTGATGGCACTGCTCACCGTAATGAAGGGACTCCCGCTGGCGTACAACAGGGATATGCAGGAAGACAAAGAGCCGCTCTTTGACGCCGTGGACACCGCGACGGCGTCGCTGCGTATCATGGCACGGATGATGACCACGGTGTCGTTCGACCGTGATCGATTTGCGGAAGAATTGCGCTGCGATTTCCTCCTAGCTACCGAGCTGGCGGATTATCTGGTCCGGAAAGGGATGCCGTTCCGGAAGGCGCACGGCATCGCTGGAGAGATCGTGCGGGAGTGTTCGGCGTCGGGTCTTTCGCTGCAGGATCTGCCTCTCGAACGCTACCGGGAACATGCCGGGGAATTCCGCAATGATGTTTACGGGGTACTCGATCCCCACGCCTCCGTTGCCCGGAAACGCTCCGCAGGATCCACATCTCCAAAAGAAGTTGAAAAAGCGTTGCGGCGGTGGGAGAAGAAGCTGCGGTAATCGCTCCTTCTTTTGATCTTTCCCCCCTTTTGTCGTATCTTAACAAATTATCATTCCCTCCACAATCTGTATCGTGCATGAATCCCCTCGTCATCGGCATTGCCGGCGGCACAGGCTCCGGCAAAACGACTGTTACCAACGCCATTCTGGACCGGCTGGACAAATCCCGTGTGAATGTTATCCAGCATGACTCCTACTACCGCGACCTGAGTGTCCATGGAGGACTGACCCCCGACAGGGTGAACTTTGATCACCCTGATTCACTGGAGACTCCCCTCCTGATCGAGCATGTCCGCGCCCTCAGAGCGGGCCGGTCCATCGATCAGCCGATCTACAACTTCACCACACACCGGCGCATGGATGCCACGCTGCGGATCGACCCCCGGGAAATCATCATCATCGACGGAATTCTGATTTTCGTCGACAAGGAGTTGCGCGAACTGATGGATATACGCATCTTCGTCGATACCGACGCGGATGAGCGCCTGATCCGGCGCATACGCCGGGATATTCTGGAACGGGGCCGTTCCATCGAATCGGTGATGAACCAGTACATACAAACCGTAAAGCCCATGCACCTGGAGTTTGTGGAGCCGAGTAAACACTGGGCGGACGTGATCATTCCGCGCGGGGCGGAGAACACCGTGGCGATCGATATGGTGGTGAGCAAGATCGCGATGATGCTGAAGGGTGAAGGGTAGGGAAGCGCACGGCGCCGCGGCGATGGAGGGAAAGATACGGGAAGAGAACGGAAGAGATGGATGTGGGAGTTGAGCACGGGAGAAAATAGGAAATGAAGAATTCT
Organism: uncultured Bacteroidota bacterium; assembly: GCA_963779225.1. GTDB lineage: Bacteria > Bacteroidota > Ignavibacteria > UBA10030 > UBA6906 > CAVPCZ01. Next base: position 979,002 of record CAVZWW010000003.1, read on the forward strand.
GCACAACAACGGTAGGAAATGGCGCAGGAGAAGAAGAGTAGAGACGGATGAAGAGCGACACACAGGATCACCGAAGATCATAGAAAGAAAGGACATACCATGCGGCACCTGTTGGTTGTGCTCATCGCGGCCGCCGTGCTTGCCGGCTGTGCGGGCTCGAACTCATCCAATCTGGCAGGCACACCGCCAAAGCCGCCGGAAAAGAAAGAAGGACCGAAGCCGTACGCTGAAGTGATCACCAAAGAGGCCAAGTCCGATTCGGGCCTGTTTGTCACCCACAGGATCAAACAGAAGCTCTTTTTTGAAATCCCGGCAAAGGAATTCGGAAAGGAGTACCTCCTGGTTACCTCGCAAGCCAAAACGCAGGCGGGTCTCGGAGGATACGGCGGAGATAACATCAATCAGCAGGTTGTCCGGTGGGAACGCACGGGCGACCGCGTGATACTGCGCAGCCTCCTCTATGCCGCTGTTGCGGCTGACTCCCTGCCCATTGCGTACGCCGTGGAGAAAGCCAACATGTCGCCCATTCTCATGATGTTCGACATCCAGGCATTCAACAAGGACTCCAGCAGTGTAGTAATAGAAGTGACCGATCTTTTCGTTTCGGATATGACCGAACTCGGACTCGATCGGCGCACACGCGAGAGGCTGAAGGTGCGCCGCGTGGATCCGAAACGGACGTTTATCGAAAGTGTCCGGTCGTTCCCGGACAACATCGAGACGCGTGTCACCGTGACCTACGATGCCGGTCAGGTGCCGCTGGACAATGCCCTCAGCACGATTACCATCATGTTCCATCATTCGATGGTTCGCCTTCCCGAACGGCCGATGATTCCCCGTCTGGTGGATGACCGTGTCAGCTTCTTCTCCCAGCAGGTGTATGACTACGGTTTTGACTCCCAACGGGCCGAACGCCGGCGGTTCATTGCCCGCTGGCGCCTTGAGCCGAAAGACACGGCAGCGTTTCAACGGGGCGAGCTGGTTGAACCGGTGAAGCCGATTGTGTTCTATATTGACCGCGGCGTTCCCAACAAATGGCGCCCCTACCTGAAAAAGGGCGTGGAATCATGGCAGGTGGCGTTCGAAAAGGCGGGGTTCAAGAATGCCATCCTGGCCAAAGATCCGCGGCCGGCGAAGGAGGATTCCGACTGGAGCTCCGAGGATGCGAGGTACTCGACGATCCGCTGGCTGCCGTCGGAAATTCAAAATGCCTATGGACCGCACATCAGCGATCCACGCACGGGTGAAATACTGGATGCGGATATCGGGTTTTTCCACAATGTCATGAACCTCGCGCGCAACTGGTACTTCGTCCAGGCGGGTGCCGTGGATGTGCGTGCAAAGCAACTCCCGCTTCCGGATGATCTGCTCGGCGACCTTCTCCTCTATATTGCCGCACATGAAGTGGGACACTCCCTCGGGTTCCCGCACAACATGAAAGCGACATCGATGTATCCGGTGGACAGTCTCCGCAGCCGCTCGTTCACCGCGAAGTACGGCACCGAGGCGTCGATCATGGATTACGGCCGTTTCAACTATGTCGCACAACCGGGCGATAGTGCCTATCTGATTCCCAAAATCGGCCCGTACGACCTCTTTGCGACCGAATGGGGCTACCGCCCGTTCATCGGTACGACCACCCCGGATGACGAACGGGAAGCGCTGAACAGGATCGCCGCGCGGCAGGAGGTCGAGCCGTACCTGCGGTTCGGGGATGCGGACGGTGTGGATCCGTCCGCGCAGACGGAAGACCTCGGTGCGGATGCGGTCGCGGCCACGCGTTACGGGCTGCAGAACATCAACCGCATTGCGGACATGCTGACAACCGCATCGACAAAGAACGGCGAAGACTACAGCCTGCTCCGTGAGCTCTATCTCGAGTTGATCGGCCAGCGGAACCGCGAACTGGGTCATGTTGCCAATGTGGTCGGGGGTGTCACCCGCACACGCCGGGTGGCCGGACAGGAGGGGATCGTGTACGAGCCGGTGGTGCGGGAAAAACAGAAAGAGGCGATGGCGCTGCTGCAGAAGGAGGCGTTTCGTACGCCCATGGAACTGCTGAAGCCCGGTATCCTTGCGCTGATCGAACCCAGCGGCGCAGCAGAGCGTGTGCTCCAGGGGCAGCAGGCCGTGCTCGCGACCGTGTTGGATAACGGCCGTATGGCACGCCTGGTGAACATCCAGGCGTTGCCGGGTGCGACCGGACGTCCGTATCCTCTGTCGGAGATGCTCTCCGAACTGCGCCGCGGGATCTGGAGCGAGTTGAGCAGAGGCCGGGTTGCAGCCGATGTCTACCGCCGTAACCTGCAGCGGGCATATCTGGATTTGGCTGGCGCAAAGTTGAACCCGCCCGCGGTTTCCGCGCCTCCCGCCGGCATACCCGCAGGATTCGTAAGGATAAGCCAGCCGCTGCCGGGTGAGGCGCGGGCAATGATGCGCGCGGAACTGACGGACCTTGACGGCGAGCTTGCCAGCGCCATGGGGCGCGCAGCCGATCGTGAAATGCGGGCACATCTGCAGGATTGCCGGTATCAGATCTCCAGGATTCTGTATCCGGACAAGAAGTAACCGGCGGCAAGGTTTCGTGAAGAGGTGGTGTGTGTTTTCCCATATGCATTTCCCGTCCTCCCCTTCTCTTGCGCAGGGAAGGGGAGAGGGGGATGATTAGCGAGCAGGAGGGTTGTCCATCATCAGCACATCTGAATCTGCTGCAAGTATCTCCCGTACCAGGATTATTCTGGCCTTTCTCGCCATCTACCTCATATGGGGTTCCACCTACCTTGCCATTCGATTCGGTGTGGAGACGCTTCCGCCGTTCTTGATGGCGGCCGTCAGGTTCCTTGTGCCCGGTACAATCCTCTATCTCTGGGAGCGGCGCCGGGGAGCACCCAGGCCGACGGTGGCGCAGTGGCGCTCGGCGGCGATCATCGGGGGCCTGCTGCTGCTTGTGGGAAACGGCGGAGTGACCTGGGCCGAGCAGGTGATTCCCTCGGGGGTGACCGCGCTTCTCATCGGCACGACTCCCTTCTGGTTTGTGTTGCTGGACTGGACCCTGTTCGGTTCGGCGCGACCGACTGGCCGGGTGGCAACAGGTCTGGGAATCGGGTTGGTGGGGGTGGTGTTGTTGATCGGGCCGGAACGAATTTTGACGGGGGGAGGTTTCCCGTTGGACGGGATACTGGTACTCTTGCTCGCAACGGTGTCGTGGGCGGGAGGGTCGCTCTATTCACGCAAGGCATCGTTGCCTTCATCGCCGGTTCTGGCCACGGGCATGGAGATGCTGGCGGGAGGCACGTTGTTGTTCTTGTTCAGTGTTGCTGTGGGCGAACCCATGCGCCTTGATCCTTCCGTTGTGTCCCTGAAGTCGGTCTTGTCGCTGGCGTATCTTTCTCTTTTTGGTTCGCTGGTGGCTTTTACCGCGTATGTGTGGCTTCTGCGAGTATCGACTGCCGCCAGGGTATCCACGTACGCATATGTGAACCCGGTGATTGCGGTATTTCTCGGCTGGACGTTGGGGGGAGAGGAATTGACGGTGCGCATTGGTATTGCAGCGCTGGTCATTGTTGCCGGTGTGGTGCTCATCGTGGCCCGTCCTGCCAAGACGAGGTGAGGAACAGTGCCACATGTGCCACAGGAACGGCTACAGCTGCTCGATGGCCTTCAACAAGCGGGAAAGGTCGATGGGCTTCTGTAAGAACGCGTTGACACCGGAGGCGAGGATTTCACCCGGAGAGTAAAACTGAGAGTATGCGGTTACCATGATGATCGGGATACCGGGATATTGCGCCTTTGCAGCTTTTGAGAAGTCAATGCCGTTCATGCGCGGCATGTCCAGATCCACGATCGCCAGGTGGACCAGAGTCGTGGCCATGACCTGCAACGCCTCTTCGCCATCTCCCGCCTCAAAGATCACAAACCCCTTCGACTCCAGTATCTCCCGCAACAATTCCCGTGCGCCGGCATTGTCATCGATGACAAGAATTTTCCCACCAGTTTTCATGAAGATCTGCCCTCTGCTTTGGTGCGTGTCCCGGCACGCCGTGACATGAACAACCGGACCTCATCGGCAACCCGGTCGACTTCCTCCACCGAGTTGTAGAAATGAGGTGAAAAACGAACCAGACCCTCGCGCACCGCAACAATCATGGATTCCTTCTGGAGGTGGTCAAACAACTGCCCGGATGTCTCCGGGCTCCCGGCGCTGATGGTCACGATTCCTGCCCTGCGGCTCTCCTCGCGGGGCGTGGCGATGTCAATCCCGTCGATTGACTCGAAAGCCTCCAGCATCCGGCCCGTGATGCCCAGAAGATGCCCTTCGATGGCCCCGGGGCCGAACTCCAGAAGCGTGGAGACTGCGGCGAATGTGGCATGGATGCCGGACATGTTGAGCGAGCCTCCTTCGTACCGGCGGGCGGATGAGGCGAGCGGTTGATGCAGATCGTGGAACGCCCACGGATTATGCACGGATAGCCACCCCAGGTGTGCCTGATGGATTCGTTCCTGGAGTTCCTCCGTAATATAGAGGAAACCGGTTCCCTGGGGGGACATCTGCCACTTCTGTGCTCCTGCAGCCAGGGCGTCGATATGCATCGACTGAACATCGATCCGGACACCGCCCACCGCCTGGATGCCGTCAACGGCAAAGATCACGCCGTGCCGGCGGCAGAATTCCCCGATGCCCTTCAGGTCGGCACGGTAGCCGGAAAGAAACTGCACCGCGCTGAGTGCGACGAGTCGCGTGCGTGGTGTCAGGGCGTCTGCAACGGTCTCCGGCGTAAACACACCCCGGTCGGCCTGCAGGAGGTCAATCTCCACACCTGACCGCTTCAGGTTGAGATACGGATATATGTTCGCCGGAAATTCCGCATCGTTCAGGAGTACGCGGTCGCCGGTCTTCCAGGGAAGGCCTGTCGCAATGATGTTCAGGGCTTCAGAGGTATTGACCTGAAACGATATGCGGTTCGGGGATTCGGCGTTGATCAGGCGCTGTACCGCTTCCCGCCATGCCTTCACCACCCCCACATCCGTCCAGTAGGTGTCAATTCCTCCCGTGGCGCGGTCCGTGAGATGCCGGGAAACCGCATCGAGAACGCGGGTCGATAGCGGACTCGTTGCCGCATGATTAAAGTAGATCTTCCCCGTGGCAAGATACGGGAACAACCCGCGTGCACGGGCAAGGACATCAGCGGGGAAAAAGTTCATAATTCGACAATGATCGTGTTGACTCCATGGGCGTGTGTGCGAACGGTAAGTTTCCGTCCCTGTGCAGATATTGCCGCGCCGCGCTCTTCCAGAAAATTACTCATAACGGCCGAGACGATGGGCTTTGGGAATTCGAGTTCAACACTTGTGTCGCGTCCTTCGGCTTCATACCATTGTAGCACCCAGGCATCGCCGTCCTCCGCCTTTTTCAGTGTTGTGAGAATGATGTTCGATGGAAGCCCCCCGAACATCTCCTGTGCCATGCCGGGGTCTCCGGGATGGGAGTCGGTGACAATCGCACAAAGGGGGGTATTGTATTCGTATCCGCGCCTGACGGTCCGGGCTTCGCGCCAGTCGCCCGTATGCGGATACAACGCATACGCAATACTGTGCTTTCCCCGATCGGCTGTGGGATCGGGCCATTTCGGCGAGCGGAGGAGCGAGAGGCGCAGCACATTCCCCTTGATATCATATCCGTACTTGCTGTCGTTCAGCAGGCTTACACCGTAGCCTTCCGCTGACACATCCGCCCAGCGAAGTGCCGGCACCTCGCGGCGCGCTTTCTCCCAACTGTCCCGCTCCTGTGTGGATCGTGTGATGGTTCCATACGGGATCTCATACGTGGCAATGGAATCGCGAACGGCGAGCGGGAAGGCGACCTTCAGCATCGTTTTGTCTTCCCACCAGTCGATGTCCGTTCTGAAGTCGATTCTGGGGAGTCCGGCGTACAGAATGATGTCCTGCGTGAAGAATGTCGACGGAAAATCCTCCGTCGGAAATTCTTTCCTGGTTCCGGGTTTGAGGTAATCCCGCTCCAGGCGCAGGACAGTTCTGACCGGTCCTGTCTCCACAAGACGTCCGCTCCGGAATGTGCTGGGGAATCGGGTGCCGGTGAGTCCGATATTCCACGCATCCCATGCAGAGGGCTTGTCTTCGAGCAACTGGAGTTCGTTTCCGGGGCCGGCAAGCAGTTCGCGCCCGGTTCGTTTGTCGACGATGCTCTTCACCCAACCGTGTGTGGAGTCGACGTCTATGCGGAACATGGAGTTCTCGATAGTCCATCCCGCCCGGTGCAGAGGGAGGATTTGCGGCCCGCCCTTCGAGGGCCGCAGTTCGTAGGTGGCATATCCCAGTGAGGGGACATCCTGCGCGATGAACAGGATCTGCCGGCGATAGCGGGATTGCTGAACGGTTTGACCGGGGATCACGTTCCCCTGGCGGTCGACGATCTGATACATTTGACTGTCCCCTTCAGGAACATCGACCCGCACCAGGTCGGTCCGTGTCCAGGCCAGGGGGTTGAAGACCACCACCGCGCGTCCCTTTGTCACACCACTGGTATTGATCTTCCGGGCGAGAAACCCGAGGGCGTTTTGCAGTTCGTACCCGCCGATTTCTTCCGCCTGCCGGTAGGTTTCCGCGGCGTCGACGTACACTTCACGGATAGAAGAACCGGGGAGGATGTCGTGGAACTGCATCAGCATCACATGCCGCCAGGCTGTTTCCATGTCCGGGCGGTTGTAGGGGCGGCCGTACAGTGACGCGAGAGTGCCGAATTTTTCGGCATTGGTCAACAGAACTTCAGTCCGGCGGTTGGCGTGTTTCATGGCTGCCTGTGTGGTGAAGGTCCCCTGGTGATATTCCAGGTACAGTTCGTCTTTCCACACGGGAAGAGTGGCGAGATTCTGCTTCCCCAGCCAGGCCAGGTACGTGCGGGCTGTGCCGTACTCGATCGCCGGATAAACGTCGAGTTCTTTCAGGCGTTCGATGCGATCGATCATTTCCAGCGAAGGCCCGCCGCCGTGATCGCCCACGCCGAACAGAAGCAGCATCTTGGTGAATCCGGTGTTCGCTTCGAACTGCCGCAGCCAGTCAACCAGGGCGAACGGATTGTCAATCGTGTTCACATAGTCGAACGGGAAATAGCTGAGAATTCTCGACCCGTCGGGGGATTCCCACCAGAAGACACGGTGAGGGAAGACGTTTGTCTCGTTCCAGCCGATCTTCTGGGTGACAAATGCGTTGATGCCGGCATTGATGTAGAACATCGGCATATTACCGTTATACCCGAATGAATCCGGGTTCCAGCCGATGGTGGGGGTGACCCCGAGCTTCTGTTTGAAGAACCGTTTTCCATAGAGCAGATGACGGGCCCAGGATTCGCCCGCCGGCAGGTTGCAGTCCGGTTCCACCCACATCCCCCCGACCACTTCCCATCGCCCTTCGGTGACGCGTCGTTTGATACCCTTGAACAGATCGGGGGAGAGGCGTTCCATCCAATCGTAGTATGCAGCCGCGCTCTGTGTATACGTAAAATCGGGGCGCTGGTCCATCATGTTCAGTACCGATGCGAAGGTATTCTTGCACACCTCGATCGTTTCGCGTTCACGCCAGAGCCATGCCGCATCGATGTGGGCGTTTGCATCAAAGTAGAGTGTGAATCCCCGCGCATAGTCCCGGATGGGTGCAAGTCCGGCACGCACCCTCGCGAGTGTTTCCTGGATTTGCCTGCGGGTCCCTGTGCGCAACACGCGAGGGTCGGCGCTTGCAGCAAGGTTTTGCAGCAGGACGCCAAGTTCTTCCTTCCGGTTCCGGTTCATTGTCGACCGGTCAGTGCCCGGATCGCTTTTCTGACGCGCATTGGTCTGATAGGTATCGAACGACAGAAGCTTCTGTCCCACGCGCAGGCTCATGGCCAGGTTTTCCATGGTGCGTGCGAGTGTGTCGGCAATCTCCGTCTGGAAGCGTGCCCGTATGAGGCGGAGCGGTCCTCCGGTGTTGATGGCCTTGATGGCGATGACGAAGCGCTGACCGGGCTTAACCGCGTCGGTCAGCACACACTCTCCGTCCCATGGTATCTTCCCCATGTCGCGGCCATTCACCCAGAGGTATCCGTAGTCGTCAATCGAGAGGAGGAAGCGGACCCTGCCGCGCACCGGAATACCGAGCTGGTGTGCGGGAAGGACGACCACCTTGCGGATCCAGCAGGAATCCACAGTGAGGGACTCATTCAGCGAAAGCGGTGTCCAGGCTCTGTCGTCGAAGTCGGACTGCCGGGGATCGCCGGTGACGGCGGTGGCGTATTTCCATCCGTTGATTGTCCCGCTGCTCTGGAATTGCAGTTCATCGGTGAGGCGGTCTACAGGGGTCTGTCCTGTCGCCTGAAGAGAAAAGAGAAGCAACGAGAAGGAGAAAAGAACCGTGGGTTTCATGTCGATTTCCCCGAGCGGTGGTGAGTGAAGACCGGCGCACGGTCTTTCGCGAAAACAACCTTCCTAGGAGAGGCGGCGTACCCGCACGCCGTCTTCCGCGCTGCAGATGAAGATCTTCGGCGTTTTGCCGGTTTTCTGGGGGTATTCGTCGGCAAGGCGGCCGGCCACCTGATCGGCATGGTGTGCATCCACCAGAGCGATGGCGCATCCCCCGAACCCTGCACCTGTCATGCGTGCACCGTACACTCCGTCCTCTTCAGCGCAGATGTCAACGACCGCATCCAGCTCCGTGCAGCTGACCTCATAGTCGTGTTGCAGACTGAGATGAGAGTCGTACATCAATTTGCCGAACTCGGAAAGATCGCCATTCTGCAGGTCGGAGACCGCCTGTTCCACGCGTGCGTTTTCCGTGATGACGTGCTTACACCGTTTCCGCACCGTCGGATCGAGCAGCAGTTCGTGCTGTGCGAATGCTGCAAGCGGGACATCCCGGAGGGAAGCGATATCCGGGAGAGCGCCGCGAAGTGCCGCGACGCCTGCGGCGCATTCTGCACGGCGCGCATTGTAGGCGGATGCCGCAAGGGCGCGCTTGACTCCGGTGTCGCACACCACAATCCGTGTGTCCGGGGGGATGGGGACAAAACGGTAGTCGAGTGAACGGCAGTCCAGAAACAGGGCTGCATTCTTCCGTCCAAGGCACGAAATGAACTGATCCATAATACCGCACATCACGCCGGCGAAATCATGCTCGGCTTTCTGACAGAGGCGGATGACATCCTCGGCGGGCACGGTGATGTTGTTCAGGGTCATCAGTGCATACGCCGCGGCGATCTCCAGAGCGGCCGATGAACTGAGTCCGCCACCGCGCGGAACATTACCATAGATGGCGAGGTTCGCACCGCCGAGCCGTTCGCCCCGGGCCATGAGCAGGTAGGCGACTCCGTGGACATAGCTGGCCCAGGCGCGGGCGCGTCCTGAAGAGAAATCGTCCATACTCACCTGCAACCGTGCATTCAGGTTAACGGCGGCGATGTCCAGTTTGTTGTCAGTTCGCGGTCCCGCGGCAATGGCAGTACGCCTGCTGATGGCGGCAGGGAGCACAAAGCCGTCATTGTAGTCGGTGTGTTCCCCGATGAGATTCACCCGCCCGGGCGCCGAGACCACGAGCGCCGGATCCGTCCCGAACTGCGACCGGAATGCGGCGATGGCGGCTTCTTCGACATTCTCTTTTTCGATAGTCACGTCAGATCCATGGTGTCGGAAAAAACTACGAAGAAAACAGGGGAATAGCAAAAAAGGATGTTCCTTGACTTCCCCTGCCTGCTTGTCTATATTCGAGATGATTGTTCCGGTGGCTTGTCGCCCGATCATCCTACGAACCATGTTGGACCTCCGCGGGAGAAAATGTCTCGACGTCCCTTGATATGGGTTACGCCGTTGGTATTAACCCCGCCGGTGCTGCTGTGCGTCCTCTCTCTGCTGTTTCCGCTCCCTGGTTCACGCCCCTACTCACTCGTCGTCGAAGACCGCCAGGGCAGGTTTATCCAGGCCTTCCTCGCGGAGGATTGTGCCTGGCGCTTGAAAACGTCTCCTGAAGAAATTCCGTCGCGGCTGAAATCCATCCTCCTGGAAAAGGAAGACCGGTGGTTCTACTACCACCCGGGTGTCAACCCGGGGGCCCTGGTCAGAGCGCTGATCCATAATATTGCGACCGGGCGCACGCAGTCCGGCGCATCCACGATCACCATGCAACTGGCGCGCATGCTCGAACCGAAGGAGCGGACATACCTCAATAAGACGGTGGAGATCTTCCGCGCCTTTCAGCTGGAATGGCGTTACTCGAAGGATGAACTCCTGGAGATGTATCTGTCTATGATCCCTCTCGGCGGAAACATCGAGGGACTGAAATCCGCCGCACTGATCTATTATCAGACTCCCCTGGAACGCCTGAACATCGCCCAGCTGATCGATCTCATACTCATTCCGAACAACCCCAATGCTTTTCGTCCCGATAGGGCCGGCAAACGTCTCGTGGCGGAGAGGAAGCGGCGCGCGCGGGGATGGCTTGCCGACGGATTCCTTGCCGGCAAGGATTCCTTGATCATCTGGTCTACGCCCGCTGCCGCGTCCCGCGGGTCTCTTCCACGGCATGCGCCACATTTTGCGCTCCGTGTGAAACAGCTCTTCCCCGGTGCAGCGGTGGTTCGCACCGGGTTGGATCTTGATCTTCAGCACCGTGCTGAAGTGCTGCTCTCGAATCACCTCCGGCCCTGGAAACGCACCGGTGTCCAGAATGGCGCAATCCTGGTGGTGGACAACGCGACCAGAGAGATACGTGCCTATGCCGGATCGGAATCCTTCGACGATGCATCCGCTCATGGACAGGTTGATGCGGTGCGCGCGGTCCGTTCGCCCGGGTCAACCCTGAAACCCCTTCTCTACGCGCTGCAGATGGATCAGGGGGAATTAACGCCGCGGACGATGTTGCTCGATACGCCGTACGATGCCGAGGGATTTCTGGCGGAAAACTACGACGGTACCTATACCGGCCTCGTATACGCCTCGGATGCCCTCCAACGATCGCTCAATGTGCCGATGGTGCGGATGTTGAAACGGGCGGGACTCGAGCGGTTTCTGGATTTCCTCGGCTCGGCGGGCATCGCTTCGCCGGGAAGGCAGCGCGACAAGCTCGGGCTCAGCATGATTCTGGGGGGAAGCGGGGTGACGCTGGAGGAGATGACGACCGCGTACGCATCGTTTGCCGCCGGCGGGAGCGTCGAGCCGATTCGCTACCGGCGACGGGTACCGGAGGATTCTCTCTCCGCCAGAAGAGTGTTTTCCCCGGCCACGGCGTATATGGTCACCGACATCCTTTCCGGCCTCGAACGTCCTGACCTTCCGAACAACTTTGCGTCGTCCGCATCTCTTCCTCTGGTGGCCTTCAAGACCGGTACGAGCTACGGGCGGCGTGACGCATGGTGCATCGGGTATTCCAGGGAATACACGATCGGCGTCTGGATCGGCAACGTGAACAACCGCGGCAATCCCGATCTGGTGGGGAGCAAATCCGCCGCTCCGCTCCTGATCGATCTCTTCACATCACTTTCGTCTTCGTTTCAGAAGACGATTCTCCCGATTCCCCGCGACCTGCAGATCCGACCCGTGTGCGCACGCAGCGGCCTGCCGCCCTCGCCACAATGCGAACGGGTGATCGATGACTGGTATTCCGTGAAGCAGACGCGGACCGATGAATGCACAGTCTGCACAGAGTTCCTGGTGTCTCCTGACCGTGCGGTGAGCTACTGTGCCTCCTGTCTTGGAGACCATCCGTACCGCAGCGTGACCTATGCACAGTATGCGCCGGAACTTCTCCATTTCTGGCGGCAGCAAGGGGCAACATATGAAACGGCCCCCGTCCACAATCCGGAATGCAACCGGGTCTTTGCAGGAGAGGGTCCTTCAATTCTCAGTCCATCGGACAGGATGACCTACTATCTTGTGGCGCGCGAACAACAGCTTGTTCTTCAGGCGGGTTCGAGTGTGGACGTGCGTGCGCATCGCTGGTACATGGATGACGTATACCTGGGAACCAATCGCCCCGGCGAACGGCTGTTCGTGCATCCGCGTCAGGGTATGCACACTATTGCCTGTCTGGACGACCGCGGACGATTGACGTCAGTCCGGATCAGCGTGCGGTATATGATGGATTGAGGCGGCGCCCGGTGCCGATCGAGCCACAGTGTTGCATAATGCATGAGATCTGCTGTAGAGAGTCTACATTCCGCCTGAGACGGGATGCCGTTTGTGGCCCATTATTTCGGTATTCCGTTTCGAAAGAACATAGCAAAGGGAGTACTCATGAACACCCGCATGTTGTATCTGTCACTTTTCGTCCTGGCACTCCTCGTTGTCTCTTGCGGGGGTCCGGATCCCGGGTTTCTGCGCGTGACATCCGCCCTGCCGTCGGGCGTGGTCAGCCGTGACGCGGTCATTTCTCTCACCTTTTCCCGGGGTGTTGTGCCGCAGGATTCCGTGAATCAGCTCACGGCCACTCCCTATATCGAGTTCACACCCGACATTCCAGGCAGATTTGTGTGGGAAGACACCACCAAGCTCGTGTTCAGCCCTGATGGACAGCTCCCGGGCGACACGCGGTTCACGGCGAAGATCAACACGAAGTTGCTGACGAGCACCGCCGGGGCGACCGGTTTTGACGGCCCCAAGGAATTCGGCTTTTCCACCGAGAGCTTCACACTCAAGCAGGCGGAGTTCTTCTATGACCGTATCGGGGAGAAGCGTGAAGTGGGCATCCGTATGAATCTCGAGTTCACCTATGCCGTCAACCCGCAGGACATTCCGGGCACCCTTATTCTCACGATCGATAAGGCCCCGCAAAAGCTCAACCGTGTTGTGACCACCGATCCCGGCCGGGTCATCGCGGTTGAGGTGGGGACGGTGGGACAACTCGACCGGGCGCGGGAGATGGCGTTGACATTCTCGGACGGACTTGTTTCGCCCGAGACAGGCACACGGCTGCGGATGGAAAAAGCGTTCACCACGACCATGGCGGCCCTGGGCGAACTCCAGATCCTCGGCCACGAGTTTGGCACCGACGGGAGCGTCAGCTGGATCAAAATCCGGACTTCCCAGGAAGTGGATCAGGCCGTTGCGTCGAATTTTGTAAAGCTTGATCCGGTACGACCGTTCACCATTCGCAACGACGGGGATGGATTCACACTCCAGGGGGCATTCGAACCGGGCACGGCATTCCGTCTCGTGGTGGAGAGCGGTATGGAGAGTGTGCTGGGAGGCAAGACTCTTCATCCGTACGAGGCCGACATCGTCATAGGAAATGTGGCACCCTCCTTTGGTTTCAGCTCGCCCTCCGGAGTCTATATGCTGCTCGGCGGCGCGAAGAAGCTCGATGTAAAAACGGTCAACATGAGCCGCCTGGCGGTCCGTTTCAGCCAGGTGTTCCAGAACAACCTGGTGTTCTTTCTGGACGGCGGCCGCTACTATGATTATTCGTACGGAGATTATGATGAAGAGAATGAAGGCGGGCGGGCGATCACACGCAAATACCGGTACATGGTCGGGAATTACGGCCATCAGCTCCGGTTTGACACACTGAAGATCGACGCGGCGGTCAATCGCGAAGTCACGACGCAGCTGGATCTCACGCCATTCATCGGGTCGGGCTACAAGGGATTCTATGTTGTCGAGATCGCCGATCCGGCACAGGTGTGGCGGTCCACGTCCAAGCTGATTTCGGTTTCGGATCTCGGGCTGATTGTGAAGCAGAGCGGTGACGAAGTGCTGGTGTTCGTCACCAACCTGATGACCACCGGGCCCGCCTCAGGAGTGCAGGTGTCATTGATTTCTACAAGCAATCAGGTGATAGTGTCGGGTAAAACCGACGGCACGGGGGTAGCACGTTTCAGCAATTACCGCACAACCTCCGGGGATTTTACCCTCAAACTGGTGACTGCCGAAGCCGAGAACGACTTCAATTTCATCAACCTCGACGATTACCGGGTAGAAACCTCACGGTACGATGTTGCAGGGAGACGGGAAGCCGGAGGGCAGTACGATGCAGTGCTGTACGGCGACCGGAATATTTACCGTCCCGGGGAAGAGATGCTGGTGTCGGGAGTGGTACGTGCGTTGACCAGGCCGGTTCCGGCCGGTCTGCCCGTGCGCCTCAAACTGTTTTCCCCGCAGGGGACACTGGTGCAGGAGACGCAGCATACACTGGGATCCGAAGGATCGTTCGAGACGGCAACCCCCACCCGGTCTTCTTCGCTCACCGGTGACTACCGGTACGAATTGTTTACGGGCAACAACCTCTTTCTCGCGTCCTACAAGGTCAGTGTGGAGGATTTTGTCCCGGACCGCTTGCGCATTACGATGACACCTTCGCGCGAATCGGCACGCCCGGGTGAGACCGTCCGCTACGATGTGCAGGCGCTCAATTTCTTTGGCCCTCCCGCTTCCGGCCGGACGTGGGAGTTCGAGGGATCGTTCAGTCCGATGCCGTTTGTCTCGAAAGCCTTCCCCGCCTTCAGATTTTTCGATGATGCGGCAAAGAACTACAGTGGTGATCCGTTCATTGTGAACGGGAAGACGGACGAAGAGGGGAAGGCGGAAATCGAATTTCCGCTTCCGGAAAACCTCACTGCGACCGGTGTTCTCCGCGCCAAGGGCCGTATTGCGGTCTTTGATGAATCCGGCCGCCCGGTGTATCAGGTCTCCTCCACGACCGTCTATCCCCGGCCGTACTTCATCGGGCTGCTGAATGCCGGTGCATATTACGCCTCACCGAACGCGCCCCAGAAGGTGCAGATCGTTGCCGTGGATATGCAGGACAGGGTGATCAACGGGTTTAAGACCAAGATCGATCTCGTGCGTTTCGAGTGGCACTCGGTTCTGCGCCAGCACCCCGACACCAGAGCCCTCCGGTATGTTTCGGAGCGGCGGGAGATACTCGAGCGCAGCGACCGGGTAACGCTGGGTGAAAAGCCGTTGGAGTACACATACACGGCGACACGGTCCGGTGAATATGTGCTGCGTGTGGGAAAGGAGGGAGATGCCGGATACAATGAGATCAGGTTCTATACATACAGCTGGGGGACATCCGACATCACGTCGTTTGAAGTGGATCCGGAAGCCCGTGTGGACGTCGTGCTTGACAAAAACGTGTATACCCCGGGTGACCGTGCGCGTATCCTGTTCCAGACGCCATTCAGCGGCAAGCTGCTGGTGACGGTCGAACGCAATAACGTGTTCTCTTACCGTTATCTTGAGGTGACGAACAACGCCGCTTCGATGGAACTGGATGTCGAAGAGCAATTCCTTCCGAACGTGTACATCAGTGCGGTGCTGTTCCGCAAAATCACCGATTTGCAGATACCCCTGCTTGCGGGTCACGGATTTGCTCCGCTGATGGTGGAGAAGAAGACGAACAGACTCGATGTCCAGATTCGCGCACCGGAGAAGATCCGGCCGAAGACCAGGCAGACGATTGTGGT
Organism: uncultured Bacteroidota bacterium; assembly: GCA_963779225.1. Lineage (GTDB taxonomy): Bacteria > Bacteroidota > Ignavibacteria > UBA10030 > UBA6906 > CAVPCZ01. The sequence goes on from CAVZWW010000003.1 coordinate 994,444, forward strand.
CTCGACAGGTGGAGAGGGCGGCGTCACGCTCACGCTCGCCGCGGTGGACGAGGGAATCTGTCAGGTGAAAAACTACAAGACCCCCGATCCCTACGGCTACTTCTATGCACGGAAGGCGCTGGAAACGGAAACGTTCGATTTCTTCAAGCACCTGCTGCCCGAGCCGGACAGGAACAGGCAGCGAAGCAGCACCGGCGGGGGCGAGGCAGAGATGGGAAAACGTACAAATCCGCTCGGCGTACAGCGCTTCAAGCCTGTTGCGCTCTGGTCCGGCATCATCAAGACCGGCGCTAACGGCGAGGTGCAGGTTCCATTTGACATTCCGGAATTCAACGGAGAGGTGCGCCTGATGGCCTTCGCTTACAAGGGAGACCGGTTCGGTTCGGCCGAACGAGCCATGAAGGTGGCGGACCCGGTGGTGGTGACACCGGCGTTGCCCCGCTTTGTGAGTCCGGGCGATTCGCTGGTCATGCCGATCACGGCGTTCAACACCACGGACAAACCGGCCTCCCTGCAGTTTGATCTGGAAACCACAGGCGGACTGGTGCTGCAGGAGCGTTCTACGACGCTTGATGTCGGCGCGAACCAGGAACGGTTTACCACTGTGGGCGTGCGCGTCACGAATCAGATCGGGAAGGCCACCTTGACGGTGAAAACCAGGGCCTTCGGCGAACAGTTCGAAAGTGCGACGGAACTGCCGGTTCGTCCGATCTCTCCGTTTGCCACCGATGCATTCACGGGATATGTGGACGGCGGAACGACGGTCTCGCATGATATCGTCGATGCCTATCTCCCGTTTGGTCGGCGCGCATATGTCACGTTGAGTCCTTATCCGGTTTCGAACTTCGCCAGAGAGCTCAGGTACCTGCTCGGCTATCCGCACGGGTGTCTCGAGCAGACGGTCTCAAAGGCCTTTCCGCAGATCTACCTGCGCGATATTGCCATGATACTCGCGCCGTCGGCGATGAGTGGTGGCAGTCCGACCTATTTTGTGAACGAGGCCATTACGAAAGTGACGGGGATGCAGCTCAGCGACGGCACGTTCACCTACTGGCCCGGTGGCACGACGTCCAACCCCTGGTCCACGGTGTATGCCACACATTTTCTGCTTGAGGCGAAGAAGGCGGGATACGCGGTGATGGACAAAACGCTGAGTGGCGCCCTTGAAGCAATCGCCCGTGTCGCCCGGGACAAGAAAACCGAGGATTACACATACACGGAAGCTAACCGGACCGTGGTAAAGCGGATAGCAGCAAAGAGTTCCATCTATGCGCTCTACGTGCTTGCCCTGGCCGGGAAACCCGAGCGTCCGCTGATGAGTTTTTATCGCAGCGAGAAGACTCTGCTCACGCTTGACATGCGATATCTGCTGGCAGGCGCATTCGCTTTGAGCGGGGACAGACGGACATACAGCGATCTTCTCCCATCGCAGTTTGCCCTGGAATCACCCGTGCGGACCAACGGGGGGGACTTCGATTCGCCGGTGCGGGCCACGGCCATTATGCTGAACGTGCTGTTGGAGACGGACTTGAACAGCGGCAACATTCCCCGGTTGATGGACTACCTGTCCAGGATGTACAAACGCGACGAATGGCACAGCACGCAGGATAATGCTTTCACACTGCTGGCGTTCGGCAAATCGGCCCGGATGGCTTCCGGCACGAAAGCAACCGGGACAGTGACCGTCGGCGGTAGAGACTTCGTCTACGGAGGGGGGAATCAGAGGCTCGATATAGAGCCGTACGGGAAGAAGGTATCGATCGTCATACGCGGGAGCGGACGCGTGTATTACACGCTTGCTGTGGAGGGGATCCGGACCGACGGCCGTGTGAAGATGGAGGACCGGAATCTTCAGGTCCGGCGCGAGCTGTTGGACCGCTCCGGAGCCGTTGTCAATCCACTGTCAATCAGGCAGAACGACCTTGTCGTTGTCCGGCTCACCCTGACGTCGAGTGTAGAGCGGCTGGAGTACATTGCTGTCAGCGACCTGTTGCCGGCCGGTTTTGAAATCGAAAACCCGCGCATCACCGAAGCCACGAATTATGCGTTCATCAAGGATCCTGCGGTTCCGGAGTACATGGACATCCGCGATGACCGGATCAATCTTTACACAAGTTTTCGTGGTGGGAAGCGGCAGCAGGTGTTTTATTATGCGGTTCGCGCGGTGACGCCCGGGGAATTCGTCTATCCGCCGGTCACGGCGGAGGCGATGTATGACGCAAATTATTCGTCCACAAGCGGTTTGGGGCGGTTGCGTGTCGCGCGGTAGACGGTTTGTCAAACGTGACATAGGTGAAACAGAGGCACATAAGGCTCATGTGCCTCAACTTCCTGGGAGATTGTACGTATAATAGGACAGCATCGAATCACCCACACTATGAGGGCTCCAATGGACACCACCTCCACACCTTCCAATCCGAAGCGCCACCGGGATCAGGGCAGCCTTATCGGCGGTCTTGTCCTTGTTGTGATGGGCCTGCTCTTTCTCGCAAACAACCTGCTCCCCGACTTCCGTTTTCATGACTACTGGCCGGTGATCCTTATCGTGATCGGAGCCGCGATGCTCTGGAAATCGCGCACTCCGTCAGAGAAATAGCGGAGGATCTCATGAAAACCTCACGGCTGTTCTGGGGTCTGTTTTTGCTTACCATCGGCGTACTTGTCCTGCTCGACAAGACGGGGGTCTTTGTTGCTCACTGGAACCTGGCATGGAAATTCTGGCCGGTAGCGCTGATTTTCTGGGGTATTGCCCTGCTGGCGGGCGGTAAGGTTGTCCGGCTCGTTGCCGCAGCTGTGGCCGCGGTGGTCCTGGGCTTTGTCCTGGTCTCGATGTTCAACATGACCTGGTTCGATGGCGAGTGCCGGAATGCTCCGATCACTCAAACACAGGAGATGGACGAGTCGTTTGACCCGTCGATCAAGCAGGCGACCTTCATCATGGAATCCGGCGCGGGAGCCTTCTCCATCGGCGACACCACTTCGCAACTTGTCCATGTGAAGACCGAATCCAGTTTCGGTTCGTACCGGCTGGAGCGAAGCCAGGATGGGGAAGGTGTGAGGGTCTCCCTGGAATTGGACGGGAAGCATTCGGCATGGCCTCCCGGGCGAATGCGGAACGTTGTTCAGGTGAGTCTGAATCCGGCACCGGTATGGGATGTGCGTCTGGATGTCGGCGCGACGACGTTCAACTGTGATCTGCAGGCTTTCCGGGTAAACCGGCTTCAGGTGAATGCGGGTGCCGCCTCCATGCATCTGACGCTGGGTGACCGTCAGCCGGAAACGTCGGTCGACATTGACGCCGGAGCATCCTCCATTGTATTACGTGTGCCCTCGTCGGCCGGATGTGAAGTCGATCTCGATGCGCCGATGTCAAGAAAAAAACTGCCGGGATTCACCAGAGAAGGGAAGGGGCGATACGTAACGGATAATTTTGAAACGGCGACACAGAAGGTGCATATTGGTCTGGATGCGGGGGTCTCCAGTATCAGAGTCGAACGCTATTGATGAGGAGCACCGTCGCCGTGCCAGAGTCCTGACTGCCGGCCAACCGGCAGTCAGGTGACGGAGTCTCTGCCTACCGCCGTTCCTCGAATTCCCCCGTCTTCCTGTTCTTCTTCACATTGTCCCATGTGAAACACTTACCATTCATGACGATATAGACTCCCCGGGGGAGCACCTGCACGAACGCCAGGGCGCTCCCCAGATTGAACAGACCGTCGGAGCTTCCAAACTTGTACGGAATCATCGCGCCGGTCAGGATGATTGTCTTGTTGTGGATGGCTTTGCCCAACACCTGGGCCGTGACTTCCATGGTGTCGGTGCCGTGGGTGATCAGGATGCGTTCCTCTCTGGCGCGTGTGCATTGTTCGACGATGATCTGCCGGTCCGCATCTGTCATCTCCAGGCTGTCCACCATCATCAGCGTGCGAGGCGACACTTCCAGTTTGCATCGCCCCAGCGCGAGCATCTCGGGCAGATGGGTGTCCTTGAAGTAGAGTTTTCCATCCAGCTCATGGTATTCCTTGTCAAACGTCCCGCCGGTGATGAAGATACGAATGGCCATAGTCTTCTTTCCTTCCCATTAGTGGCCGGTTGAGCGCCAGGAAATGCCAAGAAGTCCCCCTCCTGGTGTGCGCAGCCTTTCCGGATCATTCCTTCTGTAGTCCTTTGCATTGTCAGTTGCGCCGGTTCTCGGATCGCCCCTCATGTCAGTTTCCTACCGTGTCGCTTCGATCAGTTTCTTCACAGGTTCGAGGATCGTGATATGCACTTCCGCTTCGGGCTTTGCGGAGCGTTCGAGCAGGGCGGCATCTTCCGCCGTCGGGGTGAAGTGCCCGCCGGCTTTCAGCGCCTCAATTGCCCGGAGAGCCAGATCGGCAAGGCCCGAGACGCTGACCGAGACCGGTTCTATCTCACACAGCAGGAAGTTACCGGGGAACAGGGGTGCCAGGCGGCCATGGTTATCCCGCAGCGTCGCGAATAGCTCTTCCAGTCTGGTGATGGCAGTACGATCCTGCGGGTTTGCGGTCAGCGTGTTCGCCAGCTGGAGGCAGGTGCGGCCCGCATCACTTTCGGGGAGGACGGCATCGGACAGCCTGTTCAGGGGGGTCAGGCTTGTAACCTCCTGTACGCGGTGTCGGGTGTACTGTTTCATCGGTTCGAGCACCGACGCCAGCGTCCACAGCGCGTCGATGTCTTGCCGTCCGGCGATTCGTTCGAGCATACTGCGGTAGCCGCTCCGGTGAAGAACGCCAGTCCACGGGAGGCGGTATGAAAGCCGGTCCAGCCGGCGGTACATATCGGCGGGGTCCTGTACTGTTGCCGGTGACCAGAGCCGTTCGGCGACTGCGGCGACACGCGGCCAGATGCGCGAGTCGATGTTCGCGGGTGTCACCCATTCAGCCCACATACATGCTTCGCCCCCCAGAATCAGTGCCTTTGCTTCATCCGGAAGTGCGGCGACTTCCTTGTCAAGTGGGTCCACGGCGTAATGGAATGAAGCCGGCTGCATGTGGTCCAGGTAATAGCCGGACGAGAGGATGCCGCGATAGCCATTCCCGGCCGCTTCGGCGAGCGACTTCTGTCCGCGCCAGGATTGGACCACGATATCTTTCGGAAGCTCCGGATGGAGAATTTCGTCCCAGCCGAGCATGGTCTTGTCGTATTTTTTCAGGATGCCGAGCAAGCGCTTATTGAAGTAGACCTGCAGGTCATGGTTGGACTTCATGCCCTTCGCCTTCTTGAACGCGGTGATCGCTGGACTTGTCTCCCACTGTTTGCCGTTGACCTCGTCGCCTCCGATATGAAAGAACCTATCGGGAAAAAGCCCTGCCATTTCGCCGATAAACCTATCGAGAAAAAGATAGGTTTCCTCGCGGGTGGGATCCATGGTGGGATCCATTACTCCCCAGCGACGTTCGATCGCATACGGTCCGGGTGCACTGGCCAGCTCCGGGTACGCGACGAGCCAGGCGGTTGTATGGCCGGGCATGTCAAATTCGGGCACCACGCGGATCCCACGGTCAGAGGCATAGGCCACCACCTCGCGGATCTCCGCCTGCGTAAAATACTGTCCGTCGGATCCGAGCTCGTGGAGCTTCGGAAAAACTCTGCTCTCAACTCTGAAGCCCTGGTCTTCTGAAAGGTGCCAGTGCAGCACGTTCAGTTTCACGGCGGCCATGGCGTCAAGGTTCCGTTTGATGACCTCGATGGGCATCCAGTGCCGGCAGACGTCTATCAGCACGCCGCGCCAGGGGAAGCGGGCATCGTCGTCGATGCGCACGCACGGGACCCGAAAGCCTTCGGGACCGGCTTTGACGAGTTGCCAGAACGTTTCGAAGCCGCGGAGAACGCCGTACGGCGTAGGCGCCGTAAGCTGGGCGCCGCCGGGAGTCACCACGAGACTATATGATTCATCTTCCACGGCTCCCTGGATGGGTTCCGATGATTTTTCGCACAGAACCGTCAGGACGCAGGCCCGGGGCTGATCGGCACCGGCAATGAAGGAGATACCGGTTTCGCGGGAGATGCGGTCGATCAGACGTGTCGCGGCACGCCCCAGCCGCGGCTCCGCACCTTTCTCAAAAAGGATGGCGAACCCGTTGTCGAGCGTCATGGTTCCGGTTTCGAATGTGACACTGCGTGGCACGGGCATCAGATCCAACGTGGATGTCTGGCTGTAGCCGGCGGCGGCGGAGAGAGTCAGGGCCATAAGAAGTGCGCGTCTGTTCATGGATGTGTGTCCTGAAAGAATGGTATTGCCAAAAGGCGAGGAGACCAGTGATGTCGAATCAGGAGCCCGACGGTCTAACCATTGAGGCTGACGCCCGACCGTCTTGACGACAAGGCGGGAACCCGGCAGTCTGAATCAAGGTAGAGCAGAGTGATTTCATAATCAAGGGAAAGACTGCCGGCTGCCGCACCGGAAAATCGAATCTATGCTGTTGCATGCGGTTGAAGATCCGTGTATCTTCAATACCATGAGTGCACCCATAGCCATTCCGGCGACTCCCTGTACAGCCGCGGATCTGGAAATGTTCCGTGGGCAGCCGTTTGATTCAATGATCAAGTACGTCGTCGATATCCGTTCTCAGCGTATTGCCCTGGGGGGCGAAATGCATGCCGATGCTGAGGAGGAACTATTGAAGACGGGGTCCAGCCAGGCCGATCTGTGGGGGGGAAATCTCCTCCCGTGGCGGACGCCTCCGCGTATTGAGCACACGTCGTTGATCAATATTCGTCCGGCCGCGGGGAATCGCGCGATCGAGATCAGCGAGCCCCTGATCCGCACGGCGGTCGAAGCGATCGTGAAGCGATGGGTGAGTCTGCCATGGTGACGGTGTGGCACAAGAGCATGACGCCGGCACGGTGGGCGGGTTTTGCGATGGACCGTCAGATCCTGATGATCGGGAGCGAATTCAGCCGTGCAAAGAACTTCATAGCAGCAGGCTTGGTGCCCGAGACCCGGGAGTGCTACGAACGGGCATTCGAATTGCTGGATCTCTGCTGCTACGACGATAAATGGCTGTCACGCCTCAAAGAACTCTTGCGTTTTCGGGAGATACTTGGTGAACTGTACCTGAGTCCGTCTCCCGACCCGGGGCAAAACAGACTGTTCTTCCAGACGCTGTTGTACTGGCATCCGGAAACTGCGAAGGTGCCCATTGACTGAGACCATCATTTCCACCCGGTAGTGAGCATTCTTCATCGGCATCAAAGGACGTGCGCCAGATTGGCTGCCTGCTATTCCAAGTAACATACTCTCTCTCACTCCTGACCTCTTTCCTATGGGCTTTACGACGCTCGACTACATCGTCCTTGTTCTCTACCTCGCCGGCGTTGCGTCGTTCGGCATGCTGCGGGGGGGCAAACAGCACACGGCGCGCGACTACTTCCTCGGCAAGGACAAGATCCCCTGGTGGGTGGTCTGCTTCTCGATTGTTGCCGCGGAAACCAGCACGCTCACCTTTATCAGCATTCCGGGGCTTGCCTACCTGACGAACCTGGGGTTCCTCCAGGTGACCATCGGGTACCTGCTGGGCCGCATTGCGGTGAGTTTCCTTTTGCTTCCATCGTACTACAAAGGGGAACTAGTCACGGCATATGGATTCCTCGAAAACCGTTTCGGGAGCAAGACGCGCTCCCTTGCATCGGTGGTCTTCTTGTTTACGCGCATCGCGGCGGACGGCGTGCGGCTCTTTGCGACCGCGATCCCGTTGAAATTCGTGCTCGGCGTGGAATACCCGGTGGCCATAGCCATCCTTGCCGTCGTTGCGCTGCTCTACACGTACGCAGGGGGTGTGCGGGGGGTGATATGGGTTGATGCCGTGCAGATGGTGGTGTATATCGGCGGCGCATTGCTGGCGGCCGTTGTACTCGTCAACTCCCATCCCGGAGGCTGGGCGGGTGTCACACAGCTGGCATCGGATGCGGGCAAGTTTCAAGTGTTTGCGCTCGGGTTCGATGCGGAGTTCTGGACTAAACCCTATACGCTCTTTGCGGGGATCTTCGGCGGCGCGTTTCTTTCGATGGCTTCGCACGGCACGGACCAGCTGGTTGTGCAAAGGCTCCTGACGACCAGGTCCCTTGCGGCGGGACGGAAGGCGTTAATCGGCAGCGGACTCATCATCATTGTCCAGTTTACGCTCTTCCTGATCGTCGGACTCCTGCTGTACGGACACTACAGGGGCGCGACCGTTGCTGAGCTCGGTCTCAACCGGGCCGATGAAATCTTTCCGCGCTATATTATAGAAGGGCTGCCCCCGGGGGTATCGGGATTCATTATTGCAGGACTTTTTGCCGCGGCGCTTTCGACGCTTGCCGGGTCGATGAGTTCCATGGCTTCTTCAACGGTGTTGGATCTCTACAAGCCCCACGCAGGTGCGGGCCTGACACCGGAAAAGGAGCTCCGGTTTTCGCGCCTGGTGACCGTGCTCTGGGCGGTCCTTCTGGTGCTCTCCGCGGTGTTCTTCATGAACACCAGTCAGACTGTCGTTGAACTGGCTCTCAGCATCGCCTCGTTCACGTACGGAGGTCTGTTGGGGACCTTCCTCCTCGGCGTGCTGTTCACACGACCGAAGCAGGAAGATGCGCTTGCAGCGTTTGTAGGGGGGATACTGGTGATGATTACCGTGATCTCGTTGAAGCTGGTGGCGTGGACCTGGTTTACGATGATCGGGGTGGCGGCAACGCTGGTGATCGGTGTCGGGCTGTCGGCGCTGGGGCACCGAAAGACGTAGACATGACGGCTTCTGCCCTGCTGAGAAATCGAGGCAAATGCTGATTCTTTTCCTTGACTCTGGCGAGAATGTTTGGCATTTTTATACAGGGTTTTGCTGGTAACAAGGATTCCCCTCGATACTCTCCACCATCTAACCATATGCACCAATTCAAGGAGGTTCCTATGAATAGACTCTATTCGTGGTTTTTCTTCGCACTTATGCCGCTGGTCTTTCTGAGTCTGGCGGATTTCGCCGTTGGACAGGAAGTTTTTGCGAGGAAGGCGAGCGTCCCCGTTCCGGCCGTAGAGACGGGCGGGATTGGTAACTTTGTCTCCGGCGTCGATTTCGACGGTGATGGGAAGACCGAAGTGTACCTCGTTAACAACAATATCAATGACACCGGTCCCGGCGAGCTCGTCCCCCGCATCTACAAATATGAGTGGTCCGGCACGACGTGGGATTCGGTATGGAGTGCGGAGTTGAATATCCCGCTGCAGAATACCTGGCCTGCGCTGACCTACGGCGACTGGGACAACGACGGGAAGATGGAGATCATCTGGGGTCCCATTAACAACCTCGATGCTACGACAAATCCGAAACCTGCACGTGTTATCGTCTTCGAATCAAAGGGAGACGGAAGTGATGTGATGGGCATAGCATCAGGGAGCAATTTCCTCCCGAACGCCCAATGGACGATCACGGATACGAGCATGTTCAATCTGCGTCCGTTCAAGTTTGTTCTCTCGGATGTGGACAATGACGGGGAGCAGGAATTGGTGTTTTCCGACCGTGCATCCAGTACCACCGGTTACCGGTTTGGCGTCATCGGTGTGAGCACCATCCCCGACAACGGCGATGGGAGCGAGACCTGGACGCTGAAATACTCTGGAAAAGACTCCACACTGGCCACGGGCACCATGTATGATCTTGCAGTCATTGACAGCACGATCTACCTGATTCCCAACGCCTCGGCTGGTCCGGTGATTCCCGTGCGCTATGCGAACGGTGACTGGTCTATTGGCAAGGCACAGACCGGGCTCATTCCCAACGGCTCGTGGAAATCCTCGTCTGTCGTTGATCTGGATGCGGACGGGAAGATGGAAATTGTGGTTGCGGGCTGGACTTCTCCTGCCAACAACAAGGTGTATCTCCTGCAGCCGTCGGGCGACACACTGATGTCGACACAGATCGGAGATTTCGCCTCACTCATCGGCGCCGCGGGCCGGATCTATGGTGGAGCCTCGGCGGATGTCGACAATGATGGAAAGCTGGATTTCGTTTTCGGAACCCGTGATGCAACTCCGAATGCGGCGATCGTCCGGCTGAGCTACAAAGGTGGTGCTATTACCAGTCCGGCGAGCTATGAGACATCCCTCCTGGATCAGGAAGTATCCACCGCAGGCCGCTGGGATGAAATCGGTTTTGCCAACCTGGATGCCGACCCTGAGCCTGAAATTCTGTACACCAGTGGATACGGCGCTCCTGAGCCGTTGACGGTGCTTGATCGGGTAGCGCTGAAACAGGCGCCGGTTCTCATCTCGGAAGCCCGGAAAGACACCAACAAGGATTTCCGTCCTGACAGGCTGAACGACACGGTGACCGTCGTAGGGGTTGTGAACTCCATCAATCCCACCGCTTCCGCAAACCGTCTCTCCTACTTCATTCAGGATGCAGCGGCAGGTATCAACTTTACCAAGGGAAGTCTGACGGGCGGCGGGCCGGTGTACCAGATCGGGGACCGCGTGGTTGTCCGGGGTGTTGTGGGGCAGAATCGCGGCACCACACAATTGAACGTCGCAGATACTCTGGACGTGGTCAAACTTTCTTCCGGCACCGTGCTCACGCCGATTGTGCTGACAATCGACAAGTATCTGGCGGATGCTGAGACATACGAATCCCGTCTGATCAAGTTCAATGGCGTGGCGAAGACCGCGGCCTCGCCGGCGTGGCCGGCTCTGAATACGGACGCCAACATGATGGTCTGGGACGGCTACAGTCAAGTTCTTCTGCGGATTGACCAGGACACAGACATGGACGGACAGGTCGAACCGGTCTGGCCGGTCAATGTCCAGGGTATATCCACACAGTATACGTCAGCGTCCACCGTGTACAATGACGGGTATCAGATTTCTCCGAACATGTATACGGATTTCACGCAGAACGTGGCCGCTCTGCCGGAGAGGCACTTTGCCATGATCAGCCCTCCGAATAGCGCGACGGTAGTCTTGAACGACACGGCTCAGATTGTCACGTTCCGCTGGCGTTCAGCAGTCGACCTCAATAAGGACACGCTGGCCTATTCGTGGGTTCCGGTTGGTAAGCCGATCGTTTCGGCGGCCCGGGACACATTCCTGACGAGAACAGGAAAGCAGATGCTGACGTACCTCGGTACGGCCGATAGCGTGCTGCTGAAGTGGACAGCCGCGGCAAAAGATGCGGGCGCCCCTGTCTATAGTGCGGACACATTCCTGGTGGTGGTGAAGCGCGGCACCATTACCGGCGTGGGAGACGAGAATGGTCTGCCCGGCGAGTTTGCACTGGATCAGAACTATCCGAATCCGTTCAACCCGACCACCACCATCCGTTACGGTCTGCCGATGCAGGCGGCCGTGAGCCTGAAGATCTACGACGTGCTGGGGAGGGAAGTGATGACGCTGCTCGAAGAGACTCAGGGTGCGGGTGTGCAGCTTGTTGTCTGGAACGGCCGGAACAATCTGGGTGCTCAGGTTTCCAGCGGGATGTACTTCTACCGTCTGGAGGCCCGTCCAGCCGATGGTTCGCGGACGTTCGTGGAAATGAAGAAAATGATGATGTTGAAGTGATCGTGGGGGTGAGTTAGGAGAAAAAGACCGAGGCCCGGGGAAACCCGGGCCTCGGTGTATTTACGCAGCCCATTTACCGGTATCCCCCCCCCATCCAAATTCGCTTGACATTCCCCCCCAGGAAAGGTATTTTGTATAAAGCATTTACACTTTGTAGCCCGCGTATCCAACCCCGTTGTGCCACGTTTCGGAATGCACTTCCATCCGTGGGAGCAGCCGTGCGGTGCGGAGTGCGTGGAACAGTTTAGCCCGCGTTTCTCAACCATCACAACAACAATTCATATCATACAATAAATAGAAGGAGTCATCGGATGAGCCGAATTACTACGATATTGCTCGTTTTGTTGCTCGTGAGCGCTGCTGCCATGGCACAGTTCTCGCTCATAGGGGAAACCAATGCCTACACCATCAAGAATACGCCGGGCGTGCCCGACTCGCTAAAGCCCTGGCTGAGCGATCAGGGGGTCCGGAGAGTATGGGTGGGGAACGATCTGGACAAAGACGGGAAGCAGGAACTTATCGCCACTGATTATTCAAATGGTGGGAGAGTCCATGTCTTTGAAATGACAGGCCCGAACACGTTGGAGCTGGTCTGGTCTTCGCCATCTCGCGGAACCAGTGCATCCAGCGGAAGCACTCCCCGTGCCCCCAGAACAGGTGATCTGGACGGGGACGGAAATCAGGAAATCATTTTCACGCTGAGTACAGGCACACTGGATTTTGAAGTCCAGGTCTGGGAATATAATGGAACGGACAATTCCTACGGAGACCCGACCACCAATACCCCGAGCCTCACGCTTCCCGCCGATTACTTCTCCACACTCGGGATCGGCAATTTCAGGACAAACCGCGAGGCGATGTCAGTCGAAGATTTCGACGGTGATGGGCGGGATGAGCTGATCATGGCCAACCGCGACCAGAAAGTCTACGTCCTCGGCGTCCAGGGCGAATTCCCGGGATTTGGAGGATGGCAGGTTGAAGGTGGAGACCCGGCCGTTGCTCCCGAAAACGGGTTCATCGGTCCATCGTGGTGGCATTCGATCGGGGCGGACATCGACGGGGACGGCAAAAAGGAAATCGTGAATCTCTATTACGATTTCTATGGAATCTGGTCTATCGATCCTACCGGTCCGGACTCCTACCGGTATCCGCAGCCGGTCGCTGAAGGGAAAACGAATCACGTGTACCAGTATACAAAGAACTGGGCTTACGACGCCACTTCCTATATGGGTATGTATGCGGCGGATGTTGACGGGGACGGGAAGCAAGAACTTGCCGGAATCCTCTACGGTCCGGGCGTATACGACTACAGCGTCGTCCTGAACAGCCTCACCAAGCAGGATACCGGTGTGTACGTGTGGAAAGACTCCACACAATTCGGCATCATCGGCGAAAAGATGTGGGAACTGGCGGGGAAGACCGCCGGTTCGCACTGGGGGATTGCCACGTACGACTTCGATGGTGACGGCAAGGATGAGATCTATGTCGGCGGATCGGCCGACTACAACGTGATCCAGATGAAGTACAAAGGCACGGGGAGCCTTGTCGACAAGGCGAACTACACGAACACCATTGTCTATCCCGGGGACCAGGCTCGTTACCACGAGCTCTCCATCTATGATTCCCTCGGTCTGTCCCGTGACACCACTTTTGCCGAGAGTCCCTTCCTCTCCGGGATTTTTGCAGGTGGTGACCTTGACGGTGACGGCAAGAAAGAACTGGCGATTGCGTACCAGAGCATCGCGGATTCTATCACCAACACATACTACAGTTGGGATACCTCCCTTATCGTGGGGGGATGGAAGCAGGACAGCGTCAGGAAAGTTCTTAACACGAACGTGATCAACGTCCGCGTGCTGGAATACCAGGGAACCACCGGATTCTCGGAAGAAACATACACGTTCGTCGGGCCTGATGACTACGCGCTCGATCAGAACTACCCGAATCCGTTCAATCCCAGCACGACGATTCGCTTCTCGTTGCCGGCGGACAGCAAGATCTCTCTTGTCGTCTATGACATGCTGGGCAAGGAAGTGAAGGCCCTGCTGAGTGATCAGGATTACACGAAGGGATCACACACGGCGGTCTGGGATGCCACGAACAACGCAGGAAACCCCGTTGCCAGCGGCAGCTATGTGTACACGCTGAAACACGGCAACTTCAGCAAATCCCAGAAGATGATGCTCGTCCGTTAATTGCTCGTTGACAAGACCAGGGCCGTGAATGTTGTACCGTTCACGGCCTTTTTTTCATCCCACCTCTCCGTTTCGCGATATCTGGAGCTCTCATGAAGCACCTTACGCGATGGACCCTTCCGCTATTTCTTGTTGCACCGTTTCTTGCCCTGGGCGGCAACACCGGCAAAATCGCCGGCCGGGTACAGAGTGCGGAGAATAACGAAACCCTCGTCGGCATCACCGTGTTGATCGAAGGAACCACGATGGGGGCGAGCACAGACCCTGATGGGAATTTTACCATCATCAATATCCCTCCCGGTGTGTATAACGTGGCGGTGGGAGGGGTCGGCTTCAACAAGAAACGGTTTACCGGGGTCAAGGTCTCCGTGGACTTCACCACGCGTCTCGACGTCAAGCTCTCCACGGACGTCATTGCCCTGGAGACCGTCGAGGTGCAGGCCGAGGCGCCGATGGTCCGGCGCGACCTGACCTCTTCCCACACGAACATCGATGCCGCGACTATCGAAGCGCTGCCGGTGGAAAATGTCAACCAGATCCTGACCTTGCAGGCGGGAATCGTGCAGGGGGCGGGGGGTGAACTTCACATCCGCGGGGGGCGCTCGAGCGAAATTTCCTATACCGTCAACGGCGTTTCCATCTCCAACCCGTTTGACAATTCGCGCAGCGTTTCCATCGCCACCAATGCCATCCAGGAGCTTTCGGTCGTCAGCGGGACCTTCAATGCCGAGTACGGGAACGCCCTGAGCGGGGTGGTGAATACCGTGACCAAGGAAGGCGGCAACACATTCGGCGGGAGTCTCTCCTTTTCCGCCGGCGACTATATCAGTACCCAGGACGAAATTTTCACCAACATCACCAGTGTGGACCCTCTCAGCCGTACCATAACAGAGATGACGCTGAACGGGCCCGTGGTCCCCGACCTGGTCTCCTTCTTTGTGTCCGGCCGGTATGAAAACAACCGCGGCTGGTTGTATGGTATCCGGGAGCACAATCCCACGGACTATGTCGTCAAGAATCCGATGGACCCTGCCGACATCACGATCATTCAGACAGGGGACAGTGCGCTGGTGCCCATGAATCCGAGCAAGGAATTCAGCGGCACGGCGAAGCTGAGCTTTACCCCGTTCTCCACCGGGAAAATCCGGTATGATGTTCTGTATTCGAACACCGAATACAAGGGGTATTCCCACAGCTATAAGTACAACCCCGATGCCACATACAACAACCAGGATTGGGGGCTGTTGAACTCCCTCGAGTTCCGGCATTCGTTGAACACCACCACCTACTATACGGTGCGCGCCTCGTACAACATCAACGATTTCAAACAGTATCTCTATCCTCTACTGGATCAGGACGGCAACCCGGTGACGTACTTTGCAGGGTCGGGGATCGACATCACGGGCCTTCATGCTGATCCACGCTATCAACCGGATTACAAGAGCACGCCCGCCGCCCCATACACTTTTCTCTCGGGCGGCACGCCCATGGGTCAATACTACCAGCGCTCCGTCACATGGGGGGGAAAATTTGACGCGACGAGTCAGGTGACCTCAAACCACGAGGTGAAATTCGGAGCCGAGTACAAGAACCATACGCTCAACTTCGAGAACTTTATCGTTCTGTGCGACACCGTCCGCTATTTCACACCCACGATCCCGGGGACAAACACCACGAATCACGACGTGTACAAGAGAAAGCCGAAAGAATTCTCTGCATACCTGCAGGACAAGATGGAGTTTGAGAGTATTGTCCTGAACGTGGGCCTCCGGTACGACTATTTCTCCGCCGATGCCTACTATTCCACCAACATCATGTATCCGAGTCCGAACAGCCCCACCCTGCCTTCCACCGTGGATCCTTCCACGCTGCTGGCGCCTGCGGAGAGCAAGCATCAATGGAGCCCCCGTATCGGCGTATCGTTCCCCATCACCGACAAGGGGATCATCCATTTCTCATACGGTCACTTTTTCCAGATGCCGCCCTTCTCCTATCTCTACGCCAACCCGAACTTCAAATACAGCTTCTCCTCGGGGACGCCGACATTCGGGAATGCGGATCTGCACCCGCAGAGGACCGTCACGTATGAACTGGGTCTGCAGCAGCAGTTGATGGACAATCTTTCCTTCAACCTTACCGGATTCTACAAGGATGTGCGTGATCTTCTGGCGATGCAGCAGATCCGGATCAGCGGGGATGAAACGTACTACAAATATGTCAACAAAGACTACAGCAACGTCAAGGGGGTGACGTTCTCGCTCACCAAACGGCGGACCGCAAGCGACATCGTTGGCGCCACACTGGACTACACGTACCAATCTGCCGAAGGGAACGAGACAAATGTCAACGCGTTTTTTGTGGATCTCTCTTCCGGGCGACAGAGCGAGAAGGTGCCCGTCTATCTGGACTGGGATCAGTCGCACACCATCAACGGCACCGTGACGGTGGGGCAGCCGAGCGACTGGAATGTCACGCTGGTAGGCCGGATTGGAACGGGGCTTCCCTACACGCCGCAGATCACGGAACAAACCGTCTACCTGCAAACCAACAGCGGGCGCAAACCGCCGCAGACGCGTGTGGATCTGCTGGCCGACAAAACGTTTAACGTCGCAGGGGTGCGTTTGACCGCATACGTCAAGGTGTACAACCTCTTCGACACCTTGAACGAGCGGTACGTCTACGATGATACCGGTCGTGCCACATATACGCTCGTGCAGAATCAGAATACCGCCCAGGAAACAGACAAGCTGGCCACGGAGATTCCGGGACTTCATCCGGCCAGCGAATGGTTCGTGCGGCCCGATTACTACCAACCCCCGCGGGAAGTGCGGCTTGGCGCCACCGTGGAATTCTGACGGCAATGAAGAACGAAAAAGAAGAGAGAAGAATGAAGAACAGGCGTAGTGTTCAACGGGTACGGGTTGTCGACGCTCATCGAGTACAGGCCGTCGATGCTTCTGGAGTAGGCGTCGCCGACGCTTGCCGGACGCGGGGCATCGGTTCTTGGCGGATAGGGGTTATCCTTCTTCTGGTACTGCTTGCGGCGGGGAGGGTGGTGGCGGATGGCACCGATGAGAAGACTGCACGGGAACATCAGGCCGTCAAATCGTATATGGCGCGAACGCTGGGGACACCCGCCTATCAGCAGACGGCACCTGCACCAACGGACGGGCTATCCAAATCGCGTGCCGGCGCGCTGGCCAAAGATGCCGCGGTAACGGCACAAGCGGACCGGAAGTCGTTCTTCATGAACGGGAACCGGATTGCCACCCAGCTGTACAACTACGGCGGCATCGCTCCCGGATACGATGCTCTCCGCGGCGTGAACAATCTTGTCTGGCGCAATCTGGACTACGCGTTCCAGTTCTGCCCGATCGTCGGCGCCTCGGTGCCCGATGCGCGTGATCCTTCCCGTCGTATACATATCATTTCGGACGCTCTGTGGGATTATCCGGCGCTCCGCGAGGTGAACCCCACAGGGGACACACTCTGGCAGTGGCAACCGCTGCCCGGATACGCCGATCCTGACCAGCCCCTCATGGCCTCCAACCCCGCCGATGACAAGGACGGAGATGGAAAGCCTGACAGCTGGCCGCGGACCTGGTACAACCCCGTCCTGGGCAAATATGTCTGGCCGGGATACCTCTCCCAGGATGCGCCGAGTGCGGACCTGGAAGTGTTCTGGTCGATGGATGACCGTTTCAACATGGAGTTTCCGTACTACCCCTTCCCGGGAGATTCCACGCGCAGAGGAATCGGCCTGCAGGTGGATGGACGTGCGTTCCAGTGGAGCAATGCGCTGGCCGAGAACACCATCTTTTTCGTCTACACCATAACGAATACCAGTGAAAAGGATCTGGACAGCGTGTTCTTCGGGATCTACGGAGACCCCGATCTGGGCGGTGGAGCGCCCGAAAATACCGACGACAACGGTTTCTTCATCCCTCCGTATGATTCCACAGGCCGCCTGGATGAGATTCCCGTGTACTCCCGGAGTCTTGTCTACTTCTGGGATCCTGACATGAAGGGGGCCCGCGGGCTTCCGCTCGGCTATCTCGGGTGCAAATTTCTTGAGAGTCCCGGAAATCCGAACGACGGCATCGACAACGATGGAGACGGGATCATCGATGAGCGGCAGGATGACGGTATTGACAATGACGGCGACTGGAGTGCGATATCAGATGACGTCGGCATCGACGGCGTCCCGAACACGCAGGATCAGGGGGAGTCGAACGGTGTTCCAGACGCCGGGAAACGGCTCGCTGACGGTTCACTGGATCCGCTCTATCCCGGCGAACCCAACTTCGAGCTCACCGACCTTGACGAGGCGGATCAGATCGGGCTCACCAGTTTCAACAGCTGGCCATGGAATTCGGACAAAATTTCCAACGACGAATCCATGTGGAACCGTTCCATTCCGCGGAATTTCGGTGCGATCCAGCAGAGTTCGGACATTGTCTTCATTTTTGGTTCGGGGTACATTTCCCTCAAGAAGGGAGAGACCAAGCGTATCTCCATGGCCCTGTTGCTCGCCGAGGATCTGGACGGGTTGTTGACGACGGCGAAAACCGTGCAGACGATTTATAACAAGAACTACCAGTTCTTCCGTCCGCCCATTACGCCGCACCTGACGGTGGTGCCGGATGACAAAAAGGTGACACTCTACTGGGACACCATAGCCGAACAGAGCGTAGACCCCATCACCGGAAAAGACTTCGAAGGGTATGTGATTTACCGCAGCATCGACAATGGTTTCAATGATGTGCAGACCGTGACCGACGGCAAGGGGGCGCGGTTCCTAACGGAACCCCTCAAGGATCTCGCGGGCCGGGAGGCAAAATTCGATGTCGCCGTGCGCGAGGAAACGTACACCGACGTGAACGGAAACGGGAAGTACGACTCTGGTGAACCGTTTGTCGATATCAACAAGGACGGACGCTGGTCGGAGGAGGTCGAGGATCCCTGGAAGGGATATCATCCCATACCATACCAGGACCGCGGCATCCAGTACTACCTGGGCAACAACCGTGGTCTTGTACATTCGTTCGTCGACTCCAACAATGTGATCAACGGTCAGACGTACTATTATGCGGTCGTGGCATACGATCACGGCGACTCCGTCGGAATTCCCCCCACGGAGACCACGAAAAAGATCACGGTGGATCCCATCACGTCGTTGTTCAACTTCGACGTCAATACCGCCATGGCGATACCGGGGCCGCGTGCAAGCGGTTATGTGCCGCCAATGGATGCCGATCTGGTCCGCAATCTGACACACGATACGGGCATCGGCACAGGGATTGTCAGCCCCCGGATTCTCAACGACCTGACCGTGCCCCGGGGAGGGGAATACCGCATCTCTTTTGCGGATTCCTTCCAGCTCAACGGGAAGAAGGAGAAGGGGAAGAACTACTCCGTGCTGAATACGAATGCCATCACCGAAACCATCGTCGCGTTCGACACGAATTACTCGGCGCTCGGCCATGAGAATATCGCCGACGGCGAATCTTTCAGTGTGAAAGGACAGGACGGCACGACGTATGTGAACGAGAAAGACTACGTTGTCAACTATCAACGGGGTTCAGTACGCCGCACGGGCAACAGCGCGATGCCGAACAACGGTACGTTCACGGCCACGTACCGTTACTACCCGGTGTTCCAGAGCCGCGCACTCAAGAGCCAGGACTCCAATCCTGTTTTCGAAGGAGTCCTCCTGGCCATACAGGATCATCCGGAGTTGGCGTACGATTCACTCCGCTCGAAGTGGATCAGCGGAAACTCCAATTTCGTTTATACCGCCCGGCTGACCCAGATCGGGCAACGGCGGAAGCTCTGGCCCGCGGACTATGAAATCCGTTTTTCCGCGCAGAACATCGACACCGCGATGGTGGTGTCGGGGGGGCTGATCAAGATTCCGGTGCGGTATTCGGTAACCGACGTAACGCAGGGTACACCATCTCGCATTCTCACGCTGTTGAACGAAAACTCTGCAAGCAGGGACAGGCAGTGGAGTCCCGGCGAGGAGATTGTTCTGTTCCGTCCCGGCTCCACCGGAGCCACGACGGACACGACCACCTGGGGTGTCATCGTCTCCAAACCCCCGGATACCAGCATAACCCCGCGTGTTCCCACGGATGGAGATGTTCTGCTGATCCGGACCCGCCGGCCGTTTGGCACTGACGACGCCTTCACGCTGAAGACCGAAGCCGGAACGATGGATGCCGCCGTTGCGTCTTCGCGCATGGACCAGATATACGTTGTTCCCAACCCGTACGTCGGGTACAGCACCATCGAACCGACCAACCGGCTGCCCGGGGCGACACGCGGTGAGCGGAGGATCTATTTTGAGAACCTCCCGCAGCGCTGCACGATCCGGATCTTCACGATCAACGGCGATCTGGTGCAGACGATCGAACACGACTCCGGTGTGGACAACGCGCGCGAATACTGGAACCTCCTCAACCGGGACGGATTCGGCGTCGCGTACGGTGTCTATGTGGCACACCTTGACGCACCGGAGGTGGGGGAAAAGATCTTGAAGTTTGCGCTGATCAAGTAAGTGAGCACAGGGGAAGGGGATTGACGATTGACGCCCGGAGAGCTGAAATTGGTGATCGAAAGAGAGAGAACCACACGACGCATGAAACGAGATTTTCTGTTCATGGAGGATGTATGAGAATCCCAAACCAGAGAAGGCATATTGCGATGATGCCCGCCGGACCGGGGACGAAGATGGTGATGCTGGTTATGCTGCTGTTTCTGGCGGCCCCGATGGTGCTGCCGCAGAATCTCACGAAAACCGGAACGTCTGCGGCCCCATTTCTCAAGATCGGCGTCGGCTCCCGCGCCCTGGGTATGGGCGGTGCATTTACCGCAACGGCCGATGACATCACCGCCATGTACTGGAATCCCGGCGGTCTTGCCCGCCTGTACTCCCGCGAGGCCGTGTTCAACCATGTCCGGTGGTTCGCTGACGTGAATTACGACTTTGCCGCGTTCGCCACATACCTCCCCGGATTCGGAACGCTGGGGGCATTTGTGGATGTTCTCTCGATGGATGACATGTTCGTGCGCACGGTTGAACAGCCGGAAGGGACCGGAGAGTTCTTCAACGCGGGTGCCATGGCCATCGGCCTCAGTTACGGGCGGGATCTGACGGACCAGTTCTCGATAGGGTTCAACGTGAAGTACCTCCGCGAGTATATCTGGAACATGGCCGCAACAGGTGTGGCGATGGACATCGGTACGATTTACCGCATTCCCATTCTGAACGAGTTCCGGCTCGGCGCAAGCATCTCGAATTTCGGGACAAAGATGCGTCTGGAGGGGCGCGACAACCTGATGATTACCCAGATCGGCGGTACGGAAGGGAATCTGATCAATACCGATGTCCAGCTGGATGAGTTTGACCTTCCTCTCCTGTTTCGCGTGGGCGTTGCCGCGGACGTGCTGAAAGCCGAAGAAACACGCCTGACCGTTGCGCTGGACGCGATCCATCCCAATGACAATACCGAGTATCTGAATACGGGCCTGGAGTTCGCCTGGAACGAGATCGTGTTTCTCCGGGGAGGTTGGAAATCCCTCTTCGAACGGGATACCGAGCAGGGATTCACCGCGGGCGTTGGCCTGAACTACCGCATCCTGGGCGAGTTTATGGTGAAGCTGGACTATGCCTACCAGGATTGGGGACGGTTGAAGAACGTGCACTATCTGACGTTCGGATTGAAATTCTGACGGGCGGGACAGTATACCGGAGGTGCCTCATGACTCAACGTTCTCTGCCACTCTTCTTTCTTCTCCTCATGCTGCCTGTCTTCTCGCGGTCGCAGACCGCAAGCGACGAGCTGGTGAACGTGAAGGAGCTCATCCCCGATATTGCCATCGACCTCAAGTACAACACCGTCGACAACTTCCTGCATCAAAAAATGTACACGACGGACGAATGCCTGCTGGCGATGGGAACGGTGAAGCAATTGAAGAAGGTCCAGGATTCCCTCCGTACACTCGGTCTCGGACTGAAGATCTTTGACGGTTACAGGCCGCGGGCAGTGCAGTACCTCATGTTCGAGATCTTTCCGAACCCGGTCTACGTGGCCGACCCCGCCACGGGCTCGAACCACAACCGGGGTGGTGCAGTGGACCTGACGCTGGTGAACCTCGCGACCGGTCAGGAATTGCAGATGCCCACCGCGTTCGACTATTTCGGGAATGAAGCATCACATGGATGGACCATCGGCTTGAACCAGGAACAGATCAACAACCGCGTCTTCCTGCTCACCATGATGGAAACAGTGGGCGGGTTTACACGATACGATGCCGAGTGGTGGCACTACGCATACTCACCGTCGCTGGCGAACCCGCTGCTGGATTTTCAAATGAAGTGACACGCGCAGCGGAGCGCTAAATGGGGAGGCCTGAATGATACATCCCCTGGGTCCGGACCGATGTCCGGCAACTTCGTGACTCCGCCGGCGGTCCATGAAATACGAAAGTTCCCCTATGAACCCATCACCGAAGCTTTTATGCCTGGCGCTGTTTGCGCCTGCCTTCTTTGCGTCCTCCCTTCCTGCCCAGACCGAGAATCTGGTGAACGCCTTGCAGGACTCCACGCAGCGCGATCCGCAGATCGAGCGTGACGGTGCGGGGAATATGGTTGTGGTATGGACTGCGGAAGATTATGCCGGCGTGAAATCCCACGGAGATATTGTGATGCGGAGACTTCAACCGGACGGTACACCGGTTGGCTCGGAACTGCTCGTGAATACGATCACCGCAGGCGACCAGGAACGGCCTGCGACCGCCATGAATGCCGCCGGGGATCTGGTTGTGGTCTGGGCTTCCTTTGTCGACAACGATTCCTCCTATGACATCAAAGCCCGGCGCTTCAAAAACGGAGTGCCGCTCGGCGATGAGTTTCTCGTGAATACGGCCCGTCTGAAGACGCAGACCAATCCGGACGTCGCGGTGGATTCGGCCGGGAATGCCGTCGTGGTGTGGGATTCATGGACCGATCTGTCGGACCGGGAAGTGATGGGCCGGCTGTTCGGGCCGGACGGGTTGCCGCTCACAGGCGAGTTTATGGTCAACACGACTATTGCCTACAGCCAGGCCAGGCCCGCTGTCACCATGCGGCGCGACAGAAGTTTCGTGGTCGTGTGGGAATCGTGGAAGCAGGACAGTCCCACGCCTGCAGGATACGGCATGTATGCACGGCTGTTCGGGCCGAATGCCACCCCGCTGACGGGCGAACTCCCCGTGAATACTTATACCGCGGATTATCAATGGTACGGTGATGTGGAATCGTTCGACGACAACAGTTTTGTCGTTGTCTGGTGCAGCTGGGAACAGGACGGGGCTGACGGAAGCATCGTGCTGCAACGGTTCTCACCGGACGGGACAAAGATCGGGGGGGAGGTGGCGGTCAACGCGACGACCGCGAACTACCAATGGCTCCCGCGCATCCGGAAATTTGAAGACGGGAGTTTTGCCGTGATCTGGTCCAGCTGGAAGCAGGACGGTAGCCGGGAGGGGGTGTATGCCCAGCTGTTCGACGCCGCCGGCCGTAAGACGTCATTCGAAACGCAGCTGAATGTCACGACGGAAAGTTTTCAGTGGGAACCCGATGCGGTAACATCCGGACCGAACACGCTGACGGCGGTCTGGTCCAGCTGGGGCCAGACCGGCAAGGATTATGACATCGTGGTGCGCCGCGTCATGCCCGCTCTCCCGCAGGGATTTGTCAACCCTCAGACGGTGGGGCACCCCTTCGGGCGAACCACCACCCGCATTACCGTGCAGGTGCTGGATTCCCTCGCGTTGACAGGAAACACGTACGAGGTGTTTTTCGACTCTCTTTCAGGCAAGCGCGCTCTTCTGAACGCACGAAACGTCACAACCGGCGATACACTTGTGCGCGCATACGCGGTCGACCGGGGAGAGAATGTCTTCTACCTCACCCCGCAATTCCAGGGCGTGGCCGTTGAGGTCGTGCCGGAATTCGATCTGGATATCGACTTTGCGGGGTCCTCCATGGTCAACCGGTCGGGCACCAATATCAGCTTTCTGGTGAACAACCCGACGGCGGGCCTCAAACTTCTTGCGCCGATTGACATTGCTCTGTGCTGGGGGAATACCGACACGCTTGCGGACGGCAGCTATGCAACGCCGCTGGACACGGCACTGAGCAGCAGTGGAAAGCGGGAGGTGGTGGTGCCCTTCCGCGCATGGAACCTGACGGACAATCAGAAGATGGACCTGCTGGTTGTCGAATCGGTGGTGAACAAACGGTGGAACCCCTCCGAAAAGATCATTTTCCTGACACCTCCGGCCTACAGGTCTGCGACAAATAATACCTGTGCCGAGCTCCGTCCGACGGTTCCGGGAGGTCCCCTGGTGATGCCCGCTGCCGGGGATACAAACTACATCCTTACGACGAAGCCGATCCGGCAGGGGGAGACATTCACGTTTACCACCGGCCGGGCGACCGTGCTTGATGTGCCCGCTCCGGCGGGTCAGCCCGGGGCGTATGCTCTTGCGCAGAACTATCCGAATCCATTCAATCCTTCCACCACGATCAACTATAGCGTCCCGCGGGCCGGACGTGTTGCCCTGCGTGTATACAATGTGCTCGGGCAGCTTGTTGCGACGCCGGCGGACGGCGTGCACAACGCCGGGAGCTACAGGGTCAGATTTGACGGGGGGTCTCTGGCGAGCGGGGTATATTTCTACCGGTTGGAATGGGAAGGGCGGTCGCTGACGCAGAAGATGATGCTTGTAAAGTAGCCCGGGGCATGCGCGATACGACAAGGCCCGCCTGCGCACGATGAGCGCAGGCGGGCCTCTGAGCGAGTAACAGCCCTGCTACAGTTGCACGCCGAGTGAGAAATACTGCACGTTCTTCAACCTTCCGTAATCCGCAAACCCGTAGTCCAGTTTCAGCGTTGCCACGTTGGTGATGCCGTAGTGCACACCCAGGCCCCAGGTGAGGCCCTGTTCGGAGTCGCGCAACCATAGCGACTTGTAGCCGATCCGGCCGAACAGGATTTCATTCCAGGCTACTTCCACTCCGGAATTGACATATTCCGTATTGTCATTCGGGTGCGTGGCGTCGATTGCGATCGTGGCCCGGAAATCTTCAAGGTTCTGAACCACGTCCCACGCGATGCCTATCCGGAAGGTGAGGGGCATCGGGTACTCTCCGGTCTGAAGCTGGGAAGGGATGTTGTTCGGTCCTGTGCCGATATTATTGTCCGGGTCGTAGTTGAAGTTGATATCGCGGCCGTCCAGCCGCATCGTTGTCCCGAAGTTGGAGATGGATGCACCGATGTTCAGACCGGGGATTTCGGACATATACAGGGTACCGACATCGATGGCGAATCCGCTGGCGCTTTCGCTCCAGACGCTCTCATGCACATACTTTGCGTTGAAGCCGATGGAGAAACGATCCGTCAGGTTCTTCGCATACGAGAGTCCCACGGCGAGCGAGGTGGCGTTCCATTTACGCCCGTCCCCCTCGGGATAGGCGACTGTCGTGACATTTTCCTCGGGGGTGCGCAGTGAGATAATGGAGAGGCCGAAGGTGCCGGCATCTCCGATGGGTAACACGCCCGCGGCGAAGTCGTAGTTGATGTCGGCCAGCCAGTTTGCGTGGTTGAATGTCAGCTCGCTGCTGATGTTCATACGCGAGAGTGCGGCGGGGTTCCAGTAGATGGAGGAGATGTCCCCGGTGACGCCGACCTGGGCGCCACCCATGCCGAGGGCTCGGGCACCGACGCCTATTTTCAGGAATTGCGCCGCGGTGGTGCCCACCTTCGCGGTGCTGCGAAACAGCTGGGCGTACACGGGGGTGATCGAGAGCATCACCAGCAGGAGCACAATGCCCTGTGCCCGCCTCGCGGTTGCCCGAACCGGATGTTGCGTGATTGTCATACGACCTCCAGAGGGATCCGTCACGATCTTCGTTAGTGTTTCTCTCATTTGATCAGCGCCAGCCTTCCGATCTTCTCTCCCACGCCGGGGACATCAACATGATAGATGTAGACGCCGTAGGCCAGGCGTTGTCCTTCATACGAGAGCAGCCGCCAATCGGCAAAGCTGTTGGTGTCGTCCTTGATGATGGTGTCCACCAGTTCTCCCACCATGGTGTAGATACGGATCGTACACTGCGGCGGGAGGTTCCGGAACTGGAGCTTGTTTTCGCCGCGCCGCTGTGATGTCGGCCCGGGCGTTTCGACGCCGCTATAGACCACATAGGGATTCGGGACCACGGAAATCGCATCGAGCACCGATGTCGCCAGGGCAGGATCGAACTTTGACGCCGTGGTGCCGAACGTGTACCGGTCTCCTGCGGCGAAGGGTTTGCTGGACTTCACTTCGAATACATTCCCCTGTGTGGGAAGGATGAGCGGCACGCCGACCGGTGCGGTGTAGGTCACGGACACCATGACGGGAATGGGGTTTTGCGGTGCATATTTCGGCGGTGTCACAAAGACGAGTTCTCTGCCGGGACGCCACATGCTGTCCGAGGCCAGAGAAACCAGCACGCGGAATGCCGAGGTGTCGGTGACATTCACGATCTTAAACGGACAGACAACCACTTTGCGGGCGCTGTTGTTCAGGAGCGTGTCGCCCGGGAAGGCCCATTTGCCGTTGGCCAGCGTATCCGTCTTGTTCCACTGAATCTGGAAATCCAGCGGAGCGGGGCGGAAAGGAGCGGTTGGGAGTGCGATGGGCTTGTGCACGCGCGACAGCAGGTTGGTGTTGTTCACGTTGGACCAGCCGCTATTGAGCGAATCGATGCCGAGCGGCACATCCTGTACATAGAGCCGCACGCCGTCGAAGACCGGATTATCATCTTCCCCGTTCAGGCGGTTGCTTGCGAAGACCGTGTAGTACTGATAGGTGATCGTGTAGACGGCATCCTTCACCAGGTTGCCCGGTGCGGCGCCGCGAATGCGTCCACCCGGCACGTCGAGGCGGTATGACGCCGGCGGTACGGTGGCGCCCGCCGCGTCTTTCACGACGACACTCGACTCGATCTGGTTCTTGTGCGACAGGGGCACGTAGATGGTGTCCCGTGAGGTGAATGTTTCGGTTGTGAGCTCCAACGACTGGACGTCGTAGACCACCTTGCTGTTCAATGTGCGGAAATCGATGTTGTACTTTGCTCCGTCGATGACCTGGTAGTCGTTGAACACCTTGACACCCATGGAACCGGTGGAGATTCCGGTGACCCGCTGCGGTTTGAAGTTGTTGTCGACGATCGCCGTCCTCTGTCCCGAAGCGAGCGGTCCCGGGATGACCGAAACGGTGTTCTGGTCGAACTTGAGTTCACCGGTTACCGGGTCCTTCGTGATGGCGATCTGGGATTCGGATGGTGGCAGAGCAACACCAAGGGTGTCGAAACCGTGGTCGTACGATGCAACGGCATAATAGTACGTCTTGCCGTTGATGGCTGAGGAATCGACGTATTCGTGCACCAAGCCGCTGTTTACGCCGAGGTTGTATTTCACGCCCCGCCCGAGGTATTCAACGGGGTGGAGTCCCGACCATGTGTTGACCAGGTCAAATTGCGCCCGTTGTCCGTTTTGCAGGAACGGGCTGGCCAGGAAGGCGGACCCGTTGGCGTCCGTGATCGTGTAGACATCGCTGAAGGTGTAGTCCTCGCTGCGATAGATCTTGTACCCTTCAAAATCCTCCGTCGCGGTCAACGGGTCGGTCGTGCTCTCGGCGAGATTGTCCCAGTAGAGCGTCACCTTTCCGTCACCCGGGATGGCGACGACGTTCGGTTTGGGCGGCGGTTGGGCGAAGAGATAGTTCGCTTCAAGGACACGCTGTGCCGTTTCGGCGTTGAGGAGCAGGTCGGGGAGATTTTCCCCCATCAACAGGGCGATGGAGAACCGCTGTGTTGCGCTCGGCTCCAGGGCGAACGCACCCGAGCCGTAGAGGAAGGCATTGTCCCCCGGTGTCCGGAAAAGGGTCTGATCGGTGGATATGCTATCCGAGGAGATCAGCTGCGTGAACAGCGGATCATTGATGGGAAAATTCGGCTGGGCTGCCGGGAGGGCCCAGAAACTTGTCAGTCCGATTTGATCCGATTCGTCGACGTCACGGATTCCGAAATGGGGTTCGGAAACGAGATTGTTGCCGAGATCATAACCGATGTCGGGCTTCCCGTTCCCTTCACCAAGGTCACCGGTGCCGGGGAGTCCGTCGATGCCCACATCGTCCTTTGCCTGATTCCAATCGCCGTCTTCATCGCCGGACCAGCGCGGTTTCGGCTTGCCGAACAGCGCCGTGTATTTTGCCGTGTCGGTGATGCCTGTGGTCAGCGGGTAAGAGACGCCGTCGATGAAATAGCCCGCATCATTGAACGGACTCTCATCGGTGATGCCGTCGTCATCGTCGTCTTTGGTGTTGACGGAGTTGCTTGGCGATTCAAGGAACTTGAAACCGAAGTACCCGGGCTTCAGTCCGCCGTCACCGATCCCACCGTCATCCCACGCGTAAACCATACTGCGGGCGCGCTGGTCGAACGGATCGGCGAGGGGGCCCTTCGGCGGGATGAAGAAGGCGAGGTCATCGCCATAATCATTCGGCCCGCCGATGTGCGGGTCCCCGAACATGCCGAAGTAGACTTTGTCGAGGGTCTTCGGGCTGCGATTGGTGACCCGGTAGACAAGGAAAATGAGATCTTCCGCCAGCGGGTTATTGAACTGGAAGAACCGGACCTCGAGGTCGAGTCCCAGGCCCCCTTTCGAGGTGTCGTCCGGGAACGGCGAGTAGAGGTTTTTCCATTTATAGTTCGTGTAGTCGTCGCACACGAAGTAGACTTCCTCGTCAGGTGACGTGGCATCGTTGCCCAGGAATGCCGGCCAGACGTATCGGCCCAGTGCCTGATTGTACCAGGATTCGGGCCAGCTGTGCGGTTTGCGGGTGAGATCGCCGCCCACATCGGACCGGTGGCTCCAGGCCGCGATATCCGGCTGACCCGGGGCGGTGTAACCCGACTTCGGGAGCCAGCCATATTTCAGGGATCCGTCGGTAGCGTAGGCACCCTGGCTGGGTGTATACATACCGTCATCAAGTATCCAGACGGAATCTCCCCGGGTGCTCAGCACGCGGGCGGCCACCAGGGGCGAGAATTCGTAGCCGTATCCCAGGCGGTTCCACACAAGGTCAGCCACATTGCCGAGTGTGTTGGGGCGGGTGATGTTGCCGTAATTATAGACGACGGTGGTGATCTTGTTGCCGCGGATGATGAGGCTCTTGATCTCCTTCATCTCGCCCGTGGTCTTGTTCAGGGAATTTGTCGACTGCCGGTCGAGGTAATCGACCAGGCGTTGCCATTCCTCCGGTGTCGCCTTCTTCGGGTCGAGCCGCAGCAGGTCGGTCTCCTGCGCGCGCGGTGCCGCGACGGGCAACAGAAAGGCTGCAAGCGCAAGGAGAGTGAGAAACATGGTTTTCATACACAATCCCATCGGTTGAGTGAAATGTTTAGAGTACGATCGAAGCCCCGATGCGGATGAGCCGCGGGGTGCTGATGTTGCCGGGGTTCGCGTAATAATTGTCCACGCCGCTGATCGGAATCATGCCGGGGTCGCCGCGCACAATCCGGTTACGCACATCGGCAAGGAGCTCCGGCCGCAGTGTCTGATCGATGTTGTACAGCGCGCGTCCCGAGTTTGCATAGACGTACAGCTCGTTTTCGGTGTCAAACAGGTTGTCCACCTGAATGAAGAGCGAGAAGTCAAACGATCCGAACTTGAAATATTTCTCGATCTTCACATCCACATTCCACTGCACCGGCTGCTGATCGCTGTTCTGCGTGAAGCTGATCGGGACGACGTTCGACGGGAATTCGGGGGTATACGGCGTTCCGGTGCGGAGGAACGCTATCACACTGACCGCCCAGTCGTTGGGCTGTGTGAGGGCGATGGAAGAGGTGAGCGTGTGGCTCCGGTCGAAATCGAGCGGCACCAGGTAGGTCTCGCTCAGCTGACCCTGCTGTTCGTTGTAGTAGATTTCATCCAGGGGGAGCGTACGGTTCCCTTCGGCAACCTGGAACGTGTAGTCCAGGGTGGCTGAGAGGAGATCATCCACCGAACGCCGCTTCAGGAGCGCTATGCTGATTCCCCGGGTATTGGCATAGGCGAGGTTCGTCAGGACATTGTACTGCTTGTCGCCGCGGGCGGTGATCACCCGTTGCGAATAGATGTAGTCGCTCACATCTTTGTAATAACCCGTAATTTCAATCTTGAGGTCTTCCGTCAATCCCTGCTGGAGACCCAGCTCGTACTGGATGCTCTTCTGCGGGTTCACGTCCGGGTTGCCGAACGTGGGAGTTGTTCCCGAGGGTGCGCGGAAGTTCGGGTTCCTGTAGAGGCTGGCGAGCGATCCGATCTGGTAAAAGTGCCCGTAGGAGAACCGGATCGTTCCCTGGTCGGTGATCGGGTAGGAAACACTGATACGGGGGCTCACCATATGTTTCACCGACGCATCGGTGAGGCTGTCTGTCAGCAGAATTGAATCCTGTTGCGAGAGCTGCGTGCTGAGCGCGGGGTTATACTGGGCGGCGGGATCGAAGTATTCGTAGCGGAGCCCGAGGTTCAGGATGATCGACTTGAAGAGTTCGATCTTATCCTGAACATACGCCGCCAGCTGCAGCGGTTTGCGTTCATAGGCCACATAGCCGCCTTCCACCGTCGGGATGTACGGTTCGAAATGGTAGTCGCCCGAAAGCGCATTGCTGAAGCTGGGATCGGCACCCGGATTGTTGGGATCCTTGAATAACAGGGAATAGGACTCCACCGTCACGGTGTGTGCGCGGGCTTCGAGGCCGAACTTCACTTCATGCGTGTTGAACATCTGGGCAACCAGATCGAACTTCCCCGACCATGTCACGGTCTTCCGGCTGAACCGGTCGGGATCCGTGCCTCCCGTCAGGTATCCCACGTTGGGGATGCCCTGGAGGTAGAATGTTGGAAGATACCGCGGGTCCGAGGGGTTATCGTACGCCCAGCTGTGTCCCTTGTCGGTGACAAAGGATCCCTTGACCGTATAGAACATCCGCTCGTTGAGCGAGTGGGTGAATTCCAGGGCATGCATATACCCTTCGCCGCGCGAGTACGCGATGCCGTCCGGCTTGTAACGGGAGACATAGGGGTCGACGTCCGGCGATTCATCGAAGTTGAGGAGGAATTCGTATTTCAGTTTCATCTCGGGGACAATCCGCCAGCTCAGGTTGCCCTGCACGTTGTAGGACTTGCTCCAGTTGAGCGGGACGATGGCGCCGTCGCCTCCGGGCAGGCCGACCAGGTCGCTCGTATCGTGCACCAGCGGTCCGAAGTAGTAGGGATCCGACGCGGACCCGCGCCGCGGGTCGCCGGCAGGAAACCCCTCCCGCGAGAGATAGGAATCGGTCGGGAGATACAGGCGCTGACCGTACAGGTGGCCGCCGTTCCAGTTGTACACACCCGATGCGAAGAAGGTCAGGTTCTCGCCGAGCAACGGCCCGCTCACGGTGGCTTCCGTGCGGTTTACGTTGGATATCTTGAATTCGTCAATGTTCGGGAAGAGGTCCTTATGGCTGCTCACATGGTCGCCGGTGTAGTACTTCAGGCTTCCGGTCCATCTGGCGCCGCCGTCCTTCGTCACGTAGTTGACAACCCCGCTCAGCGCACCGCCATATTCGGCGCTGAATGTGCCGCTGGAGACGGACACTTCACGCACGGCGTTTGTCGCCACGCCCACCGAACGTGTGTTCGCGTACGGATTGTTGACGTTCATGCCGTTCAACGTATACGCGATCTCGTTTCCCATGCCGCCCCGGATGTGGATGCTGCCATCGTCATCCACGGTGATGCCCGCCTGGAGGCCGATCACTTCGCTGATGTCCGTGACCGGAAGAGCTTCGATAACCTCGGAGGATATAGAGGCCACCGGGTTGGTCAGGTCCTGTCGGATCAGGGGAGAACGTTCCGCCTGAACTACCACCGCATCCAGCTCGATGCTTCCTTCGACCAGATCGATATCAAGCGGGGTGGTGAAATCGACGGAAATGCTCAGGTCATTCGCTTCGAACCTGCGGTAGCCGATGAAGGAAGCGGCCACCTTGACCCGCCCGGGGGGGACGTTCAGAATGACATAACGTCCTTCAACATTCGATGACGCGCCAAGCGGAGTGCCCTGCACCACCACGTTGACGCCGGGGATAGGCTCCTTGGTGCGGGAGTCCCTGACCACGCCGGAGATCTTTCCGGTGCTGCCGGCCAGCAGCGCGGATGCGCAGACGCACAGGCAGAGGGCGACCGCCACAGCATGTGTAACGATGCGCATATTGTACCTTTAGGATAATGTGCAATGATTACGACCAGGGGAAACTCAGAAAGGGAACTTCTGGCATCTTCCCAACGAGTCCGTGGATACGGCGGGGGAACCTTGCTGCCGTCTTCATAAAAATATAGAAAAACCGGCTGCCGTAGTCAAGCTGTGGCTTGATTATTTCCGTTAAGTTGTTAATTTCGTATACTGGTATTAGGGCAATTCTCACACCTGACAGGTCCGTCGGTTTGGACATGTTTCCGGGCCTGCTTTGCCCGGCACGCGATAATGATTCTATCACTCACAGACGTTCGGGAGGAGCAATGAAACCACTTGTACGGTTTTTTGTGCTGTGTCTGCTTGTCCTGGCTCTTGTTCCCGTTGCCCCCGCCCAGTGGAAGTGCCTCTATGCCACCTGGGATGACAGCGACATTGGCAATGCCATCGGGACGAATGCCGCTGCGGTGGGGGTGATCAAGAACGACATGTTTATCGCCCTTGCCTCCTCCTGGTCGGGCGCCACCACCACGGAGTGTTTCATTCTTCCGTACGTTGATGCCGACTCCGCAAAGGGAAGGATGTACGGCTACGGCTACGGAAGTAATGCAACGGGGGTCTTCCAGACCTGGACCGACGGAGGGTTTGACCAGGTGAGCATGTTCGAAGTCTGGAAAATCAAGGCGACTCCCGACAGCCTCATCTACGTGGCCAACAACGATATGGACCACAATGTGCTTGTCTTTAAATACACTCAGGATACAATCACCGTGGTTCCGGATGCCGGCACGGGCGTGTATCCCCGGCAGCAGACCGGGGCGAACCGGATTCACGGCATCGACGTTGACGGGCTCGGATACGTGTATGTCTGCAACGATTCGAGCTTCGGGGTGACCGACGACATCAAGATCTACAAGCCCGTTAACCAATGGACGGCCTCGCACACCGATGCCCCGGTATCCACCGTCAATCTTCCAGACGGTGTGTACAGGGGGATTTCCGTCAGCCCGGACGGCACACTGCTGTTTGTCTCGGACTACGGCAATCGCCGGGTTCTGAAATACCGGGGGTCGCCGACAACCGGCTACACGCCCGATGCGGGATTTTCGTTCACCATGTCACCCGCAGATACCATTTCAAGCACCGTGCTGGCTGCGCCGCTGGGTCTCGCCTATCTCTCGCCGAACAATATCCTCGCCGTTGCATGCCACGCGCAGCTTGGCGGAACGGGGATAGCGTACCGGTATGGACGCATCTATATGCTCAATCCAAACAACGGCGCGTTCATCTCTCCCGATACACTAAAATATCAGATCGACGCGGCGAAGTGGAATTTTGATCTGACCGGTGGCTACCAGAACAGAACCGGCGGAACAATCCCGGGGAATGCATCCGGCTACACTTCACCCTATGACGTGAAGTGGGACGAAACAGGGAATCTCTACACCGTGTCGCACTACGGATGGACAGTCGACAAGTGGGCCTTCGATGGAACGTTGCCGACGATTACACTCACCGGCGTCGAAGAAATCGGTGGGACTCTCCCGAACGGCTATACGCTGGAGCAGAACTATCCAAACCCGTTTAACCCGACGACGAGCATCGAATTCGGCATGCCGCATGCCGGCGAGGTTTCCCTGAAAGTGTACTCGGTGCTGGGCCAGGAAGTTGCCACACTTGTTGATGGAGTACAGTCGGCCGGTGTGTACCGTGTCACGTTCGACGCGCGCGGGCTTGCGAGCGGAACCTACTTCTCCATTCTGCGGGCAGAGGGAACGACGATTGTTCAACGG
The DNA here is from genome assembly GCA_963779225.1 of uncultured Bacteroidota bacterium. Classification (GTDB taxonomy): domain Bacteria; phylum Bacteroidota; class Ignavibacteria; order UBA10030; family UBA6906; genus CAVPCZ01. The sequence goes on from CAVZWW010000003.1 coordinate 1,028,292, forward strand.
ATGATCCTGTTGCGCTAAGCGAGAACCATCTGCATCTTTCAACGAACGCCGGGGTCAGGTATACCGGGACAGTCCCGGTTGAGGCTGGATGCCGGTTGTTCTGTGGATCATTCGGTCGGAGGCAGACGAAGGTTCTCCCGGCAACCCTGTTCCACGACAGGAAGTCATCGATTCGCTCTCGGGTCGTGTCCCGCGAGAGAGGGAATACCCCCGTGTTCAGGGCAGAAGAGCGTTGTGGGGGATCGTGTGTGTCAAACAGATGCTGTTGAATCACTCACCGATTTACAGGAGGAAAGATGAAGCCATTCGTACGGATATGTCTCGTGATTCTGCTTGCGCTTTCGCTGGCCCAGGTCGCCGGCGCACAGTGGGAATGCCTCTACGTTACGCTGGATAACTCTGCCAACGGAACAGGGAACAGGACCACAGGGGTCGGGGTTATCAAAGAAGATATGTTTGTTGCCATGTGTACGAGGCCGGACACATACGCCTACATGATCCCCTACGTCAACGCCGATTCTCTGCTCGGAAGAAAATACTTTTACGGTTACGGCTCCGAGGCGTACCCCACGGGCACCCTGTATGAAGTATGGACAGACGGCGGGTTCGATCAGGTGACGTTTCTCAATGCCTGGACGATTAAAGCGCGACCCGACAGCCTGATCTATATCGCCAACAACGATGCCGATCACAATGTGCTGGTGTACAAATATGCCAATGACACTCTCTCCGTCGTGGATCCGTTCCCCCGTCAGCAGACGGGCAGCAATGGCATCTACGGCCTTGACGTCGACAACAACGGCTATGTCTACGTGTGTATCGACACGACCACCGGCGTGACAGAAGACCTGAAAGTCTATCGTCCGATCAGCACCTGGACGCCGGGGGGACACACCGATGCACCCATCACCACCATCAACCTCCCGGATGGCGTGTACAAAGGGGTTGCCGTAAACGCCAATGGCAGCGCGATTTTCATTTCCGACTACGCGAACCGGAAAGTCATCAAGTACACCGGATCGCCGGCAACGGGATATACACTTGCGCCGGGCTTCTCCTTCAGCCTTGGCCCCCAGGACACTATCAGCGGAACGCCCCCGAAAAATGCAGGCCCCATCGGTCTGGCACATCTCCCCTCGAAGAACATACTCGCCGTCGTCTCTGACTCTCTCCTGAAGGCCACCGGCGTGCCCTACGGTTATGGACGTATCTATCTGCTCAACGGCAACACCGGGGGGCTGATATCGACGGATACAAGCATGAATATGATCGACCAGGCGGCATGGAATCTGGCGATTTCAGGATCATATCAGGCGCAAGGGGCCGGGAATGCTTCCGGGTACGCATCGACGATGGATGTGAAATGGGATGAGAATGAGAATCTCTACAGTCAATCGATGTACGGATGGACGATAGAAAAATGGAAGTACAACGGTACGCTTCCCAGCTTCACCACGAGCGTTGAGCCGGTCGAAGGGTTGCAGCCGACGGGGTACACGCTCTCGCAGAACTATCCGAACCCGTTCAACCCGACAACCACAATCGAGTTTTCGCTCCCGCAGTCGGCCTTCGTTACGCTGAAGGTGTTCGATGTGCTGGGACAGGAAGTTGCGCTGCTGGCGAACGAAACAAAAGCTGCAGGCACGTATCGCGCGACGTTTGACGCACACAACATCCCCAGCGGCACATACTTCTATTCGCTGCAGGCCGGATCGTACAGCGAAGTGAAGAGGATGGTGATTCTGAAGTAGTATGGCGCGGCAGATCTCGGGGCCTCCGGAGTCAAAGTGCCGGAAGGACCGGGACGATGCATCGTCAGAGATGTTGCAGAATACTCCAGCGAGGTCCCGCCCCGGCGGGACCTCGCTGCGTGTACGCAGGTGCACCCCCGTTCCTATGAGCGCCGGCGATACGAACCGCCATGACCGTTGTCCATTTGCTACGACAGTCCGCAAGAGGTCATGGCATCATTCATCCCTCCGAGCAGCGGAAGGACTTCGTGACCGTCATCCATCTGGATCCGGCCGCGTGTACACTGTCGTGTCTGTCACCCATGTGTCCGTCCGCTCTTTGGTTCCTCATTGAACTTCACGGCATTTTGCCGTAGGTTATTCCGGGAAGCAGAACAGAAAGTGGATTGCAGGATGAGATCGTTCTTCTCTCTATCGGATGGTTGCTCCTCCGGGTTGCCCGCCATTGCGTGGATCGTGCCTGTCTGGTTGTTCATGGCAGGACCGGCAATTGCGCAGGTCGACACCACCACGCATGGCTGGCCCGTTGCGCCGTTCTTCTCGACGCATCCGATCACCGGAGTATTCTGCGAGTTCCGCAATACGCTCACCAGCGATCATTTCCACAACGGCGTGGATATCCCCAGGGCGGACGGTACTCCGGTCTATCCCGTGTACGACGGAGTGGTGACAGCCATTGGAACAACAGCAAATTCGGGGGACAACGCATACGTGCGGGTCAGATATTCCGTCAGCGGTCTCACGAAGAGCGACGCCTACGTCCACATCAACCCCAACCCGCTCCTGTATGTCGGAGGTCCGGTGGTCGCCTACCAGACGGTACTGGGGACCATTCTGCCGGGGCTCGGGCATACCCACTTCACCCACGGTCTCTCCGGTGCGGAGATGAATGCCATCCGCCCGGTGGGAGGATTCACGCCCTACATCGACCTGTACCCGCCCCGCATCATGTCTGTCCGGTTTTTTCTGGACGAATCTTCGACGGAGTTTCTGGGCGGCCGTCTGAGCGGGCCCGTCGACATCCGCGTGCACATCCAGGAGACCAGCGCCGGCACGCCGTCCGACGTGAGCTCATCCACGTCGAACAACGGCACGTACATCGTGGGCTACAAAATTCTTTCCGCGGATCGCACAACCGTCGTCTATGAACCTCCCTCCGCCGGCGTCCGGTTCAGGTTTGACCGGCAGCCCTCAAACAACGACGTTCACCGGGTCTTTGCGTCGGGTTCCGATCTCTCGACCCACATCTATACGATCACCAACGGGAACGGCGCCGATATGGTGAACAGCACAAAATCGGTGCCGAACAATTTTTGGAACACCGAGACGTTGCCGGTCGGATCCTATACAGTGATGGTCTTTGCCGAGGACACACGCCGGCTCACCGACACGGCGTATCTCCCTGTCACCGTGGAACGCGGTGATCTCGTGGCGCCCGCGCCCCCCGTGTTGAAGGCCGTGCTCAACGACAGTACGAACCGGGTGACGATCTCCTGGTATCCGAATACGGAACCGGATCTTCTGGGGTACCGCCTCTTCTATTCTCTTGACGGGACGGTGTGGACACAGCGTGACAATGAGACGCGCCTCACCCGATTCACCACATCTGTTTCATATGACAACATCAGCGGAGGGAGGACTTTCTTCCGGCTCGCGGCGGTGGACTCCGCGTCCCCCACCAATGTCAGCCAGTACAGCGATGTGTACGGGCTCCGGCTCAACAGTTCCACAACGAAGACACTGATCGTAGACGGTTTTGACAGGACAGAAGGGTCCGGCAGTTATCATCTGCCGTCGCACCCGTTTGTGATGACGAATGGATTCTCGGTGGCCGGCGATTTCAGTTCGTGTGCAAACGAGGCGCTTCTGGACGGGTCGGTCGGACTCGGATCATATGCCGTGGTACTCTGGGTTCTCGGCGACGAATCCACGTCCGATGAAACCTTCTCCTCTGCAGAACAGGGATTGGTGCAGGTGTTTCTGCAGCACGGGGGAAAGCTCTGTGTGAGCGGGTCGGAAATCGGATACGATCTGGACAGAACTTCCGGACCCTCACAGGCGGACCGGGATTTCCTGCATGATTTTCTCAAGACGGCATATGTGGCCGATGATGCCAACGACCCTACGGCCACAGGAGTATCGGGTTCATTGTTCGAGGGACTCTCGCTGCGATATGGAATCGTGGCCGAAGGTGCTCCGTATGAAGAGGATTGGCCGGATGTGCTGGCACCGATGAACGGGGCGGGTGCTTCGATGTCGTACGGTGCGAGCGGTACGGCAGGTACCGCCGGCATCACATTCTCGGGTCTTTTCCCCGGCGGCGTGCGTCCGGGTGCCGTGATGGTTCTGGGCTTTCCGTTCGAGACGATCACGGAGAGAGGAAAACGTGATTCACTGATGTCCCGGATATTCACCTTTTTTGGGGGTGTCACGGGGGTGAATCACTCCATTCTGCCTCCCCCTGTTGCGGGCACCTTTGCGCTTGAACAAAACTACCCCAACCCGTTCAATCCAACGACGGCGATAAGGTATCAAATCGGTGGGGATGGAGATCGGGGGTCGGGGGCCGGCCATGTGAGGCTGGCGGTCTACGATGTTCTGGGCCGCGAAGTGGCACTGCTGGTAGACGAGGTGCAGGAATCGGGGCTTCACGATGTGACATGGGATGCCCGGAATGTCGCGAGCGGTGTCTACTACTACCGCCTCACAGCCGGATCGTCAGTTGCCGTACGGACGATGACGGTGCTGAAATGAGGACCCTGAAATGCATACCCGGCCTTCTCCTGATGTATTTTTCTCTGTTCTCGCCGGCGACAGCGCAGCGGAACGGAGAGGCGTCTGCGAGAGTAACTATCCATGCGGGGGCCAGGAAATGGCCGGAATCCAACCGGTGGATGGCAACCGTGACGCGGAGCGGGGAAGAGGGGACATACACGTTGGAGAAAGAAGTTCCATACGGTGCGCCCTACCCGGCCATTTTGACCATTGCTCCTGACGGCCGGAGCCTGGTGGTGGATTCCTTTGACGGGGTGGTGGAATTGTATGACGGTGCGGGCGTCCTTGTTTCCGCATGGAAACCCCTTGGAGAACGGGGACCGGATCACGAGCGGATTTTGAAATGCCTTCCCGCCAAAGATGGAGTATTGTTCCTCTGTTCTGAACCCGGGTCGGGCAGCGCCCGTTTGATCAGGACCGACAAAAGTCTGGAGAGACTCTGGTCTCGAGATCTCTCCGGTCAATCAGCTGGAGAACTGGCGGTGTCGGGGGACGGCAGTATCGTTGCCGTTTGTTCGTATTCATCCGAACCCGAATTTCTCTTTGAGACGCTGATAATGAATGACGGTGGATCGGTTCTTCGCGCTTTGCCGTCCCTGTTCCGCACGGCAGATTTTGACGTCACTGATGATCGATACCTTCTGACAGATGGCCGTAGTGTGGTCACCGGCATGCTCCGGGGTGAATCGACCGTTGCCGTGTGGCGTCTTCCGGAGGGGGAGAATGTTGTAAGTAGTGCCCGCCTGATTCCCGGTGGCGGTTTTGTACTGGTTCTCCAGCGTGTGCAGACAAATGCCGACGGTCTGCTTTATGTAGAACCGGAACTCCTCGCTTTCGACAGTGCATCTCGGATTATCGGAAGACGAAAACTGGATGGAAAGTCAGAGCGCCAGGCAGCACTTCTTCTGGATTCCGATACGATCTCGGTCGTGGTTGGCGAGGCGTCCTTCCAATATCGTCTAAGTGATTTGAAATAAACAGTTTATGAAGTAAACGGTCCACATTCTTCTTCTTGACACTTCAGAAGAGGTTTACTATATTGACTTTACTGATCGCCTTGGGCAGTCCTGGTTTTCTCATGACTTCCTCATCCACAGGCAATCCACAAGTTTCTTCTTTCCCCGGTTGTTGATCAGCATTCTACTATTTCAGGAGCATTTATGAAGGTGTTTGCTACTCTGTGCACCGCTGCCCTGATCCTCCTCACCACAGTCGCATTTTCCGGAACGACCGGCAAGCTTGCCGGGACGGTGAAGGACTCCAAGACGGGCGAACCGCTGCCCAGCGCGAACGTCGTCATCGAAGGAACAACGCTCGGCGCAGCAACGAATCCTGACGGCTATTTCGCCATTCTCAACATCCCCCCCGGAAGTTACCGTGTTGTGGCGAACCTTGTGGGATACAAACAGGCCTCGGCGGTCAATGTCCGTGTGGACATCGACCAGACGACCGATCTGAACCTCCGGATGAACGAAGAAGCCATCACCGGCGAAGAAGTGACGGTGGTAGCTTCCCGGCCGGTGGTGCAGAAGGACGTAGCCGCCAGCCGTGCGAACATTGAAGCGGGCGAAATCCAGAAACTCCCCGTGACAAGCGTGCAGAGCGTGATAACGCTGCAGGCGGGCATCCAGGGTGATCTGGTGATTCGCGGGGGCGGGAGAGACCAGACCGCATTCGTCATGGATGGCATGATGTTGCGCGACGAGCGTACCAACCAGCCATTCACAGGAATCAGTCTGAGTTCAATTCAGGACGTGCAGGTTCAAACCGGTGGTTTCAGTGCCGAATACGGAAACATCCGTTCGGGCGTAGTAAATGTTGTAACGCGCGAAGGAGGGAGATCGAACTACAGCTTCAATGTCATCGGGCGCTACCGGCCGGCGGCACCGAAGCATTTCGGTGCGTCCATCTATGATTTCAACTCGTACTGGGTCCGGCCGTACGTTGACGATGCCGTGGCCTGGACCGGCACCTCGACTTTGGGTTCTGATGGACAGCCGGTGTGGGATCAGTGGACACAGGCACAGTATCCGGATTTCGAGGGGTGGAACAGCGTCTCGCAGAAGTTGCTTGCAAGCGGTGTCACTCTCTCTCCGGCGGCGGCACAGGAGGTCTGGTTGTGGGAGCATAGACGGCAGGCGGAAGTCAACGCCCCCGACTGGGATGTGGATATGGGATTTGGAGGTCCTGTCCCGTTCATTTCCGAGCAATTGGGTAATCTCCGTTTCTTTGCCTCGTATCGCCAGCAATCCACGCAATACCTTGTTCCTCTTTCCCGGAATGGCTACCAGGAATACAACGGTCAGTTGAAGATCACCTCCGACGTCGGACCGGGTATGAAGCTGATGGTCTCCGGCCTGATCGCAAAACTGGATGGCACGAACGACAACAACGTCGGGAATGCGGGGATGTTCCGCACCGCGTCCGATATCGCCGCGTCACTCACCAGTGCGAACAGTGTTTCCGGCTACGTTGACGCACGGTTCTTCGGGACGGACTACTGGGCCCCGACCACGACAAATATCAAGATGTTTGGTGCAAAGTTCTCGCATGCAATCAGCTCATCGACCTTCTACGAAGCAACGGTTCAAACATATTTCCAGGGCACCGATACGAGCCCGGGAACCCTGAGGGATACGGAGAAGAAGTTCCTCTTCGGGAACAACTACTATGTGGATGTGGCCCCGCTGGGTTATATGCCCTATCCCAGTACGGGAATTACCGGGTTGCGCATGGGTGTGGGTATGAGCAACTCGCGCGACAGGAGCCGCGTACAGTCGACGAATCTGAGATTTGACATGACCAGTCAGCTGGACAAGTACAACCAGGTGAAGGCGGGCCTGGAGTTCAGCTACACGGATAACAATGTCGAATCCTACAATGAAGACATTGTTCTCCCGACCGGCCGTTACGACGGGAGCTGGCACAACTATCCGCTCCGCGGCGCGCTCTACTTGCAGGACAAGCTGGAATTTGAAGGCATGATTGCCAATCTCGGTGTGCGTGTCGAATACCTGAATCCGAACGGGGACTGGATCGATTACCAGGAGGATCCATTCAACAGTGTCTTTGCGGGGGGGGATCTCTACCAGGTCTTCCCGGTAATCTCCGCGCCGGCGACACTGACTGTAAGCCCCCGTCTGGCCATCGCATTCCCCATTTCCGACGAAGCGAAGTTGTTTTTCAACTACGGGCATTTCCGTCAGGTGCCGGATCCGACCAACGTGTTCATGCTGTCGCGGTACACGGACAACGAACAGGTCCGGAGTATCGCCGATCCCGGAGCGCCATTCCCGATGACCGTCGCCTACGAGCTTGGTTTTGAGCACAGTCTGCTTGACGAGTATCTGCTCCGCGCAGCCGCGTACTACAAGGATGTTTCCAACCAGGGGAAGACCGTCACGTATGTCGGCCGCAACTCGCTGGTGAATTATACGCAGCGCACCAGCAATTCGTATCAGGACATCCGCGGTTTCGAGCTTACGGTCAGCAAGAACCGCGGAAAGTGGGTCCAGGGGTTCATCAACTACACCTACAGTGTTGTTACGGCGGGGTACTTCGGTCTCGGGTACCAATACGAGAGTGCGGCGGACCAGCGGAACTATGAACGGACGAACGTGTACCAGGAGAAACCGATTCCGCAGCCGTACGCACGGGCGAACATCGATTTCTTCACGCCGCCGGAATTCGGACCCGAGGTTATCGGCCTGAGCCTCCTCGGCGACTGGCGTTTGAATTTCATCGGATCCTGGTCTGCCGGCCGCTACGACACATGGGCGGGCGGGGGAACCATCCAGGGGCTGCAGTACAACGTGCAGTGGAAAGACTACTGGAACGTGGATATGCGTCTCAGCAAGAATTTCCAGTTCGGCAACGCGAACCTGCAGTTCTTCATCGACGTTTCCAATCTCCTGAACTTCCGGTACTTCCCCGGGACCTACGGGTTCTTCGGCAATCGTGACTACGACAACTACATGAAGTCACTCCACCTGCCGGAATTTCCCGCGCAATTCGCGACGGCGATCGGCTATCAGAATATTGCGGGTGAGGACCGGCCCGGAGAAGTGCGAAAAGAAGGTGTGCCCTACCAGCCGATTGTTGCCCTTCTGCAAATGGCCGATCTCGCCAAGCCGGCGAATCAGCAGTCGCGCCCCTTCTATTACGTGGCAGAAGTCAACCGGTACTACCGCTTCGTCAATGGTCAGATGCAGGAAGTGGACCAGGGGACGCTGGATCAGGTCCTGAAGGACAAAGCGTACATCGACATGCCGAATCAGGAAGCCTTCACCTTCCTGAATCCGCGCAATATCTTCTACGGCATTCGTTTGTCGTTCGACTTATGAGATCGGTTCCGGCTGCAACGGGGACCGTGACAATACTGAGAATTCCTACGTGAGGCAACAATGAAGAATCTCGTCACTTTCGCAAGCATCGTTCTTCTTCTCGTGCTTGCCCCTTCGGCGTCCCGTGCGCAGGGTTATGAAACCCAGTGGATGTCCGTGGGTTCGTTGCATAACTGGTATGCGAACATGGGATGCGAGAAAGAAGAAGGGCATGCGCTGAAACAGCAAGACGGTCTGCAGTGGGAGGCGATCTACCTCAACCAGGACATGCAGGCCGCGAAAGGACTCTGGATCGGGACGACAAATTTCCAGGACGCGGACGGCACGGTGTATCCCAAGAAAGTCATCACCAACGGGCCGCGGTATAGCGGGAACAACGTCTTCTTCCCCCAGAAATTCGAATTGGTATCGAAGTTCGATCCGCCTGTCGTTAGCGTCGATGGGGTCCTTTCATACGGAAAGCTGGTGGATGTGAAGCGGGTGGATCCCGCGATCACCGGTGACCGGATGATCATTAATGAAGTGACCACCTCGATCGGCCTGAAAATGATCAGGAAGATCTTTCAGTTCAGCCAGGAGTACCACGATGACTATATCGTGAGCGACTACCGCTTCATCAATGAATCCGGGAAGCGTCTGGATTCGGTGACGGTGTATTTCCAGTACCGGTTGTCGGTGTGCGCCACCACGCGATATGTGATCGGCAATGCCACCGGCTGGGGGATCAATGCCATGCTCGACACGCGCGGGGATGGAGTGAAGAATGACGCTGACGACGCGGTGACTGTGCCGGGTGTCTACAGTGCCCCGCACATGCGCATCCAGTATGTGTATCATGGCAAGTATCCGGGCTTCACCTCCTATGACAATCTTGGGGGACCTATCTGGGTTCCCGCATCCGTCGCCAATTACGGAGACCCCGCCGACACGGTGGGGCGCCTGGGTGCCGCGCAGTTCGTGGGGGTTGCCACACTGCACGCCGACAGGTCGGCTACGGACACCACCGATGACCTGGCGCAGCCGTCGACCACATCATTTGAGGGTTCGGACGAATCGCTGCAGCAGCCGGATGCCGACATGTTCAACGCGCCCCGTATGGCGGCCAAATGGGATTGGATGACGAAAGGTCACGTCAACCCGCGGCATGCCGACAAAGTGGAGCCGGCAGGGAAAATTCAGCGAACCGACAGGGGATCCGGCGCTTGGCACGCCGGGAGGATTTTCCAATGCCAACGGATACGGGCCCTACACGCTTGAACCCGGGCAGGCTTTTCATATCGTGATGGCCGAGGGGGCTTCGGCGTTGAGCCGGGAGAAGCAAATTTCCGTGGGACGTGCGTACAAAGCTGCACCCAGCCCCGCCACCGCCAAGATCAAGAATGAAGCCTTTTTGACAGGAAAGGACTCTCTCTTCCAGGTATTCCGCCGGGCGATAGCCAACTTCAAGACGGGTTGGCAGCTTGCCGAGGCGCCGCGTCCCCCGAAAGTGTTCACCGTAACATCGCAGGGAGACAAGATCGCCCTCTCCTGGGATCTGTACGACCCGGGAGACCCGAACGTCAAGGGATTCCGTCTGTACCGTACCGTGGGAAAGTATGACGCCCCCGACACTCTTATCGCCGATCTCCCCGGTTCAGCCCGCGGGTACAACGATGTGAGCGCCGTCCGCGGCCAGCAGTATTTCTATTACCTTCTCGTTGTCGGTGATCCGGCCTCCAACACCGGAGGAGCCCTGACGCCTCCGGGGATTGCCCTTACGAGCAGCCGGTATTATGCCCAGACCTTCGACCCCGCATATCTGCGGCGCCAGGCGGGTGACCAGGACACCACAAATACGTGGGGCCCTGACAAGAACGGCCCCTGGACGATGAATGACATCCGCATTGTTCCGAATCCCTACAGCATCAGTTCCAATCCCTCGACGCTCAGGTTTTCCGAGGCGCCTGACCGGATCTTTTTCTTCAACATCCCCGGCTACTGCAAGATCAGAATCTTCACGGAGCTGGGTGAACTGGTCAAGGAAATCGACCACACGAACGGGAGCGGGGACGAATACTGGAACTCCATTACGTCTTCCAACCAGGTGGTGGTCAGCGGCATCTACATCGTGGTGTTTGAGAACACCAACACCGGGGAGCGGGTGATCAAGAAATTGTCCGTGATTCGCTAACGAGAATCGGGGTTGCCATGAGAACGACCGTTGTAGTTTTGGTGATTGTGCTTTGTTGTGCCGTGGCTCTTCCCTCGTCCGCGGTGGCGCAGAAGAAGCTCGCGCAGACCGGAATGAAATTCCTGAACATCCTGCCGGACGCGCGCGCCATTGCTCTCGGTGAAGCATATACAGCTGTGGAAGGATCGGCATCCACGCTGTTCTTCAATACATCCAGCATGGCACGTCTGAAGGGATTTACAAGCGTCTTTCTCGCACGGACCAACTGGATCGCGGATATGAGCCACATGTATGCCGCGGCCGCATTCAGCCCGTATGACGGAGAATACGGCGTGATCGGGTTCTTCTTCCAGTCGGTGGATTATGGAACATTTGAGGAAACCATCCGGTCAACGAACGATCGCGGGTATCTTGATCTTGGCACATTCAAGCCGACGGGCATCATGTTCGGGGTTGGTTATGCGCGCGCGCTCAACGACAAATTCTCGGTCGGCGGTAATGTGAAGTATGTCCGCCAGTCGCTTGGCGATGCCACGAATGAACTGGCGGCCGATGGCACTCCCATAAAAGTGTCGAATACCACCAGTGTGTTTGCCTTTGATTTCGGCATCCTGTACAGAACCGGTTTCAAGAGTCTGAACTTCGGCATGACGGTCCGGAATTTTGCGAAAGAAGTGGTATACCAGAAGGAAGGGTTCCAGCTGCCGCTCACGTTCAGGATCGGCGTGTCGATGAACGTGCTCGACCTGACCGACATCGAACCACAGATGCACCAGTTCCTGGTCGCCGCAGACGCAGAACATCCCCGCGACTTCCCGGAGATGCTGCGAGTGGGAGGCGAATACAGATTCCTGGATATCCTCTCCCTGCGGGTCGGCTATGTGTCATCGGCCGATGAGTATGGTGTGTCGTACGGTGCCGGCGTGCGCAAGGATTTCGACTCATTCGGTTTCGGCTTTGATTATGCCTATGTGCCGTTCGGCGTATTTGACGCCGTACACCGTTTCTCTTTCCAGTTCTCGTTGTAGAAACGTGATTCCGCAAACGATTGACAACAGGACACGACGTATGAAACCCTATGTACGTATCCTTCTTCTTTCCGGCCTGGCCGGACTTGTTCTGGGAGTGTTCGGGGGCTGCAAGGAAGATCCTCCCACCAGCCTCTATGACCTGCCACGCGAGACACGCCCGCAACCGGTCATTACGAGCATTGACCCTCCGGCGAGTGCGCTGGCGGGGGTGACCGCCATTACCATCACGGGAAGCAACTTCTCAGCGGTGAAGGAGGAGAATCTTGTCTATTTTGATGCAACGCTGGCATCGATCCTGAGCGCCTCGGCGACGCAACTTGTGGTGCGTGCGCCTAATCTCGTAAAGGACTCCGTCACACTTCGTGTGATGGTCTACAAGGGTGAATTGTTCAGCACACCGCGACAGTATCAGCTCGTTGCGACGGTCGAACCGTTCGGGGGTCTCGCCCAAATCGAGGAACCATACGGCGTGACAGCTGATGCGGCAGGCAACATCTATGTGTCCATCGTCTCGGGCGGGACGGGCGTTGGGGTGAAGAAGATCACTCCTGCCGGCGTGAAGTCGGACTATTCGCCGGCCACCCCGGGCGTGACCCGGTGGTCCGGGATGAAGATTGGACCGGGCGGCGTTCTGTACACCGCACGCATCCTCCGCGTCATCTATCAGATCCCCGCGGGAGGAGGGGCGGCGGCGATCTGGGTCACCGGCTCCGCCATCGGATCGATCTATGATATGGATTTCGATGCGGATGGAAATTGCTGGGCCGTTGGGAACAACACGTCGATCTACAGGGTGAAGCAGGACAAGACCATCAAGCCGTTCGCTTTCACCGGGAATGTCCGTGCCGTCCGGATTTACAACGGGTACGTTTACCTCGGCGGGAAGGTTGATGCAACAGAAGGTGTGTGGCGTGCACAGATCATCAATGCGGACAGTCTGGGGGCATTCGAACAGTATTTCGATTTTACGGCGAAATACCCCACCGGGCTTGTCAATGCGCTGACCTTTGCCGCCGACGGCGATATGTACATCGGTACCGATGCGGACGAGGCTATTGTCATCGTGCACCCGGGCAAGGTGTCGGAGCCGCTGTATCCGGGTTTGTTCGCGCCGACGACCTTTGCATTTACGTGGGGGCTCGCTGACGATATGTACGTCGTCAGAACGGTGAACACGCCGGCCCTTCTGAAAGTGCGCATGCTGAAAAACGGTGCACCGTATTACGGGAGGCAGCTCTAGAGGGGGGAGGGTGCGGGAAGGGGAGCGGAAAACAGCAGCCTCCGCAAGGCGGGCAACAAAGAGCAAGTATCAGGCAATAGGTCGCACGCAACCAGAAAAAGGCGTCACCTCACAAACAACAGATAACACGCAGCAAGCAACAACCTGCAAGCAACCTGTAAGAAGTTACAGGTGGTGGGTAGTCTGCAGGTGAAGGAGGTCCGTATCCATATCATCAACCGAAAGGAGTCACTTATGAAGGCAGTATACACGGTAATTCTCATGACGCTGGTGCTGGCGGCTGCGGCGTTTTCGCAGTCGTACACCTGGCAGCATATGGGCAAGTTTCCGCCCTCCGCTGACACACTGCATGGCCCCGGTGCCCACGGCATCGCCGTAGATCCCGACGGAAAGGTCTGGATTCAGCACTATTATGCGCTTTCCAAAGACAGCCTTCTTGTCCCCAACTATATGCTGGATGTGGACACCAGTTCGGTGGACAGCGTTGTAGCCCGGAATGTGGTCGTCCGGACATTGCACGTCTACAATGCCGATGGCAGTGAAGCGGCCATTTCCCCCATTTTCTCCATCCCCTTCGGCAGCACGAGAGACACCATTGGCGGTGGATCGATCACCGTGAACGGGAAACTTGTGTGGAGCAGCACGGGTAATGGGGGGGGCGGAGCCGGCGCCGGTTTGCGCGCGGATCCCGAGGGGAATATCTGGGCGGTGTTCGGTTCCAAGGTCTACCGGATCGATTACAAGACCGGTGCGGGTCTGGCAAAGTTCTTCGACCCCACGCCGGCAAGGGGAACGCTGGTTGCTCCCGGCATCGATCAGGATGGCAATGTGTACATCAACCGTGTCGTGACAGATGGATATCCCATGTTTGTGTTTGACAAGAATGGAGCGTTCCTGCAAAACGCCCGCGATACGCTGAGAGGGTTTTCACGCGCAAGCGAGGTGAGCAAAGATGGAAACGACATTTACTACGCCGGGTTCACCCTTAATGCCATTATCCGGTACCACAACACCGCCATGTCGGGAGTTCTCGGCCCGTGGGATCGGGTGGACACCTTGCTCAAGGGATTTACTTGCGAGTCGATTGCATGGAACCCCAAGACCGGCCACCTGTGGGCAAGCTCGGGATCATACAACAATCTGCCCAACGCCTATCCCGGGGAAACCACAACGTGGGTGCCCAATGTATGGTACGCCTACGATACGGCGACGGATCAGCTTACCGGTGAGACGATCAGCTGGGAATTTGGCGTGCCGCAGAACGTTAACGAACGGCCCCGTGGCATCGCGTTCAGCCCGGGAGGCGATACGGCCTACGTCATCGTGTTCGGCGGCAACGCACCTCCCCCTCCCGGCGTTCGCTGGTACAAGAGAGTGCTGACGAGCGTCGAACCGGTGGAAAGCGGCATCCCCAATGGCTATACGATGTCGCAGAACTACCCGAACCCCTTCAACCCGTCGACGGAAATCGTCTTTGCATTGCCGAAAGCGGGATTTACCACGGTGAAGGTGTATGATGTGCTCGGCAAGGAAGTCGCAACACTGGTCAACGAGAATCTTGGCGTCGGTACATTCAAGACTACGCTTGACGGATCGCGCCTCTCTTCCGGCACGTATATCTACACACTGACATCCGGTAGCACGCGCATCACCAAGAAGATGATGTTGGTGAAATAGCATGCTTTTCGGTTTTGTGTAAGGTACCAGGCAGAGGCATCCCGCTCGGGCGGGATGCCTCTGTCGTATTTTACAGGAGATAGACGTATATTACCAGATATTCTTCAACGACGAAACCGTAAGTCAGGGGAAAGAAGGAAAGCCGCAATGAAGATTGTGTACCACTTGCTTGTCGTCTTTTTGCTGTTGTCGGTTGTTGTCCCTGCCTCGTCACAAACTCCCCCCAAGCGGGAATTCCGCGCGGCATGGGTGGCTTCGGTCACGAATCTGGACTGGCCCTCCGCGCCGGGCGGAACACCGGCAACACAAAAGACACAGCTGGTGAACCTCCTGGATGCATTACAGGCGGCCGGTATCAATGTGGTCATCTTCCAGGTCCGGCCGGAGTGTGACGCCCTGTATGCATCCCCCTACGAGCCCTGGTCGTACTACCTGACGGGCGCGCAAGGTGCCGGTCCGAACCCCGCTTATGATCCGCTGCAATTCGCGGTGGAAGAAGCGCACAAACGGGGGATGGAATTGCATGCATGGTTCAACCCCTACAGGGCCGTGCGAAGCATCGGCCAATATCCCATTGCCGCATCGCATGTTTCTGCAGCGCATCCGGACTGGATCCTGACGTTTCCCAGCACTAAGCTCAAGATCTTGAATCCCGGCCTCCAGGACGTACGGGACCATGTGGCCAGGATTGTCGCGGATATTGTCAGGCGGTACGATGTGGACGGCGTCCACGCTGACGACTATTTCTACCCCTACGATCCCATTATCACCAATGAAGACGCCGCCACGTTTGCGGCATACCCGAGAGGTTTTGTCAACATCGGCGACTGGCGCCGCGACAACGTGAACCTGCTCATGAAAATGGTGACTGACAGCATCGCCGCCATCAAACCCTTCGTCAAGTTCGGTATGAGCCCGTTCGGGATCTGGAAAAACGGCGTCCCTCCGGGAATCATCGGTCTGGATGCGTACAACACCATCTACGGAGACGCGATTGCCTGGCTGCAGCAACGGAGTGTCGACTACCTGACACCGCAACTCTACTGGCCGATCGGGGGTAACCAGGACTATGTGCGGTTGATGAACTGGTGGGCCGATTCCTGTGCCTCCAATGGACGCCATCTTTATCCGGGACACGGGGCATATCGCATTCCTTCATGGTCCGCCGGCGAGCTGCCGGCGCAGATACGCCTGAACCGGGGGAATCCCAAGGCCGGCGGGAGCGTGTTCTTCAGAGCCTATCAGGGCGTTCTGGACAACCCGAAGGGTTTTCTGGATTCGCTGCGGAATGATTTCTACAAGTATCCTTCGCTCCTGCCATCCATGGCGTGGAAGGATATTGTGCCCCCCTACATGCCGCGGAACATACGGTACGACAAACCGTCACCGGCGGAGACTGCGGCACTTCTCTGGGATCTTCCGCTCACGGCGCCTGACGGCGATACCGCCTCGCGCTATGCAGTCTACCGGTTTGACCATACCCCCGCACTACCGGCTGATCTCGCCGATGCGCAACACCTGCTGGCTGTTGTGGGCGCACGGCTGTACACCCCGCCGACTCCTCCCCCGGGTGGACCGTACTCATATGTTGTCACAGCGCTCGACCGCAACTTCAATGAAAGCGAACCGAGTACTGTGCTCGTTCTCGGGGCACCGCCTGTGCCCGTCCTGGCGACGCCCGCAAACGGAACATCCGCGGTTGCCGAGAGCGTGCTGGTCACCTGGCGGAGTGTGACACTTGCTTCCTTCTATCATCTCCAGGTGGCGACCGATTCATCCTTTGCCGCGGCGCTTGTCGTGAATGATTCCACAATCACCGATACCGTGAAGACGGTGCGCGGATATGCAGGTCTCTCCAGTATCTACTGGCGTGTCCGGTCAAAGAATGGTGCCGGTGTGTCAGACTTTTCGGATCCGTTTGTTTTTGCTTCAGGGTTCCCTGCGGTAACTGTCCCCGTGTACCCGGCCAATTCGGCACTTGATGTGCCGGTCCAGATTACCCTGTGCTGGGGCAACACCGCCGGGGCTACCTCGTACCGGGTGCAAATGGCGATCTCATCCAACTTTACACCAACAGTTGTGGACACGGCCAATCTGAGTGATACGACGTTCACTCCCGGGCTCCTCGACTACTACAAGATCTACTTCTGGAGGGTCAAGGCCTCCAACACCCTCGGGGCCGCCGAATGGTCTCCATACTATCGTTTCCGGACGGTCCAGGTGACCACGGTGGATCGCCAGGATCTGGTGCCGGAGGCGTATGCGCTGAGCCAGAACTATCCTAACCCGTTCAATCCCACGACCACGATTCAGATCGCCGTCCCTTCCGCGGGGCGTGTCGTCTTGAAAGTGTTCGACGTTCTGGGGAGGGAAGAGACCACGCTCGTGGACGCCGATATGCCCGCAGGCAGCTACACCGTCACGTTCGATGCAAGTCGTCTGGCAAGCGGGACCTATTTCTACCGTATGCAGGCGGGGGAATTTGTGGCGACGAAGCGGATGCTTCTCCTTCGATAGGGACCAGGTGCCTGAGGCCATGCACCTCCGGCCGGATGGGGAGAGTTGCCGACACGGGAGTCACGACGGGAAATCCTGCGGGCCGCGGAATCTTCCTCCGGCATGCACTGCTGGAAAGTGAACAGGAATCATGAGAAGGTGTTTCTATGAAACTGATCAAAAGCGGACGGGAATGGATCGGCGTTTGGCTGATCATGGCCTGTCTCTGTATAGCTACCGGCCTGGCGACGAGCACCGGAATCGCACAGACGACGGAGAATGGTATGATTGGTGATCTGATCAAAGAAGCACGGCTACAACTTGCGCCGGACCGGCGAACGACGGTTTTCAACGTACATGCCGAAACACGGGGCCCGGTGACCATCCTGACGGGCGAAATCCACAGCCCGGCCCTCAAGGAACGGCTGCTCGGGCTCCTGAAAGAGAAAGGCATGACATCCATCGTCGACAGCATCACCACCCTGCCACAACCATCACTGGGCGAGAAAACCTACGCGGTGGTCAGCCTCAGTGTGGCCAACATCAGAACCAAACCGGACCATCCGGCGGAACTGGGAACCCAGGCGATTCTGGGAACACCTCTCCGGGTTTTGAAAAAGGAAGAGGGGGGATGGTACTATGTTCAGACGCCCGATGAGTATCTGGGATGGACGGACGACCGGATCGTGCTCATGACCGAGGCCGAATTTTCCGGCTGGGGGCGGCTGCCAAAGGTGATCATCACTACAGAATGGACCATCGCGCGGGAAAAGCCGGAGGCAGGGAGCCAGGCGGTCAGCGACCTCGTTGCCGGATGTCTCCTTGCGCTCAAGGCGGATGCAGGTGCCTTCTATGAAGTCGGGTATCCAGACGGACGAAGTGCCTTTGTACAGAAAGAGGAAGCAGCACCCTATGCCCGGTGGCTCGAGCATGTGCAGGCAACGCCCGAAGCGATTGTGAGCACGGCAAAACGGTTCTTCGGAGTGCCATATTTCTGGGGAGGGACGTCTGCGAAATGCATGGATTGTTCCGGATTTACCAAGACGGTCTACTTCCTGAACGGGCTCCTTCTCCCCCGG
Source organism: uncultured Bacteroidota bacterium (assembly GCA_963779225.1). GTDB lineage: Bacteria > Bacteroidota > Ignavibacteria > UBA10030 > UBA6906 > CAVPCZ01. Next base: position 1,046,854 of record CAVZWW010000003.1, read on the forward strand.
GATGCGAGCCAGCAGGTATTCGTCGGTGAACTTGTAGAGACGGCCGGCGATGTGAACCTCCGGCCGGGCGATCTGCTCTTCTTCGGGTTCAAGGCCACGCCGGAACGGCGCGAGCGTGTGACACACGTTGCCATCTCCCTCGGAGGGAAACGGTTTATCCACGCTTCAGGTGGGACGGGAGTTTGCGTCAACAGCCTTGATCCCGGGGAAGCAGACTACAGTGAATTCCGCGAGGAGACATTCCTCCGGGCAAAGAGAATCATCGGCAGTGCAAAAGAGTCCGGTGTGAAATCCCTGAGGGAACTCCCCTATTATGGCAGACAGGCACAGTAAGCATCCTGCGCACCCGTCCCCCCCATCCTTCCTTCGAAACGAAGAGGGGGAGCCCGGGCAGCGTACCACGCGGCGTGATTTTCTCCGTTACGTAACTCTCGCAGGAGCGGCGGTCGCACTCGGCCCGCGCGCCGGCAATGTCCCTTCTTTCACCATTCCGGTCACCGACATGAAACTCCGATTCTACCCCTATACGCTCGAACTGAAACACGTCTTCACCATTGCCACCAGTTCCCGCACCACCACACCCGTGATGATGGTGGAGGTGGAACAGGATGGCATCACCGGATACGGCGAGGCTTCCATGCCTCCATATCTGGGCGAAAGCCAGGAGAGTGCGCGCGCCTTTCTCTCGAAAGTTGACCTTTCGCGCTTTTCCTCCCCCTATACTCTTGAAGACGTGCTGGCGGATATTGATGCCATCGCCCCCGGGAATCCGGCCGCAAAAGCCGCGGTGGATATTGCGCTCCACGACTGGATCGGAAAGAAATTCGGGCAGCCCTGGTACCGCATCTGGGGACTGGATCCCGCCAAGACCCCGGTGACCTCTTTCACCATTGGGATCGACACACAGGAGGTCGTGCGGCAAAAGACCCGCGAGGCGGAGATCTACAAAGTGTTGAAGGTGAAACTGGGCCGCGAGACGGACAGGATGATGATCGAAACGATCCGCGAGGTATCGGACAGTCCGATCTCGGTGGACGTCAACCAGGGATGGAAGGACCGGAATGAGGCTCTGAAGATGATCGAGTGGCTGGCCACAAAGAATATTCTCTTCGTGGAACAGCCGATGCCGAAGGAACAGGTGGACGACATCGCCTGGCTCCGCGAGAAAAGCCCCCTGCCGTTGATCGGCGACGAGAGCGTGCAGCGCCTCCCGGATGTGCGGAAGGCCTGGGGAGTGTACGACGGCGTGAACATCAAGCTGATGAAGTGCACCGGTATGCGCGAAGCCTATAAGATGATCACGCTGGCAAGGGCGCTCGAGATGAAAGTGATGATCGGCTGCATGACCGAGACCTCCTGCGCCATTTCCGCAGCCGCGCAGATGTCGCCGCTGGTGGATTGGGCGGACCTGGACGGCGCGGTGCTCATCAAGAACGACCTGTTCGACGGCGCAACGATCGTGAACGGCAAGGTCACGCTTCCCGACCGTCCGGGGATCGGCGTTGTGAAGCACTAGCATCGGGCTTTTCCGCGCCCGGGCGCAACAAGCGCGGATGGATGTTCCCTATGTGGGCCCCGTATCTTTGCGCAAAGAGGACAACGCGCCACCCCAACAAGGTATTCCCGTGAACTCTCCGACACAGCAATCACGTCTCCTCTCGCTCGATGCATTCCGTGGAGCGACCATTGCCGGCATGATCCTCGTCAATAACCCGGGCACCTGGGGAGATATCTATCCCCAGCTCCGGCATGCCGCCTGGCACGGGTGGACGTTTACCGATTTCATTTTTCCGTTCTTTCTCTGGATCGTCGGCGTTTCCATGACGCTCTCGTTTGCCAAACGAGTCCAGCAGGGGGCTGACAAGAAACACCTCCTCCTGCACGTTCTGCGCCGGGCGGCCATCATCTTCGGTCTGGGGCTCTTCCTGACTGGATTTCCATTCGGGCTTTTCTTCGGACATACTTTTTCGTGGGAGCACATCCGGATCCCCGGTGTTCTCCAGCGCATCGCCGTCTGCTACCTCATTGCCAGTACCATCTTCATGTATTCGGGCATCCGGGGTCAGATCGCCTGGATTGTGGGGCTGCTGGCATCGTACTGGCTGATGATCACGCTGATTCCCGTTCCCGGGTACGGTGCGGGCATCCTTGAACCCCTTGGGAGTCTGGCATGGCATGTGGATTCGAATCTCCTTGCCGGCCACACCTGGAGGGGTGCTCCTGTGCCGGGATTCGATCCGGAGGGAATTCTGAGCACCATCCCGGCCATTGCGACAACACTTCTCGGTGTCCTCACCGGCCACTGGCTGCGGACTGACCATTCACGGGAGGAAAAAACCGCCTGGATGTTTGTCGCCGGGAATTTCCTTCTCCTCCTCGGTGCGATTCTTGACATCTGGATGCCGATCAACAAAGGTCTGTGGACCAGCAGCTACGTTGTGTTCATGGGTGGCTGGGCGCTGGTGTGCCTTGCCATGTTCTACTGGCTGATCGACGTCAAAGGATATACGAAGTGGGCGACGCCGTTCGTCATCTATGGAATGAACGCGATTACCGTCTTCGTCCTCTCCGGACTTATCGCAAAGTCCATGGGGCTGATCCGCTGGACGCAGGCTGACGGGACGGTGATCTCTTTGCAGCGGTACCTGTACACGACCCTGTTTGCCCCTCTTGCCAGTCCCCTGAACGCATCGTTGCTCTGGGCCATTTGCTTTATTACGGTCATGTTCGGCGTGGTCTGGTTCATGTGGAAGAAGAAATGGTTTTTGAAGGTCTAAATGGAGTGAGACGTTAAGAATGCGAATGCACACACTCATCCAAACCATTATCCTTATGGCAACAGTCCCGGTATTTGCCGCCGCACAGTCCTCACAGGATGCACTTCTCAAAGAGATTCAGAAGTTCGAACGGGAATACGGTGGCCATCTTGGTGTGATGGCGAAGAATCTCAAGACCGGTGAGGAGTTCCGTTACAACGCGGCGGAACGGTTTCCCACCGCGAGCGTGATCAAATTCCCCGTGATGGTGGCATATTACCAGGCGGTGAGCGAAGGACGGATCGATCCGCAACAGCGCATCACCCTGACCGCGTCGGATAAAAAGCCGAGCCTGTTGCAGCAGCTCGGAGACGGTTTGACCATGACCATCCAGGATGCCGTCCGGCTGATGATTGTGCTGAGCGACAATACCGCAACAAACCTCGTTCTTGACAGGCTGGCGGATACACATGCCGCCCGGCTGCAGACGGTGAATGATCTGATGATCCGTCTCGGACTCAAGAATACCCGGTTGTTGAACCGTCTCTATACGTGGGACACAAAGCAGCCGACTCCGGAGGGGATCCGGTATGGCATCGGGGTCTCGACACCCGAAGATATGGTTGTGCTCCTGGAGGGCCTCTACCGGAAGACCCTCATCAATGAAAAGGCCTCGGAAGCGATGACCGAGGTGCTGCAGGCGCAATTCTATGACGACATGATTCCGCGCCTGCTTCCTGCGCAGGAGTGTGAGCGGCTCTCGGTTGCCCACAAAACCGGATTCGTCCAGGAATCGAAAGTGGATGTCGGGCTCATTCTCTCTGACCGGGCCGACATTGCGATGGCGATTTTCATCGACAAGCACCCCGATCATGCCGAAGGCCTGAACAACACCGCCCTCCTTCTGGCGGGGTTTGTTTCCCGGGCCATCTGGAATCACTTCACCGGCATGACGGGGTACACGCCGGGACGGGTGAATACCGCACACGTGGATTGGAACATGATTCCGGGCGGCAAGTGGGGGATCTGGCGCTCACCGGTCGCACCCTTTCCGCATCCTGAGCGGGCCAACGGCTTGACACGCTCAGACGGCACGCACTACCCCTGGTTTCCCCACTACGCGGACAGCAGTCTCGTGGTGTTCGTCCCGGCGAACCTGAAGGCGACGGACAACGGTGTGAACCTGATGGTGCACTTCCACGGACACATGAACGATAACATGGGGGTACTGGAACGATACGGAATTCCCCAGGCTCTGGTTGCAGAACACACCAATGCCATCCTGGTGCTTCCGCAGGGGCCCTACCGTGCGCGCGATTCCTTCGGAGGGAAGATGGAAGATCCCGGCGGACTCGAGCGCATGGTGAACGACGTCCTGATGACCCTGAAGAAGGAAGAGGTCATCAAGGAGGCAAAACTGGACAGGCTCATTCTTTCCGCCCACAGCGGCGGGTACCGTCCGGTGGCGTTCTGTCTGGACCGCGGTGGGCTCAATGCGCACATCACGGACCTGTTTCTTTTTGACGCCTTCTACGGTAACTTCGACCTGTATCGTGCGTGGTTGCTCGGGGGGAAAGGGATCATCAATGCCGCGTACACCGATCACCTGGCGGAAGAGCACACCTCGTTTGCGGCCGGTCTTGATCCGCAAATAGCGGGGCGTTTCCACAGCACACATACACCGGTGGAACACGATCAGGTTCTGCAGGAATTTCTGCGTCCGTGGTTGAGGCAACTCCCCGAGACCTGGAAAATCACACCTTAACATCAGCACTGGATCATTATGCCACTGAAGAACTACGACACTTCCTCCTCGGTTGAGGCGTACGAGCTCGCCAAAACCGGCCGGCGGTTTATCTACCCGCCCACGGAAAAGATTAAGATTATTGAAGTCGAAAACTTTCCCCTTCTGGGGAAGCTCACAGCCTTCCGCTTCATCGAGTGGGTGTTAAAGAACCCCGGCGGCGTAATTTCCCTGCCCACGGGGAAGACCCCCGAGCACTTCATCAGGTGGGTGACGCGAATCCTGGAGCGCTGGGAAACACCGGACATCAAGAAATACTTCGATCAATACGGGATTGATGCCTCCCGCAAGCCCGACATGGGGAGTCTGACGTTTGTGCAGATCGATGAGTTCTATCCTATGGACGCGCAGCAACAGAACAGCTTTTTCTGGTACGTCAATGAATTCTATATCAACGGATTCGGCTTGAAGCCGGAGAAAGCGATTCTGATCGATGCGACGAGCCTGGGTCTTCCTTCCGGGACGACGATGCAGCAGATGTTCCCTGGCAATATCGTTGACCTCAGCCTGCGCGTCCGCCAGACACGGACGGACCAGGAACAGCGTCAGAAGGAAGTGATCAACAGGGTGGACGAGTTCTGCATGGAGTACGAGCGGAAGATCCGCGAAATGGGCGGCATCGGTTTCTTTCTAGGCGGGATCGGTCCGGACGGCCATATCGCGTTCAATGTGCGGGGATCCAGCGTCTATTCCGTAACGCGGCTCACCGGAACAAACTACGAAACCCAGGCTGCGGCTGCAACGGATCTGGGGGGAATCGAGATTTCCCGCAGCCGGCTGGTGATCACCATCGGCCTTGCGACCATCACGCACAATCCCCGTGCCACCGCGATCATTATTGCCGCAGGCGATGCCAAGGCTCCCATCGTAGCAGCGGCTATTCAGAACGGGAAAAGCCCGCAGTACCCCGCATCCGTCTTGCAGGATCTGGAGGGCGGGCGGATGTACCTGTCAAAAGGCGCTTCGAGCCGCCTCGTGGAACGCCGGTTCGAGGACTTCTGTAAGAAAACAACGCTTGCGCATGGAGATGTCGATGATGTTGTCGTCCCTCTTGCGTTAACGAAGGGCAAGGAAATCAGCCTTCTCACCGAACAGGATTTTGCCTCTGACCGCTTTGGCGTCGAGCTGTTGCGGCGGGCGGAAACGAGTGCACGCGACGTGGCCGAGACAACACGCCAGCGGCTGATTGCAAAACTGGATCGCGGCCTTGGCCAGGTCAGCAAGACCGTGTTCCTGCATACGGAACCGCACCATGACGATATCATGCTCGGCTATCTGGCGCACATTTATCACCTGGTGCGCGATCCGAGCAACAAACACTACTTTGCCAACCTTACCTCCGGTTTCACGGCGGTCTCCAATACGCTCTGCCTGAGTATCATCATTAATCTGGAGCAGTATATCGAGACAGCCGATTTCCAGCGGCTCCTGAAAGAGGGGTACTTCAGTCCGAAGCACGGCGGGCGGCGCATGGAAGACGTGTTCCTCTATCTCGACGGTGTTGCCGCGAGCAGCGCGGAGAAAACGAGCGAGGGGGAAGCACGCCGCATCCTGCGCAACCTGATCGAGGTGTATGAAACCAGCGACATGCGTGTGCTCCGCCTGCGCGTGAAGGAGCTGCACGAATATTTTGTGACCCAGTACCCGGGGGCGAAGGATCCGCCGGACATCCAGGTGTTCAAGGGGACGATCCGTGAGTGGGAGGTGGAACTGCTCTGGGCGTACTTCGGGATCGATGCCACGGCGATCTCGGCGCTGCGCCTGGGGTTCTACAAAGGAGACATATTTTCGGAAGAACCGGAAATGGACCGTGACGTCATCCCGATCTTCCAGTTGATCAAGAAAGTGAAACCGAACGTCCTTTCGGTTGCGTTTGATCCGGAAGGTAGCGGTCCCGACACGCATTACAAGGCCCTGCAGGCGGTTGCCGAAGCTCTGCGGATGTACGAGAAGGAAAGCGGCGACACCACAATGCGCGTGTGGGGATACCGGAATGTCTGGTATCGCTTCCGCCCGTCCGAGGCGGACCTGATGGTGCCGGTCTCGCTCAATTCCCTGTCCCTCCTGCATACCGCCTTCATGAACTGCTTCGGTTCCCAGAGTGCTGCGTCGTTCCCGAGTTATGAATACGACGGACCGTTTTCTGAACTCGCCCAGAAGATTCAGGTTGAGCAGTACGACATGATGAAGACCTGTCTGGGGAAGGAGTTTTTCCAGCATCACGAACACCCGCGCATGCGCGCGGCGCGGGGGATGATCTTCCTCAAGGAGATGAATCTCCAGGAATTCTACGAGAAGGTCCGCGAACTGAAGAAGATCACCGAGGCGAGGGACTAGGACCATGCGAAAAGTGATCTGTATTCTCCTGCTCTGCGGGAGCGTTTCGGCCGCTTCCGGACAGATCCGGATCACCGCAACCCGCCCGCTGGACCTGCCGGCCGCTCAACAGTGGCTTGCACCCCGGTTCGCCCCGGACGGGCTCTCCATTTTTCTGACCACAAACGGTTATGCAGGTATTTACCGGTATGTGACCGCCACGGGCGAACTCCAGACAGTGACCGATGAACCCGGAGCCGGATTCGGTTTCGCCGTGTCGAAGGACGGCAACCGCCTGGCGTACCGCCGGACGGCATACGGGCGGACCGCCTTCGAGCGGACGCAGGAAATCGTAGATGTCGATCTCCGGAATCGGACGCGTGTGAACCGGGGAGCCGGCGACAATCTCTCCACACCGGTGTTTCTCGGGGAAACGATCCTCTTCAGCACACGAACGGAAGCAGCCGTCATCCCGCAGGCGGACGGCGTCGAACAAGGTGCCGTTCTCCTCGGCATCGAAGAGACAAAAATCGCGCTTGTCGTGAATGGCCGGAAAGTACTGCTCGACCCGTTCAAAGACGGAAGTTACGTCTGGCCTTCTCTTTCTCCGGACGGTTCAAAACTCGTCGCCTACGAAATGGCCCGAGGCACGTTTGTGTGCGACCTTGCCGGCACCGTGCAGGCAAACCTCGGACGGCGGGATGCCCCCGCCTGGACCCGGGACGGACGGTGGATCGTCGGCGTGGAGGAGAAGGACGACGGTCACCGGATCCTGGGCGCCGACCTTTTTGCGATGGCCGCTGACGGGTCACAGACCGTCCGCCTTACGGATTCGCCCGCTATCGAGCTCAATCCTTCCTGTTCCCCTTCAGGCAATGTCATCGTCTGCAATACGGCCGACGGGAAGATCCTCCTCCTGAATTATGAGGAGGTGCTGCGATGAAACGGCTCCTCCTTCTTTTCTTCTCTCTCGTGTTCGTCGTCCTCACCGCATCGGGTCAGCGGACGGACCTGAGCGGACTCAAGTTTTGCATCGATCCCGGCCACGGGGGGAACAACCCTGCGAACGACCGGCACGTTATTCCGGACCCCGGCACCGACTTCTGGGAGTCCGAAAGCAATTTCCAGAAGGCCCTGCATCTGGACACGCTCCTGAAAGCTCAGGGTGCATGGGTGATCCTGACACGGTATACAAATTCCTATCCTGCGGACGACGAGCCGTCGCTCAGTGCTCGGTGGCAACTCGCGAACGCCAACAACGTGAACTGGTTTCACTCGCATACACACGAACGCCTTCAACGGTACCGTGAACTATACGCTTCTGCTCGTGAAGGAAGACATCGCCACACGTCAGCCCGCATGGCCGCAGGCGGTGACGATGTCCAACATCATCGGTCCGGCTATTCAGGCGAAGCTGCGCAACACCCCGCGTTCGACGTATACATATCTGGACTACACGTTTTATGGTGGTCCCCCCAACGGCTACAATCTCGGTGTCCTGAACGGTCTGGCAATGCCCGGAGAACTCTCGGAAGGATCGTTTCACGACTATTATCCCGAAACCCGCCGTCTGATGAACAATTCTTACCGGAAAATGGAGGCGTACGCTCTCCGCGACTCCTTCATGCAATATTTCGGTGTTCCCGCGGACACGCTCGGGATCATCGCGGGACTGCAGGTGGATCTGGCCACCGGGAAACTGCTGAACCTCTCTCGTGTGCGCCTGGTCCCGGGCAATCGTATCTACACGGGCGATACGTTCAATAACGGGTTCTATATGTTTGACAGTGTTCCGGCCGGCCTGTACACGCTCTACTTCGAAACTCCAGGCTACACGCCTGATTCCGTTCTTGTCAGCGTGGGCACTGGAGGGACGGTGTTTGTGGACCGCTCTTTCGTGTCATTTGCCGCGCCGACCATCGTCACGTCCAGTCCTGTAAAGAATGATCCGGCATTTCCGGCACCGAACCCGATCGTGATCAATTTCTCGAAACCGATGGATACGGCATCGGTCCGGAGTGCATTTTCCATTTCGCCACCCGTCGAATGGCGCCTTCCTCTGGTCCAACGGAAACGCAAAACTGACGTTTGACCCCGATTCGATTCTTCCGGTGGCTGTTGACCTTTACCGTCCGGCTTGATACCTCCGCGCACTCCGCCACCGGCCAGGTGCTGGACGGCAACGGGGATGGGACACCGGGCGACCCGTTTGTCCTCTCCTTTACGTCAAAGTATGTGGATATCTTTCCGCCGGTATTTCTCTCGCGTTTTCCGGGTTCGGCCGACACGTTGCGCACGCCGGCCTCCTACGTGAATATGACTTTCGACGAACCTCTGGCCGTGTCCAGCGTCAACATATCCAATTTTGTGGTCCAGCAAATAGGCGCTTCCATTCAGGTCCGCACGCTGGAGTACAGGGAAGAAAACGGGCGCGGAGGAGTGGTGATGTACCTGCCGAACGGCGTCATCCCGGGGGTCTCCTACCGGACACGCGTCAGCAGGGTTGCCGATGCTCTGGGGAATGCCATGCCGACGACACTATCGTCTCTGTGGGATTTTGCCGTGGATCCCGGATTGTTCAGCTATCAGACAATTGATTCACTGAACCCCGGATCGATTGCCTTCCTCCAACCTTCCGCTGGAACGGGAACGGTGGGGGTTGATGGTGCCATGTTCTCTGCTTCCACAGCCCGTGCGGTCGGCAGCGTGCCAGCTAATTCCGGATCGGCAAGTTTGCAGTTTGTGTGGGATACGACTGCGGCATCATGGCTTATCCACCTGCCCATCGATTCCTTGAGCGCAGGTGGAGGTCTCCGGTGGCAGAAGAGCGGACACCTTATCCGGGCTGCACTTTACGGAGATGCAGGGCAGCAGCAGTTCCGGTTTGCGCTGGGAGACGGTTCGACACGGGAGGTGAGCCGGTGGCGGACAGTGGACTGGGTAGGCTGGCGCAATGTTGAGTGGGATCTTGAGCGCGATTCGCTCGGGTCGGGTACAGGCGATGGGGTGCTGGATGGCGAGCTCCGGTTTGATGCCGTTGAATTCCGTTATCTTCCCGGCTTCAGCAAGCAATCGGGTCAGCTGTACCTGGACCAGATTGAACTGGTGGAGAAGGGGACAACCGGTGTGGAGTCACGGATGTCATCTGTGCCTGCGGCGTTTGTGCTCCATCCCAACTACCCGAACCCGTTCAATCCCTCCACGCGTCTCTCCTATGATCTTGCCGCGGCGGGATTTGTGACATTGACCGTGTATGATCTCCTGGGGCGCGAAGTACGGCGTCTGGTGGACGGACAACAATCCGCAGGGCGGCATACGGTGGAGTGGGATGGCAGCGGTGTTGCCGCAAAGACTTCCAGTGGCGTATATATTGCGCGGCTCCGGGTGACAGGGGAAACCGGTGCGACGGTGTACAGCGCATCGCTCAAACTCCTGATGATGAAATAATGTGGAACGGCGAAGTCCAATCCACAAGACGTTTCATCTCTTGCAGAAACACCAAGGCACAAGGAAAATGTTGATACTCAACTCCACACTGTCCTTCCGGGGGCTTGCGAAGAAGGAAACCTGGTGGTCCTCCGGGATATTGATGCTTCTGATCGCCATCCTCTCGGTTTCGGTCGCCCGGGTTCCGGCCTCTGCACAGGAGCCCGTCCGTCCGCCTCTCCTTCTTGTTGTGCCGGATACCGACACGACGATTACGGCCTCGGCCACATACCGCCTTTCGGGATCAACGATTCCTGGTGCGGCCGTCCGTCTGAACGGCAAGCCCATGCGTGTCTATCCCACCGGCGCGTTCGTCGGACTTCTCCGTCTGGAACAGGGTGAGAATCTCTTTACGCTCACCGCCGTCGATTCTCCGGATGTGGTGGTGACGAAGGAATTCCTGATTGTCCGCAAGCCTCCCCTGACATCCACCCCCCGCGATACCCTTGCTATCGACACCGTCATGATCGAACCCTCTCAGGACCTCTGGCTCAATGAAGGAGACCTGCTCCGTGTGCAGATCAAGGGGACACCCGGGTGTACAGCCACATTCCTGGATGGAATGCCGATGAACGAGGTTGCTTCATCCGGTCCAAACGGTGTTGAAGGAATCTACCGTGGAGTGTACAGGGTCCGGGCAGATGATGTGTGGGAGAAGGCTGCCGTGCAGTTTACGCTTGCCGACAGCGCAGGCAGGAGTGTTGTCCGCGCGTCAGCCGGAAGACTCACCGCACGTCCGGGCCTCTTCCCGATTGTGGGCATTGCCCGCGGCGAGCGTCCCTATCTGAACTATGGCCTGGGTGAGGACCGGCTGGGTGGTGCGAAGCTCTCCTTCATCAGCGCCGGCGTGAGGCTGATGCTGACGGGGAAAGCCGGTGATCAGTATCGCGTGGAGCTGGCGGAGAATCAGGAAGCGTGGATTCCCGAACAGCAGGTGGAAGTGCAGCCGAAGGGAACGCCGCCGCCGTTTTCCCTGACCGGTTCATGGAACGTCTACGGGGAGAAGAACTACGACTATGTCACCATAGCTCTTTCCGACAGGCTTCCGTATGCCTCGTTCGTGGAAGGAACCCCCACACGCATTTTTGTCGACCTGTACGGCGCCGTCTCGAACTCCAACTGGATCACGCAACACCTGACCGCACGGGAGATTCTGAACGTGTCATACCGTCAGGTGGAAAAAAACCTTCTCCGGATCACGGTGCAGCTGAAACATCCTCAGGTCTGGGGGTATGCACTTGGCTACCGGGGGAACACTCTCGTGTTGAAAGTGCGCAGGCAGCCTGAAAAACTGGACCTGGACCGCCTGACGATCATGCTCGATGCCGGACATGGAGGGACGAACGACGGCGCAATCGGTTCCACCTGTGCAAAGGAGAAAGATATCAATCTTGCCATGGTGTTCCAGCTGAAACAGCTGCTGGAGGGACAAGGCGCAAAGGTACTGCTGACCAGACGGAACGATTCTTCCAGCACGAACGGTGAACGGCTGAAAGCGATTATCGGTTCAGAAGCCGATCTCCTGATCAGCATACACTCGAACTCCATAGGCAATACCACGGATCCCGAAGCGACCAGAGGGGTCAGCACCTACTATCGTCATCAATGTTACCGCCCTCTTTCACAGGCGATTTATGCACGGGTCCTCAAAACCGGTCTGGCGCCCTTCGGAAACGTCGGCGGCTTCAATTTCACACTCAATTCCCCGACCGAACTGCCCAACGTGCTTGTGGAGCTCGCTTTCATGTCGCATCCGGAGGATGAAATGAAGCTTCTGGACGAAAAGTTCAGGGGAGAAATCGCTGAGCGGATTGTGGAGGGGGTGGAGGATTTTCTGGAAAGTAATGAAGACTGACAGCTTGGAAGCGAACAGAAGAAGTCGCCCTGGAGGATCCGTGGTGATCCGCCCCTGGGAACGGGGGGATCTCGAAAGCGTCCGCAGAATCACCTGGGAGACATGGCTGGCCACATATGCGGCGTTTATTCCGGAAGGTGACCTGCGCCGGTATTTTGATGAGCATTATACCGTTCAGGCGCTCGGTGAGCTGATGGCTTCTGCTTCCTTCCGCGGCCTCTTTGCTGTTGCGGAGGGGAGCGCTCTGGGCTATGCGAAGGTGCAATATCATCCGGACGATCAACGCTGTTATCTTTCCTCGCTGTATGTCATTCCCTCCGCGCAAGGCAAAGGTGTTGGCAAGCGGTTGCTCGAACAGGCGGAGTCCATCGCCCGGGAATTCGGTGTTGACGAGATCTGGCTGGGCGTGATGGTACAGAACACGCAGGCGCTTGACTGGTATACCGGACTGGGATTCACGTTTGTGCGTGAAGAGCCCTTCACCATGGGCAACACTACCGTCCGGCATCGCATCGGACACAGACCCATCCACCCAGAAGAGGTTCTTTCCTGAGGATAATGGCATGGCGTTAAGCAAACCGGCAACCCGCAACCCCTGGGCATGGGTCTCCACGCTCTATTTCGCTCAGGGCATACCGTACGTGGTGGTGATGACCGTGTCAGTGATCATGTACAAGCGATTGGGCATTTCGAACACGGACATTGCTCTGTACACAAGCTGGCTGTACCTGCCCTGGGTGATCAAACCTCTCTGGAGTCCGTTTATTGAACTGTTCCGGACAAAACGGTTCTGGATTGTCTCGCTGCAGTTGATCATCGGCGCATCTCTCGCCGCGGTCGCGCTGACCGTTCCAATGCCATCCTTTTTCCAGTATACGCTGGCGATCTTCTGGCTGATGGCGTTCAGTTCAGCCACACACGATATCGCCGCAGATGGCTTCTACATGCTCGGACTGGAACAGCACCAGCAGGCGGCGTTTGTGGGGGTGCGCAGCACGTTCTACCGGATCGCCATGATCACCGGTCAGGGTCTGCTCGTCGTCGTGGCCGGCACACTGGAAACCAACCTGGACGGGAAAATCGCGCTGGCCTGGTCCATTACCTTCGGTATTCTTGCCGCGCTCTTCCTGGTCTTTTTCGTCTATCACCGTTTCATTTTACCCTATCCGGTGGCTGATAAAACCGCCGGGCGTGGTGGTGTGGAGAGCCCCTTTGCGGCCTTCCTCAATATTTTCGTCCTCTTCTTCAAGAAGAAGAACATTCTTGCCATAATCGCCTTTCTGCTGCTGTATCGTTTTGCCGAGGCACAACTGGTGAAGCTGGTATCGCCGTTTCTTCTGGATGCGCGCGGCGCTGGAGGGCTCGGACTCTCGACAAGTGAGGTGGGGATTGTCTACGGAACAGTAGGGATTATCGCGCTGACGCTGGGCGGTTTGCTCGGAGGGTATGTGGTCTCCCGTCAGGGGCTCCGGTTCTGGCTCTGGTTCATGGTGATCATCATCCATTTCCCCGATCTGACATTTGTGTATCTGTCGCAGGTACAGCCCGACAATTTCTACCTGATCAACGCGGCTGTGGCGCTGGAACAGTTCGGGTACGGGTTCGGCTTCACCGCATACATGCTTTTCATGATTCTTGTATCCGAAGGCGAACATAAGACGGCCCACTATGCAATCTGCACCGGCTTCATGGCTCTCGGTATGATGATACCGGGAATGTTCAGTGGAGCCCTGCAGGAGTGGATCGGCTACAAGAGCTTCTTTATCTGGGTGATTCTCTCCACAATCCCCGGGTTCCTGGTTGCGGCGCTGGTGAAAATCCCGCCGGATTTCGGGAAAAAGGCACAGGCCTGAGCGACAATAAAGGGAAGGAAGAACGCCACCGATGAAACCGATCACCGCATTCCTGCCTTACACGGGCGAGCCGTTCACACGCGAGACGGTTGAATTCCTCCGCAAATCCGGACTGGTGGAACGTGTTGTTCTGCTTGCCGTTGGCGAGGATCTTCCGAATATCGAAGGATGTCTCTCCGTGCCGGTTGCCTCCCTGCACGGGAGCAAGACTATGGCCGTGCTGGCCAAACAGACGAAGACCCCGTATGCTCTCCTGTTGTTGCACGATACGCAAATCGACTTCGGCCAGTTCGGCATCGAACGGTTTCTCCGTGTTGCAGAGGAAACAGGGGCCGGGATGGTTTTTGCCGACTATTTCGACATGAAAGAAGGCAAGCGGACTCCGCACCCCGTCATCGAATATCAGTCTGGTAGCCTGCGTGACGATTTCAATTTTGGTTCGGTGGTGCTGCTCCGGAGCGCGGGGGTAAAACGGGCGGCAGCTGATCTGAAGGGAGGAAAACTGGTATTTGCAGGATGGTACGCTCTCCGCCTTGCGCTCTCCCGCCGGGCGCCGCTGGTACGTGTCGGCGAATTCCTCTATAGTAAGGTCGAAAGCGACGTGCGCAAGTCGGGCGAAAGACTCTTCGATTACGTTGATCCGAAAAACCGCCAGGTGCAGATCGAAATGGAGCGGGCGGTGACCGGGCATTTGAAAAAGATCGGTGCGTACCTCAAACCCGGGTTCGCAAAGATCAAGCTGGACGAAGGGGAGTTTCCGGTCGAGGCGTCGGTGATCATTCCCGTGAAGAACCGCACGAAGACCGTCGGCGAGGCTGTGGAGTCGGTTCTGAAACAACAGACAACATTTCCGTTTAACGTCATTGTCGTGGACAACCATTCGACGGATGGGACCACGGACGTTCTGCGCGCTCTTGCCGCGCGCGATTCCCGTGTTCTGCACGTCATTCCCGAACGCCTGGACCTGGGCATCGGGGGGTGCTGGAACGAAGGGGCGCATCACGGGCGGTGCGGCCGTTTTGCGGTTCAGCTCGATTCTGACGATCTGTACAAAGACGGCACCACGCTCCAGCGTGTCGTGGACACATTCAAAAGGGAACGGTGTGCGATGGTGATCGGGAGCTACCAGATGACCAACTTCGCGCTTGAACCGATCCCCCCCGGTGTGATCGAGCATCGCGAGTGGACCCCTGCGAACGGCCGGAACAATGCCCTGCGCATCAATGGCCTGGGTGCCCCCCGGGCGTTCTACACACCGGTCCTGCGGAAAATCAAGATTCCGAATGTCAGCTACGGTGAAGATTACGCGCTGGGCCTGGCAATTTCACGGGAGTTTCAGATCGGCAGGATCTATGAACCGATCTACCTCTGCCGCCGCTGGGAAGGAAATTCGGATGCAGATCTGGATGTGAACAGGTTAAACGGGTTCAACTTCTACAAGGACAAGATCCGGACATTCGAGGTGATGGCGCGGATCAAGAAGAACCGGACGGCACGCTAGCGGCTGTTGAAAAGGTGTCTTTACAGACATTGACGG
The DNA here is from genome assembly GCA_963779225.1 of uncultured Bacteroidota bacterium. Taxonomy (GTDB): domain Bacteria; phylum Bacteroidota; class Ignavibacteria; order UBA10030; family UBA6906; genus CAVPCZ01. The sequence goes on from CAVZWW010000003.1 coordinate 1,062,461, forward strand.
GATCTTATGCTTGAACAATTGATGCTCTCTCCTGATGTGCTTGCGTCCCGGACAGGCGGCCCCGGCATTGCGCAGCTGAGCCGGGCGTTGCTGGATCAACAAAAGGAGACCTGGGAGTTGCTGCGCAACGGATACCGGAGTCTGGAAACCGTGCGTACGCGGGAGTTTGGCTTTGACGACGCACGCATCCTGATTCAGTACAACCCCGGCCGGATAGCATCGTCTTCTGCAAAAGTGGACGACAAGTCCATCAAAGAACGGAAGTGCTTTCTCTGTGTGCAGCATCTTCCCCCCGATCAGCGTGGCCTTGCCTATGGTGACGGGTACGTAATTCTGTGTAACCCCTTTCCCATCACCCCCGAACATTTCACCATTCCGCGGATAGCGCACGTTCCACAGCGCATCGAGGGGACACTTGATGTATTGCTGGATCTTGCCCGGGATATGAGCCCGCTCTATTCTATCTTCTACAACGGTCCCAGGTGCGGCGCATCGGCTCCTGATCATATGCACTTTCAAGCCGGAACGCATGGATTTATGCCGATTGATGCCGAATTTCCCCGCCTGAGCGAACTCTTCGGAACCGTTATCATCTCTCAGGAAGGATATCGTGCTGTTGCGGTGAGCGGTCCTCTCAGGCGTTTTCTGGCGCTGGAAGGGAGTCGCCGGGATCTGATTGCAGACGGGTTTGCGCGCTATCTCGGGGTCTTGAGGGAGAAAACCGGAGAGCCGGATGAACCGATGGTCAACGTGCTGGGATCATATCAGGATGGAGAGTGGCGGATCCTGGTCTTTCCCCGCACACGGCACCGTCCGTCATTCTTCTTTGCGGAAGGAGAAAAACGTCTCTTGATCAGTCCCGCGGCGGTGGATGTCGGCGGCGTCAGTGTCACACCCCTCGAGGAGGACTTCAAAAAGATCACCCGGGAGCACATCCTCCAGATGTTCGAGGAGGTGACGCTCGGACGGGATGCGTTCCGGCAGGGTGTGGAGGACTGGGCGGAGGGGTAGCTTCTTCCCGGGCCGTTAGTACAGCAGATATTTCTTTGATCTCGCCTTGAACTCCCCGGTTCCCCCTTCCAGCAAGTCCTTCACATCATCATAGCGCATCCGTGCGGTAAATGCCGTGCGCACTTTGTCCGTTCCGGCCACTTTGTCAAACATCTTTATCCTGGAACCGTCCGCGAGTGTAAAGGGGTTCTTTTCCGGATACAACTGATTGTGCACCTCAAGGAATCGGAACTGGACGCTGATCAGGTTGACGATGCCCGGGTCGATAATGTGGACCTGAACGCCCTGCAGTGTCTTTCCGGTGGATCTGCCGTAGAAGGGTTTTAGTGTGATCGGACGGAAAATCAGTCCGGGCATCTTCAATGCATTCATCTGTGCTGCAAGGGCCGCGCCGTTGATCCATTCCGCTGCAAGGAGTTGGAAGGGGAGTGTGTATCCGACCCCCTCCGAAATCACCCCCAACTCGCCGAGAATCCCCGTGCTCACATAGTACAGGGGGGAGTAGGCGTGGGGGATATGGGGCGACGAGGGCACCCATGGCAATCCGGTTTCGACGAACGTCATCGATCGTTTCCACCCCTTCATGGGAACCACCGTCAGGCTACACCGGACGCCGCCGGAGAGCATTCCCTCATCGTTCAGCATGCGCGCGAGTTCGCCGCATGTCAGACCGTACACATACGGGATCGGAAACTGACTCACGAAAGAGAAGAATCCCTTTTCGACACTGTTCCCTTCAACCCGGTTTCCGCCGAGCGGGTTCGGCCGGTCGAGCACCACAAACGGAATTCCCTGTGTTGCCGCTGCCTCCATTGCCAGACCCATGGTGCTGATATAGGTATAGGAACGGCACCCGATATCCTGGATATCGTAGACGAGAACGTCAACCCCTTTGAGCATGTCGGGTGTGGGCTTCCGGGTCTTGCCATAAAGGGAGTAGACCGGGAGTTTGGTCTGGGGATCGGTATAGAAGTCGACGATGTCGCCGGCGGCATAATCGCCGCGAACACCGTGTTCGGGGCCATAGAGAGCGACCAGCGAGAAATCCTTTGCGGCAAACAGAATATCGATCGTGGCCCGTAATTGCCTGTCGACCCCGGTGGGGTTGGTGATCAGGCCCACCCGCTTGCCCCGGAGGAGATCAAACGATCGGTCCCGGAGGACTTCGATGCCGGTCTGTACCTCAGGAGAACCGGCCAATGCAGTTGCGAAAACCACGATGGAAAGAACGCCGATGGTCAATGTGCGGTTCATGGTCTTTCGGAGAGTTGTGAAGGGAAGAGATACAACAAGCTACGATCTGCCTGGAATAAAGTCAACTTGATGGGCGCTCGTTTGACCGGTCAATCGGGCGGGACATCCGGCCTGACTGTGAAGCAGGGCTGCCTTGATAGTCTACTCCTCATTCGGTACATTGAAAAAACTCGTTGCATCACTCATTCATTGCATGCAGACCGTCGGAAGCATGAGCACAGCACGAAGACTTGTCCTGGGAGCCGATGGCGGAGGCACGAAAACACTTGGGATCCTCGCCGCTGAAGATGGTACCGAACTCAGCCGTTTACAGGTAGGGCCGGGAAACCCCAATGTTGCAGGAGTCGAGGGTGCGGCCGGAAATCTCCTGGATCTTATTGCGGGTTGTTGTGAACGCGCGGGATCTACTCCCACGGAAGTGCATTCGATAGTGTTCGGCCTGGCGGGAGTGGGAAGCCAGACGGTTCGCTCCAGACTCGCCGATGCGCTGCGTGCTGAGTCGGCGATCCGTGGTATGCGGGAGCTTCCCATCACACTGGAAACGGATTCGCGCATCGCGCTCGAAGGGGCATTTGCCGGAGGCCCCGGAGTGGTGATGATCGCCGGCACCGGCTCAAACCTTATCGGCAAGCTTCCTGACGGCACGGTACGATCTGTCGGTGGGTGGGGGAGGGTGTTGGGCGATGAAGGGAGCGGATACTTCATCGGTCTGGAGGCGACGAAAGCCGTTTCCCGCGACATGGACGGTCGTGAAGATGCAACCGTTCTACGGAAGGTTCTTGCCGAAGCAACCGGGTGGAACTCCCGTGACAGGGTGATTGCCGCGGTCTATCAGGACAAATTCGATCTTGCCTCCCTTGCCCCCCTTGTCCTGAAGGTTGCCGGGGAGAACGATCCGGCCGCACTGGCCATCCTGCGCCGGGCGGCATCACACATGGTCGATCAACTGAAGGCGATGGCCCTTGCCATGGGTTCCCAGTCAAATATAGGTGTGGTCTTCGTTGGTGGGCTGATCGATCACGATACCGTGTATGCGCGTCTGTTGCGGGAAACGATAGCAGAGATCATCCCTTCGGTACGGGTGCATACGGCACTTCATCCGCCTGTCCGCGGTGCCGTCCTCATGGCACTTTCCCAACTGCAAAGGAATTAAATGTCTTCAAGAATACGTCATCTGTCTCTGTTGTGCATATCTTCCCTCGCGTTACTGGGACTGGCCTGTGGACCCTGGACGCTGACTCCAGTGCAAGAGCCCTCCCGGGCGCCGGTTCCCGTCATGGCTGCCGGTCATGACGGATGGGTCGACAGTGTGCTGACAACGATGTCGGATGAAGAGAAGGTCGGCCAGCTGGTCATGGTAGGCCTCTATGGTCAGTACTACAGTACGCAGACAGACGAACACGCCCGTCTCGTGCACCTGATTCGCGACCATCACATCGGCGGCTTCATACTCTGGCAGGGCGATGTCTTTGAATCCGCCGTACGCCTGAATTCCCTGCAGGGGCTTTCACGTCTGCCGTTGCTTGTGAGCGGAGACTACGAGAGAGGTCTGCCGATGCGAACCCGGCGCGGGACTCCCTTCCCGGACGCAATGGCGCTGGGTGCCACGCGGAACCCGCGGTATGCGTATGAAGTGGGGCGGGCGATCGCACGCGAAGCCCGCGCCATCGGGGTCCATCAGAACTATGCCCCTGTGGCCGATGTGAACACCAACCCGATGAACCCCGTCATCAATACCCGGTCTTTCGGTGAGGATGTCCGGCTCGTTCAGGAAATGGTGGGCGCATTCGTGAAGGGAACCCTGGACGGGGGTGCTCTTCCAACAGCAAAACATTTCCCGGGCCACGGGGATACGGGGGTCGATTCCCATCTTGACCTTCCGGTGTTGCAGTACACGCGCGATCGCCTGGATTCTGTTGAACTTGCGCCCTTCCGCTCCGCGATTGATGCGGGAACTCCTTCGATAATGATTGCACACATTGCTGTGCCCGTCTTCGACCCCGACCGATCGGTTCCCTCGTCGCTTTCGACAGCGGCCATCGGCACGGTGCTGCATGACCAGCTGGGGTTTGATGGGCTGGTGGTGACCGACGCCATGGACATGCGGGGGGTCACGCGGGATTTTTCGCCCGGGCAATCCACGGTGATGGCGGTGAAGGCGGGTGTCGATATCGTTCTCATGCCCCCCGATGAGGATGCGGCGTTTGATGCCCTGGTGGCCGCTGTTCGCTCCGGGGAGATCAGTCATGCACGGCTGGATGTTTCCGTACGCAAGGTTCTTACGGTAAAACAGAGGCTCGGACTCGACACACTCCGCACGGTGGATATTGACCGTATCCCTGAAGTTGTCGGGAGCAGGGACCATCGTTTGCTGGCCCGTGAGGTGGCGCGGACCGCCATAACGGTTCTCAAGAACATGAACGGGGTGTTCCCACTTGCCGACGGCAATGGTCACAGGGTGGTCTCCATTGTCCTGAGTGATTCGCAGGATAGCCGTGTTGATATCAACCGGGCGGGCAGCCCATGGCCGTGCGAGCCTCCGGGAGCGTACTTCCACCAACAGCTCCAACGGCGTGTCGGCCGTTTTGAGACATACCGCCTCTCTCCCTCCAGCAATACCATGGATATTGAAGCGGCAGTTGAACGGATGAAAAAGGCGGATCTTGTATTCTTTCCTGTCTATCTGAAAGTGCGCACGTCGTCCGGGCGCATCGGCATGCCCCCTGCATTTCTCTCCATTCTGAAAGCGGCGGAATCGGTCCGGGGGACGGTGGTGGCCGTCCTGTTCGGGAATCCGTATCTGGCTGCACATTTCCCGGGGGCAAAGGGAGTGTTGTGCGCGTATGGGGACAGCGAGCCCCAGGTGGAAGCAGCGGTGGAAGCTCTCTTTGGAGAGATCGGAGTGTGCGGAAAGCTGCCCGTCACCATTGCCGGGACCTTTCCCTTCGGCAGCGGCCTCGTCTGTCCCGCGGACCGTTTACGCCGGGAGGATCCCGCCGCGGCGGGTTTCGTGCCTGAGAAGCTTGCCGAACTGGACGGAATCATCACCGCGGCGATCCGGGATTCCGCGTTTCCCGCCGCACAACTCCTGGTACTCAAAGATGGAATGATTGCGTACAACGCTGCGTTCGGTACGTACACGTACGACCCGATTTCGGGCCCCATCGACAATGCCTCCCTGTTTGATCTGGCGTCGGTGAGCAAAGTCATCGGCACCACGACGGCCGTGATGGAGCTTATTGATGCGGGTAAACTCTCACTGGACGATTATGCGTCGAAATACCTTCCCCACCTGGCGGCGGGAAGTAAGGCGAAAATCACCATCAGACATCTGCTGACGCACAGGGCGGGGTTCCCGCCTTTCAAGCGGTTCTTCCTGATGTGCGGCAGCGCGGCTGAAGCGCTGGATTCCGTGTATGCGACCGAATTGGTTGCGGAGCCGGGAGACACAACCATTTACAGCGACATCGGAATGATCACGCTGGGAAAGATCGTGGAGAAGATTGCGGGGATGTCGCAGGCCACTCTGCTGGCGAATGATTTTTTTGGTCCTCTGGGGATGAAGAACACCATGTACAATCCACCCCGGGTGTTGTGGGAGCGTGTCGTGCCGACGGAGATCGATACCGTCTGGCGCAAGGCTCTTGTCCGCGGCATTGTGCACGATGAAAATGCGGCGCTGCTGGGTGGTGTTGCGGGACATGCGGGCCTGTTTTCGACGGCCTCCGATCTGGCCATTTATGTGCAGATGCTCCTTAACCACGGAACCTATGGTGGTGTCCGGTATCTCGCCGAAAGCACGGTCGTGGAATTCACCGGTGCGCATAGGGAGGGCCAGGACAGGTATCTGGGTTGGGACATGAAGTCGCCCGTAGGTTCCTCTGCAGGGACCCTCTTTTCTCCATCGTCATTCGGTCACACAGGATTCACCGGTACATCTATCTGGGTGGATCCGGAGAGGAAACTGGGCGTGATTCTGCTGACAAACAGGGTACACCCTACGCGGGCCAACCAGAAAATCTCGCGTGTTCGTCCGGCAGTCCACGATGCGGTGGTCCGGGCGCTGGCAGAAGACTCGATGCAGAGCTCAAGAGGGGGGTAATCACGGGTGGGGTGGGATCGGAAGCAATTCCGGGGAATCCAGGAAGAAGGCGGGAGGTATTGGCGATGAGGACATGGACCGAGGTAATAAGGCGCGCAGAGGAGTATGTTACTGCGCTGTTCGATGCGCGATTGCCTGCATGGGCCGCATATCACGACCTCACGCACACCCTTGAGGTGGTGGAAGCGGTTGGAGAGGTTGGAACCGGATGCGGCCTTGATGCCGGACCGATGGGGGTCGTGACCCTGGCTGCCTGGTTTCACGATACCGGGTATATGGAAGGGGCGGAAGACCATGAAGAGCGAAGTGCGATTCTTGCTGAAGAGTTTCTCCGGGTACATGGGTACCCGGAAGACCGGATATCGGAAGTCATCGGCTGTATCAGGGCTACAAGAGTCCCACAGAAGCCCGTGACACTTCTTCAGCAGGTTGTGTGCGACAGCGATATCCTGCATATCGGTCAGGAGGATGCGCTGTTGAAGAGCGCACTGTTACGTCAGGAGATGGAGGCGCGGACGGGGGAGAAGTTCACGGATGAAGCCTGGCTGAAAAAGAACATCGATTTCATGGCGTGCTGTACATTTCACACCCCCTACGCCCAGCAGAAGTATGGCGCGCGGCGTGTGCAGAATGTCGAAGTGTTGAAGTCCCGCCTGCCGTAGAGTTCGCCGTCTTCATCCTGCACCGCGCTTGGTCCACTTGCGCTCGTGCGCTGACGGGTGGAGCGTTCTTGATTATCTGGCTCCGCCGAAGTATCTCGCTAATTAGCGTACCAGGATCATCACCTACCCACACCCATTGGCGTTTCCGCCTCCTGGTAAGGACGGTGCCCGGACATTTGTTGCAGTCTCACCTCATTCCCGTGCCGGCCGGATCTCCATAGCCATTCCCCCCGAGGGCTTCAACTCGGCTTTGATGACGGAGGTCGCTCGTACAGGGCGCCGTTCAATTCTGACATGTGTCCGGGTAGGTACGGATTCACCCCCATCCGTATACAACGAGGCAATATAGTTCTTCTTCCTGTCGAGAAAGTCCAACGGGATATCCAGTGTCCTGCCATCGTTGTTGGTGATGCATCCCAGAAACCACCGGTCATCCTTCTTCCTTGCAATTGCAGCAAATCTACCGATGTCGGCAAGGATCACCTTTGTCGTATCCCATACCGTGGGCAGGCTTTCGAAGAACTCCATCTCCGGTTCTCCCTGGAAATCGGAGGGTTTGTCGTACCAGAAGACGAACTGTAACGGACTATAATACAGGACGGACAGTGCCATCTGATGCGCCGAAGTGGTTTTGATCCCTTTTATGTTTTCCTTAAGACCCGCCTGGTGATAGTAGCAGATCGTATAATCCGCGGCGCCGGCGAGGAAACGCGTGAACGGGAGAATGGTATTGTGGTTGGCATCCGGCATGCATTCATTCCCATGAATACCTTCCTGAGTCAGCAGATTGGGGTATGTTCTGCTGAATCCGGTCGGGCGATATTCATCATGAATATCCACCATCAGGTTGTATTCGGCCGCCTTCCTGACCGCTTCGTGGACCCATGATGTCCACTTATCGGATCCGACATGCACAAAACCGAACTTCAGACCGGCAACACCCCATTTCTGGTAGATGGGCAGAATATCGTCAATCTGCTTCTCGAGGGCTCTGTGGTTCACATACAGGAAAACACCGACGTTGTTCTTCCGGGCATACTCCAGGACGTTTTGCAGATCCAGATCCTTATTCGGGTTCCTCCGCGGATCCACATCGACCCGGGATGCATCGGACGCCTTTGAGTATTCGTACCCGTACCAGCCTGCATCAAATTCAATATACTGGATATTGTGCCTGGCGCAGAAATCTATGCACTCTCTGGCACCCGCCGTGGAGAGTGTGACCTCCCGCATCACTTTCCCCGGCTTGATCCATCCGGTATTCCCGATCGCACACGGGGGATTGAGATTCAGGAAGATGTCATTGTGTTCAAGCAGTTCTCCTGGTTTCTCTGCGACCATGATCACTCTCCAGGGGGTTTCAAAGGGAGACGATTCGGTCACCGGGCCGAAGAGTTTTGCTGCAACAGTATTCTTCTTTTCTTTTGAGAGGACGAACTTCATTCTCGCATAATCCACCAGCCGGGCTTCGCCGATGGAGACATAAAGGCCGTTGGGGAGGAATAGCGTGAGGGGACGTTCGGATTCATATTCCGGGGTGCGGGCGGCATAGAGGGGAACGGGGAGGGTGGTGCCGTATGACCAGTCGTGCAGTGGATGTGCATGGTACAATTCCTGGGCGAACGGGGTAACATACGCGATGGCCCCTTCGTCAAAGACGAATTCCGTCTTTTCGTCCTGTATGTGTATCACGGAAGTTGAGAGGTTTTCGGGAAACCTGTAGCAGAACGCCGCCCCTTCGTTGTAGAGCCTGACGATCAGCTGCAATGTGGGATTCTTGTCGTTGTTTTTCTGCAGATCGATGGTACATTCGTTGTACCGGTTCCTTACCGTGCTTCGTTCGCCGTACACCGGGGTCCAGGTCTCATCGATTGACCGGCGTGTATGTCCGGTCACCGTAAACCCGTTGATCCATTGGGGAAGATCGACCGTGTTCAGGCCGAGTCTCGACTTGCGCACGACGGTCCTGTTCTTGTGCGAGAGTGCATAGAAGAGGCAGCCCGGTTCCCCGGCTGTGCTGTCCACGGAAAATGTCAGTTGCAGGGTTGAGTCGGGTGATGTCACAGAAATGGTCTGGCTGTAGATGCTGGTTGACCCGATGCACCACAAAAATGCTGCAAAGATTTGTCTCATGGGGAGATCCGTGGCAATGATGTCTGCGATTGGAGGATAACGCTGACACAATATACAAATTGCACCGGACTAAGGCAGGGCCTGGATTGGGCCTTTCCCTCTTTGCAATGTCGGCAATGGTCCATCAGAATGTCCTTCTCATCTGCGCCCATATTGTTTTTTTCCGGAGGATTGGGTATATTTAGAAATTGAATTGGTAGCGATCCCGTCTCAAGAAGTACCGGACAGGTAGCTCAGTTGGTAGAGCAAAGGACTGAAAATCCTTGTGTCGGGGGTTCGATTCCCTCCCTGTCCACGAAATTCGCCACTTTTCGCCTCGAGTGTTGACGGCTGTTAACAGCTGTCAACATTTTTTTTGAGGTGAACTATGGCTGATCACGTTCGCAGATCCAATGGCATCTCCTCCTTCGGCTTCTGTGTTCACAGCAAACCCATCTGATAACCCACCCACACCACACAAGACGACAGAGCGGAATCAGTCCTCCCCGAATTTCACCCTCTCCCCATTCAAAGAGCAATTGTTTCACTATGGGATTAGCTACTTTTCCGTCCCTTGGGCTGATGTGGTTTGCCGTCAATGTTGGGTATCCTGATAGTGGCACTGAAACGGGACTGTCCCCCCGGTTGAGGGATGAAGCTATTAACTCGCTCAAGGAGGTCAACGTGTCCAGGCACAAAAAATCACAAGCCCGCACGATAGCATTGAACATCCCAACCGCTTCCCCGGACGAGATCCAGGCGCACGCAATTCTCGGTCAGGATGCTGTATTCCTTGGCTGGCAGGAAACAAACGTGGGGGATATTTTCCCCCTATACAATATCCAGAAATCCTCCCATCCGTCACATCAATCGACTGTCACGGAAGAGACCCTGCAGACGATGCATTTGCGAACTCCACGGACCCCGTCTCCATTTTTCGGCGTGGGACCAGCTCCTTGGTGCACACTGGGCATTGAATTGGCCAATTTGAAAACAGCACGAGAAGCAATCGAAGCTGCAGGATTGAATTACACCGTCGTCAAGAAGCCCTTGAAGGAAGTTGTGGAGCTGTACCATCCCCCCGACGTTTCACGTCGTTGGGCAACGGTGCGAACGGATACAGGCGAGATGCTGGGTATTGTGGGGGACAGCTACGAACCCATTCAGAATGCGGATGCATTCGCATTCTTCGACAACCTGGTCGGTGCCGACGAGGCGATCTACGATACGGCGGGTGCACTCGGTCATGGTGAACATATCTGGATCCTCGCGAAACTTCCCGGGTTCATCACCGTTCGGGGCAAAGACATTGTAAACAAATACCTGTTGCTCTCCAACAGTCACGACGGCAGCTCTCCTGTTCGCGTGAAGCTCACGCCCGTCCGTGTGGTATGCAACAACACACTCAGCGCAGCATTGCAGGGAGCGGGGGAAGTCCGTATACCCCATACCTCAAATGCACCGAAGGACCTGGAGCAAGCCCGTTCATTGCTCGGCTTGTCAAATGTCCTGTACGGGCAACTCGAGGCCATATTCAACCGCATGGCGCTCAAGAAGATCACGGACAAAGAGCTGGTGGAGTATGTGAGGGCGCTTGTCCCGGATAACGAAGAGGGCGCTGGCCGAGCGAAGGCCAAGGAAATCCAGAAAGCATGTCTTGACTTGTATGAATCCGGGCAGGGTGCCGAGCTCTCCCGCGGAACACTGTGGGGTGCATTCAATTGCGTCACCGAGTATACAGACCACAGGATGGAGGAGAATCCTCGTACCCGGTTGGCATCAATCTGGTTCGGTCGGGGAGCGCGATTGAAGCTCAAGGCGTTTCAACTCGCCGAACGCATGATGTGATTGACGGCCACGAATCGTCCATCGGTCTGCGAAGCCGGTGTGCGCAATAGATGCCAGCTTCAGTACTTGCACGAGGTGAAACGATTCATAACATACTGGTGATAGCGGAAGAGGAGAGTGTCGGAGCCTGTCTTGAGGCAGTGCTTAGGGAACACGGCTACCACGTTAGACTCGCGGAGTCCTATAACACCGTACCCGATGTCTTCCTTGCTACGGCTCGCTCAACGTGTGACCTGGTGATTGTGACAAATACCAGTCTTCCGCCTGCCCGGATCCGCGCGATCGTTCCTTCCATCAAGGCACGGAATCCACGGGTCCGCATCGTCGTCCTTTCCGGATACTATCCCGATGACTTTGTGACGGAACTCAAACAGAAAGGGATAGATGGATTCCTTACGCTCCCGTTCAAGAAGGATGTGCTGCTAACGGAAGTAGCACGGCAAATGTCGGGGCTACCACCCTTAGTAGAGGGGTTTTCCCTCTCATAAAGTGGCAGATACGAGTGTGAGAAACTTCTCACGGTCTTCTCGCACTCGTGTTTTCTTCCGCTGCAGGAACTATGGGCCCTTTTTTTCATCCCTGGCAGTTGGATCTTCCCGCTTTCCTCCCTAAATTGGCTGAGTCTCCCCGTCGGTCGGATTTCGCACATTCATTGTTCGCATTCCGGAGCGTTTCCTGACGGTCATCGGGCTTTTCAACCGCTCAGACGTGAATGCAGGGGAAATATGTACGAAATTGGCACGGTTGCACTTCTGATGCCGCTGCAGGGGTATCGCTCGACCGGTGCGTCCATGGTGTTCAGTTCCTTCGGTTCTGCACGGCAGGAGAGCTCACTGGAATGTCAATCCATTCAGTTGACAGAGCAGTAGTATGACACGGCGCGAACGATTGATGGCGACGTTGCGGGGGGAGCCGGTCGACAGGCCGGCGGTGAGTTTCTACGAAGTCGGCGGGTTCCGGGTAGATCCAGCCGATTCCGATCCGTACAACATCTACAACTCACCCGACTGGCAGCCTTTGCTGAAGCTTGCGGAGGAGCGCACCGACATCATCCGCATCATGAGCCCGGTCCGGGAGCGCTCGATCGACCCGACCGGTTCAGCAGCGGGTGCATGCTGGCACGAATTCTTCAGCGAAGACACCCGGGACGACGGCGAAACGCGGACGACGCGCACGGTGTTGAGCGTTGCCGGGCGGAGGCTGACGCAGGTCACGAAACGCGAGCGGCAGATCACCGTGAGATAAGCCGACTCAAGGCCTGCCAGAGGAGGACAGATTGCCCGCCTCAGACACACGTCGGTTTAAACGAGGGATTCTGGCATGCTTCCGGATGCGGTACGGGGAAATTCCGAAAATTAGAACCTGTTGGCCTATTTTATCTTTACACGCCTCCGTTGCGATTGGTGATGCAAATGGCTATTTTCTCCTGTTCGTTAGAAGGAACAGGGGGATTACACCTCAGTGTGCCCCCTCGTCAGGGCCGGGGTGGAGGTGGCGGGGGAAGGTGAGGCGGATCAGCAGTGAGCGTGGTCGATACGTGCTCCCCGGCGGTGACATTCGCCCAGGCGGCGTTTGTCGATCCAATCGAAGAAAGAAGAATCAGCAATGCTGACAGCGTCGCTGCGACCTTTGTCTTCATTTCCATACTCCTTTGATTGTGGATGTGATTGTTACCTTCGGAGAGACCTCGAATAAAGATGTTGAGATCTGTGATCATGTCTATATCTACCGGCTGAGGCGCAGATTTGGAGTCATCTGTCAAAAATATATCCTCGAATCACATCCCCGAGTTGATTCTTGCCATCTTGTTGCTTCTTGCTCTGCTCTCATGCCCATCAGGAGCCCGGGAAAGAGAAGACTCCACATCGTTCGGAAGACTGCTCCTGCAACGAGGCATGGACCTTGTAAAGTGCGAGAGATACGACAGCGCCTATTCCTTCTTGGAGAAGGCTTCACTGCTTTTCAGAGGGAGAGATTGGGATTCGTATCTGACCTGTGCAAACGGCAGATCAGAGATCCTTTCTGCCAAGGGGTACGTCGACAGCGCCCAGGCAATAGTCGTAGCAGCAATTGCGTTGGCCGGGCACAATGTCCCGGAGACGACTCTGGTCGTTGCTGAGACTTACTCAATGTTGGCCTACTACCATTCCTACTACAACCGTCCTGATTCCGCAATAGCCCTCAGTTTTCGAAGCTTGGGAATTCGTCAGAGTCTCCTTGGGCCGGACGCCCCTCTCCTCGCGGGCGATTTCTATAACCTCGGATTGGCGTACCAGAAAAAGGGGTTTTACTCGGAAGCCATTTATCATCTGCACGAATCCCTGAGGTTGTATGCCAAAACCGGGAAACCAACAGCCTCAACTGCCCGCATCCTCATGGTTTTGGGAAACGTTTACAGGGAGAGGGCTGACTATGACGAGGCAACCCGGTATCTCGATAGTTCCCTCAGTGTCCTGCGATCGCAAGGTTTGGATCGCTCTCATTCCATGGTGACCGGGCTGATCTACCTTGCGCTCTGTCAGGCCGAGTCGGGACAGTTCGACCGGTCCCTGAGTCTATACGATTCTGCGGCAGCATTAGTTCAAGACATCGATCCGGGAAATCAGACTATTGTCACAAGCATACGTGCGAGCGTGGGGAAGGTATATATTGAGATGGGAGATGTGGACCGTGCATTGGATGCATTTACTGACGGCTCACTGAGAGCCGAAACCCACGGTTTGGGAAATGCATCCGGGGGAGCTGAGCTCCTCCAATACGCTGCCGAGGCCTGCGTGAAAAAGGGAGATCTCGCCTTGGCACGCGAGCATTCCATCAGTGCGCTTCGGCTGAAATCTGAAATATTGGGGCTTGACCATCCTGATGTTGCATCTGCTCACGAGGTGCTTGCCGAAGTAGAGGAGGCTACAAAGAACCATGCGGATGCGCTCCAACATCTTCAGGAAGCCCTCCGCATTCGACTGCTCATTCAAGGAGGTTCAAATCGACCTGATCTTGCACGGTTGTTGGTCAGGATGGCCGTTGTGTACGATGCATTGAATCGCACGGAAGAAGCTACTGCTACGATCCAGCGGGCATCGGGCTACGCGTATCAATTCCATCCTCGAAACCCGGTGTTGCTGGCCCGGTTGCATGAGGCTGAAGCTGATATTCTTCATGCCCGTAAGAAACCGAAAGGCGCTGTGGCAAGGTATGATCGTGCAATTGCTGCGCTGTCACCGGACTCATCAGAACTGGTGCATCCCGTCCAGAACTCGCCCATCGATCTGGCGAACGGTATTCACCTGTTGAGGATTCTGCAGAAGAAAGGGAGATGCCTCGAAGAATCGGGCAGGAGGGCGGGATCAGCGATCGCGTTGTTGCGCTCGGCCTTGCACGCCTACGAGCAGGGGAGTGAAATACTTGTCACATTGCGTTCGAACTATGAATCTGAAGGGTCGAAATTCCGGCTCCTCGAACAGTTTTCTGATATTTACGAGAGCGGGATTCGTGTCTCACTACTGCTACACGATCGTACCCAAAACCAGAAATATCTGGCATGGGCTTTCTCTTTTGCGGAATTGAACAAGGCAGGGATCTTGTTGGAGGGAATACATGAGTCGCGTGTAAAGGAGTTTGCCGGAGTACCACACGATTTGCTGGAGAATGAACATTCGCTGAAAACGCGCCTGACCGCATGTGAAGTCCAGCTCGCAAAGGCATTGGATCAGGCAACGTATGATTCAGCCAGAGTACAAGGGCTGCGCTGGAAGACCATCTCCCTTCGTGAAGATCTCCGTCTGGTAAAGGAAGAGATACGGAAGGACTGTCCTTCCTATGCACAACTTATTGAATGTGACACTCTTCCACTTGTAGACAAAGTGCAGCATGCGCTTGATGACAGTACCTTGGTTATGGAATATTTTCTCGGAGATACTGGAAGTTATGTATTCCTCATCGGCAAACGGAAGCTGGATGTCAGAATTCTGCCATCTCCCGCGACGATCACAGCGGCCGCAGCAGCCCTTACGCGATCGATTCGCATGGTGGATTACAATGATTTCCTGGGATCATCCCGTCACGTGTACGCGTATGTCATCTCACCGGCCGCCCGTGCGATTGCGGGATATTCCCGCCTCGTAATCGTGCCTGACAAGATTCTCTCGAGCGTTCCCTTCGAAGCGCTTGTGCCCGGATCGGACGGCCGCTCCAATGCGCGACAGGACTTTTCGACCTTTCCGTATCTCATTACGTCGCATGAGATATCCGTGTTCCCGTCGGCACGACTTTTCTGTGAATCTCTCAACGGAGCAGGCCGCGAGAGGCAGGTCAACGGGACGTTTGCGGGTTTTGCACCAGTCTTTAGAGAATCGACCGGAACCGGCCTAATCCTTGCGTCGAATCGATTTGCACAAGGTCTTGATACCACACACAGCCGTTCCATAAGCATCGATGGAAAACGGTTCCGTGAATTGCCATACTCAGACGTGGAGGTGGCGAGTATCGCTGAAAAATTCGCAGAACGGGGGTTGCCATCACGGACGTTTGTGAATAAGAATGCCTCGGAAGAGAATTTCAAGCATAATGCCCCTCTCTTCTCATATCTCCATGTTGCAACGCATGGAATCGTGAATGCGCGGGATCCCGCCCGATCGGCTCTTCTCTTTGCGCAACCTGCTGACACAGCGTCGGGGGAGGATGGGGTACTGTACGCAGCGGAGGCCTATAATCTGGATCTGAACGCACAACTGGTGGTGCTCAGCTCGTGCGAAAGCGGGATCGGTCGGTTCGTGACCGGCGAAGGTGTGTACGCCCTGATGCGGGGCTTTCTCTACTCCGGTGCACGCAACATCATGTATTCGCTGTGGCAGGTGATGGATCACCATACCGCTGAGCTCATGCAGATGTTCTACGAAGGTGTCCTGAAAGGATGGCGGTTTGGCAAGGCTCTCCAAATGGCGAAGATCCGGATGCTTGCAAAGGAACGTACAGCGTTTCCATTCTGCTGGGCGGGCTTTGTTCTTGTAGGACAGTAACCGCTGCAACCGTCATCGTACGATAAACTTCCCTGTATGAAGTAGATTACCCTCCGCACCGAGTTTCCAGTAGTACAATCCCCCCTGCAGTGAATCCTCCAGGCCAAATGCATTGGTGTCGAGCTGGAATGAACGCACTACCTGCCTCCGGTTGTCCAGGATGGTGATATCAAAAGGAGGCAGCGCGGGAGTAACCCATTTGAAGACCGAACCGCGGCGAAGGGTGCTGCCATTGGCCGGCGACTGAACCTCGGTCTCAGCTGACCGGGCTGGACTACGCAAGAGATCTTCCAGTTCGGGTGATTCAGTGAATCTGGCAGCGATCAGCGACTCTCCATCCGGTCGCCGCCTTGGGTTTTCATTCACCGGGATCTTCACAAGGCCCGTATCAACGCCGATGGTTGAAATTGGCGGGTGGAATGCACTGGTGTTGGGTGAGGTACGGAACAACGACATATAGCCTAAGAGCCCCACTCCGACTACTGCGACAATTGTTGCAGCAATCTTCATAATGGAAAAATCCTGTTTGCGTGTTGTGCCGGCCACCGTGTCGAGAAAGGGATGCGGTCCGGTGTTCGAGTAATCCTCCTCAACCAGCAAGGAGAATAGACCGGTGATTTCCTCTTTGCAGTACTGACATCCCTCAACGTGGTGAAGCATTATCGGGGGAAGGTTGTCTACCCGTCCCAGTTTGAGGGCATCCACGTACAGTGAAACGGCTTCTCCCGTGAGATGTGAATTCTTCCCAAAGAATTGGCCATACTTGCCTGTTTTCATCCTTTCACCTCAGCTCCTGTTTTGTTGACTGCGTCCATGAATATATACTATCGGTTCAGCAAGAACGGAGTGAAAAAGTCTTCGAGAAGAATGCCAAGCGTCTCTCGTGTATGGGCGGATGCTGGAGGACTTCCATTAAGAAGTCCGAGGATTGTCAGAATGCGCTCGTCGGTCCAACGTCGAATGGAATCGGCCGAGCTCGTGTTCATCTCGGCCTTGTTTGACATAGGCCGCAGAAGCTCAAAAACGTGCCTGTCGGTCAGTTTGCCGGCCTCAGATGCAGTTGCCGCGACCAGCGTGGTGAGATCTCTTTCCGGACATGCCGGCCACCACTTTACAACGTCCTGTCGGTTGATGGGAATCCTGTACATAAGCTTGAGGCACAACAACAATTTGAACCGTTCGGAGTGAAACTGTTCAATAATGGCGCGAAGGGTGAGAACGTCGTGTTCGATGAGCAGCTTGTCAACTATACCATCCGATTCAAGAGTGATGTACGGACCCTCGGTGTCGATGAACACCGGCTGGCTTTGTCTCTTCTTATGGAGATTCAAGCACGAGTGGCGAATGATGTTCGAGAGATAGGTGCGGAAAAGGCTTGTGCCATTGTACTGGCGGCGAATTCTAGGAATCTTCTCCAGAAGCTCTGTGTTAAGCTGCTGGACAATGTCGGGGAATTCTGTCGCACGAAACATGCCACTGCGGATATAGGATTTGACGATAATGCCGATTGTCTCTTGATACCTGAGGATCAGCTCGTGAGGATCGGATTGGAGAAGGGCAATATCGAGGTCGTTGCGCTGGTCGTGCATCGGTGTGCTTCAAGTCTCCAAAAAAGTACTATCCGGAAGGATGAGATGCAAGGGGGCGGTTGTCTGTGGTGCTCTTTTGGTTGAAAGGCTTGTACACCGGGGGTCTTGCGACACACCAAGAAGATGCGGATGAGCGGATAAAAGTGGATCCAAAACGGGATATCCACTGGTATATAGAACAAGGAGATCTGCGCTTCGGACGTTGAATATGAAGACCCCTGGTCGATGGTGGCATGCGCTTGTTCGGTTGGAAAGCACGGGACTGGTCGGTTTTTGATCATCAGACCGTTTCGGCATGCGATGTCGACATATCAGATTAACCGGCACGAGAGATGAAGATGACCGAAGGCTTCGAGATAGACATACTGCCCGTCGAAAATGGTGAACGGAGTGGGAATGCAATTGCCGTTCGTTTTGGTTCGCCCGGGAACTACGAGGTGTTGGTATACGATGGAGGCACGCGGGAATCAGGGCAGTTACTCGTGGACTATGTTAAGATGTACTACCAGAGTTCTCGCGTCGACTATATGGTAAGTTCACATCCAGATTCTGAGCACGCTTCAGGTCTTTCAGTAGTCATGGACCAGCTGACGGTGGGGGAAGTGTGGATGCATCGGCCATGGTCCTATTCTCCGGTGGTTGCAGGATACCTTCAGCATGGGCGAAGTACTGACAACAGCCTTTCAGAGCGATTGAAGGATGAATTATCAGCGGCATACGAACTGGAGCAGATGGCGGCAATGAAGGGAATACCCGTTCACGAACCATTCCAGGGTAGCAGGATCGGGCCGTTCGTTGTGCTGTCGCCGGAAATGAATTGGTATGTCCTTGATCTCATTTCAGTGTTTGATAAGTTTCCGGAGCGCGAAGAATGCAGTACAACAAAGGGAACCGCAGCGGCCGTTTTGGAAGCAGGAGAGATCGCGGCAGATTGGATTGCTGAACGTTGGGATGTTGAAACGCTCCAGGAGGATGGAGAGACTTCCGCTGAGAATGAAAGCAGTGTAGTTCTCTATGGCTCATTTGACGGCAAGGGCCTTCTCCTCACCGGCGATGCAGGGATCAAAGCGCTCACACGTACCGCAGACTTTATGGCGGCCCAACGCATCCCTCTCTCAAGGACGCTGCACGTTCTGCAGGTTCCTCATCACGGAAGCCGATGCAATGTCTCGAGCAGCGTCCTTGACCGGATCGTCGGCCCTCTGAAGCAAGCAGATGATGGGACTTCAACCACAATGGCATTCGTCTCCGTCAGTAAGGCGTCAACGATTTATCCACAGAAGTCTGTCGTGAATGCGTTCATCCGCCGGGGTGCTCACGTCTTTGCCACGAAAGGAAAGATTATTCATCATCACCACAACATGCCTCGGCGAGATGGGTGGCAGAGCGCAACCCCAGTGCCGTTCTCAAAAGAGGTGGAAATTTAGGGTAAGCGTTTTACCGGGCGAGACTGTAAGGAAGTTTGTGTTTGTGAGCCATACGTGTATAGTGCATCAGGGGGTTCCGTATGGCGAACAAACGAGAAGCGATTGACGCCGCATTGCTCGATGAGCTCCTTGTGGGCCGGGACTCAAAGACCGTTCTGAGTTCTGAAGGGCTGTTTGGCGAAGTGCAGAAGGTCCACCCGCGTCTCACAATGGATGGGCTTCCCGAGATTGTCAGCGCCCCTTTGACTCCAGTCGGCGATCCATTCGATGATTTTACCAATAGGAACCGGTGGATTTCCCCAATAGAGAATTCGCCCTTGAGGCATTGCCAAGATACGCCTTGCCGTTTTGCAGGCCGGGTTTTTGGGCCTGTTTGCCGGAAAGCTCACCAAATCTGCCGGCTAGCCTTCGTACAGATAACTGTTCCGGCCCTGTGCTATTCAGGATGGCACTTGGCTTGCCGCATAATCAACACTTCTCAGAACCTGCTCAGCGCAATCCTCTGCCCAATCCCGTTCATTAATCCTGTTGTTACATCAACTGGTGCATCACGATACACTCTGGTGGCAATATCCACCAGAACGCCGTATCGTAATTCAAGGGCACAATTCAACGAATCGGTATGACCTCTGTCCCCTTTCCTGCGGCATAGAAGTTAAAGACCCTTTCTCTTCCAAGAGAACTCATCGCATATTCACCAATCAGAAAAAGTGCATCCCGTTTCAATAGGATCTCCTGCATAGACATCAACCACCGGACTCACGCCGCCTGTTGAAAACACTGCTATCCTGGAGTATCTGCTCACTTCCGCTACATTGTGAGGAACCATTGCATTGGCCGCTCAGGGGAGCCATTCGCTCCTGCTTGAACCGAATTTCCTCCCTGCCATATACACAATACTTCAGCGTGAGGAGGCTGATCCGCCGCCTTGCGGTCAAGCAAATCGCACTGCACTGTTTCCATTCCCTTCCTTTCGAGAGGTTTGAGGGGCTGAACATCTGCAGCATAGACATTTTGCCGTACACCAACTGTATCTGCGCCCCTTCTGGCCATGAGCGGACCTATTATATGGCCGTCGCCAATGATCATGATGTCTCCCTGTAAACCCTTGAATTACTCCACGGGATACGCAAAGGGGCTTGAGGTGAAGTCTTCAGGTTGGCTAACTAATTCAAATCCATCGGGTAACATCTGCATGGTACTTTCTTTCATGACGTGTTTCCAAAGAAGAGTCGACCTGTTTGGTATTGATGTATTGGCAATGCACACCTGTAAATGCAACTCATTCGAGCATGTTGAGAGAGGAGAAACACCTATGAAATTAGGGAGATACTGTTGGTTTGTACGGAGAAAATGCACGATATTTGACTTGAAGGCCTCTGAAGCCCCGGAGAATTGTCTTGCGCTCCTCCCTGCCTTGCCTGAGCCTCCGTGCCGGCCCGAGGCCTTCACGAACGCGGCATTGCAGATAGTTCTCAACGGGCTCACCGAGGCGCATGATCACGAACGACTCATGAAATGAAATCAATAGTGACAGTGACATTCCTGGCAGTGGTCCTCGTGTCGTGTTCATCGTTACACCCCGGCGAACATGATGACATCCTGGAGCCTTATTGCCTTACCGACGGCCCCGGGGGAGCGGTGATGGTTCTCCGGCACGATTCCGTGCTCTATGCAAAGGCCTTTGGCAGGGCGGATATTGAGGCCGGCACGGAGATCACGTTGAGCACCAACTTCAGACTTGCCTCTGTGACAAAACAGTTTACGGCGATGGC
This sequence comes from uncultured Bacteroidota bacterium, assembly GCA_963779225.1. GTDB lineage: Bacteria > Bacteroidota > Ignavibacteria > UBA10030 > UBA6906 > CAVPCZ01. The sequence goes on from CAVZWW010000003.1 coordinate 1,083,256, forward strand.
CGTGATGATTCTGGTCGAACGGGGGAAAGTGTCACTCGACCAGACCCCTGCGGACTTCTTTCCCGGCTTCGCACCGGTCGGACGGACAATCACCCTGAAGCACCTGCTGACGCACACTTCCGGGATCCTGGCGTATGAGGACGTCATGCCGGGGTCTACTACAGTTCCGCTGCTCGACAGGGACGTGCTTCAGATTCTCAAGGACATCGACAGTACCTACCACCGCCCGGGGTCGGCATTTCGGTACAGTAATTCGGGCTACGCGTTGCTTGCACTGGTTGTCGAGAAAGTGTCCGGCGTATCGTTCGCACGTTTTCTCAAGGAGAACATATTCCTCCCTCTGGGAATGAACAACACGGTTGCATACGAGCGCGGGATTTCCGAAGTCTCCACAAGGGCATACGGATACTCGGTGGATACCGCCAGGGCGGATCGATTCGTGCGCACGGACCAGAGTATGACGAGTTCTGTGCTTGGCGACGGCGGCGTCTATTCATCGGTCAACGATCTACGGAAATGGAATGCTGCGCTTACTGCAGGCTCTCTTGTCCGGGAGAAAACGCTGCAGGAGATGCTCTCACGCAGTGCAGTGATAGATACCGGAATAACCTGGTACGGATATGGATGGTACAACAGGAGCATGGACGGTGTTCCGATTTACTACCATGGTGGTTCGACTGTCGGATTTCGCACATTCATTGTTCGCATTCCGGAGCGTTTCCTGACGGTCATCGGGCTTTTCAACCGCTCAGACGTGAATGCAGGGGAAATATGTACGAAATTGGCACGGTTGCACTTCTGATGCCGCTGCAGGGGTATCGCTCGACCGGTGCGTCCATGGTGTTCAGTTCCTTCGGTTCTGCACGGCAGGAGAGCTCACTGGAATGTCAATCCATTCAGTTGACAGAGCAGTAGTATGACACGGCGCGAACGATTGATGGCGACGTTGCGGGGGGAGCCGGTCGACAGGCCGGCGGTGAGTTTCTACGAAGTCGGCGGGTTCCGGGTAGATCCAGCCGATTCCGATCCGTACAACATCTACAACTCACCCGACTGGCAGCCTTTGCTGAAGCTTGCGGAGGAGCGCACCGACATCATCCGCATCATGAGCCCGGTCCGGGAGCGCTCGATCGACCCGACCGGTTCAGCAGCGGGTGCATGCTGGCACGAATTCTTCAGCGAAGACACCCGGGACGACGGCGAAACGCGGACGACGCGCACGGTGTTGAGCGTTGCCGGGCGGAGGCTGACGCAGGTCACGAAACGCGAGCGGCAGATCAACACGGTGTGGACCGTCGAGCATCTGCTCAAGGACGCCGACGACGTCAGGGCCTATCTCACCATCCCGGACGAAGTGTTTGCGGAGCGCATCGATATTGCGCCGCTCGAAGCCGAGGAAGCCGTCCTCGGGGACCGGGGAATCGTAATGGTGGACACGGAAGACCCGCTCTGTGCGGCGGCAGCCTTGTTCAGTATGGAGGACTACACGGTGCTGGCGTTTACCGAACCGGCGTTGTTCCACCAACTGCTTGAGAAAATGGCGCGCCGCATCCAGCCACGCACCGCCGAAATCAGCCGTCGGTTTCCCGGCAGGCTCTGGCGCATCTACGGCCCCGAGTATGCCTCGGAACCCTACCTGCCACCGCGTTTGTTTGACGAATATGTCATCCGCTATGTTGCTCCCATGATCCGCGACATCCATGCCCACGGAGGCTACGCACGCGTCCATTGTCACGGCCGTATAAGAAATATCCTCGACATGATTGCCGGCATGGACGCGGACGCACTGGACCCGATCGAACCGCCCCCGCAGGGCGACATGACATTGCGCGAAGTCCGGCAAAGCCATGGCCGACAACTCGTATTGTTCGGGGATCTGGAAATTGCAGACATCGAGATGCTCCCCACCCCACGATTTTCAGAGCTGGTGAAACGTGTGCTTTATGAAGGGACCGCCGGCGGGGGACGAGGGTTCGTGCTGCTACCCTCCGCCGGCCCGTATGGCCGCACCCTCTCTCCGGTGACACTGCACAATTACGAAACCATGATCCATTTGGCTGAAACGTGGCAGCTACATTCCTGAAGAAACACGTTTTGAAAGCTGTCGATCCGGATCCGCCTTTCTATTGTCTGTTGTGCGACAAATGGCTACTCTCACGGGAGGGTTCAACAGGAAACGACGCAGTTTTCTGACCGCTGCTGTTCTGACAGGCGTTTCCGGCCGACCCAATCAAGGCAACCTCATGGATATGATGACTCATGCCGCTTCCGAGAAACCACTTCCACGTCGCCCGTACAAGAATGGCGTGGATCTTTCCGTCGTCGGGTTCGGCGGAATCATCCTCAAGGGAATGCAGCAGAAGACGGCGGATAGTGCTGTTGCTGAGGCTTTTGAACGGGGGGTGAACTATTTCGATGTTGCCCCATCATACGAAAACGGTGAGGTGGAAGAGAAGCTCGGGCCGGCGCTTGCAACGTACAGAAGCAGAGTCTTTCTCTCATGCAAGACGATGGAGAGGGAGGCCGGTGCAGCGGAGCTGGAACTTGTGAAGTCTCTGCGCAGGCTGAAGACGGACCATTTTGATTTGTATCAGTTTCATGCTGTGACGCGCCCTGAAGAAGTTGACCAGATCTTCGCCGCAGGCGGGGCGATGGAGACGTTCCTCAAGGCACGAAATGACGGAAAGATCAGATATATCGGGTTCTCCGCTCACTCTGAAGCCGCAGCGCTGGCAATGATGAACCGCTTCAAGTTCGATTCGGTGCTCTTTCCTTTCAACCTGGTCTGCTATGCCCGTGGGAATTTCGGTCCCGCTGTCATGGAGAGGGCGAAGAGGGAAGGTGCAGCACGTCTCGCATTGAAGATGCTTGCCCGCGGGCCCTGGCCTGAGGGAGCCACAAAGGCTTATCTCAATACATGGTACCAGCCCATCGACGATGTCGATGGGGCGCGCAAGGCGGTGCGCTTCACATTGAGTGAAGATGTCACCTCGGCGATTCCGCCGGGAGACATCCGGCTTTTTCGACTCGCGTTGAACCTGGCCGCGGAGTTTGAAGCATTAACCATGGAGGAACGAGCGGAGATAATTGCCGAAACCGGGGGCATGGTGCCGCTGTTCCAATCGTGATTCACTTCCGTGACCGATTCACCTGAAAAACAGCCTGGAAGGGGGGGGGTACACCAATCACAACCGCCATCAGAAGGGCAATGCCCATGGGCTCTTCATCGAAAGGTGCGGGGTTGTCCTGGCTGAGGGGATGGCACGCCCCGTTCGTACTGTTCCTGGCAATCCTCGTACCTGTCACGCCCCTTCTCGCTGAGGTCCTGGCGGACGTTGCAGCTCGCAACAAAGCCGGAGCAACGGTGTCAGCAATCCCTGTGACATCGCGCTCCTTTCCCTCCTCCTACTTTATCACTCTCGATCTCTTCGGCCGGGGGAACCTCCTTGACCCTACACCCCTGCTCCTGCCTCCGGGTGCCGTTACAAAAGCCTGCGATGCCGGGAGGGCAGATGCCGACGCAGAGGTAGGTGGCACCCTCTGGTTCATTCTCGGTTGTTTCGTCTGGGGTGTTCTTTTCGCGTATGTCATTGCACCGTCGGTGCCCGAGGAAAGCCTGAAAGGCAAGACGGCGGAATACGTTCGCTCGTACACCGAATGTTACAAAGACGTGGCCAGCTCGATCCAGGTGAAATGGGCATGGTACGGATTTCTTGCGGTGTTGGCTCTCGGAATGCTTTTCGGCGCAGTGGTCTACCTGACGAACACGGGGATGTCAAACTGATGAGTCCGCGGGGTTCGATTGCCTGCCCGCCCGCAGGGGGATGATGTGACGTTTGTGGCCTTGAACGCTAATGAATGAACCGGAGAACCCATGAGAACCCGCGTAATGGAGGTGGCTGCCAGGAAGGAACATCGTGTGCGAAGATGCCTTCTTTGGTCGGTGGCTCTGGCCGGCGCAGCCATGGCATTCAACTTCCATGCGATAGTGCAAAGCCCGGCAGCCGCTCCTCCTCCTGCCGACAGGCGTCCGAGTATCGTGTTCATTATGGCGGATGACCACGCCGCACATGCGATCAGCGCATACGGTTCGCTCGTGAACCGGACACCCAACATCGATCGACTGGCGAGGCAAGGCGTGTTGATGCGTAACGTCTTTGCCACCAACGCGATATGCACACCCAGCCGGGCTTCGATCCTCACCGGGCAATACTCACACGTCAACGGAGTGCCATTGTTCAACCGCTTCGACAGCTCCCGTCAAACGGTGGCGCGGCTCCTGCAGGCCGCCGGCTACCATACGGGGATGATCGGCAAGTGGCACCTGGGCAGCGATCCCGTGGGTTTCGACCGGTGGGAGATACTTCCTGGACAGGGCGCCTATGCCGATCCGGTTCTTTACACTGCCACAGGAGAGACCACATACACGGGTCGATATGTGACGGATGTCATTACTGATCTCGCTATCGACTTCATCCGGACCAGACCGGTGGATAGACCGTTCTTTCTCATGGTGCACCACAAGGCACCTCACCGTCCTTGGATCCCTGACGAGGCGTACAGGAAGGTGTTTGCGAACCGGGTGATTCCGGAGCCACCGACGTTGCGGGACACCTACGACACACGCACCGACGCTCTTCATGAGAACAAGCAGCGCGTGTTTTCGGATTTGACCAGGCGTGACCTCAAGCTCGAACCGCCTCCCCGCCTCGAGGAGGATGAACTCCGGCGATGGCTTTCGACGAAACCCGACACGGTCATCGTTGCCGGGGGAGTACGCACGGACACGCTGAGGGGGGAGAAGTTGAACCGGTGGAAGTACCAGCGGTACATGCAGGACTACCTCGCAACCATTCAGTCGATTGATGATAACGTCGGCCGATTGCTGGATGTCCTGGACCGGGACGGCATCTCACACAACACCATGGTCATCTACACAAGTGATCAGGGGTTCTTCCTGGGGGACCACGGGTTGTACGACAAGCGCTTCATGTACGAAGAGGCGTTGCGGATGCCCTTCCTCGTGCGGTGGCCGGAGGCCATTCCGCCCGGGTCACAACGCCACGATATTGCCCTCAATGTGGATTTTGCGGAAACGTTTCTCGATGCGGCAGGGCTTCCCGCGCCGGTGGAAATGCAGGGCCGGAGCTTTCTCTCCGTTCTGTGCGGCCGGGCACCGGCGGACTGGCGTACGTCCATGTACTACCGCTATTACCATGACCCGGGCGATCACAACACCCGCGCCCACTACGGCGTGCGTACCAGGACCCACAAGCTGATCTACTTCTGGAAGAAAGATCAGTGGGAGTTGTTCGACCTCCGCAACGATCCCTCCGAGCTCCACAATCTCTACGGTCAGCCCGGGCAAGAACAGGTTACCGTGGCACTGAAGGCCGAGCTGGAGCGGTTGAAGGAGAGTCTGCACGATACCGACCGGTTTGCCGACGTACAACTGCCTAATGGCGTTGATGGGCCGGTGGCAAGACTCCGCGGGAAATAGGAATCCTCTAGCTGGGGAAAATGGCATCTGCAAACAGTCGCCTGGAGGTTGCGCCTCTTCCCCTGTTAACGCAGGCAGTACCTGTACCCGGCTTCTCCCGTGAATTGTGTGCGAGGGCGTCAAATCCCTCCCTGAGAGGACTAGCTACTCTTTCAACCTTTCGGACGATTCATTCTGACGTTCACTTCGGTATACTTCATCAGGCTCAATGCCTGCGGCCCTCTCCGTGAGGGCCGGAATGCTGGCGAAGTACGTGAAGAATTCTCTCAGGAGGGAAACCGTCCGATGAACTGGGATCGCATAGAGGGGGAGTGGAAGCAACAGAGGGGCAGAGCCGTCCATCATTGGGGCAAGATGATGAACGATGAGCTGGCTGCAATCGCGGGCAAGTATGAGGAGCTTGTGGGAAAGTTGCAGGAGAGGCACGGCATTGCCAGCGAACAATCCAAACGTCAGATAGACGACTTCAAAAAGATCGTCGGGGAATTAAAGAGGTCCAACACCAGGCTCACGATACTGCAGGCACGTCACAGGAAAACGAAGCCTGCACCACGGAAGACGAAACCGAGGATATCACGCAGAAAGGCGTCCTGATCACCGGCGGGCAGGTTATCTCGCTGGTCGGCAGGACAAACAAGCTGTGATGCTTCTCACGGGAGGTGACCCCTGCAGAAACACCACGAAGAGGCTTCAATGGAATCCGATGGAGATATACTTATCGAGCGGTTGAATACCGACAAAACCCGGCGGGACATCGGGTCGGACATGGTGCATCACGTATACTTCGAGCTGTCCGGGCATCCAGCACCGGAATGGATAAGCATCTTCCGAATTTGCCGCTTCAAGAAGTCGCGGCGACGCAACTGCCGGCAATGAAGAAAATTGTTGCTGCGACGAGTGAGGCCTACAAGCGATATGCTCAGAAAGAAGCAGCTGCACTTGAGCATCGAAAGGCTGCGTGGGAGGAGGAACGACAAACCGTGAACGCTGTCGCTGCGTCGTTACGGTTCCATTAGCTGCGCCTGGGACGAGAGGGAAGTCGGCGACCGGTCAAGCGGCGAACCCTGTTGTGCAGATCCCACCCCGCTCTTTCATACCATACACTAACTCAACAAGGAGTTCACGATGATCTTCATTCTCTCATTGGTTATTGCCGTGGTCGCCGCGATCGCATGGCGATCTGCCAGAAGCAAAGTGAGGCAGAATAATGTCGCATTCCGTTCCGTTGGCAACATGAGTGCTCTGGCGGCGGCGGCGTTCGGGGTCCTTGCGTTGCTCCAGTGTTTCACGCAGATCCCTGCCGGGCATGTTGGCGTGGTTGACTTCTTCGGCGTTGTGTCAGAGCAGACGCTGCGGGCAGGCATTAATCCCGTGAATCCCATGGCAACCGTTGTCAAGTACTCCATTCAGACACAGGAACACAAGGAAACGATGGAAGTGCTCTCACGCGAGGGCCTCACCATTGGATTGGAGGTCAGCGTACTTTACAGGCTCAACGCCGACTCCGCGGCTCGTGTCTACAAGACCGTTTCCGGGGGTGACTACCAGACCATCATTCTCGTTCCTCAATTCCGCTCGATCTGTCGCGCTGTCACGGCGAGTTTTCAGGCCAGTGCGCTCTATTCTACCGAACGTGAGAGGCTTGGTTCATCGATCCAGGAGGAGCTTGCCAAGATCGTCTCCCCCCGGGGTGTTACCATTGAGACCACGCCGATCCGCAACGTCGCGCTTCCAAGTCAACTCACGGAAGCAATAGAAACGAAGCAGCGGGCCGACCAGGAGAGTCAGCGCATGGAGTTCATCCTCACGAAAGAGAAACAAGAGGCGGACAGAAAGCGAATTGAAGCGAAGGGTATTGCGGATTTCCAGACTATTGTCGCCGCGGGTATCAGCGACCAGCTCTTGCGCTGGAAAGGGATTGAGGCGACAGAAAAGCTTGCCGGCTCACCCAATACCAAGGTGATCATTGTGGGTGCAGGAAAAGACGGTTTGCCGATCATTCTGGATACGAAGTAGAAGTCTCACTCTTTCCACAAGGACCAGGGATGCACGATGGTATTCTCATCGGATACTTCGGCAAACAGAATGAAGCGCGCAAAGCGTTCAGACAATTGCGGAGGAAGGGTTACCGACGTGCCGCATGGGTGAGCAAAAGTGCTGACGGTGATGTTCACATCTGGGATCACTTCCACTGGCGCCGGTCTGTTGGAGCTGTCGTAGCCTTCATCTTTTCCAGTGCTCTTGCCGCGGTTGTTACCTTTCTTTTTGAATGGCCAGGTCCGGCGTTGCGGGGATCTGTCTCAATCCCCGTCATTGCGGGTGGATTGATAGGAGCTCTTCTGTGTGTTGCATGGATGCGGCGATCGACCTTCGGGGTAAAGCGGAGACTTATTGAGGATCATGCACGCTGGCTGGTTTCCGGCGAGAGTGTTCTGATTGTTCAGGCAGCTATCGAGACATTGGGGGTTCCGGTTGCCGTGTTGCTGGAGAGCGGCGAAACGCAGCCGGCCGTTTTCATCCTGTATCCGAAACGTGAGAGCCCGAACGGAGAGGATTGGAGCCCCGGGCTACCGATCACGCCGTCGCAACTTCAGGAACATGCACAAGTTCTGGCCACAAACCACCGGTCGGCTCTGGGTCCGCCGCAAAACATCGAACTCCTTAAACGGATCGAACGGGGCCGTAGATGGCTTCGCGAAGCCTGCCTGGATCTTACCGTAGCGAATCTTCTGGAACAAAACGTATCGCCGGCCGCCGAATGGCTCCTCGATAATGAATATATCATCGAGGACAACGCCCGGCAGGTTCTCCTGAACCTGCCGCGTCGTTATTACCGCCAGCTGCCGGCACTTACGAGCGAGCCCGACCGGGATCTCCCCCGCATCTATAGCCTGGCGCGGGAACTTGTCTCCCATTCGGACCTGCGCCTGGACCAGGAAAACATCCTGGCCTTCATTACGGCCTATCAAGGCGAGGTTCTACTGTCTATCGGGGAACTCTGGGCCGTTCCTCAAATGTTGCGCACGGCGCTGATGGAAGGAATCCAGCAGATTGCCGGCAGAACCCAGACTGAGCTTCGTGAGCGTGGGCTTGCCAATTTCTGGGCGAACAGGCTCATTGCCGTCAACCGCCGGGATCCCCAGCAGATCTTCCCGATTCTGGCGGAACTTACCCAAACCCAACCCAACCCGAGTCCGTATTTCGCGTCGCAGCTGATTGAATACCTGTATGATGAAGAGGCCGCGCTCGCACCGGTTCAACATTGGCTTGAACGCAAGTTCCGGAAGTCCCTGAACGATTTAGGCCTTCGAGAGAAAAGCCGCCAGACGAAAGATCAAATCTCTATCGGGAACGCATTTACCAGTTTGCGCCAGCTCGACCTGCTCGATTGGAAAGTGTGTTTCGAACGGCTGAGCCGGGTGGAAGAGTTGCTGCGCCAGGATCCGGCCGGCATCTATCCCAGGATGGATTTCAGCACCCGCGATCGATGCCGCGGGGTAATTGAGAATCTTCATCGGGGCTCCGGCCTGACCGAGGAGCTTGTGGCACAGCGAGTTCTTGATCTTGCCACACAGGCCGCCCTTGATTCTGCCGCGGATGAGCGGTCGAGGTACGTCGGAACCTATTTGATCGGCGACAAAAGAGGGGATCTGTCGCGGATGATCGGGTGCCGAGAGGCATGGCGTTTTCGCGCATTGCGTTGGATCTATCGCTATCATTCCCTGGTGTACTTCACCGGCATCAGTTTCTTCTCTGCCGCATTGATCTCCCTGCTCGTGCTGGTTGGATTGCAGGGCGAGACGCCCGGTATTCGTTTTCTGGCAGCCCTTCTGATGCTCATCCCCATAAGTCAGCTATCGCTTGAGGTGATGAATTACCTGGTTATGCGGCTGTTGCCGCCACGCACCCTCCCGAAGATGGACTATAGGGTTTCAGGGATTCCCGACGCGTGTCGGACGCTGGTTATCGTACCCGTTATGCTGGTGGATCCGGAGACGGCCCAGGATGAGGCGGAGAAACTTGAAATACGCTATCTCGCCAACAAAGAGAGCAATCTTCTGTTTGGCCTTTTCTCGGATTACGCGGATGCGACGCTGATCCACTGTGAGACGGACGAGTCGCTGCTCCTGGCCGCAAAGAGAAGCATCCAGGCCCTCAATACGCGTTATGGCGGCAACCGGTTCCTTCTCTTTCATCGTGACCGGACATGGAGTGAGTCCGAGCAAAAATTCATCGGCTGGGAACGGAAACGCGGAAAGCTGGAAGAACTTAACGGGCTGATCGATGGCACGCGACCGGACGGGGCCGGCCCCCTGCTCCACGTCGGTAACACGGATCAACTGTCCGACGTACGCTATGTGATTACTCTGGACAGCGACACACAACTACCAAACGGTACGGCCCGTCGGCTGATTGAGACCCTGTCGCATCCCCTCAACCAGGCACAATTCGATAGCGAAGGTCGGATCGTCACAGGGTATACGATTATCCAGCCGCGTGTGAGCCCCTCCCTCCCCAGCATGAGCCGTTCGCCTTTCAGCCGGCTCTTTGCGAACCCGATCGGCATCGATCCTTACACCAATGCAGTTTCCGATGTCAATCAGGACCTCGCCGGGCAGGGTTCGTACCACGGCAAAGGCATTTACGACGTACGCGCCTTCCACCGGGGGCTCGGCGGCCGGTTCCCCGAAGCGTGGCTTCTCAGCCATGATCTGATTGAAGGTGCACACGTCCGTGTGGGCCTGGCCAGTGATATCGAACTGTATGATGAGTTCCCGCAGGATTATCTGAGCTTCATCAGGCGGCAACATCGCTGGATTCGCGGCGATTGGCAAATCGCGGATTGGATTCTGCCGCGGGTCCCCCGGCCTGGTGGCGGGAGAAGTCCGAACCCGCTTACCTGGTACGATCGCGGAAAAATCTTCGATAACTTGCGCCGCAGCCTGCTCCCTGTAGCCAGCCTGGCCTTACTCCTGGCCTCCTGGCTGATCTCTTCTCAAGCCGGTATGATTGCCACCGTCGTGGTCGCTTCGAAACTCCTTTTTCATTCGCTGGCACAGCCCTTCACCTGGGCAACCACACCCCTTGGATCGAAGAGCGTCTCTTTCCCGACGCTGGTGCACGATCTGGTGCGGGTCCTCGTCGAAGCAGCATTGGTTCCCTACCAGGCATGGCTTGCATTGGACGCCATCGCACGCGTCCTGTACCGACGCCATATTTCACACCGGGGGTTACTGGAGTGGACTTCGGCGCAGGTAGTGCAAGGCGACGCCCAGGCCAAGGTGCCGAAGTTTCTCCTTTCTATGTCCCTTGCCAGCCTGTTCAGTGTAATCGTAGGATGGTGGGTCCATTCTTGGGGGCCGTCGAACTTCTGGATGGCCAGCCCCTGGCTGATGCTCTGGTTTGTCTCACCCGTGATCGGCTGGGTTCTCAACCGGCGCCCCCGGACGAAAGAACCGGAGTCATTGCTCCGGGAGAAAGAACGGCTATTCCTGAGGAACGTCGCACGCCGAACCTGGCGGTATTTTTCGGACTTTGTCAATGAAGGAACCTCATGGTTACCGCCTGACAATTACCAGGTCTCCTATCAGAATCAACTGGCCATGCGGACCAGCCCGACAAATATCGGTCTCTGGATGGTCAGTGTTCTCGGGGCGCATGATTTCGGGTACATCACCGTGGACGAGGTCACCCGCAAACTGACGGGCACGATGAAGACGATCGGCAAGTTAAATCGCCATGAGGGCCATCTGCTCAATTGGTACGACATTCAAACGCTGGCTCCCCTTAAGCCGCAGTACGTTTCCACCGTCGATAGTGGGAACTTGCTTGGCTCCCTCTGGTCTCTCGATCACGGACTTGAGATGTTGATGGAGACGACATTGCTCGACGAAAGAGTCTTTGCCGGTTTGCGGGATGCGGGAGAAGCTCTGCGCCAGGCCGCCGTGGCGGAGAAATTCTCCGGATTGGAAACGCACGCCCTTCATGAGCTCATGCGCACCTGGGAATTCCCCCCGGACCGCATCGTGGACGCGCTCGGCATGCTACGCCGGGCGAAACAAGGAGTCACGGATCTGGCTGTCATGGCTGGTGTCTCAGCCGCGGTTGGAGGGGGTGTGGTCTACTGGGCAAGGCAGGTGCAGAGCCAGCTGGAAGCCTGGCTGAACATTGCGGATCGTTACCTTGCCTGGATCGAAATCCTGGATGAGAAGACCGCGCAAGAGATCGCCCTGCTGGATCCTGATGCCCTGCCGGCATTCCGAGAGGCTCTTCATCATGCACCCTCCCTTCAGGATCTTGCAGAGGGTAACCTCGCCTGGATCCCGTTGGTCCAGGGAATCCGGGAGAACGCTATCTCCGGAGAATCTGCCGTCTGTTCCTGGATCGATCGTGTTTTCAAGGCCTTCAGCGAGTCGAAGTGGCTGGCGGGTGAAATGCTGGCCTCCAGCCGGCAACTCGCCCGGGCAGGATGCGAACTCTCCGCATCGATGAACATGCGCTTCCTCTATGATGCCGACCGCAGGCTATTTTCGATCGGGTACAATGTCACTGAAGGGCGATTAGATCATGCGTACTATGACCTTCTCGCGAGCGAAGCGCGCCTCGGGAGTTTCGTCGCCATCGCCCGGGGGGACGTTCCCACGGAGCATTGGTTTGTCATGAGCCGGCCCTATGGAGCCGTCGGTCAGCGCCAGGTTCTGCTCAGCTGGACCGGAACAATGTTCGAATACCTGATGCCTCTTCTTTTCCAGCGGTCTTATGCAAACTCGCTGCTCGACAAGGCGACGCGGGAGGCCGTAACGATCCAGATCACCTACGGCCGCACGCACAACGTGCCGTGGGGGATTTCGGAGTCTGCCTCCGGGGATCTGGACATCAACAAAACCTACCAGTACAATGCCTTCGGCGTACCGTCACTCGGACTCAAGCGTGGCCTGGCGGAGAAAATCGTCATCGCGCCCTATGCCACGCTTCTGGCCATAAATATCGCACCGCGAGAAAGCCTTCGGAATCTCAAACGGCTGGCCGAATTGGGACTCTTGGACGATTACGGCTATTACGAAGCCATGGACTTCAGCCAGAAGCCAACCCGCGAAGGGGAGCACGGTGTGATCGTGCGGGCCTATATGGCTCATCATCAGGGGATGGGATTCCTGGCGCTAACCAATCTCCTCCATGGCAATTCCATCCAGAATCATTTCCACGGCGACCCGCGCGTGCGCACTGTTGAGCCACTGCTCCATGAACGCATTCCGCACCTTCCGCCGCTGAACCAGATCTCGACGCGTGCCCGGATCTCCTCGATTGCAGCCATCGGCGAAGTGGCGCCTTCGGTGAGCCAGTTCGAAACGCCCCATACCGACACGCCCAAGACCCAACTGCTCTGTAATGGACGGTATGGTCTGATGCTAACGAACGCGGGAGGCGGTTACAGCCGCTGGGGGGACTTCGAGATTACACGCTGGAGATCTGATCGGACCCGGGATCAGTGGGGAACCTTCTGCTACGTCCACGATGTAGACTCGGACCGGTTGTGGTGCAACACCTATCAGCCGACCGGTGGGAAGGTGGAAGGCTATTCCGCCCACTTCTCTCTGGACCGCGCCGTGTTCCGACGCGTCGACCAGGGGATTGAGAGCGAAACCGAGATCATCGTTGCTCCGGAAGATGATGTGGAGATTCGGCGAATGACGCTGATTAATCGTTCTCTCCGGACCCGCCGGCTCGATCTGACGAGTTATATTGAACTCTCCATGGCGCCGCACAATGCAGACCGGCAGCATCCGGCGTTCAACAAACTGTTCATCCAGACTGAGGCGGTGCCCGAGCACCACGCGCTCCTTGCCTTCCGCCGGCTTCGGCAGGAGGGTGACCCGCCCATCTATGTCGGGCACAGATTCACGCTTGAGCACGATGATGGTGAAGCCTTGCGCTTCGAGACTGATCGGGTAAGATTCATCGGCCGGGGACGAACACTCGCCGCTCCGATGGGAGCCGTTCAGGAGCCCGGGAAGAGTCAGGGTTTCGTCATTGATCCGATCCTCAGTCTGCGCCAGAGCCTGAGTGTGGGCCCCGGCCAGCGTGTACAGATATCCATAGTATTGGCCGGTGCCGCGACACGCGAACAGGTTCTGAGTGTGATGAACAAGTACGGCGATCCGCACGCGATTGATCGGGCGATGGATGTTGCGTGGGCTTCGGCCCAGCTTGAATTGCGGCTCCTGCGCATCCAGCCCGATGACGCGCGCCGCTTTCAGCAACTGGCAAGTCATTTGCTGTTTCCTAATCTTCTTCTGCGCTCTCCCGCGGAACGCATCGCTGAGAACCGCAAGGGCCAGGCCGGGTTGTGGGCTTATGGGATTTCAGGTGACCTGCCGATTGCACTGGTGGCTATTGGTGAGGCGCAGGATCTGAGCCTGGTCCGTCAAATGCTTCAGGCGCATACCTACTGGCGCATGCATGGGTTCTCAACGGACCTGGTGATCCTGAATGAAGAAGCCAGCGGCTACGATCGTCCGCTGCATGAACAACTGGAACGCTTGATCCAATCCCAATCGGCACATGCGTGGGTGGACCGCCCCGGGGGGATCTTCCTGCGCAGTGCGGATATGATCCCGGAGGAAGACCTGACGCTCCTGCGGGCAGTGGCAAGTGCGGTGTTGGTGGCGGCGCGCGGGAATTTGCCACAGCAATTGGGCATCTCGCCGGAAGTTCCCGAATTGCCAGGACCCATCACCTCGAAACGCGACTCCCGTGATCCTTCGGCTGCGCTTCCTTTCATGGAGCTCTCGTACTTCAACAGCATCGGTGGTTTTACCCCGGACGGACGTGAATACGCAATCTATCTTGGTCCGGGCATGAGCACGCCCATGCCATGGGTCAACGTCATTGCCAACCCGGGTTTCGGCACACTCATCAGCGAAACGGGAGCCGGTTTTACCTGGCAGGGTAACAGCCAGAGCAACCGGCTCACGCAATGGTCGAACGACCCTGCGACGGATCCCTCTTCTGAAACATTGTACATACGGGATGAGGAAACAGGAGCCTACTGGACGCCCTGTGCGCAGCCGATCCGCGAGGAAACTGCTTACCGGGCCAGGCATGGGGCGGGATACACGGTATTCGAACATAACAGCCATGGTATTGAGCAGGAGCTGACGGTTTTCGTGCCTGTGGATGACACGGGGGGGAAGCCGTTGAAGCTCCAGACGCTGTCGCTCAAAAACGATACAGCCAGGACACGCAGGCTTTCGGTGACATACTACGCGGAATGGACATTGGGGGAGTTTCGTGAATCGTCTCAGATGCATGTCGTGACCGGCTGGGATGACGAAGTCGAGGCTATCATTGCCCGCAACTACTACCATCCCGAGTTTTCGGATCGAGTGGCCTTTGCGGCCATAAGCCTGCCGGCGGAGTCTTATACCGGTGATCGCACGAACTTTCTTGGTCGCAACCGCTCGATGAGGAACCCGGCGGCGATGGAGCGAAAAGGACTTTCCCGCAGAACGGGAGCGGGCCTTGACCCGTGTGCCGGATTGCAGACAACAGTGAGGCTGGCACCCGGTGAGCGAGTGGAAATCACCTGCTTGCTCGGTCAGGCTCAGTCGCTGAAGGAGGCCCAGGGGTTGGTTTCCGCCTATCGCAATAGTGCGGCGGTGAAGGCCGCACTGGTGCAAACGAAAGCGTGGTGGAACGATCGGCTCGGCATGATTCAGGTTCACACACCCGAACTTGCCATGGATCTGTTAATAAACCGCTGGCTCCTCTATCAAACTCTTAGCTGCCGGGTCTGGGGACGTTCCGCCTTCTACCAATCGGGTGGCGCATTTGGCTTCCGCGATCAATTGCAGGATGTGATGGCTCTGCTGTACGCGCATCCCGGGCTGGCGCGCGAGCACATCCTGCTCGCCGCGAGCCGGCAGTTCACAGAGGGCGATGTCCAGCACTGGTGGCATCCGCCGGGCGGAGCGGGAATCCGTTCGCGAACTTCTGACGATCTCCTCTGGCTCCCCTACGTTGTCGCTCAGTACGTCAGAATCACCGGTGATGTGTCGATTCTCCGCGAGATGGTCGGGTTCCTCGATGCACCTCAACTGGAAAGAGGCCAGCCCGAGAGCTTCCAAACTCCCTCGATCTCAACGGAACGCGCTCCACTCTTCGAGCACTGCCGGCGCGCCGTTACGCGCGGACATACCTCTGGATCCCATGGATTGCCCCTGATGGGAACGGGAGACTGGAATGACGGGATGAATCTGGTGGGGGCCGGGGGCAAGGGGGAGAGCGTGTGGCTGGCTTGGTTCGTGGTGGATGTGTTGAAGGGCATGGCTGAGATGTCTGAACTCAGGGGCCGGCCGGATCTGTCTATGGCCTATCATCAAGACCGTAAAGCGCTGATCGAGCGCGTTGAAAGTTTTGCATGGGACGGGGAGTGGTATATTCGCGCGACATTTGACGACGGGACGCCGCTGGGCTCTTCGGCGAATATGGAAGCGCGCATCGATTCACTTCCGCAATCCTGGGCCTGGCTCAGCGATGCCGCGGACAAAGATCGGGCGGCCAGAGCACTCGAATCGGCCTGGAAGCATCTCGTCCGCGAAGATGAAAAGTTGGTGCTCCTTTTCGAACCTCCGTTTGACACGATGAAACCATCACCGGGATACATCAAGGGGTACCCTCCGGGCGTGCGCGAGAACGGAGGCCAGTACACCCATGCCGCGGTGTGGCTGGCCATGGCCATGATGCGCAGCGGGGATGGCACCCGCGCGGCGACCATGATGCGTATGCTCACCCCGATTGAACATGCACGCGATCCGGAAGCGGTGTGGCGCTACGGCATTGAGCCGTATGTGGCCGCGGCGGACGTGTACCGCGTACCCGGACGGATCGGTCAGGGTGGCTGGTCCTGGTATACAGGTTCGGCCGCATGGATGTATCGTGCCTGGGTTGAAGAGATGCTGGGACTTCATGTGCGTGGAGAGATCATGCGGCTTACCCCGGTCATTCCCGGATGGTGGGATGGGTTTCAGATGAGCTACCGCCACGGGGAGGCGGTGTATGAGATACACGTGGAGAATCCTGAACATTGCGAACAGGGGGTCTCCTGGGTGGAAATGGACGGGCAGCGCATGAACGGAGGGGTGATCCCTCTTGGCCGGGATCTCGTCAAGCACCGGATCGTTGTGCGCATGGGAAATCCAAACCCGTCCGCCGCCTGACCCAGGCCAGAACCGCTCTTGCGCTACACCCCCGATCTTTTTACCTTGAGTCAGAAAATCACACCTGTTCACGGCGTTGGGTAGTATTTCTGTTATCGAGAATTTATGCCCTCTCAAAGCGGACAAAGCAAACCCCGCAGGCCGGCACGGCCCGTATCAACGACGCTGTTCATCAGAAACATGGTCTGCAACCGCTGCATCAAGGTTGTCAGAGAAGAACTGGAACGACTCGGTCTTGACGTCCGCAGCGTCGGTCTCGGAGAAGCCGTTGTGACCGGGAACATCGGGGGGAGTATGCTCCAGAAGGTCAAAGGAGCTCTGGAACGGAACGGGTTTGAGCTGATCGAAGACAGGCGGGTAAAAATCATCGAACAGATCAAGCTGGCCGTCCTGAGGCTTGTCCGAAGCCAGGCGCTTGAGGACGAATTCAGCGGCAAGTACTCAGACTACATTGCCCGGGAACTGGGTCAGGATTATCAGGGCCTCAGCACCCTCTTCTCTTCAATGGAGAGCGTCACCATTGAACAATACGTGATTCTGCAGAAGATCGAGCGGGTCAAGGAGCTGCTCAAGTACGGTGAACTGACGCTCAGTGAAATCTCCTACAAGCTCGGCTACAGCAGTGTTCAGTACCTCTCCAATCAGTTCAAAAAGACTACCGGGCTTACGCCCAGCCACTTCAAGAAGATGATGGAAAACAGTCGAAAGCCACTTGACAAGGTTGCCCCTCCTTTGCGTTAGGCTGCTTCCGTCCTTTTTTCCCTCTTGCCTGCTTCTCGTACGATGTAACATATTTCTGGAATTCTGTAACACCTTCAGGCCCTCCCGCCGTATATTTCAATTGGAGAAAGTAGGACACAATCTGCGGGAGGATCTATGAAGACCGAAGAGCTGACAATCCAGGGGATGACCTGCGGTCACTGCGTTATGGCGGTCAGGAGAGAACTCGGCAAACTCGCGGGCGTTCAGGCGGAATCTGTGGAGATCGGCAAAGCACGAGTGCATATTGATGAGTCCCGGGTTTCACACGCGGATATTGAACAGGCAATCCACAATGCCGGTTGCCGGCTTGTCGCCGGGTAACCTCCGAAAATGGCGGGGCGAAGGCAGAAAGAGAGCTACGCAATGACGGCTGATCCAAACATATCAACTCAGTCAATGACCTTGCCGATCGAGGGAATGACGTGCGCAAGCTGCGTCTTGCGGGTTGAGAAGGCACTCAAGTTGGTGGATGGCGTTGCAGACGCGGCGGTGAACCTCGCGTCAGAAAAAGCCAGGATCGAATTCGATTCTGGACGTGTAAGTCTTGTACAGCTCCAGAAGACGGTGGCAGACTCAGGGTACACGCTCGTGCTGCCGGACCAATCCACACCGGCGTCCGGCGGGGTTGCAGATGTATCTCCGGCAAAGCAGGAAGCTTTGAGGCAGCTCAAAAACGAGTTCATCCTGAGCGCCGCTCTTACCGTCCCGATCATGGTTCTCAGCATGCTGAGCATGACGGACTGGTATATGGGTAAGTTCCCATTTTCGACGGATGCCACAAACAGGATTCTGTTTCTCCTGACAATACCGGTACTTTTCATCCCGGGGCGGAGGTTCTTCAGGGGTTTCTGGACTGCCGCCCGTCACCTGACCGCCGACATGAATACGCTCGTTGCGGTAGGAACGGGCTCCGCGTTTCTCTACAGCACGGTGGCAGTCCTTTTCCCGGAGCTTCTTGGGAGGGCCGGGACGATGCCGGAGGTGTATTTCGACACCACGGCCACGATCATCACGTTGATTCTTCTGGGGAAAGTGCTTGAAGCGTCTGCGAAGCAACGGGCCTCGGATGCCATCAGGAAACTTCTCGGCCTGCAACCAAAGACCGCCCGCGTTTTCAGGAATGGCACAGAGTCCGATATCTCCATTGCAGAGGTCCACACCGGCGATATTCTCCTCGTTCGTCCGGGAGAAAGAATTCCGGTTGATGGTATCATCACCGGGGGGGGTACGGTCCTTGATGAATCCATGGTGACGGGCGAGAGCCTCCCGGTGGAAAAGAAGACGGGTGAAACGGTTGTCGGTGGAACGATCAACTTGAATGGCAGTATTGAATTCCGGGCCACGGCCGTAGGGCAGGGTACGGTTCTCGCCCGGATCGCGAAACTGGTCGAGGATGCGCAGGGTTCCAAAGCCCCGATCCAGAATCTCGCGGATACAATCGCCTCGGTGTTTGTGCCTGTCGTAATAGGTGCGGCAATCCTCACGTTCATTCTCTGGTATACGGTCGGCGGATTGCCGTTTACGCTTGCGATGGTCAATTTTATTGCTGTGCTCATTATCGCCTGCCCCTGTGCGCTGGGACTTGCCACACCGACTGCCATCATGGTCGGAACCGGTGCGGGCGCCCGGCTGGGCGTGTTGATCAGGAACGCAGACAGCCTCGAGCGGATACAGTCAATCCGCACTGTGGTCTTCGATAAAACGGGAACGATCACCCGGGGAAAACCGGAGGTGACGGATGTCGTTGTGCTCAACGGGTACACGCCGGCAGTACTCCTCGCTTCGGCCTCTGCGCTCGAAAGAAAGTCCGAACACCCGCTCGCTGACGCGATCGTACGCTACGCGCAACATGAGGAAATCCGGCCCGGCGTTGCCGATGCGTTCCAGTCGCTCACTGGACTCGGTGTCGCGGGTATCGTTGACGGAGTCCCTGTCATTGCAGGCAACCTTCAACTCATGAAGGAATACGCTATTGCTGTAACTGGAGTGGAGTCTGATGTCTCCCGTTTCGCGGCCCAGGGAAAGTCCTCCATCATCGTAGCGATAAACGGGAAACCGGCCGGACTGATTGCCATTGCGGACACGATCAAACCAACATCCCCTTCGGCAATCCGTGCACTTCGCGAGATGGGGATCGAAACCGTCATGCTGACGGGGGACAACGAACTAACGGCCCGGGCGATCGCGGCACAGGCGGGTGTGGACCGGGTGATTGCGGGCGTCCTCCCTCACGAAAAGGTGGAGCACGTCAAAGCACTCCAGGCCGGGGGGAAAATAGTGGCGATGGTAGGGGATGGAATCAACGATGCGCCCGCTCTTGCACAGGCAGATGTCGGTATTGCCATGGGGACGGGAACGGACATTGCCATGGAGACCGCCGGCATAACGCTGATGAACGGCGATCTCAGCACGGTTGAGAGTGCCATTCGTCTCTCTTCCCGGACGCTCAGAACAATCAGACAAAATCTCTTCTGGGCCTTTGTTTACAACGCGATAGGTATCCCGCTAGCAGCCCTGGGCATGTTGAACCCGATGATTGCGGCGGCGGCGATGGCATTCAGTTCGGTGAGCGTGGTCAGCAATTCGCTCCGGTTGAAGCGCTTCAAGGGGTGAGTCGGGTATTCCGCCTCTTTTCTCGATTTCCTGGCAGCATCCTTCAAATCCGTGCTTCCAGGGACTAACTCCCCTTTCATCCTTTCGGCTGATTCTTCCCGATTGTCCGTTCAGTATACTACATCGGGTTCCATACGAACGCCTCCCCTGTTGGGGGCTCAAGACTCACAGGCCATTCGCAGGGCTATGGCTGGAAGGTGGTAAAGAAAGAACACTGATGGCGCACGGTGAGATGTCACATTCTCTGCAGGCCCGAAGAAAGCGATCAGCGTGGAAAGTCGCCCTGTATTCAGGTGGAGCGATCGTTATCGCCATTGTGCTCGCAGGCGTCCTGCTCTTCCTGTTCCTGCCGGATATTGTTGTCAAGACGTATGTCAAAGGAAGGATAATACAGGAGTTTACGGAAGCGTATCCGGCATATGCCATTCGTATTGGCGGCATACAGTACAGTGTCCAGGAGAACCGCATTGGATTCGACTCGGTTGCATTGACGACGAGGGATTCAACCTTCTCCTGTACTATTGCCGCGTACTCCGTGAGTGGAATTGGCTGGTGGAACCTTCTCTGGGCAGGAGGGATTGTTCCCAACGGCTTTTCCGGGACAGCTCTTGACGCACACGACCTTGCGCTGACTTTTCCGCAGGAACAGTATGAGCTTCGGTGCGGACTGCTGCGTGTATCGGTGCCGGATTCAGAGGTAGTGGTTGAAGCCTTGACGTTTCAGCCGTTGGGCGATGAGAGGGAATTCTTTGCTGATAGCAAATTTAGAAAAACCCGGTTTCGACTTGCTGTTCCGTATGCCAGAGTAACGGGTTTGGCGTGTCTCGACCTGCTGCAAGGCAAGAGCTACCGTACCCGTTCCGCCCATATCCGCGATCCATTCATAGACGTGTTGATTAATAAGGAAAAGGCTGCCGTTCGGGCCACCTCCAGGTCTCCCATGCCGAACGAGATTCTTTCTTCGATGAAGGAAACCCTGCAGGTTGATAGCCTGAATATCATGAACGGGCGGCTGACATACGGTGAGACGTTTGCGGTTGGCTCAAAGCCCGCCGTGATAACGTGGGATAGTGTGCAGGTGTCGGTACGAGGAATCAATAACTCCGGTGACGGCAGCGATACGATGGTGATTCGCGCCAGTGGAGAATTCATGAAGTCCGGAGATATGCACCTGCTCATGTCGATCCCCATTGCGTCACCGGACTTCTCGTTTCAATACTCCGGCTCGCTGGAGAGAATGAAGCTGAATGCACTCAATCCATTTCTTGAAATCGCCGACGAAACACGATTCAAGTCCGGCGTTCTGCGAACGGCAACGTTTGATATCCACGTTATTGACGGGCGTGCAGACGGCAGCGTGCGTGCGGTATATACCAACCTGACCCTCGCAGCGATCAACAGACGCACAGGAAGCGAAGAAGGCTTCCTCGATGTGATTACGTCCTTTGTCGCCAACAATATTACCATCCGTACGGACAATATTCCGGACCATGCCGGTGAGATGAAGATCGGCAAAGTGGCGTACCTGCGCCGGAGGGATGACCCGTTTTTCGGCTTTGTGTGGTTTGCACTCCGCAGCGGAGTTGCGGATGTTGTCGGCTTCTAAGGGAAAAGGAAATGAACAGGGATGACTGATCAGAGTAATGCTCATCGCGGGACACGACTCTTCATCATTGCGGGAGCGTCCGTCATCATCATCTGGGGCGTCAATCAGGCACAGTCGGTTCTGGCCGTGCTACTTGTCTCCGTATTTCTCGCGGGTATCGGGACGGTGCCGGTGTCCTGGATCGAACGGAAAGGCATCCCTTCGGTTGCCGCCGTATTGATTGTGGTGGCGGCCCTGGTGACCCTTCTGCTGGGTATCGGTGTCGTCGTGGGTGCGTCACTCAACGACTTTTCCGAAGCACTGCCTGTCTATCAGACCCGCATCCATGACACGCTTCTCGAAGTCAAGACACTCTTGAGGGGAAAAGGGTTTATCCTCACCGACAAAATGCTGCTCGGCTATCTCAACCCGGGAGTGGTGATGGACTTAACGGGGGGTCTGTTTACCGCACTGGGCTCCGTGGTGTCCAATACTATCGTAATCCTCTTTACCGTGACGTTTATTCTGCTCGAAGCCTCGAGCTTTCCGGCCAAGCTTCGGCCTGTGCAGGGTGATCCCAAAGCATCGTTACTGCAGTTAACGGGGTTCGTACATGATCTCGAACACTATGTGGTCGTCAAAACGTTGATCAACCTGGCTGCCGGTGTGCTGACCGCGGTATGGCTGTCCATCCTTGGAGTGGATTTCCCCATTCTCTGGGGATTTCTGGCATTTCTCCTTCACTTCATTCCCAGTCTCGGCTCCATCATCGCTGCTGTTCCTGCAGTCCTCCTTGCCCTTGTTCAACTTGGGGGAGGTGCCGCCGCATTCACCGCAGTCGGATATCTGGTAATCGGCATGGTACTTGGCAACATCATTGAACCGAAGATCATGGGTCGAAAGTTTGGCATGTCGACGTTGGTGGTTTTTCTCTCGCTACTCTTCTGGGGAAATCTGCTCGGTGTGGTCGGTGCACTCCTCTGCGTTCCTCTCACCATGTCCCTCAAGCTCGCCTGTGAGTCGAGTGAAGACACCCGATGGATATCGATTTTGCTCGGGCCTGAGGTTTCTCCCGATAGCGTTCCGCCCGTTTCCAAAGGGCGCAGAAAGAAACTGTAGAATGGTCTCATAGACTCTCTTCTTATCTGCATCGACGCTCAGTTTCCGATCAATAGTGTGCGGGAGCTGGCGCTGGATATGGATTTCTGGAAGCCAGAGATGTGATCAATCGCTCATACATTGTGGATGGAGAACAACCGCAGAAAAGTGCGGAATCGTAAAGTTGATAGAAAAAGGGAATATGCACATGAAACTTCCGATGTATTCGGTCATCGCATGTTGTGCGGTCCTCGCCGTTCATGGGTCCGTTGCGCAAGATCACGGGTTTGGACTTGGCGTGATCATCGGGGAGCCTACGGGAATCAGCGCAAAGTTGTGGACATCGTCCGTGAATGCGTTCGATTTTGGCCTCGGCTGGTCCTTTGGAGGGGATCGGATCGGGAAGCACGAAGAATACTATGAGGAAGGAAGCCGCGTTCATTTTCACATGGATTACCTGTGGCATGCGTTCAATGCCATCCATTCATCCGAACGATTTCCATTATATTATGGCATTGGTGGCCGCATAAACACCGGTGGTGGATATGACGCCTCGGTGGCAGTGCGAGGGGTGTTCGGAATCACATGGCTGCCGCACAATACGCCAATCGACGTATTTCTTGAACTCGTTCCGTCACTCCAGCTTACGCCCTCAACAGGGTTTGGCATTGATGCGGGCATCGGGGCGAGATATTTCTTCTGACGGCACGGAACCGGGCAGAATCGCAGTGAGTACAAACTCACCTGCAGACTGAACAACAGGGGCGGGATCCAGAAATGGGTTGCACAATATTCATAAATTTGGCATATTTGATCCTGTGAAAGGCAGTGGGCGAATCCCTCCACGTACAATGAAAAGCACGGATTGATGCGGAAGATCAAGATTTTCCTTATCGAAGACAACCGCCTGTTGCGCGATGGCATCAGAGCCATCATCAACAGGCAAGAAGATCTCAAGATTGTGGCGGCAACCGGAGGGAATCACGATACTCTGGACCAGATAGCGACGGTGAAACCTCAGGTAGTTCTCATGGACCTGGGGTTGCGGGGGAGTAACGGCCTGCGTGTTGTGGCAACGCTGAGTAAGGAATACCCGAAAATCAAAGTCATCGGAATGGGTCTTCTGCCTTCGCAGGCGGACATTGTCGAGTTCGTGGAGGCTGGTGCGGTGGGTTTTATCCTCAAAGATGCCACAATAGAGGAAACCCTCGAAACGATCCGGGCGGTTGTGCGGGGAACGAAAATTCTTCCTCCCATACTCACCGGATCACTATTCAATCATGTCGTCGAGCACTGCATTGCCAGGGGGAAGGGGAACCTGATTGAGGCGGTGCGGATGACGAAGCGTGAACGGGAAATCATCGTCCTCATTACAGAGGCGCTGAGTAACAAGGAGATCGCCCTCCGGCTCAACCTTTCGACCTATACCGTCAAAAGCCATATCCATAACATCCTGGAGAAGATGGCGCTGCACAGTCGTCTGGAGATTGCGACACACAACCTGGAAAACAAGGGTATTTGAGCTCCTCCGTCCTCTTTTCCGCGTAACCCCGTCATTTCCGATTTCTTCTTCCAACTGCCTGAGAGGGGGCATTACACCCCTGTTCCATGGGATTAATTCCCTTTTCATCCTTTCGGTCTATTCATTCTGATATCCTGTCCGATATATTACATCAGGCTGGTACGAGAAGCTCTCTCATTGAGGCCCCTTTTGTTCGGCGCCACGAGCCTATTGATGTCCGGAAGAGGAAGCCGACAAATGAACCGGGATCAAACGACAGGTGACGACTTCAGGAAAGTGGTCGGGTAGCTGAAGAAGACCAATACCAGGCTTATGAAAGTACAGGCACGGCGGCAACTGCTGCAGTCGCCCTGTGCGATGCACATGTCAGGGATTTCACAAGTGATCCATAATGAAGAATGATCAGGCGACGCAGGTTGAAACAGGTGTGTCTTTCGCACAAGAAATGAAGCAAGTCTTCGTCGACTGGGTGAGAGCACTGCCCACGGTCAACAAAGACATCCTCAAGGATTCCGAACGGGAAAGCGGAAAACCGGAACAATTCTTCAGTGGAGATTCATCCGCGACAGGAGGTCACATGTTCAAAGAGAACAGCCCGCCAGACGGATCTTTGCCGGAGGGCAGCCAGGGTGAAGATGCAGTATTCAAGGGGTGGCAGAAAACGGGTGCGGGAGAAGTCTTTGCACTGTTTAATATCACCGCTCCGGGTCATCCGGCGCTTGGTTCCACGGTTACCGATAAAACTCTGCACAAGCTGCATCTCCAGGTGCCGAATGCTCCGCTTCCTGTAGGATCTATGGAAATGCGGTGATTGTCAACAACAGTATGCCATCTGATTTAGCGCATCATTCATAACCGCTCTGCAAGTTAGATGATCTACGTAGCCGGTGCTTCTGGTGGGAGGCACCGGCTTTGTTGTTTAGAGAAAGGGACATGTGAAACAACAACTCTGAAGCAATCGGCCGGGGAGAAAGGCCGAGCCGAAGGAAAAGGGATTAGCTACACTTTCATCCTTGTGGCCGATTGTGAAGCGGGGTTGTTGTTGGTACACTTGTATACATCCAGGAAGAGATGCGCCGTGCCAGGAAAACAGAAAACGGCAATCACGTTAACAACAACACCAAAGGAGGATTCAATGAGACACATACACATGGCCATGTTGGTGGGAGGTGTTCTGTTCGCCTCGGTGATCGCAGGCTGTGGAAGCAGTCCGCCGGTCAACAAGGAGGCTTCCACATCGGCGATCCGTGCCGCTGAGGAGGTCGGTGCGTCCACAGTTCCCCAGGCGTCTCTCTATTTGCAGCTCGCCAAGGAGGGGTTGGAGAATGCCAAGGGCCTTGCCGCAAAGGGTGACAAGGAGGAAGCCGAGTCCATGCTGTTGCGTTCCCAGGCCGATGCCGAACTGGCAGTAGCACTGTCCCGCAGCGATGCGGACAAGAAAGAGGCCGCGCAGGCTATAGAGCGCGTACAACAGCTCCGAAAAGACAACCAATTACCGCAAGGAAGGAAGTAACTTATGAAACCCAGTGCATATCTCATCGCTATCGCATGCGCCGGACTGCTCGTGGGCTGTGCTGCAAGCGTTCCGCCGGCAGAGCTCATCAACGCACGGGAAGCGTACCAGCGCGCGAGTGCGGGGCAGGCGGCCCAATTAGTGCCGGCTGAGCTCCACAAAGCAAAGGAGGCACTTGCTATTGCTGAGAAGTCCTTCCTTGATGATCCTAAATCCTTCGAAACACGCGATCTGGCCTATATAGCGGACCGCAAAGCCAAGACGGCCGAGGCACTTGCTACCACCGCTGTTGAGAACGCCGCCACCGCCAAAGCGGCAAAGGACCTGGAGGCAACCCAGGCCGAGATCGCGAAAAACTCGGCAGCGCAGCTTGCCATAGAGCAAAAAGCACGGCTTGAAGCGGAGGTTATCGCTGCCGCCGCGGTGGCAGATCTTGCCAAGATCGCAGCGGTAAAAGAAGAGGAGCGCGGTCTCGTCATTACGCTTTCGGGCAGTGTGATCTTCTCTTCGGGCCAATCGGCGCTCCTGCCGGCGGCACAAAATAAGTTGAACCAGGTTTACGATGCGCTCGTTTCGAAGAAAGAGCGGAAGATCATCGTTGAGGGCCATACGGACTCACAGGGTTCTTCCAGCTCCAATCTCGTGTTGTCGCAGCAGCGCGCGGATGCCGTGCGTTCATACATCATCTCTCGTGGCTATCCGGCTGATCTGATTCAAGCGCGGGGAATCGGTGAAGATAGACCGGCGGCGGACAACGCGAACGCCGAAGGCCGGGCTAACAATCGGCGGGTAGAGATTATCGTCGATCGGCCAGTTAAACCCGATCGCGCTCAAAATTGAAGTGAAGCCTCAATAGATAGCTCAGCTGCACGGGACCCGGAAATGTTCCGGGTCCCGTGTTGCTTCCGAGGATGCCGCGTTTCCCCTCTTCCCGTCCTGACATGCCGCCCCGACCGGTCACTATGCCGAACGCTCACTGACGGGGGCCGGTGGAACTCCAAGAGTTCTCCCCCTATACATCGCCTATGCCTCGCTGCAAAGGATTAACCATCGTTTCATCCTTTTGGCCGATTACAATCGAAGGCGGTTGGTTGTATACTTCTTCTGAGGGATTGATGGGATAGTTTGCCACTCAGAACTCGTTGATGAGTCTCGCGGGGTGAACATCCGAAACCAAAGGAGGAGATCTCATGAGCTGGGATCGTATTGAAGGACAATGGAAGCAACGACGGGGGAAGGCCATACACCATTGGGGGAAAATGATGAACGACGAGCTGGCCGCCATTGCCGGCAAGTATGAAGAGCTTGTAGGAAAGCTTCAAGAGAAATACGGAATAGCCAATGAGGAAGCCAAGCGTCAAGTGGATGAATTCAAAACAACGGTTGAGCTATTGAAGGAATCCAATATCAAGTTGATCAAAACACAAAAGGCGTTGAGCAAACAGAAAGCGGCGAACAGAAAGGCGGTGAGGTCCAAAACGCCTACGCGGAGAAGACCCCGATCCAAGACAAAGACGTAGCGCGGGCGTGACAGATGAGGTCAACAGGGCACAAGAACAGAACATCAGGAGAGTTCATGCAGCCGTCCATAAGGCGGTGCGAACGATGTACATCAAAGAAGGATTACCATCATGAAAACGGTCGGCATCATCATACTCATCGTGGGTCTGGCAATGACTCTGTACACAGGTTTCACCTATGTTACCAAAGAGAAGATCGTGGACCTGGGGAATCTGGAGATCACAACGGATAACCAACACTCCGTACAATGGCAACCCTACGTCGGCATCGGAGCGATGGTCATCGGTGGTGCTCTCCTCCTGTTTGGCGGGAAGAAATCACTGCTTGCCTGAGACCACGGCACAACCCGAATGGAGACACCTATGAAGACCAAGGTGGGATTGTGGATAGAGTCGTCTCACACATTCGCGATCCGGATGCCATTCTGATCCTTGGCCCGGGCGAGGCAAAAGTTGAGCTCAAAGCGCGCCTGGAAAGCGAAGCGCTCGGCGGACACATCGCCGGCATCGAAACGGTGGACAAGTTGACTGAACGACAGCTCGCCGCAAAAGTCCGAGAACACTTTTCACAATCAGGAGGTCTCTGAGAAATGCCCTCGACCAGGAGAAACATGCTGCTCGTAGCGTTGTTTGTCGTGATCGTTGCTGTGGTGTTCGTTTTGGAAGCGCAGCAAACGAATGTGCCACCCATATCAACGACAGTAGGGATGGGCCATGGGGCGCCACTGCATTGACTACAGATCCAAGAGAGAATAGACATCCACGATGAGGAAATACCCATGAACAGAACAATTTCAATCGCCATTCTTGCCGGCGGCATCATTCTGCTGATTGCAGGCATCAATGCATATGATTCGACCAGCTCCGACATTGCCCGATTCTTCACCGGCTCGGCTACCGACAAGGCGATATGGATGCTCATCGGCGGCGTTGTCGTCACCGTCCTGGGGCTCGCGGGTTTGGTGCGCGGATCAAAAGCAACAAGCTGATCGGCCGATAAGAGCATGGAACCGATCTTTCTCCTCAAAGGACTGATTATAGGATTTGCAATGGCGGTGCCCATCGGTCCGGTCGGTATCATGTGTATCCGCAAGACACTGGCTGAGGGGCACTCGCGCGGCCTGATCATCGGCCTCGGGGCTGCAACGGCCGATGCGCTGTACGGCAGTCTTGCTGCCTTCGGTCTCACGTTCGTTTCGGATCTGATCGCCGACAATGAGTTCTGGGTGCGTCTGATCGGCGGGGCATTGCTCCTGTTCCTCGGGATAAGGACATTCCGGACCAGGCGCAGGGAACCCATACTGCCCTTCGACAATAGGGGGTTCTGGGGATCCTACGTCTCTGCCTTTGTCATCGCCCTAACCAACCCGGTGACCATTTTTGCTTTCATTGCCGTGTTCGCCGCGTTCGGGCTGGGATACAAGCTGAATGTCTTTTCAGCGGGCATGCTTGTCCTCGGAGTATTTGCGGGATCCGGTCTATGGTTCCTGGCCCTTGGGTTCGTTGCGACGTTCTTCAGAAAGAAGCTGGATTCGGCCGGACTCAGGTGGGTGAATAAGATTGCCGGCGTCTTGATTGTCATATCAGGGGTTGCTGCATTCGTGAGTTTGATTTGACCTCCAGAGCATTCCAGAAAAGGTGACACAGATGGCGAAGGCCGACAAGAAACAACATCGCTTGATCCTGCAAAGAATCGCCCATCGGGCGATGCTCGAACGGGGACTTGTCCCGGATTTTCCCGCCCAGGCTATCGCTGAGCTGGACGCCATTCACGGGCCGGCGACCCGCGCAGACGGCGCGACGCATGATCTCCGGAATCTTCTCTGGTGTTCCATCGACAACGATGATTCGCGTGATCTGGACCAGCTTACCGTTGCCGAAGCCATGCCCGGCGGGGGGACCAGGATCATGGTCGCCATTGCCGACGTTGACGCGGTCGTCAAGACGCGATCGGCCCTCGACGAACATGCGCGGCAAAACACCACCTCCATTTACACGGTTGCCGAGACATTCCCCATGCTGCCCGAGAAACTCTCAACGGATCTTACCTCTCTGAATTATGGGACAGACCGTCTGGCCGTCGTTGTGGAAGTGGTTCTCGCCGGGGACGGAGCAATTCAGAGTTCGGACGTTTATCACGCGACGGTGCGCAACCACGTGAAGCTGACCTACAACGACGTGGCAGCCTGGCTGGAAAATGATGGGCCGTTGCCACAAGGGGTCGGCACGGTTGCCGGACTGGAAGAGAACCTCCGACTCCAGGACCGCGTGGCCCAGAAACTGAAAGCACTCCGGCACCTGCACGGCGCGCTGGATCTCGAAACCATCGAAACCCGGCCGATTTTTGACGGAGATGAGCTCAAGGACCTGGAGGCCGATAAGCGCAACCGGGCGAAAGATATCATTGAAGACTTCATGATCGCCGCCAACGGCGTTACCGCACGATACCTCGCGTCCAAAGATTTTCCGTCGGTGCGGCGCGTGGTTCGCTCACCTAAACACTGGGAGCGGATTATGGAACTTGCTGCAGAGCGGAGCGCAACGCTGCCGAAGGAACCCGACGCAAAGGCCCTCGAGCGCTTTCTTATGTCGGCGAAAGCCGCCGATCCTCTCCGCTTTCCCGATCTCTCTCTCAGCGTCATCAAACTTCTGGGTTCCGGTGAATACGTCGTCCTGGCTCCGGGAGGCACTGCCACCGGACATTTTGGACTTGCCGTCAAGGACTATGCTCATTCCACCGCCCCGAACAGGAGATATCCCGATCTGATAACCCAGCGGTTGCTGAAAGCGGCGATGGCGGGACGTATCAGGCCCTACGAGAACGACGAATTGGAAGTGCTTGCCAGGCACTGCACCGAAGCGGAAGACGCAGCGAAAAAGGTAGAACGGCAGGTCACAAAATCGGCCGCAGCAATGCTGCTGGAATCACGGCTCGGAGAGCAGTTTGATGCGATTGTCACCGGCGCGTCGGAGAAAGGCACGTGGGTGCGTCTTCTGCATCCCCCGATTGAAGGGAGGCTGGAGACCGGTTTTGAAGGCCTCGCGGTAGACAACCGGCTCCGCGTGCAACTGGTCAACACGGATGTGGAGCGGGGATATATCGATTTCAGGCGGGTGTGATGTGAGGCGGTGGCTTTTGCGTCCGGCAGAGGAGTTAGCTACTCTTTCATCCCTCCGGCCGATTGGATTGCAGGGCATCTCTCGGTACACTCCCATCGTGACAAACGGATGGACCGTTCTCACCAATCATCAAGGAGGCTCCATGAAACACACAATGTTCACTTTTGCCGTCATCGGGTGTATAGCAGGAACTCTCGTCGCGGGCTGCGGGAAAACGTCAGAACAAAAACTGGACAATGCCAAGGACAATGTAGGGGCTGCCTCGCAGGAGTTGAAAGACGCTCGAACGGCATTTCTTGCGGAATGGGAGACATTCAAACGCGAATCTGAGCTGGCAATCGAGGCAAACGAAAAGAGGATTGAAGCATTCAAAGACAAAATGGAGAAGGCCGGCCCCAAGTTCAAAGCTCAATACAGCAAGGAAGTGGCGGCACTGGAACAGAGAAACCTCGACCTGAAGAAGAAGTTGGAGAACTACAAGGACGACGGACAGAGTAACTGGGCGGAATTCAAAGCGAATGTCAAGCAGGATATCGATGCAATAGGAAAGACCATTGAGGATCTGTTCACGGATAAGAAGTAGCAGCGACAACGAAGTGCGGATGTGTCACAGTCTATCGCCGCGTACTGCATCATTCTCATGGACAAACACCAAGAGGCATTCTATGAACTCGCTCAGCATGAAAGGCGACTGGAAAACCATTTCCGGCAAACTCAAACAACAATATGCAAACCTGACTGACGACGATGTACTCTTTGTTGAAGGCAAGGAGGAGGAGCTGGTGGGCAGACTTCAGAAGAAACTCGGGACGACCAGGGAAGAAGTACGAAAGCTGATCGCGACACTGTGATGGACCGGCTTTCCAGATTCCCCATGGCTATCACAGACGCACACCTGACATATGTGAAGCCGGGAAATTCAGATACTTGTATGAACCACACAGGGAGGTTCGGATGCCGTTACTTCAAGTAGTGATCATTCTCGTTGTGGTCGGCGTTCTCCTATGGCTTGTGAATAGCTACATCCCGATGCAGGCCACGTTGAAGAAGATCCTGAACGCCGTTGTGGTCATTGCCGTAGTACTGTGGTTGTTGAAGGTGTTTGGTTTGCTGGATTCGCTCTTGAACATTCACATTGGCAACTGATCCTTCCGCCGAAGGGATTAACCATTGTTTCATCCCTTTGGCCGATTTCAACCACAGCGCATTCGTTGTATACTCTATCTGTGTCACTGAGAGTATCCGCCGCTTATCGCGGATCATTGCTGTGCACGTTGTGTGAAGACGTGCGAAGAAAGGAGGCGATGGGGTGAGCCGGGATCGAGCAGGCGCTGTAAGAACATTCACCATTGCGAAGCGCAAGGCCCGGATCCCGATGGTGCTCGCAACGGGCAAGAGGATACGGGCACATCGTCGAAGACCGTAGAGCTGTGGGGCCATTGTTTGCCCCTGAATTACACATGTGACAAAAATCGAAAGGATACCTGTCATGTTATACACTATCGCTGTTATTCTCGTGGTCCTGTGGCTCCTGGGACTGTTGACATCCTACACGATGGGCGGTTTCGTCCACATACTTCTCGTGCTGGCTGTCATTGCCGTCGTGTTCAATCTGTTCAGCGGCAGAAAGCTGACATAGACCGAAGAAGAACCTGGTGTTCTCGCTCAGGATCTGGCGATGGAACCCGGCTGTTGTGATTCGGCGTGTACGGGAGCATGCACTGTACGACAACTGTGACTTCATTACCGCGAGAAAAGTCGCGCACACCTTGTTGATCTGATGCAGAGCACTGCGCACAAGAGAAAGGAGGTACTGTCTGTATGGGCAGCGATGAGTATCGCAACGAGCAACAAGACGGAAGTGCGTCGGGCGGTCAAGAGTGAGCAGGAGTCTGACGATTGGGGCGTGGGTTGGATGCAGTCGTGCAGGCAGACGTGTGACGACGAGCCGATCGGAGATGCCAACGTCCACATTGCTGAGCAGACACCGTGTTGTGGGTCTGTAGCAGGCAGCGATGGATATGACAGGACGCCAGGCGAGCCTGCCGCCTGATCCGAACCGCTGAGTGGTGTAAGGTAACGACAGTATGCGCAAGCACAACCGACCACAACAGATCACAGTATCATATGCTACTCGCATTTGCACAAATGAGGAACCGTCATGAAAACAAAGAGGAATGGCGTCATTGCAGTGGTGCTGTGTCTCTCCACTGTTCTGATAGGGTGTTCAGCCAGTAACGCCGTGAAGGGTGGAGCCATCGGCGCGGGTGGCGGTGCTGTTATTGGTGGTGTTATCGGAAACGCAGCCGGGAATACCGCCCTTGGTGCCATCATCGGGGCCGCGGTCGGTGGAACCACGGGTGCGATCATTGGCAATAATATGGACAAGCGGGCGGAAGAGATGAGGCAGGATCTCTCGAACGCAAAGGTCGAACGGGTCGGTGAAGGAATTAAGATAACGTTCGACTCCGGCATTTTGTTCGTGACGAATTCTTCCGAGCTTCAGCCTGCGGCAAAGTCCAACATTGAGAGTCTTTCGAAGATCCTGAACAAATATCCGGACACCAACATTCTTATCGAGGGCGATACCGACAACGAGGGGACCGAGGAGTACAACCAGCAATTGTCGGAACGCCGTGCGCAATCTGTGGCCGACTATCAGAAGGGTCAGGGTGTTGCCGGTTCAAGGATTTCCACTGTCGGACTCGGCGAGTTGAACCCGGTCTCTTCGAACGAAACGGCAGCAGGGCGTCAGCAAAACCGACGCGTTGAAGTTGCCATTTTTGCGAACGAGAAAATGAAGGATGCGGCGGAAAACGGCACACTCAATTAGTGATCGTTCTGGCAGTTGCGATCTCTATGAAAGGAGCAAGGCATGATACGATATGTGTGTAACGGTCTTTTGTTGGCCTTCGTGGGGGGAATCGGTCTTTTCGGGTTGTCGGGATGCGACAGTGAGGGTGACATTCTCACGCCCACGGAACTGGCGCCGCCGACTGACTTCCGGGCAGCCTCTGGAGACGGAAGGGTGTTTCTTGCCTGGACCGCCTCACCCGATGTTGGGTCAAGCGATTTTGCCGGCTACCGGATCGTGACGACAACCCCTTCGAACACCGTGATTGACAGCACGAATACGACGTCAACGGCAACTTCAGACACCGTGTCCGGCCTTGTCAACGGTGGAATCTATACGTTTTCCATACAATCCGTAAAAAGCAACGGTTCCCTGAGTGAGAAAGTGACTCTTCAATGGGGACCGACCGTACGCTACGGGTTCCAGAGTCTGTATGAATATGAATCGAGCGAGCCCTCCGGGCTCCAGTTCGCGCCCGGGCAGCGGTTCAGCTTTATACTCGCGAATCAACCCTTCATCGATCTTTGGATAGATGGACGTTCCGGTGCCACGCCTCTGCTGAAAAGTCCGGACGACTTTGTTCCCAGCACCGGATGGCGGCGCACCCTGTTTGTGGAAACAACCGCTTCAAGCTTTGATGAAGTCGTTGTTGTGCCGGGTGTCTCAGCGTTTCGTTCAACACCCGGACTGACGATTGTGTCAGGGAAAGTCTATTTTGCCATTACGGCAAACGGCAACTATGTAAAGTTCAGAGTGGAGTCTCCTGGAGTCCGGGTGGATCCGGCGAACAACAAACGTTATGTCAATATTACTGTTGCCTACAATTCCGGAACCGGCCATTGGGCGAAAATATCACCGTAACGGGCGAGAGCGATACCACGGGCGTCGGCGGAAGATGCAGGTTTACACGTGATGCGGGTTTTCACAGTAGATTGGTAGCAGTGGTGTTCAAGACGTGGAATCTCCCGGCAAATGTCGAATTCATTCAGAGGAAGCGAATATGATCAAGGATGGTCGTAAGCGTGTGACCCTGGTTACCGGAATGCTCATGGCCGGCTCCTTGCTGTTCAGTGCGTGCAGCACCGTTCCGGTCACGGGAAGGCAGCAACTGAGTCTTGTCTCCAGTGCGGATATGCTCTCGATGAGCACCCAGCAGTACGACGAGTTCTTGAAAGCAAACACAGTTGTTCCCGCCGGAGACAGTCGAACAGCGATGGTGAAACATGTCGGAGGAAATATCAAGTCTTCGGTTGAGCAATACTTCCGTCAGAATAATCTGTCGTTAAGTGGATACAGCTGGGAGTTCAACCTCGTCGATAACAAAGAGGCAAATGCGTGGTGCATGCCGGGCGGAAAAGTTGTGGTGTACACAGGTATCCTGCCGCTTACAGCCAACGAAATCGGCCTTGCGGTGGTGATGGGGCATGAGATTGCCCATGCAGTTGCCAACCACGGTGAAGAACGGATGAGTCAGGGACTACTCGCCCAGCTCGGCGGGGCAGCGCTGTCCCAGGCACTCTCGGAGAAACCTCAAGAAACACAACAACTCTGGATGACCGTGTTCGGTGTGGGAATGCAGTACGGAGCGCTTCTTCCCTACAGCCGTTTGCAGGAAAGCGAAGGGGATCATCTTGGATTGATTTTCATGGCCATGGCGGGATACGACCCCAACGAAGCCTTGACCTTCTGGCAACGCATGGCACAACAGAACAAGGGTCAGGCGCCTCCGGAGTTTATGAGTACACACCCCTCGGACGAAACACGCATTGCGAAAATACGTGAAGAGCTTCCGGAGGCATTGCAGTACTACAAGAAATCGAAGTAGAGGAAAAATCTCACGAAAGGCACCACAATGACAGCACGAAAAGTAATGGGATCTCTCATCCTGATGTTTGTTCTGGCGATTCCGGCCCATGCGGATGGAAAAGGGGAACTTCAGCGGTATTTCAGCAATGCAGCAACCAAAGTCAAAGCCACAAACGATCCATCGGAAAAACGGGCAATTCTCAGCGAATCATTTCAATCCATGTCCAAAGCGTTGGACATGGTGAAAACTTCGCCGTGGATTTCAAGAGAGGAAGGAATGGGGATTGACCGCTACAAGGCGATACTCAAAGAGAAACGGGACGAACTCTCGGGAGTCAACGGCTTTGCGCGCGTGTCGGACGCGCAACTCAACATGTTCTCTGACTACGTCGTACAGGATATGGAGCAGGCGGACCAGATGGTGACCATCAGCATTGTTACCCTGCTCTTGATCATCATCCTTATTGTGCTCCTGGTATAACAGTCACAGGACGAACCACCAGTGCGTACGCTCTCCATGCGTGATCAACACGGGCGATCGATCACGGACGCGAGGGGCGCAATGCGAGTGATGTGGGTGAGTTGCGCATCGCTTGCGGTTGTGCTCGCTTCGTGCAGCGCCGACCTTGCCGTTCAGCATGAAGCTCAACAAGAAGCTGAAGCGCCGGCGACGTTGTACTCCATCGTGTGCGTCATCCACGGTGACGGTGATTATCTTTACCACGATACCACCGGCACTGAATACCAGGCGGACCAGGAGGCCCTTGCTGCAGCGATACGAGTCGCGCAGCACAATCCCCAGGCCGAAGTGTTCATCTTCCACCAACGAGCAACGAGACGATTCCTGTTCATGTTTCCACTTCGCGACGGGGAGTTCTTCTACTATCGGAACGGACGCCTCATCGCCAATGAATCGTACTGGCGCGATCAGGAAGGCTCCGCCTTCGAGCCTGAAGGAGAGCTGTATCGCCGGTTCCGGCGGGACAACCGGAGCGGAATGGTGAACATATTTCTGTACTGTGGTCACGAAATCCCCGAATCCGGCGGCACGGGGTACGATGCATCGTATCCGGATCGGACGGTCACCGTGCATGACCTTGCAGGCGGGCTTCACGGGCTCACGGCTGAGGCCGCCCGGTTTGATCTCATGCTCCTCTCCACCTGTTTCGGGGGTACACCGTACACCATCGGTGCGTTTGGATCGGCGGCGCGATACATCGTCGCTTCTCCCGACAATCTTCACTTATCATACTTCGATCTCCATGCGCTGGAACGGCTGGAACTTACCCTGCGGGAGGGGGATGCCTATACCTTTGCAAGACGATTCGCCCGTCAATCCTTCGACCGGTTGACGAGGGATATTCAAACGGCGGTCAGCGTTGCGGTCTATGACGTGGACCGCGTGCAGGAATTTGTGCGCTCGGTGAACAGTGAGTATGACCGTACGATGAGCGCGTGGAAAGGGAAAACGTATACTTCCAGCGCCGCAAAGGAGCACTGCGACTGTGCCGACCTGCCTGCGTACGTGCTGCCGACAATGAACCAGGGCGTGGAGATATTCTACCGACCGGCACGTTTTGGGCGATCGAAGGACAAGCAGAGTCATTCGGGATGGGAATGCTTGACGGGGAGAGGGCCACAGGAGAACCGGAGGACCGGGGACGAGCCATAGAAGCCATGAACAGAAGGCATGTGAAGAGCCGGCACTTTTCCAGAGGGGAATTCAATACGAAGGACTAAATCTCTTTTCATCCCAATGGGCGATGGTCTTTCCTTCCATCCCCCTATAGATTGGTTCATGTTCAATCCAAGCAAAGGCATCCTCGCTGGTCGTGGATGCATGAATACCTACTCATAGACGGTTAGAAGTACAGCGATCTCATACACTTACCGCGAGACCATCACGAATAGCTGACCTGACCGCGCCCGAGCCGGAGCTTCCAGAGACTCCGAAAAGGCGTGACGCCATTTCGGAGAGGTCGCCGAAATACATACTTTCCATGGTAGGTCACGAAGGGTTGATAGAGAAATATCACCAGAAAATAGCAAACCGTGAGATCACGATGACGACCTGTAAGAGCGAAAAAGACAAGGCATTTGAACAGCAGGCACTTGCGCACACGGACGTACTGTACCGTTATAGTATGCGCCTGACCGGGAACGGCGTGGATGCCAAGTATCTCGTTCAGGAAACGTACCTGAAAGCCTACCGCTTCTGGAATACGTACGATCAGGGAACAAACATCCGCACATGGCTCTTCCGGATCCTGAAGAACTCCTTCATTGATGTATACCGAAATGAGTCAAGGGATTAACTCTTCTTTCATCCTTTCAGCCGATTCATCCTGCAGTTCTCTTCGGTATACTTTGTCAGGCTTCAGACGAACGGGCCTCCCCCTGAGGAACCGAATAACGACGAGGCATTTGATTGCTGTTGTTGCCGTCTTGTTCAGGATCCCCAGCGGCAGAAGTGCACACTGATTGATTTCGTCAGCACACAGTCTTCCCCGGAGAAAATAGACCCTTGAACGCCATACATTTCCTCATCAGTTTCGCTTGCGCAGCCCTCATTACCGGTTGCGCGGCAAACATTTCCCTCCCGGCAGAGCTTGACGACGCCCGTCAGGCGTATGCGCGTGCCAGTGTATGCCCGGCGGCAAAACTCGTCCCGGAGAACATGTACAAGGCGCGCGAGGCCCTCGTCCGGGCGGAACAATCCTTCCGGGATAGTCCCCAGTCGGCAAAGACGCGGGTTCTCGCAAATATTGCCTATCGCGAAGCCAAACTTGCGGGGGAGTCCGCCCCGATTTCCCCCGATAGTACTGTTGATCGCACAAGGGGAACAAGAATTCCTGTTGGCGGAAACTGAGATCCAAAAACAAGAGTGACAAAGGAGTTGGCCGCGCTCGCAAAGGAGGAAGGTATGACATCAACACGCGTGCAAAGGGAACCATATAGCCTGCTGCCCCAGGCCGATCTGGCGGCTGAAATCGAAGGATTGCGGGAAGACCTGCGCACTGAACGTGACCGACACCTCCGCACACTGGCGGACTTCAAGAATTACCGCCGTCGCATCGAGCGCGACGGCAACAAGATCGCCGAGGAAGGAAACCGCGAGGTCTTCCGTTCCCTTCTGACCATCGTCGATGACCTGGACAACGCGTTACAATGGACAAGCCACGGCGAGCAGGCGCTCGCAACAGGGGTGACGATCATCCACA
Source organism: uncultured Bacteroidota bacterium (assembly GCA_963779225.1). Taxonomy (GTDB): domain Bacteria; phylum Bacteroidota; class Ignavibacteria; order UBA10030; family UBA6906; genus CAVPCZ01. The sequence goes on from CAVZWW010000003.1 coordinate 1,121,589, forward strand.
AGAAGATCGTTGCCCTGCTGGAGGTGCACGGGGTTCGCTCCTTCGATTCTCTGGGCATGCCCTTCACGCCTGACCTGCACCAGGCCGTGGCCGTGACAGAACGCGCCAGTGTGGAACCAGGAACGGTTGTTGAGGTCCTCCGGCAAGGCTATCTCTGGAAAGACGAATTGCTGCGCCCGGCGCAGGTGCAAGTTGCAGAATAGCATGCGTCACACTAAAGAGAAGACCCGCAAAAAGTGAAATACAAAGACTACTACCATGTCCTGGGCGTTGGAACAGCGGCAACGCCGGATGAAATCAAGAAAGCGTATCGAAAGCTCGCCTTCAAGCATCATCCCGACAAGACCAGAGGAGATAAAGCCGAAGAGGAGACGTTTAAGGAAATCAACGAGGCTCATGAAGTCCTGAGCGACCCGGAGAAGCGCAAAAAGTACGATCAATTTGGTGCCGAGTGGAAGCATTACGAAGAAGCCGGAGCACAGCCCGGCGGATTTGATTGGTCGAAATATGCGGCCGATCAAGGCGGACAAGGACACCGCGTGAGCCGCGAAGAATTCGAGGCGTCTTTCGCCGACGGTGGGGTTGGTGATCTATTTGAACTTCTGTTCGGACAGCATAGCCGCCAGGGGCGGGGAAGGAGAAGCGTCGCGGTCAAAGGAGAAGACCTCGACGCGGAGACAACGCTCTCACTTGAAGAAGCGTATAACGGCTCCGCCCGGATTATCCATCTTAACGGGCAAACCATCAGGGTAACGATCAAACCGGGCATTGCGGACATGCAGGTGTTGAGGGTCCCGGGCAAAGGGCGTTCCGGAAGGAACGCAGGTGCAAGCGGCGACCTCTATCTCACCATCAAGATTGCACCCCATCCGGTATTTCACCGGAGAGGAAACGATCTCCACCGTGACGTGTCCGTTGAATTGTACACTGCTGTACTGGGGGGAAAGGCACACGTAAAAACACTTAACGGCACGGTCAAGGTGGATATCCCAAAGGAGACGTTGAACGGCACAGAGCTCAGGCTCGTGGGACTGGGGATGCCGGTCTACGACGAGAAGAATGCGTTCGGGAATCTGTTTGTGAAGATTGATATACGGATACCGGACCATCTCAGAGAAGAGGAAATAGAGTTATTCAGACAATTGGCCGCATTCAGGGGGAAAGCGGAGTTCCATTCAACTACGGAGAAGGTCATATGAGTACAGAACACCTGCTTCTTTTTCTCGTGATCGGAATTCTCGCCGGATTCCTTGCAGGGAAAATCATGAAAGGCTCCGGGTTCGGTCTGATCGGTGATTTGATCATCGGGGTGATAGGTTCGTTTATCGGAGTCTGGGTTTTCGGTCTGCTGGGCATTTCAAGCGGGGGTATCATCGGTTTGCTGATTGCAGCGGTTGTTGGCGCACTCATTCTGTTGTATGTCATCCGGCTCGCCAAGTCCCGCCGGTAGTCGCTCCGGACCGGCGATTCAAGGGTATTCCGTTGCATGGAGATCTTACGTATCCGAGGTCCTTGCGCGCACATAGTGGGGTGGCCACAATGTGTTTTCCCTGAGGATCAAAGATGTACGCAGGTATCCTCATTGGCTACTTCGGCAAGCAGGTTGAAGCGCGAAAAGCCTTCAGACAATTGCAAAGTAAGGGGTATCCTGGGTGGAAATGGACGGATAGCGCATGCACGGAGGGATAATCCCTCCAGGTCAGGATCTGGTCAAGCACCGGATCGTTGTTTGCATGGGAAATCTCCACACAAAAGCTCCACGACCGCAATGTAACAAATTTCCGCAATTCTGTAACGCTCTGCCACCTGCCAAAGCGTATGTTATTGCAGCGCTTCACGGGATGAAGGGCTGCGGAGGGTACGGGAGGCCGGTTCCCCTCAGAGATTGTGAGCAGGTTTGCGTAAGGTGCGGGAACGAACCCGACCTGCCTCTGGTTATGATAGTAGGTACCGTATTGCACGAATGGATGTAGGTTCCTGTGTTGCATCATACATCGAGGTATCTCTAACTGCTACTCGGTAAGGCTGATTGTTGCGGGCCTGTGGGTGGATGTTCACATGCGGCGATGTCCTGGCGGACAGGGTTGCTTTATATTGAGCTCGATGAATCTTATCAACAGACATAGTCCCGGTTTCGGTCGCTTTTTTCTGGCGCTCTTCCTTCTGGCCAATTCCGGCTTCACGGTGGTTCTCTACCATTGTGCGATCACGGATGAAATGTGCGGGACGTCGTGCTGCAAGGGGACGGATTGTTGCACTGCCTCATCGTGCGAAGTTAAGTCTGGGCAGCAAGCTCCGGTGGCGCCTGCATTTTCTTTGTACCATCCGTGCCAGACGGCTGCCGTCGCCGGGGGTTATCAAACCGGACCGACAGTCCTCGAAAAGCAATTCAACGGTGAACGGATCATCAAGAGTGATCTGCTGCCGGCTTCTGTGTTTCAAACGGTGATCGGCAATCCGGCCAATCCAGCCGCCTTCCGCACCGTTTCTGTTGCCTCGAATGTCTCTCCATCATCGGTGGAGACCTATGTCCTCAACTCAACCTTCCTGATTTAGTCTCCACTCCATTCACCTCGTGGCATGCGCGGATGTGTATCGTTTTCCGGCGCACGCTGTATCCATTGTATTTTCGCCTGATCACCCGCGCTGTGCGGGGATCCTCTCTACGTCTGTCAAAAGGGAGTGATGCTTCCATGCGAACCACCCTCAGATTGTACCTTTTCGTTCTGATCAGTCTGGCATTGTACCGGCCGGCTTCCGGACAGGTGAATGCTCCGCTTGTCCTTGATAGTCTTATGGCAGAAGCCCTGCGAAATAATCCGGCGCTCCGGGCTGCACGGCATCAAACACGTGCCGCCGAGGCCAGGGTCGACCAGGTGACCGCCTGGGATGCACCACAAGTCGGCTTCGAGTTTTTTAAAACGCCCATACAGTCCTTCCCCAATCCGGTAAAGAATTCGATGGAGAATGACTATTTCATACAGCAGATGTTTCCATTCCCCGGCAAGCGCTCTTCTCTGGGGAGTGCCGCCGAGAACAATGCAAAGATGATGGGTGAGGGATATAAGGCCCTTGAGCAGAAGGTGATTCGGGAGCTGAAGTCGGCGTACTATGCGCTCTATCTTGTTCAGCGCAAGATCGAGCTCAATGGAGAGAATCAGGACCTGATGCGAACATTTGTCGAAATCGCCTCGAAACAATATGAAGTGGGAATGGGAAAGCAGCCCGACATTCTGCGGGCACAGACGGAGCTGTCGACGCTCGTTACCGACGGGCTCAATCTGGAAAGTGAGAAGAAGGTTGTCGAATCCATGATCAACACCATCCTCAGCCGTCCTGCGAACGCTTCTCTTGGCTATGTCCCGGAGATTGAAGCAAACATCCCCCGGTGGACATTCGACCAGCTTCGCCCTTTGGCTCAGGAGAATCGCCCCGAAATACGGGCGATGAACTTCAATATTGAGATGAACAAAGCCGAGCTCTCGGCTTCGAAGAAAGAGTATTTTCCCGACCTGATGGTGCGGGTGATGTACAAGGACATGACCATGACAAAGGACGATTTCTGGTCCACGATGGTGGGGATCAGCATACCGATCGCTCCCTGGGCGAGCGGTAAGGTGGGGTCAAAAGTGGACGAGAATGAGCTCAATGTGAAGAAGGCTGAGGAAGAATACGACAACATGAAGAACATGACGCTCTTCCAGGTTCAGGACGCCCTGGTGAAGGTGCAGACAAATCAGAACATTGTGCAGTTGTACAAAACCACGGTCGTTGCTCAGGCCGAACAGACGCTCCAGTCTACGGTGGCTGCCTACCGGACCGGCAAGACGGAATTCCTTATGGTCATCGACGCCTACCGCATGCTGTTGAAGTCCAGAGTGGATCAGTACATGGCGGTGATGAATTTCATGTCCAGCCAGGCCCAACTCGAGCAGGCTGTTGGGTTGGATCTTGCCGAGATCGAAAGAAGAATTCCATAATACGTTTAGAAGGAGTACGGAAAGATGAAAAGAACGGTCGTCACTGCAATTCTGAGCATCATCATCGGTCTCGGGGCGGGCTGGCTCATCTTCATGCCCGGCACCGAAGGGGGGAAGTCGGGAGAACGAAAGATCCTGTATTACCGCGATCCCATGAACCCGCAGAACACTTCAGCGTCACCGAAGAAGGCCCCCGACGGGATGGATTTCGTACCGGTCTACGCTGAGGAGTCAGGCGGTTCAGGAGAGCGCACCATTGCCTACTATGAGGATCCGATGCACCCCTGGTTCACTTCCGACAAGCCGGGCAAGGCCCCCGATTGCGGAATGGATCTCGTCCCGGTGTATGAGGGTGAAAGTGGTACAAAAGGAATCAAAATCGATCCGGTCACCGTCCAAAACATGGGGGTCAGGGTCGAGGATGTGAAAATCCGGCACTTGAACAAAATCATCCGCACGGTCGGTAAGGTGGAGTACGATGAGACCAAGGTCTATTCGATCAACACGAAAGTCATGGGGTGGGTCGAACAGCTGATGGTTGATTACACCGGCAAGCTGGTCCGTAAGGGAGAGCCCCTGCTTGACCTGTACAGCCCGGAGCTTGTGAGCACTCAAGAAGAGTATCTCCAGGCACTCCGTTACGACAAGCAGATGGCCGGAAGCAGTATGGATGAAGCCCGGAAGGGGAGCGACAATCTGGTGCAAAGTGCACGCCGGCGTCTTCTTTACTGGGACATTCCAGAATCGGAGATCAGGGTGCTGGAAGAGCGCGGGACCCCGAAAAAGACGATGACGCTGTATTCACCCGTCGACGGGTATGTCATGGACAAGATGGTGTTCAAAGGTCAGAGTGTCATGGCGGGAATGGAGCTGTTCAGAATTGCCGACCTCTCCACGGTCTGGATCATTGCCGATATCTACCAGTATGAGTTGCCGTGGGTGAAGCTGGCGCAGAAAGTGGATGTTGCGCTCTCCTATCTCCCCGGCAAGAAGCTTCACGGGACAGTGTCCTACATCTATCCGATGCTCAGCATGGAGACCAAAACGGCGAAGGTCCGGGTCGAGTTGCGGAACACTCCCGCACTTGAGATCAGGCCCGAGATGTTTGCCACAGTGGAGATTGCCTCGCCGGTAACGGTGAACACGGTTGCGGTTCCCGAGCAGGCAATCATTCACTCCGGTGAGCGCAATATTGCCGTCATGGCGCTGGGTGGTGGATACTTCGATCCGCGCGAGGTGACACTGGGCGTGACGGCGGACGGGTATGTACAGATCCTCGAGGGCGTCAAGGAGGGAGAGAAGATTGTTGTATCCTCTCAATTCCTCATCGATTCGGAAAGTAATCTGAAGGCTGTCATCAGCCAGATGTCAGGCCACACAGAACACGACACGTCAACGTCGATGGAAGCAACAACACCGGCGGGTGGTGAGCACGATATGAAGAACATGCCGGCTGAGAATACATCGGAAGCTCAGAAAGCAGCCGAGAAGAATGATGATCGCCCCGGCAATGAAGCACTGCAGGCTCAGAAGGTTGTCGACCCGGTGTGCGGTATGGTGATCAGTCCGGACGAAGGCCTCGCATACACCTACAAAGATACCAGGTACTACTTCTGCAGTGAATACGATATGGTGAAGTTCAAGGAGAATCCTGAGAAGTATGCGATGCCGACAAAGCAGCGCTAAGAGCATGCAGGACGGAGCGCCGTCACTTCGTGATTGCCGGATCGGCAATCCGGGGTGCGAACACAACATAAAGGCAAGAACATGTTAGAGAAGATCATTGAGTGGTCCATCAAGAACAAGTTCATGGTCATCCTTGCCGTCGTGTTTCTCATCGGCTGGGGTATCTACTCGATGCTGGGCATCCCCATCGATGCGATTCCCGACTTGAGCGATGTGCAGGTGATCATCTTCACCGATTACCCGGGGCAATCGCCGCGCATTGTTGAGGACCAGATAACGTATCCGCTGACGACCGCAATGGTAAGTGTCCCTGCATCCAAAGTCGTCCGGGGCTACTCCTTTTTCGGCTACTCGCTGGTCTATGTCATTTTTGAAGATGGGACCGACCTGTACTGGGCGCGCAGCCGGGTGCTGGAATATCTCAATTATGCACAGAAGCGACTGCCGTCTGGTGTCGTTCCAACTCTGGGGCCGGATGCGACCGGCGTTGGATGGGTCTTCGAATACACGCTCACCTCTGACAAGCGATCCCTGCAGGAACTGCGCTCACTTCAGGATTGGTATCTGAAATATGAGCTCACAGCTGTCGAGGGTGTCGCCGAAGTTGCGAGCATCGGGGGCTTCGTCAAGCAGTACCAGGTGACCGTCGATCCGGCCAAGCTCCTCGGGTACAACATCCCGCTCAACATGGTGGAGATGGCGATCAAGCACTCGAACAACGACGTTGGCGGTGAGGTCGTCGAGATGGGTGAAATGGAATTCATGGTGAGAGGGCTTGGCTACATCAAATCGGTGGAGGATATCAAGGACATTCCGCTGATGGTGGACAAGAACAGCGGGACTCCCGTGTATATCCGGGACGTGGCCGAGGTGACCATCGGGCCGTTGATGAGACGGGGTCTCGCGGAAAGCAACGGCGAAGGTGAAGTGGTGGGGGGGATCATCGTGATGCGGTACGGTCAGAACGCGCTGCAGGTGATTGAAGGAGTGAAGAAGAAGCTTGAAGTGCTGAAACAGGGTTTGCCGGAGGACGTGCAGATCCACACGGCCTATGATCGGTCAACACTGATCGAGCGGGCAATTGAAACGCTACGGGATAAGCTCACGGAAGAAATCATCATCGTTGCCATTGTTTGTTTTCTGTTCCTGCTTCACGTCCGGAGCGCTCTTGTGGCCATTTTCACCCTTCCCACGGCGATTCTCATAGCCTTCATTGTCATGAAGGCCCAGGGCATCAATGCCAATATCATGTCGCTGAGCGGTATTGCCATAGCGATCGGGGCGATGGTGGACGCAGCCATCATCATGATTGAAAATGCACACAAGCACATAGAACACGAATCGCTCAAACCGCCTGAACAGAGACGTGACCACTGGGAGGTCATCCTCGATGCATCCAAAGAGGTCGGACCCGCACTGTTCTACTCCTTACTGGTGATTACGGTGTCGTTTATTCCGGTGTTTACCCTTGAGGGACAGGAAGGCCGGCTGTTCAAACCTCTTGCATTCACCAAAACCTATTCGATGGCGGCGGCGGCAATGCTGTCGATCACCATCGTGCCGATTCTTATGGGGTACTGGATTCGGGGGAAAATTCTCCCCGAAGAACGCAACCCGCTTAACCGTTTCCTCATGCGCATCTACACGCCACTGGTCGATTTCGTGTTGAAGCACAACAAATGGGTGATCGCTGGTGCATTGGTCCTGCTGGCGGTAACGGTTATTCCCTTCACGAAGATTGGCTCGGAGTTCATGCCGCCGTTGCACGAAGGTGATTTGCTGTACATGCCCACCACCATGCCGGGTATGTCGATAACGAAGGCCCGTGAACTGCTGCAACAGACTGACAAAATCATCCGGACATTTCCTGAAGTGCATCATGTATTCGGCAAAGTCGGTCGCGCAGAGACGGCCACGGATCCGGCGGGGCTCGACATGATTGAAACAACAATCATGCTCAAACCGGAGAACGAATGGCGGCCGGGGATGACAGTCGAGAAACTTGTCGGCGAGATGGATCAGGCGATACAGTTTCCCGGACTGACGAATGCCTGGACAATGCCCATCAAGACCCGTATTGACATGCTGAGTACAGGAATCAAGACGCCGGTCGGCATCAAAATATCGGGACCCGATCTCCAGACCCTGGAGGAGATCGGCAGGCAGGTGGAAGCGGTCATACGGACTGTGCCCGGGACCTCTAGTGCCTTTGCAGAGCGGTCAGTGGGAGGGAACTACCTCGACTTTGACATCGACCGGAAGGAGGCGGCGCGCTATGGCTTGACGGTGGGCGATGTGCAAAGCGTGATTCAGACCGCTATGGGAGGCATGAGCATCACGAACACTGTGGAGGGCCTGGAACGCTACACCGTGAATCTCCGGTACAGCCGGGAGTTACGTGACAATCTGGAAGCGCTCAAGCGGGTGCTCGTCCCGACGCCCGGGGGTGCGCAGATTCCCATGGGCCAGCTCGCGACAATCACAACGCGCAAAGGACCAATGGTTGTTCGGAGCGAAGATACCCGCCCGAATGCGTGGGTGTATGTGGATATCAAGGATATCGACGTCGGTACATACGTGCAGAACGCCAGGCAGACCGTGGCCCGAAACGTCAAACTCCCTGCCGGCTACAATCTCATCTGGAGCGGCGAGTACGAGTACATGCAGAGGGCAGAAAGGCGCCTTATGTACGTCATCCCCCTGACGCTCTTTATCATCTTCATCATCATCTATCTGAACACTCGTTCGGTCGCCAAAGTGGCGATCGTTTTCCTTGCGGTTCCCTTTTCCCTGGTGGGGGCGTTCTGGCTGCTCTATTTCCTCGGGTACAACCTGAGCATCGCGGTCTGGGTAGGGATCATTGCGCTGGCAGGGCTGGATGCAGAGACGGGCGTCGTGATGCTCCTGTACCTGGATCATGCGTACGATGACTGGAAGAAGAAAGGCCTCATGCGCGGCCTCAATGACTTGAAAGACGCGATTCACCACGGCGCCGTCCAGCGGGTCCGTCCGAAGATCATGACCGCTTCCGTAATCATCGCAGGTCTTGTTCCCATCATGTGGAGCCACGGAACGGGCGCCGACGTCATGAAGCGCATCGCTGCGCCGATGGTCGGCGGTGTTGTCACATCGGTGATGCTCGAGCTCGCCGTGTATCCCGTCATCTACTTCCTCTGGAAGGGGTGGCGATTAAAGAAGGATGCAAAAGCAACGGGCATTGCACTCGAGAACTAAGGAGCGACGATACAATGGGTCGACAATTTGGAATTGACCGGTCTTCTCCATAATTTCTTTCATTTTGAAGCTAGTCGAACATTTGAGCCGATCACGGCCCGTAGACGACTATGCCTGGCAGGTCCGCCCGTTTCATCAGTGCTTGTGCCGCCTTTTGTTGTCACAGCCGCCATGGCGAGTTTAAACAAAACGGATATTTTGTTAGAAATTGAGACATCCACATTTCCGGCGGACACACCCCGTCGCGTCAAATCAAGGACAAGCCCGCCGTCAACGGAGAGTTGGCATACCAACAGATCCAGGAGGGAGTTGAGGATACAGGGACCCCATCACACACAGCGGAGGAATCGTCGTGAAAGTTCTCTTTATCGGCGGCACCGGCAACATCAGCAGGTCAGTGAGCCTGGCATGTATGGAACGGGGAATCGATCTGCATCTCCTCACGCGCGGAACGCGGCGCGTGGATATTCCGGAGGCAACGGTAGTCCGCGGTGATATCAACAGACCGGAGGATGTCCGTGCACTTCTCGGGGGGAGTCACTGGGACTCGGTAGTCGATTGGATAGCCTACACGGAAGAGGATATTGAACGGGACATCGGACTTTTCCGGGAGAGGACGAACCAGTTCGTATTCATCAGTTCGGCTTCTGCATACCAGAAGCCCCCTGTCCATCCGGTCATAACAGAATCAACGCCTCTCTGCAACCCATTCTGGGAGTACTCGCGCAACAAGATCGCCTGTGAAGAGAAACTGAACCGTGCCTACCGGCGTGATGGTTTCCCGATAACCATTGTCCGGCCGTCACTCACATACGATACAGTGATCCCTGTGGCCATCGGGGGCTGGACGGAATACACTGTGATTGATCGAATGAAAAGAGGGGAGCCGATCATCGTTCATGGCGACGGAACATCTCTCTGGACGGTGACGCACGCAGAAGATTTTGCCCGGGGGTTTGTCGGCCTTCTCGGTCATCCGCAGACCATAGGAGAAGCGTTCCATATAACGTCAGATGAGATACTCACGTGGGATCAAATCTACCGTGCGGTAGCCTCGGCCGCGGGGTGCGAGCCCCGTTTGGTTCATATCCCCTCCGATTTCATCGCTGTTTGTGAAGAATCTCTCAGAGGCAGCTTAGTGGGGGATAAGTCTCATAGCGTGATTTTCGATAACAGCAAGATCAGAAGAATCGTTCCGGAGTTCAAGGCGACAATACCGTTTCATCTCGGCATCAAGAGAACTCTGGAATGGTTCGATGCCGAGCCTGCACGGAAGATCGTGAGAAAAGAGACTCACAAGATGATGGACGGTATACTCCGGGCATATCAGGAAGGGAGATCTGGAGTCCAGTAGATTTTATGGGTTTTCTCTGTAGGACGAGATGTCTCACCTACGTTGTCATGATTGTCAAAGCTGATCCCGGACTGGGAGCGGAGATGTCGTGAAGCTTCAATTCGCCCTAATTACCCTGGGCTTGCCGGTATGCCTCGCCTGCGCCAACCCACCGAAGACAAAACCAAGAACTATCGCGCCACTGCACAACGCCGAGGTTTCAATACTCCTCAACTCGTTTGACTACAAAGAAGATTTCCCACCGCCCGGCAAAAGCACGGAAAACGGCTGGCTGTTCGGGGTGGCGTTGCGGTACACATTCGAGGGGGGATCGGATCTCCCGCTATACGGAAGAGTTCATTTTGACTTCTCTCCCAGCAGCACGGAATACGGATCGACCGAAACAGACGCGTTCGGTCGATCAACCGATTTCACAGAGACCACACAGAACTGGTTTTCGCGATTCGAGTGCGACGCCGGTTACGTGTTTCACGGGATCGGCAACTCTTCCATCGACGTTATTCCGTACACCGGCTATGGATATCGGTTCTGGAGGCGCGACCTGTCCGGCCACAATGATCTCATGGGGTACACAGAAGACTACTCCTGGAGTTATCTGCCAATCGGGGTGAAGGGGGAGCTGCGGATTGGACGCTACTGGCTGGTCGGATTGGATATGGCGCTTCGTGTCATCTTGTCAGGAAACATCTACATCCGTCTCGAGCAGTACGACAATCCCACACTTACCCTTGGGAACCTCCCGGGGTGGTATGTGGCGGCTCCGGTGGAGTACAGGACAGCGTCCGGGTGGGGAGCGGGCGTAACGTTCTGGTATGAGTATTCGGCGATCGACCGGAGCAATGACTCGCCGCATGTCATTCTGGGCGGGCAGGAGGCATGGATCTACGAACCGGCAAGCCGGACCCACCAATTTGGCTTCATGTTTACCGGCCTGTACAGTTTCTGAAGTCTATCCCACCCAGGGGGCGTCCTCACTCTTTCCCGGGTAGTTCCCCGGGTGGACGCTATGTTTCCGCCTGCGTCCCATCCGGCGACTGCTCCCGACCCAGCAGCCCGAATTTCTTCACATAGAACATCAACTGTGCGCGATCGATGGGTTTTGTCAGGTACGCATCACAGCGGGGAATCGCCTCGACAATATTGAGCTTGTCACCGAGCGCAGTGGTCATGATCACCTTGACTTCCTTTCCCGCCGGCACACGATGCTCCGCCTCCAGCGCTCGGATTTGCTTGAGAACAGCCTGCCCGTCGAGTACCGGCATCATGATGTCGAGACAGACGAGATCAAATGGCGTGCCGGCCTGAAATGCGGCGCGGAATGCTGACAGGCCGGCCTCTCCGTCTTTTGCAGTTTCTGTCTCACCCACCGGCGCAAAATAGGCCGCGAGAACGAGGCTACTGGTCGGGTCGTCTTCCACAATGAGAACGCGCATAAGTCTGAAGTCCTCCGTACGCTGTTTATGTTCTTTGCATATGGCAAAATAGAAAGAATATCCAATAAATCAAGAACCCTTTTCGCCTGCCGAGGTATCGGTCAAAAATTTATCATATCTTTCCGTCATGGCGGTAATATCGGTCCTCCTTCATTCTTCCTGCAAGCACATACGGCATGGAAGGCCCATATCGCACCGCTACGGCGGCAATAGTGCTATCCCCACCTACTACTTCCCGTCCTCCACCGTTTTCCCCCACAACTGCAGCTTCTTGATCTTGTCAGGTCCGACTTCCACAAATTCGTCATCCTGCTGCGATCCGAATCCCTTCAACGTATCCATCTCCTTCACGGACTTCACACACCCAAACCGGCCGGAAGGGCACACATCACCCAGGCTATCGTCATAGAGATCGAACCAGGGCAGACCGTGTTCTGCATAAGATCGTGCGGTGACAGGTGTTGGCGGTGGTTCTTCCCCCGTTATCTCCCGATACATCATGCTGTTCACGATGTGCACAAACAGGCGACCATAGTTCCCCTCATCCCATGTGTCCGGTCCGTACGCGTCAGGGTATACCTTCTGGTTGATCTTCCCCCCGGCTGCGATTCCCATGGCCGGGGATGCGCAGCAACAGACCATCTCTTCACGGAAAGATCTTCTTGGAGCGCGGTCAGGAAATCTTCCCGGCATTGGATCGAACACCACGATTTGCATACCCCCCGTATCCTCAGACCCCGTGAGCTGCGCTTCAACCGTGTATCCCATTCCCAGTGGCATGGCGATAAACTGCCGGATCGTCCCATTGCCGGTCTTGAATCCGTCGAGCCACGGCTGGTCCGGGACGACGACATAGTCCTGGCGTCGCTTCGAGAAGATCATATCCAGTGGAGTACCGGATACCGCATTAATCCTCCCTGCCGCGATCTTGATGGCGTTGGGCCGCCAGTACGCCCCGTCGAAGGCGAGCCAGAGCGCTTCCCGTTGATACATGGGGATAAACACGCCGCCATGCTCCAGCCAGGAAGAAGGAACTTTACCTCTGTAGTCTGCGACCTTCTGAATGGGAAATCTACCAAGGCCCGGGGGGAGTGGATATGTTCGCTCGTCGTCCGGGATCCGGAGAGTGCGCTGGAACGAGATGCCGCAGTGTTTGCCTACAATAATGGAATCCGTGTGCAGATGAACGGGGAGCATAGACCCTCCTGAATGTGTATGTTACAGCAACCCTCACATTCAGATACACCGCAGCAGAGGCTATTTGGCGACTTACATCAGGGAACAGCCTCACCCCGGAGTGGACGACGTTGGGCCGGACCTTACAGAACTACAGCATCGACCGCAGTCGTTTCAGAAATTCGGGAGGAGTGGTATCCATGAAAGTGCGAAAGCGATCCCATTGAGCGATATCACGGGCCAGATCCTTTACTTCCCGGAATTCCTCGTAGCCGGAGGGGGCACGGGTCTCTTCCCTTGTCATTGGCATTTCGAGCGAGTAGCAGGCGTCAATCGAGGCCGGCATTGCCGCCGCCGGGGGTTCCACACGATTTGCCCGCACGCGGCGGGCCTTTCGTTGAATTTTCCGCATCAGGTTCCATCCCTGGTCCGGCGTCAGGCCGCACTTTCGCGATGCTTCCAGCACCATACGTCCTTCTGTTTCCTGCAACAGCTCTCCCAGGGTTTTCAAGAAGGTCTTTTCCTCGTGATCCAGCGTTTTCATGATTGCCTCCACCTCCCGGGTGTCGGATCTTTGTTCCCCGGCCATTGCCCAGGAATCATCATCTCTGTCAGGATCAGCAATCAAGTCCGGATCGACGACACTCCCATGCCGTTCCTTATCCCTCCAATAGTTCCTCGCAAGGTTCCGCACGGCGGTTCTTGCCAGGCGGAGGAATTCCCCCCGACCGGGGTCGAACATCTTGAGTGTATTAATCAGGGCATTCTGGACGATGTCTTTGGCATCGTCGCTTGGCAATCCGAGTGTTATTGCGAAGTGCCAGAGCTGATTCCACAAGTCCTTCAGTTTGTCGTCATCCATCGATCACGATCCCAAGGGTATCTTTCATACGGTATACACCCGACTCAGGCTTATTTGGTGCCACAATGCCGGCTTTTCTTCCCGGCGGATCTCTCGATATCACATGGGCTGTCCACCGGCCTGTCATGTGGGCTGTCCGGTCGGCTGTCCTCAATGTCGTGCAGAAAAGGAGATGAATCAAGGAAACCCAGAGCCAGTTTTTTTCCTCTCTGCTGCGTATATTGGCCAATTGGGAAGCGGTTCTGCGTCCGGCAACATTCCGGAATTCCCTTTTGATCAAGGACTCTTCTCACATGATCACCCATTGGATGTGGAACACAGCTGTTTTGCTTTGCCTGCTGTCTCTCCCTTCTGCACTGGTCGCACAACGGGAACCGGCAACCTCACCAGGTCAGGTGGCAGCATGGGAGCAACTCAAATACGGGATGTTCATCCATTTCAACATGAATACCTATGCCGGGGCCGAGTATGATAATGGCCGGATGCCCGCAGCCGCTTTCAAGCCGGACACGCTTGATGTGGATCAGTGGGTCCGGACGGCCAGGGATGCCGGGATGAAGTATGCCGTACTGACCGCAAAGCACACAGGTGGGTTCTGCCTGTGGGACAGCAAAGCAATCTGGAAAGGGAAGGAATACAACTATGATGTCGCGTCATCAGGCTGCACAACGGATATCCTGACCGAATTCATCAAGAGCTGCGTGAAGCATAACATCAAACCCGCTTTGTACTACTGTCTGTGGGATGACCATAATCAACCCATTTCATCGAAGGATGAGTATTTCCAGTTGACGAAGGATCATATCACCGAACTTGTTACCACCTACCCCGGGCTTGTGGAGCTCTGGATTGACATTCCAGGCGTACTTCAGCCGGCCCAACGGTCAGAACTCTATAACATCGTCAAGAAACATCAACCGGAATGTCTGGTGACCTGCAATAATGGTTTCACCGACGGATCGACCAAGTACAGCTTTCCGGCCGATATTACAAACGGAGAACGCACCCTGCCGCCTGTGTCGGGTCACAATCCAATACGGGAGGTCAACGGAAAGAAGTATTACATCCCGATGGAGGTTTGTCAGACGATCAACCAGAACTGGTTCTGGATGCCGGGTGATGTGACCAAATCGGTGCGAACACTTTACCACTGGTACGATCAAACCGTGAAACGGGGCGCCAACCTGCTGCTGGATGTGCCGCCCGATCGAACCGGGCGGATCCCGCAGGATCTCGCGGACCGGCTGATCGAGTTGAGGAAGGTGATCGATACTCCTGCGCTGCTGCCGCCCCTCAGCACGCTCACCGGTTACAGGCCGGTGACGGGGTCGAGCCTGTTTGGCAACCGGATCGAGTATCTTGCAGAATATGCCGTGGATGAAGATCCCCATACCCGCTGGCTCCCAAATCCTGAAGATATGGAACCGACCCTGACTGTTGATCTGGGTGAGTCCACGCGGTTCAATTCAGTAGTACTCATGGAGCCCTATGAGGCACATATACAGGCGTATGAGGTACAGTATCTCCAGGGAGACGACTGGAAAACGATTCTCAAAGGTACCACCATGGGGTCGCACTATTCCAGACAGTTCCCGGCCGTTGAAGGCAGGATGGTGCGCCTGATTGTAAAGAGGTTCATTACCGGAGAGAACCCGCATAACGTCGTATCGTATCCCGGCACACCGCCACCCAGGGAGGGAGCGACGATTGCGGAGTTCCAACTCCTTAATCTCGTTAAGAAGTAACCCACGAGTCGCGCGCCGGAGTCCGTTGCGCAGCTACGCAGAAATGCTTCAGCCGCAATTGCCACGAGGACGTACTGATCCTGCTGATGCAAGGGACTTGCTTGACTTATAGATGGTTCACCATAGGAAGGTCCCCATGAATCAGGATTACCTCCACACCACACTCGGCCGCACAGGACGGCCCGTATTTCGTCTGGGACTCTCCGCCTCATATCGCCCGGGCCGGGAGACGGTTTTTCGTGCGGTGGATGAAGGCGTGGACTACTTTTTCGCCTATGGCTTCGATTCCCAGATGGTCAAAGCCCTGCGTGACGTGATGAAAACCCGGAGGGAGAAGATCGTGCTGGCCACGGGCGCCTACAATTGGATCTTGACATACACGAGTCCGCGCAAGGCCCTGGAAAAGCGGCTGCGGCAATTCGGGACGGGATATCTGGATGTACTGATGTTCCTCGGCGTGATGAAGCCCAAAGAGCTGCCCGCCCGTGTTCTGGATGAAATGGTGAAGCTGCGTGAGGAAGGCAAGACCCGCTGGATCGGCATATCGACGCACGACCGGAAATTTGCAGGCCAGCTTGCGCGGGAGGGGATACTGGATGTGCTGATGGTCCGGTACAATGCCGCGCACCGGGGTGCCGAAACGGATATCTTCCCGCACCTGACAACGCACAATCCGGGCATCGTGAGTTACACATCCACACGCTGGACGCGCCTCTTGAGCAGGCCAAAGGGATGGCCCGAAGACCAACCGGTTCCGACGGCAGGAATGGCGTACCGTTTTGTGCTGAACAATCCCTCCGTGGGTGTTGTCCTCTCCGCCCCGCGTTCACTGGCGGAATTCGATAGAAACCTTGCCGCCGTGAGGAAAGGGCCGCTTGAGGAGGAAGAGATGGCTTTCATGCGGCGGTTCGGGGATGCGGTGTACGGCAGGAAAGAGTGGTTTATGTGAGCGGGTGCCGGTTACAGGATCTTCACAACCACAACCGTTATGTCGTCGTGTTGTGAAGAGGAGCCGGTGAACCGCCCCACGTCTTCCAGAAGGGCATCGCGGATCTGCCGGGAAGTCAGTGTTTTCATGTCGAGCGACCGCAGGACGCGGGAGAGCCGCTCTTCTCCGTAGAAGTTTCTTTCGTGATCCTGCGCCTCGATCACCCCGTCGGTTTGCAAAAGGAGAACATCTCCGCTGCCCACCGCTGCGACGGCTTCCTGATAGTCGGCGTCCAGCACCATCCCGGGAGGATGGGGGATACTGTAATTGCGGATCGTGAGAATGTGCGGGTTGAACCGGGAGAGTCCATAGTTGGTGCTGGGCCAGAAAATGCCCTTTCGATCCGTGTACATAACGTGGACCGTGTCCTGACTAATCCGAGGGATCACTGCGGAGGATGGTGAAGGAGTATCCGTCATAGAGATTGAGTCCGTCTTCGGTGCCGAACCAGAGAAACCCCCGCGTATCCTGGATGATGCTGACGACGATGCTCTGGGAGAGACCCTCTTCGACCGAGATCCTGTCAAAGACGAGAGGAGGTATCTGGGCCCGGAGAGGAAGGACGCCGGAAATGAGAAGGCAGATCAAAGACCAGCAAGCGCTGCGGCATCGACGGAGCAGGCCCGCTCCTTGGCATGAGATGTGAACCAGGTCGTGCATGACAGACCCGGGCTGGTGTCTGGATACACGAATATACGGGAAAGAAAATCCTCTTTCCACATCATCGGTGTCGCCGGTCTGGAGAGGGAGCGGACCGGGTTCTCCCTGATTGTTCCCTCCAGAGACATCGACAGCGCGGCTGCAACTTTCCTTGCCGGGTCCGCGCTCCATGAGCTGCCTGACCCGGGTGTAAGGACGGAGTGTTGAGCCGATCGGGACAGCCCGTCATGCTGCCTGCCCTGTTCGCGAAAGAAGTTCAGATATCAGCTTCCCTGCGATCTCTGCTCCGTCTGTGCGGATGGGCCGCCACGCCGGGGTTTCGCTGATGTGCGACAGAATCGAGTCAGCCAGGATTGCCGGCGTTGTCCGGGTGAAGCCCATCCTGATTCCTGCACCGTGTCGTTCCAGTCTTCGAGAGACCTGCACCTGCTGTTCACAATGCCCCTTCAGGGGAAAATAGAGGAAAGGTCTTCTGAGTGCTGTGAGTTCAAGAGTCGTCGTTCCTCCTCCCTGCACGACCGCCAGATCACAGGCAGCAAAATGTTCATAGAGGCGCGGCAGGTACCCGATCACTTCGATGCCTCCGGGGACATCCAGTGATGCCGGGGGGATTCGCGGACCACAGTTCAAAACCATGTGGAGGTTCGGGATCTTTTCCTTCAAGATCTGACCGCCCCGGCCGCAGAGGTTCAGGAATTCCCTCCCGACAGATGTTCCTCCGGCGGAACAAAGGACGAGGGGTTCGTCTCCGTACCCCAACGATTTGCGGACTTTCCCTTTGTCCTGGTATTCGCTCGGGTCGAATGTAAGGACGTAGCCGGTGTATTTCATGTTGCGCCAACGGGCCCATTCCCGGCGGCCCGGCAGGAGAAACCCGAAACTCTCATCGTGGACATCTTCCGGCTCCCCAAGGAAGAGCGAAATGTCCACAAACGTTGCGGAGGATTTGTATCCTTTCGCCCATTTCCTATTCCAGACATAGATGCCGAGTTTCTCAAGCGGGTTGCCGGTCATGGCGTCGAGCCCCACAAAGTCGAACATCATTACGAAAGGAGCTTTCTTGCGTGCGGGTTCCTTTTTAAGCGCCAACAAGATTTCATAGGTTTCATCACCCACGACAGCGTCGAAACTTTCACGGGCCATGATGGTGTGGAACAAGGCGACGTTTGTTGCCCATTCCTTCCGCGATTTGAGCAGGTAGGAGAGAAGGTTCAGCTCGAACCCGCCGGGCCTGGATGCGTGTTCGGCGGAAGCGCTTTCGTCGGACCAGGATGCCGCCTCCGGAAGAAGCTCCTCTCCCGCCTTCTGCAAGGTCTCACGCGCCGGGGAAGAAGCCAGCCAGGAGATCCGGAGTCCGGGATTCGTCCGGCGCAATGCAGCGGCTATTGCCAGGTCTCTGGTGACATGACCCAGACCCAGGGAGCCGCTGATGAAGAGAAGTCTTGGCATGGCGTCATCCCCACTTTTCGAAGTGCGTGAGGGGACAATTGTCCCAGCTATTTCAATAACAAGAGTTTTCTTGTTTCCATGAAATTTCCCGCCAGGAATCTGTAGAAATACATACCGCTCGCCAGGCCGCCTGCATCAAATGTCACGCTATACGTGCCGGGGTCTTTCTTCTCGTTCACCAGCACCGCCACCTCGCGGCCGAGCATGTCGTAAACGGTGAGTTGCACCCGGCCGGATGCCGGACCTGAAACCCTGAAGCCTATCGTTGTACTCGGATTGAACGGATTGGGATAGTTCTGGTCCAGGCCGAACTCCGTTGGAATTGACGGGCGTTCTGCGATGCCCGTTGCTGAAGCGGGCAATTCAAAAATCACATCCATGACACCGGTGGCGGGAGAAATGCTCTTGATGGCAAAGCCGCTCGGCGTTCCGTCGCACCACCGGAGTTGCACATGCGCCGGGTTCGGATCGCTGGAGAGGAGGTCATAACCGGTTAGTGGATCGGCACCGTCCCATAAGGCTTTCTTGTTATCGAAGGGTGGTCCATACACGGGCCTGATCATCCGGATGGCTCTCCGGCCCCAATCGCCGGCCCCGATTGTGGCCCAATCCGAAGCTGAGACACCGGTGGGCGCGGGGAGTGCGCCATACACTGCGGGATCCTCCATGATGTGCCAGACCGCAAGCCCGCTGTCAGCAACCTGCGTGTCATATTTGATGGATCGTTGGCGGTTCTCCACGATGTAGTATTCCTTCTCACCGTGTTTCGGGTCCATGAGGATGTATGCCCCGCCGCCTGATTCTGCCGGATAAATCAGCTGCTTACCGTTCTGCTTCACGACCGTTGGTTGCAGCCATCCCAGATGGATCTTGTGGAACGGATCGAGATGAGCGTCGATGTAGGTTACATCCATGAGGGAATAGTGGCCGGCAGCAAAAGGGTTGAAGAAGCTGAAATACAAATCGGGTAAATTCAACAGAAGGTGGGAGATTTCGTGGGCGAACACGCCGAGATTGGCCGGCGAACCCGCATACACCTCCGCGATGACGGGGATCCGAACGCCGTCCACGACAAGCGGTTGCCAGGTTGGATATTGTTGGGATGCCGGAGTTCTCACCGAGCCGAAGGGGTTGTTCTGAGGGATGACGATCACGATACCCAGCTCGTTTGGATCGAGTACGCCATCACCGTTGGTGTCGAAACTGGCATAATTGAACGTCGCATCGGCCTTGGTGATCGCTTCCCACCATTTCCGCACATGACCTGACGTGAAACCATCATGATCGGCATCGGTCGGATCCTCGGCTGCCCAGTAGAAGTCGTACGGTTTGTCGGCCTGGAACCATCCGAAGATGCCGGCATTGCTGATCGCGAAGTTATTTGCCGAATTGACCTTGAAGTAGTCGGCTACGCTGGGATAGGTGCCATGGATCAGGTTCGTGACAGTACCCAGGGCCGGCGCGGGGTCCGTCGGCCGCTGGGGGTCCCAGAGAAGCACGAGCAGGGGATTCGTCCCTATCGCAGGCTTGACCTCCTTGTACCCGTCGGTCAGATCCGGTCCGGCACACGGGAGGGCGACCACAGTGAGATTTCTGTCGCCGAAATATCCCGTCTGTCCGGCATCGATGCCCCATTGCAGCGCAACACGCCGGGTTCCGCCTTTGACATTTTTCTGCAAGAACGTCATGCCGGATGTGCCGAAGTATCCCGATTGGAATGTCAATCCGACGTCACTTGGACTGGTTTCGGCGCCATCAATCGTGGCGCGCACGAACATCCGGCCGCCCGACACTAATCCTTCACCCTGAAGGGTGATTGCGAGCGTGGCATTTTCGGGGACCGGGATGTCGAGCGAAAGATCAGGGATGTTAACGAATCCAGACGAGGTCGTAGTAACCTGTGGCCCGCTCGGTGCACTCGTCGACATAACGCCCCCCTTTCCCGCGGCCAGGAGTGCAGAGTTGGAAGCGATGATCGCGAGGGTGCGGTCGCCGATGTATGCCGTCCCACCCTGATCGACCAGCCACTGAGCCTTCACGGTGTGGGTGCCGGCAGTGACGGAAGGAAATACGAATGTCATCCCATGGACTCCCAAATCAGGGCCATTGGCGATTATGACGTCACTGGGGGATCCGGCCACACCGTCCACTGTTGTCCGGAGGGCCGCCCGTTTGCCGGTTTCACTGACCACCTCAGCGGTGAAGACCAGAAAGAGCGGACCCGTGGCCGGCATGGTGATGTTCAGGGACATATCGGCAATATCTTCCCAGGAGGAGTTTGTAGTGGTCAGCGTCGCTCCACTGGGGGCTGCGGCGATGTTCACCAGGTTGGGTGAAGTGATGACCCACATCGTGCGGTCGCCGAAGTATGCCGTTCCACCTCCGTCCACTCTCACCTGGAATTTCACATGGTGCATTCCCTGGTTGATGGTGGCGGAGAACTGGAACATGCGGCAATACGATTCGGTCTCTGAGGCAAAGACCACATCGGAAGGGGATGCGGGGGTCCCATCGACCAGCGCACGGACGAACATACGCTTTCCAGTGGTGACGTTCGACTCCGCAGAAATGCCGATGCATGCATTGCCGGCATCGTACTGGTAGAACCAGAGGTCGAGTTCCTTGATGTCGGTCCAGGAACCTGACGTGCTGGTCCAATCCGGGCCGCTGGGTGCGGCCTTTGTATACATATGTCCCTGCGCAGCGCCGATGCCTGAAAGCAAAGGTAGGAGCGCCAGGAAAACGAGGAACCGCATAGAGTGTTTCATGGTATCATCCTCTGTGGGTGTTGTGATGTATGGTCATTGGAGAAGAATCTGATCCCCGGTTGTGAAGGGGATTGAAATCGCGCATTGTTCGTGTTTGCGTCGCGCAGCGTTTCTACCGTTGTTCCTGTACACAGGATAGGGTTTGCGACTTTCCATGGTTGTCGACTGAGTGGGCGCCGTTGCATGTTGTCGGGCTATTCTGTAGAATTGGGTGTCAATCCTGTCTTCTGACGCCTGCACAGACATCCAAGGCAGACAAGAGTTTTTTGCTGAATGGAGATTCCCGGCGACCCCTGGAAGCATCCAAGCCAATTACACAGTGTTTCGGGATCGACCCCCGCATAACGTGCAGCGGCTGCCATCGAAATGAGTTCTGTGTCCCCTCCACAGAGCGCACACAGGGGCGACGATCCCGTTTGACGCCTCTTAATGGTCCGGCGCCGGGCACGACAGTACGTTACTTCTTTGATGGAGGCCACGGTTCGTCTCTGGTTTACCCTGCAAAACAAGGGAAATCCGGGAGGAAAGTCATGACGAAACCATGAAATACTCGTGAAAGATCGAGGATAGCGGCATTCCACCCTCATGTGAGGAAGCATGTACACGTTTGGCGGCTTTGCCCTTGACATACGAGAACATACGCTGAAGCAGTCAGATCGGCCGGTCTACCTTCGCCCCAAATCTTTTGAAACCCTGGTTTTCCTTGTGGAGCACCGGGGCCGCCTGGTCTCGAAGGACGAACTGCTGGAACGTCTCTGGGCGGGTGTTGTGGTAACGGACGGTACGCTCACGCATTGCATAGAAGAAATCCGCCGGGCCGTCGGCGATGATCCACACCATCCGCAGTTCATCCAGACCGTTCCCCGTGTCGGCTACAGATTCATCGCCGAAGTACAGGAGAGGCAGGAGGGTGCGACCGAAGAAGAAATCGTTGAAGAGGAGGAATACACTACCGTCAAAGTAAGATTCCAGAACGATGACGATAAGGAGGCCGGGGTTGACGAGAACGTCAAAGCATTACCGGTTCACCTGCCCCTGCCGGGCCGTTCGAAACTGGTCACCAGGTCGATTGCCGCATCCGCGATTCTCCTTCTGCTTGCGATTGTCCTGATTCACTATTTCCCGGCCGGCAAAAGTGAAACGATCAGGTCACTTGTAGTATTGCCTTTCGAGAATCTCAGCCGGGATCCGGAGCAGGACTATTTTGCCGATGGATTGACCGATGCGCTTATTGCAGAAATTGCGAGGATCGGCAAATTGAGGGTCATCTCACGAACGTCCTCGATGCAATACAGGAATTCACGTAAATCGATCAGCGACATCGCCGAAGAATTGCAGGTGGATGGCGTCATTGAGGGGTCCGTGTTCCGATCGGGCGATCGGGTCCGAATTACCGCTGCGCTCATTGCTACAGGGGGAGAACGCCGTCTGTGGGGCGAGACCTACGAACGGGACCAGCGCGACATGGTTACGCTCCTGCGTGTTATGGCCCGGACGCTTGCCCAGGAAATTCCGATCGAGTTGACCCCCACCGAGCGGGCCCGTTTTTCGAGTGATGCATCGGTGGATCCCACCGTATATGAGCTCTATCTCAAAGGGCGTTACTACTGGAACAAGAGGACGGCAGAGGGGTTCAGGAAGGGGATTGAGTGCTTTGAGACCGCGCTCGCCCGGGATCCGTACTACGCGCCCGCCTATGTCGGACTGGCGGATTCCTACAACATGCTGGGCGACTATGACCTAATTCCCCCGAAGATGGCTTTTCCCAAAGCCCGGGCGGCGGCTCTCCAGGCGCTGGCCGTGGACAACTCTTTGGCCGAAGCCCATGCGTCATTGGCCTTTTCAACTATGCGCTTTGACTGGGACTGGGCGGAGGTGGAAAGGGAATATGGACTCGCCATTGCATCGGACCCGAATTCCTCAAACGCGCACCACTGGTACGGGCTCTATCTGGCGATGCGCGGACGCTTTGGAGAAGCCAGGGAGGAACTCAAGAAAGCGCATGCGCTGGATCCGCTTGCGCTGATCATCACGGCCAATATGGCATGGGTACACTACTTTGCGCGGGACTATGACCAGGCTCTCAGTGTCTGCAAGGAGGCTCTGGAATTGGATTCGAATTTTGTCTCTGCGCGTGTCAAACTCGGTTGGGCGTATGAGCAGAAGCAGCTGTACCGGGAGGCCCGCGCTGAGTTCCAGACGGCTATCGGCGCCGAAGGGAACGATCCGACCCTACGGTTGTTTCTGGCCCACACATATGCAGTGGAGGGTGAACGGGGTGATGCGATCGCGTTGATTCAGGAAGTTACGGAGCGATCGCATAACCTCTACGTCTCGGACTACCATGTTGCGGCTGCGTATGCCGGCCTGGGCGACCGGGTGCGCTCCCTCGCGTGGCTGAAGAAGGCGTACAACGAGCGCAGCGGCTGGCTTGCCTGGTTGATGGTTGATCCGAAATTCGATGATCTCCGGGGGGAACCGCAGTTTGTTGCTTTGCTGGACAGTCTTCACCTCGAGTAGGCTGTTTCTCGCTTTGCCGGCGCGCGTATACCCCGTCGGAAGACGTAACCACATCCAGAATGCGATTGTCGTTTCTTCACCGCGAGGCAAAGTGTCCTTCGAGATCAGGCATGGGTGTCCCCACGATGAACCGTTCGGACAGTGCTTCCATAGACCGTTCGTGCGCAATCGGGGCAAAGCCCGTGGGCGAATCTCGCGTTTGACTGTGCCTGGATGTAGAGTTCCAGCGTGATCCACGAATTCGTTCCATCCTGGATCCGCTGGCACGATTCGCATATTCGCAAGATTCCCCTCAGGGCAAGGATTTCTGTTCTGGTGTTCTCCAGAGTGACGGTCAGCTCCCGGCTTTCTTCCTGCGCCCTCTCCCGGTTTCTGGTCTCCGCTTCAAGTTCACGCCATCGGCGCCAGGAGTAGATCGCCAGACCAAGCACCAGAACAAGCACGAGCGTGAAAAGCTCATCCAACCTCCAGTTGTCGTGATGGTAGATCCACGCGACGGCCCGGGCGAATGGATCGATCCAGAGTGCCGTGAACAGCACCACCGCGCTGATGATGACGAGAGCGACCAGATCAAAGAATGCTCGCGAGTGGTCCTTCTTCATAGGAATGGTTCCTCTGCAGGAGATTCTGCTTTCTCTACCATACGGAACGCATATGAGACCGGGATGATATGATCATGACGATTTGTTAATGTCGCTGTCATTCCGTGGTCATCCTGCACCCGTTATACTGTGTATCAACTCAAGACGGGTTTTTCACCACACGAGAGGAGCGCGGAAATGAAGGCACGGGAACTGGTAGCGGTCGTTGCGGCAATGGTGGTGCTGGGTGCGGTCACGCTGGCTCATACGAGACACGGGGGAACGGGTAGTTCGGTGCAGGGTTTGCACGGGATGTTTGTCAGTGTGCACATTGATGGAAAATCCCTTACTGCAGCCGGTCTGACAAATCCGCAGGTGTGGTCGGCCGTGGTTCTCCGTCTCCGGCTGGCCGGTCTCAAGGTGCTCAACGAGGAGGAACGGCAAAAAACGCCCGGAAAACCCTACCTATATGTAAGTCTGAGCGATACGCTCCTTTCGAAGCAGGCGGAGCATCCGGCAGGTTATGTGTGCACCTGCAGCTTTGATCTGATGCAGGAAGTCACCCTTGCACGGCCCCCGCAATTTCCTGTGGAAGCCTGCACATGGTCACGCGGTGCAACGCTCATCGTTCCCCCCAATGATACAGCAGAGGTGCGCATTGTGGTGGATAACCTGGCAAAGGAATTCGCCGACGCCGTGGCGGAGGCCAACAACCATGTCGCCGGGGGCGCACCCGGAACCGATCCACTTGAGAAGCAATAAAGGAGATTGTATATTCCCTCATGCGCATCCTCATCGTTGAAGACGAGCGGAAGGTTGCCCTCTTCGTGAAGAAGGGTTTCCAGGCGGAATCCTATTCCGTGGATATTGCGGCCGACGGCGCAGAGGGTTTGCGGCTTGCGCTCAGCAATGCCTATGACGCGATCATTCTGGACGTCATGCTGCCGAAAATGAACGGTCTGGAGGTGTTGCGGGAGCTGCGCGCAAACAGGGATACGACCCCCGTTCTCATCCTCTCGGTCAAAGCCGATGTCGAAAACAGGATCCAGGGCCTCAATCTCGGGGCGGATGATTATCTGCCCAAACCCTTCTCGTTCTCCGAAGTTCTTGCACGGGTTCGGGCCATCATGAGGAGAGCTTCGACAGACACGCAGGGCACCACGCTCTCCATTGCCGATCTGCGTGTTGATCTGGTGGCCCGGACTGTCGAACGGTCCGGACAATCGATCATTCTGACGAACAAGGAGTTTGAGGTGCTGGAGTACCTTCTGCGGAACAAGAGGCGGGTCCTCTCACGTATCATTCTGACCGAACACATTTGGGACATGCATTTTGACAGTGAGACCAACATCGTTGACGTCGTCATCAACCGTTTGCGGCGCAAACTTGATGATCCCTTTTCCCCGAAGCTTATCCATACGGTCCGCGGGGTCGGCTATGTCCTGAAGGAAACTTCCGATGCCCATTCTGCAAAGGCTTAGGTCTGTCCGGTCTGTCCTCACCTTCTGGTACGCACTCATTCTTGTGGCGGCATTCACCCTGTTCGGTTACGGAGTGTTTGTCTATCTCCGCGAACTTCAGGAGGTAGAGCTCGAGCGGAATCTTTCAGAAGAAGTAGACTGGATCGTGCGGTTGATGGATCTTGAACGCAGTAATCTCCCCGGAGGGACCTCCATCAGTCGCCTCTCGGCCGACATCGAACGGCGGATTATCGACCATTTTATGGCCAACCCCCGGAATTACCTGGTCATCCTCACAAGCGGTTCAGGGGGAATTCTCTTCCAGTCACCCTTGTCCGGCATTCAGATACTTCCGGGGGCTGATATTCCACGAGACCGGACGGTCCTGGAGTCTTTGCCATCGGGGGATGGCGGGTTCATCCGCGTGGCCGCACGAAGGGTTGACCCGTTTGTCATTCATGTCGCGTACACGGAGCAGATCACGCAGTCCGTTCTCCACCATCTCCTCTCGATATTTCTGATTCTCGCTCCCATCGCCCTCTTTGTCAGCGTCGCCGGCGGGTGGTTTCTTTCGGGGATAGTATTTCGACCGATAAGGCAAATCTCCCAGTTGGCGCTCAAGATCACCGCGGAAAATCTGAACCAGCAGATCCCCTCCCGCAAGGTGGACGATGAACTCGGCGAGTTGATCACGACGATCAACGGCATGATCAGGCGGTTGCGGGAGTCGTTTGAGCAGATGCGTGAATTCTCCGTGAATGTTGCACATGAACTGAAGACGCCTTTGACTATTCTCAAAGGGGAGTCTGAACTTGCGCTGACAAAGCCCATTACACGGGCTGCGGGGGAAAAGCTGGCAACGACCTACCTTGAAGAAACTGTGCGCATGTCACGAATTGTGGAAGACCTGTTGATGCTGGCGAAAGCCGATGCAGGTCAGCTGGTGCTGCAGAACGAGGACGTGGCGATGGCTGACCTCGTGCGCAATCTGTTCGAAGATGCCCAGATGCTCTGTGCAGCAAAAGAACTTCATGTGGTTCTGGGGTTAAACGACGAGGCCACCGTACGCGGGGATGCGCATCGCTTGAGGCAGCTTTTCCGTGCCCTGCTTTCCAATGCCGTGCAATACACCGATCCGGGCGGGGAAATCCACATCGCGAGCAGGGCGGGCGGACATGACCTCCTGGTGGAGATCGAAGATACAGGTATCGGCATCCCTGCCGAAAGTATGCATAAGATCTTTCAGCGATTCTACCGCGAGGAGGGTGCGCGCGATCACGCACGGGGAGGGAGCGGGTTGGGGCTGGCAATTGTCAAGTGGATTGCGGAAGTGCATCATGGTTCGATCTCTGTCCGGAGCACACTCGGCGCCGGAAGCTGTTTCACTGTCCGTCTTCCCCTACTGCCTTAACAATTCCGCAGTTGTCCGTTGTGTGGGCGCTGTAGACGTTCCGGTCCGTTGCGCTGCCCGATCGGTGCGTATGGTGACGTCCCATCCCGACTTTTCCTGATCTCCCGCCGTGAAAATCCTCTCCAGATGTCAATCCTGTCATGCCGCCGTCATCCTCCTTTCACATTTCCAACGTTCTATAAGGTAGACATCGACAGGAGGACCCATGGAGAAGCGGAATAGGGAAACCAGATTGTTGAGGGAACTTCGATCGGC
The DNA here is from genome assembly GCA_963779225.1 of uncultured Bacteroidota bacterium. GTDB lineage: Bacteria > Bacteroidota > Ignavibacteria > UBA10030 > UBA6906 > CAVPCZ01. The sequence continues at coordinate 1,149,151 of CAVZWW010000003.1, forward strand.
TGAATCCCTGAAAAAGGAAGGTACAGGTATCCCCGGGGTCCGGAGGGAACCCTATCCTGTATCGCCTGAAGCCTCGCGCCCGGACAATCCCCTTGCACCGATATCACTGGGGACCAGTTATGCGGTCATCACATTTGTGGCCATCATAGGTGCGGCTATTCTGCTTCTGGTGATGGCCAGGGTGTTCTTGAACTGACATAATCAACTATGTATTCACTTCTTTATCGCAGGAGGTTGCAATGAAAAACAGACGATGGCGTTCAACAGCTGCCGCGCTTCTCTTGGTGGGAGGGTTTGTGACAGGCGTTTTCTGGGTTGCCGCGCAGGGTTCGTCGTCCGGACATGCGCCGGGCGACAGTGTGCAGCAATCCGGTCCGGTCCCGGGTAGCACTCAGGGGAAAGCATTGTTGAACCAGTTCAGTGCGGCGTTTGAAGCCGCCGCGGCAAAAGTCAACCCGTCCGTTGTTCCCATTTTCAGCGAGCAGGTAAGCACGATGGCCGACCCGTTTGCCGGAGGGAACGATCAACTCCGGGAGTTCTTCGGCGACGGGTTCTTCAGAAGGTTCTTCGGGAACCAGAATCCGGGAGAGCAGAAGCAGACAATTCGTTCCCTGGGTTCGGGTGTCATCGTATCGGAGGATGGATATATTCTAACGAACAACCATGTCGTAGACGGTGCGGAGAAGTTGACGGTTGTCCTCAATGACAAGAAGAAATACGCCGCCAAAGTCGTGGGGAGAGATCCTCAAACCGACGTGGCGGTCATCAAGATCGACGCACAGAAGCTGCCGGCTGCCACTCTCGGCAACTCCGACGAGGCGAAGATCGGACAGTGGGTGATTGCGGTGGGGAACCCGTTTCAGCTCCTGCACACCGTGACCGCCGGGATTGTCAGCGCAAAGGGCCGGTCATCCATGAACCTGGCAGACTACGAAGACTTCATCCAGACCGATGCCTCGATCAATCCGGGAAACAGCGGTGGCGCACTTGCCGACCTGGACGGAAACGTCATTGGCATCAACACCGCAATTCTCAACCCGTCGGGAGGGGGTGGCAATGTGGGGATAGGGTTCGCCATCCCGGTGAACATGGCAAAGAGTGTCATGCATCAGCTGGTGGCGAACGGAAAAGTCACGCGCGGGTATCTCGGTCTGCTGCCCCAGGATATTGATGACGCCCTGGCAGGGGCATTGAAGCTGAACGATACGAAGGGATCGCTCGTCGGTGATGTCACCGCGGGTGGCCCGGCCGAGAAAGCTGGTATCAAACGGGGAGATGTGATCACCGCCTTCAACGGAACCGATGTGGAAGGCAGCGCCCAGCTCAGAAACATGGTCGCCGAAGCCGAACCGGGAAAAAAGGCAACCGTCCGGCTGTTGCGGGAGGGGAAAACGGTCGACATCGATATCGTCTTGGGAGAGCGTCCCAAAGACCTTGCCCACCGTGAATCGGAGGGTGCGTCTCCGGAACAGAGTTCGATGAAGAAGTTCGGACTCTCCGTACAGGACATGAAGCCTGAAATCGCCAGGGCGTTGGGCTACACGAAGGAATCCGGCGTTATTGTGACAGTTGTGGCTCCCGGAAGCGTTGCAGAAGAAGCGGGTTTGAAGAAGAACGATCTCATCAAGGAAGTAAACCGGCACCCTGTGCAATCTGTCAAAGGGTTCCGGAACGCCATCGATGGGGCCGGCAAAGACGAGAGTGTTGCTCTCCTCGTCAGGCGTGGTGAGAACACGTTCTATGTGGCTCTACAGACGTAGCAGAGAGGATTGGATATACCCTGCATAATGAAGCTGCCGGCGGGTCTGTAGTACCGCCGGCAGCTTGCACTTGAGAACGGTACTGCAGAAAGAGGACCTGAAGGTTGAAGAGCGATCAGAGATGCGACACCTCTTCTAGAGCGTGGTGTTCCTCGACGATCTGAAGGTAGTCGATTGCACTCAGCGCGGCAATCGTTCCGTCGGCCACCGCAGTAGTGATCTGCCGGTATCTCTTGGTGATCGAATCGCCGGCGGCAAACACCCCCGGAATATTCGTTTCCAGGAGAGGACCCACCCTTATCTCACCCGCCGGGTTCAGGTCAACAATGCCGTGCAGGCTCTCGGTGTTGGGAATATAGCCGATGAAGATGAACGCCCCATCGATAGCACGCTCTGTGAGTTCACCGGTGGGGATATGTTTGATGCGCACCCTCTCGAGCGAATCCTGTCCCATGAACTCTGCAATGGTGGATTCCATGATGAAGCTGATCTTGGGGTTGAGCTTTGCATCTTCGACCGCGTGTGCAGATGCCTGGAAGTGGTCGAATTGGTGAACGATCGTCACCGATGCCGCGTATTTCGTCAATGATACCGCTTCTTCTAGTGCGGAATTGCCGCCCCCGACGACAATGATATGCTTGTCCTGAAAGAAGTCTCCATCACAGGTCGCGCAATAAGAAATGCCTTTTCCTCTCAGCTCCGCTTCCCCCGGGACACCGAGCGTGCGCGATCTGCCGCCGGGAGCGAGGATGACCACGGGGGCGGTAAACGTTTCGCGACCGTTCACCTCGACGTTCTTGATGTCACCGTCAAGCTTCATTGTAGTCACGGAAACGTTCGATCTGATCGTGCAGCCGAATGTCCTGGCCTGATTCTTCATGATCGTGGCAAGTTGGTAACCGCTTGTGTTCTCGACACCCGGATAGTTTGCCACCTGGTGTGTCAACACCAGCTGTCCACCGACTGCTCCCTCATTTACGATCAGAGTACGGGTTTTTGCACGGGCGAGATAGATCCCGGCGGTCAATCCCGCCGGGCCGGCGCCGACAATAATCGCATCAAACTGTGTGGAGCTCATTGCACAGGGGCTTTCACTGAGAACGCGCTGTCAAGAATCGATTTGACCTGGTCTGTGTTCTGAATGCTGCTGGTTGCTTTTGCGACCTTGCCGTTCTTGAAGTACACGGTAAACGGGAGGCCGCGGAAATTGCTGCATTCGGGCAAATTGCGTATGGCGGCGGCGTCGGGAGTATCGAACTCCATATCCCGGAATGCGACGTGCGAATATTCTCCCTGCAATTCATCCATGACCTCGTAGACCGGGATACACATCGGGCCCATCCGTCCGCAGCAGACCATGACGTTCTCGTTGGACTTGATGGTTTCTTCAAGATCTTTGGCGGAAAGGAGATGTTTCAGATTGGTTTGCAGCATGATGATTCCTTTGTGTTGTTGTGCGAATGAGATGCATTAAGGGAGAAGACGGGCATGAATGCTCATCCGGGAGGCGGGCCGCCTGTTGTCAGCGCGCGACAAACATCGCACCAAGAATCGCCCCGTAGATAGTACTCAGCCAGGGGCTTCTGGTGATCGGGCAGAGACCGGTTTTGCACCCCACAAAGCGATAAAAGAGATACCCTCCGGCTGCGCCGAAAAGTACGGGTGTCACCCGCCAGGCCCAGGCCAGAATTGCTGTCATGTCGATGTTTTGCATGTTGTTTCCCGGTTCCCTTCATTAGTATTGATTAGATGCAGTGAAGCATCGAAAAGGGGCAGGCAAAATTGACCCGGAGGTGATTGTCCGCTCCCGAAATCCGGGCGGAAAACGCCGGATTGACCCGTCCGGGGCAGATCGAGCATCTCATGGAAAGGATAATCTCATGACAACATCCATCGCTTATCTTCTTCTGGGTCTGGCTGCGGGAGTACTGAGCGGCGTGGTTGGAATTGGCGGCGGCGTAATTATCGTCCCTGCGCTTGTGTTCTTCTTCGGTCTGTCGCAACACAATGCTCAGGGGACGACCGTCGCAATGCTCGTGCTGCCGGTGGGGGTGCTCGGGGCATGGGTCTATTACCGGAATGGGTTCGTGGATGTTCCTGCAGCGGCGCTGCTCGCTGCAGGTTTCTTCCTCGGGAGCCTGGCCGGAGCGAAGATCGCCGTGGCAATTCCTGCGCTCGCACTGGAGAAGTTCTTCGGTGTCATGGTGGTCCTCATCGGCTTGAAAATGATATTCGGACGGTGAACGTGACCCTTTTTAGGCCATCCCTGCATCTTACAGACAGAATGCCCATAAAATGACGGAAGGTTCTCAATGCCAATCTACGATTACCGGTGTTCCGACTGCGGAAAGACGTACGACGTGTTTCACAAGGTCCGTGAGGTCAAGGAAGATGTCGTCTGCCCGGACTGCAGTTCAACCACACATGTCCGGCTCATCTCTGCGCCCAGTTTCAGCATGAACGGAAGCTCAGGGAGCGGCTACAGTTCTGAAGCAGCGCCCTCGTGTGCCGACGGGTCGTGCTGCGGTGGTGCCTGTGGAGTGAACTAGTGCTCCAACACCTCGGTGCCCGGGCATTCCGGAGGGGCTGAGCGCTGAGGCATCCACGCCAGGCCGATAAGCCTGTCACGCCAGAAAGCCGCAACGCTCCAATTACCTAGCGATTTGTGAACGAGCAGGGAGAGATCCATTATGACACAACGTGCGCCCGTGAAAAAGGGATCCATGGCATATACGTGGATTGCCCTGGCGGTTATTGTGGTCGTGGCCGGCTACTACATGTATGGCAGGGGAGATGCAAATGCCGGGAAGGCGATGCAGCCGATGTTGCCACCCGGTGACCTTGCGGGGACAGCGCCGGCATTTACACTGGCGGATCTCAACGGGAAGTCGGTCTCTCTGTCTGACTTCCACGGGAAAGTCGTCGTGCTTGATTTCTGGGCGACCTGGTGTCCTCCTTGCCGGAGGGAGATCCCGGATTTCATCGATTTGCAGAAGGAATACGGACCGCGGGGCGTCCAGATCGTCGGCATCGCCCTGGATGAACCCGAGAAGGTGCAGGCGTTCGCACGGCAGAACGGGATGAACTACCCGGTTCTGCTCGGGTCGGATGACGTATCAATGAAGTACGGCGGGATTGAGGGTATTCCGACGACCTTCATCATTGACAAGAGCGGGAAGATCGTCAACAGGTTTGAAGGGTTCCGCCCCCGGGAGGTGTTCGAGGCGGAAATCAAACAGTTGCTTTAGCCGCCGGATGCTCGCCGAAGTGTTCTGATGAAGCCAGGCAGGTTGTGGTAAACGCCCGGTAACCGGTTGTTGCGGTTACCGGGTTTTTTTGTTGTGGCAACCTTCAGCTCATCGAAGGAGCAGCATCGAGCGCGACCGGACGAAACCGCCGGCTGTCTGGACCGATTGCGAGATGAGCGGATATTGTATGAACAGAAGAAGGAACAACATTTAGGGCATGTTTCTGCACGCGGGCATGACAAGATCTTCCACATGTTGTGAACAGTTACACAGCCTGCGGCAATATCTGACACTCGTGCATCTGCGACATCGTACGTCGAGCCGCCTGCGAATCTGAGGATATTGCATGGAGAGAACATTCGGCCAGGGAAAGTGGCCGGGACGGTTCCTCCCGGCGGAAGGATGATAGTAAGATAAGCCGTCGTGAGACGAGTGCCAACCTTGAAAAACAATGTCAAGGGCAAGCACTTCACCGTCAACCAAGGACTGCCTTTGTCTTCTGACGGTTGGCCGGACCTCCGGGGTGGATTGCAGCGGAGAGGAAGAGAGCCGTTTCTTTCAGCGGTATCTAGCTTACCAGGAGGGAATCAGGGTCCAAATCGATTGCGTCGGTAGAATCATTCTCTCTGATCATTTCATCAAAGTCATATTCTTCTTCCGCACAGAATCGTCCGTCTGTATTCTATCGCAGGTGCGAACGTGAGTCGCAGTGTACCCGGATGCAAGGTAGCAAGTGCTGACGGTGCTTGACATTCACCGGCAAAGTCCACTAATTTGAGTCGCGTGAGATGTAACAAGACTCTCGCACTGTTCTCCCACATCCCTGACACCTTCAACAGGCCGAACGGTTTGAACACCGATCGATATTCGTTCATTCTGGCATATTGTGGCCATTTTCCCCCCTCGTTTTTCGCATTGACCCAAAAACCAACCACCACCACACACACCTCTACTGGAGAAATTCCATGAGAAGTGCCCGTTTCCTTTTGTATCTGCTCATATTGGCAATCAGCGTGCAGCCCATGCTGGCGCAAGCGCGCAGTGCACCACCGTGGTGCATGAGTTTCTGAAAGATGAAAATGGAAAACAATCCCCGCTGGCGATTCCTCGCTGAGAAGAGCTGGATGCGGGATTATGAGGCGTTCAAGAAGGCGGGGCTCGTCAAAGACTACGCCGGAGTTGAGGCATTCGAAAAGAAATCCGATGACGTCGCCCGGACGGTTTTCCCTTCCGGACACGTACACGCGAGATTGTTCAGAAGATGTATCCTGACGCTGACAAGCGGCAGCAGGCTTCACGGCTGTTCACTGACAAGGTATTCGCTCACGTTGACGCGTTCATGCGGTAAATGGACGATAGGCAAGATTCAAGCTCACAACAAATCACACAACCACACATAATCAATGGAGTAATGGTATGAAAAGATCACTGCAAGTTCTGGCTCTTTCTCTCGTGCTGATGGCGACTGCCACGCTCGGGCTCGCCCAGGAGGTGAAGGGATTTCGCGCGGACTTAATCGGTCAGCTCGAGTATGTACAGAAACAGGTCCTGGATCTCGAAAACGCCATCCCTGATGCAAAGATGACGTGGCGTCCGAACAAAGAGGTGCGCTCCATCAGCGAAGTGTACTCCCACATTGCGTTCGGGAACTATTTGTTTGCACAGTTTGCCGGGATCAAACTGCCTGCTGGTGTTGCTGCATCCTCACCGGGCGACGAGACAAAGTGGGAGAAAATGTCAACGGACAAGAAGGTCATCCGCGAACAGCTGGTGAAATCGTTCGACTTCACGAAGAACGCGGTCAAAGAGATGTCGGATGCCAGCCTGGAAAATATGGTGGACTTTTTCGGGAGCAAGATGACTGTGCGAGGCCTCCTGATGGTCATGTTGTCGCACTCGCACGAGCATCTTGGACAGTCTGTTGCCTACGCCCGGATGGTGGGCGTAGTGCCGCCCTGGACGGCTGCGCGAATGGCCGCCGAAAAAGCGAAGAAGTAGAAAAGCAAATGAGTAACAATGTGGGCCCGGATCTCTAGAACCGGGCCCACGTCTTTCTTCATGAACGATCTATTTGGACTCTGTCCATGTTTCCCCCCTGTAGCCCTTATGATCATTGAGCCTGGCTAAGAGGACAATGTTCGTCCGCTCAAGTGCCGCCACCCGCCGGTCATAGGTCGTACGAAACCTTTTACTCGCTTTTGCTCTCTGCGCCTTGATCTGTTCGATCTTCTTTTCGTTGTTCCTGATCTGGGCTTCGGATCTACTCTTCAGCTTTTGCCATGCAGTGTCATATTGTCCTGGAACGCCTGTCTGTCGTGCTGTGAGATTCCTTGCTGAGAGAACAAAACTCCTGTATCTGAACGCCACGCCCTCATCCTGAAGAAATAGCGTCAACATTGCAGCTGCAACGACCCCCAGTAATGCAAGGTTTAGGAGGCCTTTTGTTACGTTGTGTGTATGTACTGCATGTGGTATCATTGGCAATCAGAAAGTGAATCATATCTGCAGTGGCATGTATTGTGTGGATTCTCAGGCAGCAGCCTTCTGCAATGCATCATTGACCATCCTGCTACTCGCTACGGACAGGGGCACCGGCGGCTCCTCGTCCCGGTCATCGTCGAGGCAAAAGTAGCGACAGTCGGTGAAATGTGCCGGACCATCAAGGGCCCAGGTATGGCTGCATTCAGGGCAGTGCTCGCCGTCTTCCAGGCCGTAGAGATGTTCATCGCGGGCTGCTTCCATTGTGGTCTCCGACATCGTTCGGAACAAATGTCCGTCACGGATTGTTACACTGGTAGCGAGCGCAAGTGTCATTTCTCTCCACCACCACGACACAGTGTACAGAGGAATCCTCCCAGTTGTAATCGATCAATGGATTGAAAGAGTAGCTAATCCTTCGGGCATTTCCCTGCAATTCAGGAGGTGTAGTCATCCTTCTCAGATTGTGGCTCTGGACAGGCAACTATGCTGAGCGGTTCAACGAACGGATCAAGAGATTCGTGCAGACCATGCAGGAGTTCTTCTGGTTCTCTCTCCGTACCGCCAGGAGCTTCCGTTTCACCCGCCGCTATTGGACCGAAATCCTTGACCAGATGTACATCTGCGGAACGGAATCCGTGCCGATTATTCTCGTCAGTTCCCTTGCCATCGGGTGTTTGCTGACCGTTGAAGTCGGTAACCAGCTTGAGGGATTCGGGGCAAAGCTCTTGACGGGACGGACCACGGCGCTCTCTGTCATTCGCGAGATGGGACCGATAGTCACGGGTTTGATGCTTTCTGCGCGCGTGGGGGCGCGGAACGGTGCCGAGCTCGGCGCAATGCGCATCTCCGAGCAAATCGATGCACTGCGTGCATTCGGGACCGACCCGATTGCGAGGCTGGTGATGCCGCGCCTCTTTGCTGCGCTGGTTATGTTCTTTCCCCTTACGGCCCTCAGCAATTTCGTTGGACTGGTCGGGGGAGGTGTCGTTGCACAACTGTACCATCACATCGATCCCGGGTACTACTGGAACTCGGCTCTGAATCAGCTGCTCGTGAAGGATTTTGTTGTCAGCGCCGTGAAACCATTCGCCTTCGCCATCATAATCACGCTTGTGAGCTGTTTCAACGGGTTCTCCGCGACCGGCGGCACCGCCGGCGTCGGGCGATCCACCATTAAAGGTATCGTTGTCTCTTCCGGCCTGCTGCTGGTGGCCAATTTCTACATTTCCAAGCTTGTGCTTGAGAATATGAACTTTTAGCCGCACATGATCGAATTCAAGGATGTTTTTCTGTCCTTTTCAGGACGCAAGATTCTCGGTGGGATCTCGATGCAGATCCCCGATGGACGCATAACGGCAATCCTCGGCCCGTCGGGTTCCGGAAAAAGTACGATCATCAGACTGATGCTCGGTCTCATACAGCCGACGTACGGCAACGTGTTTGTTGACGGGGTGGACATCAGCAGGTTCTCCGAAGAGCAGCTCTTTCCCATTCGAAGAACGATGGGGATTGTGTTTCAGGGCAACGCCCTTTTCGATTCGCTGTCAGTCAGAGAGAATATGGGCTTCTTCCTTCGCGAGAATCTGCATCTTCCTCCGGATGAGGTTGAACGGCGAGTGCTTGAACAATTGCGGTTCGCCGGGCTTGAACCACAGGCACATCAGTTGCCGGACAGTCTGTCCGGCGGGATGCGGAAGCGTGTTGCCATCGGCCGCGCGCTGATCTTCGAACCGAAAATGATTCTGTTCGACGAACCGACAGCCGGACTCGACCCTGTCAGCTCGAAAAAGATTCTTGACGTCATCAAGCAGCTCAACCAGGAGAAACAACTTGGCGCGGTGATGGTGACGCACGTGATCAGCGATGTCACCAGCGTCGCCGATACTGTTCTGGTGTTGTACCAGGGGATGGTGATTTTTCACGATACACCGGAGAAGATGCAGGAATGCGACCATCCTTTTGTGCAATCATTCCTGGCTGATCCCGAACAACTCTGACACTTCCGATCAAAGATCACAATGACGGCACACGTTGACACATCTCCAACCGGGGGCATAGGCTGGCGGAACCTCCGTACCGGGATACTATTCATTGCGGGCATTGTTCTCGCGGGGGCGCTTGGCCTCATCATCGGGAAGAACTCGAGTCTGCTCACGCGCCACGACACGGTTTACCTGTTTCTGACTGACATCAGGGGGCTTTCGGAAGGGAACATGGTTGCCATCTCCGGCAAGAAAATCGGAGTTGTCCAGAGTATGGACTTCGCGGAATGGAACGACACTGCCGGCGTTGTTATTACACTGGATGTCGTGCATGACTACTTCCATTTGATCACAAAGGATTCCAGGGCGATCATCAAAGCCCTCGGCGTTCTCGGTGATAAATACATCGATATCGCGTTAGGACATTCCGAAGAACTCCTGAAAGAGGGCGAGTTTCTTTCCGTTGTTGCTGAACCCGGATTAGAGGAATTGACCGCTTCGGCGCTCAAAACAATGAACACGATTCAGGATGTGTCCGCCAAGATCAATAGCGGGGAAGGCACCATCGGCAAACTGATCACTTCGAGCGAACTCAACGATAGACTCCTGGTAACCGCGGCGAACGTGGAATCCCTCACCACCGCGCTCACTCACGGCCACGGTCTGGTGTCGCGTCTCATCTACGATCACCGGATGGCAGAGCATGCCTCCTCGCTCCTCACGGATCTTTCAGCTGTTTCCGGCTCGCTCAAAGAGGGCAGGGGCACACTCGGCAAACTCATCGTGGATGAATCGTTCTACAACACGCTGGATCTGGTGATGCGCCGCGCTGATTCGCTCGTCGCAAAAATGAACAGCCCCGCCAGCAGTATCGGGAGACTTGCGCGCGACGATTCGTTCTACGTACACCTTGATCGTAGTATCATATCCCTGGATTCCCTGCTGACGGACTTCCAGCGAAACCCGGACCGCTATGTCAAGGTAAGCGTGTTCTGATAGCCCGGTAGTTCACCAGGGACCGCGACGCCACTCTTTGTCTGAATCCACTTCACAGCATGGCACCCACCGTCTCCTTCAGCAACTGCAATGCTACGCCTTGACCTCGTTGATCTCGCGGTATTGTCCCCATGATCTTCCTCTGTAACCGCCGCGCTATTCTTTGACTTCGCTGACCTCACAGTATGGCATCCAGAATCTTCCTTCACGCGAGATAGCTTCGTGCTTGCCGGGAGGGGATCGCCGCACCGCTGTTGTTCGAAGAAATATGGTGGACGGTAAGGGATTTCCCGGCGAATCCCGGGTCAAAAAGGAGTAATCCCTTTATCATCCTTTAGATCGATTCCAATTGGCAGGGCTAATCACTATCTACATACTAGTCTCATGTGTAGAAGGGAAGGTCGTCGTCATAATGGAAGGGTGATACCATGATTTCAGGAAAGATAATGGCTCGAGTTGTTGTCGGTGCCGCATTCGCCGCTGTACTGGGCATGATATTTGCGCCGGCAAAAGGATCCGTAACGAGAAGGAGGATCGCCGGGGTTGATGCAGAGTACGATGAAATCGAATGGTTATAGAAGAACCGCATTGTCATAAAAAGGAAAACAACAGATGAGTACGCCGGACTATGTAAAAATTCTCAAACTCGACAAGATAGCGATGAAATCGAAGACGCGTGTTGAATTTCTCAACGCCGTGAAGCCCCGTCTTCAATTTGCGAAAAACATCGGTGTGGAGGGGAGCTTTCCCTTTTTTGTGGAGCGCGCCTGGGGGATTTTCGGCGATGGCCTATGACGGCTGTTCATCATAATCATGCCTGTCTTGATGCAGCGCTGCATCCACGATCCGCCTCAGCATACCGCCGAACACCAACTGATGTACGGGATAGAGTGCGTACCAGTAGGCAAGACCAAACAATCCCACCGGGTCGAAAATCGCCGTCTGGCGAATAGTTGACAGAGAATTGTCGCCGATAACTTCGAATTCCAGCCAGGCCCGTCCGGGCAGTTTCATTTCAGCTGCAAGTCGCAGGAGGCGGTTCGGTTCGAGAGCCTCCACGCGCCAGAAGTCAATGGTATCCCCGACGCGCAGAGTATCGGGGGCGGGACGGCCGCGCCGCATACCGACACCTCCCACCAGTAAGTCAAGAAGACCGCGCAACCTCCAGAGGGAATTCCAGGCGTACCATCCCGTTTCGCCGCCGATTCGCTGAATGGGTTTGAAGGCTACAGCCGGCGGTTTTGTCACCTGTGCCGTCCGGGAGTCTACCAGCCGTGTGCCGAAACGCACCCCCCCCCAGGAAGGCACCTCACCCGATGAAGACAGAGCATCAGACCAGCGGGTGGTGGCAAACTGCCTGTCTTCATTTGCCAGTGCGTGACGGAGGGCCGCTTCGATGCCCATCGGGCGGATGTTGAACACCCTGAGAGAAGATTGATCGCGAACCACTGTGGAGTGAACGATACTCTGAATCAGTTTTCTCCCAATGCGGGCATAGAGTGGTGTCACGAGTCCCAACCAGAGACTTGAAAGAAGAGGTGTCAGAAAGGGAACTGGAATCATCCGGAGGTGCATCCCGCGCGACCTTGCATATGCACGCATGATATCTGCGTATGATACCTGGTCTGCTCCGCCGATTTCGTACACACGGTAGTCAGCAATGGGGACATGAAGGGCGGCGATGAGATAGGCAATCAGATCTTCAATGGCAATCGGCTGTGCGGGAGTCGAGACCCATTTTGGGGTGATCATGACCGGCAGCCGCTCCACCAAGGAGCGGATCATCTCAAAGGAGAGACTGCCGGATCCTATGACAATGGACGCGCGAAACTCGAGGACCGGCACCCCCGGCTGGCGAAGGATCTGTCCGACCTCCTGCCGGCTGCGCAGGTGTGGCGAAAGGGTTTTTGTGTCATCGCCCAGGCCGCCGAGGTAGATAATGCGCCCCACGCCAGCTGCTTTTGCCGCCTGAGCGAAATTCTCGGCAGCCTTCCGGTCATTCTCCTCGAAAGAGCCCGCCGCCCCCATCGAGTGAACCAGGTAGTAGACTACACGGACGTCTCGCAGTACTGGATCAAGGCTGGCGCGATTGAGCACGTCTCCTGCCACTACTTCAGTTGAAGGCGAGACCTTCGCTTTGAGGAAATCAGGACGCCGGGCCATACAGCGAAGCGGGTATCCCCCTTCTTCCAACGAGTGCAGCAGGCGCCCGCCCACGTATCCCGTTGCGCCTGTGAGAAGGATGAGCGGAGAGTCGGGCGGACTTGGATTTACCTGATTGGGACTACTGTTCATCTGCGACCTCGATATCCTGATTTCCCGACCGGGAGAGGGCACACCTGTCTCAAGACGCCACCACCTGCTTCAAAAATAAAATTCGTTCAGATGTTCAGGCGTTACCTGACACTACCTCGATGACCGCCTGATGAATCTTGCCCCGTCTCACTTGCTGGGCCGTGAATCGAACGCCCCCTGCAGAATAGGTCATTCCAGGACAAAGCGTGCCGCTGATTCTTGAACGCAGCCACTGCTCAAGTGTTTGGGATGGATCGTGCGCTTCAAGTTGAACAGTCAATTGCTGAATGAGCGTCTCCATACGAACGCTGCCCCCTACCCGCCACGCTCTCGGCCGGACCTGGATTATCTGGCTGAGACTTTGATCGAACTCGTCTTCTATCTCCCCGGCGATTTCCTCAATGACATCCTCGAGCGTGACCATCCCCACAACTGTTCCCCTCCTGTCTTTGACGATGGCCAGATGGTGACGCTTGGCAATGAAGAGCTTCAGCATGGTATTAAGATTGGCGTCGCTGGAAACAAAAAGTACGGGGCGGATGAACTGGTCTATCCCCAATTGCGAGAGATGTGGTTCAGACATCGCCATCTCCTTGAAATTGACATATCCCACGATGCCGTCGACAGAACCCGATTCACTGATGGGATAGCGCGTATGCAGGTTGTTCTTGGCGATGTTGAAATTCGCGTCAATGGGGTCATGGATCTTCAAGAATATGATCCACTCCCGTGGGATCATTGTGGATTGCACCGTTGTAACGCGAAGCTTGGTAACGTTGAGAATGATCTGTTCCTGCTCTGTCTCAAGCACTCCCTCGGACTTGGCGACGTGCGCCAGTGTCTGTATATCCTGGATGCTTATGCCCGATTTTGCCTGTTTGCCCCTGAATACCTGTGAAACGAACTCCGTGACAAAGATCAACGGCTTGAGGGCTACCATACTCACGCGGAGGACCGGTGCTATCCAGGGACCGAGCTGTTCGTTGTAGGCCACACCAATGACCTTGGGAATGATTTCCGTACCGAACAAGATGATCAGGGTAAATATTGATGAGAACAACCAGAGCCACTCATCACCAAAGAGTTCATCAAATTCACCTCCGGCGACGGTGGCACCGCCGGTATGTGCAATGGTGTTCAGAATGAGAATCGCGGCAATCGGGCGACCGATGTTTTGCTGCATTCCGAGCAAGACACCCGCTTGCGCCTTCCCTTGTCGCTTGAGGGTTTCCAGACGAAGAGGGTTCACACTTAACAGAACCGCCTCGGCGAGCGAACACAGGAAGGAAATAACGACGGCAACGAGACAGCTCACAAGGAACACAACCATGCGGGGACCTCCATCCGGCTGGTGTGGGTAATAACTTCAAACCGCCTTCGTCAATGTCGAGAGCGCCATCCGTAAAACGAGCACCTGCGCTCTCCCTGAATGTAAGCTACGTCGGTGATCGCGAAAAGTCAATTGCGCGATGTCGATTACGGGATCACCGCGGGTGGTTTTTCCCCCCGGCGTTTCGTACATTTTGCCAAGTCGTTTCGATAACACCCTACCGGAGTCTTGCCATGATGAGTGTCACGGGTGCCACCCTATTCCTTGCTGCTCTTCAAGCAAACCCGGCAGCGGAGTTCACTGTCCTGTCCCCCGACAAACGGATCAACGCGACGCTGGATATATCGGACAGAATTACACTCCGTGTATCTGATGCGGCAATTCCTCTGTTTACACTTTCTTCCATCAGGTTCGCCATTCGCGGAGAGGAGCCGTTTGGTGTCCAGCCCCGGGTTGAGAAGACCGTGCGAAGTTCCAGTGATACGGTGATCACCCCCCAGATACGGGAAAAATGTGCGCTCCTCCACGAACGGTACAATCAGGCGACGATCACATTTTCCGGGGGATACGGCATCCTCCTGCGGGTCTTTGACGAGGGTGTGGCATACCGCTTCTTCACGTCACTTACCCGGAACATTGTGGTGGATCAGGAATCATTCGAGATAACGCTTCCCGACAGCGCCAGGGTTACCTATCAGTACAACAAGGAATTCTGGTCTGCCTACGAGAATCCGTACAGATCCTCCTCTGTCAACGAGATTCCCCCGGAGGGGTTCTGCAATCTCCCGTTGCTGGCAGATCTGCAGAATGGCCGCAAACTCCTCGTAACTGAGGCAAACATCCACGAGTATCCGGGACTCTGGCTTAAGCACGCTGGCAGAGGTACTCTTCAGCCTGCCTTCCCGGGCTATCCCCTTGAATTCCTGGAAGGGAAAGATATGTACACCAGGGGGAAGGTTACGAAGTATGCGGAAGAGATCGCCCGGACCGAGGGGACGAGGGCGTTTCCCTGGCGGGTCTTTGCGGTGGCAAGACAGGATGCCGATCTCCTGACTAATTCCATGGTCTACCTTCTGGGCGAGCCTTCACGCCTCACCGATGTGTCATGGATCAAACCGGGCCTTGTCACGCTCGACTGGTGGGCAAGGCGCAACCTCTTCGGTGTGGATTTCTCCGGTGGTGTCAATACCGCCACGGCGAAATACCTCGTCGATTTCGCGGCACACTACGGGCTGGGGTACATGCTGCTGGACTGCAAGTGGACGAAAGAGGAAGACCTGCTGGCGGTGCATCCGGATCTCAATATGGATGAATTCCTTGCGTACGCCAGGAGCAGGAACGTGCGGATTCTTCTCTGGGCGGTCTGGTCCACGCTCGAACGACAATGGGATGCCGCTTTTACGCAGTTTTCGCGTTGGGGCATCAGCGGGATCAAGGTGGACTTCATGAACCGGGACGACCAGCTCATGGTGGACTACTACGAGCGTGTGGCGGAAGAAACGGCCCGGAGGAAGATGCTGGCGATCTTCCACGGTGCGTACAAGCCGGATGGTCTTCGCCGGACATATCCGAACATTATCACGCGCGAAGGGCTGATCGAATTCGAGCAGAATGCGGTCAACCTGACTGATTCGCCGGAATACCACACGATCCTGCCGTTCATCCGGATGGTTGCGGGTCCGGCGGACTATCTCCCCGGGACTATCAACAATGCGCAGAAGCATGAATTCAGTATGATAGTACCCCGGCCGATGGGGCAGGGGACGCGGGCACACACCATGGCGCTGTGCGTTGTGCTGGAGAGCCCGATGCGCATGCTTCCCGATGCTCCTCCGGACTACTACCGTGAGGATACGTGTACACGGTTTATGACCGAGATCCCTGTGGAGTGGGATGAACTCCGTGTACTGCATGCGAAAGTGGGGGAATATGTGGTTGTGGCCAGGCGTGCCGGCGATGAATGGTTTGTCGGAGGCATTTCCAATTGGGATGCGCGCGACCTGGAGATCGACTGCGCATTTCTCGAGGAAGGGAGGTCGTATACACTTACGGCCATTCAGGACGGGGTGAATGCTGACCGCCGGGCCGTGGATTTCAAAGCGATCACTTCGGTTGCCGGGAAGAACAGCCGGTTCCCGGTCCATTTTGCCCCGGGAGGTGGATGGGTCGGGAGGTTCAGACCGCAGAAGTAGAAACAAGAATGGCCAATCCGCCTTCGGTCGACTCGCAGGCCATTCTCGAAGCTGGTAGTCTTGGTGATACGTATGAATTGATCAATATCGCCTTTGCGCCCGGCGGCACCGCCACCTCCGGGATGCAGTGTCCCCCCATTACGTCTGCGGTTGCCGCGGTCTGTCCCTCCGCGCCAGCGCACGGGAGATTCCATTCTTCCGTTTTGTGACTGGTTGACAGAAATCGACTGCCAGGCGACGGCTTTTTTTGGGACGGCTCTTTCTTGAACGGGATGTATTGCCTATATTCCACAAAGCTTCCTTCCTCTGCACGGTCGGCTTGTGCCGGTATGAAGACAATGCCGTGTTCCGGCAGCTCAACGCTAACGCAAAACCACCCGTAATGAAGTCTTCTTT
The DNA here is from genome assembly GCA_963779225.1 of uncultured Bacteroidota bacterium. Classification (GTDB taxonomy): domain Bacteria; phylum Bacteroidota; class Ignavibacteria; order UBA10030; family UBA6906; genus CAVPCZ01. The sequence goes on from CAVZWW010000003.1 coordinate 1,165,831, forward strand.
GTTGCTTCTGCTCTTCCCCGCTTTCGCGCTCGCACAACAGGATGCCGGATACAAAAGCATCCACCAGCTGGAAGCGGAACTTCATCGCAACGATCCGGTTGCGGTCGCGGCAGAGCCTTCTCCGGCAGTGCCGCTCCTTCCAAAAGCGCATAGTGTTTCCGTCCTGGACAGAAAGGTCTTTGGCTGGCATCCCTACTGGGCGTCGTCAGGCGCATATCTCACCTACGACTATGCGGCACTATCTCACATCGGATACTTCAGCTATGAGACCGATACCGCTACGGGGGGCTACACAACGATCCGGGGGTGGGATACCACGCCAGTAATCGCCTATGCGCATCAACGGGGCGTCAAAGTCACACTGACTGTGACGAGCTTCGACTATGACGGGAACGACAAGCTGTTGAGTGATACCGTGAAACAAAACCGGATGTTCAGCACGCTTGTTTCGCTGCTCAAAGCGAGGAGCGGGGACGGAGTGAATTTCGATCTGGAGAGGATCCGCAGCACACAACGGACAAACCTTGTCACGTTCATGCGCCGCGCGACAGCGCACATCAAGGGGGAGTTGCCCAACGCAGAAATCTCCATGGCCACACCGGCAGTCGACTGGTCGGCGACCTGGGACTTTGCCCAGCTTGCACAGACATGTGACTACCTGATTGTCATGGGGTATGCCTACTACTGGTCCGGTTCTTCCACGGCCGGACCCGTCGCCCCGCTCGAGGGAGAAAGCAACAACGTCACGCGGACCATCGACACATATCTTGCGGCCGGAGTCCCGCCGGAAAAACTCCTTCTCGGTGTGCCATGGTACGGGTATGATTGGCCTGTCGTGAACAGTGCACGTAAGTCCACCGCGACAGGTACCGGATCATCGAGAACGTATGTCGTGGCCGAGCCGATGGCACAATCGTACGGCAAGGTGTTCGACGGGCTCACAAAGGTTCCCTGGTTTTCCTACACTTCCGGACCGAGCTGGCGCCAGGTATGGTACGATGACAGCCTGAGTCTTGCACTGAAGTATAACCTCGTCAATGCACGCACCCTTGCGGGCATTGGCATATGGGCGCTGAGCTACGACGGTGCACGGTCCGAAATCTGGAACGGCATCACGGCCGCCTTCACATCGACGGGCGTCGGCCCAATTGCGGGCGAGGTGCCTCAGCAGCGTCTGCTGTTTCAGAATTATCCCAATCCGTTCAACGGAGAGACGGTGATTAGGTATCAAGTGCCTCCCTGGACCTCAGGCGGAGATGGTGAAGACTTCGATCGCTGAAAGCCCGTTGCCGATGGTCAATCTGCGCGTGTACGACCTCCTGGGCCGCGAAGTGGCGGTGCTGGTGAACGAGAGGAGACCGGCGGGGACGTACGAAGCCAGGTTCGATGCCCATGGGCTGGCGAGCGGGCTGTACATCTGCAGGCTGGTCGTGAGCGATGACATCCGGACCCGCAGCATGGTCCTGATCCAATAACGGAGAAACGCCGTCGAGGGGCGCGTCCCCATCTCTCCATTCCCGGCGAACCCGGTCACCGGAAGCCCATTGCCGGTACCGCTCGACGACGCGTGTCAGGCGGCCCCATGTAGAGCGGGAGAATGTGGTCTGGATCCTGCACCCCTTCGCCGGACTCCGGCTGCCGGCAGATCCCGCATATCAAAAGGGTGAAAGGAGTACGTGACAGAGAACTCAAAAGCCCGGAAGGGCTTCTGGAATTCCAGCGAATTCACCGTCGGGACGCTCCGCTACACCCGCGGGGCGCTGATCACGGTGGTGTTCTGGATGCTGTGGGCCGACCTGAGCCTGCAGATCATGGAGAATCTTCCCAACATCATTCCTCTCCAGCTCAAATGGCTGGGAGCAAGCGATAGGTTGATCGGTTTCGTGAAGGACAGCCTGCAGGCTATCCTCACGCTGTGTTATGTGCCGATAATCGGGATGCAGAGTGACCGGCACCGCGGTCCGCTTGGAAGACGCCGTCCGTTCCTCCTCTGGTGCAGCATTCCGGTGTGCCTGTTTCTGGTATGCCTGGGGTTTGTGGAGCCGCTGACGCACGTCGTGCAAGCCATCCTGACGCCGGTTGTTGCGGTCGGCGGCGTGTCCCCGGCCACGCTCGGCATCCTCCTGATCACGGTCTTCGCGGCCGGATTCTTCTTTTTCAACAACTACATACTTCAGGTTTACCAGTACCTGGTCGCCGACGTGGTGCCAAAGGAAGTCATGGGTACTTTCGTCGGCCTGTATCGCGCCATCGGTGCGGTGGCTGCCTTTGCATTCAACCGGTGGTTGTTCGGGTACGCAGAAACGCACGTGTCCTGGATCTATGTGGGTGGTGCGGCGCTGTATGCCTTTGCCTTTGCTCTGCTGGTATGGCGGGTCAGGGAGGGGGAGTACCCTCCGCCTCCCAAGGCCGCGGAGCGCCCGGGACCTGTAAAGTTCGTTAAGCAGTACGCAAGGGAATGTTACACCCATAGCTTCTATCTGAAGATCTACTCGGTCGCACTTTTCCACTGGGCGTCATGGGTCCCGTTCATGACGTTCGTGGTGTTCTATGCGACAGAGACCGCCGGCCCCGAGTATACCCCTTCGCTGGGCGTGAGCGTCGCGGAGTTCGGAAGGATCAAAGCGTGGACATTCCTGCCGAGCGTGGCGATCTTCGCCACGTTCGGCCCCCTGGTCGACAGGTTTCATGCGCTCCGTGTGCTGATGGTCGGCATCGTCGGCGCGGCGGTCACGTTCTTCGCAGGATTCTTCCTGGTGCACACCCCTGATCAGTTCCTCGCCTGGTGGATCGTCAACCAGGCGATGCTGGCGGTGTTTGCGCTGGCGTATCTGGCGATGTTTCCTGCACTCTTTCCTCGGGAGAAATACGGTCAGTTTTTCTCCGCCAATCAACTGTACTTCAGCCTGGGATTGGTGATCGCACCCTTCCTCTGCGGCTGGCTGATGGACACGATAAAGGACTACCGCTACCTTTACATCTGGAGCGGGACATTCTCGACGCTCGCCATGTTGACGTCGTTTTCGCTGTACCGGCATTGGAAACGGCTGGGAGGAGATGATCATTATGTTCCTCCGGTGATTGCTGATTCATGAACCGTGCACCGGCAATCGCAGACGGAAAGGACCGGGAGCGGTGTCAAGCGAAACAAACCGGAGGCAGTCTTGAAAGGAAAGGATCTGGCTGTGAGAGACGACGTCTTTGCTGACATTGGCACGCGGGCAATTGCTGCTCGACGCAAGTGGCTCGAGGAAGTCCGCCCGCCACATTTGCCGCGCAAGATGCTGCCGGCCGCAAAGTCTGATCGGCGCTCGGCCTTCACGCCGGTGCCGAAGATCGATACGCCCGAGAAACTCGCGGCAGAATTGGCCCGGCAGCGTCGGCGGTATGGGCGTTTCCTCAAAGATCTTGCGCCCGAGCTGCCCTCCCCGAGGGACACGCTGCGGCTTGAGGAGTTCCAGTGGCGGATGGAAACCGATGCCGACCGGGCCGATTTCCAGCACCCGCTGAGCGGTTCCGGTGACTGGACAGTGATCAGCGTGCCCCACTTCGGTGGGCCGATCGGGCGTGCGGTGGCGTATTACCGGGCCGTGTTTGCCGTGACGCGATCGATGCTCGACAAGGGGGCGCTGTTCGTGCGGTTCGGCGCGGTGGACTACAGGGCACACGTGTTCGTCAATGGACATTACATTGGTTCGCACGAGGGCTTCTTCGCACCGTTCGAGTTCGAGTGTGCCGGATCCGTGCGCGAGGGGCAGAATGTGTTGCTGGTGAAGGTCGAAAACGATGCGATTTACATGGGCAACCACGCCTGGGGCCAGCCGGAGGAAGGCGACAAACTGTACGCCGCCACCAACCTCGGGTGGGACGACCCGGACCTGGGCTGGTGCCATTGCCCACCCGGCTTCGGCATTTACCAGGATGTGTTCGTCGAAGCGCGTGCGCCACTCTATATCGCCGATCTCTGGGTGCGCCCGTTGCCGGACGCCGGGCGCGCCGAGGCATGGATTGAAGTCTGGAACAAAGACCGGGGGAACCGACCGGCCTCGGTTGAAATCTCCGTGTTCGGACAGAACTTCCGGAAAACCGTCATCCGCCGGTTGCGGTACACACCGGGCGCGCACATCATCCCCGGCGTCGGCGACCTCCAGAAGCCGACGGACAACCAGCAGGTGATGCTCACCATGGGCGCCGGCGCGAATCTGATCAAGGTTCCCCTCGCCATCCCGCGTCCGCGCCTCTGGGATCTTGAAACACCGTGGCTCTATCAGATTCAGGTCCGCCTGCTTGACGGGGCCGGGGCACTCCTGGACACCGCGAAACGTCAGTTCGGCATGCGCACCTTCCGGCAGGACCACGACAATGTGCCGCGTGGCCGGATGTTCCTCAACGGCCGGGAAATCAGGTTGCGCGGCGCAAACACGATGGGTTTTGAGCAGCAGGACGTCTTCCAGAAAGACTTCCGGCAACTCGAGGACGACATCCTGCTCGCCAAGATCTGCAATATGAACTATTTGCGGTTCACGCAACGGCCCGTGCAGCCGGAGATCTACGAGTATTGCGACCGCCTCGGACTGATGACACAGACCGACCTGCCATTGTTCGGCTGCCTGCGCTACCACAAATTCGCCGAGGCAGTCCGGCAAGCCGGGGAGATGGAGCGGTTGGTGCGGGGTCACGCGTGCAACATCATGGTAAGCTACATCAACGAACCCTTTCCGAACGCCAGCGGCAAACCACACCGGCATCTCACCCGTCCGGACCTGCAGGCGTTCTTTGATGCCGCAGACCGTGCTGTGCATGTGCTCAATCCTGACCGTGTTATCAAGCACGTCGACGGCGATTATGATCCTCCGGGCGAGACCCTGCCCGACAATCACTGCTATTGCGGATGGTACAACGGCCATGGACTTGAACTCGGCAGGTTGCACCGGGGCTTCTGGGTGCCGGTCAAACGCGGCTGGCTCTACGGCTGTGGCGAGTTCGGCGTGGAAGGACTCGACCCTGCCGACCTGATGCGCCGCCGTTATCCCCGCGAATGGCTGCCGGGTGCCGACGAATCCGCCTGGACGCCCGACGCCATTCACGGCGCGCAAACAGGCAAGTTCCACTACATGTGGTTCGATACGCAGCACACGCTGGAAGACTGGGTGCGCGTGAGCCAGCGCCACCAGGCCTGGGCCACGCGTCTGTTTGCCGAGCGGTTCCGGCGCGACAACCGGATGGTCAGCTTTGCAGTCCATCTGTTCATTGACGCTTTCCCATCCAGCTGGATGAAGACGATCATGGACTGTGAGCGCCGGCCCAAGCCGGCATACTTCGCCTACCGGGATGCACTGGAACCGTTGACCGTGAACATTCGGACCGACCGACGGGCCTTCACGGCTGGCGAGGTGATGCGGTTCGAGTTCTGGGTCTGCAACGACACGTCCGAACTGCCGCAGAAACCCCGGTTGCGCTGGCAGATCGAGCAGGGGGGGCGAGTTATCTTCGCCCGGCAGGCCCCTGCCACGGTGCAAGCGGTACGCGCGACGTTCCAGGGATTCTTTGCGCCCGGTGCGCCCCATGTTGAGGAACGAACCCGGTACACCTTGCGCCTTGCGCTTGCGGACGGGGCGAAAACCCTGCGCGACAGCGCCATCGAGTTTGAGGTCTTCCCGGTCCCGCCGGCCCTGCGAGGGTCGCCGGTCACGGTCATCGGTGCGGGTAAGGCGCAGCAGCTGCTGCGTGAGCTGGGGGGAACACCGGCCGCGAAAGAACCGTCGGTTATACTTGTGGGCGACTATGCGGCGTACCGGCGCCGTCGTCAAGCCATAGACCGCGCGGTGACCGCCGGTGCGCGGGCGGTGTTCCTTGAACTGCCGGTAGGAAAGTATGAGATCGGTGGCTCAGAGATCCGCGTAGTGGAATGTGTGATGCGACCTCGTGAGTTTGTGTCGCGGGCAACCGGACATCGGCTGGTGGAGGGATTCGACACGGAGGATTTCAAGTGCTGGTACGACCCGAAGGCCGGCTATTTCCGGCCGCTGCTCGCGACAATGTTCGAGGCCGACGGCTGGCAGCCGATTCTGACCAACGGTAACGGCGTCTGGGGCGGCGGTGCGTGGAAGAGGATGCTTGCCGCCGCCGAGAAAGCCAGTGGCAACGGCACGTACATCATCTGCCAGGTCGAGCTTGCAGGAAGAACCCGTCACAACCCGGTCGCCGGCATATTTGCGCGTCGGCTGTTGAAGGTGGCACACTGACGAATCTGCAAAGGAGCATAGCCGTGTGAGTACTACGCGTCCGACAGCGTGTACACCTCGGGAAGAATGCCTTCCTGCTCTATTCGCAATTCTCTCCGCGGGTGAATGGACCGTGATCCGCCTGGCGGTTCAGAATGCTCTCAGGGAGTACGAAAGGAAGAACATGAAAAGTTCTCATACAGTGCCCAAAAACATCAATGAATATATAGCGGCCTTCCCGCAGGATGTTCAAGAGATATTGGAGAAGATTCGGCTGACGATCAGAAGAGCGGCACCGGACGCTGAAGAAACAATACGCTACCGGATACCCACGTTCACTCTGAAGGGTAATCTGGTTCATTTTGGTGCTTTCAAGAAGCACATCGGGTTTTATCCTGCGTCGACAGGTGTCGAGAAGTTCAGGAATGAGCTGTCAAAATACGAAGGAGCAAGGGGCACGGTGAGGTTTCCGTTTGAGGAGCCAATTCCTTTCACCCTGATCGGCAGAATTGTGACATTCAGGGTGAAGGAGAATCTCGAAAGAGCAGCAGCAAAAGCCCAAGCGAAGAAGACACGGCACACAACCAAGTAAGGAAGCGGTTCTATGCTCTCTCTCGGCTATGACATAGGAAGCTCGTCAATAAAATGCGCAATTCTTGACTGCGAAAGCGGAAAGGCGGTCGCGCTTGGATCGTATCCGGCGGAGGAAATGGCGATCCAGTCACCCAGACCGGGCTGGGCGGAACAGGATCCGGAACTGTGGTGGCAGTATATCACCCTCCTGACCCGGGAATTGCTTAGCAGGAACACCATCGATGCGGAGAAGATAGCAGCCATTGGCATCTCCTACCAGATGCACGGACTCGTTCTTGTCGACGATCAGCAAAGGGTGCTGCGGCCGTCCATCATCTGGTGCGACAGCCGTGCCGTGGAGATCGGCCAGAAGGCATTTGAGAGGTTGGGTAAGGAGTTCTGCCTGAGCAGATTGCTGAATTCTCCCGGCAACTTCACCGCATCAAAATTGCGCTGGGTGAGGGAAAACGAACCCGATGTGTTCAGGAAGGTGCACAAGGCGATGCTGCCGGGGGACTATATTGCGATGAAACTGACGGGCGAAATCAGCACAACCGTGTCAGGTCTCTCCGAAGGCATCTACTGGGATTTCGCCCGTAATACGGTGTCCCGGGAACTGCTTGAGCATTACCAGATAGACGAAAAACTGTTGCCGACTGTACGTCCCACATTTTCCGTTCAGGGACAGCTCACCAGACAAGCAGCAGGGCAGCTGGGGTTGCAGGAAGGGGTTCGCGTTACCTACCGTGCGGGAGATCAGCCGAACAATGCCTTTTCGCTCAATGTTCTTAACCCCGGCGAAGTTGCCGCGACCGCCGGTACATCGGGTGTGGTCTACGGCGTACTCGGCAAGATTATTTATGATACGAAGTCGCGGGTGAATCCGTTTGCCCATGTCAACCACTCTGACGACCAGCCGCGACTCGGCGTTCTCCTGTGTATTAACGGTACCGGCATTCTGAATTCCTGGCTGCGGAAAAATGTCGCTTCGGGGATGTCGTACGGGGAAATGAACACCGCCGCTGCCGGTGTGGCCGCAGGGTCCGACGGAGTCACGGTTATTCCTTTCGGCAACGGTGCGGAGCGCGTTCTGGAGAACGCACATGTCGGGGGTCAGGTCTTCGGACTGGATTTCAACAGGCATTCACGTGCGCATCTTCTGCGCGCGGCCCAGGAAGGGATCGCTTTTGCATTTCGCTATGGAATGGATGTCATGGCGGGAATGGGGATGGATATCCGAATTATCAGGGCCGGCCAGACAAATATGTTCCTGAGCCCCGTCTTCCGTGGCTCGCTGGCTAATTGCACCGGGGCGGGCATCGAGCTCTATGAAACGGACGGCGCGCAGGGTGCGGCCCGGGGTGCGGCACTGGGTGCGGGAGTATATTCGTCGTTTCGTGATGCCTTTGCATCGTTGTCGAAGATGAAGGAAGTGCATCCGGAGGACGGGTCACGGGACGCAACACTTGCCGCGTATGAACGATGGTTATCACATTTGCATACGAGCGTGTAACGGCCTTTCGCTTACGTCCGCAGGCGAGCGTGGGCAAACGCATCAACTCGTTGTGCTGTGCTGAAACCCGCAACACTCAGACTCCGGCGGTACCGGACGGCATCACGAAAGATTTTCCTGTTCTTGGGCGCCGATTTGCGCATATTACAGTACGCAAAACATTCCCCAGGAGAGACAGTATGATAAAAGTGACAACAACGAAGGCAACCCATCGTGGAGTCGAAATGGCGGTAATGTCTGAAAGGACGGAAAGCGGGTTGAGGTTCTGTTGCACAAATGAACGCAGCAAGCCAAGGGCAACCGAGGAATGGTTCCCAACCCAGGGCGAGGCAATCGCCAACGAACGACACGAAATTGATGCGTTGCTGCGATAGGGAGGTGCTTTGTCAGAACGTTCACCTGGGCCCCGGTCAGAAATGGCTGGGGCTTTATTATTACCTTTCGAACGCCTGATATGTCCACCCCTCGATCACCGTCTCTTGCGGACTTCGCAACCACTTGCATGTTCATCCTGCATTCGTTAACCCTCCGGGTCTGGAGAATACCCGTTTGTTGCCGGTCCACAGGTTCACCGGTTGTTGACCGGTTTAGCGGCCGGGCCGCCGACTGACGTTTGCCGGCTTGTGTCTGCCGGATGGCGAAGTTGACGTTGACATTGGATGAACGGCAGGGTATATTTCCGCCACCATCTGTTTACTATCGAAGGAGATCCTTGTATGGCACGAAAGACGCTCCCTATAGCCTTCGGAGTGCTCCTGTACCTTCTGCCCCTTCTCTGTTTCGGACAGAAGTACGGTATCTTTTCGACAACACTCCCCAACGGCTTGACAGTGATTGCGGTGGAGAATCATATCGTCCCCCTCATCACCGTCGAACTGGACGTCAGAAACGGGAGCTATACCGAGCCCCCGGAGTACAACGGTCTGTCCCATCTGTATGAACATATGTTCTTCAAGGCCAATGCATCGATTCCGAGCCAGGAGAAATATCTCGAGCGCGGGCGCGAACTCGGAATGAGCTGGAACGGCACGACGAGCGAGGAGCGGGTCAATTACTTCTTCACGATGTCAAAGGACAGTCTGGTTCCAGGGCTCGCTTTCATGAAGGCGGCGGCAATAACCCCGCTCTTCCTCCAGAGCGAGCTGGAACACGAGCGCCCGGTGGTCATCGGTGAATACGACCGGAACGAGTCCAGTCCGTTTTATCATCTTTATGTCGCCGTCAACAGGAAGCTCTGGAATAAGTATTACAGCCGGAAAAACGTCCTAGGCGAACGCGCGACTATCCTGGGCGCCGACCAGAAGAAGATGCAGACGATCAAGGACCGGTACTACATACCGAACAATTCCGCCCTGCTGGTTGCGGGTGATCTCCGGCACGAGCAGATCTTCAAGCTCGCAGAGGAGTACTATAGCGACTGGAAGAAAGGGGATGATCCATTCGCCCTGTACCCGGTTCCGGAACATCCCCCCCTCAGCGGCACCGAGACGGTTATCGTTGAGAAACCCGTCAATGCAGTTACCCTGATGATAACGTGGCACGGCCCCAGCCTCTCCAAGGATATGCCTGCCACCTATGCGGCGGATGTGCTGAGTTTCATCATGACGCAGCGCAATGCGAGCTTTCAGAAACGGCTCGTGGAAAGCGGACTCTGTGCCTTTGCCAACTTCAGCTATCAGACTTTGAACCACACCGGGCCGATCCGGATCCTGGCCCAGATGAGCGCCGACAAATATGCCGAGGCCGAACGGGTGATCTTCGACGAAATACAGAAGCTGACCAACCCCGACTACTATTCCGAAGAACAGCTGGCTACGGCAAAGGATCGGCTGGAGAGAGAGGATCTGTATTCGCAGGAAAAACCCTCTGAATTTGTTCATACAGTCGGCTACTGGTGGTCGGTGGCCGGCGGCCTTGACTATTACCTGCACTACGTGGATAATCTCAGGAAGGTCACCCGATCGGATATCAACACCTACGTGCAGAAGTACATACAGGGGGCACCCTATGTGAAGGGTGTGCTTGTGTCGCCTAATGACCGGGACAAGGTCATTGCCAGATAACCAATTCTTCCCTCAGCGCAAGGAACGTCCGCTATGAAAAAGCATTGGATGAAGATCTTTATCATTGTGCTGGCTTGTGTGTCTTGGGAAACCAGCGCACAAGACAAGGCCGGGGCCGGTGGAGAGTTTGTGGTCAACGGCCTCAAAGTACTGGTCAGGCCTATCAGCGCAAACGATATCATCTCTGTACAGCTGTATCTGCGTGGCGGAAGCATGAACCTCACGGAAGCCACGCAGGGGATCGAGTCGCTCGTGTTCCAGAGTGCCCTCAAAGGAAGTAGAGACTTTCCGAAGGAGAAGTTGAATTCCATCCTTGACAAGACAGCTTCCACCATTAACAGCATGAGCACGAAGGATTTCAGTATGGTCAGTCTGCACTGCCTGAAGTCCGATTTCGACAAGCTCTGGGAAGTCTATGCGGATGTCGTCATGCACCCGGAATTTGTCCCGGAGGATGTGGAGGTGGTCCGGAACAACATGCTCCTGGGTATCAGGCAACGGAAGGATAACCCCGACAGTTATCTGAATATGGTTGCCGAAGAAGTGTTTTATGCAGGACACCCCTACCGGCTCGATCCGGCCGGTGTGGAGAGTTCCGTTTCTGCGCTGACCATCGAACAGATGAAGAAATATCTCGGCGAGAACCTTGTTACATCCAAACTCCTCCTGGTTGTGGTGGGGAATGTGAGCAAAGAGGACGTGGAGAAGAAGGTGCAGGCGACCTTCGGGACACTTCCCGCGGGGGAATACATAGCCGTTTTCCCGGGACCGGTCGTCCACAATACTTCATCCCTGAAGGTCATCGAGAAACAGATCCCGACGAACTACTTCCGCGGAAGCTTTGGCTTGCCCGGACCGTCCGATTCGGAGTATTATACCACCCTTGTGATGATGAACATACTGTCAACGCGTGTATGGGAGGAGGTACGGACGAAACGCAATCTGTCCTATGCGCCCGGTGCGGGACAGGCCAATCGCTTCGCAAACCAGGGGTTTCTGTATGTCAGCACAGTTCATCCGGACAGTGCCGTGAAGGTCATGCTGGGTGAGTTGAGGAAACTCCAGAACGAGCCCGTCTCGGCGAAGGATCTGAAGGACCGGATCACGATGTTCCTGACCAGGTACAATCTCACGCTGGAGACAAACGAATCCCAGGGGCGAGCGCTGGCCTTCTATGAGCTGGCGGGCAAAGGCTGGAAAGAGGCGGCGCAACTCGTTGACCGGTTGCGCAGCGTCTCGGCCGCCGATATTCAAAGCGTTGCCAAGAAATATTTTCACAACATGCAGACAACGATGATCGGGGATCCAAAACTCATCCACAAAGAGGTCTACACCTTCTGACCTGTCTGTCGGAAGTTCCTCCAGTACGCGGACCGGGGTCAATGGATCCTGCCATGTGGCGATGTGTGATGCCGGTTCATCCCCGGGTGTGCCAGGTCAACGGGGTCCGTCCCGCATGACGGAGGAGAGAAAAGACGAGAAGTCCGAGAAGCGCGAGAACGATCACTCCGGTGAGCACCATCGCCCATTCGTTCACGACTCTGGAGCTGGCCCGCATTTCGAAGTTCCGAAGCTGAAGTTGGTCGACACCGAATTTCCATGATACGGCACTCCCTTTCACGTCCGTGGCGTTCGTTTCCAGAAGAATGCCGGGGAGGATTACAGCATTCGTGAATGATTCTCCGGCTGTGCCTTTGCCCTCCAACATTGTCACCAGATCCTGCCACCCCGCCCGAATCGATTCCTTGAGGTTCCAGACCGCATCACTCCTGAACGTGCGCGCAGTGATTTCAGCAAAGGCGTTCACTCCCTCGTCGGTCACACCCTTTCCCGAAAACATTTTCGAAGTTGTTTCTCGATATTTCGATTCCTGCTTCAGAATATCCTCGGGATCCCGAAGCTCCCCTCCAGGACCTGAATACCCGACGAGAAGACGGAACAGCTCTTCCTTGTGTGCGGCCATGATTGCGGGCGTCAGGGTCGTGTTCCGTAGTGCAGAGGCCCCCTGTACAAGGCGGCGGTAGACCGCTTCAAAGAGATTTCGTGCCACCCATTCCTCTCTTTTGTTTTTGAGGGTCTGACTGGTGTCGCCGTACGTGAGACGGTCGATTTCCTCTTCTGTAAGGACCTCGTGTGGATCGATGAGCGTGTAATCGGTAAATCGTCCATAGGCCTCCGCATAGTCATAGTACGTATAGAACCAGCGGAAGGACTTCAGGACACGGAGGTCGAGCCGGATTTTCAGGGAATCCGCCCGGTGCACGTACTCTCGAGACAATTCCCCGAAATCCCTGAACCTCTTCGTGAATGTCAGAAGGTATTTTGCATCGCCGGTTCTCGTCCAGCTGGTGTCCCAGCTTCCGTCGAGTGGAAGCGGGAAGGGGGTTCCGGGGATTTGCTTCGACTCTGGATTCAGGGTGATGGTACGTTCACAGGTGCCGTCGGCATTGATTGTTGTTTTCACCTGGTGTTCCAGACAGCCCGGAGCCCAGAGCCCCAGCAGGCATGTCACAAGGGCGAGGGCATACGACCGTTCAGCGTTCATAGTGGACGCCTCCTTTCTGCATCATGGTTTCCATGTCTTTGAGGAACGCCTCTCCGTCCGAGGCAAGGATCTCCCGTTCACGGTCATTGAAGCCGTCATCAATCCGGACGGAGGTGAGGCGGGGGTATTTCTTCGCGAGATAGTCTATCATAGTCGTCCCGTTCTGTCCGTGCCGGCCAAGGAGGGTTTGGAGGATTGCAGCCAGGGCCGGTTCTTTCTGCCACTGGCCGATATCGGCTCCCGCGACGTCAAACGATTCCGGGAGCATAGGAATGATAGCGGAGCCTGGCAGAATCAAGCCGGTTCGCTGGATGTCGCGGGGACTTATCGTCGCCGGGATGCTGCTTACGGACTTCAGCCGCCCTTCGAGTATCTCCATTTTCCTTGCATCAACCACCGTCTGCAGGAAGAATGATGCGCTTATCATGAAGAGGGCGAAACAGGCTGCTATGCGGAAGGCCGGTGCCGCTGTCCATTCGGAGAGTGACCCGAAAAGGTCAACGGGGTGCTGTCCCGGCGCGACGGTGGCGCGGATGATCGCCCTGGTGAGGCGAGCCGCGTCCCCGAGCCGGGGTTCGATATTCCGTACACCTGATACCCTCTTTTCTGCCTGCAATGCCGCCCTCGATTCCGCCGAACAAGCGGAGCAAGAGGCCAGGTGTTCTTCCAGCTCCTGACGGCGTTCCACGGTCAGCTCGCCGGGCCGGTAGAGATAGATGAGATCCTGCGCCTGGTGACACTTCATAGTCTTCTCCCCTCCATTTCATCCAGTCGTTGCATATGCGTTCTAATGAATTTGCGTGCATAACAGAGATTCGTTTTCACCGCATTCGAGGACATGGAAAGGATCTGTGCGACTTCGTCCACGGTGAGGTCCTGAAGGTCTCGCAGGACGAACACCATCTGCTGTTTGGGTGGAAGTTTTCCGACGAGCGCTTTGATATTGGCGGCGAGGTCGCGGTTTACGAAGGTCATGTCTTCTTCTGCTCCCGCAGGGTCTTGACTCTTCTCGGGGTCGGATGTGAGAAATCTCCGTTGTCTCCGGTTCTTGCTCTTGAGCAGGTCGGCGGCCAGACGGACCGTGATGGTATAGAGCCATGTTGTAAACTTCGCCCGGAGATCGTAGGCCGGGAGGTGTTTCCATACCCGTATGAAGGTCTCCTGAGCAACATCCCACGCGTCATCTTCATTGCGCAACACCCGGAAGGCCAGTGAAAACACATATCTCTGGTGTCCATCCACAAGCCGGCGGAATGCACCCTCTTCGTTCCGGAGACACTGGCCGATGAGGCCTGGAATATGCGTTTCTCCTGGATCATCGGTCTGGTTGTAGGGCTTCATTGTTCCGTAGGTTGAGTGGGTGTCCTGAATATGATACGACCGATGGGTGCTTACGGTTAAATCAAAAGAGTTTACCGCGAATTCGGGAGAATTGATATCCCCGGGGGGCTTGTTGTTGCGTGCATCCGGGCTCGATCGGGGTTCCTGTCTGGGAAATACAGCAAAGTGTGTATTGATTCCCGGACGGGGTCTCTATCACGATGGTCATCCGGACGATTGACTTATCTTTCGCGTTCGCTGGATGTTGAACGACACGGCGTGCCTGGAACAGGCGCGCCGTTGTGCTAGACCTTTCTGACTATAATTCTTCTTTCCCCATCCGCCGCCGGGCACCCGGCGGGGATCGTTTCTTCCCGGCGTTCGTCTGAACATGTGCCCCCGGGCTAACGGGGCGTTGCAGCATTTTTGCCGTCCACCTTCCCACAGTATTGCTCCGTGAAGTATCGTGCTGTGAGCCCTTCTCCGGTCGCCTCCTTCAGAAGATCGTTCCAGTGAAGACGCATCCCGTGTGCAAAGATCTTCGTCTTGAGGTACGTGCCGACAGCCGGTTGCCCGGCGAAAGAAAATTCTGCCGTATGCTCCTGCTGCCGGACGTTTCTGTTCAGGGCATTCAGGATCTGGGAGGACGCCAGGCGGCCAAGCATATAATTGTGATAGTAGCATGGATACTGTGCAAGATGGATCTTGGCTGCCCAATCGGGGTTGTTCCTGCCCTCGGGACGGGTGAGCTCCTGATACTTCTCGACAAGATCCCACCAGAGTTTATTCAGATCCTGATCCGGATCGGCATACAGCGCACGTTCAAAACGCATCATTACCTGCGACCAGCGACTGAAGATGAGACCACCCGTCCGTTGCTCGGCTTCCCCGGCTCTCCGTATGGCCGCCGGGTCAAACTTGTCCAACCCGATCATGGTGCCGAGCCATTCAGCATTCTGGGCCTGAGGCTCGACGAGTTGTGCAATCGCCTCAGTGACGAACGCATGTGATTCATTGCGGAGGAGGAAAGGGAGGGAACGATCGATATTCTTGGAATAGACGCAATGGCCGAGCTCGTGCAGAATCGTGCCGAGCCAGTAGATATTGTCCGACAGGTTGCACATCGTGCGTACGTCGCCGAGGCGGTCAATGTCGACGGCATATGCGTGCTGATATTTTCCGGGACGGGGGAGAAGATCGCTGCGCTGCAGAATGTCATCTACCGGAAGATCTATGCCACTATAGAAGTTGCGTGCCACAGACTGGATGTCTTTTCCCTTCACGAGGAGATCCAGATCGACTCCCCGGCTGGCGGGGGCTTCCTGGAAGAACGGATCTTCGTAATGCCAGGGACGGAGATTCCGCGGTGCGATGCCGAAAAGCTTTGCCCGCTCTGCATCCAGGGACCGCTTCATGGACAGGAACGGTGCTTCGGTCTGCTGGGCGAGCTCGTCAAAGACCTTCAGCACCTCGACCGGATCCTGCTCGTCGGTGGTAAGCATCATCATGTAGTAGTTGTCATAGCCGAGCGAACGGGCAATCTGATTGCGGAGTTTGACGAGATCGATCAACATGGGGGCAACGCTGTTGCTTACTTGTTTCAGGGCTTCCCAGGCTGCACGCCGCTTCGTCTGATTACGTTCACCGGAGAGTACTTTTCGGAGTTCGTTGTCACTCATGGGAACCCCTGCGAGAGTGCCCCGTGTTGTATTGAAGGTCATCGCCACCACACTCTGTTTGTCTGTCACTGACCGCAGGAGCGTGGTATCCACCTGATTCCTGGCAAAGTTGTTGAAAAGAACGATCAGCTGGCGTTGAAGGAGCGGATCCTGTATTGAGCCCTTTTCTTTGAGTGTTTTCAGAAAGGCAAAATCCGCCGGGCTGGACCGTAGAGTACGGATGCGGAATTCCAGCGCCGCCAGCTCGTCATAGTACTTCTTCTCCCCCGTGGCGTTAGCGTTCCAATCTGCGAGGTTCTGGGACTTCATCAGCGGCTCAATGTGTTCAAGATGTGCTGTGATGAAGGCCTGCAATCTCTCCTCGTCACTGGCAGTCCGGCATCCGAAGAATGGAAGGAGCAGGAGGAGTGTGCAGCGGGCGACGCCGGGCAGGGACCTCATGGGTGTATCCTTTCCATCAATGTGTTATGGCAGCCAGAGGGTTGCCGGGTGGGCTCTACTTCGAAGGGATGGGGCCAGGGTCCAGAGCGGCGGCCCGGAGGCCGGGGAAGCAGTCGGGTGCACCAATGTGTACTGTGAATGTACTTCCGGATATGTCGAAAAGCAACAATCCTTTGTTATCCTGCCGAGATGGTGCCGTATTTCTCGATGATCCGGCGCAGATCATCCATGCGCATCGGTTTGCTGATGTAATCGTCCATCCCCGCAACCAGGCATTTCTCCCTGTCTCCATCCATTGCATTGGCAGTCATCGCAATGACCACGGGACGGTCCCGGCGTTCTCTTCCATTCACAATGCGGCGTGTCGCCTCCAGGCCATCCATCTCCGGTAAAAGGACGTCCATAAACACAATGTCATATCCGCCCGTGCATGCAATTTCGACCGCCATGCGGCCGTCCACAGCGAGGTCAGGGGTATAGCCCAGCTTCTCCAGCATGCGCCGGGCGAGCATTTGATTGACCGGGTTGTCTTCGACAAGCAGTATCTTCAGCGGGATGCGATCGGCACTCTGTTCCGCTGGACCGGCGTTCTTCGCTGGAGCCGGGATTTTCGCACCTGCCTCAAGAATTGCCGTCAGGAAATCTGCGAATCGCGTGTACTTCAGCGGTTTATGCAGACACAGCGTGAAGATCTCACGGGCCGCCCGGTCGTCCTGTGCGCCCGCAGAAGTCAGAAGGACCATGGGCATGTTCCGGCACGAAGTCATTGACCGAACCTGCCGGCCGAACGCCATCCCATCCATGTCAGGCATGAGCATGTCAACAAGAGCGAAATCGTAGGATTGGTGTTCGAGACTTAGAAGGGCATCGGCAGGTCTGGCAAATGCAGTCGGACGCAAGCTGTAAAGTGCACAGTGTTCCGCGAGAATCCGGGCATTGGTGGCGTTGTCATCGACAATCAGCACGCGTTTGTTCGCATAGGCGTGTGACCTGCTCTTCGTGTGTACACGTGCTTCGGCGGCGATAACTGTAGGGATAGTCAACGAGAATGCCGATCCTTCCCCCTCGGTGCTTTCGACGAAGAGACGGCCGCCCATGAGTTCCACGAGACGCCGAGAAATTACGAGGCCGAGCCCGGTGCCGCCAAACCGGCGTGTGGTCGATGAATCTCCCTGGCTGAATGATTGAAACAGACGGGACTTCACCTCATCGGACATTCCGATTCCGGTATCCCTGACGGAAATCAGGATGTCTATTCCATTCCCTTCCTTCTGCGCCATACTCGCTGTGACGATGACCTCGCCCCGTTCGGTGAACTTGACGGCGTTGCCCACGAGGTTCATCAACACTTGCCTGATTCGAGTCGAATCGCCCAATACGGCAAAAGGGAAGCCGGGCGCAATCATGCTGATCAACTCAAGCCCCTTTTGAGAAGCTTTGGGGGCCAGCAGGTCCAGCGTTTCCTCGATGCAGGTGACGGGAGAGTAAGGGGACCGTTCGAGCTCCATCTTGCCGGAATCGATTTTCGAGAAATCGAGAATGTCGTTGATAATGGTCAACAACGTGTCGCCACTGCTTTTGATCGTCTCCGCAAATTCCCGTTGCTCCGGCGAGAGAGGTGTTTCCAGCAGGAGACTTGTCATGCCGATCACCCCATTCATCGGTGTTCTGATCTCATGGCTCATCGTTGCAAGGAATTCACTTTTGGCACGTGCGCCGGCCTCCGCATCCAGTTTGGCCTTTTCCAGTTCACGCTGTGACCTCATCCGTTCTGAAACATCCCGGAAGCACCAGACCCTCCCAACGATATCATCACCCAGCATCTGGGGCTGCGAGTAGCGTTCGAAAAAGCGGCCGTCCCGGAACTCCAGAAGGTCGAACGTGGATTCAGCCGGGTGAGCATACAGATAGCGCACCTTTGCCAGAAACTGCTCCGGATTGGTGAGCTGGTCAATGACGAATGCCAGAAGCTTTTCGTCATTACCGCTTGCTGCAACGTCGGCAGGGATCCTCCAGAGCTCAAAAAACCTGTGGTTGACGCCGCTCACCGCACCCTGCCGGTTGACAACCAGAATGGCATCCGTTGTGGATTCCAGCGTGGCTGTCTGCAGCGAGAGGGAGTGCTGTAACGCTTCTTCAGCTCTCTTCCTTTCGGTAATATCGAAGTTGACACCGACAATGCCAAAGACAGCGCCCGTTTCGTCACGCAAGGGAACCTTGGTTATTATGCTGACCGTCTCGATCTCGCCGGTTTGCGGATTGCGTCTGCATTCTTCCACCGGCGGAATGGCTTCCCCTGTTGCCTTCATTCGGTCTTCCTGCTCCTGCGCGCGCCGGGCGGCTTCCGGCGACACGAATTCTGCGTAGTCTTTGCCGATGGCTTCTTCAACTGCGGAGAGCCGGAGGCCACGGAGAGCGCGGGCGTTCACCATGGTGAAGTGGCCGGCAAGATCCTTGGCGTACACACTGTGCGGGATGGCATCGACGATGGTGCGCAAGAGCTGGCGTTCGCGGCCCAGTGCCTCCCGGTCCCGTATCTGTTCCGTGACATCACGCATGATCGTCAGAATCTTCCGGTTCTGTTCGTCGCCGGGCAGGATGGTGTTGGTGATCTCAAGAACAACGCGCCGCCCATTCCAGAGCTGCGTCTCGCATCCTTCCATCGGCCGGCGTGTAATCCCGAGCAATACCTCATCGAAAACGGCACGTATCTGTTTCCGGACGGTCTCGTGATAGACTTCCGTGAAGCAATGCCCCACAATTGCCGTGCGTGGCTTTGCGACAATGCGGCAGTACGCGTCATTCACAATACGTACGAGGCCGTTCTGGTCGATCACACGCATCCCGTCAAACGAAGTATCCCAGCTCGTCCGGAATTCCTGATCTGCGCGCCTGAGAGCCCGGATGTGCCGGCGAATGTGGACTTCTCCGATGACCATGCCGGCAAGAACGACGAGCCAGAGGAGAACCATTCCGACGAGCGAGCTTATCAGATGATTTCCGGGGGCCGCACCG
The DNA here is from genome assembly GCA_963779225.1 of uncultured Bacteroidota bacterium. Classification (GTDB taxonomy): domain Bacteria; phylum Bacteroidota; class Ignavibacteria; order UBA10030; family UBA6906; genus CAVPCZ01. The sequence continues at coordinate 1,185,204 of CAVZWW010000003.1, forward strand.
ATGGTATCCGGTGTTCCCTCGATAAATACAGCAGTGAGCGCGGCGAATAGACAGATAAGGATTGTCCACGCGGCATAAAGGTTCCACGAGTAGCCGTAAAGATTTTCAAAGTTCTTTATGGTCCGTGCTTTCATATTCCTCTAGGTTGTTCTATCGCCAATGCTGATGCAAAGGCCGTACCTGCATGGGCAGGCCGTAAAGGCATTCCTGCATGTTCTTCTGGGTCAATTTCCCGGCAAAATCAGCCATATTCCAGTTAGGTGGATACAGAAAGGCCAGATGTAACCACATGCACAACAAGAGACATGATGTAACACGGGGAGATTTCGTAGCAGAACATGTGCCGGGACGAATGAAACCTGGATTCTGCGTTTGGCGGTTCCAACTCGCAGAAGGGAAGGAAACGGACAGCCTGAGCAGCCTCGGGTGGATTCTCAGGATTCCTGGGGACTTACTGTTTCCTTGAACGAAAGGTTTTGAGCCTTGAGTTCACGGAGAACGGGGTCGTACACCGATGGATGAGTTGGGATATGGCAGCCGGTTATCAGTAACTGATCGGTGAGCAGAAGTTCCGTTGCGATGGCGATAGGCAGGCCCACGGTTCTAGCAATGGCGGTGAATCCGTCGGGTTGGCCGTACTCAATCATGGTGGAGGTGAATTTGTCTCTCCGTCCCTGATCTTCCGGAAAGGTCGCATCCAGCTCATGCAACAGAATGACTATGTCACGGGCACCGGGAGGCATCTTGAGCTTGTTCCTGATCAATTGAATCATTGCTCCGGCGACCGTGTCCTCGTCGATCCCGATCCTCTCCCTGGAGAATAAGCCAAGGTAACGGAGGTTCTCCATAATCCGGCCGGTGGGACTGATGCCCAGATAATGTGCGACCTGTTGTTCGAGTTTCGTCTTCCCTTCAGCATGTGGGATACACATTTCCGTCAGCTCACGGTAGGTCATGTCTTTCAGGTGTGGAATGCGCAATGCCTCGTTGGCAAGTCCAAGGTACACGATTTGATGCCAGGTCTCGCACCATCCAGGGTAGCGAAGCGTGCCGCGGATGATGGTGCTCTCTTCTCCCAATCCCAGTTCCGCCTCGTAGGCAAGAGAGTCCCGATTGGGATACGCCTCAAATGTCCCCACTCCTTCAATGTCGACCGTCCAGGTTCTTTGAAACACCTGATGAAACGGGAGCAATTTGATCCTTCCATCTTCCTTATATAGCGCACCGTCCTCGCCTGCCATAAGTACATTACGCGGATTCCAGGTAATGGCATAGCGCAGGGGATTTGTGTGGGCTTCAGGCGCAGGGAGGCCGCCACCGTACGAGCGCAGGCTTGTCACTATCCCGCCCTTCTCGTGCACGCGTTGTATCATCGATACGGCCACCATGTGGTCAATCCCCGGATCGAGCCCCATCTCGTTGAGAATCAGAACGTTTTTCTTATGGGCGTCTGCATCAAGCGCGCGCACCTTCGGATCTTCATAGGAAGCAGTAATCATGTGCGCCCCGTTGTTTATGCACTCCAGCGCTATCAGATGCTGATAGGGGCGCGTCAACATGTTGATCACCGTGTGGGCTTTTGTCATAAGGGCTGTGCGGGTGGCAGAATCATTAATGTCGAGTGCTATCGCCTGGCCTCGCGCATGCCCGGCAACGCTTTGCCGCGCGAGATCTCCGTTCCTGTCACACACGGTCACGAACCAATCCTGTTTCTGGGCACGGTCAAGGAGATAGGAAATGAGATATGCCGTGCTTTGTCCGGCACCGAGGACGAGTATCTGCTTCATTATGGGATCCTTCTCATTCGAGGCATTTTGTCAAATAGGAAAAGTCCGGGCGCAACCTGCCACGCTGTACGATCATTGCCTTTTTGAACTCCTCCGGAATCATGAGTGTTTTGAAGGATTTGGCGAAATTGGCTGCGGCGAGTTCCGGTACAAACTGGATCAGCGCATTGCCGAATGATTCCGAGGCTTCCCGGGGCAGTTCCGCGGGCAGCTTGTCCACAGCGAGAACAACCGGTCCTTTCCCTTTCCAACCATCCCTCACGGTGTCCGTGAGTGGTTCATAGACGTACACCGGATTTCTCGAATCCGTTTCCTTCACCGTCAATTCGATAGACCCGTCGATGTCGCACGTAATGTCACCTATGACTTTCAAGCGCGGACCGGATTCCTTCTTGTAGAATGCCCTCATAAATTTCTTCGTAAGCAACCGGGGGAAGCGCGGCTCCCAATAGATGCCGTTAACGAGCATGGTGAGGTAGGGTACATATTGCTCGAACTTCCGGGTATAGTCTTCGGGGTACTTCTGAAAATGGCCCGCATCGAAAGGTTTGCCGGTCTTCCGGTGCCGGAACAGGTCGGATTTCCTGAATGTTACCTTGTAGAGGACCCTGTCCGAGAACCTGCCTGACCGCACGAATTGCTGGAGGGAATCCGCATCTATTTCAGCGGTGGGCAAGAGATCAAATAATTCCTGCGCGGCCGTGGAAACCCGGCCGTAGCCGGTGAATGCACAGATAAACGGTACGATGCTCTTCGGCAGTCCGGTTTTCCGGATCCGTTCACCAATCTCCCTCAGGTCATCTTGTGCTTCCCGCAGGCCGTCATATGTAGTTGCGTACCCGATCTTCGCAAAGGGGTTGGCAATGCCTTCCCAGAGGAGCCGGCGGCCAAGAGCCCAGAACGAATCGATCATTCCCGCGTATCCCGCGTAGTCCCCGAAGAAGATGAGACGCTTCCCGTCTTCACCCCTCACCAGTTCATAATCAAACAGGGTGATCCGATGTCTGATAATGTGCTGCAACATCGGCATGTTGTACGACTGTCCCTTGATCGTGTGCGAAAAAAAACAATACGGTTTATGATCCTGCAGATACGCCGGGTCGACTTCTTTGACTCCGAAGACTATATTGCTCTTACGCAGATCCGTTGTCAGGATAGCGCCCGCGCGTTTGTACTCCGCATCAGCAAACACTCTCCGGTTCCAGGGTTCGATGAACACCGTGATGTTGTGTCTGCGGATAAGTTCGCGGACGTGATCGGGTGAAAGGGGAACGCGCCGTTGCGTGTCGTCCTTGGTCTCTTTTCGTATTCCGATTGAGTTAAGCATCCCATGTTTCTCCCTTCAGCGGATACAGGCACGTAAGATATGTTGCCGGAGCGTTCGTTGATGAAACAGAGCTCTCCTCGTGCGATCATGGTTCGGGACCGTCAGCACAGGTGATACCACCCTGTTCAGGATGTTCTTCGGGAATGTTCCCCGAAACATCTCTGCGAGACGGAAATCGTAGTCCTGGTTGATTACGACGAGCGGTCCGGGATGCACCTGCTACCGGCGGATGAACCTCAGGTAAGGGTCTACGACCTCTGTGTTGCCGCCAGGTTGCGGACCGATCTCCGTATTGTGACCCCTGTGTTGCCGCCAGGTTGCGGACCGATCTCCGTATTGTGACCCCGGGGTAGTGTGAGAAGCTTTTGGACCGGTGGTTTCAAGCGACAGAAGAAATATGGCAGAAAATGTGTTGAGAAACAAGGAATGACGAGCCGGGCCCGGCGGCTTGATAATGGCTACTGCCTCGAGTATCTTGATCTGTGGGCCGGCATGACGAAGCCACGGTGTGCTTCTGCCCCGCGGTTCGACATCGCAACGGAACCATCAACAGGAGTCCTTGATGATAAAGATCTTCACGTTGTCCATGCTTTCGCTTGCCATTGGATCCTCAACGGTGTGGACGCAGAACGAAACAGTTGATTTCAGATTTTCTCCCTCCCGCTATTTCACAGCCATCTGCTTTCCCAATGACTGGCTCAAGACCGTCGTCACGGAGAACAACGGACTCGGCTACGATTTCGGTCCTGGACCCTACGCTTCACCCCTCACCGAAATCACCGTTCGCGCAGCGGGGGAGAATTTCACGCTAACCGGTCACCGCCTCGCGGACCCGAAGATCCCGCTGGTCCACGCCAGTTTCCAGGCGGCGGGCGTGAAGATGGAACAAGAGGTATTTGCCATTCCTCTGGGCAAGAAAGGGATTCCGGGTGGTCGCCCGAAACGTGCCGCAGAACGAACCCGGGGATGGAATGGAACGGTGGGGTGGGCGCACCCCGAAGGTCCCGTCGATCCGGCATTCCGCAACGCTGCTTGGGGTGTGAACAGGCCGATACTCTACCGGGTTCCGGTCCGGCGCGGAAGTGAAAAGCTCGTGGCTCTTGGAATCTGCGAACCGTACAAGTGGGGTCCGGGTACCCGGATACTTGATCTGCGCGTAGAAGGAGCAGAGCCGGTCGACTTTGATCCGCTGGAGAAAGGGAAGAAAAACGAACCGCATGTTCTATTCTTCAAGGGCCGGGATGCAAACGGGGACGGACGACTTGCGATCGAGGTGCATGCAGCGCTCTCCAGCCCCGACCCGAATCCCTTCCTGAATGTCTTCTGGATTTTTCCACCGGAGGCTGCGGTAAGTGTGGAGGAGCTCATCTCCGGGAGAGCCACAAACGATGCCGAACTCTACTTCGACTGCGGGGGGGAGGAGGAGCTGTGGAGGAACGAACTTCGGGCCGACGCGCTCATCACGTCGTTCGAAGGACACCGTGTAGCGCCGGAGATCATCGTGCGGTCGGCGAGATCCCTTGTGTTCGACAGCACGAGCGGAACGCTGCTCTACGACGGAAAACCGTTCGTCGTTTCACGCCCCGGGGCAATGAAGGCATCGCTCAAAGAGAACGAGTGGCACATTCTTCTCCCGGCCGGTACAACAGAAGTGGAGACGTATGTGCTCCACGGGCCCTGGACGAAGGAATCGGTGGGAAGCCTTCCGGACGGGAAAAGGGCAAAGGAGGTCGTGGTCCGCTTCTGGCGGAAAGAGGTGCAGCTTCCTCAGTCGCGCATTATGGTACCGGACAGCGGGATCCAGTATCTCCTCGATGCAAACGTACGCAATCTTTATCAGAACGCCGAACTGGTGGATGGACGTCAGCAATTCAATCCCGGGCCGTCGGTCTACCGGGGTCTCTGGGTACACGACGCGTTCTGGCACATTTCGGCGCTGCTGTTCCTTGGTGATGCTCCACTGGCACGGCTCTACCTGGAGAATATACTCCGCTATCAACTTCCCTCAGGTCAGGTCAGAGTCTCAGAGCCGCTGGTCATGAACCGGGAGACGCCAATCGTGGCGTATACGATGTTCCGGTTCGCCCGGATGACGCGAGACAGGGAATGGCTGGCTTTACACTGGGACAGCTTTGAGCGGGCACTGTCATGGACACAGGAGAGGCGGAAGGAGACCCTGAGGGATCCGGCTTCTCCCGGCTATGGACTCTTCCCGCCCGGTTTTGCCGACGGTGGGTTGGGGGGAACGGGATATGAGTATGCCTCGTCCTACTGGGGGCTTATCGGGTTTCGAGCCGGGGTGGATGCCGCACACTGGATGCGGAAGCCGGAGGCTGCCCGGCGGTGGCAGACCGCGTACGATGATCTCATGCGATCTTTCCGAAAGGCCGCCCGCCGCGATATGCGCATGAACGATGCGGGACACTGGTACCTTCCGTCGCGGGTAGCCGACACGTCCGGAAATGTGCCTCCTCAACAGGCCCAATGGCCCCTGTTCGATGCTCAGGGGATCGCCAATCTCTTCGATCTCCGGGACACACTGGTGACCGGCACACTGGCCATGCTCGAAGACAGCACAAAGGAAGGGCTCCCGACCAACACCGGGTGGCTGAAGGATGGCCTCTGGCCCTTCTTCGGTTCGCTTGAGGGAATAACGTTCACCTATCAGCGTGATTACCCCGCGGCGCATCGGCTCCTCTATGCTGTCGCGAACCATGCATCTCCGCCCGGGACATGGGTGGAAGAGCAGCTCCCCCGGTCAGTCGGCCAGAAGACTTCGGGAGATGGTTCAAATGCCACTGCAAGTGCCCTGTTTATCATGCAGGTAAGGAGATTGATAATGATGGAACGGGGGGATACGCTTGAGCTTCTTGCGGGTGTCCCGGACCACTGGTACAGTCCCGGTGCGACAATCGCAGTGAATGACTGTCCGACTTTTTTCGGAAAGGTCAGGTTGACTCTTACCATATCGGGCGATGGACGCGGAGCAACCGTACTCGTCGGTGCAATCGGAAAGGCCGGAGACCCGGGCTGTTCAACACTGGACATGCGTGGGTTCAGGCGTGCAGGCTTTCTTTCAGAGGACGGTCGGCCTCTCCCCGATTGGATGACGATTGAGCGTGGAAAACCCCTGAAGCTTTTGCTTGTGAAAATCTGAGAAACCACAGCTACCATCATCCGGCGGTCTGAGTCTTCAGACCGCCGGAGGCCCTACGGGTCTCATCTCCCATTCCGCTACAACTTATGCCGGGTCAGTGCAGCGGGGCATCCCGCTGGAACACTTTCCTCACTTCTTGGTCTGTTCCCACCCCACCTGTTCCCTGACGATCTTCTCGTCAAGGCGGCCGAGTTCGGTCTCAAGCAGGGTCTTCGCATCGACACGGCCGAAGAGGTCCAGAAGAAGGGCGACCAGACCGGTCCACCCTGTCTGGTGGCTGGCCCCGAGTCCGGCCCCATTGTCACCATGAAAATACTCATGAAACAGAATCAGGTCGCGCCAGTGCGGATCGTCCTGGAATTTGGCCGTGCCTCCGTAGACCGGTCGCCGCCCGCCGGCATCGCGCAGGAATGTGGCCGCCAGCCTGCGGGAGATTTCCTTTGCCGCTTCGAACAGTGTCATGTAGCGGCCTGAACCTGTCGGACACTGAATCTTGAACTCGTCGCCGTAGAATGCGTACAGACTCACCAGCGCCCGGACGATCAGCGTATTGACCGGCATCCAGACCGGACCGCGCCAGTTGGAATTTCCACCGAACATTCCTGTATTTGATTCGCCGGGGAGGTACTGCACTTTGTATTCCTGTTGACCCACCCAGAACGAGAACGGGTGGTCCAGGTGATAGCGTGAAACGGATCGGATTCCGTAGGGCCCGAGAAACTCATTCTCGTCAAGCAGGTAGCCGAGCACCCGCTCAAGCTTCTTTTTGTTAAGGATCGACAGAAGGCGCCGCCCTTTGTGGCCGATGAAACCCTGGTCGGTCGGGGCTACATGGGATATCATCTCCGGATGATTTTTCCGGAACAGGGCGATCATTTCCATAAGCTTCGGATGTTGTGTCAGGGCATCCGCCTCGAACACCGTGGATGCGCACAGCGGCAGCAGTCCGACCATCGACCGCACTTTCAATCGCATGGCCTGGCCGTCCGGCAGCCGCAGCAGATCATAGAAGAAACCGTCTTCCTCGTCCCACATCTCGTCGTGATGCTCGCCAAGGCGGTCCATGGCGTAGGAAATCCACATGAAGTGCTGGACAAACCTGAAGGCAGCGTCCTCGTACATCGGATCGTATTCGGAAAGAATCAGCGCCATTTCCAGCATGCATTGGCAATAGAACGCCATCCATGCTGTCCCATCAGCCTGCTCCAGCGATCCACCCGTTGGCAGTTGTGCGCTCCGATCGAACACTCCGATGTTGTCCAGACCGAGGAACCCTCCGGCGAACACGTTGCGCCCCGCAGGGTCCTTCCGGTTCACCCACCAGTTGTAGTTCAGCATCAGACCCTGAAACGAGCGTTCGAGGAAACGGAGGTCCGATCGCCCCAGCGTCCGTTCTGTTTTGAAAAGGCGAAGTGTGGCCCAGGCATGCACGGGGGGATTCACGTCGCTGAAGTTCCACTCGTAGGCGGGAATCTGCCCGTTGGGGTGGAAATAGAGACTGCGCAGCATCAGCAGAAGCTGTTCCTTGGCGAAATCGAAATCCACCAGTGCCAGAGTGGTTGTGTGGAACGCCAGGTCCCACGCGGCATACCACGGATATTCCCACTTGTCCGGCATCGAAATCACGTCGGCATTGATCATGTGGAACCACTCCGCATTCCGCACGCCCTGCCGGGCCGGGTCGAGGAGCGGATGACTCCGGTGCTCTCTCAGCCACCGCTCCACGTCGAAGTAGTAATACTGCTTGCTCCAGAGCATTCCTGCGAGTGCCTGGCGGTGCACCCGGCGTTCATCTTCATTGAGCGATTGCGGTGTGATCGTGTTGTAGAATTCGTCCGCGTCACCGATCCGGAATTTGAATATCTCTTCGAATCCTTTGAAGGCATCATTCGTCGCGCCGGCTGACAGACGCAGGCGGACCGTCCGGCTTCCCCGGGCGGGTACATCGAGCACGTAGTGGGCCGCGGCCTTGGTCCCCGTCCTGGCGGGATTCACCGCTTCGCCCTGTCCCGAGATGAGGTAATCGTGGAAGGCATCCTTGACATAGGGAGAAGGGTTGGGTTGGTTCCAGAGCCGCTGTGCATTACTCTCATTCTCCGTAAACAGCAGCTCGGGGCCTCCGTCGCAAGAGAGCCGGTATTCGCCCAGCTCTGGGTGGGAAGCCTGAATCAGCACCGGGGCCGACTCACGCAGTGAAGGCTTCGGATCCCCATCTCCCCATGACCATGTATTGCGGAACCAGAGCGTCGGCAAGAGACGGAGCCGGGCCGCTTCCGGCCCGCGGTTGTGGACGGTGATGCGGATGAGCACATCTTCCGGTCCTTCCTTGGCGTATTCCACGAACACGTCAAAATACCGGTCTTCGTCAAAGATGCCTGTATCGAGCAGCTCGTACTCGAATTCTTCCCGTGAGCGCTTCCGGTTTGTCTCAACCAGGTCACCGTAGGGAAACTGCCGCTGAGGGTATTTGTAGAGATATTTCATATAAGAGTGGGTGGGAGTGCTGTCGACATAGAAGTAGTACTCTTTTACGTCTTCTCCGTGATTCGCCTCGCTGTTCGTGAGTCCGAACAGACGTTCCTTCAGGATAGGATCCCGCTCGTTCCATAGTGCGAGGGCAAAGCAGAGCCGTTGTTTGTCGTCGCTGATTCCCCCGAGTCCGTCCTCTCCCCACCGGTAGGCCCGCGAACGGGACTGGTCGTGGGTGAAGTAATCCCAGGCGTTTCCGTCCTCGCTGTAGTCTTCGCGGACCGTGCCCCACTGCCTCTCGCTCAGATAAGGTCCCCATTTCTTCCACGGGATATCCTTCTCGCGAGCCTCGTTCAGCCGTTTCTGTTCGGTGACGTCGCTAGATTTTTGCGTTTTCATGGCGTTCCTCTCTTGTGCTGGAACCGTCCGGTGTCTTTCCTTATCGACTGTGCCTCGAATATCGTGCGAGTGATCCTCATATGCAAGAGCTCAATTCCTCCGGTTATTGCAGCTCTTTGCCAGATCATTGGGTTGCCTTGCAGCCCTCCTTCCGGCTTGTTATATTACGGCAACGGCACACACAGGATACCTATGACCTCCCGGCAACGAGTTCTTGCATCCCTCAACCATCGCGAACCCGACCGGATCCCGATCGATTTCTCCGGTCACCGGTCATCCGGTATCACGGCCATCGCATACGCGAAACTCCGGGATCACCTCGGTCTGTCCAAACGCGCTATCCGCGTCTATGATCCGATCCAGCAACTGGCCGTGGTAGATGAGGATGTGCTCACAAGGTTCTCCGTCGATACCATCGAACTGGGTCGCGCCTTTGCGCTGGAGGACAAATACTGGGTGGATTGGGTGCTTCCGGATGGGACACCCTGCCAGATGCCAGCGTGGGCAGTTCCCGAACGGGAGGGGAGCCGGTGGATCCTCCGTTCGGGGAGCGGACGTATACTTGCGCAGATGCCTGATGGGGCCCTCTTCTTCGAACAAACCTACTATCCGTTCGTGGACCACCGCCCGGATCACTCGCGTATCGCCGAGGCGTTCGACGAGAGCATGTGGACCGCAATCGTTTCACCACCGGGACCGATCACATCCGGTCCGGCCGGCCGGAAATTCCTGATCGAAGGGGCGAAACACCTGCGCGCGAGCACCGAACGTGCCATTATCGGGCTCTTCGGCGGGAATCTTCTCGAGGTCGGCCAGTTCCTCTACCGCAACGACAACTTCTTTGTGCTCCTGGCCGGTGACCCTGCCGGCGCACACGATTTCCTGGATCGGCTGGTGGAGATTCATCTCAAGAATCTTGAGACTTTCCTGAGTGCGGTTGGACGTTCGATCGATATCATTGCGTTCGGTGATGACCTGGGCATGCAGACAGGTCCTCAGATCTCTCCCCGGATGTACCGGGAGTTTTTCAAAGCACGCCATGCGCGCCTCTGGTCACGGGCCAAAGAGCTTGCCAACGTGAAGGTGATGCTCCATTGTTGCGGGGGAATCCGGGAGTTGCTGCCCGACCTGATCGAGGCGGGGCTGGACGCTATCAACCCCGTCCAGATCTCGTGCCGGGGGATGGAGCCGGCTGGACTTAAAGCGGATTTCGGAGACCGGATGGTGTTCTGGGGAGGAGGATGCGATACCCAGGAGGAGTTGATTCATGGAACTCCTGCCAGCATCCGCGCTCACGTACGCGAGCAAGTGCGTCTGCTCTCCCCCGGCGGGGGGTTCGTCTTCCAGCAGGTCCACAATATTATGCCCAACGTTCCGCCGGAAAACATCGTCGCCATGTTTGACGCCGTCCGTCAGCCGTAGAGTTACCGGCCAACGCATTTTCTTTTTCCGCTGTCCCTGTCCGACGGATATCGACGCGCATGAAGAAACGCAACATGTAGTGCCGCCGGATGACTCTGTGCGTTCACGTGTACGGGGTAAAAAGGAGGATAGAAATGGAAGTGCCTGTCCTGACAGACAAGAACCAATATCCTACAGAGGAAGTAATCTACTCACACATTGGAAAAGGAAAAGTTCTTTGGCTTTCTCTGTTTGAATATATCCATGCCAACCATGCCGACTTCTCGGAAGAATGGCGGTACTACAATGACGGCAAAAGCTGGCTGTTCAAAGTATCAAGAAAGAAGAAGACCGTCTTCTGGCTTTCCATCGCGAAGGATGCATTCAGAACGACCTTCTATTTGAATGACAGGGCAAAAAAAACAGTAGCGGACAGTTCTCTCTCCGATGACCTGAAAGAACAATTCGGCGGCGGCAGGAAATTCGGTGCCATCCGCGGCTTAACGATTACCTACAAGCGAAAAAGAGATGTCGCGGATGCAAAGGAACTTATTGCGATTAAGCTCGCTGCAAAGTAGAATACCACCACACCCCATTTTGCGTTAGTCCGGTGCCACATCGGCACCGGGGCAGGGGTTTGCTCCAGCACAGGCACCTTTCTACTATCACTTCTGCCAGACAAACTCCCCATTCTCCACAGACCAATCCTCACCAAAGAAGCCTGCGACAATTCCTCCTTCTTCTCCTTTAGTCAGTGTTTCTGTTCTTGTGATCAGGAGGTCCGGGAATCCGATACCCGGAAGCAGATAGGGCATCGCATTTGTCCCCCTCATGCCGATGATCCCTGTGCCGCCAACCACTCCGACAATTTCGTTCTCCATCCCTATTCCGGGCCGGACAAACACGCAGCTGATGTCACCTCCTGTGTACTTCCTCTTCCCCACGCTTGTCACGCCTCTGTCGATCTGGACAGGACTTTCACCCAGCGTCGCTTTCCAGGCCAGGTTGGTGGAAGCATTGCCGTACAGGAGAACGTTTCTATGCACACCGTTAAAAGTGACATACTGGGTGTCCGCCAGGACTTCAATCGAACCATTTCCCTGATACCAGAACCGCTCCGCGTCGAACCGGGACTTCATAAACGCCCATGCATTTTCTTCCGCGGTACCACGTGTTCCGTACACAAAGACAACGTTCTTCCGGATCGCGTCCCGGAACGTTCCGTAACGGTGAGGACCTTTCAGGAGCGGTGAGGGCTTGCGGCCGACCATCCAGGTACCGCCGCGCTGTTCCAACCAGAGTCTACCATCGGCCGGCCATACAATCCCCCCGAGTCTCTGGCTGTCAAGTTCCACGGTGAGCTGTCCGGGAGTGAGGAGCAATCCGGCAGCGATGGCAAGCCGCCGGACATTGTGCGTCTTCCCCACAAACCGCCGGGACACCGGATCGATCCGCAGGTCGATGCTGCTGAGTTTTAGCTGTTGGATCTGCGCCTCAATACTCGCCCAGTAATAACGCGAGGAAATCCCCGGGTTCGGAGTGGAAAATTGCAGTTCCCGGATTCGCCCCGCTTCGGGTCGCGCATGGCGGGCAAGAAAATCAAACAGGGGCGGCCAGTCCACACAGTCTGCGCCAGGCTCATCGGAGTTGTCCCACCAGTGTCCCGCCCCTTTCTGCTCGTGATAGACAAAGTCCCTGTGAAATGTCCCCAGGTGTTCCGCCATCGATCTGGATTCACCGGGAAGTACGTTGTCGTCTTCGCTTCCATGGAGGATGAAGACCCCGAGACCGGAGAAATTGCAGGCCATGGTATACGTATCGCTTGCGAGTGCCGGCCGCATCAGCATCTGCCGGAAGGGGGTCGGATCTTCGATCTTTTCCCTGACACGATAGGACCAGAAACTGATCCAGCCGGCGCTCGGAGCGATTGCGCCGAACTGATCCGGGAAGAGAGAGCCGATGTGATATGTACCGTGTCCTCCCATGGAATGACCTGTGAGATAAATCCGGCTCTCGTCCGGATGAAATTCCCGTCTGGCAAGCTCCAGCACTTCCATGGCATCTGTCCGGCCCCAGTCCTCCCAGTTGAAACCATACGGTCGCCGGTTTGTCGGACAGACAATCGTCGCCCAGGATTTCGAAGAATATGAGGTGGCCTGATTTATCGCCTCCACGCCTGCACCGTGGAGCGACAGGATGAGTGCCTTCGGGCCACCCCCGCCGCTTCCCGGATTCACCGCATAGTACTGAACACTGCTGTCGATGGAACTCCTGAATGTGACCTTGAACGACCGGGTAGGTTTGACGACGCGGAGCAGGGTGGAGGCGGTATCAATCGATTTCCCGTCGCGTAGAAGACGAAGGGATAATCGAACATCCGGCCCGTCCTTCCGCGCTCCCGAGCTGACAACAAACGGAACCTTCCGGACGCTCATGGGTTGAATGATTGGTAAGGGACTGACGACTTCGTTTTCCCCCTTCACGGCAGCGCCGATCTGCCAGCCCGTCATTATTGCTGTTGATGCGTTCACCACTACCACAGCGGCGTGACCGTTGAACGCCGCTCCTTCGATGATGTCGGGAAGCGTGCAGTCTTTCATATTGAAAAGGTTTGTGCCGGAAGGAGAACGAAGACGGGCCTTGAAGATCCCTCTGGCACACTGAAACAGAAACCAGTTTGTCCCTTTGCGTAGCTTCACAGGAAGCGTCACAAAGTCGAAACGAGGTTCCCAGGCCTCCCATACATCTTTGTTGCCATAGGGATTGCCCCCCCGGGGCTCTCCGTTCACGTATGCCATCGTGTTTCCCATGGGTTCCAGCAGCAAGGTGCGTTCCCGGGGGCTTTGAATTTCGAAATAGAGATACGCACCACTCAGAAGGGATTGCCGGAACCAGCCGTCGCTGTCCCCCGCCGCTTCCTGCCACGTTCCGGTCAGAGTGTCGTTGAACCTGATTACACCCCCTGCCCTTGGTGTCTGCCATCTCGCCTCAACAATTGCACCTTCGATCGGGTTCTTCATGGCGATGTTGTCGGGAAACCCGGGTGCGGAGCGGATGATCAACCCCTTTCTCAGGATGATCTCGTCATTTTCAAACTGCGAAAACGACCAAGGCGGGAGCAGGACACTCAGGGCGACAATCGCACACGCCGTGACGATGTCTGCGGGGGTTGGATGTCTTTCGGTTCGCATCGTCGTTCTCTTCTTCTGCTGGGGATGAGATCTCCGGTGTTCTAAAACCGGGTGGGAAGTACGCATGTTACATTCTCTGCGCCGGGACGTTTCCATCGCGGTGAGGCGTCCGCGTCCCGGTGAGGCAATCGTCCTGGGAAGGCCATCGTTTACCGGGGCAACCGGCCTGCAGTGGTCATATCCCGGTGCGCGCCCGGACCCTCGTGCGACTTGTGATTGAAAGGTAGGGGAGAAGAGATGGATAGTCAAACACACACTTGCTTGTGTTGAACCCCGGAGTTAGATTTCTTGCACCTAACGATGTCACGCCATCCGGATCAATCCTGGATTGTCCGATGAATTGCCTTCGATGCCTGGTTATCATTATCGTCCCGCTGCTTACCGGCAACGGTTCCACAGACACCAACGCTCAAACATCCCTTCCGAATCGGGATCAGCTCAAGAGGCACGGACATCCCTGAACAAGCACGAAACGATCAGATCCTTATGATGAACGCACGTGCGGGAAGAGAAATCATCCTTCGCAGGGTGCACTGATGAACGTCATTACATCGCCCGTTGACGCATGTCCGATCATTGGCCCATTAATCACCGTTCGTGGTGTTGCATATTATGCTCATTGGGAGTATTTTTATGCTCATCCCCTTCATACCCATCGAGCGCATGCCAAACCGTCGTCAGTTTCTCACCCTGAGTGTTAGCGCCTTTGCGGGGCTGCACTCCCTGGCTGGAGCACACCGGATTCAGCCCCGGAGCAGAAAAGATGCCATGATCCCCCTCGTCCATATCACAGACCTGTACCATCCCCCGCAGGACCCCGATGATCACATTGATCTTGCCACTGTGGTTGCGCTCTCCGAGTATGATCTCCGGGGTGTGATTCTGGATGCCTCACAGAAATTCCTGGATCCGGCGCCTGCCGGCTTCGATGTGGCCCGCGACCCGGGTTATGTTCCTGTCCTGCAGCTTTCCTATATCATCGGACGTGCAATCCCGGTCGCTGCCGGACCTCGTGTGCCGCTTTCCGGCCCTGATGACGACGCAAAACACCGGCCCCGGTCCGAACAGGCCGGCATCCAGTTCCTCCTGGATATTCTGGAGGACAGTCCGGAACCTGTTGTGCTTTCCCTGGTGGGCTCGGCTCGCACTGTAACCGCCGCCTTAAACAGGGCGCCGGAACTTCTCCGGAGTAAAGTACGCTCGATACTCCTCAATGCAGGATCAACCGGCGGATTTAAACGGGAATGGAATGTGGGCCTGGATGCAGCTGCATACATAGGTTTGTGGAGATCCGGTCTTCCTCTTCACTGGTTCCCGTGCGCCACGGAAAAGAGCGCATTTAATCCCGACCATGAACGGGGGACGTACTGGAAGACCTCTCACGGGGCGCTCTTCGGATCACTCTCCCCCGAGATGCGGTCATGGTTCTTCTATGCCCTCTCCGGGGCGAACAGGGGGGATGTTATCCGGGCCATGTCGGAAGATGTGGAGAATGGTCCGTGGGAAAAGCTCCTTCGCGATAGCAGGAACCTCTGGTCGACGGCCTCACTGGTTATGACGACAGGGCGGGTTCTTGCCCGGACCGTTTCAGGATGGCGGTTTGTGGATGCAGGCGATGCTGGTGGAGCGGAGGTGTGGCCCTGGCGCCTCGACCCGATCGAGGCAACGGTGAACGAACACGCCGATGTTCAGTGGAAGCCCGTCAACAGGGAGTCGCGCACATTTCTTTTTGGACGGCAAAAGGGCCCGCACTTCGGTGATGCGATGGCAGAAGCGCTCGGCGTATTGCTGGGGGAAGTCACTTCTGACAAGTAACGTGTGATTCCGGCCCGTCGTGATACCCTACCCCCGGAATGCTTCGCACCGTTTCTGATTACACATTCACCGGTGTTCGATTAGCGCATACATACGGGAGCGAAGGTCACGGAGATCTCGCTCTCTCTCCGGGTCATCCTTGAGATCCAACCACATCTGATGGCAGACATCATGAATGCAAGAAAACAGATCGAACGGCGGGACTTCATCAAGAAGAGCGTCATGGCGGGGATGGGTATTACACTCGGCAGCCTCATCGACACCGGGTGCAGTCCGGCCTGGATGCAGGGATCGGCGCGCCCGGCACCCGTCGCAAAACCACTCGAACGTGTGCGCATCGGCTTTGTCGGTGTGGGGGGAATGGGGACGGCCCACGTGGAGAATCTGCTGAAGATCCAAGGAGCGGAGATTCGCGCTGTGTGCGACATTGTGGAAACCAAGGTCGCGCGGGCACAGGGAATGGTTGTGGACGCCGGACAGGAAAAGCCGGATGGCTATTCCCGTGGGGAAGAGGATTTCAAACGACTCTGCCAGCGGGACGATCTCGATCTCGTCTTTACGGCGACGCCTTGGGAGTGGCACGTGCCGGTCTGCCTGGAGGCTATGAAAACGGGCAAACATGCCGCGACGGAAGTCCCCGCCGCGATCACCATTGACAATTGCTGGCAACTTGTCGAAACAGCGGAGACCTCGGGTAAGTACTGCATCATGATGGAGAACTGTAACTACGATGATGTTGAGATGTTGATTCTGAATATGGTCAAGAAAGGGCTGCTGGGAGAATTGCTCCATGTTGAGGGGGGCTATCTTCACGACCTGCGTGCGGTGAAACATGACCTGAGCGGGGAAGGTCTCTGGCGAAGGGCACATACCATGAAACGGAACGGGGATCTCTATCCGACCCACGGACTCGGGCCGATCGCCCAGTGCCTCGACATCAACCGGGGGAATGCCTTCGATACGCTCGTCTCCTTCGGAACAAAGTCGAGAGGTCTCCACAACTATGCCGTGGCAAAGTTCGGACCGGACAGTCCCCAGGCGAAGGAACAGTTCGTTCTGAGTGACGTGGTGACCACAATGATCGGCACGAAAAACGGGGAGACGGTTGTTGTCACTCATGACACCAGCTCGCCGCGGCCATATAGCAGGAATATCCTTGTCCAGGGGACCAAGGGGATCGCACAGAAATACCCCGCCCCGAAGATCCACATTGAAGGAAGAAGTAAAGGTCATGGCTGGGAAGAGATTGACGCTTATAGGAAAGAGTTCAGGCATCCGGTGTGGACCGAACTGGAAGAGCAGAGCAAAGGGGCCGGACACGGCGGGATGGATTTTATCGAAGACTACCGGTTGATCAATGCCCTTCTCCGTGGTGTCGAGCCGGATATGGATGTGTATGATGCCGCCATGCTCAGTGCCGTAACGGAGCTCAGCGCCCGGTCTATTGCCGGCAACGGCGAACCGATGAGGTTCCCGGACTTCACCCGGGGATTTTGGAAGACGCCCAGGGAGTTGCGGGTGATGGCGGTAAACAGCTGAAGCGCCTGATCTCTCTCACCGGGTCGCGATTGCCGCATGAGTGAGACCCCCGTCATTCACACGGGATCGAGCTAGGGATAGCGTCATCGCATGGGGAAAACGTCGAACGTTATTTGCGCGCGTAACGGGCAGCAATCCCGATGGATTCATGTGGTAACCCATGGACGTGCGGAAGGAACGAAAAATCATGATATGGTCAAAAATGATACTCTCGTGTATCACCGGGATGTGCATCGTGCTCCCGGCGCCCTTGCAAGGAGTGAACGCGCAGGACAAGCGGTCGCCGGAGAGAGAAACCGATCCCCTCGTCCTCCAGAAGCTCGAGTGGTTCAAAGATATGAAGTTCGGTCTGTTGATGCACTGGGGACCGTACAGCCAGTGGGGCATTGTCGAGAGCTGGTCTCTCTGCCCGGAGGACGAAGGCTGGTGCCAGAGGAGAGGGCCGCACGCGGCAGTGTACGGGGAATACAAACAGGCGTATGAGAATCTCAAAACCACTTTTGATCCTGCGAAATTCAATCCCGATCAATGGGCATCCGCAGCGAAAGCAGCCGGAATGCGATATGTGATCTTTACCACGAAACACCATGACGGCTTCTGCATGTTTGACACCAGACAGACGGACTATAAAATCACGGACGAAGGCTGCCCCTTCCATACCCATTCCCGTCGAAACGTGACAAAGGAGATTTTTGATTCTTTCCGGGAAGAGGGGTTCGGCATCGGGGCGTACTTTTCAAAACCTGACTGGCACGCCGGCGACTACTGGTGGTCCTACTTTCCTCCCCGGGACCGGAATGTCAATTACGATATCACGAAACATCCCGGAAGGTGGGAATCGTTCAAACGCTTCACGTACGAGCAGATCAAAGAATTGATGAGTGAGTACGGGAACGTGGACATTCTCTGGCTGGATGGCGGCTGGGTGAATCCCGGCAACCAGGAGCAGGACATTGACATGCCGCGGATTGCCGGAATGGCCCGGTCGTTCCAGCCGGGCCTGATCATTGTCGACCGCGCTGTCCCGGGCCGATACGAGAACTACCGGACGCCCGAACAGGAAGTACCGGAGACACCGCCGGATTACGTCTGGGAGACCTGCATGACTATGGCCACTTCCTGGTCGTATGTCCCGAATGACACCTATAAGCCTGCCGTAAAGCTTGTTCATCTTCTGGTGGATGTTGTGGCGAAGGGAGGCAATTTTCTCCTCAATATCGGACCGAGTCCGGCGGGTGAATTGCCTCCTGCATCCCTGGACCGCCTGCGGGAGATCGGCGATTGGATGAAGGTGAACGGAGGCGCCATCTACTCCACCCGGCCGGTGGCACCCCACGTTGACGGCAGGATTCGATTTACACAGATGCCTGATGGCGGGATCAATGCGATCTACCTTGCCGGCGGGAATGAGACACGTCCACCTGCGACGGTAACCATTACGGCCAACACGCCGAAGACGGGAAGCACCGTGAGGATGCTTGGCGTCCGGAAGCCGCTGAAGTGGGAACCCGGCGGGAGGGGATTCGTGATTCATGTTCCGGAAGACGTTCGAGATACCCCGCCATGCAGCCATGCCTGGACGTTCCAGTATAGCAGCAGATAAGGGCAGATTCAGAGACAGGGGTATTCCTCGCCGCTCCGGTCTCGTCATTGCGTTCCTTTTTCCGGCGATCAAGGTAGCGGATAGCGAACCCGCGTGATTCTTATTGCAGAATTTGCCCACCAACAACAGACTCCTGTGTACCCCGGAGAACTCGCGGTATGAATCTGACCTGGATCGACTGGTTGATCGTTGTTGTCCTGATATCCTTCCTGGTGGTTGTCGTACGGTTGAGCAGGACGCTCGTGCAGAGCGTGGCGGATTTTCTCTCCGCGGGACGAACCGCAGGCAGATACATGATCACGGTCTCCCAGGGCATGTCCATGCTGGGTTCCATCACGATAGTCGGTATGTGGGAGATGAACTACGTCGCCGGTTTCTCCCTCCGCTGGTGGGAGTTTACGATGGGCGTGGTCCTGGTGGCCATCACCGTTTCGGGATGGGTGATTTACCGTTTCAGGCAGACCAGGGCCCTTACCATGGCGCAGTTTTTCGAGATACGGTACAGCCGGAGGTTCAGGATCTTTGCCGGCATTCTCGCCTTCCTTTCCGGAATCATCAATTTCGGTATTTTCCCCGCGGTCGGGGCGAGGTTCTTCATCTACTTCTGCGGTTTGCCTTTCTCCTTTCCGGTGATCGGTCTGAATGTGGCGACGTTCCCCGTGGTCATGCTGATCTTCCTCGGTATCGCTCTCTACTTCGTGTTTGCAGGCGGACAGATTGCCGTCATGATCACAGAATTCATTCAGGGAATCTTTGTGAATGTGGTATTTATCGGGATTGTCATTCTGTTTGCACTGACGATTGACTGGACAAGGATCTTTGAAGCCCTGTCGTCCGCTCCCGGGGATGCGTCATTGCTGAACCCCTATCACACGAGCAATGTCAAAGACTTCAACCTCGGGTATTTTCTGATCGGCGTGGTCGGGGTGATCTACGGAAAGATGTCCTGGCAGGGAACGCAGGGATACAATTCGTCCGCCAAAAGCGCGCACGAGGCCAAGATGGGCGAAGTTCTGGGCAATCTCCGCGACATACCGAAATGGCTGATGCTGGTATTCGTCCCGATCGTCGCGTACACCGTGATGCACCACCCTGACTTTCTGACTCAGTCGGGTGCCGTCACGGCTGTTCTTCATTCCATCGATTCAAACGCCATAAAGAGCCAGCTGACCGTACCGCTGGTGCTGACCCATCTCCTTCCCGTCGGGCTGATGGGGGCGCTGACGGCGGTCATGCTGATGGCCACGATCGGCACGCATGATTCATACCTGCATTCCTGGGGGAGCATCTTCATCCAGGATGTCGTCATGCCGTTCAGGAACAGACCGATGAGTGCCGGACAACATCTTCGTCTGCTGCGGCTGTCGATCTTCGGTGTCTGTGTATTCATATTCTTCTTCAGCTTGATCTTCCAGCAGAGCGAATACATCTTTCTCTTCTTTGCCATCACGGGTGCCATTTTTACCGGGGGTTCAGGGGCGGTGATTATTGGCGGACTGTACTGGAAACGGGGCACCACCGCAGCAGCCTGGAGCGCGTTGATCACCGGGTCGGTTATCGCGGTTGGCGGAATTGTTCTTCATCAGATCATCCCCGACTTTTTCATCAATGGCCAGATGTTCTGGGGTCTTGCAATGGCGGGAAGCTCCCTGGTCTACATTCTTGTGTCGCTTCTGGGGAAGCGGGGGGAGTGTGACATGGAACGAATGCTCCACCGGGGAAGGTATGCGATCAAGGAAGAGCTCACCATCGTCGAAGAGGTTCCGCTCAAAGGGTGGAAGATGCTGGGTATGGGGAAGGAATTCACGAGGGGCGACAGGATCATCTATGTCGCCACATACGCATGGACGTTCATCTGGACTGCAGTCTTCCTTGTCGGGACGTTCTACAATCTCTCCACGGAGGTACCGGATGCATCCTGGATGGAGTTCTGGCAGGTATTCGTTATCATCCAGATCATTGTATCCGTCGTGGTTATCGTCTGGTTCGCCGTTGGCGGCATGAGGGACCTGCGCGACATGCTGCGGCGGCTCAAAACAATGGTCCGGAACCACAGGGATGACGGCTTCGTGGTCAATAAGAAAAACCCGGGCGGGGAAGATGACCGTTCTGCTTGAATCAATTTGTACTTCGTTGATGCCTTCGCACCGCTATGCCGTTTGAGGACGCCGGGGGTAGTCCGGAACCGCCTCTGAAGAATGATGATCACGGATCTGGCATATGAAACGACACCCGCAGAACCCAATCCTTACACGCGCTGATATTCCGCACATTCCCCCTGATCTCCTGGATGTGACATCAGTCTTCAATCCCGGTGCGGTCAAGTTTGGTGAGAAGTACATGCTCATGTTGCGCGTACAGAGCCGCTCGCGGGAAACATCGCTGGTAATGGCCGAAAGCCGGAATGGGGTCGATTTTGATGTTGCCCACTCGATCGTGCACTTCCGCGGCATCGAGAAGGTGAAGGAGAGGATTTTTCACATCTATGATGCACGGATCACCAGGATCGGGCAAACGTACTATATCATGTTTGCAGTGGATATGGACGGCGGGTGCCAGCTGGGTCTCGGAAAGACACTGGATTTCCGTGAATTCGACTTCCTGGGGATAGCTTCAAATGAAGACATCCGGAACGGGGTGCTCTTTCCCGAAAAAATCGGTGGACAATACCTGCGGATGGACCGTCCCAATAGAGCCCGCATGGCCGGAGGGCCAACGTCGGGGAGTACCATCTGCCTCTCTGCCTCCGACGACCTGATCCATTGGACAGCGAAGGCGGAACTGATCGGGGGACGCTTTCATTACTGGGATGAATTTATCGGTTCGGGACCGCCCCCGGTGAAGACCCGGGAGGGGTGGCTTCATGTCTATCATGGCGTGGCCGGGCATTTCGGGAGTTCGAATGTCTATCAGGCCGGAGTGATCCTTCTGGATCTTCACGATCCTTCCAGGGTGCTGGGCCGGTGCAGATACAATATTCTGGAACCCCGCGAACTGTACGAACTCACCGGACAGGTCCCGAATGTCGTCTTCCCGAGCGGTATGATCGTCGAGAATACGGATGCGGCTGGTTTTGCCGACCCGCACAGCGAAGTGAAACTGTACTACGGGGCGGCGGACACTGTTGTCGGACTGGCAACGACATCGATTCACGAGCTCCTGGATGCCACGCGGGAAGGCGGAATACCGTCATGACGCGGGGAACGATAGTGACATTGTCGGCCTTCCTGCACCTCTGGTTCATCTGCCACTCGATTGCACAACCCGCTACCACCGGAAGAGAGACTCCCGTTCCCCGGGGGTATGTTTGTGTCTACACCACTCTCCCTATTGTTGTTGAGGGAAAGCTGGATGATGAAGCCTGGCAGACCGCGCCCTGGAGCGAAAACTTCCTGGACATTGAGGGAAAAGCAAAACCCGAGCCCCGCTACCGCACGCGCATGAAAATGCTCTGGGACGATTCATCCCTGTATATCGGCGCCGAGCTTGAGGAACCTCACGTCTGGGGAACATTGACCAAACGGGACACGGTGATATTCTACGACAACGACTTCGAGGTGTTCATCGACCCGGACGGTGACAACCACGAGTATTATGAGCTGGAGATGAACGTGTTGAATGCCGTCTGGGATCTCCTGTTAAAGAAACCGTACAGGGACGGCGGGCCACCGGTGGACGGCTGGAATATCAGGGGGTTAAAAACCGGAGTCCATATATCCGGAACATTGAACGACCCATCGGATAGAGATGAAGGGTGGTCGGTGGAGATATCGATGCCATGGAATGCGCTCGCAGAGTATGCCCACCGTTCCGCTCCCCCCAAAGAGGGAGACCAATGGCGAATCAATTTCTCGCGGGTGGAATGGGATCGTGATATTGTTGACGGGAAATACCGGAAGGTACAGGGAAGGCCCGAACATAACTGGGTCTGGTCCCCCCAGGGCGCCATTGATATGCACAGGCCGGAGTTCTGGGGGTATGTGCAATTTACCCGGATATCCGGCCGGGGAGTGGTTTTCCTCCCCGACTCTTCCGCTCCGGCCCGGACCCTGCTCCTCCATGTGTACTATGCCCAGAAGCAGTTCCATGACGGATCGAAGCGGTGGGCTACCTCGCTGGAAGAGTTGCGCCTGAACAATCCACCCGCCGGCGATCGGTTGACATCTCTTTCGATGGCGTCTACTCGAGATGGGTTTATCGCTTCCGTAACCCTCCGTTACAGGGGTGGCAGGACCGAACGATGGCATATACGGCAGGATTCCCGATTGGGTGCTGAATAGTCACACATGTCACATGTGACACATGTGTGAATGCGCGCGGGCTATATCATCCAGGGCTGACGATCAACTGGATGTCAAGAGCAGAATGAATACCCTTATGATGGTGCCCGCAGTGACATGCCAGCGGAGGTCCGGATTCGGAGCTTTTCGATGTTGATAACGGCACATATTGAGGCGGGCTTGCATATCATCGATCCGGCATATATTTGGGAGACGACCATGGCCCTGCGAGTGTTTCTTCTTCTGTCCGTTCTGGTCTGCATCGCATCCGCGCAGGAACCCGACACGGTAAAAGAGCAGCGCATGCAGTGGTTTGCCGATGCTAAACTCGGAATCTTCATTCACTGGGGCATTTATGCCGTCAACGGCATTGATGAATCATGGTCGTTCTACAACGGCAAGATATCGTATGACGACTATATGAAACAGCTGAATGGCTTCACGGCGGCGAAGTACGATCCGGGTGCATGGGCCCGACTTTTCAAGGAGAGTGGTGCCCGCTACGCCGTATTGACCGGCAAGCATCACGACGGCGTTGCCCTCTGGAACACCCAACAGAGTGATCTCAATGTTGTCAAGAAGACGCCGGCCCGCCGGGATCTTATCACGCCGTATTGTGATGCGCTCAGGAAACAGGGTCTCAGGGTTGGCCTCTATTTTTCCCACCTGGACTGGTCGCACCCCGATTACCCGTTCTTCACCAGAACGGAGAAACGATACGAAAAGGATCCCGCACGCTGGGACCGGTTCCTGGCCTTTCAGCGTGGACAGATCAAGGAAGTGGTCACGACATTCCACCCCGACCTGCTCTGGTTTGACGGCGATTGGGACTTCTCCGCGGAACAGTGGAAGGCTGAGGAGTTGCGGGGGCAGATTGCCCAATGGCTCCCCGCGGGGATCGTGAATTCCCGGATCAATGGGTACGGGGACTATGAGACCCCGGAGCAGGGCGTTCCCATCAGCAGGCCCAGGGGTAAGTGGTGGGAGCTCTGCATGACGATGAATGATTCCTGGGGATATCAGGGGAACGACAGGAACTACAAGACGCCGAATCAGGTGATCAGGCTGTTTGTGGATTGTCTGAGTATGGGGGGAAATCTCCTCCTGGATATCGGACCCAAAGAGGATGGGACGATCCCTGAGGAACAGGCAAGCATCCTCCGGGAGCTGGGCCGGTGGACGAAGAAACACCGGGAAGCGATCTACGGTACAGTCGCGGGTGTTCCGAAGGAGTATTTCTATGGGCCGACCGTGTTGTCAAAGGACCGGACGACCCTCTATCTCTTTCTTGATTCCGAACCAGGGGGCCCGGTGGTGATCAAGGGCTTGAAGAACACCGTCCGGCGAGTTTCGGTCGTCGGGGACGGGACAACGCTGGAGACCCAGATTCTAATGAAGCAATCCTGGAATGCCATCCCCGGCCTGTTGTATATCACCGTCCCCGCCCGGGTTCTGGATACCCAGGTCACCGTACTTGCGGTGGCGCTGGACGGACCCGTCGATCTCCATCACGATAATGTGAAATAGACGTCGCGGGTAATGATGTCGTCGAGCGCGTCCTGCCGTTGTAGGAGTAGGGCCGATCCCGAACAGCCCGGTGAGCTTTGCTGCAAACGTTTCGCTTGATACGCTTTGACACCAGAGCTTCAGGAGGAGATTTCCGGATGGATGATATGCCTGCGGATCGGGAGGCCCGAAGAGCAAACGCTGTGCTTTCAGGTCTGGCCTTCATCTACTTTCTTCTTGAGTTTGTCCCGGGGCTCATCGGGGAGTACGGCTACTTCATCGACGAGTTCTATTATGTTGCGTGTTCTCAACATCTGGCCATGGGCTTTGTGGATCATCCTCCGCTGTCGATTTTTCTTCTCTGGCTGGTCCGTGCCGTCATCGGAGACTCTCTGGTCGCCCTCAGAATTCTCCCGGCTCTGGCCGGTGCCGCAACCGTGTTTCTCACGGGGATTCTCGCCCGGCGTCTTGGAGCCGATAGGTACGGACAGGTCCTTGCTGCCGGGGCTCTGATGGCGGGTTCCGTCTGCCATGTTATGTTCGGTTACTTTTCCATGAATGCAATATCCGTTCTGATGTGGACAGTAGGTTTCCTGATTCTTGTCGAAATCGAGAGGCGGGGACAGCCGCGTTTGTGGCTGTTGTTTGGAGTGCTGGCGGGCCTCGCGCTGGAGAACAAGCACACATTTGTTTTGTTCCTGGGGGGGCTTACAGTTGGGCTGCTGCTCACGGGCGCGCGTCGTCACCTGATGAGCCGTTGGCTGTGGATCGGGTGCGCGATTACTGCGTTGCTGCTTCTTCCCAACCTGATCTGGCAGGGGACACACGGTTGGCCGTCCATCGAATTTTATCACAATGCGGACCTCTACAAGAATGTTCCCACTCCACCCCTTGAGGTACTGAAACAACAGGTCCTGGTGATGAATCCCGGGACCCTGCTCATCTGGCTGGCCGGGCTGTTCTTTTTTTTCGCGACCGAACGCGGCCGGCCCTTCCGCCATCTGGGTTGGATCTATATCGTGCTTCTGTTGTTCATGCTTATCGGTCAGAAGAGCCGTCCGGACCGAATCGCCGATGCCTACACAGTTCTCTTTGCAGGGGGCGGTGCACTCCTGACGGATCTTGTCCGTCGTGACGGGTTGCGCTGGTTGCGATGGGCCTTGCCTGTTCCGCTTCTTCTCTTCGGTGTGGTGTTGGCGCCTCTGGGACTTCCTCTGCTGCCTCCCCGGACGATGGCTGAGTATTCTGCCCGCCTGGGCGTCGTCCCTCAGATCGAGAAGGGAGAAGGGAAACGCACCGAAATACCACAATGGTTTGCAGATCGTCTCGGATGGGAGGAACTGGTCGACGACGTAGAGGCCGCGGTTGCCCGTATGGATACTGTAGAGAAAAAGCGTGCGATCATCCTTGCGCCAAGCTACGGGCAGGCAGGAGCGATTGAGCTTTTCGGTCGCGGGAGAAACCTTCCCCCCGTATATGCGACGCAAAACGAATATGCTCAGTGGGGTCCGCCGGCTGATCCGGTAGATGCAGCTGTGGTGATCGGGCCATTCGGGGAAAAGACGGTGCGATGGCTGTTCGCAGACGCGGAATGTGTCCGGGTGTATACCTGCGATTTCTGTACAAAGTGGCGCGACAAAGCGCCCATCTGGCTTGCGCGCGGGCAGAAGGTGCTGTTCAGCGACGCGTGGCCCCGTCTGAAGCACTTTGAATAGAATGTTGCATAATCTGCCACCAACGGGGAAGTGGTGCGCGTGTTGACGTCTCTAAGGCTCGTGCATGCTATTCACCCTTTCGCAAAGCTGAACCTCTATCCTTCATGGGGAAGATATCCATGTCTACCAAGTCGTGTTTCGTCGTGTTACTGATTGCGCTGGGCTCGTTCCGCGTGTGTTCGGGGCAGGTGGAGAAGTCCGCGAATGACAGACTTCTCGAAACGCTTCTGGGCATTCCGCAGCGTATCCTCACCGGCGGCGATGCGAACAGGAACGATACGCTCGTCGCACCCGGTGCACGACTTATTTCCGGGTCTTTGAATGTGGATTTGCGGGATGTTGTTGCCGGCAGGAACTCATCGTTCTCACTCGTGGAAGACAGCTCGTGGCAGGGGATCGAGATCCGGGGTAAGACCAACGGCAACGATGACACGGCATATCTGGTTCTTACCACATCAAGGGGAGAAACGAAAGATCGGCGGTATCATACCATTGTCCTCATGAAAGATAAAGCCGGTGTGTGGCGTGTTGAGAACTGGAACAGGAGTCAGTGAAACCCGGTTCCGGGACTGCTGCCGGCTGTGGCGTTCATCACGCGAACGCCTGGGCCAATCGTCATGTTATCCTGGCGTCTCTCAGGCAATCGGGACCGATGCGCCCAGATCACCCATCGTTTCCCGCTCAACCCAGCGGCAGAAAAACGGATTTTCAAAGGAGTATCCTGTGGTGTTCGATGCCTTCACCAGATAGCCCGCTTCGATCATAGCCCGCGCGGTGTTTGCGGCGGCCCCACTGCTCGGCAATCCGAACCGCCTGATCGATTGTCTTGTTGTCAGCCCGTACAGGTTTGCTGCTATGGCCCGGAGTACGTTTTGCTGCGGTCCAGTAAGCCTGTTCCACATTGATTGCAGAAGAGCTTCTTGTTCTGCAACCACGTCGTCAAATGCTTGCACGACTTCTGCCTTCCCCGCCCAACCGTTCATACGGCAACTGTCGAAGCACTGACGCGCAACTTGCACAATGTCTCTTGTTCTCGGCCCGGCCGTGGCGACGGCCACATCACCAACCCCGATGGCTTCCACGCCTCCTTCCGTCATCCTGCTGTCAATCCAGGCGGAGAGATGAGCTTCATCAATGGGCCCAAACTGCAGCTGGTCTGCAAGCCCATAGAATGCACGGCCTTTGTCCAGCATGCGCTCTATGATATGGGCCTGTGAACCTGCGAGGATGAAACTCACATTCTGATGGTGCTGTATGATTCCTCTCAGATGCCATTCAGCTGCTTCGCCGCCGAATTTCCGGATTTCCTGGAATTCATCCAGCACAATTCCGATGAGCGTTTCCCTCTTCTTCGCGAGCGCATCAATCGAGTCCAGGGTTCGTGATAGTGAGTATTGCTGTTCTTCAAGAGTAGCAGAACGGAGTCCCACGTCCAGGCTGGGGAGGACGAGTCCCGTGCCCGGATCAGGGGTGAGACTTATTGTCAGCCCCAGTCGTTCGACAAAGTCACTTATGGAATCCCTCCACCTTCGTCCGAGAGCTTTTCCCGCGGCCTCGAGAATCCGGTTTGCAATGTCGACTATTGTTGACACGGTCGACATGTCAGCCAGGAATGCCACACCGCCGTTTTCTTCGTGGAGCGATATTGCCCTCACAAGAGCAGAGGTTTTGCCCATCCGGCGGGGACCGTATATGAGAAGCTTTGCCGCGGGCTCCCGGAGAGTTCTCAGAATTCGATCTATTTCCAACGCGCGGTCAGTGAAGAAATCTTCTGAAACAACGCCGTGTATTCTAAATGGATTGAATTGCTGTGTGTGTGTCATTTATCACTCCGTTCTGTGCTGTATAAATATACAGTAATGTAGCATCTCATACAATAACTTTACAAAGTAACAGCATATTAGCTTTATCAATATGGAGTTTAAGAAGAAACAGTATTCTGATGATCATCCAGGTTCCTCACTGTAAAGGGTTTTAGGTACAATTGTTCCCACAATACCCATAAGTATATATTCAGTAACTGTTTATGCTCGTGTAGTAGGAACTGCGGACTTTAGCGGTAACACCTATCTCAAACCTTCAGTGCGTTTGCCCTTTATGGAAATGCCTTGATTGACAATCCATGAGCCTGGCGCTATATTGAACTACTGAGCGCCCTCTGCGATCGTCCTGGTCGCAAGAGAACTGGAATCCACAGTCGCGTCCTACAGCGCACAATCGTGTGCAGCCGCCCTTCACGCTGCGACCGAACTCTGCCGCAGGCTTCGCCGGAACCTGGCGGACCGGACGGCGAGTTGCTGTCTTTCCGCAGAAGAAGCTGCGATGGTTTATCTGCGAGAAGTAGAGGGAAGATGCGTTTTGGAAGCCTGACCAAAGAGCAGAGCTGGAAAACAGAATCACTCCAGGCCATGGGTAAAGGTGGCGCAAGTGGGAGGAATCGTTGATGATATCAGCACAGGAAGCGTTTAAACGCCTGATCGAAGGGAACCGCCGGTTTGTGTCGGATGTGCGAACCCGTGACACGGTCCCGAATCAGTCCCGCCGCGCTGCTCTGGCGGGAGGGCAGGAGCCATTCGCCGCTATTCTCGGATGTTCAGATTCCCGCGTGCCGGTCGAGATTATCTTCGACCAGGGTTTGGGAGACCTGTTTGTAATCCGCGTTGCCGGCAACATCGTCGCTCCATCCCAAATCGGAAGCGTTGAGTTTGCGGCGGAGCGGTTTGGCACACGACTCGTTGTGGTGCTGGGTCACACCCGGTGCGGAGCAATTCTCGCCACGCTGGATGAACTTCAGCGCCCGACGGAAAACCAGTCGCGGAATCTGCGGTCGATCGTGGATCGGGTCCGGCCTTCTGTAGAAGGTCTGCTGGAAACAAATCTGAGGCACGACGTGGATGCTCTGGTGCGGCATGCCGTTCGCGCCAACGTCCGCGCATCCGTTGGCCAGCTGAGGCACGGTTCGCAAACGATTGAAGAATTGATCCAGAAGGACGGGCTCCTCGTGGTCGGTGCCGAGTATTCGCTGGAAACCGGGGTCGTTGATTTCCTTGACGGTGTGCAGGAAGCCGGGTAGTGGAGCCGGTAGAAGGCGTGGGCCACGAGTCGCCCCGAGCCGTTCCCTGCGCCCGTCTTGCCGATTTGTTAGCCGGTGCTCACCCGTCGCCAACGATGCATGGTAGGCAAAAACAACAGTGGGTCCTGGGATGGAAACGACTTTGAAGACAGTTATCTGGCAACAGTTCGGGGCATCCATTGACATGCTTGAGAATGCCATACGTGCTTGTCCCGAGGCTCTCTGGGGTGACCGGTCTCAGCGGCCGGAGTTCTGGTATGTTGCTTTTCACACGCTGTTCTTCCTGGATTTGTACCTGTCCGATTCGGACGTGGGGTTTGCTCCTCCTCCACCATTCACCCTTGACGAAATGGATGAGCGGGGAATACTTCCCGATCGAGTCTACACGAAAGAGGAACTGCTGAAGTTTCTTGTCCATGGTCGCGAGAAATGCCTGACGACGATAGCAGCCATGACTGAAGAGAAAGCCAACCGGCGTTGCGGATTTGACTGGCTTGACCTCAGCGTGGGCGGGATGCTTTTGTATAACATGCGGCACATCCAGCACCATGTCGGTCAACTGAACCTGCTTCTCAGGCAGAAGGTCGATTCATCTCCCCGTTGGGTGCGCAAGACAACAACGGGACTCAATGCCGTGGGGGTTGAGGGGAGATAGATCTTTCTGACATGGCGAACTTCCGGATGAGGGGTATCGATGTACGACTATCCGCGAGACCTGAAGGAAATAGCCGCAAGTATGAAACGGTGCGAACGATCACTCCGCAAAGAGCTGGACGAATGGGGAGTGATCAATGATGGTTACGGAAAACGATCATGGAAAAATCAATCAGCCGGCGATTCACCATCCACGAGCTCCCTGAACGCGTTGCTGTCGTTCGGATGGATCCCCGGGACGAGGTGCCCGCATGGGCGTCGACCGGTCTGCTGTCTGCTGTTGTCCGGACTCCCGAGGAACTCACGATAGTTTGCAGTCAGACCGTGGTCCCCGGGAATCTCCGATCCGAGCTGGACTGGCTTGCCTTCAAACTTGAGGGGCCATTCCCATTGTCTTCGACGGGTATACTTGCCTCGGTTCTCGGTCCTCTGGCATCCGGGTCGGTACCGGTCTTCGTGGTGTCCACGTTTGATACCGACTACATTCTTGTGAAGGCCGATCAGGCGCAACGCGCCAGGGAGACTTTCAGGGCTGAGGGGCACAAGGTCTCCATGTAAGAGACCGTGACGAGATCCATAATGGCGTTTGACCGGCACAGGTTGTCCGGTGTACCGGACGGAACGCGAACATCAGATGTCTCGTGGCTCGAATCTCCGGCAATATCTTCGCTAGACGCGCCGGCGTCTCTGATCCGGACACCATGCTCGAGAAGGCCGCAGTACCGTTCTTCATCACCCCCCAATCAACGGAGGTCGACTTGACCGGAAAAAGGCAGGACCACGAACAGCCCTTCGCCATTTCACGGCGAGGGTGGAGGTATCATCATCTCGGAATCCCCACATCGAATCCCCATCCCGGTGAGCGGTATCTCGAACACTTGAAGATGTTTGTGCGCGGATTCGACACGAGTCCCTATGGCATTGAGTGGATGCGCTTCGAGCCAGAATGCCAGGTGCATCCGCTCGTCCGTACGCTTCCCCATATTGCCTTCGAGGTGGACGACCTCGAAGAAGCGCTCAGGGGATGCACCATGCTGGGGAGTATCAGCTCGCCGTCAGAAGGAGTACGGGCCACGATGATCGTTGACAATGGTGCCCCGATTGAGTTGATTGAATTCTCCGGGGCACAGGAAGGAACGCAGTGAAGATTGTCGTCACCGGTGGAATTCTCCTAACAGCAAACGGCGGCAACCCTTGGGAGTACCATCTTCGAAAAGAGACGCGGACCCGATTGTCGATCTGTGCTTTTTCGACGAGTCGCATGGTTGGGCTCTGACATTCAGGGGGAATGTCTATCGACATCAGGCGTTCTAGATACGTGGAGTTCTCCCTTGTCGATCCTTCCACGGCCCCGGGATACGGGAACGCCGGTGTGAGAACGCCAACCCTTGAGCTCCACCAACCCGGAGAAGAATCGATGGGGTCCACAACCGACATTCTCAATCAACTCAAGGCGAAGGCCGATCCCTCCAATCTCGAGGGAATGGCCAGGTTTGGCATCACTGTCGAAAAGCGGCTCGGCGTCTCAGTGCCGGAGATGCGTCGGATTGCAAAGGAATCGGGGAAAGATCACAAACTGGCTGCCACGCTATGGAAAACGGGCATTGCAGAAGCCAGAATTGTGGCTTCCATGGTTGCCGATCCGGATACAATGACCGGTAAGGATATGGACGAATGGGTGAAAGACTTCAATTCCTGGGATGTCTGTGACCAGGTGTGCATGAACCTGTTTGAAAAGACCCCTCTTGCCGGCCAGAAGGTTATTGAATGGTCGGAACGGGAAGAAGAATTTGTCAAGCGGGCGGCCTTTGCCCTGCTTGCATGTCTGGCATGGCATGACAAACAGGCGGCGGATCAAAAGTTCATCGGGTTCTTCCCGTTGATCAAACGCGGCGCCACCGATGAACGCAATTTTGTGAAGAAGGCGGTCAATTGGGCTCTGCGTAATATCGGGAAACGGAATCCACGCCTGAACAAAGCGGCGATCAAGACGGCCAGAGAGATTCAATGTCTCGACTCGAAATCCGCGCGGTGGATCGCGGCGGATGCCATTCGGGAGCTGGAAAGCGAGGGGACTCAGAGACGGCTGCGGAAGAAAACGGTGTCCGCGACAGAAGACAGTAACCAGGACAGGCGACGACAATGAAGACACTCCAGCTCATGATGCTCTTCGCAGTGACGGCAACAGCATTGCTCGCCCAACCCCGCGAGGGAAGGAGCCATGAATTGAGCCTTTCGGGAGGTTACCAGAACTACTCCAGTGGGAGCAGCTCGGGAAGCTCAGGCGCATTCCTCATCAGCCCCCGATTCGGATTCTACGTGGTGCAGGGATTCGAGATCGAACCCGAAATCCTTCTCATGCTCTCTTCAGGATCAGATCCGGTGTATGTACTCAATGGTAACCTCAGCTACAATTTTCTCTCGGCGGGGAAGACCATACCGTTCATACTCGCCGGATACGGACTGGCAAACACGGTTCCGTTCTTCGGTGTGCCCCTCCTGAGAACGGATTTTGCGGTCGGCGTTTTGAATCTGGGGGCCGGCATCAAGGCCTTTGTGAAGGAAGATATCGCCGTGCGCGTCGAGTATAGATACCAGACGTTCAGCGGTGAGGGCGAAACGACCATCTCTTCCACGTACTCGTTTACACATAAGGTGGACATCAGAATGCACACCGTACAGTTCGGGATCAGTATCCTGCTCTGAGGTGCGCTGCCGGAAAGAGTCACGGGAGCAGAGTCAAAACAAAGCTCCCGCAAGGTACGGGCAGTGCCGGGAGCCTCCGGTTGGGCTGTGGCACCTGGCGCTCCGTCCGCGAGGCCACCATCCACCAGCCGCTGTTTATCGTTATACATATGGAGCAGCCGTGAAACATATCATTTGTCTCATCGTCGCGTCGCTTGCAGGCTTGACAGGAGCACCGGGACAGGACACATCCTTCCAGGGGAAGTGGAAATTGATCAAAGAAATGAGCTCCAGCCTTGACTACTTTCAGTATATGACCGTTGAGTTTACGTTGAAGCGGGGTGAAGTGGCCGTAGTGAAGGAGTTCGGGCCGAAAAGGAAAGCCGTTGAAACGATGGTTCTGCCGGCTAACGGCACAAAGAAATCTGTGACTGTAACGGACAGGACGTTTATGTCCAATCTCTATATGGGCTTGAAGATCCCCTCCCGTGCAACAAAGGAAGTCACGGCAACCTGGGTGAACGGGAATGTCCTGATGATTCATGAAGAGTACAGCATCGGAGGATCCCAGGGCAATACGCCGATCGCGGTGGACAATACGTTCGAACTTTCTTCTGACAGGAGTCTTCTCACGTACACCGTGCAGCGGAGCAGCAGAAAGGCCGGTCCGGCATTGACCTATGTGTTTAAGCGGGCAGACGCGAACAATGCATATGTTTATCAGATGAGTGACGACTGGGATATCCGGTCCGGGCTCGGTGTACAGGCGTGCTTCATCTCCCTGCAGGGCATTGTTAACGAAGCGAAACCCAACCTCTATTTTGTCTATGGGCCCAAGTATGCTTTCAACTATACGGGGGAATTGTTCAGCTATCTGGAAAAGGACAAACATTTCTCTTTCACAACGATCAATTCTCTGGAACAGGCTCTCCAGATCTTCAAACAACAGATCAAGGGGTATATTGTCTGGGACAGGAATGTTCGCACCTCGTTGATCGTTGCCTACACCCTTGCCGGTCTCGAAAAGGGGATCGTGATCACGGAAGAGTTGATCCCGCTCGCAGAACGCATGGGCCTGAAACAACTCGAGGATTTCAGAGGCAAATTCTCGGGGAAAACAGACTATGAGATATATACCTGGGCGCATGAGCACTACTGGCAGAGATGCGCAAAGGATCTCATCGTCTGGCTGGGGGGAGAGCACGGCTCGCTCATGCTTCCCGGAGTGGCCGATTATGGAATGGTGAAGAAAGCCTTCTTCACGGATCTCTCGGCCAGAGAGACCGACACATTGGAGTATACTCTGACCAGGAAACTGCTCTCTGATATGATCCCTCTCAGTCAGGTCATGGGCTGGCATTCCTATAAGAAGGACCTTGAAGAAGAATGGGTCACCCTGACTTCGACCTATGCCCTTACCGTCGATGGGTTGCATACCCTGCCCAATACGAGTTTTCTCTACCGGGTTCCACCGACTCCCGGGTTCAAGTTCAGGAACAACCATAACGTCCGGCCCGGGACCACATATGTTCCGGAGAAAAAGGTCTATGTCGCGCTGGTGCAGACCGACGGACTCGGTATCGGGGCGTGGGTGAAGCCGGGGAGAGGGTCCATTCCGTATGCATGGGAAGTGTCAATGAAATTTCAGTACATGTCTCCGGCGATGATGGAGTATTTCTATTCACAGTCCACGCCGAACGACTATTTTATCGGGTGTCTCTCGGGTTCTTCCTACATGTATCCAAAGGCGTTCCCCCGGAAATGGCTTCCGAAGGAGATTGAGAAAGCGAAAAGCCTTATGGATTCGCTCGATCTCGAGGTGTTTGAAATTATGGACTATTCGGCGGATAAAACCGAGGCAGGAAACAACGAACTGCCGAAAGAGATTGTTGATGCGTACTATGCAGGCATGCCGGGCGCCATCGGCTTTCTGAATGGATACTTTGCCTCACATACTTTCGCGGTGAGGGACAAACGCCCGCTTATTTCGTACGATTACTACCTCTCCGCTGACAAACCCGAAGCGGAAGCTGCCGCCGACCTCGAGGAACTTGCCACCGTGAATGGTGGCAGGCCCTATTTCCTGCTTGTTCATGTCAGAGAAAACAGTGATGTCGCGAGAGTGAAGTCGATCTGTGATAAACTGGGGTCTGAATTCGAAGTGGTGCCCCTGGATCTGTTTCTGAAACTGGCGGGAGAGAAACCAACATTCAGGGAGAAGTATCTTGAAAGCGACAGGTAGCCGTTCCGCCATCCACAGATCCTGAAGGACGATCCATGAACATCCTGCATGTATTCATGACGGCCGGATTCATCGCACTGCTGCCGGGGGTGGAAACGGCGTCTGCGAGAGATCTGACCGCCACAGACGTCATCCGTATGTCGGACAGCACGATGCGAGGGACCTCCAGCTACGCCGAGATCACCATGTCCATCGTAAAACCCGAATGGTCACGCGATATGTCCCTGAAGGCCTGGAGTCTCGGTGACGACTATGGACTTATCCTGGTCACAGCGCCCTCTCGCGATCGGGGAACCGTGACGCTCAAGCGGAATGCAGAGGTATGGAACTGGCTTCCCGGCATTGAACGCGTGATAAAGATTCCACCGTCGATGATGCTTCAGTCGTGGCTCGGCTCGGACTTCACGAATGACGACCTGGTCAAAGAGTCGTCCATCGTCGACGACTATGTGCACACCTTTGCCGCTGATACTGTCATCGACGGGAACCCCTGCTTTCGCATCGTGATGGTTCCCCGCGAGAATGCAGCTGTCGTCTGGGGGAAGGTTGTCGTCACTATTACCAAAGACCATTTGTTGCAGGTCCGGAGTGCGATGTACGATGAGGACGGTGTACTGACGAAAATCCTTATTGCGGACCGGATCAAACGCATGGGTGGCCGGATGGTTCCCGCACGCATGGTGATGGAGCCCGCCGGCAAGCAAAATCAGCGGACAATCATGGAGTATACAGATCTGCAATTCGATGTCCCCTTGCAGGAATCATTCTTCTCCCTGCAGAACATGCAACGCGTTCGATAACCGAGGATTGTATGCTCTACCTGCACCTGGCCTGGCGAAATCTGTGGCGGAACAAACGGCGGACCATCATTTCGGTCGGGTCAATAGTCTTTGCCGTGATCTTTGCCTTGATTACGCGGTCCATGCAGCTTGGCTCCTATACCTACATGATCCGAAATGTAGTGCGCCTTTCCACCGGGTACATGCAGGTGCATGCCAGAACGTTCTGGGAAAAGCAGTCCATTGACCTTGCCTTTGCCGACGGAAAGTCCTTCAGAACAAGCGTTGCCGACATCCCTCATGTAACCGATCTGATCCCCCGGTTGCAGAGCTTCATGCTGGCGGCCTCCACGAATGCGACCCGCGGGGCGCTGGTGAGCGGGATTGATCCCCTGGCCGAAGACCGGATGAACGGACTTCGTGACAAACTGGTGGATGGTGCTTACCTTGGCACTGCGGATTCGTCCGTTCTTCTTGCGGAGGGGCTCGCACGGTATCTCGGACTGGTGACGGGCGATACGGTGGTGCTCTACGGGCAAGGATACCATGGAGTCACCGCGGCGGAGAAGTTCGTGATCGGCGGCATTGTCCGCTATCCCCTGCCCGATTTGAACTCCTCGATGATCTATCTTGCGCTTCCCTCCGCACAACGGCTGTTCGGGATGCCCGGCATGATCAACTCGCTCAGCATCATGCTTGATCATCCCGACGATCAAGAAGCCGCTCTCGCGGCCGTACGGGCAACCCTGGGAGATGCGTTCGAAGTGATGAGCTGGCAGGAAATGATGCCCGAGGTGGTCCAGGGCATCGAAGTGGACAATGCAGGCGGCGTCATCATGATTCTCATTCTGTATATCATCATCGGATTCGGCATCTTCGGGACCATCATGATGATGACGCTCGAGCGGCGGCGGGAGTTCGGAGTCCTTATTGCCGTGGGCATGAAGCGGTTCCGCCTGGGGCTCATGGCTCTGGTGGAATCGGTGATGCTCTCCCTTCTCGGTGTGTTCTGGGGAACCATCATCAGCGTACCGCTTCTGACATACGCCTCATATAATCCGATCAGGCTCAGCGGAGAGGCGGCACAGGCCATGGAGCAGTTCGGATTCGAACCTATTCTCCCGTTTTCGCTGGCGCCGTCCCTATTCGTGTCACAGGTCGCTGTCATCCTCGTCATTGCGCTGGTCTGCACCGCCTATCCCGTCCTGGTGATCCGGCGTCTCGAACCAGTCTCGGCCATGCATACATAGGAGTGGGTTAGAGTATGATGCTGCATATCGCCTGGCGTAACATCCTCCGGAACAAACGGCGTAGTGCCATCATTATTGCCGCCATTATGTTCGGACTGTGGGGCGGTCTCGTTTCATCCGGCGTCTCGTTCGGGTTCAGCTATGACACTGTTTCATCCGCCCTCGAGACGCGTCTCTCCCACATTCAGATT
Source organism: uncultured Bacteroidota bacterium (assembly GCA_963779225.1). Lineage (GTDB taxonomy): Bacteria > Bacteroidota > Ignavibacteria > UBA10030 > UBA6906 > CAVPCZ01. The sequence continues at coordinate 1,222,267 of CAVZWW010000003.1, forward strand.
CATACCTCCTCCTTCCGGGAGAGCCGGAATATCCGGGATACTCTGGAAGGAGGAATGGGAATCGTTTCAAGAGCGGCGGCCATCCCCGGTGCCCTGGCGGCTGCCGGCCGCATCGTGGTCGATGGGATGGCTTCGAGTGCAGAAACGGCAGTCGGCGTATCGGTGTACGGCATCGATGCTGATGCGGAAGCCCGCGTATCGTCCATCCCGCAGCATATGATTGAGGGGACATATGCACCCGGGAGCCGCCGCAACGCCGTCGTCCTGGGCGGCGAACTGGCGACAAAGCTCGGGGCTCGACTGCGGTCAAAAATTGTTCTGACCATGCAGGATGTCCACGGGACCATCGTGGGCGGCAGCTACCGTGTGGTCGGGATTTTCCGGACAGATTCAAAACCGTTTGATGAAGTGTCGGTGTTCGTGGATCGGCGCGAACTCTCCGGACTCCTGGGCATGGGTGATGGGCTCCATGAAGTGGCGATTCTTGTACACGACCTTTCAGAGGTGGATACCGTTGCCGCCGCTGCCGGGACGGTTTTCCCCGATCTCCGCGTCGAAACGTGGAAACAGCTGGCACCGGAACTCCAGTGGATCTATGCATACACGGATGTGTATCTGGAGATCTTTCTCGGTATCATCGTGCTCGCGCTGCTGTTTGGCATCACGAATACGATGCTGATGTCGGTCCTTGACCGGGTCCGGGAATTCGGCGTATTGACGGCGATCGGCATGCGGGGGAGAAGAATCTTCGTGATGATTATGCTTGAATCCGTGGTCCTCTCATTCTTCGGTGCGGTGTTAGGGATGGCCGCCGGATGGGGCAGCGTCGCCGCGCTGCAAAGAACCGGCATCAACCTTACGGCCTTTGCCGACGGACTCCGACAGTGGGGCTACAGCGAGATCAGCTATCCGATTGTTCCGGAATACATCTACATCGAGGTGTTTGTCGCCGTGCTCGTCGCAGCCGTGCTCGGCGCGGTCTATCCGGCGTGGAAGGCGATTCGGCTGGATGCCGCACGGGCGATCCGAACATTCTGACACTTGTGCAGGGAGTCTGAAAGAACGTCCTATGGCAATTATTGAGCTTCGCAATGTGCACAAAATCTACGACCACTCGGCTGTTCCGGTGCACGCCCTGACCGACGTCACGCTTGACATCCAGCCGGGGGAATTCACGGCGGTTGTGGGCCCTTCAGGTTCGGGCAAGACGACACTGCTCAATCTCATCGGTGGTCTCGATGCTCCTTCCCAGGGAACGGTCCGCCTGGACGGCATCGACATCTCCGCACTGAAGCGGGGGGCTATGGTGGATTTTCGTCTGCAGCATATCGGCTTCGTGTTTCAGGCGTACAATCTGATCCCCGTCCTTACCGCCGAGGAAAACATCGAATTCATCATGCTGCTCCAGGGACAGACAAAGGAGGAACGCCGCCGCGTGGTCGGGGAGCTTCTGGCAGCCGTCGGCTTGACGGACAAGCGCACCAGCAGGGTCTCTGAACTGTCAGGCGGACAACAGCAGCGCGTGGCCGTGGCGCGCGCACTCGCTTCACGGCCTGCCTTCGTTCTGGCCGACGAGCCAACGGCCAACCTGGATTCCGATTCCGCCGCCACCCTCCTGCAAATCATGGAACACCTGAACCATGAACGGGATATGACCTTCGTATTTTCCACCCACGATCCCCGGGTGGTCCAGAGGGCACACCGCGTCATCCGACTCGTTGACGGACGGGTAACAGAGGATATGCAGCAGCCGCATTCGCCTCGTTGACAAACGCATGCGCGAAAGCATCCGGCAGCCGCATCGGTCTCGTTGACGAACGCGTATCCGATGATATTCAGCAGTCACATTCTCGAACCGAACATGTGAAGCGCTTCTGGCTTACACTTCTCTTCGTGCCTCTCGTCTCCTCTCCCGCGGGAGCGCAGGCTGAGCTGTTCTCCCTGCACGGGTATCTGAAGAACCTTGCCGGCTGGATGGAGGATCCCGCAATTGCATACGGCACCGCGCCGGGCAATTTCCAGGATATCGTGCACAACCGGTTGAATTTCCGGATGTATCCATCGTCCGCATTGGTTCTCGCCTGCGATGTCCGGACACAGTTCATCTATCAGGAGAACCTGAACCCGAACAGGACCTACAGCGCGCAGATCAGACAGGCCGAAGACATGGTCAATCTCTCCCGTGTGTTGATCGACGGGCGTGATGCGGTTCTGGTGACCCAGGTTGACCGTCTCAATCTTGACTGGACGTCAGGTCCCCTCCAGATCACCGCCGGCCGCCAGCGTATAGCCTGGGGAACGGCACTCGTGTGGAATCCCACGGACATTTTCAACCCCTATTCGATCCTCGATTTCGACTACGAAGAACGTCCGGGCGTCGATGGCATCCGTGCGCAATATTTCACCGGACCAACGTCCAAAGTCGAACTCGCAGTGGCCCCCGGCGAGACGTCGCTGGAGCGGAGGGTGGCCGGACTTCTCAGGTTCAACTTCCGCGAATATGACTTCAACTTCATGGGAGGCTTCCTGCAGGGAGGTTATTTTGCGGGGTTCAGCTGGGCGGGACAGATCGCCGATGGCGGATTCCGGGGGGAAGTACGGTGGACAGGAAACCAGGAAACAGCGGGGTCAACGTTTCTTCCGGCCGACACGCTGTCATATCTGACAGCCTCCCTTTCCGCCGATTATACATTTTCCAGCAGCATTTATCTGCACGCAGAAGTACTCTTCAACGGGGACGGTGTCTCGGAAAATGCCGGCCTTCACTGGCCGGCGGCAACGGCGCGCCTGCAGCTATCCCCGTCCCGGTGGTCACTGTACGGTGAAGTATCCGGTGAACTTTCTCCGCTCGTCCGGGGGTCACTCTATTCGCTCATCAATCCTCTTGACGGTTCATTCATCGTCGTTCCGTCTCTCAGCTGGTCCGTCGTCACCGACTGGGATCTTCTGGCGATCGGTCTTTTCCCTTCAGGCGGGACCCTTTCGGAATTCGGAATACTGCCCGCGACGGCGTTAGTGCGCGTGAAGTGGTCGTTTTGAAACCAACAACATTTAATACTCTCCTTGCCGGAACCACCGCCAACAGCAGGACATAACGGTGCGCGGTGCGACATGGTTGAAAACGCAAAGGTGTGTGCAACGGTGACACCCGGCCACGTCCGATGGGAAGATGAAAGAAGATCGCTCTGGTTGCGCATGACAACAAGAAGCGTGATCTTAAGGATTAAGACCGCCTTGCGCCGGAGTATGATTTCTATCGATCGCGGAAGATCGGAGAAGATGAACAACGATAACGGCAGTGTACGTTGAGATGATAAAGATGCCGATTCAGCTACTCACGGTCTTTACTGCCGTGCTTCTCACCTCCTGCTCCGGCGAACCGGTCGGTCCTGGTCGCCCGCTCGTCAGGTTGACGGGAATGCTCGCGGTAACGCATCTGGGTATTCATTCTTCTGGCTACGGTCCAACATACATGCTCTGGAACAAGGATTTCACAACTAGCGTCCCGCTTCTTGGGGCCATCCGCGATGATGATGACCAGTTGCTCATCTCTGTCGTGGGTTCCTGGGCTGATTCGACGTCTCCGATGTGGCATGATAACTCCGGTAGCGGCCGCGTGTTTGAGGTTTCCCATTATGATGTGAAGTCAAGGGTCCACTACCATGATTTTCTTGTTCCGGCGGCAAGCAAGAGCGCCCGGGAGTTGTATGGATGCTCCGTTTCGTGGAACAAGACGTTCGGCTGGGAAGAGGAGTCTGGTGCGCCGCTCATCCGGGTACGGATGACGGACACGTTTTCACCGGAGACGCCAAGGCCGTATATCCAATTCGAATTCGATGCCATGAATGGAGGATTCTTTGGAGTCTCCGACAACCTCGAGGGCAGGAACCCTTGTGATTTATAGTTCGTCGGATGCCTGCCATCAAACCTTTTCCAGTGGACAGCGCTCTCGACAGAGCGTGTATCGACAATTATCGGACTGCGCTATCTTCTCAGCGATTGTCCCGCTTCGCGGGACAGAAGACCCACGGGGAGAAGGGAGACGTGACGATCGTGATGCGGATACGTCAGGGTCGAAGAAATCCGCACGCGGCCACGCGCATGACCATGAGAATTCTTGCAGCAGCGTTCCTCTGGTCTTTGGCAGCAATGCTCAATAAGAGGGATGGCATGGCACAGCAACAATATCTTGTTGTCAATATCATACCCGGAGAGGAATACCAGCCTGTCTTTGAGGACATCCTGCGGGTCACGAAGAGGAGAACCTCCGAAGGCATTGCTCCCGGTATCGGCGCCATCTTTTCATACCTCAACCAACCCCGGGATCGGTGCAGGGACGATCTGCTGAGGTTCCTCTCGTTGGCGGAGCGTTACGAAGTCCCCGTCGTGGTACAGCTGGACGGTGAGCAATGGTGGGATGCGCGTCCCGACCTGTGGAACTGGTGGGATCCGGAGCGCTCCGGCTACGACCCGGGAAACAGGCAGAACGTCGAGTGGTCAGGATGGGGCCCGGAATACGCGATGAAGATTGCCTGGAGGAACTGGGGGAAACAGATGCGGGTTCTGCCCCCTCCGAATTTCATGAGTCTCCGCTACCGCCGGGCATGCCACAAAGAAATGCGCGTGTTCATTCCCCTGATCCTCCGGTGGAGGAACGGACTGCCGGAACGCAAGCGGTCTCTGCTTATAGGCATAAAGCTCGGATGGGAAAGTTCCATCGGCGTGAACGCGTTCTACTATCCGGACGGGAACAGGCTCCTGAATCTTCCTGATGATCAAGATCCTCAGGTTGAACTCAAGGGTCATCTGGTACCGGATCGCGGCGTTGCAGCGATCGGGTATGCCGCTGTCACGACCGCTCACCTGGCGAAGAGCGGAGCGTTGCAGGAAGCTCACCTCGCCGAGATTGTTCGATGGCATCTAGACGACCTCTGTTCCCTTGCCGCCGGACTAGGCGTGCCACGCGAGAAATTGTTCACCCATGTGGGCGGGTGGAAGGACGAAGAACTTCTTTATGATACCGCCCTCAACGAATACTCCTGCCCCGGGTGGAGTTTCTACAGACACGCGGGCGATGCTGCACAGGACACGGGGGTGCAGAGGGCTCTCCGGAAAAACAATGCGCCGTTCTGGGCCGCTGTCGAATGGCTCTTGATGGGGAAGTATAGTAGTGAAGCCTGGCAGAACGCAATCGCGCGGGTATTGTCAATCCCGAAGTGCCGCTACATATGCATCTACAATTGGAGTGGTATTAGGGACGACCCGGCGGCAATCGACGCGATCCAGAATATTCTGGATGTCCGGAAGGAATGACCCGAAAACGAATGTGCCGGGGGAAGGCTGAAATCGGGTGGTGAAACAACTTCTGTAGGTGGAGTTCTGTCCCGGGATCCGGCTGCGACAAATACAAAGCCCTGGTGGTATGGCGCCCGCGGCGAATGGCTTGTGGTCATCCAGGTCTTACTTATCGGGCTGGTATTCTTCGGCCCTCGCACAGTGGCCGGTCAACCGGCCTGGCCGTTCCCATTCCCCCGTGTCTGCTCAATTGTGGGCGGGATGTCAATGCTCATGGGTGGTGTCCTGTTTGTCGCCGGGCTTGCCCGACTGGGCCCTGGCTTGACCCCGCTGCCGTATCCGAAAGACGGGGGAGCGCTCATCCGGAAGGGTCCGTACGCAATCGTGCGCCATCCAATCTACAGCGGAGGACTCGTTCTTGCCTTCGGGTGGGCACTGCATGTCCATGGTTGGCTCACACTCGGCTACGTGATTATCCTGTTCGTCTTCCTGGATATGAAATCGCGACGCGAAGAGAAATGGTTGACAGAGAGATATCCGCAGTACGTGGAATATCAGAAGCGAGTGCGCAAGCTCATCCCCTTCATTTATTGATCGTGCGTCAGCTTCACACGCTGCCTGACACCGCATACGATCACCGTTCATGAAAGACTCTGATGTGAGTTTGATCTGAGTGAAATGTACTTTCCCCATCCCTACCTGGGGAAAATTAATATGTATCAATGGCTTTTGCTGATAGGCAGGCATGAACAACGGCATACGCCGCAGATCGAGACGATGAAGGAAAGCTGGAGATGAAGATGATCTACGCAACCGATCCCCGTTTCCTTGACAGGCGATGGGGCGGCCATGCTGCTCATCAGGAGCAATCATGAGACGAATTTGTGTCTTCTGCGGTTCGAGTCCGGGTGCAAAGCCCGAATACTCTCAAGCGGCAAGGCACCTCGGGAGTGTTCTGGCGCAGAGACAGTGGGGATTGGTGTATGGGGGTGGCAATGTTGGTCTGATGGGACAAATCGCCAACACGGTCATTGAACAGGGAGGTGAAGTTATCGGTGTTATTCCACGGGGACTGTTGGAAAGGAGGGTCGCGTTAACCGGCCTGTCAGATTTACGGGTGGTCGGTTCGATGCACGAGCGCAAGGCCGTGATGGCGGAATTGGCTGATGGCTTCATTGCTTTGCCGGGTGGGCTGGGGACGCTGGAAGAGTTCTTTGAAGTGTGGACCTGGGCACAATTGGGGTTACATCAGAAACCCTGCGGATTCATCAATACGTGTGACTATTATACGCCGCTCATTTCCTTCCTTGATCATCTGGTGGCGGAAGGGTTTCTGGCGCCACCACATCGGTCGATGGTGATGGTTGAAGAACATCCGGAAGCGTTGCTGAACCAATTTGACCGGTACAAGGCTCCGGTAGTTGACAAGGCGGCCTGGGCGCTGAAGCTTGGACAGACATAGAGTCTTCTCAATCCGTCCAAAAAGGACGAGCAAGGCCGTGCGGCTTTGATGCATCAATGGGTGCGCTTCTGATTGCCGCCGGTGCTGGTTATTGTCGTGCTTCTGTCGCCCTGCCGTGTGAGGGTGAGCACATCCCCACTTGGAGCCGTGAAACAGTCCAAAGGATCACCATGCGATACCGCTACTATACATGCGATGTCTTCACCGACACCCGGTTCGGGGGAAATCCGCTGGCGGTTCTGCCGGCGGCGGAGGGTCTTCTTGACGGGCAGATGCAGCAGATCGCCCGCGAGTTCAATTTCTCGGAAACCACATTCGTGCTGCCGGCCCGGGAGGGGCACGCCTGCAGAGTGCGTATCTTCACGCCGGCACGCGAGGTGCCCTTCGCCGGACACCCGAATGTCGGGACGGCGTTTGTTCTGGCAACCCTGGGCATGTTTGGGGTGTCCGACGCACCCATCGCGGTTACCTTCGAAGAGAAGGCCGGGTTGGTCCCGATCGTCATTCGCACACGCCAGGGCGGACGAATCTGGTGTGAACTTGCGGCTCCTCAGACCCTCTCTCTCGGTAAGACCATTTCCGTTCAGTATGTAGCGCCGGCAGTGTCTCTCGCCGTAGAGGACATCATCACGACAGTTCATATGCCGCAGGTGGCATCGGTTGGGCTTCCGTTTCTGATGGTGGAACTCCGGGATCGTGGCGCCCTCGAGCGGGCCCGACCCAACATCCAGGAATTTGAGGGCCTGGTTGGTGAGGGCATTGATCCTCCTGACGTGCATCTCTACACGAGGACCTCCGACGGTTTCGACATTCGGGCGAGAATGTTTGCACCTATGGATGGCATTCTTGAAGACCCCGCCACCGGCAGCGCAAACTGTGCACTCGTCGGGTTACTCAGTTTCTACAATAACGTGCCCAACGGTACCTTCCACTGGCGTATCGCCCAGGGTGTGGAGATGGGACGGCCGAGCGTTCTGGATGCCCGCACCGAGAAGAAAGACGGCGAGGTGAAGGGCGTGTGGATCGGCGGGGAGTCCGTGCTTGTCGGCGAAGGCCACATCGAGGTGCAGTGACCCGGCTGCCCCACCGTCCATGCAGGGTGATCCGCATCCGCGGAATGACTGGAATATGCAGGTGACGGCCGTGTTGTTGAAGGCGTTGACGGCCGGTCAGCACGCACCGGAAATCATGGTGGCTGCCACGGTCTGTTCGGCATTTGGTCTGTGGTTCGGGTTAGTGCTGTCTAGCGGTCCGATCAAGAAAGGAGACCATGTTCATGATTTACAGGAAGATCTCAATGGAACACGACAAGAAGATCGCTCTTGTCGCCCATGACAACAAGAAGCGTGATCTGGTTGAATGGGCGGAATTCAATCGAGAACTATTGGCTCACCACAAGCTTTATGCAACCGGCACAACCGGTGAACTCCTGGAACAGGAGCTCGGCTTCAAAGTCAAGAAACTCCAGAGCGGCCCTTTGGGCGGAGACCTGCAAATCGGAGCCAGGATAGCCGATGGTGAGATCGATTTTCTCATTTTCTTCTCGGATCCTCTCGAACCGCAGCCCCATGACCCGGACGTCAAGGCGCTCTTGCGGATGGCGGTGGTGTGGAATGTTCCGATTGCCTGCAACCGGGCGTCTGCAGATTTCATGATCTCCTCCCCGTTGATGGATGGGGATTATGATCGTCTTGTGCCGGATTACGATTTCTATCGGAGCCGGAAGATAGCCCAGGGTGGACAATGAAGACCAGGCCCGGTTGCCAACCGTATCATGGCCCTGATTGCGGTAGCGGGGATCCGCCATGAGCCTGTGACGCAAGGGTGACATGCAAAGCGGGTAGTGTGTTGAACGAATCACGACGCAAAGGAACAAGCTATGCATTGCGGAGATCACGTCGGGGCGACGGTGGCAAGCGGAATCGCTCTTCTGTCTTTGATCGTATTCCCGGGTTGCCGTTTCGTCCAGACTGAATACGCGGAAAAGGTTAAGGACGAGTTTGTCAGACAACCACTGGCACCGGAAGAAATCCTTACTGAATCCGAGATTGCCCACTTACCTGCGGCGGTAAGGAAGTACCTTGCCTACACCGGCGCAATAGGGAAGAGCAAACCGCAAAACGTCCGAATACTGTTTGATGCTCAAATGACAAGGAAACCGGGCGACGCTCCAATGGTTGCTCCCTCCGAACAATACAATTTCTACGGCAGTCCAACCCGGATATTCTTCATGAAAGCGAGTACGTTTCTTGTTCCCATTCGGATCTTGCACGTCTACGCCGATCAGAAAGCGACATTTGTCGTCAGGGTTGCATCACTCTTCAACGCAGTAGACATTGCGGGAGAGGATCTGACCACGGCAGAGACGGTTACCCTCCTTAATGATCTGTGCATCTTTGTACCGGGACAGCTGATTGACCGCCGGCTTTCTTGGAAGGAGATAGACTCTCTTTCTGCCGGGGTGACCATTGAAAACGGCCCATACAGAGTCTCTGCGGTGCTCTCTTTTAATGAAAGAGGTGAGCTGGTGAACTTCGTATCAGAAGACCGATTTGCCTTGCAGGATGACGGGACACTGCGGAAGGCGAAATGGTCGACACCGGTCAGGGATTACAGGGAGATCGATGGAAGAAGAATCCCCACGCATGGAGAGACAATCTGGCATTATCCGGAAGGCGACTTCACGTATGGTGTCTTCACGTTGAAGGAAATCACGTACAATGTGCCGGGGTACCTTGAGGCACAACCATGATCAGGACTGTGCTCCCGCTCTCCCGGCCCTGCTCTAGACCAAGACTTCATACCGGATGAACATGCATAATGGTACTCCAGTGACAATCGATGCAAAATACGTCCATACGAATGTGATCGCACGCGATTGGCGCACCTTGTCCCTCTTTTATCAGGAGGTGTTCGGTTTCAAGCAGGTGCCACCCGAGCGACACTATGGAGGACACGATCTTGAACGTGGCACAGGTGTGCCGGGATCCGAACTCCATGGCATTCATCTGCGAATGCCCGGATATGATGATAGTGGTCCGACATTGGAGGTCTATTCCTACTCTATTCAAAGAGAGGCTCTGGAGCCTGCGGTGAATCGTCCTGGATTTGGACACATTGCCTTCTCTGTCGCTGATGTGGTCAAGGCTCGTGACATGGTCTTGCAGGGAGGTGGAAAGGCGGTGGGCGAAGTTGTCACGCTGGAAACTTCCACAGGAGGCAGGGTCACGTGGTGCTACATGACGGATCCTGAAGGCAACATCATCGAACTTCAATCGTGGTCATGAAAAGGAACGGCTCATACGGGGCCACCCAGGCGGCTCCACTCACCCCCGGCTGGTATTCTTCTGATCCACGTCGAATGCTGTTCCGGACATAAGGCGGAGAAGACGTACATGGTGGATGCTGCTTTCATACCATATTCCGTTCACGGGAAACTCACCGTTGAAGAAATGAAGCGGCGGGCATCCGCCTTCTATGTTGACGTCCGGGAAAGGCGTAGCGTGCGGGAGTTTTCAAGCCGGGAGGCACCCCGCGAGATCATTGAAAATTGTCTCCGTGCGGCGGGCACTGCGCCGAATGGCGCCAACTTGCAGCCCTGGCACTTCGTTGTCGTCAGCGATCCGGTGGTCAAGCGGAAGATACGTCTGGAAGCTGAGAAGGAGGAGCTCGAGTTCTACAAACACAAAGCCCCGCCCCAATGGCTTGAAGCCCTGGCTCCGCTCGGCACCGACGAGCACAAGCTCTTTCTGGAGACTGCCCCATATCTCATTGTGATATTCGCCCAGAGCTATGGCCGGCTCCCGGATGGGCGGAAGGTCAAGCACTACTACGTACAGGAGTCGGTTGGTATAGCTACCGGCATCCTGATCACGGCGATCCACCATGCCGGGTTGGCGTCGCTCACGCACACCCCCAGTCAGATGGGATTTTTAAACCAGATCCTCGGCCGCCCCTCGCATGAGCGTCCGTTTCTGATTCTCGTGGTGGGCTATCCGGCAAAGGAAGCACGCGTGCCGGTCATTACCAAGAAGCCGCTGGAAGAAATTGCGACATTCGTGTAGACGGGCGGTGTAACAAGTGCTGTCATGAATCCCTGAACGGAAAGCCGGCGTTCCGGGGTGATCGCAGGCCGGAGACCCGATGAGATGCCACCGGACCGGCGCCTCCGCCTGCGAATACCTCCTGATACACATCACGCATGCGGCAATTGATAGTGCCGGTCTCGACTAGTCCTTTCATGACCTGCCTGGGATCGATTCACCGGGGTCACAGATCACATTGACAGAGGATGCCATGCTTTCCAGATTCCTTGTTCTTCCCCTCTTCGCCCTTGCACTCTGCACCGCATCGCTTGCAGCGCAGAAGCGGGACGCCCTTCCCTCCGATCTCGACGCGCATGTCACGCGGGTGATGAAAACATTCGATGTACCGGGAATCGGGCTCGCGATCGTGAAGGATGGGAAGGTACTCATCGCCAAAGGCTACGGGGTGCGCACAATGAACGATCCGACGCCCGTCAATGCGGAAACGCGCTTTGGCATCGCCTCGAATACCAAGGCATTCACGGCGACAGCGCTGGCGCTCCTTGTAGAGGAGGGAAAACTGGAGTGGGACGCGCCTGTGATTCGTTATCTCCCATCATTTGCGCTGTTCGATCCTTATGTCACGCGCGAACTCACCGTCCGCGATCTGCTGGTGCACCGGAGCGGGCTCGGACTGGGTCAGGGGGACCTCCTCATATGGCCGGCCTCGACATACACCCGCAAAGAAATCGTGCAGCGCCTCCGCTATCTCGAACCCGCAACATCTTTCCGTTCTGCATACGCTTACGACAATGTGTTGTACCTGGTGGCAGGTGATCTGATCGAGGCCGTAAGCGGTATACCGTGGGAGGAATTTGTTGTGTCGCGTTTGCTCAAACCTCTGCGGATGTCCCACAGTGCACCCAAAACAAATGAGAACGGCAGGCCGGAAAATGTTGCGGGAACTCATGCGGTGATAGATGGCAAGCTCGTCCTTGTCCCCCCGTCCATCGCCTGCAACGACAATCCCGCAGGCGGAATCAACAGCGGCGCGACGGACATGGCACGATGGCTCATCGCTCAGCTCGACTCCGGGCGTACGACAGACGGTATGCGGCTCTGGTCCCCGGCGAGCACGCGGGAGCTGTGGACGGGTGTGACGCCCATTCCCATCAGAAATCTCCCCGCTGAGCTCGCGGCCACGAAACCGAACTTCCAGCTGTATGCGCTCGGCTTCACTGTCAGAGACTACGCCGGCCACAAGATTGTGACCCACACAGGCGGGCTCTCAGGCTATGTCTCTGAACTGACGATGGTCCCGGATATGCGTCTGGGCATTATGGTGATGACCAATCAGGAGTCGGGCGAGGCGTTTAGAAGCATCACGCAGAAGGTGCTCGATCACTTTCTCGAAGCCTCTCCGTATGATTGGGTGAAAGCGTACAAGGCCGTGGCCGACCGGAGGCTGGCGAGGACCGCCGCCGTGAATCGATCCACGGTGGCACGGCGTGACTCGACCTCGCGGCCATCCCTGGCACTCGAGAAATACGTGGACGTGTATACCGATGCCTGGTACGGGGATGTGCTCGTCACCATGCAGGACGGCAAACCGATGATGCAGTTTTCGCGCACGCCCGAACTCACCGGCACACTCGAGCACTACCAGTTTGACACCTTCATCGTCCGGTGGCGGGACCGCACGCTCCGTGCAGATGCTTTTGTCACCTTCGCGCTCAACCCGGACGGCAGCGTCGATCAGGTGAAGATGAAGCCCGTCTCGCCGGACACGGACTTCAGCTATGACTTCCAGGATCTGCTCCTCCGGCCGGCTGCGCGGCGGTAGATCAGACCGTAGGCATGACCGGAGTCCGAGGTGTAACGCGCCACAGCGGACGGGGTTGCACTGGCCCCCCGCGAGAGATTTGAGCGTCCCTCGTTCCGCGCCCCTGCAACGCTTGATATTCACGGCCGTTTCCACAATATTACACGAGTTCAGCTTCGTCTGAATTTCATTTCGCCATAATGGGTGTCCACTGTTCCCATGGCAAATATCAAAGCCTCCGACTCCGTGGTTTTACCGCATCCCCCGGAAATCATCCATTTTGTCCTTCAGGACTTCCACGCCTACGGAGAGTGGTGGCCGAAACCGTTACGAATCACCATGTTGGAAGATGATCGCGCCATGCGGATTCAGAATGGCCGGCTGGTCTCCTGGACGGCAACCGTGACCGAAATCAAACCCGAAGAGTTGATTCGCTTCCGCTATGAGGGTACCTGGGTTGGGGAGGCTTGCTGGATTATGACTTCAACGCCAACGGGCAGCACCGTGGAATACCGTGTTGACCTGGAGCCCCGACCGCTGTGGCTGAAGATACTACAGAAGGTTGTGAATCTCGGGAAAAGGCATTCCCATCAGATGCAGGACGTGTTCCGGGCTCTTGAACAGAGGGTGGACCGCGTTGCCGAGGGCCGGCGGTTGTTCGGCGGTGACGGGTGACATCCGCTTTCCCCCATCATTGCAGTGCTGCGGACTGTTGTTGTCCGGAAGCGCCGATTCCGACTAGCGGCATAAGCATGGGCGAACGTGCCCAGGTACCTGCCCATCTAACCTCCCCGTCCCTCCATGTAGGGGAGGGGAAAACCCCGCACTTCAAAGGTGAGCTTCCCGCATTTCGTTTTTCGCTTCGGCGAAAAACCCTCCGATTTCAATGGTATTCAGTGGCATGTCTATTGCGGTGTATACAGTAGCACAGAAACCGGGGCAGCTATGTGTGAAGACGATGATTCCATGTGAGCGCAACTAACGACGACGGAAAGCATGTGCCATGAATCCACTGACAGTCACACCCGACCTCGCCATCAGCGAAACGGGGTTTCTCTTTCTCCCGTCCACCGGCGAGACCTTTACGGTGAATGAACTGGGGAAGCGTATTCTGAAATCCCTGCAGGATGGGATGAGCCAGGAGACGATCGTCCGGTTCATCACCGAGGAGTTCGATGTCGACCCGGCGGACGCACAACGGGACTTACTGGACTTTGTCGGTCTGTTGAAGCACCTGCATCTGGTGGCAGAAGCATGAACGTCGCCGTCACAGGATTAAACAATGTCGACAATCCGGGGCCTGGTGTACCGGTGATACGTGCGCTGAGGGAATCGGGAGAATTCGACGGACGTATTATCGGCTTACTCTACGATATGCTGGAACCGGGAGCGTATCTTCCTTCGGTCGCCGAAACCAGCTACGTCATTCCCTATCCATCCGCGGGATTGGATCAGCTCTTTGATCGTCTTGTGGCGATCCACGAGAAGGAGAAAATTGACGTAATTATTCCCACGCTCGATTCCGAGTTGAATGGATTTATCAAGCTTGCGCCAAGACTCAAGGCACTGGGCATCCATATGTTCCTGCCCGACAAGGACCAGCTGAATCTCCGTGCGAAGGATAAACTTGCCGATTTCTGCCGCAAGCATCAGATTGCCGTACCGGAAAACATCCTGGCGTCATCCGTGCAGGACCTGTACGCCATCCAGTCGCACTTTGACTATCCGGTTGCCGTAAAGGGCATCTTCTACGATGCGGTGATCGCGAATAACTTTGACGAGGCCCTTTCGGCATATCACATGCTGAGCGGAAAATGGGGACTACCCATAGTCGTGCAGGAATTCGTCCACGGGGATGAGTATAACGTGTGCGCTCTCGGCAATAACGGGACCACCGTCGGTGCCGTGGCCATGAAGAAACTCTACATCACCGACAAGGGAAAGGGGTGGTCGGGCATCACAATCCGCGAACCGGCACTTCTGGCCTTAACCGAAAAGGCCATCAAAGCCCTCAATTGGAGCGGTGGCCTCGAGCTGGAATTTGTGAAAGAGAAGACCACCAACACGTACCTTCTTCTGGAAATCAATCCTCGGTTTCCCGCGTGGGTCTACCTTACGGCTGCCGCCGGACAGAACCTTCCCCTGGCCGCCTTGAAGCTCGCCCTCGGTGAGCACGTTCCGGCGTTTGGCTCTTATGACATTGGCAAAATATTTATCCGGTACTCATGGGATCTCATCACCGACATCAAGCGATTCGAAGACATCACTGTCAGCGGAGAACTCCATAATGTCTAAGCGACCGTACGAGCGGCCCGTGATCACCAAACAGTTTTCCGGATTGATGAACAAATTCGGCAGCGCCCCGGTGAGCACGCCGAAAACGGAGATTGACGACGTCCGGATCAAGGACCTGACGGATGCGTACGGTTCGCCGTTGTTTGTGCTTTCCGAACAAACAATCCGCGAGAATCAACGCTCGGCCCTTCGGACATTCCGAACGCGGTATCCGCGGGTGCAGTTTGCATGGTCCTACAAAACGAATTACCTCAATGCGGTCTGCTCGGTCTTTCATCAGGAGGGATCATGGGCTGAAGTAGTATCCGAATTTGAATACGACCGCGCACGTGCATTGGGAATCCCGGGTGAGCACATTCTCTTTAATGGTCCCGACAAGGGGCCCGGAGCGCTCGAAAAGGCAATCCGTGAGCGGGGGAAAGTCCATATCGATCATACCGACGAGCTCTATGAAATCATTGAAGTCGCCGATCGTCTCGGGATGACGGCTGACGTCGCCATACGTGTGAACATGGATGTCGGAGTGTACCCAAAATGGGATCGGTTCGGGTTCAATTACGACAACGGTGAAGCGCAGGATGTACTGAAGCGCATCGTGATGGCATCGCGCTTGAAACTCGTCGGTCTGCATTGTCACATCGGTACGTACATGATGAGTGCGGAACCCTATCGCATCGCCATGGGAAAACTCGTCGCGTTGGCGAACTGGCTCAAAAGCCAGCATGGGGTTACGCTGCAGTATATCGATGCCGGAGGCGGACTTCCTTCACGCAATACCCTGAAAGGGCAATACCTGTCCGCGGAGGAAGCGCTCCCGTCACTGGAGCAATACGCGGATGCCATCACAGCACCGCTGTTTGAGCTGGATGCCCGGCCTGACGCCATGCCGATGCTGATCCTGGAATCGGGAAGAGCGCTGATTGACAGCGCCGGCTACCTGGTCAGTACCGTGCGTGGCGTCAAGAGACTCTCAGATGGAAAGCGGGCGATCGTGATCGATGCAGGAGTGAACATCCTTTTCACCGCTTTCTGGTACAAACACACCATGCTCCCTGCCCAGCCGATGGGCATCATGAAAGAAAATGCCTCGATCTTCGGTCCGCTCTGCATGAATATCGATTGCATCCGGGAGGAGATTTCGGTTCCTGCACTCAAGAGAGGCGAACAGGTGGTATTTCTCAATGTGGGTGCCTACAACATGACGCAATGGATGCAGTTCATCACGCTGCGCCCCTCGGTCGTCATGATCATGCAGACCGGACAGGTGGAGCTTATCAGAAAGGCGGAGGATCTGGAGTACGTGATGAGTCCCGAACGCGTCCCCGCTTCACTCAAGAATCTCACGCTTCCGTAGGGGCGCCCTGCATGCAACTCTATCTTGATGCTCTTCTCTACAGTTATGCGCAGATCTTTTTCAGCAATCGGCGGTGGCTGGGTGCACTTGCTCTTGGCTCAACCGCCTTTGCCCCGCTCATCGGCGCAGGGGGAATTGTCGGGGCGTTCATCTGCAACGGTCTCGCGATCGGCTTGCGGTTCGACAGAAATCGCATCCGGAGCGGGTTCTACGGCTTCAACGGCATTCTCTTTGGCGCGGCCTCAGCGTACTATTTCCAGTTCAGCCCAACGTACGTGGCCGTTGCCTTGATGTTCATCGTCATTGCCTTTTTCGCCGGGGCAGCCCTGGAGCACTACTTTGCGTCTTCGTTCAACCTGCCCGGTCTGAGCCTCCCTTTTATCCTGACTCTGTATGTGTTTATTGTGTTCCTCCACAATTTCGACTGGGTCATACTTCACCCGATCGGTTCCGATGCCTCGCTCGCGGACTTTCTTCCGCGGGCAGTCCGCTTCTATTTTCAGGCGCTGGGATATATTCTCTTCCAGCCGAACGCCCTTGCGGGCGTGCTTCTTGCCTCCGGGTTGCTTGTCTTTTCGCGAGTCTTCTTTGTGGGCAGCGTCATTGCCTATGGCACCAACTGGACCCTTGTGGCATTTCTCTTCCCGAATGCTACAGAGGCCTTTCTTCTCCAGTCATCCTTCAACGCAATCCTGATATCGCTGGCGCTGGGCGGTAGCCTCATCATTCTTTCGCATAAAACCGTCCCGCTGCTGATCCTTGCATCAGCGATGTCTCTCATATTTACCGGTTTTTTTTCACGATTTCTCTCGACCTCAGGCCTTCCCGTACTGGTTTTGCCGTTCAATGTTGTGGCCCTGGCTACCATCTACTCCCTGAAGTTCCGACAGGAACAAAGCGACCTCGTGCTTCTGTATTTTGCACCCGGGTCCCCGGAAGAGAACTACTACTATCATCAAAATCGGAAATTGCGTTTCGACCGGTTTCGTAATCTTTTTCCTGAGCTGCCATTTTTTGGGGAATGGAGCGTCTCCCAGGGAATCGATGGAGATATCACCCACAAAGGAGTGTGGAAACACGCCTGGGATTTTGTCATTCTGAATGACGACGGAAAACAGTACACCGGACAGGGGACCTCCCTGCAGGAATACTTTTGCTACGACACGCCTGTTGTCGCGCCACTGGAAGGTGATGTAGTCCGTGTCATCGACAACATTCCGGACAACGACATCGGTGAAATCAACGTCGAACAGAATTGGGGAAACACGATTATCCTGGACCATGGGCAGAGCCTGTTTTCAGCACTCTCTCATCTCAAGCCCGGCTCGATGGAGGTGGGGAAGGGGGATCACGTTCACAAGGGACAGACGCTGGCACGTTGCGGGAATAGCGGACGATCGCCGGTTCCGCATCTGCACTTTCAGTTTCAGCTGACTGATCGTCTGGGAGAGAAAACATACCAATTTCCCGTGGCGCAGTATCTCGAGCACACGAATGGCACGGTCGAGCTCCGCACATTCGATTATCCACAAGAGGGAAAGCGCGTGCACAATATCGAGGTGCACGGGGACGTCAGGCGTGCATTCTCGTTTCCTGTTGGCGTGGAATATCAGTTTGCGTGCAACTTGAATGGACGGCAATTCGAGGAACAGTGGGAAGCCAAAGTGGATAGTCTCAACAATGTCTATCTCGACTCAACGCAGGGCACGAGAGCATATATCTATCCACAGGGCAAAGTGTTTTTCATGGCGAATCTCCTGGGAAGATCCCGGTCGGCACTGGCATTCTTTTTCCTGGATGCCATCAGTGTGCCCCTTGGATACAGCGCAAAGATGCGTTGGAAAGACGAATTGCCCGTGTCCGTGACGATCGGCCGAGGCTTGCGTTCTTTCTCGGAATTGTTTCTGGCATTCGGCAACCAGTTTAGAGCGGCTGCAGACCTTACGTTTGAAAAACATGCACAAAACGGAAAAGGTTTTACCATTCACGCGCGGTTCAATACGCGCGGGCTCGGCGTCTTTTCGTGGTATCGTCGAAATGCTCATGGACGCATCGACGTCGACGGTGAAGGCGAAATCACCTCATTCGAATATCAAGACTCCACCACCCATTTGACATCTCTGCGAAAACAGAAGGGATCCATCACATGATCGCCCGACCTTTGTGGGTAGCTTCTCTGGGGCTCCTCCTCGCCACCGGTATGGCCTGGAGCGCTCTCAAACCTGAAGACAAAGCCAGCGCATTCGCGACATCCATAAAGGAAGAAACCGCAGGCAATGTAGAGCGCGCGATTGAGGTGATGCTCAACCTTTCCAACGGAGGTAACGCGGACTACCTCACGACTCTCCGGCTGGGATGGCTGTACTACAACGCAAGAGATTTCGAGAAATCGACTAAGTACTACAAAGACGCGGTTCGCCTGAGCGACAATAGTATTGAGGCATTGCTCGGCGTGACGCTGCCGTATGCCGCACAGGGGAGATGGGACCTCGTGCAGGATACGTACAAGACCATTCTCGGCAAAGACAAGCCCAACTATACGGCAAATCTCCGGTTGGGCCAGATCTACCTCAACCAGGGCAACTACCTGATGGCAAAGAAGTATCTGGACCTCCTTTTCGAAAACTACCCCGGCGACTACGAAGCGAACCTCTCGCTCGGCTGGACGTACTATTACCTCGGCAGCAAGGCAAAAGCACGTGAGGCATTCATCAATGCCATGAGCGTGTATCCAGCCGACACCAGTGCCGTCAAGGGATATGGACTGACAAAATGAAATTCGCCGCGCTGATACTCGCGCTTATCGTGAGTGTTTCCCCGGTGCACGCACAGCACTCGACAACGGCTGTTTTGCCTTCCGCATACTACACGGCGGGTACGTATTCCGGCGGGGCACGGTCAGACTCCTACTCCGGGTACGCGTCAATCTCCTCTCACGGATTTGAATATCTGGTTGCCGGCTACGACAGGATGCTCATTGAGTCTTCAACCTGGACGTACGATCAGCACCTGTTCGTTGTCGGAGGGCAGAAGAACTTCTACCCCTTCTACCTGAGACTGAACTACGGAGGAATCAAGGGAACGTTCGATCTGCCGTCCGCACGGTACTCATATGACGACCACATAGACATCCTTAATTGCGGCCTGCTCTACAACATCGACCTCTTCTTTGTCGGCCCAACGTATACATATGTGAATGTAACAGGGTACAAGACTCTGCAATGCCATCAGGTGGGACTCCAGGGAGAGTGGTTCATCGACCCGGCATTCGGGGTATCCCTCAGTCCGCTCTATACAACGCTGACGGACGGCCGTTCATTTATTTCTGCTACCGCAGGGATGTCATACTCTCCTGTGCAGCCTCTGGTAGTGCAGGTCTCGGGAGTATTTGGAAAGAGGGCGTACTATTTCAACCCGGATCTTCTGACCGTCTTCAATCAGGACGAGACCCAGGAGAATCTGTGGAGCGTACGGGCGGAATACACGGTGGAAGGAGTGGTGACTCTCATTGGAAGCTACCAATCGACCGACTTCACCGGGTACACCGTGAAATACCTGGCCCTCGGGGTGCGTGCGCGCATTGAGTGGTGATCGTCGGCTCTGATGTGTTTACGACGAATCCGTTCGGATTCAAAGCGCCTCAGGAATACCGAACTGATCCACCGTCATCCTCTCGTTCCCGGCCGGGCGCTCACCTCGTACCGCCAATCGACGCCAAGCGTCCCCCCCCCCGTTTCTGTGGGAATCCGACAGGTAGCGGTGCAGGCATATGGAGATGGTCCTTGCTCGTGCTCCGGATTTTGCGTAAAATAGTAAAATGCAGTCAGCCCCCGCACATAATCTCTCCCGGAAGCTGCTGGCGATTACCTCTGGAACTCACACCAATGACCAGCTCAACGAGGTCATAAGGGTAAGTCAGGCCCTTTCGATTTCCTGTCTGCATGCGTGCCATATTTCTACGGTGCTGAAAGACTCGCATGGTCTTTCCATTTCGGATATGGCCATGGACTGCATAGCCGAGCTGTTCGAACAGGACCGGAATGGATCCCTCGTTCAGCTGTGTGCATACTTCGACGGTATTTCGCTGGAATCCTGTTCGGATGAAGAAACCCTTGTGCATCTTCGCCGCCTGGTGTTCTCCAAGACCCATAACGGCTTATTCAGATTCTATAATGAAGCCGATCCAACACTCGGCAGAGTGTTGCGCAATATCAAACTCGCCGTACAATCTCTCAAGAATTTTCAAGAACACGACGTGTGCGGCGAACCATCAATGGTTCCGAGTGCATGTGATCCCCTCCGGCATTTGCCTCCGGCCGACCGGAAAACGCTCGAGCGGGGTTTGGCCGTTGCTGTCAACGGCCACCAGACAGTCCCCTCCATGCTCGCCCGGCTGTCGTGCTACCTGAGGGGACAACGTCTGCATTCCCGCATTGTTCCCCTGATTGATGTCGCTGTTGTCTTCCGTGCTCTGTACGCCCGGGCACAGTTGCTGCCGGCGATGGCAGAAAGCGGGGTGGAACAGACGCTGCAATTCGATATCGAAAAGATTGTGCAGCAGGTTCACCGGCAGTCTCGGAGTGCCGCGGAGAAGGCGTATGTGGACAAAGGAAAAGTGTCCTCCGAGTTGCTGGACGCATATTTTCGCGTTATTGATGCAGGTTTGCGGGCGAACTTCATCGACTTTGACGGGGCGGATTTTTCACTCTTTGCGGAATTATCCGGAGAGATCCCCGGGTTGACAAAGGAAGCGTACAGGAAGAAGCACCGGGCACGGCTTGAATATCTTTCACGTGAGGCAAATAAACGGGTACGGGATCTCTTGCGCGCGTCATAACTGTTTTGCGCATCCGTAACATGGTCGATCTTTCGGCCTGGAGTCCGCAAAGGGACTTTCAGCACAGAAAAGCATCTGACATGAGTATAGGGTGGCATGCAGCATCTCGCTGAACATACGATTGAGTTGTACGTGCTCGGTGCCAGGGACGTGGCGTCGCAGGTGGAGTCTATCCACGCTCACCTGCTCGAGTGTGCCGGATGTCGGGCTTCGGAAGAGCGCTTTCGGGCGATCTACGCGGAAATGGAGCGGGCGCATGAGGAATTGCAGCCCCGCAGCAACAACACCGTACATGCAGTGGTCCGCATGAGGGTCGGTATGGAACCATTCTACGAAACGGAGCGCAATTCTGTGGAAGCGGTCAATCAGACCATTCTGGGTCAACTAAGAAGCTTCTACCGTCTGCATCCACTGGTCACAGCAGGGGGAGGGATGGTTTCTTTTGCCGCACTGGCGGGAGTTGTCGCGCTTGCCCTGAATGTGCTCTCCCCACCTCCGTCTCCCTCTTTTGTCCATCTGAATCCAGAGCAGAATCTCATCGACGTATATGGAAAGGACAATGCAAAGCTCTGGTCCCTCCCGGCCTTGGCGATGAGCCGATGGGAGGAAGAGAATAACTCGCATCGGAGTTCCCGTGTGGAGGTCGCCGATCTGAACGGGGATGGAACAGGTGAAGTGGTTACGACCGCACCACTCGCCGGAACGAATTCCGAACAGGCAATTGTGCGTGCCTTCAACTCGCGTCATACACTTCTGTTCGAGCGGAAAATTGGCAGCCCTTTGGAATTTCGCGGGGTACGCTATGCAGAACAGATGGATGCCTGGGCACTGGTCATCGTTCAAGACTCTTCCCGCAAAGGAGCCGAGATCATCGTTGCTGCCTCGGGCGGGCGCTCCCCAACAGTGATCGCACGACTGGATGCAAAGGGGAATATCCTCGGAGAATACTGGCATTTCGGAACACTGAACGGACTCTTTGCGTTTGACCTCGATGGGAATGGACACAAGCAAGTGATCGCCTCGGGGACGAACGACGTCAATGACTTACTTGACGATCCGGACCTGTCTCAAGCGGTGTTTGTCATGATTGATCCCCTGAAGCTTGTGGGCCGGGTGGAAAGCCGGGCGACCCGGGGATTTGGCTTTTCCACATCAGATGCAGAACGTCTGTACATTCGTTTGCCTCGTTCGGATATGGAAAAAGCCCTGGGAACCTCAAACGGCGTGAGAATGGTTCTGCGAACGGCGGATAGCCTTCTGTTTGTCACGGTTAATAATGGAAGCATGACATCACCCATTACATTCGACTACTATTTCTCAAACTCCCTTCGTCTCGTCTCCGTCAAATCCAACGACGTCAATGCCGCGGTTCATGCTCGTCTGAAGCGTGAGAAGAAGATCAACAGTACGCTTGACCAGGCATATCTCAAGGAACTGGGGAATGATGTGGAGGTGCTGCGCTAGAAGGCACTATTCTCGCCTGGTTATCTCCCACGCTACTCTCCAATGGTCCTTTTCAGCAGCTGGCAGGTAATGCGCGCCGGGACCTGGTAACCTCACGCAGCCTCTATCCCAACGCTGATCCGGTCGCTTGATTTTCGCAATCCCTCCACCGTACATAAAACAATTCTGCAATGCCGAGAAATCCCCAATAGATGATCTTGGAACTTCGTCCGGCCTGCTGCACCTCACCCGTTTCCCCGTTGTTCAATCGCATCCATCTGGATGCGTCATGAACCGCATGTTGTCGCTGGAGCCGGGTTTGACATGGATGTTGACGAAAGGACAGAACGTATGCTTGAGCGCGGTTCACACAATACACACAGTTTCTTACATGATATCCACATTCAAACGGGGGGTAGCTTCCTCTGTCAGGCCGATGCCTGGTCCAACGATGCCCGCGAATAACCTGCCCGGGGCTTGTGTCCACAAGTTATCCACATATTTTCCAAGCTATTCACATCATGTGCACATCCGGATCGTCCAGGAAGACCACACTTCTTGAAATCACTCAAACCCCGCCACCGGATTGTGAACCCATCGTGCTGAAAGAACGCCAGGTGCCTGGAGGGGGGGGAAACGGTTGCCCCTCAGCGCGAAGTGTCGCTGAATTGTGCGACTCTGATTCCAGGTACTTGGGCACCCGGAATTCCGCTCAATTTCGAAGAAATTCAGGCCGCCCCAGACACGCAGAAGGTACTCCGGTGTATTGATCCGGGCCTCCATACGGCCAAACGAGGATTCCATCAACAACTCCTTCCGCCGCAACAAGGACTCCAACTCGGTGATTTCCTGACAGATCATGGAGTCCCCCAACCAAACCAACCAACCACACACACAACAGATCCTTCAGTACTTACATATCCATATCTTTCAAACCAAACCACACAGCGACAAAAAGGTGAGATGTGCACAAGCGAACCGGCGGTGAGACGGTTCATGGACTCCATCAGGCAAACAGTCCTGGAGTTCATGGGCCCGGGTGGTGATCTGAGCGGAGGGGAGGTTTTCCCGGCCGGGAGGGTGTCATTCAAGGTGAGGGCTCGCGCGACAGGAATCGGACCAATCGCTCCACTGCAACATTCAGAGCCGTCACATCGGGTGTGTGACTTTGAAGGGAATTCTTCGTACTCTGCCGTAGGGGAAACAGGTATGTTGCCACAGGCAAGGGCAGTCGGAAAGAGCGACCCGGAGGTTTGAGCGATGATGAAACAGAAGGAAGCTGAAGACAAGGCCCGAATTGTCTTTTTCTCCCATGGCGGAGGTCCGTTGCCAATTCTCGGAGACGCCAGCCATAAGGCTATGGTGGATTTCATGCAGAGACTTCCATCTCAGCTTGAGCGGCCGGATGCTATTCTCGTCATCAGCGCCCATTGGGAGGAAAGCGTCGCGACACTGTTAGGTGCGCACACTCCCCCCATGCTCTATGACTATTATGGTTTTCCCGGCGAAGCCTATGCGATCACCTATCCGGCACCCGGAAGCCCTGATCTAGCGAACAGGATTGCCGGACTACTGCGCAAGGGCAATATTCCGGCTCGCATCGATCCTCAGCGGGGGTTTGATCATGGTTTGTTTGTCCCGCTGAAACTGATGTACCCTCACGCCGACATACCCTCACTTCAACTCTCGCTCTTGCGCGGTCTCGACCCGGCCGCGCATATTGCCCTTGGCAAAGCATTGCGCGAATTGACGCATGAGAATATCCTGGTGATCGGCTCTGGATTTTCGTTCCATAACATGAGAGCATTTGCCTGGGAAGGAACCAGCGTACCTGATCCGGCCAATGATGCCTTTCAACGTTGGTTGATCGAGGTTTGCACCGGCCCAATGTCCCAGTCCGAGCGTGAACAACGCCTAATCGAATGGGAGAAAGCGCCATCTGCTAGATACTGTCACCCTCGCGAGGAGCATTTGCTGCCCCTCCATGTCTGTATTGGTATGTCGGGTACATCGGCGAGGGTGGTCTTTGATGACTACATTCTGGGTAAGCGAGGGATTGCATTCTTGTGGTGACGCTGCGGCTGTTTTTCTATCTGCCAGGACTTCGGGGCAGCCGCGCCCCCTTCAGAGTATTGCGGAAAGACGATAGGGAATGAATCTGAGTACGTATCTGGATATCGACGACGCGGCGCTGGTGCGCCTCGAGGATATCTCTGCGCGCTATCGGATGTTGCACGATGACCCCGGGAACTGTCTGCCCATGATTATCGTCAACACCCCCGTCCACGGGCTCCCGACATGGGAGGAACGCCTTGCCGATCCGCTCGTCATGCTCCGGGCTGAATTGGACCAACTTCGTCCTCACCTGGAGATCCGGGATGACCGGGTCCCCACGGTCCGTGTACAGTTTGGCACGGCCCAGGTTGCAGCCGCGTTTGGCTGTCGCATGCACATTCCCGAGAACAACCTGCCGGCGGCCGGAAATCACGTGTTGAGTACGGCGGCGGATGTGTATGAGCTGAAGATGCCCGCCCTCAATGCCGGATGGTACGGCAAGCTTGCAGAGTGGACAGCAATCTGGCAGGAAAACCTGCCGCAAGGTGTTCATATTCAGCATCCCGATATCCAGAGCGCGTTCAATTCCGCGCATTTGATTCGGGGGAACGATATTCTGACTGATTTCTTCGATTGTCCCCGGGAGGTTGAAATTCTTCTGGACAAGGTGACGGACTACATGCTCGCCATCACCAAACACACCAAATCGATGATCAGCGACGATCCGGACTGGTTCTTTGACTGGGGTTCGCTCTGGAAGGGTGCCGCGCGCATCAGCAACTGCTCAATGCAGATGATCTCTCCCCAGCTATACCGTGAACATGTCCTGCAACGTGATGTCCGTTTCTTTGACAGCATTGGCGGAGGGCGCATGCACTACTGCGGCATTACAGGAGAGGTGATTGCCGACTTCCTGAGGATACCCTCGCTCACCGGACTTGATGTCGATTGCTCCCATCACGACTTCTTTCCCCTCTGCGAGCGGACTCCGGAAAGAATCGTGCTTGCTCCCACCATAGGCTTTGAGGAAACTTCCCCCGAATTGGAGCGTTTGTTGCATGGTGATTGGCCGAGCAAGAGAAACATCGTGGTCGCGGCAAGCGCTGCGTCGGTCGAAGCCGGACGCGATCTTCTCAGGCGTCTTCGTGATTCCATGCCGTATTAAACAAAGATCGAACCGGACAATTTCAGGCGACAGCGCTGAGCTCACCACCCACCTTTGGAGAACAGATGTCCCTGCTCATCGATATTGCGACCGCTTCCCCACCGTACCGGGTCTCACAGGCGCGTGCTGCTGAAGAATTGAAAAAGCGGATGGGGGGACGTCCCGCTGTTGCACGGATGATAGATGCTGCGGCTTTCCGGTCAGGGATTGCCACCCGTGCCGTAGTGGTCCCCGATGCGGAAGCCAATGGGGTCAACCGGTTTTATCCTACCTCTCCGGATACACCTGCTCCGGACACAAGACAGCGCATGTGCCTGTACAAAGAGTGGTCTGCTCGGCTCACCGTCCGTGCGGCGTCCGCAGTGCTTGAGGCGACGGGGACGAACCCCTCAAGGATCACGCGCCTCATCACGGTGTCGTGTACCGGGTTCTCGGCGCCGAATTTCGATTATGATCTGATCACCTCCCTCGGCCTTTCCCCTCATGTCCAGCGAACGCACATCGGCTTCATGGGATGTGCGGCAGTGGTGATCGGAATCACCTCTGCGCTGGAAGCCATCCGGAGTGCCGGCGATGACAAGGCGAAGGTTCTCCTTGTTGCAGTCGAACTCTGCAGTCTCCATATGCAGACCGATCCTTCGCGGGACAATATTCTGGCGAATATGATTTTCGCCGACGGTTGCGGCGCCGCCCTCTTTGCCGCCGGATCCGAGGGCCCTTCAAAGGCGCGTCTCGTTGAAACACATTCACTTCTTTTCCCTGCATCGAAACATATCATGGGATGGGAAATCGGCAATCATGGGTTCGAGATGATCCTGGCGTCTGACCTCCCTGATGCCATAACGGCACAGGCCGTTCCTGCCGCAAAGGCGATCATACAGCGTATGGGCTTGCAGCCGGGGGACATCCGCTACTGGGCGCTCCATCCGGGTGGGCGTGCGATTATCGATGCTCTCCAGACCGGGCTGGATTTGAGCGACGAACAGGTGGCGCCATCACGCGCCGTGCTGTCGGATTACGGCAACATGTCTTCGGCTTCGATTTTGTTTGTCCTGAAGGAGGTGTTCTCCCGCAACCGTCTGCGGCCCGATGACTGGCTCTGCACGATCGCCTTTGGCCCCGGCCTCACGATGGAGATGGCCTTTATGCGGGGAGTCTGATGATCGGAGCACGAAGATTTCTGTCCGAAATGATGGACGACCCTTCGGTGACCGAAGAGCACCTCGACCGGGCTTTGAAAGAGCTCTCGGTCATCAATCGCTGGCTGGGAGGTTTTCGGGTTTCGCGACTTGGTGTCGGGCGTCTCATCAACTCTCTGCCGAAGGAACGGCCTGTCTCCGTGCTCGACGTGGGTGCGGGGGGATCTGATCTTCCCAAAGCCCTCGCTCAACTCGGCAGGCGATTTGATGTCACATCTCTGGATGTGAACTTTCACGCCTGTGTCCGTGCCGGCAGAAAGGGACCGCCGGTGACGGCCGTGAATGGTTCCGCCTTTTCACTTCCTTTCCGCGATCGTTCGTTCGACGTCGCCCATGTTTCCCTCTTTCTGCACCATTGCACCGGGGCAGAGGCACGAATGCTCCTCGCGGACCTTTCACGGGTTGCACGGGTCGGGATCGTCATCAACGATCTGCACCGTCATGCGATCGCCTACGCCGGCATCACCATGTTGACCGGAATCTTCTCGCGCAGTCCGCTGGTTCGTAACGACGCGCCTGTGTCGGTCCTCCGCGGGTTTCTTCGCAGGGAAATCGATGCACTTCTTCAACCCGGATTTCAGTCATCAGCCTCGATCTCCTGGCATTGGGCATTTCGTTGGTGTGTCTGTATTCGGTTGACCGGCAAAGGGAATCATGGAACCGGGATTTGATCTTGTCGTCATCGGTGGGGGTCCGGCAGGGTCCGCCGCCGCACTCTACGGTGCACGGGCCGGGCTATCCGTTTGCCTCATCGAGAAGCAGCAATTCCCCCGCGAGGTGCTCTGCGGCGAGTTTCTGTCCCATGAGGTGACCGCGGTTCTGCGCGACCTTGACCTCCAGGCGGAATTTCTGGGGCGCGCTCCTTCCCCCATAACGCGGCTGACGCTTTGTCCGGAGCGCGGTCCCCGGCTTTCCGAGCTCCTCGGGTTTACCGCGTATGGAATGAAGCGGAGCGTATTTGACGCGATGTTGCTGGAAGCAGCCCGGTCACGGGGCGTGTCGATCGAACAGCCTGTGGAGGTCCGGTCTGTGAACCGGTGTGAGGGAGGATTTGAATTACTCTGCAGAAAATCACAAAGTCCTCTCACGCTCCGGGGCCGTCGCATCGTCGGGGCCTATGGCAAGTCCTCTCCGCTCGACAAATCGCTGAGGCGTTCCTTTTCCGGAGCACATACCGGCCTGAACGGAGTCAAGTTTCACATTCCCGCCTCAGCGCTTGCCGGCGTGCAAACGGACGAGATTCTCGTTGCCGCGGGTCCGGACATGTATTGTGGCGTTAACCACGTCGGCGGAGGGATTGTAACACTCTGTTTCCTGGAACGGCGCTCAGAACATACCCCTCCTCCACGGGCACGGCTTCGGGAGCTGGTCGAAAACAATCCGGCGTTTGGCTCTCTTGTGACCCCGGAGACGCTCTCTGCGGTCGAGCGGGCCCCGATCTACGGAACGGGCGATATCTTTTTCGGGCCGCGGAAGGTTCTGGAAGATGGCATGTTGATGGTCGGAGACGCCGCGCGGGTGATTGCTCCACTTGCGGGTGACGGAATCGGTATGGCATTGCAGGGCGCCCAGTTGCTGGGCAGGCTCCTCGAGGAGGAGCGCAGGGAGGCCTGGGGGACCGGCATACTTGAAGAGAGATACCGCCGGGAGTGGCAAAGTCTCTTTGCACTCCGTCTGCGGGCAGCGCAACTGCTTCAGCAGGTCATGCTGTCGACAAACGTACGTCGGATCGGCTCATTTGTGCTTGCCCGGGCGCCGTCCCTTCTGCGGCGGGCGCTTGCTATCACCCGTGGAGGATCCGGCCCTGGCTAAAAGGCGAGATTGACTTTTGCGTGTAACTGCTGTATCTTTTCATGCTAGGGGATCTAC
Source organism: uncultured Bacteroidota bacterium (assembly GCA_963779225.1). Lineage (GTDB taxonomy): Bacteria > Bacteroidota > Ignavibacteria > UBA10030 > UBA6906 > CAVPCZ01. Next base: position 1,251,088 of record CAVZWW010000003.1, read on the forward strand.
CATCCAAACGGTGTCGTTTTGCGCTCTGCGTTGCCTTCCATCCAAGATCGCTTTGTAGATACTCGTGATTCCTTGCTGCACAGCGTTGAGAAGCCCTTTGGGGGGGTCTCATGCACTTCCGGCTGCGCTACGGAATACAAGCGTTCTCCCTTCTTTTCCTGATCGCGTCAACCTCCGCCACTGCCCAGCTTCGACAGATCCGGTTTGAGCGGATCTCACCTGCACAGGGTCTTCCAAGCCCCAACATCTACTGCATCCTGATGGATCGCCAGGGTTTCCTCTGGTTCGGTACGGGCGAGGGGCTTGCCAGGTACGATGGAGGGCGGTTCTCAACGGTGCGTGGTGTCCTGGATGTCTCTCTCGGCCAGGGTCAGGATCTGATCTACAATTGCATACAGTCGGAGAACGGAGTTCTCTGGGCCGCCTCCCCGGGGGGAGGTATTCTCCGTCACGATCCGGTGAGCGACTCCACATCCCGACTCACGGCTCAGACCCATTACCTGAGCAATAACTCCGCCTTCGCTGTTTGCGAAGACACCCGCAAGACACTCTGGGTGGGAGGCAACGGCGGACTCGACACGCTTGATGCCCTTGCCGGTCGATTCCGGCATGTCGCGCGTCCTTCTCCCGGTGGGTCCATCCCCGTTGACATCAAGGTTACCGCATTGAAGGAATTCCCCCGCGGCTCGGGTGTTCTCTGGATCGGCACGTGGGGTGAAGGGCTCATGCGGTTCGACAGGAAGCATGGAGACTGGACGGTTTTTCGGGAACGGGCCGCCAATTCTCGCGGTCCCGCTGACGGTCACATACGGACACTGTTCATGTCCCCGAACGACACGGCCGCACTCTGGATAGGGACGGAAAGGGGAGGCCTGTATCGCCTTCATGTGAAGACCGGCGACTGGAAACGGGTTTCCCTCACGGTCGGGGGAAAGCCGATCGATGCTGCGGTCAAGGATATCAACGAAAGCCCCGGAGGAACTCTCCTTGTCTCCACCATCGGAAGTGGTCTGTTTCTTCTGGATGCGAAGCTCGGCGACTTCCGCCACTTCTCCGCCAATCCTCAGGATCGCTGGTCTCTCTCGCATGACGGCGTCAGAACTTCATTCGTTGATCCCGGTGGCGTTCTCTGGATCGGCACCCGCGATGGCATCAACAAGGTTGATCCTGTTCAGGATCTCTTCACTGTCCATCGGGCAGCAGAGGCTGGAAAAAGCGGATTGACACACGGGATGGTCTATGGTCTGTGCGAAGACCGCCGGCAGACGCTCTGGATCTGTACCGACGGCGGGGGGCTAAATCGGTATGATCGCCGGACCGGACGCTGGTCGGCGTACCGTCACGATCCGCGAAGTCTTGGATCGCTTGCGACGGACAATATGTCTTCTGTGCTGGAAGATCGCTCCGGTACCATCTGGGCAGGAGGATGGGGAGGATGGCTCCACCGTTTGCGCCCATCGAGGGGAACGTTCGACAGATGGCAGGTAGGTCTCGAGCCGTTCGATTCCAGAAGCATGGTGATCAATTGCATCTTTCAAGATCGGGCCGGAACGCTCTGGCTCGGAACGACGCAAGGACTCCTCTCGTTCGATCCGGCCGGCGGAAAGGTGACACCGGTAGGGTGGGACGGACTTCCCGCCCATCGTTCACGAACAAGCAACGTTGTGGCCGTCCTCGAAGACCGCTCCGGGAATCTCTGGATTGCCACCCGGAGCGGTGGACTCCAGCGCGTCAACAGCGCGGCGGCAACTTCCGAGTGGTCACCCCAGCAGGATGCAGACAGCAGCACCCTCTCTTTCAGAAGCGCCTCCGCCCTGCTGGAAGATGCAGAAGGGACTCTCTGGGTGGGAACCGCAGGTGGTGGTCTGTATCGCTTCGACCGTGCGCAGAGGCGCTTCACCTGTTTTACCAGTCGTGAAGGTCTTTCTGACGACGTCGTCTACGGGCTCCTTGCGGATCACCGGGGAAGAATTTGGATCAGCACGGGCAAGGGGCTGACGGCCTTTGAGCCCCGAACCGGGCAATGGTCGAGATTTGATGTCCGGGACGGAATAGCCGCCGATGAGTTCAATTCCGGATCGGCCGCGCGATGTGCGGATGGGACTCTCTGTTTCGGCGGGGTAAGCGGCTTAACCATGTTTCGTCCTGATACGATCTATGTGAATACCCATGCCCCTCCTGTAGTCCTGACCATTCTTGAACAGGAGGGAAAGCCCTTCTTCGCGGGCCGGGGGACATCCTACCTCCGGACTATTACGATGCCGTCATCGTATGATGTTCTCGGCCTGGGATTTGCCGCGCTTGATTTTCGCCGTCCGGACCGCAACAGATACGCCTACTGGCTGGAAGGAATCGACGAAGACTGGATTCAGGCGGACAACCGCAACTATATCGCCTACGCCCAGCTGCCGCCCGGGAAGTACCTGTTCAGAGTAAGAGGCTCAAACGATTCCGGCGTCTGGAGCAAAGCGGATCTTTCGATCACGGTGGTTGTCGAACCGCATCTCTGGGATACCTGGTGGTTCAAGATTCTTGCCGGCAGTATTCTCGCAGGCATGCTGATTGGAGCGTTCCTCGCTTTCCATCACCGCAAAGTTTCCCGTCTGCAGACGGAGAAGCTCCTCCGGGAACAATTTACACGACAGCAAATCGAATCGGCAGAAGCCAGTAGAAAGCACCTCGCGGCCGAGCTTCATGACGGACTCGGACAGAATCTTCTCATCGCAAGCAATGAACTTCAGCAGTTCCTGAAGGAGGACCAAGGATCGCGGGAGGATGTGGAGCGGGCCGCTGCCCTCCTCCAGGAATCCATCCAGAGTGTACGGGAAATTGCCGGGATGCTCCACCCCCATCATCTCGACCGGCTGGGGTTCTGTGCCGCAGTGGGAGCAATGGCCGAGACAGTCGCGCATTCCAGCGGACTTGCGATCCACTGCGCCTGTGAACAACTCGACGGTGTGTTGCCAAAGCAGACGGAGATCCACGTGTACCGGATCATCCAGGAGGCTCTCTCGAACGCGGTGCGCCATGCATCCGCGACGGAGATCATTCTTGACGTGAGAAAGAACTCGGGCCACGTGGAAATCGCTCTTACTGACAACGGGCGGGGTTTTGCCGTCCGCGCCGGCCAACGCCACCATCACTCCAAACCACGGGACGCCAGGATGGACGGCTTCGGTCTCTCGAGTATGAATGAACGTGCAAGAATCATTGACGGATCGTTGCACATCGTTTCATCGGAGGGATCCGGCACAACTGTACGGCTCACGGTTCCTTATCCCTGAGAGGAGCACATGGAAGAAACGACACGTATTCTTGTTGCCGACGATCATCCGATCTTTCGTGAGGGGCTTATACGTGCGATCGAGCGGGAGAAGATGTTTGCCGTTGTCGGTCAGACGGGTGACGGTGTGGAGGCATTGGATCTTATCAGAGAGCTTCACCCCGATCTCGCCGTTCTTGACCTCTCGATGCCAGGGATGGACGGCATGGAAGTTGCGCGGCGGGTGCATCAGGATGCCCTGCCAACGGAATTGATCATTCTCACGATGTACAAGGACACACGGTATTTCAACACGGCCCTGGACCTCGGTGTACGCGGCTACGTGGTAAAAGACAGCGTCTCAACTGAAATTCTGGCCTGTCTCCGGGCCGTTGCGGAAGGTCATTACTATATCAGCCCGGCCATTTCCGACCTTCTCGTGGCCTGGGAGCGGCGTGCAGCCTCTGTGCCCGCCACTGCAGCACCGTTGGAGAGGTTGACGCCCGCCGAGCGGACGATCCTCAGACTTGTTGCCGGAAACAAAACCAGCAGGGAGATCGCCCAGGAGCTTTCGGTCAGCGTCCGGACGGTCGAAAACCACAGAACGCACATCTGCCATAAAGCGGGGATTAAGGGGCACAACGCGTTGCTCCAATTCGCGATGGAGTACAAATAGGTGGTTCTCATGCATCAACCGCGGTTCCGCTCTACCTTCTCCCCAAGTGTACCACTTCGTTCCACTCTGGATTCTCCGGCGGTGATGGTCCTGATCGCAGAAGATAACACGCGCATGCGCGAATCGATCAAGCGATTTCTTTCCACCAGGCTACCCGGCCATCACACAGTAATCGAAGCGGCGGATGGCGGCGAAGCCATTGAGTGTTATGAGCGGATGCATCCGGATTGGGTGCTGATGGACATTGCGATGGAACCGGTCGACGGTCTTGCCGCGTCGCGGGCGATTCTTCGGTCGCACCCCGAGGCGAAGATCATCATTCTGACCAACTACGACGAGGCGCGCTATCGCGCCGTAGCGAATGAAATTGGAACAAAGGCGTTCATCCTGAAGGAGCATCTCGGTGACATTCTCTCCATCCTCCCGGCAAAAAATGCACAGGATCGATCATGAGATCGTTCAACCGGCCGCTCCGGGGAATCATGGTATCTACGGTTTCTTCTGCGAGAACTGGAGATTCAGTGTTACGGTGACGTCTTTGCCAACCGTCAGGCCGCCCGCTTCAGTCACCGCGTTCCACTTCAAATTGTAGTCGAATCTGTTGATAACCGCCGTAGCCTTGAAGCCGGCTTTCACATTGCCGCGGCCATCCTTCATCGTACCTCCATAGACCACATTGAACGTCACGGGTTTTGTGACATCCCGGATCGTGAGGTCTCCTTCAAGGAGAATGTTCTTCCCCTCGATCTTCTTCCATGCGGTACTCTTAAAGGTCATTTGCGGGTACTTCTCGGCATTGAAAAAGTCATCCGACCTCAGGTGCTTATCGCGCGTGCTGTTATCGGTGTTGATGCTGTTGACGTCGATGGAGAACTCAGCAGCGGCATCCGCGAAGTCATCCGTTGAGGAGTGAAGCGTGCCGGAATAGACCTTGAAGGTCCCTTCGACTTCGGAAATCGACAGATACGTTACTGTGAAACTCACCGTGCTGTGGACAACGTCCACAGTCCAGGCTGTCTGGGCAAAGGTGCCGGCTGCAAGTGTCAGCGCAGCGAAAAGTGTTGCGAGTGTTCTTTTCATAGGATGGAGCTCCTTTGAATAGATGCTTTCATATGTTGATGGCCTGCTCTGGTGGGGGATGGCTCCAAGGGCATTGCTGTCGGCTCCGGAAAGCCGCGACAGCCACCCGGTCGCCGGAGGAACCCTATACCGCCTGGTGCAGTACTTTCCAGCCTGCGGCCCGGTTTTGTTGTTCTTCATCCTCAAGCCAATCAACAGCACCATTATGTGTTTCAGTGTGCGGCTTGCTGGAAGTGTGCCTGCGGCAACAGGATTGAAACCTGCATCCCTGACGAGTTGAGATCCACGGGAATGGCCTGCTCATCATCGCCTGCAACGAAGCAATCAACTGTTGTGCCGGCGAAAGTCGGCGTTGCGAAATCCGCGGAGAGCCCTGTGGTAAACGCCTTCGCAAATGTTGAATGGGGAAGAAGGGCGGCCAGCATTTCCGAATCTTCAAGAGCATCAATGTTGTACGTGGCAGATGTCCCCGTGAGGGAGCTGTACATGTCGCTGATCCACCATTCTTCGACTGCAAACTGGACGACGTGTTCTTCGCCATTGCCGTCAACGGAGTATTGTCGAAGGTATCCTCGTTCCACGAACGCAAGATATCTGCACGCCTCTCCGGCATGGAGAAGAAACTGGCCCTTCCGGACCTTCTTCCGAATGAAGAATGTCTTTGTGCGCTCGAATTCGTTGCCGGTGAGCGGGATACGCTTCAGGATTTGCGAATGGAGCAGCTCGAACATGGGCTTGGGTAGTGTTGTCCGGAGATAATATAGACGAGATGCGGGAGAAGGTCAAGATATTCTCCCGCAGCACTGATCGCATTCCCGCCGGGGTTCCGCGCGCCCTTCCCTTGCACGGAATGAATCTTTTTGATAACTTGGAGCATGAACCCTGCCGGATGCTCTGCCATCGTGCGATTCATCCTTCTTTTTCTCCTCCTGGCATTTGCCGCAGGAGGCGTACATGCGTTCGCCGGCGGTCAGGGAAGTCCCTGCGACAGCGTGCGCGGTCACTGTGACTGTGGATGTACGGACGAGACTGGAGTTCTCTCTCCCGTGCGCTCTCTTGCTCCGCTCCCGTGTGCTCACTCTGCAGATCTGCAATCCGTCGGAGCGCCTGCCGTTCCGATTTCTCTGGTCTTCCATCCTCCTGTTCTCCGGTGATGTTGCGGGAGAACTCCCCCGGGCCACAATCCCGTTGTGATCCATCGTCAGATCGGAAACGCGCATCCAAATCCGAAGAAAGCTGCCGGGAAATGCCATTTTCATCCGCAGTCCCTGTTTTGAACGCACCGTGCGTTTGGCGGCAGAAGTCAAGTGCCGGCAGCAGATTCCTGCCAATTCATCATTGGACTTCTCCCAGAGCCCGGTTTCTCACCATCGAATTCTTCTTCGTTCTCCTTCTTCCTTTCTCCCTGTGTGCACAGGAGATCACCGGAGTGGTGGTCGAAGACGCCACGAGGAAACCCCTCCAGCTGGTAAATGTTACCCTCCTTCGTGCGGCCGATACCACCGTTGTCACGGGTGCCACTACCGACTCAAGCGGGAGATTCGTCGTCAGGAACATCCCGGTGGGGACATACCGTCTCCGCTTCAGCCTCCTGAGCTATTCCCGCAGGATCCTCTCGCCGGTACGTGTGGGTGAGACGGGGAGAGTGGATGTCGGGATTATCCGGCTAGCGGAATCAGCCGTCGACCTGCAGGAGGTCGTGGTGAAGGGGGAAAAACCGATGATCGAACAGGGGATCGACCGGAAGATCTACAACGTGAAGCAGGACCTCACGGCCGCCACCGGTTCTGCAAGTGATCTGCTTCGAAATATCCCGTCGGTCGAGGTCGACATTGATGGAAATGTCATGCTCCGGGGTTCGGGCGACGTGAATATCCTCGTCAACGGCAAAGCTTCCCCGATGATGAAGCGGAACAGCGCCGAGGTGCTGCAGCAGATGGCGGCGAACGCCATCGAGCGGATTGAGGTGATCACCAATCCCTCGGCGCGCTACCGCCCGGAAGGCACCGGCGGGATCATCGACATCATCATGAAGAAGGGGATGGAGCCGGGATTCAACGGCTCCGCTACCGCGAGCGCCGGAAAGGCGGGGCGGTACGGCGGAAATGTACGCCTGAACTATCGCCCGGACGGGACGAGTATTTTCGGGAACTACAGCCTCCGTTCCGACCGGCGCGAACGTTCAAACGCCGACGTGCGCATCCAGGGACTGGGGACGCCGGACAGTTCCCTCTACCGGGAAGAAGGGAGTTCATCGGCAAGCCCCCTTTCCCACATGGCGTCACTCGGTATTGAACGGGAATTCGGCCGGACCACTGCCTCCCTGTCGGGCAACTACTTCAACGATTGGATGACGGGGAACGATCTCACACATTCCTCCGTGAGCTCCGGGGGATCAGCCAGCCTCTCGGACCGGGTTACAGCCGAGGAGAGCTCGGAAGAGGAGGGCGGGCTCAATGCCAGGGTGGAGTACAAATTCCCGCAGGAAGACCATGAGGTGAAGTTCGAGGTGCAATCCTCGAAGCAGACCGAAACGGAATTGAACGACGTTCAGACATCCTTTCCCGGCGGCAGTTCTCCTGTCGAGATGGAGAAGATCAGTAATACGAATATCGAGCGAGCGACCGAAGTGACGCTGGACTACACCGTTCCCCTCGGGGAAGAGGCGAACCTGGAGGCGGGGTATCTCGCGGAGACCCTCGGATTCGATTTTGATTCCTACGCGGAATCGTTTGACAACGGGCTCGGCAGATTTACGGTGGATACATTGCAGACGAACCGGTTTCTCCTTGATGAGACAATGCATGCCCTCTATGCCACGTATCAGGTGCCCATCGGGGATTTCAGCCTGAAAGCCGGGCTGCGTGGGGAGAAAGTGTTCCGCACGTCGAAGCTTGTGTCGGCAGGGAGCGAGATCGAGAGCGATTACGCATCGCTGTATCCGACCCTGCATCTTTCGTACAAGGCGTCGGAGCTGGCGGAACTGCAGCTGAATTACAGCAAGCGGACTCGGCGTCCAGACGGGGACGACCTGAACCCATTCCCCGAATACCGCGACCCGCGGAACATCTCGGTCGGGAACCCCTACCTGTTGCCGGAATATATCCATTCTGTTGAATTCGGGTGCAGGTTCCAGACGGAGTTCCTGAACATCCTGCCGGTGGTCTATTATCGCTACACCTATAACCGGTTCACCCAGGTCGTGAAACCTCTGAACGATTCCACGCTGCTGACGACCGAAGAGAATCTGGCAAATGACAGAGCTGCGGGGCTGGAGACCGCCCTGTCGGCGGGGACAGGGGACCCCTTCTCGGTGAATGCGAGCGGGAATGTCTTCTACAATATCATCGACGCGTCGAATCTCGGCTACAGTTCCGCTCGGTCCGTGGTCTCCTGGAGCGGCTCCCTGACGTGTAATCTCCGGCTCTTCTCCGCCACGATGGTGCAGGTTAATGGCAACTACCGTTCCGAACGCCTGACGCCCCAGGGGACAATTCTTCCTTCCGGTACCGTGAACGTCGGGATCCGGCAGGACCTGTGGAACAGACGGTTTTCGATGGTCCTGACGGTGGCGGATCTCTTCAAGACGATCCGGAGGGAGATCCATATCGACACACCGGCGCTGATGGAGCGGTCGATGACGACCCGCGACTCACGTATCTTCATGTTCAGCTGCACGTTCCGGTTCGGGGCGCTCATGGAAGAGAAGGATGAGGATGCCCTCCGGTACGACGACGGACTATAGGAGTTATCCCCTTCGTGCCGGCGGGTAATACCAGTTTCCACGAAGTTGCACGGAGCATACAGTTTTCGACAACGAGCGTAGGATGATATGACAAACACTTTCGATGAAAATCATATTTGCGGCCTGACGGATGAAGAAGCCGCTAAAAGGATCATTCTTCATGGGTACAATGAACTTCCTGTAACAAAGAAGCGGTCAGGAATGCATATTGCATTCGAAGTTGTACGGGAACCCATGTTTCTCATGCTGATTGCCTGTGGAACGCTCTATCTCCTGCTTGGCGATCTGCAGGAGGCATTGATGCTCCTTGGGTTTGTCTTCGTTATTGCAGGAATTACGTTTTATCAGGAACGAAAAACCGAGCGTGCCCTGGAGGCTCTGCGCGATCTCTCGAGTCCACGTGCTCTTGTTATTCGTGGGAGAGAAAAGAAACGTATTGCCGGACGCGAAGTGGTTCCGGGAGATATTGTGCTCCTCTCCGAAGGAGATCGCGTTCCCGCTGATGCGGTGATCCGTTCAGGTACCAATGTTTCGGTGGACGAATCACTCCTTACCGGCGAATCCGTTCCAGTCCGAAAATCCAAAGACAAAGCCTCTGTGGCGATTGGCCGGCCCGGTGGTGAGGATCTGCCGTTCGTCTATTCGGGAACGATGGTCGTTCAGGGACAAGGTATCGCGGAAGTACTTCGGACAGGCATGGAGACCGAGATTGGCAAGATCGGGAAGGCACTCCTGACTCTGGAGATTGAGAACACACCGTTGCAGAAGCAAACTGCGAGGCTGGTAACCATTTTTGCATCGGTCGGTGTTGTTCTTTGCCTGCTTGTGTTTCTGCTGCTGGGACTCAGCACCGGCAACTGGCTCGAGGGCCTCCTTGCGGGACTGACGCTCGGCATGGCAATGTTACCCGAAGAATTTCCGGTTGTTCTTACCATCTTTCTCGCTCTCGGTGCATGGCGCATCTCACAACATCGCGTGCTTACCCGTAGAATTCCAGCCGTGGAGACCCTTGGTTCAGCGAGTATTCTTTGCGTTGACAAGACCGGCACACTCACCATGAACAAGATGTTTGTGAGTGATCTGCTTGTCGATGGGAAAACTCTCGCCATAGAGAAAAGGGGAACGGTGCTGCCGGAAGCATTTCATGAAACAGTTGAATATGCGATTCTCGCAAGCCCGACCGATCCCTTCGATCCAATGGAAAAGGCGATGAAAGAGCTTGGAGAGCGAACCTTAGGCAACACGGAACATCTCCATGGCAACTGGGCATTCATGAAGGAATATCCGCTGACGAGAGCACAGCTGGCAATGTCCCGTGTCTGGCGCTCAAGGGAAGGTGATCGATATTGCGTGGCAGCCAAGGGAGCACCCGAAGCAATCGCCGACCTGTGTCATTTGCCGCCGGCAAAAAGGGCAATTCTCCTGGAAGGAGTGGATCAGCTTGCGCACCGGGGCAGACGGGTCCTTGGCATTGCACGGGCGACCTGTCCTGAGCATGAACTCCCGAAGAGTCAACATGATTTTGAATTTGAATTTGTTGGACTTCTCGGTCTGATGGATCCCGTGCGACCCGAAGTGCCGTCCGCTGTCCAGGAATGCTACAGGGCCGGTATTCGTGTACTCATGATCACGGGCGATTATGCCGGTACGGCAAAAAACATTGGCCAGCAGATCGGCCTGAAGAATCCGGATGATGTGATTACCGGTACAGAACTTCAGGATATGGATGATCGGGCGTTGGCGAAACGGTTGCATGCAGTAAATATCTTTGCGCGCATGGTCCCGGAACAAAAGCTGCGCCTGGTTGAAGCGCTGAAAGAGAATGGTGAGGTGGTGGCGATGACCGGGGACGGCGTGAATGACGCCCCTGCGCTAAAATCCGCACATATCGGTATCGCCATGGGAGAACGGGGGACCGATGTTGCCCGTGAATCTGCCTCCATTGTCCTGCTCGACGACGATTTCGGCTCGATTGTTCATGCCGTGAAACTGGGTCGCCGGATATTTGAAAATCTGAAAAAGGCGATGATGTTCATTTTTTCCATTCATATACCCATTGCGGGGATGTCGCTCCTTCCGATCATCTTCGAATGGCCACTTGCTCTCCTGCCGGTGCATATCGTTTTCCTGGAGCTGATAATCGATCCTGCATGTTCCATAGTTTTTGAGAACCAAAAAGAGAGCGAAGACGTGATGAGCCGTCCACCGCGCAAACTTGACGAACCGCTGTTCGGATTGCGCAATCTCATCCCAAGTCTGATTCAGGGTGTGAGCGAACTGATCGTGGTGTTCGGGATATATGCGTGGGCACTGACCGCGACCAGCGAGCCATCGGCCCGGGCAATCGCATTTACCACAATGGTTATTTCCAATCTGGGAATGATCATGACGAATCTTTCATGGCCCCGTTCTCTGTTTACCGTTTTCCGGGCCAAAAATACACCCCTGCTGTGGGTCACGGGCAGCACCATGACATTCCTTACACTGGCACTATTGATCCCGGAAGTCAGAGAAGTGTTTCGCTTTGGTGAAATGACAGTGGTGCAAGCCGCGTTGTGTGTGGGTGCGGGATTTGTCAGAATTTTCGTGGGCGAGATCCTGAAGGTCAAACCCTTGCGCAACATTATCGACCGGATGGGCGATCGGCCCCGTGTCGTGGTGCCGGGGTAGAGGGGTCCGGGTGCGGGTGAACGGGATCGCAAGGAAAAGGAGAGGGATATCAGGAGCCGTATCTCCAGAGAGCGAGACCGGGGAGAAGAGCTATAGGGCCGGTGGTGGGTTCTCCGGTATGGGAACGGGAGAATGCTGAAGCGTCACATCGATCAGCATGATCTCCGAATCACCGGCTGTTCTCACCGGTGGACCCCACACCTGAACGCCGCTGGTCACAAAGACATGGGTATTCCCAACCTGCCTGTAGCCCCAGCTCAGTTCATAAATTCTGTCGGTTATGAAGTTGAAAGGAAAAAGCTGACCGTGGTGCGTATGACCGCAGACGAGGATATCCGGGCCGGCCTCGCGTACGGCCTGTATGTCGGTGGGGCGATGATCCATCACGATGACCGGAAGACTGTCCGCGGTCGACCTGATGAGCTCGCCGATCGCCTTCCGTGCCGCAATGTGGTTGTCGTTTCTGCCGACCAGATGGAAGGCCCCATTCACAATGACTGTCGAGTCCTGCAAGACGGTAATCCCTGCCTTTGAGAAGAAATCGAATCGGCTTCCTCTCCCGTGAAATTCGTGATTTCCGGGTGAGGCGAACACTCCGTAGGTGGTCCGCACGCCTCTCAGTTTTCTTTCGAATTCCTCCAGTTGCCCGTCTTGACGATCCCCCTCGAGCATGTCACCGGGGAGAAGCAGGATGTCGGCACTCGCGGAATCTACCAGCCCGACAAATCTGTCCATCACCTGTTGGTCCGTCGATTCCTTCAGATGAAAGTCCGATGCAAGGGCAATCCGCAAACGGTGGAGGGGGGAGGACCTTGCCGGAACGGTGATGTGGAATTCGTTCACCCTAATATCGGAGAAATGAATCCTGCCGGCAACGACGATGGCCGCGGGAATCGCACAAAGGAGGAAGAGGGTCACCACGCGGATGCGCGGACTGCGCAGTGTTTCCGCGGGTACCAGTTTCAGCAGGCGGATGATGCCCAGGAGTATGTCACGGCAAAACACGAGAAGGAAGAGATAGAGTAGAAATGGGAGAATGAGATATCCGAGCAAGAGAATGGGACTCATGGCGTTGCTGAGAGAGGAGTGTGAGAGAGTCTCAGTCAATGGAAACGCAGCCACAAGCGTCACGGCGACGAGCGTGATGATCATTTTCTGGCGTCGTGAGCTACCCAGGCCCAGGACGCGCAGATAAACGTAGAGATTCAGCAGCAGGTAGATGACAAAAGCGTAGCGGAAGATCATGGTTGCCGTGCTATCTTCAGATGTGTCGGCACTACGGCAAAACGCATGCCATTGTGAACTGTCGGTTTTCCAACAGGTTTTCCCCAGATTATGATCGGTGCAGGCCCGTTTTTCCCAACGATGAGAAAACGAAGAGCCCCTATTCTAAGCAACTCTTAAGTTTTCCTTAATTTCCCTCTTACCCTCCACGTCGTATATTTGTAGAGCTTCTATGGTATAAGTCCACAACTCACATCATATCAACCTCAAAGGAATTCCAATGAATCTGCGTTCAATTGCCACCACGGCTCTCGCGCTTGCGATAGGTTTTTCCTGCCTGTCGGCGCAAACCACCTCCAAGCAGACTGTGCAGGATCTCAAAGACGCCTTCACCGGCGAAACAACCGCCAGCGTCAAATACGCTGCATACGCCAAGAAGGCAAAAGAAGAGGGTAATATCCAGATAGGCGTTCTCTTCGAAGCGGCCTCCAAATCCGAAAGCATCCATGCCGCAAACCACAAGGCAGCTCTTGAACAACTGGGTGAAAAAGCCCCCGCAGTCGATCCAAAATTCGAAGTGAAGTCCAGCAAAGAAAACCTTGAAGATGCCATCAAGGGAGAATCCTACGAAGTGAAGACGATGTACCCCGGCTTCATCAAAGATGCGAACAAGGAAAAGGTGAACATTGCGTTGATCTCCTTCAACTACGCAATGCAGACGGAACAACGCCACAAAGTACTCTATGAGAACGCCCTGAAAGCCCTCACGGATAAGAAGACCGCGACCCTCCCCACGCAATACCAGGTGTGCCTCACCTGCGGCAATACGTATGATGGCACGGGACCGGCACGCTGCGGCATTTGCATGACCCCCAGCGATCGTTACGTCACCATTAAGTAATTCCCGCAACCCTTTTCCCCGGCGGCTCCGGGAGGGCGTATCCTCCTCCGGAGCCGCGGGTGCATTCAATATAAAGGAAGAATGTATGCCAGATCTTACCTATATTCATCCCATGATCATTCATTTTCCGATCGCCCTGCTTATCGTAGGGTTCTTGTTTGAGGTGGTCGGCGTTGCAGCCAACAGAGAGTTTTACAGCAAAACCGCGTTTATTCTTCTTCTCCTCGGAGCAGCGGGAACTATTGCGGCCTACATCACGGGAAACTTCGCCGGAGACGGCATGTCGGAAATGGGACCGCTCAAGCAAGCCCTCGAAGAGCACGAAGACTCCGCGGTTGCAACCCTGTGGATTGTCGGCGGGATTGCCGCCGCAAGAATTCTCATGGTGGTGACGAAACGCTTCACCGGATCGCTCCGCTGGTTTGCCGTGGCTTTTTTCCTCGTGGGAGTCCTTGCCATAGCCCGGACAGGACACCTGGGAGGCAATTTGGTCTACCGGCACGCCGCTGGAGTTCAATTGCAGATCGGTAATGAAACATCATCAGATGAAAAGTAAACGTCACCATCCAAGAGTTCCTTGGCCATGCGCCTGTTAGTCGTCGAGGATGAGCGTGGAATCGCCAACTTCCTGAAAGAAGGTCTGGAGGAAGAAGGGTATGCCGTGGACGTCGCCGCAAACGGTACGGTCGGACTCGCGATGGCGTCCGAAAACGCATACGACCTGCTGCTTCTCGATTGGATGCTCCCCGGACTGAGCGGCATCGAAGTGTGCCGGCGCATCCGGAAGACGGATCAGGAGATTCCGATAATCTTCTTGACGGCAAAAGACACGACGGACGACGCCGTGTTCGGACTGGAAACCGGTGCCAACGACTATATTAAGAAGCCGTTTGAATTTTCGGAATTGCTCGCCCGTATCCGCGTTCAATTGCGTCCGAAGAAGGGAAGTTCAATGGTGTTGCAGGCGGGCGACATCGTGATGGATCCCGATGTCCACCGGGTCTTCAGAGGCAGAACCGAAATCGTCCTCACGGCAAAGGAATTTTCGCTTCTGAAGTTCCTACTGCAGAACAAGGGAAAAGTATGTTCCCGGACCCGCATCATCGAACATGTGTGGGATATTCATTTCGATTCTGATACCTCCATCATCGATGTTTATATCAACTATCTCCGGAAGAAGCTGGATGACGGTTCCGGGAAGCATAGTATCCAGACCGTCCGTGGAGTAGGATACATTCTGGAGGATGCGGAATGAGTGTCTCCCTGCGCGACCGCATAGCTGTGTTCTTTGTGCTCACCACCGGGTTTCTTCTTGCTGTTGTGTTTGTTGTCTTGTTTATCATGGTTTCGCAAAGTTTGTACCGCCATCTGGATGCGGATCTCGATGGAGAAATATCTGAGGTCTCCAGGAATATTGTCGTGCTCAGCGATCAATTCGTCATTACCAATCAGTACGAATGGAAGGAGAGAGAGCATAAACAAATCGAGATGAATCCTGTCTTCCTGCAGATTGTAGATTCCGTCGGGAGTGTGGTCCGCCGGTCGGAAAATCTCCAGAACGACATGATCCCGTATGATTCATCGATCGCGGAGAAGAGGTATTTCAATACAACAATCTCCCGTCAGCCGGTCCGGGGCGTCCAGGTGGCGATCCAGAGCCCGACCCAAAGGACGCTGGGGATCGTGGTGATTGCGGTCCCCCGGAAACAAACCGAACTTGTCCTTGGAGACTTGAAGTTGTTCCTGATGATCATCTACCCCCTCAGCCTGTTCCTCCTTTTTCTTATCAGCCGCACGATTGCCGGAAGGAGCCTGATTCCCGTCCAGACGATGATTTCGACCGCACAACGGATAACCCGCGAAGATCTTGCCGTACGGATTGAACTTCCCCCGAACAGGGATGAATTGCATACCCTGGCTTCGACGATCAACGATCTGCTCGGGAGGATCGAATCGGCCCTCACACGCGAGCGCCAACTGACCGCCGATGTTGCGCATGAACTCCGGACGCCTCTGGCAGCAATAAAGGGAACGATGGAAGTACTCATCCGTAAACCCCGCACGCAGGAACACTATGAGGATAGAGTCTCCTATTGCATCCACGAGGTGAACCGGCTCTCAACACTGGTCGATCAGGTGTTGATGCTCGCGCGATTCGAAAGCGGAGCACTCCACCCTTCCTTTCTGACCGTGGAACTCCCTACACCGATCGGGAACGTGACCGCCAGATTAGCCCCCCTTTTTGCAGAAAGAGCCATCCACTGCGTCTTCAATCCCCAAGGAAATTTCCCTGTCCGAGCTGATCAGATGCTGCTGGAAAATATGCTGGAGAATGTGATTTCCAATGCAGGAAAATACTCCCAGCAGGGCGGTCTAATCCAGATTCTTCTTTCGGCCGAGGGGGGGGAAATCCGGTGCCGCATCAAGGATTCGGGCATCGGGATGAATCCCGAGCAGATCAAGAACGCATTCAACAGGTTCTACCGCGCCGAGGAGTCGCGCACATCCGAAATTCCCGGATCCGGATTGGGTCTGGCGATTGTGAAGAAGTTAGCCGAACTCCAGAATATTGGGATTTCTGTCGAGAGCACTCCAGGTGAGGGAACGACGTTCACGCTGGTGTTCGCATCCCCCTCAGCCGTTCATGTAGGTTTCGAAAGATCCTGATGCGAAGAGGTCCGAGAATTCAATTGAGCCGGGCCTCAGCCGGGCGAACGGGAGCCCGCAAAACGACAACGGTACATGGATCCAGGAATTGTTCAGTCCATAGTGCCAATTCCACGCGTCGGACGCCATCATAAACATTTGCCGGTGATGGTTTTCCCCATGCTCGGGGAAACCCGGTGCCGCGAGACGCCGGACAAACCCACGAAAGGGATCCCACATGCATAGGCCGCATTTTGAACTGCATTATGCCGAGCGTATAGGCTGGTTGCGCGCGGCGGTGATGGGAGCAAATGATGGTATTGTCTCGACAGCCAGCCTGGTTGTGGGTGTGGCAGCTGCGCAGGTGGCCCGCGGCGACGTATTGATCGCAGGGATGGCGGGCCTTGTCGCCGGTGCGATGTCCATGGCCGCAGGAGAGTATGTTTCGGTAAGCTCCCAGTCGGACACCGAGAAGGCCGATCTGGCGCGTGAGAGTGCGGAACTCGAGGCGAATGTGGAGTTCGAGACAAAAGAACTTGCGGAGATCTACGAGAAGAGGGGGCTTGATGCTTCGCTCGCGCAACAGGTCGCCGATCAACTGATGAAACATGACGCACTTGCGGCGCATGCCCGTGATGAACTCGGCTTGTCGGAGATTCACACCGCGCGTCCCATCCAGGCCGCACTGGCCTCGGCCGGCACATTCGCCGTGGGTGCTGCCCTTCCTCTCCTGGTGGTCCTGCTGAGCCCGTTCTCGATAGTCATCCCCGTGGTGGCAGGGAGTTCACTAGTGTTCCTGGCCCTTATGGGTGGCCTGGCTGCGCGGACCGGTGGGGCGCGCATTGTTGTGGGCGCAGGTCGTGTGGCTTTTTGGGGAGCCCTGGCAATGGCCGCCACGGCTGCACTTGGAACGTTGTTCGGAGGCGTCGTCTGACCATGGTGTTGTGCGGTCGAAAGGACTCTCCCGGGATTGCAGAACCGCTGCGCGCTTTGGCCGGGCATTCGACAGATTATCTCTGGCAGACGTGGTGCGGACGAGCAAAGGATACACAAGGATCAGATGCTGTCCGTTGTCCCGTGACATGCACGACGTCGAGAATGCGTGAGCCAAATCACGTGAGATTGTCCAGAGGAACGCCGCACAGGTGAGCCGCTCCTTGACTATTCCAGGTCGGGATGTTATCTTGGATTTATAGGATGCATCCTCTGGAGTGGATATGTGATGGGAAAATGAGACGAGAGCCTCTTCTGTTGTCCGGAAGGATGGAAGAGGCTCTGTTCTTTTAGCACTTCCGAAGGTGATGACGCGAGGAGCTGTTCGATGTCGCCCGGTCCATTGTTATTGTATTCTAAAGTTGTTTCCCCGTAAGGAATACCACCATGATCAATATCAGGATGAGGGGCTTCACTCCTGTTGTTCCCCTTCTCGTCCTCACGCTGGTGTGTGTTGCATCAACATCAGCCCAAGAGCATCTGTCGCGTGCGAATGCTCTACAAGACAGCGTGGCATGGGTGAAGCAGGATCTGCCGATACCCGGTGTCGTGGCTGGCAATGCAATCTGGTTCGATTACAACAACGATGGCCGGCTGGACATCCTGATGGCGGGCATGTCTGCAACCGGCCCCGTTTCCGGAATCTACCGCAACGACACCACAGGGTTCTCCAATATTGAGGCCGGGATCTGTCCGGTAATATCCGAACGGGGGTTGGATTGGAGCGACATGGACAACGACGGAGACATGGATTTCGCTGTCCAGGGATGGCTTGACAGCACCCACAATCAACCGTTGTCGAAAGTCTACAGGAACGATGACGGCAAATTCGTTGATATCGGTGCCCGGATCGCGAACCTTTGCGGAGGTGCTGTAACCTGGGTGGATTATGACAATGACGGCCGTCTCGATCTGCTCATGAATGGTTCTCCGGATCTCGGGCAATCCTTTGCTTCGAGACTCTATCGTATCATCAACGGGCAGTTCTTTGTGGACCCCATGCCCTTTCCCGGTGTTTGGGGAAGTTCAGTTGCATGGGCGGACTACGACAATGACGGCTTCATGGATGTCGTGATCAGCGGATACGGGTCGGGAGTTCAGACCCGCCTCTTCCATAATGGCATGTCGCGGGGAGTTCTCACCTTTGACGAAATCGCTCCGGTGAACGGCATCGCCGGATTCCGCCCTGTGAACTCCGGCGGCCTTATCTGGCTTGACTACGACAATGACGGCTTTCAGGATCTGCTTGTGACCGGATCGGGATACGGAGGACCGGTGGGAACCATCTACCACAACAACCAGCAGGGATCCTTCACCGAGATTGACTCGTCGCTCAAGCCGGTTTCGGTCAGTGCCGTGGCGGTCGGTGACTACGACAACGACGGATTTGTCGACATCGCCGTTTCCGGAGCGGAGGACTTCACCACAGGGTCCAACCCGACGACTAAAATCTATCACAATGACGGCAATGGCGAGTTCTCAGACATCGGGGCAGTACTCGAAGGGACCTGGTTCGGGTCGCTGGATTGGGGGGACTTTGACAACGACGGGAGACTGGATTTGCTGGTCACCGGGGCGACGCTGCCGCGGACACATCCCACCTATGGCGGCGACCTCAAGCCGGTAACGGTCCTGTACCGGAACACCGTGTTGGTTGATGCCAACACGTCTCCGAGTACGCCTCAGGGTCTTGTGGCGAATGTGGAGTCCGGCAGCGCCACCTTCACATGGAACGCCTCATCGGATGCTGAGACGGATCAGAAGGCGATCACCTACAACCTCAAGGTGGGTACCACGCCGGGGGGGATTGATATTGTTTCGCCTCTTTCAAATGTCTCCTCCGGGTTCCGCCGCCTGCCCAAACCCGGCAGGCAGGGAGCACGTACGTCGGCCACACTCAGAAATCTTGTCCCGGGCACTTACTATTGGAGCGTCCAGGCGGTTGACCACGAATGCGCGGGGTCATCCTTTTCGGAGTCGAAGACATTCACGATAAGTGCGACCTCTGCAACCGGCACTTTGGGACACCCTCAAGAGTACTCCCTCGGGCAGAACTACCCGAATCCGTTCAACCCTTCCAGCACAATCCGCTACGGTCTGCCCGACCGTTCGCACGTGACGTTGACGGTCTACGACGCCCTCGGCCGACAGGTCGCACTTCTCCAGAGTGGAGAACAGGAGGCGGGGTATCATGAAGTCCGGTTTGACGGTGGCGGGCTTTCCAGCGGCGTGTACTTCTACCGGTTGAGAGCCGGGGACTTTGTGCAGTCGCGCTCGTTTCTGTTGCTGCGATAGTATGGAAACGGCTCGTTGTCAGGTGTCTTTTGAAAGAGTGACAGGACGCTGGCCGTCGACGATCATCAGACGAGTATTCGCGGGTTAGGCTGAAGGTCCGTACCTCACCATTTGGCGTTCGTCCGGAGCAGCCTCCATCTGAGAACGCGGTTTAGAACGCAAGGTTTACGCCGCACACCGTAAACGAGGGTTCTCCTGATCTTCCGTGCTCTTCTTTTCACCCTCATCCGCCAGACACATATCACCGGTGTTATCGACGGCACATTCTCATCCTACCCCGGCATCGAACCACACCCTTTCTATTTGCACTTTTCCACCCAATTTGGTATTTCATTGTTCAACCCGTGCCGGCCGATTCGGCGAATGCAGATGAGGTGTTCCAGGAGAATCCTCTTTCCACAGGTGATGATGCCGATATGAAAACCCCGCGAATGATGAAAAAATCGGTGGTCTACGGCCTGACTGTTCTGCTCTTCTGTGCAGCCGTCCCTCTCATTGCGGGAGGATCCGGCGACAACGGGCAGAGTGATGTGGTGGGCAGCGTGGGTCTCGCGATTCTGGCGGCCACCGTCCTGGCTTTTGTCGGACATCTTCTCAAACAGCCACTACTACTCGCCTACGTCGCGGCAGGTATCGTCATCGGCCCCCATATCGGCCTGGGATTGATCAAGGACATGGAGGACATTGAGACGATTTCGCATTTCGGCCTCATCCTCCTCCTGTTCCTGATCGGACTCGAGATTGATGCCAAGAAGCTCAAGGAATCGGGGAAATCGCTCTTCCTGAGCGGTCTTTCGCAATTTCCCATCACGGTTATTATCGGACTTGGCTTCTTTTCCCTCCTGGGATATTCCCTTCGCGGCGGAACCTACGACCTCATCTATCTTGCCGCATGCTGCGCAATGAGCAGCACCGCCATTGTGGTGAAATTGCTCTATGGGAAATTCGAGCTGGACACGCTGGCGGGAAGAATCACACTGGGCATTCTCGTGTTTCAGGATATCTGGGCCATTGTCCTGCTGGGTATTCAACCGAATCTTTCAAACCCCGACTTTCTGATCATTCTGTTTTCGTTCCTCAAAGGCGGTCTGCTGGTTGTCGGCAGCATGCTCGTGAGTAAATACGTTCTCCCCCGTGTTTTCAAGATCGTTGCAAAAATCCCCGAACTTGTTCTGGTCTCTTCCCTCGGATGGTGCTTTCTGGTATGCGGCGCAGCGGCATATCTGAATCTCTCAGTTGAGATGGGTGCACTGATCGCCGGTGTGGCCATTTCCACCTTTCCGTACAATCTTGACGTGATAGCCAAAGTCGTGAATATCAGGGATTTCTTTGTGACGCTCTTTTTCGTCTCCCTTGGTATGCAGATGCCGAATCCTCTCGACAATGTGTATCTGCTCGTGACCGCGGGGATGGTGTCGGCATTCCTTGTCATTTCCCGCTTTGTTGCAGTCTTTCCCGTCCTGTATGCTTTGAACAACGGCATCAGGGTGAGCCTTCTGACCTCAATCAACCTCTCACAGATCAGCGAGTTTTCCCTCGTCATCGCTTCACTCGGATTGACGGCGGGACATATCTCCCGCGACACGTTGACGGTGATCATCTTCGTGTTTGTCATCACTTCCATTCTGTCAACCTACACGATCAAATACAACGATTCAGTTCAGAAGGTGTTGGGCAAGCTGTTGCGGAAATGCGGGTTGAAGGACGTGCGGTCCGGCCCGCAGGAGCCTCCGGACGACTCCCGGAGGGAAATCGCATTGCTGGGATTCCATCGGACGGCAAGTTCCCTGATCCATGAGATGCTCGAGGTCGATCAAAACAAGCGACCCCGCGCCCGCCTGATCGACAAACTGGTGGTTATTGACTTCAATCCGGAGACGCATGATCCCCTCCAGCAACTCGGAATCAAGGTCATCTACGGTGATGTCAGCCATCTCGATACGCTCAAGCATGCAGGAATCGATGATGTGAAGATCGTTATCTCCACTATCCCCGACAAGATCCTGGTCGGCACGGACAATCTAAAACTGATCAAGCTGATCAGCGCTGTCTGTCCGCAGGCAAAGATCATCGTGACCGCGGAAAGCAGTGACCGTGCGCTGCAGATGTACAAGGAGGGTGCGGACTATGTGTTCTTGCCTCATGTGCTTGCTGCCACAAATCTTGTCGAGACGGTGGCCATGATGCTCAAGAAGGAAGGTAATGAGATGGCCTCCGTGGTCAAGAGGCAAATCAGCATGCTGAAGCAGCGGAAGGAAGTCCTGCGGTAACGATTGACGGGTGGTGGGAAACCATGAAATGTCTGCCGCATGCAGGTCCGGCAGCTGGACGGGAACAACACTGGAACTTCGGATAGATACCGACTCACTCACCACTCTTATTGTCCGGCCGTCTCGTGGCCGAGAGCAAAACCCAGCTGCCCGGGCGAGTATCGATCACT
This sequence comes from uncultured Bacteroidota bacterium, assembly GCA_963779225.1. GTDB lineage: Bacteria > Bacteroidota > Ignavibacteria > UBA10030 > UBA6906 > CAVPCZ01. The sequence goes on from CAVZWW010000003.1 coordinate 1,273,020, forward strand.
TCTCAAAGCTGTCAAGGCTGCGCAGACGCGGTGCGATTGCAAAAGGCTCATCGAGATCATAATGTATTCGGGTCGGAAAATAGAGATCAAACTGAAATTCTTCGCAACTCCGGCTGCGTTCCGTCGCTGGCTCGTGCAGCATCACACAACTACACGTGAATTCTGGGTAGGGTTCCATAAAAAGGCCACGAGGAAGCCGAGTATCACCTGGCCTGAGGCGGTCGACCAGCTGCTTTGCTTCGGGTGGATTGACGGAGTGCGGAAGTCCGTCGACTCCGGCAGCTACGCCATCCGCATCACACCTCGCAGGCAGGGGAGCATCTGGAGTACAGTCAACACCAGGCGCGCAGAGGAACTCCTGCGGTGCGGCCTCATGCGTGCCGCCGGAGCGAAAGCATTCCGTGAGCGGGATGTGAAGAAATCGGCACAGTACTCGTTTGAACACCAACCTGTAGAGCTAACTCCGGCCCAAAGAGAACAATTCCGAGCGAACCATCCCGCCTGGGAATACTTCCGGTCACAGCCGCCCGGCTACCGGAAGACAGCCACCTTCTGGGTGGTCAGCGCGAAACAGAGGACAACGCAGCAGAGGCGTCTCTCCACGTTAATCGCGGATTCTGCCGCCGGCAGGAGAATCGCTCAGTTGCGCCGCGGCAAAGACGCCACACGATGAATCCTGTCAGGTGAATCAGACTATTCTGTAAGTCTCTTGTCCCGGTCCCCCTACGAGATCCAGGTATCAGGCATGAGGCTCAGGGGCTGCCTGCCGGCTGCTGAAAGCGGCAACTGCAACCTGGCCTGAAATCGTGCATTCCCGGTCACATTGAAGCACAGCCGCCATAACGTGATCACATGGCTGTGGATTCTTGAGATGAGATGCTGTACATTGACATCGTTGATCTGGTCCCCTGGAGTTCTCTTCTCTGACTGGCGTGTCGGTGTAAGACTGGTGCCGCCGTGTCCTGTGGCTCTGAGATATCCTGACGTTTGGCTTTCGGGATACGGGCTCTGGTGTAGTACGTGTTGATATCCTTGTCGCGAGTTACGTTCCAAGAATTGTCTTTTTCTCCTCTCCTCTTCATGGAATCCCGTCATGAGAACACAGCATCTGTTCATCGCCGTACTCCTTCTCTTGCTGTCATCCATAGCGCTTGCGCAGGGGCGGTTCTTTGTGGGGGCGACAGGTGGGATGACCAGAATGCACCTGAGCGGCGACGCCCCGGATAACGGTTCCTATACGTCCCTCATGGGATTCTCCGCGGGAGTGATCTGCGAGTACGCCCTCACAGACGATATCCGGCTGAGCGTTCAGCCGTCCTACGTCCGGCGGGGAACGGGCGTCGCATTCGATGTGGGTGCGGAGGATCCCCGCGACAGCCTCGAACTTTCTCTTGGCTACTTCAGCATCCCCGTGATGGCCCGGTTTATATCTCCACGCGGATTCTGGTTCGTCAACGGTGGACTTGATTGCGGGTTCCTCATGAACGCCTCGCTGTCAGACCTCAATGCCGGCGGCACCGTTGATGTCAAGAACTTTGTCAACAGTCTTGATCTCATGATGATCGTCGGTGCCGGCGTTTTGATAGAAGTCGCACCGGCATCTCTGAATTTCGAACTCCGGTACAATCAGAGTCTCCTGAATGCCGGCTCAAGCGATCAGCTCGCAGCAAAGGTCGGCGTACCAGTGCGATTCCGTTCGGCGGGATTCCAGTTTCTTGCCGGAGTCCTGTTCCCTCTGTAGAATCCTAGGTTGATCAATGAATGTCGGATCTGCATACTTCATCCTCAGAGGCTTATCGTGAACAAAGGTCTGATCGTACTGTCCGGCGTTGTTCTGCTCGGCGTTCTCTGTGCGCCTCCGGCCCTGTCGCAGGAATTGTCCGCAGGGATCGTTCCCGGCGCTTCCGGAAATTCCCCGGGAAATCTCGAAGGTCACGAATTCGTTCTCTCGTCGTACCTCCCGGATCCCTTTGTCCGGACCTCCCTCCGGACCGGACTCGGATTCGGCATGACCCCCGAGCTGGTTGTTCCGCTCGTGACAATCAACGATACCTCTTATTTCGGACTCAAAGGAAGTCTTCTCTTTGCCTTGCTCGATTTGGAGTATCAACAGAAGATCCGCGATTGGCTTGCGCTCCGTGGCAGCGTGCGGGTGATCGGCCGCATGGCCAACGAGACTCCCGCTCTGATCTCGCAGGGAGTCACAATGTTTGCGGTCTTCGAATTGGGTTGGCTCATCCGCATCAGGGAGTCGGACGGACTGTTCCTTTCCGGGTCACTTGGCATAAGGAACTCCAGGATCACGGATGTGTACTTGCAGAGATTTGTCGAGGGAATCATCGAGAGTGGGAGAATCACGCCGGCCAACAGACTTGTCCAAACGACACCCACCCTCCGCGGGGTCGCCGGTCTCCATGGTGCCTACGCGATGAGCGATCTCGTTGGACTGACCTTCAGTGGTGACCTCGACTATGGTGAGTCTGGCGACAGACTTTCCTCCGGTGAATGGTCCTATGCGCTCGGCGCCGCGGTGGATTTCAACCTGCTACGGTCAACCGGAACGCCCGCCGGGTTCGTCATTGGCATAGAGACTCGTTCCGTACCGATGGGACAACGAGACGTGAGTGAATCAACCCTGACGTTTTTCGGACGCATCGGTTATACGGGCTCAAAGGAATTCTCCATCGGCATTGACCTTGGATACGAATTAACCCCCGTGCGCGGAGTGGAGGGCAAGCAGGGTTTTCTGTCTGCTCTCGTGGACACCAGATTGTATTTCTGATTTTCTGACGACGGGCCGCATCGAGGGCTCCGGGTGAGGCTCACCAGCCGTATGAGCCCTCGCCAATTGAACAATCATCCCCCGCCTAGTTGGGACGGGGGATGATTGTTTCTGCTGCCGCGACACGTATGTCAGAGGTGACTTGTGTTTGACAGCCAGGATTGCCTCTGAGCCCCTGCGCCCGGGAGGCTACTTGCCGCCAACTGTCATTTCTGCAACTTTGATTGTCGGACCGGTAATCGAATCCTTGTACTGTAGATCGTTGCCGACCTTCTGGATCCCGTGGAGTATCTGGCCGAGATTGCCCGAGATGGTGATTTCGGAGACCGGGAAAGCAATCTCCCCCTTTTCAATCCAGAGCCCGAAAGCCCCGCGCGATATATCACCGGTCGTGGGCACAAGACCGAACCCGATCGTTCCCGTGAGGAAGAGCCCTTTGTCGACTGATTTGATGATCTCCTCCGGCGTAGAAGATCCGTTCGCCAGGTAGAGGTTGTTGACTCCGGAAGCGTTTCCGGTCGATTTCATCTTCAGCTTCTTCCCGGCGTATGTGTCCATGAGGTAACTCTTCAGGACGCCCTTCTCCATCACGACGGTCTTCCGTGTCGGCACCCCCTCTGCATCAAAGGGTTTTGTTCCGATTCCACCGGGCATCGTGCCGTCGTCGATGATCGTGACCAGATCATTCCCCACTTTCTCTCCGAGTTTGCCTGCAAGGAAGGATTGCCTGAGGTACACGTTCCTCCCGCTTATGCAATCGTAGAAGAAGCGGAGCAGACTCGCAGTCATCGGCGACTCAAACACCACAGGCACATTCTGTGTTTCGACTTTCCTTCCCCCGATGAGCCGCGTAACCCGATGGATCGCTTTCCGGGCGATTTCTTCCGGACTCTCCAAATTCGCAAGGGAAGGAGACGTATCTTCCCACCCCTCGTCGAAGAGGTTCGATCCATCGCCGGACTGAAGGTACACGGTGCAGGAGCAGTTCGTACGTTTGTACGATCCCGAGAACCCGCTCGAGTTGGCAAGATACAGGGTACCTACGTCGGTACGGAAACCGGCTCCGAAGCTCTTCTTGACACGTTTGTCAGCAAGACAGATCGCTTCGGTTTCCCGGGCTGCCGCGATCTTCTTCTCCGGCGCCATCTCAAGAATCGCCGGGTCAAAGATCTTCAGCGTTGCCGCGTCGACTGACGGTGCTTCCTTCTCCGGGAGCCCTGCGAGCGGATCGGCGCTTGAGAGCTTCGCCCGTTCGATCGCATTTTTCATGAGGCGGTTGAGTGTTTCCTGTGACAGATCCGAAGAACTTGCGCGCGCCATCTTTCCATCCACAAAGACCCTCAGGGAGAGGTTTTTCGAAACCGCTTCTGTCAGCTTTTCGATTTCCCCTTCCCTGATGTCAACCGAAAACTCTGTCCCCTGGCGGACCGAGACTTCCACCTGGCTCGCGCCGTTCTTTCGCCCGAAGGCAACGAGTTGTTCCGTCAGGCCGAGAAGATTCTCTGTGCTCATGAGCGTCCTCCCACTGTCATCTGACGGAGTTTCAGTGTGGGTGTCCCTGCGGTCACGGAAGCGGACTGGCCGTCCTTTCCGCAGGTTCCGAGAAAGTACCTCGTGTCCTTGCCGATCATTTCAACCTCGTTGAGAATCTGCACATTGGTTCCGATAAGGGTGGCATTCTTGACCGGGCGGGTGAGCTTTCCATCCTCGATCAGATAGCCCATGTTCACGGAAAATGTGAATTTCCCCGAGTCGCTCACCTGTCCACCCTGGTATGTCTCTGCGAAGAACCCTTTCTTTACCGAGCCGAGTATCTCCTCCACGGTTGCATCGCCCGTCCCGAGCACGGTGTTCGCCATACGGGGAATCGGGACGTCCTTATAGGAGGCTCGCCTGCCGTGGCCGTTGGGATCCATCTTCATGAGTTTGGCCGATAGGCGGTCCTGCAGAAATCCCACCAGTTTTCCCTTGTCGATGAGCATGGTCTTCGTCGGGACAATCCCCTCGTCGTCCACATTGAAGCTTCCCCGGTAGTGGGGGAGAGTCGGGTCGTCGTAGATCGTTACGATCGGATTGGCGACCTGCTGTCCCAGCTTGTCCCACATGATCGATGTCTTTTTCCGGTTTGCGTCGGCTTCAAGCGGGTGGCCCACCGCCTCGTGGACCATCACTCCCGACTGCAAGCTGCCGAGGACGACGGGTTGCTCTCCGGCAGGAGGGTCGATTGCCGAAAGGAGTGTAATCGCGTCTGCCGAAGCCTGTGTGCCGACCGATCTCGGGGTTTCTTTGGTCAGGAAGAAGTCCTCTCCCACCCGTCCTCCCGCGGTTTTGAACCCCGTGTTGCGAACCCCCTTGTCCTCCGCCGTCGACGAAACAAACATCATCACCTGCGGGCGGGCGTCGCTCACAAGCAGCCCTTCGCTGTTTGCGATCGTAATATACTGGATTTCGTCCACCAGACCGGCCTGCACCTTCGTTATCCGTTTGTCATGTGACTGTGCCGCGGCATAGGCTTGTTTCACAAGTTCCGCTTTCGCTGCGAGCAAAACACCCTGCATCGGCGTTTTGAGATCGTATACCTGGAGGGGAGACATCTTCTGGGTGAGATCGGCCACCCTTATTCCGGAGTTCCCGGAGGCAATTGCGGCGGCGGTGAGGGCAGTTTGTTTCATCCTCTCGAAGGAGAGATCGTCGGTATACCCGTAGCCGGTCTGCGCGCCCTTCAGGACCCGGATGCCGACTCCCAGCGAGATACTCTCCGATGAGTCCTTGATGATATCCTCTTCCATGCGAACGCTGTTGCTGATCTTGTACTCGAAATACAGTTCCGAGAATTCACCGCCTTTTGACAGCGCCAGTTCAAGAACCTTCTTCATCTGTTCCTGCGTGACGCCGAAGCGTTCCTCGAAGAATGTCGCCGAAGGGGGTGGGGCGGATCCCCGTGCGAGCATATCGAGCCAGAAGCCTGATGTCAGGGTAGCCGCGAGTCCGATACCGCCCGCTCGCAGGAAATCCCTGCGTTTAATGTCAAGCATGAAGTACCTCCAGGTTTATTGTACCCGAGTGGAAAGACTGGTTTATTCACTGTTTTGGATTGGCGATGGAGCAGATACCAGAGTTGTACGGAAAAGCCCTGCATCATGTTACAAAATCAGCAAAAATCGTATCACTTTTGCAAGGTTAACCTGAGGGCTTCACGACAGGGTGGCAATCGCAGGTATTTCCCACCTGATGACACGAAGGGCAGAGAGATAATACGGTGTCGGCCTTCACGGGGAAACGGATTAAGCTGTTCCTTGCATGATTCCCATCTTTCAGGTATCGACAGTACGAAGAGTGCCCGTGGAAAGACATCCAGGGCGACGCAATCAACAACTCTCCATTCCTGCTTGCGTAAGTTTTCCGTTCATCAATCCTCCTGAGGTACAGAAAGGGTCAAAATCGGCCGAAAAGCGCCTTGCGGTGACATCAACCCGATTGACTGCTTCTTGCTTTTGTAAATGGGCTTGAGTAGACTCTGTATGCATGCGGGATTATGTAAACATCCCGTCCCGAAGATCCACGGGGAAAGGGTTGCGGATTCCCACCGGATGTCACTTATCACTCCAGCAAGACTTCATGTGCATGCATACGTTTTTTTGTGTGGCTCCAAAACCGAAGTAGTGAAGCTTCTGCCGCGGGATTAGTTCGCGGTCTCGTGCCGGAAGCCAGGCGGAACGTGTAAATAGGCAGGACCGAATTCCTGCCTTAAGGAAGGAGAGAAACATGAAGCAGATGCTCACCGGTATTCTCATCTATGCTGCCGTTTTCTGCGCCGTGGAGTCAGCAGTTGCCCAGACCGGTGGCAAGACGTTTGGCAATGAGGTGACGTTTGTTGAACCGCCCAACCTCCGGCTGCTGTCCAGGGACTCGATCAACGGGAGGCCCAGTTTCGACTACTTCATTCTTGTGAAGGCGAAACTGAACGGCATCTACGACATCTCGGGCGGATTACAGGACTACGAGACATTCAATGTCGGCCAGATCGATGTATGGGGTTCCGACGATACCCAGCGCTTCTGGATGGACATGCACCAGACGCAGATCCGTTTTCGAGGCCAGCGGGAGACGGAAATGGGGACGTTCATCGGGTATCTTGAAGGAGACTTCTGGGGGGGCAGCAAGCATTTCCGCCTCCGTCACGCATGGGTAGACTTCAAGTTCATCCATTTCGGTCAGGACTGGAGCTTCTTTGGCGATAAAGACATCTGGCCAAATGTCATGGACTGGGATGGCCCCCCCTCGGGAGTGTGGCATCGAGCCCCAGAGCTTAAATTCTATTTCGATGTGCAGCCGAACTCGCGTCTCGAGTTTGGCCTGAGCACGCCCGGTCCTCAGATCATCCTCAGCAGCGACATCGACGCTTCCGTTTCTTCTGCCAACCAGCGATTCCCCGACGTGATAGCCGCCTGGAAACAGACCACAGGGTTCGGGCACTTGCGCGTCACAGGAGTTTTCAGAAGCCTGCAATATACGGCCGGGACCGACAGGCGCACTGTTCCGGGTTACGGTGCGACGGTGTCTGGTTTTGTGAAGACATCGTCCGAACTCCCGAATTCTCTGCAGTTTCAACTGGTTGGCGGAGCGGGCATTGCAACGTACCTCGCATCCTTCGATGGGTACAATTTCGACGCTGCGCCGAACGGAAAGGGGGAGCTAGAGGCAATTCCGACTTATGGCGGATGGGCGGCGTACGAACACTATCTGTCGGAAAAGTGGCACATCAATCTTATCGGCGGGTTCTCCTATTTCCGATCGGGGGAGATTGCATCGTATACGATCCCTGGAGCCGGCTATACGGCAACAAACAGCAAGATCTCTCTTGATATGCTGTATGGTCTCGTGAACATTATGTACGACCCGGTCTCGAACCTGATCTTTGGCCTCGAGTACAACTACGGATACAAGAACTCAAAGCATGAAGGAAGCATATTGACCGAAAAGGGTGTCGTGACAAGTGTCAGCCAGTCCCGGCCCGCTCACCGGATCAGTTTCGGTCTTTTCTTTAATTTCTAGGAACACTGAAGTCGCACGAATTTCCCTTGTCATTCACAGACTACTCCAAAAAGGAGGAAAGACGCAATGAGACGAATCTCCGTAGTATTTTTCGCGCTGCTGATTGCGGTGCAGGTCCAGACGTCCCTGTCACAGGCAAAAAAGCTGCCCCACATCGTGATTCTCGCAACCGGCGGAACGATTGCCGGCTCTGCGGACAGCAAGACGTCGGTGGGGTACACGTCGGGTGCTGTCACTGTGGATGTGCTGATCAACGCGGTACCGACGTTGAAGGATATCGCACGCATCTCCGGGGAACAGATCTCGAGCATCGGAAGCCAGGATATGTCTGATGCGATCTGGCTGAAGCTTGCCAACCGGATCAATGAAATTCTTGCCGCGGACACGGTGGACGGGATCGTGATTACCCACGGAACCGACACAATGGAAGAGACCGCCTATTTTCTCCAGCTGGCGGTGAAGAGCCAGAAGCCTGTTGTTCTTACCGGCTCGATGCGACCCTCCACGGCACTGAGCGCCGACGGCCCGCTGAATATCTTTAATGCTGTTGCGATCGCAGGCGATCCAGCCGCCGTCGGGCGGGGGGTTCTTGTCGCGGCCAACGACGACATTCACAGCGCCCGGGACATCACGAAGACGAACACGACTTCAGTCCAGACCTTCCTCTCCCCGCAGTACGGGCTGATCGGAACGACGCTCTACGGCAAACAGACGTTCTTCCGCGTCCCCTTCCGCAGGCACACGGCCAACTCGGAGTTTTCGGTGAAGGGGGTCACGGCGATGCCCCGCGTGGATGTCCTGTACGCGAACTCCGATATGTCCGCCGATCTCATCGACGCTGCGGTGAAGGCGGGAGCCAAGGGGATTGTTATCGCAGGGGTGGGAGACGGAAACATGACGACTCCGGCGCTTGAGGCACTGACCCGTGCCGCGAAATCCGGCGTTGTCTGCGTGCGATCGAGCAGAGTTGCCAGCGGCCGCACGTGGCGGAATTCCGAAGTGAACGACGACAAGCTGGGACTGGTTGCGGCGGGGGAACTCAACCCCTCGAAATCGCGAGTCCTCCTGAAACTGGCCCTGATGAAGACCAAAGATCCGGTCCAGATCCAGAAACTGTTTGAGGAGTACTGAGTACCGTAGAATTCGCCATGGAATGGTTGGCTGACATCCTGCGGGACAATGTTGAACTTGCACTGTTCCTCGCTCTCGGATCCGGCTACCTGATCGGCCGCCTCAAGATCGGGGGCCAGCCCCTCGGTGCGGTGCTCGGCGTGCTGCTGGCGGGCCTCGTGGTGGGCCAGATCGGGATCACCATTGCCGGTGAGGTCAAGTGGATTCTGTTCTACTTTTTCCTCTTCGCTATCGGGTTCAAATGCGGCCCGCAATTCGTTCAGGGACTCAAGTCCAGCGGTGCAACCCAGGTGGGTCTGACACTGCTTTTTGCCGTGGTAGCCATGGCCAACGTCTACCTGAGCGTGCGGGTGTTCGGGCTCGACGCCGGCACGGGCGCCGGTATGTTTGCAGGGGCCCTAACCGCTTCCGCTGCGCTGGGAGTCGCAGGTGATGCGATCGTTCGTCTGCCGCTGCCGGATGTCCAGCGGCGGGTGTTGGAGGCCAATCTCACCACCGCCTTTGCTGCCAGCTACTTTATCGGTGTCATCCTGACGACCTGGTTCCTTTCAAGGGTCGGACCATGGATAATGCGGGTGAACCTTGCGGCGGAATGCAGACAGCTCGAATCCGAAATGGGAGTGATGCAGACCGATACGCAGCGAGTATCAGCCTACCGGGAGTTTGTGGTTCGCGGATACCGGATAACAGGTGCACTGGCCGGAAATACGGTCGAAAATCTGGAGTCCATGTTTTCCGGCGGACGGGTTTTTGTCGAACGGATTCGTTCAGGGGAACAGATGCTCGATCCCAGTGCGGCACTGGTGCTCAAGGAAGGTGACGCCGTTGCGCTCGCCGGTCGAAATGATACCCTGGTGAACGACAGCAATCCCCTGCGTCAGGGGGAGATCAGCGACCGGGAGTTGGTTGATGTTCCGTCACAGACCATTACGGTCACCCTCACGAAGAGCTCATTTGCGGACCGGGAGCTGGGGGACATCGCTCGCGAAGCGGGGGCCCGCGGCGTGTTTCTCGCCCGCCTCGAACGGGCCGGCCAGGAGCTCCCACGGTCACTCTCTACCACCGTGCAGAAGGGTGATCGATTGACCATCTCAGGGAGGGCACATGCCGTCGAACGCATGGGTGACCTGCTCGGATCGGTTGAAAGACCCGCGATCTCCACAAATATGGTGGCCGTCAGCTTCACCATCGTTCTGGGCGGGTTGATCGGCATCCCCGCAATTCGTTTCGGCGGAGTGGAGCTGGGGCTGAGTCTCAGCGTGGGGATCCTTGTTGGGGGGCTCTTCCTGGGTTGGCTGCACTCCACCACCCGCAAAGTCGCCGGAATCCCTGACCCGGTTCTCTGGCTGTTTGATTCCGTAGGCCTCACCGGATTTGTTGCGGTGACTGCACTCTGCGCCGGTCCGCAGTTCATCGTGTCGTTAAAGGAGTCGGGGCTTGCTCTGCTGGTCAGCAGTCTCTCAGTGACCATTTTGCCGCATCTCCTCACCTTGCTGGTGGGGCGTTATCTCTTGAATGTCCATCCCGGCATCCTGCTCGGCATTTGTGCGGGCGCGGGGACGTCTGCTCCCGGCCTCGCCGCTGTCCAGGAAGCGGCGCAGAGCAGAATCCCGACATTGGGATACGGGGTAACCTATGCACTCGGCAACATCCTGCTTGCGCTCGGGGGGTCATTAATCGTATCGCTTCTGGCGCGATAGGCGAAGCCCGTAGCCTCCGTATCCTCCCCTCGTCCTCCCCGAGATCGAGACCGGAGCGATCCGGATTGAACGAAATCTCTGAAACTCTACATTGAGGTGTGGCTATGTGGATTGAACTTGTTCTTCTTCTGGCCTGCATCGTGATGGGTGCACGGCTGGGGGGCATCGGGTTGGGCGCCACGGGCGGGATTGGTCTGGCCATTCTCGTCTTTGGATTCGGGCTCCCGCCAGGCTCACCGCCAACGATTGTACTCGGGATGATCATCGCCGTCATCACCGCTCTTGCGGCGATGCAGGCCGCTGGCGGTCTGGACTACCTGGTGTCCCTTGCCGGAAAACTCATGAAGAAAAAGCCGCAGTACATCACTTTTGTTGCTCCCTTCGTGACCTATCTTCTGGTGTTTGCGAGCGGAACACAACATGTGATCTATGCACTGATGCCGGTCATCGTGGAAGTTGCCGCCAAGGCGGATATTCGCCCGGAACGGCCGCTCTCGATGAGCGTCATCGCATCCCAGGGAGGACTGATCGCATCTCCCATCAGTGCCGCAACTGTTGCCATGGTCGGGGCTCTGGCCTCGTTGCAGGTGAGCCTCATAAGCATTCTCGGGGTCATCATTCCCGCGACATTGCTCGGGGTGCTTGCCGGGACTCTTTCGATTGCCTGGAGGGGGAAGAAGCTCAGCGAGGATCCTGTGTTTCAGGAGAAGGTGAAGGCGGGTCAGGTAAACATCGCCGCCGCTGAGGCGGTGTTCCCGGGCGAGAAGTTGCGGAATGCACGCGGCTCATTAGCACTGTTTCTGCTGGCCATTCTCGTAGTGGTGATCCTCGGCATCTTCCCGCAACTTCGTCCGCACTACCAGGTCTTTGCAGGGGGACAGATCGAAATGGGGCAGGTCGAAACCGGTCAGGCCATCATGATCGTCATGCTTGCCACCGCAGGACTGATCATGCTCCTGTTCAAAGCGAAACCTGATGAGACGGTGAAAAACAATATCATGCGGGGTGGGATCGTTGCGGTAATATCCATCCTCGGCGTCTCGTGGATGGGGTCATCGTTCTTTGAAGGGAACCGGCTGGAAATCGTCGGCGGTATCTCCGAGATCATCCGGCAGGCTCCCTGGGTGCTTGCCCTGGGGCTGTTTGCGCTTTCTGTGTTGCTGATCAGCCAGGCGGCCACCGTTGTGACGCTGATGCCTGTCGCCGTCGTGCTCGGGCTGCCTGCCTCGATCCTCATTGGGGTGTATCCGGCCGTGAACGGCAATTTCTTCCTTCCCACATATGGTACGGTCCTTGCAGCAGTTTCTTTTGACCAGACGGGGAGTACGCGCATCGGGAAGTATCTGCTGAATCATAGTTTCATGAGGCCTGGTCTCGTTACCGTTATTGCTTCTACCCTTTTTGCTCTTCTCTTCGGCAGTATCCTGCTGTGAACGTGAATGTCGAAAGGAATCACCAATGAAAGCGAAACGTGCAACCCTTGCTCTGCTCCTTTCCTTCCTGATAGTGAGTGCACCCAGGATGTGGTCCCAGCAAACCTTCCGCACGGAGAAGGATCTTCTGGGAGAGAAACAAATTCCCGCCGACAAGTACTACGGGGTGCAAACCGCGCGGGGGATCGAGAACTTTCAGATTTCGGGTGTCCTGATCAACCACTATCCCGGGTTCGTCGAGGCGTTCACTATGGTCAAGCTGGCCGCCGCGAGAGCCAATACGGATGTTGGCGCCATGAAGAAAGAAACACTCGACGCCATAGAAAAGGCCTGCAAGGCGGTTCTTGAGGGGAAATACCACGACCAGTTTCTTGTGGATTGGTACCAGGGGGGGGCAGGAACCTCGACGAACATGAACTTCAACGAGGTCCTGGCGAACATTGCGCTTGAGCTGACCGGACACAAAAAAGGTGAGTACAACATCATCGATCCGCACGATCACCTGAATATGTCGCAGTCCACCAACGACACCTACCCGACGGCGATCAAGGTGGCGTTCCTCCTGCGGAACGACAAGCTTATCGAAGAGCTGCAGAAGTTGGCGGCATCCTTCCGGATGAAAGGGGAAGCGTACCTGGAGATCGTCAAGATGGGGCGGACGGAAATGCAGGATGCAGTGCCCATGACGGTCGGGCAGGAATTCCACGCCTTTGCGGCAGGGTTGGAATCCGAAATCACATTGTTGAAGGACGCCGAGAAATATCTCTATGAAGTCAACATGGGTGCGACCGCTATTGGCACCGGGCTCAACGCGCCCAAAGGGTATGCGGAAAAATGTGCGGCTCATCTGGCCAAATTAACCGGCAAGCCGATCGTCCCTGCCGCCGACATGCTCGCCGCAACCTGGGATCAGCAGGGATATGTCGTGTATTCCTCCGCCTTGAAAAGTCTGGCGGTGAAGTTGTCGAAGATCTCGAGTGATCTGATCCTCCTGACATCCGGCCCGCGGGCGGGCCTGTCCGAGATCAATCTTCCTGCGTTACAGCCGGGATCCTCCATCATGCCGGGCAAGGTCAATCCGGTGATTCCCGAAGTCATGAATATCGTTGCCTTCCGGGTGATGGGCAACGACCAGAGCGTCAGCCTGGCGGCCCACCACGGACAGCTTCAGCTTAACGCCTATGAACCCCTTGCGGGCCTTGCGGTGATTGAATCCCAGGCGCTGCTTTACCGCACCTCCATTATCTTCCGCACGAAGTGCATTGACGGGATCACCATCAACGAGAAGACCCTCGCCCGTTACATGGAAACCACGGTCGGTATCGTGACAGCCCTCAATCCCGTGCTGGGGTATGAGAAAGCAACCGAGCTGGCCGGGGAAGCCTACAAGAGCGGCAAGGGGATTCTGGAGGTCATCCGGGAGAAAAAGATTCTCACCGAACAGCAGATCAAGGAACTGCTGGACCCCGTCAAGTTGACCGGGCTGGATAAAAGCAAGTATCCGAAAAAGTAACCCACGAGTCCCCGTCATGTGCGAGGGGAGCCCTCCCACCATTCAGGAGATTTCCATGAGCGTACCGGGTTCCATTCTGCGGGAATTCAAGGCCACTCCGGCACTCTTGTTTCTTGTTTTCGTCCCCATAGTGCTGGTGTATGAATCCGTGAATCCGACCGCATACACAGTGCTCTTTGTGCTCTCGGTGGTTGCCATTGTGCCCCTGGCGATTACGCTCAGCCGGGCTACAGAATCGGTAGCAGCCAAAACGGGAGACATGATCGGCGGCCTGTTGAACGCAACGCTCGGGAACCTCACTGAACTTGTCATAGCGGTTGCTGCGCTGCGGGCGGGGCAGATCGTCCTTGTGAAGGCGTCGATCGCGGGAGCGATAGTCACCAATACACTCTTCATGCTTGGCGCTTCCTTCCTTCTCGGCGGGCTCAAGTTCAAAGTCCAGGAATTCAGCAAGGTCAACGCGCGATTCCAGACGGGGATGTTGTTTCTGGCAAGCGTGGCGCTGGTGGTGCCTTCGCTCATGTCCGCCAGGGACCTGTCAAACCCCGGAACGTTCGTTCAGGATCTGAGCGTAGCGATTTCCGTGATCCTTTTACTAACGTATGGTCTCGGGCTTCTATTTTCCCTCAAAACCCACAAAGCTTTCTACACACCGGAGAGCCCCGCGGATGAGCATGAGGAGGAGCAAGGATGGCCACTCGGGATTGCCCTGCCGGTTCTCGTGATCGTTACCTTCTTTGTCGCGCTCGTGAGCGAAATTTTCGTTGAATCGGTGCAGGAAGCCTCCCTCGCATTCGGCATGAGTGCCCCCTTTGTGGGATTTATTGTCGTGGCGCTGGTGGGGGCCGCCGCGGAAATGGCCACCGCCTTTTCGGCAGCCAGGAAGAACCGGCTGGATCTGAGCGTAAGTATCGCCATGGGTAGTGCTTCGCAAATCGCATTGTTCATGGCGCCGGTGGTCGTGCTGCTCAGTTATCTGATCGCTCCAGCCCCCATGGACCTGGTCTTCTGGCCGGGTGCCGTGTTGATGGTGTTGATCGCGACCACGACCGCCGCTCTTTTTGCCAACAGCGGCCGGTCGGCATGGTTTGTCGGGGTTCTCTTGCTGGCGGTGTACCTGGTCTTTGCGTCAACGCTGTACCTCATTCCGCCGCAGGTGAAGTGACCCGCGGCGGGTGCTGCGAGTCTGAAACGTTGTTGCCATCGTTATGCTGTTCCTGGAAATCTATTGATGTGCCAGGGACACATCAGGTGGAAAGATTCTGACAGGATTGGAGATGGTAGAGTGAGCCACCGTCAAGGCGACATAACCATTGCCCTGGGAGGATGACAGCAAACCCATGCGAGGGAAAGTGAGGTGAAACGACTGTTGAATCACGTGTTCAAGGTCCTATCAGGACTGCTCCTGCTGGTCGCAGTGCTGCTGCCGGATGCCGCAGGTGCACCCCCTCCCGATTCTCTTGATGCAAACGGAAAACAGAGCCGATGGGAGTTCTCTGCGGCCGCGTACTACTACGCTCTACCGGCGGATAACGATATCCTTATCGGCGTGTTCACTCAAGACCTCGGGAATCTCCATCTCGAAGCCCGGTACAACTATGAGGATCGGAATACCGCTTCGGTGTTCGGCGGGTGGACCTTCTCATCAGGAGAGTCCTTCACGATCGCGCTGACGCCGATGGCGGGAGTGGCATTCGGCAGAACGGCGGGAGTGGTTCCCGCGCTCGAGATGTCCCTGGGCTACAGCATGTTCGATTTCTACGGCGAGAGTGAATACCTGTTCGATGTGAATGACAGGTCGGGGAACTTCTTCTATTCCTGGCTGGAACTCGGCATCGCGCCGACCGAACTTCTCCGGGCCGGGTTGACGGCGCAGCGGACAAGAGTTTTCCAGAGCCCCCTGGATGTGGACCGGGGCCTCTTCGCTCAGTTGAAGCCGCAACCGGGGACAGTGTCATTGTACGCTTTCAACCTTTTCACAGAGAGCTGGTTCCTGATCGTCGGGTTTGAGATTGAGTGGTGAAACGGAGCATCAACCTTGTCCGGAACGCCCCCGCTCTGCCCGGTGGTTCGACGGATTTTGTTGAGTGAAACAACAATCGGTAAAACGAGAGGATCCGGATCATGGCTCAGATAGACCTTTCCACAGGGATCAAAGTGGAATCC
Organism: uncultured Bacteroidota bacterium; assembly: GCA_963779225.1. Classification (GTDB taxonomy): domain Bacteria; phylum Bacteroidota; class Ignavibacteria; order UBA10030; family UBA6906; genus CAVPCZ01. Next base: position 1,288,800 of record CAVZWW010000003.1, read on the forward strand.
ATCTTCCACCCCTCGGATTTTTCCGAAGCCAGTGAAGTCGCATTCGCACATGCCCTCAAAATGGCACTGGTAAGCAGGGCAAAGCTGCGCATGCTGCACGTGACCGAGAATCCTCTCACCGAATGGCAGGACTTCCCTGGTGTCCGCGACACGCTCGAGCGATGGAAACTCATACCGAAGGGAAGTTCCAGGAGTGCGATCGGAGAGCTCGGCATCAAAATCCGCAAGGTCATCGCTGCAAGCGATGATCCGGTGAAGGCCTGTCTTGACTTCCTCAAAGAGCATCCCACCGATCTGATCGTGCTGGCGGTTCGCCAGCATGAAGGCCGCCTGCGCTGGCTGGAGAAGTCGGTTGGTGAGCCGATCGCGAGCGGTGCCGGGCCGGATGCCGCAGGGCTACCCGAGAACCTCACCGTGGAACAATTCCGTCGCGACTATGGTGGAGCCGGCGACCCACGCTACCGCAGGCAGATTGATGCGATCGAAAAGCTCCTGGACCGCTGCGCCGGACTTCAGTTTTAGAAACCACCTGGTTTGTCAGTACAGTGATTCCGGCACATTCCGGAAAAGCTCTTCCGCCACAGAGTGATTTCCAACTGGAGGACCCGATGAAGTACACACTAATGCTTTTTCTGGTTGCCGCGGTCATTTTCGCCGGTATGATCCTCTTTCAGGAAGCCGGCCGGCGTATTGGAGCATCGAGGCTCGCTCAGGGTCGAAAGCCGTCAGGCACCGGCGCCATGGAGGGGGCCGTGTTCGCCCTTCTGGGACTCCTCATCGCATTTACCTTCTCCGGTGCTGCTTCGCGCTTCGATGACCGGAGAGCGCGTATTGTCGAAGAAGCCAATGATATCGGCACGGCCTATTTGAGAATCGATCTTCTCGAACAGGAAGACCAGCCCGCGCTGAGAGAACTCTTCCGCGCCTACCTGGACTCGCGCATTGAAACCTACAGCAACATCACCGATATCGACGCCGCAATGGCAACTCTGGCCAGAAGTGCGAAGTTGCAGGAGGACATATGGACCCGGGCTGTAGCGGCCTGCCGGAGGCAGGGCAATCCTGCAACGACTTCACTGCTTCTCTCTGCGCTGAACAGCATGATCGATATCGTGACCACGCGGAGCATGTCGACGAAAATGCACCCGCCGGAAATAATTTTCGGGCTTCTGTTCGGATTATCGCTGGGGTGTGCGCTCCTGGCCGGCTACAATATGGCGGATGCAAAAGGGCCGAACCGGGCGCATATGATCGGGTTTGCGGCGATAATGGCAATTACCTTCTATGTCATCCTCGACATTGAGTACCCGCAGCTGGGATTGATACGTGTAGATGCATTCAACGAGCTGCTCGTCGAATTGCGGGCCACCATGAAATGATTTCCCCGAAAACGCCGCGAAACAGATGCGTTCCTTCCCTGATCGGCGACAAACGGGCACGTCGGGCAAACACGAACAAGGTTTCAGGGAGCACACACTGTCATTTCCGCCGCCGGCAAATGCGCCCGGCAGATGCATCGCCTTTTCCAGTTGAAAATGTCACTGTAAGTCGATATCTTTAATTACTTCCTTTCGATCATGCTTCGAGGCAGAAGGCATCGTGCCGGGGCCTCGTGAATGGTAGTTATCCTTCCACAAATTGAGGAGTGCGCACAATGAAGATTCTCCCGGTTCTCATCGCCGGTTTGTCAGCGATCCTTGTCATGGGTTGCTCAAGTGTTTCCGTGACCACGGACTACGATCGCGAACTCAATTTCACAACGCTCAAGACGTTCGAATGGATGTCTGTTTCTAAGGACCAGTTGAGCGCCAATGCTGCCGCAAATATGCTCCAGAACAGCCTTGTCGACAACCGGTTCCGCAGTGCGGTCAAGAGCCAGCTGGAAGCCAAGGGACTTACCGAGAGTTCCACCAATCCGGACTTCGTCATCATGTACCACACGGGAACGCAGGAGAAGGTCAACGTCACCAACTATGGGTATGGTTACGGACGGTGGGGAGGGTACGGAGGCGGAGTGGACGTCCAGCAGTACACCCAGGGGACTCTTATCCTGGATTTCATCAATCCGACAACCAAGCAGCTCATCTGGCGGAGCGTCGCAACGGGTGCACTTGCCAGCAAGCCGGATCCGGATACGATGGAGCAGAAGATTAACGGTGTCGTTCAGGAGATGCTTGCGAAATTCCCGCCCGCGCCCGGGAAATAGGTACAACAAAATACTCTGCTCTTCCCGCGTGTCAAACGCTTCGACTCGCCCCGTCAACGTAAGCTGATGGGGCGAGTCATGCTAGAACGCCTCTTTGACGTTGAAATAGACCCCCTTGATTGAATTCCCCTGCGCGTCTCTTCCGTACGAGATGTCCATCCTCACGTTCAGCTTCTCCTTTGGATCCAGGGCGAACCGGAATCCGAACCCGGCGTTGGGCTTGAAGTACTTCACCCGAAAGCCTGACATCTCGGTTGCGACGTCGCCTGCGCCGATGAACGCTATCACCCCCCATCGCCTGGCAAACATCCACCGGTACTCCACCTGCCCGGCGACATAATAATTGTCACGATACCTGCCGAGGTAGTAGCCCCGCATAATGTATCCGCCCCCCAGGAGGGGCATCTGATAAAATGGCGTGGGACCTGCGACACGATTTCCATACACATTCACTCCTAGGACACTCCCCTCACCGAGTCCGATATACTGGCGGAGATCGATGATTGTCCGGTTGAACTCGAAATCGCTTCCCAACATTTTGAGGCACTGCACGGTATTGAGTTTATAGAAGAGGCCTGTGGACGGCCAGAAGACGTTGTCCCGCTTGTCGTAGCTCAGAGAGACCCCCAGACCGGACGAAAGACCTCCGTTGGACCCGGTCACGGCATCCGCTAGCAGGAAGGGGTTGGACTGTTTGTCGGTAATTGTCGTCGTGTTGAAATCGTAATTCAAGCCGATCTTCAGCTCTTCCACAATTCTTACTTGAAAGTCGACGTTCACGGCGAGAAACGTGCGAACGTATGGCGCTTCAGGAATGTCGGGGACGTCGTTGCCGATTCCCCAGAATTTGTCGACATATTTCCCATAGTCGATGAACCCCGTGAGATAGTACTTTCCCTCTTCGAAGAACGCTTCGGGAACGAAATAGATATCGTACTGGCCTTTAACGGAGTAGTAACCGGAAAGAGTGAAATTGGACGCCTTTGCCTTCAGGGAGTCGGTGGCGCGGTACGTGGCGACCAGAGCTCCGCCCAGTGCAAATTCTGTTTCCGGAGAGTAGAAGACGTACGGATAGCCGGTAAGGGAAAGACCGCGGATCGACACGGAATCCGCTTTGGGAACCGGTACCTGCGCGCCGGCAATGTTCACGCCGAGGAGAATGAGTGCGAGAAGTGGGAAGTGTCGGGTCATAGGCCTCTCGGGTAGGGCGCGTTAGTCATCACCGAAACACCTTATCGCCCCCGGCAGGGGAAGGACACGGGCCGTGTTGGGAGCCGACTGTACTGTCGGGGAGAAAGAACCAAACGGAGCCCGGCAGAGCGCCAGACTCCGTTTGATATAGACCGGTCTACGTTGTCACAACCCTGGTGTTCAACACGGGACACCGGGGGAGGATCACATACCCCCTTGCACGGGTCAGAACCAACCCGTTGTCCAGGCGAATCCGAGGTTCACGCCCAGGAATGCGAGAGAATTGTCGTCTTTGCCGCCGAGCGTTTCGCCGGAGTCGAAGGCGTAGTTGTACCGGGCCGCTATCATGATATGCGAACGCGCATCCATGTGCCAGAGAAATCCCGCTTCCGGGGCCAGCCCGAAATGCCAGTTGTCGTTCTGGAAGGAGTAGATGCCGACATCCAGACGCTGGTTCACCACGTACGCACCGATGTTGAGCCCGACATATGGCCTGATATCCTGTCCGGTTTCTCCCAGGTAATAGTGCGCATTCAGCAGGAGCGGCAGGACGTTGTAGTATCGTATCTGGGTTCCGCCGATGGCGCCATTCTTGATGGGGATGGTCTCGTTGGTCTGGTCACTCCAGTTGTTCCACGAGAACGACCCTCCCAGCGAGGAGTTCTCGTCAAGGAACCAGCGGAAGTCGACCCCGAAGCCACCGAAGCTGGTCTTGTTCATGAAGTCGCTCATCTGTCCAACCGGGATTCCGATATTCCAGGTCAAGCCTGTGAGCTGGTCTCCTTTGCGCTGCGCCAGTGCCGGCATCGCCACGAGAGCCACGAGTATGCTTATCTTGAGAAGTTTCATCGTCGTCACGACATCCTTCTTGTTCGCGAATGATGGAGAAGAGCGTTATTGACCTGCGTAAAGGTACGGCGATTGCTCGAATTGGGTGTTGACTGCTGTTCCAAGGCGCTGCTGGGCGGTCGCAGGGGCTCCGGCCAGGCCGGCGATGACTCCGACCCAGACAGGGGCGTGCTTTCTTTCCCCAGCGCTCTTTGCATAGTCGGCCATCTCGGTCACGGTCGTTCCGACAGTGTACTCGTAGGAGTCGACGTATGCCGGTGGATAGTAGCCGGGATAGTACCAGCCCCAGTAGCCGCCCCAGTAGCCGTACCAGTAATCGTAGTAATAGCCGGTGTGCTCATTGGCGAACTGGCCGATGAGAACCAGGAACACCGTTTTGGGATCGATTCCCCCGGTTATCTCGAGCGTATCCTTCAAGCGCACATAACCGCGTGCCTCAAAATTGCTCGCGGTGAGCGAGAGGATCTGTTTGTCGTACTTGCGATAGCCGGCTATGGGATCGACTACGACACCCTGGTCGATCAGGTGCATGATGGTATCCGGCATGATGAAGTACTTGTAGGCCTGGAAGTTGGTCCCTTCGACATACTTTGTCAGATAAGCATCGAAGTCCTCCACGCCCAGGTTATAGTCCTGATAGCACCCGCTCGGCACGACGCTCGCGAGCAGGATGACCAGAGGCAGGACCATGAATCGTCCCGAGAGTTTTTTCAACGGCATGTTCATAACGCTTCTCCTCCAATAGTAATATTGTACTACCACGGCAATCTCGTTGTCAGCCAGAGTGATGCATCGGCAGAGCTGTCAGATCTTGATGGAGAGACCGGCGCCAATGTCCCCCTGCACAATCGGAACGCCTCCGGTTGCCCCAACGCTCGCGCCGCCGGTGCCGACTCCTACGTATGCTCCGGAAAAGTAGATGGGCATGTTCAACCGTCCCTGGATCCTGAGTCCGACCTTTTCAGACATGTTGAATGTGAGTCCGCCCACAAAGGACAAGGCGAAACGCCACGTGTCGCTGGATGCATAGCCCTGGATAATCACGTCGTCGGGATGGAACAGGACCGCCCCCGCCGTCATACCGAGAAATGGCTGGACTTTTCCCTTATCGACATAATGCACAGCTCCCAGCTGAAAGTAGTGAACGATCATCCCTATGTCCAGGCCCGTGAGAGGCGAGGTCGAGCCGACGTTGTAGTAGGGGGCGAATGTGGCCCTCGAGGAGAGCATTGACCAGGAGAGCTCCGCACGGACAGTGGGGGCTGCCCCGAAGCCCAGGATCGCACCGTACTGGATCCCGTCTTCCAGCCGAATGTCCCCCTCAAAAGTCTTGTAGCTACCTGCCCACATATACGAAACAGTGGGTGTCACCGTGATATCCATCGGTTGCGCCACGACAGTCACGGGCGCGGCTGATAATGCGCACAACGCGACAGCCATTGCGATGGAGATTTTGGAGAACCAGTTCCTTGTCATTCTACCTCCGATTTTGTGATAATCCCTACTCGACGCTTTCTGTCGGATGTTGTGGCAAACCGCCTGACAATCGTGTTGTTCAGAGCCCATAAGTAAGGGGGACAAACGATTAAGCAATCAAATATAGCCAAGTTTATCCGTCAAAATCAAGTTCGTCAAAATCTCCGACAACCCTATGGTTCCGCCGATTTTCTTGTCTATCCTGGTCTCTGGCAGATGCACAGACGGTCTTCCCGTCGAAAATGGAGTGGGATGGAGAGTTGCCTGCTGGATTCTATTAATGAGAATCGCTATCATCAAATGGTTGCTGCCTGCCAGCCCCCAAACGAATGTTGCCCAGATACCGATCAACATGAAAACGAGGAAATGCATGAGCTCTGAACAGCGAAGAGTCCCGGTCTTACGAATGGACCGGCTCTCTGCCGCAACAGCGTTGATGACAATCCTTTGTGTGCAATCCCTCCGGGCACAGGATACACAGTACTGGAATATCCAGTACGGTACGCGATCAACACTCCTCGGAGGCGCCGTGATCGGCAGCGTGTCGGATCTGAGCGCGACCTACTACAACCCGGGAGCACTCGGGCTCAGCAGAGCGAGCGGGCTGATCCTGAGTGCCGGCGTGTATGAGGCAAGCTCTTCAACACTTGAGGGAACAGGGGTTCAGAAGCGGCAGACCTCCAGTTTCAAATTCAATGTCGCACCCAGCCTCCTGGCCGGACGCTTTCCGGCCGACAGTGGTGCGGCTGACCACCTGGCGTATTCCCTCATCACCCGCCAGCGGGCAAGCCTCAACCTGGATGAGCGTTACGTGGCTGCCGGGCAGACTCTCCCTGGTGTTCAGGGATCCGGCTCTGTTTCCCAGGAATGGGCGTTCATACAGGATGTGAGCGAGATGTGGGCCGGCTTCACATGGTCCCGGCCGCTGAGCAGGAACATCGGGCTGGGGGTGACAACATATTTTGCGCTTCGTTCCCAGGTGAAAGGCACAAGTGTTCTGGCGTCCGCCCTGACGGACTCCGCGGGGGTTGCGGGACTCACGTATTTCACCAGTTACGACTACTACAACATCCGCCTCCTGTGGAAAGCAGGGGTTGCAGTCGACCTTTCACCCCTCTCCCTCGGGTTTACACTCACGACACCCGGCATCAATCTGTTCGGCAGCGGCTCCACATACGTCAACGTCATGGCCACCGGAGTCGATACCAACGGAGACGGCATCCCTGATCCCTTCTTTGTGGCCGATTTTCAGGAAAGTCTCTCATCAATGTACCGGAGTTCCTGGGCTATAGGGTTCGGAGTGTCCTACCAGCTGGATCAGTTCCGGTTCGACATCTCGGCGGAATGGTATGCGGCGGTAAGCAGGTTCAATGTCCTGGAACCCGCGCCGTTTGCGGGTCAATCGACCGGCGTAACGTATCAGAACACATTGACGGCCGCTCTTCAGCCGGTGCTGAACTTCGGCGTCGGGATTGAGTACGATGTGAACGAGAACACCTCCTGGTATGCCAGCGTCACGACGGACAATTCAGGAGCACAATCCGGGTCAGGAGTGAATTTCGCCATAAGCTCCATCGATTACATCAACCTGGCCGGCGGTGGGATTTTCAGCATCGGAAGGTCGAAGATCACGCTCGGTCTCGGGTATGCCTTCGGCAGCAGTTCGCTCTCATCCACCGACAGTCCCATTCTCCAGGCGGTCTCGGGCGGGCGCTATTCAACCGCAACGGATTCGAAGCTGACGTCACTCCGTTTTAGAGGGATCTTTGCATTCTCGTATGCGGTCTAGAATCCGGTGCTGGAGCGATGATTCCGGTATGACCGACTTGCTCCCGCATGCTTCGCTCAACATGAAATCTCTTTGATCCCCCATAAACAAAAGTGTATATTGTTCAATACCGGCATGAAACACCTGCACGCCATCCTTGAGCGAGCGTTATGATTCTCAGTATGCAAAAGAAACCACCAGAGGCCCGCAATGTCCACCCATCTTCGTCCAACTCCCGCTCTCATTCTTATCCTGTGTATTCTCCTTCTGCCGGTTCTCTCTTCCGTGTTCTCTCTGCCGGGAGTCTCCGCGTTCGCCCAGCCACCGGCAGGCGGATCGAAATCGATGTGGAGCTTTCTCACCGAAGGGGATTTTGACCCGGTTCTCGAAGGGTCGTATGGATACGGGATCTTTGATCATAAACTTTATACCGCCGACCTTCCCTCAGCCGGAACCATGAGCCTGAAGCTCGGGTTCCGGGAAGTGAAGACATTCAAGAGCTGGGGAAAGAAGCTGGACGAGAGATTCCTCATAGGTACGTACGGGAAGTCCACAATTCCCCCAGGCAAAGAAGGTTCGGGCGGTACGGCAGGAGAATGGTGGAGGATTGGCACCGGCCAGCGCTCGGGCTATGGCTGGGAATTGGGAAATCAAGCATTGATACCGTATCATCAGTACTCTTTTGATTACGTAGAGCCGAAATTCACACCCGGCGCGGGGCTCGCACCCGGTGATTCAGCTATTCTGCTCCGCACGGGAGGGAGCGGACGTTTCGGCATGTCGACCGAGGGAGGTGTTGACGTGGAGTTGTTTTCGAGCATCGCTGTATCAGGCGGATATGAGGCGTCCGTGATCTATCCACGGGTCGTCTTCCCGAAATGGATTGGCAGTTATCTCCTCCTGGGATCGTCCATCGTCATTATCACGAATTTCGCGGAAGAAATCGTGAAGACGAGTCCTTTCTTCGGACCGATTCTCTACTTCGTTCTCCGGAACGGAGTGGCATATGCCTTTTTCTACGCGTTCCGCGGCGACATGAACTGGCCATTCCCTTCAGAAACGCCGATGATGGTCCACGCAGTGAAGCTCAATGTGAGTATCAGATTCTGAATCAAACCCCAACCCCTAACGGTCATCGGCAAAGGAGAGTTGCACAATGAACGCCATTCGCAACCCCCTCGTTACCCTGGCTTCGGTTGTCATTATTATTGCCGGCATGCACTTCGCCGCATCCATCGTCAACATTATTCTGATGGCTTTTCTGTTTGCGATGTCTCTTACCCCGTTGATGGGTTGGGCTATCAGGAAAGGCGTCAAACCCGCCCTTGCCGTAACCATTACCATCATTGTGGTAATCCTCGGCGGCCTCTTCCTTTCCTTCGTCGTGGGAGGGTCGATTTCGAAAATGATCGATCAGCTTCCAACGTACCAGCCGCGACTCGTGGAAATACGGGATTCTTTCATCCAGTTTCTGAGTGGTTTTGGGATCAATACGGGGAGCTTTGCGCTGGGCAGCGCACTTGAGCCTCAGCGCATTCTGGAAATGGCTGCCGGTTTCCTTTCGGCCGGACTCGGGGTTGTCAGCATGTCACTGGTCATTCTGCTGGTCATGGTGTTTATCCTGATCGAGGCAGCGGGATCGATTGCGAAGGCCCAGCGCGGGGAAGAAATACACGGTATCATGGCCAAATACATCCTCTTCGGAAAAGAAGTCCGCAAGTATGTCTCCATCGTCTCGCTTTCGGGATTGTTTGTCGCCATCGGGAATATCATCCTGCTCCTGGCGCTGGGGGTGGATTATCCCGTTCTCTGGGGCGTACTCTCCTTCATGCTGAATTTCGTCCCGAATCTGGGGTTTCTGTTGTCGGTACTCCCCCCGGCACTTCTTGCGCTGATACAATTTGGATGGCAGAAAGCGCTGGTTGTTTTCGTGGGGTTCTTTCTCATCAATGCCCTTTCGGAAAACGTCATCAAAACCAGGTTCATGGCCAAGGGCTTCGATGTCCCGCTGCTTCTTGTTATCATTTCGCTGCTTGTCTGGACCTGGGCACTCGGTCCCATGGGAACCATACTCGGTGTCCCACTTACGTTGGTGCTCTACCGTATGTATATGGAGGCCGTCAAGGAAGAACCGGCTCCTGAGAAGACATAGCGCGTCTGTGCACACGCCAAACCCAAGCCCGATTGCCAGGAGGTACACCCCATGAAACTGGACGAGATCATCAAGGCTGCCCATAAACTCTCCAAGCCCTATCGCGTTACCGATGGCAAGGAATTCCGCCTGAAGGATTTCGACCCCGCAGACACGGGGAGCCTGGCTGCCGAGGACAAGCCTCGCGCAAAAGACGCATTGCAGACCGGCATAGAAGCGCTTGCCGGGCTGCAGGATATGCTCTACGCGCAGGACCGTTGGTCCGTTCTCCTCATCTTTCAGGCCATGGACGCCGCAGGTAAGGATGGCGCGATCAAACACGTGATGTCCGGCATCAATCCCCAGGGGTGCCAGGTGGCGTCGTTCAAAGCTCCGTCCGCCGAAGAACTCGACCACGACTACCTGTGGCGCTGCACCAAACACCTGCCCGAGCGTGGCCGCATCGGCATCTTCAATCGTTCCTATTATGAAGAAGTTCTGGTCGTGCGCGTGCACGAAGATTTCCTGCAGAAGCAGAGAATCCCCTCAGAGCTGATTACGAAGGACATCTGGGACAACCGCTACCGGGATATCAGGAGTTATGAACGGTATTTGAACAACAACGGAACCGTGGTACGGAAGTTCTTCCTCCATGTATCCCGCAAAGAGCAAAAGAAGCGCTTCATGGAACGGATCGAGACTCCGGAAAAGAACTGGAAGTTTTCGGCCTCCGATGCAAAAGAGCGCGGCCACTGGAAAGAGTATATGGAAGCGTACGAAGACATGATCCGTCATACGGCCACGGATCACTCACCGTGGTATGTGGTTCCCGCGGACAACAAGTGGTTCACCCGTGTGGTCGTGGCCGCTGCTGTGATCGATGCCATGGCCGGGCTCGATTTGCAGTATCCGGAGGTGGGCAAGGAACAGCTTGCCGAACTTGAGGCTGCAAAAGCGGTTTTGCTTGCTGAAAAATGAATCCGGGTTAACGATGCGAGAACCCGTGGTGATGAATCGAACCCCGCGCAAGGCTCTTCATCTCCTGCTGATTTTTCTCACAACAGGGAGAATGGCCGGGGTTCATCTGAACCTGGAACGTCCAGCATGCCAGGAATGTTATTACAAGATGCAACAACGCCTTGCCTCTCTCACTAAAACGCAGGTAATCGTCGTGAAACACCTCCTTCCCCTCATTTTCGTGCTTTCCGCTGTGCTCCTGATGTCCTGCGGGACTTCACAGGAAGTGATAAGTTTCTGGCAGAACCCCGAAAATCCTCTGGGCAAACCGTATACCAGCGTCTTTGTTATGGCAATTACGGCCGACAGGAGTGCGCAGATGGTGGTGGAGTCTGATCTTGTCGCTGCGGCAAAGGCCAAAGGGATCAAGGCAGTGCGGAGTATAGATGTTATGACGCCTACCCTGACAAAAGCCTCCTATTCAAAAGCTGAAATCGCAGCAAAGATCAAAGAATCGGGGTGCGACGGCGTGTTCACAGTATCGTTACTTGATGTGAAGAGCGACCAGCGATACGTTCCGGGGACCACAATGTACGCGGGCGGGGCATATGCATATTCGCCCTATCCACACTATGGCTACTACGGCAGCTATTACAGCTACTACAGCTATGCGTACCCGGTCGCCTCTACTCCGGGATATTACACCACCGACAAGACCTACTTTATCGAGTCGAATATGTATGACGCGGAAACAGAACAGATCCGCTGGTCTATGCAGTCCACGGCCTACAATCCGTCCAGCCTGAACAGTTTCAGCAAAGAATACACCCATTTATTAATACAAGAGCTGACAACGCAGAACGCCAAGGCGACGAAGACAAAGTAGTCGTTTGAAGAACGCGCGATTGACTACACGCTCATTTACTCACGGAGGTAGGCTTTGAAGAATCTCCCGCTTATTGCGGTTCTCCTCCTTCTGCCGGGTACTGTTGTCTTCTCCCAGCAGGTGGACACACTCCGGGCGGATACAGACCAGGCAGTTCAAATGCTGGAGCCGGAGGCGCCGAAAGCTCCAGCTGAGAGTAAGGTGTATTACGGCGGGAGTCTCGGTTTGAGTTTCGGAAGTTACTTCCGCCTCGCCGTGACCCCCATGGTAGGATACAAGCTGAGCCCGCGGGCTTCTTTAGGCTTGAAGGTTCAGTACGAATATACCGTGGATTCACGCTACGCTCAGGATGTGACCTCCCACAACTATGGAGGGAGTGTCTTCGCACGGTTCAGCATAACTCCGCGAGTGTATGCCCACGCTGAGTTTGCCGAAATGAGCTACGAATACGCGAGCGGGAATTACACGTCGGAAAGGGCATGGGTACCGTTCATTCTTCTGGGTGGCGGATTTGTACAGCCCGTTTCTCCGAAAACAGCGTTATTTGTTGAAGTTCTCTTCGACGTGTTACAGGATCCCAAATCCCCTTATAAAGAATGGACCCCATGGATCAGTGCCGGGGTCTCGGCTGGATTCTGAAACACCTGCACAAGGTCTTCAGCATGAACCTGTGTGTACTGGTGTACGCTTGAGAATCAGCTGCTAAATGTGTACCTTATAATGCTATCTGGTAATTTGTTTGTGCCAATTTTTTGGGAAGGGAACATGATAACGTGCAGAAATCGTAGTGCGGTGGGGATGCTTCTTGTCCTTCTTCTTGGTTGGCCGCTCTCGGGCTTTGCCCAAAGTGTAGATGATGCGATCCGCATTTCCCGTCAGGGCCTCAATTTCAACGGGCGGGCACTGGGCATGGGGAATGCGTATTCCACCATCGGGTACGATTTTTCGGCCCTGAGGATGAACCCGGCAACACTGGGCTTCTCCGAAGGCGCAACGTATACCATGTCTGTCAACACCAACAGTTTTGCAAACTCGGTAAACTATTTCGGCTCGGCCACAGACTTCACCTCCTCTAATACCAGTCTGACCCAGGCGGGCTTTACATTCCCCGTGAGAATGGATTCGGTCAGGAAAATGGTGTTCGGACTCGGGTACACACAGTCCAAGGATTTCAATGCGGGGGGGAAATATGCTGCATACAACGAGGGGGGCAACTCCTTTGCCACGTTGCTTGTCGAGAGCCCTACGGATGTGGGGCGCACCCTCGGCCTGACGTATCCCACGTATGACCAAGCCGGGAGATATCTTGGCGATCAGACCATGCTGAACGGGAAGTTCCAGGAGAGCGGCTATGTCCTGGATGGAGGCAACCTGCTGCATATCTCAACAGGGGTCTCTCTGCAGGCGGCTCCAGGCGTGTTCTTCGGCGTGAGCGGAAGCTACAACCTCGGTATCTATGACACGGACCGGGAGTTTCACGCAGAGGATACCCAGGGTATGTATCCCGACTCGATGATGATAAATCCTTCCGATCCGCGGACAGCGGGGTTCATTGATGCCGACTACAGAGATGTCCGCACAACCGAATACAAAGGTTGGGACGTGCGGTTCGGGCTGGTCTATAGATTCGAGAACTTTATTGCCATCAGCGCGTCGTTCAAAGTTCCATTCGTCCATTCGGTCACCGGAACGAGGTACCTGAGCGGAACCAGCACGTACAAAACAGGGGCGGTGATCGACGTCAATCCTCAAGCTACCCCGCTTTCCTACAAGATCACTCCTCCGTACGAGGCAACGGCCGGCGCGATGGTCAATCTCTGGATTCTGACAGGCGCGGCCGAAGTGACGTACGTGGATTATACACAGATGAAGTACTCGGGAGGATATGACTTCACGGCAGAGAGCGGTGTCAACAAGCGGATCAAGGATGAGTTCACACGGGTGCTCAATATGAACGTCGGTGCGGAATTCAGACTCCCGTTCACCGGCCTGATCGCCCGCGCCGGCGCCATGTACAGACCGTCCCCCTATAAGGGTGATGCGATGCGCTATGACCAGAAGTTTGTCACGCTCGGATTCGGCATCAATTCGTCCGACATCCTGCATTTCGACGTCGGGTATATGTATGGATGGCGCGAACAGAAGAAGGATGAGCTGCAAACGCCGTCCGGCAGCAACATCGAGCAGACTATTACCTACCAGAACGTCATCATCTCGATGAAGTTTGTGTTGTAGCAGACCGCTTCGTCGGGCTCTTCGCAGCGCCCTGCCGCCAGGCAGGGCAGGCACGGGGATGGGTGTTATGGTACACTCATCCCCGTGCGTCTTTTCTCATGTTTATTCTGTCCCCGAATCTATAGAACGGAATCCGGTGATTGGATTCTTGTCCCCCCCCATTCCGGCATTGAAAACGGCCTGTGGACTGTATGGCAGGCAAGTTGAATTCATAAGAGTTAATGCTTACGTTTAAAGGTTCGATTGCGTCTCCAATTCTTATCAGCCGCAGGGACTATCCGCCGATGAAGAGCCTCTTTGTGTCGTTGCTTGTTGTCGCGTTGATGCCGTCCGCACTGGCACAACAAGACGACATTTTGAATCGGAAGCCGGGGAAGTTCGGCATCTCGGTAAAAGGGGGGCCGGCTTTCCCGGTGGGTGAGTTTGGAGATATGTTCAAGGTAGGGTTCACCGGATTCGTGGACGCGCCGTATAATTTGAGCCGGGATTTCCAGGTCTTCCTGGGTTTTGGGTACTCGGCCTTCAACGTGGACAATGGGAAGCTGGGCGTCAAGCTTGCAGAGCAGGGAAAGAAAGGCACGGCGAACCTCGACGCACCTTACCGCGTCGTCCCTGTCGTTCTGGGCATCAACTACTCGTACCAGTACCAGAGTTTCGTGAGTTACCTGACCATCTCCCTCGGCATGTATTTTCAGACCCTGGAAAAATCCGGAACGGTGACCATCGACGGTGTGGCAACTGCCATCGCGCCTTCGACGGAGTCCTGGTCCCAGGGTGCCTATTCCGTCGGCATCGGAGGGCTTGTCCCGATCGGAAACGATGGGTGGGCCGTTGACATCAATGTGAAGTTCAATTCTGTCGTGGACTATGACAAACATGTCCTGGTCATAACGGGAGGGGGGAATGACATCAGCACGAGGGCGATTCGTTTCATCAGCACGTTGGCAGGACTCAGTTATACATTCCACTAATCATCCCGGCGCTCATCATTCAAAGGAGTCTTTTATGCGCTGCGCATCGAAGCAGATCGTTCTCCTTCTCGGGCTTGTCCTGTTCGGCACCGGGTTCTCGTTAGCTCAAAACGGATATGGAACCACGTTCGCAGCCGACATCGCCTTCCCGACGGCGTCGTTCGGTGAATCTTTCAAGACCGGCTTCGGGGGGCACGTCGATTTCTATATGGAAAGCTCAAGCAACCTCCGTTTTTCGTTGCTGGGCGGGTTCACGACATGGAACGTCGATGAGGAACAGGTGAACCAGCGCTATGCGGCGAACGGCGGCAAGGGGACGTTGCAGCTCACCGGAAGGATGAATGCATTTCCCATTCTCCTGGGGGCGAAGCTTCTCTCACCTCCCGGTAACATGAGGTTCTACGGACTTCTGGAGGTGGGGGTGTACTTCTACAGCGGCAAGGTGGAGGGCCAGAAGTTGGAAAACGGGGTGGTGACTCAGAATATTTACGAATCGCTCGCGAAGACCGTTGCGGGAGGGAACCTCGGAGTTGGATTTCTGATGCCCATCGGCAAGGATGTTTCCCTGGACCTGGCCGCGCGCTATCATCTGGTCAAGAGAGACACATATTACAACTATGACGTCTACGGCAATCCCTCTGCGGTCAGCACGGACAAATACTTCACCATTGCGATAGGCGTGACGTATTCCTTCCTGCAAGCCCAATAGGCGTGACACGTGCGGCCTCCGGCTTATGAGCCACTGTGCATCACTGGTGCCCACTCTGACCCCGGTCTCAATCTGAGCCCCGAGGCAAGGTTGCACAAGAGGTGACGCCTGCTAAGAGCTGCCGTCACTCGCGCGTGTTGTTGACATTGACTCACCTTCTCGGCTTATTCAGTCCAATCGCTGTTCTTTTGACTCATGAATTCCAAGCCCAGCCTCCTCATCGTCCTCCTTGCTGCAGTTGTGGCCGGCCCCACGGCTTTCCCGCAAACATATCCCTTCACGACCTACACCACCGCAGATGGACTCGCGCAATCAGCTGTTTCCTCCTTCTTCCAGGATTCCCGGGGGTTCATGTGGTTTGGCACATGGGGAGGAATAAGCCGGTATGACGGACAGGATTTCTGGAGTTACAGGAACAGCACGTTTCGCGTGATGAGCATCTGCGAGGATAACACGAACACGCTCTGGGTCGGGACAACAACAGGTCTTGCCCGGCTTGCCTTCGGTGACTCCAGCTTCCACTGGACCAAAGCCTCGGAGAGGTACGTTACCCTCCGACTACATTTTCACACTCCTTAAGGACAGCACCGGCAATATGTGGGTCGGTACCGACAAGGGGCTTGTGATATTCACGCCCGCCGGCAAGAGTATGGTGTTTGACGAAGGACGGGGCCTTCAGGATGATTACATCTCCGGATTGAAGAGGGATAGTACGGGTGCAATTCTGATCGCATCCGGCGGAGGGATCATGCGCTGCCGGCTGAAAGGTGCCGGACTTGTCGACGCGCGGAACCTTCTGAAAGGAACTATCATCGGTGCCATGATAGTATTGCAGAACGGGGACATTCTCGCCGGCTCGATGGGAGACAGAACTGTCCTCCGGTACCATGACGGCGTCTGGCACACAGTGTTCTCCTGCGAAGCCCTCGGCCCGGCGGTGCAGGTGAGGAGCCTCGGTGAAGACGAACAGGGGAACATCTGGATAGGTACCACGCTGGGTTTGGTGGTAGTGGAAGACGGACACGTCATCCGTATTCCCCCGAAACCAGCTACTGCCCAATCAATACATCGGTGCAATGTACCGGGACCGTGAAGACGTCCTCTGGTTTGGAAGTGAAGGTGGAGCGTTCAAGCTCTCGGGCACACCGTTTCGCAGCTACAACTACTCCACGGGACTGCAGGGCGATCATGTCATTTCGATCTTTCAGGATGCGGAAAGGAACTGCTGGCTCGGCACCTACAACGGCGCGGCGAGACTCGAGCCCGACGGGCGGACGACACCCTTCGGACTCACCGACGGATTGCCCCATCTCGCTGTCCACTCCTTTGCACAAGGCAGGGGCGGGAGTATCTGGATCGGGTCGTGGAACGGCCTTGTGGTCCATGAGAACGGCAGACTGAAACCCGGGCCTGTTGATGAACTCCTCCATGTGCCTGTCATCCGGCTTCTTCGTGATCAACATGGAGCCATCTGGTGCGGCAGCCGCGGGAAGATCGTGAAAGCAACCACGGAAGGAAAGGTGTTGCTGACGCTTGGTGCCAACGAGGGGATTCCCGATGCGGGAGTGTGTGCGCTCTTCCGTGATGCAGATGGAACGCTCTGGTTCGGGACAGATTCCCGGGGCGGCGGATTCTACCGCGGCGGAAAAGTGATCCTTCTTGGAGAACGCGAAGGTCTCCCGGATCCCTGGGTAATGTCGATCAGCCAGGACAGACATGGAGCACTCTGGTTCGCGACACAACACGGCGTCGTCCGGTGGAACGGACAGCGATTTGTGCCGATGAACACCATGGAGGAAGAACTCCGGACCGGCATCATAACATTTGTCGTGAGGGACAGTCTCCAAAACATGTGGTTCGGCACACAACGCGGGGTGTATCAATGGAACGATTCCGTGCTTGCACACCTCGAAACGCCCGACGGGCTCATTGCCGATCCGACGAGAAGCGGATATGTTGACAGCCGGGGGAACCTCTGGATCGGGACGGTAGGAGGAGTGTCGCGGCTGGAGATGAAAAGCTTCAGTAGAAAACATGATGCTCCTCCCATCCGGATTGAAGGCCTGGCTCTCGACGAACAAATTCAACCGCAGGCTCGAACTTCTTTCGCGTACAACGAAAACACGCTGACCGTGTACTTCAACTCATTGAGCTTCAGGGACGAACGGCGGACGGAGTTCCAGTGGATGCTGGAAGGATTTGATGCAGGCTGGCAGCCGCCGCGCGCGGAGCGGCATGTGCGCTATACCCATCTTCCCTGGGGTACATACGAATTCCTTGTCCGGGCACGCAACGGCCGCACGGCGTGGTCCGGACCCGCGCGCCTGGCGTTTGTCATCCACCCGCCTTACTGGGGTACCTGGTGGTTTCTTCTGCTCTCGGTTGCGGGCGTTGCCGGGAGCCTGCTGCTGGTCTACCGTTTCCGTGTGCGAACCCTTGAAAAGGAAAGGCACGCTGAGCAGGACTTCTCGCGGACAGCTCATGGAATTGCAGGAGAACGAGCGCAAGCGCCTCGCAGGCGAGCTCCACGACAGTCTCGTACAGAACCTGCTTGTCGCAAAAAACCGGTCGTTGCTGGGAATGAAGAAAGCCGCTGATCCAGAACGGGTCACACGTGAACTGTCGGAAATCTCCAGCGCGTTGACTGATGCAATCGAGGAGGTCCGGGAGATTGCGCACAACCTCAGACCGTATCAACTGGACAGGCTGGGGCTGACTCAGGCCCTTCAGTCACTTGCGGGAAAGATGAGTGAATCCTCGACCGTGAAGTTCTCAACAGACATTGAAAATATCGACGAATTGTTTACGGCGGAAACGAGCACCATCGTGTACCGTATCGTGCAGGAGTCCGTGAACAATATTCTCAAACACTCGGGCGCTTCCGAGGCCTCCATTGCCGTGAAGCGGAACCCGCCGGGCGTCGACATTGTGGTACGGGACAACGGCCGTGGATTCCGGAATAATCAGTCGATGGCATCACACACGGCCGGTTTCGGACTCAGCGGCATCGAACAGCGTGTGAAGATGCTGGGCGGCGCCCTGACGGTCGATTCGACTGCAATGCCGGTACAACGATTTCTGTCAGCATTCCGCTGCGGACGGAGCACCCGTGACCCCGACAATTACACTTGTCATTGCCGATGATCATCCGCTTTTCCGCAAGGGACTCCGACAGTCGATTGAAGAAGACCCGTCATTGAGGATTGTGGGTGAAGCGAGCGATGGCGCGGCGGCACTGCGCTTGATCGAGGAACGTATGCCGGATGTTGCCGTTCTGGATATTGACATGCCGGAGATGCGGGGATTGCAGGTGGCGAAAATGGTACAAGAGAAGAAGCTCTTCGTCGCCGTGATCATCCTCACCATCTACAAGGAAGAGGATATGTTCAACGAGGCGATGGATGCCGGAGTTCGGGGCTATGTGATGAAAGAAACGGCGGTTATCGATCTGCTGGAGGCGATAAAGCGGTCGCGATGGGACAGTACTACTTCAGTCCTGCGATTGCCGGCCACCTTGTGGGCAGGAGCCAGAGGGCAAAACACCTCCTGACGGAAAAGCCGAGCCTTGCCGACCTGACCCCGGCAGAGCGGCGTATCCTGAAGCTCATTGCTCTGAACAAGACCAGCAAGGAAATTGCGGACGACCTCGGCATCAGTTATCGCACCGTCGAAACCCACCGCACGAATATCGCCACAAAACTCAATATCCACGGCAGCCACAGTCTCCTGAAGTTCGCCCTTGAGAACAAAGGGGGTGCTGTAGTCCCTGCGGTCCATGTTACAGGGACGCCATACTCGCCGAGACCGAAGAATCCTTATGTCCGCCGGCTCCAGACCACTGTCAAGTTGCCCTTTTCCCTACGTGTGTCCCCGTAGTCCAAATTACGTATTCACCTCTATAGCTTCCTGCCATAGGTTCTTCATATACTCCTGACATACTCGCTCCACACTGTTCTTTTCCACGAATCACCGGACCGCATTGATTCTCATTGTCGACGACAACACCGGCATGCGTCAGACCGTCAAAGCAATGCTCATGGAACTCGATTCGGAATTCTGTGAGTGCGATGACGGCAGCAAGCGCACTGGAGATGTACCGGACACATCACCCTGATTGGGTGCTGATGGACGTTCGCATGCCGGAAGTCGACGGTATTACCGCTACACACCGCATCAAAGACGCCTTCCCCGATGCGCGCATTATCATGGTTTCAGGCCACAACGATCCACTTCTCCAGAAGCAGGCGCACGAAGCAGGTGCGATTGCCTATGTGCTGAAAGATGATCTTTCGCAACTTCTCAACATTATCGGTCCAGCACCGGGGGAGCAGGCATGACCAATCGACCATCACCTTCAGGCCGCATGATCTGCAGACAGATACACCGACCTGTGATGATTCTGTTCATTCTGTTGCTGATTGAACCGGGGATGCTCCGCGCTCAGGATCTGTCGGTGGCGATGAGGGCGAGTGAAGAATGGATTACCAGATATCAACCACTGGAATTCATCCTGAGCAGACCTATTTCAGCGGGTGAACATCTCAGCCTCATCGTAGGAACCACGGATGTGACAGATGTCTGCACCGTTCATGGTGACACGTTGAGCTACCGTCCGCTCGCTGTTCCCCTCCCGTCCGGTTCAGTGAATGTCTCGGTGTTTCTGGTGACACCTGATGGAACGTGGACCTCCGTCGGAGACTACACGCTGCATGTTCTTAGCACGACCGGACTTGAGAAGAGCCTCGTGACGCCGTCGTTCACGCTCGCGAACAAGGGACAGGTTGCGGAGGGTCACTCCCCCGAGACAAACGCACCGGCCCGGAGCACGTTCCAGGAACTCAACGGACAGCTGGAATTGAAAGTGGATGTTGAGCGAAGCGGTGTGAGTGTTGGCGTGGGGGCCAATATCGTCGGTGTGTCCTTCAGACAGGAGGCCCTCCGCTTTGCCGAAAAGGGAGAAGATGCTGCAAAGATCGACCTCGCCAGCTACGTGATCGAAACGCGCACAGGCCGTACGACATTCTCCGCCGGTCATATCAGTCACGGACGGTCCCGGCATCTGCTCAATAACTTCTCGAGCCGGGGAATTTCAGCGACCACCGCGATCGGGACGTTTGCCGATCTCTCGGGATCCGTTCTGAACGGTACGAACATCGTCGGGTGGGACAATTTTCTCGGACTCGAGAGGGCAGATCATCGTCTCTACAGCGGTACGCTCGGACTTGAAATTCTTCCGGACAATCCGGGTACGATTCGTCTTGAGGGATCCTATGTGCATGGCTCGCAGCTGCCACTCAACAATTTCAACCAGGCACAAGTGAATGACGCCGAGGAAAGCAGCGGAGGAAGCGGCCGGCTCCTGCTTTCCGATCCCGGGAGAAACATCACCGTGGATGCAGGTTTCACGACTACCCGGTTCGCCAATCCGGTGGATCCGCTTCTTTCGCAGGGGTTCGACATCGTTCCCGTCGAGGAGACGACACGGCAGGCCCGGTATGCCGACGTCGCATGGGACGTCTTCCGGGACGCGATGATTCTGGAGGTGCTTCCGGCAAGGTTGAATGTGGCATTCCGTCACGAACGCGTTGATCCACTTTATCGGGCCGTCGGCGCGAACGTCAGGTCGGACAATCTCCAGAACACCTATGAACTGCACGGCGGGATTGGTCCGCTGCAGCTGGATCTCACGCATCTGCGATCGGAGGATAATCTGGCGGAGGTTGAGTCCGTTCTCAAAAGCAAAACCCGGCAGACCGGAGCCAACGTTATTCTCTCTCCTGGCGCATCGGCAGGTATTCTGCCGCCATGGCTGCCGACGTTGTCATACGGGCTGAATAGCACACATCAATTCGGTGTGAGCACGCCGACCAACAGCGAGTTCACTCCTGATCGGGTGCCGGACCAGATGACCACGTCTCACACGGCCGGAATCGAATGGCAGGGAGGCAGTCTGAGAGTGGAGTACCGCGGAGCATTCACCACACAGGATAACAGACAGGCTGGGAGGGAGAATGCGGATGCGCTCAATCGTACGAACGGGCTTAACATTTCCTTTTCTCCTGTGACGCAGGTTTCCCTGAGTCTGGAAGGTTCGCTCGAATCAAGCGAGAATACCGAAACCGGCGTTGTTATCCGCAACAAGCGGCTCGGGACGAATCTCCTCGCGTCACTGGTCGCGGGTGCAAGTGCTTCGCTCACGGCGTCGCTCTCGACTTCGCAACCCGATGACGGCTCAAGCAGCCAGCGCCAGGCGTTGTTCTCTATTGAAACATCGTATGCGTTCGATCTCTCCTCGCACTTCGCGTTCAACTGGCGCGGGCAGGTTTTTATCAGGTACTCATGGAGTGAGTTTGAGTCACGGGACAGGGTCTTCAATCTGGATTCACACACCCGTTTATGGGTGGTAAACACTGGAATTTCATTCAATCTGTTTTGAGACCAACTATGAAATCTCGCTCTCTGGTCTGGTGTCGATATTGGTGCTGGCCAGCATGTGCGTGACGCTCAAATCAGAGATCGATCCACCCTGGGTGAATGTGAACACGACCGGCGCAACAACGGTATTCCTCACCTGTGGAGGAGTTGTCGGGTACATCGCCGGCGAAGCGGTTTGGTGCGGGGAAATCATGGACGCCGCCCCGGACATCGGATCAAAACCGGTGCCGGGCACAATCTTCGGTGCACTTCCTGAGAGGTTCAACCTCAATACATTCAGCGGCAACACCGGGTTCACGGCCATCATGTCCATCCCGCCATCGGTTACACGACGGGCATACCAGGCTGCGGCTGCCGGCGCGGCCTCAACATTCTTCTTTGTGTGCCGGTTCATCAGTACAACGGGGGGACGGGACGTTTACGTTCCCGTGACGTGTGAGCTTTCCGGCGGCGGTGCACGCACGCCGTTCGCGCTGACCAATGTCCAGCTCTCCTTTGCCAACCAGGAAAATCTTTCGTCCGTGAAAGAAGGAGAAATGCTGCCGCCCATCTCGGCCTCGATCGCGTACACGGGCACCGGAGAACTGCATGGAAGGTGGGAAATCGTCAGGCCGGGTGACGAGCTGCCGACAGAATATGACCTCCTGACGGAAGCCACCCTCCCCATTGAACAGCGGTCACTCCAGCGGCGGTATACAGAACTTGAGCGCTTCAGCGTCTTTCTTCCCCCGACGGGATTGTTTACCCTGCGCGGACCTGATCCATCGTTACTGCCCTCCAGAGCCGGAGGACTGTATATGGTTCTTCTCCGTATTGAGACGTCCACAGATATCGAATCGGTCTCCAAACTTGCCGAGGTGGGTGCCGGTCCGGCATCTGTTTCCACGGGAGGTGTTGCCGGCTTCTCCATTCCGCCTCTCCGGTATTTTGTCGGTGGAGCGACACATCTGCGCCTCAAGGCTATCAACCTTCTCTCACCGAAGGATATGGCCTCTGCCACTCCGGGAAAGCCCGTCGACCTTTCGTGGAGTGAAATTCCCGAGGGATATCTCTATCGCGTTGTGGTGATCGATCCGTCGAATGTGATCGTGTTGAGCGCACTGCTGCGACCCGGTGTTGGAGCATACCGGCTTTCGCCGTGGATCTGGACAAAAACGGAAGCGCGCAATGTCTCCTGGAGTGTCGAAGCTCTCAATGACCACGGCGACATTGTGAGCAAGAGTGAGTGGAGAACCGTGTTGCGGCAATGAAGTGACAGTCTGTCCGGATGCAGGGAAATGGGGGTTGGTGAAGAAAACGAACATGCGGCAGAAAAACCAAGCATTCAACATCAATCATCACTTACAGGGAGATACATCGATGAAACCCACAATGCGGTGGTTCACTCTTGCTCTCGTCATCGGACCGCTCTGGCAGTCGGGATTTGCCGGGACAGTACTCGGAAAGGTAGGTCAGACGGTATATCCGCGCACAACAAGCATGAATACTCAAGGAACCAATACTCTCCAAGTTTACGGTGACTGGATAGAAAATATTGACAGGGCCACGGCTCCAGCCGGTGTCGGAGTCAGTATCATTCGCAAACTCAACGGAGCTCAGAATAACAGCGGTTCATTTGCAGGAAGAGGCATGGTGGAGCTCAGTATTTCCACGAACAACGCCACGCCCGGCGATAAGACGATCCGGCTTATCGACGACCCCATTCTTGGTGTGGGGGGATCGACATTTACAGTCACTATCACCGTTATGGCCCCACCGACGGTCACAAGTGTGAGTGTGCCGACTCCTGCGGAGCCGTTCAAGGAGATCACCGTAACGCTCAACGGCACGGGGCTTGAGAAGGCCGTGGATCCGGCGGCCGGCGTCATTGTCATCGACAACTTGGTTCCATTTATTACCGTTGGTGGTACCGCAACTGTGAGTTCTGTCCGGGTACTCAGCTCATCGCCAACATCATTGCAGGCGAAGATCTTGTTCTCTGCGCTCATTCAGGACGCCACCGTCGAGTTAAGTCTCAGAAGCACTGACAAGTGTGTTCCTCTCGGTGTGCTGCCGAGTCCGATTACCAACTTCGTGCCATTTAAAACAAGGGTGCGTGTCAAGAGCAGCAACCTCAGAAACTATGTCGAGTCGTTCGCCTTCCCCACAGGAAGCACAATCAACCAGAATAGTATCGGAACGATCAACTTAAATTTGCTCTTCCCGGCACCCTCCGGTTCAGGAACCAGGATGAAGAATGGCCTCGTGATCCCGAACCTGACATCAGATGATAATGCAAAGGTCTTCTTCAAGTTCGTTCCGGACAATGCGTTCAGACAGCCCAATGGAACACCGTTTCCGACGATTGCCGGCGGCTTCATCGTAGCGACCGCGAGAGCTGGGGAAGACGTTATACCCATTTCGTTCAAACCCATAGACTGTCTTGGCGGACAAGCAGGCCAGACGAATGTGGTGAAGATTCAAACCTGGATGCATACGACAAATACGAATCTTCCTCCAAGTTTTGTCGAAAAAACGTTCAACGTGCGTTGTATTCAGTAGGAGACTGACTCCTCAGGCATAGCCGGGGATAGGGGATACCCGGCTGTGCTCCTGTGGAGGCGATTTGACCTGACTTCTCGGCATAGCGGACGCGATCGCGTGTGCGCGGTTTGCGCGAGAGGTTGAACTTCTGCCTGAATCAAGAGTGGAGGCCGCAACAGCGCACGTTGGGTGACTGCCGTCCCGGGTTTCGCCTCACTCTCCAGCAATGCCGGACTCACCCTGTGCGAAAAGGTCATTGAACACGCTGCCACGGTGCCGGAGGTCAAACGCATCGACCGGCAGGACAGATAACGAGGAAAGGGAAGGTGAGTCCACGACATGTACAAAACAGACGATATCATTGAGCGGGTGCTTCGCTCTTTCCCGGAGGAACGGGAAAACCTGCTCCAATACGTCGATCGAGTCAAGGCGTACAAGAACGAATGCGGCTGCTCGATGAGCGGTGCCTTCCTGGTGGGCTCCTTTGGCCTCGTGATCCTCTACGGTCTCCTATTCAATGGCTTTGAAGGAAGATATCTGATTACCAACGCTCTCCAGGGAACTGCCTTTGTCTTCGGTGCCGGAATTGCCGGCAAGCTGACCGGCATTGGCGTTGCGCGAGTCCGGCTCACCCTGCTGTACCGGCATCTGCACATCAAATACCAAATACAAGGAAGCTGACCATGTCCACCTGTACCAAGTGGGTCGACACAATAGTCATCACGTGCAAAAACTGGAGTTCGCAGCTCGACTACACGTGCACAACGTGGGCGGACGAAGGATCGAACGCATGCTCCGATTGGGCCGACGAAGGTTCCGATACATGCACCTCCTGGGATAAATGCCATTGGTATACCCCGTGGAACTGCATCGCCGGTTTCTTCTGCCGCGCCTGGTACTGGGTGGCCAAATGGGTCTGCAAGGCTTACTACTGGATAGCCAAATGGGTATGTAAGGCATTCGCCTGGGTGGTGAAGGCGCTCTGCGTTGCATTCTGTCGGGTTTTGCAGCAGATATGCGGTGCCTGGGACACGGCGCGCTGCGCGCTTCTCAACCTGATCACATTGCTCAGCTCGATCTTCGGAAGGGGGAGACGTGCCCAGCCCAGAATCAAACACGTTTTCGTGCTGATGCTGGAGAACCGGTCGTTCGATCATATGTTCGGCTTCAGCGGGATCACCGGTGTGGATCCGGCCGGCAATCCGACGGTATTCAACGCAGGGTTCGACCCGAACACCACAGGCAACATCAATCCTGTCACCATGGCCCATGTCAACGTCGATTCGCCGGCGGATTTCCAGCTCAAGGACATCGACCATGATCCCGGCCATGAATTTGAACACACGCTGGTCTCCCTCTGCGGCGGGGGAGCAACCTACACTCCGGCGCCCGGCGGTTATCCGGCGATCACCAACTCAGGATTCATCCAGAACTATCTGGACAATGGCTCGCCGACACCTGAGCGTATTATGTTGTGCTACGATTCCCGTCAACTGCCGGTGCTCAACGCACTTGCGAGAGAGTTCGCGGTATGTGATCAGTGGTTCTCGTCGCTTCCCGGGCCCACCTGGCCCAACCGGTTCTTTTTGCTGGCGGCGACTTCGGGTGGATTGGACGGGAGTCCCGGCAAGCTGGATGTCGTGACGTCCACCGCGGTCGAAGGTTATAGGTTTGAAAACGGCAATGTCTTCGACCTGCTGGATGCCAACTGCATCCCATGGCGGATTTTCGAAGGGGATGATTTTCCGGTCAGCTTTGCGATGAAGGGCATGAATCTGAACGCCCTTCAAGGCCGGTTCTCGGATTTTGACGAGTTCGCTTCCGCGGTGAACAAGGCGACATTCGGCGAGAAGTTCGTCTTCATTGAGCCCAAGTATGGCTCACACAAGTTTGATATCACCGGGCCCGGGGATTTCACCTGTGGAAATTCGATGCACCCTCTGGACGACGTCACCCGGGGAGAGCAGCTCATCAAGGATGTTTACGAGACCATCCGCAACTCACCGCACTGGGAGCAGAGTATGCTCATCGTCACCTTCGATGAGCACGGCGGGTTCTACGACCATGTCGCGCCGGGTCCAGCCGTCCCGCCAGGCGATCTGCAGACAACAGGATATGTGCAACACGGCTTCAAGTTCGACCAGTTGGGGGTCCGGGTTCCAGCCCTGGTGATCTCTCCCTATACCAGGCGGGGCGTCATCGACCATACCGTCTACGACCACACTTCCATGCTGGCGACGGTGGAAAAGCTCTTCGGAATGGGCAGTCTCACGAATCGGGATCAGGCAGCCAAGGATGTTCTTCATCTGTTGCCGTTGGCTGTTCCCCGGACTGATACTCCGGTCACGCTCCCACCGGTAGCCATCAATCCCCAACCGTTGGCATGCGAGGAGGATGAAGAAGACACCGAAGATGGACTCTTGTTCAGGCGGTCGGAACTGCGCATCGCAAAGCGGGAGGGGAACTACCGGGACCGAAAGGTGGGAGAGTACCGGCTCACCCGTACACAAATCGGTTTCCTGCAGATCGCGCTCATAAAAGTGTTGCAGACTGCGGAGTACCCGGAACGTGTGCAATGGCAGGAAGACTATGAGGCAATCGAGACGGGGATCGACGCGGCAATCTTCATGGCGGAGGCCAAGCTGAAGATCAAGCATGGGATGGATATGAAGAAGTTGAGCCGGGAGGGGAGGCAGGAGACACGTCGGATGAGGCGAAGGAGGCAGTAGTTATCGATATTGACAATGGCTTGCCTTCTCGGCATATTCATGCCATTAGTCTGTTCTTTGGGCCCACAGTAATAATCTTGTGAAGGGCCGTATGAAAAATCGGGGCGATCCCTTTCCCGGGGTTCGATCGGCTGTTTTCTTGGCAAAGGGACAACCCTGCCCTCCCGCCCTACCATGTGATTCGCTGCTTTTTGACCTTAGTGTACCCGTTTTACCCCCGCTGTTTCATTCGTCGTTGCCTCATCCTTCTATGCCCGGATCTGTGCCACAGGAGGCACAGCCTGAGGCCTTTCCGCCCGGTAATCTCCGGTTCGGGATGACAGCATCTTCCTTACCCCGGAGATCGAGAGGATGACGAAACGTCACGATGCCATCACTATGACGATGCTGCTCCTTGCAGCCGCCTCCCTGTCACACGCCCAACCGTTTCCGGGAGAACAGCAACCGTTCCCGCCCTCACCATCGCCCATCCGGCTTGAAGGCGGGATCAGTCTGTCCAGCGAATTGTATTCGTCCACCGGGATCGCCGGACGGAGACCAAAGCAGAGTTATCGGGCCATTCTCTCTCCAACCCTCGTCATCTACGACCAGATCCGCCTTCCTTTTGAAATCTTCGTCACCAACGATGACAGGGGATACCGGCAGCCCTTCAATCAGTTCGGCATGAGCCCGAACTTCTGGGGATGGCTCACGCTTCACGGCGGATACTTTTCTTCACGCCTCTCGGAACTCTCGTTCGGGGATACACGCCTCCTCGGCGGAGGAGTGGAACTCACTCCCGGAGATTGGCGGGTTTCGGTATTGTACGGACGGTCACAGATGGCGGTGGACCCGGACACCGCAAACGGCGTGCGGGGTCTTTATGAAAGGACAATCTTCACAGCAAAGGCTCGGAGTCGGCGCGGAAAACGCTTCTTTTATCCATTTGAATTTCGTACGCGCATGGGATGACTCCACGTCGATGCATAACGCTCCCCCTGACGTTACCCCCGTCGAAAACGCGGTTGTGTCGCTCTCCTACGGCTTCCCCCTGTTCGACGATGCGGTGCGTCTCACCGGGGAGACCGCTGTGTCTGCATTTTCCAGTGATACGCGGAGTCCTGAGGAAGGAGACATAGGCGGGGCATTTCGTTCGGTCAGTCTTCACTCCGCGCCAGTCTTCTCAATTCGACGGTGCGACAACGTTGACACTCTGTATCACTCCGTCACCCGTCTTCGGCATCAATGTTAACGGAAAGTGGGTGGGCCCCGGATATGTCACACTCGGCTACTTTCAACTTCCCAATGATGTCTTCGAAACAACCATTGCACCCACGTTCAGGTTACTCGAAAGCAGGCTGATCGTTCGCGGTTCGTTCGGACTCCGGTTCAACAACCTCCGGGAGAACCGGTATTCGACCACCCGGCGCACGATCGGGAATGTCTTTCTGAGAGCCCAACCCTCTCAGGATTTCGGTCTGGATGTCCAGTATGCCAACTACGGGATGCGATCGAACCCGAGAAACGACACGCTGCGCATCGACAACATCACCCAATCGTTCAGCGTCTCACCGCGGTATGCGTTTCCCGCTTTCGGCGGATCCAGTACCGCCCTCGTTTCCTACGCACTGCAGGACTACACCGATTACAACACGATCACCGGGGCCCTCAGCGATAACCGGTCACATTCCGGCACCGCGATGTGGACCCTCTTCTTTCCTTCGACGCTGAATCTGACGACAAGTCTGATGTACACAGAGGCGACGACATCGGTGTATACCATGAGTATTGCCGGCCTGAACGAAACCATCGGGTACGCGTTCTTCGAGAACCGGCTTTCGACCAGCGTGACGCTTGGCTACAATATCGTCCGCGTCGACGAAACCGACGGACAGATCAACGCCCGCTTCAGTGCGACATACACAATTCCGGGATGGGGCGCATTTACATTGTCGCTGATGAACAACAGGTACAACTATGCCGATCCCTCCGTTTCGCCGTCGTACAGCGAAGCGATGGGTACATTGCTGTACAGCTATGGCTTCTAAGGAATCCTCTCTCATGAAAGCTTCCGTCCTCGCCGGACTGATGGTGCTGTTGCTTGCGGCCCAGACCGCCGGTGCGCAGGTGAATGTCGTCATCAATCTCCGGACGCCGGTTCCCGCACAGTTCTCCGTGTGGGCACAGGACCGGACAATTCTTCAGCTGGTGATGGCAACCGCAAACAGAACCACGATCCTGGATGTCCGGATGTCTTTCGTCATCCGCGACGTGAGCACCGGAGTCGTTGTCGTGGAATCGATTGACGGTAATCCGAACATCCCCTCTTTTCCGATCTTCCCGTTCCAGGCGAACGTTCGATACGGTCCCGAACTCGTGAACGCCGGTGCGGTACGGTTCGACGATAAATTCAAGAAGAACGCAATATTCACAAACAGCCTGCCCGAAGGCGTCTATGAATTGTGCGTACGACTCTTCAACCGGGAAGGCGTGGTAATCTCCAACGGGGGGTGGGTCTGCAAGACGTTTGTTATCGACATTCCGGATCCACCGACGCTTATTCTCCCGGAAAACAAGTTCATGCTCAACGCCGATTCGGGCACCGTTCGCTTTGGCGACGGAATTCAAGGGAAAAGACCTCCTGGAGGCTCGGGCTCGCTGGCGCCGCCGCTTATGTTTGTCTGGACTCCCGTCACCGTCGCCCCGGGTATCATCATACGCTACAAATTTACGTTGGCTCCGATCTTTCAGAATCAAAGTCCCAGGGACGGGATTGAACGGAATATTCCCCTCTTCCAGCAGGAAGTTACCATACCCAATCTGCTCTACACGCCCAACTACCCCGACTTCGCGCTCTATCCCACGGCGGTCGGGTTCGCCTGGCAGGTTCAGGCCCTGGATTCGGAGGGACGGCCTGCGACCCGGAATGAGGGCCTGAGCGAAATCTACCAGTTCAATATGAGGGCCGCGAAGCAGAAGCCGGCCGATTCCAGCGTTCCCCCCTTCAGGCAGGCGGCCATCTTTGCCAAGGCAAAGCACTTCTTCCCCATGACGAAGATCTCCGGGACGATCGAGTGGGGATTTCGCAAAGCTTCTTCCGGGCCCGCGCCCGCGGCCACCGGAGGGGCGGCGATCAAGATGACTGTCGGCAAGTCCCTTCTTCTTAAAACAGGGGTCACAGATCTTCCGGTCAGGCAGGGACCATCCTCGGCCCACTATATGATTTCGGATCTGATGTTCCTCAGCGGTCTGGACAAGACATACCCTCTGCGGAACAAGCCCCTCGAGCTGGTTCAGATAAACATGTCCAGCCATATCAGCGCGGCCGCCGGCGGGACGATCAAGAAGGTCTACAGCACCACATACAAGACCGTCGCATCCACGACCTCTGATAACGAAGGGAAGTTCTCCTTCAATTTCGTCAACAGGGACAGCTCCACGACGTTCAACAAGATCACCTACAGCGTGAGAGTCCGGGATTTCCATTTTGAAGATCCCCCGGATGCGTTCGAGGTAAATCCGAATGAGAGCAGGACGGATCTGAAACTCCAGTCGACCGCGAGGGCATACTCCCTGTCTGTCAATGTGATCGGGGAAGAAGGCGGCCTGCCGGTGAAGGGAGCTCAAGTGGTTGCCTACAGGCAGTCCACTGCATGGGATTCTCCATCCGAAGAGGGAAATGTCGAAGACAAGAGTGTCTATCCGTATCCCTCAACAAGCGTTTTTGCCAGGGCGGTTCAAGGATACTCTGTGCAATCGTACACCGGCGTCAGCACGGGAAGCGCCGGGAACACTCCGGGCTCCGGAGGCACAGGCAACTCTGCAACTGCTGTCAGCAAGACGGCCGCCGGAAGTCCTGTGACTGCCGTCAGCAAGATCGGCGGCGGCAATACGGCAACATCGCCGTATGAACAGCTGAACGCGTTCGGCGGGAGTTGGGATCCTTTGTATCTCTGTGCGGAATCACAGGGCGGGAGGTATCTGGCGGACCGATCATTCATGAACGACCCTTCACTCGCCAAGGATTATTACCGTCTGATTGTCACCGCCCCCGGGCACGAACGATTTGTCGGCGGAACTCTGCAATCCAAGGTTCTTGCGAGCGGCAAGACGGTACTGGAGTTCACGGTCAAACTGAAGAAAGCAAAACCGGAAATCCGCGGGATCGTTTCCCGTGCCGACAACGGCAATCCCGTGAGCGGCGTCCTGGTCGAGATCATCGAAGGGAGTCCCGCAGGGACATCGTCTCTGTCCTATGGAAGACTTTCCGGCATGGTGTCGATGAGCGCTCTGTTTGGATCTCCGGGAAGCACCCCGGCTCCCTCCTCGGGAGGTCAGGGTGCACCGACAACTTCCGGACTGACAACGGGTCTCTCTGCCGGAAATAGGACCCAGGTAGTCCCGCTGACGGCGAAGCCGACGATCGGTTTCGCAAGCCTTGAATCGAAGAGAGGAGGAATCGCGGCACTCCTTCCTCCACCGAATCCCTTCGCGGTCCTCAGCGGTCAGGATGGTGCGTACAGCATCTCCAACATCCCGCCCAAGCCGGCCTACATGATCAAGGCGTCAAAGGCCGGGTTCAAGCCTTTCCCGCCGACGGCGGTGACCCTGAACGAGATGGGCCTTATCCAGAAGTTGGACATTCAGCTTGAACCGATCAGTGTCGAGGTTTCCGGTGTTGTCGTTGATGACCAAGGTGTGCCGCTGAAGAATGCGGGCGTGAAATCCGCGTCCAGCCCGAAGATCTATTACTCCGGCCCGGATGGACATTTTGCGGGAATGTTCGGTGTGGGTGAAGACACGCTCCACGTGTTCAAACCGGGATACTACGACCGGGTACTTGGTGTCAGCATCGCGAATGGCGGTTCAAAGGCGGCCGCGGGCGTGAGTGTCGACACCATGGTGATCCCGCAAATAGTCCTCACCCTTAAGGCCGCCAGACTTCTCATAACTATACTGGACAGCACCAGCCATCTTCCGCTGAAGAATGCAGCTGTGATCGTCGGGGATAGCGACCAGGTGGGAACAACGACCGACGACGGAACAGTGTTCTTCCGTCGGGCTCCCGCGACGGCAAAGCTGACAGTCCGCGGACCGGATGATCAGGACTACGTCACCGCCGTCCTGAATGCCTCCCTGGTCGTCTCGGAAACCGACACCAACCGGCTGACCGTTGCACTTCTTCGCGGCGGTCGATTTGCGGGGACGGTCCGGAGGAGCAGCGACAATGCGGTCGTGGCCGGGGCGCGGGTGCGCGTGGAGGGCCTGACCGGACTTGAGACCTACACGGACAATGCCGGACAATACATCCTTCGGGGTGTTCCTGCGGATGCGGAATTGACCCTCAAGGCCACCAGAACGGGACTGCTGGGAAGCACGAAAGGCGGTCTCAACGTCTCTGCGGGTGGAAACGTCAATGTGAATTTCACACTGACGGCGACCTCTTTTGCCATCAACACGCTGCTCGGCTTTGACATTGAAGTGGACACGCTGATCGTGACCGGCCCGGATACCCTGCTTACCGGCTCTTTTATCCATCTTCCGAACAACCTGCTCGTCAAGCTCAAGAACGCGGCCACCCGTGTGCCGTTCACGAAGGTCCGAATCCACAGTTCAGGGGGAGCGGCGGTTCCGGATGGCAATGCTGTGAAAACCGACATGACCCAGATAACCATCCGGGTCTTCGACCAGGTTGAAGCGGTGTTGTCCGATGAGACCGGGCTGACTGCTTCGTGGAACAGTTCTGCGGGGGCAGGCGAGATCAAAGGGTCTGTCGGGCTTTCGCTCGCGCCGATCCTGGATAACATCCCGGGCCTTACTCTCGTTACTTCACCGGCGCAGATGCTCAGATTTCCCGCGGGCGGCGGCAGCACGATTCCCGCGATCACCAGCAGCGGAGCCGTGCCGTTCGCCTCCGACAGCCTGGGCTTGAGCGCAGGAAGCACTCTGAAGCTCAGTCTCTGGAACACCGAGCTGACGGTGGATCTCGGGACGTCGTCGCTGAAAGCGGACGGACTGCATTACTACGGCTCACTGAAGATGCCTTCCATTGCCGGCTTCACATTTCCCGATCTGCTGTTCAGGAATCTCCACGTCGACAAGTCCGGTGTGAAAGCAATGTCCGTTTCTGCGTCGCCTCCGCTGGCCGTTTCATTTCCGGGGGGATGGAAGGCGCAGATGGACAGGATCGACTTCAGTGAGACCGGGTTTGCTCTTGGAGGGAATCTGGAGTTCAGGCTGCCCGGCATGTCGGCACAGAATATCGGTTTTTCGGATCTGAAGCTGAGCACCACCGACTTCTTCGGCGGCACATTCCACATTGACAGAATCAATCTCTTCAATATCACCGAATTCACCGTTCCGGGGAAAGCCCTCGCGTTCGGCAAGACCGAGGGAGTGTATTTCCTTCGGGGATCCGGAAAGGTAACGCTGAAGTACATTGGTGACCTCGCCATCGAAAATTTCCTGGTCCGTACGGACGGGAAGATGATGGTCAAGGTGCCCATCAATCTGAAATTCAACTTCGCCTTCGTGAAGGTGACGTTGAAGACGGCCCAATTCTCGACCCTCACTACGCCTGTCAGCCTGGACATTACGGGCGACATCAACCTCAACCTTCCCGGTCTGGCTGTCAAGACCGGCGGATTCCACTACAACCCGGGTGGAACGTTCAGCCTTGACGAACTCGGACTGGGTTTCACCGCGGGTCCTGTTGATGTGGCCGTTCAGGTTGCGTTCCTGAACGAAGGTTTTGCGGGTAAGGGGAAGGCGTTGATTGCCGGGCTCCCGGGTCTGGGTGTGGAGTTCGCCTATTCCGCCACACTGCTCAGGATTGAATTCTCCGTTGGCGTTGTTATCCCCATCGCTCCACCTACCGCGCTTGTGATAACGGAAGTCCGCGGCGGCGTTGAGCGGAACGTCAATGTCTGGACAGTTCACATTGGCGGTACGCTGGCACTTTCGCCCGGCTCGCAATCGGCGATCAAGCTGGAACTGGATCTCTATGTGAGCAATGGTCCGGTGATCAAGGGAAAGGCCGGCGTCTTTGTGCTCAACAAGTTCCAGCTTGCCGGCGCGTATCTGGAGATCAACATTCCCGGGAAGTATGTACTTGGAAGTGTCTGGGTCGAACTCCCGGAAATACTGCCGACCGTATCGGCGAAGGGAACACTCAACTTCGAGTTCCGCAACGCGGATTACTGGTTCCTGGACGCGGGACTGGAAGTTCGCATGCATGTGTTCAGCGTCGATCTGTTCAAGGGGAACTTCGGCGTGGCAATCGGGAAAAACTACAATCCCAGTCCGCAGCAAAATGCCATCGCCGGCCGCGTCGGCAATGTTCCCACGATCAACGGCATCAGGGTGGATGCGTACATCTATCAATCCATAGGAAGCAAAGAGGGATTCGACCTCATCATCGTTTCGGGGGCCGCATGGGCTTCGTTCAGCGTCCGCGGGGCTCTGATCATGAACTTTGGAAGCGTCTACGGCGTGGAAATGGCAGCGCATTTTGACGTGGGCGCAAAGGCGTGTCTTGTCAAGTTCTGTATCGGCGGGGGCGGCACCGCCGACATCGGGGCCCGGGCGTACTATTATGTCGGTAAAGGATGGGATCTCGACTTCTCCGGCCGTGTGTCCGTGTGGCTCCAGGGTGGCGATTGCGACCCGTCATGTAACGAAATCGATTTCTGCTGGGATCTACCTCCTGCCGGAGGCAAGGTGTGCATGAGCCTCGGTGCACGAGCACGCTATACAAGCTGGGATGGTCTTGATCTGGCGATCACGCAATAGGAAAAGGGACGTGTGATGCGAGTATCGTGGATGCACATTGCACTTGTCTGTCTGATTCTTGCCCGGGGTGGATCATCGCCGGGACAGCAGAAGAGAGCGGCCGGGAGCCAACGCGCGCTCAGCGGCAAAGGCGGGGTATACCTCTTTCTCGGAAAGGAAATCCTTCATCCTGAGCGGCCGGTGAAAGGGTTTGTGGGATACAACGTGTACCGGAAGAGCCCTGAAGGAGAATTTCGCAAAATCAACGACCAGCCGGTCTCGCGGGTGAACACCGAGCGGGAATTCGAATCAGCGCTCGGACCGGAGACGCTGAGCGAACTTGCGCAGTACTTCAAATTGGGTGATCCCGCCAGGGTCTGGGTCTATGTGGCGGCGCACAGCGACTCGGCCGGAAAACTCGGGCTCGCATTGCTGAACAAGGATCTCCTGCGCACGACCGGACTCCTCTATGTCGACCGGGGAGTGGAACCGGGGGCGGCCTATGAATATGCCGTGGCAAAGATACGGGAAGACAAGACAGAATCGCCGAGGGCGGAGCTCGGAAAGGTTGTCGTCGGGTCCACACCCCGGATGCCGCGGTTGAAACTCGAAGTCATCTCCGCGAGCGATACAGGCATTGCTCTCAGGATACTGATACCCATGAACAAAACAGTCTACGGATGCAGGATCTACCGCAAACAGTTTGGTGAGCCTTATGCCAAGGTGGGGGGGGATATACACGCGGGGAGCGGGGAGCAGGACATGTCGACTTCATATATCGACAAGGACGTACCTGCGCGCGGACTGTTCTACTACTATGCCGAGCCCTTTGATTTTGTGGATAACGCCGGCGCCCCTTCCGATACGCTCGAAGCATTTACGTATGACTTCAACGGCACTGCAACGGCGCTGGACCTGGTCGCGGTGGGGACTCCGGGAGGAGTGCGACTTTCGTGGTCTGCCTTGCGCGATGATTTTGTGATCCAGTATCTGAGCGTCGAACACAGCCGGAATGAGAAGGCAGGATTCGTCGAGGTGGCAGGGATCGCTCCGACCGACACATCATTTATCGACGGGGGTGCCATCCCCGCCGTGCCGAACTACTACAGAATCGTGACCGTAGGAATTGACGGCAAGACGAAGAAGTATTCGGCGACGGTTTCGGGACTCCCCTTTAACTCGGTGGCTCCGGCCCCACCGCATTCCGTGACGGCCGGGTATGTACGCGACGGGGTTCAGATTTCATGGAGACGCAGTCCGGAGCCCGACGTGGCAGGGTATTATCTCTACAGATCCACGGGCGAACGGGACACGCTCGAGCAGGTCTCTCCGCTCGTATGGCAGACACCGAAAGAAACGCTGTACACATTCACCGACACATCATCCAGCGTGAGTTCGAAGGCGGAATACTGGTACTTCGTTGAGGCGGAAAACACCAGCCAGCAGAAAAGCGAGCTTTCTCAGCCCGTGAAGATCAAGGGAAGTATCTACGACCTGGCGGCTGTGCCCGAGCCGCCGCTCGGGATTTCGGGATACGTTGACACGGATGGGATCCGCCTGGTGTGGGAAGACGCCACGGCCGTGGATAACGGGGTGTCGGGATACGTGGTGTACAGAGAGAAGTCCGGAGCAAGGGGAGAACCGGAGAGGATCACAGACTCCATCGTGCCGGTGGAATGGCACATGTTTCTGGACCGGACGGCTGCGCAGGGTGTGCAGTACGAATACTCGGTGGCATCCGTGAACATCAACAATGTCGAAGGGAAGCGGTCCAACCCTTTCGTTATCAAACGTAACGTCCGGCCGCCCGTCCCTCCTGCGGGAGTGCAGGTCCGGCAAACGTCAAAAGGTGTTATTGTAGAGTGGGGGAAATCTCTACAGCCGGAGATTCTGGGGTATCATGTGTACCGTGCCGGGGTGGGAAAGACCCGGGAGCGTATTGCGACCCGGGTCACCGGCACGGAGTTCCTCGATCCTGTTCCGGTCAAGGGGGAGCTGTATCGCTACACCGTGACGGCGATTTCAAGGGATCGTGGCGAGAGCTTGCCGAGCGAAGAGGCGACGGTGCGGCGGTAGGGTGTGAGAGAGTCTCAATTGGCGCCGGGGCCCTCCTCCGGGAAGTGTCCCGAACGCTCCGGCTCGCGGGATCGTACAATATGCCTCGCAGCCGTGTGGATCAACCCGGGTTGGATGACCGGGAGAAGCAACGAAGCCAATCCACAACCGGAGTGATTGTATGAAACACTTCAGACTATGTACAGTGGCAATGCTCGCCCTCA
This sequence comes from uncultured Bacteroidota bacterium, assembly GCA_963779225.1. Taxonomy (GTDB): domain Bacteria; phylum Bacteroidota; class Ignavibacteria; order UBA10030; family UBA6906; genus CAVPCZ01. Next base: position 1,325,894 of record CAVZWW010000003.1, read on the forward strand.
TCGGGCTGTATGGCTCGACCGCGCACGTATGCGCCCAGTTTAGTGTTGTCCGATGGTCTGTTTTTGATGCAGGTTTCGCCGCCTCAGGATCACGAAATACAAACTCAACAGTGATATCGGCCGTTGGCCAGCCGTTCGTAGGACCAGCCGGAAACGCCGTGAACAGGATCAACGGCGGATTTCTGGTTCACGCGCTCGTACGCGGTCCGGCGACAGCTGTTGGAGAAGATGGAGAGAGAGAGCTGCCGCTGAGATACTCGCTGAGCCAGAACTACCCGAACCCGTTCAATCCGACAACGATGATCCGATTTACAGTACCTGAGAGAATACACGTTGCGCTGCAGGTGTATGATGTGCTTGGACGGGAAGTCGCCTCACTTGTCAATGAAGAGAGACTTCCTGGAGCACATGAAGTACGATTTGATGCCAGGGGCTTATCGAGCGGGGCGTATTTCTACCGTTTACGAGCGGGGAGTTACGTGCAACTCAAGAGTCTCCTCATCTTGAAATAGTGCGGCGCAGCTGAAAGCGTACGGTCAAGGGAATAGAATAATTCTGTCGTTGTTGGTGCTCATCACAATGCGTGGAGGCTCCATGAAGGCCTGGATCATTGCGGTAATCCTGTTGTTGCCCGCCCTGCCGCATCTTTCGACGGCGCAAATACCCCGTATCCTTTCGTACCAGGGGGTCCTTGCAGACAGTCTGGGAAATCCGAAAGCAGACGGAACGTATACGTTCACCTTCCGGCTATACCTCGCACAATCGGGCGGGACAGCACTCTGGGCGGAACAGAAGACCCTTCTGGTGAACCGGGGACTGTTTTATACCAACCTTGGTGATCAGGTGGTGTTCGGCAGTGCGCTGACGTTTACACAACCGTATTGGCTCGGCATCCAGGTTGCAAGTGAACCTGAATTGACGCCCCGCATTCTCCTGACTTCCGCCGGGTACAGTCTTGCGTCCATCAGATCGGATACGGCGCGATTCGCACTGAATTCAACCCCGTTTGTTCTCCCGTACGCCGGCACCGCTTCCAGTCCCGGTGGTGCATTCTCTGTCACGAACACCGGTACCGGACCGGGCGTCAACATACAGCTGACCAATGCGGCCAACGGCTCGCGCGGGATCGACGTTCTTCAAAACGGTGTGGGACCGGGTGTGTTTTCCAAGTCAACAGGAGGGAACGCGCTGTGGGGAATCACCTCATCCATATCTGCAGCCGGCGTGATTGGTGACAACACGTTTGGCGAGGCAATCGTTGGAAGAAATCGCGGTGGAAACGGCGTCGGGGCGGTGGTCGGGAGAAATGACAGCAGCGGATATGGCGTGCGGGGATTCAATACGGATAATGGCATCGGTGTGCTCGGTCAGGCGGGCATTAGCGGCGGGAGGGGTATTGCGGGGAAATTCGAGAACGTCAACTCCGCCAATAGTGCCGATGGATTGCAGGTGTTAACAAACGGTAGCGGACGAGCCGCCTTACTCATCTCCGGAGGTACCGGTGGCGTCACTACCTACGCGGCAATGCAAATAGAGAACCTCAAGAATAACTCGGAAGCAATATGGATGCGTAATGCATCGTCCACAAACACGGCGCCAGTCATGAAACTTCATCAACATCCCAGCTCATCTGCGAGTTTCATTGATGGTTGGACATGGGATGGTGCCGGGGCCGCGATAAGGAAATTCCACATCACCAACGCGGGGACGTACGTTGCAGGATCGGATTTTGCGGAGGCATTTGAAGCATCCGGGGGAAAAGCTGCATTTGAACCCGGTGACGTTGTCGTGCTCTGTGAACGTGATGCAAAGGCGGTGGAGAAGACATCCAGACAGTACGATACAAGAGTTGTCGGCATCTATTCGGCGCGACCGGGTGTTCTTGGCGCCGACAAAGATGGGGTGACGCACATGGATGAAAACGATATTCCGGTCGCGATCGTGGGGATTGTCCCGACCAAAGTGACCGACGAGAATGGACCGATATATCCGGGCGACTTGCTTACGACATCCGGCCTTCCCGGGCACGCGATGAAGGCTTCTCCTGTCAGTGTGAATGGTGTCCACATCTACCCTCCGGGATCGATACTGGGCAAGGCGTTGGAGCCACTCGCAGCGGGACAGGGGAATATTAAGGTGTTGGTTATGCTCAGGTAGCAATGTCGACGATGCTTCGAAGAACGTTCTGTCCGGACGGCGGTATTTGGCAGGATAGAGTTGGCAGGAAAGAGTTCCTGAGTGCTTGACTTCACGCGGTTTTATACGTAGATTCGCAAACGCGTCTGTTCTTTTACAGCATTAACTACCGGAAACGCGAGCTTATGCTCACTGCCTGGGCTGCCTCCCTGTCGGTATTCAGCACCGTGCCGAACCACGCCGCGGGAGACGCATTGTCCCTTCCCAGGAAAGCCCGCTTTTCCTCCACGTCCGGTGAAGCTGTGCGTTTCCGCGTGAACTGCAAAGCCGCTCCCCGGATTTCAGACCTCCCTCAGCAAAACATCTCTCTTCTCCCGACACGCCTTCTGGCGTTCCCGCAGAGTATCTCTCTCTTCCTGCCGCGAGCTTCCTTCGAAATCATTCCGACAGGAGGACGTCACTGCGAAGATGCAACTCTGTGCTTTTCACAATCCATCCTCCCCACTTCAGGGAAAGGTCCAGATGACACGATTCCAGGTGGCTCTTGTGTTCATGGCTTTCTGTCTGACGGTCGCATATGGCCATCCACCCCAGGAGCCTTCAGAACAGGTCAAGCGATTCGCTCCATATGCCGGAACGTTCGAAGGGCAACTGATATTGACGGCGGGAGGAAAGACCGTAACAGCAAAGGTTAAGAGCAAGAATTCCATGATCTCCGACGATTGGGGATTTCTCGTAGATGAAGTCACGACGATGCCGGATGGTGGACAATACAAGTCGCATAACATGATGGGCTACGACGCCGGCGGTAAGCAGATCCATATCTTTTCGGTCACAAACGCCGGGGAGACCCATGACCATAAAGGTGACTGGAAGGACGAGAAGACCCTGGTCACTCAGTACGACGGCACCTGGGAAGGGAAGCCACACGTAGAAAAGATATCCATTACCTTCCACAGCCCGGATACCTATTCCGTCTCCTGGGTTGCGACCAGCGGAGGAAAAGTTGTCCACAAAGGGGAAGAGACACTCCACAGAGCCCCTTGATGTCGGGCGTTACAGATTTCTGTTCTTTCTTACATTACTCGGAGTGTTGCCATGCTGACGTCCCAGGAACTCAGGCTGAGGACTTTGCTCAGAGTCCTTTCCCTCATCTTCGGCCTTGCAGTCTTCGGTTATCTCCTCCCTGCACTTGAGGGACCGCTTCAACCGTTCTATGTTAACCTCCCCTTTGTTACCAATTCCGTCGTCAAGATCGGCGTTCTCGCGCTACTTACCTTCTTCGCCTCGGGAGACGTACGGAAGTACCGGCTCCTCATTTTGGTGGTGATAGCGGGTCACTGGATTTCTGAACTGGCAACCGCCGCTGTGCTGATCTGGGGAAACATTGCGCCTGTGACAGCCGGCGGGACGGAGTTCCCGATGACGGCGATCCTTATCGGATCCATGATCCTGGACGGTGTCATCCTTGTCCTCCTGATCTGGTTCGCCCGCTCTGCGGAAGCCTCGCGCTTCACTCTCCAGTATCTCTCTCCGCGTCAGTTTAGAACCCTTACGGCCCTGGCCGAAGTCGTCATCGCAGGCGACGGGGAACTGCTGTCGCCGGAAAAGGTCGCGCGAAACGTGGACAACTATCTGGGAGGATTTCGCGCCAGGACAAAATGGATCATGAAGCTTGTCCTGACCGGGATGCAATTCTATCCGCTTCTCTCCTTCCGCCCGCCGCTCACATATATCCGGAATGATGAACGCCTCGCGTTCATCAAGAGACGGTTCTACCAGGAGGTGACACTCCGCCTTATCCCGCCATTCTGGAGATCCCTCGCGCAGGGGATGATCCGGATGGGCAAACAACTCTGCTACCTGGGATACTACAGCGATCCGGCCACATTTGCCTCAGTCGGGTACGTTCCCTTTTCGCAGCGGGCTGACACGGCGAAACGGATTGCCGCCAGTCCGGTTCCCGAACGGAAGCCTCTGCGGGTTCAGGCACTCGGGGAAATCGTGACAGACAGAATCCGGGGAGATGTCGTCATCATCGGATCGGGGGCGGCCGCGTCGGTGCTTGCACATGGCCTGGCAAAAGCCGGGAGATCGGTGATTATGCTCGAACGTGGCGACTTTGTGGATCCGAGCCAGTTCACGGAAGACGAAGTGGACATGATCTCCCGCCTGTATGCCGACGGAGCGCTGCAGCTGAGCCGTGATTTTCGATTTCAGGTCCTCCAGGGGAGCTGCGTCGGGGGCACCACCGTCGTTAACAATGCCGTCTGCTTTGACCTGCCACCGGAGGTTCTCGATCGCTGGAATGACCCGCAGTCGCTGAAGGCCGGTCTTGATCCCGGCAGAGTATGGGATTCATTCAGGCATGTCCGGGAGCTGATGAAGGTCGAACTCCAGGATCACCGCAACCTGAACAAAGGGTCGAAGGAATTCCTTGACGGTCTGAAACGGTGCGGCCTCGACACTCCTCCCGACAAGTACGGAGAAGTTGATGCGAACATCCGGGGCTGCCTGGGATGCGGCTACTGCAATATCGGCTGCAAATATGGGAAGAAACTCTCCATGCTCGATACCGTTCTTCCCATGACCCAGTCGGAGTTCGGTACGGATGCGCTCAGGATTATCGCCGGCTGTGAGGCGACAAAGCTTTTTGGCAAAGGGAAAAAAGTGACCGGCGTCCGGTGCCGGTTGAAAGACGGCCGGCTTCTTGAAGTGGAAGGCAACACCGTTGTCGTTGCTGCGGGCGCTATTTCCTCAAGCCTTCTGCTCCTCCGCTCGGGCATCGCCGAGGGACGTGCCGGCCGGAAGCTCTCCTTCAATCTGGGTTCCCCGATGACGGCGGTATTTGACCGGGTTCTGAACGCCTACGACGGTCTGCAAATCTCCCATTACCTCGCCCTGAAACCGTCGAGAGGCTTCGTCATCGAGACCTGGTTCAATCCTCCCGTCGCACAGGCGCTCACGATGCCGGGATGGTTCGAGGATCACTTCAACAACATGACCCGGTATAACCGGATGACCTGCACCGGCGTTCTCGTGGGCACCGAGTCGAACGGCGTGGCCCGGGTTGCGGGGCTCACCGGGCGGGAGGTGGAGTACACGCCTACCAGAGGAGATTTTGGCAAACTCCTGGATGGGTTGATCCTTTCCGGGGAGATCTTTCTCGAGGCCGGAGCCAGCTGTGTGATTCCCAATACCTTCACATACATGGAGTACCGGACAAAGGAGGAATTGCGGCGACTCCCCGATGTGATCCGCGATGCAAGCGATATCACACTCGGAACCGGGCATCCACAGGGGGGGAATGTGGTAAGCACAAACCCCGCGCTGGGCGTTGTGGATCCGGAGTTCAAGGTGTACGGGTATGACAACCTGTTCGTATGCGACGCGAGCGTGTTTCCAAGCAGCATCGGTGTGAATCCGCAGCTCACGGTCATGGCACTCGCCCACTATGCCGCCCCTTCTATCGCCAACGCGAAAGGTTAGACCGATGGACTTACTTCTGGGATACGGAAATTCTCTAACCGACTACCTGCCCGTTCTGCTCATGTACGGAGCACTCTTCATCATCATGCGTTATGCCCATCCCGCTATAGAGCTCAACTTCCGCAAAACCTTCCGGGTTCTGTATGCCGGCTGGGCGGTCGGAGTCTTCATCGGCAACTATCTCTTCTATCTGCTGGGGATCATGAGCTTTCTCCCGTGGCTGAACAACTTCCTCCACACATTCGTCTGGATCGGTTTCTGCCTCGGATTTCTCTATGCGGGTGCCCACAGGAACCCTCTCCCGGAACAGTTTGCACTCTTTGTGATCTTCAGCTTCATCGTGAAGTGGGGTGAGCGGACGCTGCTCGGCACATGGGAGCTGGATCACTTTGTCTTTGTCCACGGTAATCTTGCCTATATCGTCGGATGGAGCCTGTGCGACGGTCTGTATCCGGTCATTTCGATGGCGCTGCTGAAACCCCTGTCAAACGTCATGGATGGGTTGATCGTCCATGAATGATGTGACAAGACCGCTCACAAGCATCCTCACACGTGATGAGGTGGATGTGTCTCTGCCAGAAACCGGCGTGAACGCGTCTGTGCAGGCCGAGGACAGTGGCATCATGGAGGCCCGTGAACAGGACCGCATCGTCGAAACTCCTGATCGGAGACGGGGCCGCTTCAGCGTGAGCGACCTGCACACCGGTGGGGGCCGCACAACCCGCACGAGCCCGGGTGGTACGTCAACACAGGTCCTCAGTCAACAGCGGAAGATCGTGACGAGCATCCTGGAACAGTGTGAGGCAGGTGCCCCTGAACCGGCCCGTGTCGTGGAGATCCCCGCTCCGAAAGGAGACATCTTCATCGTGAGCGACCTGCACATCAGTGCAGGTCGGACGGCCGACAGGAGCTACAGCGGGACGGAGAACTTTTTTGCCGACGAATCCTTCGCCCGGATGCTGACACGGGCTCAGAAAGCCCGTGAAGAGAAACCGGAACGTCGTTCAATGCTCGTGATCAACGGGGACTTTGTCGACTTTCTCAGAATTGTCTCTGTTCCGGTAACTGATGTCGACTTTCTGGAGTGGCGGAATATCCTCTTGAGCATCGGCCTGACAGACAGACCTACAGAAGAGTTGAAGGCGGCGGTGAGCGACAAAGAACGTGATATCGGTCTGAAGACCCATGACTTCAAGTCCGTCTGGAAATTGCACGCGGCGGTGACGGGACATCCGGCACTGTTTTCCGGTCTTGCGGGCTGGGTTCAACACGGACATTCGCTGGTTGTGGTGAAAGGAAACCACGATCTGGAGTGGTACTGGCCGGCCGTACGCAACTTCCTGCGGCTCACCCTGGCACGGTATCTCCACGCCGGGAATCCCGCAACACCCCTGCACGAACACCTTGCAGATATCGTTCCGCGAGTCAGTTTTGTGGATGACGCATGCATCATCGGCGGACAGGTCTATGTAGAGCACGGTCATCGCTACGACAAGTTCTCCGCCGTTCTCGGATCGGCGACCTGGGGTGCTTCAGGGGCTGAGCTGAATCTTCCGTTCGGATCCTTCTTCAACCGGTACCTGATCAACAAGCTGGAGTTGGTCTACCCGTTCCTGGACAATGTCCGGCCACGCCAGAATATACTCCATATGCTCATGCGCGAGCGCTTCTTCCTCGGCCTCAAAGTTCTCTTCCAGTATGTGCCGTTCATGATAGAGATGATTCCGAAGCGATATGCGCACTACCTGCTCAAACCTCTGATCGGGTATCTGCTTGGCCTCGGCGTGCCGCTGCTGGTGACGCTTATCCTCTGGGGTGATCGGTTACTCCCCTTCTTCTTTGCGGGAGATGGACGACCGAGCGACGTCTCGAGCCTTGGCGATGTGATACTCCGGTATGCGGGAGGGGTGCTCAACGACACGGCAGTCCTCTTTCTGGGATATCTGCTTTCGAGGTTTGTGTCTTACGTTCAGCTTTCCGAACCGGAGGATCTCCTGGCACCCGCGAAGGAGAGGATGGATGCTCACCCGGGATGCCGGTTGATTACCATGGGACACACGCACAATCCCGAGCAGAAAAAGGAGAACGGCCGGTGGTACATCAATTCAGGAAGCTGGATTCCGGTGATCGAATCTTCGAGTGCGGCGCTGCGCGAGGACAAGACATATGCACTTGTCCATCTCGAGCGCGGCAGCAAGGGGGAACTGGTTGTGCACCCGCTGCAACGCTGGAATGATGATGCAGGGCGGATTGAGCCTCTTGTTATCGTTGACCGGAAATAGGAACAATGGCGGAGCCATTTGGTGAGAATTGTCTTGTTGTCCATTATGACGCTGGCGCTCTGCGGGTGTTCGTTTACGGAAATCGGCAAGGATCTTGGCGGCGGTCTTGCTGAAGGGGCGGCAGCCAAAGCAGACTCTATAGGGGGACATCTCGTTGCCGGAGCGGTGGATACGCTCAGTGCACGGGAGACGATGGAGAAACTCAACCTGGTCATCGACGAACTGGGAGAGGCTCTGGCGAAGCAGGCGACGGCCACCCGCGACACGCTGCTGGGGGAATACACGCGTGTCTGGATAGGGCAACTGAAACAGGATTTGCTGGGTGCGGAAACTGCGGTTCAAGTGGGAGCTTTGAGGGACCGGCTTCTGGGTCTCCGGACTCGGATTTTGCTGGGGGAGATGCGGGATGAAGTGCTCGGCGATTCGACACGAGGGAAGATCGTAATCCTGAGGGACGAGTTGCTGGGGCCGGCAACGCGCACGGCGGTTCAGGCGATTGTCGACAGCGCGATGGTGGGCCTGGTCCGGCGATACCGCCAGGATCTGCGGCCTGAACTGGATGCCCAGCGCTCATTCTTTGAGAAGAATGCCACCTGGTTCGTTCTGATGGTTGCTGGATTATCGGTCGGGATAATCGGCTTTGTCTGGTGGCAGAAGGGGAGATACCGGAGACTTGCGGCGCTGCTGACGTATCAAATCCATGAGATTCCGGACCAGGGAATGTATGACCGTCTCACGTGCGGAGTTCAAAAGAAAGCACAGGAAACCGGGGCCGAACCTCTGCTCCGGAAAGTGTTGACGGATCAGGGGCTGCTGGGGCGTGCGGCCTGGCATCGCCAAGACGAAAAGCTGTGAGGCACCGCATTTTCAGTATCACGTATCGGGCATTCTGAAGGTGCGTATGGACGACGGGACCGAGCTGGAGTGTAAGCCCGGAGACGTTTCCCTTCTTCCCCCGGGGCATGATGCCTGGGTCGTGGGTGACGAGCCGGGAGTAGTTGTTGATTTCCAGGGAATGATTGACTACGCCAAATCCCTGTAGGTGGAGCATGAATTTGCCACAATTCGAGGCTACAGGAATTCCGAGTAGTCCCTGGCGCCGTGGATGATCCTGTAGATGAGAACAACGGCACCCTCGATACGGTAGAAGGCGAGATAATCTCCGATGATCAAGTATCGGTATCCGAGCCTCGAAATGTCGTTGTCACGGGGGATTCGGCCAAGCAAGGGTTGCCTGGCGAGAGTGTTCAGATCTTTCTCAATGCGGGCCAACAACCGCTCTGCAGCAATGGCATTGTCTGCCGCGATGTACTCATAGATTTCGCTCAGGTCCTGTTCCGCCGGGCCCAGAAGTCTGACAGCATGACGCTTACGCGGACGCACGGAGTCGTTTCCGAATTTCGCGGATAACCTGGGCAAGAGGCTTTCCTGTATCGCCCGCTGCGCGGTGTGCCTGGGCGACGGATAGCTTATTCAGTAATTCGAGTTTCTTTTGCAGTTTGGCGTAATGGGTTAGTGACATGACGACCATGTCGCCCTCACCATTCCTGGTGATGAAGATCGGTTCGTCGGCCGCGTGCGCTAACTGCGAGATCTCATTTGCCTTGTTGCGGAGATCGGATATCGGTTTGATTACGGGCATGATTTTGCTCCTGATGGATAGTATCAATATAGGGATAATATTCTGATACAAGCAACCTTGAAGGCACTCAAGAACGGCATGGTGTGGTACACATAAAAAAACAGGAGAAGTGTAATGAAGCCCGATGAATTGCGGTCCATTCAGGCACCGCTAAAAGAGCATTACAGACAACAGCCGGATGCTGCTTTCATTACGCTCAAAGCCGGGGGACGACTGGGTGAGAATGTCACCTGCAAAATTCAAACAGGCAAAGGAATTGTGGAAGCTGGTTTGCATCCGGCGACCGGCGGCAGCGGGCTCAGCCTCTGTTCAGGCGACATGCTCTTGGAAGCGCTGGTCGCCTGCGCCGGGGTAACCGTCAATGCGGTGGCGACTGCCCTGGGGATCGAAATCCGCGAAGGCACGGTTCAAGCGGAAGGCGACCTGGATTTTCGAGGCACACTCGGCGTCGTGAAGGATGTTCCGGTGGGCTTTCAACATATTCGGCTTCATTTCGCACTGGACACGGATGCATCAGAAGAGGAACTCGCAACGCTTCTGCGTCTCACAGAGCGATACTGCGTGGTATTTCAAACACTGCGCCAATCACCGGGAATAAGCGTTTCAAGTCAAAAACCTCTTTGAGGCAATCCATGCAGAAAGTCCTTCTGGCTGTGGCGCTCGCACTGGGTGGTCTAATAACATACGTAGATACCCTCCCGACCTGGGATGACACGGGCATCACGGCTGCGGCCTTGCTCGTCATCTCCGGCGTGCTGGGGTTTCTGGGGCCAAGCCGCCCGTGGTTGTGGGCGCTGGCACTGGGTGTCTGGATTCCGATCGTGGGGTTTGTCCGGACGCAAAACTACTGGGCGATGGTTGCACTTGTCCTGGCGTTCCTGGGAGCGTACGCCGGGATGGCTGTCCGGACGTGGGTGTCGGTCATTCGACATTGAGAGCGGCACATCCCAAGCCGCAGCTTCCGGTGCTGCTGTGGGGCACAAGGAATATAGTGAACGAACCACATATCAGGAGATAAGACCAATGGCGAAATCGAAGCCGAGAATCAACGCCGGTGATTTTACCGGTCTGAAAGAAAAGGGCGTCTCGCCGCAGAGCCTTGAATCGCTGAAAAATGCGATTGCGCTGGGCGCGCGGGTCAGCAATCGCGGTGATCTTGTCAAGATCGGTATCCCGCTGGAAGAGGCGGACCTTATCGCCGGCAACTCCTCGCTCAATACCGACCCCCCTCCGGCACCGGTGACGGTCGATCTCACGGTGACGCCGTCGGACCTTCACGGCTATGCCCTCGGCATCCAGCGCGATGTCGTCGGGGGAACCGGACCTGACGAGACCCTCATCCCCATCCTACCTCCCGGCAAGGTCGTCTATGAGTATGACGATGCGGTGACGGGCGCACTCTTTACCGTGTTCGTCAAATCGCCGGGTGGAGATTTCGTCGAATCGAAGCTCGACGGCACCAAGGCCACCCACCATACGGTCAAGAAAGCCGAACTCGGCAAGAAGCCCGTCGATGTCATCCCGATTCCGGAAGTGCCGAATGCAAAGACCCTTCCGGCGGTCACGGAGCCCTTGTTGCCGGCGGCCCGCATCAAGGGTCGCCTCATCTCGGGCAATCCTCAGATCAGCCCCGAGAAGCGCCAGATTGTCATCGAGGCCGCGTTGAAGGACAATCCCGCCGACGCCGATTTCTTCCCGGTCTGTTTTGCGGAGACCGAGACTAGCGGTTATTTCTTCACCAGCCAGCTCGTCTTCCGCGGACAAGATGACTTCAAGAACCTCACGGCAGCCCGGGCGAAGGTGGCCTTCACTCCGGCGCTTACCATTGCGATCCGCCTCGATCCGGTCACACGGGCAAAGGGGAAGCTCCCCAATCCGCTTATCCTGTTTTTCGACATACCGACGCCGGAGGAAGGCGGGGATGCACACGACGAGGAGTGTTCCTGTGGTGACTGCACGGATCTGAATTTCCATGAAAAGAAGGTCCTCGATGAGTTTTCCTACTACACGGTCGTCCGCACCACCGAGCCGCTGATCGAGACATACGAGATCGGCGACGTCGATGAGATCGAACTCGACGACCTCCTGGACGATGTTGACGATGGTATCCGGGGAACGTTGACAGGTATCAAGGCTGATCGCGGCCTGCTGACGAGCTTCATTTCCCGGCACAAGACCATCAACAAGAACAACGTCCAGATACTGCTCGACAATATCCGGGCGGACGCGATTCGCCGCAAGGTTTTCGTCCTGCCGACAGTCAGGAAGGGCCGCGTGCATCTGGACAACCGCAATGAAATCGACTGGGATGAGAAGCCGACCGTCTACCAGGCGGTTTCCATTGCTCATGGTCATTTGCTACACTTCAAACAGGAGTGGTTTCACGACGGCTATTCGATCGGCGACCTGCTGTATTCCCTTCCCCTCGCGCCCGGTCAGAAGAAGCAGATCGTTGTCTTCGACTGGGACAGAAAGGAATCCGCCGCCAACGTGCAGCAGCTCGACTATCAGGAGAGTCTCTACAACTCCCTGAGCCGCGACCGGGATGTGAATGAGGTGGCACGTGCGACACTCAACGAACACATCCGGGGCTCAAGCGAAGCATCAACCTGGGGAGTCGGCGGCGGTCTGGGAATCGGCGCGATCATCCCCATTGAGGTGCCCATCGGCGCACTTCTCGGCGTCGGGGGCGGCTTCGGGACGGGCAGTTCATCAGCCAGCCAGAGTTCCAGCCGGACGACCACGGCCAGCAGCCAGCAGCAGATTTCCGACCGGACGGTGCAGGCCGCCAACTCGGTGCGAAGCCAGCGATCGACAGTCATCCAGACAGTGTCACAGGGCGAGCGCTTCCAGGTCTCCGCCGAATCGGTGGCGAACTACAACCACTGCCACGCAATGACGATCCAGTATTTCGAGGTTCTCCGGCACTTCGAGGCACGCACCCGTCTGGCGGACGTACAGGAATGTCTGTTCATTCCGTTGAAGATGTCCCCCTTTACCCCGAAGAAGGCGCTGCGGTGGCGCGACATTCTGTTTCGTTGTCTGCGCAAGCGATTCCTCGCGCCCGGCTTCGACGCCCTGTACCGCATCGAGGAGGAGCGGGAATCTGCAACCGAAAACTACTACGACAAGATCGGATTGCCGCGCGACAGGTTCGCCGAGGAGGAGCTGGAATACATCGAAGGCGAGCTGTATATGGAATTCCAGATCCAGCGGCCGCGCAACAATGACGCCGACGAATTCGTGGAGGCAGCCTGGGCACTCTGGGCGACTCTACTCGGCAATCCGCGCGAGTTCTACGACCGCTTCCTGCGCAACGAAACGCGGCGCGACGAGGCGTTCGCCCGGCATGCAGGCCCGAGGATAGCTGAGGCGGTTTTCGATGAGATCAGGTTTTACGGCGTGAAAAACGGACCGGGGATTGTCTCCCGGCAGCTGCCGATTGATGCGACTCTGCTCAGTGATTTCCGCAACCGCACAAAGCTGAACATCTCACTCCGCATGAGCGGACCGATGATTCCGATTAAACGCGAAGACATCGACTACGTGAAGATCAGCCTCAGCGGTGCGACCGGCCGCAGTGATATCCTGCGCAATCTCACCAACGACGAGTCCATCCGCATCATCGTTCATTCCGGCTCGATGCGCTACCGAACGAAGAACCTGCACGAGCATCTGTTCCAGTCGACCAATATCAAGAACGATCTCACACTTGACGGTGACGACGTCCGCGTTTTCTGTCCGCTCAGTGCCAAGGCGTTGCGCCGGCCGCGACTCGAGGATGTCGATGTCAGCAACGAGTTACTCCACCACCTGAACGAGAACCTCGAATACTACCATCAGTGCATATGGAGCCGCATGGATGCACAGCGCCGGTTCATGCTTCTGGACGGCGTCGTTGCCCCGGGCCGCTCGAACGGCCGCAGCGCGGCAAGCGTTGTCGAGAACAAGCTGATCGGCATCGTCGGCAACTGCCTGGTGATGCCGGTGGCGCCCGGCTTCAAACTCGATCCCGTACTCGACGAAACGGTCGATTTGTTCGAACACTATTATGAACAACCCCGTGATCCGCTCCACGTCAGCCTGCCGACCAAGGGCGTGTTCGCGGAGGCGGTGATGGGGCGCTGCAATTCCTGCGAAAAGAAGGAGGAAGAACGGTTCTGGCGGTGGGAAGAATCACCCATTCCTGACAATCCGACCGCTATCAATGCGATCAGCGCGCCGGTACCGCAGGCAACCCAACCCAACCTTGCGGCCAAGGATTTCCCCGCGCCGATCATCAGTCTTCAAAACGGACCGGCATTGCCTGACCCGCAGGGTTTCGGGGCTCTCACAACACTGCTGGCAAATCCGAACCTCTTCAGGGATCTGACCGGCCTTTCGGAGAATCAGAAGAACGCACTTGCAGCCCTGCAATCCTCGCTGAAGACAGCCGAGCAGTTCGGGCAGGGTGCGCAGGCACTGACGGGCCAGGCCGCGGACCTCTTCAAGTTCAACAAGCTCACCGAGATGCTGGGCAAGGGACAGATCACCAAGGACGAATTCAAGGAACTTGTCAACAAGTCACAGGAGTCGCCCGATCTCGGCAAGCTCAAGGGCATCAAGGAGGCTGTCAAGAAGGATCAGATCAGCCCCGACACGGGGGATCGACTTAACGATGCAACCTTGAAGAAGATTGAAAAAGATGCACAGAAGAGCTCGGATTCGGTCACCGAGAAGCCCGCAGTGCAGGGAGCGATCGACTCCTTCAACGAGGCGGAGGAGGGGAGCCTCGCGCTCGAAGAAGGTGATTCCAGGATCAATATCACCAAGGGAGGTGTTGGCAGTGGAGGCAGCGTTACGACGAACGTTCTCACCGATCAGGAGATCGTGAACAGCGCCACGACGAATTTGAACAATGAGGATGTCCAGCTCTTTGAGGTGATTTCGGAACGAGGCGACGACACGTTTTATGAAGTGTTTGCGTCCAGTCAGTCGAAGGGGGACCATTTCGTCAGCATCGAAGTAACGCTGAATCTCACGAAGAAATCGGACGGGAGTCCGGTGAACGACAGGAATGGCAATCCGCGCACCTTCAAGTTGACCAACAAGGTTAATGTCCCCCCGGGCGCGGTCAAGATTGCTGCCGGGTCGAAGAAGGTTGCCCTGGCTGCCAAGAACAACCAGGAGGTCCAAGTTTCGAACTATCAAGTCGGATTCTTCAAGGGCAATCCGAACGCCACAATCACCCCCGCGGACACGCTGTTTCTCTTCCCGTTTCCACTTTCGGTCGGTGGCAGCAACGAGTTCGTCTGCGACCAGCCGCCGGCAAACGGTGCGGGCGGCGGGTCGAACTCAACGCACATTGCGGCCGAGCCTGCCAACAAATACGCGGTCGATTTTACCATGCCTATGGGCACGGAGGTGTTCGCAATGCGCGACGGACTGGTGATCGAGGTCGTCGAGAGCAATCCGGACCTTCCAGTTGACGCAACGGGCAGATCCTCGCCGGCGCCCACGGACGCGGATAAGGACAAGGCAAACACGGTCACGGTCCGGCACGACGACGGAACGTTCGCTGACTATGTCCACCTGCAGAAAGACAAGGTGGACGTCGCGGTCGGTGACACCGTGACTGCCGGTGTCACGAAGATCGGTCTTTCCGGCAATAGCGGGTTCTCCACAGGACCGCATCTGCACGTCGCCGTCCTGAAGACGAAGATCAACGAGGCGGCCCATACATCGACCCGCATCTCGATCCCGGTCAAGTTCAAGGGATCGGCGGGCACCGGCGTGACTCCGGGTAAGGGGCAGAAGTTCAAGAGAACATAGCCCTATGTTTCAGTACGTTCGCGGGAGGCGCAGGTTGAACACCACCGAGGTTCATATGAGACGCATGGTTCTGGCACTCATTGTCACAGGACATCTGCTTGCCAACTCCGGCCGGGCCGAACTGCAAGACTCCACAGGGACCCGTGCGCGCGAACCCACCGTCGGATTGCCATGCGAAGGCTGCGGGGCCGTTTTCGAAGGCCTTCCGGAAACACTGGATTGGCACTCACGGATTGCCCCGCGAGACGAGCCTGGTGAGCCACTGCGAATCGAAGGGACGGTTTTTGGAACCGAAGGCAGGCCGGCGGCCGATGTGATCGTGTACGCATACCACACCAACGCGCACGGGATTTATCCGAGGGAAGAACCTCTGAAGGGTCAGGCGGCGCATCGCCATGGCCGATTGCGCGGCTGGGCGAGAAGTGACGAAAGGGGACGATACCGCTTCGACACGATCAGACCCGCGAGTTATCCAAGCACCGATATTCCGGCGCACGTACACATGCATGTCATCGAGATCGGCCGATGTACGTACTATATAGATGACATCCTGTTCAATGATGATCCGCTCCTTTCACAACGAGAGCGCACGGGGAGCAGGGGCCGCGGTGGCACGGGGATCGTGATGCCCAAGAAAGCCGCTGGCGGTGGCTGGGCGGTAACTCGTGATATCATCCTCGGTGAGCGGATTCCGGGGTATCCAGCGGGGTCCAGAGAATCTCAATAGTACCGGGGAGTAGCAGTTCCCGGACGACGTTGATGTGTGCACGAAAGGGGAAGGAATAATCATGATCAGGACCAAACGCGTCACAAGCGGCGGATGGCGAACAGTTGAGTCGTTCTGGAATGCTTCCGGCACTGCCTTTTTCAAAGCGCCTTCCGGGGCACAAATCAAGGTCCGTTACGGTGTCGGATGGTTCGGATTTGACCGTCAGAAACAAACGCTGAACGGCAGGGACTTCCGAAAGCTTTCGGTCGGATTGGGATCTCTGGGATATGCAAGGATGCAGGTGAAAGTCTCACAAACAACCGATGTGCCCTACGACGTGTACGGTGATGGTGTCGCAAGATCCTCGCCTGAGATTCCGTTCTAGCGTAGGTGTGTACAACTGAATCCGGACACCATAGGGAATTGTCCTTGCCATGAAACGTCTGCTTGATGTCGGTGTTCGCAATACGTTGTGGTCAAAGCAGTGTGAATGGCCACACACTTCGCAGAGGGGTGACGGCAGGCCCCTGCGGCACCATTGAAACTGACAGATTGAATCCCTATAATTATAAGATTGATATGCCGATGAGAGTCTGAAAGCAACCGAAGCGAAGAACGGGAAAGAACTAGAGACCGTGGCAAAACGAACGGGTTTCATGCGCAAGCTTCTTCGTTTAGCCGTCCGTTTGCTCATCATTCTCACGCTGTTTGTGGCCGTCATTCTTCTCTTTCTTCAACTCCCCCCTGCAGCACGCTGGGTAGCGCAAACCGCTGTCGACGCCGTGAATCCCTGGCCGGGAACAACAGCTTCCATCGGTGATGTCCGCGGCAGCTGGATCTGTTCCCTCGACCTCTACCAGGTTTCGATATCCAATCCGGATCAGACTCTCCTTATCTCCTTTGATACTCTCAGCGTCAGCTACAGCCTGCCGGCTCTCCTGCGCGGCGAGATCCGCGTCAACGAACTGATTCTCCGCAAGCCGGTAATAAGGACGGGCGTGGACTCGAACGGGTTCTTGAGTTTCCTTGCTCCTTTCAAGAGCGAGGATGCTACGCCCGATTCTTCCGCACCTCCGTTGATTGCCGGAGAAAGAGTCACGGTGAGCGACGGCGAGTTTGCCCTCCATTCCGGGGGAGGAGACTCAGCCGTCTTCTTGCGAGTCACGGGGTTTTCCCTATCGGCTCACTCCATACGGATCAAAGGAAATATTTCGGCATCCATCGATACGCTGGATGTAGGGTACAGTTATAATAGAGGAGGAAGACCCGGCCAGGTCGAGAAGGCGGTGTCACCGGACAATTACGTAAGAGTTCGAGCAGCCGGGAGCATTTCCGATAGTCTGCTTAATGTGAGAAGTCTTGCGGCCGTTTCCACCCGATCCTCCGTCGCAATAGAAGGTTGGATATCCCTGCCGATCTCGCTCCCGGAGACCGTGCCAGAGGCCAACTTTGAGATCACCGCATCACCGATTGCCTACGGCGATCTGACACCCTTTGTCCCGGGCATCGGTCCGGAAGGGCAAGCGAAGATCTCCCTCCAGGTTAGAGGGTCCGGACAGAAGCTCGAAGCCTCCGGTCACCTTGAGCCACGAGGGGGCGGGGTGGGGGATATCGAGTGCGTCGCCTGGAATCCACGTGCGGGGATCCTGGCTGTTGACCTGCAGCTCAGCACGAAATCCCTTAGCATCGCCGGCCTTACCGGTGGCGTGGACTCCTCGGAGAAGATCAGTTCTAAGATCTCGATTCACGGCGAAGGTACAGGACTTGCCGACTTGACGGGGACCAGTGTCGTCACAATCCAGAAATCTTCGTTTCACACGCTGACCCCGCTGGAAATCAACTCCCGTCATGATATCCGGCAAGGGGTGATCTCCTCTGATATCACCGGGACCGGAGGCCCCCTCCAGATTGCCCTGAAAAGCAGGATCTCTCCCTTTGCCTTCCCGCCCGGTTTCGAACTGGATGGTAGCTTCGTACTCCCACACCGAGCTTCTCCGTCTCCGGAGAATCTGGCGACCCGCCTCGCCGGATTGCGCGGTATTGTTCATGCTTCAGGGAAAGGGTTCGACCCGGAGAGCACCGATGCCAGCGTGGACCTTCAGGGGAAGTGGGAACGCAACACCCATGTGAAGTCATTCACCCTCCACTCCTCCCTTGCCGGCGGAAGAATCCGTGCGACGGCCGACCTGAAGACACGCAGCGGGGAGGCAGGATTGACCGCGGAGGCCGTCCTGGGGGATCAGATCAGCTATTCTGTGGATCCCCTCTACTTCCACAATCTTGACCTCGCCTTCCTCCTCGGGTACGTTAGCCGCTCCTCCCTTTCGGGATCGCTCGCAGTCAAAGGTCGTGGAACCGACCCGGCAGCGATGACAGGCGAAGCCCGGCTGTACATGAAGTCCTCAACACTCTTTGGGATTGATATAGACACTCTCACGGCTCGAGTAGATCTCATCAACGGGGCGATCGGGATTGCAGCGTCCGCTCTGACTGGTGCGGGAAGTTTC
The DNA here is from genome assembly GCA_963779225.1 of uncultured Bacteroidota bacterium. GTDB lineage: Bacteria > Bacteroidota > Ignavibacteria > UBA10030 > UBA6906 > CAVPCZ01. The sequence goes on from CAVZWW010000003.1 coordinate 1,344,470, forward strand.
GGACTGAAGGCGAATGCAGATATTGAGGTTGATCGCCCCTTTGCGGAAATCACAGACTTCACGTTCCACAACCTGGACCTCTCGAAACTCGGGGGTGATAGTACATTCCAGACGGATCTCAATGGCACCCTTTCTGCGCACGCCAGTGGGTCTGCTGCAGATGGACTCCAGCGCCCGGCCGACGGCCTATCACCCCGGCAATCTGACGCCATCATCGCAAAGGCAAATCTTGTCTTCCAGGAATCGAGGATTAACCGTCAGCGTCTGAACGGAGGTGCACTGGAGGCAGCTCTCCGGGGGCGCGAGGTCTTGCTTTCGGTTGACGTACGGACACCGGAAGGAGGTTTCTCATCGGAGGCTGTTGCACGTCCCTTTGAGGAATCACCGGAGCTGACGGTTCCTCTCGCGACATTCGAGCATATCAACCTGGGATCATGGATATCGGTTGCTGGATTTACCACGGATCTCACGGGATCATGCTCCATACATCATCTGGGGAACTCCCTTGAGACGGCCAATTCGAGCGTACGTCTCCGTTTCTTGCGTTCGAGTATCAACAAGGAATTCCTGGCAGACGCATACATCGAAGGGGATCTGGATAGTGGTAAGATCGGCGTCACCACCACGTGGACTTTCGGGCATGGCCGCGTCGACGGCAACGTCAGGGGAGTCCTGGCCGACGGGGGGTTTAGTGGCGCTGGCGGGGCTACGGTCCGCATGGAAGATCTCGGCCTGCTTCTGAATGATGACCGTTTTTCCCCGTCCAGAGTTGCCGTTGACGTTGCGGCAGATGGTACGTGGGGTTCGCCCGGGCGCACACGAATGAAAGCGACTCTGGGCGGCCGCGGTCGGGTTGATTCACTCGAAGCAGATTCTGTGGTCTGCCGGCTCTCAGTTCTCGGCAGAACGGTGGAGGTGGACACACTGCTCATCCGGTTGAATGTCGGGTCCATCGCGGGTTCCGGTTCCCTTGCAATCCTGGATACAACCCGAGAAGCAGTCTCCGGATTTTCTGCCGCGGCAGTTCTTCATTCTTTGAAACCACTGGAACATTTGCTGGATCTTCCTCCCACGGAGCTTGACAGCGCAAGGCTTTCCTTCACGGTGACCGGTCCTGCTCAAAGCGCGCAGTTGATTGCTGATGCTACCATCAGTTCCTTTATCATCGGCGACAATTCCGTCGGCTTGCTGGAAGCCTCTGCTACTGGATCCTTCAGAGATATCGCAGCCGTGCTGGCATCACAACCGGCAGACCAGGTGACAGCCGCGCCGGCCCGTCATGCCGAGAGTCAGGGGGGCTCCCTGGAGATATTGCACCCGGTCGCCCGGGAGGCAGCCCACACTGAAAGCCAGGCGGCCCCCGATGGGGAATTGCCGGTGTCTGCCCGGGTGACCGCCCGGGATGCCCGGATCGAAAATCTTCAGATCACGCACGCCGATGTGACGCTGACCTCAGATGGGAAACGGCATGAGATCCACATGTCCGCCATCATTGCGGATAGCCTCGACGTGCGGGCCGCCGGAGCGTTCGTGGCAGACACGCCAAATTCCACCATCATAATTGACTCGCTACAGTTGATCGGCCCGAAGTATACATGGAACCTCCAGCGTCCGGCCTCAATCCTCTTCGGCGAGAAACTGAGAGTGAACGATTTCGATCTCCGAACGCGAACCCAGTCGATTCGTGCCGACGGGGTTCTGGACCCGAAGGGAGAACAGGATTTCATGCTCCGCGCGGACTCTCTCGGATTCAGCACACTGGGCTTAATCCTCCACCGGCCGGAACTGGATGGGACATGTTCAGTTGAACTGCGGATCACGGGTCCGGCGGCAGCCGCACGCGCCACCGCCAGCATGAATGCGGATATCCACACCAAGGACCAGCCGATTGGACAGTTCCGTGCGAGTCTCGACTGGCATGACTCTCTGCTGAGCATAAATGCAGAGGCGACGCAGCCGGGGGGCGGGCTCTTCACCGTGGTGGCAGGAATTCCCCGGGTCTTTTCGCTCGCACCTCAGGAACGTGCCGCTCCACAACCGGCCGTTCCCGTGCATCAACGGCCCATGGATCTGCAACTCCGTGCTGATCGCTTCAGCCTTGAAATGATCCACCCGTTTCTGGATCCGCAAACGTTCGAGGATCTGGCAGGAATCCTGACCGCCGACATCAGCGGCCGGGGTAGGCCGGACTCTCTCTCTTTTTCAGGCCGGCTGGCCATCGACAGCGGATTGGTGCGTCTCCCCTCCCTGGGGGTCACCTATGATCGCATAACGCTGCGGTCCAGCCTCGAGGGGGGCGACCTGCAGCTCGACTCGGTCTACATTCATTCGGGACCCGGCGGTCTCGTCGGCCGGGGTGCCATCAGTTTCCGCGACCTGGAGAAGATCGCTCCTCGCCTGCGCCTCAGCGCATCCGATTTTCTTGCCATCCAGACTCCGCAGATGGAAGCGACTGTCTCTGGAGACCTGGAAGTGACCGGGACAGCCGTTGCACCGGAGATTGCCGGAAAGATCGTCCTTGGAGAGACAGAAATCCAACTGCCGGACCTCGGGGGAGCTGCTTCAGTCGAAGACGTGGAGCTGACGCAGGAAGACTACCGCATGTTGCTCGAGAGGTTTGGTGTCCGGAAGAAACCGGTGGAGCTGAAAAAGGAAAAGAGTTCCTTTGAGGGTTTGACCCTCGGGATCGATATCGAGATGCACAGGAACACCTGGATACGAAAAAAGACGAATCCCAATCTCGCCATCGAGCTGGAAGGGAATCTTCACCTCACCAGCCGTCCCGGCAAACCGTTTACGTTGTCCGGTGAACTCCGTCCCGTCCCCGGGCGGAGTTTTGTCGGTCAATTCGGCCGTCAGTTTGAGATCATCGGCGGAGAAATCTATTTCGGCGGGAGACCGGAAGATCTCGAACTCCGGATCGAATCGGAGTACAAAGTCCCTTCAAAAGGGAGTTCGGGACTTTCGGAAGTGCTGATCCACATGAGAGTAGCCAGCAAGCAAGGGCGGTTCACATTTGAATTGACGTCCGATCCTGCCATGGCGGAGTCCGATATCCTCACGTATCTGGCCACCGGAAAATCCAGCACGGGCGCGCTGGCCGGCACCGTGGACCAGGGGAATCTGGGAAGTGCGATGGCACTCGAACAGCTTGTCGGTGCCGCCCAGGGACTTGCGGAAGGGAAAGTTCCGCTTGATGTTTTCCAGATCCGTCAGGACGGGGCACGGGGCATCACGATTGTCGCGGGCAACTATGTCTCCAGCAGGCTGTACGTGGGAGTGCGCCAGCCATTACTCTTCGAACAGGGAACCCAGGACACTCGCTATGATACCGGGACACAGGGGGAGTTCGAGTACGAAGCCACCCCCTGGCTTTTCCTGAATTTCCAGGGTGGCGCAAACCGCATCATGTTGTTCTGCAAATCACGCTATGTGTACTGATATGATTCCGGTTCCGCACTGCCGTTGGAGGAGCCTCTGCACGTGACCTCGCTCCGTCCGTTTGCCCTCGTTGCAGGTCTCCTCTTTGCCACGGAGATCGCCGCCCAGGAAGAAGTCCTGCGAACCGACCACAACACGCAGATCAGCTCCATCGGGTTCCGCTTTGTTACATCCCGGTCGTTTCCTGAGAATGAAATCCGGTCAAAGACCGCACTCACGGAACGGGGGTCGTTCACGGGGCTGAGGGAATCGCTGGATTTCTTTCCTCTCATCGAACCGGTCGGCGTGCACCCGTTCGATCCGCTGGAATTGCAGAAGGATGTTGCCCGGCTCAGGCGGTTCTATCATCAATCCGGATTCCTCGACCCCTTGATCACGTACACAATTGATTTTGACAGAGAGAAAAATCTCGTCGACGTCGAATACGTTATCGACGAAGGCCCTCCTCTGACACTGGGCCGGGTCTCTGTCACGGGAGCGGACAGTGCTACACCCCTGCTTCTCCCGCCGGATCTTGAACCCTCCTGGGAGGATGCGCTCTCCGGATTCCTCCCGGACCCCGGGAAATATCTGAATCTGTCTCTGCTGCCGGCGTTCGAAGCGAGCGCTCTGGTGTGGTGCGCAAACCACGGCTACCCGTTTGCCACTGCCCGTTCTGGGGTTTCCATTGACACGGCGTCTCACATCGCCGATCTGAATCTCCGCATGACGCCGGGACAACGTTCCCGTATCGGGAGGATCACGGTGACCGGACAGCAGAACGTGGACGAGGGAATTCTCCTTCGCGAACTCCCCTTCGCAACCGGCGATTTCTATTCTGCGAAGGATCTGGCAGAAGGGCGCCGTGAGATCCTCTCCCTCGGTCTGTTCCGCCGCGCCATGATCGGCATTCCCGACGGCACGCCGGCCGCGACAGAGGTGCCTGTTTCTCTTGATGTGACAGAAGCACCTCCCCGGATGATTGTCGGCGCTGTGGGATATGATTCGCGCGGTGGAATGACGCTGCAAGCCGACTGGACACATCGCAACTTCACCGGCGATGCACGGTCATTCACCACCTCGGGACTTGCGCAGTCGGGGTTTCTCGCTGTGGAGCAGATTCCGGAAATTCTCTATCGTGCGTCTCTTTCGTTCACGCAGCCGTACGTGTACCACCGGCGGCTGTCGCTCATTGCCGGTCCTTTTGTGGAATATCGTAACGATTACAGGGATCGTTCCAACGCGTACGGTCTGAGTGCCACTCTGGTCTATAATGTCGATCCTCTTCGCTCGATTGCGCTGCGCCAGATCATCAGTAAACGGAATATCCAGGAGGTACGCTTCGGGGACTACGAATCCGGAGCCATTGATTTTCTGAGTCTGCTCAGCACCCTGGCAAAAGGGAAGACCGTCCTGAAGAACACTATCGCTCTCCAGGCGTCCTATGGCTCGCTTGATGACATCATGGTCCCACGCAAAGGTTACCTGGTCCGACCCGTTTCCGAGGTGACATGGGCGCCTGATCTCAATTCCGTTGAATACTGGCGGGGAGAGTTGTCCGGTGCGGTCTTCACTCCCTTCAGTGAAACAGTCGGGCTGGCCGTACGCGGGTATGCAAGCACGATCGTCCCGTTCGGAAAGGGCCTTCCCCAGGGGGAGGAGACTTCCACGGAGAAGTGGCTCCAATTCCGGGACATCGCAGCTACTGCCGGCGGTCCGGATGACGCCCGGGGGTGGGGCTCCAGGCTTCTCGGACCGAAATTCCCGAATCTGACCATTCAGACGACCGGCACCGACACGATCTACTCGGTAGATGGATATATCCCTGTTGGCGGACTTGCCAAACTTGCCTTCACATTCGAACTCCGCTTTCCATTTCCCGGGCTGGGATCGTTTGCAGGATTGTCTGTGTATCTGGATGGCGCCCGCGTCTGGAACCCGCAAGCAAGTCTCCAGCCGGACCTGGGCTGGGGTGACGAGGAAGGTTGGTTCTATGGAGTCGGCACGGGGATGCTGTTCGGTTCGCCCGTAGGCACATTCCGACTGGATCTCGGCTACAAACTCAATCCGTCGTTTCAGGATCTCCACGAGGCTTCTGACGTGGTTGACGCTCTCGTCAATCAGCGTCCTCTGGATCAGATTGCGGAATATCCGTCGCGGCGGTTTCATGTGCACCTCTCGATCTCTGTATCATTCTAAGGTTGCAGATGACAGAGATGCAGTATTTGCCGCGTCTCCAGTGAAGCCTTTCATCCAACCTTCTGATGAGCCGGCAGCAGGAAACGCGGGCGTTACGGAAGGGCCCGGAATCGATACCTGGTGGCTTGTCCAGAGGACAGTTGATTCTGAGTATAGATGTTCATAATATTAAAGATACCCCCTTCACAGTTGCTGTTCGAATACCCGACATCCTAATCATTAAGCATCATATTTCACCACTTTACCGGAGGTTCTTATGAAAGCTCTTCGCATCCTCGCATTGTTCGTCGTATCGTTGGTCGGCGTGCAGGCGTTTGCCCAGCAATCGATCGAATCGACGATCGAGCTCATTCGTTCCGATCTCAAAACAGAGAAGAAGGCGATTATTGAAAAGGTGATGCAATTCACCGAGAAAGAAGCAACGCAATTCTGGCCCTTCTATCGTGAATATAACCTGGAACTGAGCAAACTTGGCGACAAGCGGATCGCGATTCTGAAAGACTATGCTGCGAATTACGAAAAAGTCGACGACAAAAAAGCTGAAGAGCTGGTCAAGAAGAGTTTCGGCGTGATGAAGGATCGCAACGATCTGATGCTGTCGTACTACAAGAAAGCCGCAAAGTTCCTGGGCTTGAAGCGTGCGGCTCAATGGATACAGGCCGAAAATCAGATGCTGGTACTCATTGATGCAAAGATGGCATCAGAGACGCCGTTGCTGCCGTAGCAGATTGTCTTAGGTGGACGACCACACAGGGGCAAAAAGCCAGATGGGGCTGTCTCAGGAGTATGAGGCAGCCCTTGCCTTTTCCGGGGTTTCTGTGTAACTTTTTTAGTTGTATAAGAAAGACCCTAGGAGTTTCCCTCACACTTACAGATTGAAGGAGAACCAGCGTGGACGCTCCCTTTCCCCGCGCGAGCCACCGGTATGTGCTGGTGGTCAGTTTGCTCCTCATTTTCTCCCTCCCCGGCTGCACGAAAGAAGAGCCGCCCGCTGCACCTCCCCTCCCGGCAAAAACCACGGAGGTCGTCCAGCGCGATGTCCCGATCTACAAAGAATGGGTCGGGCAGACGATCGGGGCCCTCGACATAGAGCTCCGCGCGCGCGTCGCCGGATGGCTCCAGGGGATTCACTTCACAGAAGGGAGTGAAGTGAAGAAAGGCACTCTCCTGTACACGATCGACCAGAGCGAGTTGAAACAGGCAGTCGCGGAAGCCAAAGGGAGGCTGGCCCAGGCCCGCACGTTCATGATCCGGGCCCGGTCCGATGTCAACCGGTACCGCCCGCTGGCGCAGGCCGGGGCTGTAAGCAAGAGGGACCTTGAGGCTGCCGAAGCGGAATATGGAGCCCGTAAGGGGGAGGTCGACGCTGCACAGGCCTCGCTCAATGTCGCAGAGATCAATCTTGGCTACGCGAGCGTGTACGCCCCGATCAACGGGCTGATCGGGATTTCCCAGGCGCGTGTCGGCGATTTTGTCGGACGGCCGCCGAACCCCGTGATTCTGAATACGATTTCGAGCATCGACACGATCCATGTGCGGTTCTCCATCTCGGAGGCGGAATACCTGGATCTGTCGAACAGGCTCATGCCGAAAGGCAGGCCCAGTATGGAAGAACGGAAGGGAAAGTTCCAGATGGTTCTGGCCGACGGAGCCGTTTATCCGGAGAGGGGGACGGTTCTCTTTCTCCAGCGGCAGGTGGATGCGTCGACAGGGACGTTGCAGATGGAAGCCGCGTTCCCGAACCCGCGGCGCCTCGTACGTCCCGGCCAGTTTGCGCGCGTCCGGGCCATCTATGAAGATTTGAAAGGCGCGATCGTTATCCCCGGGAAAGCCGTCTTCGAAATCCAGGGCCAGTTTGCCGTGTACGTCGCCGGCGAAGAGAACAAGATCGAATTCCGCCGTGTGAAGCCGGGCCCGATGGTCGGACAGCTCAGGGTGATCGAGGAAGGTCTCCGGGTCGGTGAAACAATCGTTGTGGAAGGTGTCCAGCGCCTCCGACCCGACATGGTCGTGGCACCGACCTTCGTTCCGCTGGATTCGCTCCTTACTGCCGGCCAGCCCGGCGGAGGTCGCTGACCAATGTCAAAGTTCTTTATCAATCGGCCGATCGTGGCGATGGTGATTTCCATTGTCCTCGTTATGGTCGGCTTCATCGTCATGCGGGGCCTGCCGATCTCGCAGTACCCCGACATCGTCCCGCCGATGATCAACGTGACCACGACGTACGTCGGTGCCTCATCCGTCGATGTGGAGCAATCCGTTGCCACCCCGCTGGAACAGCAGGTGAACGGTGTAGAGAACATGCTCTACATGAAGTCGATTAACGGGAACGACGGAACGCTGACACTCCAGGTTTCGTTCGACGTCGGATCGGACCTGGACATGTCCAACGTCCTCACACAGAACCGCGTCTCCCAGGCCCAGGCCGCTCTCCCGGGGCCGGTGAAGACCTATGGCGTGACGATCAAGAAATCCCTTGTCTTTCCGCTCCTCCTTGTGACGTTGAAATCGCCGGCGGGGAGCTACGACAACAACTTCCTGTCGAATTACGCGTCCATCAATATCAACGACCTGCTCAGCCGTACCAAGGGAGTGGGCGACGTCAAGCTGTTCGGCGGAAGCGACTACGCGATGCGGATCTGGGTTAAGCCAGACCGCCTTGCCAGACTCGGACTCACCGTCCCCGACCTCGTCAACGCCGTGCAGGGTCAGAACGTAATTTCCCCTGCAGGACAGATCGGTGCTGAACCCGCTCCCCCGGGAACGGATTTCACGTACACCGTGCGGACGCAGGGCCGCTTGCTCACGGAAGAAGAGTTCGGAAAGATCATCCTCCGGACAAATCCGGATGGATCCCAGGTCCGGATGGGCGATGTTGCCAGGATCGAACTCGGGACGCTCCTGTATAACCAGATCGGCCGGAACAATGGGCGCCCGGCGGCGGTCATCGCGGTCTTTCAGCTCCCCGGTTCGAACGCCCTCGAGGTCGCGGCTTCAGTCAAGAAGGTGATGGCTGACGCCTCGAAGAAGTTCCCACCGGATCTTGTTGACGAAATCTCCCTGGACACGACACTCGCCGTGGAAGAGGGTATCACCGAGATCCTGCACACCCTTTTTGAAGCCGTTTTGCTCGTGATTCTGGTGGTCTTTGTATTTCTCCAGAACTGGCGCGCCACACTCATCCCGTTGCTCACCGTGCCGGTGTCACTCGTCGCCACGTTCATCGTCTTCCCGATGCTGGGTTTCTCGATCAATACCCTGTCGCTTCTCGGGATGGTTCTGGCCATCGGTATCGTGGTCGACGACGCGATTGTCGTGGTGGAAGCCGTGATGCACAATATCGAGAAAGGGATGTCGCCGAAAGAGGCCACGACAAAGGCGATGGAGGAGGTTTCGGGTCCTGTTGTGGCGATCGCGCTGATCCTGGCCGCCGTGTTCGTCCCCGTGGCGTTCATGGGCGGCATCACCGGCGCCCTATACCAGCAGTTCGCGATTACCATTGCGATCTCGGTGCTCTTTTCCGCCTTCAACGCGCTCACACTCAGCCCGGCTCTTGCGGCGATGCTCCTGAAGCCCAAGAGCGAATCCAAGTCTTTCCTGGATCCCTTCTACCGCTGGTTTAACAAGGTGTTCGACCGGTTCACGGGCGGCTATATCGGATTCACCGGCATCGTCGTCCGGAAAATCGGCCGGAGCATGATTTTCATCGGCATCATCATCGTCCTGATCGTTCTCCTCTTTCGCGTTGTGCCCGGAGGGTTTGTTCCGGAGGAGGATAACGGATACTTCCTGGTCAATCTCCAGCTTCCGGATGCGAGTTCACTCCAGCGCACGGACGAGGTATGCAGGAAGGTGGAGGCGATTCTCGCAGGAACGAAGGGAGTCGACAACTACACAACGCTTGCCGGATACAGCCTGATTACCGGTGTCGCGACTCCCAATTCCGGGTTCTTCTTCGTATCGTTGAAACCCTGGGAAGAGCGGAAGGCGAAGGAGGAGCGGAGCTTTGAGATGATCGCGGCGCTCAACCGGCGCTTTGCGCAGGAGATTCCCGAAGGTATCGTTGTGGCCTTCGGACCCCCGGCCATACCGGGACTGGGAACCGGAGCCGGCTTCACGTTCATGCTGCAGGACCAGAGCGGCAACACTCCGGCCGATCTGGCCGCGGAAACCGAGCGGTTCATCCGCGAAGCCCGCAAACGCCCGGAGATCGGCACGATCAACACATTTTTCCGCGCATCCGTTCCTCAGGTCTTCGCCACTGTGGATCGGGACAAGGTCCTGAAGCAGGGAGCCTCGATCGCGGATGTCAATCTCACCATGGGGTCCCTCCTGGGAGTCAGCTACATCAACGATTTCAACCGCTTCGGAAGGGTGTACAAAGTCTACCTTTCTGCCGAAGGGGAATACCGGAACGAAACGTGGGACCTCAGTCAGTTCTTTGTCAGGAACTCCCAGGGTTCCATGGTGCCTCTGAACACCCTGGTCACGATGACACCGTCCTCCGGACCGGACTTCACCAACAGGTTCAATCTCTTCCGGACGTCGGAGATCAACGGGACCCCTGCCCCCGGCTACAGCTCCCAGCAGGCGCTCGAAGCGCTGAAGGAGGTCGCGGCGCAAACCATTCCCGCCGGGTGGACGTATGACTGGGCGAACATGTCGTACCAGGAAGTGAAGGCGGCCGGCTCGGGAGGCGTGGTATTCGTTTTTGCGCTCGTCTTCGTCTTTCTGATCCTTGCCGCACAGTACGAAAGCTGGTCGCTTCCCCTGAGCGTGCTCCTGGGCGTGCCGTTCGCGGTCTTCGGCGCCATGGCCGGACTCTACCTGGCAAGATTCCTCAGCGACAGTTATATCAACAATGTCTTCGCGCAGATCGGGTTCGTGACGCTGATCGGCCTTTCAGCCAAGAACGCGATTCTTATCGTGGAGTTTGCAAAGATGGAAAAAGAAAAGGGGAAGGCCGCCATTGACGCTGCACTCTCGGCCGCCAGACTCCGCCTCCGCCCCATCCTTATGACGTCGTTTGCGTTTATTCTCGGTGTGGTGCCGCTCGTCCGCGCGGCGGGTGCGGGCGCCGAATCGCGGAAGGTCATGGGCCTGGCGGTGTTCTCCGGATTGCTCGTCGCAACGATCCTGGCGGTCTACCTTGTTCCCATGCTCTTCGTTATGGTTGAAACGTACTTCGTCCGGGAGAAACACACGGCCGTGAAGCCGGCTTCCGGTGGACACGCTTCCGGAACATCAGAAGGAGGACACGAGTGAAAACCTACGTCCTTCCGCTTCTGGCAGGAGTTTTTCTGGCTGGCTGTTCTGTCGGGCCGGACTTCCAGAGACCTGAATCGGCCGCCCCCACGGAATGGCAGACACGCGACAGCGTTCTCACGCTGGATTCCACGGCCCTGGCTGCCGCCGATACGGGATGGTGGGAAATGTTCGGCGATACCGTGCTGACGTCGCTGATCCGCAGCGCGCTCAAGGAGAACAATGATGTCCGGATCGCTGCGGCCCGTGTGGAAGAGTATATGGGCCTGTACGGCGTCGTGAAGTCTGATTTCTACCCGAAGATCGGTGCGTCGGGAAGTGCGCTGCGGGGGCAGTCACTCCTGTCGGGTGATGGTACATCCCCCCGGGCGACACGGAACGTCTTTGATGTGAGCGTATCGGCAACCTGGGAGATCGATCTCTGGGGAAAGATCCGCCGCGCGTCCGAAGCCGCACGGGCCAACCTTCTCGCGGCTGAAGAAGCGCGGCGCGGGGTGGTGTTGAGCATCGTGGGACTGGTTGCAGACTCGTACATCGATCTCCTCTCGCTGGATAAGCAGCTGGCGATCACCCGCTCCACGGCCGAGGTCCGCAAGCACGCCCTCGACCTTTTCCAGCAACGGTACAAGAAGGGAGATGTTTCGGAACTCGAACTGAGCCAGATTGAATCGCAGTACTGGCTGGCGCTCTCGGATATTCCCGCGCTGGAACGGGAAATCACGCAACGCGAGAACGCTCTGAACGTCCTGCTCGGGCGCAACCCGGGCCCCATCCCGCGGGGAACGGCCATTGACAGTCTTCCGCTGATCGCGATTCCGGAGGGCCTCCCTTCGGAAATTCTCGAAGACCGTCCGGATGTCCGGCAGGCCGAGGAACAGCTCCGGTCAGCGAATGCACAGATCGGCGTCGCCAAGGCGGCGTATTTCCCGTCGATATCGCTGACGGGTTTGCTGGGTGTCGCCAGCGGTGATCTCTCCAGCCTCTTCACCTCAAACGCTGGTATCTGGAATGTTGGGGGACAGATCCTTCAGCCGATTTTCCGCTGGGGTGAAATCTCCGGCCGGGTAGAGGCGGCCGAGGGGTTCCAGAAGCAGACGCTCTTTTCCTATGTCCAGACGGTGAAGAATGCGTTCCGCGATGTCGAAGACGTTCTTGTGGAGCGTTCAAAGACCGAGCTGCAGCACGCGGCGCAGGCGAAGCAGGTGAAGGCTCTCCAGACATACGGGCGCCTGGCAAACATGCGATACCGTGAGGGGGTGACCAGCTATCTTGAAGTACTTGACGCGGAACGCAGCCTCTTCTCCACTGAACTGCAACTGGCACAAACGCAGGCCCGGCTGTACCGGTCCGTCGTGGGCGCCTACCGTGCGTTTGGCGGCGGCTGGGTCGACAATGCTGCGATGAAAGCCTACCTGCCCGGAGACCCGGTGGAGCGGCGCGACGAGCCCAGGCCGACTGATCACTGACCGGGCAGAGACTCCGATCTGAAAGACGGAGAAGCCGGCACAGAGCCGTGAATCCAGAAGGGCTGTCTCAGAGATCATGAGACAGCCCTTTGTGTTGGTATGCAGAGGGAAGAAAAAAGAGCTGCCCCGGAATCATCCGGGGCAGCCTGGTGAGATCTGACTCTCTGTGAAGGGTAGAGGAGCAGAGGCGCCTATTTCAAAACACCCTCTGTAACCTCGACCGTCCTTACACCGGCTGTCAACCACTCCTTCTTCACGGACGGACTCTTGGTCATCAGTTCCAGGGCTTCCTTGTCCGAATTGGCCTTGAAGAAACCGAACCCCCGGATGGTCATGTTCATGTCTTCGAACGCGCAAAAGTACTTCATCTGCCCGGCTTTGTGAAGTTCATACAGGTATTGGATCTGCTCTGATGTGGCCTGCCTTGTCTCGGGGGCATCAGATTTTGCCGACCAGTTCTTCCCCTTTGTTGTGTACACCAGGTAGTATGTTTCTTTCTTCGGTGTCATCTTCGGGTCAGCCGCCAATTTCTCGGCAATGTCCATTCCGAGGCCTTTGGTGCCCCACACCCTCTGTACTTCGGCGGTCACGAGGCCTGCCTTCACGATCGGTGCATCTTTGGCCATAGCCTTCATGGATTCTTTGGTCTTATTCTTAAAGAAGAATACTGCGACAATCTCTTTTGGATCGACAATCTGGGCAAGCCCGACGAGTGAACCTTCCTTGACTGCCTGACGCCACGGTTCATTGTTCTTCCTGGAGATTTCTTTCATCTTCGCGGGCGCATCGGATGACCACTTGGGTCCCTTGCGCATGATGCCGATGTCGTAACTGGTCAGGCTTGCCACGAACATCTGTGGCGAATCCGCTTCCTGACTCGTGGCGACTGCAGGAGTCGCAGGGGTTGATGCCGGCGGAGTTTCGGGTTTCCCGCAACCGGTAAGCAGGAAGGCCAAGATGATAACGAGGTGGGTCATAGGGGACTCCATTTGTAGGTGCTTTGATGAGTAGAAATTTATCCATTTCGCGGAGAAAAAGCAAGAACGCGAATAGATTTGACTAGACCCACGGAATTTGTACATTTATGTGGTGGCGGGTGAAATCCTGTCCCACGAATCCGGCGGACCCCTTCATTGTCGGTTCCAGGACCGGTCTCTGAGATCCTCAAGAAACTCGTCTTCACTTTTGTCCACAATCTCGCATGGACGTTCAGATGGGACATTTCACAAGAGTACTCCTGGGGCTCACCCTCGTGCTTTTCGCCGGAGGCGGATCCACAGCGCCCGGCGCTCTCTTTGCCCGGAGCTCGGACCCGGGCTGGCCACGTGAGATCCCCATGGACAAGGGGAGCATCGTCGTTTACCAGCCGCAGGCAGAATCCTTGAAAGAAAATATCCTGACGGGTCGCGCAGCGATGGCCCTCAAGCTCAATGGAAAGACCGAACCGGTCTTTGGAGCCTTCTGGTTCAAAGCCCGCGTGAACACAGACACCGATGCGCGGACGGCCACACTGACTGATGTGAATGTGACCGGAATACGATGGGCGGACGCAACACCGGAGCAGCAGGAAGCGCTGAGCAAACTCGTTGAGAGCAGGGTGCCCGAGGCGGGTTGGCCCATGTCCATGGATCGTCTGAGTGCCAGCCTGGCAACCGCGGAACGGGAGGCCAAGAGTGCGGCCGAACTCAATAATGAGCCTCCTAAAATCATCTTTACCTATGAGCTGTCAGTATTGCTGCTGTATGATGGTGATCCACGGTATGAAAAGGTCGGCGACTCTCCTTACGAGAGGATATCCAACACGCCGATGCTGGTGGTGAAGGAGTCGAAATCGGAAAAGTACTTTCTCAGCGGCGGCGACGTATGGTACTCAGCCGGGAATCCCAAAGGGCCCTGGCAGCCCGGGGCAGACCCTCCGAAGGAATTGCTCACGATGCTTCCGCCGGATTCTGTAATAAATGCTCCGCAGCTCACCAAGCCGCCCAAGATCGTTGTGGCGACCGAACCCACCGAGCTTGTCGTTTTCGACGGTGAGCCGGTCTGGGAGGCTCTCCCGGAAGGCGATCTGTTGTATGCGAAAAATACCGAGTCCGTGGTGATGCGTGAATTGGCATCGAACAACTACTACCTGTTGATATCCGGCCGCTGGTTCAAGAGCCCCTCCAGTGAAGGCCCGTGGACATTCGTCCGGAGCGACCAGCTTCCTGCAAGTTTCAAGAAAATTCCGCCGGGATCGAATATCGGATTTGTTCGTGTGGCGGTGGCGGGAACTGAAGAGGCGGAAGATGCCCTTCTTGACGCCGCGATTCCCCAGACGACAGCCATTGACCGGAAGAAAGCCAGGCTTGAAGTGGTTTACGATGGAACACCAAGATTCGCAGCTATCCCGGGCACGTCTGTGGAATATGCCGAGAACACAGGAACACAAGTCCTCAGAATTGACGGCAGGTACTACGCGGTGGACAACGGCGTCTGGTTCGCAGCTCCATCAGCCAATGGACCATGGGTGGTTGCAGACAGCATCCCGGAGGAGCAGATCCAGACCATCCCTGCAAGCGCACCGGTCTACAACGTGACATACGCGCATGTGTACCAGTCCACACCCGAGATCGTGTATATGGGCTACTATCCGGGATATATGTGGTCGTATCCGTATTACGGGGTTGTGGTGTACGGGACGGGATACTACTACCCGCCTCCGCCGGGAATCTACTACCCTCGCCCGATCACATACGGCGTTCATGTTTTATATAATCCCTGGACCGGTTGGGGTGTTGGCATGTCATGGTGGAACGGCTTCATGAGCGTTGGCGTTGGCTTCGGGATGGGATATGGCGGCTACTACCGTCCGGGCTATCCTCACTATCCTCCATATTACCACCACGGCTACGGACACGGGGGAGGATGGTACGGTCCTGGAGGATATCGACCGCCATATTACGGTGGAGGTTACAACCCTAACCGGCCCGGACACCGTCCTCCTCCCGCGGGAACCCGTCCATCGACTGGTGGTCGACCATCTGCCGGTACATTGCCGGCCACGGGGGGCAACAACCTGTACAACCGGCCGGAAACCCGCGACCGTACAGCTCCTTCCAATAAACTTCCATCGCAGAGTGGACGAGGAACCGCGAGTTCACCGGGGGTCTCAACGAAGCCCGTCGGAGGAGTAACCCGGACGACATCGAAGCCTGCCCAGGTCACGCGTGATGTGACTCTCCGGGACCAGAGGACCTTTGCAGGTCGCGATGGGACTGTCCACCGTTCGATGGGTAACAACCAGTGGGAGACACGCCAGAACAATTCATGGAACAGAAGTAATCCTTCAGCGAACAGCAACCAGCTGCAGCTCAACCGTGAACGGGCTGCACGCGACCGGGGAGCGACACGGCAGCATATGTCAAGTCGCTCTTCGGCGCCAAGGTCCGGCGGCAGATCAGGAGGTAGGAGATAATAGGAGCAGACGGAAGGAGACTAAACCTTTATTTTCATCCCTACGGTTGATTGTGCATTCACTTTCCCGGACGAAGGTTTGGAACGGAATATTTGCATCCTGGCTGTGGCGCAGGCCACGGACCGGAAGCCCAACATCGTTATCATCCGGGGCGATGACATCGGCCAGTCAAACGTCAGCGCCTATTCACACTGCGTGATGGGATGCAAGACTCCCGTTCAAAGAGTATCCGCGGCTTGACAATCTTCGAGTACTGGGAGTACCTTCACTGATACAGAAATAAATGCCGATTGACCGACGTGTTGCCTAAAGAATGTTGTTGATTACTAACGATATTGTCTGTAGACTGAACTATAGATTCACAATACATATGGAGCTATGAAGAATCGCCTTTTAGCATCTTTGGTACTCTCGATGAGCTTGTTGAGTTCTCCTGTTTTTTCCCAAGCAGAGAATGATACGACCTCACTTGGGTTGCCCGGTGATAACCTGGATCTTTATGGAGTTCTGGATCTTTTTCAAAAGTCAAAGACTATTGAGGACTTTGAAAAAGCATTAAATGAAGAAAAAACCGGAATCAATAATCTTGATTTGAATTTGGATAACAAAGTTGATTTCATCAAGGTTGAAACAAAGCAAAAGGACAATGATTTTACATTTATCCTTCAGGTTGACGTCAGTGAAAAAGAAATACAAGATGTTGCCGTCATTTTAGTGTCAAAGGATAAAGATGGAAAGGTTACTATGCAAATCGTAGGAGATAAGGATTTGTATGGTAAAGATTATGTTGTTGAACCCAAAAAAACTACAACTCCCGCAGTTACTGCTAATCCCGGGTATACCGGTACCGAACCTGTTCCTGTGACTGTTCCGGCAACAACCAGTGTTGTTGTGGTTGAATCAGCACCGATAGTGCAATATGTGTATTCACCTGTGTATGTGCCCTACTACCCTCCATATCATTACGCCTACTATCCCCCGTATTTTGCAGCTTTCACGGTGATGGCGGTTGGCGTCTATCGTCATAATAACTATTATCATCATGGTGGTTATTATGGTGGTCATGGTAGTACCGTCGTGGTTCATAATACTAATAATTTCAATAATTATAATAATTCCAGAAATAGTTCGAATACCGTGAACCATAATAATGCTAATGGTAAGTATAACAAGAATAACGCATCAACTCGTCCGTCAACTGGATCTTCTGCATCGGCACGTCCATCCACATCTCCATCGACGAATCAGTCAAAAGGATCTTCGGCCTCGGCCAAGCCATCAACATCACCATCAACGAGTCAATCAAAAGGATCTTCCGCATCGGCACGTCCATCCACATCTCCATCGACGAATCAGTCAAAAGGATCTTCGGCCTCGGCCAAGCCATCAACATCAAATTATTCATCTTCATCCAGATCAAATTCAATGGGAGCATCCCGTTCCCGTGGCGGAGGAGGTACCCGGTCGGGTGGTGGTGGAGGCAGGAGACGATAATTAGCCGTATCGCATTTCAGGATTGTACAATAAAAAAAGAGGCCACCCGAAATGGATAGCCTCTTTTTGTATATTTGCTAGAGCCTTCTATTCAAGTGGCATATCAGAAGAACTCATATCCCTAACGCAGACATATTTGCCGTCTCTTTTTTCAAACAGAACCATATAATTTCCGGTATTAACATCAGTATTCTTAGAGTCAACGACTTTATACCGGCCAATTTCAACCACCATATTCCCATCATTTGACACAAACACTTCGTTAGTTGTAAACGAAATCTTATTGGATCTTGTAGTTGAATCTAAGTCTGCCATCAAATATTCTACAATTGCCGCTCTGCCTACTAATGGTGCTCTGTTTTGAGCAAAGGTTATCGCATCATCTGCATAGTAGCCTATAGCTTTTGCTATTCCAGAATTATACGTTTCAGCAAATTTGTTTTCCTTGGATTGAATTTCTTTCTTTATTTGTTCTTTGTCAATTACAGCTGCATTGGGTTCTGTGTGTTTTGTATTACAGGCGAAGAGTAGTGACATCAGACATAATAACAACATGGCTGTTAGAATTTTGGTTTTCATAGTCATATTGCCTTCTATTTACGTATTAAGGATGGACTCGAAGAGATAAAAATAGTAAAAAGAAGCACTATTGTTGGCTAACAATACAAAAATATTTTCTAATATCATAACTGTCTGAAAATCCAGATACATTCTATTTTTTACAGGTAGGGCCCCTCAAAATCGCGATAATTGCTTCTCTTAGGTTGTGCCAAAGGCAGGAACGAGAGAGAGGGATCAGCCTGTTCGCGTACGGCCCTATGATTGGGCTTGGAACTGGTAACGCTCTTTCGTATAATAAAGACTAGAGTTGAATACGACAGCCCCTCCCGCGGGCTTTCCCCGGAGACCTCCGATCACCATATCGTCGAAGTTCACACTTCTCCACTTCTCAGACCTGACAAGTCCGGGGCAGGCCGACGATGCAGCCGGAAGTTTTCAGATTGGGGCCACGGGAATCGGTCTTCAAAGCCATGAGACACTCTGCAGCAAGAGCGCAGAACCCCGATGCAGTTTCTGGTGCGACGAACAACAACGGACGATCACGTATGGTACCACTGAAACGGTTGCGTACTGCCGGCGCCGTTCTCAGCATCTGTTTGATGCTGACACTGCAATCCGCGCCCGCGCAGATTCTCGGGACAACTCCCGGGACTATCCACTACCCCATGGCGATGGCTCCCAAAGAGGTCAAGTCGGTCTTCGCGGTGAGCTTTTCGAGAATGCCCATGGACGTGGTTGAGGAGTCTGCAAGCATCCGCTGGCCACTCTTCACACTGGAGGCACATTACGGTCTTCCGGAGAATTTCATTCTCAATGGAAGGATCAACACCCAGATCATCACGAACCATCTGTTGCTTGGGGGGAAGTGGGTCTATGCGCCCTACGAACGGGTGCATCTGTCCGTAGGGTATGACATCGCGTACTGGTTCGGCAAGTTGAAACAGTACGGGTTCAACAACACCGCGAACGGCTGGATCAACTACCCGAACCTGACCGTAGGGTACGATTTCGGCAAAGTCGCCCTGTCGGTAAAAGGGGAGTTGAATATTGTCACATCGCAGACCAGTTATGCTGATGACATTGAGGTGTCGACGAACAAGAATTTCTTCAACGGCGGTTCGTTCACCTTCTACATTGAACAGCCCCTCTGGAAGAACACGACCGTCAGTCTGGCGTACAGGGCCAACTTTCTGAAGTTCTACTATCCGGAATGGCTGTTGTTCCCGACAATCAATAAGTATTACTTCATACCTGAACTGGAAGTGGGGTTCCGCCTATGAACAAGCCCATTGTTGTACAGAGCCTGCTATTGGCGCTTCTCTTGAGCGCATGCACGAACCCGGCCGACGTTCCCATTCCCGAATTCCCCCAGGGGGGCATCCTTTCGCAAACGTACCCACTGAGTGCCCAGTCAAAGGCAAAACTTGAAGGGGTGTATCTCCTTGAGTCGGGTGCGGACAAGTTCGGAGACAGGGTGGTGATGAAGTGGGCCGGCGACTATCTCTCGGTGTTCACCGGGAAGAGTGTCGGATATTTCGTGATGAAAGGTGGCAGTCTGGATTCGGTGGTAGCCCTCGAAGGATACTGGCGATACCAGAACAGCACCGAGACGGGGCTCGCGCAGATGATTGTCCCCCGCGAGGAAGGCGGACGGTACGTCCTCGGCGATACGGCGCGGACCAGCACACTGAGGATTCGCGGAAATGTCGGCAGCGGCAACGGCGCCCCGGATCAACCCGTCGTATTCCGCTTCGAGCGCCCGATTACCCCATCGCTACTTACAAAGAAATTTCAGATTATTGCGCACAGGGCAGGAGGAAGAACCTCTGACAATATCCCGGCATCGGAAAATACCGTAGAGCTCATCAAGATCACCGAGCGGTTTGGGTCCACCGGCATTGAGATAGACGTCAGGCTTACCAAAGACAAAGTCCCGGTTCTCTACCATGACGGCGGTCTGAACCTCCGCCTCACACAGAAGGGGCCGATGGTGGGTCCGGTGGAAGATTACACGCTTGCCGAGCTCAAGTCGTTTGTCTGGCTCATCAACGGGGAGAGGATTCCGACACTGGAGGAGGCGCTGGATGCGGTGGTGACACAGACGAACCTGAAGTTTGTCTGGCTGGACACGAAGACGGAACAAAGTGGCGTGATCACGGCGTACGTGCCCATCGCGAAGAAGGCCCTCGAGAAAGCCGCATCCATGGGCCGGGAGCTGGAGATCTGCGCCGGCATTCCCACGCAGGAAGTGCTTGACGAGTTTTTGGCGTATCCGAATTACCAGAACGTCCCGTCGCTCTGCGAGCTGACCCCAGAAAACGTGCGCACGGTCAATGCACGGGTCTGGGGCCCACGCTGGACCATGGGAACACAGAACGACCAGGTGAACGCATTCCATGCCGAGGGACGCAGGGCATACACGTGGACGCTGGACGATCCGCGCTTCATCGAGCAGTACATCCGGGAGGGAGTGTTCGATGGTATTCTCACCAATTATCCAATGGCTGTTGCGTACCAATACTACATACAATAATATGAAACGAACCATCGCTCTTCTCGCTGCCATTGGTATCTCGCTGGTTTCCGTTTGCGCCCAGCCGTCCGACAGTTCCCCGGCGTCGGCAACGTCCGACACACTGTACTCGCTGACCGCGTACGTTTCCGGTGGGTACGTGCGCAACGTCTCGGAGTTCACCATCAGCCCGGCCGGACTCTCCCAGTCGGGGATGGGGGGTGCTCTACGCATCATGTGGAAGCCTGAACATCTCCTTCGTATGGGAGTGGAAATAGGACGGACACACGTCTATACGGTGAAGCAGGAGGGTTTGCAGACCGCTTTCGGGACAACAGACGCAAACATCACCCTCAATGCAACACCATGGTTTCTGGTCTTTTCCATGTCGCCGCTTGACAATGTGGACGTCTATGTGGGAGGCGGCGGCGCCTTTGAGACCTCTTCTTCAGAAGCGTTCGGTTCGAGCTCATCGACCGGCTCGTTGAGCGGAGCTGCGATGGCCGCTGTCTCCTATATGCGTCCGTTGAGCGATAAGTGGTCCCTCGGCGGCGAGGCAAAGTGGTTGTACATGGACAAGTACGATGATATGGTGGTGTCGGTGCAGGTGATGGTCTCGTTCAAATTTCTGGAATATTGAAGGAAGGCGTGCGCGGGAAATATTCATAGCGTTCGCACGCACCTGAGCTTTGACTGGAGACTCCTCCATAAAACCAAGCGCGAACAATCAGCGACGTCAGCAGCGCGGGCTTGCAGCCACAGCGATCGTTCTCGGTGTGCTCGCGTTGCTCAGTCCGATGCAGTCAGCAGGTGAGGAACCCGGCCCGGATGTAGGCGTGTTGCTGGTTCTCGCCTCTTGCCTGGAGCTCTTCCACGGTTTCCGGCGTTCGAGCCAGGCCGCGCAGCGATCAGCCTGGATCGGGGGCGCCATCACTTTCGGCCTGGGGCTGCTCCTCATCAATGCCCCGTTCATTGCCCTCAAAGCCCTGGCTCTCCTGATTGCCGGCTGGTTTGCCATTGATGTCTACCGCTATTCTCTCAAGGCCTTCCGCGCCAAGCGGGCCGGGCAAAGTATAACTCAGGATCTGCTCGCTGCGCTCGGTAATCTCGCCGTCATTGTCCTCGTACTTCTCCTTCGCGAAAAAGGGATCGCCTGGACCATTGCCATCGCTGCCGCCCTTCGCATCTTCGGAACGGCGCGGAATATCCTCCAGGCGGAAATCTTTACAGCCGACGATGCAGGCGATACGGCAATCAGAGATCTCGGATTCACAGACCATGCGGAACTGCGTGCGCTCGCCGACCAGATTGAGGATGAGGAACGCGCCAGGGGACCGGCAGATCGTGGCATGATCAGGACTTTCGCAGCAGTCCTGTTTGCCATCCATCTCGGCCGCATGGGTCTGGACGAGAGGGGCCTCGGACTGTTTTCCCCATTGCTCGCCGTGGCCGGCGACATCTTTGTGGCGCTCGCCGTTACATTCGGCATTGTACTCCCGGCAAGCCTGCTCCTGAGAAAGGCGGTTCGTCCGCTCGAACGGAAGGGCTGGCAGTGGTGCCTGACGGCACCGGCAGGCGGCAGGGTGGACAAATGGCTGCGGTGGCTTGTGCGGAGATGGCTGACACGGCGGCTCAGGTTCTCCGTCAGGCTCCGTCAGGCACGGTACTCCATGAGCACGGCCATTAGGAAAGGACTGCAGATCGGGTTACCCGTCGCCGCTATTCTTGCCGCTACTGTTCCGATCTGGGGCATGAGCTGGTTCTTCGATACAGAAAATTGGGCTGCAGGTGTGTGGGATTCCTGGGCGGCATCACGGACGGATACCTGGCGTGCAGCGATGGTGCATGCCGTTGCAGCCCGGGAAAACGCGGCGGGCCATCCGCTCGCGGCATTCTCTCTTGCACCTCCCGGCGTTACCGATAGTGCTGATTTCTCCTTCCTCGTGATCGGCGATCCCGGCGAAGGCGACGCGTCGCAGCATATTCTGCGCGATCAAATCATTGACGCTGCAAACAAACCCGATGTGCGGTTTGTTGTCATCTCGTCGGATGTGGTCTATCCCACCGGGGCGATGAAAGATTATGAAACCAACTTCTGGCTCCCCTTTAAGGGCGTCACAAAACCGGTCTACGCCATCCCCGGCAACCATGATTGGTACGATGCGCTCGAGGCGTTCTCGGCGACATTCTTCAAGCCTGATGCGGCAGGTACGGCAATGCGCGCGCGCATCGAAACAGACCTTAAGCTCACAAGCACCACTGAAAGCCACATTGAAGCGCTCGTGCGGGAGGCATCCCGGTTGCGCAAGGAATACCGCGTGCCGACCGGATTCCAGGACGGCCCCTTTTTCCAGATCCAGACCGCGACCTTCGCCCTGATCACCATCGACACGGGCGTGCTGAGATGTATCGACGAAGCCCAGCTTGCGTGGCTGAAATCAGCACTGGACGCGGCGCGCGGGAAACTTACGCTGGTGATCCTGGGGCACCCGTTCTACGCTATTGGAGAAGACCAGACGGCAATGAGGCCTGAATTTGCAGCCATCCATCAACTCCTGCGTGAATACGGCGTTCAGCTCGTGATGGCGGGCGATACGCACGACCTCGAATACTACATCGAGAGGGGCAGCGGCGCCGACAGCGGAAAGACCATGTATCACTTTGTGAACGGCGGCGGTGGCGCCTACCTCAGCCTGGGTACGGCACTCGCACGGCCCGACCGTATGCCTACTCACGATTGGGCGTTCTACCCCGCGACCGCACCTATCGTCGCGAAGATCGACGCGAAAACCCCGTTCTGGAAAGCCCCTGCCTGGTGGTGGACCAAACAGTTCCGCAGCTGGCCCTTTTCGCCGGAATGGCTGTCTGCAGCCTTTGACTACAACGTGGCACCGTTCTTCCAGAGCTTCATTGAGATCCGCGTGGAGCCCTCCGCCGGGCGCGTGCGTCTTCTTCCGTACGGTGTCCACGGCCGGCTGCGATGGGCCGATCTCGACACCTCCCCCGGACTTCGGCCCCCCGGCGCCTCTCCCGATTCACTCGTTGAATGGGTCTTCCGTATGCCGGAAACACAAAACCCGTAGGGTGCCGACCCTCCTTTCTGTCACCCTTGTGGTTACATCAAGCCCCTCCATTCCATTGACAGCAGAATCCAGGAAGCTCCGGGCGCGTACGTTCTCGTCTGGACACGCCCCTTGACTGAGGGGTCGAAAATGGATATATTCTATGGGCTCCGCAGCAAGATGGAGCGCTATTTGTTTTCAGGGTCACCCGAAGACGGAACCGTCTGCGCGAATTGAAGCAATCTCACTACTCAATACATATCAGGAGCGATTCCAATGAAGAAACACCTGTTGCTTGTCGTGGCTTTGGTGGTAGTCTTGGTCCTTGTGAGCTCGCTTTCTTTTGCGCAGGCGAAGAAGGGTGACAACCTGATTTCCGCCGGTGTCGGTTTTGGCTATCCGGGGTATTATGGAGCCACCGGGATGCCGCCGATCTTCGCAATGTGGGAGCACTGCTTCTATCCGAAAATCACCGCGGGCCCGATGGTGTCGTACGCAACCTCGTCGTATGACGGCGGGACGTACCAGGGTGAGGATCAGAGCTGGACCTATACCTACATATTCATTGGAGCACGCGGGGCATATCATTTCGGCGAAGATCTGCTCAAGGACAGCAAGAACGTCGATCTCTACGGCGGTCTCTCGATCGGGTACAATATTGTCAACAACAGCTATTCCGGCCCCGGTTCACAGTACGTTGGTTTGTATTCGGCGGGTGGGAGCTACTTCCATTTCGGCTTCTACGGTGGGGGACGGTATTTCTTCTCCCCGAAATTCGGCGCGATGGCCGAAGTTGGATATGATATCGGATATTTCAAGGTCGGTGTGACCTATAAGTTCTAGTCGCGCTGTTGTCTGGAATTTCCAATAAGGGTATTCGAAAGAGGAGGCCAGGGGCCTCCTCTTTTTGTTGGGTACGCCCCGGCAGGGCGCACCGGCAAAGCCAGATGCAGGTGACGCCCGCCTACACGTTCACCTCCGGCGACTGCCGCGATTCCGGCAGCGATCCCGGCTCGTCCGCTTCGCCAGGCTTCTTCGTTCAGGCGCCATCTGCCCGCAACAGAACCATCGCCGACACAACAAATAGACTTCCGAGGAAGTGACATCCAGAGGAGAAAACGTGTCCAGGAATCTTGTGTTTTTGGTTTTGCTGTTTGGTGCAACACGGAGTCTTTCCGCCACACTCGATACTCTTTATGCAAGCAACGGAAATGTCCTGGTTGGCGAAATAAAGGGTATGGAACGAAGCGTGCTGACAATGGAGACTGAATACAGCGACAGCGACTTCAAGATCGATTGGGACAAAGTCGTGGCAATATACAGCTCCAGACTTTTTGTCGTGACCAGCAGCAAGGGTGATCGGTATTATGGCACCGTCCGGACCGATGAATCAGATAAAACCAGGGTAACAGTTGTGGCCAAGGGAATGCATTATACTTTGAAACTCTCTGACGTTGTCTACATAGCTCAAATAGATGAAGGTTTCTTGAGCAGGTTGAGTGCTTCGATTGATGTCGGGTTTTCCTTTGCGAAGACCAACAACTTGACCCAGTTTTCCATGAGAAGCAATCTTGGGTTTCTAGCCGATGACTACAGTGCCGATGCATTCTACAGTGGAGTCAATAGTAGTCAGGATAATGTCGATGCAACCAGAAGAAATGAAGGGGGTCTGGGGCTGAAATATTTCCTGCCGTCTGACTGGTTTGTGATTGCATCATATGATTTCCTGCAGAACGATGAACAGAAGCTGAAACTGAGATCAACGACACAGTTCGGTGCGGGCAAGTTCTTTGTCAGAACAAACTCGATTTATTTCACTGCAAAAGGCGGAGTTGCTTGGAATAGTGAAACGTACACTGACCCGGCTATTCCCGGTCGAAATACCGCCGAAGGTTTTGTGGGTCTTGAGCTCAATATGTTTGATTTGGGTGACCTGAGCTTACTCACAAATCTTGTCGTCTATCCGAGTATTACACAGAGCGGAAGAATTCGATCGGACTTCAAGTTCGATATGAAGTATGATTTGCCATTGGACATCTATGTGAAGTTGGGATACACGCTCAACTATGATAACAGACCCGTAGAAGGTGCTTCGGCAAGCGATTATATTCTTCAGACAACTTTTGGCTGGGAATTTTAGAAATAGAAACATATTCTCTCGCAGTCCCACATCTGCCACTTCAAATCGTGGGCCAGTCCACCATGTGAGCCCGCCGGGCAAGAAATGAACCTTGTGAGTGGAGGTTTGACATGATTGAACGCACGCTCGATTTTTCGATTACACGACTTGGCAACGGCAGGTTCCCCTCGCCGATGCAAGGGGTCCGGTTCACAACGGAATCAGACCGTGTGATTTATCACAGCAGCATGGACGATATCAGGAAGTGTCTTGCAGAGGGGATCGAGCCCCCGTCGATGGAGGTCGCCGGACCCCGGGAGCAGATTTTTCACAATCCGGAAGACATGGCCTGCGGAATTGTCACATGCGGCGGAATCTGTCCCGGCCTTAATGACGTCATCCGCGCTATCGTGCTGAGCCTATATCATCTCTATGGTGTCCGCAAAGTCTTCGGGTTTCGCTATGGATACGAGGGCCTGGTTCAGCCGTTCAAGCATGAGCCGCTCATGCTCACCCCGGAATCCGTCAGCCGGATACATGAGATTGGCGGAACGATCCTGGGGTCATCCCGCGGGCCGCAGGACGCCGTTCAGATGGTTCAGACGCTCAAAGATCTGGGCGTCGGCATTCTCTTCGCGGTTGGTGGTGATGGAACATTGAAGGGTGCGCGAGCAATCGCTGAAGAGGCTCTGCGCCAGGGCCTGCACATCGGCGTGATAGGAATACCGAAGACCATTGACAACGATATCTCCTTCGTCCAGGTCACCTTCGGTTTTGATACCGCGGTTGCCGAAGCCCAGCGGGCATCGTCGGCTGCGAATATCGAGGCCGAGGCGGCACATCACGGCATCGGACTGGTAAAGTTGATGGGCAGGGATTCAGGATTCATTGCGGCGTTTACGGTGTTGGTAAACAGTCAGGTGAATTTCTGTTTGATCCCCGAGGTCCCGTTCACGATGGACAAATTCCTGGCGGCCCTGGGCGACCGTCTTAAGCGGCGGGGGCATGCGCTGATCATTGCGGCAGAGGGAGCCGGGCAGGAGTTGATGCAGGTGAAGGGAGAACGTGATGCGTCAGGAAACGTGAAGCAGGGAGACATCGGCGTTTTTCTCAGGGATGCCATCAACGCCCATTTCCGGTCCACGGGTATGGGGGTGACCCTGAAATACATCGACCCCAGCTATATCATCCGGAGTGTGCCGGCCAACCCGCGTGATTCCGGGTTCTGTTTGCTCCTCGGGCACAGTGCGGTGCATGCCGGCATGGCGGGGTGTACGAACATGGTTGTCGGTTTCTGGAACCATCGATTCACGCACGTTCCGATTGAAATGGCGGTGTCGGAGCGGAAGAAGATCGATCCGGAGGGGGATCTCTGGAGCAGCGTCCTTGCATCCACCGGTCAGCCGGCGAAGATGGTGTGATCACGGCGGCTTCCCGGGCAATTCCACAAACCCGCGGCAACCGGCGTGACTGTATAAGGATCTGCAGCCCTGATGCTGCGAAAGGGAACGAAAGCCCGGTTCGCCTCCGATAATTATCGAGTATGCATGCACGCGTCTCGTAACCGGGACTACGAAGTTTCGTAAAACAGGATATGTCTCACCCGGGATGACCTCAGGATGTTCAAGCCTCCTTATCTTCGCACCCATGAGCTCTGCCGTTACTACGAGCGGGGAGGCCACACTGTCCGCGCGCTCGATGGTGTGACACTCGATATCCAGCGGGGGGAGTTCCTGGCAATCGTGGGTGCGTCCGGTTCCGGAAAGACAACGTTGTTGAGTCTGCTCGCAGGCCTGGACACGGCAACATCCGGGACGATCGAAGTCGATGGTGTTCCGCTGGGCTCGCTCTCCAGCCGACAGCTTGCCGGGTACCGCGCCCGCAAGGCGGGGATGGTGTTCCAGTCGTTCAATCTTCTCGGTCATTACTCTGCAGTACAGAATGTCGAAACGGCACTCTACTTCTCCAGTGTTCCACGCTCCGGTCGGCGTCAGCTCGCGGAATCGGTGCTTGCTCAGGTCGGACTCGCCGATCGCAGCAGCCACAGGCCGGACCATCTCTCGGGAGGGGAGCAACAGCGGATTGCCGTGGCCCGCGCGATCGTGAAGAAACCGGAGATTTTGTTCGCCGATGAGCCCACAGGCAACCTGGATCTCGAGAACGCGACACAGATTGTTGAGCTGCTTTCGGGCTTGAACCAGGCCGGTCTGACGGTCGTGATGGTGACACACAACCTGGAGCTGGCCCGCCGTTATGCTCACCGTTGCGTCAGGATGCAGTACGGTCGACTTATGGGTGTTCCGGATGGAGGTGCGCAGGGATGACCTTTCGCGACCAGATCATCGTGTCTGCCGGCAACCTGCGGCGTATGAAACTCCGCACACTCCTTACCTCCTCAGGAATTGTTGTCGCGATCGCCGCATTCGTGGCGATGCTCTCGTTTGGAGCGGGCAGCCAGCAGAATGTCGAAGGGGAATTCGAAAAACTCGGGCTCTTATCGATGTTGCAAGTCTCGCCTGCGAGAACGACGAGTTCCCACGATACGGTGAAAGTGCCCCGGCTTGATGATCTTGCTATCGAGCGCATCTCGGCGGTACACGGAGTGGAACTTGTCTATCCGTATGATACCTTCGATGTCCTTGTGGAGGGAGCGGATACGATACGAACGAGCAAGGCCCAGGCTCTCCCAGTGGCGGCACTGAAGACCCGGCTCCACGCAAAGGTGGTGGCCGGCAGGCATTTCGAAAGCGACACCGCCAGAGAGATACTCCTCTCGCAGGGAATTGCGCAGGATTTGGGATTCACCATTCCGGACTCCGCCGTTGGCAAGCGGCTTTTCCTTTCTGTTCGCGTTTCAACTGTTGACAGCGGCCTGTCATACGTGGTGCGGGGCAATGGCGAATTGCTTTCCAGACGTCTCAGACGTGTGAGACTGGATTCCCTGATGCACAGAGGCTACCGTACCCGGATCCTCCGGACCGAGGCAAACGAGGCGTTGAGGCGTTTCGTGACCGGTTATCTCGGATCGAAGGAAGCCGTTCGCGATACCGTGTTTGTTGCCGGAATCCGGGAATCCCGACGGAACGGACCGATGCGTGGTGAGCCGATAGCGATAACGGTTGGTACTGCGAGACGATTCAGTTCGCGGGGACCTGTGGGAGGCCCGACAGAGTTGTTTGCGTTGATGAGCAGAGGATCGTTGTTTTCTGAATATGGTACACCGGTTGAGAAGGACTACCCCAATGTCTCCGTCTCTTTCAATCCGCGTGTCCCGTACCGGCAGGTGAGGGATTCCATCCAGGCGATGGGATTCCGGGTGTTCAGTTTTGCCGAGCAGTTCGAAAACATGCAGCGCTTCTTTCTGTATTT
The DNA here is from genome assembly GCA_963779225.1 of uncultured Bacteroidota bacterium. Classification (GTDB taxonomy): domain Bacteria; phylum Bacteroidota; class Ignavibacteria; order UBA10030; family UBA6906; genus CAVPCZ01. The sequence goes on from CAVZWW010000003.1 coordinate 1,373,391, forward strand.
TGATATCGGGCTCGGTGTTATCGGCATGATCGCGCTTCTGACAGCGTCGTTGGGAATCGTCAACACCATGGTGATGTCGATATCGGAGCGCAGGAGGGAGATCGGGATACTGAAATCTCTCGGAGCCGATGACAGCGATGTCCGGCGCCTCTTTCTCGTGGAATCGGGGATCATCGGCCTGATCGGTACGGCGTTCGGCGTCCTGTTCGGCTGGCTTGCGACCCGGATCCTGGCGGTGATCGCCTCCGTCTATCTCCGGAACCAGGGGCTTCCCGAAATGGAATTCTTTGCGCTGCCCCCGTGGTTGCTGCTGGTCGCCGTCAGCGTGGGCATCGGCGTCAGCGTTCTTGCGGGTACCTATCCCGCGGTACGCGCCGCGCGGGTTGACCCCGTGCAGGCTCTGAAAGGCGATTAGCCGCCCGCGCACCAATATGTGACACTTGTGGTGTTCGCGATATGGATTGTCTATGGTCTGGCGCGCGTGATAATGGAGCTGACGTAACATCAGGCTGACCGGACCCTGGGTTCAGTCCACCGTTGGCCTGGGGAAATCCCTCACATCGTTCCGTCGTTCACCTCGATCGTCTTGAACCCGACAGGCATCTTCCTGTCAATCCGGAATTTCTTCTCGACTTTCCCGTCCTTTCGGGAGGTGCCGGTGTGCCATGCTGAGAGAGTACGGAAATGGCCGTTGAAGTCGAAACCGGGCCCGGACAAGGGGCTGGAAAGAGACCGACTCACTGCAACATCGTTGTCAGAAATTGCGTATAATATATGATATCTCATCAACCACCACTTCTCACTAATCTCAGGGAACTCATGAAGATCATCTGCCTTCTTGTGGGCGCAGGTGTGCTGATGGGTGTGTCCCATGCGATGGGGGCAGACCGAATTCTTCCCTATCCCATCCACACCCACCGGCTTGCTAACGGCCTCAACGTGGTGACTGTTCCGTTTGACAGTCCGGGTCTTGCCGCCTTCTATATTGTGGTCCGCGCCGGATCACGGAATGAGGTGGAGAAAGGCGTCACAGGCTTTGCCCACTTCTTTGAACACATGATGTTCCGGGGGACCGATGCATACCCCACGGAGAAATACACCGAGGTGCTGAAATCAACGGGGGCGTCGGCAAATGCCAACACGTCAAACGACCGGACGATGTACCATATGACCGGCAACGCGGACAAGCTGGAGGTGATGTTCGAGCTGGAAGCAGACCGCTTCATGAATCTCCACTACGCCCTGCATGATTTCAAGACGGAAGCGGGGGCTGTAAAGGGTGAATACACGAAGAACTACGCGAGCCCCTATCAGAAGTTGTATGAGATGACCATGAACAGGGCGTTCGACGTACATCCATACAAGCACACCACGATGGGTTTTTTCGAAGACATCGTGGATATGCCGAATCAGTATGAGTACTCCCGGACATTCTTCCAGCGGTTTTACCGTCCGGAGTACAGCACCATCGTGGTGGTGGGCGATGTCACGCCGGAAAAGGTCAACGGCCTTGCACAGAAATACTTCGGTTCCTGGAAGGCCGGCTCCTATACGGCCGAAATCCCGGCCGAGCCGCCGCAGAAGGAGACGCGGTTTGTGCATCTCCAGACCGGCGATGTCCCCCCGCTTCTGGCCCTGCATTACAAAGGGCCCGCGCTCAAGGACACCGAAATCGACATGCCCGCCCTCGACGTGATGAGCACCATCCTTTTCTCCTCCAGCTCGCCACTTTTCAAGAAGCTCGTCGTGGACGAGCGCAAGGCCCGGTTCATCGGGGGCGGGGCGATGGATTCCCACGATCCAAACCTCTTCTCGATCCAGGCTTCCCTTATCAAGAAGGAGGATATGCAGTATGTGAAGGACGAAATCGTGAAGGCGATCGAAGACCTCAAAGCCAACGGCGTCGGAGAACAGCTCCTGGCGAACACCAAATCGAACCTGAAGTACGGCTTCGCCATGCGCATCGATAATCCCGATGCCGTGGCAAACACGCTGTGCCACTACATCGCGCTGACAGGGGACCCCGAGACCGTGAACAGGATCTATGCACTCTATGATAAGATCACGACGAAGGATTTGAGGAAGATTGCGGCAAGATACTTCACTCCGGCCGCCCTCACGATCGCAACCATCTCCGCCGACGCGGAAGGGGGTGTCCGATGAAAACGCTCATACTCGCCATGGCGCTTGCGTATGCCATCCCCGCACTGGGGCAGGAATTCGTAGAGCTCAAGCTCCCGCAGTCCAGCAAAGTCGTCGTGAAGCTGATGTTCCGGAACGGTTCCATTTGCGATCCCAAAGGGAAAGAGGGGCTCACATATCTCACCGCCTCTCTGGTCGCTCAGGGGGGGACGGCGGACATGAGCTTCAGTCAGATACAGGACGCTATTTACCCGATGGCGGCGAACTACGGCGTCTCGGCGGACAAGGAGGTGTGCGTCTTTACCTTTGAGGTCCACCGTGACTGGCTTAAGAAGTTCTACCCCATCCTGCGGGGGTTGATACTGACGCCGTCTTTTGCCGACCAGGACTTCCAGCGCATCAAGGTGAATCAGCAGACATATGTGGATCAGGTGATCCGGGCCTCGTCGGATGAGGAATACAGCAAGATGGCGCTGGACGACCTTTTGTTCCGCGGCACGAACTACCAGCACATGAAGCAGGGAACATCGGCCGGCGTGAAGGCCATCACGCTCGACGATGTCCGGAAGCATTATGCCGAGTTCTTCACACGATCGAACCTGATGATCGGTGTGGCCGGGGGATATGACGACGCCTTCCCGGCGAAGCTCAAGGAGGATATGGCGAAGCTGCCGGGGACAAAACCTATCGTTCCGAAGCCGGGAGCCGCACGGACTCCTTCCGGCATCGAAGTAGAGATCGTGGCCAAGGACGATGCGTTCGGGTCGGCGATTTTTACCGGCGTACCACTTGACCTGACGCGCGCAAGCGACGAATTTCCGGCGCTCATGGTGGCTAACTCGTACCTGGGGGAACATCGAAAGTCGTACTCCAAGCTGTACCATGAGATCCGTGCCAACCGCTCGATGAACTACGGGGACTACTCCTACATCGAATGGTATGAGAACGGCGGCGGCAACATGCTTCCACCCCCGGGTGTCCCGCGCACCTCCAACTACTTCGCCATCTGGATCCGGCCGGTACAGATCGCGGCCCAGCTCCGTAAGCAATACCCGGAACTGGCGGATGTGAAGGTCGGCCACGCTCACTTCGCACTCCGGATGGCCCTTCACGAACTCGGGGCGCTCGTGTCGCAGGGGATGACGGAGGAGCAATTCCAGACCACGCGTACGTTTCTCCAGAGCTATGTGAAGCTCTATGTTCAGACCCCCTCCGACCGGCTCGGCTATCTGATGGATTCCAGGGTATACGGGAGGAAGGACTATATCAGTGATCTGGGTACCCGTCTTGCTGCGCTCACGCGGGAGGATGTCAATCGCGCGATCAAGAAGTACTGGGCTCCCGAAAAGATGTTTGTTGCGATTGTGACCGGCACAAGCGAGGCAGAGGCGCTCGCGAAGAGTCTACGGGAAAACCAGCCCTCTCCGATGAGCTACTCCAACGTGGTGAAGGCCGGGCTGGCGGCGGAGGTGCGGGAGAAGGACGCGGTGGTGGAGAAGCTGCCCATGAAGGTGACGACGGTGAAGATTGTGCAGTCCAAGGACACGTTCCGGTAAGTCTGTCCATCGGCTGACACGTGCGGAGAACAAGGGGCTGTCCCCGTGGTGTCTGGGGCAGCCTCTTTCTTTTCCGGGGAGACGACACAGGAGGTGGAATGCGGGTAATGATCAGCGGGTCTCATCCCCGGCTTGACAATGCCCCTTGTCTGCCTTACCATGTCACACGGAGCGCGCGGGGAGAGATCTGAAGGCCGCACCGTTATCCGTGGGGCAGAGCATCCCGTGGTCTGATTTGCACAGCTCCCCACCGAACCTCCTCCATTCGGGATCCCATGAGCGAACTCGTACAGAATGCAGTTGCGTATGCCACACAAGCGCACCGGCGGATCAACCAACTGCGGCGATACTCCGGCCAGCCGTATGAAGTACATTTGAAGGCGGTGGCGGAACTTGTGGAATCGGTCATCGACGATCCGGAAATGATCGCCGCTGCCTGGCTCCATGATGTGGTGGAGGATACACCCGCCACGGTTGAGGACATTGAGCGGACATTTGGGAGCAGGGTTGGCGCGCTCGTGATGGAGCTGACGGACGTGAGCCGCCCGAGCGATGGCAACCGGAGCGCGCGGGTGAAGATCTACCGTGAGCACCTTTCCACGTCATCGGTACGGGCAAAGACCATCAAGCTTGCCGACCTGATTGACAACTGCCGGGATATCGTACGTCATGATCCCCGGTTCGCGCCGGTTTATCTCACAGAAATGGCTGCTTTGCTCGATGTCCTCTCCGACGGCGACCCGCGATTGTACGGGAAAGCGCGGAAAGTCCTCGGCGAATCGTCAGAGCGGCTCGGACTCGGCGGGACCGGCGAGTCGATCCAGGCTCCGGAAGGAGATTGGGGGGAACTCGACCGCGCGCTCGTGCAGAAGCATGCCAGAACGGTCGAGATCTTTGCCAGGACATTCTCCGCGGAAGATCTTGCTGAGCCATTCCGGTTTTTCGACCGGGGTATTCCCGCCGGGGAAATGGTGAACACCATGACGGAGGGGAATGTGATAGCGGCTGGTGTGCGCGAAGAGGGTGAAGTCTCAGCCTATGTACTCCTGCGCGACCTGGAAAAGGGGAACAGGCCGGATCCGCAGAGACGAATCGTGGGCAATCAGATCGTGGGATCCGGGGCCTCTCTCGCCGATGTGATCGAAGTGCTTACCCGTCACGACTACTGCTTTGTCCGATCCCCGGGAAACCTGACGGGAGTGATCGCCCGCGCGGACCTTCAGAAGCCGGTTGCGCGGATGTGGCTCTTCGGGATTATCACTCTTCTGGAGATGTATTTTACAGAGAAGATCCACACGCTCTGGCCGGACGGGTCGTGGGTGAAATTGGTGACCCCCCGTCGCCTGGCGGCAGCGGATCAGGTGCGGAACGAAAGGCTCCGGCGGGACCAGCCGTGCCGGTTGATCGACTGCCTCCAGCTGGCCGACAAGGGGGAGCTTCTGCTTCAAAACCCCTCGCAGCTGGCCGCGTTCGGATTTGAAACCCGGGGCGCCGCGAAGCGGGTTATGAAGGACATTCAATCCTTGCGCAACAACCTTGCCCACGCACAGGATATCGTCGTTCACGACTGGCCTCAGATCGTGAGGCTGGCGAGGCGGGTGGAAGGGATGTACCGCATGACGTCGTGATATCTGTCTCTTCATTGTCGTCCTCCGGGAGGGAGCCGGGCCTATACACCATGGAATTCTTTTTCCAGGCTCTTGCAGAATTACGAAAAACCGTCACAAGGGGTTCACTCGAACTTGACTTCCAATCCCGACCGGCTTGACTCTTACCGGCAGACGAATTAGATTGCCGGCAGAGATGCAGGACTGTTGTCGGACAGTGAGGATGCAAACGGCTCCCGGCGCGCCCTGAGCGTTATGAACCACGACTCTCACATCACCTCTCAACAATAGGAGAACCTGCCATGAAGATCACGGCAATTATCGTTGCTGTCGTTGCCGTCCTGCTGGCCGCAGCAACATGGTACTTCCATTCCGAGGCCACAACGGCACAAAAAGAAAGAGATGAATTGAATAACGGGCGCGAGGAGCTGATGTTGCGTGTCAGCAACCTCGAACAGGAAAAAGCTGAAGTGACAAACAGACTGGCATCACAGATTGCGAGCCTGTCCAAGGAAAAAGAGGAGGAACTCAATCGTCTTCGATCAACGTACGATACCCTCGTCACGAACCTCAAAGGCGAAATCGAGCAAGGGGAGATCACCATCACCAAAATGGCTGACCGGCTCTCGGTGAGCATGGTTGACAAAATCCTCTTCTCATCGGGGGAGGCGGAGATTACCCTCGAGGGGATCAAGGTTCTCCAGCGCGTCGGGGATATTCTGAAGAATACACAGAACAAGATTGTACGCGTGGAGGGTCATACGGACAATGTTCCAATCAGTTCCGCGTTGACCGAGAAATTTCGCACAAACTGGGAGCTCTCAACCGCCCGCGCCACCAATGTCGTTCGATTCCTTCAGGATAAGGTGGGAATCGATCCAGCGCGCCTTGAGGCGGTCGGACTTTCGGAGTTTCATCCGGTTGCCTCCAACTCCACTCCGGCCGGCAGGAGCCAGAACCGGCGCATTGAACTTGCACTATTGCCTGACCTCCGGACACTCCCGCGTGCCGCGGAGTGAATCTCTGCGGGGATCGCATTGTTCAGATGCTTTCGGGATGGCCGGTGATTGTCACGTTCGTATCGATGACAGTAGCGATTGGTTTACCTGCCATCCTGCAGAGGCGATTGTGCTCCGAAGATCCGAAGAACACAATTGACTTCGCCGTCTCATTTCCGTACCATCATCACCATGAAACCGCTTTTTTGGGGCCGGCATGGCGGGCCCGTGCCCGGCCCGGGCCCGAAACGACTTTCCGTGAGTCATTAGAAGGAAGAAAAGGGTCGCTGTTAAGGCAACAATAGATTCGTCATTCCGAACCGGCCTTTTTCTGTCACCTACGATCCGGTGACGCGTCAGGCAAGAGTCTTCTTCATCGTAAATCAGAACAGCAGCATTGATCCTGCCAACGACAATGTTGGTGCAACACCGAAGGGAGCGAGAGAGTGCTCCTGCGGCGTTGGTGGACAGTTGCACCAAAGGCCCGGACAACATATATTACATGCTCAAGAGTTGGCCTGTTCTTATCACAATCCGGATTCTCCCACGGAATTCGAGCGAGTCGACAGGTCCATGTAGCTGCAGCACACGAACCCGGGCTTTCACGAATGACCGATCAACTCTGGACCGAAGATTTCCTTAACCGGCTCCGGACTGAATCCGATCCCCCCGCCGATGAGACCCTCCGCCTCATCATCGTGAGTACATTTCCCGTCCTGGCCGATTTCTTTCAAAGAACCGGCAATTTTCCGGCTAACGTTGTGTCCGAAGTCAAGTCGATAAATGATCCTGCAACTGCTGGAGCTTGACTGAAGCAGGGTGCATCTTTCAGCCGATAGGTAGTTTCAGTGGCAAGGGAGTCTACGATGCGTCTTTGTTCCACGATACCGGAGAGTTCATGACCGTACGCAAGAGGCACACAGAAGAAGAAACCCTCGATCCTCAGGACTGGGATGAGATCCGCACCCTGGGGAAGCAGATGGTAGATGACATGGTCGAGTATCTCCGGACCATCAGGGAACGCCCGGTCTGGCAGCCGATTCCTCGCGACCTCGCCGGAGAATTCCAGAAGCCGGTCCCGCGTGCACCACAGCCTCTGGAAGAAGTGTATTCCGCTTTCAAGAAAACTGTCCTGCCATTTCCGACAGGAAATAGTCATCCCCGGTTCTGGGGTTGGGTCATGGGGAACGGCACGGTCACGGGAATGCTCGCGGAGATGCTTGCGGCCGGGTTCAACCCCAATCAGGGAGGAGGCGCCCAGGCAGGGAATCTGGTGGAATCGCAAGTGATCTCCTGGTGCAAAGAGATCTTCGGATTTCCGGCTGGCGCCAGCGGCCTGCTGGTGAGCGGGGGATCCATGGCAAACCTCGTGGGGCTGACCGTGGCCCGGAACAGCCGTGCAGGTTATGATGTGCGGGAAGAGGGAATCGGGGGAGCGCCCCGGCCTCTCCGCCTCTACGCGTCCACCGAAGTACACAGTTGCGTCCACAAGGCGGTGGAGCTTCTCGGCCTCGGCCGCAAGGCACTCCATCTCGTGGACGTCCGATCGGACTTCACCATCGATACGGAATCTTTGAAACGGGCGATCCGCGAAGATCGGGAGCAGGGCCTGCATCCGTTTTGTGTCGTCGGTTGTGCGGGGACGGTGAATACCGGTGCCACGGATCCTCTGGACGCACTGGCCGATATCTGCAGGGGGGAAAACCTCTGGTTCCACGTGGACGGGGCGTTCGGTGCTCTTGCGGTGTTGTCTCCTGAATTACGGCACATCGTGAAGGGGATGGCCCGGGCCGACTCGCTCGCGTTTGACCTGCACAAGTGGATGTATCTCCCGTACGAGGTCGGTTGTACGCTAGTCCGCGATGCCGAGGCGCACCGGCAGGCGTTCGCCCTGACGCCGCACTATCTGGAACATACCACCAGAGGCATCGGCGGCGCTGAGATGTGGTTCAGCGATTACGGAGTGCAGCTGAGTCGCGGGTTCCGCGCACTGAAGGTGTGGATGTCCATCCAGGAGCACGGCATCGAGAAGTTCGGGCGCCTGGTGCTGCAGAACGTCCAACAGGCGCAGTATCTGCACAGCCTGGTCGCTGCCACGCCTGAACTGGAATCGGCTGCTGCCGTGCCGTTGAACATCGTCTGCTTCCGCTACAGGGGATCTCTCACCGATGCCGCTGCAATCGACCTGCTCAACAAAGAGCTCCTGCTGCGCCTGCACGAGGGAGGCGTTGCCGCACCGTCGTACACGGTAATCGACGGCAAGTACGCGCTGCGTGTCTGCATCACCAACTTCCGGAGCACAAAGGAAGACTTTGACATCCTTGTCCGGGAGGTTGTTCAACTGGGAAAAGCTCTTGAAGAATCTTCTGAAAATGCCGGATCGAGCTCTCCCTGAACCGCAGAGACGAGACCCATCCCGCGGAACAGGTTATCGAATCTGTTTCGGGACAACCCCCTTTTGCGTCGTGCAGTAACGTATGATACAGTACACTAGTGCGGTGAAACGCAGCCCACATGTGAAATGTCTATCCTGATATCTGGAGGTGGAATGATGAAAAGTATCACAATCGTTATCACTGTGGCAGTACTCTCATCCACCGCTCTGTCACAAGACTTACAGTCAGCCGATACTCCCGTCGGAAGACCCGCCTCAATGTCGGACTCGACTGACAGAGTTGCGGAACACTTCAGCACACTTGCTCAGATGTGGATGCAGGCGTACAATACGGACGATTCCACAACACTTTCAGCACTGTACACTCCGGACGCTGAATACATCTCCTCTCATGTCCACGGTCTTGTCCTACATGGACGTGATAAGGTAATTGCAAATTTCCATCAGGGAGTACAGAGCGGAGGTCACATCGACTCCGTTTCTCTTCTGTCAGTTCAATTGTCTTGTGATCTCGCAACCCTTCTGTGCAAGTACGAGGCCACGAATAGTGGACAGAAAGCCGTCGGACGAAACGTGCTTGTCGTGAAGAAGGCCGGTGGCAAGTGGCTGATTACATTGCACATGACCGTGGTCTGAAGTGCCCGATACCAACCGGCATGCGGCGGGAGTACCAATTCTGCAGGAGGCAATACCGGCCACGGCTGGATGTCATTTGTGCCGACCAGGGGCATGTGGTGAGAACACTCCCTCAGCGAGGAACGTAAGCACCCGCTTGCGATGTTATCGTATTGAGGGTCATGTATGCTGGAAGCGGATTATTGTGGATTCGGCAGAGTACAGCACAATGGCAATTGCCGGGGAGAGAGACCGTCGTGCCCGTACACGATGTGCGACATACCCTCAATATTTCATGATGTCAGAGGAGGTGACAGGTAGATGGATAAAGCAATCATCCGGCTTGTAGGGGCTGCAATAGTCGCTGCTCTGGCTCTTGCTGCAACATCCATGGGTGCGACTCCTCGCATCGGGCTCAGCATCCTCATTGGCGTGCCGTCGTTCATTCTGATGAACATCAGCCGAAGTCACCTTGGTAAATCGTTTTCGATAATGCCGGAGGCGAGGGGACTCGTCACGACAGGTCTGTACTCAAGAATTCAGCATCCGATGTACGTTTTTCTCGATCTGTTTCTCGTCTCTGTGATTGTAGGTCTGGATTGGCCCATTCTCCTTTGGGCCTGGGCTATTATTGTTGTGGTGCAGACGGTGCAAGGTCGACGAGAGGAAAAGGTGCTCGCAGCTGCCTTTGGCGTTGACTACGAGTCGTACAATCGCCGGACCTGGTTTTAGACAGTGGGAGAGACTCGCTTCTTTTCTGCTTCTTCTTTATGGCGGCCCCATGCACTGATATGGGCACAACCCCTGATACGGGTTGGCTGGCCGACCTTAGTGCTATTGCCGACCCTCCGAAACCGTGGCAGGCTTATGCTCTTGGACACTACTTCATGCAGTAGTTGGGGATCTGTATCTGTCCTGACGGTGGAAAGAAGTTCCGGGTCACCTTGCAGTCGGGCCGGATCGTCAATGTTGTGGATCCGGAGGATGGCAGAATTCTCACCGAGGACCGAGAATCGGAATTCAAGTCAGTTGATGATCTGTTCGTGCTGATCAAGCCGATTGACACGACGGCCGTGGTGTTTCTCCGGGTATCATACAAGCAGACCGTCAGGCTCCGGATTCATCCGGCACAACCCCACTTCAGGTCAACGGAGGCATCTCACGATGGACGCTGCACCATTGCTTCGCGCGCTGAGCTTCGCTTCAGTCAAGCATCGGAACCAGCGCCGCAAAGACGCTGAATCGTCACCGTACATCAACCATCCGATCGCCGTTGCCTCTGTCCTGTCCACGGAGTGCGGCGTGGCGGACGAACAACTCCTGGTGGCGGCGATTCTGCACGACACGGTAGAGGATACGGAAACGACCTTTGAGGAAATCAAGGAACACTTTGGTGTTTCCGTTATGCATCTGGTTCGCGAATTGACCGATGACAAAACGTTGCCGAAGGAGGAGCGGAAGCGGCTTCAAATCGAACATGCCCGGTCTGCTTCTCCGGCCGCAAAGCAACTGAAGATTGCCGACAAGATCTGCAATATCCGCGATATTTCGGCCAATCCCCCGAAAGGTGGTCTGTGCAGCGACGGTTGGAGTATCTCGAATGGGCCTCACAGGTTGTCAACTCCTGCAGGGGCGTGAATCATTGCCTGGAGAGGGTATTCGACGCGGCGCTGTTCCATGCCCGGCAAAGCATTGCAGGATCATCGATTCCGGAGGATTCCGGACACGTCAGTGACCAAGGAGGGCTGTGACGGGGGAGTACGAAAGAGTTACGCGAAAATGGCCCCGGTCAAAGGACAGAGCTGGAACGGCAGCTATCGACCCGCTAAGACTGCGTCGTCACCCTGTGCTGGCCGCGACCTGATCCGGTCTTCGCAGAGTATCTTTGCAGAGCACACACGTCTTGACATCCTCATCCCGGGAGAGTATCTTCTCCCCTAGTGTGGGGGCGGGTTGAGCGTGCTGGGGAAACGCTTCAAATCGCAGCCGTTCCCGCACGGTGACATCAACAATCCACGCGGAGGGCACATGAACTCGACGAAAGCCACCGTCTCCTATCTGGAAAGAGGAATTGCGCTCATCAAAGTGGAGGGTCCCCTGCTCGGGAGTGAGGAGATCACGGCGTTCCAGGAGGCGGTTGCCGCATGCATCGCCGAGAAACGCTCAAGGCTTCTTATCGACCTGGACGGGGTCAGTTACATGAATAGCACGGCCATCGGCGTGCTGGTATCGGCGTTCGCATCGTATACGCGGCGGGAGTGGCAGCTGAAGCTGTGCGGGATGAACAACGCTGTGAACACCGTTCTTGCCATAACAAAACTGAACCTCGTCTTTGACATATCCGAGACCCGCCGTGCGGCTCTCGCAAAGTTTTCGGGATAAGAACTCCCCACTGGCAGATCGAGCTGGAACTCACTGGGAAGAATAGCGTTGGTGACAGCACAAGGCCCGGGATGAACGACCGGGCCTTGTGTGCACTACTCCGGGAGCAACAGAAGAAGCTTGACGGTTATTCTACTTGAGTATGTACCTGCAGTGCAACACACAGATCCCGCAAACCCACATCCTTGCAGGAGATTGACATCTCTGTGATCACCGCATCGCCTGCTTCAGAATGAAGTTCGTCCAGAGCGAGCGCCGAAAGCCTGCGTGCGATACGGTCTGAATCTTCGTTTTTCAGTATTTTGGTGAGAGGTTCGATAAACTCTTCGAAAGGGTCGCTTGGAAAAAGCCGTTCAAGGTCTCTCATGTTCTGCACCGTTTGCGCCAGCGTGGCTGGATTCTCGCTCTCAAGAACCGTGAGGACATTCTTTTTATAGATCGGGAGTTTGTCCGACTTCAAGTTGAGCGACTCGTGCTGCTTTGCGAACCGTGTAGTGGACGGTTTTGTTTGCGCCTGCAGTGCAGTGGCCAATACCGCAAGTGCAAGTGCCGTCGAGAAGAGTATTCGTTTCATAGTTGCTCCTTTGATGGATTGTGGAATAGTGAAAGGTATTCGTTTTGTGTTAGAACAATTGAACGTTCGTTAACGTACGCATCCCCTCTCCGCATGGCTGAGGGGGAGGTCTTTCGCTGACATCGGGATTTTTCAGGCACCTTGCCTGTGAGTAGCAATTGATACTCGAATAGCCATCTTTTTCTAATGAGAAGGCAAAGACAGAAGTGGTGTATGTCTGGGCACGGAAGCTTGATCGGGGCGGCTGCGGGAAATACGATAAGGGACAAATCCCGGGACAGTGCAGAAATGGGACGATAGGCGGCGCAGGCAATCATGTGGTTCCGAGGGTCTACTGAATTCGTTGATCTCCCCCCGTTTCGTCGGGGGATAGCCAGCGCTATCGTTGTGTGGAAGAACGGACAGTAACCTACTTAACGACACAAATTGTGGTTTTGTTCCCCAATCTCAACTTAGTTCTGCCGAAACCTCCACAATAATTATGCGATCCAAAATCGTCCATATTGGCTCAGTTTCGCCAGGTTTTCGGACTCGCTGCTCCTTGAACGCCGAAGCCCTTTAAGTCACTAGCCGAAGGGTCCAATTCAGGAACAGTGTTGCCTTGCATCCTTTCCCATCTCACGCTCTTTGCGTATATTGCAAATAATAGTCCCACAACGCCGAATATCCCACCATGCCGTTGCCAATGAGGTTCCGCGTCGGGCTGGTTCAGATGTCGATGTCCCCCGACCCGCAGGCGAATCTTTCTCGGGCTGTTGCGCTCGTAGAGAAAGCCGCACTCCGGGGAGCGCAGATCATCTGCCTGCCCGAGCTCTTCCGGTCTACCTATTTCTGCCAGCGGGAAGATGTTGCACTGTTTGATCTTGCCGAGCCTGTTCCGGGTCCGTCCACCGATGCGTTTGCAGTGGTGGCGAAGAAGGCCGGGGTTGCCATCGTGGTGCCGGTGTTTGAGCGTCGATCCGCCGGTGTCTATTACAATAGTGCGGCTACAATTGATGCCGATGGGTCGGTTGCAGGCTTCTATCGCAAGATGCACATCCCGGACGACCCATCGTATTACGAGAAGTTTTACTTTGCCCCCGGGGATCTTGGATTCTCGGCCTGCGCCACGGCATTCGGAAAAATTGCGACGTTGATTTGCTGGGATCAGTGGTATCCGGAAGGTGCGAGAATTTCCTCGTTGCTGGATGCGTCGATCCTTTTCTACCCGACGGCGATCGGATGGCACCCGCACGAAAAGGCGCAGTACGGCGCGGCACAGCGTGATGCGTGGCGCACCATTCAGCGAAGCCATGCCATCGCGAATGGGGTCTATGTGGCCTCTGTAAACAGGTTCGGTCTCGAACAATCACATCCTGAAAAACCCGGGATTGAATTCTGGGGATCATCCTTCGTGTGCGATCCGCAGGGAGTGGTGCTTGCCGAAGCGCCAACCGATGGCGAAGAAATACTGATTGCAGAAGTCGATCTCGAGCACCTTGAACATATCCGCCGAAATTGGCCTTTCTTGCGTGACCGCCGGATTGATGCCTATGGAGGCCTCACCAGGCGGTTCCTGGGCGGAACCGCGTGGCCGGAAGGCCAGCATTGACTCCGCTTGGCGACTCCGACCTGTTCATGCCGGCTGAATGGGAGAGGCATGATGCCACATGGATCAGCTGGCCGGCGAACGTCACCGACTGGCCCGGCAAGTTCGTTCCCATTCCCTGGGTTTTCGGCGAGATTGCTCGAAAGATCACCGAGGGCGAAATCCTCCGCATTATTGTAAACGGTCCCGCACATGAAGGCCGAGCGCGGAGGGTGCTGCAGCGTGCGGGGGTCGATCTTACACGCGTTGAATTCTTCTGCTGGCCCACAAATCGGGGATGGACACGCGACATGGGGCCGCTTTTTGTCCGATCTGCATCCAGCGGCAGAACTTCAATCCTCCGTTTTCGTTTCAACGCCTGGGCGAAATATCCCGATTGGAAAAGAGACGACGCAATCCCTGCCCGTGCGGCGCGGGCGCTGAAGAAGGATATCGTTCTGGCACTGCACAACGGCCGTGAAGTTGTGCTTGAGGGGGGAAGTATTGACGTGAACGGACGCGGTTCGCTCCTGACGACTGAAGAGTGCCTTCTCCATCCGACCACGCAGATCAGAAATCCCGGTTTCACGAAAGCAGACTACGAGGACCTGTTTCGCTCGTATCTCGGCGTCACGAATGTCATCTGGCTGAAGGACGGTATTGCCGGGGACGATACCCATGGACACGTGGATGACCTGTGCCGTTTTGTCAACGTACGGACGGTGGTCATGGTGCAGGAGAATAACTCTGCGGATACGAACCATCGTGTCTGCATGGAAAACTTCGATCGTCTGAGGGGTGCACGCCTGGAGGATGGTACCGCTCTTGATGTCCTATCCCTCCCGATGCCTTCCCCGCTCTACTTTGACAATCGGCGCCTACCTGCGAGTTATGCGAATTTCTATATCACCAATACGCATGTCATTGTACCTACATTCAATGATCCGAATGATCGTCGCGCACTTGGCATCCTGTCCGAGCTCTTCACGGATCGGGAGGTTGTGGGGATACACGCTGTAGACCTTGTCTGGGGCCTCGGTACTCTTCACTGTCTCACCCAGCAGCAGCCCGCGGGGGTCAATCCCTAGTTCAACAGTACACAGTATTCGTTTTCCTGGTGAACGAGCGTCGCATGACCCGCTCTCCGGCTAGACGGGCGACGTGAAATGAGTATCAACAGGAATTCTTTTCCGTAGGAGCACATTGGAGACAATTTGTGAAACGTATCATTCCCTTCCTTCTCATGAGCATCTTCTCGGTCAGTTTCATTCCCCGATCCGCCGCGCAGGCTGTATCAGATTCTGCCTTCATCAAGGACAATTATGTCAAGGGTGAATACAGAATTGTGATGCGGGATGGAGTAAAACTCTTCACCAGCGTCTACATTCCCAGAGATACCTCCACAGCCCATCCGATCATGCTGACCCGGACACCCTACAGTGTGGCACCCTACGGACCCGAAAAGTACATCCAGTCTCCGGGTCCATTCCGTGTGCGTTACTTTCATGAAAAGTACATCATCGTGAATCAGGATGTGCGGGGACGGTATATGTCGGAAGGGAAATTCAGGGATGTGCGCCCGTACATCCCTGCAAAAAGGGGCGCGGAGGATATCGATGAGACAACGGATTCATATGACACGGTCGACTGGCTGATTCGGAACATTCCGCATAACAATGGTAGAGTCGGCGTGAGTGGAATCTCCTACCCCGGGTTCTATTCATCGATGGCAGCGATCGATGCCCATCCCGCCGTCAAGGCAGTTTCACCCCAGGCGCCCGTCTCTGCCTGGATGCGGGGAGACGACTTTTCCCATAACGGCGCATTCCTGCTGCCGCACGCATTCAACTTCTACGCGGGGTTCGGATGGCCGCGAACGGAGCCCACCGAATCGGACTCGCGTCCGTTCGATCCGGGCATAGCGGATGAATACAGGTTCTTCATTGATATCGGTCCGGTGAAGAACTTGAACAAACGCTTCATGAAAGACAGCGTCGAATTCTGGAATGAGATGACGTCTCACTGGAAATGGGATGAGTTCTGGGAGGCAAGGGACGTTTTGCCCCGCCTCCGCAATATCAAGCCCGCAATGCTTTTTGTCGGGGGGTGGTTCGATACGGAGAACCTCTGGGGGGCACTGAATGCCTACGCAGAAACGGAGAAACACAACCCTCACACATCGAACCAGCTCGTCATTGGACCATGGTCACACGGCCAGTGGGGAGGGGACGAAGGAAGGTCACTCGGAGCTGTTTCGTGGGGAATTCCAAGCGCAGCCATCTACCGTGACAGCATCGAATTTCCCTTCTTTCGCTATCACCTCGAAGGGAAAGAAGAGCCGCGGATATTTGAGGCCGCGATGTTCCTGACGGGGAAGAACGAATGGAAGTTTCTGGACAAATGGCCTCCCGAGGAATGTGATTCCGTGAGATATTTCATGCGGGAGGACGGGAAGCTTGCTGTGGAACCACCCCGGGGCGGATCGGCGGGATTCGATGAGTATGTCAATGACCCTTCAAGGCCTGTCCCCTATACCGACGAAATCGTGCGTTGGTACAATCCCGCCTTCATGCTGGGTGACCAGCGGTTCGCATCGCGGCGGCCCGACGTTCTGACGTACCAGTCCGATACGCTGACACAGGATCTCACACTCGCCGGTGCCATCGACGCCCGCCTCTTCGTTTCGACCACCGGCACCGATTGCGATTGGATAGTGAAGGTGATCGACGTCTTCCCCAACTACACACCCGATCCGAAGCCGAATCCCCGGCAGGTCAGGCTCGGCGGTTATCAAATGCTGGTCCGGGGTGACGTCATGAGGGGAAAATTCCGGCAGAGCATGACGGATCCTTGCCCGTTTGTCCCGGGAGCAATCACGGCCGTCAACTTCAGAATGCAGGACGTTTTCCACTGCTTCAAGTTGGGACATCGGATCATGGTCCAGATCCAGAGCAGCTGGTTCCCCATGATCGACCGGAATCCGGGGAAATTCCTCAATATCTTCACCGCGGACGAATCGGATTTTCAGAAGACGACACAACGTGTCTACCATTCGGCCGCCTACCCGTCCTGCGTGATGGTCCGCCAGCTCAGATAGGACCGGCCCGGAATCGGGCTGACGGCATCAATGCTGGAACTCGTGGCCTTCGGTGGCTCTAGCCACGAACAGCCGTCACAGAAATGTCCGTTCACAAAGGTCAACCATGAAGGAACATCGACCAGGCGGACTCTCACGTGGCGGACTCTCACGCTCGCCGGAATTGCATTTCCTTGTTCCATCATGTACCTTAATACCAATAATTGTTCAACAAAACACCATTTCGTATATGAAACAGCTCGCTGTTGAGGCTGCCGACGTCCGGGAGAACATAAGCACAGCCGTATGAGTCCGACAGGAGCTGTTTTCAACATCCAGCGCTTCTCCATCCACGATGGTCCGGGCATCCGCACAACGGTGTTCCTCAAAGGGTGTGCGCTGAGTTGTTTCTGGTGTCACAATCCCGAAGGCAGACGGACCTCACTCGAACTCCAGTTCTTTCCGGATCGGTGCACGGCCTGCGGAGCATGTGTGGAAGCCTGTCCCAGCTCCGCCCACGAATTCATTGACGATGTGCACATCTTCCACCGGGAACTGTGTGAATCGACGGGTGCCTGTGTGGATACCTGTTTTCCCGGGGCACTACAGATGAACGGCCAGATCATGACCGTGGAACAGGTGATGGAAGAGGTGCTGCGGGACAAAGCCTTCTATGAGGGTTCAGGCGGGGGAGTGACCCTGTCGGGAGGGGAACCATCACTGCACAACGCTTTTGCGTTTGCCATCCTCGAACAGTGCAAGCTTCATCAGCTGCCGACCGCCATTGAGACCTGCGGCGAATGTCCATGGGAATTTCTTGAGCACCTTGTGCCAGTAACCGATCTCTTCATGATGGATATCAAACACCTTGAGGCTGACCATCACCGGAGCGCCACGGGAAAATCGAACGAACGGGTCCTTGATAACGCCCGCCGGCTGGCGTTGACTGACAGACCTCTGATCTTCCGTACACCGGTGGTACCGACCGTGAATGATTCCCATGCGGCAATTGAACGGATCGCATCGTTTGTGCGCACACTGATTGACCTGCGTGGCGGAAACGGGGCCCGGAGCAAGACGCAACCCGGAATCAGATACGAGTTGCTTGCGTTCCACAAGCTTGCAGCGGATAAGTACCGCAGCCTGGGGATGGAATACAGGGCTGCGGCGATTCGTCCGCCCTCAAGGGAACAGATGCAGGAGTTGGTTGCCCTGGCATCGCGGTGCGGGGTGGAAACAACATTCAGGTAGTGGATTTTCCGATGATGTGAGGCATGCCCGCCCGGCGGGTGATGTGAAGACTGGCTGGCATTTCATAAAGGACGGTGATGCAGACAATCGATGTGAAAGAGCTGTCGTACAGTGAACGCGTGGCGATGCTGCGTGCCACAAAGATGCGTCACACGGAAGAAAAGTGGCGCGAAATCGGTTCGCTCGACATGGATGACCTTCCCATAATGCTTCCGCCGCCCGAACTGAGGAAAATCGTCCGTATCGTCAGCGGTTCCGGCATTGTCATTTCCGATGCTCTTTTCAACAACTTCGTTCCGATAAGCAATCGCGCCGACGGCGGGATCTTCGGGGCAAGGGCTTGCGGGGAGAATTTTCGCGCTCTCCTGGACCTTCATCCCCCCTATGTCGATCCGGTGAGCTCACTCGCTGGCGGATATATGGCCAGTTTTCTTGCCTACCGTCAACCGGCGTGGAATCCCGATTTCGACTACTCACATCTGCACGAGGAACAGAACAGATATAAGCTCCATCATGGCATCGGCGCGGTTCAACATTTCTGCCAGGACATGACCATAGGTTTTACCCTCGGGTGGGGCGGGTTGCTGGACAGGGTTCGCCACTATCGTACTGTCAATCCGGACGACGAAGCGCAAGAACTCTATGACGGTCTCGAACACTGCCTTCTCGGCATACAGAACTGGGTGGCCCGCCATGCCCGGCAGGCCAGGGAAATGGCATCCAACGAGCAGAACCCTGTCCTGCGCCGCAATCTCGAAGAACTTGCGGAGATCAACGACAAACTGGTCACGGATGTACCCACCACCTTCCGCGAAGTATGCCAGTGGATGCTCTGGTACCAGCTTGCCGCGAAAATGTACAACATGAGCGGCTCGCTCGGACGGATTGACCAGTTCCTCTACCCGTACTACGATCGTGACAAAAGACAGGGGATCCTGACGGATGAAGAAGCATTATTCCACCTTTGCTGCTACTTCATCATGGACACGAGCTACACACAGGTCGGTGGCCCCGATGCCGCGGGGAATGATACGACCAACGCACTCTCCTACCTTGTGCTTGAGGCGGCGCATCAACTCAAGATTCCCGTGAACGTCGGCGTGTGCGTCGGCAAAACAACGGATCCGAACCTCCTGCGCCGCGGAGTGGAAATCCAGTTCGAGGACAAGACGGGCATACCGAAGTTCCTCGGGGTGGATCGCACAAGCGAAGGATTCACCCGGAACGGATATCCCATCGGGCTGGGCCGGGAGCGTGCGTATTCGGGATGCCACTGGTGCGCGATTCCTGGAAGAGAGTACACGATGAATGACTGCGTCAAGATCAACCTGCCGGTGGTGTTCGACGCCGCGTTGCGCGCGATGATGGCTGACCGGGATGTGGTCCCGGGTACCGGCGTACTGTGGGCCAGGTTCGAGCAGCATCTCCGGCGCGCCGTGGAGACGATTGCGGCAAGCCTGGATTTCCACATGGACCATATGTACCGCGTGTTTCCGGAGCTCATGCTCGATCTCCTCTGTTTTGGTCCGGTGGAGCGGGGCCGCGATGCATCTCACGGCGGCGTGGAGTTCTACAACCTGTGCGTGGATGGGGCTGGACTGGCGACTGTCGCCGATTCTTTTGGTGCCATTGAGCAACGGGTGGAAAAGGAACGGCGGATCTCCTGGAATGATCTGATGACATTACTTGATAACGACTGGGCGGGAAAACAGGGAGATCGTGCCAGACTCATGATGCGCAACATCCCGCGCTACGGGAGTGGCGGGTCGACGGCGGATGCCTACGGGCTGTCCATTGCCGGCACCTTCACGCGACTCGTCAAGGAGAAGCCGACGCCTCATGGCTTCAACATGATCCCGGGGATTTTCTCGTGGGCGGCGAATATAGTCATGGGGCGAGATGTGGGGGCGACCCCTAACGGCCGCCATGCCCGGGCTTCCATTTCGCACGGTCCGAATCCCGATCCAGGATTCCGGAAAGATGCGGCGCCCACCGCACTTGCTCTTGCCGTGGCATCAATCCAGCCCGGGTACGGCAATACCGCGCCCATGCAAATCGAGCTCGATCCTGGTCTTTCTAAGACTGAAGAGGATATTGAGAAAGTCGTGAGTCTCATCAGGACGCATTTTGACCTCGGCGGCACGCAGATTAATATGAATATTCTGGACAAGAAGACGATTCTTGAGGCACACAAAGACCCTGGTAAGTATCCGGATCTCGTTGTACGCGTTACGGGCTTCAGTGCATTTTTTGCCAGCCTTTCTCCGGAAATGAGACAGATCGTCGTTGATCGCATCATCGCCGAGGAATGAGCATCCGTCAAGCACAAAAGCCAGCAAACGGCAATGAATCACGGAAACGGACTACCGGCCAATGAACAGTTCGCCCCGCCAGCGCTTCCTGTCGTACGTCCGGAACCCCAAGGGCGCTGCACACATTGTTTCTCCATTTCTTCCCCATCCGGACGTTGTCGCTTCGACGCTGGCGTGGCTGCACCTCCCGGTGAGCGGCGATTTCGTGGCTGATGAAATCGCGCTCTCGCAACATCTCGGCTATGAACCGATGTTCATGACCGAGTGTTCGGGGCTCATCTTCAACTGGCAGATCGACGAATCGCGTTCAGACGAAAAGACCGCGACCCGCATCATCCGGACTCCGAAGGGAGAGTGGGCACGAAAGTCGGCGCGGGCGGAAATGCCCTGGAGCGATGAGTCGGGTTGTCCTGTGCACACGCCTCTCGACCATGCCATGCTCGCGGCGGTCTGTGAGCAGGTGAGTGATCAGGAACAGGCGATACGCGAGTACTTCCGTACATGGCGTGAACGCGTGGGCGATCACGGTGTGATCGTGCTCGGCCATCCACATCCCGCCTGGCTTGGGTATCAGATAAGCCCTTCGAACATCTTTTACCAGTGGAACGACTATCGGGACGAGTACATCCGGAGCATGGATGCCGTGATGCATGCGTCCCTGTATGTGATGTCGATAGCAGTGGAGGAGGGAATTGATTTCATGAGCGATTCCAGCTACGGGCTGGAAATGACGTCGCCGGCGCTGTTTGCGGCAATGGATTTGCCGTACATCCGCGCGTTTTCAACATGGACGCACGAGCACGGGAGTCTCTTCTGGTATCACAACTGCGGTTTTACGCGGAAGTTGATCGCAGACGGGACGTTCAACACGCTGGGTACTGACGTCCTGGAGACGATCGCTCCGCCGCCGGAAGGGGACAACGATCTTGCGGAGTCGCGGAGGGCTCTCGACCGGCGGATTTGCTCCAAAGGGAACCTCAATCTGCAGGTTCTTCGCGATGGCTCTCCGGATCAGATCACCGCGGAGGTAGAATCCATGTCCGCGGCGGTGCGCGGCTATGCACACATCTTCTCAACTGCTGATGCCGTGCTTCCGGGCACGAAGCCGGAGAATCTTGTCACGTTCGTCAAGGCTGCGCAGGCGGCCGCGGGCCATTGAACGGTCCGAACCCCGGCAAGGCCTTCCTTGTTATACCCGTCCCCCGGGCTTTCAGCAAGAACTGCGTCCAGACAGGCCCGGAAACGTCTCCGGGTGCCGCCGACGGAGTCTTTACTCCGCGCGTTGCCATTACAGTTCAGGGGGCCATCAACGCAGCCTGTGTCCGGACAATTTCGTGATTGTTCATTCATCAACTCAGGGTGGATAATGAAACAGAAGATACTGATCGTTCTGCTTTTGCCGCTCATGCTGGTTTCCTGCGGCAAGAAATCCGACATCATCGAGATTCAGGACTGGAACTTCGGGGGCCGGCCGAATCTGATGGTCTGGTTACGTCAACGCACGGACTCCTTCGAACGGACGCATCCCGGCATCAAAGTCGTTCAGAGCGATAAGAGCTGGAACATGATCAGAGAGATACTCTACGCCAGTTTCACCACGGGAACGGGACCAGATGTGGTGAACACACACGCAAACTATGCGGCGGAGTTCGGTGAAGCGGGATACTATTATCCCGTCAACACATTCCCTGATTTTGAAGAGGTGCGGAAATGGTATCTCCCCGAAGCTCTTGCATCGACGGAGTATAAAGGGAACTATTACGGTCTGCCCTCAAGTGCGATCGCTTTCGGACTCGTCTGCAACAAGGCGCTCTTTGATGCTGAAGGCATTGCTCCTCCCAAAACATGGTCCCAGTTCAGAGAAGCTGCGAAGCGGTTGACAAAATGTACGGACGGTGATGACATCGTGGATCAATACGGACTTGTCCTGATGGGAGGGGACAAGGGAGGGTTTGCGTATCGAATGGTCCCCTTCTTCTACAAAGCCGGCGCCAATTTCATGTCTGACGACCTTTCGAAGGTGGAATTCAACTCCCCCATCGGTGTGGCAACGCTTGCGCTCTTTGCCGAGATGTACCAGGTCGACCATTCGATCGCCCCGGGCTTTCTCGCCTACGGCCACACGGAAACCAATGATATGTTCTGTGGAAACAAAGCCGCCATGTGCATCGAGGGCCCCTGGGTGAGAGGAACGGTGGGCGAAACGGATCCGACAAAGGAGCTCTACATCGTCGCAATACCCGTGCCCGATAAGATGATTGATCAGTATGATACAGCGCCGACACTGCAGGACATGGTAATGTACTCTGTGAATGCCCGGTCGAAAAATCTGAATGCCGCATGGGAATTAGTCAAATATCTTCGAAATGAAGAAGCCGACATGGCATGGGTGCGCAATGATATGGGCGCTCTGGCGGTCACCAATGTGGCACTGACCAGTCCCGAAGCCCAGAAAGTCAGGGATCTGCCATTGTGGATCAAGGAATTGAAGCATGCGCGGCCGCTCCCTCCCCATCCGCGGATCATTGCCGTAGTGAGAAACACGTTCACGCCGTTCTGTCAGAAGGCGATCGTCGGCGAACTGTCGCCGCAGGAAGCGCTGGATCAGGCCGCGCGCGAAGCCCAGAATGTTATCGAAGGCAAAGAATGAAAAAAGCCACACCCTATTTGCTTCTGCTTCCCGCTCTGTCTGTTCACGGCCCTGGTCGTCGTGTATCCCCTCGTACAGAATCTCCTCAACAGCGTGAGGGATGTGAGCATGGTGAAGGGGATCGGCAAATGGATTGGTCTTGCCAACTACGAACGAGTCTTGAACGACCCTCTCTTTCTCCTTGCATTCCGCAATACCCTGGTCTATGCGCTGGTGGGCACCGTGCTCGCCCTGCTCATCGGTTTCGGGCTGGCGCTTTTGCTGAACATGAAGACCGGCAGGATCACGACCGTAGCATCGTTTCTCTACACCATACCGTGGGTAATCTCGCCGGTCGTCGCCGGGTTTGCATGGAAATGGATTCTGAATGACCATTTCGGGATAGTGAATTACTGGCTTTCTTCTGCGGGAGTGATTGATGTGGGGACCTCCTGGCTGGGGAACCCCCACACCGCACTGCTGTGTGTGATGCTGGCCCGCATTTGGCAATTCTATCCCTTCGCGATGGTGATGTTTCTTGCTGGACTCCAGAGCATCCCTCTGGAACAGTACGAAGCCGCCGCTGTGGATGGGGCCACGACGGTCAGGAGGTTCTTTCATATCACTCTTCCCAATCTCCGTCCCGTCATTTCCGTGCTGCTCGTTCTGGGCGTCATCTGGAGTTTTAACGATTTCAACATGGTCTTTGTCATGACGCGCGGGGGTCCGATGAACGCGTCAATGGTGCTTCCGGTTCTGGTCAGGGAATACTCCTTTGTATACTTCGATCTCGGCAAAGGCTCCGCGCTCTCGATCATGACATTTGTGATGCTGGTCGGTCTTTCTTTCCTCTATATTCGCGTCCTCTCCGGGAAGGAGACGGCATGAAAAGGGTCTTCCGCGTTGCGGCGATCTGTGTTGTGGCCTTTCTGGTGCTCCTGCCTTTCCTCTGGACATTGTCCTCTTCTCTTAAGTCACTCCCGGAAGTGAACAGATATCCCCCTCAATGGATCAGCGGGGACATGAGTGTGATGCCGTACTTCGACATGTTCTTCTACATGCCCTTTGCCACGTACACCTTGAACAGTCTGATCGTGGCGTCTGCGGCGACGATTATTGCGCTCTTTACCGGTAGTCTGGCGGCATTCGCGTTTTCGAGGTTTCAGTTCGCGGGAAAGCAGCTGTTTCTCCTGGTGTTTCTCCTCTCGCAAATGTTGCCCGGTGCTTCGGTGATTATCCCGTTGTTCCAGTTGCTCAATGCCATGGGGCTCTATGACACGCATGCGGGGCTGATACTGGTCCATTCGGCAGTATTGTTGCCCTTTGTCATCTGGTTGCTGTATGGATTCTTTCAGGCTATCCCGCGGGAGGTGGAGGATGCGGCGTTGATCGACGGCTGTTCCCGGTTGACGGCTCTCCGGAGGGTGATTCTGCCTTTGGCTCTTCCGGGCATTGGTGCGACAGCGTTGTTTGCCTTCCTGGGCTCCTGGAACGAATTCTTCTTTGCGTTGATACTCACTTCATCGGATGCGACCAAAACGATTCCCGTGGGGATAGGTCTCTTTGTCGGTGAATACAACGGGATCTGGAACCAGATGGCTGCATCGGCGGTCCTGTTCAGCCTGCCGCCGCTTCTGCTCTTTGCGCTGATGCGCAAGACATTCGTCAAGGGGTTGCTGGCGGGCGGGGTGAAATAGGCCGGTGGCCCTTATATCCCAATCCTCCCCGGCTGGTCGTTGGATCCACTCAGAATAGGAAGTGACGATACCGATGCAGGCACAAGGTGTGGTGTTCACGGGACCGAACAGAGTATCCGTCCAGGAAATCACCTGCCCTGATCCGGGGCCGTCCGACGTCCTTGTGCGGATCACGCATTCCTGGATCAGTAACGGCACTGAAGGATCGTACCTCCGGGGGGAACGCTCTGACGGGGACACACCCTACCGCCGGGGAGATCCACTCCCTTTCCCTGTTGTAGCCGGCTACCAGAAGGTCGGAATGGTCGAACGCGTAGGGGAGAAGATCGAAGATCTGCAGGTGGGTGAGACGGTCTTTGCGACGATCGGACTCGTCGAGGGAATGCACCACTCCTACGGGGGACATGTTTCTCCCTCGGTTTGTCCACGCGACCAGGTCTGGAAGCTCCCGACCGCTGCCAACCCCCTTGCGTATGCCGGCATGGTCCTCGCCCAGGTGGGTTACAATGCCGGCAAGCGGCCCCGGGTGGAGGTGGGCGACCTCGCCCTGGTCTTCGGAGATGGAATGGTCGGCCTCTGGACAGCGCAGACCCTTGCATGGCGGGGGGCCGAGGTGATTCTGATCGGTCGCCATGACTACCGTCTGCGCCTCTTTGCCACCCGGCCGTTCAGGCATACCGTCAACACAGGGACTACGGACTGGAAAGAATATCTCCAGACACACTTCACCGACAAATTGCAGGTCGCAGTGGATACCGTCGGCCGGATTGAGATCCTGGAGGCGGTCCAGCCGTACATGCGCCGATTCGCTCATCTCGTCTCCGCCGGATTCTACGGCCCGGCCGAACTACTGGCCCTGCAGCCCCCGCGCTACGGCGAGCTCACCATCGACCTGGTTTCAGGGTGGAGACGGGACCGGATGGATGAGACGCTGCGGATGATTGCCGGGGGATATCTCGAGACCCTCCCTCTCATTACCCACCATTTTCCGGTTGCGCAGGCGGCGGACGCCTGGAAACTGATTGAATCGAAAACCGAACCCGTGCTCGGGGTCATTCTTGATTGGTAACACCATGAATCCTCCACCCCCGCGGATGCACATTCTCGAGTTCGAAGCGCCTCATCGCACGGCATGGAAAGAAGTCGATCTGCCGGCGCCGGGACCCCACGAAGTACTCGTGAAGATCCTCGGTGTTGCCACCTGTCCCCAGTGGGACCTGCACATGTTGGAGGGCAGGCCGATGTTTCCCGGGGCGCCGCTCCAGTATCCTCTCGTGCCCGGTCAGCCGGGACACGAAGCGATGGGAGAGGTTGTCTCAGTCGGCACGGAGGTTCACACATTCTCACCTGGCATGCACGTGGCCGCGTGGCGGGACCCCGGCAACAGACGGATGGGGTGCTACGCACAGTATGTGCCGCTCCCTGCCGATGATCTGATCGAAATCGAAAGATCGTTGCGGGCCGAGGAGATCGCTTCGCTCGAGCTGGCAATGTGTGTGCAGGGGTCGATCGAACGGCTGCGTCAGTGCGGCGGCATTGAGGGAAAACGCGTGGCGATCGGCGGACTCGGCCCCTCGGGACTGGTTGCCATCCAGCTCGCCCGGGCCTTTGGGGCCAGGACGGTGATCGGACTGGATCCTCTTGCACAGCGGCGGGGACTGGCCGGAGAGCTCGG
This sequence comes from uncultured Bacteroidota bacterium, assembly GCA_963779225.1. Taxonomy (GTDB): domain Bacteria; phylum Bacteroidota; class Ignavibacteria; order UBA10030; family UBA6906; genus CAVPCZ01. The sequence continues at coordinate 1,399,867 of CAVZWW010000003.1, forward strand.
CGCCGATGAAGTCTGGGACCCCGTGGAATATCATTGGCCCGCCGGAAGAAGCCATCCGGATGCTTTCGACTCCGCACTGGATACAACCGGGTTTCCGGTGTCGATTGAAGCGCTGATGGGTTCGACCCGGGAGAGTGTTGCGATCTTCGGCGTCCTTCGCGAACAAGTCCGTTTCGGTCCCGAACAATGGTGGGGAGGCTTCGCCCTCCTCGGGTACGTGACGCACACGCGAAAAGCCGCAGAAGAAGCCTACGGGTTGATTCTGGCCGGCAAGCTGAATCTGGCTCCCCTCATCAGCGCAACACTCCCGTTCACACGCTATGCCGAAGGTGTTGAAAGGCTCAAAGTGAAGGAAGCCGTAAAGATTCTTTTTGATCCGTGGGGATGAACCCTGCCAAGCCCCCCCTGGAGAATATCCGCAACAGCGGTCCGGCCCGCAACGTCAGCTGAACGGCCGGCCGTACGGGGTTGCAACACTGCACGAGATCGGCGACCGCCCGCCGGTGTGGGAAGAGTTTTTCCTGGAGAAATAGCCGTGCGCTTCGACGAGGGATTCCCGGTATACATTATCGTGTTCATGCTCCTTGGCCTCCTCTGCCCGCCATTCTCGATTTCCCAATCGACTGCTCCGAAAGCCGCCGATCTCATCCTCCAGGCCAACAGACAACTCCGTATCGGCAAAACCGATAGCGCCAAAGCATTGTTTGAGTCGGTTCTGCTCATGGACGACAAATCCGTGCCCGCCCGTCTCGGACTGGGGAAGGTCGCCATACAGGAAGAACAATGGAGTGACGGATGCGATATCTTCACCGAAGTGCTGGATCTTGACCCGGCGAATCTCTTCGCCCAGTACGGAGCGGGGATATGCTACCGGGAATATGGAACTCAGGTGGGATTGTTTCTGAGGAACATCCATTGGGGCAAGGCAACCGACTATCTTGCCCGGGTCATAGCACGCGACTCGACATTTGAGGATGTCCTGTATCAGTTGGCCGTCCTGTTGCAGTACAAGAAGGAGTACAGGCGTGCCATTGAACTCGGGCACCGGCAGTGCATCATGCGTCCGGACATGAACGAGGCGAGCCTCGGACTGTTCAGAATCTACCGCAGCTATATGGCGGAGGAAGATCCCGAACAGGTTTTGGATTCCCTGGCACACATGCAGACCGACCATGCACGGTATTTCACGGGAGAAATCTTGCGCCGGCAGGGCAAAATGGCGGCGGCCGAGCAGCTATTCCTGGACATGCTGTCCAGACCCCGGCAGGTTCCTTCCGAGGCCATCTCTCTCTCGCTTGTCCGTATGTACTTTGAGAAGGGGGAGGCGGCACGGGCGGAGGAAATCTACTGGCGGGCCGTGGACAGGATCTCTTCCTGGCTGGGTGCGGCACTCCTCTTTGAAGATCTCAAGTATCTTGTGACAGATGCTGAACTTGATGTGTACCGGGCCCTTGTCTCCGATCGCAAGAAGAAGGCCTTCTTTCATACGTTCTGGAGCATCCGGAATCCTGCACCCGCCGCAAGAACAAATGTGCGTCTTGCCGAACATTCGCTGCGCTTTCTGCTGGCCGAGCGGAAGTATGAGTGCTACGAATTCCGTTCCTGGTTCAATGATCCTGACAAGGTGCACCATCTTCAGTTTCCCAGGTCCTTTGCCCTGAACCGGGAGTTTAACGACAAAGGGTTGATCCTTATTCGTCACGGCGAACCTGACGACACTCAAAGAACGATGGGGATCGGTCAACAGGAACAACACGAATCCTGGCTGTATTCCGCCACCGGTGATTCCCAGCAACGGATATTTCATTTTTCGCAAAGCAACTCTGTTGGCAACAACTGGCGCCTTGTCAGCATCCCCGATGACCCGACAATGCTGGAAAGGCTCGAGACATGGGACATTCGTTTCCACGGACTGGTGAGCGGCGAGCCCCTCGGCAGGGAGGAAATGATTGACCGCCTGCGGGTGGAATCACAGGTCACCGTTGCCGCCGCTCTCGCGACAGATGAGCATCGGTGGACGAAAGATACAAAGATATTTTCCCTGCCCCACTCGGTCACCAGATTCCGCAGTGATAGCGGCATGGTGCTGGTAAACGTTTCCTACGCGCTCCCCATTCTCGCGTTGAAAAACGAGTTCAGTGACACGCTCAAGACACTGCTGGTGGAGGTAGGTGTATCCGTCTCCGGGGCGGCGGGCAAGAAAGTGGCTTCCGGTCTCAATACCTATGCCTTCTCGCTTTCCCCGCAGACAGGGAATTGGCACGTGGAATTATATCGCTTCGTTCTTCATCCCGATTCTGTGAAAATCTCCATGCATGCCCGGCCGGTCGGGGCGAACCTCATTTCCGCATGGAATACGGAACTCCGGCTCCAGCCGTATCTCCCGTCTATGCCCCTGCTGAGTGATATCGAGTTTCTCCTTCCTTCGACGACGAAGAGCAGCACCGAAATCGATGGCATCAAAGTGATCCCGTGCCCCTTTGATGCGCTTCCCCGAACCCGACCGCTCTATGTGTACTGGGAGATGTACAATCTCACGAGGGATGGCGACGGAAACACCAGGTACAAATCGCAGGTATTGCTCACCCCCGGAAATACTGCTCCAAACGACGAGACTCTGGTCGCCTATGAAAAGGATCACGCCGGCCAGAATGAGTTTGCATCAGAATTCGCACAGATCGATGTGCGCGAATTCGACAATGGCATCTATACGTTGACTGTACAGATTACCGATCGGTTGATGGTCCACACATTTTCAAAATCGAGGATCGTCAGCTTGACGGGGGAGTAGGGAAAGGGATCAACCTCAATTGCCGACGGTATTCCCGTTCACGTCCGTAACCACCACCGGCGCGAAATTCATGTGTTCGATACCCTGCCGGATCGTCTTGACGTTCCCGAAGACCACAATCGACATTTCATCGGGGGTTCTCGTTGTGGTAAACGGTGAACAGGTGAGGAACTTGAAATACGGCGAGATGTGTCGCAACGCGCAAGCCTGGCCGGGGCAGCCTCCTCACCGTGATTTTCCCTACGAGGTGTGCGCTGAGAGAGGGCCGAATTGCACGAGCATGTGACAAGGGTCTGGCCGCATGCACGCACCAAAACGGAGAGCGAAGAGGGTTATTTCGGATGCATTCTCCGGACCTTTTCGGGGTCAAATTGTGTCAGCAAGATCACCTTTGCTTCGGACCGGAGGAAGGTGGGCACACTCATGATCGCCTGCGCCTTGCTCTCAGCTTCCAGTATGGCCCAACCGGTGTGGACACCGTCCTTGCACCCCCATTCGAAATGGGTGAGATAGCCAATCGCCAGTGTTTCCTGAAGCGCCTTCACACAGTCTTCGCCCGTGTGGTTTGAAGCGACGAGGAATTTCGGCATCAGAGTTGCTCCTTTCGACGAGTGGTTTGGTCGTGATACTATACCGTGTCAAGATACTTGTGAATGGAGTAGATTGCGGCGGAACCTTCCCCTACCGCCGAAGCGACACGCCGGTTCGCCCCGCCGCGGACATCTCCTGCCGCAAAGATGCCCGGTACGTTGGTTTCAAAGATGAATGGATCCCTCTCCAGAGGCCACCCGCGAGGCTTGCCGTTCACCCGGGGAAGATCCGGTCCGGTAAGGATGAAACCCTTCTCGTTGCGATCCAGGAGGCCGGCGACAAATTCGGTTCGCGGTGCCGTGCCGATACAAATAAACATCGCTGCGGCCTGGAGTATCTGTTCTTCGGCCGTGTCGATGTTGCGGAGCACAATCTGCTGAAGCCCTTCAGCGCCTTTGACGGCAGCGACTTCGACCCTTGGGATGACGTCAATATTCTGGGTCAGTTTGATGCGTTCGACGAGATAGTGTGACATCCCCGGGCTGAGGCTTGCAGCACGGGCGAGAATGGTCACCCTGCGGGCGTACCGGGAAAAGAAAAGCGCCGCCTGCCCGGCCGAATTCGCCGCCCCGACAATGCAGATGTCCTGCCCTTTGTGCGTTACCGCTTCGCTCAATGCGACGCCGTAGTACACCCCCGATCCGAGCAGCGGCTCGATTCCCGGCACTTCGAGCATCCGGACTGACATGCCTGTGGTGATAACGACGGCATATGCGGAGATTTCGGTTCCGTCTGCCAGTTGAACTATCCGGTATGGGTCCTCCCGGCGAATTCCGACTACCTCCTGGGCAGTGAGTATTTCCGCCCCAAACCGTTTGGCTTGCGCGCAGGCCCGCTGTGAGAGGTCAGCTCCGGTGATTCCGTTGGGGAACCCGAGATAGTTCTCAATCCTGGAGCTCGTCCCCGCCTGTCCTCCCGGAGCGCTCTGCTCAATCAGCACGACACTCATCCCTTCAGTGGCTGCATACACCGAGTTGGCCAGTCCGGCAGGGCCACCGCCGATGACGGCCACATCGTAGAAGGGACGCTTCGCACGCGTCTGCAGGCCGGCCTTTTCCGCGAGTTCCTGATTCGAAGGAGCGGTGAGGAATGACCCGTCGGGAAAAAGGACCACCGGGAGTTTGGCCAGCCCGCCGGGGAATTCGGAAACCAGCTTCCGCATCGACACGTCTTCGTCGATGTCGATCCACTGGTACGGGACCTGGTTACGCGACAGGAATTCCCGGACCGCGTAGCTCTGCGGCGAGAACCGGGCGCCGGCAATCCGGATACCGTCGTAGGGAAGGTGGGCGCGCGTTTTCCATTCGGCAAGCAGATCATCCAGCACCGGATACAGCTTCTGCTCGGGCGGGTCCCATGGCTTCATGAGATAATGGTCCAGTCCGATTTCATTGATGCTTTCGATGGCGGCCTCGGTGTCGGCATATGCCGTCAGCAGAACTTTGCGCGATTCCGGGTGGAGCACTTTCAGTTCTGCGAGCAGCTGCGTGCCGGTCATTTCCGGCATACGCTGGTCCACGAGGAAAAGCGCGACGGGCGTTCCCCGGTGTTTCAGCTGGCGCGCTGTGTCAAGTGCCTCATGCGCGGAGCCCGCCTTCAATACGCGGTAGTCGTTCTTGTAGTGCTGGCGCAGATCACGTTCGATCGCCCCGAGCACCAGTGGATCGTCGTCAACACTCATGATCACTGATTTTGCCACGTTATACTCCTCTTCGCAGGAATGACTTTCATGTGAGTATCTGCAGTTCGCGTTTGAAACAGGGAAAAAGGTTTCATTGACGGCTCTTGGGAAAAAACGTGGAAAGAAGAGCGCAATGAAGTACATGGGATACATTGAAGACGAAAAGAAAAGCTGCCAGTGCGTGAGGAAATGAGAGAGATGGAATTGGGAAGGAGAGGCGTACCCATGTCTTCAACGGGAAGGGCCCCGGAGAATGCGGCCGGAGGACATGTGGGCGACATAAGGTACCCTGAAACCTGATAAAGAACAGAGTGAAGAGTGACCTGGTCCTTCAGTGAGGAAGGAAGACACCATAAAACCTACCCAATTCCCAATTTACTTGCAAGGGACATATATTAATTCGCCTGGCACTTTCTTTGCCTTTTAACTGTTCCATCATCACCATCCATCCAGGCAGCGCGTGCGTTATATGCAGGAGGCGGCAACTACACATCTCCAGACTGACAGAACAGAAGGAGCAGATGGAGCCAGATGACAACTGAAGAACTCGTCAAAGTCCTCGCGAACCACCGGACAATCGGTAAGGCCCCACGGGAAGAACTCGAATGGATTGCGGCCCACGGGTCCCTGAGGCACCTACAGACGGGGGAGATTGTCCATGCAAAGTCGGAAGTCGTCGATGCACTCTATATCCTCCTTTCCGGGCGCTTATCCCACCACGTGGACCGCGGGGCCGGGAGGCGCAAAGTGATGGAGTGGACCGCAGGCGACGTGACGGGCGTTCTCCCTTATTCGAGAATGACGACCCCGCCGGGGGACACCATTGTCGACGAACTGACGGAAGCTGTGCGCATTTCCCGTGAGGACTTTCCGGCATTGATCCGCCATTGTTACGAGGTGACGGCCATTCTGGTGCATTGCATGACGGACCGTGCGCGGCGATTCACATCCACCGACCTGCGCGACGAAAAACTGGTCTCCCTGGGCAAGCTCGCTTCGGGCCTTGCCCACGAGTTGAACAATCCGGCCTCGGCCGCAATGCGTGATGCGAAGTCCCTTCCGGATGCACTCGGCGCAGCGGAGGAAGCGTCGCGCGACATTGCCATAGCAGGACTCACCCCGGCACAGCTGAAGGAACTTGATGAGGTGCGAACCCTGCTCGTGACCTCTGCACCCCGACAGTACATGTCCGGACTCGCTCTTGCCGACCGGGAAGAGATTTTTGCAGAATGGCTCGAAGCCCACAACCTCGAGAATATACCCACGGAGGAACTGGCCCGGACAACCATTTCGACTGAGATTCTCGACCGGCTGGCCCACACCCTCCGGGGGGAAAGCCTCGGGGCAGCCCTCCGATGGATTGCCGTGGGAGCAAGTGCACGTTCTCTCGCAGAGGGCATCGAAAGGGCAGTTACGCGCATCCATGCTCTTGTCGCCTCGGTGAAGGGATTTACGCATATGGACGAGGCGCCGTTGGCCGCGCCTGTGGATATCCCCAGAGGATTGAACGATACCGTTGCAATTCTGGATGGAAAAGCCAGGGGGAAATCAGTCACGATCAGTCTCACCGTTGCACCGGATCTCCCGCCTATCCGTGGAATAGGCGGTGAAGTCAATCAGATCTGGATGAACCTGATCGACAATGCGATCGACGCCGCGCCGGAACGCGGCCATGTAGAGGTGACGGCTGCGCGAGAAGGCACATGTGTTGTTGTCCGGGTCATTGACGACGGATCCGGAATTCCGGCGGACATTCAGGGGAGAATCTTCGATCCTTTCTTTACGACGAAACCGGTCGGCGAAGGAACGGGACTCGGGCTCGACATCGTGCGTCGCATTGTCCAGTGGCACGACGGGGAAATTGATGTAGACTCGCGTCCCGGACGGACGGAGTTTTGCGTGAAGATGCCGGTGGCAGTGTAGGAGAAAAGACCGGCAATTCCGAAATGCGGATGAATCGTCCGGCCTGCTTTCATCCCCCCAGAGCCATGGTGAGCGCTACGAGCAGGGCACCGAGGAGCACCATGGAGATGCCTACCAGCCATGAGGGTCGCCCGGTCATGCGTCCGAAGGCCTCGCCCGCCAGGAAGAGCATCACGACGGCGATGGTGTTGGAGACGCGCATGGCCGGCACGACGTTCTGCATGAGAATAAACGGGATCACCACCGGGAAGGTGGAAATGAACACCAGAAGAAAGACAGCCGCGGCACCCCGCCAATCATTCTTATCGAGACGTACGCGTTCGGGTGGCTCGGGGAGTCGCTGCAAACGGACGCGTATTGCGTCGAGTTCCGCCGGCTCCAGGACGGAGGCGATCGTCGTCGGCAATGCGTCCGCGATGATCTGCTGCGCCTGTTGCTGATCCGTGGCCTTGCGCACGGCCCGCAATGCCATAAGGCCCTTGCCCTTCTCTGCCAGGCAACCCATCAAATACAAGACCGCGTCAATAATGCCCCAGGCCATGTTGCAGCCCAGGGCACCGATCAGCATTGCCCGGATATCTTCGCGGCCGGCATCGGCCACGCTGAGCGAGCCGGTAAATGCGAGGACCATAATCAGCCCGAACAGGACCTCAGATACACGTTCAATCGGGTCCAGCGCGCGTTTGGCGGATCGTTTGGGGGGATTTTCGGGCATGGGGCGCAGTTCGTTGAGATTCTTAATCAGCCTTTGTCCTCGCCTGGCCGCCAAGCACCCTGCTGACGACGGCGAAGAAAAGTCCTGTCGAGAGTCCACACATGAGGATGCCCGTCAAACCCTCGACCGGTCCGAGCATCCGCCACTCTTGAGGCAACACAAGATCGCCGTAACCCACGGTAGTGTACGTCACGCCGGCAAAGTAGAACGCCGCCTCCGCGTCGGGCAGGCATCCCTGCCACAGATAGAACAATCCCCAGACCGCAATCTCTATCAGGTGAATCAGGATCAACCACCACGCCACCCGAATCAGAAGCCAGGTAACCGGCCAGAAGCGGGAGGGCAGCTGCGTGCGCGGCTTCCCCACCACCTCCAGCAATCCGGTGAGACCGACGGCATGTATGGCCACTGTGACTGCCACCAGGGCGCCGGCAATGAGGATCATCTTAACCATAGTGACGGGTTGGTCGATTCAGGTTTACGGTGCAGTCGTGGCTTCCGACCTTTGGGGCTTGTCCCGCGCGTTGCCCGCCGGGGTGAGCATGTGAGTGCCGTTCGGTACGCAAGAAGAAAGATACAGAAGGTGGCACGAAGAATCAAACGCAGTTCAGCCCACGTTCAAGGAGTAGCGGATTTTTGAGCCCCTCTGCCCAACTCCTGCAATCGTTGGCGTGCATGCCGGAGTTGCGGGACATTCCCTTCGGCCTTTGAGCAGTTGGTCGCGAATGCTGTGTACTGTTGCCATGCCCTGTCAACCTCTCCGATCCGGTCGAGCAGCACTGCGAGCTCATAATGCAGGACGGGATTCACAAAACGAAAATCCGGCCGTTCCGGGTAGACCCGAATTTGCTGTTCCAATTCACGAACGGCAGCCAGGGTGTCACCCATTGCCAGACATGCCCTGGCAATCACATTGTAGCGTGCTGGGTAGCCGGACCCCAGGTTGAGGAAGCCCAGGCCGGGACTATACAGCGGCGGACTGGGGGGCAACCGGAGCGAATTTGCGTACGTGATTGCGCTATCGGCCCGCCCTTCTGCAAGAAGGATGTTGGCTGTTGATACGCCGATTTCGTATTCCAGCACCTTCCGGGCCCATTGATCCAGCGTCCCGAGACTGTCTGTCATCGCGGCCAGACGCATGCGCGCAAAATCAAAGTGACCGAGCAACAGGTCGCTCTCCACAAGCGGGAGCTGGCTTACTATCCGGAATCGGGCCTGCTCGCGGCGGGGCATCTTTGCCAGGATTCCCTGGATCCCTGCGATGGTGCGTGCCGCCTCATGAGGGCGGTGTGCAGCCAGGAGTGCCCATGCGCGCGAAATATCCCGGAACAGAAGAAATTGTGTTGCCCCGAACGTTTTCCAGGTTTCATGGGCGTAGGACCAACCTCGCCCGGCCTCTGCGGGTCTGCCGGTGAGTGCGGCTATCATTCCCGAAAACGCCATCGCGCCTCCAGCGGGTAGCCGCTGCGCCACGCCGTCCAATTCGGAGATTGCTGAATCGTATTCTTCGCGGAGAGCGAGGACCAGGGCGATTTTGACTGAAGACGCAAAAAAATCCGGCTTGCGCTTCACTGCCTCCCGGAACATTGTCAACGCAGAATCCAGATCTCCGGTCTTGACATAGAAGTCTCCCCATGAGTCGTACGGATTGGGTTCATCAGGGGCGATCCTTCTGTAGTGTGTGAGCAGTTCCCTCGCCCGGCCGAAGTTCTCCTGGTCCATGCAAACATATGCCAGATGGTTGACTGCAGGACCATAATCGGGGTCGAGACGGATCCCCGCTTCCAGTTCGGCCATGGCGCGCAGCTGCTGTCCGCTCGAAACGTATGCCGCGCCCAGATCAAACCGCACCTGCTTTTCGTTGGGAAACCTGTTCTTCATCGCCTCGAAAATCGCGATCTGTTTCGCCCGGTCCCGCTGTATCAACAGGGCGTGCCCGGCCTCAATGTACATTCTCTCTTTCTCCGACGCTCTCGAAGAGAGCTGGAACGCCCGCGTGCACATTTCCGTCTGGGCAGCAACCCGGCTGAGGCTGCCCAACGTGCGGGCGAGCTGAAGATACGCAATGGCGAAGGTGCTGTCCCGTTCTATCGCGAGGGTGAAGAGCTTCAGGGCATCAAGAATGTCCAGGTTCTCAAATTTCTCCATCCCGGCAAGATAGTAGCTGTACGCCTCCAGTGAATTTGTGGTGAATTCGGTGATAGGTTTCCGGGCGACGCCCGTTTGTTGGGGAACACGAAGGATCTTCTGAATGATCTCATCGCTTAACGCGTCGATCTGAAGCCGGAGGATGCTGGCCTCGCTTTCTCCCCGGGAGCGGGCACTCACCACGATATTGCGGGAGTCGACGTCAAGAACCTTTGCATCCGTAGCGAATTCCTCTCCCGCCCTGGTGAAACTCCCGACAACCAGCGCTTGCACTCCCGAGGCCCGGCAGAGGCTGAAGGCGAGATCCTGGCTGATCTGATCGGGCTCCCTGTTCCCTGTCTGGCGGGCAAGATCGCGGAGGCGCTCCCAGGTCGTGACACGCAGGCCGGGCGACTGCTCCAGTGCCGTGATCAGGAGGTTGGGGATTGCCTTCGAAAGGTGATCGTATTTAGCTTCTCCGGTCTGGTTTTCAAATGAGATGACGGCAATGGGAATGGGTTCGCCGATATCGCTCCCCGTGAGGAAGTAATGGATTGCCAGGACAACCGGGACAGCCAGCAGGACAGAGACGCCGGCCGAGATGAGAAAAATGCGTCGTCGTGATGGTTTCGCTTGTGCACGTGTGTGGACTGCACCGGAAAGGTGCGTGCTGCTCCCGTCCTCATGCATCAGGCGCCGGAGATCCGCCCGCAGGTCGTCGGCATGCTGATATCTTTCGCCCGGGTCCTTGGAGAGTGCTTTCTTAAGAACGACATCCAGATCCATGGGGAGGCCGGAGCGGAGAGACGTCACCGGTTCAGGCTCCCCGTTCATTATGGAATAGGCCATGGCCTGTTCAAATTCCCCTTTGAAGGGATGCTTCCCTGTGAGCATCTCATGAAGCACGACCCCGGTGGACCAGAGATCCGTGCGATGATCCACCTGATTGCCCCGGATTTGTTCGGGGGACATGTAGGCAAGGGTTCCCGGAGTGGAGCCCTCCCGTGTCAATCGCGTCTGGCCTGAGAGACGTGCGAGGCCGAAATCCAGGAGTTTCACCTCTCCCCGGTCGGTGATCAGAATGTTCGCCGGTTTGATGTCCCGATGCACGATGCCTGCTTCGTGAGCGGCGGTCAGACCATCTGTGACCTGGGCGCCAAAAGCCAGGACATCCTTAAGCGGCAGCGGTCCCCTTTCGATCTTCTGTTTGAGTGTCTCCCCCTTATAGAAGTCCATGACGATGAACATCTGTCCGTCCGGTGTCTCATCGATGTCATGGATAGTGCAGATCGCGTTGTGCTGAAGGGTGGAGGTGGTCTTTGCCTCGTGGGCAAAGCGCCGTCTTGTTTCGGGGTCGCGTGTGAGATCCGGAGGAAGGAACTTGAGGGCGACGGGGCGTTCGAGCTTGAGGTCCTGGGCTTTGTACACCACGCCCATGCCGCCTTCACCCAGCTTCTCGAGTATCCTATAGTGGGAAACAGTCTGGCCGATCAAGGGGACCCCCTGGTGAGAGCGATTATCCACGGATCATGGATAATTCAATCCCGCTTCTGCAGGATCGCTATCCCAACGGCACGGAAAATCAACTGTATGGCGCAAGATACGACAGGGGAAGGCGAGAGTCAAACTATCTTCCGAAGTTGTAGGCGAACCCCAGCCACGGAAGGAAAGGAAAACCTTCGGAGATTCCCTCCCCGTTTTCCATGGGGTAGAAGAACCCGAGATCGGCGGCAATATTTTCCCCGAAGAAGCGGAAGCCGAACGACAGGAGCGAAACGTCGGACCCAACTGGGAACCAGTTCTCCGAGATTAACTTCAAGCTGTTGGAAACCTGCACTTCTCCTCCCACAAGCACCACAGGGTTGCTGGCGAACTCCCCTTCGGAGTATCCATATCCAAGTCCGAGAGTCAGCCCGGCCTTCGGAGTCCCGTAGGTCCCTATCCCGTAGACAATCCCCAATGCATCGTTTTCAGCAGAGAATGTGTTCATGTACAATGCCCCGACTCCGGCACTGAACATCTCGTCTTGAGTGGTAAACGCAAGCTTGGGAGCCAGGTAGAAGATCTGATCGGGAGCGCCCGGCAGGAGCGTCAATCCTCCCCCGAGCGAGAGAACGTCTGCTATTCCCACTGCGGCGTACGTAAAGAAGATCTCGTACGCGGCGAAGTATCCCTCTCCCGCCCTCAGGGGACGGGCAGTGGGACCGAACAGGAGCCGGGATCCGTTCGGATCGACGCGCCGGTACACACCCTCTTCGATAGTTCCGCGCAAGCGTTCGATGCTTGTCACCACCCGTCGCGGCAGGGTCATGGTGACTCCTGATCCCGTCTGGACAATCAGCGAATCCGGAGTTGAAGAAGCGATGGTGCCGACGAATGCGGAACCATCCGTCAGGGTGATCCTATAAATCTGGCCGGTTGTGTCTGCAGTGGCAGGGCTTGCGGTTGCCGGCACCACCAGGAAGAGCATTGCTCCCAATATCGCCAGGGCCTTTGCGGGCATGATGTTCTCCTCTGCATCGTGATTGTGTCATCCTGCAGGAAAGATACAGTGCAATCCCCGGTGGCTTGTCACATTGATGTCACGAATGTGTCACGCTGTTGTCGGGGATGAATTGAATTTCATCGGAACAAGCGGTCAGCGGGCACGGGGTAAGGTAGGGAAGCGGATTGCGAGATTCAAGCGGGGCACAAAGAAGACTCGATCCCCGTCGGGTGCGGAAAGCTGGTTCTTGACAAGTTCGCCGCGGCGGGCTATCTTGTGGAGAATCGCCTCACTCAGCGCGGGAGCGGATCCGTAATCCCACCAGGCCGTGAGGTGGCTCATAATGCTGCGTCTGTGCATGATGGATGATGCCGGAAGGTGACGCACATGATAGATGTCGGTAGTCACCAGCGATTTTACGTAGTACGCCAGGCGAGGATCGAATGACGATCGAGAAGTCAACCGGTACATGGTGCATCTGCGGTTACCTCATGCTCTCCATGCTCCACCCGGGGGTCCAGGCGCAGAATCGCCTCGCCTCCCCCCCGCGCACTTCCCCGGCAGTGGAGCAGATCATCCTGTGCGATTTTGGCGAAGCCAGAGCAGCTGATCAGAGGACGGGAATCTGGTCAATGAGAACTCCGGCGGATGGCCCGGAGGGTGACATCTTTCAGGAGGCGTCCTGGATGCTTTCCGCCCCGGGAACAAAAACGGCGATCCGGGGTGTCGAATGGATGGAGCAGAATCGCGGAGCGGTGTACAACCAGCCCGGCGAATTCACCCGTGTCCGCGTCAAATGGAGCTCTTCCACGGCCATCAAGGGTATGCGTATCAACCAGGTCCCGATGTTTGATGACGGAACCCATGGAGATAAGGTTGCCGGCGACGGGATCTGGACACTGGACTCTCTCTCCATCTACTCATCCACCGGGACGCCGGGATACCGAGTAGCGAAGGACGCCAAATACGGAAGTGCTGTCAGCTGGTGGCTGACGGTTGAGTGGCAGCTCGCGGATGGGACGTGGGAGAATGACGGGTATGCTTACATCCGGCTTGGTCTCGTTGATCCTCTGGCCACCTTCGATGTGCAAAGATTGGGCGGTGGACTCTGGGCAACGGAGTACGGCCTCTTTATCGAAGACAGTCTGCAAACTCAGAAGACATTCCCGGGCTATCCCGTGACGGACAAGTCATGGGCCTATCTGATGAAGCCGGCGTCGAATCTTCTTTATTCACGTCTGCCCGACGCGTATGATTTTCTCGTCGTCACGCCGGCGACTGCGCTCTGGCTCCCGAATCCGTTGTTGTCGGAACGGGTTCCGAACGCTTCAAGCGTGAGAAATGACGTCCAGGGTGTTGGCATGACCCTGTTTGACAATAGCGCCGGGTGGGGATCCCCGGCCAGGTTGAAAACCGTTGTCTACTATTCCAACGGACCGTTCAATCTGCTTGCCCATGAGCTCGGGCACAAATGGATGGCGTATCTCGATTCGCTGACATTTTCCAACGGGGCGTGCGGGGTACACTGGGCGGAGCACCAGACTATAGGCGGCAATATGGGACTCTGGCCCAAGGTCATTGAATCCCCACCCGGGGTGTTCGCGGGAGTGATGCAGCACAAACCGGATGCGTTCAACGCATCCTACTCGGATCTTGATCTCTACCTTATGGGTTTGAAGCCCCTCAACGAGGTGCCCCTGCTTAAACGGCTCAACAATCCCGACTACACGAATCCCGATTCGGTGCGCTACACATCTATTACGACAATCGCTCCGGCGAGCCTCCCGATGAGATACGGAACGCGGCGCCCCGCTTATCCGGAGGCCCAGCGCGATTTCACCATGGCTACAGTCATCGTGAAGCCCCTCGGATGGACTGACGCGGAATTCGCATATTTTTCTCTCCTCGCTAGGCACGCGGCAGATACCCTCGATGATGGCTTCGGGTACAACTACAATTTTGAAAAGGCGGCCAGGAAACTTTGCACCCTGGAAAGCAAGATGTACACCCCGACGGGAATTCCCTCGGTACCGGTATTGACCTCCCCGGCTGACGGGGCGTCCGGGCAGCCGCTCCTGACCACGCTCAGGTGGGACTCATCCCAGGCTACGACCAGTTATCATGTGCAGGTATCGAAGAAGAATGATTTCACAGACACGCTCGTCCAGAAGAGCGGGGTAACAGCCACAAGTATTGCTCCCTCCGGACTCAGGCAGGGCACCACATATTACTGGAGGGTGCGTGCATCCGGTGCGTCAGGGATCAGCCGGTTCTCCGGGCCGCGTTCGTTCACCACGGGTGCAGCGACGCCGGTGGAGGCGTCGGACGGCACGATTATCAGAGAATTCGCATTACATGAAAGCTACCCCAACCCTTTCAATCCATCATCGACGATTTCATACGCCCTGCCCATCCGTTCATCGGTGACACTTTCAGTGTTCACGGCACTCGGCCAGCAGGTCGCGACGCTGGTCAACGGCATGAAAGAGGCGGGGATGCATGAGGTGCAATTCAACGGTTCGGGAATGGCGTCAGGCGTGTACTTCTACAGGATGCAGGCGGCGGACCTCTCGGGAGGTTCGAAGAACGCCTTCGTCCAGACGAGGAAATTCATCCTGGCAAAGTAGCTTCTGCAAACCAGGCTATGCCTGTCGGATCTTCGGTTCCCGGTTGTAGCCCCGCTCACCGAAAGGCTGGAGCTTCTCGATCCAGATCTGTTCCAGGAGAGTAAGCTCATCGTTCAGGTCGAAACCGGGATCCTCACGTGCTTTGACAACCTCCAGGATTTCGAACACAAAGTTCTCCGGACCCGACGTGTTCCAGTCCCTCTGCAACTCCTCGTTGCGGTGCCGTCCGATTGCCAGCATGAATTTGTGACTATTCAGTGGTCCTTCGAGGTTCAGGCTGCTGCCTAGCAATATCCTGCCATTCGCGAGATTCTTAACCTGAAAGATGCCTGCCGGTTTTTCCCGTTCTTTGTACTCCCTCTTGATATCCTGTCTTGACTTCACACCTGCCTCCCCGTGCTTGCTTTCTTGCTCATTCCATATTCCGTACAGCACTTGTTCTGCATATGCTTGGTCGACCTCGCAGGAGGACCTACCGCAAGGCCCGGGCACCTAACGTCGGTCATGTATGCAGAATCCAATTTCAGCCAATATACACCGGCGTGCGGATAGATACAATATGAGGTGAATCGCTCCCTGTCATATTCGCTGCTCTTCTCCAACAGCACAGATCTGTCCAGACGCCGTGACCCTGAAGGGTACGACGCTGTGGGTTCAAGACAGAAAGGAGATGTGGATCGAAAAGCTGTGCTTGACTCGGATACCCCATAGGACTATATTATATGTATGTTCTCTCACATAGTTTGCCGGCGAAACAGGGAGAACGACCGCGGATGTCTGGTGGTTTCGTGGAGGGGTAGAGAGAGCTCCGGTGCAGTTGGTGCTTCAGTAGGTGTTGGAGAACCCATCATTCAAGAGGAGGAGATATGAGAGTGCGTATTGCTTCTGCGGTTATTGTGTTTGGAGGTCTGTTTCTGAGTTACGTTTCGTACGTACCGTCCCAGCCCTCATTCAACGGCGCGACGCCGGGATGCGGAGGTTCCGGGTGCCACACGTTCCAGGCCGGTATCGCTTCCGTAACTCCGAAGGCAAATCTTCAGGTGTCGGTATCGCTGTCGGGGGCAACCGGCAAAGTGGCGGGTGAGCTGGTGGATACGACCGGGACTGTTGTGGCTACCGTCAACTCCTCGAGCACCAACCCCTTCACACTGACTGCGCCGCGTCCAGGGAGATACACGGTAAACGCCGGATTCCTGTCACCGTCGCGCCGTTGGGACTCCCTCAAGGTAAATCTCACACTGACAGATGTTTCCACTCGTGATGTGGAGACTGCCGGCGGGACATTTAAGCTGGACCAGAACTATCCCAACCCGTTTAATCCCGCTACTTCCATCGGTTACTCGGTGGCGCACGATAGCCGTGTGACGCTCAAGATCTACAATATGATCGGCGAGCTTGTCTTGATCGCGGAGGACAAGAATGTGACAGCGGGTTCCTACTCTGCACGAATTGATATGTCGGGGTTTGCCAGCGGTATTTACATTTACCGGATTGAAGCGGCGAATCTCCAGGTGTCTGCTCCGCTCTTCATACAGACTCGAAAAATGGCTCTTGTGAAGTAACCTGAACCATTGCTTCATGGACACGATCCCCGGCCTCTTGTTCAAAGGGGTCGGGGATTATTCTTTTCGGCTCAAGGACCATGAAGCATCAGGGTGGGACCCAATCCCGGCGCCATTGCACGAGAAGACCCCCTTCTGTTCTTGAAGAGTTTGAGAGAAAGTCGTATTTTGACTCGATCAACCAACCAGAGAGGTATCATTGCATATCTTCGCAAAAGTGCTGAGCGTTGCTCTCGCGGCGGGAACCGTATGCTCGGCTCCTGCAATAGCTCAGGACTCCCGTACCGTTGACGAGGCCACCCGGTTCACCTGGAACCGCTACCCCGCCAACCCGATCTTTCCTGCCACAGCCGGCACATGGCGCGAGGCCCAGACTGCCAATCCCGACCTGCTGATGATGGGTGATACCTGCTACATGTACTTCCGTGGACAACGCGGTGGACACGACAGGATCGGCGTCGCGACAATCCCGAGGAAGAATTTCGATGGCTCCACCTGGGACATCTTTCCGGACCCGATCATCGACGTTGGAGAACCCGGATCGTGGGATGAGCGTCATGCCCTCGATCCTGCCGCGATCCTCGTGGGTGGGAAAGTCTTTCTGTACTACACGGGTTCCAGCCAGCAGGCTGACCGTGCAATCTGTCTTGCAGTCTCGGACGACGGTCTCCATTTCAAAAAGTACGGGCACAACCCCGTCATCATTGGTGGCGCGCCTGAGGTGGTGTACCGCGACAGCACGATATATCTCTATTTCTGGAAGCAGGTGCCGGGAAAGAAGGGGTTTCAGATTCACTATGCCACGTCGGACGATGGCTTCAACTTCGCCGAGCCTCCCCAATCGCTGGCCCTCCCCGTCGGACCGGAAGGGAACTGGGACAGCTTCACGGTTGAAACCCCGCGGATCTTCTCTGAAGCCGGCCTGTACTACATGGTGTATTGCGGCTCAGACCGCAACAAAGACTACCCATTCAATGCGGGGCTCGCGACGTCCAGGGACCTGGTCCATTGGGTCAAGTATCCCCGCAACCCGATTTTCACCCGCGGTGACGAAAATCAGTGGGACGAGGGGGCGATCTGGTTCACGACGGTTGAGAAGATCAACGGCCGGTATTACATGTGGTACGAGGGGTACGGTGGTGGTACCTCCCGTACGGAACCCTACGGGAGCTACCTCAAGGGAGGAAAATCGCAGGTTGGCATGGCCACCCTGGACGCCTCGTACTTCTATGTGCGGCCAGACCGTTGAAGCGAGTCCGCTGGTGGGGTCCGCCAGCCCGCCCCGCATCCGCAGACAAGCTCCGACATCACATATTCACCGCCAGGAACCCCGGGAGACACGGCATTGAAAAGACCGACAAGTATTTTGGCTGAAGGGTGGTGGGATTATACTACTCTTGATCATGCGATACTCCGCGATGCCTCGAAATTATCAGAAAAGGATATCTTCCAGCTCTCCCGTCCCGGATTTCGAGTTGTTTTCTATGAGACGTTGGAATCTTTTTACATGAATGAAGCTCTGGAATACATCTCGGCCTGGAAGCGAGCGACTTCTTCACGACCAGCCGGCATTTGCGGGCCAATTGGTCCGACCGAACAACTACCATTAGTCGCGGAGCTGGTAAACAGTCTGGATCTCTCCCTGAGGAATTGTCACTTCTGGGGAATGGATGAATGGTTTCTGGATGGGAAAGAAGTGCCAATCACTCATCCTCTTTCCTTCGAAAAAGCAGACATGGAATTGTGCATCAACAGGATCAGGCCGGAATTGCGGATGCCGGCAGAGAACATCCACTTTCCCAGAGCAGACCAGTTGAGATCCTATACGGACAGTTTTGACGACTTTCATTGTGCGGTTATGCAAGGGGGTCAAGGAGATGTAAAGCACTGGGCATTCAACGATCCCTTCAAGCGGGAAGGACAATATACCGAAGAACCACCCACGGTGCAGGAATTTCGAAGACTTTCGGCACGCAAAGTTGACCTGCATCCGACCACTCTTGCTCAAAACGCCAGAACGTCCGGCGGAGGCTATGTTGTCGGAGTGCCGAAGCAGGCTCTCACTGTTGGTCCGGTTGAAACATGGAAGTCGGAGAAAGTGTCAATTTGGCATGCCGGTGCTCATGACAATCCGTTTGGTATGCGACTTACGGCATTCATGATTTCCAAACGCATTGTTGATACGTCCGTTCCAATGTCTCTCCTCGCGGAGCACCCCAATGTGCAGTTCAATTATTACAGACCGGCGATCAGAACCATTGAAACAGAAATGCATTAGATAGACCGATTGGACGAAAGCCATCCAGATGGATACTCACAATAGAGGGACCGTTCTGGCTGTTGGAGCTCACCCGGATGATGTGGAAATATTGTGCGCCGGCACGCTGGCGTTGCTACATGCAAAGGGTTGGAAAGTCGGATGTGCCACGATGACGCCGGGGGATTGCGGATCGACAACACGAACGAGGGCGGACATTAGCGCCATTCGAAGGAAGGAAGCCGCGTCGTCGGCCGCCTTACTGAATGGTGACTACCAATGTATGGAATGCGACGATATCTTCCTTGCGTACGATCGTCCTACGTTGTTGAAGGTTATCAAACTCTTGAGGCAGGTCAAGCCCGAAATTGTCTTCACCATGAGTCCTGAAGATTATATGATCGATCATGAAATTACCAGTGCTGTTGTGCGTACGGCATGTTTTTCGGCGGGTATGAACAATATTGATACTGACGGCATTGAACCATTTCTGAGGATCCCTCATCTGTATTACGCGGATCCGATGGAAGGGAAAGATGCACTGGGTAGGGTGGTCCATCCAACGACGATTGTTGACATAAGCAGTACAATCGGACGAAAAGAACAGATGTTCTTGTGTCACAAGAGCCAGCTCGGCTGGTTGACGGCACATCACGGGGTTGAGGACTACGTGCAGTCAATGAGAACACTGTCAACGATGCGAGGGAAGATGGTTGGGGTCCAATACGCTGAAGGATTCCGACAACATCTTGGGCATGCGTATCCGCAGGACAACATTCTCAGGCAAGAACTGGGAGATTGTGTCCATATCAGGAATGGCCCAAGGAGTACTGGAAAGGACACCGCCAGTATGCCGGACTAGGAATCCGCCCGACGAGACCGCTCTCAATTTGCTGGCGTTGCCACCTGCTCTACTTCCGACCAGACGCGCAGAAGATTCCCACCGCAGATCTTCTCAATGTCGGTCTCACTATAATCGAGCTTCAGCAATTCCGCGATCAGATTCGGATAGCGGGAGACGTCCTTCAATCCGATCGGGAGCGAGTCACCGACACCGTCAAAGTCAGACCCGATGCCAACGTAGTCCACGCCGACCAGTTTTACGACATGATCGATGTGCGCGGCAACCTGTGCGACAGTGGCATACGGTCGGGGGTGATCCTTCCAGTATTGTCGTTCGTACGCCATTGCTTCATCCCCATCCGGGTCCCACTGATTGTCGCCGATTCGCTTATCAATGGCTTTCCGCCCGATCTCACTGGACAGGCGCGTCCGGTTGTCCAGAAAATCCGAACCGAAATTGATCTGTACGACCCCCCGCTTTGCGGCAAGGGCCCTGATCAGCTCGTCGTTCATATTCCGTTCGAAGCCGGGAGTGAAGAAGCGACAGGCAGAGTGCGATGCAATTACCGGAGCCCCGGAGACACGGAGCACCTGAAAGGCCGCGCTGTCGGTGAGATGAGAGATATCCACCATGATGCCAACCCGGTTCATTTCCTTGACTACCTGGACGCCGAAGGGGCTCAGTCCGTTCCAGCGTCGTGTTGAATCATAAGAGCCGTCGGCCAGGTGATTCCACTTTGCGTGCGCAAGGGTGATATACCTGATACCGAGGCGGTGGAAGTATGCGACGTTTTTCAGATCCCCTTCGATCGGCGAGCCGTTCTCCATACCCATGGCAAGAAGGATCTTTCCCGATCCACGCTTCTGTTTCACCTCATGTGTCGAGGCGACCAGGTCAAACTTGTCCGGCCAGGTGGTCACCATTTTTCTGACCAGGGCGATCATCGTGTCCGCCCTGGGTTTTGCTTTTCCCGTGCCTTCAAGGTCGGAAGGCACGTAAATGGACATGAAAGGGACATCCAGTCCCCCCTCTTTTGCCCTGGGGTAGTCGAAATCGCTTGTAAGGGATTTTACCGACACATCCCTCCACCCGGCGAGCAGCAGGCCGGGAAGATCTATGTGGGTATCGACAATGAGGAGGTTTTGTGCAAGCCATAGCGCTTGTTCCGTTGTATCTGAACCAGCCACTCGGGCTGCGTTGGCTTCCCTCCCGGAACTGAAGAGAAGGAAGACAAGGGCGACAGGAAGCTTTCTCATGCGGGGCTCCGTGTGAGATCATGATACCAATGCCCCGACAAGGAAATGCCCGGGTTTGTCTGGGGGGTACAGTACCGCGGCAGCCAAAACACGCCGGAGAGCATGTCAGGTGGAATCGGACCAGCTCCAACAGGTCAAGGGAGCAGCCTAAGGGGACCGGGGCTGGTTCCTTTGCCACTACGTTCTCGTTCTTTTCGACGCTCTTGGTTGAAAGGAATCCGCGAAATGAGTCCTCAAAGCCAAAACTCGCCATCGTGATCGTTGTTGCCCGGAGGTGTGCGGACTGCCTTTCTCCAACCTGACTCGAAGGCAAGGTTAACGATGCAGAAGGATACGGACGATCACCTCATACTACCTCAAGAGTATCAGCCTCTTCGTCGCCGTCGAGCCACCAGCCTCAAGACGGTAGAGGTACATCCCCGTCGGAAGTCCGGTTCCATCAAAATCGACTTCATGCGAACCCGGTTCCTGGATCCCCGTTACGAGCGTCGACACCTCTTCACCGATTGCATTGAAGATTCTCAGGCTCACCGGAGATGTCTCGGCGACACTGTATGTGATCCGCGTGGACGGATTGAAGGGATTGGGATAATTCTGCTCAAGCTGAAAAACTGAGGGCTGTGTCGGGCTTGCTTTGTCATCCACGGCGGTCGCAGCCGTAGCCGTGAATGAGCCTGACATTTCCGGGGCATGAACCTCACACTGGTACAGATAGCTCCCGGGAATCTGCACCACATAGAAAAACGCCGTCCCAATGGAGTTTGTCCAGGATTGGGCGCCGGCCGGTATTGTCGTTGACCGTAGCGGGTGAGTCTCGAAGTCCCCCTGCCATCGAAGGGTATCGCCGACGCTTACGGAGAGGCTGATGGGCGAATAGTTGAATCCGAAGGCCCCCCCGAACTGGATCAGGTGGGTTGTCGCCATCAGGGTCGATGTGGAAAGAATTGTGGCCAACCCGGCCAGCACGAGAAGTGCCGAGATCGTCAAACGGTGTAGGAAAAACACCATAATGGGCCTCTCTGGTCAGTTGATATTTTTGCCGAAGGCACATTCTGTGCCTGTTAGTCCATAAGGTATGCAACTGCCGGCCTGCCGAATTGGTTCCCTGGGCAGTTCTTGTTTGACATCCTTCGTCGGGTGTGGTATATTTCCATTACACACCCTCTGGTAACGGTCTGCCGGAAAAGGCCTCGCAAGTGGCAGAGGAACTCCTCAGTACGATTCACCATTTGCAGATTCTGCGGACTACCACGTGTTCTCACGATGCTGGTACCGGAACCCAATGGGGAGCTCGTTCGTCTGAGAGTTTGAAGGTCTCGTGCACCCTCGCTCTGTTCTTTGAAGCCACCCCCCCCGGTGCGTTGCCGCGCCTCTCTTTGGTTCGTCGGACCCCGGATTATCCCCGGTCTCTAACATCAGGTTGTAGCGATCGTCCGTGCATGAAGATGCGAACATATCACCCCATTCGAAAGGAGAATAGTTATGTATCATTCTGCAAGATTCGCACTGCTTGCGCTGTTTGTTCTTTTTGTCGGAACGACTGCGGTAAACTCAGCGGAGCTGTACGTAGCCAAAGACAGGGGCGATAATCAGAACGCCGGCACAAAGGCGGCCCCTTTCAAGAATCTCGAAGCAGCGCTCAAGATAGCAAAGGCGGGCGATAAGATCTTTGTGGCCCAGGGCAACTACGTCGGCCTCAGAGACAAGGGATACCTGGAAGCCCCACAGCCTGTGGAGTTGATGGGTGGCTATTCGCCTGATTTCTCCAGCCGGGATATAGTGAAGTATCCGACGATGGTTGCTCCGAATAATGAATCCGCAGCCAGTGGCAGAAAGCCCCTGCTGAGCATTCTCAAGGTGCCCGCGGGGAGCCATTTCATTCTTGACGGCTTCATCTTCGACCGCGGCGGTCAGAACGCCTATTCGCCGAAGGACGGGTTTATCCAGGGACTGGGTGGCCGCAAACTGGCATCGACCGAAAAACCCACCACGGGCAACAGCACGGTTGAAGAACCGCTGGTGTGTTTCACCAACAAAGTCAATGCAAAAATCGAAGGCGAGCTCACCATCCGGAACTGTACTTTCCTTAACGGCCACTTCGGCATTCAGGGAGGTTTCAAAAAAGGGACCGTCAAGATACTCAACAATATCTTCCTCGCAAACAAGATGGCCGCCATCGAAATATTCGGCACAGGGGGAAAGAAAGGTCCGAAAGGGCCGATCTCAAAAGATGGGGATGTGGAGATTGCCAACAACACCATCCTGTTCACCTGGAGCCGCCTGAAGGATTTTGCCGACATGGGCTACGGCGTCCGCGTGATGACCATGCTGTCTTATAACATTCACGACAACCTTATCGGCTGTAATATCCTGACCGGCATTGATCACACGCGTGGCAATCTGAACGAATGGATCAAGATCGACAACAATATCATCTTCATGAACAAGCAGGCGCCCCTGCTGTACGTCGAGCCCGGCAAATCGGCCGCAGGCATGATGGAACGGGTGAAAATCGAGGATGTGGGCGCCGATCTGGGCCTGGCCAGCTGCAAGAATAATTCCGAGACCCTGGGTTCGCCGCTGCCGCTCAACAAGATCTACTTTGAGAATTACCTGAATGCACGCTACAGTGAAAAAGCCGACTACGATCCCAACTCACCGGCCAATGTTTTGCGGGAAGTGTTTGGACTTCCCAAGCAGGGCAAACTGACTACGCAGGTGTCGATGTTCGCCAATCGCTATCCCAGCGAAGATGCCCTGAAACTGTTCGGTGCGAAGGCTGGTGTCGGGGCGCAAAAGCCCATGTAATGCGCTTGGCAACAGGGTCTCTCCGACTTTCACAGCGGGGTAAAGACCGGATCTGAACATGGAACGGGGAAACAAATAGCTTTTGTTTCCCCGTTTTCAATCTATTCCCCTTGCGGATGCAGTGAGTGATCGCAGCAGAGAAGTCCGATGGTTGTAGCGGAAGAGCTCATTATGCCCGGGCGGAGTGCCGCACGAACATCGGTGGTCATCGAATGGAGAGCCTGACTTTCTCTCCGTCGGTTCGGAAATTCTCTTCACGTTCTACTGGCCGGAAGCGGGGAGCTGGGAAGGGAACGACTTCGCAGTTCAATTGACTGCGCCTCACGTTGCTGCCTCTGATCACCCTCTTGTGGCTGCACCTGCATCGGGCGCATGTGTACTGATAACAGTTTGATCGGCGGTAGTTCAAATGCTCTGTCAACCACGTGGTTATGCGGAAAACGAGGTTTGCTTTTTAACGTAACAGTGTCACCGAGGAACGTTACGACTGCAGGCCGGGTATTGTCACCGAGAATCTCGATGCCGCCGCCGTTCCCCGTCGCGGAATTACCCCTGATCAG
Source organism: uncultured Bacteroidota bacterium (assembly GCA_963779225.1). Taxonomy (GTDB): domain Bacteria; phylum Bacteroidota; class Ignavibacteria; order UBA10030; family UBA6906; genus CAVPCZ01. The sequence goes on from CAVZWW010000003.1 coordinate 1,424,094, forward strand.
ATTGTACTGCAGTATGGTATTTGAGTGCGAAAGGTGGATGCCGCCTCCCGCATGGGAGTGATTGTAGACAATGGTATTGCCGCTGAGCAGGATATCACAGGAGGTGACACCCACGCCCCCACCGGAAGGTCCTTGCTCACCGCCGCTCATGATGTAGGCGATCAGGCAATCGGAAATCCTTACCTTGTTGAACCCGACGACGCTGATGCCCCCGCCATGGTTAAATGGCCAGTTCGGCCCGATGGCTTTCCCGTACTGAATCCGGCAGAAGGCGAAAATTGTGGAGTCGTTCGTGACGGCCGGTTCGAACAACCGGATGTGCTTCCATCCTCCCAGCGTGGTACCCCGGTTGCTCCACCCCGTGGTGTCTTTGATGGTGAAGAGTATCGTGTCGGTCTGAGTACCGATGGCGAGAAGGCGGCCGTTGACCAGGAGCTCGTAGTGTCCCTGGAACTCCACCGTAACGCCGGGTTCGATCCGCAAGCTGGAATCATTTGGGATGGTAATATCTCCCGTAATGAGGTAGGGCGATCCCATCACAGTCCATGTTCCACTGACCTCACCGGGAGGCACGGTGGTTTGGGCCAGCGTCGTCGCTCCGGCAACACCCAGGAGAAGAATGAGAGAAAGAAATCCTGGCCAGGACCTGGCGTGCTTTCCGTTCGTGGGGATTCCCTTTCGGCATGTGATCTGGATCGCTCTGACCGGGCCGAATGGTCCGGACACAACTGTCCGGATGAGGGTATCACCCCGCGGGAGAAGAGGGAGTGCAGGAGGGGTTCGCGCGAATCGTCGGTAGCCGCTACGGAAGTGTCAATTCGTCCCCTTCAGGAATTTCTCCTGCAGCCACCGACCGAATTCTTCTCCGAAGTCCATGTTTCCGTGTCCTGCCTGCTGAACACGGACGTATCTGATGTCGTACCCCGCGTCCCTGAGCATCCCGACAAACTGGTCCGTGTTGTCGATCGGCAAAGCGCGGTCCTCGGTTCCGTGGAATACAACATAGCTCAGCTCTTTGCCCCCTCCAATATGGTTTCGCATGTCATCGTCCCGGTCAGCTCTACCAGGGGGTACAGGCGTCCCGGAAATGATTGCGGCGGCATCGAAGAGCTCCGGATGCAGCATGCTTAATCTCCAGGTTCCGTAGCCACCCATCGAAAAGCCCATGCAAAGAGTCTTGTCAATGGGTAGAATGGTTTTGATCTTTTCAATCAGATACGCGGCATCCACGTGGTCCGTCGTCCGCCACCAGCCGCTGAGGTTCCTCCCCCTGGGCGCGAGGATGATCGCGTTGGGGTCCATGATGTTCCGTGCAGCCTCGCGTGCAAACCCAACCTCATCCACGCCACTCCCATGAAGACCAACATACAGTCGGTACCGTGCTGACCCATCGTATCCTCTGGGGAAGACGATGGAAAAAGGCTGCAGGGTGCTGTCAACGGGAGAGCGAAACGCGGACAGGAGGTACCCGCTTTCTCTGTAGATCGTTCCTTTTACTTCGAATATCCCGGCCACCGAGAGCACATCTTCCACGTCACGCATCACTTCCTCCAGGTTGCCGCGGTCGGTGAATGTTTGAATGCGTTTGTTCAAGGCATCGGCGCGGTAACGTAACGCATCGACACTGCTGGAATGTTCGAGAGATCCCCCGCCCGCGAGGGGTCTGCCGATGAGTGTACGGATTTGTTCCAATGCCCGGGCGTCATACCGGTACAGTTCTTCCGCCCATGTTGTCGAGTCTCGCGTCACGGCGGTGAACCTATAGCTGCCCGGACCCGCAGGAAGCGGAAACGAGCTTTCTAGCATCGTACGGCCCGGCGGGAACATCCTCCGGGTCGCTCCCGTCCAGAGTACCTTTCCGGTCCGGTCACGGATGGACTGGGCTATCGAGAGTGTCTGTTGTTCCGGCGACCAGACTGCAAACGAGACGCTCCCGCTGTCTTCCATTGTGAGGCGTGTTCCCGGTCGGCCGACGAATGAGAGTGGCGATGTCTTCCGGTAGACAAAGGTCAATGGAGCAAACCTCCTGAGAGGCGTCCTCTCCGAGTCGAAGTGAAGGTTCTCCAGATAGGTGAGGCGGGTCGCGGTGCCGTTGTCGCCCTGGCTTGTGTAGCGGATATTGATCCCTGCATGTGGATCCAGGAGCGGATGGTATGGAGAAAGCTCTGTCCACGGGATCCGGATGAAGTAGTGTGCGGTCATGGTCACGGTATCGATCTCGATCCGTGGCGGCATCTCACCGACCCGCCGGAGGAAGTAGGTTCCGTCTGTGTTCACGAGCACGGAAACCGGCCTGCCCAGTTCGCGGCTGAATCCGAATGCATGAAAACGGCTCGTGTAGACACTGCTCTTGCTGTCGGGTACTACAAAATTCACCATAAACCCGTCCCCGTAGCGCCATGACCGGTCGCCATCCTTGAAGTGGGCATCATGTACCGTGGCGCGGAGGAGAAGAGCGTTTTGATCAAAGCTGAGTCCTGCTTCAACGCGGGGGAGGGGTTCCTGGCTTGCCAGCACGAGAGGTGTCCACTCGCCCTCCCGGATCACGAGGGCCTTTTCGTCTGATGTACGGAACGCTTCCCTTGCAGCCCGCTTGATGATTGTGTCATACCGCGGGTCGGAGCGGATTGCGTCCAGGTCCGAGTCCAGTTCAAAATGAAGGTAATCCACAAAACCGTGGGAAACCGAGCCGTCAAGCCATACGATGGAAGAGTCAATCTGACCGTTGAGTGAAAAGAGATACGCCATCCTGTACCAGCTGATGGGGTCATCCGGACTTAGGGCGACGAGGTTCCGTGCATAGACCAGGGCGGAATCATATGTGCCGGAGGCGTAAAAAACGTCGACTTTCGACCGAAGCTGAGCTCTCTGGGCGATTGTGACGGAAGAGAACCCGTAGAGCAGTCCAAGAAGCACAAGTGGCGGTAGCTTCACGACAACCTCCTACCAAGGTGAAAGGACCAGTGCCTGGATGGAGTCTCCTCCTGCAGTATACGAGATTCTCAGAAATTCGATGCGTTTGAATGTCTAGAACGACGGAGGATTCCGGGGCCGGGCCGGTTGATGGCTTCCACCATTACACCTGCAAGGGCGATGTTCAGGCGGAGTCACCCACTGCGCTGCCATGTCCAGTAGTAACAGAGGGGAGAGATAATAGGAGTTTGAGGATGCCGATTAGAGCGTTATGCGTGTCCACGACGAGCGTTTTGTACACAAACCGCCCCGCGAGCGCAAAGCAGCTGCAGCTGTTCCGGTTCACGCTGGCTCACTGGCGGCTCCTGGTATGTGAAAGCTTGCTGTTTCGCGTCACCCGCCGTGCACTTATCGAAGCTCCAGCTGCGGTCACGCACGCCTTGTCGTGAGGTTTCTGTTCGGTCTCAGGCGTCCTCGGCAATCGTCGAATAGTAAGTTGTCACCCGCTCCCGAGAACCGGGTCGCGTATAGACGTCCGGCCGTCTGGAGGAAATCACTTCCGCAATAACCTTGGCCACTGTTTCTGCGGATTGGGCGTCCGGCAGGGAACGAGAGTCCGGCCCTCCGTGACGGGCATTCAGGCCGAATTCGGTTGCCACCACGCCGGGTGACACCAGCGAGAACTGGATCCCCGGATGAGTCTGCTGGACTTCCATGCGGAAGTTCGTGGTGAGGGCATTCAGATAGTGTTTCGCGCCGTTATACGCAGACCGCATAATGGCAAAGGGTATCCGGCCCAGCATCGACGAAACGTTTATTACAAGCCCGGCATTTTGTGACTGAAAGTGTGGAAGGACTTCTTGCATCCCGTAGAGTGCGGATTTCACGTTCACGAGCATCATCTCGTCGATGTCTTCATCCGTGAGTTTCGAGGGGGGCCTGCTGATTCCCTGGCCGACGTTGTTGATCCACACATCGATGTGTCCAAAGCGGGCGAGGGTTTCATCCACCACGCGCCGAACATCCGCCCTCCTGGTCATGTCAGCGACGATTCCGATTGCCTGCGGTCCGCAGCGGGTCACGACTTTGCGAAGGGCCTCTTCGCGTCTGGCGACGAGAACAAGAGAACTCCCCTTTGCTCCAAGCAACTCCGCCAGGGCTGCCCCAATACCACTGCTCGCACCGGTCACCACCACAACCTTGTCCTGCATCTGTGCTCCTTCCAAATCATTCGAAAGTGTTGAGTCCAGGTTTCAGTAAGCCGCCTGTTGATTCATCCTGTGGACTCCGTCCAGCCGGAGAACCAACAAGGAAGCTCGACCTTCTGCATCCCCCAGAACCTCGTTCCATACGATGGAGTATCCGTCCTTCGGCCCATGGGTCGAAACTTCATCAACAGAAATCAATGCCATCCTATAGACGTCAAACATGTGGATGAACATTTTGGTTCCGTCATGGATATTGCTCCATCCCCCGTACTGATCCCTTCTCGCACCACATGGAAGGGAGTTGCACTTTGAGGTGGAAGAGGGGTGGAGAGAACGAGCAGTGAAATGAAGGCAAGGAAACAGGGTCTGCGGGACGTTCGTCGGCAATGAACGAGCTGACGATCAAGTGAAAGGAAGTAGCTGATCATGCGAAACCTGCACGGGGGTGCAGGATCTCAATGGCACGAAAGGCCAACGGTATACCGGAAAGATAGGGGAGAACAGTGGGAGAGTCAACGCGGTTCGGTGGAATTTGAACAAACCTCCATCTGACGGGTTCTTGATCTGAAGAGGATGTTGTGGATCCGACAGGAGGACATGATGAGCACAAACCGGACAATCACACTCTTGATACTGCTGGCTGCCTTCGGATTTGCAGGCTGCCACAAGGAGGACCGGATCACCCAGCGCCCCGAAAGGATCGTCAGCATGCGGGAGGTTGTCTACGGCCAGAGGGAGGATGTAGAGCGGATGATCCGCCACGGGTGGTTGCGAGTGGCGGCGATGCTTGCGATTGGATTCGGTCTGGGGTTTCTCGCCTCGGAATCCCTCCGTCCGCCCGTAACGACTGTCGTGCGGCAACTGATTCTGCCCGCACCACCCGTGGGTGCAGCAGGCGGTTTTGTTGCCTGCGATGCGACCGACGTCTCGGGCGGTGTGCAGCAGCCCGGATCGTTATCTGCGCTATCCTGGCGCCGGCCCGCGGCCCATCGTCTCGGGCATCCGCACCGCCACCACCTCCCCCCGTGCCGTCACCTTGCCACCCGCGGAGAGTGTCGACTCGACGATGTACTTCTTGCCGCCCCCTTCCCTGACCCGGCCGCGTATCTCGAGCGCCTGGCCAAGAGGCGTTGGCGCAAGATAGTCCACCCTGAGTGAGGCCGTCACGAACCGCGGGGCCTCTCCCATCCCGATTTCTCTTCCTTCCACCCGCTCGGCAGCGGCGGCTGCCGTGGCCATGCTGTGGCAGTCGATCAGCGAGGCAATCAATCCTCCGTAGACAAAGCCCGGCACCGCCGTGTGGTGAGATGATGGGGTGAAGATCGTCACCGCCTCTTCCCCTTCGACTCGCGTTTTCAACCTGTGTCCCTGTTCGTTAAGGCGCCCACACCCGTAGCAGTGCGCAACGTCGTCGGGGTAGTGGTCCTGGACGGAGGGGATACTCATGGCCTGTCCTTTCAATACACTATTTGAAAAGGTCTTCGTACATTTGCCGGGCTATGATCCCGTTCCCGCGTTCGGTGATATGACAGAAGTCGAGATAGACCGGACCCGCCCCGTCAAAGACGCCGCTGAGATCGTGGAAGTGCGGATTTGCACGTAGCGCGGAATCCGCGGCCACACGCCGGTACACGTCGAGATAAAACGCCCGGACATGCTCCATCTTGTCCGACTGTTTCTGCTCATAGGGAGACGGATCCGGCTTCGAGAAGACAACGGGCTGCCAGTAAGCGCGGTAGCGGAACCCGTAGTGCCTGCTCAGGGCATCGAGAATCTCAAGGTTCCCCCGGTAGAGCCGGACAACATCGGCAGCCAGGCGATCAAGTGAAGGGGTTGCCGGCGGAGATTCTGAGATGAGATTCTGTACGGTGGCCACAACGCCCGCCGTGACCGTCCTCTTCCAGATATCCCGGATCCCCAGCTCCCGCATCCGTCCCCCGTTCTGCAGCAGGTTAAACTCCAGGACCCGGTTTTGTTCATTTTGCGGCAGACCGGCTTCGTTGTTCTGGAATGCGGAAAAGACGTCGTTGACGCCATCGTAGAAGATTACGTGCTCCGGAATATTCCCACCGCGCAGTTCAAGTTCGAGGGCAAGAAGTGCCTGTGTGTTCACATAGCCCGACTCGCCCATATTTACGACACGCATCCGCCGCTCCCCGGGTTTCGAAGCGATCAGACGGGCGAGAGTCGCAGGAATCGTGTTGCTGTCGCGGGCGCCCGTACCCCACATAGTCGAACCGCCCAGGAGTGCCACAGTCGGTTTGCTTTGCCCGTCGTCTGATTGCTCCTCGAATTGAGGTGTCAATCGCCGGCCACCGCTGTCAACGTTGATGTGACGCCCGGAGAAGGGTTCTCTTCTGAAGTAGAGATACGAGGTCCAGCGTGCGGTATAGGAGCGGCAAAATTCGTCCACAAATTCCTTCAGCCAGACGGTATCGGCCGTAGCCAGGGCATCGGAGTAGATCCAGGCATCAGCCGTGACCGGCGGCGGGTTACTATAGCGGTCGGGCACGAGCAGCCAGCCCGTCAATTCCACCAGCAAGAACAGGCTCAGGCAAATGCCCGTCACAGTGACCATGTAGCGGGACAAAGCTTTCAGGTTCGCACCTCACACTTTCATTGGGGTCTATATGGGAAGATGATGCAGGTGAGCGTGCAATATAGAAAGAATTCCGTCAGAAACCAGACCGACCGGTTCTGGCACCTACCTCTTCCGGAATGCCAGGTAGACAGGAATGCCCAGGAGGACCATGCCGATTGCCAGGCCGGATTCCAACGGGCGTTCAAGGAACGACAGAGTGAGCATCGTCGTTCCGAAAAACAGATACGTGAACGGGGCAAGAGGGAATCCGGGCAGAGTGAGGATGCTCTGACCCGTCCGGCGGAGGCGAAAGAGGCTTGATACGGTGAGGAGAGGGAATATTCCCAGAGAAAATCCCATATAGGTCAGTATCTGATCGAAGGAACCCGTCAGTACCATAATGGAAGCGATGATGCCCTGCAGGAAGATCGCACGGGAAGGAGCTCGGGAGATGCCACCAACTACCGAAAGTCCCTTGAAAAACACACCATCCCTGGCCATGGCATAGTACACCCTGGGGCCGAGGATAACATACGCGCTCAGGGAGGAGAAGAGGGCAAACGCGATCAGCCCCGAAATTAACGATTCGAGGGTGCGCCCGAATGCCCGGCCGACCGCGAGCCCCGCGATGGGAATCACTCCTTCCATGCCCGCCGGATCGACGGCATACACAAAGAAGAGATTCATGAACAGGTAGATTACCGTAACGATTCCCGTCCCCAGAAGAAGGGAACGCGGAATGTTCTTTTGCGGATCCCTGATCTCTGAACCGATATACGTCGCGGCGTTCCAACCGCTGTAGGCGAACATGATCCACATGAGCGAGAGGCCGAATGTCTGCCAGTGAGCGCCGGCCAGGGAGAATTCTCTCCCAGAGGTAAGGTGAGTCCAATCTCCCCGGCCGGCTGCAAATCCCGCCACAATCAGACCTGCGATCAGCAAGACCTTGAGGAGCGTAAGACCGGTCTGTACACGGGCTCCGAATGCAATGCCCCGCATATGAATGCCGGTGAACAGGGCTATGATCAGGAGCGCAATCAGTCGTTTCGCCCATGCCTCCGTGATGACGCCGGGGCTGGAGAAGAAGGCCGGGAGTTCCGGGAAAGCCCGGAAGGCATATTCGCTGCAACCGATTGCTGATGCTGCTATGGGGGCGGAAAAACCCGCAAACAACGAAACCCAGCCGCTCAGGAATCCTGCCAGGGGATGATACATGCGCGTAAGAATTGCGTACTCGCCCCCCGCCTCCGGAATGGCGGCCCCCAGCTCTGCATAGCTCAAAGCTCCACACAGCGCCACCACACCACCCACTAACCACAGGGACAACATCACCCTAGGGTCATGAAGGTCCTGCATCAGCAGACCCGAAGTGGTGAAGATCCCGGCACCGATCATGTTGGCGACTACAATGTTGGTGACCGGAAAGAGGGAGAGCGTTCTGGCCGGCTCTGCATGAGCCATAGAATGATACCGGATGAAGTCGTGATGTCCGCGATTGCAGGTCTACTTGGCCTTCTTGTAGCTTAGGGCGATGCCCGTGGAACGGTTACTCTCGATGGTTGTCTCGAAGTTCGACAGGCCCTTCAGATAGTCCACATACTCCTTTGTGCTTCCGCTGAATTCCCCGTGCCGCGTTGATATATTGTGGGTGGTGTAACAGCCTCCAACCTTCATCTTTGGCGCAAGATCTATGAAGTACTGTTTGTACCAGTTCTTATCGGCGTCGCTGAACACGAAGTCAAACGGCCCCTTGAGTTCCCGGACCAGATCGTGTGCGTTGGCGAGGCGTGCATCAATGAATTCCGCAACACCGGCTTTCTTGAAATTCTCAAGCGCAGTGTTGTACCGATCCTCGTCGATCTCGATCGTGATGAGTTTTCCCCCGGTCTTGCTCATTGCCCATGCGATCCAGATGGCGGAATGCCCTGTGGATGTTCCTATCTCGAGTGCGCTGGTATATCCATTCTGGACGATCAGGTCATACAGAAATTGACCGTCCCGAGATGGGATGTTCATGTCATGCCAGCTGGACTGTTGCTCATCCAGGAACTTCTTCACCCGGTCGTCGAATGTTGTGAGTTTCGATTTTTCCTGGGCTAAAGTTAGTGGGGAAAAGAGGGCGAAGAGCAGGGCGAAGACGGACAGGCGGAGGGCGGTTTGCATCGGATTCTCCCTGAATATGAGTACAGGCTGGCCATGCCGATGCCCTGGATTCCTCTGGCCGGACGCATGGACGGTATGGGGGTAATGTACGGCCAGGTGGAACGAGAGTCAACTTTAGCGCCGGTATGTGCGCGTTGACAATCGTTAAATCCGATTGTACCTTTTGATGTGATTTCACGGATTATCACCGCTCGTGATCTGCGAGGGAATCTCACAAGCGGGGTGTATTACTATAGACTGCAGGCAGGAGAGTGGGTGCAGACGCGCCAATTTTTGCTGGTGCGGTGACCACGGTCGTCCGTCTCGTCGTTGAGGTGCGGGGGCATGCCGGAGCGATACGCCTCTTCTGTGCCTGCAGTTGACATCAGATGAACGGCATGCTCGCGATTGGCAACCGGGGAATCGTGTCAAATCGGCCCACGCAAGGACACCAGAAAAGGCAGTCCCCATGATTGAACGGGACTACATCATGCGGATGATCAACATGATGATTGCCATGCTCGTCCGCATGATTGGATACAAGAATAAGAAGGAGTATCCGGAGGCACTGCTGGACATCCAAGCGACCGGCAGAACCCTTCTTGGCATCGACAGGACACTCGTGGATCAGTTTTCCGTCCACCAGCTGATGCAACTCTTTGGCTCGGATCTTTCGGTGGCCGTGCCCAAGTCGTACGTGCTGGGAGTGTTGTTGAAAGAAGAGGCGGAGATTCGTGAGCTGATGTCGGATACCGCGGTCGCGGAAGGCATCTACAGAAAGTCGCTGAGTTTGCTCATTGAAACCTATCTGAGTTCCGGTGAACCTGTGGAACCGCGGCATCTGGAATTGACAGATGCCATTCTGGAAAAACTCTCCCGCCATCCGCATCCGCCTGACATTCTTGAACGGATATTCAGATACGAGGAAGCAATGGGCCGGTATGCAGATGCTGAAAATGCGCTCTATGCTCTTCTGGATGTTCATACGGGGTTTCTGCATGAAGGGATAGCCTTCTATGAACGTCTCCTGAAAATGCCGGATGAGAAACTTGCCGCCGGAAATCTGCCGCGGGATGAGGTCCTGGAAGGGATGGGCAATCTGAAACGTCGATGACGTGAAATACAAACATCGCAGGGTTCATCGGGGCAGTGCCAACTCAACCACAGGTGATGCATCGATGGGCATCATCGGCCAGCTGTCTGATCTGGGTGGGCCCGTCCAAGCAGTTGCCGAAATGAACATCGCGGGGAACCACCTGGAGTCCTGGCAGGAGCTATCGGAAGTTGCCAGCGATCCGTGGCTTTGTCTTTGCTGGAGACCCCCGAGCCTGGTGTTCACGGACGCCGTGGGGTCCGGAGTGTGGGTTCGCCAAACGGGTACGGGAAAATGAGGAATGCGCGTATGTGTCCTCCTGTCAACCCCGAGAAACGAAGCCCGCATCCGGCGGTCCGGGTCAGCAGCGTGATTCTTCGGAAGGGTTCAACGATGCGATCAATTCTTGTCGGTAAGTTCCTTCTGGCTGGATCAGTGTTATGCGCCGCACACTGTATAGCCTGGGATTCAACCGGAACCCTTGGGGAATTAGTGTACCGGGACCAGACCGGCACACTGACATGGGATACTCCTGGAGCGGGGTGTGCGGAATTCGGCCCGTGGCCCACGGGCTGTTCCCCCCGGGAAATAGGGGAGCGTGTAGCCGGACGATTTCTCCAGAGACCTCTGGCGTTCTCCGGCAGGAGCGATCCTGCAACACACATTACGTACCCCGAGACAAGCACCTGGTATGGTGCTCTCATGTTCGCGCGGCTGACAGGCGACACAGCAGTACAGACGGTACTCGTGCGTCGGTTCGAACCCCTGTTCAATGAACGCAAGGATCTGGTCCCCGTGCCCGATCACGTGGATTTCACTGTTTTCGCCGCCGTACCGCTGGAGATCTCCGTGCAAACCCGCGACCGTCGATGTCTCGAGATGGGAACGGATATGGCCGACAGGCAATGGGGAGCACCATTCGGGTCAAATGCCAACGAAGACTCGTGGATGTACTTCAAAAGAGGGCTCAGCTGGCAAACCCGTCTCTGGATCGATGACATGTTCATGATTACCGCAGTGCAAGCCCAGGCCTACAGGGCCACGGGGGATCGTCGGTATATTGACCGGGCTGCAAAGGAGATGATCGTGTATCTCGACTCATTGCAGAAGTCGAACGGGCTTTTCTACCACGCACCGGATGTCCCTTTCTTCTGGGGGAGGGGCAACGGCTGGGTGGCAGCCGGATTGAGCGAGTTGCTCCGTTCGCTGCCCGACGACAATCCGGACCGCCCGCGTATCATGGAGAGCTACCGAACCATGATGGCGTCGCTCTTGAAGTTCCAGGACGCAGAAGGAATGTGGCATCAACTGATCGATAAGCCGGAATCATGGCCGGAGACATCATGCTCGGCCATGTTCACGTTCGCGATGATCAGCGGCGTCAGGAACGGCTGGCTTGACCGGGAGCTGTATGCCCCGGCTGCCCGGAAGGGCTGGCTCGCGGTCATCACGTATCTCAACGAAAATAGGGATGTCCGTGAGGTGCGTGAAGGGACCGGAAAAAGGAACGATCAGCAATACTATCTGGATCGCAAACGAAACATAGGAGATCTGCACGGGCAAGCCCCCATACTCTGGTGCGCTGCGGCACTGCTGAGATAGAGATACATGCCAGTCCTATGGAGAGTGATTGCACTGTAGCGATCGTGCCATCGCCGGGAATCGGAACCGATCGGCGGCGGAAGTTTCGAGTTCCGCAGTTATTCCGTTGGCAGGGGAGACCCCGATCAGAGATCTCCGTACTTCTTCATCCTTTCTTCGTAGAGAACCTTCTGTTTGGCGAGTATTGACTGGAAGTGCGGATCGCTGCGGAGGTTGTCGAAGAAAGGATTGTGGAGAAGTCCCATGTAGAGATACTCACGGCTTTTTCCCGCTTTCTCCTCGAGAAGTTGAAGCGCTTCGCGGTGCATGTGAAGCAGGGAATAGACCGCGACACTCTTCTCAATGGCGAGAGCCTCTGTTTTCGCCCCGCGTGAAGCGAACAGGAGAGCACGGGGAATCGTGTACTCCTGGAACTCCGGATGGGTTTTAACGGCAACTCGAAGAACCTCTTCTGCACGGTCGGGCGCGCCGGATTTCAGGAGATACGTGATATAGTCGCGTTTATAGACCCTGTCGTCAGGTGATAGGGCAAGCGTCTTCTGGTAGTACAGGGCCGCCCCTCCCAGATCCCCCACGGATTCATAGCAGCCTGCCAGTTCGCCCAGGGCGAGCAGGTAATAGGGGTCCCTCTCAATCGCCTTCAGGAAGAACGTGGCTGCGCGGTCATCCAGGCCGACGGCCCACAGAAACTCCCCGGTCAGGTGATTGACCCAGAGAGAATGGGGATCAATCGCATTTGCTTTCTTGATGAACGTGTATGCCCGATCGAAATCGCCCATCATGCAGGTTACGTAGCCCATGCCCGCATTCAATGCGGCGCTGTTCGGGTCGAGCTCATAGCCCCTGCGCGTGGCCCGGACGACCTGTTCGCGATCGGCTGGATTCCTGTGTCTTCCATAGACATAGCGGTGTTCATAGGCCCATGCAAGACCACCGTAAGCGTTGGCGTACGTGGAATCGAGAGCAATGGCCCTCTCAAACATCCTCATCGCCGATTGGATATCCTGCTCCCTGTAGGAAACCAGGTAGAGTTTGACGAGATAGGTTCCTCGCAGGAAGTATTCATACGCCTCGGCATTCTTCGTCTGTCTGGGGAGCATTTTCTCCGCGATCTGCGGTGCAAGGGTGATCTGCAGCGCGGCAGCGACCGATCGCGCGATATCTTCCTGAACACCGATAACATCGGTCATCGTGCGGTCATACGTCTGTGTCCAGGTTTGCGAGCCGTCGTCCACGTTTACCAGCTGCAGGGTGATGCGCAGCTGTTGGCCCGCCTTTCGCACGCTTCCCTCGAGTACCGAGACCACACCGAGCAGCTTCCCCGCTTCGCGGATATCCATCTCCTTTTCCTGCAGGGCAAATGCGCGGGTGCCGGAGACGATTCTCAATTCCGGGATCTGCGAGAGGGCACTGACAATCTCATCGGCGATCCCGTTGCAGAAGAATGCCTGATCCCTGTCGGGGCTGTAGTCTTTCAATGGCAGGACCGTGATAGAATTCGTACGGGAACCTTGCCTTGCCGCATCCTCTTCGCCACCCCAGGGAAGCCCTCTTCCTGAAAAAAGATACGCGGCAAAGCCGATGCAAACCACGGCTACCGGCCCGATCCACCGGAGAGTCCTGGTGAATACCGTGCGCTTTGGTGCCGGGGTGGGTGTGGCCGCAATGCTGCCCGGTGGCCCCTTCTTGAGGCCGGCAAGGTCGTCGATCATTTCCTGGAAGCTCGAGTATCTTTCTACCGGGTCTTTCTCGAGGGCTTTTGAGACAATGGAGTCCAGCTGAATGGGAAGGTCTGGATTGATCGAAGTGAGGGGTTCGGGAACGATGTTGAGAATCGAATAGATCACCCCCTGGTCAAAATCCCCGCGGAATGGGAGCCTGCCCGTGACCATTTCGTAGAGAACGACACCGAGTGACCAGATGTCAGAACGTTGGTCCACCGCTTCTCCCCGGGCCTGTTCCGGCGACATATACGCCACCGTGCCCAGCGTTGTTCCGGTCCTTGTGAGCCGCATTTGCCCGCGGAGTTTGGCGATGCCGAAATCGAGGATCTTCGCGATACCATCAGTCGTGATGATGATATTGGCAGGCTTGATGTCACGATGGACGATGCCGTGTGCATGCGCCTTGGCGAGTCCACCGGCGATCTGGGTGGCGATATCCACCGCCTCGGCGGTCGGGAGGGGCCCGTGCTCCACTTTCTTCTTTAGCGTATCGTGACCGTAGTACTCCATGACGATGAACATCCGTCCTTCAGGCGTTTCATCGATGTCATGGATGACACAGATGTTCGTGTGCTGGAGCGCGGATGCTGTCTGGGCTTCGTTGGCAAAGCGTTCTTTGGCCTCGGGGTCCAGGGTGAAATCGGGCGGGAGAAACTTCAAGGCGACTGTTCGTTTGAGGCGTATGTCTTCCGCCTTGTAGACGACCCCCATTCCCCCGCCGCCTACCTGTTCAAGAATTCTATAATGCGAGACAATCTGGCCGATCATGAAGGCTCCATGTCCGGCGTTCATTTTGCGCCGAGAATCTTGGCGGTTTTCGCCATGTCTTCCTGAGCTACACGGATGAATGAGCCATAGTTGCCACCGGCCGCGACTGCATGAACAGCAGTGATGTTTATACCCTCTTTCGTGATCGCCTCGAGAGTCTTCACGAGCGCGCCGGTCTTGTCCGAGCCTTTCACGAAGATACCGGATCCTTCCTCCGCCGACGGGGCGAAAGACCTGTAAGCATTCCGATACTTGTCAGGATTTTTGGGGATGCAATAGAGCTCTCCCTGCCCCGGCTGGGTGCCGTACCCCCAGAGCGCAACAAGTCCAATCTTCTTCGACTTCATCTCCCGTACGACGGCGAGCAACGTTCCCGGTTTGTCCTCCAGCGTTGTCTTGAAATACGTGACGAGCTTGGACTTTGCCATAATGACCTCCATGAGTAAGTGATTTCGTACGCTGGCTGCTATCCTACATTCTTCCTGGATTTTACACACGGTTGGAGGTAATTTTCCTGACCTCGCCGTTCAAATCCTTGCGGAGCCCTGCAGAAATGAGCCGCCGACCGTCTTCGATTGCATCAACGTCGTAGAGAACGCAACAGAATTCAGCATTCTCTCCCGCTTCGCGGGATTGCAGGAGGCCGTTATGCCGACCATTCGGGCCTCCAGAAGGGCCGGACTCGGCCGCAAATCCTTCGATTCGCCTGCAACGAACATTCGTTCGGGCGGGAGTTCACCCATGTCCTGAGGCAAAGATACGGTGGGGGAACGAGAGAGTCAAACCATGGTCTCCGTTGCGTTCCCAATCAACGGTTTCGATCGGTTTCCTGGCTCTGCTCGACTGGATACCGGTGTCCCGCCCCTTGACAATCACCACTAATGTCATATCTTCTATAAGCTTCTCCGTTCTTCTTCATAGATGGTTTCGGCATTCTCGACTGGATACTCTCTTGCCAAATCCTCATTTGCGCGAACGTCCTGCTCCGCCCTTGATTTCCCGCGCGATGCCTCGAGCATCCGGGTCCAGCCGTCTCACACCGTCCATGCTTTCGCGTCCCTGTTACGCCCGCCTTTCCGGGGAAGATTCTTACTGCCGCAGAAGTCTCCATCAATTCAATTCTCCCCATTCCGACCTCGCTGGTGATCATCCTAGCATGCTGACGCCCCGAATCTTTCGGGTGCACAGACATGCCACACATTCCACCACTCCCCTCATTGAGGGGGTATTACTTCACGATTCACGAGGAGAACTACCATGAAAAAAATCTTGATCGCCGCAAGCACATTGCTTCTGTTTGTGCTGCTTGTACAACCATCGCTCCACGCGCAGGAATGGTCGGCCGCGCAGAAAGAGGTATGGAAGAACGTGGATGCGTACTGGGCCCTTGATCAGGCCGGCAATCTGGAAGGCTTCCTCTCCTATTTCCACACTGATTACATGGGCTGGAGCCTGCGCGACCCGTTGCCTTCAGGCAAGGAAACCGTCCGGAAATTTGTGGCCCATTCGTACAAGGGTGAAAAGACACTCGTGTACGACATCAAGCCGGCCGGGATCAGCGTTTTTGGAGATGTCGCCCTTGCAGACTACTACTACACACGTATCTACAAGGACGTGGAGGGTAAGGAGAAGTCAGAGTCAGGCCGGTGGTTGGACGTCCTGAAGAAGCAGGGAGACAAGTGGGTGCTTATCGGCGACCACGGTGGCCGGACTTCGAAAGACTAGATACACCGGCACCTGTTACGCCACACCTCACCTTTTCTGGCGGGGTGTGGCGCAGGGACGGCCATTCCATCTGAAGTCCGCCGGCCCACACATGGTGAGAAGTAGCCACGTTTTCCCGGTGTCCTAACCGTAGGGTCGGAAAACCCCTGTCTTCCCCCCACCCCTTTTTTTGGCATGTTTCATGCGATATGGTTCCCGGCCAATATATATTTGATTACTTATGGAGGAAACCATGCGCGTTCTTGCCCTCTTCGGGTTTTTCATTTTCACGGCAACTCTCGCTACAGCCCAGCTGACCATGACATCGACAACGCCGTCTGATGGCGCCACGAGTGTGCCGACGACCACCACGGTCAGCATCACATTCAGCGCGCCGATCGACACAACGAAGTACTTCGGCGGCGAAACCGGATTCATCTCCAACATTGATGTAATCTCGGCAGTCTGGCACAGCGTAGATCGCCGTACCGTCTACCTGAGTGCGGGTCTTGCTCCCAACAAGACGTATTTCATGTGCGTGTACTGGGCTCCCGGCGATGCGGGAGCAAATATGGCCGTCCCGCAAGTGTTCAGGTTCACCACCGCGTCCGCCTTCCCCGGCTCGGGGTACGACGTGAGCGGAACGGTCTCGGGCGGAACGACCGGGATATCTCCCTCAAACGTAATGGTGGCCCTCACCGGCTCCCCGATAGGCAACGGTACACCTGATTTCGTTGCAGGTCAGGTCGCAGATGCCGGCGGCGCATTCACCTTTCCCGGAATGCCGCCCGGTACATATTATCCTGTTGCCATAAAGGACATCAATCAGGATGGCCAGCTCGATCCGGGCAGAGGCGATCCGGTGGCTTTTGGCGATCCGGTCACGGTGGTGAGCGCTCCCGTTTCGGGGGTCAACCTGGTCCTGCAGCTTTTTGAACCAATGACATACAAAACCGCGTATGATTCCGTCGTTACGATCCCTGCACCCTCGCTCCCCGCCGACAAGGTGCTGCGTTCGGTGTATTGCTGGAATCTGGATACAACGGGCAGAGCCGCGGACTGGACATTCAATTACACCTCTGCCTCAACAGGCAAGTTCTATTCGGCCCGTATTGGCACCATGGATAAGCGGGTCGAAGAGGTGCCGGCTGACCAGGCAAACTGGTTCAAGGATTGGAAGCCGATCACTTCTCCCGGTACCGTTGCAGCGCCGGAGAGTATTATCGTACGCACGGAAGATGGGGGAGGCCGAACCTGGCGGTCTTTCGCAAACACGGGGGGGTACATCTTCCAGATCAGCATGACTCTGGGGTATCTGCGCAACTCCCAGTTCTGGGAAATGAGCTTCGACACATCGAAGATCTACTGGGGTGTGGAGTATCTCCTGGGAACACAGCCCACGCCGGACAGCTTTGCAGTCGTCAGGGACAAGAAATTCGTGGCTGATATCGTAACGGGCAATCTGGTGAGTGTGACCGGTGTGGACGACCGGGGTTCAGAGGGCATGGCGAACGGATATGGCCTTGCCCAGAACTATCCGAATCCATTCAATCCCACAACAACGATTGGATTCTCGATCAAAAATTCAGAATTCTCAACGCTGAAGGTATACGACCTGCTCGGCCGTGAGGTGGCAGTGCTGGTGAATGAGAGGATGACTGCGGGTGTTCACGAGGTCACGTTCGACGCTGCCGGTCTGGCGGGCGGGGTGTACTTCTATCGACTCCAAGCGGGGGATTTCCTTCAAACGAATCGGCTCTTGCTGCTGAAGTAGTATGGGGTCGTCGGGTGTGCGTTCTTCATGCGCACCTGATTCACCAGTGGTCGCGAAAGCGACAACCGACCTGCGGTTTCACAAGCCGCAGGTCGGTTTGTTTTGCTCGCCTCCCGGATTTCAACTTCACCTCTCAGATTTCTCTTGACGGCAGCGGCAGAGATTCCTATATTGACCGAAGTGCCTGAGTATCCCCATGCTTCGGAGGCTCATGGCCATCTGGCGTTTTCCCTATGCCTGTTCTTTGTATGCCAATCACGGGAGGGGTATTATGACACGCGCGGTGAAAGGTATTCTCGGATTTGCCGGTATCGCAGTTATTCTCGTGATCTGCGCCTTAGCCTACGTTCTCGCAGTGTGGAACAAATCGGTGAACCGTCCTGCCCCCGTCATGGTCGCTCACCATGATTCCGCTGCCGTAGCTCGTGGAGAGTATCTGTTCAAGGTGACGTGGCAATGCTGGGGGTGCCACCAATCGGGTTCCCCGGAGTCTGACGCCCCACCAAGCGGCGGTCGTGCATTTGACCTTCGGGCGACGGGCCCCGGTTTCGGAATCTTCTACAGCAAAAATATCACTCCCGACACGGCGACCGGCCTGGGCTCGTGGACCGACGGGGAGATCGTCCAGGCTATACGCGAAGGAGTCAACAAGGACCGCCAGCTGCTCTTTCCGATCATGCCTACCGATTGGCTCAAGGACCTCTCCGACGACGATGCGCTGGCGATCGTCGCCTATCTCCGCAGCATCCCACCCGTTCACAATCTGGTGCCCGAACATCAACGTTCACTGATGGCAAAGGCACTCATTGCCTTTAACATTATCAAACCGACGCCCGCAATTACCAAACCCATCGTGGCTCCACCGGCAGGGGCGACGATCGACCACGGACGATACCTTGCGACCGCTGCGGCCGGGTGCGCAGATTGCCACACCCCCCGCAATCTCCAGAATGGCGAATTCTATCTGGATAGTCTGTTCGCGGGGGGGTCCTTTGCTTTCGGAGAAGCAGAGGGAAGCCCCAGTATGTCCTATCCAAGAAATATCCGACCACATGACGTTGATGGCATCGGCCGCTGGACGGAAAAGCAGTTCATTGACGCAGTGACCGCCGGCGCACGCCCCGACAGCACAGCCCTCGATCCGCATATGCCCTATCCGTACTACAAGTTCCTCGCAGCAGACGACCTTCGCGCAATGTATCTCTATCTGAAATCGCTTACCCCCATGGCGCGCACAACCCCGCCACCGCGCTTCTCACAAAGGGTTCAAGAGGCCCGGGGATCAGCACGTGGGGAATTGCTGTTCGAGGCCCGATGCCAGCCATGTCACGGTGAGAAGGGTAGGGGTACACGGTTGACCTCCGGCCACCTTTCAGCAGTCATGCCTTTCTACACTGATGAAGACCTAAGGAATTTTGTGCAGGAGGGCCAGGTCGATCTCAAAATGCCACCGTTCCGCAAAACGCTTACCGCGGAACAGCTCGACGACATCATCGCATTCATCCGGACTTGGGAGAAGCGGTAAGGAACAGGAAGAGGCAGGGTCGACTCACCTGGGGCGTTCTACCGGTCACAGATTCTTGCAGGATGGCCCGGAAACGCCACATCCTGCCATTCTCGGCATGTGTGGCTCGGGCTCGGTCCGAGTGGTGCAGCGTTTGTGCGTGGGAACAGCGTGCTACCGATGCGCCGGCACTTCTTTCGGCGACGCGTCCAGATTCACGCCCAAACCCTCCCCACGGCCATCACCAGATTGATGCGGCCGCGGAAGAAGTGGCGAGAACAGGCGGCTTTCATCTTAGAACCCTCGGTCATGGGGCATCCCGGAGGCTCAGGACCGCAGTCCTTGCTGTCTCGATCAGATCTCTCGCAGGCTGGAGCCCTAGTGGCCCGATTGCAAGGCTGGCCCCCCTCAAGCAGCACAGGAGTGTCGTCGTGATCTCATCGAAGCGTTCCACATGCATGTGCCGCCGCCAGCTCCTGGCGAGGAGCGGGAGATCGGCTCCCACAACTGCGCTCCGTGCGAGAAGTATCCGGGCTGGATAGTTCACCCTCCCATCCGCGAGGTCCTCTTCGATATCCTCCAGATCGTCCAGCGTGAGGAGGACTTTGCCCATCTCACTGACGAATTCATCGACGCAGGGGATCCGGTCGGGGATTGTCAGGCGCTCACATACCGCCAAAGACCCGACTGAGAAGATCGCGTCCACGCTCCCGTAGGCCTGTAGAAGCTTATCGGCAGGTACCAGGGGGTCCCGCTGCATTTCCGCAACCCGGACGATTCCTGTCACCGTGGTGTCAACTGCCCGGCGGTAGTGCTTCCAGAATCCGGTGTTCCTGTCGATAATCGATGAGTACGCTCGATTCGCCTCCGTCAGAAAGAGCAGCGGCGCCAGCAGAAGGGAGGAGCGGGGGAGTCCTCCGTCCAAGAAATCGTCCTGGAGACGGACGGCATAGAAAAGGGCGGTCTGCCCCCACAAGACAGTGTCCAGGAACTCCGGGGACACTTCACGCGGCCCATTGCCTTTCCGTCCGGCGAGCCAGCGTGGAAGCTGCTTCCAGTAGGGTTCAACTCTTGTCTGGCCCCACGCGCATGGACCGGGATGGGATTTTGCCCGGAGGAGACGATCATATTCGAGAAACTCACGCTCCAGCGAGGGTTCCCAACCTGCCACGAATCGGTGTAGCCGGTCGTCGAGGGTCCTCATCCTCTTCTTCAGAGTTTAGGGCTCCCACTCCGCCTGAATTCCCGCCTTTGCAATTTTCGGCTTTGGCACCAGACTATCGTAGGATTTGACAAGATCTTCGACATACATTGTCCTCGTGCTATCCCGGAGCATGTCGGAGAAGTCCTCCGCGTCGCTAGCCGACAAAACGAGTGTTCTCTTATACGCTTTGAGGATCGCGTTCACGACGACTGAGTCTTCTTTTGCATTCACAAGGAGTCGCAGCAGGTTGATATCGGTGAGCGCTGCCTGAATTGCGTCCTTGACCTTCGCGCTATGTTCCTTTCTTCTCATAGATCCCTCCTTCAGGATTGCGTACAGATGCTGTTCAAGATGTTCCTTCGAACAGAGGGTGATAGTCTTCATTGCCGAATCGCATACCGCACCCCCCACGGTGGGCTTGAGTTGGACGTGGCGGGGGACTCTATTGTGAAACAGCGGTCACGCGAGACCCCAGCGTCGCTTCAATTGCCCCGATCCTGCGCCGGATGTCGAGAGCGGTGACTGTGACCGAATCCACTTCAAGGTATTTCCGAAAATGGGTGCGGGCTCCTTCGAGCTCTCCCCGTTTCAGGCAGAGTTCCCCCAGCAACCCGTGCGCCTCCACACAATCCTGGTCCAGGGTGAGAGCCGACTCCGCTTCCATTTTCCCGTTGGCCGTGTCGCCCCATTGGACAAGAGCATGGGCAAGTGTAGAGTGGGGGGAGGCGATGCCTGGTTTCTCAATGATGGCATTGCGCAGAAACCGCACCGCCAGGCGAAGCTTGCCCATGTCCATGAGTGTTCTGCCCAGAGACTCACATGCATCCCCCCAGGTTTCTCTTCTGCTCGCCAGGCCCGCGAGGAAGTTCAGCTCATAGGATCTGGCCTTCACTGAGTCTCCATCATTCCAGGCGAACGCGGCGAGAAGGCAGTAGGTATCAGGGGAGATCGGACGCATGTCGAGTGCACGGCGAAGTACCGTTCGAGCCTCGTCAAGTCGTTTTGTCTTGATGAGCACGCGGGCATATTCCGGGTACGCCGGCGGATAGGGCAAGCCAGACCGTACGACGGGTTCATACGTTTCAGCCGCCTTATCGAATTCCTCGAGCCGGGCGTAGGCAAGGCCAAGGTTCAGCAGGACAATCTTGTTTCCGGGAGCAAACCTCAATCCCTTTTCGAGCGCCGTGGTGCGACACTGAAGATTGCCGTGGAGATAACATCCGGCAAGCTCGATCATAGCCAACTCAAAGGGAGTTACCCCCGATGTCACGGACTGGAGGACGCGATAATGCCTCTCCGCCTCCTGATAGTCCCCTTTTTCGCCCGACCTCGTGAGCGACGGGATCAACCAGACGCGGGGAGCGACAAAGGTCGGTTCCAGCCTGATGGTCTCGTGAAGAAAGACTCTGGCCCCGGGTTCGCCGGTAAGGATGATCCTCATTGCCTTGAGAAATTGGATGTTTGCGCTGTCGGAAAGCATGCGCGGCATCCATGGGTCAAGGTCCTGATTCAATACCCTGACCTGTAAGAACCAGAGAACATTGCGGGACACCGTGGAAGAGGCGTTCTCAAGTTCATCGGGCTGTCTGAACGACGCTGTGGCGGAATATCGCAATCTGCCGGTCTCCGGTTCCTGAAGACCGAGTTGAAGAACGAACGTCGATTCCTCCTGAACGATTTCGCCGAAGAGTCCGAAATCGGCCTCCGCCTCCGTGCTTCCTTCTTGGAACACGACAATATCAGGTCGGTTCGCCAGTATCTTGGGGAGGTAGGTCTGCCCAACAAGTCGAGCCCATTCATCGGCACGGGGCTGGCGGCTCTCATTTGTGATCGACCGGAGCTGGAGCGTCACATGCATGAATCCAGCGTTCTTCTCAGGTCGGGAGCCCTGGAGGAGCCACACTCCGGCTGCAGCGAGGATGAGTGTTGCTGCAGACACCCCGATGATTCGCCATCGGCGTCGTGCGAGCGTTCCAGAGATGTCTGTGGAACGCGTATCCGAAGCGGGGCCCGTCGATCGGCCGGCGATACGGCGGAGGTCCTCGACCATTTCCATGATGCTCTGGTAGCGCGAGCCGGCGTCCTTCGCGAGCGCCCTCCGGAGAATCTCATCAAGACGGGCGGGGACTTCCGGTTGAAGGGAGGAGAGCGGCGGTGGATCAACATTGAGAATAGAGTACACAATCGCCTGCTCGTAGGAGCTGTCGAAGGGAAGGCGCCCGGCGATCATTTCATAGAGAAGCACGCCGAGCGACCAGATGTCCGTCCGGTGATCAACGGGATCTCCCTTTGCTTGTTCCGGCGACATGTGTGTGACTGTCCCGACCTTGTGCCCGTCCACCGTCAATCTGGTTTCGCCCTTGAGAAGCGCCACACCGAAATCCACAATTCTAGCCTTCCCCTGCTCTGTCAGTATGATGTTCGCAGGCTTGATGTCCCGGTGCACGATGCCGTGTCGGTGGGCCTCAGCCAGTCCCTCTCCGACCTGGATGGCGATATCTATTGCCTGATCAACCGGCAGCGCCCCGCGCGCGATCTCCTTCTTTATCGTTCTTCCTTCATAATATTCCAGAACAATAAATGTCCGGCCGTCACGGGTCCGGTCAATATCATGAATGACACAGATGTTTTCGTGCTGGAGGGCGGAAGCTGCCTTGGCTTCGTGGATAAACCGGAGTCTGGCTTCGGAATCGCGGGTAAGGTCAGGGGGAAGGAACTTGAGGGCAACGTTGCGGTCGAGCTTGAGGTCCCGGGCTTTGTAGACGACACCCATTCCCCCGCCGCCGAGGTGCTCGAGAATCTTGTAATGAGAAACGAGTTTGCCGATCATGGGAAACCTACACGCGTGTGTACGAGTCCGACGGCATAAGGGAAATGCGGTACGGCGGGAAGATACACCGAAATCAGACGAGAGTCAAACCGGCGTTTGACTCGATTGGTACGTAAGGCAACAGAACCGGATGCTTCTACTGCTTCAACCGCCTCTGTTTTTCTTTGTATTTTTCGTAGAGCATCGTGTGTTTGCTCGAAAGCTCGATCTTCCGCCCCTGGATGTATTCCATCAGAATGCCGGTTGTCATCTCAAGAGGGTCCCCGGTGGTCAGGATCAATGTTGCATCCTTTCCGGCTTCCAGTGAACCCACCCGGTCGGCCACACCGAAGATCTCTGCGGGGGCGAGCGTGATCGCTCTCAGAGCGGCGTCTTTTGGCAGTCCGTATGCCGCGGCCGTCCCCGCCTGGAAGGGAAGATTGCGCTCGTGGGCCGCGCTGCCGGCGGTGATGATCGCGAAGCGGATCCCGGCCTCATGAAGCCTGGCCGGAAGCCTGTAGGGGTCGTCGTACTCCTCGAACCTGCGTACTGGTAGTCGATGAATTCCCCCGGCGAGCACGGGGATGTCTCTCTTTTTCAGGAGATCCGCTGCCCGCCATGCATCATATCCTCCGCCGATGATGATCCTGAGGTTCTCTTGCTCGGCCCACGCCACTGCCGCCTGGATCTGGCGGACCTCATCCGCCCAAACCACCACGGGGATCTTTCCTTCGAGAACAGGTATCATGGATTCCCAGCGGAGGTCGGTGTCATGGTAGGGGACTCCCTTTTCCGTTTCGGCCTTCTTCGCTATCATGTAAGCGCGGGCATCACGGAACGCGTCCATCAACTCTTTGAGTGCTGATTCTTGCGCCTTCTTCTGTTCGTCCTCACTCTTCGACATTCGCCCTGCCCGGCCAAATCTCATGGACGGCCAGTCCACATTCAGTGCAAGGGGTGCTCTCAGCGTCATATCCTCCCAGGTCCAGCCGTCCATCATCAGGAGAGCCGACGTGCCGGAAATGAGTCCGCCCGAGGGAGCACTCACGGCGAGTGCAATACCATTGGCCCGGAGGACCGGTATCAATTCCGATTCCGGATTGACCGCCACCTCCGCCCGCACGTTCGGATTGATGCGGCCTGTTTCGGTCATGTCACGGGATGCGCGTACGGCATCGATCTCAACAAGACCGATGTTCGTGTTAGAGCTGATGAGTCCCGGGTAGACATGTTTTCCGGAACCGTCAATCACCTCGGTGTTGGGAACGATGTTCACGTTCGCTCCAACCTCAAGAATCTTGCCTTTATCAAAGAGAATTGCGCCTTTTTCAATGATCGGTCTGGATACCGGGTGGATTGTTGCACCCACGATTGCGATGGGGTGGTCCTGCGGTTTGGCCGGAATCTGGTCGGAAGAAAACGCCGTGAGTACTCCGGCAAGGAGGCAGGCTGCGGCGAACACGATGCGGGAGAGCATCAGCGGGGGGGAGCATGTGCGCATCTTCATTGTTGTCCCTCCCATCCCGCTGATCCGTACTCGTCATTGTCCTTACCGTCAGGGCCCTCAGGTTTTTCCACCCCCGATCCCCGTGCCGGGGCCTTTTTCGTTAGAAGTGCCTTCTGAATCAGCACGGCACGCTGGCTCTGACCCTCTTCGTAGAGGTGGCGGTCCTCCTCCCGGTCGAAGTATTTCCGTCCGTCGATCCAGGTCTGCTCGCAATGTGTATAGACGGAAAGGGGGCTCCCGCTCCAGATCACAAAATCGGCGTCCTTGCCTGGTTCGAGCGAGCCGACACGATTATCAACTTTGAGCTGACGGGCAGGGTTGATTGTCACGAATTTGAGTACCTCTTCCTCAGCAAGGCCGCCGTACTTCATGGCTTTCGCCGCGTCCCAGTTCAGGCGGCGGCTGAGCTCATCGCTGTCAGAGTTGAATGAAACGGTCACGCCCTGATCGTGCATCAGCACACCATTGTACGGGATGGCATCGTAGACTTCCAGTTTATACCCCCACCAGTCGCTGAATGTCGAGCCTCCTGCGCCATGCCTGGCCATGACGTCTGCGACCTTGTAGCCTTCGAGGATATGCTCGAATGTGCGGATTCTGAATCCAAACTCTTCGGCGAGGCGCATCATCATCAGAATCTCATCCTGCCGGTAGGCATGGCAGTTGACAAGACGTTTGCCGTGGAGGACTTCGAGGATTGCCTCGAGCTCAAGGCTCCTGTGCGGTGGGATTCCTGACTTGTCTTCCTCGTACCGTTTCCATGCCTTTTCATAATCAAGCGCCGCCCTGAATTCATCGCGGATGGTCTGCTCGACGCCCATACGGGTCTGCGGGTAGCGTTTCGAGCTCCCCTCCGGCCAGTTTGCCTGCTTCACATTCTCGCCGAGGGCAAATTTGATCGTCGGAGGGGCTCCCGCGAATTTCAGATCCTCCGGCGGCATGCCCCAGCGCAGCTTGATGAGCTGACCCTGTCCTCCGATCGGGTTGGCCGATCCATGAAGGACGTGAACCTCCGTGGTACCTCCTGCAAGCGCACGATAGATGTCGATGTCACGGTGATCGATGATGTCGGCCATGCGCACCTCGGCGCTGACGGCCCGCGTGGCCTCGTTCACGTCCCCGGATTCCGCCATATGAGAATGGGCGTCAATGACTCCCGGAGTGACATGTTTTCCCCTTGCGTCAATGATTGTCGCTCCCGCGGGTGCGCTGATGTTCCTGCCGATCTTCGTGACTTTCCCCTTTTCAAGCAGCACATCACCGTTCTCGATCTTCCCCTCGGGGCCGCATGTCCAGACCGTGGCGTTCTTCACGAGAAGTGCCGCGGGCTGATCTGGGATCGCCTGCCTTCCGAATTCGCCGGGAGGGTAAACCTGGGGGAAAAGAGCGGGAGGCACCGTCTTCTGCTTCGCTGAGTCGGGTTGGCTCTCGAACGGCGACACTTTTGTGCCTGACCAGGCAAATATCTTTCCATCCGGCCATTCTCCGCTCCCCTCAAGTGCCTGCGCATTTACGATGGCCGTCATGCGGACAATCCCGGGATGTCCGACAGAATCTCCGGGGAACGCGATCATGAGCCGGGAGGTCGAGAGGCTGGTCGCTGAGAGCTTCACTTCCTTCTTACGCCGTAGTGCCCCCTGCAGGGCGCCCGATTCTCCTTTGATTTTCAATATTGTCGAATCGCCGGGCGTCTGCCCCTCAAATGTGAGTCTCCATGTCCCCCGCGGGTCAACCTCCGGTGCAGGTTTCACCTCGTGTCGTTTTCCGTCGATCCAGACTTCACGGACAGCGGTTTCTTCTGTGAAGAGGTCACCGTCCGTGATGACGAAGTCCGCAAGCTTCCCCGGCTCCAGAGATCCCAGGCGGTTTTCAACGCCGAACATACGGGCAGGCGTTGTGGTGAGCGCTGCGAGCGCGGCGTCTTTGGCCAGTCCACGCTGGACCGCCTTGCGAAGCCGCGCAAGGAACACTCCCTTGTCTTTCAGTCGCGCCGAGGTCAGCGCGAAGCGAACTCCTGCATCTTGCAGACGCTTTGGATTCTCAGGGGCTTCGTCCCAGTGGCGCAAGTCTGCGAGGGACACATCGAGTGCCTCCTCGGATGTCTGCACGGAGGGTGTTTCGGGAAAATCCAGCGGGAGTATGATGCCGCGGCGGCTTGCTGCAACGGCCTGAATCTGCCGGTACTCATAGCCACTTCCCATGATGATCAGGTTGAGGTCGAATTCTTTTGCGATCGTCTGGGCACGCAGAAAATCCAGCTCGTCGGAGGTCTCGATGACGACAGGCATTGCTCCTCCGGGCACGTCCTTCAGGGCAGCAAGTGATTCATTCGTCTCCGGGCGCTGGAGGGAGGGTTTCTTTCTGTAGGCCTCGAGAGCGTTCTGGTACCATTCTGTATCCAAGAGGGTCTGACGGACAAGTGCGATCACGCCCATGAGCGAAGTGGGGTATGTTTCACGGTGGGGGTCCACCTCCAAGCTTACGTGGTGGGCCACGCTGGTGCGCAGTATGACATCATTTGCGCTCCCGTCTCCCAGGTTGACGAGTGCGCTCGTGCCTTTGAAATTGCCTTTTTTCGGAACTAGGAGTGCTGTGGTAAAACCCTGGCTGCGGAGCATTTCGGCTGCTTTTGCGTCGGGTGCGAAAAGTTCAGCGGCGTTTTGCCGGGCCATCACGGCATCGGTCCAGTAGGCGGGGCCGCGGGTCTCCACCGGCTGGGGCGGGCGGGCCTGCCTGGCCTGCCGATCCGGCTGTGTATCCTGCGCAAGTTTTGGCAATCCGTAATCGGAATATGCATCAATCAGTCCCGGGTAGATAGTCATGCCATTCATGTCCCAGATGCGGGCATCACGGGGTATGGATGCCGATCCGACCGAACTGACAATGCCGTCGCGAATCACGAGCGTCGCACCCTCGACTGTTTTTCCCGGTGACTGAACTATGCGGGCGTTAATGAAGGCATGAACAGTCGGGGTGTTTTGCCGGATCCCGTCGGCAGGTGCTGTTTGTGCGAGGACCCGCACGGTGGAGATGGCGAGCATGAGACAGAAGCAAAGAGATCCTGTACAGCTCTTCTGCAGATAGGACTTCATGGTTGCTCCATATGTGAAAATCGTGTGTGGGGGCCGGGCCGGTCTCCCGACGCATGCGTCAAAGTGGCTCGTCAATCTGCTAAGCATCCAGGCCCAGTTTCCTGATCAGGCTTATGAACCGGGGATCGGAGCGGAGCGGGTCCATTCGGGGATCTCCCTTTAGCCAGATCAGTGCGTCATTTCTATCCTCATATGCCTTTTCAAGCCAGTCAAATGCTTGGTTCTTCTTTCCCATGACACAGTAGATCAGGGCGATATCATAGGGGGGCGGATAAGTGCGCATGGAGAGTTCATGAAGTATCGAATTCGTTTTCGTGGTTTCGCCCGCGGCTGCATATGCCCGGCCGAGCCCTGCAAGGATAGTGGGTGAATTTTCCAACCGGAGTGCTGTCTGGAGCTCGGTGATTGCGGAGGCATAGTCTCCCTTTTGGACGTACTGGTCTCCAAGGACGTAGTGGGCGAAGAAGAATGAGGGGTTCATCTCGACCGTTTTGCGGGCATTTTCAATGGCTTCGTCATACCGGTGCATGAAGAAAGCGGGAAGACCCATTTCAATGCTGATGAACGGCGAGAGCGGGTCAAGCTGCTTCGCTCGCTGCAGCTCCGCTGTGCCCTCATCGTAGCGCCCCATCCAGGTGAGGTATCTCCCGCACCAGAAGTGAGCCCATGCGAAACCCGGGTTGAGCTCAATCGCCCGGCGGAATTCGACTTCTGCTCCCGGCCAGTCAAAGTCGTAGGCCAGCTTCACAAGGGCAAGCGAGAGATGCGCCTCACTCAGCAGACTGTCCCGTTCAAGGGCCCGCAATGCCGCCCAGCGAGATTTCTCCATCGCTTCTTTCGGGTGGAGATAGTTGTTTGATACCCAGTAGTACGCGTCGGCCAGCCCCGCGTACGCCAGTGCATAGGTGGGATCTTTTTCGATCGCCAGATTGTAGTATTCTACCGCTTTTTGAAAGCCTTCCTGCGTGAGTTTCTCTGACCAGTAACGGCCCTTAAGATACAGCTGGTAGGCCTCTGTGTCCTGGGTATAGGTTCTGGTGAGACGCCGCTGTTCGTCTCCGGACAGCTTCAGTCGCAGCCGGTCTGATATTTGTTCTGCGATTTCCTCCTGGAGTGCAAGGATATCACGGAGTTGTCGGTTATATCGTTCCCCCCAGAGCTGGGTCCCTTCACGGGCATCGACCAGATCGGCCTGGACGGTCAGCAGGTCGCCGCGTTGCACTATTTTCCCTGTGAGCACTGCACGGACATTGAGCGCTTCTCCGACCTTTTGCGGATCCTGCTCCTTCCCCTTATAAGTGAACGCTGTCGTCCGCGCGATCACATGCAGTTGAGGAAGCTGGGAGAACCTGTTGATGAGGGTTTCTGTGAGGCCATCGCAGAGGTAATCGAGGGTGGAGTCGCCGGTCGCATTTACAAACGGTAGGAGGGCCACGGAATCGATGGCGGCGGGTCGACGGGACAGAAGGACAGTTCCTGCCACTGCGAGAACAACGAATGCGACGGCAAGAGCTGTATTGCGGAGGAACCGTGGTCTTTTCCAGAATGGCTGCTTGCGCGCGTGCTGCACCGGCGTGCCTAATCCGGATCCGCTTTTCAGCGATTGCAGGTCCGCGCGCATCGTCTCGACCTGCTGATATCGTTCCCGGGGGTCCTTTTGCATCGCCTTCGTGAGAATCCGCTGCAATTCGACGGGGGAATCCGGCCTCTGTGTTCCGACCGGTTCAGGTTCCGCGTTCAGAGTCTGGTAGACAATGGCCTGATCGTAGTCCCCACGAAAAGGGAGGTGCCCGGTGATCATCTCGTAAAGTATTACTCCCAGAGACCAGATGTCCGTCCGCTGGTCAATGAGTTCGCCCTTCGCCTGTTCGGGCGACATGTAGGCGACGGTGCCGGGTATTGCACCAACTTTTGTGAACATTGTGCGGCCGCTCAGCTTCGCCAGTCCGAAATCAACGATCTTGACCACACGGTCTCTGGTGACTATGAGGTTGGCCGGCTTGATGTCCCGGTGGACAATGCCCTGCTCGTGGGCTTTGGCGAGACCCAGAGCGATCTGGATGGCGATGTCAGTCGCCTCGTCGGTCTTCAAAGGCCCGCGTTCGATCGTTTTGTCGAGCGGTTCGCCCTCCAGACATTCCATGCTGATGAACATCTGCGCGTCGTCCGTCTCCTCGATATCGTACACGACGCAGATATTGTTGTGCTGGAGTGCGGAGGCGGCCTGCGCTTCGTGAACAAATCGCTGTTTGGCTTCGGTGTCGGTGGTGAGTGCCGGGGGGAGGAATTTCAGAGCGACGGTCCGCTTCAGGCGGGTGTCTTCGGCCTTGTAGACGATCCCCATCCCGCCGCCGCCCAGCCGCTCGAGAATCCGGTAGTGTGAAATAGTCCGGCCGATCATAACGACGCCTCCCGCAGAAAGAGGGCGGGAGCCTCAAAATCATACCCACTCGTCCACTTTGTGGGGAGGGTCGGTGATTGTGGGATTGACATTGCCCGGATGTGCAAGAATCTCAAGAGAATTGTGTGACGATGAGACGACGCTGACATCCATGGGAAGATTACCGGGGTGTGAACAATCGCTACAGGACAAACGTCTCAACAGCACGACACAATGTAGGAGAGAGGAGGCCGAGAGTCAAGGCAGTCACGCTCAGCCCGAACGATGGATTCGTTCGGACTCTATACAGCTGGATGCTTATGGCCGAAGGGCGTTTCAAAGATGGAATCAGGGAAACGCAGAGGATCCTGGAAATGCCCCCCCCAGCCCGGTAGCCCCATCTCCCACACTCGATTCTGATCGCCGGACAGAAGATTCCACATCTTTTGTCTCTTGCGGCCCTTCTCACGAAAGCCGGTCACCGCACAGGCGTTGTGTCCGGAGGGAGAGATGGACTTCCTCAGCAGACATCAACTTCAGTCCCGTATCAGTCAATGCGTGGTGCGTTCGGATCTCAATCTCTGCAGCACATCCTTGTTCACAGGGTAGAGACGAATCAAGGCCAGCGAAATCAGCGAGACACAGGGTCCTGCCAGCAATGTCACCGCACACAGTCTCCAGAGCGTCTCGGGACTTTGCACAATCTCCTTCCCCGGTTCGAAACCTATCAATGTGAGACCGTATCCGCTGATGAGGACTGCAAGGGAGATGGCGCATTTTTGGGCGAAGCTGTAAACGGCCGCATACGCACCATCCTTGTTGATTCCTGTTCTGATCTCGTTGATCTCGGAGATGTCGGCCATCATGGAGGTCGCGGTGGGGAATATGATACCATTGCCCAGCCAGTACAGGCCGTGAAAGATGGCGAATATGATGAAGGCATACGGAACAGTCCATGTCAAGAACGAAGCAGACTGTCCGGGAATCAATATTCCCGTCAGGAAGAGAACCGCCAGCAAGAAATTGCATCCGACACTCAACAACCCTCCGAACGTCACGGCGCCTTTCTTTTCCAGTTTCTTCGTCAGGAAAGCCGCCACCAGTCCACCGGTGCCGCAACCGATCATGCTCCCGCTGTGCGTCAACGATTTCTCAATGCCGCTGAATCTCATGAAATGCTCATAGAGATACATTTGCAGCGAGCTGACCAGGGCAATCCCCACGGTCACAACGACGATGAACACAAATACGTAACGGGGATAGAAATCAGAGACGATCTCCTTCATGTCTTTGAAGAACCCCCTGATGGTGTTCCCTTCGGTCACGATCTGTCTGCTGTCCTTCATATACTTCTTTGTCGCCACAAGAACAAAAAGTATGCACAGGAGTGCAACGACGGCAAAACTCTCTCCCATCTGCAAATAATTCCCCTCGACAGCGGTTGCTCTGACCGGTTCATTGTTGGAAAAGAAGATCGCCCAGGCCAGTCCGGGACCAAGCACGTTCGCCACCATGTTCATGGCCAGCCTGATGCCCTGAAGCTTCACCCTGCCGCTGTAATCGGTGCATATCTCAAATCCCAGTGCCGTGTAAGGGATCCAAAACACGGTTATCGCGGTTCTCTGGAGCAGATTGATGACCAGGAGATACCAGAACAACATCTGAGCACTACTCTTGAAGACGTCGGGGACATACCAGAGAAAAATATACGTGGCAATTACTGCAAGGCCCCCCAACAGAATCCAGGGGTGCCTTCGTCCGAATCTGCTTTTTGTGTTATCCGTGATATGCCCCATTACTGGATCGGTAACGGCATCCCAGAAAATCGCCAGCGACATGGCGATACCGGCGGTGGAATGCTGCAGCCCCAGGGCATCCGTATAGTACAGCATCGCAAAGCCAAAGAGCGAGTTCATGATCAGGGAATTGGCGCACTCCCCGACAGAATAGTTGATCATATTTGCGCGTGAGCAGGGTTCTGCTTGTTCTGACATATGTGCTATTCCTGCAAAATGGGGAGAGACCTTCAGACAGACACACGCGAAGGTATGACGCAGGACCGGCTCCCGGCGGCACCCGGCAAGGACCGACGATTCGTGTCGGCTCGCACCGGGTGGAGAAGAACGTGAGGATGACACCTTCTCGGTTCGTTGCACTTCGCAGGGCGGGTGCAGCGTTGCTCGGGGTGATACGGTTGGTCTGGGAAAAGATACGGCGGGGGAATGCCAGAGTCAAATTGTCGATTGGTTGCAATTGGAAATCCGGGTGAGTATATTCTGCGAACATTGGCCAGTTTCTATGCAGAACAACCCCTCCTCCGGCGAGTTCGAGCGGGAAGCGGTCCCGCCCGGACAACTCAAGAGCCTCCGCAGCATCATCGGCATGTATGCTGGAGAACATGTCGCCGGTACGGAGTTCATGATCGGCCCCCTCTTTCTTGCCGCCGGCGTGAGCGCCTTCGATCTCGTTGTGGGACTGTTCATCGGGAATCTCCTTGCCGTCCTCAGCTGGGCCCTGATCTGTGCCCCCGTCGCCACGGGGCTCAGGCTTACGCTGTACTACAAACTCGAACAAATCTGTGGAACACGGCTGGTCCTCATCTATAACCTGGCGAACGGCGCGCTCTTTTGTTTCCTTGCGGGTGCAATGATCGCCGTGTCTGCTACTGCTGTCGGCCTACCGCTTTCCATGCCGATGCCTGCACTCAATGACTGGCTCCCCACGAGCATGATGTGGATTCTCGTGGTCGTTGCGGTCGGGGCGGTCTTTTCATTCGTTGCCGCCAAAGGGTACAACGCCATGGCACGTGTGGCTGCCACGTCCGTGCCCTGGATGTTCCTCGTGTTCCTTGCGTGCGGTATCATTGCCCTCCGACAGCTCGGCGTTACTACACCGTGGGACTTCTGGTCGGTTGCGCAGGAGAATATCTGGAAGGGGGGAGACCCGTTGCCGGGACAGACCAAATTCACTTTCTGGCACGTGGTCTTCTTTGCCTGGTTCTGCAACGCGGCAATGCATATGGGAATGGCCGACCTGTCTATCCTTCGCTATGCGAAACGCTGGCACCATGGTTTTGCTTCGGCAGCCGGCATGTTTGTGGGGCATTACCTGGCGTGGATCTGTGCATCGCTTCTCTATGCCGTTCAGCTTGCCCGCGATCCTTCCGACACCGCCGTTGCCCCCGGGCCCATGGCCTACGGAGCCGTGGGGCTATCGGGACTCGTCTGTGTTGTGCTTGCCGGGTGGACGACTGCGAACCCGACAATCTACAGAGCAGGCCTGGCTTTTCAGGCAATCGTCCCTTCGATATCACGGTTCAAGGTCACGTTGTTTGCGGGGGCAATAGCAACCACCGGCGCAATCTTTCCGGCCCTGGCGATGAAGCTCCTGGACTTCGTCGGGTTCTACGGGACGATTCTGATGCCCATGGGAGCGGTGATTGCCGTGGACTACTACATATTTGGCAGGCTCGGACTGACCTCGGACTTTGCGAAGCGGTCGGGGGGCACATTCAACATTGCTGCAGGCGCGGCATGGCTCGTGGCACTTGCCACGTGCGGACTCCTTAACAGGTTCGCCGGCGTTCAGATCTACTTTCTCGCTCTTCCCGGCTGGTTGACGGCGGGCATTCTGTATCTCCTGCTGAGTGCTCTCGTCCAGCGCCGCTTCCACAACAACCTGTCAGTGTTATGAAAACCATCTTTCTTGCCTCGGCTGTAACCGGGATGGCCCTCACGATCATTCCGCCAATCCTGTATTTTGCATGGACACTCGATCTCCTGAGAATCCAGCAGCTCATGACCTTCGGCATGATATTCTGGTTTGCCGGAGATGTTTCCCGGGTGATTGCCCGGCGCAGACGCCAATGATGAGAGGCGACAATGTGCACGACACGCTTCACCAGGATCTCCATCCTGGTCATTTTGCTCGCAACTGAAATAGGAATATCTTCCGGATCAAACATGATTACTCCATCGCAGCTCACCTCTGAGTTCAAAACGGATCCCCTCGGCCTCGACACCCGGCAACCACGTCTCGGCTGGGTGCTCGAATCAGCCGAACGCGGTGCCTCGCAGACCGCATACCGCATTCTCGTCTCCAGCACGGCGGCATTGCTCGCCGCCGATACAGGAGACCTCTGGGACAGCGGGAAAATGTCCGGAGACCGCACGGGATCGATAAGGTACGAAGGCCGGCCGCTCGCTTCGCACCAGATGTGCTTCTGGAAAGTAATGGCCTGGGAGGGGGACACACCCGGTCCCTGGAGCAAGCCGGCCTTCTGGTCGATGGGGATTCTCACACAAGGAGAATGGCACGCCGTGTGGATCGGACATGATGCTCCGCGGCGCAATGAACAGCCTGCGGCCTTTGTCACGGCACGATGGATCTGGCATGCGGCCGACAAGGCGTTAAACGCCCCTCCAGGCAGTCGCTTCTTTGTGCGTGTTCTTGAGATCGGCAGCGGGATTACTTCCGCTGATCTTGCCTTGACTGCAGACGACCGGTTCACCCTGTTCGTCAACGGGAAGAAGGTCGCTTCCTCTTCCTCAGGGCCCGGAGCGTGGAAGACCCCTCAGCGAACCGATATCTCCTCACTGCTTGTCTCCGGGAAGAATGTCTTCTATGTCGAGGCGGAGAATTCATCACAAGGACCGGCGGGACTGCTGTTCTGGCTCCGGCTCATGTACAAGAACGGGACAGCCGAAACCCTCGTGAGTGACAGGTCATGGTTTTCTTCGGAAGTTCCCCTCGCGCGCTGGAAAACAGAAGGACCGGACTCCGGTGAGGGGAAGGCTGCCGGGGAGGTTGGCGTCATTGGTTCTCCCCCGTGGGGAGTTCTGGATGGCAGCATGCTCCTCCTTCCTCCCCCCCGGTACCTGGGGACAGCGTTGAGCGTTGCGAAACCGGTCTGCCGCGCAGTGTTGTATGCCACCGCCCTCGGCCTCTGTGATGTCTACCTCAACGGCAGCCGGGTGAGCGACGACTATTTTACGCCGGGTTGGACGGACTACGCGAAGCGAGTCTATTACCGGGCGTACGACGTGACAAAGATGCTGCACAAAGGGGCCAATACATGGGGTGCCATCCTGGCTGATGGGTGGTTTAGCGGCTACGTGGGATGGGGTCTTCAACGCGACCACTACGGCACAAAAACCCGGTTCCGCGCCCAGCTGCACATAGAGTATGCTGACGGATCGACGGAAGACCTGGGTACGGGATCGGATTGGATGGCATGGGCTGGTCCTACGGTCGAAGCGGACTTTCTCATGGGGGAGACCTTCGATGCACGATTGACGGACAGGAGTTTTCCTGAAGTGATCGCCGGAGAGCCCGTGGATGCAGGTGCCGATCTGCATCCGCTGCTTGAAGCGCATCCGGGCCCGGCGGTGCGCTCGTTCGCGGAGCTGTCTCCTGAATCATACAGGCTTGTCGCACCCGACACCTGGGTCTTCGATCTGGGCCAGAATTTCGCCGGTGTTGTTCGTCTGCGGGTGCGCGGCGCAGCCGGCCAAGCGATCAGGCTGAGATTCGCGGAACGGCTGAACCCTGAGGGCACACTCTATACAGAAAATCTGCGCAGCGCCCGGGCCATCGACACGTACATTTGCAGAGGAGTCGGAGAGGAAACCTGGCAGCCCCGGTTCACTTTTCATGGATTTCAGTATGTCGAAGTCAGCGGCTTGAGCGAACCGCCGGATCCAAGCACGATTACCGGTATCGCATTGAGCAGCGCAACCCCTCCAGCGGGAACCTTTGAATGTTCCGATCCGATGGTGAACAAACTTCACAGCAACATTGTCTGGACACAAAGGGCCAATTTCATCGACGTTCCTACCGATTGCCCCCAGCGCGATGAGCGGCTGGGCTGGACCGGCGACGCGCATGTGTACATCCGTTCTGCCTGTCTGAATGCCGACGTCCAGGCGTTCTTCCACAAGTGGATCGTCGATCTGACTGATGCACAGCGTGCGGACGGACAATTCCCGATGGTTGCCCCGCTGAAAGTGGCCGATGGAGACGGCGGACCTGCCTGGGCTGACGCGGGGGTGATCTGCCCGTGGACCATCTACGAGGTGTACGGGGACCGGGATATTCTGGAAGAACACTATCCGGCGATGGTGAAGTTCGTAGAATTTTGCAGAGGGCGATCGACCCCCGACCTGTTGCCGCCGGCGAAATTTCATTGTTTCGGCGACTGGCTGAATATCGAAGCCGAGACCCCGCATGATGTGATCTTTATCAGCTACTTCGCACGATGCACGCGGTTGCTCTCACAGACAGCCGAAGTTCTTGGCAAGGGGGGCGAGGCGGACCGGTACCGTTTGCTTTTTGAGCATATAAAGAAGGCCTTTGTCACCGCGTACGTAGATACCCAGGGACGCGTCAAAGGACACACGCAGACCGCGTACGTGCTAGCCCTGGCATCCGGGTTGCTGGATGGAGAGGCCGGGAAGCTGGCAGCCCGTCACCTGATCGCGGACATTGAATCGCGCGGATGGCGTCTCTCAACGGGGTTTGTCGGGACGAAAGACCTGATGCTTGTCCTGTCTGCCATGGGAAGAAACGATGTCGCCTACCGGCTTCTCCAGAACGAGGTGTTCCCTTCGTGGGGATTCACGATCCGCCACGGCGCAACCAGTATCTGGGAACGATGGGACGGGTGGACTCCGGAGAAGGGTTTTCAGGACTCCGGCATGAACTCGTTTGCACACTATGCCTTCGGTGCGGTGTACCAGTGGATGGTGGAGAATATCGGCGGAATCCGTAGTGATGGTCCGGGTTTCCGAAAGCTGGTGATTGCACCGCAACCGGGCGGGACACTCACGTGGGCGCATGTGAAATATCGCTCTGTTGCCGGCCCGGTGTCGACCGCGTGGAGGATTACCGACGGCCGCATGACAGTGAACGTGACCATTCCGGCCAACACCCGCGCGACGATTCAACTTCCCGGCGTCGGTGGTGAGGTGCTGGAGTCAGGCGCATCTGCGAAGCGGACGAGAGGTCTGTCAATGCTGAAGGAAGGGGTATTCGATGCAGCGTCAGGAGCATATGAGTTTGTCTATCCGTACCGCGAAAACATCGGCAGTCGCTGAGCGTCTCTGATGAGCAGACTTTTCTTCATCGCTTTCTTTGCCATCGTTTCGGGACTCATTGCTGCAGGGTGCGCTGATTCTCCATCCCCCTCAGCGATACCTCCGGCTGAAGTCACCGACGCACAACTGTATGACCTGCAGAAAGTGGAGACGGGGTGGACTTTTTATCGGCTGGTCAAAGACACGCTGATGAGAGCGGGCAATTCCGCCCATCCGGATAGGATCGTCGTACGCTACAACGGGAAAGCCTCCGTATGGCTTGACGCCGGCGGGAAAGTCATGGCGGATGCGCAATTTCCCGATTCATCATTGATCGTGAAGGACGTTTTTACGGGGTCCACACGAACGATTATCGCCTACATGTTTAAACTCCGGGCTGCTCCCAATGCAGGTCCGGGCGGATGGGTGTGGGCTGAGACAAGAGACGACGGAACTCCTTTCATTTCGGCATCGGCGCGTGGTGCGGCATGCACGCCCTGCCACAGCACGGGCATAGACTTCACTCGCATGAACGATGCGCACCCTTGAGAGCTCCGGCCGGATGTGGCCCTCATCTCTCCGGCCGGAGTCACCAAAGCACATCTGCAGAAACTCCTGAAACCCGAAGCGGGGCGATTGTGCTACTGCTTCACCAGTTCCACCCGGCGGTTTTTTGCTCTCCCTTCCTCCGTTTCATTGGAAGAAACCGGGGCGTACGGGCCGTCCCCGTAGGCCTTGAGACGGGAAGCATTAATGCCGTGATCGCGGATGAGTGCCTGTGTGACGGCGTCCGCCCGGCTCTGGGAAAGCTTCATATTAGCCTCCAGCCCTCCCACGTTATCGGTGTGACCGACCACGTACAACTTCAAACCGGCATCACTCTTCATGAGTTTTGCAATTTCGCTTAAGGCCTGCTTCGATTCAGGCTTGATCTCCGATTTGCCGGTGTCAAAGTAAATACCATAGACTGCCGCATGGCCCGTGGCCTTCAGATCGTTCAGGATCGCCTCGGCATTGGCAATGATGTCTTGAGCCATGGCCTCCTTTTGCACGATACGCAGCCCGTATTTGCCGGTGAACTCGGCCGACACCTCAACCCATATCTGCTTTCCGTCCTTGACCAGCTGAAAGGTCTCTTTGGTTTTCTCGCTGTAGAGAACGGTCCCTCCAAGTTTCTTGACAGCATTTTCAAAGTTACGAAGAATCTGGAGTTCGCTGGGTTTGGATTTGGCGGTGGCCTGTGGGTAGTAGTTGATTTTCCACAATCTCCCTTCCACCTGTTGGGTCTTCCCCTTCCCGATTGTGAAGGCATATGCGTCGAATTCTTTCTCCGTGCAACTGTGAATCCATGAGTCAGGCATCCTTGTAAAGAGGGGATGGTCCTTGCAGTTTTTGTCGTCTTTCTGCTGAGCAACAATTGGTGGTGTGGCGCACAAGATACATAACAGGACAATTGAAGCGATAGAGAGAGTATTTTTCATGAAAAGGCTCCCATGGTGATTGCTGCGTGGCATGCTCGTTGCCCGAGCCCCTACGACCAGACGAGACTACCTAATAAGGTGTATTCTGCCTCCGGGGGGGCTGGTTCCAGCCGTGACAAATCCTTCGTGGATTCAAGGATGTGGTTGGCCAGATCCGGGCTGGCCACATTGTAGTAAAGGATCAGGAGATGATCAAGGTGATTCTTCAGAGCCTCTGCCAATATCAACTAAGGGCGGGAATCATGTGGAGATGAAGCGGATCCTCCTGGTTCGATGATCCTCCCCGATTATGGGGTAGACAAGAAAGTCCGGAATTCACTTCTGGCCTTCGGGTTCTTTCAGGTTTTCGACGAGTCGGGATGCCGAGAGTTGCCGCGCCGCATCGCTTGCCAGGAAGAGCGGGAGAGCGAGCACCTGCCTATACTCTGCCAGCGCTTCCTCATCGCGATTCAGTTCCTGATAGAGTATTCCCAGTTCGAAGTGATGCCGGATAACCCGGGGTGCCAGCGTGATTGCCTGTCGGAGGGCGCGCTCGGATTCATCGTATCCTCCCTCGGGAAGATCTCCCAGGAAAAGCGTAGCCAGCT
Source organism: uncultured Bacteroidota bacterium (assembly GCA_963779225.1). GTDB lineage: Bacteria > Bacteroidota > Ignavibacteria > UBA10030 > UBA6906 > CAVPCZ01. The sequence continues at coordinate 1,463,240 of CAVZWW010000003.1, forward strand.
GGCGCTCGAGCCAGCTGACGTTGCCCAGAGCCCTGTAAAAGGAGCCCAGGATCGAGTAAGCGATATCATCCCGGGGATTGAGTGCAATCGCGCAGTCGAGCTCCTGCTTGATGACAGTGCAGAGGCGTACCTTCGCTTTGCTCCCTTCGAACATGGCCACATTGCCGAGGGCGGCAGCCCGCCAGGAGTGCCCTTCAGATTTCGTGGAGTCGGCGGATATGCTGCGAACGGCGTATGCTTCCGCCTTCTGGTAGAGCTCCAGCCGCCGATCCTCAGGAGCGACATCCGCGAGGCAGACGTACACGCGCGCAAGTCGCCAGAGCACATCTGCAGAATCCTTCGATGTGGTCAGGGCGGAATCATACACGGCCAGAGCGAGCGGGTAGTTTCGCACGGCAAATTCCTGATCGCCGCGTTCGAGAGAAGAAAACGAAGAAGACGTTGAGGACCCGAGCACAAGAAGAACGCAAACAAGCATCATGGGCAGCATCCCGTGTGGAAGTTGTCCGTTGTATGGAAATAATGTCGTGATTGGCTCCCTCGGAAGGAATCACCCAAGAGGATGAAATGGGGTGTAGACCGTCAGGTGTACGGAGGAGGCGTCGGCGGAGAATGAGCACCCGGTCCGCGAGCCCGCCAGAGGCAGGCTCGCGGGAGCGGAGCAGACGGGTCCTTTCCAGAGGCTGCAGAATACCATTGGAGGAGAATGTGAACACGGCCGTTCCGGAAATCCCAACGCAACCTACTTCTGGAGGAATCCTTCTTTCTTGATCTGATAGATGACCAGGGCTGAATACTCCCGGCTGAACGATTTTATCCCCGCCGGGTTGTACGCATCCGACTGCATGGACCAGAGGATCTTTCCGGTCGATGCATCAAAGAGATTTCCTTCAAGAATATAGGTCTTGTCGTTCGTGTAATAGCCGGGCGTCGACATCACGGGATACATGTACCCATAGTAGCCGTTGAAGCTGCCATAGTACGAATGGTATGGATAGGGGGCATAAGCAACAACCGTGCCCTGGACATACCGATCCGAAGATTTCGCATCCTTCACCGACATGGTGAAAATTGCATCGCAATTCAACTCCTTCACCTTCTGTAAAACGAGATCTTTGTCGTGCAGGGTCATTGTGCTGGTCCCCGGGGTGAGCACGTCCGAACTTCTGGCAACCTCAACGCCTTCTTTTTCCGTAGCCAGACCCATCTCTTCCTCCACGATCTTTCTGTTCTCCCAGTTCGGGGTCATGGCGAGGATCATGACTTTGTGGTATTTCTGACCCTTCAGTTCTTCCCTGTTCACCCATGAGTTCATGACCATTTGGGACTGTGAACAGGAGATGAGCATCGTGAGGCCGGCCAGCGCGAGAATCAGGATCGCTCTGCCCAGCAGGTTTGTACGTTTCAGCATGGAAATCCTCCGGAAAAGGTGATGGCGTGACTGACTCTCGTAGTGATGCCAAAATATACAAAAAATGGGTCAAAGATAGGACTCCATTGAACGCTCCATTGTATATTTCACCTTTCCTTCGTAGCATTGCACAGCCCTATCCCCAGGAGATCTCCGAAATGGTTGTTCCCCGTCTCATGTGCCGCCCGCGTAGTCTTATAGCAGTGCTCATATGGAATCTTGCAGTTACTCTTGTTCTCTCCGTCCAGCCGGGGCCGGGAGCTTTTGCGCAGGAACGGCGGGCACTCCCCGACTCTATCGTGACATATCCGGTCCGGCTTGATAAAAACGTGCTGTTCTCCATTCATCAGGGTGTTCGTGGCTGGAGTCCGGAAGCGCGGGCCAGGTCCATGGCTGACCGCATCGCCGAAGTGGCGGATGATCCTCTTGTGGAGCCCGATTCGATTCTTTCCGTGGACAGCCCCTATCAAACGGAAATCGTTGCCGGCGAAAGACTTCTGCTGGTCCTCAGGGACGACGATGCGGAAGCGTTCGGTGTGTCGCGGCAGGTTATCGCTTCCGAATATGCGGCCCGGATCCGTTCCGCCGTTGCTGAATACAGATCCGACCATTCCACGCGCTCCCTGGTCAGAGCTATCGCTCTGGCCGCCGCGGCAACGATTCTCTTTTTCATTCTGATCCGGCTGCTCCCCCGCGGTTTTCGGAGATTGCTCGTTGCTGCCGATACCCGGAGCCGTTCGAGTCGAATCGCCTCCCAAAAAGTCTTTGAAGTCTCATGGATTATGTGGATCCTGGCAGCCCTTTTGAAATTTTTGCGAAGTATCACGTACATCGTCCTGGTGTATCTTTATATAGAAGCTATGCTGTCCGTGTTACCCTGGACGAAGGCTCTTGGCGGCGTCATGTTGAAACTCATTCTGGACCCCCTGTCTGTTCTTGCGAAGGGCTTCGTTGTCGAGATCCCCAATCTCCTCTTTCTCGCCGTACTTGCCGTCGTGACCACCTATGTACTCAAGTTCCTGAAGTTCTTCTTTGCAGAGCTGGAAAAGGGCAAAGTGGAGATCCCGGGCTTCGATGCCGACTGGGCGAAGCCCACGTACACCATCGTCCGGTTTCTCGTTATCGCCTTCTCTCTGGTGGTGGCGTATCCGTACATACCGGGATCCGGCTCCAATGCATTCCAGGGGATTTCGATCTTCTTCGGTCTACTCCTTTCCTTCGGTTCAAGTTCCGCAGTTGCGAATATCATTGCGGGCGTAATCCTGACCTATATGCGTGCGTTCAAAGTGGGGGACTTTGTGAAGATCGGGGATTCAGAAGGGGAAGTCATTGCATCGGGGTTTCTGGTGACGAAGGTTCGCACCGTCAAGAACGTGGAAATCGCGGTTCCGAATTCCATCATGCTGTCCGCCCACGTCACCAATTTCAGCGCACAGGCACGTCTGCAGCGTCTCATTCTGCACACGTCGGTGACCATCGGCTACGACACCCCCTGGCGACAGGTCCATGCCCTGCTCCTCGGGGCCGCCGACCGCACGCCGGGCCTTCTGAAGGAACCGGCGCCGTTTGTTTTGCAGACTGCACTCAACGATTTCTACGTGACGTATCAACTCAATGCGTATACCGGGAAGGCGCACGAAATGCCCAAAACGTATTCGGACATGCACCAGCAGATCCAGGATGCGTTCAATGAATACGGTGTACAGATCATGTCGCCGAATTATCGCGCCGACCGGCCCGTACCCACGGTGGTGCCGAAAGAACGTTGGTACGCTCCACCGGCTTCCCGGCCGGAATCTGAAGGAAAGGGTTAGGGTGCGGTCAACGACAGTTCCGTCGGAATGAGCCCGTCGATGGCAGCTGCGTTACCTTTCACCTCCTGCAAGAACAGCCTGGCGGGGTCAATGCTGTGCTGTGTCGTGATGATCCGCATCACGGACTCCGCTCGCCGGCGCGCCAGATCACGGAGAGTATTCTCTGACGGCGGCATGGATGCCACGAGCCGCTGACGTGCCATCTCAATGATCTGTTGCTTTCTCGTTTCACTTTCTTCCCCCGGAACAAGCTGCGCCGCTTCGACGCCGAAGGTCTGCGTATATATTTCCAGCATCCGTTCTTCTTCCTGCCGTGTCCACGGACCGTTGCCGGCAGGCCGTACCTTCCGCAACAGGGCCTCGAGTGCCAGAATCTGTCCGTCCAGTGAATCGCTGAAGGTTCCGCGGATGTCCAGGTGCAGCCCGGGCCGTTCGGTGAGTCCCCTGGCCACGGTGGCCAGTTTCGCCGCCTGGCCCTGGCTGAGTGAATCAAGCCCGGGCGCAAAGCCGACATGATCCAGATCCTCCCCCCCACCGAACAGCGCACCGATGAGTGCAAACGGTGCGGTGACGATCTTCCAGAGGAGATTCAATACCGCCTTGAGAATGATCGGGAAGAAACTGAAATCCGGGTCGTCGATGCTTCCGCTGACCGGGATATCCATGTCGATGTCACCCTTCGAGTCCTTCAGCAGAGCAATGCAGAGTTTCACAGGGAGGCTGGTCACATCCGGCCCGTCGACTTTCTCGCCCAGGGTGAGCTGATTGATGACGATCTTGTTTTCCGCGTCCAGGTAACGTTTGTTCAACTTGTAGCGAAGGTCCAGCGTGAGCTTTCCGCGGTCTATGCGATATCCCGCGAACTTGGTGAAATAGGGGCTGTATGTTGTGAGATCCATTCCTTCAAACTTCATCAGGATGTCCGTGTAGGCTTCTTCGCTGAGGGGATTGATCTGCCCTTTGATCGTCACAGGAGCGTAGGTATCCACTTTGCCGCCGAGATCCACATCCGCGCGGGCCAGCTGGACGGAGGAGAGACCCCGGATTGTTCCGTTGAGAGACTGAATGCCCGTCGAGAAATTCGGCATCAGGGAGAGATCGGCGAAATTCATTGATCCGTCCACGATGGTAATCGTGTTGATCGTGGTAAGAGTCGCCGCTGCAGAGTCCCTTGTGATTGGTGGTGTTGTTGCGGACTCCTCTTTGACGGGCGCTGCCGTTGCGGAATTCGGCGCCTCGGCCGGAGCCCCTGAGGAATCGCCCCCGGTTGCCATAACATTCTGAAGATTCAGTCTGCGGTCGGGTCCGACAATAACGCGTGCGTAGGGCCGCATCGCGACGATCTCGTCGATCGAAAAGGACGGCGGGTCCAGCGTATACTCCACCCGTCGCATCTCCAGCCGTGCCCACCGGACAAGGTCTTCTTTGAGAACCGGATCGGTGATCCGGGCCCGGTCAGACCCCGCTGTACCCCGGTAACGGAAGAGGGTGCGCTTTCCCTGCGCGGCGTAGTTCATTCTGCCGTTCAACGAAACGGTCCCGTTTACCAGTTGAGCCCTGCTGTACCGTTCTGCGTAAGGCTGGAAAGACGGGAGCGGCATGCCGGCAATCTGTATGTCCAGATCAGCCTTCTGCGGTTCCATGGAAAGGGTACCCGTTGCGCGCACGGATCCGGCTCCGTTGGGAATCGCTGTCGCCATGAGTTTCGCGGTTCCCCGTGCGCCATATGTGAAATTCTCCAGTGACAGGGTAAGATCTTTTAGCGTGAAGGGGGCTTCGGGCTCGAGCATCTTGTCAATAAACGTAAACGAGACACCTTTGGTCGTGAGTTTCTTGATCGCAACCGTTATTGAGGACGGTACAGTGTCTCGTGGATCGGGTACAGGGGTGAGAAGATCCTGAATCGTCATCGTCCCATCGGCAAGGTAAGCGGTCCACAGCGATCCCCCTTCCACCCGGATGGCATCGATCGTGAGGGCGCGGCGCGGATATTCGAATGCGATTCCTTCTACGGATCCATCCGGCAGAGACACAGGCGGTAGACTGTCGTCCGGTACAGTCAGGACGAGATCGTGAATTCCGACACTTCCTTCGCGGAGGGCGAACTGCGCCTCTTCGGTGGAGAAATCAAGACTGTACGCTCCGTGGAAGTCCATCGTTCCTGACTGCACACCGAACTTCAACCGGTCACTCATGAATTCCCAGAGGTTGGGCAGCCGGATGTTGGTGATTTCAAGCCGGCCGGAAGAGCGGAGCGGTGTGACGCTCATGTTTCCATGCCAGTGGAACCGCTCCCCGTATCGTGTGGTCGCATCAAATTCATACTCTCCAGACTCACGGGGGATCGTGGTGAAGTTTTTCAGCGAAAGGTCCAGAGAATCGATCACGCGTGTCAGCGGCCGCGGTCTCGCCATATCCTGATACCGGATCGTCCCCTGTGCAAGAAAGAAATCGTCGATCACGAGAGCACTCTGCGAGGTATCGGCGGCCGAAGTGTCCGGTGAACTGCCCTGAAGCAGATCCTGGAAGCTCGGTTTCCCGTCGGGCATGATCCGTATGGCGACGAACGGTGTATCCAGCCGAAACGCGGAGAGGACGGTTGCGTCCGAAAAAAGTGACCGGATCTCATAGTTCACATAGAGCTCTTTGAAGGAGACCATCACGGAGCTGTCCCTGTCTTTGAGTACAAAATCTTCGATGCTCAGGGAAAGTGCGAAGGGGTTGGTGGAAACCGAGCCGACCTGCACTCGCCGGTGAGTTGTCTCCTCGATTGCCGCAATCAGTTTTGGCTTCAGAATCGCGGGGACGACGAAGAATCCGGCCAGGGCGTAGATGGCGAGGAGAATGAGTACAGTGATGAAGATTTTCTTTTTCACGGGGTGCTCCGGAGTCAGGGGTCACGACATCCAATACAAATCCAATATAGACAAGTCGGTTTTCCGGATCAAGGAGTCCGCTTGGTTCATTTTCTCTTGACAATGAGTAATCATTTGGGCTCCTTTAATGTGCAGTCATTTTCCACCCACACCGTTAAGGAGGCGCAAGACCATACCGATTTGCTACTAGGCTCTTCATAGTAGTTGAACTCGGAGGAGGTTTTGTGCACTCTCACACCTTTCATTCCCAGCGTTCAGTCTGGTATCCACCCTATCTTTGTACATCCGATTCGAGTAATTCCATTGCATGCGGCAGCGAAAACGAAGATGTCTCCTGCATACCCGGTCTCTTGCCGGCCCTGTGTATGGATATGGCCGGGAGGCCATGCCGTGTGATTGTGCATTCAACACCATCTTCAAAGCAGTTCGTGCGGAGGAGGATCATCCAATAGTGTCAAGAGAGGGAGGGTGTATGAAACGCTTCATGGAGGGTTCATCGGTCGCTCAGGAACTGAGCGTCGGCCCGGCGGCCGAGGCCTTGTTCACCGGGGGATCACAGGGCTATGCCTCAGGCATGCACGGAAGAGGTTTTGGCACCTCGTTTTCGTTTGGCGGCGAAGTTGTCTACTCCCTGTCCTCGGTTCCTCTCGACCTGATCGGACAGCCTCCTACACCCCCATCGATGGGAGAAATTACTCGAGGGACAGCCTTGTGACGGCCGGAGGGCAGGAGGGTCATGGTGGGAATGAGCTGAGTCTCTTCTCTCTTGGACTTGGCGGGAGATGGGTGCCGCTGAGGGGTCCGGTCTCCCCTTACCTCGGAGTGTCCTTCCTGCTGAGCCATCAGGAAAACCGTGCCTACGAGTATGACTCTACCCACACCTCGGCGGAACTTGTGGAAAACCCCGAAACTCCGGGCAATCCTAACAAATTTGGCGGTGGTGGCGGGACGACAAGATTTGGCGTTGGTGTCAGCGTGGGGAGCGAGTTCGTCCTTTCTTCGCTCATACGGTTCGATGTTGGAGCCAGCTATGCCCTCTACACCCCCTTTGAACGGGGAGGCAATCTCAGTACAATCGGGTTTGGCGCATCCGTCCTGTTCACTCTCTTCTGAACGTAGAGGAATACACCTCTGAAATAGGGGGTAAATTGTGGGGGTTAATCCTTTTTCGTTCGACCTGGTCTGATATGTTAAGCCGCGGGATAGCGCGTGCGGCGTTCTGACAATCGTCCATCACCATTCGCCTTTTAAGGACGTTCCTATGGAGAGAAGGGAGTTTCTGTCGACACTCGGGCTTGGCGCTGTGACGGCGGTGTGTGTGCAATGCCTCGGCGGGTGCAAGCAGGAAGATCCCATCAGCGCTCCGACAAACGTGGATTTCACTCTGGATCTGACAAATCCCGCTTACGCCTCGCTGAAGAACGCCGGTGGTTACATCTACAACGGAGGAGTGGTGGTGGCGCATACGGGTAGCGGTACGTATGTTGCAGTAAGCCAGGCCTGCACGCATGCGGGGGCCAACGTGACGTACGATCTGAACGCCAACGCTTTCTATTGTCCGGCGCACGGTTCTGTGCCCTGAACGGGGCCGTTACCCGTGGCCCGGCGGGAAGCCCGCTCGGAACCTATAAGACAACACTGACCGGCGATTCCCTGAGAGTCTATTCCTGAACACGAAGGAGCTCCGACTATGAATCTCGTCCGATTCCTTACAGCACTCTTCCTGATCGGGGGTGGCTTTTTCCGGGTTCTGCCTGTTGTGTATGCAGGAACCCCGTGCGGGGAGCATCAGGATTCCGTTGTCGTGGCCGGCGGAGATTCCGGATCAGCCACCGAAGACGGGGATGGGCCTGGGACGCGGGTGCAGTCTGTACCGCGGGTCCGGCAGGCTGAAACACCGGACGCGAATCATGGGGGAGAGAAGCCTACCATCTCGCTGGAGGATCAGCCTGATCCCCCGGCACTCGCGGGCTTCAGCCTCACGCCGCGTCTTGATGGTATGCCGATCCTTGAGGAAGAGATGGCGCTTTCCGATAGCTTTCAGTCCCCGGTGAAGCCGAAGCTTCTTCCCGACAAGATCAGTTTCATGGAAAAAGCAATGTGGGGGGAAGAGGGCTTTTTCCGGAATATCGGCATCGCCTCACCGCTCACTCCCGAGGTGCGGAAGCATGAACTCGATGTGAGACGCACAATGCTTACGGCGCATCAGATCGGCGGGTTCGTGACGCTTGCCTCGATGGTGACAACAGTGTACTTCGGTCAGAAATATCTGAACAATGGAGATCGCAACGACCTCGACATGCATCAAACATTTATCCCCATTACCATCGTGTGCTACGCGGCGACCGGACTTCTTTCTGTGCTCTCTCCGCCGCCCCTGATCCGGCGCGACGAAACGAGCACCACGTCGATTCACAAAACGCTGGCGTGGGTGCACTTTGCCGGGATGATTCTGACTCCGATACTTGGTATGGTCATCGAAAGACACGGAGCCTCCTATTACAATCAGGCGCGCTTCCATCAGATTGCCGCATACATCACCACGGGTGTGTTCGCTGCGTCGATGATTATCATCACCTTCTAAAGGATACACGGGAATGACCGTCAAGAGTGCCGTTGCGTTGCTGTTGATCTCCTGCTCCGCCGGGATGGCGCAGCTGAAAACCCTGGATGCCATCAAGGATGAATCCTCCGTGACCTATCGACTTGTCCATCCCCTGCACAAGGTCGAGGCGACGAGCAAGGATGTCCATTACAGGCTCGATCTCGATCCCGCAACAAGGGAGATCAAAGCCGTCTCTGCGGTGGTTGACGTGACGACATTTGACAGCGGCAATTCCAACCGGGATTCTCATGCCATGGAAGTCATTGATGCCATCAGCTTTCCGGAAGCCACTTTTGCCGGGACGGGGGTGACACAAACAGGAGACAGTCTCACGGTCAACGGGAGGCTTACCTTCCATGGTGTCACGAAGGATGTCGTCATGAAAGCATCCGCGAAGTGGTCGGAAAACTCGCTGTTCGTCCAGGGCGACTTTGCGGTAAGTCTGATTGCCTTCAATATCGAGCGCCCTTCGCTGCTGCTGATTCCCGTCGAGGATGCCCTGACATTTTCCCTTGTTGCGGTATTCAGGTGGGAATGAAGACCCTCTCACGTCTGTAATCTTCTGTGGTTTCCGAATTGACAATCCGGCCGAATGCCCGTACCGTGAAAGACATTTCTCAAGGAGTTGTCATGTCCACTCCCAAAGGGTAGTTCTCCCCGTTCTTCTCGCCCTTGCTCAGGCGGTGGTTTCCGGGGGACAGACGAAGGCACAGGATGCCCGCCTTACCTGGATGAAAGAGGCCCGGGCAGATCTCGAGAAGGAGCTGGTCACGATCCATGGCGAAGCACAGCACCAGCGCATCACGCAAGGATTGAATCAAGTTGCCACGTTCTGGCGGCAGGAGGATGGCGATGCAACTTTCCCATCACCACCCTCGACCAACGGATGAAGGGAAGCGCCCAATGGTAGCGCCGTCAATGGGCGGAGGCCAGGCTTGCTCAACAATTCTCCAAGCGCATTCCTGCGGATGTTAACCGGGCCGTGGCCGAAGCCGGGGCGATAGCCGACAAGTATATCGCCGAATACAATATTTACATGCGCCACCTTGTGGACGCAAAAAGGGAACCGTCTCTTTCCACCCAGAATGCGCCTCCTTTCCCGCTGGAATCTGCGCGACGAGATCAAATCGGACTACGCCGACAAAGGATTAGTCACTCCTTCATCCTTTGGAGCGATATCCTTCAAGGGCACGAGACGGTATCTTGAGAGCGTAGAAAACGTGTATCTCACTCGGCGCGGGTCGGGATTCACTTAGCTCAAGAAGGTTCACGTGCCCGGGAAGAGAAAGAGGATGCTCTGAATGGACTCGTCATGGAAGGCGGGGAGGGTGTGCCGCAACAGGCGCGATGCACAAAAAAACGACACGAAGCTTCGCACCGTAACCCGGAATGGACAGACGAACAGTGCCGTGCAGCCGCTGTTCGTCTGTCGCGATGGAGAAAGGCATTCCGGTCGAGTGCTACCGGACGAGGGTCATCCGCTTTGTCTCATGGAATTCTCCCGTTTCTAATCTGTAGAAATACACCCCGCTGGGGAGAACGGATGCATCGAAGCGAACTTCGTAGACTCCTGCGGCCTGCTCTCTGTCGACGAGGACTGCCACTTCAGCCCCCAGCAGGTTGTATACGCGAAGACTCACATGGGTCTGTCCGGGAACGGCATAGCTCAGTGCAGTCGTCGGATTGAATGGGTTCGGGTAGTTCTGGCTGAGAGCATAGGCGGCGGGTGCCTCCCCCGGAATCAAGCCCTCACCTTTTGGGGTACCGGTACTGAAGCTGGTAACGGAGCCAAACTCGCTCTCACCAGCCGGACCCCGCGCACGGATGCGTCTGTAGTAGCGTGTGCCACCGTCAAGCGGGCCAATCTCGATGGTAACGTCCTTCACCGCGGTATCCAGAAGCTTCCTGGTGAACAGTGAATCCCTGGCAAGTTGCACGACATACGATTCCGCGCCGGCAATGTTCATCCATGTAACGCGGACGCGCGTCGCGATGACGGTGGACCCGTTCGCCGGGATGACAAATTCAGGTGGCAAGGGTCGTATCGGAATCTGCGCACCCGGAGCGCCATTGACAAATTCCTGCGCTCCGAGGTCGGGAGCGGCCCCTTCGAACGCCAGATGGACGCCCGCACCGGAGTTCCAGGTCCGGGATTCGGCAAGGGCGATGGTATTTGTCAGCGTATCTATGGACACGATGCGGACCGGGTCGGCCGAACCGATGGCAATCACATCGCCGTCCGTCACGCCGAATCCGTCGCAGAAAAAGCGCGCATCTTCCACCCGGAGGGATACACTGTTCGCGCCGCTCCCCACCGACGTTGTCACCGGACGCCCGGCATCGATTGCGGGAGAACCCGGCATGAGCCCGAAACTCCAGGACGGGTCGTAGTCGGTCGGGAGGAGCGGGACATTGACGAACTGCGGATCTGCTTCGATGGCCTGAGCATCCTTCCCGCCCAGATAGGCATACCCGGGATAGGTATTCAGGTTGTTCTGCCACGTCGCCACACCGCTGGCAATGACCATACCTTCAGCCATCTGCATGGAGAATTTTGCCGGGCCGCCGGCATCAAAATACAGATTATTGTTGAGCTCGAACTTGTCTCCGTAGTCCATATTCCATCTCAGCAACGCACGGTTTGGCTGCATGCCAACGATGTTGTTCACAAATGCACGTTTGGAGCGCGGCTTGTTCGATATTGCCACTCCCGCCAGGTCGTTGTTCGCATACGTTCCGTTCGGACCCCGATAGCTCCGCCGGTTGTTGAGAAATACGTTATTGTAATACCGGTACCCCTCGTACATATGCGCACCGGTATGGTTGTCCCAGATCACGCTCCGTCGTACGATAACATACCGCGACACATCGCCGGCCCCCAGTTCAAGTCCTGCACCACCGCTATCGTCAGGACCGTCCCAACGGCCGTTGTCGTCACCTTCAGAACTGTACAACAGGCAGCTGTCCACCAGAACCGATTCCGCACCCTTGAAATCGATGCAGTTCTCCGCCGCATGGCCGAGTCGAGAACGCCGTATGATGGTGCCGATATTGTATGTCTGCTGGTGGTCCAGATAATTGGGCTCGAACTGGATATTGTCTTCTTCCCATGAGGTATCGATCTCGCAGTCTTCAACCAGAGTGCCCTGGCTGCGCCGGTCGAACAAGGCATTGTTCTCGTGGGGAAGAATCACGATGTTGCTGGCACCGTGGCTGTGCAGCGTGTCGAAACGGATCACCGTGAATCGCGGCAGCGCTCCTGCAACGACGACACCCATCACCTGTCCGCGGATATAACAGTGTTCCACGATATTGTGTTGCCCGGACACCACCACTCCCCGCGACCAGGCATGTAATGTCCAGTAATTGTAGGTGGGATCACCGTCGGCGACCACGCGGCATCTGCGCAACGTGTTATAGTTGCCGGCCAGATGCACCCAGTACTCGACAGTGTTCAGGATCTTCAGGTGAGCCTGACTTTTGATCGAGAACCCTTCGACTGTCGTGTAGCCCGGAAGCACGACGACCTTGAGGCTCGAGGCTATCCCTTCGATTACCACATTCTCTCCAGGCATCGCCGAATAGACAATCGGTCTCCCGGCAACACCTTCACGAGCAGGTATGATTTGTTCCGGATATGTCCCCGCGCGAACGTACACGGTGTCTCCGGGCTCTACCATGGCATTCGCCCTGGACAACGTCCGCCACGGCTGGGCCAGAGTGCCCGGATTACCGTCGTTGCCTGTTGGTGCGACAGAATGGACCGCTGCGCGCAGGGATCCACCGAAGCACATCGCCAGCACAACCGCGATCACTCTCACTCTCCACATGTGTTCATTCCTTTCCTTTTCCCCCAAAAAATACATCACATTTCCACCGGGTGAAGCCACAGCAGACCTCGTTGAAGATATGCCAGTCAGATTCACCATAGGAGTGGTAGAAAGCCGTGTAGTGGACAGCTGCACAGTAGATGTTGTTGCGCCCGGCACACCGGCCCGGGTATTGTGGTCTATCGAAAAGTTGCCCCCTCCGTCCATCAGGAACTCTACGCCGTTCGTTGCTACGCGATATGGTGCAGCCTCAACTTGTAGCGGAATCAGTCCCAAAGGGGACTTCAGCATGCTGATCGTGAGCGTTCTCATTGCATCCTCCCGCCGATACATCGCCTTCGTCACAATGGTGGCCGCAAACGGGATTAAACCCGGCCGTGCGGCACAGCAGAGAATCTCCTTCAGGATTTGCCTGGCTTCCTGGAGCCCGGATCAAGTCTACGCTCGGTAGACCGGCTGGTGTGATGGAGGAATGGTATGCAGTTGTTCACCTCCTGCACGGTTAGTTTACAGCTGATGATCGCTCATAGGTACACATGGTATGCCACAGTGATTTGTCCAGAAAATTGCCCTAATTGGGTTTGTTTGTGGGATTCGTGGAACGGCTTGACTGCCAGGGGAAGTATCTACAAAAACAGAATTGAAAATTCTTCAAAAAGGGCCTAACCCGTGACCCGCTTTCCCTGCTGCTTCACTGTGATCCGGCCGAATGCATTGGTCTGGTCACGTTCAGGTGCAAAGAGTATTCCCTGCGTTCCAGTACCAACTGAGCATGCGTTTCCCGTTATTAGAAGAGAACATAGAGTGCCCACCATGAACTCAACCAGACATCCGGAACCGCGGATTCTTAATCGACTCCCTCAGGTACTGGGCCTTTCCTCCGCAGGGCTTGGTGTTGCCAGCCTTCTGGGATGGATACTCGGATACGCTTTCCTCTCGAGCTTCGGTGCGGATCTGATTCCCATGGCACCCAGCACATCCCTCCTTTTTGTCTTGAGCGGAGGCATGCTCTTCTTCAGCAGCCGGTCTCAACACAACCGGCAATACCGTCTCGTTGCGATATTCATCTGTTCAATATTTCTTGTCTCCGCCATCGTGCTCTTATTCCTTTCGCTCAACGGGACGTATCCGCAATTCGAGCATCTCGGTCTTGCCATTTCCGGTAGTCTGTACGGGATTCCCATCGGGCACATGTCTGCGTTAACGGCGGTCTGCTTTGTTGGCTGCGTCGGCTCCCTGTTGCTGACTCTCTTTTCATCGATCAAACGGCGGAAGCTCGCAACAGCGGCTTTTGTGCTGGCCTATCTCGTGCTGTTGACTGCTTCGCTTCTGTTGATTGCCTATGCGTACGGGACACCGATGATGTATGGCGGGGAGGATATTCCGCCGGCTCTGCCAACGTCACTGGCGTTCTTCTTCCTGTCGGTCGGACTCCTTGTTGCACCCGCGAGGCAGTTGTGGCAGGCACGTCACGCACACGACGCGGAGAGTGCCCGCCTTTCATATGTTCTTCTTATGGTGTTCGCCATCCTGGCGGCAAGTATACTTACAGGTGGGTATATCGCGTATCGCAACTACGAGCTGAACTACCGGAAGGAGGTGGAACATCGGCTTTCGAATATCGCTGACCTGAAAGTGAATCAACTGGTATGGTACCGGAAGGAGCGGTCCGGGGACGGAGGGATCCTCTTGAAGAATGCATCCTTTGCCAATCTGGTGCGGCGCTTCTTGAGCAAGGCCGACGATGTGGATGCGCAAGACCAATTGGCTGCCTGGCTGACGAAATACCGGACGCATTACGACTATGACCGCGTGCTCCTCCTCGATACACTGGGTGTAACAAGGATGTCCGTTCCCCTGGCGCAGGATCCCATTTCCACCACCGTATCGAATCGAACGTCTGAAATCCTGCATGCGGGACAGTGTTCCTTGCAGGACTTTTACAGAGATGAGCATGATGAAAAGACGTATCTGGCGGTTCTTGTTCCCCTGGTGAGTGATCTCGACAGCAACCGGTCGCTCGGCGTCCTCGTGCTGCGCATTGATCCCACCACGTACCTGTATCCGTTCATCCAATACTGGCCCACACCCAGCAGAACGTCCCAGACCCTGATCCTCAGGCGCGAACAGAACGATCTGGTCCTTCTCAACGATATGCGTTTTCAAGAGCATAGTGCGCTCAACGTGCGAATTCCGCTCGATGTCACAACGTTGCCGGGGGTGAAAGCGGCACTGGGACAGAAAAGCGTTGTGGTCGGCAGAAACTACCGCGGTGAACCAATGATTGCCGATGTGCGCGAAGTGCCGGATTCTCCATGGTACCTGGTCGCACGCATTGATCTGTCAGAAGTTTACGGGCCGATTCGAGACCGGTTCTGGCTGATGATTACGCTCATGGGTGCGCTGCTTGTCGGTGCGGGTGGAGTCGTCGGCCTGGTATGGCGGCAGCAGCAAAGTCGTTTCTTCTGGGCACGGTATGCATCGGCCGAAGCGCTGCGGCATTCGGAAACCCGCTATCGGCGCCTTTTCGAGGCGGCAAAGGATGGGATTCTCATCCTCGATGCCGAAACGGGCATGATCATGGATGTGAACCCCTATCTTGTGGAAATGCTGGGATTCTCACACGATGAGTTTCTTGGAAAAAGGATCTGGGACCTCGGATTCTTCAGGAACATCGCCGCGAATCAAGCCAAGTTTCTGGAATTGCAGCAACAGAAATACGTCCGCTATGAAGACCTTCCCCTCGAAACGGTTGATGGCAGAAAGGTGGATGTGGAGTTTGTCAGCAATCTGTATGAGGTGGAACAGCGGTATGTCATTCAGTGCAACATTCGGAACATCACTGAACGTAAACATGCGAAAGAACGGCTCCGGGAAACCCAGATCCTCCTGCAGTCCAGTATCGAGAGTCCGAAGGATATGGGTATCCTCTCGATTGATACGCAGTATCGATACCTGAACTGCAACACGGCCCACAAGAAAGCCATGCTCCGTGAGTATGGAAAGCACGTCGCCATTGGAATGAATCTGCTGGACTGCATTACCAATGAAGACGATCGAAAAAGGGCGAAGATCGACTATGATCGTGCGCTGGCTGGAGAAAGCCACATGACCATCGAGCAATCCGGAGAGTTGGACCGGAATTACTACGAAACGCGATTCAATCCCATTTTCAACGACAAGCACGAAATCATCGGGGCGACGGCGTTTTCCTCCGATATCTCCGAGCGCAAACGGGCTGAAGAGGAAAAGAAGATCCTGGAAGCGGAGCTCCAACAGGCCCAGAAACTTGAGAGTCTGGGCACACTCGCCAGCGGAATCGCCCACGATTTCAACAACATCCTTGGGATCATCCTCGGTCATGCGGCTCTGCTCGAAGGATCTCCCGCTGACCGAAAGAGCATCAAGAAGAACACGGAAGCCATCACCACAGCTGGCATGAGGGGCACCGGTCTGGTGAAGCAAATGCTGACCTTCGCCAGAAAGACCGACATCCTTTTCGAGATGCTCATCCTCAATGACAGTGTCGAGGAGGTGGTGAACCTGCTCGTCGAGACATTCCCCAAGACCATTATCATCACTCAACACCTTGAGAATGGCCTCCCGCTGATCGAAGCCGATGCCACTCAAGTCCATCAGGTTCTGGTCAATCTCTGCGTGAATGCACGGGATGCCATGCCGGACGGGGGAACGCTCACGATCAGTACATTTTGCGAACGGGGGGAAATCGTGCGGGCCAGATGGCCGAAAGGAGAGGCGCATGAGTATCTCGTCCTGGGTGTCTCCGACAGCGGGACGGGCATGGACGAGGTCATGCAACACCGCATCTTTGAGCCGTTCTTCACCACTAAAGCCCATGGAAAGGGCACGGGGCTTGGCCTCTCCATGGTCTTTGGTATCATGCAAAGCCATCGCGGTTTTGTCGACGTGCAGAGCGCCCCTGGCAAGGGAACGACCTTTCGGTGCTACTTTCCGTCGGTGCCAAAACCTGTGGAACCTGCGCGAGTTGAAGATCCATCGGCCGCAGAGATTCGGGGTGGCAACGAAATCATTCTCATGGTGGAAGATGAAGAACTGTTGAAGGAATTGGTTCGAAGTTACCTCGAGGCCAAGGGGTATACAGTGCTTACAGCGGGAGATGGTGAAGAAGCCTTCAAGGTCTTTCAGCAGCATCGACACGAAATACAGGCGATGATTACCGATCTGGGCCTGCCGAAGTTCGGCGGGGATGAACTCTGCCGGAGGATTACCGCACTGGATTCCCGTATCCCCCTCATTCTTGCGAGCGGGTTTTTTGAACCCGGGATGAAAGCTAGAGTATTCGGAGAAGGCGTGAAGGAATTCCTCCAGAAACCGTACAAAGCGAGCGAAGTGCTTCGTTCCGTACGCAGGGTGCTTGACGATGCGGCGGGATCCACCCGGTAGACCCATGAAGCGTTCGGGTTGAACGAATTGACAATCCGATCGAATGCCCGTACCTTCTAAAGCTTGCGTAAGGCTCCATTCTGATCATCCCTGAATCCATTTCTCTACCGACGATCATTTCGAGGAGTCACCATGTCCACTCTCACAAGACCAGCTCTCCCTGCTATCCTCGCCCTCGTTCTGGCGATTCTTTCCGGCGGACAGACGAAGGCACAGGATGCCCGCCTTACCTGGATGAAAGAGGCCCGGGCAGATCTCGAGAAGGAGCTGATCACCATCCATGGTGAAGCACAGCACCAGCGCATCACGCAAGGATTGAATCAAGTTGCCACGTTCTGGCGACAGGAGGATGGCGATGCAACGGTGTTGAGCACGTTTGTGCGCGCCAACTTTGCAGGAAGCCAGGCGGTTCTCGATGTGATGTTTCAGAGGTTCGAGTATCTGCTCGAGCAGCTCAACGGGCACATGACCGAAATCGGGATGGCCTTCCGCGAACAGTCGGACTTGGACCGGGGCCCGATCTATCCATTCGACGAACTCTTTGGCGCCTATGCCCCGGGGGCTCATGTCACCGATGATTTCTTCTCGAACAAGCTGGCATTCGTCGTCCTCCTCAACTTTCCCATCACCACCCTCGACCAACGGTTGAAGGGAAGCGCCCAATGGTCGCGCCGTCAATGGGCGGAGGCCAGGCTTGCTCAACAATTCTCCAAGCGCATTCCTGCGGATGTTAACCAGGCCGTAGCCGAGGCCGGGGCGATAGCCGACAAGTATATCGCGGAATACAATATTTACATGCACCACCTTGTGGACGCAAAAGGTAACCGTCTCTTTCCACCCAGAATGCGCCTCCTTTCCCACTGGAATCTGCGCGACGAGCTCAAATCGGATTACGCCGACAAAGAAAACGGAATGGCGAAACAGAAGATGATCCAGCGGGTAATGGAGCGCATTGTCACCCAGACGATCCCCGGGGTCGTGGTGGATAACCCGGGGGTGGACTGGAACCCATTCACGAACGAAGTGCGCGCGACCACCGTCCGTGATGTTGAAGGGGTGGGAAAATCGGATCGTCCGGTGAGCAATGCGCCCGAGCCCGACACGCGGTATGCGACGCTGCTGAAGACGTTTCTTGCGTCAGAGAAGATGGACCCCTACTCGCCCACCGCTCCGACGTTGATTGCCCGCCGGTTCGAAGAAAACCGGGAAATTCCTGAAGCGGCGGTCAAGGCGATGCTGGAATCGGTCCTGAAGTCCCCGCTGGTTCCCAAAATTGCGAAGATTATCGGGGATCGGCTCGGGCGGCCGCTCGAGCCCTTCGACATCTGGTACAACGGCTTCCGGGCCAGGGGCCGCTACACCGAAGCGCAGCTCGATTCGATCGTTCGTACGAAGTATCCGAATGCCGATGCATACAAAGCCGACATGCCCAATATGTTGATGCAGCTTGGCTTCAGCAGGGAACGGGCCGGGTATCTGGCGGCCAACATCCTCGTCGAACCGGCCAGGGGGTCCGGACATGCGGCGGGTGCAGGCATGCGGTCCGCCAAATCCCGCCTGCGCACGCGGGTGGGCAAGGACGGGATGGACTACAAGGGGTTCAACATCGCAGTTCACGAGATGGGTCATAATGTGGAGCAGACTCTCTCACTCAACGATGTTGATCATTACCTCCTCAACGGTGTGCCGAACACGGCATTTACCGAAGCCATTGCGTATGTCTTTCAGACCCGGGATCTCCAGCTTCTGGGACTTCCGTCAGCCGATGCGAACAATGAAACACTCGATGCGCTCAATGTGTTCTGGCAGACCTACGAAATCGCTGGTGTCTCGCTGGTGGATATGGGGATCTGGCACTGGATGTATGATCATCCCCATGCCGGTGCGGTGGAGCTTAAGGCGGCAACGCTGCAAATAGCTAAAGATGTCTGGAACACCTACTACGCGCCGGTGTTCAAAACGAACGACGTCGTCCTCCTCGCGATCTATTCCCATATCATCCATTCGTTTCTCTATATTCCCGATTATGCCATCGGACACGTGATTTCACATCAGATTGAAGAATTCCTGAAAGGGAAGGAGACTATCGGGCCGGAGATTGAAAGGATGGTGAAGGCCGGCAGCGTTGTCCCGGACGTGTGGATGCGGAACGCCGTCGGATCGCCGGTGACCGCCGATCCATTGCTTCTGGCTACAGACCGCGCACTGAAAGCGTACAGATGAGAGACGCCGCAAACCGCCGCACAATCTGTTCACGGTTCTCCGGCGGGGTTCCGCAGGCTCTCCTCGCACGAACCTCTCGTTCACCGTTGACAGGCGCCACGCAATAGAAAAAGCAAGGAATGATGGAACCCTTCACGGTCACGCAGATCGCAATCCTTGTGACAGCCGGTTTCGTTGCAGGAGTGATGAATTCCATTGCCGGCGGAGGAACGATGATCACGTTCCCGACTCTCATTTTCGTCGGTTTTCCATCCATCCCTGCGAATGCGACGAACACCGTCGCATTACTGCCGGGAATCCTTAGCAGCGCGGCCGGCTACAGGAAGAATGTTCCTTCGATATACCGGTGGCTCAAACTCTTTGCTCCGGTGAGCCTTCTGGGTGGATTGACCGGGGGGATACTTCTTGTTCAGACACCCTCAAGGGTGTTCGATTCGTTCGTCCCGTTTCTTATCCTCTTTGCGACAATCCTTTTCATGGCTCAGGGGGTTCTGGCAAGGGTCTTGAGGACACGGGGGGAGATCGGGAAGGGGAAATCTCACTCGCGCAATTGGATTGCCGGCGCTGTCATGTTTCAGTTTGCTGTGGCCTTGTATGGAGGATATTTCGGGGCCGGGATTGGCATTCTCATGCTCGCTTCTCTCGGAATGCTCGGGTTCGAAAACGTGCATGAAATGAACACCCTGAAGGTCATGCTCGCCTTTCTTATCAACGGGGTTGCGGCGGGCTATTTCATCTGGAGCGGACTGATCGACTGGGCTGCTGTCGGAGTCATGATGGTCGGCACAATAGCCGGGGGATTCAGCGGAGCACACTATGCGCAAAAGGTTCCGCAGCGGATTGTCCGCATGCTCATATCAGCCATCGGATTGATCATCTCGGCAGTAATGTTCTTCAGGACATTCCTTTCGTGAGAGCCGGTGAATTGTCGATCCTCCCTTGAGTGTCCGTCGGACGATTCTCCCTGAATCGGTCCTCCGGATCATCTTCAAGTTTTCCCCTAATGTTGCTCGATCATCTTTCGGCTCGCCAACCATCGCCCTGACTCTTCGTATCCGGCACGGGATTGCTGGAGCGGGAGAGATGTTACGGAAATCAAGTCTTACCCATCTCCGAAAAGGAAGCTCGTTTTCTTACTTTCGGAAGCCTGGGAAAGAGAGTATATTCATAGCGGCGGCCGCCGTTCGGGTGGTACACACAGGGCTCAGGCAATTCCATCACGAAGACCAGGAACAGGAGGAGCGGGTGAATGGACCAGCAGTGATTTCGGAGTTCGAGAAGGCCACCTACCGAAAAGTGACCTGGCGGCTGATTCCTTTTCTCTTCCTGTGCTATATCCTGTCGTACGTCGACCGCGTGAATGTCAGCTTTGCCAAATTGCATATGCAGCAGGACCTGGGCATGAGCGACACCGTGTTCGGTGCGGGCATGGGAATCTTCTTCATCGGCTATTTTTTCTTTGAAGTGCCGAGCAATATCGCGCTGCAGAAGATCGGCGCGCGCCGCTGGATCGGACCGTTGATGATTGTGTGGGGGTTTGTTTCTTCGGCGTTCATGTTTGCCGACACCCCTCTCATGTTCTACGCACTGCGATTCCTGCTCGGCATTGTCGAATCGGGATTCTTCCCGGGCGTTATCCTCTATTTGACATTCTGGTTTCCCGGTAGATATCGTGCCAAGATGATCGCGGCGTTCATGAGTGCCATCGCTCTCTCCGGTGCATTTGGAAGTCCGGTGTCGGGATGGATCATGTCGTCGATGGCCGGTGTCGCCGGTCTGGCCAGCTGGCAGTGGCTCTTTCTTCTGGAGGGGATTCCTTCTGCCCTTGTCGGCATTGTCGCAATGTTCTATCTGGATGATGGTCCCCATAAAGCAGGATGGCTTGCGGTTGAGGAGCGAGATCTTCTAGTGGCGCGTCTCCGGGAGGAAGAGGCGTTCAAGGCACGTCAAGGACACCGGCGCCATACCCTTGCCGATGCCTTCAGGAGCAGCACGGTGTGGTTGCTCTGCGTCGTGTACTTCGGTGTCATTATGGGGAACTACTTCATCAGCTTCTGGATGCCGCAGCTTATCAAGGACAACTTTGCCACCGATCCGTGGCATATAGGGCTGATTTCCATGATCCCGTGGGGTTTCGGAGCCGTGGTGATGATCCTCTGGGGTCATCACTCGGACACGACGGGGGAACGTCGCTGGCATTTTGCGCTTGCGGGCATCCTTGCGGCGGTGTTCTTTGTCGTGAGCGGGATTCAAGGTCTCCATCCCGTTCTCAGTATCGCGGCCCTTGCGTTTGCCACGGCCGGAGTTATGTCCAGCCTGTCAACATTCTGGGCGTTGCCCACTGCAATTCTTTCCGGCAGCGCCGCCGCGGCGGGGATTGCCTGGATCAACTCGGTTGGGAACCTTGGTGGATTTGTGAGTCCCTATGCTGTGGGGTGGATCCGGGATATGACGCACAGCACAATGTATGCGGTGTTCGCGCTGGCCGCAGCGTTTCTGCTATCGGTGGCGCTGGTGTTTGTTGTAGTGAAAGAAGAAAAGCCGGCAGGCTCTCGGGGGCAGGAATGAATCATCCGCTCCGGGAATATCGGGAGCGGATGATTCAATTGCAGTAAAGTTCCCCGGTAAGGAGGATAACGCAGGCTGCTGGACGAACTCGCTCATGCCATGACACAATCGGGCTGCCACTTGCTAAAGACTGCATTGTTTGCAACCTTAAGCACATACAAACTCCGTTGCATGAGTCCGGGCCTGAAGCCGGGTCGAGGAACATTGAAAGATCTCTGGAATGGACTCAAATGCTGTTATTCGCTGTGCCTGGTCCGGGAGTGATCCCCTGTACCAGGCATACCACGATCACGAGTGGGGCGTTCCGGTGCACGCTGACCGCCGCCTTTTTGAGATGCTGATTCTCGAAGGGGCACAGGCCGGGCTGAGCTGGAGCACGATTCTGCGGAAGAGGGAAAACTACAGACGCGCTTTTGATGCATTTGATCCGAGGAAGATCGCCACATACAACAGCGCGAGGATAGCCAGATTGATGAAGGACGAGGGCATTGTGCGCAACAGGTTGAAGATCGAAAGCACGGTGCTCAATGCGAAGGCGTTCCTTGCCGTGCAGAAGGAGTTCGGAAGTTTTGACAGCTATCTGTGGCGGTTTGTTGGCGGGAAGCCCCTGATGAACCACCGGCGATCAATCACGGATCTGCCTTCCTCAACGCCGGAGTCGGATGCGCTGAGCAAAGATCTGAAGAAGCGGGGTTTCAAGTTTGTCGGTAGCACCATCTGTTATGCGTTCATGCAGGCGGTGGGGATGGTGAACGATCATACTGTTGATTGCTTCCGCCATGCAGGCCTGAAGAGTTGATGGGCCGATCTTCCTTGCTTGTTTCTTGTCGGGGCTGTTCGGTTTTCACTTTGCCCGACGAACTTTCCGGCGACCACACCTGAAGGAGGAATGAACATGAATGACCCACGAAGCAAGTTCAGCAGGCGCGAATTTATCGGAGGAACCGTCGCGGCCACATTGGCGATGGCCGCGGGGAACGGCAATGCCGCCGTTGACCCGGAGCAGCAGAAAAGCATTAAAGACCTGCCCTACAATCCCAGAACCCACAAAGCGATGCCCACACGCAATCTTGGCAAAACGGGATACCAGGTGGGAATCTTCAGTCTCGGCGGTCAGGCGACCCTTGAGATGAAGGGAAAAGAGAAAGAATCGGTGGAGATCCTCAACCGGGCGATCGACCTGGGTGTAAATTACATCGACACAGCGGCGGGGTACGGGGGCGGGGTGAGCGAAATCAACATCGGTCAGGTGCTAAGAGACCGTCGCAAAGAAGTCTTTCAGACCTCGAAAACTGCAGACCGAACCTACGACGGTTCCATGAAACTGCTGGAGAAGAGTCTGCAACAGCTCCAGACCGACCATCTTGACCTCTGGCAGCTGCACAATGTGCAGCGACAGGATCAGCTGGATGCGATATTTGCGAATGACGGCGCACTTAAAGCACTGCTGAAGGCGCGTGAGGAGGGGATGGTGCGTTTCCTCGGTATCACCGGCCACTATGAACCGCTCATCCTGAAACAAGCTCTGGACAGATTCGACTTTGACACGATTCTCATGGCCGTCAACGCCGCGGACACGCATTACCTCAGCTTCAAGCGCTACCTTTTGCCGGTGGCGCAAAAGAAGGGGATCGGCATCATCGGGATGAAACTCGCCACGCGTGGCCGTATGCTCTCCACCTGGACACCTCCTCCACCCGATCAGCAGCCCGAGCGGTTGCGGACGACAAAGCCGGGGACGATCACGATGAAAGAATCGCTCTACTACAACTGCAGCCTACAGGTAAGTACGAATATCGTGGGCGTGGACAACATTGAACAGCTGGAACAGAATGTGAAATGGGCGTCGGAGTTTTCGCCATTGAGCCCCGACCAAATGGAGGGAATCGAGTACAAAACATTACCGATAGTCCGCCAGGGGCTCTATTTCCGGCGGTGGGATCTAGGAGCGTAGCACGAGGGGTCCGATCATTATTTGAGCCCCATCTTTTGTCTGAGAAGTCCAATAATGCATCAATCTGCTGCGCGACGGTGCCAGTTTGATGCCCTGTCCGCCGGACGCTCCCTTCGAGTACCGCATCGACATCCGGATCCCGACTGATGTCATGAACCCATACGTTCACCTTCTTGACTCGCATCACTGATGTGCGCACATATAGCCGGCTGGCTATCACCCGCTCCCAATCTGCAAACCATTGCGGAGTTGTGTATTTGGCCAGATACATATTTTCCTTGCACCCTGCGCGGTGTAGGTGCTGCTCTCTCCGCCGTTCGCCGCAAGCATCCCTGGTACACCATTTGCACGATTTCTCACTTGTGCCCCTCAAGGGGGCGTATCTCCAAATCTACTTCGGCAGGGCATGCAAAAACATTATTGTCGGGTGTGCAACCGGGTTCTCTCCTCTGCAGTGTGTCCGGTCCATGCAGAAACGCACACCATTCTGGTGGATGTCGAAGGCGTGAAGCTTCAGGCTGATACGGCCTCCGGGGAGCGGATACATCCTCCACATGGAGTGGCGCCTCCCGCGCAGAATTTCGTTCATCACACGCCGGGTGCTGCGCCGTACGCACAAAGTGTCATACTTCACGCGCAGGGGGTCGTGCTCTCCGCGCACGGCGAAGCGCCTCTTGCAGAAAGCTCAACCCACTGCGTGCAATGCGCAGAACATCACCGTCAAAGCCCGACGCTTCACGATCCGAAACAGGAGCGACATGACATTCACCTTCGGATACCGGCTCAAATCAGGCCGACTGCATCGAAGCTCCCATTGTCGACCTCACACTCCCCGGCAGGACTTCGTCCGTTTGATCTGGCCCGGGGCCAGAGCAACCCGGCCGGTGAATCAAAGATACTGCGTTTTCGCAGATCCGAGAGGATGCTGCACTGGGCGATAGCGATACCGTTCATGGTGTGCTGGTTAACTTCGGCTATTCTCGTATTCTTGTACAACCCTGATCCCAACCTTGCTTTGCGGGACGTCTTTGCCTGGATGCACCGCCTGTCGGGAGTTTGCCTGATCCTCTTCCCGATCCTGGCTGTCGTCCGGGGGCGGAGCGACTACAAATTTCATCTCTACAATATCAGATGTGCATGGCTGTGGACTCTCAACGATCTGAAATGGATCATGCTGATGGGCCTCGCGGCGATCAGCAAGAAGATCGTTCTTCCCGAGCAGGGGAAGTTCAACGCTGCGGAGAAGATCAATTTCATGTCCTTGATGGTCTCTTGCCCTATCTTCATTGTCACGGGCATCATGATCTGGGTGCATCAACTGGGCTGGGCCGCATGGCTGATCCATAGTTTTGCAGCCCTGATGGCAAGCCCCACGATGCTCGGCCACATCTACATGGCGACAATAAATCCCGACACCCGCAGCGGTCTCGGGGGAATGATTTCAGGGTACGTTGACCGGCAGTGGGCGAGGCATCACTATGGACTCTGGTACAAGGAAAACTTTGAACGAACAGTGAGGACGGGCGCAACAGTCCCGACGTTGTTTCACCCCCCGGACCACCGCGTCCACATCCGTTGTTCCTCCTGCAAAGAGAATATGGTGGTGTCCTGGACCTGGATCCTGGAAAAGATATTCACAGCACAATCCATAGTCTGCCCGCGATGTGGCGTGACGCTCAAGGCGATTAGTACGATCACGAACCAGCAAGAACTGGAGTGGATCCAGAACCACCTCGACCCTGCCGCCAAGTAATACCGCCACCTCGATTTCACAGTCGTGGATGCGCCAACGTTCGAGCTCCTCACCATTGTAGCAGCGCCTGCGCGGCAGGAAGTCGACAAGACGGCAGAAGCCCGCCCCGTTCCAGGTCTCACAGAACCCGTCGATAGACGAATACCACCGCTGGCTCGGTCGACCGCCGCGTCGTACGCCACTCCGAAACGGTGAGGGTCATGATGTCGGTCGACAGCGTGTACTCGCTCGTGGATGTGGCCGGGAACTTCCCCTGTGACGTTTCCAGATCCAGCATTGATGTCACCACCAGCGTTTCTCCGTCCGCCTTCCACGCAGCCGAGCTCACTATACTGTCCGACCAGCCGGCGGAGTACCCCATCCGCCGCGTCATCTCCTCCGGCGAGCCGACAGGTGCACCCCCGATGACAAGCGTCTTCGAGGTCCTCAACTGCCGGTGATGGACGTATCTCTGCTCAAGTGCCGTCGTCGTCATGGTGATGACGTTGCCCCGCAGGTCGATCTCCAACTCAAATGCAGTCGGGAAGATGTTCGTGCTCTTCGCAGGGTCGAGTTTCCAGCGGCCGGAAAATGCGGGACGCCGGACCAGAAAACGTTTCGTCATCGTCGGCCGCTTGCCCGCCCTGATCATGAACTCCCTGGGCGGGACGACCTCAAATTCCGCCCCCAGACGGTCCACGATGTCCTTCATCCGTTTGACATCGTTGTCCTCACGGACGTGCACGGGGAGAAAATAGGGCCTCCGGGGATTGATGCGCGCGAGCTCCTGAAGATCCTCCACCACCTCGTCCCGCGATTTCCGGACGTCGACATAATAGTTGTAGGAAATGAGCGGACGGCCTTCACGGCAGTCGTAGGTATTGGCCGGACCGTAGCCGTTCAAGAACCCGGCAGCCGCAGGTATGTTCTCGTAGTAGGCATCTACAACTCTCTCCGTCAGGTCGGCATTTCCGACCGCGTGGTCCCCTTCGGAAAAGTCCATAATGCCGAATACATGGAGATCCATCCGGCGCATCAGTGTGTCCTCCCGGCGCAGTACACCGGGGAGTTTGTCGGACGGGAAATACTTCGGGTAGAAATACCCCGGCCCGCTCAGGCTTCCGATGAAGTGGTCATTCGGGGTGGCACTTTCATAATAGTACTGAAGTAACGCCGGAGCAACATCGAAGTATTCTTCGTTCGCCTCCCAGCCGTAGGGGATTTCACCTCTGCCCGGACGGTTCCACGATCCGATGCCCAGTCCATCGCTTTCAATGAGGGTGATATACACCTTGTCCTCGACTCTGGGATCCGGGTTGAATGCTCCCTTCTGCTTGAAACGGAAGTCGGGTGACACCGGCACCTTTCCGTGGAAGCTCATGTTCGGCAGGGACGCGAGCCCCTCCGCCATAACAAGCGCATGCCGCGACAGCATCGTGATGTGTTCCTCTTCCTTGTCTTTACAGTAGGAGTGCCAGCCGTACACATACGCATACGGATGCATTTCGCCCATGATTCTGTCGGCGAGTTCATATTCCGCTCCGGCTCCGGGGCGTGCGGACAGGTCAGTGCAGAACGCCTTATGCACGATGGCGAAATCCGCGATGGCGGGACGCATTCCGGGACCATTCTTCAACCCTCTGCAGTGTTCACCGAGATACACCAGGTAGTCCCGGCTGCATCGCGGCCAGTATTCGTTGTAGGCCCACTGGAAGATCTCGGCGTCAGTTTTTCCCCGGAACTTGTTACGGAAGTCGGCAACGGGTTTCAGGCCGAGCTTTTTCATCAGCGGGAGATGTTCCTCGGTCACAACAAGGGCATCCTCGAGGCCGGCAACTGTGAACGATACCATGAGGGACGCCAGAACCCCCGTATCCCAGACTACGCACGCCTTCAATGATGACCGGTACCGCTGCACGACCTCTTCCACCGACTTCATGTCGGTCGTGCGAATGCCATGACGCTTCTGATAGTATTCCAGAATCTGTTTCGTGCCGGCATGCTGGTGAATATCCGGATAGACAAGGTAAATGTTGGCGCCGTTTTTGTTGGCCAGTCCCTGGAGGCTGATCAGAAGGGCCTGGCGGGGAAGATCTCCGGCTGCTTCCCAGTCGCCGGCGATGTCGATCACGGTGACTCCGGGGGTGTCCGTTCGGGGAAAATCGGCAAATGTTCTCGCGTACAGTGCGGAAAGAAGCAGCGTGCATAGGAAATAGAGCATTCTCCGGTTCATCGTTTCATCCTTGAAGGTG
The DNA here is from genome assembly GCA_963779225.1 of uncultured Bacteroidota bacterium. Lineage (GTDB taxonomy): Bacteria > Bacteroidota > Ignavibacteria > UBA10030 > UBA6906 > CAVPCZ01. The sequence goes on from CAVZWW010000003.1 coordinate 1,490,930, forward strand.
TGAAGTGGGGGACCCGACAGGAACGAACATACACATCCAGGATCATGTATGCAAGGTGCACGGCCGAAATCAAACGGGAGAGTCCTCGAGTCCAGATGTCTTGACTGCCTGATGCCTGTTGATTTCTCCGGGCGTCAGCTGTATATTGTCAGCTCAGTCCTCCACCATGTACAACCGTGCAGCCCGGGAATATGCTCTGTTGGCAATTTCAAACCGCCAGCGTTGACGCCTTCCCGGTGCCTCGGCCCGGTTGGATGTTCATCCTGAGTTTCGCTCGGGCACAAGGAGAATCGCCACAAAGAACGGGGTTGACAGGCCTCTCGTGCACAGCGCGATGAAGTGGTTTCGATCGATCCTCCTCAGCCTCCTGACCGCAGGCCTCTTTGTCCTCCTCAACTTCAAACACGACGGCGATATCCCTCCGCCGGGAAAATTCTTCAATCCGTTCGCCGGTTTCTGGCAGAACAACGGCTCCAGCGATGAACTTCCCGAAACGTTCGATGTAAAGAGCGTGCATGAAACCGTGCGCATTGTGTGGGACGACCGCCGTGTTCCGCATATCTTCGCTGCAAATACCCATGATCTCTTCTTTGCCCAGGGCTACTGTACGGCGAGAGACCGTCTCTGGCAAATGGACTTCCAGGCCCGGGCGGCTGCCGGACGGCTGTCTGAGGTGGCCGGTGCGCGCACGCTCGAAGCGGATCGGTTTCACCGGCGCATCGGGTTGAACGTCGCGGCGGAACTGGTGTCGCGCAACATCCTGAGAGACCCGTTCTTGCGCGATGCGGTAGAGGCCTTCTGCAGCGGCGTGAATGCATGGCTCAATGACCTTGATGAACGACACTTCCCCGTCGAATTCAAAATCCTCGATTACCGTCCCGAGGAATGGACCGTTCTGAAAACCGCTCTCATCTTCTCCAATTTCTCCCTGATTCTGTCCTTCGCAAGTACCGATGCCGCTCTGACCAACGTCCGGGATATTCTGGGCGACAGTGTTCTGTCGACCCTGTACCCGGATGTTCTTCCCTTTGTTGATCCCATTGTCCCCCCGGGGACCCCCTGGGAATTCATGCCGGAATCCGTGAAGAGCCCTGAGAACAGGAAGTCTCCCATAAGGTTCTCCCCTCCGGGGGCTCCACGGGAGTCCGTCCCGCTATCTGAAGAGATCCCTGCCCGCGGGAACAACGCTGCCCACCCGTCAAGTCCGGGAAGAGGAGAGACAATACGTCAGCAGGTCACACAGATCGAAAAGCGGGCTGGTCGGGAGGAAGTGTTCAAAGGAAGCAACAATTGGGCGGTCTCCGGAACACGGACGGCAAACGGCCGGCCGATCCTCTGCAACGATCCGCATCTCAGCCTTACGCTTCCCTCGATCTGGTATGAAATCCAGCTCGTTTCTCCCGAGATGAACGTCTACGGTGTATCATCGCCCGGTGCGCCGGGAGTACTCATCGGCTTCAACAAGCGGATCGCCTTCGGCGAGACAAATGCCGGGTCTGATGTGCTTGACTGGTACAGGATCACCTTCAGAGACTCATCGCTGAATGAGTATCTCCACGACAAACGCTGGCGGCCGACGAGCAGGCGCATTGAGGTCATCACTGTCAGGGGTGCCGCGACCGTTGTTGACACCGTCGTGCACACCCATCACGGTCCTGTGATTGCCGGCCCCGGTCGGCGTTCGACCGACCGGAGAGTTCCCTCTGGCTGTGCGATGCGATGGAGTGCGCTCGACTCAACGAACACGCCCGACACCTTCCTGAAGATCAATAGGGCGGGCACGTACGACGAATTCGTGCGCGCACTGGAGAGCTTCCACGGCCCGCCGCAGAATTTCGCCTACGCGGACGTTGACAACAACATCGCAATATGGCATAATGGCAAATTGCCGCTTCGCCCGAAGGAGCAGGGGAAGTTCGTGTGCGATGGGACCGATCCCGCCACCGAATGGCAGGGATGGGTTCCGCATGCCCATCTGCCCCATGTTCTTAATCCGCCCCGCGGGTTTGTGAGCTCTGCCAATCAACCGCCAGCCGACAGCACGTATCCGTACTACCTTGGTTGGACATACGTGGGATTCGAACGCTCCACACGGATCAATGAACGACTGCGGAGCGTGGAGAAAGCAACAATCGAAGACATGATGGCGCTGCAAAAGGACATCGTCAACCCACGGGCTTTGAAAGCGTTGCCTGTGCTCCTCCCGTTGATCGATGAGCGATCCTTAAACCCGGAGGAGGCGAAGGCGTTCAACGAGCTGACAGGCTGGGAGTGCGATTATGACACCTTTTTGATTGCTCCCCAGGTGTTCGAGTACTGGTGGAGGGAGATCCACAGAAACATCTGGCAGGACGATCTCCGGCAAAACGGGGTGCCCCTTCTTCAGCCGGGGGCTGATGTCACGCTTCACTTGCTGCTCTCGGATGTGCGGAATCCCTTTATTGACAATCGCGACACCCCGGGGATTGAAACGTTAGAACAGGTGGTGCGACAGGCATTCTCTACAGCCGTCCGGAAACTGACAAAAGATCTGGGACCCTTTGGTGCCGGCTGGTCATGGGGCACGTCACGCGGCACGAACATACGGCACCTCGCCCGGCTGCCCGGACTGGGACGGTCCAAGCTTCAGACGGTGGGCAACAATACCACCGTGAACGCCATCACAGGGGGGGGAGGCCCTTCGTGGCGAATGGTTGTTGATCTGGACTCGACCCCGAAGGGGTGGGGAGTGTATCCGGGCGGGCAATCGGGGAACCCCGGCTCGGCCTTCTATGATAATTTCGTGGACACCTGGTTGCGGGGGCAATACTATGATCTGGTCTTCTTGAACACCCCGGAAGAGAACAATGAGCACGCGGTCGGCACAACAACGATGGCAGCCGTGAAATGAAAAAGGTCTTCATCTCGGCCGCCCTGATATTCCTCCTCCAGACTGCAACGCCGTACTGGTGGTGGGTGATGGCCGTTCCTCTTGTCGTGGCGTTTGCCACCCGGGTCTCGACCCTGGGGGGATTCCGGCTCGGACTGATCAGTGCTGGGGCAGTGTGGACCCTTGCCTCGTTGATCCTGTTTGTCACCCAGAGTCAAATCATCGCGATGCGCATCGCATCGATGATGAGCCTTGGCAGTGGATGGATACTCGTGCTGCTAACGGGTTTCATCGGCATGCTGACGGGAGGTGTCGCCGGCGCAACAGGAGCGGCTCTACGGTCGAGCCTCACCCGGAATGCCGGTCCGCATGTGACGCCGTCATCAACTGTTACGTAGAGAAAGCACGTCTTTCAAGAGAGCAACAATGCTGTCAACACCCCGGACTCTCCGCGACCTCCCTTTCTCAATCTTCTGCCTCACCTCCTCTGCCCTCACCAGTCATACGGTGTCTCTCCGGCTGGACCCGAAGCTTTTCAGGAAATCTCCCCTGTGCATATTTCGCCCCGGGTTTCGTATATTGTACGTCATGCCCGGGTGATCAGCCGACCGGGGCTGCTCCCTCATGGTATCGGCCGTTCCGTCTACAGCTTCTGCTGAAGCTGTGTATTGACACCCTCAACACAAAGTAGCAGAGGAAAAAAAGGCCTATGAAGCACGCACGCATTACCTCCGAAGAAGAATACTTTCTCAAACATGAGATGGAACTGAGGAGAAAGACACAGGCAGCGCACGAGCAGAAGCTCAAAGCCGATGAAAAGAAAAGGCTCAAGGATCTGCATTACATGCGTTGCCCGAAGTGCGGGATGGAATTGACGGAAATCGAATTCCGCGGGGTCAGAGTGGATAAATGTTTCTCTTGCGAAGGAACCTGGTTCGACACGGGTGAAGTCGAAGCCGCCACCAATCTCGGGAAGCCCGCCCTCGATGGCATCTTTGCGATCTTCAAAAAGGAAAAAAAGGCCTGAGGGGTGGCCGGATGCCTCTATCGTGAATATCCGAATCGTCCATACCGCCGATAACCATATCGGCCTCAAATTCAAGAGCCGGCAGTATCCTCCGGGGGTCAGAAGCACACTCGTGCAGGAGCGGCTGGATGCTCTCTCTCGTGTGATCACAACCGCCAACGAACGGGAAGCTCACTTCCTTGTCGTGGCCGGCGATCTCTTTGATTCTGTGCATGTCTCGCAGAGCGACATCAAGAGCGTGGCGGACATCCTCAGGACGTTCAGCGGCAAACACGTCGTGGTACTCCCCGGAAATCACGACTTCCTGGAACAAACGGAGGATTCTCTCTGGAGGACCTTCCGTCGTTTATTGCCCGAACACCTCCTTCTCCTTCTGGACAGGCCTGAACCGTTTGACATCGAAGTGGCTGACCGCCATATCGTGTTCTTTCCTGCTCCCTGTACAAGTAAACACTCAAAGACGAATGCCATCGGCTGGGTGGCGCCGGCAGCGAAAGATCCCGCACATATCAACATCGGTGTAGCTCACGGCAGTATTCAGGGTGTCTCGCCGGACTTCACCGAAACATACTATCCGATGACCGAAAAGGAGCTTCGCAATGCCGGACTCTCCTTCTGGTTGACCGGACACACGCACGTAAGAATTCCGGGGGAAAAGCGGCCGGAAGGTGCACTCTATTATATACCCTCGACACATACACCGGACGGGTTCGACTGCTCACACGAAGGCTCCGCCTGGTACATCGAGGTGGATGCGGCCGGAAAAGCCACCGCCGAGGCGTTCAGGACAGGCGCCATCCGGTTTGCTGATTACGAGAAGTCCGTGAACTCCGCTGCAGATATTCAGCTTCTCTCCAGCGAACTCGCCGCGCAAGATCTTCCTCGCACCCTCGTCAAGATGCAGCTGAAGGGGAGATTGTCAGAGGAAGATCGCCGGTTGCTGGATTCGCTGCTACAGAGCGTGCGGGAACAAAGCCCGTATTGTGAGATCGACCTGAATGCCGTCTCGCTGAATGTCGATCAGGCCTATATCGACAAAACCCACCCGAAAGGATCCCTTGCCCATCGGCTTCTGACCGCGCTTGCGGCAAAACCGCAGGACAGTCTCGCCCTTCAATTGGCCCATGAGCTGGTGGAGGAAGCGCGGCGATGATCCTCCTCACGATCGCTCTCCATCCTTTTGCGGGACTCTACGACAGAACTCTGACCTTCACTCCGGGATTGAATGTTGTCCTCGGCCCGAATGAAGCCGGCAAGAGCACCATCGTCAATGCCCTGCGGTCTGTCCTCTTTGTTTCCACAAAACTCACCGAGGTGCAATTCGGAAAGACTCTGAAGGGCTGTCTGCCTGTTGGTGGCGGAGATACCATAAGAGTCGATTTAACCTTTGTGGCAGCGGGCAGACGATTCACGATCCGGAAATCCTGGGGTGGAACACGGAGCTGCGCCCTCTCCCTCGATGGGGCGGGTGAACGAACCGATCCGGGACTGGTGGACGCCGCTCTTGAGAAGATTCTTCGTTTTCAGCAGGGGACGTTCGACCATGTCCTGATCGCCGCGCAATCGTCTCTGGCGGGAACGGTGGATGCATTGCGGAGGGCGGATGATGTTCGCGCTTCCTTCGCAGATATCCTCAGGACCTCCGTATTCGAAGCCGGCGGGGTGTCGGCGGACCGCTTACTTGCTCTCATGAAGGACCATGAGAAGCAGTACTTCTCCCGGTGGGACGCTGCAGCCGACGGCCCCGAAGGGGGGAAGGGTCTTCAGTCCAGATGGATCAAGGAGGTGGGAATCATCCTGGGAGAGTATTATGCGTTGAAGGAGTGTGAACGCGATCTTCATGCCGCGGAAGAATATGAGCTGAAGATCGATGAATTTGTCCGGCAAATCAGCCTGCGGGAAAGTGAAGTCCATGAACTCGAGCGGTTCGTGGAAGCCAGCACTCCCGTCGTGCAGGATGCACGAACGAGGATGCCGTTGGATGTGAAACGAAAGGGAATGGAGCGGGAGATCGCCGATATGAAAGCGGCGCAAACCGGCTGGCCCAGGAATGAAGCCAAAGTGGAGTTTCTCACCGGTGCGATAGCCGAACTTACCACGCGGTTCAACGATCTGCAGAGGGAACAGGCGTCGGGGATGGAATTTCAGAAACAGAAGATGTTGAGAGATACCTACGGGAAGGCCGTTCCTCTCCGGGAAACCCTCACCGAAGAAGAGCGTACGCTGGGCACGCTGCAGGAGATCAAGGAAAACGATCTCGGCCAGATGACCCGCAGCGCGGAAGAGATCAGACTCCTCAAGGCCCGGCTGGCAGCCCAGAAGGTGAATCTGGACCTGCTCTCAAAGAAAAGGATCGAGGCAGTCTTCCAGGCAGTGCTGAAGGAACCGAAGAAAGTCGTGTTGAAGCCGGACGAGAAGATGCATGAAACAGCGGACGGGAGATTTGTGCTGGATCACGAAGACTGGACTCTCACGGTTACCGCGGGGACCGGCGACCTCCAATCCATGCTCGTCACTCTCGATGAGCTGCAGACGGTGTTTGGCGCACTGCTCCGGCAATACGATGTTCCCTCTGTCGAGGAGGCGGCCAAACGCGCCGAGGCCTACAGGAATCAAAAGAAACGGGTCGATACAAAAAGAGCAGCACTTCAGGCGGTTCTCGCCAATGAGACATTCGAGGCTGTTGAATCGCGGGTCAACGCACTGCCTCCCGTCACTGCCGGCCGATCGAATGCCGAAATTGTGCGTGAGCTTGCGCAGGCCAGTGCGGATATCAGCACGCGACGGGCGGCCCTGGCTGCGGCGGAGACGGAAATCACCGGCTGGCTGAAGAGCTATGACAGTCAGGAATCCCTCCAGAATCGACTGCTCGCACGTCTGGCCGAACAGAAGGGGATCGATACACAGCTTGCAGAACTGAAACCTCTTCCCGAAAGTGTCACAGACGCAAACGACTTCGTGTCAGTGTACGAAAAGAAATCGGCGATGCTGGCCTCGAAACGGGATGAGCTGTTCCGGTTGCAGATGGACCGTAAGGAATTTGAAAAGAGCCAGCCGGGAACATCGCGCGAAGACATGAGGGTTCTTGTCGATGAGAAACGCAAGTCCTTTGAACGTGTCAGACAGGAAGGGGCGGCGTACAGGCGGATGCGCGTTGAGCTGGAGGGCATTCTGAAGACACTGGACCGGGATACGTTCATTCCCTATCAAGCCAGGGTCGACCAACTCCTGGCTGCTCTGACATCCGGGCGCCATACGACAGTGAAACTGGAGAATGTTCTCCCCGTTGAAGTCCGGGGGAAGGAGAAAGATCTCCCCCTTGAACTGCTCTCGGCTGGAACCCGGGATGTGCTGTCGCTCGCGGTCCGCCTCGGCATGGCTGCATACTCTCTCGATGGGAACGACGGTTTTCTGGTCATGGACGATCCGCTCGTGAATCTCGATCCGCAGCGCCAGCAGGCGGCCGCTGATTGTATCAACGTGTTTGCGCGTGACAAGCAGGTGATTGTGCTCACGTGCCACCCCTCCCACGCCCGGTTGCTCGGAGGATCCCAGATTACCCTTGGTTGATTATGCAGCGCTGTGTTCAACGGCCGGACCATTGTACGAGAGGGCCGGCATCACCCATGGATCACATGCGAACAGCATCTTTCTAGAGCCGGTCATGCACATCGTGACGCTCATACGCGTGATCGCACCAGCGCTGAACCCACCAGGGTGCCAGGACTATGGTGCTTGCCCCACCGGCACTGCTGATTCCCCGGTGATCCGGGGGACCCGTGTGATCCCGGCCGTGCAACGTTCCCGCTGCGCGCGCGATCGCACCGCCAATGCCTCTGTTGGGGTTTTACAGGCTCGGCTGATCTCTGTGCGTGCCGCCACGAATCCCGCGAGAATCACGACAATGATGACCACACTGCGGATGCCTCACATCCCGGGAGAATGCTCATGCAAAGGGGTGCGCACATCATGATCCGGCATTCCTTCTTGCGACACTCCTGCCACCCCGGTCGGCGGGCCAGCAACCGGCCCCTCTGTATCTCAATCCTTCACTCCCGTTGCGGAACGGGTCCGCGATCTCCTCTCCCGTATGACGCTGGAAGAGAAAGCCGCCCAGTGGGTCCACAACGCACCGGCAATTGAACGGCTCGGGATACCGGCTTACGACTGGTGGAGTGAAGGACTTCATGGCGTTGCACGCGCCGGGTATGCCACGGTTTTCCCGCAGGCCATTGCAATGGCCGCCACCTGGGACACGGAGCTCCTGGAAGCTGTGGGAACGGCTGTCAGCGAGCGAGGCAAGGGCGAAGCATCATGATTTTATCCGGCGCGGTGAACGCGGCCAGTACCAGGGACTCACGTTCTGGTCCCCCAATATCAATCTCTTTCGTGATCCCCGGTGGGGAAGAGGTATGGAAACGTTCGGTGAGGATCCCTTCCTGACGGGGAAAACCGGCGCGGCGTTCATACGCGGATTGCAGGGAGATCATCCACGTTATCTTAAACTTGTGGGCACCATGAAGCACTTTGCGGTTCACAGCGGCCCGGAGCCGGAGAGGCACACGTTTGATGCGGTCCCGACTGAACGGGATCTGCGTGAATCGTACCTTCCACACTTCCGCATGTGTGTCAGCGAAGCGCGCGTCCAGTCGGTGATGTGCGCGTACAACCGGTTCGACGGAAAGCCATGCTGCGGGAGCAATACCCTTCTGGCCCGGATCCTGAGGAACGAATGGGGGTTTACGGGCTATGTCACATCGGACTGCGGTGCGATCGGGGACATCTTCACGACACACAAGGTAACCCGTGATGCGGCAGAGGCGGCGGCCCTTGCCATCCGGGCCGGAACCGACCTGAATTGCAGCTTCAACGATGCGGCTCCCCTGGAAGCGGTGCGCCGGGGTTTGCTCGGGGAAGAAGAACTTGATCTTGCCATCGGACGGCTCTTTCGTGCCCGGTTCCAGCTGGGCATGTTCGATCCGCCTGAACTGGTCCCCTTTGCTTCCACACCGATATCCGTGGTAGGCTCCGATCGCCACAGGGCACTTGCCCTTTCGGCGGCGCGGAAATCCATCGTATTGCTGAAGAACGATGAAGACCTGCTTCCGCTCAAGAAGGGACTGAAGCGGATCGCCGTGATCGGACCCAATGCGGACGATGTGCTTTCGCTCCTGGGCAACTACTATGGCATCCCCGAACAACCGGTGACCCCTCTCGAAGGAATTCGCACACGTGCGGGCAAGGACATGGAAGTGCACTTTGCACCCGGCAGTCCCTTTGCCGACGGTGTCCCCCTGCTTGAAGTTGTCGATCCGCAATTTCTCCGGCATACATCGGACGACGGCCCGGCCCCCGGTCTTGCGGCTGAATATTTCCGCGGACCTGCTCCGGCCGGAACACCGGTGCTCTCCCGGATCGACGCCGCGGTGAACTTCAACTGGTGTGCTTCGCTCCCGCCGGAGTGCGGCGATGCGACGGAGTTTACCGTTCGCTGGAGCGGTCTCCTCGTCCCGCCGGTGGCCGGAACGTACCATCTGGGAACGTTTGGCTTCACGTCCTTCAACATCTGGGTGAATGATTCATCGGTTGTCAATGCGGAATCGGGGCGCGAAAAGCCCATCTCCGGTACGGTCGCCCTCGAGGCCGGCAAGCCATATCCGTTCCGGCTCGAGGGAAAATGCAGACGGAGCGGCTCACTGGTCCAGCTGCTCTGGGAAATCCCACGGACGGACAGGGAAGAAGAAGCAGTCGCGATTGCCCGGAACGCCGATGCCATTGTTCTGGCCCTCGGTCTTTCACCGTGTCTCGAGGGAGAGGAAATGGACGTGGAAGTGTCCGGCTTCCGTGGCGGTGACCGTACGGATATCCTCCTGCCGGAGACCCAGCAGCATCTCCTCCGCGTGATACAACGGTTGGGAAAACCCGTTGTGCTCCTGCTGCTGAACGGCAGCGCCGTAGCGATCGATGATGCAGCGTCTGTCCCGGCCATTCTGGAATGCTGGTATCCGGGCCAGGCCGGGGGAACCGCCATTGCCGAGATTCTGTTCGGTGATGTGAACCCGTCCGGAAGGCTGCCGGTAACGTTCTACCGCTCGGTCAGGGATCTCCCGGCGTTTGAAGACTATTCCATGAAGGGGCGCACCTACAGGTTCTTCGCCGGCAAACCAATGTTTCCCTTCGGACATGGATTGAGCTACACGCGGTTTGAGTATTCGGGGCTCCGTCTTGCGACCGGCGCCGCCAGAATTCCGCGAGACGGTGCGGTGGATATTGAAGTGCATGTTACCAACCGGGGCGCTCGCCAGGGGGATGAGGTTGTTCAGATGTATGTGCGTGCGATGGAAAGCGCGGTGGCCAGACCGAAAAAAGATCTCCGGGGGTTCCGGCGCGTTTCCCTCAATCCCGGGGAGAACACCGCTGTCCGCTTTTCATTCCATACGTCGGCGGTGGAGTACTACGATACAAACACGCATGCCTGGAAAGTGGAGCCGGGCGACTATGAGATTCTCGTGGGGGCGTCGTCAGAAGACATTCGCCAGAAGCTGGTGGTTACCGTCGAATAGCAGTGAACTCCGGGACTCCGGCAGGTCGTTCCTCTGCCAGCCGCTCCCTGCGTGGTATGTACGGATTTGTTTCTCTCCCGGTCTGCGGATCTCACTGTTGATCGACAGGAGAGCAAACAGAGCCTCAACATCCTCTCGCTCGATGATCTGGTCCGTGTGCGGGCTCTTGCGATGCGTCTGTCGGGCGGATGACAAAGCGTGCCAGGGCGCATCGTCTAAAACATACCGGAAAGGATTACAGCGGATGTGGCATCACAGGTTGCAGTTTCCCGAAATCGGACAACGGTCGCACAGGTGTGCACGACGGGTACCCTGTGGCGCAGGACGGATCATCTTTCTCCTCTTCTTGTGGGTTCCTACCCGCGATTGTCCCTGCTCAAATTCCCTACGATTCCGGAGAGCTGAACCTGGCTCTGAAGCGGCTTCACGTGCTCGGATCTGTCCTCTATGTTGCCGCTCACCCGGATGACGAAAACACCGCCTTCCTGGCGACGATGGCGAAACATCGCCACTTCCGCACCGGAAACCTCTCCATCACGCGCGGCGACGGCGGACAGAACCTTCTGGGATCGGAACAGGGAGAAATGCTCGGTCTTATCCGCACGCAGGAACTCCTTGGAGCCAGACGCATCGACGGCGCCGAACAGTTCTTCACGCGGGCCGTGGATTTTGGCTACTCGAAGACGACCGAGGAGACACTCGACGTTCTGGGGAAAAGAGGAGACTCTCGGCGACGTAGTCTGGGTCATAAGGAAGTTCAGGCCGGATGTGATCGTCAGCCGCTTCACGCCAACGCGGGGGGGCATGGTAACCACACCGCCTCGGCAGTCCTCGTGTACGAAGCGTTCCGCGCAGCGGCGGATTCCCGGAAATTCCCGGAGCAGCTGAAGTTCGTTCAACCATGGCAGGCGACACGTGTTGTCTGGAATGGCTTCCGTTTTCCCCAGGGGGCAATCGATACCTCAACAGTAAGAGGTGTTACTGAAGATCTGGGTGAATACCTCCCCCTTCTCGGGCTCTCCATCGGGGAACTCGCCGGGAAGAGCAGGAGCATGCACAAGAGCCAGGGATTCGGCGCCTCGGAATTGCGGGGATCATCCATACAAACTTTCATGCATGTCGACGGCGACACAGCCGACACCGATCTCTTCGACGGCATCAATACATCCTGGACACGTGTCCCCGGCGGGAAACCGGTCCAGGATCTGCTGGAAAAGGTAAGTGCACAGTTCAATCCCGAGAAACCGGCGTTGATTCTTCCGCTCCTCCTGAAAGCCAGGACGGAACTGCGAAAGTTGAAACCGGATTTGTGGGTGGATGTGAAGGTGAAGGAACTGGACAACGTCCTGCTTGCCTGCAGCGGACTCTGGGTGGGAGCGTATGCAGCGACATTCCAGGTTACTCCGGGGTCTTCCGTTCCCGTGAGGGTAGTGATGCTGAATCGTTCATCGTTCCCCTGTGAGATGAAGAGCATCGGGCTCACGTTCAACGAGCGTGACACCGTCCCCGGACAGATCCTGAGGGAGAATATTCCGTTCGAGGTCAGGATGGGCATGACGGTTCCTTCCGGGGCAGCCTTTCTCTCAACCCTACTGGCTTGAAAAACCGGCCGGCCGGGGGCGCTACGCTGTAGATGATCAGCAGCTTATCGGGAAGGCCGAGAACCCTCCTGCCGCGGTTGCGCGAGTGATCATTCCTTATTGGCGGGGAGCCGCTCGACGTTGTCGTGCCGGTCCGGTACCGGTGGGTTGATCCCACGGGGGGCGAATTGTACCGGGATTTCAACATCGTGCCTCCTGTTTCCCTGGTAATGTCGAATGAGGTAATTGTCACACGGACTGCACAGTCCGGTGAGTGTGGTGTGATCGTGAAGAATACTGTTCCCGCCGTGAAGGGCGATCTCATGCTGCGCGTTCCACCGGGATGGAAATCTGAACCGGAGAAGGTGCAATTTGCGTTTGACTCAGCACTTTCGGAGAAGAGCTACCGTTTCACGTTGAAACCGTCAGGGGGGGCTGCCGGCGGCAGGGTGGTGGCCGAAGCACGGATCGCCGGTATGACCTATGACAGGACAATCGTCACCGCCATGTATCCGCATATTCCTCCGCAGTCGTTTTCCAAGAGATCTCAGGCCGATCTGGTTGCGCTGGATGTCCGGACCAAAGGTGCGTCTGCGGGATATATCGTGGGAGCCGGAGATGAGGTTCCGGCGGCCCTGACGCAACTGGGGTATTCTGTGGAGTTCTTGTCCGACGAACAGCTGGAGACGGGTGACCTGAGCCGCTATGATGTCATTGTGGCCGGCGTCCGGGCATACAATACCCGTGAAAAAGTGGGTTCTGCAAACAGCCGTCTGCTGGAATATGTGCAGCAGGGTGGACGCTATATCGTTCAATATAACACCCGGCAACAGGGGGAGACCTCGCTGATCGGCCCCTTCGCGTTTACGATCACCCGGGACAGGGTATCCGTCGAGGATGTCCCTGTGCGGTTTTTGCGGCCGGACCATCCTGTGCTCACATACCCCAACAAGCTCACATCGTCGGACTTCGACGGGTGGGTTCAGGAACGGGGACTCTATTTCGCAGGTGCCTGGGCTAAGGAGTATGAAACACCCCTCGAATGTCACGATCCGGGTGAAGATCCGAAAGCGGGGGGGCTCTTGTACGCCCGCTACGGCAAAGGGTACTATGTATACACCGGCCTCTCTTTCTTCCGACAGCTGCCTGCGGGAGTGCCGGGCGCATACAGGCTTTTTGCGAATCTTCTTTCGCAGGATGTGGATCGTTGAGGAACAGTAAGGAAACCGGGTCCGGGATGACATGAGCACGATCGACTGGATTGTCCTGGCCGCTACGCTTGCTTCAATCGTCGCTTTCGGACTCTATAAGAGCCGGGCGACAGGCAATCTTCAGAGCTATCTCCTTGCCGGCAGGTCCATGCCCTGGTATGCCGTGGCCCTCTCGATCATGGCCACACAGGCCAGCGCAATCACCTTCACCTCCACTCCGGGACAGGCCTTTGCCGACGGCATGCGGTTCGTGCAATACTACTTCGGCCTGCCGATTGCGATGGTGATTCTCTCCATTACCGCAGTGCCGCTCTATCACCGGTTGAAAGTCTTCACCGCCTACGAGTACCTCGAGCACCGCTTCGATCTGAAAACGCGGACACTCACGAGTACGATCTTCATGATCCAGCGGGGATTGGGGGCGGGCATGACCATCTTCGCGCCTTCTATCATCTTCTCGGTCATGCTCGGGTGGGACGTCCGCATCACCTCGGCCGTGATCGGGGGAGCGATCATTCTGTACACGACAACGGGGGGTGTGAAGGCCGTCAGCTGGACACATATGCAGCAATTGACGATCGTGATGCTGGGCATGGTTGCCGCATTCATAACGGCGGTTGTTCTCCTGCCGTCCGATATCTCATTCGGCGACGCTCTCTCGGTTGCAGGCGGCATGGGCAAGATGAATATCGTGGATTTCCGATTCGATTGGAGCAACCGATACAACTTCTGGTCGGGCATAATAGGAGGGCTTTTTGTCGCCCTGGCGTATTTCGGGACGGACCAGTCGCAGGTCCAGAGGTACCTGACCGGTGCCTCGGTGAGGCAAAGCCGGCTCGGACTGATGTTCAACGGCATCGCGAAAGTGCCGATGCAGTTCTTTATTCTGCTCATCGGCGTGATGGTGTTCGTGTTCTATCAATTCACCGTGCCGCCGGTCTTTTTCAATCCCGTTGAAACAGAAAAAGTGCGGGCGAGTTCTCAGGGCGTCGCTTTCGGTGAGGCGGAGAGAGAGTATGCGGATGCGCACAGGGCGAAAGCCGCCGCTGTCAGGTCGTATCTTGCTGCCAAGGAGTCAGGCGAAGGGGACCGCCTGGCGGCAGCGGAAGAAAGACTGAGAGGCGCCGACGGGCGCTCAAATGAAATCCGATCCAGAGCAATCGGGATCATGCGTGCCGCCGATCCGGCTGTTGACATCAACGACACAAACTATGTCTTCCTGACGTTCATACTGCAGCATTTGCCAGTCGGACTTATCGGGCTCCTGCTGGCTTGCGTTCTCTCGGCGTCCATGTCATCCGGTTCCGGGGAGCTGAGTGCGCTGGCGACGACCACGGTTATTGACGTGTACCGGCGTCACATTAGGCCGGACGCGACTGACGGGCAGGCTCTTGTTGTCTCGCGGATTGCTATGGCGGGGTGGGGTGCGTACGGGGTGTTCTTTTCACAGTTTGCGAACCATCTGGGATCACTGGTCGAGGCCGTGAACATCCTGGGTTCGCTGTTTTACGGTACGATGCTGGGAATTTTCGTGATAGCTTTTTATCTGAAGAGGATTAAGGGGACGGCGACATTTCTTGCGGCTTTTGCCGGGGAGGCTGTTGTTCTGGGGTTTTTCGCCCTCACGGACATCTCCTGGCTCTGGTATAACGTCATCGGATGTGGGGTGGTAGTGTTTGCGGCGGCTCTTCTGCAGGTGATTTTGCCTTCCTCCCGCCCCGCAAGGCCTGCGGAAGGCACCTGAGCCACTCCGCCTTCCTGTGTCACGCATGATACATTCCCTTCGGGCCGCCAGTCATCCTGTGACGTATGCTCCGCAGGAGACACATGAGGCACAGTGCCACACCTCCCGGGTCTCACCCTTTGGGTGTAGCACAGTGCCTCCCCGGGCTACTTCTTCTTCCAGTCGGCAATCAGCTGTTCCGTCGCTGTCACGTTCGCACCGGGATTCTGAGCCTTGGCGAGTTTGATCGATTCCTCGCCAAGAGTGATGGCTTCTTTGAAATTCCCCTTCTCGGCCAACAATTGCGCCTTCGTCCGGACGTTCGAGGCATTACGGTTGAGTGCCAGAGAGCGGTCCACCCAAACCATGGCCTGTTCAAGCGAGAATTTCTCGGTCAGACCGTACCGGGCCGCCTGATTCAGCACACGCCAGTCACCCACCTGCGATTCGATGTTTGCCAGCGTCGCAAACTCGGCACTGAAGCCCACTGCAAGCTTCTCCCACGCAATCACCACCCGTGTAGACGTCGGGGTCAGATCGGTGAAGGTAAATGACAGCCATTCCTCGTGCGGATTCGCGACCGGCTGCACATTGATCTTCAGGGTGTCATATTTGGGCTCATAGATCGTCCCCCAGTTCTTGACTTCAGTGTTAAAGACCAACTGCCACTCGTTTTTCCCCGGGATGATCAGGAAACGGTATGTTCCCGCGCCCAGCCTGGCGCCATTGATGGTGACCGGATCGCTGAAGGTGATCAGGGTCGGTTCGTTTGCACCGACACGCCAGACCTGGTCATAGGGGAGCAGTCCGCCCCAGATAGTCCTCCCCTTCACGCCGGGGCGGTGATACGTTACGGTGATTTCGCTCAATCCGACGACCTGTTTGACCATTGCCCCCTGGCTGATCATCGGAACACGGCGTTGGGGGAGTTCGGGGGCTCGGACGGTCTGGGCGTGCAAAGCGGTGCTGCCGAGCAACAGGACAGCGCAGAGCGATATGCCTGCAAAGAGGCGGACTGGGGTGGTCATAGTGATCTCCATACTGTAGGATGTGGGAAAAGTGGTGCGGTAAGGTAGGAAAGTGGGGGGTGACTTACAATGGGGGGTGACTTGCAGCGTTTTCTTCTTGCAGGTGATGCGGGTTTCAGGTACTTTTTAACTCTACCGCGCAGGAATTCCTGCACTCTGAGCGTCGGTGTACGGGATATCATTCCGTGCTTTTTGACCCTGTCAAATGATCGTCTACATGAGGAGACATCCATGGAGTTCTTGCTTGGTGCTGCCGTTCTGATCGGTGTCGTGATCGCGATCGAATACCGGTTTCGGAATCCGGACAGTCTCATCATTCGTGAAGGGAAGGAGGGATTCGCGGAGCGGAAGTCCCGGCTCTACCCGCGGCACCTCAGCCTGGTGCTGCCCCGGACAACGCATGCGTTCCAGGTGAGGGTGGAGGCAATTGCCAGGGGGAATCTTGACGTGCGCGCCGTACTGGCGGCGTCTGTGGCGGCCTCACCCGACCATCTTGACGCACTGGTCCGCATGGGCGGATGGCGGAAAGATGCCGTCGAACGTGCGGCGAAAGAACTGGAAGGTCAACTGCAATCGCAGGTCAAGGAGTACACCGAACAGTTCACGGTGGAGGAGTTGTCGTCGCAAAAGCTGCTTGAATATCTGCAACAGCAATTGCCGGCCAGCAAAAAGGGGCTTGGTATCGAGGTGGTCTCTCTGGTGCTGCTTTCGTACGGTCCCGGCGAGACGCGGATTGTGGAGGCGCTTCAGCAGCAGGAACATGCCCGCATTCTCGAGCGGACCGAAACTCTGGAGCAGCAGGCGCGCATCGCCGCTGCTAAGACGAAGCTGAAGGCGGACGAAGAGATCGCCCTGCTCGAACATGCGCTCGAACTGAAAAAGTACGAGATGAAGAAGACTCAGGTCGAGCAGGAATCCGCGCTCGCCGACCTTCGTGTCGATGACGATATCCGCCGTCACCGCAAGCAGCTTCTGCTCGATAAGGAAGAATTCGAGATGCTGAAGAGCAACCCCGAGCTTCTGATGCTGACTCCCCAGGCAGCCCGTCTGGCGGAAGCCAGTCAGGGGCTAAGGAACGCCCGCACCATCGTTTCGCTCTCGCCGCAGGATCTGGCGCAGGGGTCGGACCTGCTCGGCATGTTTCAGCGGCTGCTCCAGAACGCGCTGGGATCGCGCACCGGCGGAGAAGCGGCTCCTAAGACCAAATAGTCCAGCGGCAACTCACACGCTTCCCGGGCATTCCCGTGTCATCTACTTCCTCCCATCATATCGATCCATTGTGGCCTTTCCGGCTCAAGCCGATCAAGGCGGCCCGCGTTTCGGAGATCAGCGAAGCGACCGCCGCCTCTGAAACGCCTCCGGAAGAGCGCGTCAACTTCCATATCGGAAACCCGGTGCAGGACGAACGGCTCCGGTCAGCCTACCTCCGTATGGTGCTCGGGATCGACATCCGGCGTGACGACCTCGGCGAAGATGCCACCGATCAGCTGCTCGCCGAACTTGCGTGGGAACCGGACGACCGTCGGGTGATTGAGTTCCTGCGCACACTCATCGGCAAGAGCGGGCCATATACGCCCCGCGGGGGTTTCACCCGGGCCAATCCGCATCGTATCACCCAGGAACTCTCCAGGTGGCTCCAGCAACAGGAGACACTGACGTATGATCTGGGGCAGGTGACCGGGAAGCGGGAGATCATTCTTGCATCTGGAGGGATTGCCGAAACGTTGCGCGTCCTGCTCCATGCACTCTCGGCGAATCTGGTGGAGAGGTCGGCGCACTTCTTTTTCCTGAACACGGATGTTGAAGTCGATGAAGACCTCTTCAGCGGGATGCGCTTCGAACGTCTTCCGTCAGACGGGCAGAGCGCGCTGGCGAGGATGGCTGAACATTTTACCTCCGTGCGGGAAATGCCGACGTTTCTCTTTATCGGCTGTGCACTGCAGGAAGATACGCGCCGGGCATTGCGGCAAATGAGCATCGAGGCACCGCTGATGTTCATCGAGGCCAATGACGAACCCAACCACCGGTCACTGGCACGGGAAGCGAAACTCGTGCACCGTGTCGTCCGGATGCTGACGCCGGGAATTTTTTCGCCGAAGCTTCGTGATCTTTCCACCGTTTTTCTCCTGGGCAATGCAGGTATCCTGGGAGTTTTTGAATCCATGCACTTTCAGCTGAAAGGCACGCCCTCCGCTTCCGAGCTGGAATTGCTGGCATACCTCCTCGATCGGCGTGAAGATTGGGAGGGGGTGGCGACAACCTCGATTGAACTCCCCATTGACCGTCAGGGGGAGCGATTCGTGGCGCTCAGCAATGTCGGAAAGCCTCTTGCCGGGTATGCGGCTCGGGTCGAACGTCTCGCAGAACACGCTACCGAGAATCGCGTCGGGAGATTGGTGGAGAGAGCCCTGAACATCGGGGCCAGGGTCGATCTCGCTGTTCAGCGCCTGCAGGAGAGGGCTCATGCCCCGGGCGTCGAAATGTTCGCGCACACAGATGCACGGACTCTCGTGACCGATCTGGCGGCGAACGTGGAATCCGTGGCGTGGCGGGTGGCGCTGCGTGACAGTTTCCTTCAGGTATTTCTCAGAAGCCATCCGGAATACCTCCCTTCTGCATGTGTTGTCGTCAGCGGGTCCTCGCGGACGGCGCTGGGATTGCTCGGGTTTCACTGCGGCATACGGGAAGTCATCATTCCCGATTTGAGCTGGAGCTATGAACATTGCTTCCCGAGGGTTGAAGCTGTTCCCCTGACACCGGACTACACTCTCGATGCCGATGCGATTCTGGCGGTCGTCAGAAGAAAACTCGCAGCGGATCCGCAGTGGCATCGTTACGGCGCGGTGGCGATCAATAATCCGCACAATGCGACCGGACGCGTATTTCGTGAACACGACGTCTCCCGGCTTCTCGTCGGACTGCTGGAGATGAACATTCTCGTCATCGACGATCTTTCATACCAGGATGTCGCGCCGGAGGAAGGGCTGCCGGGTATTGCCACGCTGCGTCAGCTGGCCGACGGTCTGGTGCGGGCGGGGCGGTTGACGGAACAACAGACCGTGAACGTTGTGACGGTGCATTCGGTGTCCAAGACCGATTCCCTGGCGGGTGCAAGGCTGGCTGTTGTGGAAATCCGGCAGGCCGGTCTTCGAAAGGCATTCCTCCGCGTGGAGGAGCGCATACAGCCGAACATCGCGGCAATCCTGATGACGTATCTGTTCTACCGGAACACCCCCGAAGTGCCGCGCGCATACTGGCAACTCCGGAACAGGATCTTCCTGGAACGAAGCGAGGCATTGCTCCAGGCATCTACACAATTGCCAAAGGAGCGGAATACCTTCGCTATCAGGATTCTCCCTCCGACCGGCAGCATGTATCCGCTTATGGTGATCGACCGTCTGCCTTCCGGCCTGTCGCTGGACTGGCTTGCATCCGGACTGGCACGCCAGGGCATCGGGATTCTGCCGCTGTCCACGTTTGCGCGGACGGAGGAAGGGTTTGAAACGGGACGCAAGACATTCCGCCTGACTCTCGGCGGAACGGATGGTGCGGAAACGCTCCGGATCAAAACACGCCGGGTCCTGATTGACCTCAATCGTCTTGTGGAGCAGGAGGCATTCCGGTACAACCGGCACTACGCATCCTTGATAACGGTCCCGGTCCGGTTCCAGGAAACGCAGGACAGCGCTCGATGGGCGGAGGCGATGGAGACCGTGCAGCACGAATGTGTCCGGATGATGCATCCTGCTCCCCGCCCGTTCCAGGGAGTTGTGGCGGATGCCCGCTTCAGCGAGGAGTATGTGCCGGCCCGGCTCGCGACGCTGCACCGGCGCTATCGCGATCGTCTGATGCTCGCCGATTACACCATTGCCGCTGCGGATGTGGACGGGGCGAGGTCGCTCGCGGTCCGGCTGGAGCGTGAGTTTTACAAAGACTCCCTTACGCAGCGCCAGGCCACATTCCAGAACCGCCTGTACGATCGAACGGTGCATCCGACACAGATGTACTCCATCAAGGTGGAACAGGCTGCGGACGAGGTCATCGCCGGGATCGTGCGGGGGGAGGGAGCGACGACTCAGGCAGCAACCTCACTGGCAAAGGCCCTTCAGGCGGAATTCCTTGGACTCAATGTGGCCATCTCGTCGAGCGAGGAATCGGACGAACTGCTTCTCGATCTTGATGCCCTTATCGCCGCCGAAAATCTCCAGCGCCTGACCGCGGGCGATGACACGAGGCAGCAGGTGTCCTTCTGGGGGGACTGGGACGGCAGCAACCGGCCTTCGGGTCAGGGTCATCGTCTTGTGGCGACGACCCTGATGGCCAATGTCACGCGCATGTCACGTTTACTCTCGCTTGTCGTGCGGTCGGCGGACCCGCCGGGAGTTGACAGCTCGCTCGTCGATGAACTCCGGCAATTGCCGGAGAAGAACACACGATTTTCTGTTCTGCTGCATGATATCACCCGGTTGACCCATCAGCTGGAGAAACGATATCGCGGCATCCTCCCGGTTTTCGTCAAACCCGGGGCCGTCCGCGGTCTCGGCATGAAACTGGGTATTGCGCGTGACCCGCTAACGCTTCTCTGGCGCCATAACGACCGCCTGGAACGGAAGATGTTCCATCTGCGGACGCAACGACGGGAATCCCTCGAATACTACTTCAGCCTCAACAAGCGGTTGCGCAAGCAGCTCCACGGGTTGATACGCGTCATTCAGCAGCAGCGGCACGACGTGCGCCTTCTGGTCGAAGCAGGGCAGTATGGCGACCTGCTGCAGCGCATGGTGATTACCCCCCGGATCCATCAGAATATCATCACCGCGCAGGATTCGTTTGCCATCGACACCACCGTGCACAACATCTATGAAATCAACGAGATATCCGGACGGTACGGCAACCCGGGCATGATCCTCACCCTTCAGGTGAGTATGTCGACGAAGGCGGAGGCGCTTATCGCGCTCGACAGGAAAATGCGGGCGCATCACGAGCAGACGCTGCGCGAGCATCCGGATCTCGAGTTGCCGATCGTGAGGCTCGTTCCGCTGTTCGAAGATCTGGATGCCATTGAGTCGATCCCCGCCTATCTCCAGCAGATCTGGGATTATGCGTTCCAGAGCCGCCGGCTCAATCAGGAAACGGAGGATCGGTTTGTCGAAATCATCGGAGAAGTGTTCATCGCCGGTTCGGATATCAGTCAGCAGGTGGGACAGGCGGCGGGGGCGGTGCTGTATCGAAGAGCCAAGCACAAAATCATCGTCTGGCTTGCCGAACACCGGCTCGTCGATCATGTGCGGTTGAAAATGGGAAGCGGGGAGCCCATGCAGCGCCAGGGCGGCTACTATGCACCGATGTCGGGGAAACCTGCCTTTGAGCGGGGGACGCTCGCGTCGCTGCCGGCATCGCTGCCTGCAGCGGCGCGCAAGAGTGCACAGTACGCGACAACGCCGGTGATGGGGATCTTCGGGGGCGGGGACCTTCGCACCCTTCAGGGGACAATTTCCGAACAGCTGCGGTCTCTGCCGGTGGAGGAACGTCTGCACGTCCTCCATCACCTCCGGGAAGCGCAGCGCCATCATCGATCCGCTCTTATCAGTGCCGCGGAAGCGCTCGTGGAAAGCAGGATGAAGCAGCACAACAGGGGGTCGCAGCAGCTGGAGAGGCTGACGATCGGGAACGCTGATTCCGTTTATGACCGATTCATCGACATGCTGACCGAGGATTTCCGTCAGATTCTGTACGGAAGGGAGGAGGATGCGCTGGGGATTCACATCATTGCCTATTTCATTGCCCGCTCTATGCCACAGCTGCGTGATCGTCCGACCGTCCGTCCCGTCCGGGGGAGTGCCGGCGCTCGCGGTCAGGAAATACTCGGTGAGGTCGCGCGCATGATCCCGTTGAGCCGGCGGGGCAGCCTCCTCCGGGCCATCGCGCACAATCAGTCGCAGACAATGGTGCTGGGCATCAATCAATTGACGACCGGTCTGTTTCGGGCGCTTCAACGCTTTGCCGGAGTGGAGTTCACCGAAGGGCATGCGGAGACTCTGATCGTCGATCGCATTCTTCCCCAGCTTCCTGTGTACGAGATCCTGCAGTCGCTCCGGTTGTATCATGATCCGGAACTGCGCTGGCTGAAGGAGGTCGAGGCGGCGTTTCCCGCGGGCAATTCAGCTTTTCTGGCTTTGCGTGAAGACAATGACAGCATGCCGCACTTCATCGGCCTCCTGCAGCAGGAATTACTGCGCCGCCATGGGATGGATGTTAATGACTTCTTTGACGACGGGAAGCTCCTTCCTGATTTGCTCCCCCATCTCCGGCCGGATCTGGCGATACTCCTCCAGGGGAATCTGTTCAACACCGACGTGGAGCAGATGCTGGATGGCGTTCACACGTCGTTCAACACGGCCTGGAGGAATGCGGTGGCGGAAGGTATGGGCATACCGGATCAGATCCGGACCTGGCGGTCGGCCATCTGGGGGTTGCTGAAGCAGCCGATAGTGGATCGCGTCCGGAGTTTTGCCGAACTTGCCGTGGCACTTCATTCTCTTTCCCCCGCGGACATTGCGGGTGTGGCAACCGGGAGGCCGTCGAAGCTCAAAGTTTCCGATGAGCTTTCGCACTTCTTCCGTTCCGCGAATCAGAATGACGAGCTTCGCGATTTTCTGGCATCGACGCTCCGGTATCTCACGGCGTTGTCGGAGGGGATGCTGGAGGTGCCGGTGTCCATTATCCGTTCCATCAAGGAAGTCGAACGAATCGCGATGATCGAAGAGCAGGAGGTTTCGCCGGAGAAGCAGGATTTGTTGCGGTATTACCTGCTACAGATCGCGCGTGTGGCGGGGGAGAACGGGTAGGATTCCGGAAATCCCGGTTTTCGTCGTTTTCGTTTGACAATGAAGACCGCCGTTTGTAGATTTCGTCAGTGATAATTCCCAGGCTCACTCTCACAGCAGTGAGTTTTTTGTGTGAATTGATGTTAGCGCTAACATCATGCGGGGAAAACATTTGCTGTCGCCAGGGAGCGCAACAAATTGGGCGCCGACTGCTTAACACTGGAAAGAACAAGGCCCTGCTCGCTTCGATGAACCTTGCAGATCACCCTCACAGGCGATACAACCCCCTCTCCGGAGAATGGATACTCGTGTCGCCCCACAGGACAAAACGGCCCTGGCAAGGCAAACAGGAACCTCTGGGTGACCTTCATCGTCCGGCGCACGATCCGGACTGTTACCTGTGTCCCGGCAATACCCGTGCCGGCGGCCATAAGAACCCGGACTATACGGGGACCTACGTCTTCACCAACGACTTTGCAGCGCTCCTCCCGGATGGTCCGGTTACATCCGCCACTCCCCATCCGCTCGTCAGGTATGAAGGAATTCAGGGGACGAGCCGGGTTGTCTGCTTTTCGCCGCGACACGATCTCACGCTCCCGGAGCTTGCGATCCCTGAAATACGTCAGGTGGTTGACACCTGGGTACGGGAGTCGGCTGAACTGGGCAAGCTCTACCGCTGGGTCCAGATTTTTGAAAACAAGGGTGAGATGATGGGATGTTCGAACCCCCACCCTCAT
This sequence comes from uncultured Bacteroidota bacterium, assembly GCA_963779225.1. Lineage (GTDB taxonomy): Bacteria > Bacteroidota > Ignavibacteria > UBA10030 > UBA6906 > CAVPCZ01. Next base: position 1,514,495 of record CAVZWW010000003.1, read on the forward strand.
GGGCAGATCTGGGCGGGGTCGTCATTGCCCGCCGAACCGGCAAAGGAACATCGCCAACAGCGGGAGTATCTCACGCAGACCGGGGCGATCCTCTTGTTGGACTACCTGCGGTACGAAGTTGAATGCTCCGAGCGGGTCGTGCTGGAAAACACACACTGGGTTTGCCTGGTGCCATTCTGGGCGGTGTGGCCCTTCGAAGTGGTACTCCTTCCCCGGCGGCATGTTCTGCGTCTGACAGACCTGATGGAGGGGGAACGGGACATGCTTGCAGACATCCTCAAGCGTCTTCTGACACGCCTTGACAATCTTTTTCAGATTCCCTTTCCGTATACATTCGGCTGGCACGGTGCACCGTATCAGGAACATGCCCCCGAATTCTGGCAGCTCCATGCGCATCTGATGCCCCCGCTTCTCCGTTCTGCCACCGTGCAGAAATTCATGGTCGGCTATGAGCTGCTTGCGGAGCCTCAACGTGACATTACACCCGAACAGGCCGCCGCGACGATGCGGACTATGCCGGAGGTTCGATTCCAGCCGTGACACCGATTCCGGCCATGGGGCACGTCTCTGGCCCCGGCTGCGTCACGGTGTTGACTCTCCGGAGCATTGGAGCCATAGCTCTCTTTCCCCACTATGTTCTTCACCATTAAGAAGGAACTCCCGTCATGAAGTTCGCCAGACCGGTACTTCGGTATGCACTCGTCCTGATCATTGCAAGTTTGAGTGGGTGTTCAAAAAGAACGGAGGAGGCCGGAGTCATGAAACCGCAACCCTTTGGAACCACGGCCGACGGAGCAGAGGTTTCCCTCTATACGCTGAAGAACCGCGCCGGCATGGAGGCGACAATCACAAACTACGGGGGGATCGTTGTCTCGCTACGTGTGCCGGACAGGATGGGGAAGTTCGACGATGTAGTGCTTGGATATGAATCCCTCACAGGGTATCTCAAAGAGACACCGTATTTCGGTGCGCTGATCGGGAGGTACGGGAACCGTATCGCCAGGGGGAAGTTCACGCTCAATGGGAAGGGATACTCCCTTGCGACAAACAACGGCAAGAATCATCTGCACGGGGGCCTGAAAGGTTTTGACAAGGTGGTCTGGACGGCCGAGCAGACAGAGACGCCGGCGGGTCCTTCGCTTGTGCTCACCTATCTGAGCAAGGACGGTGAAGAAGGATATCCGGGCAATCTGCGGGTACGGGCGGTCTACACCGTTACCGAAGCCAATGAACTCGCCGTGGAGTTTTCAGCGACGACCGACAAACCGACGGTGGTGAACCTGACGCATCATTCATACTTCAATCTTGCCGGTGCCGCATCGCCGACAACCATTCTCAACCATACCATCATGATCGATGCGGACCGGTTCACGCCGATAGACAGCGGCCTGATCCCCACGGGTGAGCTGCGGGAAGTTACTGGAACCCCGATGGATTTCAGGACCCCGACGCCTATTGGTGCCAGGATAGATGTGGCTGACGAGCAGCTGCGGTTTGGCCTGGGGTATGATCACAACTGGGTGTTGAACAAGAGGGACCAGGGCATGAGGCTGGCGGCACGGGTGGAGGAGTCCACGACGGGAAGAATTCTGGAGGTTCTGACTTCGGAACCGGGGATACAGTTCTACTCGGGGAATTTTCTGGACGGCACGCTGGTGGGCAAGGGGGGGAAAGCATACGTGTACAGGTACGGCTTCTGCCTGGAGCCCCAGCATTTCCCCGATTCGCCGAACAAACCGGACTTCCCGACCGTCGTGTTGAATCCCGGGCAGACGTACGGGCACAAGATATTGTATAGATTTCTGGTCAGGTAGCCAAGGGGACCTATGCCCTGGCCGGATTCAGTAACTTCATAAGTGACTTTATAATTGACTTTACCATTGACTTTCTGATCAGTAAGTGGTAAAATTTGGCTAATCCTCTATGTATTTCTGAAATTACACGCTGGCTCTTGCGGCCCATGTTGTGTGTGGACTGATGTTAGCGCTAACATCAGAAGATGAAATGATGTAACTTCCAGGTAGCGGATCGACTGTGCGGTGGGTCTCACCGCGATGCGCTCCGGAGTTCAACCACGGACAATTGTCCCTTAGCCCAAGAAAGGAGGTGAGCCGGCACTGACATGTGAACACTCCTGCCGTTCCACTATTATCGCGGAAAATTCCGCACACGGCAGCGAACGATGTTGGCAGCATGATAACATCTCATGGAGGGCACTAATGAAATCCCGGTTCTCTTTGTTTGCCATAGTCGCACTGGCGGTGGTCAGTACCGTCGGGCTTCGTGCGCAGGGGCTCGAGCCGATTGGCGGTCCATACACCGTTGACTCGAACACGGTGGTGCTGCTGCACTTTGACAGCACACTGGTGAATGCCGCTGCAACAGTCGGCAAGACCGCTGCCGCCGCTGTTTCCCACACCACCAACCCGGCCAAGATTTACTACATCAACAACACCGGCGTTACCGGTATGGGGAAATGCATCCGTCTGGACAACAGCGCCAGCACTGATTCAACGTACCTCATGGTGCCGGATACCGCGGCGTTGGATCTGACCGGCAGCTGGACCATTGAAGCCTGGGCGAACATCTTCACGTTTGGAGACAATGCCCAGGACTATCGCTGGGTTCCGCGTGTGTGCATGAAACCCGCCGACGTGACGTTCTATGATGGCGCCAACTGGTGGATGGAAATGTGGGGCGACAGTCGTTCGTTCCAAACAGGTTATGTCGCAGAGTCAGGATCGTACGTGACGACGTCGTCTCCCGCCAATATGTTCGTTCCGGGAGAATGGGTCCACCTGACGTTTATTCGCGACACCGCGCGTTCGTTTATCGCGGTCATGGTTCATGATAAGGACAAAAACCTAAGAGGATTTATCACGCAGGGCTTTACCAAAGGCGATCAGCCACGTACAACGAAGCAGGCGGTGCACATAGGGTGGGCAGGAGCGGTTGGCATCACCAATGCAAGCAACGATTCATGGCTCGACGGATTTATTGATGAACTCCGCATCAGCAAAGTGGTCCGGAATTTTGCTGGACCTCCGGTCATTTCGAACAAGATCATACTTCCAAACCAGCCGTCGACCGCAGGGTCCTATCCCGTCAGCGTCACTGCGTTCCCGCTCAATGCCGGCGGAAGCATCACGAGCGCAATGCTGATGTACCGCACCGACACCGTGAGTGCATTCAGCAGCGTCACCCTGAGCGCGGGTCCCAACGACACGTTCACCGGCGCCATCCCCGGCCAGGCGTTCGGCACGATTGTGCAATACTACTACAAGGTGACGGACAACAACAGCCTGTATTCTCTGTTCCCGTCCAATGCTGAAACGACGACCAATCCAACCCGGCTGTCCTTCGGTATCTATCAACCCAATTCGATGACGCTTGATCTGACATTCGAGGAAGGTCCGACCAACCCCCCGATCGACCATTCCCCGAACAACTGCACGATCGTTACGCGCGTACAGAAGGATTATTCGACGGACGTTCCGACGGGCGGCGGCACCTACTCGTGGCAGTTAAAGACCCACCCGGGAATCCTTATTGATTCCAACTGGGTTGAGGCTGTTTCGCCCTTCCTCGCGGCGGAAGAGTTCACACTAGACTGCTGGATCAAGGCAGACTCCGCCGACAGGCATGCAACACGGATCATCATCAACCCGTCTGCAGAGCAGGACTGGAATAACGCCAACTTCGAGCTGAGTTTCCGCAACGGTGCAACCCTCCCCGTCTTCACTGCTCGATACTGGAACAATGACGGTTCCGGTGCGCCCACTCTGCAGGACACGCTTGTCGCAGGGACGGCACATGTCGGCAAATGGCGGCATGTCATCATCGAGAGGAATAAGACGAGCAGCGAGTTCGCCATGGCAATCAAGGATGAGAACGACGTACTGATGTTCAAGAAGGTCGTCGCCGCGCCAAAACCCCCGCTGATGGCCGGTGCACCTCTCCGTATCGGACGGTCGTGGTTCGACGCTGCCGATAATTACTATGTCGCTCCCTTCCGCGGAAGAATCGACAACGTCAAGGTGTACAACTATCCGGCGGCCGGGATTACCACTTCAGTGGATCCTGGGGCCGGCGAAACCACACCGTACACGTTCGATCTGGCTCAGAACTATCCGAACCCGTTCAACCCGACCACGCGGATTGAGTTTGTGGTGCCGAAGGCGATGACTGCACAGCTCATCGTGTACGACGTGCTCGGCCGCGCGGTGAAGACGCTGTTCAACGAAGAGACGCATGCCGGTTCGCACTTCGTTCAATGGGACGGCACGAACCAGGGTGGCCTGGGCGTGGCGAGCGGCGTCTACTTTGCCCGTTTGAGAGCGGGAGATTTCGAGAAGACGATGAAGATGATGCTCATGCGATGAGCAGGGAATTCGTGTTTTGCTAAAGAATTAAGCCCGCAGGGCAGGGGCCCCCGGTTGCATAGAGCAGCCGGCGGGCCCTGCCGGCGGGTGTACATTGACCGATCGGGGCGCGTATGCCGAAGAGGTACAGTCTATTCGTTCCCGCCATCATCCTTGCGGGAGTTCTCCTGTCCTGCAGAACAAGTGTCGAACCCTCTCCTGAGCCCGGCATCATCAGGGTGACGCTGAAGGGTGCGGACTGGGACACGAGCATCGTCATCCAGAATGACACGTCGAAGTTTTCACGATGGGACAAGTTTGACGTGATGGTCTCACAGGGCAGATTGTACCAGGGCGAAATCTATGCGTACATCTACAACAATCCGAGCAGTGAACGGAAGGCGAGCGACACGGCGAATATTCTCGGGCGGGAATGGCTGGACGGAACACCGATTACCACGGGCGATACGGCCACCATCACACCGGCGAACAGCCGGTTCCGGAAGTACCTCGTGTTTGAATCCTATGCGCCTCCCGGTACGTATGACAGGATTTCTCTGTCGCTGGTTGCCTATGAGATGGAGATCTTCATCCCCAAACACTATCTCAATCCGGTCATGCTCCCGCCCGACGTGGCGCCCGGCATAGATTTTCCCGGTACGTATACAATCACCGAAAACGGTGTGACCGAAGTCGAGCTCGAGCTGGCTCCATACCAATCCCTGGTGCGGTATCAGGATATGTATTACTTTGAACGCAAAATCGCTGTTGTCGATGTGCACTAGCATGACATCCACAGGGCGGGCAGATGCGGTTCTGCACCCCTGTCTGACCGGAGTATCGATGACTACAGGTGTCTTATGAAAAGACGGTTCACGGTTCCGGTGCTCTTGTTTACGCTGCTGCTTGCTGTTGTGCACATTTCCTGCGAACGGCCAACAGATCCGCCAAACCCCAACGGCCCGCCTCAAACGAAGCTGGCAAATGTCCCCAAGGAGTTTGACACCGTCTTTGCCCTGGTGAACATGAGCTGGAGCGGCGGAGACAATGACGGGTTTATCACGAACTACCAGTACCGGTACTTCACCTACCATCTTATGCCCGGGTCGAGCACGGAATGGGTGCTCTTCGATTCCACGGCCTGGAAGGACACCGTCGGGACAGGAGTGCTGCTTGCCTTCAATTCCACCGAAGCCCTCAACAAGCAACTTTTCTTTGTGCGTGCGGTGGATAATGACGGCAACCCTGATCCAACGCCGGCGGTGAAGGTTCTCTACACGGTGAGAACGGTCTCGCCGATCACGAGGATCCTATCCCCGACGAACAATGGCAGCGTTCTCGTGAGTACGACCGTCACCGACTGGTGGAATGGCGTGCTGGTTATTTTCAAGGCCACGGATCCCACGGGTCTTGCCCAGATTGTGGAATATGCATGGGCGGTGGACGACGGCCCGTGGACCTGGCAGAAGGATACGTCGGTGTTCATCACTCCGGAGAAATTCGCGGCGCCACTCAACGGCATACACGAAGTGAAGGTGATTTCGCGCAATAACACCAACCTGATAGATCCCGTGGGCGATTCGATCAGTATTAATCTGATTATTCCTCCGTTCAACAAGGGCATCCTGATCATCGACGAAACTGATGAATTCAACAATCCCTTTATCACCCTGGGGATCCCCGATTCGGTGACCGATGCATTCTACGCCCAGGTGTTCCCCGGCTCCGCGAGCTGGGATTTCAAAACTCAGGGGATGCCTCCCCGCGAAGTCATGGCGCAGTACAGGCTTGTGGTCTGGCATGCCGATGATGTCCCCACCAGCCGCCCCCACAAAATTTCCGATCCGGCGAACATCGAAGTGTTCACCGACTACCTGAAGGTGGGGGGAAAATTTCTGATGAGCGGCTGGCGGATCCTGAAATCATTCGCCTACTACAACAACTTCCCCTTTACATTCTCTTCGGGATCGTTCGTGTACGATTATCTGCATATCCGCATGGTCACCGAGACAGATATTCTGGGCGACATGTCGGGGGGGAAGGGAAAGACCGGTGTGTTCAGCAGCTTCAAGGTGGATTCCACGCGCCTGGCGTTTTTCCCGTACAACGGCCGGTTGTCGCAGGTGAATCTGATTATCACCATGGCGGGCTTTACGGATATCCTCTATTCCTATCAAAACGACGACAGCAGTCCCAATGTCACCTACCGGGGACGTGCGGTTGCCCTGCGGTACTACGGCACGGTTTACGATGCCGTGGTACTCGGTTTTCCGATGTATTTCATAGATGAGAACGATGCAAAGGTCATGGCAAAAGAAATTGTCCGGAGTCTGCATGTCGAGTGAGCATGCTGCACGATTGAGGCGTAGATCGCGAAGACGCCTGCCGGCCCGCTGTGGTGCGGCCTTCCTGGCGTTTCTGCTCTGTCTCACGGCAGGGATGGCCCAGAATACCGGGAAGATCGCAGGGACGGTGAAAGACAAAGCCAATGGAGAGCCTCTCGTCGGTGCAAACGTCGCCATTAAAGGGACGATCCTCGGTGCATCAACCGACATCGACGGGCACTTCTTCATCCTGCGTGTTCCTCCCGGCGTACACGATGTGCTGGTCACAAGCGTTGGCTATCAGGGCATAACCGTGAAGGGTGTGCGTGTGCAGGTGGATCTCACCGCGGAGGTCAGCATCAAGCTCGAGCAGACGAGCATCGAGGTTGAGGGAGTGACCGTTACCGCCGAACAGAAGATGGTGCAAAAAGATGTCACGTCGACACGCCGGACGGTGTCGCAGAGCACTATCCGTGCAACACCGGGTCTTGACGCGACGACGGACATCTTCAAATTGCAGGGCGGAACGGTACTCACCGCAGCCCCTCCGACACTCCGCCTTGCCGACGGAACACAGCTGCAGGTTCGTGACGAGAGCCTCCAGGATGTGCACATACGCGGCGGACGCGGCGGCGAAATCCTGTACATGGTGGACGGTATGCCGATGACCCATCCGATCTACGGTGGACGGAGCGTCATGGATCTGAACCTGGTTGACGTGGAAAGCGTGGAGCTCCTGACCGGTGCTTTCAATGCCGAGTACGGCCAGGCGCAATCCGGTGTGGTCAATATTATCACAAGAAGCGGCGGCGAACAGTTCCACGGCGGCGTGGAGTACAAGACCGACCGTGCAGGCGTGTTTGGCGAATCGTATTTCACGGACTATACATCCCTGTATATCGGCGGGCCTGAACCGCTCACACAGGTTCTCCTCCCTGCCCTCGGTCTCGACCCCGGCCGCGGATTGACCTTCTTTCTTTCGGGCAATACAACGCTGACCAATACGCCCTATGACAACCACCGCACCCGTGGCGACCTTGATCTGCTTGCCTGGACGTTTCCCGAACGGCAGGACAATGCGGTGAACCTGAACGCCAAACTGAACTGGGATATCAGCGGGGAACAAAAACTCGCCTTGAGTTACCATGGGTCCCGGAAACAGTGGAGCAGCTTCGACTGGTTGTGGATCAACTCGCCTGACAACACCGCCGACTACAAACGTACCAACTATGCATTGAACGCCTCGTTCAATCAGGTCCTCTCAAGAGCAACCTACTTCACATTGATGGCGGGATACCTTGACGTCGTGTACAAAGGTTCACTGAGAGGCCAAGCCCCCCCCGATTTTTGGCGGACGGATAGTACCGGCCGGCTTATTCCCTTGTACAATTCCCCCACGATTGATCCCAGTACCGGCTTCTATGATGAGAGCGGTGTAGAGTCCATTTGGCGGGATGACCACACCAAAACGTTTACATTTAAAGGCGATATGACGTCGCAAGTGCATCCGGCGCACATGATCAAGACCGGCCTGGAATTCTCCTATAACACACTCAGCTATATCGACATACAGGACGGCGGAACAAAACTGTCGAAATACGGCCAGGGAATCGATTCCGTGCCGCCACCCGGACCGTACCCGTTGTTCGGCCAGAACCGCTGGGTTTTCGACGTCAAACCGACGATCGCTTCGGCGTATGTCCAGGACAAATTTGAACTGGAGTACCTTGTCCTCAACGCAGGTGTGCGCATCGACTACTTCAACCTCGGGAAAACCGTGATGGAGAGCGGGTGGCAGACGGCGTGGGAGGCGGCGACTGGACTGCCGGCAGACTGGAAGCAACAGATCTTCAAAGTGAGTCCCCGTTTTGGGATCTCCTTCCCGATCTCCGAGAATACCGTCGTCTTCTTCTCTTACGGACACTTCAACCAGCTGCCTGAATTGCAGTATTACTACCGTGATCCGTACAGCAGCACCTTTACAGGAAATCCGGGATTGGATTATGAGCAGACCATCCTGTATGAGTTTGGATTTACGCATCAGCTGACGGATTACTGGGCCTTCGATATCAAGAGCTACGGAAAGGACATTTCCAAACAGATCGGAACCACGCGCGTGTACGGAACGGAGGGAACGCCGGTTGACCTGTACGACAACAAGGGATACGGCCGTGCCCGGGGTCTCGAATTCGAGATAGTGAAAAATCCTTCGGACTTCATCGCCGGGCGGGCCACCTACACGATCCAATGGGCGAACGGCTACTCATCGTCGGCGTTCGACGACTACGTACGATCGACCAACAACTTCCCTTATCCGATCCGCGAACGGGCGCTGGAATGGGATACACGTCACCAGGTGATCGTGCAGGCAAGCCTGGCGGCCGGGCTGCGTCAGTATCCGAATGTCTTTGGTTTTGAATTACCTGATGACTGGAACCTGACCATGCTCTACCGGTTCTCCACGGGGACGCCGTACACACCGGGCGAGGCCACGCTGAACCCGGTCGAACTGCAGAAGCAGGAAAACACAAGGTACGGGCCGTATACCAGCAGCGCTGATCTGAAATTCGAAAAGGGTTTCACTCTGGCCGGCGTTCGTCTGGCATTCACGGTGGACGTGTTCAACCTTTTTGACCAGCGGAACGTCCAGACCGTGCGGTCGGATATCGGGTTTAACCAGTGGACCGGAGAACCATACCGGTACGGAGACATCCAGGAGCCGCAGGATAACTTCTATGACTACTACACAATGGTCAGCATACGCGATCCCCGTGTGTTTTCCACCGGGCGGACAACAAAACTTGGTGTGAGGGTGGATTTCTAAGCAGAAAGAGAACTCTTATGCGTGTGTGGAAGAGAGTCGTGTTGCTGTCCTGTTCCGTCCAGCTGCTTGCCGCCGGCATGGCGAGCGCACAATCGACGAAACTGGATTGGGCGATGACCACCACAGGCAAGATGCGGCAGGTGATCACCAACATGGGGACATTCGACAAAGGACGCACGAATTATCCCGGCCTCATAAACGCCGAATTCCCGGCCGGGAGCGACGAGGAACATCTCTTCCAGGGGGGCATCTGGGTCGGCGGCATCACGCCGACGGGCGACACTCTGGTCTCTCAGTCGGAAGCGCACTTCACCGCGCATGAATTCTATCCATCTGCCAACGCTTGGGACACCATATGGACGGGGTCGAAGGGGGACACGCTGGACATCCCCTACTGGCCCGGCTATGAATGCATTTCCGACCAGGATTTCGTCTGCCGCTATAGTGACTACAACCTGTTGAATATCGACAATCATACACCGTTGTATCTTGACGTCGTGCAAACGACATACTCGTGGAGCTCGGCGGGGTTGGACGAATTTCTGCTGTATAAGTACTACATCGTCCCCAAGAAGTTCCCCATCAAGAACATGTATATCGGGTTCTGGATGCACAGCGCGATCGGGAATGTCGGGGCGACCGACAACTTCATCGACGAATTTACGCGCTACTTTCCGCAGTACCACCTGGCGATGGCTGAGGACTCCAAGGGCGGGAGCGACGGCCAGGCGATCAGCCCCATAGGGTTCAGCGTCCTCGCTCCCACGACAAATGTCGCCAGCTGGAGCTTTAACTATTACGAACATGAGGAACTTCCGAGTAGGGATCCGGCGTGCTACACTGTCATGGCGAGCGGCAACATCATGCCGGACCGGCTTGAACGCGCACGTGCCCATATCATCTATGCGTTTGGTCCATTTCAGGCCGAAGTCGGCGACACGATCGTCGTCGAGATGGGTGAGATTTTCGGTCTTGGTGTAGCCGGTGCGTTGAACAACGCCGAATACTTGCAGTTCCTCAAGAGCAAGAATTTCCGCGTTCCTGCACCACCCCCGAAGCCCGCACTTCGTGTGACCACCAGCAGTCACGAGGTGAGCCTGGACTGGACCCCGCTACCCGGCGGGGTAAATCCGGAAACGTACACAGACGCGAACCGCGGGGATACAGTAAAATACCCCTTCGAAGGGTATCGTCTGTACCGGAGCACCAAGGGGAGCGACGGCCCATGGACCCTCCTTGCGGAGTACGACATTCTCAACGACATCGGCTACAACACCGGTCTCCAGTATACGTATAGGGATGCGGGTTTGCTGAACAACGTGGAGTACTACTATACGCTGACGTCGTTTTCACAACCCGACAAGGTGATCAAATTCGCCTCGCAGGAGACCGGACTCTCTGCGAACGCAAAAGTCATCGTCCCGGGAACAGTCCCTCCTCAAACGGTGGGGGAGGTGGCGGCTGTGCCCAATCCTTACCGGGGGGATCTCCCTTACAGCTCGTACAATCCCCCCTGGGAACGGCCGCAGGGAAACCGTCCGTGGTGGATGGAACAGGACCGTCGTATACAATTCATCAATCTGCCGGCCCAGTGCCAGATCAAGATCTTCACGCTCGCCGGAGATCTCGTAAACACGCTCGAGCATGCAGATCCGAACAAAGGATATGAAGACTGGAATCTGACCTCCTCGATCGGTCAGGCGATTGCCAGCGGCATCTACCTTTTTACGGTTGAAGACCGCGTAAATGGGAATGTGCAGGTGGGGAAATTCGTCATCATAAAGTAGTCCAGCCTTTGCGCACTTGAAGGTGAAGAGCAATGAAACGGACGTGGATAGCTCTGCTGGTGCTGGTGCCCGGACTTCTGTTCGGGCAGTATAACCGTCCAGGCAGCACAGACGCGCAATTCCTGAAAATCGGGGTCAGCGCGCGCGGAGCGGGGATGAGCGATGCCTACATCGCCGTCGTGGACGGGGCGGATGCCACGTACTACAATCCGGCAGCCTTGCCCTGGCTTAAGAAAACCGATGTGGTCTTCAACCATACGTCCTGGTTTGCAGGGATCAACCATGAATTTGTCGCCGCTGCCTACAACTTCGAGGATCTCGGCGCATTCGGCATGTCCGTGACTGCACTCAGTACCGACGAAATGAAAGTCCGTACTCCCCTCCAGCCGGAAGGTACCGGCGAGACCTTTTACTCGGCGAACTACCGGTTCGGACTGAGCTATGCCCGCTTCCTGACCGACCGGGTAACCTTCGGCCTGACGGTGAGCTATATCAACATGAAGCTCTACCAGGAATTTTCAGCTCATGCGTTTTCCCTCAACATCGCGGTGATGTATCTCTCCGACTTCCGGGGCTTCCGGTTCGCCCTCGAGATAGCGGATTTCGGGTCAAGCATTCAATATGTCAACGAGTCGTACCCTCTCCCGACAAATTTCAAGTTCGGCCTGGGGATGAATGCCATCGATGGGGACAATCAGAAACTGCTGGTGAGTTTCTCGGCCATCAAACCGAACGAGGGCGAACCACAAGCGCAGGCGGGCATGGAATGGAATTTCATGAACACGTTCTTCGTCCGCGGAGGATACAGATTCAATTACTCGGCAGCCACCTATTCTCTCGGCGGCGGTGTTGCCTTCGATCTCGCCGGGATTGGCATGCGGGCGGACTATGCATTCAATAATTACACCACTCTTGGAGGCAGTCACCGGTTCGGCCTCGGTCTGTCGTTCTGATGGTGCGCGTCCTCGGCCGCCTCATATAACTACGGTGCGGCCCCGCATGCATACTCCTCGTACGTATCACCTCTCCCCCACCCGGGCTGTGCGATTGCTGTTGTGCAGTCGGCTTTCCTGCGTGGCGGTCTTCATGGTCATGCTTCTTCTGGCTTCCCTCTGTCCCTCCCAGGTGACGTTCGCCCGGCGGGACACCACATATACCCTTGCTCTCCCCGATGCGTTCCCGGCCGACAACTACACGCCGCACGGGTACATCGACAATCCGTTTCACAGCATGGTCAACAACCGGAGCGGTGTGATCCGTTCATATCCTCCCCTGGGATTCGGCTGGTGGAGGGCGGATGCCAATCCTGGAGCATACGGGGAGGGGAGCCGGGATCATGTGAATTATCTCTCCATCCTGGAACTGGGGGTTTCCGTCGGGGACAGTGTATTTCTGACAACCGGGGATTTTGAACGCCACGGCGTGGAACTCGCCTCCGCGTACCATACAAAACATCTGGTCAGTTACGACTGGCAAAGCGGGCCCGTCACCGTTCACCTGCGCTTCTTCCTGCCCTTCGAGAATTCCCTTGTGTGCCAGGTGGAGCTGCTCAATGCAGGGGGAACCGGTGTGCAGGTGCGGCTGGATGCGGCGGCGATCACGAAGATCGGGTCTGAAAAGTGGTGGGGAAGCGACGGGATAACGGCGCGCTACCTGCCGGACGACGGAGTCAGTGTGAGCAAAATCTGGGCCTATGGCGACGTCTTCGCTCTGGGGGCGTCACACGCACCCATTGCCCACATGAGCACGGTGAAGGAGGAAGAGTGGGAGCAATGGATCCGCCGGAAGGACACCGTCTCCGTCTCCTCCATGGCGGTGATGGGGCCAGGTCCGTGCTGGACCGCCCACGCGTACCGGGTACGTGTTCCCGCGAACGGCCGCACTACGGCACTGGTCTCTCTCAGCCGCGGAAAAAACGAGCACGCTGTCCGGGCTGAACTCGCACGCGCGCTTCGGGACGCGATTCCGATGGCACAGGGTCAACTGGCGAAGGACAGGGTGTTCTGGTCGTTCTGTCCTACGCTTTCCGGCGATTGGCCTCCGGCATGGAGAAGGGGATGGGTGTACGACTTCGAAACGCTCCGCATGAATGTCCGGCCCCCGGTTGGCATCTTTACACACCCCTGGGACGGTATGCAGGTACATTCGCCGCGCGTGGTTCTCGGTGAAACCTGCCTGGATATGATGGCCCTCTCATATGCCGATCCTGTTCTCGCACGTGAAGTGGTGGAGGGGACATTCGCCGATGCGCTCGCGCCGAATATTCCCTGCTCCCGTGAAGATGGGAGCGTCAACATGATCTCCTCCGACGGCTCGGAATGCGGCACCGCGCCGATGTGGGGATTTCCGTTTCGCGTCATCCGGTCGCTCTTTCTCGCTTCGGGAGACTCCGCCTGGATCGTGCGGCTGTATCCACACCTGAAAGCCTATGCTCTCTGGTGGCTGAAGAACAGAACCGATACCGAAGGATGGCTGCACTGTAACAACAGCTGGGAATCCGGTCAGGACGGGTCAAGAAGGTTTCTGGTCGCCGAAAAGAACGAAGGCGCCGTCGCGGATTTTGTCCGCACGGTGGACGTGGAGGCGAGCATGGCGGAGGCGCTTGGCATACTCGGCGAGTTTGCCCGCTTTGTTCCGGGTCCGGACGAAACGGCGATGTGGAAGGAGCTTGCCGAACGGAGAATACGGAACACGCAATCGATGTTTTTCGAAGGAGGGTTCCGTGACGTTGACGGTCGGTCAGGGACCCCGATTATCCTCAACGGTCACAACGATGTAATGATGCTGGCCCCGCTGGTCTGCGGTGTCGCGACCCCCGACCAGCAGCGGGCCGTGAAACCGATGTTCCGGTATTTTCTGGACAACCCGCGCTCCGCCCTGGAGTGGCCGCCGCTCCTCTATACGTATGCGGAGGCCGCCTGGAACGCCGGAGAACGAGAGGCCGCATCGACAGCGGTTGCTGCTACGGCCGCGCGGGTCTACAGGCGTATTGATGCACGCACAGCTACCGGCGGTAGAGACCGGGATCAATTCTCGTACAGGGTTCCCGGTGTGGCAAACGAGTTCTGGCCACTGGGCAATACTCCGCCCGGCGGAGAAAATTACGGATGGGGCGCTACCCTCCCCGCACACATCATCCGGAACATCGTGGGATTCAGGGAACAGGAAGGCAGCGGCAATAGTGCTGATGCATTCGTCATCGCCCCCTGCCTTTCTCCAGATCTTTTCCACCCGGAAAGACCTACGGCATCAGGAACCTTCACTACCGCGATCTCACGTTTGATCTTGATGTCACATGCCGCGAATCCTCCGGCCTGCAGACGGTTTTCCGCTATCGTTCACCGCAACCCGTTGCTGTGACGGCTCTGGAACAGGACGGGAAAATCCGGGTCGCTGCAACTGCGGCAAGCCAGGCGGGTGTCCTGACCCTCCGGGGACGAAATGCGACCGTTTACCGCTTCCGGCTTTCTTCCCTGCACAGTGCTCCTTGAGAAAGGTGACAGAACCGTGAATGTGTTCAAACATCTGCTGCTCTCTTGCCTTCTGCCCGGTTCACTGGCCGCGCAGGTGATGCAGCCCTATCTTTCGAACCTTCGGGCAACGAAGGACAGTCCGCTCTTTGCGACGTATGCGGCCGCAATGGAACGTTCGGAGTTCACGCTGGACGAAGGATATCACCTCGTGTTCTATGATTCAACCCGCGGGATCGATCTCGTCACCGACAATGCCGGTGTCTGGTCGGTCGGCTTCAGGAAAGGCTCCCGTTTTGTGTATGCCCTGCGCGACATGGCAAAACCGCCCGTGCTGACCGTCTCCTACCCTGACATGGTCAAATATGCGTACGCACCGTTCGATAGTGTCCGGGTGGACATCACGTTTGTCGTTCACAGCTCCCGGATGGCCGTGCAGGAAGTGGCCGTCACCAACGAGGGGCGTGAGAGAACCTCCATCGACGTCATTCCGTTCCTGCAGAATCCTGAACGTGCATTCAACGACGTATCGTTTCTTCACTCCCGAAAAGCGATCGCCTTCACGCACGAAGAGTTCCCCGACAGCTGGGTCCGGGAGCACGGTGTGCCGTTCGTGGACAGGGTGCACGACCTGTTTGTCTTTTCGCGCCCGCCCGCCCGGCTCTCCAGCTTCAGAAGCTTTCGCTGGAGCGGCGTTGAAATTCCCCCGGCGATAGAAATGAACAGGAAGCCGCTCTTTACGGTGTGGGGTCGGATGACGGACCGGAACGGAGAACGGTGTCTCCATCGTACGCCGCCTCCCCGCATGCTGGTGGTGCTGAACGGAGACCGGAGGCGGATCCTGATCGAAAATGCACCGCGCTGGGGGAATACGGAATCGGGCATCACTGCTTCTGCCCTGTACGGCGTCGAACTGGGGAACTTCGGAGTGATTCGTTACGGCGACACGGCAACGGTCATGCTGTCATGCGGCGCAACCGGCGACGGCGCGACGGTGCGGGCTGCGATCGGCGACACTTCCAGTGTGCGGGACCAGCGCATTGATGTCCGGCTTGGATCCGTTGGCGGCCTGCGCGCACCGGAGAACGTGCGGCGCGATATCTGGGGGAGCGGCACGGAGCTGCGCCTCTACTGGAAACCGACAGGACCGGCTGTCCGGTACGATGTGTACCGGCGCGACTACGGTGCCGGTGGCGTGTATGAGCGCGTGGCGGCAGGTATTGAACAGACATTCTTTACAGACAAAAACATCCCGGATGACAGGATTTACGGGTACGTAGTGACTGCCGTCGACGGCCGCGGCAGGATGAGTATGCATTCGAACGAAGTAAACAATATCGAGGGAAGCGATTTCCTCACCGATGTGAAATACCCCGGACAGGTGAAGGGAGATGCGCGCGATCTTTCGCGTGTGGTGTCGGCGTGGGAGACGCTGGAAATCGCTCCGGGTGCGACAGAGCGTTTGCGCGTGGTGCGCGCCATGCACCGGCCAGATGAGGACCGGGCAAAGGTTCTCGCTGCCGCAGAGCGCCTTATGGACGAAGATCTGGACGGGTACCTGAAGGACAATGAACTTCTGTTCAGCCGTGTTCCTCCGCCACGATTCACCGATCCCGATAAGACCATGCTGTACTGGAGCGCGTATTCCCTGATGCGTCAGGTCATGCTGCCTCCGGAAGGGAAGTGCGGATTCAATTATTACGTGTTTTCACGTGAGCCACAATGGGGATGGGGACACGGGGGGCAGGTCTTCCACGAAAGCCTGACGATGCTCGCGTATGCCCTCATGGACCCGATGAGTGCCATGAATTCCCAACGGGTCTTCCGCGAACGGCAACAGAAAGGGGGATACATCAACTATCGAACCGGTCCCTATCTGGATGAGACCATTCCCACCGGCGGGCAGATGACCAGTTCTGCGCCCTGGTATGCGTGGCAGAACTGGGAAGTCTACAGGCTGACGAAGGACAAGACGTTTCTGGAACAGATGTATCAATCCAGCGCGGGGTTCTACAGGTACTTCGTCAAAAACCGGGATACCGATGGAGACGGTCTCTGCGAGTGGGGCGGGGAAGCGGTGCTGGAATCTGTCCGCGATGCCCGCGTGGCCGTCTGGGATGAAGTCGGATGGCCGAGTGAGTTCGAGGCGGTCGATGCCAATAGCATGCTGGTTATGGAAGCGAAAGCGCTGTCTGCCATGGCCGCGGAGTTGGGACGTTCCGGTGAAGCCAGCGATTGGCTGAAGGACGCCGACGAGCGCTCGATGAAGATCAACAAAACCTTCTGGGACGAGGAAACCGGATTCTACTACCAGGTGGACAAGAAGGACCATGACTTCACATTCAAAAAGCCGGACGATTTGAAGCGGGAAGAGATCATCGGTTTTCTTCCTCTCTGGGCGGGCATCCCGGATTCAGCCCGTGCGCGCCGGCTGGTGGAGAAACTCACCGATCCGCAGAAATTCTGGCGGCCCTATGGCGTGCCGACGCTCGCGGCGGACGATCCGTATTACAATCCCAAAGGGTACTGGAACGGGCCGGTCTGGGTACAGTGGGACTATCTCATCGAGCGGGGTCTGCTATCCTACGGCTACAAGAAGGAAGCACGCGAGCTGGTGGACCGCGTGGCCGCAGGCATGATCGCGCAGCTCAAGAAAGACCATAATTTCTGGGAGTTCTACAGCCCGGACGACCCATGGGCAGGCTATCACAAAACGTACATCTGGGCAGGAATCATCACCCGGATGATGCATGATATGCTCGAATGAATGGAGCTCCTATGTCGCCGACCTTTCGCAGTTGTCATGTCGTCTTGTCCGTCTTCCTCTGCACTGTAGTAGCCCCGGCTGCCGGCGCGCAGAATATCCGTTCGGTAACAATCTCAACGTCTCCTGGAATGACGATCACCGGCTACGTCGGGGCAGGTGGCGAGCAGGTCAAACTGTCTGTACCGCTGCCTGTCTTCACCTGCACGGTGAATGAGAAGCCCGTAAGCGCGCTCTCGTTCCGTGCAGAGCGGACAGGAGACAGTATCCGGTGGGAATCTTCCATCGGATTGTCAGGTGGCTTGCGTGTGGACAATGGATTCGGTCATGGCTGGAAGGCCACAGTGACATTTCACAATGTATCGCGTGACACGCTTCAGCTCGCCAACGTTGTTCCCCTGGGCGAAGGTTCTGACCGCGTGTTCATTCGCGCCGCCGGGCCCCAGACGTACCAGTTCCGTCTGAGCCGGTCCGCCCTCTTCCGCCCGGGAGTCGGACCGATCGGCGTCGTGTTGCCCGACAATGCCTGGGAAATGGGGTTCTGTGATGTCCCCGCCGACCGTGGGAAATCCCTGACGGCCATTGCGCGGCGTCTGGATTCTGCACAGGCCGATTTGCGGAGATTCCGTGCTGCTCTCCCCCCCGGCGGATGGGTGCAGTACATCTTCTACGCGGATGATCACACGGGCGACTGGCGGGCCGGCCTGCGCATGATGTTCCAGGAACGATGGCTGTACGACCTTGACAGGTTCGACAACGCTCTTTTCGAACGAACGGACCTTGCCTGGATCCGGAGGAGTTATTTGCTTCTTCTCCAGTTTGCCTGGGACTCGGACTATTACGATGCGATGGCGGGACGATACCGGTACGATCAGTTCCTCGCCGGCCGTGGCGCCGCGCTGGGCGGCTTCGAAGCATATATGATCTGGCCCACGTGGCCGCGGCTCGGGCTGGATCAACGGAACCAGTGGGACATGTATCGTGATTTACCCGGAGGCACGGCGGAATTGCAGAGGCAGGTCCGGTATGCGCACGGACTGGGTACCCGGTACTTCATTGCCTATAATCCATGGGACGAGAGCACCCGGCGGGAAGATCATCTTACGGGGATGGAACAGATGCTCCGGACGCTGAACGCCGACGGTGTTGTGCTGGATACCTGGGGGCAATCGAGCAAGGAGTTCCAGGCTGCAGCAGATCGCGTGAAGCCCGGCGTGGTGCTCTATAGCGAGGGGATGGCAATACCGAAGGATATGCCCGGGATTGTCGCCGGACGGGTTCACGATGCGATCTACATGCCTCCCCCCTTGAATTTGAACAAGCTCATCAAGCCCGAATTCGCCATCTTCCGTGTCATCCAGCTGGCGGAAGGCAGGATTCATCGCGAAATTGCGGTCTCGCTCTTCAACGGCTACGGGACGGAATTGAACATCATGCGACCGGGGCGGCCCGATTGGATAGACGAGGAACTGAGCGTATCTCGGAAAGACAACCAAGATCCTGCGCGAAAACTCAACCGCCTTTCTCTCGCGTGACTGGGTTCCCTTGCTCAACACGAGGGTCGATAGCATCTGGGTCAATAAATGGCCGACACCTGCGAAGACGCTCTACACGATCTACAGCCTCAGGCCCGAAGGATTTGCCGGTCCTCTCTTCGAAGCCCCTGCCCCCCGTGACTCCCACTATGTGTCCCTCTGGAACCATGAGGAACTGGACACGGTCATGGTCGGCGGGAAATCCTACGTGCCGTCAACGGTCGATGGATTCAGCAGATCCTGGCTGGGGACACGCCGCGAAGGAAATGTGGATTGTCTTGCTCTGTTTCCCCGGCTTCTGCAGGTGGATCTGGATCAGGATTCTCTTTCCATCAATGTCTCTGCCGGGGATTCCGTTGTCGTATGGGCGGGAACACCTTCTTACACAACACGGTCCGTTCGATTCCGCGCCGGAAAGATTGCCCTCTCCCTGCACGCAGCACTCGGCAGGCACGAAGAGAAATTCGTAGTGCAGCTCTTTGATGGGGCGGGGCTCCTGGATGAGCGCGTGCTGTATGTCCCGCTGGCAACTCCCCGGCTGATTTCCAAGCGGGAAAAAACGGCGCCGGCCGGAACATTGCCTCCCGATATGGTGATAATTCCCGCCGGCACATTCACCTACACGCCGACGCGGAGTTTCCTGAGCCCCAACGAAGTGATTCCCTACCCGGGGTCGAAAAACACCATCGTCACGTTGCCTCTCTTTTTCATGGACCGTTATCCGGTCACCAACGCCCGGTACAAAGAATTTCTCACCGCGACGGGTTACAGACCGGCTGACACGACGAACTTCCTCAAACACTGGAACCAGGGAAATCCACCGAAGGGAATGGAGAATCACCCGGTGGTTTATGTCGACCGATCCGATGCACGGGCCTATGCACAGTGGGCGGGGAAGCGGCTTCCAAGGGAAATCGAGTGGCAGTACGCTGCGCAAGGCGGAGATGGCCGCAAGTATCCATGGGGTAACATATGCGATTCGACGAAGTGCAACCAGAATCGGGGTACTACCAGCCCTGTTGATGCCTACCCGGAAGGGAAGAGTCCTTTCGGCGTCATGGATCTTGTGGGAAACGTGTGGCAGCTGACCGGCGACCTGTACGACAACGGTACGTTTTACTACACGGTGATTCGCGGGGGGAGCTACTACAATCCTACAGCAAGCTGGTGGTATGTGCAGGGTGGCCCGCAGCCTGCGGACAATCCCCAGATCCTGCTGCTCGTCTCACCCGGATTCGACCGGTGTGCAACGGTCGGGTTCCGTTGCGTCAAGGATGCTGGACAATAACTTGTCTGCAGAAGGAGAGATGCATGATCCGGAGAATCTTGAGTGCACTGGCCCTTGCATGCTGCGGTATCCCCGCATTGCTCGCGCAGGGTCCCTTCGACAACATCCTCTCGCCGGCCCGTCTGCCGATGTTGAAGGAGTCGAGGCTGCGACAGATCTCCAGCCACGACACCAGCGGCGGGAACAGCGATTTTGTCGCGATCGCAGCCGGTGCGACGGCGGAGATTGCAAGGATGGAAGGACCCGGCGTGATTGTCGGAATATGGTGCACGGTGGCCTCCCCCGATCCATACTTCCTCCGGCGTACGTTGCTGCGGATGTACTGGGACGGAGAGACGGCCCCTTCCGTCGATGTTCCGCTCGGCGACTTCTTCGGAACAGGATTCCAGTACAAACAGTACATCACACCGTATACGGGGATGTCCAGCGGTGGCTACTACTGCTACTTCCCCATGCCGTTCGCCAAATCCGCACGGATCGAAGTCGTGAATGAAACCGGAGAGGAAATCAACTCCTTCTACTATCATATCGACTACCAGCAGCTCTCGCGGCCTCTCGGCGGGGATGTGGCCTATTTCCATGCCACATGGCACAGGGAACCCAGGACCGACCCCCGCGCGGTGTACACGCTCCTCAACGCCAAAGGACGGGGGCACCTCGTGGGTGTGAATATGAGCATGCAGAGCTATAACAACGACATGCAGTATCTCGAAGGGGACGAGCTGGTCTATGTGGACGGTGAGAAGTTGCCGTCCATTGCCGGGACCGGTACGGAAGACTACTTTAACGGTGGCTGGTACTTCAACAAAGGTGAATTCGCGGCGCCCTATCACGGCCTGATTCTCAAGGACGATTCCCTGCAACGCATCGCCGCCTACCGGTTCCACATACAGGATGCCATCCCGTTCACCACATCTCTCCGGTTTGCCATTGAACACGGCGACCGGAACACCGAGATCGCGGACTACAGCAGCACCGCATACTGGTACCAGCTGGAGCCGCATATGCCGCTGTCGCCTATGCCTCCTGCCGGATTCCGTATCCCGCTCCGGGTCGTTGTTCCTAACGGCGCTGTGGAAGCCGAAGCGCTTACACCGTCCGGAACCGCAGCGCCCATCCGCACCGAGGATATGACACCGTTCGGAGCCGAGTGGAGTGGGATGAAGCAGCTTCTTGTGCTCACGGAAAAACAGGGAGACGGCTTTGTGCTTGCGCTCCCGGCGATCGAAGAAATGTACGATGTCTCGCTCTACTATACACGCGGTCAATCCTATGGAAGTGTCGTGGTGCAACACGACGGTCAAAAAGTCGGGAGTATCGAAGGATTTGGTGCTTCGACGATACCGGGGGGGAAGGTCCTGCTGAAAGGACTCGGGTCACACGAAGGGTACATCAAACTCCAGTTTTCGGTGGAAGGGAAGGATGCGAAGTCTTCCGGATATGCCGTCGGGCTGGATGCATTCACGCTCGAGCCTCACAGGGTCTATATCCCCGAGTGGTATCTGATCGGGCCGTTCCCCAACCAGCGCGACGCAAAACTCCGTCGCCTCGGTCTGGATACGGTGTTCCCTCCCGAAAAATCGATTGACCTTGCGGCAAGCTACGCCGGTGTGGATCAGCAGCCTGTGAAGTGGATATTGACGAAAACTCCTGCAAAAGGACGGATGGATCTGTATCAGTTCGACCCGTACGAAATGGTCGTGGTCTATGCCCTGACCTATGTGTACTCGCCAAAACAACAGACCGTCCCCCTCCTTCTGGGCAGTGATGACGGCGTCAAGGTGTTTCTGAATGGGCTTGAGATCCATCGTTTTCTGGCCATCCGGGTGGCTGCGCCGGACCAGGACCGTGTGCTGCTCAACCTGAAGGAGGGATGGAATGCTCTGATGCTGAAGATCGAGAACAACTATGGCGGTTACAATTTCTACGCACGCGTTCTCGATCCGGGGCATAGCCTCGTGTTCAGTCCAATCAAGAAACACTGACCGGGAGTTTCACCGTGAATCTCCGACATCGTCTCGCAGGCATGCTGTTCACCATCGTTACCGCCGGGTCGCTGCAGGGGCAGGTTGTTGTGGGTGACCCGTATCTGACGATTCGTGCAGGTGCGAACGACCCTCTCTTTGCGACCTACGCGGCTGCCATGAGCCGTTCCCGCTTCTTCGCCGATAAAGCGTACTTCATGGACTACTTCACGCCCGACAAACCGATTACGTATTCCAGTCAGTACGCGGGGGATCTGGCGGTTGTGTGGAAGTTCAACAACATGGTTATCAACCGGATTCGGGACTTTGCCCGCCCGCCCGTTGTTATCGCGACCTTCCCGGACATGGCGGTGCTGGAGTATGAACCCTTCAAGGATGTACAGGTTCAGGAAGTCTTCTGCGTGTACAGTTCCGGATCGGCGGTGATCGACCTTCACCTGGAGAACCGTGGGACGGTCCCGCTCGTGCTGATGGCGTATCCCCTTCTGCATCTGCCACAGGATTCCCTTAGAGTGGTTCGGCACGATCCGGGTGCATCGGGCACGGTCTTCACCCATCACGAACAGCTTGTCCGGCTGCACAGCAATCTCTACAAGGACCGGGGGTATCCCACCGATTTCCGGAATCTGCTTTCCTCACGGCCCGCTCCCGACAGCCACGGGGCATACGAATTCTGTTCGCTGGAGGACTTCTATTTTGCGGTCAAGCGGTTGAGCAAGGTCCATGAGAACGTAAAAGCCCTGAACATCAGGGATAGCGGACCGGCGACCATCGTCACATTGCAGAACACCCTGACATTAAGGCCGGGTGAAAAGGCAGCGTTACGGTTTGTGCGCAGTGTGCAGGATGCACGTCGGCCCGAAGCGGAACTGCTGGCAGACGCCGGCAGCGCTCTCACAGCGGATCTGCAGAAGACCGTGGATGACAATGTTGCGCTCTTCCGTTCGGTGCCACGTGTGCACTTCAAGTCGCCGGCGGAGAAACTTGTCTATCTCGGGGCCTTCAATCTTGTCCGGCAGTGCATGCTCCCCCCGGACGGGCAGACGAAACACAACTATTATGTTTTTTCCCGCAACCCGGTGTGGGGCTGGGGCCATGGTCACCAGGTCATGCACGAGTCCCTCTCCATGATTCCGTATGTCTACCTCGATGCCCGGTCCGCCGAGGAGTCCCAGCGCGTCTACATGGAGCAGCAATACGAAGACGGGTTGATCGCTTACCGCCACGGTCCGCGCGGGCCACAGGTCTATCCGCATGAAGGAACCCCCACCACCTCCGCACCCTTCTTCTCGTGGACGAACTGGGAGATGTACAGCGTCACCAAAAATAGAGCTTTCCTTGCTGAATCCTATGCCGCCGGATCACGCTTCATCCGCTATCTGGAACAGGAGCGCGATGCCGACCGGGATGGGATGTATGAGTGGGGTCCGTACGGGATCATCGAAAATGTCCGTGACGGATGGAATGTGGTGTTCCAGCTGTTCTCGGAAGGGGAGGACGAAGGACGGGATATTTCCCATGAGCTCGACGTGCTTGATCTTACCGCGGAAGTGGCGAACGAGATGTTCTCCCTGAGGCAAATGGCGCAGGAGCTTAAGGATACTGCGGGCGTGAGGGAGTGGTCTACGAAATTCCAGCGGACCGCAGACCTGATCAACAGGTACATGTGGGATCCCAAAGACAAATTCTACTATAACGTTTCCATGTCCGACAACACCTTCGAGTTTGAAGGGAAGAGCCTGAGGCGCAAGGAATTGATCGGCTTTCTCCCGATGTGGGCGCATGTCGCCACGAAGGAACAAGCCCGGGAGCTCGTCAAGCATCTGACCGATCCCGGTCAATTCTGGCGCCGTTTCGGTGTCCCGACACTGGCCGCAAACGACCCAAACTATACGCCGTTTGTGGACGGATGCTGCCGCTGGAACGGTCCGGTGTGGCTGCTCTGGGACTATATCGTCATGCGCGGACTCAAGAACTACGGGTACCATGATATTGCCGGAGCGGTCGCCGAACGGATGATGCTGGCGGTGACAACGCAGCTGGCAACCAACCATCGTTTTTGGGAATCGTACAGCCCAGACTATGCCGTGCAGGAGAGTCCCTCCAACTACATCTGGGATTCCATCATGGCCAGAGTGCTTATTGACTATTATGCGAAGTGAATGTATCTGCCAACAGGAGAGGAAATCAACATGCCCGGTCATCACGGATGTGCCGTCACGCCCTGGCTTATCACGGTTCTTCTGGCGATTGCCTTCCCGTTTGAAGTGAGGGCCCAGATCACCCGGATTCTCCCCGTGAAAATCGGCGCAGCAATTCAGGCGGGCAGCGTACGGGTGACCTATGCGCCGCCGGCCGGAGCCGATACGCTGAAACCTTTTGACGGGAACCCTTTTACGGAGTTTGCCGCCCTCGCCAGCGATTCGATTGTGGTAACCCTGGAATGTGACTCGTTGGTCCACATGGAAAAGAGCAAAGTGTTCTTCTGGAACTCCGGGGTGTGGAAGCTGGAAATTGCCGATTCGCTCGCCCACTTGGACTCCCGAACAGGTTCGTATGCGGTCCTGACGGAAGGGAAGGCATTTTCCCCGTTCATGTGGGATTCAGTGACGTTCGCCCCGCGCATTGCGCGCTTTGTCCGCCTCCGCGGGGTGAGCACACAGGGGCCGGGTATCTATATCGGGGAATGGATGCTGGAAGGGACGGTGACCTTCACCTCCTTTGTCATTCTTCCCCCGGATCTCCGCGTGATTCCCGGCGGAGTGCTGCAATTGAGCGTAAACATCAAGGATGATCAGGGCGTGGTCCACCCTAACTTTTTGACCGAACCCCTGGATTGGGGAACGGGAGATCCCTCTATTGCCCGCGTCGATCCGGATGGCAAGTTGAGCGGGCTGGCTCTCGGTACGACCACCGTTACTGTGCGGACGGATGCACAGACCCTCTCGGGTACGGCGCCGGTTTCCGTTGTCCAGGACTTCCGGCCGGAGAAGGTGGCGCCGATGATCGTTAAGGTCGCCGTCGTGTACCAGGACCCCATGTTGTCCTCTGCGAACCGGATACACGAAGAATTTCACTGGCGGGACCCCCGAGTGCTGGCACCCGCGTTGGTCAAACACTTCCGGGAATGCACCGACAGTGTCGTGAACTTCCAGCTCACTGAGACGGTCGAAGCGACCCAGCTTTTTACGCGGTACAAAGGAACCTATATGACGGTCGAACAATATGTTCAGCTGCTGAAAGAGCCGGGGTGGTCGACGCTAAAGGCTGCTTCGGATAGCGGACAGCTTCAGTTCGACTACCGGGAGTTTGTGAAGTTCTATCATTTCGATGACAAAAGAAATGCGGGCCAGATCGACGAAGTATGGGTCTTCGCGGGTCCGTATCTGTCCATGTGGGAGTCGCAGCTCATGGGTCCGAATGCATTCTGGTGGAACTCCCCCCCGATCAAGGATGGCACAGCACTGACCAGACTACTCTCGGTCATGGGACTCAACTACGAGCGGGGAGTGGATCAGGCGTTTCACAGCTTCGGACACCGTACCGAAAGTGCAATCGTTCAGGCATACCGCGAGGCTCAGGGGAAACCCTGGAATCCGCAATCGCCAAACCCCACCCCTTGGGATCGGTTCACCCGCATCAACAAAGACATGCCCGGACAGGCACATGTGGGAAATGTCCATTTTCCGCCGAACGGGGTCAAGGACTACGATTACGGCAATACAACGCTGGTGACATCGTACGCAGAGAACTGGTACCGTTACCCCTATCTGTTCGAGCAAGTCAGCCAGGTGAATGTTTCAACATGGTACTATACTCCGGGAGAGCCGCTGGCTGAGGGTCTGGATCACCTCGGATACCTCCGCTGGTGGTACGGCCATCTGCCTCGTTATGTCGGCGTGTCGGACGGTGTGCTCAACAACTGGTGGCACTATGCCCTGGATTACGAATCTGCCGTCGCCCTGGCAAAAAGTCTGTCCTCTGCTGATGTCCCTTCCTTCAACATGTCGATACCCGGGGAGTTGCAGCTGCAACAGAACTATCCGAACCCTTTTAATCCCTCGACGTCCATAGAGTTTACTCTTGGAACACGTTCCCCTGTGACGCTGCAGGTGTTCAATGTTCTGGGACAGTGTGTCGCGCACGTGCTTGATGGCGTGGCGGATGCGGGCCCGCACCGGCTGCAGTTTGACGGACAAGCACTTGCTTCCGGCATCTACTTCTATCGCCTGTCAACGCCGCTGGGAGTGTCAACCAAGAAAATGACTCTGGTGAAATAATGCGTCGACGCCTGGTTTTTCTGTCGCTCTTCTTTGTCACGACCGCTGTGTCTCTCGGCCTCGAATCCCGCCGGGTCACGGTTGGGTACGCGACGTTCACCTCCCGGTTGACGGCTGAAGACAGTGCTGCCCTGGCCTGGCTCACGCGCAATCCGCTCTTCACGGTTGCCGTAGTGCCGCTTGATACTCCCGCCCCGGCCATCCCGGCGTATGACCTAGTCTGGGTTCATCTTCCGGATTCCGCGGCCTACCGGAACAGTCTTTCCGGCGAATCCGGCCGGAAGGTCTTGACAACGTATGCTGCACGAGGAGGAAAGCTGCTCTGCACGGGCTTTGCCGCATTCCTGGCCAACGATCTGGGTTTTGAACGGATCCGGCCCACGGTACGGTATGATACCCTGCAGGACGATTGGCTCTGGGACAAAAAAGGATTCCAGAGTCACCTGGGACACCCGATCTTCGCAGGCCTCTTTGGAGGGGATTATGTCTGGGACGCGCGCGAGGATCAGGTTTTGCCCGTCGTTGGCTACTACGATATGGCGTGGCCCGCACAGAGCAAAGTGCTGGCGGTGGAAAAATCCTACGTGTTCATGCACGCAGAGCGCAAAACAGTCCTGGAACTTCGCGCTCAGAAAGGCCGGATGATCTCCATCGGCGGACTCATCTACTTTGCCCGGCAAAACACCATGCGCCGCACCATGGAGAAGTTTCTCGAGAACACGCTCCTGTACCTTGCCGGCCGGAATACAGGCGGACCCGTTACGACGTGGGAACCCTCTGACGGTGTGCCCCGGCCGTTGACCGTCGGTTCCCGCCCACTCCGTCTGTCGGGCGAGCGGGATCTTCGACATCTTTCTGCCAGCGGATTGATGCTCTCCCGCGAGCGTCCGGAAAACGCGTTCTTTGATCTTGCCGGCAGGCGTGCGCTGGTGATGGGTCATGAGAACGGGGGCATCGATGAAGTGTGGATCCATCCCATACGGGTGTTGCGCGACTATCAGGCGGGGATTGTATCGGGAGATTCCGTCGCCTGGCTCCGGAACTTTCCGGTTTCAGTCGAGATAAGACCTGAATCGTTTACGCGCGTCTTCACATTGCCGGATGGACGCCTCACGGAGATCATCTATCCTTCCTTCGACCGCGCCGGAGGGCTCGTCCACTATGAAGCTTCAAGGCCGCTGCGCATCATGATCCGCTTCCGCGCGGACCTGAGATTGATGTGGCCGTATGATGCGAGCGCCCTCGGGAACGCCTACTATGGGTACGACGAACCCTTGCGCGCCCTCCACGTGCGTGACAGCAGCGGGACATTTGCCTGCGTATTTGGCGCAGACGCTCCGCCGCGTTCGCACCTCGCAGGCCCCTATGCGACCGTTGACCGCGGTCCGGAGGGCCTGACAGGAACACCAACCGGGGCCAATCAGGTGGCATTCGGGGCCGAATATGACATCAGACCGGAGACGCGGCATGTCCTCAACTTCTGTTTCGCCGGGACGAACGAAGGATGGAGGGTCGCGCTGGAAGACTACAGGTCTCTGCTCGAACACCCGGAGACAACCCATCGGGAGCTAGTCCGGCATTACCGGACACTTCTTTCGCGGAGTCTTTCCATCAGCTCACCCGATGCCGAATTCAACCGCCTCTGGCCATGGGCGATTGTGGGGGCGGACCGTTTTGTCACCCGCACACCCGGACTCGGCACGGGGCTCGTTGCGGGATTCTCTACCGTTGCACGGGGTTGGGATGGCGCCCAGAAGATATCCGGGAGGCCGGGGTATGCCTGGTACTTCGGAAGGGATGCGGCCTGGTCAAGTTTCGCTCTCGACGGCTACGGCGACTTCGCGACCGTACGCAAGCAGCTGGAGCTGTATCAACATTTCCAGTATTTCTCGGGGAAGATCTACCATGAGCTCATGACCAGCGGGGTTGTCCATTTTGACGCCTCCGATGCGACGCCGCTATACGTTATTCTGGCGGGACATTATATGAGGGCGTCCGGCGATATCGACTTCATCAAGAAGAGCTGGCCCTCCCTGGAGCGCGCAATGGATTTTCTCTATTCTACGGACACCGACGGCGATGGACTCATTGAAAATACCGATGTCGGGCACGGGTGGATGGAGCCGGGAGGATCCCTGTTCGGCGTGCACTCGGAAATGCATCTGTCTGTACTCTGGTCGCAGGCATTGCGCGAGGCGGCCTCGATTGCACAGGTTCTTGGAAAGAACGAGCTGGGTACGAAGTACGGCACCGACGCCGAAACGGTCCGGGTGATTGTCAACCGCGATTTCTGGAATCCCCGGACGCAATTCTTCAATTATGGCAAGTTGAAAGGCGGGGGATTCCGGGAGGAACCGACTGCTCTTGCCGCGGCCGGCGCGCTCTATGGACTGCTTGATGATGCCAAAGCCCGGCCGATGCTGGACCAGCTTGCCGCCAACGGGTTCTCGACCAACTGGGGGGTGCGGGTTGTCAGCGGAACTTCACCGATCTTCAACCCCCGCAGCTACCAGGAAGGCAGTGTGTGGCCGCTGATGACCGGATGGACCGCTCTCGGCGAATACACATACGGGAATTCCACTCAGGGGTTTACGCATGTCATGAACGTGCTTCGGATCAAGAATCTCTGGTCCATGGGGTTCGTACAGGAAGTGATGCACGGTGCCGTCAACCGGCCGGCCGGCGTCTGCCCGCATCAGTGCTGGTCAGAAACCGCCATCCTGCATCCCGCCATCGAAGGAATGGTGGGCTGGAGTCCGGATGCGCCGCACCGTTCGGCGTTCCTCCGTCCCCGTTTTCCCCTTCACTGGGATTCGGTGTCGGTGTCGAACCTGAGGGTCGGTTCGACGGTCTTACAGTGCACAATGAATCGTGCACGACGAACGACGGTCTATACCGTGAGGCGGCTGAAAGGGCCTCCCTGTCTCGTGCACCTCGCACCGGAAATTCCTCCCAGCATGGAGGTGACCGCGGTAAAGGTCAACGGCGTGCGGACGGAGTTTGATCGCGGGACGTTCCGCGGGACCCTGCGCACTCCCATCCAGGTCATGGTGAAGAACACCGCGACGGTTGCATTGGAACATACCGGAGGGATAGGGTTGGTGCCGGTTGTTCCGCGCCCCGCACCGGGCGACAGCGCCATGGGAACGCGCATCGTTTCGACGACGCTCGATGACGCCATGTACTCGATTACCGTGGAAGGGAAACAGGGGGAAGAGGTGGTGTTTCCCGTCGTGTTGTTCGACCATGCACTCCCATCAGTTCAGGGAGCCCGGCTCCGGGCCGGACTCCGGAAGGGCACCGCTGAACTTCTGGTCACGTTCGACCGTGCAGCTACCGTGCTTCAGCGCAAGACCGTCCGGCTGCAATTGAGATAAGCAGTGAGGTACCTTGTGAACCGCAAGATTCAACGCAAAGGCAAACCCGGGAAGCGTGGACCCCGGCGGGTGACGGCGCTGGATGTTGCCACAGCGCTGGGCCTCTCGACAATGACCGTCTCGCGTGCGTTGAACCGGAGACCGAACGTGGACGAAGAGACACGTTCACGGGTGTTGAAGACGGCCAAACGACTGGGATACAGTCCGAACGACATTGCCAAGAGCCTCGCGCTGAACAAGACCAACATCATCGGTGTTGTGGTCCCTGAGATATCCCATTCCTTCTTCCCCGAGACGATTCGAGGGATCGAAGGGGTCACCTATGCGGGCGGGTATAATCTGATTTTGATGCACTCCGCCGAAATCGCCATGCGGGAGCGGGATGCCATAAAGACGCTCGAATCGAAACGGGTCGATGGCATTCTCATTTCGACGGCCCAGGATATCACGGATTCCCAGCTGTACGAGAGACTGATCCGGCTGGGTGTGCCGGTGGTGTTTTTCGACCGGTGTATCCGGGGGATCGGAGCAACGTGTGTCAGCATTGACGACGAGGAGAGCTCGCGTACGATCACGGGACATCTTCTTGATCATGGATACCGGAGAATCGGGCATCTTGCCGGGCCCCAGAAGATTTCGATTGGGAGAGAGCGTCTCATTGGGTTCAGGCGTGCGATGGCCGACCGTATGGTGTCCGTTGATGAACGTCTCATCGTGGAGTGCGGGTTTCATGAATCGGGGGGCTATGCATCTGCGAACATGATTCTGGATCGTCCCGCAGAAGACCGGCCCCGGGCGATTGTTGCCGTCAACGATCCCGCCGCCTTCGGTGCAATGAGGGCGATCCTTGATCGTGGCCTCAGGATTCCGGATGACATTGCCCTGGTGGGATTCTCGGATGATATCCGGGCTTCGCTCATGCCCGTTCCTCTGACAACAATCTGCCAGCCAGCCTACGCGCTCGGCAAACTTGCAGCGGAAAAACTCCTTGCCATCATCGAGGGAAGATCTTCCGCTCCCGAAGAACTCGTCGTGAAGACCGAACTGGTGATCCGCAAATCCTGCGGGTGCGGTGACGGACGGAGGCTCCCACTTTCAGGAACCACTGTATGAAACCTGATATTGTCGTCCTCGGGAGCTCCAACACCGACATGGTGGTGCGGTTGCCGCGTCTGCCCGGACCCGGGGAAACGATTCTGGGAGGAGTGTTTTCCATGGTGCCGGGAGGGAAGGGGGCAAACCAGGCGATTGCGGCGGCACGGGCGGGGGGTCAGGTCACGTTCATCGGCAGAGTAGGGGGGGATTCCTTTGGCCGTGAAGCGGTGGCTGCCTTGCGCGCGGAGCAGATCGAACTGACCTATCTGACAAGCGATACAGGCCATCCATCCGGGGTGGCGCTGATCTGTGTGGATGCCCGGGGGGAGAATGCTATCGCTGTGGCGCCGGGGGCAAACGGAGAAGTGTCCCCCGGAGATGTGGAACGTGCCCGCGAGGCAATCGCGAAGGCTGACATCCTTGTTGCACAATTCGAGGTACCCCTGCCGTCAGTGCACGCCGCGGCACAGGTGGCCGCTTCAAGCGGCACACGGTTTATCCTGAATCCCGCCCCTGCTTTGCCGGTCGACGATGAATTCCTCCGTACCGTGTCAGTACTGACACCCAACAAACATGAAGCGGAAGTGTTGACCGGCGTGCGGATCGCAGACGACAGAGATATCGTCCGGGCGGCGCACGCTCTCCAGTTCCGCGGCGCGGAAAGAGTGATCATCACGCTCGGCGAGAGAGGGGCCTATGTGCGGGAGAACGATGAGAGTGCCTGGATTCCCGCGTTCAAAGTGAACACCGTTGACTCTACCGGAGCCGGCGACGTCTTTAGCGGAGCTCTCGCGGTCGCACTCGGAGAGGGCCTTCCACTCTTCGACGCAGCACGTTTCGCAACCGCCGCCGCCGCTATCGCCGTCACGCGACAAGGCGCCCAACCATCAGCGCCCACACGGGGCGAGATTGATTCACTCCTGCGCGGCTGAGCCGCAGGGGATGCACATGCCACAGGTTATCGAAATCGGGGTCACCACTGAAGAAATCGCCGCACGGCGAAGGCGCGTCGAACAGGTAAGACTGTTCGCATTGCCTGATCGGGTCCCGGTCATCCCGGCAATCGCACACCGTTTCCTGGTTCCGAAGACCGGCACGCGTTTCCGGGACTACTACAGCGATCCGGAAACGATGCTCCATACGCAAATTCTTGCGCAGAAGTGGCTCCTGGAACACGTCCGGACGGATGCGTACAGTATCACCGGGCCCTGGGTGGGAGCATGGACGGATTTTCAGAACACCTTTGAAGCCGGGAGCCTTGGGTGTGAGATCCTGTTTTCTGATGATGACATCCCCTGGGTGGGGAATGGCTGGGTGAAAACGGACGCCGACCTCCGGCGCCTGGAGGCAATGGATGTCGTTCATTCCGGTATCAATGCCCGGCAGATCGCCTATCGCCGTGGAATGATGGAAATCGCGGACCGGTACCCCGTGCGATTCCTCGGGGGAGAGGTGTTCTACCCCGGCCGGAACCCCTCGTTGACGCACACTTCTGACGGTCCGTTCGGCGTTGCAGGGGACCTGATGGGACAAACCGAACTTTTTGTTGCAGTGAAGGAACAGCCGGAATTCGTGCGCGAACTCCTGCGCATTGTCACCGATCACCTGATCACCTACCTCGATTTCTGCTGGGAAGAAGAACATTTGCCCCTCCCGCGCGACCTTGCCTGGACGGACGATCTGGCTGTGTCTCTTTCGGCGGAAACATACAGGGACCTGGTATTGCCATTTGAGCGCCGCCTCCGTTTTCACTTCGATGGGCGACTCAGTCTACATATGTGCGGTGCCAGCGATCATCTGCTCGAAATCTTCCGCGACGATCTGGCGATTCATGAATTTCAGGGTTTTGGGTACCAGGTACGGCTTGACCGTGTTGCGAGCGTAATGGGCGGACGCGTGGTGTTGATCGGCAACGTGAACCCCATGCTGATCCACGCAGGCACGCCGGAAGAGGTGCGTGAAGCAACACGAATGGTGATTGAATCCCTGGGGCCGCACCGCGGACTGATCATCCAGGACGGAAGCAATATTCCGCCCGGATCGCCTCTGGAAAACATCAATGCCATGATGGAAGCTGCCGAACGTTATGGGCGTTATACCTGAACCACCGTACGGATCCCGCGACCGGGCTGTCGAAGCCCGGTCGTTTCTTTCGCGCATGTGGCATCTCGAGAACGCAGAACGGCCCGGATTCATGTTCGGCTATGTCGGACCACGCGTAAGGGGAGGTGAGCCGATACGGAGCGCTCTTTTCTCCACCGAAGGTGCCGGAACCGTTCGCAGCCGCCTGCTGGATGCCGGGAAGTTCCTGAATGCCCAGCTCACAGAGAACGAAGCAGTGGCGGCCCTTCCAGGAGATGTGGTTCCTTCGGTGTGCCCCGCCTTCGGTGTGGTGGGCATCCCTTCGGCATTTGGCTGTGAGGTGGTGTGGTGGGAAGACAATCTCCCGGCCGTACGACCGCTTGCAGGGCTTGATCCCGGCAGGATTCTGGAGATGGAGAAGCCATCCGTCC
Organism: uncultured Bacteroidota bacterium; assembly: GCA_963779225.1. Classification (GTDB taxonomy): domain Bacteria; phylum Bacteroidota; class Ignavibacteria; order UBA10030; family UBA6906; genus CAVPCZ01. The sequence goes on from CAVZWW010000003.1 coordinate 1,548,098, forward strand.
GCGCCGGCGAACTCGGCCGTGTGCTCGAGTACACAGCCGAGTTCGTACGGAAGACCGGGGGACGTGTGCCGGTGCGGCTGACCGATATCCAGGGACCGCTGGACAGCGCGGCCCTCATCGTGGGTCATACGGAATTCCTCAGCCTGCTCTCCATGAACCCTGCCGCAGCGCATCATCTTCTGCGCCTGGTTACCGAGTTTGCCATCGAACTGGTGAAGGCACAGCGCGAGATTGTCCGGGAATCGGGCGTGGAGTTTGTCCCCAGCATGTTCCAGCCATGGATGCCGGATGGGTTCGGGGTGTCCGTGGCGAATGACGAAAGCGTGATGATCTCTGCGGGGATGCACGATGAATTCTCCGTTCCCTACCTCAACATCCTGTCTGAAGAATTCGGCGGGGTGGCAATACACTCCTGCGGTGATTGGACACATCAGTTCACCAGTCTCGAAAAGGTTCGTCATCTCCGGGGATTGGAGTTCGGTGCAAGTGAGGCGCCCTATGAGCGTGTTCTCGAATACTTCGGGGGCCGGACCGTGCTCGCGTGCCGCGTCGGCCTCCACCGTGATATTCAATTTGACGGAATGAAGGACTATGTCGGCAGGATTCTCCAGACGGCGCGAACGTTCAGAGGGCTCTTCATCAATGTCGATATCACGAACGGGATCGTGGATACGACCTGGCCCGAAACGGACATGGAGGAGATCGCACGGATGATAACCTCTCTCCCGGAAAGGACCTGATCGGTGCGCCCCGCCCCGCATAATGCCCCTGAAGGGTTTACCTGGATCACCCGCCTGGAGGCATGGTCCCTGAGAACAACGCTGCTGACAGTCACCGCTTCGACCAGCGCAGGAGACCGTGCGGATCTGATTTTTGAGGCGGTCGATCAGCATATGTGGCGATGGACCGTCATCCCGCACGGCTCTCCCGAGCCACCCGAGACAGGGATGGTCATTGTCTCCGCCGGGCAGAGTGTACAGCTGAATGTGGAGGAAACCGGAGAGTCGCTCATTGTCACGGGTCCTGCTCTTACTCTGGTGATTCACCGGGACCCCTGGTTGATGCGGTTCCTTGATGCGCAGGGAGCAGACCTCTTCCGCGAGAACCCCGCCGATATCGACGGCCTCGGAAGGCCGTTTGTGCTCCCTCTGGGCTATGTCCGGCGCGCGGAGGACGTCCGGGCTGTGACACTCTCCTTCCATGTCAAGCCCGATGAATGCCTCTTCGGATTGGGTGAGAAGTTCACGCCGCTCAACAAGGCCGGACAACGGATTGTCACCTGGACTCAGGATGCGTTTGGATCAACGAGTGAGCGTTCACACAAGAATATGCCATTCCTGTTCAGCACACGCGGATACGGTCTCTTTCTGGATACGGGCGCGCGGGTCACCTGGGATCTGTGCTCGGTTTCCTGCCAATCCGCCACCTTCACCGCCGATGCGCCATCCCTCCGCGGATATCTCTTCGCCGGAAACACCCCTGCCGACATTCTTTCCCGCTTTGCCGGCCTCACCGGCCATGCACCGGTGCCGCCGAAATGGTCGTTCGGTCTGTGGGTGTCGTCAGGAGGAACGTATCGCAACCGCAAAACGCTGGAGGATCTGGTCGATGGGCTGGACTCGCACGGGATTCCGGCCGACGTGGTTCACGTCGACCCCTGGTGGATGAAGTGGAGGACATACTGCGATTTCCGGTGGGACACGGAAGCCTTTCCCGATCCGGAGGGCTTTGTGCGAATGCTGCATGGGAGGGGGCTGAAACTCTGCCTCTGGGAACACCCGTATATCTCCGTGGAAAGCGATCTCTACCAGGCAGGTCTCAACGAGGGGTATTTCGTGAAGCGGCCGGACGGCCAGGTGTACGTGATTGATTACGGTCTCTCGCTGGCGCCGAGGCCCGACGGTGTTGTCCGGGAGACGACGCCTCAGAACTCCTGGAATGCACGCGTGGCAATTGTTGACCTTACCAACGCCAGGGCCTACGACTGGTTTCAGGATCTCCACCGTCCGCTCTTGCGCATGGGTGTGGACGTCTTCAAGACGGATTTCGGAGAAGATATTCCCGTTGACGCGCTCTTCAGCAATGGTCAGACCGGAGCCACCATGCACAATCTGTATCCGCTCCTGTACAATAGCGCCGTGGCCGAAGTGACACGCCAGGAACGGGGGTATCCTCTGGTCTGGGGGCGTGCCGGAACTGCCGGGAGTCAACGTACCCCGGTATGCTGGTCGGGGGATCCCGCAGCCGATTTCGAAAGCCTGGCCTGCACTATTCGCGGAGGTCTCTCCATAGGACTCTCCGGGATCCCCTTCTGGAGCAACGATATCGGAGGATACCGCGGGACCCCGGACCCGGAATTGTATGTCCGCTGGGCACAGTTTGGACTCCTCTGTTCACACAGCAGAATGCACGGGGACAGCCCCCGCGAACCCTGGCAATTCGGCGAAACGGCGCTGGCCATTGTCCGGAAGTATGTGAATCTCCGGTATGAATTCTTTCCCTATCTCTATTCCTGCGCACACGAGGCCAGCCGGACCGGCATACCCGTTCTGCGCCCGATGCCACTCGCATTTCCCGGAGACGCGAACGCATTCGACAAAGACTTCCAGTTCATGCTGGGTCCGTCATTCCTCGTTGCGCCTGTCATCGATCGCTCGGGCGAACGCACCGTCTACCTTCCGGATGGTCAGTGGATGGACTATTGGAGTGGCGCCGTCCTGCACGGACCCCGTGCCTTCACAATGCAAGTTCCACTCGGAAAACTCCCCCTGTTTCTGTGCGGAGGGGCAATCATCCCGAAGACGCATCCCGGGGATCACATTCCTCTCGGTATCATCGATCCGCTCGTTGTCGAGATCTTCCCGTTTTCTGCATCGGCCTATGAGTTCCGGGAGGATGAAGGAGTGACAGGGTTTGCCGTCATGCAGACGGAACGCGGTGCGAGCATCGAATGGGCGGGTCCCCTGGAAAGACGCGTGCTCTTCCGGCTCCGTTCACGATACGGTTCGCCGCGCCTGAGACTTTCTTCATCAGGAAACACCGGGGCAAAGGAACGTGCCGCGACGTCGGCGAAGGACGGAACCACGGAAGTGGAAGTGCCGCGGTCAGCCGGAGGAATTCTTGAATTCACCTATGACGGAGTGATGATTGATGAAAAAGAATGGCATCCTTCACAGTGAGCTCGCGCGTATCGTGGCGGGGATGGGCCACGGTGACAAACTGGTTATCTGTGACAGTGGCTATCCCATACCACACGGGAAACCTGTGGCTGATCTGATCCTGACCGTGGGTGTGCCCGGGGTGGTGCAGACGCTCACGACGGTTCTGCAGGAGCTACATATCGAGGGAGTGATCGTTGCAGAAGAGATGGAGCGAAGAAGTCCTCAGATATTCCGGCAGGTCCAGGGCGCTGTGCCCGCCGTGCCGATGAAGAAGATGCCCCATGAGGAATTCAAACAGTTGACGCGCAACGAGAGCAACGTCAGTTTTGTGCGGACCGGCGAAGCCACGCCGTTTGCGAATGTGATCCTGGTGGCGGGTGTGGTGTTCTAAGGTTGCCGGATCTGTCTCCCGGTGCGAACAGCGCGGTGTCCCGGCAAAGGCACAGGACGAGGCCAACAAGGATTCTCCGGGCTCGTGGTGTGACGGCATGGGCGATCCGCTCCCCGGCGCGCGCCTCTACGGCCGCGGAGGCAAGGAAGGGCAGGGGCGATGAGAAGTGCCGGCGTGGAGTGATCCCCGGGCGATGTGCTACCCGGCGAGTGCTTCAGCCGCCATCGCGGCAACGCATGCGGGAGGGACGTTGGGCAGGAGTGCCTCGTGACTCGGACTGATGATCACATGCGGCCCGAGCAATCCCCGTACCCGGCGTACCTCCTCCCTGATGTCGTCCTCCGATCCGTGGACCAAAAGTTCCTGCGTATCAATTCCTCCGAAAAACGAGATTCTTCCGCCGTAGTCTCGTGCAAGCGTGACGGCATCCATGTTTTCCGCTCTGGCTTGCAGCGGGTGCAGGCACTCCACGCCCGCATCGATCAACCGGTCAATAATGCGGTGAACCGATCCGCAGGAATGCAGGAGCACCTGATAACCGTGCTGATGCGCCTGTCGGGTGAACTTCTGAAACCAGGGAAGGATGAACCGGTCAAAATGGGCCGGGCCGATCATGAGATCCCGCTGCGTGCCAAAGTCGTTCCCAAAAAAATAGCCATCGATGAGCGAGCCGGCCTTCCGGAAAAACCGCTCGTTCGCTTCGAGATAGAAACCGCACACACGGGCGAACGCTGCCTCCACGACCGCCGGGTGTGTGTGGAGTTTGACCATAAATGCTTCGACACCGAAGAGATCCATCACATCATGGAAAAAGGGAGCCCAGAACCCGCTGGCCCGGTAGACCTCGCCGGCTGCGGAGAGTCGTCCGAGGGCTTCGTCGAAATGCAGGTACTCGAGGCGGGGCCAATCATATTCCTCCACCTCACGGACGGATTCTGCATCCGCCAGTGGTCCCGGCTCTCCCAACGAGTGCTTGTATTTCCAGACATCGAAGAATCCTTTCCCCTCCGGATGACGGTATGTGGATTCCATGTCCTGAGGGGTGATCCATCGGAGGTCGCTTCCGAGCAAGCGATGGAGATCGTCAAGCGTGGTTGTGCCGAAATAGGCGTGATAGCCCGGGAGCGTCTCGGGGTGCGGGTTGCCCAACCAGAACCCGCAGCGGTCGGCAGGCTGACGGGCGATTATCCTGAAAATGCGTTCACGGCTGGTCATGATGAGCAGTGCTTCCTTTTAGTTGGGCCGGATTTCCAGACTCGATGATAGCCGGATGTCTTCAGAGGAACTCCCCACCATTACGCCGATGATACCTGGCTCGAGAACAGGGGTCATGGATTGATCAAGGAAAGTGAGTTGATCGGCAGACAGGGCGAATGAAACAGTGGTTTTTTCGCCTGCCGCAAGTGTCACCCGGCGGAATCCTTTCAGCTCCCTGACGGGCCGAGTGACCGATGCGACCGAATCCCGGATGTATAACTGTGCCACCTCATCACCTCTTTGCGAACCGGTGTTCTGTATATCCACACTGACACCCACCGTATCACCGGGACTCATGTGCCGGGACGACAACCGGAGATTGGTGTACGCAAACGTTGTGTAACTGAGTCCGTATCCGAAAGGAAACAGAGGGTTGCCACTCATGTCTGAATAGTCATCCCCCCGTCCTGTCGGCTTGTGGTTGTAAAAGAGAGGCAATTGTCCGACATAACGGGGAAACGTGAGCGGAAGTTTTCCGCCGGGGTTGTAGATCCCCCAGAGTATGTCCGCGATCGCGGTGCCGCCCTCCTCTCCCGGGTACCAGACATCCACGATCGCCGCAACATCTTCGATCCAGTTGCTCATGGTTACTGCGCTTCCGGCGAACAATACGACGACCGTCGGCGTGCCCGTCGCGGCGACGGCCTTGATCAACCTTTCCTGATCGCCCGGCAGTTCAAGATGAGAGCGATCATATCCTTCTCCTTCGATAATGCCCACGGCGACCAAAGCGACATCGGCGCGGCGTGCTGCGCCGGCGGCGGCCTCAAGGCGCGGATCGGAGGACAGCATCTGTTGCCATACCAGGCTGGCATAACTCCATCCGTCATTTTCATAATAGTCGATGCGCAGGTCATAACTGCGGCCCGCTTCCAGGTTCATCGTCACAGCGTCAAGAGTGGCGCCCCGGTCGAACCAGCTGTCGATAAGCAGTTTTCCGTCAAGCCAGAGACGAACACCGTCATCGGTGCTTGCACCGAAACGGTAGGTTCCCGTGGTTTTGGGTTTCAACCTGCCCGTCCAGCGGACCGAGAAGTGCTCACGCGGGATCAGGGAATCGGGCGAACCCATCGCCCACGTAAAATGCACCTGCCTGTCTATCCGGCGCAAGCGGGGTTTCCCCGAAAACGTCTGATTATCGAAGTACTCGCCACGCAGCCCCTGCTCACCGGGCTTGCCATCGGGGGGAAAGAGATATTCCGGAGGAATCGGCGGGAGCGATGAAAAGCCAGCTTCGCAGCCCTTTTCATACTGTACTGTGACCAAAGAGGATAGTGCGCCTTTGACACCTTCCAGAAGCGTGACAACCTTCATGCCATAGCCACTGTAGTCCCCGAGCAGCACGGAATCCGCACACGGCCCGATGACCGCTATGGACCTGATGTCCTTTTTCAGAGGCAGGATGTTGCCCTCGTTTTTCAGGAGCACGATGGCCTCACGCGCGGCCTGGAGCGCGAGTGCTCGATGCTCTTTGCTGTCGTTAACTGCATCGGCCACCTTCGGATCGACATAAGGATTCTCAAAGAGTCCGAGACGGAATTTCGCCCGGAGGACATTCCTGGCAGCCGCCTCCACGGCTTCAGCGGTGGCAGGGTCCGTCCGCGCGGTGTCCAGAAGGGGACGGCCATAACAGTTCACACCGGGTAACTCCATGTCCAATCCTGCTCTCACAGCCAGGACACCCGCTTCCGCCGCTGTCGAAACGACGAAGTGCTTGTCCCTGATCCACTCAACGGAATAGTAATCGGAAACCACGATCCCACGGAATCCCCATTCCTTCCGGAGAAGATCCCTTAGCAGCCAACGATTGGCGGAACAGGGAATGTCATTCAGTGCGTTGTATGCCGCCATGATGGCGCCCGCACCGGCTTCGCGTACGCAGGCTTCAAACGGAGGGAGGTATACTTCGCGCAGTTCCCGTTCGGAGATGTGAACGGGATAACTATCCCTGCCACCGTCCCCGAAGTTTGCCACGAAATGTTTCGGCGTGCTGATCACCCCTTCGTGTTCGACACCCTTGCAGAAGGCCACACCCATGCGCGATTGGAGAAGGGGATCTTCGCCGTAGGTCTCTCCCACGCGACCCCAGCGGACATCCCTGGCGATGTTGACCACCGGGGAGAGAACCTGGCGGATTCCTCTGGCCCGCGCCTCCCGCCCGATGACGGTCCCGATCTTGTACATGAGTCCTGGGTCCCACGTGGCTGCCAGACCGATTGCTTGAGGGAAACTGGTGGCTTTGTTGGCCATGAGACCGTGAAGGGCTTCGTCATGAATCAGGATCGGAATCCGGAGTCGGGTTTTCTCAAGAGCAAGCTTCTGTATGGCGTTTGCCTTGGCCGCAGCCTCAGCGGCGGTGGACGCCCGGAGAAGCGGGCCAACCCCGCCGAGACCGTGCTCGGAGATATTCCTGCCCCATTCGATCTTCGTGGAAATACACTGGAGCTGGGCGATCTTCTCTTCCAATGTCATCCGCGCAAGCAAATCGCGCACACGCTCTTCGAGGTTTGTCTCCGCGTTCAGATATGCTGGAGGTTTCTCCCGGGTTTGGCCCGAGAATGCGGAGATCAGCAACGCCCGGTTCTTCTCGTCCGTTCCGGCGGGGGACTCGGGAACGGAGGAAACCGGGGTCCTGGCCTGTGTTCCGGTCAGGGATGCTGAGGCCACGGGTGCCGGGGGTGTTTGCTGCACGCCGGCAGAGGGTATCGGAATGATATCTGCCGGTGTTCTCTCCTGCGCTTCGGCCGGGGACGGCCGGATACAGAGCAAGATCAGGGCAAAGCCCTTCAGGAGAGTCTGGCGGTTGCATATATTCTGGGTCATTGTTCCTCTCCCGGACGTACCTCCCGCCACCTTCCGGTCGGCCCGATCAGAATCGTCTTTATGGCGAACGGATGGAAACTCAAACGTGCGACGAGAGCGGGTTGTGAGATGGTGAGGAGTGCTTTGGTGGCGATACCTGATGTTTCGTGGAACCGCAGGAGAAGCCCGCGACCCCCTTCCGCAGGGTGACACGCCGTCAGACGGATGTTCCGGGGTGCAAGCGAGAGAATCTCATCAACATGAGAGCCGTTGGTTGCAACCTTACCCCTGCGCCGCACGTTCCCGATAGGAAGATGGGCGTATACAGCCGGCGGAGCAGCGAGCCAATCAGCAAGCCCCGTTACGCGGCGTCGGACGTCATCTGCGTCGCCCGCAGTGATGAGGATGCGGAAATCATGAACCCCCTGATCCATATACTTACGCGAGGGTGGATCGGGAATGGACAATCCTTTTTCGTGACAATACGCAGCACTGCGAAGGACGGAAAGTCGAATCTCCCCGTCGGCAATATCCAGGCCGTGCTGTCCGCTGTTGATCACCGCGAGGGCCGTGGCCCTGCCTTTAACCGTTCCCTCCGCGAGGCACCAGCGTCCGTGGACGTGTTCCTGACTATCCGCCGGCCGTGTGATGGCTCCCCCGGGGATTTCGCATAGAAAGCCGGAATTCCTGAAAACGGTGGGGATGGACAGTTTGAGCCGTTTGCGATGTTCCTTCCAGTGCACACGAAAACGGTACTCCAGCACCGGCCAATCATGATAGGTGATGGTCTGCAGAACCACTGAGCTGTTGTGCCATGCGAATTCGGATTCAACGATCGTTCGGACAGGGCCCGCATCGATGCGCACAGGAAAATCTCTCACGGGAGTGAATCGGCCCACGAGATTGTTGTAGCTCCAGCAATCCGACCCCCATGCGTCGCCGTCGTCTTCAACGACCAGCGGTTGCAGGAGGGGGCCGGTGAGACACTCCCGTTCGCCGCCTGCGTCGAGGCTGGACACCAAGCCCGACCGCCCATCCATGCTGCACCTGAGCGCAGGTACAGTGTCCGCTCCCAGCCGTACTCCCTCCGCAATCCGGAGTTCATACCGCGCGGCCCCCAGACCGGGAAGATCGGCAAAGAAGGTCACTTTCCGCCGCCATCCGTTGAATGGAAGTAACGACTCAGGCTGCTCTTCCTGGCAGGGAATTTCTCTACCGTCAAGCGTGTAGAGCCGGAGGTGCCATTGCCCCGTCCATTTCGGTCGCAGGTCGAGCATGCACTCGACCTCCACAGGAACGCTGGTGCACGAGGGGTTTGCATTCAGGACCGTGACGGGGATGTACAGGGTGCGACCTGTTCCCCGATTCATGGCTGCCGCGACCCCGACTCTAAGACGTCGAGCCGTTGTAGAAGAAGCTCCATACAGGTCGAGTGCATCCCGCTCGGCCGGTTCCGTGCAGGAACCGGGGAGAATGTCGTGGAAATCATTGAAGAGATGATCTTTCCAGGCCTCGAGCAGTTCCGCACGGGGATCCCGGGCGCGGCCGGTCCACCATGCGGCGGAACACAGTGCCTCCGTCTGAACAAGTTCGGCAAGGCTGGACACGGCGTGTCGTTTCAGACGTGAGAGGGAAGTGTAGCATCCGGTGAAGACACGCTGGAGATCCCCCTTGACAACTGGAGCATCTGCAGCGCCGCTCCTCAACGCCCGGTAAAGGTGTTCGGGGGTACTATGTCGGAGAACCACGCGGGATTCACGTTGCTGAAAAGCCTGGATCTTTTCAAGATCTTCCCGTGAAGCCCCGCCACCGTGGTTTCCGATCCCCCAGAAGACCGGGACATCGCGTCGTAGCCGGAGCGCATGTTCGGTTCCTTCCTGGAGACGCTGTTCGATATTATCCCTCTCGGTGTGGTAGAGACCCACGGCGATCCGGTAGGTAAGGATCTCTGACCCGTCAACCCCCCGCCAGCGGTACAGATCAGAGGGTATGTGAAGTTCGGGCTCTTGCGGTCGCATGTGGATGTACATTTTGTACCCGGCGCGCATGAGGATTTGCGGGAGGCCCCCGCTGTGTCCGAACGAATCGAAATTGTACGCGACCAGTGGTGTTTTGTGAAAATGCCTGGCAAAGAATCTCCGTCCTTCCGAAATATGCCTGATCAAGGACTCCATTCCCGGAAGGTTGGTATCCGGTTGAATATACCACCCGCCGCTGATACACCATCGTCCTTGCTGCACGAGCTTCTGAATTTTGCGGAAGAGAGCCGGATCCAATTCCAGGACCCAGCGGTACAAGACCGCCTCATTATGGTTGAAAATCAACCCGGGATGGTCTGACAGCATCCTCACGGCATTGCTGAAGGTTGAGAGAGCTTCAGCGCACCCCTCTTCCCAGCGCCATTGCCAGACAGGGTCCAGATGGGCATTGCAGATCAGATGTACAGACGGTTTTTTCATGGCGGATCACACCTCATCGGGAGAAGGGAGATTCTTGAACCACGTGTAGTAGAGGACTATCCCCAGGGCAATGAAGACACCGATCCAGATTCCCATGGAGCCCCAATCGCGGAGAAAGAGGAAGAAAGGAATCAGGGCGAGGGAGACCTGAAAAAAGACCGTCAAAAATCCGTTCAGCATGTCTATACGCGGCATGGGATCGCCGACGGGGACGAGCCCTCTCCGTTCGGCCTCGCGCCGCACAGGTCCCCAGAACCCGAAGGGACGGACCTTCGAGTAGAAGGTGACCAGGGTATCCATGCTGGTGGGGGCTGTCAACCAACCGATGGTAATCGTCACGACAAAAGAGCCGATGGTGTCCACGGCGAGGGTCACCAGAACGGACCAATTCGCAAAGAAGAGTTTTTGCGCCAGGATAATGCTCGTTGAAGCGATCATGCTCCACACAAACGCTCTTGCACTGAAACGCCACCAGTGCCACCGGCATGTCGAAGGCACCAGGATCATTGTGACGACGATGAAGATCATGGTCTCCCAGGCGGAAACGATGTCGGTGAAGGAGAGACTGAAGACGAATCCGAGCGTGATGGCACCGACGGATGCCAGCTGCCCCATTCTGACGAGCCAGTGTTGAGACCGGTCCTTCCCCCAGTAGCGCCCGAGAAAATCGTTCGTAATAACAGAACTGGTGACGTTGATCATTGCGCTGAGTGTGGACATCAGTGCGGCGAGAAGGACGGCCATAAAAATTCCCCGGACTCCGATCGGGAGTCTCTTGAGGACCAGCGGCATGATTTTCTCCGCGTCGAAACCTGCGGCACCCCCGAGGTACACAATGCCCAGCACGAGGAATGAACAGGCGATAATCCAGCGGAGCGTGTACCCCACGGTCCACGTGCCCGCCGCAAGCATGGCGTCACGCGGGCTTCTGGTGGTAAGAAAGAATTGGAAGTCCCAGACATTGGGACCAGCGAGGACCCGGAAGATCAGCCATGAAAACCCTACCAGAAGCATTGGTCCGAAGAGGTAGTAGTGCTGGTAGCTTGCCGGCGTATCCTCCAGGTAGGACGACCAGAGAGTCCAGGTAGGCGCGAGAGAACTCCATCCGGGGTCCTTTCCGGCAAGAAATGAAGTGCCATCCCCGGCCTGGAATGCCATGATCCCGAGAACAACCGCGCCGATGGCGATCAAAATGGTCTGAAATACATCTGCCAGAATGACCCCTTTGAATCCCCCGAGCGTGACATAAATACCGACCACGCCGAAGACGAGGAGGGCGGAGACCCATCGGGAGAAGGGAAGAAACTCTTCGGCGAATTTTCCGGTTCCCACCGCCATAAACATCAGGTTGAAGACCATCAGAACGAGCAGAAACGTTGCGGCGGCCAGCCGGGCATATTCTGTGTCTTTTGTGTTGCCGAATCGCGTGACATTCCATTCGGCAAAGGTCATGACGCCGGATCGCCGGATGTACTTGGCCTGAAAGGCCATATAGAAGCAGATGATCAGCCAGCCCCAGAAGATGTGTGTCATCCATATGCTCTTGACGCCCAGATAGAACATGGCGCCGACGAGGGCCATCGTGCCCCCGATATCAATGTAGCTCGAACAGCCGGAAAGTCCGAGCATCCACCAGGGGACATCACGGTCGGCAAGGAAATACGATCCGACGCCGGCCGTGGCTTTCTTCTGGATATACACGCCGATCAGGGCATTCAAAAGAAGATAGCCGGCGATGATAGCGATATCGACCCAGTGCAAATCCATAATCATCTCCCGGTTGCTGGTCAAATGTTAGCGCTAACAGACAAAGCTCCCGGCGTGCGGATTGCAGGGTAGCAGAAGAATGTCGGGCGAGTAACAGTATTGAGACTGGACATGGAGAAGGAGCGGGCTGGTGCCGACCGCTCCTGCACGCTCTGCACAATGTAGGCAGCAGTCGCGGAAAGGTCAAGCAGATCTGACGTGCCTTTTTATACGATTTTTCGTATATTTCAGGCTGATTTTGAGCCGAACTCGCCCCTGTGAAGCTAAACTCTTTCCCCGCCGGGGTGTCTAATATTCGACGAACCGCTGCTCCGGTTTTGCCGGAAATCCCCCAATGTGATTCACAAGGATTGCTGATGAAAAAGAGAATCGTCATCCCCGTTGCCCTGCTCGTCATCGCTGTCGCCCTGTTCGTTGTTTTCTCCCGCGGCAACGACAAGAAGTACGAATTCCGCTATGACAAGGTCACCGAAGGTGATGTCACCATGAACGTGACCGCCACCGGTACTATCAACGCCGTGACCAGCGTCGAGGTGGGAACACAGGTCTCGGGCATCATCATGAAACTGTATGCCGATTTCAATTCGATTGTGAAAGAAGGGCAGTTGATCGCACAGATCGACCCGACCTTCCTCCAACAGGCGGTGAAGGACGCTTCGGCCAGCCTTGAACGCGCGCAGGCACAATACGCCGACGCAAAACGGGTACTCGAAAGGACAAAAACCCTCTTCGAGAAGAACCTCGAGTCACAGATGAATTATGATGCGGCGGTCACCCAGTTCGAAACGAATTCCGCGGCACTGAAACAGGCAACGGCATCCCTCGACCGTGCAAAGATCAATCTCGCCTATGCGACCATCTATGCGCCGATCAGCGGCGTGGTGATTGACCGGAAGGTGAATGTCGGGCAGACCGTGGCAGCGAGTTTCTCCTCGCCCACACTGTATACCATTGCCAACGATCTCCACAAGATGCAGGTGCAGGCCACAATCGATGAATCCGATATCGGCAAGATCAACCTCGGACAGGAGGCAACATTCAACGTCGATGCCTACCCGGATGATCGATTCACCGGGACGGTGTCACAAATCCGTCTCGCCCCGGTCTCCATCCAGAATGTGGTGAACTACACGGTGATCATCGACTTCAGCAACGATCAGTTGAAGCTCATGCCGGGTATGACGGCAAACGTGAGAGTCCTTGTGGGCAGCAGCACGGGTGTTCTGCGCGTCCCGAATATGGCTCTGCGCTTTCAGCCACCGGCCGATCTGGTGGACAGCGCGAAAGTCAAGGAGTTGGGCGAGAGCGCGTTTGGCATGGGAGGAGGAAGGAGACCGGGAAGGGGCTCCGGTGAATTTGGCATGGGAGGAGGCAGCGGCCCTGGAACGGGCTCCGGTGATTCTGGCATGGACAACGGAGACACCACGGGTACTGCCCAACGCCGTGCGAGGCGGCAGGCGATGCGGGACTCCATCCAGGCGGCGCACGGCGGAAAGCTGAGCGACGACGAGTTGATGGGGGAAATGCGCAAGGTGTTTGAGCGGGTGCGGCAGGCGGGAGCACCGCGAACACCGACACCCCCACCGGCAAGTGTCCCGAAGCGTTCCGCTCAGGGGTCACGCTTCGGTATAGAAAATACCTTTCCGGAATTCCAGAAAGCCGCATCAGCACCGGTGCCACGGTTCACACGGGGCAGGGTGTGGATCATGAACAGCAGCGGCAAACTCGAGCCCGTACCTGTCAGAACGGGACTTTCCGACGGACGGTTCACCGAGGTCAAATCCCAGAGCCTGAAATCGGGTGATCAGATCGTCCTGGGTGCATCGTTGACGTCCGAAATTGCTTCAGGATCCTCCACAAACCCGCTGGCGCCACAGCAGATGGGAGGGGGCAGGCGTTGAGCAGACAGTCCACGACCGCTTCGCCGGGTTTTGACGGGGCGCTGATACATATCGATCACCTGACAAAAGTCTACCCGCTCGGTGAGATGGAGGTCCACGCCCTGCGCGGCGTGTCGGCAGAGATCAAGAATGGAGAGTTCCTTGCGATTATGGGAGCTTCCGGATCGGGCAAATCGACCTTCATGAACATACTCGGTTGCCTGGACAAACCCACAAAGGGTTCCTACATGCTCGGCGATATCGACGTGAGCAAGCTTACTCGCGATGAGCTCGCGCATATCCGGAACGCCAAGATCGGCTTTGTCTTTCAGGGATTTAACCTCCTTTCCCGCACTTCGGCGATAGAAAACGCTGAACTGCCGCTGCTTTATTGCGCGATGTCGAATAAGGAACGGAAGGAGCGCGCGGTTGCCGCTCTGGAGCGCGTGGGTCTGGGGGATAGGATACACCACTTTCCGAACCAGCTGTCCGGCGGGCAGCAACAGCGTGTGGCCATAGCCCGGGCACTTGTGAACGACCCCAGCATCGTCCTTGCAGACGAGCCGACCGGAAACCTGGACAGCCGCACGAGTGTGGAAGTGATGGGGATTTTCCAGGAATTGAACAACCATGGAATTACCGTGATCCTGGTAACCCACGAGCCGGATATCGCACAATTTGCCAAACGTCACATCGTGTTCCGGGACGGAAAAATCAGGTCGGATAAGTCCAACCCCGCGCCACGCGTGGCTGCAGAAGTGCTGAAGGAAATGCCCGTGATTGACGATGAGGAGGAGGAAGGATCATGAAGACTATCAACATTGTCCGCTCCGCGTTCCGGGCGCTTCGCCGCAACAAAATGCGTTCATTTCTGACGATGCTGGGGATTATCATCGGGGTCGGCGCCGTGATCGCCATGCTTGCAATCGGCCAGGGAGCCGAGTACTCGGTGAAACAACAGATCTCCTCGCTCGGCACAAACGTTCTCATCGTGTTTCCGGGTTCTCAACAGACGGGTGGACTGAGAATGGGGGCAGGAACCGTAACAACCCTCACGGAAGAAGACGCGTGGGCGATTCAGAAAGAGTGCCCTGCGGTGGCGTTTGTCTCCCCCGGCGCCCGTGGAGGTGGACAGGTGATCGCGGGCAACCTGAACTGGGGGACGAGCATCGAGGGGACGGGGGCGGACTATCTGGAAATCCGGAGCTGGACGATCGAGTACGGCGAGTTCTATTCCGATCAGGACGTCAAAGCCGCTTCGAAGGTTTGCATCCTGGGAAAGACCGTGGCAGACGCTCTCTTTCCAGAGTCGACCCCGGTCGGCCAGAACATCCGCATACGGAATGTTCCCTTCAGAGTTCTCGGTGTGCTATCGAAAAAAGGGCAAAACGCGATGGGGATGGACCAGGACGATATCATCCTTGCCCCGTATACCACGGTGTTGCGTCGCCTGTCACATTATCCGTATCTCCGGCAGATTCTCGTTTCCGCGACAAGCTCCTCGAACATCGGCGCCGCGCAGGCACAAATCTCCGAACTCCTGCGGATGCGCCACAAGATCGCACCGTTTGAAGCCGACGATTTCACCATCCGGAATCAATCCGACCTTGCGGCAACTGCGACGGCCACCACCGAGATCCTGACAATCCTTCTGGCGAGCATCGCGTCCGTATCCCTGCTGGTGGGGGGCATCGGCATCATGAATATCATGCTGGTCTCCGTGACCGAACGGACACGCGAAATCGGGATCAGAATGAGTGTGGGCGCGCGGGGCCGGGACATTCTGACGCAATTCCTGATTGAGGCGCTTGTACTCAGTCTGCTGGGAGGGATTCTCGGGATTCTGCTCGGCGTTGGCGGGTCCCTCGCGATTTCCAGTTTCGCGAAGTGGCCGACCATTATTACCGTGTTCTCGATTCTCCTGTCGTTCGGCTTTTCGATTGCGATCGGCATCTTCTTCGGTTTCTACCCGGCGCGTAAGGCCGCACTGCTGAATCCCATCGACGCGCTGAGATATGAATGACGGTCCGGGGCAACGCTCCTGCGGCGTAGCCCCGTTCCTTCACATGGTCTCGGGACGGCTCCGATTCTCCACATAACACTCTCGCAGTTGCAAACCCGCCGCCATCATCTCAGCGTATTACAATTATCTTCCGAGTTGCCGCATAGCGCTCTCCGCCGGGCGCCAGCCCTTCCGCCACCATCCTGCACAGGTAAATACCTGACGCAACGGCCGGAGTCCACCCGGTCACATGGTATCCCGCCTGCCGGATTCCGTTCACGAGTTCCTGAACCCTCCGTCCCTGCACGTCATAGACATCAATGTGCACGTTGCTCTCGTGCGGGAGGGCAAACTCCATCGTGGTAAAGCCGTTACAGGGATTCGGGAAATTGTTCAGCAATGCGAATGCTGATGGAGAATTGGCCCTACCACTCTGCGACGAGTCCGGATCAATGTCGCGCGCGTAACGGGCATACAGCCCGCGCATGACCTCTTTCGTCCGATCCTGCTGAACGGGATTCTGAAACCACTGCCATGAGAGTGCCCCGGCATAGCCCGACGCGTAAAGAGCCTGGTAAAGGGCGTTGTAGTGGATGCCATAGGCGTCGTCCAGCAGGAATTCGGCTACCACAAGGGGCTTTGAGAGAGCCCAATGTGCGAATGGGTGAAAAAACGGAGAGAGCGCGGGCCCGGCCCAGTCGTAGTAATGTACCGTGTAGAAATCCAGAACCCCCAGTGGATCTCCCCCTGCGGCGAACAGTTGGTCATCGCGGTAATAATTCGCCCGCCCCGGACTCTCAAAGTGTCCAAGGATCTCTTCTGCCGGGAGCACCACTCCGTAGCGTCCTGCAAACCGGGTCTCGATGTCGTGTCGTCTTTCTTTCGTCAGAGCCTGTGATGGCGAAAGGGGATCTGACGGCTTTGCCACATCACGTACATCAGTGAGGGATATGAAGCTCCAGGCGCCTGAGGTGACCTGTGCCCGCGGATCGGTCCGATGAATGGCGCCTGCAATACGGTTCACGAATCGCTGAATGGCGATCATGGGAACATGATGCGTGAATGACCACCCGAACTCATTGCTCATGCCCTCCGGTTCGTTGCACACCTCCCAGGCAATGATGCCCGGATGTCCTTTGAGAGCGTCAATCATCGGCACAAGAGCATTGTCGATGTACGCCTTTGTGGCGAGGGTATCGGTGAGCATCAACGCTGCTCTACCGGTAATATCCTCGCCGAAGGAGATCCGGAGCATGTCGAATGACCAGAGGCAAAGGATCAGCCCGATCTTCCGCCCGTGGGCGGCATCGAGAATGGCCTTCAGATCGGCTATTGCGCCAACCCCCGGGCCGATCACCAGGCCGGAGCTGTCAAATTCCGGAGTGACAGCGCCATTGGTATGCAGCCAGAGGCGCATGGTATTTCCGCCGCCGGCGCGAAGCGAATCGAACATGTCTCTGAATGTTCCCGGATCTGTCGGTCCCGGACCGATATCGGAGGCGAAGTTCACCCACGCGATATTGGAGCCGCTCAAAAAGAGCTGCCGTCCGTTGAATGGAATCCGCGATTGAGCCGCCACGGGCGGATGTCCGCCAAGAACGAGCAGAAGGAGGAGTGTCGGTATGCATGAGCGCATGGCAACAGGAAATATATGAAATGTCTCTCTCAGATTTGGTATCTCTTTCTTTTTGCTGCTCCGGCGGTTTTTACGTATTGAAATCCGACGGAAAAGGGGTTGCTTTCTTACTTACTGCTGCCTATCTTGGTCCATCGCATCAGGTTCTTTGTACAGGTGAGTCAAGGATGTCTCGTCCAATGCCGCTCAATGCGGTAGGAGGCCTGCCCCATGATTCGGCTCTTTTCAAGGATCCCTGATGCCCTCGTCAGGGTTCTCGTTGTCTTCGTACTCCTGTTCGCTGTTCTGCTCGTCGTCCGTTTGCTCCTTCCCCGCACTCTGACCGACACGGCAATTCACGTGCAGTCCACGATGGACCGTGAAATGGCGAAGCCCGTGATGTATGCGGGTCAGAGCTCGTGCAAGGACTGTCACGAAGAGTACGCCAAGAAGGCATCGGGGTATCATAAGAACCTCTCATGTGAGACATGCCACGGCAGTGCCCGCCAGCATGCGGAGGCTCCGACAGAGACGAAGCCCGTCATCCCGGGCCGCCGGGAATTCTGCTACGGATGCCATCGTTACGATCCCGCGCGGCCGACCGGGTTCCCTCAGATTAATCCTGCGGCACACAATCCTCTCAAGGAATGCATTTCCTGTCACGATCCGCACGACCCGAAACCACCGAGCATTCCCCAGGAATGTGCTGCATGTCATGGTGAAATCGCGCGCTCGAAAGCGATCTCTCCTCACGTCCAGCTTGAATGCACGACCTGCCATACCGTTCCTCCGGGGCACAAGATCTCACCGCGAGCCGTGCGCGCAGAAGTGCCGACCGAGCGAGAGTTCTGCGGCCGTTGCCATGCCAAAGAGGCGTTACCCAAAGACCCGCCCAAGATCGATCTTGCGACGCACGGCGAGAAGTATCTGTGCTGGCAATGCCACTATCCACATCTGCCGGAGCTCGACTGAGATGAACCGACGAAAATTTGTGGAACGCCTGATCTCGGTGGTTGCCTCGGTATCGGCTGTTGCATCCGGGTTTCGACGGGCGAGGGCGGGAGTGCCGGAGGGCTATGAGCCCGGCGCCCACCGTTACAGCATGGGCATTCAGGTGGACAATTGCATTGGATGCGGCCGCTGCATGGAGGCATGTAAGGCGGAGAACCTCGTGCCTAAAGAACCGTACTTTTTAAGGACCTGGGTGGAGCGGTACCTGATCAGAAAGGACGGAACGGTGGCTGTCCGGAATATTGCCAATGATGAAACGGGTGGACAGGAATCTCCGGTGGACCGGAACATGCTCCGGAGTTTTTTCATTCCCAAGCTCTGCAACCAGTGCGACGAGCCGCCCTGCGTCCAGGTCTGTCCTGTGGGCGCGACAATCTCGACCGAAGACGGAGTTGTGCTGGTGGACGATCAGCGGTGTATCGGATGCCGGTACTGCATCCAGGCCTGTCCCTACGGCGCACGGTACCTCCACCCCGTTACCATGACCGCGGACAAATGCACATTTTGCTATCATCGAATTACCAAGGGTCTCCTTCCCGCCTGCGTGGAGGTATGTCCGACCCAGGCACGGATTTTCGGCGATTTGAAAAGCAAATCGAATCCGCTGCAGCGCTTCAAGAGAATGCATAAGCTCTCCGTCTTGAAGCCGTCTCTCAACACCGAGCCAAAAGTCCTCTACTCCAATCTCGACGGAGAAGTGCGATGAACAATCCACTCGTTGAGCGGCTTGCGGAGCTTCTGCAGCAGGTAACGGGGTTCATCTACCCGAACGAGGTGGAGATTCACTGGTCGATCCTCGTCGTGGTCTATCCGTATCTGACCGGTCTTGTTGCCGGAGCGTTCATCCTTGCCTCCCTGGTCAAAGTGTTTAACGTCAAGGAAGTCCAGTCGGTGTACCGTCTGGCGATGCTCACTGCGCTGGCGTTTTTGTTGATCGCGCCTCTCCCGCTCCTGATACACCTCGGGCATCCCGGGCGATCCTATGAAATCTTTCTGAACCCGAATTTTACGTCAGCCATGGCCATGTTCGGGTTTGTCTATGCCTGGTACCTGATGATGGTTCTCCTTCTGGAGATCTGGTTCACGTACAGAAAGGAACTGGTGGTCTGGTCCCAGGAAAAACCGGTGCCCCTGCGGTGGCTCTACCGTGTCCTGGCGCTCTTTTCCCGGGAAACCAGCCCCGCCTCGGTGACGTTCGACAAGAAAATGGTGAAGGCTATCACCATTATCGGCATTCCTTCGGCGTTCCTCCTCCACGGATACGTCGGTTTCATCTTCGGTTCGATCAAGGCCAATCCCTGGTGGAGCAGCGTGCTGATGCCCATCGTCTTCCTTTTCTCCGCCATCGTGTCGGGTATCGCCCTTGTCATTATGCTCTATATGGTGATGACGTTGTACAGGGGGCGCACCATCGATATGCCATGCCTCGATACCATGGCATCGTATCTTTTCTATGCCGTGATTGTGGACTTCTCGCTGGAGTTTCTCGATTTTATTCACCGTCTGTACGAAAGTGAGGAGTCGATCAAGATCCTGTCGTATCTTGTGATGAACAAGCTGTTTATCAGTCTGGTGGTCATCCAGGTCTTTCTCGGAATGATCGTGCCGCTCGGAATCATGGTTGCGACCCGTCTGTTCAGGCTGGGGCCGGAACTGAGAAAGCTGCTCTACTTCGTGGCGGTGATTTTGATCCAGATAGGAATATTTGCCACCCGCTGGAATGTCGTGATTGGCGGACAGATGTTCTCGAAAAGCTTTCGCGGGCTCACGGCATACAAGATGGATCTTACCGGTCTGGAGGGCCTGCTGACGTCTCTTGTGCTTCTCGCCCTCCCCTTTGTTGTGCTGGCTGTTCTCGTTCGACTGCTTCCGCCATGGGATGACCAGGCGGTGGCCTGACGTCCGCAAGATGGATCGTGTTCCTGTGCGTGATCCACGGGTCGTGGATCCGCCCCCCTGGACTGCAGGGGTACGCGGCTGCTGCCAATGACGGAGGGCAATTCCGGCATTCGTTCCCTCACGCTTCCGTTTCTCATCCGTCCCTATAAACACTAGGAGTCTTCCCATGAATCGCATTGCTGCGTTGCTGATGGTTGTTGTGGTGGCGACACTTTCCGCTTTCCCTCAAGGGATCACAGACTTCAATGGTGTCTGGGAAGTCCTTCCCGGTCACAGTACCGACATGGATCACTTCAGGTCCTTGACCCTCACACTGCGTAAAACCCCAACTGCCGTCACCGTCGTTCAGACCTGGCGTGCCCGTCTGACAGTCACCGACTCGATCACTCTGACGCCGGATGGTGGAGAGATTGAAGTTCCGGTGGAGTCATGGGTTGTCCCCAGTAATGTGTATATGGGGATCCGGATGCCCGAGGGCGGCAAACGGCTGGTGTCCGCTCGTTATGAGAACAAAGGCAGGACGTTGTTTCTTCGGGACAAGTTCACCATGGGCAGTTCGCAGGGGACTACTCCCGTCACCGTTGAGCACCGGTACACGCTGACCGATGAGAAGGACATACTGACGTACACTCTCAAACGGTCAAGCCGCAAATCGGGTCCGGAGATGAAGTACACATTCAAACGGAAAGGCTCCCGTCAGGCGTACGCCTTCCGGCTCAACAACGATTTCACCATTCCCGGAGGCCTCCCGGTGAATGCGATGATGATTTCCCTTCAGGGACTTGCCAACAAGAATGGCCCGCTCGTCTATCTGCTCTACCCTGATGACTGGACGTTTACCTATGTGAATTCCGTTTTCGATTTCTACAAGAACAAACGTTTCTACACCTTTACCGAGTTCAAGACGCCCGCCGACGCCGTGAAAACGCTGGCGCGGTATGCCAAAGGATACGTCGTGTGGGACACATCGGTCCGCACATCACTCATCGTAGCGTTCACCGTTGCCGGACTTGAGGAAGCGGTTGTCGTCAGCGAGGCCGAAATTCCTCTCGTGCAGGCTGCAGGCCTCAAGCCTGTTGAGGATCTCCGCGGCACATTCAAGGGAATGAACGACATACAGATCTATTCGTGGGCGTACGAGCGTTACTGGGCTCGATGCTCCAGGGAATACATCATCTGGCTCGGCGGTGAACATGGGACAACGATGAAACCTGCGGTCGCCGACTGGGGGATCGTGAAGGGGGTCTTCTTCAATGATCTCTCGACGCGTACCACCGACAGTGCCGAGTACGCCCTCGCGGACCGCCTGCTCGCAGAAATGAAACCGATGTCGATGGTCATGGGATGGCATTCGTACAAGAAAGATCTTGAAGAAGAACATGTGACGCTGACATCCCGCTACGGACACCGGGTGGAAGGTCTCAATTCGCTTCCCAATCTCAGCTTCAGCTCACAGATACCTGTTACTCCGGGATTTGTCTTCAGGAACAATCATCACGTGAAGCCGGGACAGAAGATTGTTCCCAAAGAGAAGGTGTACGTCTCCTGCATTCAGACCGATGGAATGGGTCTCGGCTCGTGGTTGAAGCCCGGCCGGGGTGAAATACCCTACGCATGGGAGTGCCTGATGAACTACACCTGGATGGCGCCGGGCATGGCGGAATACTTCTATTCCACCGCCACGCCGAACGATTATCTCATCGGCTGTCTTTCGGGTCCGGGGTACCTCTACCCGAAGGCCGTGCCGCCTGCATACCTCGAGAAACTGATAGCGATGGCGCGGGAGCAGATGAAGACCCTTGATCTGAAGGTGTTCGAAACGATGGACTGGTCGGAAGGTTCTGAAGTCGAGGGGAACACCGATCTGACAAAGAGCGTGATCGACATGTACTACAAGGGGATGCCGGAAGCGATCGGGTTTGTCAACGGCTATGGTGCAGGTCATACCTTCACGGTTCGGGACGGCCGACCCCTCGTATCGTTCGAATACTACGTTTCCCCGCACAAACCGGAGGCTGATGCCGTAGCTGATCTGAAGGAACTGGCGGGTCTGAACTCCAAGCGCCCCTACTTCCTGCTTATCCATGTGCGGGAGTACAGTGACGTGAAGCGCGTGAAGGGGATTCTGGACAAACTCGGACCGGAGTTCGAGGTGGTGCCGCTGGATGTGTTTCTGACGATGGCCGGGACGAAGCCGACGTTTCAAGAACGATTCTTGAAGAAGTAACAGGGCCAGGCCTTCGTCCGTGCGCAGCACTGTGCGGATACGCGAAGGTCACAGAGACCCTGCCATGAAATGATTCCAGAAGGTGCACACAGCGCAGACGGAGGTCGATGCCCGCTCATACACGGTGATTCTGAACGTCAACACGTGTTGCTCGCGGATGTATGGTAAGCCCCCGCCTCGTTGCCGTATGTCGTTGGTGAGCAGCCCGGCGCACGCACGAAGGTTGAGGCTTGCTTCATAGAGAGAGGACCTAGCTCACACCCGCCGGAGCCGTTCCGGTTTGCCCAAAGCACTTCCTCCGGAACACGAGGGCGACATTCACCAGCCCGATCAGAACCGGCACTTCCACAAGGGGCCCTATGACGGTCGCAAATGCCTCACCCGAATTAATGCCGAATACGGCGACCGCGACGGCAATTGCGAGTTCAAAATTGTTGCTCGCTGCGGTGAATGAGAGGGTCGCCGTTTTTGCGTAATCCGCTCCCAGTTTCCGGCCCATGGCGAAAGACACCAGGAACATCACGACAAAGTACAGCGTCAGCGGTATTGCGATCCGGATCACATCCAGAGGGATCCTGACGATGTACTCGCCCTTCAGAGAGAACATCACGACGATGGTAAAGAGGAGGGCGGCAAGAGTTATCGGGCTTATCCGCGGTATGAACTCACGTTCATACCACTGTTTCCCCTTCAGTCTCAGGAGAACAAAGCGCGTGAGCATGCCTGCCAGGAAGGGGATGCCCAGATACACAAAGACGCTTTCGGCGATCTGGCCGATCGTAATCTCCACCGTAAATGATTGCAGGCCGAGCCAGCCGGGGAGGACGGTCAGGAAGACGTATGCGTAGAACGAGAAGAAGAGTACCTGGAAAATCGAGTTCAGGGCGACCAGCCCTGCGGCGTATTCGGTGTCCCCCTTCGCCAGCTCGTTCCACACGATGACCATGGCGATACACCGGGCAAGGCCCATCAGAATCAATCCGGCCATGTACGCAGGCTGGTCCTGGAGAAATGTCACAGCCAGCACGAACATGAGGATGGGCCCGATCAGCCAGTTCTGCACAAGGGAAAGGAACAGGACGCGGGTGTTTCGAAACACTTCTCCGAGCTCTTCGTACTTCACCTTGGCGAGTGGAGGATACATCATCAGGATCAGTCCGATGGCGATCGGGATATTGGTTGTGCCCGACTGAAAGGTGCCCCAGAAGCCGGCGACGCCCGGGAAGAGAAAACCCCAGAGAACGCCGATGCCCATGGCGACAAAGATCCAGAGTGTCAGATAGCGGTCGAGAAATGTCAGTTTACGTGTGGTGGTCGACATCATAGTTCTCGCGGGGTGGGGTGTCGGATTTGTTGGCAAACGGTTCGGACCGATTCGGGGCTACTGTGCGGTTGGAAAATGCCCGTTCGTGCCGTGAGGGCACCGAACCGCGTTTGTGTAGAATGCACGGACCCGCACCAGTATCTCATCCCGGACGCGGCGGAACTCGGCCAGTATCTGTTCCGGAGTTCCTGTCGCTTCCGCGGGATCGTCGAAGCCGATGTGCAGACGCTGACCTACGGTGCCGGTGAAGACGGGGCAGGATTCCTTCGCGTTATCACACACGGTGATGACGTAGTCAAATGACTGGCCGAGGAAACGGTCAACCGATGCCGGCACGTAGTGACTGATGTCGATTCCGGCTTCGTTCATGACCGTCACGGCTCCCCGGGAAACACTCGGTGCGGGGTGTGTCCCCGCGGAAAGAACGTACAGACGAGAGTCGAAGGACCGAAGAAAGCCCGCGGCCATCTGACTGCGGCAGGAGTTGCCCGTGCACAGGACGAGGATGCGGGTCATAGTCTGAGTTCCATGCACACCGCGCTCGATGGGCAGGCGCCGGTAAATTCCTTCGAACCGGCAATGGGGCCGGAGAGCGAGGATCGGTCGATACGAATGAAGCCTTTGCGGGCGAAGTAGTGTTCCGCTGTTGTTGTGAGCAGGATGAGCCGCATTGCTCCGCGGCTGTGGGCGTTGGTCATCAGCTGTTCAAGAAGCGTTGCGCCGATGCCGCTGTTTCTCTCCTGCTGACGCACCGCCAGCGATCGGAGCAGGGCAACGTCGCCGTATATCTCAAGTCCACCCACTCCGACAGATTCTTTTTCCCGTTCAGCGAGCAGAAAACCGCCGAGGTGGTCGGAAACTCCCGCAGTCGGGAGTCCGGCCTCCGTCAGGAGCGTTGTGACCGTATCGAGATCTTCCGGCTGCGCGCTCCGCAAACGAACGGCTTTCATTTAGTGGCCGCCATGGTGATGCTGACAACTCCGAAGGGGAGGGGGGTGGAAAACTCATAGGGTTTCTCGGCGAGAATCCGGACATCGATGAACCCGGTCTCGCGAACGATGGTGAGATAGGCTTCCCTGTTGATTGCTCCTGCGATACACCCGGCCCAGAGCCGCATATCTGTGCGCAGCTGATCCGGCATCGTCCCGACGGTGACGATATCTGAGAGGACGACCATTCCTCCCGTCTTCAGGACGCGGTGCATTTCCGTGAAGGCCGCACATTTGTCGGGTACGAGATTGATCACGCAGTTGCTGATGATTCGATCAACCGAGTCTGATTCAACGGGAAGGTGTTCGATTTCACCTTTGCGGAACTCCGCATTGGCAATCCCCAGATCGTTCCGGTTTTGTTCGGCCCGGGCGAGCATCGCATCGGTCATGTCCACGCCGATCGCCCGGCCAGCGGGTCCTACCTCGCGTGCGGCGATAAACACATCGATTCCCGCACCCGACCCCAGATCCAGCACGGTCATTCCTTCCGACAATCCGGCGAAAGCCGCGGGCGTGCCACAGCCCAACCCGAGGTCGGCCGCCTCGACGATCTTCTTTTCGACGCCTGAATAGACATCGTTCATTCCCGGCGTGATCATGGCCTGGACCTCGGTGCTGCCGCAGCAAGCCGGTCCGCAGCAGGATGTTGTCGCCGCAGCAACTCTGCCGTATTGTTTCCTGACAGCCTCTTTGATTTCTTCGTTTGTCATGACACTTGCTCTCTGGTTCTTGTGGCACACACGTTCAACGGAACAGCGGCGGGCTTGACGCGGGTATATGTCGCACAGCAGCCGGTGTTTATGCTGGCGGCGAGGTGTCGGGCATCTTGCTTGGCAACAACATTTGCTTTCAGCAGTGAACCGAGGAAATCGACAACCCGGCGTTGCTCTTCATCTTTCGGCCTGGCGATCGAGTACAGCATCCATAATCCCTGCCGCCTGTCCTCCACAAGGCCCGCCCGCTTGAGGTAGGAAAGATGCCGTGATACTTTTGTCTGCGTAAATCCCATGACAGATTCGATGTCGCAAACGCAGAGCTCTCCTGAATGGAAAAGGAGGTTCAGAATGCGCAGGCGGGACTCATCTGACAGCGCCTTAAACACCCGTGCAAGATCGTGCATATGTTCCTGTATACAATATTCGTATAGACGAATATAGTTTGAAAAGGTTGCATTGTCAAGAGAAACCCCGACCGTCCGGCCACGCGTCCGGGTGATCAGAAACCGCCAAAAGAGTCTGTCATTGTTCAAGATTTGCGCCCGAGCGGTCCAAGACACCTCCAGAAAACTCGAAACGCATCAAAGTATCTTGCGCGGGGCCATTGAACGGACTGAAGTCCCTCGTAGTGCCCTTAGATGCCATGAGGCGTCCCCAAACGGCCCGTTTCAAGCCTATCCCGCATCTAACCCGTAAAAGTGCATCCTGTCGCAGGCCCGTTGTTCATAAGGGATTTCTTCCGGATATTCAAAGCGGTCTGTACATAATCCCGTCGCTTCCTGAAGGAATTTCCTGCCGGATTTCCGGCCATCGTTCATTAATCCAAGGGAGTACTCTATGAAGTTGCAGCGTTTTGTTTCCGGTATCGCATTTTGCTGTCTGTTGCTGGCCGGCGCCGGCACCACTCTGGCGGACGATCCCAAGATCCCCGATTATTCCTCAACTCCGCGATCTCAGGTTCCTGTCGAATTTACCTGGCGAATTGAAGATCTCTATCCTTCGGTTGATGCCTGGACCGCAGACAAGGAGCGGGTCGTCCGGCTGATAGGAGAGGTCGACAAGATGTCTGCAGACTGGACCACCACGCCGCAGAAGTTTCTCGGCCTGTACCGGCTCATGGACTCCATTGGGGTTCTCTCGACGAGATTGTTCTCCTATGCCAGCAACCAGAGCAATATGGAGATGAGCAACAACCTGTACCGGAATATGCAGGGCGAGCTGCGGTCGTTGTTCGCGGATTACAGCGCGCGACTGGCATTCGTCAATGATGACATCCTCAAAATGGATCCCAAGGTGCTCCAGGGGTATTTCGCCGGCGAACCTCGGCTTGGTGAATTCCGGTTCCGGGTGGATCAGGTGATCCGTGCCCGAGCGCACGTGTTGCCAAAGGAGCAACAGCGGATTGTATCGCTGACCGGACTGTTTTCCGGCGCGCCGGAGCAGGCGGCCGATGTGCTGAACAATGTTGACGTGCCCGCCCCCGAGGTAACCCTGTCCGACGGGACGCGCATAACGCTGAACTTTGCGGGATACATGCGTTACCGTGGCGCGAAGAATCCCGCCGACCGGTCCCTGGTGATGCGTACATTCTGGGCCAACCGCAAGAAGTTTGAAAACAGTCTTGCCGTGCTGCAGGACGGGGCCATCAAACAGCACCTGTTCACTGCTCAGGTGCAGAACTACCCGGGTTGTCTGCAGGCCAGGTTGTTTGACGACAACATTGACACGACGGTGTATCACAACCTGATCGCCGTGGTGCGCCAGAATCTCGGTGCGCTCCAGCACTTCATGCGTGTCCGTAAGCAACTGCTGGGACTGGACACCTTGCGCTACGATGATATTTACGCGTCCGCGGTCCGCTCGGTGAATCGCGTATTCCCGTACGATGAAGCGCGGTCGGTTATTACCGCCTCTCTGCAGCCTCTCGGCCCCGAGTATGGCGTCACGCTCAAGAAGGCCTTTGAGGATCGCTGGATCGACATCTATCCGAACAAGGACAAACAGCTGGGGGCGTATTCGGGAGGTGTGTATGGCGTTCATCCGTTTATCAAGATGAACTACAACGGGAATTACGACGCGGTATCGACGCTCGCACATGAACTCGGGCACTCCCTGCACTCGTCGTTCGCCGACCGGACGCAAACGTACGGAAATGCGGGATATACGACGTTTCTCGCGGAGATCGCCTCCACGTTCAATGAACATCTGCTCGTCGAGCAGTTGCTCAAAACCGAAAAAGACGACATGTTCAAACTCTTCCTGCTCGATCGCTACCTGGATGGCGTACGCGCAACAATCTTCAGACAGACGCTCTTTGCGGAGTTCGAACTGGCTATGCATCGGCACGTCGAAGCGGGAAAAACACTGACGCCCGACTGGTTGAACGAGACCTATCTCTCGTTGACGCGCACCTACTACGGTCATGATGCCGGCGTGATGCGGGTGGACGACTACATTCAGAATGAGTGGAGTGTTATTCCGCACTTCTACCTGAACTTCTATGTATTCCAGTACAGCACCGGCACGATCGCCTCCCTTGCGCTCAGCGACCGGGTGTTGAAAGGGACGGCGGCGGACCGTGACCGGTATCTCGGCATGTTGAAAGCCGGAGGGAGCGCGTATCCGCTGGAGATTCTGAAACAGGCGGGTGTAGACATGACGTCCACCGCCCCGGGCGTGGCTGCATTGAAGCGGTTTGACGCTCTGGTGGGGGAGATGGAAGTGATCATGGGAAGATTGAAGCAACAGGGGAAGATCTAGTTCCGGAATCACCCGGTCCTGATGCATCTCATGAGGTCCGTGCAGGAGTCGAAACGAGTTCCGCAAACTTCGGGCCTCCTCCTGTTGTATGGAGGGATTCGGTTGTCGGGGTCGTAACTTCTCCGTTGTTCGTTGCTTATCCAGGCGGACGGTTACTTCGGGCGCAATGCCCGTTGTGCCGTCCTCCTGTATGATCTCCCGGAGCGTGATTCTTCCGCTGCCCTCACACGCCATCCTCCGGCTCCTCCCGGGCCTGCACCTCATTCCTGCAGGGCTCCATCGTTCCGCTCTCTTCATCGGCCATCATTCCTCTTTTTTGCAGGGCCGTGGTCATACACCACACGTCATTCTCCGTCCCCTTCAGTGGCTTTCGCGTGTTCTCACTCAAGCTTCCATTCGCCTTTCCCCTTCCGACCTTCCATTTGACCTCCGGATGTCGTATTATTAGAGTTACATAGAAGAAACGTCGTTTTATTAGTAATATGAAGAGCTTTCTTGTCATTATCGCGGCTCTGCTCCACACGTTCTCCGGGTTCGGCCAGGACGGAGTGGAAGCGCGATTTTCCCGCCTGCCAATACTCGTTGCCCCTGCCGATAGTGCGACGTCAGTCCCTGTCCGCCCGCTGTTCGTCTGGTCACGGGCGGGAGCTGATTCGCTGTATTTCCTCCAGATTGGCCCGGATACCTCATTCTCAGCACCGATCATTGTTGACACTGTCGCGTTTGATACCATGCGTGCTTGTCCGATCGTGCTGGCGAACGATAGCACCTTCTTCTGGCGCGTCGGGATCCTCGGCATGGGGCCGGATTCGCTGTTTTCTGTTGTACGCACTTTCCGTACTACACGGCTTCCGGTTCTTTCGACCCGTCTGTTGGACTTTCCGGACACACGAAAGGGGAGGGACACCACACGCGAGGTAGTGCTCTACAACACTTTGTCCGAAACCCTCGTCGTGGATTCAGCAGGGATCCGGACCGCCGCATGGCGCGTCTCGCCGGGTCTCCGAAAGCCAAGGTCCGACACCGTCACGGTGGATTCAGCAGGGTCCCCGGTGACCGCCGCATGGCGTGTCGCTCCGGCTCTCCCTGAGCCCATGTCCGACACCCTCGTTATGGATTCAGCAGACTCCTCGACGGCCGCCCTGAGCCTTACGCCGGGTCTCCGAAAGCCAAGGTCCGACACCCTTGTTGTGGATACGGCGGGGTTCCGGGCGATTGCCCCCCGTTTCACCCGTGCTCTGCCGGAGCCCATGTCGGACACTCTTGTTGTGGATTCAGCCTGGTCCCGGACCGCCGCCCGTGACATCATGCCGGCTTTCCCTTGCCGGATAATGGCCGGTGACAGTCTTGTCCTCCGCGTTACCTACCGGCCGGAGTGGTTCGGAGTATTTAAGGACACGCTTCACGTTGCGACCGACGCAGGAATTTGCACCCTGCCGCTCGCCGGACTCTGTTCTCCGCCCGCGCTCTTTGTGTCTCCCTCGTTCGTCGCTCTGGGTCCAATTGCCTTCACAGATACCGGCCAGGTCAGTGTGGTGATCCGCAACACCGGCCGGACAAATGATCTTTCGCTGCATAACCTGACGACACGCACGCCGCTCTTCAGCTTTTTTCCAGCGGTATTCCCCCCCATAAGCCCGGGTGACAGCCAACGAGTGCGGGTGAAGTTTCACATGCGCGCCCTCAGGCGGGAGTTGTTCGGTATCTTTTTCGATACGTTGCTGGTGGACTCGGACGGAGGGCGGGAGCGTGTGGTGATGCGGGGGGAATCTCCTCCGCCCCGGATCGGCGTGGAACCGGTATCGTTGAGCCTAGGCGATGTGGCGGCCCGGGACACCCTTCGGTACGATCTGAGGATCGTCAACGGGTCCATCAACCCCCTGCGGTTGGATTCCATCCGCACACGCGGACGTTCGTTCAATCCGGGATTATCTCGTGGTCAGGTCAGGCAAACGGACACGTTGATCGTGCCCGTGCGTTTCACGTCCACCAGACATGGCCAGCATGCGGATACGCTCACGTTGTTCAATAACTCCTGGCGCGGTCCGGTCAGAATTCCCCTGCTGAGCTTCGTTCCGTTTCCCGAGGTTCTTCCGGAGTCACAGCACGGGGATTTCGGCTCGGTGGTGAAGAAGGACACTGCGCGACTGGTGTTCCGTTTCTCCAATCCCTCCATCAGTCTTCTGCGGGTGGATTCCGTCAGCACCCGCACACGCTTCTTCCGGCTGTACCGCCCGAAGATGCCGTTCTATGTGCCGACCGGAGACTCTCTTGTGGTGAGCGTGGAGTTCATTCCTGACAGCGCACGACACTTCAGCGATACGCTGACCATCGTCAGCAATGCGGCGTCCTCGCCCGATCGTATACCTCTCTGGGGAGATGCTGTATTTGCGGGAGCGGCCGGTGGGGGAAGCGGGCTGCCGGGGACATTCGAACTGTTTCCCAACTATCCCAATCCGTTCAACGCATCAACGACGTTTCGTTATGCTGTGCCCGAGCCGAGTCATGTCCGGCTGGAGCTCTTCACGACGCTGGGCCAGATGGTGGCAGTCCTGGAAGATGCAGACCGGGTCGCGGGTTTCTATGATGTGCGCTGGTCGACCGATGTTACCTCGGGGACCTACTACTACCGGATGAGTGCAACGCCGCATAACGATCCGGGAAGGACCTTTGTCGGGACGAAACGGTTGGTGATTCTTCGCTAGTTTGAAAACTCGCGTGGTTTACTCTTCCTCTATCAAGCTCACCTCTTTCCATGTTCCGTCCTTTTCGAAGCGGACCGTCTTGATTTCGAAGGGTTTGAATGTCAGCGGTACGGAGATCGCCGGCCGGCGCAGATGAATTGTTGTCTGTCCCGGCTCTCCCAGCACTTCCTGCAATCGCACAACAAGCCCGCTTCCGTTCCAGGATCTCTTGCATGCAATCATTCTCACGCCTCCCGGACCGGCGGAAAGCAATTCTTCCGTCGCCGGTGTCCGGTCCCCGACCGGCAGATGAGCCAGGGCAAACGGCGGGGTGCTGAGCCAGTCGGCGAGTCCTGATACCGCCTCCCGCAGGCCGGATGGATCTCCGGCCATCAGGAGTATGCGCATCTCGTGCACACCCTGATCCATATGCTTGAGTTGATGTGCCTTCTCGAGCGGGTATTCATTCTGGTAGCAATAGAGCGGGCTTCGCAGGACGGAGATCCGGATCTCTCCGTCCTTCAGGTCAAAGCCATGCTGCCCGCTGCTTATCACCGCCAGAGAAGTGGGCTTGCCTCCGACATCACCACTGATGACCATCCACCTTCCCTGAACATACTCCTGCCCGTCGGCCGGCCTCCGTTGCGTTCCCCCGGGCACCTCACATTCGACATCGGATGATCGGAAGACCGTCGGGATGGCGAGCTTCAGCCGTTGCCGTTGCTGGTTCCAGTGAATGCGCAGCCGGAATTCCAGAAACGGATGGTGCGCATACGCGATTGTGCGGAGGAAGATCGTGCTTCTGCTGTATTCCATTGCGACTTCCGTGATTCGCCGCACCGGACCGTCCTCAACGGTCTTGAACGAATCTGCAACCGGCGAAAAGGTCCCGGTCACGTTGCGATAGCTCCACTCGTCCATTCCCCATGAGTCGGCCAGATCTTCCACGACCAGTGGCAACAACGCTCTGCCGGCAAGCGTGTGACGTCCCCCCGGGGTCTCCAGGCTGGTCACCAGACCGGAATGGGCATCGGTTGTGTGGACAACCATTGAGGGCGCCTTTTCAACCTGTGCGGGGCCTTCGTGAATCTCCAGCCGGAAATGTGCCGCGCCCACATGCGGAAGAGAAGGGGTGAAACAGATTTTCCTTCTCCATTCGTCGACCAGGAGGAGTTGCTCCGCCGCTTCCTCCTGCACGGGGATTTCCCTGTCATCAAGCGTGAACAATCTGGCATGCCATTTTCCACCGAACTTCGGAAC
The DNA here is from genome assembly GCA_963779225.1 of uncultured Bacteroidota bacterium. Lineage (GTDB taxonomy): Bacteria > Bacteroidota > Ignavibacteria > UBA10030 > UBA6906 > CAVPCZ01. Next base: position 1,580,305 of record CAVZWW010000003.1, read on the forward strand.
GTGGTCGATCAGATATTCAAGTTCCACAGGAACCGCCGGAGCTCCGGGATTTGCATTCAGGATGGTGACCGGGATGGTGACCGGCAGGTGCCGGCCGGAAGAAAACGCCGCCGCTGCGCCGAGCCGAAGCCGTCTGTGTGTTTCCGAGGATCGCCCGTACAGATCGAGGGCGTCGAGTTCACCCGTTTCGACCGAGGACCCCGGAAGGATGTCGTGAAAATCGTTGAACAGATGGTCCCGCCATGCATCGCGCAACTCTTCAGCCGGATAGGGCTGGTTCCGGAGCCACCATGTTGCGGCGCGGAGCCCCTCGGTCTGTACCAGCTCGCCCAGGTTACGCTGCATCCGCCGTTTGAGGCGGGACATCGAAGTGTAACACCCCGTAAAGATCCGCTGCAGTTCTCCTTCAACCACGGGAGCACGATCGAGTAATGGCAGTATTGCCGCATAGAACCGTTCGGTTGAGCTGTGCACGACTTCTACACGGGCTTCCTTTTCGATATACTCCTGGATCTGCTCGAGTTCTTTCCTCGTCGCGCCGCCGCCGTGGTCGCCGAGACCCCAGAAGACAGGCGTATCCCGGTTGAGTCTGAGTGCAAGTTCGGCCGCTTCCCGAATCCGCTCCACGGCTTTGCCGTGAAACGTGTTGTAGGCGGGGAAGGGGATCCGGTACACGCCAATCTCCGATCCGTCAACGCCTCTCCAGCGATAGAGGTCGGAGGGGAGTGGAAGGTTTTTCTCCTCGGGCCTCATGTGGACGTACATCTTGAATCCCGCCTTCACCAGAATCTGCGGGAGCCCCGCGGTGTGTCCGAACGGGTCGAAGTTGTAGGCGACGAGAGGTTTTACGCCAAAATGTTCCTGGAAGTACCGGCGGCCTTCGGCGATATGCCTGATGATTGCTTCCGTTCCCGGCATGATCACGTCGGGTTGCAGGTCCCAACCCCCTCCTATGCACCAGCGCTGTTCCGCCACGAGTTCGCAGATCTCCTCAAACAGGGCCGGGTCGTACTCTTCGACCCATCGGTAGAGGATTGCCTCGTTGTGTGTGAAGATGAACGAAGGGAATTCGCGCAAGAGACGGGCGGCAATGCCGAATGTGGTGATGGCTTCTGCCGCTCCCTCCTCCCAGCGCCACTGCCAGACGGGGTCAAGGTGAGCATTGCAGATCAGATGAAGAACAGGCTTTTTCATGAGGATGATCGATATTGAGAGCGTGTGGGATCAGGTTCAGGATTCGTTTGCCGAAGGAAGGTGCTTGTACCAGGTGAAATACAGGAGAACAGCTGTGAAAAAGCACAAGACCAGCCAGAGGGCGGCGTTGGGCCAATCGTGGAGAAACATGTAGAAGGGAATGACGGCCAGACAAAGCTGAAAAAAGGACGCAATTACGGAGTTGATGATATCAAATGCGGGTTCGCGGTCGTCCGCAGGCACCAGCCCGCGCCGGATTGCTTCGCGCCGGACGGGCCCCCAGACTCCGAAGGGGCGAATCTTTGTGTAGAACCGGACGAGCGTCTCCATATCCGCAGGAGCCGTAAGAAAGGTGATGACAAGGGTCACGCCGAATGATGCCGACATCAAAAAGAGAATCGCCCAGTGTAACGGGAGGTCGTTGAGGAAAAGTTTGTGAATGACGACTACTCCTGTTGACCCTGCCATACTCCAGAGGAATGAACGGGCGCTGAAACGCCACCAGTGCCAGCGCATTGCCGCCGGCACCATGATCATCGTGAGCATAACATACAGAAGCATTTCCCAGGCGGAGATGATCTGGTCGTACATGAAGCTGAGACCGAATCCCACCAGCATGACCACGGACGAAGCGACCATGCCAAGCCGGACGAGTGATTGCTCGGGCATGTGTTTCGCAAAATAGCGCTTCAGGAAATCATTCAGAACCACATTGCTGGTGACATTGATGATGGCGCTCAGTGTGGACATGAGGGCCGCAAGAAGCACCGCCATGAAGAGCCCCGATATGCCGACAGGCAGGCTTTTCACCACGATGGGCATGATCCGTTCGGCATCAAAGGACTGTGAAGTCCCCATATAGTGGATGCCGAACGCGAGGAACGAACCGGCGAGAAGCCAGCGGACGGTGTGGCCGAGGGTCCATGCCCCGGCGGCAAGTGAAGCTTCGCGCGCACTTTTCGTGGTAAGGAAAAATGTGAAATCCCAGCCGAGAGGTCCCGCCATAAGTTTGAACATGAGCCAGACCAGACTTGCGAGCGCCAGAGGACCGAACGGAAAATACTGGTGATAGGAGGCGGGGGCCTGGGAGAGGTAGTCTGTCCAGAGGGACCATGTGGGGGCAAGTGACCCCCATTCCGGTGTTCGCGCAACAATTGCGGGAAGACCGTCCGGGAGTTGAAGCGCGGCAATACTCAGTCCCGCGGCGCCGATGATAATCAGGGTGGTCTGGAAAATATCCGTCCACACAACCCCGAAGAACCCTCCAAACGTTACATAGACCCCGACAACGGCAAAGAGGATGGAGGTGGAGGCCCAGCGTGGAAGTGGGACAAACTCCTCCGCGAATTTCCCTGTGCCTACGGCGACATAGACCAGCGTGAGGATCATGGAGAGGAGGATGAACGATGCCACTGCCACGCGGAGATATTCCGTGTCGCGTGTTTCGCCAAAGCGTGTTGCGTTCCATTCGGCCACCGTCATAACGCCGGAGCGTCTGATGTACTTTGCCTGGTACGACATGTAGATGGCCATCATAAAGAACCCCCACGCGATGTGGAGGATCCACACCGACTTGATGCCCAGGTAGTACATGAGTCCGACAATGAGCATCGTGCCGCCGATGTCGGTATAGCTCGAGCAGCCGGAAAGTCCGATCATCCACCAGGATACCTGCCGGTCGCCAAGGTAGTAGGCGTCCAGTCTTTGCATCGCGCGTTTTCGGAAGTAGACACCGATTTGTATGGTGACGCCGAGATACAGAATGATAATGACTATGTCGACGGGATGGATCGTCATACGGCGGTACCTCCGAGCTGGGACTACCGGTTGTCGTAATGCATGAGAGTGGGAAGAACGGGAGGATTGCATCGCCTGCCTTCGGGCGGCGGAATCCGGCGATTGGCAAGTGGCCCGATGAATATAGGGAAAGTTTAAGCAAAAGGGAATATCCGGTCATCTGGAGGTTGAGCCAGAAATGGATTATATTCAGCGAAATAGCAGCATTGCCGCTGTCAATACAGGTTGGACATTCCCGGGAAGACAACAATGAATGGATGCATATTCTGCAAGATCGCCAGAAATGAAATGGATGCATTGATTCTCCATAGGAATAGTCTCGTTACGGTATTCATGGACATCAATCCCGTGTCTCGCGGACATGTCCTCGTCATTCCCAACAAGCATTTCGAAAACATGAATGATGTTGAAGATCGGTACCTCATGGAGATAGCCATGGAGAGTAGGAAGATGGGGATCTTTCTGGAAAGCACACTCGGTGCGACCGGTTTCAATGTCCTTGTGGCAAATGGGAGATCGGCACAGCAATCGGTGTTTCACTTACATTTCCATGTTATTCCGAGGTACGAAAACGATTTGATCAATCTCTGGTTTGACAGAAGAATGGCGAAGAATTCTGACATCCGTGAAGTCTATGCGCTCCTGCGAGCGCACTCTCTGGTGTGACGAGAAGTATCCGAGAGGCCGTGCCTGAGGTGCAGCCCGATCGATGATTCGCCCGGATCTCTTCAACGCAATCGTCGCGGGACATTGTTCCGAACCGTTCAGGGGGAAGATTTCAGAGGATGATTGCCTGAAGATGGGTTACCGGGATTTCATACTTCTGCCCGGATGCGCTTCGAGCGGATTCTCCGGCCAGCGGTGCTTCGGGTACCGGCCCCGCATCTGTTTTCGTACCTCCTGGTAAGCGTTGGCCCAGAAGCTCTTCAAATCGGCGGTAACGGCCAGAGGCCTCCCCGCGGGTGAGAGGAGGTGAATCAATACCGGTATTCTCCCTCCGGCAATCGCCGGCGAATCGGTTTGCCCGAACATCTCTTGCAGTCGCACAGCCAGCACCGGTTGATCCCCCGTGGTGTAGTCCAACGTCGTGCGAGTGCCCGAAGGTAGACTCAAGGCAACCGGGGCAAGGCGCTCCAGATCCTTGAGCTGCGCATGTGTGTACCGTGAACGGAGGATGGCGAAGATGTCGAGCGCGGCGAGTTCCGTGGCCCGGCTTATCCCCCCGAGGAATGGGCCCAGCCAGTCCCCGAGGGTGAGAAGAAGATGCGCATCGCTCAACTCCGGCCAGTCGTCGGGGACGAGATTGTGCGCGCGGAGCCATTCACTGCGGTTGCGCAGTGAGAGCGCTGCATCCGTCCAGGGGAGGGCGGTCACTCCCATCTCCTCAACACCTGCAAGCATGCCTTCCATGAGTTGATCACCGGTGGGGGCCACAACCTGTTCCGCGATGGTCACCGCGCCGAGGTAAACGGTGCGACGACCGACCACTGCCCGGTCATGAGTGTTCCATGAGACGGTGGTCTCTTCGCGGAGGTTCTGGGCGAAGTGTGTGGTGATGTCTACTCTGGTCAGTGGCGCAGCAAGAAATATGCGGACGTCCGCGCCCACTCCGTCGACATCGCCGACAGCCAGGAAATCCTCCCGGGCCAGCTGGCTCCACTCCGGCAATGTGGCTCCGGTTCCACCGGCCATCAGGTAGAAGCGTCCTGGGCCCCGTCTGCGGGCGATGCGTTCAGGGTACGCCATGGCAAGCAGGATGCCAAGGTTCCCTTCAACATCTGGCAGTTCTTGTACCTCTTGGGTTACATGCGTCTCATCCAGCAACGAGCTCAAACGGCGTGATTCGGTCAAAATGCGTTCGCGGGCTCCACGGTCCACTCCGCGTCCCTCCCGCAAGGCATAATAAAGACTCTGAAGATCGATGTCTGTTCCCGGTTGTCCTCTCAGCAAAGGCGGACCTTCGAGAAGCGCCGCAATGTCACATGCCGGCGTAGCCAGACCGAGCTCTTTCCCCCGCAGGAGCATATGGGCAAGTCGCGGGTGGACGGGGATCTCGGCCATGGCGCTTCCGTGAGTGGTGAGTGCGCCTTCACCATCCAGTGCAGCCAGATCGCTTAATAACCGGCGGGCCTGTGCAAGGTGGGCGTAAGGTGGCGGATCCATGAACCGGAGTCCGGCTCCCTCCTGATTCCCCCAGCGTGCCAGCTCGAGAGCGAGTGGAGCGAGGTCCGTGTTCAGGATTTCCGGCTCCGGGTGTGGCGGGAGTTGCGATTGCTGTTCTTCAGTCCAGAGTCGGTAGCAGATTCCCGGCGCCTGCCTGCCCGCCCGGCCGCGGCGTTGATCTGCCGAGGCTATCGAGACCGGCCCGGTCACCAGTCCGGACATTCCACGCCGGGGATCAAACCGGGGACCACGGGCCAACCCCGCGTCTATCACCACACGCACGCCATCGATGGTCAGACTGGTTTCAGCAATGTTTGTGGCCAGAATGATCTTACGATGTCCGGCCACAGCGGAGGTCAGGGCAGCCTGTTGCATCCCTGTTGTTGCTTCACCATACAGTTGATGGACTTCAATCGAGGAATCGTGTAAGGCTTCGTCAAGCGTCTGAGCGGTCCTGTGAATTTCCCGCTGTCCGGGAAGGAAGACGAGGACGTCCCCGGTAGATGCAGCCAGCGCTTTCTGAATCGTTTGTGTGACCTGAGTCTCAAGGCGCCCCGGGCGGGGAAAGCCAAGGTAGTGAGTTGTGACAGGGTAGCTCCTGCCCGGGCTGTTGATGAGTGCCGCCTCCGGGAGGAACCGTTTCATGTTCGCGCTCTCGAGTGTCGCTGACATGATCAGGATCCGGAGGTCTTCGCGTAGATGCGCCTGCGCATCCAGGGTAAGCGCCAGACCAAGGTCGGCATGTATACTCCGTTCGTGAAATTCATCGAAGACCACCAGTCCAACGCCTGGAAGGTCCGGTTGGTGCTGAAGCATACGTGTGAGAATACCCTCTGTGAGGACTTCGATGCGGGTTTCACGGCTGACCCGCATTTCGCCGCGGATCCGGTAGCCGACGGTTTGTCCTATCCGTTCGCCTTGCTGCGCAGCGATGAAGTGCGCTGCCCGTTGCGCCGCGAGGCGTCGTGGTTCAAGCATGAGGAGTTTCTGGTCAGGGCGGAGATACCGGGCCAGCAAATAGGGGGGAACGCGTGTGGTTTTCCCCGCGCCGGGGGTGGCGGTAAGGACAACTGTTCGATTGGCACGGAGCGCCTCCAGGAGTTCGGGAAGCGTCTGTTCTATGGGGAGTCTGTTTTCGGCCATCGCCTTAAGAAGTCATCATCTTGGCAATCGTGCGCCACCTGCGCGAAAGCGCCATATGCTGAGACTCAGCGTGAGTCTCACGCGCCCTACTGAGCCACCTGCAACACGGATCTCCACCGCTCTTCTATTAGATATGAAGCTTTCGCATCGCTTGCAAGAGCCTCCGTGAAGCCCGAAGCACAATATTGACCAGCGCAGGAGGTTCTGATTTGATAATGCAATGGAGATATGGTACTTTCAAGAGGGGAGCACTTTCAGGGTAAACCATGAAGAAACCGGCAGCCTTCGGGCTTCTGAGCGATGCACAATTCCGCGATGAACTTGCACGTTGCGAGTACTGCGAAGAAAAACCGTGTAAAGAAGCATGCCCGGCTGATTGTTCCCCTGCAGACTTCATCATGGCATGTAAAGCCGGCACTCCTGCGGATTTCCGGCGTGCGGCCACAATTATCATGGGAAGCAACCCCCTGGGAGGGATCTGCGGGGCCGTATGCCCCGACTACCTCTGCATGCGCGGCTGTGTGCGCCGCACATTCGATCGCCCGATAAACATCCCCGCCGTTCAATCCACTATCATACGCAAGGCCTATGACGCAGGTCTCAAACCGTTTCCCCCGGGACAAGCCAACGGGTTGAAGGTCGCCGTTCTCGGCGCCGGGCCGGCTGGACTGGCCGGCGCGGCCGCACTCGGGCAGCTGGGCTATGAGGTGGATATTCTGGAGAAGAACAGCACGGCCGGCGGCATGTGCGAAACTATCCCCGGTTTCCGGCTGGATCGCGCGTTGCTAGCGCGGGATCTTCAGTTTACTCTCGGATTGGGCCATATTCGTCTTATCACCGACACATGGGTAGGAAAGCCGTCCACATTGCTGGCGGGGGGAGAGTACAAGGCTGTGCTTGTCAGTACGGGACTTGATGTTCCTATCAAAGCGGAGATCAAAGGAGAAAAGCTGGCCTACTCCTGGCAACAGTATCTTGAGGACCAGGAGTCGGATTTCTGTGAAAAAGAAAAGGGTGGCCGTAATCGGGGGCGGCGCGATAGCCGTGGATTGTGCGGTAACGGCACACCGCCGTGGCGCAGAGCAAGTAGAACTCTTCTACCGCCGCAAAACAGAACACATGCCGCTGACAGCGTATGAGCGCGGATTGCTCCTGGACCATGGCATCGAGATTACCGCGGGTACACGTGTTCTGGGTATCCGCCATTCGGGGAATGTCGTCAAGGGTATCGATACCATCCGGCACTACCTCGCTTCCGGAAAAAAACCGGTGCCGTCCAATTTCAGATCGACACGTACTGAACGGCCCGCCTTCCGGGAATGTGATGTGGTTATCGTGGCCATCGGTAGCAGGCCGGGTGTGCATCGCGAAAGGAAAAAGGGGCTCTTCTTTGCGGGCGATATGGTGCATGGTGCGGCGACCGTTGTCGAGGCGGTGGCGGCCGGCAAGAACGCCGCCGCGGAAATCGATGCAATGCTTCATTGTTCACCACGCCCGGGAAAAGAGCGGGGGGTCAAGAGCCGTGTCACGCTCGCCGGCCGCGTGCTCACTCCCGTTCCCTTAACGTCCGAGTTCTTCGGGCGGAGTATACGCTCTCCATTTCTGCTCTCTGCCGCACCCCATACGGATGGTTATGCACAAATGAAGCGTGCCTATGAGGCGGGATGGGCGGGCGGGGTGATGAAAACCGCCTTTGACAATGTGCCAATTCATATTCCGGGCAACTATATGTTTGTCCTGGGAGAATCCACATACGCCAACTGTGATAATGTGTCGGGGCACACGCTCCGGCGAGTCGCAGGTGAAATCCGACGACTGGTCCGCGAGTATCCCGACCGGCTGACTATGGCGTCCACCGGTGGACCGGTTACCGGGAACGACAATGCGGATCGGGCACGGTGGCAGGCAAATACGAAGAGACTCGAGGATGCCGGAGCAATGGGGATCGAGTACAGTCTCTCCTGTCCACAAGGTGGAGATGGCACTCAGGGAGATCTGGTTTCACAACACGCCGGGCTGACTGCAAAAATCATCGACTGGGTCCTGGAATCGGGAGATCCCGCAATCCCCAGGCTGTTCAAGTTAACAGGTGCGGTGACGTCGATCCGGGTCATTGCGGCGGCGGCGCGGGCTGTGTTCGACCGGTACCCTCGTTCCCTTACGGGCATTACACTGGCCAACAGTTTTCCGACGCTGGCATTCCGTCCGGCGCCCGGTCGGGCATGGGATGAAGGCGTGATTGTCGGGATGTCCGGTGAGGGGGTCCTGCCCATCAGCAATCTCAGCCTGGCCCGGGTCGCGGATGTTGGTATCACGATTTCCGGTAACGGCGGGGCGATGGACTACCGGGCGGCCGCCAATTTTCTTGCGCTCGGGGCATCCTCCGTGCAGTTCTGTACGATCGTTATGAAATACGGACTTGGCATCGTTGATGAACTGCATTCGGGATTGAGTTTTCTCCTGCAGGACAGGGGTTTGAACTCGGTGGCCGAACTTGTCGGTTCGGCACTGCCGGTCCCCATCACCCCCTTTGAAGCGCTGTCCGCTACGAAAGATGTTCCCGGACTCATCCGCGGTCTGTGCGAACAGTGCGGCAATTGTGCCCGCTGTCCGTACATGGCGATTACCATGGATGTTCACCGCTTTCCCGTCATTGACGCGTCGATGTGTATCGGGTGTTCGTTGTGTGCCCAGAAGTGTTTTTCCGGGGCGTTGGCAATGCGGCCCCGCACGCCGGAAGAAAGCCGGGCGATGCAGGAAGGTTGATGATGGAACGATCTCTTCTCATTACCAATGGCACAATCGCCATTCCGGGTCCGGTGCCGCGTCTGCTGGTCGGCCACGATTTGTTGATCGAACGGGGAGTGGTTACGCGGATCGCGCCGCGGGCGTCTCTTGACCCGGTTCAGGTGGATACCCTGGATGCACACGGCTTGCTGGTGATGCCCGGCTTCATCAACCTGCATACCCATCTCTATAGCACCTTTGCCCGTGGCCTGTCGAAGAGTTCACCTGCACAAGATTTTGTGGGAGTTTTGAATAGCCTCTGGTGGCGGCTGGACAAAGCGCTCACGCTGGATGATTGCTACTGGAGCGCTCTGCCTGTTCTGCTCGAAGCCATCAGGCGGGGGACAACAACCCTGATCGATCACCATGCCAGTCCGCTTGCGGTATCGGGATCGTTGGTCTCCATTGCCCGGGCGGTTCGGCAGACCGGCGTACGCGCTGCTCTATGTTATGAAGTGTCCGATCGGGACGGCCCGGCTGTCGCCCGGGAAGGGATTCTTGAGAATGTTGCATTTCTGGCCGGGGTTGCGGCCAAAGGCGAAGAACATCTCAGAGCCATGTTTGGCCTGCATGCTTCATTCACGCTGTCAGAAAAGACACTTGTTTCAGCGTCTGAAGCGGCGCGGGATGCGGGCCTCGGTTTCCATGTACATGTCGCAGAATCACAGGTTGACCAGGAGCAAACCCTTCGTTCCACGGGCGAGCGTGTGGTGAGCCGATTTGCCCGGACCGGCGTGCTCGGGCCAACCACGATAGCCGCTCATTGTGTGCATGTCGATCCGGAGGAAATGGATCTGCTGGCCTCCACGGGCACTGTGGTGGCGCACAATCCTCAATCCAATATGAACAATGCGGTGGGAGTGGCCGATATCGCCGCCCTCCGCGCACATGGCGTTACCGTGGGACTGGGCACCGATGCCATGACCATGGACATGCGAGAAGAATTGCGCGCAGGGATCTGGTCGCAACGACTGAAGTCCGGCGATGCCTCGGCCGGATTCGGAGATCTTGTGCATGCACTCTGGACTGCAAATCCGGAAATGGTCAGCCGGATCTGGGATATGCCCATCGGTATCCTTCATGAGGGTTCTGCTGCTGACATCATTATGGTGGAGTACCGTCCCCCCACGCCCCTGACAGAGAAATCTTTGCCCGGACATCTGGTGTACGGTATCGCCGGCGCTCCGGTTGTCACCACGATTGTTGGCGGCAGAGTACTGATGCTGGACGGCAAGCTGTTACTTGACCTTGATGAGCAGGAAGTTGCGGTAAAAGCAAGGGAGGCCGCGGAACGCCTTTGGAAAAGATTCTAATAGGAGATTTATGAAAGCGACCTACAATAGCATCCTCACCCGCGCACGGGCAATGGAACAGGATACAGTCCGCATTCTCTGCGATCTTGTCCGCACCCCGTCCTTCTCCTCCAAAGAAAGGGATGTCATTGAGGTGATCCGGAAGGAAATGGCCGCGGCCGGATGTGATGATGTCCGGATCGATGCGCTGGGGAGCATCGTGGGGCGGATCGGCAGCGGAAAAAGGACGATTGCCTTCGACGCTCATGTCGATACGGTGTACGCCGGCGATCTGAGCCAGTGGACGTTCGACCCCTTCACCCCAAAGGTCGAAGCGGGCAAGGTGTGGGGGCGTGGCACGGTGGACCAAAAAGGGGGCATGGCCAGCATGCTGACCGCAGCGCGCCTGATCAAGGAAATGGCCCTTGCAACGGATGTCACTGTACTGCTTACCGGAACCGTGATGGAGGAGGACTGTGACGGCCTCTGCTGGCAACACCTCATCGACGAAGATGATGTGAGACCGGATCTTGTGGTGATTACCGAACCGACGAATATGAATGTCTACCGCGGCCATCGGGGCCGGATGGAAATCCGCGTTGAAGTGAAGGGAGTGAGCTGCCACGGATCCGCTCCCGAACGGGGAGTGAATGCCGTCTACAAAGCCTCACGCATAGCACTGGCGATCGAGACTCTGAATGAGCGGTTGCGGCACGATCCGTTCCTGGGTAAGGGGAGTATCGCCGTTACGGAGGTGGTTTCATCTTCCCCGTCGCTTTGTGCGGTGCCCGATGCCGCGCGACTGCATCTGGATCGTCGCCTGACAGCAGGAGAAACGATGGAAACGGCAATGGCTGAAGTACGCGACGCGGCCGAGCTCGCGGGAATACCGGATGCGGTTGTCTCGGTTCTGACCTATGAAGAAGCCGCGTATACCGGCAAGCTCTATCCCGCACAGAAGTACTATCCCACCTGGGCACTTCCCGAGGGATCTCCTCAACTTCAGGCAGCGGTTGAGACGTACGTCGGGCTGTTCGGAAAGCAGCCGCTCATCGACAAGTGGACGTTCAGCACGAATGGTGTGGCCATTGCCGGCAAGCACGGCATTCCCTGTCTCGGCCTCGGGCCGGGAAACGAAGTGTATGCTCATGCGGCGAATGAAGCGACACCCATCGAACACCTTACCGGCGCCGCCGCTTTTTATGCCGCGCTTGTAGGCAGATTCGCCGGAAGCGTGGAAGACGGGAACCGAAGATGATTCCCTTCCAATACCGGTGCACGCTCTGCGGCCGCATGTACGGCCGGGACGATGTGCGGTATCTCTGTCCGGCTTGCTCCGGGGACTCCATGCCGGGAGTTCCCCTGCGCGGTGTGCTGGAAGCTGTGCCGGATTACGCCGAACTGCGGAAGCGCTTCGACCGGTCCCGACCGGATTGGGATCTTTTTTCCGCGGTGGAGCGGGAGTATTATCCCCCCTTTCCGGTGGGGAATACCCCCTTTTTTCCGTGCCGGCGGCTCGGCACTGAACTGGGGATCAATAATCTCTGGCTGAAAAACGACGGACTCAATCCCAGCGGTTCGCTCAAGGACCGTGCATCGTTCCTGGTTGCAGCCGAAGCTCAACGTCTGCAGGAGCGCAGGGTGGTGACTGCATCGACCGGCAACGCCGCGAGTGCACTGGCGGCGGTCTGCGCCGCTGCCGGCCTTGAAGCGATCATTTTTGTTCCCGCCACCGCTCCCCGGGCAAAACTCGCGCAGATGCTTCTGCACGGTGCCACCGTTGTCCCCATCCGCGGATCGTACGATGAAGCGTTCCGTCTATCCCTGGAGTACACCGCACGCGAGTCGGGATTGAACAGAAACACCGCCTACCATCCGCTGACCATCGAGGGGAAGAAGACCGTAGCGCTCGAGATCTGTGGCCAAAATGGGTTGCGCCTGCCGGATGTCATGGTGATCTCCGCCGGCGATGGAGTGATTCTTGGAGGAGTGTACAAAGCCTGCATCGATCTCCGCGAGTCCGGCATCATCACCGGATTGCCACGGTTGATGTGCGTGCAGGCGGAACATTCTGATGCGATTCATCGCTATATCACGACCGGACAGTATGCGGACGCTCCGTCTCCGAAAACCGTGGCGGATTCTATTTCGGTCCGCACCCCCAGCAATGCGCACATGGCCAGGCGGAGTGTTGTGGATACGGGCGGGGCCTCGATATCAGTCTCCGATCAGGAGATTCTCGAAGCTCAGGTGTTGCTCGCGGAGAAGACGGGTGTGTTTGCAGAGCCGGCGGCGGCGGCGACGGTGGCGGGAGCGCGAAAGCTCAGAGGCAGCGGCGCCATTTCACCCGACGAACAGGTTGCGCTGCTCATTACAGGTCATGGTTTGAAAGATATCGATGCGGCCCGGCAGAACCTCTCCGTGCCCTCTCCGGTGAACCCCGACATAGAAGAAGTGCTGCGTTTCATCGCGAGGCGAGATCGATGAGCGCTCTCCTCAAGAATGGACGGGTTGTTCTTGAAGACCGGACGGTGAAAACCGATATCCGGATCGAGGGAGGGCGGATTACGGGACTGGGGGATATGTTTGCGGGGGCAGGTGACCGGGTGGTTGATGCCGGCGGGAGGTGGGTACTTCCCGGCTTCATCGACGTGCACACTCACCTGGACGACCGTATCGGTGAATACGCCCTTGCCGACGACTACGTCAGCGGGACACGGTGCGCCATCATCAACGGCATCACCACCCTCGCCGCTTTTGTCACCGAAACTGCCGACGTGCCCCTGGAGGCCGCCGTACATCGCGCGACTCAAAGAGCATCGGGCAGATGCTACTGCGACTACTGGTGGCATCTGACGCCGATACGATTTGACACATCCGGTTGGAAGGCCATCCGGGCGCTTGTCAAAGGTGGATTCCGCTCGTGGAAGCTGTACACGACCTACCGTGATGCAGGCCTGTATCTCGACTATGATCGAATGGGCGGGGTTTTCGAGGAGTTGGCGGACGAAGACGTCCAGTTTCTCGTGCATTGTGAGGATGAAACGATCCTTGCGGGTATTCATCTGACCGACGACGAATGGGGCAGGGCAACGGCGCATGCGCGCTCCCGCCCGGTCTCCGCCGAACTGACCGCCGTCCGGGAAGTGCTCAACCACGCTGAAGCGGCCCAAGTGCGTGTGCACATTGTGCATGTGTCGACAGCTGAAGCAGCCGGACTCATTGAGGCAGCGCGGGGACGCGTGAAGGTTACCTGCGAAACCGCTCCGCACTATTTGCTCCTGGACGAGAGTCAGCTTGACCGCATTGACGGGCATCGCTGGATTTGCTCCCCGCCGCTCCGGCCGATACCGGTCCGCGAAGCGCTCGTGAAAAAAGCCCTCGGCGGATCCATAGATCTGTTTGCCACAGATCATTGTGCTTTTCTGCGTGGAGATAAAGACACACAGGACAACGGCGTGCGTTCGGTGCCCAAAGGGCTTGCCGGCATCGGCGCCCTGCCGCACATGATACGTGCGCTGTATGCTGATCAACTGCCCGAACGGTTTGTCGATTTCGCCCAAAAACTCTCCACACACCCGGCCCGCCTTCTTGGCGTGTATCCGCGGAAGGGCGTCATCGCGGTGGGAGCGGATGCCGATCTCGCGGTAGTTTCCCTGGACGGGCCGCCGCGACCGGTACGTTCTTCACTTGCGGAAGTCCACGAGACCTACCCCGGCGCCTCGTCCGATTTTTCTGTCGATCATGTACTCCTTCGCGGAGAACACGTGGTTCGCGAAGGGTGTCTGGTTGATGCCGACCATCCGAAGGGGATGAGTTTATGGCCGATCTGAAACCGCCTGCCTGGCGCAACGATGCGGCGGCGAAGGTCACCGGGAAGACGAAGTTCACCGACGACCTGAAGTTTGTAAACATGCTGCACGCCGTGCCCGTGTATGCGGATTTTGTCCACGCGCGTCTGATCGCCGTTGACACCGCCACTGCGGAAAAAGCCGAAGGCGTCGTGCGGGTCGTGACCGCCTGCGATGTCCCGGGATCGAACAGGCACGGGCAGATTGTCAGGGATTTCCGGGTGTTTGCCGACGACCGGATCCGGTACAACGGTGACGTTGTGGCTCTGGTGGTGGCAGCGACGAGACAGCAGGCGATACAGGCCGCGGAACTTGTCCGGGTTGAAGCCGAACCACTCCCGGCAGTCCTGGATGCGGAAGAAGCAATGAACGACGGCGCAGTGCTTGTCCATGAAGAGTTCGGCACCAACATCGTGAACACACACAGGGTCAGGCGGGGGGATGCAGAACAGGCGCTGAAAGAGTCGGACCTCGTTCTGGAAGAGGTCTTTGAGACCCAGACTGTCGAGCATGCCTACATGGAGCCGGAGGTTGCCGTCTGTCACAGGCGTTCTGATGGTGTGATGGAAGTGTGCGGGAGTATGCAGCATCCGTTCAGTACACGGCGTTTTGTGGCGGGCGTTCTGGGTACGAAACTTTCGGAAGTGGAAGTTGTCGGCACGCCGATGGGCGGAGGGTTCGGGGGGAAGGATGACACCGCGGCAATTGTCTGCGCCCGTACGGCTCTTGCAGCGCACCTGACCGGCCGCCCGGTCAAGATGATGTACCGGCGCGACTGGTCCATCCGGGAAAGCTACAAACGCCATCCCTACCGTGTCTACTACACCATGGGTCTGAAAAAGGATGGACGGATCCATGCGGTCCGCTGCCGGATAATCGCTGACGGCGGCGCCTACTGCTCCGTCACCCCGTGGGTGACCTGGCGGTCCACCGTTCAGTGCTGCGGTCCGTACGATGTCCCCAACGTCCATTGTGATACGTTCGGGGTGTACACGAACAACGTTGTTGCCGGGGCCATGCGCGGCTTCGGGTCACCGCAAATGAACTTCGTCATAGAGTCCATGATGGAAACGGCGGCTGTGCGCCTTGGCCTATCCGCAATCGCATTGCGGCGGAAGAATATGGTGAGGCAGGGGAGCGTGACAATTACCGGACAGAAGCTCGATGATCACACGGTGGCGATGGAACAGGTGCTGGATGCTGTGCTGGGCGACATCGGGTACGAGGAAAAGCTGTCCCGCTGCACGCACGGTGGGGGAGACGCCGAAGAAATGTACGGAATCGGACTGGCGATGAGTTACCGCGGGGTGAGTCTCGGCGCCGAGGGTGTGGATTTTTGTGCTGCGATGATCAATGTGCAGGCCGACGGATCGATCCTCATTGAGACGGGGGTGCATGAAAACGGGCAGGGTGCTGAAAGTGCGATGATCCTCCTCTGTGCGGAAGAACTCGGGCTGCAGAAAGAACGTTTCCGGTACCGCCGTTCATCCACCTCCGTCATACCCGATAGCGGCACCACCGTCGCATCGCGCGGGACGGTCATGGGGGGCGGGGCGATCGTCATGGCCGCGCGGGAACTCAAACGGAAGATGGCGGATGTTGCTGCATTGATGCTCGGCTGCCATTCCAGAGATCTGGTCTTCCGCGGCGAACGACTTGTGGAGGAAAGCACCGGGACATCGATCGGTTTTGATGAAACCGTAACGGAGATGTTCCGGCGCAAACGGTTCCCGCATGCATTCGGAGTGTTTCAGGCTCCAACCGTCGACTGGGATGAACAGAACGGACAGGGGAAGGCCTACTTCACATGGGTGTACGGATGTCAGGCGGTTGAACTGACCGTGAACCGGAAGACCGGCAAGGTGAAACTGTTGAATGCCGTTGCCGCGCATGACGTTGGCCGGGGCGTCAATAAAGCCATGCTTGAGGGGCAGTTCTTCGGTGGTATGGCGATGGGTATCGGATACGCGTTGCACGAGGAGCTGATTCAGGATCGCGGAAGGATCATCAACACCAACCTGAATGCGTATCGTATTCCGCGATCTCTGGATATGCCCGAGATGAAGGCCATCATCATAGAGAATCCGGACCCGCAGTCACCCTCGGGTGCGAAGAGCATAGGGGAACCGACCAACGAGCTGATGGCGCCGGCGGTTGCCAATGCGATCTACCATGCCACCGGAACGCGCTATCACCGGCTGCCGATCCGGGTCCAACGTTAAACGAAGGCCGCAACGGGGCGGCGGAATGCCGGCCACAACCGAGGGGAGACCGGGCCGCAGGATGCGACTGGGTCGAATGGTGTGAGTGCTTCACCGGCATGAGACGGACGGAATTACTATGACCATACACGTGAACGGACAGGAGTATCCGGTTACGCCGGAACAGGGCTCAAAGCGTCTTGTGGAATTTCTGCGCGATGATCTGGACTTCACCGGTGTGAAGAACGCGTGCGATATCGGTGCCTGCGGGGCATGCACGTTGCTTGTGGATGAACAGCCGATGAAGATCTGCACCATGCAGGTGCATGAAGTGTCCGGAAAACGTGTCCTGACCATTGAAGGCCTCGCGGCTCCGGATGGAACCCTGCATCCTCTCCAACAGGCATTCGTGGACGCGGGAGCGATCCAGTGCGGGTTCTGCACACCGGGGATGGTGTTGACCGCCCACGCCTTTCTCCTGCGTCATCCGCACCCGACGCGTGCCGAAATCCGCAGGGCGATCTACGGCAACCTCTGCCGGTGCACCGGGTACCAGCAAATCGTGGATGCGATCGAGGCGGCGGCGGTTCATTACGGAGAGGCGAGAGGAACAGAATGAAACAGTACATCGACGAACTCGAAAACCTGCAGACCGATCTCTACGCAAAGGACTTCCTCCTCACCTGGAAGCACAGCGATGACGAAATCCGCGCCGTCCTGCTTGTTGCCCAATGCCTGAAGGAGATGCACCAGGAGGGGCTTTCCGCGCGGATCTTTGACACCGGGCTCGCCATTTCCATCTTCCGGGACAATTCAACGCGGACCAGGTTTAGTTTTGCGTCGGCTGCGAACGCGCTCGGTCTTGGATTGAGTGAGCTGGATGAAGAAAAATCCCAGATCGCACATGGCGAGACGGTGCGCGAGACGGCAAATATGATCTCCTTCATGGCGGAGGTAATCGGCATTCGCGATGATATGTACCTCGGTGAAGGAAACCGGGGCATGCGCGAAGTGGGCGCGGCCGTGGAGGACGGGTTCAAGCAGGGAGTTCTGCACCGGCGCCCCTCGGTGATAAACCTGCAGTGCGATGTCGATCACCCCACGCAGACCCTGGCCGATCTCGCGCATCTGCGGAACCAGTTCGGTTCGTTGAAAACGCTTCGCGGCAAGAAGATCGCGATGACGTGGGCGTACTCGCCGAGCTACGGAAAGCCGCTGTCCGTTCCCCAGGGTATTATCGGATTGATGACCCGGATGGGAATGCACGTGTCGCTTGCCTACCCCAAAGGATACGGGCTGATCCCTGAAGTCATGGACCTGGCACGGGAGAACGCCAATGCTAGCGGGGGGAGTTTCCAGGTGGGGCACTCGATGGAGGAAGCGTTCACAGAAGCAGATATCGTCTACCCGAAGTCATGGGCCCCCTTCCACGTTATGCAGGAACGGACGGCCCTCCTGAAAAAAGGCGACAGGCCGGGTCTCAAGGACCTCGAAAAACACTGCCTTGCCGAAAACGCACGCCATCGGGGATGGGAGTGCGACGAATCCAGGATGCGGATCACCAGAGGAGGAACCGCACTGTATATGCATTGCCTGCCCGCTGATATCTCGGGCGTCAGCTGTGCCCGGGGGGAAGTTGCGGCCGCTGTCTTCGAGCGCTACCGTATTCCCACATACCGTGAGGCCGGATACAAACCCTTTGTCATTGCAGCGCTGATTCTTCTGACCCGCATGCCGCATCCGGTTGACACGCTGCGGCAACTGATCCGCCGCGCAACACCCAGAACCGTCTAACCGGAGTCCACCATGTCCCGCATTGTCCGCCAGTTGTACCCCGAGGTCATTCGAAAGACAGCAGCGCGATGCCGTGAACGGGGGATCATCATTCCCACATTCCGACAGATGCGCGAGCCGTCTCTTATTCCTGCAGCTATTGCTCAGCGGCTGCCCGGTGTTGGACTCTGGGATGTCAATCCTCTTAACCTCTTCCGGATCACGTGGAAAAATGATATCCGGACAGGGCTCTTTGGTCCGGTGAACCGCATCGAAATTCCTCCTGCGATCACGGGTGTTAAGGCCCGGATCATCGGTTTGACCGGAAAGTACTTCCCGACTGGTGCGCACAAAGTAGGCGCGGCTTTTGGTTGCCTTGTTCCGCGGCTCGTGAGCGGGGAATTCGATCCGGAACTCCACCGGGCCGTCTGGCCCTCCACGGGCAATTACTGCCGCGGAGGAGCGTTTGATTGTGCGCTTCTGGATTGCACCGCGGTTGCCATCCTTCCCGAAGAAATGTCGCGTGAGCGATTCGAGTGGCTGAAAGAAATCGGAGCCGAAGTGATCGCCACACCGGGTTGCGAGTCGAATGTGAAAGAGATCTACGACAAGTGCTGGGAACTCAAAGAGGATCCCCTGAACATCATCTTCAACCAGTTCGAGGAGTTCGGGAATCCGGTCTTCCATTACGCGGTCACCGGTCCGGCCCTGGAAGAAGTGTTTGCTGAATCCTGCGCCGGCGGCCGGGCTGCGGCGTTTGTTTCCGCCACCGGATCGGCCGGCACTATCGCCGCCGGTGATTATCTCAAAACCCGATACACAGGAATGAAGACTGTCGCCACAGAAGCCCTGCAGTGTCCCACGCTGTTCCTCAACGGATTCGGCGGGCATCGCATCGAAGGAATCGGCGACAAACATGTTCCCTGGGTACACAATGTGAGGAGTACGGATGCCGTTGCAGCAATAGACGATGAAGATTGCATGCGCGTCTTCCGCCTCTTCAATGAACCGGCGGGCCAACGGATACTCGGCGACTTCGGCGTGGAAGACCGGACAATCGAATCTCTCGGATTACTCGGGATTTCCTGCTTTGCGAATCTGCTGGCCGCCATCAAGACCGCGCGGTATTTTGAATTGGACGAGCACGACGTGATCCTGACGGTCTTTACCGATTCCGCCGACCTGTACCGGTCGCGCCTGACAGAACTCGAGAAGGAACGCGGAGTTTACCGTACCGAGGATGCATGGCGGGACCTCGAAGGTCCACTCCATCACCAGCGCACGGACTTCTACAAAGAACTGGGGTATTACGATCGGAAGGCGATTCATCATCTGAAATACTACACCTGGGTGGAGCAGCAGGGAAAAACCCCGGAGGAGCTCTCTGCACAATGGGACCCGGAGTACTGGTCGGCGTTGTTCGAACACGAGCCCCGTTTGCTGGATGAATTGATTGATGCGTTTAACCGGGAAGTCGGACTGCCGGCATGATGGCGGGGTCGGTCGGGGCTGTGGTGCTCGCTGCAGGGAGGGGCGGCCGGTTCGGCGGTCCGAAGCTGCGGATGCTGCTTGAAGGACGGTCGTTTCTCGCCCGTACCGTGAATGTTCTTGCTTCAAGCGATGTGGAGCCGATCTGTTGCGTCGTCGCGGCGGAGGATGCCCCGTGGGCACGTCAGGAGGTTGCGGGTGCTTCGGTTTGCGTGAACGCCGATCCTGTTCGGGGGATGTTCTCCTCCGTGGTCACCGGTCTGGCATTTCTCCAGGGGAAAGCCGGTGCGTTTGTCGCACCCGTTGACCATCCCTATGTGCGTGTTTCGACGATCAAAACCCTCCTGACTGTGTTTGCGGGGTGTCCCGACCATGTCATCAAACCCGTCTGTCACGGCCGTACGGGTCATCCCATCATCCTGCCCGGACAGGTCTTTCAGATCGTTCAAAAGGCATCGGGCATGACCACGCTGAGAGAAGTGCTTGCGCAGACTGGAGTGCAGGTGCGATACGTTGATGTCGATGATGAGGGGGTAATTGTGAACGTGAACACGCCGGCCGACATCAGGTAGAAACAGGTCTCGTGGCGCGAAAAGGCGAGAACATCTCATGAGGATCAATTGAACGCTGACTTCTTGAAGACCGTTGCCGACGCGGCCGCGGGAGAGGCCCCGGCCTGGCTGGCAACCGTTATTACGACCACGGGATCGACCCCGGCACGTATCGGCATGAAAATGATCGTGCGCGCAGACGGTTCTATCGCCGGCACCATCGGCGGCGGCGAACTGGAGAAGATGGTCATGGAGAAGGTTCGTGCACAACTCCCCGCTGTGACTCAGAAATGGAGCTTTGACCTTGGCAGCCGTACCGGCGCGGAGTTCACGACAGCCATGGTATGTGGCGGTGTGGAAGAAATCCTCGTCGAGCCGCTGCGCACCGGTACGCCGCTCGTGATCTTTGGAGGCGGACACTGCGGGGTCGCACTTTCCTTTCTCGCAGCCTGGACAGGGTTTACGGTAACCGTCGTGGACAACCGGGAAGAGTGGGCGAATCGACGGAAACATCCGGCGGCCGCGCGTACCGTGTGTGTCCCGTACGATGGCATTCTGGGCAGCTTGGAGTTGAGTGCGGACACGTACATCGCCATCATGACCCACGGACACACGCATGATGCCGGCGTGCTCCGCCAGCTTCTCGTGCGTGAATGGGCTTATCTGGGGATGATCGGGAGCGGGAAGAAGGTACGGGAGGTGTTCGATACACTCAGGAACGAAGGGGTCAGCGAGGAACGACTCTCGCGTGTTTCGGCCCCCATCGGCGTGCCTATCGGTTCGCATACCCCGGAAGAAATTGCCGTGAGCATTGTGGCGCAGATGATCGCGGTGCGGAGCGGTGCGCACACCTGACAGGCCGTATGGCGATCACCCGGAGAATGGCAGGCAGCCCCGCATGTGAAGCGCGGCCGCGTCATTCAGAGAGGAACATGCCTGTGCTATTTCAGCAGAACGAGACTCTTTGTGGCGGCATAGGGCGGATTCGCACCGGCAGCAGGCGTCGCCTGAAGGGTCACATAGTAAACGCCGGAGGCAAGACGGGGAGCCCAGAGCACCTCATGGACCCCGGCGGCATTGCGGCCGTTTACCACTTCCCCGACACGTTGTCCGAGCGTGTTGTGCACCGTGAGCCGTACAAAGCTGTCGACGGGCAGGGCATAGCGGAACGCCGTGGACGGATTGAACGGGTTGGGATAATTCTGATAGAGCTGGAATTCCTCGGGCAGCATCCCTTCCGGTCCCACGGTGCTGGTTCCGGTATTGACCTGCACCATCTGTGAAAGCTCCTGTCCGCCGTCGTTGGTGATCTGACGGATCCGGTAGGAGATCAAGCCGACCGGCGAGGGTGTGTCCACGATTTCGTAATGAACAGTTGTATCGATGTTTCCTCTCCCCTGCATTGAAGCGATTTCCACAAAACCGCTCCCGGTGTTCCGTTCAATTGCGTAACGATTGATGCTGATTTCAGAATTCACGGTCCAGTGCAATCGCACGAGCGGATTGTTCCATTCGACCGTGAATCCGGTAAAGCCGGTGGGCACCGTCAGCGCGCTTGTCACCAGCTTATCCAGAATTACCGTGCGGGTCCCCCCTGACAGGATCGCGTTGAGTCCCCGGACACGGAAGCCGTTGAATTTATTCCCCGCATCGGTAATCCTCCCTGCGGTGAGATAGGGGGAAAAGAGTCCCTCATCCAGTTTTGTTCCGATCAGCTTCCATCCGTAGTGACGCACAGGAAACCGGGGGCCCGCGCAGATCTGGCCATTTCCGTCGCGGATGACTATCTGCAACTCGGTGTTGGTCTCACCATTGGCGTACACCCATGCCCCCACGTAGCTCCCGCGCAACATCATTCCCAGATCCGAATTCTGACCCCGGGTGATCCGCACATCCCAATCCACACTGCTCGCCGCATCATCCACGAGAGTCCATTTTCCTGCGTAGGTTCCCTGATATGCTTGTTCCGCGGTCTGTGCAAGGGAGGACGCGGCGATAGTGATCCCTTTAAGCTGGGCGGTGTTGGATTGCGAAGGGGTGAGCCATCCGCCTATCCCGCTTTCGAAATCGAAGAGCAGCTGCGGGGCTACGGTGCGCACCGGATAATGCGCCCCCAGATCATCCAGGTACAACACGCCGTTGATTGTCCCACCCGTAAGGTTGCCCCGGCCGAAATCGATGCGTATCTGCGTGATGGTGACCGGATAATCCAGCGCGGCCGCCCCGAGAGGGACTGCGCGCGACATCATGACGCCAATCGTCCGCCATTCATTCAGCCATGTGACAGCGGCAGCCGGTGTGACAAGAAAGGAATCACCGTCCCGGTCACGCACCATAAACCGGATCGTATCACCGTTACCTGCACCGTACACCCGTATGGCCAGGCTGTCGATTCTTCCTGCAAGAGGGGTCAAGGTATTGAGAAGGAGCGCCGGCCGGCTGTCGGCGACCGAGTAGTCTATCCGTAGTGCCGGCGGATCCGGAACGGCCGGATCGGACGCAAGCTGCATGTGCACCCGCGATGTATCGCAGTTGACCAGGGATGTGTCCCAGGGGAATATCGAGAACATACGGTCGATCACTATGGAAGTGTCGTTTCCGCTCAAATTGAACGGTATGACCGCAGACAGGGTGTCAAGCCGTACGGTGACCGTCCCGCTGCCGAAGTCTTTTGCCGTCACCAGCCCTGTTCCATCAACATTGAGTGCCTCGGATGATGATGCAAACGAGACCAGCATGTTGTTCAACGATACCCTGCGTCCGGTGTTGTCTTCCGCACGGACCAACAGGGTCACCTGTTCGCCGGGGGTCATGACCAGAGGTGAAGGCGACACCTGGAGGTGCCGGAGCGTGCGCACGACGACAAATGCAGAATCCACAACCGCATTCCAGCGGACGCGAACCCATCCGCTGTCGTTCGTCGTTACCGCGTCGAACAGACCCGTTGGGGAAATGGTCCCGAGATCGGGGGATACCTCCCATACGACATCCGGAGGGAGAGGAATGGGATTGTAATACTCATCCGTTCCCGAGGCGGCGAAGAGAAAGGTTCCTCCTTGAAAGATGTCGGCGCGACGGGGGTGTATGGCAAGACTGGCCAGAGTCCCTGTGGGCGCATGGCTGATGACCTGGAGCGAATTTGCGACGCTTCGCTCGCCTCCGGGATCGGACGGGGAGTTCACGATGGCGTTTCTCACAACCATCGTGGTTGAACCGCCGCCGTCAAAGTTGAATGCCTCCGATGCTCCAATGGAGAGGAGAAAGCCTGCCATCTCATCGAAGGTCATGCCGATGCTGGATGCCTGACGGCCGTCCACCGTGCAAAGATACATCTTGCTTGTATCACTGTTGAACCCGACAAATGTCCGTGGATGCCGTGCGTCGGTGAATGAGGCGCTGATTCCTTCAAACGCGGCCATGCTGTCCGTTACGTTTCTCCCGCCCAGAAGAATTCTTCCGGCCCCGCCGAGTGTCTGCAGGATATGCCGGAGAGGCCGGTTGAAGCCGAGCACGATCCGTACGGTATCCCCGAGCTGCACATTGCCGGTGAGAAACGTTGCCGGCGTGCCCGAAGCGGCAGAAATCACACCGGCGTTCCCGGGGGGAATTGATGTGTTTCCCCCGTTCACTTTGGAAGTGACGCGTGCAAGCAGTGTATCGCCGGCGGTCTGGGGGAGGTTGAGGAACTCAACGGTGCACTCGATGCCCGCTCCATCCGTGCCGGTTGAAGGTCCGCGAAAGGCGTTGTAGGCGACAAGTGTGCCGGCTGTGCGGTCGACGTTTACGCCCGCCAGGGAAAAGTTGGCACCGGAAGAGGTCAGCAGCGATCCGCGAAACGCAAGGCGATCAATAAATGGACACCCGGAGCTGTCCAGTGCAAGGTGTGAACGCTGGGAATTCACACCCAGGGCAAAGACGCCGTTGACCACCTGGTTCCCGACCGGCCATCCGGTTTCGAACGAGAAGAAATCGGCGTTCACTGCGCCGATGACCCGGTGCCCGATGCGGTCATTTGCTGTGGCCTGCGCCGTTGTCCGGGTCAATCCGTCTGGTTTCCACGATTCGAGCGAGATCAACGGATTGTCAACGGCCACTTCAAGAACATCCAGTGTATTGGGTCCGGGGAGTGTGAATTCTTTGTGCACAACGCCGGGGGCAACGGTCCTGGAACCGACAAGACCCGGCTGTGCTGCAGCCAATGCAGCCAAGAGACAAAATGCTGCCAGGATAATCCCGTGCCGTGTAGGTCGGGAGCCGATTTCCCGCAGGCGGAAAAGGGCAAACAGCTTCCCGGCTCCGGCAGTGAACTGTGGTGCCTGCGCCTGTACCTGTTTACTGATCGGGATGATGGGTGACACGCGGATGGTGTGCAGTCGTTCATTGATTCGATCCTGGGTCATGGCGTTCGGCTGGAGTGTGAATGAATCGTGCCGCAGATGGAAAAAAGATATCACTTCGTACAGACAATAGCCAGCCGCCGTCATTCCGGCCGCGATTTCTCGGCTGAAAAATCGTATATTTGATCTATCATGAAATCGGAACGTGTTCTCATCTGGCTCAGCTTCGCCCTGATCTCCACCGTGTGGGGGACCACATGGTTGGCGATTCGTATCGGACTCGAAACTCTCCCTCCGTTTTACGCGGCGGCCATCAGGTGTCTGCTGGCCGCAGTGGTGCTCTACGCCATCGTGCGTCTTACCGGCGGAAGAATTCCCTCCACCCGTGTTGCGTGGCGGGTCTACCTCGCGCTTGGGGTGTTGACTATCGCCGTTCCGTTCGCACTTATCTACTGGGGCCAGCAATTCATCCCGACCGGATTGAGCAGCATCCTCTTCGGAGCATTTCCCTTCTGGGTAGCCCTGCTTTCGCACATGATGTTGCCCGACGAACGTCTGAACGGTTTCAAGATCGGCGCCGTGGTCCTCGGATTCGCGGGGGTTGCGGTGATTTTTTCTGCTGATGTGTATCTTTCCGACTCGAACGCGTTTATGGGAATGATGGCTGTACTGGCGAGTACATTCCTGCAGGCTCTGACGCTCGTCTACATCAAGAAGTATGGTCAGGAGGTGAGTCCGACGGCAATGAACTTCGTCGGCATGGCCATGGGTGGCGTGTTGTTGCTCCTGCTGAGTGTGGCCCTTGAATCCGACAAGCCGGCAATCTGGAGTATATCCGGCATAACCTCGCTCCTCTATCTGTCGTTGGTTGGATCTGTCCTTACCTTCGTAGCCTATTACTGGCTGCTGAAGCGGATTGAAGCGGTCTACCTCTCGCTCTCCAGCTTCATCAATCCGCTTGTCGCGGTAGTCCTGGGGGCAGTGGTGCTGGGCGAGAGGTTGCCGTCGTCGGTCTTCACCGGGGCAGCGCTTGTCTTGCTGGGGATCATTATTGCAAATGGAAAGGCGCTGTATGCGAAAGTGGTCAGATAGAATGCGGCTCGGATTCACCGGTTGTGTGTGCGCGCTTCTTCTGCTGTGCCTACAGCAGAGCGGCATGGCGCAGTTCCCGACGATGACCGGGAAGACCAAGTCCACCTCCCTCCGTGGGCCAATTCTTCGACATTCCGCAGACGTCAGCGCAATGGATGTTTTACATTACGATCTTTCCGTCCGGCTCGCCATGACCGATGAATCCCTGGGTGGGAACATGCGGATAAAACTCCTGCTTAATGACGGACCGGGAACAGACCGTCTTGTCCTGCATGCGGCACAGTTGAGCATCGATTCCGCATCGGTGGACGGCCAACGCTGCACAGTGTCCATCGACTCTCTGAGCGAGACGATGGCCATACAGATGAGTGCACAACACTACGGCGGAGAAACCCTCGATGTGAGCATCGATTACCGGCGCGAGCCCGGTCTCAAACGGCCGGGAGGAAGATGGGGGTACTGGTATTTTCGCGATACCCTGGGAATCCCGGCGAACCTCGGCTACACCATGTCCGAGCCCTCGGATGCAAGATTCTGGATGCCCTGCCAGGATGAGCCCTGGGACAAAGCCACGGCCGACATTTCCATTACCGTCCCTGCCGGGTATGTGGCGGCCTCCAACGGAAAACTCACCGGCACATTGATAAATCCTGACGGCACTGTCACATGGCAATGGGAGGAGCGTCATCCGATAACGACGTATCTGATGTGTATCACCGCCTCCCGCTTCACGGTTTCCACGCTCCCCTATGTGCTTGCGTCCGGCGACACAATACCTGTACAATACTATGTGTGGCAGGGGGATTCCCTCGAAACGGCGCTGTATTTGCCCACCGTCCGCGATATGATGCGTGATCTTTCGCGCGCATTCGGACCGTATCCTTTCGATAAATACGGCATGACTGCAGTGGTGCCGTTCAGCTTCGGCGGGATGGAACACCAATCCATCACTACATTGAACTGGTACCTCAAGACAGACGAAAGAGTTGTTGTGCACGAACTCGCCCATCAGTGGTGGGGGGATCTGGTGACCTGCGCGACCTGGCCCGATATCTGGCTGAATGAGAGCTTTGCGACATACTCGGAGGCGATCTGGGCCGAGGCAAAGGGCGGGAAGGAGTCGCTGCGGTCATACATGAAAACGGAACTCGAGCACTTTTACTATGGATCCTGGCAGGGTGCGGTGTATGATCCTGAAGGGCAGGGATTCAATCTCTTCGACGACGTTGTGTACAGCAAGGGAGCGTGGGTGCTTCACACGTTGCGGGGGGTGATAGGGGATTCGGCGTTTTTCGGAACCCTCGCCGCCTACCGCTCGAAGTATTCCGGCCGGAGCGTGACCACCGAGGAGTTACGGGCGGTTGCGGATTCGGTGACCGGGCAGGATCTTTCCTGGTTCTTCCAGCAATGGATCTACGGACCGGGGTGGCCCATGTACAGCTTGAACAGCGGCCGGACAGGGGATTCCTTGACGCTTACCATCAATCAACTGCAGGATGCCGGCTGGCCGACATATCATATGCCGATCCAAATCCGTGCCTATGGAACGGGACGCGACACGACCTTCACGGTACTGAATGACCGTCGGACACAGACATTTCGTGTGCCGCTTTCCTTTGAGCCGGACAGCGTAGTTCTGGACCCTGAAAACTGGATACTGAAACAAGTGACAAAGCCCGCGACGTCGGTAGTGGATGAGCCTCTTCCGGCGGTGCTTGCTCTGGAGCAGAACTATCCCAATCCGTTCAACCCTGTTACGAACATTCGATACCACATTCCAGTCAGGGGGTTTGTGCGTTTGGAGGTCTTCGATCTCCTGGGCTCGCGCGTGGCGCTGTTGGAGGAAGGGGAGAGGGAGGCAGGCGGGCACCTTGTGGTGTTGGACGGAACCGGTCTGGCTTCGGGTGTCTATGTATGCCGCCTGTCAGCAGGCGGGTTTGTGCGGGCAATCCGGATGCTTCTCCTGCGGTAGTCACACTCGGCACACTCTGAGACTCAGTCTGGCTATGTGTGATGGTGCCACATGTGCCACCGTGCCACATCAGGCCGAGTCACATGTGCCGCAATGTTGAGTTTTTCTACACATGCCGACCCAAACACTTACCATACGCATTGTCACCGAAGACATTTCACTTGCGGAGAAGCTTGAATCGCTTCCGACCGGTCCCGGTGTGTACCAGCATAAAGATGCGCAGGGGAAGGTCCTCTACGTAGGGAAGGCAAAAAACCTCCGCAGCCGCGTCCGCCAGTATTTTCAGAGGTCCCGCAACCTTGACGGACGGATCGAACAGATGCTCTCCCGCGCCACCGACATCGAGATCATCGTTACCGACTCTGAAGTCGAGGCACTCATCCTCGAAGCAAACCTCATCAAGAAGGTCAAGCCCCGGTACAACGTCAACCTGAAGGACGACAAAAGCTACCCGTATATTGTTATCACGAATGAACCCTTCCCGCGTGTCTTCATTACGCGACAGATACGCCGCGACGGATCGCGCTACTTCGGCCCCTACACGGATGTGAAGAACGTCCGCGCGGCGCTGAAAGCTATCCGGGATATCTTCATGATCCGAAGCTGCAATTTCCTTCTCAACGACGATACCATCGACAAGAGAAAGTACAAGATCTGTCTCGACTACCATATCAAGAAGTGCGAGGGGCCCTGCGAGGGTCTGGTTTCGCAGGAGCGGTACGGAGCGATGATCGAACAGGTGGCGGCGCTGTTGAAGGGAAAAACGGAAGCGCTCATCGGGCGGCTGCGTTCAGAGATGGAAGAACTGGCAGGGAACAGGAAGTTCGAAGACGCCGCCATTCTGCGGGATCGCATCAAAGGACTCCAGGCGTACAGCGAACGTCAGAAGGTGGCGGATCTGGATGCTCTGGACAGGGACATCGTCGCGTTCGCGGCGGAAGGCGATAATGCCTGCGGGGTGGTGTTTGCTATCCGCGAAGGCAAGATGATCGGGCGGCGCCACTATTATATGAACAACGTGGAAAACAAACGTCCGTCGGAACTGATCGAAACGTTGCTGCAGCAACATTATCTGGAAGCTGAGGATCTCCCGGAGGAAATCCTGTTGCCGGCCGAACCGGAGAACAGCGCTTCGGTGCAGGAGTGGCTCTCGGGCCGTCGCGGTTCTGCAGTGCGACTCCGGGTCCCTCTCGAAGGAGAAGAGGCGAAACTTGTCCGCCTTTCCCGCACCAATGCACAGTTCCTGCTGGATGAGCTCAAGGTGCAGAAGATGAAACGGGCCGACTATGTTCCTCACGCGCTGAGTTCGCTGCAACGGGATCTGCGCCTGGATCGCGTGCCGAAGCGGATTGAGTGTTTTGATATATCCAATACGCAGGGCACAGATGCGGTGGCCTCCCTGGTGGTGTTCGTGGATGGAAAAGCGAAGAAGAGCGAGTACCGCAAGTTCAAGATCCGCACTGTACAAGGGCCCGACGACTTCGCCAGCATGCGAGAAGTCGTGGAACGCCGCTACGTCCGTGTTCTCGAGGAACAGGGTACTATGCCCGATCTGATCATGGTCGATGGGGGGAAGGGTCAGCTCTCCAGTGCCGTAGAAGTTCTGGGGAAGCTCGGGCTTTCGCGGATCCCCGTCATCGGGCTTGCGAAACGGTTGGAGGAAGTCTTCCTCCCGGGGGAGAGCGAGCCGGAGTTGCTCGCAAAGACCTCCGGGGCGCTGCGGTTGCTGCAGCAGGTACGCGATGAGGCGCACCGGTTCGCCATTACATTCCACCGTTCGCTCCGTGAGAAACGCACATTGCAGACCGAACTTGATCTGATCAAGGGAATAGGCAAGAAGCGGGCACGGGAGCTGCTCGAGGTCTTCGGATCGGTTCAGGGTGTGCGATTTGCGTCAGAGGATCAACTTGCCGAGGTCATGGGGGCAAAAACCGCCCGGCGCATAAAGAATTTCTTCATGGAGTAAGATTTCTTTACAGTACCGGTACTGAATGCCGTAGAGATAAAACGCATGCTTTTGTTGAAGTAAGCGCGATGCCGGACAGCCTCCGGTCCGCACAGTATCTTGCAGGAGGTTGTCACGCAACCCGTCCCTGTTTTCTGCAATGCTGTGGTGGGGATTGTGTGAGCGGAAGATGGCCTATTGCGGCTTACCCGGTGTTCTTTGCGCTGATGCGCACACCTGGCTAATATTGGGCTGCGACCGGGCTGTTCAGAAGATCCGGGGGCCGAAAGGGGAAAATTCCTGCGGTTTTCCGGAGGTGGTACGCTAGTTGTGCATGGTATTCCGGGGAAAAACGAGATTTGCCGAGCGGAGCAGGAGAAAACGAGAAAGGGTAACGGATGACTACACCCGGACCGCGGACACCCGGGATATGGATGACTGAATCACAGTTCTTGCAGTTGATAGACGAGTTCCACGTGGCGCATGTCTTTCAGCCGGATGGCGGGAAGATCATGCTGACGGTTTCGGACGAAGGGGCAACGGAAACGCTGACGGTGTCGGAGTACAAGAATCGCGCCCGGGAGATGCTTGTTGAGCTCGAAGACCGGAAGCGCGAGGTGGAAGAGAACCGCTTCGCTGTGCCGCTGGCGGGCGAACTCCCTACGGGGGAGAACCGGACGCTCAGGGTTCAGTATGTGAAGAAGAACGAACAGCTTACGCCGGAGGAAGAGGTTGAGAAGACCCGGTTGCTCCGTTCTCTTGACGCGGCCATGGCGCGACAGCGCATGGTGGTGGGTGCCATGAACTATCTGCAAATCCATTTCAGGGAGCTGCAGCCCAGGTTCGCCAGGCGTGAGGTTCCGCCTGAGCCGGGAATCGTCCGGGCCGACGGGGTGAAGGTCCGATGGACCAAGGGAATCAAATCCGCCGCGCTCTTCTGTCTCAAAGAAGGTAACAAGCCGGCCAATACCGGCAAATCAGCATTGGACCTCTGCCGCGATTTTCTGGTGACCTATACCATCGTCGGCGAGGAAGACTACACGCCCGAGCGGCTGTGCCGCAACATGCAGCAGATCCTTCTGCTCGACCGTGTCGGCTAATGCACAGTTCACCACGGAGGGAGAACCCATGAAAATCGTCCGGAATCTTGTCGTGATTGCGGCTCTCGTCGCCGCCGCATTTCTTATCGGCCGCACTGCTGATGCCCAGCAGGACCGTCGTACGCCCCGCCCGCCGGTGTGGGAGTACCGTGACGGGGCCAACCTCACGCTGATCCAGCTCAACGCCATGGGCGCCGATGGGTGGGAGCTGTCCTGCGTGACCCTGTATGGCAAGGACTACTACTACATCCTGAAACGTGTCAAACAGTAATAGACTCCGCGACTCCTGAGGGCTTCGGGTCAATAAGCCGGACTTGCGAATCGAACCTGAAACCCGTATATTATTCCCGGTTTCTCCCAGGTATTATTGCGTGTGATCGGGCGATTAGCTCAGTTGGTTAGAGCGCACGGTTCACATCCGTGAGGTCATAGGTTCAAGTCCTATATCGCCCACCCTTTAAATCCTGCACAGAGAGGCAGGAAAGGGAACCCCTCATGACTACGACCAATCGGCTGTCTTCCTCTTCGATCCCGAGAGGCGATCGGGAAGCAGTGGCATCTTCGGGTGCCTCCGCGTCCCGCAAAGGGATATTTTCCCCCCGTTTGCACCAGGCAGACGGGGGTTTTTTTATTCCCTGCGCCCACGAAACGCACCCTCACCACGTTCGGATTCCATCATGAGACGACTCAAGGCACAGATAATCGACCAGGAAGGGTTCGACCGGACAATCACCCGGCTGGCCCATGAAATCCTTGAAAGAAACAAAGGAGCCGGCAATATCGTCATCGTGGGGATCCGGACGCGCGGAGAATTCATTGCACGGCGGATTGCGCGCATCATTGAAGAGGTGGAACACACCACGCTCAACATCGGATCGCTGGACATCACGCTCTACCGCGACGACCTCCTGGGTAAGCTGGAACAACCGGAGCTGAAGGGAACCGAGATCCTGTTCGATCTGAACGGTCGAGACGTCATCCTCATTGATGACGTGCTGTTCACCGGGAGAACCATCCGTGCGGCGCTGGACGAACTGATCGATCTCGGACGCCCCCGCACCATCCAGCTTGCCGTGCTGGTGGACCGTGGTCATCGTCAGCTCCCCATTCGCGCCGAATACGTCGGCAAGAATATTCCCACATCGGCCCAGGAATCCATACGCGTACACGTCAGGGAAATCGACGGGGAAGACACCGTCCTGTTGATGCATCCGGAAGAATAGCCATTTTTCGTGTAAGGAAAACACTATGCCGCTTCAAAGCAGACATCTCCTCGGACTCGACGGGATGCGGCGCGACGACCTCCAGCTGATCCTGGACACCGCGGTTTCGTTCCGTGAAGTGCTCGACCGTCCCATCAAGAAGGTTCCGCCCCTCCAGGGCAAAACGGTTGCCAACATGTTCTTTGAAAATTCCACCCGTACACGCCTCTCCTTTGAGCTCGCTGAACGGCGGCTTTCGGCGGATGTGCTGGGATTCGCCGCAGGCGGGAGCAGTGTGAGCAAGGGGGAAACACTCAAGGATACCGCGCGAAACATCGAAGCCATGAAGGTGGACATGGTGGTCATGCGTCACGGGGCTGCGGGGGCGGCCCACTACCTTGCCCGGGTGATCAACGCAAACGTGATCAATGCGGGGGACGGCGGTCACGAGCATCCGACGCAGGCCCTGCTGGATATGTATACCATCCGCGAAAAGCTCGGACGGCTGCACGATCTGCATGTGTGTATCGTGGGCGACATCTCGCATAGCCGTGTCGCCCGGTCCAACATCTTCGGCCTCAAGACCATGGGCGCGCGTGTTTCGGTGTGCGGACCCGCGACGATGATCCCGCGGGATATCGAACAACTCGGCGTCGAAGTCTACCATCACATCGATGACGTCCTGCCAACGGTCGATGTGCTCAATGTCCTTCGCATCCAGATGGAACGGGACGCGGGCCGGTTGTTCCCGTCGCTTCGCGAATATCATACGTTCTATGGCATCACCCGGGCGCGGCTGGAAAAGGCGGGGCGCGTGATTACGATCATGCATCCCGGACCGATCAACCGGGACGTAGAGATATCCGCGGATGTCGCGGACAGCGAACATTCAGTGATTCTCCAGCAGGTGTTGAACGGGGTGGCCGTCCGAATGGCGGCCCTCTACTTGCTGTCAACAAGAAACTGACCTCGGGACCACGCACATGCGCATTCTGCTGAAAAACGGCCGTATCATTGACCCCGCCGCGGGACGTGATGAAACACTGGACCTGCAGATCGTCGACGGACGTATCGGACGAATGGGGAAGGACATCCCGCCGGGCGCCTCACAGGTGATCGACCTCAAAGGGAAAGTGGTGGCACCGGGTTTCCTGGATATGCACGTGCACTTCCGGGAACCGGGATATGAACACAAGGAGACGATTGCCAGCGGATGCGCAGCCGCAGCCGCCGGAGGCTTTACCGCGGTGGCATGCATGCCGAACACCAACCCTCCCATCGATGAAGAATCTGTCGTCCGCCTGGTTCAGAGAAGAGCCCTCGAGGCGCTTGAAGGACTGGTGGATGTGTACCCCATCGGTGCCGTATCCGTTGGAAGGAAAGGCGAACACCTTGCCCCGCTTGCGGAACTGGCGGCTGCCGGAGCTGTTGCCTTCTCCGACGACGGAGACCCGGTGTTCGATGCGGAGCTCATGCGGCGGGCGCTCGAGTACAGTGCCATGTTCAAGAAACCGGTGATCCAGCACGCACAGGATCCGCCGCTGAGCAAGGGGGGGGTTGCCAACGAAGGTTCCGTGGCCACGGCCCTCGGACTCCCCGTAATCCCGCGGATCGCCGAAGAGGTCATGGTCATGCGCGATATCAGGCTCGCGGAATACACCGGCGGACAGTACCATGTGGCGCACGTCAGCACGGCGGAAACCGTTGAATTGGTGCGTCAGGCAAAACGCCGGGGCATCCCTGTGACGTGCGAGGTCGCACCCCACCATTTCGCGCTCACCGATGAAGCGCTCCGGACGTACGACACCAATACGAAGATGAACCCGCCGCTCAGGACGCGTGAAGACGTTGAGGCCATCAAGGCCGGGTTACGCGACGGAACGATCGACGTGATTGCCACCGACCATGCGCCACATTCCTTCGACGAGAAGGAAGTGGAGTTCCATGTCGCCCCGTTCGGTATTATCGGACTGGAAACAGCCATCGGCCTCTGCGTTACCGAACTGCTCGGCAATAATGTGCTCTCGCTGAACAGCCTCGTCGAGAAACTTTCGGTCAATCCGCGGCGCATCCTCCACCTGCCGGCCATTGTGATCGAAGAGGGACAGATGGCAAACCTGACGGTCTTCGATCCGACCGCCGAGTGGACGGTTGATCCTCTCTCGTTCAAATCCCGCTCCAGGAATACGCCGTTCGGCGGACGCCACCTTTCGGGCCGATCTGTCGGCGTGCTGAACAACGGTCGGGCCTACTGGTGCTAACCGTCCTGTAATCTGGACGGCTGCACAATCGAACGGACACATCCTTCTCTTCCGGGGCTGAAATTGCCGCGATTTCACGCCATTCCACCCGCGCAGTCATGGCATGAGCTTTGAATTTCCCTAGTGCAGAGTGTCAACACAACTCTGCGCGAGGAAGCCATGAAAAATTCTCTGATCCCCTTGACCATCATACTCACCCTGGTTGCCACAGGGTGTCATGATTGGATACACGAACTGGACCTGGATCCGCCTTCGCCGCCGACCGGTTTGCGCACCGCGACAGGTGACAATTTCATTGAACTCTTCTGGAGCCCCAATCGGGAACCTGACGTGGCAGGGTACAACATCTATGTCAGCTCGAGTTATGACGGGCGCTATGAATTCATCGGCACGAGCGGCCGGCCATACTATGCAGACGAGGGAGCCCGTAACGGCTCGGTGTACTATTACGCATTGACCGCGGTGGACGATGCCGGAAACGAGAGCGACCTCAGCCGTGATGTGGCGTATGACATCCCGAGGCCTGAGGGGTATGATGTGATGCTGGCAAGCTACCAGGTTACGCCGGCGGCAGCCGGTTACGATTTTTCGGGGTATACGGTTGTACCCTACAGCAGCAAAGCTGCGGACATGTACTACGAATACTCCAACGGCGTGCCGTACATGAATGTCAGCACAGACACGGATATTCAGGACGTGGGTGCGACACCATCGATTCTGGATATCGGCACCGCTCCCTCGAGTGGTTGGTCGGTGACACATGATGTGCGTCTGATGGTCGGGCACACCTATGTCGTCTGGACGTGGGACGACCACTTTGCGAAGTTCCGCGTGAAGGCTCTGTCACCGGGCCGGGTGGTCTTTGACTGGGCGTATCAGTTGATCCCCTCGAATCCATTGCTGAAACGTGCATCTGCGATCTCGGAAGACAACGGAAGGGCAGTCCATTAGACAATGCGCCCTGTCGCTTGCCCGCAGCGATGAAACGGCTGTACAGGAGAAGGGCAGCGGCGGGTTGACTTTCGATGCAACAAGGTGTACTTTTTGAGCACTGCGCATGCAAAACGATTATCATCTTTTTTTCGGCATGGTTCTCCTGTTCGCCGCCGCCTCGGTATTGTCCGGAACGAAGGTGGGAGGGGGCATCCTCCTGCATCAGCCGGACGGACCCCGGAATGCAGGGGACGTGCTCGAACTGCAGCAGACCATCATTCCGACAGGAGAACAGGCCGCCGTATTTTCTTCGGTGGAATCCGGAATACTGGCGGGCAATGCCGGATCCATGTCGCCGTTCTTCGGCACACGGGTATTCATCCAGTTGCGCGGAGCCGAGGGCGGGTATTTCAGCGCGGCGCAATCCTACTATATCCTCGAATCATTCTTCAGGGGGAAAAGAACAGTGAGTGCACGCTTCACCACGTATGGCAGGTCGGACACCAGTCCATACGCCACCGGCAGTGCCTCATTCATCGTGAAAGGGAAGCGGGAAGATGCGCAGGTGTACGTTGCCCTTTCGCCGGCGGGAGAACGCTGGGTGATTTCTCATCTCAGCATTTACTGACCGGCCCGTCATGACCGCTACAGCAAGTCGATTGCTCAAGATATTGCGGGAACGACGATCAAGGCAGCCCGCCATCCTTCTGGTTCTCCTCGTCCTTTTGCTTCTGGTTCAGCTTGCCGAATGGAATCTGGCGAGCGGTGATCGGGAAACAGATCCCCGGGACCGTGAGCGGCAGGCGCAGGAGGCCCTCACCATCGCCGTTCGGGAGTTTTCCGGGATTCAACGATCTGCCCGCAGAATTGCAGTCGATGCGGGGCAACGTGCGGAAGTGCTGCGCTATCTCTCCGGGACGGGCAATGACCGCGCTCAACTGTTTGGTGTCGCAGCCCACATAGCGGATCAATACTCGGTTGGCGTAGAAGTGTTCGATGCCCAGGCGGAACTCGTTACGTGGGCAGGACCCGGAGGGCCGAATGCCCGGCAAGAAGTGCGAATCGCCCTCGACGGACAAATGACCTCTTCCGTCCTCCGCACACCCGTCTTTTCGCAGCTGTTCGTGGCTACACCTGTCAGAAGCGCCGGACGTATCCTGGGCGTGGTCGTCATCAGGCAAACGCTTGAAACGCGCTATCCCTTCAGCAACCGGTATATCGATCGTTCCGGACTCGCGGAGCGTCTGAGCGGTGAGCTGGGCGTTCAGGTGGAATACGATTTCACTCAGCACCCCGACCGTTTCCACCCTCCCGGATGGCGTACAGCGCCGCTCATCGGGATCGATAGCGCGCGGTTGGGCGATGTCCATGTGCTCGCTCCTGATTGGGACCTCGCCAGAGAACGTCTGTCAGGGGTGCTGGCCTCTGTCCACATTGTGCTTCTTGCCTTTCTGGCCGCCGCGCTGATGGTGCCACTCACCTTCTGGTTGTTCCGACGTATCTCACCGCTGCTGGCAGGAATGGGAGTCACGGCGGGGATCTGGGCTTTCCGGTATTTCATCCTCTGGATCGGATTTCCATCACAGTTGACCGGGGCCGGTATCTTCGATCCGGCTCTATTTTCCGCTCTCTTCGGGGATGGACTCGCACGGTCCATCGGCGAGATGACGCTGACCGTGGCCGCGCTCTCGGTGAATGTTTATGTGATTCTCCTTCTCTCCTCCCGCGGGACCGCAGCGTGGCCGTGGCTGAACAACGTTCGCTCCCTTCCTTTACGCGTGGGGATGACGGCCGGATTTGCATTGCTGATGTTCGGACTGTTGCGTGGGACCGGTGCAGTTGTGCGCAGCGCGGCGTTTGATTCCACCCTGAATATCGGAGATCCCGGCGTCATTTTCCCATCGTTTGCCCTTACCTTTCTGCTCCTCAATCTGCTGGTGCTGTGCTTATGGTGGCTTGTGCTGGCGTTGCGGGGGACGGATGGACTCGTACGTCTCTTCGGCGGGGCTGTGTCGGGATGGGTGGTCATTGCGGTGTTGTATCTTGCCGCCGCATTGCTGTTCGGCGTGTTTCAGGACGAGCCCCTCATGTCCATGTCCTACCGCCTGGCCGTTGCGGTGTGCATCCCCGGGATTGTCTGGATCCGGCGGCGGAGGGGTGTATCAGGACTGTGGCCCCGGACTATTGTGGGCTGGATTCTCACAGCGGCGTTGGGCACCATTGTCCTGCTTCCAATACTGGGAGCACAGGTAAACGCGAGGGACCGGAGCAGGGTGGAGACTTATGCCGCGGAGGTGCTCAGGCCGGTGGACGACTGGCTGAAGTTCATTGTTGAGGAAGGATTGACGCGGCTCTCCCAGCCCGAAGTGAAGTCCGTGCTGGCCATGCCCGATGTGGATTCCCGCGGTAGTGCCGCACTTGCAGGATGGGCCCGGAGTGCTGCATGCCGTGAAGGTTACACTTCCGTCTTCGAGGTCGTGGATACGGCCGGCAACGGCATCAGCCGTTTCGCCATCGGCACCCAAACCGGACTCGCATCGCAGGTGGCTGAAACGCTGCCGCTGGATTCCGTGGGTGGACTCCGGGTGAAGAGTATCGGCGATGGCGTCAGCGCGGTGCGCATCTACGGAGGATCGTTGCCGCTGAAAGACAGTTCGGGGATGATTGTCGCGTACGGCCGGGTGGTTGTCGCCGCCGGAGAACAACTGCTCTTTCGCGGTGATGCGCCGCCGGTGCTGCGCGGATCCGCGCGCGAACCGCTTGAATCCTTCTATCGCCCGATTTCCCTGTCTGAATATCGCGACGGACTTCTTCTGCGATCGACGAACGAAGCGCTGCCCTTCAATCACACACTGTCGGACAGTATCAGGGCGACGCTCCTGCGGAGTTCTCCTCCCATGGTCTGGATTGCCGAACGTATCAACGGTATTCCCTATGAATCCTTCTATGTGCAGCGCGGACAGGACGGACGGGATGTGATTGTGCTGAGTATGCAGCGTCACTCCGTGGTGAGCGGATTTGTGGGACTGGTCAAAGTTCCGGTGGTCTACGGCGTGCTCCTGCTGTTCGGCCTCATACTGTATCTGGCAATGATGATGATTCGCGGACAGCGCTATATCCCGACATTCCGCGATCAACTTCTGGGCGCAATGTTGCTGACCGCCCTCGTCCCGCTGGGCCTCCTGCTTGTGTACAGCCAGTATGAGGTGCGGAATCGCGTCATGGAAAGCACGGCGCGCCGGCTGGAAGCGGAAACGGCAACTATCGCCCTGGATATTGCCGGCATCGGTGAACATGCCGATGCGTCATCCGAGTTCTCGTTGCGCCCCGAGCGCGTGGAACTGATCGCGTCGAATGCGGGAACAGATTTCAATGTGTATGTCGACAACGAATTGAGAATCAGCAGCCGGCCCGAACTGTACGCAGCCGGTTTGCTGGACACGCGCATGAACGGAAGCGCTTTTGCGGCGGTTACCCTGAGCGGACTGCGGTTTCACATGCAGACAGAGAACATCGGCCTCTTTCGCTATGTTGTGGGATATCGTCCCGTTCTGGACAATGCGGGGGGGATCATCGGTGTTGTTTCCGTGCCAACACTCTACCGGCAGGATGAACTGGAACGGGAATTGTACGACCGGAATGCCGTCCTGTTCGGAATCTATGCCGTGGTCCTGACGCTGGTACTGGTCATGACCACGCTTCTGGCAAACCGCATCGCGGCACCGCTGCAACGCCTGACCGCACTGACACGTGATGTCGCCGCGGGGGATCTCCAGATCGCCGCCCGGCTTCCCCGGGCGGAAGGGGAGATCGGCGACCTGGTCCATGCATTCGAAAACATGATCCTTGACCTTCGGGCGAGTCGTGACAACCTCGTACAGGCGGAACGTGAACTCGCCTGGAAAGAAATGGCACGGCAGGTGGCGCACGAAATCAAGAACCCTCTCACTCCCATGAGGCTCTCCATCCAGCACCTGCGGCAAACGTACCGGGACCGTGCGCCGGACTTCGGGGAGATCCTGGACCAGGTAACGCGGACCGTCATCGAGCAGATTGATACGCTCAGCCGCATTGCTTCGGAGTTCTCCAGCTTTGCCCGCATGCCACGCCGCATCCTGGAAGCCTGCGATGTCCGCGAAGTCGTGACGGCGGCGGTGCAGCTCTTTGAACAGGATGACCGGGTGATATTCGAGGTGACCACTGATGATGATCTGCCGTCGCTGAGCGCCGACAAGGAGGAACTCCGGCGGGCGTTTATCAACATTATCCGTAATGGCGTGCAGGCCATGAACGGGGCGGGCCGGATGGTGATCATCGTGAAACGCGGAACGGGGATGGTCCGGATCAGCTTCCGCGATACCGGCGCGGGTATTCCCGATGAGCTGAAGAGCAGACTCTTCCAGCCGAACTTCTCGACAAAGACCGACGGAATGGGCCTCGGCCTGGCGATAGTGAAGAAGACCGTCGATGATCTTGGAGGATCTGTGCGGATAGAGAGTGAAATCGGAAAAGGCACAACAGTCGTTATGAATCTGCCGCTCCCGGAAAGCACGCAGTCCTCATCCTGACGAGGAAGGCATGTACATCAGACCATCGATTTTCCAGACCGCGCCTGGTGTTCTCGCAGCCCTCAGCACACGCAACGGAGGGGTGAGCCCCGATCCTCTGGGGATGAACCTTTCATTCAGTGTGGGTGACGAAGAAGCCAATGTCCTGAGGAACCGGGAGCTCTTTTTTGGAGGACTGGGCATCGGTCTCCGGGAACTGGCAATCCCCCGCCAGGTGCACGGGTCGCAACTGCTCCGGGTGCGGAAAGCAGGGTCGTTTGCCGATACCGACGGTCTGGTGACGAATACTCCACGGGTGTTCCTCTGTGTGACCGTGGCCGATTGTGTCCCCATCCTGCTGTGTGATCCCCACGCGCCGGCAGTCGGGGTGGTCCACGCCGGATGGCGTGGGACGGCTTCAGGGATTCTTGCCGCGGCGGTAAGGCGGATGCAGGAGGAATTCGGGACGAAAACGGCCACACTCCTTGCATTTGTCGGGCCCGCCGCCGGCGCCTGCTGCTATGAAGTCGGGCCGGATGTGGCGGCACGGTTTGATGCGCAATTCCTGCAAAAGCGAGGGGAACACGCCCTGGTAGACCTCAAATCAGCCAATCGCACTCAACTTCTTGATGCCGGACTGCAGCCGGCACATATCGAGATCAACCCCTTATGTACTATAGAAGAGTCCGCTCGTTTCCACTCATACAGACGGGACGGGAATCGATCCGGTCGTATGATGGGGGTGATCGGGATCCTTGCTCTTCCCCGGAGTTGATTTCCTACCCGATTTTGCCTATGTTTTTAACTCATTGTCTGTTATCCGGGGCGACCACGGGGGTGAACCATGTGCGGTATTGTCGGGTATATCGGTCCAAAAAACTGCGTTCCGATTATCCTTGAAGGTCTCCGGCGGCTGGAATACCGTGGATATGATTCCGCGGGCATCGCCGTAGTCAGGGATGGATCATTCTTCGTTCAGAAAAATGCCGGAAAAGTAGCGGATCTGGCGCGGGAGCTCGGCGCCGCCGATGGTATGCTGAACGGGCACCTGGGCATGGGGCATACGCGCTGGGCCACACATGGCGAACCGAATGACGTTAACGCCCATCCGCACCTGGACCAGAAGAAACAGATTGCCATCGTCCATAACGGCATCATTGAAAACTATTTGGCGATCAAGACCAAGCTTTTGCGTGACGGTCATCAGTTCCTCGGGGGAACCGACACCGAGGTTCTGGCCCACCTGATCGGCGTGATGTACGAGCAGACACAGGATCTCACCTCGGCGGTGCGGCACGCGCTGTCGGAGGTGGAGGGGACGTATGGACTCGTGGTCCTCTCACCGCTTGCGCCGGACCGGCTGGTCGTGGCACGCAAAGGAAGTCCGCTCCTCATCGGTGTGGGGGATGGGGAGAATTTTGTCGCTTCCGACGCGTCCGCGATTGTGGCTCACACCCGTCAGGTGCTGTACCTGGACGACGGCGAGATTGCAGAAATTACCCTCGATAATGTGCGGACGATGACCATCGACGATGTAACGGTCAATAAGCCCGTCCAGCAGGTCACCCTCGAACTGTCCCAGATTGAACGCGGGGGATACGACCATTTCATGCTCAAAGAGATTCACGAGCAGGGCGAAACGATCCGGAATGCTATGCGGGGTCGGCTGCTGGTGAATTCCGGTGATGTGAAACTGGGCGGATTGCAGAACAACATTGGCAAGCTCCTGAGTGCCCGTCGCGTCCTCATCACCGCCTGCGGTACATCATGGCATGCAGGGCTGGTTGGCGAGTATATGCTGGAACAGATTGCACGCATTCCCACCGAAGTGGAGTATGCATCGGAGTTCCGGTACCGGGACCCCGTCATCAACATCGATGACGTCGTGATACTCATCAGTCAGAGCGGCGAAACTGCCGATACGCTTTCGGCGCTGCGGGAGGCGAAATCCAAAGGTGCCACGGTGCTGGGGATTGTGAATGTCGTGGGGAGTACGATCGCCCGTGAATCCGACGGGGGCGTGTACGCCCATGCCGGCCCGGAGATCGGGGTGGCATCAACAAAGGCATTCACGTCGCAGCTGACGGTTCTCGCCCTGATCACCATTATGCTCGCACGTGCCCGCGGGATGTCACGCGAGCGGGGTGTCATCCTGGCTGAAGAGCTTGCTACGCTCCCGGAAAAGGCGGAATACATGCTGCGGGACACCAGCGTTATTGAACGTATTGCGCAGGAGTTTAAGGACGCTCGCAATGTGCTGTATCTCGGCCGCGGCGCAAATTTCCCGGTAGCGCTGGAAGGTGCGCTGAAGTTGAAGGAGATCTCGTATATCCACGCAGAAGGATATCCGGCCGCGGAAATGAAACACGGGCCCATCGCCCTCATCGATGAAAACATGCCCGTGGTTTTCGTTGTCCCGAAGGATGGCATCTATGACAAGGTGATGAGCAATATTCAGGAAGTGCGTGCGCGGAAGGGCCGGATCATCGCGGTGGCGAATGAGGACGACGAGGAAATCGAGAACATGGCCGAATTCGTCATCCGTGTGCCGCACACCTACGGGTTCTTCGGACCGATTTTGAACATCATTCCGTTGCAGTTGCTCGCGTATTATATCGCGGTTGCACGCGGGACAAACGTTGACCAGCCACGGAATCTGGCCAAGAGTGTGACCGTTGAATAGCAGAAAGGGAGCATGATGAAACAGGAACCGCGCTTCAAAGAACACGAGTGGGCACTCATCCTGGGTGCTTCAAGCGGGTTCGGCGGTGCTGCGGCCATTGAGCTGGCCCGGCACGGCATAAACATCTTCGGCGTTCACCTCGACCGCCAGGCAACCATGCCGGCAGTGCAGCATGTGATCAAGGAGATCAAACATGCCGGCCGCGAGGCGGTCTTCTACAATATGAATGCCGCCGATGCAATCAAACGGAGTGAGACCCTGGATGACATCCTGGAACGTTTCGCCGGCGACGGTCACAAAACCATCAAAGTGCTTCTTCACTCGCTGGCCTTCGGGACCCTGAAACCCTTCATCGCCAAGAAGCCTGACGACGCCATCTCCCAGGCACAAATGGAGATGACGATGGACGTGATGGCGCACAGTCTGGTGTACTGGACCCAGGGACTGGTCGCGCGAGGGCTGATGAAACGCGGGGGCAGGGTGTTCGCGTTAACGAGCTCCGGGGGTCACAGCGTGTTGCCAAGCTACGGAGCTGTCTCAGGCGCGAAATCGGCCCTGGAATCCCACATACGGCAGCTGGCAATGGAGTTGGGATCCTTC
Organism: uncultured Bacteroidota bacterium; assembly: GCA_963779225.1. Lineage (GTDB taxonomy): Bacteria > Bacteroidota > Ignavibacteria > UBA10030 > UBA6906 > CAVPCZ01. Next base: position 1,623,217 of record CAVZWW010000003.1, read on the forward strand.
GGCATTACGGCTAACGCGCTCCTGGCCGGTGTCACCGATACTCCGGCGCTCCGGAAAATTCCCGGCGCGACACGCATGCTTGAAGTCGCCCGCGCCAAGAACCCCGGCGGACGCCTGACCAACCCCGAAGACGTTGCGAAAATGATGGTGCTGCTCTGCGAAGAAGGCGCAGCGTGGGTCTCCGGAAATGTCATCGGCGTGGATGGTGGCGAGGATGTGGTGAGTTTTGTCGGGCAGAAGGGCGAATGACGCTTCTCGATTCCTAACATCAACACTGGTCACCATCAATAGAGGATAACGGAACCGTATGGCCGCAATCCAGTTTACCGAAGAGCAGATGATGTTGCGTGATATGGTGCGCGATTTCGTCGATAGCGAAATCAGACCGATCGCCCAGAAGATCGATGAAGAGGAACGCATTCCGATGGAGTTGATCCATAAGATGCGTGACCTGGGATTGATGGGGGCCTCGTTTCCGCAGGAGTACGGCGGCGGTGGCTTCGGCGAAGTAGGGTACTGCCTCATGCAGGAAGAAATCGCCCGCGGGTGCATGTCCACCGCCACATTCATGGGTGCACACCAGTCGATCGGAGCAAACGCCATCTATATCGGCGGGACCGAGGAACTCAAGAAGAAGTATCTCGTTCCGCTGGCCGAAGGCCGCATGATCGGTGCCTTCGCGCTTACGGAAGTGCTGGCCGGTTCTGACTCCTTCAATCTGCGCACACGTGCCCATCGCGAAGGGGACGAATGGGTGATCAACGGCGAAAAGATGTGGATCACCAACGGGGGCATCGCCGACGTGGTCTCCCTGTTTGCGCGCACGGAACGCGGGATCACCGGGTTCGTCGTGGAGACGAAAACGCCGGGCTATACGGCCGGCCCGCCGGAAAAGAAAATGGGGATCCGGGGCAGCACAACCAACCCGATCGTGCTGGAGAACGTCCGCGTCCCCGATTCCAATATGATCGGGGGTGACGGCCGGGGTTTCCTGGTGGCCATGAAGACTCTTGATGCCGGCCGGCTGGGACTGGGCGCGGCGTGCACCGGGGCCGCGAAGCAACTGATGGAATGGACGGCCCGCTATGCAAAAGAACGAAAACAATTTGATGTCCCGATCGCCCAGTTCGAGGCAATCCAGTTTATGCTGTCGGACATGGCGGTGATGATCTATGCAATGGAGTCCATGGTCTACCGCACGGCGATGGATTACGAAGCCGGGAAACCCATCTCCCGGGAATCGGCCATGGTGAAGCTGTACTGCTCCGAGGCTCTGGATCGTGTGGCGGATATTGCCGTGCAGATCCATGGTGGTATGGGGTATTCCCGAGAACTCCCGATTGAACGCTACTACCGCGATTCCCGCATCAACCGGATCTTTGAGGGGACCAACGAAATTCAGAAGGTGGTGATTTCCCGGGATGTGTTGAAGAAGAACGGCAAGATGTAAGAACGCCTTTGTGGTGCCGGCAATCGCGCGGGCGGCCCGGTGGGTCGCCCGCGATGCATCTGCAGGCTGCTGGACCGCGATTATTTGGCTTTCGGTTCCCGCAGGATAAATATCCCCCCGAACACGATCATGCCCAGTCCCCACCAGAGTGCCGGATGCGCACTTGGACGGATGAATTTCGCCTCCCTGCAAAGCGGAAGAGCGGGGGAGGACTGCATTGTGTGGAACGGTGATTCCCTTCAGGGCATCAGACGAATCAGCGCGCCTCCAGACCGTTCGAGGTGGAGTGTCAGGTGCGATCCGGCTGTCACCTCTCTCGTTTCGATACGGGCTCCCATGCCGACATATCGGTCAACGTCGCAGATGATTGTCGCGCGATAGGCCCCGGAACTGAGGAATGTCAACGGGAGATCCAGGATTCGTGGGGCCATCCCGTTCATAATACCGACATACCACGTCGCGTCCTTGCGTCGGGCGACCGCGATGTACTTCCCGATTTCTCCCGCCATGGCACGGGTCTCATCCCATGTCGATGGGATGTTTACGAAGAGGGAGAAGACGCTGTCACCGGCGTACGCTCCGGGAAAATCGGCAATCATCGGAAGGTAATTCTCAAACACCACATACATTGCTGCGTTGTGTGCCCGTGTTCCCATCACCCTGGGGGCCGCATAGCGGGGCGTGAACTCGGCCGAATCCACGGAACGTACCCCGCCGAGATGATAATCCATAGGTCCGGCCAGCATGCGCGTGAATGGAACCGTCACATTGTGCTCGGGTGTGCATCGGGCACTCCACTTGTCCCATTCAAGATTCAGCACCCCTTCATGGTTCAGGAGATGAGGAAATGTCCTGGTGAGCCCTGTGGGCTTGGCCGCGCCGTGCAGTGACACTGTCAGATGATGCCGCGCTGCCGCACGCAGGATGTCCGTAAGCAACACAATCGCCTGCTGATCGTCCCGCTCGATAAAATCGAGCATGAATCCATTGATCCCCCACTGCTCGTACAGTGCAAAGACGGAGTCGATACACTCCTGCTGGAGCGCTGCAAAGTGGAGCCAGAGACGAAGTCCGACACCTTTCGCGCGCGCATAGTCAAGCAGCGACGGAAACTGAAGCGCGGCAATCGGCGACCGGATGCTTGTTCCGGGTGAAGGTGTGAAAGACCGATGCTCACCGTACCACGCCATCATATTACCGCCACCCTCGTCGAAGCCGGTGAGACTGTGATACTCAATTCCGTTGGCCGCGCAGAAGTCGATATAGTGCTTCATTGTGCGGAAATCCATTTTTCCCCGATCGTGCTCGCTGGTCAGAAGATGTCCGTTCCACCAGTCCCAGGTCGTCTTTCCCGGTCGTATCCAATCGGCTTCCGGAAGTTCGCAGGGTGGGGCGAGGTGTGTCAGGATATTCGATTCGATGAGGTCCACCTCCCTGGCAGCAACCATGATGACTCGCCACGGTGTGACGACCCTCCCCCGCACGATGGCTGCCACGGAACTGTCATCACGCCGCCGCGTCAGGTCCGAGACAAAACGGGGTAGGCTGTCGCCGTTCATGATCAGGGACATGCCGGGGTAGTTGAGTAGAGCGGCTTCGCCAATGGCCGCAACCACACCCGCCGAAGGGCGAAGAAGAACAGGTAGCGGGAATCGAGTATTGTGTGGCACACTATCCAGCGTCAGCCAGGAACGATAATTACCCTCAAAATGCGTATTTGCGCCAAGCCAGAGGGCATGCACCGCCGATGCACGAGGAAAGCGAAAATCAACATCTTCGTGCAGAATCATCATGCTGTCTGATAGGGCGGGTGAATCCACGATCGTCCGAAATGCGACCCCGTCATCGAATGCGCGGAATTCGACCCTGATCAAACGAAACGGGGCCTGCCGTTCCTTGAACACCACGAGTGTTCCATTGTACCGGCTGCGCGCGGTTGAATTCTTGCCGACAGGCAGGCGATAGGCCTCATCGACAGTCGTGTCCGTGGTGGAAACGACGTCACCCACGATCCACCTTTCGGGCGCAGCCATCATGGCCAGCGGTGAAGGTTGGATGATCCGGATTTGACCGAAATCAACTGTGTAGTACAGAATGGAGCGGTTGTCCGCGGGTTCGTAGGCTGTAATGGACAGGACGCCGGCCGGCGAGGTGATCTGTGAAATCTGGTGGCCCGGGCTTTCCTCTGCAGGTGATGCATGCGCACCAGACATGGTGTAGAGCGCGGCGATGACCGGAAGGGATCGTCGGATGCAGAGTCTGGCGCGGGTGGAGAAATGGGTGAAAGATTTGCGCATTCTCCTCTCCTCTTTCTGAACCGCCCGGTCCGTTCAAGCAAGATGCGGGGTGCTGGAGCAAGGGCCGTCGGGGATTGCCCGACGGCCCTCTGCCGATTCAGTCCTGCAGGTAGAGGCTATTTGGCTTTCGGTTCCCGCAGGATAAATATCCCCCCGAACACGATCATTACCAGTCCCCACCAGAGTGCCGGATGCGCACTTGCCATCAACGTCATTCGGGCCGGCGGCGAGATGTAGTCGACTATCCCCGCGATCACGATCAGGCCGCCCATGATCGTCAGCGTCAGACCGACAAAGAACCAGATGGATTTCATGGGAACCTCCCTTACCAGAAATACATATTGAGTGCGACCAGAACAACGACGGAGATGATTGCCCATGTCTCCGGCCGGCGCATGACCGCGACGTGGCTCTCATCGGCTTTCGGCGTCAGGCTCTTTACCAGACCCACCAGCTCGCTCTTCTCGCGGCGTGTGGTGAACAGGCTGATGCCGATGGTTGCACAGAAACAGATCACCCATGCCCACCATGCGCGCCAGAAGTTCGCCGCCATATCGCTGGCGGACGTGGAGAGTGTGAGGACGTTATTGTCGATCCACTGGAACTTCACGGCAAGAAACAGGACAAAGGAAGAAGTCATGCCGGCAAGCAGCCCCCAGAAAGCGCCGTTGGGAGTGATCCACCAGACAAACATGCCGAGAAGCATTGTGGCGAAGAGCGGGGCATTCACCCAGGAGAAGATGGCCTGCATGTAGTCCATAATGCTCGGAAAGCTCTTCGCCCAGTAGGCGGTGACGATGCTGAGCAAAACCCCCACCAGCGTTGCTGCGCGGCCCATCCAGAGTAGATGCGCGTCGCTGGCCTTCCGGTTGAGAACCGATTTGTAGATGTCGTACGTCCATACGGTGTTGAACGCGCTGATGTTGCCGGCCTGTCCGGCCATGAATCCCGCCAGCAAAGCGGTCACACCCAGCCCGACCAGGCCGGAAGGGTAGTACCTTGCGATGAGCAATGGAAGGGCGCTGTCGTAGTTGACCTGACCGCCCTCCTGGAGCAGTGCGAACCCGCTCTGTGGATCGCGTGAGAGAACAAGCGCAATAAGACCGGCGAGGATGACGAGAAACGGCAGCGCCATCTTGAAAAAGGATGCAAGGATAGGCGTCATCCGGGCCGACCGCAGATCCTTGGCGGAGAATGCACGCTGCACCACCAGGAAATCCGTTGTCCAGTAACCGAAGGAAAGAACGAAGCCGAGGCCGAGCACAATTCCGGCCCAGGTGATCATCATGCCGTTCTGCGTCGGATCGCCGGAGGTGGACCAGAGTGTGGCAAAGGACTCGGGGATCCGGTTAAGGATCTCCTGCACACTGCCGATCTCCACGATACCGAGAATGGAAACGAGGAAGAGACCGAACCAGATCAGGAAGAACTGGATGATTTCGGTGAAAATCGCTGACATCAGTCCGCTCATGCCGACATAGAGCGCCACGGTCACGGCGGAGATCCACATACTCACGTTCCAGTCCCACCCGACGAAGGTCCGGAGCACAAGCGCCATGGCGTAAAGGTTGATGCCGGACACGAGCAAGGTCATGACACCAAAGGCGATACCGTTCAGCACCCGAGTCTTCTCGTCAAAACGGAGCTTCAGGTAGCCGGGGATGGATTTGATCTTGCTGCTGTAGTAGAACGGCATCATGTAAATACCGAGAAAGATCATGGCAGGAATAGCGCCGATCCAGTAGAAGTGCGCGACATACATCCCGTACTTGAACGTGTTGCCCGTCATCCCCAGCAGCTCCAGAGCGCCGAGATTCGCGGAAAGGAACGCCAGGCCGGCGACCCATGAACTGTTCTTTCTTCCTGCCAGGAAGAAGTCCTCTTCGTTCCTGGTGAACCGCTTCAGATAGAATCCGAGACCGATGACGATGGCGAAATACGTGGCGACAACGAGCCAGTCGATGACGCCCAGGGTGAGTGCTTCCATAGAGGGTTGTCTCCCGTGCATCGTGGATTGGTGAGGGAACAGGTGAGACCGCCTCCTCTCTTTCCGATTCGCCGGCCGGCAAAAATCGGAGGGAAAGGGGCGATGTCACTGGAACAACAAAAATAGGGCTGAGATCAGCGTGATCTGAAATATCAAGAAGGATAGACAGGAATTAGATTGAATGCAAGCCGACTTTTGCGGTCCTTGACAAGAGCCATCGTATCGGCGCATTTCGTCAGATTCCTCAGCTCAATTCCATTTGAACTGGCAACCGTTGCCTTTTTGTTGATGCCGTTACTTATTCACGGAGCTACCGACAGCACAAGGTGATTTTGGCTTGACTTTGTGGCCATTCCTGTCGTAAATTCTTTTGTATTATGTATGATCAAAGACTTCCCTCCCCTGGTTGCTGCCAATGGAAATTTCGTTCGAAAAAATCAAACGTCCCCCCACCCTGAGCCAGGAGATCGTCGAGAGCATCGAGCGGTCGATTCTTGAGAAGAGGCTTACTCCCGGGCAGAAACTCCCGACCGAACAGGAATTGTGCGAGATGTTCTCGGTGAGCCGGACCGCGGTTCGCGAGGCGCTCCGGATGCTGAGCGCGAAGGGGCTCGTCTCGATCCGCAAACGGAGCGGGATCTTCGTGAACGAATTTTCCTCGAGCGATGCGCTCTCTTCCGTCGGACTCTACCTTGAGCTGAACTTCGACAGAAACTACATCCTTCACGTGTTCGATATCCGCCGCGCCATTGAACCCGACGTGTGCCGCTGGGCGGCGGTCCGGCGGGAGCCCTCCGATCTTGCAAGTCTGGAGGCAAATCTTGCGCGGATGGAACTGTGCGATCCCGAAGACCGCGTCACGGAAAGCCTGCTGGATCAGGAATTCCATTCGTTGATCGCCCTTGCCAGCCGGAATCCCGTTGTCCCTCTCGTGCTTGAACCGGTCTTTTCGCTCATGCCCAGAATCCGGGCGATGGTCTATGCCAATATTCCCAACTGCAAAAGCTCCGCTCTCGATAACCACCGCCGGATCATGACGGCGATCCGGGACAAGGATGGTACCACCGCCTTCCGGGCGATGGGAGAGCATCTCGGGCACGCCGCGGAGCAGGCTAACGATGCCATCGATATTCTGAACCGTGCGACCCACCAACAAGGAAGCTGATCACATGACCCAGGAACAGCAGCAGGACAAAGGGGTGCGCCCGGTCGGCGCCAATTTCCGTTGGACCATTTGCGCGTTGTTGTTTTTCGCTACAACCATCAACTACATCGACCGGCAGGTTCTGGGTATTCTTGCGCCGACCCTCGAGAAGGAGATCGGCTGGAACGAACTCGAATACTCGTACATCGTTACGGCGTTCCAGGCGGCGTATGCCATCGGATTGCTCCTCGTCGGGCGCATCATGGACCTCGTCGGCACGAAGCTCGGTTACACCATTTCCATGATCACGTGGAGCGTCGCCGCCATGGCACATGCCCTTGCGCGGTCCGCTTTCGGTTTCGGTGCTGCCCGCTTTGCCCTCGGACTCGGCGAATCCGGCAACTTCCCTGCAGCGATTAAGACCGTTGCGGAGTGGTTCCCCAGGAAAGAACGCGCTCTGGCCACCGGCATATTCAATGCCGGTTCAAACGTGGGTGCCATCGCCGCACCACTCCTTGTCCCCTGGATAACCATCACTTACGGCTGGCAGGAGGCATTTATCGCAACGGGGGCAATCGGTTTCATCTGGCTGGCTTTCTGGATCTGGCTGTATGAGATTCCGGCGAAACACAAACGTCTGGGCAAGCCGGAGCTGGCATTCATCAACAGTGATCCATCCGAATCGATGGAAAAGGTCCACTGGATGAAGTTGCTGACGCACAAACAGACCTGGGCTTTTGCCCTCGCGAAGTTCCTGACCGATCCTGTGTGGTGGTTCTATCTGTACTGGGTCCCGAAGTTTCTGAACCAGGAGTACGGAATGACGCTGGACAAAATCGGGCCTCCGCTCATCGTCATCTACCTTCTGGCGGATATCGGAAGTGTCGGCGGGGGATGGCTCTCATCGGCATTCATCAAACGCGGATGGACCGTAACAAAAGGCCGTAAGATGGCAATGCTCATTTGTGCTCTCTGTGTGGTTCCTATTGTCTTCGCCTCCCAGGCCGATTCCGTCTGGCTGGCGGTCGGCCTCCTCGGACTCGCCACGGCCGCGCATCAGGGCTGGTCAGCGAATCTGTTCACCACGACGTCCGATATGTTTCCACGGCGGGCGATCGGATCGGTGGTGGGTATCGGCGGCATGGCCGGCTCTATCGGCGGCATGCTGATCTCCACCGCCACCGGCATAATCCTGCAGTTCACCGGCAGCTATGTCATCCTGTTCATCATCGCGGGCGCGATGTACCTGATCGCCCTGCTGGTATTCCAGCTCCTCGCACCGCGCCTTGATCCAATAACTCTTGAATCCTGATCCCCAGACCATGACACCACGACCGTTTCTTCACGACCAGTTTCTGCTCGAAAACAAGACTGCGATCGAGCTGTACGAGAAATATGCACGTTCCCTCCCGATCATCGACTATCATTCACATCTTTCTCCGGCGGACATCGCGACAGACCGGCGGTTCCCTACCCTCACGACCATCTGGCTGGAAGGTGACCACTACAAGTGGCGCGCGATGCGGGCGAACGGTGTGGATGAACGGTACTGTACGGGTGATGCCTCCGACCGGGAGAAGTTTGAAGCCTGGGCGGCAACCGTACCGAAGACACTGCGCAACCCGCTGTATCACTGGACGCATATGGAACTGCAGCGTCCGTTCGGCATCAATGACATCCTTCTTTCCCCCGACACCGCAAAAACCGTATGGGAACAGTGTAACGCACAACTTGCTCGGGAGGGGTTCTCCGCAAGAGGGATCCTCAGGCAAATGAAGGTGCAGCTGCTTTGTACAACTGACGACCCGACGGACACGCTGGAGCACCATACCCGTATCGCTCAGGATCTTTCGATCGGCGTGAAAGTAGTCCCGGCGTTCAGACCGGATAAGGCGCTCCGTATCGAACAACCCGCGCTCTTCCGCGCGTGGGTGGAACGCCTCTCCGCGGCTTCCGGCATGACCATCGTTTCATACCTGGACTTTCTGGATGCACTCAGGAAGCGCCACCAGTTCTTCCACGATGCGGGATGCCGCCTGTCAGACCACGGGCTTGAAACCGTGTATGCCGACGACTATTCCGCATCGGAGGCGGCAGCGTCGTTCCGGCATGCGCTGGATGGTACCACGGTGTCTCCCGAAGATGCACGGAAATTCAAATCAGCCATGCTCTTCGAATTCGGTCTCATGGACCATGAATCGGGCTGGACCCAGCAGTACCATCTCGGCGCCCTGCGCAACATCAACCCGCGTATGTTTTCGCAGCTCGGGCCTGATACAGGTTTCGACACGATCGGCGACTTCGAGATTGCACGACCCCTTGCACGACTGCTCGGCCGCCTCGATGAATCCCAGGCACTTCCAAAAACAATCGTGTACAATCTCAACCCCCGCGACAACGAGCTGCTGGCGACAATGATCGGCAGCTTCCAGGACGGCTCGGTTCCCGGAAAGATCCAGTTCGGGAGTGCGTGGTGGTTCCTTGATCAAAAGGAGGGGATCGAGCGGCAGCTGAATGCGCTCTCCACGATGGGTCTCCTCAGTCGCTTCGTGGGGATGCTGACGGACTCCCGCAGCTTCCTCTCCTTCCCCCGGCATGACTACTTCAGACGGGTCCTCTGCAATCTTCTCGGTGACGAGATGGAGCGCGGCTTGATCCCCGGCGATATGGCGCTTGTCGGCGGTATGGTGTCCGATATCTGCTACAACAATGCCAGATCCTATTTCGGATTTGTGATGGACTGATTCATCCGATTCGCCGGCAAGAGGAGATTGCCAACAACATACGCCGGCCGGCCACCAGGTGATTGCCCTCCCGTCGGAGGCTATGAAGATAATCCAACACACCGGTAACAGGGAGATTCCATGATGACGACAGAAGAGATCACGTCCATGTATGATCTGTCAAACCTCACGGCGGTCGTAACCGGAGGTGGAGGTGTGCTGTGCGGAGAACTGGCGATAGCCCTTGCGGCGCGCGGTGCGCGTGTGGCGGTGCTCGATCGCGATCTCACACTGGCGGAGAAAACCGCGAACGTCATCACCTCCCGGGGAGGACAGGCCACAGCAGTACAATCCGACGTTCTGAACGTGGAAGCTCTCGAGAAGTCCCGCGACCACCTCCTGCAGGAGTTCGGCCATATCGACATCCTTATCAACGGCGCCGGCGGGAACAACCCGAAAGCGACAACAAACCCGACCCGGCCGTTCTTCGACATCCCTGCGGACGCGCTGCGGTTTGTCTTTGATCTCAATATTCTGGGGACCATCCTGCCGTCCCAGGTCTTCGGCAAACCGATGATGGAAAGAAAGAAGGGGAATATCCTGAATATCTCGTCGATGAACGCCTTCCGTCCCCTCACACGCATCCCTGCATACTCCGCCGCCAAAGCCGGAGTGAGCAATTTCACGCAGTGGCTTGCGGTTCATATGGCACAGGAGTACTCGCCGGACATCCGGGTGAATGCTATCGCACCCGGGTTTTTCCTGACTGAACAGAACCGTTTTCTCCTGACCGACCAGGCGACCGGGAAACTGACGCCGCGCGGAGAATCGATCATCAGGCATACACCCATGGCGCGCTTCGGAAAGCCGGAGGATCTCGTGGGGACGGTGTTATGGCTGGTGTCGCCCGCATCAGGTTTTGTCACCGGGGCGATTATACCGGTGGACGGCGGGTTTTCGGCTTTCTCGGGTATCTGATCGACCCGAAGACAACCGGCACTCGTAACCTCTTTGTATGACCAGCGAAAGGATGTTCCCAGTGACTCAGCAATGTGGCGTCGTTGGACTAGGTGTTATGGGGCAGAACCTGGCCCTCAATATCGAGTCTAAAGGCTTCAGTGTAGCAGGATTCGACCTTGACCCGGGCAAAACACGTGACGCTGTGGCAAAGTGTGCCGGCAAGAATATGCTGGTAGCACGGACACTTGCGGACTTTGTTAAAAACCTTGCCACTCCCCGGATGATCATTCTTCTCGTGCCTGCCGGGAAAGCGGTGGATGCCGTTATCTCAGACCTCCGCCCGTTGTTGGGTGCCGGTGATGTGTTGATTGACGGAGGGAATTCCTACTTTCAGGATACCCGGCGCCGGATGAGCGCACTCGCAGGCACGGGTATCCTCTATGTCGGGAGCGGCGTGAGCGGCGGCGAAGAAGGTGCCCTGCGTGGTCCCGCCATCATGCCCGGAGGCGACCCCCAGGCCTGGCCCCTGATCAAGCCTATCCTCCAGAAGATCTCCGCGAAAGCGGAAGACGGTGCCCCATGCTGCGAATGGGTCGGTCCCGACGGTGCCGGGCATTTCGTGAAGATGATCCACAACGGCATCGAATATGGCGACATGCAGATGATCTGCGAGGCATACGCCCTGATGGAACGTGTTCTGGGCCTTACCCCTCCCGAGATGCACACCGTCTTCAACGACTGGAACAAAGGTGAACTCAACAGCTACCTGATCGAAATCACCAGCCATATCATGACCAGGCAGGACCCCGAAACGGGCAAGGCGCTCATCCACGTCATTCTGGATACTGCCGAGCAGAAGGGGACCGGAAAATGGACGAGTACCGTTGCTCTGGATCTGGGGGTTCCCGCGCAGACTATCGCGGAAGCGGTGTTCGCCCGCATGATGAGTGCGCTGAAAAGTGAACGCGTGGCGGCTTCAAAGATCCTGTCCGGGCCCTCACGGACATTTACCGGGGACCGCGCGGCGTTCGTTGAACAAATCCGCAAGGCGTTGTACGCCTCGAAAATCTGCTCGTATGCGCAGGGGTTCCAGCTCCTGCGTGCGGCAAACGAAGAATTCAGCTGGGGTCTGCAATTCGGGTCCATTGCTTCCCTCTGGCGGGCGGGATGTATCATTCGTGCCCAGTTCCTCGGCAGGATCAAAGAGGCGTACGAGCGAAATCCGGCACTGGCTAATCTTCTGCTGGATCGCTACTTTGCCGGTGCCATTGCCGAAGCTTCCGATGCCTGGCGCAACGTTGTGGCAACCGCCGTCCAGTTCGGGGTGCCAATCCCGGCCTTCAGCAGCGCCCTGGCCTACTACGACGGATACCGTTCGGCGGTTCTGCCCGCAAACCTTCTGCAGGCGCAGAGGGACTATTTCGGAGCCCACACCTACAAGAGGATGGACAAAGAAGGGACATTCCACACCACCTGGTAGACACAGGCTGAGGCACATGAGGTACGTGAGCCTCTTGAGCCTCACCTGACCGGCGGCAGGAAAGAAAATGACTATCGTTGTCGACTCAAAGAACCCTTTCCTCGCCGAGGCGCTGGCGCCCTTCGCTGACGCACGCGCCCTGGCTACTCCGGAAATCACGCGGGAAACACTGGCCGCGGCCGATGCTGTCATCGTTCGGTCCGAAACAAGAATCGGTCCTGCGCTCCTGGACGGTACCCGTGTGCAATTCGTCGGGACGGCAACCATCGGCACTGATCATGTCGATCTTCAATACCTCCGCGATCGGGGGATTCGCTTTGCAAGCGCCCCGGGAAGCAACGCCAACTCTGTGGCGGAGTATGTTGCGACTGCGCTTCTGGTCGCAGCCGGGCGGTTGGGATGGACATTGCGGGGAAGAACACTGGGTGTTGTAGGTGTGGGCAACGTGGGAAGCAAGGTCGTGCGGGTCGGCGAGGCCCTGGGCATGACGGTCTTACAGAACGACCCACCGCTGGCCAAAAGAACCGGCGCATCTCACTTCAAACCCCTTGAAGCCCTGCTGGATGCAGACGTTCTCACACTGCATGTCCCGCTCACACGCGAGGGAGAGTCTCCCACGCACCACCTTGTTGATCGGACCAGAATAGACAGGATGAAACGGGGCGCCCTTCTGTTGAACACCTCCAGGGGAAGTGTCGTGGACTCCTCCGCCCTTGTTTCCGCGCTGGAAACCAGGCACCTCGCCGGTGCCATCCTGGATGTCTGGGAGGGGGAGCCAGCCATCGATATGCAACTCCTGTCCCTTGCATTGCTTGGCACGCCGCACATCGCCGGCTACTCGTTTGACGGAAAGATCAATGCCGCACGCATGATGTTCGAAGAAGTATGCCGGCATTTCGGGTGGTCCACGGCCTGGAATCCGCCCGGAAGGTTGCCTCCCCCCGTCCGGGAAAGTGTTACTGTTGACGCGGCCGGCGAACCGGAAGCGGTTCTGCGCGGAATTCTGAGTACATGCTACGACATCGAAACCGATGACCGGGCTTTGCGCTCGCTGCTGCACGCATCTCCGGGCGATCAGCCGGGCCTCTTCCGCCGGTTACGCAGCACGTATCCTGTGCGCCGCGAATTTGCCGCAACACGCGTGGATGGACACGCTGCTGCCGGCGATTTGCCTGGCCGGCTGACAATGCTGGGATTTCGGGCCGTGTCCCATGAATAAGTTGACTCACCACCTGAACCGGGGTTGCGAAAGGACGTTCTGATATGGTGATCGGAAAAGAGAATGCAGAACTGTTCTTGCGCGAATCTGACGTGCAGGCTCTGCTGGGGGAATTCTTCGAACGGGACAGATTGGACGGGAAACGCGTTCTTGCGATCATTCCGGACAGCACACGAAGCGCACCGATCGGAATGATGTTCCGTCAGGTCTGCAGCATCCTCAAGGGGCGCGTCCGGCAGCTCGATTTTCTCATTGCACTCGGCACACACCCGCCGATGTCAGAAGAGGCGATCGACCGGCGTCTGGATATGGCTCCGGGAGAACGTGCGGCGTCCTATCCCGGTGTGCGGGTGTTCAATCATCATTGGAAAGACCCGTTACAGCTCAAGAGCATCGGTATGATCGAGGAAGATACCGTGGCGGAGATTTCCCGCGGCCTCCTGCGCGAACGAGTCGACGTCACGGTCAACCGGCTTGTCTTTGAATACGACCGGCTCCTGATCATCGGTCCCACCTTTCCACATGAGGTTGTGGGTTTTTCCGGAGGCAACAAATATCTCTTTCCCGGCATCTCCGGACAGGAAATCATTGACATGTTCCACTGGCTGGGTGCACTCATCACCAGTCCGGTCATCATCGGTACTGCACAAACGCCGGTCAGAAAAGTGGTGGATGCCGCCGCGGCGATGCTTCCCGTGCAGCGTTCGTGTCTCAGTCTGGTCGTGAAAGGCGAACAGCTGGCGGGGTTGTATTGCGGATCGCCGGAAGAAGCCTGGGGTGCCGCGGCGCAGCTCTCTGACAGGCTGCATATTGTCTACAAGGAGCGTCCGTTCCATAGCGTGCTTTCCTGTGCCCCGGCGATGTATGATGACCTCTGGGTCGGCGCGAAATGCACGTACAAACTTGAACCGGTGGTGGCGGACGGCGGTGAGGTGATCATCTTTGCTCCACACATTCACGAGATCTCTGTCACGCACGGAGCACTGATCGAGCGCATCGGATATCACGTGCGTGACTATTTTACGCAACAGATGGACCGGTTCCACGATGTCCCGCGGGGGGTGATTGCGCACTCAACCCATGTAAAGGGTGTGGGCGCATTCCACAACGATGTGGAAACCCCCCGTATCAATGTCATCCTGGCAACCGGCATTCCGGAGGATGTCTGCCGCAGGGTGAATCTCGGCTATCGCGACCCTCGCACGATTGATGCCCGGGAGTGGCAGGGGCGCGAGGAAGCGGGGGTTCTGTATGTTCCGAAGGCCGGCGAGATCCTTTACCGGCTGCGCAACGATCCGTTCACCTGGCCCGGATAATTGTCGGTTCTCTCAGCGGACTTCCAGCGCATCCCTGCCCGGCAACTTCGGGAACGGCGCATGAGGTTCCGCCTGATACCAGAACGCGACGGAAGCGATGTCGTCCTGTAATGGCAGGTACCGTCCTCCCGATCTCCACCCCAGTGCCTGAATGGTTATCCGGAGATCCTTCTCAAAACGTACCGGATCGGTGATATGCCACCGGTAGAGCCCGAAGCGCTGTTGTGAACTGTATACGCCGTCCGGGCGAATGACCTGCGCGAGTCCGGAATAGGGCGTGGAAAACTCCTGGTACTGTTTCGTCTTCTGGTTCTCGAAGTTGTACGAACCGCAGAAGTAGTCTTCGGTGCCCGTTCCGCAGATGGTCGGATATTCGGCGTCGCCGTCCAGATAGAATTTGATCTCTCCTTCGCCCCACCATCCCGTATTGTTCACCTGCCAGGCCATGTAGGTACCGACGTAGTGCCCCCATCCTTTCACACCATCGAGGATGGTGTAGACGTCCTTATAGGGAAGGGGGTTCACCCTTCGGAACTGCGCATGGAAGTATGCGGCGTCTTCGGGGATCTCTGTCAGCGTATAGTTCACCTGATAGAACAGGGTCATCTCCTCGTCGGCGATATTCTCCACCGTGATCCTGCATGCCTTACGGAACGGCATCTCCCAGTAGCAATTGAAGGCACTTCCCGGGTTGACGCAGACCGGGAGGGAGGAAATCTGTGCGTACTGGCCCCATCCGCAGGCAAAGAAATCTCCTATGGGCGCTTCCACCGACGGTGTGGCCTCGCCGTCCCAATAGATCCTCATAATGGCATAACGCCAGTGTCCGGTCGGGGTCATCCAGATTTGCTGGATCGCCCCTGGTCCGGCGATCTCCGCGACCGCGAATGTCTCCTTCGCTTTGATCCTGATGCAAGGAGAGATCTTCCAACCCTTCCCGAGGTCGCGGCCTGCATTTGCGCCGGTCCCTTCAGTGGCCATCCCCCCCTTGCCTTTTTCTCCGGTAAAATTCTCAGCGGAGATGGAGCGTGATTTTGCGCGGGAGAGTCGCGAGAGCGTACCCATGGTCATACCGAGCCCGTTGAACGACTGTTGTGCAATCATAATGTCTCCTATGAAGAATGCCAGTACGAGGAGAAGTGTGGGGATTTTCATGAAACCTCCTGAGTATGGAATGGAACGATCAGAAAAAGCCGTTGTTCACTCTTTCAGCAATTCTCCACCCTTGTCTATATTTTCTCTGGTAAAGACGCGTGACGGCAGGACGATTTCACGGGGGACCTGTTTGCCCTGAAGGATGGCGATCGCCGTGGAGATGGCTTCGGTGCCGCCGGTAGGATACTCGAACGATGCCGCGAGGATACCTTGCCGGACATACATCTGTCCCTCATGCGGGAGTGCATCGATCCCGACGAACCGGATCGATTTTTCGCGTCCCGCCGCCTTTGCCGCAAGGTAGGCGCCATGAGCACCCGGGTCGTTGTGAGCGTACACGAGATCGATTGTGGAGAAGCGGGCCAGGGCGGATTCCATCTCCTTGCGCGCGTTCGGTTCAAGCCACTTCATGTCCGCCTCAAAGATGATCTCGAGTGCACTATTACGGATTCCTTCCCGGAAGCCGGCGTTCCGATCCTGACCGGGTGTCGAGGTCATCAACCCCTTCAGCTCCACGATTTTGCCCTTCCCACCCAGAAGTTTGACGATCCATCTTCCTGCAGCCCTGCCGATTTTCCGGTTGTCGGCGCCGATGAAGCAGGTGAAGTCATTGCCGAGCACGCGTCGGTCGAGCACGATAACGGGGATGCCCTGGCGAAACGCTGCAGCAACGGGTCTGGTGAGCGGGGCGGCTTCTTTGGGTGAGATGATGATGAGGTCGACCTTCTGGCGGACGAGCTCCTCGACATGCGCGGTCTGCCGGAGATTATCGTTTTGCGCATCCTTAAAGAGGACGGTCAGTTCGGGATGCTTCTCCGCGGCATTCCGGATGTCGGCGTTCATCTGCACACGCCATGGCTCGCCCAGGTTGCACTGGCTCATGCCGATGGTCCATCTGGGGGACTGGGGGAAGGCGATCGAAGAAAGGTTCAACAGGAATGCAATGCATGTGAAACCGCATGTCACGAAAAACCTCATGGTTCCCTCCGGCTGTTGATGTTCCTGGTGTCGCTGCGGCGATCCCGCCTGATAAGTGTGTCAGTGTGGATCGGCGCCGTTGCGGCAATCCCGCGTGATAGGTCTGTGGGTGTGGACCGGTGCCGCTGTGACGGGCTGCCCGGCCGTAGCCGGATGCGGCGGTCCCGCAGGGCGGGATGCGCCCCGGGTTGTCCCGGCATCCGGATGTTCATGAATTCGCTGCAACGGCGTTGTTCCCCCAGAGGATGTCAGGTCTGCTCTCTCTTCTGCAGAAGCACCGCCGCGAGGATGATCAGGCCCGTGAGCACGAGTCGTGTTTCTTCCCCGACGGCATTAATGCTCAGGATTTTCTCCAGATTGCCGATGATGAGCACGCCCAGCAGAGTCAGCCCGATAGATCCACGCCCGCCCGACAGGCTGGTGCCGCCGATGACGACCATGGCGATGGCAGTGAGTTCGTATGTTGCGCCCGCCTCGGGATCGCCCTGAAGCTCCTGTGCCGCCTGGCAGATTCCGGCCACGGCGCAAAAGAAGCCGCTGAGACCATAAGCGAGAACCTTCACCCTGCCAACGGGTATGCCGGCAAACCT
Organism: uncultured Bacteroidota bacterium; assembly: GCA_963779225.1. Classification (GTDB taxonomy): domain Bacteria; phylum Bacteroidota; class Ignavibacteria; order UBA10030; family UBA6906; genus CAVPCZ01. Next base: position 1,640,516 of record CAVZWW010000003.1, read on the forward strand.
TGCAGCCTCCTCGTTCCCGCCCACAGCATAGATCTCCCGTCCCCACGGCGTATGAACGAGCAGTACCCAGCAAAGGGCGACACACCCGAGAAAAATCAGCGTGACCACAGCGATGTTATCGCCGAGGATACGGGCACTCACCAGGTCGAAGATGGACGGAACCTCGACGTACCGATAGGTCCCGTCTGCATTCAACACGGCGGTGGAGATCTTCTGCCCTCCCGAAACCAGTTTTGCCAGTCCGCGGCCGAAGACCATCATGGCCAGCGTGGCGATGAACGGCTGGACACGAAACCGTGCAATAATGCCGCCTGTAGCCATGCCCATCGCGAGACCGAGCAGGAGAGTCGCCCCGACGGTCAGAGCATCGGGCATTTCCCGTTGAATGGAGAAGAGTGAAAAGACGACCGCGCACAGGCCCAGCAGGCTGCCCACCGCCAGATCGATACCGCCCGCGATAATCACCAGCGTCATCCCGCAGGCAAGGATTCCGTACACAGAGACCTGCCGCAGCATGTCGCGGTGCGTATCCCACTGAAAGAATGTTCCATCGGCGTTGAAGAGTGCACCCACGGCCAGCACGAGACCGAGGGAGAAGAACGCCCGGACGAGGGGGTGACGGCTACTGAATGCCACAGAAGAAGACTTTCAGTCCGAGATTCTTCATGGCAGCGGCTTTGGCGAACAGCGCACGCCGCGCTCCGGCGGCGTCCGGGGCATAGACCACCTGGATGTGGTTCGACCTGTGACGGGCCATCATCTGGTCGCGGGTTACGCCTTTCAGCAGTGCGTGCATGATCGGCCATTGCCCGGTGGTTTGCTTCCAGCGATCCTCGGTCTCCTCCCGGGGCAGCTGGACGACCTCACCGATTCCCAGATCGCACTGGAGTTTGCCGTCCGCAACGAAAACGCGGCTCCAGACGATGTGTCCGGGTTTGCTGACGCCTTTCACCGAAGAACCCCCCAGCCTGAAATACATGGGAGGCTGTCGTTCTCCGACCGCTCCGCGATATCCGTCAACAAAATGAGCGGGAGGTGCGGCGCCGGAAATTTCCAGCACCCACACGAAACCGTTGATACCATTGCCGCGATAGTGGCGTCCCCAGCGGACATCATGTAAGGTATTCTCCGGGGTCAGCCCCATTTGCCGCCAGAGGCGATACGTTACCAGGCAGTCGACGCCGGCACATTCATCCACTTCGTTGAAGTGCGGCAGCGCCTCGCCCGGAAACAATTCCCTGCCGGTGGATTCGTGGTACACGGGCGGGCGTTCGACGTTGTTCAGCATCCCTTCCACGAGATCCGATGCCGGCGCCAGATCTTTCAGCCCCTGTTGATACTGGATGCCGATGGTATCGCAGCCGAACTCATCCGCGAGGCGGACGGCTGCAATGTACATCTTGCATTGTTGCAGCACCTGGGCGCGCGTGAGTTCTGTGGCTTCATCGGTGCCAAACGCGAAGGACATACCGCGCGCGAGCAGCCAGTCAAGTACGTCGCCGGCCTCGCGATCGGTCACGGTGGACATTCTGGCGTAAAGGGTCGATTGGCTCAGACGTTCCTTGAAAATTCCCGTTGGGTGGAGCAGTTCGTCCGGCACGATCGCGTTGTACATCCCCATGCATCCTTCGTCAAAAATCCCCATGATGGCTTTGCGGGAGCGGAATGTTTCAGCGAACCCCTTGCCGATCTTTTCTGCGGCCGCCGGTACTTTCACGTCCTTATAGGCACGGACGTGCGACGTGTCATGGCGGATTTTTCCCTGCTTCATCCAGCGGGCAAGGGCCTTGGTGAAGAAAGGGTCGGTAAAATCCTCACTCCAGAGTGAACTGAACAACACTCCCGCCTTGGTGAGGGAAGCATTGAGGTTCAGGAGTCCCACGAGTCCGGGCCACGTGCCGCTCCAGTTGGCGATCGTGAGGATGGGGCCACGATGTGTTATGAGGCCGGGGAGCACATGGTGTGTGTACTGCCATACGGCTTCCGCCACGATCAGCGGCGCTGTCGGGGGGATTGTACGAAACACCTCCATGCCGTACTTCTGGCTGTCGATGAAGCCGTGTTTCTTGAGAGGGTCGTAGGCGTGGGCGCGTCGCACGGTCCCGCCGAGCTTCTGGACGGCGGCCACGATCTGTTTTTCCATGGCAGCCTGTGCGGCTTCACAGTTTTGATTTGCAGCGGGACGGAGGTCCCCGCTTGCTACGAGATAGATGGGTTTCATAGTCCGGTTCCTCTGTTGGAGGTGAGGTCAGGAGCTGCTTGCGAGAGAAATCTGATGAATCCATAACTGTCGTCTGGCGGAGCGAAGAGAGCCAGTGCAAAAACTACAGAAAAATGAACGGAAACACAACTTGAACTTTGGTTAACTGCTATCTACATTACTATCCTCTGCCAAAGGATCCCTACAAGAAAGGTGGTTCATGTCTGCCAGGAATGACGCTCCGCGTGCTTTGAGGGTCATCAATAGTGTCGCCCCCATGCGCATTGCCGATAATGGGGGATGGACGGATACCTGGTTTGCCGGCCATGGTAAGATCTTCAATATCGGTGTCTATCCCTATGCCGAGGTGCAGGTGGAGGTCTTTCCTTCGGACGGGCGGCAGGATCGAGTGGTGATTCAGGCCGAAAACTATGGCGACCGGTATGCCGTGGCTCCTGAGCTGGATGTCTGGACGAAGCATCCACTTCTCGAAGCCGCCATTCATTATATGCGTGTCCCGGAAAACCTCTCTCTGCAGGTCTCGATTTTTTCGGAGGCTCCGGCGGGCGCATCCACCGGGACATCGGCGTCCGTGTCGGTGGCGCTGATCGGGGCGCTCGACCGGTTGACGCCCGGACGCATGACTCCGCATGAAGTCGCGCAGGCCGCCCACTACGTGGAAATGAACTTACTCGGCCTGCAATGCGGCATACAGGATCAGCTCTGTTCGGCCTACGGGGGGATCAACTACATTGAAATGCGCCAGTTTCCCTGGGCGGTTGTCTCCCAACTCCAGGTGCCAAACGCCATCTGGTGGGAACTTGAACGAAGGCTGACCCTCATTTTCCTCGGACACTCTCACGATTCTTCCGAACTGCACAAAATGGTGATCAAAGATCTTGAGAACGAGGGTCCTCAATCGGCACGGCTCCAGGCGCTCCGGTCAACGGCAGAACAGTCGAGGGATGCCGTGTATGACGGCGATTTTGCGGCGCTTGGCAGGGCCATGGCGGAGAACACCCGGGCGCAGACGCATCTTCATCCTGATCTGGTCAGCGCCGATGCGTTGCGGGTGATTGAAATAGCCCGCGCTCACGGCGCCATCGGCTGGAAGGTAAACGGCGCCGGAGGGAATGGGGGATCCGTGACGATTCTCGGCGGTCCCCTGTCAATCGCCAATCGGCGGATGATCAAGGACATCGAAGACGAAAACCCCCTCTTCCGCAACATCCCGATCTATCTCAGCCGTTTCGGCCTCCGGACATGGGAATCCATGCCACCGGGACCTGCATCGTATCCTGAACCTTCCCGGTCATGATTGAGTCACTCCTCGCCGTTTCGGCGATCGCACCCTCGGCTCTTCTGGTCTGGTACTTTCACGCACGTGATCTGTATCCCGAACCCCCGCGTATTCTCTGGACTACTTTTGCACTCGGCGTGCTCTCTGTCCTTCCGGTGTTGATGGTGGGTGTTCCCATCCATCTGCTGATCGGCGGGATTGAAGCTCCGTTAATCAGAGGATTTCTGGAAGCATTCTTTGTCGCGGCTATACCCGAAGAGTTCTTCAAACTGGCTATTCTGCTGCTGTACAGCATGCGGCGCGTGGAATTCGACGAACCGATGGATGGCATTGTGTACGGCGTCGTAGCGTCATTGGGGTTTGCCACGTTTGAAAATATCTTGTACGTCTTTGACGGCGGACTCAGCGTTGCGGTCTCCCGCGCCTTCTCCGCGGTACCCTTTCATGCATTCGCGGGAGCGATTCTGGGATATTATGTCGGCCAGGCGAAGTTCCGTCCGGAAGAGAGGTGGCTGTTGATTGTGAAGGGGTACGGGGCGGTCATGCTTCTGCACGGGCTGTATGATTTCCCGTTGCTGACACTGATGGCTGTGAAGAAGGCGTCGAGCGGCGGGCTTCTCGCGCTTATCACGGTTCTTGTGCTGGTGATAGAGTGGCGTTGGGCGCTGCGATTGGTACGCAGGTTGAGAAGGGAGCAGCTGGCCCTGCAGGCCGCTGTGGCAGGTGCCGGAACAGTTCCGTTGACTTTTATGCCACCGGTATCCGTCGGGGCCCGGATTAGCGCGATTGCCCAGACGGTTGTGGGCCTCCTGTTCGCCAGCGGGGGGGGGACGGTGACACTCGGTCTGTTACTTGCGGCCGCCATTGGGGCTGTGTCGGAAGACCATGCGATGAGCGTTCTTGTTGGCGGAGCGCTGCTTGGGGTTTTTCCTCTTGTCGGAGGTCTGGTCCTGTTCATCAAAGGCGTGCAACGGCTGAACGGGTGATAGCGGGATACCAGGTATCGTCACATTCCTACGAGCCTGATTGTTCCGGTCGGCGATACTCCCTCTCACATTAATCACGAGCTCACGCCTCATGCGAATTACACATGAACCACGGCCTCCCGGCAGGTAACCGCCGGTCAGCACTATGCAGAGACATATTGACCGATGACGCTGAAAACGATATTCTCGAAATACCGGAGCAGCATTCTTCTCGCATTCTCGTTCGTTGTTGTAGAGAAGATAGCATGGATTGTTGAACCTACCGTATTTGGCGACGTCATCGACGCTATGATCGATGCGCTTGCCATCCCGCCGAAAGGTTCTCCGACCATACCTCTCCTTATCTGGATCGGGATTTTTGCAATCAACTCAGGCGTTGGGACGTATCGCCGGTCCCGGGATGAGAAGATCTATCTCAGAATTTACGGCAACCTTGTGGGTGGTATCGCACGCATGGTGAAAAGGGGATCGATAGATGCCTCGCGTGCTGCCGCACGGGCTGACCTGTCCCGTGAAGTCATCAGTTTCTACCAATATCGGGTCCCGGATCTCATCGAACAGGTAATCGATATTGGTGGCGCGATCGTCGCACTGACCCTGTTCGATTGGCGTCTTGGCGCAACATGCGCCACAATCCTTGTCCCGACTATCGTAATGGGCAGCATCTACAATAGGAAAGTGTCTTTCTTTCAGAAACAGATCCATGATGGACAGGAAGACGTCTATCGTGTCTACTCGTCCAACGATGTCGAGGAGGTGCGGTCGTACTACATTGAGATGGCAAAGTGGAAGCAAAAGACCGCTAACTGGGGAGCAATGAACTTCGGTTTTCTTCGAGTATTCCTCCTGGGAATCTTCCTGGTCATTCTGTATGTGGCAATCGATCTTGATGATTTTTCCACCGGCAACATCTATTCCATTGCGGCCTATGTGTGGACGTTCGTTACCTCCTCCGAGTATTTGCCGGAACAACTGGAAAGCATGACATCCGTGAGGGATATCAGCGAGCGTCTGGAGGCTGAGGGTGACTGAATCTCCTGCCCCGGACGGTGATTTCGTCCGGAGAGCACAATTGTTCCAGGGAAAACCCGTAACCGGTGTGTGAGGGCATTCGGAGAGGAGACTATCCTGTGGAGGGGGAGAATGATTCATGTGGAACACCACCAGGAATCACGGTGACTGAAGGTGAAGGAGTGGAATGAGAAGACATCCGTCATTGACATGTGGTTCCGCCAGGTGTCTACGCGGGTGAACCCTCTCCTGCAGCATCGATATGGCTGCGCCTGACAGCCAACGGCGTAATCCACCTTCCGTGATGTGAGGTACCGGGACGGACATGGACAGCTGGACAGAGGACCCCTATGAGTACGGCAATCGTCATCTTTGGTGCTTCCGGTGATCTCACCGCGCGGAAGCTGATTCCGGCTCTCTACAACAACTTCAAGAAGAAGCGTTTGCCCGACCGGGGAATGACCACCAAACCGGTGGATATGGAATTTCATTACGGCGATTCGTTCAACGGACATGCGATTCCGGAGGCATATGAGAGATTGATTCTTGACGCACTCCGGGGGGACGCGTCATTGTTCGCCAGAAGCGATGAGATCGAGCTTGCATGGAAGGTGATAGACGGTGTACGGGCCGGATGGGAAGGTGAGGAGGCTCCTCCTCTTGAGAAATATGAACCGGGATCATGGGGCCCTGCGGGCGGCGAAAGGCTGCTCGGACGTGAAGGACGGTGGTGGGTACATGATTGTGGTGGGCATGAAGAACAGACTGCACAATAACGATCCGGTCGAACGATGACGGTCAGCATCGAAGTGCATGAGACACTCTCCGCCCTGGAAGATGCTGCAGCCGCGTTCATCGTTTCACGGATGCACACATCCATTCAGGAACGGGGGAAGTGTATCGTTTCCCTCTCCGGTGGCGATACACCCCGTGGTGTCTACCGGCGTCTCGCAACTCCCCCCCTCAGGAGTCGGATCGACTGGAATCGGGTACACGTCTGTTTCGGGGATGAGCGATTGGTGCCGCCCGACGACCCACAGAGCAATTTCGGGATGGCCAAAGCAGAGTTGATCTCGCATGTCGCTATTCCGGCAGAGAACGTGCATCGCATGCGCGGCGAATGTGCCGCAGTGGATGCGGCCGGAGAGTATGCGAAAGAGTTGACAGAGCTCCTGACTGGACGCACTGACCGTTTCGATCTTGTTCTGCTCGGCGTTGGAGAGGACGGGCACACTGCTTCACTCTTCCCGGGGACCGGGGTCCTGGATGAGCAAGTGGAGATGGTGCGTGCGGTGTACGTGCCCCGACTGAGTGCATGGCGGGTGACGCTGACTTATCCGTTGCTGAACAATGCCCGTGATGTGATGTTTCTGGTTGCGGGAAGATCGAAAGCCAGGATCGTTCAACGTGTCCTCAGCGCGCCCCTGCCCCTTCGTGATCTGCCCGCAACCATGATTCGACCGGCGAATGGGAATGTGCTCTGGATGCTCGATACGGATGCGGCTGCATCTCTCCGTAATGATTCCGAACCACCGGTATCGTAGACAACTTCCCGGTTCTCACTCTCATTGCTCCATGTCGACTCGTCACCGGAATATCGCCAGAGGAACGCGTCACCCCGGGGGATACCCTCATCTGCCGACTGGTGACATTTCGAACTGGAAAGGCGACTTTCCTTCTCTCCTAAGAAAGAGACCATGGTTGGACTTTCAACGGCTGGCGAGCGGCGTCTACCCCTGCCAGCTTCATTCCGGTGGAACCCGCCTCGTCCAATAAATGCACCTTATGGAATGACACCATGACAACTATCGATCTGACGGGAACCTGGGAGTTCAGAGCGGCTGACTCCAAAGGCGCACATTCCGCGGAGCAATCCCGGATAACACAATGGATGCCCGGAACCGTTCCGGGCACGGTCCATACTGACCTGATGGCACAGCAGGTCATTCCCGATCCGTTCTTCCGGACCAATGAAACTGATGTTCAGTGGATCGAAGAGGTGGATTGGGTGTACAGGCGGACTTTCGATCTGCCGCCCGGCATTCTTCGCGAGAAAACCGTTCGGCTCTGTGCCGGGGGTCTGGACACCTATGCGAATATTGCCATCAACGGGAAGAGGGTTGGTGAGTCGTCCAATATGTTCATCGAGCACTCCTTTGATATCAGAAAAGCGCTTCGCCCGGGGGAGAATACGATCGAGATCCGGTTCGACTCTCCTGTGAAGAGGGCGAAGAGCCTGGAAACAAAGCACGGCGCTCTCAGGGTGGTGCTCGACCCCTACCGTGCGTACATCAGGAAGGCACAATACTCATTTGGCTGGGATTGGGGTCCGAAGCTGGCGACATCCGGCATCTGGAAAGGCATCAGCATCGAGGCGTTTACCGGTCCGCGTCTTCGCGATCCCTTTATCAAGGTTGTCTCGCTGAGTGCAAAAGAAGCGGTCGTGCGCATATCCGTTGATGTCGAAGGGCGTGCATGGAAGGATGCGCGACTTCTGGTCGCGATTGAAGGGGGAAGCGGTCGAACCGAGAAAATCTGCCCCGCCCGCGGAAGAACCATTTCCCTGACCGTCAAGATACCCCGGCCGCGATTCTGGTGGCCCAACGGCCAGGGGGAACAGCCGATGTATTCCGCATCACTCTCGTTAGTGGAAAGAAACGGGATTCTCCACAGCCTTACTGTGCCGTTCGCCCTCCGGACAGTGGAGTTGCTGCAGAAAAAGGACAAGGAAGGAAGATCCTTCATCTTCGTCATAAACGGGCGCAAGGTGTTCTGCAAAGGGGCGGACTGGATTCCTGCGGACAATTTCCTGCCGAGGATTCCGGACTCCCGGTATGAGACCCTGATCGCAATGGCGAAAGACGCTCATATGAACATGTTGCGTGTCTGGGGCGGGGGGGTGTACGAAAAGAAGGTGTTTTATGAACTGTGTGACCGGCACGGATTGATGGTGTGGCAGGATTTCATGTTCGCGTGCGGGGAGTATCCTGATACACCGTGGTTCCACAAGGAAATCAGGACAGAGGCCGAGCGTACCATCAAACGACTTCGCAATCATCCGAGCATCGTGCTCTGGTGCGGGAACAATGAATGTGAATGGCTGTTCTGCACGGAAAATCCGGACAAGGGCCCGGATCAGATGAGCGGGGCGAGGATCTTCCGCGATCTCCTGCCGGCGGCGTGCAAAACGGTTGACGGATCGCGCCCGTACTGGAGAAGTTCTCCTTTCGGCACAGGATTTCCCAATGATGAGGGGAATGGAAATCACCATCAGTGGACGGTCTGGAGTGCCTGGAAAGATTTTGCGGAATACGAAAACGACAACGCCCGTTTCGTCAGCGAGTTCGGGTTTCAGGCGCCTGCAAATGTGCGGACCATGGAAGAGTGCACTCTTCCGGAAGACAGGTCTATCCAGAGCCGTGTGATAGAGCACCACAATAAGCAGGTGGAGGGGCCGGAACGATTGGTCCGGTTTCTGGCGGGACACTATCATTTGGAAACGGGATTCTCCCGCTTCACCTATCTCTCTCAACTTGTTCAGGCAGGCGCATTGAAGTGCGCCGTCGAACACTGGCGGCGACGGAAGTACGGCACAGCCGGATCGCTGTTCTGGCAGATTAACGATTGCTGGCCTGTCTCGAGTTGGTCGGTCATTGACAGTGCTCTCCGGCCAAAGGCCGCGTATTTCTATGCGAAACGCTTTTTCGCCCCGCTCCTGGTCAGCTTCAAGAAGTCAAATGCCGGGATCGGCGTCTGGGTGACCAACGACCAACCCGGGGCTCACAACGGAACGCTGATGCTTTCACGTCTGTCTGTGGAGGGGAGCACTCTATGGACGCGCGAACACCAGGTCAGGATTCCGAAGGACTCCTCCCGGGAAGCCATCATTATCGAGGAGGGCTGGCTTGAGTCCTTGCGCCGTGATGCAGAGTATCTTCACGTCCGGCTTGTTGTCGGCGGAGATGTGGTGGGAGAAAACCGGTTCTACTTTGCAGAGCCAAAACATATGGATCTCTCCGGGCAATGTCCGTCCGGCGAGCTGAATGACGAAGGGGATGGTTTGTTCCTGTTGCGGTTGCGTGCGAAAGACCTCGCCAGGGATGTCGTTGTGGAGATTGAAGGTGAAGATGCACGGTTCGAAGACAACTATGTCGATATTGATGCCGGGACAACAAAAGAGATCAGGTTCAGATCCCGTTTGGTGTTCCGGGATCTTCTCGGGCGCCTCCGCATACATTGTCTGGGGCAGGGCGTGGGATAGCCAGGAGTCGAACTGGCACGCCACGTCGGTTCGTCCAATCGCTTTTGCCCGATGCCGGCAATTGGCGCCATTTCAGGAGGAGCTTGAATGATCGAAAGGGGAAGTATGCGGAAAAGAACGGTGCCGGTCCGCACGATCATTGCGGCGATCGGCATGCTGGCCGGGATCGTCCTGATGGGATACGGCTATTTCCAGAAGGTGCAGCTGTTCTTCTATATCGGCGCGGCTCTCACGGTGAGCGGCGTCATGGTGCAGGTCATCCTTGCCATCATCCCGGGCTCACCGGGGGGACGGAACGGAAGAGTCCTGTGGGTATAATGGAACGCATTCTTGCGTTTGTTGTTTCCGGAATGCCACGACTGAAGAGCGAGGTGACGACATGAAACAGTGGTACGAGGCGCTGTTTGAAGACTACGGGAAGACGTATGACAACGAAAGCTTCACGCAGGGAACGGCCGGGGAGTGTGACTTCATCGAACGCGAAATCGATTTCAGAAAAGATACCCGGATTCTGGATGTAGGTTGTGGCACCGGCCGGCATTCGATAGAACTGGCGAAGCGGGGATATTCCGTCACCGGTGTGGATTTGTCCGATTCCCAGTTGAATCGGGCGAGGCAGAAAGCCATCGAACAAAGCATTCGTGTCGATTTCCGGAAAGCTGATGCACGATCGCTCTCCTTCAACAAGGAATATGATCTGGTGATCATGTTGTGTGAGGGGGCCTTTCCACTCATGGAAACAGACGAAATGAACTATGAAATCCTCAAGAATACCTACATCGCGCTGCGGGAGGATGGTAAACTCGTATTCACCACACTTAACGGCCTGTTTCCCCTCTTTCATTCGGTGAAGGATTTTCTTGCGTCTCAGACGCAGGACGGAAACGCAACATACGACAGGAACTCGTTCGACCTGATGACGTTTCGTGATATCAACACCACCACCGTCCGGGATGACCTCGGGAAGGCCAGGGAGCTTCAGTGCAACGAACGTTACTACGTCCCATCGGAAATAACATGGCTGTTGCGATCGATCCACTTCAGAACAGTGGACATCTATGGGGCGACACTGGGGGCGTTCAGCAGGAACGATAAGCTGACGACTGAAGATTTCGAAATGCTGGTGATTGCGGAGAAATAGACGATCCTTTGAAAAGTCCTGCAGTATGCATCAGTTCGAATTGCCCGGTGCGCTGTCGGAGGAGGTGAACACGCTGTTGGATCTCAAGCACTGGCTGCTGAGCGGTGACGTATCGATCGCTTTCCAGACATCCCGCGACCTTCTGGGGGACGACAGGAGAACCGTTACGGCACTCCAGAAGAGGATCGAGCACGAAGGATGGGGAAAGCGACTTCTGGCCCGTCGATCTCCCGGTGGCCACTGGGGAGGAGGAGCGTACAACCCCAAATGGATATCGACACACTATACACTGCTCGAACTGAAGGAAATGGGTATTTCCCCCGGCAATCAGGCTTGCCGGGAGAGTGTTGCATTGTTGCTTGAGAGCAGGGTGGGGGAGGACGGCGGCATCAACTATGCGCGAACCGTCAATTTCAGTGACGTCTGCGTCAATGGAATGCTCCTGAACATGGCCGCCTATTTTGTACCAGGTAGCCTGAGAATACTACCCGTTCTGGATTATCTGTTGAAGTGCCAACTTGCGGACGGGGGGTGGAATTGCGTCTACCGCACAGGGGCCGTGCACAGCTCTTTACATACTACCGTCAGCGTTCTTGAGGGGTTTCAGTGCTATCTCCAGAGCGGGACGCGGCAGGCTTCTGCGGTGATTCGCAAAGCAATTGATGGCGGCGTCGAGTTCCTGTTGCTTCACAGGATGTTCCGTTCTCATCGAACCGGCAGGATCATACGCCCGGATATGGTGCGCCTGTCATTTCCCTGCCGCTGGTACTACGATATCCTCCGGGGGCTGGAGTGTCTCCGGGCACTCGGCCGTCCGTATGACCACCGCATGGAAGATGCTTTCACCGTCTTGATGAGCAAAAGGAGACCCGAGGGGCGTTGGCCGCTTCAAGCGCCACATCCCGGGGTTGTGCATTTCCGGATGGAGCTGGTGAATCAGCCCAGCAGGTGGAATACATTACGGGCATTACGGGTTCTGAGCCATTTCGGCCATCTTCAGGATGCCTTCTCCTGATTCGACGTTCGGTGACGGCATGCGGCCGGGTCGGGCTAGTACACGCACCTCCGTGCTTCATCCGCAAAAGCCTCCAGCAGCGGGAGGTCCGCGTCGAAGAAGTGGTCGGACGGACAGAGAATGTAGCCGCCACCCTCTCCGGCGGCCTCGAAGCAGGCGCGCACCGCTTTTCGTGTTTCTGCCGGTGTACACCCCTTGAAGTACTCTTTTTGATCAAATCCGCCGATCATGCTGACCCGGTTCCCGATCCTCCGCTTGGCTTCCCGCAGATCTGTATCTCCGCCCATGCCGGGAGGAGTGAATGTCTCGAGTGCATCCGGTCCCATGGCTGCGAGCGTCTCCAGGATCGGCATCATGCCGCCGCAGGTATGGTAGACGATCCGCTGGCCTGCCTCATGAGCGTGGCGTATGATCTGCATGTCGTACGGTGCGACGAATGCCTCCAGCATTTTCGGAGAAATCACAGTGGATGACGCGTCGCCACCTCCCAATTCCAGCACATCATACCGTGCGCCCTTCAGGGAATCCACATACCGCAACTTCCGCTTGAGCAGGATCTCCAGGAATGCGTGTACCCATTCCGGATCATCGTACGTCGCCATGATCAAATCTTCGATGCCGAACAGCACCGAAGCATCCTGCCAGCACCCGGGCTGCCCGTAGACATCAAAACAGGGGATCGTCCCCCGGATCAGACCCCGCTCCCCGTATTCTTCAGCCACCCGGTTCACCGCGGCCACGTCACACAGCGGTGCGGTACAGTACTCTCCGATGATGTCGATGTCCGATTTCTCTTTCACCAGCCGCTCGCTCACCCACGCCGTATGTTCGTTGCTCTGGAGCACGGTGGTGAGGTTTCTCTTCGGAGTGTGAAACGTGAAGCGCGTGGTCGTGTACTGGGGGTCGGAAATATCTTTACTTGTGATACGCCAGCGGTCGGAAGAGACCCGATGCGGTTCCAGATATCCCGGAACGTGATCGGCATCAAAAGATTCACCGTGTGAAGGGTCGGGGAGATAGATCGACACCCACCGGATCGGATCCAGTCCGAAATGATCGAAAAACTGATCGTTGTCTATTCCATCCATGTACGTTTCGAGGAAAAACGGCATCACGTGATGGGTTGTCACCGGCAGTCGGTCCGGGATTTTGCGATCAAGAGCCGCGAGAAAACGCTGTTTGGATGTCATGCTGGGTCTGCCGGAATGCGCAGGATGCGGGGATCGGTGAACACATCGCTGGCGTCATCGCTGGCGGAAGAGAACTCCGACAGGATTGCACCGCGGGTACCGGCCTGAAACCAGTGGAGCGAGTCGGGCGGAAGAGTGTACTGGTCGCCGGGCTGAAGGATAATCTCATGACGCACCGTGAAATATCGCTCATATGCTTCCGGGATGACGGCTTTCATCCGGCGTGTGGGAGTTCCCTCGATGTAGAGATACACGACGCCCCACCGGCAACGGAAGGTTTCCATTTTGCCGGCATCGTGCTCTTCCCGGGGGGGGTGCCGGTGTTCCGGACAGGTCTGACCCGGGAGAAGGACCAGCTCCTTGGCACAATAGCGATCGTTGTTTTCGTACACCACCAGTTCAAGGCCGATGGTGTCAATGTCATTCAAACCGAAATCGGCCACTTCAACGTTGCGCACTTCCTTCGGTGTTAACACGATGTGCGCCTTGTTGAGAAACTCCACAGCCCTATTGCGTATCGTTCGGGCTTTTCTCTGATCCATGGTGTGCCTCCAGATGTGTGTCGTCCACCGTATCACATGTGCTGCACGTGTCGCACAGCTTGCACGTGTTCTCTTTCGAACCCCGACTGAACCACAGGTGCCTCTGTCCCGCCGCGCCAATGAATCTCTAATCCATTGTTCCTCAGCCCGGGCGGATTTCGAGCCCCGACATCATCCGCATCAGTGTTTCCTGAGTGGCATCCCGCTTCTGTACCTCCCCGACAATGGTGCCTGCGCGCATGACCAGAATGCGGGTTGACAGATTGATCACTTCCGGGAGTTCGGAGGAAATCAGGATGATACCCCGGCCCTGACGCGCAAGATCCTCTATCAAAGCGTAGATCGCCGCTTTGGCTCCCACATCCACCCCGCGCGTCGGTTCGTCAAGTATGAGCAGTGAGAAAGCCCGCGCGAGCCACTTGGCCAGAACCACCTTTTGTTGATTGCCCCCGCTCAAACTGGATGCCGGACTCTCGAAGGAAGCGGCTTTGATTGACAGTTTGCTGAACGCTTCCATGAGCATCCGGCGCTCCGTACGGAGGCTGAGAAAGATCCACCGCCGCAACAGATCGAGAAGAGTCAGGGAGAAATTCACGCGGCAACTCAACATCAGAGCAAGCCCCTGCCGTTTCCGGTCTTCCGGGACGAGCGCAATCCCCGCCCGCATGCGGTCGCGGACCGAAGAGCCTGTCATGTCACTTCCGTCAAGCCGTATCGAACCTTCCGCGCGTGGATCAAGACCGAAAACCGCCGCAGCCACCTCGCTGCGGCCCGAACCGACCAGCCCGGCTATGCCCAGGATTTCGCCGGCGTGGACGGTGAACGAGACATTGTTGAACACGCCGGGCGATCTGAGAGAATCGACGCGCAGCACTTCCCGGCCCGCCGGAGTGCCGGGATGTCCGGGGAAGTACTCCCCCATCTGGCGTCCGATCATCATGCGGACGATCGCGTCCTGATCCGCCTCGCGACCCTTGACTGTGCCCACCAGACGCCCGTCCCGCAAGACGCTGATCCTGTCGCAGAGCGAAAACACTTCGGCCATGCGGTGCGAGACGTACAGGATGGTCTTTCCCTGTTCCCTGAGACGCGCGATCAGGGCGAACAGCCGTTGTGCTTCCGGTTCGGACAGCGAGCTGGTGGGTTCGTCAAAGATGAGCATCGTTGCGCCGGAGTTGACCGCAGCGGCGATCTGGGCCATCTGGTGTTGCGCGACCGGGAGATCACGCATAAGATGTTCCGGATCCAGGTCCGGCGCGATGTCCGCCAGCATCCGGCAGGCCTGCCGGACCATAGCCGCACGGTCCAGGAATACTCTCCACCGGCGCGGATAGCGGCCGAGCGTGAGATTCTCAGCGACGGTCAAATCGGGGCAATAGGCGAGTTCCTGGTGGACCATGCCGATCCCTGCCTGTTGCGCTTCGCGGGCAGAGGGAAAATGGACCGGAGCGCCATCCACGACGACCGTCCCCCGGTCAGGACGCAGCAACCCGGCAAGGATTTTCCCGAGTGTTGATTTCCCGGCGCCATTTTCTCCCATGAGGGCATGGACTTCGCCCCGCTCGAGGGAGAAACTCAGGTCGTCCAGGGCGACTGTTCCGCCGAAGGATTTGCCGACGTTATTGAACTCGACAAAACTCATTTTCATGTATAAAACGCTGTTACACAGGTAGCATGAACAAATGTAGGAAGAAGAGGCATGAACTGCAAAAGAAGTGTGGAGGAGATGGCGGATATCGCCGGAAAGACGTACATTGACATCGGCCTTTTGCGCCGGCTCCGCACTCCTTGCCCTGGCATTCTTGAACCATGTGAACGGACCCCCTGTATGAATTGGATCGACTGGAGCATCATCATCCTCTATTTTGCCGGGAGCGCGGGTGTTGGTGTTTTCTATGCGAAGCGTGCAGGGAAGAACATGCAGGAGTTCTTCCTCTCTGGCCGCAACCTCCCCTGGTGGCTTGCCGGAACCTCCATGGTGGCAACCACCTTTGCCGCGGACACACCTCTGGCCGTCACGGAGCTGGTGGCCCGTAACGGAATTGCCGGGAACTGGCTCTGGTGGAATTTCCTCTTCGGCGGAATGCTCACGGTGTTCTTCTTTGCCCGGCTCTGGCGCCGTGCCGGTATTCTGACCGACGTGGAGTTCGTGGAAATCCGGTATTCGGGAAAGCCGGCCGCATTCCTCCGGGGATTCCGCGCAATCTATCTTGGCATATTCATGAATTGCGTCATCATGGGATGGGTCAATCTTGCGATGGCGGCGATCCTGGAAGGGATGTTCGGCATCCCGCGAGACCAGGTGATGATCTACATCGCGCTGACGTTGGTAGTCACTGCCGTCTACTCGGCTCTCTCCGGTCTCTGGGGAGTTGCGGTCACCGATGCCTTCCAGTTTGTCCTTGCGATGGTCGGCTGTATCGTCCTCGCTTTTATCGTTCTCGGCCTGCCCGAGGTCGGCGGTATCGCCGGTCTGCAGGCGAAGCTCCCCGCGTGGACCTTCCGGTTTTTGCCGGTGGTCGGCGACGGCGGGGAGAGTCTTGGAGCAGGCGGCGCGCTTGCGCTGAGTGTGGCGGCATTTCTTGCATACGTCGGGGTGCAGTGGTGGGCCTCCTGGTATCCCGGCGCCGAACCCGGCGGTGGAGGATATATCGCCCAGCGGATGATGTCCGCGAAGGACGAAAAACATTCGCTGTATGCCACGCTCTGGTTCACCGTCGCTCACTACTGCATCCGCCCATGGCCCTGGATCATCGTCGGACTGGCGACACTGGTTCTGTATCCTGCCCTTGGCCCCGACGAAAAACGTCTCGGATACGTATTCGCCATGCGTGATCATCTTCCTATCGGACTCAAGGGGTTGCTCGTGGCATCGTTTTTCGCGGCGTACATGTCCACCATTGCGACCCAGCTTAACTGGGGGACCTCCTATATTATGAATGATTTTTACCGCCGGTTTGTGAACCCGGGGGCGAACGATCGAAGCCTTGTCCGGATCGCCCGGATCACCACCATTCTGGTCATGCTCCTCTCCCTTGTGGTCACCGCCATGCTGGACACGATCTCGGGGGCCTGGACATTCATCATTGAAGCGGGAGCCGGACTCGGCCTTGTACTCGTTCTGCGCTGGTATTGGTGGCGCGTCAATGCCTGGAGCGAAATCGCAGCGATGATCACTCCCCTCATTGCGTACGGCGTGTTGAGCCGGTTCACCACGATTCATTTTCCGGAATCGCTTTTCTATATTGTGGGCATCACCACCGTCGCCTGGCTTCTCGTCACGTATCTGACCGCGCCGGTTCCGGATTCGACGCTCAAGGATTTCTATCGCCGCGTGCATCCCGGCGGAATCGGATGGCGTCCGGTTGCGCGTCTCCTTCCGGATGTCCATGGTGACGCGGGATTCGTGGGCCTCTTCCTGGATTGGCTTGCAGGGGTCGTTCTCGTGTATGCAATGTTGTTCGGGATCGGAAAACTGATCTTCGGCGAGGTGGCTCTTGGTCTGCTATTCATCGCTGTCGGGTTGGGTGCTGTGTGGTTCATTTCGCGTGATCTCACACGCCGGGGTTTTGCACAGATTACCCAATAGGACGTTATAGTATGGTCTGCTCATCACCTCCACGGTGAGGCTTGAGTTGTGAGATTCCGGGAGACGTGAATTCTGTTAAGGATCCTTCATGACCCTTCGGCCCATGGCGTTTTTGCTGGCTGCCTCTGTGGCAACAATGATTTTCTCTCCTCTCTGCACATACGGTCAGCCCCGGCCCCTGCCGCTGCCGAACTCCGGCTTTGAAGAGGGAGGAGGGGGCGACATCCCGGCAGGGTGGGCCATTCTCAGCCCTGCACCGGCCCCGACGGGGGCGGCGGGAGTGGATGCAAATCTCAAACACACGGGCACCAGAAGCCTGCATCTCGAGACGCGCGAGCCGGGATCCATCACCGTTGAATCCTCCCCCCTGAAGCTGGTCGTCGGCCAACTCTACCGACTCTCTGCCTGGGTTCGGACGGCGAAGGCTCTGTCCGATCCCACATCGCGATACCCGACGGCGGTGGCCGCGACGGTCACCATGGCGTCCTTCCCCTTCACCAACCATGCGCCCGTGGTGGGCGGCACGCAGGATTGGACGAAGATCGAAGTGCTCTTCTTCGCCACACAGCAGGAAGACCGGGCGCGTGTGCACCTTGGTTTGAACGGCTCGGCAACGGGTGAGGCGTGGTTCGATGATCTCCAGGTGGATCAGGTCGATAATATCGGCGAATACATCCCGCTTGAAACCGTTAAATGGTACGGTCCGGCATTTCGCTATACGGACAAAGGCTGGACCTTTGTGCATATCGAAGGGGAGCCGTACCCGCGTGGCTATCAATATGGCTTTCTGCTGTCGAAGGAGATCGTCGTGTACATGGACAAGCTGGCGATACGGCAGAATGGAGACAATGCAAGGGCGGGATGGAATGATTTGCGCATGCTGACCAATGCGCTGATGCTCCGCAAGTACGATCCGGAGTATCTGGAGGAGATGAAAGGGATCGCCGATGGGGTGGCAAAGGCGGGCGGAACCTATGCCGGCCGCTCCGTTGACTTTCTGGATATTGTCACCGTCAACTCGGTTGTGGATATCGGCCAGCTCGGCAGCGCCCTCAATGAAACGCCGCACCGGTTGAGCGGCCGGAGTTTCCGGAAAGAAGAAGAGGAACTGAACGCCGCCGAACGGCTCCATAAGTGCTCATCGTTTCTGGCCAACGGGCCTGCAACGCAGGACGGGAAGATTGTCTTCGCACAGTTGTTCATGTGGAACGGATACACCGGAGTCCACTGGGATGTCATTTGCGACGTGGTCCCGGCAAAAGGACACCGCCTTGTGTATGAGACTTTCCCGGGAGGAATCCACTCCGGGGCCGATTTCTACATCAATGCGGCCGGCATTATGATGGGCGAGACCACGGTTATGCAGACTCCCTTCAATATCGACGGAGAGCCGCAATCGTCCCGGATTCGGAAAGCCGCCCAGTACGCCTCCAGCATCGATGAAGCCGTCCGGATCCTCACGACAGGAAACAACGGGCTGTATACAAATGACTGGCTGATCGGCGATGTGAAGACAAACGAGATCGCCATCCTCCTGCTCGGTACAAAAAAGCACAAGCTCTGGCGGAGTTCGACCGGCGAGTTTCCCGGTAACACCAGGGGCTTCTACTGGAGCGTCAACAATGCGAAGGATCCTGAAGTTCGTAAGGAGTATGTCCCGGACCCCACGAACGCGCCGTACGACCTGATCTACGGGAACGTGAACCGCGATCTTGCCTTCTACCAGTACTACCAGCGTGAGAAAGGCAAGATCGATGCGCTCAGTGCGGTGAATGTCATGGCGACGTCGCCGATCAACCGTCCGCACGCCTGCGACGGGAAGATCACGAATGCAGAAATGGCCTCACATATGATGTTCCTTGCGCACTACGGGAAGGTCACGCTCAGGGAGAAAATGCCGGAAAAGGGGAGCAGGATCATGCCGGATTTGCCCGGCGTGCAGCCGCATCTCTCGCTCGGGTATTCGGTCGTCAACCCCGTCTTCGTGGCGGAAAAGCTCAAGGGCATGCGGGCAAATCCTCCGGCGGAGCCGCGGAGGGAACAGAATCTGGCCGAGGTGAAAGAGCTCTACGGTTTCGACAAGAAAACCCTCTGGATGAACACGGTCTATCCGGCTTCGGAAGGAGACAACTGGTTTGTCAGCGGAACAGCGGCGTACTGGAATGTGCTGAACGGACTGCCCGCTGACCCCGGAGCGGCGATGCCCGTTCTGCGCGACCAGCTCACGGATATGAATTGCCGCCTTCTCTATGCCGTGGCTCGTGAAGGTGCTGTTGCCCCGGTAAAGGCGGAGCGGGTCTACGACCGTTATAACAACTATGTAATCCCGCGAATCCGGGGAACGTATGCCCTTCACCAGTTGCGCCTTGCGCTCGGTAACACCGTTTTCGGAGAAGTGATGAATGCCGTCCACTCCCGCTTCCGTGAGAAACCCCTCACGACCGAGCAGTTCCTGAAGATTGCTGAGGAAACGGGGAAACGCCCCGTGAGGAATCTGCTGGTTCCCTGGCTCGAGCGTGAAGATCTTCCGGCGCTCGAAGTGCGGGGTGCGAGTTCGGCGGCAGGCGACGGCTGGCAGCTGACGCTGGATGTTCGACAGTCCGGCTTCGTCTATCCCTTCTCGACCACTGTGGCAATCGAGACGGAGAAGTCGGTTCAATGGAGGCAGGTGACCGTCAGCAAAGCGAAGGAGAACTTCACATTCGATCTGAAGGAAAAGCCGGGCAGAGTCATCTTCAATGCGGGGAACGATATTCCGGTGCCGCGGTCCGCGTGCTATACACTCTCCAACTTCTTTGACGATTTCACCTCCACGCAGTTTGTCTACGGGACGGTACGGCAGATTGAGGCGGGTCATTCGGCGGCTCTGAAATTCCAGACGGTTCTGGCCGACCAGTTCGTGGAGTACTTCCTCCCGGTGCGGCAGGATGCCGAGATGAGTGAATCGGATCTTGCGGCGCACGACCTGATAGTGCTCGGGGGGGCGGCGGACAACAGCGTAACCGGCCGTCTGGCAGAGCGGCTCGGCCTGACATTAGGGAAGAATATGTTCCGCTGGAATGGCAGAACATATGCGGATCCGGATGACGGTCTGTTCGTCGCCTTTCCAAATCCGTTCAATCCTGCTCGCGTCGTGTATGTCTATGCCGGCAACAGCGCCCTGCAAATGTATCACATGACGAAGCGTTTCATGCCGTTGCCGTCATGGGGTGTATTCAAGGGAGAGAATATCGTAGAACGCGGCTATCATCCGGTGCCGGCTATGGAGATCGAGTTCCCGGCAAAATAGTTTTCAGTCCGGCTACTTGAGCAGGATCATCCTCTTCACCTCCGACCCGCCTGCGTGCTCCAATCGATAGATGTAGATACCTGCTGCCAGCGCGTTGCCGGAAAATTCCACGCTGTGCAATCCCGCAGGCAGATTCCCGTCCGCCAGCTTCGCCACCAACCGTCCAAGCTGATCGTATACCAGAAGGCGCACCCGTCCGGTTTCAGGCAATGTGAACCGGATGACGGTCGCCGGATTGAACGGATTCGGATAGTTCTGATGGAGGACTGTAGCTCCACGTTTCATAGACGTTGAGGAGATAGAGGCGGGCAGAATCGCGGTTGACGATCCCTGCAAGGGTCATGGCCAGAAGGCGCTGCTCCTGGCTGGCACTTGCTCCGTTGTAGAGGACGGCCTGATAGGTGGCCTGTGCGGAGACGGGCGTGCTCTGAGCGAGTACCAGCGCGAACGCCATAGCAACAGAAACTCTCATAGTGGTGTTCTTCTCTGCGACAGACGCCGCATGATCAGATACAAAGGGAACCCCGCTGCGACAAACGCGATTCCGACGACAAACGAACCGGGCTGATTCAGAATGACATTCACTGTCACCGTGAGCAGAATGACGATGAAGAGTGCCGGCAGTGCCGGATAGAGCGGGACGGTATAGGGTTGCATGCCTGCCGTGATGTTCCTGTGTCGCAGAACGAAGATCGTGGACGCAACCACGGCGTTGTTGAAGGCGTCGAAAAGCATGACATAATTCATCAGCTTTTCAAATGTTCCGAGGAAAAAAATCGATAGGATGATGAGGGCGCCGAAGAACAAGAGGGTGAAGATCTGGGCCTGCGTACCGGAATGGACCTTCATGAAACGGGCCGGCAATGCTCCGTCGGCGGCCATGGCATAGTACGCACGGGGAATGTGCATGAGTGTGACGTTCAGAAACCCGAGCGCCGAGAGAAAGATGGCGACACTGATGAGTTTCTGCCCCGCGGGACCGAAGGCCGCGCGCGCCACCTCGGCCGCGACCAGGGGCGCCGCTGCAACGCCGGCAATGCCCAGGGTACGTTCGAACGCAACATTTATGAGCAGGTACGCGCTAATCACAATCGCTATTCCCACGAAGATCGAACGCGGAAGATTCCGTGAGGGGTTGGCTATATCTCCCGCGAGATTGATGGCGCTCTGATATCCGCCGTAGGTGTAGAACACCGGAATCAATGCAAGCCCCAGGGCTGGAAGGGGCGATGAAGGGAGCATGAGTGCGGGAGAAGGGGCAATGGATGACATTACACCGGTGGACAATCCGGCGAAGGCAAGGACACCCATCATGCCCACCTTCAGGACAGTGAGAATATTCTGTGTCCATGCCCCGGTCTTGATTCCCAGCGCATTGATGCCGATCAGGAATATGGCGAGACCGGCCGCCGTCACCTGCGTTGCCAGGAGTGTGCGCTGATCGGGAGGGAATAAGACGGGGGCAAGATATTCAGCCCCGATCATGGCAACTGCAGCGCCCCCCGCACCGTTAACAATCGTGACGCTGGTCCAATTGAGCATGAATGCCACGGCGGGGTGATAGCTCTCGGCAACAACCTGGTAGAATGCCCCGGGCCTGGGGAAGCGTGATCCGATCTCCGCAAAGGTCAATGCACCAAACAGACTGATAACCCCACCGAGAATCCAGGCCCCGTAGAACATCGTCGCCGAGCCGGCATGCGAGGCCACGATTGCGGGGGTGCGGAAAATTCCTATGCCGATAACCAGGCTGACCACAATCATGGATGCATCAAATGTGGACAGCTTCGGGGTTATGCCTGTTCCGGAGGTCATAAGGAGAGGGGTTGTGTTGAGCGTTGCTTGTTGGGCCACCGTGCCACAAGAAAACAGAAACTAGCGAAAACCGGCCACATTTCCTACATAAATACGTGCATTCATCGTTTACCTTCTGCCTCCTCAGCGGATTCAATAGCACAAGACACTCGTGCGGCCGGCAGGCCGCGTCCATTCACTGCAGGAGGTGTGCGATGAAACCGATGACAATAGCAGTCTTGTTGATCTTGGCCCTTGGACATCTCCAGGCCGGATCCCCTCCCCCCCGCGATCCCATACGGCTCGATGGATGTGTGAATTATCCCGCAATTTCTTCATACGGTGGAAAACTGTATCTCCAGCTTTCGATCGCAGCGAGAGATTATACCCGTCCCGCACGCAAACCGCTCAATCTCTCCATCGTCCTTGACCGGAGCGGTTCCATGGCCGAAGAAGGAAAGATGTCGCATGCCCGGGCTGCCCTCCACACACTCATCAACCAGCTCCGCAACGACGATGTCCTCTCTCTGGTCATCTATGACAACGAAGTGGATGTGCTCTGGCCGGCCTCTCCCGTAGGGCGGAGAAAAGACGAATTGAGACGTCTCGTGAATGAAGTGTATCCACGAGGCCGCACGAACCTGGGAGGGGGACTGAGCGAAGGGTACCGTCAGGTCGGACGCAACCTCCAGAAGGAATTTGTCAATCGCGTCATTCTTCTCTCCGATGGGCTTGCCAATGAAGGCGTCACCGATCCCGGGCGTCTGGCGGGCGTCGCGCAACAGCAGCGCGTATCGGGTGTCTCGTTGACGACAATCGGTGTCGGTCTGGACTATAACGAAAATCTTATGGTGGATTTGTCGGAGCAGGGCGGAGGGAACTACTACTTCATAGAGAACCCTGAAAACCTTGCATCCGTTCTCCGACGGGAATTCGATCAGCTGTCTTCCATGCTGGCCCAGGGCGTGATCCTGGAACTGGAGCTGGGCGGTGGTGTCAGGTTGCACGATATCATCGGTTTCCAGTACCACAGGGAGGGCACAAAGGTAAAAGTGCCCATCGGTGATCTGTACGCAAATGATTCGCGGGAACTCTGCGCAGAGATCTCCGTTCCTCCAGGTAAGGGATCTCTCGTCGTGGCAAACGGCAAGCTGGTCTGGCAGGGGGAGCCGGTGGTGGGGAAGGCTTTTCCCTCCTTCCGGACCTCCGTACGTTATGAAAACGACAGAGCGGTGGTTGAACGTGAGCGGGATTGGGATGCTCAGGCGAAAGGGGACGTGGCTGTTTCCACGCGTGCGGTGAAACAGGCCATGGAGGCTCTTGATGCAGGGAAGGTCGAGGAGGCTACACTGGCCCTGACAACGGCACGGCACGATCTGGCGGCATCACCCGCCATGTCACAGTCCGGTGCAGCCGCCGGTGCGATAAAAGAACAGGAAGCACGTTTGAAGTCGTATGCGGACAGCCTGTCGCGGGAGGGCAAAGACACGCGACGGGTCAAGAAATCGATCCAGTTTGACAACTACCAGGTACAGAAGCAACGCTGATCACCGGCACCTGCAAAACGACGGGATGTCGGGGTCAAGGTGTCTGGAAAACAGGTGTAATCATATCCTTTTTCCACTGAGACCACGCAAGATTCTGCTGTCCTTTCAAGAATAGTGCGCGGTGAGAGGGTTGCTTGAGATAACACCGCGTCACGTCTATTGCCGGATTCCGGAGGCGGCCGTTGGCGCGGGTCATTGCTTCAAAAAGGTGTTGGACGAGTGGTTCGTTCAAGAAGTTCAGCCGGAGGAGGGACTCGAAGGCATTCACCCGGGTCCGGAATTCAAATGCAGGGCCGGCCATATCCACAAGGGTGTCCAGCGCTTCGCGCGATCCGGCCCTTGCCGCCATTTCATGCCGGAGCACGGACACCTGATTGCCGACACCGTTCACGCCCTGCGTGAGGGAGAGATACCGGTCGCGGTGTTCAGGAAACTGCTCGCACAGTTGCGTCAACGCCGAGGCTACGATGGCGTATGACGAGTCGGT
The DNA here is from genome assembly GCA_963779225.1 of uncultured Bacteroidota bacterium. Lineage (GTDB taxonomy): Bacteria > Bacteroidota > Ignavibacteria > UBA10030 > UBA6906 > CAVPCZ01. The sequence goes on from CAVZWW010000003.1 coordinate 1,664,868, forward strand.
GAGCAATTCCTCGACGGCATCCCGCAGGGCAGGCGGAATGACCGCGAATGCTGCCAGGGCAGCAGAGCGGACTTCAACAGCAGTATCCCGCATTGCCCGCCGGACGATGTCCATACTCCGGCGGTCGGGATCGGTGGCGAGCTGCGTTACGGCTTCCCCCCGAGTTGCATGAAAGCGTTCACGTTCGTACACCTCTGCAAGCAGAGCTCGCTTCATAGCGAGCGCGGTGTCCCTGAGGGCGCAAACGGCATCGTACCGGTCGATCATGAACGGAGCATTCAGCGCCTGCGCGCGAAGTTCGACAAACGACCGGTCGAATGTCACATGCTTGATTATCCAGCTCCCCGGGTCGAACAGAACGAAGGCGATACTCCGTTTGCCCGGATTCAGCACGACAACCTCTTCCGTTTCCCGTTCGATGTTCACCCGCACCCGGTCGGACGAACCGTCGGTGTAGTGCACTTCGAGAGTGACGGGCATGGCGAACAGCTTAACGAGGTCATCCTGCACGTGTATCTGCCTGACCGTGATGCGGGTCTGACGTTCCCCCCGCTCCGGGAGTTGAACGTCCTGATAGGTGATCCGGTAGTGCGGCTCTCCTCCGCGATAAATCCATTGCTCGAAGAACTTGCGGGGTGAGAGACCCAGGACATCCTGGAAGGCCTGGTAGAGGTCATTGGTTTCCACGAGGCCGTACGCATGCGTCCGGAGATAGTGTGTGATCACCCGGCGGACCGCGTCTTCCCCGAATGTATAGCGCATCATATCGATAACCGCCGAGCCTTTTGAATACACCCGTTCTGACCCGGCGGCTGAGTGGAGAATGGGGAAAAGGTTCCTTTCTGACGCCGCGAGCGCCGCCTCCTGCTCGCGCCTCCGGGCCCACTGGTAGGCATCCTCATCCGCGATCTCTCGCAGGAAGAGCTTCGGATAAAACGTGGCGAAGCTCTCGTGCAGCCAGGAACTCCGTCCGCTGCGGCCGGTGATGTAGTCGCCGAACCATTGATGGGCGAGCTCGTGCACGTTGACGCTGATGTAGTTGCGGTCCAGGAACGAGCGGCGATCCACGAGAAAAAAGTCACCGAACACTGTTGCCGTCGTGTTCTCCATCGCCCCATGCATGTAGTCCTGTACGGGAATCTGTGCATAGGATTCCCAGGGGTAAGGGATTCCTGTTTCCCGTTCCATGAAATCGACCGCTTCGGCCGAATACCGGTATGTCGGCTCGACACGATCGGGGTATTCGGGATAGTACCAGAGGTGGATGGGCACGCCGCTTTTTGACCGCCGCGTATCGATCTCATACAGGCCGATCCCCAGCATCACCAGGTAGGTGGAATGGGGGTGGGTCATTCTATAGTGCCACGTTGTGGACCCGTTGCGGTTGTCCTTTCTGGAGACCAGCCGCCCGTTTGAGAGGACCCGGTATCGGCTGTCGAACGTGACGATCATTTCGGTGGTCAGTTTGTCGTTCTGTTCGTCGTAACAGGGAAACCAGTGACGATTGTTGATCCCCTGGCCCTGGGTCCAGATCTGCCTCCGGCTCCGGTGTGTGGTATCATTCCAGCCGATGAAGAATATGCCGAGCCGGGGGCGGGCTTCGTACTGCAGCATGATGCTATCCCTCATTCCAGCCCGGAGCGGTGGTGAGAAGCGAAATGTGATGCCATCCGGACAGGTGACAAACGGCAACGGGCGTCCCCTGTGAACAGCGTTGAGAATGGTGATGCCCGGCCCATTCAGGAAAAGCGTGTCGACGCGGTCCCGGAGGGGGGTGAAGATGTGCGTCACGCTCCCCCGGATCAGCCCTTCTTCCGGGAGGAAGGAAACCATGAGCCGCATATGCTCCATATCCACCTGATGTTCCGGAGGTTCGTATTGCGGTTCGTCATACCACCGGGCGGTCGACTGGGAACGCGAAATCGGCGAAAGGAGCAAGGAGAGCAGGACAACGATGCAGATGTGCATGAGGTGCCGCGTCATTTTGCGATTTCCAGTCCGAGTGTTTTTCCTTTGTTGATGGCCGGGATCCCGGACTTCATCCAGACGGGCATTGGAGCGTCTTTCAGGAAATGATCAAAAAACTGCATCATGCGTATGGAAAGGTCTTTGCGGTTCTTCCGCTGGACCAGGTTGTGCGCTTCGTTGTTGTACGTCAGCATCCAGGCGGGTTTCCCGAGGCGGCGGAGCGCGGTGAAGAGCTCGATTCCCTGGTACCACGGCACCGCTCCGTCGTTGTCATTGTGCATGATCAGGAGAGGCGTGGTCACCTTGTCCGCGAAGAACAGGGGGGAGTTCTTGATGTACAGGTCACGTTTTTCCCACAGCGTGCCGCCGATACGGCTCTGGTCCTTTTCGTATTGAAACATGCGGCTCAGGCCTGATTCCCAGCGGATGCCGCCGTAGGCGGAAGTCATGTTCGAGACGGGTGCACCGGCCATTGCCGCTCTGAACATGCCGGTTTGCGTGACAATGTACGCGGTCTGATATCCCCCCCAGCTTTGCCCCTGCAGGGCGACCCGGGCGGGGTCGACAAATCCGGTCCCGATCAGCTTCTTCACGCCGGGAATAATGCAGTCCATCGCACTCTGTCCCGGATAGCCCACTCTGTACCGGATGTCCGGGACGAAGACCACGTATCCATTACTCACACAATAGGAACGGTTAATGGTGGACGCGCTTGGCGCCGGTGCCTGGTACGAGTTGAGGTAGTCGGCATTGCGTTCGTAGTAGTAGACCAGCATCGGATACCGCTTCTTCGGATCGAAATTCTCCGGTTTATACAGGAGGCCATCAATCGGTTTTCCGTCGGCCGCCTTCCACGAAAAGAGTTCGGCGGTGCCCCACAGATAGTCCCGTTGCTGAGGATTGATCGCGCTCAACTTGCGGGGAGCGTTGAAATCCCCCCCGGCTGTGTAGAGGTCAGGCGATGTGGTGAAGTTGCTCTTGATAAAAAGGAATGTGCTGTCGTCCCGCGCCTTCGTTGGTGTGCTGAAATCGAACGGCCCGAACAACAGTTGTTGCGGGGGTGTAACGCCGGAGAGCGGCATGCGGCCATAGCCCGCGGATTTTGTTGATGTGTCAAAGACTTTCAGGAGCATCGTGCTTCCTGGCATAAGGAACCGTTCTTCGGGATCAGTTCTGATGTATCTGTAGCTCGTCTTTGTCTTTCGACCGGACCCGCCTGTCAGATCGCGCGCGCGCGCCACGCCCGCCGGGTCGATCGACCAGATATCATACCTGTCGTACACCAGCATGGTCGAATCTCTTTCCGTCCATCCGAGCAGGCCGTGCGCTCCGGGTTCGTCCGGGCGATCGTGGAGCTCGTTGTACAGGGGGATGGTGATAGTTTTCGTGACGTTGGTGCGTTGAAGAGTGGTCGTGTTCAGTGTGAACCAGTTCTTCTGATCGGGATCGTACCAGGCGACGTATGAAGCCCCGGGCGAGAGGGCGGGGGATCCTTTGGTCTTTTCCAGAATTTTCGTCTGTGCACCGGTCCGGACATCGATCAGGTAGACATCGTTGAACGGCCTATTCTCCCAGGAGACCAGTTTCCGGTACGGGACGTCGGAGAGTCCCAGGGCGACCGGAGCGCGCCCTTCGTTGCCGATCTGGACGTTCGGAATCCGGGGTGAGCCCAGTTGTGCGAACGTCCTGGTTGCAAGGTGAATGACCGCGAGATAGGATCGCTTCTTTTCCTGCTCAACGTTCTTGTTCTGTTGCGTCGGCAGGTATTCATCCTGCCAGTTCCAGACGTCCAGCCTGGCGGTTTCCTCATCGTTCAATGTGGTGTCTTCCGGCATGGGAATTGGTGCCGTCCCGAATGTCAGCCGGGATCCGTCTTTTGAAAAAGCCGGCGCACGGTCTTCGCTGATCAACCATTGGTCTTCAAGACCTTTGATGAGCGTGTCAGCGATGACGATCCCTGAGTCGCGGCCGTCCGTCCAGTAAAACAGAGAAAAAAACCGTTGCTTGTTCTTGGAGGTATCGCGATCGGCGAGATACGCCGCCTGCTTTCCGTCTTCATCCCAGGCCAGGAGTTTGTACTTGCCCGGGCCGATGGAAAGCGTGTCAACCGTTGAGGTGACGGTGTTGAAGGCAAAAACTCCAGGTGCGTCTGTGCTGTCGTTCCCCGTCGTGGCGAACAGAATCGTGCGTCCGTCTTTGGTGAACGTGAATTCGCGGACAAGCGGAAAAAGGAACTCCCTTGCGTCGGCCAGGCGACGCGCGACCATCAGTGTGCCGGCCTCGTCCTTTTTGTCTTTGGCATCGGCTTCTTCGTCCGTGATGCCGTCCTTTTTGCCGTTCTTTCTGGAGGAGTCCGGTTTCACGGCTTCTTTGTCCATGTGGTAGGCGATCCAGCCCGATCCTTTTTCAGGAAACTTGAATGTTTTCACCCGCGGAATGTGTACCACGCTGTCGGCGCCGAGCGTGACGATCCCCAGAGTATCCTTCGGCAGGTCGTCCGTTTTCTTTTTTGCAATCTTTGCTTTCTTCACTTCCGCAAACACCGGTTTGATGAAAAATGCCGCGTACCGGGAGTCCTGGCTGAACTTCGGACCGGTACCGCGGGCTATCGTGTCGGTGAATCCCGTGCGGAGGTTCAGGAGAACGAGCCGGGAATCGCCTTCCTGCGGTTCGATCACATATGCGGCCCATGTACCGTTGTTAGCGATGGCCTCGCCCGAAACCTTCTGCCAGCTGTCATAGACATCGTGTGTAAGAGACTTTTTGTCAGGCGGGGCCGCAGTGAGAGTTGCCGTGAGGATCAGTGTGAAGAGGAAAAGACGGCCAAATGTACGCATTGAATGTTTCCGATAGTGTGAATTGCTGTCTTGTTCATTCTCTATTGGCTGCACCGCTGCATGCGTGCTTTGCGGTTGCCGGGTCCGTTGTTCTCCGGGGCGGGGGGAACGTCCGTGGCGTTGACTCGAAGCCCTCAATGTGCCGGCGGTTCAGCTCACCATCCCCGCATCGCTGGTGCGCCGGCGTTGCCGCCAGCGATCGATGGCCACGGCGGCGACGATGATCCCGCCTGTCACCATCTCCTGCACCCAGTTCGGCAGTCCCATTTGAGCGCAACCCGACCGGATCACCGTCATAATCAGTGCGCCGACGATGGTACCCAAAACGGACCCCTCCCCGCCGGAAAGGCTGCCTCCGCCGATGACTACGGCTGCTATGACATCCAGCTCCACACCCATTGCCACCGTGGGGTCTCCCACGGTCAGCCGGGAGAACTGCAGCACGCCGGCCACGCCGGCAAAAAAACCACCCAGGGCGTACACGGTCGTCTTCACGTGGTCCACGGGAACCCCGCACAGCCGAGCGGTCTGTTCGTTCGAACCGATGGCGATGATGTGGCGGCCGAGACGGGTATAGACCAGGAGTCCGGCGACGCACACGGCAAGAACGATGGTGAGCCACACGCCCCACGGGACAACACGCCAACCTTCCCCGGGAGGTAGTGCGGCAAGCAACTCCTGCAGCCAGGTCAGCGGGGCATCGATCTTCTGTTCCCGCGCAAACCCCTTTGCCGCTCCGCGGACGACCAGCAACGTTCCGAGTGTGACGATAAACGGCACGACGCGAAGCCGCGTGATGAGATATCCGTTGGCGAAGCCGCAGAGGACGCCGGTGGCCACACCGCCGAGGGCCGCAAGGAAAGGGTCCACCCCGGCCTGCAGCAGGGCGGCAAGGGTGACGGTGACAAGGGCGATGATCGAACCGACGGAGAGATCGATCCCTCCCGAGATGATGATGAGCGTCATACCGAGGGCTGCCGAACCTACGATCGCGGTTTGACGTGCGATGGTTTCGAGGTTATTGGTGGACCAGAAACTCTCGGGGCCGATTATTGCGAAGAGCGAAAAAATCAGCACGAGGCCGGCAAGCGGGCCCAGCGTCTGCGTAAGCGAGGAGAATCGTTTCATGATATTCGACCTTAACCTGTCGCGGCAAGCATGAGCGAATGTTCGGTCCACTCGTGTGCAGGGCGTGCCGGACCGAGCCGGCCGCGGTGCATGACGGCGATCCGGTCACAGATTCCGAGCAGTTCCGGGAGATAGCTGCTGACGAGCATGATGGCCCTGCCGGGGGTTCCCGTATTCCGGTCGCCGGATGCAAGGCGGTCGATCAACTCATAGACCTGTGATTTGCTGGCGACATCGATCCCGCGCGTGGGCTCGTCGAGCAACAACACGTCCACATCCTGATGGAGGAGACGTGCCAGAGCGAGCTTCTGCTGATTGCCTCCGGATAGCGTGTGCACTTTCTGATGCGGACCGCGCGCCTTGATGCCGAGCGTATCAATCCAGCGGGTTGTGGTCGTGGCGAGACGGCGTGGACGGACAATTCCCCAGCGGCCCGTGTCGCGCGAGAGATTCATGGTGATGTTATCGGCCAGGCTGAGGGTGAGGGCGAGGCCTTCCGTGGCGCGGTCTTCACTCACCATTCCCGCACCCTGCTTCCAGCGTTCGGGCGGAGGGGCCCAGCCACGGTGAAGGAACAGCCGGATTTCCCCACGCGCAATGGGGGCAAGCCCGAAGAGGGCGCGCAGCAACTCTGTACGTCCGGCCCCGACAAGTCCGGCGAGCCCGAGAATTTCGCCGCGGCGGAGTGAAAAACTTGCGTCCAGCGGTTTCGGCAAAGCGGACAGTTCATGCACATCCAGTACGACATCCCCCGGCACACGCACAGAATGGGGGTACATCTGCTCGAGGCGCCTGCCGACCATCTGCGAGACAATCTCTTCAATAGTATGTTTCGCGGTTATCCCTGACCCGACGGTCCGTCCGTCGCGCAACACCGTGTACCGGTCGGCGATCTGCTTCACCTCTTCCAGAAAATGGGAGATGTAGACAATCGCATGCCCCTGTTTCCGCAGTGTGCCGAGTACGGAAAAGAGCTGCTGGATGTCTGCAAGTGCAAGACTGCTGGTGGGTTCATCGAGGACGAGAATCCTGCACCCGACCGCGAGTGCCCGGGCGATTTCGACGATCTGCCGTGCCGCAATGGGCAGTGCCCCCACGCGGGTCCGGGGGTCAATCGCGCCATGCCCGAGCAGTGAAAGGGCTTCGCGGGTTCGTGTGCGAATCGCCGCACGGTTGCGAATGCCGAACTCACCCGGTTCCATGCCGAGCATCACGTTGTCTTCGACCGGAAGGTGGGGTGCGAGGGAGAGTTCCTGATAAATCATTGCCACGCCGGCATTTCGGGCGTCATGGGTGCTGCGGGGACGATAGGGAGCGCCGTCCAGGTGCATACTCCCATCGTCCGGCTGAAGAGCTCCCGCCAGGATTTTCATGAGCGTACTCTTTCCCGCACCGTTTTCACCCACGAGGGCGTGGATCTCCCCCGGAGCAACGGCAAAGTCCACGCCGTCAAGGGCCGCTGTCGCCCCGAACCGCTTGACGATGCCCCGCATGGTGAAGCGGGGTAGCGGGGACCGTGTGGTCATTCAAGCCACCGGGCCAGATCGGGCTGGATAAGTTCCTTGATTTCGGGTTGATCCATGTTTGTCCCTGTCACCAGTGTAACGCCGGTGTCGATACGCCTTTCAACTTTTATACCTCGAATATGTTCGACGGCCGCTTTTACACCGAGATACCCCATGGCCATGGGATTCTGAAGAACCAGGGCGTTCAATTGCCTGTTGCGCAGGGCCTCGACGAGTTTGGTGGAACTGTCGAACCCGACAAAGAACACTTTCCCCGCAACACCGCCATCCTGTAACGCCCGAAGCATGCCAAAGGTTGTCGATTCATTCGGGGTGAAGATGCCATCAATGGTGAGCATTCCCTGAGCGTCCTTGAGGGGGGCGAGCAGGTTCTCGCTGGCGCGATAGGCCGTTTCGACCGTTGCGCCGCCATACTGGTTCGCACTCACCACTCTCATGCCGGGTGCGGCTGCCATCGCATCCAGAAACCCGCGCTCGCGGTTGACGGTGCTGGCCGATCCTTCGAGGCAACGCAACATGATCACCCGGCCCTTGCCGTTGAGAAGGCGGATGAGTTCCGCCGCCCCCATTTTGCCGCCAAGGTAATTGTCGGTAGCCGCGAAGCTGACATAGTCTTCACTCTTGAGATCGGAATCAATAATGACCACCGGAATACCCGCGCGTGTCGCATTGGTGACGGGCCCCCGCAAGGCGATGTCATCCAGCGGAGCGAGCACAATGCCGTTGACTCCACGGCTGATGAAATCCTCCATTACGGATATCTGCGCCTCCCGGTCGTCTTCGCGCAGTGGGCCTTTCCAGATGATATCGACCTTCAGCTCCCGCGATGCCTTCACTGCGCCGGCGTGAATGGACTTCCAGAACTCATGCGTGGTGCCCTTGGGGATCACCGCTATCGTCGTGCCTGTTTGTGCGGCTTTGTCCCCTTGTCTTCCGCATGAGAAGAACCCCATCGTGAGCACACCGGCGAGCGCATATAAGAGCATACGGTTCATTGATCGGCCTTTCCTTCATTCATGAGCATACGCAACGGTACCACACTCAGGGAGTGTAGAGAAGATAGGTGACCACGCTTGCCACATAACTGCCCAGCCCGATAACAAGAAGCGTGAGTTCCCAGAAATAGAGGCGGGTTTTGAGATTCCGGTACCGGATGATCCGGATAAGGGTCTCCTCCGGCTGATCCCCCAGGAACAGAGTCATCCACCGGATCCGCAAGCCGCCGAGCAGGAGAATCACCATGGCGGCCAGGACGAACACAATCCCCAGTGCCATGCTGTACCGTGCGAACATGTTGGTCTGCGCGATCTTCACACCGGAAAACCCCGTGATGGTCAAAGCCAGCGTCGAGAGTGTGAGGAGAAGTTGCGATCGCGCCTGAATCACGTCGAAATGATGGCGGACGAACTCCAGGCACCGCGCAAAGCTTTCCGGTCCAGTGAAAAGGGCAAGGATGTGCCGTGCTTCGTCCTCGGGAGTCGGAAATTTTTTGCGCATGGCAGTCTACCAGGTCCGGCGGATGGGGTGGGCTTCCGTGTTGAAAATGGTTCTGTCGAAGTCCAGTGTTTCCGCGGGCGCAAACAGGAGGTAGAGATACTTCAGTGTCTCCGCGAGGAAATAGCTCTCCATCCGGTCCGATTTTTCCTTCGTGATCACACTCTTCAGTTCTGCATACCCGGCGTCCACGCGGCAGTAGGTCTTCAGACTGTCAAAGAAGGTCTTTCCCATCTCGAGGTAGCGCGGGTCGTTGGTTCTGCGGTAGAGATAGTATGCGGATTCGATGATTTCCGGGTTCAGAAAGAAGCGCGCTCGTGCGGCTTCATTCTTCTTGTAGTCAAAATCCTCCGGTTCGATGCCGTGGCGTTTCCACATATGCAGGCAGGACTCCTGTAACCAGGCGGCGCGCTCGAGGTCGCCCGTCAGAACCAGTACCGCCGGAAAAAACGCATCCAGGGCGCCGAACCAGGTTTTTGTGCGCTTGCCGGTGTTCATGTCGGCATGGCCGAACCAGAGCTGCGTCCCCACGGTATCGGCCAGATAGGTGTTGATGGCCTTGTATGAGCTGTCCCACATGGTCTTGCAGTCTTCATCCTCAAACAAGAGGGCGCATTTGACCATGTATTCATAGTATGAATCGATACAGGCGCTGAGATGGCTCTCGGTCCGCAGCCACTCCCCGGTCTCGCAGTCTATTTGATCGCCGACCAGGCCGATGTCAGAGCGTGACGCAAAGACGTTCAAGAATGCGTACTTGGCGTAGTTGTAATATTTGGTATCACCGGTCAGCTTGCTGAGCGTTCCGAATTCAACGAGCAGCGTTCCGATCTCTCCCGGATTCGTCTTTGTGCCCCGCACGGCACCGGTTTTGAGGTTGACATCCACGTAGGGAAATCCGGTGGGCGTTTTGAACGCCGGGATCAGCCGGTCACCCAGATCCCTGGCGAGGGCCAACAACCGCTCGTCGCCCGTGAGTTGATAGTTTGAGAGCAGTCCCCCCAGCATCCGGATGTTGATCTCGAAGACCTTTACGTAGACGTCCTTGTCGAACGAGAGGTTGCGCAAAATGTAGGCCCGTGTGCTATCCGCCTCTTCTTCAAGTCCCATGAGAATCATGGTATCCATCGCGTCCAGCGGCGTCATGTACAATCGCTCGTTGTACCAATCATACGGCGTTTTGCTCAGGGGCTTCAGTCCGTCGTGTCCCCATGCATAGGTCTTATAGGCGTTCCAGGAGTGGAGGAATTCCGCCTTAACCTCTTCTGCGAGGCGGGCTTTCTCCTGTTCGGTCATGTCGGCACCAGGGGCGGCAGCCGGGGCAGATAGGAACAGCGCAAAGGCGAGCAACAGCGGACGAGCAAAGATCTTCATGGCGTCCTTTATCGAGAGATGAGGGACAGCGGGAGGATTAATCGCTGTAATATACACAAACTCGGGCGCCCGGGAAACAGAAAAATGTCGATCCCGGTCAGTCCGGGTCGGTCAGAGCTTCTTCATCAACTTCAAAGTCGTTTGCTGTCCGGCCTTCAACGGAAGATGTTGCGGAAGAGCTTTTCCGTCAGGCATAAGGAATCCTGCGTCTCTCAAAGCGTGGCAATACAGGACGGGTATGCCCGGGCCCGTCCTGCGCCCCGGAGGAATGAGAACCAGCGTGGCAATTCTCCCATCCGTGCTGACGGATACCTCCAGGGAAGCATTTCCCATGGTTGTGCCTCCGTCCCTGAGTACGGTCTGCTTTCCCGGTCCGAGCCATTCCCGGGGAAAGCCGGCAAGAAACGCGAGGGTGTCCCCCCGCTCGCACACGAGAAGATTTCTTACCGACTGAACGAAAAATGCCCCGGCCTCGGCGTTTGAAGCATCGCCGGTGGTCCGGGTGCCTTGGCTCCGTTGCTGTTGTTCTTCCACCCATGTGCCGAGCGGAGTAGCGTGATCAGCGAACGCCCGCAGGAGTTCCCATGCTTTTCCCCAGTTTCCCATCCGGTGATGTGCCATGGCATGAATCCCGCCGAGCCATGCCCAGATTCCGTCCTGTAGCCACCCGCTCCCGGCGATGATACCCTCTTCGGTTCTGGAGTCCAGCATTGCCAGGTTCCCGCGATTGATTGCCTGCATCACTGTGTCTGCTGACTGAAAAAAGCGACCGTACGGGAGCGGCAGCAGGAACGCATACTGCCCGCGTTGCGGAGGCACCCCTCTCAACGTATCCGCCACGGTAACGGGAAGGTAACGATGTCCGGCGGAATCTGTTTTCATGTCAAGCGGCGCGCGTGCGCGAAAGGCGACCCAAAAACTGTCGAGCAAAGACTCCCACGACCGGGCATCTTCCATGAAACCGATCCGCCGTGCCGCTTCAGCACCTTCTTGCAGCGTAATCATGGCCCACCAGAGGCTTCCGTAATCCGCAGTGAGGTGGGAAATTCCTCCGTCCACGAATCCCGGCGGCATCAGGCCCGCATACGGCGCGGAACCGTCAACCAGCGTACGCCCGCGGGCATTTCTGATCCACGTTATACCACGTCGGACCACCTGCCAGTGGCGGCGGAGCCAGAGCGTATCCCCGGAGAAGGCTGCATATCTGCAGAGAGCGACAAGCACCACCGGCGTCTCGTTGAGCGCTTCCATCGGAAGCAGAATACGGAATTGCCCTTCCGGAGACTGTAACGGAAAAGCCTTTTCGAGAGCCCTGCGCACGCTGGCCTGATCGCCGAGCATCAGTGATATGTTGCCCGAGAACAATACGTCGCAGATCCAGAGGCCCCGGTACACGGTCGGCCCGGGCTGATATTGCAGGCGGCCGTCATTGATATCCCGTATCTGGTAAATGTTCCGGACGCTGGCATCGACCAGGTACTGCAGACGCGGGTCGGGGATGCGAAGCCGGTCGCGCGGAACAGAAGACTGTCCCCGCCAGAATGAATCTGCGCGGGTGAGTTCGTGATCCAGTGAAGGGACTCCGGTGATTTCTGAACGACCCGCACCCCCATGAACAACGATGAGGTCCGCCGACCGCGTTCCGCGCGGAAGGAGAAGAACAAGGGTGTCGCCGGAACGCGTGGCTGATAACGGGGAGGGGCGGCTGAGACAATACGGCAGACGCTCGAAGAGCACGAGCCCCCTGGTGCTGTCAAACGAAAGCTCACGGGAGGAACGTATGCGGATGACGGGGGTCAGATCTTCGCCATCAAACGTTGCACGCAATGCATCGAGACGGGGAGCGGGGGCCGAAGCTTCCAGTTCGCGCCCGCAATCCACGCGGACTTCCGCGATGCTGTTGTGCAAACCGCGCATGACGCCGTCCGGGGTCACCGCTGCCCCGGCGGAAAAAACCCAGATGGCGTTGAGCAATACATTGGGGTCCGACGTGCGCGGTGAGGCGAATGCTCCAACTTCCAGCACACCGTCATTGTTGCGGTCTGACCCGTCCACCAGATATACGTACGGCCTGTTCCGTTCCCCGTCAACCAGAGGATCGACGGTAAGCGGATCTCCGCCTTCAACACGGAGTTCGATGTATCTCCCGCCGGGGCGCTGCTTGTAGGATTCACAAAGCCCGAAGGCGACACGCCTGGCCGCACCGGGAGAGACGTTCACACGATATGTTATGGGCCTGTTCGTCCCCCATGCGACGTTTCGGAATGCGGGATCGGCATACGGCGGCGGAGCACACCACGCGATGGCCCCGTTCAATCCGCCACGGCGTGTAACGCGATCGTCGCCGATACGAAAGCCCGCCCATTCCTGCGGATCGGGTTCGCCAGGATGTGTGAGGCGATCATTGCCGGGGTAAGCACCCGAATGCGCCGGCGGGAGGGGGATTATTGAGAACGCACGGGTTACCATCCGCACAGACGGACTCTCGGACAGCGTGACGGCAATCGGGACCACCGGGTCTTCATAGAATTGCCGTGTCACAGTCAGCGGAGGTCCGTCCAGGCCGAAACTGATTTCTGTAAGAGGACGGGCGTACGGCCCCGGTCCAAAGTCGTAGGCAAGCGCACCCCGTTCGGTGACCAGGGTCTTGAGCCAGTCGTCGGGCAGACAAATCGCATTGAGGTGCCGGGCGGGAGAGAAAGGAAATTGGATCAGCGGCGGAGTCTCCGGGATATTCTGCCCCCGCACTGTCCCGGCGACCAGAATCTGAAGAAGAGGAAGAAGAAGGAGAACAGGAGACGAGGGATTGCGGATCATATGTCTACCTCCAGGTTCAGCATCTATTTTACCATCCATCCTGGTCCCGATCGCCACAGCCAATGTCAGATCAGGATACGCACTTCCCGGTCTGCGCCCCAAGGTACAGGCACAACACGGAATCTCACCGCCCTGGCGGTCTCTGCCGCGATCCGGAACACGCAGTGTCAGCGGGATGTGATCACTCTGCCATCTGCTCTTCGATCAGCACGACCGACAGGTGAAGGCTTTCAACACCCGTCTATCTGCGCTTCGATCTGCACCACCGACATCTGCGGGAGATCAACATCCCGGGAACCTCCGGGAGAACGCACGGTATGAGTACGGGGAACGAGCACATCCGGTTCATCAAACGTGTTGCACGCATTCCAATCCGGATGAGACAGAATTCTCGCGCTCACCTCCGTGATGGTCCCGCGTGTGAGCCGCAAGGAAACGGTGGCCGGGGTCAGAGGGTCGGGATTGACGACTGTCACGGAGAGCGTTCTGTCACCGCGTGAAGCGGAAACGGAAAGCCCGCTTGAAGTCGGATCGGCCTCAACGTGCAGGGCGGTCTTCTCTTTGTGCGTGCGCATCATGGAAAAGGCATGATAGGTGGGTGTGCGGAGGCACCGGTCCTTCTCTGTCAGCAGGGGCGCCTGCAGGACGTTTGCGATCTGGGCAAGGTTGCACATCGAGAGTTTGTCAGCCTGGCGGTGGAAGACATTCAGGCCGAGTGCTGCAGCGACTCCATCCTTCATCGTATTCTGCTGCCAGAACAGTCCGTGCTCTTTCTCAACGTCCGGCTCGCTTTTGTCCCAGGTTCCCCACTCATCGACCAGGAGATCGACGCGGCCGCGGCCGAGCTCCGGGGTCAGACGATCCAGGTACGCGCGTTGCTCTTTCACGGCGCGTTCCAGATCAACAAATGTGGAAAGCTGGGCCCTCAGGGATTCTTCGTCATAGTCCGTCGCCGTCCGGGTTCCCCAGCTGTAGAAGTGCATGGCGAAGCCATGAATCGGCGGTACATACCTGCGTCCTTCCCTGAGTCTCTGGAAGAACCGGCGTGTCCACTCCGTGTCATTGCTGTTCGGGCCGACGGCAATAAGATACGGGGCGGTGGTCCCGCACCGTGGCACATAGGTAGCGAACCGGGCATACTGCGCACAGTACTCCTCGGCGGTCATGTGGCCTCCACATGCCCAGCTTTCATTCCCGATGCCCCAGTAGCGGACCTGGAAGGGAAGTGGAGACCCGTTCGTGGCGCGTTGTCCGGCCAGCGAGCCCCCCGTGGGTTGATTGCAGTATTCCACCCAGTCGCGAAGTTCAGCCGGAACGCCGCTTCCGACATTGGCGGCCAGATACGGACGCGCGCCGATGAGTTCACAGAGGCGCATGAATTCATGTGTGCCGAAGCTGTTATCCTCGATCTGACCGCCCCACGAGTGGTTGACCGTCTGCGGCCGGTCGCCGGGCTCACCGATACCGTTGCGCCAGTGATAGTTGTCCGCGAAACAGCCTCCCGGCCAGCGCAACACCGGAACACCGAGATCGCGGAGGTGTGTTACCGCGTCCAGCCGGAGTCCTTCTATGTTGGGTGTCGTGGAATGGTGTCCGACCCAGATGCCCCCGTAGGTTGCACTGCCGAGATGTTCAAGAAAGTGCCCGTGGAGCTCGGGGCGGATTTCGCCGATTGCCCCGTCGGGATGTATAATGACAGATGTGGCCATGCGGATCTACTTCTCACGCCTCCAGAGCCGTTCAATCTCTTCGAGAGACTTCCCCTTGGTTTCCGGCACAAGCAGAGCGACGACCGCAATGGTCACCGCGCAGAAAAAGGCATAGAGCCAGAAGGGAAACGCATGGTGGAAGGTGTTTACGAGCCAGGGGTGTTCGTTGATGACGGGGAAGGTCTGGGAAACGAGAAAGTTGGCCGACCAGAGCAGAAGCGTGGCGATGCCCATCGCGCGCCCGCGGATCCTTGTCGGATAGATCTCCGACAGCACCACCCAGACGACGGGACCCATCGAAAGAGCGAAGCATGCGATGTAGCCGACGACGAAGAGGAGCACCCAGATAGCCGTCGTGGCGTAGTATGCCGCAAGACCGAGTCCGGACAGACAGAGCCCCATCCCCGCTGCGCCGATGATCAACAGGGGTTTCCGTCCGAGCCGATCGACCTTTCTGATGGCCACAATGGTGAAGGCCACGTTAAAGGCACCCACGACCACCGTCTGCAGCAGGGCGATGTCTGTGCCCGCGCCGAGTTGTTTGAAGATTTCGGGGGCGTAGTACATGAAGACGTTGATGCCGGTGATCTGTTGAAGCACCGCCAGTACGACGCCGATGATCAGCGCCCTGCGCATCCCCGGCTTCAGGAGTTCCGAAGTCTTGCTGCCCTCCGCGGCAATGGCTTGCTCGATGGATCGGAGTTCTTCTTCCGCCCGGTGTGCACCTGAGAGTTTCGTGAGAATTCCCAAAGCCTGTCCGGGATCCCCCTGTTTGACAAGCCAGCGCGGGCTTTCCGGAATGAACAGCAGGAAGCCGAAGAAGAGCACCGCGGGCAGGGCTTCCGAGCCGAACATCCAGCGCCATCCCTGCGCGATGTTCCACTCCTCGTTGCCCCGGCCGGCGATGAAGTAGTTGACGAAGTAGACGATCAGGATGCCGCTGACGATGGCAAACTGGTTGAACGAGACGAGGCGGCCGCGCACACCCGCCGGTGCGATTTCAGCAATATAGAGAGGGGAGAGCAGGGAAGCCATGCCGACTCCCACGCCTCCGATGATTCGCGCGATATTGAATTCCGTCAACGTCTCCGGGATCGCGGACCAGACGGCCGATACCGCAAAGAGAACGGCGGCAAGGAGGAGTGCGCGTTTCCTGCCGAACCTGTCGCTAAAACTTCCGGCGATGGCTGCTCCGCAGACACATCCCACCAGGGCACTCGATGCGGCAAAACCCGTTTCGGCGGGTCCGAGATCAAAGTGGGCGCGGAGGAAACCGATGGCGCCCGATATGACCGCGGTGTCGTACCCGAACAGGAGTCCGCCGAGTGCGGCGATCATGCTGAGAAGGAAGACGTAGGAGGAAGGTTTCATGAAGAGCGATCGGCTCCCCGGAACGGCATGTGGTGGCCCTCGATAAATTGCGGCTTCGGAAGATACGTGTTGATTCCCGGAACAGCACGCCCGCGCAGAAGAAACGGTGCGGCCACCTCGGGTTTGAGGATCCGCGTCGAAGTGGGGATGTAGCGTATGGTCAATCCCATCCGCCACCGGGCGGAGTGGTTGGCCTCGGATCCGTGGATGAGGTTGGGATGATGCAGCGATACGTCTCCGGCGCGGAGTACCACATCGACGGCCTTCGACTCTTCCACGAGTTCCGGACGGATCGCCGATCCGAGCACGCTTTCCACATCGGGGCGCTGCTGCATCGTGCCGAGTTCCACATGATGTGTCCGGGGAATCACCCGCATACATCCATTCTCGGGAGAGGAATCCGAAACAGCCAGCCAGAGCGTGATGACCTCCATCGGGTCCAGCGGCCAGTAGCTTCCATCCTGATGCCAGAGCACCGGCTGTCCGGTGTGCGGGGGCTTGCAGATGTAGTGGGTGGCAAACAGAGCGATGTCGGGACCGATGAACTGCTGGGCAATGTCCAGAAGACGCTCGTCGCTGACCAGACGAATCCAGAAGGGATCGTTGACCGCCAGATGGGCATGAAGTTGTTCGGGCCGCACGTCCGGATTCTTCTCCATCAGCCAGTGCACGTGCTGCTGCGCTTCAGCCACCAGGTCGGCGTCGATGGCTTTGCGAACGATGACATATCCGTCCTGTCGGTATGTCGGCGGGGAGGGACTCGGCCGGAGTTTTGGTCATGTTCAGTGCCCCGGTCCTCTGCCTTGTTCCATCATCCGCTGTCTGCGTTCCTTCTTGTATTCATCATACTTCTTTATCTGGTCCGCAGTCAGCAGGGTCTGAATTCTGGCGTCGGTCTTTTGCGCCTGTTCACGCATGGCGTCCCGCGCACCCTCCCGGTCTTCGCCGTAGTCCTCACGGATTTTCCGGCCCTGCGTCTGAGCGTCGAAGAGAATTGGTTGTATCTGCGCCGTCTGGTCGACGGTGAGGGAAAGGGCTTTCTGAAGCTCGTCGAGCCGTTGAAGCACTCTGGCGCTGTCCCGTTGGGCGAACGCTTGAGATACCGACATCAGGGAAAGAACTATGACGGCAAAAACAACAAGATGTTTCATGCTCTCCTCCAATTGGGAAAAGGTTCACCCCGGGTTTAATGTTCTTCGTAGAGATCCGAAGTGTCGGCCTGTGCAATGTCAACGAGAAATGTTCCTATGGCCGCCGTCACCGCTGCGAAGTAGGCGGCCCCCTTCTGTGCCGTCGCGGCACGGGGATCACCCGCCCCGGTATCGTCGGTGACCTTTGACCACCGGCGCGGCGTCCACGCCCAACCTTCGCGGAATGCCGCAATTCCAAACTTTCGCGCCCTGCCTTCGCCCGCCTCGCTCAGCGGGAGAAGGGTGTCGGGGGCGAGGTGCATCATGAGGCTGGTCTCCATCTCGTCCGCATGGTCGCCGGGAATATCGAAGAAGTCTTTCAGGGGAACGGAGCGGTACCAGTTGACCACACAGAGGAACGCGGTGTGACGCGGCTGCAACTCGCGGATCATCTGACGGAAATCGTTCCCGCCGTGGCCGTTGAGGATGACCAGGCGCGGGATGCCGTGCGACTCTATGGACGTGAGAACATCTTCCAGCACCATCATCTGTGTGCTGGGATTCATGTTGACGGTCAGCGGGATATCCATCTGACCCGTATTCACGCCGAACGGGATCGCCGGCAAAACGATCGGGCGGGCACCTCGTTGCCAGGCATGCTCCGCCGCCGCCGCTGCGATGCATTCCGTCTCGATGGTGTCGGTACCGTACGGCAGATGCAGGTTGTGCGGCTCCGTTGCTCCCCAGGGCAGAACCGCCAGGTCGTAGTGCGCGGTCTTCAGGTCCCGGTATGTCGTCTGATGAAGGAGCCACGGTGTTTCAGCCATGGATCTCGCCAAGGATCTTTGTGCAGAGGTGGAGAGTGCGCGGGATGTGGAAACATCCCTTCCATTTGCCTCCCTTCAGAGGCAGGTACACCTCGCCACGCCTGTTAAGATATCCGAACCATTCGCCGTAGGAGGGATCGGGATAGTGCCGCCAGGTATATTCATGCACGCGCTCGAACCAGCTCAGGCATTCCTCCCGTCCGGTTGCGGCATATCCCATCAGGCATGCGACAAGTGTTTCGGCATGAACCCAGAAGAGCTTTTGATCCCACTCGAGCTGTTGCGGCGGCTTGCCGTGGACATCCATGAAGGCGAAAATCCCGCCGTACTCCTTGTCCCAGCTGAAATCGAGAATGCGCAGGATGGTCTCCACTGCACGGTTCACCAGGGCGGTATCGTTCCGCGTACGGGCAATATCCATCAGGAACCACATCCCTTCAATCCCATGCCCCGGATTGATCAAACGTCCGTCGAAGGTATCGGGGTGTGATCCATCGGGCGCTACGTGTTCGAAGACCAGCCCGGTCCCGGGATCGATAAAGAACCGCACGACTTCATCAATAAGGGAGTCACGGTATTCGCTGAACTCCTGTGGCGGGAACATCCATGCCACCTCCTGAAGAACATTCAGCAGGATCATGGGCAGCGCGTAGGTTTTCATCGGGCGCGTCCCCGGCACCGCCTTTGTATAAACGCCTTTCGGGTTTGCTTTCCGCGCCAGGATATTGCGGAAGCTCCGTTCGGCGATCTCCCGTGCGCGTGTATCGCCGGAAGCCTGTGCATACTGACTGAACGCTATGGCGGCAAAGCAATCCGAAAACACATTGTACGGCTGAATCAGCGGGTCGCCGTCGCGCGTCAACGAGAAGTACCACATGCCGTTGCCGTCCATGCCGTGGGCGCGCAGAAACTCGATGCCGTGGCGGGCAATTTCCAGCCAGCGCGGTCGTTGCTCCAGGCGATTGTAGAGCATCGAAAAGGTCCACGCCTGACGGGCCTGGAGCCAGACGAATTTGTCGGTGTCGTAGACATCGCCCTTCCGGTCCAGGCAAGTGAAATACCCGCCGTGCGGATCGATGGAGTGGCGCTCCCAGAAGGGAAGAATATCCTCCATGAGCGCGGTGGAATACTGATGCTTCAGGGCAACGAAATCAATGGTCATGGTCATGCCTTCGGTGCTATGTCTGTTTCTGAATCACTTTGAGTTCGGAAAGGTCCACCCAGGCGCGGCTCTTCCAGGATTCCATTCCTTTTTCGGCGAGTTGTACGCCCTTTGCGCCTTCGAGCAAACTCCACGGGAATGGAGAGTCCGCGGTTACGTGCTTGAGGAAAAGCTCCCACTGGGCTTTGAAAGCGTTGTCATATTCCTGCTGTGGCGGTACCGTCACCCACTGGTCAAGATACCTTATCGGGCTGTCGATATCGGGATTCCACACCGGACGTGGAGTGGCAAAGGCCGGCTGTATCCAGCATTCGCGCAGTCCTGCCACCGCGGAGCCAAGAGTCCCGTCCACCTGCATCGTCAGCAGGTCATCCCTTCGCACGCGGGTTGTCCATGAAGAATTGAACTGGGCGACCACGCCGTTCTCGAGTTCAAATGTCGCATAGGCGGCGTCATCCGCCGTGCACGCATAGGCCTTGCCGCTTTCGTCCCAGCGTGTGGGGATATGTGTGGCGCCGAGGCAGGAAACGGCTTTCACATCGCCGAACAGGTTGTCCAGCACGTATCTCCAGTGGCAGAGCATGTCGAAGATGATCCCTCCGCCGTCTTCAGCCCGGTAGTTCCACGACGGGCGTTGGGCGGGTATGGGATTCCCTTCGAACACCCAGTACCCGAAATCCCCCTTGACGGAAAGAATCTTCCCGAAGAAACCGCTGTCCCGCAGTAGCCTGAGCTTGATGAGACCCGGAAGCCAGAGTTTGTCCTGCACCACACCGTGTTTCACCCCTTTCTGTTCGGCGAGCAGGTAGAGCTCGTATGCTTCATCGGTGGTCAGCGCGGTGGGTTTTTCACAATAGATATGCTTCCCCGCTTTGATGGCTTCGCGGATCGCGGGGACGCGGAGATTGGTGACCTGGGAGTCAAAGTAGATCCGGTTGTCCGCATCGGCGAGTGCCTTACCAAGGTCTGTTGTCCAGCGCGACACCCCTGCCGTTGCGGCCAGCTGTTCAAGGCGTGCGGCATTCCTTCCCACAAGGACCGGATCCGGCATCACCGTTTCACGATCACTGATGCGGACGCCTCCCTGCTTGATGATGGCCACAATCGAACGCAGGAGGTGTTGATTTGTGCCCATACGTCCGGTGACACCGTTCATGATAATGCCGACACGTTGGGTGGTCTGAGCCATACGCTATTCTCCGGTTAGGCGGTGGTGTCAGTGTTCGGGCAAATCCGTGCATTGAGGTGTGGCGCCGGTCGGGAGGGGAGGGGCTTCGAGACCCGCCCGCGGCAGCGTTCCCGCCAGTTCCTGCCGCCAGTGTGCGACGTCGCCGGCCGGGGCATAACAATAGAGCATGCGCATCGGCGCATCGCCGGTGTTGGTGATCTGATGGAAAACACCGGAAGGGATGTACACGGCCTGCCCCGTTGAAAGGGTGCTGCGTTCCTCTCCAAGGCACATCTCTGCCGTCCCTTCGATAATGTAATATACCTCTTCCTGTTCCTGGTTATGCCACGGCACCTGTCCTCCGCGCGGTTCCAGCGTGACGTGTCCCATGGCGAAGTGTTGTGCCTGAATGGGGGACATGCCTCCCACGAGGTTCTGGGTGCGCCGGCGGGCCGGATACCTTCTCCCTTCAATGCTGGCGAGATCTGCGATAATCATTCATCTTCTCCGTTCACGTGATCCGCAATATAGAAAAAAGGAACGAGACTTCAACTGCCTCGCTTGTTGATGGGGGGGGCGGTGCCCGGGCGGCCTGCTCAGCCGCTCGTCTGCGCGTAAAGCCTGACGCGCAAGAGTTGCATCATGTGTCTGACGATTTCGTCGACATCCGCAACCGCCGCCTGCGTGTACGGCAGCGTAGGCATGTACGGGGGCGGGCCGAATTCCGGGCAGATTGCCAGGTGTTTGAAACCTTTTTCCCGCGCCGCGGAGGCAATCTGTTCCCACCAACCCATGTGAGCCTCCACGGCGTTCTGCCACTCCGGCGCACGGGGGTCCGGAACCTGTGGCCCCTCCGGATGGCCGACACGTGCATGAACGTAACCGGTCTGTCGGATTGCCACCCCGAGCTCTTCGAGCATATCGCCAAGCAACGACTCATGGACGCAGCACCAGTGGGAAAAATCCGCAGTAATCTTCAGCGCCGGCAATGCCCGGAGAATGGGCAGCGTCGACAGGAGGCTGAACGTCGCCCTGCCGCGATGCGTCTCGTGGCAGAGGGGCACACCGTACTCTTCAACGAGAGAGAGACCGCGGCGGAAGATGCGCAGATTGTCCTCCAGCGAAAAAACATCTCTCCCCGTGTGGCAGTTGATGTGAAGAGGTTTGTACCGGACCGCCTGCTTGTACCGCTGTTCGAGAGAAGAGAGATGTTCATCCGGCGTTCTCCCCTCGGTGGTAATCATCATCACGAAGGCGAGGTGATTCTCCTGGTGAAGGGCGATTGTCGTTTCAGGGCTCTCGTGCAGAGAGGGAAGGTGAATTTCGGAACCGTCAAACCCCTGTTGGCGGATGCGGGCGAGAAACTGATTCAGGGGAAGGTTGTCCAGATCCCATTTCGAGCGTATGATCAACATCTGCATTTATGCCTCCTTGCTATCTGATCGAAGGATCTTTTGCATTCGTGGGGGAACAGAAAGCAAGACCGAAGAGTTGTGCATCGATTCCTTGCTCCGCGTCAGGAACCACGGTCGATTCCCGGCACAACTCTCAGGTGTACTTCAATGTCACCGTCACGCGCCTACCCGCGGGCAACACGAAGGCCCTGCACGCGTCTCCGGAGGTCTTCTGTGCCGGATCCAGTGGTACCTTTTCCCGCGGATCCAGCAGGAGTGTTGCCTGAACCGTGGATGGTACTTCCAGTGTCAGCTTGCGATCTCCACGCAAACCGCTGGATATGAACTGAATGTCTCCCCGAACCGTCCGCACTGTCAGATCCAGTTGCGGGAGATCAGCTGGCTGGGGGCGGATGGTGCACTGCGCGAAGCCGGGCGCTGACGGCCGTATGCCGGCAATACTCATGAAGGTGACGTACAACGGCACGATGGCGCAATGACTCCAGAGGTCACCGGAATCCGGATGCGCATTCCACATCTCCGCCACGGTATTGTTGAGCAGTACGGAATCCATCGTCGCCCAGCGTTCCCGGAACTCGCGGAGGATCACGTCCGTTCTTCCTCCTTCGGCCAGTGCCCAGTACCGCCACCCGGCGTTTGCGGGATAGGAGAGTCCCATCGAGGGCGGGCAGTCGGCGAGCGTCCGCACTATCGTTGCTGTGTCGTTGCGGGGGCAGAAGCCGTACAGCAGTGCCGTCGCGAGGGATCGATCGCACATGCGTGAGTCACCCTCGTCCGCTCTCCACGGGAGGTTGTTGATGAAGAGATGTTCGTCTGTGTTCCAGAATGTCTTCTGCGCCGCGGTGACAATACGATCGCTCAATGATTCGGCAAATCCGGCCCATTCCGTATTCCCCGCGGCACGTGCCAGGGGGGCGAAGGCATGACGCAACATCGCGGCCGCGTAGAGGTTGAATGCGCACTGCTTGTGTTTCTGCGTCCGGTAGGCATAATGATCCATCCAGACAGCGGGGACGCCGAGATCGGTGACCGGGAGGAGCCCCTCCGGGGTCTGTATGCGGCGGAGATAGAGGATGAACCGTTGCAGCCGCGAAAACGACTCACGAACGGATTCGAAGTCGCCCGTGTAGAGATAATGATGGTAACAGTCAAAACCGAACCCGATCGTGTGGTCCAGCAGTGGTCCCCATATCGTCATGTTCAGTTGCCGCTCCATCACCCGTGCGAGGCGGTCGTACGCCGGCCAGCAGTCGAAGAAATAGCCGTCCGTGAGCTGACCCTGTGAGAACGTGCTGATGAACCGTGCGGGCAGTCGTGTGTCGCCGAGAGCCAGGTACGCCGCGTGCATCTGATGGCTGGCGTCGCCGCTGTATTGCTGCCTCTCGCGCCCCATGCCGTCCACAAATGTCTCCTGGGCCGAGTTGAAGAGCGTGTTGACGCACGCTTCCATCAGCCGTTGCAGGGGGGCTTCCGGGCAGGTGATGTGTGGTGAAGACTGCCAGGGGTACATGCGACGGAGCACACCGACGTGGCTGATCGTCACACTGCCTTCCGCGTTGTGGATATGCAGTTGCAGCCAGCGGAGGCTTTCGTAGTCGAATGTCCGGAAGGTGTTGTCACCCTCGCGGCAGATGAATCGTGCCCATGAGTTGAAGTGTGTATTGAGGAGTGCGGGGCTGCCGGGCGTATGGGCTTCGTGCACCAGCAGTTCGACGATCGTTCCGGCGGGGGCGTTGATGGTGAATTCGGGAAAACCAACGACCTGTTCTGCCAGCTCGAACGTCAGCGCGATGCTTTGTCCGTAGTGTCCCTTCATCCTGAGCACCTGCGCCTCAGGCTGAGGCTCAGCCAGAGGCACACCCTGAGGTTCGCTTTGAGTCTCACGCTGAGGCACAGCCTGAGGCGCATCTGCCTCAAGCTGCCAACTCCCCGGGGGAGCTTCCCGTATGCCGCTGAAAGGAGTCTGCGTGTACGCCCCGACCGGCACCATGGCAAAATATTCCTCCGGCCGGCGATTCCAGGAAATATGAAAGGCTTCGGTGAGCTTTCGGACCGGGACGAAGGATTCCCGCAAGAGGGGAATGGAACGGGGTAAAAGACAGCAAACGCTTTTTTCCGCCGACGTCTCCATCAGATCATCAGGATATCGGGAGCAGATGGCGGGAAGGGACGATGCGCAGTCCAGCGGCATGGCAGTGGGCCATTCGGGGCCCGGCGAAAATTCCAGCGTATCCCATCCATACGGATACTTTCTGGCATCAAATTCTTCCTGTAGCGCCCTGACGTACCAGCGTTTGTACTGGCCAGGAGGCCAGCTGACGGCGAGATGGCAAAGCCAGCTCCCGTCGCTGTGGATTTTGACCACCGATCCATCCGCGCACTCAATAGTAAGTGCCAGAATAAACCCCGGCTTCCCGATAGGGTGCGTACCGTCGCCATGTCCATAATAGAGAACAGTCGCACCCATCACGTTGTCGCCGGAACGGAGGAGCGTTGCGATGTCGAGCGGATCAACTTCCATACGTCGTGGATCAGAAGGTGCGGGGCCCCAGGAGACACGTTGCCCGTTTACCGTCAACAGGTACCGGCTGTCGGCTGCGATCCATCCTGTGGCCTTCCTTATCGGGGCGTTCAGTCGGAAAGCCCTGCGAAAGAGCACTACCGTATTGGGAAGAGTACGGGTTGACGGGTACCAGACCCATGAAGCAGGGGAAAGGTCCAGGCGCGCCCCGGGCGGAGGAAGGTCCAGGGGCGAAAGTGCCGGAACTTTCGGTTCACCGCGCGGGGATTCGCCCGGCAAAGCAGAGGAAGGCCCGGACGCAGCTGTCGGAGGTTCACCGGGAGGCGAGAGGGGAAGAACTGATGAGGGCGCTAGCCCCAAAAAGGCGCCGGTACCCACTGTCTGTCTCAGGAAGTCGCGTCGGTTGGGCATGACATGCAGGAAACAGTGGAGTATGAGTGAAACGAATGACAATGTCAAGTCCCCGGAACAGCTTTTCCCAGATAAATGACTTGACAAGTGAGAAATTTTCTTGTATACTCCAAGTGTTAAACACCATTCTCTTAGTGAAACAGCTGTGCGGTGGACACTGCCACCGCTGTACTACATCCCACGCTTCAGCTGTTCCTGGTGTTGGCGTACTTCTCCGATCGTCTTTCTTGAAACAACATTCCATACCAATCGGCATTCACGTGGTGATCTCCGGATCATGTGGAAATCCGCAAGGAGAATCCCAGCACGACATGGTGTACGCGTCAAACTCTTCTCGTTTGCTTTTCCTACACATACAACACTTCATAGGAGGACCGACATGAGGCAACCATGGTACACGCTCTTTGCCGTTGTCTTGCTGACAGTGTTTCTGTCGGCAAGTCTTGCGGTCGCCGGGAACGGTAAGCTCTCCGGCGCGGTTAAGGGCCCTGACGGTTCGGCAGTAGCGGGGGCTAACGTTGTCCTGGAAGGGACCACGTTGGGAGCATCCGCCGACGTCAATGGCAAGTATATCGTTCTCAACGTTCCCCCGGGAACCTACCGGGTGCGTGCAGCCGCCATCGGCTTCACGGCGCAGGTGATTGAGGGGGTTCGGATCGGATCAGACCAGATCCTTACTCTGGACTTTCAGCTGCAATCGGAGGCCGTCGGGCTTGCAGAGGTCGTGATCCAGGCCGAACGGCCGGTGGTCGACAAGAGCCAGACGGGCGCGCGGACAAGACTCTCCAGCGATGAGTTTACCGCGCTTCCGGGTGCGGATCTCAAGTCCCTGGTCGCCACGTCCGCCAGTACATACAAAGGATATGTGCGCGGTGGCCGCGTTTTCGAAACCAAGACCGTGGTCGACGGGATCGACGTTACGGACCAGTATGCTTCCTGGTACGCTGACGTTGCGGGCGGTTCAACGGCCTACGGGACGTACAATGCCATCGTCCGGAACAACGACGCTCAGAATTCATCATTGATCGACCTGAACAGGTCATCTGTCGAGGAGGCCAACGTCCTGACAGGCGGAGTCGGGTCCGACTACAACAGCGCAAGCGCCGGTGTCATCTCCTACAATTTGAAAGAAGGACGCGGAGACTGGACCGTGCGGGCCGACGTACGCATGGGAGCGACGGGCTACAAGAATCTTGGACCCGATGCCTTTGCTGATGACAGTGTCTACTTCCGCATCAAGAACCAGTACGCCAACAGCGCAGCCCAGGCAGACAAAGATAAGGCTGCACGGTTCACGTATTACAAGGACAAGTATTCTTACAACGACAAAGCTCCGGATCTCCTTATTGATCTGGCTACCGGTGGATCGATTTCTGAAAATTTCGGTCTCTACCTGACGGGGCGGTGGTTCGACACACACGGTTTGCTCCCCAACGAGCATACACGCAAGCTCAACGCATCGTTGAAGGCGAACTACAATCTTTCGCCCGAGATGAAATTGAACGCGACATTCTTACTCGAGGACCGCGGAAAGCTTTTCGGATGGAAGAATACGAACTATTCTGATGACTTCCGCTACTTCCTGGAAGGCGTCCCGACGTGGACCGGCGCGAACATCGTGGGAAGTCTGAAATGGACGCATGTCCTCTCCCCCGAAACCTACTACGAATTGCAGGCGAGTATGGTCAATGACAACTCCCTGCGCGGGTTCTCGGACGACAACGGTGACGGCAAAGTCGGCATTGATGAGTTCGGCGACTATCTGGAATGGGCCGACACCGCACAGGTGAACCGGTACATGGCAAATGCCGGAAATGCCCAGATGGACAAATTCTTCTCGCCCACGCCGAGAAATGAGACAGCAAGCGAGAACACGGTGGTCATGTCGGGTGCGACAAATCTGAAGATCGCACGCCCCGGCATCTACTATGAAAATTTCAAGAACAACGTCATTACACTGAAGGGTGACTTTACCAGCCAGGTCACGCCGAACCACCAGCTGCGCGCAGGTCTGCAGGCCAGGCTTCACGATCTGGATATGACCCGCCGGGCAGGGTATATCGGTGGCGTGTTCTCGTCATACAAGAACTTCTCCGAAGAGATCTGGAACGTTAAACCCTCAGAATACAGTGTCTATGTGCAGGACAAGATGGAGTATGCGGGCCTGATCATCAACCTGGGGTTGCGGCTTGACGGTCTCGATCTGGGAGGCGGCGATTTCGCTAACTTCTTCGCACCGTTCACGGACACTCAGGATGCAGCGGGCGGCCCTGTCCGTGTTCCGGTCCGCGGTGAAAATGCCCCCATCAAATGGTTCTTCTCCCCGCGTCTTGGCGTATCGCATCCCATCAGCGACGCTGCGGCGATGTATTTCTCCTTCTCGCGGCAACAACAGTCGCAGCCGTTCTCGAAGCTGTACACCAACTACGCCGATTTCGGTAATCCGTCTCTCCCTGTGGAAGTCCGCACGGACCAGGATCCCATCCAGTCGACGAATTACGACCTGGGTATCCAGTGGGCTTTCCTCGATGGCTATGGCATGGATATCAACGCCTTCTACAAGGATATCCAGAGCTACGGAGGTACGGGGTTGGTCATCACGCCCAAGGCTCCCTGGAGAAGCTACAACATCAATACAGAATTCGGGTATGCTGATTCCCGTGGTATTGAACTCACGCTCCGGAAGTCAACGATTCCGGTCGCCAGCTGGTTGACCATTGGCGGGCGGGTTTCCTATGCATACAGCTATGTGAAGCAGTCCGTCTATGCAGGCGGAAACGTGACAGGGTACTCAACTGTTGCCGGCGATAGTGTAAAGTACCAGGGTCAGCTCCCATGGGAAGACATCAAGTACTGGAACACCATCGAGCGGAACGTTCTGGGTGGAAACAGTGCTCTCCTTGGCGGCTACGATCGCCCGCACAGGGTCTCCTACAACTTCATTATGCGTTTCCCGTACGAATTCACACTTTCCAGCGTCGGGACATTCCAGACCGGCTTCTTCTTCCCATTGACGCTCGGTGATCCCCGGAAGCGCGAACTCGGACAATCTCCTTCGACCAAGCAGGTCGATCTCCGGATCGAAAAGGCTTTCACCTTCGAGAAATTCGGCAGGATTGCGGTGTATGTGGATGTCATCAACGTCTTCGGCTGGGAAAACATTGTTGCGTATAACAGCACGAACGTTGGACAGCAGGTATGGGAGAAGACCGGCGACCCGACCGGCGGCCCGACGATCAATCGTCCAATCGGCATCGGCTCGAGCGGCAATGACGGTTCAATGATCTATGATCTTCCGCGGGAAGTGTTCTTTGGATTGACGTACAGTTTCTAATGCTTCCCCTTCTGGATGATACCAACTGGAAATTAAACACTAAGGAAGTGTCATTATGAACAATTTCATCAGCCAAACAAGGAGCCTGAGCGCACTGGCTTTCCTGGTTGCCTGCCTTCTGCTGTTAGGAACCGGCACGGCTCTCTACGCTCAGAGTAAAGTCTCCGGTGTTCTCGACCCTGCCAATGGCAATGGCATTATGGTCTCCGGAGAATTCTGGGATTCCTATATGCCCCTGAACAAAGGGCCGTACTATTCGGAGGCGACTGCTGATATCCTCCGCCAGAATAGGATCGGAAACTTCGAACGTCAGTGGTCTTCCCCGACCCATATGTGGCCGGGAGGATGGAATTTCGGCGCATTCTGGAACAAAGGGTTGGAAATTATGGTCTGGGATCCCGATCCGACATTCAATCCTGCGACTATCGGAGGAGCCACAAATCCCTCCTATTATGCCGCATCCGGACCGAACTACGCGTACGCAGGGTATCCCAATACCGCCCGGGGGAAGAATATTCCCGGGAGGGGCGATCCCGCCCGTGACTATGCCAGAGAGAGCAAATGGGTTGACGCCCAAAAACGGCACCACGCCGTATATGAAGCGGCATATCCGACCACTGTCGGCGTGGACGTGAAGATGAAACTGCACCAGTATTCGTTGAACTGGAACAATTTCAACGACTTCCATATTCTGGAGCTCACATTCACGAACACCGGCGTCGTGGACATGAATGCGGACGGCACGGCGGAAAAAACCAACCACGTAATCGAAGGTATCGCCACGTCCATGCACGGCGAGTATATGGCGGCATATAGCCTGAGCGAAGGTGCAGGACGGGGCAATGCGTTCTTTGCCCAGAGGGTAATCGGATACTATGGCGACAAGGATGCCAGCGGCTCGCCATGGGCGATGCATATTGCATTCCCCGGTGAAAGTGGCCCCGGAATCAAGGATATGGGAATATTTGCGGGTCCGCAGCGTTACATGGCTGATGTCTGGAGTTCATGGGCTTTTCTGGGTGCGAAGGACGCCTCAGGAAACGATTTTCCGACGCGGTTTGGAACCCCTGCTGTTGGCACAGGTGCAGAACGCGGCTGGTACGTGACCGCAGGCCAGGGGAAGGGCTTCAACATGTCCAGCGGCGATCCCAAAGACAATTTTGTGGGCGCCATGGGAACGTTCTATGTCGATGGTGGAAAATCGCTAGACAAGACGAAATTCAACCTTGCAGCGAATCCCAACCTCTTCGAAGCCGGGAGCACTCCAGGTGATCTCCGGACCTTTGTCTTGAAGGCATCGGGGCGGACAGCGCCCAGTGGCGACCTCAAGTCAACAAACACATTCGCCGTGAATCCTTACGAGCCTTCGTGGACAGAGGGATACACTGCCGCCAACAATTTTGACGGCGACGGGTTCCTGGGAATCGGTCCATTTAAGCTGGAAGTCGGCCAGAGCGTGACGATAACGATGGCCGTCTGCGGTGGATACCGGTTGCAGGGTGTGGCCAATGCGATCGCAACAGCGCGCTGGGTCTATCAGAACAAGACCAACGCCGACTACGATCTGCCGTTCGACTATCCGGCCGTTCCGGAAATCAGAATAGACAATACGCTGAGCCAGTCCATCCGCGTGCGCTGGGACAACAGGGCTGAGGCTTCGCCAGATTTTGCAGGATATAAAGTGTACAAAACTTCACTTTCACAGCAGGTTGACTGGCTGGCAGGCGGGACGAGGGGTCTTGATGAATATTGGCGGAACATGACGCCGGGACCCACACCCGCGAGTCTGTTGAAGCCCGTCAATCCCAACTTCACCGCTCAGGCATTCGTGGCCGGTCGTAACGGCGTGCCTGACGGCTGGGGCCCGTACACACTGATGGCGGTCATTCCCAAGGCCAGCCTTGGTACCTATACCGACGCCAGCGCGGCCGGGTACAACTACTCGTGGGAAGACAAGGTTGTGGATGTAGGCTTCAAGTACTGGTACTATGTTGCGGCCTACACGAACAAGGCGCTGGATCTCGGGACCAGCTATGTGTCCTTCAGCAATCTGCCCACCACGGACTTTGTGGAGACATCAAATATCAACAGGAACGGCGCCAACGGGTTGTGGCAAAGTACGTATCCTTTTGCCACATTGAATACATTCTACCCGAAGACGACCCAGGGACTGAAAGATATCGGGACGGGCTTCATCGTAAAGTCTGCTCTGGCGAATCCGGCGGATCTGGTGAGCGGAAAGGCAAAAATTACGGTCAAGCCGAACCCGTACAAGAAGAAGGCGTTGTTCGACAATGCTACACTGTCCTATGATCACAAGATTACGTTTATGAATCTTCCGGGGAATGCCAAGATCACGATTCTGGACGTTTCGGGTCAACTCATCGATCAGATCAACTTCCAGTCGACCGATCCCAACAACGGGAGCACATTCTGGGATATGTTCTCCAAGGATGGTGTTGAGGTTGCCAGCGGTCTGTATATCTACGTGGTGGAATATGACGGTGGGAAGCAAGTCGGATACTTCTCAATTCTACGATAACGCGCCGTACGGTGCCCAAATCGAGCTCATAGAAATCAAGATGAGGCAAGAATTATGAAATCATTTAGGATTCTGTTAATATGCTTGCTTGCGGTATTGCTCGTGGCGCAAACCGGCGTCGCGCAAGACCGCAAGTCCGGCCTTACCGGAGCGGCCTTCCTGAAGATCGGGGTTGGCGCCCGGAATGTCGCGCTGGGAACAGCGGTGACAGCTCTTTCGGGCGATGTCACACAGATGTTCTACAACCCTGCAGGTATTGCCCTGAAGGATCAAACGCTTCAGGCGTCTTTCACCTATAACAAATGGATCGCCGACATTGGACACAGTGCCGCTGCGGTCAGCTACAATCTGGAGGGAATCGGTACCATCGGTGTGGGATTCATCACGTTCGGGCTGTCAGGCATCGAAGCGAACCGTGATATCCCTGTCGATCCGGGACTGGTCCAGTTCCAGATCGATAATAACACGTCGACGACCTATGACTACAGAGACGTCGCCTACCAGCTGACATTCTCGCGTTACGTCATAGACCAACTGTCGCTCGGTATCACCGTGAAAGGCATCTCGCAAACGATCGACGGTGAAGGCGCGAGTGCGTTCGCCGTGGATTTCGGATCCGTGTACCACATCGGGGTGCTGGACTGGACGATTGCCGCCCGGTTCAACAATCTCGGATCGGATCTGCTGTATTATGACATCGCATCACCCCTTCCGATGCAGTTTACGATCGGCACCGCGCTCATGCCTTTCAAGAATGACAACATGGGCATCATGGTGGCTCTGGATGCAGCCAAACCCCAGGATGGTCCGCTCTACCTCTACTCCGGAGTGGAAGTCACCGTCCTGAAGATGGTCGCCCTGCGCGGCGGGTACAAATTCAACTACAGCGGTACGGATGCAGTGACGAGCACGGGCGGGTCAGCCGTCAACACGACTATCGAGGGATTTTCCGCGGGCGCAGGCCTGAAGGCGAATCTTTCGGGCCTCGAGGTCGGGTTCGACTATTCGTACACATCGATGGACCTGCTCGATCCGGCACACCGGTTTACCCTCACGGTGGGTATGAAGTAAGAGTTCCCTATCGGAGTTGGGACTGCACACGCCGTGCGGTCCCAACTCTCGTTTTGTTACCGGGGGTAATCTCCTCGATGGAGTTGCAGCATAACGGGGATTACCCTTTTTCTATTGACGAATGCGCATACTGTTGAGATCGAACCCATGCCTCTCCCCCTTCTTCCCACCACCGTCATCGGCAGCTACTCCCTTCCACGCTGGCTCGAACATGTCCGCGAGCTCGGTACGCAGGGGAAACTGACATCAGCCCAGGTGACCGAGGCACATGATAGCGCCGTCCGTTCGGCGATTACCGACCAGGAAATCGCAGGCGTGGATGTCATCACCGACGGCGAACTCCGGCGTGAAACGATGGTGAACTTCTTCTCCATGCGCATACACGGATTCGACATGGCGGGGAAAATGAAGTCCATCGGCAATCTCGATCCGTCACTCCAGATGCTTGACCCCGTTGTCCGCGAGAAAGTACGGCACAAAGGGAGCCTCGGGATGGACGAACACTTCCGGTTCCTCAAATCGTTTGCACGCCATCAGACCAAAGTCTGTGTTACCGGACCCCAGATGCTTGCCAAACGGGCCACAAATGAGTTCTATCCGGGGGACAGGGAACTGATCTTCGATCTGACGGATATCCTCAATATTGAGTTGAAGGGACTCGTTGCCGCGGGATGCGATTTCATTCAGATCGATGAGCCCATATGGGTCGGGTACCCCCAGGACATGCCCTGGCTGGTGGAGTCCTTCAACCGGCTGATCAACGGCGTCAACGCGAAGATCGGCCTGCATGTCTGCTACGGCAACTATCAGTTGAAAAAACTCTTTTCGGGCCAGTATGCGGAACTCTTTCCGGCCATACTGGACACAAACGCGCATCAGCTCAGCTTTGAGTTTGCCGTATCGGACGGTGTCGGGCTCGAACTGTTCAAACAGTACAAGACCGACAAGGAAATTGTGGTGGGTGTGATTGACGTGAAAGACGAAACCGTCGAAACACCCGAGAAGGTAGCGGGCCGTATCCGGCAGGCACTGAAGTTCATCTCCGCGGAACAGATGGTGATCAGTCCGGATTGCGGTATGAAATTCATGCCGCGCGACCGGGCGTTCGGGAAACTCAAGGCCATGGTGGATGGAGCACGGCTGGTTCGCCAGGAACTCACAGCGAGAAAATGAACGTCCCGGCGACCACGGAAGGAGAGGGCCGGGTGGTACTCCCCGTGAGTCCGCTGTTCCGCTCGACGGAAGTGATAGCCGTTCGGAAAGACGCCCTCCCGGTCGAATACACCGTTGCCGAAGAGTGGAAGTGCCACTTTGCACAAAATGCCAGGGTGGAAGCCGTGGAGGATCCCGGATCACCCGCGCCACGGACCCTGGGCATCGTCGTCGGTCATGATCCGCTTGCCGTACCGGCACTGGCCTTCCGGCTTCACGCGGACGGTTCCGGATCTCTCCGGGTCTCTCACGCGCACTGGCTCTATCTTCTGTTCTCCCTTGTCGTCGAGAAGTATGCGACCGCCGATGAGGCCATCCTTGCCCGCGGCATCGAACACCATCCGGCGTTTCCCTGGCTCCGGAATCTCAATGATTTCCTCGTTGGAAGCCTCCGGACAGACCGCACATTCGATCCTGCGTCCTACCTGCGGCAGATCGCGCGTGAAGGTTTTAGTCACGTGACAGTCAACGGTCTGGGGGTGCCCCGGCCTTTCGAGTCCGGCCCGCCCGGCGATATCTATTCCTGGTTCTACGACTACAGTCCGGACCTGGATCAGTTTGTCGAAAGCTCCCTCCTGCACGGATACTATCCCGCCGATTACATCCAGGCGAACCTCCGCATATTGCAGCGCAATGTACGGATGGCGCGCGCATATGGATTGGTGCCCGGGCTGCACATCAATTCGCCGCGATCGATGCCCGAAGAGTTCTGGCACCGGTATGGTCACCTGCGCGGCGCCCGGATCGATCACCCGCGGGAAACCCGCCGTCCGCGGTACACACTCGCAATGGCACATCCCCGCGTGCAGGAACACTACCGCGAAATGATGCGGAAGATTCTGGCGGAGGTTCCGGATCTCGGGTTTATTCATGTGTGGACGAATGACAGCGGCGCGGGGTTTGAGTTCGTGACCTCGTTGTACGCCGGCAGAAACGGCGGCCCCTATCTGATCAGGGAATGGAAGAGCGAACAGGAGATCGCCCGGGCGGCAGCAGCCAACGTCCTGACATACTACAGGCTCATCCGTGATGAAGGACGGGAGGTGAATCCGGACTTCCGCCTCATCTGCGATCTGGGACCGTTCTACGTCGAACGGCCGTTCATTGTCCCCGAACTGGGAAGCGGCATCGATGCAGGCGACTTTGCCTATTTCGAGCCGGCTCCGTCACCCGGAGACCGTGCGGCCATTGCCGCTACGGGTGCGGATGTCCATGTAAAGTTGGATCTGGCGGACAACAACCTCCCCGGGCTTCCATTTCCGTCTCTGGTTTACGAGCGGCTGAAAACCGCACACACTGCGGGGATCCGGTGTGTGCTCGCGGGTGTAACTCCGTCCTCCCTTGCGCCCTATGACATCAACGGAAAAATCATTCAGGCCTTACAGGTGGATTCAGCCCAACCCCTCGAGACGATTCTGCAGGAGGCGGCCGGCCGATGGATGGGTGCATCCGATGCCGCTCCCCTTGTGGCTGCATGGTTACTCGCCGACAGGGCCGTTCGTGCATACCCGGCGGATATTCCGATGAGCACTTTCGGCTTCCCATGGTTCCGCCTCTGGGTCAGGCCGTTTGTCCCCAACATAGACGCCATACCTCAAGCGGAACGACGGTACTATGAGGACTTTCTTCTCGCGACCTTCAATAATCCCGCCCGGGTTGATCTCAACAACGACATGATGTGGAATTTTCATACTGTCGAGAACGCAAAGGACCGGAAACGGCGTGTCGATCTGGAGGTGCTCCCTCCAACCATTCAGGCAATTGATCTGTGTGCAGGTTTTCTTCAAGCTACGCCCCAGAAGCCGGGAGCCCCGATTATGCAGGATCTCCGGGACCGTCTGGTTGCGGCCCGCTGCTATTTCACGACCATGCGCAACACGATGGCCTGGACGGAGTCGGTTCACGGATACATGCAGACAGCCGATCCGTCGGCAAAAACGGTGTTTCGCGGGCTCTGCCTCTCCATGGTGGAGAATGAGCTGGAGAGTGCGCGCCGGCTTCTGCACCTCTGGCGCACGTCTTCCGTTCCCTTCATGCCAGTCTCGGCGGTGGGCGAATCGTTGCATATGCACACCGACAACTTCGGGGAATTGCTCGAGCGGAAAATCGCACTCATGGAACATCACAAGCATGACGAACCGCATATCGATCCGCAGTATATGTGGAGAGACGAGTAAAGCATCGGGAATGCAGCCTGGAGGGTTGGAGCTGGAGGATCGGCGGCGGAAGATGGGGCCTGAGGATTGAAGCTGAAGGATCGAAGGCTGAGGTCAAGACGGAGGATTTAAGGCGGAGATCCAGGCTGGGGATTGACGATGGAGGACGAAAGAGGGGAAGGAAAGGTTCGGAATCGATGCTCGGGTTGGAAGGCAGGGATCAACGACAGGAATTGAAGATGGAAAGCCGGAAATCACAAAGGAAGAATAAAAGAAGGCCAACGATGAATGGAGGGAGGCATGTATAGAGGCGAATTTGCCGTGAGCGAGGAGCAGGTGAAGTTCTATGAAGAGAACGGCTACGTTCAATTGTCGAACGTCCTCGGGCAGAAGGAGATAGAAACCCTCAGGAATGCGCTGGATGTTGCTGTGGAAGACCGGAAACGGTTGCAGGAGAACTGGGGACCCCGGATGGATGAAGGGTACACCAAGGTGTTCCTGCAAATGGTGAACGTGTGGGAGCGGTATCCCGCGATCGAAGAGTATGCTCTCAGCCCCCGCATCGGGGGGATCGCGCGGCAGCTCACACGGGCCCCTTTTGTGCGCCTCTGGCATGACCATGCATTGATCAAATTCCCCAAAGACAGTAAAGCCACGGCATGGCATCAGGACAAAGTGTACTGGCCGATGCGCGAGAACGCCGCCCTCTCCTGCTGGATGGCTCTTGACGACGTGACGGTAGAAAAAGGATGCATGTGGTTTCTCCCGGGCTCGCACAAACTGGGTCCGTTGAACCCCGTTGATCTCGGGAACCCGGGTGACGCTGATTTGCTTCAGCTGCTCCCGGCTGGAAAACGCGAGGGAGCGCGGCCGGTTGTCGTCGAGATGAAAGCCGGTAGCTGCACATTCCACAACGGGCTCACATTCCACTACGCCGGCCCGAATACCACGGATACACCCCGCCGCGCGATGGTGACCATATTCATGCCTTCCGGCACGCATTATTCGCCGGTGGAGCATCTTATCGGCGACAGGGGAAATCTGAAGGAGGGTGAGGAGTTCCATGGCCCTCTCTTCCCGATCGTTGCGCGCGAACCGTGATCCCGTTGGCCGGACATACGGACACGTGACACATGTCGCACAGTGTCACATGTGCCACCGTGCCACAGCGGTACGCAGAGGCACATCTGCGGGACGTGTGCCCCGGAGGTGCTGACAAACGATGTTTTCTGGAACAGGAGGGATGGCGATGCTGACGCAAACGCAGGTCGATGAGTATGAGCGGGAGGGGTTCCTGGTAGTGCAGAATCTTCTCACGCCTCAGGAGGTGGATCGATTCGTCACTTATGAGGCGACCCAGGATCCGGAGTGGCGGGACCGCCTGGATAACCACGTGCGTGATCCGGAGTGGATGTCAATCGCAAAGCACCAGCCCATGGTGTCCATCGCCAGGCAACTCCTGGGTGCGGCACCGATGATCGTCCAGTCTATGTACCTGGAGAAATATCCCGCGGCCGAAGGGAAGGGGACTGCGCCGCACCAGGATGTGCATTATCTGCCCACCGAGCCCAACACACTTATGGCATGCTGGGTTGCATTGAGTGATACGGATGGCGAAAATGGCGGCCTGGTTGTGCTTCCCCGTAGTCATACCGACGGACTCCTGACGACGCATAAGGCGACCAACCTGAAGGACCACCAGGTGTGGGAGGTCGAACAACTGATGCGCGACCGGACGGGGAGGGAATGGAAAGAGGTTTTCTATTCTTTTGAAATAGACAATCTGGACCGGGACCGGCTGGTCCATCTCCGGGTGCCCAAGGGATCCGGTGTGTTCTTTACCGGAATGACCATACACGGATCGTTCGGCAACCGGAGCCGCGATCGCGTCCGCCGGGCTTTTGCCACCCATTTTGTCGCGGACGGGACCTGGGTGCTCCGTGCCGACGTCCAGCATCTGGTTCCGGCGGAGTAGGGGGGTATTATGACCAAGAAAACAACTTCGCTGCATACAGACAACCCCCGGCTCAACGCACTCCTGCCCCGGATCAAGGGTTTTCTGGATCAGGATGTCTCCGAAGTCAATGCGCTCGGTTCACACGTCAGGGGATACCGCTCCCCCGACGGGCCCAGTCTGTGGCTCCGCGACCACACGGACATGATGCGCGGCTTCCGCTACTGGGAACGCGACATGACCAGTATGGTCGGGCACTTTGCGGAAACACAAACACGCCGCGGATGGCTCTTCGACTATTTTACCCTCACCCCCGATAAACTTCCCTGTGAACGGGAGAACTGGGCAAAGTACGTGAGGGTGCCCGTGGAAGCGGATGTGGAGTACCGCTTCGTCAACGGTGTCTACCTGGCCTGGCAGGCGACCGGCGATGACAGCTGGATGAAACAGATGCTGCCGCACGCGGAGCGCGCAATTCAATATATTCTGACTGATCCCTGGCGCTGGGACAAGACTCTCAAGCTGGTGAAACGGGCCTACACGATAGACACCTGGGATTTCGACTACACGGCGGGAAAGCATGACTGGCTCAATTTCCAGATCACTCCGGACACCTTCTGGGGGATCATGCATGGAGACAACTCCGGATACTACGAGGCATTTCTCCGGCTGGCCGCCATGTACGAACATCTCCGGCAACACAAACGGGCGGCCGGGTGGCGCCGCTTTGCGGCCGCGTTCCGGAAACGGGCCAACAGGGTCTGCTTCAACGGGACCTTCTACACGCACCACGTCCACCTTGTGCCGGTGACGATCGCCGGTGTGGATGAACGTGCGCAGTTGAGTCTGAGCAATCCCATGGATATCAACCGGGGACTGGCGACGCATGAGATGGCGGTGTCCATAATCGACGAATACCGCCGCAGGGGTGAAGCCACCGGCGCGTTTGCACCCTGGTTCAGCATCGATCCACCTTTTCCCGATGGATTGTATGGGGATGACAAGCTTGTCGGCGGAGCATACTGCAACGGCGGTATCATGCCGTTGGTGGGCGGCGAGCTGATCAGGGCGGCGTTCGAACATGGCCGCGAGGAGTACGCCGTGGAACAGCTGTTGAAGTATGAGGAGCTGACGCAGGCCAGCGAGACCTACCTCTGGTATTTTCCGGATGGCCGGCACGCAACAAAGGAGACAAGCACGAGTCCTGAGGCGTACCCCACGGATGGATGGGGAGCTTCGGCAATGCTGTTCGGTCTGATGGAAGGGCTTGCCGGTGTGGTTGACGAGCACACACTCTTCCGTCGTGTGCGGCTCTCCCCCCGGTGGATCGCCGCCGGCGCTGCCGAGGCGGCCGTGCAGTGCGTCTACGGTGCTTCGGGGGCCTCTTTCGGGTACTCCTACCGCCACGATGCAGCGCGGCATACGATTACGCTGGAGCTGCAGAATGCTGCCGATGTAACACTCCACGTTCTGCTCCCGGCGGGCACCCGCGCAGTACACATGCGCGTCAACGGGAGGGCGGTGCCATGTTCCACCCGGCTGGTGGAAAAGAGTGCCTATGCCGATGCTTCCCTGCGTGTGCGGCGGAATGCCTCGATCGAAGTGCGGTATTTCGGGATCTCCGAGAAATGAGTTGAACGTTCGTGCTCCGCTCTGCCGCGGGGAAGAACAAAAAGCGGTTTTCGAGACTGTACAATAACCCGGGAAGTCAACCATGAAACGTCGTGCATTCCTCAAAACACCTGCAGTCACATTGTTACTCCCCGCCGCAGGTACGCTGGCGGCTGTTGACCGCTTGACTGCCGCGGAACCGGATGTCCAGGCGGCCCAATCCGCAGCTGGTAAATTTACACAGCGGATTCATCAGGACTTCAACACCTACCATCCCGGCATTGAGTACTTCTTTCTGGGGAACGGCGACATTCAGGCTGCTGTGCAGTACTGTCCCGACCGCTCCGGGGATCTCCCTCCCTCCTATCTCGGGCTGACGTTGATGGATGCGGAGCACTTCTCGCGAAAGTGGAGCACCTATCTCTTCCACCCCGAACGGGGATACGAACGATCGATGCTGGATGTCCGGGTGGATGGCAAGGGCTACGCTTCAACGCCGCAGACGGTTGAAGGTATCCGCTGGAAACTGATGGATGCGGTTCCCGTCGTCTCACTCACCTGGAAAGCAGGTCCGGTTGCCGTGGAGGAGGAGTTCTACGTACCGCCGGAAGGGGGCGCATTGATCCGTAATGTGCGTGTGCGCAACACCGGTGACGCGGCGGCGGATCTCAAACTCTTTCTTCAGCTTGTTCCGAATTTCGCTCTTTTCGACGAGATCGGGACTGATCCGAAAGGGAAGTTCGTCTTCGGGCGCGGGTATACCGAGGTCACGCTTCGCTGTCTGGATGGTGACGTCAGCGCTGCCGGCAGATATGACCTGAACGTCGGCCTGGGATCCTGTGCCCCGGGTGCAGAGCGCTCTGCCCGGTTTGTCTACACTATCCGTCCCGGCAGTAAGGC
Source organism: uncultured Bacteroidota bacterium (assembly GCA_963779225.1). Classification (GTDB taxonomy): domain Bacteria; phylum Bacteroidota; class Ignavibacteria; order UBA10030; family UBA6906; genus CAVPCZ01. The sequence goes on from CAVZWW010000003.1 coordinate 1,704,506, forward strand.
TCCGACCGCCGGCGAGATGGAAGGTGTCTGGCGTGACACCGTTGCATTCTGGGCGTCCAAGCCCGTGCTGAAGACCGGCAACGAAATACTCGACCGTCTCTATATGCTGGCGCGGACAGGGTTGAAATCGCAGCTCGCTCACAGCGGAAAACGCGACAGCGGGTACTGGATGTACAACATGGAATGGGTCCGGGATGATGTGATGATGCTGCAGGCGATGGCCATGGCGGGGCTCCACGATGAGGCGAAGTCCATTCTCCTGAAGATTTTCCGGAAGAGTGTCGGACCTGACGGATGCCTGATCGAATCCAGCCGCTGGTCGGGGCCCGACTACACAGAGCTGGATCAAAACGGGCTACTGGTATACGCGGCATGGCTCTACCTCTGCTGGACCGGTGATCTTGCTCTCATCAAAGAACACTGGGAGAAGATCAGACTGGCCGGAGAATTTCCCCTGCAGGATGTGTTCCGGAATCCCCGTGCGAAGTTGCTCCGGAACAAGCGGGAGTTCTGGGAGCGGAGCGATCGGGATGGGGTGGAAGACGGGTTTGAGCTTATGTATAACTTCTGGGTGTGCCTGGGGCTTGAGAAGGGGAGTGAAGTTGCCCGGAGGGTGGGTGATGAAACCACGGCCAAACGCTGGACGGCCGTTGCGGCCGAGATGAAGAATACGATTCTGACCGACCCCACGTTCAAGTTCATTGAAGAGGGACATTTCATCAAGCGGCGGACTCTTGACGGCCGCTGGCAGCGGTACTTCATTCCGCCCAACCGGGCAGCGATGCCTCCGGGTTCCCCGATAGCGCTGGAGGAGAAGCCTGAGAGCGAGCCCGATTCCTCCAACGTCTATCCGATCATTTACGGGTTTGTTGATCCCCGCGGCGAGGTTTCAAAGAAGACTCTCCTGTCGATGGACCGGCTCTGGAACCAGCGGTGGACCACCGGCGGGTACTCCCGGTACAACACCACCAGCGAGCCGGATCCGCCCGCGCCCTGGCCGATTGCCTCGCTGCTCATCGCGCGCGCCGCGGTCGAGGCGGGTGAGGATGCACGTGTCTGGAAATCACTGAACTGGGTTGCCTCCATTAACGGGGGATTATCCGGGGGCTGGTTCGAACGGTATGGCCCGAGCATTACGCCCCCGGCCCCTCCGGTGAGTGTGGTGGGATGGGCGTGGGCGGAGATTGTCCTCCTGATGGTCCATCACATCATGGGATTCCGTCCCGAACTTGATGGCCTGACCATCCGGCCACGGCTTATCACCGGAGCGGAGAGGGTTTCCACACGATTCACGATTCGCGGTGCAACGGTGGATGTGGAGATCCGCCGTGCCAGCGCGCCGAAGGCCGTTGTCGACGGCAAGGTGGTTCCGGTCACCGACGGCACCTTGAGTATTCCATACCCGAAGAAGGGGAGTAGTATGCGCATCACCATGGACGTCTGAGAGGATTGGCAATATGAAACGGTCGGAATTCTTGAGTGCCTGCATGGCTGTCGGTGCGGGGAGCATGTTACTGCCGTTGCCGGCAGCGGCAAAAGATCCACCCGGGTTGGCCGCCCAGCCTGCGGCCGCCGGGCCTCCGGCCCTCCGGCCCCTGTCCGTCTGGCCGCCGGTTGACCCGGCGGACGAGTCCTTCTGGACCTTCCTGCGCGGACAGTTTCCCCTGGCGGAAGACAGGGCCTATCTCAACACCGGGGGACTCGGGGCATCTCCGTACGCCGTGATCGATGCCGTGAAGGCCAGGATGGATGAACTGGAACGTATTTGCGAAACAGGTCATACCGAAGAACTGTGGAAAGAGATCAAAGGAGCTGCGGCCCGGCTGCTGGGGTGCGATGCCGGAGAGATCGCGTTTGTGCGGAATACCACCGAGGGGATCAACATTGTTTCGAACGGGCTGCCCTTCAAGAGCGGCGACGAAGTGATCCTGACAACCCAAGAACATGTGGGAAATGCGCTCACCTGGCTCGCGCTGTCAAAGCAAAAAGGGATCGTGTTGAAGCTGTTCGAACCGTCAACCGTTTCGCAGGCGGAGAACCTGGATCGCATCAGTGCGCTCATCAACAAGCGCACACGGTTAATCAGTGTGCCCCATGCGGTAACAACGACCGGGCTTCTGCTTCCCGTGAAGGAAATAGCCGTCATGGCGCGGACCAGAGGCATCTGGTCGTTTGTGGACGGGGCGCAAACCGCCGGCATGCTGCCGTTCAGCCTGCACGACATCGGGTGCGACGCGTATGCAACAAGCGGGCACAAATGGCTGATGGGCCCGAAGGAGACGGGACTCCTGTATGTACGGCAATCGATGCTCGAGACGGTCAGGCCCCTGTTTGTCGGCGCGTATTCCGATGGCGGATTCGATCTTCTGAAGGGGACGGTGGCATTTCATCCCACCGCACAACGGTACGAGTACGGGACGGTGAGCATTCCCCTTCGTGTGGGACTGATGGCGGCATTTTCGTTCATCGAACGAATCGGGATCGAAAATGTATGGAAGCGCGACCGCACGCTCTCCGACCGGTTGTATGAAGGACTGGCGGCCATTCCGCGTGTCACCGTACTCTCGCCTGCGGATCCCTCGATGCGGTCGGCGATGATCACGTTCATGCACAAAGAACGGGCACATCTCGATCTCCAGGAGCATCTGAACAGCTTCAATCTCCGTACGCGGAGCGTGACCGAAGGTGGGCTTGCCGCGCTGCGCATTTCGACACATGTGTACAATTCGTTCGCCGAAGTGGAACGGGTGCTTGAAGGTGTTCGAACAGCCTGATCACGATCCATTGGACTCTGATGAAATCCGTTAATCTCTACGACTACCTGGTCATTGCCGGCTACTTCGTCTTTATGCTCGGCATTGGCATCTACTTCACGCGGATAAATAAGAGCGGGAAGGAGTATTTTGCCGGCGGCAACATGATCCCCTGGTGGGTATCGGGTATGACGCTGTACATGGCGAACTTCAGTGCATGGTCGTTTACGGCTGCTGCCGGGACGACGTACACCGAGGGGTCGTTTATGTTGATCAACTTCTCCCTGGGGATTCTGTCGTATTCCCTGGGGGCACTGCTGACGGGGGCGCGCTGGCGGCGCACCCGGTCGATCTCCCCGGTGGAGTATACCTACACGCGGTACAATGTGACGACACAACAATTCCTGAGCTGGGTCATCGGAATCAATTTTACACTCTCGGCGGGCGTCCAGCTTGCGTCCACCAGCAAGCTGCTGGCTCCGGTGTTGGGCGTGGATATCCTCATGATTACCCTCGTGACCGGTGTGGTTATTCTCTCCTACACGTTCCTCGGCGGCATCTGGGCTGTATCGATTACCGACGTGGTACAGGGAGTGATCCTGATCTGCACCGCGGCCATTATCGTACCACTCAGCATGGATCTTGTGGGTGGGCCGGCCAAGATGCTCGAGGCGCTTCCTCCCCTTTCCTGGGACCATGTGGTCAACGGCGTCAAATATGACGAATGGTGGCTCCTCTCGATGCTTCTGATCACCACACTCGGATTCGCCGGGGGCTCGGGGCAGCGGTTCTATTCGGTGAAAGATGAAGCGTCCGCCCGGAAAGTCGGGTTTGCCGCCGCCGGATTGTGTGTACTCGGTCCTGCGATGTTCGGAATTCCCCCGCTTGTCGCCCGGATGATCTGGCCGGACCTCTCGCAGGTGGAATTCTTCAAACCCTATATCGGCAACAACCCGCAGGACCTGGTCTATATCGGTCTGGCGATGCATCTGTTGCCCAACGGGCTGATCGGTGTGTTTGTGGCGGCGATGCTTGCAGCCACCATGAGTACCTTGAGTTCGGTCTATAATATGGTCTCTTCCATTTTCGCCCGGGACATGTATCAGGGTCTCTTCCGGCGTTCGACGAAGGACGAAGAGCTTCTGAAGATAGGCCGTATCGCGTCGGTCTGTATCGGCATTCTTGTGACACTGCTTGCCCTGATTTTTCTCAACAGCAAGCTGGGCATATTCAACATCATGATGGCCTTCTTCACGCTGTTCAATATTCCTGTCAGCGTCCCCCTGGCATTCGGTCTGATCTTCCGCCGGATTCCTCCGTGGTCTGCCGCCGCCGGGATCACCTGGGGACTGCTTGCCGGGGTTGCGGTGCGGTTTCTCTTCGGATGGGCCATCGGGCCCCAGGTGTTCTTTTCCTTCTTCATGACGTTTGTCATCTTTGCGACATCCCGGTGGATCGGGGATCTTCACAGTAAGAACCGCGCAGCAACCGCGGGAATCGGCACGGGCGTTGCGGTGCTGACCGCAGTGTTGTTTGTCCTCACAGCACCCGCGATTACCCCGGCGTGGGCCGTAACGGTTGGATGGGTGGTCGCTGCGGCGTTCGGCGTCACGTTCTATCTGTTTGCCGGGCTGTTCACGCGTGAAAATGCAGACGAGCGCGGGAGGATTGATACGTTCTTCAAAAAACTGGACACACCCGTGGATGTCCAGAAGGAAGTGTACGGGGCGGGAGTCAAGCAGGTGTCGGTATTCCCCCTCGTCGGTGCGACGATGATCGTCATGGCGTCACTCCTGAGCCTGGTGTTTTTCACCGACATGCATGGCGGGGAGTCCGTGCTGGGAGTGCTCATCGCGATGATGCTCGTGTTCGGTGTTTTGATGTGGTATTTCGGGAAGAAGTCGGAGGTCCGCGCAGCCCGCGCGAATGAGGCTGCATAGGCGACCTGCCGGGCTGTTCGGCGGTCTGTCCGGTTAGCCGCCCCGGGCAACGGGTTCTCACATCAATAGAAGGATATGTCCATGAAGGCAGTCAACGTATACGACTATGTCGTAATTGGTTTGTACTTCCTCTTCATGCTGGGCATCGGACTCTATTTCATGAAAATCAACAAGGGGGCTAAAGAGTACTTCGCCGGCGGCAGCATGATCCCCTGGTGGGTGTCGGGCATGACGCTGTACATGGCCAACTTCAGCGCCTGGACGTTTACAGGGGCGGCGGGCTTCGCCTACAGCCACGGGGTGGTTCGCGATACTGTATTTCGGAACCTGGTCCGTTGTCGTACTACTTCGGGTCGCAGATGACGGCTTCCCGCTGGCGGCGCACGCGCTCCATCTCGCCGGTGGAGTACACGTACACCCGTTTCAACGTCACCACGCAGCAGTTCCTGGGATGGGTGATCATGCTGAATTTCACGCTCTCCGGCGGGGTCCAGCTGGCCTCCACATGCAAACTGCTCGCGCCGGTGATGGGGCTGGATATCACGATGGTCACGATCGTGACCGGCGTGGTCATTCTCCTGTACACATTCCTGGGCGGGATCTGGGCGGTGTCCATCACGGATGTGGTCCAGGGTGTGATCCTGCTGAGCATCACCTTCATCGTCATGCCGCTTGCGCTGGGTCTTGTGGGTGGTTCGGGAATCTGGTGGATGCGCTTCCTGCCATTTCCTTCGATCATATGTACAACGGTGTGCACTACACCGAGCACTGGCTGGTGTCGATTTTCATCATCATGTTTCTCGGGACCGCGGCGGGTGCCGCCCAGCGGTTCTACAGCGTCAAGGATGAGCGGGATGCAAAGAGGGTGGGGAAAATGGCCGGAATCCTCTTCCTTACGGTTCCCTTCGTGTTCGGCATACCGCCGCTTGTGGCGAGCGTGATCTGGCCGGATCTGTCACAGGTGGAGTTCTTCAAACCGTATATGGGGAAGAACCCTCAGGATCTTGTGTTCATTGCACTCTGCCTGAAGCTGCTGCCCAACGGCCTGATCGGCGTCTTCCTTGCCGCGATGCTGGCCGCGACCATGAGCACGCTGAGTTCGGTGTACAATCTGGTCTCGTCGATTTTCTCGCGCGACATGTATCAGGGGTTGATCAGACCGGAGGTCACCGACCGCGAACTCTTGACGGTGGGGCGGATCACCTCGGTGGTCGTCGGTCTCATTGTCGCCACTCTGGGTGTGTGGTTTGTGAACAGTCAGCTCGGCATTTTCAATCTCATGCAGGCATTCTTCACCCTGCTGAATATTCCGGTCGTTGTTCCGACCGCTTTCGGACTGCTCTTCCGCAGGCTTCCGAAGTGGTCGGCCGTGGCCTCCATCGTGTGGGGGCTGATTGTCGGAGTGACGGTCCGTTATGTTCTTGGATGGGATATCGGACCGCAGGTGTACCTGAGTTTTGTCGCCTCGTTGGGGATTTTTGTCTCATCGTACTCGCTCGGCAAAATCTATATCGGGAAGAAGAGCCTGCTCGGGGCATTGGCGGTCGTTGTCGCCGCAGTTTTCGTTTCGGTATTCCTTGCCACCCTCCCGGCGGAAGCGGAAATGTGGCAGAGGATCATCGCGGGTATCAGCGCCGCGGTGCTGGGGTCAAGCCTGTATCTCTTTGCGCACCTCTTCGCCTCGGAAACCGCGGAACAACGCGCGGCGGTGGAAGAATTCTTCAAGAAGCTTGATACACCGATCGACGTCGCCCGTGAGGTGTTCGGTGCAGGGAGAAAGCAGATTTCGACCTTTCCGCTGGTGGGCGGGACGACGGTCATCATGGGCCTTCTGATGAGCCTCATATTTTTCACAGACATGTCCGGACGGGGACAGTGGAGTGCTCGGGGCGATGGTCGCGATCATGATTCTTTTCGGCCTTTTGATGTGGTATTTCGGAAAGAAATCGGAAATCCGGAGCGCGGCGCAATACACGACACAAGGAGGACGGAGCAGAGTAATGAAGGTTCAGTCTGGAGTACGGGAGGACAGGGTCTGGATGTGGATCTGCCCGACCGGAATCTGGCCGGCGTGCTGTCCATGGGAGATGCGGCCGGGATGGCGGATCCAGCCGGTGAAATTCAGCGCGCTCTGGAACATCCGATGGGGACGCCGGCCGCTGGCCGAGCTCGCACGGGGAGCTCCGTCAGCCTGCATCGTGGTCTGCGACATCACGCGTCCGGTTCCCAACCGCGTCTTGCTTCCTCCGATGCTTGCCGTGCTGGAAGGAGCCGGTGTTCCCCGGGACGCGATTACGATGCTGGTGGCCACCGGACTGCATCGCCCGAGCTCCACGGATGAACTCCGCACGATGCTCGGGCGAGGAGATTGCTCGGAACCTACCGTGTGGTCAATCATCGCGCGCGCGCGATGGAGGAGCAGCGGTTTCTGGGCCGCACAGCACCGTGGAACACCGGTCTACATGGATGGGTCTACTGTGCGGCGGATCTCAAGATCACCACAGGATTCATCGAGCCTCATCTGATGGCGGGCTTTTCGGGGGGACGGAAGCTGATCGCGCCGGGCTGTGCCGGCGAAGAGACGATCAAGGCCCTGCATAGTCCGCGGTTCATCGAACACCCGTCCTGCCGCGAGGGGAGCATCGATGGGAATCCGCTGCATGAGGAATTGCTGGAGATTGCCGGGCGGGCGGGGCATGACTTCATGGTGAACGTGGCGCTGGATGCGGGACGGCGGATCACGGGTGTTTTTGCCGGTGAATCCGTCGCGGCACATGCAGCTGGAGTGAAGCACGTGCGACGTGCCGTGGGTGCGACGCTCCGCGCACCGGTGGACATCGTCGTCACGTCGGTGCCGGGTATCCGCTGGATCTGACGCTCTACCAGGCGGTCAAGGGAATGACCGCCGCCATGCCGGTGGTGAAGACAGGGGGGAATGCTGGTGATCGCCGCGGAATGTGCGGAGGGACTGGGAAGTCCGGAGTTCACGCGAGATGGCCACCCGGTATCCGAGTGCGGAGGCCTTTCTGGCCGCGGTGATGGAGGGCAGCCGGTGCGGATCGATCAGTGGCAGCTGGAGGAATGCGCCAAAGTGGTGCGGGACATCGATGTGGTGGTGGTGGCGGGCGGCATCCCGGAAGGAGAACGCCGGCGGTTCTTTCTCCGGTCGGCGGACACCGTTGAGGATGCCGTGCAGGAGGGGCTGCGACCGCTACGGGGCCGGGGCGACCATTGCCGTCATCCCCAAAGGACCCTATACGCTTGTGTCTGTTGATCCTGTCTCCGTGGACCCCGCCGCTCCCTTGCAATTCGTGGAGCGATGTCGTATCTTTGCACTAATAAAACGTTGTTTTACTTGACTAAACAGCACGGATCATGGCGCACGAATATACCGTTCCCGCGGTTCACCGGACGGTTCAGGTGCTGGAGATTCTGGCAGGTTCGCATACCGGCTTTTCGCTTGCCGATCTGTCCCGCCAGACAGACATCCCGAAAAGTTCACTCTTCCGCATCCTCCTGACGCTCGAGACGTTCGTCGATCGTGCAGCTGGACCGGACGCGCAACGTGTACAATCTGGGAATGAAGCTGATCGATTGGGGGAACCGGGCGCTGGACAAGATCGATCTGAAGACCGTGACCCATCCTCATCTCCTCCGGCTGGCTCACGATACGAGGGAGAGCTACTACGTTGCCATCCTGGACGAACACGAGGTCATCATCATCGATCGTGCCGACACACCGGAAATCTGGCGGATGGTCGCACGTCTGGGGCAGCGCTCTCCGGTACATGCAACGGCGTCGGGCCAGGTGCTGATCGCCGAGGCCGGTGATGAATTCCTGAATACCGTCATATCCCGCAGAGGACTGAAACGTTCACGCCCCGCACCATCACCAGCCTGGCGCGTTTGAGGGCCCGGCTCAATCAGGTGAGGAAGGAAGGGTTTGTGGTCGCTGACGCGGAGTACAAACCGGACCTCTGCGTCATCGCCGTGCCGATCCGGGACCACCACGGAAAAGCACATGCGGCGCTTATGACGGGCATTCAGTCGGAGCGTGTCCGCCGGAACACGAACCTTCTCGGGGAGATTGTCGGAGATTCTCAAGCGCGAAAGCGCTGGTCATCTCGCGCGAAATCGGCTATCAGGGACCCGCCTTATGACACCCTCTCTCGCACTCGGCATTGTCAGCGACGAAATCACCAATGACTTCGGTGAAGCACTCCGACATGGCCTCTCGTGGGGGATCCGACCGGTATGAGATTCGTTGTCTGACCAGCGGGCGCGTACCCCACATGTGACACCCGAAGAACAACGGACGGTCCGTTCCCTTGTCCGTGATCACGGCGTCCCATTACGGCCCTTTCCCCCGGTATGTTCAAGGCCCATCTCTCCGACACGGCCGCGATCGAGAACGAACTCAAAGAAGTCCTTCCGGCGACCCTGGACCTTGCGGCCCAGCTGTCGTGCCCGATGATCATCGTGTTCGGCTTTCAGCGTGAAGCGGGCGAATCGGCTGACCGGTACCATCGCGCTGTCGAGTACATGGCGCGTGCGGCGGAGATCGCCGGACGGGCAGGGGTGCGTATTGCCATCGAAAACGAACCGGGTTTCTGGTGCGATACCGGAGTCAACACGCGCACACTCATCCGGGCCACCGGCTCCCCGGCGCTCGGCGCCAACTGGGATCCGTGCAATGCGTTTGGCACTGACGAAGTACCGTACCCGGCGGGGTACACCGCTATCAAGGATGTGATCGTGAATGTCCATGTCAAAGACACGGCGCGTGGTGCGCTCATACAATGTGTACCGGTCGGAGACGGGGCGATTGACTGGCAGGGCCAGATAACCGCCCTGGTGCAGGACCGTCTGGTCCCGCATGTGACGATCGAAACGCACTGTCTGCCGCTCGTGGAAAATTCCCGCCGCAATGTTGAAGTCCTGCGCGGGATGATCGATCGTGCATCCGCGGCGCGCACATCCTGACCGGAGCACATCACTGCAAGGCTTTCAGAAAGACACGGTTATGCCGACAACACGCAGAGATTTCCTCAAGCATGGCACCCTCGCAGCGGCAGGGTTCACCCTGGCTCCTCACGCCTTTGCCGCCGGACAAAAACCTCTTTCCGGGAAGCCCGCTTCCCCGCGGGGACTCCTTTTTGGTGCAGATGATCTGCCCCGTATGCGCGCAACGATACAGCACCCCAGATTCAAGCCGTTCTGGGAGTCCATGACGGGAGCGGACATTGCCGCCGATACAACCTTCCTGCGGGACGAGCTCAAACTCAACAATCACGTCGCGCATCTTCTCCGGGCCCGGCAGATTCTGGAACGCACAAGCTTTGTGTACGCCCTGACTCAGGATCCCCGCCAGCTTGAACTTGCGCGGCAGAGCGATCGACCGGATTCTCGCATACGAACGCTGGGACTATTTTCTCGAAGGCGGAGAAGAGACCATCGGCCTGCAGCGCGCCCCGGAAGCCACCATCGCCATGGTATGCGCGGTTGAATGGCTGGGTTCGGTCCTTCCACCGGAGCTCCGGCGCGAAATGGAACGCCAGATCGGCGAAAAGGGGGCGCCCGCCTGTTATCGGACACTGTATGGCCTGAAATACCCCGAGCGGGTGCGCGGTTGGGGTTTCGATCCGGCGAGTGCGTACTCATACCGGTTCGACCTCAGCCGGTGGCCGCTCATTCTCAATTCCACGAACCTCAAAGTCATCCCGATCGCCGGGCTGGCGCTTGCGGCATGTCTGCTCTACGATAAACATCCGCAGGCTCCACGGTGGGTCGATATGGCCCAACAAAGTGCGCGTGCCTTCTCCACCATGTTCGGTGCCGACGGCACATACGATGAAGGTGTGGGGTACTGGGGATATACCGCTCTTCATCTGACTCTCTTCGCCGATGTCATGACCCGGCGCCTGGGGATTGATCAAAAGGATATCATCAACTTTCCCGGAACGGTACGGTATGCCCTGGCGATGGCGATGCCTACCACCGGGCGGCCGAAGGACTGCGTCAATTTCGGCGACGCGTGGAACATGGGTGATGTCTCCGTCGCAGCGTGGACGGCACGCAAACACAACGATCGTCTTGCACAATACGTTGCCACATCCATCGGCGAAATCCAGAGCCACTTCTCCATCATCTGGTTCGATCCCAAACTTCCGTCAACGCCCCCCACGGCGAAGCTCCACGATGTCCGGCTTTCAAACGATCTCGTCATCGGCCGGACCGGCTGGGATGAAAAGAGCAGCGTGATGGCATTGCGGAGCGGTGGACCCGCGAACCATGAACATGCGGACAGAAATAGTGTCATTTTCTCCGCACATGGCGAACGTTTGTTTCATGATCCCTACAAGGCGGCCTATTCCTACACCGATCCCCACTGGGTACTCCGGCTCACTTCGTCCCATACAGCGGTCCTGATTGACGGCAAAGGGCACCAGTATCACGACGGCCATGAAGGCACCAACGCATCCTGGGCGGAATCTGCTGTCGTCGCCTTTGAAACCGGAGATCAGCGACTCATCGCGACCAGCGATGCCACGGACGCGTACCGTCTGGTCCTGCCGGATGTCCGACTGGTCAGGCGCACGGTTATCTTTCTCAAACCCGACATACTCCTGCTCGTGGATCGTATCTCGTTGAAAAGCACTCCGGTGCCGGTCCAACTGCGTTTTCAGGTGGACAATTTTGACGGGAAAGGATCCGCTGCAGCTGGAGATCACGGGTTCACCATCGAGCGGCCCGGAGCGACACTGTCGGCCAGAATTGACAGTGCGACTCCGGTTACCGTACGCGTGGACACGATCCCGCTTTCGTCGGACCACGGCGTGCATCCGTTTGCCGAGGTGCAGGCCGCCCCTTCGCTCGACCATCAGCTCCTGACCGTGTGTACCGCGCAGAAACGTTCCGGAACCCATGGTTTGCTTGAGATCGCGCGTAAGGGGGACGTCTGGACCGTAACCGGCCGTCATAATGCACGCGCGGTGAACGTACGGATAGACATGACCAAAGAACTTCCCGGTGTACAATTATGAAACCTTCTGACAGCCACTATGAAGAAGCGCTCCGTCTGATCCCGTGGGGAACCCAGACAAACGCCAAGAGATATTACCCTTCATTCGGCGATGGGATGCCGAAGTTCATCGAGCGGGGGAAAGGATGCCGTTTGTGGGACATGGAAGGAAGGGAATACATCGACTTCCGTCTGGCGCTCGGTCCGGTCACGCTCGGCTATTGTTATGACGAAGTAGATGATGCGGTACGTGCCCAGATGGAGAAAGGCGTTCTGTTCAGTATGGCCAGTCCCATCGAACTGGACCTGGCCCGCCTGATTCATGAGATGGTGCCGAACGCGGAGATGTGCCGGTTCATGAAGACCGGGGAGGATGCCAATCTCTCGAACGTCAGGATTGCCCGCGCATACACCCACCGGGACATGATCCTGATGAGCGGTTACCACGGGTACCCCGATTGGTTCCAGACAGAAGACAGTCCGAATAACGGCGTTCCGGAATTCATGAAGGAGTATGTCAAGATTATCCCCTGGGGGAATTGTGAGGAAGCGGAGCGGTTGATCCGTACATACGGCGAACGCATTGCCTGTGTGATTTCGATCCCCTATGATTTCAACGAGGATACCAGCGGGGACTACATCCGGTTCCTGAGAAAATTGACGTCTGAATACGGCATTCTCCTCGTGATGGATGAAGTCCTTACCGGGTTCCGCCTGGCACCCGGCGGCGCCCAGGAATACTTCGGTGTCACGCCCGACCTGGCGAGCTATGCCAAAGCGGTGGCCAACGGGTATCCGCTCTCGGCCTATGTCGGCAAACGCGAGTATCTGGAGACCCTCTACCGGTTCAAAATGACCACGACATACGCCGGCGAGACGTTGTCCATTGCCGCGGCGATCGCCACGCTCAAAATCATGAAGCGGGAGAAGGTGCACGAACACATCTGGGCCATGGGTCGTCGTTTGATGGCCGGATTCGACGTCATCGCCCGTGAGGTCGGGGTGGAAGGGCATGCGGCGGGCTTACCTCCGGCGCCCTACCTGAAGTTTGTACATCCTGATCCTGGGTTTCACGGGCGGCTAGAATTTCTCTGGCACCGGGAGATGTACCGCGAAGGAATCTTCGGCAATCCCCGGTGGTTGATTTCGTATTCCCATAAGGCTGCGGATATTGACGAGGCGCTCGACAAAGCCCGCCGCGCGCTACGGAATGCTCTTGTGGCGGAACGCAACGAGCGGGACACTGTTTCCCCATTCTGGTGGTGACCATGAACGAACGAATCTTCTTCGACTGCAACGCTTTGGTGGGTAGGCGGGGACCCAAAGATGTGGAAACCCCGTATGAGACCGAAGTTCTTCTGGAGGAAATGGACTGGTGCGGCATACACGGTGCGCTGATCGGCCACTGGCTCGGCAAGGAATACGATCCGGCCTACGGGAACAGGAAGCTCCTCCACGAACTGAAGAAGAGTCCGCGGCTGCACGGTGTCTGGTCGGTGATGCCGCACCACACAGGCGAGATGCCGCCCCCCCGGGATGTCGTTCAGGAGATGCGAGACAATGGTATCCGCGCCGCGAAGATGTATCCCCGCTCGCATCACTATTTCTTCAACGAAGATTCCTGCGGTGAACTGCTGGGTACCCTCGAGGAAGAGGAAATCCCGCTCTTGCTGGAGGGCGGTGGCATGTACGCCCCTGACATTTTCGATCCTGCGAACCAGATTCTCCTTGCCGATCTGGATACGATGATGATGAGGCATCCACGCCTCCGGGTTCTGCTCCTGAACTCGCGCTGGGATGCGACGCGGTACCTCCATACGCTCATGTCCAAGCATCCGAATCTTTGCCTGGATTTCGCCTGCCATCAGGGTAATCGTGCGCTGGAGGTGTTTGCCGGTTGGTTCGGTGCCGATCGGTTGTTCTTCGGCACGGGGGCGCTCGACAAGTCACCGGGAGCCGCGAAAGCGTTTGTTGACTACTGTACGCTCCCGGATGAGGAAAAGATCCTCATCGCCGGAGGAAATCTCGCGAGACTGTTGAAGTTGGAGACCCTTCCCGCGCCATACCGGAAGAGACGCATCAGCGATCCGATCCTGGCCGCGGCACGGGACGGCAGGCCGCTGCGTGATACACTCGTGATCGACGCCCATGCACATATCTCACATGAAGGTGCCCTGGGGACCGGATTCATGTTCCAGGCCGCGGGGGACGCCCCGGGGATGTTCGAGCGCGCAAAAACGATGGGCATGTCGCAGGTCCACATCAGTTCCTGGGTCGGGATCTGGGCGGATTACGAGGACGGAAACGAGATCGTCTATAATGCGATGAAACGGTTTCCCCGTTTCTACAGGGGATATGCGACTCTCCAGCCTCAATACGTGAAAGACTGGAAACGGGCCATCGCCAAGGTGCACGGCCGGTACCGGATGGGAGGTCTGAAACCTTATCATCCCCGCACCGATATTTCCTACAATGACCCCGCGTGGGCGCCGTGGTTCGAGTATGGGAACCGTCACCGCTGCTATACCCTTTTGCATCAGTCGCCGAATTTCAATGCTGAACTGAAAGACCTGGTCCCCCGCTATCCGGACATGACGTTTATTCTCGCGCATCAGGGTGCGTCGTTCGCCCAGGCGCGCAAAGGGATTGAGATCGCCCAGCAGTTTCCCAATGTCTATCTCGAAATTACGCTGACTGCGGTCACGTACCGGGTGATCGAATTTATGGTCAGTCACGTGGGGGCGCACCGCGTCCTGTTCGGAACCGACCAGCCGATGCGTGATCCGCTCCCGCAATTCGGATGGATGGCGTATGCACACAGCACGCCGAAGGAGAAGCAACAGATGTTCGGGCTGAATATGCGCAAGATCGTCCAACGGGTCCGTTGGTGAATGATGCTCCGGATGATTCTGGCGCTGATTGCAGGAGCGGTCTGTGGCTTTGCCGCGGAAGGTGGCACGATGGGAACTAAGACGCGCGACAGCGTGGTGGTCCAGAATGCCGGCATCCGGGTGGAATTCACCAGAAAGCAGGGACGCTACCACGAGGTCTACTACGCACGTGACGGCGCAACGTGGCGCATGCTGCTGGCCTCCGGTCACCGCCTGCGTCCCGATCCGGCGCTGACGGTTGATGGAAAACGCTCTCCCCGGGGAAATGACAGTCTCACCGTGGATCGTGAAGAGAACGGGGAGCAAGTGGTGACCCTCACCATGACCGACGGAGTCTGGAGGGTGCGCAAAGTCCTGAAACTCGGCCGGGACGAGGCCATGGTCCATGTCCGCGTGACGGCGGAAGTCGCCGGGCGGGCCAGATTCGGTTCTCTCCTTTCCACGTATTCCTTCCTGCCCGACGGGAAACGGTATCGCGACTACAAACCGCTGGACTTCATCTTCACACCGCAGTTGCGTCCTGAAGCGGATGATGTGATCGGTGATCATGTATTCCGTGCACCCGCGATCATGATGCAAAAGGGGAAGCGTTTTGCCGCGCTCGTCCCCGACCTGGATCTCCTGGACGTACGGGACAGAGCCGTTAAGACCGGAGCGGACTGTCAGGTGGATTCCCTGACGGCACCGTTGATTTCCTACGGTCTCCTCCCGTGGACCAAACGTGCGCATGTGTACTACCGGCATACGGACAGCATGACCGTGGCCGTGAAGGACACCAGTCTCACCTACGGGTTTTTCCTTATGCTCAATGCGCGGGCACCGGTCCGTCAGGGATTCCGTGATGTCGTGCGGTTCCACTGGAGCCGGTATGGTCACCGCCACCTCGCAGAACAACGGGGTCCGCAAGCAGAACCGTTCTCTGCCTATATCCGGAAAGCATGGTACGAATACCTGCCCGCAGTCGCCCTCGATACCGCCTACGCGGGGAAACCGGTAACGCTGCTCCGTCAGTACCGGCTCGCCTGGAGCAACAAGCTCCCGAAGGATGCCGACAACGATTGCTGGTTCAATGTCTGGTTCAATTCTCTCCGTACGGCATACGGGATGTGTCTGTACGGGCGGACGGCCGGAGACCGGGCGCTTGTGGCACAGGCCGAACGTGTTCTGAATCTGGCGCTTTCCGCCCCCCAGCAGGAAGGAATAGCGCCATCGGTGTTTTATCTGGACAGCACCGGGGCGGGCCGATGGGTTGCCGACCATGCCTGGGGCGGTATCGGCCGAGGGGAATACCTGCCGATGTTTCACAATGCCTGGACGAACTACTGGCTTCTGCAGTGGGCGGATCTGGCGCCGGGCCGGAAAGAAGAAATCCTCGGCTACGCAGGCCGGTTCGCAGAATTCCTGAGAACCCGGCAGCAGAAGAGCGGCGTCATCCCATCGTGGTTCCATCCTGTCACCCTGAAACCCGCCCCTGAACTTCGCGATGAAAACGCCGAGACTGCCGGTGCGGCACTCTTCCTGGCGGAGTACAGCCGCCGCACGGGGGACGAGCGCGCACTGGCATGCGCCGAACGGTGTATGCGCTATGTGTTCACGCAGATCCTGCCACAACATAAGTGGTTCGACTTCGAGACGTTCTTTTCCTGTTCGCGCAAACCGCTCGACTTCGCCGATCCATACACGCTCCAGCATCCGCAGAACACACTTTCGATGCATCAGGCCGCCGAAGCCTGCCACGCGCTGAACGCGCTCACCGGGAAGGCGATGTACCGCGAAGCGGGGGAGCACATCCTGGACTATCTCTGTCTGTACCAGCAGGTCTGGAGCCCGCGCTGGCTCTCCTGCGAACTCTTCGGGGGATTCGGTGTGCAGAATACGGACGGCGAGTGGAGCGATTCACGACAGGGATATTTTGCCGTGACACTGATGAAGTACTTTGATGTCACCGGCCGTCGCGAGTATCTGGAACGGGGTATCGCCGCCTTGCGCGCGATGTTTTCCCTCTTCGAATCGCCGTCGTCACCGCGCACGGCGGAAAACTACGCACATGCTTCCGTTGACCAGCTCGCCGGTGTGACAGGGCTCCACTGGGGGACCGGAAGCTCCGTTGTTTCGATACATATGATCACCGCCCGTTACGGGGACGCGTATGTCGATCTTGCCGGCGAATGGGGTGCAGGGATTGACGGCTGCCGGGTGCAGGCAGTGCAGATTGAAGGCGACCGGATCGATCTGAAGATCATTGATGCCGTCTCTTCACCGAGGAGTGTTCGCGTCGTGTTCGCCAATCCGCACAGGCCCCGCTATGATCTCACAATCAACGGAAACGTGTTTGGCACTGTTTCCGCACGTGATATGGAACAGGGGATTTCCTTTGGCCTCTAGAATTCTCGATGAACATCCTTGTCGCGGAGGCGCCGGGACAGTGACTGTCGGGAGTGTTTTCCCCAGGGTTTCCCGGCACATGCTTATCCCGGTGCTGCTGGCGGCCCTGGCCGCAAGCATGGCGCTCGGACAAGAAAGTACCATGCTCATGTCGGTGCTCAATTCCCGCCAGCATCAATGGGGAAAGGATGACAACCCGGTAATCGGGATCTTCAGCAGCTCCGATGCCGGCGTCACCTGGCAGCACCGCGGCTGGCGCGAGTATATCCGCACATTCTACACAGAGGCAGGCCCTGACGGGACGCTCTGGTCCGCATGCGGCAACGGCGTGCTACGGTCAACAGACGGCGGTGCCTCCTGGCGCGTTACCACCGGATGGAATGTCACCGAGGTGTTGAAGGTCAAGGTCGATCCCTCAGACTCCCGCCGGGTCTATGCGGCTACCGCGTACGGACTGGTCACCTCCACGGACCGGGGTGAAACGTGGCGCTATCGCATGGAGGGCGTCGCGCGGCGTTTCACATCAGACGTGTGCATCGACCGGAGGGACCCCAGGAACCTCCTGCTGGCCACCGAACTCGGCGTCTTCCGAAGCACCTCCGCCGGCGAGCGGTGGGAACCAACCGGGCTGTCAGCGACAGATACACGCACGATCGTTCAGCATCCCTCCCAACCCCAGGTCTTCTGGGCGGGGACGGAAGACGATGGGATGTGGCAATCGCTGGATGGGGGAAGGTCGTGGAAGATGTCAAACGCCGGCCTCGGCCATCTGACGGTCTACGCCATTGCCATTGAAGAACGGGAAGGCCGTATCTATGTCGGCACGCACGGCGGCGGTGTCTACCGTTCTTCGGACAACGGCGCCACCTGGCAACAATACTCCCGGGGAATGGACGTTCTGGATGTCCACACACTGGCGTTGCACCCCGGGCATCCCGGAACAGTCTTCGCCGGTACACTCAACGGCGGACTCTATCAGAGCACCGACCATGGAGAATCCTGGAGTTTCAACAGTCAGGCTGACGCGCAGGTGTGGGGGCTCTGGTGGGGGGAGACGAAGTGAGAAGCGAGGTCTGGAAGAAAGCAGAGTCCGGAGTGATGGTTGAGTCGGAGGAAATGGACGTGGAGTTGTCGCTCCGGTGGGAACCCGTGGACCGTGCCATACGGGGGTGGTGGGATGGCGACGTCCGGCGGGCCCAGGAAAGCGAATTGCGCGACACGGGAATGAATGCCGTCTGGTTTGTGGATGAGGAACACCGGCGGCGTGAACAATCAGGTTCGGCGGCGGAAGAGCATACGCTGCTGTTTCTTCCGTTCCCGTATATCTCTGCGGGCGGCAGCGAAGCCGCGTTTCCTGAAATGTACTGCTGGGATATCCATTTCATCAACCTGGCGCTGTTGTTGCATGGCCGCCTGGAGCTGGTGCGCAACCATATCCTGAACCATCTCTCCCTGATCGAACGTTTCGGGATGGTACTCAACGCAAACCGGAAGTATTACCTGACGCGTTCGCAGACGCCCTTGCTTGCCGAAAGCATCCGCCGGTACCATGAGCAGAGCGCCGACAACGATATCCTGGCCCGGGCCTATCCGGTGCTCGTGAGAGAATATGAGGAGTACTGGCTGGCGCCACACCACGCCACCCCGACCGGGCTGGCCACTAATCGGGATCTGGGAGATCCGCGCCTCCGGCCGGCACTTGCTGCAGAAGCGGAATCCCTCGACTTCACGGCATGCTATGAAGGTGATGTGCGATGCTGTGTCCCACTGCTGTTGAACTGCGCACTCGTCCGCTACGAAGAGACTATGGCCTGGATGGCGGCGGAACTCCGGTGGCCCGGCAAGGCGGAGAAGTGGAAAATCCTTTCCCGGCAGCGGGCGGCGACAATACGGGAACTTTGCTGGGATGAACAGCAGGGCTTCTTCATGGAATATCAGTTCATGCGCAAGGAGCGTCTGTCCTACCGGTCGCTCTGCGCGTACTGGACACTCTGGGCGGGAGTGGCAACCGCGGCGCAGGCGAGAGCCCTCGTAAACAACCTGACACGCTTTGAACACTCTTTCGGCGTTGCGCAAACCGATATCGCGTACCCGAGTCCGCATCCCGAATTTACGTGGCTGCAATGGGGCTATCCGGCAGGCTGGGCACCAATGCACATGGCCGTGGTCGAAGGACTGGACCGTTACGGTTATCACAAAGATGCCGGACGTATTGCGGAGAAGTATCTGAGGTGCCTGCTGAATGAATACGACCGCACCGGGACATTCTGGGAGAAATACAACGTTGTCGAAGGCAACTCGGTTTTGCCCCGGGAACGCACGCCGAATGTACCGTTGCATGGCTGGACAACAGCCGCCGCAGTCTGTCTGGGGCATCGTCTCTTTCGGCCGACAGCGCCTGCAGCCGGATCGGAGGAGGCTTTATGAGAATGAGGGATGTGCAATGAAGAGTCTTTGGCGATTTTGCATCAGCGTAAACCTCTTCGACACGCTGCTGCGCAAGCGAGGTAGCCCTATGAATGCGGCCTGGCCTATCTGTGCCGGCCTGGGCCTCATCCTGAATGCATCGACCTTGGCAGGGGCGGACGACGACAAAGGGTTCGAGCAGCGCCGGCAGCGGCTTCTTCAGGTGGCTGCTGAAGAACCGGAACGCAACCTCTTTACGATAACGGCGAAGCTGATGACGGGTACGGAATCCGCCGTGGCGGCGGCACAGCTCGATTCACTGACGACCGACAGGGCCATCGGCGGTATGTTCTACGCCTACGGCATGATGGGCGTGTATCTGCATACACGTCACCTCCTGCCGGATTCGCTGCAGAGGAAGATCCGCGACGCCTACCGGAAGCGGACGATGTATCGGGGTGATACGGAAAACCACTGGGTGATGTACTACTCAGGCATGTATCTGGCGGCACAAACCTGGCCGGACGAGGATGGGACCGGATGGTTCAACGGAAAGAGCTCCCGGGAGAATTTCACCGAAGCAGAAGAATGGCTGCTGCACTGGATGGAGATCACATCGACCGTTGGACAGGGGGAGTTCGATTCGCCCACCTATATGGCGGTGTTCATCTGTCCGATGCTGGTCCTTCATGATTTTGCGGCCGATCCCCGGATGAAAACCAGGGCCGGGATGATGCTTGATCTGCTCCTGGCGGATTTCGCGGCAGAACATCTGGAGGGCAGCTACGGGGGCGCTCACAGCCGGGATTATCCCGAGGATATCATCAACCCGCTTGCCGCGCCGAGCACCATGTGGTCATGGCTGTACTTCGGAAAACCCGAATTTGAACAATGGACCTATACACGTTACCGTCCACGTCATCGCGGATCCTGGGAAACCGTCCTCGGGGCCTTGAGTTCCTACCGCCTCCCGCCCGTCATCTATCGCATGGCCACGGACCGGCATACGCCGTATGTCCACCGGGAGCGGAAGCGGGTCCGCAATATCATCCGTTTTCAGGAGGAACAGAATCCGCGGGTGGACAAATACACGTACGTGACGCGCGACTACGTACTGGGGTCAATTCAGGGGGGGATCCTGCAGCCGATTCAGCAACACACATGGGATGTGACGTTTGTTTCGGATGTGCCCAACAATACCCTCTTCACCCTCCACCCGTATGTCTCCGGGCGCGAGCTCGCAATGTTTTTCCCGGAAGAGCAGAAGTTCCTCGCCGGAGAAGTCGACCGCTACCACAAGGTGTACACGAATCCGGACAAATGGAATTCCAGCTCACCCTACGAACGGACATTCCAGCACCGGAACAATTTGATTGTACTCTATGCCATTCCGCCTGGTGAACGCCAGGCACATATTGACGGTTTCTTCCCGAAGAATCTGGATGATCGTATCGTGGACAGCTCCGGCTGGATTTTCTGCCGGAAGCGGAATACCTATATCGCCTTCTTCCCTCTCAGGCCGTATGAATGGATTGAAGAAGATGTGAACTGGCGCTGGCGGAGCTCCGCCCTGGTCAACGGTGTCGTGGTTGAAGTCGCCTCACAGGATGAGGCCGGATCGTTCGGAGATTTCTGTGCAGACCTGCGGACCAGGAAGTTCTTGTGTACGCCGACAGATTCAACGCTGATCGTCAGCTTCGCGGCCCGCGATAAAAAGCGCATGGATTTTTCCACCGGCAAGACTCCGCTTCTTGATGGAGTTCCGGTTGTTCCGTCACGGCAGCTCCTGTTTGATGGTCCATGGATCCAGGCGAAAAGCGGAACGGGGATTATCACGCTCACAGACGGTACACGAAGCCGGATTTTGAATTTCCGGAACGTCACCGTCACGGATCGCTGAAATGAGAAACCTTGCCGCTATCGGTCTGCTTTGCGCAGCCTTCGGATTGCTGTCCGCGGCCCCCGCCGGCGATCCGCAGGGCAGTGACGGCTCTGCCTGTCGTCCGCTCGCCCCTGTGCGCTCCGCCACCGATTCTGCAAGCGATCCCGATCCCGGCGGCGGTGCTCTTTCAGCCAACCGTGCCGCTGTTGGGGACTCATCAGGCCGGAGTGCGCCTGCCTCCGGGGATCGCCTCTATGCCACGGTGTTCCTCGTCCGTGGAAGCGTCGTCGGGTCACAGGCCGGACATTTCGGTCCCTTCCTTCGTTTGAAGGATACGCTCTGGCAACGCCTGTCTCTCTCGGATCTCTACTCGTTCCGCTTCGGCCGTTTCGCAAACAGGAATACGGACCGGTTGTATCTCGCCGCCGGCAACGGGCTCCACAGATCGACGGATGGCGGGGCGACCTGGCGCATCCTGACCGGCTGGCAGAGCATGGAAGTCCTTTCGGTGTTGCCGGATCCGGCAGATTCGGCACTAATCTATGTGACCACACCATGGGGAGTCTTCCGGTCGACCGATGACGGCACGACATGGCAGGTTTGTATGCAGGGTATGCGGCGATGGTTTGTCCGGGATATTCAGGCGGACCTGCGCTCCGGCGGCTCGCTCCTCGCCGTTGCGGAGGATGACATCTACCGGTCAACCAACAGGGGGGAATTGTGGACACCTTTCGGCCTGGCCCGGGGCCACGTGCTGGCGATGTTCCAACACTCCATGAAGCACAATCTCCTGCTCGTGAGCGTGGAAGACGGGGGCATTCTCCGCAGCACGAACGGGGGACAGCAGTGGGTCCACACGTCCGGCCTGGAAGGCACCTCAGTCTACACATTTGCTGGGTCTCCGGACGCCAGTGAAATGTACGCCGCGGGTTGGGAGACGGGGCTCTGGAGGAGTACAGACGACGGCGCGACATGGATCAAGGTGTGGGATGCGCCCGACATTGATGCCATTTTCGCTCTCCTGGTTGATCCACGCGATCCCACCCACCTGTTCGCGGGGACCGACGGCAACGGCCTGTTCGAATCCTTTGACCACGCAGTGCACTGGCAGTGGGCCGGCCTGCGGGGCGGAAAAATCAAACACATAGTCATGTACCCTAACACTTCCGGACCACGATGATCCCCTCAAAACTCTCCAAATACCTCGCGCGCACAGCGGGATTTTTGCTGCTGCCGGTGCTGCTCTATTCACAGGAATCCACCGTCTATTTGTCTGTGGTTGCCACAAAGTTGTTTGTGGTGGGTGCGGCGAATCCGCAGACCGGGATCCACTATCAACATCCCTCGGCCGACACGGTCTGGCAGAGAACCGGGCCCAATAATATCCGCGCATTCGGCGTGGCTGCCTTCCCCGGATCCGACGGCCGTATTCTGTACATCGCATCCGGAAACGGCGTCCATCTATCAACGAATGGAGGTGAGAGCTGGAAGATCACCACCGGCTGGCAGATTACGGAGGTCCAGTCTGTGTGCCCCGATCCGCACGATGCAAACACCGTCTACATTGCGACTCCTTACGGCGTCTTCAAGACCGCGGACCGCTGCGCCACCTGGTCTCCCTGTAACAGCGGCCTGGGCGCACTGTTCACCTCGGCGGTCATCGTTGATCATGTGCGGCCGAACACCGTTTATTGTTCCACCGAAGACGGTGCCTACAAGAGCGTGGATGGTGCCGCCACCTGGACCCGTCTCGGCCTCAGCGTGGGGAATGTGAGGACGATAGTGCAACACCCGCGGCATCCCGAAATCCTCTTTGTGGGAACTGAAAACAACGGCATCTATCGTACCACGAACGGAGGAACGTGGTGGGAACGGTGTGAGGCGGGCATCGATCATAACACCTTCTATACTATCGCCTTTGACCCCCAGCATCCCGATACGGTGTACGCCGCCGGTTACGTCACCGGAGTGTATCGTTCACTCGACGGGGGAACAAGCTGGAAGAGGAAAAGCGAATGTCTCAGTGTGCTGACATTCCATTCACTTGCCGTGGATCCACGTGTCAGCGGCAGGGTGTATGCGGGCGCGTACTGGGGCGGCGTGTTCAGAAGCGATTCGGGCGGAGACTCCTGGCGCCGGGTCGGGCTGGGCGATTCCCAGGTTTGGACTATTCACATTCAACCGTAGAAACCAAGGACCACCATGCGAGCGATCATTCTCATACTTCTGCTTGGGTGTTTCAGCGGTATTGCCGTTGCACAGACGCCGGCGCGTGATGAGTATCTGCGTGGCGTGGCAGACCGGGCACGATTCATCTCTTCCGCATATGACACGTCAACGGCCGCAAGCTACGCCGCCGTTGCCGCCCGATATGCAAATAACCGGGATATACGGATGGCCGACAGCCTGTTCCTGATCGGGTTGCGGGAACCGCGCGGCGATATGTTCTGGATGTTCCCGGTGATCGGCGCCTATCTGCACGGCAAGGATAAGATGTCTTCCGAAGTCAGGCAGGCTGTGCGGAATGCCTGGAAAACGTATGCGCCGTATCGCGGCGACACCGAAAACCATTGGGCAATGTACCACGCCTCGCTCTTCCTGGCCGCGGAGCAATGGCCGGGACTTCCCGGCACCGAGTGGTTCAACGGTAAAAGTTCGGACGAAAACCGCATCGAGGCGAAAGAGTACCTGATTCACTGGATCGGTATCACGACGACGATCGGACAGGGCGAATTCGATTCCCCCGACTATTTCCCTGAATACGCCATCTCCATGTCCCTCCTGGCGGATTTCGCGCAGGATCCCGACATGCAGAAGCGCGGCAGCATGATGATGGACGTGCTGCTTGCCGACTTCGGGGCGGAACATCTGGACGGTCAGTACCTCGGCGGATTCAGCCGTATATACCAGCCCGCGGTCTACCGTCCGTTGATGTCCGGTGCTTCGGCGTTTGCCTATCTCTATTTCGGGACCGGCGAGCCAACCCAGTCCGGATGGGTGCTCCTGCCGGCCCTCGGGAAATATCGCCCGCCGGATATCGTCTACCGGATTGCAACTGACCGTTCCACTCCCTATCTGCACAAGGAACGGAAGCGTGTGCGTAATGTGATTCGCTTCGGGCCCGAAAAGAATCCCCCGGTGTACAAACAGACATACGTCACCGCCGACTATGGAATCGGCGCACTGCAGGGAGGACTTCTGCAGCCGATCCAGCAGCATACCTGGTGCGTACGATATACCTACGGTCGCCCGTATACAACCATCTTCGGCCTCCATCCCTACTGGTCGAGTCTGGAACTCGGCATGTTCTTCCCTGAAGAGATCAAACCGCTTATCGCGGATGTGGTAGCTTCCAAAGGGACATATAACAACCCGGACAAGTGGACCGGAGGGTCGCCGTATGAGCGCACGTTCCAGCACAACAACACCCTCCTGGTTCTGTATGATATTGCCGCGGGCACGATGACGGAGCATATCGACGGTTTCTTCCCGCGCAATCTGGAGCAGCGTATCGTGGATCCATCGGGCTGGATTCTCTGCAAAGCGGGAAAGACCTACGTCGGCTGGTATCCTTTTCAGGAGTATGTGTGGAGTGAAGAGCGGGATTCGATGGAGCCGGCGAAATCTACCGTCGGACCGGCGAAGAACAACAGCGCCCCCCCCGAACATGACTCGGGTCCACAGGCGCGCGGCAACTGGCGCCTGAGGAGTCACAAGTTGCAGAATGGATACGCTATTGAAGTGCGTTCGGAAAAGGAGATCGGGTCGTTTGAGACATTCTGCACCAAACTCCGCGGACATATTCCCCGCCTCACACTCGTTCCGGGAAAAGTTTCCGCCGACTATGTGACACTGAGCGGCGACCGGATGCGGTTTGCGTTTCCGGAAGACCGTACGCTGAATGGCAAGAAGGTGGACCTGACGGCGTATAAACTGTTTGAAGGGCCCTTTGTGAATGCCGGGGTCGGGAGCGAGAGGATCACCTTGACGCACAACAAGGCGAAGCGGGTCCTGGATTTCAAGACCCTGGAGGTGATTCAGCAGCCATGAAACGCGGGACAGGTCTCGATGTTGTGGTGGCCGGCGTGGCGGTGGTGGATGTCATCGGGCGGCCGGTGAACCTTCGCCGCCCTCCCCGGACCGGCGGGCTGGAGCTGATCGAATCCCTTACGCTCACGACAGGCGGGAACGTCTCGAATTGCGGAATTGATCTGGCGAAGCTGGGTTTCCGCGTCGGGGCGATCACCCGGGTCGGAGACGACGCGCTCGGTGAATTTTTGCGGCACCAGTATGCCCGGTACGGCATAGAGACGACGGGGGTGGTTGTGGACCGGACCCGTCAGACATCGGCAACGTTCGTGGCGGTGAATCCCCGGGGAGAACGAACGTTCCTGTACACACGCGGATGCCTGAGCCGCTTCCGGGCCCGGGACGTGCTCGGCAATCTGGGCATGATCAAAAGGGCGCGTTTCCTGGCTTTCGGCTATCTGGGTCTCCTGCCGGAATGTGAACCCGAGCTTCCGCGGCTGTTTGCGGCGGTCAAGCGCGGTGCCGGGGTGAAAATCCTTCTGGATACGGCGGGCAACCCGAAACGGAATCCGCGTCTACTGCAGCAACTTCTTCCCTTTGTGGACATCTTTCTTCCGAGCCTCGACGAAGCCCGGATACTGACCGGGGAAACCACACCCGGGAGGATTGTCGCGAAATTCCGTGAATGGGGTGCCTCCGGTGTCGTGGGAGTGAAACTCGGCTCACAGGGGTGTTATGTCGACCATGACCGGGAAGCACACGTGCTTCCGGCCAGGCGTGTTCGCAATGTTGTGGACACCACCGGTGCCGGCGACGCTTTTGTCGCCGGGTTCCTTGCGGCCACACTCCGGGGCTATGAACCGTTTGCTTCAGCACGGATCGCCAATGCCATTGCAGCCGACTGCGTGAGTGCGGTGGGCGCATCCACAGCCATTAAACAACTCCATCGGTATTTATGATTCCCACCTATCACATCGTGTCCCATTCACACTGGGATCGTGAATGGTACAGGTCATTCGAGCAGTTCCGCTCGATGCTTGTGAACATGGTTGATGATCTGATCGACCTGATCGAACGTGACCCGGGATTCGTCTGCTTCACGCTCGATGGCCAGATGGTGATCCTGGAAGACTATCTTGCTGTGCGTCCGGAGCGTGAGGGTCTCCTCCGCCGCCTCGTGCAGGAGGGACGCCTGGTGATCGGCCCCTGGTACATTCTCCCGGATGAATTCCTGGTCAGCGGTGAAGCCACGGTGCGGAATCTCCTCCACGGCGGAGCGCTGGCCCGGCGTTTTGGCGGGGACATGCGTGTGGGATACATCCCCGACTCATTCGGTCACATCGCCATGATGCCCGCGATCCTGAACGGATTCGACATTCACAACGCCCTCGTCTATAGAGGATTCGGCGGCGAACCGGGTCAGAAGAGTTCGGAGTACTGGTGGCGGGCACCGGACGGAACCCGGTGTCTGCTTGTCCACCTCTTCCGTCATGGCTACAGTGCAGGCTATTTTCATCAGGAGTCCGACGACCAGATTGTCCAGCGCTTCCGGGGACTGAAGGATGAAGTGGATGCGCGTGCCGCAACTTCACACCGCCTGATCATGAACGGCGGCGATCATCACTGGCCCGATCCCCGGCTGCCGCACACGCTCGATCTTCTGCGCAAGCACTTCGAAGGCCGCTTCCTTCACAGCTCGGTGCAACAGTATGTGGATGCCGTGCGCCCCGAAGTCGATTCGCTCCCCGAGATCGCCGGCGAGCTCCGGTTCGGCTACCGGTATGCCTTCGTTGTCCTGGGAGGAGTGTACTCCAGCCGGATGTACCTCAAGCAGGCGAACTGGCGCGCCCAATCGCTCCTCCAGCGATATGCCGAACCGCTGAATGCCTTTGCCACAACCCTGGGTATGCGATCGCAGCTTCCGCTGTTGCACCAGGCCTGGCGAACTCTGCTGAAGAACCATCCGCACGACAGTATCTGCGGCTGCAGCGTCGATCCCGTGCATCGCGAGATGATGACACGGTTCAGCGCGGTCCAGGACATCGGAGGGTCCATTGTCGAGGCTGCGCTCGAGCACCTGGTTCCCGTTGACGACCGTGCTTCCGAAGACGACCGGATGCTCCTCTTCTTCAACCCCTCCGTCCGTCCGCGATCCGATATCGCCGGAGCCGAAATCCGCTTCTATCTGCAGGATATCGTCGTGGGACTGAATCCGGACGTGATTGTGGCGCCCCGACGGGATCCGGTAAAGGGATTCATGCTGCTGGATGGACGCGGCCGCGAGGTGCCCTATCAGATTCTGAAACATGGCGATGACTACGACCTTACGCCTTCGAAGTACAATTATCCGAAACAAACGTATGCGGAACAGTACTCCCTTCTTGTGGATGCACGGGCTGTCCCTCCGCTGGGCTTTTCGGGGCTGACGATCCGGAAGACCGAACGCATGCCGCGCTACCGGTCAAAACTGAAAGCGGGGCGCAACTTCCTGGAAAACGAACAGGTGCGTGTGGAAGTCAACGTGAAGGGAGAGGTCACCGTCCGGGACAAGACCACCGGACGCGTGTTCCGGAAACTGCACGTGCTGGAAGATTCGGGGGATGTCGGGGACGAGTACAACTATTCATATCCCCGCCGGGACCGACGCGTGCTTTCCAACAAGAATCGCTGGCGTGTTTCGGTGGTCGAACGGGGGCCGCTGCGTGCCGCCCTCCGCCTGCACGGCTCCATGCGTGTGCCCGGATCTGCCGCGCCGTCACGCCGTGCTCGCAGCTCCGCGATGACCACACTGCCGGTCACCACGACGATATCCCTGACATTGACGTCGCGGATGGTAACATTTGAAACAACCGTGGACAACACCGCACGCGATCATCGCCTCAGAGTGCTCCTGCCGACGGGCATCGCGACCGATACCGTGACGGTGGACGAGCACTTCACACTTGTCGACCGGACCACACGGCGTTACGATCTCCGGGAATTCACCATTGAACATCCCGCTGCGGTTGCGCCGATGCAGAGGTTCGTTGCCGTCCGGGATGACACGGCCGCATGTGTTCTGCTTTCAGACGGACTTCCCGAATACGAGCTCCTCCTGGATGGCCGCGGGACACTCGCCCTCACACTCCTCCGCTGTGTGGGGTTGCTTGCAGGTGAAGATCTGATCACCCGGCCCGGAGGAAAGGCGGGCTGGCACAACTCCACGCCGGAAGCCCAATGCCCGGGTCTTCACACGTTCCGGTATGCATTTATCGCGCTCCGAGCGGATGAGTGGAAATCCCACCGGCCCGTCGAAGAGGTGTGTGAATCCTTCCACTATCCGTTCATGCCCATCCGGCGAAAGAATCCGGATCCTCTCCCGATGGAAGCTTCTTTCCTGTCGGTTCCCGGCGGACAGTTGACGTTGAGTGCGTGCAAAGTGGCGGAGGACGGCGATGGTGTGGTGGTGCGCCTGAACAACCCCACAGACCGCGAAGTGGAAGAAACGGTGGTCTTTGTGAGGCCGCCGGTGCGCGTTGCGGAAACTCGTCTGGATGAGACGGTGATCCGACCGCTGGAATTGGCCGGGGGACGCGAAATGCGTGTTCGCGTCGGTCCCTCCGGAATTCTCACTATAAAAACCTGGTTCAACGCCTAATGGAGCACCATGTATGAAGATTGCCCAGTTTGAAGTCCAAAACCACTCTCTTGTGGGTCTCGAAGTGGACGGGGTCTGGATCGACTACGGGAAGGCGGCCGCGGCATACAACCTGCTGGAACGGAATGTGTCGATGATGCCGCGGCCCACGATTGCCATGTTGCTGGTGCGCGGAGAATTCTCGGTGCCGGAATTCCGCGCTGTGGGTCTCTTCGTTAAAAAGCACCGTTTGCTCCGGGTTCTGCAGGTGCCGGGGACCGCGCGCCTGAGGGCTCCTGTCTCCCACCCCGGGAAAATCGTCGCCCTCGGTCTGAATTACGCCCTGCACGCGGCGGAAGGCAGCTTCAAAGTCCCGAAGGAACCGGTCATTTTCATGAAAGCAGGCTCCTCCGTTGTCGGTCCGGGTGACACCGTACGAATTCCGCGGGGGCTCGGACGCATGGACCATGAGGTGGAGTTGGCGGTCGTCATAGGACGCCGAGCCACGAACGTGCGCAAACGAAAGGCGTTTGACTACGTGGCGGGTTATACCATCTGCAATGACGTTACTGCACGGACTATTCAGACAACCGACATCAGCAACCGCTATCCCTGGTTCCGGTCAAAGAGCTATGATACGTTCACGCCCATGGGACCATGGATCGTCACGCCGGATGAAGTCACACCACCCGTCCGCCTCGGTGTGGAATGCCGCGTGAACGGGAAGCTCCGCCAGAAATCGAACACGCGGCACCTGATATTTGATATCCCCACCATTATCGAGTTCGTATCGCGCTACATCACGCTGGAACCGGGTGACATCATTTCCACCGGCACGCCCGAAGGGATCGGACCGATCAAGAATGGCGACACCATTGTCTGCCGTATCGACAAAATCGGTGAACTGAAGAATCCGGTGCGGAACCGATGATCATTTGCCACATATTTGCGGGCTTGACGGTGATGGATCAGTACGACCCATCACTATGGGCGCACGACGCGTGATGGAACCTCTTCTCTCCCTGCTGGCTGATCTTGTTCGCATTCCCAGCATGAATCCAATGGGCCGAACACGCACAGGAGCGGCCTACACCGAGGAGGCCCTGGCGGAGTACGTGACTGCCTACGCACGAAAAGCCGGTATGGACGTCGAGATGTATCCCGTAGCCCCGCACCGTCCGAATGTCATCGCACATGTGGAAACCGGGGCCGAGCATACGTTGATGCTCGAGGCACATCTGGATACGGTGCATGCCGATGCGATGACCATATCCCCGTTCGAGCCCGTGGTGCGCGACGACAGGCTGTATGGCCGCGGCGCCTGCGATACCAAGGGGTCGCTGGCCGTGTTTCTCTATGCTATCGCGTCGCTTCTCTCGGGGGGTTCGAAATTGCGTTACAACGTGCTCCTGGTCGCTGTCGCTGATGAGGAATATCAGTTCACCGGTGCCCGCACAGCAGTGGCGAGGGGACTCTCTGCGGATTTCGGGATAGCAGGAGAGCCCACGGGACTCCATATCGTCCGGGCCCACAAGGGCGTCACACGCTGGCGGTTACGTACAGGGGGCAAAGCCGCACACTCCGCCTACCCGGAGCGCGGGGAGAATGCGATCTACCGCATGGGGAAAATCCTGATCCGCCTCGATGCGTACGCGTCAGGTCTCCAGCAAACGCGTCCCCATCCAGTCCTGGGCCCTCCCACGCTGAGTGTCGGCGTGATTGAAGGAGGACAGGCGGTGAACATTGTTCCGGATTCCTGTACGATCGAAATCGACCGCCGGACACTCCCCGGCGAAACCCGTGACGATGTCCTGGCGCCTGTTGAACGGCTCCTGGATGACATTGGCGAATGGAGTATGGATGAACCACACCTTTCGGTGGAAGGTATGGATGTCCCCGGGGATGCCGTAATCGTCCGCCTGCTCCAGGACGCCATCGCCGCGGAGCATATCCGGCCTGTCGTTGAAGGTGCACAATACGCAACGGACGCAGGGACGTACAACGGGGCGGGAATCCCCACCGTTGTCTTCGGCCCCGGCGACATAAGCCGGGCGCATACCGCTGAAGAATACATTGAAGTCGAACAGCTGTATGCTGCGGCGCGGATTATCCGGCGGATGCTGACATGAACGAGCGGCGGATCCTCGGAGTAGATATCGGGGGTACCAAGACAGCGGTGCTGCTGGGCACCCTTCGGGGCGAAATACGCCACCGCACGGAGCTGCCTACAGCCGCTCAGCGCGGATTTGCCGCAGTCTATCATGACATTGTAACGGCGATCGAGACGACGATCCGTTCAGTTCCCGGGGATGTCGCCGCCCTCAGCGTCTCCATCGGCGGACCACTGGACGTGCTGCAAGGTGTCATTCTCTCACCTCCGAATCTTCCGGGATGGGACCGGATTCCTTTGAAGCAGCTGCTTGCAGACCGGTTTCACCTTCCCGTGTATATCGAACACGACGGCAACGCAGGAGCTCTGGCCGAATATTACTTCGGTGCAGGGCGCGGTGCGCGCAATATCGTGTTCCTCACCATGGGCACAGGGTTCGGGGCGGGCCTGATCCTGGACGGCCGCCTGTACCGCGGCACGACCGATGTCGCGGGGGAGATGGGTCATATCCGGATTGCCGATGACGGTCCGGATTGCTATGGGAAGCCGGGATCCATGGAGGGCTTTGCGAGCGGAACGGGGATTGCACGGCTCGCGCGGATGATGTTCCCCGGCCGGTGGCCACCGACAATGACCGTGAAAGAGCTCTACGCGGATTACCAGGCAGGAGCCGAAGAGGCCCGCGTGGTCTTCTCCCGTGCCGCGCAGGCCTTTGGCCGCGGACTGGCCATGATTGCCGACATGCTGAACCCGGAGCGGATAATTCTTGGCGGACTCGGGATGCGTTTGCAGGATGCGCTTGTGGAGCCGGCTCTTGCCATCCTTGCCGCTGAGGCACTCCCGCGCGCGGTTGCCGTGTGCAGCGTTGTGCCCGCCGCACTCGGTGAAGGCATCGGCGACTACGCGTCGCTTGTTGCCGCGTATGACCAGGGCGGGCTGCTGGAAGTTCAATAGATTCACGATACCATGAAACACTATCCCCATATCCCTTTGCACGCCGCAAAGCCCGATGCGAGGCGCTTCGTCGGCATCCTCAGCGGGACCGCCGCGGCCACGAGCGTTCCACTCATTGAGTACATCGTCGACGACGTTGTGATGCGCCCCATTGTCGAACAACTGCTCGGAAGACAGTGGAACCCTGCCGGCGGTTCACGCGATAGTCAAACCGCATATCTTGACAATGTCATCGCTTTCTGGTTCCAGATGGGTTATGACATCGTCCGGTTCGAAGAGAGCCTCCCGTTCCGTGAACATCAGACCGTGATTGCCGATGCAGCCCCCGGTTCGGACAAAGAACGCGCCTGGCCCGACGAGCACCGTGGAATGATTACGACCTGGGATGAATTCGAAGAGTATCCCTGGCCGCGCATCGAGGATTTTGACTTCTTTCCGTTTGAGTACCTGAACGCTCATCTGCCGGACGGGATGGGGCTGATCAGCTGTCACGGCGGGGGGATATTCGAGCACCTTTCCTGGATCATGTCCTTCGAAGGGCTCTGCTCCGCCCTCATGGAAGATCCCACGCTTGTCCGGGCTGTTGCCGATCGTCTGGGGGAGCTGATGACCCGTTTCTACGCGCACCTGTTGGACCTCGATCGTCTGGTCGCCGTGTTCCCCGGAGATGACATGGGATATCGATCAGCCACGATGGTGTCCCCCCGGCATCTGCGGGAATATGTTCTCCCCTGGCATAAACGGTTTGCATCGATGGCCCACGGGCGTGACCTGCCGTATTTCCTCCATTCCTGCGGTAACATCCTTGCCATTATGGAGGATTTGCTGGAGGATGTCCGGATTGACGGTAAGCACTCCTACGAAGATGCGATCATTCCGGCGGAGGAATTTCAGCGCCGCTACGGCGAGCGTGTTGCCGTGCTCGGCGGTGTGGATATCAACATTCTTTCGGGTAAGACCCCGGAAGAGGTGCGTGCGCGCGTTCGTGAACTCATTCTTACCTGCGGACCGGTAGGGCGGTATGCCATCGGCTCAGGCAATTCTGTTCCCAGTTACGTTCCCATCAACAACTATCTGGCGATGATCGATGAAGCTCATGCAATTGTCCTCTCGTAGTTTCTGGTTGTTCCTTTCCCTGCTTATTGCCCTTGCACCACCTGCAGCACGGGCTCAAAAGAGCATCTACCTTGCGGAAATCCGGAAAGCTGCGGAGAAAGGGTGGCGGGAAATGCCTGCCACGCTGGAAGCATGGAAACGCGATCCACGGCACAGTGTGCTCTGGGGCTACAATGCACCCCCTCAACCGCTCTATCTGGCCGGGGTCTACGGATATCTTTACGAAATCACCGGTGAGAAGACGTATGCAACACGGGCGGCGAAACTTCTTACGGAGTACGGAAGCCTGCGCGACATTCTTCCTGCGGGGTTTGCCGAAGCGCGGGCGGAATACGCCGAGGGGGTCCCTGCAGTCTCCAACTTTTTCTTCCTGCCTCCGTTCGCGCGCGCGTATTTGCAGATACGATCGAGCGACGCTGTGAATGCCACAAACCGCGCCACCATTGAACGGGACCTTGCGGGAAGCATCGACTTCATCTTCCATCACCCCGAGTGGGGTGCTCACAACCGCGCCATGCTGCGGGCGGAAGCGTTTCAATACGCCAGCCAGGCACTTCCCGCCCATCCCCACGCGCGCCGGTGGAAACAGATGGCCGAAGGTATTGCCGCGGACAATCTCCGCAACTGGGAAATCGAAGACGCCACGGTCTATCATCCGGTCTGGCTTCACGCTCTCCTCTCGTATGCCGTTTCCGCCGGCCGGCAGGAGGTGCATTCCTCAGTCATGATGCGCTACTACATGGAATATTTTACCCGCCTGATTGCTCCTTCCGGTCTTGTACCGGACTTTGGCGATGCGTACTGGTTGTCATCTCTGGAGGGCCTCAGGTTTGTGGCCATTTTCGAGCGTGGCGCCGCGGTCTTCCAGAACCCGGCCACAAAATGGGCAGCCGCGACGATCTTCCAGACGAGAAAACAACAGTCGGATACGCTCAGCATCGGCGACGCCTACTACCTGTGTGATGCCCATCGGTGGGCTGATGAAACCGTGAAGCCCAAACGCCCCGACACGCGAAGTGAGGAGGTGCTTGATGATCTTATCGGCAAGAAAGTGGTCTTCCGCAATGGATGGGACTCCACCAGTACATATCTGCTTCTGAACTACCGGGACGAAGGAGACGGTGGTTGGCTCGGGCGCGAATACCTGCGCCAGACGTTGACCGTGGAAGAAGAAAAGATGCACCACGGCCATGCCGACGAGAACGGCATTGCCCTGCTCATGGACGGAGGCTCGGTGCTCCTGCATGATGCCGGCTACCGCGATGGGCTCCCGAGCGGAGCGTTCGGCGCCTGGCGTCAGGATTACTTTCATAATCGCCTTGTGGCACGGAAAAACAAAAGGGACATGCGACAGGGAATGCTGGAGTTTGTCCAGAATTCCGGCGCCTACAGGAGCGTGAGAACACAGAAAGTGGACTTCGTCCGGTTGCGTGATGTGGACATGAGCCGTACACGCCTGATTGACCAGGAACTCGGATACACCTGGGATCGCGTGATTGCCTACGTTCGCGCCACCGGGGTTTTCCTGGTGATTGATGGTGTCAAGGCGCTTCGCCCCGACTACTTCACCTTCACTACTTTCTGGCACGCGGGTGAGGTGGACAGTGTGGCACCACATGTGTACCGGGCAATCACCGATTCGATCGGCACTCTGCGCGTCGCAGGATCAAGGGCGTTGCGCATCGAATTCCTTGAACGGACCTCCAAGAGCGAAGGAATCGAACCCATCTCCCGTGCCATGGGCAAGGAACGGGCTCTCTACCAGACTCTTTCGAGCCAGTACAAAGCAGGAGACACGGAACTGTTTGTCACCGCACTGGTGCCGCAGGATCGCAACAACGGAACCGCCCCGGTGATCCGGCTGCAGGCAACCTCCGCCCCCATGCGTGCCGCCGGGATTGTACTCGAAGATGGAAAGACGCGGTATGTTGTCGGGGTGAAAATGGATCTGGAGATGGAGGTCGCCAGGGAAAATATCCGTCCTCGCTACACATACGATCTCGGCAAGGTAACATACGGCGAGTATGAAACGGATGCACACTTCTTCTGCGCCACGGAACGCACGGGGACCCCTTCCTGGTCCGCCGTGAATGTATTGAAGGTGAAACATCGTGGTGTCGAACTGATGTCTGCGCTTCCCAATACCCACAGCCTCCAGCCCGATGGAAGCCCGGACCGCGTGGGGATGTCGAAGTGGAGAGTGTGGGAAGAGTGAAAAACAGAGAGCCGGTCTGTCGCCGGAGAGAATATTCCTGGAACAGGCCGGTGTAGAGAAGGAAACGTGATGAGGAGAACCTGATGGAGAGGTTGCGAGGAAAACGAAGACAACAAGTGAAACGAAGTTGGGGAAACCGGAGGAAGGATTAGCATCATGAATACAGGGAAAGACGTACGGCTGCAGAAAATCTGGAAGCACCGCCGGGCCGTGATTGTGCCCTACGACCACGGTTCGTACGGAGGACCGCAGGCAGGAATTGAAGACACCCTGCGCCTGACAGAGCGCCTTTCACGTACCCGGGCGGACGGGGTGCTCGTGCCTGCGGGACTCGTCCCGCATATTGCGCCGGCGGTGGGTCAGCTGGGAATCATGGCCCGGCTGGACGGGGGGTTCACCAAATACGCGGCGGTGGTGACCGACTATCAGGCGATGTTCAGCGTGGAAGATGCGATCCGCATGGGTGCGGATGCCGGTATCGTCTTCACGTTCATCGGAACACAGGTCGAAGCGGAATCCGTGCGGCGCCTCGGAAGTACGGCGGCAGATGCCCAGAAATGGGGACTTCCCCTGGCCGCGGAGATCATCCCCCCCAGTCTCCTCAACAACCACTTTGGCATGAATCTCTTTCCGAAACTCAACAAGAAAGGGAATGTCGGGGAGGAAACTTTTGAGATCGCCAGGATCGGGGCTGAAGCCGGGGCGGATATCATAAAGACCCGCTTCGCCGGCGATGTGCACCAATTCAGGAGGGTCGTACGTACGTGCGGGGCCAGAGTCATTGTCGCCGGCGGACCCATGCTGGGCGGCGCAGATGAACACCTCCTGCAGCTGGCCTACGACTGTGTCCAGGCCGAAGCCGATGGGATCATTTTTGGACGGAATGTCTGGCAACATCCCCGCATGGAGAAGATCATTGCTGCGCTCTGCGCTATCGTGCATGATGATGAAACGGTGGCCCAGGCCAAGAAACTGCTCCGATGATCGTTACGGTCACACTCAACCCGATGCTGGACAAGACGGTTGCGGTGTCCGGCATCGCGGTCGGCCGGATCACACGGGCGGAAAGTGTGGCAATGATCGTGGGAGGGAAAGGGGTCAACGTCTCCCGGCAGCTGTTCCATCTTGGCACCCGGAGTCTGGCGACCGGATTTCTGGGAGGGGAGATCGGCGATTTGCTGGTGCGCCTTCTGACTGAAGAGGGCCTCACGCACCGCTTCGTCCGCATTGCCGGAATGACCCGCGAAGGGGTGACGTACCGGCACGCTGACGGGACCATGACCTGTATCTTCGAGCCTCCGCATCGAGTGACAGACACGGAAGCGAATGCGCTGGTGGCCTTCTGTGCCCGATCTATCCACCGGGGCGACCGCGTGGTCTGCTGCGGCAGTTCGCCCTGTCCGGAAGCAGACGCGGTCTACGCGGAAGTGTTCCGGAATGCCCGTGAGGCCGGGGCGCAAACGGTGCTCGATTCGTACGGACAGGCATTCCGTGAGGCGCTGGCAACGGCACCGGACTTTGTCAAGGTGAATCGCGACGAGTGCGAGTCAGCTTTCGGGCTGCGGCTTGGATCAGAATCGGATGTCTTCGGCTCACTCGACCGGTTTCTGTCCGCCGGCGTCCGCTGTGCGGTTATCACGGACGGTCCACGGACTGTCTATGCGGCGAGTGAGGGGAAACGCTGGAAAATAAGTCCTCCCGCGATCCGGGCCGTGAACCCGACCGGTTCCGGTGACAGTATGCTGGCCGCAATGCTGCACGGAATGGAGGCCGGTCGGCCGATCGAAGAGAACCTCCGCTTTGGCGTAGCTGCCGGCTCAGTGAACGCGGGACGCTGGGAGCTGGCCTGCGGTTCATTGCCGGAAATCGAAAATGCTCTTCCAGATGTCCATCTTGAAGAAATCTGAAAAGAATATACCTCAAGCCTCTATTTAATCGAAAGGTCCCTTGTATGCCAACAGTTCAGCAATTGCT
Source organism: uncultured Bacteroidota bacterium (assembly GCA_963779225.1). GTDB lineage: Bacteria > Bacteroidota > Ignavibacteria > UBA10030 > UBA6906 > CAVPCZ01. Next base: position 1,741,798 of record CAVZWW010000003.1, read on the forward strand.
TTCCCAGCTTACCGCGATCGACCGGTCACCATCGGGTCCCCGCGTCGAAACGACAGTTGCGCAGGAAATACGCGAAACAACGGCTACGCGTGCCACTCTGCGGACGAGTCCGGGGTTAACGAGTGCGCCGGGGTCCATCCGCATCGCCGTGGTGAGCGACCCGTCACAGGCCCGTTCCCTTCATCCTGCGCTTGAAAAATTATCACACTGGATGATGTTCCGCATCCGTGACAACGCGGGTGCGGAGCTGTGCGCGTCGCATACACACCTGCTCTATCAGCTCTGGACGCTGGTAGCCGGAGAGTGGAGCGGCAAGGACGCGGCGGCTTTCACGGAAGGGAAGGTCATCACGCCGACATTCAATGATATGCGTCCGGTCTATGATATATTCCTGACGCAGGTGGCCCGGACAGTGCGTCTCTTCGATCGCGAAGAGCACTTCCGGACGCTCGCCCGGCTCGGCTCCTCTTACGCCGAAGTGAACGGCCTGGCCTTTCCTGTTCCCATCGAAACCGGTCCCAGAGGAGAACTGCTCCATCGATTCTACACCTATTGCCCGGCACTGGACCAGTTTGTTACCAGCCGGCTGAACAAGGACATCTATGACAACGATTATCTGCAGGCAAATCTCAACAACCTGAAGACCAATGCGGAACTGGCGGAGAAATACGGCCTCCGGCCGGGCATCGTCTGCTTTGAACCCCGTTCCGTCCCCGACGAACTGCTCCGGCGATATCCGGTACTGCGGGGGGCACGGGTGGACCATCCTATGCGGAGTTTTCATCCCCGCTTCAACCTCTCGGTCGCTCACCCGGTGGTTCTGGAACACTACGCGGAAATGATGGAAAACCTGATGCACGAGGTTCCGCAGCTCAGCTATATGTCGATCTGGTCCAATGACAGCGGTGCGGGATTCGAGTATACCAATTCCCTGTACGTCGGCAGGAACGGGGGAGGATACCTGGTCCGCGAGTGGCTTGCAGCCAAAGACATCGCTGCCGCCGCGGCGGTCAATCTGGTCAGGTTTATGAAGACTCTCCGTGATGCGGGACGCAAGGTCAATCCACACTTCCGGACACTCATCCGCCTGGAACCGTTCTGGGAAGAACACGATCACATCTGGAAGCAGCTGGAGGATGGCCTGGATGTGGAAGTCTCTTCACTTCTCACCAAGGGATGGGACCTGGCGTACAAACATCCAAAATACGAGGAAGTCCCGCAGATATTCGGCACGGCGTTGTTCAGCGAATTCGAACAACGGGAGCAGACGGTCATGAAGGACCTTGCCAGCAAGGGTTCAAAGGCGGACGTCTACTTTGTTCCGGGGATCCTTGGCAATCACGAACCGCTCATGGGTATCGCCTTCCCGCGACTGGTGTTTCAGAAGCTGAAGGAAATGGCCGAGCGGAACGTGGATACCGCTGCGTACCAGGGTGGAGCGACGCCCCCGTCGTTCGTGCCGTATAACATCAATCAGGAAGTGATGCGTGCATTCCAGTTTGACCGGGCGCTCGACCTGCCGGCGTTCCTTCGCCGCAAGGCGGCCGAATGGATCGGTGAAGAACTGGCCGATGACCTCGTGCGGCTCTGGAACCTCTCCGATGAGGCCTATACCTGCTTTCCGATTCCGATCTGGATCTATTCCGGCTGGGGCGTCTGGTACCGCCTCTTTATCCGTCCGATTGTGCCCAACATCGAAGCAATCCCCGAAAAGGAACGCACCTACTATGAAGATTTCCTTCTTGCCACAACGCACAACCGGACACGTGTCGACTTCCGGTACGATGTCGGGTTTGATCTGATCGAACCCCCGCGTGCAGCGCTGGCAGTCAAGCACATGGAAGAAGATCTCTTCCCGTTGATGCTGAAGGCAGTGGATCTTGCGGAATCACTTGTGAAGCGTGCGAAGGACGAACAGGCCCGCCGTTGTGCCCAGGATCAACTCGACCGCACGAAGGCGCTCCTCTGCTGGTACCGCACGGAGTGGGCGGTGACGGCGTGGGTTGCAGGCGTGCATGGCTACCTCGACAGTACGGATCCGAAGGTCCGTCAGGAATGCCGCCTGCTCCTCAAGAGGATGGTGACCCAGGAAATCCAGAACACGAAGGATCTGCTCCATCTCTGGGAAACGTCCACCACAAACTGGATGGTGATCTCTGACGTTGGTGAGACCACATTTATCTACTACAAGAACCTGGGAGAGCTCCTGAAGAAGAAGATCGCACTGATGAGCGGTCACGAGAACGACGAGCCGTATGTCGATCCGGACTTCCAGTGGCGCGTACCGGGTTTCACCACGGAGGTCAAACAATAGCTTCTCGCCGTCCGGTAACCGTACTTGTAGCGCCGGATTCCTTCAAAGGATCCGTAAGCGCCGCTGATGCCGCAGCCGCCATCGGGAAGGGCGTGCAGGATGTGTTCCCCGACGCTCAGGTGATTCTTCATCCTGTCTCCGATGGCGGTGAAGGGCTGGTGGATGTGCTGGTTCCTGCCCTGGGGGGGAGGTTTGTAACCACGGATGTTTGCAGTCCGCTTGCGGACACTATCGTGCCCGCGCGCTGGGGTTTGAGCCGTGACGGTTCGATGGCGGTGATGGAGATGGCCCAGGCGGCCGGACTCGGGTTGGTCCCGGAAGACAGGCGGGATCCGAAGGTGACCACGACGTATGGAGTTGGAGAGTTGATTCGTGCGGCACTGGAATGCGGGGCACGCTCCCTGATCCTCGGCATCGGTGGAAGTGCGACGAATGATGGTGGGGCCGGCATGGCACAGGCTCTCGGTGCACGGTTTCTGGACCGTTCCGGAGATGAACTGGCGGCGGGTGGGGCGGCCCTGCAGAATTTGCATGCCATTGATCTGTCGGGGCTCGACTCGCGCCTGCGTGCCACCAACACACTGGTGGCCTGCGATGTCCGGAACCCGCTCACGGGCCCCACAGGCGCCTCCGCGGTGTATGGGCCCCAGAAGGGGGCCACACCGGCCGATATTGCGGTACTGGACCGCGCACTCGAGCACTATCGTCAAAAGATCCAGGATGCGTGCGGCATCGATGTGCAGGAGATTCCGGGTTCGGGGGCCGCGGGCGGCCTGGGTGCTGCGCTGGTGGCGTTTTGCGGGGCGCACCTGCAATCCGGGATTGATGTAGTTCTGGAGTCCACGGGTTTTGACCGGCTGCTCGCCGGGGCGGATATCGTGATCACGGGCGAAGGCCGCATGGACGAACAAACCCTGTACGGAAAAGCTCTTGCCGGTATCCTGCAACACGCCGGAAAACAACGCGTGCCCGTGGCGGCCATCGTCGGCTCACTCGGGGCGCCTCGCGAGGTGCTGATCGGCCCGAAGGCGTTTTGTGCAATCGAGGTCCTCGTATCTGACAGAGTAACAACCACGGACGCGATCCGCAATGCTCCGGAGCATCTCCAGCGCGCAGCTTCATCCCTGGTGCGCCTCCTATCACACCAGGGAATGTTCCCTCAAACGGCAGACTGAACCCATGATCTCAGAAATCAAAACCGTGAACCTGCTGGACCTTGCCGTCATCGTCGGCTATCTGCTTATGCTGACCGGTGTGGGTATCTACCTCACGCGGTTCAACAAGACGGCCGACGATTTCTTCAAGGGCGGGGGAAAGATTCCGTGGTGGATCTCCGGGCTCTCCACCTTCGTTGCGGGTTTTTCCGCCTTCATGTTTGTGGCGGCCGCCGGGTATACCTACAAGAACGGAGCCGGGGCGGTTGTCCTCTTTACTTCCGCAGTGTGGGGGTATGGACTGGGATATCTGATCTACGCGACGCTATGGCGCCGATCCCGCCTGTCATCACCAATGGAGTTTCTCACCCGGCGTTTTTCCCAGCGCACAACGTACTATTACACCCTTCTCTCCATCGTGCCGGCGATCATGGGGCTCGGACTGGGTATCTACATCCTCTGCATCTTCATCGCCTCAGCGCTCGGTATCATGTCGATGACGGTCAACCTGGGTCTTTTCCAGCTTACCGGGCTGGAGGTGTCCATGATTGTCACGGGCCTGGTGATGCTGGTGTACACAAGCGCAGGCGGACTCTGGGCCGTGGTGATTACGGATTCACTTCAGTTTTTCGTGATTCTGGTGGTGAGCCTTCTGATCTTCCCCCTCTCGTTTATGGCACTGGGAGGAGACGGCGGCATGATGCATGGTGTGCACCGCCTCCTTACGGAGGCACCACCCGGCTATCTGAGTCTGAACGATGTGTTCACGCGTCCCGCATTTTATATTGCGTACCTTGTGAGCACATTCATCGGATACAACGCCGCCTGGCACATAGGACAGCGGTACTATAGTGTCCCGACGGAACGCGATGCACGCAAGATGGCGATGCTCTGTGCCGTCCTCAGCCTGATTCTTCCTTTTCTGTGGATTGTGCCCACCATGGTCGCCCGTATCATCTGGCCGTCCATCGGAACGCTATGGCCGCAACTCGCAGAACCCGCCGAGGCCTCATACGTGACGCTCGCACTGACGCTCCTGCCAAACGGGCTCATCGGGTTGACGATCTCGGCGATCCTTGCGGCGACGATGACATCAATCGATACACAGCTGAACTACCTTGCGTCTATCCTGGTGCGTGACGTCTACGTCCGGGTCAAGACCGAGGCGTTCCACGCGGCGCCCGGGGAACGTGAACAACTCTTCGCGGGTCGTATCACGGCATTCAGTCTGGGTATCCTTGCGATCATCACGGCCGTCATTGTGCAGCGTTCGAAGGGAGTCTTCGATTTTGCGCTGATGTACTATTCCTGGTTTGCCCCCTCCATGCTGATGCCGGTGATGCTGGGATTTCTGATAAAGAAGACGCCGTCCTGGTCCGCGATGGCCTCCGCCACGGCCGGACTGGTGGTGGTGATGATCACGAATGTCTTCATCGATGTGACGCCGTATCAATACGAAGTGAATATTTTCGGTGGTGTGGGCATTGCCACTCTGGTCTTCTTTCTTTCGATGCTTTTTGGAGAAACAGATGTGGCGACCGCGGAACGACAGTCCCGTTTCGCGGATGATCTTTCAAAGCCGGTGCATGACGAGGGCCTCGGCTGGGGTGCCAATGCCCTCTCTTCGTACAGACTTGTCGGCCTGCTTACCGCGGCCATCGGGATCACGGTGATTGGATTAGCCCTGGTGCCCACCTCATCGGAAGTCCGTATCCTGACCGTGACGCTTGGCCTCGTGACAGCCGGGTTCGGCGGCCTGATGGTCTGGTTCTTCCACCGCGAGACGGACAAACAGAGAATGAAAGCGGAACACGGGGGAGATGTGTCATGAGCAGGAAGGTACGCGTCAGCGCAGTCCAGCTGCCGGCGATTGTCGCAGGAAAAGGATTTGCCGGAAAACAGCGGAGGAACCGGAGAGAGATCTTTGCAGCACTCCGGAGGGCCGGTCAAAGAGGATCGGACCTCGTGCTGTTCGGCGAGTACTGCAATCTGCATCATCGCACCTGGTCCACAAACACCAAAGAATACGTCGCCGAGTCCGTACCGGGCCCGCTTACACGTGCGGTAGGCGCCCTGGCGCGGCGTTTCAAGATGAACGTCGCCCTTCCGGTCTTCGGAACCTGGAAAGGGGAGTTGTCCAGTCATGTGGTGCTGTTCGACCGCACCGGAACAATCATTGATTGCTATCAGAAGTCCCATCCCACCGAACCTGAACAGCTTATGGGGATCCGGCCGGGCAAGGCAATTCCGGTGTTTGCGCTCGATTGTGTGCGGCTTGGCATTATGACCTGCATGGATATCGAGTATCCGGAAGTTGCACAGGTCTTGATGCTGCGCGGGGCGGAATTGCTTTTCTTTCCGCATGTCCAGGGGTCCTGGGGCGAAGTGGATTGGGAAATCCGTTACCGTGCGCGGGCCGTTGATACCGGTTTGCCGGTGGTTTCCGCATGCTACGGATTCCCGGAAGGCGGATGGAGCCCTGGCAAGGCGATCGGCCGAACGAGCATCATCGGACGTGACGGCCTTGTCCTCGCCGATCTGGGGCGGCGCGTCGGCATCCTGACCATGGATCTGGAGCTTAGCCCGGGCAGGATCACACAGTTCTTTTTCAACGAAGCGTACGACCGCACGACGGCGGTGATGGCGTCCCGCCGTCCGGAGTTGTACTATGACCTGGTTGACCCCCGGCCGAAGGAGCGTGCGCTCAAGCGCATCCGATCGCACAAGAAAGGGAAGTAACATGGCAGAACATACGCCGGTCGCCATTGTGACAGGCGGCAGTCGCGGCCTGGGGCGTGGTATCGCCGTCCGCCTGGCCGAACTCGGCTTTTCCATCATCCTCAACTACGCGAGTAACGCCGCCGCCGCCGCCGAGACGGTCGATTTCTGCCGCTCGCGACAATCGCAGCTGGATCAGCGCTTTATTCCGTTCCAGGCGGATATGGCGGTTCAGGAACAACGGCTCCGGCTGGTCGAGCAGACCCTGGATGCGCTGGGCCGCATCGATGTACTGGTGAACAACGCAGGCATTGGCCCGCAAATACGGGCCGACGTCACAGAAACCACCGTGGAATCGTTCAACCACGTGCTGCGCCTGAATCTGGAAGGGCCCTTCTTCCTCACGCAGGCCGTCGTCCGCTACTGGCTGAGCCGGCAACCCGACCCCATCCTCCCGCACGGGTTCAGTGTGGTCAATGTTTCCTCGATTTCTGCGGATACCGCTTCGCTCAACCGGGGGGAATACTGCATTTCAAAGGCCGGCCTTGCGATGGTCACACAACTCTGGGCCGTCCGGCTGGCATCATGCCGGATCCATGTGTTTGAACTCCGCCCCGGTATCATGGCCACAGACATGACAAGCGGCGTGAAGGAAAAATATGACCGCATGATGGGAGAAGGACTCGTGCCTCAGAACCGCTGGGGTCAACCCGACGACGTCGGCAAAGCCGTCGCGACTCTCGTGAGCGGCGCATTCCCGTACTCCACGGGTGAAGTTATCTACCTGGACGGAGGGATGCACCTCCGCCGCCTGTAAGAGGATGCTCGCATGCCCGTGCAGCCTCTCGCCGGCAGCGCGTGCGATGCATGCGCCGCCGGCCGAAGTGATCCGGGCCCGCGTAAGAAGAATCGTTGACAGCGTTGACTTCGCCAGCAACGAGGAAACCGGCTGATGCCGTTGCCGTGAACCATGTTCATCGCTGACAGAATTCTTGAATGACACACGGTGCTTCCCGGACTCGATCTTGAACCGGGACGCCTTCTCCATCACAGGGATCACCCGACAGCCATGATGCACATCGACAATACCCTGACACCTTCCGGCCTGCAGCCACAACTCGTCCGGCTGTTCGAGCTATCGGCAAAAAAGCTTCAACTCCTTCAGCGTGCGTGGGAACCGACTCGCGGCACACCGGTATTTACCATGAACGGTTCGTACACGTCGCGCGGGTGGACGGAGTGGACCCAGGGATTCCAGTTTGGATCCGCCATCCTGCAATTCGATGCCACCGGCATCAACGAGTATCTGGAGATCGGACGGAACGCCACGCTAGCGCACATGGCGTCCCACGTCAGCCATGTCGGCGTGCACGACCACGGATTCAACAACATCAGCACGTACGGTAATCTGCTACGCCTGATGAAGGAAGGCAGAATTCCCGAAAACCCATGGGAAAAGTCCTTTTACGAACTGGCGCTCAAAATGAGCGGAGCAATCCAGGCGGCACGCTGGACGGATATCGGCGGGGGAAAAGGGTATATCTATTCGTTCAACGGTCCGCATAGCCTGTTTGCCGATACGATACGATCGCTCAGGGTTCTCGCTGTTGCGCACCGGTTAGGACATGTTTTGATGGGAGAAAAGGACCGGAAGATTTCGCTGCTGGAACGCCTCCTCCGACACGCAGAGACAACCTCGATGTATAATGTCTACTTCGGGGAGGGCCGGGACGCGTATGATGTACGCGGACGCGTGGCGCATGAATCCATCTTCAACACGAATGACGGATCGTTCCGGTGCCCGAGCAGCCAGCAGGGATATTCGCCGTTTACCACCTGGACGAGGGGGCATGCGTGGATCCTGTGCGGATACGCGGAACAGCTGGAATTCCTCTCCGGACTTGAGGCAGCGGCGTTTCCTTCAGGAAGCCCGCGTGAAGAGGTCCTCCGGTCGTTCCGGCGCACGGCTGAAGCGGTGGCCGATTTCTATGTCGAACAGACCCCGGTGGACGGGATTCCGTACTGGGACACCGGCGCGCCCGGACTGGCACGCATGGGCGACTACCTTTCTCGTGCCGCGGATCCGTTTAACGAGTACGAACCGGTGGACAGTTCTGCGGCGGTAATCGCGGCACAGGGTCTGCTGCGCCTGGGCAACTTTCTGCAGGCCTGCGGCGAAGAAGAAGCCGGACGGCGCTACGTCCAGGCGGGACTGACGGTTCTAAAGAATGTCTTTTGTGAACCGTACCTCTCGACACGCGAAGACCATCAGGGCCTTATCCTCCATTCGATCTACCATCGTCCGAATGGATGGGATTGCGTACCGGCCGGGAGAAAAGTCCCGTGCGGTGAAGCCACGATGTGGGGGGACTATCATGCGCGTGAAGCTGCGCTGATGGTTCTCCGGATGGCTCAAGGAAGACCATACTACAGGTTCTTCTAGCGGGAGGGCGGTGCGTTCAGGAACAGGCAGCAAAGAATGCGGCCAGATTATCGACCGGCGCCGCGGCCGGGATGTCGCACCCCGAAGAGATCACGAAATTCTTATGGCCCGCCGTTGCCGCCAACAATCCACGCGTTCTTTCCTCGACCTCGGCGGGAGATGAGTTGACAAATATCTCGGAGGGGTCGAGATTTCCGCAAAGAATCACCTCCGCCGGAACCTTCTCCAACGCTGCGGCAATGTCCATCGGATTACCGAAGTGCAAGATTCGTGCACCTGTGGCCAGCGTGGCCTGCAGGTGGCCAAGACGCGCCGCACAGTTGTGCAAAATCAGCTGAAACTGCTCGTCGTCAACAGCCTCAATTATCTCTCGAATATACGGTGTCGAGAACTGCATCACCGAGGCAGGGGACATCAGTCCGGCCGTTGGCTCAGCCATGACCACTCCATTCGCTCCAGCGGCTTTGAACGCCAGGGCATAATCACGCAGGTAGTCCGTAACTTTACGGAGCAACGTATGCATGACATCCGGTTCGCCTGCTGTTTCTCCAAGCGCCTCACTCACGCCGAAGAGGCGTCCAGCCAGTGAAAACGGACCGATCATTCCTCCCAGTACCAGCGGTTCCCGGACCCGATCCCGAAGGGCGCGGACGGTTTGCAGATAAACTGTGGAACGATTCTTCCCGACCTGCGGGACCCGGAGGGCGTTGACCGACTGCGCATCGGTCACCAATCGGCCAGTGACGGTCGGCACTTCCCAGTCAGACACCAGGATCTTTGCACCGAACTCCTCCGCCTCGACGCTTAAGTCCATGGCCGACATGACGAACGGCGTTTTAAATTTCTTATGGATGGCCAGTTGCGCGCCAACCTGCTGGGTGGTGTCGGAGACCATCCGCGCGACAGTTGTGCCAGTGAGTGCCGCACCGGGGAATGTGAGGACCGGCATTGCGAGGCGCCGCGGGGAGGCGAGGATGGTGTCGGTAAGCACTGCCATGTCGGCCGTTTCCTGTCAAATTTGTTGAATTTCTATACTGATCCTTTGTCTCAGGGGTACTGCGCTTCATCCTGAGCCACCTCCTGAGGCTCATCCTGAGTCACACCCTGAGGCTCCTCTATGCCGCGCGTGTCTCGTACCCCATCAGCTCACTGGTTGGGAGTCTGGGAAAAACATCTCTTCCACATACGTGTCCTGAAAATCAGGCAGCTCGCTGAGGGTCACATGCGTGATCCGGGCTGCGAGCGTTTCGAACACTTCAGGATCCAGTACCAACGCCATTTTTGCGCCCAGCAAGGCGGTGTTGCCGGCCGGATGGATCTGACCTGCCTCAAACGGTAGAAGTCCGATACGCTGGGCACTCGTAGTGTTGATATAGTTGCCAAAGGCACCGGCCAGGTTCACGGTCGTGATGTCAGCGGTTGCGGTCTGTACCTCGCGCAGGAGCAACCGCACACCTGCGGCAATCGCGCCTTTTGCAAGCTGCAATTCGCGGACATCCGTCTGCGAAAGCTTCACCGGCGGGCAGAGCATCAGGGATGGTGCTCCATCAGCAAAGCGGCCGCTGGGGCGGATCAACCCGAGATTGAGGGCACCTGCCACTGCGTCCACCAGGCCGCTACCACAGATACCACGGGGCGGCACGTTGCCGAGGACACGACAGGACAGACGCCCTTCCAGAATATCCACCGCTGCAACTGCACCGGTCGCAGCGCGCATGCCCATGTAGATGCGCGCACCCTCGAATGCCGGTCCGGCCGCGGTTGAAGCACAGATGAGCCGGTCAGCGCTCCCTACGACAATCTCCCCATTTGTTCCAAGATCGATCAACGCGCATGGAGAGGCCGATGTGTGCAGCCCCGTAGCGAGTACGCCGGCCAGAATATCGCTTCCGACGAAACCGCCGATATTCGGCAAGAACCGTACCGGGGGATTCCCGGGGAGTTTCCACCCGATCGCTTCTGCAGAAAATGAGCATCCTTTCAGATGCTCCGTTTCAAAGGGATAATGGGAAAGCGGTTCCAGATTCAGATCACAGAAGAGATGATGCATCACGGTGTTTCCCACCAGGACAACTTCCGTCAGGGGTGCTGTCCCTGTTTGCGCCGCCTCAAGAAGTTCGTCCACCATCTTGCCGATCTGCCGGCGGACCGCCAGAACCAGCTGCGCATGCCCGTTTTCGGTGACTGCGTAGGCAACGCGGCTCATGATGTCCGCCCCGAAACGTGCCTGCGGATTGAGGGCTGTCCGCACCGCCCGGACTTCCCCCGCCTGCAGATCCATCAATTGCGCCACCAGCGTGGTGGTTCCGACATCCACGGCGACGCCAAGGCCTTCGCGCGGGGTAAAAACGAATCGTGTCGCATCAGCAAGGATTTGCGCTTCCCATTGCGCGAGTTCGAGCGTGAGATCTCCTTCCGCCCTGCACTGACAGGAGAGACGCCAACCTGCAGCGATCTCTTCGGGAGAGAGCATCTGCTCCTGCTCCGCCGTCACCGGCAGTGCTCCCTCAATCACCCGGACGCGGCAACCCTTGCATCGTGCGCGTCCGCCGCATGGAAACTCCACACCATAGGAGAAGAGGACGTCCTGGAGAAGGGTTCCCCGCGGCACGTCGAACTGCGCACCCATCGGTCGCAGACGGATGTGGACTGGATCGCTCATGCTGCCACCGGTTCCGCGCGGATGATTGATTCGTCATACGTGACAACGATCCGGTGGCCCGGAGGGACCACCAGGAAATCCTTGTCGTCCCACGCACCGTTGACAAGCCGCTCAATAAGAGTCATTTCTCCCCGTGCCGCATCAAATTTCCACCCGTGCTCCCGCGCCCGTTCTTCGGCTGTCTGCCGGAAGCGATCATCAGGCTCAATACCCATCTCGATAAAGGTGATCTGGCGATAATGCTTCGTCTGATCGCAGAGCTGGTCGTACAGATACCGGGCATTCTCTTCGCCGTATTTTTCCACAAGCTGTTCGAGCGTCATGTCCATTCCGTTCTGGTTCTGAATGGACAGCTGCCGCAGGGCACCGGTAGCCTCGCCGCGTTCGATCCAGCCCGATGTCAGGAAGTAGGTTCCCGGATGATCCTGAAAGTACTGCATGTAGCGGTCACGGCTGCCGAAGAACATGGTCATACAGTCGTGCCCGCGGGGAACGACGAGGGGGAGTTTGCGGGCCTGCAGACCCTCAATCCCATTGTTGCAGAGGGCATAGCCGAGCAGGATGGCGTCATAACCGGGGGTCTCTGCCGCATCCACTGCGGCCTGGACACGTTGCACCATACCCGCAGCGCCGATGTCGTGCAATCCCTTGGGCAGAAAGGCGAAGTCCACCTGATGCGGCGAACGGGCGATGATGGAACAGAGTTCGCGGTAGAGTACTTCGCAGGCAACAAGTTTATATTTCATGGTCGGGTCCGTTCATTACACGCGAGGGCGTTCGTTTGAACGCCCCCGAAAACATCGTTTGCGTTTGGGAAGAGTCAGTGTTTCAACGCCGCGGACAGCGCGGCGATGAAGAGTGGAGAAGTTCCGCAGCACCCACCAATGAATGCCACGCCTGCGTCCCGCAACGCAACCGCCTGGCGGGCGAACTCTTCCGGCGTTGTCTTGTACGTGATGACGCCGTTCGACAACTCCGGAAGTCCGGCATTCGGCTTGATCCAGACCGGTTTCTTCGTTGCGGCACACAACCGTTTACCGATCGGGATGTATCCCTCCATGCCCAGTCCGCAGTTTGCCCCGATCACGTCCGCCCCGGCTTCCGACAGCGCAGACGCCACCTGTTCCGGCGTCGACCCCATCATGGTGCGATCCCGGTCCTTGCCCGAATCGAACACCATGGACGCAACGACGGGCAGTCCGGTAGCGGCGGCGGCACGTACGGCAATGGATGCTTCCTCCAGATCGGACATGGTTTCAATCACGAGCGCGTCCGCCCCGGCAGCTGCAAGCACGCGCGCCTGATCAGCATACGCCTCGGCCATTTCGGTTTCCGAGACATCGCCACTCATCAGCATTTTCCCGGTCGGCCCGATGGAAGCGAAAACCAGCGCACGTGTGCCTGCGGCCTCCCGCGAGATGGCCACGCCCGCACGATTTATGGCCTCGGCCTTTTCGGCCAGGCCGTGTCCGCGGAGAGAAATCCGGTTGCCGCCGAATGTGTTGGTAAGGATGACGCGGCTCCCGGCCTCCACGTATCGTGCGGCGACGCTGCGCACGCGGTCGGGATGCGTGAGATTCCACTCATCAGGACATTCGCCGGCAGTAAGGCCGAGCCCCTGGAGCTGGGTGCCCCACGCACCGTCAGTGATGACGGGTAGCGAGGAAATCAACCGGTCGAGTTTTGTTGACATAGAGTTCCGTGGAACAGGCGCCCGGACGCGGGTTCCTGGTTCCGTATGTGGTGATCCGGATATTGCTAAGCGGCGACGAGTTTGCGCGCAAGGGCCACGGCACTGTTGGCATTGGTACTGTATCCGTCCGCTCCGATTTCATCGGCGTACTTCTGCGTGACCGGGGCACCGCCAATCATGATTTTCACTTTCTCGCGCACACCGGCGGCCTTGATCGCCTCGACGGTGGTCTTCATGGAATTCATGGTGGTGGTAAGCAGTGCGGACATCGCGACGACGCCGACGTTCTTCTCATTCACCGCTGCGATGAACTTGTCCGGACTCACGTCCACGCCCAGATCGACGACTTCGAACCCCGCGCCCTCGAGCATGGCAGCGACAAGGTTCTTGCCGATGTCATGAAGATCGCCTTTCACCGTTCCGATGGCCACGCGTCCTGCCGGCTCCGCCCCCTGTGCAGTAAGCAGCGGCCGGATGAGTTCGAGCGATGCTTTCATGGCCCGGGCCGATATCAATAACTCGGGAACGAAGTATTCGTTGGCCTCATAACGGCGGCCGACTTCGTCCATTGCCGGGATCATCTGTTCCTGCACGAGCACCTGCGGGTCAATTCCCGCATCGAGCGCCTGCTGGGTCAATTCTCTGGCGATCTTGAAATTTCCGTTGAGGACTGCGTCATACAGCTTCTTGATGTCTTCCATGGGAATATGTCTCCTGGGTGTGTCGTTGCGGGATTATGATCGTTTGCCGTTGGCGTGTATGGTCTCGTACATTGTCGTTATGTTGGCGGTTGGTGTTACGGGCTGCAAATTGTGGCACGGTGCGCAGATCCACCGCGCGCCGGAAAACAGGTCGATATTCTCCATGACCTCGTCATGCACCTCCGCGGTTGTGCCGAACGGAAGCGTGTACTGATTGTCCATGGCTCCATGAAAAATCACGTGATCTCCGAAATCGCGCACCAGCCCGTCCCGTTCCATCCCCGGACAGCGCCATTGTATGGGGTTCAGCAGTTCAATGCCGGTGACCTTGATGAGATCGGGGATGATCTCCCGTGCCGCACCGTCCGTATGGTAGAATATATGGATGCCGTAACTGCGCGCCAGATCGGCCATACGCTTCTGGCGGGGGAGGATGTAACGGCGGATTTCATTCACGCCGAACAGAAGCGAACTCTGCCCGCCGAGATCCTCGGCCACATACGTCATGTCGATCCGCGGCCGTCCGATGTCAAAAATCCGTTCGTGGAGCGCGTAGTAATAATCGAAAATATGGTCCAGGGCAGCATCGACGATCTCCGGCTCGACAAGCAGGTCCATCATTGCCTGTTCCATTCCCCGCATGGCACAGTAGAGAAGGAACGGTTCGTACTGTCCCGAACGGACGATCCGGTGGGGTGGAGCCGCGGCGATTTCCGCGCGGAACCGGTCAAAGTCATGATCATCCGGGTTCGGCCATCGGTATGCGTGTATCTGCTCCACCGTCTCGAGCGCGGCCAGCGGATGATTGGCGAATTCGTCATAACTCCCGGTACCATAGTCGACCGGCTTCCGCCGGAGGCCCCAGATGTCCGCCTGGGGGTCATCCGGATGGTGTTCGATTGTCAATGTGGGGTTGATGTGCACAACACCGTCGATATGGAGCCTGGTGTACAGTGCTTCCACATCGGCACAATGGAGTTCCCGGAGCAGGCGGGAGGTCACTTCTTCCGTTGCCCAGTAGTCTGTGGGAATTCGATCGGGTTGACCGCCTGAAAAAAGGGCCAGCCAGCGTTCACGTGGAGTCATAGTACTTCAAGATGCAGCATACTATTGAAATAATCAATACTTTTTCCTGACTGTTTCATTCCTTACCTTGTTTCACAGGTGCCCTGAACAGTGAAAAGGGGCAGAAAGTTACCGAAAGACCGGACGATGCATAAGAACTGTTGGTGGATACTGCTTGTCGCCCTCTGGTCGGCACATGCCCAGATTCCGGAGGATACAGGGTACCTGCGGAACCCGCAGCAGACCGGATACGGGGTGATGTGCACAAACAACTTCGGTTCATCGCTGTATCTCCTCCGGAACGGGACGGCCGAGGAACTTGTCGCCGGACCCGGTGTCGGAGCTCACTACACGGTCTCGCCGGCAGGCGATCGGGTCGGCATGAAGGTCATCGACCCCGATGGATCCCAAACACCGGCTCTCCTGGATCTGGCCACGCACCGGGTAACACCGTTGCATGAACCGGGGGAAAGGATGGGGCAGGTCAGTTTCACCGAAGACGGGCGTTGCGCGTTCACCGTGGGAGAGCGATTGCTCGTAACGGATGGCAACTCCACTCTTTCTTACGACCTCGGTTACTATGCGAATAGAGCCCCGATCTCTCCGGACGGAAGCCACGTGGCGTGGAATGATGCTGATGATCAAATCTGGATTCTCACGCTTGCCACCGGCGAGCGCCGGTGCGTGAGCGATGGCATCGTGGGGTACCATGCCCCGGCGTGGGCACCCAGAGGCGGTCGACTCCTCTTCCAGGCTCTTCACGGGACCCTGCGAGTGTTTGATCCGGGCACCAAGAAGACCTATTCCCTTGGTGAAGGACAGTCCCCATCGTGGGCTTCCGACAGCCGCACGGTTGTCTTTGCCCGGGTTCGGGCAGAAGGCGGACGTCTGGTTTCCTCGGATCTGTACAGGGTCCGGTATGATGGGTCCGATGAAGTGAGGATGACGAATACTCAGGATCTCATGGAGATGGATCCGGCCTTCACATCCGATGGCGCGGTCTTATACCATACGTTTACGCAACGGACCATTGCCTCACTCCCGGGAAATTCCACCCTCAGCACCACCGGGGGAATGACCCTCGGCGCGTTACCGGCCGCTGTGCGCGTAGAACCCCGTGCACCCGCTGTCCGCGAAGGAACGGCGCTGGACATTCCGTATGTCCACCAGGTCTACGATACGCCCGATTGGTTCAACGGCCATTGGGCGTGTGCGCCCACGCAGGCGATCATGGTTCTTGCCTACTACGCACTGCTGCCCAAGTGGGACATCACCTGCAGCTGGCCGAGCCCGCACGTCACCTCCTGGGGCCGCTACGTCACCGATCTGTATCGCTTCCGCCAGAACGAATACAGCTTGAAAGCGGATGATCCCAACGGTATCGCCGGCATGGGGGGGTATGGCTATATGTGGACCGGGTCGTCCAGCCCGCACAGCCGGATGGCGGGATATTTCAGCAATCATGGAATGACCGCGACACAGTCTGAGGGCACGCCGCACAGCGTTGCTGCTGCCGAGGTCGCAGCGGGATATCCCTTCAGCATGTGCGTGCTGCTGACGACAGCCGGGCACCTTGTTCTGGCACATGGCTTCGGTGCTGAAGAGCACACGCTGGTGTTCAATGATCCCTACGGAGACAAGAATAGGGGTTACATGAATTATTATGGAAAGAATGTCCGGTATGACTGGCCCGGCTATAACAATGGCTACCAGAACCTCAACGAGGTGGCCTGGTGTATAGCAACGCGGCCTCCATCGATGGCGGCTCGGGACAGTATTATTGATGACCTTCACTTTGAGAGGGGATTCTCTCTTGCCACGGCAGCGCCCGCGTCGATGGCGCAGTGGCGTGACATGACAAAAGGGTATAATACGCACTTCTGGTACACCTACACTAAAGCCGGGTCCGCCGACACATGTTATGCGGTCTGGCGTCCCCAGCTTCAGACCGAGGGTCTGTATGAGGTCTATGCCTATATTCCGTTCAGCAATGCGACCGATGCCCGGTACGTCGTTGCCTCAGCATCGGGGCAGCAGACAGTTGTGGTGAACCAGAAAAATGTTCGTGATGCCTGGGTGTCTCTCGGATCATTCGTGTTTTCCGCGGGGAATGCCGGGAACGTCCGTCTGGGCGACGCGAGTTCGACCAGCGGTCAGGAATTGGTGTACGATGCCCTACGGTGGAACTTCCGCGGCGGTATTGCGGCCGTCGGGGACAAGCGCGACGTTCCCCTCAACATCGAACTTGAACAGAACTACCCGAACCCTTTCAATCCATCGACCACTATTGGATTCGCCTTACCTCGGGATGCCGATGTCCGTCTTGAAGTCATCACCGTTCTCGGCGAAGTTGTTGAATCTCTGGTGGCCGGTCACCGTCGTGCGGGGAAACATAGCGTAATCTGGATTCCCCGCCTTCGTCCTTCCGGTGTCTACTTTGCCCGGCTAACCATGGTTGGCACGCACGGAGAGAGTGCCCAACGTATGCGCCCAATGCTCCTTCTGAAATGATCCTGTGAACCATTCTTCTCTCTGCCGGCGGTTCAGCACCCTTCCGCGGCTGTCACAGCACGTACGTCTGCGGGTGTCATCCAGGCTACCACGCGGGCTGTCCAGCGGACGTGTTCACAGGTCGACACCCGGGTTGCCCCGAGCGCACCACAGCCTGTTGCTTGTCCTGCCACTGTGCCTGCCAATCATTTTCTCCTCCGCCACCGCGCAAGAACGCTGTGTTCTCACCGAAGGCGCAATTACCCGGATGGACACCACGCAGCGCGAGATCTATCTGGTATTCACGGGACATGAATTTGCGGAGGGAGGCGGTGTGATTCGAGAAACGCTCCGCGCGCACGGAGCAAAAGGATCGTTTTTCTTCACAGGCGATTTCTACCGTAATCCCCGTTTCGCTGAAATGATACGTGGATTGCGGGATGATGGGCACTATCTCGGACCGCACTCGAACCGCCATCTGCTCTACGCCCCCTGGGAGCGGCGGGACTCGCTTCTGGTTACGCGAAGGGAATTTACAGATGATTTGCTTGGCAATTATGCGGCCATGCAAATGTATGGCGTCGGGCTGGAAGACGCCCCCTATTTCTTGCCGCCGTATGAGTGGTACAACCGCACGATTGCCGCGTGGGCCGCAGAGATGCACAGTACCCTTGTGAACTTCACTCCCGGAACCGGATCGAATGCTGATTATACAACCGTGGACATGGGTCCGCGATACGTCAGCAGTGATTCGATCTTATTCCGCATTCTCAACTATGAGCGCACATCGACCAGCGGGCTCAACGGGTTCCTCCTCCTGACCCACGTCGGAGCAGGGCCCGGCAGAACGGACAAGTTTTACCTTCATCTGGACTCGCTCCTTACCATCCTCTCCCGGCGTGGATACCACTTCACTCGTCTTCCAGGCAACCGGTCGCGCTGACCTGCTTCCGCCTCCCGTGTAACTTCTGATTTTCCAATTGGCACCACCGTTCGCGCCGACCTTCATCTCCTGTGTGAAACTTCTGACAGACTTTATCGTAGCATCAGGTACTGATCGGGGATGCATCAGTGTATTTCGGTGAAGAACGGACTTATTGTCGTTGCAGAGGGAGTCATGAACGAAACCCGAAAGCTCAACGTACTTGTTGCCGTATCGGATGCCGTGGAACGCGATCGCATCATCCAGCATCTCCAGAAACATCCGACGGCCCATGTTCTGGGCGGATCCAGGAACACCGATGATATCATTACCGCACACCGGAAACACGTCCTGGATATCCTTTTTCTGGACATCAATCTCCCTCCGTCGGGCGCATTCTCCTTCCTGAGGACATGGCGGGGGGGTGAGGTTCCCGAGGTGGTTTTCCTTGCCCGGACTGACGAACATGCCATTGCCGCCTTTCAGTTTCACCCTCTCGACTTCCTCCTGATGCCGGTTCCTCTGGATCGTTTGCACGAAGCGATACAGCGTGTTGTGGAACATACGCATCTGAAAACGAGGGCAACAGGAAGTAATGTGGTGCTCGAATGGGTCAAAAGCCAGAGCGCGGCAGCTGTGCCTGCGATCCGCTCTGCCATGGCGACTATTTCTGGCGCAGCCGCCGGGCCGGCTCTGCCTACCCTCCGGCTAATGGTCAAAACAGCCGGGCGGATCAACTTCCTTCGAACCGAAGAAATCGACTACGTAGAGGCGGAGCGGGACTATGTCCGCATACATAATGGGGAAAAAAAGCACCTTCTGCGGGAGAAGATTTCCAGACTCGAACAACAATTGCCGGCAGACCGGTTTCTCCGAATTCACCGTTCGACCATTGTCAATATTGACAGGATCAAGGAGATGCAGCCGCTCAGCTACGGTGAGTACTCGGTGATTCTTCATAACGGAACACGCCTGACACTGAGCCGCTCCTTCCGGGAACGGGTATTCAACCGTCTTGTCACCGCCGCTTGAACGTTGTTTTCCGCAGTCTGTCGCTCGTATACGCAATCCGACGTCATGAAGGTTGATTCAGTGGCGGATTGTCACTACCATCCCCTTGCGGAGGGGACCCATCTTTCCCCCTCTCTCCTAAGAAAGGGGAGCATGAAAACCTCGCTTGTGTTGGCCGTTTTGATCTCCGGGCTGATGGGCGGGCACGCACCCGCCGCAGCGGCAGGGAACGGCCTGGATCCGACCCGTGATCTCACCCAGTACTCTCTCACCTCCTGGTCCAAGCGCGAGGGTCTTCCCCAGAATTCCGTCTGTGCAATCGCTCAGACTCCTGATGGGTATCTCTGGTTCGGAACAATGGAAGGTCTCGCCCGGTTCGATGGCGTCAACTTCCGGGTGCATAACGTCCGCAATACGCCGCAATTCGGGACAAATTACATATCCGCGCTGCAGGTAACGCGGGACAGTGCCCTCTGGATCGGGACGACCGGGGCGGGCCTGTTGCGTATGCGTGCGGGCTCGTTCCGTCGCGTGACTGCTGCGCCGGAACTCGACCGGGCGATAGTGTGGCGGATTATGCAAGACCGGGCGGGGCGTATCTGGGCCGCGACAAACATCGGGCTGGTGCTGATTGAACGCGACTCCGTGAGACGCATCTTCACTCAAGCCGATGCCCTTCCCCTCACTTCGGTGAACAGCATTTGTGAGGATTCGAGTGGAGCAATCCTGGCCCTGACACGAAAAGGAATCTGGAAACTTGATGGTGACTGTTTCTTCCCCTGTCTTCCGGCAAGAGATCCCAAGGCTGAAAGGAACAAAGGTCCGGGTGCCCCGGCGTCTTCCAGTGGGGTGGGCGGATCATTCATTTCAGGGATACCCTCCGCCTTGATCACCGGAAGAGATGGCTCGCTCTGGATAGGTACTTGGAACGCCGGATTGTACAGATACCGGGATGGTCTTCTTCAGAACTATTCACATCAGGAGGGCCTGGGCGCGGGAGGAGTGTCAAGCTTGTATGAGGATAGCAGGGGGTCGCTCTGGATTGGGACATCGTTTGGAGGTCTGTCCCGTCTAGCGAACGGAAAACTGTCGGGTCTCACCTCGGCGAATGGTCTCAGCGGCGATGAAATCCTCTCGCTGCTCGAAGACCGCGAGGGGAATGTGTGGATCGGCGTTTCCACAGGAGGGGTGAACCGTCTTGTGAACAGCAAGTTCATCACCTACCGTACGGGAGAGACTCCGTTTGACAATATGGTATGGGGGATTGAAGCCGACCGGCAGGGCCGGGTATTTGCAGGGACAGGTGCGGGGGCGTTAATGGAATTCCAGAACGGGAAGTTCCTGCCGTCCCCGTTGATGAAGGCGAAGGTGAGCGGGGTGATGTTCAGCATGTTGGAAGATCGCAACGGCCGGAGGTGGATCGGAACGAGCGATGGTATTCACTCCGTGGAACATGGAAAGACCCGGACGTTCCCGATCGGCCGGGTCTACACGATTGCGGAAGACCGGTATGGAAGAATTTGGACGGCGGGACTGAAGGGAGCGCTGTTTTTCAACGGACGGGAATTTCAGCCGATCTCATCGGACAGCGCACTCTTGTCGGTCGTTGTGAGGCAGATTGTCTTCGACCGGTCCGGGCATGTGTGGCTGGCGACGAACGACCGTGGGGTCGGACGGATGATGCTTCCGCCGCAAGGTGCTCTTCCGCTTCCGGTCAGCCCGAAGGCCATCAGATGGTTTCAGCATGAACAGGGCCTCTCCTCAAATTGGGTCACACACCTTCTTGCGGATTCAGCAGACCGACTGTGGGTGGCGACCTACGGCGGGGCCCTCAATTTGATCCGCGGGGATTCCCTTTACAGCTTCACTGCGACTTCAGGCTTGCCGGAAGATGGTTTGATGGGCATAATCGAGGATGATCTTGGGACGTTCTGGTTGACCTCCAACAACGGCGTGATGCGTGTGAGCAAGGCCGATCTTCTGGCCTATGCTGACAGCGGTGCGATCGCGGTGTCCGTCCAATCGTTCGGGGTCAGCGACGGCATGTACAGCGACGAATGCAACGGCGGGTATCAAGCGTCGACCGCGCGGACTCCGGATGGCAAGCTCTGGTTTCCCACAACTGCCGGCGTTGTGATGGTTGATCCCCGTTTCCTTCCGGTGAACACGACCCCTCCGACTGTCGTACTCGAACGTGTCCGGGTTGACAATATCGAAGGGGAGACCAGAGGGGGAACCGACTATGCGCCCGGAAACGGCGAGCTGGAGTTTCAGTTTTCGGGACTCAGCTTTGCCGCGCCTGAACGTGTCCGGTACCGGTATATGCTTGAGGGGTTCAATCAGACCTGGATCGATGCAGCCTCGCGTCGCGAAGCGTACTACACCAACATCGACCCGGGCTCCTACAGGTTCAAGGTGATCGCGTGCAATGCGGACGGTGTGTGGAGCGATGCAGGTGTGGATTACGCATTTACCCTTCGTCCACATTTCCGCCAGACGATCTGGTTCTCCGTACTGCTGGGTTTGTCACTCCTGCTCGTGGCGGCGGGCGTGATGATGCTCTATAAGCGGGACCGGGACCGTGAGTTGCAGGCATCTCAGCTTGAATCGAAACTCACCCAGGCGCAACTCCAGATCCTTGAGATGCAGCTGCAACCGCACTTCCTGTTCAATACTCTGAACGGCATTATGGTCCTGATCCGCGAGGATCCCGAGACCGCAAGCCTCATGATTGCACGGCTGAGTGAATTCCTGAGGTTGACGCTGGAGAGTGCGGGGGCACAGGAGGTGACTCTGCGCCGGGAGCTGGAATTCCTCGACCGGTACGTCCAGATTGAGCGGCTGCGGTTCGGTGATCGACTGACCGTCGAGCAGGATGTTCCGCACGAATTGCTCGACGCCATGGTTCCCAACCTGATTCTCCAGCCGCTGGTGGAAAACGCCATACGGCACGGCGTTTCCAAACGCCGCGGTCAGGCATTGATATCGATCGGTGTAACCCGCGACAACGGGACCCTTTCGATTCAAGTCCGTGACAACGGCACCGGATTGCCGGCCCGCGGCAGCGCAGATTTCAAAGAAGGCATCGGTCTTTCCAACACCCGCGCCCGGCTCCGCCACTTGTATGGCCAGAAACAACGGTTCGAGCTGAACAGTCCGCCCGACGGGGGCGCCAGCGTCCTGTTTTCCCTCCCCTTCCACAAGTAAACCGGGGCACCATGGAGCACATCCGCACGCTGATTGTCGACGATGAGCCGCTTGCCAGGACAGGTCTCCGGTCACTTCTGAGAGACGATTCTGAAGTCGAGATTGTGGGGGAATGCAGCGATGGTCAGGAGGCCGTAGAGGCTATTGCGGCACTCCACCCGGATCTTGTATTTCTGGACATCCAGATGCCGGAACTGGACGGTTTTGAAGTCCTCGAAGCTCTCGACCCGGAAAGCATTCCCCTTGTTGTCTTTGTGACCGCCTACGATCAGTACGCGCTGCGCGCGTTTCAGGTTCATGCACTGGACTACCTGCTGAAGCCCTTCGACAGGGAGCGGTTTCTTGAAGCTCTTGCCCGTGTTAAGGGTTTGTTCCACGAAAAAAACGGGACGCAGGTCACCCGGCGCATTGTGGAGATGCTGGACAGCGGGAAGGCCGAACGGGGACACGTCGGGCGGATCATGATCCGTGCTGGGGGCCGGATTACGTTTGTACGTGTGGAGGAAGTGGACTGGATCGAAGCACAGGGGGACTACATCTGTCTGCACAGCGCCGGCAAGAAGCATCTTGTGCGGGAAAAAATCAGTGACATGGAAGCCCAGCTCTCACCGGAACACTTTGTGCGTATTCATCGATCAACGATTGTCAACATCGGCCGCATCAAAGAAATGCAGCCGCTCTTCCACGGAGAGTATACCGTTGTCCTGCACGACAGCACCCGTCTCACCATGAGCCGGTCATTCCGCGACCGGGTCTTCGAGCAGCTGGCCGGTTCTGTATAAGCCGGACAGACGCGAATGGCCATCCGGGAGGTGACGACCATCCGCGCCGTGGGTCCGGTCCAGGGTTACCGGCTACCGTATTCCACCGTCTTGTCCGGCTTTTCATAGACAAACTCGAACGATCCGGGCTGCACATACTGGTTATAGAACCAGGCACAGAGCGTGCGGACTTTCTGGCTCTCGTCAAACCGGGCCGCTTGTTTCACCGCGTATGTCCCGCGCGGATCGCCGATCCGGGCCAGCGAGAGGGCTGCCACGATCCGGGACGACTCCTCGGTGCAATCCCGCAGCATTTTCATCAGCGGCACCACGCCGGCAACCGACTTCTCCTCGCCGAGCAAAAACGCCGCGCTCTCACGAACTCCCTGGTTCTGCGTGCACAGTCCCTGCAGCAAATTGGTTTCGATCAGGTCTTTGGTGACCCTGGGTGCCGGCTGAACCTTGTCGGTGGCTCCCGCCGCGGCAACGACCGCGAAGAGCAGCACAACCACAAGCAACATTTTACTGGCTGCGTTCATGAGATCCTCCATGTGATGAGACTGATGAAGCCCTGCCCTGCTACACGTGAATATACGCACCCTTTGTCCGGAGAGATGCACATTTGGGATGAACAGCTCATCCGGTGAGACGAGTGTGTCAAAATGCGGCATGGCCCGTCTGTTGTGTAACCTGTTCACTCTTCTCTTGCTTCTCCCTGTCGTGCCGCAAAACCCGCAGTCCGTCGCAAACACGTTGTTCCCGCCGCTTTGCCGTCGTACCATCCATTCAACGTTGTGAACGCACTGCACGGGTTCCGGGAGGACGGCCTCCGTTGGATGATCAACATCCTGGTGAGTGGAGCCGGAGAACCGTTCTCACCGGACCGTTGCTCCTCTGAAGGAGGTGATGGTCTGCAGTCCTTGTTACGCCTTTCTGTTTTTCCTCATGGCGTCTGATTGAGCTCCCCTCTCTGGGTGTACAAGGGTACGCAGCCGGAGCGGTTGTCGGGCCGCGAGCCGGAAGGAAGGGGTGTATTCCATCCACTATTTTCAGGGAGAGAAGTATGAATACGCGACGTAGGCTCCTTGTCACGCTTCTGCTGCTGGTTCCCGCCGCACTTCTTGCGTCCGGTAAGCTGCGCGGAAGAATCGTCGACAGGGACAATGGTGAACCACTGGTCGGCGCGAATGTGTCCATCCCGGGGACCATGCTGGGTGCGACGGCCAGCATAAGCGGAGAGTACATTATCCTCAATGTCCCTCCGGGTGTCTACACACTCAGAGCGACGTTCGTCGGCTATTCACCGTACACGGTGTCGAACGTCCGGGTGAACAACGATCTTACCACCACAATGGATTTCGTGCTGTCGACCGAGGCGGTGGCGTTACAGGCGGTGGAGATCATTGCACAGCGTCCGCTGGTGAATAGAAGTGCGACGAACGCCGTGCGCATCAGCACGAGCGAGGATCTTGCGACATTGCCGGTGCGCGGCATCAACAATATCCTGGCCCTGACACCCGGTGTCGTGGTCCAGGACGGTGCGGTGTTCATTCGCGGCGGGCGGTTGGACGAGGTGGGATACTATCTGGAGGGGATGTCCATCACCAATCCCATGCTGGGCGGGCGTGCCGTGAACCTGGTCCAGGATGCCATCGAAGAGATCCAGGTGCAGGCTGGCGGCTACAACGCGGAGTTTGGCGGCGCCAACTCCGGGATCATCCAGCAATCCCTCAAAACCGGTACGTCCAGCTGGAAAGCCAGCGTGCAATATATCACGGACAACATTGCTGCGAAGAACAAGAGCAAAGCTTTTGACAGCCAGAAACAGCTGGGCGCTTACTGGTTCGGATACAACGAATTCACGGCATCGGCGAGCGGGCCTCTGTTCAGCGACCGGTTCAAGTTTTTCGGCCTGTTCAACTACCTGTATATGCGCGACCAGAACCCCCAGCCCTATCCCGGGATCAACCTGGGATCCATCTCGGGTCCGACGAACGACACCATAAACTTTGTGTATCCGGCCGGTCCGCTGCGGACGAATCCGCGCCAGGACTTCAACTACACGACCACCGTCACGATGGACTTCAATCCCGTTACGGTACGTCTGGCCGGAACGTTCTCCGATATCTCCCAGAAGGCTACCTACAATACCAACCGGAATGCGGGAGCAATTTCCAACATGCTCAATGAAAGCCGGACCGAGGAGATCAAGAGCCAGAACGGGAGCGCCAGCCTGAAATTGACACACCTCCTCAATGCCACGACGTATTATGAAATCACCGGCGGATACTTCCACCAGTCCCAGAAAAACTGGGACCCGTACCTCCAGGATAACTTCATGGCCTACGGCGACAGTATCGCCAATGCGGCCTTGGGGTTCGTCTGGAACCGCACGGAGGCGGAAGTGAGCAGCGGGCAGACCGGACGCTACATTCGCCAGGCCCGGAAATCCCTGTTCGATTACGCGTTCAATGCGCCCGGGGATGTCGTCGCAGGGTATGCAAAATTCAAGCGCGAGGGGATCTCTCTCACGGGGGCGCTCGTAACGCAACTGGGTTCAGAGCACTCCGTGAAAATCGGCGGCGAGTTCGCCCGCTACTCCATGCGCAATTACGCGCTGGGCAACGACAACGTGTTCTCGCTGGCCGGCATCATGGCGACCAACGACGCGCTGCCCGCGGGCGATCCCAACAAGCTTACCCGGGAACAGGTCATGATCAACGTGGGGGTCAACAGTTTCGGTTATGACGTGATGGGAAACGAGACCAGTGAGGACGGCATCCTGGGACCCCGGCATCCGGTGTTTGCTTCAGGGTATATCCAGGACAAGATTGAATACCGGGACCTCGTCGTGAATGTCGGTCTGCGGTTTGACTATATCAACACCGATAATTACAAGATGGTGGATCTCACCAGGCCAGAACTCTCGATGGACTTCTACAGTGGCGCAATCCGTCCGGAAGGCATGATCAAGGTTTCCCCGTTCCAGGCTGTCAGTCCACGCCTCGGGCTCTCCTTTCCGGTGACAGAGCGCACGGTGTTCCATACGCAGTTCGGGCAGTTCGTCCAGCAATCCAGGTTGCGGGACATCTACCAGGGATACTACGCGACATCACAGAATGTGCGGGGTGGGTTCTTCATCCACACTCCGGTGGGCTTCGACGTACGGCCGGAGCGGACGACGCAGTACGAGCTCGGCTTCACGCAGCAGATGGGCGAATTCATGTCGTTCGATATTACTGCGTTCTACAAAGACATCAAGGACCAGGTCCTGTTCGAGCAGGTAACCACCGCCCAGGGTTCCCCTTTCGGTTCGTACTTCATTTTCACCAACGGGGATTTCGCGACAACGAAAGGTATCGAACTGACCTTCAACATGCGGCGGGTGAAGCGCCTCCAGGCAGGTGCATCCCTCTCCTTCCAGGATGCCCGCGGTACGGGATCCTTCCCGAATTCCAACCGCGGCATTGTGGGTGCCCCGCTGGACGGCGTGACGCAGTTCAAGCCGCAGTACGTTTCCCCGCTGGAGTACAACAATGCGATCAAGGGGAATGTCAACCTGGACTACCGGTTCGGCGTCGACGATGGCGGTCCGATTCTCCAGCAACTCGGCGCCTCTTTGCTCATGACCTTCAACAGCGGCCACCCGTTCACACGCGGCACGGGTGGTCTGGATCTTGAAGGCGAAGCCCGCAGCCGGACGCCGGTGGAACCGTTGAGCGCATCCACAACGCCGGGTAACTTCCAGATCGATCTCCGCATCGACAAGACGTTCCGGTTGTTCGACGCATTGAACGCAAACCTGTTCGTGTATGTCATCAATCTGCTGGACACGAAGAATGTTCAGAATGTGTTCCTCAGAACGGGCACAACGGATGACAACGGGGTCTTGAGCGATCCGAACCTTGGCGCACCACTCATCCAGACCTATGGTCCCCGATATGCTTCTGTGTACAGGGCTATCGATATAGACTATTACCAGAGGTATCAGAACAACGTTGCGGCGACCACCGTGCCGTATTTTTACGGGCCACCGCGGCAGATCCGCGTCGGCATGCGCCTCGAGTACTAAGAGCCAGGGAGGAAGTCACCATCTATGAATACGAAACGATATGTTGCAGCAATCCTGAGTCTCCTGCTCATCGCCGGAGCTCCTGGATCAGCAAAAGAGAAGGCGACACAGAAGCGCGCCTCCGGCGCGGTGCTGGAAAAGACCACCGGCACACCTGTGTACACCAATTTGAATATCAACAATATCTCGACCGTGTTGCGCGACAATGGGGTCGCCGATATCGATCCCACACAAAATGCATCGGGACTTGTCTTCCCGAAGGGGAGTAGAAAGACCGCCATTTACGAGAGCGGGCTCCTCTGGGCTGCACGGGTTCCCGGCGATCCTCAGGTGCGCGTCGGCGGATCTGCATACTCCTCAGGTCTGCAGCCCGGGAAGCTGCTCTCTCCCGGGGTCGCCGAAGATCCCGAGCTCGACAAGAATCGCATCTACCGGGTACGGCCGGACTACAAGAGCGCCGATCTGAGTGCCGAAATGAATGACGAGCATGCCACCGCGACCGACATCCGCGCGCAGTACGAACGTGACTGGAACGAATGGCCGTGGCTCGACGGAGCGCCGTACGTGGATGTGGACAGCAATCACGCCTACAATCCCGGAGTGGATATCCCCGGTGTGAAAGGGGCCTCGCAGACGGTCTGGTTTGTGACAAATGACAACAATGTCACGAACGTCTACAATCTTTATGGCGCGCAGCCCGTCGGTATGGAGTGCCAGTTCACCTACTGGGCATATGCCCAGGAAGGCGCTCTCGGTAACATGTTCTTCAAGAGTTACGTGATGATCAACAAGGGGAGCAATCAGCTTGACAGTATGTATGTGTGCCAGTGGTCGGACCCGGATCTGGGGTTTGCCAATGACGACCTCGTGGGCTGCGATACCTCGTTAAGCCTCGGGTACGTCTACAACTCCAACCCGGTTGACGCCACATACGCACCGTTACCGCCGCCGGCGGCAGGATTCGACTTCTTCCAGGGGCCAAAAGTGCCCGCACCCGGTCAGACCGCGATCTTCCGCGGGCGCAAAGTGGAAGGCTATCGCAACCTGCCCATGACGGCGTTCTTCTACTTCATCAACCAGAACCCGAACCTGGAAGACCCCACGCGTCAGGATCCCTCGGGCTCAACACAGATGTACAACTACATGCGCGGACGGATCGGCAGGTCGGGAGCGTTCTTCCAGGATCCCCAGGGGAACCCGACATCGTTCGTCCTCACTGGGGATCCTGTTGCAGGGACGGGATGGCTGGACGGCAGGGACTTCCCGGCCGATGACCGCCGCATGGGCCTTTCCTCCGGCCCGTTCTCGATGGCTCCCGGTGACACGCAGGAAGTCGTCGTCGCGGAGATCTGTGCCGGCGCGACCCCTTCAGTGGACCGCCTGGCCGCCGTGGACCTTCTGAAATTCTATGACAAGGTGGCACAGTTGGCCTATGACAACTTCTTCGAGGTTCCGTCCCCGCCGCCTGCTCCCAATATTGTGGCGACCGAGATGGATCAGGAGATCCTGCTGAACTGGGGTTCCGACGAAGCCGCCGTCCTGGCAACGGAGACCTCCGAGGTCGGAAGTTTCAAGTTCCAGGGATATAACGTGTATCAACTGCCGACCGCCTCCGCATCAATCTCCGAAGGGCGCAGAATCGCTGTCTATGATATCGTTGACGGTGTTACGCGCATCACCGATAAGGTGTTCGATCCGAACATTGGCGTTGTCACGTCCCAGGTTGTTCAGCTGGGGACGGACAGCGGCATCAGGAGATATATCAGTCTCACAACGGATGCCCTCAGCAGCGGCACACGGCTGATCAACGGCATCCGCTACTACTTCGCTGTGACCGCCTACAGCTATTCGAGCGATCCCAACGCGATCCCGAACAATCTTGAGACGCCGGTCAAGACGATCACGGTGGTCCCGCATACCGTGGATCCCGGCGTGCGGTACGCGATGGCCGGCGGCGATACGGTACAACCCGTCAACCATACCGGACCGAGTGACGGCGCGGTGACGCCGATTATCGTCGACCCGACAATAACGACGGGTCACGCGTACAGAGTTTCGTTCGCGGAGGAAACGGACGGCATCACCTGGAAACTGGAAGACGTGGATGCGGGAACAACACTCCTCAACGGGCAGACGAATCAAAGCGACGACGACGACTACCTGATCCTCGATGGTATTCAGGTCAAAGTTGCCGGTCCGCCTCCCGGCATGCGTGATTGGGACATTCCTGCCGGCGAACGGAGATGGACGTGGGCCAACGGGAACCCGTTTGAATTCGAAGGATTCGAAGGGGCCATGGGTTGGGCAGGGGGTGGCCAGGAATGGTACAGTACGTCAAGCGTTACTCCGGACCAGCTGAAAAACGTGCTGGTCAAGTTCGCAGACATGGATTCGCTGGCGGGGAACCTCGGCAATCCTGATGATCCCAATGTTTCGTACGCCTACCGGTATCTCCGCCGGGCAAGCCTGGCCCCCGCCAAGCCTGAATTCGCACCCTTCATCGTGAATCCTGGCGACGGGTATGCGTACCAGGACTATAAGAAGGTGCTCCCGTTTGCAGCCTACAACGTCGAGACGAATCCCCCGACACGACTGATGGTGGGATTCTTCGAGAACAATGCGGACGTCGGGATGCTGGATGGCAAATACTTCCCGCCGAGCAACACGACAGGTGACAACGGATACGGGGGTGCCCGAGAATGGTTTTTCATCTTTGACGTGCCCTACAGCGAGACGCCGGATCCCGTCCTGCAACAGGCGATAGACAACGACGGCCTGCCCATCATGTGGATCGGCACTCCCTGCCGGAGGAACGACGCGGGATTCCATGCAGGGGATGAATTCCTCATCTCGGCAAACCATATCAATACGGCGGCGGATGTGTTCTCGTTCCAGTCGCCTGCCGTGTCGTATGATGACGCAATCGCGAAAGAGGATGTACAGATGATCAACGTGTTCCCCAACCCGTACTACGGGGTCAATACCGAGGAACTCAACAAGTACAACCGGTTTGTCACCTTTACCCATCTGCCCCGCGAGGCGGTCATCAAGATCTTCAACCTCGGAGGGGTACAGGTGCGGACGATCCAGAAGAACAGTGACAGCCAGTTCGAACGGTGGGACCTTGCGAATGAGTCGGGTCTCCCGGTCGGAAGCGGCCTGTATATTGCGCACATCGATATGCCCGGGATCGGCGCAACCAGGATCCTGAAGGTGGCGGTGGTGCAGGAACAGCAAATCCTCGATCGATATTAACGGCAAGGAGCTGAGAGCATGACACGAGCACAAACATCCGTTGCCATCCTTGTGTTGGCCGCCGTGGCGATGAGCCAGGGCTTCGCCGGCGCAGGGAATAGGGCGGGGACGAACGGAGCTTCCGAACTTCTGATCCCCGTCGGCACGCGTGATATTGCTATGGGCGGATCAACCCTCTCCACAGCCGGCGGGGTGGAAGCACTCTTCTGGAATCCGGCGGGGACGGTGATGATGAAAAACTCCGCCGACCTGTATATATCCCACATGTCCTACATCGCCGACATTGGCGTGAACTACGGGGCGGTTTCCGCCAATATCGAAGGCTTCGGCGTCCTCTCACTGAGCCTCAAATCTCTCGCCGTCGACCCTATACTGGTCACGACAACACGAGACCCCGAGGGGACCGGGCAAACCTTCAAGCCGCAGTTTCTCACGGTGGGGCTAAGCTATGCACGCCAGGTCAGTGAACGTGTGGCGGTGGGCATTACCGGAAATCTGGTCTCTGAACAGCTGGGCGATGTGAACGCCACGGGCTTTGCGTTCGACGTCGGGGTTCTGTATGACAATCTGGCCAATATCCGGGGGCTGAGCATCGCGGTCGTGGCCAAGAACATCGGACCTCAAATGAAGTACGAAGGCACCGGCCTCCTCACGCCAGCCACGGTTGCGGACCAGAACCGTCCGGCCACTCTGTACCAGATCCAGGCGGCCTCCTTCGAACTGCCGTCGGCGATCCACTTCGGAGTGGGGTACAAGTATCAGCTTTCCGATGAGATGACCGTGCTGGGAAGCACCGCGTTCCAGAGCAGCAATTTCTCCGACGATGAGTACAAGTTCGGACTCGAGTTGTCATTCCAGGATCTCCTGTATGTGCGTTCCGGCTACAACTTCGCGCAGCGCGAGGACGATGCGCGGGAATTCCTATTCGGGCCGAGCCTGGGATTCGGTGTGCACACCGCCCTTGGCAATACGGACATCTCCTTCGATTATGCGTTCCGTTCCTTGAAGACGTTCGACGGGAACCACGTTTTTTCAGTGAAGATGGGTTTCTGACAGCTGCAAATTCGGACCCGGCACGGGACGATACCTCTTGTGCCGGGTCCGGGAATTCCACCCCTTCGTGCGCCGCCGTGTTTCCCGGTACAAGGGGCCCGGAGGCCCCCTCCTCCAGACTGACAGGCGGCCCGAGCCTCAGCGGTCGTACCCACATGAGGCGGAGGAGGCCTGCTCGTGTCACTGCAACCCGGCCGCGTGACACGCTCCTTGAATTGGCCTGCCTGATACGCTCGTTGATTGGTGGGAGTCGCCGTGGGAGTGTGCTCCGGGAAGGGGCCGGGGTGCACTGCTGTGGCTGGCGGGGGAGGGTCTAGCGGAGGTTTTCTGCCAACGTTATGGGTCTCTGAGGGTTGTCCTGGGGCATCCAGTCGTCACCCACGCCATAGACGTGGCGCAAATGCCAGAGGACGCCGGGTTTAGGGATGCACGAATCCTGCTCCCACCGTTCCACCGCGATCCATGAATAACCGATCTTTCCTGCGACTTCCCTCAGCGTGAGGCCGGCCGCGATCCGCGCACCACGCAGCCGCTCCCCAAATGTCCGTCCTATACGCCTGGCGCAGATCAGCTCGTCGATTGCACGATCGAGGTCAACAAACCGTGTGTCGGATACGGCGGTCTTTCCGTACAATATCTGCCAGACATACTGCCGTGACACAGCAAGGTGCATTGCGAGATCGGTGATGGTGATACCCCACGGGCGCATACGACGGCGCAACGAGGCACCACGTCTCTCCCGGGATGAAGGGAGTGGCAGAATGAAGGCCGAGGATTCCATACGGCTCAAATATCGCTCAGTCCCGTGAGATCTTCAATGCGGAAGCGACAGGATGCATATCCCGGCGACGAGTGGCATCCCGGTACGGACGAATTGCGGCGCTCACTCTTTCATGCCGAGAGCCCCGAGTACGCCCTTCATCAGCATGTCACGCGATTCCTGTCCGATCACCGATTCGAACGGAAATCCCATGACTACCACGCCGTAATTTCCGCGGTACACCGTTGCGGCACCGAAGCTGTTCTCCGCGTAACGGAGGAGGATTGTCCCGTCTTTCATCGGGGCCAGCGCATCAGGGGATTCCACCGCGTACACCCGGTCATTCAGCTCGGTACAGAATGCAATAGATGCAGACGGAGGGAAGAATTCGTTTGCAGCCGGACGGACGTTTCCGGTTCTGGACGCATGGCCGGTGACCCAGTTGCACTTCAGGATCTGGCGCGCGAAACGGAGGCCGGAACTGTCCGCGGGGAGCGTGGCAAAAAGGTCCGAACCGACATAGCTTCCGGACACCAGCAGTGTACCCCCGCCCTGCGTGTACGAGGAAAGTTCCTCACGCAATCTCGCGGGAAAGGCGGTAAATCGTTTTCCGTACAATGAATCGAGTGCGGGCCGGACGCGCGGGGTGGTCTTTTCTTCCCCCAGAATGAGATCCAGGAGGGGATAGCGCTGCACATCTACCAGCGAATCCATGACCGCCTCGTCGCTGCACGAGACGAACCCGTAGCCAAGGTTCTTGAGCGACATGCCGTGCACATAGGGGTAATCGAAGCTGTTGCCGGCGACCAGCGCTGTTTCATTATTGGCCAGGCTCGCGCCGTGGCCCGGGCCGTCATTTGTCCGGAACGGTGACGCCGGGTCGAAGTCGTACTGCACCCCTGTGTAGTTGTAATCCATCCGATCGGGCACGCCTGCATCTTCAAGGTTGAAAAATCCGGCGAAACCGTTTGTCTCAACGGTCGCGGGTCCGGCGACCCTGTCAAATGCGTTCACAATCATCACCGTTTGCTTCCCCGGTGCCGGACGGCACACGGCCAGGATCTCCGAGGGAAGGCTCTCGCCGCCATCGTTGACGGCGGTGACCTTGAAGCTGTACACCGTTCCGGGCGAGATGTTTCCCAGAACAGCTTCCGGTTCGGTGACGAGCCGTCCGTTATCAAATCCGCCGTTGCCGAAACGCGTGTAAATACAGTAGCGATCGGGTGAAGCCGTGGGTTCCAGGGGATCATGCTCCGGCCACCAGCGGAGAGTAACGTCTCCGGCCGGTGTCAGTTCGGCCGCAAAATGCGAGACCGGAAGCGGCTGTACGACATATCCGGGGCTCGACGGGACAGAGAGGAATCGGAGCATCGATTTGTAGATCGCGCGTGCGACGGCGGAACGGAATTGCGGATCAAGCATGAACTTCATATCCAGAAAGTTCTGATGTGAGAGCAGTTCCAGAAGGACTGCCGGGACATTCGGGCGAACGCTCTCACTGTAGTCCGCATTGCGGAGTTCTCGACGGCGCCACTGCGGATCGAACAGCGCATGAATATCGTCAACGATTTGTGTCTGCAGAATATCGGCAAAATCCCGGTTTGCCAGACGCGAAACACCATCCGGGAATGTCAGCAGAGAATCGGCGCCCTCGATGCTGTAAATGGACAATGTCCCGATTGTCGTGTCGTTATGCGAAATCCCGGCATCGGTGTGGAAAGCGAGGGAGAGATCGATGGGAATGCCCAGGCCCTTTGCCCCCCGGTTTCTGTTAGGGCCGAACGGGGATCCAATCAAATAGTTGCCGTACTCCGGGCGGCTCTGATAGTCGTCCTTGTAGTCATCCAGGTTGTTGTTCAGATTGTACACCAGCGTGTCAGGCATGCCGGCGAACTGGAGGTTGTACCGGGCCCCTTCCATGAAGCGGGGACGGCCGCTGACGCCCCCGTTCCGTTCGACAATGCCCGTACCGCCTCCGAAGCGCACCGCATCCGCGGTCAGTCGCAAGCCGGGTTGAGCGCTTTCGTTGGTCAGCACCAGCGCGCCACTGTCGGGAGACACACCGGCGCGAAACCTGAAGTGTCCGAGATACTGCCAGGTTCCGCCGCCGATCTGTTGATTGATCCGGAACACCGTCGTCCCGCCTGTATGATAGAGGGTGTACCGTGCGTCGGCGGTATTGCCTTCGGATGCCGCGAACGAGACATACACAGCATATTCCCCTTCCTCCGGGATATCCGGCACCCAGCGGATCTCGGCTGAAGGGAGACGATCGGTGACCGTCCATCGTGCCGTGCCTGCCAGAAACGGGTTGACATTTGCGGGGTAGGTCTTGGCCTGGAGGAACCCCGGAGAGAGGGAGTTCCAGACGGAATCGGGGGCTGTCGAGTGCTCGGTGTATGAACTGCCGGGAGTGTCGTTATCCACGATCACCTCATGCGCCTGCGTGTCGCGTTCCCGCGGCAGGTACACGCTTGCGCCGGCATTCTCGAGCATCGGGACGAGATAGGGGAGAGTGAAAGAGAGTGGCCCGAGGTCCTCCACCGATTGAAACAAGCGCGGTCGCTGCCACTCCCAGCGGCTTTCCCGGCTATTGAAATACCAGCCATGACTGTGCCACAGCACAATATTGCGGTTCTGCAGCCCCCTGACCGGAACAACTGGCCTGCTCATGTTGGCCACGACCGATGCGGGTCGGTCTTCCCGGATAAGAGGCATCCGCGATTTGTCCAAGCGGGTGGAATCCCGGCGGTAGAAATTCGGAATCAACTCTTCCACGGGAGTCCTCAGGGTCCGTACCCTGAACGCATACCCGCGGTAGGAATCCCCAAAGATCTCCCTGACTCCCTCGTAGATCCGGTCAACGGTTGTCGGCCGGAATGGTCCGTAGGCAAATTCCTTGCTCAGCGTCACTTCCACCGTGCGCGTCGAATCGTCTATGCGCACCGAATCCACCCTGGTGCCCTGAGGTGCCGGGAAGGGGACCTCCTTGTTCAGTATAGCTTCACCGAGTGAACGGCGGAATTCTTCACCCGCGGGTCGTGTGGAGACGCATCCAGTAAGTACAAGGGCTGCAACAGCGAGGATGCAGAGAACGGAGAGAACCAGGCGGGGATGATGGGTCATGAGTAGAAGTTTCTTTCCCAGCTGTGCTCGGATAGCTTTTCGATCATCGCCTGAGAGAGCCGGCGGCCGTCGGAGACCGCGCAGTTCCGTTCAACGTTGACTGTTGCGCGCATGCCGGGAATGACGGTGGACACTGCCTCCGGTTGCAGACAGAACCGCAGGGCGAGTTCAGGGAGAGTGGCCGCGTCCGGACCGAGCAGGGTCTTCAGCCGTTCCGTTCGTTCAAAGACCTGCTGCTTTCTCTCCCCTCTGAAGTAGTTGTTCCGAAAGTCCCCCTGGGGAAACGTGGTTTCCGGCGTTATCGTTCCCAGAAGTCCCCCCTCGTCAAACGGAACGCGTACAATAACACCCACATCCTCATGGAGGCAGGCGCCAAAGAGATCTTCCCGGGGAGTCTGGTCGAACACATTGTAGATCACCTGCACGGTGTCGATTTTCCCCGAAGCAACGGCCTTAAGCGCATTGGACGGTTGATGGTCATTGATGGAGATGCCCGCGAACCGGATCTTCCCCTCCGCCTTTAATGTGGTAATCGCTTCGTACCATTCCGATACATCGGTCCACTCATCCAGCCAGACGTGAAGTTGTTGAATGTCGATAACTTCGACCCCCAGGTTCTTGAGCGAACGCTCTGTGGAACGAATGATGTGTGCGTACGAAAATGCCTCGGAAAGAAGTGTGCCGGGCCGGGCGGGCCAGGTCATGTTTCTCGGAGGGATCTTTGAAGCAAGAATCACCGGTTCCTTGCGCTCGCGCAGGAACTGCCCGATGAGCGCCTCACTGTGTCCATTGCCATACGCAAGGGCTGTGTCGAAGAAATTCACACCCAGATCGGCTGCCCGGTGGAGGGCCCGGAGTGATTCGGAATCCTGGGCCCCCTGCCACAGGGTTTTTCCTATCCCCCAGGCGCCAAAGCCGATTTCCGAAACAGTGAGGCCGGTTTTTCCTAGATGGCGATACTGCATGGGGGAAGCTCCTGAGGGCTGTGGGAGTGGGTGGAAGAAATGTAGCAACCGTCTTCTACAATTTCAAGGGGTGTATTCCCTTGTGAATGGAGATCTGTTTTTGTAAATTTAACGTATGGAAGAGACTCCCCGGCAATCCTCCGTCAAGCCTACCATTCACGTGACGCTGATCCGTGACGGCATTCCTGAACTGACGCTCAAGTTCCACGACCGTTTCCGCATAGGCAGCGGGAGCGAATGTGATGTTGTGCTTGCCGATACCGATGTGACTCCTGTGCATGCGGAGGTCTGGTTCGAGAAAGGAACCTGGTGGCTCAAGGACTTGAGCCGCAAAGGTGAGACTTTCATCGACGGTCAGCCCATCGACGTTACTGAACTGGAGGGCGAGACACAGGTATTGTTCGGGATGGGCGGTCAGGTGCTTGTCTTTGACGTCCGGGATTTGCCCCCGCAAAAGCCCGACAAGCGTTGGCGCCAGGCGTTCAAGGCAAACGGATATGTTCCCGTGAGCGAGTTCCGGATGGCGTCGCACCGACTTCTGCGCCGTTTCCTCCGTGAGCAGACGCGCAAGTACGGAAAGATCATTGGCGCGCTGATCCTTGTCGCCGTGCTGGCCGCGGCCTATGCGTACCTGAAGCACCGCCAGGTGGAAAAGCAGGAAGCGCTGGCCCAGGATGTGTTCTACAGGATGAAAGAGTTCGAACTGACACTCGTCCGTCTGGAAGCCATCAGCACTGATCGTGGGGATTCCCTGGGGCAATCCGAGATCTCCAGATCTCGCGCGACGCTGAAGGAATTGAGCGACAGCTATGACCGCTATATCGGGGAACTGGGGGTCTACAGCCAGAAGATGGACGAGGGGGACAGAGCAATTCTTCGCGTTGCCCGCATTTTCGGCGAATGCGAACTCAACATGCCGAAGGGGTTCGCAGATGAAGTGAAGCGGTACATCCATGAGTGGAAACTCTCCAATCGTCTTCCGAAGTCCATTGAACGGGCCCAGGCAAATGGATACACCACGCGCATAACCGATGCGCTCCTCGCACAGCACCTTCCTCCGCAGTTCTTCTTCCTGGCGCTTCAGGAGAGCGGGTTTGACAGCGCCATCTGCGGTCCACCGACACGCTTCGGGATTGCCAAGGGAATGTGGCAGTTCATCCCGAGCACAGCGAGGGCGTACGGCCTCCGTACGGGACCTCTTCTTGAACTTCCGCGCATGGACCCGCGTGATGAGCGGCATCGCGTCGACAAGGCGAACGCCGCAGCCGCCCGCTACATCCGGGATATTTATAGCGGCGAAGCTCAGGCCTCTGGCCTTCTGGTCCTTGCCTCGTACAACTGGGGACACAACGTTGTGCGGCATCTCATCGAAGAGATGCCGAAGAACCCGCGCGAGCGTAACTTCTGGAAGTTTCTTGCCGCCTATCCCAACAAGATACCGAAACAGACACGCGAATACGTATTCTTCATCTTCTCCGCCGCAGTCATTTGCGAGAATCCCGGTCTGTTCGGATTCTCTTTTGAGCGCCCGCTGCCACGTACGGGGCAATAGGCGTCCGCAAAGTTCGCAACGTCAACCACCGGGAAACCATGAAGCGTCTCAATCTCCTTGCGTTCGATTTCGGGGCAAGCAGCGGACGGGCAATATCCGGTGCGTTTGACGGCACACGTCTGTCCCTGCAGACGGTGCACCAGTTCCCCAACGGCCCCGTCGCATCGTCCGGACACCTCTACTGGGACGTCCTCCGGTTCGTGAGTGAGATGCACGAAGGCATCCGCAAAGCGGTCCATCAACCCGGCGGCGGGCCTGTGGCGATGGGGATCGACACATGGGGTGTCGACTTCGGTCTTCTGGATGGACAGGGAGAATTGCTGGGAAATCCGTACCACTATCGCGACCACCGCACAGAGGGGATGCCTGCGGAGGCGTTTCGGCGGATGCCGAGGGAGGCGATTTTCTCGCTGACCGGTGTTGCGTTTCAGCCATTCAATACCCTCTTTCAGTTGCTGGCGATGCGCGTTCAGAAACCCCGGATCCTGGAGCAGGCAACCGCGCTCCTGATGATGCCGGATCTGCTCGCGTATTTCCTCACCGGAGTCCGGGGAACCGAATACACCGATGCGAGCACGACCCAGCTGCTCGATGCACGAACGCGTGACTGGAACAAGGACCTTCTGCGTGTAATGGACCTGCCGGAGTCGATCTTCGGTGAGATCCATGAACCGGGCAAAGTGCGCGGTCTTGTGAGCGACGTCACGATGGCAGAGACCGGTTGTGCGTCTATTCCTGTCATTGCCGTCGCCGGGCACGATACCGCTTCGGCAGTGGCCGCGGTGCCCCTGCCCGGCCCCCGCTCGGCCTATCTGAGCAGCGGCACCTGGTCGTTGCTGGGTGTCGAAGTGCCCTCACCCATGCTCGACCATCAGGTGATGGACTGGAAATTCACGAATGAAGGGGGGGTGGGAGGCTCCTACCGGCTCCTGCGCAACGTGATGGGACTCTGGATCCTTCAGGAATGTATGAGGGAGTGGGATGCCGCCGGCAAAGGAACGAGCTACGAGGCGATCCTTGCCGCCGCCGCACAGGCATCGCCCCATGCTGCCTGCATCGATCCGGATGCCGAAGAGTTCTACGCTCCTGGGCCGATGGAACATCGTATACTGTCATACTGCCGGACCACCAACCAACCTGCGCCTGAAGGGCGGGGTGCGGTGGCACGCTGTATTCTCGAAAGTCTGGCGCTGAAGTACCGCTGGGCCGTAGAACGATTGGAGCGCCTCGTCGGATTTACGGTCAATGAGTTGGTAATTGTGGGAGGGGGAGCACGCAATACCCTGTTGAATCAGTGGACGGCAAACGCGCTGCACAGGCCGGTGATTGCAGGTCCGTCTGAAGCAACTGCCGTGGGAAACCTCCTTGTTCAGCTGGGGGTCCTGGGAGAAGTCGGCGGCGTCTCGGACATGCGCAAGGTGGTGAATGCTTCGTTTCCGGGGATACGATATGTGCCCGGCGAATCGATACAATGGGATGAAGCGTACGGTCGGTTTTGCCGGGTGACCGGTAATTGACCCCGGTGAAAAGCAGAGCGGTGCCGTTGAGCAGAAAACAACAGATCGAACCTTAAGAGAAATCCCGGGACGACCCGGCCTACCGTCCGGACTGAAGCACCGGCGGGAAGATGATAATCCTCTCGCTGACCGTCCTTCCCGCACCCGGCGGGAAGTCTGACCATGACTTTGTGCCCGCCATAAGTCCGCTCCCGATCAGGAATCTGTTTCAACACGATTCGAACGGAATGTAATCTTAGCACGGGACACCCTGCGTGATGGACGGGTATCCCTGCGACTGCACAGTATGTCTGCAGGAGGATTGCGCGAGCCGGGGCGTTCAGCTGTTGAGCGCCCCGGAATTGTGTTCCAGCCGGTACCCATGTGTCCTCATGCTTCCCCGCACAGCGTTGAGAAGGGAGACGTGCTATATTGGGGGAGTCTGCTTAGACACGGGAAGTAATCACTCAGAGGGGGAGTCATGGAATTGTTGACGCTCGGCGTAGTCGTCTTCGTGGGGTATGCAGTTGGTGTTTACCTGATCATCCGCACGGCGGCAATGATCCGCAGGAAAGAAGAGATGCTTTTCGAAAGAAAGTAGTCGCAAATTCTGCTAGCTGATACGGTTTTGGTCGGGCGCCGTGGTCACGCAAGCCGCCCTGTCGCGGTTTTAGGCTATGGTCCAGCTAGCGGGATACGGGCTGCCCTGGAAGGAGGCTGTTCGATTCCATGGCCGGCCACAAGAATTGCGGGACCTGGCCCCGGAGAGCTGCTTGTTCGTGCGCGAGTTTTTCGTATTCCTTTCTGCCGGCGTAGAATGATGCGGCAGCCCGGTGGGTTTCCACCCAGCCCCAGGTTCCGTCCACAAATCGTTCTGCGATCCGGCCGAGTGTGTCTGTGGAATCCACCGGGGGCACCATTCCCTGGTGCGAAGAAAAAGGCCAACCTGCGAGGAGAATGGCCGTCCGGCGTGCGGCGATTCTCTCATCCACTTCCGTGACCGGACGATCATTCCACAATGTTCCATCGGAGATAGTGTCATTCCGTGCCCATTCGAGCGGAGAGGCGAAGAGGGCGCGGCGCCGCATCACCGCGGCGTATTCTCCGGCCATCAAGAAATATCCCCTGCTGGTCGGGTGGACGTGCTCCAGCACAAGTTCGTTCCCGATCAATGAATCCGGGGAATGGGCCATGAACAGGTTTTCCATATCAGCAACTCCAACCGTGGTGCTGTCTTCCATTTCCGCGATCAGGTGGTTGAAATCTCCGCTCGTGCGGAACCGTAACTGATCAAAGTCTCGCGCCTTGGTGTATTCCCGACGGGCTTCGATCCTGCGACCTGAGACATCCAGACAGCAGGCGATGGCAAATCGTGTTCCTGCGTGCAGGGAGTCGAGCGCTGCCGCCACCCTGAAATTCTCCACCGCTGTCTCCCAATCGCGACTCTTGACAGCGGCTTCTCCCGCCGCGATTGCAGCATCAATTCTCTGGCGGGTCTCAGGCGGCAGGTCTCCGGGTCTCCGGGACACAAACGGCGGAAACCCCCGCAGGTTGGAAACCTGTGATGAAAGGATGAGCGGGACACCATTTTCCCGGCAGACTCCCCGCAGATCATCCAGATTCGCCTCAAAGGTGTATTTGCCAGCTCTGTAAGTCTGACTCCCGTAGGGAATATTTGCGTCGCGGGCGAGTGACTCCATTGTGATACTCTGTTTACTGGACCCCGGGGTGTCGCTAATGAATGCATGCAGTGCCTCGTATCCCTGGCGAAAGAGCAGGAAGACACGGCAGTGGATGAGACGGAGAGAGAGATTGGTGAGGAAACGTCCGCCCAACACTTTCTCCCGGGATGCCACGCCCAGAGCGCCGTAGAACTCGTTATGGCCATCATAGACAATCAGGAGATCCGGTTCGTAATCGACAAGTTCTCGGGCCATGTCCAGGACCGTGAAGCTGTTGGTTGCGGTCAGTCCCAGGTTGATCACTTCGAACTTCCCGGCCGGGAACGTGCGGCGCAAGCGCTCGCGGAGAAATGTGGAAAACGAACCGTTGTACCAGTACGGGTATCCCGCGGTGGTTGAGCCGCCCAGACAAAAAATCCTGTATGTCCCCGGTGGCTTTGGCGAGATGAAGTAGTCCGCCGAAGTCGTGGTATTCGATTCGGCCCGGGAAAAATAGCGAAGTTTCACTTGCGGGTTCAGGACATGGTATGTTGTTCCGGCAACTTCTTCGGTCCTGAAGAGCGAAAGATCGGGGCCATAGTGAACAAGCCGGAGGATCAGCTCGAGTGCTGTAAATGCGAGGACGGGGAGTAGGAGCGTGATGACGGCGAAAATACGTCTCTTCCGGGGGGGGAGTGGCGCTGTGGAACACTTGCCGGAGGCGCCGGCATCGTCGGGATGACTGGCAATCTGTGGTT
The DNA here is from genome assembly GCA_963779225.1 of uncultured Bacteroidota bacterium. Classification (GTDB taxonomy): domain Bacteria; phylum Bacteroidota; class Ignavibacteria; order UBA10030; family UBA6906; genus CAVPCZ01. The sequence goes on from CAVZWW010000003.1 coordinate 1,783,637, forward strand.
TTCTTGGAGGGAGCTGCTTCACCATTGGCACCGGCAGGGGAACAGTGACGGTTCAGAAGACAATCTACGGAAAGATCAGCCGTCTAGCAAATTTACCCGGTCCGGTGGATTACGGCGTCACCGTTCAGCGCGCAACAATTCAGTTGCTGACCCCCTTCCAGCCGGCCAGCCGGGCCCAGAGCCACCAGGCGGCGTACGCTTTCCGGTTTGCGTTCAGGGGTTATGTAATGTTTGCCGTTCGCAGAAGATCTGACAGGGATGAGCCGTTTGTGGCGCCGGGCTTCGTGGTGCAGGCCAATCCTCGTCGTTGCGGGAGATGCCAGGAACGGGCGAGGGAAGTCCTGCTGGTCAGATCGGTGTTGGACGAGGGAGCTGTAAGTGGAGATGTGGCAGACTGTCAATGAACTGTTTCATCCGGTTGTAATGGGAGCCTCTCCAGTAGACGCGGTCACAGGCCGGGCAACGCTGGAAGTCATTGAACACAGCTTCCACTTGTGGTGGAATGCACAACAATATTTCTTCTTTGCATATCGCATGCAGGAGTGTGTTGCATTCCATACAGCGGGTGAAGGGGGAGACGACGCCGTAGAGATCGAAACGGTCCAGGACCTCGATGAGTTGCAGCCGTGGATCGTCTCCCCGCACGCAGTATTGTCGCGTAATCTCCTCCCGTCGCAGGAGCCGTCGATCTCTGCTAAGCAGCGCCCGTTCCTCTTCCCTGGATTGCATGATGAGAGCGTCGTCGTCGGCGTCCTTGTCGAATGCCGAGTCGAACCCGAGCATACGGAGATAGTGTGCCAGTTTACCGAGATGAACGTCGAGCACGAAGCGGGGTGTTCGGAGGGGTCTGGCCCTCACCTTTGTGACGTTCGCAATGTCGAACGACTCGAATACCGGATACACACTCAAGTAGTCTCCGTCGTGCAACTCGCGGGTCAGTCCGGCGGATTCGCCGTTGACAAGAACCAGGTCTATCTGGTTCGTGGGGACTACCAGTGATTCCACGGCATTTGCTACAGTCGCGCCTGGTTTCACCGGATGGATGAAAGGGATCTGTCGCCGGGTGCGGGGGAGATGATCATTCAGCTCAGCGTAGAACCGGAAGGAAACCTGAGGCATACAACACCTTTGGGTGCCCGAAAAAGTCCCTGACGCCACCCTGCCGGGAGCTGCCGCGGCACTGAGCCCATCCGATATGTCGGGTGTGTGTGGGCCGGCGCATTGCAGCTCCATCTTGCGCGGATCGGCACGCACGCCGATGAAATAAAATGCAGATCCCGCCGGGAGGGGGCGGGATTTTTAGGGCGACCGGCAGCCACTCTTTCCCCGCTCCGCGGGTACTTCAGGGTGTGTCCGAGTCGAAGTAGCCTTAACGGGAATCGAACCCGTATTTCGGCCTTGAGAGGGCCGCGTCCTAGACCGTTAGACGATAAGGCCGGGTGGAGCGTGAATCGAGAACTTATCAATCGGGCCTGCACATACCCGATGCTGCCCCGCAAGGATTCGAACCTCGATAAGCAGATCCAGAGTCTGCTGTCTTGCCATTAGACGACGGGGCAATCGTTCAAAGCACACCCAAAATACGCAATTCCCGTGAAAGTGTCAACGTCCTCTGACCCTCCAAGAACCTCTTTTCGTGAGCATTTGTCTACAATTCTGTCAACAGTTCTGGCAGATGGTTCCGTTGGTGCGTGACCGAAAGAGTTCGGTGAATTCACTCAGACGGAGAGGTTCCAACTTGACCGATCACTCAGACTCGAACGACTTGAGGAATACTTTCTACTATGAACAAGGTATCGGCTATCCAGTTATGCTACAACTGGAATCGGTGCGGAATGGTAGAAAGTGTGTTGAGATGTGAGTGGCGATACAACCCGACACGTGCCAAACCCACCACGGGCGAATGCCCTCATCAGTTTTTGCACAGCAAGAGGAAAGATGTGGAAAACCTCATAAACAGAGGGGTATTGTCGATTGTGCTTGACTCCCGTTAAGAGGGGAGTTACATTTTCACCACACACATTGCGCGCTCTGATTCGAAGTAGAGTCAGTGTGCCGCCGAGTGTTACTGCGATACCTTCCTACCCGACGACCCACCGACACCTGCTCGTCAGCACAGAGAAACTCAACGAGCGCCGCCTTCCAAGGAGGAAAAGATGAGAACCGAATCCATCTGCCTCTCACTCGTTATTGTTCTGCTTTGTCCTTATGCGTCTTCTCAGTTGGTTCAAACGAACAGTCTCCCAAACCGACAAATTGCGCACCCTTCCGACCCGCGCATGAATGTCAGCCGAGAAACCGCTGACGAATTGTCGGGATCGCCCTCGAATCATAGATTGCAGACCGATGTCAATCTTGGGTTTGACACCTTTCGAGGGGAGGGTCCATCGACTCCTCGCCCCAATGACAGACTCATATCCAACGGGATTCAAAGAAGTCTGAAATCCACCTGTGGGATTTCGTCCCTTCAATCACAATTCTACGTCATTGACACGGCAATTGTCCGGGGGAACGACACGACGAGGCATTTGTACTCTTTCAACGCGAACGCAATGAGAACTTCCGATTTGACCCAGAAGTGGAAAGACAACGCATGGGTGGATACTTTGCGCCACACCAATACCTATGATGCAAGCGGTAATATGCTCACAGATTTGCACGAGTATTGGGGGAACGGTCAGTGGGTGGACTCTTATCGATATGCATACACCTATGATGCAAACAACAATATGGTCACATTGTTTCTCGACTATTGGGAGAACGGTCAGTGGGTGAATTCTTGGCGAGATACATACACGTACGATGCAAGCAACAATATGCTCACGGCTTTGCATGAAAGAGGGTCGATCCTTCTTCTTCATACGTACACCTATGATGCACAAGGTAATATGCTCACGGATTGGTTCGAGCGGTGGGACCACGGTTGGTTGGTGACGTCTTATCACATGACGTACACCTATGATGCAAACAACAATATGCTTACAGAGTTGTACGAGCGGTGGGAGAACGGTCAGTGGGAGATTGCTGCTCGTTATGCGTATAAGTATGATGCAAGTAATAATATGCTCACAGAGTTGTACGAGCGGTGGGAGAACGGTCAGTGGGTGAACTCTTGGCGCTATACATACACGTATGATGCAAACAACAATATGCTCACATACTGGTTCGAAGTGTGGGAGAACGGTCAGTGGGTGAATCGTTGGCGCTATACGTACACCTATGATGCAAACAACAATATGGTCACAGAGCTTGAAGAGCAGTGGGAAAACGGTCAATGGGAGAAGGAGTTGCGCGACACATACACCTATGATGCGAATGGGAACTTGACATCTCTATGGCACCACGAATGGCTAAATTCAACATGGACACCCCGCGTGGGCTTCTGGCCCGACATGTTCTATGAGGGTCTATATTGGACGGACAGCGCAGGCAACCGCTATACCTTTTGGGAGTTCTACAATGTCACTCTTGCACACAAACTCATAGTCACAGGGATGTCGTCTGGAAGTGGGAACGTGCCTGGTAACTATTCCTTGTCGCAGAACTACCCCAACCCCTTCAACCCGAGCACGACCATCACGTACGAATTGCCGAAGTCCTCGGAAGTCAGATTGAGTGTCTACGACATGCTCGGTCGTGAAGTGTCGGTGTTGGTGAATGAGAGGAGCGAGGCAGGAGTTCACGATGTCACGTGTGACGGGTCTGGTCTCGCAAGTGGTGTGTACTTCTACCGATTAGAGGCGGGAGATTTTGTGCAATCGAAGAAACTCATAATTCTCAAGTAACGCGACACGGGAGAAACCAGTCCACAGCGTCCTTCAGTATCCTTTGACTCAGGTCGCTGAATCCCGGAGCAGCAATGGTGTGGGATTCGTAGATACACTTCTACCCTGGTTTTTGTCCGGGGGAGTGGACAGATCTTGTAGTGTTCGGCTGCGTGTGGTTTTCTTTCTTGGGGATATTATGCCAAGCTCTAACGCAACTGAGGACATAAAGGGCAACAACAATACCAGTTACAACGGGGGCAGACATATAGCTCCATCATTGTGGCGAGAAATCGGAAAAACAAACCCCAAATGGGCGTTTTCCGTTCTAGAAGGACGATAATGATAACGAATCCCGAGATCATTGTCAAGTTGGGCTTGCGGATGACTTCGTCAGCCATTGAGCCGCTGCTCTGGGCCCCGTTCTACCGCTCCAGCGCCCAGCCCGATAGCCCTCTGGCGAGCAAGCCTCAAGGCCCAATGATGCTCTCTTGGCCGAAAGCTCAATGGCTCCATGCAGCAGTCGGCGATTCCGTCACGTCACCGGCGCGACGATCTTCTACCTGGTGGCTGAAGTTCTCACCCATGCCAGGATACTGGCTCATGAAGGAGGATGATATGATTGGAGCACTTGTTGCCAAAAAAGCAATTGCTGGCTCTTTCAAGGCTCTGGACCAACATGATTTGACGAAGTTCATGTCGGCCTGGGGCGATGACGGAGTGTTTATCTACCCTGGCGACATCGGCGCGAGCGGGACTTTCAAGGGAAAGAGTGCTGTCGAGGGCTGGTTTCAGAGTTTCTTTGACCAATTTCCAGGGATCAAGTTCGATGTCCAAGATATATGCGTCCGGAACATATTCGCGATAACAGGAACCAATCTGGTAACTGTGCACTGGGATATTCAACTCACGAACCGAAGCGGAAGGGTAGGGCAGAACAGCGGCGTGACGGTCATCAGCATAAAGGGAGGAAGGGTGGTCGTGGCAAGAGACTACATCTTTGACCTGGGTGAGAATTTCAGACGCAATTGGGGGACAGCATAGGAGATCATCAAAAACTGCACATCGCCCCAGTGTCCCGAATCATCCCCACGACGAGCGGAAGATGCCCGGGGATTCCAGGGAAAAGGGGGATACACCTCACCCGGAAACGAAGAAGAGAGTGTTTGAATAGCAGATCGCGAGATTTGTTCCTCCTTGACTTTCACGTTCAAACGCGCTAAGTTGTTCTCGTATTTCTTCTTACCGTAGGAGACTGGCAAATGTATAGATTTGCGGGGAAGGTTCTCGGATGGAGCCTGTGTTTGCTTTTCCTCGCCGGGATGGCGAGTGCACAGGAGATTGAAGGACGTTGGGCTCTTGGACTGTACGGGGGTGTGAACTTGTGGATAAACGACCTGAATGAGCAGAAAATCGGCCCAGGAGGGATGCTGTCACTCCGGTACGGCGTCTCACCTTCGTTTTCATTGGGTCTTATCACCGGCGTGGAAGGGCTGAAATCCAACCAGGACCCCCCTCTGGCAGATCTCCCTTACTCGTATATCAGGATAGACGGGATCCCGATCGCGCTCTCGGCTTATTTCCACTTCATACCGAACCAGACCTTTTCTCCTTACGTTCGTTTCGGCGGCGGTGTGATGTTCTACCACCGCAAAAGCGTCGACAACGTGGATGTCCCCGACGACAAGCTTCACGTGAGCCAGTTTTTCCCCGTGGGACTCGGGTTCGAGGCCTTCACCTCCTCCAGCCTGGCTTTCGTAGCTGACGTCGGTGTGGCGAATATCAGCGACGATCTTGACCTGCGGGAGAACAATTCGATGGATGTGTTTCTCTCTGCGAAAGTAGGTCTCACCTGGTTCCTCGGTCGAGGCGAGGGAGATGACGATGATTCGGACGGTCTGACGAACGGACAGGAACGCAAGCTCACCACTGATCCGAATGATCCGGATACCGACAGCGACAAGCTTTCCGACGGCGACGAGGTGCGCCGATACAGGACAAACCCCCTCCGGAGCGACACAGATGGCGATGGCATCAGCGATGGAGATGAAGTCCTCAAATACAAGACTGACCCTACCCGGTACGATACCGACGGAGACGGCCTGCAGGATGCCGAGGAGATCAACAGATATCTGACCGACCCACTCCGGGTAGATACCGACGGCGACGGGTTGTCGGACGGCGACGAGGTGACAAAATTCAAGAGCGATCCCCTGAAGGTGGATTCCGACGGCGACGGGCTGTCAGACTGGGACGAGGTGAAGACGTATCACACCGATCCCTCCAATCCGGACACTGACGGCGACGGGATCATGGACGGTGAGGAAGTGACGCGCTACCGGACAGATCCGTTGAAGGTGGATACCGACGGCGGGGGATTGATTGATGGTGCGGAAGTCATCCGCGGCACCAACCCACTCGATCCGCTCGACGACGTTATGAAGGAAACCATTCTTCTGGAGCGGGGGAAGACGGTCGTGTTGCAGGGGGTCAATTTCAAGTCGGGCAGCGCCACCCTCACGAAGGATTCGGAAGATATGCTTGATCGGGCGTATACCGCGCTAGTCGCCAACCCGGCGATCAAAGTTGAAATCGCCGGCTATACCGACAACGTGGGGGCACGAATGAGCAACGAAAAGCTCTCCCTGCGCCGTGCAGACGCGGTGAAGGCCTGGATGGTCGCAAGAGGGGTGTCGGCATCGCGGCTTACCACTAAGGGCTATGGCATGCGCGATCCCATTGACACGAATGCCACGGCGGAAGGCCGCTCGCGCAACCGCCGCATCGAATTCCATGTAAAATAGCCTCCGTTATGTCCATTCCCCGGCCGGTATTGCGCCGGCCGGGGGTGGATGGGTTCGATCTTCCTTCCTTTGACTTTCTACCGCAGTTTTGCTACTTTAATACGATGAAGCTTCCCTCATTCTTCCGGACTCGACGAGGAATTTCCTGTTGATAGCGCGCTATGGGTATGATGTCGTCGGCGTTGTGCTTGTCATCTGTCTCGTGGGGGTCGTTCTGGCCTGGCTCTTTATCGACGGCCGGGCGCTTAAGATCGCTGCCTTCCTTGTCCTGGGGGGAGTGCTCCTCTTTACGCTCTATTTCTTCCGGGATCCTGAGCGCAACACTCCGACAGGAGATGGTCTCGTGATATCGCCGGCGGACGGGACGGTGCTGTCGGTGCAGGAAACGCGGGAGGAGGAATTCCTCCGTGCCGACGCAGTCCAGGTGAGCATCTTCATGTCTCCCCTCAATGTGCATGTAAACCGGTATCCCGTGACCGGTGTGGTGGGTTTCTTCCGGCATTATCCCGGCGAATTTCTTGTCGCGTTCGATGAAAAAGCCTCCCTGCGGAACGAACGGACACATATCGGCATCAGCAGCCCTCGCGGAAATGTATTGTTCAAACAGATCGCCGGTTTTGTCGCCCGGCGGATTGTGGCGGAGGTGCGTGTCGGAGATCAGGCGACAGCCGGTTGTAGATTCGGGATGATCAAGTTCGGCTCGCGGGTTGATGTGCTGATTCCCCGGGGTTCGGAAGTGCATGTGAAGTCGGGAGACCGGATGGTGGCGGGGGAAACAGTACTCGCCGTTTTGCCCAGGAAGGGATGAACTCATGAAGATTACACGTGCAGTCGTCCCCAGTCTCTTTACCGTTCTGAACATGTTCTCGGGTTTCATGTCGATAATCCATGCCAGCAAAGGGGAATACCTGGCTGCGTCATGGCTTATCCTCCTCGCTGCGGGTTTTGACACCCTTGACGGCATTATGGCCCGGATCACACGATCCACATCCCAGTTCGGGGTTGAGATCGATTCACTCTCGGACGTGGTCTCATTCGGCGCCGCACCGGCTTTCCTTGCATACCATTATGTTCTCTACGCATACGACGGGTTCGGTATTTTCCTGAGTTCACTGCTCATGGTCTTCGCCGGTTTGCGTCTCGCACGCTTCAATGTGCAGCTGGTGGGCTTCGACAAGGACCACTTCGTAGGTCTCCCGGTGCCGGCCAGTGCCATCACCCTGGCATCATACGTCATCAATGCCAGGAACGGCGTGAGCGGCTTTGCCGAACGGGCGCCCATCGTGATCCCTATTCTTGCCGTGAGCCTGGGACTCCTCATGGTGAGCAAAGTCCGGTATGATACCCTTCCCAAGATTTCCGCGCGCGCAATCCGGAAGGAGCCCTGGAAGTTTGTCTTTTCCATGCTGGCGGTCGTCGTTGTCGCCGTCTCTGCCGGAAGCGCCATCTTCCCGCTGCTGGTGCTCTTCATCATCCTGGGCATGGTGCGCTACGTTGGCAGTATGTTCAAACGTGTATTCCGCACCGGACCCCGCTTTGAAGAAGGCGAGCAGGTTAACCCATCGCGTGCGGATTCCCGATCAGACAGGTGAACAGTGTATCGCGCCAGGATCCATATCCTTCTCCGACCGTCCATCCTGGATCCCCAGGGCAAGGCGGTTGCCCACGCTGTTTCCACGCTGGGGATTGCCGGCGTGCAGGACGTGCGGATGGGAAAATATATCGAAGTCAGCTATGACGGCGTGAGCGAAGCCGAGGCCCGAAAGGCGACGGAAGAAATGTGCAAGAAGCTCCTGGCCAATCCCGTCATGGAAGACTATCGCTTCGAACTGGAACTTGTCCGGTGATTAATCGCAAGGTCCGGTTCGGTGTTGTGGTCTTTCCGGGGTCCAATTGCGACCACGATGCCTACCATGTCTGCAAGAAGCTGCTGGACCAGGATGCCGTTTTTCTCTGGCACAAAGAAGCGGATCTCAAGGATGCGGACGTGGTGATCCTGCCCGGAGGATTCTCGTACGGCGACTATCTGCGATGCGGGGCTATAGCCCGGTTTTCACCTGTTATGCGTGAAGTCATTCGTTTTGCCGGGCAGGGCGGGGCGGTCATCGGAATCTGCAATGGATTCCAGATTCTTCTTGAAGCCGGACTGTTACCCGGGGTGATGCTCCGCAACTCCTCATTGCGCTTTGTGTGCAAGTATGTCCACCTGCGTGTCGAGAATGCCCGGACTTTTGCGACGAACCGGTGCACGCCGGGCGAGGTCCTCCGCATCCCCGTGGCGCACGGTGAGGGCAACTACTTCGCCGACGACGACACGCTGAGGCGGCTGGAGGAGCGCGGGCAGGTTGTGTTCCGCTATTGCGACGCGGCCGGCACCTGTACGGCGGAGGCCAATCCGAACGGTTCGGTGGGGAATATCGCCGGCATCATCAATGAAACGGGGAATGTCCTGGGGATGATGCCGCATCCGGAACGGGCGTCTGACCCGCTGTTGGGATATATCGATGGTCGCAGAGTATTTGAGTCAATTCTTTCTCACGTCCTCACCCGCGTTCAAAGAGATTTCTTGCGGGATGGGGATCATGTTCGTGTGGGGCAAGGGAGGAGATAACTGTTATGGGAAATTTCGGAACAACAGAAATCCTGCTGATCGTGCTGGTGATCCTGATTTTCTTCGGTGCGAAGAAAATCCCCGAACTGGCACAGGGTCTGGGCAAAGGGATCCGGGAATTTCGCAAAGCGGCCAAGGAAGTTACCGAAGATATCGACACCGAATCCAAGAAGATCGATACCAAGTCCTCTGAACAGAAGGGGTAATCAGCCGTGCTGTTCGATAACATCGGTGGGTCTGAACTGCTGGTCGTTCTGCTTGTCCTGTTTATTTTTTTCGGGCCGAAGAAATTGCCCGAGGCAGGCAAGAACCTGGGGCGCGCCATCCGTGAGTTCAAGAACGCAATGCGGGGTGTGAAGGAAGACCTGGAACGCGCTACGCGTATTGATCCGTGAGACCACGTCACACCACGTACGGCGTAACCCGCTCTCAACTTGAGGCGGGAGAAGCCACGTGTGAACGGATCACCGCAGGCTACCTCGACGCCATTGCGGAGAGCAAGCGGTTGAACGCATTCCTCTCGGTCTTCCGGGAAGGCGCGCTCGAACGTGCCCGCGTGGTTGACCGGAAGTTAGCGGCAGGAAACGCCGGCCCCCTGGCCGGGATGGTGGTGGCGCTCAAAGACGTGCTCTGCGTGAAACAGCAACGGGTCACCTGCGCTTCGCGGATCCTGAAAGATTTTGTTGCGCTGTATGATGCCACGGTGGTGGAACGGCTGGAAGCGGCGGACGCGATCCTGATCGGCAAAACCAATCTGGATGAATTCGCGATGGGATCCTCCACCGAGAATTCCGCCTTCGGACCTGTTCTGAACCCGGTGGACGAAACCCGCGTCCCCGGGGGGTCCAGCGGTGGGTCATGTGTCGCGGTGGCAGGGGGGATGGCACACACGGCCCTGGGCACGGATACCGGCGGCTCGATCCGACAGCCGGCAGCGTTTTGCGGCGTGGTGGGACTGAAGCCGACTTACGGACGCGTCTCGCGCTATGGCATGGTGGCCCTGTCCTCCTCCTTTGACCAGATCGGGCCGTTCGCCAACTCCGTCGCCGATGCCGCCCTGATGCTGCGGGTGATCGCCGGTCGTGATGCCCGAGACTCAACGTCAGCAGACGTTCCGGTGCCCGATTACCCGTCCGCCCTGACCGGCGATGTACACGGCATGCGGATCGGACTCCCCCGGGAAGCGTTCGGCGACGGTCTGCATCCCGAGGTGCGTCAGGCGATCCAGTCCACCATCGGGCACCTCCGCGACCGGGGCGCTCTCGTGGTGGATGTGGAGCTTCCACACTCCCGGTATACGCTCTCCACGTACTACATCCTCATGACGGCCGAAGCATCGTCAAACCTCGCGCGCTATGACGGTGCCCGCTACGGATCCCGCGCTGCGGGTGCACACGATCTGAAGGAGATGTACACCAAGTCCCGGAGCGAAGGGTTCGGGGCTGAAGTGAAGCGCCGTATCATGCTGGGTACCTATGTGCTTTCTGCAGGCTACTACGATGCGTACTACCGGAAAGCACAGAAGGTCCGGCGGTTGATTCAACAGGACTTCTTTAACGCACTTGCGCAGGTCGATTGTATCCTGATGCCGACGACACCGACGACGGCATTTGCGTTCGGTGAGAAAGTTGATGATCCGCTGCAGATGTATCTCTCCGACATCTATACCGTCTCGGCAAATCTCGCCGGTGTTCCGGCTATCAGCGTGCCGTGCGGCGTCGACGCCGGAGGCCTCCCCGTCGGCGTGCAGTTCATCGGCAGGCAATTCGGCGAAGAGACCATTTTGCGGGCGGCCGACGCAGTGGAAAACATTCACCATTCCCAATCCAAGTCACTCCTATGAGCATTCTTGTCGGTAACACCACACGTCTCCTCGTCCAGGGCATCACCGGCGGCGAAGGAACCTTCCATACAAAGCAGATGATCGACTACGGGACGAACGTCGTCGCCGGTGTTACACCCGGCAAGGGCGGCACGACATACAAGGGAACGGAGAAGGATCCTTTCGCCCGCGGGGTGCCGGTGTTCAATACCGTGACCGATGCGGTCAGAAAGACCGGGGCGAATACATCGATTATTTTCGTCCCGGCGGGTTTTGCCGCGGATGCAATTCTGGAAGCAGCTGACGCAGGTGTCGGGCTGATCGTTTGCATCACCGAGGGAATCCCCACGCGAGACATGCTCGCAGCATATGACTTCGTCACACGACGCGGGGTCCGGTTGATCGGTCCGAATTGCCCCGGGATCATCTCCCCCGGAACCTGCAAGGTGGGAATCATGCCGGGCTTCATCCACAAAAAAGGCAATGTGGGCGTGGTCTCGCGGAGCGGAACCCTGACGTACGAAGCGGTGTGGCAGCTTACCGAGCGCGGTATTGGACAGTCGACGTGTATCGGCATCGGAGGTGACCCGGTGATCGGTACGCAATTCATCGATGCCCTCAGACTGTTTAACGATGATCCGGGTACCCATGGTGTCGTGATGATCGGCGAGATCGGAGGAACGGCTGAAGAGGAAGCGGCCGCCTACGTGAAGAAACACATGACCAAGCCGGTGGTCGGCTTCATTGCAGGACGCACTGCACCTCCAGGACGGCGTATGGGTCACGCCGGGGCTATCATTTCCGGAGGTAAGGGCACAGCACAGGAGAAGATGACCGCAATGAAAAAGGCGGGCATCCACGTCGTGGAGAATCCCGCCCTGCTGGGAGAAACCATGGCAAAAGCGCTCCTGAAGCATGCCACGCAGAAACCCAAAACGAAGAAGCGCGGTCCGCTGAAACCCACCACCCGACCACGCACGGCGGCGGTGAAGAAAAGAACATCGGCGGCCCGCGGAAAAAAACGCTAAAGGACCACACATGGCTACTGAACGCACCCTCGCTATCCTGAAACCCGATTGTGTCCGCAAGAACCTCCAGGGCGCCGTGATCGCTCGTATCCAGAAGGCCGGCTTTCGCGTTCTGGGGATGAAGATGATCCGCCTGGGTCCGATCGCCGCCGGGGAGTTTTATGCCGTGCACAAAGGAAGGCCGTTCTACGATGGCCTTGTCGGATTCATGTCGAGCGGGGCCTGCATGCCGATCGCCCTGGAAAAAGAAAGCGCCGTCGCCGACTTCCGCACGCTGATCGGTGCCACAGATCCAAAAGACGCGGCCCCGGGAACCATCCGCAAAGACTGGGCGGACAGCAAAGGCGAGAATATCGTCCATGGATCAGATTCCCCCGAAAACGGAAGAATCGAAGTGGCATTCTTCTTCTCCGAAAAGGAACTCGCAGAAAACCGGTAATAGGTCATTGACTCTCATTCCCTGGAAAACCCTTACCCGTTCTCTCCGATTCAAGAACCCCTGGTGGTCGTACGGCTATGACACCGTGGAACTTCCCTCCGGCAATACGGGCGAGTACCACTATGTGCACTCCCTCGGATCCGCCTGCGTCGTCCCCCTGATGGAGGCCGGACGGATCATGATGGTGAACCAGTACCGGTACCTCGGTGGCCGGGAAAGCGTGGAGTTCCCGTGTGGCGCGGTTAAAGACGGAACCACACACGACCAGACCGCGTGGCAGGAACTCGCGGAAGAGACGGGGTATTCGGCGCGCACTCTTCTCCTTGCGGGGGAATTCAATCCGTACAACGGCGTCACAGATGAACTCTGCCGGGTGTATGTGGCAGAGGACTTGCAGCACGTCGGCGCATCACCGGATGACACGGAACAATTCGAGATAGTCTTCCTGACTCCGGACGAGATCGACCGGCGGATCCGGGAAGGCGAGATCTGGGATGGCATGAGCATTGCGGCGTGGCATATCGTGCGGGCGAAACGGGGCTTCTGAACAGCACCTCCCCCCTCCCCCGAAGAACGAATTACCGGAGAACATCTGCATGCCTCGTGTCCTGCTTGTGGCCACACTGGCGAGCGTCCTGATGAATCCAGCCTCACTCCTCCACGCACAAACGGTGATCAGTACGGGGGCCGATGTGCTGATCAAAGAGAAACTCGTACTCGTACAGGGTCGGCGGGTGGGACTCATCACCAACCAAACGGGCCGGCTTTCTTCCGGTGAGTTCCTCCTCGATGCCCTCCGGGCAAAGGGGGTTCGAGTCACGGCGCTGTTCGGGCCCGAACATGGCATCCGTGGGGCTGCCGGGGCTGGAAAAAAGGTCGGGGATAGTGTGGACGCTGTTACGGGAATACCGATTTTTTCGCTGTACGGCAAACAGAGATCCCCCACCAAAGTCATGCTGAGAAATGTCGACGTGCTGGTGTTTGATATCCAGGATGTCGGCGCACGATTCTACACCTACATCAGCACAATGAAACTCTGTATGGAAGCGGCGGCCGGAAAAGGGATTCCCTATGTCGTGCTGGACCGTCCCAACCCGCTGGGTGCCCGCATTGACGGACCTCTTATTGAAGATTCACTCCGCTCATTTGTAGGCCCTGTCCGGGTCCCCGTCGTGTACGGATTGACAATCGGCGAGCTGGCGGCGATGATCAACAAGAAGGGATGGCTGGAAGGGGGGGCACAGGCCAACCTCACCGTCGTGTGGATGGAAGGATGGGTTCGGGGGATGCGATGGAATGACACCGGCCTGCCCTGGGTCGGCCCGTCACCGAATATCCCGACTCCCGCCACCGTCGACATATACCCGGCTACCTGCTTCCTGGAAGCAACCAATGTGTCGGAAGGGAGGGGCACCGCTGAGCCGTTCCGTCAGTTCGGTGCACCGTTTCTTAATGCAGATACGCTGGCGGCCCGTCTCAACGCCCGCGTGCTCCCCGGTGTCTCATTTTCGCCGGCCTCCTTTACACCTGTGTCTTCGAAACACAAAGGAGAGGTGTGTTACGGAGCCCGGGCGACCATTACCGATCCGGCATCGTTCCGGCCGGTGGTGACAGGGCTGACTATCATCCGCGTGCTCCTGGATTTTTCCTTGTGTTGGAATCAGGTCCAGCTCAATCCCCTATCCTTAGGGCGCCTGCTTGGCATCAAGCGGGCATATGACGTGCTGATTGAAGGCGGGGATCCTGGTGCATTGGAACAAACCTGGAAGAAACAGACGGAAGAGTATATCGCGGGTCTCAAACCATACTTGCACTATCCTGACCGCTAATCCACGAAATCTGGCGGTTTTAAGCCTGATTGGTCCTGTTTTTCTTGACTTTTCAGGCGCATTTTGTTAACTTTTAACGATCTTGTATATTCATACCCCCAAGCGGAAGGCCTCAAATGGCCGGTGAAAACGGCGCCAGATCGGGATGGATGGGTTGGGGCTTGCCAGCCGGTATACTCGCACTGATGACTTTCGCGTTCGCGGCCTGGGGACCGATCCTGTTCGCGTCTTCCGGTCTCGCGGGAGCGGGTTTTTTTGCCTTGTTCCCATGGCACAAGCGAAAAAGAACTGCCTCCACACACGAGGATCAAGACGTGGATCCAGACCAATCTGATGCGCAACAGAAGTTGCTGTTCGACGACTTCCAGGCCTCGCGCGATGCGTATATCGTCAAGGCGACCGATGACGAACAGAGAGTCGTTCCTTCTTCGCGCACTGCACGGCCCGTCAGCGAAGGTCTTCGGGCACACCCGTTGCGGGAAACGGCGATTCCGGATTTCTATGATCTGGATACCGATACACCGGTGAGGGAGACGGATCCTCGGTCGGAATTCCAGTCTCTTGTGCGCAAGGTTGTCCTTGTGCTCAAGGACTCGTTCTTTGCGCACACCGCGGCCTTCTTCTGGATTAACACGGAACGCCGACAGCTGGTACTGGAGAGTGTTGCAACGGACAGTCCGTCATTCACCGCAGAACGGAGGCTGTCGCTCGGCGACGATCTGTTGAGCCTTGTCGCCACCACCGGCAAGGCACAGATACTGACGATTGTCAACCCGGTCTCCGAAACGGAAATCCTGCGTTACTACCAGGCCGCCGCCGATGTGCGGTCCGTGGTCGCTGTGCCGGTCCTTTTCAAAGCCGGCACAAAGGAAATCGAGCCGGTGGGCGTTCTTGTCGCCGACAGCAAAGCCGAAGACGCCTTCGGGCAAGAGACCATCGATCAGCTTGGTCGATTCACGAAACTCATGTCGGCCCTGATTAAGAGCTATAACGACAAGTATGATCTGCTTTCGGATGCCGAGCTGCTGGGTTCCATCCGGCATCTCCAGGATGATATCAAATCGGATTCCTCCGAGCAGGCCGTTCTCGCATCTCTTGTCGAGCAGGCCGGCACACTCGTTGCCTGGGATGTCCTTACCGTGACGATGTTCGCCGAAGAGTCGGGCGGCTGGGCCGTTCAGAAGGTGGTGAACAGGACCGGCGAGCCGTACGTGCTTCCGTCACAGAGAGTGGATTCCGAGGGAAGTATCACCGGCGATGTGATCGCGGGCAACCGTGTGGAGATGATTCCCGACCTGGCCGTAGAACCGCGCGTCCGCTTCCATGCGGGGGAAATTGTTCCTCGAGTCGGATCGTTCGTGGCGATCCCGATCAGCTCCTACAAGCGTTGCTATGGCGTGCTCACACTGGAGAGCAAGACCGGCGACCACTTTGCCGGAACTGATGTGGAGAGTCTCTACCGCCTTGTGGAGACCGCCGCCGCAGCCCTGGAAGTCGGCTATATGAATACTCTGGTGAAGGAATATCTGGCCGTCGACCATATCACCGGCATCATGACGAAGAAGTACTTCATCAAGAAACTTGAAGAAGAGGTCCGCCGCGCCGAGGATTTCAATTCCGAGCTTACCTACGTGTGCCTGACCGTGGATGCACTGGATGAGCAGACCAAACGCTACGGAAGAGACTCTAACGATTTTATCTTTCAGGAGATCTCCGCGATCATCCACGGCATGATCCGGCCGTACGATGCGCTCGGCAAACAGGATGGGCAGATGCTGGGTCTCGTGCTGGCAAACATGCCCGCCAGCGAGGGATACCTCTGGGCCGAGAAATTGCGCACCTCGGTAGCCGGACATGTGATGGCGTTCGGCGGACGCACCTTCTCCGTGACCATCAGTGCCGGTGTGGCCGGGCTATCGGAGGGTATGCACCTGCGTGAACTGGTGGCCGGAGCCATGCAGGTGCATGGCAAAGTGCTGGCATCGGGCGGCAACGCTGTAAGGGTATTCTAGAGGCCATGGGCGGCCGTCCCGGGGCGGCCCAAGTCCGGGACAGGCTGCTGAACAGTCCGTCTGCAAGTCCCCCGGACAGTCGGAAAATTGTTGGCAAGAAAATAACATACACATACAAGGAAGAAGTTCGATATGGCAAAACAACAGAGTTTCGCTGACAAAGCGGCCAAGGCGGCAAGGATGAAAGGGTCGAAATGTCACACCTGCGGCGAAATCTTCCAGCCTATTCTGATGGTGTCGTCGGAACAAGCTAAAACAGGATCATCCTGGAAGTTTAACGAACGCCGGGTGCAGGTCTGCAAGTGCAACGAGAAGCAGGTGTACGCCTGAACACCGGCAAGGTGCTCCTTATCGTCCTGGATGGCGTCGGTGTAGGTGAACTCCCCGATGCTGCACGGTACGGTGACGAAGGGAGCAATACGCTGGCCAATACCGCCAGGACGGTCGGGGGCCTCAGGCTTCCCGTCCTGGGATCGTTGGGATTGGGCAACATTGTTCCGGTCGAGGGGGTTCGCCCGGTGAGCAGCCCGCGTGCATCTTTCGGCCGAATGGCTCAGCAGTCGCTCGGGAAAGACAGTACTACCGGGCACTGGGAGCTGGCAGGAATCGTCCTGGCAAAAGAATTCCCTACGTTTCCTTCAGGATTTCCCGGAGAGCTGATGCAACGGTTCCTCACGGTAACCGGGTGCGCCGGGTTTCTCGGGAACACAACGGCCTCTGGAACCGCGATCATAGAGGAGTTGGGGCGGGAACATGTCCGGACAGGCTTCCCCATCGTCTATACCTCGGCCGATTCGGTCTTCCAGATTGCGGCACATGAGGAAATTGTACCGCTCAGGCGCCTGTACGAGATCTGTCAGCTCACCCGCGATCGGGTTTGTACCGGGACGAATGCCGTGGGACGTGTGATAGCGCGTCCGTTTGTCGGCACCGAAGGGGCGTTCGTGCGGACAACCAACAGGAGAGACTTCTCGCTCGATCCGCCCGAGCCCACGCTCCTGGATATCCTCCAGGAGCACGGGTTTGAGACCGCCGGTGTTGGGAAAGTCGACGATCTCTTCGCAAATCGCGGGTTCCGGTCGTCACTGCACACTCGCACTAATGCGGAAGGTGTTGCAGAGCTCGTAGCCCGTGCCTCGCGTATGAAACAGGGTTTCATCATTGTCAACCTCGGGGATTTTGACACGCTCTACGGTCACCGCAACGACCCGCGGGGTTTTGCCCGTGCGCTCGAAGAATTCGATGCGGCACTTCCTTCAATAATTGAAACCCTTTATCCGGAAGATGTGTTGATAATAACGGCAGACCATGGCAATGATCCAGTTAGCCCGAGTACGGATCACTCCCGGGAGTATGTCCCTCTGCTCTGCTTTTCACCCGCTCAGGGGCAGGGACACGACCTCGGAACCAGGGGGACCTTCGCCGATGTTGCCAAGACCGTGGTGGAGTACTTCGGCATTGGCGATTCAATCCGGGGAACAAGCTTTTTGTCGCAAATCGGGACGATGTGACGCAACGCGGGCCGCCTAACGCCCGTAGTACCAGGAGAGCATATCCAGGAATGAGGGCTTCATGGTAAAGATTACAAAGCAGTATACAAATCGGGAGAGCCAATCTCTCGACAAGTATCTGCAAGAAATCGGCAAAGTAGAGCTGTTGAAGTCGGAAGAAGAAATCGATCTGGCGCGCAGGATCAAGAAGGGGGACCAGACCGCGCTCGAAAAGCTGACAAAAGCGAATCTCCGGTTCGTTGTGAGCGTTGCGAAACAGTATCAGAACCAGGGCCTGTCGCTGGGTGACCTTATCAATGAAGGTAATCTCGGTCTGATCAAGGCGGCAAAACGTTTCGACGAGACGCGCGGCTTCAAGTTCATCTCCTATGCGGTATGGTGGATCCGGCAGTCGATCCTTCAGGCACTCGCAGAGCAGTCCCGGATCGTACGTCTGCCCCTGAACCGGGTGGGCGCCCTCAACAAGATCGGCAAGGCTTTCAGCTCACTTGAACAGGAGTTCGAGCGTGAGCCAAGCGCCAGCGAGCTCGCAGAAGAGCTGGATATGTCCCTGTTTGAGGTGTCCGATACCCTGAAGATCTCGGGACGGCATCTCTCCATGGACGCTCCGTTCGCACAGGGAGAAGATAATCGTCTGCTGGATGTGATCCAGGACGAGCGGCAGCCCGCGCCGGACAGCGAACTGATGAAGGAGTCGCTCAGCAAGGAGGTGGAGCGCGCACTTTCCACGCTAAGCGAACGGGAAGCGGAGGTGATCCGCCTCTACTTCGGTCTCGGCCGCGAACACTCTCTGACGCTGGAGGAGATCGGCGAAAAGTTCAAGCTTACCCGCGAACGGGTGCGGCAGATCAAGGAGAAAGCCATACGACGTCTGAGACACGCATCGCGCAGCAAACAGTTGCGGGCCTATCTCGGGTAACGGCTGAAGGCATGGACGCGCGCATGCCAGGTTGCGGCAGGGTTTCGAGGGCGATGGTGGTGGCATCCGCCGTCGCCCTGATGTTTATTGCCGGTTGTACGGCATCCTCCCCCCGGTTCCGGACGGGCGGGGTGTCCAGTTCAAAAGATGAAGAAAACGAACTTCGCTGGGCCGGCAAGATCCGCGACGAAGAAGCCCGGGAGGATGACCGTAAGGTGTCGCCGGACGAGGTGGAGCGCCTGTCCAGAAGGCGCCCGGATCGACAGAAATACTCCAACCAGACTCCGGCGGGGCTGGACCGGGACCGGGTGCTGCTGGATGTTGTCTCCTTCCTGGGTGCTCCCTACGCCTACGGCGGGAACAGTAAAGAGGGTATTGATTGTTCTGGATTCACGGTCCGGGTCTATGAAAGCGCAGCCCGGAAACAGCTCCCCCGGACGACAAGGGAGCAATACCGGCTCGGTGATCCGGTGGAAAAAGACCGGCTCAAGTTCGGTGATCTGGTCTTTTTCAATACGACCGGGCGGGTCCCTTCGCATGTAGGGATCTATATTGAAGACGATTTGTTTGCGCACGCCAGCGTGACGTCGCGGGGTGACGTTCTCCTCGCTGGAAAGCACCTACTATCGGAGCCGGTTTGTTGGCGCGCGCAGATTTGTAGAATAACACTACCGGGACCTGAAGGAGATCATGTTGTGGCATTACTTCCCATCTATACCTACAATCACCCCGTCCTCAGGAAAAAGGCCAGGCTCATTAAACGGCCTTCCGACGATCTGAGCGAGCTGGCAGGGAACATGCTCGAAACGATGCACAGCGCAAACGGCATCGGGCTTGCTGCCAACCAGATCGGCTCCCTGCAGCGTATCATTGTTGTCGATATCAACGGGACCGACGGCGTGGATACGTTCGAACCCCTTGTGATGGTCAATCCCGAGGTGGTGGATAACGAGGGCCAATGGACGATTGAAGAAGGATGTCTCAGTATCCCCGAACTCCGCCATGAGGTACAGCGAGCGGAAAAGGTGCATCTCCGGTTCCGCGATCTGTCCTATGACCAGCGGGAAATTGAAGCCTACGGACTGTTGGGCCGCGTCATTCTTCACGAGATCGATCATCTCAACGGGGTATTGTTCATCGACCACGTCAATACGATAAAAAGGAAACTTTTGAAAGGGAGACTCAACAAGATCGACAGGGGTGAAGTCGAAGTCGGTTATGATGTGGTATCGAATCAGCCAGCGGTGGCCACGTGAGTATGGACGTTTGACGGCCGTGAGATGTTGAAACTCCTCTTCATGGGCACCCCCGAATTTGCGGTTCCGAGTCTGGAAACGCTCTCTCAGGCGGGGTACCCGATCCTGGCGGCGGTCACAGGTGCGGACAAACCCCGGGGACGGGGACAGCGTCTCGGCCCAACACCGGTCAAGCAGTCTGCCCTCCGCCACAATATCCCCGTTCTCGAAACCTCCAGCGTAAGGGACCCTGCATTTACCGAACAGATTCTCCGGCTCCAACCGGATCTGGCAGTTGTGGTGGCGTTTCGCATTCTTCCCCCTTCGGTGTTTACGATTCCCCGCCTCGGCACGTTGAATCTCCACGCTTCCCTCCTGCCCCGCTATCGGGGGGCTGCGCCTATCAACTGGGCGATCATGAATGGCGAGACGGAAACCGGCGTGACCACCTTCTTCCTGGAACAGGCCGTGGATACAGGCGCGATGCTGTTACAGTCCCGTGTTTCCATTGAACCTGAAGATGATGCGGGGACCCTCCACGACCGCCTGGCTGAAGTCGGCGCGCGCATTGTCCTCGAAACCGTGCAGATGATCGAACGGGGTGAGGCGAAACCGCAACCGCAGAACAACGGGGAAGCGACTCCTGCGCCGAAGATCTTCAAAGAGCAGTGCCGGATCCTCTGGAACCGGTCGGCTGAGCAGCTGCACAATTTTGTCCGTGGACTCGCACCGCATCCTGCGGCGTGGACCATGCATGGAAATCACCTGCTCAAGATCTACAGAACCCGTTCCGTGAAGGGCGGACAGCCCGGGATTCCGGGCATGGTGACGGTGACGGATACGTCCTTGATGGTCGCGGTGCAGGACGGCCATGTGGAAATCCTTGAACTCCAGCAGGAAGGCCGGCGCCGGATGACTGTGGCGGAATTCCTGCGGGGGTATCCCCTGAGGACGGGCGATCACTGGTTCTGAGTCTTTACGGCCCGTCTCTTCATTGCTTTGCTCTCCGAAAAGCGTTATCTTACAGTCCTACAACGGTTTCACGCCGTTTCACGCGCTTGGGCAAAATCATCACCATAACGAACCAGAAGGGGGGCGTCGGCAAGACCACGACCGCCGTCAACCTTGCCGCGTGTATCGCGGCTGCCGAGAAAAGAACCCTTCTTGTCGATGCCGATCCACAGGCGAACGCCACGAGCGGAATCGGGCTGCAGGGGACCGCCGACGGAAAGAGTATCTACGAAGTGATGGTGGGCGTTCGTCCGGCCTCCGAGACGATTCAGCAGACCCAGATGCCCTACCTTTCCGCGATTCCTTCCCATATCAATCTGGTCGGCGCCGAGCTTGAACTGGTGGATATGGACGAAAGGGAACAACGCCTCAAAGTGGGGCTCGCGCCGGTTCGCAATGACTTTGAGTTTATCATCATCGACTGTCCGCCTTCTCTCGGGCTCCTCACGCTGAATGCCCTCACGGCGGCCGATTCAGTGCTCATCCCCGTGCAGTGTGAGTACTACGCCCTGGAAGGACTCGGCCAGCTGCTCAACACCATCAACATGGTAAAGAGACAACTCAACGAAGGACTGGATATCGAAGGCGTGCTGATGACCATGTTTGACGGACGCTTACGCCTCTCCAACCAGATCGTTGAAGAAGTCAGAAAATACTTCGGCACAAAGGTGTTTCGCACGGTCGTCGCCCGGAACGTGCGGCTCAGCGAAGCACCCGGCTTCGGCAAACCGATCATTCTCTACGACGCCGTCTCCTCCGGCACGAGGCATTACATGGATCTGGCCGAAGAAGTGCTGGCCCGCAACCACCACAGCCCGGCGACAATGCAGGACGCCGGTCGAACCGTGTAGGATCCCCGCCGCATGTCAAAAAACAAGCTGGCTCTCGGACGCGGACTTGCATCGCTGATTCCACAGCCGGGACCATCCGCTCCGTCAAGGACCTCAGCAGGTGCCGATGATGGTATCAGCAATGAGATTATCGTTCGTGTTCCTCTGGAGAAGATCGATCGCAATCCTTACCAGCCCCGGGCCGAATTCGACCCGGTAGCTCTGGATGAACTGAAGCGGTCAATTAAAGAGAAGGGGATCATCCAGCCGATTACCGTCCGGCGGATCGCAGGCGGATATCAGTTGATCTCCGGCGAGCGACGGGTGCGGGCCGCGCGCGCAGCAGGGCTCACAGAAGTCCCCGCCTATGTGATCAGTGTCCGTTCCGACGAGGAGATGCTCGAGCTGGCGCTCATCGAGAACCTCCAGCGCTCCCAGCTTAACCCTATTGAAGTGGCGATCTCCTACAAACGCCTGATCGAAGAATGCAACCTGACGCAGGATGAGGTGTCGCAGCGGATGAGCAAGGACCGTTCCACGATCACCAATTTTCTGCGCCTTCTGAAACTGCCGGAGATCATTCAGGTTGCCGTCCGAAGGGGTGAACTCAGCGGAGGACATGCCCGTGCACTCCTGGGGTTCGAGAGCGAAGAGCGTCAGATGGCGGTCTTTCATAAAGTCCAGAAGCGCGGCCTGTCGGTACGTGAAGTAGAGCGGCTGGTGCAGGTGCAGTCGGCCAAACGGGACGCGAAAGGACGCGGTGTTGCAGGGACGACTTCCACCACATTCTCCTCCATTGAAGAACAGATCCGCCGCCTGCTTGGCACACGCATCCACGTGCGCCGGCTGCAGGGTGGAAAAGGAGAAATCGTGATAGAATTCTACTCCGCGGACGATCTGGAGCGCCTGCTGGAGATCTTTGATACCATGCAAGGTTCAACGCGATAACAACAGGAAAGAGCGTGTCATGAAACGAACGGTCATTGCAACACCGCATGCCCCGGCCGCCATCGGCCCCTACAGCCAGGGCGCCCTGCTTCATGGCGGCGTGCTGTACACCGCCGGTCAGATTGCGCTTGTGCCGGCGACCGGGGAGCTTGCCGGACCGGGTATTGAGGAGCAGACCAGACAGGTCCTGGAGAATGTGAAAGCGATTCTTCAAGCCGGCGGAGCATCGCTGGAGAGCGTGGTCAAGACGACCGTCTATCTGAAAGACATGAATGAATTTGCGGCAATGAACGCCGTGTACAGTACCTACTTCCGCGAAGCGCCTCCGGCACGAACGACCATTGAAGTCTCCCGCCTGCCGAAGGACGCCCGCGTGGAGATCGACGCAATTGCGGTTGTGACACCGGTCTGAAGGCACCCGTGCTGCGGGTTATCACCTTGATCATGACGGCGCTGCTCGTTGTGGCACCTCTCACCACGAGATCCCAGGAACAGCCCCCGGACTCCACCGCGGGCATCGGCGAAGCACACCACCCGTCTCCCCTAATGCAGTCTGACACAACCACCGGAGTGCCGCTGGCAACAAAAAGCCCCGGGACCGCGATGGTCCTGTCCGCCGTCCTTCCCGGTGCCGGTCAGGTGTACAACACCTCGTACTGGAAAGTGCCGATCATTCTCGGCTTCGGCATCTACTTCATATCCTCCTATCTGGACGCTGACCGCAGGGCCGATGACTACCGACAGCAATATATTGCGAGTCTCTCGCTTACCCCGGGCGGCGATCCAACTCTCCTCGCAATGCGCGACTTCTACCTGGGAGAACGTGACACCTTTGTATGGTATTTTTGTATCCTGTACTTCCTCAACATCGTGGATGCGTACGTCGACGCCAGCCTGTACGGGTTTGACGTGAGCCCTACGCTGAGTATGCAGGGACTGCCGGATGGAGCCCGGCTCCATTTCTCGCTCCGATGGTAACCGCTTCTTTATCTTTGCCCCCATCTTTCTGGAGACCGTATGCTGAACTATATCTGGGTCGGCCTGATCATTCTGGGACTGTTTGTCGCCGTGGGAAACGACATCAGCGATGAAGTTCGCAACACCTTCCGCAATGGTCGTCTCCTCGAGGGCACCTTCGAGGTCACCAAATCTCCAACACCGTTGCGTGATTCGTGGGACGGCACACTGGTGATACCCGCCGCGGCGTTCAATGCCTTCTACGGTATGGTGCGTACGCCGGAGGATATCCGCCAGCCGGCTGTGATCTCCCGTTCTCCGAAGGGGGAAATGTCCATCCTGATGCACATCACCGAGTCTTCCCCGCAGTGGTGGAGGGAGGTGGCAAAATCAGCGAGCGCCAAAGATCGGTTGATGGGACCGGTGCAGATCCTCCGTCTCTCTCCCGATGGATTGGCCGGCACTGTGCAATTCACGCTCGAACCCATCCGTTTTGTAAAGCTGAAGGCTGTCACACAGGCAGCGCTGGATTATGCGGGGATCGCCGTGGAAATCGCCCTGGGCCTGATCGGGATCATGGCACTCTGGCTCGGCGTCATGAAGGTGGCGGAAGCAGCCGGGATGCTGCTTGTGGTGACGCGACTGCTGACCCCGGTGACGAAGCGCCTCTTCCCCGACGTTCCTCCTGATCACCCCGCAGTCGGGGCCATGATCATGAATATTGCCGCGAACATGCTCGGTCTGAGCAATGCCGCAACACCTCTCGGTCTGAAGGCCATGGAAGAACTGAACAAGCTCAATCCGAAAGTCGGTACGGCAACCAATGCTATGGTCACATTTCTGGCCATCAACACGGGCGGGTTGATCCTGATTCCGGCAACGGCAATAGCAGTCCGGGCTGCCGCCGGATCAGCCAATCCGGGTATCATTATCGGGACGTCCATCGTCGGGGCCGGCTGCGCCACCTTTGCCGGCGTCGCTGCCGCAAAACTGCTGCAACGGCTCCCACGCTACAAGAAGGCCATGGAGGTGTCCAATGGGTGACTTCTTCCGTTCCCTGATTTCGGTGATCTCCCTGATTGCCATTCCGTTCATGTTTCTGCTCTTCCTCGGGTGGGGCGTCGTCAAGAAAGTAAAGGTCTACGAGGTGTTCGTGGAGGGCGCCAAGGATGGATTCAACGTCGCCATCCGCATCATCCCGTACCTTGTAGCCATGCTGGCAGCCATCGGTATTTTTCGCGCCAGCGGGGCCATGGAACTCCTGACGGCGGTCCTCGGCCCCGTGACTTCACTCATCGGAATGCCTCCGGAAACCCTGCCAATGGCGCTCATGCGCCCCCTCTCGGGCAGCGGATCCCTCGGCATCATGACGGAACTGATGAAAGTGCATGGGCCGGATTCATTGATAGGCATCCTTGCCTCCACGATGTACGGCAGCTCGGAAACCACGTTCTACGTCCTGGCGGTCTATTTTGGGGCAGTGGGAATCAAGAATACCCGCCATGCCGTTCCGGTAGGCATTATAGCAGATGTGGCCGGGATGCTGGCGGCGGTCTGGATCGTTACCCTGTTGTTCAAGTAGGCGAAAACGGTCGGAATTCCTTGCTTTTTTGTGAGGCCTTGGGTATATTTTCGGGCAGTGCTCCAGCTCCCTGCGGGTTCCTTCCCGTACACAAACTCTCGACCCGGTGACTCGCTCCCTTCACACTTGCAGAGTATGATGCATGCGTCTACTGAACAAGCTGGTCGTCGCAGCGGTGCCCCTCATCCCGCGGCGCGTGATTCGCTATTTTGCGGGACGCTACATTGCCGGTGAGACTCTGGATCATGCGATCCGGTGCGTCCGTCAGTTGAACAATGAGGGGGTGTGTGCAACGATGGACGTGCTCGGTGAAGACATCACTACGCGCGCCGAGGCTATCGCCGCCCGGGAACAGTCCGTGAAGGTCCTCCACACCATCGCCGGAGAGAAGCTCGATTCCAATCTTTCGATCAAGCTCACATCTCTCGGCCTCCAGATTGACAAGAATTTCTGTGTGGAGAACGTGCGGGAAATCCTGAAAGTCGGCGCGTCTTATGGCACGTTCGTGCGGATCGACATGGAGGACTCCTCATGCACGACCGACACGATTGAGGTTTTCCGGACGCTGCACAGGGAATTTCCGAACTGCGGGATCGTGGTTCAGGCATATCTCTTCCGGACCGAAGCGGATGTCGTGGACCTGGTCAGGGAGAAAGCTGGATTCCGGCTGTGCAAAGGGATCTACAAAGAACCGAAAGAGATCGCCTTCCAGGGACGTCAGGAGGTGCAGCAGAATTTCATAAAGCTGCTCCGTTTGATGCTGGAGGGGGGCGCGTACGTGGGCATAGCAACCCATGACACGGTCCTGACGGATGGCGCGGTGGCGTTGCTCAACGAGTTGAAGATCCCGAAACAGCAGTATGAATTCCAGATGCTCCTCGGCGTCCGGCCGGAACTGCGCAAGAAATTGGTCCGCGACGGGCATAAGGTGCGGCTCTATGTGCCGTTCGGAGAGCACTGGTACGGGTATTCCACGCGTCGCTTCAAGGAAAATCCCGAGATCGCCGGGTATGTCTTCAAAGCGTTGTTTGCCAGAAACACCTAGAAAGACGTTTCCGGTCTTTTTCAACCAAATCACAAGGAGCAATTCATGGCGGATACCAACTTCAAGCCCTACGTGCCGCCGGACACCGATATGAAGGAGTTCACCATCCGGGCCCTGATCATCGGGTTGGTGATGTCCGTGGTGCTCGGCGCTGCCAATGCCTATCTGGGATTGAAAGCGGGGATGACGATCGCGGCGACGTATCCGGCCGCGGTCATCGGCATGGCGGTGCTGCGTATATGGAAGGGGAGCATCCTGGAGGAGAACTTCGCCCGTACGGTCGGTTCCATCGGTGAATCCGTGGCCGCCGGTGCGGTGTTCACCATTCCGGCGTTCGTTGTGTTGGGCATCTGGAAGTTCGACACCGGATCGATGTGGGAGGAATACCTCACCTCGACCGCCCTGATGATCCTCGGCGGATTACTGGGCATCATGTTCGTCACCGTCCTGCGCCGCGTGATGGTGGGGGACAAGTCACTACCCTTCCCCGAATCCGTTGCTGCCGGCGAAATCCACAAAGCCGGCCAGCGGGGTGCCGGTGCAGCATGGCAGCTGTTCAGGGCCATGGGCGTCGGTGCGCTGATCAAACTGCTGGACGGCCTCGGCGTCTTCAAGGCATCAAACGACTTCCAGGTGCTGATCGGGAGGGCAAAGGAAAGTTTTGTGCGCCTGGGTCTGACCGAGAATTCCGAAAAGATAGCGGGTGGCGGTATCACCACGATCTCCGCACCGGCGGTGACACCGGCGTATATCGGTGTCGGGTACATCATCGGGCCCGAACTGGGCGCGCTGAACTTTGCCGGGGGGCTGCTGGCCTGGGGGCTTTTCGTCCCTCTGCTCGTTTACTTCCTCGGCCCGCTTGAAATCGACAAGTATATCTCGATGAACAACGGCGATGAACCGGCTGCGTGGGTTGCGCTGACCGGACATCTGTACCGGTATATCGTTCGTCCGATCGCTGTGGGGGGTATGCTTGTTGGCGCCACCTATACACTCTGGAAAATGCGCAAGAATCTGATCCTGGGAATCAAACACGGTGTGGCGGATGTCAGAAAATCCGCTTCGGCCACAGCCGTGACGAACCGGACAGAACAGGATCTGCCGTTTAAACTCGTCATTTTCGGAGTGGTGATCATTTTCGCGCTGATGATCGGCCTGTATTTCTACTTCACCAACATGATCGTGGGTGCCATCCTTGCTGCGGTCGTGATGCTGGTTGCCGGTTTCTTCTTTGCCGCCGTTTCCGGAAACCTGGTGGGCATGATCGGATCATCCAATAACCCGATTTCCGGACTGACGCTTGCGACGACCATCGTTGCCGCATTGACCATGGTGATCGTGGGCGTAACGGGCGTTCAGGGTGTGGCGGCTGTACTGGGAGTCGCTGCAATTGTGTGCGTGTCGTCGGCCGTTGCCGGTGAGATGCTTCAGGATCTTAAGGTGGGACACATCCTGGGCGGCACACCCCGGAAGATGGAGGTCGGCGACATCATCGGTGTTATTGTTGCGGGCCTGGTAATGTTCTTCCCGCTGTATATCCTCCATAATTCCGATCTTGCCGCAAACCCCGCCGGCGGTTTCGGCGGCAAGACGCTTCCTGCTCCCCAGGCAGGTCTGATGGCCGCCCTTTCACAGGGCATCGTGGGCGGTGAAATGGCCTGGCCGCTTGTTATCGTCGGTATCGCCATGGGGATTTCGCTGATCCTGATCAAGGTGCGCAGCCCGATGCTGTTCTCCGTCGGCATGTACCTCCCCCTCGAAACAACCTTTGCAATTTTTGTCGGCGGGGTGATACGCGGAATCGTCGACAAGTTCGTTCACAAACGCGGCTATAACGACGCACAAAAGGCCCGTGTGGAAAATGCCGGGATCCTCTCCGCATCGGGGCTGATCGCCGGCGAGGCTCTTGTGGGCCTCTTTATCGCCGCCGTGGTGTTCGCGCGCGACCAGATGGGCGAGCCGGCGACATTCTGGGCTGTGCCGGGTTTCGAAACCGTAGCCCCCTGGCTCGCTATCCCGGTGTTCGCCATTCTGGCGCTCTATCTGGTGCGTGTGCCGCTGTCCAAGGCAGGTCGCCCGGAAGAACCCGCACCGCCAAGCGCAATGATGTAACAAGGGTGCTGCGTTCACGGTATACTATCGTGCATAAGGAGGATTCCGATGTCCAACGCCATTGAAGGTTTGAAGCCCTCGCAGGTTTGGAAGTATTTCGCTGAGATCTCGAAGATCCCGCGGTGCTCCAAGCACGAAGGCGCAATTGTGAAGTATATTCTCGAAACCGCCAGGAAACTCGGTCTTGAGGCAAAAGCCGACAAAAGCGGGAATGTTGTGGTGCGTAAACCGGCCTCGGCCGGCAGGGAGATGGTCGGCAGCGTCGTGCTCCAGGGACACCTGGATATGGTGTGCGAGAAGAACAAGGATACCGTCCACGATTTCTCCAAAGACCCGATTACTCTCGTGCGCAAGGGGAATGTCCTCATGGCCGACGGAACCACGCTCGGCGCCGATAACGGCATCGCGGTGGCGACGAACCTGGCGATCATGGAAGACCGCTCGCTCTCACATGGCCCGCTCGAGTTTCTCTTCACCATAGACGAAGAAACAGGACTAACCGGCGCCAACAACCTCGGCAGAGATTTCCTGGCCGGCAAAACGCTTCTCAACCTCGATTCGGAAGAAGAAGGTGCGCTGTATGTCGGGTGCTCGGGGGGAAAAACACTCTTGCGGCCTGGAAACTCACAACGGATGCGTCACCTGCCGGCACAGTGGCGGGCGAACTCAAGGTGACCGGTCTGAAAGGCGGCCATTCGGGGTTGGAAATCCACACCAACCGCGGCAACTCCATCAAGATCATCACCCGGGTGCTGCTGGAACTCTCCACGCTCGGCGTCCGTCTGGCATCAATCGAAGGTGGCAACAAACACAACGCTATCCCGCGTGAAGCGGAAGCCCTGCTCTTTGTGCCAAAGAAGAAGTGGGGCAAGGCGGTGAGTATCGTCTCTGCATGCGCTGCAATGATCAAGAGCGAGCTCGGAAATGTGGAGCCGGATGTGGCCATCAGCCTCTCAGAAAAGAAGGGGGTGAAAAAAGGGAAGGTGGTCAAGAAACCCCTGCAGCTCGAGGTTCTGCAGACGCTTGCCGCATTGCCCCATGGTGTCATCAAGATGAGCTCCGATATTCCCGGCCTCGTGGAGACCTCCACCAATGTCGCGGTTGTCAAAACGACAAAGAAGACCATTGAGGTGGCCACGAGCCAGCGCAGTTCCGTGGCATCGGAAATCAAGGAGATATGTCAGAGCGTCGGCTTCATTTTCGAGCTCGGCGAGGCAAAGGTGAGACATACCGACGGGTACCCGGGCTGGAAGCCGAATATGGATTCCCCTGTTCTGCACGTGGCCAGGACCACCTACAAGTCATTGTACGGGAAGGAGCCGGAAGTGAAGGCCATTCACGCCGGCCTGGAGTGCGGGATTATCGGCGAACGATATCCTGGAATGGATATGCTCAGCTTCGGCCCGACGATGGAAGGCGTGCACTCGCCGGATGAGAAGATCCACATCGACACCGTGGAAAAGTACTGGAACTTCCTGCTGGCGATCCTGCGCAATATGAAGTAACGGAGCCCGGGCATGATGTTGTTGCCCGGTGCCGGTCCAATACACCACACGGGCGCCGTATTCTCTGATGCGGCGCCCGTAATATTTATTCACACGAGAAAGAATCGTATGACGTCCCGGGAACGATTTGTTGCCGCCCTGGAGCGGCGCCCGTTTGCTGGACTCGTTCCACACTTTGAACTGGTCTTCTACCTTACCATGGAAGCCTTCGGCCGGGTCCATCCGCTCCATCGGAACTATGCACAGTGGGACCAGATGGAAGAAACCGAGCGGCAGTTGCACCGGGAGGACATGGCGGATCTGTACATAATGACCGCTGAACGCTTCGGACATGACGCGATATTTCTCCATCCCAATCCCGATACCGTCGACGAAGCCCGCCGGTTGATCGACATCGTTCGCCGGCGGACGGGGGACACCTATTTTCTTATGAAACACGGCGATCCCACCTTCGAGATACCGGACGGCTCTCATATTGCAGAATTTTCCTACCGGCTCACGGACGATCCGGACGGGCTTCACGATGAAGCACGGCGTCGTATGGAGACGTGGATGCGTCAGGCCGAAGTGTTGCGCGCCCATGGCGGTCTGGACGGGTTCGCCCTCTGCTCGGACTACTGTTTCAATGAAGGACCCTTTCTCCGGCCCGCGCTATTCGCCGAATTCATCGGGCAATACCTGATCCGTACCATTGCCGAATACCGGAAGATGGGATTCTATACCATCAAGCATACGGATGGTGATATACGGCCGATTGTGGACCAACTGGTGGACGCGAATCCGCACGCGCTCCATTCCATCGATCCCCAGGCCGGTGTCGACATCGCCGAGATCAAGCGGATGTACGGCGACCGTCTTTGCCTGATCGGAAACGTGAATTGTGGATTGCTCCAGTCCGGAACGGACGGGGAAGTGACCTCGAGCGTGCGCTATGCCCTGCACCATGGGATGCCGGGGGGAGGATACGTCTTTTCGACAAGCAACTGCGTGTATACCGGGATGAGTCTACGGCGTTATGAACTGATGCTGGACGTGTGGAAGAAGGAAGGGGTGTACGCGGGCTGATGGTTGTCGGGGTCTCGTATCCCGCTTCACGGGAGTTGCCGGATCCTTTCAACTTCAGCGCTGAACGCGGAAGATACTGTACAAGACTCCAAGAAGAGCATGAACGCGTTTTGCCTCTGGTTCGCGCCCGGGGGCGGTTGGGATCACCCACTCTGTATCACATCCTTCCAGCGCCCGGTCCAGCTGCCAGCGATGAACGAACACTCTTCCGTGTAGACTGTAAAGTGCGCGGCGCTGACCGGGAGAGATCACCGTCGAATCCAGGTTCGCCGCAGCACTCAGCGAATCCACCCGGAGTGAATCCATTTCGGCCGAGGAGAAGATCACGAACAGGTCCTGTTCTGTCCACGCCTTCTGCCGTTCCAGATTCTTCCGGAATGTCGACGATCCGGAAAACCGTGTCCCGCTCAGGGCAGCCAGGTGCGTCGTATCCACGCCACGCGCTGAGACTTCTTCCATCACCTCACGGTTGACCGTATACGAAGTTGATCGGACCACCTGCTGCTCGAAAACATTCTGGACAAAGAACAGGAGAACGAATGCCAGAAGGCCGGCCGCCACCGGGGCCGTCACCCATCCTGATGCTATTCTGCCGAGCACGTGGTAGTTGATGCCGCGCCCGCCTTTGGCCACGCCGACACCGATCACGGCGCCGATAACCACCTGTGTGCTGGAAAGGGGGACGAGTGGGAACGGGGGGAGACCCGATCTGATAAAGAGCGATTCGAGAGATTCCGACGTGAAGAGGAACAGGACGATCGTTTCGGCCAGCACCACCACGAGTCCGGCCAGCGGTGTGATCTTGTAGAGATCCCTGCCCACGGTCTGCATCACCCGTTCCCCGTACGTCAGGATGCCGATGGCGATGGCAACGCCGCCGAGGAAGAACAGCTGGTGGCTTCCCTCGATGGTCAGGAATCCTCCGAGGGTGATGTCGGCAAACGGCGAGGCCGGGACGAACATGCCCATGACGTTGGCAATATTGTTCGCCCCCAGCATGTAGGATGCAAGGGCCCCGGTGACAAGAAGACCCGTGCGAGTATGCGCATCGATATGCAGGATGTGCAGTCTGGCCCGTCGCAAAAAGACCGCAAACAGGCGGAACAGCAGGAATCCGAATACGGCGGCAAGGAGGGGACCGATCAGCCAGGTGGAGAGGATTTTGGAGAGCGAAAACGTGTCCGTCGGTGATCCGGTGAAGATGTTCCATCCGATGATTCCCCCGACGACCGCCTGCGAGGTGGAGACGGGGAGTTTGAGTTTTGTCATCCAGGCGACGGTGATGCCGACGGAGAGGGCTACGGTGAAAGCGCCGGGCAGCGCATTGACGGCGCCCAGCGTATTCAACGTACGTGTGGTGCCTGCACCGCTCAGCACGGCTCCGAGTATCACAAACATCCCGCCAACAAGGGCTGCGGTTCTGAAGCGGACCATCCGCGACACCACCGCCGTGCCGAACACGTTGACCGCATGATTCGCTCCGAGGGACCACCCCAGAAAGAGCCCGGTACTGATGTAGAGCCAGTGGATCATGATTTCCGTCAGAGACTGCGTTTGATCGTTGCGATGGCGAGACGGTCGCACACATCTTCCGCTTCGTCGGCGATGTTCTCGATGTGGTGCGCGAAGTACCGCATGTGGACCTTTCTGCTCAGGTCGATGTCTTTCTGGAAGACCGTCCGTTTGATGCGGTCCCCGAGCGTATCGGATTCCTTCTCGTAGAACATTGCCTTGGTGATGTAGTCGCGCACCTGATCCGGTTCGCGAAAGTACGCGCGGACGGCGCTCACCATGGACTCCACGGCGGACATGGAAGCGTCGGTGAGATCCAGAAACATCGGTTTCAGGTCTTCCAGGATATCCGGCCGTTCGACGCCGAACTGCGTCAGGGTTTCCGCGCTGCGGTTGAGCACGCGGTCACTGCTCTCCAGCAGCCCGAGCACGTCGCCGCGGTATTCGGGGATCAGGGTATCCAGATAGAGCTTGGTTTCGATCGATCGCCGCAGTCCGTCAGCGGTGCTTTCGGTGGCGTCAATCTCCCTGAGGTGCGTCGCAAACTGCTCGTCATCTCCCTTCACGTAACATCGCAGGCCCCCCTTGAAGAAGAGGGCGCCGCGTACCACCTGATCGAGGTACTCGTCAATCTGGTTTTCAAGATTGCGGGTTTTGCGCAGCAGCAGGTCCATTGGTTTTCTCCTTTAGTACATCTCGAGAACCGGGCAGGTCCGGGTATAGTGGAAATGCCGTCACGTATTGAACCGGTCAGCCAGCAGTCCATGCCGCAGACCGCGATCGCTCACCGAGAATTTCCTTATGGAAAGTTTGTCCATGATCACCTTCACGATACAGGTTCCTGCAAGGATGACGTCCGCCCGTTTGGGCTGGAGACCCGCAATTCGCCTGCGTTCGTCCGTACTCTGAGCCGCATACATGGAGATCTGCCGTTCGATTTCGTTCCGTTCGATCACGGAGCCCTGAATGATGTCGGCGTCGTATTTCGCCAGCCGGTGCGTGACGCCGGCAATGTTTGTCACCGTTCCACCCATGCCCACGAGAACATCCGGCCTTTGGGCGCGGTCAAGAGAACCCAGGTCACGTGCGATCGCCTGTATCGCCTGTCCGAGCACGTCCGGAGAAACGACGCTTCCCAGACCGAACTGCTCCGTGAACCGGATGGCGCCGACGTTCAGACTGTACCGTTCATTGACGGCGGTCCCGCGGCCGAACGTGAATTCCGTACTCCCTCCCCCGGTGTCGAAGATCACCAGGGATCCCGGCGGAAGTCCGATGCCGGATTTCACGGCGATGTAGGCCAGACGGCTCTCTTCATTCCCGGAGATCACCTCGATGGTGACGCCCGTCTGCCGGCGCACGCGGTCGATCAGGACGGCACTGTTCCGTGCTGTGCGGAGGCCCATGGTTCCCACCGCCGCTATGGCGATGGCTTCGTTCTGCCGTGCTTCGGCTACCATCCCGACAATCGCCTCGGCAGTTCGATCCATTGCCTCCGGGTTGATCTCTCCGGAAGTCTGCAGCCCCTCACCCAGAAGGGTGAGGTCTGCGCGATCGACCACGACGCCCCACGTGCCATCGTGGCGCTTCTCACCGAGGTGAAACTTGATCGAGTTGGTCCCGATATCAATGACGGCATACCTTGGCAAGGCGGTTCTCAGGTGGTCATGTGAACAAGGTTCTTGAGTCGGCGCACGTAGTTGACGTTGGAGAACCGGTCGAGACCGAGCTGACGGACTGTCGTCATCAGCAGCACCGGGTCCTCTGCCTCGATGGCGACCGTATGGGTGCTCAAGCCCTCGATCGTCAGCTCCGCAATCTCTGCGATGCAGCCGTTGATCGGATAACCGGTTCGTTTTTTCCGGACGTCAACGGCGTGCAGGTGGCGGCTGGCTTTCACGAGTTCACCGATGAATTGTTCAAGCGTGTAGGCGTCCCGGCGGATTGGCCGCGGTGCAACCCGGAGGGTCTCGAAGATCCTGACGATCTCCTCCTTACGGAGAGGGAAGGACGCCTTCATGTCCGGTTTCCAAAGCTCGAGGCCATCCTTATCGACGTGCTGCAGGGTCTTGATATCTATGAGCATATGACGAATCTTGACATTGTCATTGCATGCTGCGGAAAGGATGTAGATCTCGGCGCTTTCACGGAGTCTGTCAGGCTGGAATGCTTTGATGTGCTGCTCTGCACCGCCAGAAGCTTCGCCAAATGTCCTCCATTCCCAACGGAGGGGTATATTCTCCATTGAAGGCCCCCATGCATAATGGTGATCATCCCTCCCGTTCTCCGGCCGGCATCTGGATTCGCGGCGCATTGAGAGTTACCGGGGTGGTTACATGCTCCGGTTGCACCTTCGGTGCAGGGGGAGCATTGCCGCCAGACGGGGGGCATGGAATACAGTATACTTTCCCGGTTCGATATCTGCAAGACCCCGGCTCCGAAATGACGAAGCGCATATCCGGCAAGAATGAGGTTTGATTCACAGCGGGTTTTACGTACATTCGAAAAGCCTTTTATTCTTCACCACAACGGCAAATCATGACTGTGCCCTCAGCTTTGCTCAACCCGGCCACAACGCCCCCTCCTCGCTGGTACCGCTGGCTCGTGCTTGTCCTTATCAGTCTCGCGATGTTCGGGAATTACTATATCTATGACAGCATCAGTCCGCTCGCCGACGTTTTGAAGTCCCAGCTGGGATTTGCGGACGGGGATATCGGATGGCTCAACGCCATCTATAGTATCCCGAACGTCTTCATGGTGTTGATCGGTGGGATGATCATTGACGCGATCGGCACCCGCCGCTCCACATTCATCTTCTCGCTCTTCTGTCTGGCCGGTGCCGTGATCACGGTGAGCTCCGGTACTCTCGAGGTCATGGCCGCCGGACGGCTGGTGTTCGGACTCGGTGCGGAATCGCTTATCGTTGCCGTGACGACCGCGATCGCCAAATGGTTCCGGGGAAAGGAACTCAGCTTTGCCTTCGGCCTGAACCTGACCATCGCCCGGCTGGGATCTTTTGCGGCGCTGAACTCACCCACGTGGGCCTCTTCGCTCTACACGGAATGGCGGCTGCCGCTTCTCCTCTCCGTCCTTGCGGGCGTGATCTGTGTTGCCGGCGCGGTGATCTACTGGATTCTTGAGGTGAGCTCGGGAAAACGATTCGATCTCGCAAAGGCGGGATCAACGGATAAGGTTGTCTTTGCCGACCTCTGGCGCTTCGGGAAATCCTACTGGATTATCGTGGCCCTGTGTATAACGTTCTACTCGGCCATCTTCCCGTTCCAGACATTCGCCGTAAAATTCTTCATCGAAGCCCACGGCGCAAGCCGCGAGTTCGGGGGCTTCCTCTCCAGCATGCTCACCCTTTTTGCGATGATCGCGACCCCGATCTTTGGATACGTGGCGGATCGTGTCGGCAAGCGGGCGAGACTGATGGTGTTCGGGTCCGTCCTGCTGATTCCCGTCTATCTCATGATGGCGTACACGCACGTCTCCCTCTATGTCCCCATGGCAATGATGGGCATAGCATTTTCGTTGATCCCCGCGGTGATGTGGCCGTCGGTTGCCTATATCGTGGGACAGGAGAAGCTGGGAACAGCGTACGGGTTGATGACGATGATCCAGAACATCGGCCTCGCCGGGTTCAACCTGATCATCGGATGGGCAAATGATACGTCACTCGCCGGTCTGGACAATCCCGGGGGATACACGCCGGGGATGTGGATTTTCACCGGCCTGGGCATCCTCGGGTTCGTATTTGCGCTGCTGCTGTTGAAGCGCGAGACCGGATCGGATGCGCACGGATTGGAGACCATCACGGTGCGGTCACAGCAGCAGTCCTAGGCGCGGACAGCACGTTGATCCGGCGGTCCGGAAGTGCACAGGGCCACCGCATCCCGGCCGGACCGGCAAACCTGTCGCGCGAAAATATTGCAGGCGGCGCCGGACGTACAGCCAGAGGGTCCCGCTGCGGCGATATCGCCGTTGTGAGGGGTTTCACCACGCTCTTACGTGTGCTGCAGCCTCTTCAGCACCTGAATCTGTCCCGCGTGATAGACGTCGTGATGGGAGATCCCATACAGGAGAGTTGGGACGTCGACGGATCCGCCGGGTGCTTTCGCGTGCAGTTTCGAAACCGGAAGCGCGGCAACAACCTTTCCCAGCAGCCTGTGTTCCCGCTCGAGCAACCGGACATCTTCCTGCCAGAGTGAAGACCCCATTTCTTCGCTGCGCGGAAACCAGTTGTTTCCCTTCAATGCAAACGATCCCCGTTTCCCTCCCTCGAGGCGCCGGCGGACGGCGTACTTCCAGTATGCGGCATGCACCACGATTTCCCAGATATTATGCCGTGCCGGAGACGGCCGCCAGGCAGCCTCGTCGAGTGTCAGTCCCCGTATCGCACCGCGCAGGTTCGTGCCGTGCCAGGCTTTCCGTGAATACCCCTCGTCCATCATGCGTAGAAGCAGCTGCAGCTCGTTCGCCATTGTTCCTCCTCAATTCCAGAACTCCCAGTATATCCCGAAACGGATTGCCCGGTCGAGAGCAGGTGTGTACGGCGTGGTGAAGTACTGGATGTTGAACAGATTCTCCCAGGCAAAAAACACATAGGCATCACCGATATGTCCAACCACGAGAGCATCCATCGATGAAGCAAGACCGATTTTTGAATCCGTATTCGGAACGGCAAAAAGGTGCTGCGGATTGAAGGATGCGCCATAGAAGGAAGTGGCAATGCGGCCCCGCACTCCCGCTTTCAAATCGAGGTGCTTCTCCAGCAACTGACTGCGGAAATACACGCCGCCGTTTCCGAAGAACCGGGGAAGAATCTCGTTGAAGGTCCGGCCGTCGTCGTAACCGATAACATACGTTCCTGTACCTTCCACCAGTATGAAGCCGAACCGCCAGGAAAACGAGAGCTCCAGGTTACTCGAAGAGAGTTGGGACCCGTTAGCAATTGCAAACCATGGGAAAACAGCGGTGTGCGATACCGGTGTTATCAGGATCGGGTCTTTCACCTCCCGGCGGGCATAGGCCATCCTGATCGTGCCGTGGTCGCTCATATCGTATGCAACTCCCACTTCAAGAAGCCGGTGTCGTTCCGTGCCGATAGGATCCGTCCGGGTGACTGCGCTGTCGGTGAGGGACAGTTCAGCCGGAGAAGGAGGACGGAATGATTGCGACCAACCTCCGAAGACGCGCAATCCACCGACGGGTGCATATGCGATATCGCCGCCGAAGCCGACATGGCTTTCCCCCCTCACCTGATCGAAGCGTGTATACGCCGCTGCCACCAGGCGGTCAAAACGTGCTTCTTCCTTCAACCATATCGCACCTGTGGGAATCCGGAGACGACCCATGTTCGGGCTCCCTTCCACCTGGGGAAGATCGAGTTGTGCGCCACCGCTGAGGTGGTGGATACCCGCCGTCAATTCCTGTCGCAGCATCACGCCAAAACGTGACGTTCGATCGTCTGTCTGTATGAACCGTCCGGCACTTTGAGCTTCATCGCGGTATTCTCTCAAAACCGAGGTGTAGTACACCGAAAGGGATGTCAGGTCGGTTGAATCTTCCAGCGGATGCCCCACCAGCATGAGATCGAGGTCATGCCGCGTCAGTTTTTCATAGGCGGCGGAATTCCTGACCACAGCCTGTTGCGGGATAAATGCCCGTGAAGCTCCCGTGGCCGCCAGGTCGATGCCGCCATTCAGCCCGGTCTGTGTCTGCGTGTACTCCTCGGACAACACTATGCTCCAATCGGGATGCAGATGGTACCGGAGTGCACCATGGATATTCCATTGATCGTGACGCGCATTCGCGTACCGGCCATCGGTACCCTGAAACTGAAACCCGAGTGTGAGATTGATGCGGCGGCTGAGATTCTGGCTGACGGTGCCCTCGCTTGTGGTCGACTTGTAGAATCCCTGTGAGTAGCGGAGTGTGGAAAAGGGGATGGCCGTGGAACGTTTGTGCTGCACCAGATTGATGGTGCCGCCGGCGCTGCCCGGTGCAAACAGAAACGTACGGGGCCCGGTGATCACTTCGATGGCCTCGTAGTTGCTCAATTGCGGGTGGTAGAGATTGTAGATGCCGGATCCGGGATCGTTCAGCGGACGGCCGTTCTTGAGGACCTGGATGGCTCGCCAGTCAGCTCCGCGCAGGGACGGGACAACATACTGTCCGGTACTTGCAGGATCAGCGAGATACATGCCCGGTATCTGCCACAACAGATCCCCCGTGAACCGGGGGATGAACCACTCCACGTCGCGGAGGGTGAAAACGCCGGAACTGTCCTCCGCCAGGTTGAGGTGTCCGGCGCCTTCCGGAAACAGATACCGCACGAGAGAATCCGCGCGCTGTGTATCGCTGCTGTCCGTCGGTTGCCCCGGGGGTGTTTTCGTCCCGGAAGAACCCGGCTTCTCCGTTGCAGAAGAGTCGCGTTTTATTGTCGCGGATGAATCGCGCCGGACCTCCTGCGGACGGGCAGTCTGCACGAGACAGCTCAACACCAGCAGGAGACCGAGGCGCGCCCTAGACATGGAAATGGGGCAATGTGACAGACGGGCGAAACCCCCGGGCGGCCAAGGACGCTGCAACACGTTCGGCATCCGGGATCGCCGGGAAAAATCCGTACACCGATGAGCCGCTGCCGGACATGAGCGAGAACACGGCGCCGCCCCGGATCATGCTTTCCTTGAGATCTGCTATTTCAGGATGTGAAGCGAACACGACAGATTCAAAATCATTCCGCAACAATTGCGTGAGTCGCGAAGGTTCGCGTATGCCCTGAAGAACCGCCTGCCGCAGATCTGCCGGCTTGCCTGCAGTTCCCGGTGTGATGTGTCCGTACGCCCAATCCGTGGCGACATGAATATGGGGATGACACAGAAGTATGACAAAGGGGATGTCAAGCGGGAAATAGTCAAGGATTTCGCCTCGGCCGGAGGCCACGGCTGAACCCCGTCCGAGAAAAAAGGGGACGTCCGAGCCGAGTTCGAGGGCCAGCCGCCGGAGAGTCTGTTCATCCACGACCCGGCCCCAGAACGCCGGCAGTTCGCGTAGAACCGCGGCTCCGTCCGCACTCCCACCGCCGAGTCCGGCACCAACGGGGATCTGTTTCCGGAGAGAAATCCGGACTCCGGCGGAGACCCCCAGGTGATCCTGTAACAGACGTGCCGCCTTGTGGCAGATATTGGAGGCATCTCCCGGCACGTCAGGGCTGGTGGTACTGACTTCGATGGCCGGCGAGGGGTCGAAAGCGAGCTCATCCCAGAGATCGATTCGGTGAAAAACCGTTTCGATATTGTGGTACCCGTCTGGCCGCCGTTCAATGACGTACAGCCCGATGTTGATTTTCGCGTATGCCCGGAACATGATGGGATGGAGCACAGAATAACGAAAAATCACGAGAAATAACACCTCTTTTGATTGTCTGGTCGTTTTTTCGTACCATGCCAGATACTCAACCAGAGGTCTCCACACTATGGCCTTTCGCCTTCCCCGCTTGAAGCTCCATAATAAAATCCTTCTCGCGCTCGTTCTTGGTGCGGCTTTTGGCGTCGTCTTCAACGTCAGTAAGTACGAAATGGAGATCGCCTACACGAACTCCCGGCAGGAGGAAGTGGAAGCGGTCGTGCGCGACTGGTCCTCCATCGAATTCTCGTCAACGCTGGAGGGGGTGCCCGGGGCGAAATTCGGGAAGGATGATCAACTCAAGATTCTGGGCTACTTCAACGGGTTGAATCGGGATCAGAAAGCCGCCTCCGTGCTCTGGGTGCACCATGTCTCCGTCGATTCGGCGGGGGGCCTGCATAAGGTCAACGAACGGTATGCGCAGATAAGCAGGATCAATAAGGTGCAGACGATCGCCGTGGCGATCAAGCCCGTCGGGACCGTATTCATCCGGCTCCTCATGTTCATTGCCATTCCGCTGGTTGTATCCTCCCTGATTGTCGGAGCCTCAAGCCTGGGCGACCTCCGGAAGGTTGGACGGATCGGCGCAAAGACCCTGTTCTTCTATGCGGTGACGATTGTTTCTGCCATTACCATCGGCCTGGCCCTGGTCAACTATATCCAGCCGGGCACGCGCCTGGGCCCCGAAGCTCGTGAAAAGCTGATGGCGGAATTCCAACCGGGCATGCAGGAGAAGATGGGGCAGGACGCGGAGGTGGATCTGACGGGGACGTTCATCCGGATTGTCTCCACAAACCCGATCGAGTCGATGGCCCGGGGCGACATGCTGCAGATCGTCTTTTTTGCCCTGATGGTGGGGGTCAGCCTTACGGCGGTCGCCAAAGACAAGGCGGCACATGTGATCGGCTTTTTCGACGGGTTCAGCGATCTGATGATCCGGATGGTGGACATGATCATGACGGTTGCACCCTACGGCGTGTTTGCCCTGATTGCCGCGACCGTGGGGGAGTTCGGTTTCGGGATCCTCCAGACACTCGCGTGGTATGCGGGCACAGTCCTCCTCGGATTTCTGCTGCATGAATTCATCACGCTCGCCATTTTGCTCCGTACATTCGGCGGGATGAATCCGATTCACTTTTTCCGTAATTTTAAGGATGTGATGTTGATCGCCTTCAGTTCCAGTTCAAGCGCTGCAACACTGCCGCTGAACATGGAGACCTGCGAGCAGAAACTGGGCGTGCCGAAGGAAATCGCCAGCTTCGTTCTGCCGCTCGGGGCTACGGTGAACATGGATGGTACATCAATGTATCAGGCCGTGGCCACCGTGTTTATCGCACAGGTCTATGGTGTAGACCTGAACCTCGGCGCGCAGCTCACCATTCTCATCACCGCAGTCCTCGCATCTATCGGTACCGCGCCGGTGCCGGGAGTCGGTCTCGTCATGCTGATCATCGTGTTGCGTTCGGTGCATGTACCGGAAGAAGGGATTGCCCTGATCCTGGGAGTCGACCGGATTTTGGACATGTGCCGCACGGTACTCAATGTATCCGGTGACGCGGTGGTGGCGGTCATCATGGCGAAGCAGGAAGGCGTTCTGCGTGCAACAGGGAGGGTGGCATCATGAATGTTCGGATTGGTGACATTGCCATCGGGGACGGAGCCCCTCTCGTCCTGATCGCGGGTCCATGCGTCATCGAGGGACGTGAGATGGTGCTCCGCACGGCGAACACGCTACGCAGTGTGGCGGCGCGCCACGGCGTGCCGGTGATATTCAAGTCATCCTACAAGAAGGCAAACCGGACCAGCGGCAATGCGTTCACCGGACTCGGGATGCAGGAATCGCTCAGGATTCTGGAGGATGTGCGAAGTGCGACGGGCATGCCGATCCTTACGGACGTTCATACGGAAGGGGAGATAAGCGCCGTGGCCGGCGTTGTTGATGTGCTGCAAATACCGGCATTCCTTTGCCGGCAGACCGATCTCCTGCGCGCTGCGGGGTTGACCGGGAAGGCGGTGAACATCAAAAAGGGGCAGTTCCTGGCCCCCGATGACATGCGCCACGCCGCCGAGAAGGTCCGCGCTACCGGGAACGCCCGTGTGTTGCTCACCGAGCGGGGAACGACGTTCGGCTATCATAATCTCGTGGTGGACATGCGTGCGTTGAAGATCATGCATGACCTGGGATATCCCGTGATTCTGGATGCTACGCATGCGGTCCAGCTCCCGGGAGGAGATCCCCATACCGCGCAATCGGGTGGCCAGCCGGAATTCATCTTTCCAATCATGCGGGCGGGCGTCGCCGTTGGTATCGACGGGCTCTTCGTGGAGGTGCACCCCGACCCGGCCAAAGCTCTCAGCGATGCCGCCAGTCAGCTTCGGCTGGATCTTCTGGACACACTTCTTACCCAGGCGACGGCCATCGATCG
This sequence comes from uncultured Bacteroidota bacterium, assembly GCA_963779225.1. Taxonomy (GTDB): domain Bacteria; phylum Bacteroidota; class Ignavibacteria; order UBA10030; family UBA6906; genus CAVPCZ01. The sequence goes on from CAVZWW010000003.1 coordinate 1,826,014, forward strand.
ACTTGTGAAAGGGTGGTGAATGCCGACACGGAAATCCATCGGCCCGCGCCTGCGGCGGATCAAAATGCTTCTGCTGGACGTTGACGGAGTGCTCACCGATGGCGGTCTCTACTATTCCGCACAGGGGGTTGAACTCAAGCGGTTTCATGCGCATGACGGCTACGGCGTCGTGCGTGCTTTCGAGCACGGCCTGAAAATCGGTCTGATCAGCGGGCGCACAACCCCCGTTGTGACCGCGCGGGCGGCGGCGCTGGGCATCGACGACGTCATCCAGGGAATGCAGGACAAAGTGACGGCGATGCGTTCCCTTCAGGAAAAATACCATTTCCAGGATGAGGAATTCGCCTTTATGGGAGATGAGCTTTTTGATATGCCGCTGCTCCGCACGGTGGGGTTCGCCGCCGCTCCCAAAAACGCCCGTCCGGAGGTACTGCGCATTGTCCAGTATGTCACGCAGGCGGCGGGTGGAGACGGCGCGGTACGTGAAGTGATTGACCTGATTCTTGCACACCGGCAACAGCGGAGGTCGTGAATTTCCGGGATGCAGCCGGGCGGGCGCCGTCGCAAAGCACAGGATCTACCTCTCGAGATGTTGCGGTCCATAGTCCCACGGAAAAATGAAGATGAACGAAGAAGATCACAACGCTATCGCCAAAGGCAAGGAGGTTGTTCGGATTGAAGGGAAAGCGGTCATCGCTCTCCAGGACCGTATTGACGAACGGTTCGCCAGGGCGGTGGACCTGATCTGGAGATGTACGGGACGTGTGATCATGACCGGCGTCGGGAAATCCGGGATCATCGCCCGTAAAATCGTTGCGACCATGAATTCCACAGGCACCCCCGCGGTTTTCCTGCATCCGTCGGATGCCGTGCATGGCGACCTGGGCATTGTACGCGGGGACGATGTCGTGATCTGCCTCTCGAAGAGCGGCAACACCGAGGAGTTGAATGCCCTCATTCCGATGTTCAAACGGCTTGGCGTGCCCATCATTTCACTTGTCGGGCGGATGAATTCCATGCTGGCCCGGGAATCCACCGAAGTGCTGGATGTGTCCGTTGAAGAAGAAGCATGCCCCCTCGATCTCGCGCCCACGTCCTCCACCACCGCCACCCTTGTACTGGGTGATGCCCTCGCCATCGCATTGCTTGACCGCCGCCAGTTTCGCCGTGAGGATTTTGCGCTGTACCACCCCGGGGGCACACTTGGTAAACGGTTGTTGCTGAAGGTGGATGAGTTGATGGTCCAGGGTGACGGTGTCCCCCGCGTACGCGGGGATGTGCCGTTGCGCGATGCGATCGTGGAAATGACCAGCAAGCGTCTCGGATGTACATGCGTCCTCAGGCACGACGGCACACTTGAAGGGATTATCACCGACGGTGACCTGAGAAGGCTCCTGCACACGGCAAGCGACATCCGCGGGATTACCGCGACCATGGCGATGACCCGCAATCCCAAGACCGTCAGACAGGGATCCCGTGCGGTCCTGGTTCTCCAGGAAATGGAATTGTACAAGATCACGCAGATGATCGTCGTCGACAGCACAGGTGTTCCCGTCGGGGTCGTCCATCTTCACGATCTGGTCAATGCAGGCCTCGGTGAAGGGGATGAAACCACGTGAGCCGTTTCTTCTTCCTGTGTGCGTTCCTGCTGGTGATCGCCGGATGCGAAGAGAAGGTCAAGCCGACGATTGTGCCGGTAGAGACATCAGAACTCCCTTCACAGGAGAGCTGGAAAAGTACGGTCGTCTTTTCCGATTCGGGCCGGCGTTCGGCGATCCTCTGGGCCGGCCATATTGTGGCGTATGCGCAACAGCGCATCACCCTCCTGGGGGACAGTGTGCATGTCGATTTCTTCAATGAAGACGGTGTACACACTTCACTCCTTACGGCCCGGAGGGGGAAAGTCAACGACGTTACACACGATCTGGAAGTGTATGAGCATGTCGTGGTTGTCTCGGACAGCGGGACCACGCTGAGGACGGAACGGCTCTTCTGGGACAATACCACGCACAAGATCCATACCGATGCGTTTGTGGATATCCAGTCTCCCCGTGAACATATCATGGGCCACGGCATGGAGAGCGATCAGGGGCTCAAGCAGTACAGGATCATGCGCGTGACGGGTCAGGCGGTGACCAATGAATAGCAGGAGGTTCCTCTGGCTTCTGCTGCTGCCGGTGTCTCTCTGGGCGCAGCAGGGGAAGGTGGTGGTTCTGGAGAATGCCGACGCCCTCGAAGGCAAAGTGGTGGATGGCGAAGAAACGCGCGAACTCACGGGCAACGTCCGGATTTCCCAGGAACGGATACGCATCCGGTGCGACCGGGCGGTGCAATTCCTGGCAAGTGGCAGAATCGTAATGACAGGCAACGTTCGTGTCCACGATGACAGTATGACAATCACCACACCGCGCGGGATTTACTACAGCGAGGCGCGACGGGCGGAGGCCTTTGAACGTGTGAGGCTCGATGACGGCACGTCACGTCTGGAAGCGGACTACGGCGTCTATGATGTCGACCCCCGGACCGCCTTCTTCCGTTCCCGCGTTGTCGCACACGACACCGGCTCCGTGATGAACGCCGACTCCCTCCGGTATGACCGTTCCCGGAAGTTCGTGCACGCGATGGGCGCAGTCGTGATCTACAACAAAGCCGACGCCATCACCATCAGCGGGGGGAGCTTCGAACATGATGCTCTGACCGGGTTCAGCCGGATGACCCGGGATCCTGTTCTCGTCAAGGTCGATACAGCCGGGTCCGGCGTGCCCGACACTCTGGTGGTGCGGAGTCTGGTGATGGAAGCCTATCAGGATTCCAGCCGCCGGCTCGTTGCGCGGGACAGCGTCGAGATTGCCCGCGGAGATCTGGCCGGCCGGGCCGGTACGGTCCGGTTTTTCCTGAAAGGGGACAGTATCCACTTCCGCGAATCGCCCGTCCTCTGGTACCAGGAAACCCAGGTGACCGGGGATTCCATCACGGTCTTCCTGGCCGCACGTTCATTGGAACGGATCGTCGTGGTGGGAAACGCCTTTGCCGCTTCACGCAGCGATTCAGCTTTCCCGGCACGGCTGGATCAGATGATCGGAGAAACAATGGTCATTCGATTCGCCGCGCGAAAACTCCAGCGGATCGACGTCGACTCCCGCGCCGTCAGCCTGTACCATCTCTTCGAAGATTCGCTCGCGAACGGTCTCAACAAGACCAGCGGAGACCGGATCACCATGATGTTTGAGGCGGGGCGTGCCCGTTCCATCCGGGTGGCCGGCGGCGTGGAAGGGCAGTACTTTCCGGAGAATATGGTCGAGCGGCGAGAGAAGGAGTATGCGTTGCCCGGACTCCGGTGGCGCGGCGATCGGCCGGTGATGCGTGCAGCCGATGTCTCGCCGGCGCGGACTCTGCGGATCCCGTGAACACCGCCTCCGGAAAACCCTGAACATATGAGGATGTCCATGGAAGATCCATCTATAACGGCGCCGGGCCGCATCCTGCGCGCCGAAGGATTGGTGAAGCGATACAAGAAACGGACGGTGGTCCGCAATGTGAAGGTCGATGTCCGTCAGGGAGAGGTCGTCGGTCTTCTCGGACCGAACGGGGCCGGAAAGACCACCACGTTCTATATGATTGTGGGGATGATCCGCCCGAACGACGGACACGTGTTCCTGGACGACACCGAGATCACAACGATGGCGATGTACAAAAGGGCGCGTATGGGTATCGGATATCTCCCCCAGGAAGCCTCCATCTTCCGCAAGATGAGCGTGGAAGAGAACATCATGGCGATTCTCCAGATGATGGACCTGACGGCAAACGAGCGGCGACTGCGGTGCGACCGGCTGATGACGGATTTCAATATCACCCATCTTGCCCGGAGCAAGGGATACATGTTATCAGGGGGTGAGCGGCGGCGGACCGAGATTGCCCGCGCTCTGGCCGGCGATCCGGGCTTTATCCTGCTGGATGAACCCTTTGCGGGCATAGATCCCATTGCCGTGGAGGAAATCATGCACATCGTCGGGACACTGAAGCAGCGGAACATCGGGGTGCTTGTCACCGATCACAATGTTCATGAAACTCTGTCGATTACCGACCGTGCGTATCTGCTTTTTGAGGGGGAGATTCTGAAAGCGGGAACATCCGAGTCCCTGGCGAACGACCCTGAAGCCCGGAAGCTCTATCTCGGAGAGAAATTCAAACTGGATCGTTATGATTGAGGTGAGGTGCCGGTTGACGTATTGTCTCCTTTTCCGCCACCCTTCGTAGCCCCTCCCGTTCCTTCACCCTTCCTGTCGCCTTCAGTCCCTTCGCTTTTGCGGTCCGCTCCCGCCGCGTCACTTTTCCTGCCGGTCCGTGCGCCCTCGCCCTTTCTCTCCGCTCCCGCCGCGTCACTTTTCCTGCCGGTCCGTGCGCCCTCGCCCTTTCTCTCCGCTCCCGCCGCGTCACCTTTCCTGTCGGTCCGTGCGCCCTCGCCCTTTCTCTCCGTCCCCGCGCCATCGCCTTTCCTGTCGGTCCGTGCGTCTTCGCCCTTTCTATCGGCACCCGCGGCTTCACCTTTCTTTTCGGCCCCGACTCCCTCACCTTTTCCGTACGTTGCATCCTTGCTCGACGACAGGCCTTCTTTCCTGTAATCCGTCTGGTAGAAACCCGAACCTTTGAAGATGAGGCCACCTCCCGTGCCCATCATCCGCACAAGATTGTCGGTGTCGCACTTCGGGCAACGCGTCAGAGGGGGGACGAGGATCGAGTGAAATTCCTCAAGCTCATGGCCGCAAGCGGTGCACTGATACTCATACGTTGGCATCGATCTGTTCCTGCTTTAGACTGTTGTTACCGGGGGAGTGCGAACCTTGCACGCAGCTTCCGCTGCACGGACTTCGGTACAAAGTCAGAGACGTCCCCCCCGAGCCGTGCAATTTCCCGAACGATGGTGGAATTCAGGTAAGTGTATTGCTCCCGGGGGAGAAGGAAGATGGTCTCCAGGGAAGGTGCAAGCTTCCGGTTGGTCAGCGCCATCTGAAACTCCACCTCAAAATCGGACATCGCCCGCAGGCCGCGAACGATGACCGAAGCCTTGCGCTGGAGCGCGTAGTCGACCAGCAGGCCGTCAAACCCCTGCACCTCTATCCCTTTTCGTGTTTTGAAAACCTCCCGGATCATCCCTATTCGCTCGTCATCTGAAAAGAGTGGTGTCTTTGAGGTGTTGCGTGCAACGAGGACGACGACACGTGAAAAGAGCTGTGCTGCCCGTTCCACGACATCAACATGACCGTTGGTGATCGGGTCAAAGGTCCCCGGGTAGACCGCCAGGAGTGGTTTCATGTTCGATCTCCTTTGCCGTGAAAAAAGTGACAACGGTTCGGCCGAACGTCTTGACCGGACCTATGGCGTAATGATCCGTCTCAGCGAACCTTAGCGTTGCAGCATGTTCGATGATCAGATAGCCGTTCTTCCGCACCAGACCGTGTGAAAAGACCTCTTCGGGAATATCCGCCGTTGAAGAGTGTGCGTAGGGAGGATCAACGAATATCAGGTGATAGCTCCCCCCGGCGCGCTGGAGGTAACGCAGCGCGTCTCCGCGGACGATATCGGACGCCTCCGCGCATCCCAGCTGACGTGCCGTCTGCTGGAGTGCGGCCACGACCCGGGGATCACTCTCCACAAATGTGGCCCGCGCCGCGCCGCGGCTCAAAGCTTCAAACCCGAGACTGCCGCTTCCCGCAAAAAGATCAAGGACTTTGATCCCGTCGAGGTCCATCCTGTGCGCAAGGATGTTGAAAATGGTCTGACGAACCCGGTCCGTGGCCGGGCGGACCGAGATGTCGTTGATCGTGCGGATGACTCGTCCCTTGAAACGTCCGGTGGTGATGCGCATGAACGTGTTTACTCCTCCCGCAGGGCGACGCCGACCGCCGCGGCAAACCGGTGGGGTTTTCCAAGGAAATGGTCGGCCAGTTTGAGTCCCGGCGCAACGGCGACTGTCACAAAAGGGTTCAGTAAAACCACCGGGACACCCGTCGCACGACTGACGGCCGCCTCGAGTTCCGGCGTGCATTTCGGTCCGTACAGCGCGATCTCCCGGACGGGGAGGGGCCCGTCGATATCGGCTCCCACAGCCAGCGCGGTCTCTTCGGGCGAACCTCCGGGATGAGCGCGATAGGAGACCAGGCGCCCGTGATCCAGTATGCTGACATCAACCCGCTGTCTCTTGACGCCGACGAGGGCGAGGCAGCGATCCGCGGAGCTCCCCCTCCCTGCGGCGACCAGATTCTCAGCACTGAAATGATCCGTATCGACGAAGGAGAGTGAAAGGCCGAGATCCGCACACGACTGACGTATCGCGCGGACTTCTGTCCTGCGAACGGCGACACCGAGCACTTCCCGCCACTCTGCGTTGCCCGATTGCGACAGTGGATGGATATCGATAATGAAATCGTCGGGAGAATTTCCGGGAAGGAGTTGCGCGATCTCCCACCGCATGTGTTGAAGAAGCTCTTCGCGGCCGGAGGTGTCCTGAGCGGGAATTGTCAGGACAAGCATATGACCGGTATCGAGACACACTGCGGCATGTTCCGGGCGTACGTTGTTCGCTTCCATGAAAGCGGCCAGGCGTTCGCGAAATGCCTCCGGAGCGGCGGTTCTTTCCTGCCGCCACTGTCCGATGGCTGTCAGTGTCGGGGTGGCAGACAGGCGTGAAAGCTCCACGGCCTGGACTTCGTCCTCGATGACACTGATTCCCAGCATGGCATCCGATGGTGTTGTCTGAAAGTCTGTACCGTTTGCTGGCTACCCGGTCAGCGCTCCGGGAAAGGCCCGTGTCGCCGAGCTACCGGGCCCCGGATAAGGGATGCTCACGCGGTTGAGGCGACAGGCTGACCAGTGGCCGGAGCCGGTCCAGAGTTTTGGGACCGATACCCTGGACATGCCCCAGGTCCTCAAGAGATCGAAAGTCCCCGCAAGTTTCACGGTAAGCAACGATGCGCCGCGCCAGCGCAGGGCCGATACCCGGCAGTTGTTCCAATTCCGCCGCCGAGGCACCGTTCACGGCGATTCTCTGGAGAAGTGTTGCGCTGTCCCGTGAATGCCCGCGTCCACTGTCGGCCTGTCCGGCCAGCAAACGTGAACGTGCGAGGAACAGACTGTCCGAAGTGATGTACACAGGCTCGCCCGTTTGACTCCGGTCTGCGCCGGAGCGGAACAGCCGGATTGCCGAACCGGCGGCAAATGTCGCGCCCAGAAACACCACGACGACGATTTCCGTGCGCGTGAAACCGAGATACTCCTGGAGAATCCGCACTCCGCGCATGAAGCTCTCACGTGAAGGCTTTTCGCACCCGGTGGAAAAAACTCTTTTCGGAATTTGCGGAAGTATCCCCTTCATGGGGATTGATGTTCTCGAAACCGGCCATCTGTTTCAGGGCCGAACGTTCCTGCGCGTTCACTGATCGTGGAACCCAGACGTTGACGCGGACAAGCTGGTCACCTTTGCTGAATGTGTTCAGCCGGGGAATACCCTTTTCCCTCATGCGCAGGATGGTGCCCGATTGCGTTCCGGGTTCGATTTTCAGACGCGCACGGCCCGTGAGGGTAGGCACCTCGATGTCCGCGCCCAGGGCGGCTTCGGGAAAGCTGACCAGGAGGTCCAGTATGACGTCATCACCGTTCCGCGTGAAGAGGGGATGCGCTTCTTCTTCAATGACGACGATGATGTCACCCGCAGCGCCGCCACGCCTTCCGATGTTTCCTTCTCCACGGAGGGGGATGTAGTTTCCCTCCGACACACCGCCGGGGATATTCACCTTGATGGTGGAGTCGCCCTGCACGCGCCCGTCCCCCTTGCACGTCATGCACGGTTCCTTGACCACCTTACCTTCCCCTTCACAATTCTGGCAGGTGGCGATATTCACGAATTGCCCGAAGACGGATCGTGAGACCTGCCGGATTTCACCCGCTCCGTTACACGCCGGACAGGTGGTAAGGGAGTGGCCCGCCTTTGCGCCGGTCCCACGGCAGGTATCACAGGTCTTCCACTTCTTGAGCTTGATCTTCTTTTCGATTCCTGAGGCGATTTCCTCGAGGGTAAGCTTCAACCGGAGTTTCAGGTCGGAGCCCGGTGCAGCCGTGCTCCGCCGCCTCTGCCGTGTCTGTCCCCCGAACATCTCGTCGAAAATCGTACCGCCGCCCCCGCCGAATCCTCCGCCAAAGATGTCGCTGAAGGTGGAGAAAATATCGTTCACATCGTTGAAACCGTGGAAGTCTGTCCCGCGGATTCCTTCATGGCCGTACTGATCGTAGCGTTGTTTCTTGGGGGGGTCGCTCAGGACTTCATAGGCCTCGGCGGCTTCTTTGAATTTCTCCTCGGCCTCTTTGTTACCCGGATTCCGGTCGGGATGATGCTGCATCGCCATCTTCCGGTATGCCTTCTTGATTTCGTCCGGAGAAGCATTCCGCTCCAACCCCAGTATGCCGTAATAATCACGCTTCGCCATGCTCTACCTCCGGGGTCGTGGATACGACCACCTTGGCATGGCGCAGCACCTTGTCGTTCAACATGTACCCCCGTTCCACCTCTTCCACGACAGTGGAGGGAGGAACGTCCTCCCGCGGGATTTGCATGAGCGCGTCATGGTACTCCACATCGAAAGGCTTGCCCACCGACTCAAAGGGGGCAAGTCCCTGTTTTTCGAGGATCTTCATCATCTTAGTGCGGATCATCTCCACACCGGCAATGATGGCCTCGATATCCTTCGATTCCCGCGCCGATTTCTTTGAACGGACGAAATCGTCCACCACCGGCAGCAGGGACATCAGGAGATATTCATTGGCGTTTTTGATGATGGCGGCAAACTCCGTCTCGGACCGGCGTTTGTAGTTTTCGAACTCGGCCGCTTTGCGCAGGAGTTGATCGCGGCACCCGTCAAAAGCCTTCTGCAACTCATCCAGCCGTGCTTCCAGGGCCGCGGTATCGACGGGCACCTGCGCCTCGGTCTGGTTGTTCATTTCCTGGGGCGTATCGGTTGTCTTTTCTGCTTCGGTCATCAGGGTGTGGTTGTTGTGGAGAGCATGGCGGTGATGGTCCGCGCAACATAATCGACCAGCGGTATCATCCGGTTGTACTTCATACGAGTTGGTCCGATGACGCCGACCGACCCTGTAACGTCGCCGATGGCGTACGTTGAGGTGATGATGCTGTAGGGTTTCAATTTGTCTTCTTCGTTTTCCCTGCCGACGGTCACCTGCGTGCCGGGAGATTTTTCCTCATGCTTCTCGAGCACATGGATGATGAACTCCTCATTGTTGATTAACTCGATGATGCTCCGGAAATCCTTGGGATTCATGAACTCCGGCTGATCCAGCACCTTGTCCGCTCCCCCGATGTGCAGCTTCTCCACCCGGGGAGGAAGAAAGAGTTTGTCGACCGAGTCGATAAACAGGCGGATCAGACCTGCATGGTCATCGGCGGCGTCCCGTATCCGGTCCACGAACGTATCACGTATCTGCTGCAGGGTCAGGCCGCTCAGGCGCTCGTTCATGAAGCGCGCCAGGTCGTCCAGGCGTTCCCGCGGAATCTCGCATCCCACTTCCATCATGATCGTTCTGACCAGACCGGATTTGATGGAGAGGATAACCATGATCCGGTTTGAGACGATCTGTACCAGCTCCATCTTGTCAAAAACCCCGCTGCTGAGATGGGGCGACGTCACAATGCAGAGCTGGCTGGAAATCTTTCCCAAGAGGCGGGAGGACTCCCTCAAGAGACCTTCCATTTCCCGTGAAGAATCGAGGTTTTCTCTGATCACCTGCTGCTCGGCGGAAGAAAGTTGTTCCACCTTCATCAGAGTGTCCAGGTAGAACCTGTACCCCTGGTCCGTGGGAATCCGACCAGCAGACGTGTGCGGATGGTCGATATACCCGCGATATTCGAGATCGGACATGATATTCCGTATGGTCGCGGAACTCAAACCCAGAACATCCTCATGGCGTCTGGAAATGTACCGCGATCCGACCGGCGAGGCCGTCTCAATGAAGTCATGCACGACATAGTGCAGGACGGTCCGCTCTCTCTCGTTGAGATTACCTGCAATCATTACTTCCCTCACCCACAATTTCCGCTACCCAGATGCAAAAAAGTACGAATTCCGAGTCCTTTTGTCAAGGAAGCCGGGCTTAGCCACCCCGGGAGGCGGCTGCTAATCCTCGGTCTTCTCTTTATCAACACCGAGGGCCGGCTTTTAGGTCCGGCCCTTCCTGGGAACTGCCACAGACTACCACCTGTGTCACAGATGACACGGGTGACGCATGCCTGGCATGAGGCTCTTGAGCCACACCGTGCCTCAGGGGTCATCGGCACTCCAGGCCCGGATTTACATGTTGCCTACCAGGGCCTTGCCAAATTCGGAACATTTCACCTCTTTCGCCCCCTCCATCAGCCGCGCAAGATCGTACGTCACAGTCCGGGAACGGATGGTTTTATCCAGAGAAGAAATGACCAGATCCGCCGCCTCATCCCACCCCAGATAGCGGAACATCATCTCCCCGCTCAGAATTACCGATCCGGGATTGACTTTGTCCAGACCGGCATACTTCGGCGCTGTACCGTGCGTTGCCTCAAATACGGCATGCCCGCTGTCGTAGTTGATATTGCCACCGGGCGCGATGCCGATACCTCCCACCTGTGCGGCGAGGGCATCGGAAATGTAGTCCCCGTTGAGATTGAGCGTGGCGATGACATCGTACTCTGCCGGCCGCGTCAGGATCTGCTGCAGAAATGCGTCGGCAATAACGTCTTTGATGAGCACCTTCCCGGCCGGGGGATTTCCGCCGCAATCATCCCATGACACGGTCTGATCCGGGAACTCACGCTTGGCAAGAGCATAGCCCCAGTCCCGGAACGCACCCTCGGTGAACTTCATGATGTTGCCTTTGTGCACCAGGGTCATGCTCTTACGCTTCTTCGCAATGGCATATCGGATGGCAGCCCGTACAAGGCGTTCGGTTCCTTCCACAGAGACCGGCTTGATGCCGATACTCGCGGTTCGGGGAAACCGGATTTTCTTCACTCCCATTTCCTGCTGCAGCCAGGCGACGACCTTTTCCGCCTCCGGAGTACCGGCCTTCCATTCGATACCCGCGTAAATATCTTCCGTGTTTTCACGGAAAATCACCATATTTACAAGCTCGGGCCGTTTCACCGGAGAAGGGACCCCGTCGAAATAACGGACGGGGCGGAGGCACACGTACAGATCGAGCATCTGCCGGAGCGCCACGTTGATCGACCGGATTCCCCCACCGACAGGGGTGGTGAGCGGACCCTTGATCCCCACGAGGTATTCTCTGATCGCCGTGAGTGTGTCTTCCGGAAGCCATGTGTTTTGGCCGTACACGGTGTTGGCCTTCTCTCCGGCATACACCTCGAACCAGACGATTTTGCGTTTCCCGCCGTATGCCTTACTTACAGCGGCGTCGAGGACCATCTGTGAGGCATGCCAGATGTCCGGACCTGTGCCGTCCCCCTCAATGAACGGGATGATAGGATGGTCCGGGACTCGGAGCGATCCATTGTGCATGGTGATCTTCTCCCCCTCTACGGGGGGAATGAGTTTCTCATAAGTTGACATAAACGGCGCCTCCGGGTGACGGTGGATGGATTCCTCGCTAACCTACAAAAATACGAAAAACACGGGGGAAAATCAATGATTCCTGAGTGGCCTTTGTTGACTATGAGGGAGGTGTTTGTTAACATGAATCCATGTCTCGCGGGGGGGGACTGTGGTGTTTCCCCACCCAGGTGGAAGACGGTCGTCTCCCTTCGTGCCGGAACGCGTCATTGACGTCTTCCCCTGCCTTGGCTTACCAGGCCCGGGTCGTCCCGTTGTCGTGACATCCTGGCGTGGTGAAGACCCTCATACGGCGTGCCGCTCACAACGGCCACTCTCGCCATGTCCACGGTGCTGTTCTATGACTATTCCTTCTCTCCACAATCATGTGAGGAACCTCCCCATGAAAGACGACAACCGCCTATGGAAAAGCCTCGTTGCGCTGGTGTTCCTGATCGCCATCTGGACGGGGTTCCTTCTGGCAACGCGCTGGCTGTGGTTGCGCCTGGAGGCTTTCGGACCGTTCGAACGATCAAGCTTGTTCCTTATCCCGGGTTTGGTGATGATTGGACTCGGTATCGGGTGGTTTGAGCGGTTCCTTCCTGTCCGTGGAGCGATTATCGGGGGACTGGGCAGCTTCATCCTCGCCTTCTCACCCAGATCCATCTTCGGGCATTCCCTCTGCAGCCTGCGCGATGAATGGCACAAGAAGGGAGAGGAAAGTAAGCATTACAAATCGTATACACGCACACTGGAACCCGAGGATCGCGAGGATTTCGACAAGAAGCATCGTTTTTCGCAATGGATGGTGGCTGACGTCGTCAAGAAATATGAGAACAACGTTCAGGGTCTCGCATATCTCGGCGCGGGGATCCTTATTCTGTTTATCGGGCTTCGTGGATTGCAGATTATCGGAAAGAATGACCCGCTGTTCATCATCTTGCCGCTGGAAATCGAATTCACGATCATCAGCCTCCTCGGCCTCCTGATCTTCTACAAACCTGATGAGAGTACAAAGGTCCGGGTGGACGTAACGGGGAGTTTCCCGACGGAAGAAATCAAGAATCTCGCCAGGGAAGTGCATGAGGCGAAGCAAGAGTTGGCTGCCGAGAAAACCATGGTGGTGCACATCAAGAAGACCGGCGGCACGTGACTCCGGTCGAGAGGTGAAGGGCACAACGGAATGTCAACGCTTCCTGCACATCAGGACTGACGAATGCCATGAAGATCTCTCTCTACTTCATCTTCTACATCGCGATGATCCTCGAACTGCTGCTCTTCATCCTCGAACGGGATGAGGCGACGGAGCAGCATGTTCAGGATCTTCAACAGATGCATACGCTGGCTGATAGTCTTGCCGGCGAATTTTCCAAGCCGCTGCAGCTGAATGTCCCGCCTGTCACCAACGCCTTTGCGTTCGGCAGGACGCTGCAGCGTGTGATAGGCCAGATGGGGGAGTCAACCCGTGTTGTCGTTTCTCCTATCGGTCTCTGGTCGGACCGCGAACGGCAAAGCGTGGAATACGTCGTGATGGATGCCGGGGGACGGACGATATGCCAGGAGGGCGTGGTGACGGAGGAGATGGGATGTGTAGTGAACCGGACGACAGGGAATGCTGTCTTCAGCAAGGTTTTCGACCGGGAGGGAGAATACACCTATACGGTGGTAAGCCGTGTGCGCCGTGCCGTGCCTGAGTATTATCCGTCTATCGTGCGGGACAGTGTGCAGGCGAAGCTGCAGCGGCGGTTGGGGGACGATCTCTGGGTTTCCACCGATCGCGCCTATCCGTTCACCGTCGTTGTGAAGACCGAAGGGCAACGGCTTCCGCCCTGCGAGTATTGCGGGCAGGGTCCCTACCGCGCATCCCGAACGGGCCGGTGACTTGATCTCGAGCCTCCACAGATTTTTCAACGGATATTCCAGGTGAACCGATGAACCTTCGTTGCTGTTTTCTCCTCCTGCTGGCACCCGCGTGCCTGTCCGGCCAGGAGCCCGGCGCTTCCAGAGCGCTTGGCGTTGATTTCCCTCCGCAAAAGACCGGAGAACAACGGGCACTGGTGGGGGAAGTCCTGACGGATACCATATCTCTGTCGACATGGGTCAGGCCGGAGGTAACAGTCAAAGTGTATGATCCGAGCTTTGCACGTGAAACGGGTGCCGGCAAAGCACTCGTGTTGGGTTCCGGGATCCGCCAGGTTGCCGTGTCCGCGGTGCAGCTGGACTCCGCCGGTACGTATTACGTGTTGAAGCGTATTTCGGGGATCGGACGGAATGACGGTGTGCGTCACCGGTACGGTTTCTACAAGGTGGTAACTGTGCGCTGGCCGGTGATTGTCGCAGAACCGGATTCCATCTACTACTACGGCGAAAGCGCGATCTTCAGTTTTGCCGCGGGTCATGCGGACCAGCGCGGGTATTCTTACGAGGTGCTCCGTGACGGTGAAGTGTTGCTCACAGGAGATGGCCCGCTCTTCGGAGTTGAAAAGATCTGGCGTGCGAGGCTGGCGGGGCTCGGAACGTTCGTCCTGAAAGGATACTATCACGGACGTCTCTTCCTCTACGCGGATTCCACGGGGACCAAAAGGCGCGAGAGTGTGTGGCAGGTGCGCGTGGAAGTTCCCAGCCAGCGCGAAGTGCTTACCCTCTGGCATGATTCGACGACATATGATGAAATGGACAGGCAGGGCCGGACGCCACGGCTCGATCTGTCGCATGTCTCCGGCTTCCTCGGTCCGCTCCAGTTCCGGTTTGCAGCCAGCGGGCCATTCTATGAAGGGTTGTACCTCATCCCTGTAGGGATCACCCGGGTTGAAGTCTCCTCCAGCCCTGCGGAATTTCTCCCTCGTGACGGAACCCGCGGGGTGAGCTGGCGCAGGGAACGGAATGGTCTCTGGAACATCATCGAGGTGCAGCCCGCTGCGAATGTTCTTGAACGATGGTCACCGGAAAACCCGGCGGAAGTGACGCTCCGTCTCCGTATCACCGATGAGTTCGGGCTGGTCACCAGCAGGACCTACAAATCCCGGGTCTATTCCACACGTTAACGAACCAAGGGAGGTTTCACACGTGATGACAGCACTTTTGGGCTGGCTCCTCGCGTTCGTGCTTGTCGCTCCGCAGGCCGGTGATGACGAAACGGCCGGGCCGCGCGAGAGCATCAGGACACGCCGGTTGTACGATCTCATCAGAGAGAAGGTGGCGACGGATGCTCGGAACACCAACCTTATGGAGACGGACGATCTCACCTTCTACGACCTCGCCCCGCTGCAGGGGGAAACGCTCGAAGGGGGCGAGGGGAACAGGATGACCTTCCAGAAGGATGTCACTAGCGGTGGGAAGACCGGCCTGCGGAAGGAGACGTACAGATACCGGATCAGCTACCTTCCGGCGACATTTGACATGCCCTTGCAGATCATGCGCGTTGTCGAAACCGTCCGAACGGAATCCACACGCAGACTGTCGTTTCAGGGAACCGATCCGGCGGCGGAAGCGGGAGAACACAACGTAGTGGATACCACGGTTACCGAACACGTCCTCGACCTGGAGGACATCCTGCTTCTGCAATCACGTGCGACGCCGCCAGGAGTATCCGGCGGCAGATCCGGCAGCCAGCAGTACGCAGCCCTCGAACAACTGCTGATAACGCTCGATCGCAAAGGCAGGGTTTCCGCCCTGCGGGAAAAGGAGAGCGGAAACGGACTCGATCCCCACTTCTACAAGACGTCTGAATCAAACCGGGATTTCATCCAGTATGCACGGGTGAACGACCATCATCCGTTCGCCGATATTGCGCGTGATGAGCGTCCGTATTCGATCGAAGCCACCTTTTCCAGCCTGACGTTCGGCCACAAACTTCTGTATACAGGTGCGGAAACGATCGGCATTCACGGGTTCGGGTTCGAAATGGGATTCGGGGACCGTGTGCTCAACCTGGTTTCGTTCCAGTCGCCCGCGCTGACCTGGGGGGGTCGGCTGCTCCTGTTCTTCAATGATGCGCGCGGTTCGCAGATCGATTCCAGTTTCTTCCTCAATCTCAAGGTGCTGGCGAGGTCCCCCGTCAACACCGCCTCATTGATCGACCGGTGGCATCTCAATGCGGCATCCCCGGTAATGAATCTTGATCCGCCACGGTTGAATACCACGCCGGGCGTCGTGGTGGAAATCACCACGGGAGCTCCCTACTACCGCCTGCCGTTTTTCACATTCATGTATGCGGGCGGAACCAAGGAATATGCCGATCCTTTTGTAGAATTCGGTTCGCCCGGTGCGGAATACGCATACTACTCTGTGAGGCAGTGGGAGGCGTCTCTGGGATATTTCTGGAATACCGACGAACCGATGTACAACCGTTTCCGGTTCGATATCGGGGCGGGAACGTATGACATCCGCCAGGTCCAGTACGACGCCCAGGGGAAATACGCCGTGGATACCAAGGCGCGCGGCATGAGCCAGGTCCAGCCCCTCCTCCAGGTGAACTATACCCACGTATCCAGCCGTGCAAGGTTCGGTGCGAACGTGCGTTTCTTTGACAACCGTCTGACCTTCACGCCATGGCTGAAGATCATTGACCGCGGGTTGCACGAGCTCCGGCTGGAGGCGATCCTTCTTCCCCGTCCGATCGGACGCTCCCTTCATCCGTGGGAAGCGGAACGCGCCAACCTGCTGCAGCTGCGTTATCGTTACGGCTTCGACAAGAACTGGTGAGGATCTCATGAAGACAAGGGCATCTCTCCTCCTGCTTGCGGCACTCGTTTGCGGGCAATCTCTTGAGGCCGGCGACAAGCCCGGGCGCCTCGACAGCATTTACACCCATCTGATCAAACTGGACACCGGCATGTTTCCGCCGGAAGAATGGACGGTCACCGATGTACGGGTCGTCCGGGAAATCCTGTATCAGGTGCAAAATAGTGATCGTACGCTGGATCAACGGCATCAACGGTTGCCGCGCGAGGCGGATCGTGTGGAGGTGATCTGCCGCAAGCGCCTTCACGACGATGAAATCCAGACACTCTTCCTGACGTACATGGCTGAATCCGGCCGTGACACCGTGGTCCTTGACGACTATGTGTTCATTCGAGGGATTCTCGGCCAGGAGTTGTACCGGACTGTGCAGGGATACCGGGGGTCGGGCAGGGATGACTTTGAAGCCGATCTTGCCCGGGTGACCGACATCTATCTGAATCCACTGGAGCCGTCGGTGCAACTCTGGTCGACTCAACCGCGTGGTGCGCGCGCCTATTCCGGGGTGAGCATGTTCGGCCGTTTGGGGAATGAGACCCTGGATCTCCCGTTCTGGTTCCGGGGTACGATGGTCGGCGGACTGACGCTGACATACATCGATCGTCCCTCGGCCGTGCGTGATCCGGACTACTACCTGTTCCGGATTAATGTGGGGATCGAGGAACCCATTAATTTCTCCGTCCTCCAGCCGACCCCGCCGTCTCCCAACTCAATGTTCAAGAGCCGGAAACTGGAAGGATCGGGCACAGCGGTATTCCTGAGCGGGAGTTACACACCCTGGACACGGGTTCCGTTCCTCGGGATCGATACTGCGGGCTTTGTCCGCCTGCATCTGGAGCTGTCTGTGGCAGTGGAGGACCGGGAGAGTTTTTCGCCGAATCTTCCGGAGACGTTCTATTCCATCCGGAACGCCGTTATCCTCGGGGCTGAAGTAAAGCGGCTGGGTGTGTTCAACCTGGGAGCCGGTCTGGCCTGGCATGATCTGCATCATTTCTCCCGCGTGGAATTGCCCGACAACGGGGCATCCCAAATCGAACCGACCGTGAACAATGTGCTCGCCTCTTTTGAATGCGGTATCGGAGAGCACGGCGGGCTTTTACAGTATGATATCCGTACGGCCGTCCACTACAGTCTCACGGACGGGTACGGTTTTTTCGTCGTGAAACCCGTTTTGATGCTGAGCAACAACTTCGGCGTGTCCGTAAGCTATTTCAAGGCTTTCCGGTCCGACAATCTGCCTCCGTGGCATTATGACAACTATATCGTGTTTGCCCCGATCATCAGGATAAACTACTAAATTGCTTTTTCCGCAGGGAATGGCTATATTATTACGTTTTGATCTTCTTACCCCAATCAGGAGTCACCATGAAACGGTACATACCTCTCGGTATCATTTCCCTGGCATTCTTGTACATCACCACCACGGGATTCCAGTGCGGTTCCGCAGAAACCACAAGCGCCAAACTGTACATGCAGCAGAAGCAGTGGGAAAAAGCGGAGGCGAGCCTGCTGAAGGAAGTAACCAAGAATGAGAAGAACGAAGAAGCGTGGTACCTGCTCGGCCAGGTACGCCTTGAAATGCGCAAATATACGGAGATGAACGAAGCGTATACGCGTACTCTGCAGTTGTCGGATAAGTACAAGACGGAGATCGCGCGCAACCGCCTCGCTGTCTGGGCGATGATGTACAATGATGGCGTCGGCATCTACAACAAGGGGCGCGACACCTCGGCCTACTACCAGCTGGCGATCGATCGTTTTTCCACGGCGATCGAAATGGTGCCTGACAGTGCGAGCACATACTATGTCAGGGCCCTCGCATACTATGCACAGCATGACGTGAAGAGGGCTCAGAAGGATCTTGAGACCGCTGTTGCAAAGAATCCCGAGTTTGAAGAGGCTGCCCGCCTCCTTGGCCAGGTGCACTATACGAATGCCCTGGAACAGCAGCAGGCCAAGAATGAGGCCGGATTCAACTCCGAAATGGCCGGTGCCACGGCCGCATTTGAAATGGCCTACAAGGTGAACCCGGGAAGCGCCGACAATATCACCAACCTGATCGATGTTTACGAACGCACGAAGAACACCGACAAGGCAATGGCCCTCACACAGAGCGCCGTTGAAAGAGACCCGAACAACAAGGTGTTCCGGTACGCATTCGGCGTCTTCCTTCTGAAACAGGATCGTTTTCAGGAGAGCACCGAGCAATTCAAGAAAGCCATCGAACTTGACCCCGGTTATGCCGACGCCATTTACAATGCCGGTGTCTCGTACCTGAACTGGGGTGTCTCGATGAAAGCGGAAGCCGACAAGAAAGCGGATGCGGAACGGGCGCAGAACAAGGGGAAGGAAGTCAAGCAAGACCTCTCCTACAAAGAAAAGTTCAAGGAAGCCCTCCCGTACCTGGAGAAGGCTCAGGAGCTCCGCCCTGATGATCTCGCTTTGCTGCAGCAACTCGGCAAACTGTATGCGAATCTGAACATGGTCGATAAGTCCAAAGCCGCATTTGAGCGGTACGACAAACTGACCAAAGGCAAATAACCGTATTACGTAGCCAGTGCCCTGCCCTTCGGGGCGGGGCTTTTTTTTTGAAAGGAGATGTGCGATGAGCGATCAGGGCAATCCCGGACAACAGCAGATCAATATCGAACTCGGTGAGAAAGAGGCCGAAGGCGTCTATTCCAATCTCGCCATCATCACCCATTCGCCTGCCGAGTTTGTGATCGATTTCACCCGTGTCCTTCCCGGCGTACCCAAAGCCAGAGTCCACGCGCGGGTCATCATGACCGTCCAGCACGCGAAACTGCTTCTGCGTGCCCTGGAAGACAACATCGCCAAGTATGAAATGAAGTTCGGTGAAATCAAGATCCACGGTGATGGCGGTCCGGTACTCGGTTTTCAGCAAATGATGCCTGACGAAAAGGTCCACTAGCGGTCCGTCCGGCGTACGCGTTGCATCTTCGTCAGACGCTTCGCCCGGTACATTTCATCACCGTACGAGGCGCCGACAGAAGCGCACGTCTTCAAGAGGGTCACCCGCAGAGACTCCGTGACGAAGGGCCGGAGAACCCTCTGTCACTTTGTAGAATCGACACATAATCTGTTCCCGCCAGGCCTGCGCCTTTTTCCCGTCTTTTCCGCCCCCTGTTCCTAACCCCTTGTTCTACAAGCTGCTAGGGCACAGCGTGTGCTCCGTCACCGGACTCATGCCGCTGGCACCGGCTTTGCTTCAACAGTCCCCAGTGAACAAACACTGGAGACTTCAGCCAAACGTGGGGCGGAGAATGGAGAGATCAAATACGCATTTTTTTCTGATACGCGCCCTATCGCTCGGCCTTGCGTTCGGCGCATTTCATTGTTTCAACAAACCCATGGAACCCGTTCTGCCACAATGGGACGTGGACCTGTCTGCATCCATCGCCACCCGCACGTATACGCTTGAAGAAATCGCTCTGAGAGACACCAGTATCCTGCAGGTCGCCCCGGGGGGGACACGGCTGATGATGAGAACCTCGGTAACGGCTGACCCCACATATGTCGGCGATCGCATCGCCCTCGATCCCATTGCGACCTCCTTCGGTGCTGATCTCGGTCCATTCTCCGTCAGCATGCCTCCGATTGATCTGAATATACAGATTCCGGGGCTCACACCGGGGATGACAACGCTTATTCTTCCGCTGCCGCCGACGAATATCCCCGCGGTGAGTGGTGACCTTCCGAACGTCCAGAGTGCCCTCATACAAAGCGGCACCGTACAGTTGAGGCTGATAAACCGGATGGATGTCCCGGTCAGGATAGAAACGCCGATCCAGCTTGTGAACCAGGCCGGAGGGACGATTGCCAGTTTTGATTTCGGCGCTGCCGAGATCCCGGCTCGCGGTGTACGCACGGTGCAGGCCGATCTTGCCGGTAAAACCATCCTCCAGCGTGTACGCCTCGAGGCAATGCGTGTCTCGAGCACGGGAAGCGGATCCTTGCCGGTGGCAATTCCCGATACGATGTTGCTCGCCACGATCAGCTCTTCGGACCTCGTCGCCCTCACCGCAACGACAACCCAGGTCTCCCCGCAGCATTTTGTGGCGACCCGGTCGATCCCCATGAACACCCAGACACTGATCCGTGAAGTGTGGCTGAACCGGGGAATGCTGAATCTTCGAATCGTGAACAGTATTGACCTCCGCATGTCCCTCTGCGTGCGGCTGCCGGAATTGGTCCGTTCCTCCGGACAGACCTTTGAACAGACCGTTGATATCGCACCGCGTGATTCTGCCGTTCTGACCATAGATCTGGGCCGGACACGCCTGCGGTCCCTGGACGGGGGTTTTCTCAGATCTCTGGTTGCGGAATGCGTTGCAGATCTGTACGGGGCCGGGGATGGCGGTGCGGTGACATTGCAGTCGACGGATTTTGTGCGTGTGGACGCCACAAGCGGTTCCGTGATCGCCGACAGCGCCATCGCCGTGCTGCAACCCACCATGATCGCCATCGATGAGCACGTCGCATTGAAACTCGGAGACATCGGAAAGAAGTTCAAGGGACAGATCGACATACCGGGCGCCAGCATGGTGTTCACACCACAAACGTCCATCACCGCACCGCTGGAATTGGATTTGCGGTTTGAAGCCAAAGACGATGCCGGAAAGACGGTGACGCTTCAAGTGCCGGTCACGAAGGGGACGAGCGGGCTGGGCACAATCGCTTTTGCGCCGGGTGACGTCGGAGAGTTCCTCTCCCAGATTTCAGGCAATCTTCCTGATTCCCTGCGTGTGGTGGGTCATGTCTGGTTGAATCCGGACTTTGACACCACGGCTCCGGCCGCAATCGGGCGCAACTGTTCATTTGCGGGAAATGTGAATCTTTCGGTTCCGCTGAGCATGCGGATCGCCGACGGTGTGTTCGCCGATACCCTGGTGATGGGGGATACCACGGGTGACGGCACCGCAGACAACAGAATCGATCCCGCGCAACTCAACGACTTCAATTCAGGGCGTATGTTCGTGGAAATCGACAATGGTCTTCCCCTGGCGGTGAAGGTCAAATTGGTGTTGCTGGACCGCGACCGCAGACCGCTGCTGGTTATTCCTCAATCGGAAGGCGATTCGATCGCGATCGCTGCCGGCATCATTGCCGGCGGGGATGTGCAGGCCTCCGCGCGTTCCAGCCGCTTCGTGGAATTGCAGAACACGGAACTGCGATCATTGAATACCGCCGATTTTGTTCAGGTGGGCATGGCGGTGAATACCCCGGGGACCGACGCAGTCAATTTCAACACCACGGACCGGGTGCGTATACGTGTATGGACGCAACTCTCCTACAGGGTAAAGCCATGAAGAACCGCCTGGTGTGCGTGCTGGCCGGAGCAGTGCTGTGGTCATCCATTCTTCCGTTGCCGCTCCACGCCGGGGGGGAACGGACCAACATTCAGGGAATGGGGATGGCGCGGACGTTTGTCGCTTCCTCACGCGGACTGGATGCCGTCGGCATCAATCCGGCGAACCTCGCAGCGCCGGACGAAGCGATCGTAACGTTCAGTCTGATCCGCTTCGGGGTTCATGTAGGGAGCGATTTCCTGAACTATGGAATGTACAAGGACTACTTCACAGGAGTCGAAACCGACAGTGGCAGGGTCGGACGCTATTTGAACGACGCGGATAAACAGAATATTCTCCGTTCCTTCCCGGACGGCCTGGGACGGATTGCCTCGCATCTTGAAGTGCGCCCGCTCGGGCTGTCGGTCAGGATCGGGGACTTTGGCACGGTAGCCGTGACGGCAACGGAGTACGTCATGATCAACGGGATGGTTCCGCGCGACTACGCCGCCTTTTTGCTGTATGGCAATACGCCGGGTTCGGTCTATGACTTCAGCTCCACATCGGCGTATGCGGCATGGATGCGCGAGTACGCGCTTTCTTTCGGCAAGGAACTCCCGTGTCCCTTCTTCCTAAAATCGCTTTCTGCGGGTGCCGCCGTGAAACTGATTCACGGGCTGGGCTACTTCGGCCTTGATCGGTTCAACACGCGTCTGGAGACGGGCACGGACGGTATTCTGAACGGACAGATCGATATGTTCGGCCGGCTGGCCGGGATGGAATTGTTTCGCGGAACCGGCGATTCGGGTTTCAACCTGTTCCCGGCACCGGCAGGGACCGGTTTCGGGTTCGACCTCGGTGTGGCATCGGAAATCACCGACTACATCAAGGTGGGGCTCGCCATCACGGACGTCGGGTCGGTTGAATGGGCCCGCGATGTGGAGGAGATCTATGCTGTGGCATCGATTCGTATGGACGATCCGCTCAACGAAGCTCAACGCGATTCCATCGAGAATGCGGTGCATGGCGAGACGCGCCCCGGCGGGAGTTTTTCATCGGCACTTCCCACTACGTTCCGGGTCGGCGTCGCCGTGGAGCTGCACCGTGTGCCGGCGTTGAAATCCATCTTCTGGGGTGAGTGGACCCTGGCGTGCGACTATAATCAGGGACTTGTGGAAGGCGCCGGGACCGCACGGGCGGGAAGGTTCTCAACCGGATTGGAGTTCCGGCCCTGGAAATTCCTCCCGCTCCGCACAGGGATTTCGGTCGGCGGCACGGATGATTTCACGTTTGCGCTCGGTTTTGGACTCCACTTCGGTGTATTCGATCTGGATATCGCGTCGGAGCATCTGAACTTCCTCCTGCGGGAGGAAGCGCTGGCACACGGGTCGGTTGCCATGGGTATGCGTATTCGTTTGTAGTGGTCGGGGGACCGTCGTACGGGGGGGATGGGGATGGCGGGTGGGCCATCCCCATTTCTATGCTACAGGATGTACTTCGACAGATCGCGGTTCCTCACAATTCCCGCCAGGCGGGACTGCACGCGGTCACGATCGATGACAATCGTGTCGGCGGGAACCTCATCCGGGGCCAGGTAGAGCGTATCCTCAAGGAGCGTCGTGAGAATGGTGTGGAGTCGCCGCGCGCCGATGTTTTCCACCTGATCATTGACTTCGCTGGCGATCCTGGCGATTTCCTGGATGCCGTCCTCGCGGAAGTCCAGATGAACACCTTCAGTTTCCAGCAATGCCGCATACTGCTTCAGCAGGGCGTTCTGCGGCAGGGTGAGGATTTTGATGAAATCCTCCTCGGACAGGCTACTGAGTTCCACACGTATGGGGAAGCGGCCCTGCAACTCGGGAATGAGATCGGATGGCTTGGCAACGTGAAAGGCACCTGAAGCGATGAACAGGACGTGATCGGTCTTCACGATGCCATACTTGGTCATGACATTTGAACCTTCGACAATAGGGAGCAGATCGCGCTGCACACCTTCGCGAGAGACATCGGGTCCGCCCGCCTGACTCCTGCTCCCGGCGATTTTGTCGATTTCGTCAAGGAACACAATACCCGAATTCTCCACGCGCTGCAGGGCCTCCTTCACCGCCGCATCCTGATCGATCAGCTTCTGGGCCTCTTCATTCGTCAGGATCACGCGCGCGTCGGCAACCGTGACTTTCCGCCGTTTTGTCTTCTTGGGGAGGAGGTTTCCGAAGACATCCTGCAGATTGATTCCCATCTCATCCAGATTCATGGGGCCAATCACCTGCATCAGCGGTGTTTCGGCGGCAGGCACATCCAGTTCGATCATTCTGTGCTCCAGCTGACCGTCGCGCAGCCGCTGCCGGAACTTCTCCCGCGTAGCGTTGGTGTCTTCCTCCGTGGCCGGTGCTTCTTCTGCAGCAACACCGGCGCGTTTGCGAGGCGGCGGGACGAGGAGATCAAGAATCCGTTCCTCGCTCATCGCCCGTGCGCTCTCGTTCACCTCAGCCCGCCGTTCGGCCTTCACCATGGTGACGGCGTATTCGGTGAGGTCGCGGATGATCGATTCGACATCACGCCCCACGTAGCCCACCTCAGTGAACTTCGACGCTTCGACCTTGATGAAGGGGGCATTGGCAAGCCGGGCAAGCCGCCGGGCAATCTCTGTCTTCCCGACACCCGTCGGGCCGATCAGGATGATATTGTTCGGCATGATTTCTTCGCGGAGACCCGGTGGCACCTGCAGACGGCGCCACCGGTTCCGCATGGCGATCGCGACGGACCGCTTGGCGTTGTCCTGGCCGATGATGTACTTGTCCAGTTCCCGGACGATTTCCCGGGGAGTCAGATCTCGTGAGGCGTGCTCTGCTGCGCTGTTTGTCATGGGGCTCACACGTTGGTCAAATGCCTGATTTCTGGAAAGGTGTCGTCACTGCCCGGGGGTGGTTCACATGCCTGATCGGCCCGAAGCTCTTCGCCCGCAGGGTATCGTCGTTGTCACCTCGTCGCCTGCCAGCGTCGGCCGGGTCTTACAGTTCCTCGACGACGATATTCTCGTTGGTGTAGATGCAGATGCCCGCGGCGGTACGCAGCGATTCTTCCACGATCGTGCGGGCGGGGAGTGTGGTATGTTTGATGAGCATGCGGGCTGCTGACAGGGCGTACGGTCCTCCGGAACCGATGGCGACAATACCGTCATCGGGCTCAACGATTTCCCCGGTTCCCGAAATGACCAGTGCCGTCGTCCCGTTGAGTACCGCCAGCAATGCCTCAAGCTGACGGAGGTACTTGTCCGTGCGCCACTCCTTAGCGAGCTCCACCGCCGCCCGTTCCAGATTTCCACGTTCCTTCCCAAGGTAGTCTTCGAACTTGGCAAACAGGGTGAAGGCGTCAGCTGCCGCCCCCGCGAACCCCGCGAGCACCTTGCCGTCCTGCAGCCGGCGCACTTTACGCGCGTTGTGTTTCATGATGGTCTGTCCGACGGTCACCTGACCGTCCGCGCCGATGACCGTGCGCCCTTCGCGGGTGAGCCCGAGTACTGTTGTGGAATGGAAACGGCCGTCCATGGACACCGCTCCTTATCGTGGGGGTCAGGTGAGTTTGCGGCGCAGGCGTGCGACGGGGATCAACATTGCCTCGCGGTATTTGGCGACAGTACGCCTGGCGATGTTCAACCCCTGTGCGTTCAGCAGTTCGCCGAGCTTGTGGTCGCTCAGGGGTTTCAGGGGATCCTCTGCATCAATCAGGGCCTTCAGCTTGCGTTTGACTTCCTTGTTGGACACTTCGTCCCCATCGGTCGTGCTGATGGCATCGCTGAAGAAATGCCGGAGCGAAAACACCCCGTAGTCTGTCTGGACATACTTGCTGTTCACCACGCGGCTGATGGTGGAAATGTCCATTTCAATCACTTCCGCGATGTCTTTGTAGATCATCGGGTGAAGTCCTTCACCCGTCTCGAAGAACTCCCGTTGCTTGTCCACGATGGTTCTCATCACCCGGAGCATCGTCTCACGGCGCTGATGGATGGAACTGATAAACCATTTTGCTGCTTCGAACCGCTGCCGGATGAAATCCTTGGCTTCGGTGGAGACCCCGTTTTTCTTGCGCTTGGACATCAGTTCTTTGTACGCCCGGTTGATCCGCAGGGGTGGAATGTTCCGGTCGTTCAGGCTGATGATGAAGTCGTCCTCGGTCTTGATCACGATAAAATCGGGGACGACATAGTTCTCGTGCTGGGTGAACTCTCCCTCACCCGGCTTGGGATTCAAATGCTGGATGACCTCGATCACCCGCTTGAGATCGTCCAGGGAGACTCCGAGCTTCCGGGACAGCTCCTCGAAATGCCGCATCGTGAAGTCGTCGTAGAATTCGGTCAACAAACGCCGCGCCAGGACCTTGACTGCGGAATCCAGCTCGGTAACCTCCAGCTGGACGACCAGGCATTCCTGGAGTGAACGGCTGGCAATTCCCACCGGATCCAGCATCTGGATCTTCTTCAGCACCGTTTCGGCCTTGTCCACCTGGATCACCGTGCCCAGCGTCAGATTCAGGTCCTGCACAATCGTCGGAATGTCGCGACGCAGGTAGCCGTCCTCATCCACGTTGCCGATGATCTCCTGCCCGAGCAGGATTTCCTCATCGTCGAGATCGAGGAGACTGAACTGTTCCAGCAAGCGGTGATACATGGGGATGCTGTCGGGAACCGGATAGTCATCTTTTTCTTCACCGTCGAAGGCCTCCCGGGCCTTGTACCCGGAGCTGTCGTCATTCATGTAGTCTTCGATCGTGTATTTCTCGTCGTCTGCCGCATCGGTGGTCTCTTCCACCTTCTCCAAAGCAGGCTCTTCGGGGGTTGCCTCCTCTTTCGCCTGTTCCTCGGCGACCGCCTCCATTTCTTCTTCGTACCCCTCTTCAAGCAGGGGATTCATCTCCAATTCGGCCTTGATCTTCTGCTCGAGCGCAAGCGTAGGGAGCTGCAACATCTTCAGGTATTGCACCTGTTGAGGCGACAGCTTCATCATCATTCTATGTTGGAGCGAAATGTTCAGCATGGCCTTGTCAGGATCGCTCTGTTCCGTTGCCGCGTTCGAGCAGCTTGGTGTACCATTGTTGACCGAATTTCCGAATTAAGGCATCACGGAGAAAGTGGTGGAGTGGTACCCGCTCCCGTTCTCCACGTTCTCTCCCGGACCGGCATTCCGGGATTTGCTCGTAGCGGACGAAAGTCCCTCCCGCGCGGCCGACGCGCAGGGGAAACAGATGGCACGAGATCGGCTTGCGCCAGGTGCTCCTGCCTTCAAGAAATGCCCGCTCGAAACCGCACCTGGCGATTCCCTCGTCGACATACACGAACACACATTCCCGCCGATCGATGCAGGTCGTGGCATAGCCGCCTGGAAAACCCTCCACGAGGCCTTCCCGGTCTATCGCCGCGACATTCCGGGGATCGAGGTACTCTTTAATCAACGGATAGTGCTCGGCAATGCGCGCCACTTCTTCGTCTTCCAGAGGTGCACCCCGCCCGCCTTCCAGCGTGCAACAGGCACCTGCGCAGGACCCGAGATCGCAGCAAAACGGGGCTGCGACAACGGCATCATCCACCAGGGTATTTTCGATGCGAAACATACCCAAAAAGTATACCAAATTTCCGGGACAAAGAAAAGAGGGTTGCTACATGCGTAGGAAGAGCTTTCCGGGCAATTGCCGGACGGCTCCTTTGAATTCCAGCGCCAGGAGATGGACAAGCGCTTCCGATGTGGAATAGCCGGACAGCCCGGCAATCGTATCGATGTGGACAGGGTGCTCGGTGAGAGCGTCGAAAACTTTCTGTTCGAAGAGCGTCAGCGGAGGAAGGGACTGTTCAGGCCGCACCGGAAGCACGATGCCTGCTCCGCGCAGGCGGCTGCCCAGTTCAGTCATGATGTCCTCCACGGATTCCGTGAGGACCGCGCTCCCTTCACGAATCAACATGTTTGTGCCGCTCCGAACGGTTCCGGTGACGGGGGAGGGTACGGCGAAGACTTCACGTCCCTGATCAAGGGCAAGCCGTGCAGTGATCATTGCCCCTCCCTCAGTGCCCGTTTCGACGATCAGCGTGCCCAGGGTGATGCCGCTGACGATCCTGTTGCGCTGCGGGAAATTCACCGCATCCGGCTTTGTGCCCATCACGAATTCCGAGAGCAAAGCTCCCCGCTCCGTCAGGCGGGACGCAAGCCCGCTGTTTTCCGGAGGGTACAGGACATCGATACCGGAGCCGATGACCGCCAGTGTACGTCCTCCCGCCTTGAGTGCCGCACCATGAGCGATCGTGTCAATGCCGCGGGCAAGACCGCTCACCACCGTGATACCCAGAGAACAGAGATCGGTGGCAAAGCGCTCCGCGAGCCGGGCCCCATAGGGGGTGGGAGTGCGTGTGCCGACGACGGCAATGGACGGTGTGTCGGCGTCGGTGAGGGAGCCCCGGACGAACAGGAATGGGGGCGGATCGTAGATACGCTTGAGGTACGGTGGATAGTCGTTGTCCCAGAACGAAATCAGGCGCCCCCCTGCACCCGCCAGACGGGAAATCTGACCGGCCGCATACTCCTGCGAATCCGCCGGTATTCCGTGTCGGAAGTAGCTGGCTATGGTAATCGCGGTCTTCCGCTCTATCCCCTCGACGGCAATCAGTTCCGCGGGGGAGGCGTGAAAGATGGATGGTGTGTCGCCGAAATGTGTAACAAGGGCCCGCAACCGCGCCGGGCCGACTCCGGGAATGCGGGAGAGGACCAGCAGATCGTGTCCGGTGATCACAGGCGGACTCCTTCTACGGCCCGGGGAAGCGCCGCACGAATCCCCGGTACCAGTCGACGGTCTTCCTCAGCCCGTCCGCGGGAAGCACCGCAGGATGATAATCGAGTATCCGCCTTGCTTTGCTGATGTCTGCCTGTGTGGCGGTCTGATCACCCGGTCTCCGTGGAAGCCGCCGGATCACCGCACGTTTTCCGACAATCTCCTCAACCAGTCGGATTCCTTCACCGGTGGTGATGACCGTGTCCGAGCCGATATTGAAGATCTCCCCGGCACAACGGTCCCGGCGGTCCAGAACCGCAATCAAGCCGTCCAGGATATCGTCAATGTACGTGTAACTCCGCCGGTGCGATTCGCTCCCTTCGTAGAGATGCAGGGGGGTACCCTCCATGAGAGCCCGGATCAATTTCGGATACAGTTTATCCGG
Source organism: uncultured Bacteroidota bacterium (assembly GCA_963779225.1). Lineage (GTDB taxonomy): Bacteria > Bacteroidota > Ignavibacteria > UBA10030 > UBA6906 > CAVPCZ01. The sequence goes on from CAVZWW010000003.1 coordinate 1,854,849, forward strand.
CCGCTCACGCGGACCGTAGACCGAATACAGTCGCAGGGAACAGGCCGGCAGGCCCCGGTCGCGGGCAGAGGCCAGCACCAGTTGCTCCGCGGCGAGCTTTGTTACGCCGTAATATGATGTCGGCCTGACCTCCGCGGTTTCCGGCTCGGTGGCGAATGATCCATAAACCGAAGACGTGGCGATGTTGATAAAAGCGGCGAGGGAAGGCGACTGGAGCACGGCCTCCAGCAGCCTGTGTGTAGCATGGATGTTGTTGCGAACATAGCTGTCGAAGGACGACGCGGAAAGACCCGGTTGCGCGGCGGCATGGAATACGACATGGATGCCGGCGACGGCTTCCGCAAGTGGATCGGCAGCCAGATCAAGCCGTTGCAGCGAAGCGCCGGCCGCCTGAATTCCCCGTGCATTCTCCTCCTTCAGGGCCAGATCGTAATACGGGCTGAAGTTGTCAATGCCGCGGACTGAATGACCCAGGGCGAGAAGCCGTTCGCAGAGATGGGATCCGATGAAGCCCGCAGCGCCGGTCACCAGGATGTTCATGTGTACCACCGTGCTTGTGAAATGACCGTCAATGATCGAGGGCGGCAACCTCAGCTGTGAATTGTTCCACTACCTGGCGTGCCTGTTCCCTGTCCCGGGCCTCCGCGATCACACGCACGACGGGCTCGGTGTTGGATTTCCGGAAATGGACCCAGTAGTCGTCAAAATCGATGCGCACCCCGTCGTCGGTATTCACACGACCCGCCGCCCCATGCCGTTCCCGGAGTATCGCCAGCACGCGGTCCGGTGACCCGCCTGTGAGAGTGATCTTGCCTTTTGCGATGACGTATTGAGGAAGCGTCGCTTTCAGCCTGCTCAGTGTTGTGCCGGCTTCGGCCAGCGCCTGAAAGATGAGCCCCGTTCCGACCATGGCATCACGCCCGAGATGCACTGCCGGGAGTATCACTCCTCCGCTCCCTTCTCCCCCGATCAACGCGCCTGCGGACTTCATGGCACGTGCCACGTTGATCTCGCCGACCGGCGTACGAAGAAGGCGCGCTCCGTGTCTCCGCGCAATATCGTCCGCCGCCCGGGTTGTTGACAGGTTTACCACCACGGTCGGCGCCTGCGGTGCAGGCGTACGGTGCCGAAGGACAAAGTCGATCGCTGTGGCGATGGTGTATTCCTCTCCGTATGGTTCGCCCAGCTCGTTGATCAGCACGAGGCGGTCGACGTCAGGGTCTACGGCGACGCCCAGGTCTGCCCGTTCGGCCCGGACGCGCGCCGCCAACTCTGTGAGATTCTCCGGAATGGGTTCCGGAGTGTGCTTGAACACCCCGCTCACATCACAGAACATTTCAATGACCTCACATCCAAGTTCCCGCAGCAAGGACGGCATGATCGCGCCTCCCGCCGCGTTCACGCAGTCCAGAACGACACGGAACCGGCATTTTCTGATTTTTTCGACGTCAATGTAGTGCAGGGTGAGAATGGCGTCGATATGCTTTTTTATCCATGAACCGTCGGCGTTCACAGAGCCGAATTCCTGCCAGCCGGAATAGCTTGCGGGTGATGCCGCAAGCCCCCAGAATTCTTCGTTCTCGGCGGAGTCCAGGAACATTCCCGTGGGGGCGATGAATTTCATCCCGTTCCATTGCATGGGATTATGACTGGCGGTAACGGAGATGCCGCCCGATGCGCGGAGACCCTCCACCGCAAGTTGCACGGTCGGGGTCGGGCAAATCCCGATATCGCATACCCTGACACCGCACATTGCCAGCGTGGCGGTAGTGATGTCGGCCACCGGCTTTCCCGTGATGCGGCCGTCCCGGCCGACAACCACGAGGGGAGTCTCGGCTTCATAGCGACGGACGTATGTGGCGAAGCCGGCTGCATACCGGCTGATGACTTCCGGTGTGAGACTCTCCCCGACAACTCCGCGTATCCCTGATATACTTACCATTAAGGACATGGTTTTCCGTATCTCCGTGTAATAAAGGTCTTGTGGTGCGAGCAATGTAGTCAAGCACTCCAAGAGAATCAAGCTTGCCTTGAAAGTCTTACACGTTTTGCTTACGTTTAATTGATAATCAGGAGTCGTCCGGTCATGCTCACACCGCCGGAAGGTGGCGCATTGATCAATCTGGCGCGCCGCACCATCGAACGGGCATTGCTCAAAAGATACCCGCAGGTTGTTCTCAAGGGGCAGGGTGCGGGAGGAACGGAACAGCTTGCACCGGAGATGCCGGTCCTGAATGAGCCACGCGGTGCATTTGTGACTCTCCACGTGCTTGGTGACCTCCGGGGCTGCATAGGCTACGTCGAATCCGCGCTTCCCCTTGCGCGCGTGGTGGAGGAGGCAGCCGAAAAAGCGGCGTTCGAAGACCCGCGGTTTCCACCCCTGACGCCGGAGGAATATCCTGCAGTGGAGGTGGAGATCTCGGTGCTGTCTCCTCTCCGCCAGATCGGTTTTCCCGAGGAGATTGCTGTCGGGTCACATGGTCTTCTCCTGGAACACGGCTGGCACCGGGGCCTCCTTTTGCCTCAGGTCGCAACGGAGTATGGATGGGACCGGATGGTCTTTCTGGAAAATGTCGCCCGCAAGGCCGGACTGCCGGCCGCCGCCTGGAAAGACCCGTCCGCACGAATTTTCATTTTTACCGCCGACATTATCCGTGAAAAAGGAGAGTGAAGGCATGGGAACCCTCACAGAACAGACTCGTCCCTCCGCCGTGGGGGGTATGTTCTACTCTGGCAACAGGCTGGCATTGGACCGTGAAGTGGGGATGTTGCTGGACAGCGCTCCCGTGCGCCCGGCGGCAGGCCGGACCATCGCGCTGATTGCACCGCACGCCGGCTATATGTACTCCGGAAAAACAGCGGCATACGGGTACAGCCTCCTCCGCGGAACACATGTTCCCGATGTGGTGATTATCGCACCGAGCCATCACGAATATTTTGACGGGATATCGGTCTATCCCGGGGCGGCATATGCCACGCCGCTCGGCACCGTTCCGGTAAACACAATATTGCGAGCGGAGTTGCTTGCGGCCTGTCCGCTCGTCCAGGCCACACTTGCCGGACACGGCCCGGAGCATGCGGTTGAAGTTCAGCTTCCGTTTATCCAGAAGGCCCTGGGCACGACGAGAATCCTTCCCCTGGTCGTGGGAAATCAGTCCAGGAAGAACTGTTTCGGTCTGGGGGAAGCGCTCGGCTTGATCCTGCAGGGTACGGAGGCCGTGCTGGTTGCCAGCACCGATCTTTCCCACTTTCATCCGGCGCAGGTTGCAGAGCAGATGGATCGGATTGTGGCGGGTCTTCTTGAAGCGTTCGATCCAGGGCAGCTCATGGACGACATTGAATCCGGACGTGTTGAGGCGTGCGGAGGGGGGCCCACCGTGGCAGTGCTGGTTGCCGCCCGGATGCTGGGTGCGCGTTCGGTGCACGTGCTGCACCGGACGCACTCCGGAGCCATCACCGGCGACAACAAGAGCGTCGTGGGTTACCTCGCCGCCGTTGCCGTAGGGTAGAAGCCGCTGCAACGATCTCCCGTACCGGCATCCCCGGCTCAGGCTTACCGCCGCGCGCTGTCGTGCCCCTCCGGGATGTCCGGGCATGTTGTTGTCGCGGGGGAGGGAACCCTCCCGGGTTTTCACCAGGGAATACATCATCATCGTGAGGCGATGCCGCCCCACCGGGCTGCGTGTATGCAACCATGAAGACCAAACGCTGGCATATCGCGATCATCGGGGCGGGGAAAGTGGGCACCGTCCTGGGAAGGGTCCTGGCCGAAAACGGCGAGAAGATCGTCTGTGTCTGCTCCCGCACACTGCGTTCTGCGCGCGCGGGAGGCCGGTTCATCGGGTGCCGGCGGGTAACAACGGACCTGGAGGAGATTCCGGCCAGGGCAGATCTCCTGATGATCACCACTCCCCACGGCTCCGTGGAAGACATCGCCCGCAGTCTCAGCCGGATTGCCGCAATGGACTTTCGCGGGAAATCCGTCTGCCACGCCAGCGGGATGCTCACCGCCACCGCTCTCGATTCGCTCCGTGAGCGCGGGGCAACCGTATTCTCGTTTCATCCCCTGCAGACCTTCCCGCGGACATTCCGGCCGCGTGAGATTCTGCCTGCCGCACGGGGGATCTACTACGGCGTTGATGGATCGCCGCGGGGCATGCGCGTTGCCCGGGCCCTCGCGCGCAAACTGGACGGCTATGTGCTTCCGGTTCCGCCGGCGATGCGGGCATTCTATCACGCCGCATGTGTGGTTGCGTCCAATCATCTCACGGCGATGCTGGGTATCCTGGAAACGATGTTTCACCGTCTGCGACCGGAAGGGGAAGACTTTTTCGACGTCTTCTCCCCGATCCTGCAGGCGACGCTGCGCAATGTTCAGGCCGACTCCCCGGCCGGAGCGCTCAGTGGCCCGATTGTGCGGGGCGGCGTTGAGACGATAGCGGGACACTTCGATGCCCTCACGCGATTTGCGCCGGCGTTGATTCCCTATTATACCCGCCTTTCCATGGAGACCATGCATCTCGCGATCGCCAAGGGTGCGCTCGATCACGCCCAGGTTGAGGAGCTTACCCGTCTACTTCTCCACTATTCCGATGGTTTACCTTCCCAGGAGGATTCCCGTTGAAAGCCCTCATCGCCAGCGGCGGCCGCGGCACGCGGCTTCGTCCAATCACCCATACACGCAACAAACACCTCATTCCTATCGCCAACAAACCCATCCTGCACTATGCCATCGAAGCTGCAGTGGATGCGGGAATCACGGAAGTGGGGATTGTGATCAACGCCGACAGCGACGAGGTGCCGCAGGCAATCGGCAACGGTTCGCAGTGGGGGATTCATATCACGTATATCCCCCAGTCGACCCCGGGGGGACTTGCGCAGGTCGTCGCCCTGGCCGAACCGTTCGTCGGAAAGGACAAATTCATCTTCTACCTCGGCGATAACATGGTTGTCGGTGGTGTCAGGCGCTTCATGGACGAGTTTCTCCGCAGTGACTGCAATTGTTTTCTGACGCTCGCCAAAGTGAAGGATCCCGAACGGTTCGGCGTGCCGGAAATCCGCAACGGCCGGATCGTGAGTGTCGAAGAGAAACCGGAACATCCCAAAAGCTCCTTTGCGGTTGCCGGCATCTATCTGTACGATTCCCACATTTTCGAGGCCGTCAAAGCCATCAGTCCGAGCGCCCGCGGTGAACTCGAAATCTCCGATGCGCATCAATACCTGATCGACAAAGGGTTCACCTTGGGCTTCACGGAGATCACCGGATGGTGGAAGGATACCGGCAAGCCGACCGACCTGCTCGAAGCGAACCGTCTGGTACTGGACAATATCACACCGGATATCCAGGGGTCGGTGGATGACCGCTCGACCGTGGCAGGCAAGGTGGTGGTACAGGCCGGAGCGCGTATCGTGAACAGTGTCGTTCGCGGTCCGGCCATTATTGGTGCAGGATGTCTCATTGAGGATTCCTATATCGGACCCTTTTCCTCGATCGGGAACAACTCTGTCGTCATACGCAGTGAAGTGGAGTACAGCATCCTTCTCCGCGAATGCAAGATCCTGAACCTCGGCATCCGCCTTGAAGGCAGCATCCTGGGCAACGATGTGGAGATCGTCGAGGCGACGGGCAAGCCGCTGGTCCACCGGTTCATGATCGGCGACCAGAGCAGGGTGGAAGTTGTCTGATTCCTCATTCTCAGGCAGGAAGGCCATGAACTACCGAACGCTGCTTCTCGACAACCGTGACGGTATTGTCACGCTGACCATCAACCGTCCTGAAAAACTGAACGCGCTCAACAGCGAAACAAAAAAAGAGCTGTGGGGAGCCATCGAAAGCCTGGGGAATGACCACGCCGTTTCCGTGGTCATTATTACCGGGGCAGGGGACAAAGCCTTCGTTGCCGGGACGGACATCGAAGAGCTGACGGGGCTTGAACGGGAAACCGGCCGGGCTTTTTCAGCAGGCGGACAGGAACTGTTCGATCGGATCGAACACCTCTCCAAACCGGTGATTGCCGCGGTGAACGGGTATGCACTCGGCGGGGGAAACGAACTCGCGCTGGCGTGCCATCTCCGGATCGCCTCCGACCGGGCCAGGTTCGGTCAGCCGGAGGTGAATCTGGGCATAATTCCGGGTTATGGAGGTACACAGCGGCTTACCCGTCTTGTCGGCCACGGCAAAGCGCTCGAACTGATTCTTACCGGGGAACTTATCGATGCGGCCGAAGCCCTTCGCATCGGTCTGGTCAATCGCGTGGTTCCCCATGCTGAACTGCATGCGGCCGTGACGGCCGTGGCAAAGACGATTGCCGCGAAGGGACCCGATGCAGTCCGCCTGTCTCTCGAAGCGGTCAATGCCACCCAGGAACCCGGCCTGGCGAATGGGTTGCGGAAGGAAGCCGAACTGTTCGGCTCGTGTTGTGCCACCGAAGACTTTCGCGAAGGGACAAGGGCGTTTCTGGAAAAGCGAAAACCCGTATTTCAAGGACGATAAGTAACGTGACTCCCCATGTCGGACTTCCGCCCCGCCTCTGGATCCTCGCCGGTCTCATCGTTGTGGGCCTCGGGTTGTTTCTCGCAAACCGATTCATTGCGCCCGACCCTGGAGCGGACCCGACCCAACTGCGCGAAGATACCCTTACCGCAGCAGCGTTGAATGCCCACGTTGATTCGGTGTGCGTTCTCTTCGGACTCGATCCGCGGTCGGGCCGGACCCGGCGCGCAAGAGAGGTAAGCGGATCGCCGGCGCGGAACGAACGCCGGTTCACGGTGCCCCCGGATTTCTCGACTCTCGAATTCAATAGCGCGCTTCAGACCCGTCTGCTGCCGTCCGGCGCGCGCGTGATCGGGACGGAACGCGCCAGGGAAAGATCGGTGAATATGAGTATTGTCAGGAACGGACAGACGGTGCTGACCGTCGTCCTGGATGTCAGAAAAGAACCCCAGTAACTTACAAAGGAGTACGGCCATCGGCGCGGACATCATGGAGAAAATTGTGTCGCTCTCGAAGCGGCGCGGATTCGTGTTCCAATCCAGCGAAATCTACGGCGGGTTGAACGGATGCTGGGACTACGGCCCCCTCGGCGTCGAGCTCCTGCGCAACATCAAGGAGCAGTGGTGGCGGGCAATGACCTACCGGGAAAATGTGGAAGGGCTCGATGCCTCCATCCTGATGCATCCGCGCGTGTGGGAGGCGTCGGGGCACGTGGAGAATTTCACCGACCCCATGGTTGACTGCAAAGAGTGCAAGGCGCGGTTCCGGGCCGACCAGATCGAAGACGCCATGTGCGGGAGCCCGGCCTACAAGGGCCGCAAGGCCCACAAGTGTCAGGCCGAAGGGAAATTCACCGAGGCACGGCAGTTCAACCTGATGTTTAAGACGTTTGTCGGACCTGTTGAAGACGCGGGTGCAGTGGTCTATCTTCGTCCCGAGACCGCCCAGGGAATCTTTGTCAATTTCCTCAATGTCCAGACGGCATCGCGGCAGAAGATCCCGTTCGGTATCGCGCAGGTCGGTAAAGCGTTCAGGAATGAGATCAATACCAAGAACTTCCTCTTCCGGACACGCGAATTCGAGCAGATGGAAATGCAGTTCTTTGTGAAGCCGGGGACGGATGTCGAGTGGTTCGCCTACTGGAAAGAGGAACGGATCAAATGGTTCCGGAGTCTGGGGATGCGTGCGGATCGCCTGCAGTTCCACCAGCACGAGCCGGACAAGCTGGCACATTATGCGAAAGACGCATATGACATCGAGTACGCGTTCCCGTTCGGCTGGGGGGAAATCGAAGGCATCCACAACCGGACGGATTTCGATCTGTCGCGCCATGAGCAGTATTCGACCAAGACGATGAAGTATTTCGACGAGCAAACAAAGGAAAAATATACTCCCTTCATCATCGAAACCTCGGCAGGCGCGAGCCGTTCGTTTATGGCGTTTCTCGTAGACGCGTACAACGAAGAGGAAGCGCCGACCGCTGATGGCAAGACGGATGTGCGGGTCGTCATGAAGTTTCACCCGAAGCTTGCGCCGATAAAGGCCGCCGTCTTCCCGCTGGTCAACCGCGACGGAATGCCCGAGGTGGCGCGGGGGATCGAAGCCACGCTCCGTCCGTCCCTCCGCGTGTTTTATGATGACAGCGGCGCCGTCGGCCGCCGGTATCGCCGGCAGGATGAGGTCGGTACCCCGTTCTGCATCACCGTGGACTCGCAGACGCTTCAGGATCAGAGCGTAACCGTGCGCCATCGCGATTCCATGCAGCAGGAGCGGGTCGGTGCTGACCATCTGCTGGGTTTTCTGAAGGAACGGCTATGAACGAGGCCCCGCGGACGGGAACGACCTCCCCGTTTGCGATGATCTTTCTCGACCGTCACCGTGATCTGCGCTCGGGATGGAGAATCGCCCTGTTCGTCGTGATGATCGGCGTCACCGGGATTGCGCTGCGGATGGCCCTGCCCGGTACGCTGCTGGGTAACCCTGTAGTCGGCGCCCTTCTCGCGATCCTGGTCATGATGCTTGCCTCATGGGTCATGACCCGCTTTGTCAATCGCAAGCCTTTTACGGCCGTCGGCCTCTGGTTCCATGACCGCACCATAAGAGAACTCAGTCTGGGAATGCTGCTCGGCTTTGTCATGATGTCCGGCATCGTGCTGGTCGAGCTCGCCCTTGGCTATATCCATGTTGCCTGGCGTGGCCTCACCCTGGCCGAGGCGGTGGGCGTCGTGGCGTTGTCGGCAGTGGTCTTTGCCCTGGCGGCGTTCGTCGAAGAACTGCTCTTCCGCGGCTACGCTTTCCAGACGCTGATGCAGATGATCACTTTCTTGCCGGCTGTCCTGGTGATGTCGGTGCTGTTCGGGCTTGGGCACCTCTTCAATCCCCATGCTACGCTCCTTTCCACTGCCAATGTCATCCTCGCGGGCGTCTGGCTTTCCTTTGCATATCTGAAAACCAGGGGGCTCTGGCTCCCGCTCGGATTGCACTTTGCCTGGAATTTCACGCAAACCACCATCTACGCTTTCCCAACAAGCGGACTGGCGTTCGAGGACCGGAAGCTCTGGGTTCTGGAGCAGACGGGACCTGATTGGATCACCGGTGGCGCGTTCGGCCCCGAAGGTGGCCTGCTCGCAACGCTGGTGCTTCTCCTCGGTACCTGGTACGTTCTCAAATCACGCCGCCTCGTGGCGCAAGAGGGTATTATTACGTTGGATTCACTGGAAGACATTCTCCCCCCGGTGCAACATGGGGAAGGGGTGGTTCGATGAAGAAGTGGGGAACGGTTCTGCTGTTCACAGTTTTCGTCTCCGCCATCCAGCTACGGGCCCAGGTGCCGAAGGATTCCCTGTATGATGCTGCTGTTCAACGGGGAATCGACTGTGTCTATAACCTCGAGTTCGAAAAAGCGGACCAGGAATTCACCACGCTGGTGGCACTCCGCCCTGGCCATCCTGCCGGCTGGTTCTTCCGGGCAATGGTGATCTGGTGGAAGATTATGATCGACGTGGAAAACCCGCAATTCGACGATCAGTTCTTCACGGCTCTCGATGGAGTGGTGGAGATGTGTGACTCCATGCTCGAGGTGAATCCGGACGATCTTGACGCTCTTTTTTTCAAGGGAGGTGCCATCGGTTTCGAAGGCCGGCTCAGGTTCCACCGGGACGATTGGCTCGGGGCCGCAAATGCCGGTCGGAGGGCCCTCCCGCTCGTCCAGCGCGCAAGTGAACTCGATCCCGAGAACTACGACATCCATCTGGGCACGGGTATATACGACTATTACGCGGAAGTCATCCCGAACGAATACCCTGTCGTGAAGCCGCTGATGTTGTTTATTCCACACGGGGACAAGAAAAGGGGGCTTGAGCAACTGACAGCCGCAGCGGAGAAAGGCCGGTATGCGGCTGTGGAGACAATGTATTTTCTGGCACAGATTTACTACAACTACGAAAAGGACTATCCCCGCGCGCTGCAACTCTCCCTTGACCTGCACAGGCGCTTTCCGAACAACATGGTGTTCCACAAATACGTGGGGCGATGTCATGTCGCCATGAACACCTGGGAACGGGCGGATTCCGTCTTCGGGGAAATCCTTGAACGGGTCAATACCGGACAACGCGGTTACACGCCGGTGATAGAGCGGGAGGCGCGGTACTATCTGGGCCTGAGCGCCATGCGTTCGAGGCGGTTCGACGAGGCGCTGGATCATTTCTACAGATGCGATGCCGTGAGCCGCCTGCTGGATACACGCGAACCATCCGGCTTCATGGTGATGGTCAATCTGAAAATCGGGATGGTCTACGACCTGCAGAAGAAACGGGACCTTGCCGTGGCACAGTATGAGAAAGTCCGCTCGATGAAAGAGTATAAAGACTCCCGCCTGCAGGCGGAGCGCTATTTGGAGACACCCTACCCGTAAGGAATCCTTTCCGATGGTTGCCATGATTCTGCTCTATGGACTGATTGCCGCGGCCGCAGAGATTCTCGGGGGTGGCCTGGTGGTTCTGCGCAGGCAGTGGCCGGCCCGCGTGCAGGAATACCTCCTTGCACTCAGCGCCGGTTTCATCCTCGCACTGGTGTTCGTGGAGCTGGTGCCGGAAGGGATGCGCGCCGGGGGCGCTGAAGCTCCACTGTATATGCTGGCCGGCTATGCCGTCCTCCACTTCTTCGAACATACACTTGTCGGGCACCTCCATTTCGGAGAAGAAACGCACAGCGACGTGATGGTATCCCGCGTGGCAAGTCTGTCCACGTTTTCGGGGCTCTTCATCCACGCTTTTTTTGACGGGTTCGCCATCTCCGTAAGCATGCAGTTCGACTTCGCCCTTGGCCTGCTGGTCTTTGTGGCGGTGTTCCTCCACAAGATCCCCGAAGGACTCACAATCGCCTCCGTGATGATGGCAGCCAGGCATAGCCGGAAGACCGCCATGTGGGCTTCTATCGCTATCGGAGTCGCGACGATCCTGGGTGCGGTTGTCGCGCTCTTTCTGGGCGAGATCAACGAGCGCCTGGTCGGTGTGGCATTCGCCTTCACCGCCGGCATCGCCACATATGTTGGAGCCAGCGATCTGATTCCGGAGATCAATCACTCCCGGAATCGCTTGGTCCCCCTGATGGTCTTCGGAGGGATGCTCCTGTTCTATACAGGGAAAGTTCTGCTGGGAGGGGGTGTGTGAGGCGGCTGAGCTGAGGCGGTTCCAGGTCGACCTGTGCTGCAGGATGCTCCGGAAGTGAATCGCTGCAGCTGTGGTGTCGCACGGACTCCCTGCAGCCTGTGCAGCGGGGGTGTGCGGAGAGCTGCAAGGAGGGAGGAGAAAACTAGAACGTTGTGCTCACAGAAATCCTGTGAAGCATGCCCGCCTTTCCGAGTGATGAAAGGGAATAATCCACGGTGTAACCTCCCACCAGGATTCCCAATCCCGCTGAAAAACCCGCCATATCCGCAGACGTGCCAATCCTGAAATCCTGCCGCTTGGCATTATCGTACCCGAACCGGAAAAGCAACACTTTGCTGAGCGTAAACTCACCGCCAACGGTGAAGGAACGGAAGCGGTCGGAGAAGGAATCGGTCTGTTCGTTGAGGCTACGAAAGCCGACGTTCAGGAGGAGCGGCAGCCCCTTGGGAACGATCGAGGCGCCGATACCAATGTCCAGCGGAAGGCTCTCCCGGATTCCGTTGTATGTCGAAATCTGCCCCCCCAGGTTACGTATGCTCATGCCGACAGCAAAGCGGCTTGCAGGAATAGTATAGAGAATTCCCAGATCTCCGGCTGCCCCTGTGGATGCATATGAAGCGATGCCGGAATAGATGAATTTCACTGCGCCGCCGACGAACAGGTTTTCTTCCAGAGTGAACCCGTAGCCCACCGTGATGGCGAGATCATTGGCAACGAACCTCCCGAGAACGTTCCCCAGAGCGTCGGTTTCCTCAAACGAACCGTAGTTCGTGTACTGGATTCCGGCTCCGAACCGCCCGATTTCCTCAAAGGAGGTGCTGTAGGTAAGGAAACCGGCATTGATGTCTGAAAGATGCTTGAAGAAACCGGCCGATCCGCGATCTTCTGTCAGCGTGGCAACTCCCGCAGGGTTATAGAAAAGAGACGTCGGATCGTCCTGGACCGTGATGACGCTTCCGGCAAGGGCTGCAGCGCGGGCACTGTAGTCATTCCGCAGAAAGGCGTAGATGGACCCGTCGGCACCATACCCTGCCGTCGCCAGCGGCATCTGTGCCGTCAGGAGCAAGAGAGCAGCCTGCAGAAGCTTCTTCATCATTTCCGCCATTCGTCCGGAAAACAACCGATACAGGTGAGGATAATGTACCAAAAGTGGCAGGGAACATCAAGATGTTCGTCCAGAAAGGCTTCCCTGTGTGGAGGTTGCTTCTTTCTCGGAAAAGCGCTACATTTTATGACAATTATGCTCTCGGTTCCAGCTATCTGAAAGTGCAGCAAGCGATGAAAGAAGGCATTCATCCCGACTACAAGAAGGCCGTAGTAACGTGCGTCTGTGGAAACACTTTCGAGACCCGTTCCACCGCCGGCGACCTTAAGCTCGAAATCTGCTCCGCGTGCCACCCTTTCTTCACAGGCCGCCAGAAGCTTGTTGACTCTGCGGGCCGTGTCGAAAGGTACAACAGAAAGTACGGCAAGAAGAACGCCGAAGCTCCTCAGGCCTGACCCGGCCCCAGCCAGGTTCGTGCGCCGTTAGCCAGCGTACAGGGGGTAGCCTCGGTTTCCCGAGGCCACCGCATATTGGCTGACGGCATTGCGAACCGCAACTTCCCATGAACGATGTTTCGCCGGCACCCGAGTGGAAAACACTGTATAGCGGACCCCGGGGGATCGCCGTCAAAATCCTCAACCGGGTTGAACGCACGGATTCTTATCTGGATAAGGTGCTGGACGCGGAACTCCGCCTGGGCGAACTGAGCGATCCCGACAAAGGACTTCTGACCGAACTCGTTCACGGCGTCCTCAGGTGGCAGAACAAACTGGACTGGGTGCTCAACGGCTTCTCCCACGGAAACTTCGCCAAGTCTGAAATCAACGTCAAGAACACCCTCCGCGTTGCACTCTACCAGATCCTCTTTCTGGACCGTATTCCCCACTCCGCGGCGGTAAATGAGGGCGTGGAGTTCATTAAACGTATCCGTGGCGACAAGCCTGCCGGTCTGGTCAATGCCGTTCTGCGGAACATCATCCGCAACATCGACGGCATCCGGTATCCCGACCCGGGCGAAGATGAAGTGCAGTATCTCGCTGTCTTCCTGTCACATCCGCATTGGATGGTCAAACGCTGGCTCCCGCGGTACGGCAGGGAAGAGAGCGAGCAGCTGATGCTTGCCAACAACGAGCGTCCGGGAATGGCGCTCCGCATCAATCGCCTCAAGATCGACCCTGCCGACTTCAAACGCCGGTTGGACGACAACCACATCATCTACTCAGCCTCGCGTTACCTGGACCACTTCGTCCGTGTGAAGACACTCTCGGGTATCGGGCAGATGGATCTCTTCCGGAACGGCCTCTTCACCATCCAGGACGAGAGCGCGGCGCTGCCCTGCCAGCTGCTGGACCCCCACCCGGGGCAACGCGTGATAGATCTCTGCGCCGCGCCGGGTGGCAAAACCACGAATATCGCCGAGATGATGAAGAACGAAGGCGAAATAGTTGCCCTCGACAAGTATGAGGCGAAACTCAATCTCATCCTTTCCGCCTGTGAACGCCTCGGGCTGCGGATCGTCAAACTGCGCGCGGCGGATGCCACCAAGTTTGACGACCCTCCCGCTGACTGTGTGCTGCTTGACGCGCCTTGCTCCGGCCTGGGTACGCTGGCAAAAAAGCCCGATATCAAATGGAAACGGGATCTGTCCGATATCACCAGGCTCAACGTCACACAGAGGGCGCTGCTGGAAAATGGGGCCCGGCTCGTGAAACCGGGAGGCGTGCTGGTCTACAGTACATGCACGATGGAACCGGAGGAGAATGAAGGAATCGTCGGTCCATTCCTTGCCGAACACCCGGAGTTTCATGTTGATCCGGCTGACCGGTTTGTGCACAAGGATCTGGTCACGCCGCAGGGATACGCGGCGACATTACCACATAAACACTCCATGGACGGGGCCTTCGCAGCACGCCTGGTGAAATCCGGCGTTCCGCATACATGACACGAAGAACCCGCCTGCCAACGAACATCCTGAAGGTCTCTCATGGCTACTGTCCTCGATTTCGTTTCCGCTGAACTCCGCCAGCTCGACGCCAGCAATACCTACAAGCATGAAGTTCCGCTCCAGAGCGCCCAGGACGGCGTGGTGCGGGTTGACGGCAAAAAAGTGGTGATGTTGGCCTCCAACAATTATGTCGGCCTTTCCAACCATCCGGTGGTGCGCAAGGCGGCGATCGCCGGCATCAGAGAATACGGATACGGCGTAGCCTCGGTCCGGTTCATCTGTGGAACCCAGGACATCCACCTCGCCCTGGAAAAGAAGATCTCCAAATTCCTCGGTACCGAAGACACGATTCTGTTTTCCTCATGCTGGGCTGCCAATGAGGCCTTTTTCGCCTCCCTGACCAACGAAAAAATGGGGATGGAAACCTACAAAGACGTCATCTATTCCGACCGTCTCAACCACGCCAGTATCATCGACGGTCAGCGACTCTGCAGACCCGAGACGACCGACCGGAAGATCTACAAACATGCCGACACGGATGATCTTCTCCGGCAGCTGGAAGAGGACAAAGGGAAAGACTACAGGCTCCGCATCATCGCCACCGACGGGGTTTTCAGCATGGAAGGAGACCTTGCCCCGCTCGACCGGCTGGAGGAGATTGCCCGGACCTACGGGGCGCTTCTGTTTGTGGATGATTCGCATGCCGTAGGTGTCTGCGGGAAAACCGGACGTGGAACCCCGGAAGCCAAAGGAGTGCACGGCAGGATCGATGTCCTTACCGGAACACTGGGGAAGGCTATCGGCGGTGCGGCAGGCGGATATATCAGCGGGAAAAAGGAACTGATCGCGTTCATGCGCCAGAAGGCGCGCACCTATATCTTCTCTAACTCTCTGCCGCCGCCGATTGTGTACGGTGCTGATGCCGCCTTCACTCTGCTCATGAAAGACAAGTCCATCATCAAGCGGCTGCACAAGAATACCGCGTACTTCCGCAAACATATCGTCGGTCTGGGATATACGATTCTGGAAGGCGAACATCCTATCGTCCCTATCATGCTCGGCGATGCCGCCCTCGCACAGGAGATGAGTAAGGCGTTGCTGAAGGAAGGTGTGTATATCAAGGGACTCTGGTTTCCGGTCGTACCGAAAGGTGAGGCCCGGCTGCGGGCGCAGGTGTCTGCCGCACTCCGCACAAAGGACATCGACCGCGCGCTGAATGCATTCGAGAAGGTCGGGCGGAAGATGAACGTTTTGTCATAGTTCCCTGTTCTATTCTACAGATCAAGCGACCATCAGGACATCGGCATGAGTGAAGTCAATCAAGCGCAGATACTGGACGCTTTGCGCGTTGTGAGGGATCCCGACTTGCACCGAGACATCGTGAGCTTGAATTTCGTCAAAGAGATCACGATCAACCAAGGGGAAGTGGGTGTCACCATTGAGCTCACGACACCCGCATGTCCTGTGCGTGACGAACTGAAAACCGCGGCGGAGCGGGCCATAAAGGAAACCGTCCCCGGCGTGCGCACGGTCTCCGTGACCATGACCTCGCGCGTGACCCGGCACGAACAGCGCACGAAGACAGAAGTCCTCCCCGGAGTGAAGAATACCATCGCTGTTGCCTCCGGGAAAGGCGGGGTGGGGAAGTCCACGTTGTCGGTGAATCTCGCCGTCGCTCTTGCCAAAGAAGGGGCCCGCGTGGGTCTCGTTGATGCGGACATCTACGGCCCCAGTATCCCTTTGATGATGGGCATCACCGGACGGCCCGCGATTCGTAACCAGCTCCTTCAGCCGATGGAAAACTGGGGTGTGAAGGTGATGTCCATCGGGTTCCTCGTGGATCCGATGCAGGCGGTCATCTGGCGCGGACCCATGGCCAGCGGGGCCATCAAACAATTCATGACAGATGTCGACTGGGGGGAACTGGACTATCTGGTCTTCGATCTTCCTCCCGGAACGGGTGATATCCAGCTTACCCTCGTGCAAACCATCCCGCTCACCGGCGCCGTGATCGTCACGACCCCACAGGATATCTCGCTGGCCGATGCCCGGAAGGGGTTTGTGATGTTTGAAAAAGTGAACGTCCCGGTCCTCGGCCTGATCGAGAACATGAGTTACTATGTGTGCAGCCATTGCAGTCACCGCGAAGAGATCTTTGACAACGGCGGCGGACGGAGGGCGGCTGAAGAACTGGGTATCCCGTTCCTTGGTGAGGTCCCGATCTACACGAGCATCCGCAGGAGCGGAGATACCGGAAGACCGATTGTGCTGGACGGACAGGTCGGTGGCCCGGGAGAGAGCATATCCCGCATCGCCCGGAATATGGCCGCGCAGGTGAGCATACGCAATGCCGTTCAGGGGTCTACGCCAACCGTGGATATTCAACTGACGTGAGCGATCCCACCGGCCGGAGCCCGGAAGCCATGAGCGATCCCGCACTGGAAACCCGCATAGCCAGAGCACTCGAAAAAGTCCGGCCCGCACTTCAGGCCGACGGCGGTGACGTGTCCTTCATCCGTATGCGCGATGACGGTATCCTCGAACTCTCATGGCTCGGCACATGCAAAACGTGTCCGATGAGCGTGATGACGCTTCGTGCGGGGGTGGAGCGGACCATCATGAAGGAAGTGCCGGAGGTGACCAGGGTGGAAGCGGTGTAGAAGAGAACTGAACCTCTGCTGCCGCCGGCCGGGGATGCTCCCCCGGGCCGGAAGCTCAGGGACATACGCTCCGGGGGTTCCAGGCCGTGACACGCCGGAGCGGGACTAATGGTGCCGCAATTCCACGTCGTACACTTTCCCCTCGCGTACCTGTAAAATCCTCTCGTTCAGCCTCCGCACCAGTTCATAATTGTGTGTGGCCATGATCACCGCAGTGCCGCGTGTGTTGATGGACTTGAGGAGTTCGAGTATTTCCCGCGATGAACCCGGATCGAGATTCCCCGTGGGTTCATCCGCGAGAAGGAAGTTTGGATTGTTGATGAGCGCGCGCGCAATCACGACCCGCTGTTGCTCACCGCCCGAAAGCTCATAGGGGAGTTTGTTCCGCTGGTGGCTCAATCCGATCTCCGCAAGCGCATGAAGCACCCGCTTCTTGATCTCCGCCCCCTTCACTCCTGTGACGTGCAACGCAAACGCCACATTGTCGTAGATGTTGCGATCCTCAAAGAGCCGGAAATCCTGAAAGACAACACCGAGCGTGCGGCGCAACCGGGGTTTCTCCGATGCCAGAATGCTCGAGGAAGCGAATTTCCCCACGACCACCGTCCCGCGGGTCGGCACAGACGCCATGTACATCAATTTCATTATCGTGCTCTTGCCCGAGCCGGTCTGGCCGACAAGAAAGACGAATTCTCCGGGCTTGACCTCGAAGGAAATGTCGTCGAGCACCGTGTGCGGGCCGTAGGAAAAAGTGACGTTGACGAATCGAATCATGCGCCGTTCTGCTGGTGGTTGTGGCGTTGGTGGGACCGGGCAATCCTGACCGCTGTGTGGATGGCTTCAATCATGCTGTGAGGATCGGCGGTTCCCGTGCCGGCGAGCGGGAATGCCGTGCCATGGTCGGGGGATGTGCGCACCATCCGCAGGCCAACCGAGACATTGACGGCGCGGCCGCCGGCAGACATCTTCAGCGGAATCAGTCCCTGGTCATGATACATTGCGATGATCGCATCGTATGCTCCGGGAACGTAGCGGGCGAAAAAACCGTCCGCCGGAAATGGTCCGTCAAGTGAAATCCCCCTGCCGCGGAGCCGCTCGAGAGCGGGAAGAATGACGCGCTGTTCTTCCGTTCCAAGATCGCCCCCCTCGCCCCCGTGGGGGTTCAGAGCCAGCACCGCAAGCACAGGTCGACGGATGCCGAAATCTTGCCGGAGCGCTTCGTGAAGGACGGTCACGCGGTCAATGATACGGGCCGCGGTCAGCTTTTTCGGGACGTCAGCCAGCGGATGATGAATGGTTACCAGGCCCACACGCATCGTCGGTGAGAGGAGCATCATGGCGACATGTGGTGAATGGGAGAGCGCCTGCACCATCTCCGTCTGTCCAGGATAGCGTACGCCCGCGAGATGGAGTGCCTGCTTCGATACGGGTGCGGTGACGATTGCCGCGACCTGACGGGTCATGGCCAGCCGGACAGCTGTTTCAATTGCGTGCGCTGCGGCTCGACCGGCGGCATGCGACAGCGTCCCCGGATGGATGGAATCCGGGCCGACCACCGACGATTCGGCAATCGGTAGTGCACGCGAGCGTCCCGCCGGGAGGCCAAAGGGACGATCCGCGTACCGGATTCCGAGAAGTTCCGCGTAATGGTGAAAGACGGTCGATGGTCCGACGAGAACCGGCGAACAAATACGGCGCACCCGGGGATGGATGACGCTCTTCAAGACGACTTCCGGTCCGATGCCGTTAAAATCCCCGACCGTAATTGCGATGTAGGGTTTCATAAGGGGGCAGAAGAGACCAGCTTGTAGGTGCCGTTGCGGGCCTCATCCTCGAATGTGAATGTCCGTCTTAACCGGTCGTAGGTCCAGACCTCCGTGAACCCGCGACCGGGGTTGAGCGTCCGGTCCGTCCGCGTGGGCGGGCCATACAGAACATACGTGCGTCCGCGATCGCTTTTCGTCCCGTCGGGTTCCCGCAGCGTGCCAAAGGTGCGGATCGAATGGTCGACACGCCGGTAGTATTCCGTCATCACTTCGTTCATGGCGGTCCCCGGCGTCCTGTCCTTGGTGCTCCAGAACCTCTCCAGCGATTCAACACGCTCTTCGAAGTCTCCGCTCTTCAGCGAATCCAGCTGATCTTCTGTCGTGATGAACCGGAGCATATCCAGGGCGAAGTCGATGTTCTTCAGCGAGAGCGGCATGTCCGGCCAGATGGTACGAAAGGATCGCGTGATTGACGCCGTATCTGCTCCGGAACCGAATGTCGCCTGAAACAGATAGGATCGAAGCGGCAGCTGCACGGTTGCCAGAGGGAAATACGCATAGGTCCAGAGAGCCGAAGAATCACCCTTGAGTGTATACACTGCCGCTCCCGGTAGGGGAACCAGCCGCCGTCCCCGGATCAGGGGAACCGCGAGAGTCGATTCAACGGCCACGGGAGAAAATGCCCGATCCTCACTTTTTGCCGTGGTGATCGACCACCGCACGGGGAGTGACGCGAGAGACGGATCAACCCCGTGCAACTCAACCCAGAGCCCGCGACGTGAACTGAAAAGGAGATCTCCCGCATAGCTATCCGGAATCAGCGTGTCAGGCGGAAAGACAGTGGGCGGGACGACAAGCAATGCGCCCGTGATCTCCATCCGCCCGGCACCATGGAGAGAGGCGCGAACGATCGTTTCCTTGCTCACCAACCGCCGCTTTGACTCGATGTCTGTCGCTTCGAAGAACACACTGTACGTCCCCGGGGGCACGTCAAAAGAGCTCACCCCGGTAAGCCAGGATCGTTCGGTAGGCAACGGTTCAGCCTGGTTGTCGCCTGTCTCGATGCGTTCCAGGCGCCGAGCGGCCGAGCCACCCGCCGAATCGATGAGTTCGATGAGGATTTCGCCCGTCCGCTGGAAAGTCCAGGGACTGCCGGGCTCGGTGTTGCGGACGGAAACAAAAAAGAACCGGTCGATTCTGAAAAACACATCGACGCGTACACTTCCTGAATCCGTGGAAGATAGCGTGAGAGGTTCAAGAAACACAAACCGGGTGAACTCGCCGGGCCCGGCTCCCGGGCCCGGGCCGGGACCTGATGGCTGTGCTGCCGCGGAAAGCAGACCTGCCATTGCCAATCCCACAAACACAAGAGAACGCACGTGCTGCATGTTGTTCCCTATCCCTTCTGCCAGTGACGGAGGAAATCGATCAGGAGACGCACCCCAATCCCCGACCCGCCCCTGGGAGCATAGTCGCTGCTTTCCTCGAGAATTGCTGTGCCGGCAATATCAAGATGAATCCAGGGGTACTCCCCGATGAAATGCTTGAGGAACATCGCGGCGGTGATGGCACCACCCCACCGACCACCGACATTCTTCACGTCGGCTACATCGCTTTTGATCAGTTTTTCATACTCCTGAAACAACGGAAGCTGCCATACGCGTTCAAACGTGCGATCGCCCGCGGCCCGCATCTGCCGCATATACGGCTCGGTGGTTCCCATCATCCCTGTGGCCAGGTGGGCGAGCGCGACGACAACCGCGCCGGTGAGTGTCGCAAGGTCGATCACCAGGTCCGGCTTGTAGCGCGAGGCGTAGGAAAGCGCATCGGCCAGGATGAGGCGCCCCTCCGCATCCGTATTGTCGATTTCAGACGTCTTTCCGTTCAGATGACGCAGGATATCGCCGGGCTTCAGCGCATTCCCGCCGGGAAGGTTTTCTGTTGCGGGAACGAGGCCGACCAGCCGCACCGGAAGACGGAGGATTGACGCTGCCCGCATGGTGCCGATCACTGCTGCGGCACCCGACATGTCCATCTTCATCTCTGCCATATGCGCGGATGGCTTGATGGATATGCCGCCGGAATCGAATGTGACCCCCTTGCCGACAAGGACAACGGTCGGCAATGATGCACGGTTCTTTTTCGGTGCATGTTCCATCACGATAAACCTTGGCGGTTTCACACTTCCGCTGGCTACGCCCAGGAGACCTCCCATGCCCAGCGAAGCGATTTTCTTCTCATCGAACACCGTAACCGAAAAACCCGAAACCCTCCCTGCAGCCCGTGCACGCTGCGCCAGTGTTTCCGGATAAATCTCGTTTCCCGGGGCGTTGGCGAGATCCCGTGCAAGGTAGACCGCTTCGCAGACAATGCGTGCCGCGGTGAGTCCTTCGCTCAGCTGGCGCAGCCGTGCCCGTGTGTGTGTGGCGACTCCGAGTAGAGCCGGACCGCGATACGGCGTCCTGTCCTGCGTGCGGTACTTGTCAAATGTGTAGGCCGACAATGCGGCCCCTTCGGCGTACGCCTGCGCGATGGCATCCGCAGTCGCAAGGTCGGCACCATGGCGCACAGGCAGAGATTCTTCGGGTTCGAAGAGGACGAGCGAGGTGGCACGGATGGACGAGGCCGACTTGCAGGCACTGCCGGCCACGCGGCGCAGCGATTCGGTGGAGATCGCTTCGACCTTGCCCACACCGACAAGCAGAATGTGCCGGACATGGATGTTCGCGGGAGTCAGGAGAAGTGTCTGACCTGCCTTTCCGGTAAAGGCTCCGGTCGAAACGGCAATCGGTACCGCGTCAACGTACTGCTCGACCTCCCTCAACTGCCGGCGAAAAATCTCTTTGTCCTCAACAACGGGTAGTGCCAGAATATCCGCCCGCACCGTGGCTAGGGTTCCCGCAAGCGCTTCGAACTTCATCATTGCTGAATGTCCTCGTGGTCGAGATAGGTGAGTGCAGCGGTCAGGACGGCTTCCCGGATCTGGAGCACGTCCCCCTCCGGGATCTGTGCCCCCGCGGCGTTCCGATGGCCGTTCCCGCCAAACTGACGTGCCAGTTCGTTGATCGGGATGTCCCCGCGCGAACGAAAACTGATCTTCAAGCCCTGCGGAAGCTCCAGAAAGAGGATGCCCACCAGGACACCGGCGATACTCATCGGATAGGTGGTGAAATTATCTGTATCTTCTTCGTTCGTCCCCGTTCGTCGGAGCATGTCCCGGGTGATGGTCACATGCGCGATCCGCCCGCCCGCCGCAGTCTGCAGTGTTTGCAACGTCTCGCCGAGAAGGTGTATGCGCCCGTCAGACCATTGTTCGTATACGCGGACATAGATGTCAACCGGATCGGCCCCACACTCGATGAGACGGGCGGCAATGCGATGAATCTCCGGATCGACCCGGGGATACCGGAAGGACCCGGTGTCCGTCAGTATGGCACAATACAGCGCTGTCGCGGTGGTTGAGGAGAAACGCCCGTCGGTCAGCCGCCCGAGCAGACGGAAGAGAATTTCGCCGGTTGATGTGGCATTCTCATCAATCAAATAGTGATCGGCGAACCCGTCCGGTTCCAGATGGTGATCGATGCAGATCTTCAGCGCGCGGCTGCCGCGAACGGCGGCTTCCATCGAACGGAGCCGGCCCGCCTGATTTGCGTCGACGACAATGATGGCCTCGGTATCAGCCAGTTCAGCGGCATCGCGGACCTGATCATAGGTGCGGATGGTTTCTGCGGGGTCAAGAAACCTGTAGACGGCGGGGGTCGGACTGTGATTGATAATCCTGACCTGTTTGCCCGCCTCCGTCAACCAGGTCGCCAGCGCCAGTTCCGAGCCGATGGCGTCCCCGTCCGGATTCACGTGCGTCGTGATGACGAACCGGTCATTGTCGCGCAGCAGGGAGGTGATAGTTTCCATGGGATCCTGTTCACCTTAATATAGAGAAATTGAGGAAAACACAAAAGGGAGGCGAGCCTCCCTTTTGATGCCGCACGATCTTCCTGCGCGCACTATCCGATGATCCAGGTCTCGTCTCCGTCCAACAACTTCTGCAGGTTTCCTTCCCCCTTTTTGCTCTTTGCCTTTGCGATCTGCTGCTGCATCTGTTCTTCGTACGTCGGGCGATTGAGTGCAAGAAACACACCCATGGGGCGGGGGAGTTCCAGGTTGTGAATCATGTTTGCAAGGATGAACGCCAGCGTGGAATTCTGCTCGTCGTGGACCAGGAGATCATTCACGGAGAACGAACCGCTGCCGATATCGACGACTTCCGGGATTCCGCCGTTAAGCCGGATGCCCTTCTGCTTGTTCTTGCCGAAAACCAGTGGCTTGCCGTGTTCGAGATAGACCACATGGTCGTCACGTGTGTCCTTTTCCGTAAACTGGAAGAACGCCCCGTCGTTGAAGACGTTGCAGTTCTGGTAGATCTCGACGAAGGCGGAACCGTGATGGTGCTCCGCGCGGCGGACCATCTCCTGCAAATGCTTGGGATCGCGATCCATCGTGCGTGCGACCAGCGTTGCCCCCGCTCCGAGAGCGAGAGAAACCGGAATAAACGGCGCATCGATGACCCCTGCCGGCGTAGACTTGGTGATCTGTCCGAGCTGCGAGGTGGGGGAGTACTGGCCTTTCGTCAGGCCGTAAATCTGGTTGTTGAACAACAGGACCTTGATGTTCAGGTTGCGGCGGAGCGTATGGATCATGTGGTTCCCGCCGATGCTCAGCCCGTCGCCGTCGCCCGTGGCCACCCAGACATCCAGCTCCGGGTTGGTGAGCTTGACCCCGGAGGCGATCGCCGGTGCGCGGCCGTGTATACCGTGCAGGCCGTAGATGTTCATGTAGTACGGGAAGCGGCTTGAACAGCCGATGCCCGAGACGGCCACGAAATTTTCCTTGGGATGGGTGAACTCCGGAAACACACGCTGCACCTGTGCGAGAATGGAATAGTCCCCGCATCCCGGACACCAGCGGACGTCCTGATCCGACTGGAAGTCCTTGATTGCCAGCTTCACCGGTGATGTGTCCATTGTTTCAGCCATTGGTCACCTCCGAGGAGTTCATCAATTCTGCTTTCGATTTCATCTGCAGGGAGCGGAAGTCCCTTGATCACGTTGAAGCCGACCGCCGGCACCAGGTACTTCGCGCGGAGCAGCATGATCAGCTGGCCGTTGTTGATCTCGGGCACGAGAATCTGCTTGTAGCTGCGGAGGATTTCACCCAGGTTCCTGGGAAAGGGATTGACGTAACGGAGATGCGCCTGCGAAACGGAGAGTCCGCGTTCCCGCGCGCTGGCCACGGCGCTCTTGATCGCGCCGTAGGTGCTCCCCCAGCCCACAACAAGCAGATCTCCGGATTTCTCCCCCTCAACGTTCTGCAGAGGGATGTCCTCCGCGATCCGCTCGATCTTTTCCGCCCGGAGTTTGATCATATGATGATGGTTGTCCGGGTCGTAGCTGATGTTCCCGGTGATGTCGGCTTTTTCGAGTCCGCCAATTCGGTGCTCCAGTCCCGGTGTTCCCGGAATGGCCCATGGCCGTGCAAGGGTTTTCGGGTCGCGGGAGTACGGGTGGAATGTGGCCGGGTCTTTCGCGAACGTGACCGGGATGGCGGGAAGGTCTTCCACATTCGGAATCCGCCATGGCTCGGCGCCGTTGCCCAGATAGCCGTCGGTGAGGCAGATGACGGGAGTCATGAATTTGACGGCGAGGCGCGCGGCTTCGTACACGGTATCGAAGCAGTCCACCGGTGTCGCGGCCGCGATGACGCAGAGGGGGGCTTCGCCGTTGCGGCCGACCACCGCCTGCAGAAGATCCGCCTGTTCGGTTTTTGTGGGGAGACCGGTGCTCGGTCCGCCGCGCTGCACGTTTACGACAACCAGAGGCAGCTCGAGCATGACCGCCAGACCGAGGGCCTCGGTTTTTAGCGCCAGTCCGGGACCGCTGGTGGTCGTGGCGGCCAGAGCGCCGGCATAGGAGGCACCGATGGCCGAGCAGATGGCGGCGATCTCATCCTCCGCCTGAAAGGTCTTGACGCCGTATTCCTTCATCTTCGAGAGCTCGTGAAGGATGTCGCTGGCCGGCGTTATCGGGATAGCTCCCGAGAAAGAGCTGCAGCCCGGATTTGTGCGCGGCGGCGGCAAGCCCGAGAGCCGTCGCCACGTTGCCCATGATGTTCCGGTATTTTCCCGGCGCAAGGTGCGCCGGCTTGACGTCGTACCGGGTGGTGAATACTTCAGTGGTATCGCCAAAATTGTACCCCGCGCGCAGCACCCGGATGTTCGACTCCGCCACTTCAGGGTCTTTGCTGGCCAAACTTTTCCTTGATGAACCTGATGCGACTGGTCGATGGGCCGGTTGTACATCCAGTACATGAGGCCGAGGGCGAAGAAGTTCTTGGTCTTGTCGACCAGCCGCGTGGAGAGGTTCATGTCCTCCAGCGCGTTTGCGGTCATCTTGCTGATCGCAATCTTGATGTACGACGTACTTGGCAAGCGATCCGTCTTCCAGCGGATTGGTGTGCAGATTCGCGAGGCGTGAGGTTCTTCTCGGTGAAGGCATCCTCATTGACGATGATCGTGCCACCGTCACGGAGAATCTTCACGTTGGTCACGAGCGCAGCCGGATTCATGGCGACGAGCACGTCGCACAGGTCGCCCGGCGTGAGGATGTCGGTGCTGCCGAATTTGATCTGGAATCCGCTCACCCCGTACTTGGTGCCCGCCGGGGCGCGGATTTCCGCAGGGTAGTCGGGTAGTGTGCTCAGGTCCGCACCCGAGCGCCGCAACGGTGTTGGTAAACTGTGTCCCCGTCAGCTGCATGCCGTCGCCGGAGTCGCCGGCGAAACGGATGGTGACTTCATCGAGGGTCTTGAGTTCTTTGGCCATTTCATCCCAACTGTGGAAACGGTGCAAGACAAGTCCGGGAACGATCCGGAGCTCCACCGCAGGCGGAGCTCCGGATAGGGTCTTATTCGCGGACCACCCAGACCTTCACTTTGCCTGTAACACTCTGGTGAAGCTTCACGTTCACCGTGTAGATCCCGAGCGCCTTGATCGGCTCTTCGAGATCGATGATACGCTTGTCGATCGAAAACCCCTGTTCTTTCAGGGCGTCGGCGATCATCTGGGACGTGACCGAACCGAAGAGCTTTTCGTCTTCGCCCACCTTCATGCCGGAATGGTGAGGGAGACCTTGTCCAGTTCGGCGGCGAGATTCTCGTTCGTCTTCAGTTCCTTCGAAGAACGGCGGACGGCTTGCTTCTTTTCCTCTTCGAGGGCGCGCGTGTTCCCGGCGTTCGCCGGGTAGGCGATCCCTCGGGGGATGAGGTAGTTCCGGGCGTACCCGTCCTTCACCTCGACGATCGAGCCGATCTGTCCGAGCTTTTCGTGTTCCTTACGGAGTATGATTTTCATGGCATGGCCTCGTGCAAGTGCAGGATCAACGGATGGCGTCGGATACGAACGGCAGCAGCGCAAGATGGCGTGCGCGCTTGATGGCGCAGACGAGCTGGCGCTGGTGTTTGGCGCAGGTGCCCGTGATGCGTTTCGGGATGATTTTTCCCTGTTCGGTGACGAAGCGCTGCAGACGCTTCTCGTCTTTGTAGTCGATGTACACGTCTTTGGCATCGCAGAATCTGCATGTGCGTTTCTTGCGCGGGGTCTTATCGTCGCGATCACGGCGGCGTCCCCGCGTGGGGCCGGCAGCGGTATTCGAGCGTCTCATCATAGTGGTGTCCTCAGTCCGTTCAAACGTTCTTGGTGTCTACAGGCTCGGTGAACAACGGCTCACGGGCCGGCGCTGCGGGTTTCTCATCAGGCGTAATGACCTCGGCGGCCGCGGCGGCCGCCGCCACTGCGGCAGCGGCTGCGGCTGCGGAACGGGCAGCCAGGGCCTTGCGGTCCAGGACGATCGTCAGGTGCCGGAGCACCATCTCGTCGAGCTGGTATGTTCGCTCGAGCAGCGCCATCACCGTTCCCGGCGCGGTGAACTCGAGGTTCACGTAGAAGCCGTTCGTGCGCTTGTTGATCGCGTACGCAAGGCGCTTTCGCCCCCACTTGTTGACGGCTTCAATGGCACCGCCGTTCTTGGTGATCGTGTCCTGCACACGGCCGACGACGGCCTCAATCTGCGCGTCGTCAAGCGAAGCATTGACAATGAATGTCGTCTCGTAGAGACGGGTGCTGCTGTTCATGAATGTACCTCCCTGTGGACGGTAACGGTATCCCGTTGACCCTTCAATAATCGCCGGGTGGCGAATCGAAGAGTAGAGGGGTATGGATATGTGTTATGGTGCGCGATTGTATAACGTCATGGCCCGGTCCAGACCGGATTCGACAATTGTTGTAACGGCATCCGCCGCCCTGAGTATCATTGCCCGTACAGCTTCTTCTTCATCACCCGCGAACGGCGAGAGCACAAAGTCCGCGGCTGCTTCCTTCGCCGGCCTTCCCTCCCTCCCGATCCCGCATCGCAGCCGAGGAAAACCCTCCGTTCCGAGCTGGTAGATGACAGAGGCCAGGCCGTTGTGCCCGCCGTCACTTCCCGATGTGCGCAAGCGGAGCGTACCCAGCGGCAGAGCCAAATCATCTGCAATGACCAGCAGGCGGTCCGGCGGAACCTGAAAATGTTCCAGGGCATCAAGCACCGCCTCCCCGCTGTCGTTCATGTATGTGGTCGGTGCCAGAAGAGTCACCGCGCAACCCGCCGATGCTCCCCTCGACAAACTCGTACTCACCCTTGCCCGGCCGCACCCCGCAACGCAATCGCGTTGCCAGCTCCTCGATCACCATGAACCCGGTGTTGTGCCTGGTCCGGCGGTACATGCTCCCCGGGTTGCCAAGCCCTGCGACGAGAATGTGTGGCACGGCCGCCCACACGCCGGATTACTTCTCGGCCTTTCCTTCACCCTTCGCAGCAGCGTCGGCCCCTTCGCCCTCCTCAGGCTTCTTCCCCTTGCCCACCACTTCCGGTTCCTTCCGCGGCTTCCTCGACCACCGGCGCAACCTCCGCCTCCTTCGTCACCGTCGGCGGCATCACCCCCACGACGGCACTGCCCAGATTCTCCATGATCGTGACGTTCGGAAGGTGCAGGTCGTTGACATGGATAAAGTCGTTGATATCCATGGTGGCGACATTGACCTCCACCTTGGACGGGATGTCCTTCGGGAGACAGGACACCTTCAATTTGTGGATGAAGTGCTGCAACACGCCGCCGTCCCGCACGCCCTTGGGAATACCGCCTGTCAGGACGATCGGCACCTCGATGGTCAGCTTCTCGTTCTCCTTCAACCCCTGCAGGTCGAAGTGAATCGGCTTGTCAGATACCGGATCGTACTGCACATCTTTCAGAATACATTTCTTGGCGGTGCCGTCCTTCAGATGCAGGTCAATGACATGCATCTCGGACGTGAAGACCAGCTCGTCCAGCGAGAGCTGGGGGACTTGAACATTGATGTTCTCCTCACCGCGGGCGTAGTAGACGCCCGGCACCATCCCCATCCAGCGGGTATGCTTGGCGTGCTTGCGGGTGTCGACCCGGAGTTCGGCGTTCAAAGTGACTTCAGACATGGCGTGCTTCTCCTCTTACATCACGTGCGCGATTAACTTTTGTCAACGTCAAATAGCGAGCTGATCGATCGGTGGTGGAACGTCCGTTTGATTGCTTCAGCGAAAATGTATGCAACCGAATCAACCTCGATCTTTTTCGATGTCTCTCTTCAGGGGAATACTGTCTGTAACCATGAGCTTCTCGATCCGCGATCCCTCGATCCGATCGAAAGCCTTGCCCGAGAGGACCGGATGTGTGCAGGCCGCATACACCTTGTCAGCGCCCGCCACCACCAGCGCTTCAACCGCGTTGCACAGGGTCCCCGCCGTGTCGACCAGGTCGTCCACGATCAGGATGTTCCTTCCTGCCACATCCCCGATGATATTCATCACCTCGGCGACGTTCTGACGCGGCCGGCGTTTGTCGATTACCACCAGCTCCGCCTCCAGCCGCTTTGCATATGCCCGTGCGATCTTGATGCCACCGACGTCCGGCGAAGCGATAGCCAGATTCTTCAACCGGCGCTTCTTCACGTTCTTCACGAGCACCGCGGAAGAGTACAGGTGATCCACCGGTATGTCAAAGTACCCCTGCAATTGAGGGGCGTGCAGGTCCATCGTGATGATCCGGTCGGCTCCCGCTTTCGTGATCAGGTTTGCCACCAGCTTCGCCGTGATGGACACGCGCGGCTGATCCTTGCGGTCCTGCCGGGCATAGCCGAAGTAGGGAATCACCGCTGCGACCTTCCGCGCAGACGCCCGCTTTGCCGCATCAATCATGATCAGCAACTCAAGCAGATTCTCGGCGGGGGGATTCGTCGACTGAATAATGAAAACGTCGCTTCCACGGATGTTCTCGCCGTACTTAACCCAGATCTCCCCGTCGCTGAAGGTCTTGATCTCGCAATCACCCAGCGGCTTGCCGAGCTCGCCGGCGATCAACTCCGCCAGCGGACGGTTGGACCGACCGGAAAACACCTTGAGACTGCTCATCAGTGAATGGCCTGAAGTGTTAGCTTACAAAGATAATGAACAGTGGCCATTAATGCAAGCAATTTGTCAGTTTCTATGTGTTCAATTGACTTTTCGGAAACTTTTGGGTACCTTTATTCGACCACATTTCTCCTCCATTGGAGTCCGCAATGCACACCAGCACCAGAACTTCAATCCGTTCATGGAACCCGGCCGAATCTTCAGTTCTCTCTCAGATCTTCTGGATCGCAACGTTTGCCGTGGCGACCGCCCTTGGCGCGCGTTTGGAGATCCCGCATTATCCGGTCCCCTTTACGCTGCAAACGATGGTCGTGTTGCTTGCCGGTGCATTCCTGGGCGCCCGCAACGGCGCCTATAGCCAGATTCTCTACCTGGGAGCCGGACTGATAGGCCTTCCCGTCTTCGCAGGGGGGGCATTCGGGTTCATGAAAATCGCCGGCCCGACAGGAGGGTATCTCCTGGCTTTCCCGATTGCTGCAGCCGCCGCAGGATATCTGGTCCGGATGCACAAAGGGCTCCCCTGGATTGCTCTCTCCCTGGCGGTGGGGCTGCTGCTCATCTTTATCTCCGGGACAATTCACCTCTATGCCTTCTATATGCATGATGCCGCGGCCGCGTTTTCGGCGGGTTTCCTGATGTTCACCTGGTGGGATCTGTTGAAGCTGGGTGCGGCAAGCATGATCTATTTTGAGCTGAGTAAACGCTGGCCGAAGCTGGGCTGAATCCCTGACAGGCGGAAATGACGAAGCCGGGCTCGTCACCCGGCTTTTTTTTGCTACACGGCAAGATAGTCCGCCCACTTCTTGAACAACTCCGCAGTCGCTTTCACATCCCCCAGACAATATTCCGCGATCTCCCTGTACCGCTTCTCGCTGAACATCCTGGCCATATCCAGCCCTGTTATTCCGTCCTCCTTCGGACTTCTGATCCCGAATGACCTGCAGTAGAAGTCCAGCGTGAATTTCCTGAAAGCGCCGTAGAAGGTGAATTGCTCCAGCAGGTCGCAGTGCTCGTTCGCACTGAACCGGTACCCCATCAGATTGCGCGTGGGCTTTACGTTGAGCAGGGCGGAGCGAAGCATGAGAAACGGGCAATCGAACCCGCGGCCGTTGAACGTGATGAATTGCCGGTAATGGACAACGCTGTCCCAGAAATGTTCGAGGATCTCCTTCTCCGTGCAGGGGGTGAGGGTGACCAATCCGTCATCGATGATGGCGGGTGGATCTCCGGGGCCCTGGTAGTACACTTTCCCCTGCCGTGTGTCAGGATTCAGCATGCCGATGGCAAGCACTTGTGCGGTAAGGGGTGTGAGCGCAAGCCGTCCGATCGCATCCTGCCGCTCCTCCTCCGTCTTTGCCGACCTGGTCAGATACTCCTGCTGCGATTCGTCGAATGAGTCGAAAGGAAAAGCGAGCGTTTCAATATCGAAAACCACTCTACTCATTGACTTCTTCGTCGGAAGACTGCCGATGGAGTGATGTGAGAACAGCGCTGATGATGTGCCATGAGTAACCACGCCGGGAGAGGTGAGCAGTGAGGCGTTGACGGGTTTTTTGCGGGTCAGAGTTTTTTGCCGTGGTACGCGTTCGCCTGAGAAATTTCCGGGCGGTCTCACGGGCGACGGCAACCATATCCAGCTGGCCCAGAGTCTCACGTACCGCCTCTTCCACCGTCACACGATCCACGCCGAGAAGGAGCAGCTTCTGCCGGATCCGTGCTTCGCCCACGGGCCGGATCGCCAGGGCGTTGCGGATGTACGTCCTGGCAAATGCGGCGTCGTTGACCAGTTCTGCCCGCTTCAGATCATCGACGACACGCCTGATATGCGCCTCGCTGAATTCCTTTTCGCGAAGCCGGTCGCGCAATTCGCGTTCCGCCCGCGGGCGCACGGAGAGAAGACGGAAAGCGGAGTTTCTTGCGGCGAAAAGAGATTCCTCGTCCTGCAGCGCCTTGACGAGGTCCTGCGAAATGTCATCGCCCACACGGAGGGCGGCGCGAAGAAGCGTCTCCCGGCTTACCCCCGTCAGAAACTCGCCATCGGCATAGATGTTCACACGGTCCGGCCGCTTCTTCTGCCGCTCGATTCTCGTGATGCGCACCGGCTCTCTTCCGGCTACTTTTTCTTCACTGCCTCGGCCCGGGCGACGGAGGGCGCCACCGGTCTGGATTCGGCGGGAGCCTTGGTGTCCGCCGGTGTATGCTCGCCTTTTCCGGGCTGCCCGCCCGGCATGGGCAATCCCAGCTTTGCGCGGAGTTCACGCTCGACCGCCAGGGCGGTCTTTTCGCTGTCCTGAAGGTATTTTTTTACCGCGTCACGCCCCTGGCCGATCCGGTCTTCTTTGTAGGAGAACCAGGACCCGGATTTGGCGATGATATTGTGTTCAACGGCGATATCGATCAGATCCCCCAGCTTCGAGATCCCCTCGTTGTACAGGATGTCAAACTGGGCCTCCCGGAAGGGAGGAGCGACCTTGTTCTTGACAACCTTCGCCCGCGTCCGGTTGCCGATGATGTTCGTCCCATCCTTGATGGCTTCAATGCGGCGGACGTCCAGGCGAACCGACGCGTAAAACTTCAGTGCGTTGCCTCCGGTGGTGGTCTCGGGATTCCCGAACATCACGCCGATCTTCATCCGGAGCTGGTTCGTGAAAATGACGGAGGTTTTTGATTTGCTGATCGCGGAGGTCAGTTTGCGCAACGCCTGGGACATCAACCGGGCCTGCACGCCCATGGTTGGATCCCCCATTTCGCCCTCGATTTCAGCCCTCGGCGTAAGAGCGGCAACCGAGTCGATGACGATCACATCCAGAGCTCCGCTCCGGACGAGCGTTTCCACGATTTCAAGCGCCTGCTCGCCGAATTCAGGTTGGGAAAGAAGAAGATTGTTTGTATCGACGCCCAGCTTCTTGGCGTAGTTCATGTCCAGGGCGTGTTCGGCGTCCACAAAGGCAGCGATTCCACCTGTCTTCTGCGCTTCGGCAATGATGTGGAGACAGAGCGTCGTCTTCCCGGATGACTCCGGTCCGAAGACCTCAATCACGCGCCCCCGCGGGATACCGCCGATCCCGAGAGCGGCGTCGAGAGAGATGGACCCGGTGGAAATCACTTCCACCTTCTGGATCGGCCCCTCACCCAGCCGCATCACCGAACCCTTGCCGTGTTGTTTTTCGATCTGCTCGATCGCAATTTTTAGTGCCGCAGTTTTGGCGTCTTTCTCGTCAGCCATTGAGGATCTCCGGAGTTTACTATAATACTATTGGACATGTCGCTTTCCGATGAATAATGTCAGGGTTCGGGGGAAGGGGCCAGTGCCACTTTTGCAGCCGGGGTGTACACCGAACCGCCGGGTTTCAGCTCACTCCTGACCAGTTCAATTTCGCGAAGTGAAACCGGGGCACACTGAAAGGTAACGGTTTCCATTGTGGCAAGCAACTCCCGCAGATGGCGGGAGCTCTTCACCCGCCCGAGCGTAACGTGAGGATGGTAGATGCGTTGTTCGGGCCGGAAACCCAGCTCCGTCATCCGGCCTTCTACCGTCTGCGCGAGTCGGAGGAGGGTGCCGTCGGGATCGTCCATCCCCGCCCAGATGATGCGCGGTTCCCGTTTGTCGGGGAAGCAACCGAGACCGGCATACCTGACCGGAAGTGGCGGCATTGAAGAGGCCACCTGTCCCAGGGCGGTAACAATATCCGGAAGAATTTCTTCGCGGGTGTCGCCCAGAAATTTTAAGGTACAGTGGAGTTTTTCATCCGGTTCCCACTTTACGTCGGCGTGTGTGGATGCCAGGCGGTCACGGGCGCGGGCGAGGTGCGGTATGATCTCCCGGGGGGTGTTTATGGCGATGAACAATCGAATCATGCCGCCCTCCTGCGTCCTCCTGTGCCACCGTGCCACATGTGGCACAGTGGCACACTCCTGACCCGCTATGCCTCATGCGAGACTCAGGCTGAGTCTCTCACCCTGAGTCCTGCAACAGCTTCCGACGGACCAGCTCCAGCGCTGCGGCAGCGGCCCGCTCACGAACGATCCCCCTGTTTCCGCCGAATTGAAATTTCACAGCCAGAACCGACCCGGCGTCAGCATAACCTATCCAGACGAGCCCGACCGGTTTCGCTGCTGTGCCGCCTGTGGGGCCCGCAATGCCGGTGACGGAAAGACCAATGTCCACCCCTGCCATCGTCCGCACGCCCGCCGCCATCGCCTCCGCC
This sequence comes from uncultured Bacteroidota bacterium, assembly GCA_963779225.1. Taxonomy (GTDB): domain Bacteria; phylum Bacteroidota; class Ignavibacteria; order UBA10030; family UBA6906; genus CAVPCZ01. Next base: position 1,888,168 of record CAVZWW010000003.1, read on the forward strand.
ACTTCGCGGCTCACCGCACCGTGAGCCGCAATCAATGCCGGAGGCACACCCAGCATCTCTTTCTTCGACTCGTTGCTGTATGTCACGGCCCCGCGGTCGACATAGGCCGAGCTGCCGCTGACACTGGTGAGGCGCTGCAGAACCATTCCTCCCGTGCACGATTCCGCCACGGCGATCCGCTTTCCATGCTCTTGAAGAAGTCGTCCGACAACCTCCTCCAATTCCTCCGTGTCCACTCCGTAGATGTGTCGCCCCCCCTTTCCGCGAATCCACTCTTCCACCTCCCGTATCCGCCGGTCGGCAACCCCGGGATCGGAGTCGAACACCGAAATCCGCAAGCGAACACCCGCGGGGGAGGGGAGGAACGCCAGTTTCGCCCCCTGCAGCATCTCCTCGATGTTTCCCAATTGCTGTGCCAGGGCACTCTCGGCGATACCCGTTGTTCGCAGTGTCCTGTGCCGGATGACCACCCCCTCGACAAGGGGTGCCAGCATGGGGATGACGGAACGGTCCATCATCTCTTTCATCTCGTAGGGGACCCCGGGCAGGACGATAAACCGCTTCTTCGCGTCGCGGAAAAGTATGCCTGCTGCGGTACCGAGAGGGTTCCACACCACGTCCGCCTTCCGCGGGAACATCGTCTGTTCTTCTGCTGCCGCGGACCACGTGGTGTTCCGGCGTTTCATGAATTCTTCGATATGCGCCCGCACCCCGGCATTGCTCACCAGATCGGATTCGAAAAATGCACAGACGGCCTTCTTGGTGATGTCGTCATGGGTCGGGCCCAGACCGCCGGTCACGATGACGACGTCATGCCGCTCCCATGCAGAGGCGAACGCTTCGAGCACCTCCTGCATGTCGTCACCGACGGTGGTCATCCGCTTCACCCGGATACTGATCAGGTTGAGTTGTTCGGCGATATACGCCTGATTCGTATTGATGATCTGCCCGATGAGCAGCTCATCGCCGATGGTGAGGATTTCGGACGTCATATCTTCATCCCAGGAGCCGTCCCCAGAGCCACCACACGCCCCACGTGGCGATATTCGCATACACTCCCGCCACCACATCGTCCAGCATTATACCCCAGCCGTTGGGGATTCGCTCGAGGGATCTTGCCGGCTGCGGCTTCACGATGTCAAAGAATCGAAATGCAAAAAAGGCGATGATCATGACCGGAACGGTCTTGGGAAGGAACAGGAGCGCGATCCACATCCCCACAATTTCGTCGATGACGATAATGGACGGGTCTGCGGTTTCATGTCCGCCAGGCTGGAACTTCTGTTTGGCAATCTCGGCCGAGCGGGTCAGCCGATGTCCGACGCTGCTTGCGACACGCGCCGAGGCGGCAACGCCGGCAAACAACGTCACGAGTATGAGCAAGAAGAGCAGGACGGGATGCTCGAAGCCGGGGATCAGGTACAGGAGAAGACCCACCAGGGTGCCGAATGTCCCCGACATCCAGGGGATATACCCCGAATAGAAACCGGTGGCGAGAAATGTGGCAAGAAACGGAGCGCGCCCGACCAAAGGATCAGGCGGTGGGGCGCTTCCGGAACCGTTCGGAGAGCTCACGGAGGATCTTCCGGTTGTCGAAGAGATAGGCGATGCCGGTGCCGACGGTGGACAGGGTGACGAGCAGCATCATGCCGAAGAGCACCTGTGGGTCCATCAGGCTGTTGATGGTGAAACCCCATTCCTGGTAGATGCCCGGCACGCTGCGGGCGACATAGAGAATGAGGATGTAATAGATCACGACAAATTCGCCGAAGGTTTTCGCCTGGGCGCCTTTTGATGTGACAATCGGCTGGTCGCGAAGTTCGGCGTAGGAACGGAGACCCGTGATCAGAAAATCACGAAACACGACAATCCAGACCATCCATGCATCGATGAGGTCCAGCCGGACATAGGCGAGCAGGGCGGCGGAGGAGAGGATCTTGTCCGCCAGCGGGTCAAGGAACTTCCCCCAGCGGGTGGAGAACCCCATCTTGCGCGCAATCCATCCGTCGTACCAGTCGGTGAGCGCGGCGATGATGAATACGGCAAGAGAGATCTGTTGATTGAGGGGGGAGTCGGAAAGGAGGAACCCCACAAAGACCGGTGTCAGCACGACGCGCAGGAGCGTGAGCTGGTTGGGAAGGTTAAGCTCGAGCTGAAGCTTGGGCATCGGCCAGGGCGATGTGGATCGACAATAAAAAAGCCATCGTCGGTGTATGATGGCTTGTGGAGCAGGGAAACCGTGTCCGCCGGTCAGGCGGCCTTAACAACGCGATTCGATTTCAGACAGTTAGTGCAAACGGTCATGCGTTTGTGGCGACCGTTGACATTGGCGCGCACCTCCTGAAGATTCGGCATCCAGCGGCGGCGCGTCAGGTTGTGCGCGTGGCTGATGTTGTTGCCGGTGATCGGTTTCTTGCCGCAGATCTCGCAGATTCGTGCCATTCGTTTACCCTTGATTTATAGCGAATAAATGTACCAATTCCCCGGGGGAAAAGCAAGGAGAAAAGGCATGCACCTTGAAAATCATCACCCCTTTGCGTACAATACCCGCATGAGAGTTCTTGCCATCGAAACCTCCTGTGATGAGACTTCCGCAGCGGTCGTACGCGACGGGGTTGTCCTTTCCAACGTCATCTCCTCGCAGCTTGTCCACCGGGAATACGGGGGCGTCGTTCCCGAACTGGCCTCCCGGGCCCACCAGCGCCTCATCATTCCGGTGGTGGATGAGGCCCTGAAGATTGCGGAATGTGACCGCAGCCAGCTGGATGGGATAGCCGCCACGTACGGTCCCGGCCTGGCCGGCGCATTGCTCGTCGGACTCAATTTCGGCAAAGCCATGGCGTACGGCCTCGGCATCCCTTTCGTGGGCGTCAACCATATGGAAGGGCACCTCTACTCCAATCTCCTGAGCGAACCGAGGCACGATTTCCCGTTCCTTTCCCTTATCGTCTCAGGCGGGCACACCATGCTCGTGCATGTGACAAGGCCGTTTCACCACCAGGTGCTCGGGCAAACGCGCGATGATGCCGCGGGTGAAGCTTTTGACAAGGTCGCGAAAATGCTGGACCTGGGCTACCCCGGAGGTCCAAGAATCGATGAAATGGCACGGACAGGTAATCCGGCGGCCATCCGCTTTCCGCGTGCGTACCTCAGCGCCCAGGGGTGGGAGTTCAGTTTCAGCGGCGTAAAGACCGCAGTGCTTTACCACCTGCGCAAGCATGGCCGCCCGGGGGACGCAGCCGGTCTGGCAGATCTCTGCGCCAGCTTCCAGGAAGCCGTGGTCGAAATACTCGTGGAAAAAACCCGGAACGCCGCACGGTACACGGGTGTCCGGGATGTCACCATCGCCGGCGGGGTGTCGGCAAATTCACGGCTACGCCAGCGCATGCAGGAAAACTGCCGGCAGTCCGGACTGCGCTTGTTCTACCCGCCATTGGAATACTGTATGGACAACGGTGCCATGATCGGTTACGTGGGATGGAGAAAGCTGGAGGAGGGACTTCGCTCTCCGCTGGAACTCAACGCCGTTGCCGGACTCGGACTGGTCTGACCCCCATGCCCCCATCCTCTTCAGCACCCGGTCGGAATCGTTGGCGTTGGCTCTTCGCAGCTGTTTTGGGACTTGCGGCCATGGCGTTCTTCACGGGGTACCTCGTCTTTTTCGGGTCGAATTCCTTTTCCGAGAGTCCGACGAAATTCTTCTTTGTGTCGCGGGGGCAGTCCTTCCGTACCATCGTGGATTCTCTCGAGCGCCAGGGTGTAATTCGGAACAGAACGATGTTCGAAATTGTCGCGCACGTCTATGGCGGCGCCGAACGGATGCGAGTGGGGAAGTACCGCTTTGAGAGCGGAGTGTCCAACGCTGACCTGTTCCTCACACTGCGGAACGGCCGCGGCAACCAGCTCATCTTCGTGACCATCCCTGAAGGGTACCGGGCGCGGGCGCAGGCGCGCCTTTTTGCACGCAACGTGGATGCTGACAGCGCCCGCTATATGCAACTGGTACGGGATTCCGCGTTCGCCCGCGAACTGGGCATAGAATCTCCGACGCTCGAAGGATATCTGTTGCCTGATTCATACGGACTGTACTGGGAGCAGGACGAGAAGGACATTCTTCGCCGGCAGGTGGACCTGTTCAAGAAGTTTTTTTCGGATACCCTTGCGGCCCGGGCAAAAGAATTCGGCTGGACCGTGCATCAGGCGGTGACGTTCGCTTCCATTGTTGAAGGGGAGGCTGTGCTGGACGAAGAACGCCCCGTGATTGCCGGGGTGTACCACAACCGCCTGCGGCTGGGCATGCGCCTTGAGGCCGACCCCACAATTCAGTATATCCTGCCGGACGGACCACGCCGTGTTCTGTACGCTGATCTCCGGCTGGACAACCCCTACAACACGTACCGGTACGCGGGTCTCCCTCCCGGGCCGGTGAACAATCCGGGCCGTTCTTCGATCCTCGCCTCACTCTACCCGTCGGTGCACGGGTACATTTTCTTCGTGGCGAACGGAAGGGGAGGGCATTGGTTTTCGAGAAACTACGCTGAACATCAGCAGTATGTGCGGAAGTACCGGAGAGAACGGGCCCGCCAGTGGAAACAGGCAAGAGTTCCAACACCGGGATGATATGGATGATGAGAAGAAGAATACCGTCGACATGAAGAATCAAAGCTGTCCGGGAAGGATCCCTCCGTGGATTGTTGACTTCTTTCCGCCCGTCATTCTGGGGATGCTGTTGTCCGCTTGTGCCGGGCAGATCCTCCCGGGGGGTGGGCCCGTGGATACCGAGCCGCCCCTGATCATCCGCACGTTCCCCGACAGCAATGCCGTCCGGGTGCAGACTTCCAGTGTGGAGCTGGAGTTCAGCGAATATGTCGACCGGCGGACTGTTGAAGAATCGATCTTTTTCAGTCCGTACGTCGGCCGGCTGGAATTTGAATGGAGCGGAACGGAAGTGACGATCCGGTTTCCCGATTCACTCCGGCGGAACACCACGTATGTTGTCAACGTCGGAACCGATGTGCGGGATATCCGGGCCCAGAACCGGATGGCCCGGGGTCACACGCTCGCCTTCAGCACCGGCGATTCGATCGATCGGGGAGAAATCCGGGGACGGGTGTTCGACGAACGCCCGGAGGGCGTGATGATCTTCGCGTATCAACTGGCGAACATCAATCCTGACACGTTGAATCCCGTTTCTGTCCGGCCGGACTATATCATGCAAACAGGGACGGCCGGGGAGTTTGTGCTGTCAAGCCTCACCTTCGGTTCCTACCGGCTTATGGCGGTGCGCGATGAGTACCGTAACCTGGTCTATGACCGTGAAATCGACCAGTATGGCCTCTGGACGGATGATATTACGGTTGATGCCGGCCGGCCGGTGATGCAGGCTGTCTGGTTCCGGCTTTCGAAGGAGGATACCACGAAGCCGTTTGTATCCGGTGTGAACGCGGTTGATCAATTTCACGCGGAAGTGCGGTTTAGCGAGGCGATCGATTCGATGTCGATTCAACGTGCGGTTTTCGAGGTGACCGATACGCTGACCCTGACGCCGGTGCGCCTTGGCGCTGTGTACCAGAACATGGGGGATCTGGCGCTGGCCGGTCTGGAGACGCTCGACCCGCTGGACAGCGCGGCCACGTACCGCCTGACCGTGCGGGGAGTCGTTGACCGTGTAGGAAACCGGCTTGACACTCTCCATGCAGCCCAGAGTTTTCCGGGGTCATCCCTCCCCGATACGATCCGTCCCATGGTCACTGTGCGTGGCGTGACGGATAGCAGCAAGGGATACGGAACAGACATGCCCTTTGAAATCGTCTTCAGCAAGCCGGTCGGCCTCTCTTCCGCGATCGGTGGAGTGGTGATGCATGACAGTTCCTTCCGTGTTGTGCCGTCGACCCTGATCCCCCGGACGCCGGCGGAGCTTTTCCTTGTGCCGGCACAGCCGCTCAAATCGTTTGCATGGTATTCGGTTCGCGTTGTTCTTGATTCGGTGCGGGACAGCAGGGGAAGGTATTACAGGGATTCGGTGTTGGTGATTCACCTGCAGTCGCAGGATCAGAGGACGACCGGCGTGATCCAGGGACGCATTGACGATCCGGCCGGCGCGGGGGCGGTTGTCCTGACCGTCATGAGTGTCGACCTGACTCCGCCCCGGTCTGTCGTACACCGGTTTCCTGAACCGGGGGCCTTCTCCATCGAACGGTTGCCTGAAGGAAAGTACACCCTCCAGAGTTACAGGGATCAAGACGGAAACGGCGTGTTTTCACCCGGACGTCCCTATCCGTTTACGCCGTCGGAACGCTTCGCGGTCTTTCCTGATACCGTGAAGGTCAGGGCTCGCTGGGCGATTGAGGGAGTGACGATTCAGTATCCTGGCGCCATCCAGAAGCGGCAGTGACAACCCGCCCTGCACTACGCCGGCGCCCGTGCAGGTGTGAAGTTTATGAACGACCGCGTGGTGATTTCTGAGCGGGCGTCGTGCGTGCGCGGGGAGATCCTCAGGAGAGTCTTACTTCGGAACGGTCTCCGGAGGAGCTGTAACGATCGGTTTTTTGGGGGGGTGTTTGTAGATCCGCTGTGGCACGGCCCAGCAATCGTTATGCCCCTGCTCCGAAAGCACTCGGGCAAACCGGTCGGCTTCGAGGCGTGTGGCGAAGTTGCCTGCACGGATTTTGTACGAAGGCGATTCGTATTCCAGGTAGAACCACTCGCCCGGAACAAGAAGCTCCATATCCGCTTTCTTAGCGCGCGCCTCGTCGATGCTCGTTGAAGAAAACACCTGCACACGGTATCCCTGAATCATGTCGAGTGACGCCGGCTCGGCGGGTTCAAAGGGGACCACAACACCGGATGTTTCGGGTGTGGAAAGCACGGGCACGATTTCTTTCTCACCCTTCGGGTCATGGTCCGAAGGCGTGAAGGAGGCCTCGAAAGCCCTCACGTCATCCTCCTTCGACGGAGCCCGCTCGGTTGATGTCTGGCGGGTGGAGCTGCATCCGGCGATAGACAGTACCGCAACCCCGAGTAACAATCCGCGCATGGTTATCTCTTCAGTTGGACCACCCAGGAGTCTCTGTAATCCTGCGGGTACCCGGTTTGCATTTTGACCAGAAATTCATGGGCCGCATCGCGGGTCTCAAAAAAGCCGATGCGGATCTGATACAGTCCCATTCGCGCGGTGTAATCGTTCAGCACGGGAAGATGATAACGCTCGCGCGCAAGGTTCTGGACGACACTGGCATTTTGCGGATCCTGGAACGCGCCGATCTGGATCATGAAGCGGACGTCGGGGTTTGCCAGGCCGGAGTCGATGGCTGTTTCAAGTTCCGATTCGCGAGTGGCGATAACCGTGTCCGTTTGGGTTTCAAAACGGGGTGGTTGCGGGGGTGGGGCCGGATCCGGAAGCACGACGGGAGCCTGTTCCTCCTGTTGCGCCTTCTCCGCGGAGCCGCATCCCGCCAGAAGCAGGAAACAGATTGCGGAAGAAATCCGGGATGCAGTCACTGGCACCTCCGATGAACGTTGTCAGTACGAGCGTTCCGGTCCCCCGGTATAGCCCCCCACGATTTTCACACTTGCGCTGGCGCCTATCCGATCGGCGCCGCTGGCCACCATGGCGAGGGCGTCTTCGCGGCTGCGGACGCCCCCGGATGCTTTCACCCCCATTGCCGAACCGACCACCCGGCGCATCAGTGCGATGTCGCCCGCGGTTGCTCCTCCTTTGCCGAATCCTGTCGAGGTCTTTACGAAATCCGCGCCGGCTTTTTTTGCCAGCAAACAGCCCTTGACCTTTTCCTCGTCGTTGAGCAGCCCGGTCTCCAGGATCACCTTCGTGAGAGTACTCGAGCGGCGGGCAGCGGCCACGACACCGGCGATATCCTGTTCCACATACCGGTGATCCCCGCTCTTCAGCATGCCCACGTTGATCACCATATCCACCTCCTGTGCACCGTCCCTGATGGCCTGCTCGGCCTCGAAGGCTTTTGAAGCGGAAGACGTCGCGCCCAGCGGGAAACCGACCACCGTACACACACGGACGGGAGAACCGCGAAGGAGCGTTGAGCAGAGCGGGACATAACCCGCGTTCACGCACACACTTGCAAAACTGTATCTCCGGGCTTCCTTGCAGAGCTGTTCGATCTCTCCGGGGGTCGCCTCCGCTTTGAGCATGGTGTGGTCGATCAAACGGGCAAGGTCAGGTGCAATGCCGCCGGCCCGCTCGACGCCTGCGCCGGAGGTGATGCGCTCGGCGCCATGATCCACGATGCACCGCACACCATCGGGGTTGTGTATGACACAGAGCCCGTCCGTGCACACGCCGTCTTCACATGTCCGTCCCGGCGCAACTGTCCGTAACTTCTCGGCGACAACCTGTCGCACGATGCGGTCGATGGTCTGGCGGTCCATAGAGTCTAATATAGTCGAATGGCTGGAATATGCAATATGGAAAGGGCCCGCTAGGGGTCCAGGAAAATCTTCCCCGGATTCAAAATGCCCAGCGGGTCAAACGCACGCTTGACTTCCCGCATCAGGCGCAACTCCACCGGGGAGAGCGCGATGGGCAGATACGGCCGCTGGGTATAGCCGATGCCGTGTTCCGCTGAAACCGTTCCGCCCAGACTCACCGTCAGCCGGAAGATCTCCCGGATGGCGGGGTCGATGACCCGGTTCCATGATTCTTCCTCCAGACGGTCCCTCAGGAGATTCACATGGACATTGCCGTCGCCTGCATGTCCGTAGCAGATCGAAGTGATGCCATACCGGGCGCAGATTTCCTTGACCCCGCCCACCAGTTGAGGGAGGTTCGCACGGGGAACGACAGTGTCTTCCTCCCGGTAGGCGGAGATGGATTTTACCGCTTCGCCGATGCCACGGCGGAGCGCCCACACTTCCTCAATTTTCGCCCGGTCTTCGGCGAGCAGAATGTCCGCCGCGTGATGCCCCTCGACGACTTCCGCAATACTCTGGACGTCCGCGTTCAGCGGCTCCTCGTGCTGCCCGTCGACTTCGATGAACAGCTGCGCGGCCGCTCCGCTGTTAGGGAAGTTCTTCCCCTGACGGTCGATCGCAGCCTGCACGGCGGATTGTTCGAGGAACTCCAGGGCGGAGGGCGTTATGCCTCGCTGGAAGATGCCGGCGACGGCCGAAGCGGCGTCGTCCAGCGTGTTGAATGCCACGAGAACAACCTTCCGGTGGCGCGGCAACGGGATCAGGCGGAGTATCACTTTTGTGATCACCGCAAGTGTCCCTTCGCTTCCGACGATCAATTGTGTGAGATTGTACCCCGATACATTTTTCAGGACGCGCGCACCGGTTGTGAACACCTCGCCGTTGGGCAGGACCGCCTCAATGCCCAGCACGTAGTCTTTTGTGACTCCGTACTTCACCGCGTGCGGCCCGCCGGCGCATTCCGCAAGGTTACCGCCGATGTGGCAGCTCCCGCGCGACGCCGGGTCGGGGGGATAGTACAGTCCGCGCTGTTCCACCTCTTCCTGCAATTTCTGCGTGATGACGCCGGGCTCCACCACGACCTGCAGGTTCTGTTCATCCAGCTCGAGAATGCTGTTGAAGCGCTCGAGCGAGAGGCAGATGCCCCCGTGAACAGGAAGCGCGCCTCCCGAAAGCCCGGTCCCGCCCGCCCGCGGCGTCACCGGCAACCGAAACGCGGTGGCGAGTTTCATGATCTCCGCCACCTGAGCCGTTGTGCGTGGTTTGACCACGATGTCGGGAGGGAACACCAGGTCTTCGGTTTCATCTTTGCCGTGCAGCTGCAGGGCCTCTGCGTCCGTCAGGATGTACTCCTCTCCCACGATTGCTGCAAGAGCGGATCGGACGGATGGGTGGATGGCGTGTCGTAATCCGGGGGCGTGTTCGATCACGATTTCAGCATCTCGATGTTTCTCTCCAGCTTCTCAATGGTGTGGGCGAAGGTTTCGAGTTTTTCCCTTTCCCTGTCCACCACATCCTTCGGCGCTCTTTCCATAAAACTCTTGTTGCTCAGTTTCCGCTGGACGCCGGTCAACATCGCTGCGATCCGGTCGATCTCCTTCTGCAGGCGGGCACCCTCGACGTCGATGTCGATCAACCCCTCCAGGGGAACAAAGAGCTCCACATAGTCCACAACGGCGCTGGCGGAAAGCCGCGGCCGTCCGTGGGTGTCAAGAAACACGAGCGATTTGACGCGGGCGAGACGCTGGAGATATCCTTCGTACCGGCGGACGCTTTCGGCCGTATGCGCCTGGGCCGGCCGCATGACCAGCGTGATCTCCTTCGACGGCGGAATGCCCATCTCGCTGCGGAGCGTGCGGAGGGTCTCAATAACTTTCTGCACAAAATCCATCTCGGTTTCCACCGCGGTGTCAATCTTCTGCGCATCGGCGGCCATCAGCCGTGAGTGCATGATCGTCTGCAACGGCTCACGGCTTCGCATGTTCTGCCAGAGCTCTTCCGTCACGAAAGGCATCAGGGGATGCAGCAGACGCAACGCGGCGTCGTACACATCCAGCGCGCGCGTTACCACGGCCTGCTTGACCTCCTGCTGTTCGTTGCCGTAGAGGCGCGATTTCACCATCTCCAGGTACCAGTCGCAGTAATCATGCCAGAAGAAATCATAGACCGTCTTCGATACCCTGTTGATGTCGAAATCCTGCAGCGCCGCGTTCACCCCAGCGGCGGTGGAATGGAACCGGGAGAGAATCCAGCGATCGGCCAGATCAAGAAATTCCTCATTGCACCGGTTGAGGTCTGTTCCGGCTCCCGGCGCCTCGCCCACCTGATCGCGGTTCATCAACAGGAACCGTCCCGCATTCCAGATCTTGTTCGCGAAGTTCCGGCCGATTTCGTTCTTTTCGCGCGCGTACAGAATATCCTGCCCGAGAGGGGCAAGATAGAGAATCGTGAAACGGACCGCATCGGCACCGTACTCCGCGATCAAATCCAGGGGTTCAGGGGAGTTGCCGAGCGACTTGGACATCTTCCGCCCCTTGTCGTCGCGCACGAGGCTGGTGAAGTACACATCGCGGAAAGGGACGTTGCCCGCCGGGTCTGTATTTCCCGTGAAGCTCGGCCCGAATTTCAAACCCGCCATGATCATGCGCGCGACCCAGAAGAAGATGATGTCGGGCGCGGTGACAAGGGTGTCGGTCGGGTAGAAGTAACGGAGATCGTCCGCCGTGCCGAGTCTGTCTTGCGACGGCCAGTCGAGCACCGAGAAAGGCCAGAGCCAGGAAGAAAACCAGGTATCCAGAACATCTGCGTCCTGTTGGAGATTGGTGCCGCCGCACCGCGGACATGCCGGAGGCGTCACACGGCTCACGATCGGGTCGGGACATCCCGACGCTCCGTCCGCCCCCTGACAGTACCATACGGGAATCCTGTGCCCCCACCAGAGCTGGCGGGAGATACACCAGTCGCGGATGTTTGACATCCAGTGTTGATACACCTTCGTCCAGCGGTCCGGGTAGAACCTGATGGTGCCGTTTTGCACCACTTCCATCGCCGGTTCAGCCAGCGGCTTCATCTTCACAAACCACTGATCAGAGAGGTACGGTTCGATGACCGTGTCGCACCGGTAGCAATGACCGACGCTGTGAACATGGTCCTCGGTTTTGAGGAGCAACCCTTCCTTTTCAAGATCCTCCAGGATCTGCCGGCGGGCGTCATACCGGTCCATCCCGCGGTATTTCCTGGGCACACTCTCGTTGAGTCTGGCGGAGATGTCCAGAACGTTGATCTGTTCGAGGTTGTGCCGCTGCCCGATCCAGTAGTCGTTCGGGTCGTGAGCGGGTGTGACCTTGACCATTCCCGTTCCGAAGGTCGGATCCACAAAATCATCCGCGATGATGGAGATCTCCCGTTCGGTCAACGGCAGAAGGGCTTTCCGGCCGACGAGGCGCGTATACCGCTCGTCTTTCGGGTTCACTGCGACGGCGGTATCCCCGAGCATGGTTTCCGGACGGGTTGTGGCCACAACCAGGAACTTCTTTGTCGGCGCCGATGTGGTTTTTCCGAGGATGGGGTATTTGATATAATAGAGCTTCCCCTTGTGCTCCGCATAGTTCACTTCGTCGTCGCTGATCGCCGTGTGGTCTTTCGGGCACCAGTTGACGATATACTTGCCACGGTAGATCAAGCCCTCTTCGAAAAGCCGGACAAACACCTCACGTACAGCGCAAGAAAGCGTCTCGTCCATCGTGAACCGCTCACGCTCCCAGTCGCACGATGTCCCCAGCGTCCGCAACTGCTTGATGATCACGCCCCCGTATTGCCTGCGCCACTCCCAGACCTTCTCGATGAACTTCTCGCGGCCCAGGTCATGCCGGGTCTTCCCCTCCTTCATCAGCGCCCGTTCGACGACGTTCTGGGTGGCAATCCCGGCATGATCCGTGCCCGGTATCCAGCAGGCTTCGTATCCCGTCATCCTCTTGAACCTGATGAAGGCATCCTGCAACGTGTTGTTGAGGATGTGCCCCATGTGGAGCACACCGGTGATATTCGGCGGGGGAATGACGACGGTGTAGGGTTTCTTATCCGGGTTGACGCGGGCACGAAAGAGATGGTTCTTCTCCCAGAAGTCATACCATTTCGCTTCGACTTCTTTGGGATTGTAGACTTTTGCGAGTGTAGAAGGTTGTAGGGGTTCGGACAAGCACTACTCCAGGGGGTTGTGGCAATCAACGCATATGGGGGGTGTCAGAGTGGTCAACGGACGTTGAACGTGCGCCCGAAAAGGGCGACATTCCCCATCTTGTCTTCGAGGCGAATGGAGAGCCGGTGGGCCCCCCGCTCCAGAGAGGAGTCGGGCATACAGAAGACCCGCTTATGCTCGCCGTCAATTTCCGGGATCATCATGACGCTGTCAATGTACAGTTTTGCCTGCTGATATTCAATTCCGGCCAGGTTGTCCTGAAAACGGAAAGAAATCAGCGGCCGCCGGTTCGGGCGCGGATCGATGTTGAGTCTTTTGATTGATGGGGGTTCTTCATCCCGTCTTGCCGCGATGTCTCCGAGAAAGTGACGCACGCGGCCGGTAATCCACAGCCCGGTGTCCGGTTGCACGGCCCGGAGAAGCGACCAGTCGCTTGACGTTCGTGTGAAGAGGGCCTCCTTCGAATCCCCGGGTGTTCGCCGGACCGCAACAGTGAAGCCCTTGTTCAGGACTGCACGGCCGGGTTCAAATCGGTAGAGGATATGTCCTCCGGACACTTCTTTCCAGTATTTCACGTAGAGCGGGGAGTGAACGGCCTTTACGCCGTACTCCACGCGTACGTTTCCTTCGTCCAGGACGAAGCTTTTGCTGATCCCGGGAATCAGGGGAAGGATCTCCCAGGATTCGCTCAGCACTTCCTCTTTCGATTGCCGCTGGAAACGCACGTTCACCTCACGCGCACCTGCGAAGTCCGGGGAGGGGATGAATGTACCCACCTGCAACGACGGAGAAACGCTTTGCAGCGGGATGGTGCGTGTCGAATGCCCCTCGATGACCTCGGCCCTGATACCCGCCGCGGAACCCGGGTTCTCCACGATCACCCTGACAAAGCCATTCCCCTGTTCGAGGTGGAGAAGGGGTGCGCCCGTGAGAGTTCCGGGAGGGGCGCCGCCGCCGGCCGGCATCCGGCGGAGAACGAGGAACGAGCCCTCCAGCGTCGAGGCATTCCCGTTGAAATCTTTACACACGATGGCGAAGGTGTGTGCACCTTCGGTCAGGAAGTCTGTCCGAATGACGCCGCTCCCGACGCTATCAGGGGAATACATCTCCAGTCCATGGGCAACGTCTACATACAGTTTCTGATCCCGCCTGCTGCGAGATGTCTCTCCCGCGTAGGTAAGTCCGATCGTGTGCCCCTCGTCCATGGGCACGCGGTCAAAACGGAGCGACTGGATCTCCCTGCCATCGATGCTGAGGAGGATGGAATAGACGCCGTGCAGGAACCTGGATCCGTTGGAACGATCGCGCACATCCACGGCAAGTCCGACCTCTCCCTGAACACGTATCCGGTCGCCGATTTTATACCGCCCCTTCGCCGTAGGACGCGCGCGTGCCCTGACGGGATTCCAGCCGTTGTTGACAAACGATCCCTGCCCGAGCGGCACAAACGCAACCTCTCTGATGTCGGGGACCATCGAGTCCTCGATGGAAAGATTGCCGCCAAGCAAGGGATTCACGGCCCTTCCCTGACCGTCGCGGATTTCGAAATGGAGATGGGCTGAACCCGTACCGGTATCCCCGGAATAGGCGATCACCTCCCCCTGTTGCACATGTATCTCACCAGGTGGGAGGTTCATATCTACGGGGAAGCATCCGAGCCTGCGCTGTTCCTCCCGGGCCTGTCTCTCGAGCAGATTGTTGAAGCTGCTCAGGTGGGCATAGACTGTGGTGTATCCGTCGTCATGCCGGACTGCAAGAAGTCTGCCGTAGCCGGAGGGGCTGACCAGGATCCGTTCAATATATCCGTCCCGCGCCGCCAGTACCGGTTGGCCTGTCTGGTCGCGCGTGCTGATGTCGATGCCCGCATGAAAGTGTGTCTGCCGGTATTCACCGAATGCAGACGTGATGGCACGGCGTTCGCCGGTCGGCCAGATATACGAGGAGAAGTCTGTACGGATCGGATCGTGAGCGTCCGTCGAGACCAATATCCCCAGCACAACAGCGGCCAGACGAATAACAGATACGGTCATTCCCCGGTCCGCCCGACAGTTACGGTGAGCGTTCCCACGGAAGCAAGTTCGGCCTGCAGGATATCACCCGGCATGACCTGTCCGACTCCTTCAGGCGTACCGGTGAAGATCATGTCTCCCGGCTCGAGTGTGAACACTGTAGAGATATAGCTGATCATGTCTTCAATGCGAAAGAGCATGTGGCGGGTATTCGAATGTTGACGGAGAATGCCGTTCACCTTGAGGGAGATGTCCAGATTGTGTGGATCAGGGATCTCCTGCGGCTCCACGAAGGGGGAAAGGGGAGCCGACGTGTCAAACCCTTTTGCGACACTCCAGGGCAATCCCTTCTTCTTTGCTTCGGCCTGGACATCGCGCAGGGTCATGTCCAGCCCGATCGCATATCCGGCCACATATGTCATTGCCCGGTCGCGAGAGATCTGCTTCCCTTCCGTGCCAATGAGAACGACCATTTCGACTTCATGGTGCAATTCGTTGGAAAATGCGGGGAGGAGGATCTTGCCGCCGGGTGCGAGGAGTGATGTGGAGGGTTTGAGAAAGACGACGGGAGCCGACGGCACCTCCGCCTTCATTTCCTTCGCATGTTCTGCATAGTTCCGTCCGAGGCAGATGAGTTTGCCCGCCGGCATAGTTCTGGCAGAATCCTTGAATTGAACGAATTTCACGGAATAGGCCTCTGATTGTGGTCAACTCAATATAGACAGGCATGGAGAGAATCGCAACCGCCGGCCCTCTTGCTATTCCCGGAATTTGTGGCTACAATGCGCTTACACTTCCTGATCCACACTCCAGCAGGGCATCGTGGTCACAACCTACGCACAGGCCGGCGTCGATATAGAGGCCGGGGACACATTCGTTCGCGATATAAAGAAAGCCGTGCGGTCCACGTTCACACGAGGCGTGCTCCGCGATATCGGAACATTCGGTGCGTTCTATGACGCGCGCTTCAGAGGGTACAGGTCGCCAGTTCTCGTGTCCAGCGTCGACGGGGTCGGTACCAAACTCCTTGTTGCGCGGATGGCCGACAGGCACGAGACGGTGGGGCAGGACCTGGTGAATCATTGCGTCAACGATATTCTCGTCTGCGGCGCCCTGCCGCTTTTCTTCCTTGACTACTTTGCCACAGGCAAGCTGGATCTCGGTTCGGCCGCCCAGGTGATCCGCGGATTTGCCAAGGCATGCCGGGAGAACGGCTGTGCCCTGGTGGGCGGGGAAACCGCGGAAATGCCGGGAATGTACAACGGCAGGGACTACGACCTGGCCGGAATGATCGTGGGCGTGGTGGAGAGACGGAAGATGCTGGACGGGAGTAGAGTCAGGAAGAAGGATGTCCTGATCGGTTTGCCCTCCAGCGGACTGCATACAAACGGGTTTTCTCTCGCTCGTGCGGTGCTCTTTCAACGGTACGATATTGACACAATATTGCCGGAACTCGGGACGACGATGGGCGAAGCCCTCCTTGCCGTGCACAGGTCTTATCTGCAGCCCGTCAGGCCGCTGCTCGGAAAGGACCTGCTGCATGCGATGTCACATATTACGGGCGGGGGGATTGTCGGGAACACGAAGCGAGTGATGCCCCGTGGCCGGACACCGAAGATCGACTGGCGGGCATGGGAACGGCCTGCACTCTTCGGGTTGATACAGCGGTCAGGAGATGTGCCGGAAGAGGACATGCGTCGGACATTCAACCTCGGCGTGGGATTGATTCTGGTCGTTTCTCCGAAGGAGGCAGACCGCGTGATTCGATCACTCCGCAAACGGGGGGAGAGGCCGATGATTATCGGGGAGGTGGCGTAGGGACTTCGCGGCGCTCGAGCTCGCGGGTTACCTCCTCAAAGAAGGACTTCCACCGCTGTGCATCAGCGTTGTACCATCGGGTGGTTTCTGTGTACTCCTCCTTAGAAATTCCGGCCTTTTTGAGCACTTCGGCGACGTTTCTTTCCGCGGTAGCAGGATCAGTTCCGGCATTTCTTGAACGCTGTACCTCCTGGAGAAGATCGCAATAGACGGAAACGAACATCTTGCGATGGAGCATCTCGCGGGGGGAATCGCTATTATGACAGGAAAAGAGGAAAATGAGGGGTAATATCACCAGGAATGGACGCATATTGATAGAATAGCTCTTTGTTTTGAAGGAATCAACTGGTTTCGGAATGGCCTCCTTGACTTTGAGGACCGGAGTAGGTATATTTTTTATCCATCCCTCCCATTATTAAGAACAATTAATCTCTATGCCTTCGACTTCAGACTTTCGTCCCGGATTGGTCATAAAATACAACAATGAACTCTGGCAGGTGATAGAGTTTCAGCACGTCAATCCCGGGAACTGGCGCGCGTTTGTCCGGACGAAGCTCAAGAATGTCAAGAGCGGGAAAGTGATTGAGAACCGCTTTCGGGCAGGCGAGGCGGTGGAAATCATCCGGATCGAGCGGAAGGAGTTCCAGTTCCTCTACAGGGATGCGAGCGGGTATGTATTCATGGACAAGGACAACTACGAGCAGTTGACAGTTAGCGAGGAGCAGATGGGGGAAGGAGCGCACTTTCTCAAGGACGGCGAATCGGTCGATATTCTCTTCAATGGCGTCGATATCACCGGATTTGAGATGCCGATCACGGTGGAGCTCAAGATTACCGGAACCGTTCCGGGAGTTCGCGGGGACAGTGCCAATGCGGGGACGAAGCCGGCCACAGTGGAGACCGGGGCAACGGTGAATGTGCCCTTGTTTCTCAACGAGGGGGACACGATCAAGATCGATACCCGGACCGGGGGCTACATCGAACGAGTCAAGAATTGACCGTCATCAACCGCGGAGACTCAATGGATCTGAACCTTGTGCGGAAGCTCGTGAAGCTTCTCTCTGATAGTGATGTCGACGAAATTGAGATTGAGGAAGAGGGAAAAAAGATACGCATCGCAAAACATTCCAGCCGTTTTGCGATGGCGCCTCAGGTTGCACCGCCGGTCGCGGTGCAGGAGGCCCCCCGCCTTGCAGCACCGGCGGCAAACGCTCCCATCCCGGTACCCTCTCCCTCCGCCAATGTACATGAAGTTCGCTCGCCTATCGTGGGGACATTTTATCGTGCTCCTGCACCCGATGCCGCTCCCTTCGTGCAGGTCGGCTCCGAAGTGCAGGCCGGCAGTGTCCTGTGCATTATTGAAGCCATGAAGCTGATGAACGAGATTGAATCCGATGCCGCAGGAACGGTCCTGAAAGTGCTTGTGGAAAACGGCCAGCCGGTGGAGTACGATCAGGTCCTGTTTATCCTCCAGAAATAGTCACCTCACCCCGAAGCCAGGGAAGGTTCCGCGTGTTCAAGAAAGTCCTCATCGCCAACCGGGGTGAAATCGCCCTCCGCATCATCCGGGTCTGCAGGCAATTCGACATCAAAACCGTTGCCGTGTATTCGCAGGCTGACCGTGATTCCCTGCATGTGCGTTTTGCCGACGAAGCGGTGTGTATCGGTCCGCCCCCGGGCAAAGAAAGCTACCTCAAGATTCCGCGTATTATTGCCGCGGCGGAAATCACCAACGTGGACGCGATTCATCCGGGCTACGGCTTCCTGGCCGAAAACGCCGGCTTCGCAGAAATCTGCACCACCTCGGGCATCAAATTCATCGGCCCCACACACCAGATGATTGCCTCGATGGGAGACAAGGCGCTGGCGAAGGAGACGATGAAGAAGGCCGGTGTTCCCGTTGTTCCCGGTAGCGACGGCGTGGTTCCCACGGCCGGAGAAGCGCTGGAGATCGCCAGAGCGATCGGTTTCCCGATTATCATCAAAGCCGTGGCCGGCGGTGGCGGCAGGGGAATGCGCATCGTCCGTGAAGAATCGGAACTGGAAAACGCGTACAAGACGGCGCAGCACGAGGCCGGGCAGGCGTTCGTCAACGCCGATGTGTATATCGAGAAATTCGTCGAGCAGCCTCACCACATTGAAGTCCAGGTGTTCGGGGACCGGTTCGGAAACGCGATCCACTTCGGCGAACGTGACTGTTCCGTGCAGCGCCGCCACCAGAAACTTATCGAAGAATCCCCGTCGCCCTTTGTCGACGAGATCCTTCGCAAAAAGATGTGCGAAGCGGCCATCAAGGGTTGTAAAGCGGTCGGCTATGAGAACGCCGGTACAATTGAGTTCCTGGTGGACAAGGACAAGAACTTCTATTTTATGGAGATGAATACGCGGATCCAGGTGGAACACCCGGTCACCGAACAGGTGACCGGGCATGACCTGGTGAAGCTGCAGCTCCAGGTGGCCGCAGGTGGACGCCTGCCGCGCGCCAAGATCCTGCAGCGCGGACATTCGATCGAATGCCGCATCAATGCGGAGGATCCAGCCAACAATTTCCGCCCCAGCCCCGGACGAATCACCGACTTCCATATGCCGGGCGGCTTCGGCGTTCGCGTGGACACGCACTGTTACAACGGCTACCAGGTGCCACCCTTTTACGATTCGCTGATCGCCAAGCTGGTGGTATTCGCCCAGACTCGCGAAGGGGCCGTCAGCAAGATGTCCTCTGCCCTGGAAGAATTCACAATAGAAGGAATCAAAACCACGATTCCCTTCCACCGACAGGTGATGCGCAACGAGAAGTTCCAGAGCGGGAAATTTGACACGAGTTTTCTTGATACCTTTCAGTTCGTTCCCGAAGAGGCGTAACACGCAATCGCAAGGAGCATTCCATGCAACTTCCAGGAGAATCTGCACTACACGAAGGATCATGAGTGGGTCCTGGTTGAAGGCAACGTCGGAACGGTGGGTATCACCGACCATGCACAGGGTGAGTTGGGAGATGTAGTGTTCGTTGAATTGCCCGCAGCGGGAAAACCCGTGAAAGCGGGAGAAAGCTTCGGCACGATCGAAGCGGTGAAGGCGGTGTCCGATCTCTACGCACCTGTGTCGGGTACGGTCAAGGAGATCAATGCCGACCTGTCGGGCACGCCGGAACTGGTGAACAAGGACCCGTACGGGAAAGGATGGATGGTGAAGGTCACCCTCTCGAATCCCGAAGAGCTGAAGGGACTGATGAACGCGGCGGCGTACAAGGCGATGGTGGGTAAGTGAAGGGTTTTCCGGGAAGGTGCTGGCCATCGAACCGGATCCGTCAGCCCAGGCGTTCCTTCGGGAAAATCTCCGGATCAACTCGTCAGGCAATTCTTTTATGTCTTTCCGTACTCTCCAATCGGCGGACAGGAGCAGACAAGATTCCTGTCGCCATACGGATTGTTCACCCGACCCACCGACGGCCAGAACTTATTCTTCCGTGTCCACGGCGCCGGATAGGCTGCCTTCTCCCGGCTGTAGGGGGCTGACCACCGGTCACTGATAACCGCTTCTGCGGTGTGTGGCGCATTCTTGAGTACGTTGTTCTGTCTGTCAGCCGTCCCCTCCTCGATCTCGCGAATCTCACTCCGGATCGCAATCAGGGCTTCGCAGAACCGGTCCAGCTCCTCCTTCGATTCGCTCTCCGTCGGTTCGATCATCAGCGTGCCCGCAACCGGGAAGGAGACAGTCGGCGCATGATATCCGTAGTCCATCAATCGCTTTGCCACGTCTTCCGCCTCCACGCCCGCGCTCTCTTTGAACGTGCGCAGGTCGATGATAAACTCATGTGCCACGCGGCCGTTGGCGCCGGCATAAAGAACCGGATAGTGTCCCTCCAGCCGTTTTGCCATATAGTTGGCGTTCAGGATTGCCACCATTGTGGCCTGCGTCAATCCTTCCCCTCCCATCATGGCGATGTAGGCCCAGGAAATCACCGCTATTCCCGCACTTCCGTACGGAGCAGCGGAAACCGCCCCGATGGCCCTGTCACCGCCGGTGCAGACGACGGGGTGACCCGGCAGGAACGGAGCGAGGTGCGACGCTACGGCGATGGGTCCCATGCCCGGACCGCCACCACCGTGCGGAATGCAGAACGTCTTGTGCAAATTGAGATGGCAGACGTCTGCTCCCAGTTCGCCCGGACGGCAGAGACCGACCTGTGCATTCATGTTTGCGCCATCCATGTACACCTGTCCGCCGTTGGCATGGACGATACTGCAGATCTCTTTGATGGCGGATTCGAAAACGCCGTGCGTGGACGGATAGGTGACCATCAATGCGCCGAGGCGGTCCCGGTGCATCTCCGCCTTTGCCTTCAGGTCCCCCACGTCGATGTTGCCCCGCTCGTCGCATTGGACGACGACCACTTCCATTCCGGCCATTACCGCGCTGGCGGGATTCGTGCCGTGAGCTGACGAAGGAATCAGGCATACGTTCCGGCGGGC
This sequence comes from uncultured Bacteroidota bacterium, assembly GCA_963779225.1. Lineage (GTDB taxonomy): Bacteria > Bacteroidota > Ignavibacteria > UBA10030 > UBA6906 > CAVPCZ01. The sequence continues at coordinate 1,909,110 of CAVZWW010000003.1, forward strand.
AGCTCCCTGCGCTTCATGGTAGGCCCGGATGACGAGAAGACCGGCGTACTCCCCTTGTGCGCCGGCGTTCGGCTGGAGGGAGACTGCTGCAAAACCGGTGATTTCCTCGAGCCAACCTGAAAGCTGCTGGAGTATTGCGCGATGACCGGCAGCCTGTTCGGTGGGAGCGAACGGGTGAATTGCCGCAAGACGGGGCCAGGTGATAGGGATCATCTCGGTCGTGGCATTCAGCTTCATGGTGCAGGAACCGAGGGGGATCATGCTTACATTCAAGGCCAGATCCCTGGTTTCAAGAGCGTGTATGTAACGCAGCATCTCGGTCTCGGAATGGTAGCGATGAAAGACCGGATGGGTGAGGAACGGTGACGTCCGCGCAAGTGGTCCGGAGTATTCCGAAGACAGGGTCTTCGCTGTCTCCTGCACCTCCGGCAAATTGCTGCGTCCGCCCGAAAGGACCATGAGCATCGTGCCCAGAACCTCCGCCGTGATGGTCTCATCCAGTGTTGCGCCTACGGTGCCGTCGGGGAAATACCGGAAGTTGATTCTAACCGATTCGGCATATGTACGCACTGCTTCAGGCTTGATCCCGTTCAGACGGAACCGGATCGTATCAAAGTAGAATGGGTGGAGGATCGAGTGGCCGCACTTCTCCAGAACGGCGGCGAGCGTCCTGGTCATGCCGTGAACGTGCGTTGCAATGCGCTTGATCCCCTCCGGCCCGTGATACACCGCATACATACCGGACAGAACGGCGAGGAGTACCTGAGCGGTGCAGATGTTCGAAGTGGCCTTTTCGCGGCGGATGTGCTGCTCGCGTGTCTGAAGCGCCATCCTGAGTGCGGGCTTCCCCTGCGCGTCGACCGACATGCCGATGATCCGTCCGGGCATGTGCCGTTTGTGTGTCTCCCGGGCGGCAAGAAAGGCGGCATGCGGGCCGCCAAACCCCATAGGCACACCGAACCGTTGTGCGCTGCCGACGACTGCATCGGCGCCGAATTCGCCGGGAGGGGTTAACAGTGCCAGCGCGAGCAGATCGGCCGCAACGGTTACCGGGACGCCCGCGGCATGCGCCGTTTCCACGAAGGGCCGGTAATCATACAATTGCGCCGTCGCTCGCCGGATACTGCAGCAGCACACCGAACACCCCGGACGTGAACCTGAACGTCCGGTGATCACCCACAACCACGGAAATGCCAAGCGGTGTTGCACGTGTCTGCACCACCGCAATGGTCTGAGGATGACATTCAGCGGAAACAAAGAATATCCCTCCGGCCGGATGCCCTTTGACGGCGTAAAACATGCTCATCGCTTCAGCCGCGGCCGTGGCTTCATCCAGCAACGACGCGTTAGCAATCTCCATGCCGGTCATGTCGATGATCATCGTCTGGAAGTTGAGCAAAGCCTCAAGACGGCCCTGGGCGATTTCAGCCTGATATGGCGTGTATGCCGTGTACCATCCGGGGTTCTCGAGAATGTTCCGCAGAATCACCGGCGGTGTGAATGTTTCGCAGTACCCCATCCCGATCACCGAACGGTACCCTGCGTTCCGCCCGGCAAGCGATGCGGCTTCTTCAAGGAGTTCCTGTTCTGTCCGGACCGGACCAAGCTGCAATGGCCTGGACGTCCGGATTGACGAGGGTACCACCGTGTCGATGAATTGATCAAGTGACTGGGCGTCAACAACGGCGAGCATCTGTTCGAGATCGTGCGGTCCGGGGCCGATGTGCCGGCGGACAAATGCATCGTGTGGCTGCAGGTCGATTGGCATAAGGGCTGGTCGGTTTACTTGTGAGTCATGGATGATAGGAGTGTCTTCGGTGGGTCGACGACACCAAAACATCATAAGATAAGGAGAAGCAGTCAGAATTTACAATCGTGCTGGAAACCGGTCCTGACCAAACCGGCCCGTAACTGTGGTCGTGATAATGGTCTCATCCTGGATGTTCCATGGAAAAGAAGGATCTTCCCAAAGCTGAGAAAACCCTTCTCGAAAGAAGCCTGAATCAGCGAAAGGAGATTTAAACTCAGTACCTCGTGGGCACACTATTTGAGCCATATCCTGCTAAGTTCCACAACGAAGGAGTTATGAACGTGAAAAAATCCGGCAAAACCTCCGGCAAGAAGACGTTACGGGGGAGAGACTTCTTGTCCATCGATGACTTCTCAGCTTCTGAAATCAAAGGGCTCCTGGCCCTGACGGCGGACATGAAGGCGCAGCCCGAAACGGTACCGCAATGCACTCGACGGGAAGATGATGGCACTGATCTTCGAGAAACCCTCGCTGCGCACGCGTACCACATTCACGGTCGGCATCAAGCAGCTTGGTGGCGATTCGATCCTGCTGACGCCCGCGGATATCAATCTCGGCAAACGCGAATCTGTCTACGATGTCGCGAAGAACCTTGAGCGGATGGTGGACGGGATTATGATCCGCACATTCGGCCATGACATCTCTGTACGTCACTTGCCGAACATGCCTGCATCCCGGTGATCAACGGTCTGACCGATCTCGAACATCCCTGCCAGGCGATGGCGGACATCTTGACCGTGCTCGAACACCGAGAAGAAACTGAAGAAATTAAAGCTGACTTACGTCGGCGACGGCAACAACGTTGCGCATTCACTGATGTTGATCGCCGCGAAACTCGGAACCACGTTTTTCGTCGGCACCCCCGAGGGATACAGACCCGTCACAGGCGATCATGGACCGCAGTCAGGATCTCGCAAAGAAAAGCGGGGCATCGATTGTCTGGACCGCCGATCCCGTCGAAGCGGTACGCGATGCCGATATGATCTATACGGATACGTGGACCAGCATGGGACAGGAGGCCGAGGCCGAACACGGAAGAAAGTGTTCTTCCCATTCCAGGTCAACAAGGAACTGTTCAGCCACGCCGAAACCCGATGCCTTGTTCATGCACTGTCTCCCCGCCCACCGAGGCGAAGAGGTGACGGATGAGGTGATCGATTCGGCAGAACTCGGTGGTGTTCCAGGAGGCGGAAAACCGGCTCCATGCCCAGAAGGCAATCATGTTCGAGTTGCTGCGGGACTGATATGTCCAAACTCATCCTCGTCGCGGTGGGCGGAAACGCCCTTATCCGGGCGGGACAGAAGGGGACCGCACAGGAGCAGTTCGAGAATGCCGTCGAAACCGCCCAGGCGATCGTCCGGCTGATCAAAGGCGGTCACCGTGTGGTGCTGACGCACGGGAACGGCCCGCAGGTCGGCGCCATGCTCACCCGAACAGAACTGGCGGCCGCCCACGCCTACCGGCTTCCACTCGATTGTTGCGTGGCCGCGACACAGGGAGAGATCGGGTATGTGCTCCAGTATGCGATGTGGCAGGCGATGCAGCAGGAAGGCACTACAGGTGCCGGTTGTGGCACTCATGACACAGGTCCTCGTCGACAGCCACGATCCGGCATTCAAGCATCCGACCAAGCCCATCGGTCCGTTCTACACGAAGGAGGTTGCAGAACGGTACCGCGATCTGTTCGACTGGGTCATCGTTGAAGATTCGTCCCGCGGGTACCGGCGCGTCGTGTCCTCACCCGAACCCAAAGAGATCATCGAACTCGAGGCGATTCGCGCGTGTGTGGACCGTGGCCTGGTCGTGATCGCCGGCGGGGGGGGCGGGATCCCGGTGTTCAACGACCACGATCTGTCCAAGGGCGTGGAAGCGGTCATCGACAAGGACGCCACCTCGGCCATTCTCGCGTCCCAGCTTCAGGCCGATGTGTTCGCCATTGCCACCGAGGTGGAAAAGGTCTATCTGGATTTCAAGAAACCCACCCAGCGGCAGGTGGATAGGCTGACCCTTTCGGAATGCAAACAGCTTCTCGCGGCCGGACAGTTCCCGCCGGGAAGTATGGGTCCGAAGATTTCTGCGGCTATGCTCTTCCTCTGAACGCGGAGGAAAAGAAGCCGTCATTACCAATCACGAACATCTGTTCGACGCTGTTCACGGCCGGGGCGGTACGCGCGTAGTCCACGATGTGGCCGCAGAGACGGCCGCGCCGGCACCAAACGCTGTTTCGTAACAAGGAGTGTGCTGCATGGCAAGAACACGAGTGCTGATCATGGGGGCCGCGGGCAGGGATTTCCACAACTTCAACACCGTCTATCGCGGCAACAAGCGTTTTGAGGTCGTCGCCTTTACCGCAACCCAGATCCCCAACATCGACGGACGGAAATACCCGGCGAAGCTCGCGGGGGCAGCACTATCCGAAAGGGATTCCGATTTTTCCGGAGTCCGATCTACCTCATCTGATCCGCAAACTGAACGTCGATGAGGTGGTGTTCTCCTACTCCGACGTTTCTTTCACGCACGTCATGGAACAAGCTTCGCTCGTGATGGCATGTGGCGCGGACTTCAAAGTGCTTGGTGCGGAACACACCATGCTGAAATCCCGGAAACCGGTGGTCGCCGTCGTAGCCGTCCGCACCGGCTCCGGTAAAAGCCAGACATCACGCAAAGTGTGCGGCTTCCTCCGCAGCCAGGGGCTTCGTGTCGTGGCCGTCCGTCATCCGATGCCCTACGGCGACCTTGTCAAGCAGAAGGTCCAGCGCTACGGATCCATCGAGGATCTGCACAGATTCGACTGCACCGTGGAAGAAATGGAAGAATACGAACCGCATATTGTCGAAGGCACCATCATCTACGCCGGGGTAGACTATGAAGCCATCCTGCGACAGGCGGAGAAAGAGGCCGATGTGGTGGTGTGGGACGGCGGCAACAATGACATGTCGTTCTACAAACCGGATCTGACCATCACGGTCGTTGACCCCCATCGTCCCGGCCATGAAGTCTCGTACTATCCCGGGTGCGACGAACGTCCGCCTCGCCGATGTGGTCGTGGTGAACAAAGTGGACTCCGCCCCGAAAGAAGCCATCGAAACGGTCATCCGGAATGTCCTGGCGGTCAACCCGAAGGCCGTGATCGTTCAGGGTGCGTCGCCGATAACCGTGGACGATCCATCGGTGATCGCCGGAAAACGCGTGCTGGTGATTGAGGACGGCCCCACGCTGACGCACGGGGACATGCAATTCGGGGCCGGCATGATCGCCGCCAAGAACTTCGGCGCTTCCGAGACCATCGACCCGCGTCCCTATGCCGTTCGTTCCATTGCCGATACGTTCAAGAAGTATCCGTCCACCGGCGCACTGCTTCCGGCAATGGGGTACGGGAAGATGCAGATAAAGGATCTGGAGGAGACCATCAATGCCGTCCCCTGTGACGCAGTGGTGATCGGGACGCCAATCGACCTGCGGCGGATCATCACGATTACCAAACCGTCGACACGGGTGCAGTATTCGCTGGCGGAAACGACGAAACCGGATCTCTCCGAAATCCTGCACAAACTGGTGAACACAAAGGGATTTCGTAAGAAGACCAGGAAGTCGTCTGCACGGTGACCGGGCCGGGTCGCCGAGGTACCTCCGCGCGGGGCGGCAGAACAGTTGCCTCGATGTCCCTGGTGAAACCGTAGAGGGAATGCCCCGACGCGTCCGTGCAGGGCGGCCAAGTGGCCGCCCTGCGTTGTTAAAAAGGGACGAAAGTGGTATATTTTCCCATGACCCACCCCGAACTCGTCCTTATCCTCGACTACGGCTCCCAGTATTCGCAGCTGATCGCGCGCCGCGTGCGCGAACTGGGAGTCTATTCAGTCCTTCATCCGTTCAATATCCCGCTGGCAAAGATCCGCGAGATGCGTCCCCGCGGGGATTATCCTCTCGGGCAGCCCGTACAGCACATACGAACAGGGAGCCCCGATTTCCTCTCCCGAGATCTTCGAGCTCGGCATTCCCGTCCTCGGCATCTGCTACGGACTCCAGTTGATCGGCAGTCAGCTCGGCGGGGAGGTGGATAAAGCCGCCCGGAGGGAATACGGACATGCGGTGCTCACCGTCGATGATCGGACGGATCTCTTCGCGGGAGTGGAGGTTGACAGTGCCGGAGGGCCTGACCGTCTGGATGAGTCACGGCGACCATCTCACAACGATGCCGCCCGGCTTCGAAACCATCGGCCACACGGACAACGCACCGATCTGCGCCATCCGCAACACCGCACGAAAGATCTACGGCGTGCAGTTCCATCCCGAGGTTGTTCACACCCCCAGGGGGAAAGAGGTCCTGCGGAATTTCCTCTACCGGATCTGCGGCTGTGCGGGCGGCTGGAGTCCAACGTCGTTCATCGAAAACGCCATCACGGAAATTCGTGCCCGGGTGGGTGACGGCAAGGTCATCTGCGCCCTCAGCGGCGGAGTGGATTCGTCCGTGGCGGCAATCCTCCTCCACCGCGCGATCGGCGACAGGCTCCACTGCATCCATATCAACAACGGCCTGATGCGGAAGGGGGAGTCGGAAACCGTGGTGCGCACGTTCCGTGACGCCTACAGGGTCAATCTGGACTACGTGGACGCCTCGGATCGTTTCCTGCAGAAGCTGCGCGGCGTCACACATCCCGAACGCAAACGTAAGATCATCGGCAGACTGTTCATCGAGATTTTCGACGAAGAGGCGGCGAAGATCGGAAAGGTGGACTTCCTTGCGCAGGGAACCCTCTATCCCGACGTGATTGAATCGACGTCGTTCCGCGGACCGTCGGTGACGATTAAAACCCATCATAATGTGGGCGGGCTCCCCAAACGGATGAATCTGAAACTGATCGAGCCGTTCCGGGAATTGTTCAAGGACGAGGTGAGGGCCGTGGGGCTTGAACTGGGACTGCCCGAGGAGTTCATCTGGCGCCATCCGTTCCCCGGGCCGGGCCTCGCCGTACGTGTTCTCGGGCCGATCACCCGGGACAGGCTGGATCTGCTGCGCAATGCCGACGCCATTTTCGTTGAAGAAATCAAGAAAGCCGGCCTCTACCGGAATATCTGGCAGGGTTTCGTTGTTCTGCTTACCGGTGAAGTCCGTGGGGGTGATGGGAGACGGCCGGACCTATGAGATATACCGTGGCCGTGCGCGCTGTGGCCAGTGTCGACGGGATGACCGCCGACTGGTTCAGGATCCCGCACGACGTACTTGCGGTGATTTCTTCGCGCATTACCAATGAAGTGCGCGGCATCAACCGTGTGGTGTACGATATCAGCTCCAAACCCCCCGCGACCATCGAGTGGGAATAGCAACGTGCGCAAGTATTTCTCGTTTGTCAAGATCGAACATACGTTGTTCTCGCTGCCCCTGGTTTTCTCGGGAATGCTTCTCGCTTCACGCGGTACCATGCCCGGACCCGGGACCTTTGCATCCTAGTTCTGGCGGCCGCGACGGGTGCACGAACCGTCGCCTTTGCGCTGAACCGGATCATCGACCGCCACATCGACGCGCGGAACCCCCGTACCGCTACGCGCGATCTTCCCAGCGGACGAATGACCATCGGCGAAGCGCTGGGAGTGATGACCGCCGGCCTCACGCTCTATTTCGGATCGGCATACCTTCTTTCCCCGTTCTGCCTCACCATGTCGCCTATCCCGCTTCTCGTGTTTGCGGTGTACCCGACGATGAAACGATACACGCCCCTCGCACATTTCGGGGTCGGACTCGGGTTGGCGATGGGACCGCTGGGAGGGTGGTTTGCGGTGTCGCCTTCTTTCGAGAACCTCTTCACTCCCGGACTCCTGTCGCTCTTCACCCTGCTCTGGGTCGCCGGGTTCGATATTATTTATGCAACACTGGATGAGGAATTCGACCGGAAAGCCGCGCTGTACTCCTTCCCGTCACGGTTTGGACGCGAACGGGCGCTCCGGTATTCCGGCTATCTGCACCTCGCCGCGTTTGGCGTTCTTGTGCTCCTGTTCGTGCAGTCCCTCCTCTCTCTTCTCGCCCTGCCCCTCCTGTTCGCCACGGGCGGCCTGCTCTACATGGAGCAGAAGAAGGCTGAAGATGTGGAACTCGCTTTTTTCAAGATCAATGCCGTGGCCGGTTTCGCGGTCTTCGCCATGATTCTCGTCGGGGTGTCGCTATGAAAATCGTGCTCGGCATCACCGGTTCCTCCGGCGCGGTCTATGCGCTGGATTTTCTCAAGAAATGCCCGGATCAGAAATTTCTCATCGTCAGCAAGTGGGGCAAAGTGCTGCTGCGGGACGAACTGCATCTGAGCGAGAAGGATCTCACGCCGTATGTCACGCGTACGTTTTCCGACGATGACCTCTCGGCCCCTCCCGCTTCGGGATCGAACAGGTTCGATGCCTTCGTCATCCTTCCGGCTTCCACATCAACCATCGGAAAGATTGCATCGGGTCTCGGGGATACGCTCATCACGCGCACCGCACAGGTCTGCCTGAAGGAAGGATACCCTCTGATTCTGTGTGTGCGGGAGACGCCGCTTTCCACACTTACCCTCGAACAGTGTGCCCGACTGTCCGGCTATGGCGCCGTCATTATGCCCATCTCTCCACCCCTGTATTTTGTGCCGAAGACGGCGGATGAGTATGTGGCCGGGTTCACGGACAAGGTCCTGGGCAGGATAGGCGCTCGCACCGCTCCCGGCTGGCGGGCGGAGGAGTTCTGATGTCGCCCGCAGGATTCAGGACCATCAGCGACTTTGCGCGATTCCTCGAAAAGGTCGGACAGCTGCACCGCGTCCAGGTCGAGGTGGATCCCCGGCTGGAGATTACCGAGATTGCCACTCGCGCGATAAGGGAAGGCAAGCCTGCGATTCTCTTCGAACATGTCACGGGCTCGCCGTATCCCGTGCTCATCAACGCCCTGGCGAGCGAACTGCGCTGCGAGCTCGCCCTCCATAAACACCCGCAGCAGCTGGGCGAGGAGTTGATCACGTTCCTGGGCGATGGGCTGCCCCCGAAACCCTCCTCTGTGTTCAGACATCGCTCGCTTGCCCGGCGATTTCTGTCGGCGCCCGTGCGACGCGTATCCACCGGACTTGCGCAAGAGGTGATCGAACGTCCCGACCTGGATCACCTTCCGGTCCTGACCTGCTGGCCGGAAGACGGGGGCCGCTTCTTCACGCTGCCTCAGGTGATCACCTACGATCCCCGCACGGGCAAACGCAATATGGGGATGTACCGGATGCAGGTCTTCGATGCCATGACAACGGGAATGCACTGGCAGATCCAGAAGGGGGGAGGATTCCACTACTTCCAGGCGGAGAAACTCGGCCGGCCCCTGGAGCTGGCGGTTGCGCTCGGGAACAGATCCGGCACTGCTCATGGCCACCATCGCCGCGTTGCCGGAAAACATCGATGAGGCGATGTTCGCGGGTTTCCTCCGGGGCAAGCGGACCGAGTTTACTCGCGGGAGGTCTATCAGCATCGATGTCCCCGCACACGCGGAGTTCGTGCTGGAAGGAATCGTCCATCCGGGTGAACGCCGCCTGGAAGGTCCGTTCGGCGATCATTTCGGACATTATTCGTTCGCGGCGGAATTTCCGGTCTACCATCTGAGCGCGGTAACACACAAAAAGGACCCGCTGTACCCCGCGACGGTTGTGGGCATTCCACCCATGGAGGACAAGTTCCTCGGCGACGCGACGCAGCAAATCCTCGGTCCCCTGGTGAAACTGATCCACTCGGAGATCACGGACATGTGGGCCTACTACGAGGCGGGCTTCCATAACCTCCTCGTCGTTGCAGTGGATCAGCGGTACGGAAAAGAGGCGATGAAGACCGCCCTCGGCCTGATGGGGATGTCCCAGCTCGCACTTACCAAGTGCCTCGTGCTCGTGAGCGAAGGAATCAATATCCGCAACTTCGATGATGTCATGAAGGAAGTACGCGACCACTTTGATCCGCATCTGGACTTTGTGATGATTCCCCGCGTACCACTGGACACGCTGGATTTTACGAGCTACACGATGAATCTCGGCAGCAAAATGATCCTGGACGCCACGCGAAAACTACGGCCGGCCTCAGGCGTCCCCCGCAAGGAACGGCTCCCGCGCCGCGACGCCGCTGCCGGCACTCCGTGAGGTGGACCAGGCTGATTGTGGACCTGAACTTTGTCCATGAATCCCTGCTGCTGGTGAAGGTCAGCGGAGAAGGTGCGCGGGTGATACGAAAGCTTGTCAGCCACCCTGCTCTCGACGGTGTGGCCGTGATCGCGGCGGTGAGCGAGGATGTCGACATCCATAACCGCGAAAACTCCATCTGGGGCATCTTCACCCGCTTCGATTGCGCACGCGATATTGCCTTCACCCACCAGGAACTGATCGGGATCAGCCCTGTGTACAAGGGAGTCCTCGGCATCGACGCGACATGGAAACCCGGCTACCCGAAGGCCCTGAAGATGTCCGACGACGTGGTGCGGAAAGTCGATGCCAGATGGGGAGAGTACTGGAAATGAGAGGGAAGGGAAGAGCATGAACGACGGATTCCGTGACAAAGCGCTGATTCCCATCAGGGAAAAAATCCTGCGTGCCGAACGGTTGACGCTGGAGGATGGAATCACGATGTACCGGTCGCGTGACCTGGTGGGGATCGGCAAGATGGCACATGCCGTCCAGCGGAACAGGAGCGGCGACGCGGTCTACTTCGTGCTCAACCAGAAAATCGAACATACAAATGTCTGCGTACTGTCCTGCAAATTCTGTGATTTTGCCGTGCGGAAGGGGGAAGCAGGCGCCTACGAAATGACCGCGCAGGAAATCCTCGGCCGCCTCACACCGGAGATCAAAGAAGTGCATATCACCGGCGGCATGCCGCCGGACTGGCCGTGGGAACGTTATCTGGAAATCGTGGAGTCGATCCACCGGCATCTCCCGGATGCCGATGTGAAGGCGTTTACCGCGGTGGAGATCGACTTCTTCCACAAGAAGTTCAAGATGTCCATCGAAGAAGTATTGCGCCAGCTGAAAGCCGCGGGTGTGCGCACGATGCCGGGCGGCGGCGCGGAAATCTTCTCCGAACGGGTTACGGAAACAACTCTTCCAGCAGAAGATCGGCGCCAGAACCTGGCTGGAAGTGCACAAGACCGCACACCGCCTCGGTATCCCCACAAACAGCACCATGCTCTACGGGCACATCGAAACCCTTGAAGAGCGGCTGATCCATATGATCAGACTGCGTGAAGCGCAGGATGAGACAGGCGGGTTTCTTACCTTCATCCCGCTTGCGTTCCAGCCGGGTGATACCGGCATCAAGCCCAGAAACCGGTTCACCTCTGCGATCGACGATCTGAAAACCATTGCGATCTCACGACTGATGCTGGATAACTTCCCGCATATCAAGGCATACTGGGTCATGCTCACCGAGGAAGTGGCGTCGGTGGCGCTGAATTTCGGCGCCGATGACATGGACGGTACGGTCGGCGGAGAGAAAATCGCACACGATGCCGGCGCCCTGAGCCCGATGGCACTGAAGAAGGACCAGATCATCCGGATCATCAGGGATGCGGGCAAGATTCCGGTCGAACGGGACGTCTACTACAATCCGCTCCACGTCCATGCGGACCATGTGATCGGGAAGATACCCTACCTCAATTCGGTACCGTTCTACGCCCGGTTTTCTCATCCCGGTTTTACCATCCTTCCGGTCATTCCACACTGGATGGGACGACTCAGCGAACAGGGAGAAATCGATGCCGGTCCCTTCTCCCTGATGGATTTCATCGCGCAGGAGAACCATCTCGAACTCATGGGGTTCTGCATCGCCAGCCGGGACCAGGTGAAAAGCGTCATGCTCTTCTCGAAAGAAGGGTGGGGGGACCTGGACGGCAAACGCATCGGCATCACCGACGGCACGTCCACATCCGTCCAGCTGCTCAAAGTGCTCCTGCACAAGAAATACAACGTCAGCGCCCACATTGAACGCCTGCACGGCGGCGTGAACGATCTGAGCGGCTTTGATGCCGTCCTGCTGATCGGAGATGAAGCACTTCAGCGCAACAAGCACGGGCTCCCGGGCTTCGACCTGGTATATGACCTCGCGCGCGAATGGTACGAGTGGCAGAAACTTCCCTTTGTGTTCGCGGTCTGGGCAATCAAGCGGTCGTTGCCCTCCGGGATAAAAGCCGGCCTGATGACATCCCTTGCCGCGGCGTCTGGAGGCGGCAGAAGAGGATTTTGTGGCCGTGGGTGGTTCACACGGCCGCCGGATCGGCCTGACCGATGCGGAGACCCGCGACTTCCTGGCCGGCTTCAACTACCGTCTCGGTGAACGGGAAAAGGAGGCGGTGGAACGATTTGTGGAGTTCGTGAAAGACCTGGAAAAGGTCGATCTGGGAGAGAAGCCGGCGGGGAGATCCTGAACCGTGAGAGCCTGTGGACATCCCGGAGTACGAGATGCAGAGGCGCAGAGTGTGAGAAGGCAAAGAATGTGAGCCTGTGTGGTCGGGACAAAGGGAGAGCGGGAGACGGAAGGACGAAGATCAACGGAGATGCGGGATATGCTGAAAGAGATTGCGGCAAAAGTCGATCGCGGTGAACGGCTGAACAAGGAAGAGGGGCTCTGGCTGCTCCGTGACGGTGAACTCCTGGATCTTGCAGAGCTCGCCAATGAAGTCCGTTTCAGGAAGAATCCCGAACGCCAGGTGACCTTTCTGATCGACACCAACCCGAATTACTCCAATGTCTGCACGGTCGACTGTGTCTTCTGCGCGTTCTACCGCCACCCCGGCGAGAAAGGGGAGTACACCTACACCGTCGATGACATGATCAGGAACTTCAAGAACGCGGCGGCCAGCGGCGTGACAACGGTTTTGCTGCAGGGAGGTGTCCATCCTGAACTGCCGTTTGAATACTATCTGGAATTGGTGGAACGGACCATCAGGGAGGTACCGGAGATCTATCCACACTTCTATTCGACCTCGGAAGTGCTGGGCATGGCCAAGGTTTCCGGCCAAACCGTACCACGCGTGCTGCAACGCCTCTGGGATGCCGGACTCCGCTCCATTCCCGGTGGCGGGGCGGAGATCCTTTCGGACCGTGTCAAGAAAAAGATCAGCAACAGAAAGGGAACGAGCGCCGACTGGCTGGAGGTGATGCGCGAAGCGCACAGGATCGGCTATAAGACCACTGCGACGATGATGTACGGCCACCTGGAACAGGATGAAGATATTCTCGAGCATCTTGAAGTGATCCGCCGGCTTCAGGATGAGGCACACGGTTTCACGGCCTTCATTCCCTGGAGCTTCAAACCCGGCAACACCCCCCTGGAGAAGATCATTCCCTCCTATGCCACACCGACGCGCTATCTGCAGATGATCGCGTTGTCGCGGATCTACCTGGATAATTTTCCCCACATACAGGCCTCCTGGTTTTCCGAGGGAAAGAAGACGGGGCAGATTGCCCTGCACTTCGGGGCGGATGATTTCGGGGGAACACTGCTGGAGGAAAACGTGCATGCCGCCGCGAACTTCGTGAACACCACCAACACCGAAGAGTGCATCCAGCTGATACACGAATCCGGCTTTGCCGCAGCCCAGCGGACAACCCTGTACGACATCCTCCGCGTGCACCGGATTCCGGCGGAAGCCGCGTAAACCCGCGCGTACGTGTTGAATACCACGGGAGAGTTTTGTAGATTGCCGCCATGGAAACCGCAGGCAAAGTTGATCTCGCCGAACGTCTCAATCCCCGCGTCGTAGAACACGTGCTCGTTGCGTTTCTGAAGGATGAAACCCGGAACGCCGGTTTTCAACGAGCCGTGCTCGGCCTTTCCGGTGGCGTTGATTCCGCCGTCTGTGCCGCCCTGGCCGTTCGTGCCCTCGGGCCGGAAAATGTCCTGGGTGTGATGCTGCCCCACCGGACCAGCTCGCCGCAGAGTCTCGCCGATGCGGAACAGGTAGCCGCTGCTTTGAAGATGAAGACCGAGGTGGTGGAAATCTCCCCGATGGTCGATCCCTTTCTGGAATCCCGGAAGGTTACCGACCGTGTCCGTGCGGGCAACGTGATGGCCCGCCAGCGCATGATCGTGCTGTACGACCTTTCGCAACGCGACAAAGCCCTGGTCTTCGGTACGTCCAACAAAACGGAACTGCTGCTCGGGTACGGAACACTGTTTGGTGACATGGCATGCGCCATTAATCCGCTCGGCGACCTGTACAAAACACAGGTGTGGCAGCTGGCACGCGCACTCGAACTCCCGCCCCGGGTGATCGAAAAAAGGCCCTCCGCCGATCTCTGGGCAGGGCAGACGGATGAGGGGGAGATGGGATTCAGTTACGCCGACGTGGACCGCCTTCTCTACCTGATGGTCGACGAACGGCGCAATGACGACGAGCTCCGTACGGCGGGCTTTGCCGACGCCTTTGTTCAGCAGGTAAAAGGGATTGTCAGACGCAACCAGTTCAAGCGGCGGCCACCGCTCATCGCGAAAGTGTCGCACCGGACCGTCAACGTAGATTTCCGGTACGCACGGGACTGGGGGATATGAGCGAGAAGATACTTCCCGGCACCCTTTACATCGTCTCCACACCCATCGGGAACCTCGATGATATCACACGCCGGGCTGTGTTCATCCTGGGCGGCGTCGACCTGATCGCCGCCGAAGATACGCGCACCACGCGTATTCTTCTGGACCACCTCGGTATCCAGAAGCCACTGGTGAGCTATTTTATGCACAACGAGAAACGCCGTATTCCCGATTTGCTGCAAAAGCTGACGCACGGCCTGTCTGTTGCCGTGGTCACCGATGCCGGCACGCCGGGCATCTCCGATCCGGCGTTTGCCCTGATCCGCGCCGCGGTCGGGCAGGACACTCGGGTGATTCCAATCCCCGGCGCAAGCGCGATCATGGCCGGACTGGTTGCGAGCGGGCTCCCCACGGATCGTTTCGTGTTCGAAGGGTTCCTCCCGCATAAGAAGGGCCGCAAGACCCGATTGACCTTCTTGCGTGCGGAACAACGCACCATCGTGTTCTATGAAGCACCGCACCGCATCGAACGCACTCTCGGGGATCTGGCCGCACATTTCGGTGATCGGAAAGCCGCACTGGGCCGGGAGCTGACGAAGAAATTCGAGGAGATCCGGCGGGGTACGCTGCAGGAATTGCTCGAAAGCGTGCGAAGCACACCCCCGAAAGGCGAGATGGTTATCATTGTGGCAGGGAATCACCTTCCTGAATCCGAGGACGCGACCCATGGCGAAGAACACGGCAACACCGGCGCGACTGCGTAGTACCGCCCACCCGATTATCTACGAGGTGAACACCCGTCTGCTCCTGCGTGAGCTTTCCGCTGCCGAAGGGATGACGCTGACGCTTGCTGACGTCCCGGACCGGGTCCTGGACGAGTGGGCGGGCCTGGGAATCGACGCGGTCTGGTTGATGGGTGTCTGGACCACCGGTGACACCGGCAGGGAAATTGCGCGGTCCATGCCCGTGCTGCTGGATGAATATCGCCATGCACTTCCGGATTTCACGCCGGACGATGTTCAGGGCTCACCCTACGCCGTGAAGGAGTACCGCGTGGCTCCGGAATTGGGGGGGAACGCGGAACTGCGCAAACTGCGCGCGCGCCTGGCCCGGAGGGGTATCGGCCTTTTCCTCGACTGCGTCTTTAATCACACGGCACGCGATCATGCATGGGTGATGCGTAATCCGGAACGGTACATCAACGGAAAAGCGGGCGAAGAGAACGAGCGGCCGGAGTACTTCTTTTCTGTGGATACAGCGGCGGGACCCCGTGTGCTGGCATACGGGCGTGATCCCCTGTTTCCGGGATGGACGGACACCGCCCAGCTAAACATCTTTTCCCCCGCAACGCGCCTTGTGCTCTATGAGACACTCGAAACCATCGCCGGTATGTGCGACGGTGTCAGGTGCGACATGGCCATGTTGTTGCTGAACGAGGTGTTCATCAGGACCTGGGGGGAACATGCAAAGGCCGGCGATGAAGCGCCTCCGCCGGGGGAATTCTGGAAAGAAGCGATCGACGGGGTTCACAAGCATCATCCGGATTTTGTGTTTATCGCCGAGGCGTACTGGAACAAGGAGTGGGATCTCCAACAATTCGGATTCCGGTATACCTACGACAAGACCCTGTACGATCGGCTGCTCCGTGAAGGCGCGACTGCGGTACGCGATCATCTCCGTGCCGAGATGATTTTCCAGTCACGCTGTCTCCGCTTCCTCGAAAACCACGACGAACAGCGGGCGGCGCGCGTTTTGCCGTCGGAAGCGTGGCAGTATGCGGCTGCAACGGTGGTGCTGACCGTTCCCGGTGGAGTGTTGTTGCACGAAGGGCAACTTGACGGCCGCGCGGTGAAACTGCCGGTCCAGCTTGTCCGCAGACAGGCAGAAGCGGTCAATCCGCGCACGCACGCCTTCTATGCTCAACTCCTTAGGGTGGTAAACCACCCCGTCTTCAGGGAAGGCAGCTGGCAAATCCTCAATCTACGTCCGAGCTGGCATGACAACCATACCTGGTACAATTTTCTGGCCTACTGGTGGCAGCACCCGGTTCACGGTGCCCGGCTGGTTGTCGTGAACTATGCGCCGCACACCGGACAGTGTTATGCTGAACTGCCTCTCGACGCCATTCAGGGGAACATGCTGGAGTTCCGTGATCTTCTGGGGACCGCGGTCTACGTGCGCGAGCGCGCGATGCTCGAGACAAAGGGGGTATATTTCGATCTGCCTTCCTACGGCATCCACGTATTTGACGTAACCGAGGCCCGCAAGCAGGGACCGGCTGCGGGTTGATCCGGGCTGCAAGACGACCCCGATCGCCGTTTGAGAGCATCATATCCATGTGAGACTCAGTCTGAGTCTCAATTCTTTAAAGGGTCTTGACAGAGACATTTTTTTTGCTATATTGTTAGCACTCACCATCATAGAGTGCTAATACTTACGCTGTTTCATAAGGCATTCAAAAACAACAAGTTACAACGTTCAGGAGGCGCTATGAAGATTAAACCGTTGGCTGATCGCGTAGTTATCAAGCCTGCTGCTGCCGAAGAAAAGACGAAGGGCGGCATTATTCTTCCCGACACTGCAAAAGAGAAGCCGGTTGTCGGCGAAGTGATGGCTGTCGGGCCGGGCAAGGTTACCGATGATGGCAAGAAAGTTTTGCTCGAAGTGAAAGTTGGCGACAAAGTGCTGTACGGCAAATACTCCGGTACGGAGGTCACGCTGGACGGGGAAGAGTTCCTCATCATGCGTGAAGCGGACATCTTTGCGATCGTGTAACGAACTGACCAGGCAGAACAATATCAGGAGATAAATACCAATGGCAGCAAAGCTGATTAACTACGATGTGGAAGCGCGGTCGGCCCTGAAGCGGGGCGTCGACCAGCTTGCCAACGCGGTCAAGGTCACCCTTGGCCCCAAAGGCCGTAATGTCGTCATCGACAAGAAATTCGGTGCACCCACCGTCACAAAAGACGGCGTCACCGTGGCAAAGGAAATCGAGCTCGAAAACCCGCTCGAAAACATGGGCGCCCAGATGGTGCGCGAAGTCGCATCCAAGACTTCCGATATCGCGGGCGATGGAACGACGACCGCGACCGTGCTTGCTCAGGCAATCGTGCGCGAAGGCCTGAAGAACGTCGCCGCAGGCGCGAATCCGATGGACCTGAAGCGCGGCATCGACATGGGTGTCACGAGCATCATTGAAGGTCTGCGCGAAATCAGCAAGCCCGTCGACAAGACCAGCAAGAAAGAGATCGCCCAGGTCGGCGCGATCTCCGCAAACAACGACAAGCTGATTGGTGACCTGATCGCCGACGCGATGATGAAGGTCGGCACCGACGGCGTCATCACCGTCGAGGAAGCCAAAGGGACGGACACGAACATCGAAGTCGTGGAAGGCATGCAGTTCGATCGCGGATATCTCTCGCCGTATTTCGTCACCGATGCGGAGACGATGGAAGCGGTGATGGAAAATGCGATGATTCTGATCCACGATAAGAAAATCTCGGCCATGAAGGACCTGCTCCCGATCCTCGAGAAGTCCGCGCAGACCGGTTCGCCGCTGCTCGTGATTGCAGAGGATCTGGAAGGCGAAGCCCTTGCGACGCTGGTCGTGAACAAGCTGCGCGGTACGTTGCGCGTGGCCGCGGTAAAGGCGCCGGGCTTCGGCGACCGCCGGAAGGCCATGCTGGAAGACGTCGCGATCCTGACGGGCGGCACGGTGATTTCGGAAGAGCAGGGCTACAAGCTCGAGAACGCGACATTGAGCTACCTCGGTCGCGCAAAGAAGGTGGTCGTGGACAAAGACAACACCACGATCGTCGAAGGCGCCGGCAAGAAGGAAGACATCAAGAAACGCATCAACGAGATCCGTGCGCAAATCGAGAAGACCACCTCCGACTACGATCGTGAGAAGCTCCAGGAGCGTCTGGCGAAACTGTCCGGCGGCGTTGCGGTCCTCAAGATTGGTGCCGCTACGGAAGTGGAAATGAAGGAGAAAAAGGCACGCGTGGAAGATGCACTGCATGCGACGCGCGCGGCGGTTGAAGAGGGAATTGTCCCCGGCGGCGGTGTCGCGTACCTGCGCGCCACGTCGAAGCTGGATACGTTGAAGCCGGCGAACGAGGACCAGCAGACAGGCATCGACATCATCCGCCGCGCGATTGAAGAGCCTATCCGCCTGATCGTCGAGAACGCCGGTCACGAAGGCTCCGTTGTCGTGAACAAGGTGAAAGAGGGAAAAGGCGACTTTGGCTTTAACGCCTTCACCGAGAAGTACGAAAACCTCGTGGCGTCCGGCGTCATCGACCCCACAAAGGTTGCCCGTACGGCCCTGGAGAACGCGGCGTCGGTTGCTGCGCTTCTTCTGACCACCGAAGCCACCATCGTGGAGAAGCCGAAAGAAGATAAAGCTCCGCCGATGATGCCTCCGGGCGGCGGCGGAATGGGCGACATGTATTAAGTTGCCGGATTCCGGTAATGTGAAAATTCCCCCGTCATTTGAATGACGGGGGAATTTTTTTTGCCCTGGCGATCCTCCGGGCGGAATCGCCGCTGCCGCCATTGCAGGAGGGAAGGCGACCCGGCTGCAGGAGATGCATGGCCTGGGCTTTTCTGAACGCATGCCGGAACCCGGGGTGCAGAATCCCATGACCTTCCCTCGATTTTCCTCTTGACAATGGCCAGGCGCTGAGTTATATTGGAACCAGGGAAACGATCGGGGTTTCTCTGGTTCCTGAGCATCTTTTTTTTGCCTTTTGGGAAACTCAAGAAACGATAGAGGTTTCCGGAGCTCTTATCATGGAAGTGGTTCAAAATACAAAGGATCGAATTCTCGACGTCGCCCACCGGAAATTCTTTGCAGAGGGCTTTTCCCGCGTTTCTATCGATGAGATCGCAGCCGAGCTCTCCATGAGCAAAAAAACCCTCTACAAACACTTTTCCGGAAAAGACGATATGGTGCGACAGATTATGGAACGGTTTCTGAATCACGCGTCCAGGAACCTGGAAAAGATTGTCAACACTCCCGATCCGTTCCCACAGAAGCTGGACAACCTTGCCCGCTTCATCGGGACCCAGTTCAGACAGATCAGCAAGCCGATGCTGGGGGATATTCAGAAACATATGCCCCATTTGTGGGATCACATCGAAGCGTTCCGCCGGGAGCGTATCACCACACTCTGGACCGGGCTCCTCGAAGAAGGTAAGCGTAGCGGATCCGTGCGACCGGATGTGAATACACGAATTTTCATTCTCGCGGTCATTGCAGCCCTCGACGGCGTTGTCAGCCCCACAGTCCTGGTGAACGAGTCCTGTTCCGCCGACGAGGCCCTGCGCGAAATCATCAATATGTTCTTCCAGGGTGTTCTCACCGGGAATGCCCTCCAGGAATACCGGCTTATCTATCAGGCGCAATAACGAAAGAGGAACCCCATGCGTGCAGTTCAGTTGACCATGACCTTTCTCGGCATGTTCGTCCTCATGACCGGTTGCGGCGGAGACAGGGGAAACGTGATCGAGGCCTCCGGCACTATTGAGGGAACGGATGTGAACATCGGCACCGAAGTTGCGGGACGCGTCCGGACACGGCGTGTCGATGAAGGTGCGCGGGTAACCGCAGGTGATACTCTCGTGATCATCGATGACGCCGACTACCAGATCCAGCTGCGCCAGGCCCTGGCGAATCTGGAGGCAAGTGCTGCTCAACTCCGTCTGGCCGAGGAAGGATCGCGGAAGGAGGATATTGTGCAGGCGGAGGCAAACTTCAGCACTGCGAACGCGGACTACAAACGCATGAAGGATCTTCTGGCATCACAGTCCATCACCCAGAAGCAGTATGATGATGCCTACACGCGTTATGTGGCCGCACAACAGACTTTAGAGAAGCTCTCCAGCGGGCTTCGAAAAGATGAAGTGGCGACGATTCGCGCGCGCCGGGATCAGGCTGACGCGCAGGTGGACCAGCTGCGGAAAAGAATCCGCGACTGCTCTTTACTTGCACCCACCAGCGGTACGATTACGCTCAAAGCCGTGGAACCGGGTGAGTTCGTGATGGTCGGGGCCAATCTCCTCCGCCTCACCTATCTCGACACTGTCAAACTGACCATTTATGTCGGCGAAGCGGAACTCGGCAATGTTCGCCTTGGCCAGAAAGCCACGGTGACCATCGACACGGAAGGGGGGAGATCCTTTGAAGGAACGGTGGTCTATATTTCGCCCGTTGCCGAATTCACACCCAAGAACGTGCAGACAAAGGAAGAACGCACCAAGCTGGTTTTCGGAGTGAAGATCGAGGTGCCGAACCCGCAAGGAGTGCTCAAGCCCGGCATGCCTGCCGATGCCCGGCTCTCGGCGGGCTAGCGGACTTCCCCGTTAGTCCATTGATTCTCGACGTCGGGATGTGGCGTTCGACTGCCGGCGTGCCCGTTTTCCTCTGACACGACAGAGCCGATATGGATGCTGCAATTGACATTCTCAGTCTCTCCAGGAGCTTCGGCAGTATCATCGCCGTGGACAGGATCAGCATGACCATCCAGCCCGGAGAGATGTTCGGCCTTGTGGGACCGGATGGTGCCGGAAAAACAACGACGATCCGTATGTTGTGCGGGATTCTGGCACCGACGTCCGGCACAGCCATTGTTCTGGGCCAGGATATCGTAAGCCGGCCTGACGCTGTGAAGAGAGAAATCGGATACCTCTCCCAACGATTCACTCTCTACGGTGATCTCACGGTCGACGAGAATATCGAATTCTTCGCCGAGATCAACAATGTCTACAACTACAAACCGCGTCGCGAAGAACTGCTCGCATTCACACGTCTGACGCCCTTCCGGACCAGACTCGCCGAGCGGCTTTCGGGGGGGATGAAACAGAAACTCGCGCTCGCGTGTACGCTCATCCATACGCCCCGGATCATC
This sequence comes from uncultured Bacteroidota bacterium, assembly GCA_963779225.1. Lineage (GTDB taxonomy): Bacteria > Bacteroidota > Ignavibacteria > UBA10030 > UBA6906 > CAVPCZ01. The sequence goes on from CAVZWW010000003.1 coordinate 1,930,339, forward strand.
TTTCTTGATGAACCCACCACGGGGGTGGATCCCGTGTCGCGACGCGATTTCTGGAAGATCCTGCAGAGCCTGTTAAAGGGCGGAATCACGATCGTGATGAGCACGCCCTACCTCGATGAAGCGGAGCGCTGTTCGCGGGTGGCGCTGATGAACAGGGGACGTATCATGATTGCCGGGACGCCGGCCGGGGTACAGAAGGCCATGAAGGGGGAGGTCGTCGAGATTGTCCTGGAGCGGGTGCGGGACGCATTCCTTCTGATCAAAGAAACGTCCCTGGTCCGGGAGGTGCAGGCGTTTGGTGACCGGCTGAACGTGATCGTCGATGATGCCCGGCGTGACTATCCCCCTGTCGCAGCGGCAATGTCTGCGGCGGGCATCCAGGTGGACAGCCACCGGGTGATCAGTCCGTCTCTCGAAAATGTCTTTATCTCGCTTCTTACGCATAACGGATTTCAAGAGGGTGGATTATGAAACAACCCGTTGCTGTAGCGGCGGTGATCCTGATGCTGCTGTACGTCTTGCCGGTTTTCGCACAGGAAGACAAGACCCTTACGCTCCAGGAGGCCATCGTCCTGGGAAAGGCAAACAACAGGGCGCTCCTCGCTTCAACGGCAAAAGTCGATGCTGCCGTAGCCCGGGCGGGAGAAGCCCGGGCGGCACTCCTCCCCGCCGTCAGGGTGCAGGCCGGCTATTCGCACCTGAGTGAGGTGGATCCTTTCCAGGTCACCATTCCTGGCTCTCCGATGCCGATCCAGATTTCCCCGATTATTCTGGACGGATACAGCTTCAGGGTGGGCGTGCAACAGCCCCTCTTCGTCGGCTTCAAATTGAGCAGCAATGCGCGTGCCGCCGACCTGCTGGCGGAGGCAAGCGCTTCCGACAGGAAAAACGACCAGGCGGATCTGATCCTGACGATTACCGGCGCCTACTGGACTCTCTACCAGACCGGCCAGACCAAAGCACTGATGGATGAGAACGTGACGCGTCTGGAAAGCTACAGGACGGACACCGAGAACCTGTTGAAGTCCGGCCTGGCGACGAACAACGACCGGCTGCGTATCGAGGTGCAGCTCGCAAATGCGCGCCTGCAGCAGATCGACGCCGCCAACGACGTCCAGGTGGCCACACTGCAGCTGAATACTCTTATCGGACTCCCGCTGGAGACCCGGACAATCACGGCATCACAGCCGGGTGCGGACGGACCGCACACTTCGCCCGCCGCACTTTTCCCGGCGCCTCAGTCCGTTTTGTCTCGCCCGGACCTCCAGGCAATGCAGACGCGCGTTGAGGCATCAAAAGAATACGTCACCGCCGCCCGGAGTGGCTGGTGGCCGCAGCTGGCCTTTGCGGGCTCATACTACTATGCCCGTCCCAATCCGCGCTACCAGCCGGCCCTTGATGCATGGAGGGGGACGTGGGATGTGGGCGTGTCGCTGCAGTGGGATATCTGGACCTGGCTGACGCCGGTCCGTCAGACGGAACAGGCCAGCGCCCAGTTGCGGCAGAATGAACTCATGTTCGCGCAGATGCGGGAAAATGCGGAGGTGGAACTGACGCGCGCCCGGCTGGCCGTTGAACGGGCACGGAAGAGAATTGCCGTGGCGGAGACGGGGGTACAACAGTCCGAGGAGAATGTGCGCACGCTGCGCGACAAGTACAGAAACGGCCTGGCAACGTCCACGGAAATCCTCGACGCCGATCTGGCCATGCTGCAGGCTAAAACCAACCTGATGGCATCACGGGTGGAGCTGGAAGTGGCTTCTGCCCGGCTCACGAGAGCTCTGGGGATCTTTGAATGACCAGCCCGCACATGCCGGACGACGCGATTGATGTTCGGCATCTGACAAAACGCTTCGGCACGTTTACGGCTGTCGATGATATCTCTTTCACCGTGCGGCGTGGCGAGATCTTCGGGTTTCTGGGCGCGAACGGTGCGGGCAAATCCACAACCATCAGGATGCTCTGTGGATTGCTTCAGCCGACGGCCGGCACCGCCCTGGTGGGCGGGTTCGATATCAACAGTCAGACAGACAACGTCAAATCGACCATCGGCTACATGTCCCAGCGTTTCTCGCTGTATGATGATCTGACCGTCGAGCAGAATATCCGTTTCTATGGCGGTGTGTACGGCCTGCGGGGGAGCCGGCTCGAAAGCCGGATGGCCTGGGCTCTGAGCATGGCGGATCTGAAAGGGCGGGAGAAGAGCCTGACCCGGACCTTGCCGGGAGGGTGGAAACAACGTCTCGCCCTCGGCTGCGCAATCCTCCACGAACCTACAATCGTTTTTCTCGATGAGCCGACCGGCGGCGTCGACCCTATCTCCCGGAGGAATTTCTGGGAGCTCATCAACCAGCTCTCCGCCGACGGCATCACCGTCCTGGTCACAACGCATTTTCTCGACGAAGCAGAGTACTGCAATACGATTATCCTCATCAATGCCGGCAAGCTGATCGCGCGGGGGAGCCCGCTCGAACTGAAGACCACGCACATTACCAACCCGATCCTCGAAGTCGCGTGCAGCAGCGTGGTGGATGCGATGGAACTCCTCCGGGAACAACCCTGGGTTCTCGAATCCTCGGTATTCGGTACGAAGCTGCATGTGATGGTCGCCGACGAGCAGGAGGGGGGGAAGGCGATCGCGGATCTCCTCGCACGGCGCGGTATCAGCATGCAGAATCTGGAGCGTATCGTCCCGTCGCTCGAGGATGTGTTTCTCTATCTTCTGGAACGGGATGCAGCATCAACCGCAGGCACCTGAGAACGTCATGATCCAGGCCCTCAAGCCCATTATTGTCAAGGAATTCCGGCAGATTCGCCGTGATCCGACATCCCTCGGCATGCTCCTCGTGCTGCCGGCGGCGCTGATCATCCTGGTGGGATATGCCCTGAACTTCGACGTGAAGCATGTGCCCCTCGTAGTATTTGACCAGGACAGGACAGCCGGGAGCCGGGAGTACCTCGAGAAGTTCAAACGTACGGAGTACTTCCGGTATCTCTATGACGCGTCCAGCTACAGCGAAATTGAACACCTCATTCTTAACGGCAAAACAAGTATTGCGGTGGTGGTCCCGACGAGCTTTTCTCACGATCTGCTTGCGGGCCGTGATGTTCATGTGCAGATTCTCGTGGACGGTGCAGATGCCAATACGGCATTGCAGGCGGTGAACAATGCCGCACGTATGACCGCGGACTATTCCGCAAAGCTGGTGACCGATGCCCTGATCCGGCGGGGAAGAGCGCAGTATGTGCCCATCGACTTCCGGCCCCGCATCTGGTACAATCCGGATCTGATCTCCAACAAGTTCCTCATTCCGGGGCTCATCGGCTTTATCCTCGTCCTGACGGCGGTGGTGTCGACATCCCTCACGGTGGTCCGGGAGAAAGAACGCGGTACCATGGAGCAGATCATGGTCTCCCCCCTGCATCCCCTGCAGGTCATCCTCGGCAAGACCATCCCGTATTTCTTCATCAGCCTCCTTGCCGCCACCGCAATCCTGGTGATCGGCTATGTGCTGTTCGACATCGAGGTGAAAGGGAGCCTGCTGCTGCTCTATGCCGGAATTTGCACGATCATCCTCGGTGCTCTGGGTCAGGGATTGCTCATTTCGACGGTCACCGATTCGCAACAGGTCGCATTCATGATCTCGGTATTCAGCTCACTCCTCCCCTCGTTTCTCCTGTCGGGCTTTGTTTTCCCGATAGCCAGCATGCCTGTCGCCCTGCAGGTGATCTCCAACATCGCGGTGAACAAATTCTTCCTGGTGGTGGTGCGCGGAGTCATGCTCAAGGGGGTGGGGTTCGAGGCTGTCTGGGAACAATTCCTGTATATGGCGATCTTCGCCGCCGTCACCCTTGGTATCAGTACCCGACGGATGCAAAAGCGAAGCCTGTAGTCAGGCGCCACTGACGGACGTTGACCATGCACAAGAGTCTTTACGTCATTCTGGAAATCATCCGGAAAGAATTCTATCAGATCCGCCAGGACCGGCGGATGCTGGGCGTGTCCATCGCCGCCCCGATTGTGCAAGTGATCCTGCTGGGGTATGCCGCAACGACGGATATCAAGAACACCAACATGGTCGTGTGCGACATGGACAAGACGGCGGAGAGCCGGCGTTTTGTGTCGGAATTCACCAACTCCCGGTACTTCATTCACCGCTACGATGTGGATGTTCCCCGTGACGCCGATGCCTATATCGAAGATTCAAAGGCGGCAATCGGACTGCTCATCCCGAGCGGGTTTGCCCGGGAGCAGCTTGCCCACGAAACCCCGCAGGTCCAAATCGTCGTCGACGGGACGGACGCCAATACGGCGAATATCCTGCTCGGCTATGCCTCGCAGATTGTCAGTTCCTATGCGCTGGATATGATTGCCTTTTCTGCGACGACCCCGGTGGCCGGCAGACCGGCGCGTATTGTGCCCGAGCCCCGCGTGTGGTTTAATCCCGACCTGACCAGCACCAACTTCATGGTCCCCGGTGTTGTTGCTCTTGTCCTCATGATCGTGACCATGACGTTGACTGCACTCGGCATTGTGAAAGAGAAGGAGATCGGGACCCTGGAGCAGCTTCTGGTGACTCCCATCAAACCGTACCAGCTGATTCTGGGCAAGCTCATACCCTTTGTCATTATCGGCTATGTGGATGTGTCCATCGTGCTGGCCATCGCCCGGTTCTGGTTTGACGTGCCATTGGTGGGGAACATCGTTCTGCTCTTTGCGCTGAGCGGACTTTTCCTGCTGACAACCCTCGGCCTGGGTCTCTTCATATCGACGGTTGCCAGATCGCAGCAGCAGGCCATGTTGATTGCACAATTCTTCTTCTTCATGCCCTTCCTTTTTCTGTCAGGATTCACATTTGCGATTTCCAACATGCCGGTGGTCATCCAGTATTTGACCTATCTGATCCCCCTCCGGTACTTCCTTGAAATTGTCCGCGGCATTTTCTTGAAAGGAACAGGCATGGCGGAACTCTGGCCGCAGGCCCTTGCGCTGCTGCTTTTCGGGATCGCCATTCTGACGTTGAGCGTCTTACGGTTCCACAAGAAGCTCGAGTAACGGAGGGTGCGGAGAACGGGGGTGCAACCGGCAGGGAGTCGAAAGCGGAGTGCGGAACGCAGGGCATGGACAACAGTGTGCGGAAATGGGGTGTACACAGCAAGTTGCCGACGGCACGGTAAAGACAGGAGCGTGCGGACGGATTGACAGGGAGGGTGGTATCAGGTATATTACACTTTCCCGAGGAGAACCACGATGAAAAAGCACCCTCTTGAAGAAATGATGTACCCGCCCTTCTCCGGTTTCCCGCGGGAAGGGATCACTTTTCTTCAACGCCTCAAGAAGAACAACAACCGGCCCTGGTTCCAGAAGCACAAGGAGGAATACGAAGAGCTGGTGCGTTTTCCCATGGAGTGTTTGATTGCATCGCTGGGCCCCCTGATGACCGGAACTGCGCCGGAATTCGAGTTTCAACCCCGACGCTCCATTTTCCGGATCTACCGCGATGTCCGGTTCAGCAAGAACAAAGCCCCCTACAAGACGAACATCGCCGCCAGCTTTGAAGTACGCGGGAACAAAAGCCGCACGGAGCGTCCCGGGTTCTATCTGGGCATTGAACCGGGGGAAATCTTCATCGGGGGTGGCGTGTACATGCCCGCCGGAGATCAGCTCAAAGGCATCAGGCAGTCGATCGTGGAGCATCCGGAGGATTTCCTCCAGATCATCGAAGATCCGGCGTTCAAGAAAATGTTCAAGGAAATCATGGGGGAGAGGCTGCAGAAGGCGCCGCTGGGATACCCGAAGGACCACCCGATGATCGAGCACTTGCGGTTGAAGCAGTTTTTCGTCGGCAGGATCATGAACGATACGGCGTGTCTCCGGCCGCGGTTTGTCACGACCGTCGCAGAGGTGTTACACACCGCCCTGCCCTTTGTGCGGTGGTTGCAGCGCGTTGTCTGACGCCCAGTCCCCGGGGCGCGTGCGAGGCGGGCTATGGCGTGATTCCGGTCCTTACGCCGAACGCAGTGCGGCCAGGATATCCAGGCGCGCGGCCCTCACCGCGGGCAAAAATCCGCCGACAACACCCATGATCAGCGCGAAGATCAGCGTCGTCACCACAATCCCCGGGGCGAGGGTGAACCCGAAGGCCAGTTCGGAGAAGGTGCCGAAGTTGGTGGTCGAAATCCTCACGAACGACATCAGGGATGCCAGGCCGAGGCCGACGGCCCCGCCGATCAGCGACAGCAGGATGGACTCAATCAGGAATGCGCTCAGCACACTGAAACGATTGAACCCGAGCGCGCGCATGGTGCCGATCTCCACGGTACGGTTCGCCACGGCGGCGTACATGGTGATCATGGCGCCGATCATGGCGCCGATCATGGCGCCGATGCTGAAGATGACCGTGACCACGAGCCCGAGAATCCGGATGAAATCGGACATCATCTTCGATTGCTCCCGGTAGAACTCGCGCTCCCGCTTCACTTCCGCAAAGGATGTCCGCGGGTCCTGTTCGATCCGCAGTTTGGCCGCCTCAAACGCGTCCGGTGAAACCAGACGGAAGATCATGGACGAAAAGATCGGCCGTCCGAACGCCGGCATCATCTGCTCCACATCCCCCCAAATCTCCGAATCAAACGCCGTCCCCTGTCCGTCCATGTACCCCACGATCTTCCAGGAGGCGTCACCGAAGCGAATCTCCTGTCCGATGTCGCAATTCTGGAATTGCTGCGCGATGTTTTTCCCCAGAACGATCTCCTGCGTTCCGCATTGAAACCAGCGCCCGGTCAGCAGTTTCACCTGGGGGCGGCCAGGATGGCCGCGGTCAGTATCGGAACGATGATCTTCCAGGGGATGGACCGGGACGTGGGTGGGTTGGACCCTCCACGTTTAATGCGCAGTGCGGACAGGTCCGCGTCTTGAGCTGTAGTTGTCATAGGGATCTCATTTCTGAACGATCGGGCCGGGCGGAAAGTTTCATTCCCGGCCCGATTTCAAGCAGCGCGGTGGAAGGGAGCTTCAGGCCTGATCAGCCTGTCAGGCTGTGGCCCAAGAGCCTCTCGAGTCACATGAGCCTCTTGTACTTCATCCCGTCTCCCCGTATTTCTGCCTGTGCCTCTCTCTACTCGGGAACGACGGGCATGAGCGACTTGCGGTAGGCCCACTCCACGTACGGGAGCTCGAGAATAATACGTCCCTCCACGGAACGCGGCGGCTTTGTCAACGTGCCAAACTGGAGTCCTTCCCCTTTCACCTCCTTCTTGGGAGCCGGCTTGGGGGCATGGGGAGAGTTCCATGTCCGCTCTCCTGCATCGCGGGCAATAATCAGAGTCCTGCCGTCATCCTTGCCCTCCGTTGGCGGGTATGAGTAGATGCTGTACATTCCCGACCAGAGTCCAAAGGCGAACCAGGCGATCGCAAGGATCAGCAGCAATAGGGTAACAATCAGAACGTATCTCAGAAATTTCAGCATAGGGGCCTCACTCCGGTTTCGCGCGCATTGTGTCAACGACCATATAGGCGAACAGACCCAGGAAGGCGATCAGCCCGATGATTTCGGCCGGCGCACTTGTGGGCCACCAGGCATTGATTACCCAGTCAAATTCCCAGAAGCGGAGAAACGCGTTTAACACGCCGAACAGTGATCCGCCCGCAATGAACCCTGAGGCGATCAGCGTGCCCCGGGAGAATCGCGCCGCATTCAGTTTTGGATCTGTCGAGCGGGATGTCACCCACCAGGCGACCAGGCCGCCCGCGAGCAGGGGTGTATTCAGCTCCTGAGGGATGTACATCCCCAGGGCGAAAGCCAGCGGGGGAATTTTGATCATGATAAGGATCAGGGCGATCGCGGCCCCGACGAGATAGAGGATCCACGGGGCGGGGGTGTTCGACATCAGCGGTTGAATCACGGCCGCCATGGCGTTCGCCTGGGGTGCGGCGAGCGCGTTATCCCCTTTGAATCCGTATGTCTCGTTGAGCACAAGGATAACGCCACCGACCGTTGCTGCGGAGAGCAGCACGCCCAGAAATTTCCATGTCTCCTGTTTCTTCGGCGTCGTGCCGATCCAGTAGCCGACCTTGAGGTCGGTGATGAACCCGCCTGCGACGGACAGGGCCGTGCACACCACGCCGCCGATAATCAGCGCGCTGATCATGCCGGATGTGCCCGTGAGACCCACCTGGACAAGAACAAAGGAAGAGAGAATCAGGGTCATCAGGGTCATACCGGACACCGGATTGGTGCCCACGATGGCGATGGCATTGGCAGAGACGGTGGTAAACAGGAAGGCGATTACCAGCACTATCGCCAGCCCGACCAGTGCGTGGGTGACGTTGAAGACGACGCCCGCGTAGAAGAAGGCAAAGAGCACAAGCGCGGTCAGGAGGATCAGCAGCACGATGAACACCATCTTCAAATCCGTTTGTGTGCGGGGAACGCCTTCCGTTTGCTCATCCGTATGGTGGAAGATTTCACGGTAAGCAAGGGTGAATGCGCCCCCGATGATTCTGGAGGAACGGATTATGCCGATGATGCCGGCCATGGCGATGCCACCGATGCCGATCTGGCGCACATAGTTCCGGAAAATCTCCTCGGCCGTCATGTCGGCAATCAGCTTCGTTGCGGTCCCGCCGAGAGGAATCGTGAGCGCGCTGCCGACGTTGTGCACAAGGGGGACAAGGACAAACCAGGAAAGGAACGAACCGGCGGCGATGATCGCAGAATACTTCAGACCCACAATGTAGCCGAGTCCGAAGATCATCGAAGACACATTAAACTTGAAAACAATCTTCAGCTGGTCTGCAAGAACCTGCCCGGCGTGGATCATGCGGGAGGAGACCACCTCGGCCCAGAGGCCGAACGCGCTGAACACGAAATCAAACAGGCCGCCCACGAGGCCGCTCACGACCAGAACCATGGCCTGCGATCCTCCCTTTTCGCCTGCAACCAGTATTTCGGTCGTCGCGGTTGCCTCCGGAAAAGGAAATTTTCCGTGCATATCCTTGACGAAAAACTTCCGGAAGGGGATCAGGAAGAGAATCCCGAGGAATCCGCCCAGGGCCGAAGCCATGAAGAGCTGGTAGAAACTGACCGGGAGATCCAGAATGTACAGAGCGGGGATCGTGAAGATCGCCCCGGCGACAATGACCCCGGAGGCTGATCCGATGGATTGAATGATGACATTCTGTCCGAGGGCGTTGTTCTTCTTCACGAGCGTTGAAAACCCGACGGCGAGAATCGCAATGGGGATTGCCGCTTCGAACACCTGGCCGATTTTCAGCCCCGAGTACGCCGCCGCGGCTGAAAAGAGTATGGCCATCAAGAGTCCGAGCGATACGGAATAGAGGGTGACCTCGTCGGGTTGGGATGCCGGGGGAAGGATGGGGCGGTATTCCACCCCTGGCGGCAGCTCTTTGTATGCGTTTTCGGGAAGGCCTTTACCCGTTGTTCCGTGTTGTTCCATCTACTGTCTCCTGTGCTGGGGTTGAAGCACTACGTTGGCGGAGCCTCTGTTCATGATCTCCGTAAGGTTCTACATCAGACTGTCCTGTACAGCAAACGCGAAGAGCTGTTCACGGCCCGTTCGGGAAAGAAGTTCAGGCCTTCCGGACCCACATCTGCGCGAGCTGCACAACGGTCTCAACCGATTTTTCCATACCCCACACGGAGAGCCACTCGGTTGGTCCGTGGTAATTCTGTCCCCCCGTGAAGATATTGGGTGTCGGAAGCCCTTTTTCGGTGAGGCGCGAACCGTCTGTCCCGCCCCGGATGGGAACCCATCGCGGCTCCATCCCCGCCCGCTTCGTGGCCTCCCAGAGGCAGTCCAGCACGCGCGCATCTTTCACAAGCCCATCGCGCATGTTCCGGTACGATTCCCTGATTTCCAGCTCAATACGTGCCTTGGGGTGAAGAGGTTGGACTTCTGCAATGATCCGGCGCAGGATTTCTTCCTGCACCTTCAGTCCGGATGTCTCGAAATCCCGGAGGAGGATTTTGAGAACCGCCTTCGCTTCTTCACCTTCGAGCTGGTGCGGATGGATATACGGCTCGTACCCTTCAGTTGTCTCGGGTGCCATGTCCTTGGGCATCCGGACGATCACATCGGCGATGGCCCGGAGGGCATTCACCATGATCCCTTTTGCCGAGCCGGGATGAATGTTGCGGCCGTGGACGGTAATAATTGCAGAGTTGGCGCTGAACGTCTCTTTGTTCAGTTCTCCCGGTGTGTCGCCGTCGACGGTGTATGCGGCATAGGTGCCGAACTTTTGAATGTCGAAGAACTTCGTACCGTTGCCCACCTCTTCATCGGGGGTGAAGCCGATGCGAATATCGCCATGAAGCAAGTCCGGGCTGTTCACCAGCGTCTGGACGGCCGTCATGATGATGGCAAGACCGGCTTTGTCATCGGCGCCGAGAAGTGTTGTGCCGTCCGACGTGACGATGGTCTTTCCGATGTTGTTCATGAGTTCCGGGTTTTCCGACGCACGGATAACGACGGAGGTGTCGCCGGGGAGGACCAGATCCCCCCCCGTGTAGGTGAAGACCTGTGGTTTGACGTTAGCCCCGCTGGCAGAAGGGGAGGTATCCACGTGGGCGATGAATCCGATGGCCGGCACCTTCCCGCGGGCGGGATGACCTGCGGGAAGTGTGGATGGGACGGTTGCGGTGACGTAGCCGTACCGGTCAATTGCCGTATCCTGGAGTCCAAATCCAAGCAGCTCGTCCACCAACATGTTGAGAAGGTCGAACTGCTTCTGGGTGCTGGGATAGGACTCTGCGTCATCGCGTGACTGTGTGTCCACTTTTGCGTATCGGACGAAGCGATCAAGCGCGGTCTCGTTCATGGAGCGTCCTCGAATGCATGAGTGAAAGGGGGAGTAGGATCAGGCCCTCATCAGTGCGGCGACAAGTCGGGCGATGGCGGGAGATGCGGTAAGCCCGGGTGATTCAATGCCCACCAGGTTGATCAGTCCGGGAAGCCCGCGGGCGGTTTCGTGGGCAATGACGAAATCACGGACCGGGTCTCCCTTGGCCTGTATTTTCGGGCGTATGCCGCTCATGTCGGGTGTCAGGTCCTCGTCTTTGACGGCAGGGAGAATCCGCCGTACCGAGGCGGCGAATGCGGCGCGTTTTGCAGAATCGACCGTGTAATCCTGCTTCCGGTCTGGCAAATATTCCACGTCCGGTCCGAATTTCAACCGTCCGCCAAGATCCATCAGGGCATGCACGCCGAGGGAGTGCTTTGTCGGAACGGGATACACCAGACGAGAAACCACTCTGCTCATGCTGCCGGGCAGGGCGAAGTACGAACCTTTGCAGTAATGGATCCTGTAGCCTTCGGCATCCACGTTGATGCCCGCATGCGCGGCGATCGTGTCGGCTTCCAGGCCCGCGGCGTTAATCACCCATTCCGATGTAAACGAGGATCGCTGACCGCCTTCGTCAATGGTGACCGCGAAACCATCGGTTGTGCGTTCCAGCCCGACGACCGTGCAGTGAGTCTGGATTTCGGCATTATGCTGTTTCGCACTGTGTGCGAAGAAATCCATCAACGCATGCGCGCTGATGATCCCGGTGGTGGGGGAGAGCAGGCCGCCGACGGTGGTGATGTTTGGTTCGAGTGCCAGAACCTCTGCCGCAGTCAACCGGGTGAGGGGCACACCGTTCGCCGCTGCCAGGGCGTCCAGACGGTCCAATTCCGGCGCTTCTTCCCTGCAGGTTGCGGTGATGACCTTTGTGATAGGACGGTGTGGAATGTCATGCCGGGCGCAGAGCGCATACAGCATCTCGCGCCCCTCAACACACAATCGTGCCTTGAGCGACCCGGTGGCATAGTAAATGCCCGCATGGATAACTTCGCTGTTGCGGGCGGACGTCTCCTGTCCGTACTTCGTGTTGCGTTCCAGGAGAAACAGCGGGCTGTGATTCGGTGCGAGCTCGGCGGCGATGGCGAGGCCGACGACTCCACCACCGATGACAGTGACGGCGGCATCAGGCATGGGTAGACGTGCTCTCGTTCATGATGGGGGTCGGCTGTTCATAGACGATCCAGCGGTCATCCCTCGGAATTTCGCCGCTGCTGAAGAACTCTTCGGAAGTCCGCTTCCGGGAGTTCACCAGGACACGCAGGTCTGCGGAGTAGCCGAACAGGGGGATATCATTGCGTGAGTCGCTGGCAACCAGCACGGGAGGGCGCGGCTGGTGCATCCTCAGGGCGTGAATCTTGTTCTCGCGGATGGGGATCGGAAGAACCGGCATTCCGGTGAGGAGACCGTCCCGCTCCTCCAGGTCAATGCCGATCACCCGTTCCGGAGGAATCCGGAGCCCGGCAAACACCGGCTCAACGCTCCACTTGCTGCTTCCGGAGACCGCCCAGATGTCGAAACCGTTGTTCCTGAGCAGTTCCAGGAGGTCCACGGCCTCCCGTAAATACCGGACGCCGCGTTTCGAATTCCTGCCGCCCAACGGCCGCTCGCAAAAAGGAGTGGAGAGCTCCTCCTGAAATGTTGTTACGGCGAGAGCACGAACTTCGGAGCGTGTAAAACCGGCATAGAGCCGGACGATATCCGCGCAGGCTTTGGCCACCTGTCCGCTCTCGATCTGATTCACGTACCAATCCATCAACATCCGTGCAAATGGTTCAAAAGCGGGGTCACCCCGCCGTTGCCCGTCCGGTAGCGGAGAAAGCCGTTCGTAGGCCGTTCCCAGCTCCTCGCGGCGTGGATGGTCGGGCCAGAGAGCCGCCGGATTCAGCCGGAAGTGAAACCGCTCGATCTGATGGTAGAACATCGCCTCACCGATGTCACCTTTGATAACGGTGCCATCGCAGTCGAAGACCGCGACCGCTTCCGTCGACCCGTTCCGTGCATGTTTAAGCAGGAATTCGTCGATGCGTGTTCGAACATCTAAGGCCATGATATGCCGGCAGGAAAGGTGCTCATAATCCTTCAAGATACGAACCCCGAGCCGGAAGAGCAAGGCATTGCAACTGTGCAGGCAATGTACTATATTTCACACTTACGTTTCAGTCCCGGCAAGTCCGTCCCTCGCGCAGCAGGACGGATTTTCTGTATTATAGAGCGGGTTATGGAAAATATTCGAAATTTCTGCATTATTGCCCACATTGACCACGGGAAGTCCACAATTGCGGACAGGCTACTGGAGCTCACGGGAACGATCACGCCTCGGGAGATGAAGTTCAATCAGGTGCTGGACGACATGGAGCTGGAGCAGGAACGCGGTATCACGATAAAGCTCCACGCGGTCCAGATGCACTATCGCGCGCTGGACAACCAGACGTACACACTGAATCTCATCGACACCCCCGGACACGTCGACTTTTCCTACGAAGTTTCCCGCTCCCTGGCCGCCTGCGAAGGCGCCATCCTCGTGGTCGACGCATCCCAGGGAGTGGAAGCACAGACCATCAGCAACCTCTATCTGGCTATTGATGCCGGTCTGGAGATCATTCCCGTCATTAACAAGATCGATCTTCCCAGCGCAATGATCGATACCGTGAAGCATCAGATCCGCGATCTCATCGGGTGCAAGGACGAAGACATCCTTATGGCGAGTGCAAAGGCGGATATCGGGATGAAGGAAATACTGGAAGCGGTGGTGCACCGTATCGCCCCGCCGAAAGGTGATGACACCAAGCCGCTGCGGGCGCTGATCTTTGATTCGGTGTTTGACACCTACCGGGGATCCATCGTCTACCTCCGGATCTTCGACGGCACGCTGACCGAGGGCGACAAGGTGATGTTCTTTCATCATGACAAAGTGTTTGAGGCGGAGGAAGTCGGTGTCCTGGAGATGAAGCGCAACCGGACACGGTCGGTGTCGGCCGGCAATGTCGGGTATCTTATCGCCGGTGTGAAAGATGTGCACGACACAAAAGTCGGGGACACGGTCACCCTCGCCAGGAACCCTGCGTCAGCCCCGTGGCCGGGGTACAAGGACGTCAAACCGATGGTGTTCAGCGGCATGTATCCAACCAACGCCGAGGACTTTGAGGATCTCCGGGCCTCCATCGAGAAACTGCAACTGAATGATTCCTCTCTGATTTACGAACCCGAAACATCCACCGCCCTCGGTTTTGGATTCCGGTGTGGATTCCTCGGGCTCCTGCACATGGAGATCGTGCAGGAGCGTCTCGAGCGCGAGTACAATCAGAGCATCATCAACACCGTGCCGAACGTCGAGTACCGTGTGACAACAACCTCCGGCAGCGTGGTGCTCGTGGACAATCCCTCGTTCATGCCTCCGCTCGGGCAGATCGAGAAAGTGGAGGAGCCGTTTATCCGTGCGCAGATTATCGTGCCGACGGAATACGTCGGGAACATCATGAAATTGTGTATGGACCGGCGGGGAGTCTACAAGAACACCACCTATCTCGACCCGACACGTGTGGATATCCATTATGAAATGCCCCTTTCGGAAATCATTTTCGACTTCTACGACAAGCTGAAGTCGACGAGCAGGGGATATGCGTCCTTCGACTACGAGTTTCTGGAGTTCCGCGAATCGGACCTGGTGAAGCTGGAGCTGCTGTTGAACGGGGAGGCCGTGGATGCGTTCTCCACCATTGTCCATCGCGACAAGGCTCACGAATGGGGAAAGAAGCTCTGCGTGAAACTGCGCAAACTGATACCGCGTCAGATGTTCGAGGTGGCCATCCAGGCGGCGATCGGGTCGAAAATCGTCGCCCGTGAAACGATTTCCGCGATGCGGAAAAACGTGCTGGCCAAATGCTACGGCGGCGACATCAGCAGGAAGCGCAAGCTCCTCGAGAAACAAAAGGAGGGGAAAAAGCGTATGAAACAAGTGGGTCGGGTTGAGATCCCGCAGGAAGCGTTTCTGGCAGTCCTATCAATGGAGGATGAATAATCCGTCATGGCAAAATCCACGCCCGTCGCCGGAAAGGCGACAGATGTCAAGAAGGAGCCCGTCAAGGATTTTTTCAAAGATGTCCTGTTCGTGCTCGTTGCGTTCTTCTTCCTCAACAGTTTTGTGCTCGCGTCATTTGAGGTTCCCACCGGTTCCATGGAAAACGAGATCATGGCCGGGGATTTCCTCTTCGTGAACAAGTTTCTGTACGGGGGTACAACCCCGCGCACGATTCCGTTCACCAACGTCCGGCTCCCCTGGTTTCGCGTGCCTGCCTTCCGCAATGTGGAACGGGGGGATGTTATTGTCTTCGAGTTTCCCGGTCAGCGTGAGGAGGTCCGGTCGCCCGAGTTCATGTTCTATCTGAAACGGGCGGTGGCGCTCCACGGGGATACCGTGCAGATCATCAATCGCGCGCTGTACGTGAACGGCAAGCCCTCGCCGATTCCGCGCAATATGAAGTTCAACACCTTCCATGTCAAGCCGCAGGGCTATGCCGATGACCGGATTTTTCCCAAAGGCGCACCCTTCAACGAGGACAACTGGGGGCCGGTGGTCGTTCCGCGGAAAGGTGACGTGATCCCGCTGTCGGCGGCAAACTTCGAACCCTGGAAGGTGTTCATCGGACGTGAAGGCCACACGGCGGTGCTGGACGGACAGGCACGTGTCCTCGTTGACGGCGCTCCGGTGAGTGAGTACACCGTGGAGCGCAACTACATCTTCGGCATGGGCGACAATCGTGACAACAGCCTGGACGGGCGTTTCTGGGGTTTCATCCCGGAAGAGAATATTGTCGGGACGCCCATGATTGTCTACTGGTCGTGGGATCCGGACACGCCGATCTACGATATACTCTCGAAAGTCGTTTCCATACGGCCCGGACGGATTGGCACGATTATCCGTTGAAGGCGGGGGGGAATCCGCGGCACGCGGCGGCCGCGATACGGTGGCATGATCTGGTCGGAGTGCTTGCCGGGCTCCTGCTGGTGGCGGCGTTCCTGAAGCTGTTCGTCATCGGCGCCGTTCGCGTTCCGTCTCCTTCAATGGAGGGAACACTCAGGCCGGGCGATTAT
Source organism: uncultured Bacteroidota bacterium (assembly GCA_963779225.1). Lineage (GTDB taxonomy): Bacteria > Bacteroidota > Ignavibacteria > UBA10030 > UBA6906 > CAVPCZ01. Next base: position 1,946,294 of record CAVZWW010000003.1, read on the forward strand.
CTCCTTGTGAGCAAAGTCGGCTACGGCGCCACAGTTCCCCTTCTCCTTCCCTGGAGCCCTTCCGTCTTCATCGCTGCACGCGTGCCCGCGCTCCGGACGCCCCGCCTCGGCGATGTGGTTGTTTTCCAATTCGGCACGGAGACTTCCGCCGTGCGCACACATCCGTCTCTGCTCCTGGTCAAACGCTGTGTCGCCGTGGCCGGTGATACATTGCTCCTTCTGGGCAGAAGGGTATTCGTGAACGGGCATGAACTCCTTTTCCCGGCTTCAGCTTCAGCTACGCCGCACGGCGGACTGTCCGGCACGTCCCATCCGCCAGCCTTCGGTCCGATGGTGATTCCGGAAGGACACTGTTTCGTCCTCGGCGATAATCCCGAGCAGAGCGCTGACAGCAGGATGTTCGGACCCGTGCCGACTGATGCCATCGTCGGGCGGGCGGTGCTCATTTACTGGTCCATGTCCGGAGACGTCTCTGCCGGGCCCGGCGTCGGTCAACGTACCATCCACTGGGATCGTATCGGGACACTTGTTCGCTGAGCGACTGGCCGTGTTCCCGGTCTGCAGTGAAGGGATAGGTCCGGCATATTCATCATGACGCTTCCATCGGATGTTCCTCATACTGACCGTACGGTGGGTCTCTACGTTCACGTCCCCTTCTGTGAACGGAAGTGCGAGTACTGTGATTTCTATTCGATTGAGAGCCGGACTCTGCTCGGCCGGTTTGTCAAATCCGTGTGTCGCGAGATCACAGGGAGCGCAGTCCGGTGTGCGGGTGCGATTGTGGATACGGTCTACTTCGGTGGAGGCACGCCATCCCTGCTCGCCGCCCATCAGGTGGAGAGCATTCTGAACGTCATTCGCACGGGCTACCGGCTCGGACAGGACGCGGAAGTCACACTTGAAGTGAATCCCGGGACCGTGGATCTGGCTGCTCTGGAAGCGTTCCGGCAGGCGGGGATCAATCGCCTGAGTATCGGCGTGCAATCGTTCGACAACGAGGAGTTGCGTTTCCTGGGGCGTATTCATTCCGCGGCGGATGCGCGGGTATGCATCGGTGTGGCGCGGAGGGCGGGCTTTGATAATCTGAGTCTGGATTGCATCTACTCTCTGCCGGGCCAGACACCGGAGAAGTGGCGGCGTACGCTGGAAGAGGCCGTGGGTTTTTCACCCGAACACCTGTCCGCATACAGTCTGATCGTTGAAGAAGGTACACCATTGTTCCGGTCTGTGCAGGAAGGCCGGGTTGTCCCGAACAGCGACGGGGATGAGGCCCGGCTGTATGAGCTCACCATGGAATTCATCGAGACCAACGGCTACGAGCACTACGAGGTCTCGAACTATGCGCGGCCGGGCTTCCGGAGCAGGCACAACAGCCGGTACTGGCGTCACGCGAGCTACCTGGGATTCGGTCCCGCAGCCCACTCGTTCTGGCTGGAAGATCGTATCGCCTCCGCACAACGATGGTCAAACAGCGCCGATGTGGCGGTGTATTGTGACCGGCTGTTCCGGGGGGAGTCGCCCATCTCCATCACCGAGACGCTCAGTAAACGGGACCTGATCAATGAACGGATCTTTCTTGGACTCAGGAGCGACGGGCTGGATCTGGGACTATTGCGTGAGGAACTCGGGTATTCGCTCTCCGCGGGGCAGGTGGATACGGTCCGGGGGCTCCTCCAGGAGGGGCGTGCCGTGCAGGACGGCCTGCGCCTGCGCCTGACACTCCGGGGGTATATGATCTGTGATGAAATCTGTGCCCGGCTTCTGCTTCCTTGAATATTGAATCCGTTTGGGGTATATTTAAGCTTGCTTGCTCCTGTTGATCTATCCACATGTTCCGACTGTTGAGGGCTTCATGACACATACCCGGTTGAACCGCATCATTGCTGCAGCTGTTTTCGTTGTCACCATGACGGTGTATCTGCTGACGCTGGCTCCCACGGTGGTGTTCTGGGATGTCGGAGAGTTCATTGCTGCTGCGCGGATGATGCAGGTCCCGCATCCGCCCGGATCTCCCCTCTTCCTGCTGGTGACACGCGTGGCAATGATGTTTCCCTTTGCCGCCGATCAGGCGGTTCGGGCACATACACTCTCGGCTCTTTTCAGCGCCCTTTCGATCGGGTTTCTCTATTTGGTGTTTGTGCGGGTGATCACGAATTTCCGCGGAGTACCCGCGGGTCTCACGGAGCGTGTCGCCGTGTTCGGCGCGGCGGCCATCGGCGCACTGACACTCGCCTTCAGCACCACCTACTGGGACAATGCCATTGAGGCCGAGGTCTACGGAGCGAGCATGTTTTTCCTCTCCGCCATCCTCTGGTTGGTGATGCGGTGGCTTGACCGGGCCGAACAGCCCGGGAATGAGAAATATATTCTTCTTATCGCCTATCTGATCGGCCTGTCGCTGGGCGTGCACCTCCTGGCCCTTCTGGCCATTTTCCCCGTGCTCATGATCATCTATTTCAAGAAATACGAATTTACGCTTTCCACATTCTTCAAGTTCTCGATTATCGCCGCGCTCGTGTTTTTTGTTGTCTACCCCGGGATCGTCAAGTATCTTCCGGGTATGATGGACGGAGAGTTCGCCGGGAAGAAGAGCGTGTTGATGGAGTATCTTCCGTGGATCATCATTGCCGGCATTATCTATGGCGTCTTCACTTCGTATGCGAAGAAACAGAAGATGCTGCATATCGCACTGCTCGCGATGCTGCTGGTGGTCCTTGGTTATACAACGTACGTCGGGGTGATCATACGTGCCAACGCGAACCCCCCGATGAACGAAAACGATCCAAGTAATCTGGCGCGTCTCACATCCTATCTCGGCCGCGAACAGTATGGCAATGCGCCGCTCTTTATGCCGCGCAGGTACAGCCAGGAGCCGCACCAGCAAGCGATCTATACGAACTACACCAGCGACTGGGACTTCATGATCCGGTATCAGTTGGGGCACATGTTCTTCCGTTACGTGGGATGGAACTTCATCGGTTCGGCGGGGGACGAGCAGGATTCGGGCGTGGGCTGGAAAAACACATTCGGGGTTCCATTCTTCCTCGGCCTGATCGGTCTCTACTATCATTTCCGCAAGGACTGGAAGATGGGTCTGGTCATGCTCACGGCGTTCATTATTCTGGGACCCATCCTGGCGCTCTACCAGAATCAGCAGGAGCCGCAGCCGCGGGAGCGCGATTACTTCTATGTGGGGGCCTTCGCCGTCTTCGCGTTCTGGATTGCCCTGGGCATTCTGGCGATTCTCGACTGGCTCCGCACTCTTCTGGCGGGCGATCGGATGTACGGCACGGTGACCATGGGCGTGATTGCCATACTCGCGGTCGGCGTTCCCGGCCGGCTGCTGCAGGTGAACTGGCATGAACACGACCGTTCAGGCAATTACGTGGCATGGGATTATTCCTACAACATGCTCCAGACCTGTGAAAAAGACGCGATCCTGTTCACCAACGGCGACAACGACACCTTCCCCCTCTGGTACCTGCAGGACGTGGAAGGGGTCCGGCGCGATGTCCGCATCGTGAATCTCAGCCTTGTCAACACCTCCTGGTACATCCAGCAGATGAAGCGTCCGCCCTATTACGCGGAGGCGAAGGCGGTGCCGATCAGCCTGTCGGACAAGACCATTGAAAGCATCCAGCCGACGGTCTGGGAACCACGGCAGCTGGATCTCCCGGTCTCACCGGAAGCTCTTTCCCGCTACGGCGTGACGGATACCGCGATCATCAATTCCGGCAAGATCAGTTTCCTGATGCGGAACACGCTTGAAGTCGGCGGCACGAAAGCGATCAGGATCCAGGATATTCTTGTCCGGGACATCGTCTACACAAACGCATGGAAACGCCCGATCTATTTTGCTGTCACGTGTGCGCCCGACAGCAAGATCGGCCTTGACGAGTACCTCTGGTTCCACGGCCTCGCCTGGCGCCTGGAACCGCGCAGGGTTAACCGCGACGATCTGGGCCTGAACCGCGAAATTCTGGAGGCGAACCTCTACGACGAGCCACAGGAGCCCTCCAAGACCCCCCGGTACGGTTACCGGTATCGCGGGATTAATGACATGAGCGTCTACTACGACGAAAATACGTCACGCCTGATGCTGAACTACCGTTCCGCGTTCATCCGTCTGGCAATGTACTATATGAACGTGCAACACGAACCGCAGAAGGGGATCGATGCCCTCGAACGGATGGAGAAGCTGATACCTCGTGCCAAAATTCCGCTTGGCTATGAGCTCATGTCCGACATCTCCACGATCTATCAGCGGCTCGGACGTGTTGATCGCTTCAATGAGCTCGCGGGAGAACTGGAGACCATCACCCGGAAACTGATTGACGACGGCCAGGGCAACCTCCAGAGCTACTACAACCCTTACCGGGTGCTTCTGGATGTCTACGAAACGAAGGGTGAATATCAGAAGGCGATCGATCTCCTTAGGGGGCTTCAGGTGCAATTCCCCAATGATCCGGGTCTCACGCAGCGCATCGAGATGCTGAAGCAGCAGGCGGCCGCCCAGCAGGGTGCACACCCGGACAGCGTGCGGTAACACCCGGCGCCGCAGCCGGAGGTAGGTCAGCGGAGAGTTGATGCGCATTCTCATATTCAACTGGCAGGACCGGACCAACCCGCTCGCCGGGGGGGCGGAGGTCCATCTCCATAATATCTTCTCCCGCATAGCCGCGTCCGGTCATGAGGTGACGCTTTTCTGCTCTTCTTACCCCGGAGCGGCAAGGGAAGAATTCCTTGACGGGATCCGTGTGATACGGCAGGGCGGCCGGCATTTTTTCAATTTTCATGTCCCCCCTGCCTATCTCATGCGTTTCCGCAGGGAAGATTTTGACATAGTCATTGACGATGTCAACAAGATCCCGTTCTTCTCCCCGCTGTTCGTCCGCAAGCCGCTATTCGGCATTGTCCATCACCTGTTCGGCCGCAGCATCTTTGCTGAGATCAATGTTGTGGCTGCCTCCTATGTCTCGTTCATGGAACGGCTGGCCCTTGTTGTGTACCGTGCCGGCCGCGTGCCGTTCTTCGTGGTCTCTTCGAGCACCCGCGATGAAATGGCCGGGCATGGGTTCAACGAAACCGACCTGGTGATTGTCCACAACTGTGTGGACCACCTGCTTTACCGCCCCGATCCTGCCGGGCGGTCCTCCACGCCGGTCATCGGCTATTTCGGGCGGCTGAAGAAATACAAGGGCGTAGACCAGTTTCTCCGTGCGGTTCCGCACATCCTCCAGGAGGTTCCGGGCACGCGCGTGGTAATCGTTGGGGAGGGGGACGACCGGCCGCGTCTGGAGCGAATGGCGCGCACGCTGCGCATTGCCGACACCGTCATGTTCGCAGGATTTGTGAGCGAATCCAGAAAGGTGGAGATGCTCCAGTCAATGTGGTGCGGCGTGAATACCTCCTCGAAGGAGGGGTGGGGGTTGACCGTTGTCGAGTCGAATGCCTGTGGAACTCCTGTTGTGGCCAGCGATGTTCCGGGTCTGCGTGATGTCGTGCGGGACGGGGAGACCGGCCTGCTCTACCGGCATGGCGACGTCCAGCAACTTGCGGGCCAGGTGGTGCGTGTGTTGCGTGACAGACTGTTGCGTGAGCGGCTGACGGCCGGCGCACTGGCATGGGCATCACGGTTCCACTGGGATACTGCCGCCGCGGAAACCCTTGCGGCCCTTCAGGATCGCCTATCCCGGCGTTCCCGCTAGCCCCCGGGAGCGACCCGGCGCTTGCGGGTGAGGATCGTGGGCATAAGTCCGTGGTCTCTCTTTATCTGGAGTGCTCTCATGCCCTTCACACTCTTTTCTGAATATCGACCTTCCGGCGATCAGCCCGAAGCCATCCGCCAACTCACCGAAGGCCTGAACCGCGGCGATCGTTATCAAACCCTGCTCGGTGTAACGGGGAGCGGAAAAACATTCACCATATCCAATGTGATTGCGCAACTCGACAAGCCGGTGCTGATCATGTCGCACAACAAAACGCTTGCAGCGCAACTCTACAGCGAGTTCAAGGGTTTTTTCCCGCACGATCGCGTTGAGTTCTTTATCAGCTACTATGACTATTACCAGCCCGAAGCGTACGTGCCATCGACGGACACGTACATCGCCAAGGATGCATCCATCAATGACGAAATCGACCGGCTGCGGCTCCGCGCGACAAGTGCCTTGCTCAGCGGGGACAAAAACGTGATCGTGGTGGCATCGGTCAGCTGCATCTACGGCATCGGTGCTCCGGAGGAGTGGGCCAGTCAGATCGTCGTTATCCGCAAAGGTGAACGGATCGAAAGGAACGCCCTGCTGCGGAAATTGCTGAACATCTACTACACACGCAACGATTTCGAATTCGCACGGGGCACGATGCGCGTGCGGGGTGATGTGGTGGAGGTGATTCCCGCTTACGAGAACGAGGAAGCGATCCGGATTGCTTTTTTCGGAGACGAAATCGAGAAGATTTCGTATATCAACAAGACCGACGGAAAGGTCCTGGGGGAAACCGACTATGAGGTGATCTATCCCGCAAAACAGTTCGTCACGTCACGTGAGACATTGGATCGGGCGTTCAAGGGGATCGAAACCGAGCTGGAGGACCGCCTGAACGAACTCCGTTCACTCGGAAAGCTCCTGGAGGCGCAACGGCTTGAACAACGGACCCGTTTTGATCTCGAAATGCTTCGGGAAGTCGGGTACTGCTCGGGCATCGAAAACTATTCCAGGCACATTGCCGGCCGGGCACCGGGGTCGCGCCCCGCATGTCTGATCGACTACTTCCCCGACGATTTTCTGCTGGTTCTGGATGAGTCGCACGTAACCGTCCCCCAGATCGGTGGCATGTATCACGGCGACCGTTCCCGGAAAGTGACACTGGTGGAGCATGGATTCCGCCTTCCGTCCGCCCTGGATAACCGTCCCCTGACCTTTGCCGAATGGGAAGGGATGGTTCCCCAAGTGATCTTCATGAGCGCCACACCGGCAGACTACGAACTGCAGAAGAGCCAGGGTGTCATTGTGGAACAGGTGATCCGCCCCACAGGTCTCGTGGACCCCGCCGTGGAGATCCGGCCTGTGAAGAACCAGATCGATGATCTCCTTGCTGAAATACGGAAACGCACGGCGCTGCACGAACGGGTTCTTGTGACCACCCTGACAAAGCGGATGGCGGAGGACCTCACAGACTATCTGACGGAGATCGGCGTGAAGGTGCGCTACATTCACTCCGAGGTTGACGCTCTTGCACGCGTGGAAATCCTGCGCGATCTCCGCCTGGGGGATTTTGACGTTCTGGTGGGAGTGAATCTCCTGCGCGAGGGCCTCGATCTTCCCGAGGTATCGCTCGTTGCCATCCTCGATGCGGACAAGGAGGGATTCCTGAGGTCCGAGCGGTCGCTCATTCAAACGGCGGGTCGCACGGCACGGAATGTCAACGGGCGGGTGATTATGTATGCGGACACGAAAACCGGGTCCATGCAACGGATGATGGATGAGACCGAAAGGCGGCGGATAAAACAGCTGAAGTACAATGAAGAACAGGGCATATCTCCGACGACGATCTACAAAACCGTGAACGAAGTCCTTGCGGCCACCGCCGTTGCGGATGTTAAGGCCCAACGCGATGCACGGCGCGAACGGGCACGGATGCCAAAGGTGGCCGAAAGTGTGATCCGTTATCTGACGGCGGATCAAAAAAAGGACCTGCTTGAAGAACTGCGTACCGAGATGGAGAAGGCGGCCCGCGATCTGGAATTTGAAAAGGCCGCCGATCTGCGAGATGAGATAGAAAAACTGGAAAGGCTGGAAGCGGAGAAGAAGAAAAGAACGACCTGATCCCTTCTTCTTCCGCAAAATCAGGAAATACGGAGTATTCCTGGTGGAGATGTAGAATAACGGCCGTTTTCGTCTGGTTCCCTGATTGCCTTCCATGCCGTTCAGCCTCTCAACGCTGCCCGCAGCGCTACGGATGTTCTTCTTTCCCCCCATCTGCCTCGCCTGTCACGCGGTGATGGAATCCTCCGCTCAGCCTATCTGCAACGTCTGCCGTTCCGCTCTCCGGCCCGTCCGGGAAACGGATACGATCTACCGCCGGGCGGTTCAACGGCTCTGTGATGATGGTCTGATTACCGGTGCGGTCAGCCTGTACCATTTTGAGAAAGGGGGGGGCGTGCAGGCGCTAGTCCACACGCTGAAGTACGGACACGGCGCCGATATTGGACTCCTTCTGGGCAAGGAACTGGGCAGGAAACTGCTCGGCCGGAAGTTGCCGGCGGATATTCGTGGGATTATCCCGGTCCCTCTGCATAGTGTGAAGGAGCGTGAACGGGGGTATAACCAGAGTGTGTTCCTGGCCAGGGGGATCGGAAGGGAGATCGGCGTTCCGGTTCTTCCGCACGAGGTGAAGCGGGTCCGGTATACGGATTCACAGACGTCGCTGACGATAGATCAGCGCCATGACAATGTGGCAGGGGCTTTTTGCGTTGGCAGGAGCGGGTGCCGGACTGTGAAGGGCGGTTGTGTAATACTTGTGGATGATGTCATTACAACCGGATCGACGGTACGCTCCTGTGCAGCCGTCTTGCGCAGTGCGGGTGTGGAGGCTCTGTATGTCTGCTCCGTAGGCCTCGCAGAGTAGCTCGCTTCCCTGTTGATTCCTGCTGTTCCTGCTGAGTCTCACCTTGAGTCTCAGGGCGAGACTCAACTTGACAATGTAGCCTCAGGTTGGTAAATTAATTAGAATTTGACAGTTTCTGTTTTCCCAGCACACTCAATCGAGTATCCTAACCGGAGGTATAGCATGGCAATCAACATAGGAATCAATGGCTTCGGGCGCATCGGCCGGCTGGTGTTCCGCCGGATGATGCAGACCGGGGGGTTCAATATCCTCGGCATCAACGATATTACCGATGCAAAAACACTGGCATATCTGCTGAAATATGATTCCGTCCACGGGAAATATCCCGGCTCCGTCACTGCTGATGCCGACGGCATCGTAGCGGATGGCAAGAAATTCAAGGTGATGGCCGAGAAGGATCCGGCCAAACTGCCGTGGAAGGACCTCGGCGTGGATATCGTCATCGAGGGCACGGGCATTTTCACCAGCCGCGAGAAGCTGCAGATGCACATCGCCGCCGGAGCCAAGAAGGTGTTGCTGACCGCTCCTGCAAAGGATGAAATCGACGGCACGATCGTCATGGGCGTGAACGAGAACATTCTGACCGGCAAAGAGGTGTTTCTCTCCAATGCCTCGTGCACCACGAACTGTCTGGCCCCGATGGTCAAGGTGCTCCATCAGACATTCGGTGTGGATCACGGCTTCATGACCACAATCCATTCCTACACGAACGACCAGCGTCTCCTGGATCTTCCGCACAAAGATTTGCGCCGGGCGCGTGCCGCAGCACTGTCGATCATTCCCACGACCACCGGGGCCGCCCGCACGGTCGGCAAGGTGATTCCCGAGCTCAAAGGCAAACTGGATGGGTTCTCCCTGCGTGTTCCAACTCCCGACGCCTCTATCACGGACTTTGTCGCCGTCCTGAAGAAGCCGGCCACGAAAGAAGAAGTGAACGCGGCGATGAAGCAGGCGGGCGCAACGGCGATGAAAGGCATTCTGGAGTATTCGGAGGAGGAACTTGTTTCGGCGGACATTATCGGCAACCCGCATTCCTGCATCTTTGACTCGAAACTGACGATGGCCATGGGGAATACCGTGAAGGTGTTCGGCTGGTACGACAACGAGTGGGGATTCTCCTGCAGGGTTATCGACCTTTTAAAGAAGATCGCCTAAGCAGTCTCACGGAGCACGCGGCTGCCGGACTCCTCCGCGAGACCGGCGGCCGCATCTATTTTTTGAACAACAGGACCAAGTATGATGAATACCAGGACTATTGATGACTTGTCGTTGCGGGGCAAAAAGGTTCTCGTCCGCGTGGACTTCAACGTTCCGATGACGCCCGACCTGCAGGTGTCCGACGACACGCGTATTGTCGAATCGCTCCCCACGATCAAGAAGATTCTCTCGGACGGGGGAGCGGTCATTCTCATGAGTCACCTGGGCCGGCCGAAGGGGAAGCCGACCCCCGAGTTCAGTCTGAAGCCCGTTGCGGCGCACCTGGGTTCGCTGTTGGGCCTGACGGTGCACTTCGCAACGGATTGCGTGGGCAAACCCGCGCGTGCGGCGGTTGATGCCCTGAAACCCGGTGAAGTGCTCCTCCTGGAAAACCTGCGATTCCACGGTGAAGAGGAGAAGAACGACGAGGCGTTTGCGAAGGAGCTTGCATCCCTCGGTGAGGTGTATGTCAATGACGCCTTCGGGACGGCTCACCGGGCGCATGCGTCGACGGAGGGAGTGGCGCGGTTCTTGAAGCCCGCGGTTGCCGGCTTCCTGATGCGGAAAGAAATCGAATACCTCGGGCGTGCAGTGGGCAACCCGGCCCGTCCGTATGTGGCCATTCTTGGCGGCGCCAAGATTTCAGGAAAGATCGACGTCATCCAGAACCTGATGCCGAAGATCGATGCCCTGGTGATCGGCGGCGGCATGGCGTTCACCTTCTTCCGCGCCCAGGGCCTTGAAGTCGGTGATTCGCTCGTCGAACAGGAAAAGGTTGCTCTTGCGAAGCAAATACTCGAAGAAGCGAAGGCCAAACAGAAACGGTTGATCCTCCCCGTTGACTGCGTTATCGCAGACAAGATGGATAATGATGCGCAACGCCGGGTGGTGTCCGTGAACAAAATTCCGAGCGGCTGGCGGGGACTGGATATCGGGCCCGAAACGGTCAAGATCATCAACATCGAGCTCCACCGTGCCCGGACGATCGTCTGGAACGGACCGATGGGCGTGTTCGAAATGCCGAACTTTGCCCACGGGACAATGGAAGTCGCCAAGCTGCTGGCAGAAGTGACACGTGCGGGAGCCATCACCATTGTCGGTGGAGGAGACTCCGCTGCAGCGATCGCCCAGGCCGGACTTGAGACTGCGGTGTCCCACGTATCGACCGGTGGAGGTGCTTCGCTGGAGTTTCTTGAGGGGAAGACTCTTCCGGGGCTGGCAGCCCTTGACCGGAAATGAACCAAACAGACGTTTGACGTGTTGTGCCGTAACAGAGAGAAACCAGACAATGTCGTATTCCTACAGATCCACCGGTCCGGGTGAATACTACCGGCCACGTTTTTTCGGCGGGTTCAGCCTTTTTCCGCCCGTGATCAAAGGATTGATCGTCAGTAACGTCGTTGTCTGGGTTCTCCTGGATGTTCTGCTCGCGCCCTTCGTGCTGGAGGGTGTTCCCGTCTTCAGGATCCTCGAGTCCTCCCTCGCACTCTGGCCCATAGGGCCCTCATTCTGGCCCTGGCAGATCGTCACGTATATGTTCTTGCATGGCGGTTTCTTTCACCTCTTCTTCAACATGCTCGCCCTCTGGATGTTCGGGATGGAGCTGGAGAACACGTGGGGTTCGAGGAAATTCCTCATTTTCTATCTCCTGTGCGGCGTCGGCGGGGCGGTTGCCAACCTGGCGATCACACCTCTGCTGGGGCAGGCCGCGCCGACTGTCGGCGCCTCCGGTGCCGTGTTCGGCGTCCTGATCGGATTTGCCATGCTCTTTCCGAACCGTCTGATCTATCTCTACTTTCTTATCCCGGTCAAGGCGAAATATCTTATCGCAATCTGGATCGGTCTGGAGCTCTTCTTCGGGGTGACGGGGAGTTCATCGGGCGTTGCCCATTTCGCCCACCTCGGCGGCGTGGCGGTCGGCCTCGTGTATATGGCCATTGATCTGGATATTGTACCATTGCGCGAGTGGCTGATCCGGTTCAGGGGAGAGGATGCAAAACCCTTTGCGGGTGGTGAGCCCGCCGGAGGTCACACCGATGTTCATGATGCACGGTTCTTCGATATCACCACCGGGAGACACATCGATCCGGATCAAAGGGTGACGCAGGATGTCGTGGACGAGATTCTCGACAAGATCAGCAAGGGGGGATATCAGAGTCTTACGGAAGACGAGAAACGGATTCTGAACGAAGCGAGTAAGCGGATACACTGACCGACGGACGACATGGACATCTCCATCCAGAACACGTCGACACCCTCAGCGGCCGCGGCTCCGGCCGGGATGAAGCCGGCACAGCGCCGATCCACCCGACAGGTGAACGTCGGCGGTATCAGGATCGGCGGCAACGCGCCGATCTCTGTGCAGACGATGACCAAAACCAAGACCGGTGACGTGGCGGCGACGGTCGCGCAGATCGTGACCGCGGCGGAAGCGGGCTGTGATATCGTCAGGGTGACGGTGAATGACAAGGACGCCGCGGACGCCATCGTGGAGATAGTGCGACAGTCTCCCATTCCGGTCGTCGCGGATATTCACTTCAACCATATTTTTGCCCTGAAAGCGATCCAGGCCAACGTTGCAAAGGTGCGGTTGAATCCCGGCAATATCGGGACCCGTGAACGGATCCACCAGGTGCTGCACGCTGCAAAGGACCGCGGCATTCCTATTCGGATCGGCGTGAACTCCGGGTCCCTGGAAGAAGACATTCTTAACAAGCACGGCTATCCTACCGCCGAGGCGCTCTTTGAAAGTGCCATGCGGCATGTGGGCATCTGCGACGAAGCGGGTTTCACGGATGTCATTGTCTCCGTCAAATCCACCGATGTCCGGCTCATGATCGACGCATACCGGCTCGTCGCCCGGCGTACGGATATCCCGCTCCATCTCGGCGTTACCGAGGCGGGCACCACGCGCGTGGGCACCATCAAGTCGGCGGTAGGCATCGGGTCGCTGCTCGCCGAAGGGATCGGGGATACCATCCGCGTATCCCTTACCGACGAGCCGGTGAAAGAAGTGGAGGTGGGCAAGGAAATCCTCCGCACACTCGGTCTGGCAACACGGAACGTGGAATTGATCGCCTGCCCGACATGCGGCCGCCTGGAGGTGGACCTGTTCGGCATCATGGCCGAGCTGGAAAAGCGACTCGAGGGTGTGAAAAAGCCGGTCAAGATCGCCGTACTGGGGTGTGTTGTCAACGGGCCGGGGGAAGCCAGCGAAGCCGACATCGGCATTGCTGCAGGCAAAGGGGTCGGTATTCTGTACCGGAAGGGCGAAGTGGTCCGCAAAGTGAAAGAATCCGAAATTGTCGATGTGATCGTTGAAGAAGTCCACCGATTCCAGCCGGAGACCTGACACGGTCTTTCCGGTGGTTGTACGCTACCCATCGATTCAGGAAACCATCCGCCTTCATGCCCTCCCCCATAAACATCCTTTTCGTCGGCGATCTCGTCGGGACAGTCGGCCTCGATCTAGCCATCGCTCTTGTCCCAGGTCTGATCAAGAAGTATACTATTGATCTGCTGATCGTGAACGGTGAGAACGTCTCCGAAGGGAAGGGGATATCCGAAGACCACGCAAAAAAGATCTTCGACCTGGGCACGCATGTGATCACCACCGGCAATCATGTGTGGGACCGCTGGGACAGCCGGAAGGTTCTCGGCGGTGACCGGCGCATTCTCCGACCGCTGAACTACCCGCGAGACAACGGGGGAAATGGGTTTATCGTCGTTGATCTGGGCGAGAAGGGGAAAGCCGGCGTGCTCAACGTCCAGGGACGGGTCTATATGCAGCCGATCGAGGACCCCTTCCGCACTGCGGAATGGGCTGTGGTGAAGATGCGCGAGGAAACCCCGGTGATTTTCGTCGACTTCCATGCGGACGCCACTGCGGAAAAGATGGCCATGGGCTGGCATCTTGACGGAAAGGTCACCGCAGTGATCGGAACACACACGCATACGCCCACCGCTGACGGGCGCATCCTTCCGCGAGGCACCGCATTTCTGACGGACGCCGGGATGACCGGGCCGTACGATTCGGTCCTGGGGATGAAAAAGGACCAGGCTCTCAAGCGCATGATGCTCGGGACACCGCACAAGTACGAAGTGGCCAGCAACGACGTCCGGCTATGCGGGGTGTATATTCAGGCCGATGGCGAGACCGGCCGGGCGGCCGCAATGGAACAGATCATCTTTCCGAAGTTTGGATAACGAACCATGTCAGCTACGATCATTGACGGCAGGCAGATCGCCGCAACCATCAAGGAAGAAGTCCGGGGCGGGACGGAACATCTGTGGCATGAACGGGGCGTGCGACCGGGTCTGGGCTTCATCCTCGTCGGGGACAATGCAGCATCGCAATCGTATGTCCGCTCCAAAGGCAAGGCGTGCGGGGATCTCGGCTTTCATTCAGTCACAGAACAGCTCTCCGGCACCACTCCCGAGCACGATCTCCTGGAGTTGATCGGGAGATGGAACGCCGATCCTGCCCTGCACGGTATCCTGGTCCAGCTTCCTTTGCCGCATCACATCAACGAGCAACGGGTGATCGAAGCGATTGATCCCGGGAAGGATGTGGATGGGTTCCACCCGGTCAATGTCGGCCGGCTGGTTATCGGACTGGAGTGTCTGAAACCCTGCACGCCTGCAGGCATCCAGGAGCTGCTTGTTCGCAGCGGCAACGATCCACGGGGAAAACATGTCGTGGTCGTGGGGAGGAGTAACATCGTGGGGAAACCGGTGGCGAACATCCTTCTGCAAAAGACCGCCGGGGCCAATGCGGTGGTGACGGTGGCGCATACGGGCGCAAAAGACATCGCCCGTTACTTGCGGGATGCTGATGTGGTGATTGCCGCCATCGGCAGACCGGAGGCGATCATGGGGGAAATGCTGAAACCCGGATGTGTGGTCATCGATGTCGGAATTAACCGTGTCCCGGATTCTTCCACTAAGACCGGATCGCGCCTGGTGGGGGATGTCCACTTCCCGTCGGCTTCTGCGGTAGCATCTGCCATTACTCCGGTTCCCGGCGGCGTCGGGCCCATGACCATCGCCATGTTGATGCGCAACACCCTTCTTGCGGCGGAACGGCTGACAGAGCGCCCCCGGTGAACAGCCGGTCGCGAAGCGTCTCCTCAGCGGGCCGATCTCTTGCGGCGGCTGCGCTGCCGCGTATGCCTGTTGCCCCTGCTCGCCCCTGCCATAGACCCTCCCTGAATCTCGGTGCCAGTGGTCCAACACGTGCCTCTTGAGCCGTCTGAGCGACGGGGTCGCATGCCAGAGAGCCACATGTGACGCCGCCTTGCTAATCTCGCCTGTTTTGGGTAAATTTCATTGAAATCTACCTGTTCCTCCATCCAGAAAACATCAGATCTCCTGCATTAATATCTTACACGAGGCATGTATGGCGCTCCCCAAGTTTGCCAACGAGAAATGTGTCGATTTCACGAAGCCAACGAACCGGAAGAAGCAGCATGACGCGCTTGTCAAAGCCCGGGCCGGACTCGGCAAAGAATATCCGATTCTGATCGGCAGCGAGCGGATTGTCCTGGAGGATAAATTCAGCTCATTCAACCCTTCCCGGTGGTCGGAAGTGATCGGGGTGTTTCAAAAGGGAAACGCGGCGACGGCCAACCGTGCGGTGGAAGTTGCGCTGGCCCGATTCGAAGACTGGAAACGTGTGCCCGCAAAAAAGCGGGCCGAGTATCTGTTCAAGGCCGCAAAACTGATGCGCAAGAAACGGTTTGAACTCAACGCCATTATGATTCTGGAGGTGGGAAAGACCTGGCCGGAGGCGGATGCCGATACGGCCGAGGCTATCGACTTCCTGGAATTCTACGGCCGTGAAATGCTCCGGTACGGCGCCGATTTCCCGGTCGTGAAAAACCCCGGCGAAAAGGGAAAGCTCGTGTACATCCCGCTGGGTGTCGGCGTGGTCATTCCACCATGGAACTTCCCCCTTGCCATTCTGGCCGGCATGACGTCCGCGGCGATCGTCGCGGGGAACACCGTGGTCCTGAAGCCGTCCAGTGATTCACCGCTCATCGGCTGGGCTTTCGTGGAGATCATGCAGGAAGCGGGTCTGCCGCCCGGCGTCGTCAACTACGTCAGCGGTCCCGGCGGCGCGGTCGGGGACACTCTTGTGACGCATCCCAGGATCCGGTTCATTTCGTTTACCGGATCCAAAGAAGTCGGCATTCACATCAACGGAGTTGCGGCAAAAGTGCAGCCGGGACAGATCTGGCTCAAGCGTGTTGTGGCGGAGATGGGCGGGAAGGACGGTATCATTGTGGATGAAGGGGTGGATATCGAGGAGGCCGCCCGGGGTGTGCTGGCCTCGGCGTTCGGCTTCCAGGGTCAAAAATGCTCCGCCTGCTCGCGGGCAATTGTGGTCGGCAAGGCGTACGATGTATTTGTTGCGACCATTGCCAGGAAAGCGGAGGCGCTGAAGGTGGGCGATGCGGCGGATCCCGCCAACTATATGGGCCCCGTCGTCAACCGTGGTTCGATGGAAAGCATTATGGGATACATCCAGAAGGCGCTGGCAGAAGGCGGGCGTCTTGTTGCCGGCGGCACGAAAGCGGGAGAAGAAGGATACTTCATCCGTCCGACGATCATCGCCGATGTGGACCCGATGGGCACCATCGCGCAGCAGGAGATCTTCGGACCGGTCCTGGCGGTCATCAAAGCCCGGTCGTTCGACCATGCGATGGAAATTGCCAACAACACAGAATTTGGACTGACCGGTGCGGTCTATTCGAAGAACAAGAAACGGCTGAAACGTGCCGAGGAAGACTTCTTCGTCGGGAATCTCTACCTCAACAGGAAATGTACGGGTGCGCTTGTGGGTGTCCACCCGTTTGGCGGATTCAACATGAGCGGCACCGACTCAAAAGCGGGCGGGCGCGACTATCTCCTCCTGTTCCTGCAGGGGAAATCCATCGCGGAAAAGAACAAGCACTAACCATGTAAGGCGTACGCCGATGAAAGTCCACGAATATCAGGCAAAGGAAATCCTCAAGAAATTCAACGTTGTGGTCCCGTCGGGTCACGTGGCGTTCAGCGTTGAGGAAGCGGTCCAGGCGGCGCAGCGGCTCGGCGGCACCATCTGGGTGGTTAAAGCCCAGATTCATGCCGGCGGCCGGGGCAAAGGGGGTGGCGTGAAGGTGGCCCGGTCGCTGGATGAGGTCCGGAGCTATGCTTCGGGCATGCTCGGGATGCAGCTGATCACGCACCAGACCGGTCCCGAGGGGCGCAAGGTCAAACGGCTCCTGATTGAACAGGGGATCAACATCGCCAGGGAACTGTACGTCGGGGTTACGCTGGACCGCGCTTCGTCGCGCAACGTCGTCATGGCCTCGACCGAGGGAGGGGTGGAGATTGAAAAGGTCGCCGCCGAAACACCGGACAGGATCCTCAAAGTGTTCGTGGACCGTAGTGCGGGATTCCGTCCGTACCAGGCGCGTGCCCTGGCATTCGGACTCGGCCTGTCGGGCGATGTGTTCAAGAACGCCGTGAAGTTTCTCCAGGCCCTCTATCGAGCGTACGAGGCGATGGATTGTTCGCTCGCGGAAATTAACCCGCTTGTCGTGACCGGCGAAGGCAGCGTGCTTGCGCTCGACGCAAAGATGAACTTCGATGACAACGCACTTGACCGGCATCCCGAGATCGGTATCCTGCGTGATATCGACGAGGAGGAACCGCTCGAAGTCGAGGCTTCGAAGTCCAACCTGAACTACATAAAACTGGACGGGAACGTGGGCTGCATGGTGAACGGGGCGGGTCTGGCCATGGGCACCATGGACATCATCAAGCTGGCGGGAGGCGAGCCGGCGAATTTTCTGGACGTCGGCGGCGGAGCCAGCGCGGAAACCGTGGAGGCGGGGTTCAAGATCATTCTGGCCGACAAGCACGTGAAGGCGGTTCTCGTGAATATTTTCGGCGGGATTGTGCGTTGTGACCGTGTCGCAACAGGGGTGGTTGAGGCGGCCAAGAAGGTCGATGTGCGGATTCCGGTGGTGGTGCGGCTCGCCGGCACCAACGCGGAACTTGCAGCGGACATTCTGTCCCAATCCGACATGAATTTTCTCGTCGCAAGAAGCCTGAAAGAGGCCGCAGAAAAAGTGACCGAAGCAATCGCGTGACACCAAACGGGAAGTACGAACCGGTCATCGGTCTGGAAGTGCACGCGCAAATGCTGACGCAGAGCAAGGCGTTCTGCGGTTGCTCGACATCTTTCGGAAACGAACCGAATACCAACGTATGCCCGGTCTGTCTCGGGATGCCGGGATCATTGCCCGTCCTGAATAGATCACTGGTGGACTTCGCCATCCGGATGGGGCTGGCCGTAGAGTGTTCGATAGCGTCCCGCTCCGTGTTTGCCCGCAAGAATTACTTCTATCCTGATCTTCCCAAAGGGTACCAGATCTCGCAATACGAGACACCCATCTGCAGCAACGGTAGCCTCGTCATCGAGCTCGAGGACGGGTCGCAACGGCGAATCGGGATTCTGCGCATCCACATGGAAGAAGACGCCGGGAAATCCATCCACGATCTGGACTCGGACACGCTGGTGGATGTTAACCGCTGCGGCGTCCCGCTCATCGAGATCGTGAGTGAACCCGATCTGCGTTCTCCCCGGGAAGCCTACCAGTACCTTCTGCGGATCCGTCAACTGCTGACGTATCTGGAGATCTGTGACGGCAACATGGAGGAGGGGAGCTTCCGGTGCGATGCCAATGTGTCCGTCCGACGTTCGGGGGAGACGGTGCTGGGTACGAAGACCGAAGTGAAGAATATGAACTCGTTCCGCAACGTGGAGCGGGCGCTGGAATATGAAATCCGCAGGCAGACGCACCTGCTTGAAGACGGCGGGCGGGTTGTGCAGGAGACCCTGCTCTGGGATGCCGACCGGGGAGTGGCGGTGCCCATGCGGAGCAAGGAAGAGGCGCATGACTACCGCTATTTCCCGGAGCCCGATCTCGGACCGGTACTGGTGGACGATCGCTGGATTGAGGAGGTGCGGGCATCGCTGCCGGAACTTCCCGTGACGCGGGTCAACCGGTTCGTCGAGCAACTCGGTCTGCCGCGCTACGACGCGGACGTTCTGACAGCCGAGAAAAAGGTGGCGGACTACGTTGAGGCTGCAGTGGCCGCTCTTGCGCGCATCACGACGGCCGACCGGCGCGAGAGCGCCAAAGCGGTCAGCAACTGGGTGATGACAGAAGTCCTGCGTGTGATCGGCGAGAAGCACCTTTCGGTGGATGGATTTCCCGTCGATCCGGAGAGGCTGGCCGCGATGATCGGGTTGATTCAGAACGGGACCATCAGCGGGAAAATCGCCAAGGAGGTCTTCGAAGAGATGCTCTCGACCCGCGATCTTCCGATGGAGATCGTTGAGCGGAAGGGCCTTCTTCAGGTGTCGGACTCTGCCACCCTCGGGCCGGTCGTCTCCCGTGTGATCGAACGGTTTCCGGGGCAGGTGCAGAAGTATCTTGATGGCAATGAGAAGCTCTTCGGGTTTTTTGTCGGGGAGGTCATGAAGGAGACCAGGGGCAAGGCGAACCCCGGAGTCGTGAACGGGCTGCTGCAGAGAACACTGGCTTTGCTCAGGAGGTGAGTCATGTATGAGATCCGGAAGATCCTGGCGCCGACCGACTTCTCCAAACACGCCGAGGACGCTCTTGAACATGCCGTTTTCCTGGGGGAAAACTACAGGGCGGAAATCACCCTCCTGCACGTGGACGAGTTCGTGGTTTCGCCGCTCGGTGCACGGGAAGTGTCCGATGAGATCGTGCGAAAGTACCGCGAGCGGAAGGAAGTGTTCTTTGAGGAACAATTTGCGATTCTACGCCGGGCGCTTGCCGGACGCGGTGTCACCGTGCGGACACAAGTCGTTTCCGGGCGCGCGTACAAGTCGATCGTGGAAGAGAGCGAACGGAGGGAATACGACCTGATCGTGATCGCGACCCGGGGCCTGACACACCTCTCACCACACCTTATCGGGGGTACGGCGGAACGTGTTGTGCGGCTGTCCCGCCAGCCGGTCCTGAGCATCCAGCACGTCCCGAAGACCGAAGGACGTGTGCCCTCAGTGCTCTGTCCGACCGATCTTTCCCCGGCGGGAAATGCCGGACTCTCATATGCCCTCTCTATTGCGCGTCGAAACAACGCCGTGATGTATATGCAGTACATCTCCGATCTGGAGAAGCCCGAAACGCGGGAACAGGTGCAGCAGCGGCTGCCGGACCTGCTCCAGCATCACCCCCAGGCAAAGGAAGTCCGGGTGGAGGTGGTGATCGACAGGGACGTGGAACCGAGCAACTCAATCATCCGGTTCGCGGAAGACCGTGAGATAGGGCTGATCGTGATGTCCACGCACGGGCGCAAAGGACTGCGTCGGGTGTTCATTGGTAACACCACTGCTGAAGTGGTGCGGCAATCCAGCCGTCCCGTTCTGACCGTGACCCATCCATTCCACCGGCGCATCTTTTCCCATCCCCTGACCGAACGCGATCGGGGGACGGTGCCGGAGCGGTGAACAGGTCCGGATAACACATAGAGAAAAATCCCTTTCCCTTACACAAGGATATTATCACATGCGCCCCATGATCATTGCCGGCAACTGGAAAATGTACAAAACCCTGTCGGAAAGCACCGACCTCCTGAACGGACTAAAAGCTGCCATGCCCGTTCTTCCCTCCAATATCGCCGTGGTGGTCTGTCCTCCGTTCCCCTCCCTGGCCGCGGCTGCAGAGCTGCTGAAGGGTTCCCCGATGGCTCTGGGCGCCCAGAACATGTCCCCGTTTGACGAGGGGGCTTATACCGGTGAGGTTTCCGGGAAGATGCTGCTGTCGGTCGGATGTTCGTACGTCATCCTCGGGCACTCGGAACGCCGTCAGTATTTTTCCGAATCGAATGAACTGATCAACCAGAAGGCGAAGAAAGCACTGGCTGTCGGACTTCGCCCCATCGTTTGTGTTGGCGAGCTTCTTGGCGAGCGGGAAGCGGGGATCACCTTCCAGATAGTTACAGCACAGATCAAGGGTGGTCTCTCCGGGATCTCTCCTGAGGATATGGCCAAGGTGGTGATTGCATATGAGCCGGTTTGGGCGATTGGCACGGGTCGAACCGCTTCGCCCCAACAGGCTCAGGAAGTCCACCAGCATATTCGCAAAGTGGTGGCGCAACAATACGACTGGTCCCTGGCGGAACGTGTTGTCATCCAATACGGCGGAAGCGTGAAGCCTGACAATGCGGCAGAAATACTGGCGCAAAATGACGTAGATGGGGCTCTTGTCGGTGGTGCATGCCTGAAGCCGGATTCATTTGCTTCCATCATAAAGGCTGCACGGCCCTAGGAAGTGGTTTTTCGTTGCTTTCACAGGCTTTTGTCTTTATATTGAAAGGAAGTATTCGAATAACCTCCCGCAAATCAAAGAAGTGAGCTTGATTCCGCTTCCCAGGTTGGCTAGTACGCTCTTTTTCTTTCTCCTGCTGGAACTGCTATTCCTGCCGGATTCCTTCGCCGGAACCCCAAAATTCCTCGAGAGCGGCGGATCAGCCCCGAAGGGGAGTGATGCCTCATTTCTTGCTCCGAGTTCTACCCGCCTGAAGATCCCCCTGGACGGATATTGGACGTATTCGCTTGAGAACGGCCAGTCGGGAACCATCTCCCTCCCGAGTTCCTTCGATTTCGCCGGCAAGGTGGACTTTCGGCGCAAATTTGAAATCAAACCGGAAGATCTGGACCTCTACCGGTTCCACGTCGTCTGCTACGGGGCCAATTACAGTACCGACATTCTGGTAAACGGGGATTTCCTCGGCAATCATCAGGGCGGGTACACGAGTTACGCACAGGCGATCGACAGGGAAGTTCTCCAGCCCGGGACAGAGAATGTCATCCAGATCGTGGTGAAGAATGAACTTGACGCGCGGACGACGCTTCCGCTCCGTCAGCCGGTCTGGGGTTGGCGGAACTACGGAGGTGTGCACCGGGATATCTACCTGCTGGCGACTCCCCGGTTGTTCATCAAAGATGTCTCTGTGGTCTGTGAAGTGGCGCCAAACGGTCTTGCCGCACGAATCGTGGCAACCCCCCTTGTTGAAGGGGAGGAGAGCGCGGTTCTCCCTTCCACCTCTCCCGACAAACCGGCTGTGCTAGGGATGATGGTTGAGGTGGTTGAAGCGCTCTCGGGTGTGCCGGCTGCGCGGAGTCCTGTTGTTCCCTTAACCCGCAGCGGTGGATCCTGGAATACGGTCCCGGTGGAAGCAACCGTCCAGAGCCCGCACCTCTGGAGTCCTGAATCACCCGACCTTTATACGATCCGGTGCCTTATCGTGTCGACCAGTGGCAAGGAGATGATCGTCCTTGACGAATTGCAGGTACCGGTCGGCATCCGTACGTTGAAGATCGAACGCGCTGACCTGATGCTGAACGGGCACCGGTTGTTCGTCAAGGGTGTGACCTGGTACGAAGATCACCCGACCTGGGGCAATGCGCTTCCGTACGAAGAGCGCGAACGGGACGTGGTGATGATGAAGAATCTCGGTGTGAACACGATCCGGTTTGTGAATCATCCGCCGCATCCCTCCATGTTGGATCTGTGTGACCGTTACGGCCTGCTCGCGATGATCGACCTCCCTCTCTCCAACAGTCCGGGGGCAGTGCTTGTGCCGGAAGCGTACGGGGAGCTAGCGGGGGGAATGTTGCGCGAGATGGTGCTGAGGGACCGGAACCACCCCTCGGTGCTTGCCTGGGGCCTCGGGGACGAAATTGAGGCTGCGCACCCGGCATCACGGCCGTTTGTGGCAGCGATGGTTCAACTCGTGCGTTCCCTCGACAGCCGTCCGACGTACCTGGCGCTGCGGTACGGTGTCCGGGATTCCTGCACGGATCTGGTGGATCTGGCCGCGGTGAACATCCATAGTACCGACAATAAGGGTTTTAAGAGGGCCCTTGAGGATTGGCGTTCGGGGCACAAGAACAAACCTCTGCTGGTGACCAAGATCGGTTCCGAGGTGCAGCACGAGAACCGGAACGGGTACAACGATCCGTTTTCCCAGCAGGCGCAGGCCCGTTCGCTTCAGCAGCGTCTTGATATCGTACGTGCACTGGATTATGACGGTGCGGTGGTCTGGTCGTACAACGACTGGCGGGGTGACCGTCCGGCAATGACCGTACACGGAGACGACCCCTGGTTGCACAGTATGGGGGTGGTCAGCGAACGGCGTGAGAAACGTCTGGCCTACGATGCGGTACGATCGGTCTTCCGGGGCGAAAAGCTCTCGGCCTATCCCGCCGGTTCGTACTCATTGCGTGCACCGATCGTGTACGTGCTCAGCGGGTTCATC
The DNA here is from genome assembly GCA_963779225.1 of uncultured Bacteroidota bacterium. Lineage (GTDB taxonomy): Bacteria > Bacteroidota > Ignavibacteria > UBA10030 > UBA6906 > CAVPCZ01. The sequence continues at coordinate 1,969,463 of CAVZWW010000003.1, forward strand.
ATCCTGATTGCAGTGGCCTATCTCTATAACGTCAGCCGGCGCTTTCGTGAGAACGTGAACAGGTCGACACTGAACGCATACAATTTCTTCGCTGATGTGCGTGATCAGCATGGCGTTTCGATTCTCCACACCACCTACCTGGGTCTGATCAATGCGGTGGCGTGCGCCATCGTGATCTCCAGTGTGCTCTTTCACTTCCGGGAGAGTCTCTTCCTGGATAACCTGCTTTCGTATCTCCTGGTATTTGATGATGTCAAGGTGGTGATGATCCGGCTGATCTGGGATCCGCTCAGGTTTATCCTGATCTTTTCTCCGATGATATTCCTGGCCCTCGTGCTGATCAGCGGGGCGGTGCATATTCTGCGCGTCCTCATGAAGTCCCGCGTGTTCGCCTATCATGCGTACACGGCAACGGTATGGTCGACTACCCCATTGCTGGCCTTCATTCCGGTCGGCATGATTCTCTACCGGGTGATGGACGGCAAGGTCTATGTGCTCCCCGCCCTGGTATTGATCGGTCTCTTCGTTTTCTGGGTGATCCTGCGCCTGCTCAAGGGCATTTCGATCATCTACGATATCTACCCCCCGAAGGTTTATCTGGCGGGGCTTGCTGTGGTTGCCGTGTTTGCGGGTGTGCTGTATGTCTATTATGATCTTCTGCAGTCGGCGCCGATGTACCTCTCTTTCCTCTATAGCATGGTAGGGAGCGGCCGCTAATGTATCTCTCGAAACTGGAGGTCTTCGGGTTCAAGTCGTTCGCCCAGCGCGTGTCGCTCGGGTTCGACAGCGGCATTTCGGCCATCGTCGGCCCGAACGGCTGCGGGAAGACCAACATCGTGGATGCCATCCGCTGGGTGCTGGGCGAACAGCGGTACAGTGCTCTTCGCAGCGAGAAGATGGAAGATGTCATTTTCAACGGCACCAAGACGCGCAAAGCCCTCGGGATGGCTGAAGCATCCCTGGTGATTGAAAACACCAAAGGCATTCTTCCCTCCGAGTATTCCCAGGTGACGATCGGCCGCCGGATTTACCGTTCCGGCGAGAGCGAGTATCTCCTCAACAAGGTTCCCTGCCGTCTCAAGGACATCCTCGATCTGTTTATGGATACCGGGATGGGCGCCGACGCCTACTCGGTGATCGAGCTGAAGATGATCGAGACGATCCTGAGCGATCGGACCGACGAACGGCGGCGGTTGTTCGAAGAGGCTGCCGGCGTGACCAAGTACAAACACCGCCGGAAGGCCGCATACCGGAAGCTGGAGAGTGTACAGGCCGATCTCTTGCGCGTGAACGATCTCGTCACGGAAGTGCACAAGGCCGTCAACTCCCTGGAACGTCAGGCACGGCGCGCGGAACAGTTCAACGACGTAAGAAACCGTCTGCGCTCCTTCGAAATCGATTTGATGGAAAGGGAATATGCCCAGGTGCTCGGCCGTCTCGATCCGCTCAGAGAGCGCCAGCAGACGCTGCACCGGGAGAAGAGCGTTTCAGACACCGGTCTGATTGATGTGGAGTCGCAACTGGAGACGCTCAGGACGGGTTTGCTGGAATCCGAAAAATTGCTCGCAGAGGCACAGCGGGACTCCAGCCTGCAGCGCGAAAAAACCCACCGGGTTGAAGAAAAGAACCTGGTGGCAGCCGAGCAGGTCAAAGCCTCGCGTGCTCACATCACTCGCCTGGAGCAGGAAGATCAGGATCTCCTTGCCGAGAAGACCCGTCAGGAATCCCTGCGCGAACAGCTGCAGGCACGTCTCGCCGAGCTGCAGATCAGCCAGAGCCGCGCCGAGGAAGAGCTCCGGCGGCGCCAGACCGAGCTCCAGGAGACCGCCGGTCGCCTGGACACACGGAAAGGCGAACGCACGGCCCTCAACGACCGGATGATCATGATGGTCCAGCGCCTGGCCGAGCGGCAGGCGGAGCAGGACAGGACGCAGGGACGTGTGGACGCCATCGCGACCGGTTTGTTGGAGACCGAACAGGAGACTAGTGCGTACACCGGAGAGATGACCCGGCTGGCCGGGCAGATTGCCGACTTGACGGCGGAAGACCACCAGCGGCGACGCGCTTTTGCAGCGGCTGAAGTATGCTTCTACGATGCGGAGAGCCGGAAGAAGAGTCTGCGCGAACGCGCCGATGCGCTCCAGCGGAACGAAGCCGATCTGCGCGCCGAAATTGAGCGCCACGCCGCCCGCCTCGATTTTCTCAAAGGTCTCATCGAAAGTCGGGAAGGTCTCCCGGAAGGAGTCCGTTTCCTCGTCTCGAGCGATCGCTGGTCTCCCTCGCGAAAACTGACGGTCGCGGATGCCGTTCATGCGGAGGAAGACTACCGGGTTGCCATCGAAGCGGCACTGGGCGATATGGCCGGACTGATGATTGTCACCAGTGCCGGCGATGCGGCCAGGGGTGTGGAACTTCTGCAGGAAGAGGAAAAAGGGAAGGCGGCATTCGTCTGTCTCGACCGTCTTCCCCGCATCGTGCGCAACTACGCACTTCCCGTGATTCCCGGCGTTCGCGGGTGGGCGCTCGACCTCGCCAGGTTTGACCCGGAATATGCCCCGCTCTTCGCCTTCCTGCTCGACCGGGTGCTGATTGTCGATGACAGTGCCGCGGCGGCGGCGGTTGCCGCCGTGACGACCGGTGTCCGATGCGTGACGCTCCACGGAGAGATCGGGACCTCGGTGGGCATCCTGCGCGGTGGAAGCCGGCGGCATGATGAAGGGGGGAACATCGGGAAGCAGCAACAGATGGAGAGCATCCGGGGAACGATCGCAGAGATTGAATCTCGTCTCGCCGGCGTTGCCGGGGAGCGTTCCACCGTTCTCGCGAAGTACGATGCCATTGACCTGAAAGAGCTCAACGAAGAAGTCAAAAGTGTCGAGAAGGAGATGCACGCGGTAGAAATGCGCATCGCGCAGGTGGCATTTGAAAAAAAGCGTGCGGAGGAGACCATCGATGAGAACAACGCGCAGATCGCCCGTCTGACCGCAGAGATCGACAGCCTCCGTGCGGACATGGCTGTGCGCCTCCCGGAACTGGAGCGGCTCCGCGCCGAGAAAGACGACATTGACGTGCAGCTCCGCACCGCCACGGGCGATGTGCGCCTGCTTGAGGAGGAATGGAACGAACGATCCCGCGTGGTGCAGGAGCTCGGGATCGCGCTGGTGCATGTTCGCAACAATCATCAGACTTCGGTGAACGACCTCGAGCGTGCAGGCGCTACGATTGCTGCCATCGGGGAGAGTCTGGAAAAGCACCGCGTGGATGCGCAGCTGGAGCGCAGTGCAATCTCCTCGACCGAGACCGGTGTTGAGGTGAACCGGCGCGAACTCGAACGCCTGTTCCAGGAATTGCATCTTCTCGAGGCTCGCCGTACGGAGATCGAACAGGAAACCGGGACGCAACGGAATGCGATTCACGAATCGGAATTGCGCATCAGGGACCAGCGCCGTGTACATGATGACGCGCTGCGTTCCCTCCACGACACTGAACTGAAAATCGCCGATCTGACCGCCCGCGCCGACCATCTCCACGCCCGCGCCCGGGAGGAATTCGAGCTCGATCTGGAGCTGAAGACATATCCGGACACCGAATTCGTTGATTTCGCCGCCTTGCGCGAAGAGATCCAGTCGCTCAAGGACAAGATCAAAACGATGGGCAATATCAACTTCGCGGCGTTCGAGGAGTATTCCGCCGAGAAACAACGCCTGGAATTCATGACCACCCAGCGTGCCGATCTCCTGGAAGCCGAACGCACGCTGCTTGCAACGATCGAAGAAATCAACGCCACCGCCCAGAGAAAATTCCTTGACACGTTCGCGTTGATCAGGACGAACTTCATTGAAACGTTTAAGAGCCTGTTTGACCCCGGCGATGAAGCCGATCTGAAGCTGGAGGAAGAAGTGGATCCTCTGGAGGCGAGGATTGAAATCGTCGCCAAGCCGCGCGGCAAACGGCCAACCTCGATCGATCTGCTCTCCGGAGGGGAGAAAACCCTTACCGCGACGGCGTTACTCTTCGCCATCTACCTCGTCAAGCCCAGCCCGTTCTGCATTCTCGATGAGGTTGACGCGCCACTGGACGACTCGAATGTCGACCGGTTCACCCGGATTCTGCGAAAGTTCTCCGACAACACACAGTTCATCGTCGTCACCCATAACAAACGCACGATGGAAGCCGCAAACGCACTCTATGGCGTCACGATGGAAGAAGAGGGCGTGTCCAAACTGGTAACCGTCCGTTTCAATCAGGGGACGCAAATCGCCGCCGCCGCGGTGGCCTCGGCCTAGCCGATGGCTCTCCGGTTGTTTATCGATTTTGATGGAACAGTGGCTCGCACGGATGTGGGCAATACGTTCTTTCGCACGTTTGGCGGTGAGCGGTGCACGGAGTTGGTGCGCTCTTATCGCGCCGGAGAAATCTCCGCGGAGGAGTGCTTCCGCCGTGAACTGGAAACCATCGGGGCCGCCGACCCGGCGGCGCTCGAAGCATTCGTCCGGGCGCAGGAGATCACGCCGGGCTTTCCCGAGCTTGTCCAATTCTGCCGCACACACGCTATCCGGTGTTCCATCGTCAGCGATGGACTCGACTTCTATATCCACGGTGTGCTCGCCCGGATGGGTCTGGATGACCTGCCGGTCTTCTCCAACACGATTGTCTGGCGTCCGGACGTCGATGGCCGCGTGAAGGGGAGTATCATATTCCCGCACGCCAACGCTGAATGTGACCGTTGCGGGTGCTGCAAAAGGAACGTTCTGTTGAGTGGAAGTGGCGAGGAGGACGTCATTGCCTATGTCGGGGATGGATATTCCGACCGGTGTCCGGTGGAGTATGCCGACATCGTCTTTGCACGGGACGAATTGCAGACGTACTGTCAGCAAAGCAACATCAGTTACTATCTTTTCGACTCATTTGTTGACGTGACCGGCCGCCTGGAAGAGCTTCTCCGGCGGCGGACAGTACGCCGGCGCCGGCGCGCAGAACAACGGCGCAGAGAGGCCTTCGTGGCAGAAGCATGAAAGAGGGGAGCGATTTTCGCGGTGCCGTGTTCCGCCACCGCAGCTACACACCGCTGCCGTTTCTCGCGGTGATGGTGGTGTTCGCCCGTCCCACGGTCTGGAGTATCGCCGCGGGGATTGCCCTTATGGCCCTCGGCGAAGCCCTCCGGTTCTGGGGCGTCTCGATCGTCGGGGCTGAAACACGAACAACGGGCACGGTGGGTGGCACCTATCTGATTACGAGTGGTCCCTTCGCGTACGTGCGGAACCCCCTGTATCTGGGTAACATGATGCTGTACGCGGGCGTCGGTCTCATGTCCATGGCGTTGTTCCCCTGGCTGCTCACCGTCGCCGTCCTCTGGTTCTACCTCCAGTACTGGCTCATTGTCACACGGGAAGAAGAATACCTTGCGTCGAAATTCGGCGATGCCTATGAAGAGTACGTGAGCAGCGTCCCGCGCTTTTTCCCCCGATTGACGCCGTACCGCTCCGCGCAGCCGCCGCCGAAACGCACCAACCTGCGGGAAGGCCTGGCGTCGGAACGCCGTACACTCCAGGCGATAGGGCTGGTGACGGTTGCGCTCCTCGTGATCTTCGCCGTCAGAACGTGGGGATCCTAAGCATGATCCGCCGGGTGATGATTGTTGCGGGTGAAGCTTCGGGCGACCTCCACGGCGCAGGGGTGGTGCGGGAATTGCTGCGACGCGTACCGGGGATCGACGTGTTCGGCATGGGGGGCGAGAAGATGCGACACGAAGGAGCGGATATCCTTGTCCATATCAACGATATGGCATTCATGGGGTTTGTGGAGGTGGTGCGCAATCTCCGCACCGTGATGCATGTGCAGAAACGGCTCAAGGCCGCGCTTTACGACCGGCGCCCCGATCTCGTACTCCTGATTGACTATCCCGACTTCAACCTGCGGCTGGCGCGTGCCGTCAGGAGTGCCGGCATTCCCGTTTTTTACTACATCAGTCCACAGGTCTGGGCCTGGCGTGGAAATCGGGTCAAGACCATGCGCCGGCTGGTGAATAAGATGTTTGTGATCTTTCCGTTCGAAGAAGAAATCTACCGCCGCGCCGGCATCCCCGTGGAATTTGTGGGGCATCCGCTGGTGGAGCACCTCGGGGTAAGCTGTACACGGGACGAATTCCTCCGGCGCCAGGGGATTGACGCCGGAACGAAGCTGCTCGGTCTGTTTCCGGGAAGCCGCAAGCAGGAGATCCAACATATCTTCCCCCTGATGCTGGACGCCGCCCGCATAGTGTGCCGGACCCCGGGTGTTCGTGTCGCCGTCGGGGTCGCGCCGAATCTCGGTGCGGCGGCCCTGCGAAAGTACATTCCGGCGGATGTTCCCGTCACGCTCGTAGAACATGCGACATATGACCTCATGGCATACGCCGATGCCGCTGTTGTGACCTCCGGCACGGCGACACTGGAAACGGCATGGTTCGGCACTCCGTTTCTCGTGGTTTACAGGACCTCGGCGCTGACATTTGCCATCGGCCGGGCGCTCGTTCGCGTCCCCGCAATCGGTCTGGTGAACATCGTCGCAGGGACGAAAATCGTCCCCGAGCTGATCCAGGACGGGCTCACGTCGGCCGGTGTGGCCGAAATCGCCGGCCGTCTGCTGCGTGATGCAGGCGTTGCGGCATCCATGAGGAAGGATCTGGGCATCATCCGCGAACGGCTGGGCGTCCCGGGCGCATCGCAGCGTGTGGTTGAGTCAATCCTCGCCTACCAAGGGGCGGCATGATTATCCCAGGAACACGGAAGCGGGGGGCGGGCCTCCTCCACGGAGCTGTCCTTTGCGCCGGGTTGCTGGCCGGGTGCGGGCCCTCCGCGGAGACACCCAAACCGATCCCTGCGACTCCGCCGGTGACGGTCGATGCGGTGTACCGGACGGGTCACCGCTTCTACCTCGAACAAAAGACCGACAGCGCGGTTGTCTGGTTGCGGCGGGCCGAGGCGATGGACAGCGCGTTTGTCGATCCGGTGCAGGACCTTGCGCAGCTGTACTATGAAGCGGGACTGCGTGCGGGAGAAAAGAGCCGCGAGCGCCAGGATTACTTCCGGTCCGCCCGGCGTGCATTTGCGCGTCTGGAAACGCTGGGGAAGCGCGAGTCTGAGGTCTACGAACGCCTGTGTGAACTCTCCGTAGCGCTGAATGACGACCAGGGGTTCCTGCGCTACGCGAAAAAGAACGCCGGGCTCTACCCGTACGACCGCCAGCACTACAATCTCACGCGGGCGTACTTCGATACCGGGGACTTCCAGAGCGTGATCAAGACCGCAAAGGAAGGAATCGATACGTACAGGGATTCACCGTATCTTACCTCCTACTACAGGATTCTCGGACGGGCGTACATGAAGATCGGACGGGACCAGACTGCGGAAAAGACCCTGAACGCCGGGCTGAATGTTGCCAGCTCACGATTGAGCGCCCTGACGAAGAGCGGACCGGCTTACAAAGCCGGTGATGGATACCGCCGCGCACACGACGATAAAGTGAATATGCTGTTGCTGCTCAAACAGCTGCACACGACGTACCGGGCAACCGGGAAGTTGGAGCAGGTCGACCGGATGCTGAAGGAGGAGGGGTACGATAAGTAGGGTGTTTATTCCGTTCTCGTGGATCTACGGTCTCGGGACCATGATCCGGAATGCGGCCTTTGACGCAGGAATCCTCAGAGCCGAATCGGCGGGGGTACCCGTCATATCGGTCGGGAATCTGACGGCCGGAGGCACGGGGAAGACCCCGCTCGTTGAGTCCATCCTCCGGTACCTGTCAGCACAGGGCATTCACGCGGCAATGCTGAGCCGGGGTTACGGACGGCGGTCACGCGGCGTGCGTGTGGTCTCAGATGGACGTCAGCTGCTGCTCGACGCCCGGGAAGCCGGGGATGAACCTGTGCAGGTTGCCCGCAAATTCCCCGGCGTGCCGGTGATCGTCGCTGAGAGGCGAATAGAGGGTGCCCGGCTGGCAGTGCGGGAGTTCGGCGCCGGTGTAATCGTTCTGGATGATGGATTCCAGCACAGGTCACTGCACCGGGATCTGGATATTGTTGTGCTGGACGCCGAGAAGCCGATCGACAAGGAACCGATGCTGCCCGCGGGATTACGGCGGGAGAGGCTTGACTCCTTGCGGCGTGCCCACATCATCGTCTATACGGGGATCCGGGAGACTGATGCTTTGTTGCCGCCGTGGAGCGGCCGGTTCCCCCGGCACGAGGGCCAGATACATCTGGTCTGCCACAGATCGTGGCGGATGCTTCGTGACGCCCTTTCATTTGTGGACGTGCCGGTGAGCAGTTGCCGGGGAAAACGCGCGGTGGTGTTCAGTGGGATCGGAAACCACGGCCGGTTTCTCGCCGATGCGACAGCCGCGGGGATTTCCGTGGCTGCGGCCTTCCGATTCCGGGATCATTACCGGTACCTCCGGAAGGACCTCGAGTTTCTTGCGGGATGCTGCCGTGAGGAAAAAGCGGATTTCTTGCTGACCACCGAGAAAGACACCATGCGGCTGGAATCTGATGCGCAGATGTTCAAGGACACGCTGGACGGGTTGACGGTTCTGTACCCGGAACTGGCGGTGCACTGTACACCCGAAGGTGCGCTGGAAACATGCATAATGACATATTGCACGAGGAGTGATTCGTGACGGCTGTTGCACTTCTGGACCCGATGGGCTCTCCGGCCAAGGCGGCGCGTTATCCCGCCTGGCTCCGCCGGTGGATCCCCGACGCGGACATTCATGTGCTCTCCTGCACAGAACAAAACGCCGGACTGCTGGCGGCATGCAATGGCCTGATACTCTCCGGGGGGTACGACATCGATCCGCGGCTTTATCACCGCCCCGATGTGCTCCACCTGACTCCAGATGTTCATCAGGAGCGCGACGCATTCGAGCTCAAGATTCTTGAGGCTGCTATGCGCCGCCGCATGCCTGTTCTGGGCATCTGCCGCGGGATGCAGCTGTTCAACGTATTCCTGGGGGGATCCCTGATACCGGATATCGAGCTGGCGGGCTATGCGAATCACCGTGGCGACGGAGGAGACCGCAGACATGGCATTACCATCGAGCCGGGTTCCCAGCTTCAGAGGACCACCGGCCTGGATACGGGAGAGGTGAATTCCTCCCATCATCAGGCGGTGGACATCGTTGGGAGAGGGCTCCGCGTTGCGGCGCGCTCCGCCGATGGTATTATCGAGTCGCTTGAATGGCAGGAGCCGGCCGGCGAAGGGTATCTCCAGCTCGTTCAGTGGCATCCGGAACGGATGGATGACACGGACAATCCCTTGACACGAAATCTCATTCACCAATTCACCGTAGCACTGCAACGAAACACCACAAATAAGGAACTTGCATGAAAAAGTATGTGTATTTCTTTGGACACGGCAAGGCGGAAGGCCGCGCCGAGTTGAAGGGCCTGCTGGGTGGCAAAGGCGCAAACCTCGCCGAAATGACCAACATCGGTCTGCCTGTCCCCGCCGGCTTCACCATTTCGACCGAGGTCTGCACCCATTATTATGCCAACAGGGAGACGTATCCCAGGTCCCTCGCCGCCGAAGTGAAAACGGCCTTGAAGAAGGTGGAGCGTTCGATGAACGCAAAGTTCGGCGACCGGAAAAACCCGCTTCTGGTATCCGTTCGCTCAGGAGCCCGCGCATCGATGCCCGGCATGATGGATACGATTCTCAATCTGGGTCTGAATGACACCGTGGCGGAGAGCCTTGTGGCGAAGACCAGGAATCCACGGTTCGTGTACGATTCGTACCGCCGTTTTGTCCAGATGTATGGCGACGTGGTTCTGGGATTGAAGCCGGTGCACAAAGACGAGATCGACCCGTTTGAGGTGATCATTGAGGCGAAGAAGAAGGAGAAGGGTGTCCATCTGGATACCGACCTTACAGCCGATGACATGAAGGAGCTGGTCGGCGCATTCAAGATGGCGATCAAAGAACGCACCGGTCATGATTTTCCGCAGGATCCTCTCAAGCAGCTCTGGGGCGCAATTGGTGCGGTGTTTGGTTCGTGGAACAACGATCGCGCCATCGCCTACCGGAAAATGTATGATATTCCCGAGTCATGGGGCACGGCGGTGAATATCCAGTCCATGGTGTTCGGGAACATGGGAGAGGACTCCGGCACGGGTGTCGCGTTTACCCGCGATGCGGCAACGGGCGAAAACATCTTCTACGGCGAATTCCTGATGAACGCACAGGGCGAAGATGTCGTGGCCGGCACCCGCACCCCGCTGCCGATCTCGAAGCTTGCAGAGGACAATCCACGCATTTACAGACAGCTGGATGCGATCCGGAAAAAGCTCGAAAAGCATTATCGCGACATGATGGATGTGGAATTCACCATCCAACAGGACAAGCTGTACATGCTGCAGTGCCGCGTCGGCAAGCGGACCGCCTTTGCCGCAATCAAGATCGCGGTGGACATGGTATCCGAGCGGCTGATCACGGACAAGGAAGCGTTGCAGCGGATCGAACCGGATCAGCTGAATCAGCTTCTCCGCCCTGTGTTCGACCTGAAGGAGAAGGAAGCGGCTGTGAAGGGGGGCCGGCTGCTGGCCAAGGGCCTCAACGCCGGTCCGGGTGCAGCCAGCGGGCGCGTGGTGTTCAACGCTCCTGACGCCGAAGAGTGGAAGAGCCGGGGCGAGCAGGTGATTCTCACCCGCATCGAGACCTCGCCCGAAGACATTAAGGGGATGAATGCGGCGGAAGGTATTCTTACAGCACGCGGTGGCATGACATCACATGCGGCACTGGTCGCCCGCCAGATGGGCAAAGTGTGCGTCGCCGGATGCTCGGTGCTCGATATCGATTACGCGACCCATACGATGCGCGTGAAGGGGCGCGTGGTCAAGGAGGGAGACTGGATTTCCATCGACGGGACAACGGGTGAAGTGCTCGAGGGCAAGGTGCCCACGAAGGCCTCCGAAGTCCTGCAGGTGCTGATTGACAAGACCCTGGATCCCAAGGATGCGCCGATCTATCAGCAGTATGCGAGGGTGATGGCGTGGGCCGACAAGTACCGCAGGCTGAAGATTCGGACCAATGCCGATCAACCCGATCAGTCCCGCAACGCCATCGCGTTCGGGGCCGAGGGGATCGGTCTCTGCCGCACGGAGCATATGTTCTTCGGCGAAGGGAAGATCGGTCCGATGCGGGAGATGATCCTGGCAGACACGGTCGAAGATCGCAAGAAGGCGCTGGCACGGCTCCTCCCGCTTCAGCGCGAGGACTTTGAGGGCATCTTTGAAGCGATGGACGGCCGTCCCGTGACCATCCGGACAATCGATCCGCCCCTGCACGAGTTTGTGCCGCACGACGAAAAGGCCCAGCGTGAGCTGGCAGGACAGATGGGCATCTCCTACGAGAAGGTCCGCTCCCGCGTGGACGGGCTGCACGAATTCAACCCGATGCTGGGATTCCGCGGTTGCCGTCTGGGAATTATCTTCCCGGAAATCACCGAAATGCAATCCCGTGCCATCTTCGAGGCGGCGGCCAACGTCAAGGCCCGCGGCGTCAAAGTGGAACCCGAAATCATGATTCCGCTGGTGGGCAACGTGAAGGAACTCGCACACCAGGAGCGGATTGTCCGCCGCGTGGCGGGTGAGGTGATGAAGGAAAAGGGCGTGAAGTTCCCGTATCTGGTGGGTACGATGATCGAAATTCCGCGGGGCGCGCTCACCGCCGACGAAATCGCCACTGTGGCGGAATTCTTCAGCTTCGGCACGAATGACCTGACGCAAACAACACTCGGCGTGAGTCGCGACGATGCGGCGCGGTTCATCATCCCGTACGTCGAACAGGAAATTTTCCCCAAGGATCCCTTCGAAGTGCTGGACCGGGTCGGCGTCGGTTCCCTGATGAAGATTGCGATCGAAAAAGGACGCAGTGTCCGGCCGGGTCTGAAAGTCGGCATTTGCGGCGAACACGGCGGCGAACCGTCGAGCGTCGAGTTCTGTCATCAGATCAACCAGAACTATGTCAGCTGCTCGCCGTTCCGCGTGCCGATCGCGCGCCTGGCTGCTGCCCGCGCCGCGCTGGCGGATGTGACGGTGAAGAAGAAGAAAACCGCCACGGCAAGAAAACCCGCAAAGGGTGCGCCGAAGCGGAAAAAATAAGCACAGTCTCCTGCAGGACCGCGCGTCCCGGCTCTCCGGGGCGCGCGGAGGAGAATCCATCATCAAGGAGTTTACGCCGTATGAAACTCTCCGATTTCCGGTATCCTCTTCCCAGGAACCTGATTGCCAAGTACCCGACCAGTCCCCGCGATGCCTCCCGCCTCATGGTGGTGAACCGGGCCTCCGAATCGATTACCTCCATGAAATTCTCCGAAATCAGCCAGTTCTTTAAAAAGGGGGACTGCGTGGTCGTGAACGAAACAAAGGTCTTCCCGGCCCGCCTGTTCGGCAGGAAGGAGAAAACCAACGCCCGGATCGAAGTCTTTCTCCTGCGCGAACTGAACAAAGAGGAGAATATCTGGGACGTGATCGTGGATCCGGCGCGTAAGGTCCGCATCGGCAACAAGATTTTCTTCGATGAGGGCCGCCTGTGGTGTGAGGTGATTGACAACACCACGTCGCGTGGACGGACCGTCCGGTTCAACCTCCACGGGGATTTCTACAAGATCATCGACCGGATCGGAAAGATGCCTCTCCCGTACTACATCAAGCGGGAACCGACCGAGAAGGACAAAGATACGTACCAGACCGTCTTTGCCCGGGTGATCGGCGCGGTGGCGGCTCCAACCGCCGGGCTCCACTTTACGAAGCGCCTGCTGTCAAACCTCAAGCGAAAGGGGGTCAAGGTCGTACCCGTCGTTCTCCATGTCGGCCTTGGCTCGTTCCGGCCGGTGGAGGTGGAAGATCTCACGAAGCACAAGATGGATTCCGAGTACTACGAAATTCCCGAAAACACCGTTCAGGCGGTGAACAAGACTATCGACAGCAAAGGGAATGTTTTCGTGGTCGGCACAAGTACGTGCCGCGCCCTCGAGTCGAGCGTGACAACGGACGGCCATCTGAAATCCACCCGCGGCTGGACGGACAAGTTTATTTTTCCGCCGTACGACTTCAAGATCACGGACCGTCTGGTCACGAACTTTCACATGCCCGAGTCCACGCTGCTCATGTTGACGGCGGCGTTCGGCGGCCGCGATCTGATGATGAAGTCCTACAAGCGGGCGATCAAGGAAGGGTTTCGCTTCTACAGCTACGGCGACGCCATGCTGTTGATGTAAACCTTCCGGATCCTTAGAGAACTCGATGAAACTGCTGCTGCTCGGCCTCGTCAACCTCGCAGTGATCGGCGCCTTCGTGTGGATGTTCCGCAAGAAGGATCTCCTGTCATACTTCAGCGGGGGGCGGTGGTGGCTGACCTGGCTCTCCGTGGCCGTGATCACGCTTATGGACGAGCTCACCTCCATTTTTTACGCCCCCAGCGAGGCTTTTCGCTTTATCGGGACGTATGCAATCCCCTTTATCGCTGTCACTTCGCTTCTCATGCGATTCCTCTCCACACGCATGACGGAAATCGCCGAGATCCTGGAACACCACAACATCCGGGGCGGCGGGGTCTATTCGTTTTCCTACCTCGTGCTGGGACCGACGTTTTCGTTTATCGCGGTGTCATCCATCCTGGTGGCCTATGTGCTGACGGCCTCTATCTCCACCGTCAGCGCCGTGGAGAACGGGCTCACCTTTGTGGAGCTCAGTCCGGCCATGAAGCTGGCCCTGCAGTTCTCCATTGTCTGGGGCATTGCCGGCCTCAATATTCTGGGCATTAAGGAAAACGCGCGGGTCACCTTCGGTATCTTCTTTGTTGTTGCGCTGGTCCTGATCACCCTTCTTGCGTCGGCGCTGATTGAGACATCCGGCGCATCATGGAACCTGATAGGTCAAAGCTACATCGGCTCGGTGGAACGGCTGAGCAGCCACGGACTTGTCGGAGGGTTCACCTTCCTGATCATCAGTATCTCCGGCTGTATTCTGGCGTATTCCGGTATTGAATCGGTGGTCCAGACCGCCGGTCTGACACGGAGCTGGCGGGATACCGGGAGGGCCTATGTCTTTCTTGCGTTGACCACCGGCATCTTCACGCCGCTTCTTTCGATGCTGGTGCTCAGTTCGGGCATCGATCCCGCAACACATGAGACGGACCTCATCACCCAATATGCCGCGGCGCTGAATGGCATTCCCTTCGGACTTGTCGTCGGGGCCATTGCCAGTGTCGCCCTGATCATGGCCGTGAACACGGCCTTTGTCGCTTCCAGCGAACTGATGGAACGCGTGGCGCACCGGTACAATTTTGCCTGGATGATCAAGACGAACAAGCGGCAATCGTTGTACCGGACGCACATCCTTAACGCGGGCTTCTACTCCGTCATTATCGTGCTGACGGAAGGAAGCCAGAAAATGCTGGCTGAGATGTATGCCCTCAGTCTCGTGGCAAGTTTTACGATCAACATGGGAAGCCTGCTCTTTTACCGGTATTTCACCGGTACAAAAGAGATCCGCGCGTTCCACACCTCCCGGTTCGGTACCCTGGTGCTGTTTGTCGTCCTCCTCAGCTCCTTCGTGTATCTCGCCATGAGCAAGCCCTATGGGATCGGACTCTGGCTCGTCGCGACGGCGCTCTTTCTCGTGGTCGGATTCCGGGTGGCACGGAAACGTGCTCCGGAAATCCAGCATGTCGCACAGACTGACAGCCCGATGCAGATGGTGTTCGGACTCGCGGAAGCTCCCGAAGACCACATTGACATCTACTTCAAACGCCCTCTTGAGGGCGGCGACAGACCCGATCCGCATGTGGCGTTTGTAACGTTTTACCCCCCGCGTCAGGGAATTCCCGAACGGGTCGCCATGAACCACTACCGTATCGTCCAGTCCGGTCAGTCGCTCTTCGACAGCATGACCGAACTGCTGTACGTGTTGAAGTACGAACTTCCGCACAAGCACATCACGGTACACATCGGCTGGCCGCGTTCGTCCTGGCTGGATCGATTGTCGATCGGCGTCATGGTGTTCAGCATGATGAAGCTGCCTGACATGTTCCCGGAATTTCATTTTGTTATCGAGTACTTGCCCCGTAAACATGATTGACGTGGCGGTGATTATTCCGGCCGGCGGAAGCGGCAAACGCATGGGAGGGGTTCTTCCCAAGCAGTTCCTCCGCCTGGGTGATGTACCCATCCTGGTGGCCAGCGTTCGTGCCTTCGAACGATTGCCGGAAGTGCGGGAAGTCGTCGTTGCGGCTCCTGCGGTGTATGTGGCGCGGACAACACGGTTGCTCACACGTGCAGGCTGCCGGAAGGTCTCGTGCGTGATTGCCGGCGGCAGAGAACGGCAGGATTCGGTGCGATTGGGCCTCGAGCACCTTTCGGCTGTTCCCGACGTTATCCTCGTGCATGATGCCGCCCGGCCGCTGGTGACCGCGAAGGTCATTCGCCGGGTCATTGCGGCCGCAAAACAATACGGTGCCGCAGTCGCGGGTGTGCAAGTCATCGACACCATAAAACTCGAGGGGAAGAAAAGGTTCTCCACCAAAACCCTTCCCCGGCATCTGCTCTGGGCGGTGCAAACACCGCAGGGATTCTTGTTCTCCCTCTTCCGCCACGCGCACGTTCGAGCGGCCGCTGCCGGCGTGCTCGGCACGGACGATGCCGCTCTCGTCGAACGACTGGGAATTCCGGTCCGCATTGTTGAGGGTGACCGGCGCAATATCAAGATTACGACCAGAGAAGATCTGGCCCTTGCCAGGGCCTGGCGGAAGTAAATGCGACAGGAATGTCCAGTAAAGTGGACGATTTTTCTGCGTGTTCCACGAGGGCCTTGCAAATCAGGAAACGGATAAGTATATTTCATCTTTATGACACTGAGCGAGGTTTCTAACACGCATGCTCCCTATTAGCATCATTGCCGTCCTGAGCTACCTGATCGGGTCCATCCCGACCAGCATTATCGTCGCCCGGAAGGTCAAGGGCATCGATATTCGCCACTATGGCAGCGGGAATGCCGGCGGGACAAATGTGATCCGTGTTCTGGGATGGAAGGCAGGCTTCTTTGTTATCGCCATGGATATGGCGAAAGGGTTGGTGTCTACCATGCTCGTCGCCCGGCTGATGCAGGGACCGATACCTTTTGAAAATGCGACACCATTTGACGACTTCACCGTTGTCCAGATTATTGCCGGATGTTCGGCGATCCTGGGCCATATCTGGACGGTCTTTGCGGGGTTCCGCGGCGGCAAAGGGATTGCCACCGCCGGCGGCATGCTCATCGGTGTAGCGCCGATCGAGGTGGCGGTTTCCTTCGGCGTGTTTGGCCTGGTCTTCCTCCTTACGCATTACGTGTCCCTCGGGTCGCTCAGTGCCGCCGTGGCGTTTCCCCTGACGATGTTCTTCCGTGAGAACGTCTTCATGGCCCGGGTTGAGG
The DNA here is from genome assembly GCA_963779225.1 of uncultured Bacteroidota bacterium. GTDB lineage: Bacteria > Bacteroidota > Ignavibacteria > UBA10030 > UBA6906 > CAVPCZ01. The sequence goes on from CAVZWW010000003.1 coordinate 1,985,910, forward strand.
GATATGGCACTCTCATTTTCTTCAGCATGGGCATCTCTCTGTTGATTATCTACACCCACCGTAAAAACATCACGCGGTTGTTGAGAGGCACCGAAAACAGGATCACGGGTCTCCGACTCTTCAAGAAGAAAGAGACCGCCTCCACGGCCGGATAACATCACCGGTATTCGGGTATGCGCATCGCCGTTCTCGGTGCGGGCAGCTGGGGAACCACCCTGGCGATCGTCCTCGCTGAAAATGCTCATGATGTTTCACTCTGGTCCTTCCTCGAAAAGGATGCGGAAGTTATCCGCACGACCCGCCTTAACCCGCTGTTTCTTCCCGGCATTCATATTCCGGAACAGATTGCGGTCACGAGCAAGCTGCCTGATGCGGTTCGCGACGCCCGGATGATCGTTGCCGCCGTCCCATCGCAGTTCCTCCGTGGTGTTCTTGCCGGCATCAAAGACCGGGGATCCCAGGATCTCCTGCTGGTGAACGTCGCGAAAGGGATTGAAAACGGGACGTTGATGACGATGTCGGAGATGATCCACGATGTGCTCCCTGGCATCCCCCCCGATCGCATTGCAACGCTTTCCGGTCCCAGCCACGCCGAAGAGGTCAGCAAGAAAATTCCCACCACGGTGGTGGCGGCGTCATCCGATCTTGCCACGGCACGGGCGGTTCAATCAGTCTTCATGCTGCCCTATTTCCGTGTTTATGTCAGCACAGACCTGCCGGGTGTGGAACTGGGCGGCGCCCTCAAAAATGTCATCGCCATAGCCGCCGGCATCATTGACGGTGCGGACCTGGGGGACAATACGAAAGCGGCGGTGATGACTCGCGGCATAGCCGAAATTGCACGCGTGGGCGTTGCCCGCGGTGCCCATATCCAGACATTCGGCGGCCTTTCCGGAATCGGCGACCTGATGGTCACCTGCATGAGCCGCCACAGCCGCAACCGGCACATCGGCGTGGAGATTGGAAAGGGACGTAAGCTGCCGGATATTCTTGCCGGGATGGTGATGGTGGCTGAGGGGGTGGAAACCACCCGTTCAGCGTATGCCCTTGCCCGCAAGGTCGGAGTGGAAGTCCCGATCATCGAGCAGGTGCACAGGATCCTGTTTGAGGGGAAGGATCCGCTGGAAGCCTGCCACCACTTGATGACCAGGGGGCCAAAGGGAGAAGTGTGGTAGGGGGAGGAAAAAGGAATGCGGGAAAAGAGCTCCCGTCCCGACAAACGTCGGGACGGGATTTGTCTTTCAGGAAGCGCACGTACGCTGTTCAATGCGCGGGCCGCGGTGCTTGCCGGAACCGACGCGCAGGTGAGTATGCACATGCCCCGGTGCTTTCCGGACGGGTGTGCAGGGGCCGGCAGGTCTTCCCGCCTATATGAACAGGGGCGCCAGGACCAGCGTAATCGTGCTCAGCAGCTTGATAAGCACGTGAAGTGACGGACCCGCAGTATCCTTGAACGGATCGCCCACGGTGTCACCAACAACGGCAGCCTTGTGAGGGTCCGACCGCTTTCCGCCGTACGCGCCGGTTTCGATGTACTTTTTGGCATTGTCCCACGCTCCGCCGCCGTTGTTCAGGAAGAGGGCCATCAGGACGCCCACAATCGTTCCTACCATCAGCAATCCCCCGACCACTTCCGGGCCGCTCGCGCCGTGCAGCGGCTGACCGTTTGCAATATACAGCCATTTGAAGATGAGGCCCACCGCGATCGGCAACCCTACGGTCAGGAGACCCGGAGCAACCATCTCCCGCAAAGCCGATTTCGTGGCGATGTCCACACACTGCCCGTAATCGGGTTTAGAAGTTCCGAGCATGATTCCCGGATTGTTCCGGAATTGCTCCCGGACATTCTGAATAATCGCGCCGGCCGCTTTCCCGACCGCTTTGATCGCGAGGGAGGAAAACAGGAACACCAGGACCGCGCCCAGCATGGCCCCGACAAACACCTCGGGTTTGTTCAGATTGATGACTCCTTCGAACGAGGGCATGTAGATCTTCACTTCGTCCATGTATGCGCTGAAGAGCAGGAATGCCGCGAGCGCAGCCGATCCGACTGCATACCCTTTTGTCAACGCCTTCGTGGTATTGCCCACAGAGTCCAGGCGGTCCGTGCGATCACGTACTTCTTTCGGCTGCTGGCTCATTTCCACGATACCGCCCGCGTTGTCGGTAATCGGCCCGAAGGTGTCCATCGCAAGAATGTACGCAGCGGTGGAGAGCATCCCCATGGTGGCGACCGCTGTGCCGAACAGGCCCGCATGCTGCAGTCCGGAACTCTCTCCCAGATAATATGCACCGACGATTGCGGCGGCGATCACCAGCACGGGGTATCCGGTGGATTCCATGCCGACCGCGATGCCGCTGATGATATTGGTCGCCGGGCCGGTTTGCGATGCTTTGGCGATGGAGAGGACCGGGCGGTACTTGTAATCCGTATAGTAGATCGTGATGAGCACAAAGAAAATCGAAGTGATGATGCCGACAAGCCCGCAGAGGAAGAAATTGAAATAGTGCTGAGGACCGAGAAGCCAGTACGATGCGATGAAGAATCCGATCATGGCCAGGACCGCAGTGACGTAGTAACCGCGGTTGAGGGCTTTCATCGGATCTTCCCTGTCATTGGTCTTCACCGACAGGATGCCGACTATCGATGCGATAATACCGAACGCACGCGCGACCAGCGGGAAAAGCAGGACGCCGAGCAGTGACAACCCTGCCGTTTCAAAAAAGGCGGCATTGGCGCGGTAGAGGCCTGCAGCCAGAATCATGGCGCCGATATTCTCTGCCGCCGTGGATTCGAACAGGTCGGCTCCACGGCCCGCGCAGTCGCCCACGTTGTCTCCCACAAGATCGGCGATCACCGCCGGGTTCCGGGGGTCATCTTCCGGAATGCCGGCTTCGACTTTGCCCACGAGGTCCGCACCCACATCCGCCGCCTTCGTGTAGATACCTCCCCCGAGCTGCGCGAACAAGGCCACGAAACTTGCACCGAAGCCGTAGCCCACGATCAGCAAGGGGATCTTGGTCACGTCCTGCGTCACGCCCGAGGCCCGAACGATGGCAAACAGCCCGGCGACTCCGAGGAGACTCAACGCCACCACGAAGAACCCGGAAACCGCACCCCCGCGGAGGGCAGGTTGCAGGGCGCTGTTCATATCCCTGGTCGCGCCCGCAGCCGTCCGGATGTTGGACCGGATGGCCACCCACATCCCCATGTAGCCTGCGGCTACGGAACACGCCGCACCCAAGACGAACGAGAGCGTGGTCCAGAGGGCGAGTTCGGCAGGAGAGGCGGGATCGTGTTCGTTTTGCGCCCTCACAAACGCGTACAGGATATAGATGATTGCCGCGAGGATGATGGCGAGATAGATGATGGTGCGGTTCTGGCGTCTGAGGAATGCTTCGGCGCCGGCCTTGATGGCATCGGAGATTTCCCGCATCTTCGGTGTCCCGGCGTCGCGTCGCAACACATTCTGCATGAGCCAGAGAGCAAACAACAGTCCAAGACCGCTGATGCCCAGAATTATCGAGAGTTCCATGTGGGGGAAAACACTCCTTTCTGGTGAGTGGTGTGAATAACAATGGGCGATGGTATGAAGGCGGCTCCGGCCTACGCCGTGTCGTCCTTGAGCGGCGTACGGAGCATTTTCACAAAGAAGTAGACTGCAAACCCGGTGACCAGCGCCATGGTGATCACCATCATGAGAATCGCAGAGCTATTCACAGGGTGGACTCCTTCCGGTGTTTACGTTTTCGGGCGGCGAGAAAAACCATGAGGGAAATGCCGGCAAAGACCGCTGTCAGCAAGGCCCTGGAAAGATTCACCAGGAGCAGTGAATCCTGCAGATGAGCTATCTGCGCAGGGTCCGTGGCGGCGGCCAGCTGCTCGTGAATGCCCGTGTTAAGAAACATGTTGATCAATGAACCGTTGTCCAGTTCCCATCCGGCACCTCGGGCAAGGCTGCTCCACGCGCCCTGCCAATCCCCGTTCTTTGGCGAAAAGACCGAGCCGACAAACACCGCCAGGAGAAACAGGGGAGTAACGTACTTGATGATGAATTTGTAGACCGTAGGCACCTTCATGTCGGACCCGTCGGTGATTTCCTTCCACCCCCGGTTGATGCCGAATATCCAGGAGAAGACCACCGCTTCTGCCAGGGCAAACACCACCAGGGCGACCGTTCCCGCCCAGTAGTCATACTCAGTGAAGACGCCGTAGTTGTAAAAGAAGACCGTGGGAAGTCCCATGAGCAGAACAACGATGCCGAAGCTCCATGCCGCTCTGTTCCTGCTCCAGTTGAATTCATCCTGCAAGAATCCCATCCACGGCGTGCCCATGGCAAGCGACGAAGTAACCCCCGCAAAGAAGAGGAGGCCGAACCAGAACACGCCGGCGAAGGTGGCGAGCACCGGCCCCCAGTTGCCGAAGAGATACGGCATGGTCTGAAAAGCCATGCCGAACCCTGCATTCTGTTTCACCCAATCGAGGCCGAGATAGCCGGCGGCGATGGGGATGATGATTGAGCTGCCGAGCACGACTTCCACGAACTCATTCATCCAGCCGGCAGACATGGCGTTGAGAGCGACATCGTCTTTGGATTTGACGTAGGCCGCGTAGCAGTGTATGGTCCCCATCCCGACGGAGAGGGTGAAAAAGATCTGTCCTGCCGCGGCGAGCCACACCTTGGGGTTGGAAAGCGAGTCAAACTGGGGAGTCCAGAGGAAGCTGAGCCCGGCCCAGGCGTCCGCATCAGGATGTGCTGCGCTTGCACCGGAATTGCCCAGCGTGAGTCCCCGGATCGCAAGGAACATGCCGAAGAGGATCAGAAGGGGCATGCCGATCTTCGCGGTTTTCTCCACGCCGCCCTTCAATCCCCGGGAGAGGATCCAGGTGTTCAGGAACAGGCAGACGGCGTAGAAAATGGGGCCTTCAAAGGGAATGCCTGTCGAGGTTGTCGTGATGTCGACGTAGTTGGTAAAGAACGAAGCCACCTCGAGCTGGGACATCCCCCTGAATGTCTGACCCAGGGAATGGAAAATGTAGGAGATGGTCCAGGACTCGATATAGCAGTAATATGCGGCAACAGCCAGGTTCGTCCAGATGCCGAAGACACCGAAGTATTTCCACCAGCGGTGTTTGGCCATAGCATCGAGCATAAAGGGGGTGGAATGGTTTCCCATCTTGCCGCCGTAGCGTCCCATGGACCATTCGATCCAGAGAAGGGGAATGCCCATAACCAGGAAGGAAACAAGGTAGGGGATGATAAATGCGCCGCCGCCGTTGTTGATCGCCTGAACGGGAAAGCGGAGGAAGTTGCCGAGGCCGACGGCATTCCCTGCCATCGCGAGCACGAGCCCGACGCGCGTACCCCAGCGTTCTGTGTTGGTCGACATGTTGTTCCTTTCCTGGGCGGATCGTCTCATATCGCCCGGCACGCTGAGGCACACGGAGCTACCGGGTATCGGCCAGTGGACCCTGCCGCTTCGTTGCGCGCACGACGAAAATCAGAAGTGTGACAAATGTCAGCGGTATAACACCAAACACCATCACCGTGGAAAACGCGTCTGCAGCGCCATGGCTTGTGGCATCGAGAATAAGGTGCAGTACATAGGCGACGTAGTATCCAAAGAAGAGCACTCCCTCCCAGCGCGAAATCATATGCCCGGTGAAAAATATCGGAAGGCACGCCACGGCCACGGCAATCATGACAGGGATGTCAACACGCAGAAGCTCGGGAGAAATCGCGACCCCGCCGGGATTCAGTGCGCTGGACAACCCGAGCACACTGAGAATGTTGAAAATGCAGCTGCCGACCGCGTTGCCCACCGCGATATCCCGTTCGCCTTTGAACGCGGCCACGATGGATGTGGCGAGTTCGGGGAGGGATGTGCCGGCGGCAACAATCGTCAGACCGATGATGAGTTCTCCCACCCCCATGAACCGCGCGAGGGCAGCGGCCCCGTCCACCAGCCATTCGGATCCGAAGATCAACAGGGTAATGCCCCCGCCCATGAGGAGCAGGTCGGTCGCAACCTCGCCGCGCCGGCCTTTCCCGCGGCCGTAACGGTGTTCGTACTCATCTCGGACCTCTTTCGTCTCTCTGCGGCTCTGCCGTATCGACCAGACGGTGTACGACAGAACACCGGCAAAGAGGACAAGTCCTTCAATACGGCTGATGTTGCCGTCCAGTCCGAGCACCAGCATCGCGATGCTAACGGCGATCATCAGGGGCACGTCCATTCGTACGAGCCGCTGAGAGACCACCAGAGGGGCTATCATCGCGGAAAGCCCGAGAACCAAGAGAACGTTGAAGATGTTGCTTCCGACAATGTTGCCCGCGGCGATATCCGCCTGGCCGGAAAATGAGGCATTGATGCTGATCGCCAACTCCGGCGCGCTGGTGCCGTAGGCGACGACCGTAAGTCCGATGACCAGCGGGGTGACACCGACCGTGGCGGCGAGCCGAGATGCGCCACGTACAAGCAGTTCAGCCCCGCCTACAAGCAGGGCGAGGCCGAGCACAGCGAATACGATCGTCTGCATGTCCATGAAGTGCTACGATGCCGGATGACTGGGATCGCGAACCTTTTCCGGTGCCGGCACGGGGTTTTGCTTGCCGAAACGGTGCTGGAGGTACTTGTAGATCAATGGAAGGATGGAGACGAACACCACAACGGCGATAACATATTCAATATTGTGCTCAATGCCCGGGATGATCCGGCCGAGAAAGTACCCGGTCAGGGTCATGCTGGCAACCCATCCGATTCCCCCGGCGACATTGAAGAGGGCGAAACGGCGGTACGTCATCTCACCTATACCGGCGACCACCGGGGCGAAGGTGCGCGCGAAGGGCATAAACCGCGCCAGCACGATGGTGATGCCTCCGTACTTCTCGTAGAACTCATGGGTCTTCATGAGATGGTCGCGTCTGAACCATCGCGACTGGGGCCGGTTATAGAGCGCACGTCCCGCTTTGAGACCGATATAGTATCCTGTGGCGTCGCCGGTGACGGCTGCGATACAGAGGATCACATTCAGTAGCACAATATCCATCTGCCCCCGCGCTGCAAACAAGCCCGCCGTTACCAGAAGCGAATCCCCGGGAAGAAAAAACCCTATCAGCAGTCCCGTCTCGGCATAGATGATGATAAACAGGCCGATGTAGCCGCCCCAGATGACGACCTCTTCAAGCGATGGTATCTGTTCGAACACGGGACCTCGTCTGTGAAAGAATTGTTGACAAGATACGACCTTTGACGCAAAGAGACAACTGGAAAGTGGCCCGTCGTACGAGCGTTCCGCCGTCCGAGTCGTGCCCGACCTGGCTGGTTGCGAGTCTCATCCCGTCATCGTATCTTGCGACACACGATTCTTTCCCATCCGGAATATTCATGACTGACACCGGCCCCTTTGCTCTCCACGGGGCGCAACTCGTCGTCCGCCTGGCTTTCACATCCGCCTTCAAGGCGATGGCCTGCCCGATCACCGGGAGGGGCAAATTCCTCGCCGTTCAAAGCATCGTTTCGGGGGCCCGGCGGCCGCGCGTTATGATCTTCGTCCGGATTCCGACCTGCCTCTTTCTGCCGGCGCCGGGGCTCCGGTTCTCCCCGTACTGGAAGAAGAACATTCTGTGGCGGCCGGCATGACGGCATTTGACCGCACGTTGCTCTCCCGGCCGGTGCAGTTCTTGAAAGGGGTGGGACCCAGGAAAGCTGAGGCATTGAAGAAACTGGGGGTCACCACTGTGGGTGACCTGCTCCTCTACGTTCCCCGGAGGTATCTCGACCGCACGTCGATGGTCACCATCGCGCAGCTCCGTTCGCGTCTGGAAGTACTTCCGCCTCCCGGCGAGCTCGAGATCCGGCGTGAGGTGACAGTGGTGGGAGAGGTACGGTCGTTCCGGGTGATGGGGATCGGCCGCAAGGCCCGTCTTGTGCTCGTGCTGGCGGACGAGACGGGTTCAATGCAATGTCTCTGGTTCGGCGGCGTCCAGTACTGGAGGACCCGCTTTCATGTGGGTGACACGCTGGCCGTGTCGGGACAGCCCACCGCGTACGGCAGCATCGTTCAGATTGTCCACCCCGACGTGGACTGGCTTGCCTCCGAGGGAGAGGGGGAAACGCTCAGCAGGGATACCCTGCGCACACTGCATACCGGGGGATTGATCCCCCTCTATCCGTCCTCGCAGGAGTTGTCGCGTCTGGGACTTGATAGCGGTGGATTCCGCCGCCTGCTGGGCTCCGTGCTGCGCGACCATGCTGACCGGATCGTCGATCCGCTTCCCGCGGACATTCGTGCGAGGTACAGCTTCCTGCCCGTTGCCGCCGCAATGCGTGCCGCACATTTTCCCGCAGCGGGTTCGGATATTGCCGAGGGGTTGCGGCGGCTGAAGTTCGGCGAGCTTTTCGAGTTCCAGGTGAAACTTGCGCTGCGACGGCAGGTGCAGCAACGGGAGTCGCGAGGGATATCCTTCAACGTACAGAGCCGGCTGGCGCGGCAGCTTGTCGACGCTCTTCCATATGTTCTCACTCCCGCACAGACACGCGTCGTGAAAGAGATCCTGAACGACATGAGCGCCGGAAAATCAATGAACCGCCTGCTGCAGGGGGATGTGGGAAGCGGCAAGACCGTTGTGGCGGTGATTGCGATGCTGGTGGCGGTGGAAAACGGATATCAGGCGGCATTTCTGGCGCCTACGGAAATTCTGGCCGAACAGCATTTCCGCACTATCGCGGCTTTGCTGGGCACGGTACCGGTGTCGCATCGACTCCTTGTGGGCGCCCAGAGATCCAGGCTCCGGCGCGATGTACTCGAGGATATCCGGGGGGGCACCGCGCAGATCGTCGTGGGCACACATGCATTGCTTGAGCAAGAGGTCGTCTTTTCGCGTCTGGGGTTGCTGGTGATCGATGAGCAACACCGATTCGGCGTGATGCAGCGCGCGCAGCTGCGTGCCAAGGGCGAGAGCCCTGATGTGCTTGTGATGACGGCGACTCCCATCCCGCGGACACTTTCGCTCACTCTCTACGGCGATCTCGACGTCTCGGTGATCGATGAGCTCCCGGGCGGACGACGTCCTATCACGACGGTGATCAGGTATGAGGATCAGAAAGAGTCCGTCTATGCCTTTGTCCGGACGCATGTCGCCGCGGGACGGCAGGTCTACTTTGTGTATCCACTTATCGACGAGTCAGAAAAGCTGACGCTCAAGGCCGCCACCGTGCACTTCGAGCAGCTGCAGCAGAAGGTCTTTCCCAAACTTCGTCTGGGGCTCTTGCACGGCCGGATGACGGGGGAGGAAAAGGAAGAGGTTATGCGCAGGTTCAAGGAGCATGAGCTGGATATCCTGGTAGCGACAACGGTGATCGAAGTGGGGATTGATATTCCCAACGCGACGGTGATGGTCATCGAGAACGCGGAGCGCTTCGGATTATCGCAGCTCCATCAGCTGCGCGGGCGCGTGGGGCGGGGGAGCGAACAGTCGTACTGCCTTCTGCTCACCGAACGCTGGGTGATGCCGCGGCGGCGCGAGCCTCAGACGTCGCAGACCGCGCTGGATCAGCAGCGGACCGCCGAACGGCGGCTCTCCACCATGGTGCACACCACCGACGGATTCGTCATCGCGGAGGTGGATCTCGAGTTACGCGGACCCGGCGACTTCTTCGGTACGCGTCAGAGCGGCGTGCCGGAGTTCAGGGTGGCGAACATCGTCACCGACGGAGCGTTGCTCGCGTCGGCACGCCACGATGCTTTCGCGCTGGTCGCGGACGACCCGCAACTCCGCCGGGAAGAACATCGCCCGCTCGCCGACCACCTCCGGTCCCGCTTCGCCGAGGAGATGACATTGTTGCACACAGGCTGAAAAACGCATTTTCTTCTTGACACACACCTCAAAATGCGTATATTAGCTCACACAATGTTCTTGTCTCACGACTCGGAGAAGTTCTGGTACCTTCGGTACAACAGCATTCCGCATCATCAATGACGGTGGCACTCGTCTTCAATGCCAAAGCGGAAGCTTCATCGACAGCAGAGTCCTCCCCCGAACCCTCACCGGATTTCTCTTCGGGCACCCCGCGCGCCAATGATCTGTATGCAGAGTGGGACACCATGGACACCGTCCATGCCGTCCGCGATGCGATCGCAGAGCGGTATGCGGTCACTCTGGTGCAAGCTACGGAAGATGCATACGAGCAGTTGCGCCGTCTGCGTCCGGACTTTGTCTTCAATATGGCAGAAGGGTTGTACGGCGTCTCGCGCGAGGCGCACATGCCGGCGATCCTTGAACTCCTGCGGTTACCCTACCTCGGCTCCGATCCTCTGACCCTTGCGTTGTGTCTGGACAAGGCGCGTACGAAAGAGATACTGGCATACCACCGGATCCCGACAGCGCCGTTTGCGGTGATTGATACCATGGAGACGTTTGACGAAACGCGCGTCCGCTTTCCGTCGATGGTCAAACCGCTGCACGAAGGATCGAGCAAGGGGATCTACAACTCGTGTGTTGCGCGGAATCCTGACGATCTCGAACGCGAGGTGCGGACGATTCTGGACACGTACCATGAACCGGCGCTGGTGGAGGAGTTTCTTCCCGGCAGGGAGTTTACGGTGGCGATGCTGGGGAACGGGGATGACCTGCGCGCGCTGCCCATTGTGGAGATCCGCTTCGACGCCCTCCCGTCCGGGATGAATCCGATTTACTCCTATGAGGCGAAGTGGGTGTGGGACAGGTCGGACAATCCGCTGGAAATCTTCACGTGCCCGGCCGTGCTGGAGAAGACGCTCGCGGAAGCGATCGCCTCGGTCTGCCGGCGGACGTACCGGGTGCTCCGGTGCCGTGACTGGGCCCGCATCGACGTGCGACTGGATGCCGCCGGTGTTCCCAACATCATTGAGATTAATCCTCTGCCGGGTATTCTGCCGAGACCGGAGGACAATTCCTGTTTTCCCAAAGCCGCCCGCGCAGCAGGACTTTCGTATGCCGCGTTGATCAACGCGGTACTGGACATCGCGATGACCCGGTGCGGCGTGCCTGTTGTGTCGAGCACTGCCCCCGGCGTTCTGGCACAATAACGGAACTTATATGGCAAGAAAATTGCGAATAGCAATACTTTTTAACGAACCAGTCGCGGGTGGTACCGATGTGCGCAACTACATCACCGAAACAGGCCAGCTGAGCGAAGGCCCCTCTATACTCAGGCGGAAGCCGGGAGGGACTGCACCGCAGGAAAAATCACCGGAATCGGCACTTAATGTGGATCTCTCCGAAGTGGGCGTGATGGAAGAGATGGAGGATATTAAAGAGGCACTCGGCACGCTGGGATACAAGACCTCGATTTTTAACGTCGATAGCGATATCCTGCGCCTCATTGACTACCTCCGCGTGCAAAAACCCGACCTGGTCTTCAATATCGTGGAATGCGTCGAAAACGAATCACTGCACGAAATGAATGTTGCCGGATTGTACGAGCTGATGAAAATTCCGTACACCGGAGCCGGTCCACTCGCACTCGGAACGGCGCTCAACAAGCCCCGCGTCAAGGAGATTCTGAACTCCCACGGCATCCTTACACCGGGATATCAGGTCTTCCGTGTCACCGACCGCCTGGCCCTCAAAGACGGCATGAACTATCCCCTCATCGTGAAGCCCTCCCATGAGGACGGAAGCGTCGGCATCAGCGATTCCTCCATCGTCAACAACATCATTGAGCTCCGGAAGCGCATCCGCTTCATCCATCATGAATTCGACCAGCCCGCCCTCGTGGAGGAATACATCGAAGGTCGCGAGCTGAACGTCGCCATTCTCGGCTCCAAACGTCCGCAGGTGCTGCCGATATCGGAGATCGATTTCTCCGGCCTGCCCGCGGGTGCACACAAAATCGTGAGCTATGAAGCCAAATGGATGCACGGTACCGCGGCGTACGACGGCACGAAAGGAGTCTGTCCGGCGAAATTGACTGCCGCACAGGAAACGGAAATGAAACGCACGGCGCTCGAGTGTTTCCACCTGATAGGATGCCGTGACTACGCACGCGTGGATTTCCGCCTGTCACCCGACGGCCGGGCCTACGTTCTTGAGGTCAACCCCAATCCTGATATATCCGATGAAGCGGGCTTTGCGCGCTCGGCGCGCACCGCCGGGTACACCTTCCCCGTCACCATCGGCAAAATCGTCGAGTCGGCCCTGGAGCGATGGAACAGCTAGAACTCCCCCAGGGGGCGGTCATCCGTCCGTTGCGCCGCGAAGATCGCCTTCCGCTCAAGACGCTTGTCGAAGCCACACGGGTCTTTACCGTCGACGAGATCAACATCGCACTTGAACTGATCGATGCCGTCCTGGATACTCCGGGTCAACACGATTATGTGATCGCGGTGTATGACCATCACGGGCCGGCCGGCTACTACTGCATAGGCCCGACACCGGGAACGGACGGGACGTTTGATCTGTACTGGATTGTTGTGGACCCCCTCCGCCACGGACAGGGAATCGGCAGCGCACTGGACAGGCATGCCGAGGCGTACATCCGCTCGCACAGGGGCAGAATGATCATTGCGGAGACGTCATCAACACCCCGCTATGACCCGACAAGGAAATTTTACCAGACCAGAAAGTATGCTGAGCTGGCACGGATACGGGACTACTACCGCCCGGGTGATGATCTGGTAGTGTATGGCAAGATTCTTGTCTCACATCAAGGAGGATGACAGGCACGTATGGAACTCTGGCAGGATATGCTTCGCCAAAGTGTGGACAGCGGTAAAGATCTCGTCGAGCGGTTTGGATTTGACAGTGAGCTGGCTGAACGGCTGAACAAGCTCTTCCACATCCGGATCAATCCGTATTACCTCAGCCTGATCCGGCATCCCGGTGATCCCATCTGGCTCCAGTGCATCCCGGATGCCAAGGAGCTTGAAGTGGACGGCCTGCCTGAAGATCCCCTCGCCGAAGACTCCCACAGTCCCGTGCCGAGCATCGTTCACCGGTACCCCGATCGTGTCCTATTCCTTACCACCAGTCAGTGTTCCATGTACTGCCGGTTCTGTACCCGCAAACGGAAGGTGGGGGATTCAAGCAAGATCAACATGAAGTACATTCAGGGAGGGATCGACTATATCGCCGCACACCCGGAAGTGCGCGATGTCATCTGTTCCGGCGGCGATCCGCTGATGATGACCGACTTCATGCTGGAACGGATCCTCTCCGGCCTGCGCGATATTCCCCACGTGGAAATCATCCGGCTTGGAACCAAAATGCCGTGTGTGTTGCCCCAGCGGATCACACCGAAGCTCTGCAAGATGCTCAAGAAATACCACCCGGTGTACATCAATACGCACTTCAATCACCCCTGGGAATGCACCCCCGAAGCAAAACGGGCATGCGAAATGCTCGCCGATGCGGGCATCCCCGTCGGCAACCAGGCCGTGTTGATGAAGGGTGTGAATGACGACCCGGATGTGATGCTGGAACTCATGCGGAAGCTGCTCGTTATGCGCGTCCGTCCCTATTACCTCTACCAGGCCGACATAACAAAAGGCGCAAATCATTTCCGGACACCGGTGAGCGTGGGGCTGGATATCATGGACAAACTCCGCGGCCATACCTCCGGACTCGCCATCCCGCAGTTTGTAATCGATGCCCCCGGCGGAGGCGGCAAAATCCCTCTCCTGCCACAATACGTGCTCGGGCGCAACGGGAACGAAATCATCCTCCGCAACTACAAGTACGACATCTATACTTACCCGGATGTCGAAGAACAACCCAATATCCCCGCTGCTCCGGTGGAACGCCGCTATACGCGCAAGAAGAAACGTCCCGCCCGCATTCACGCCCAGTACAAAGACGCTGAATCCAGGGTATAGCCGGGAGGTGTACCCCAAAAAGAGAAGAGCCGCCGGCCGGTCCCATCACCAGCCGGCGGCTCTGTTACAACACCCCCGAGAAGATTCTTATCAGATGATCCACGGGAAATGGTTTCTGTAATACCAGGTCGCGGTCGTTCCTGCATTCGGCGGTGACCGCCCCGATATCGGTCACACCCGTCAGAAAAATAAACGGCGTTTCACTGTGCTCCGCCATCGCCCGTACCCGGCGATGAAACTCCAGACCGTCCATCAGGGGCATGCTGACATCGGAAAGGATGACGTCGACGTGTTCACGGCATAAAACCTCAATCCCCTCCACCCCGTTCCGCGCGATGGTGATGTCATGCCCGACACTCCGGATGACGTCCTGCAGCATCTCCAGATACTCCGATTCATCTTCTACAGCAAGGATCTTCACAAGGCATCCCTTCCTGGCATCCCCCGGGTCGCGTGGGCGTTCTAAGATACGCCATACCGGAAGAGATGTCAAGGCGTGCGGTGTGGTTGCCTCTCATACCGCCTTTGCGTAGATTCTCACCATGCGCATTCCCGATGAAAAGGTGGACGAAGTCCGGAACGCCACGGATATCGTCGATGTCATCTCTGCCGTGGTGCGGTTGCGGAAGAGGGGAAAGAGCTATATCGGGCTCTGTCCGTTCCATCAGGAGAAAACCCCGTCCTTCACTGTCAGTGCCGACAAACAGATGTACCATTGCTTCGGGTGCGGGGTGGGAGGGAATGTCTTCACGTTCCTGATGGAACGGGACAAACTCTCGTTCGTCGAGGCGGTGCGGGTGGTCGCAGAACGCGCGGGTATTACCCTTCCGGCCGAAGGCTCCGCGGAAAGCGGGGGGAATACCGAACAGGAACAGCTCTTTGACCTGACCCGCCTGGTGGGCCTCCACTTCCACGACAACCTGGTGAACAGCGTCGAAGGGAACCTCGCACGCGAGTACTTTCTTCACCGCGGTTTCACTGAATCAACAATCCGGAAGTTCGGACTGGGCTACGCCAAGAATTCCTGGGATGATCTCCTCGGATTCGCGCGGCGGGAGAATATCGAGCCGGCATTGCTGGATAAAGCCGGACTGGTGGTGCGACGGGAGGATGGTTCGGGGTACTACGATCGCTTCCGCGGCCGCGCGATCTTTCCGATTTTTTCCACAAACGGGCGCACCATCGCCTTCGGAGCACGGAAACTCCGTGAAGATGATCCGCTGGGGAAGTATATCAACTCGCCCGAAACACCCATCTACAGTAAGAGCCGCGTGCTCTACGGGCTCTCCCTCGCCAAAGAAGCCATCCGCGAGCGGGAGTTCGCTCTCCTCGTCGAGGGATATGCCGATCTCATCACCGTCTTCCAGGCCGGCTTCGAGAACATCGTTGCGTCGAGCGGAACAGCCCTGACCGTGGAACAGATTCAGCTGTTGTCACGCTATGCCAGGCACATCACGCTGGTGTACGATGCCGATTCCGCCGGATCAAAGGCGGCGCTCCGCGGAGGCGACCTGATTCTGGAGCATGACCTGGATGTCCGTGTTGCTGAGCTCCCGCCCGGTGAGGATCCCGATTCCTTTGTCCGCAAACACGGGGCGAAGGCTTTCCAGGATCTCCTGGAGGGAGCGGTGGGCTTCCTGGACTTCCGCGCTCAACAGCTGCAGGCGGAAGGCCTCTTTTCGACCCCCGAAGGCAAAGCCCAGGCCCTCCGGCAGCTCGTGGAGACGGTCGCCCGGGTGAACGATGAACTGAAGCGGACGTTTTTTCTGAAACGCCTGGCCGAAAAATATGATGTCTACGAAAGCGTGCTGGCACGCGAACTCGAGCGGGTCCTGGGCAAGCGGGCAGCCACTTTCCGCGTGGAACGTTCTCCCGATCGTCAACCGCGGCCTGCCGCCCCTCCGACTGAGTATTCCATTCAGGCCGCCGACGTTCCACTGCCCGCACCGGAACGCGATCTCATCCGCCTCCTGCTGGAAAATGGGGGTCCGATGGCGGAATTCGTGTTTCAGCGCCTGGAACCGGACATGCTCACGGTCCGCGCCTCACGGGAAATCGTGGACACCATCCGCAAGCGCTGGGAAGCCGGTGAACCCTGGGATGCCCGAACACTTCTGGGCGGACTTCCGGCTCCCGGAGTCCGGGATCTGATCAGCGAGCTCAGCATGCAACGCCACGAACTCAGTAAGGGGTGGAGCGACGCCGGTTCGGATCCGCCTCCACCCGATCCGTGGATTATTGCCCGTGACTGCATCGTGATGCTCAAGTCCCGCGGGCTGGAACGCCGCATCACCGACCTCTACCGCAGAATGAAGGATGCCGAACTCCGGGGCGAAACGATCTCCGCATACCAGCAGGAGATCCTGGACCTCCAGAGGGAAAAGCAACAGCTTCGCATGCGCGTGGGGGCGCCATGACCGGCTGTCGATCCGGGCAGGACGGGCGGCGCCCTGCCGGCGGTGGTAGTAGCATTGAATTTCACCTGCGACCGCGGTATATTATACGATGATACAGAATGCGCAGAGGGTTGTGAGTAACCACCGCCGGATTCTTGTTGTCCGCACCGACCGCCTTGGCGATGTCATCCTCACGCTTCCCATGTTGCCCCTCCTCCGTGAATGGTTCCCGGGTGCCTATCTGGCCATGCTCGTGAGCGGCTATCCCGGAGAAATCGTCCGGGGAAATCCCCACCTGGACGAAATTCTCCTGTACGATCGCGACGGATCCCGGGTGCCATTTGACGAACTTCTTCGCGCCCTCCGCCTGCGCGCGTTCGACACCGTGTTTGTGGTGCATCCGACACCCCGACTGGCGTGGATGGTCTATCGTGCGGGAATCAGATGCCGCGTGGGAACGGGTTATCGCCCGTATTCGTTTCTGTTCAACCGGCGTGTCTATGACCATCGTAAGGATGCGCGTTACCACGAATTGGAATACAATCTGAGGCTCCTCCGGACGGTGAAACCGGACTTCCCGGTCAGCGGGGTGATCCCGAGGTTTGAGATCCAGGTGGATCCGGGTGCGCGAGAACGTGTGAAGGCGATGATCGGACCCGGGATGGAACGTGGGGGAAGACATCTCGTAGTCGTGCATCCAGGGAGCGGAGGGTCCGCCCGTGATTGGCCCCCCGAACGGTTCGGAGAGCTGGCGGCCAGGCTCGCAGCCCTCCCCGGAATCAGGGTGTGCGTAACCGGCGGACCCGCGGAAGCCGCACTGGCCAACCAGGTTGCGTCGGCGGCCGGACCGGACACGCTCGTGTTTCCGGGAACCCTCACTCTTCAGGAACTGGCAGCACTGCTGGAAGCCTCCACGCTCATGGTCGGCAACTCGTCAGGGCCGCTCCACCTCGCCGTCGCGCTCGGCACGCCGGTTGTGGGGCTCTATCCACAGCATACGGCCATGAGCGCAGGAAGATGGGGGCCGTATACGGAGAATAAACGGGTGCTGGAACCGGAAAAACCGCCCGATTGCGAGGAGTGTACAGGGAACCAATCCACTGCCTGTACCTGTATGGCCAGCATCCCGGTGGATGAAGTGTTGCGGGCGTGCAGGGACCTCCTGCGCTCCAGAGACCGAAAGGCTGTTGTGCATGGATGATTCTGCAGCATTGCCGCACGTTCGCCATCCGTTTGCACACCTTCTTCTTCTGGCGGGACTTCTCATCGCGATGGTCGTCTTCGTCGAGGCGCAGGCTCCACAGAAATCGAACAACCCTCCCCGCAAGCCGGCAAGTACTCAAACCCGCCAGGCTCAACGGGCGGATAGTATTGCCCGGGCGGCCGCCGACTCGGTGCGCTCGGTTGCCCGATCCCGCGCTCTCGCTGATTCACTCCACCGTGTCGATTCGCTGGCAGCCATCCACCATGCCGATTCACTGACAGCCGTCCGCCGTGCCGATTCGCTCAAAGCCATCCGCTACCGGAAGGTCAAGAACTCTGCGTTCGACGTGGGTGAACGCCTCGTGTTCGACGTCAGCTACGGATTCATCACCGCCGGCGAGGCGGTCATGCACGTCGCCGCCTTCGACACCATCGCAGGAAGAAAAACGTACCGTGTTCAGTTTACGGTGAATTCCCTCCCGAGCTTCTCATGGATCTACAGGGTGGAAGATCGATACCTGACCTTCATCGATTTTGAATCCATTGCGCCTCTCCGGTTCGAACAACATATCCAGGAGGGTTCGTACAAACGGGATTTCACCGCGGAATTTGACCAGATGGCCCACACTGCCCGGACGTCCGAAGGCCAGTATCCGATTCCCGAGTATGTCCACGATATCCTCTCGGCATTCTATTATGTCCGGACTGTAGACTTCAGCGGGTTCAAGACCGGTGACACCATCAAGCTGTACAATTTCTACAAAGACAAAAGCCATGATCTGGTGGTGAAACTCCTCGGACGGCAGGACCTGGATGTCGGGGCAGGTACATTCCGTAGCCTCGTCGTGGAACCGCTCGTGACAGAGGGTGGGCTTTTCAAGAGCGAAGGGAGGATCGTCATCTGGTTGACCGATGACGAATTCAAAATGCCGATCCGGGTCAACACGAAAGTGATCATCGGCTCAATCGACGTTGAGTTGCGCGAATACTCCGGGCTGCCCGGACCCGTAAAAGCGAAAATTGAATAAGAGAACCTCATGACACAACACAAGCGCGCCGATCTCTCCCGGGTCAAGACCATCTCCATCACCACCCGTAAAAGCAAAGTCACCTCCCGCGCATTTGCAAAGCCTTTTCCGGCACGCGGTGACTCGTTCAACGCATTTGTCGACGGACTGCCGGACATCCTCCTGGCCCGCGATCTTCGCATCCTTGTGGACGACCTCGTTAACGCACAGCGCAAGAAGAAGCAGGTGATTCTGATGATGGGTGCCCACGTCGTCAAGGTGGGCCTGTCCCCGGTTCTCGTGGATCTCCTCCGCAGGGGGGTAATTACCGCCGTCGCCATGAACAGCGCCGCGGCGATTCATGACGTCGAAACCGCTCTCTGGGGCACGACCTCGGAGGATGTGGCCGCCAACCTGTCGGATGGACGGTTTGGTATGGCCCGGGAAACGGGGGAGTTCATCAACAACACGCTTATCGCTGCAGCCCGCGAAACCGACCTGGGCTACGGAGAAGCCCTCGGAGCGCGGCTCCGCTCCGTGCGCGCACCGAACGGCCGCATCAGCCTCCTCGCCATGTGCCACAAGCTCCGCATTCCCATCACCGTCCATGCCGCTATCGGAACGGATATCATCCACCAGCAGCCGTCCATGGATGGTGCGGCCACCGGTGAGATGTCGTTCCGCGATTTTCGCACGTTCTGCGCTGTCTGCGGCAAACTCACAAGGGGCGGCGTTGTCCTGAATGTTGGGAGCGCGGTCATCATGCCGGAGGTTTTTCTGAAAGCGCTCACCGTTGCGAGAAATCTTGGCGCCAGAGCCCGCGGGTTTACCACCGCGGTTTTCGATATGCACACGCACTACCGTCCGACCATGAACGTTCAACGCCGCCCGACGCAAGACGGCGGACGCGGAATGTACTTCACAGGACACCATGAAATCATGATACCGCTGCTGGCGGCAATGGTGACAGCGAGACTTGAGCATGCCTGAAACACAAAACCCGATCCCCGTGAACGGGACCCCACAGCCGGAATCCTGGCTCCGCCGCCTGCACCCCGCCGCCTTTGTAATTCTTGCGTTGGGAGTGATCTTCGTTCTCTATCAGGTGGTGGGTGGCGGAGCCGCGATCCTCCTCGCTGGAGGGCACATTACGCCGGATACCGTCCCCCTCGTCCGCTGGTCTACTCTGCTCGGGCAGATATTGCTCATGCTCCTGCCCACGCTTTTCCTGACTCGGCTGAGATACGGTTCGATCCTGCAGCCGCTCCGGTTGCATATTCCCCGTCCGGTTGACCTTGCCCTGACCGTCATCGCCCTTCTGGCACTGCAGCAGGTCCTTCAGGGCTATATGTTCCTGCAGGACGCGATTCCGCTTCCATTAAAGCTCCAGCAGCTGGTGGATATGCTCAAAGAGCTGTTTGAAGAAACCTACCGGATGCTGGTGTCCGCACAGTCTCCCGGGGAGCTCTTCTTCGTGGTGGTGACGGTGGCGCTCGTTCCGGCGGTGTGTGAAGAGCTGCTCTTCCGCGGCCTGGTGCAACGGGATCTTGAGTCCGTCACCGGCGGCGGCCGCAGTGCCGTCGTCACCGGCGTGGTTTTCGGACTGTTTCACCTCAACCCGCTCAGCATCATTCCCTTAATAGCGCTTGGCGTGTTCTTCGGATTCCTGGTGTACCGGTCGCAGAATATCATTCTCGCAGTGTTTGCCCACTTCCTCAACAATTTTCTGGCGACTGTGGCGGTGTATTTTCGGGTGGATGAAGACTTCATGCTCGTCACATACTTCGGCCCGGTCGGCCCGGGCGCAATTGCTGCAAACACGGCTCTGTTCACGCTGGTATTTTTGGGCGTTATGTACTACTTTGTGAGTATGAATGGACGCAGTGTGCCCGATTGACAACCAACCCTGTCGAAGCCGCCCCGACGTTTCGGAGGTTCGACCGGACTATACAAAGCGACAGGATATGGCATTGAGCAACCTTACCACCCGAATTCTTGTTGCCCTGGCCGGCATACCGGCTGTCCTTGCCATTACCCTCGCAGGGGGCTATCTGTTCTTCGCCTTTGTCGCCCTGGTCGGCACCCTGGCGCTCCATGAATTCTACGCAATGGCCCGGGCAAAAGGTGCCTCACCGCAAGTGATCCCGGGAATGCTCTTCGGGCTCCTGTTTGTTGCGGTCTTCTTGTATGACAGGCTTCACATTGTCGTCCTGAATGCGTTTGCGGCGTGGGGCCGGGAAATTCCTCTCCCGACAATGGCGCAGACCGTGCTGATCCTTCTCCTGGTTCTTGTTCCGGTAGTGCTGCTCATCGAGCTCTTCCGCAACAAGCCCTCGGCGTTGATGAACATGGCTTCGACGATCTTTGGCGTTCTGTATGTCTCCATGTTTTTCGGGTCGCTGGTGGGTTTGCGCGAGCTCTTCGTGCCGGCGGATTTCCCCGTCTGGGCCCACTTTGCGGTTGTTGGTCCCTCCGTGCCCGAAGAAATCGCCGCACGGATTTACCGCTGGGGAGGATGGACGGTGGTGGCGGTGTTTACGGGGATCTGGGCGTGCGATTCCGCAGCCTACTTCGCCGGCCGCGCGTTCGGACGGCACAGACTTTTTGAGCGTGTAAGCCCGAAGAAGACCTGGGAGGGGGCCGTTGCGGGATTGCTGGCCGCTGCCGCTGCTTTTGTTCTGATGAAAGAGGTTGCCCTTCCCTATCTTTCCCTCCGGGATGCTCTTGTGTGCGGTGCGGTGATCGGCGTGTTCGGGCAGACCGGCGACCTTATCGAATCCCTCATGAAACGCGATGCGGGTGTGAAGGACTCCTCATCCCTCCTGCCGGGACATGGTGGGATCCTGGATCGTTTTGACAGTCTGATATTCGTTTCGCCCCTGCTTTACATCTATCTTGATTTTGTCGTGTTCTGAACAATACGAACCGGGTTCTCCGGGCTCGCCTCTGGCATGCAGGCTAGGGAAAGGAAGTGGTGATGGGAAAACAAGGGCGCACCACAGGAAAACCTCGCGTCCATGTTATCACGATGGGTTGCGCCAAGAACACCGTGGATTCGGAGAAATTGCTCGCGCAACTCAGGGCAAATGGGATTCCGATCGCATCGGAAATTGAAGATGCCGATGTTGCCGTGATCAATACCTGCGGCTTCATTGACGCGGCAAAAGAAGAGTCGATTGATATGATCATCGCACAGGTTCAGCGCAAGGGACGCGGTCGGCTGCGCAGAGTCTATGCGATGGGATGTCTCACCGAACGGTACCGCGTCGATCTGGAGAAGGAAATTCCGGAAGTGGACCGCTTTTTCGGCACTCACCAGCTCGGGGATGTGCTCGAAGAACTCGGGGGGCACCTCCGAAGCGAATTGCTCGGCGAGCGGTTGCTCACCACGCCCACGCACACCGCGTACCTGAAGATTTCCGAAGGGTGTGACCATCCCTGTGCATTCTGTGCGATCCCTCTCATGCGCGGTACGCACATCAGCAGGCCCCCCGGCGACATCCTCGCCGAAGTCAGACTCCTGGCAGAGGGAGGTGTGAAAGAGATCGTCGTCATCGGGCAGGATACAACGATGTACGGGATCGATTTCGACGGGGAACGCCACCTTCCCGGGCTTCTTCGTAACATCGCCGATATTCCCGGTATTGCATGGGTCCGGCTTATGTACGCGTATCCCGCCCATTTTCCGGAGGCTATCCTCGACGTTATGGCGTCCCATCCGCGGATATGCAAATATTTGGACCTTCCTGTCCAGCATGCGGCGGACCCTGTGCTGAAGTCCATGCGCAGGGGAATGTCCCGGCGGGCACTGCTGGATCTTGTCCGAACGATCCGGGAGCGGGTTCCGGGGATTGCCCTGCGCACGACGCTTATCGTGGGATATCCGACCGAGGGAGAGGCCGAATTCGAGGAATTGCTCGACTTCGTGCGACAAACCCGCTTCGACCGGCTCGGTGTGTTCACCTATTCCCTGGAGGAAGGGACAACAGCATTTCCCCTCGGTGATCCGGTGCCGGCGGAGGAAAAAGAGCGCCGCCGCGCCGCCGTTATGGAAGTGCAGCGGGAAATCTCGGAAGAACAGAACGAAGACCTGGTCGGCTGCCGGGTCCGCATCCTGGTTGATCGCCGGGAAAACGGACAATATTTCGGCCGGACGGAGCATGACGCTCCGGAAATCGACAATGAAGTGATCCTCCCGGGTGTACCGGAACTCCAGATCGGGAGCTTTTATGATGTCGGAATTGTTGAAGCGTATGAGTATGATATTCACGGAAAGGTTCTTGAATGACAACCAGGGTCCTGCACGGCGCAACCCGACGCGCGCTCCTGCTCATTCCGCTCATGCTGGTCTGGCTGCCGGCTCCTGCACAGGTGGAGGTCAGCGGAGCGCACCTGGATGTACAGGAAAGTCTGTTCTTCATCGATGCCGTGAGCTTCGCCTCACAGACCGGCACCCACAGCCGTCTGGATGTCTTCACGCAGATCGGGTACGACGCGCTGAGTTTCGTCAAACAAGACGAGACGTACAACGCCGCATACGAAATGACCATTTCGATCTTCGATTCCACCGGTACTCTGGTGAACGAAAAATTGTGGACGGAAGAGGTAAAGGGGGTCCCGTTTGATCGCTCCGTTTCACCCGCCCTTTTCAGCATTACCCAGCGGGTCTTTGAAATCAAGCCGGGCAACTATATGCTCCGGGTCGTCATGCGTGACAAAGAAAGCGGCGTCTCCCGGCAGGTGGCACGTCAGATCCTCGTATCCGATTTTTCACAGCCGGATTTCTCGTTGAGCGATATCATGCTCCTCAGCCGGGTGAGTATACAGGGAGGAAAACGGTCGATTACACCATATATTTCCGCGAATGTCGGGGCCATCCCCGAAGCGTTCTTTGCCTATATCGAGGTGTACAACGCACGCGGCCTCGATACTGTCCGCCTGCTGACCGATGTGGTTGACGACAAGAGAGAACGAATTCTCCGGGTGGACACGCTGGTTGCGTTGAATCCCGGGCGCAACGAACGTATACTCCGCATCCCCCACACGACCCTTCCTCTCGGGGACTTCAGGCTGCTGGTGAGAGCGCGCCTTGCGCACGATCCGTTGGATGAAAACACCACCTCTCTGGCCGCCACAAGCCGACAGATCTTCGTGCGCTGGTCCGGGATGCCGCGATCCGTCAAAGACCTGGATGTCGCGATTGAACAGGTGCGCTATATTGCCAAGGACGACGAACTCTCCGTGCTGGAAGATGCGGAGACTCAGGAGGAGAAGCAGAAACGATTCATGGAGTTCTGGAAGAAGCGTGACCCCAATCCGAACACGCCGCGCAACGAGCGCATGGAGGAGTACTACGCCCGGGTGGAATATGCGAACAAGCATTTCAGCCACTACATTGAAGGATGGCGCAGCGACATGGGCATGGTCTATATCATCTTCGGTGCGCCGAACAATGTCGACCGTCATCCCTTTGAAGTGGACTCAAAACCTTATGAAGTATGGGCATATTACGAACTGAACTATTCCTTTGTCTTCATCGACCAGACCGGATTCGGTGATTACCGGCTTGAAACCCCGCTCTGGGAAGTCTGGCAGCGGCCACGGAATTGAAACGCCGGACTTCATCAGCGTGTTCAAACATACGGCACGGGTGAACCGGGCGGCGGCGCTGGCTGCGCTCCTCACGCTGAGCGGAGCGCTCTCCATTGTCCTGTGCACACCCATAGTGGGGTCGGTGCAGATAGACGGAATTCATCTGTTTACGGCAAGAGAACTCGCTGACCGTCTTGCCACCCGTGCAGGCTCTCCCTTTTCCCCCGCCACGCTTCAGGACGATTGCACGCTTATCGCATCGCTGTATCGCCGCGAAGGCTTTCTTGCAGCCACCGCGTTCCCTTCACGCATGGAGTACAGCGGGGACAGCGCACGCGTTGACCTGCTCATTTCTGTTGAAGAGGGAAAACGATCCGTCCTGGGAAGTCTGACCCTCTCCGGTGCAACCGCCCTGACACCGGACGACCTTCTCGCGCAATTTGACACACGCGTGGGCGATCCGCTGGACGAAGACGGCCTCGAGGCCGATATCGCCGTCCTGCTTACCCGCTACGAGAGAATCGGGTATCCGTTCATCCGCTGTCTGGTCGATAGCGTGCGGACGCGGAGCAATGGCCCGGCGGATTCTCTGGACCTTCTCCTGCGGATCGAAGAAGGGAACCGGCTCACAATCGATGAGCTGCGCGTCGAAGGGAATACCGAAACGGATACTCGGGTGATCGTACGGGAAAGCCGCATTCGCTATGGAGAAGTATATGACCCGGTGCGTGTGCAGAACATCCGCCAGCGGCTCATGCGGCTCAACATCTTCTCGGCCGTCAATGAGCCTGAAGTCTATGTCCGGAAAGAGCGTGGAGGCCTACTGCTCCGGGTGCAGGAAGGAAACACCAATACCTTTGATGGGATAGCGGGGTATATTCCCTCCGGACAGGAGGGCGAAGGCGGATATCTGACCGGCATGGTGTCCGTGTTCATGCGGAACCTCTTCGGGACGGGACGGAAACTGAACGTCCGGTGGCAGAAAGAGGATCGCTACTCCCAGGAACTCGCACTGGGCTACCGTGAGCCCTGGTTGTTTGATCAGCCCGTAAATGCCGGCGTCGAATTCCAACAACGTCAGCAGGATTCTTCGTACGTCCGGCAAATTCTCCGCTTCCAGGGAGAACTGATGCTGTCGGAAAAACTCTCCGTCAGCATCCTGGGAGGCAGCGAAAACATCATCCCCTCCGACGACTCCACGGCGCAACGCCCGGCCCGCTCATCAACGCTCACCATCGGTGCGGAAGTGCTGTTTGATACCCGTGACGATCTGTACAGCCCTACCACCGGCGCCAGATATCGTGCGGATGGGCACTATGGACGAAAACAACTGAGTCAACCTGCTCCGGATGACACGCAAAAGGAGTCCATTCAACGATTCGGCATCGACGTCGATTTCTTTCTGGGTACCTTTTCCCGGCAGGTGCTCGCCCTCGGAGTCCATGGACGGCAAATACAGGGAGACCAGCTCGATGAGAGCGAATTGTTCAGGTTCGGCGGCGCAGCCACGCTCCGGGGATACCGGGAAAACCAGTTTATCGGGTCGCAGGTGGGATGGGCAACCACAGAATATCGTTTTCTGATGGCCCGCCGGTCTTTCTTGTACGGCTTCGTGGATGTGGGCTACTATTATCGTCCGGCCGATGTGACGCGCAATATCGAATCGTCGGAGGCGGTTCACTACGGATTTGGCGTGGGTATCCGGCTCGATACGTCGCTTGGCAATCTCGGTGTCAGTTTTGCCCTGGGGAAGGGGGATTCCTTCGCCCAGGGAAAAGTGCACTTCGGGTTGATCAATGAATTCTAGAGATCTCCTGCACTTCGAACGCATGCTCTGGCAACAGGGAGTGCTGCGCGTGGCAGGTGTTGACGAAGCCGGACGCGGACCGCTCGCAGGCCCGGTTGTTGCCGCCGCTGTGATTTTCCCTCCGGAGTTGATCATCCCCGGTGTCGATGATTCGAAGGTGCTCACACCCGTTCAACGTGAGGAGCTGTATCCCGTGATCCTGGAATCAGCCCTGGCGGTCGGCGTCGGCAGTGCGGACCATGAAGAGATCGATCAGGTCAACATCCTCCAGTCCACCTACCGCGCCATGCACAGAGCGGTAGCGGCCCTCGACATGCCGCCGAACCACCTGTTGATCGATGGAAACCGGTTCGATGGCCTGCACATTCCGTTTACGGTCTTGGTGGACGGCGATGCCCGCTCATTTGCGATCGCTGCGGCATCCATCGTGGCGAAAGTCCTGCGCGACCGGATGATGGTGATGTACGACGGACTCTACCCGGGCTATGGGTTCGCCCGCCACAAAGGATATGGAACAGTCTACCACAGGGAAAGGCTACGGCGCCTCGGTCCCTGCCCTATTCACCGGCGCTCCTTCCTTCGCTCTCTCTTTCCCGGCCGGATCCGGGGCGGCGGCGTCATCCCATCTCAGCCTTGAGACTGACTGAAGTGTGTGAATGATCCGACGGGGAGTATACGGAGAAATCCTGGCCCGGCAATACCTTGAGGAACAGGGGGTCCGCGTTCTCGAGACGAACTTCCGGTTCCATCATGGAGAGATTGATATTATTGCGGAAGAAGGGGATGTGCTGATCTTCTGCGAAGTCAAGATCCGCTTTTCCGGAAACTTCGGGCCGCCGGAACTTGCCGTGACCGCACAGAAACAGCGGCAGATCAGGAAGATTGCAGGTGCCTATCTGCTCTTGCACCGGATTCGTGACCGGACCTGCCGGTTTGACATCGTGGCCATCCGCATGGAGAACGGCATTGCCTCGGTCCACTATCTCCGGGATGCCTTCCGCTGAGCCTTGCGTTTCCGGAAAGTTTCCATAATATTGTAACAACCTGCCGGATGTGGCGGGGCACACGGTACTCCACGCACGAGGAAAGATACCGCCGATGCACGCTCTCCCCCTGATTCTTACTGCATTATGCGTGATGGTCATTGCCTACCGGTACTATAGCGCATTTATTGCGGCCAAAGTGCTAGTTCTGGATGACACGCGGATCACGCCCGCGCACACACTTAACGACGGTCAAAACTACCAGCCGACGAACAAATGGGTCTTGTTCGGGCATCATTTTGCAGCCATCTCCGGCGCGGGACCCCTGATCGGGCCGGTTCTGGCCGCCCAGTTCGGCTTCTTGCCCGGATTTCTCTGGCTGGTTGTCGGGGTGGTTCTTGCGGGCGCAGTCCATGACTTCACCGTGCTTGTGGCTTCTGTCCGGCACAATGGAAAATCCCTTGCGGCGATCGCAAGAAAGGAGATCAGTCCGCTTGCAGGTCTTATTGGATCCATCGCCATCCTTATTATTCTGGTCATCGCACTGGCCGGACTGGGTATTGCCGTCGTGAATGCGCTGAGCGAGAGTTCATGGGGAACCTTCACTATCGCCATGACCATACCCATCGCACTGGTCGTCGGTCTCTGGATGTACCGCATACGCCCGGGTAAAATCGGCGAAGCGAGTGTCATCGGCGTCGTCGCCGTCATCGCGGCAGTGGTGCTGGGTAGCTACGTCCCCGGTTCAGCACTCGCCCCGTATTTCACCTTCTCGCGGGATGGCATCGTGCTGGCCCTGGTGGTGTACGGGTTCGTGGCCTCGGTCCTGCCGGTGTGGCTCCTGCTGATTCCCCGCGACTATCTTAGTTCATACATGAAAATCGGGACCATCGCTGCCCTGGTGATCGGCGTGATTGTGGTGAATCCGGAATTGAAGATGCCGGCCCTCACGCAGTATATCAGTGGCGGGGGACCGATTATTCCCGGCAAATTGTTTCCGTTCCTCTTTGTCACGATCGCCTGCGGGTCGATCTCCGGATTTCATGCGCTCGTGGCGTCCGGAACTACCCCCAAGCTGCTCAACCGGGAATCCGATGCCAGGATCATCGGCTATGGCGGGATGCTCATGGAAGGACTCGTGGGGGTCGTGGCGCTTATTGCGGCCTGTTCGCTTAATCCCGGCGATTACTTTGCCATCAATCTCTCGCCTGAAAAGTTTGCCCAGCTCGGTATTCCCGTGGTGAATCTGGAAGCACTCTCGCGCGAAGTGGGAGAGGTCGTTTCCGGACGTCCCGGCGGCGCGGTCTCCCTCGCCGTCGGCTTCGCACAGATCTTCACGGGATTGCCCGGGCTGGAACGGCTCATGTCGTTCTGGTACCATTTCGCGATCATGTTCGAGGCCCTGTTCATCCTCACCACGATCGACGCAGGGACAAGGGTCATGCGCTTCATGGTGCAGGAATTCGGCGGGCGGGTCTGGAAGCCGATGGAACGCACCGACTGGCTTCCGGCGAATGTGCTGGCGACGACAATTGTGGTCTGTTCCTGGGGCTATTTCCTGTGGACGGGGAACATTAGCACGATCTGGCCCATGTTCGGCACTGCCAATCAGCTGCTGGCCGCGGTTGCACTTGCCGTCTCCACGAGCGTCATCATCAATGCCCGGAAGGAACGGTACGCATGGATCACCATCGTCCCGATGATCTTCGTCGCCGTAACAACCCTGACGGCGGGTATCCTGAACATCACGGATAATTTCTGGCCGCTTACGCAGAGCCCCTCAACACGCATCCAGGGCTACGTCAACTGCACTATGACCCTCGTGATGATCTACTGTGCCATCGTGGTGATGGTGGAAGCTCTCAAGCGATGGTATGCCGCGGTGATACACGGACAGTACGAGGTGAAGCACGATGAGTCTCACATCCGTCCGGGGGGGGATCCACCGTTCCTGGGGTGCTGCTAAAGTATCGTTAACGCGGTTCAGCGGATTTCACGGAGGGGTTCTCACCCTGCCCGTCGTGGCAGAAGCGGCTACGCCCGCGGCTTCGTAACAAGACACGTCCCATTTTTGTTGTTATAACGCCTTAGCAGAGAGCAGAAGACGCCCGCCTCCCGGCGGCATGCACCGACGGCATCAGCCGGGGGAAACGACGCATGCGGACATGCGAAATCACAGAACAGGGGGGGATCGGCCGGGGTTCGCCGCAGGAAGCCCGGGCTCCCTTTTCCGGATCTTGGTGCGGGCGTAGGCCGAATACCCGGGCCGGATCTTCTCGCTCGGACGGGCGATCGTGAGTGTGACTTCCGGAGTCCGCCCGGGCGTCTAGTTGACGACATTTCTCCGTTCTCCACGTATGAAGGCGGCCAGATTCTCACCCACCTCCTGCATCAACCTCTTCCGTGCCGCGGTAGAAGCCCAGGCGATGTGCGGTGTGATGTAACAGTTCCTCGCACGAAGCAGGGGATTATCTGCAGTCGGGGGCTCAACGGAGAGCACGTCCAGCCCGGCACCGGCAATGGCCCCTGCGTTCAGCGTCTCGGCAAGCGCTTCCTCATCGACCAGCGGACCGCGACTGGTGTTGATCAGGAAAGATGTGGGCTTCATCATGGCAAGCCGCTGCCGGTTGACGATGCCCCTGGTAGATGATGTCAGGGGGCAGTGAAGTGACAGAACATCGGACAGCGCAAAAACCTCGTCGAGGGTTACCATCCGCACTCCGGGAGGAACATTTCCCGTGTGCGAAGGATCATGTGCCAGCACGGCCATGCCGAACGCGGCTGCCGCACACGCCACCGCGGTGCCGATCCTGCCCAACCCGATGATACCCATTGTCAGTCCGCTCACCTCCACCAGAGGACCATCGGTGAAGGAAAAATCTCTGCAGACGGTCCATGCCCCTTCCCGAACGGCCAATGTGTGGTGACCCATGCGATGGGTGAGATTGAAGAGGTGGGCGAATACCACCTGTGTCACGGACATCGTGCTGTATGCCGGGACGTTGGTGACGGTGATGCCGCGTTCACGCGCCGCCTCCACATCCACAATATTGTATCCCGTCGCCAGCACGCCGATATACCGGAGGCGGGGGAGAGCGGCAAGGGTGTTCCGGTTGAGGGGGGTCTTGTTGGTGAGCACCGCCTCGGCATCCCGTGCCCGCAGGACAACCTCCTCCGGCACCGTTCGATCATGAATCGTGCAAACCCCCGACGCCGAGAGGGATTCCCATGACAGATCACCGGGGTTGAGTGTGAAGCCGTCCAGAACGACAATGTGCATGCGGGTATGCTCCATGTTGGTCCATTCTACGATGTTTCGTGA
Source organism: uncultured Bacteroidota bacterium (assembly GCA_963779225.1). Classification (GTDB taxonomy): domain Bacteria; phylum Bacteroidota; class Ignavibacteria; order UBA10030; family UBA6906; genus CAVPCZ01. Next base: position 2,016,078 of record CAVZWW010000003.1, read on the forward strand.
TGATCTGCAAGTCGCAAGGACTGACCGTTGCACTAAGCCCGCTATCTTCGTATATTCATACCCAATCGTCGTGAGACCCCCTGGTTGCCAAAACGTACTGACCTAACTTCCATTCTGATCGTGGGGTCTGGACCGATTGTGATCGGTCAGGCCTGCGAATTCGACTACTCCGGCACTCAAGCGTGTAAGGTGCTGCGGGAAGAAGGATATCGCGTCATCCTCGTCAACAGCAATCCCGCCACGATCATGACCGATCCGGATATGGCGGACCGGACCTACATTGAACCGATCACCCCCGAGTTTGTCGAGAAGATCATCGAACGTGAGAAGCCGGACGCCCTCCTCCCGACCATGGGAGGGCAGACCGCTCTGAACATCGCCGTTGCCCTGGCCGAGAGCGGAGTCCTGGCAAAACATCATGTCGAACTGATCGGGGCAAAGCTGGAACCCATCAAAAAGGCGGAAGACCGGGAGCTGTTCAAGGCGGCGATGGATGAAGCCGGACTCGAGACGCCGCGGGGCGGTTTTGTACGTTCCCTTGAAGAGGCGGAAGCGCTCGTCGCTTCCATCGGTTACCCGATGATCATCCGGCCGTCGTTCACCATGGGAGGCACGGGCGGTGGTATTGCCATGTCCGCCGACGAGTTCGAAGAAAAGATCCTGCACGGGCTCGAGGCCAGCCCTATCCATGAAGTTCTCCTGGAAGAATCCGTGATCGGGTGGAAGGAGTATGAGCTGGAGGTAATGCGGGACCTCAAAGACAACGTGGTCATTATCTGCTCGATCGAAAACCTGGACCCGATGGGCGTCCATACGGGCGATTCGATCACCGTTGCTCCGCAGCAAACCCTGACGGACAGGGAGTACCAGGCCATGCGGGATGACGCGCTCAAGATCATCCGAGCCATCGGTGTCGAAACCGGCGGTTCAAATATCCAGTTTGCCGTGCATCCGCGGACAGGACGTCGTCTGGTGATCGAGATGAATCCCCGTGTCTCCCGTTCTTCGGCACTGGCCTCCAAAGCCACGGGATTCCCGATCGCAAAAATCGCCGCCAAGCTGGCTGTCGGATATACGCTGGATGAAATCCCCAACGACATCACCCGGGTGACCCCTGCGTCGTTCGAACCCACCATCGATTACTGCGTGGTCAAAATTCCGCGCTGGGATTTTGAGAAATTCCGCGGCGTGGACGACACGCTGGGGGTACAGATGAAATCGGTAGGGGAGGCGATGGCGTTTGGCCGCACATTCAAGGAGGCCCTGCAAAAGGCTCTCCGGTCGCTCGAACAGGGACGCTTCGGACTGGGTGCCGACGGCAAAGACCTGTTTGAGGTGGATCGCCTGTCTGCCGAGGAGAAACTCGTATGGCGGCAGCGGGTTCATGACCGGCTCGCCCGGTCCCGGCCGGATCACCTCTTCTATCTCCGCTACGCCATGCTGCTGGGCATGACGGTAGAGGAACTGTATATGCTGACGGGCATCGATCCCTGGTTCCTCCACAACATCCGCGAGATCGTCGAGTATGAACATCAGCTCCGCACGGCGCCCGAACTTAACACAGAGGTGATGCGCCAGGCCAAACGTCTGGGCTTTTCAGACCGGCAGATCGCGTATATTCGTGGGATGGAAGAAGCGGCTGTCCGCCGCACACGCAAAACACTCGGGGTCGTTCCTGTCTATAAAACCGTTGATACGTGCGGTGCGGAGTTTGCCGCAGAAACGCCGTATCACTACTCCACGTACGAAACGGAAAACGAGTCGGTCCGTTCGTCCCGTAGAAAAGTCATGATCCTCGGCGGCGGCCCGAACCGGATCGGGCAGGGGATCGAATTCGACTATTGTTGTGTGCATGGCGTCATGGGTCTCGCCGACGAAGGATTCGAGACCATCATGGTGAACTGCAACCCGGAAACCGTCTCCACCGATTACGACACAACTGATAAGCTCTACTTCGAACCGCTGACTCTCGAAGATGTTCTCAACATCTGCGACCACGAGCTGCCGGAAGGCGTGATTGTGAGTTTCGGCGGGCAGACGCCGCTGAAACTTGCAAAACAGCTGGAGAAGAACGGATATGCGATTCTGGGAACCTCCACGGAGGGGATTGACCTTGCGGAGGACCGGAAACGGTTCGGCGGGTTGCTGGATGGCCTGGGGATCGCCTGTCCACCATACGGCACGGCACACGATACCGTCGGGGCGATTGCGATTGCCGCCCGCATCGGCTATCCGGTGCTTGTCCGCCCTTCATACGTTCTGGGGGGGCGGGCAATGGAAATCTGCTATGACGACGACGGCCTGCGTGGATATATGCTGCAAGCTGTGAGCGCCTCACCGGAACATCCGATTCTGATCGATCGGTTCCTTGAAGATGCCTTCGAATTTGACGTGGATGCCCTGTGCGACGGGTCCGAAGTGTATATCGGCGGGATCATGCAGCACATCGAAGAAGCAGGGGTTCATTCGGGGGACAGTTGCTGCGTACTGCCCCCGTATGCCGTAACTCCGCAGCAATTGCACACCCTGGTCACGTACACCCGGCAGCTGGCCCTCGCGCTCCATGCCGTGGGTATCATCAATATTCAATATGCCATGCAGAACGGGGTCGTCTACGTTCTCGAAGTGAATCCCCGCGCGTCCCGCACAACCCCCTTTGTCAGCAAGGCCACTGGCGTGCCGCTCGCCAAAATCGCCGCAAAGCTGAAGGTGGGGAAGACACTCAAAGACCTGGGCGTTTCCGGCTATCCCTGGGCCAAGCATGTCTCCGTCAAGGAATCAGTCTTTCCATTTCCCAAATTCCCCCAGGCCCGCCACTTCCTCGGTCCGGAAATGCGGTCCACGGGAGAGGTGATGGGACTCTCCGACAGCTTCGGCGTTGCGTTTGCCAAGGCCTCCATGGCGGCGGGGACCACGCTCCCGACAAAGGGTACAGTGTTCGTCAGCGTGAACGACAACGATAAACACCTGCGGACAGTGAACATCGTACGCTCCTTCGTCCGGCTCGGATTCAAAGTCATCGCCACAGAAGGAACATCGGTATTTCTGGCGAAGAATGGCATCCGCAACCGACCGGTGCTGAAAGCCACCGAGGGCACGCTCAACATTATCGACATTCTCAAGAATGGCTGGGTGCAGTTGATCATCAATACTCCTCTCGGGCAGGTGTCCCGCCAGGATGAACACGCGATCGGCCGTACCGCTCTGGAATACGGAGTGCCATTTCTGACTACGCTTTCGGCCGCCTCCTTTGCCGCCAAAAGTATCCAGCAAATGCAGGAACGGTCCTTCACGGTGATGAGTATCCAGGAACACCACGAGCTTGCCGCGCAGGGAGGTGCTTCACTCACGCTTGAGACCCTCGACGATTGTACGCGTCTCGTTGAGTACATCCGGTCTTTCCAGCTCTGACCGCCGCCGTGGCAAATCGATCGGTCTCCATTCTCGGTATTTCCTGCTACTACCATGATGCCGCCGCCGCTCTCGTCGTGGATGGCCGTATTGTGGCCGCTGCTCAGGAAGAACGGTTCTCCCGGAAGAAACATGATGCCCGCTTCCCCGCAAACGCAATCAACTACTGTCTCGAAGCCGGTGGTCTGTCCGCAGGGGATCTTACCTATGTTGTGTTCTATGACAAGCCGCTTCTGAAGTTCGAACGGATACTCGAAACATCCATCGGCTATGCCCCCCGCGGACTTCGCTCTTTCCTGATGGCAATGCCGCTCTGGCTTAAAGAGAAACTCTGGATCCCGTCACAGATACGGGCACATTTGAAGTACGACGGGCCGATTCTCTTCACCGAACACCACGAATCGCATGCGGCATCCGCCTTTTTTGCATCCCCGTTCGAGCGTGCCGCAGTCCTTACCATGGACGGCGTGGGCGAATGGACGACAACAAGCTACGGCGTCGGCGCCGGAAACCGGATCACGCTTCAGGGGGAACTTCTCTTTCCCCATTCGCTGGGACTCCTGTATTCGGCATTCACGTACTTCACGGGGTTCAAGGTCAATTCAGCCGAGTACAAGGTGATGGGCCTCGCCCCCTACGGTGAACCCCGCTATGTCCAGGCCATCTATGACCATCTGATCGATCTGAAGGAAGATGGGTCGTTCCGGATGAATATGGAGTATTTCAATTATTGCGCCGGACTGACGATGACCGGCACCAGGTTTGACCGGCTGTTCGGTGGACCCGCACGCGCGCCGGAGTCCCCCCTCACACAGCGGGAGATGGATCTGGCCCGTTCGCTGCAGGAGGTGACGGAAGAGATTATGCTGCGCATGGGCCGCCATGTTCATCGCGAAACGGGGGAGCAAAACCTCGTGCTGGCCGGTGGTGTGGCGCTCAATTGTGTGGGAAACGGGCGTCTGTTGCGGGAGGGCCCGTTCCGGGACGTCTGGATTCAGCCGGCCGCCGGCGACGCCGGTGGCGCCCTGGGCGGCGCTCTGTTCGTCTGGTACCAGTACCTCAACAATCCTCGCAGTGTGCCCGGCCTTCGGGATGCGCAGCGGGGTTCCTATCTCGGTCCGGAATACCGGGATGAAGATATCGAAACATGCCTCAACGAGAAAAAAGCGGTCTATCGCCGGTTGCCCCGGGAGACCCTCCTGGAAACCGTCGCGGATTTGCTTGCGCAGGAACAGGTGGTCGGGTGGTTCCAGGGACGCATGGAATTCGGTCCGCGCGCGCTTGGTGCCCGGAGCATTCTCGGCGATGCCCGATCAACCAGGATGCAGTCATTGATGAACCTGAAGATCAAGTTCCGCGAATCCTTCCGGCCGTTTGCACCGACGGTGCTCCGCGAAAAAGTGTCCGACTGGTTTGCTCTGGACCATGAGAGTCCGTATATGCTGCTCGTTGCCACCGTGCGCAAGGATCGCAGGATTCCCGTGACCGCCGGGCAGGCCCGACTGTTCGGGATCGACAAACTGAACGTCCCGCGATCCACCATCCCGGCCGTTACCCATGTGGACTACTCCGCCCGCGTGCAGACGATCGAGCGCCAGGATCATCCGCTCTACTACGACCTGATCCGGACGTTCGAAGAAAAGACGGGATGTCCGGTCATCATCAACACGTCGTTCAATGTCCGGGGAGAACCTATCGTGTGCCGTCCCGCAGAGGCCTACCGCTGCTTCATGCGCACGGAAATGGACTACCTGGTAATCGGAAGTTATGTTCTGGCCAAGTCGGACCAGCCCCTTCTGGAGGAATCCGGAGACTGGCGGAAGGAGTTTGAGCTTGATTGAGATCCTGAATGAGAGCCCCCGGGAAGTTCGGAAGTTCGGTTTCCTGTTTGCTGCAATAGGCGCGATAATGACGGCATATTTGCTCTGGAAGGGGAATCCGGGATGGCCATGGATTGCCGGTGTCGCCGCGCTCTTCCTCCTTGGCGGAGCATTCGTACCCTCGGTCCTGCGACCCGTCTACCGGTTGTGGATGCGTTTTGCGTTCGTTCTTGGGTGGATCAACACGCGCGTCTTGCTCACCCTGTTTTTCTTCCTGGTACTCACTCCGGTCGGGGTGATGATGAGGCTCTTCGGGAGGGATGTCCTGGAACGCCGCATCGACCGGACGCGAGAGAGTTACTGGACCAGACGGGACACAGACCGGCTCAAACCTGAACGTTACGAGAACCTCTTCTAATCCCCATGAAAAAACATTCGCGGCTTTCGATTTTGTCCGAGCTCTGGGCCTTCATGAAGGTTCGCAAGAAATGGTGGCTCGGTCCGATTGTTCTGGTACTGCTGCTCCTCGGGCTCCTTGTGGTGCTGACTCAGGGTTCCGCCCTGGCACCGTTTATCTATACCCTGTTCTAGAAGTTCTTCCGCATAACAGGGGAGTCACGGTGTGCCCCTTCGGGAGCGCACACAGGGAATTCTGTTGGGCGCGATGGAGCAAATCAACGAGATTGCCGTCCGTCCAGGCCGACAGTGAGGTGTGGCGTCGTAGCCATACTTCTCCCCGACTGATGCTCAGCAGTCGTTTCTACAGCCGGTCGAGGAATTCCAGCAGGTGTGAATTCACGAACTCGGGGTTTTCCAGCGGGCTCATGTGCGCAGCCGCCGGCACGAGGTGGAGCTCTGAGCTGGCGATCCGCTCGTGCATCGTACGGGATGCCTCAGGAGGCGTGATGACGTCCTGTTCACCGACCATGATCAGCGTGGGGACACTGATGCGTGAGAGCGAGCCGGTTGTGTCGGTCCGGCCGGCGAGTGCCAGCAACGTTCCCGCAATGGCAAGAGGCGGCGTTTTGGCGATTACTCCGGTGATCATCTTCACGGCCTCCGGGACACGCGTGAAGGATGCGGGCGCGAACACTTTGCGGACAAAGTCGTCCGCAAAGGCCTGCGATCCGGATTTTTTCACCATGCGGATTGCCCCGGCCCTCCCGATACGCCCTTCGTTGGTGTCAGCTTCGCTCCGTGTGTTACACAACACTGCCGCGGTCCAGCGTTCAGGATTGCGCTCCAGGGCGCGCAGCGCGATGTAGCCCCCCATAGACTGCCCGAGGATCACCGCCTTCGGGATCTCCAGATGGTCGAGCAGTCCGATAAGATCATCGACATGTCCTTCAATGGTGTACTGGCCGTCTCCCACGCTACTCCCGCCGAGGCCGCGCACATCGTATGCAATTGCTCTGAATTGTCCGCTGACCGCACTGATCTGGGATTGCCACATGGCATGGCTGAAGGGAAAGCCGTGGATGAACACCACCGGAAGGGCGCTGGGGTGGCCGTGCTGGGAAACAAGCAGATGGGCGTCGTTGATCTGGATAATGTTCACATCGGGCCTCGTGAGATGTGTGTTCCCCCCAAGATACGCATCGCCCGTGTGAAATGCCCGCGAGCTGCCGCAGTGCGGGATCCGGGAGCGGAATCCGTGGAGGTGGACGCCCCCCGTGAACGCTTGACCCGGTCGTGATATCCCTTGGAAGATCCCGGCGAATATTGTACATTATATATCAACAATTCCGGACGCCAAGGGCTCCTTCCCATGCAAGATACAATATCGTACATCGATTCCAATGGCCACCGATTTCTCGATGAGCTGAAGCAGCTGCTGGCTATTCCAAGCGTGAGCACAAACAAAGAGGAACACGGGGGGGATGTGGTCCGTTGTGCGACCTGGCTGGCCGATCACATGCGTTCGATCGGGCTGCAGGAGGTGGAGGTCCTTCCAACCGCCGGCCACCCGGTGGTGTATGCCTCGTGGCTGAACGCGCCGGGTCGCCCTACGCTACTTATTTACGGGCATTATGATGTCCAGCCTGTCGAGCCGCTGGAACTCTGGACTTCTCCGCCGTTCGAACCCACCATCCGCGGGGAAAACCTGTTCGCGCGCGGTTCTTCTGACGACAAGGGTCAGTTGTTCGTGCATCTGAAGAGTATCGAAGCGTTTCTCAAGACGGCCGGAAGCCTCCCCGTCAACGTCAAGCTCCTGATCGAAGGGGAAGAAGAGATCGGGAGTGAACATCTGGAAGAGTTTGTCCGTGAACACGCGGAAATGCTCAAGGCGGATCTTGTGCTCATCTCGGATTCCTCGATGTTCGCCAAGGGCGTTCCCTCGATCTGCTACGGGCTGCGCGGCCTCGCGTATATGCAGATAGACGTGGTCGGGCCAAGCCGCGATCTCCACTCCGGCTCCTATGGGGGATCGGTCCACAACCCTATTCAGGCCCTTGCGGAAATCATCGCGTCACTGCATGACAGAAACGGGCGTGTGACGATTCCCGGATTCTACGATCACGTGCGCAAGCTGACGCGTGCGGAACGTGAGGCTTTCCGGAAATTGCCCTGGAGCGAAAAACGATACGCCAGAGATCTCGGTGTGCGGCAATTGTACGGGGAGAAGGGGTTCTCCACCCTGGAGCGCGTTTGGGCGAGGCCTACCCTGGAGTGCAACGGGATCTGGGGGGGCTTCACAGGTGAGGGTGCCAAAACTGTCCTGCCGTCGCGTGCTTCGGCAAAAATCTCGACACGCCTCGTCCCTGACCAGGAGCACCGCTCCATAGCGAGACTCTTTGAAAGGCATATCCGGAAGATCGCTCCGAAAAGTGTTTCGGTCACCGTACGGTCGTTGCACGGCGGCGATCCGGCTATCACTCCAATAGACAGCCCGGGTGTGCGTGCCGCTGTGGAGTCTCTGTCGCTGGGATTCGGAAAGAAGCCGCTGTACCAAAGGGAAGGTGGTTCTATTCCCATTGTTGTACAGTTCAAGAAACTCCTCAAGATCGATACGGTGCTTCTTGGCTTTGGCGTGCCGGATGAAAACGCGCATGCGCCCGATGAATTCCTGCACCTTCCCAATTTCCATGGTGGTATACGGACCTCGGCCCATTTCTTGAATCTGTTGCCGGGATATATGAGCCGGTCCCGCTCGTGAGAGGAAGCTGCCGTGCTGAGGATCAATCTTCTCATCCACGTTCACACCGTGGGCCTCAACCGCGATCTTCGGGTCTTGCGTGAGGCATTGCGTCACCCGGGCATTCAGCTGGCAGTAACCGCCTTCCACGACACGGTCCACCACCGCTCCCGCCGCATCCTCCGCCGCCTGATTCCCGTGATTACCCGCCGGCCTCACTACGATATCAATCTTTTTGTTGAAGACGTAACGGAGGGCTGGTTGAACACTGCGAGGGTGAACTGTCTCGTTCCCCATCAGGAGTGGTTCACCGAAGCCCATCGGGAGCTTCTCCCACGCCTGGACTGGCTGCTCTGCAAGACACGGTTTGCCTTGGAAACCTTTTCGGGTCAGGGCGTCGGCACGAAACTGATCGGGTTTACGAGTCCGGACCGGTTTGACAAAACCGTACAGAAGGACTACTCTGCCTGCATCCATCTGGGTGGGAGCAGCATGCAGAAGGGCTCAAGAACGGTGAACACTGTCTGGCTCCGGAATCCTTCCTGGCCCCCGCTCTCCCTGTTCTGGAACAATCCCCGGGGAACACTTGTCAACGGACCCAACGTGCGTTGTGAGCTGAAAGCTCTCGATGATGCCCGAGTTCGCTTGATGCAGAATATGCACGGCATTCACCTTTGTCCCTCCGAGGCCGAAGGATTCGGACATTCCCTGGTGGAAGCGATGAGCTGCAAAGCTGTGGTGGTCACCACCGATGCGCCGCCGATGAACGAGCTGGTTGGCCCGGACCGGGGCGTCCTGGTCCGGTACCACCGGACCGAACGGCAAGGCGCCGGCACCAATTTCTATGTGGATCCCGATGACTTTGAAGAGAAAGTGAACGCCGTTCTGAATATGGATCCGTCGCGCCGGCGCGCGCTGGGGGAAAATGCGCGCGAGTGGTATCTCGAAAACGACCGCGTGTTCAAGGCAAACCTGGTGGAGTTGTTGCAGGGGATTGCCTGAGGATAGACCGGTAAATTACACGGGGCGGCCAACGGCCGCCCCGGTTGTTTCATCCAATCAATGCCCAGGACACCCCTCTTCCTGTCGCTACTTGTTCACGTTCTCGCATGGAATCTTGTAAGGGTCGCCAACCCCGTCGAACCGTGTTTTCTGGTACTTGTTGCCTGCGTAATCTTGCTGGAATGTGACGAGCTGCCAGACCGTGCAGGTGCCGTCGCTGTTCTTCACCGCAATCGTGGCTCTGATGTATCGGTGCAAGATGGCACCCGTGATCTCATTCCTCCGTATCATCCAATCGGGGTCGATGATCACCACCCGCAGCACCTCCCCCTTGATTCTGTCCTTGTAGGTTTGAGAACTCTTGAGGGCGCTGATCATATCCAATTCCAGGCCTTTGTCAGAACGTGCGGCTTTCGGCATCACGGCGCTCTTTGTGCCGGCGCCTGAGGCGTAATCGTTCAGATCGTTGGACATCTTCTTGTATATCGTGTAGTCGTTCCCCTTGATGACGAACTTCCCGGTTGATACAGAATTATAGTTGCAGTTCAATTTGACGATGATCGTGTGCTCGCCGGGCCCGAGCTGGCTCAATGCCTTGGCGAATGCCACCGGACCGTAGAACCCGCTTCCGAATTTCCGGTATACAAGCTCCTGGCCGCCGTACGCCGTCAGGGCATTCGTTCCCGGTACGAGGTCAAGGGGCAGATAGGGTTTCTGAAGGGCACTTCCCAGCACCTGCAGCGAGTTTGAAACCAACTGCGATTCGCTCGCTTGCTGATATGAATACAGGGGCGGCTGCAACTCATAGAGAAACACCTCCACATCGACCTTCTTCTGCTCTGACCCGATAATACCCAGAATCGACTTATCAAGATACGCCATCGCGTAGATGTTGTCACCCGCCTGGAACTGGGTGGTAAGCGAACCCGGTTTCGAAGGATCGATTAACGTCCTGGAGAAGACGATTTCCCCCGGCTTCTGGGCAAGGGCGTTCAATGTGAGGAAGAACGAAAACAAGGCAAGCGTGAGCAGCCGTTTCATGGTAACCTCCATTGGATGAAGTGCTGGAACGGGAGTTCGTGAGGCGAGAAAAAGAACCGGGGATCAACCGAAAGTTAGCAACAGCGATGGGAAAAGGCAAGCTCTTGACAATTCTCGCCAATTCTTGGTAATTCAGCGATTCTAGAAGAGAAGAACACCGTGTCTTTTATGAGACAAGATCCATAAGCGCAAGGATGAAGGTTAAGAATATTTAATCTTCAATATCGTCCGAATCGGAACTTTCGCCTAAATCGGTTGGTTGGAATCAGTACGAATCACTGAAATCATCATTCTACCCACACCAACAACACTGGAGGTTCCGATGCGCTTTTCTCGGATTGTAGCATTCGTCCTTATCGCCGCGCTACACTTGGGGTCCGCGAACGCACAGACTGCACGGCTTCAGGTCATTCACAACGCAGCCGATCCCGCCGCAGATTCCGTTGATATCTATTTGAACGGGTCGCTCCTGCTCAACAATTTCAAATTCCGTGAAGCTACTCCATTCATCGATGCTCCAGCAGGGACTCCCATCAATATCGGCGTGGCCCCTGCCAGCAGCAGTTCTGCAGCTGATACCATCAAGAATTTCCAGGTTACCCTCGCCAGTGGCCAGAAGTACATCGCCATTGCCAATGGCGTGCTGAACACGCATAGCTTCACCGCCAATCCCGATGGACGGTCGATCGGTTTCACCTTGCTGGTCAAATCCGCAGCCAAAGAAAGCGGAGCGGGTGGGAACGTAGAGTTCGTAGGACTTCACGGTGCAACAGATGCTCCGGCGGTGGACATCGTTGCCCGGGGTGTTGCCACGCTCGTGAACAATGCCATGTACGGCGATATCACGGGGTACATCGCGGTCCCGCCGGCGAAGTATACACTCGACGTGAAGGACAGCACAGGGACGACACGCGTTGCGACATTTGAGGCCGATCTGTCGGGTCTTGCCAACGGTGCGGCTGTCGTGTTTGCCTCAGGTTTCCTCACGCCATCGGCAAATCAGAACGGCAAGGCGTTCGGGCTCTACGCAGCCCTGGCCAACGGTACCGTCGTGGCGTTCCCGGCAGTTACCACCGCGCGCCTCCAGGTGATCCACAACGCAGCCGATCCTGCGGCGGATTCAGTGGACATTTATCTCGGCTCAACGAAGCTTCTGGATAACTTCAAGTTCCGTGCAGCTACCCCATTCATCGATGCGCCGGCAGGACAGCAGATAGTGGTCGGTGTGGCCCCTGCGACGAGTTCCAGTGTGAATGACACGCTGGTCGGTTTCCGGCTGACTCTGACCCCTGGTGAGAAGTATGTGGCGATTGCCAGCGGTGTTTTGAATCCCGGATCGTTCGCGGCAAATCCAAACGGCCGCTCCACAGCTTTCAAACTGTTGATTCAGACACCGTCGAAAGAATCGGCCACAGGCGGTAACGTCGAGTTTGTGGGTGTTCACGGTGCAACGGATGCTCCGGCAGTGGACATCGTTGCCCGGGGTGTTGCCACGCTCGTGAACAATGCCATGTACGGCGATATCACGGGGTACATCGCGGTCCCGCCGGCGAAGTACACACTCGACGTGAAGGACAGCACAGGGACGACACGCGTTGCGACATTTGAGGCCGATCTGTCGGGTCTTGCCAACGGTGCGGCTGTCGTGTTTGCCTCAGGTTTCCTCACGCCATCGGCAAATCAGAACGGCAAGGCGTTCGGGCTCTACGCAGCCCTGGCCAACGGCACCGTCGTGGCGTTCCCGGCAGTTACCACCGCGCGCCTCCAGGTGATCCACAACGCAGCCGATCCTGCGGCTGCAACGGTCGATGTCTATCTTGACGGTGTAAAGCTGCTTGATAACTTTGGCTTCCGCAAGGCCACGGCGTTTATCGATGCACCTGCGGGCGCGCCTATCAATATCGGCGTCGCGGGTGGCACCAGTGCCTCGGCCGCGGATACCATCAAGAACTTCCGCTTGACGCTGACACCTGGAGAAACCTACATCGCCATCGCGAATGGTGTCCTCGATACTGCCAGCTTTGCGCCTAATCCCAACGGCAGAAACAGGGCCTTCACGCTCTTCCTGCAGGCGCTTGGTCGCGAGAAAGCGGTGGACACCACGAAGGTGGAGATTTTCGCGGTGCATGGTGCCACGGATGCCCCCATCGTTGATGTTGTCGCCCGCAGCGTTGCCACGCTCGTCAACAATGCAGGATACGGCGACGTAACAGGGTACCTCGGCGTTCCTCCGGCAAGTTATACGCTGGATGTCAAAGACAGCAGCGGCACAGTAATCGTTGCCAGTTTCGGTGCTGACCTCAGTGGTCTCCGGAAAGGCACCGCGGCGGTGTTCGCGTCGGGTTTTCTGACACCGGCGACGAACCAGAACGGTCCTGCATTCGGACTGTTTGCGGCTCTCGCTAATGGCACAGTGGTAACTTTTGGGGCGGTCACGAGCGTTGCCCAGCAGTCAACGACCACCCCGCTCACGTATGATCTCTCACAGAACTATCCGAATCCGTTCAATCCGTCGACGCAAATTGCCTTCTCCGTGCCGGTAGAAGGGTTTGCGAAGCTGGTCGTGTACAATGGCCTCGGCCAGGAAATCGCAGTTCTGGCGAATGGCTCCTTCAGCCCGGGGACATACCGTGTGGCATTCAATGCTGAAGGGCTTCCCTCAGGGTCGTATTTCTACAGGGTAGAATCCGGTAGCTATACGGCAACCCGGAAAATGCTTCTTCTGAAATAGTCACGTCAGGACCCGGAAGCTCCCGGGCTATTGACACGAAGAGAGCATGCGCAATCCCCCCGGCATCAAGCGGCGTCGGCATTTGACGCCGCTTGATCGGCCGGGGGTTGCATTTTCCTACCGCTATCCTTCTTTGCTTGACTTTGATGTGTGCGCAATGTAGTATTGTCAAATTATGCGCGACTGTCCCGTCGTGCCATACAGGCATCTCGGGACCTCGTCGGCTCAGCAGGTGAATAGTCGGCATGAATAGGAAGTCACTAAGAAGTGTGGCTGTTGCCGGAGCACTGATGCTCTCAGGCATGCTCTTCTTTATGCCTGTCGCGTTCTCCGTCATGAACCCGTACGATGAAGGGATTATTCTCTGCGGCGCAATGCGCGTCTTCCGAGGTGAACTTCCGTACCAATCCTTCTGGTCATGCTATGCACCGGGACAGTTTTATGCGCTGGCCGGCCTGTTCTCCGTTTTTGGAGAATCTGCACCGGTATTGAGAGTGTTTGACGTCTTTGTGCGTAGTTCGATTGCTGCTTGCTGTTTCATCCTGGTGCGTCCCTTCTTATCATTTGCCCTTTCGCTCATCTGTTACCTGGCGATCTCCATCTGGTTATTGACTTTTGCAATTCCCGGCGCTCCGGTATATCCCGCCACCCTGTTTTCCCTTTTGTCGTTGATGTTTGTGATACGGAGGGAAGAAATGAAGTCGTTGGTGCCGACAGCGGTCGGTGGGCTTTTTGCGGGAATCGCTACGTTGTTCAGGCACGACATGGGGTTGCTTATGGTGTCGGGAATGACCGCAGTGTTGATTCTGTTTGCTTTCCGTTCAATTTCATATTCGGGTATGAAGCCTCGGCGCTATGCTGAGGCATTAGTCTTTGCTCTGTTTGCAGCAATACCCGTTGTAATCGGTCTTGGTTACCTGACCTACCATGCCGGTTTGGCCACGGTGTTCGATCAGCTTGTGGTTTTCCCCCTCATGACATTTGCTGACTACAGGGCTCTCCCATATCCGGAGCTCATGTCAGCCCTGCCCGGGAAGACCGTGTACTACGTCCGCCGTTACCTGATTTACCGGACATCCTTTTTTGTCCTCCCGATTGGCATAGCCGCAGGAGTTGTGTTCAGCGTGTTTCTCTCCGTTGGTCGTCGGGAGCTGCAGAGTAAAGACAGACTCATCATACTTCTGTCTGTTGTCGGGATGGCATTTGTCCCTCAGCTCCTGGTCCGCTCTGACTTTGGCCACCTCTTTCCGATGGCGGTGTTTTCGATTATGCTGATGTATCTCGTTTTCACCGCTCGCGCTCGACGATTCCGGATTCTGGCTCTCTTTGTTCTTATCCTCTGTACGGTCTACCTGTTTCTTCCTTACAGAGACTACGGATTGCGAATCTCCGGAAAAATGTCGCCAGTTTCATCAGATCTTGAAGAAATGGTCACGATTCTGGAAAAGAGAGCCCGCACCGGTGCAATCTATGTAGGGGTCGAGAACCACGATAGACTGTCTTTCAACGAACCGGCGATCTACTTCTTGACCGGGGGCCGGTTCGGTACGAGGTATCATGAACTCCATCCGGGGGTTGTAACGACCAGGCAGGTTCAAGAAGAAATCATCAGGGATCTGGTGACCAACGAGGTGAACACGGTGGTTCTTTCAAAGGGTTTCAGGGAGGAGCCAAACAATTCGCAATACGATCACCGGGTCGATCTGCTGGATCGCTATATTTCGAACTCCTACACAAAAGTGGCGGACCTCAGCAAATACAGTCTGTGGGAAAGTCCCAGGGCCGCCGGCGGAGTAAGTGCGGCGGGCGGGGTAATTCGCTGACCTGGCGCTGTGATTGTATCCATTTCCGTATGCGATTTGCACCTCTTGATCCTGCATTAGACCAGAATCCAGATCGAACATTTCCTGAACAACGTTTTCGTTGGATTGGCGATTGGTCCAAAAGAGGATTAGATTACAAAGATTCCACTCACAGGGCCCCATAACGGAAAACAGACATTATGACGAACCTCGGCTTCCTCAGCATCCTCCCCCCTCTGATTGCCCTGGGGCTTGCCCTCTGGAAGAAAAAGATCATCCCGGCTCTGCTGATCGGTGGACTGGCCGCCTCGCTGTTGTTGTCAAAGGCGGGCTTTCTGGTAGACTATCTCGACCGGGCGATCCGGGTCACCGGGGATCGCGGGAACCTGCAGTTGATACTGTTCGGCGTTCTGGTAGGCGGATTGATCAAGCTCATGGAGACGTCGGGCGGGTTCAGAGGGATGATCAGGCTACTGGAATCCTTGAACATCCGCACCAGGAAACCGGTATTCATCCTTACCTGGGCCATCGGCCTCCTTATGATTCTGGAGAATTACTCCAATATCATGGTCAATGGAACCACCGTCGGAAGTCTGTACGACAGGATCGGAATCCCGAGGGCCAAACTGGCCTACTTTCTTCATAGCATCAGTATCAACTGGGTGGCAATCATCGTGTTTAACAGCTGGGGGGCGTTCTACATGACGTTGCTGGCCGGACAGGGAATCGCAGATCCCTTCCGTGTTGTCATAAGCTCCATGATCTTCAATTTCTACTGCATCGCAAGCTTGATCATGGTTGCCCTGACGATGATCTTCGACTGGAACCTCGGGGCGATGAGGAAATACGGTGCAGCCGTTATGCAACCATCAGCAGACGATGGGCGGTCGGCAGCGGGAAGTGGCGATGATCCTGTCACTTCTCCCCCGTCACCCGTCACCAGCCTGCTCGTCATCGTTCCTGTTTTTGTCCTGGTTGCGACCATGCTGATCTCTCTGTCAGTGACCGGTGAAGGGTCGATGCTCAAGGGTGACGGGACCGCTTCAGTATTCTATGCAGCACTAGCGGCCATTGCGATCCTGGCTCTGATGGTGCAGTTCAGACCAAAAGCTGAGCGGCCCTCGGTCGAAAAATCGGTCTACTCAGGAATCGGTGATTTTGTGGAAGTGGGGATCCTTCTCGCTCTGGCTCTCACGCTCGGCAGTCTCTGCAAGGAGATGGGAACCGGTGTGTACATCGCCGGTCTGGCGTCGGGCAATGTTCCGACTTTTTTGATGCCGCTGATTTTCTTCTTTGTAAGCTGTCTGATCTCTTTTGCAACCGGCACCTCGTATGGAACATTCAGCATTATGGTTCCACTGGCTGTTCCTGTTGCTCAGGCCATGAATATCCCTCTGCCGCTGATGTTTGCAGCGTGCATTTCTGGCGGTGTGTTCGGGGACAACACCTCGCCGTTCTCCGATACTTCTGTCATAACCGCCATTTCAGCAAAAACCGGTGTGGTTGAACACGTAGAAACACAATTGCCCTATGCACTGGTTTCTGCAAGCTTCGCCGGAGTCATGTTTGTTGTGGCCGGTTTGTTGCTCTAATTGTCCGTTCCGAGAAAGCGGTCTTGAAGGAAAATATTATGAAACACATGCCGGACAAGTTTGAATCGGTTAGCCAGCTTGAAGAATTTATGGCGACCCCCTCAGAAAGTCTTATTGAGTATGTTAAGGGTCTGGCGGGGGATATCATGATCATTGGTGCCGGCGGCAAAATCGGTCCGACCATGGCGATCATGGCCGGAAGGGCGGCAGAAAAGGCCGGTGCGAAGAAGAACGTCTATGCCGTAGATGTCCAGCCGCTGAAATTGCTTGAGGGGAAGGGAATTGCAGCTCTGCAGTGCGATTTGCTGGACCGCAAGGCGGTAGGCCAGCTTCCTCAAGTGGAAAACGTTGTGTTCATGGCAGGCAGGAAGTTCGGTTCGAGCGGGAGCGAATGGCTTACCTGGGCGATTAATGTCATGGTTCCTCACAACGTGGCAGAGGTCTTTAGGAACTCAAAGATAGCGGTGTTTTCAACAGGCTGTGTGTATCCGGTGGTCGAGGTTACTACCGGAGGCTCGGTTGAAACGGATGCACCATGTCCGATTGGTGAATATGCAATCAGTTGTCTCGGAAGAGAAAGAATATTTGACTATTATGCCGCCGAAAAGGGCACAAGAGTAGTGCAGATTCGGCTGAATTATGCCCTTGAAATGAGATACGGAGTGCTGGTTGATATTGCGGCGAAAGTCTTTAACGATGCACCGGTTGATGTAACAACAGGTTTCTTGAATGGGATCTGGCAGGGGGATTGTTGTGATCAGGTCTTGAGGAGTTTTGAATGTGCAACAAGTCCAAGTTCAATCCTGAATATAACAGGACCGGAATTGTTGTCGGTGAGATGGATTGCAAACAGATTCGGTCAGCTTTTCGGCAAGCAGGCCAGAATAACAGGCCTTGAGAACGGTAGGGCGTACCTTAACAATGCCGCAAAGGCGAATGCTCTCTTTGGAAATCCATCAGTGCCTATTGGCAAGATCATCGAATGGATTGCCGACTGGATTCAAAGAGGTGGTGAAAATATAGGGAAGCCCACGCATTTTGAAACTCAGGATGGCAGGTATTGAAGTGAACCCGCTTTGGTAGCACAGGAGAGAACCAGGTGAATACTGAAACGCTTAGAGTTGCCATCATCGGTCTGGGCCATCTGCATCCGAGGGGATATATGACGTTGTTTCAAAATAACGCTAAAACCGAGGTCGTCGCAGCGTGTGATGAAGATCAAAACTTGGTGAATGGCTTTTGCGGGGATTTTGGCATGAGAGGTTATACCGATTTGGATCTCCTTCTTGATCGTGAAAAGATTGATGTCGCCGCTATTTTCCTGCCTCATTGTGATTGTGCCGCCGCGGCGATCAAATGTGCCGACAAAGGAATTCATCTGCTGGTTGAAAAACCGATCGCGAGAACCGTAGACGAAGTCAGGGCCGTTGCTGAGGCAGTGGAGAGAAATAATGTCAAGATCACTACGGGCTATTGCTGGCGGTATCACCCGGTTGTCAGGGCCATGAAAGAATCCATAGAGCAGGGAGCGATTGGCAGTATAGTCACTGTCGAAGCGAGATTGGCCGCAGGCAGAGTGGACAGGTATATCAAGGGCAATGCAAAATGGATGCTCGAAAAGGCCAAGTCCGGCGGAGGGCCAATGTACAATTTGGGAGTCCACTGGATTGATTTGCTGTGTTACCTGCTCAAGGACAGTATTGAAGAGGTCTGTGCGGTGAATGCCAAAACATCAGACGATTATGACGTTGAAGATACCTCGGTTGCAATGCTGAAGTTTGGCAAAGGCGCTCTCGGAGTCCTGTCAACCAGCTATATCGTGCCGGATTGCTTTCCGAACGGCAGAGACCTGTATATCGGCATCAAAGGGACAAAGGGAGTGTTAAGCTATGCCCCGAAGTATGAAGGCGAACAGGGTTCCAGCAGCGCAGGCCAGACGGATATTCTGGAACTCTACAGCGATAGTGAAAAACTGACCGGCTCACCCGCAAGGAAGTTCCTGTTCAATCTGGAGAGGGTTAGCGGTTATTCTGGTTACATGGGAAAGGCGTATGTGGACGGGTTTGTAGAATCCATATTCGAAGACAGGGAACCTTTCATCACTGTGAGCCAGGCGATAGACGTCTTGAATGTTGTTGATGCGATCTACAAATCAGACCAGAGCAGAGGTTGGGTGAAGGTAGGGAAATAGAAATGGTGAATGACAGTGACTCCACACGTTGGTGTTGCCGGTTATCGTGCACCGAAAGTGGATGTTGAGACAGTGCGCTGTCAACACAGCAAAGAAGGGAAATACCACCGATGGGTGACATCAAAATATCGACTCAGATACCGGGCCCGAAGAGCAAAGAGCTTATCAACGAATGGCACAAATATGAAGCGGATGTCTCCGGTTATCAGGCCCAGATAGTCTGGAAATCCGCAAGAGGTTGTGTGGTGAGTGATGTTGATGGCAATAGCTACCTGGACTGGACATCGGGAGTGCTGGTAACCAATGTCGGTCATTGCCACCCGCATCTTGTACGTGCGATCAACAATGCATCCCGGGATTTGCTCAACAACTATGAATGTGCTAACACCTATCGCGTAGAGGCGGCAAAGAAACTTGTGTCAGCCTTGCCGGAACATCTGGATAAATGCTTCTTCTTGAGCAGCGGCTCAGAAGCAATTGAGGGTGCTTTGCGACTCATGAAGAGAAAAACCGGCAGATTTGAGATCCTCAGCTTTGAAGGTGGATTCCACGGCAGAACGCCCGGAGCTGCCTCGGTTGGCGGAATGGCCGGGCCAAAACGCAACTACGGCCCCACGATACCGGGCGTTATCCGGGCGATCTACCCGAATCCGTACAGAGATGAACTGGGTTTGTGTGATGAAAGCTCCGGATTCAGAAAGTACTTCAATTATCTTGAGCAAGTGATATCGGCAAATTCCACGGGTTCTCTGGCGGGCGTCATCGTGGAGCCCTACCAGGGAGCTGCCGGTTTTATCTTTCCGCCCGACGGCTGGCTGAAAAGACTTTTTGAGTGGACAAAAGGGAATGGTCTCCTTTTTGCGCTTGATGAAGTCCAGTCTTCCTACGGCAGGACAGGACAAATGTGGGCAATGCAGCATGAAGACATACAGCCTGATATAGTTGTTCTTGGCAAAGGTATCGGAAGCGGGGTGACTGTTTCCGCGGTATGTTCTACGACAGATATATTTTCTTGCCTGAAGAAGGGCGAAATGAGCAGCACGTACGGTGGAAATCCAATTGCCAATGCTGCGGTGGTGGCGGTTCTTGAGATTTTTGAGAAGGAGAACCTGGTCGAGAATTCATCGCAAATGGGTGAATACATCAAAAAAAGGCTTAACCAAATAGCCGACACCTGTAAGTATCTTGGTGATGTCCGGGGCCGCGGGCTCGTTCTGGGGATTGAGTTCGTGAAGGACAAACGAACAAAAGAACCCGCTCCTGAACTGATTCGACCCGTCATTGACAGATGTGCAGAAAGAGGCCTTCTCGTTGGATCGGTCGGAGTGTACGGCAATGTCATAAGAGTTGCTCCGCCTCTGGTGATTACAAAACAGCAGGCCGATGAGAGTCTGGCTGCTCTGGAAGAAGTGCTTTCACGTCTATAGTTTTCCGTGTGGCATTGACAGATACTTTGATACAAGGCAATCCACAGATCTGGCTGTACCCAACATGGTGATTGGAGAGTCTTTCATGGGAACAAGTATTGGTTTCGGAATTGTCGGTGCCGGACTCATAGCTCCATTTCACATTCATGCAATCAGGGATTCCCGCGGCGGCAATGTCATCGGCGTTTTTGATATCGCCCGCGATAGAGCCACACAGGTTGCGGAGAAGTTTGCCATCAAAGCATACACTTCATTTCAAGAGATGCTCGACGATAAGAAGGTGAAGGTTGTCTGTGTGGCAACTCCGAATCACCTTCATAGGGATGCCGTCATCCAGGCTGCAACAGCAGGCAGGCACGTTCTCACAGAAAAACCGCCTGCCATGAGTCTGAGAGAAACGGATGAAATGATAGAGGTCTGCAAGAACGCACATGTCAAATTCGGTTGTTTTGTCCAGTGCAGGGTCAGGGGGGCCGTACAGGCAATGAAGTCAGCTGTGGATTCCGGCAGATTTGGAAAACTCCTTCACGCGGATGCGTATATGAAGTGGTTCAGACCGCAGGAGTACTATACCTCTGACGGGTGGCGTGGCCAGAGAAAGAGTGGGAGCGGCGTTACCGTTGCTCAGGGCTTCCACTACATTGACTTATTGCAGCATCTTGCGGGTCAGGCGAGCGAAGTTGATGCCAGAATGGCGAATATTGGCCATCCGGGGATCAGTCTTGAAGATGAGGTCCTGGCACATATTCAGTACAGGTGCGGGGCTCAGGGAGTCGTTCAGCTTTCAACGGCCCTCTGGCCGGGAACCGATATCAGGATTGAATTGAATGGCACCGATGGGACTGCTGTCATGACAGGGGAAAAGATTCAGATCTGGAAATTCAGGGATGAGCGACCTGAAGATGAGCAGATAAGGACATTAGGTGATTCATCACAGGCCACAGGCGCGGGCGGAGCCGCGGATTTCGGCCACAGAGATCACGGGGTTGTTGTGCAGGATATGATAGATTCTCTCGGGTCGGACAGGGAAGTGGTTATTCCGGTGACATCCGTCAGACCAACTCTGGAGATTGTCCTGGCAATGTACCATTCTGCAAAGCATAATCGGCCTGTCACCCTGCCAATTTCCGATGATGATACGATATGGAACTGACCGCACATCCCTGCCGGGTGTGCAAAGCGATAGTTGCCGTGAACCCCTCTTCAAGAACTGTTATCGTTTCTGCTGATTGAAAAGGAACATCCCTTTGAGTGCCTTCCGCGCCAGAAGTGCATCGAAGAAGTCCTGCCACTGTTCAATCGAACCCCTGTGACTTAAGAGTCTGCTCATGAGGAATCAGACCGCTGGTCAGGATGCGGATCGCGCGGTCCCATGACTCGTATTTTGTCGAGACATTGAACAGATAGCGCACGGACTTCATCATGAATGCGTCATAGGGAAATACGACGCTTGGTTGCCCCGTCAGTCCGATTGCCGTGACCGTTCCCAGTTTCCTGATGATCTGAGCTCCCGTCTGCATTGCACCGTGTGCGCCGGAGGCCTCGATGAACAGATCGACTCCGCGTCCGGACGTCACTTCGTTCACGAGAGCCGGAAGGTCCTCCTTCTGCACATTGACAACGTGGTCGATTGCGGGAAGGGACCGGCAGAGGCTCAACCGTATCTCCTCATCATCATTGACTCCGAAGATAATTACTGTGGATGCGCCTGCATATTTGGCCACGAGCGCAGCCATGATGCCGATGGGACCGGGTCCTGCAACTGCCACGACATCGCCGGCCATGACTGTCTGGGGAAGGATGACGTCGGTGACAACGTTCGCGAGAGGTTCCGTCAGGGCGGCTGCCGGGAAATCGAGAGTGTCGGGTATGCGGTGAAGAAGGGCCGGTTCCGGCCATCGCATCAGCGGCGCAAAAGCACCGTCGATACCCCAGCCGGGGGAACGTTTGTGCGGGCAAATCTGCCGGTTGCCCGTTCTGCACAGCGCGCAGATGCCGCACGCCATCGTATGAGGCTCACCAACCACCCTGTCACCCACCGCCCACCCCTGGACATTCCTGCCGACCGCGGCAATCGTCCCGCTGAATTCATGTCCGAGTATCACCGGAGGGTAATAGGGGAACTCGTCGTGGTAGATGTGGAGATCCGTGCCACAGATGCCGCAGGCCTTCACATCGATCAGGACTTCAGAATCGCCGATTGAAGGGACCGGAACATCCTTGATCTCGATGAACCCCTTTCCCTTCTTGGTCTTCACAAGCGCTTGCATCGGTCCTCCGCTACGTCGTTGAGAAACCGCACCACCGTTCCAGGAACCTCAGGAAGATTTTTGCTGTCTCTTTGATTTCCGCCACCGCGATCTGTTCTTCGTTCGAATGGGCGTACTTGAGACTGCCTGCGCCCATGACCACCGTCGGGATGTTCATGAGCGAATAGCGCCACGCGTCGCATGCCGCGGTCATAGCCGAGATTTCCATCGGCCTGCCCGTATCGCCGGCAGCAGCCATCAAGTCCCGCACAAGGGGATGGTCCACCGGAAGTACGTTCCCCTCGTTGTTCAGCATGTTGAAGTGAATCTCGAAATGTTCACGAAGATACTGATGAGGAGAGTTCCTGATAGCATCGATCATTCCCTGCTGGACGGCTTTGACATTGGTATTCGGAAGGAACCCGAAGACCCCTTTTATCGAGGCGGTTCCCGGAGCGGTGGCCGGCCAGTCGCCGGCATGCAGCATGCCGAATGTCACCGGCATCGGGTTGTCGTACGCGTCGAACAACGGGTTGAACCCTCTGGATTCGTTAAGAAGCCTGTCGTGGTACTCTTCAAGAACACTCATTGCCTTCACCGCCTCTTTAAGGGCGCTGACCACATCGGACGCGCGTCCGCTGTGTCCGGGCTTCCCACGGCAAATCACCTCAAACCACACGGCGCCACGGACAGCGGAGAAGATCTTCCGCTCCGAAGCTTCCAGAACAATTGCGCCGTCGGCCTGAACCGGGCGGCGCGTCATGAACAGCGTACCGTTGCCGCCGTTTTCCTCTTCAACGACGATATCGACGGTAACAGTCCCGCGCGGCCGCAGACGTAGCTTTTTCAACGTCGAAAGGAGAAGATGAATGACGGCGATCTGCCCTTTGTCGTCGCATGCCCCGCGCCCGTAGATCACCCCGTCACGGACGGTCGGGAGAAATGCGTTCTCCTGGTTCTTCGAAGGTGGGACCACATCGCTGTGGGCATTAAAAA
Source organism: uncultured Bacteroidota bacterium (assembly GCA_963779225.1). Classification (GTDB taxonomy): domain Bacteria; phylum Bacteroidota; class Ignavibacteria; order UBA10030; family UBA6906; genus CAVPCZ01. The sequence continues at coordinate 2,039,476 of CAVZWW010000003.1, forward strand.
TCAGACTGCGGGAAGTCTCCGGCGAAGTGCCGGTGAGCGTGAGACGCAGATTCTGCGTATTCTCGTATGTGAGGCCGGGGAGAGGCCAGCTGTACAGGGGGTCATCTTTGAACGACTCGGGTATCTGCATCAGCTCGGCCTCCGTGCAGAGCCCCTGCATTCGCTCCGCCACCAGCCTGTTCACCGGACCTTCATTTCCCCGGGTTGAAGGGATTCGTATCAGATCGCAGAGAAACTCGATCGTTTCTCCGGCGAGCGAGTCGATAGCTTTGTTGACGATGTTCTCATCGAGTGGCATTCCATCACTCCTTCGAATCGACGCTGTTGATCGGGAATCGGGGAGGGCGTCCCTCAAGATATCGGCGGATATCTTCCATGATCTTCTCGCGAATACTCAGACCGGCATCTTCGGAATACCAGGCGAGATGCGGGGTAAGAATGACGTTGGGGATGCCCCGAAGGACGAAGGCCTCTTCGGGAGGTTCCTTTTCGAACACGTCTATGCCCGCGCCCGCAATCCATCCTTCTTTGCATGCCCGGGCAAGCGCCTCCGCATTCACGATTGCACCTCTTGCGGTGTTCACAAGAATCGCGGTGGGTTTCATCATGCGAAGCTCGCGTTCACCGATCATGTATTTCGTCTCGTGGCTGAGAGCAGGATGGATCGTGACCATATCCGCTTGCTGGAGAACCTCTTCGAGGGGCATGCAACGGATGCCGAGTTCGACCTGCCGGTGTTCGGCCAGGTAAGGGTCGTGAACCAATACTTCGATGCCGAAACCCCGGAGCATCCCGACCACGAGACTCCCAATCCGGCCGCACCCCACTATGCCGCCTTTTGTTCCCGAGAACCGGCGGATGGCACCCACGCTGCTGAAATCCCACTGTCCTTTCCTGACCGAAACCTCAAGCGATTCCTGTTGCTTCGTGAACTTGCGTCGACAGAGCAGGAGAAGCATCATTGCCTGCTCGGCGACCTCTTCCCTGCAGTAGTCGGGGACGTAACAGATCTGGATGCCATGTTCCGTGGCCGCGGGAACATCGATGTTGTCGTAGCCAACACCGTGACGTATGATGAGTTTGCAGGAACGGAGATTCTGCATGACTTCGCGATCGATCCTTGCCATGTTTACAACCAGAACATCCGCATCCTGGATCCGGGCGAGAAGATCTTCGCGGGATGCCGATTTTAGCTGAAACGTCTCGAAAGTCACCGCAGAGGTGGCGAGTTGTGCACGTTCCCACTCAAGATCCGGCTCAATATAGTCTGTGACGACAATTCTTGCAGTTTTCACGGAAGTCCTATGATTAGACGTGATGTATTCCTGTGCCTCATGAAAATTCCGGCCCGTTATCAAAATAGCGAAATTAATTGGAAATCGGTACTTCTAAACTGTTTCCAGCGTCCCCTATCTGGTGACCTTGTGCTCTGTTCTGCTTCCCGTAAGCTGTGGCGCTTTTTGAATGTCAGTTCCATGCACCATTCGATGTGCATTCTCGTCGCTCTTGCGAAAGATGGTCACTGCGGGGGGAGATGCGAAGAGGAATAGCTCGAGTTGAGGTCAGCTGAATCGAGGTCAGCAGTATTGATTTCGAGTCGAGGTCTCCGTATATTTAATGTCAAAGTTGTGATTCCGTGACAGGTATTGTCAAAAATGCTGGCGTAGCTCAGTTGGTTAGAGCACCAGATTGTGGATCTGGGGGTCACTGGTTCAAATCCAGTCGCCAGTACTATCCGATGTTTCAAACCCTCCTTTTCGTCATCTGTCCTTAACTTAGCCCCGGTCTCTGCCGGGGATTTTCTTTGTCCAAAAGACCCCCTTGTAGCATGTAGTCCCTTTCTCATCCTTTCGGTGGATTGACTCTTCTCTCGCCTTTACATAGGTTAATCAAGATAATTTACTTCGCAACAGGCTGTCAATTTGGGTCCCTCATCAAACTCGTGAAATGATCGAAAAGGACACATTCATGAAATCCAAAACCATACTTGCCGTCCTCAGCATTGCCCTGCTGCTCGCTGCAATTCCACTGTTCACTAATGGGTGCAATCAACAGCAACAGAATAATGGACAATCAGAACCAAGCTTTAAGGGTGTTGTCAAACTCGATGTACGTGACTCCAAAGCTGACTGGGCTCCTTACGTCCGCAAAAAAGCCCCAGAAGGGTCACCGAATATCCTCATCATTCTTTACGATGATACGGGTTTGGCTGCATGGTCGCCATATGGCGGAAGAATAAGTATGCCAACATTGGATAAACTGGCAGCCGGTGGTTTAACCTATACCCAGTTTCATACCGCTGCCCTTTGTTCACCCACCCGTTCCTGTTTCAATACCGGTCGCAACCATAACCTCAACGGTATGGGATCAATTACCGAAGCCTCCAATGGATTTCCTGGATACAGTTGCCAGTTGCCTGCGCAGACTGCCACCATGGCACAGATACTCAATGATAATGGATGGAGCACTTTCTGGCTGGGAAAAGACCACAATGTTCCCGAAACCGACCTCTCTGCAGGTGCCAATAAAAGTCAATGGCCTCTTCAACAGGGCTACGACCGTTTTTATGGTTTCATAGGTGGAGAAACCAATCAATGGTATCCCGACCTGACCGAAGACAATCACGCAATTGAGGCACCATACGGTCCTGAGCAGGGTTATCATTTATCCAAAGACCTTGCTGACCAGGCTATCAAGATGATTAGTGATCAGAAATCTGCAAATCCTTCCAAGCCCTGGTTTATGTGGTTTTGCCCGGGAGCCAACCATGCTCCTCATCAGGCACCAAAGGATTACATTGCCAAGTACAAAGGTAAATTTGATGATGGATATGATGCGTACAGTAAATGGGTACTGCCCCGCATGATTGAAAGAGGCATTTTACCAAAGGATACAAGACTCACTGAATTTAACCCGATGCCGGAAGACCAGGCAAATCCCGCAGACTTTGTGCGTCCGTGGAATACATTGAATGCATGACTGAGAAGAAACTATTCTCGCGTTTGTGCGAAGTATATGCCGGATTCTCTGAATATACCGATGTGCAGATTGGTCGGGTGATAGACCATCTGAAAGCAACCGGGCAGTATGAGAATACGATAATTATGTATGCAGCTGATAACGGAGCCTCCGGAGAAGGTACACCCAACGGTTCAGTGAATGAAAACAAATTCTTTAATGGCTACCCGGATGATCTGGCAGAGAACATGAAGTTGATTGATGAGTTAGGCGGACCAAACACCTACGAGCACTACCCTACAGGATGGGCGGCTGCTTTTTCCACTCCGTTTAAAATGTTCAAACGCTATTCAAACTATTCCGGCGGAACAGCTGATCCACTAGTTATATCATGGCCAAAAGGCATCAAGGCCCGTGGCGAAGTTCGCAACCAGTATCACCATGCGGTAGATATCGTTCCAACCATTCTCGAAATTTGTGGACTGGAAATGCCAAAAGTGTACAGGGGGGTGGAACAGATATCCTTTGTCCGGAGTTTCTATGAAGTATTCATTCGATGCCAAACCCGATGCACCCACACAAAAACATGTGCAGTATTACACCATGCTGGGTACCCGTGCAATATGGCAGGATGGCTGGAAAGCAGTTGCTGTGCATGCACCACTTACCGGCAAGGGTAATTTCGATAAGGACAAATGGGAACTATACCATGTAGATATTGACCGTTCGGAGTCGAATGACCTTGCCAAAGAAAATCCTGACAAATTGGAAGCATTAAGAAAGCTCTGGGACGAAGAAGCTGATAAGAATCATGCAAAACCACTGGATGACCGTACTGCGCTCGAGCTGGTCAATATTGACCGTCCAAAAGAAGAAGCAGAAAGTGACAGCTACACCTATTATCCGCATACAAGCGCCGTACCCGAAGCGGTGGCGGTAAATGTAAGGGGCAAATCGTACAAGATTGTAGCCAACGTTGATATTACCGCAAAGAGTTCGGGAGTTATTTTTGCTCACGGCTCGCGTTTTGGCGGGCATAGCTTATTCATTAAAGACCATAAATTGTATTACGTCTATAATTTCCTCGGCATTACAGAACAACAATTGATGTCTGCTGCACTCAAACCCGGCAAGTACACTCTTGGTATGGAATTCACCAAAGAAAAAGCCGGTGAGCACCAAGAGTCAATAGGGACAACAAAACTGTATGTTAACGACAAAGAAGTTGCATCGGGTCCTATGACAGCACAGGTAGGAAAATTCACCCTTGTTGGGGATGGCCTATGTGTTGGTTTTGACAGCGGAGATCCGGTAAGCAAACTATATAAATCACCCGGTGAATTTAAAGGAGGCACTATTTCCTTCGTAAAAGTAAGTACAGGAAAAGAGAAATACAGTGATCTAGAAACAGAAGCTGCAAGAGCCTGGGCAACGGAGTAAAACTTTTGCCGGTTGATTGATTTCAATCTTCACCCGGATTGGGAAATTCCATTTTGAAAACAACGGTCATCTCCCAATAGTTATCGGGATGGTGGCCGTTGGCCTGTTCACGGAAGAAGTTCTTAGAACAAAACCGTACACAAAGAGAACTTTACAACTATCCGCTTAAATACAGAATCCAGTTACGACCGAAACAAAACGGTATGGGCAGTGCCGCTTGATCTTACCGTTGCGCAGGTGATGAAGTTTGGCTCGCTGCCTGTTGAGTTCACGATGGGTATGAAGGACAGCTTGAACAAAGTCTTCGTGGTCTCTGTTGTTTGGGGGCATCGAATACCGTGGTCCAAAAGTTGTAGACCAAACCGTAAACTGACTGGTTGACAGCCAGCAGCAGCATTCTTGAACGCTCAAAGTGCTAACCAAGAAAAGTGCTTTAGTTAGCAATCCGCGTTGTGCAAAAAGGTTTGAAACTCGGGAACCCTAATGAATACAACGTATCTGTAGGTCTGCGTATTTGATGGTGCTATCGCCAGTACCATCCGAAGTTTCAAACCCTTCTTTTCTTCTTCCATCCTTATTCAGCCTCGGCATACACCGGGGATTTTCTTTGTCTTCAAAGCCCGCTTGTATCCTGCATCGGCCGTTGACTTTGGCCGAAGGACTGATTAAGTTTCCCTCTGCAAACATGCTCTATGGCTCCGTCAGCCATCGAGCCGCCGCTTTGGACCCCGTTCCCGTACCACCGTGATTGAGCCCACCCCGACGACCTCTAGGCTGCGAGTCCGAGATAGTTCTACTCCATTTGCGTTGAAGGCGGACAAAATGAGACCCCAGTTTCTCCCTCTCGCACTTGTCATCATTCTGATTTGCCCCACTGCGTCTGCTCAATGGGTTCAAACCAACGGACCGTATGGAGGTGTTGTTTCCTCTTTGCTCGTGAATTGTACAGAAGTCTTCGCGGGAGTTGGCACGAGGGTCTTTCTTTCTGCTGATAGCGGTTCAAATTGGGCTGCCGAAGGTCCTGGCTTGAGTGGCACTATTCAGGCTCTGGCCATCAGCCCCTCCTCCGGCGGACTAATCGGAACAAATCTCTTCGCAGGGAGCTATGGGGCCGGCGTGTTTCTTTCTACAAGTGGCGGCGCAAGCTGGAAAGAGGTCAACACCGGACTAACAAACAAACAAGTCAATTGTCTCACCGTCAGTGGAACGAATCTCTTTGCGGGAACCAGGCGTGGGGTCTACCTTTTGGCCGACAGCGGAAGCAGCTGGGTTGAGGTAAGTACTGGCTTGCCGTCTGTTTATACTGCTGTATTTGCACTATTCATGAACGGGACGAATCTTTTTGCTGGAACTGACCGCGGGATATTTCGTTCAACCAACAACGGTACGAGCTGGACTTCAGCCAGTGGTGGCTTGCCCTACAATTCGTACGGGTTTCTCCCGGCTGTCAATGCATTTGCCATGAACGGGACGAAGCTCTTTTCCGGGACCTCTCGAGGCGTCTTCGTCTTTGCCAACAATGAATCAACCTGGACGCCGGTCAACTTCGGATTGACAGACAGCACAATTCACGCTTTCGCCGTGAGCGGCAAGAATCTCTACGCCGGAACGTCCGGCGGTGTTTTCCTTTCGACGGACGATGGTGCAAGTTGGACGGCCGCCGGCCCTGGAATCGAGGACAAGATTGTCTATTCTCTTGCGGTCAATGGTGCATACCTTCTGGCCGGAACTGAGGCTGGACTCTTTCGGAGTGCTGATGGCGCAAAGATTTGGACTGCCGTCCCAGTGACAGGGACCACAGTGGAATGCTTTGCCTCTGACGGCTCCCGACTATTTACAGGGGTGGCCCGCAATCATGTGTTCCTTTCCACGGACCGTGGCACGACATGGCTGTCGAGGGGCAAACTAACGGCGGATTACAACATTTACTGCCTTGCTCTTGCAGGCCCGAATCTCCTGGCGGGAGGGACCTGTATTTCTGGACGCGTGGACATTTCAACCGACGGCGGTTTGACGTGGAGACGGGCTTTGGATACAACCCTTCAATCTCCACCCTTCGCCGGCTCCAACTTTAATGCCGAAGCATTCCTTGTGCGAGAGCCATTGGTCTTCGTCGCAGGAACCGGCGTCTGGAAGAGCTCCGACAATGGCAATTCTTGGAACTCCAGAAATGACGGGTTTGGTGCCTCTGAATATCTCATGACGCTGGCTATGCTTGACACAAACCTTTTTGCGGGTGGTCACCCCGTGTTCATATCAAACGTAAATGGTGGAGCCTGGAGACCCGCCGGCGCCGGAATGGCAGGCGCATCCGTGAAGTGCCTAACAGTGTGCGCCACAACGCTTCTCGCTGGGACCTGGAGTGATGGAGTGTATCGCTCTACCGACCATGGTGCGACCTGGACCCAGGCAAACGACGGCTTGGAGGACAGTGTGATTTACGCGTTGGCCACAAGCGGCACCAAAGTCTTCGCCGGCACACAAAACAAGGGTGTATTCTTAACAACAGACAACGGCACACGGTGGACGGCCGTCAACGAAGGTCTGAAAGATCTGACAGTGATGGCCCTGGAGGTCTTTGGACCTGATCTGTACGGCGGGACCGCCGGGCTCGGCGTCTGGCGTCGTCCCTTGTCGGAGCTGGTTGTCTCTGTTGAAGGGACGGCTACCGTTGCGCTCCCTAAGGAGTGCCGGCTCTTTCAGAACTACCCCAACCCCTTCAACCCTTCGACGACGATCCGATATGGCTTGCCCGATCGTTCGCATGCAATATTGACGGTCTTCAACACTCTGGGGCAGCAGGTCGCGGTTCTCCAGAATGGGGAGCAGGAGGTAGGCTATCACGAAGTGCAGTTTGATGGCGGCGAATTGTCGAGTGGCGTGTACTTCTATCGAATGCAGGCCGGGAACTTTGTGGAGACGAAGAAACTCATGTTGACGAAATAGCGCACCGTCCGCACCTGACGCCGTGTGGAGTTGTATAACTGTGCGCGGTGCAGGTGAGCCGCGATCGTCAGAGCGCTCTCGGAGAGAAGATGAAGATACTGATCTTCAGTTGTCTGTGTACGTTCATCATGGCAGGTTGCTCGAAGCCAACGGATGCATCGGTTTCGGAAATCCCAGGTTCCACAACTCCGTCGTGGTCGTACGAAGGGACCGTGTCTTTCTCTCTCAATGGAGTCCAGCGAGCAATCGGTGTATTCGCTCAGTCAAACGGATACGTCCCCGGCGAGGTGGTCATCCGTGGGAGCGGAGAAGGGATGGAGAACACGCTGATGTTGACATTCAAGCCCAACGTCGGCAGGGTACAAAGCATCAACCGATCCATGACGGGGTATTGGGATCTGGGGCTGTGTATACCCTTCAACAAGTACGTGCTGATGTCGGACACGCTCAATAGCATCCGTGTAACCTCGAGCGACAGCACGTTGACAGGGCAATTCGACCTTATCTTCCGGTATGAGAAGGACACCACTCGAACGGCTACATTCTTGCATGGGACTTTTACCGTGAAAGCAGACACGGTTTACCCATTCAAGTACTGTATCGAGGGGTGAATTCGAAATGGGGGAGCGCCCTAACCAGCGCCTGTACACGACGCCGGATGGGAATGGGTTTGTCAATTGACATTGGCGAAATTCATTGTTAACTTCGCTTGTGATGTTTGTGGTATCTTCTGTTTATGACGGGGGTCACCTCTTCTCTTTGCTACAGCGTTGAACTCATCCACTCGCGCGCGCTGAGGCTCACGCCTTTCGGATAATTGCCACCAGGCTTCATCGTTCTCCTTGTTCCAACTAATACTTGAGATGGTGAACTCTGCCCTGTCATCCCTGCACCTTCTCAGGCATGCTTCGCACAATCTGTACGGACTCTCTTATAAGACACAAACCACGCGGGCGCAAGGTGGCAGCACTGAGAGGATGGATGAAACCATGACCAAACTATGTTTCGTGTTTCTGGCTGCACTTGTATTGTGTGTTTGTTCCGCGTTCGGGCAAGTGAGAATTGGTGCCCATGCCGGCCTGAATCTTTCGAAAGTTCTTGAGCCAGACGATAACAGTGTCGGCGAAACGTGGCCAATGCAGTCTCATTTTCTGGGCGGAGTCGTCCTGGATCTGGAACTCACGAGCCAACTATTGCTGGCGTTGCAGGTCAATTGTACGCAGATGAGCTTCGTTGCCAACAATAGGTTTTGGGAGCTCTCTCTCAAGGGTAATACCACTTTCACCAATGATTATATCAATATTCCCATCTACGTCCGGTGGAGGATGGGAAAAGGTTCGCTCAGAGGATTTGTGGAGTGCGGCCCGATAGTCGCAGTTTTGGTATCAGCCGAAGCGCGTGGTGAGAGCCCAGGTCTGGAAACAACCACCAACGAAGTCGGCGCTATGTACCAGAAGACTGAAATAATTGTGGCTCTCGGTGTGGGTGGAGAGTTAACCCTCAACACCTCCCTCACTCTCGCAATATCAGGCCACTATGCGCACGGAATGTCCGAGATCTTCAAGTATCACGAATGGCACGGCTCCAGATCACGTGCACTTCAATTTGACCTGGGGCTGCTTGTGTCGATTTGAAATGGACCATCCCCCAACTGCCGCCTGCAATCACCGCGTGGGTGGCGCATGCCTTGATTGACATTTGCGAAATCGCAGTGTACATTCGTCCATGCATCGCCTCTTCGTCCGATGGATCGGGGGCTCGTTTGTTGTGAGCGGCGCAGGTAAGCTGAGAGCTGTTAGGCAGTGCCTAGAGTTGGGAGGTGAATCATGAGGCAGATGCTGATTGTGTTTCTGACTGTCCTCAAATGTACAAGCACGACAGCTCAAATCCAGGTCGGAGTTCGGACAGACCGTTTGTCGTACCAATATGGGGATACTGTCGGGATAATCGTCACGGCACATAATCCGACTGCGGATACAGTTCGCCTCTCGTTTCCGTCCTCATGCCAGGCAAGTTGCATTGTCGACGATTTCGATTTTGCCGACCATATGGGGTGCGCCCTTATCGTGACCTTCAAGACGATTCCGCCGGATAGTTCGGCGACATGGGATCATCTGAAATGTCCTGCCCGTAATGCTGGTCACCCACTGCTTTCGGTAGGCCCTCACGCGGTCGTAGGGGAAGTGCTTGGGTATGCAAGATCGGATACGCTTCGTTTTCTCGTGTCTCCGGTGTCTTCCGTTGTAGCTGACCAGCTGATACCTGCCAGTTTTCTCCTCATGCAGAACTATCCCAACCCCTTCAACCCTTCGACGACGATCCGATATGGCTTGCCCAATCGTTCGCACGTGACGCTGACCGTCTTCAACACCCTCGGCCAAGAGGTCGCGCAGCTCGTCGATGAAGAACAGGATGCAGGGTACCACGAGGTGAAGTTTGGTGGGAAGGGGCTTTCAAGCGGGGTATACTTCTACAGGATGCAAGCCGGGGATTACATCCAGACGCGGAAACTCCTGCTCTGCAAATGAGATCAGGCGACAAACGCGGCCTGCGGTTGCCTCAAAGCCTGTCGACGAAGCCGGCAGAGACTCCGGGTTCGGCAGTCTTTGGCGTTTCATTTTGATGTCCTGACACCCGCAGAGCAGCTGTCTGGTTGACAGCCAGCAGCAGCATTCTTGAACGCTCAAAGTGCTAACCAAGAAAAGTGTTTTAGTTAGCAATCCGCGTTGTGCAAAAAGGTTTGAAACCCGGAAACCCTAATGAATACAACGTATCTGTAGGTCTGCTCTTTTGTTGGTGTTATCGCCAGTACCATCCGACTTGTCAAATCTCTCTTTTGGTCTTCTATCCTCAATCACCCCCGGCCTCGATCAGGAATGGTCATCTGTCCGCAAACCCCAATTGTATCTTCCTCATCTGACAGCGTTATCCCGGCCATGACCGCGAAGTTGACAGTGAAAAGGAAAGAGCGTATCTTTTTACAGGAATATGCCGTCTGTCTACATAATTGGTGGTCCCAACGGGGCTGGGAAGACAACCCTGGCACAAACCCTCTTACCGGAGTTTCTCCGGGTCGTTGATTTCGTAAACGCGGATCATATTGCCAGTGGACTTTCGGGTTTCAACCCGGGATCCGTCTCTGTTGAGGCCGGGAGAGCAATGCTGAGGCGTATTCACGAGCTTGCCGAAGCTGGTAAAGACTTTGCCTTTGAGACCACGCTTGCGTCGAGGTTCTTTACGGGTTTTCTTGAAGACCTCAAACAGAAAGGCTATTCGGTAACACTTATCTATGTCTGGCTCAGAACGGCCCGCCTGGCATTACGGCGCGTTCGTTATCGCGTTTCGAACGGGGGGCACGATGTCCCTGAGGACGTCGTCATCAGGCGCTATTTGAGAGGTCTCGAGAACCTTCGCGAAGATTATTTACCTCTGGCTGATGCTTGGTACATTTACGACAATTCCGGTCCTGAACCTATTCTTGTGGCCGAACGCCAGATCGGTAGCGAACCGCTTGTTCATTCAGCGGCTGTCTGGAAAAAGATTTCGGGGAGATCATGACGAAGCAGCAACGCAGGACCCGTGAACTCATTGTTGCTGGAGTGGGCGAGGCAATCGCCAGGGCGTTGGAACGTCACAAGAAACTTGGCGAATCCATTGTCGTCTGGAAACATGGGAGAATTGTGACGCTCAAACCCCACCAGATTCCCTCAAGACCCCACCGACCGCATCGCTGAGGTGTCAGCTCCTTTCGCGTCTCGACGATCACCTTTCCTCAGAGCGCGAATACCGCCAAATGGTTTTTCGAAGCCGGGATTGCTCAGGGAAGTGACTGACTAGCTGGTTGACAGCCGACTGCAGCGTTCTTGACACTGCAAACTGTCAACCAATATAAGTGCTTTAGTTGACAATCCGCGTTGTGCGAAAAGGTTTGAAACTCGGAAGCCCTAATGTATACAACGTATCTATAGGTCTGCTCATTTATTGGTGCTATCGCCAGTACTATCCGAAGTTTCAAACCCCTCCTTTGTCTCCCATTCTTCATCAGGCCCGACATCGGCCGGGGATCTTCTTCTTCCACAAAGCCCCTTGGTATCCTGCCATTTGACAGACTCATCACGGCCTTGACAGGGAAGGAGTTTCTCCGGGTCGTTGATTTCGTAAATGCGGATCATATTGCCAGTGGGCTTTCTGGTTTCAACCCGGGATCCGTCTCTTATGAGGCCGGGAGAGCGAAGTTGAAGCGTATTCACGAACTTGCCGAAGCTGGTCGAGACTTTGCCTTTGAGACCACGCTTGCCTCGAGGTTCTTTGCGGGTTTTCTTGAAGACCTCTGGCAGAAAGGCTATTCGGTAACACTGATCTCTGTTTGGCTCAGAACGGCCGGCCTGGCATTTCGGCGCGTTCGTTATCGTGTTTCGAACGGAGGGCACGATGTCCCTGAAGACATGGGCTTCAGGCGGTATTTGAGAGGACTCGAAAATGTTCGCGGATTCTAGCCTGCTCTACGAAGCGATCGTGGATTTACGAACCCAGCAGTTCCCTCACGAGAAACTGCCTAATCCGTAGGCGATTCCGGCTTGCTGCTGCTTCTGCACCTCAAACGCATCGCCAGGGTTTGGGCGTGGACTGTGCCATACAAATGTCGATCGCCGTGTGTACGCCCGTGGGCTGTCAAATCTGTTGAACGTCGGCAATAATTATCACAGAGCAGGGTGACCCGCCGAAAATCACAAGCGAGGCATACAACATTGCCGTGAACTCCCGCCCGCTCATCGACCGGCAAAGGGCTCGCAAGCTAACGCTGTCCCCTTCCCCCATCAGCTTCTTCGCGATCTCATTGCGCTTCTCTTCCTCGACAAGAAAATCGAGTCCTCGCAGCCCAAGTGCGGACTCAGCGGGGATTTGAAGGAGGTCGGAGGCTTTCTCGTTGAGGTAGGAAATCACTCCCTCAGGCTGTTTCGAAATCAGAATGCCGAGGGGCAACCTATCGAGAACCTCCTGAAAATCGTTGGACTGTCCCACCATGACCATACCTGTCGGTTGTAAAACGAATGGACGACTGTTCCAATGCTACGAAACTCTCGTCACATCTTCAAGGTCTCTGCAGACCACCACCGCACCGTAATGCGGGATGGGTTGTCCTGCTCAAAGGACGTGATCTTCAGTTCTTTTCCTGAATATTCCATAGAAGTCAGCTTCGTTTCTTGTTGCCCCACCTGAAAATTGAGTCAGGCGCCGAAGGGTTGCAACTGCACCTGAATAGTCGTATTTTGAAATGGATACAGTCCACCACCTTCCTCCTGTCAAAGACACACTGACTCCCGAGTATGGCTGACGAACGTCTTGTTGAACCCCGGCTCCTGAAAGGATTCCGGGACTACCTCCCTGCGCAAATGAATGCCCGGCAGAAGATGATCGCCACCATCCGCCAGGTATACGAACGCTATGGTTTTCTTCCCCTTGAAACACCCGCCCAGGAATATCGCGTGACCCTGCTGGGCTACGGCGACGAGAATACGAAACAAATATTTGAGTTCAAGAACCCGGAAGGGGAGGATGTCGCCCTGCGGTTCGATCTTACCGTCTCTCTTGCGCGCGTCGTGGCGCAATACCCGGATCTCCCCCTTCCGTTCCGACGCTATCAGGTGGCTCCCGTCTGGCGCGTGGACAAGCCGGACCCGGGACGATTTCGAGAATTCATTCAATTCGACCTGGATTCCGTGGGTGCGGTCTCGCTCGCAGCCGATGTCGAAATCCTCTCGGGAATGTATGACACACTGCGGGCGCTGGGAATTGAACGCTTCAAAGTCCGCTTCAGCGACAGAAAAGTGCTCAATAGCCTTCTGGACTTTGCCGGGATTCCCCGTGAGATGGCTCATGGTGTCTTCCGCGTCCTCGACAAGCTTGAGAAGATCGGGGTTGACAATGTCGCGGCGGAATTGACCACCGGCCGCACGGATCTTTCCGGCGACACCATACGCGGACTGGGAGTTTCGCCCGCGTCTGTGGCGAAAATTAAAGAATTCCTTGCGCTCCCCAAAGGGCGACGGCTCGATGTGCTGGCGGCACTTTCCACCCTCTTCGCCGGCGTGCCATCCGCCGCCGAGGCGATCGGCGAACTCCAATTTCTCTGCTCTTCGCTGGATGCCCTTGAAATCCCCGATGAATTCGTGACTCTCGATCTGAACATCGCCCGCGGGCTCGACTACTACACCGGACCCGTTTTCGAGGCGGTATTGACCGACGCGCCTGAATTCGGCTCGGTATTCGGTGGCGGCCGGTATGACGGCCTGGTCGAACGGTTTCTCGGCCGGAAAATCCCCGGCGTCGGAGCATCCATCGGTGTCGATCGGCTGTTCGCAGCGATGCAGAAACTCGGACTTATTGAACTCGTGTCTTCCACCGCGCAGGTTTTCGTGACAGTCATGGAACCCGCCCGCCTGAATGAGTATCAGCAGCTCACACGCCGGCTTCGCCAGGCGGGTATCAACACGGAACTCTATCTGGGCGAAGAAAAGGGGCTCGGCAAACAATTGCAGTATGCCAACCGGCAGCAGATCCCGGTGGCGGTGATCATCGGAAGCGATGAATTCGCGCGCGGGGAGGTCACGATAAAAGACCTTGCTCTGGGTGCAAAACTCCAGGACAAGAAGAAGACGGCGGTCGGAAAAGAACGTGACGAGTGGTTGCACCTCATGCGCACAGCGCAGTTTTCGGTTCCCCTCGACGGGTGCGTTGACCACGTGCGCGAAGTGCTTGCCCGACCTAAAGTGTCCTGACGCATTGCTCAATTTGCCGGGATCTCCATGGCCAAACGTGTCCTGCTTGATGGCGATTCACTGACCATAGACCGTGTGACGGCTGTCGCGCGTGCCGGAACCCACGCGGGGCTCGCACCGTCCTCAAAACGACGCATGCAGCAGTCGCGTGCCTGGGTGGATAAGGCCGTTCGTGACCACGCCGTGGTCTATGGCGTCACCACCGGCTTTGGCGCTTTCCAGAATGTGTCCATTCATCCCGACCGTATTCGTGAACTTCAACGCAATCTGATTCTCAGCCATTGCGCTGGTGTCGGCCGGCCTTTCGACGAGGAAGTTGTTCGCGCTATGCTCCTCCTCCGGGCCAATGCCCTCGCGCGCGGCCATTCCGGCATTCGGGTGTCCACCGTCGAACGGCTGCTGGAAATGTTGAACCGCGGCGTCCATCCGGTCGTCCCCGAACAGGGATCGGTGGGTTCCAGCGGGGATCTTGCACCCCTGTCCCACGCAGCTGCGGTGCTGATTGGAGAGGGGGAGGCTTTCTACCATGGCAAACGTATGCCCGGTGTGCAGGCGATGCGCGCGGCGGGAATCATGCCGGTGGTGCTTGAGGCAAAAGAAGGATTGGCGCTGAACAACGGAACCCAGGCAATGACCGCTGTAGGCGTTCTTGCGGTGTACGATGCCAGGCGGCTTGCGGTAGTTGCCGATATCGCAGCTGCGATGACCCTCGAGGCCGTCAAAGGAAAAAGCACACCGTTTGCCGAACGTGTGGTTGCCACACGTCCCCATCCGGGGCAGGCAATTGCCGCACGGAATATCCGCTCGCTCATTCGGGGGAGCAGACTGGTTGACCGGGTTGACCATGACACCCGCCAGAAAGTCCAGGATTCCTATTCTCTCCGCTGCGCACCTCAGGTGCACGGCGCCTCCCGCGATGCGATCGCGTACGTCGCCGGCGTCGTCGAAACGGAAATCAACTCCTCCACCGACAATCCACTCATCTTCCCGGACACCAACGAAGTACTGAGCGTCGGTAATTTCCACGGCCAGCCGGTCGCCATCGCTATGGATTTCCTTGCTCTTGCTGTTGCCGAGCTCGGCAATATCTCCGAGCGGCGGACCGCAAAACTTCTGGACCGGCAGCATAGCTACGGTCTCCCGGCTTTTCTCGCCGCCGACGGGGGAGTGGAATCAGGTTTGATGATTGAGCAGTATACCGCCGCGGCGCTGGTCTCGGAAAACAAAGTCCTCATACATCCCGCCAGCGGCGACTCTATTCCGACGTCGGCGAACCAGGAAGACCATGTGAGTATGGGCACGATCGCCGCTCGACAGGCCCGGCAGGTCGTCCAGAACGTCGAGAGAGTCCTGGCTATTGAACTGCATTGTGCGACGCAAGGACTGGCATTCAGATCAGAGCGTCCCGGCGCCGGGACGAAACACGCATTCGAGATCATCCGCACTGCGGTCCCTTCGCTCCGCGGCGACCGGGAGTTATCCCGCGACGTAGAACGTATCGTGGGCCTGATGCACGCGGGAGCATTCGACGGGCTCACGAGTGCGTAGTGAGGAATTGTCTTTTTGATTCTATCCTTTGTTTTCCGCCATTACTCTCCATTGCGGTTGTTAGACCAGCCGGATTTCTTACACGAGGAACGACCCATGCACTCACCCTGGCTTCCCTCTGAAGATCGGTACAGCTCCATCCCATATCGCCGCTGCGGCAGGAGCGGCCTGAAGCTGCCCGCTCTCTCCCTGGGGCTCTGGCACAATTTCGGCGGCGTGGACATACTCGATAACGGACGGCAGATTCTCCGGCGAGCCTTTGACAAGGGGATCACGCATTTTGACCTCGCCAACAATTACGGCCCGCCACCAGGCTCGGCGGAAGAAACATTCGGCAGAATTCTCCACGACGATTTTCTTGCCCATCGAGATGAACTCGTGATCTCCACAAAAGCGGGGTACTTCATGTGGCCCGGCCCGTACGGCGAATGGGGCTCCCGCAAATATCTGGTCTCCAGTCTGGATCAGAGCCTGAAACGCATGGGCCTGGACTATGTCGATATCTTCTATTCTCACCGTCCCGATCCAAACACACCTCTCGAAGAAACCATGGGAGCCCTCGATTTTATCGTGCGCTCGGGCCGGGCACTGTACGCCGGCATCTCCAATTACAGCGCCGAAACAACCCGCAGCGCCGCCGCCCTGCTCCGGCAACTCGGAACGCCGTGCCTCATCCACCAGCCGGTGTATCATATGTTCAATCGTTGGATAGAAGGGGAGCTTCTCCAGACCTTGTCTGAAGAAGGGATGGGCTGTATCGTGTTTTCCCCGCTCGCCCAGGGTGTCCTGACGGGGCGGTACCTGGACGGCATCCCGGCCGGCTCGAGGGCCTCAAAGCCACACGGGTTCTTGCGCCCGGAAGAGATAACGAACAAAAAACTGGGAAAGGTCCGAGCACTCCATACGGTTGCTCAATTGCGCGGGCAATCACTGGCCCAGATGGCCATTGGATGGGTGCTCCGCCACCCTGGCGTGACCTCGGCTGTCATAGGTGCCAGCTCAGTCGAACAACTGGATGAAGACCTCCAGGCACTTGAAAAGCTGGCGTTCCAGGCGGAAGAACTCGCAGAAATCGAACGGATTCTGACTTCGTGATGGATCAGTACAGTGGAACCAAACAGGAATCCCCTGCTGTTATATAAGCAATGGAATATCTGAGAGTATTGATCGTAGTTATCGTTCTCTTGCCCGGCATTTGGGTACACAACGCCGTGGCGCAGACTGAGCGGAAGAAAGCCGATTCCTCGGCAGCAAAGGAACGTGTTCCCGTGGAGAAAGTGGTGAAATCGGATGCCGATTGGAGAAAGCAACTCTCTTCGGAGGAATATGAGGTGACCCGCAAAAAGGGGACAGAAAGCCCTTTCACCGGGCGGTACTGGAATACGACCCAAAAGGGTATCTACCTCTGCATCGGATGCGGTGCAGAGCTCTTCAGTTCTGAAACCAAGTTCGATGCAGGTTGCGGCTGGCCAAGTTTTTGGGATACCCTGGAAAAGAAACATGTCCGCGTCCAGGTGGATAGCAGTCACGGCATGGTGAGATCTGAAATCGTCTGCGATCGCTGCGATGCACACCTCGGTCATGTCTTTGAAGACGGTCCTCCACCGACCGGGTTGCGGTACTGCTTGAATTCCGTCTCGCTGAAGTTTGTGCCCGCAAAGTGATAAGCCAAGCCTCCTGAAGTTCCCGGGGGAAACGGCCCCGGGGATCTTCCTTCCGGTCCTGAACCTGTTTCTTGCAACTCACGCCTGTTCCGCGTATCTTTTCCCAGCCATTCACCCTTCAACGTCCACACTTGGACTGACGCTTGCCTCGTCCCAACATACTCGTTGTTTCAACACTTTCTTCCCCCTTCATTCTTGAAGATGTTGACCTGCTCCGGAAGCACGCCGACGTCGAACATCTTATCGTTCATGGTATGCAGGCTCCTCTGAGGATTGCATCCGGAGTCCGGCGCGCGGATGCGGTCCTTACCTGGTTTGCCTCCGTGTATGCCGCCGCTGCAGTCGGCGCAGCGCGGAGGTCGGCGAAACGTTCCGTACTGATCGCTGCCGGTGCGGATGTGGCAGATGTGCCGTTTTCCGGATACGGACCGGGCCGGAATGCCTGGAAACGGCGAGCCGTCGGGTGGGCGTTGCGGCATGCAAGCGCTGTCCTGGCAGTGGATAATTCGCTGGTGGCCAATGCTGCACTCCTGGGGAGGTATGATGGCGCCAACATCCACACTGTACCGACAGGTTACGACCCGGACAGATGGTTTCCGGCGGGCAAGAAAGAACCTCTGGTGCTCACGGTCGCTGGATGCGAGACCGAAGTACGGTTGAAGGTGAAGGGGGTGGACTTCCTCCTCCAGGTGGCGCGAACACTCCCCGATGTCCGGTTTGTCCTTGTAGGACTCCGTCAGCCCTTGCTCGCACGGATTGAGGCCGCGCGTCCGCCAAATGTGGATCTTCTTCCCTATCGTTCCAGAGGCGATCTCCTTCCGTTGTACCAGCGCGCAAAGGCCTACTGCCAGCCATCAATGAGTGAAGGTCTTCCTAACAGCCTCTGCGAAGCTATGCTCTGCGGATGCTCCCCCGTGGGGACTGCGGTCGGAGGAATCCCGGAAGCAATTGGAGAGACCGGCCGTGTTGTACCCTATGGAGATGTGGAGCAAATGCAGCAGGCAATCAGTGCGGCGTTGCTGGCCTCTCCTCAACTGGCCGAATCCGCTCGAGCCCGTATCATCCGGAAATACCCTCTGGCTGCAAGAGAGGCTGCTCTCCTCGTGCACCTGGGAATTCCACAAACGTGAAACGTGCGGCCCAAAATATCCTGGCCGTCTTTGCGGGGGATATCGCAAGCAGGGCTGTCGGATTCCTGGCCACTGTGTATCTTGCCCGTACCCTGGCCCCAGAAGGTTTTGGTCTCGTGACCATCGGGCTGGCCGTGCTGGGCCATCTTCAGCTTCTCACCAGTCCGGGTTTTCAGATCGTTGAGACGCGAAATGTCGCCAAGCTCTCAACGTTCGATCCGGACCGCCTCGGCGGCGTTATCGTGGTCCGGTCGCTCCTTTCCACCGGCGGCCTCCTCTTGACAGTACTTGTCGTTGTCCTGTTTTTTCCGGCCAATCGCACCGGTCTGGTTGTGCTCACGAGCGTCGCTTCATTGCTGCCCATGGCATTGTACGTAGATTGGGTGCTGCAGGGGAAAGAACAATTTGTCAGTGTAAGTGCTGCCCGCTTTGGCGGGTATGTCGTCTATGGGCTGATGGCGCTCCTTCTGGTTCGTTCAGCGGAGGATGTTGTGGGCGCCCCGCTCGCCTTCCTGACCGGGTGCACGGCGACAGCCCTTCTTCTCGGTGTGGCGCTGCTGCGCACTGCAGGCGTGCCTCACTTTCGCTGGGCACCCTCGATGTGGAGGCGTATCCTCATCGAGAATCTCCACATCGGATGGGCTATGTTCCTCGGCCAGATGATCGTCAACCTTCCTCCTCTCATCATAGGTATATTTCTGACAACAGCCGGAGCGGGACAGTATAATGCGGCAATGAAATTGGTCTTTCTCCTCCTGGTCCTCGATCGGGTTGTCAATGCCGTTTTCCTTCCTGCTGTATCACGGATGATTGTCCGGAACCGTAGCGAGGCGGAAAAACTCATCGATGTCGGACTTCGCGTGCTTCTGGTTATTGGTATTGCGGCAGTGCTTTGTGGCATTCTTCTCGCTCCGTATGCTGTTGTGTGGGTGTTCGGGGATTCATACGATGGGGGGATCATCACTTTCCAGGTTCTGCTGCTCTACGTGGTGCTTACTCTTCTGAATTCCATCGTCGTGTGCGCCCTCGTCGGCGCCGGAGGAGACCGGATGTATGCCGGCGTGATCACAGCCGGGACGATTGCGCTGGCGCTATTTCTCCTGATACTGACACCCCTGTTCGGGCTTGCCGGTGCGGCTGTTGCCGTGGTCCTTGGCGAAGCGGTGACCTTGCTCCTGATGCTGAATCGTACCGGAGCCGTTATCACGCTTCCGCATCCCGGCGTGTTTGTCCCCCCGCTACTGGCGGGCGCCGTCGGAATGGCCGTTGCATGGTTCGCCCTTGCAGCCGGCCCGTTGCCGGCCGTTGGCGCAGCGATTGCCACCTATGGTGTTGCCCTCATCCTCCTGAAGGTGATCCTTCCGTCTGATATACGTTACCTGCGGGAGAAGCTCCTATGAACCTTTGCGCCGGGCTTACGGCTCCGTCACAAACCTGGGAACTGATGCTTTCCCAGGAGGGTCTGCCCTGGCAGGTGCTGGATCTCCGTGAAGGAGTTGCCGAAGACCGCTGCTCGGTCCTCATCGTCGTCCGGCCTCTTGAACCGGCTGAGGCGGACGCGGTTGTCGCATACCTGCGGTCAGGTGGAGGGGTCATCGGGGCTGCGCACCATCTTGCCGGCGCACTGGGCACAACGACACGCCGCGAGCGTCTCTCCTACGTTCTCGGCGATGGTGATAAGGCATTTGAATTCTCCGGCCTGCTCGACCTCGGTCTCATTGGAGGGATTCCGCGCGAAGCGAATAGGCTCCGTACTCAACAGAACGATTTGGCGCTCTTCGCGGGACCAACACACGGCGGCACGGCAGTCCTGTTGCCGTTCGATGTCCACGCCGCGATGACCGACAGCCGCACCGCAACCAAGGCCTTCTACTGGCAACGCGAGCGGTTGCCTACGGAACACGTATCGCTGGTGGCAAAAGGGGAGGTGCGTCGTCTTTTCCACAAGGCGCTGGCATACCTCCACCATGCCCGCGGCTTGCCCTATGTCCACCTCTGGTACTTTCCGTCCGGCGAGCGGAATATCCTGGCATTTCGGGTGGACACGGACGGGGCACCGCGGAGCGATATCGATACGCTCTACGATGTGGTGAGAGAATCCGGTGTCGGTGCCACATGGTTCGTGGATGTGCGCGCACACGAATCCTGGCTGTCGCATTTTTCCACTCTGGCCGGCCAGGAGATTGGACTTCACTGCTACGAACATCGTGTGGCCGGGGATCCGGCATGGAACAGACGGCAGATCGCCCGTGGTCGGGACCTGTTGGATGCGGTCGGACTTTCACCCGGCGGGTTCGCTGCACCGTACGGGACCTGGAGGCCGGACTTTGCGTCCATCATTGATGAATTCGGTTTCCTGTATTCGTCCGAGTTCTCCTGTGCGTATGACACGTTCCCCCTCTATCCGGAGATCCATGACCGGCTTTTTCGGACGCTCCAGATCCCCATCCATCCCGTGAGTATCGGGAGTCTGCGGCGGATTGGAGCCACCGCACGGCAGATGGAGGAATACTTCCAGTCGCTGACGGCAATGAAGCTGGCCCGCCAGGAGCCACTCTTCTTCTACCATCATCCCACTCACCGGAACTGGGATGTCGTGCGCCACTTGCTTGAAGGAATCCGCACCCAGGGCATCAGGCCGATGTCGCTGGGAGCATATGCCATGTGGTGGAAGGGCCGGGCCGGCGTACCTCTTCAGATGTCCGTGACGAAGGGAGTGCTCTCCTGTTCAGCCGCCGGTACGCTGCTGCAACACGATGTTGCCTTCCATGCAATGCGCAGTGATGGAACCGAGGCTACGTTCAACCCGGCGGAACAGGTGGTGCTCGGCACGCTCTCCTGGCAACGGGAGACGTTTTCTCCGAACCCTCCCGACATCCGGCGCATCCGGGAGATCGATCCCCGTCGTTTGCTGGGTGACCTGTACAACACCATGCTCAGGAGGCTGAAGTGACCGTTCATTTTGCAGGTTATCAAGCTCTCTCCATTCTTCATGGTGGTCCGCGCACGCAGATCACAGAAACCATGCGTCATGTACAGACGCAGGGGATTGAGACCCTTCCGTTTGACCCCTGGGCGCCATTCAAGCCTGCGGCGGGAGACGTGTTCCATCTGTTTTCTGCGAATATCGGAACATACCACCTGGCAAGGGAGATACACACTCTGGGTCTTCCCCTCATCGTATCGCCGATTACCTATAGCACCCATTCCGCTGCATTTGTGCGGCGCCTGCTGCGGATATCCCGTTTGGCCCAGAAGGGCGGGGCGGGCATCTGGACGGACTATGCGTTATGCGCTGACATTCTCTCCTGGGCGGACCACATACTCCCCAACACTCATGCCGAGGGTATCCTCATAGCAGAAGGATACGGCGTACCGGAGCACCAGATCACCATTGTGCCAAACGGCGTGGATGGTCGGTTTGCCACCGCAGATCCGGAACTCTTCCGGCGGACATATGGCCTGGAGGATGTGATTCTCAATGTCGGCCACATCGGACACACCCGCAAGAATGTGCTGACACTGATCCGTGCATTGGCGACCATTGATCATCCGGCGGTGATCATCGGTCGGATAATCAAGAGCCCGTATGGTGACGCCTGTGTGCGAGAAGCCGCGAGACATAAGCACATACTCCTGATCGACGGCCTTCCCAACGACGGAGAACTGCTCGCCTCAGCCTATGCGGCGAGCCGTGTGTTTGTGCTCCCCTCGCTCTTCGAAACACCGGGTATTGCAGCACTTGAAGCGGGTCTGGCGGGGGCGAATGTCGCGATTACGAAGTACGGGGGGACGCAGGAGTATTTCGGTGCGATGGCGGACTACGTTGATCCTCATTCGGTGGAATCTGTGCGGGCGGGAATTCTTGCGGCGCTGGAGAGGCCCCGTTCAGCCGCTTTACGCGAACACATCAAGAAGCACTATCTCTGGCAGACAATTGCTGAACAGACGGCGAAGGTGTATGCCCGTTATCTACCGGGATCGTAAAGCAGGACGACATCGCTGCCGCTCAAAACACCGACCACAATGTCGTACCGCTCCCCCTCTATCGTGATCGTCCCCCAGCCCCTGATTGTGTAGATGCTGTCGTTGCCCCGGGCGTTGAAGGTCAGGAGTATTCCCCGACCGAAATCCACCGTGATCCAGCCATTCCCTCCTGCCACCGCTTTCCCGGGATCTGTAAGGCTTAACTTCACATAGCGATGGGGATCCTGTTTCAACGGCCCCTCTTCAGTGGAAGGATCAAGCTCGCGTATCGAACGGAACTCCATTGAAGTGCCAACGTGGAGAACACAACTGTCAAGACCGTTCGCCTGTATCTCTTGCCGGACGCTTTCGGTGAAAATCGGGAGTGCTGTTGCACATCCAATGATCAAGATGGCAGCAAGGATGGGCAGGGAACGGAGATGGGAAGTGTGCATCATGACCTCGAAGAAAGACCCCTCCGCAGTGTACGTGATTGCGGCGAAAAGATCAAGTAGCAGATATCGTATGTGCCTCCATCTCCATCTGATGCGTCAGTTCTTTCCCCAGATAGCGGTCGACAAGCTCGTGCACAACATAGAGAAGAGGGGTGATCGCAACTGCGATGCAGAACTTGTAGATGTAGTTGGTGAGGCCGATGTTAAGAATCTGTCCGGCGGAAAGCGGGCCATAGAAAGCGATGAACAGGACCACAAATGAATCGATCAGCTGTGATACCACAGTCGAGCCTGTCGCTCTCAGCCAGAGCATCTTTCCGTGCGTCCGCGCACGAATGAAGTGAAACACCGAGATGTCGACAAACTGACCGATCAGGTAGGCGGTCAATGAACCGACGATGATGCGTGTTGAGATGCCGAACACGGTATTAAATGCCAGGTCAGGAACCGGTGAAATTGCGGCGGCAGGAATGGCCATTTGCACCTGAAGGAGCAGGAGGGCCAATAACACCATTACCATGCCAACTACCGTAATGAATCGTATGCCCTTCCTGCCAAAATACTCGTTGATGATGTCGGTCACGATGAACGTGATGGGGAAGGGAATCACTCCCATCGTAAGCGTGAACACCAGGTTGTCGTTCACTGCCATCTGGATCAGTTTGCCGCCCGTGGTTTCAGCGAGAACGAGAGCGGTGAGAAATATGGCCGACAAGACGGTGAACAGTCTGAGACGCTTATCCATGCGGGTTTTCTGCGTGATGGGAGAATTTTTTTAAGATACGGAATTGTCTCTTCAACAAGGAGACAGACCGCGGAATTCCCGGAATCATCGGGAGAGATGGGTTGTACGTCCGGGGGGTGAGGGGGGGTACGACACCAATTGGCTAATATTGGCCATTCGGGAGCCTTCTTGTTCATTTAATGGAAGAACTTTGGAAGCGGACTCATGAGAACCAGTCATTGAAGGCAAGTTCTTAGGATTCGGTACTCGACAACATCAAAGGGAGTTCGGAGTACCGGCAAGCCAGCTTATCTAGGGCCGTACGACACGACAAAAAGGGTAGAGGCGTGAGGGCTGTCACATTAGGGGAGTGAAGACTTGATAGCTGTACGTATGTTTCGTAAATTTCATATGGCGATTTGCTACCGATGTTGCTACCGATAGCGGGAAAAACGGCACGGAGAGCTGGCAGAACGGCTATTGCACCGGTCTTGAAAACCGGCGGGCGCAAGCCCTTGGGGGTTCGAATCCCTCGCTCTCCGCAAAACGCTGGTAAGAGTAATGAACTTAACAGGTTATGAGTGGTCGGGTCGCCAAAGTGTCCACATTTCCGGGAACCATAGGGAAATAGGAGGACGCCATGGCGTCGACCAGTGTCAATGACCTGCCCCCGATGCGTGTGCCAATGTTGAGTTCGTTTTTGTCTTCCTTCAAGCATTGGCGGCCTGATCGTGTTGTAGAGCTGTCTCCATTCCTCGGTGATTACCCTTGCCTCCAGGATTGTATCAAAGATCTCTCCGTTGAGCAATTCGTCTCTGAGTTTGCCGTTGAACGATTCAATGTACCCGTTCTCCCAAGGACTCCCCGATTCGATGAACAGTGTCTTGACGCCGACCCGGCCGAGCCACTCCCGAATCAGGTCTGCCGTAAACTCCGATCCGTTGTCTGACCGAAGGTAGTCTGGGGCTCCACGTTCGATGAATAATTCCGACAGCTCATAGATCACGTCTGTTGCCTTCACCGCCCGTCCAATGCGGATCCTCAGGCACTCGCGCGTGTATTCATCCACGATGTTCAGCATTCTTAGCGGTCTGCCATCAGTGGTCCTCTCAGCCACAAAATCATAGCTCCACACGTGATTGCGGTACTCAGGACGCAAGCGGATACACGAACCATCATTTAACCACAGCCGTCGCCGTTTGGGCTGCCGTTGTGGCACTTTCAGCCCCTCCTGGCGCCAGATTCGCTCAACCCGTTTGTGATTGACCCGCCACCCAGCATTCCGAAGCAGTGCCGTTACCCTCCGATACCCATACCGACCGTAGGCGCACGCCATCGCAACGATCTCCTGTCGGAGAACCTCCTCACCCGACTTCGCTACCGGCTTTCGCCTCTGCGTTGATCTCGGATGGCCTATTGCACGACATACACGGCGCTCTGAAACCTTAGGCACTGACTGTATCTCAAGGGCAGCCCGGCGCCGTTTGGCCGGCCTCAATATTTTCCCCGGTTGACTTCTTTCAAGATCATGTTATCCAACGTCAGATCCGCCACCGCCTTCTTCAAACGGCCATTTTCCTGCTCGAGTTCCTTTAGCCGCTTTGCCTGCTCAACCCGTAAACCACCGTACTCTTTCCGCCACTTGTAGTACGTTGCATCGCTTATCCCGATCTGCCGCAGAACCTCCTCCAGCGGCATCCCTTTGCCCTGGAGAACCTCCGCCTCTCGCAACTTCCCTATGATCTGCTCTGCTGTGTGCCGCTGCTTGCCCATGTGTCCCTCCTTCTGGCCCAAGATAGCATTTTTGTCTACAAAATCTTGGACCGAGTTTCGGGGGTCAGGTCATTGGGCGGCAGGGCTACCGGCGATTCCGAGGCGAAGAGGTCCGATGAGCGACGCGAGCAACAGCGATAAGCAAGATAAGGCAGTCTCTGCCGAGGAGGCATTAAGAAAGGAGCGATACGGGCTACTCCAGCGTTTAGAGGACTTGCTGGAACTGCCGATGCTCATCCTTGCCTTCTTATGGTTGGCGCTATTGATCGTCGAGTTGATTTGGGGCGAAAGCCTATTGTTCGAGATCATTGGCACGATCATTTGGGGCATTTTCATTCTCGATTTCGCGGTTAAGTTCGTTTTGGCTCCGCACAAGGGCGCTTACCTAAAGCAGAATTGGCTGATCGCCCTTTCGTTACTGATACCGGCACTGCGCCTATTCCGTGTCGTCCGGGTGTTTCGACTGCTCCAACTGGCCCGCGTGGGGCGTGGTTTGCGTTTGTTCCGCGTTGTCAGCTCGCTGAACCGCGGCATGCGTGCGCTCCGCGCGAGCCTGAGTCGGCGGGGTTTCGGCTACGTGATCGCCCTCACGATACTGGTCACGTTCGCCGGCGCGGCCGGAATGTATGCCTTCGAAAGCGGGGCTCCCGGCGGCATGAAGAGCTACGGTGAGGCGCTGTGGTGGACCGCAATGGTGCTCACAACGATGGGCTCGCAGTACTGGCCGCAGACGGTCGAGGGGCGCTTACTGTGCGTCTTCTTGGCGTTGTACGCGTTCGCCGTTTTCGGCTACGTAACGGCGACGCTCGCAACCTTCTTCGTCGGCCGCGACGCGGAGAATGATGAAGCCGAGCTGGCGGGGGCCAAACAACTGGCCGCCCTCCGGGAAGAGGTGATCGCCTTACGCGCGGAAATCCACGAACTATCGCGGCGGATGCCGTAGTTGTGAAGCGTGATACGGTCGAGTAGGGGCACGGGTGACATCAACTGTGAACCGCCCACCTAATACCTTTATAGGGGAGGCCGGGCTAAGTGGGTACACCATCCAAGAGTGGATTGACATGACCCCCAGCGCGTTTATGGCAGAACTTGCCCTACGTGGGGCCGGGGACCTGTGGGTTTACACCCCCGGGAATTTCCAAATTCGATAAAACCCTGCAAAGATTGTCCCAATGCAGTGAGAAGGTGGCCCGGGCAGCGATGTCCGGGTTTCGTTAACAAATTAGTGGCGGGGGCGTTCCGCTTTGCAGCGTAGGTCCGTGCAACAGAGATGCAACAGCTCGGCCTCAACATTTGCTTGACGGGCTGATAAAAGTGGTGATTATGACGAGGCAGAGGCTTTCCGAAGATCTCCCTGGTGGTTTTCCGTTGGGCGCTGGTCCCGCGGTTTTTTGTCCTTTAGTTTCAGCGCGCGATGCTCAATGAGATCGAGCCCGACCAACACACGTTCTGTGTCGGAGAGATCACCGATGATATTCCTCAACGGCAGGGGGAATCGACGCACCAATGTCGGGACGGCAAGGATCTGGTGGTCACGAGCAACCTGAGGATTCTTCACAAGATCAATCACTTCTATACGGTACTTATCCTTCAAATGGTCTTCACAAATCACCTGCAGATTGTTGAAAGCGGTGACGGTTTTGGGAGTCTGCCCGGCAACATACAGACGCAGGACCCATTTGTCTTCTGTTGCGTTGGCTGGCCGGGCTTTTCGCCGGCCGGCTTTCACCTTGCCATGTTTGCTGTTCACGTTTGATTCCTGAGCGTGTCTATCGTTTTCCTCTTTTTGCCAATTGTTTTCACAGAAACATCACCCCTTCGACTCTTCGCCATTTTGACCTTGTCCTGGGTGAATCGTTCATTCCTCGCTTTTTCAATCCCGATAACCTTGAGTGCCTCTGATTCTTCGGCTTCAAACTCAGATCGCAGTACAATAATCTGAGCTTCCATTGCTTCACGTTTACGCTCTAATCCGAATTGTTTGCTTCCGATTTCCTGTTGACGCAACAATTGTTCCGCATTGTCTTTCGTCTCTTGTGATAATCGCGCCGAGCCTGTCAGGACACCATCCGCGCCTACATAGACATCAAGAAGTTCGATGCCATGGTTTGTCAGCCTGAACTCACGAATCTGATTGGAGTGCGCCATACCGCGCGATTTGAGCACATACAATCCTCTGTTCCGTTCACCCCCAATTTCAATATCACGCAGAAGCAACCACGTATCGATGAGGGATGAGATATATACATCGCTAATTTCCAAATTATCGGCGGGGGAAGTCAGACTCGTAAAGAAAGCAGTGATCCGTTTCATCTTCAAGAAATCCACAAGACGGAGTAACATCGCTTTGACTTCAGCCTGGTTCTCTCCTACCATGAACCCATTGATCGGGTCGAGGATGACGACCTTCGGATCAAATTTGTTAATCAATTTGATACTCGTCGTCAGATGAGTCTCGAGGCCAAAGAGTGTCGGACGTGTCGCATGGAACAACAGCAAGCCTCTCTTCACCCACGGTTCCAGCCGTATTCCTATTGAACGCATATTGCGTATGAGCTGATTTGGGGATTCTTCAAATGTGAAATAGAGAACACGCTCATTCCTCCTGCATGCCGCTTCAGCAAATTGCGCTGCAATGCTCGTCTTGCCCGTTCCGGCGGTGCCTGAAACAAGAACTGTACTGCCGCGAAAGTACCCTTTGCCGGAGAGCATTGTGTCGAGCCGCGTAATACCGGTGGAAATTCTGTCATTCGATGAATAGTAGTTCGAGTCCAAGGGAAGTGACAGGCAGAACAGAAAAACCGTCTTCATCAATAAGGAAAGGATACTCGTTTGTACCGTGCGTTGAACCACGATATTTGACAATACGCAGCCGTCGTATGGATGATTGATCGTTCACGCGATGATCGAGCAGAATGACACAATCAGAGACGTACTCTTCCAAACCCTCACGCGTTAACGCGCCTTCACCCCGCTCGGCAGTGATTATTGTTGTCACGCCTTTTTTCTTCAGCCAGTGGAACAACCGGCGCAGCTCGGCACGCAGTATATGGGGATTGGGCATCTCTGAAAAGAGTGACTCTATGGTATCCAGCACAACACGCTTGGCGCCGATTCTCTCAATGGCGAGATGGATCCTGATAAATAGACCTTCCAGATCGTATTCACCGCCCTGTTCGATTTCACTCCGTTCTACATGGATGTGCTCAAGCCATATCTTTTTGCGCTCTACAAGACCGTCCAAATCGAACCCCAACGAGGCCACGTTTGCTGCGAGTTCTTTCTCTGTTTCCTCGAATGATACAAAGACGCCCGGTTCATTGTGCTCCGTTGCTCCGCGGACGAGAAACTCCATGGCAAAGAGGGTTTTTCCGCACCCTGCGCCGCCGCATACGAGCGTCGGCCGGCCTTTCGGCAGCCCCCCGCCCGTGATTTCGTCCAATCCCTGAATACTTGTTGGAGATTTCGGGAGAATAGTACGACGAAACTGCACTGCTTCTTTCTTCATGACGTTGGCCCTTGCCATATAATCCTTTTGTATTGTGTAGAGCGTCCGGCACTGCCAGTGCCACTGCAACTCTCTCGGGTGATACCGCTACTCATCGCATAACAAAGGAGTACACGCCCGACATCCGGAGACCGGAGAGTGCGCCGCTCCGGCGACGCGTGCTCAACCTCCTGTTGTCGGTCTTGAAGGCTGTCTCTGATCCCCTCCCCATGGTACCAAACCTAATAGAATAAGTCGGATAGGTCATTAAAATGAATCCGCCGAAGGATTGAAAAAGTAGTTAATCCCTCCTGATGACCAATAACACCGACTCCTGACAGTGATGCCCTGACAGTCTGCTGCTTGCGTTGATTCTATCCCGCTGAACGCCTATTTTGGTCTATTACAGTGCATTGTCAATAATTGAGTGGTTTGATAAGAAAGACGCATCTCCGTCATGCAAAAAGCCGTCGTATTCCTGCTCCTCACGGCTTCAATAGCATCCTCGCAGCCGTCCACCCCCGTGAGCCCCCCGGCATTCCCGGACTCTATCACATGGCATACCGTGTCAGACTGGGGCGTGGAAGGTCGCGGCTGGACTGACGTGAAACAGTTCTACGATCGTCTCACCGCGAAGGCTGTGAATGGCGCTCTTTCCATGCAGTCCATTTCTGGGTTCACCCCGTTTCTACGTTTTCGTGGAAACGGGGAAATGCAGAATTCAGTACTCAGATTTGGTGTCTATACATTTCCACGCTTCCATGTGTACAAGGCCTTCCCGTGGTGCGGACGAAAATAGTACCTTGCTTGAAGCATATTGGCCGTTTTTGTCCCCATCGCGTTGTGCAAGTTTCATGATTTTGCGTAGAAATGGAAAGTCCGTGGAATGTGGAAAGTCACTGTTACACCTGGGCTACGGCGGAGCATCCTCCACGTCCAGCACAGAAACGCCGCCGGGAGATACCTCGCCAAGGTCGGTGATGGCCGGATCGTTCTGCACCTGCCTCAGTTCCACCTCCTCTATTCCTGAAGGACCTTGCTCTGCTTCAGCGCCGGTGTTCTCGGGTACCAGGCGCACTGAATCCCCGCCGACGGGCAGGATGTCACCGTCGTTCAGGGCCTGACGGATGATCTCGTAGGCTTTGGCCTTGCGGCAACTGCCGGTATCGACGAGTCGAGAAACTAACGTGCTACGCTTTAAGGTCTTGTCCGGTTCCCTGACTAGCCATCGAGCTTGATTGCACACGTCGTGAACGCCCCCTCCTCATGTGGACTATACGCTTATCAGGCAGATGCAAATTGGCAAAGACGGACGGGAATACGATGTATTGGAGATTAGAATGAAGGATGGGTCAGTGCGTAGCTACTGGTTCGACATTACATCGTCTTACGGAAGATGGTGAAAACGGAGATGGGGAAACGAGGAAGGAGGTGTAAGAAATGAGCGCGAAAGCGAAGAGAATACTGGTGTTGTTAAACGATCAGAAGCACAGGAACTACCTTGTTGGAGAGATTAACCGGGCGGATCAGGACGAACCGGCAAAGGTCGGGAAAGATCAGGAGATGAAGGCTCTTGCCGAGATCAATGAACTTCAGCAATTCGAGAATGACGTTTGGAGCCCGGGGAGGAAGTAAAAAGGGGGTAAAGAGGGGCTTCAAACGACCATTCTACAGGGTGCAACGTCGATCCTGAGTACATTCTGCCGGGTGGTATTGAGGGATTAGCTACTCTTTCATCCTCATGGTGGATACATTCTGGAGTTCTTTTGGGTATATTGCGGCAGGTTCAGTTCCATGAGGAACCAAGAGGAGCATACTTTTTCCTTCGGCCATCGAGCCGCCGCTCTGGACCCCGTTCCAGTACCTCCGATTTAGCGCCCACCCGATGACCACTTGGCTGGTAATCCCCTTGTTGTGTTGACTGTACGTTGACGGCTGCAACGCGTCTGGACACGGGGTCAGTGTGCGGCCGGGCGCAGAGTGTCTCACTTTCGTAGTAGAGTAGTGTTACGCGGGTCTCCCCCGGCCGGGGGGGGGATATGATGATGCATCAGCGAGCGGTGCTGCTCCTATCAAAGGAGTGTTTCACCCATGAAGGAGGAGATATGCGAAGCCTAAACCGTGTGGTTCAACTGTCCGCCCTGATTGTTCTGCCGCTCGTTGCGGCGCTGGCTCAGATAACGATTGATACATCTGATATCCAGGCGCAGTTTAAGGTCGGCACGACCATCACATTCCAATACGACGCGGCCACAAAGTCGGTCAATATCGGCAATACCGGCTTGAGTTCGTGGGATTTTAGTTCATTCCGGTCTGACAGTTCACAAGCATTGTTGAGCGTGACGGTGGCATCCACGCCATTCGGCGCTCAATTCCCCGGCTCCACTCATGCGCTCAAAGCTTCCCTGAAATTTCAGGGAATAGACGCCATGGTGTACTACCATTTCACGTTGACCCCGACCAGTCTCTTGCAGATCGGACTCATGGGGGAGCCCACCACCGGTGGGTCGGAAACAAACCTCAAGGACACGTACAGTCCTGCCGATACGTGGTCTGTTTTCCCCTCAACCATCAACACGTCATGGACGTCGATCTACACGGACACACAGATCATTACATTATTTGGTGTTCCACAGACACCCACGGTCGTCTCCCACAACATCACCTATATCATCGACGCCTACGGCCCGATGAAACTGCCGGACGGAAAGACCTATGATGCTCTTCGCATCCGAAAGCAGGATCGGAGGTCGAATGGAACAATCGCCGCCTACATATGGCTTTCCAAGAACGGCGTGTCCGTGCAACTCGGCACTGTGGATACGCTTCCCTCGCCGAGCGGGACAATAGCGGTGAATGCCGTGCAGTGGAATGGGCCCGTTACGACGACGGCTGTTGCGACAAGCAACGCCATTCCAGCACAGTGTACACTGGAGCAGAACTACCCCAACCCATTTAACCCGTCGACAACGATTCGCTACAGCCTGTCCAACACCTCAGTTGTCCGGCTGTCAGTCTTCAACACTCTCGGCCAGCAGGTGGCTCAGTTGGTGAACGGCGACATGGAGGCCGGGTATTACGAAGTGCGGTTTGACGGGAGCAAGCTCGCAAGCGGAGTCTACTTGTACAGGATGCAAGCGGGATCGTATGTGGAGACCCGCAAGCTCCTTCTTGTCCGGTGAATCCGCTGTCATAGGATGCGCGAAAGGCCCGGGATCTCCCGGGCCTTTGTGTATGGTACGCCCAGCATGACGTATACCTTGGAGGTGAGAGTCCTCCCGAGAGTTGACCATAGCGATCGAAGCGAAGCGCAACTGCGGAAGGGTGACTGACCGTGGGAAGGAAGCGTGGAGCGAAGCCGCGGGCCGACGCACAGAAACCGGATCAGAGGCGATGCCGATCAGGGCGAGCGAGCCATAGACCGCAAAGCTCTCATGGTCAAGGATCAGGCGTCGTAAATCCGGCGGTCGCGCGGTGAAAGGTAGACGCCTTATCTGGGGAGATCTTGCCTTACAGCTGAAAGGGTGACCCCGCTGTGAAGCTGGGGAGCAAGAAGTCAGCAGAGGGCATAATAGTCCCGCCAAAGCGGGATGAAGGCCCGAACAGAAAGAAGAGCAGAGGGAGCGATGCGCCTCAAAGGTACACGGCCCCAGATGTCCGGGCAACTGGAGCTCCCGTTGGAAGCCAGGGGTGAAACCCCGAAGCGCCAGCGGAGCGGGGAAGTACCGATGGCGACGCGCGAGACCGAAAGCTCAGGCAGAAACGATCTGATGGAACGGGTGGTAAGCCGTCCGAACCTTCAGAACGCGTTGAAGCGTGTCAAGAGCAACAAAGGGAGTCCGGGAATCGACGGGATGACGGTCGATGAACTGAGTGCACACCTGCGGGAACACTGGGTCAAGATCCGCGAGCAACTGCTCGCGGGGACCTATAATCCCCAGAGGGTGAAGCAACAGCTCATCCCAAAGAGTGGGGGAGGGATGCGCGAGCTTGGCATCCCGACCGTGCTCGACCGGTTCATCCAGCAGGCGCTTTTACAGGTTCTGCAGTCGGACCTGGACGGGAGCTTCTCACGGCACAGTTATGGCTTCCGACCTGGACGGAGTGCGCACGAGGCAGTCTGCGCGGCGCAACGCTACGTCCAGCAAGGACGCCGCTGGGTGGTGGACGTGGATCTGGAGAAGTTCTTCGACCGCGTCAACCACGATGTGCTGATGGGAAGACTCGCCAGGCGGACCAACGACCGCCGGGTACTGGGACTCATCCGCCGTTACCTGGAGGCGGGAGTCATGGCACACGGAGGCGTGGTGATAGAGCGGTATGAGGGCACGCCGCAAGGCGGACCTCTCTCACCACTGTTGGCAAACGTGCTGCTCGATGAGGTTGACAAGGAGTTGGAGAGGCGCGGGCACAGCTTCGTCCGTTACGCCGATGACTGTAACATTTACGTACAGACACGACGTTCGGGTGAACGGGCCATGCGACTGCTCCGACGGCTCTTCACCGGGCTGAAACTCCAGGTCAACGAATCGAAAAGTGCGGTGGATCTGGCAACGCGCCGCAAGATCCTGGGGTACTCGTTCTGGTTCGCCCCGGGTCATGTGGTGAAACGCCGGGTGAGTAGGAAATCACTCCAGGTGATGAAAGACCGCGTTCGTCGGATCACCAAGCGAACGCGGGGACGGAGTATCGCCACGGTTGCTGCTGAACTACGGAGCTATCTCGTGGGTTGGAACGAATACTACCGACTTGCGGACACTCCGAGAATCTTCAGTGATCTTGACGAATGGATACGTCATCGTCTACGCGCGCTCCACCTGAAGCAGTGGAAACGCGGTCCGACCATCTTCCGGGAGCTCCGCGCCCGCGGGATGTCGGTCGACTCCGCCGCACGGGTGGCCGCCAACGGCCGACGATGGTGGAGGAACTCCGCCAAGCTCATCCACCTTGCGCTCCCGACACGCTACTTCGACCAGCTTGGCGTCCCGCGGCTGGCTGCATCAAGTTCCACTTTCTGAACCGCCCGGTGCGGACCCGCATGCCGGGTGGTGTGGCAGGGGTCGTCGGGGATTACCCGACGCCCCTATGCCGATTCGAACAACGATGACATTGCTTTCCTGGTCGAAATGCCCCGCAATCTCTACCCAAATAGAATGGTCTTGCTCAAAGAAGATGAAAACGTGCCATGTTGCGGGAAGGCGTTGAAATGAAGTTCTTCTACAATTTCGTGACATTAGTGTGACACAAACCCACCGCGAACACTCTATCTTGCCTGGGCATTCAGCGGCAGGCGCCAACCTTCTCTAGATATCCCCTCTCTGCCACGGATGCTGTGAAAGTTGATTGGTTTTCACCAGTCTCTCCCCATTCACTATCTGGAGGCAACCATGTACCGTGTTCATGTCGCCAAAGTACCGCCACATGTTCAAACCAGCCTGGATGGAGACAAATCATGAATACAAAATGGGTCAAAGTAGTTTTTGGCATATCTGCCCTGTACGACGGACTTCTCGCAGTCACATTTCTCTGCTTCAGCGCGGCGATATTTGACTTCTTTGGCATTCCGCAGCCAAACCATTCTGGGTACATTCATTTTCCGTCCTTGCTCATGATCGTGTTTGCCCTGCTCTACTGGCGAGTTGCAATCGATCCCATTAAGTTCAGAGTGTTGATACCCTACGGAATGGGCCTGAAAATCTCCTACTGTGCAGTGGTCTTTATTCACCGGTTCACCGGAGGAATCCCTTCAATGTGGCTCCCATTTGCGTGGTTCGATCTCTTTTCATTGATCCTTTTCTATCTTGCTTGGAGAAAAGTGAACAAGAGCTCCCTTCTGCCGGCGTAATGAAACGAGGGCAGCCCCTATCCTCTTCGAAGTCGGGCAACAAGCGCCGCCGCCGAAACATCCGCCACCACAATCTGGGACGTTTTTCCAACGGTTGCAGGAAAAAGGAGGAATGGGGGAATTCGAGGGGAGGTGTAGAAAATGAACACGAAATTGAACGACGGCACGTCGGAATACCTGAGGAGTATGCCTACCTGGAGCGGGTGTGCGAGAGGAGAGATAAGGACTATGAATCTCCAGTTCTGGCGCGTCAGAGATGCGCGTCCTATTGTGTTCAGTAGCCATGGCTTGGCGGGAGCCATTCCCGTTTCTAAGTTCCAGAAAGGAGCGTCACAATGGAATCACGGCTGAAACATTCTACCTGCATATTCTTGGTCTGTGCGCTAGGTCTGTCTCCGTTGACCTTCTCTCAGAAAACGTCCCCAGTGCCGGCTCCCTCTCAGGAGCAACAAAAGAGGCGTGAGCTGATGAAGTCGAGGGGTCCCGAGGGATCCATGACAGTCCTCCCAGTCATCCTCGCCGGACGGCCATTCGATCGCGTGTCAGAACTGGTGGGGGTTGGTCTCGAACAACAGGGACTACGCACCATTGAAATAGGTCCAAATCCATGTACGCCTCCAGTCGACATTGCATTGGACAAGCTTGCCGAAGCGGTGGCTG
The DNA here is from genome assembly GCA_963779225.1 of uncultured Bacteroidota bacterium. Lineage (GTDB taxonomy): Bacteria > Bacteroidota > Ignavibacteria > UBA10030 > UBA6906 > CAVPCZ01. Next base: position 2,074,851 of record CAVZWW010000003.1, read on the forward strand.
AATTCGTAAAGAAGAACCCAGTTGCAACAGAATACGCTCTGTACGCCGAATACAACGGCAGCCCCCAGGCGGGTCTCGTCGAGCTCCGCGCGGTTGTTGTCGACACGATGGGCGGAGTTGTATGGATGGACCGTCAGGGCGAGCAGGACGACGCGATGAAGCGATTGCAGCAGAAGGAGCCAATGACCTTCTCGGTTCTGCTGGTAGAGCGGTTGAGCCCTGAGCTTGGCTTGAACGAGGAAACGGCGAAAGCTGCGAAATCCGGCAAGATGGCCAAACTCATGGAGGAGAGAAGTGGACTGCCTCCCGAGAGTGAAAGGGCTGCTGTCCCTCAACGCCAGAAAGAGCTGAGGGAAACCAAGAAGAAGATAACCCTGACGGTTTTTCCGGCTCAGATAGGTGATACAACGAATTCGGCAAGCTCAACTCTGCTGGCAAAGATGATCACCGATGCCGGGCTCTGCAAGGCAGTGCCTGCAAAGCAGTCGTGGTTGCTGAAGGTTCCACGTGATCCAAACGAGATGAAGATGCTCTGGGGCCTCGCGCGTGCATTCAGGGAACAGTGCAAGAAGAATCCCATCGGATCCGATTATGCTCTTTATGCCGACTACGCGTTCAATCCCGAACGGTGGGAGCAGGGATTTGTCCACTTCGTGGTGTGTGATCGCAACGGCGAATGGGTAGTCGTGGATATGCAGAACTCGCACCAGCCCGAATACCAGAACATTAAGCCAACCTCGATAGAAGGCTGCAGCAAGCTGATAGTTAAACGCCTGGAGGAATACCTCAAATTGTCAATTGCGGATGATCTGCGGGAGACGATTCGGGCTTCCGGAGTTGATGCTGCAGTTTCAAGATTCAATGAGCTTCGGGCAAAGACAGATGAGTATAGCTTGTCCGAGCAGGAGCTGAACTTCCTTGGTTATGAGTACTTGCAGGCGAAACGGTTCAAGGAAGCAATCGAAATCTTCAAATTGAATGTCGTAGCCTTCCCGGAGTCCTCCAATGCGTATGACAGTCTGGGCGAAGCATACGCCGCGGCAGGGGAAAAGGAACTGGCAATCAAGAACTACCAGAGGTCTTTGGAATTGAATCCGAAGAGCCAGAGCGGAATCGATGCCCTGGAGAGGTTGAAGGCGCAATAGAACATCGCCACTGGCGGAGGTGGCAGCATATGTTGCAGCGACAATTCCGATCCTGTTCTTGTCAACGATATTGTCTATGGAAACACAGCCGCTGGAGGGGATCAAGTCTATATTTCCGATAGGCAATCAAATCCGCATTTCCTGAACTGCAATGTTGTGCGTCTTCGATATGCTTGGTCGCGAGGTGTCGGTGTTGGTGAATGAAAGAAGGGAGGCGGGAGTCCACGAGGTCGAGTTCGATGCATCGGGACTTTCAAGCGGAGTCTACCTGTACAGGATACAGGCCGGCAGCTATGTGGAGACGTGGAAGTTGCTTCTCGTCCGGTGAGTTTTGGTGGTTATGGTAGTCTCGAGGGCTCGGCATTCATTGCCGGGCCCTATCTATTTCAGCTCGACCAGGACGAACCAGCTCAGGTCGGGAAGGATCAGGAGATCAAGGCTCTTTCTGAGATCGATGAGCTTCAGGAGTCCGAGGAGGGAGTGAAAAGGGGGTGAAGAGGGGCTTTGGAGGACCTTTTCAGTGGTTGAAACGAAGGAGAACGGCTGAAGAATACGGCTCCCGTGTCAGTAAGTAGCGAGATTGCGGCGTTGAAGAGAGCTTGGGCACATTTAGAGGACAACCGCCTCTTGCGTGATGGCATCAAAGCCATAATCAACAAGCAGCCGGATCTCAAGGTTGTGGCAGCAACCGGAGGGAATCACGATACTCTGACGCAGATACGGACGTTGAAGCCTCAGGTAGTCCTCATGGATCTGGGATTGCGAGGCGAAAGCGGCCTTCGTGTTGTCACAACGCTGAGCAAGGAATTGCCGCAAACCAGAGTTATCGGGATGGGCCTTATTCCTTCACAGCTGGACATCGTCGAGCTCGTGGAAGCCGGTGCGGTGGGCTTTATCCTCAAAGATGCGACACTCGCGGAAGTCCTCGAAACCATCCGGTGGGTGTCACGGGGAATGAGAATCCTTCCCCCCTTGCTGACGGGATCGCTTTTCAGTCATGTTGTCGATCACGCAATTCGGAAGGGAAACGGCAAACTGCCCGAAGCGGTGCGGATGACGAAACGCGAACGTGAAATCATCGTGCTCATTACCGAGGCAATGAGTAATAAGGAAATCGCCCAACGGCTAAACCTCTCGATCTATACTGTCAAAAGCCACATCCATAACATCCTGGAGAAAATGGCACTGCACAATCGCCTCGAGATCGCGACACAATCCTACGAATACAAGGGAATGTGAGCTTACCCCCCTTCTTCTTCGCTTAACGAAATCACTACCGCTTCTGCGTCTCAGCTCCCACTGCCCTGCGCGGGACAACACAACCCCCCTCCCGGGATTAACTACTGTTTCATCCTTTCAGCCGATTCGTTCCGAAGCTTCGTTCGGTATATTTCAAATACAGATCAGCAGAGAGCCTCTGGTCTCAATCGTTCAACGAAGCTGGGAAGGACATTCCGATGCTGCTCACAATCGCGGTAGTTCTCGCCGTCCTGTGGCTATTAGGGCTCATTACTTCCTACACCCTGGGCGGTTTCATCCACGTCCTTCTGGTCCTCGCAATCATTGCCGTCTTGGTTAATGTCATTAGCGGCAGAAGGGTTGCATAGACGAATCAGTTGCCATTCTTGCGAACGCGAATATGAAGGATGTGGCTGAAAGAGGGAAGCTTCCTCTTTTCTGCCGAACGCGAGTGGGGCATTCTGGACGATGGTAGGTGCCGCGAGCAGCAGTTTTCCCAATTGGTAGCTGGAGAAAGGGTCGCAGGTTTCCGGTGCGCAGAGCGCGTGGCGGTTGGTGCACATAAGGGATGAGTCCCGCATCGGGAGGAAACCAGATGCTCTCCAGAATACCTATTTTGTCGGTGTGTGCACTCCTTGTCTTCTTTGGATGCACGCATTTTGGTGACGGTGTGTTGAGAAAAGGTGTGACGGATGACAGGAGCGGTGCACAGGTTGACGCTGTGCAGGCCGACACCGTCCAGGAAGAAACCGAGGCGGACGTCGACGAAGACTTGATTGATCCGCAAACAGAGGCTTTTGTGGAGAAGTACGGTCCAATCATCAGGCAGTACGCCGAACGGTATGGTTTGGATTGGCGGCTTGTACTTGCGACCATGAAGCAGGAATCAGGGTTTTCCCCGACCGCGAAGAGCCATCGGGGGGCTACGGGGCTCATGCAGATCATGCCGGTCACAGGCGAAGAACTCTCCAGGATATTCAAAGTGGAGAACATCTCGCACCCGAATGACAACATCCGGGGAGGCGTGTACTATCTGCGCAAGCTCTACAATCTTTTTCCCGGGGCGGATGAAGGTGATCGCATAAAGCTTACTCTCGCTGCGTATAACGCCGGCATTGGGCGCATCCTTGACGCACAGGACCTGGCGGCACACTTGCATCAAAATCCGCTTGCCTGGGAGTCCGTGAAAAGTACGCTGGCACTTCTGTCACGAAGTAATCAAGAGTTGCACAGGACCGTGTGGTCCCAGGATCGTCCCCGGTCCGGGTGGTTTGGTAATCCCGGAGAGACGCTGAAGTACGTGGAGAATGTGATGAACAATTATGACGACTACCGGCTCATGTTCAACTGATGGTAGGTCAGTGCAGGCCGGAAAAGCAGACGCCCGGGCACCAGTGTCCGGGCTCTATTACTGATATATTTCTTCAGATTCCGTACAAGGAAGAGTGCGACAAAAGTTGGGAAAACTTCAAGAAGGGTATGGAACGCGATTTGGACGGCCTAAAGTCATCGCTCAAAAACACCACTATCAAGAACGGTTAATCGGGAGTAGCGATATTCATTTCCTGCATTCGCACTCGATGCAGAAGCATGTGTGATGATTGAGAGGCTCACACTTTAAGTGTCCCACGCCCGAAGCAGAACTTTACGAGAAGTCCTGAGAGCATGACGTTATTTCTGAGTCCACGAAGAATGGATCATTCAAAAAGGAAAGGAATACGACCATGAGTGCAGGAAAGATTCTTATCGGTGCTGTGATCGGAATGGCCACGGGGGCGGTTCTCGGAGTGCTGTTCGCTCCGGGCAAAGGCGCCACCACCAGGAAGAAGTTATCGAAACAGGGTTCTCGATATGTGGGTGCTCTCGAGGAGACTGCCGGGGAATATCTGGACACCCTCGAGGGGAAATATAACAGTGTTAAAGAGACTGCTGTTGGCCTCTCTGATAAAGTGAAAGACGCAGTGGACGCTTTCGCGGGCCATGAACCCGAAAAGCACAAACGCCGGGCGTAAGTCTTTCGGGCCATGAGCCTCATCTGTTCGCAATGGTGCCCTTCCATAGGTATTTGAAGGTACGCAGCCAGGGGCGCCAGAAACTGAGCCTCGGGAGGTGATGATCGCGAAAAACGAAGTGCCATGTCGGTCCTGTAGCGGATTCTCAAGTGGAAACCTACGCCGCGCTCAAACTCCACATTGATAACGTGCGCTGGGCGGGCGTGCCTTTCTACTTGCGTTCGGGCAAGCGTCTGGCGAAGCGCGCTACCGGGATCGTCGTCGAATTCAAACCCGCGCCGCACACGCCGTGGATGCCGGGCGGTACGGTTGGCAAGGCGGTGCGCCCCAACCTCCTCGTCATCAACGTCTCGCCTGACGAGGGCATCTTTGTGCACGTTGAAGCGAAACAGCCGGGGCAGGAGATGCGGCTTCAGTCAATCGCCCTCAACTACTGCCATAGTAGTGATGAACGCGGCGCAACGGAGTCTCCATCGGCGTATGAACATCTTGTGCTTGATAGTATGCGCGGCGACCCGACCTTCTTTGCGCGCGCGGATGAAGTGGAAGCGGCATGGGAGATCGTCGACCCGGTCATCGACAAATGGGAGTCGGACAAATCAACGGACTTTCCCAATTACGCCGCCGGCTCCTCTGGTCCCACGGCGGCGAATGAATTGCTTGCGCGGGACGGACGGCGTTGGTATAGCAAAACCGATCAGGCAGATTAGTCAAGAGCAAGCGCAGTACAACGGATGAAACGGATTTCCCAAACACGCTGGCAGTTGGGTGACGACAGTGAAAATAAACAATACTCAAAGAACGAAAGGACTACCATTGACCTGCCCACATTGTGGTTCGGAAGTCCAAAGGGATGACGACTTCTGCCCAGACTGCGGAGAGCGTTTTGCAGAGAATGTTCTATGCGACGGGCACTCAGCGCAGTCCGCAGCTGGAGTCTGCATAGTCTGTGCCAGGCCATGTTGTTCAGATTGCGGTGGCAGAATACAGAATCATTTCCTATGTCATCAACATAACTCAGTTGAAATATACGAAGGTATGGCAAGAGTGTTTGGTAGTAGCGATGCAGTCCAGGTAGAATTTGCAAAGAGCTCCCTGAAAACGGCGGGCCTTCATCCGTTTGTATCTTCACGCAAAGCCAGCCCGATTTCGCTTGGTGGTCCTGACTACACCTTGTTCCGGGCAGCGGGAGAGTATGATGGACACATCGTCAATGAATTCAAACTCATGGTTCCCTGTCAGGAGGTACTTTCTGCAAAGAAGAAGTTACGCGAGCTACAATTCATTGAGTAGAACGTGCGCGGGAATTGTGCACGTGATTGTCCTCCCGTCGTCCCCGGGCGCCTTTCGTGGCCCGTCGGCTTGTGATTTTCCCAAAAGATCCTATATTATCTTAAGTGACGGGTGAGGATATTCCTGAACCCTGCTACTGGAAAGCTGCAGATCGCGCAGCCTGTTCTCCTTCGTGTAATTCGTTCCCTCGCTCGCGAGACTGCTTCGTGCCATGACGGTTCGGGAGATGTCTTCATGGCTGCGGTCTGTAGTCCTGCCCCTGTGCGTACCTGAAGAGTAATCCAGACTCTTCCGGACACAACGGCGGCGCATCGCGCATCGGCTTGCCTCTTTGTGCCCGAATCGTAAACCACAGACATCTGAGAACGGGAGTTCCGGGAGGACTTACTCCTCCGGAGCGTTGAGCACTTCGTACGTATCCGTTTGAGGGCTACGGAAAGGCCAATCCGGTGCAGAGACCCATTTGTGTCAAAATATTTCGGCCCGTGAAGAGGTTCGAGCGAATCGACAGGCGACGGGACTTGTCTGTTTGCGCCATGATCACACAGGCAGATCGGACGGCATCATGAAGAACGTAGATACACAGTACGGAATGCGAAGAGTCGTAATCGCACATGTCACGCCGCAACTTGAGGCCGGACGATTTCCGATCAAACGTGTGGTCGGGGAAACGGTTGTTGTGACGGCGGATGTCTTTGCTGACGGACACGACCTCCTAAGTGCAGTGGTCTTATGCAAGGGGCCTGATGATACCCTCTGGAAGTCAGCACCCATGGAAACGAAAGGAAATGATCGTTGGCTCGGTACATTCGGGGTGGACACCATCGGTCTGCATCACTACAAGGTGCAGGCGTGGGTGGATCACTTCCGGACGTGGATCCATGAGTTTGCGAAACGGCATGAAGCGGGTCAGGCGCTGGAGGTGCATCTACACATCGGAGCCAAGCATGTCGAGGAGGCTTCAAGGAGAGCACATGGGCAGGACAAGGCGATCCTGGAGGCCTGGGCTGTGCTCCTTCGCGGGGGGACTGATATCAACGAACGGGTACGACTTGCCCTGAGTGACGAGTTTGCGCTGCGCGTTTCCTCCTACCCGGATGCGACGCTGGCGGTCACTTACGAGCGAGACCTGCCTTTGATCGTGGAAAGAAAGAAGATTCTGTTCAGTACGTGGTACGAGCGCTTCCCGCGGTCATGCTCGACAACCCCGGGCAAACACGGCACGTTCAACGATTGCATCGCGCTGCTCCCTGAAATCGCGCGCATGGGATTTGATGTCTGGTATCTTCCTCCGATTCATCCGATTGGCAGAATCAATCGAAAGGGAAAAAACAACTCTCCCACAAGTCTGCCGGACGATGTAGGAAGTCCGTGGGCGATCGGGGCCTCGGAGGGCGGGCACAGGGCGATACATCCGGAGTTGGGTTCATTCGAGGACTTTGAGAGACTGATCGTGGAGGGGAAGACCCATGGGATCGAAATCGCGATGGACATGGCTTTCCAGTGTGCCCCGGATCACCCGTACGTGAAGGAACATCCCGAATGGTTCAAGTGGCGACCGGATGGAACCGTTCAACACGCGGAGAATCCGCCGAAGAAATACGAGGACATTCTCCCGTTGAATTTCGAATCGGAACAGTGGAGTTCGCTGTGGGAGGAATTGCGGGATGTTGTACTGTTCTGGGCGGACAAGGGGATTCGCATTTTTCGCGTCGACAACCCCCACACGAAACCTTTTCGCTTTTGGGAATGGTTGATTGGCGAATGCCGGAAGAAATATCCCGAACTCATTTTCCTGTCGGAGGCGTTTACCCGGCCCAAACTGATGTACCAGCTGGCAAAATGTGGTTTCAGCCAATCGTACACATATTTCACATGGCGCAACACGAAGCCCGAGATAACCGAGTACATCACGCATCTATTGAATACCGAAGTCCGCGAGTTTTTCAAACCGAATTTCTGGCCTAACACGCCCGATATTCTTCCTGAGCATTTGCAGTACGACGGCAGACAAACGTTTGTGATGAGACTGATGCTTGCCGCGACCCTTTCATCGAACTACGGCATCTACGGGCCCGTGTTCGAACTGTGCATTAACGATGCTGTGGCCGGAAAGGAAGAGTATGCCGATTCGGAAAAATACGAGCTCCGGGCATGGGATTGGGATCGGCCGGGCAATCTCAAGGATATCATCGCGAGGGTAAACAAGATCCGGAGAGAAAACGAAGCGTTGCAGACGACATGGAATCTGAAGTTCTACGATGTCGACAACGAATATCTTCTGTTTTATGGGAAGGCAAACGAGGATTACTCCAACATTATACTTGTTGTGGTGAACCTTGATCCGCATCATGTTCAATCAGGTTGGGTGAGCGTGCCGATAGCGGAACTCGGCATTCCCGCCCACCAGCCCTACCTTGTGCATGAGCTTCTGAGTGGTGATAAATACATCTGGCATGGCGAACGGAACTATGTACAGTTGGACCCGCATATTTCTCCCGCTCACATCTTTCATGTACGAAAACGCATGAAACGGGAAACCGATTTCGACTACTATTTCTAACGCCGCATACGCAAGAGGACGTCCTCATGGCAGTGAAGAAGGTAAGTCATCTCCCTGAAGATCCGCTCTGGTACAAAGATGCCATTATCTACGAATTGCACGTAAAGAGCTTCTACGACAGCAATGGGGATGGCATTGGCGATTTCAAAGGGCTGACACAGAAGTTGGATTATCTGAAGAACCTGGGCATAACGGCAATCTGGTTGCTTCCGTTTTATCCGTCTCCGCTGCGGGATGACGGATACGATATCGCAGATTACTATCGGGTCCATCCCCAGTACGGGACGTTGAGCGATTTCACAAGGTTCTTGAATGAGGCTCATCATCGCGGTATTCGGGTCATTACGGAGTTGGTCCTGAATCATACATCGGACCAACATGCATGGTTCAAGAAATCGCGCAAGGCAAAACCCGGATCGGCCTGGCGGGACTTCTATGTGTGGAGCGATTCGCCCGATAAGTACGCGGACGCCCGAATCATTTTTACGGATTTCGAGAAATCCAATTGGACGTGGGATGCGGACGCGAAGGCCTACTACTGGCACCGGTTCTATTCGCATCAGCCCGATTTGAATTTTGACAATCCCGCGGTCGTCAAGGCAACACTGAAAGTGCTGGATTACTGGTTCGACATGGGCGTCGACGGCATGCGGTTGGACGCGGTTCCCTACCTGTTCGAGCGCGAGGGGACGAATTGCGAAAACCTGCCGGAGACATATGCCTACCTGGAAATGTTACGGGCACACGTCGACAGGAATTTCAAGGACAAACTTCTCCTGGCGGAAGCCAATCAATGGCCGGAAGATGCTGTGGCATACTTTGGCACAGGTAACCGCTGTCATATGGCATTCCACTTTCCCGTCATGCCCCGCCTCTTCATGGCCTCCTGGATGGAAGACCGATTTCCCGTGGTTGACATTTTCGAACAGACACCCGCTATTCCGCAGAATTGCCAATGGGTGTTTTTTTTGCGCAACCACGACGAACTGACTCTGGAAATGGTGAGCGATGAAGAACGAGACTACATGTACAGGATGTACGCCAAAGATCCTACGGCACGCATTAATGTCGGGATTCGAAGACGGCTCTCCCCGCTGTTGAGCAACAATCGCGGGAAGATAGAACTCATGAACACTTTGCTCTTCTCTCTCCCCGGTACGCCGGTGATCTACTATGGCGATGAAATTCTGATGGGGGATAACCATTATCTGGGCGATCGCAACGGCGTCCGCACGCCGATGCAGTGGAGCTCGGACAGAAACGCCGGCTTCTCACGCTCGAATCCCCAAAAACTATTTCTCCCGGTCATTATCGATCCCGACTACCATTATGAATCCATCAACGTCGAGAATAACGAGCGCAATCAATCGTCGATGCTCTGGTGGATGAAACGGGTGATCGCAATGCGAAAACGGTTCAAAGCGTTCAGCCGTGGCACGATAGAGTTCCTCAATTCGGAGAATCCGAAGATTCTCGCGTTTATGCGGCAGTACGGGGATGAAAGCATTCTCGTCGTCGTGAACCTGTCACGGTTTGCTCAAGTAGTTACGCTCGATCTGTCGAGATATGATGGACACATCCCGGAAGAAGTAGTCAGCGGAAACAAATTCCCGCAGATTACGTCGTCACCGTACGTCCTTACTCTTGGATTTCATGACTACTATTGGCTTTCACTCCAGAAACCGGAAATCTCCGGGGTCAGGACGACAAAGAAGGACATTCCGGCACTCACTGCGGCAAGCAAATGGCAGTCGGTATTCCACGGAAAGACAGCCGAAAAGCTTGAACGTGAAATTCTTCCACAGTACCTGGAAGGGTGCCGTTGGTTCGGAGGCAAGGCGCGGGTGATGCAACAGGTGAAGATCGTTGAGCATATTCCCGTGGGCGGGGAACATGGCGCGGAGCTTGCCGTGCTGGATATCCGCTATGCGCAGGGCGCTAATGAGATGTACTTCGTACCGCTTTCCTTCTCCGTAGACAAGAAATCGGAGATCATGGAAAAGACCCCCGGTGCGGTTGTGGCGTACGTCCGCGTCGGGAATGTGGAAGGTGTCCTGTACGACGGTGCGTACGATCCGGTCCTGAGGGCGAACCTTCTCGCGCTGACCGCGAAGAAGCAGACCTACAAGGGGGAGCACGGGCAATTGGTCGCGTATACAGGATCCATCATGAAAGGAAAGAAGCCGGCGGAACTTCCTCTTCACGATTCCCAGGTGATAAACGCTGAGCAGAGCAATACGTCACTCATCTTTGGCCGTGAATATTTTCTCAAACTCTTCAGGAGGTTGGAGGAAGGGATCAACCCTGATCTGGAGATCGGCAGATTTCTGACGGAGCAGGCCGGTTTCGCCAACACGCCCGCCTTCGCAGGGGGAATCGAATATCGCCGTCCAGGTACAGAACCGATCGTTCTGGCAATCCTGCAACAGTATGTTCCCAACCAGGGGGATGCCTGGTCTTTCACGCTGAATGCAACGCGGGCATACCTTGAAAAACTGCTCTCCCATAAGAACGACATCGGGACGCCCCCGACGCTTCCATCTTCTCTCATTGACATCGCGAACCACGACACTCCTCCGCAGCTCATGAATCTGATTGGCGCTGTATACATCGAGATGGCGTTTCTGCTGGGAAAGCGGACGGCCGAACTCCACCGTGCCCTCGCCGTGCCAACCGAAGATGGCAAGTTTACCGCTGAACCGTTCAGTCTCCTGTACCAGCGATCGCTGTATCACTCAATGCGCACCCTGACCAAACGAGTATTTGAAACGCTGCGAAAGAGCACCAAGCAGCTCGATGAACCGACAAAGACCGACGCGGAATCCGTCATCAAACTCGAAGGCATGATCATCAGGAGGTTTGCGACCCTGTTTGAGCGAAAGATCTCCGCCATGAAGATCCGCATTCATGGAGATTATCATCTCGGGCAGGTGCTCTACACCGGGAACGATTTCAACATCATTGATTTTGAAGGAGAGCCGACACGCGCTGTGAGTGAGAGACGGTTGAAACGTTCGCCGCTGCGCGACGTTGCCGGCATGATCCGGTCCTTCCATTATCCCGCATACTCAATTCTCTTCACGAATAAGGGATTCTCGGCGGAGGATGTGCGGTGGCTTGAGCCGTGGGCAGATCTGTGGTACAAAACGGTGGCCGGAGTATTTCTCAAGGGGTATCTCCAGCACGTCGAGGGGGCCCCGTTCATGCCGCGAACGAGAGCGGAACTCCAGCTGATGCTGAACGCGTATCTGCTTGAAAAGGCGATCTATGAGGTGGGGTACGAGCTCAACAACCGCCCGGAATGGGTGACAATACCGCTCCATGGCATACAGCATCTTATGAAGGAGGAATCGGCGTGGCAAAGGGAATGAAAACAACACCGTCAACAAACGCTGACCGCCCGTCGTATGAGCTTACCGATCTCGATGTTCATCTGTTCAAGGAGGGAAATCATTTCAAGCTGTTTGAAAAGCTCGGCGCGCACCCTGCCTCGATGAAAGGACACGACGGTGCGTGGTTCTCCGTATGGGCTCCAAACGCGGAGCGGGTGTCGGTGATCGGGGACTTTAATGACTGGAATGCATCAGCGCATCCCCTGATGGCGCGGGATGATGAATCCGGTGTCTGGCAGGGATTCGTTCAGGATGTGAGGAGACTTGCAGCGTACAAGTTTCATATCGTCTCGCAACATGGCCAGTACCATGTGGACAAAGGCGATCCGTTTGCATTCTCATGGGAAGCGCCGCCGAACACAGGTTCTCTGATGTGGAGCTCCGCGTACACGTGGTCGGACGGAGATTGGATGAAGAATCGTAAAAAGGCGAATGCACCTGATGCGCCCTGTTCCGTGTACGAGCTGCATCTGGGTTCGTGGCGAAGCGGTCCGGAAGGAGGAAACCGCCGGCTTACGTACCGCGAGCTTGCAGTACAACTGGCAGACTATATAAAGGAAATCGGCTTCACACACGTCGAGTTGTTGCCGGTGACCGAACATCCGTTCTATGGTTCGTGGGGATATCAAACGGTCGGGTATTTCGCGCCCACAAGTCGCTACGGTACGCCGGATGATTTCAAGTATTTCGTGGACCATATGCACCGGAACAACATCGGCGTCATCCTCGACTGGGTCCCCTCGCATTTTCCCGACGATGAGCACGGACTGGTGTACTTCGACGGAACAGCATTGTATGAACATCGCGATCCGAAAGAAGGATTTCACCCCGATTGGAACAGCTATATTTTCAACTATGGACGCAGCGAGGTAAGGTCGTTTCTCATAAGCAGTGCAATGTTTCTGCTCGCAGAGTATCATCTCGACGGACTCCGCGTCGATGCGGTTGCATCCATGCTGTATCGCGACTATTCCCGCAAGGCAGGGGAATGGATTCCGAACCGTTATGGGGGACGTGACAATCTTGAAGCCATAGCATTCCTGAAGAGATTCAATGAAGCAGTGTATGCGGAGCATCCGGATGTCCAGACGTTCGCAGAGGAATCAACATCATGGCCCATGGTATCGCGTCCGACGCACCTGGGCGGGCTCGGTTTCGGCATGAAGTGGAACATGGGATGGATGCACGACACCCTGGTCTACTTTGCGCAGGATCCTCTCTTCAGAAAATACCATCATGACAAAATGACGTTCAGCTTCCGGTATGCGTTTTCTGAGAATTTCATTCTCTCTCTCTCCCACGATGAAATGACACACGGCAAAGGATCGCTGTTGGGCAAAATGCCAGGAGATGAATGGCAGAAATGTGCGAACGTGCGATGCCTTCTGGGCTACATGTTCGGGCATCCCGGGAAGAAACTCCTTTTTATGGGAAGCGAACTCGGACAATCGCGGGATTGGAATCACGAAGAAGGTCTGGAGTGGGACATACTGCAGCGCCCGATGCATGCCGGTCTTCAGCGCTGGGTGAAGGATCTGTGCCACTGCTATCGAAACGAACCGGCATTGTATGAGCTGGATTTTTCGCCGGAAGGCTTCGAGTGGATTGACGCGCGTGATTGGGAGGAAAGTACACTTTCCTTCATCAGGAAGGGTATCTCGTCAGAGGACATTGCCCTCGTCGTGTGCAACTTCACTCCCGTTCCGCGCTACAATTACCACGTGGGGGTGCCGCGGGGTGGTGTCTGGCGTGAGATATTGAACAGTGATGCGGCGATCTACGGTGGCACTAACCATGGCAACGGAGGCAGCGCTGAAGCCTCTCCTATTCCGGCGCATGGAAAGTATCACTCCATTTCAATCACCTTGCCGCCATTGGGTGTTCTTGTATTCAAAAGCGAAGGGGGACGCGCATGAAGATCGGTGCGAACTACCACGGACGCGGAGAATGCGACTTTGTGGTCTGGGCGCCCCATCAGAGGCTGGTCTCTGTTCAGGTACTTACTCCCGAAGAGAGGTCGATCCTCCTTGAGCGTGATGAGCATGGGTACTGGCGGAAGAAGGTGCACAACATACCGGAAGGGACACTGTATCGCTTCACGCTCGATGGTGGAACGGCACGGCCGGATCCCGCCTCGCACTATCAGCCGCTGGGGGTTCACCAGGCCTCACAAATCGTCAATCATGCTGCGTATGAATGGCATGACGGAGACTGGCGGAGCCCTGATGTTTCCGAGATGGTGATGTATGAGTTGCACGTGGGGACCTTCACCCGGGAAGGAACGTTTGATGCGATCATTCCCCGCCTCGCCGCACTCAGGGACATCGGGATTAACGCGATTGAACTCATGCCGGTCGCCCAGTTCCCAGGTGAGAGGAACTGGGGATACGACGGCGTGTACCCGTTTGCCGTGCAACATTCATATGGCGGTCCGGCAGGTTTGAAGCGGCTCGTCAATGCCTGTCACAACACGGGTATTGCCTTGATTCTTGACGTTGTGTACAATCACCTCGGACCTGAGGGAAATTATCTGGCCGACTTTGCCCCGTACTTCACGGACAAGTACCGGACGCCGTGGGGCAAAGCAATCAATTTCGACGGGCCGTACAGCGACGGCGTACGCAACTATTTTATCGAAAATGCCCTTCACTGGGTCAGGGATTACCACATTGATGCCCTCCGGCTGGATGCCGTGCATGCTATCTTCGACATGAGCGCGCAGCCTTTTCTGGCCGAGCTCGCCCGGCAGGTCAACGATTTCTCCCACACACATGGCCGGGAGTGCTATCTCATTGCGGAGAGCAATCTCAACGATGCGAAAATGATTCGCGGCGCTGACGAACACGGCTACGGTATTCACGCACAATGGCTGGACGACTGGCATCATTGTGTTCACACATTGTTGACGAAGGAACATGACGGTTACTATCGTGACTTCGGCCGATTGGACCAGCTGGCAAAGTGTCTGCGGGAAGGATTTGTGTACTCGGGTGAATATTCGCCATTCAGAAAACGCCGCCACGGCAATTCTTCAAGACATATTCCTGCCAGAAAGTTTGTCGCTTTCACCAAGAACCATGACCAGATCGGCAACAGGATGCGCGGGGAGCGCATGTCACGTCTCGTGTCATTCGAAGGAGTGAAACTGCACGCGGCGATCACGGTTCTTTCGCCTTTTGTCCCACTGCTCTTCATGGGAGAAGAATATGCGGAACCGGCCCCGTTCAAATACTTCGTGAGTCACACGGACACTGATCTGATCGAAGCGGTCAGAAAGGGACGGCGGGAAGAATTCGAAGGGTTTGAGTGGACCGGTGAACTGCCCGATCCTCAGAGCGAACAGGAATTTCTTGATTCAAAACTCAACTGGCAGTTGCGCCTGACGGGCAACCATCGAGTCATGACGGAGTTCTACAAAACGCTCTTCTCCCTGCGCAGCGCGATCTATTCGCGCCGGCCGGGGCGCGACCCTCTCCGCAAAGCGACGGCTTCTGGTGATGCAGGCATTCTCACCTTTGAGACAAGACAGGATTCCGGCAGGGTGTTGATGCTCTTCAACTTCCATACGGGACAATCGACAATACTCATGGACACCCCTGATGGTGCCTGGGAAAAGGCGTTTGATTCCTCCGAAGAGCAGTGGGGTGGGCCGGGCGTTGCACTTGGCAGGAAACCTTCCCCTGGCGAGAAGATCACGATGCAACCCCTGAGCGCAGCCGTTTACATCCGCGAGAAAGAATTATCCCAATGAAGAAATTCGTCTGCATCCATGGACATTTCTATCAGCCACCGAGAGAGAATCCGTGGCTCGAAGAAGTTGAATTACAGGATTCCGCGGCTCCCTACCACGATTGGAACGAACGGATAACGGCTGAGTGCTATGAGCCTAACACGGCGTCCCGGATTGTGAACGATGAGAACCATATTATGGATATTGTCAACAACTTCTCTAAGATCAGTTTCAATGTAGGGCCCACGCTACATTCGTGGCTGGAACGGCACAGGCCTGAGGTCAGCGAGTCGATCATTGCCGCGGACAAAGCCAGCCGCGATCGATTCGGGGGTCACGGCTGCGCGATCGCCCAGGTCTACAATCATATGATCATGCCGCTCGCGACCAGACGGGATAAAGTGACGCAGGCATACTGGGGGATCGTCGACTTTGAGAAGCGATTCGGCCGATACCCGGAGGGCATGTGGCTTCCGGAAACGGCGGTGGATATCGAGACACTTGAAGTGCTGGCGGAATTGAAGATTCAGTTTACCATCCTTGCGCCGCGGCAAGCACGACGGATCAAGGACATGAGGCGGGGGGCAGCGTGGCACGACACGAACGGCCTTATCGACACAACGATGCCATATCGTTGCGAACTTCCTTCGGGAAAATCCATCGCGGTGTTCTTCTACGATGGCGCCATATCCCAGGACCTTGCGTTCAACAGTCTGCTTGTTAATGGCGAGGCATTTGCACACAGATTGCTATCGGCGTTTGGAAATAAGGAAGAGCCCCAGCTTGTTCACGTAGCGACCGATGGTGAAACATATGGTCATCACCACAGATATGGCGATATGGCGTTGTCGTATTGCCTGCATTCCATCGAGTCCACGGCCGACGTGAGGCTGACGAACTATGCAGAGTTCCTCGGCCTCCATCCGCCCACCCATGTGGTGGAACTGTGGGAAAATTCTTCATGGAGCTGCATCCATGGCGTCGAACGGTGGCGGGAGAATTGCGGGTGCAATTCGGGGAGAAAAGGATGGACGCAGTCGTGGAGGAAGCCGCTCCGGGAAGGTTTCAATGTAGTGCGGGATACGCTGGCCCCTCTGTACGAACGTGAGATGTCTGCGTACGTTGCGGACCCCTGGCGTGCACGGAACGGCTATATCGAGGTCATCGGGGATCGCTCAAGGGAGAATGTGAAACGGTTTCTCTCTCGCCACACGCTCCGCGAGCTTTCTCATGAAGAAACAGTAAAAGTGCTGAAACTGCTGGAAATGCAACGTAATTGTCTCCTTATGTTCACAAGCTGCGGCTGGTTCTTTGATGAAATCTCCGGTATTGAAACGACGCAGGTGCTTCGATATGCGGCGGAGGCGAGTCAGTACGCGGAGGAATTGTTTGGGATCAATCTCGAGCAGCAGCTTGTGGAGGCCCTTGTACGGGCACCGAGCAACGTTCTGGAGAACGGAGGCAAAGCGTACGAGTTGTACGTCCGGTCGAATCGGCTGGATCTCTTGCGCGTTGGAGCCCACTACGCCATTGCCTCCCTGTTCACGGAACACAAACCCCGCAGTTCACTCTTCTGCTATTCGGTGGAAACTGAGGCGTACAGAGTCCTTGATGCGGGGAAAACCAAAGTCACGGTGGGACGCATCGGGATTTCTTCGGATCTCACATGGGACAGAAGTGTTATCAGCTTTGCAGCGTTGCATCTTGGTGATCAGATTGTGGGCGGGGGGGTACGTCCGTACATGGGCCAGGAAGCGTTCACACAAATGGAGGCGGAGATAATCGACGAGTTTGAGAAGGGACACATGACGGCAATCCTCCAACTCATGGTGAACTATTTCGGCAGCAACAACTACTCGGTGTGGCATCTCTTCCGGGATGAGCAGCGCAGAGTGCTTAGCAAGATCCTGCAGGATCCTATGCAAAAGATCAGTCTGTCTCTCCGACGCGTGTATGATGACAATGGAGGGCTTATGTCTCTGCTGCAAACGATGCACCATCCGATCCCGGATCAATTCATCAGTGCCGCGACACATGTGCTTAATGAAGATGTGAAAAACAGTTTCGAACAGGAACCGCTCGATGTGAAGAGTCTGGAAAACGCGGTTCAACAGATCCACAAGTGGTCCCTTCAGGTGCACAGAGAAGAATTGCGGTATCGGGTCAGCGGCTGGGTGAATGGACAGATGGCAACTCTGAAATCTCAGCCACTCCATGTTCCCGCTCTTCATAGTATTCATAAAGTGCTGGAACTTGTCGATGGGCTTCAGTTGGAGCTCGATCTGTGGAAGGCACAAAACGCGTATTTCACCATTGGTGCTCAAGTGCTTTCAAAGCAAAAACAGAAAGCTGAGTCCGGGCATCAAAGTGCCCGGGTGTGGCTGGAGTCATATGCCCGGCTGGGAACGGCTCTCAAGGTGAGTGTCACATGATAGAGATCCCGGGATCGACGTATCGTATCCAATTCTGCCCGCAATTCGGTTTTCGTGATGCACTGAAGGTGGTGCAATACCTTTACGATCTTGGTATTTCCCACGTCTACGCTTCGCCCATTTTCGCGGCCAGGTCCGGCAGCACCCATGGCTATGATGTCGTCGATCCGAACACCCTGAATCGTGAACTCGGGACGATGCAAGACTTCAGTGCCCTGCGCACGGCCATGCGTGAACGCGGAATGGGATGGATTCAAGATATCGTACCAAACCATATGGCGTTCGACAGCAGAAACGGGATGCTGATGGACGTTCTTGAAAATGGAAAATCCTCTCCGTTTTGGAATCACTTCGATATCGACTGGGAGCATCCGTACGAAAACCTCCGGGGCAAGGTGCTGGCTCCACATTTGGGACGCTTCTACAGCGTGTGCCTCGAAGACGGGGAGATTCAGCTGGCGTATGGTCAACGTGGGTTCACCGTAGGATACTATGACCTGAGCCTCCCGCTTCGGATGGATTCATACGTCAAACTGCTGGTGCACAATGTCGATAATCTTGAAAAGAAGCTCGACGACAACGTTGCGGACTTGCGAGCATTGCACGATATCGTGACAATGCTGAGTGGGTTGTCTCCCACCCTTCATCCGAAGGAGCGGAGTGAGCAAGTCGCATACTGCAAGGAAATGTTGTGGAACCTCTATTCGAGAAACCTCATTGTCTCGTCACACATCGATGACACGGTGCGGCTGTTCAACGGACAGAAAGGCAATCCTGACTCGTTCAACCAGCTGGATGAACTGCTCGCAGATCAGTTTTTCCGGCTCGCATTCTGGAAAGTGGCGACAGAAGAGATCAACTATCGACGATTCTTCAACATCAATCAGCTCATCTCCGTACGGGTGGAGGATGATCGGGTGTTCCGCGATACGCATGATACCATTCTCAAGTTTCTATGGTACGGCGACTTTGATGGACTGAGAATTGATCATGTCGATGGCCTGTATGACCCCGTAGCGTACCTGAAAAGGCTGCGTGATGCGGGCCCCGATGCGTACGTTCTGGTGGAGAAGATCCTGGAACGCGGCGAAACCCTTCGTCCGTCCTGGCCCATTCAGGGAACCAGTGGATATGACTTTCTCATCGCGGCGAATGGTCTTTTCGTTGCAGGCCACAATGAAACGAGAATGAATGCGATCTATGAAGATTTCGTCGGACGATCATTCGACTTCCCGCAACTAGTCGCCGACAAGAAGCGTTTGATTATCGGCAGGCATATGGCGGGTGACATCGACGGCCTGGCGCACCTGCTGAAGGCCACCGCGTCGCGCAATCGATACGCGCGCGACATCACGTTGTATGCATTGCGGCGCGCACTTGTCGAAATTCTAGCTCTGTTTCCGATTTACAGAACATACACTGCGCATGCGCCGGTTGACCCCAGGGACAGTCAGTATATCCGCGGTGCCGTCCGACAGGCGCGCACAACACATCCGGCCCTGGTCCTGGAGCTTGATTTCATAGAAAAGTTTCTCCTTCTCGAATTTCCCCCCAACATCACACGGGAGGAAGAGGCGCAATGGGTGCAATTTGTCATGCGGTTTCAGCAACTGACAGGTCCCTTGATGGCAAAGGGATTTGAAGACACGGTTCTGTACAATTATAATAGACTCGTGTCGTTGAATGATGTGGGCGGAAATCCAGACAGATTTGGCACGTCCGTCGATGAGTTTCATGCCTTTATGCAGGAACGGGCCAGCGCGTGGCCGCATACTATGAACACGACATCCACACACGATACGAAACGGGGTGAGGATGTGCGTGCCAGAATCAGCGTTCTCTCGGAGATGCCCGAGGTATGGAAGGAAAAACTGAGTTTCTGGAAAGAGTACAATCATCGAAAGAAGACGATCGGGACGGACGGGGAAATCCCTGACGCGAATGACGAGTATCTCTTGTATCAAACAGTCCTGGGGACATTTCCTCCCGGCGAAGATGAGTATCAGGAGTTTGTGGAGAGAGTGAAGGCCTATATGATCAAGGCCGTTCGCGAGGCGAAAGTACATACGGCCTGGATCAAACCGGACGAACAATATGAGTCCGGAACACTCAGATTTGTTGAGTCAATCCTCGACCGCTCGACAGAGAATGTGTTCCTCAATACCCTGAGGGTCTTTCAGAAAACGATTACCCATTTTGGCGCCTTCAACGGCCTCGCGCAGGCCATGCTGAAGATGGCCAGTCCGGGCGTTCCCGATTTCTATCAGGGAACCGAGCTGTGGGATCTAAATCTCGTCGATCCGGACAATCGAAGACCCGTCGACTTCGAAAAGCGGGGAGCGTGCCTGTCGGAATTGAAGCGCGAACAAGATACTAATCCCGGCGGCTTTCTTCGTTCGCTCCTGAACTTGAAAGATGATGGTCGCATCAAACTCTTCACCATCTACCGGATATTGTCCGCCCGACGAGATCATCCTATGCTGTTTGAACGGGGCGGCTATATTCCGCTGGAGGTGAAGGGCAGAGCCCAAAAGCATATTGTCGCGTTTGCGCGACATTATGAGAATGAGTGGGCCGTTGCCGTATTCCCACGCCATCTCGTCGAACTTATCTCACCCGAACAACTGCCCTGCGGGGCTTCCGTCTGGCAGGACACGTCTATCGATTTGCCCGGGGACGCTCCCACCCGGTGGAAAAATGTCATCACGGACAACTCTATTGACGGTAATGGTTTGCTTGATGTGGCATCTGCGTTGGCAGAGTTTCCGGTTGCGATGCTTCTCGGCGATCGCAGTAGAGAGTAAGTCAAAGGATAAGATTCACCATCGGCAACTGCCGGCGACAGGCACCGGGCCCGGCGGCGACAAGAGCGGGTTGCCGGTCGCATCGGTCGGCGGCATGCCCGGCAATGACCCGAAGGAGGAACGTCTATCGGGGGGCAGAGTTGTCCCGGATCACTCAATCCGAAGAAACGCACGTAGAAAACTTAGAGATACTTTCTGTGGAGGTTGTCTGAGGAATGAGGCAACCATTCGCTCACAGCATCATTCAAGGTGGCACGATGTTCGGGAAAACCTCTTTCGTTTTAATGTTGCTTCTGTGGCAGTGTGGACCGGCATACGCTCAACCTGATCTCATAGTCAGGAATGGCCGGATCGTCGACGGGAGTGGGAATCCGTGGTATACCGCGGACGTCGCGATACAGGGCGGGCGTATTGTTGCGATCGGCCGGTTGGACACAATACAGAGTCTCCGTGTCCTCGATGCGCGAGGGATGGTGGTAGCCCCCGGCTTCATCGATGTGCACACGCACTCCGAACGAGGAATCCGCCGTATTCCTACGGCGGACAATTTCGTTTTTGACGGCGTGACTTCGATCGTTACGGGGAATTGCGGGAGTTCGGAGACAGCAATTGATTCGTTCTTCACCGAACTACGTCGTGATGGGATATCCGTTAATCTTGCCACACTGGTCGGACACAACAGCGTTCGACATGCGGTGATGGGAGATGCGCAACGCGATCCGTCTGCGGAAGAGCAATCGGCGATGGAGGCGCTTGTCGAGAAAGCGATGCAGCAGGGTGCCATGGGTTTGTCGACGGGGCTGATCTATACACCGGGAACCTACGCAAAGACGCCCGAGGTTGTGGCGCTCGCCAGGGCCGCAGCGAAATTCAACGGAATCTATGTTTCCCATATCCGGAACGAGGGAAATGATGAGAAGGGGGACGTGTTCGCCGCCATTGCCGAGGCAATTGAGGTCGGACGGGCTGCCGGCATACCGGTGGAGATATCCCATTTCAAAGTCTCGAGCAAGAAGCTCTGGGGAAGGAGCACGCAGACGATTGCACTTGTCGAGAGAGCCCGGGAAGAGGGAATCGACGTCACGGTTGACCAATATCCCTACACCGCGTCAAGCACCAGCCTGAGCGTGCTCCTCCCCTCCTGGGCACTTGCTGACGGCGACTCGGCGGTGAAAGTTCGACTGAACGATCCGAAAATCCGGAAGAAGATCCGGGCTCAGATGCGGCACACCATTGTCGATAGGAATGGTCGCTACCGGCTCGATTACGCTTTCGTCTCACGCTGCCGCTGGGATTCCACACTCAACGGAAAGAATATTTCTCAGATCAACAGGCTGTGGAAGCGGAAGGGGACCCTCAACAACGAAATCCGGACCGTCCTGGATATGGTGGAAAAAGGGGGAGCGGGGATGGTGTACCACACCATGAGCGAAGAGGATGTGCGACGTATCATGAAGTATCCTCATTCCATGGTGGGTTCCGACGCCGGAGTTATTGAGTTCGGGAGCGGCGTGCCGCATCCGCGCGGGTATGGGAGTAACGCACGCGTGCTGGCGGAATACGTCCGCAGAAGAAAGATCCTCCGGATCGAAGAGGCCGTTCGCAAGATGACATCGTTTCCTGCGCAACGGTTCCGACTCATGGATCGGGGCCTGATCCGTCCCGGCATGTGGGCGGATATTGTTGTCTTCGACGCAAACTTAATTGCTGACAAGGCCACGTTTCAAAAACCGCATGCGTACTCAGAGGGATTTGCGTATGTGCTGGTGAATGGAGAGACTGTCATCGACCATGGGATACATACCGGAGCAAGGCCCGGCAAGATGCTGTCCGGCCCCGGGGCCAGGTAATCAGACTATCGGAGGATTGAGAAATATCCCACCTGTTTTCCTCCGGCAAATTCCACCACGTACACATAGAGCCCGCTGGCCACTTCGACTCCGTCCTTCGAGAAGAGATCCCACATCAAGCTTCCGGTCTCCCCATCAGGGGATTCGAAGAAGAGTCGATCGATGACCTGACCGGACACATCCAGGATGGTTATTGTGGCGCTGCGGGGAAGGTTGAAAAACATCACGCGGTGCTCATTGGGGCTTGTCCGGTTGTCCAGAACGGACAGGCGCTTATAGGGATTGGGCCGTACACCGACACGGGTAGATCCTGACGAAAGATCCGCGCGGTTGGCGACACCGGAGGTGAACAGTAGCCCTGCCCCCAGTTTCCTTTTGCCTTCCGACGTCTCCGGAAACGCCGCACTCAGGTCGGCAAACGGATATGCCCCCTGCCAGAGTCCCTCTGCGCCGTTCCGGTTGACGTTAGATGTTTCAATGGTCTCACTGGAACGAGCGTTAGTCCCGGTGTAGGAAGGGCCCAGATCATACGCTCCCTGCGTGTACGCTGCAACGGTATACCAGTATGTAAAACCGGGATCAACTGTTGAGTCTTCCCACGCATACGTCCAGCCGGGCACACTGTTGTCAAAGTATCTGGTGAGCAGTGGTTTTGGCAGTACCGCCACCAATTCATACGGACCCCACGAATCCGGGGGTCCCTTCTTTCCCTGGGCCAGACCCAGACCGTAGGCTGCGAAGGAAGGATTGACGGGTTTGAGCAGGTAATAGGGGACCGGCCCCGCGACGGGCGAACGCCAATACTCATCCAGAGAACTCATCCCACCACCGAGCCAATCCACAGGGCTGGACGATGATACCCGATAAATTCTGTAACCGGCGAAGCCGGGGTACGCATCAGAGCGGTTTTCCCAACGAACCTTCAGGCTCCGGCTAACGGTATTCTCCACGCGCATGTCAGGGGTCGCCGGCGGTTCCGGTACGGCATAGCCATGTTCAAACGTCCACCGGGCCGCAGCGATGGCATTCTTCACTCCATCGAGTCGATACCCACCCGCCTCGGCCCACACGATGGTCATAGTCTCGCCTACCTCGAGGGAAAATGGGCCGATCCCGCTGAACATGTCTCCATCGAAGTTATTTGCAGCAGTGAATCCCTTGAGCCATGAAGGTTCGTACGGATTGACGTCCCTCTGCTGGAGGAGTTTCCTGTCGCCATCCGGCGGAAGAGGGGTGGTACGGGGAACAAAACTCGTGGGATCATTTCTGGTCCCCCCGAGAAAGGAGTTGGGATTGGGCGAGAGGTCGAGGCTGTTGCTATCGCGCGATCTGCCGCCGTCCGCATACCAGGTTCCCATCGCGGCAGTGTGCACCAGCCGCGGGTTCGCCCGGTACCCACCTGCGCCGATCCCCAGCTTATAACCCGAGCCTGCGCTTGCGTACCAGCCGCGTTCGGATCCAATCCCGATAGAGGGGCTTCCATAGATGGTTTCTTTTTCAGGAAGGTTGGCCGGACCTTCAGAGCCCGATGAGCCCGACCGCGCCGCAATCCACGCCCAGGAACTCCAGACATCAGTGTAAAACCCCTCTTGATAGCTATTGAGGCCCATGTCGCGCAGCCCGGGGAGGCTTTCTCCCGCGAACGCCACCATCATATCCCACGGGGAGCCGGTTCTGTCGGCATCTCCCACATAGCCGAAGCCGCGCGCCGAGCCCAATCTGCTTCCTCGCCCCCCGGCCCTGTTGAGATGGTACATCCCGAAGATTTCCCCATGTGCCAGCAATGTCAGCGCCCGAATCCGGTTCAATCCCGGACGCCCCCCCTGGAGGGAGTCGGCGATGCCGTCTGCGTTAAGATCAAGCGTCCCGGTGTTGGTAAGGGTTATTTCCACAATGATGAAATCGTTAAAATTGTTCCAGTTGAGCGTGAACTGATGGATCCGGACTTTCACATCGACGCCAATATTCGTGGGCCAGCCGGCCTCGTAGAGTGCGTGGAGTCGCTTCGCGGGCTCAACCCAGCGGGTTTCCCGCACATAGTTGCGCGAGGGGTCGCTCGCCCCGAGGACCGTGCTCGTGTAGCATCCGAACGCGTAGTTCGAACCGGCGGTCGGATGGCGGGCAGGATTGGGGGAACCTGCAAGCAGGGGAGGATTCCAGCTCGAATCGGGATTGAATTCTGTGAGGTACATCCCCTTCCCCCAGAACATTCCGTAGGGCCAGCCGCCGGGCCACATATGTGTCGGAGTACTCCACACGCGGTCGAAATTGCCAATTCTCAGGAATGTGCCAACCAGGGGGAGACCGACTTCGCTGTAATACGGTCCGGCATTCGGCGGGAGGAATGAATCCCAGAGCTCACCGGCGACCATCATGCCGGCGCCCGGCCAGGATGAGAGTTGTGTTGCGGATGGCGTTGAATTCCCGGGGTCCGCAGTCCATTGTGCAAAAAGGGGAACGTTCACAGAGGCGAGCATGATGATCGATGTGCACACCAGCGCTCTCATCAGATTCTACCTTCCCACGTCGACTGATCCCCGCCGGAAAACGGATACGATGTAATCTACCATTATCCCGGCTTATTGTCCAACACTATCAGGAACCCTTTTCCGGCCGGGATTGTGAGGCGGTCAAGCCCGACATTCTGCCGGCCCTCCTGAAATTCCGGAATGCCGGGCATGCTGACCCGACACTCGGCCGGATCGAAGCCCAGGACCTTCCAGTCAATCCGGAGTGCGCACGTTATGTCCTCCTTTCCCCATCCTGCCACGGCAATGATACTCTGCGTGCTTCCCCGGTACAGTGTTGCCTTCACCATGTCGTTTCCCGTTTTCACGGGGTTCTGATCGTCCCAATACCCCACCATAGTCTTCGATTGGATGTTGTATGCATCCCAGAATTTCCAGAGATGTGCTGGATTTCCGGCCCACCCCGGCCGGTTTGTGATGCCATACAGCATGCCTCTCCAGAGGTTGCCCCCTTCGTTTAACATCTGGCCTGTAAGGCCGTATGGTATGCCGGACACTTCTATCAGCCAGTGATCCGGCAACCGGTTGTAGTCCCTCATCTCGCCGATCCAGACGAGATCGAAATACGGAAGGAGGTCCATGTACAGGTTCAGACAGTTTGTGAAACCTGCCATGGCATTGAAGTGATTCCAGCTATGGAAATCGATCCTGCCCTGCGGACGGTAGTGGTCGATCAGTTTCCGTGCTCTTCGCACTGTCTCGCGGTCCAGCGCCGAATCATCGATATATACTCCATCGATGTTGAGATGTGCCAGCATCCAATCGAGCCCGCCGATATAGAAGTTGTTCAATCTGCTGTCCGGGGTCGTGATCACTGCGAGATCGAGTTCACCTTTGAACGGACCTTCGGCAATCGTATTGAGCCAGGCCGGTATGTAGTGCTCTTTGACATTCTTCTTGAGCCACTCGTCCGGGCCCCTGGGGTTGATGATAGTTGTGCACGCACTGGCAGGTCCGGGGAAGATGATTTCTCCGTTCAGACTGCGGAATGCCCAGAATTCCGGCAGGTTCTTGGTCAGTTCACGGGTCGTATAATAGAGCTTCAGCCGTTTATGTGCGCGGTGTGCGCTGTCGACTAGCCGGCGCAGCGCGGGGACATTCTCGTCCAGATAGGGATAGTTGATGAACGGATAGATGTCTTCCGCGTGATGAATGTTGATGATGTTCGCACCGACACTGTCAGCCATCGCTATCTTCCGGAGCGAATTCGTCCCTCCGCCGTGGAAGTACCTGTCTCCCCATCGTGCTGCCGTATCGATAGTACGGAAAGGAGTCACCAGCATCTCAAAATCAAAATGCAGATCGCGGCCGGCGACAAGTTCCCTGGCTCCGGAGAATGCGTTCACACTCGTGAGGGCTCCGGAATCGCTGATGCTGACTCCGCCAGCCCCGCCATTGCCCCATGACGGCGGCATATGCAAGGGACCGTATGCGTAGTACAGATTGATCAGCGGCCGCACGTAATTTTCCGCTTTCCACTTGAAGCGCAACCCGCCGTTCACATCACCGATCCAGAGCATATCCTGATTTCGTGTGGTATCCCAATGCCACTCCCACCGGCCCGCGCGAAGCCCCCCTTCGTGATTCAGACCCATCATGTAAGAGGTGCAGGTCCTGTTCATCGGAATGCTGAGGCGGACGTCGTGGATCTTCAGCGATTTCCTGGGTTTCAGCGTGAGGGTGTAGTCAAGAAAGCCGTCGAACTCCATGCGTCCCTCACAGAGCAGATCACACTCCGCGCTTGTGCTTAATACCTCCCAGGAAACAGTGGAAGGTGTCTGTGTCATGAACCGGAGCGGCCCGGGAGCAAGGCGGATCAGCGACCCATCATCTTTCTGTATGAGGAACTGAAACTCATCTTTCAGAAGCTGCTTCCCCTTCTTCAGGAGAAACTGGTTGGATGGCTCGAAGAAGGACGTGATTGCCGAAGGGAGTCCCGTCCGGCCGATCGCAACCGTGCGACCAAGGATCTGTATAGAGTTGTCTTCACGCCGGATCGGTTCAAAACCTCTTGTCACCTTTTCGTCAAAACCCAAGGTCGTATTCAGCCACGCCAGACGGGAGAGGCTCCTGCCCCTGTCGAAGCCGCTGTTCTTCACCGGTTCACCGGCAACACGCAGAACGACTTCCACCACCTGGTCCCTGGCGTCGTAAGCGCTCACCGTGACGGCTGTGCGATAGGTACCTCTGGCATTCTCCGGAAGGTCTACTCCGAACCAGAGGGGTTGGATTCGGCCTGCGGGGACGCGAAGAACTTGCTTGAATGCGTTGCCGCGAAAATCAATGCCCGAGGTATTGAAGCAGGTCATCGCGGATCCGGGGAGGGACGGAGTGCCCGAAATCTCGGACCATCGGACAGAAAGGCCATCGATGGTCCTCATGTGTGCCAGCACGCCAATCTGGAAAACGAAGTACTCGCCGGGTTGCGCCGTGGCGGCGAAATGATGAAGACCGTCTATTGTACGTGATATCCACCCCTCTGGTAGCTCATCCAGCAGCCTGATGGGGCGCTCCCGGGTCTCAGGAAAGGTGAGGAAATCAGCATCCGGCTGGAGTCTGGTGGAAGCACCGATTGCTCCAGGGTCGATCTGGGCATTGGACAGAACAGCCGAATTCAACAAGAACATGATCAGGAGAGTGAAAGGTTGCGGCTTCATCGTACAAGCTCCTTAGCCTGGAGAGCTCGGTGGTGATATGGTCTGATGCGGCCCCCGCCTCAAGAGTACTGCTTATCAACGGGATAGTCAAGAACGGGGCCCCCGGTACAGCCAGGGACCGTCGAAACCCGCCCTTTCGGGAATAGAGAATATTCCGTATGATATGTCTTCCACGTCCTCAGAATCCATCTTGCCCCGGCGGTGGTTGGGCGGCGCAGGTCAAGGCACATTCCGGAAGGTGATCAATGTTCTCACATCCGTTCCCCCGTAGTTTCCATCTCGTACCGCTGATTTGCGCGACGATTGCACTTGCATTTTCCGTTCATGCGCAATCTCAAGACGCAACCATTGCAGAGTCAGTCCGGACATTCCGGACTTATCCGTTCTCTGATCCGGATCCGGTCGCGCGCATGGGGAATATCTACCCATATTTCCGCTTTCAGGGATACACGACTACTCCGGTTGACCGATCCTGGAACATCGTAACCCTGGAAAATCGTTGGATTCGCGTGCTTATTGCGCCGGAGATCGGGGGGAAGATACTCGGGGCGTTCGAGAAGTCCACAGGCAGAGCGTTTGTCTATTTCAACCGGGTGATAAAGTTCCGTGAAATCGCAATGCGCGGGCCGTGGACGTCCGGAGGGATCGAGTTCAATTTCGGCGATATCGGTCATGCGCCCACAACGTCGAACCCGGTGGACTACGTGACACGCACAAATTCCGACGGCAGTGTGAGCTGTATCGTTGGAGCACTGGACCTTCCCTCGCGTACGGAGTGGCGCGTGGAAATCCGGCTGCCCCCCGACAAAGCCATGTTTGAGACGCGGTCGTTCTGGTATAATCCCACTCCGATCTCCACGTCGTTGTATCACTGGATGAATGCGGCTGCCGATGCCGATTCAACGCTGCAGGTGGTCTATCCGGGGACGGCGTACATCGGCCATGCGGGGGAAGTCTCACCGTGGCCGGTTGACCGCAAAGGCCGGGATCTCAGCTGGTATCGCAACAACGCATTCGGGTCGTACAAATCGTACCATGTCCTGGGTTCCTACACCGACTACTTTGGTGCGCGATGGAATGATTTCGGTGTCATTCACTGGTCCCGCTACACCGACAAGCCGGGGAAGAAACTCTGGATCTGGGGGCTTTCGCGCGAAGGCGAAATCTGGAAAGGACTCCTGACCGACTCCGCGCTGGGCAACACGCAATACGTCGAGCTTCAATCAGGGCTGCATTTCAATCAGGCGGTGATGCAGAGCAGCAGGACGCCGTTCAAACACATGGCATTTCTACCGCAGACATCGGAGGCATTCACCGAGGCATGGTTGCCGTTTCGTGGTCTCGGAGGTGTCACCCGTGCCACACCTGACGGCGTACTTGATGTACGCCGGGCAGCCGGCAGGCTCTCCTTCGGTTTCTGCCCTACCGGAAAGTTCAGAGGGGATATATCGGTCGTCGTCGCAGGCAAGACGGAGTACATGTGTGCGGTGGAACTCGAACCGTTGCAGGCATTTCACGATTCGCTCGGATTCCCCGGACCGAGCGATCCCTTTGAGATTCGCATAGGCGGACTGCTGCGCTATCGTAGCTCGGACGATGAACTGCACTCGCTCGAGCGCCCGCTCGAAAGTGTGTCGGCGTTCAACTGGAAGTCCGCCTACGGATTGGTGGTCGACGCGAGGGAACGCGTCCGCCAGCGGGATCCGGAAGGCGCGCTCGCGGCCTATTGCGCTGCCCTGAAGGAGGACGCGACTCTCCTCCCCGCCCTCGCCGGGGCGGCGGAACTCTCCATCCGGAATATGGAGTTCGATTCCGCTCTGGCTTACGTGAAACGCGGCCTTTCATTTGATGCCTACGATCCGGAAATCAATTATCTCTACGGCCTTGTACAGCGGCATCGCAAACGTCCATTCGATGCACGGGATGGATTTGGCATCGCTTCCCGTTCAGCGACGTATCGGACCGCCGCGTGCCTCCAACTGGCAGAGATGGCGTTCGTTGACAGTCAATGGGCCGATGCCGGGGACTTCGCATTGCGTGCCTCCGAAGCAGATGCCCGGAACGTGCCGTCGATGCAGGTCCTGGCTGTTCTCGCCCGAACCGTGGGAGATTCATTGGCGGCGGAGGCACACCTGCAGCACATCCTGACTCTGGATCCACTGAACCATTTCGTAAGATTTGAAAAGTACAGGCTTGCACCGACCGAAGTCAATCGCGTTGCCTTTACGGGGATGATTCGTAATGAACTGCCGCACGAGTCGTTCCTGGAACTCGCGGCGTTGTATCAGCGCCTGGGTCTGGCTGAAGATGCAGAGATTGTTCTTTCGCTGGCTCCAGGCCACCCGATGATAGATTTCTGGCGCGCATATGCAGCTGCGAAAGCCGGCAGAGACGGTGAAAGCCGGCAGCACCTCGATCGTGCGCTTGCGGCGAGTCCGTCGCTCACGTTTCCCCACCGGCAGGAAGATTGCGCTGTTCTCCTCTGGGCGAACGAACGCGTTCCCCACTGGAAAACCTCCTATTATCTCGCTCTGTTGTCCTGGAGTCTCGGGCGAGCACCTGAGGCCGAGGCGTTTTTTGCGGCCTGCGGCGACGTGCCGGACTTTGCGCCCTTCTACATCACCCGTGCCGGCTTCCGAGCTGCGGATTCACAACGCGCTCTTGCAGACTACAAACGCGCCCTCGCAGTGGGCCCGGAGGAATGGCGCACGTACAATGCCCTGGTGACGTTCCTTAATGGTCGCGCACGGTATCGGGAAGCTCTCCAGGTCAGTACGCAAGCGGTGGAACGTTTTCCGCATTCGTACGTGCTGAAGTTTCTCCATGCGCGAACGCTGCTCTTCAATGAAAAGTACCATGAAAGCCACGCGCTTCTTGATACTCTGGCGATCCTTCCCTTTGAAGGTGCTCGCTACGGCCGGGATGCTTACCGGGAGGCGTCTCTGAAGAGCGCACTGGACACCCTCCGCCGGGATCACCAGGCAGCGGCGCTCGCGCTTGTTGCACAGGCGCGGACATGGCCCGAGCGTCTGGGAGCCGGCAAACCCTACGCGGCTGACAGCCGCCTGGAGGATTTTCTAGAATCCCGGATCCGCCTTCAACAGGGTGATCGGCAGTCTTCGGCGCGATTGCTTGCCTCTGTGAACGCCTACACGGCAGGTCACGCTGCGACAAACAGCGCACAGCACCTTATCGGCGCGCTCGCTTTGCGTGAAACGGGAAGGGATGCAGATGCGCTGGGTTTGCTCCTGGGATGGAACAAGCGCAATCCGGAAAACGATTTTGCGAAGTGGGCTCTTGCGATGTTCCAGAAACGTCACGTTCAGGCAGAATCGATCTTTCGCGGGATACAGGACACGATGCTGAACAGGTCGACGGGAGATCAGGAGTCTCTCCTCGTGGCCGACGTGGTAAAAGCGATGCGGTGGTGAAGTGATGGTCCCCCTGATTCCCAGGCTTTTCACTCATCTCCAGACGGCCATCGGCAATGGCGGCCCTGCCGGCTATGCTGCGAGAGTGGTGCTCGCGATAGGGTGCACCACGAGGAACAAACAGCGGAGTGTCCTATGGTCAAGTGTCTGCAATGCGGTGCAGAATTTCCTCCGGCACAAGATGCGAGGTGTGCCGCATCGATTTCCGGCGGTATCGTGGGGGACGAATATACCGAGTCGTACTTTTTTTGCGATCCCTGCGGGGTCTACACGGTGGAAGTGTACTATGAGCCGTTCCTGGGAGATGAAAAGGTCACGTATAAGGGCCCGATTCCGCGCAGCGAAGGAGAGGCCGCAGTCCGTCTGATCAAGCAGTGCACAGAACCGTGGAACAAGAAGTGCCGATGTCCGGCGCATATCACGTTCTTCAATGGCGCGCTGGACTAACTCGATTCGGCGTGGAAGAGGTCCCCGAAGGAGGGGAACAGCTGGGCTATTTCCGCAACGCGGCGGCGAACGCGGCCGCTCCGAGAGCGACACCCGCCCCGAACAGGAGCCAGTTGAAGTGTGCCGGCGCCTGCTGATGCATCGCTGCATCGGCACTCGCCAGAAAAGAGAAGAGAATCACCATTCCGCCCAGCGTGATGAGGATCCAGAGGGAATGTGCGATGGAGACAGGTCTCCCGACTGATTCACGGCGGAACACAACGAGGGCAGCGGCGATCAGGCACAGGGAAACGAGTAGGGGGGCAAGGACCGGTCCGACCCATGGAAGCGGGATGAGAAACAGAATGTCTTCGGTCAAAAGGGAAGCCGGCCAATCCAGGGTGATCTTCAGAAACAGATAGTATCCGACATCCCAGACGCCGAATGCAAAGGAGAAATACGAGAATCGTAAGAGAAATCTCCTTCCGGCCAGCCATCCGACGGCTGCCAGCATGATGATGGTTGCCACCTCCCGGGCCAATTCCACAAGCAGGATATTTTCCGGAATGACGGCAAGGGGGAACGAAAAACCGGCGGGATAGAAATGGAGGCGGAGATACACGACGACGGCCGCTTCCAGAAAACCCATGGCGACTGCGAACGCGGTGACGACGAAGAGCGTCCTTTTCACGTCGGTCTCCTCATTCCGTGAAGTCACATATTGGCACATTCCTTCGGCAGGGCACCACGCTGAGGTCCACTATTCTCCGGGCCTCGTGTCCAATGTATTCCGCCTGAATCTCAAGGTCAAGAGAATTCTCCGGAGGTCAACAGCGGGGCCATGGATTTCTCTGATTTTTTCTGTAAATTGCAGATGTTGCTCTTGCCTTTGTCGATGTTCCTTCACGGCCTACCCGAAAGCACGGCGATGAATCTCTATCCCCGGAAACTGTCTCTTCAGCTCATGATTCCCCTCACGGTAATCGTGATGCTCGTAGGCGTTGGTGCGGGGGTGGTCCACATGAAGACGCAGGAGCGGCAGCTTCTTAATGCCATGATTACCGGTGCGGATCAGCTCTCCGGCAGCATTGCCAGCGCAACGTGGCATGCGATGCGTGCCGATCAACGGGAATCGGCGTATGAAATCATGCAGACGATTGCGACGAAACAGGGCATCAACCGGATTCGCATTTTCAACAAAGAGGGACGGGTGATGTTCTCCACGAAGCCGGGGGACACAAAAACGGTCGACAAGGATGCCGAAGCGTGCTCGATGTGTCACGCTTCGGGGCGTCCCCTGGTGAAAGTGGATATGCCTTCCCGCGCCCGGGTGTTCCGCTCCGGAGACGGATCGAGGGCTCTTGGCATTGTGACACCCATTTATAACGAGCCCGCCTGCAGCAATGCAGACTGTCATGCGCATCCCGCCTCGATGAATGTGCTGGGAGTCATCGATGTTGTGCTGGACCTGCACACCGTTGACGCGGAAATCAACAGCATCCAGAAACGTGTGTTCATCATTTCCTCGGTGATGGCCATTCTTCTGGCGACGTTCATCATACTCTTCACACGGCGATTTGTCGACGCGCCGATCCAGAAACTCATCGAGGGGATCCGGGAAGTGAGCGCGATGCATCTGGACAAGCCCGTCGAAATCAACTCCAGCGAAGAACTCGGCGAACTCGCGCGCACATTCGATACAATGCGGGTGCAGCTAAATGAGGCCATCACGCAGCAAAACGAATTCGCGCAGAATCTGGAAAGCAAGGTCGAAGAGCGCACCGACCAGCTGCGGGTGGCGCATCAGAAACTCCTGCAGAGTGACCGGCTGGCGTCTCTCGGCCAGCTTTCAGCGAGCGTAGCCCACGAGATCAACAATCCGCTTTCGGGAGTGCTGAACCTTTCAATGTTGATGCAACGGATGATCAAGGAGGACGGCATCCCGCCACCGCGTCTCGAAGAATTCCGGAGGTATCTCTCGCAGGTGGTGCAGGAGACCAGCCGCGTGGGGAGGATTGTGCAGGATCTTCTGGCGTTCTCACGCCGTTCGAAACCGCATCAGCACTCGCACACGAATTTCAATGGCATCGTCACCTCGACGGTGAGCCTTATCGGGCACAAGTTGAAGTTGATGGGTGTGAGTATTGAGCTTCAGCTGGCTGAAGACCTGCCGCTCGTTACCTGTGACGGTTCACAGATGCAGCAGGTGCTCATCAACTTGATCATGAACGGTGCGGAAGCCGCACACGGGAGAGAGACCGGGCGTGTAACCGTTTGCACGTCGCTGTCTCAGGCGAACGACGCGTTGGTGCTGGAGGTGCGTGATACGGGCAACGGAATCCCTCCCGAGAACTTGGCCAGGATCTACACTCCCTTCTTCACCACAAAAGGGGAAGGAAAGGGGGTCGGGCTGGGGCTTGCGGTGGTCTACGGCATTGTGCAGGCGCATGGCGGAGACATCGAGGTGCAGAGCAAATTGGGTGAAGGGACGGTGTTCAGGGTGAGTCTTCCCACCGTACCACCGCAGCCTGTTGCATCCCCGCCGCCCACGACGACGGAACGGGTGTCGTGACCGTGATGTACATCGTCGCGTTGGGCGAGATCGAAGAGGATGTTCTGGCGGCGATGGAGCAGGGTCTCGGGCGCGTCTACGGCTCCCGCGTGCAGAGATTACCGGGCTTGCCGGAGCCGGACTATGCGTATGATGTGCAGAGAGGTCAGCACAGTTCCGCGCACATCCTCCGTCAGCTCATCGGCCTGGTGCCGAAAGATGCCATCAGTATGCTGGGGATTACGCAGAAGGATTTGTTCATTCCCATGCTGAGTTTTGTCCTCGGGCAGGCGCAACTGGGCGGCCCCGCATCTGTGGTGTCGCTTGCGCGCCTGCACCAGCACTTCTATGGCCTGCCGCCGGATCGCCCTCTTGTCCTGACTAGGGCGGTCAAAGAAGCGGTGCATGAGGTGGGACATACTATGGGTCTCACCCACTGCGCCGACGGCAACTGTCCGATGTCGCTCTCCAATACCGTGAGGCATGTAGATGCCAAAGGGACGGCTCTCTGCAAAAATTGTATCATGCTTCTTGAAGAACACAAGACAACACACGTGCGCTTTATGAGAACGGAATCTCAGGGCGCGGGAACGGGAGACGTATGACTCACTGGCATATACTGGTGGTAGATGATGAGGAGGTCATGCGCGAGTCGCTTGCCGCGTGGCTTCGTGAGGACGGATACAATGTGGATACGGCAATGTCAGGGCGGGAAGCGCTTGAAAAAGCCCGCCAGTGCGATTATGCGATCTATTTCATCGACCTGAAGATGCCGGGCGGGATCGACGGGATCGAAACAATGATGGAGATCCGCAAGCTCCATCCCGATGCGTCGATCATCATCGTGACGGCGTACGCCACGGTCGACACGGCGATTACGGCTATGAAAGAGGGCGCACAGGAATACATCGTCAAGCCCTGTAATCCGGAGGAAATCTCGCTCCTCGTCAACAGAATCATCAAGGTGAAGAATCTGCAACGGGAGAACTCGATACTCCGGAAGAAACTCTCGAAGCAATACCGCTTCCACGATATCGTGAGCAAAAGCCCGAAAATGGGAAAGATTTTTGAACTCGTGCGGGATATTGCCGGACTCCGCAGTACGGTGATCATTCAGGGTGAAAGCGGCACGGGCAAGGAGCTGATTGCGAGAGCGATCCACTTTTCAGGCGAACGATCGACAAAACCCTTCATCGGCGTGTCGTGCGGCGCGCTGCCCGAGACCCTTCTCGAGTCCGAACTCTTCGGCCATGAAAAGGGGAGTTTTACCGGGGCGTCATCGCAGAGGAAGGGGAAGTTCGAAATGGCGGATGGAGGGACGCTCTTTCTTGATGAGATCGGCGACATCTCGCCGAAACTCCAATTGGATCTTTTGCGCGTGTTGCAGGAGAGAAAGTTCTACCGGGTGGGCGGGAGCGAAGAGATCGAGGTGGATGTGCGCGTCATTGCTGCAACCAATGTCGATCTGGACCGCGCGGTGCGAGAAGGGAAATTCCGTGATGATCTCTTTTACCGGTTGAACGTCATCAGCATCCGGATACCGCCTTTGCGCGATCGCAGGGAAGATATTCCGCTCCTGGCGCAGAATTTCATAGAGCGCCTTTCGCCGGAACTTGGAAGGAAGGTGGACGGCGTTTCCGACGGCGCATTGCGCATTTTGATCGACCATGAATGGCCCGGCAACGTCCGTGAACTGGAAAACGCCATCGAGCGGGCGATCGTCACGTGCAAGACCACCATGGTGACAGATGAGGATCTTGCGTTCCTTGTAGCGGTCCCGGATCAAGGGCGGGCGGCGTGGAATGTGCCATCGAACATCACGCTGGACGAAGCGGAGCGGCATATCATTGCGGCGACGGTCCAGCGGACTCACGGGAATATCAAGGAGGCGGCCTCCATCCTCGGCATAGACCGCTCGACGCTGTATGACCGGCTGAAGAAGTACAATATGCAGCGGGAGTGATGCGAAAAGGCCATACGCAAGGGTGCGAACGGCCTTTTCGAGCGCTTCTCCTTACGCCTGAAGGAACATTTCCCCCCACACGCCGTCCCAGTCCACCTGCGGGGCCTCTTTCCACATATCGGGAACGAGCTCGCCGCCGTCGGCGAGGCTCATGCCGATGCCGGTCGGCGCGACCGCAAGCTGCAACCGTTCGAGTTCCCGCATAACCCAGGGCCTGACCTCGTCGCCGCACAGGAGGTGACGTGTTTCCCTTACAGGTTCCCCGCCGCGCGCCTTGAGAACCCACCCGTCCTGCGCCCTCCCGGTTTCAACCACGATACCGTCTATGGGAGAGAGGATGCGGAGTGAGGCACGGCCTTTCTTGAGAAGCCAGCCATTGCCGTTGGCGGTGAGGGGAGTTCCCACACCGGGGAGTTCCACCGCGTCCGGTGTACCAATCATCCTGCGTCCGAAGTCATCCAGACCGATTGCATATATCCCGTCTCCTTCGTACTTGACCCAGGTGTGGCCGCGATGATAGTACCGGTCGAGAGGCATGACAAACCCAAACATCGATTCTCCCATGCCCGGCGCGGCAAGAACCGGTGCACGTTCCGCGAGAAAGGTTGGATGCGCAGCACAGGAACGGCAATCGAACTCGTTGTGGCATGTTTTTGCTGTGACTTCTCCCGAGATCTGGTGGCGGCAGGCCCGCGCTGCGGCGGGGAGATCTTCAAAATCCGCTTTCCATTGAATCGTCTCATGATGCCGCTTGCGAAACGCCGTGTACACACGCACCAGAGCGAGCGAGAGCGTGGCGACGATCAAGATGACGACCGAGAAAAACGTCCCCAGAAAAATCATATGTGTGGGAGTCCACTGATATTCATAGATGAACGGAAACACTATACACCTCCAGGATCATTGGCGGATATCTCTCTCCTGAGGAAAGAGGGTCAGATACCGGAACGAGAGGGAGTACAGCAGAACGCCGTATGCGACAACGGCGAGAAATGTTGCCACCTCCTGCCAGCTCGGCACATAGGACATGAATGCATCAAACGGCAGCGTCGGTAATGCAAGAGTCTGGATGGTCATGACAAAACGATTCAACATGACGCCGCAGCATGTGAGGAATGCCGCGCCAACGAGTGCGCCGGTGCGTTCCCGCATTTTCCTGCTCAACAGCACCACTGCCGGTGCGAGACCCAGGAGAACAATTTCGGTGAACAGTATCCATAAGCCGAACGACTGCGATGTATAGAATGTATAAGCAGGAGCCCCACCATCCGGCGCGGTATGATTGATCCAGTACAGGGTGTCGACCGCCTTGAGCAGAACGTAGACGATGAGCAAGTAACCGGAGATCTTTCCCAGATAGCTCAGGACGTCCCTCTTCACCAGTTGTTTTCCCGAAAGCCGCTGAACAAGCCATGTGGTGAGCAGGACGAAGCTCGGGCCTGCCGCCGCCGCGGAAATTATGAAGAGGTAGAACGTGGATGGCCAGATTCCCAGGACTTCCCGATAGGCAAACGGGCGTCCCTGCAGGACTCCGTACAGACCTCCGAGGGAGCCTTGATGAAAGAACGAAAGGAAGGTCCCGATTCCGGCGAACACCGGCATTACCTTGTGGAGCTCAAATTCAAAGACGAGGAATCGCGGAACCTGTCTGAGCCTGCGGTTTTTCAGAACAACGGGCACGTATTCGATTGCAAGGACGGTAAGATAACAGGTGAGGCAGAATGTCACTTCTGTCAGCATCGAGTGGGTGTTGGGGTGCCAGAATGTGAACCATGCGCGTAACGGCTGCCCGACATCAACCATCAGGACCGCGACCGCGCCACTGTAGCAGATGAGTCCGAGCACCACTGCACTGTTGATCACGGCCTTGAGCTCCTCCCGCCGCAGGATGTACAGAAGAAAACCCGTAAAAAAAGCCCCGGCGCCAAGCGCGATGACGGTCAGATCGAGGTAAATCCAGAGCCCGAAGGCGAACCTGTTGTCCATGTTTGTGTGATGCAGCCCCTCGGCAAGGCAGAGATATGTGGCGTAGAGCCCGATGCCCAGCATCAGGGCCCAGGGGAGCAGCCAGGCGATGAACTGCGGTAACGGACTCCGCTGCAATCTCCTTGCTATGAACTGCCGATCCATATTTATGTTCATCATGTGTCCTGCCCGGAGCACGGGCGTGTGTGTCGACTATGTTGTTGGTACCTGCCCGCCCAGGTTTCGGACCCACTCTTTCGAGGATGTGTAGAAGAGTTTCGGGGCAGTGCCGAGTTTTGGGAGAAATTGAAATGCCTCTTTGCAGCGGCTGAGCCGGCTGATTTCGCCGGATTCGTCCGCAAGATCCCCGAAGACGATGGCCCGGGTCGGACAGCTCTCGACGCAGGCGGGAATGTAGTCGCCGGGCGCGATGTCCCGTCTTCCCTCCGCCGCCGCTTTTGTCCGCGCCGTGTGGAGCCGCCCGTGGCAGAAGTTGCACTTCTCGGCGACACCCCGCATTCGGGGGGCAACATCCGGATTGAGAAGAGCTTCCGTGCCCTTCGGCCATTGCGGATCCCACCAGTTGAAATACCGGGCATGATACGGGCAGGCGGTCATGCAGTAACGGCAACCCAGACACCTCTGAGGAATCTGCGCGACAATCCCTGTGGTGGGGTCGACCTCCACGGCATTCTGCGGGCACACCGAGACGCATGGCGTATGATCCCCGCATTGCTGGCAGGTCATCGGAATGTACACCATGTCGTGGGTGGAGAACGGCTCACCGTTGGAGACCGGGTACACGCGTAACCA
Source organism: uncultured Bacteroidota bacterium (assembly GCA_963779225.1). Lineage (GTDB taxonomy): Bacteria > Bacteroidota > Ignavibacteria > UBA10030 > UBA6906 > CAVPCZ01. The sequence continues at coordinate 2,113,645 of CAVZWW010000003.1, forward strand.
TGTCACGCCGGTGCGCTCGCTTGCCCTCTGCTCGGCCGGCGCAACGTTGTTTTCCACCGCACAGGAGACCATGCATGCGCCGCATCCCGTACAGCGATCAAGGTCGATAACCATCCCGTAACGTGATGAGGATTGTGATGTCTGTTCCATGATATTACGCTTTCGCTATCGTGACGTCAGTGGTCCGCCAGGATCCGTCATCCCGTATGCCGCAGAGCTGCAGAAGGCCCTCTGCTTCAGGCTGCTCGTTCGATGCCGTCTTGTTTGGTGACGGTCCAACCGCGGCATGGATAATGCCGGGAAGAACGGTGGGATCGGCGACAGCCAGCGCGGTCATGGACCCCGACGGTGTGGTAACAGTCACCGGTATACCATCGGCAAGCCCGGACGTGTTGAGGGTTACGGGGTTGATGTGCACCTGACCGCCGAGATTACGCAGGCGTGATTCCTGGAAGAGCTTGCTCATCACCGGCGCGACAGCTGCCGTCATGGTAGCATTCCGCCAGCCGAACGGCACGAATTGCAGCGGCGGACGATTTGCCGCCGTTGCGGGAATCCGATCGGGATGGAGTGTCCCCAGCAACGAGAAGCGGGAGGCCTCTTCAGCCTCTCCCGGGTCATCAATCCAGCAGGCCCCCGCCGACAACCCCTTCCACAGCTCCTCCTGATCTGCCATATCCAGGAGAGCGCGGCTCATGTCCGCGGCGGGTCCCGCAAGCGTGCCGCGCCTGGTCAGCCAGATTTCGTGTGCACGGCGCCTGAGGCATGCTTCCGTTGTCACCGTTTCCCCCTGCGGAAGTCCGGCAGCCACGGCGATCTGTGCGAAAAACGCGGCGGGGTCCACCGATGTCCCGGGACCCTGCATAAGGGGGATCGATAATGCGAAGCTCGATTGAAGCGCGCCCGGCGGCGTTGAGACTTCCTCAAGCGATTCATATGCAGCGGGGCCGGGAACAATGTAGTCCGCCAGTGCGGTGCGCGGGGACAGGAAAGGCGACATCATAACCACTGTCCCGCCGTCCTGTGTGAGTTTTCTCTTCAACAGCGCCGCCGGGTAAGTGCATCCCGATTCCGCGGCATCGACGAAAAGGAGGCGGAGAGAATGGTCCGGCACGTCGGCAAGGGCTCTTGCTCTCAACGTGGGTGCTGTTGATGACGGAATATCCCTGTGAAGCTGAATTCCTCCCTCCCTCCCGATGCTCCCAAGAAGGACGTTGAGGCCTGCAATGAGAATCTCGGTGGCGGCGTCAAACGGTCCGCCTGCCGGATTTGAGCCGGAGAGAACGATGGACGGCGTTGATGCTATCGAACGTGCAGTCCGGACGATTGCCTCAGGAGAAATGCCGCAGGCTTCTGCAACGGTGTCGGGATGGAATCGGGCCACGGCACGCTCGTAGGTTGTAAAGTCGGCGATGGTTCTGCCGGCCCTGCGGTGCTCCAGTCCCTCGCGAAGAATGGTGTTGGCGATAGCCAGAGCAAGCAGTGCCTCTGCTCCGGGTCTCACCGGGAGCCATGTGTCCGCCTGAAGGGCCGTTCGCGACTGTATGCCCTCGGCCTGGATGAGATTCAAGCCGGATTGCTTCCGGTTCTGCAGGAGCTTTGTCATGCGGCCCGGCGTGCCCCAGCCGTCGAGCAGCGGAGCGCCAAAACTCAAGATGACACGGGTGTGTTCGAAATCGTACCCGGGTACTCCGTTCCCGAAGTCGCACAAAGAGCTGAGGGTTCCGAGAGTTGCATCTTCTGATCCCGGGGCGACGATATACACGCCGTCCGGGCATTTCGCGAGAAAGTCCTGATAGCAGTGCGATAGGGCTCTTCCCGGCCGGTGGTCAAGAACAGCAATGGCACCCCGGGCGCCGGACAACTGAATCTCTTTGATGGTTCTTGCGATGTCCGCCACTGCGTGCTCCAGTGACGCCGGAACAAGAGTGCTGTCAGGCTCCTTTCCCGGGAATGCATGGGGTTGCCGCAGGCGGAGGGGATGCGTGGCAATATGATGCCCGGCGATTCCGGCCGGGCAGAGGACGCCGTAACTTACGGGGTGATCGGCAACGCCGGCCATGCTGACGGGATAGCCGTTCACACGCCTGGCTTTGACCGCGCAGCCTCCGGGGCAGAGGGCACATGCGGTGAATGTCCATGTTTCGGGGCCACGGGGGAGCCCGGGAATGAGCGCCCAGTTCTGTGTCCAGATCGACGAATCATCCAGCAGCTTCCAGGGGAGGGGGGTAAAGAGCGCACCCAGGAGCGATCCGCCTGCAAGAGTCAGAAGGTCTCTTCTCGTCATGGTCGTTGATCTCTTTCCGTTCACTTATGACAATCCAGACAGCTATCATTCCTGCGGCGCTCTGCGTGGCAGCGCACGCACCTGTCCATTTTCATCCCTTCCCACGGGAATGAACTCAACCCCGAAATGTTCCTTCCCCAGATGTCCCTGCTGTAGCCGCTGATACGATTCACCTGGTAGACGGGGAGGCTTGTGCTTGTGCCGTGTGGACCGTGGCACTCTTCGCATTTAAGTTCCGCTCTGTTCACATGGACGGCATGCGGGAAGAAAGCGTTGTCCGGCTGGCGCGAATAGACCTTCCATGGAATCTCCTTGCCGGGCAAAACGTACTGATCGACAAGCACCTTTTCCGTTTCCGATGAGCCGATCGCAGAGGAATGACACTCCGCACATTTGGCAATCGCTGGAATTCCCCTGAAGGTGCCATTGTCCGCCAGCTCGTGGCACATGTCGCAGGTCATGCCGTTCTGTTCGCCGGTATGAATGGCGTGATTGAATTGCATTGGCTGTGTCTCACTCCGGTAGAGGACGGCGGGAAAGAAAAACCAGCCGAGTGTAAGGGAAGCCAGTAGACCTGACAGAAAGAGTATTGCACCCTTGAATCTCACGGTTATTGCCTCCAGGCCACAAACGGCGAAAAGAACTCGTTGAAGACACGCAGCAATTCGTCGCGTGTGAGAAGTTGAATGAAACCCGGGTGCACCACGCCCCCGTCCGCCATCACAACGTGTCCTTCGGGGCTTTGCGTATCAGAGAATGCATGGGCCATCGCTGAAATCCGGCTGATCTCGGATTGCATCCAATCAGCCGCTGCGCGTCCTGAGACCAGTCCCTTGTGCAGTATGTCGGGGTGGGTCTCGCCGTCGTTAATCGTTCCTTCAAAGAGCCAGCCCAGTCTGTAAGGATCGGACAGGACCGTTGAAGGGTGTGTGCGGAGGTACAGATTGTTTGTAGTCAGGTGTACGCTATGCGGGAACACCATATACAGGTCTACACCATGGACGGTGAAGACGACTGTCGGACGGCAGATACCGTGCATTGTGACAAAAGTGATCTGGTCGATCGAATCGAGCGCGGAAGCCAGAAACGAATCAATGCCGATGTGCACGGTCCCGTCGGTGCCGATGTCGATCCACATATGGTTTGCGGAAAAGGCAAGCCGGCCCGGTACGCGGATTCCTTCGACCAGGTATTCCTGTGCTGCTTCGTCATCCTCTTGTGTGCCTGCTGCAATGCCGGTGGATGGCCTGTGCTCCGGGTGCGCGAGTGAAAGGAAAAGTTCACAGTATTTGTGACTGTCCGTCCCGCAATGGGAAAGCACCGCTTCGCTGTACGGTATGTACTTCGTGATGGATGCAGCCGCACAGTATTGCATGAGCGCTTCCTGGAGGTTTGGGCAATGCACAGTACCGGCCAGAGCGCCAGGACCCGGTTGGAACGCCGGACAGCTTACATGTCCGGGTGATGTGCAGAGGTCCGAATCCGGTTTGCCGGGAACGCGCACAATCATCTTGCGGAACGCGGATGCACGGCAGTACTTCACCTGTGCCTCTCGGAGGAATGGACATCGCATGGTGGTGTCCCTGAGCGCTGACGGGGGATTCAGGACGGTCTGTTCTTGTTCTTCAATTCCGGCTCGGCAACTTTTTCCCCGCCGTCCGCCATCGTGATGCCGAGATCAGGAAGGATGAGCGTGTGGGGATCGTTGTGCGGCCGAGCACGCTTTTTGCGCAAGAGTCCAAACCCGATGTAACCCGCCGCAACGAGAGCAACCGCGACGAGCAGCCAATTGGTGAAGTAGGTCCAGGACCGGGGATCAGAGAGGTCAAACATGGTGTCCTCATGAGAGGAAGTTGGACAAATGTTTTGATGGATCTGCATACAGATAGTCAATCTCCGTGCCCCATCCGCCAAGGATGCGTAAGTTATTGAAAAGTATGGATTTACAGCTACGGAGCTTCCGAATTCGATGTCATGCAAGCGAGATAGGTGTTGGAATTCCCAACAGGGCATGTGGGGAAACCCTACACAATCTGGCTCCAAACCGCATTCTTTGAAACTCCATCGAAACCGCCAGCTTGTTGACATTGTCTGAGTCCTTCGTTACTATTGCCCCTGCAAAAACAGTCCGGCGCTCCTCTACCGAGACCGGTTGCGGTCTTCGTTCGAGGATCAGGTCTGCCATATGTCGATGGTTGTGTGCCATCGGCGCAATCTTCATCGTATGAAAGGTACGCCGGTGAAATCAAGACACATTCGAACGGTCCGTTTGCTGGTCCCGTTGTTCTGCACCATGTGGCTTGCAGCGGCGCAGACGCAGGAGCACCCGCGTCTCATTACCTGCAATGGGGCCAAGCTGGCGGAAGCCCGGCAATCCTTTCTGGCCGGGTCAGACGCGTTTTCCGTGTCAGTCCAGAGAGTTCTCCGGGATGCCGACCGCGCAATGGATCAGGAACCGGTAAGTGTTACGGCAAAGCAGCAGATTCCTCCAAGCGGCGACAAACACGATTACCTGAGTCTCGCACCATACTGGTGGCCCGACCCGAAGACCAAAGACGGTCTTCCATACATTAGAAGAGACGGGGAAGTGAATCCAGAACGGAATGTGTTCCCGGACAAGGAGAGTTTTGTCACTCTTCACGGCAGTGTAACGGCGTTGGCCCTGGCGTATTACTTCACCGGAAGGGAGGAATACAGCGCGCATGCGGTACGGATGATGCGCACCTGGTTTCTTGATACGGCGACCCGTATGAATCCGAATATGGATTTTGCCGAGGCTGTGAGGGGAAGGAATCCGGGGCGCGGGGCAGGCATTATCCAGCTTAATCGATTGCCGATGATCCTCGATGCGGTCCGGCTGATTCGGGATTCGAAACAGTGGACTGCCGCGGACGATTCGGGATTCACCTCCTGGTGCTCGTCATACCAGCAATGGCTTCGCGAAAGCCCGAACGGGATCGATGAGCAGGACTCGCCGAACAACCATGGCACGTGGTACGACGTGCAGCTCGCCTCACTCTCTCTTTTCACCGGCAAACAGGACATGGCAAAACGAATTCTCAACGACGCGAAAACCCTGCGCATCGCCGCACAGATCGAACCTGACGGCCGGCAACCCAGAGAACTGCAGCGGACGCGCGCCATGGGCTACTGTACCTTCAATCTCCTCGCGATGACGACCCTGGCAACCATCGGGGTGAATGCCGGAGTGGATCTGTGGCACTATGAAACGGCGGATGGACGGAGTATTCGCAAAGCGATTGATTGGATGGTCCCGTATTATGACGGTACCAGAAAGTGGGAACACCGCCAGATCACGGAATGGAATCCGGATGATGCGATCGTGGTGCTGACCGCAGCCGGGTCGTTCTTGGGAGGGGCATACGCGGAGCTGGCTGCAAAACTCGCAACGAAGGAATCCACTCTCCTTCGCGCGCGGTTGCTCTACTGAGTGTCCGGAACCCCGTGTATGCTGTTGGATCGCGATGCCCCGGACCGCTCCCGGACACATAGCGCTTCTCATCCCGATTGCGCCAGCTGGCTCACCTGCGACAGCCCGCCCCGCCGGCCACCCAGGCGTCAGCTGAGACCACCCGCAAAGAAGTTCGGGCGGACATGCCGGGGCGTCGAGAAGGCGATCACCCTGGGCTGAATCAATCGTGCAAAGTCCTCATAGGTCATTTTGATGAGGTCGCGGTGTGATCCGCCGTTAAAAGCGATTTCTTCGTCTGCCGTCAGGGATTCAGCCACGATCACCTTCATCTTGAAGAGATTCCCAAAGGGGGGCATGGCACCCACCTCGCAATCCGGGAAGAGTGCGTTGAATTCTGATTCACTTGTCAGATGGACCGTGTTTGTCCCCAGGACCTCGCGAAGTACTCCCAGATCCACCATTTCTGTCGCCGGCAGGATCGCCAGCAAGTGCTCTGTACCGACGGTGAGCACGACGGTCTTGGCCACCTCATGGAAGGGGATGTGGGCAGAAACGGCCACTTCACGTGCAGTGAAGGCCGGAGAGTGTTGAATGAGGACATACTTGATCTTGTGGGCGTCCAGATAGTCCGTGAGGCGTGTAAGCGTCATGGCGACCTCCATTGTAGTGGTAAGTGTTCTCTGTAACAATGGACACGCGCTTGGGAGTAGAACGTACCGCGGGGATCATTGGGTGGCACAACGACTGCACAGCGTCACAGCTCTGGTAACCACCGGAAACTACGAAGGAGTTTTGAAAAAGGCAAATGGGTGCAGGAGCAGGGTCGCCTCAGAAACGGGATATGTCGTCGACACTCCTTCACGATTGGTCGTCTTGAGAAAGGCGGCATCGGCCTGGCGCAAAGCTCGCTGGACGGGAAAATGGGAAGCCCGGGTGGTTGGGGGGGCCACAAGGGGGGGATGGGGCTTGTGTGATGGGGGATGTTGGCGGGGTGTGTTTGCAGGGTGGGAAAGCGTTGTTTCTCAACCGGAAGTTCGCGACATTCTCCCTAATCACCAGGGAGGAGCTCAGGATGAAGTCTAGGACCGTCGGTTCAATTCCATCACGTCTCCGGTTTGTGCTGTTGCGTGCGAAACGTTGTGCGGCGCTCCTCGCAGTCTCGTTTCTGCTGGCCACAGCGGGTCTCTACGGCCAGGAGACATACCAGGAGTTTCTGAAGAGTCAGAATGATGGGGAAAAAAAGGAGAAGGAGGCCTTCGAACGATACAAGGAGTCTGTTACCAAGGAGTACGAACAATGGCTTGAACGTGACAGGCAGGCCTTTCAGGAGTACGTGAATGATATCCGCAAGCGGTGGGGAAAAGAGAAGGCGAAGACGAGCAGCACGAAGGAGTGGGTCTCGTACGATACAGACTTCGGTGCACGCCGTAGTGTGGATTTCGAGAAAGGCCGGGCCTCGGTGGAAGTGCTGGTGGATAAGGACCTGCCTGATGCGGAAGTGCGCAAGCGGGTAGGAGTGGAAATCCGGAAGATGGTCTCCGACCGGGGTGAAACGGACCCGCTGGAAGCGAAACAGAACGCTCCTTCGCCGGCGCCGGTGCTGGAAGGCCAGATCGAGTCCAAGACCGTCGGGCCGGTCACCCGGGAAAATGCCGAGGCATATGCCAACGAGTTGCTGCGCAAGGCATCAGTCAAGCGCGAGCCGGTGGTGGGTGCGGACGGGTCAACACGGATCGCAGCCCTGGTTTCCTTTCCGCTGGTACCCGATCATGTTCGAGTGCGCGCCGAGAAGTACCGCGAGACCGTCGCGAAAAATGCTTCCAGGTTCGGGGTGGACGCCCCCCTCGTGTTTGCGGTGATTCACACCGAGAGTTACTACAATCCCCGGGCACGGTCGTCCGCACCCGCATACGGGTTAATGCAGCTCGTTCCGCATTCGGGTGCCCGGGCGGCGTACCTGTTTGTGCACGGCGAAGACAGACTGCTCCCTCCCGACCATCTCTACGATGCATCCAACAATGTGGAATTGGGTGCAGGATACCTCTCTCTGTTGATGACGACATCGTTCAAGGAGGTCACGGATCCGCTCAGCCGCACCTATTGTGCAATAGCCGCCTACAACACCGGGGCGGCGAATGTGGCGAGTGCATTTACGGGCAAAAGGAAGGTCCCCGAAGCGATCCAGCGCATCAACACGATGACTCCCTCAGAGGTGTTTGCCCGAATGCGGTCAAATCTCCCGTATGCGGAAACGCGCAGCTATATTCTCAATGTGAGCGAACGGATGAAGCTGTACCAGGAGTGGCGCTGATCCAACGGGCCCGGTGCCGGGGGGCGTGATCGTGCGTGCCCTGTCTTTGCCGGATCCGCGCTTGATTAACAAGTATCGATTTGCAATATTGGACAATCCCCGTGCTTCCACGCCGGGAGGAAAGCCTTTCCGCGGCCGGCGTGCGATACCGGCGCGAGTGCAGGTGCGGGTATGCCCCGAAACAGCATGTCAGGTAGTTCCAACCCGAATAACCATGGAGGATACATTATGTACAAGCCGTTCATTGTCGGAGCAGCGCTGGTATCGCTGTTGCTCCTCTCAGGCTGCGGCGCGTCAAAGCAGGTCAGCCGAATCGACGCCGAATCCACCACGGACCTGAGCGGCGAATGGAATGACACGGACTCCCGGCTGGTCGCCCAGGAGATGATCAACGACGTGCTGGCCCAGCCGTGGGTCAGTCAGTTCACCAAGAAAGAGAAGCGCAAACCCACGGTGATTGTCGGTAAGATCACCAACCGGACGAGCGAACACATTGAAACAAAGACATTCGTGAAAAACCTTGAACGCGCGATGTTGAACTCGGGTCAGGTGGATTTTGTCGCCGACGCGGCAGAGCGTGAACAGGTGCGGGATGAGCGGAAAGATCAGGCAAAGCAGGCGTCGGAAGATACCCAGAAAGGCCCGGGGAAGGAAGTCGGATCCGATTATATGCTTATCGGCAATATTTCTTCGATCGTCGATCAGGAAGGCGGAGAAAAGACGAAGTTCTACCAGGTGAATATGGAGTTGATAAACGTTGAATCGAACAAGAAGGTGTGGATCGGCGAGAAGAAGATAAAGAAGGCCATTTCTCAGGATTCGGTCACTTTCTGAAAGTCCCACCGTGATTCTCCGGTGTCGTCGCAGTCATATCGTGGTTGCGTTGCTGCTTGTGCTGATGGCTGTGCTGTGGGGATGCGGCATGAGAACCGACTTCTACCGCGAGGTGGAAACCAACCTCGCCGCCAAGAACTTTGCCCTGGCTCTCCAGACACTTCAGAGTCAGGAAGAAGAATTCGGCGAGAAGAATTTCGTCCTCTATAACCTGGAAATGGGAACGCTCACCCACTACAGTGCCCGGTATGAAGAGAGCAACCGCCACTTCCTTGCGGCCGAAAAGAAGATGGAGGAACTCTACACCAAGAGCATCACTACGGAAGCGGCCGCCGTTGTTCTCAATGACAACCTCATCCCCTACGACGGCGAAGATTTCGAGAAGGTTTTTGTCAACCTTTTCCTTGCGCTCAACTTCGCGGAAATGGGTGATATCGAGGAGGCGCTGGTGGAGGCGCGCAAAGTGGACCTGAAGCTGAACCAGTATTCCCGCCAGTACGAGGGGAAGAACGTGTACAAGCAGGACGCGTTTGTACGGTACATCATGGGGATGCTCTATGAGGCTTCAGGGGAGATCAACGATGCGTTCATCTCCTACAAGAAGGCCTATGAGGGTTACAGGATGTACGATGCCGAATTCAAGACGGTATGCCCTTCCTTCCTGAAAGCCGACCTCGTGCGGACTGCGACCCTGCTCCGGTTTGATGACGATCGGAAGCGGTTCGAAAAGGAATTCGGTCTCCGGTACACCAGGCCGAAAAAAAAGGAAGGATCTGTGGTGATGATCATTCACTCGGGCCGGGGGCCGATCAAAAAGGAAAACAAGATCCAGGTGACGATCCCCGACAACGATGCGGTCCTCCATACATTTACGGTGGCCCTTCCGAAATTCGTCTCGCGCGAACGGACCCCGTCGGCGTACGATGTGGAGATGGGAGGCCAGGGGCTCCCTACGCGAAATGTCCCTGCGGAACTGGGTCAGTTCGTGACGGAGATCGCCCGAAAGTCGCTGGATGACCGTATCGGCATGGTCTACCTCAAGGCGGGCGGGCGGGCTCTCCTCAAGTTTCTTGCTTCCGAGGCGGCGAAGAACGAGTTGAAAAAAGACGGCGATGAAACGGGCAATTTTTTTAAGAGCCTGCTTGTCGATATCGCGGTCGGCGCGACAGAGCAGGCGGATGTCCGGACCTGGCGTACGTTGCCGAATCAGATGTTCCTCGTCCGGGTCAATCTTCCCGCCGGGACACACAACTTCTCCCTCACCGGACGCAATCCATCCCGGAGTCTGCTTGCAGATCAGGTGACGGTGAAGGAGGGGGAGATGGTATTCCGTCTGTTCGTCGATGTCAACTGACATTCCGGAATGTTCAACTACCGCTGACTGATCGTGAAGGAATCTCCTGCCATGATGAAACGAATGATTCTCCTGCGCGGTGTGGCGCTTGCCACCATGGTATTCGGACTGACCCCCGCTGCTTCGGCTCAGAAACCCGACTGGCTCCAGGGATCAAGCAAGCAATACCCCCAGCAACTCTACCTGGTGGGCGTTGGATCGGGAAAGACGCTTGAGGCGGCCGAAAACCAGGCGCGTGCAAGCATAGCGAGAACGTTCAAGATCGATATCAACGCTACGACCGGTGTACAAAGCAGCGAAGTGATGAAACAGGACAAAGATGGTGTGACTGCGGAATCGCAACAACAAACGGTAACGAGCGTTGAAGTGGGCGTGCGAAAAACGATGGAGGGTATTGAAATCGCCGAGGTGTACGATGATGCCGGCATCACGTATGCCCTTGCGGTCCTCAAGCGGAGCAGTGCTCAGGCGATTCTGGAGGACCAGATCCACCGCCTCGACGAGGATATCGTGACACTGGGGAAATCCGCCGATGAGGCGACGGATAAAATCGAGCGTCTCCGACTCATGTTGCGCAGGAAGAACCACATGGTCGTTCGTGAAGAACTGAACACGGATTATCGTGTGGTGGACCTTGCCAACCAGAGCATCCCTGCCCCGTTTTCGATCGAAAAGGAGAAATCCAAGATCGCCTCCTTCCTCAAGAACCAGTTTCTTATCGGCGTGACCGCCACAGGCGAGGAATCGCAGAAAATCCTGCAGCCGGCATTGAAATATCTTTCGTCCAAGGGGTTCAGTGCAAAGAAGATGACTCCCGGCAACGAGGGGGCGGCGGATGTGGTAATCTCACTGGAAACGGATCTCGATGCTTCCACAGAGCCGGTGGATGAATGGTACTACTGCCGCTGGACGCTCGATGCGACCGCGATGGATCGGAAGACGGGCAGCAACCTGGTGAATGAATCGAAATCCGGCAAGGCGGGACAGCTGAGCGTCAAGAACGCGCGAAAGAAAGCGGTAACAGAAATGACCAATGCCGCCACCGCGGTCATGGAGTCGGTCTGGAATACACTCAGCGGTGAAGAACCGGTGGAGTGACGATGTCGCAAAAAGCATACGAGCCGCCCGACGGGGCGCGCGGGGCCGCATTGAAGGGCCTTCCGCTTGCGTCCTTCACGCGGCGCGCGATCGCGTTGCTTATCGACTTCCTGGCTGCAGGAGCGGTGTTCCTTCTCGTGACTGTCGGCGGATGAGTCATCGGCTTGAAGACAGGTCTCATTGCGACGGATCAGGATGTCCTGCTCAAGTTCACGTTCTTCAGGAATTGGTATAGCGTAGTCTGGCTTGTGGTCTATTTCACATTCAGTCTGTACCTGGGCAACGGCCGTACGCTCGGGAAACGGCTCTGCCGCATCCGTGTCGTATCGCTTGTCCATGACCGTGTGGGGTTCTGGCATGCGCTGGAGCGTGCTCTGGGGTATGGGGCCTCCGCCCTTGAGGCCGGGTTTGGGTTTTTCCAGTATTTTCTTCGCCCGGACCGTCGCACGGTCCACGACCGGATCGCAGAAACGATCGTCGTGGAAGAACCCGGACGATCGCGCAGAGAGAAGTGATACCGCGTCGGGCGATTGTGCCGGAGGCGCGCCAGCTGAACGGAGAGGACTTATGGGTGTACGGAAGGACGAAACACCGCTTACGGTTCGATGCCCGAATTGTAAGCAGACCCGGGAGCCGGACGTGAACGAAACCACCGGCCGGTACGTGTGCCCCATCTGTTCATCGCCGGTAGATGCGCAGGTGTTCATCGAGAAGAAGAAGCGGGGTGTGAAGTAGACGCGGCAATGATGTCCGACCAGCCCAATAATCCTCTGCATGGAAAGACGCTGGAAATGATTGTGCGTCAGCTTGTTGATCATTACGGCTGGGAGGAAATGGGACGCAGGATTACCATCCGGTGTTTCACCGATACTCCCAGCCTTTCCTCGAGCCTGAAGTTCCTCCGTACGACTCCCTGGGCAAGGAGGAAAGTTGAGAAGCTCTACCTGGATATGACGGCAGGGCCTGAAAATCACTCTTGATAGTTCTCCCACATCCTTCGGCGTGGAGATACACCCTCACGTTGCTTCAGACGCCTCAGCATTCCGCAGATCAACCCAGCCGTCAGGTATCCGTCCCTGTGAAGATGAACCCTCACGCTGCTTCCGACGCCCCGGCATTCCACGGATCAATCGACTTGGTGACTGCCGGTTGATGGAAATGTGGCCCAATGGATCGAAGAGCAATGGTGTACCCGACCCCCCCCGGGGGGAGCGCACGCGGGGGGCTTGACATTCGGTAGAAGTATTTCTATATTTATCGAAATACTTTTATGAGAGACCCATGCTCCCCGAACACCACCTTTCTGATCTCCTCCGCTTCTTCAAAGCCCTGGGTGAACCGAACCGCCTCAAAATTGTCGGTTTGCTCGCCCGGCGCGCGCATACCGTGGAAGACCTGAGCCGGCAGCTCGGCGTGGGGGTTTCCACGGTATCCCATCACCTCTCCCTGCTGGCCGCTGCCGGACTCGTCACCGCGAGAGCCGAAAGCTACTACAATCTCTACTCGTTGAGAACGGAAGTCCTGTCTTCCATGGCAAAGACGATTCTGCACGAGGCCGGGCAGCCCCGCCGCGACGAGAGCCAACACCTCGATGTGTTTGAGCAAAAGGTGATGGATGCCTTCATCAGCCCCGACGGCCGGATTACCGCCTTTCCGGTGCAGGAAAAGAAATTCCTCGTCCTTGTACGCTACGTCCTCAAGGCATTCGAACCGGGTGTCAAATACACCGAGAAGAGAGTCAACCAGATTCTCAAGGAGTACCACGAAGACACGGCCCGGCTGCGCCGATCGCTGGTGGAATATAAATACATGGCGCGCGAGGGAGGTGGAGGGAAATACTGGCGGATCGATACCGGCACGCAGACTTCACCGGACACCGGCGGTGAGACGAATGAGCGTCACCGTTCCCGGTCTTGAATCGGCAAGAGCGGGCCGGGAACGACAGACCTGCGCTCCCGTCCGGATTCCGGCCCAGAGCTCAACCCGCAACTAACGCACGAGTATCATCCGGCGGACGGCGACAAAACCGCCTGCCTGCATCCGGACAAAATACACCCCACTCGGATATTGCGAGGCGTCGAAGAGAACCCTGTGGCGTCCGGCGGAACGGAGTGCCTGAACCGGCGTGGCCACTGTGCGGCCGAGCATGTCAAAGATATCGATACGGGTATGCGCTGCCACCGGCAAGGCAAAAGCAATTGTGGTCGATGGGTTGAAAGGATTGGGAAAGTTCTGTTCGAGCAGGAACTGTGCCGGCAGTTGACTGCCCGCGCCCTCTGTCGATGTCGTTCCATCCCCGATCCACTGGAACCGTATGGCGTCAGCCCGGAGTACGTATCCGCTTGCCGGGGGAGTTGCGGCGTCGGTGATGTTCAGCGCCACGACAGCACCGGAAGGGCATGTGTGTCTCATCAGGGCCTTCCACGCTCCACTCCCCGTATTCTGATCGGCAAACGCGGTATCCACGGCTACGCCATTGGCCCGCAGGATATACCGTGAACGTGGTGACGCGTTGACCGTCCGCGGTATCATCTCCTGTACCTCGTATTCGCCCCCTTTGCTCAGCCGCGCCGTGAATTCGGCCGACACTCCCGCCGCGGGATATGCAAATCTGCTCCTTAAACCGTACGCCTGGGCCACACTTGTGCTCCAGGTGCCTGCCTCAAGGTACCCTGCAGAATCCAGATCGTCAATGATCCGGAAATAGGGAAGTACTGACGCGGAGAGGGGAATCCTGAGAAGCGGATGGCGCGCGTCATCCGTTCCTATGAGCAATGTGTCAGCCATCCGGCCCGGGGAACCGGCATCGATCTGCAGGCGTATCGATATATTCCCCATGGGTGGCACAACGATCGGCAGAGGATCCTTCAGCACTGCCGAATTGCCACTTGCGGCAAAACTGAGCAGGGAAACCGGCTGAACTCCTTCGTTGGACATCATCATCGTACATGCGGCCGGCTCGTTTTCGATCAGGTCACCGGCATCGAGTTGCGCAGGCGCAACGATCCATCGGCCTTTCACCAGAGCCGAGAATTTCGCAACGTCGGCTCCCATCTGTGTTCCGGTGGCAAGGGGTCCGGACGAGCAAAGAGAGAGGCTGTACGACGAACCGGCCTGGAGATGACGGGTTGCCAGGTAGATCCACGAATCCGGCAGAAGCGCCCTGTCGAAGGTGATGGTGTCTTCCGGGATTCCGTTCTTGAGAAAACGAAAGAGGGTCTTCTGTGCAGGTGAGGAAAGCGGTGGGACTCTGACGGAGACGGTGTACAGTCCTTCTGCCTGAATAGCGGGGGTCCATTGTACTTCCACGGGATCCGGAGAGCCGGCCCCTGTGAGACGGCTGGTTCTCCCCCAGGCAGCCGTGGTTGAGGACATCCACAGCCCCGATACCACGGAGAATCCGGGATCATTGTCATCAACGTAAACATCTTCCGGAAGATACCGCATCAGGGCCATCCCGGGGTTTCCGGCGGTGTCGGTGACGGCCGCCACGATTTTGGCCACTTCTGAAGCCGGAATTCCTTCGACGGTCTCCCATGCCTTATCCGCTACGAGCCTCACATGAAGGGGAAGGTGTTCCTCATAGCGGGTTTTGACGGCAACGAATGGGGCCGGCTGGAACAGCGTTTCATTGCTTTCGATTCTCCAGCGGAGGGGAGAACTGCCCGGGATTTCCCGGATTTGAAGAGCCGGGCGCGTGGTGTCGCCGGTGTGCAACCATCGCTGCATCGCTTCAACAGCCGTGCAATAACGGAAGAGGACTGCGGGGTAACGGGATGCCGCTTTGTGAGCGGAACTGTTCACCTTCCGGACATTGTCCAGGAAGTCCGTTTCCGGAAGATGAGCCCAGAGACAGACAACCTGATCTGTCCCTGCCGCAGCGGCGGCGAAGATGTTCGTCATGAAGGCCGAGTCGGCGGCGGACATATACCGTGACCTCACATTCCATCCGCGCCCGTTCCCGGGTATCTGGTAGTCCTCAGGTGAAGGATGAAACGGCACAAAAACGCCGGGTGAACGGGACCAATCGTAGACATTGTCGATGGGCTCGGAAAGGTCTGATCGCTTTGCGGGCCAGTCATTGTGCATGCTGAACGGGAGGAGTTCGTCAAGGCGTTGCTGCCAGGAGTTGTCCATGGCGTGCCATCCGCTACGGAAGGAGACGGGAAAGATCCCTTCTTCCAAGAGCTGGGCGGCAAGAGTGACTTCAAAATCATCCGCCGACTCCGGGAATCCTTTCGCCTGGTTCCAGTACGACGTTCCGTCCCCGTCGTAGTCGGTCCAGACAAAGGTATGGTAATGCATGCTGAGTTCGTCCCCCCAGGCCCTCAGTGCGGTTCCCTGATACTTCTTCATCAGATACAAGGTCATCGTGTTCGGATCGGGGACGTTGCTGTTTGTGGCATGCCGGAAGATGTTGCCGGCCATCATCCACCAGGTGAGTTTTACCGGAGTTCCGTACGAATCGACAAGGGGCGACCGGAATGCGGCCTCCATCACTCTGGCGGCATTTCCGAGGGGATCAGTGTAGAGCGTGAGTGCGTACGTGCAATGGTAACGTGCGACATCCATCCCCTCCCAGATTGCGGTGTCGGATCCGAGGACCAGATACACCTTCCCCTGGGATAAAACAACGTGTGCGATGAAGAGGAGAGCCAAGAGAGGAAAGAGCATGCGGTGTGTCACGGGAATCCGTGTCAAAAAGGATGAATCGTTGGAGGAGCCCCTCGCACAAGATACGGATGGAAGAGATCAGATTCCAGCTGGCCGGGTCACGCTGGCTTTTTCCGCGGATTGTGCTAACTTGCGGGAAGCGAACCGTGCGCGGGCGATGCGTCGTTCATCGCCCGGCGCCCATGGCAGACCCGTACGGGTTCCTCAGATGACAAGGAGCTTTTATGCCTCTCCTCCCGTTGACCGTCCGTTCTCTTTGCAGACCGATCCCGTTCCGCTCCATATTGCTGGTATGTCTTCTTGGAATGGTTTTTCCAAGTGCCCCGGCAGCCGAGCCCGGAGGGATTCTCAGCGGTGGAACATCGGTTGAACGACTCAGCCGTTTCCTCTCGCCGATTTCCACATGGCACCCATTCCCCCGGTCTGTTGAACGGAAAGAATGGATGAAACTTCCTGCCCCGGTCCGCAAGGCGCATATCCGGGAAGGGGAGAAACTGCTCAATGCCGAATGGGCGACTCCCCGGGCGACCGACTTCCTGGAATTTGTCCGGACCGGAGACCGCAGTCACTATCAGGGTATCTCCTTCGGGCGCAGACAACAACTCGCAACCCTGGTTCTGGCCGAGTGTATGGAAGGCAAGGGGCGCTTCCTCGACGATATCGTCAACGGCATCTGGACAATCAGTGAAGAGACCTTCTGGGGTGTTCCGGCGCACCTCAGTCTGCAGCGTAAGGGGTTCGGCTTGCCGGACGTGACCGAGCCCACCGTCGACCTCTTTGCCGCCGAGACAGGCTCCCTGTTTGCCTGGACCTACTATCTGCTCAAAGACTCACTTGATGTCCGCTTTCCGATAGTCAGCGAACGTATTCATCATGAGGTTGACCGCAGAATCCTCACGGTCAATCTGGAACGGGACGACTTCTGGTGGATGGGAAATACACAAAAAAAAGTGAACAACTGGAATCCCTGGATCTGTTCGAACTGGCTTGCCGCCGTGCTCATTCTCGAAGAGAATCCCGGCCTGCGGGCCCGGTCTGTATACAAGATCCTGGAGTGTCTGGACCGTTTTCTGAATATCTATGCCGATGACGGCGGTTGTGACGAAGGGCCGACGTATTGGACCCGTGCAGGGGGTTCCCTTCTGGATTGCCTGGAGCTTCTGCAGCTTGCGACAGAAGGCCATATCAACGGTTTTGCCAATGCTCGCATCCGAGAAATCGGCAGGTACATCATGCGTGCCCACATTCAGGGGCCCTACTACGTCAATTTTGCGGATGCGGCAGCGAAAGCCTCACCGGAGCCCGGTCCGGTGTTCCGTTACGGTAAAAGCATCAACGACAGTGCGATGATGGCGTTCGGGGCGTATCTTGCACAAATGGAGCAAATGGGAACGGGTGTTGTGCCGGGCCGGTTCGGCGTGCTCGGGCGTGTTTTGCCCGCGCTCTTTTCTCTGGAAGACCTTCTACGCACCCGTCCGGCGGAACCCCTTCTCCGTGATTTCTGGCTCCCGGGTGTGCAGGTGATGGGTGCACGGTCGTCCGGTGGGACGACGCGCGGGCTTTATCTTGCCGCCCAGGGAGGTCACAATGACGAAAGCCACAACCACAATGATGTCGGAAACTTCATCGTCTACGCCGACGGCGAACCGGTGATCATTGACGTCGGGGTCGAGACTTATACCGCAAAGACCTTCAGCGCCGACCGGTACACGATCTGGACGATGCAGTCGGCCTACCACAACCTTCCGACGATTAACGGCGTAGAACAAAAAGACGGAATAGAGTTTGCCGCCCGGGACGCTCACTACACGGTCGGCGATTCGGCTGCGTCGCTGGCCATGGATATTGCGCGGGCCTATCCCCGGGAGGCCGCAGTGCGCACCTGGTGCCGCACGCTCACCCTCGTCCGTGGTCGCGAGGTGACGGTCCACGATGCCTATGCCCTTGACACCCTGAAGGGTGGGATCCGCCTGACGTTGATGACGAACCGGACGGTCACCGTCGGCGCTCCGGGCACGATTTTGCTAGGAGATCGGTCCGGTGCCGGCAAGGTCCGGGACGTGAACCTCACGTTCGACCCGGCGCTCTTCGCGGTTGAAGTCGAAGCCATTCAGGTTCATGACGGGCAGCTCCGGTCATCCTGGGGCGATCGGTTGGAAAGAATCTTCCTGACGCTGAAGCAGCCGAGTCTTGCGGGGGACTTCTCCGTGAGCATAAGATAGACCGGGCCGCCCGGATGGACAGCCAATGCTCCTGATCCGTTCCGGCAGGCAGCGGATGTACACGATGGTGCAATGTCTGTCCTGATCGGTGTGGCTGCACGCAGGAGCATCGATACGGAAATGGTCGTCCGCATCGGGGAGCTGTTCGATCTGTCATTGCTCGGCATGCGGTCGGGGGGGTGATTGCCCGTTGGCCGGTGGAGGGACAAGGCGGACTCGTAAGCAGGGACCGTGCTGTGTACGGAGATGCCTGTGCGACAGGGCGCTCCGCGGGGGGAGCCTTATCGTATGTCATAGCGCAGGAACGCGACAACGGCTCCCGCGAAGGCCAACAGTGTGGAGAGCACCAGCACGCCGGCATCCAGGACGACCGGTGCCGCGGCCTCGCCGAGCGAAAGGGATGGGGGGGCAAAGACGGGAAGATCGCTCAGATCCAGCGAGCCCCGTTCACGCGGAGCACTGAACTTGATCCCGGTTTCTGAGTCCACCGTGATCCGGAATCCTCCCGTTCCCCCCGAGGCCTTTTCTTTCTCTTCCACGTACCTGGTGAACCGTGTTCGGTATTCCCGCATGGCGTCTTCATACCGGGATTTCAATCGGATGTCCGTCCCTCCGAGACTCATCGCCGCCAGTTGATATGCCGATGCGGGCGAGAGACGCGACAGCGTAAATGCGAGAAGCTCCTGCTCCGCCTTCCTGTTCCGCAGATCCTCATTCAAGCGTACGGAGTAGTCGTCGATGTCCTTCTGGACCTGTTTCCTTTGTCTGTCGTCTTCGGCCATCCATTGCGGGAGTTTTTCATCCCGCGACTCTTCTCGTTGTTCCTTGGTCAGTCCTTCCATTCCGGATTGACGTGCCTCCCATCGTGCTTCCATCCCCTTCATATGTGTCTCCCAGCGGTCTTTGGCAAAAGCATCCCTCTGTGCTTCAACTTCTGCCACACTCGGGACCGGTTTGAGCTGTCCCGCGGCCAGCACGCCGAGGCGGGGCAGGATCAGCACGAACGTGACCCAGGCAACGAGGGCCACGAGAAACGAAACCGAAGAACGGCGGGCGAGGGCGGAAACACAGACTCCCAGGGTGATGAAGAAGCTGAAGAACAGGAATGATACGCCGAGAAACAGGGAAAACCTGCCCCAGTCGCTCCCCGTAAACGGAACGTCATACATCAGAACGAGGAGCACGCCAAGAAGGAGGGGGATCATCAGAGGGATGGCCAGCCCGATCCACGAACCCGCGAGCTTGGCCAGGATATAGGTGCTCCGGGAGACAGGGTTGGCGAAGGTGAGCTGCAGCGTGCCCCCCTCACGCTCGCCGTTGATGGCGTCATAGGTGAACAGGATGGCGAACAACGAGAGCACCACCTGCACGATGAACGCCAGATCTATTGACCGGAAGAGCGCGAAAATCGGGTCGTCGCCATACGCGCTGTGCCGCAGTTTGATTCCCGACAGGGATTCAACCTCCGACAGCCTGCCGATATCGTTGGAGATGCCGGTGACAAAAACCTGCATCGGGTCGGGCTGCCGGTAGAGTTCGGTCGACAATCCCATCCACGACGCCCGTGTTTTGAGCGTCTGCTCCGCCAGCTGCAGTCCCGCATCATGCTGCCGAACGGCGGTTCTGTACTCCTGGATTCCGACAGAAACGCTCAGCAGGATGAGGATTGCGCAAACGGCAAACGTTGCGGCAAATTTTGGACTGACGAGAATCGCTTTCAGCTCTTTTTGAACCAACGTCGAAAGCATAGTGAGGCTCCCTTGCATGGAAATGACTCTGAGTTCTTCCGAGACCTGATTAACGCAGGTCGTACCTCGTGAACGCGACATGGGCTGCGGCGAAGAACAGCAGACAGAAAAGAGCCAGGAGACCCATATCCGGTATCGCTGCTGGCAGGACATCATTCAGGGAGAGCGGACGGTACAGGAACGGGGGGAGTTCCTGCGGATCGATCGGCCTGGGTTGTTCTCCGCTTTCCTGCCGCATCCGGAACACCATGCCGCCTCCGGGATTCAGTCCGGTTTTGTCCAGCATGAATTTTCCATACGTCTGCTGGTAAGCCCTTGCTTCACTGCGATAGCGTTCCTGAAGATCGAGGGATGTCCCGGCGAGTTGTGATGCCGCCAGGGAGAAGGACGCGCATGGGGACAGCCGGGCGATGCCGAACGCCAGGGTCTGCTGAACCTTCTGTGCATTTTGACGTTCTTCGTTGAGACGGGCGGACAGCTCGTTCATCCGCTTCTCCCGTTCGTCGGCGATGGATCCCATGAACTTCTGGAATTCATTGATCATCTTCTGGGCATCGCCGGTTGTTGCCGGCTTGAAGGTGCTCATCTTCCGGCTGTCCTCTGTCCAGAGCTGCTGGTTCAGGCGGGCCTTCTGTGCCCCGATCTCGTCAACGGAGAGGACGTCCACGGCCCGACCAGCGACCAGGATGGCGGTGCGGGGCAGGATCAACACCGCAAAAATCCAGATGACAAGAAGCGTCAGGAAAGAATTGGCGGAACGAACGGTCATGGCCGATACTGCAACAGCGATCGTCAGAAAAACAGTGAAATAGAGAAATCCGGCGAAGACGATCAGAACAAGTCTCGTCCAGCCGTCGGCCGACATCGGTACGCCCATTACGACGAGGAGGAGTGAACCGAGCAGGATCGGGGTCAGCAGCGGGACCGCCAGCGCGAGGAACGCGCCGAGCAATTTGCCTGTCAGGTACACATGCCGGGGGACGGGATTTGCGAAGGTCAGGCGCAGTGTCCCGCGTTCCTTTTCCCCGTTGATAGCGTCATACGCGAAAAGGATGGCAAACAGGGAGAGGACAATCTGAAAGATGAACTCCAGGTCCAGGAAACGGAACACGGCAAACACCGGCTCCTCATTGTACCGGCTGTCGTCCTGGAGCAGTTCCCCCCGGCCTTGCACTTCGGTCGTGCGTCCGATATCGTTGGCCACTCCGGAGACCAGGCATGCGAGTGGATCAGGGGGGAGGAAAATCCGGTTATGCCGGACCATGATCCAGTCTGTGAGTCCTTCGAGTTGCTTGAGATTCTCGCGTTTCGCAGCTTCATACCTTGCAACCTGGGTATGGTACGTTGCAGCCCCTGAGTAGAATGCCAGGAGAATTAACAGCGAGGAGACAGCGAATGACACGGCGAATTTCGTTGTGCCGATGATATCGCGGAGTTCCTTTTCAACAATGAGGCGTAACATTCAGTAGTCTCCGGTTGTCGTCAGGCTGCAGCGCCGTTATGTCCGGCCATGTGCTGCAGGTACACCTGTTCGAGGTCTTCTTTCACGAGATCCGCTGAGGGCCGCTGCATGACCAGTTTGCCGCGGTTCATGATGCCCACGATATCCGCGATCTCTTTTGCACGGAAAATGTCATGGGTCGACATGAGGATCGCCTTTCCTTCAGCCCGTAATGATGCGAGCAAGCCGATGAATTCAAATCCAGCCTGGGGGTCGAGACCCGATGTCGGCTCATCCAGCAGGATGGCCGGGGCGTTTTTCAGTATGGCGATAGCGATCCCGCATTTCTGACGCATCCCCTTCGAAAAGCCCTTGAGGCGCTTCTGATGTGCCTCCTCCTGAAGGCCGACGCGAAGCAACACCTCCCGGTAGTGGTCTTTCGTCAATCCCTTGCGGCCGCTTAGCCGGGTGAAGTAGTCCAGGTTCTGGATCGCGGTGAAGTTGGGATAGAGCATCACGTTTTCGGAGACAAAGGCGATCTTCTCCTTCGCCTTCAGCGGCTCCTTGTGTGTCGCGATGCCGTCGATGCGCGCCTCGCCCTCCGTCGGCTCTATGAAATTCAGAAACAGATTGATCGTCGTGGTCTTCCCTGCGCCGTTGCCACCGAGCATGGTGTATATCTGGCCGGGGGCCACCGTGAAGGAGATATGATCGAGGGCGAGTACGCCATCCTCATACCGTTTGGTGAGGTGGAGAGCCTCGAACATGGGTTGTGTGGACATAACAGAAACCTCCGGAGTGTTTATTTTCGTGAGAGACGGACGCCGAAAATCACGATTCCTGTGACCAGCCCGAGAATGACCAGCACCACCAGCGCCGTGCCGAGGACGTTCGTACCGGCGGCGACCTCAACAGTCACCGTTTTGTCCTCGGCATTAACGGGACGGTTGTCCGAAAGCCCGCTGATGCGGAGACGAATTTCGTATCGCCCCACCGCGATATCCGGCGGGGGAGTGAACGAAAGCTGGACGCGCCGCTCTTCCCCGATGCCGAGTGCCGGTACCACGGCGGGTTCGGCCTGTTTGCTCCAATTGAGGGGCGGATCGATCTTCACCTCCACGTTGTCGAGACGCCGTGACCCTTCGTTCACCAGCTCGAGGCTCATCCGGACGCTTCCGTCAGGTTTGATGGTGTGGAACAATTGCGGTGCCTTCACCACGAGTTTTCCCTGTCCGCGGGGTGTCAGCTCCAGCTTCACGAATCCGACATTCAGGCGTTCCACTTCTTCCTGCGACCACTGCCTGGTTCCAAGGTCCGTGAGTGTAGAGGCCTTATCCCGGGGAATGACGATGACATAGAAGGGGATCGGTGTATCCATGGGGACCACCTCCGTCGGCCGGTCGGGTAGGGAAATCTGGAGTGCGGCCTTTCGCGTATTCGTTGTTTCCGTGAACTTGAACTGGCTCAGGCGCGCCGCACTCCCCGGATCCTTGAAGAATCGGTCGATCTGAGGTGGCAGATTCAGTACCTCGAGACTGAACGTGTTGCTGACAACACTGAAGAGCTCCAGGGTCAGGTCGAATGTTGCGGATGTGCCGAGTTCGACTTCCTGGGAAAACTGCTGGGACTGCACGGCGACTCTGTTGACCGAGGCGTCCTTCTGCAGGAAGATCTTCATGGAGCGCGTTGTGCCGTTGCCATAGATCATGTTCACCGTAACGGCATCCAGGTCCTGCAGCAGGACAATGTCCATTGTCACCGGATCCCCGAATTTCAGCTGTGCGATCTTGGCTTCATACGGCTGACTGATAATGGCGCCTTCCGCGTTGGAGAGTGAGATGTAGACATTGTTTACCACATCCGGCTGGAGAGAGCGAAAGAGCTTATCGTCGATGTTGAGAAGCTTCTGAAATTCCGCTGATTCCCCGGAAGTATTGGCGATCGTAAGCCGGACATGCTTGGTACCGTCGCGGGCCTGGTATTTCAACGCGCGGGCGACGGAGACAAACTGCTGTTCGAAAAGCACCGCCAGCAGGGATTGTTGGTAGTTGACCTCGGCATCGGCAAATACATTACGGGAACGGTCCAGTTCGGCCTGGGAGATGAGTTTGCGGTTGTACATCTCCAGCTGCCGTTCATAGTCCCGTCTGGTCGTTTCGTACGCCTCTTTTGCGCGCTTCAGGCCCAGCACGCGGTATTTGTCGTCCCGCTGGTTGTAGTTAACCTGTGCTGTGAGAACATGGAAACAGCATACTCCTAAGGCGAGAAGAACCATGAGGCGGGCCGTCATCGGATCTCCTGGCGGATAATCGTCTGTCCGGCCGGCTGGGGCTTGACGAAAGTGACTGATACGGTTTTCCCGTCACGCTGGAGTTCCCAGACCACGGGAGTTCCAACCTTCAGAGCGTCGTACGCGGTGACGAAGGCCTGAAGTGAGGTCACCTTCGTTCCATTCATCGATCCGAGGACATCGCCTTCCTTCACATCGAGCCCGCGGACAGCGCTTTTTCCCGCCGGCAGGATCTCGGTGACGGAGACACGTTTCCCTTTCTCGGACAGCGCCACTCCCACTGCGGGGAACACTTCCGTCCCGGGGGAGTCATTGGTGACAATCCGCATGGTCCTCTTCGGGAGATCTTCGGGATTCGCTTTGGGGAAGGCGGCGATCAACAACTCCTGACCTCGCTGGAGTCCGAGCGCGAACTCCGCCCCGATAGCTGTGGCTGTATACAATTTCTTCAGATCGGCGATGGTTTTGACACGCTTGCCGTTTGCCAGCAGAACCATGTCTCCGGATTTGATATCAACAGACTTGTACGGCTCCTGGAGTTGTGCTGCCGGAGGCGCCAGCTGAATCTTCAATTCCTTTCCCTCTGCAATGACCAGCGTGGCGATTTCCGGCAGAAAGAAAGCCTCCTCCGCTGAGAAGCGCAGAATTCGGGTTGAGTCGGCCGGAACGGACGCGTGAAGGAACACGGGGGCAAACCCCGGGAGAAGAAAACATGCGGACAGTGCGAGCGCCAGACGTGCCGACATAGAAGTGCCTCCATGGAAGAAGAGCGTTCCCCGCTGCTGGAGCGATCGGGAAGTCCAAACTGACCGAGCCCTTCCACCGATATTTTCGGACAGCGCAAGATGGTGTCCCGGCATGAAACGAGCCCCGTCCGGAGCGGGTTGTCCCTCATCGCAACTGCCGTGCAGCGGGGATTCCGCCTCCGGGGAGAAAAGTGAGGCCAATCAGTATGACGACAAGATAGTCGGCGTGTTGCACAAAGAGAAGTTAAACTCCGTGATGGAGTGTTAAGAGATGTTAAGCCGCATGGATCTCTCGTCCCGGAAGTGTATATTGCAGCATGGTCCTGAAACGCCCATCCATATGGCTACTTGTGTCGGCAGTCGTGATGGCGCTGGCCGGATTGATCGCCGTACAGGTGTACCTGCTGACGAACGCCTTTGAACTGAAAGAACAGGCTTTCAAACAGAATGTTGCGGGGGCACTCGGCATGACGTCCGTCCGCCTGGCAACCAGTGAGACCGTAGCAAATGTATTTCGTGTTGACGCCGGGAGAAAGAGCGGCGGTGCGACAATTGTGACGACGGAAGTCCGCACAAACGAAATAGGCGGGAAGGATCGGTCTGACAGTGCGCGTACCGTAAGCCGGGTTGTTCCCCCGATGCCCGTCCGCGTTGAAGGTGATTCCTTCATATATACGATCTCCACGCCGCAACGCGTCCGGATCGTCCTGGCCGATGTTGCCGGAAATGACAGCCTCGTTGTGGATACCTTGAAGCCTGCAGGCGAGTACAGCCTTCTGCTTCACGGCGCTGCACGGGGGCAAGGGTTCTTCTACCGATTCACCACAGACAGTTTTGCGGTTATCGCGAACATCACCGAAGGGGTTCCGCCGGCTGTTGTCCGGCAGCCGGAAAACGAGCGGGAGAGACAAGTGCTCGTTTCACGGGTGATGGAGAATCTGTGGGTCAGTGACCGCGAGCCTCTTGAACGCCGTATCCACCCGACGACACTTGATACCGTTCTCCGGCGCAGCCTGCGGGAAGTCGGGATCCCGCTCGATGTTGCCTATGGTGTCCTGCTGCCGGGCGATTCGATCACCATGGCCATGCCTCCCGAGCAGGCACATTTACTCCGGGCCTCTGCGTATCGCGCCCCGCTCTTTCTTGGGGAGGGGGGGGCACAGCGGGCTTTTCTGGTGGTCTTCTTTCCGGGTCAGCAGCTCTATCTTCTGCAACAGCTCTGGCCCGTGTTGCTCGCTTCGATCCTGTTTGTTACGTTGGTGGTATCCGGTTTTGTCTACACCATCCGGACAATTGTGCGGCAGCAGAGGCTTTCGGGGTTAATGGTGGACTTTGTCAACAACATGACCCATGAATTCAAGACTCCGATCTCCACCGTGGCGCTGGCGAGCGAAGCAATCGGCAGACCCGATGTCGCGACGAAGCGCGCGAAAGTGCAGCAATACAACAGGATGATTGCGGAGGAAACGCACCGCATGAAGGCGCAGGTGGACCGGATCCTTCAGATGGCGCAACTCGAGGAAGGGGATATAGAGCTGACCCGGAGTGTGGTGGACGTTCATGATCTGATCGGGAAGGCAGCCGGCACATTTGCCCTTCAGGTGGAATCCCGTGGCGGACGGATAACGCTGGATCTTCGTGCCGGAGCCCATACGCTCTCGGGAGATGCGGTATTTTTGTCGAACATCGTTCATAACCTGCTCGACAACGCGAACAAATACTCCCCAAACGCTCCGGAAATCACCCTTGCAACATTAAACGAGGATGGCATGTTGGTCGTGCGTGTCAGCGACCGGGGCTGCGGTATAGCAGCGGAGCATCAGAAAAAGGTCTTCGAGAAGTATTACCGGGTACCAACAGGAAATCTGCACGATGTGAAGGGATTTGGCATCGGTTTGAGCTATGTCAAGCTTCTTGTTGAAGCTCACGGCGGGAGCATTTCCCTGCACAGTGAAGAGGGTGTTGGAACGGATATTGAGGTGCGGTTGCCGGTGAAGACCACAACGTGGTGAGTTCATATGAAACCATCGGTCCTTCTGCTTGAAGACGATCCCAACCTGGGTCTGATTCTCCAAGAGCATCTGGAGCTGAACAGCTACACGGTGAAGCTCTGCGTGAATGGCGAACAGGGCCTCACTGCATTTTCCCGGGGCAGATTCACGCTATGCCTGGTGGATGTGATGATGCCCCGGAAAGACGGTTTCACCTTTGCGCGGGAGGTGCGGCGTCGCGACACACAGACACCCCTGATCTTTCTCACTGCCCGGTCACTCAAGGAGGACCGGATTGAGGGGTTGAAGATCGGAGCGGACGACTACGTCACAAAACCGTTCAGCATGGAGGAATTGCTCCTCCGCATCCAGGCGGTCCTGAAGCGGAGCGGCCGGGAACAGCCTCCGGGTGATCGACCCACGATATTCGCCATCGGTTCGTATTCCTTCGATCATACCGCGCGAACGCTGCGGCGCAATTCCCGTTCACGAACGCTTACCGCCCGCGAGGCGGACCTCTTGCGCCTCCTGTGTGTGCACGTCAACGCAACACTTGATCGATCCCTGGCGCTCAAAGAGATCTGGAGTGACGACTCGTACTTCAACGGGAGGAGTATGGACGTGTTTGTGTCGAAGCTGCGGAAGTACTTGAAAGCCGATGCCGGTATTGCCATACTGAGTGTCCACGGCAGGGGTCTGTCCCTTGTGGTGAAGAAAAACTGAAAAACCCCTACCTTCCTGCCGGACATTGCCCCCTTGAAATTGATCCTGGCATGCCCCCTCCAACGGGGTCCAATTCATATGTACGTGTTTGGACCAGGAAACCGGGAGCAGATCCGGCCATAAACTTCTGGATGAGGACTCCGGAGGGCGCGGAAACTCTGCCTCGTGCAGATGAACCTACTCCGCCGGCAGCGGCCGCAGAGGATCCCCTGTTTCGTCGTCCAGGACAAGTGTGGTGGAACCCTCGGGTAGGGCAAAGTCCAGAGTCTTTCCATTCCTCAAATGGAGACTGTGCTTACCCCCCTCTTTTGTGTGCAGAACAAGAATTCCACCCCCCGCATAGACAATATCACCCTGTGTTGTATAGACGTGAGCCCCGCTGTTGCGCAGGATGTATTTCAGCGGTTCGGTGGCGGCGTTGGGAAGCGCAATATACCATGCCGTGTGATTGCCCAGGGTTTTTCGCACGACAGCGGGGCGGTCACTGTCTTTGAAACGCCCGAACACTTCCACGGAGGGATCGACCACGCTGAACAGGGGGGCGATCCCCGCGTTCCCTGTCCGATAAGATATGACAGTGTCGCCGGGGAGGGACAGGAGGATTTCCGGTGAGAGGGAAGAATCCGCCTGACTCACGCGAATGCCGGTGACCCGGGAAATCCGCCCGGGATCAAGGTGTATGCCATCGGTATACCCCGGCGCGTAAAACCAGACCAGGGTCCGGCCGTCGCGGGCCACGCTGTCTTTGATAAAGGCGATCTGCTTCTCGTCGAGCAGATAACAGTTGCCGAAGACGAGGACGCGGTAGGGAGAAAGATCGATCCGGTCCAGGTCTCTGATGTGCACCGGATCGAACACCACACCGCTCTTGAAGGCTGTGAGCGAGTTCTGGTCAATCAGCACATTACTCACCGGATCGGTTCCCCGCAGGCTGGCGGTGTGATAGAAGCTCTCCGTGTCGTAGACAAAGAGCACATCCGCTCCAGTGCGGTATTCCCGCCCGAGCCGGTTGTCGATGAGCTGCTTCAGATCCTTGATTTCGGCAAGCACACCGGGGTGGTCCCATGAACCCCGGCTGCCCCTGTGGTTGTATCGGAAACCGTCCAGGTCGACCCCTGCGACGCCGAAATCGTAGAACCAGAGTCCCATTCCCTTGGTGGCCGTGAACAGAACATTGCGGCGGACGCTGGCGATGCTGTTGCGCAGGAGGAGGTCATGCCGCGTATCCCGGGCGATAGGGAGTGGCGGTTCGGCATCCATCTCATCGAGCCAGAGCTTGCCGTGCGAACGGATCGAAGTGATCAGACTCCGGGAGCGGTAGGCGTCACCGAGCTTGATGGATTCGGGTTCGTACGCCTGGGGTCCGGAGAGGTAGTCGATGTAGGGTGAGGCAAGGACGCGGTGGAGCTCCAGATGTCCGCCTGCCGCCTGCCTGCCGAACGTGGAGAAGTAGTAGCCATAGAACGTTCCGGTGAGAATCGGCCGCGGCCATGTTTCTTTGACAATGCGCGCAAAGTGGATGATATTGTCTGCGACGAGCTCGTGGACGCACCGGTAGTAATCGATCACCGGTTGTTCACGCGTGGGATCCCGGAAGATCCCTGCTGTCGTGGTCCTTTCGGCCATTCCCGGAACCTGCGCCGTGTTCAAGGTGATGCCGGGCCGGTTCCATGCTCTTTCCAGTGCCGCATCGGTGCCGTACCGGTCCCGCAGCCAGTCACGGAAATGGCGGTGCATGGAAGTGCTCACGTCGGGTTCGTTCCGGAAGAAGCCCCAGTTATGCCATTCGCCGTAGATGCCGTTGGCCACCTGAATGCCGGCGAGGGCGTTCCCTTCCGGGGTGGCGGCGAGTTCGCGGAGGAACTGCGCGAGCCGTTGACTTGCTTCAGACTTCCAGAGGGTCGAAGCCATGCTCACCCGGCGTACGGGACCGTTGTCCTCCTCAATAATGCGGACCAGACCGTCGGGCGGTTCGTCCTGAAAGTCCGTGTCTGCATAGCGCACCCACTCGTCCGGAAATGAACGGGTCCACCATTGCGGGGCCGTCACGTGGAAACGGAAGATCACCGCGGCTTCGGGACAGACCTCAAGAATGCCGGCGATCTGCTTTTGCGCCGGGGTGATGTCCAATCGTCCGTCCTGGTGCCAGAGGTGATCGAAAAAGAGATCCACCTGAAAAAGCCTGACGCCCGCCCTGCCGAATTCTTGAATATTGTGCCGGGCGATCTCCTCCCACGACCATCGCCCTCCGGGAACATCGGTGAGTGCATACACCATGGGGGAGAGCGGCATATCGTTGATGAAGATCGTTGGACGCCCGTTGTGAAGTGCCAGACGGGAGGTGATCGGAGACGCGGCAGCGGTCCGGGCTTCGGCCAGAACGGCGGTGCATATCAGCGCGGAGGTGAGAACGAACAGGCGTGGTTTCATGGAATCCTCGTGTGGAACCTCATTATAGAAAGGAAATGGCAAAAATGGAAACATTCTTCCGGTCGCTTTTTTCGTCAATCCTGTGTATGTTTTTGTGAGGAGGGGGCCACCGTTGTCCTTGCCGGGGCGTTGAGTCGTGCAGGACCGCGGATCCGCCGGGCGAAAGGGGAGAAAGCCTTGGAATGCATCAAGTACCGCCGGAAAGGTGATATGTGAAGACAACGATTGCCACGGACGATGTACAAACTATCCGTGTCTCCTCACCGGGCCGCATCTGTCTCTTTGGAGAACACCAGGACTACCTGCACCTCCCCGTGATCCCCTGTGCCCTCACTCTCCGGGTGGACATCGAAGGGTGCAGGCGGAAGGATATGAACGTGTTGCTGGATCTGCCCGATATCGGACAGCAGGAGCAATTCTCCATTGCCGGGCCGCTCACGTACACGCATAAAAGAGATTACTTCCGCAGCACGCTGAACGTCCTCCGCCGGCACGGGTTCACTTTCACCACCGGTTTCGACTGCCGCGTGCGCGGGACGATCCCCATCAATGCGGGGACGTCAAGCTCATCGGCGCTGGTTGTCTCATGGGTCCACTTTCTCACGCGGATGAGCGAACAGCGGCAGGTTCCGGCAGCCCCGGTGATCGCCGCACTGGCGCACGAAGCGGAAGTCGTCGAGTTCGGTGAACCGGGGGGCATGATGGATCATTACGCCGCGGCCTGCGGGGGCCTCTTTTCTCTCACCTTTTCTCCCGGCGTCTCGCTTTCTGAACTGCCCGCGCGTCTTGGCCCGCTCGTCCTCGGCAACTCCGGCGAACCCAAAGATACCACAACCATTCTCGCCCGTGTCAAGAACCGGGTTCTGGAAGGCGTCGCACTTCTCTCCCGGATAGATCCCGGTTTTCTGCTGCAGAACGAAACGCCCGATTCGATCGAATCGTTGAACCGCAAGCTGAGTGGAGAGCAAATGGAACTCCTCCGTGGCACAGTGCACAACCACCAGATTACCAGGAAGGCGCTGGCGCTCCTGCAGAATGAACGCGTGGATCACCTGCGGCTCGGTTCTCTCTTGAATGAACACCAGCAGGTGCTGCGCGATGTGCTCCGTATCTCGACCCCGAAGATCGACCGTATGCTTGCAGCGGCGATTGACGCAGGAGCTGCTGGTGGGAAGATCAACGGATCCGGAGGCGGTGGATGCATGTTCGCGTACGCTCCGGACCACCCGGAGCGGGTCGCCGCAGCCATCGAGAGAGCGGGTGGTACGGCCTATATCGTCCGGCCTGACTCCGGCACACGTCTGGAAGCGGGCAAAGGAACTGAATGATGCCTGGAAGACTTGTGGTCCTTGCCGGTGGTGCTGCTTCCCGTATGAAGAAGACCGGAACGATGGCTCTGGACGATCGTCTTGCACAGGATGCCGCGACAAAGGTGAAGGCGATGATCGGCGTGGGCGAGGGGCATCGTCCGTTTCTGGAGTATCTGCTCTATCATGCCTGGCTTGCGGGTTATGACGATGTCGTCATCGTGGTGGGAGAGCTGGACGGCTCGGTTCGCGAATACTTCGGGAGAAATGCGAAGGGGAACAATTTCCACGGATTGAACATCTCCTATGCCGTCCAGCGGATCCCGGCGGGGCGCACAAAACCTCTGGGAACCGCCGATGCGCTTCTCCACGCACTCCGATCGCGGCCGGAGTGGCGGGAGGAGAGATTCACCGTCTGCAACAGCGATAATCTGTATTCGGTAAACGCCTTCCGGCTCCTCCGCGAAGCCCCTGACGATAACGGGCTGATCGACTATGACCGCGACGCACTCGGTCTGGACAGCGCGCGCGTCGACCGTTTTGCGGTTTTGCTCAAGGACGGGCAGGGGCGGTTGTCCGATATTGTCGAGATGCCCGATCCGGAGACTCTGCGCCGGGCACGTGGTCCGGACGGGAAAATCGGTGTGAGTATGAATATCTATGCGTTCAGATATGAACATATTCTGCCGTACCTTGAACGGGTTCCGGTTCATCCGGTCCGGCAGGAGAAGGAACTTCCGGGTGCGGTGAGAATGATGCTCGCTGATCGCCCGGGAAGTATCATCCCGATACCGCTGGCAGAGCCCGTGCCGGACCTGACGAATCGGGATGACATCGAACAGATCAAACGTACGGTGGAGCGGGTGAGTCTGTCATGGAAATAGGACCACGTTGTCCCTTTTTCGGGTTTCGGCAATGATGGCTACCTATGAGGTTGTTTTTCTTGCCCTCGTTCTTTCGATCGATGCCTTTGCCGTATCGCTCGTGGCTGCCGCTACGGGACGGCTTAACGGGAGGCGCGCGTCTTTGCGACTGGCCTTCCACCTCGGGCTCTTTCAATTCATGATGCCCATACTCGGCTGGACGGCGGGAGCGACTCTGGAGCCGGTCATTGCCGCAGTTGATCACTGGGTGGCCTTCGGGCTCCTATGCGTCATTGCATTTCGGATGATTCGATCGTCCATTGCGGGAACGCCGCCCGGGCAGGCTGGCGACCCTTCCCGGGGGCTGACAATGCTTGCGCTCGCGCTTGCCACAAGTATAGATGCGATGGCGGTGGGATTCAGCATGGCCATCCTGCATATCAATATCTTGTGGCCAAGTGTACTCATCGGTACAATCACGGCCGGTGTCTGTCTGCTGGCCATCCTCCTCGGAAGCCGTGTTGAAGCACGTTTTGGCCGCTGGGCGGAAGCGTTCGGTGGGGTGATCTTACTGGGCATCGCCCTGCGTATCCTGTTTGACCACATCGGCTGACATCCATTTCACCCTCTTCCCTCCCATATCGGCTCATCGTTACTGCGAGGATGCAGAACTGTTCGGTCAGCAGTCCTTCGTATCCGCATGGCCATCCCTCCCGGCGCCGACGGCCTGTCCTATGGCAACCCCGGGCTCTTTCTCATCCAGCTGTTGGTGACCGTGGAAACGGCCGCGTTTAAAGGCCTTGCGACGTTTCTCCCGGTCGCCCTTCTCGACCGCACGATGGGGATCAGAAGCAATGAGCAGGATCAGGACGAAGGCCTGGACCCTGTCGAGCACGGCGAGAAGGGGTATCACGAACTGGGCTGTACATATTGTCTTAATACGATCTGAATATGTTTGCATTCTCCTTGCGGAAATCGGGTTGTTGTACTATATTACCCCTGCTTCCCAGTTCCAATCCACCGGCACCAGACTTCCAGGATCATTCATGCCCGCCGCTGTCCCGGGTACTCAGAGTGGTTCGCCATTCCCCACATCACTACTTCAGGAGGTGCTATGAATCTTGTTGAGCGCGCAAAGAACATCATTATGACGCCAAAGACGGAATGGGCCGTCATCGCCGCGGAAGAACCGAATGCCATGCAAATCCTCACGGGATACGTCATTCCTCTTGCGCTTATCCCCGCCGTGGCGAGTGTCATCGGGTACGGTGTGATCGGCAGCGGTATGGGAACTTCCCTCGCCTGGGGTATCGGGATGGGAATTATTTCGTTCGTATCGACGGTGCTGGGCGTGTATCTCACCGCCTTTGTTGTGGATTTCCTCGCCCCCAACTTCGGTTCGCAGAAGAATTTCGGCCGCGCGATGCAGCTCGTCGCATATGCGTACACTCCTGCCTGGGTCGCCGGCATTCTGAATATCGTCCCCGCGATCGGGATTCTCGCCTCCCTTGCCGGACTCTACGGGCTGTACCTGATGTACCTCGGCTTCCCGTACACCATGAAGACCCCCGAGGACAAGATCATTATCTATCTGATTGTCGCCATCGTCGCGCTCCTTGTTATCTATATGATTCTCGGTGCGATCCTCACCGCCATCGTGTTTGCCGTGCTGGGTATGAGTGCACTGAGCATGATGCGTTGAACGTTTAACGGTCGTTTTGACGGACTCTCCAGGACAGGTGCAGAGCCACAAAGACTGGTCGGAGCGGCTCCGGGTAGGTTCCCGGAGCCGCTTCTTTACAATGATTTCCCTTTTAAGTACATTCGGACCATGAAAATCTACACGCGGACGGGCGACAGGGGGGACACCTCTCTCTTTGGAGGGCAACGTGTCCCCAAAGATGCATTGCGCATCGAAGCGTACGGCACGGTGGACGAGTTGAACTCCGTGATCGGCACGGTCCGTGCCGACAATGCCGGGCCGGTCCTCGACGCAACGCTCGAACGAATTCAGAACGACCTGTTTGCGCTCGGAGCGGATCTGGCCACCCCGAGGTCGCTTGAGAAGAAAGGGGTGCGCCGGATTACCCACACTGAAGCGGATAGCCTCGAACAGGAGATCGATCGGTTTGAAGCGGAATTGAAGCCCCTCAAGAGTTTCATTCTGCCGGGGGGGTCTTCCGTTGCCGCCCGCATGCACTTTGCCCGCACGGTGTGCCGGCGCGCCGAACGGATTGTCGTACGCCTCTCCAGAAACGAAGATATCGGCGACGACATCATCATCTACCTTAACCGCCTTTCGGATCTCCTCTTCGTGCTCGCGCGTTACGCAAACCACGCTGCACACGTTTCCGAAGTCAAGTGGAAACCGTGATTCACTCCAGCGGGATCTCTGCTGTGCTCCGTTTGTGCCGGATTCTTACCTTTCCTGGACTTCTCTTCGCCTGCCTGGCCTCGCGTGCAACCGCGGAAACCGATAGTCTCTTTTCGACGGCAAACGCCTATGCCATTCTCCGCGTGCTGGCCGGGGAAATCGGACCGCGTCCGATGGGCTCGCCCGCGGAACAACGTGCGCTTGCCTTTGCGGTCGAGCGGTTCCGTGCCTATGGATGCGACACCGCCTATGTGATGCCCATGGCCGCGGCAGCCGGTGTGAACACGGCCAGCGGGATCGCCGTGGGAGTCCTCCGGGGCTCCAGCGGACGGATCATTGTGCTGGGGAGCCACATCGATTCATCCGGGCCGGATATCCCCGGCGCAAACGACAACGGGTCGGGAACGGCGTGCGTCATCGAACTGGCACGCGTTCTCGCGCATCGCCCCCGCGCTTCCACGATCATATTCTGCTGTTTCGGCGGAGAAGAAGAAGGGCTGTGCGGATCGAAGCATTTCGTCGATCATTTCGGCGGAATTGACAGCGTGGTGTTGATGCTGCAGATCGACATGGCGGACGGACACAGCTATCTCGAACTTGATCCGGACGGCCCGCACCAGACGAGTGCACCGCGCTGGCTACCCGAGGCCGCCGTCGACCTGTATTACAACGGGCTCGGGTATACGGGCCTGCACTATCTTACGCACTGGTCCACGCTCAATGCATCTTCAGAAGGATCGACCGGGTCGGACCACGCCCCGTTCCTCGAGAGGGGGATTCCGTCCCTGGATCTGACATCCGATGTCATGTATCCTATTCATACGCCGCTGGACAATCTCGCGCTGTTCGACTCCTCCGGCCTTGCCCGGTCGGGCCGCCTCGTGGAACGGCTGGTTGACCGGTTCGATGCCGGAGTTCCTTCCCGCACCACGGAGTCGTATTATCTTGTGCAGGCCGGGACACGGCTGTTCTTCATCGATTATTGGATGCTCTGGATCGGCATTGGTGCGGCATTCGGGCTTGGGGTAACCGCGCTCGTGTATCTCCGCCGGCGGCGCTGTGTGGACCGGAGCGGCCTGCCGCGTTGGTCAACCTTGAAACTCCTGCTTGCCACGCTTGTGATTCAGGCATTCATCTGGCTTGCCGAAGTTCCCCTTGGCAAAATGCTCGGATACCGGTACCCATGGGTGAACAATTTTTCCGGCTACCTGTTGTTCGCCCTGCTCACAGGTGCGACAGGAGCCTGGATTGTGCTCCGGCAGATCCGGCGGTTCAGGCTTTCTCCCGACCCGTACGTGTACTATCTCCGTGTGTTTGTGCTGTTTGTTGCCGCAATAGTCAGCGCGTCTTTCGTGAACCCGGAAATAGCGCTCTATCCGGCTTCAGCGCTCTTCTTTCTCGCACTCGGGTTGCTCATCCGCCGGCCGATTTTCAGGAGCGCCTTCTTCCTTCTGGCGCTTTACCTGCCGCTTCACCTGGTTTTCTTCGAGCCGCTGGGTCTTTTCCAGCGCCTCATGGCACAGACGGTGATGAACGCCTGGTGGAAGCAGGTGCTGTATGAGAGCGCGTTCATCCTCATCTTCAGTCTTCTGGCCCTCCCGTTTGTGTACGGCTTTGCTGCGGTGTACCGCGGTGCAGGAAGGGACCTCTTCTGGCTCAGACGATTCCGGACCGTCCCCGCGCTTGCCGGACTCCTGCTCGCACTCGTTGCCTGTGGCATCTATCTGTCCGGTCAACCAGTCTACGATGCACGCTGGCAAAAACAGGTTCGTGCCGAACAACGTTTCACTGTGGGGGCTGAGAAGAGCACGCTGGTAATTACCGGCGGAGAGTACTTGCGCGGGTTGCACGTGCTTATTGCCGGCAAGGAAACGGCACTCACCTCACGTACAACGCAATTCGCGCCGGATCTACCGGACCCGTCCCGCGTGGAGTGGGCTGCGTTCCGTTCGTCCACTTCGGCCAAACCTGATACATCGGCCTCAGACACATTGGCGCACATCGAACACCTGCTCACCATTGAGAGCAGGAGTCGCCCCCTGGCGGTCCAGGTTGTCTACCGTTCCTCCGATCCCTTCTCGCTGGCCTCGTCCTGGTCCCTCGGCCGCCGCCGCAGGGGCGTCGCAAACTCCGACCGGGTGAAAGTGATGAACTGGTATGCATTTCCGGATAGCACTCTCATGATCCCGGTATCGCTCACACTCCAGCCCCGGCAGGAAGTTACTGAAACGGTCGAATTGACTTACGACAGGCTTGCGGCCCCCGTCCGGATCGAGCGGGAGCTCACCACGGTGAACACGCGGACCGTCGTTGTGCGTGAGGATACGATTCGGGCCGGCGGACCCGCCATAACACCAATCTCCGTCGAATAGTGCGGCGCCGTCACCCTCCAGCGGAGTCAGAGTGCTGACGGACACGGACAGAGCGGGACCATATGTCCATGCGAAGTGCCCCGGTCCTGGGACACAATGCATATCCACCGGCAGAGCTTCGCCGGTTATGCGGACAGTTGTTGATAGCTTTCCACCAATACGTAAGGAGATACACCGTGAGAACTCTGTTGTCACTTCTGTTTACCGCGCTTTTTGCCGCCGGAGCGGCGGCGCAGGTGAACATCACCTTCGTGGAATACGATTTGCCGAATGGCCTCCACGTGATTCTGCATCAGGACCGTTCGGCGCCGATCGTGGCTCAGGTTGTGGCCTACCATGTGGGTTCGAAAAACGAAAAGCCCGACCGGACCGGTTTCGCACACTTCTTCGAACACCTGATGTTCGAAGGATCGCCGAATATCCCCCGGGGCGAGTTTTCTAAGATGGTGCAGAATGCCGGCGGGAATTTGAATGCGTTCACCAGTTTTGATCAGACGGTCTACTTCATTACCGTCCCGTCAAACCAGATCGAACTGGCAATGTGGATGGAGTCGGAGCGAATGCTGCAGCTCAAAGTTGACTCGACCGGTGTGGAGACGCAGCGGGGCGTTGTGAAAGAGGAGCGCAAGCAGGGGCTGGAAAACCGTCCCTACGGCACATTCCAGGAAAAGACTTTTGCCAGTGCATTCAAAGTCCATCCCTACCGGTGGACCCCCATCGGCTCCGCGCAGTACATCGACCGTGCCGCCCTGGACGAATTCCGCACCTTCTACAAGACCTTCTATGTCCCCAACAATGCCTGCCTCGCCATCGCAGGGGATATCGATATCGAGAACGTGAAGACCCTTGTCGCCAAATACTACGGGGAAATCCCCCGTGGGAGCGGGGAGATTTTCCGGCCGACAGAAGTCGAGCCCCCGCAGACGGCCGAGGTACGGGACACGGTGTATGACAATATCCAGCTGCCGGCGGTGTTCATGGCCTACCATATGCCGGCCCAGGGAACGGCAGACAGCTATGCCCTGGACATGCTGACGACCCTGCTTTCCGGCGGGGAGAGCTCGCGACTCACAAAGCGACTTGTGGACAAGGATAAGCTGGCCGTCCAGGTGGCGAGCTTCCCGTTTCCCCTCGAGGACCCCGGATTGTTCCTGTTACTTGCGGTGTCCAATGCAGGAAAAACACCTCGCGAGGTGGAAAATGTCATGCAGGAAGAGATTGAACGTGTAAGGAAAGAGCAGATGAGCGAATTGGAGTTCACGAAAATCCGCAATCAACGTGAATCGGGATTCATACAGAAGAACTCCACCGTGCAGGGAAAGGCCCTGCAGCTCGCCAACTATTATCTCTTTTTCGGCGACGCAAACCTGATCAACAAAGAAATCGACCGCTACATGAAAGTGACACGCGAAGATGTGCGACGGGTCGCACAGCAGTACCTCGAAAATACAAACCGGACCGTATTGTACTATCTCCCCAAAGCGCAGCAGGGACAGTAAGGACAAGGAGCCACAACCATGAAACGTTTTTTGTTGATTCTGTTTGCCTGCGCCGCGGTGCTGACGACCGCCGTTCGGGCCCAGCTGGACCGTTCCAAAATACCGACTCCCGGATCGGCTCCCGCCGTCTCCTTCCCGGATTACGACCTGCTGACCACGTCGAACGGGATACGTCTCATCGTGGTACGCAACACGGAACTGCCGACCATCACGATCCGTCTGGTGATCGACCGTGAACCGGTGCTGGAAAAGGAATATGCAGGAGTTGTGGATATCGCCGGACAGCTGATGAGGAGCGGCACGGCGAAGCGGACAAAAGACCAGCTGGACGAAGAGATCGATATGCTCGGCGCCAGTATCGGTGCCGGCGGCACGGCCGTTTTTGCCAACGGCCTCTCTCGCCACACCGAGAAACTCTTCGAACTGATGTCGGATATCACGCTCAATCCGTCGTTTCCCAAAGACGAGCTCGAGAAGCTGGTGATGCAGACCACCTCCGGATTGAAATACCGGAAATCCGATCCCGAACAAATCGTGGAAGTCGTCCGCCAGAAGGTCCTCTACGGGTCCGAGCATCCTTACGGCGAGGTCGTGACGGAAGAAACCGTCGGACGCATCACACGCGAGAAATGCGTGGAGATGTACAGGACATTCTTCAAGCCGAACGCGGCCATCATGGCCGTGGTGGGGGATGTTGAGAAGGCGACGATTCTGGCACTCGTAGAAAAATATTTCGGCGGCTGGAAAAAAGGAGAGATCCCGAAGCCGGTGTATGCCGATCCAAAAGGGTTCGAGAAAGTTCAGGTGGCGCTCGTCGATCGTCCGAGTTCCGTGCAGTCCGTCATGCGTGTGGCGCAGACCGTAGAACTTCCCCGAACTTCGCCGGATGTCATGGCGGTCACCGTCATGAACAAGGTGCTGGGCGGCGGAGCGTTTCGTCTCTTTACGAATCTGCGTGAAAAACACTCATACACTTACGGCGCATATAGCTCCATGGGCCCCGACGAGTTGATCGGTTCATTCACGGCGTCCACCTCCGTCCGCAACAGCGTCACCGACAGCGCACTGAAGGAAATCTTCTCTGAAATCCGGCGCATGCGCGATGAAGCGGTGGAATCGATCGAATTGGACCGGGCAAAGAATTCCATGAGCGGTTCCTTCGTGGCAAGCCTCGAAGTCGCCAATACCGTTGCGGACTATGCGCTGGCGATCGAACGCTACAGCCTTCCCAAGGATTACTACAAGACGTATCTCAAGCGCCTTGCGGCAGTCGACGCGAAAGAGGTGAAACGGGTGGCCACGCAGTACCTCCAGCCCGACAAGATGCTGGTTGCGGTGGTGGGTTCTTCAAAAGATGTCAAAGAGAAGCTTGCTGCGTTCGGCCCGGTCACGATGTATGACGAGGAAGGAAAAGCTGTGGTCGCAAAGCCGGCCGCGACGGTGAAGGTCTCCGTGGACCAGATCTTTGCCGGTTTCCTCAAGAAAACCGGAGGGAAGGCGAAGTACAGCGGCCTGAAGGACAAAACACTCGAACTGAGCGGGAAAATGCAGGGAATGGAGATGAAGATGAAGACCATCCAGAAAGCCCCCGCCAAGGTATACCAGGAGGTGTCCATGATGGGCATGGTCCAGCGCAGCGGGTATGACGGGACCAGGGGGTGGATGGCATCTCCGCAGGGCATCAGCGACCTTGACGGCGGACAGCTGGAATCCATGAAGGCGGAAGCGCCGATCGAGTTCTATTCAGCGTACAAGGGCCTCGGATACAAGGCTGAAGTCACCGGCGTGAAGGAGATCAGGGGGAAGGAATTCATTGAGGTCACCTTCACCTCTCAGAATGGGCCGCAGATGCGCCACTACTTCGACACCAAGGATTTCCTCAAATGCCGCGAAGTGACTGTCAGCACCACGCCGCGCGGGCCGGTGGAAGAAACCACGGATCTGCTTGATTACAAGGACTTTCAGGGGTATCTCGTTCCCACCCGGTATGAAAAGAGTGTCATGGGACAGTCGATTACCTTCACGCTTGACAAGTGCGTATTCAACACCGGGGTCGACGATAAGACGTTCGAGAAACCTGCAAAATAGTGGTTCGTATTGGGTGAAGAGCGATCCGCGAGGGGGGAGGCTATGCCGCTTCCCCCTTCTCTTCCATCCGTGATGTTCGTGCGCCAGCCCTGGCCGTTACGCCTCATTCCCCGGCCCTTCTCCCGCGCTTCCCGGCCATCGGATATTCATCCCGCAATTGGATCGGCG
The DNA here is from genome assembly GCA_963779225.1 of uncultured Bacteroidota bacterium. Lineage (GTDB taxonomy): Bacteria > Bacteroidota > Ignavibacteria > UBA10030 > UBA6906 > CAVPCZ01. The sequence continues at coordinate 2,153,898 of CAVZWW010000003.1, forward strand.
ACGCACCGGCCCCTCTCCCGGGCCGTCCACTGGCCCCTTACGCCGGCTGTCCAACCGGCCTTCCCGCCGGTCGAGACCCCCGGCCTGCCCCGGCGAGCTGCCCACCGGGAGTGCCTGCCGGGTGTCACCCGGGCTGCGTAGCGGCCTGTCTTGCCTTATCCCCCTTGTTTCCTTGACTCTTCAATACGATCCAATAGTAAAGCCGGCGGGGCAGCAGATGCGGTAGAAACGCCGCTACCTTGTATCGAAATCCCGGTATGGAAACGATCTTCCCCCTCTGCAGGTCGCGCAGAGATGTGTCCACGACTTCTTCCGCGCTCATGAATCGTTTGAAGAAATCTCCCGACGTATCATAACCGAGTCGCGAATGAAAATCAGATCGGGTGAACCCCGGGCAGAGGGCCTGAAGGCGGATGCCACGTCCGCCAACCTCGAGGTGCAGGGATTCGGTGAAACTGGTGAGATACGCCTTCGTGGCACAGTAGGTGACGCTCCCGGGGCCGTTGAGAAATCCGGCGACGGAGGAGACATTAATAATTGAGCCGGCTCCGCGGGCAAGCATGCCGCTTAACGCGGCGTGGGTGAGCCGCACCGTGGCAATCACGTGGGTGTGAATCAACGCCTCCTGTCCGTCTATCTCCTCTTCAGAAAAATGCCGGATGGTGGCATAGCCGGCGTTGTTCACCAGCACGGAGAGGTCGGGAATCCGTTTGATGCGGTCTTCAAATGCCCGGAGCTCGTCCGGGTGCGACAACTCGGCCAGCAGATACTCCGCGACGATGCCCGTCTGTTGACGCAGGCTCTCGCAAAGAGCAATCAGGTGTTTCTCTCGCCTGCCGTGCAGGAGTAGAGAGTATCCGTCAGCGGCCAGCCGGCGTGCAAATGCCTCGCCGATGCCTGAGGAGGCGCCTGTGATGCAGGCGGTGCCCGGTGATGTCATATGCTTTGCTCACTTTAGGAAGACAAGGGGTCTGGTCACGATCGAAGATCCTGCGGAGAGACGGGCAAAGTAGAGGCCGCTCGCCAGGGGGAGGCCCCGGTCATCGGTCCCGAACCATTGTACGGTGTGGGATCCCGGTTCACGCACTTCCTGCATCAGGGTGGCGACGGTCTGGCCGATTGTGTTACAGATCGTGAGCGTCGTTGCGGAGCGCCGTGCCAGGTGGAAGATGATGGTGGTGCCCGCATTGAACGGGTTCGGGTAGTTTGGTTCAAGCCGGGCAACCGAAGGCAAATCCGGGTTTGGATCGATCACCTCCCGGAGTATCCATTGGTCGGGATCCAGGTCCAGACGTTCGGGACGGAATGCCGTGGTGAAGGTGAATTCCTGGTCGTTTGTCTCGTGAAAGAGTACGAGAGTGGTATCGCGCGACTCGTCGGAGAGACGGATGTCGACCGGCATGGTGAAGAAGGCCGGGTTCGATGTGCGTGTTTCCTGGTGGATGGTGAGGCTGATGCGGAACCGCTCTTCCTCAGGTTCGGCTGTCCAGCGGGCTTCGTAGCGGGGGTACTTTTCTCCGTAGACCCACTGGGAGAAGAACCAGGCCAGGGAACGTCCGGCGGCGGCTTCACAGGCGGACTGAAAGTCTGCTGTTGACGCCGTTCCGTATTGCAGGCGTGCGTCCGCCGCGTAATTGTGCAGCGCCCGGAAGAAGACCTCGTCGCCCAGCACGTGACGGAGCATGTGCAACAGGGAAGCACCTTTAGCATAGACCCGGTTTGGAGCGAACAGGTTAGCCACGCTGGAGGTATCCTGCACAAAGAGCGTTCCGGACGCGGTGAGGGCGCTGGTCATCCGGGCCCGGATCAACCGGTGATACTCGTCCGGTCCGTACTGTACCTCGCGGTACAGGGATTCGCTGTACGTCGCGAACCCTTCGTTCAGCCAGAGATCCTGCCATGTGGCGCAGGTGATCATGTCCCCGAACCACTGGTGAGCGAGTTCATGCGCAATGACATCTTCTTCAAACGTGGTTGTGGAGGTCATGGTCTGGTGCTCCATGGCTCCACCTCTTCCGAATTCAGAATGGCCGTACTTCTCTTTGAGAAAGGGGTAGGGTCCGAATAGCCCTTCGAATACCCGGAGCATGTCCACCGTGAGCGCCAGCTTCGGCTGCGCCGAAGCGAGATGCTGGGGCAAAACGTAGTTCAGAATCTCCAGTGAGTCGGTCGGGGAATACCGGTACCAGTGGGAAAACACGGCAAAATCGGCAATGGCAACAGAGATCAGATAGGTGGCAATCGGGTAGTGTTCGGCCCATTCATAGGTCAGGGTGCCATTTGGATTCTGCCGGATCGTGCGGAGCAGTCCGTTGCTCCCGACTTTGAGCGGTGCAGGGACGGTGATCCGGATGTCGGCGGAGTCGGCTTTGTCAAGCGGATGGTCTTTGCAGGGCCACCAATCACGTGCGCCGTACGGCTGGCTCAATGACCATACCCACGGGCCGTCCGTGTGAGCTCCGAAAAGGAAACTACCGAAACCGGTGGGATCCGGCGTCCCATGGTAATACACTTCGGCTTCGACTATTTCGCCCTCGTTATAGGTGCGCGAAAGCTGGGCGGTGAAACTGGAGGGAAACCGCGTGACCGGAAGGCGGGTACCGCCGGAACGTACCGAATCCACAACCATCCGCCCGGCGAGATCGAGGCTCATGGTGTTGATGCCCCCGGTCACGGCTCTGGCGCGGACCAGGACGCTCCCGGCGAGGGAAGCGGAAAAGACGGAAACGCGGATGTCAAGCCCGTAGTACAACACATCAAGTGTGCTGCTTCCCGCCGAAGCCGCCGGGGTGGTGGTTGCGAGGAAGCGTGACTTTGACGAGCACCCGGTTTCGTCTTCCGCGTCTGCCGCGACGGAGAGCGGCGCCGTCAGAAGGAGAAGGAGGCACAGCGTCGGAATGGGGTTCAGTTTCATTGGAGGTTCCGGAAACAAGATAGTGACACGCCCCCGAATCTGCAAATTTCATTGACTTTGAATTCATGAGTTGGTAGTTTATGTGCGACATCACAAAAGAAAGGTACGACAAACCATGCTGAGCAAGCCCATTCAGGATGCGCTCAACGAGCAAATCAAGCACGAGATCAATTCGGCCTACGTCTATCTCGCCATGTCGGCATACTGCGAATCCATCAATATGCCCGGCTGCGCCCGCTGGCTGAAGATTCAGTGGCAGGAAGAGCTCGAGCACTCAATGAAGCTGTTCGACTACGTGTACGCTCGCGGGGGGCGCGTCACCCTCCAGGCCATCGATCGGCCTCAGGCGGACTATGCGTCCATCAAAGACGTGTTCACGCAGGTCCTCGCGCACGAACAGAAAGTCACGGCACTGATCAACGCACTGTTCGGTGTGGCCCTTAAAGAAAATGACTACGCCACACAGATCGAGGTGCAGTGGTTTATCAAAGAACAGGTCGAAGAAGAGAAACACGCGACGGAAATCCTCGATACACTCAAGATCGCCGGGGAGTCCGGTCCGTCACTCCTCATGCTCGACCGCCATCTCGGCAGCAGGGGCAAGTAAGGATTGAGTAACGACCGACCGCACCTGTCCCGCGTTCTGGGACCGTACGATCTTTCGTTCTTCCTGGTTGCAGCTCTGGTCAACCTGAACAGCGTCCCCGTGATCGCCGCGATTGGTCCGGGTGCTCTTCTCTTCTGGCTGCTGGGCTTTGTGTTCTTTTTCCTTCCTCAAGGGGTAGCGGTTCTGGAGCTCTCCAGCCGCTACCCTCAGGAGGGGGGTATCTACAATTGGGTCAAGACCGCGTTCGGTGATTTCCACGGGTTTGTCTCCGGTTGGTGTTACTGGACGAATAACATCTTCTATATTCCCACACTGCTCTTCTATATCGTCGGGTTTGCCGCATACGTCGGCGGCCCTGCCACTGCCGGCCTTGCAACAAACCCGCTGTCCATGTCCCTGATCTCTCTCACTCTCCTGTGGGTCATAACGGGCATCAACGTACTTGGGCTGGGTGTCGGGAAGTGGGTGCAGAGCGTCGGGGCCGTTGGCACCCTTCTGACCACGGTGGTGATTCTGGCGGTCGGCCTGGTCACGCTCTCAACGCAGGGCGCGGCGAATACCATCAGCGTGCCCACGGTGTTCTCGGGCTTCGGCGACTGGCGGACGGTAGCACTGCTCAGCGTGGTGTGTCTGAACTATGTGGGTCTCGAGCTGGGTTCGGTTCTGGGAGATGAGATCAAAGAGCCCCGGAAAAGCATCCCGCGCGCGGTGGTGATCGCCGGTGTGACGACCGTGACCCTCTATCTCATGGCCACGTTTGCTCTCCAGCTTACCATCCCCTCGCAGGAGATCGGCGTCATTGACGGTATTCTGCAGGGCGTGCAGCGTGCCGCAACGTCCATTCAGCTTCCCTGGATTGTGATTCCCGTGGCACTGCTGATGAGCCTGAACGCTGCGGGGAACACCTCGGCGTGGCTGGCCGGTTCGTCGCGCATTCCATTCGTCATCGGGATCGACCGGTACTTGCCGGCGGCGCTGGGCCGGACGCACCCGCGCTATCATACACCGCATGTTGCCCTGATCGTACAGGGTTTTGCCTCGAGCCTCTTCATCGTGATCAGCGCAATCGGATCCTCGGTGCACGATATGTACATGATCCTCCTGCAGACAACGGTGATCCTGCAGCTGATTCCGTATCTCTACATGTTCGCCGCATTGATCCGGCTCAGATTGCGTATCAACCCGGCAGATGCGGCCCAAAGGTTTTTCCGGAGTTCCTGGAACATCTATGTCGCCGGTGTTCTCGGGTTCCTTGTTACCGCCGGAGCTCTCTTCGTTGCCTTTATCCCGTCCGCTTCGGTTTCCGATGTCTGGAACTTCGAACTGAAAACCAGTCTGGGTGCCCTGAGTTTTCTGATTCCCGCGTTGGTTCTCTACCGGGTGAAGACCCGGAAAGACCGATCCGGCGTTCCTGTCCCTCAGGAAATCGAAGTCGTCCCGGATTGAAACCGCCGTCCACTCCCAGAGGGGTTATGTCCCATATGGCCCATGCCGTTCCCCAGACGGGCGACGATCAACGATCCTGGAAATTTCCACGGGCGTTCTGGACCGCCAATATTGTCGAGCTTTTCGAGCGTGCGGCATATTATGCGGTCTTCATTGCCATTACCCTCTATCTGACCAATGTGGTCGGGTTCAACGACGTGAACGCGGCATGGATCAGCGGGGCGTTCTCGGCCGGGATCTATTTTCTTCCCCCCTTTACCGGGGCGCTTGCCGACAAGATGGGTTTCCGCCGTTCGATTCTGCTTGCCTTCGCTCTTCTGACCGTGGGATATTTTTCGCTGGGTGCCCTGCCGTACAAACCGGCCGTGGTTCCCGCACTGGTGATTCTGATGTTCGGCGGATCCTTCATCAAGTCCATCATCACCGGAACGGTCGCCAAGACATCCACGGCGGCCAACCGCGCGCGCGCCTACTCGCTGTTTTATGGAATGGTGAACGTCGGTGCGTTCCTGGGGAAGACGGTCGCGTATCCCCTGCGCCTGAATCTGGGCCTGGAGGCGATCAATTACTACGCAGCGGTGATGACATTGATCGCCCTGATCGTGGTCTACTTCTTCTACCGGAACGCCGACATTCATGGCGAAGGAAAGAGTATCCTTGAGGTCTGGCAGGCGCTGGTACGGGTGGTTACCAACTTGCGTCTTCTGACCCTGATCCTGATCGTCACGGGGTTCTGGATCATTCAGCACCAGATGTATGCGACGATGCCGAAGTATGTGTTGCGTACCGTCGGGCAGCATGCGTCCCCCGAGTGGATCGCCAACGTGAATCCCTTCATCGTGATGAGCCTGGTGGTTTTCATCACGCATAGCATGAAAAATGTCAGAGCGGTCAGCTCGATGTTCATCGGAATGCTCCTGATGCCCCTCTCGGCGTTGTGCATGGCCTCCAGCCCGTGGCTTGAATCCATTACCGGTCTGTCCGTCAGCCTGCCTGGCGGGCTGACGGCGCATCCGATCACTGTCATGCTGATCGCCGGGATCGTTGTGCAAGGATTGGCGGAGTGCTTCATCTCTCCCCGCTATCTGGAGTTTTTTTCGTTGCAGGCGCCCAAGGGCGAGGAGGGGCTCTACCTGGGGTTTTCCCACCTGCACTCCTTCTTTTCCTCCCTTATCGGGTTTGGTATTTCGGGATACCTGCTGAATGCCTACTGCCCCGATCCGCGTACCCTGACGCCGGCCCAGCTTGTCCACGCGTACGACGAGGCCTACGTGCTCTGGTACTACTTCGCGGCGATCGGGTTCACCGCGGCTGTTGCGCTGGCGCTGTATGCAGGCATCACCAGACGTTTGGATGCACGAAAGACTCAAGGAGCGCAACCATGACCGCTTCTCCCATACGATTTGCCATCCTCGGGTTCGGAAGTTTCGCCGAACGCGCCATCGCACCGGCCCTTCGGGCCGCTCCGGGGGCCGAACTTGTGGCCATCCAGAAACGCTCGCTTGATCAGGCGCGTGAAAAGGCTCTCGAACACCGCATACCCCTCTATTTCGATTCAGTCGACGAAACTGTTGTCCATCCGGATGTGGATGCGGTCTTCATTGTCTCGGCGAACGGTGCACATTGCGCCCAGACGATAGCGGCGGCACAGGCAGGCAAGCACGTGCTCGTCGAAAAACCGATGGCCCTGAATGTCCGCGAAGCTGAAGCGATGATCGCAACGTGTGTACAGCACAAGGTGACGCTGATGGTCGGTCATATGATCCGGTTTTCTCCCCTGGTGAACCGTATGCGGGATATTATCGCCTCCGGAGTCCTGGGACAGGTGACCTACGCAAAGGCAAACTTCATTTATGACGCCCGGCTGAGCCATCGCACATGGCTCTACGATCGGAAAGTGGCTGGTGGGGGCCCCGTGTTTGATATCGGGGTCCACTGCATCGATACGCTCCGTTATGTGCTCGCAGATGAGGTGATCGAAACGGCGGGCATCCTGGAGCCGGTGCCCACGGAGACGCGGACCGAAGCGAGTGCGCAAATCGCCCTCCGCTTCAGCCGGGGCACTATCGGCTCGGTCTATTGTTCCTACGACGCTCCCGTCCGGCGCAAACAGATCGAGATTCAGGGCACGGAAGGGTCGCTGCGGGCCGAAGACTTCACGGTCGGAAGCCAGACAACGGATCTGGTCATCGAACTCGGCACCGATGCGGATCCCGGGACCCTGACGACAGAACAATTGGTTGTCCCGAATCTCTATGTGGAAGAAATCGTGCATTTCTGCGCGTGCATCAGAGATCATCACCAATCGCTCACGCCGGGTGAAAACGGACTCGCCAACCAGCGAATTCTCGATCGGGCGGTGGGAAACGGATAGGCCCCTATGACGAGTCCCCGATGATTCTCCAATGTTCTGCTGCCGCTCTCGCTCTTTCGCTCCTCTCCGGCTGCGCCTCCCGGCCACAGCATGAGGATCCAACGGTCATCGACAATCGCCTCCGCGCCGAACACCTTGCTCAGCAGTTTATCCTGGTCGATTCACATCTGGATATCCCGTACCGGCTGCTCGAGCGGATGGAGGATATCTCCGTGCACAACTACACGACCGATTTTGACTATCCGCGTGCACGGACGGGGGGACTCGATGCCGCGTTTGCCGCTGTGTATACCCCGCAGTCGTTCGAATCTTCCGGCGGTGCGCGAATGCACGCAGAGCAGGGGATCAGGCTTGTCGAGGGACTGATTGCGCGGTGGCCTCTCCACTTCGCCCTGGCACGCTCGGAAGCGGATATCCGTGCCAACGCTCGCAAGGCCCTGATATCTCTGCCGCTCGGAATGGAGAACGGCATCCCGCTGGAGGGGGACCTGGCCAACGTACAGCGGTTCTATGACCGCGGAATCCGCTATATCACGCTCGTGCATGCGCGCCCGAATCACCTCGCCGATGCCTCCATGGACACCCTCCGGCGCTGGAACGGCCTGAGTCCTTTCGGCCGTGAGGTTATTGCAGAGATGAACCGGGTGGGAATGATCATCGATGTCTCGCATATGTCGGATAGTGCCTTTGCTCAATCGCTGGCACTGTCGCGCGCCCCCGTGATCGCCTCACACTCCGCCTGCCGTTCCTTCACACCGGGATGGGAACGCAATCTCAGCGACGACATGATCCGTTTGCTGGCATCCCGGGGCGGAGTTGTGCAGGTCAATTTCGGTTCGGTGTTTCTGCGGGATGATATCCGCGTGCGCATGCGGGATGCCGGTCCCGCCGTGCGCGCCTACCTTGTCGAACACAATCTGCGCTCTCTTGACGACGACGCGGTCCGCTTTGCCCGCACCTTTCGCCATGAGCAGGGAATCCCGTATGCAGATGTATCTGACGTCGCACGGCACATCGACCACGTAATGCGTCTCGTCGGGGTGGAGCACGTCGGATTTGGATCGGATTTTGAGGGGCTCGGCGACGACCTCCCCGAGGGCCTGAAGGACGTTTCCGGCTATCCGAACCTTATTGCCGAGCTGCTGGCGCGCGGCTATGGTGATGACGACATCCAGAAGATCTGCAGTGGCAATTTCTTCCGTGTCTGGTCCGCAGCGGACAGTGTCGCCCGGGCCATGCAGGGAGAGACTCCGCTTCCCCCCGCCGTTCGTTGACCGGTTGGCTTATGGAGAATGCCTGTGGAACAGGTAGCGTCGGCTTCGATCGCTGATTGATTCTCTTGTTCGAAGTGCGTAAATTATATATTCTCATGCCTCCTGGAATCTCCATATGAAACCGCGTACGCGCCTTGTTCTCCTGATCGTTACCGCCATCGTTGTCGTCATCATCCTCGTAAGCCCCCGCCTGAAACTCCTGTCGTCCGGGCCCGGGGGTGGCGCGGGAACGGGCCCGCGCGATACGCGGCTTCCCGTCAAAGCGGTGATACTCCGCCCCGAACAGCTGATCAATACCATTCGTGCCACCGGCACGATTCTGGCAAACGAGGAAGTGGAACTGAGAAGTGAAATCGCGGGCAAGATCCAGGAGATTGTCTTTCACGAAGGAAGCCGCGTTCGTAAAGGTGACCTTCTGGTGCGTATGAATGATGACGAGCTCCGGGCCCAGATCAAGAAGCTGGATTCCCAGAAGAAACTGGCAGAAGAGAAAGAGCGCCGCCGGAGAATGCTCTTCGAGAAACAGAATATCAGCCCGGAAGACTATGAAATCGCTCTGAACGAGCTGAACAGCATCAAGGCCGAGATCGAATACAATACCGCGCGGCTTGACAAGACCGCGTTGCGGGCCCCGTTTGACGGCATCATCGGCCTGCGGTACGTCAGCGACGGTAGCTATGTGTCTTCCACATCCCGCATTGCGACGCTGCAGGATGTCGAAAAGGTGAAAGTGGATTTCGCGGTTCCGGAGCGCTATGCGACGCAGGTCAAGCCAGGCCAGACGATACGGTTCACACGTACCGGATCGGACGAAGTGTTTATCGGGAAGATCTTTGCTGTGGAACCCAAGATCGATCCCCAAACCCGCACACTCCAGGTGCGCGCCCTGTGCGCGAATCCCGGGGGACGGATCCTTCCGGGAGCTTTCGTCGAAGTGAATCTGGAATTGGAACGATTTGAGGCAGCCCTTCTGGTGCCTTCGGAGGCGGTCATCCCTGAGCTGAAGGGTCAGAAGGTGTTCCTCTACCGCGGCGGCCGTGCGGAACAGTCGGCCGTGCGGACAGGTCTGCGCACCGAGGACAAAGTGCAGATTCTGGAGGGCGTTCAGCCCGGCGATACCGTTCTGGTAACGGGTATTCTGCAGGTGGCGCCGGGATTGTCTCTGAATCTGACCGAGGTGAAATAGGCTCGCCATGAGTCTCGCCGCCACTTCGATCAACCGCCCTGTCCTCACGATGGTGATGTCCATTGCCATCATGCTCTTCGGCTTCATCGGCTACACCTACCTCGGTGTCCGGGAGTACCCCAGCGTGGATCCGCCCGTCGTGACGGTCAGCACTTCATACACCGGGGCCAATGCCGACGTCATGGAATCACAGATCACCGAGCCGCTCGAAGAGACCATCAGCGGCATCGCCGGAATACGGACGCTCAAATCGGTCAGCGCCGAGGGACGCAGCAACGTCACCGTGGAATTCGAGCTCGGTCTGGACATGGAGACCGCGGCGAACGACGTGCGCGACAAGGTCTCCCGTGCCGCCCGACTCCTCCCGCCGGACGCGGACAACCCCGTTGTGCTGAAAGCCGATGCCGATGCGATCCCGATCCTCTTCATGAGTGTCAAGAGTGAACGCCGTGACCTTCTCCAGCTTACGGATATTGCGAACAATGTCTTCAAGGAGCGGCTGCAGACCATCAACGGCGTGAGCGAAGTGCAGGTCTGGGGCGACCGGCGCTATGCGATGCGCTTCTGGATGGATCCCGCACGACTGGCGGGATACCGGTTGACTCCGCTCGATGTGCGCACCGCTCTCCTGCGCGAAAACGTCGAGCTCCCCTCGGGCCGTATCGAAGGATTGTCCACCGAGCTGACCGTGCGCACCATGAGCCGGCTGACCACGGTCGAAGAGTTTAACAACCTGATCGTGCGCGAGGTGGACGGGCGTATCGTCCGGTTCCGCGATATCGGAACCGCCGAGCTCGGGTCGGAAAGCTACCGCCGCATTCTCCGGCGCGACGGCACTCCCATGGTCGGCGTGGTGCTGATTCCGCGCTCCGGCGCAAATTACATCGAAATTGTCGATGAGTTCAACCGGCGTGTGGAGGACCTGAAGCGGGATCTCCCGGAAGATATCAGCCTCGGGATCGGGTTCGACTCGTCGCGCTACATCCGCCGGGCGGTCGCCGAAGTGGCCGAAACCGTGGGGCTCGCGTTCGTCCTGGTCTTCCTGGTGATCTACTTCTTTCTCCGCGATCTGCGAACCACCATCATCCCCATGCTTGCGGTGCCGGTCTCGCTCATCGGTGCGTTCTTTATCATGTACGTTGCGGGTTTTTCGATTAATGTGCTCACCTTGCTGGGGATCGTACTGGCGATCGGCCTGGTGGTGGACGACGCGATCGTGATGCTGGAGAATATCTACACCAAGATTGAAGAGGGTATGCCGCCGCGCGATGCCGGTCTTGCCGGTTCCAGAGAAGTGTACTTTGCCATTATTGCCACTACCGTCGCGCTTACGGCGGTGTTCATGCCGGTGATCTTTTTGCAGGGGATTACAGGACGACTCTTCAAGGAGTTCGGGATTGTGCTCTCCGGCTCCGTGATGATTTCCTCGTTTGTCGCGCTGACGCTGACCCCGATGATGTCCACCCGGATTCTCAAGCAGCGCCAGCAGCATAGCAGGTTCTACCTGATCACCGAACCGTTTTTCAGCACCATGGCACAATCGTACAGACGCTCGCTCGAGATCTTCATGCACCGCCGGTGGGTCTCACTTGCAGTGGTGATAACCGCGGTGCTGTTGATCATCCTGCTCGGCTCCGTTCTGCAATCGGAACTCTCCCCGCTCGAGGACCGCAGCGCTATGCGCATTCAGGCTACCGCACCGGAAGGATCGACATTCGAGTACATGGACGCCTACATGAAGGACCTGGTCGATGAAATTCAACGCACCGTGCCCGAACGGGAGGCGGTTATTGCCGTGACCTCGGGGGGTGGCGGAGGGGCGGTGAATGCCGGATTCGTGAACCTGATCCTGAAAGACCCGGGTCTGCGTGGACGTTCACAGCAGCAAATCGCAGACCAGATGTCGACCATGGTGAGCCGGCAAACAGGTGCGCGTGCGTTTGTCATCCAGGACCAATCCATCGGCGGCCGCGGAGGTCGGGGTGGCCTCCCGGTCCGGTTTGTCCTCCAGGCGCCGGATTTTGCGAAACTGAAGGAGGCACTTCCCCGGTTCGTTGAGGAGGCCCGAAAACATCCCGCGTTCCAGGTGGTGGACGTCGACCTGAAATTCAACAAGCCCGAGGTGCAGCTGACTATCGATCGGGATCGTGCACGGGCGCTCGGCGTAACCGCCCTGGATATCGCGCAGACACTCCAGCTGTCGTACAGCGAACAGCGTTTTGACTATTTCGTGATGAACGGAAAACTGTACCAGATCATCGGGCAGGTCAGACGCGAACAGCGTAACGAACCGCTGGACCTGAGGTCCCTCTTCGTGAGAAATGCGCGTGGCGAAATGATCCAGCTGGACAATGTCGTGACCCTGAGAGAGGAAAGCAGCCCCCCCGCACTCTACCGGTTCAACCGGTTCGTGTCGGCGACGGTTTCGGCAGGCCTGGCACAAGGGTATACCATCGGCGACGGCATCGAGGCGATGCGTGAGGTCGCCGCAAAGGTACTTGACGAATCCTTCAGCACGGCGCTCGACGGCGCCTCAAAGGATTTTGAGGACAGTTCCTCCAGTCTGATGTTTGCATTCGTGCTTGCGCTGGTGTTGATTTACCTTGTGCTCGCCGCCCAATTCGAAAGCTTCCGCGACCCGTTCACCATTATGTTTACCGTGCCGCTGGCCTTGAGCGGCGCCCTTCTCTGTCTCTGGTATTTCAACCAGACGCTGAACATATTCAGTCAGATCGGACTGATCATGTTGATCGGCCTGGTGACCAAAAACGGCATTCTGATCGTGGAGTTCGCCAACCAGCGTCGCGCGCAGGGATTGAGTCTCCGGGAAGCAATCCAGGATGCCGCGGAGGCGCGTCTCCGACCCATCCTGATGACCGCACTTTCAACTGTTCTCGGAACGCTGCCGATTGCTTTGTCACTTGGCGCAGGATCCGAAAGCCGGGTGTCCATGGGAATTGCGGTGGTGGGGGGATTGGTGATTGCCACAGGGCTCACTCTTTATGTCGTGCCGGCGGTGTATACGTTCATTGCTAAGAAAGACGCGCCGGCCGTCGCGTAGGACTCCTCATGAAGCTGCATTTCAAGCGCTACGGGTCCGGACCGGCGCTCTGTGTCCTCCATGGTCTGTTCGGGTCGCTCAACCACTGGAACACTCATGCGCGTGCCCTGAGCGAACGGTTCACGGTCTACGTGCTGGACCAGAGGAACCATGGCGGGTCTCCCCATGACAGCGTGATGACGTATGACGCGATGGCCGAGGACCTTCGGGAGTTCATGGATGAACACGCCATCCCCGAGGCAAGACTGCTCGGGCACTCCATGGGCGGCAAAACCGCCATGCGGTTTGCAGGGCTCCATCCGTCCCGTCTGCACTCCCTTTTCGTCGTGGATATCGCCCCCCGCGCCTACCCGCCCGCCCATGATGATATTTTCGAAACTCTGTTCGCGGTCGACCCGTCCCGATACGCATCCCGGGAGGAGATCGACCGCGCGCTCGAGCCGCTCCTTCCGGAATCCCGGATACGGCAATTTCTTCTGACCAACCTCTCACGCGACGGCGGTGGATCCTATCGCTGGAAGATGAACGTGCCGGTCATTCACCGCAATTACAGAGCCATTGCGGGAGCAGTGCAGGTCGATCCTCCGTTTACCGGACCGGCGTTGTTTGTCCGGGGTGAGCGGTCCCATTATCTCCTGCCTGCAGATGAGCCGGGCATTCGGTCACTCTTTCCGCGGGCCCGGTTTGCCGTGGTCCCCGGCGCAGGGCATTGGGTCCATGCCGAAGCGCCGGAGGCTTTCCGCCGATTGCTCCTCGAGTTCTTTGTATGAAACCATCACGCCGTGCCCTCTCTTTCGGGCTTCTGATTTCTCTGATGTATCTCCTTGCCGGCCTCGCCCAGCTGCCTTCGAAAACGGAACGCGTGTCCACCAATCCGCTGATCGTCCGGTTCCCCACCATGCAGACATCGGTGACGGGTGAAGTCGTCGGCACGGACACACTCCAGGGCGAAGTTCGCGTGGTCGCGGTCGCCCCTCCTGCCGATGATTCCGATGCCGGGAGGCCTGCACGACTGCTGCTCTACGCGCTCCCGAATGGGAATACCATCGAGCAGACCATGGGCCGGCGGCTCAGAGAGGGGATCGATTGGCACTATGGCATTCAGCACATAGGGGCCCAGACACGTAGGCTGCGGGAGATCGTTCAGGACTGGAATATCGTGGTGGCCTATCTCGAAGCACCGTCCCTGAGCTGGCCGCACTGGACGAAAACCCATGTAGCATCGGCGGCGATCATCCGCGGGATCGTGGATTCCCTGCGCGCACGTGTGCGCGGAATGCCTGTGACGGTAACACTTGCAGGGCATAGCGGCGGCGGGAGTTTCATCTTCGGAATGATCAATGCCGTGGACGACATCCCTCTCTGGATCGACCGGATCAGCTTCCTGGACAGCAACTATGGATACGATCCCGAAGCGGGACACCATGAAAAGTTGGTGCGCTGGCTCCGGACGGATTCGTCACACGTTCTGAGCGTGATTGCGTACGATGATCGCGAGATTGTCCTCAATGGAAAGAAAGTGGTGGGGCCGGACGGGGGAACGTACAGGAGGAGTCTCCGGATGCGGGAAGATATGAGGGATCAATTTGCGTTGCGTGATACGATTGTGGGAAATGTCATGATTTCCGGCACACCGGACCGAAGGATGGAATTCCTGATTCATCGCAATCCCGGCAATGAGATCCTGCATACGGTACTTGTGGAAAGAAACGGATTCCTGCATGCGATGGTCCTGGGAACGAAATACGAGTCGGCGGCAGGCGACTTCTGGGGCAAACCGGCGTACGACGGCTGGATCGAAGAGTGACGCCGGAAGTGCCCATCATGTCATCACCTTCAGCGACCTCAGGCCGCCTGCATCGATGCACGTAGCGCCGGCGACAACACTGCTTCAGCTACCACTGTCCGCTCGCATCGGTGAACGCAGAATCGGTGGCAGCAGAGCTTCAACGGCCACTGTCCGCCTGCGTTGGTACACGCGGCGCCTCCGGAATCATTACTTCAGCAACCACTGTCCGCTCGCATCAGAGAACGCAGCACCGGTGGCAGCAGAGCTTCAACGGCCACTGTCCGCCTGCGTTGGTACACGCGGCGCCTCCGGAATCATTACTTCAGCAACAGCATCCCCTTCACATCGGTGAATACCGTGCCACCGGAGACTGGTCTGGCCTCGCAATGACAGAAGTACAGACCGCCTGCCACCTTCGCTCCCGATCTATCCGTGCCATCCCACTGCACGTCAAAAGTTCCCGCCCGGCATTCGTCCTCCACCAACGTGCGTATCTTCCGGCCCGCGATGTCGCAAATTGCGAGCCTCACGAATGACTCCGCTCCAAGCGAAATACGGATGTGCGTGGATGGGTTGAAGGGGTTGGGAAAATTCCGGGAGAGCGCGAACACCACAGGCATCTGTCCCCGTATGTCTGTCAGGATCTCCACCTTCACCACGTCTGACCAGCGGACCGTCCCGTTCAGGTCTGTCTGCCGGAGACGGTAGTACCGGATGCCGGGCGTGGCGTCCATGTCGATGAACGTGTACTCTACGGGGATGTTCGTCGTCCCGTGTCCGGCAACGAAACCGTTGGGAAGCGTCGCAAACAACCTCCCGTCTGCCGATCGCTCTACGGTGAAGCCGTAGTTGTTGGTCTCGCTTATCGTCTTCCACGTTAACGTTACCTGTCCGCCGGCTCCCGGGGTCGCCAGGAACAGCTCCAGCTGAACGGGCAGAGGGGAATCGGCAATGGCATTCACATAGCTGATATCATCAAGGAAGATATTGGCGGCATTCCCCGCGCTGGAAACGCCGTAAAACATCCATGAATCGATATCGGCTTCGGCGCCCAGCCCTCCCTTCGGCAGGTCGTCTCCGGCCATCACACCGTCGACCCAGAGGTCCAGGGTGTTCGCCCCGATTGTCCGGGGACCGCCGTGTGAATACGGGATACTCGCCGTGCTGTTGTTCCCGTAGAGTTCCACCATGTATGTCGTTCCCTGAGCGAACGGTGTATCCGTGAGTTCTGCCGTGCTCCAGACGTTCCCGCTGCGCACCTGTGTGGTGATCCCTCCGGCGGAGCCAAATTGCCACTGCAGACCTGTGAACACATGCTTTCCGGTGAATGCGCTGTTGTCGCTGAAGGTGGCGCTATCGCCGACGAAGAGGTACCACGTGCCGGAGGTTGCCGAAGCCGATCCATCTGCCGCACCGAGTCTCACGCGAAAACGCAATGTGAAGGCTTTGCCAGGGGTGTAGTCAAAGATCGACAGCTTGTTGACCGATGTTGTCGTTGCGGCGGTGCCCCGGAGATACACGCCGGTGCCGAAGGGGATAGCCTGATTTTCCAGATTGAAACTACCACCCGCTGTTCCGATCCGTACTCTGGGTGTTCCGCCATTACCCGGGGGGGAAGGCAGAAACGTTGTGCTGGATCCACTGGAGAAACTCCCGGTCGAGGTACCGAAGTCATACGACCAGGGCTGGGCTGATGTGGTGACGGGTGCCGATGCCAGGCTGACGCTCAACAGAATCAAGACGAGATGTTTGCGCATGGTCCTTCTCCTTCCCAAGAGTTCCACGTGCTGCGGCCCGGCCTGTCCATGATACACCGGGTTGCGCCAAATTGCGAACCGGAAAAGACGAAAGGATCTGTGTCCCGATCGGATGCCGTCGGGAGGAAAGGGCCAAGGTCAGGACGGAGGGAGGAGGGAACCCGCACGCTTCCTCCTTGCGGGTGTTGCAGGTTTGGAGAAGGCGTGCCGGAAGAGTGTGCGCCGTGATGTCACGGGCTAGCGTTCGTCACGGGTTTGCGTTTGTCGCTGATCTGCGTTTGTTGCGTCCTCGCGTTTGTCACGGGCCGGTGTTCTCAGGCCTGGTGGATTTTTCCACCAGATAGAGTATTGACTGATAGTGCTTCCCGCTGTGCAACGAAAGTCCGATCTCGCACGTGCGGCTTGTGGAATAGCCACCCTGACACTCCGAAGGCAGGGCGTCACGCAGCGGTGCAAGCGCGGAGGCATTCAATTCCGGATAGGTGAACCCGCGGTCGCCCGCCCATCCACAGCAGCCGATGCCCTGTGGCACGACGACCTTGTCAGAACACATCCCGGCAAGGGTTTTCAGTTGCGGACCTAATCCCATCTTTTCCGCGCTGCAGGTAGTGTGAATGGCCACTGTCCCGGGGAGTTTACGGAATCGGAGCTTCGGGAGCGCGTGGTCCAGAATGAACCTGACCGGCTCGTATAATTGCATGCGCGATGTAAATGTCTCCTTCATCCTGTAAAGACAGGGGCTCATGTCGACAAGGACGGGAAAGCGGCCGTTCTCCGAAGCTGCCAACAAGGCCCGTTCAAGTTCATGTGCTTTTTCGTCTCCTTCAGCGGTGAATCCCTTGCTGGCAAAAGCCATTCCGCAACAGAGGTTGTGAATATTCGCCGGGTACAAAACGTTGAACCCTGCCCGTTCGAGAACCTGGGCGATGACCGTGGTCAGCGGGCGGCTGTCTGCGTCTCCGTGGGCCGGACCCATTGCGCGGTTGATGCAGCTCGGAAAATAGACTACCGTCGGCCGGGCCGGATCAGGAGCACTCGGCCGCCGCAGTCGGGAAGCACCCACGGGCATATAGGGATTCCAGAGCGGAATCAGGTTGCCCGAAAGCGCCCGCAGGAAGCCCGATATGGTGTTCATCATTTTCGTGCCCAACAACCGGTGGGCCACATGGACCGCACCAAGGCCGGCGCGCATAGCGCCTGTCACCGCGGTCATATGTGTAGAAAGAACCCGCGCGATGCTGTGTGCTGCAGGACCCCACGCCATGTGGCGGAGATGTTTCACCATTTTTCCGGTGTCGATTTCCACCGGACAGCTTGTCGCGCACAGCCCGTCCGTGGCACAGGTCGCGTCTCCCTCGTACCGGAAGGCGCGGGCAAAGGCTTCAAGCCGGACAGGATCTTCGTTTGTCGCACGCAAGCGTGCCATTTCCCGTACACTCACGATCCGCTGGCGGGGGGTGAGGGATAGGTTGCGTGAGGGACACTGCACTTCGCAGAATCCGCATTCGATACACTTGTCCACCAGCGCATCCGCTGCCGGCATGGGCTTCAGGTTCTTGATGTGCACCTGCGGGTCGTCATTCAGGATAACACCCGGATTCAGCAGGTTTTCAGGATCAAAGATGTCTTTGATTTCGTGCATCAGTCCGTACGCGTCCTTGCCCCACTCCAGTTCCACGAACGGTGCCATGTTCCGCCCCGTGCCGTGTTCGGCCTTCAGGGATCCGTCGTATTTCGTGACAACCATGCCGGTGACATCATCCATGAATGCCCGATACCGGTTCACTTCCGCAGAGGCCATAAAATCCTGCGTGAAAACGAAATGCAGATTCCCTTCCAGCGCGTGGCCGAATATGATTGCTTCGTCGTAGCGGTATTTCTGGAACAGCGCCTGGAGGTCAAGTGTGGCTTCCGCCAGCCGGGGAACGGGGAAGGCAACATCCTCGATGATGACCGTGGTTCCGGTGCGGCGCATGGCGCCCACCGAAGGGAACAGACCCTTCCGGATATTCCATAGTGCGGTGAACTCCTCCGTCCGGTCGGTGAACAGCAGCGGGAAGACCTTCGGCAGGGAGCCCAGGGCACCTAGAATGGTCGAAGTCTGTTCCGCGAGCAGGGTGGCTGAAGGTGCACGTGTTTCTACAAGCAGCGAAGCGACTCGCTCGTCAAGAGTCCGGAGATAGGGCGGCATCCCCGCCTTCTCCTGCACGGAACGGAGTGCGGCGCGGTCCATCAGCTCGACGGCATCAACGGGGGTCTTCTTCAACGTTGCCACCGCCACACACGCGGTTTCGATGTCCGGGAAGGTCATCAGCGCGCTGGCTTTATGCGGATACTCCGGTACGGTGACCAACGTTATCTCCGCAATGAAACCGAGCGTGCCTTCGGAACCGATCATCAGGTGCTGAATAATCTCGAAGGGATCGTCGAAGTCCACGAGGGCGTTGAGGCTGTAGCCGGTGGTGTTCTTCATGGAAAACTTCCGCCGGATCCGCTCGGCGAGCGGTGTGTTTGCCTGTACGCGTTGCGCAAGGGCGTCGATCCGGTTCAACATACCGGCGTGCGACTGGCCGAACGCAGCCCGGCTGGCGGGGTTCCCCGTGTCCAGAACGCACCCGTCGGCGAGGATGATGCGCATCGAGGCAAGTGTCCGGTAACTGTTCTGGGCTGTCCCACAACACATTCCGCTGGCGTTGTTTGCAGCAATGCCGCCGATCATTGCGGCGTTGATGGACGCCGGGTCCGGACCGATCTTCTTCCCGTGCGGGGCTAGGTACGCATTGGCGTGGCCCCCGATGACTCCCGGTTGCAGCGTGATCTGCGACGCGTCGCCATTGATCGACCACCTGTTCCAGGATGGTCCCAGCATGACAAGAAGAGAATCGGAAACCGCCTGACCGGAGAGACTCGTTCCGGCCGCGCGAAACGTCAGCGGCAATTTCCGGAATCGTGCTTCACGAAGAACAGCCAGCAATTCCCCTTCCGCCTCCACCTTCACGACCAGTTTGGGGATAAGCCGGTAGACGCTCGCATCGGTTCCGTAGGCGAGCGTGCGGAGGTCGTCGTGGATAATACGGGATTCAGGAAGAACGGTGGAAAGCGCCTCTTTGAGCGAATAATATGGGGAGGAGAGCATCCGGGTTTCCTTGGTGGGAGTTACACGGCAATATAATGAAAATCCGTATATTATGGAACTGTTCCATCCCATGCATTTGTTTTTGATTCATACGGTGAGCTCTTCAGGCATCGCGGAGGGTTGTTCCGTAAACGGCACAGGCAGAAGCTCACTGTTGTACTGTGGGGATTCAGAGGTCGGGGGGGATGAGTAGCTCCTGACCTGCCTCTGTGCACTGCGGTCAGGGTCTCTTACCGGAATACCGGTCGGCAGAAGACGAAGGTTTGTCACACATATGCATCGCTCGGTTCTCTTATTTGTTGTCCTTGGATGGTGCATTCTCGCCGCTTCGCATGTCCATGCCCAGCAGTCTGCGGGTGCGATTGCCGGACGCGTGACGATTGACGGACAACAGCCCGCCCCGGGTGCCAATGTGCTCTTGCTGGAAACCCGGCTCGGAGCATCGACATCGGAGAATGGGACATTTCTTATCGCTTCTGTCCCACCGGGCAGCTACAGGGTACAGGTCCGGCTCGTCGGATACGACCAGGGTGAAATCCCCCTGATTACTGTTACTGCCGGCGATACCGTCCGCATCAACCTGAAACTCCGACAGTCCGCCGTGGAAATGAATCCGGTGGTTGTCACAGGCACACGTCGCCAGGCCGCGGAGGATACCCGGTCCAGCGTGACATCGATCTCTCCCCGGGAATCCAAGTTTCTCCCCGGAGCAGCGGAGGATGTTCTGCGATCGCTCCAGGCCCTCCCCGGTGTAACGAGCGTTTCCGATTTCTCCTCGCAGCTGGTTGTCCGCGGCTCCGGTCCCGATCAGAATCTGATCCTGATAGACGATTTCGAGGTATTGAACCCCTACCGCCTCTACGGTTTCGTGTCCATGTTCAATCCGGAGACAGTGAGCGACATCAGTCTGCAGACCGGTGGCTTCGCCGCTCAATACGGAGACCGCCTCTCTGCGGTACTGGATGTCCGCAACAGAGAGGGAAGGTCGGATGTCCCGGTCTCCGGAAAGATCAACACCAGCCTCACCAATATGAACCTCATCTTCGAGGGAGGCTTGCCGTTCGGATCGGGTTCATACATATTCTCCGCCCGGCGGACGTATTACGACCTGATTCTCGGTCCTGTGCTTAAATCGGCGAAGTTGTTGGAGGGGGACGTAGCCCTGCCAAACTTCCGGGATTTCCAGGGGAAGATTGCCCTGCCCCTGGGGGGGTCGCATAAGCTGCTCCTGAACGCATTTACGTCGCGCGACGGGGTTCAACTCATCTCGGGTGCGGAACGGAATCGACCCGATAGCGTGAATGTACTGGATGTCTCCCTGAATACTCTGCTCGGTGCCACATGGCAGTTCAATCCCGCCAAGAATCTGATTGCCCAGACGCAGTTTTCATGGTACAGAAACACAGGGACGGGAGAGTTCGACGGTACATTTGTCGACCCGTCGCAGAACAACGGGGATCTCCAGCAAGCGGATACACTCGGCATCCGGTTCGTAAAATTCGGTGTGCAATACGATTTCGTGTATGAAAAGTTTTCGTTCGGGCACCGGTTGTCATGGAATGCCGGTGTACATACGATCGAAACGGGATTCGGAATAGACCGCCTGCATACCGACTATATCCGGTACTTCGAGCTGGACCAGGTGTTCAAGGACTTCCTGCGCGCGCGCGGACAGGTGATTCCGACCGACGCCACCGAATCGGTCTGGTACACGCGTTACAACGTGTTTCTGCAGGACCGTATCGCTCTCGGCGAACGGCTCTTCGTTCAACCGGGTATTCGCCTCGATATCTACCCCTCGTTGCGTGAGCAGATCTATCTGTCTCCGCGCATCAATGTGTCTTACAAGCTGGATGATATCTCGACCGTGCGTGCCGCGTTCGGAACCTATTACCAGTCCCCCGGGATGGAGAAACAGGATTTCCGGAACCGCCTTCTCTTCTCGGAAAGCGCATTCTCCAGAATCATCGCGGAGCATGCCCACCACGTGGTGCTGGGATATGACCGGATGGTTACGCCTGAATGGCAGTTCAAAGTGGAATCGTATTACAAGGACTTCAACGAGATAATGGAGCCCGAAAAGCTTCAGGGATCGGCATGGCTTGTGGAACGGACGGGAGAAGATGTCTTTTCACGTGCAGGCTGGACGGCTCCCGTTGCCGTTCAGTCGGATTCTCTCACGCCCTATCCGGTGAACGACGGTACAGGTTACAGCTACGGTTTTGAAATGATGTTCCAGAAAATCCGCACCCTCCCCGGCGATCCGTTTACGGGATGGGTGAGTTATGCGCTTTCGTTTGCGGAGCGGGAACGGGACGGCATCCGGTCCCCGTTTACCTTCGATCAGCGTCATGCTGTGAACATCGTCGGGAACTACCGTTTTGCCGAACGATGGGATGTCGGTTTGCGCTTCACGCTCCGTTCCGGGCGGCCGTTCATCCGGGGCCTTGACGTGAAACCACGGGTGGTTATCCAGAAGGTGAACGGGGTGGATGTTCCGGTGGTCCAGATCGACCCTGACGGCCGGGTGATCCTGGACCCGTTGTACGAGCAGTACACGCTGACCGGCCGTCTCAACCTCTATCATTCGCTGGATTTCCGCCTCACCACCTATCCGCAATGGTGGGGCCTGCAGTGGTCGTTCTATCTCGATGTGCAAAACGTCTACAACCGCGACAACCAGCAACAGATGCGGTATTATGTAAGTGACCGGGGGACCCTGCAGGAACGGCCGGTGTACGGTATACCGATTTTTCCATCGCTCGGCATGAGTGTGGTCTTCTGATGGTGATCTTCTGAATGGTGATCTTCTGAAGCCGCTGAGGTTGTTTCTTCAGAGCGTTGAGCGTACATTCCCTTGTGCACGAAACCACCCAAGGAACGATTCCTGGAGCATACCGTGTGAATCCGCCAACCGGCCCGGCGAACCCCTCGCGCAAACTTGCGCTGATCCTCCTGCTCCTGGTCCTCCTTCCGCTTCTGTTCTATTCCGGGTACGAGATCAATTCGCTTTCAGCGGGTGAAGAGGTCATGCGGGATATGTACCGCCGGCAGCTGGACGTGATACTCTTTTCGCTGAACCAGCACGCATGGGATGTGAGCTCCCACTGGGCCGCACAGCTCGACCAGGCCCTGACCCGAGGGGCTTCAACGAGATCTGACGCGGTCTACGCTTTCCTTGCGCGGACACCCGCCCTGGAGTCGGTTGCGCTTCTTGATACTGCGCTGAATCGGTGCACCGTATTCCAGGGAGACAGACCGGGAGGGACCCTGTCAGCGGAGCACATACGCGCGATCGTGACTCCCGGCAAAGAACGGCTTCAGGCGCTGCTGCGCTTCCAGCGGATAGACTACCGAAAACTTGAACCATTCATCGATGCCGATACGGCCGGAGGCGACGGGACCATAGTCCTTCTTTTCGCGACGTCGGCTCGGGAGGGGGACCCGGAATTCGCCGCCATGCTTTTCCGCGAGCAGGGATTCATCAGCCGCATCTACGCCCCGAAACTCTCCGAGGTGGCTTCCAGCGAGTTTGTCATCACGATCTTCAAGAAAGGGAGTCAGATACCGGTCGTGTCGTCAGGCGATATGCCCAAGGGATCCGGATTTCAGCGACGCGATCTCTGGCTCTTTCCGGGGCATGAAATCGGGATCACCCTTCGCGGGTCCACGGTGGATGAGGCCGTGCAGTCACGATTCCGCCGCAACCTCGTTCTCATCCTCCTGCTCGATCTCCTTCTGCTTGCCGGCGCAGTGATCATCTACCGCAACGTGCGCACCCAGACAGAGCTCGCGCGCGCGAAATCCTCCTTTGTCTCAAATGTGTCCCATGAGTTGCGGACCCCCCTTGCCCTGATCCGCATGTTCGCGGAAACCCTGTTCCTGGGACGCCTGAAGGACGAGGGGAAGAAGCAGGAATACTACGGCACGATTGTCCGTGAATCCGAACGGCTGACCCATCTCGTGAACAACATCCTTAATTTCTCACGGATGGAGGCCGGAAAGAAAGAGTACCGGAAACAGCAGGCTGACCTGAACGATATTGTACGCGGCGTCCTGGAAACCTACGCGCACCACCTGCAACGCCAGGGCTTTGCTCTCACAACAGCATATAGCAGCGAACCGCTTATGGCAGCGGTTGACGGCGAAGCGGTGGCGGAAGCACTGATTAACCTGCTGGACAATGCCATGAAGTACAGCAAGGACCGGAAAGCGATCACCGTCCGTACACAACGTGCGGCCGGTGATCTGGTTGTGGCTGTCCAGGACCAGGGGATCGGCATTGCCCCTGAACATCGCCAGAGGATCTTTGAAACGTTCTACCGGGTGCCCAGCGGGCTGGTGCATGAAACGAAGGGGAGCGGCCTGGGGCTGTCGCTCGTCAAACACATCATGGACGCACACGGGGGGCGTGTGGACGTGGAGAGCGCTCCAGGGGGTGGCAGTACATTCCGCCTGGTCTTCCCGGATCGTCCGGGCCAACGCGGCAAGGATAAGGAAGAGAACTGACATGGCGCGTGTACTGATCATCGAAGACGAACCCGCAATGCAGGCCGGGCTGCGCGATAACCTCGAAGTCGAAGGGTACGACGTAGACGTGGCCGGGGACGGCCACACCGGACTCCAGAAGATGACAGATCAGGAACACGATCTGGTGATCCTTGATGTGATGTTACCCCGGATGTCCGGTTTTGAAGTACTCAAGGCGGCCCGGATGAAAGGAGTGAAGTCACCGGTGATCATGCTTACCGCAAAGGGTGAGGAGATCGACAAAGTCCTGGGACTGGAACTCGGCGCGGATGACTATATCACTAAGCCGTTCAGCCTGCGTGAATTGCTCGCCCGCGTGAAAGCGGTGTTACGGCGTGTTGAGGGGGGTGGAGTACCGGCCGGCAAACTCAGTATCGGCGGAGTGGATATAGATTTTGGATCGTACTCCGCCGTGAAGGGCGGGGTCCCGGTGTCGATGACTCCGAAAGAATTCGATGTATTGAAATTTCTCTGGGAGCACCGGAACCAGACGGTTACCCGCAACCTCCTGTTAACCGGCGTCTGGGGGTATGATGATTCCATGAGTACGCGAACAGTCGACAACTTCATCCTCCGCCTCCGGCAAAAACTGGAAGAGGATCCGGCCCATCCACGGATCATTCTGACCATCCACGGCGCGGGCTATAAACTCGTGGTGTAGAAGCGTCGGTTGCAGCTCATGCCGCCGTGACAATTCGTGACAATTCTTTACGCTGCTGAGACATCCTTGAAACATGGGGTGCGTATCTTCATACAGAGATCAGGGAAGTGCCTGACGACGAACGAAGAACGAAGTACGCACGAGAAACTCTTACCACCCAACACAAGGAGGTCCGGTCATGAAAAAGCAGATGATAACCCTGGCAGCCGTAACGATCTTGATGGTCGCTGCAACTGTGGCACAGCCGGCGTATTTCTCCAGCCGCGAACATCACCGCACCGCAGACCTTGACAAGGCTGCAAAAAATTATGCTGAATGCCTTGAATCCTGCAACACCGGTGTGATCGAATCGGCGCTGGCTCATGCTGTTCAGATGAAGCTGTACACACCTGAAAAGGAGTTTGAAGTGTTGCACGCGAGAGTGAACTCGTTGGCCGTGAACGGCTGCAACCCGGCGATCCGGTACAAGGCGTATATTGCAGGCTTGGTATACGATGCTCCGGATTTGTTCAAAGTGGAGCAGGGGCAGAAATTCGAGAATGCTGAAGAACTCTTCAATTCAATTTCCAAACGGCTGCAGGTTGCGCTGCTCGGGGCCCAGGACAGCAAATATGTCCGCCCGGAGTGACAGAAAAATGGCCGGCAAGGCTACAAAAAACATGATTCTCCGCCGGATTCTCCTTCTTGCGCCCGTCCTTGCCCTCGTGGCTGGGACGGGCACATCCCTGTACGCCCAGGGGATGAAAAGGCTCCTCGACCTCCGCGGCTCCTGGAAGTTCGAGCTCGGGGACGACGCCCGGTGGGCAGAACCCGGTTTTGATGACAAGAAGTGGGTTACGGTGAGGGTCCCGGGAACCTGGGAGGAGCAGGGATTCCCCGGATATGACGGCTATGCCTGGTACAGGAAGAGGATCCAGATCCCCCCCGAATGGCGCACCAAACGGCTCTACCTGGGTCTTGGTGCAATCGACGATGCTGATGAGGTTTTTGTGAACGGGCATTTCATGGGGTTTAGAGGCCAGATGCCCCCCCACTTCGTCACCGATTACAATTCGTGGCGGCACTACCCTCTTTCAGCAGCGCTTCTTGATCCGGGCGGGGAGTTGGTCATTGCCGTACGTGTCTACGATGATCAGATGGGGGGAGGCATAACGCGCGGGGAGCCGGGGATTTACGAGGCCACCAATTCCCTTGCAGTCGACCAGTCGCTGGAAGGGAAGTGGAAGTTCCGCACAGGGGACGATATTCATTGGAAGGAGCCCGGGTTCGATGATCGCAACTGGGCACAGGTGAACGTACCGGCGTTCTGGGAGACACAGGGATTCAAGGGATATGACGGCCCGGGCTGGTATCGTGTCAAATGCAAACCGGACGCCCGGCTTGCGGATCAGAGGTTGATGTTGTGCCTGGGCAAGATCGATGATTTTGATGAGGTATACCTCAACGGACAGCGGATCGGCCGGACGGGCCGCATCTCGGCAACAGGTGTGGGAGAAGGGGGACAGTATGACTATGCTCAGTGGAGAGTGTATGCTATTCCTCCGAGTCTCCTCCGTTCAGGAGAAGAAAACGTAATTGCGGTGCGTGTTTTTGACAGCTACATGCATGGTGGGATATACGAGGGGCCCATCGGCTTTGTGACCCGTGAGAAATTCCTTGCCTGGTCCCCCGAAAAAGGGCCGACAGATCCCTCCCCAAACTTCCAGAAGTTCCTCGACTGGTTATTCAAATAGAATTTACAGCGTCGCAGCCGTGTCAGGCGTGAGACTCAGGGTGCGTCTCATCCTGAGTCTCACGCCAAACCCGCCAAGAGAGCCTCCTCCGTCCGTTTTTGACTAAGAACGCAGAGAGATCAATGAAACATTAGATAATCTCGCTCGTACAATGACTTCAAGTCAGTGATTATGTTAACGTAAATTTAATGTTTATACGTATTGACAAACCCTGCTTTCATTATTACATTGTCGTTCAATAAATGACCAATAGTCATTATCGGAATGGTGAATGAATGGGCATTCAGGAAAGAAAAGAGCGGGAAAAGGAAGCCCGGCGTGAAGAAATTATCTCCGCAGCCGAAAAGGTCTTTCTCCAAAAAGGGATCACTAGTACCACAATGGATGACGTCGCGGAGGCGTGCGAGCTCAGCAAGGGGACACTCTATCTCTACTATCACAGCAAAGAGGACCTGATCGTTGCTGTCTCGATGCGCGGAATGGAGATTCTGAACAACCTGTTCAAAGAGGCGATGTCCACCGGTGAGCCCACGATCAGACTCATCGAAAACCTGGGTGAGGCGTACTACACCTTCTTCAAGAACCACCGTCCGTATTTCCGGCTCTTCTACTTCTTCGAAAGCCCGCAATTCCATACACAGGTTTCTGCGGAGATGAAAGAGCAGTGCATGGTCCATGACCGCACTACCTGGGATCTCGTTACGGAGCTCATTAGGCGGGGGATTCAGGAAGGGATGCTCCACAGCGATCTGGATCCGCTTGAAGTGGCCATTATGCTCTGGTCCAATTCCAACGGTTTTCTCCGCCTTCTTGACCGGGACCACAACTACTGGGAAGCAGCCATGGGAATAGACCTGGAGCGAACGCTGCGCCGGTCGAACGCACTGCTGGTGGAGGCAATGATGACGGAAAAGGCGTTGCAGATATATCCACGGGCTATCGGTGAACATCCCGTACCCCGGAAGGACCTTTGAACCAACATGGAACAGTGTTGTCTTGCGATGAGGAAAGTGATGAACAGGTTCGTTGTTTTTGCCGGGTTCTGCCTTGCGGCGACGATCACGATGGCGCAGGAGCGCCTCACGCTGGATCAGGCAGTGGCGACTGCTCTTGAGCGAAACCAGTTGTTGCGCGGATCAGCGTACGAACGGGAGGCCGCGCAATGGGGGAAACTCAATGCGGTCACCAATTTCCTTCCCAAGGTCGAGCTCTCCGGGGGCCTGACACGGATTGATGACCGTTCGGTGGCGCGTGCGAATGCGGCCATCGACTTCATCAAAGAGGCCGCGGGCGCCATCGGCATTCCCCCCTCGGCGCTCGCCGAAATCAAACCGTTCGCGTACCTGGAGACCTACACCGCTGACGTGACGGTAGTGCAGCCCATCTACAACGGCGGTGCGGAAATCGTCGGGCTTGACGCGGCAAACGCCCAGCGGGACAAATCCGAGTTTGCCTATCAGGAAATGCAGCAGGATGTCATCGCGCGCGTCAAGACCACCTACTACAACGTCATTAAGGCGGAAGCCATCGTGGCGCTCGCAAAGGACGCGGTCGGCCGGACAACAAGTCATCTGGAAACCACGCGGAGACGTTTGGATGCCGGTCAGCGCACGCGGTCGGATGTGCTCCGCTGGGAGGTGCAGCTCGCCTCCGATGAAGGGGATCTTGTCAACGCGGAGAACGGGCTGGCGGCATCCCTTCTCCAGCTGAATGAAGTGATGGGTGTGGATCTTCATACACGACATGTGCTTGAAAATCCGGTGCCCGCGGATTCGGTGATTCCGGTTGCCCCCACGTGGCTTGCCCTCAATGCGCTGACCGGATCTGTTCCCGGTTCGGATGCACCTGTGATTACTGCAGAGGTTCTCTCGAATCATCCGTCCATGCAGGTCATGGAAAGCAACCTTCGCCTCGCCGACGCAGGCGTCTCTCAATCGTGGGTCAACTTCAAGCCGCGGATCAATTTCGCCTTCCAGTACGGCTGGGAGAAGAATAATACCATCGCCCTGGATGGGATTACACCGTGGGCCGTCTCGCTCCAGGTCAGATATCCCATCTTCAGCAGCTTTGCCGACTACACGAATGTCCAGCGTGCAAAGGCGGAGTACAGCAAGACCGAGGAGCATGTCGAGAAATTCCGCCGGCTGCTCCAGTTGCAGGCGACAACAGCCGAACTCGGATTACAGTCGGCCCGTAAGCGGATTGATATCACCCGCAAGGCCCAGAATGAGGCCCGCGAGGTGCTTGCCTCGCTGACGCGGCGCTATGAGGCCGGGGGAGCATCCAATGTCGAGCTTATCGACGTGCAGACCGCGTACACATCGGCCCGCGCTAACTACATCACCGCGGTCTATGATTACTATATTGCCGATCTCCAGCTTGCCAGGGCGACCGGCATGGTTAGACAGTAGAGGAGGGCGCACCAGTGAACATGAACCTTATCAACCCGAACAAAAATACCATGAACCGGATGAACAGGATGTATATCATACCCGTCGCGGTTGTTGTCCTGGCCGCTCTGGCACTCGTGGCGTTCACATCACGCTCCGGCCAGGTCGACGCTGTGAAAGCGGCAGTTCGGCCCGTGGCGGTGGAAGTGACACGGGTTTCGACTGCCGACATCGCAGACGTCGTGACCGGAGTCGGCACGGTGGCCGCCATGAAGGATGTGATCGTGAGCTCGGAAACGGCGGGCCGCGTGACCGCGGTGCGGGTGAAGGTCGGCGATCCGGTCCGCCGGGGGCAGACCCTGATTGAGGTGGATGCCGAGCTCAAAGAGGTGGCGGTTGACCAGGCGCGGGCCCAGCTGCAGGCGGCGGAAACGAATCTTGAAAAAGCCCGAAAAGATTATGAGCGAGCCGATAAGCTGTACAAATCGCAGGACGTTGCCGATGTGGAGTTACAGGGGTACCGGCTGGCGTTCTCCACTGCCCAGGCACAGGAGAAGTCGGCGGGAGCCGCGTTGCGGCTCGCCCAGCGCCAGCTCAGTGATACGCGCATAACGGCACCGATCAGCGGCTTCATCGCCTCGCGGCGTATTGAAGTGGGCGAGATGGCGGTGCCCGGCCGGGAAGTGGCCAATATCGTGGATATCTCTTCCGTGAAGGTGAAGCTGAGTGTGGCAGAAGTGGAAATCGGCAAACTCCGATTGGGTCAGAAAGCAATCCTCCGGCTTGATGCCCGTCCGGACGAACCGTTCGAAGGGTCGATTTACACGATCGGTGCGAAATCGGAGTCGCCGAATGGCCATACCTATCCCGTGGAAGTTCTTGTGCGGAACCGGAGCGCCGACGTGCTGAAGGCGGGGATGTATGCCCGCGTGGACATCCAGGCCACCGTCGCAAAGAACGCCCTGAGCATCTCGAAGGAATCGATCCTCGAAACAGGGGGCAAACCTGCGGTCTTCGTCGTCGAGAACGGCATTGCACACCTTCGAT
Source organism: uncultured Bacteroidota bacterium (assembly GCA_963779225.1). Taxonomy (GTDB): domain Bacteria; phylum Bacteroidota; class Ignavibacteria; order UBA10030; family UBA6906; genus CAVPCZ01. Next base: position 2,183,803 of record CAVZWW010000003.1, read on the forward strand.
GCATCACTCTCGGCATCCGGGGCGCCGAACAGTATCAGGTTCTTGATGGTCTCCGGGCGGGTGACGTGATCATCTCTTTCGGCCAGAAGGGGATCAAAGACGGCGCGGCTGTGCAATACGAAAACCAGTAGACTTAATCGGAAAAACGCATCATGAAACTCACGGAAGTTGCAATTCGGCGCCCGGCCTTCATGACGATGATCTTCGTCGCCCTTGCCGTGCTCGGCATTTTCGGGTACTCCGGCATGGGTGTGGATCTGCTGCCCAAGATGGATTGGCCGTACGTCTCGATTGTCACAATCTATCCGGGTGCGGGACCCAAGGAAGTGGAGTCCCTCGTTTCAAAACCCATTGAAGAAGCAGTCAGCGGCGTCAACAAGCTGGACAACGTCCGCTCCTACTCGTATGAAGGTGTATCCGTGGTGCTCGCGCAGTTCAACTTCAGTGCGAGTGTGGATCAGGTGACCAATGACGTCCAGCGGGTGGTTGAGCAGGCCCGGTCGAAACTCCCGGATGATGCGAAAGCGCCACGAATTTCCAAATCAGATATGAATGCGTTCCCCATCCTGCGTGTGTCGTTGACCGGACAGATGCAGCCGCGGGATCTGCATCAATTCACCAAAGACCGAATCAAGCCCCGGCTCGAGCAGGTGGACGGCGTATCGGCGGTGACTATCGTGGGCGGCCAGGAACGGGAAATACGGGTCGAAGTGGACAACCGGAAGCTGAATGCGTACGGCATATCGATTATCCAGGTGTCCCAGGCGATGGGGCGCGAAAACCTGGACTTTCCGACCGGCAAGATTGATGAAAACGTCAACCAGTATATCGTGCGCCTGGCCGGCAAATTCAAGAGCCTGGATGAGATCCGCAACACCGTCGTTGCGGGCACACCCGGCGGCGTGGTCTATCTGAAAGACATCGCACGCGTCGTTGACGGCACGCGGGAGAACTTCACGCTCAGCCGGCTGAACGGCGAGAACGCGATCGCACTGACGATCCAGAAACAATCCGATGCCAATTCCGTCAAAACCAGCGATCGACTGCGGCGGGCTATGAGCACGCTGGAAGCGGAGAACGGCGGACGGATATCGTTCACGGTGGCGCAGGATATCACGGAGTTCACGCGGAATTCTCTTTCGGAGGTGCAGCGTGACCTGTTCCTTGCGATTCTCATGGTTGCGATCGTCCTGTTTTTCTTTCTCCATAACGCGCGGAACTCCTTCATCGTTCTTCTGTCCATTCCGACATCGCTGATTACCACCTTCTTTTTCATGTATCTGCTAGGGTACACGCTGAATCTGGTGTCGCTCATGGCGCTGGCGCTGGTGATAGGCATCCTGGTGGATGATTCGATCGTCGTGCTCGAGAACATCCACCGCCACCTCGAGCGCGGAGAGAACCCGGAGAAGGCCGCGGTCGAAGGGCGGAGCGAGATTGGTTTTGCTGCCATCGCCATCACCCTCGTGGATGTCGTGGTGTTTCTGCCCATCTCTCTGGTCGGCGGCATGGTGGGGCGCATCTTCAGCGAATTCGGTATTACGATTGTCGTTTCGACCCTGCTCTCCCTGTTCGTATCGTTCACGCTGACGCCGATGCTCGCCGCCAAATGGTCCCGCCTGGTGCGCCAGACCGGCGAAACCGCCGTGGGACGCCTCATTCTGCGATTCGAGGGAATGCAGGACCGGGTGGGTGATGCCTACCGGCACCTCCTTGCCTGGGCGCTTGATCACCGAAAGACGGTTGTCGCGGTGAGCGGCGGGATGCTTGCAGGCAGTCTTGCCCTTGTCCCGCTCGGTCTTATCGGAACGGAGTTCATGACGGATTCAGACCGGGGCGAGTTTGCCGTGAATCTGGATATGCCCCTCGGGACAACCATCGACAAGACCGATCAGGCGATTGCGCGGGTCGAGAAGATTGTCGCCGGCATGCCCGAAGTGGAACGGTATCTTGCCACCATCGGAAAACAACAGTCTCAGTGGAAGAATGCGGAGCAGTCGAACGTCGGACAGGTACAGGTCAAGCTGACTGACAAGCGGAAGCGGAGCCGGTCGACACAGGCGGTGATGCTGGCGATCAAGGAGCAGGCGGGAACGATTCCCGGCTTGAAGACCAGCTTCAATACCATCAGCATGTGGGGGGCGGCAAACGTCTCACCGGTGCAAATCGAGATTCTCGGGCCCGACCTGGCCGAGGTGGTTCGCTTTTCAGAAACTGTCGGCGGGATTGTTGCGGAGACCAGAGGAACGGCTGACGTGACGACTTCATGGGAAGAAGGAAAGCCCGAAGTGAAGATAGAGGTTGATCGTGACAAGACCGCCCGGATGGGATTAACGCTGGCAGAAGTGGGGCTTGCCGCGCGCACGGCAATTGAGGGTGACATTCCCACCAAGTATCAGGAAGGGGACACCGAATACGACCTGCGCGTCGTTCTGGACAAAGGAGGCAGGGTAAAAGCCAGTGACGTGGGCGCCATTACGCTCGTGAATCGTTTCGGCCAGCCGGTGCAGCTCCGGCAGATCGCGGACGTGACATTCGGCAAAGGCCCATCAGAGATTCAACGGAAGGATCGTGAGCGGCTCGTGACGGTTGCGGCGAATCTCTCCGGTGAAGTGCCGCTCGGACAGGTGACGGCCGCAATCGAAGAGGCCGTTGCCGCAGCGGGCATCCCGGCAGGCATCCAGGTGTTCTACGGCGGCGACAGTGAGAACATGCGGGATATGTTCAGCGACATGAGCATTGCGCTGAGTATGGCGATTCTCTTCGTTTATATCATCATGGTGAGTCTGTTTGAATCCTACATCCATCCGTTCACCATCATGTTCTCTCTCCCCGTTGCCATGGTCGGAGCGCTGGGCGGACTGGCCCTGACGGGAATGACGCTGAACATGTTCAGCATGATCGGCATCATCATGTTGATGGGATTGGTGACCAAGAACGCCATCTTGCTCGTGGATTTCACCAACACGCTCCGGGCGCGCGGTCTCACGATGCATGAAGCCCTGCTGGAATCGGGCAAGACGCGTTTGCGACCGATCGTGATGACCACCGCCACAATGATCTTCGGCATGATGCCGCTGGCTCTTGCACTAGGGGCAGGTTCGGAGATGCGGCAGGGTATGGCCATCGTTGTTATCGGCGGTCTGACCAGCTCGACGCTGCTTACACTCGTGCTGATACCGGTGATCTACACCTATGTGGATGCCCTGCGGGCACGTGTACCGGCGCTGTTCAAGCGTGTCAGCTGGGCTGCCGGGATGCCGTTCAAGAAGCGGCCGGCAGAAGTGTTGACGGGAGCAAGGTCTCGCTAGCGCCCGATTATCCCACCGTGCGACATGTGTGACACGGTGGCACATGTGGCTCAAGGCCACAGATGCTCCGGTTGTGCGGACGCGGAAAATTGGTTTCTCCTTCGAGTGTGACGTGGCGATCACCGGCGGGCAACCGGTTATCGACCGTGATCCTCGAGGTGTGATTCATCGTCACCTGGCTGCTGTCGCCCAGAAGGATCTCTATCTGCTGTGCCCATCCAGTTGTGTAGACTGTGGATGAAGGTCGCATTAGCCAGACGATTCCGGCGGCAACCAGCACGACGCCCATGAAACCGAAAGCGAGCGGAAGTTAAGGTCCCGGCAGGGTCGGATCCCGCGAGCCGTTGATTTTCTACATTTGCTTTGGTACCATTAACAATTATGACCCAACAAAATCTCGCCGCAGCCTGGAAGTCCGCCTGGCTGGATCCTGCAATCCGCCGGGCACTGCTGATCACGATTCCACTGCTCGTCCTCACGCTCAACATGCTGGCCCGGTTTCTTGAAGGAGTCGAACAACGACCGGGCGTTGTGGTATCAGATCCCGTCCTGGCACTATTCACACCCCATGACGTCACCTGGCTCACGTTTCTTCTGATCTATGCCGGGTTGTTTGGTGCGATCGCGATTCTGATGCGTGATCCCCTTCGTCTGCTTCTGGCGATACACACGTACATGATCATGGTGGTCTTTCGTATCGGTGCAATGTCCCTGCTTCCTCTTGACCCCCCGCTTACCATGATTCCCTTGACCGACCCCTTTGTGGAATATTTCGGAACAGGAATACCCTTGAACAGGGACCTCTTCTTTTCAGGGCATACCTCCACGCTCTTCCTCCTCGGCCTGACGATGCCATCGCACCGCTGGCAAACGGTCTTCTTCCTGTGTACGGCTGCCGTAGCGTGCTGTGTCCTGATCCAACACATACACTACACTGTGGATGTTTTTGTTGCCCCGTTCTTCGCGTATGCCTCGTATCGTCTGGCGCTGGCTATTAACAGCCGCCTTTTCTGAACAGCCCGGGCCCACCATGTGCCTGAAGGTTCTACGGAACTCCCTGAGGGGGAACCCCCGCGGGGGCGCCCGAGCGCGACACACCATTGGGTATATTCGAGTCCCGGGTGAAAAGACCATTGTTGCGGCGTTGCTCGCCTTCATCAGTCTGACTTCAACCTCCCAGACCATCGTCCGGCTCGACAGCAGCTATGCGCCGAGTCTCGGTCGAACCATGAAATCCGTGGTCTTCCTCCCGGAAGGATACGACAGCACCATGCAGTATCCTGTTCTCTACCTGCTACACGGATTGTGGGGTTCCTACACCGATTGGAACGCGCGCACACGTCTCTCAACATACGCCGCGGGATGTTCATTGATCGTTGTTATGCCCGACGGGGAGAATTCCTGGTATGTGAATGCGCTGAATGATTCTGCGGGGCGTTTCGAGGACTACATCGTTGAAGACCTTCCAGCCGCGATCGCACGCACGTACCGGATCGACACTGTTCGTGCAGCAATTGCCGGTCTCTCCATGGGCGGCTACGGTGCGCTCATGCTTGCCATGCGGCACCCTGACCGGTATTTCTTTGCCGGTGGCCTGAGCAGTTACATAACAATTCCGGGGGAGATTCCGCCGGGGTCAAAAAGGACTGCGTCGGCACTCGTGCATGAATCTCTTCCCCGCATATTCGGACCTGACAGCGGGTTCTTCTATCCCGAACATGATTTGTTTGAACTCTGCCGGCGTACCCCCCCCGAGCGCCTGCCGTATCTCTATCTTGCAGCGGGCATCGAGGATGGGTATTCGCACTTGCTTTCCGCTCACCGGGAGTTAACAGATTCGTTGAGAGAGCGGCGCATTGCGTATGAATATCACGAGCTCCCCGGCGGTCACAGCTGGGTATTCTGGGACGGGGAGATCCAACCGTTGTTGCGCCGGTTGATCGAACTCCTGGATGATCCCCGGTACAAATCAAAGCGCTGAGAGGTGTTTATGAACCCCCGTTCGATCAGAGCATGCCTTCTGATAGCACTCTACACCCTGCTTCCGGGTTCTGTCTCTCAAGGAAATGCCGCAGACACTCTTCGTTCCGCGCCCGCGCCCGGATCCATCGTGGTGTCCGGCGAAGCCCGCTTCACAGTGCTTACGCCGAAGCTTCTTCGGCTTGAGTGGGTGGCGGATAGTTCTTTCGAGGATCGCGCGTCCATGGTCTTCCTCAACCGGTCCCTGCCTGTTCCGAAGATCTCCACCGAACGAAAGGGTGGCTGGCTGGAAGTGACGACGGAGGCACTCCGGCTTCGTTACCGGGAACACTCGGGCAGGTTCACGAAAGAGAATCTGAGTATTCGCTTCCAGGTGAATGGAAAGAGCGGGCTGTGGGTTCCGGGAACCCCTGACACGGCAAATCTCCTTGGGACGACGCGAACTCTCGATGCAGTTGAAGGAGCAACCGGCCTTGAACCGGGTCTGCTCTCGCGTGACGGCTGGGTGGTAGTGGATGACAGCGAGCGGCCGTTGTTCGACAACAGCGATTGGCCCTGGGTGCTTCCACGCCCAAAGGGAGAACGACAGGATCTCTACTTCTTCGGCTACGGGCATGCATACAAAGAGTTGTTGGGGGACTTCGTGCGTCTGGCCGGACGCATTCCGATGCCGCCCCGGTTTGCCTTCGGGGCCTGGTGGTCGCGTTACTGGGCGTACACCGATCAGGAGCTCAAAGATCTTGTTGGAGAGTTCAACGTCCACAACGTGCCGCTGGATGTGCTCGTGATCGACATGGACTGGCATCTTACTTTTGACATGCGCTGGGAAAATGACGTGCGCGATCAGGCGGGCCAGACTCTGGGATGGACGGGATATACCTGGGACAGAAACTACTTTCCTGATCCGGCGAAGTTTCTGGCTTGGTGTGCCGTGCAGGGACTACGGACTCCGCTGAATCTCCATCCTGCATCCGGGGTTCAACCGCACGAGCAGTATTACCCCGGAATGGCACGGAAGATGGGGATAGACCCTGCGACGCAGAGATATGTACCGTTTGATATTACGGACAAGAAATTTGCGACGAACTATTTGAACATTATGATCCGCCCGCTGGAAAAACAGGGGGTCGATTTCTGGTGGCTGGACTGGCAGCAGTGGGGGACCACAAAGATCGCGGGGGTGACGCCGACCTGGTGGCTGAACTATGTGTTTTTCACAGACATGGAACGGCGTAAGGCGGAGCGGCCTCTTCTGTTCCACCGGTGGGGGGGACTCGGCAACCACCGGTACCAGATCGGGTTTTCCGGGGATGCGATTTCGGTCTGGAAGTCCCTGGCGTTTCAACCTTCGTTCACCGCGACGGCGGCCAACGTCGGATTCGGCTACTGGAGTCATGACATCGGCGGGCATATGCCCGGTGTCGTGAGCCCCGAGCTCTACACGCGCTGGCTGCAGTTCGGGGCATTCAGTCCGATCCTTCGAACACACACGACGAAGAATCCCGATGCCGAACGGAGAATCTGGGCCTATCCCCACGACTATTTTGTTGTCATGAGAGATGCCTACGTCAAACGGTATGCGCTCATCCCGTATATCTATACTGCTGCGCGCCAGGCCTATGACACGGGGATCTCTCTCTGCCGTCCGATGTACTATGAGCACCCGGAGCTTTCAGAGGCATACACCTTCACCGATCAGTATTTCTTCGGAGATGATTTCCTTGTAGCCCCGGTAGCAACACCTCTCTCCCCGGACAGCATGCTTTCGACGAAGCGGATCTGGCTCCCCCCGGGGGAATGGATTGAATGGTGGACAGGCGTGAAGCTGACGGGGCCGGTGGTGGTGGATCGATCCTTCGCCCTTGACGAAATCCCCTTGTATGTCCGGAGCGGGGCGATTATTCCGATGCAGCCGGAAATGCGCCATACCGGGGAGCGTTCCGTGGATCCGCTCATTCTGAACATTTTCCCCGGGAGTAAGGGATCGACGCGCGTCTATGAGGATGAAGGGAACTCAAACGGATATCAACAGGGGAGATGCGCATGGACCGGTGTCTCGGCCATGTTCGGGAAGGACAACATGCGCCGTGTGGTGATCTCGCCGGTTGAAGGGGGGTATCCGGGGATGGAGCCGGAGCGGAGTTATGAACTCCGTTTTCCTCTCAGCCATCCGCCGGCGTCTGTGACGTGCAATGGGAAGAAGGTAAGCCGTGTTGAGTCGGGGTCCGGGCCCGGATGGTGGTACGACGGGGAGCATATGGCGACGGTGGTTCGCCTCCGGAGATTTTCTCGCACAGCAAGAATTGAGGTAGACCTGGGGTATGCTGCAGTGCCGGTCCCGGAACTGCGGGGAGCCCCTGGTGCATTTTCTCGATTAAAGCGTATCATGACCTTGATGAACAGCCAGTGGCCGAAGGAGTGGTCTCCCGAAATCCTTGTTGTCGCGGCTCAGACTGGAAACCGGATGTCCTTGCGGCCGGAGAGTGTGCCGGACGAAGTGGCGGCATTGCGCGGAAGGGTAGAGGAGTTCCTCCGACTCCTGCCATCAGCAGTGGTGAACGAGGAAGTGCGTTTGCGAGCCCGCCTGCATGCTGAGAGTGTACTCGGGCTATTGAAGCAATAGAGGCACATACAACATTCGAAATCACCCGGTAGATGATTCCTTTCGAGATCGCACAATGGTCAGTTAAATGAGGAGACACGTCGGTGGAATGGATTGCTCAACCTGAATCGTGGATAGCGCTGCTGACGCTGACGGCGCTGGAGATTGTCCTTGGTATTGACAATATCGTGTTCATTTCCATCCTGGCCGGCAAATTGCCCCAAAAAGACCAGGCCCGCGCGCGCACGTGGGGACTGGCGGCGGCCATGATTACACGGATCGCCCTCCTGCTTTCGATTGCGTGGATCATGCGCCTGACGCAACCCTGGTTTGAAATGTTCGGGATAGCTTTTTCGGGGAGGGATCTTATCCTGGTGACAGGCGGGTTGTTCCTTATTGCCAAGAGCACGCACGAGATTCATGACAAGCTGGAGGGTCCTGCAGAAACAGGGGTAAGGAGGGTTGCGGCGACATTTGTGGGGGTGATTGTCCAAATCATGTTGCTGGATATTGTATTCTCGCTCGACTCTGTGATAACGGCGGTCGGGATGGCAAACCAGGTGGCGATCATGATTGCGGCGATTGTGATTGCGGTGGGGGTGATGATGTTGTCCTCCGGGGCGGTGAGTGCGTTCGTGCATCATCATCCGACGGTGAAGATGCTGGCCTTGAGTTTTCTCCTGTTGATCGGGGTGACGTTGGTAGCGGAGGGCTTTCAGCAGCACATAAGGAAAGGATATATCTACTTTGCAATGGCATTTTCGGTTTTTGTGGAGATGTTGAACCTGCGGATTCGAAAGACAACCGCTGCTCCGCTGGAATTGAGGAATGTGCCAAAGAGTTGATCGGTGATTGTGCTTCATGTGTAACCGGGTCCTGCTTGATTGGAGTCTTTCCGGTTGATTATTTCGGCGGAATTGCGTAAAATAATATGATAATGCTGGCGTAGCTCAGCTGGTAGAGCAGCTGATTCGTAATCAGCAGGTCGACGGTTCAAATCCGCCCGCCAGCTCCCCCAAAGAAAACACGACAAAACGGTCGTGTTTTCTGCGTTTTTGGGTGTGGGCCATCTCTTGCTGTTGTCAAAACTCCTCAAGAATCCCAGCAAAACCGCTGATCTTTTTTCTGTTGCTCGACGCAGTCAAATTCACTCGCTGTCTGAAAAGCCCCCGAATCCGAAACAGATTTGGGGTTTCTCTTTTTCTCGAGGGAGGCACTTGAGGGGTCTGAGTCTGAGTGTAGCGGAAGTGTAGCAATTTTCTGATTCACCCGCGAAGAAACAGTGGCGCCTTAAGGGAGCCCTCCATCCATTGGCGTCATGTATCGGATTCATTTGAAACGGTTGTTGACGAGGGGGCCAGTCGAATCGTGAATGGAGAATTGATCATCCTGAGGAACGCGGAGAGCCCGCGTCTGGAACGCGATCAATGCATGCATGAGTTGAAGAGTGTGGGATAGCAGCTGTGGTTGATCACTGCAGCGACATTGATTCCTGTGAATCTGCTGTTATATTGTAGCAAGGGAACACAGATCGAATGCGGGGGATCCCGCGCTGGCAACCTACTCCACGACTGGTTTGTGTTTCTACCGTAGCGACTTATTGTCAGTCGGCGGGCGGCGACTTATAGTGTAGGTGACAGCGATGGCACGCATTGCGGGACTCGCGATTCTCTTCATGGCCGCCCTAATCAGCTGCAAGAAGACGGAACCGTCAACCGTTACCCCTGAACCCCACCAGAGCATCGTTCAATGGGCCAAAGATGTCGGAACAGATGAGGGGGCGCAAACTCCCACTGGCGTAGGAGTCGACGGCGCAGGGAATTCAGTGGCAGTAGGAAATTTCGGTGGCGGTGCAAGATTTGACTCGGTCTATTTGAACGCAAGCGGCAGCTCAGTCTTCATAGTCAAGTACAATCCCGACGGCATCGTCGTATGGGCACAAAAGTCGCTCTCAACCGGCATGTCTTCTGCCAACGGAGTCAGTGTTGACTTTGCCGGGAACATCGCTCTGACCGGATCCTTTCATTCGAGTGTGACTATAGGTGGTCTAACGATCAACACTGGATCAACTTCAAGGTTCTTCTTATACAAACTTGATCCAAGCGGTAACGCAGTATGGGCTCGAGCTCCTGAGGTTACTTCGACATGCTATGCTGCGAAACCCTCAATTGATAATGCCGGAAACACTTTCGTAGCCGGAGAGTTCGCTGGTACGATCACACTCGACACCGCAACAATGACCGCTGCTGGATCGTGGGCGGCCTTCTTCGCGAAGTATGATCCTGCAGGCAATCTGCTCTGGGCTCGCGGCTCGAAGCTATCCGGCTATGCATCCGCCACAGCAATAGGGGCCGATTCCAAAGGTGCAACATATGGTGCCGGTGTTTTCACGGGTGTCGTGTCATTTGCGAATGTTGTGCTTGCGACTGATTCTCTCACTTCTGGCTTCCTTATCAGGCTCGATTCAGCGGGAAATGTTTCGTGGGCAAAGAAGATCATCTCTCCAGGAGCCCCTTATGACATGGCTGTTGATCCAGAAGGCAACTCATATCTCGTCGGAACTTTTGATTCGTACGCCGATCTCGGTGCGACTTCTTTGTCTGGCGGCTCCTCCGCTGCACTTTTTCTCGTCAGCTACGACAGTGAAGGCAATCTCCGCTGGGCTCGATCACTGGGAGGCTACTCAAGTAGTAGGCCGAGAATCGGGCTGAACGCGAGAGGGAACTGTTTTGTAACTGGTGGGTTCTATCAATCTATGAATCTCGGGACAATCGCGTTCTCGAGCACTCTGGGAGACTTCTTCGTCTGTGAGTGTACATCAAGCGGACAATTCTCCTGGGCGCGACGTTTTGGAGGTTCAATAGCCGCATCATTTGGTCATGGTGTTGCCGCTGACCATTCAAACCAGTGCTTTGTGATAGGTGTGTATCAGCGAGACCTTGACCTTGATGGGATCAAACTTAACAGTAAGGGTGGAACGGCGTTCTTCATTGCGAAACTACTCGCGCAGTAGCCAAGTCCCTGGGCAGAGAGCAAAGAAGTCCTGGGTGTCTGAACGCATACATGTACCGGCGAACAAATGACACATTCGAAATATCTTGTGCTGATTTGTGCGCTCTTCTTCCTTTGCCAGGGATGCGAGGAGGATTTTGGCATCCCGCAAATTGTCCCGCTCGCCATTGGCAATAACTGGATCTACAGTGATTCGACCTTCTATGGGCAAGATTCTTTGTATGTATCAACTCACACTCACTCTGTTGTGGGGAAGCGCGTTATCTTGCATAAGAACAACACGGTCGAAGTCTTTCTGACATCTTGGGGACCGCTCTGCCTCGAGATCGATGGTCTATATAGCTACGGAATCAACGAGGACGAAACTTCTCCGAATCAGTACAATCTAAAGAGCCTTGTGATACGCTATCCCGTCAATGTCGGAGACAGTTGGACCACCCAGTATGGTAATGACTACGGGAGCGTTTTCCATTGCATCTCACCTGATGGACTATTCGCTACTCCTGCTGGCACGTTCCATTGCGTGGTGATCGGTTATTCCCAGAAAAACTTCTCATACGAGGCGTATTATTGCCCTGGGATCGGGTTCGTTGGAGACATCAAATACGATTCCAGGTTCGTGCCAATCATCAAGCAGAAGACAGTACTTATTTCGTACAGCTTGCGATAGCAAAGATCAAGTATCCATGTTGTCGCCTGTTGGACCACTTGGGGGACACTGCCTAACCCCAACCTTCACCTGACGCTGAATGGGGGCTCAACCGCGAATCCTTCATCTTCATCTCACTGTTCTCCAAGCCCTGGTCTGCCGAGACTTCCTGATTCGCAGAACATTTGCGAAGGGAGAGCAACAATGAACAAGACATTGATCCGTTGGGCCTTTTTGGTTTTCTTGCTCGCACTGTTTATGTCATGCAAGAAGTCTGAGCCAACTGCTGCCGAACTTCCTGTCGATACGAACGTGGTCTCAGTCGATACAAACTGGATTTACCAGCCACAAGTGGATGTCCCCTGGCCAGGTCTTGCCAACTCCCCATGGCCTATGTTCCTGCACGATCCGCAGCACACTGGTCGAAGTCCCTATCGAGGCCCACAGGAAGGCAAAGTCGAATGGCTCTTTGATGCTGGCTTCACTGTCTACTCCTCCCCTGCCATCGATCTTGACGGAAGTATCTATTTTGGGGTATTGCTGTACAAATACTTCTATAGCATCACTCCATCAGGAAGCCAGAAATGGCGGTCGTTGGGAGGAGGTGGAGAAGGTTCGCCGCTGATCGCGAGTGATGGCAGCATCTACATTATTGGGAGTTCGGCATTGCAGCCGAAAACCGCGCTTCTTTCCTATGATAGGAACGGTAGCATCAACTGGGAATATGTCGTTGGGCAATCATCATATTCTGCGCCAGTGATCAGCAAAGATGGTGAAATCGTATATGTGGCAGCAACATATCTTTATGCAATCCGCAGAAATGGCACACTCTACTGGCAGCAACGTCCACCGGATTCTGCCGATGAAGGATATCGCTATGCAGCGGCCATGAGCCCTGAAGGTTCAACGCTCTATGTGCCGGGTTCCAAAGCTCTTTATGCGGTGGATACCAGCGGAACAGTCAAGTGGAAATCCGGCGGTGGTGCACCCAGCAATCCCGCAGTCGACAATGATGGGAATGTGTACTTTGGCGAGAGTTCGGGTCACCTGTATTCCCTTAACCCCTCAGGGACAATTCGTTGGATGCGCAGCGACATAAACTGGGGGCCCATGGATCCCGGTCCTGTAATCGGTCGGGATGGCACGATCTACATTACCGGTCAAGCCCTGTATGCCGTTGACTATGTGGGCAAGCTAAAATGGAAGTATCGGTTTCCAAATCTGAATTCTCAATGCGTTCCCGCAATTGACAGTGCAGGCACGATTTACGTTGGCCGAAATACCTACAGGACCGTGGCTGACAGCATCAATTTCCTGGCGGTGAACCCCAACGGGACACTCAAGTTTGAACTGAGTATGAGAAGTCCCGATGGATCAGTACCTGATATCGATTCCCGACCCGCCATAGGTGCCGACGGGAGGATCTATGTGGGATCGGACCGTCCGAGGGGATTCCACGTTTACAAGATCAAATAGGAGCAGGCAGCTCCATTGGAAATGGCTCCCTAATATACGTAAGGCGTTCCTGCGGACAAGATGTAGGAATCAGTGTGCCGCCGAGTGTTCTGTCTTTTGCCCTGCCTCAGGTCAGGAATCTCCTACAGTGATTGCGGCCGGCGGACAATTGCCAGTCAGAAGGGAGCACCTCTTGAGATTATGAACTCGCGAATCCTCTCCGTGTTGCTTCTGATAATGGCAACATCCAGGGCCGACCTTGTAGCACAATGGTATCCCATCAGCAGCCAATTCCCAGGCACTAATGCCATCGATGCGTGCGACAGTCTCACTGTTGTCGTTGCCGTCCCGCACAATTTACATCTGACCACAAATGGCGGTCTTACCTGGGTCGACCGTCCGTTTCCTTCTCAAGCGACGGTATGGGATGTCTCAATTGTCGACAGCAGTCACATCTGGGCGGTGACTGGCCTGGGGGAAATCTTCGGGACTACCGACGGAGGTCGGAATTGGACGCTTCAATTCTATAATGCAGCAGTGACAGAATTCATGAATTACATCGAAATGTTCAGTCACAGCAATGGCGTCGCCATGGGCGATGCCCTGCCTGACAAGCCGGCCGCGATTCTAAGGACAACAAACGGAGGAGCGGCGTGGACCCAGATGAATGCGAACTCACTTCTCGGTGCGATGAGTGGTGATGTGTGGTTGCGAATAGATTTCGTCAACACGAACGTTGGTTACTTTGTGCCGTCTTCCCAGCCAACGTTTAGGATGGCGAAAACAACCGATGGGGGAGTCTCGTGGAAAGAGGTTGGCTCAAGTCTCCCACCAATCAAGGTCTTGAAGTTCTACAACGAGAAACTGGGGCTCGCGGTGGGAGGAATAGACACGGTGTTCAGGACAACGAACGGTGGCGCAACATGGGAGAATATCAGCTCCGGCTTGAAGGGATGGGGGAACGATTTCGAGTTTGTCCCTGGCGACCCATCGAAGGTCTGGTACACGAACTACAGCGGTCTGTACTTCAGCAGCGATACAGGACGGACGTGGACCGTCCAAAAGCTCGATAGGACCATGGTCGAAGGACGGGATATTGCGATTCCCGACAAGGGTTGCGCGTGGTTTGCGTGTGAAGATGGGAGCATGTACCGCACAAAGAATCCTGACAGAATCACCGGTGGGATTTCATCCTCAAAGGGCTTTCCGTTGGTCTACAGCCTGTCCCAGAATTACCCGAACCCTTTCAACCCTTCGACGACGATCCGCTACGGCCTGCCCCACAAGTCAGCCGTCCAGCTGACCGTCTTCAATACTCTCGGGCAGGAGGTTGCTCGGCTGGTGAACGGCGAGATGCAAGCGGGAAATCACGAGGCGCGATTTGTCGCCTCCGGGCTTTCAAGCGGAGTGTACTTCTACCGGCTGAGGGCAGGGGACTTTGTGGAGACGAAGAAGCTTTTGCTCGTCCACTAAGCCCCGGAGATTAAGGTCCCGCAAGAGATGAACGTGTTAGAGATATGCCGCACTGCTTTCAAGTACAGAACTCCTGGTAGCTTGATCTTAGCTCTAGCCAGGGCTATATTTTCTCAGTGCAAATGACAGGGAAATTGACGTGAAGGGCCCTCTCGAGCTTTCCAGGGACACTTCAGAAACGAGTCCTCGAGTCTCCCGTTTGGATTACGCATTGCCCCAAAATAGACGATTCCATCAACTGTGGCTGCTCGGAATATACTTTGTTGCTGTCTCCTCCGCATTGGCGCAAGGGGTGGACATCAGAGGGATTGTCTCCGACAGCGTCACCGGCATTCGGCTGACCTCTGCCAACGTTTACATATCTGGCTCCGCCATAGGAGCGGTGACCAATGCGAGTGGGTTCTATCTGATTCCGGCAGTCCCCCGTGGCACGATCGAACTCACTGCCAGTTGCATTGGCTATCAACGGCAGACCAGAAGTTTGAGGGTAGGGGGGAGCGAACCCATCACAGTAAACTTCCGGCTGTCTGCCAAAAATGTGGAAGCGGCGGAGGTTGTCGTTCAAGAACGAAGATTGGCTGACACTTCAACCGTCTCAAGCAGCGTCTACTCCCTTCTTCCGCAGGAGATCCGCAGCGTTCCGGGACCGGCACAGGGTGACATCTTTCATTCCATATCCATCTTACCTGGGGTGGTCTCCACGGCCGATGTATCCTCCAAGTTCTATGTCCGGGGCGGTGCAAGCGATCAAAACCTCATTCTCTTTGACGGAATGAGGATCTACAATCCCTATCACGCCTTTGGCATCTTTAGTGTGTTCGATCCGGAGATTGCCAAATCGGTAGATATGTACACCGGTGCTTTCCCTGCCGGATACTGGGGAAAACTCTCTTCCGTCCTGGATATCAAGGCGAGAAGCGGCAACGGATCGCGCTTCTCCGGCAGCATCAACCTCAATTCCATATCATCACGCCTTCGCCTTGAAGGCCCCCTCGGTGAAGATAATTCCTTCATCGTCAGCGGACAGAAATCTCTCTTCACCAGCGCCCTGGGTTCATTTGTCAAGAACCCGCCGCCGGCTTCGTTCTATGACCTTTTCCTGAAAGCTTCATTCGGGGGCCCCACCGGGCTGTTCAGTATCAGAGGATTTGTCAGCGGTGACGACGTGAAATCGGACAATCCGGATGAGCCGGACTACTTCTGGCAAGACCAGGCCTTCGCTGCGAGTGGATCAGTTTTGTTGAGCGACCGGATCTATCTTGAGGCAACCTTAAGGGGGAGCCGCTCCGAGATTCGCAGAGATGCGAAGTCGTCAAACGTGATCCTGCCGGCTCAATCGGTACTGTCCGAATTTGCACTTCGCACCGAGTTCACCGTCTACACTCAATCACAGGCCTCCTGGGTCGGAGGGTTCGAGACTTCTCTTCCGGAGACGGATCTCAATTTCAAGACAAGGGGAGGGATACAGCGGGAGGAGTCATCAATGCACCCCGACTTTGAGGTCTGGCTGCGTTGGGAACAGAGATTCAATCGGTTCAGAACCAGCGCAGGAGTGCAGGCGGACATACCTCTGCTGTTTGACCGGGGACCGGGCCTTCAAACGCTTCAACCGAGAATAAGTCTGATGTACGAGATCACGCCACAATTGCGTGCCAAGACATCCTTCGGCGTGTATACGCAGAACTACATAGGAATCACGAATGAAGATGATGTGATATCGTTGTTCGACGGATGGGTGTACCTTCCAGACAATCTGAGGCCCGAGGAGGCGCGTCATTACGTCATCGGCCTGGAGGGCGAACTGCCGTTTGCTGCCATGGCAAGTGTTCAGTACTACTATAAAGACTACCGATCGATCGCTCTCTACAATCGCGAAAAGGTGTATCCCGCTGATCCTGAATACGTAACCGGAACCGGCCAATCGTATGGAATAGAATCACTATTGCGTTTTACTTCTACACCGGTTGATCTGTATCTGGCATATACGCTTGCATGGACCTCTGTGTCTTCGAATGGATTCACCTATTCGCCCCGTTACGACAGGCGGCATTCAATCAACCTCATGGCGATATTTCATCCATTTCGCAGCGTTGATGTCTCTCTCCGGTGGGAGTTCGGGAGCGGGTATCCATTTACACAGAATGCAGGAGATTACGATCGGCTGACATTCCCCAATATCGGTGATGACGACTATTATCTGGAAACCGGAGAAGGCTACACGACGCTCGGGCCGAAGAATGCCGCCCGGCTCCCGGCGTACCACAGGCTGGACATGAGCGCCACGTACCGTTTTTCAATAGGACCCGTCAACGGGAACGCCGGCTTTGTTCTTATCAACGTTTACGACAGAAAGAATCCCTTTTACGTGGACCGGAAGACCGGT
Organism: uncultured Bacteroidota bacterium; assembly: GCA_963779225.1. Taxonomy (GTDB): domain Bacteria; phylum Bacteroidota; class Ignavibacteria; order UBA10030; family UBA6906; genus CAVPCZ01. The sequence goes on from CAVZWW010000003.1 coordinate 2,200,668, forward strand.
CAGGTCACGTACATGATATCGTTCTATCCATCTGCTACAATCACTCTGGAATTGTGAAAGTGAGAAGAGCCCTCGGACCCCTCATAACGTTGCTCATTGCCGGCCACTTCACCGGATGTGATCAGGCGGTTAACCTCGACGCTCCGTTCGAGAAGAAACTGGTTGTGTATGCCGTGCTATCGAACAGAACCGAGACACAGTTTGCACGAGTGTATACGAACTATTCAGGCATGGAAGAGTCGACGGATTCCACGAGATATGGTGCCTTGGATGTGACCATGACTGTGGGACAGGGTTCCCGGACATACGTGTTCACTGACACGTTGGTTGCAGGAGATTCTGTGAACGGTCAGCCTTCGTGGATCAGGACTCGTGTTGCGTATCAGCTATCCATTGAAGAAGGGAAATCCTACGAACTGGTCGTCAGCTCTCCTTCCCTGGGAGTGGTGCGATCGAACTTAGTATCTCTCTTTAGCGGGAAAATCTATGTGCAGAATCCCGAATCCCTTGATGTCCCCACAAAAGTCGCACGGATTCCGGTTGTCGTGACGTTGGGCTCCAATGCCGCTGCTTACATCTTACGGTTTTACCTCGAGTATGAGTACCTCCTTGACATCACATGGCACTCTGGAAAGGTGGAGGTTCCATGGACCATCGTAGGGAGTGAGAGTGAAGTGCCAAAGGTGACTTACCCTTCAGTTCTTGCGCGTGGACAGAGGGCGCCAATAAGCCCGCGTGGTTCTGACGGAGTGATTTTCCCGGGGTCGGCATACCGATACGCTATCTCTCAGATTCACGCCCAATTCCCAGGGGGTAATGCCAGGCTCAAGAGGGCTATCTTTTCATTGACCCAGATCGATTATCCGATGTATGCGTACTACAGCACTGTGAATGAATTGCCGGGGGCGGCCACACTGAGACTTGATGAGCCGGATTACACGAATATCCAGGGCGGGTCCGGCGTCTTCGCAACACAAAGAGAAGATGTGACGACCTATGTGCTGAGTCCGGGTCTCGGCCCTTGATGAGTGTTTGGTTCAAGAAGGACAGCGCAACACCTTCTTCGACTAATGGTGCTCCGAAGCACCCGCACCTGACGCCGCGTGAAGGCACTGCAGGAATACCCGTTGTTTTCAGTTTGCAGGATTCGCCTCGTAGCGCAGGTGAGCGAAGAATCGTCAGGCAGCAGAAGAAACAATTCGATGACAAGCTTACGAGCTGTCCATAGCGACATTGTGACACTTGCCGTACAGGCGATTGTCAATGCGGCGAACTCTTCACTTCTTGGTGGAGGCGGAGTTGACGGGGCAATCCATAGGGCGGCTGGCCCAGACTTGCTCGAGGAGTGTCGGCTACTTGGCGGGTGTAGAGTTGGTGAGGCCAAACTGACGAGTGGATATCGACTCCCCGCGCGATTCGTTATCCACACCGTGGGACCAGTATGGAGAGGCGGGTGCCATGGCGAGGCGGAGTTGCTTGTTTCCTGCTACCGAAGCAGCCTTGCCATCGCTGTTGATCGCGGAGTGCGATCGATCGCGTTTCCAAGCATCAGCACCGGGGTGTATGGGTATCCGATTGAACAGGCTGCTCGCATAGCCGTTGACACTGTTCGAGATGTGCTTCGAAAGCCGTCATCGATAGAGGAGGTGTTATTCTGCTGTTTTTCTCGAAGGGACCATTTGGTTTATGAAACTCTTCTGGCGAAGGGGGCCGCTGCCTGACACGCGTCTGCGCCTGACGCCGCGTTGGGAGAACGGTTCTGTCTCTGGTTGACATTCGAAGGACGGGTCCATATATTGCGGTGTGTGATCTCTGTCAGCGGTCTGGCTTCTTCTCCAGGGCACACAATCATGAAATCCTTCTCCATTGCCCTTCCTGCGTTGCTGCTTCTTCTTGTGGTAGGCTGTACCCGCGACATCACCGACCCGGACGATCCGGTCCCAACCGCTGCTATCGAAGCAAACACGAAGTCCATCCGGTCCTACGGCATCGTTATGTTCACCCTGACCGCCAGCGGAGCCCCGATCGATTCGATCGAGGTAGATTACGGGGACATGGCGCGGGGAGCGTTCATCTGCGGAGGAAAGACCGAGGTGTCCATAAAGGCCACACACTCGTATATCTGGAAGGGGAGAGTCACCGTCACGATGACCGTTCGCTCCGGGAAGAAATATTCACTTGCCACCCTCCAGATCGACATTGCCGTTGATACCCCTCCACACATACGAACACTCTCATTCGATTTTGCGGAGGGCGATTCGCTCATCATGCCCATTGATGACCTGATCGGCGACTACGAGAATGACCCCTTCCAATACAGCATTTCCGTCTCCGATCCGCGCGTCCTCGTCGTGCGGCATGGCGCCTTCATGACAATAAAGGGGATCGACGAAGACTTCAACGGCCAGGCCGTCCTCCGGGTGAGCTACTCCTACGCAATGAGTGACAGCATCCCTCGCTCGGGGATACAGGAAATCACCATTTTCATCAATCCGCGGGACTGCATCAGCGGTTCAGTCGAGGATATCATGGCGGGGACATATGCAGGTGCCCGCGATCCCGGCCTGGTCCTGAAGCCTCCCTACACGGCGGGGTCGGTGACGGTCGACGGGAAGAGCGCGACTCTTAACCTGGCGACCGGAACGTTCAAATCTCTGAAGCTCAAGGCAGGTCTGCATTCGGTCTCATGGGGCGGCTTTGCCACTGCTGCGGGGGAGTCGAGCTTCGCGATGACCAAGGCTTTCCCCCCCGGCGACCGGGAGGTCACGCTTTTGATGCACTCGACGGCGGGGACGGGGATGAGCCCCGCGGACCTCCGGAGCTTCTACAGGGAGGCGAATTTCCGTCTGAAGGTGAATGGAAGGGAGGGGCTGTATGCACTCGACTACTCACACGTACAGGACCTCTCGGATTACCTTTCGGCAAACGGTGCCGTGATCGAGGGTCACACTCTTGCCGGCTTCACCCCGGAACAACAGGAACTCTTGGCTGGATGGATTGCGGACGAGATTGACGCGAGCCTCCCGGCGGAATACCGAATCCCGGTTACGCGGGGGAAGACAACGGATTCCCTGCCTGTCGTCGAAGAGCATGGGGTGCCCATGCCTGCCCGCGGGACTGCGGCTGCATTTGTCGAACGGACCCCCGGCTCGATCAGTGTCCCCATGGTATTCACCGAAGGGTACATTATTGAACGCGCCTGGATCTGGTTGCGGGATGATGGGACGCCCACGAATTATGGCCTCTCCCGCGCCCGGGCACTTGGTTCGTTCCTGGCACGCCGTGCGGCACCGTGCGGTGTCGTCCTCGGGACACGCTTCGCCGGGAAGTCCTGCCTGGCCGTCGATGGGACTGGCCCCACCGATTACCTGACCGGCGCTGACAAGAAGCTCCTCTGGCTCCCTCTGCTCCATCCGCCCGGGACCTCACTCGATACCTGGTGGCGGCTGCATTGAAGCTCCGAGTGTACTAGCACTCTCTCAACTTCACGATCTCGAGCCGGCGTTGCGATCTTGACTGGAAGTCTCGGGGACAAGACGATTTGAAAGATCTTGTCATGTGAGCCTTTTTCGTGTCAATTGGCTCAGAAGAGAAGGAGAAATTTCATCTCCAGTTCACAGTTTTGCACACGGATGGAATGTTGAAGAGGCACAATCTCGATTCCCTGCTGGCGGCCTGACAAGGCAATGAAGCTGACGGTCGCTGGCAGCGCCCGCAGCCTCTTGCCAAACCGTCAGGCAGTTTCAGGCGGCGTGCATAAGTCGGGTGTGAGCTTTGTAGAGGTCGTAGGCGACTTGCAGATTCATCCAAAACTCCGGTGAGGTCTTGAGAGTGCGACTCAGGAGAATGGCAGTTTCTGCTGTCACGTCCCGTTTGCCGTTGACGAGAGTGTTCACCCGCTGAATTGGTACCTTCATGCGCTTGGCCAGTTCAACCTGTGAGATTCCCATCGGCTGGAGAAACTCTGTCAGCAGAATGTCTCCGGGATGGGAGGGTTTACGCTTTTTGGGAATCATGAAAGTACCTATGAGTGATAGTCTGTAATTTGAACCTGTTTCGCATTACCGTCGGTCCACTGAAAGATCAGCCGAAACTGGTCATTGATTCTTATGCTATGGAACATAGCGAAGTTGCCTTTAAGTTTCTCCAAACGATTGCCTGGGGGAACCTTGAGGTCCCTCAAGTCATAGGCGGCGTTGAGCATATCGAGTTTTCGGCCTACAACAGTCCATATAGCTTTGGGAATCCGTCGAGCTGCCTTCGTATCTTTTCCGTTGAAGATATCTTCCGTGGTTTGGTCGCCGAAGTTGAGGATCATAGACTAATATACTGGTTTAACGTTTACTGTGCAATAGTAAAGGGATGTGAAAGATGTCGGTCACGCGCTACTGCCCGCATCTTCCATCGGGGGACTTCTTTCTCGGTGTGTTCGTTGAATGCTTTTCATTCCACTTCACTTGAGGGTCAGTGTAGTATTTGTGTAGTAAATCTATGACACGTTATGGCAATCTATGGTGATCTATGCTATCGGTTTTCAGGAAAACGCATCTATTTTGCTCGATCCCGCATTCCGCGCCTAATTCGTAATCAGCAGGTCGACGGTTCAAATCCGCCCGCCAGCTCCCCAAAAGAAAACACGACAAAACAGTTGTGTTTACTGCATTTCTGGATCTTTGTCCCTGTCCCTAACCACGCTGAATTCAAACGGGGTATATTGAAATCGATTATTCGTCAATCACAATTGTCATCGAGCGAGTTCGAGGCGTTGCCACAGAATGCGATGTTTCGTTCTCAGAGTTTTCCATCTTGTCTCTTGAGATGAGCAAGCATATTGGCTATCTTTTGCGGCGGGGGGGGTGAACTATTGCGCACAGGAATTGTTATATAGAAACATGTCATTCCACCGTCAAGGGAGCAATGGCGTCGCTCTATCTCGATAGAAATGAAAACCTCTACGGCCCGTCGCCGGAGTGCGCCCGTACACTGCGTGAGGCGAAACTCGAACAGCTGAGCCTCTATTCGCTCTGGCTCGCGGGCCTGCATGTTCGCGGCAAATCATTCCTCCTGCTTGATGGCGACATTCTGTTCCCCCCAAAACTCCTTGCACGGCTCTGCGATGATCCGCATCAGGATGCGCTGATTGTCCGGAAAAGCACGGCGGTGGACGAAGAAGAAGTAAAGGTGCAGCTGGATCTCCAGGGAAATGTCTGCGCGATCGGCAAGAAGATTGCCAAAACCGTCACAGCGGGGGAGTCGCTCGGCATCGAGAAGTTGTCATCGCACGCCTCAACGGATCTCTTCAGGATTCTGGATCGGCGAAAAGTCCTGGGCGAGTTCTACGAGGCGTCATTTCAGGAAATGATTGACGGCGGCCTGCACATCCATGGCGTTGACACGGATGGCTTCGAGTGTATGGAGATTGATGCACCGGAGGATCTCGTAATGGCCCAAGAACTTGTTGCAACACATCGCATATGAGCCCCCGGGGCGCCCCTTCATACAGAGCATCGGTGAAGTCCGATACTTCCGATGAACTGATCAACACGTATCTTCTGCGTCCGATTGCCCATCTCATAGTCCGCGCCCTGTATCACACCACTATAACGTCGAACCAGGTTACCGTTGCCTCGATCGTCGCAGGGATTGTTGCCGCAGTGCTGTATGCCGTGGCGGGACCGTCGTATCTGCCTGTTGCGGGACTGTGCATTACGCTGAAGGATCTTCTTGACACTGCCGACGGCCAGCTTGCAAGGGCGAAACACATGTACAGCCGGTACGGGCGTTTCCTCGACTCCATCGGGGATTTTGCCGTGAACCTGCTCGTCTTCGCCGCGATTTCGTTTTCGCTGTTTCATGACACCGGATGGGCTCCCGTATTCCTCCTCGGCCTTGCAGGTTTTCTCGGCATCTCCCTCCGCGTCTCCTATCACGTGTTCTACCAGACGTCATTTCTCCACCTTCGAAGTGCGTATGAGGTGAATCGGATCACGGAGGAGATTCAGAAGGGGGACCTGGACGACGATCGGCGTGTGCTGCGAATGCAACGGATCTTCCTCCTGCTCTACGGTTGGCAGGATGAGCTGATGGTGCGCCTCGACAGATGGTCGATGAAAGGAGTTCCTGAAGCCCTGATGAAATCCTGGTACAGTCATCGCCCCGCATTGATGCTTTCCGGTCTTCTCGGACTCGGAACGGAGTTGTTCATACTGATGTTGTTCTCCATTGCCCGCCGGCTTGATCTCTACCTGGTTGTGAATGTGGTAGGATTGAATACAGTGTGGGCGATCTGCGTGGTGTACAGGAAGGTGATTCTCGCACGAGCGTTGAAAAGGACAATTCAGAATTGAAGACGCCTTGACATTGCAGCAATGTCTCAGCGTAGCAGCTTCATGAGAGGGGATGCTCCATCAGCCAGTTCTGTTTTTGACGGTCGACATACTCTGCGTCTTCTACCATACACTCAAAACACGCAGAAACACGACCGTTTTCACCTTGAGTACGCGAAGGGACCAGGCCGGCTGGCAGTGACCCGCGGCCGGTATTCGTACAGGATCTGTACTATTCCAGGAGTTTTTGAAACTCTTCTGGTCATCCAGGCAGAGATTCCTGGCGATATTGGCGGAGGACCTGGTCGATCACCCAGTTTGTGCGCGCCGCGCTGACGCCGGTGCTCGGGCACTCGCTTCCGCGGAGCAACGCCCCTACCACTGATGCAACAAAGGGTTCATGAATGTGATCCGGGTACTCATCTTCGAACTCGAAACCCTCGGCGCCACGCCTCAGTACTACCGGAGTCTTGCCAAATGTCGAGAATGAGATCATCCCTCTGCTCCCGATGATGTGAATGACGTCTTCGCGTGCTGTCTCGGGTACATCGAAACACCAGAGACCCGCACCGCAGACCCCCGAAACGAACGCGAAATCCGCCGCCACCACATCTTCCGCAGGATAGAGCCCCGCACGATTTGTCGCGCTCCCATGCGCAGACACCACTGCCCCGAAGAGAAAATCCAGGAAGTCGAATTGGTGCGACCCGAGATCCACAAAATACCCTCCCCCGCTAACCGCGGGCCGGACACGCCATGGGAGATTCCCGGGGTAGAGGTCAGCCGGATTGGGCGGTTGCAGGAGCCGGATGTTGACGCATCGGAGTTCTCCTACAGCGCCCTCATCCAGAAGAGACTTCACTCGCAGGAACGCCGGAAGAGAGCGGCGATAGTATGCCACAAAGAGAGGAATCCGGGCGCGTTCGCAAGCTGATATCATCCGCAGGCATTCTTCATGGGTCCGGCCCATGGGTTTTTCCACGAGTACCGGCTTGCCCACAGCGGCAGCGCGAACGACGTATTCCTCGTGAGAGGAGGGTGGTGTGGCAACGTACACCGCATTGACCTCAGGATCAGTGAGCAGTGCTTCGGCCCGGTCATACCATCTCGGCACCGCGTGCCGCCTTGCATAGTCGCGTGCCCGGGCACCGTCGCGACGCATAACCGCGACCACCCGTGAGTGCGGTATCCGTTGGAAAGCAGGGCCGCTTTTCACTTCGGTGACATCACCACAACCGATGATGCCCCAGCGCACCTCATCGATCCTTTGCTCTTCCATACTCTTTCCTCGTTCAATGACCCCGGGGCGATCCGCGACCTGTTGTGCGTCGCATCACTGATTCTGAGTTGTAGCAGGAGTCTCTTCCGCCGGCATTACCGCACTCTGCAGTACTTCTGCCTGCCGATGATCTGTCCTGCCATGCGCCGCCGACGGCCCATAAGCCCCACGTCCTGCTCTAAGATAGCAAATCCACAGATTATTTCTTGGATCATACATCCCGGGGGTCAGGTCACCCGCTGTCGTTGAACCCCGTGCGCGCATAGCCGGCGCCAATTAGGAACGCGCACATACCGCAAGCTCTCGCGCCGGGCCCTCGTTCGCACGAAGTGAGATCTCACCTCTGCCGTCGCCTTGCCTCTTAGGTTTACATGGTGTAGATTGTCTTCAGGAAGTCGTCCCGTCTGTTCCGAAGAAGCCTTCTTCATACGGTGTATGGGAGGAAAGCTTCCTGTTGTCAGAGTGATGTGGCATCGGCTCGGGAGGGTAGTGCGGCGTTGACATTCGGGGCGGAGTTGCGACACCTTCAATGTGGGGGCAGACATTCCTGCATTCGCACAACATCGAAGCGATTGTCCAGGGGTCCGACATAGCCGGCACTGGAATGGCGCAGGGATTTGACCTTTACGCACAGGCAAAGGACGCGGAGACTGCGCGCAGGCTTCTGGAGAGGCTTTACGACGGGATTTGAGAGGCTGGATGCGTTCTGTTGTGAGTAAGATTCACCACCATTGCAGCGCGTGTCACACTCCAGTCAGAGCCCGGCATTGAAAGGTCTGGCTGAGTCATGTCACGTGTGTCGCACTTCCGCGTAGCCAAGATGTTCCTCTTGTTCTTCGCAAGGAACGCGGGTCAAAGTAATATCATCCTCATAAACGCGTGCTTCACCAGCTCACCGAATGAAAGGGGTAAGTCCATGCTTAACGGGTCATTTTTCCGAATGGCGATTCTGGTTGTCCTTCTGATGGCACTGTTCTCAGTCTTTCCGTCTCTTGCTGTGACCTCCGACGATAATCCATTCTTTTCAGCCTACGGTACTCCTTTTGAGACCCCGCCGTTTGATCGGATCCAGTCCGCCCATTTCCTCCCGGCACTGGAGAAGGGGATGGCCGAACAGAAGAGCGAAGTCCGGGCAATAACCATGGTCCGTTCCACTCCGACATTCGAGAATACTATTGCCGCCTTTGACCGCAGCGGAGCCCTGCTGCAGCGGGTCAGCGGAGTGTTCGGCGCATTGCGGGGGGCGATCACCAACGACCAGCTGGACAGTATTGCCAACATCACCACTCCTCTGCTGACATCGCACCGGAGCGACATTGCCCTGGACGAGCAGCTTTTCCTCCGGGTCAAAGCCGTCTATGACACCAGGGCAACGTTACACCTCACCCCCGAGCAATCAATGCTGCTGGACAACACGTACAAGGATTTCGTACGTGGCGGGGCGAATCTTTCCGCATCCGAAAAACATCGTCTCCGGACGATCAACGATGAGCTCTCGATGCTCTCGCTGAGGTTCAACCAGAATCTCCTGAAAGAAACGAATACGTACAGAATGATCGTCGAAAAGAAAGAAGATCTGGACGGACTCCCCGCAGCGGTGGTGGATGCGGCAGCGGCCGCTGCCCGGAAATCCAAGCTGGAAGGGAAGTGGGTCTTCACTCTTCAGAAGCCCAGCTGGATTCCTTTTGTGCAGTATGCAACGAACAGGGTATTGCGTGAGAAGCTCTACCGCGCCTACTGTAACCGTGGGGACAACAACAACGAATTCGACAACAAGAAGATTGTCGCACGCATTGCCGCGTTGCGCGTGTCCCGCGCGCAGTTGCTCGGATATCCTAACCATGCCGCGTATGTGCTCGAAGAGAATATGGCAAAAACGCCGGCGGCCGTATATGATTTTCTGCAAAAACTGTGGGAGCCGGCGCTCGCCGTTGCGCAGAAAGAACGCGATGCGATGCAGGCGATGATCAGGAAAGAGGGTGGAACATTCAGCCTGGCATCATGGGATTGGTGGTACTATGCCGAGAAGATCAAGAAGGCTGAGTTCGATCTCGACGAGGAAGCCCTCCGTCCGTACTTCAAGATGGAAAATGTCCGGAAGGGCGCGTTTGATGTCGCCGCACGCCTCTACGGCCTCCAGTTCATCGAGCGGAAGGACATACCAAGGTATGCCGAGGATGTACGGGTGTTCGAAGTGAAGGACGGTGACGGATCGCATCTCGGTGTTCTGTATACGGATTATTTCCTGCGCGGCGGAAAGCGGCCGGGTGCCTGGATGGGATCGTTCCGCTCCTATGGACGTATTGGAGACAGTGTCGTCACGCCGGTGGTCTACAACGTCGGCAATTTCTCCGGCCCGACCACAGGTAAACCGGCGCTTCTCAGTCTGGACGAAGTGGAAACCCTCTTCCATGAGTTCGGCCACGCGCTGTCAGGTCTTCTCTCGCGCCGGAGTTACGACAACATCGGGCTCCCTCGTGACGGCATTGAACTCCCTTCCCAGATCATGGAAAACTGGGCCCGCCACCCCGATGTGCTGCGGTCCTATGCCCGGCACTATGAAACGAATGAGCCGATACCCGATGCGTTGATTCAAAAAATCGTCAAGAGTGAAACATTCAACCAGGGGTTCATAACGGTGGAGTATCTGGCGGCGTCCCTTCTCGACCTGGACTGGCACACGCTCAAAGACACCACACTGGTAGATCCAACGACATTCGAAACAGCATCGTTCACACGCATACGTCTCATACCCGAAATCGTATCCCGCTACCGCAGCCCCTATTTCGCTCACATTTTTGCGGGAGGGTACAGTGCAGGATACTACGGCTACATCTGGGCGGAAGTGCTTGATGCTGATGCGTTTGAAGCATTCAAGGAAAAAGGTTTGTTTGATCGTACGACAGCAGATGCCTTCCGGAGGAACATCCTCGAACGTGGAGGGATGGAAGATCCGATGGTGTTGTACGAGCGATTCAGGGGAAAGAAGCCAACAACAGAACCGTTGTTGAAGAAGCGCGGGTTGCTGTGAGGTTGTTCACGCACCATTGGACCGTCTTCCACGCGTGCGCGGAGTGCTCGTGAGAACCGGGGCGACCTTCCGGGGTAGCAGCAGCCGGTGGGGCCTCCCGCGAGGTGTCCGCCGACTTCAGTTGTCCGGATAATACACTATGTACAACAAGAGCCGGCCCGAAAAAGTGGCCGGCTCCCGGTTTTTCAACATGTCCTGGTGGATTCGATACATCGTGTTCGGCTCCACAACTCCTGCCCGACTCGAAATCTCCCGCTCAATTCAACATTGTCTGGTCAGCGCACGAGGAGCATCTTCTTCACTTCCCTGAAGGAACCGCCCGTTCCTTCCAGAGGCTCGACGAGCAGGCGGCAGAAATAGGTTCCGCTGGGGACATTCGCGATCCATCTGGCCTGATGGTATCCCGCCTCACGGTCGGCGTTCACGAGAGAGGCGATCTGCTGCCCATAAACGTCGAACACATCGAGTTGAACGCGACTGCGGCTTGAAAGCTTGAAGGGGATTGTCGTGGAAGGATTGAACGGGTTGGGGAAATTCTGCAGGAGATGAATGTCCTCCGGGATCCGCATCCCTTCCTCAGGTACATCAGTGGCTACGTCGATCTCGATAAGCCAGAGCGGCGAATCGTCGGGCCAGACGGAGTAGTCCGGGCTGTAATTCACAAAGGCATATTCGTCTTTTCCGTCTTTGTCCATATCATGGGCCGGATATCCATAAAACAGGCGTGGCGTAATGGTGGTGAGTCCGCTCTCCGTGAACATGTCAAACAGCACCTGGTGCTGCCAGCTGGAGGAGTCCGCGGGATCGCCTGTTCCCTTGTATTCGAGGGAAAAAATCTGACCGTTGGCCTCACCGCCGATCATGAGGTCAGCCTTCCCGTCATGGTCGGGATCGGCAATATACATTGAACGGAACTTTCCACCGGCGGTGACGGGAATCGTGTACAGTTCTTTGATATTGGCCGGGGTGATCTGGCTGACGTCTGTGACACCCGTGATGATGAAGATCTTGTTCTGGGGCTCCGTTGTGGCGATGTACATCTCGTTCATGCCGTCGTTGTTGACATCGGCCACGTGCACGGCATCCAGCGCCCCGTAGTCAATGCTCTGCGAAGCGTACAACTGGTCGATGGTGGCGGCCTCGGTGTATTGCTTGTCTCCGGTACACTCGAAAATCTTCATTGTGAAGAAGTTCCAGACAAACATATAGATTTCTCTGTTGCCGTCGTTGTCCAGATCTCCCGTCGTCGTGCTGTAGTTGGATCCACCGAATGGTGCGGAATATTTCCATTCCAGTGTCCACGCGGCGAAGGCGCCAAAGTCCCCCTCCACGGAGGAGACGATAACTTCACGATTAGTAGAGCCCGCCACGCGGATGCCGGTGATCAATTCGTTCTTGCCATCCTTGTCGATATCCTCGATGGTGAGGCTGTAGGGGCGAAGGTCATAGTTGTCCGGGGCTTCGTAGTTCCACCCTCCGGAAGGGTCATAAGTGTTGGTTGCACTGTTGAAGAAGCCGTAGACGTTCTCTCCGACGACGCCGTTCCATTCGAACACCCAGACGCGCAGGGGATTGGGATCGGTGCCGACGACGGAGGGAAGGGTCGTGACGATTTCCACCACGCCGTTATTGTTAAGATCACCTACCGCGATGCCGGCGTATGTATTGGCCGGAATGGGATACACCCAGGACCAGACCAGTGCGTAGGAATCGTTACCGTTCGCCTCGTACATCATGATTGCATTGGTGTCGGAGTCTGTCCAGGTGCAGATGATCTCTCCCCATCCGTCCTGGTCCGTGTCGAACCCGGCTTTCACCATTCCCATCTCGGTGATATCTGCAAGTGTAAGATAGGCGGGTGTTGTGAGTTTCCAGACTCTGTTCCACTGTTGCGCGGAACCTGCACCGATGACGATAACTGTCAATGCAATGAGTAATGCGAAACGTCTCATAGCTGCTCTCCCATTGAGTGAAGAATGGATATGGACTATCACCTTCCGGTGAAGGATGGACGCGGCGACAACAAAACCGACGGGATTTCCAATTATCGGAGGTTCCTGTGTGAATGTCAAGGATTTTCTTGCTTCACCTCTCTTGTTGGCAGCCTCTCAAACTCCGGCTTGACAATGCGCTCTTTGCACACAATATTGCGTAACCCGGTCGGATTCCTTATGGAGATGTCGTGAAGGCAAATGACACAAGCCGGGGTTAAATCGGATTCGGGGGAGGAAATACTGGTCTCTGCCGTTGAGCATGTGATCCTTCCCGGAAATGCAGAGCCCTTCGACTGAAAGTCCCGCGCCATGACCGAAAAAGAAAACGACCTCTATGCACGGCTGATGGAAGCCTATTCCGAGAAGAGCCTGAACCGGATAACCGCAGGGTTGCTTACACTCTACCGGTCCAAGCGGCACGGGAAGCTACGCGAGCTTGCACGAAGTGTGTCGGCACTCGTGCCCGTCGACGACACGAAGGTGAGCAGGTGTTTTTCGCAGTTGATTATGCTGTACCATCCCGACAAAGGAACCTCCCGCCGGCGGGATATCGAAGCACTTCATGCCGCCGGCAACGGCGAGGGACTGCAGCGTTACTCTCACATTTTTCTCATGCAGGATCTCGAACGCCTGCCCCCGCCGTCTGAAATGCCTGAGCATGCCGGTTTTGAAGCAGAATATGTCTGGGAGATCGGAACGGAGAGGTTCGCTGGAAGACAGGAAACCGATGACCGGACGTTTGAAGATGAACAGTTCGCGGCGGTGGAAGAGGAGTACGATCATAGCTTCTTCCAGGCGGTGAAGCTGAAGATATACGGGACATTAACGGTGGAACTGCCGTCCTACTACCTTGAAGACTTCGAGGAAATCGAAATGACGGAGTGTGATATCCGCTCCCTGGAAGGGGTTGAATACTGTATTCATGCAAAGGTTGTCGATATCTCCGGAAATGCCGTCACGGACATTTCCGAACTTGGGACACTGATCCGAGTGACAGAACTTTACGCCTCGGGCAACAGGATAGGATATATCGATGCATTGAGCAACCTGGTGAACCTTCGTACGGTGGACCTGTCCCTGAACGAGATAGATGATATCTCCCCGTTGTTTGGCCTGGAAAACCTGGAATATGTCAATCTTATGGGTAACCCGATCCCGCCGGATCAGGTCGCACAGGTGAGAGATTTGGGGTGCGCCGTTCTTTTCTGACCCAGAGGTCTGTTTTGGGTTCGCTGTCAGCAGGGAACCTGGAGAGCAACGGAAACGTTAACAACGTTATAAGACTTCTTCTCGTCGGAAGAATGCCTCGAGCGGACCGTCCCAAGCTCCCTGCTCTACAACATTCCAATTTACCCTTGAGCTTCAGCACGACCGGGACCGGTCGACCCAAATCAGTGGAACGGCATGAGCGTCAAATACCACTGTCACAAATGCAGCACAACCACCAATAAAGGGAGATCCTATGGGACTTTTCGATGATATCGCAGGTCAGGTGCTCGGCGGAGGCGGCGCACAAACGAAACTCATCAGTGTTGTCATGGAAGTGCTGGGAGGGAGCAAGATGGGCGGACTTGGAGGCCTGGTTCAACAATTTGCAAGCAAAGGGCTGGGCGACATTGTCAACTCCTGGGTGGGTACGGGAGCGAACCTCCCTATCACGCCGAAGCAGGTTGAGCAGGGGCTCGGTTCAAACGTCATCAGCCAGATCGCACAGAAGAGCGGTCTCCCGGTCGGCGACGTAACCTCACAACTCTCCAAACTGCTGCCGCAAGTCGTTGACAAACTGACGCCGGGCGGAAAGATGCCTCAGGGCGATCTCATGGCGCAGGGGATGGGTTTGCTGAAAGGTCTCATGAAGTAGATCCGAAGCATACTGCTTCGTTGCTCCGGCTGATCAGAGGGAAGAACTCGGGAGGTGTTCGATGTCACACCGTACGACCGGGCCACATGGTTCCACTGTCGCGGCGGAATGACGACCAAGGCTGTCCGGTTGTGTACAGAAACAATGCTGCATATCGCCTGACGTCAGTCCCCGGGGGCAATACGGGTTGATCTTCCCGGAGGACCGCCTAGAACGTGAACGTGACGCCGAATTTGAGCGCCTCTGTTGTGAGAGGAGTCTCGGAATCGAAAGGCCAGTACTGGTTGTCGCGCACGGTGAGATAGTACCCGTAGGCCAGACCGGCGCGCAGCAAAGCATACAGGAACGGACCAAATTCAGGGGAGGCCTCCACGATATCCTTTGAAAAATGCGTGATGGCGCCCATGCCGATAGCGGCAATCCCGATGCTTCCGACCCACGGCCAGAACACATGCCGTGGATACACCACCGCCGCCTCATACCCGAAACGCAATGCAACAATCTCCCCAATACCGAACGCTATCCCGCCTTCCGTTGAGCCACCGAACCGGAAGCTCCCTTCATACCGGTCAAGGATGTCCGTATCGGCTGCGGAAAGACCGGTAGGACGTTGTGTGGTCAGCTTTGTCCAGAGGAGCGAGGTCTGGTGGTACGGAAACAGGTACGACGACCCGAAGTCATACGCGTATCCGCCCCGCGTTCCGATCCCGAACCGGAGCATTGTGGATGATACATTCGCAGGCGTGCCCGACGACCCGAACAGATCACTCGCCGAATAGGTGAACGTCACAAACTTGTCATCAAGGGCGGGAGGGATTTCACCGTCAGGCTTCGTGCGAAAGTACCCCAGCTTCAAGTCGATCAGGCTCACATCCGAGAGTGTTCCCTGGAAGAGCTTCTGTTTCACCGGCCCGAACCCGTAGGTGACGTCAATCATGGGTTTCCTGTGGCCCATCCAGACATTCATCATTTCCCACACTTTCTCAGAAGCTTCCACCTCCATGAGCGGTGCGGTCAGAAGGAGGAATATCCCTGAGAAAATGCGGGGAGAGTAGCGGGCTTTCATCGGTGCGATCCTCTCACGTGAGTAAATAGACACAGGTGGTCTGCGTCTGCGGCAAATCCGGCATCCAGTGGAGTATACGTTCTGCTGAGTGGGGAGTTACGGCCTCACCAGTGCCTCTCAGATAGCAGGCAGGGCAGCCCTGGGGCCGGATATCCAGCTACCCTCAAGGTTGATTTGCTGCTTGACAATGGTGCGGCGCCCCCGTATTTTCATATCAGAACGGAGGTTTCATCTATTCATCCGACTTCTCTGACGGACAAAGGAGAGAGGCCATGAAACGGCGAGCTCTATTCCTGCTCTGCTTATTTTCGGTCGTCGCGATCAGTTCCGCACAGCATCGTTCAGAAAACTCAGTACGGATTCAATCGACACGGATCCATCCCATCCTCCTTGAATTCTCCGGAACAGGTTCTCTTCCGCGGGGTGTCGCTTTGGCGAAGACCGGTGTGGAAGCCAGGGATTGCGACGCGATTATTTACACTTCCGACGCGGAGAAGCTTGCGCGCGCCGGCATCCGGATCCAATCGCGATATCCGGGCTTTGTGACGGCACTCCTCCGGCCCTCCGACGTCCCCGTGCTGGAGCAGAGCAGCTCGGTGAGCTACGCGCGGCCGGGACTTCTATATGTACCGGACAACGATCTTTCCCGGGCGGAAACCGGTACACAGCTCCTCCACGCGGGGTTTGTGAACAATACTCCGTACAAAGGGAAAGGAGCGATCGTCCTGGTCTACGATACGGGGATCGACTGGAAGCATCTGGATTTCCGCAGTCCGGTTGATTCCACGAAGAGCAGGATCCTCTTCATCTGGGATCAGACACTCACTGCCGGGGCAGGTGAGAATCCTCCATCCGGATTCAGCTACGGCGTCGAATACACGAAGGCCCAGATCGAAAATGAAATCGACGGAACGCCTGCAGGTCTTGTGAGGGAAAAGGACATCCACGGCCACGGGACCCATGTCACCGGAACGGCTGCGGGCAACGGTGCAACGTTCGGAAAATTCGCCGGTCAGGCACCTGAAGCCGATATCATCTTTGTGAAAGGTGGAGATGGCGGCTTCAGTGACGCGCGGATGATCGACGGCATGACATATGCCGCGAACAAAGCTGCTGCACTGGGCAAACCGATGGTTGTAAACTGGAGCCTCGGATCGATGTGGGGTTCCCATGATGCATCCGACCCGAATGCCGTGGCAATCGACGATTTCTGCTCCCAGCCCGGGCGCGTGCATGTGAACTCCGCCGGCAACAGCGGCAATTCGTTGATTCACGTCGAAGGAAGCATCCCCGCCGGCGGCTCGAAAAGTTTTACGATCACCGTCCCCACCTATACGCCCCAATCCGGATCGTCCAACGATAATGTGGGAGTCATTCTCTGGTTCAATACGGCAGAGGCGGTAACGGCACAACTCGACGTCACGTCCCCTACAGCGAAGACCTTTCAACTCCTGAGCGGGGAACAAACCTTTGCGGACGAAGCCGATGGACGCGTGGCATTGGGGAACATGGTCAGTCCCGATAATCACCAACGGCTGCTGTATCTCTGGGTGGAGGATGCAGATTCGCTCAAACCACCCCAATCGGGGACGTGGACCGTTACCCTTTCAAATGTCGGGAAGGCCGTTTCTTACGACGGCTGGCTGGACCCGGTCAGCATCGGAGGTCAGACTATCACCCTCGCCGGGGCGGACGGCAACAAAACGGTGAACGCCACCGTAGCGAACAAATCCGTCATGGTCGGCTCCTGCTTTACACGCTACAGCTGGCCCAACTACGATTCTTCCGGGGGCCAATTCGGCCGCTGGACTTTCAACTACAACCTCGGCGACCAGGTGGGGTATATTTCGCCCTTCAGCAGCATCGGTCCGTCGAGGGATGGAAGAATCAAACCGGATATCGCTTCACCGGGACAATACCTCCTCTCGGCACTCTCGTCGGAAGCCTCCCCATCCAACAACAGTATTTATCGCCTGCGGAAATACCAGGCCATGCAGGGAACCAGCATGGCTGCCCCGAATGTGACGGGATGCGCGGCTCTGCTCCTTGCTCAAAGTCCATCGCTGACGGCCGACCAGGTGAAGAACCTCCTCACGACAACAGCGGTTGCCGATGTGTATACGGGAACGGTCCCAAACAATACGTTTGGTGCAGGCAAGGTGAACGTGTACCGGGCGATGACGAGGATGCTCTTTCCTTCTGCAACGACATCACACACCATTTACCGGTATGACAAGCCCGGCATGAGCTTCAACAACTCCTACATGAATTTCGTTGTGCCAGTCAACAGCAGCACCAAATACGCACTGCGGTTCACGCCCACGACGGGCGGCAAACTTGCCGGGGTCTTCTGCAATCTGCGGTGGATGGCGATTCCAACCGGGGCCTCACTTGCGTGCGAGGTCTATGCCGACACCTCCGGGAGCCTGGCGGGAATCCCGGGAACGAAAATCGGAAACACCGTCCAGTTGCCTCTTTCCGGCATCGACTACTTCACCACCATCTATATCGACCTGCTCCAGGCCGGAGTCACTCTGAACGGAGCGACAGACTACCATGTCGTGCTTTCACTGACCGGAGCGACCGGGACGGATGTCGTCGATCTGATCAGCGACGATGGAAGCGCGAACGCTGATAACCGGACATCGATCTACACCGGGGGTGCATGGCAAAACTCGGGCGCGAGCGGGTCCGGGCTGGACGGAAAAAACATACGCATACGTCCGGTGGTGGTCTCCACGAGTGTGCCTCTCGCCGTGGAGAACGAGCGTGAGGGAGTTCCCGCGGCGTTTGAACTTCTGCAAAATTACCCGAACCCCTTCAATCCGTCAACCACGATCCGATACGCGCTGCCGGTCCAGTCCCATGTCACGCTCAGCCTGTACAACATGCTGGGGCAGAAGGTGGAAGACCTGGTTGGCGAAACGCAACAGGCAGGCTATCATGAGGTCCGGTTCGAGGGAACGGGGCTCTCTTCTGGCGTCTACTTCTACCAGCTTCAAGCGGGTGGATTCGTGGAGGTCAAGAAACTCTTAGTTCTCCGATAGTTTCAAATAAGCAACGCTAGTAGACGATCACGACGCTGTCGGGTTTTATACTGGATACGTAGATGTCGAGCGTGACCCTGTTGGTCCCGTCGACGGTTTCGGTGCCGACTCCTTCAATGACGAGACCGGTTGCCGTTCCGGCAGTTTTGATGGAATAGACGCCATTGGCGTTCGTCGGTTTTTCCGTGAGCCTGGCCAGCCCCGCAGCATCTGCGGTAAGGCCTTCAAATGAATTTCCCCCTCCATCAAGGGAAGTCGGCCGCCGGTAGTACTGTTGCGCCCGTGCAGCCAGGTTGACCAGGTCATTCGTTATCGCGTCACGATTTGAATCAATGGCGCTGTCGGTGAATATCGCAATTCCGACCGCAATCGCGATGCTTACCAGAATGAAACCGAGAAGTATGATCAGCAGTTGTTGTTGTCCCATCGTGTTTGTCTCTGTATTCCCGGATTCGCTTTTTTGAGTCCTGAAGCTGCTCCCGTTTGGTCTGCAAATGACATACCAATCCAGGAAGGGCAGAAATGCAGGCACCAATGAATCTGGGGCCGATGGAATGCATCCGGGATGTGGCTAATATTGTCCAATGGGCCAACTCTTTGCTGCTCTGCGGCTCCAGGTTGCGCCCTGCCTCCATTCGAATATCCCGGTTCAAGAAAGAGACCATGAAAGCCCGCAAAACGCTCCACTCGCTTGCTGACCTGTCAGAGCTCCTACCGGAATCACAGCAGCAGTCCTCATCACAACCGATTCACCCCGGATCGGAACAACCATCATCCTCAAAGGGGACTCTGTCCGGAAAGCTTCCTCATGACGGCAAGCGGAAAGCCGTCCGTGTTGTTCTGGACAGAAAGGGGAGGAAAGGGAAGACCGTCACAATCATTGCGGGACTGCAACACAATCCTGAAACAATGGAGAAGATCGCCCGCCTGCTGAAACAACATTGTGGAGCAGGCGGAACCGTGAGAGAGGGTACGATCGAGATTCAGGGGGACAACCGTGGGCGGGTGATCGACAAGTTGCGTTTGCTGAATTACGTTATTACGTGATCTGCAGGTACGGATGTCCCCTTTTTTTATGCCGCGGTGGTATGCACAACAGATCAGCAATCTGCACGCTGTCTTTCACAAGAACAGGGAGGGCTCAATGGCCAAGTCAACGATGATCTGGTTCTCTGTGGTGTTGATGATCGTGGGTATCAGCGGGTGCTTCCCGGGTGGAAGCACATATTCCGCGCAGGAACCGGCCGGTTTTTTCTCCGGAGTGTGGCACGGTTGGATTGCTCCCGTGTCTCTGATTGCCGGCATATTCAAATCGGATATCAGGATATACGAACCGGCGAACACGGGGTGGTGGTATGATTTCGGATTCTACATTGCTGTCATCGCGGGATTCGGTGGTCTGACCCTATCCAGGAAGCAGGCAAGAAAAAGGAATCGCTCGTGATCATTACTGCCACACGCCGGCGATGGTTTCTCCGCATCCCGCACATTTACCTTCGACGATGCTCATCTTGAGAATGGAGAAACCACGCCGCTCCACAACGGTCCTGCCGCAACGGGGACAGTATGTACTCTCCGAGTTATGCCCGGGGACGTTTCCGATGTAGACATAGCGCATCCCCTCTTTCAGCGCAATCTCCCGGGCTTTTTCCAGTGTTGAAACCGGCGTGGCCGGCAGCCGGTTCAGTTTGTAGAGAGGGGTAAAACGGCTGAAGTGCAGAGGGCAGTCGCGAAGTCCGTTCGCGCAAAGCCATTCCATCATCTTTCGAATTGTATCAAGATCGTCAGTCCAGGTGGGGATGACGAGATTTGTAATCTCCAGCCATACGCCTTCCTCATGGAATACCTTCAGCGTCCGGAGTACGGGTTCCAGCGAAGCGGAGTTCAGTTCCCGGTAGACCTTTTCATCGAACCCTTTCAGATCTATGTTTGCCGCGTCGATCACCTTGCAGAGTTGACGCAGGGGTTTTTCGTTGATGTACCCGCTCGATTTCCAGACATTCCGGACACCCGCCCGGCGCGCAAGTGTTGCGGTGTCGTAGGCGTATTCGTAGAACGTGACCGGCTCCGAGTAGGTATACGCGATGGAATCGCATCCCGTCCGCCTCGCTTCCTCGACAACCCTCGCCGGCATCAAATCACTGTTCTCGGTCTCGCGTGGACTGACCTGGGAGATCTGCCAGTTCTGACAGTTCAGGCACCGCAGGTTGCACCCTGCCACGGCGATCGAAAAGGCACGTGTCGACGGGAGAAAATGGAACAGAGGCTTCTTTTCAATGGGATCGACGTGGACGGCGCAAGGATTGCCGTAGGCAATCGTATACCCCTTTCCCTGATAGTTGATTCTGTTCCTGCAAATGCCGGACTCGCCCGGGCGAAGAACGCAGCCGTGGGGGCACTTCTGACATTTGATGCCGCCGGTGACCTGAACGAAAAACAGTGCCTCCTTGCTCCACTTGCCGGGTTCCTGATCTGCTGCACGGAGGGGGGGTGGTGCTGTATCCGGTTCCAGAATATCACGGATATTCACACTGCCGAGCAGACACCCTCCCGCGCCCAGGCCGCAAAGTCTGAGGAAGTCCCGCTTGCTGTATCGCTTCATCTTCATATTGGATGGCCCGGCCCCGGAATGCGTGTTGTCCATCGTTGACCTCCTTCATCTGACGTCCCTTTCAAAAATCAGTCACCTTCATGGCTAAACTGTTTTCGCGAAACATAACAGACGAATGCCCCTCCTGCGGAGACAACTCCCGCAATCACGGCCGACCTGCTGATGCCGAAGAGGGGCAGAATGTAGACGCTCACCGCAAATGCTCCGATGGCGGAACCTGCCAGGTCCAGTCCGTAGAATCTCGACGCGATAGACCCGGGACGCTCTCCCGGGATTCGCGTGGCCAGGGCAAATGCCGCACCGACGAGTGCGCCAACACAGAAGGTGATGGCGACAAACACCGCCTCGACAAGTAACGGGGGGACAGCGGCCATCTTCAGCTGAATGAGAATCACCGGAAGCGCGAGGGCACAAGCCGCGAGAATGGCCTGCATCCAGATGAACGCGCCGATGCCCGGCCGGCGTGGACGGATCGACGCCGCCAGAGAACCGGCTGCGAGTCCGGCCATGAAAGCCGTGATGATCACTCCGGTCATCTGGTAGAGAGAACCGCACATTGCCTGGAACGCGATGAGGATGGTGACTTCCAGAGCCGAAGCCGTAAAACCTCCTGCGAACACACCCACATGAATCGCGTTCGAACGCCTGAAGAGAAGGAAAACGGCGGCTGACCCGACGAGGAGAACCCACGGGCCCGGATGAAACCCGAAATAACTTGTCCAGTATTCCACCTGCCGGAAATAGCAGACCGGCTGGAAATCCGTGTTTACTATTGACGGCATTTCAAACCCCCGGACAATCCCCGCACTACGTTCCCCGAGAAGCCGGTCGTCAAGATAGTGATGATTGACGTACAGCGTGGGGATGCCGCGTTCTTCCGCCAGGTGGCTCAGGTGGATGTCAAGGGTTCCGTTCGATGCAATATAGTATTCGCGTTCGCCGGGAACAACAAGGAGATGAGCAAATACGGCCCTCAACGTGGCGTACAGGATCGACCCCAGCCGTCTGGCTTCAGGTCCCTGGTAATCTGCTCCGGGGAGAAGGCTGATGGACACCACAGCCGAGTCGTTAAGTACGCGATTCAATTCATGGAAAAACTCGAGCGTGAAGTATCTGTTGTTATGAACGGTCCCGGGGTCGGGCACATGTATCAGGGCTGCATCGTATCGTTCGGGAGTCGAGCGTAGATACACGCGGGGATCCCCGATGATGGCGGTGATTCTGTTGTCGGTGAGCGCCTGTGTGTACTTCCTGCCGATTTCGATGACCCAGGGGTTCATCTCGAGGTAGTCGATCCTTTCGACACCATGTTTCAGTATTTCCTGTGCCGTTCCGGAGATCCCTCCGCCGATGAGCAGCACTCGTCTCAGGAAGGAGCGCTGGAGAAGGGCATAGTGCACGCTTTCTTCGTTCGTCACTGCGTCGTCGGTCGAAAACATCAGGATGGAATTCTCGAAAAAGTTCAGCTGGTCACCCTGCCGCGTCACGGTGAGATTGCCGTAGGGTGTGTCTTTGAAAGACACGATTTCCTGTCCGGGAAAGAGGAAACCCCGCGTCAGCACATCAAGGTGCTGAAAGCTCAGAGATGCAAGAAGCAAGATCAGCAGCGCAGCGAGAGCGGTTCCGAATTTGGGCAGGTTCTGCCGCCAGGCCAGCGCGGTGATCAGGAGCATGTTGACAGCCAGGAGGATGGCCAGTGTTTGAAAGGTGTCGAAAAGCGGGACAAGGGCTATGGTGAACAGCAGGCCGCCGGCCACACTTCCGGCGGATTCCCAGGAATACACCATGCCGGTCCGACTTGCTCCGAAATGTTGCGGGGCGTGAAAGGCCAGGAAGGCAAAAAGCGAACCCGCGACCAGGCAATACGGAGCTGGGACCGCAACCGAAAACAGGAGCGTTTGAGAGATGTCCATCATGCTTCCCGCAGTGAACAACACGTTGCGGAGGAACCGGACAAAAAAGACGGAGAGGAGCGGGAGAATCGAAATGCAGAACAGGGCGGAGGGAAGTGCAGCGCGGTGGGATGCAAAACGATAGGAGAGTTTTCCGAGGAAGGAGCCCGCGGCGGTGAGCAACATCCAGCTTCCGATCGCCACGCCGAGGATGAGTTCATTCCCCTGGAAGACCGCCACAAATTCCCGCAGGAGAATAATCTGAGTGGTAATCGACGTCATGCCCAGAGCTACCGCGACGGCGACGACACCGCCTCCGGCGCGGTTTGCCGAAAGGAAGGGATCGTCCTCAGAGAGTCTCGCACTATTCACTGAATACCAGGGCCTCGTACACATAGAGCTCGGCATCCCTCCAATCGTCCCAGCCGATGCCGGCTTTGTCCCGGGCGCAATGACCGAAAAACTCTTCCTTCGTCCAGCCCGTTTCTTTTGCGACCTGCGGGAGGAATGTGCCGGACCGATTCCCTTTCTTGATGTAGATTCCGTGCTTGCCCAGCTGGAATTCGTCGATGGATTCGATCCGTTGTCTGGGAGTCAGCACAGAGATTTCTATCCGGAGATCTCTGACTTCGGATGAATCCACAGGGCGAAAGCGGTAATCCTGCGTTGCCGAAGCCACGGCCATCTCCCGGACAACGCTGTAGAGCGGGGCGGTTGTTTCGAAACTTCCGATACATCCGCGAAGCGAAGATTGCTTGTATAATGTCACAAAGGCACCGCAGGGAGTTGACAGCGCAGCCGGCAGAGCGGAGGGAGCGGTTTCTGGCATCCGGCCCGAGGTCAGGTAGTACTCAATGGTCCGACGGGCAAGGGAGAGCAGCGCTGTTCTTTCCTCTTTGCTCAACCTGAAGCTTGCCGGTTCCCGGGGGGTCTGCCGGGTCACGGCGATCGCCCAGTATCCGACAACCTGCCTCCGATTACCCGGGGGAGAGTCTCCCGAATTGCTGTACTCGACAGGAGTGAAGCGGACGTCTTTAAGGGGAGCCGTCATGGAGAGAAATGTCAGAACGCCGCCCCATCCGCAAAGGGATGTGGCAAGATTCGGAACCCCCTGAAGTTCCGTGCGAGCCATTGTGTGGAGAAGGCTGTCCGGTGAATTGGACATGATCGCGGATGCTGTCATGTGATCGATCCGCACGGCGTCGTCGTACGCGGGATAGTGAGAGAAATCCGTGCTGATGACAAACAGATTCCGGTCGTTGAAGTACGGTCGCAACGCTTCGCCCAGTGCGCGGCAGGCTGCCGGTGTGTGCGCGCCGACCACAATGGGCACGATGCGGAAGGGCTTCTTCATTCTCTGCTGGAGGAAGGGGAGCTGGACTTCCACGCTGTGCTCGAATTCATGTGCATCACGCCGGCTGCTGAACATCCTGCTTCTGCCAATCAACTGTTCGCCGACTGCATCGATTGACCTCGACGCTGCCCAGCGGCGTAAGGAAATTGCCGGCGGTGTACACCGAGGCGCCTTCGAAGTCGGCGTGATGACTCGGACCGATGACAAAGATGTTCTCGTACTGCCTATTTCTGTCGATTTGATTGTACCCCGAAGCGGCGGTCTTCCCCGAGTACACATACCCGGCATGGGGAACGATGATTGCGGCAACGTTCTTCAGCCCCATCGACGCTTTTCCCTCCGCGTCCAGGGAGATCAGCATCTGCCGGAGTCTGTCCGGTTCCCGCGGATAAAACTGGCCGGCGACGGCCGGCGGCCGGTCATCCGGGTTTTGCTGTGCATGACAGGTGGAAAGGGAGAGCATGAGGATGAGGAGAAGGGCGGGGCGCTGTCTCTCAAGTATCATGGGCACACTCCAAAAAAGGTGCTCGCATCACCCGGGGAATGTTATGATACCACCAATCTATCTCAACCCCGGACGAAAGTCAATGTGTGCGTGTGCTTGACGGTGCCGTGACCGTACGGCAAGAACCGTTCTTCAGGAAATTATCCGGGCGTGTGATGTGCCGGCTCGCTCCAAAGGGAGGGAGACGGAGCGGTGGCGGTGGAATTCCGGACGTCTTGGCGAAGCCGGCGGCTGAGCGAAGCGGGCTATAACAGGCTTCCGAAGGCGAGAACAGCGGAGAGAAGTATCAGGACGCCGGCAATCCTGTTGACCCATCGCATGCCGTTGTGGTCCAGCTTCTTCCTGAAGATCACAGCGCCGGAACTGAGAAGGACAAACCAGAGTAACGACCCCGAAAACACCCCGACAACAAGAGTAGATGCGGAGGAAATGCTCAGACCGTGCCCGAGCCCCAGAGCAGCGAAAACGGCGATGAAAGAAAAAATGGTTATGGGATTGGTGAATGTCAGAAGAATGGTGGTGAAGTACGATCTCCAGAGTCCGCTCTTCCTGCTGTTTACCGTCGGATCGACCGGGTGTGCAAGATACGTCCTGACACCGAGAACCAGGAGGATTACCCCTCCAGCCAGGCGCAGCCAGACCCGCTGGCCGTCAATCATGTCCGATATGAATGTCAGACCGAACGCGGCGATCGAAGCGTAGAGCAGGTCCCCGGTCGCAGTCCCGAGGCCGATGATGATCCCGCGTGTCCGTCCATGCGTGAGGGTCTTCCGGATACACATGACGCCGAGGGGTCCCACCGGCACCGCCATGGCGAATCCGATAAGCAAGCCTTCCAGGAAAATTGTCGCCTCCGATATTCGGGCCGTTTTTCGAGAAACCGTTCCGGAATGCACGCAGTGCAAATCATGGTACAGAATTTAGCGGACTTTGGCAATATCCGCGGCCTTCCTATCGTGTGCGGAAGAACTCGATTCGTTGATTCTTTGCGCGTCCCCCGGCGGTCCTGTTGTCTGCGACCGGATACTCCGGACCGAAGCCCCGTACCGCAATACGGTTTGGCTCGATGCCATTTTGAACAAGCCAGGCGCGAACGGCTTCAGCACGTTGCTGAGAGAGGAGCTTGTTGGCGGAAGCCTTCCCGGAGTTGTCGGTGTATCCCCGTACTTCCACCGACATACCCGGATTGGTTTTCAGCGTGATGAATACCTCGATCAACGTCTGTTCAGACTCTGGTTCGAGGGTGGCGTTTCCGCGGGCGAACACAATTCCTCCAAGCACGATCCCCTTGCCGACTTCGAATTTCTGGATGGCAAGAGTGGGGACATCATCCGCCGGCAGGAGCGGATTGGTCTTGTTTGCCACCTCCTGCCCGTCGTACACCGAACCGCCGTCGGTATCGGCCTTCAAAGGGTCGGTCTTGTACTGGTTCACTTCCTGCCCGTCGGTGAGGCCATCCCCGTCAGTGTCGGGCTTTGAAGGGTCGGTCTTGTACCGGAGGACCTCCTGCCCATCCGCCAGACCGTCGCCGTCTGTGTCCGCATTCGCCGGGTTGGTATTGTGCTGCAATACTTCGCTACCGTCGCTGAGGCCATCTCCATCCGTATCCACCGTGGTCGGACTTGTACCATAGGTATGGACCTCCTCGCCATCCTTCAACGCATCCCCATCACTGTCGGGGTTTCTTGGATCTGTCCTGTACCTTTTAACCTCCTCACCATCCGAAAGCCCGTCCCCGTCCGTGTCGCTGTTGTTCGGGTTCACGCGGAATGCTTTCTCTTCGCTGTTCGTAAGACCATCACCATCATTGTCGTCGCCCTCGCTGCCGCCGAAGGAGTAGTGAATACCCACCCGGGCCGTCGGATACCAGTCCGTGTGAGCAAGCCCTGTGCCGCCTTCACCGCTTCCGATCGAATGGTCGGTATAGTCGTCAAGAATTCTCGCGCCGATTTCCAGGGATAATGCCGCTTGTTTGGAAAGGGCGAGTTCAAGGCCCAGACCTGTGGGAATATGGATCGACAGGTAGTGCTTGTCCTCCGGCCAGTACTCACCACCCCCGGTGTTTCGTTTGTACAGATATCCTCCCACGCCAAGATAGACGTAGGGGGAAAGATCACCTTCTGCATTGAAGTGGTACCAGCCGACAAGATCGGCGCTAACGCCCTTGTCGGCTACATATCCATGCGGCGGGACGGGGGGGGTGGGTTGACTGACATCTGTTTGTGTTGATTGGAGGACTTCATAACCGGCCAGGATGCCAAGAGAGAACTGGCGTGTGAGCCCATAGCTCAAAGAAAGACCGCCGGCTCCGGAAATCGACTTCGTATCAAAATCGTTAAGCCACATATTCGCTCCCCCGTACAAGCCGATTGACCACCGGCCGGTCCGGCTGGACCCGCCTTTCGCTTCGGGCCGTGCATTCTGTGCTTCCACGGGTTGAAGTCCCGTGGTCAATATGACCAGTGAACAAAGAAGGGCTTTCATCCTGCTGCCTCCGTTTTGACCGTCCATGGTATACCGGGAGGTTCCTGCCATACGATCCGATGTATCAGAAGCATCGATTTCCTGGTTTTCCCCAAAGAGGAGATTGCAATCTCCGTGCCAACGAGTGAAAGTGGAGGATGCAAAGAGAAGGGATTGGAAAAAAGCAGCTGTATGAGGCCTTTCACCCGGTATTTGTCAGCGGGAATCTCGCTGGCTGTACTGGGAGATAATAGCCTCCGGGGGCGGCAGAGACCCTTTGCCTACCTGCTGTCGCCACATGGCGAAATAGAGCCCCTTGTGACTGAGCAGGTATCGATGCCCGCCCGATTCTGCGATTCTTCCCTTCTCAAGTACGTAGATCCGGTCCGCGTGCATGACTCTGGACAGACGGTGCGCGAAGAGAATGCTGATCATGTCCCCATGCCGGCTGACCGCGCGGAGAGTCTCCCTGATTTCCTCCCCGGTAAGCGAATCCAGCGCGATCTGGCCTCGTCGAATACCAGAATGACTGCCAGCGCTCTTGGAGAAACGTGTTCCGGTTCGGGCGGCATGCTCAGGATGTCGCCGAAAATCTTCAGCGAGACCTCGGTTTCGTGGTAGAAATTGATTGCGTCCCCGGGCCCGGGGCGCAGCCACGCAAATCCTTCGACCTTCTTCGTTCCGCGATGGCTTCGCCTCTGGCCGCTCCACGGAGTACCGATATCGGACCTGATTGCGAGTCATCGAAAACTTGTCTACTTTCGTACAGTAATGCGAAAGGACTTCAGGCAATGAAATCACTACTCTTTCCACTTCTCTTCATGACCATGCCGGCAGTTGAAGCACAGGAGAGTGCGCTCCCTCTCATTCCTCAACCCGTCGAGGTGCGGCAGTCAAACGGCACCTATGAATTGCGGCAAGATTTCATCATTGGTTTTAACGGGCCCGGCAGCCGCCCCATAGCCGAAATGCTGGCGCGGAGAATACAAATTCCGACAGGTTTTACCGTCACGGTCCGGCAGGGCACAAAAGGCGAAATTCAACTGCGCGTGCATGAAAAACCCGATGTGCAATCCGGCAACGAAGGGTATCGACTTGAGGTAACACCAAAGGGGGTCACGATATCGGCCAATCAATCTGCAGGGCTGTTCTACGGGGCGCAGACGCTGCTCCAGCTCCTGCCCGGGGAGATCGAAAGCATGGTCCCGGTGAAAACCCGCTGGATAATCCCGGCGGTCAACGTCACGGACTATCCGCGTTTCAGCTGGCGCGGGATGTTGCTGGACGTAAGCCGTCATTTCTTCTCCAAAGAAGATGTCAAACAATACATCGACCGGATGGCGAAGTATAAATACAATACCCTCCACTGGCACCTGACGGACGATGAAGGATGGCGGATCGAGATCAAGTCACTGCCGAGATTGACCGATGTGGGGGCCTGGCGTGTGCCGCGTGCAGGACATTTCGGCGATCGCGCCGCCCCCAGGCCGGGCGAAGCGGCCACATACGGCGGTTTCTATACACAGGAGGACATCAGAGAAGTGGTCGCATTCGCCAGAGAGCGCTTTGTGACCATTGTCCCCGAAATTGACGTTCCCGGACACAGCATGGCGGCCCTCGCCGCCTATCCTGAACTGAGCTGCAACAAAGACACCACTACGAGAGTCAATCCCGGCGCCCGGTTTGCGGAGTGGTACGGCAACGGGACGTTCAAGATGCTGATCGAGAACGCACTCAATCCGTCCGACGAAAAGGTCTATGCATTTCTGGAGAAAGTCTTCGGAGAAGTTGCTGCACTCTTTCCGGGGCCATACGTCCATGTCGGCGGAGATGAGTGTTACAAGGGGTATTGGGCTCAGGACGCGGGGTGCATGGCGCTGATGAAGAAACTGAACATCAGGCATGTGGAGGATTTGCAGGGATACTTTATGGGACGTGTGGACAAGATCCTGAAGGCAAGAGGGAAGAAGCTCATCGGGTGGGATGAAATTCTTGACGGGGGTATTTCGCCCGATGCCGCGGTGATGAGTTGGCGGGGCGTCAGAGGCGGGATCCAGGCGGCGGAGATGGGCCATTCTGTCGTGATGACACCGTCAACACATGTCTACCTGGACTACAACCAGGGTGAACCCACGGTGGAACCGCCTGTCTATGCGAGTCTGCGCGTGAAGAAGAGTTACGGCTTTGAACCTGTCCCCGATGGAGTGGAGGCCGGGTACATTCTGGGAGGGCAGGGGAATCTCTGGACGGAGCAAATCCCCACACTCCGTCATGCCGAATACATGACATACCCGCGGGCCTGGGCACTTGCCGAAGTGTTTTGGTCGCCCAGGGATTTGCGAAACTGGGACTCGTTTGCGCGACGGATGGAACGGCACTTCGAGCGGTCGGATATCGCCGGCGTCAACTACTCGCGCGCGGTCTATGATCCCATTGTCAGAACGAACTTCAGAGATGGACGGCTGGTGCTGGATATGGAAACGGAACTTACCGACGTCGACATGTTCTACACAATTGATGATACGATGCCCGATCACCGCTGCTCCCTGTACACCCGACCGGTTGAAATTCCCGAAGGTCCGGTGACACTGCGGGTGATTACTTACCGCAATGGCAAACCCCTTGGCCATTTGATCACCCTGAAACGGGAGGAATTGGAAAGGCGGGCTGCGCGATGAAGGAGACGATGAACCATGATCACGATAGGGACTAAACTGGGATTGGGGATCGGGATCCTGCTGATGCTCTGCATCATCATCGGTCTCGTATCGTATACCCAGACCCGCGAGGTACGGCAGAAACTTGGCGAGGTGACACAGGTCAGGGAACCGCTGAACTCGGCTGTATACAGTCTGGAGAATAATGTTGTGGAGACCGCCTTTGCGGCCCTCGGACACTCCGCGACAGGCGACACGAAGTTCCGCAACGCGCTGGAATCGAGTACACGGCGCTTTGCAGAGACCCGCGGAAAATACAACGATATCATGCGGTTCGGTCAGGGGGCCGGATCCGTGAGCGCGCTGACGGATGGCCTTGCGCGTTTCCACAGCATGGCGGCCGAGCATGTCCATCTCAAGGACCGGCTGACCGGGCATATGGATACGCTGCTGGCGGCCACGGAAAAGCTGGAAAGACTGCTGACGGACAGGATTCAGGCGTCGGTCACGGTGAACGACCCCATAGCGTACCGGAGGCTGCAGGTCGTTCTTGAGATGCAGATCCAGGTCAACGCGATCACCAAGGGTCTCGGAAATCTTCTTCTCACAAGCGATACGGCATACGTTTCGCGGATTCGGAGCGCCGAAACCAGATTCAAGCACTTCGCCGAGGTCTACCAGGTGGTTCTCCTTTCCCGGGAGGAAAAAGTATGGTCGGCGGAACTGCGCAGGCGGTCTCAAGAAGTGACCACGCTCGTCGGCGTTATCGTCAGCCTGCAACAGCAGCGCACGGTTCTCCTGACGGAGTTGTTCGCCCTCTATCGCGATCTGAGGGTGATCATCAATGAAGGGCTTCAAGCCGAAACCGAGAAGGGGCTGGCGGCAGCGAAAGCGGATGTGATTGATGCGGGAGAGGCGGCAAATGCCAGAATTCTTGCCGTCCTCCTGTTGAGCGTTGCCTTCGGCGTCGTGGCCGGTGTGGTCACAACCCGGAGCATCACCCGGCCGCTCCGACATATGGTTTCCGTCATGGATGCCGTTGCGCGGGGCGATCGCCTCCGGAAAGTTACACTGACATCGAGTGACGAATTCCGGACTCTGGGCGAGGCTTTTAATCATATGAGCGCCCAGCTGGCCGAAGCGGAGCGGCAGAGACTCGACGGACTGAGGATCTTTGCCACCTCGGTGCAGCGGGCACAGGAAGAAGAGCGTGCAAGAATTTCCCGCGAGCTGCACGATGACCTCTGTCAGCGCCTGAGCGGCATGAAATTCCGCGTGGAAGCGCTGGAAGGCGACGTGAGTCCCGCCGGCGAGCAGATTTCCGGACATTTGCACGAAGTGACACAGGAGCTGGATCGATCCATCGCAGAAGTGCGCCGGATCTCCTCAAACCTGCGTCCCAGCGTTCTGGATGACTTCGGCATCGTGGCCGCTCTGCGGCTGCTCTGCAAGGACTTCGAGAGGCGCCAGGGGATCTCCGCTGTGCTTGATGTGGACCCGGGTGTCCCCCCGCAAATCGACGGACATATCGAGATCGCAATGTACAGAATCGCCCAGGAGGCTCTGGCAAACATCGCCAGACATGCCCGGGCATCAACGGTGTCGTTGCGCCTCGAAGCACCGGGCACCTCTCTGCGACTTGTCGTTCAGGATGACGGAAAGGGATTTTCTCCGGAAGATGTTGCGCGGGCGCAGGGCTCAGGGCGTGGGTCCGGCTTGATCAGCATGCGCGAACGATCAGAGCTCCTGGGGGGGAGTCTCGATGTCCGTACGACCGCCGGTGGAGGCACCGGTATCTCCGTATCCATCCCCTTCGGTGAACAGGAACAGCATGGCGAAGACCAGAATTCTCATCGCTGACGATCACGACGTAGTGCGGAGCGGCCTGCGGGTATTGCTGCGGAGTGTACCCGACTTCTCGATCATCGGAGAGGCGGCCGACGGCGAGGAGGCGGTCCGGCTTGCCGCGAAAGAGAAGCCCGATGTCGTGATTATGGACATTTCCATGCCGCTCCTTGACGGTATTGAGGCGACGAAACTCATCAAGGAGCGGCAGCCTGAGGTCAAGATTGTCATCATGTCCGTCCATGAAGACGAGGAGTATGTCTATCAGATACTTCGCGCCGGGGCGAGCGGATATGTGCTCAAGAATGCGAGCAAAGGGGACATATTCGAGGCTGTACGATCTGCTGTATCTGGAGAGAGGTTTTTCAGCCCGGGTATTTCCCGGTTGATCGTTGACGGGTTCATCAAGCGCGCGGAAGAGCAGACCCGGGTGGACAACAGGACCGCCGTTTCCGGAATCCAGCAGCTGACGAAGCGGGAGACGGAGATTCTGAAGTATATCGCCGAAGGATACACCAACAGGCAGATTGCCGACGCGCTGTTCCTCAGTTTTCGCACGGTCAATACGCACCGTGCCAATCTCATGCAGAAGCTGGATATCCACGAGACCGCCGGTCTGGTCCGGTATGCAATCACCCTCGGGCTGGTGAAACCGGGCCTCTGACCGTCCCCCTTCTTGCCCTGCAGCCCGCAGGTTGGTCCGTGCGCTGCGCCACTGCCTGTGTCCCAACGGTTGGTCTTCTGCCTGCCTCTTCTCATCTGCCCTGACCCCACTCCTGGAGATTGATTTTTCTCCTCCCCCCACTCCAGCCATCTTCCTGGCTTTTCCGCCTGACCTACAGCATTTGTTGTAGGTCCAAAACTACATCATATGCCCGATTGAGACAGTGAGACGGCATGCGTATGATGGTATCGTTGTATGGTTGGTGCAACACGACAATTTGTTGATGCGAGACCGTGTGCTGCTCCAGTGAGGGTGGTCTTCAGGACGAGGTGGTGGGAGGAACAGCACGCGGCCGCATTCAACCAGGGATACGGGGCGCCGGTGCGCCAGGAACTTTTCAGCTTGAACGGAGGAACCATGAGACGAACAATCGTCATAGTTTTAGGAATGCTTGCAGGTCTGCTTCTTGTCGGATGCAGCGACAAGGAAAAGGAACAGGCTCTCGAGCAACAGTTGACCCAGAGCAACACCGACAGGGCGTCGATGCAGCAACTGCTCGCAGAACGGGATTCATACCTCAACGAGGTTATCAGCGAGGTCAACGACATCTATGCGGATCTGGAAAAGAGCCGCACAAAAGAGGGCCGGTTGGCACAGCGCACCGATGGGGTGGAGGGGCAGACCGCCAATGTCACCCTTGACACACGGAAGCAACTTCTGCAGAACATCAGTGAAATCGATTCGACGCTGAAGAACAACAGAAAGAGAATCAGCGATCTGCAGACACGTGTGAAAGCGTTCGCCGGCGATATTGCCAATCTGAACACCCTCGTAGAAAACCTGAGAGCTTCAGTCCTGGAGCGGGAACAGTCCATCGCTCAGCTTGAGGCGCGCGTGCAGGGCCTGGAGACGACGGTCATGCAGAAGACCACGCTGATTCAGGAAAAAGAGATGATGCTTGATCAGCAGCAGAAGCACATGAATACGGTCTACTATGTTGCCGGAACAAAAGCGGAATTAAAGGAGAAGGGGGTCATCACCGATGAAGGCGGGTTTCTCTGGGGCCTCCTGGGATCAACCACGATTATGGTCAGCGGAGTTGACCAATCGGTTTTCACTCCCATCGACAAGACCAGGGAGCAGACGCTGCACGTTCAGGGTACGATAGACGAAATTCTTCCGCGCCGCAGTGCGGACTTTTTTGCCGCTTCATCAGCAGACGAGAACGGCTCGGATCTGAAGATTCTCCGGCCGGACAAATTCTGGCAGGACAATTATCTTGTTGTGGTCCTGGATTAGCGGCCCTCAAACCGCTGTCTCCAGGCCGCCATTCCCTTACCGCACCAGAGAATCTGAAGAGAGCCCCAGCGGGCTCTCTTTTTTATCCCCCCATGCTCTTCTTGACTTTGCGTTCATTCTGTGCAATATTACTGCATCACAGTTCAGCAAGCATCTGCAACGCAGGAATTCGAAGCCTTCCCGGGATTGACATGTGCCGAATAATCCCTTATCTTCGCACGACGTATCCTTTTGCTGGAGAAACGCCATGAAATCGCACAGTTTTTGGCTTTTTCTCACTTGCGTTCTCCTTGTCCCCTCTTCTGTCCCCGCTCAGACGAAGTTCTACAACTACTACACGGATGGGCTCGATTACGTGGAGAGGAAAGACTGGCTCAGAGCCATTCAGGAATTCCAGAGCGCGATCTCTCTCGAATTCGAAGACGCAGGACAGAAACGCACATACGGCACACGATTTATCGAGTATTATCCGCACCGGGAGATGGGGATCTGCCACTTTTATCTGGGCGAGAAGGGGGACGCAAAGAGAGAGCTGGAACTTTCGACAGCCTATGTTTCCAGTGAACGGGCCAACGAGTATCTCACGTTCTTGAGAAAGGGTACTGCTCCATCTGCGGTGGCCGCACTGGAACCGGAAGAGAAGAATGAAGAGTCGACGCCGGAGAAGGCGCCTCCTCCAAAATTCGAGGAGGCAAAGAGTGTCCTCCCGGTTGGCGCATTGACGTATGACCCCTCAAGGGTCACACAGGTCGGCTCGCGGTTGGGAATTGCCGTGATGCCGATTACCGTCAAGGGGGATATGGACAAATACGCGGACGCGCTGACGGACAGAATGGTCTCGCAACTGGTGAATCTCCGGCGCTTCAAAGTTATCGAACGGGCCGCACTGGACAAAGTGCTGGAGGAGCAGCAGCTTCAGGTGTCGGGTGTCGTGGATGACCAGGCCGCAGTGCAGGTAGGCAAGGTCGCCGGGGCCGATGCCATCGTGCTGACAAGTGTGGTGCAAAGAGAGTCCGGCGGATTGGTGAACGTGCGGGTCATCGACACGGAGACAAGTGAGACCGTGGTGGCCAGAGGTGAGCAGGCTGGAGGGTCCGAGGTGGAAGACTTTGAAAAGGCGGTTGGCGATCTGGCCGTCATGATCTACAATGAGCTGCCGATCGTCGAAGGCTTTGTTGTCAGCGCTGAAAAGGATGGCTACTACATAGATATCGGTTCCCTTAAAGGGATTCGAAAAGGATCCAAATGTGTCGCCTTCCGTGACGGGGAGGATATTCTCCACCCAACGACCGGAGAAGTGCTCGGGAAGCGTGTCACGAAGCTCGGGGAACTGGTGGTCGTGCAGGTGCAACAGAAACTTGCGCTGGTGAAGGTTGTAGAGAAGGAGGAGGACATAAGGATTGGCGACAAAGTGGTGGTCAAATAACGCGTCTTCTTGACAAGTATCAGGAGTTCTTATGAATGTCCGGACGTTTTTACTCATCAGTGTGGGTTTGGTGGCGGTGGTGTCGTTGGGCGTTGCGCAGGAGGATTGGAATATCACCGGAGCCGGCGCGCGCGCGGAGGGTCTTGGCGGTGCGTTCATCGGGCTTGCCGATGATGCCACGGCGATCTCGTGGAACCCGTCCGGCCTCGGTCAGCTTGAACGTACGGAACTCTCTCTCGTGGGTCGGTGGATCCAGGAGGAGTTCAAGTGGGAGAATCCGGTGAGCCCGACGAGCAACAGTACCAGGACGCAATCTCATTTTACGTACAATTTTGCCAGCATCGCATTTCCTCTTCATGCCGGAAAAATCAATATTGTGCCCGCGGTTGCCTTCCAGAAACAACTCGACAATTTTGCGCGGGAGGACGATCCAACGAGCTCGTATGAATCCAACGGGGGGGCAAATACGATCACCCCGGGCATCGGTTTGAAGCTTCATCCGATGTTTTATGTCGGGGGGGCTGTGAATATCTGGCTGGGAAACTTCGACAACACCACCGTGACGGACAAAACGGCGAAGACGGGGTACAGCAACAGCGGTTCATACAGCGGATTGAATTTTACCGCCGGCGTTCTGGTGGATTTTGAAGGAATGAAGAAGCCCATCCCGATCAAGCTGGGAGCGACGGTGAAGACTCCGTTCGAGCTCGAAGTGAACGGCGACTATGAGCGGAACACGTCAGCAACCGCAACGACGGAAGGCGGGTTCATGAATAAGGTGGAGATGCCCCTGATGTACGGATTCGGGGCCTCCGGCCGCATCGGAGAGAACTTCACGATCGCGGTGGATTTTGAGTCGAGGCTCTATGGCGACAAAAAGATTTTCAGAGAAGCGGACGGAAGCACACCGACGACCAAAATCAGGGATACCCTGCAGCTCAGCGACAGCAAGAGCGACATCAACCAGGTGCGCGTCGGAGCGGAATACCTGGTCGTCACGACAGCAGGCGTGATTCCCATCCGGGCCGGGTTCAGGACCGTCCCGACGCTGCAGGCGAACGTGGATGAAAAAGGCGAGTACAGCGATATGGTGATGGGGAACGCCTTTACCGTTGGAACAGGATTCATCAGCCAATCGTTTGCGCTGGATCTGACCTATACACGCGGGCAGGGAGAACAAACCTACGCACAAACAGGCGGAGCGGCAAAAAGGATTTACACAGCCCAGACCGTGAGCGCCTCTCTTATCGTTTACTTCTGACAACGCGCGGCGTGCCGGGCATTCCTGCAGCCGGACCGCGCGAGATCTGCACGACCCTTAAGCCCCGCTGATACCAGCCGGGGCTTTTTTTCCCGCGTCTTGATTCTCCTCCACCTATTTGCTATTGTATGAGGACGCGAGACTCCTCAAGTGCCCTTCGTTTGGAGAAGTGATGACTTCGTTTATTGTGGAAGACGATGAGACCGGCCGCGCCATCCTGCAACGCTATCTTATGCCGTATGGAGATACCCACACGGCAAGTGACGGACAGGAGGCTGTGGCTCTTTTTGCGGACCATCTCGTGAAAGGGGATTTGTTCGATCTGGTGTGCCTCGATATCATGCTGCCGGGAATGAGCGGTCAGCAAGTCCTCCAGGAGGTTCGCGCGATGGAGGATCTCCTTGATCCCCCCCCTGCAAAGAAGGCCCGTGTGATCATGACCACCGCACTTGTGGACAAGGAAAACATCATGCAGGCCCTGCCGCAGTGCGATGCCTACCTGGTGAAACCGGTCCAGAGGAGCGACCTGATATACTATTTGAAGAAATTCGGATTGATTGAATAGTACAATTACATGACCGACCTCATTGTTGTCGGCGCCGGACCCGCCGGTCTTTCCTGTGCAATCGAAGCACAAAAGCAGGGGCTCCAGACGGTCGTCCTCGAGCAGGGGAGCGTCACGGATGCCATCCGCCGTTTTCCGACAAACCTTGTCTGGTTCTCGACCCCCGAGCTTCTTTCTCTAGGTGAAGTTCCGTTTGTGACATCGGCCTTCCGGCCTACACGCGTCGACACGCTCAACTATTATCGCGCGGTCGTGATCCACTATGCACTGGACGTTCGATGCCATGATGCGGTTGCGGAGATAGGCAAACGTCGGGATGGCCTGTTCAGCATTCTCACCGTTCGCGGCGTACGGTATGAAGCGCGCAATGTGGTGATTGCCACAGGCTACTTCGACCATCCGAGCCGCCTGGGAGTTCCCGGCGAACAGCAGGAACGTGTTCATCACTACTATGATGAGCCTTTCCGTTATGCCGGCTGTGATATCCTGGTCGTCGGAGGAAGAAATTCCGCGGTTGAAGCTGCGCTTGACCTCTACCGCCATGGGGCGAAGGTGACTATGGTGCACCGCGGACTCTCCTTCAGTCAGGGTGTGAAATACTGGATCCTTCCGGACATCGAAAACCGTGTGAGGGCGGGGCAGGTGAAAGCGTTGTTCGGATCGACGGTACAGGAATTCCGGGAGGGGCGTGCGATTGTGCAGACAGCCAGGGGAGTGGAGGATGTCACTTTCGATTTTGCCTTTGTCCTGATAGGCTATGAGCCGGATTCCGCCTTCCTGGGGGGCGCGGGGATCCGATTGGACCCGATGACGCTTGCGCCGGCGTGCAACCCCGACACGTTCGAGACAACCATACCGGGACTGTTCGTGGCGGGATCCGTAGTCGCCGGGCGCGAAACGAACAGGATATTTGTCGAAAATGGCCGCCTGCACGGCAGGCACATCGTTGCAGCTATTGTGTCCCGTCATCCTGCCCTTCCTTGATTCTTTAAGTGACTTTTCGTAAGTTTGCTCTCGACTTGTCGTTACCCATCTCATGGCATTCCACGCAAGGATTACGTACGTATGAATGAAGGAACGATAGTTCAAATCATCGGCCCGGTGGTGGACATTGACTTTCCCGGAGGTGTGCTGCCTTCCATCCTGAATGCCGTCACCATCCCGCGGGAAAACACCGACGGTACGCAGGAGGAACTGATCGTGGAGGTGCAACAGCATCTCGGCGACAACCGCGTCCGCACGGTCGCGATGGACAGCACCGACGGATTGTCCCGGGGTATGAAGTGCATCGACACCGGAGCCCCGATATCCGTGCCCGTGGGACCCGCAACGCTGGGACGTCTTATCAGCGTCATCGGCGAGGGGATCGACGGACTGGGACCGATCAAGAGTGAGAAGAGGTATCCGATTCACCGCCCGCCGCCGGCTTTCGAAGACCTCTCGACCAGAAAAGAAATGTTCGAGACCGGAATCAAGGTTATCGATCTCCTTGAACCGTATTCGAAAGGCGGGAAGACCGGCCTCTTCGGCGGTGCCGGCGTGGGCAAGACGGTCATCATCATGGAGCTGATCAACAACATCGCGAAGCAGCACGGTGGGTTTTCCGTCTTCGGCGGGGTAGGTGAACGGACGCGCGAAGGGAACGATCTCTGGCTGGAAATGACCGAATCGGGGGTTCTAAAGAAGACCGCCCTGGTGTTCGGACAGATGAACGAGCCCCCCGGAGCACGCCAGCGGGTCGGCCTTACTGCACTGACGATTGCCGAATACTTCAGGGATGAAGAAGGGAAGGATGTGCTCCTGTTCATCGATAATATTTTCCGGTTTGTGCAGGCCGGCTCGGAAGTCTCCGCCCTGCTCGGCCGTATGCCGTCTGCTGTCGGGTATCAGCCGACACTGGGCAGCGAAATGGGAGAACTGCAGGAAAGGATCACCTCCACGAAAAAGGGATCCATTACTTCCGTGCAGGCGATATACGTGCCGGCGGACGACCTGACCGATCCGGCGCCCGCGACGACTTTTTCACACCTCGATGCGACCACGGTGCTGAGCCGGCAGATTTCAGAGCTGGGGATCTACCCCGCGGTCGATCCGCTCGAGTCAACATCACGCATTCTGGAACCCGCCGTCGTCGGGCAGGAACACTATGACGTGGCGAAGCGGGTGAAGGGAATCCTCCAGACGTATAACGATCTGAAAGACATCATCAGCATCCTCGGGATGGATGAGCTTTCCGATGAAGATAAGCTGACGGTGGGACGGGCGCGCCGGATTCAACGATTCCTCTCGCAGCCGTTTTTCGTGGCTGAACAGTTTACCGGCATCGCGGGCAAATACGTCAAAATCGAGGACACCATAAGGGGTTTCAAGGGAATCTGTGACGGCGAGTACGATCACCTCCCGGAGCAGGCCTTCCTCATGGTCGGTACAATCGAGGAAGCCGCGGAGAAGGCCAAGAAGATGATGGAATCCTGACCAGGGAGCCGGCCGAATGCTTGACAGACCCTTTGCCCTCGAAATACTGACGCCCGAAAAGACGGTGTTCAACGCACAGGCGCTCAGTGTGAGTGCTCCGGGTGTTCAGGGCGGCTTCCAGGTCCTCGTAGATCATGCTCCCTTGCTCTCGAACCTGGAAGAGGGCCGCGTCATTGTACGAGGCCTGGACGGTACGATGTTGACCTACGCCACCAGCGGCGGGTTCCTTGAGGTCCGTGACAACCGTGTCAGGGTGCTTCTGGACACGGCGGAGCGTACGGATGAAATCGACGTGGACCGCGCAAGAGCGGCACGCGAGCGGGCGGAACGCCGGCTTCGCGAACGGGCCGCCGAAGTCGACATTCCGCGGGCCGAGGCGGCGCTCCGTCGCGCATTGAACCGCCTGCGAACCGCAAACGCGTCCTGAACATCTTATCCGGCTCTGCGAACAACAGGGCCGGTTTTTGTTTTTAACCATTCACATTTGAAAAACACCCTGGTACACCGAGTATGAGCAAAGTGTTCGGAGTTGTCATGGCCGGAGGTGTGGGCACACGCTTCTGGCCCAGAAGCCGCGAGAAAACCCCAAAGCAGGCGCTGGAGATCACCGGCAAGGGGACAATGATCCAGAATACCACCGGGCGTTTGATGCGCCTGGTGCCTCCTGAAGATCTGTACGTTATCACCAACCGCCTGCAGCGTGCCCTTCTCGCAAAACAGCTTCCCTCGATGCGCGAAGAGAACATCCTGGATGAACCGGTCGGCCGTAACACGGCGCCCTGCATCGGCCTGGCTGCTCTGCATATCCGGCGGCTCGACCCCGACGCCGTCATGATCATCCTCCCCGCGGATCATACGATCCTCAACGACGATGAATTCCTGCGCATTCTCGGCGTTGCGGTCGAAACAGCCTCGGAGTCACGTGCGCTCATCACGATCGGCATCCAGCCCACACATCCGGAAACGGGATACGGATATATCCAGTATCACACCGAGGCCGGGAGTCACAATCCGCATCATGCCGTGGGTGTGCTGAAGGTAAAAACCTTCGCGGAAAAACCGAACCTTCAAACCGCGGAACGGTTTCTGGAAAGCGGAGACTTCCTCTGGAACAGCGGCATGTTCGTGTGGCGCGCCGATGTGATTCTCGAGGAGATCAAGAAGAACCTGCCTGAACTGTTCACGGAACTGAATAAGATCGATCAGGTGATCGGCACGCCGTATTACCAGTCAACCGTGGAAATGGCGTATGGCATCATCCGTGGCATCTCGATCGACTACGGGGTGATGGAAAAATCGGACCGCGTCTATGTGATTCCCGGAGACTTCGGCTGGAGCGATATCGGCTCATGGGACGAAGTCTACCGGATTTCCGGGAAAGACCCCAGCGGCAACTCGATCACCGGGAAAGTGATCCAGAAGAACACGAAGAACTCGTTCATATATTCTCCCGCGAAAGTGGTGGCGACAATCGGCGTCGAAGATCTGATCATCGTGAATACCGACGATGCGTTGCTGATCTGTAAAAGAGGGCAGTCGCAGGATGTGAAGGAAATTGCGGACTACCTCAAGCGGAAACAAATGAACGAATACCTTTGACTCATGGGGCGGCGGCTAACACTTTTCTGTTCTGTCACGGCGGCGCTCCTGTATGCGGGCTGTGGCCCCGCATCCCCGCGTTTTACCACGCGCGAAAGCCCCGCAATCCCCGGGGAGTCGCCGTCCGTTCATCAACTCACCGGCATCGCGTCATATTATGCGGATGAATTCCACGGCAGGACGACCGCGAACGGTGAGGAATTTGACATGCATGCCATGACGGCAGCCCATCAAACACTGCCGTTCAATACGATTGTCCGCGTCACGAATCTCACGACAGGGGCTGCCGTGACCGTGCGGATTAACGACCGGGGACCGTTCAAGGACAACCGGGTGATCGACCTTTCGCTGGAAGCCGCAAAACGACTGGGCATGATCGCACCGGGGACGGTGCCCGTCAGGCTTGAAGTCCTTGAACTCGGGGGACCCGGGAAGTGAGACACCCATGAAAAAAGTCGTTGTCACCGAACAGATGGTACGGGAATCGGCGTTCCGTGGCGAACGCCGTCTTCAGATTCCGGCTGATGCGATTGTCACACCTCTCGCCCTTGAAACCGCAGCCGGGAAGGGCGTCGTCCTGGAGCGTACGGCCGCCGGCGGAGCCATGACGGCTCCGTCACCCGCCCCGTCACCGTTGCCGCGACAGCCTGAACCCCCGCTCACCGTGGTCATCGGTGCAGATCATGGAGGCTTCGCCCTGAAGGCCACCCTGGTGGAGTTTCTGCGATTGAACGGGTTCACTGTGATCGACGTGGGAACCCGGGACGAGCAGCCGTGTGACTATCCGGAATTTGCCCACGCGGTCGCACAGAAGGTCGCTGCGGGAAGAGGTCACCTGGGAATCATGATCGACGGCGCAGGGATCGGTTCATGTATGACCGTAAACAAGGTGCCGGGAATACGCGGCGCCAGTTGCGCCCACGAGTTCACCGCGCGTAATGCCCGCGAGCATAACAATGCCAATGTGCTGACGCTCGGGAGCCGGGTGATCGGGTCCGAACTCGCAAAGGCGGTGGTGAAGGTCTTTCTCCAGACGCCATTTGCCGGCGGACGGCATGCGGCGAGGGTCGAAAAGATACTGGACGTCGAACGAAAATATCTCAAACGAAGCTGAGCTTGTGGTGAACAACTTCTGCAACCCCCTTGAGGCCGGTCATGCGATCGGCCTTTTGCGTTTTCAGGACGTCCTGTCCGGAATGAAACCGTGAGAACCGGCCGGATTTGCACGTTTTTGTCGTTCCCCGGGGCACGAATATGATGATGAGCGGTTATCAGTGAAACTTTGCCGCTTGTTCCAGCGTTGTTAATAATGCAGCCAGGTGGGACCTGCAATCACGTCTTTGGCTGTTCTTTGAAGACTCATCCATGTGCAAGAGCCTGGAAGAGTTCGCCTTCCGGGAGATTTCCTTGTGAAGGATCTACGGCGGGGACACTGTTTTACCATCACCAGGGAATACGCACGAGATGTTGATCAGAATTCTGACGTTGCTGGCAATCGTGGTGACCACGCTCTGCGGATGCACGCCCTTTGGCGATGATGTTCTGCGGAAGGGGGCCAGTGGGTCGATGCCGGAAGATGGAAGGCGCGTTACACAAACCGAACCCGGACCGGCCGAGACCCTTGTGGATCCAACCACAAGGGAGATCCTCCGCGCATACGGACCCACCATCAGGAAGTATGCCGGCCGCTACGAATTCGACTGGCGATTTATCCTCGCGACGATGAAGCAGGAGTCCCGTTTCTCGCCCTCGGCTGAGAGCCATCGAGGCGCGAGTGGACTTATGCAGATCATGCCGACAACCAGTCAGGAAGTGGCGCGCGCCCTTGACGTGGAAAACCTGAGCCATCCGGAAAACAACATCCGGGGAGGCATCTACTACCTCCGGGAATTGTATGATTTGTTCGACGGTGCCCTGGAAGGGGACCGGATCAAGCTGACCTTGGCTGCATACAATGCCGGCATCGGACGGATCTATGACGCGCAGGAGATCGCCGCCTACCTCCATGAAAACCCGCTGGAATGGGAATCGATCAAAGACGCCCTGCCGTTGCTTTCAAGACGCCACGGATCGCTGCACAGAGGGGTTTGGAATGCGTCGAAACCGAAAAACGGCTGGTTCGGGAATTCGCAGGAGACGATCAGCTACGTGCAGTCTGTCATGAATCACTACGACGAATACCGGCTGATGTTGAACTGAAGAATATGGTGGGTGAGACGGAACAGCGCGCGCCCGGGCATCTCCCGGGCGCGTTCTATTTTGTCAAGGCAGAAGAATGGCGCTGGCAATGACGGTTGTCCAGATGCCGTCCTTATGGCCTTCGGCAGACTGTGTCACGTTGTACGTCTTGATAATCTTGCCGGTCATCTTGTATGTTTTTTCCCGCTCGTCCCAGGCCAGATTCGGGTCGAATTCCAGACCGAGAGTTGTTGCGAGCATGGTGGCGGCGAGATCTTCGGCGTATTCCCCGGCTTTCTCGTCGGTCTCGCCGAACGGGTGATGCTCGGAGAGATACCCGTACTGTGTGGTGTCGGCGGGCGTGGCGACGCCTATGGATGCGGCA
Organism: uncultured Bacteroidota bacterium; assembly: GCA_963779225.1. GTDB lineage: Bacteria > Bacteroidota > Ignavibacteria > UBA10030 > UBA6906 > CAVPCZ01. Next base: position 2,244,451 of record CAVZWW010000003.1, read on the forward strand.
ACAAGTCGGTTGGGCTCGTTGGTGGCGTTCCTGGCCATGACGGCAAAGGTGATCTGCCCCGGCTGCAGGAGCTTCAGCCCTTCATCCGTGGGAATGCGTTTGCATCCCGGCGGAAAGATACTCGAGACGGTGACGAGGTTGCACTTTTCGATCTTGGCGTCACGCAATGCCAGCTCGAAGGACTGCAGGTAGTCTTTGTGCCTGCCTACCCCCTTGGTGAAGAAGATTTTTCCCGGAACGTACAATTCCTCATCTCCCTTTCTTGCATGTTAAGTGCCGCTGTGGTTCCGCCCTTACGCGGCGGTGACACGTACAAACTTCCGTTTTCCGACTTTCACGATGACCGGGGAAGAAAGATCGACGACGGCCTGTTGGTCGCCGATCCGCTGACCGTCGACGGAAACTCCTCCCTGCTCGATGAGACGACGGGCCTCGCCGTTGGACGAGACCAGACCGGTTTCCGTGAGGAGGCGCAGGAGGGTGATGCGTCCGCCTTCGGCGTTCAGGGTCGCCCCGGGAATTTCGTCGGGAAGATCCTTCTTCACGAAGATGCGGTCGAATTCCGCTTCCGCAGCCGTCGCGGCATCCGTGCCGTGGTACAGACCCACGATGGCGCGGGCAAGGAGGCGCTTCGCATCACGCGGATGATACGTTCCGGCCTGGAGACCGGTTTTGATTTCCGCGATCCCGGAGGGAGGGACATCCGTGACCAGGACCAGATAGTCATGGATCACCGTGTCGGGAATCGAAAGGGTTTTGCCGTACATCTGTTGCGGGGTTTCGGTGACCCCGATGTAGTTGTCGAGAGACTTGCTCATCTTCTCGACCCCGTCGGTTCCCGGAAGAATCGGCATTGTCAATGTCACCTGGGGCTCCATGCCGTACTCGCGCTGGATGTCGCGGCCGACGAGAAGATTGAATTTCTGGTCGGTGCCCCCCAGTTCGACATCGGCACGGACGGCGACCGAGTCCATGGCCTGAGCGAGCGGGTAGAGGAGCTCATGAATGCTGATGGGTTCGCCGGCTTTGTAGCGCCGCTCGAAGTCATCGCGCTCCAGCATCCGCGCAACGGTGTACCTGCTCCCCAGCATGATCACGTCGGCGAAATTCAGCTTGTCGAGCCATTCGGAGTTGTACAACATCTGGATCTTTTTCGTGGAGAGGATGGTCGTGGCCTGCGCGAAGTAGCTCTGGCCGTTCTGCCGGGTCTCCTCCAGGGTCAGCGGCGGGCGGGTCTTGCTGCGCCCCGAGGGATCACCGATCATGCCCGTGAAATCACCGACGATCAGTATCGCGTGATGTCCCAGCTCCTGGAACTGGCGGAGTTTCCTCAGCACCACCGAATGGCCCAGGTGGAGATCGGGTCTGCTGGGATCACAGCCAAGCTTCACCCGGAGGGGGGTGCGGGTTTCCCGGGAGTGTTCAATTTTCCGGGCGAGGTCTTCTTCCCGGATGATCTCGGCGGCGCCGCGCCGGATCAGGTCCATCTGCTCATTGAGCGGGGGGAACAGGTCGGTCATCTACCGTGCATACTTCCTTCGAATGTCCCGTTCGATTTCGCGGCGGGCGATGTCCTCGCGGCGGTCGTACTCTCGCTTACCCTTGCAGAGGCCGAGAAGTACTTTGGCGAGGTTGTGTTTGAAATACACCTTCAACGGCACCAGCGTGGTTCCCGCTTCAGCGGTCCGTGCCGTGATCTTGCGAATTTCCTTCTTATGCAGGAGGAGTTTGCGGGTGCGGAGAGGATCCACATTCGCATAGCTCCCCTGGTGATACGGGCTGATGTGCATCCCCATCAGCCAGACCTCGGTCCCCTTCAGGCGGGCGTACGCGTCTGAAAGATTTGCGTTTCCCCCCCGGAGGGACTTTACCTCCGTGCCGGTGAGTACCATCCCGGCCTCGTAGGTTTCCAGCACAAAGAACTCATGCCGAGCCTTGCGATTGGTGGCGACTGGTTTTTCGTCGGTCTCGGCTTTTTGTGCCATCGTCCTCAATAAAAATTCCGGCATAGTATACCGAAATTCAGTTGGAAAAGCAATGGCACGGAATGTGGCGATTGCGTATATTCCGCGTATAAGTCTGGACTACCCGGAGTACACACCACAAGAGCCGAACGAGTGACCGGACCCTCCATCCAGAAGCATTCCGACCGCCTGCGTCCGTATCTGCTTGCACTGGACGCCATCGCTTTCCTCGTCTGCGCCGCCGGGATCGTCGCAATCTCCGCCAAACCGGGCCTCCCGATCCGCTGGCAGGACCAAAACCATATTGTCGGCATTACCGCCGTCGACGATACCCTGCTTGCACGGGCTGTATTCCCCGGGGAATCGCTTCTCCGCATCGATGGACAACCTGTGTCCCATGTGGAAGCGGTAGAATTCCTCTTCGACGGGAAACAGATCGGGGGCCAGGTGTCGCTGGACGTGCAGGGTTCCGGGGGAGTGCGCACCGTTAACTGCGTTCTCCAGTCCTACTACAGCACAAACTACCTGATCATCGTGATCCTGGTGAGTGGTCTCTTCTTCGGTGTCGGACTGGTTGTCCTGATGCGACGTCCCGATGACCGGGCCGCCCGCGTGTACCACCTGGGGTCCATCGGGACCGCCCTGATGCTCTCCACGACATGGGGACAGTACGGCGATGCCTTCTCCCCCGGGATATGGACCAGGGTGGTCTTCTCCTGTATGTACACGCTCGTCCCACTTCTCTTCTTCCACTTCGCCCTGGTGTTTCCCCGGAGAAGCTGGGTCCATGTCCATAAGGTGCTCCCAGTGCTATATGGTCTGGCGCTTCTGCTCGGCGGCGCGAGCGGACTGACATTTCTGCGCGCTGCAACAAACCGTTCCGTGGAGCTCTTCTCTCTGCATCTCGATTGGTTTACCGCAACCCGATGGTTCCTGATCGTGCTCATTGTCTCCGGGCTCATTACGATTCGCCAGTCCTACGTCGCCGCCGCGGATGAGGCCGAACAACGCCGTTTGCGCTGGGTGGTGTGGGGGCTCTTCATGGGATTTCTGCCGTTTGTGGGTCTCTGGGTCATTCCCTCCATGATCCTGTCCTACAGCCTCGTCCCCGAATCCGTTATGCTTCTTGCTTCAGGCATCATTCCTGTTGCCTTCGGGATCTCGATCGTCAGATACCACCTCATGGATATCGATCTCATCCTGAATCGCAGCGTTGTGTACGGTACGGTGATGAGTGTCCTCACGCTGCTCTACATCAGTCTGGTGGGCATCGCCGCGGGGTTGGTGACCAGAGTGACATACGAGCATTCATTGGTAATCGCGGGTGGAGCCGCAATTGCCGTCGCCCTGCTCTTTCAACCTCTCCGCACGGGTATCCAGCGGTTTGTGGATCGTCGTTTCTTCCGCGTGCGATACAACTTCCGCCAGGCGGAGCTTGTCTTCGTTGACGCCATCAAACGTGCCGTTTCTGTTGCAGACCTCGCCCGGTTCCTGGTCCCGCGCATGAACGAACTGATCCCCGTCGAACGTATTGCATTGCTGACCACACACAACGGGGATCGCCGGATGCGGGTTCTGGAACACCGTGGCTTCGAACAGCCTGCCGACCGAGCCATCGAGTACCCGGACAATGCAGGACGGGGCGCCGGTGTACTCCCTCTGGCGGTTGACGATGCCGTTGAACCGGGAGTGCCGTATATCACAGGCTGAAGAGTCCGCCTTCCGCGCATGGGGAATCGTGCTGGCTGTTCCACTTCCCTCCAAGTCATCGGTCGTCCAGGGATTTCTGTTGCTCGGGCCGCGCAAGTCAGGAATGCGTTTCGTCAGCGAAGACATCGACCTGTTGACCTCGGTGTGCACACAAACCGGCCAGGAGATGGAACGCATCCGGTTGCAGAATGAGTTGATGCTGCAGGCGGAGGAATCCCGCCGCCTGCAGGCGCTCAATGAAATCAAGTCGGATTTTGTCTCCTATGTCTCCCATGAATTGCGCACGCCGCTGACCGTTGTCAAGATGTATGCCGAACTGCTGCGCGCACGCCTGCCGCGGGCCGACCGCCGGGCGCACACCTACGTAAAGACCATTGAAGGGGAAGCCGATCGCCTCAACCGGATGGTGGGCACCATCCTGAATTCATCCAGGATCGAAGAAGGTGCCACCCAGTATACGCCGCAGCAGATTGACCTTGCACAGGTCATCAAGAAAGTCCTCCGCACGATGCGCTATCAGATGAACAAGGAGGGTTTCAATCTCCGGCTCAAGCTGCCGGCCCGCAGGAAAGGCCAGGGCACAGTGCACCCGGCTCCTGACGGTCGACGCGGATCCGGATGCCGTGGGCCAGGCGATCGAAAACCTGCTGACCAATGCGATGAAGTACTCCGGAGAGCGGAAGCAGATCACCATCACGGCAGGACGCCGTCCCGGTGCCGTATTCTGCCGCGTGGAAGATCAGGGCTATGGCATCACCGCACAGACGATGCAGCATCTCTTCGAAAAGTTTTTCCGGGATCCGGGGATCCCCAGGCGCATTCAGGGAGTCGGTCTCGGCCTCGCCGTGGTGAAACATATCATGGAATCCCATGGAGGCCGCGTGGAAGTGTCCAGCGCCCCGGGAAAAGGAAGTGCGTTTACGCTGCTCTTTCCTGCCATCCACACAGGTCAACAATCAACGGACGGGTGAACCATGGCGACCATCCTTGTCGTGGAAGACGACGCGGCAATTCTGCGCGGACTCGAAGAAGTGCTGACCGCAGAGCACTACCGTGTGCTCACGGCGCCCACGGGCGAACGGGGGAAGACCCTGGGACGAAAGGAGAATGTGGACCTGATCGTCCTGGACCTGGGACTTCCGGATATCAATGGAGAAGATGTGTGCCGTGATCTCCGGGCCTCAGGCATAAGCACACCCATCATGATGCTGACGAGCAAAAGTCAGGAAATGGACAAAGTGATGGGACTGGAGTTCGGTGCGGATGACTACATGACCAAACCCTTCAGCGTGAGGGAACTCCTTGCCCGGGTGCACGCCTTGCTCCGGCGCAAGGGGGAAATCCGCAAAGACCTCGATGCGTACACGTTTGGCGATGTCACGGTCGATTTCCTGCGCCAGGAAACCCTGCGGAAGGGGAAAAAAGTGAAGCTCTCGGTGCGGGAATACGCCGTCCTGAAATTCCTTATAATACACGAGGGCGAGGTGGTGACCCGCGACATGCTCCTGAACAGTGTCTGGGGATACGAGACATACCCCACAACGCGCACGGTGGACAACTACATCCTGGCCCTCCGGAAGAAGATCGAGACTGACGCCACGCGCCCCGTACATCTTCTCACCGTTCATACAGCCGGATACAAGTTCATGAAGTGAGCAGGACATGACGCAGCATGCTGTGGGCGTAACGCAACGTGGGGCAAATGGTCCGCTGATCTGCATCGTGCCGTGCGGGTGAAGCACACAAAGTGCCGGACAGTTGCATGACGCAGTGAGCCGTGCGTCTATGCCACACGGCGTATCAACCGCTCTTCCTCCACTCTCGTGTCTTTGATTCTGACCAGTGCATGGTGCCTTTGGAAGACGGATAACTTGAAGTACACGCCGGTGGCGATGAGAACCTTGAGTGCAAATCCCGGCAGTGATTCCTGCACCGACTGCAACCGCACAAACCGCAACCATCTCCGGAAAATGTTCTTCCACGAGTAGAACCCCAGCGTGACCTCCCGGTATGCATCATGTATCTCCCCCGCAGAGAGATGCTTATGACTGAACACCAGATGATCCCCCTCGTAGTGAGAAAGATCCGTGTCCGTCAGACGGCCCTCGGCAACCACCTGGCGATAGAGCGGCGTGCCATACAACGGAATGGCGATGGAAGGAAGAATGACGGTTGTGCCGACTTCGTCGAGCAGTTCCGGGAGCCGGCGGTAATAGGCCATCGAATCCTCGTCGAGCGCGAACATCAGCCCGGTAAACGTCAGAATGCCGCGCCGGTGAAGCCGGTCGAAGGCGTCCCGGTATTCGGTGACTTTGTTCTGCCGCTTCTGGACACCGGCCAGGCTTTTCGGCTCCAGTGACTCCATGCCGATAAAGGCCATGCGGCAGCGGGCGGCGGCAAGGGCTTCAATGAAGTCGTCGTCACGCAGGCATTCGATGCTGAATTGCGCGCCGATCCCCCAGAACCCCAGCCGTCCAATTGCTCTCAAGAGATCCTTGGCATACTCCATGTCCCCGCCCAGATTGTTGTCCAGCAGCATCGCCATCTTCCGCCTGTGCCAGGGTACTCCGGCAGTGTTTGTCAGATCCCGCAACACATCCTCGATGGGTCGTGTGCGGAAGGGGACCCGGCGGATGTTCAGCTGACAATATGTGCAGGGATGCGGACACCCGCGCGTCGCTTCTGTAACAATGGGTGTGGCATACGTGGATTCCACAAGGTCATACCGGGGGGCCGGAATGCCCTCCAGACCACCGTTCGGGACGGCGTGGTATCGTGGGCGCAAGGTGTTGTTCACCAGATCGCGGACCATCTCCGGCCACACACCCTGCGCCTCACCCACCAGGATGGCGTCGAAGTGCGGTTGGACTTCGTCAGGAAACGTGGAGGGAAATTTTCCCCCTCCGACAACGATCTTGCCCAGGCCCCTGAACCTGGCGGCCACCTCGTACGCATGCGGTGCAAGGTAGTCCATGAAACTGAGGGCGATGAAATCTGCATCGGTGGTGTAGTCGATCGGACGCACCATTTCATGCAGCACTTCGACCTCAACGATCGGCGGGGTCATGCCCGCCAGGAGAATGCCCGGCAACGGCGGTGCAGGACTCTGTGCGTAGTAGGGATTGTCCTCGCCCAGGTTCTGAAACAGGACGATGATCAGGAGTTTCTTCCGCTTATGCGGCACTGAGGCAGGATGTGTCATGGCAATCTGCTCCGGGTTGGTTGATGCATGTCGACCAGACTTCCTGGACAGCCGTCAGAAGCCGGCGGATATCATCGTGGGTATGCGTTGCCATCAGGCTTATCCGGAAGCGTTGCTGCGCGACCGGCACAGCCGGGTATTCAATAGAGTTGACGAAAATGCCGCGCTCATGGAAGGCCAGCGAAGCCTGCCGGATATCCATGTTCACGGGGACCCGCAGAGGCAGGATCGCCGAAGACGGCTCGACGTCGAACCCGAGGTCCTGCAGTCCGCGGGCGGCCATGGCGATATTCCGCCGGAGTCGGGAGAGGCGTTCCGGTTCGCGCTCCAGCACCTCGAGACCTCCCAGTACCGCAGCGATGACCGGAGGCGGAAGCGCTGCTGAGAACATGTGCGCACGCGCGAAGAACCGGAGATAGGAAATGATCGCCGAGGATCCGGCCACAAAACCACCGGTGACGGCGAAGGCCTTGCTGAATGTGCCCATGGTGAGTGGTATCTTTCCCTCCAGTCCGAAATGTTCGGCTGTACCCCGTCCGCTTGCACCCATCACGCCGGTGCCGTGGGCGTCATCTAGAATGAGGAGCGCTCCGTGAGACTCGCAGAGCGGCAGGAGCCGGTCCAGGGGCGCAACATCCCCATCCATGGAATACACTCCCTCGACTCCGACAAAGAGGTCTGTGTGCCGGCGTTTCGCCGTCATCTCAAAAAGTTGCTCGAGATGGCGCAGGTCGTTGTGCCCGAAACGAAACGTCTGGGCCCCCGCCATTCGAAGCCCGTCGGTAAACGAGGCATGGCTGAAGGCGTCATAGAGGACAATGTCCGCACTGCTCATCAGGCCGGTGGTGAGCCCGACGTTTGCGCCATAACCGCTGGAAAACAACATAGCGTCTTCGGTCCCCTTGAGGGCGGCAAGACGCTCCTCAAGTTCCCGGTGGAGGCTGGTGGTCCCGTTCAGCAAAGGAGGCCCGCCGACTCCGATTCCGAAATTCCGGAGCGCGTCATCTACCCGCTCGCGTACGTGCGGATGAGTGGCAAGACCGAGATAGTTGTTTGAGCCGAACATGAGCATCTGGCGGGGAACGCCGGAAAAGGGGTCTATCACAGTTACTTCCCGATCGGTCGGCGAACTAATGGTCCTCATGCACAGCATGTTCTTCTGTTCGCGCAAATCGTCAAGAAAAGTTCCGAATTGGGCTACCCGTTCCCGCAGCGAACGTCCGCGCCCGTTCAGAAGAATGTCCCGCAGGTCGAAGTTTTCGCCCCCCTGGTATTCCTGATCACGTGTCATAGTGTCCTCCTACTTCTCCTTAGTCCAAAGGCAAGATACACGATTCGAGCGGGCCGAATGTCAAGGAATCGTCAGGTTCCTGTCGAACTTTCGCGGGAAAAGCCCAAAACGGAGTCATTTTAGGGGGGTGGCTGTACTGAGGAGTCCGGCGATATGCCCTTTCAAATCGCCTGAAAAACGGGATGCGAGATCTCGGATTGCCTGTGTATCAATCGTGTGCGGGATTCCGCCAATTGGCAATATGATGCCCCGTTGAACGGTTGCCACACCGATGCGTCTCGGTTCCCATCCAATGCGACCGGCTCGCTCCAGTAATTCGACTTCGCTTGCCGGAGGGATGGTGAATGCCAGCTCGAACTCACCGTGCTGACCCGCCAGGGAAATCCAGGAGGGCAGTCCGGCGCCCAGAAAAATGGAATGAGACGCCTTGTCCAGCGCTTTCTCCCAGGCGGGATCAAGTTCGAAACCAATCCCGTTTAGCCGGCAGAGTTCGTCCAGTGTGGCCAGAAGTCCGTCGCTCGTGTCCATGCAGGCGCTCGCGCACCCGGGCAGGAGCACTCCTTCACGCATCCTCGCCAGCGGGAAAAACGGGAACGGATCGGCATGGGCGAAGTGCGTAAGGGCAAATGCATTTCCCGTGCCCGCGGGACCTGAAAGATAGAGAATGTCTCCCGCGGAACATCCGCATCGCGTGAGCGGCTTCTCTGCCCTCACAAATCCCAGGGCCGTACCGCACATCTCCTGGTGGTCGGCGATACTGGTGTCTCCCCCCAGCACGTGTGTACCGCAGGCGCGCACTGCATCGTCGATGCCGCGCTGCATTTCCTGAATGGCTTTTTCTGACATCCCGTGTTTCAGTGTTTCCGCAATGAGGATGCCGGCTGGTATTGCGCCGACGGCGGCCAGATCGCTCAGGTTCACCATCACCGTCATCCATCCGAGCAACCGCGGATCGGCGTACAGTCCTGTCTGGATCTCCTCCACGACCGCATCGGTTGTCGCTGCCAGCCAGAGATCTGAAGTTCCGGGCACGCGGACCAATTCCGCGTCACTTTCCAACAGCCCGTTGTACTGGAAAGGTGATCGTGACAGACCGGTCGTCAGACTCCTGAGCATCACGTTTTCAAGCACGTCTGGATTCATGGACACACCTTGATGTGATCGGGCAAAACAGTGAAGGTCGCGCGATTTGTCCTGACAATCTCTCCATCCATCTCCAGGGAGAAATCGGTACGGGCTTCAAGCCGGAGCGAGTGAGTCTGGCGGGACAGGGTCCGGGGGAGATGATCAAAAGTCCCTCTGGCCAGAGCGGCCAGAAGTCGCAGCCTGCCGGGAATTCCCGTCCCGTAACAGAGATGTACACCCATCATTCCACTCCGGACTGTCTGATTGTCTCCGTACCTGAGTCCACCTGAAAAATGAAGATTCCGCACGATGCCAAGATTAGTCACCTGAACCGTGGAAGCCCCAGCATCCGGAAATTTCAGGGTCATTTCCTCATTCCTGTACCGGAGGATGGTCCGGATCGCCGCATAGAGAATGGCTGGATCTGTGTACTTCCGCTTGAGCCATCCCAGCAGACGATCGGGGTTGTTGAAAAATGCGTTTGCCTCTGCCGTGAGGCCGACGCTCGCATTGATAAGGAAATATCGGCCGGCCTCCCTGCCTTTCTCGGAGTAGGAGACATGCACGACATCCCTGGGCCTGGCGGCGGCAAAATCGATTTTGCAGGATACTCCGTCGGTACATTGCCGGGGTTGGATCGGCTTATGAAAATCATTGCTGGATCCCAATGCGAGTGCACCCAGGGCCAGCCCGGTTTCCCTATCAGGCTTGAGATTGAGCAGGGCGTTGAGCAGGAGATTCACCGTACCGTCTCCCCCCGCCGCGACGAAGTGTCTTTCCCCCCTGTCAAACGCTTCGCCGATACTCCCGGCAATGGAGAAGCCTCGACCGGGGAGCAGTATCTTCATGGAGGGGTGCCGGGCCCGGAGCTTGCTGCACAACCCTTCCCATTGGGTTGCGGCACGTCCTCCGCCCGCATCCGGGTTCACAAGCACGATCATATCTGTGTCGCCTCCGGGCGACGTGCAAAGACGATGCAATAGACCAGGAAGTGAAGCGCGAGAAAATAGCTCCAGCCCGGCTGATGCAGAGCGATAATCGCCGAAAGGAGAAGAATGTAGCTCTGCACCACGAGTCCGATGGGGATATGTGCCTGCCCGTCTTCAGCATTGCGGTGCAGGAGGATCTGACCCCGAATCGTTGTCGCGATGCCGGCCGCGCCGAACACCGCCGCGGGAATCGTCGAAATGCCGATGGTTCGTGATTCAATTGAGAGAACCGAGGCGGCAAGGAATGCCAGGACTGTCAAACCTGCGAGACCGTCGCTCGTGAACGCAGCCGCTCGCCGCCCAAAAACGACCGGAAGAGTGTTGTACCCGGTGGCTGCGTCAGCCGAGATATCCTTGAAATAGCCGGAAAGGACAAAGTTGGCATAGCCGAACAGCACGGCTGCGAAGAGCGGAAACGCCGAAACAGGGAGTGGTCCATTCGCGGGCCCGGTCGCGGCAAAATACCCGATCAGGGCGAGCACAAGCACAATCCATCCGTTGTAAAACGGCCCTCCCCACCAGCGCCGTTTGAAGGGAGTGTAGGTGGCCAGCCCCAGCACAGCGATGGCTCCAAGCACACCGTTCATCGGGTTGCGGAGGGCGAAAACGGCCGAACAAAGGAGAAGTCCGGCGATAGCCACACCCATCATGCTGGACCGTTTTACCGCGCCGTACGTGAGAGGGCGGTAGGGAGCCGAGAGGGCATCAGTGTCAGTCTGGAAGCAATCCGTCAGGACCTGGCCGAATCCGTATGAGAAAAACGAGGCGAGAAACACAGGGATGAGCACCGCGGTCGGGACAGGCCCTGCAACTGCCATTCCTGCAAGTCCCGTGATTCCCGATACAAAGAGCAGGTACGGTCGCATGGTAATAACAAGCGCCTTCGTCAGAGTCATGCGGTGATAGGGAGCCATAATTCCTCCTTCAGGTTGCTGATGGAACATGCAGAATTTGCCGGCTCCGTTTGTCACGATTTCGTCAAAGGCCTGTCAAAGCCTGGCAATGGTTGCGTTTCGACTTCTGATCTCATACATTGCGTTCCCAAACCGGAAAAAAGACCATGATTTCCCCGATCTCCCCCTTTACCGAATACGAAAAAGCCGCCTTCACCGACGTTTACGACGAGCTACCCCTCTGGTCGGCTCCCTTCGGACTGCACCTTCTTGAACGCGTCGTTCTGCAGGACGGCATCGATGCGCTCGACATCGGTTCCGGTTGCGGTTTCCCTGCGCTGGAACTCGCACAACGGGTGGGCCGGAAGTCTACAGTAACCGGCGTAGATCCGTGGGAGGCTGGTTTGACGAAGGCACGCCGGAAGGCCGCCCTCATGGGAATCACCAACGTATCGTTTATCCCCTGCGAGGCGGAACAGCTTCCCTTTACGGACGGGCGATTCGGTCTGATCACTTCGAACAACGGAATCAACAATGTCCGTGACCAGGAACGTGTGCTGCTTGAATGTGCACGGGTGGCCGCACCCGAGGCCCAGTTCGTCCTGACCGTCAACCTTCCGGGCACGATGGTCTCCTTCTACGCGGTCTTCGAGCGCACGCTCCGGGAATGCGGTCTGGATCGTTTGGTGGGTGTTATGCGCGCTCATGTCGAAGAGAAGCGGAAACCGGCCGTCTATCTCACCGGCCTGCTCGATCGGACCGGTTGGAACGTGCTGCGCTCCGAGGAAGGGGGGTTCACCATGCGATACGCGGACGGGACCACGATGCTGCAGCACTTTTTCATCCGCGCCGCATTTCTCCCGAGCTGGTCGGAGATCGTCCCGCCGATACACCGGGGCGCGTTTTTCGAGAGCCTGGAAAGAAATCTCAACACTGTGACGAACCGGGATGGATTGGTGCTTGAAATACCATACGTCTGTTTCGATTGCAGGAAGAAATAGATCAGGGAAGTGAAAGCCGGTATGATATGTGCCGCTCCCCGATAAGGAGGAGTATGGAGTCAGGAGTGATCTGCCTGACACGGGCGTTGCGAAGACCTTCTCCCTCAAAAGGAAGATCGGTATAGAGGATGAAGAGGAGGCTGTCCGGAGATTGGATGATCTGCGTGGGGATTCCGTGGGCTCCCCCCCGGGTGCGACCGGCGGTGTCGGCCAGGGGGAGGTCGGCGAGCGGTGACACACGGACGAACGCACGGGGGGATGTCGGCATTTGCCCCGCGAGATCCTGACGCTTCTGCATCTGTGCCCCGGCTGCATGCGGCGCAGCTTGCTGATCAGTTTTCGACAGCCGCTCGTCCTGAGCGGACTGCGGATTCTCGGAGAGTTGTCCCGTCTGCCAGATTGAAGGTTGGAGGGAAAGCGCCATGGCGACACCGGGTGATTCTGCCGCGGCGTCAACCGCGCCCTTGTTCTCCGTGCGTGCGTCTTTGGAGGGTTCGCTTTCCATCCGGGAGGCTCTCTGTTCGGTCAGGGCCGGTGTGGGCACAGGGGAGATGCGGGGCTGAGATGCCTGATGCGTTTCTCGCTTTTCTTTGAATCGCGCGGAAGGTTCGGGTTCCTCCGGGCGTGGCATATCCCGGGACACTTTGTCAGCCCGGGTGGGGGCCATCGTCTCAGCCACCTGCGGGGCCTGATCACCGGGTGTGAACCACCGGTACACAATGCCGATGCCGGCGATCACGACCAGCACTGCAGCGGCGCTGAGGATCCTTCCCCATGGGGCGGGCTGTTGACCGGGTGCCGCCAGAGATTCCGCCAGACGGCTCTTCAGCCCTGCCCGGCCGACGGATCTGATCCCCGCGGCGAAGTGTTGTTCCTCCTCCAGGGCCGCCCGGCACGAGGAACACGATGCCACATGGTGCTCCACCATGGCGCGTTCGGGCGGTGGAAGCTTTTCAAGGACAAAGTCCTCGAGAGTCTCCGACGATATGTGGGGAACATCAGGCGCGTTCAAGGCCCGGGCTCCGGTTCGTTAGGATATCTTTAAATAATTTCTTGCACTGGTACTTCTTGGATTTTGCCGTGTCGGCATTGGCGAATCCCAAACGTTGTGCGATATCTTCCATGGAGAGCTCTTCCCAGTAGAAGAGCAGGAGCAGGGTACGGCACGGTTCGCCGAGCGCCTCCAGCGCGCTGCGCACGGCTTCTGTCCGCTCCTCGTCGATCATCTGATCCAGCGTCGAAAGGTTTCCGTCCGCAAAATTGTCCTCCGGGTGGGCGGCCGGGGTCTCCCGTCGTTTTCTGGCCAGCCGCCGGAGCCACAGGTTCCGCACGGTGGCAAAGAGGAACGTGCTGAGTCTGGCGCCGTATTCGTGCCGGCCGGCGCGGACGCGTTCCCAGAGTATGACCAGGGCTTCCTGGAGCATGTCTTCTGCATCATCGGCAGTGCCGTTGTTGCGCAAGAGAAACGCGGTGATGCTCTTCCGGTTTGTGCGGTACAGTTTCACCAGCGCCGTTTCGTCACCCGTACGGATCCCGTCCAGGATGCGCGCGTCATCGTCCATGAACAGGAGCGGGGTTTTCATTTACCTTTCACAAGTGAATGTCATAAACCATACAAAGGTGAACGAACCAAGGTACGAAGTTCACCTTCTTGTATCAATAATCAGGGAGAACTGTCATGAAATACCGCCTTTTTGCCGTTGCGTTGATGTTGTGGAGTGCCATGCCTTCGGCTCCGGCGACCGCCCAGGGGCTGAAGACGACGACGGCAGGGGACCGGACCTCGGTCGACCTTACCATCTATAACCAGAATCTTTCGCTCATCAGGGAAGAACGGCCGCTGAACTTGCCGAAAGGCACGAGCAGGGCCATCCTCCCGGATATCCCGGTGACCATCGACGGAACCTCGCTGCACTTCCTGAGCCTTACGGAGCCGTCAGCCGTGAAGGTTCTGGAGCAAAACTACCAGTATGACCTGGTTCACCCCGGCAAATTGCTGGAGCGGTACCTCGGGAAGACAGTGGAGTTTGTCCGTGTAGATCCGGAAACGGACAAAGAGTACACGGTAACCGGGCGGCTGCTGTCGTCGGGGTACGTGGGACGTTCGGCGACAGGCGGCATGATTGCCGAAGTGAACGGCAAGATCGAGGTGAACCCTGCGGGACGGCTTGTCCTGCCGGGCCTTCCGGAAGGACTCATTTTGAAGCCGCAGCTGGAATGGCTCGTAACGAATTCCCGCGAAGGTGCGCAAAGGACTGAGATCAGTTATCTCGCGGGCGGGCTGTCCTGGTCGGCGGACTATGTCGCGTTGCTCGGCGCGCAAGAAAACAAACTCGACCTGACCGGATGGGTGACGGTGACGAACGGTTCAGGAACGGAGTTCACCAATGCGGGCCTGAAGCTGGTGGCGGGAGACGTCAATGTCGTGCAGGATGCGTTTGGTGGATCCCTGCGTGCACAGAAGGCGGTGATGATGGAGGCCGACGCTGCGGCGCCGCAATTCAAACAGACCGAGCTGTTCGAATACAAAATGTACGCGCTCCAGAGGCGGACCGATATCCGGAACAACGAGACGAAGCAGATTGAGCTGACGTCCGGAAATAACGTTGCGGCAAAGAAAGTGTTCATTTACGACGGACTTTCCGACCAGTGGCGTATGTGGCACAACAATTATTCGTACCGCTCACAGGGGAGCTTCGGACAGCAATCCAACAGAAAGGTCGGTGTGTTCGTGACCTTCAAGAACGAAGAGAAGAGCGGCCTCGGCATTCCGCTGCCCAAAGGCAAGGTGCGTGTGTACAAGCGCGATGATGACGGCAAGGAACAATTTGTGGGGGAGGACCAGATAGACCATACCCCGAAGAATGAAGAGGTTCGTCTCTATCTCGGCAATGCGTTTGACATCGTCGGCGAACGGGTCCAGAAGGATTTTAAGTCGCTGGCGGGCAATCGCATTGTGGAAGAGACAATCGAGGTGAAAGTCCGAAACCACAAGAATGAGACTGCTGAGGTATTGGTGTATGAGCATCCCTGGCGGTGGACCCAGTGGGAAATACTGAATGCGAATGGTGAGTGGGAGAAGGTGGATCAGACCACGATCAAGTTTCCGGTGAAGCTGGGTAAGGATCAGGAAAAAGTCGTGCGCTATACGATCAGGTACAGCTGGTGACGGGGGTCCGCTCATCATGCCCGGGGATGGCCGAAGAGAGTCGGAATATCGCTCCCTCGATGCGTCCCCGGGATGGCTTTCCTGTCACACGCCCGGCGTCATTCTACCTGGAACGGTATGGTGATCCATTTTGTCGCCGGGCCCTTGGCGGTGGTTCCCGCCCGGTAGACGGAATTCATTGCGGCTGCTGTGATTGCCGGGTTCAATGCGTCATTTGAACTCTTCGCAATAAGGCTTTTCACGGGTTTGCCGTCCTGATCTATCTGTACCATGATGATAACCTCGGCATTGCCTGACACGGCCAGGATTTCCGGCGGAAATACGGGCTGTTCCAACCTGACAATCTGCGGGTTGCGTTCGGTGAACACCTGTGCCTGCGCTTCGTTCCTCTTCACCTGCACGGCGTTTTCTCCACTCTTCATCCCGCCCTGCTCTTCGGTCTTCCCGACGGCACTCCCCACACCAACTCCCGCCGCATTCACCGGAGGTGCAATCTCCCGCCGGACTGCTGGTGGAACAGTACCCGTATTTCGTTCAGAAACGCCGGAACTCGACCGGGAGGTCGGTACGGCAACCTGAGGCTCTGCTGTTGTGCCGGGTGTTGCGGCTTGTGACGCACCCGATGGCTGTTCGGTGATCGTGGTTCCATCGGCGGTGGGAAAGAGATCCTCCACGCGCCCCGCACGCCCTGCAATCTCCTCCGTGGCGGATGAAGCAGGGGAGATGCCGGCAACCGGCTCGGTCACGCTTGAGGACGGCGGTGCGCCGACGGGCTGTAACACAGCGGGTTTCTCCCCTGGGGCTGTGTCGGAAGAAGAACCGTCTGTAAAGAAAAGCGCTGCCGCGCCACCCAGGACTGCAAGCACCAACACCACTGCCATGGTCACAAAGGGGGCTTTGCTCCTTGGCTGGCGTACGAGATGCTGATCCTGTTGGCGCGGCACGGTGGGCTCGTTCTCCGTCGACGGGCCGGATTTTTCCTGCTGATCCGGATTCTCAACGGCTGACGGAATCGGTGATGCTCCTTCCGCTCCGGGTCCCGGGGACGGCTCGGGTGATTGTATACCGGATCGCTGGTGCAACTCCACCAGCTGGCGAATCGTCCGTTCGTACTCAATCGCCGTTTGATCGTCCGGCGCAATGATCTTCACCCGCCGGATTTCCACAAGGGCGCTGCCGTATGCACCCTTCTTCAAGTACTCGTCCGCATGATGGAAGTACTGCTCTTTCAGCTGGGCCCTGGCGGTTTCCCGGTCGATGCGTTCCGGATGCTGCTTGTGTGCTTCGGCCGGTGAGGCGTGAACCGGCTGCTGATGACGCATGGATTCCACCGCGCCGTGAATCAGGCCCGGCAACGAATCGATCAGTTCCTTTTTCTGATTGTCAGACGGGTCGATGTCCCGCGGGAGCACAAGAAGCCGTTCCAGCTGCTTCTCGAGCGCCACAAAGAAGGTATTCTTCGGATACGAGGATTTGATCTTCCTCAGACGGATAAGCGCGTCTGCGAATTGTCCCCCTTCAGCCATGGACCGGATTTCATACACCTGCTCGGGAGTCAGCGGTTGTACCGGTGCCGTTTCAATGAGTGTCATTCTGCGTTTGCTACCCGTTCGTGATGATAGACAAGTGTGAGAGGTTGGGCCGCGGCCTGGTGGTGCCGGATCTCTTGTTGCCGGATGCGCACCTCCGCACGTTTCAATTCGTTGTTTGCCGGATCAATGACATATGCCTTGGCCAGTCCATCCAGTGCCCGGGTAAATTCTCCGCTCCGGGCGAATTCCTCTGCGACCAGAATTTGCAGCCGGATGCGGCGGCTGCAATCGCCGGACGACTGCGGAGCGTGTTCGGCGGCGTTGCAGGACGCCTTAGCCGCCCAGACCGCCTCCTCGATTTCATGAAGCCCTTTATGCATTGGATCCAGGATATAGCCGAGTGCGATTTCGGTCAGCGCTTCATCGTACGCCCCGCCATTGCAGAGGACGCGCGCGGCATTCAGGTGCTCGACGATCTCCGCCCGTCGTGTGGTCGCAGAAACTGTTCCCGCCGGCTGAACCCTTGTCACCGTGCGGTCCCCGGCGGAGGCCGGTTCTTGTACCGGAGCCGCATCCGGAGTCCTCGCTTGAGTTATCGGAAGATCGAGGGTAATGGTTCCGACGTCGCGCATCGGAAATGCGCCGGCAACGGGTTCACTTTCCGGTCCCCTCCGTTCCGCAGCGGCCAATTGTACTTCCGGAGCCCGATGCAAGACTGTGCCGGTCTCATGCTGAGATCCCGGGGATGGATCGGGTTCGAACGGTTGTACCGCATGTGCCGCCAGCATGGACGCCTCGGCGAACTGGCGTTCGACTTTTGCCGCTGCGTGAATCAGCTGTTCGCAGGCCCGCAGATCAATATCCGCGGGGTCAAGCATGAGCGCCCGCGCCAGCAGATCTGTTGCCTCCCCGTATTCGCCCTGCGCTGCGAGTTCGTAGACTTCATCTTCGTATGCCCGGATGGTCCCGCGAATGATCTCCTGCTCATGGCCGGGCGTCAAATCGATCGGACTGGTATTGCAGGTTATGCGGACGTGTTCTTCGAGTGCTTTGATATCCGCATCATCAGGATCAAGTGCGCGTGCCTGACCGATCAGTTCCAGAGCTGCGGGGAAATCGTTGTTTGCCAGTGCCTCGTTGGCCCCGACGAGGAGAACAACGATTCCCTCGATGCCGGCTGAAAGGGGTGTCTCGACCTTGCATTCGGGGGCCGGACATTCCCCCGGCTCGGCATCCGTCTGCTGGGCCTGTAACAGCGCCCGGATACGCTCTTCGTACGCCTCTGCGTACCGATTTGCCGGATCCTCCTGACGGGCACGCAGAATTGCCCCGAGGGCCTGGGTGTAGTGTCCATCCCTCACGAGCTTGTCCGCAAGCTTCAGGAGCGTTATGTTACCGGCGTTCATGCATTCCCACCTTTTCTTCCACATAAGAATGGGTCAAAACGTATGCCATGCCGGCATGGAAGTGCGTGGCAACCTTTTTTGTGGATTGGAGACGGAAAAGGGCTTTCTGGGAAGCAATCCGAGGTCTTGTGTAGGGTGATGTCCGGAGTCAGGTGACAGGCGAAGGGGGAAAAGGGGGTACTTTCGGTCCGCGAAAGGCAGAATCTACAAATGGCCTTGTGAACTTTGCGGGGAGATCGTGACGTGCATCACGCAGGTGAGTCTCACGAGAGGCACACGAGGCACATGAGGCACATGAGGCACATGTGCCTCATGAGGCGCTAGCGACTCATGGTGTCCGGATGGTGTCCGGGGGCAGCGAAGAACGAGTGGTGTCTGCCAGCCGTGAGGAATCCGTGACCGCAGGTGGAGGAATCGGAGCGTAGCGGTCTTCGTCCGCCTCCGGAGCGGGTTCCGTCACCGCCGGCAGATACTGTTTGCCGGATTGATTGCGTGTGCCGAAGAAATAGATCGCCAGGGCAACACATAAGACGGTGACGAGGATTGCGACAATCATCACGGGTCGTTTGTTCCGCCTCTGACCTTCAGCAGGACCCGGGGCCGTGCCGGCTTCGGGCCCGGACTGCGGGCCACCGGACAAGGCCGCTCCGGAAGAAGAGGGCTCTCCGCTGCCCTGTCCTGCCTGCTTGACGAGTGGTTGACGGCGACGGAGTTCGATCATCTGCATGATCTTCAATTCGAACTCGCCGGCAAAGCGGTCCTGCCTGTCAAGAGCGATCACCCGCTGCACTTCGGTGAGAGCGAGATCGTATTCACCGCTTTTTACGTACGCGTGAGCCCGCTGGAAATACTGATTCTTCAACCATTGTGTGGCGGCGCGCTTCTCGTTGTCCTGCTCCGGAGTCCCCGCTCTGTCTCCATGGGGCATTCCCGGACCTCGAAGGGGATCGGCGTTCTGGAGGGCGTTTTCCAGAAGCACCGGGAGTGAATCCAGAATGTCGGTGCGTTGTTCATCGGAAAGCTCCCCCGTGCCGGACAGCTCATCGAGTTGTTCAACCTGCCGCTCGAGCGCGAGTATGTACACGTTGGTTCTGTCCAACCCCTTGGCTTTCCGGATCGGAACAAGTGCCGGTGCATACGATCCTTCGATCGCCTTCTGTTCCCCCTCTTGGAGGAGCCTGGTGATGAGGGTCTTTGCGTGTGCTCTTTCGTCTTCATTCATAGCGAATTTCCATTCGTTGTCCGCGGCGGAGGTCTTCAGAACGGATCACGATCACATTCTCCAGCGGGAGATGGTTCCAGGCAGGCCCGGTTGCCCCGGCTGCAAGCGTGTCAGCCCGGATGACCGGGATGCCGTCGATCAGAACGATTGAGGGGGATCGGGGAGCATCAACGATGCGAACTTCCACCGGCCGGGGAGGAGGAATGTACGAACCTTGAGCGGCCCCGATGGTGACCGTGAGTGTGTTCCCCCTGCGGCTCTGCGCGTGCGTCCGCCGGAGGGAAATCCCTTTCAGGTAATCGAATGAGAGTCCGTCATCTTCATAGTACGACGTTGTGGCTTCACCCTCGGTGGAGAGCGGATAGACCGTCAGGGTGAGTGGGCTGATCGGTGCCTGCGATGAGTACTGCAGCAGTTGTTGTGACGGGATGATGGATCCGGAACGTGCGAAGAGGGGAGAGTGCTCCAGGGGCGCTTGCGCCTTGATCCGCATCCCCCCGTCCAGACGTTTTCCGGTCCAATAGTCATACCATGCACCCTGCGGGAGGTCGACATCGCGTTCGCGCACTCCCTCGCGGAGGATCGGGGCGACGAGCATATCGGTTCCGAAAAGAAACGCATCCGCGGTGGTTGTGAAGCGGGTGTCGTCCGGATACTCGAGGAACAGAGGGCGCTGAGCGGGGAGTCCTGATTCCGCCGCTTCGACCATGACGTTGTATACGAACGGCAGGAGTCTGTAGCGGAGGTTGATCGTTTCGCGGTTGATGGCGGTGTACTCCGGCCCATACTCCCACGGTTCTTTGTTCTTCTCATTAATGACCGAATGTGCGCGCATCAGTGGTGTGAAGACACCGAGCTGGAGCCAGCGTGCGAACAGCTCGCCTGAAGGATACCCTATGAATCCTCCGATGTCACTCCCGACGAAAGGCTGTCCGGAGATGCCGAGATTCAGGCACATCGCCAGTGACATTTCCAGATGTTCCCATGAGGAGACATTGTCCCCGGTCCAGGTGGCAGAATACCTCTGTCCGCCCGCGTAGGACGCGCGTGTCAGAACGAACGGTCGTTCCGCGGGCAGTGCGCGGAGGGCACCTTCGTATGTTGCCCGGGTCATCAACATCCCGTACACATTATGGTTCTTTGCATGAGGTGTTTTCGCGCCACGGTCATCGTGGAGCACCTGAAGGTCGACGGTCTTCGTGGGGACATTGAAGACCGACGGTTCGTTCATATCGTTCCACCAGCCGCGGATGCCCGTCTCGGCAAGGGCGGCAAGCTGGTCGCCCCACCACCGCCGGGCGCCGTCGCCGGTGAAATCCGGGAAGGCGCACCTTCCCGGCCAGACGTCGCCCACAAAGACGCGGCCGTCAGGATATTTAAGGAATACATCATGCTGGAGGCCGGATCGGTAAGCGGCATACATCGTGTCGATTTTGATGCCAGGGTCGAGGATAACGGCTGTGCGGAATCCGTCTGCGGCAAGATCACGAACGAGCGAGCGCGGATCGGGGAACCCGGTCGGGTGCCAGGTAAACACCCGGTACCCTTCCATGTAGTCAATGTCAAGATAGAGGACATCGCACGGAATGCGGTTTTCCCGGAAACCCCGTGCGATCTGGCGGACGCGCGGCTCAGGGGTGTAGCTCCACCGGCTTTGCTGGTAGCCCAGTGACCATCGCGGGGGAATGGGCATCCGGCCAACGAGGTCGGTAAAACGGCGGACTACCGTGCGGGGATCGGGGCCGGCGAAAAAATAGTACTCGAGCGGGCCGCCTTCGGCGCCGAATGAATACCGGTCACGCGATTCCTTTCCCATGTCGAACGACGACCAGTAGGTGTTATCAAAAAAGATTCCATACGTCCTTCCGCCGCGCTTGCCGAGGAAGAAGGGGATTGACTGATAGAGGGGATCTGTCCCGGCCGTGTACGCCGGGATATCGGAGTTCCACATGGTCATATGTGTTCCCCGCCGCTCGAAGGCGCCCGCGCGTTCACCAAACCCGTAGTATCGTTCATCTTCGGGCATGGCTTTCCAGACACGGACCTCGCTCCCGGCGGTGCCGCGGGCATCCCGGAGTGAATCGGGAAGCGGCCGCTGGACCCACGCCATACCTTTCTGGGGGTCATCAGCGGCGATGACATGGCCGGCGGTATCCAGGAAGGAAATGCGCAGCGGGTGTTTCTTCACCTGAACCCTGACGGCGCTCGTGATGAAGGTCACGGTCTCAGGGGCGTCGATTATTTCCGCCCTGATCTCCGGCCAGGAGGTTTTTGTGACGGCCCAGGAGGTGGATGGGGCCGGAGCCGCATATCCTGCCGGCGGGGGGGGAGGGGAGAACCGGACAAACACAAGGTCTTCGGCGAGGACGCGCAGCTCCAGGGTACAACCGCCGGAATTCACCGTCAGACTGTTCCCGCCATGGGTGACGTATGAGTCTACGTTTCCGACACTGCGCCATTGCGCATGAAGTGGAAGGGCAAGGGAAAGAAGCCCCAGCGCGAAACACGCCGTGCAAAACACGAACGTCGATTCAGAACGGGGTCGCGTGGGCACGTGTGTCAGAGTGAGAGTTCCGATGTGTTGTCAAACAGGTGAATCTTTGCCGTGTCGATCAACAGTTCGCATGTCTTGCCGACCTCGGGTGCACGATCGGTTGCGAGGCGGGCAACGTAATGGGCGGTGGCCCCGGTGGAAAAATACACGAAGATTTCGTTGCCGACGGGTTCCACCACCTCGATCATCACCTGAAGCTGGGCGACCGTATCGACGCCGTGGGGACGCTGGACATGGATATGCTCGGGACGGATGCCGAGCGTGACCGGCCCGGCGTTGAGACGTTGTGCAATGTCCCCTGCAAGAGGGAAGACCACTTCCGTCCCGTCCTGCTTGAACGACACCGTGCCGTTCTTGCGAATGCCTCCGCTCATGAAATTCATCGTCGGGCTTCCGATGAACCCCGCGACGAATTTATTGACGGGGTTGTGATAGATATTGAGCGGCGTATCCACCTGTTGCACAACACCGTCACGCATCACCACGATCCGGTCGCCCATGGACATGGCCTCGATCTGGTCATGGGTCACGTAGATCATCGTTGTCCGGAGGCGATGGTGCAGACGGGAGATCTCGGTGCGCATCTGGACACGGAGATTCGCATCCAGGTTGCTGAGGGGTTCATCAAAGAGGAAGACCTTCGGCTGCCGGACAATGGCGCGGCCGAGGGCCACTCTCTGGCGCTGGCCCCCCGATAGTGCTTTGGGTTTCCTGTCGAGATACGTTTCGATGCCCAGGATCTTCGCCGCCTCGTTGACGCGCGTTTCAATATCCGCCTTGCTGTACTTCCGGAGTTTGAGCCCGAACGCGAGATTCTGGTAGACCGACATATGGGGGTAGAGGGCGTAGTTCTGAAAGACCATGGCAATGTCACGGTCCTTTGGAGGCACATCGTTGACGACTTTGCCGTCGATGCTCACTGTGCCTCCCGAGATATCCTCGAGCCCGGCGATCATCCGGAGCACGGTGGATTTGCCGCAACCGGAAGGACCGACGAGGACGACGAATTCTTTGTCACGAATGGTGACATTCACATCCCGGACGGCGGTGACTTTGCCGTCGTACACTTTGGAGACCTGCTCGAGCTTGACCTCAGCCATGGGGTTCCTTGTTGTGAAAGCGGTGGGTCTTAGAAGTCGACAAATGCCGCGCCGCGGCTGCTTCGCCTGACAGCATCGGCGTCGCCGGCTCGTTGAGCGGTTGTGCACCCTGCCGGGGGTTTCAAGGGATGCGGCTCCCGGGGGGACCGGCAATGGAATATATCGACCGGTGGAACAAAACACAAGGACGGAGAGCTTTTTGGGAGGTGTTTGTGTCCATTGAACAAGGTGCTTCCGTTCTGAAAATAATGCTTGACAAAACAGACTGGAACTCCTATCTTTGTGGAAGCGCTTCCAATCGTGTTCCTCAGAAAGCTATAACAACAGGTCGTTCCCCCCCCTCGATGGGTGTCACCATCTACGATCTGGCACGCGCGGCTGGAGTCGGGATCGGGACGGTATCGCGGTGTCTCAACAACCAGCCGCATGTCGCTCCCCGTACCCGGGAAAAAGTCATCTCTGCCGCCCGGCGCCTCAACTATCAACCTCATGCGCAGGCCCAGCGGCTTGCCTCACGGCGCACGAACACGATTTCCGTCATCATCCCCTCCTTCACGAACTACTTCTTTGTGCAGATCCTCCAGGGTGTTCAGGATCTTGCTGCGGAGATCAGGATGGACCTTATTCTCTACGGGGTCAACCATCCTTTACAGGTGGAACAATATCTTCGCCGGTCGCTGCACAGGGGACACGTCGACGGCGTCATGTTTTTTTCGATGAAGCTCCCCGAATCCTATGTCGCACGGTTCCAGCAGATGCAGCTTCCCCTGGTGCTCGTCGATGCCTCGCACCCGTCGTTTGATTCGATCAGGGTGAAAAATCTCGAGGGGGGACTGGCAGCGACACGGCATCTCCTCCGACTCGGGCACCGCTCCATTGCCATGATCAACGCGAGCCCGGATTCCCAGCCGGCTCAGGATCGGATGGAAGGATACCGTATGGCCCTTGCAGAAGCCGGCATCCCCTTCAGGGAGGATCGCGTGATCGCTTCGTCCATCGAAAAACAGGACGGATTCAACCGGGAGGCGGGACGGGTGTCCATGCGTGTGTTGCTCGATGGAAACTCCGGGCCCGATGCGGTGACCGCCGTCTTTGCCGCCAGCGACATTCAGGCAATCGGCGCGCTGGAAGCGGCCCGCGAATTGGGTGCACGCATTCCCGAGGACATGGCGATAGTCAGTTTTGACGATATCGAACTCGCGCAGTACGCGGAACTCACCACGATGCGTCAGCCGATGTATGAAATGGGCCGGCTCGCAATGGAAAAACTGTATGCGCGCATGAAGGAGTCCGCCGGCCCCCCGACGCTTACGGAGTTTCTTCCCCATCTTGTCATCCGCCGGTCGTGCGGTGCGTCGCTCCGCGAGGATGCGACCACCGCCCCCGGTTCTGTTCCTCATGCTCCAACCATGCAGCAGACTCTGTAAACCAACGGGAGCCACCATCGTATGACACACCGTCTCCTCGTTTTCGTTCTCCTGGCTGTTGGTGTCGCCTGCCCGGCCCGCGCGGGCAACACGGGAAAGATCGCCGGGCAGGTGAAAGACAGCCAGACCGGAGAAGCGCTCGTCGGCGTGAACGTCGTGGTCGAAGGGACCTCGAGCGGCGCCGCCACGAATATCGACGGCTTCTATAACATCCTGAACCTGCCGCCGGGCAAGTATACCATCTTCGCGTCGGCGGTGGGGTACAACAAGAAGACCGTCACCAACGTGTCGGTGTCCATTGACCAGACCACGACGATTGATTTTCTGGTGTCGTCACAGGTTGTCGAAGGGGAGGAGGTAACCATCACCGCGGTGCGCCCGCTCGTTCAGAAGGACCAGACAGCCAAAACTGCGGTTGTCGGCGGAGAGCAGATTGCCGCTCTGCCTGTTACGGAAGTTGCACAGGTGCTGCAACTTCAGGCCGGCTTCGTGGGCGGCAGCCTTCGGGGCGGCCGGCAGGGTGAAGTGGCCTACTGGATTGACGGCGTTCCGGTGACCGACAACTTCAACGGCTCACAGGTGGTTGAAGTAAACAAGAATCTCGTTCAGGAACTCCAGCTTGTGTCGGGCGCATTTAATGCAGAGTACGGACAGGCCATGTCGGGGATCGTGAATATTGCCACAAAGGAAGGGGGACAGAAGTTCACAGGAGGATTTGGCGCATACATCGGACAATATGCGACGACATACAACTCCGATTCGCTGTTTCCGGGCCTGAACAAAGTGGATCCCACGTCGATCCGCAACATCGAGGCGAACGTGAGCGGTCCGATTCTGGGTGATGAACTGACCTTCTTCGTCAACGGCCGGTATATCTATTTTGACGGATGGCGTAAGGGCTTCCGGCGCTTCAATCCCGGCAATATCTCCTATACCGATGAGATCACACGGGACTTTGTCCTCTACCGGGACGCCGCCGGCCGGGGCGATAGCGCCGTTACGCCGATGAACTGGAGCAAACGGTACTACGCCCAGGGCAAGCTGACATGGAAGATTTCCCCGGTGATGAAGCTGAACACAAACTACATCTACGACAACAGCGAAGAACAGGCCTACGACCGCAACTACTTCTACAATCCCGACGGCAAGGGAAACAATTTCTACACCAGCCAGACCGTGATCATGCAGTTCTCGCATACACTGAGCTCTTCAACGTTTTACACGATAGGTGGTTCATGGTTTGAACGGGGTGTCAAGTATCATCTCTACGATCTCGAGTACGAGAACTCCACGGACGGGTCCGGAGATTTGATCGAAAAACTCAATTCCTCCGGCCCGCACTATGTGCATCCGAAACTGTTCCTCACGGATGATCCGTACAGTTACTTCACCGGAGGTACAGACCTCAACCGGTTCAGCCGGGTGACAACAACGAAGCTCCTCAAGGCCGACATCTCCAGCCAGCTGGACAATGCCAATCTGGTGAAGTTCGGGGTGGAGTACCGCCAGAACAGCGTGTATTATGAAAACATCGACCTTCAGCCGATACAGTCGCAATCCGACATCAATCTGGCGACAGCCGACCCGTTCATCCGCACGCGCATTTTGCCCCTCTCTTCACTCTATCATAACATGTATAACCGCTCGCCCAGAGAAATCACCGCGTACATCCAGGACAAGCTGGAATTCAAGGATTTCATCCTGAATATCGGCGTGCGATTCGACTACTTTGACCCGGACGGTTATGTGTTGAACGACGAGCATTCCGATCCTGCCGATCCACTATACTACACTTACACCGTGGATGACCCGAACATTTACAGTCCCATAAAGCCGGAGAACCTGGCACGCACGCTGGAAGAACGGCAAACCTACTGGTACCGGCCTGCAAAGGCAAAATCCAAGATCAGCCCACGTATCGGCGGATCATTCCCGATCACCGCACAGGGGATCGTCCACTTTTCGTACGGGCATTTTTTCCAGATTCCGCGCTTCGAGCGCCTGTATGAAAACCCCGATTTCAAGATCGGGTTCGGCACCGGGAACCAGGGAGTTGTGGGGAATGCGGATCTCGAGCCGGAACAGACAATTAACGCGGAGATCGGCGTGCAGCAACAGCTGACCGAAGACCTGTCGGTCGACGTGACGGCGTACCTGCGCGATATCCGCAACCTGACGGGCACGCGTTCGGATGAAATCGTCGTCTTCGGGGGGAGCGCCAAATACAGCAAATACGTGAACAGCGATTTCGGGAACGTCAAGGGTATCGTACTCACCCTGAACAAACGGTTCGGCGGCGGGTTCACGGCGACGGTGGACTACACATACCAGGTCGCTAAAGGGAGCGCTTCGGATCCGCAGGAAGCCCGGAATGCCGTCGCCGGCGGATCGCTGCCTGAAGTGCAGCTGACTCCGCTTGCCTGGGATCAGCGGCACACGTTGAACGTGACGGCGGCCTACAGTACGATGGACTGGGGCCTGAGCGCTATCGGCCAGTACGGCAGCGGTCAGCCGTACACGCCTCGCCGTTCAGAGGATATTACGACATTGCTGACGAACAGCCAGTTGAAACCGGCCTACTTCAATCTTGATCTCCGCGCCTACTACGAATTCCGTATCGATCCGTTGAAGTTTGTGGTCTTTGCGAGGGTCTTCAACCTGCTCGATATCCGGAACGAAAATGATGTGTACGACGATACAGGCCGCGCCGGTTTCACCACCGACGAAGCGCGTGTCCGGGAAACAAATCCCCGGCAGCGCATCAATTCGCTGGACGAGTGGTACCGGCGGCCGCAGTACTACTCCGAGCCCAGGCGCATCGAATTAGGCATGAATGTGGAGTTCTAACGTATGAAGACGAATCACCTTCTCTCGCTGCTGATCCTGACCGGGGTATGTGTCGCGTCCGTTGCCGCACAGAGCGGCCGCGAGAATCGCCGGTCCGCCGTCATGAACGGCAACCAGGTCCGGACGGTCTTCGGCAACTGGGGCGTCATCGGGCAGCCCACCGACACCCGTCCGAAAGGATCCTGGAAAAACGACAACAACGGTTACCTGGGCGACGTGAGTCCGTTTGTCGGCGCGGAAGTGCGCTGGCAGGATACCTCGTTCCGCTCCGTGGTCACCAGTCCGGTGGCGCGTCCCACGCAGTTGAACGATATCGGTCCCGACGGGAGCAGCTGGACGTTCGAGCCCGTGAGCGGGTACTTTGCCGCTTCGCCGAACCAGAGCATCGCCCTGAGCAACCTGAAGTCGAGCTGGCCCGAGCAGTGGCCTGACAAGCTGAACGATCCGGTTGATCCGGGATGGCGCGGCTCCTGGAACGGATATTTCGGGAAACGCATCAGCGCCGACCTGGAATCGTATTTTGTCATGGACGACAACGTTGATGTGCGTTTCAATTTTGCGCTGAACAACGCCCGCGGTATCGAGTTCAAACCGGACAGTCGCAACCTGTCGCGCAACGGCCTTGGCCTCGAAGTCCGTGTGCGTGCCATGCAATGGGCACAATTCCTGGCGCAGGACAATATCTTCTGGCTGTACGAAATCGCCAACACGGGGACGACCAGCTACGACCGTGCGGTGTTCGGCATGCTGGTGGGTACGTATGTGGGTGTCACCGGCAGTGACGGAAGTCCGCAGGAGTACGATGACGACTGGTCGTTCTACGATGTGTACACCAATATCACGTACACCGGCGATTACGACCGTAGCACGCTGCGCAACCCCAGGTGGAATCAGCGTTTCCCGGTCGGGATGGTGGGCTATGCCTTCCTCGAGAGCCCCGGCAATCCCTATGACGGCGTGGACAACGACGGGGATGCGGACTCGTCCGCGGCGGGACTTTCCGCCCCGCAGTTCGCATCCGCCAGCTTCGACTCCATACTTGTTGCCCGCGGGTCAAGGATTGTCCTGATACGCGATGACTTCAGCAGGGTGCTCTACACGGTCCCGAATGTCGATTCGGTGAAGATCAAGACACGCGGCATGCGCGATTCCATCTGGATCTACCCCGGCAAAACAAAGGTCGTGGAAGGGAACATCGTACGCGATTTCCAGGGAAACGAGACGGTCAACCGGAACGCCTATGACGGGGTGGACAACAATTTCAACGGACTGATTGACGAGAACCAGTTCCTTCACTACCGTCAGTTCAAGCGGAACAGGAATCCTCCATTCCAGGTTCTCATCGATATCTATCGTCCGGTGCGCTATGTGGATTACATCGGCAATCTCGGCACATCAACGCTCAGTATGCTTGATGAGAAGCGGAACGACCGTGTGGACAACGACCAGGACTGGAACATCGATTTTGACGATGTCGGGCGCGACGGCATCGGGCCGACTGCGGTCAATTACCCCGGCCCGGATTTCGGGGAAGGAGACGGGGTGCCGACTTCCGGCTACGAAAACGGTGGCACCGACACGGGATTGCCGGGTGAGCCGAACATCGACAAGACCGATGTGGACGAGTCGGACCAGATCGGACTGTCAAGCTTCTTCTATTTCTCTCCGGCCAATCAGGTCCGCCTGGGTGACGACGAAGAGCTGTGGCGGAACCTCTCGCCGGGGTTTTTCGACGTGCCGCTATCCATATCCAACAACCGTCCGGTGGCCGGCGAGGACGGTGACTTCATTTACGGGTCGGGCTACTTTCCGCTTCTGGCCGGCGGCACGGAACGGTTCTCTCTTGCGCTGATCTATGGCGGCGGCAAGGGGGGCGGCGTACAGGATGACATTGACGATCTCCTGAAGAACAAGCGTAGCGTGCAGGAAATCTATGACGCAAACTACCAGTTCCCGACCCCGCCGGACAAGCCGACGCTGGTTGCCGTTCCGGGTGATCATCAGGTGACCCTCTACTGGGATCGCGTTGCGGAAGCAAGCGTCGATCCGGTTCTCCGCATCAAAGACTTCGAGGGATACAAGGTTTATAAATCGACCGACCCCGATTTCAGCGATGTGTTCACCATTACCGATGCCACCGGGACAGCGCGGGGATACCGACCCCTTGTACAGTACGATATTGTGAATGGGATCCGGGGCTTCTTCCGCGCGAGCGCAGAGTTGTTCCAGGCGGCCGGCGGTTACTCGTTTGACCTGGGGGATGAAACCGGGCTGAAGCACAGCTACGTGGATACCGAGGTGGAGAACGGCCGCAGGTACTATTATGCCGTTGTCGCCTACGACCGCGGGGATGAAACCAAGGGAATCTTCCCGGGGGAGAACACGAAACAGGTCCGGGTTCTTTCGACCGGAGAAGTCGAACATGACATCAATGTGGGTGTGGTAACGCCGAACACGCACGCGGCCGGCTATGTTGCTCCGAAGACCGGAGTGGAAATCCCCCTCACGGGACCGGGTACCGGGAAAGGGTCGTACGCCATTGTGGATGAAACGCGGCTTACGAGCCACAAGTATAAGGTCACGTTCTTCGATACGCAGATGGACGGTGAGGACAACAACAATAACGGCAAGGTGGACGCCGCAGACAGCTCCGAGTGGGACCGGATCACCACGTTTTATTCCGTTCAGGATATGGAGTATGTCACCGAGCAGTTTGTCAGTCTGGACACGGTGAACGTGAGTCTTTCAAGGAAAAACTTGATTGCCGGCACGGAGACAGTAAAGAACCAGCAGGGTTCGGTCATTCCTCCGACAGAGTACACTATGGATGCCTCGCGCGGATCCATCCGTGGTTCCGGCCCCGGCAAGCTCCCGTCCGGTACATACACGATCACGTATCAATACTATCCTGTGTTCAAGAGCCCCAATCTCCAGGGGACACCGTACCAGGTAGAAAACGGGGATGCCGACATTTTCGACGGCCTGACGATGGTGTTCGAGAATGCATGGGCGGTGAACGAAAGCGGTTCGGCGTGGACAGGCAAGGCCGCATACGTCGTCAACCTCGGACCGACGGATCTGCCGCTGCTCGACCCCCCCCTGAAGGGGTACAAGAAGCCCGCGGATTACGAGATTCAGTTTGCCGATGCCATCGTCGACACATCGTCCGCGGGACCCTTCCCGTTTGACGTCCGCATTCCTGTAAACTTCCGGGTGTTCAACGTGACCGACGGCACGTACGCCAGGTTCCTTTTTGTCGAGGGTCCGTCTGCGGGCGGGGGCGGCAAGATTTCGCCGCTTGATGAGCTCATCCTTATGGAACAAGACCCGCGGGGTGTGCTCTCCCCGACCTGGGATCTCTTCTTCCTTGCGAAGGAAGGCGAACCGGGCGACACGGTGTATGCTCTGGGGAATGGAGACAAGTACACCATACGCACCACCAAGCCGTTCCGGAACGGAGATGTGTTCGAATTCAAGACGGAACTCCCGACAATCGAAACCGCCGCTGCGCAAACCGGGATGGAAAACATCCGCGTCGTGCCAAATCCGTACGTGACCGCATCGGCATTCGAGCCGCCGCTGAATCCGGGCATCACCTCCGGACGGGGGGAGAGGAAGATTGACTTCACGAATCTGCCCAACGAGGCGACCATCAGGATATTCACCTCCCGCGGCGATCATGTCATCACGCTGAACCACTCCGGCAATATCCAGGACGGGACGGTGTCCTGGAACCTGAAGACCAAGGAGAACCTGGATATCGCTTACGGCATCTACTTCTACATTGTCGAATCGCCGGTGGGAAACAAAACCGGCAAGATTGCGATCATCAAGTGAGACCGACCATGCGCACAACACGACATACGTTTTTGCCGCGCCTGATCGGCGCGCTGCTGACCGTCCTCCTGGTCCACATGGCTGCCTTCGGGCAGTCGAAAGTGGCTACAACGGCGGGACAGTTCCTGGGCATCTCGGTGGGACCACGCGCTACGGCGATGGGCGGGGCGTATGTGGCGTCGAATGATGACGTCACGTCGCTCTATTGGAACCCGGGCGCAGTGGCGCAGGCGGGGAAGTCCCAGCTGATTTTCTCGAACACCGATTGGCTGGTAGGGACGAAGTTCCGGTGGCTGGGCTTCCTCCTGAGCCTCGACGAGGAAAACGCTGTGGGCGTCAGTCTGACGCAGCTGGACTACGGTGAGGAGGATGTGACGACTGTTGCCGCCCCGAACGGAACGGGAGAGCGGTGGTCGGCTCAGGACCTGGCCATCGCGCTTACCTACAGCCGCCGGCTCACCGACCGGTTTTCGATGGGGGCTTCCGTCAAGTACATCGATCAGCGGATCTGGAACGAAAGTGCAACGGCGTTTGCCTTCGATCTGGGACTGCTCTTCGTCACCGGCTTCAATGACATGCGGCTGGGCGTGTCCATGTCCAACTTCGGCGGGGATATGAAACTGGACGGGCGCGATTTGCTGCAGCGCGTAGACATCGATCCCGCAAACTCCGGGTCCAACAAGGCGCTCGTGGGGTCTCTCAAGACTGATCCGTGGCCAATCCCACTCACGTTCCGGGTAGGTGTGGCCATGGACGTGTACAGGGATGATATATTGCGCCTCACACTGGCCACAGATGCTCTCATGCCGAACGACAACGACGGATCGGTAAACGTGGGGGGTGAGTTCGGCTGGAGCGATATGGTCTTTTTGCGGGGGGGATACAGATCCGTTTTCGGCCAGGGGAAGGAAGACGGGCTTTCGCTGGGCGCGGGACTGAAATACACCGCCACAGGTATCGGCGCACTGGAAGTGCACTATGCCTGGAGCCAGTTCGGCGCCTTTGGAAATCTGAATACGATTGCCCTGGGTTTTTCGTTCTAGCGGGATGCTGGTGACAGGTCATGGAGGACGCATACAGACGCCAGTGAAGTGAACAGATGTTCTGTCTACAGATCATGAACAACCAAGGAGAACCTGGGGAATCCAAGAAACACGAGAAGGACGAAGAAATACAGGCACCTGATGGTGCATGCCCCGAAGGGGCCGACCGACCGAAGCTTGATCGGGGCCGCCAAAATACCTATATTAAAAGTATTCAACGCAGCACAAAGTTTCTAATCCACCATCTCCATCTCACAATATTACATAGGTGCATCATGCGGAAAACTCTTCTGTTTTCGCTCGCAGCGCTCCTTATCGTCGCCATGGCATTTGGCGGCGACGTATTGGAGCAGCGCAAGGCTCCGGTCGCGGCGAGTGGTAACACAGTTGCAAGCACAACTGCAGGCTGGCTGCAGCTCACGCAGCTGACCCTGGCGGGATATCAGTTCCCCAGCGTACAGTATCTGGATACGGTGGCATGGATTGCCGGCTACAAGACGGCAGCTCCGCGTTTGCCGTTAGCTTACCGCTCAATCAAGGGCGGAGACTGGGCCAAGATCACTCTGCCCGGCGGAGACCGTGGTTTGTTCACGGCGTGGGACGCAAATCTCGCAGTCTACGCGAACTTCAGCGGTAAGATGTTCCGCACAACGAACGGCGGCACCGCATGGGACAGCGTGTACTACTACGGTGCGGGTGCCGGATGGTTTGACGGGGTCCGGTTCCTGAACAAAGACACCGTTCTTGCCTACGGAGATGCGGATGCCTCCGGTCTCCTGGTGATTCGCAGTACGGATGGTGGTGCTACATGGACGCGTATCACGAACCTGCCGGCCGAAGACGCCATTGCCGGCAAGTACGCGGCCTATTCCACGTACGACCAGGCCATGGATGTCTACGGCAACAATGTATGGCTGACATCGTACGAAACGGCGGGAACGCCCCCCCGGATTCTGCATTCGACAGATGCCGGAACCACATGGACATCTTCGGCTCCAGCCTTGACCGGCGGTGCGACTCCGAACTACTATATACGCGCGATCAATTTCCTGGATGAAAATGTTGGCTACCTGATCGACCGGGCGCCAAATACCGTTGACTTTGCGTACTATCACAAGACGACCGATGGTGGTCTTACCTGGAGTGATACTCTCAAGGTGGATCCCGTGGCACCGCACTCGACGCAGGAACTCCGTTCTGTGAAACCAGTTCGCGGAACGAGTGCCCTCATTGCCGTCGGACAGGACTTCACCGCCCCCAGTGCCGATCGCGGTCGTGCATGGTTGTCCACGGATGGCGGATCATCCTGGACACCGGCCGGAGGAATCGGGAGTGAGCTCTACAATAGCGCATTCAAGGATTTGAACAACGTCCTTGCCGTCGGCTACACTAACGCACTGAAATATACGGTGAAGAACGTCTACAAGGTCACCTTCAACCTGAACACCGCGACCGTTCCCGACACGCTGCCGGTCACGGGTTCCACGATTCAGATCCGGGGTGGTGTAAACGCCGGCGGATTTTCCCCGATCACGTGGGGGAATGATGCACAGAACCAATTGACGTCCGTGGGCGGCGATTACTGGCGGAAAACGGTCTATATGCAGGCCGGCGATACGCTGCGCTACAAGTATGTGATCGAGTACGGTACCAATACCGGGTGGGAGCAGGGCGGTGTGCCGGCCGACTTCCCGTCGGAGACAAACGGAAACCGTTCGCTCATCGTGCCTGATAAGGACACGACGCTGAACGTCGAGTTCTGGAACAACGGTGCGAACGATCGCCCGCAGTATTTCCGTCCCTGGCCGGCGACGCCGGATAGTTTCATCAATGTCTGGTTCCGCGTGAGCATGGCCGGGCAGATCGCCTCAGGCACGCCGAACTTTAAACCCACAGACACTCTAGCGGTCCGTGGAGGTGGTGGATATACGGGCGCCGACCTGGATTGGGGCCGGTCAACCTATATGACGAAAGAGTCTGCAGCGAGCAACGGCGGTGGCTATACGACGCCTGCGACGGACTACTGGTCAGTCCGTCTGCGCTTCCTGAAGGACTCCGTCACGGAAGGGCAGAGCATTTCGTACAAGTTCCTGATCGGCTACGACTGGCGCAATCTTGAAGAATCGAACAACCGTACATTCACCATTCCGGTTGGCAAGAACGACACCACGTTGAAGTATGTCTGGTACAACAACGAAAAGCCTGTTACCCGTGCGAATCCCGACACCGTGAAGATTACCTTCATTGCGGATCTGGGACAAGCCGCGGCGAGCGGCGGGTTCAACGTGCTGACCGACACCCTCTGGGCGCGGTCGGGCTACATTGCGACCTCGGCCACGCCGGGTAGCGGCAAGCGTATGTCGCGCGTCTCAGGGACGATCTTCCAGGCGATCGACACCGTGATTACCGCGAAGAAGAAATTTCTGAACTATCAGTACTACGTGGTCAGGAACGGCACTGAAATTCGGGAAAACTACTACAACTTCTACTACACCGGTCCGCTCCAGTCGGAAGCGGAAAAACGTCAGATTCTGGTGGATTCGCTCGCCTCCAAGGCCAACGGCATGACCATCCGTGACACATCGAAGAGCATCACACAGGCGAGGCGTCAGCCGCTCTTCTCGAACGCGCGCGTTCTCGCGCGGGCTGTCAATGTGAAGTGGGAAGTCGACCTCCGTCCGGCGTACTATCAGGTGAAACTGGGCGGCGATTCGCTCTCCGACATCCAGGGAACATTCACCGTCCGCGTGGGACAGGCGGACTCCATCATGAAGTGGGGAGTCTGGATGAACGGTCCGGCAGTAGGCGGTTGGAGCAACGATGGCGGCGACTGGGGCCTAGGTCTCCAGAACAACCTGGCGAAGAAGATGTATGACGACGGCACCAATGGTGACCGCGTCGCAGGCGACTCCATCTTTACGCGGCAGGTCCAGGCATCGCCCGACAGTATTAACTCCGGCGGCTCGAAAGACCGAGTCGGCCAGACCTTCAAGTTCGGTATCCGGGGTGGCGACAACGAGGGCGGCAGGGGCGGCTTCGGCAACAACCACACTGCGAACATCATTGATGCGGACTCCATCTACACGCTCAATGACCAGTTCGGCAGTATCAACCCGGCGTTCTATGACGCCTGGAACTACGATCTGCGCATACCCCAGACTCCGACCAGCGTAATCGACGGCAACAAGCCGCTGGTGTACGAGCTGGCGCAGAACTATCCGAACCCCTTCAACCCGACGACGAAGATCGAATACTCCATCCCGGCTCAATCCCAGGTGGTGTTGAAGATCTACAATATTGTCGGTCAGGAAGTGGCCACACTGGTGAACGAGGTTCAGAAGGCGGGCATCCACAACGTGAAGTTCGGTGCATCGAACCTCTCGAGCGGTGTCTACTTCTACCGGCTGACCGCCGGCGACTTCACCAGCGTGAAAAAGATGGTGCTGTTGAAGTAATCGTGATTTGACGGAACACGGCAAGGCGGTCCCGGCCCTCCGGGGCCGCCTTGTTTTGTGACGGTGCCCCGGCTTCCCCTGAAGCAGGCAAAACCCTCGTCCTATGATCATCCTTCTCGTGGTTTGTCTCTTCTTTTCTTGCGTCACGACGGCACAGACCGATCCGGTTTCCGAGCCCGCCATCGCCCGTGCCGGCAGTGTGTTTATCCCCGAGCGGGAATTCCTGGAACGGTTTGAACTCACACCCGGACTCTACCGCCATCGAAAGCTGCAGCTCGAGCAGGAAAAACTCACGCTGCTGTATTCCATGGTGGCCGAGAAACTGCTTGCACAGGAAGCGCTTGCCCGGAATTGCGACACCGCCGCGCTCTACACCCGCGCTCTTGCAGACATTACACGGCTTCTCGTTCGCGACGAGCTCTATCGCACGGAAGTGCGAGCAAGAGTGACTGTTTCCTCCGCGGAGATCAAGGAGGGGATTGCCAGGGCACGGAAGCAGCTCCATCTGGAGTTCTTGTTTTTTTCCGACGATGCCGAAGCAAGGTTTGTGCGGGGACGGCTGAAGACCGGGAAAGACCTGGATCGGTTTTCGCTGGATTCCACGCTGGGTGCGCTCCGCGACACCGCCACCGTGATCTGGGGGGACGCGGATACCACCATCGAAGAGGCTGCATACCGCCTCACCACAGACGGCATTTCCCCTGTTGTTCCCGCCGGGGAGGGATTCTATATCCTCCGGCTGCTCAGTTCAGATCCGAACACCTTCTATACGGATATGTCTCCCGTGACGCTGCGGGAACGCATTGTCGCACGCATCCGCATGCGCAAAGAACAGGCGCAGGAGGACCGCTATGTCAGAGATCTGCTCCGCGACAGGAAGGCGTTCTCGCCACCTGACCTCTTCAAACGGTTCGCGGCAGCCGTGGATGCGGTGTTTCGTTCCGCCTACACGCCTCCGTCGACAGCGCTCTCAGCCACGATGGGAAATTCGGTGCTCCTGCACCTCGCGGATGTTGAGCAGGAAACTCTGATTGTCGCCGGGTCCAGGGCCTGGACGGTCGGGGAGGCGGTGGAACGGCTGGTCACCAGAGGATTTACGGTGAACGGTGATTCGGTGCGCGGGGTTGCGGCACGTCTCTACAGTGTCTTCCGGGAATGGTCGAGGCATGAACTGCTGGCGCAGGAGGGTTTTTCGCGCGGACTGGATCACGATCCGACCGTTGAGCAGCAGTTGCGGCCCTGGCGCGACCACCTTCTTGCGGGCATGGCGCAACAACGCATCCGGGAGATTGTGCGAGTGGACGACGCCGATGTGTATGCGCACATGCGGTCAACCGATCCCTCGGTCTTCCCACCGGAGGTGCGCCTGCGTGTGCTCCGGACATCCGGGATCCAGGAAATGGATGGCGCGTTCCGGCAGCTCGAAGCCGGTGTCCCCTTCGACCAGGTGATCCGTCTCTTTTCGGTGGATCCCGCCGACCGGCAAACCGGAGGGCTCACCCCCTTCTTCTCCGTTACCGAGCGGTATCCCCTCGGCGCGATCGCTTCGCGCCTCGAACCGGGAGAATTCTACGGACCTCTGCGGGATACGACCGGATACATCTACATGCAGCTTGTGGAGAAGCGTTCCGAAGCCCTCCCGGGAGATACCGCATTTGCGGCCCGGTTCGCGCGTGCACGGGAAGAAGCCCGGAAGCTGAAAGAACGCCGGGCAGTGACACTGTTCATTGCGCAAAGTGCCGCAGCCCGGGGGGTCGACATCTATCAGGAACGCCTCTCCCGGCTCCGCGTCACACCGGTCCCGATGATGACGTACCGTCTCCTGGGCTTCGGTGGCCGGATGTTTGAAGTCCCTTTTGTGGAGCCGCAACTCGACTGGCTTAACGTCGAACCGCCCAGAGAGTCGATTCTTCCCTGACAGCACACGCCACCTGTGACCATACGGCCCCGTCATATCGTCTTCAGTCTCCTCCCCGTCACGGCGCTCCTGCTCCTGATCGTGCTCACGGAAATCGGGCTCCGGGTATTCTCACCCTCCCAGCAGGCTGCACTTGCTGACACCGTGTCTTTGGACGGCGTCACGTGGTACCAGACGAACCGCATGTTCCTCAGGAAATACTTCCCCGCCAACACACCCCTTGTTCCCGAGTTTAAGACGACGCTCTTCCGGAGGGGAAAATCCCGGAACACATTCCGGATCATGTGCCTCGGTGGGTCGTCGATGTTCGGTACACCGTACGACATGAATGCGAACATCCCGGGTCTCCTCCGGAAACAGTTGCGCCGGATCTACCCCGCGAAAGAAATCGAGGTCGTCAACTGGGGAGCCTCGGCGATCAACACGAATGTGATCAGAGATTTCGCGCCTGAACTCCTGGCGTACCATCCCGATCTTGTACTTGTCTATTCGGGCCACAACGAGTTTTACGGCCCCGAAGGAGTCGGGGCTTCATTTCTTAACCGGCGCTTTGTCTGGATGACCCGTTTGAAATACGCTGCCCGGGAGTTCAGGCTGATGCAGCTTCTGCAGGAGTGGACGGGCAGATCAGGAGGAGGAGGGCAGAAGGGTGAGGCACTGAACCTCATGCGTCAGGTGTCAGAGGGCAGCCTGGTTGCGCTGGATTCCGATGAGACGCGCAGGATAGTGCAGGTGTTCGGGGACAATCTCCGCGCCATTCTTCAGACATTTAAGGAAGCCCGGGTACCTGTCATTATAAGCGAAGTCTCCTCCAACCTGATGTTCCCTCCGTTTGTCTCGGACAGCCCCGGTCAGGGGGATCGGTCCGCAAGCTTCGAATTCAAACGCGGACAGGAACTTCGAGCAGCGGGAAGATTTGCTGAAGCGCGGAAGGCTCTTCTCCGTGCGAAGGACCTGGATCTCCTGAAGTTCCGTGCGCCCGAAGCAATCAATGACGTCATCAGACAGATGGCGAATGAGACTCATACCCCTCTGGTGAAAGCGGATTCCCTTTTTACCGCGCTTTCTCCTGACGGAATCCCGGGGGACACGCTGTTCTGGGAGCACCTGCACCCGACTGCGCTCGGGTACTACCATCTCGCTTCCGCGTTCACCCGGGCACTTGTTGCCGGAGGGTGGATCACGGGAGATGTCGCAACGGATACGCTCCTTCCGTTCCAGCCGGACAGCCTGGGCATTTGCTGGCTCGACCTGGCCTACGCAGACTATTCCATCGGACACCTGACGGGCAGATGGCCGTTCCATGACTTCCACCGCGTTCCGCTGGTTCTGCATACTGCCGATGCGACGTTGCGGCACATCGTCGAAGAAACGCATGCGCGGAGGTTGCGCTGGAACGAAGCATGTTATACGACGGCATCCTACTTCTGGCGGATCGGCCGGATGCGGGATGCACTCACAACGTATGAGGCGATGCTGGACGAGTATCCTTTCAGTTACTACACGAACTATCTTACCGGAAGTCTGCTGAATACGATGGGGCAGCGGGCCCGGGCGATGGAGTACTACAGGCGGTCTGTCGCTTCAAACGGCGCCTACGAACGGTCGCGTCTGGATCTGGGGTTGCTTGAAGTCAACGCTGGAAACCCGGACGAGGCGATCCGTCAGCTGAGACAGGTTCTGGCGCTCACGGGGAACGGGAGGGAAGTGCAGGTGCGGGCAAACGCGTACTACGGTCTTGCCGCCGCGTATGCGAACCGGGGCGAGATGGATCCGGCCCGGAGGAACCTCGACGAGGCGCTCCGGCTCGTGCCGGATTACCGCGACGCGCTGCAGTTGCGGGAAGGCCTACGGCGTGCGGGTCGCGGCGATTTCTGAGAGCAAATCCACCGCCGGTCTATGGTCCGGCTTGAATGAGAGAACGCGATGCGCCTGTGCTTCCGCCCTGTCCAGGTCATTCATGCGGAAGAAAGCCACTGCGAGGAGTGTTCCGTTTTCTGCCCGTTCGGTCGGGGTCTGGGAAAAAGAGAAGGTCCGCTCGTAGTAGATGGCTGCCTGCCGGGGATTCTTTGAACGAAGAGCGATGTCGCCCAATGCGCGATATGCCAGGATAGTCGGTTCCACCTGAAGCGTCTGCTCAAGTACGGCGCGGAGTTCATCGGTACGTGATTGAACGAGGAGCAGATGGGCGAGTTTCAGGTAGGGTTGAACGTCGACGTATGGCAGCTGGTTGATGATGGCGCGGTATTCGCGTTCCATGGAACGCGTGTCATTACGCGCGGCGTAGAACGCCAGAGCACGGTCATGAGCCATGCGCCAGTGAATGCGTCCGCGTGCTATCTCGTCGGCAATCTGTCCGATGGTGTCTTCGGCGGCTATGGGCTCCAGAAGGAGTTCTTCGGGCTGGAACGGCCAGGCGGTCACCAGGGCTTCCGTTCTGCGCCGGGCGGTGCGCTCATCCAGTTCGGTGAGGGGACGCGCCTCCCACAAGGCCGCGTCCACGACGGTGTCCCGCGCAGCCCACTCCTCGCGGCTGGCGAGGATGCCGCGCTCACGCATGACCCCGGCATACGCCTTGGCGATGAGAAAGTTGCCCCATGCCACGGGGTGCAGGTGCTCAAGTATCAGGTCATTGCCGATGATGCCGTGGGGAGAAGCCTCTGCGAAGACTTTTTCGATATCCGCACAGGAAGTAGTCGAACCGTCGGCGGCACGACGGATGACGTCATTGAAATCCGAACCGGTGCGGAAGCGCAGCTCGTCGAGGTCACGTGCACGGATATACGCGGAACGTGCTTCATCCGGCCGGCCAAGGGTGTCAAGACAACGTGCACGCCAGTAGTGAGCCTCGGCGTGGAGGGGGAAGAGGGATGTGGCCGAGGAGAATGCCGTGAGCGCTGAATAGAAGGCGCCGTTCATCCAGTTCGCCAGGCCGTTGTTGAAGCTTTCGTGGAAGGCGAGACGTTGCTGCGGTGTGGCTCCGGCAGGTTCTCCCGAAACAAAGGGGGGCAATCCCCGAAGATTCGATGCCTGTGTCCCCAGAATCACAGGGATCCCCTTTGCAGTGCAGAGATCGTGCAGTTCTGCGATGTTTGATGCAAACGTACCAAGGCCGTCCCGGTACGTCTGGCCTTCGATGGGAATTGTCCGGCCGCGGGCGAGTTTCTCCATGAGCGTGCCGCGTGCTTCGACACCTTCTGAACCGGCAAACAGTCTTCCGAATGCGTTGTACGCATCGCGCATGAAGAGAAACGACCGGAGATGGACCAGGCGGAGGGAGAGGCGTGAAAGCCAGCGGGATCCTCCCATGGTCTCCCGGGATGCAACGCCAAGCGCTCCATAGAACTCATTATGACCGTCATACACCACCAACAGGTCCGGCTCATAGTCCAGAACATCATGCGCCATATCGACCACGGTGTAGCTGTTTGTAGCGGTCATGCCGAGGTTGATGACCTCAATCGACCGATCGGGGAAGGTTCTGCGAAGCCTGTCGCGCAGAAAGGACGGGAAAGATCCGTTGTACCAGTAGGGGAAACCGACTGTGGTCGAGCCTCCGAGACAGAAAATGCGGTACGTGCCGGCCGGCTTTGGCACAGTGAAGTAGTCCGGGGACGTAGTGGGGGTGAAGGCCACGCGCGAAAAGTACCGGTTCTTCACCCCCGGATTCATGATATGATACGACCGGCCGTTAAGTGTCTCGGTGATGAAGAGCGAGAGGTCCGGGCCATATCCGAAGATCCGCAGCCCGCCTTCCAGAAAGACGAAGAAGAAAACGGGAACAAGAAGAGTAAAGAGCAGGAATGCTCTGCGCATCTGCGGTGTCAACCGGGGTCGCGGCGGGGGAGGGCGTCTGGACTTCAAGTGTGGTTTTCTACCCGTTTTTCGAAAGATAGCAGCTTTCTCCAGGAAAGCAAGCGTTGCATTTTTAGGCCCATTTTCCTATACTGATCCGTGAAAGCCATCATTACGCCAACCGATCGTGCCCGCGCCGACAATCCCCAGCGTACCACTCTGCGGACCGTTTTGCTGCTTGTGGGGACATTGATGGCATTCTCCCCCGTCGCACCTGCACAACAGGAATCGTTCGTCCCCCGCTGGGTAAAGAACGCGGTCTTCTATCAGATTTTTCCCGATCGATTTGCCAACGGCGATCCGGCGAACGACCCCCCGGGCGCGGAATACTGGGGCAATACACCGACCAGCAAGAACCACTTCGGCGGAGATCTGCAGGGGATTATAGACCACCTGGACTACCTGCAGGGAATCGGCGTGAATGCGCTGTATCTGAATCCCATATTTGATGCTCCGAGTAACCACAAGTATGATACACGCAACTATTTGCGCGTGGACCCGCAATTCGGGGACAGCCTTGTCCTGAAACAGCTGGTCGACGCCTGCCACCGGCGCGGAATGCGCATTATACTCGATGGTGTGTTCAACCACACCGGTGTCCAGTTCTTTGCATTTGCCGACGTCAAGGAGAAGGGATCGCTCTCCCTCTACAAGAACTGGTATTCCTTCAAGAGCTTTCCGGTTGCTCCCGTCAGCAATCCCAACTACGACTGCTGGTGGGGATACGGCTCGCTGCCCCGGCTGAAGACCGACAATCCGGCTGTGCGGGAATACCTTTTCTCCGTAACCCGCGCCTGGATGGGTGCGGGCATCGACGGATGGCGGCTGGATGTACCAAACGAGATCTCCCATGAATTCTGGCGCGAGTGGAGAACCGTGGTGAAGTCCATCAACCCGGAGGCGTATATCGTCGGTGAAATCTGGGAGGACGGATCCCCCTGGCTCCAGGGAGACCAGTTCGATGCCGTGATGAACTACAGGTTCCGGAATGCCTGCCTCGATTTTTTCGTCAACCGAAAGATCGGGCCGGCCGCCTTCGACGAAATGCTGAAAGATCAGCGGAAAGGATATCCCGATGAAGTCCAGTTTGCCCTGCTGAACCTCCTCGGGAGTCACGATACGGAACGGTTTCTCACGTCGTGCAACGGCAACACGGCCCTCATGAAGCTGGCCATGCTCTTCCAGATGACCTATCCGGGCGCGCCGATGGTCTACTACGGCGATGAGGTAGGCATGCTGGGAGGGAAAGACCCGGGGTGCCGCGGGACGATGGTCTGGGAGAAGGTCAAGCAGGATACCGCAATGCTGACGTTTTCGCGCGATGTCATCGCGCTCAGGAAGTCGCACCCCGTCTGGACGGACGGGACAATCCGGGGCGTGCTGTGTGATGAGAAACAGGGAGTGTACGGATTTATGCGGGAAGTATCCGGGGTCCGGGGGCTTGTGTTCCTGAACAGACACGATGCCCCGGCGACGGTGACGCTTGAGGGACCCCTGGCGGGCCGGTGGCGCCGCGTATGGCCTGCGACAAAGACTTCCGGCGAACGCGCAGGTAATCGAACGGTAATTCGCCCCCTATCGGGTGTCGTCTATCTGGAGGGAGGGTCATGACGGTGAAGAGGTTCTTGGCCGTTATTCTCTGTCTTGGCGTATATGCCGGGTTGGTACGTGCACAGGACAGCGTGGATGTCACGTTCCGCTACCAGATTTCAGGGAAGACGGGCGTTGCCCTGCCGGGTGAATTCAACAACTGGACACCTGCAGCCGCGCCAATGGCGTACATCGGAGGGGATGTATGGACACGAACAGTCCGGCTGCGTATCGGGGGAAATCCCGCACCACCGGCGAACGGTGTGCCCGGAGCGTGGCAGTATAAGTTCTGGTACACCGGTGTATCGGATTGGCCGAATGATCCCCTGAACCACCATCAGAATCCTCTCGACAACAACAATACGTTCCTCTACGTCAAGGACCCCACGATATATCATCTCACACCCAACCAGCGCGGGCCAATTCTCAATACGAGCCTCTCGACGATCTCGGCGTACATCTTCCCCCGGGTGGGGAGCAGTGTCGATACGGCTTCGCTCGCGGTGATCATCGATGGGACGATGTATGCGGTCGCGGGGGCAGGATTCAACAGCGGCTCGAGCCAGCTGTTGTTCACTCCGCCGCAGCCCCTTCCCGACGGCGAGCATACGCTCATTCTCCGTGCCGGCACGAACGCCGACACGGTGCGCTTCACGACGCGCTCGGGGTTTCTACAGGTGACAACCCGCGGTGGCTTCACCACAGTGAACCCGCT
This sequence comes from uncultured Bacteroidota bacterium, assembly GCA_963779225.1. Taxonomy (GTDB): domain Bacteria; phylum Bacteroidota; class Ignavibacteria; order UBA10030; family UBA6906; genus CAVPCZ01. The sequence continues at coordinate 2,288,296 of CAVZWW010000003.1, forward strand.
CAGAACTGTTCGCGGCGTCATTCAGGACACCGCGGTGACCTCGGTGTGGCTTGTCCGTAACGGCGTTGATACAACCCTGGGGACGGTTAGCGACGGTCAATGGGCGGTGACGGATACACTCGGGGAAGGGCTCAACGTCTTTGTCGCCGTTGCAGATTCCACCGGCACACGTGTGGTGTCCGACCCTCCGGTCTCCTTTGTGCTTCTGGTGTCTCATGCTCCCGTTGCTCACGCCTCGGCGACCCTTTCGGGTAACTCCGTGACTCTGAGCGCGGCGGGGACAACCGACCCGGACGGCCAGACGATAACGGACTTCACCTGGCTGGATGATCCACAGCTCCCGCTCGGCATCAACGCGATGAAGGGTGTGAGCATCAACCTGGGTGTTCCGGCCGCTGCCGGCGACTACACATTCGGGCTGATTGCCAGAGATCCCACCGGGAACAGCGACACGACATGGTCGTACTTCACCTTGAACGCAGACGGATCCGTGACGAATCCCACCGTCATCACGAACCCGCTCTGGGCGCAAACGGCCCGCGTCTATTTTCTTTTCCCGAAGGCAGCCTCTTCCGCGGGTACCATTGCCGCCGCCGCCCAGCGACTTCCGGCCATTCACGACATGGGCTTTAATGTCATATGGATGATGCCGGTGATGAAGAACGCCTTTCCGATCAACAACGGAACGGGTCCTGGATACAACATCACGGACTTCTACAACGTTGCTCCGGAATACGGGACAAATCAGGATTTCAAGAACTTCATCGCCCAGGCGCACGCCCTCGGTATCAAAGTGATTCTGGATGTGACGACAAACCACTCAAGCCGTTCCCATCCGTGGGCGATCGACGGGCGCACGTACGGAGTCGATTCCCGTTACTGGGATTGGTACGAGCACACCCTCATCCCGCATAACACCAACGGCCTCAATCAATGCACGGATGCCTTCGGGTTCACGTACTATTGCGGATTCAGTGATCAACTGCTCAATCTCAACTGGAACGATCCGGACCTCCGCGCCGAGATGATCAGGATGCTCCGGTACTGGATCTCCGAATTCGGTGTGGATGGATATCGCTACGACGTCTACTGGGGGCCGTCCCGCCGGTATGGCGAGGCGGCGATGGGTAAGCCTGTGCGCGAGGCGCTGAAACATACGCGCGGCGATATCTTCCTGCTCGGTGAAGATGACGGGACAGGCGGCGGCACGGAGGCAATCTATGCCGACTACTCCTCGGGCGGCGTGTTCGGGGGAGTGGATGCAGCCTATGATTTCAAACTCTATTTCAACCGTATCCGGGGATTCGGGTTCACACCGTTTGCCATCACCCTTCTGCACAATGAAATTGACAACGCCGGATTCTATCCCGGAGAAAATTCCCTCTACATGCGCTTCATGGAATCGCAGGACGAAGACCGGATCGTCTATTTCTATTCCTCGGCTTTTGCACTCGATGCGGCCGGCACCTTCCAGCGGACAATGCCTATGGCGACCGTCCTGTTCACCGCACCGGGATTCCCGATGCTCTGGAACGGACAGGAGGTGGGATGGGGATACGGAATCACCGGCAGTAAGGAAGCGCGCACCCGCAGTGTCATCGATTGGAACTATCAGGGACGGGCGATCCTGTCGCCGCACTACCAGAGACTTGCCACACTGCGGGGCCAGTTCCGCGCCTTCACGCAGCACAAGCGGGATACGAACGGGGACGGACGCGTGGATGGATCCGACGTCAGCGACTTTGTACGCGTGGGTTCGACAAATGAAAACCTGTATGCCTTCACCCGCCCGTACACGGACAGGAACGGCCTGTCGGTGACCAACATGTCATCTGAAGCACAGACAGGGGTACTCGATCTGCTGGTGAACAACGGTTTGATATTCGCCGAGGAGATCAAACCTCTCGCAAGCTACTACGTGAACGAACTGCTCACCGGCACCCATACGCAGGTGAACGGGTCGGCACTCACCGCTCTCCAGGTGGCCCTTCCCCCCTTTGGCAGCGCAGTGTACACGATTTCCCTCACGAGCGATACGCTGAAGATCAGCAATCCGGTCCAGGCGGTTGAAAGTCCCCTCGAAGCTCCGGCCGTTTTTGCACTCCACCAGAACTATCCCAATCCGTTCAATCCGACCACCATAATCGGGTACGACCTGCCACACACGGCACGCGTGACGTTGGCCGTGCATGATCTGCTCGGACGCGAGGTGATCCGGCTTGTGGATGCCGATGTGGCTGCGGGGAGTCATGTGGTGACGTGGAACGGCCGGACCGGCACAGGGAGGCCTGCGGCGAGCGGAGTGTATTTCTGCCGGATGCTCATCGACGGAACAGTTGATGGAAAAACCTTCACGCGCAAGCTGGTATTGATGAAATAATATGGTAGCGGCCGGAGCAGCACGCCTCGAAATCTACGACGTCTTGGGAGCACGCGTAGCTGTCCTTGTCGCTGAAGAAATCGGTGCCGGGGAGCATAGTGTAATCTGGGATGGCAGTACGTCGGATGGCCGGATCGTGACGAGCGGGATGTATATATGCCGGCTCGCAGCTTCCGATGGAATTGGCAAAAAGGTCGTCTCCACACAGAAAATGGCCTACATTCGCTGATAGCAGCAGATGGAGAAAGAAGCGTTGAATAATACTGATCTTTCAAGAGGATTCCTTCAGGGCGGATATGGATCACTCTCCTGGTTGGGCCTGTTTCTTCTTGTTCTTGTTACTGGTGTACCCCCCATGAGGACCGTTCTGGCCCAGCCACAGATCACTTCAGCTGGAGTGCGCTTTGTCTATACAGGTAAAGCGGATAGCTCCGTTTCTCTTCTGGGGGACTTCAATGGATGGTCAAAGGCCGATGACAGGTTGGGGAGGGATGGGCCCGGTGAGTGGTCGGTAACACGGAACCTCCGGGCCGGTCTCTACCAGTACAAATTCCTCGTTGATGGGAGCACGTACGTCAATGACCCCTCCAATCCGGCGCTGATCGACAACTATGACCGCTCGAGCAAGAACTCGGTGTTCGTCCTGACTGATGACCGGAGCATACTCTTTACTTCCGAGCCGCCGCAAGCTCCCCTGAATCACGATGACAAGTATCCCCTGGCGGCCGGCCGGAAGCCCGTGTTCCTCAACATCGTCTGGCATCAGCACCAGCCATCGTACATCAATCCGGAAACCGACCAGCTGGCGGGCCCGTGGGTCCGGACACACGCCACCAAAGATTACTACGACATGGCGGCGATGCTCGGGAAGTATCCGGAGGTGCACTGCACCATCAACCTTACCTCTTCGCTTTTGCTCCAGCTGCGCGATTACTACCTGGCCCGTCTCGGCCCCTTCGTCAATACGTCCACTAACAGTATCGATGTAGCCCGGTTCCTGAAGCGTTGGGCGGGCAAAACAGACCCCTGGATCGATATCGCCCTCAAATCTGCGGGCACGTATACGGCTGAAGACAGGGCTTATGTTTACCAGAACTCCTGGAATGCCTTTGGCATGAGCCAGGTCATGATCGAACGGTTCCCCCGGTATCTTGCGCTGAAGCAACGGATCACCCGGGAAAATGTGAACCGGGACGACCTCTTTACGCCGCAGGAATTGCGCGAGGTGATTTTCTGGTTCTATCTCGCGCATTTCGACCCGGACTTTCTGCGCGGGCCGGTGAAGCTGCCGGGAGGAGAGGTCTGCGATCTGAGCGGCTATGTGGAAGAACATGCCGACGGAACGTTCACTCTCCGGAAAACGGTTACCGATGCGGACAACACCCGGATGGTCGTGGAAGCCTACAAGGTCACGGCGGCCATCCTGCCGGTGCACAGGCAGCTCCGGTACGATCCCGAGCGCCGGAAGGGGCAGATCGACATCATCACAACGCCGTATTATCATCCGATTCTGCCACTGATCTACGACTCCGACCTGGCCCGCATCTGTCAGCCCGGTGAGCCGTTGCCTGCGCGCTACTCCTTCCCGGAGGATGCTGAAGCGCAGGTCGTGAAGGCGGTGAAGATGTACACCACGATCTTTGGAGTACCTCCGAGCGGGATGTGGCCGGGTGAAGGATCGGTTGCACAGCCGGTTCTGGAAACCTTACGGAAGAACGGGATCCTGTGGACTGCGAGCGATGTAAGAGTTCTTCACCGCTCCGAGCCGCGCGGTATGCCCAATACCACGGCATACCGGTTTCCGGCGGGAGCGAATCCCATGCTTCTGGTGTTCAGGGATACGGACCTTTCGGACAGGATCGGATTCAAGTACCAGAATCTGGACGGCGAAGCGGCGGCCGAGGATTTTGTCCAATCCATACTTTCGTATGCTCCCGCGAAGGAAGATCGCGATGTGCTCATCACCGTCATTCTGGACGGAGAAAATGCGTGGGAGTGGTACCGGAAGGACAATGACGGCAAACGGTTCCTGCACGCACTCTACAGAAAACTTGCGGCGCTCTACAGGCAACGGAGTGTCATTACGACCACGATGATCGAATACATCCGCGGGAACATTACGCGCGATGTGCCCGCACATCCCGTCGGAAGTTCGCCCTCGATGTCGTGGCTCTGGCCTGGCTCATGGATCAACGGGAACTTTGACACCTGGATTGGTGAGCCGGAGGAGAATGCGGCGTGGGAATATCTGTTGCAGGCGCGCACGGATCTCGCACGGTCCGGCTTGTCCCGGCCCGATCCACACAAGGCTCCGCCGCAGACGGGAACGCGCTCATGGTATGCGTACATGGCATGGGAGGAAATGTACGCTTCGGAGGGTTCGGACTGGTTCTGGTGGTACGGGAGCGACCAGACGGCTCCCGCAGGAGACAGACCCTTCGACACAGGCTATCGGCTGCACCTGCAGAACATCTACCGGTTTGCGCGGCTTGCAGGCGGATCGATGCCCGGGCGCACGTTCTCACCGATTATCCCCGAGATCCCGGCTTCCACGGGGGACGGCGAAGACCCGGCCGCCGGTCGCGGCGTGATGGCGCGCAGCGGTACCACGATCCGCAAGGTGGTGTTGGTCTGCGACGCGTCGGCACAGCAGGTGCCACAGGCGATCTTTGTGGCCGGAAATGTCGAACAGCTCGCCTCCTGGAGCCCCAACACGGTCCGGATGCGCGATGACGGCCGTGAGGGGGATGCAATTGCAGGTGACGGTCAGTGGACGTTGTCTCTCGAACTTCCGGCCGGCACAACCGTTCAGTACAAGTATTCGAACAGCGGCAGGCCCGGTCAATGGGTCCCGGGTGAAGAATTCCCGGCCCGGCACCGCAGCATTGTGATTTCTCCTTCATCCACTCCACTCATCATCCTAGACACATTCGGTGTGCCGCAACCATGACCAAGTCCACAACACCCAGCGCACTCGATCAGCTCGAGAAAGCCCTCCAGCGCAAGCTGCGGGAAACCCGCACACTGAAGGCCCATTATGCCGTCCCCTCCCTCTGGTCCACCACCCGAGGCGCTCCGAAGGCCATAAAGGTGCATCCCTATGCATACTACCTCGGGATCATCAAGAAAATCAACCTCAGGAAGGCGTCCCACCGGCATGCTCCATCAGGAGGGGAGTGGACAAAAGACGCGGTCATCTACAATGTCTTCGTGCGCACGACAACTGCATTTGATCACAACGGCAACGGATCTCTGGATCTCCCCCTGAACGGAGACGGACTCCGGGAGACCGGAACGTTCCTGAAGGCGATTGCGATGCTTCCCTACATCAAACGCCTCGGCGCAAATACCGTCCACCTGCTGCCTATTACCTCGATCGGTCATGACGGCAACAAGGGGACCCTCGGTTCGCCCTATGCTATCCGGAATCCGTACCAGATCGATGAGAACCTGAGCGAGCCTTCCCTCGGCCTGGATGTCGATACCGAATTCCGTGCGTTTGTGGAGGCGGCGCACCGGCTCGGCCTGCGTGTTGTCGTCGAGTTCGTGTTCCGCACCGCGGCCAAGGACGGAGACTGGGTGAAGGAACATCCGGAGTGGATGTACTGGATCAAGGAGAGCGTGCCACAGAGGGCGCCGCACGAGACCGACGAAGGAAAGTACGGATCACCCGTGTTCACACGGGAGGAGCTGGACCGCATTCATGGTGATGTCAATGCCGGGCGCCTGGACCATCTGATTCCGCCCCACCAGGTGTACCGCGACTTCTTCACGCTGCCGCCGGGAGCCGGGACGGTGCGGAAGCAAGACGGCCGCTACATCGGTGTCCTTGACGACGGCACACGCGTCAAGATTCCCGGCGCATTCGCCGACTGGCCCCCCGAAGATACACAGCCGCCGTGGAATGACGTCACGTATCTGCGTCTGTACACGCACCCCGACTTCAATTACATCGGCTATAACACCATCCGGATGTACGACCGGCGGCTGACGCAGCCGCAGTATGTCAATCGCCCGCTCTGGGACAGGATCGTCGGGATCATTCCGCACTACCAGCAGGACTTCCATATCGACGGGGTTATGATCGATATGGGGCATGCGCTCCCCATGGAGCTCAAAGCCGAAATGGTGGCCAAGGCGCGCAGCCTTGATCCCGATTTCGCTTTCTGGGATGAGAACTTCTCGATCTCGCAGAAGAGCAGGGATGAGGGGTACAACGCGGTTTTCGGGTATTGCTGGGTGGACCAGCATCATCCCGACCGGATGAGGAACCTCGCCCGGAAACTCGCGCACGAAGGATTCCCGATCCCGTTTTTCGCCACACCGGAAAACCACAACACCCCGCGCGCCGCAGCGCGTTCCGGGCATCTGACCTATGCACGCTGGACCATTGTCGTCAACAGTTTTCTGCCCGCGGTTCCGTTTCTTCATTCCGGTTATGAAATCGCGGAGACGATACCCGATCAACACCGGACTGGATTTCACCGTGGAAGATCTCAAGAAACTTCCGTCGGAGAAACTTCCGCTGTTCAGCGAATACGCGTACAACTGGCTCAACCCCGAGCAGTTCGTGCACCTGATCAGCACGGTGCTCGCCATCAGAAAGAAGCACCGCGTGATGGTGACGGATTCCCGGCCGGAGTCGTTCCGCATGCTCGATGAGGGGAACAGCCACCTGCTCGCGTTTGCGCGTCTGAGCCGGGACCAGCGTACACGCCTGGCGATCATCTGCAATATGCACCATCACGCGATCCAGCGGGCGGGAACCAGACTGGAGACAACGAAAAAGCGGGTCGTCAATCTCCTGACCGGCAAGAAAATCGCGGTCAGAGAGGGTGTACTGCACGCCGACCTGGCCCCGGGCGAATGCCTGGTTTTTGAATACTGAAAAGGAACGGTGACCAATCCATGCGCGCGTTCCAGGTAAAACTCACGAACGGATTCTATGCTCTCATCAGTCTGCCTGCGACAGCAATGGGATTCGCGCTGTCCATTCAGATTTCAGCTCTGAGCTGGCTGCTGACGACCCGCTACAATCTGGACATTCACCAGGTGGGTATCGTCTGGGCTGCGGGACCGCTGGCCGGTATCGTCGGACAGGTCATCATCGGCCTCATAAGCGACCGTGTCTGGTTCTGGGGTGGCCGCCGGCGTCCCTTCATCCTGATCGGGGGAACGATTGCGGCGTTGATGCTGCTGGCTCTGCCGAACATCGATGCTATCAACAACGCGCTCGGCGTCGGTCATCTCCTTCTGGTCGCGACGGGCATCGCGCTGACACTCGATCTCGCCATCAACATCAGCTTCAACCCGACACGCTCCGTGATCGCCGATGTGACGCCCGAAGGAGAAGCCCGCACAAAAGGGTACACCTGGATGCAGACGATCTCCGGCTTCTTCGGCGTTCTGGCGTACGTGGTCGGCGCCGTCGCCGGCAACGAAGTCCTCATCTATGCGGGTGTCGGTGTGGTCTTCCTTTTCTCCGTTTTGCCGATTCTCTTCGTTACGGAAAAGAAGGAGCTTCACCCGTCAGCGGTTGCCGCAGGAGACCGCGGAGGCGGCGGCTCACCAACGCAATGGGCGCAGCTCTTCCGCATCTATGGCGCACATGCGTTCTCCTGGATCGGTGTGCAAACGATGTTTGTGTATATCATTGCGTTCATCCAGCAGAAGATGCCCCTGCCGGTTGAAGCGGGAGAAGCCGTCCGGGAAACCGGCCGCATCATCGCGATCGCCTTTGCCGTTCTCAATACCGTCGGATTTCTCCTGCCCGCCCCGGTGCTGGAGCCGCTCGCGAAGCGCTTCGGCCGCGTCCGTGTACATATGGGCGCCGTCGCCATCATGGCGATCGGCTACTTCGGCATCGTCGTTGCCGGCACGTCACCGGCAATGCTCTACCTGCTGATGGCGGTGGTGGGCATTGGCTGGGCATCGATCGTGTCGCTGCCGTTTGCCATCATGTCGGAAAAGGTGGAAAAGTCACGCATGGGCTTCTTCATGGGGATCTTCAATCTCTCCGTGGTCATTCCCCAGCTTTTTGTGAGCCTTGTGCTGGGAGGCGTTGTCCTGGCCACAGCGGACAAATCCATCATCTTCATGATCAGCGGTGTCTCGCTCGCCCTCTCTGCCGCGATCTGGACCCTTGTCCGCGAGGCCGGAGGTGCCACAACGCCCGGCCCGAAAGGAGCAGGCGGACATTGAACGTGCGCAGGTGCCTCGCCCGGTTCGGCGCTCCCGCAGCGCTGCTGGTGATCGTCCTGGCCGCCGGCCTGACAGCACAGGGATGCTTCAAACGCGATGACGGACGGGTCCGGATCACCATCTGGCACCAGGACCGCATTGACATCCGCGTGATCCTCGAGCGGCAACTGCATCGCTTCATGAAGCTTCATCCCGAAGTCAAAGTTGAGCAACTCTTCAAGGAAACCGAGGAACTCCGATCGGGGTTCATTATCGCCGCCCTGGCGGGGCAGGGGCCGGAGATCGTGTACGGACCCTCGGATCAGGTAGGGCCGTTCGAGATCATGAATATCATCCTCCCGCTGGAACCGCTGTTCGACAGTACCTGGCTGGCCCGGTACGATACGAAAGCGCTTACCTGGTACAAGGGGCACCTGTACCAGATCGCCGACAAGCTGGGCAATCACCTCACGCTGGTATATAACAAGAAGCTCGTCCCTGTTCCGCCGACAACCGAACAGGAGCTGATTGCGATCGGCAAACAGCTCACGGTTGATGTCAACGGTGACGGGAAGACCGACCGGTACGGGCTCGCCTGGAACTACACCGAACCGTTTTTCTTCATACCGTTTCTGACCGGGTTCGGCGGGTGGATCATGGACGATGCAGGTACGCCTACCCTGAACACCAGGAGCACCATTGACGCCCTTCTGTTTGTGAAGCAGTTGCGCGACGTGCACAAGATCATCCCGAACGAAGCCGACTACAACGTTGCCGACATACTGTTCAAAGATGGCAAAGCCGCGATGATCATTAACGGGGATTGGTCGTGGGCCGGCTACCTGAACGCAGGGCTGGACATCGGCGTGGCCCCGTTGCCCAGGATTACCACTACCGGACTCTGGTGCGAGCCGATGGTGTCCCCGAAAGGGTTTTCCATCAACGCCAACATCAGCGAGGAGAAGAAGCGCTGGGTGCTGGAATTGATCCGCTTCCTGATGGCTCCGGAGAACCAACTGGAGGCGGCGAAGGAGTTGTACACCATGCCGACCCACATGGAGGTGCAACAGAGCGCCTTCGTGCAGAACAACGAGATCCTCCGGAACTCGCGAATTCAGATTCAACACGGCCGCCCGATGCCGGTCATACCGGAAGTGCGGGCAATCTGGGATGCCATGCGTCCGAGCTATCAGGCGGTCCTTGCCGGGACCAAAACCGCGGAGCAGGCGGCCGCGGATATGCAGACACTCGCACTTCGCAGAATCAAAGAGATGAACGAGTAAGAAGAGGCCGCTTTCCATGACGTCATCGCACACTCTCCGTCACCGGCTCTACGTGTTCCTGCTGGTAGCTCCCGCCTTTGTGGTCCTGTTCGGCGTGGTGATCTATCCGTTCTTCTACAACATCGTCATCTCCCTCTCCAATATGAACCTGAGGCATATCCGGGACTGGCAGATCATCGGGTTCGGTCAATACGTAAAGGTGTTCACCGAACCCTCGCAACCCAATTTCTATCTGGTCTTCGTGAAGACGGTGATCTGGACCGTGGTGAACCTGTTCTTTCACGTTGTGCTCGGGGTGTTTCTCGCCCTCGTGCTGAACCAGAAGGAGATACGCGGGAAGGCGATCTTCCGGGCGATCCTCGTCCTTCCCTGGGCGGTGCCGCAGCTCATCGTTGCGCTGACCTGGCGCGGAATGTTCAACTACGAGTATGGCGCGATCAACCTGATGCTGACGCAGTGGTTCGGTATCGACGGCGTGCAGTGGTTGCGCCAGCCGCTCGAAGCGTTTATCGCGGTGATCATCACCAATGTCTGGCTCGGTTTTCCCTTCATGATGGTGATCGCAATGGGGGCGCTGCAAAGCATCCCGCATGATCTTTATGAAGCGGCGGATATCGACGGGGCGGCGTGGTATCACAAGCTGCGCCACATCACCATTCCCCTGATCAGGCCGGTGATGGTGCCGGCGATCACGCTGGGGACTATCTGGACCTTTAACAACCTGAATATCGTCTGGCTTGTGAGCAACGCCGGGGAACCGTCGGACCAGACACACCTGCTGGTCTCATTCGTCTACAAGGCGGCATTCAACTTCTACCGGTACGGGTACGGCGCCGCCCTGTCCATCATCATCTTCTTTATCTTGCTGGCCTTCAGCCTCACTTTCATGCGGAAGTCCAAAGCCACACAGAACGTGTATTCCTGAGGGGAGTGACCGTTTATGGTACGGAGCAAAGGTGCCACTGCAATCCGTGTGACGGCGAGTTATGTCGTCCTCCTTATCTTCTCGCTCATCGCGCTCTACCCGGTGTTGCAGATCTTCAACATCTCCCTGCGCCCGGCGGACCGGCTGCTCTCGACCTCCCTGGAACTGATCCCCGCGGAGGCGTCCTTCGACAACTACGTCGGGCTTTTCACCGAACGTCCGTTTTTCCTCTGGCTGATCAACAGCACGCTCATTGCCGTGGTCGTCACGCTCACCGGGGTGGTTCTTGCGTCCACGTGCGGGTACGCGTTTTCCCGGTACAATTTTGTGGGCAAGAAGTTCGGCCTGCTGAGCCTGCTGGTCACGCAGATGTTCCCCGCGACCATGTTGCTGCTCCCCATGTATATCATGCTGGTGAACCTGCACCTGATCAACACCTACCTGGGGATCGTCATCATGTATTCCGCGACAGCCCTCCCGTTCTGCATCTGGCAAATGAAGGGGTACTACGATACTATTCCCACCTCTCTCGAAGAAGCCGGCCGCATCGACGGCTGCAACCAGTTTCAGATTTTCTATATGATCATCCTGCCCCTTGCCGCCCCCGCGCTGGTGATTACAGCGCTCTTCTCGTTCATGGCTGCCTGGACGGAATATGTGGTGGCGGCGCAAATCCTCCAGGACACCGAAATGTGGACCCTGCCGCTCGGACTCAAATCCTTTGAATCCAACATGGGGTCGGAGTGGGGGTTGTACGGCGCGGCCTCGGTGATTGTCACCATCCCGGTTGTGGTCCTCTTCCTCTCGCTGAGCCGCTGGCTCGTTTCGGGCCTGACGCTGGGGAGTGTCAAAGGGTAAAGGGATATGAAAAAACCGCGTCTCTCTTTCTGGCAAATCTGGAACATGAGTTTTGGCTTCCTCGGCATCCAGTTCGGCTTCGCACTGCAGAATGCCAATGTCAGCCGTATCTTTGAGACACTGGGTGCGAGCGTTGACAGCATTCCGATACTCTGGATCGCCGCGCCGACCACCGGGCTGATCGTTCAACCCATCATCGGCTACATGAGCGACCGGACCTGGGGGCGCCTGGGAAGGCGGCGGCCCTACTTCATGACCGGGGCGATACTTGCGTCGCTTGCACTCATCGTCATGCCGAATTCACCGGTACTCTGGTTTGCGGCGATGATGCTCTGGGTCATGGACGCATCGATCAACATCTCTATGGAACCGTTCCGCGCTCTCGTGGCTGACCTTTTACCTTCGGAACAGCGCACAACCGGATTCGCGGTGCAGAGTTTCTTCATCGGCATCGGAGCCGTTGTCGCGTCAGCGTTTCCCTGGGCGCTGACGAACTGGTTTGGGGTCGCGAATACCGCCCCGGCCGGCATGATCCCTCCCTCCGTGATTCTTTCCTTCTATGCCGGTGCAATCGCGTTCCTCGGTGCGGTTGGCTGGACGGTTTTTCGCACAAAGGAATACCCCCCCGAAAACCTGGAGGACTTCCGCCGTCATCTGCAGGAGAAGAAGGGCCTTTTCGCCGGAGTGGAGGAGATCCTGGACAGCCTCAGGCGAATGCCCCGGACGATGGTGCAACTCGCCGTTGTGCAGTTCTTCTCCTGGTTTGCTCTCTTCTGCATGTGGATCTACACGACCGCGGCTGTCACGGCGCATATCTACCATGCCACCGATCCATCGTCCGCCGCGTACAATGAGGGCGCGGATTGGGTCGGCGTCCTGTTTGCCGTGTACAATGGATTCGCCGCCCTGGCGGCCTTTGCCATTCCGTGGCTGGCCCGGCGGACAAGCAGGAGAACAGCCCACATGGTCAGTCTGGTGTGCGGTGGTGCCGGACTGGCTTCCATGTCCGTAATAGGCGACCCGGTACTTCTGTTACTGTCTATGGTGGGTGTGGGGATCGCGTGGGCGAGCATCCTGTCGATGCCGTATGCAATACTTGCCGGGGCGTTGCCGCCGCAGAAGATGGGGGTCTACATGGGGATTTTCAACTTTTTCATCGTCATCCCGCAGATCGCCGCTGCCGGTATTCTGGGGTCCCTGATGAAACATTTCCTGGGAAATGATGCGATGAATGCGGTCGTTCTTGGGGGGGGATCAATGCTTGTTGCGGCCGTGGTCACACTTCTTGTGAAGGATGTGGACGACACGAAATGAGCCACCTGAGCCACCGTGTGACATGTGTGACCGTGCCACTGTGCCACATGTGCCACCGTGCCACAACACCGATGACACCGATGATCGGGGTGAGTCTCACCTTTGCTTTACGGCACGACGAGTTCGTCATAGACGTTTGATTCCTCCGGAATCAGACGCCCCCCTCCGTTCCACTCACCACGGACACGATCCACACTCCGGAACTCTCCGATACCCGCACCGCCGTGGTCGTCCTGCGCACCGGCCACTATCGTGCATCGCCAGGACGACGTCGGGCGGCCCAGAAGCGCAACTGGAAGGGAAAAACTGATTGTACCGGCAGCGGCGTCGCCCAGGGGGTGCAGCACGTCTTCCGGAGCCGGAATGTACGCTCCGAGGGTCTTTCCGCCGGCGTCTTCCACCCGGATGCCGCCGCCGATAAGCACCAATCGCTCGTATGCCGCCCGGCGGGAGACGCGATAAAGCGCATTCGCCGGGATCATGGTCGCACCTGAACCTACGATCCCGTCAGTGTCGATTGCTATTGCGGCGAAGGTGAGCTGGAAACCGTATTCCGGATGCCAGCCGGGATCGGGGAGCGATGCGAACCGAAGGTCAAAATAGACGCGCACGGAGTCCGCCCGTATGGTACATTCACGCAGATCGAACGATCCGGGGACGAAGTTCGGATTTATCGGATACTCGAGCCGCCCTCCACGGTCACGGACTGCCCCGACACCCGTGTCATCACCGGCCGCGTCCTCGGCGTGAAATATCAGGGTCGCGAGATCATTCCGGCGTTTGATGTCGGCATGGTTCAAGAGAGGGTAGCCCGGTCCGGCCAGCGCCGGGAGGCCCGGCCGGAGGTTGGGCACTGCCAGGCGGATTTCCCTGATTGCGGGTGGATACGCTTGCGGCGGGTTGAATCGGATCTCGGGGCGGACAGGTTGGCCGTTCACCGAGACGACGACGAGAGTGTCGCGCAGGCTCACGCTGATCCGGGATCGGGCAGGGAGTTTGTGCCGAATGGTTACGCTTGCCGCGTCCCGGCGCGGGAGGTCCAGTATGAGATCGTATGAATCGGAGAGCGCGCTGGCATCAAGGTCGACGCCGGATTCCGCGCCGGCAGGTTTGATGACAAGTGGGACGGGGACTCCGTCAACATTGACCGTGGCGTGCACGGTGCCCAGCGCGCGGGGCAACCGCGGGCGGAGGATGATTCGGTGCGACAGGCGTTCCACACGCACGCCGAGATAGTCATCGTAGATATTGCGGATATGTTCACCCAGATTCCACGCCTGAGAAACCGTTCCGGAGAGGCGCGGTTCCGGATCCCCGGGACGGGCGAGAGCGTCCAGGAGTTCGGATTGAGTCCCGACGGCGCCGCGATGAAGGATCTGGTGAACGGTGTTCATGGTGACCACAAACGCCGAATCCTGGAGTTCGTAACCGCAGAGCGCTGAAATCACCGGTCCCTGTAGCCAGGTCCACACCGTGCCGTTATGATACGCGGCGTCTTTTGGATAATAGGGCGGATACTCGTGGTAGGGGTGAAACCGGTCATCGGTCTGCGCCAGCGAAGCGACGCCATAGGGATAGGTAAGTTCCGTCACGACCGTATGCACCATCTGTGCGCGTGTTGCCGTGTCGAGGAGCCCCGCGGCAAAAATCTGATTTGGCCGTGTGAGCAGATCGGGTGTATCGTCCGCGTTGAGATGATCGGCGACTTTTCCGTTCACGACGAAATGCCGGTTGAACTGGTCCTTCAGCCGGGTGAGCGCGTTGTGCCATGTACGTGCCGACCCCACATCTCCGAGCCGTGTTGCGCACCAGATTCCCGTCTCGAGCTGCAACGCCCAGAGTGCCTGGATATCATTTGCGCGGTTCCCGCGGGGGCTCCATGGGCCGTCCGGCCCGACCGCATCCATCCATGTATCCGCATCATTATGAGTCAGGAAGCCCCGGGCATCGACGTGGTATTTGAGCGTGCCGTCGATCGAGCGGAGAATAACGGGGTAGAGTTCGAGCAGGAGCGATTCATCACCCGAACGTTCAATATACTCCCGTACCATCATCACGAAACGTGGTGTCCCATCCGCCGTGTTGAACGCCGTATCCGTGGTGGTGACGATGTTCGGGATCTTCCCGAAGTTGGGACTGGCCGGATTACGGTCCTGGAAACCGGAAAAAGACCCGAGGATCTCGCGTGCTTCCCGGAAACGGCCGGTCACAAGGGCCGCCCCGGAAAGCGCGATGAAGGTGTCGCGGCCCCAGTAGTTGTTGAACCAGGGGAGTCCCGCAAAAATCCCCTTTCCCGATTGATTCATGATCAATGCATCGAGCGAAAGGACAGCCCACGCATATGCACTGTCGAAAGAGAAGTTCCCGGTCCGGATTTGTGTGCTCGCAAGCAGTTGCTCGAGACGGCTGCGGCGCGCGGTGGCATAGGCTGCACTCCTGGTCTGAAAGGAAAGGGCAAGTAATGCGGTGGCGTCCGGCGTGTCCCCCACGGCGCAACCGAACATATGCACCCTCTGTTTCGGAGCGTACAGACGGACCGGGGAGAAGGCGCGCCCCTTCATGGTCCCGGATGAATCAGGGAGAGCCTGTGGATGAGCGATCGCGAGCCAGACGGGGTAGTTAGCGGAAGCCGTCCGTTGAAGATGATTCGTGCGTGCAACGAGAGCGACTCCCTGCCTGAGAGCGATCCGGTAGTCGGCGCTCGTTCGGCCGTCGGCAAAGAAGGGTCGTATACCGGCATCAACGGGCACCGGGGAATGGAGGATGACGCCGAACAGCGCCAGGCTGTCCACCGGCCATAGTTCTTCCAGGATTCCTCCCGGATAGGTACGCTCCAGGTGGTCAGGGTAGACCCGCGTCCGCGTGGCGCTCCGGCGGGAGAGAGGCTCACCGTTGATCAGGAGTTCATAGTCGTCCAGGAATTCACGCCCGAACACATTGAATCCCTGCCAGCTTGTTGTATTGGGTCCGCCCGTCTCGCCGTACAAAAACGCCGTCTGTTTGTTGGTGAAGATGAACGGCCGAGAACCGGAGGTGATCTCAATGCCTATCCGATCGAGAAGAGCGAGGGTGTCGCCGGACGGAAGATCGCTCGCGGGAAAGGGCAATGGTCCCGTTGCCGCGTACAGCCCTGGAGAGAAGCACAGGGTGATCGCCAGAACGTGCATCAGGAGGGAGGGTGGAGACAGGCGGGTGAAGGGGCGCATAGGCATGCCGGCGGATGTTGGAGAATGGAGTGTCGGCGCCTCCCGGCTGTCAGCGGCCGAAGACGGCATGCAGCAGAATAGGGACGAGAATGTACGCCGCGCTCAGACCCGAGACAATGAGGCCGAAAAATGTTCCCACAGCCCAGAAGAACATTTTGAGATCACCATCTTTCTCGCGTGCAACCGAAAGCGCTTTTCTGAACGACCAGATGGCGCCCGCAAGGAAGCCGATGGAGATGGTGCCGAAGACTGCAAGGAGGATCATGTCCATTCGTGCCATGAAGAAATATACGAATCTGATCCGAACTCTCCAACTCCCGCCCGGCATTTCCGGGGCTGTTGCAGCACTCCGAAATCGGGTCTACCGCCTGGTTGCAGATCATGATTCAGCTCGGTATATTGTCCCGAACATTATCGGGAGGGAGCATGGCAATTTCGCAGGGAGGTGTGCTGATAGTCGAGGATGAGGAGGAGCTGCGAAATCTGTTTGCCATCCTGCTCGAAATCGACGGATTCACGGTTTTTCAGGCGAGTGACGGCGGCAGGGGCCTGGAGATGCTTCAGGAACACGCACAGGAGATCGACCTTCTGATTACCGATTTGAATCTCCCGCGCATCGGCGGGGTCGATCTGATCAGCAAAGCCCGGACGCTCAATCCCGCCATCAAGATCGTCGGAACGAGCGGGATGAGCGGCGAAGCGGTGCGACTCATGGTCATGAAAGCCGGTGCTGACGACTTCCTGCCCAAGCCGTTCCAGCCGCAGGAGGCGATCAGCAAGCTCAGGTCGATACTGGGTCTGACATGAAGACCACGACCAAATACCTCTGGTTTACCACGCGCGAGAAGCGTGAATACATCAATATCACGCCGCAGGTCGAGGAAGTGGTCCGGAGCAGCGGCGTGCAGGAGGGGATGGTCCTTGTTTCTGCGATGCATATCACCGCCGGTGTATATGTCAACGACGCCGAAGACGGGTTGATTCAGGATATCGATGATTGGCTGGAGCATCTCGCCCCATACAGAGCGACGTATCGTCATCATCGCACCGGGGAGACCAACGGGGATGCTCACCTGAAGAGCATGCTCGTCCATCATGAGGTGATCGTGCCGATAACCCAGGGGGCGCTTGACGTCGGTCCCTGGCAGCAGGTATACTACGCCGAATTCGACGGAAAACGGCGCAAGCGGGTGGTCATAAAAGTGATGGGTGAATAGTATCGTTGTGTTGATTCTCACGACATCGTTGGGTATCTTTGGTCAGCATTTGTTGATTCCCCAACCCTTGATGGAGACTTCATGAGTCGTACGAGCCGGAGATTCCGGGTCTGTGCAGTCCTCACGCTGGTTGCAGGTTTGTGCGCCGCCCAGGTGATACCGGCGGGCGAACGCCTGCGGGTCACCGCTGATATTTCCCGCTACCGTGGAAGCGATGACGAGAATATCCACGTGGAAATCGCGTATGCCCTTCCGGAACGGGGCCTGATATACAAGCCCGATTCGGCCGGCCTGAGGGGGATGGCTGATCTCACGTTGGCCGTGCAGAGGAAGGACTCTCTGGTGTACGCGGACCGCTGGCTTATTCCGCACACTATCCAGGATAGTTCCTCGCTATCGCGCGGTATGAATCTCATCGGTCTGTACAAACTGCAACTCCCCGAGGGTGATTATCTGTTCAAACTTCTGTCACGAGATGCCAATGACCCGCTGCGCCGGGACAGTCTGACCGCCCGCATTCCCATCCAGAGATTTGACACGAACGCACCGGTTCTGAGTGATGTAGCCCTGGCCTCCACGATCAGGCAGGGTGTTAAGGGGGGGCTTTTTTACAAGAACACGCTCGATGTCGTGCCGAACGTTGGCAGCGTGTACACCGAGGATCAGAAGGTCTTCTACTATTGCGAGGCGTACAGCCTGCTGGCCGGAAACGACACAAGCGGGTTCATCGTGCGGACGAGCGTGTACGATGCCGTGGGCAAAGAGATCATTTCGCGGGATCGCCCGAAGCGGCGGGTTGCCGAATCGAGCGTGATTGTGGATCAATTCGGTGTGAAGAACCTCCGCACAGGGTCCTACACCATGATCGTCTCGCTGATCGATACGGCAAACACGGTGCTGGCCTCCTCGGGCCGGAAGCTGTTCGTCTACAATCCGACCCTGGGGGTCGACTCTTCTCTTCTGGCCTCTTCGTCTTCCTTGCCGTTGCCTCAATACATGTCCATGGACAGTACGGAGCTGGACCGGGAATTTGCCTGGGCACGCTATGAAGCCAGCGACGACGATAAGACGCAGTACGCGGCGTTAACCGGTGTCCAGGCGAAAAGCAAGTTCCTGACCGATTTCTGGAGACACCGCGAACCGGGCCGGCGGGATGAATATCTTTCGCGGGTGGCATATGCCAATGCCAACTTCAAGATCATGACACGGGAGGGATACCGTACGGATCGCGGCAGGGTTATGATCATGTACGGCTCGCCGGACGATGTCGAGCGCCATCCGAGCGAGACGGATACACGACCGTATGAAATTTGGTCGTTCAACAACATTCAGGGGGGCGTCATCTTTGTCTTTGTTCTCCGCAACGCAGCGGGGGATTACGAGCTCGTCCACTCGACACACCGAAACGAACTGCACGACGAAAACTGGGATCGGGTAGGGATCACGCGGTAGCCGGTTGAGGTTCCGGTAGACCACGCCTGAAGCCGCTTGCAAGAGCGGCTTCAGTATTCACCGGCGTTCACTCGCCGGTAGCCGGTAGCCGGTTGAATCTTCCTGCGCCTTTTTGTAGATTGGCCAACAGACCCTTCCCGCATGTCGACCACGATTGAATATCTCCTTTTCCGGCTCATCGGCCACCTTGCGCGCCTTATGCCGTACGGCGCAGCGCGGCGCATCGGCCACGCACTCGGGCTCGCCGTGTTGTATTTGACAGGGTACCGCAAGCGCATAACGCTGGACAATCTCACGCGTGCTTTTCCCGATGCGTCCGCGGCCTGGGTGCACCACGTGATGCGCGGGGCCTACAAGAATTACGGCAGCGCGATTGTGGAGATGTTCTGGGCCGGTGGACGGTCCGCGGAAACGCTGAAAGCGAAGGTCCGTCTGCGGAATCCCGAAATTCTGCACACTGCCCTGCAGCGCAATGCGGGGCTGATCCTGATGTCGGCCCACTTTGGGTCGTGGGAGTTTATGCTCAACGGGTTGCGCCTGCACATCCCCGCCCGTTTCGCCGCGATCGTGCAGCATCAGCGTAACGAACGCATCGATGCCTTCATTGACGGGCAGCGCCGCCGTTTCGACGTAGAGACCATCGCGATGGGCCCTTCCGTGCGTGAGGTGCTTCGTGCCCTGCGGCAAAAGAAAGTCGTGGTGATTCTGGGGGATCAGAGCGGTCCGCGCGAATCGGTGTTCATCCCGTTTTTCGGCCGACCCTCGGCCACTCACCGGGGAGCGGCGGCATTTGCGTTGAGTACGGGTGCCCCGATCGTCATGGTGCTGCTGGTGCGCCAACCCGACGGCACGCATGAGGCCGTGTTCGAAGAAGTCCCGGCGCACGGTCTCTCCGGCAGCCGCGAAGAGCAGGTGACCCAACTGACCGCACGTCACGCCGCTGTGCTTGAGAAGCATATCCGTTTGCATCCGGACCACTGGCTCTGGATGCACAAGCGCTGGAAACACAAACCCGCACAGGATGCGGATCACGGGGGAGCGGCCACCCATGGTGCGCGGGGGCATGCATGAACCGCGAACCGCGGATCCTGTTGTTTCATACAGCGTTTATCGGCGACATTATCTGCATGCTGCCGCTGGCACAGGCTCTCCGTGCCCGCTTTCCGGCGGCAGCCATAACGGCCGTGTCCGTGCCCCAGTCGGGGCCTCTGCTGAGGAACCACCCCGCAGTCGACCGGGTTATCACCTATGACAAGAAGGGGAGCGAGCGCGGACTCCGCGGAATGCTCACTCTGGCACGGCACCTCCGGGCCCTCAGGTTCGATATGGCTTTCGTGCCGCATCGTTCATTGCGCAGCGCAGTGGTGGTCTGGCTTGCACGGATCCCGCGCCGGATAGGTTTCTCCACAAGCAGCGGGAAGGTACTGTTCACGGATGTTGTGGTGTACGGGAAGACGCTCCACGAAATCGAACGCAACCTCAGCCTCCTTCGTCCCGTGAGCACCGGCGATGCCGATTTCCGTCTTCCGGAGCTGCATCCGCGAGTGGAAGACCTGAATGTGGTCGACGGGTTGTTGCGATCGTATCGATTGCGCTGGCCGTCCTTCAACGCAGACAACATGATTGCGATCGCCCCCGGATCTGTCTGGTTGACAAAGCGGTGGCCGGCGGACGCGTATACGGAGCTGGTGCGGGCGCTTGTCGCCGGAGGATGGGGAGTCGTCCTGATCGGGGGCCCCGAAGATCAGGGTCTGTGCCGTTCGATAGCCGAGTCGGCCGGCAAACCGGGCACGGTTCTCAATACGGCAGGGGCATTCACGTTGCTGCAGTCGGCCGAACTATTGCGCCGGTGCCGTGCACTCGTTTCCAATGACAGCGCCCCGATGCATCTGGGGGTGGCTATGCAGACTCCGGTGGTTGCGGTGTACGGTGCCACGATTCCGGGCTTCGGATTTGCACCCCTTGGAAAGCGCGATCGCGTCGTGGAAATTGAGGGGCTTGCGTGCCGGCCCTGCGGAATCCATGGCGGGAATGCCTGTCCCATTGGCACACTCGAATGCTTGCGGCAGATATCGTATGAACGGGTGCTCCATACAGTAATGGAGGTTGCGTCGGACAATCCAGGAAGAACTGAATGGCCCTCACACTGAACGTCTCGCTCACCGACCCGGAAGACAAACCTCTGGTGCTTGCGGCGGAAGTCATCCAGGCCGGCGGGGTGATCGTCTATCCGACGGAAACCCTCTATGGCATCGGTGCAAACGCCTGGGATGGAACGGCGATTGCGAAGGTCCGGGCAATCAAGCAGCGGACCGATCAGAAACCCATCCTGGTGGTGATCCACTCGCGTGATCAGCTCGGAATGCTTACAGCGGCGGTGAACGATCACGCCCGGGTGCTTATGGACCACTTCTGGCCGGGACCCCTCACGCTGGTCTTTCCGGCCTCCCGGGAGGTGCCCGATTTGCTCTCGCGCGGGACGGGGACGATAGGTGTGCGGATCCCTTCCAGCCCGCTCTGCCTCCGTCTACTTGCACTGTGTGGTTGTCCGCTGACTTCGACCAGTGCCAACATCTCAGGCCGGCCCACCGCTCAGAATGTGGGCGAAATCCGCCGCTCCATTCCGAAGGGTATCGATCTCGTCCTGGATGGCGGACCATTGCCCCGGACCCTCCCTTCCACGGTGGTGGACGTAACGGTCTCTCCGCCCCGGATCATCAGGGCCGGCGCGATTGAATCCCGCCGCCTGCGCGAGGTGGTTCCGGAAATTACAGGGTAACAGCAATCCCCTGAATGCTTGCAAATTCTCACCCCTTTTTGTATCTTTAAAAGATTCGAGGATTTGCTACTGCTCCGCACGCCGTCCGACAGGGGGCACGCGGAGCATCGTTGAAGCCCTGCGCCTGTAGCTCAATTGGATAGAGTGTTGGCCTCCGGAGCCAAAGGTTTCGGGTTCGACTCCCGACAGGCGCACGACCCGGCATTCCCTTCAGGGAATGACCGATTTCATGCACGACGCAAGACGGACGCCTCCATGCTGAAACCCAAGAAGAAAATCTCCAAAAGAGAAATGAAGCAGGACACACTCATCACCACTTACATGAAGGTGCAGGCCTTTTACGATAAGTACAAGAAGGCCATCAGCATCGGCGTTACTGCGGTCGCCGTTGTGGTGATCGCCATCGTGGTGTTTGTAAAAAACCGTGCCGACAACAACGAGCGTGCGGTTGTTCAGCTCGCCGCCGTCCATCAGCTGTATGACAACGGACAGTTCCAGATGGCCATCGATGGTGTGCCGGAACGCAATGTGGTCGGCCTCAAAGCGATTGTCGACAACTTCGGGAGCACGTCGGCGGGTGACCTCGCGCGGTTTTATCTTGCGGATGCATACTTCCAGCTCGGCAAGTATCCGGAAGCCCTCGAGCACTTTGAAGACTGCTCACCCTCGGATGATCTGCTGAGCGCTTCGCGCCTGGCCGGCATTGCGGCGTGCCATGAAGCCCTTGGCAATCACACGGAGGCCGGGAAGTACTTCGAACGCGCTGCGGCAAAGGACCAGACGGAAGGAAGTGTGGCTGAACACCTCCAGAACGCCGCCCTGAACTATGCGCAGGCGGGTGACAAGGAGCGTGCGCTGGATCTGTTCCGCCGCATAAAGAAGAACCATCCCACAACAACCTACGGCCGAGAGGCCGACAGGTACATTACGCAACTTTCGGTCTAGCCCCTCTTCTGACGCACCCGGGGCCGACGGCAGGAGTGTATGGGCCCTGGCCTCCTTAGACACATGGGCAATCTTCATCGCGCTTTCCAGCAAAGCCACCGGCATTCATGTGCTGGTCGCGCGGCGTTCCGGCGAACGGGACAATTCTCATATGATATTGTTAACTTCGGCTGTGAGTTCTTTTTCAGTGCAACTTTTCTGCCCGCAAACCGAAGAACCTACAAGTACTGCAGGAGGTTCCGTATACGGTATGAGGTGATCCGGCATATTGTGAAGATTTCAGAATTGTCGCGTATTCCGGTCTGATCCATATGAAGCATGCCAAAGGTTCCTGGTTGCACATAAAAGTGTAGGGAAAATGAAGTTCCGGCGGTTCTTTTATCTGAGCGGCGCGTTCGTTCTCCTGATCGTCAAGTTTGCGGTTGACATCATCCGCAAGAACGTGGAGCTTGAGGCGAGCAGCCTGTTGCTGCTCCGTGAGATCGCTGTCCTCGGTGCCTTCCTCCTGATTTTCCTTGCGATTGATACGTTCCTTGCCACCCGGCAGGACAACCCCGTCCGTCGTCTGGGTGTCCTGCTCGTTCTGACCGTCCTGGTCCTCGTCGGCTTCGTACTGTTTGACCGCGTTCAGGTCGACGGTTTTGACGCCAAGGATTTTGCACTGACTCCCCTGGATTATCCTACGCTTTTTGTCGGGTCCCTGATCAGCATCGTCGCGGGGGTGTTTGCACTTGTTACTCTCCGTTTCCTGCGCGATCTGGTCCTGGTACTCAGGAAGAAGGCGACGAAACGCAACTTTCTCCTCTTTGTTATCCTGATGCTACTGACAGCCGCGACTGTACTTCTGGCCCGCCCCCTTGAGCGCTCCACGCTGACCGACGTGCTGTTCGGGCTGACCATTTCCGTGGCAGTCATGAATGCTTTCCGCCTTCCCTGGATCGTCTATTTGACCAAGCGCGAGAAGATCATCACTCTTGCCTTCGGGTTTCTTCTGTTTACGATGTTCGCCCTGCTCAATGTGGTCCTGAGTCAGAGCACGTTCTTCTCCCGGGCCCTTCTGTACTATTCCGCGCCCATGGAGAAGGTGATTTCGCTGACATTGATCTTCGGCAACATCTACTTCGGCATGACGTTCGTCAGCACGCTCTTTCATCTGCCCACCGCGGAAGCGTTCGACCGCAAACGGTCAGAGGTCACGTCCATTCACACGCTGAGCAAGCTGGTGACTCAGGTTTTCGATTTTAACGAGCTTGTGGAGACGGTAACAACGATGACTCTGCAGGTGTGCGAGGCCCGTAGCTGCTGGCTGGAATTGCTGCCGCTGGAAGAAACGGACCGCCGGCTCGAGGGTATGGGACAGGCGCAGGCTCCCCAGGTCGTAGCAATGAAGAATATCGGAGAGGCGGAGATCGAATCGCTCCTCCGCGCCGGGTTGCACAGCCTCCGCAGCGAGGTCCTCCGTAACCGGAAGCCGGCGGTAGTGGATTCCCTGGAAGCCGACCCGCGGTTCGCCGGTACGAAGGGGAGCGAACGGGCAACCGGATCACTTGTTGTAATGCCGCTGGTGTCGCACGTCGGGCCGCTCGGTTTTCTGTACGCCACAAAAGCCGGCGAATTCGGCTTCATGAAGGATGACGTTGACCTGATTTCGACATTTGCGGATCAGGCCACGATTGCGATCGAGAATTCACGTTTGATTAAGAAATCGATCGAACGCGAACGCCTGGTGGGGGAAATGACCCTTGCGCAGGAAATGCAGCGGAAGCTGCTGCCGCAATCTGTGCCAACGCATGCGAGAATGGAAATGGACGCCCTTTCGACGCCGGCGTTTGAAGTCGGGGGGGACTACTATGATTTTATCTCCCTTCCCGGAGAAAGGATCGGCATCATCGTCGGCGATGTGTCCGGCAAAGGAATCCCCGCGGCTTTTTACATGGCCGAGGTGAAGGGGATATTCCAGTCCCTCAGTTCGCTGTACGGTTCTCCCCGCGAGTTCATGATCAGGGCGAACACGGTTCTGGCGGAGTCTATTGACAAGCACTCGTTTGTCAGCCTGATTTACGGAATCCTGGATCTCACGACAGGACGACTGATCCTCGCCCGCGCCGGCCATTGTCCCATGCTCTATGTCGGCGACGGTGGGGCGTCATACGTACGGCCGGACGGGATGGGACTCGGGCTCGGGAATGAGCCCGTGTTTTCGGACGCCATCGAAGAGCAGACAATCGATCTCCATCCGGGGGATCTCTGTTTGTTTTACACCGACGGCATCACCGAGGCACACGTCAACGGTGAAGAATTCGGCTACGAGCGGCTGCTCGAAACGGCCCGCAGGGCATGGGGGAATCCGGCGAGTACCGTCAAAGATGAAGTGCTGCATGCCGTTGATGATTTTATCGACCATGGACAACCGCACGATGACCTGACTCTTGTCGTACTCAGGTGGCTGGGACCGTCAACGGGCAATGATTCGCGTTTGGCAACCGGGAGGATGCATTCATGAGCGACTTCAAGATTTCGCAACGGGAACGTGAACAGGTTCAGGTGCTCGAGTTGAAGGGATACCTCGACGCTCACACCGCTCCCAAACTCGAAGAGGCGTTTCAGACGCTCCTGAAGAACCAGCACTTCGACATAGTCGTCAACTGCAAGGACCTCTCCTACATCAGCAGTGCGGGTCTGGGCGTCTTCATGGCATACATCGAAGATGTGCGCAAGAACAAGGGGGATATCAAGCTGTCGAACATGTCCTCGAAGGTCTACAACGTCTTCGACCTGCTGGGCTTTCCGCTGCTGTATGAAATCACCAAAGATGAAGTGGAAGCGATCGGAAAGTTTACGGACAAGAGATAGTCGTGGCCCCGCGCACCCTCCATATTGAAAGCCGCACTGAGCGCCTGATCGCGGTCCGTGAATTTGTCTCGAATGCGGCCCGGGAATTCGGCTTCAACGAAGAGGATATCGGCAAAATCGCCCTTGCCGTCGATGAAGCGTGCACGAATGTGATTAAACACGCTTACCGCTACGATCCCAACAAAGAGATCACCGTCACGATACGACGGAAGAACGGGGCGTTTGAGGTGTCGATACTGGATTCCGGCGCCGGGTTTGACGCGGGCCGGATTCCCACCCCGAACATGAAGGAGTATCTCACACATTACCGGCGCGGTGGTCTCGGCATCTACCTGATGAAATCGCTCATGGACAAGGTCGAGTACGGCAACGGCCCCGGCCAGCGGAATGAAGTCCGGTTGACCAAGCACCTCTCACGCTGACATGCAACAGCCCTCCTCCTCGTACGACAGCCATTTCGAGCACTCCGCGCTTTTTGAATTCAGCACCGTCATCAATTCTTCGCTCGACCTCCGGTTTATTCTCGGGCACATCCTGCTGACGCTCATGGGAAAATTGCTTTCCACGCGTGCCGTGGTGATGCTCGCTGAAACACCGGGGAATTATGTCGTGACGCTGGCCAAGGGGCTGCCGCAGGAACTCGCCGGTTCGGCCCTCCGCATTCGTTCGCTTCCGAAGAGCCTTCAATACATTGACCGGATCAACCCCGATCGCCATCCCTGGGTGGAATTTTTCCGCGAAAAGGATCTGCATATCCTCCTGCCGCTGTACGCAGGAAAGAAGGCCGTGGGACTCCTGGCCTTCGGGAAGCGTCTGGCACATGGCCGGATGCAGACAAAAGAGATCACGTACCTGCGGTCCCTCGCCAACATCTCGGCGGCGGCGGTGGAGAAGTGCTACACCATCGACGAGATGTACCGGGTCAACCGGAAACTGGACCGGAAGATCCAGGAACTGAACACGCTGTTTGAGCTCGGCAAGGAATTCGGGACGGTTCTCGATCCGGACAGGCTTGTGCGTTTGCTGGTGTTCTCCCTGCTCGGGCAGATCGGTGTGAGCCGCTACCTGATCTGTCTGAAGGAGGCCCGCGAGATGCGTGTGGCGGCATCGCGCGTTGACGGTGCCGCACCGCAACCCGGACTGCTCGCGGTGCTGACGCGCATCAAGTCGCCGGTTGCCGTTCCTGACATCGTCCTTACCGGACAGGTGGATCCCCGCCCGGTTCTGCAGCGACTCGGGCTCAGTGTGGTGATCCCGATGGAACTCCAGGGACAGATCCGCGGACTCATTTTGCTGGGTGAGAAATTGAACCGCGAGCCCTTCGGTCCGGCAGATTACGAATTTCTCTCCGCCCTCGGCAGTCTGGCGATCATTTCGCTGGAAAATGCCCGGCTGTTCAAAGAAGAGATCGAAAAGCAGCGGATGGAAAACGAACTGATGATTGCGCGGGACATCCAGAAAGGATTGTTGCCCAGCGTCCTGCCGGCATACACCGGAGTGGAATTCGCCGCCGCGAATTTTTCCTCGAAACAGGTGGGAGGGGATTACTACGACGTGATTCCGCTGGATGAGCAGCGGTGCATCATCGCGATCGGGGATGTGTCGGGCAAGGGAACGCCCGCAGCGCTGCTGATGGCGAATATCCAGGCGACCATACGCGCACTGGTGCCTCTCAATCTCCCGCTGTCCGAACTCACGGCCCGGGTGAACAACCTCATGTGCCAGAACACCGGTGGAAACAAGTTCGTCACCTTCTTCTGGGGGTCGCTGGATTCTTCGACCGGAGCGCTCTCGTACGTGAACGCCGGTCACAATCCTCCCTATGTATACCGCGCGGACGGCAGGATGGAGCGTCTGGACAAGGGGGGCATGATTCTGGGTGTCCTGGAGACCACGATCCCGTATGAAGAGGGGAACGTGGTGTTGCGGCCCGGGGATGTGCTGGTGCTCTTCACCGACGGTGTGAGCGAAGCGATGACTCCATCCAGCGAAGAATACGGTGAGGAACGTCTCGAGGCCGCCATCAGGAAAGGAGCCCCGTGGGGGGCACAATCCCTGATCGAGGTGATCCATCAGGATATCCAGGCCCACGCCGGCAATGCGCCTCAATCGGACGACGTCACGATGATGGTTATACGGATGATTCCTCCGGCGGCATAACTGTCGCGATCTTGCACATCTCACCGCGTTTCCGTAATTTCTGTTATTGCGATTCCCCGTACCCTATGACCGAACCGGTGTTCAAATCCGTCCGGATGTCCACGCGCACGCTCACGCAGCAGTACGAGAATTTCGTGCGGAGCCTGCGCGGCGGCAAGCCCGAAACGCGTGGCACGTACGCACGCGCGCTGCGTGAATTCCTCAGGTGGTTTCCGCGCGACCGGGCCTTCCGGTTTCGCGTGGCCGACGTGCAGCGGTATAAACGATATCTGACGGTGCGAAGGAAACTCACCCCCGTTTCGGTCTCCACCTACCTGACCGCACTGAGAAGGTTCTGCGGCTTTCTGGTGGATCGAAAGGTTTTGCATGACAATCCCGCGAAGCTTGTGGGGGGAAATGCCCGGCCCGTCGCCCACACGCGCGATTACCTGACGGCTGAAGCAATCGGAACGATCCTTGCCGCCGTCGGGCAGACCGATCTGCGCGGCCGGCGCGACTACGCGATGATGCTTCTGATGGTGCGGTGTGCGCTCTCCGAAATCGAACTCATCCGCGCGGATGTCGGAGATATCTCCCTGAGGGAGGGCCTCTGGAGTATGGCGGTCCAGGGCAAGGGGAGGACGGCGAAGGATGCGGTGGTTCCACTCCCTCCCGAAGTGAAAGAGGCGATTGACCGCTACCTTGCTACACGCGGCGCCGTGGATCCCGGCGATCCGCTCTTTGCGAGCGCAGGAAACCGGACGCGCGGCAGCAGAATGACCACCCGGGGGGTGCGGGACCGTATCACGGTTCACCTGTCCGCCGCAGGTATTCGCCGGGAAACCGGGGGCAACATCACCCCGTACTCCCTCCGGCATACCGCTGCGGTCCTCATGGCACGCGAGGGAGCGACGGCGGACCAGATTCGCGACCGGATGCGGCTCGGGAGTCTGATGACCGCCCGCCTGTATATGGAACATTCTTCAACCGATAAGACGCAGACAACCTCGAAGGAATAAGACGGTGGCGTACCCTTTCTCCGCAATTGAAGAGAAGTGGCAACTGGAGTGGGAAACACAACGGACGTTCGCGACACCCCCGGGTGCGAGCGGCCCGAAGATCTACATCCTCGATATGTATCCCTACCCCTCGGGGGCCGGCCTTCATGTGGGACATCCCGAAGGGTACACCGCAACAGACATCTTCGCACGCTATCGCCGCATGCGCGGTTTTCATGTGCTGCATCCGATGGGCTGGGACGCGTTCGGCCTGCCCGCTGAGCGGTACGCCATGCAAACCAACATCCATCCGCGCGTGACCACCGAGCAGAACATCGCGACCTTCCGTCGACAGATCAAAATGCTCGGCCTGGGCTATGACTGGGCGCGGGAGGTGGACACCACCGATCCGCGGTACTACAAATGGACGCAATGGATATTTCTGCAGATTTACAATTCCTGGTATGACTTCCGCGTCAACAAAGCACGGCCGATCGGCACATTGATCGAGGAGTTCGCCACGAAGGGGTCGGCCGAAATTCAGGGAGCGGGAACATTTTCGGCGGATGAGTGGCGGACAAAGTCCGCGAAGGACAGGCAGGACATCCTCGCTCGCTATCGCCTGGCATACGTCGCGGAGATCCCCGTCAACTGGTGCGAAGGCCTGGGGACCGTCCTGGCAAACGAGGAGGTGGACGAGTGGGTGGAGAAAGGTTACTCGGTTGAGCGCCGCCCGATGTCCCAGTGGATGATGCGCATCACCGCCTACGCTGAACGTCTGCTGGAGGATGCCGCGACACTGGATTGGCCGGGTTCCACCCTGGAACAGCAGCGGAACTGGATCGGGCGCTCGGAGGGGGCGGAAATCGTTTTCCCCATTGCCGGCAGCACGCAGTCCTTGCGCGTGTTCACCACACGTCCCGACACGATCTTCGGTGCCACCTACATGGTGCTCGCTCCCGAACACTCCTTCGTGGACTCGCTGACAACGGCGGAGCAGCGCGCTGCGGTCATTGCCTATCGTGAGCAAGCCGCCCGCAAGAGCGAACGTGAACGGGACATCGAACCCGGAAAAACCGGCGTTTTCACCGGCGGCGCTGTCGTGAATCCCGCCACCGGCGCGACCATCCCGGTCTGGATAGCGGATTACGTGTTGATGGGATACGGTACAGGCGCCATCATGGCGGTGCCGGGGCATGACGAAAGGGACTACGCATTTGCGAGGAAATTCAGCCTGCCCATCGTCGAGGTGGTTACCGGCGGCAATATCAGGGAAGCGGCGCATACGGGAGACGGCCGTGCCGTCAACTCGGCCAACGCTGAAGTCTCCCTGAACGGTCTGGCCACGCCGGAGGCCAAGGCGCTCATAACCGACTGGCTCGTCAGAAAGGACCTCGGCAAGGCCGTGGTGCAATTCAAGTTGCGGGACTGGCTCTTCTCACGGCAGCGCTACTGGGGAGAACCGATTCCGATTATCCACTTTGAAGACGGGACAATGGAGGCCATGGAGGAAGATGCGCTTCCCCTCCTCCTTCCTGATCTCAAGAAATTCCAGCCCAGTGGCACGACGGACTCTCCTCTGGCGCTGGCGACCGAATGGGTGAACGTGACCGACGCCAGAACCGGGAAGCGCGGGCGGCGCGAGACGAACACGATGCCGCAATGGGCGGGGTCCTGCTGGTATTACCTCCGGTTTATCGATCCGCAGAATGACAAGGCATTCTGCGATCCGGCGCTGGAACGCTACTGGATGCCCGTGGACCTGTATGTGGGTGGCTCCGAGCATGCGGTGCTGCACCTGATGTACGCGCGATTCTGGCACAAGGTGTTGTTCGATCTGGGATTCGTCAGTACGGCGGAACCGTTCATGAAACTCCGTCATCAGGGGATTATCCTGGGCGAAGACTCGCGCAAAATGTCCAAGTCCAGAGGCAATGTTGTCAATCCCGACGATGTTGTGAAGCAATACGGCGCCGATGCGCTGCGTCTGTTCGAGATGTTCATGGGGCCCCTGGAAGAGATGAAGCCATGGAGTACGCGCGGTGTGGAAGGGGTGTATCGTTTCCTCAACCGGGTCTGGCGCCTGTTTGTTGATGATGAGGGGCGGCTCGATCCCCGGCTTGCACGGAAGAGTTCCGCCCCGGATCTGGAGCGGGTCTATCATGCCACAGTGAAGAAAGTGGGGGAGGATATCGAGGCGCTCCGTTTCAATACGGCGATTGCCCAGATGATGATCTTCGTCAATGAGGTCACCAGAAGCGACATCCGGCCCCGCCAGCTGCTCGAGCCGTTCGTTCTCCTCCTTGCCCCCTTCGCACCCCACATCGCGGAGGAACTCTGGCAGAAATTGGGGCACTCGGCAAGTCTGACACGCGAACCGTGGCCGACCTTCGACCCGGCCAGGATTCAGAGCGCGGAGGTTGAAGTGGTTGTGCAGGTGAACGGAAAAGTACGCGGCAAGATGACCGTGCCGATGGATTTGCCCGAGGCGGAGCTCCAATCCATGGCAACGGCAGACGCCGCAGTGAAAAAACATACGGAAGGGAAATCACTGGTCAAGGCGGTTGTCGTCAGGAACAAACTGGTCAACCTGGTGGTGAGGTGAGCGTATGGAGAGGCTGAGCGTGATCCTGGTGACGCTGAACGAGGAACGCAACATCGACCGGTGTCTCGGGAGTGTCCGCTGGGCTGACGAAATTATCGTTGTGGATTCCTTCAGTACAGACCGGACGGTGGAGCGCGCGCGCGCGTACACAGAGAAGGTCTACCAGCACGAATACCCTGGTACGAGCAAACAGGTCGAACGGGGGATCGGGTATGCCACAGGTGACTGGGTTTTTCTTATCGATGCTGACGAGGAGATGTCGCCGGAACTGGCTGCCGACGTCCGGAGAATCCTGCGCGAAGGGACGGATATGGCCGGCTTTTCCTTCATCCGCAAGCCGCGCGCGTTCGGCCGCTGGATCGAGCATGGTGGGTGGTTCCCCGACGAGCAGTTCCGGTTTTTCCGGAAGGACAACTACTATCCCGAACATCAGGAAATCCATGGGGGGTTCAATACCCGGGGGAAGAAGGGTCGGCTGAAGGGGTATCTCTTTCATCATACGTACGAGACGATCTACTCTTATGTGGAGAAAATGAATGAATACACCTCACTTCACGTGTCGAACAAGCTGAGGGACAGCCCGGATGCCCGGGCCCGCCGGTCTGATCTCCTGCTCAGTCCTCTTTCGCACTTTCTCCGGAAGTTCATCTCGAACAAGGGATACAAAGATGGGTTTCATGGATTTGTACTGGCCTTGCTCGACGCCACGTACACCATGCTGCTGTACGCAAAACTCTGGGAGTACCGGATGCGGCAGGCGGAAGGGAAGGGGCAGCTGCCGCCCATCACCAACGCTGAACTCAATCGCCTGAAGCAAAAACAATGACGATCTATCGCCGGGTTCTGAGCTACCTCAAACCGTACTGGCTGAAGCTGAGCGTTTCGATGCTGTGCTCGGTCTTCTTCTCGCTCGCCAGCGGTATCTCCATCTATCTCACCATCCCTTTGCTGGAGACCCTGTTCGCCAAGCCTGGCGCACCGGCGGCGATCGCTCCCGTGGCCGCCCCGGTTTCCTTTCTGCCGGGGTGGCTCGTGAACCTCAAGGACGGGGTTGCGCACAGCTTTCAGGCGCTGGTATTTCGGGACAGTCCCGCGGATTCGCTGTTCAATATCTGCATCGTGGTGGTGATCGCGTTCTTCTTCCGGAATGTTTTTGCCTATCTCCAGTCGAACCTGATCATGGCGGTGGAGCAGGGCCTTATCCGTGATCTGCGCAACGCCCTGTACCGTCACATCCACCAGCTCCCGCTGGCGTACTTCACCAATGAGCGGACAGGCAATCTGATCTCGCGCGTGATGAACGACGTGCCGGTGATTAACACCGGCATCTCCGCCACCTTCCAGACCATGATCCGCGAACCGCTGCTGATCGCCGTGTACCTCACCATCACGTTGATGATCAGTTGGAAACTGACGCTGATCGCGTTTGTTGTCTTCCCCCTGGTGCTGCTGATCATCGCCAGCATCGGCCGGAGAGTGCATCGGGAATCCGGACTGGTGCAGGAAAGCATTGCCGACCTGACGTCTGTGCTGCATGAGACGATCTCGGGGGTGAAGGTCGTCAAAGCGTTTGCCATGGAGGATTTTGAAAACAGGAAGTTCGCGCGGGAAGGACAGGGATACCTCGATACCATCCTTCGTGTCACCCGTGTGCGGAGCCTGGCGTCACCCTCCACGGAGTTCCTGAGCGCAGCTGCGGGAGCCGTGATCATCTGGTACGGCGGCATGCAGGTCCTTTCGCACGAAGCGCTGAAAGCCAGCGAATTTCTCGGCTTCCTGTTTGCCATCTTTCAACTCATGCCGCCGATCAAGGAACTCAGCGGTGTGAATAACCGTATTCAGGAAGCGACCGCCGCGGGAAAGCGGGTTTTTGACATCCTGGATACGGAACCGGGGATCAAGGATGCGGTCCGGCCGCTGCGATTGAACGAGTTTCAATCCGAGATCGCCTTCCGCGACGTGTCCTTCCACTACCAGGAAGGCGATCCGGTCCTTGCGCACATCTCCCTGACCATCCGCAAGGGGGAAGTCGTGGCCATTGTGGGACCCAGCGGGGCCGGAAAATCCACACTGGTGGATCTCGTCCCCAGGTTCTATGATCCTACCGATGGCTCCATTGCGGTCGACGGCGTGGACCTGAAAGAGGTCGAGCTGAAATCGCTGCGGGAGTTGATCGGCATCGTGACCCAGGAGACGATTCTCTTCAATGATACGGTGCGGAACAACATCGCCTATGGACTTGAGGACTGCCCCATCGAGAAAATCATCGACGCTGCCAGGGCCGCGAATGCGCACAATTTCATCACCGAGATGCCAAAAGGCTATGAATCGCTGATCGGTGAACGCGGGGTCAAGATTTCCGGAGGCGAACGTCAGCGCCTGGCGCTGGCCCGGGCCATTCTGAAGAATCCTCCGATTCTGATCCTTGACGAAGCGACATCCGCCCTGGATACCGAATCGGAAATCCTCGTCCAGGAAGCGATTGAACGGCTGATGGCCGGACGTACGTCCATCGTTATCGCTCACCGGCTTTCCACCGTACAGCACGCAGACCGCATCGTGGTCCTTGAAAACGGTCGCGTCGTGGAAACGGGAAAGCACGCCGCACTGCTCAGGAAGAGCAGCGGCCTGTACAAGAAACTGTTCAACCTCCAGTTCAGAGTGTAGCCATGTCCCTCCAGCGGCGAACCATGGCTGAAATGCTCTTCCTCTAAGGGCCGGCACCCGGATGGCAACACTGAGCGTAATCACCCTCACACTCAATGAAGCGAGAAACCTCTCCGACTGCCTTGCCGGTGTACGGTGGGCGGACGAGCTGATCGTTGTGGATTCGGGGAGTACCGATGGAACGCTGGAGATCGCCCGGACATTCACGCAAAACATCTTCACGATCGAGTGGAACGGATACGGCGCCGCCCGGAACTTCGCTCTGGGGAAAGCACACGGCGACTGGATCCTCTGGCTTGACGCCGATGAACGCGTAACGCCCGAACTGGCCGGAGAGATCCGCTCCCTGCTTGCTGCTCCCCCCCCCGGCGTCACAGCCTACAGCATCGCGCGAAGGGCGTATTTTCTGGGCCGCTGGATCAAACACAGCGGGTGGTATCCCTCGCGCGTGATCCGCCTCTTCCGGAGCGGATCAGGCCACTTCAGCGAAACCGGTGTGCATGAGCAATTGCACGTGGACGGAAAAGTGCTTCAAATCACGCACGACCTGCTGCATTTCACCGATCCCGATCTGTTTCACTACCTGCACAAATTCAACCGGTACACAACGCTGGCGGCGGGAGACATGGATACGGCCGGGCGTCGCTTCCGGCTCGTCGATGTTGTACTCCGACCGGCGTTCCAATTCGTGAAAATGTATCTTCTCCGTCAGGGATTCCGGGACGGGCTGGAAGGGTTCATGCTGGCGGTTCTCTCCTCCGCCTACGTGTTTACAAAATATGCCAAATTATGGGAACGCACCCGCGGCCCGGTACCTCCCGACGCCCGGACATAGGAAGGAGTACTGCCATGGACGAAGCCGAAAAAAACCGGATGCTCTTCACACAGCTCGTGATCATGTTTCACGCCGCTACGATGCAACAGCTGGGCAAGGTGAAACATCCGGTCACCGGTGAGATGGGGAAAGACCTGCCGGCGGCGCAGGCCTCGATTGACATCCTCGACATGCTGCGCGCGCTGACGAAGGGGAACCTTTCCACCGAAGAAGACCAGCTGCTGGCGGGAATTCTGCAAGAACTGAAACTGGTCTACGTTCAGGAGTCGAAGACATGACCGTCGCCATCATCGGCAACAAGAACAAAGCGGGTTTGCTCGACGCGGTCGCCCGGCTGGTGCGACAATTGAGTGAGAGTGGAGCCGGATATGTGCTGGAAGAAGGGATCGGAGCACTTCTGGCATCCAGCGGGATTCCGGTGGACAGCAGGTGTGTCCGCGGTGTGCAGGAATGCGTCGAGAGGAGCGACCTGCTTGTCGCCTTTGGCGGAGACGGCACCATTCTCGCCGCCGCGCGACTCGTGGGCGCCCGTGGCACGCCGATCCTCGGAGTGAACCTCGGGAAACTGGGGTTTCTCGCTGAAATTTCGCCCGACGATATGAGTCATGCCCTCGGAGATATCCTGGCGGGCAAGTTTGAAGTGGAGGAACGACTGGTGCTTGAGGCGACCACGCCGGCATTGCCCGGGAAGGTGATCCATGCGGTGAACGACATCGTCGTGGACAAATCCCGCTCCTCGCGTCTGATCGATGTCCACCTGCATATTGACGGCGTGTTTGCGGTAACCTATCGCGGAGACGGCCTCATTGTCTCGACACCGACCGGTTCAACGGGGTATGCGCTATCGAACAACGGTCCGATTGTCATCCCCACCTGCGGCGTCATTGGCATCACACCCATCGCACCCCACACCCTCAACGGTCGTCCGCTGATCGTGCCGGAGACGGGTGAAATCCGGATTGAGGTGCATGCTGACTCGGACGAGGTACTGCTTTCTTCGGACGGACAGGCGGAGGCGCTCATGCACCCGCCTGCGGAGATCAGAATCCGGAAAGCCCCGTTCCCGGTGCGTCTGGTGAAGCGGATGGACCGTTCGTACTTTGATGTATTGCGTGCGAAGCTCTTCTGGGGTGCCGACGCACGAACCGTTTGACTCAGTTGTTGTTTGCCCCCTCCCCGATCCACGCGCGGATGCCGGTGATCTGGTTTTGATTCAACGGGCTCCGGTTCAACGGCATACGTGCGCCTACTCTTCCTTCGATCCGCATGACCAGCATACTCTGCTCCGGTTGTCCGCGTATGACGACCAGCGTGCCCCCGTACATGAGCTTGTCGTATGAGGTCAGGGACAGGGAGCTCTGGTTGGCCCCGTCGTCATGGCATCCGGACAGCGCGCATGCCTGGTTGAACAACGGCTGAACCTGCTGTCCGTAAGACACATTCGAGGAGGGAAAAACGATATTCGACGGGCTGTCTCCGTCGAGAGGGTTGTTCTCATCCTTGCATCCGCCGGCCAGGAAAGCGCTCAGGAGCAGGAGAACGCCGGCAAATCGCCGTGGCAGGGTCATTCCGTTGTTCCTTCGCGGGCTCGCTCAAGGTATAGGAGTCCGCTCATGTATGATGAGACCGCGTAAGCGTAAAACATCGTGAAAAAGAAGCCGATGAGGAACACCGCCATGCCGATTCCTCCGAAGGACTGCAGCCCGATAGCGAGGAGGGCGACGACCAGCGAATTCTGCCAGGGGTCTTTCATTTCCTGCCATGTTTCCAATGAATATGTAAGTATACGAAGGGTTGTTATCGCATTCAAGCTGTCGGCTCTAAGTCGGTTCAAGCCGTTCGTCTTCTTGCTTTTTATACGTGTCTTTCGTATTTTTGATCCTGTAAACGGCGCAATGCGTATCTTGTGCGCCTGTTTGAATCTTCCTATGGGGCTGTAGCTCAGCTGGGAGAGCGCGTGAATGGCATTCACGAGGTCAGGGGTTCGATCCCCCTCAGCTCCACAGATGAATTTCGGATTGACCTTGCCACTTACCATGTACGGTCTTCAGGGACTTTCCGGGGTCCCTGTCTTATTGATAGGCCATATCCCCTTCCGGTAACTCCAGGTTTTTGAATAGACCCCCTCGATTCGTCTTCTATTATCGGAATGTACGCCATACCCGGGACTCTTGATTTGAGGGGGACCTTTCGGGATCCCTTTTCTGTTATCAGAACATAGCCACTATCCGGATTTCTAAATGAATGTCCCGGCAAAACCTAATCGCCTCATCAAGGAGAAAAG
This sequence comes from uncultured Bacteroidota bacterium, assembly GCA_963779225.1. Taxonomy (GTDB): domain Bacteria; phylum Bacteroidota; class Ignavibacteria; order UBA10030; family UBA6906; genus CAVPCZ01. Next base: position 2,325,216 of record CAVZWW010000003.1, read on the forward strand.
CCCCTATCTTCTCCAGCATGCCCGCAATCCCGTCGATTGGTATCCGTGGGGCGAGGAAGCCTTCACAAAGGCACGTGAAGAGAACAGGCCGATTTTCCTCTCCATCGGCTATTCCACGTGCCACTGGTGCCACGTCATGGAGCGGGAATCATTCGAAAATGAAGCGATTGCAGCTCTGCTGAATGAACTGTTCGTGCCGATCAAAGTGGACCGTGAAGAGCGCCCGGACGTCGACCGGGTGTACATGAATGCCCTCCAGGCCATGGGGCAGAACGGCGGATGGCCCATGTCCATGTTCCTCACACCGGAGCTCAAGCCCTTCTATGGAGGAACATATTTCCCTCCGGAGAATCGCTATGGTCGCACCGGGTTTTCCGAAGTTTTGCGAAAACTCCACGACGTCTGGAAGAACGAACCGGAAAAAGCGTCCGAGGCAGCCGAGCGGGTGATGGGTTACCTGCAGGAGGTGGCCTCGGCTCCGGGTGGCGGAGCGATAGACCCGTCCGGAACGGCAAAACGGTGTTACGAACAGTTCAACGGGTCGTATGATGAAGAGTGGGGAGGATTTGGCGGACCCCCAAAATTCCCCCGGCCGGTGGCAGCCCAATTCCTCGTACGGTTTTCCCGGCGGACCGGGGAACCCCACGCGCTTACCATGGCGGCTAATACGCTGCGAAAGATGGCGCAGGGAGGAATGTACGATCACATCGGCGGCGGGTTCCACCGGTATGCCGTGGATGGGGAGTGGCGGGTCCCGCATTTTGAGAAAATGCTCTACGACCAGGCTCAACTGGTGCGAGTTCTTCTCGATGTCCGCCAGTTGACGCACGATCATTTCTTTGCCGACATTGCGCGCGATACGCTTGCGTATGTCCTGCGAGACCTGTCCACGGAAGAGGGTGGCTTTGCTTCGGCGGAAGATGCTGACAGTCCACGTCCGGAAAATCCCGGGGAATCGGGCGAAGGAGCATTTTATGTCTGGCAGAAGCAGGAGATCGAAAGAATCGCGGGCGACGATGCGGCCGCCTTCTGCTATCACTACGGAGTGGAAGAAGCCGGAAATGCTCCGTTTGATCCTCAGCATGAGTTTACGGGAAGGAACATTCTGTTCGCGGCACATACACTCGAAGAGACGGCCGTCGCCTTTCAGATGGATCCGGCGGCGACGGACCGTTTGCTGCGGGGTGTGCGTGAACGGCTTCGCGTCGCGAGGGCGGATCGTCCCCGTCCGCTCCGGGATGACAAGGTACTGGTGTCCTGGAACGGGCTCATGATCAGCGCCTGCGCCCGCGCTGCCGCGGTGCTCGACGGGCAGGAATACCTTTCGGCCGCGAAACGGGCTTCAGGCTTCATCATGAGCCGGCTCTACGACACTTCAACAAAAACACTCCTGCGCCGATGGCGGGACGGAGAAGCCAACCACGAAGCACATCTTGAAGACTATGCGTTCTTCACCCAGGGGCTCATTGATCTGTACGAAGTCACCGGTGAGGTCGAGTGGCTGGAGCACGCCGTGGACCTTACGAACTCACAAATCGACCGGTTCTGGGATACTGCGAACGGCGGCTTTTTTGACACTGCAGGGCGTGACCGCTCGATCCTTGTCAGGTCAAAGGAGGTGTATGACGGCGCGGAACCGAGCGGGAACGCCGTGGCCGCGCTGAACCTTCTACGGCTGGCGGCAATGACAGGGAAGTCGGAATGGCGCGAGAAAGCCGAATCGACGATTGCAGCCTTCGCGCCGTGGCTGGAACGACAGCCGTCGGTTCTGCCCGCGATGGTATCGGCTGCGGAGTTCTCTTTGCGGCCTCCGGCACAGGTGGTGATTACCGGCCCTGCGGATCATCACCTGACCATGGCGTTGCGGCACGTGGTGTTTGAGGAGTTCCTGCCGTTCACTGTTCTCCTGTATGCCGGGGAAGGGGAACAGCGGACGCGTCTATCCGCCCTGGCTCCGCACGCGGCTTCCATGGGGTCCGCCGGCGGAGCACCTACGGCCTTTGTCTGCGAGAATTTCACCTGCCGTCTGCCGGCTCACACGGTTGAAGAGCTGAGGGAACAGCTGCAGAACTAGACGAAGGTTTTGCGCGTGTATATCGCGCAGCGTCACGGGGTCCTTATGTGGATACGGCCGCGCCGCTTGACGAGGGCCTGACGCGGGCATAGCTGCGGAGCCCGGCGAACGCCGGGCCTGGCAACACCGACCATCCAGCGGGGCAATCTTATCCGACTCTGCCGACCGTCTCTCGCTACACTTTGCGCCTCACATGCCGCATGTTCTTATGCATGCGGCTTTCTGTAGCTGATCAGCATTCCCCCGGTCCCCAGGAGGAACATGATCGTGGCCTGAATCGCGGTCCGGTAGGCAATAACCACTCCACCAAACAAAGACTGATACAAGAACCAGAGGCCGGCAAGTATCAGCACCGTATACACGCCGATCATGATACTGCGCGCCCGTGCCGCAGTCGAGGGGGTGTCGACGGCGAAGAACCTGTTGTAGAGCATCAATCCGACCATAGCCACGACTCCCATCGCTGCAAAGACAAGCCAGAATCCCCGGATCTCCCCTCCGGGATCCGGGCTCCCAACGAGAGGTTTCAGAATGGCTTCATACATCACGCCGCCCAGGTTGGACCCGACGAGACTCCCTATCACGCCATAGAGGAACGCATACCCCATGTACACCGCCTTCTTATCCTGAGGAGCCACGAGCCCAACATAACTGTAGTATTTCGGGTGTGCGGTCATTTCGCCTATCGAGAAGACGGAGATGCCCAGGATGAATATCCAGACGTTGCTGGCAAAGGCAAGGCAGACGAATCCGAGCACGCCGACAGAGATTCCCACGACCATGGCGTGGAGAGGTTTGACGTTCTTGACGATCCGGCTCACAACCACCTGCAGCAAAATGATCGTACCGGCATTGATCACCGTAACATGTTCGGCGTCGAAGTTCAGGGTTATCCCTATTGATGCGAAGAGGGCATTCACCGGTGCCGGGTCGATGAAATCGCGAAGGAACCAGAGGACCGAGCCGAAATTCTGAAAGTACAGGATCCAGAATCCGGAGTAGACAAAGATCATCAGCATGAAACGGGCGTCACCGAGCACCTGGGCGGCGCCGCCGAGTACCTGGCGGATCGTCTTCGTGTTTTCAGGACGGGGTTGATCGCGATAGAGGAAGATCGCAGGGAGAAGCATGAGGGCACAGTACAGGGAGGATGCGGTGAAGACCGCCGTCCATGAGAAACCCTTCAGCAGGCTCACCACAAGGGGAGCGAGAAAAGCACCGAGGTTGATCATCCAGTAGTAGATGCCGAAGCCGAAACCGGAATTTTCCTCGTTTGTGCTGCGCGCAATAGTTCCGGAGATAATCGGTTTGAACAACCCTGCGCCGGTCGCCATGATCAGGAGCGAGGCGAAGACCGCGCCGTACGTGCTCATATGTCCGGAGAGGAAATACCCGGACGCAAGCAGGGAGAATGCGACGATAAGCATCTTCCTGTACCCGTAGCGGTCGGCGAGCGCTCCGCCGAGGATGGGTATGATATAGGTGCACGCGTAGATCAATCCCTGGAGAAATCCGACGGACTGCTCGGAGAACCCCAGTCCACGATTGACTACTGCATCGGTGAGATATATCGCGAGAACGGAATTCAGACCGTAATATGCGGCACGTTCGAAGAGCTCCATGACATTCGCAACCCAGAAGACGCGGGGGTAGGAACCGATGAGGCCGAGAGGGCGCGGTGAAGGCATCGGAGAGACTCCGGAAGATGTGAAGGGATGGTGTTAGTGGGCAGGGCGGTGGAGCGTCCAGCCGGGTTTCCGGTTTTTTACCTGCTCGCCGGATCCTTTGCCGGAGAGATCCCGGTGGAGCTGGTCGGCGAATTTCCGGGCTTGTTCGCCATCCAGAAACCAGTCCGAGCTGATCCGGCGGCTGAACAGGAATTTCTTTCGGTACACACGGACAATCCAGGTCAGACCCAGGCCGTGGATCTTTTCTGTCGTAATCACATAACCGTTGCTTGCTGTCAAGGAAGTCTTCATGATTTGGCTTGCGGGGTTAGGGAAAGTTTAGTTATTATACAGAGAACCTCACAGAAGAGCAAGGCGGCAGCGCCTGTCTCGATTCTCAGGTGAGGTGATAGGGACAGGATGGAATGAGCCAGGATCTCGTTATTCGCAGCGGTCTGACAATCTCTGGCGGGGAACTCCGATACCGCTTTTCGCGGAGCTCCGGTCCCGGCGGGCAGAATGTCAACAAAGTGGAAAGCAGGGTGGAGGTGGCATTTGATGTCGCTTCCTCCCCCTCGCTCACAGACCGGCAGCGTGGACAGATTCAGCGCGCCCTGGCGAGCCGCATTGATCTGGATGGTGTGCTCAGGCTGGTTGTCCAGGATTCCCGCAGTCAATGGGCGAATCGTGAGGCCGCAAGAGAAAAGCTCGCCGGGCTTCTTCGTGCCGCTCTCACCCCCCGGAAACGGCGTATTGCCACCGGACCTTCGAGGGGTTCAAAAGAACGTCGCTTTCGAGCCAAGAAAGCCCGCGCCACAGTCAAGAAGAACCGTCGAGTGGACCTTGACTGAGTCGCATGTGGGAACCTGGACTGAGCCACATGTGGCACACGTGGCTCAAATGGGGCGAAAGGGGATCCAATGTGACTCGCCGAGGCACCGGAACCTCAAGAACCTCTCCTGAAAGGCCTCCGCGGCAGCTTCAGGGTCTGCTGCTCTGGGAACAAATCTGGGTGTTGGCACGTTATTGTTTACGATATGCGATTTATACGAAATAGTCGAAAATGACGATAATTGGAATAAAATGAACCGGAAATCAAACCTTTTCTTGATCCTCATTATTTCTCTCACAAGCCAGATCCCGGTCTTTGCGCAGTCGGGCATTCTGCAGGGCCTGGTTGTGGACAAGGCCTCCCAAGAGCGCCTGCCGGCTGCCGCTGTGCAGGTTTTGGGAACCACCCTGGGCGCCTCCACTGATGTGGACGGAAAGTTCACCATCCAGGACATACCGGTGGGAACATACCAGGTCAGGGTTTCCCTGGTCGGCTACGAACCTATTGTGCTGAGCGATATTGTCGTGTCAGTTGCCCGGCCCGCTGAACTACTCTTCAAGCTGCACCAGACGGACATCGACCTGGAAGGTGTGGAAGTACGCGCAGAACTTTTTCAGAAGAACCCGGATGCGCCGGTGAGCGTGCAAACACTGTCGTACGAAGAGATACGACGCTCCCCGGGTGGTTTTGAGGATATTCTGAGGGCCATTTCTGTTCTTCCCGGCGTTGCTCAGGTTCAGAACGGCCGGAATGATCTTGTGGTCAGGGGTGGCGCGCCTTCGGAAAATCTCTATGTCGTTGACAACATCGAGATCCCCAACATCAACCACTTCGGCACACAGGGCGCCGCAGGCGGACCGTTGAGTTACATCAACCTGGATTTCGTGCGTGAGACCTCATTCTCGACGGGCGGATTCGGGGCCCGCTACGGCGACAAACTTTCGTCTGTTCTGAATATCGACATGCGCGATGGCCGAACTGACCGGCTGGGAGGGAAGGCAACGGTTGCTGCCACGCAGTTCGGCCTGAATCTTGAGGGGCCAATCGACAAATCCGGTTCCTTTGTTCTATCCGCCAGGCGGAGCTATCTGGACTTTATCTTCAAGTCTGCAGGGTTTAGTTTCGTCCCGGAATACTGGGATTTCCTCGGTCGGGCTTCCTACAACCTCGATCAGCATAATGAACTCACGTTTCTCGCGATCGGCGCGATCGATGACGTCAATTTCTTCTACCGTGATGCCGAGGATGCCTATAACAATTCCCGAATCCTTGGAACTGCGCAAAATCAATATGCCTCCGGATTCTCGTTCCGACATCTGTTCTCGAGCGGATTCGCCACGTTCACCCTTGGCCGGTCGTTTGTTCAGTATGACGGCGTGCAGCGGGATTCTCTCCTCAATCCGATATTCACCAACCGCTCCGAAGAGGGGGAGACTTCGCTCAAGGGTGATGTGGTGATCAAAGTGACACCACACACGGAATTCTCCTTCGGTGCGCAGGCCCGGCGCGTGACATTTTACGGTAATCTCGCACTTCCCGGATTCTCCACATCGTTCGGCGACTCGCTGAGCGTACAGGTTCAGGATTACCGCACGGCAGGGACAAAAAGCGCGGCATATGCACAGCTTTCCCACCACGTGTGGGATCAACTGGTGCTGACGCTGGGTGGCCGGCTGGATTTCTTCGATCTCCTGGAGACAAAATTCTACGCCGCCCCACGTGCCTCCATCACGTACGAATGGACGCCTCTCACGACATTCACCGCAAGCGCCGGAGTATACTATCAGAATCCCTCATACATCTGGCTCGTCGCCAATCCTGAGAACAGGCGTATGAAGGCCATCAGGGCTGACCAGTACATTCTCGGTGTTGAACATCTGTTGAGGACCGATTTAAAGGTGCGGCTGGAAGGGTTCTTGAAGGAATACGGCAACTATCCCGCGAGTGTGACCCGTCCGTATCTGGTGCTTGCCAACACCGGGGGCGGATTCGGAGGCGCCGAGGACAATTTCGCGTCCTTCGGACTCGATCCGCTCGTCAGCGAAGGGACGGGCCGGTCGTACGGCGTTGAACTGCTCCTCCAAAAGAAACTCTCCGAGATACCGCTTTATGGTCTGGCCAGCGTGACTTTGAGCCGGAACGCTTTCACCGCCCTGGACGGCATAGAACGCTCAGGAGCGTTCGACCAGCAGGTGATCCTGAACCTGACCGCCGGGTATCAGTTTGACGAACGGTGGGAAGCCAGCATGAAATTCCGCTTTGCCACGGGTCGGCCGTACACCCCCTTCACCTCCACAGGGACGCAGAACGTGTCGGAGTACAACTCGCTCCGCGTTCCGGCAGGGCACGGGCTTGACATTCGCGTGGACCGACGGTGGAATTTCTCCTCCTGGAACCTCATTGCCTACATCGATATCCAGAACATCTACAACAACAAGGGAAGCGGTTCTGTCAGGTGGAATGCCCGCGAACAGCGGGTCGAATCCAATGAAAACGCGATCGGGATACTCCCCTCGATCGGCGTGAGCGCGGAGTTTTAACCGCTTGACTCTCAATCGAGGATTTTGTATACTCAATACACTATGTTAAACGTGAACAGCAAACGACACCATCATCACCAGTTCTTCCCCCGCACCGGGTCTCTTGGTGGTTGATGGAATGGTACGCTGAGCACTGAACTTCGCGAAAGCCCTTCTTGGAACCCCAAGAGGGGCTTTGTGCATTCTGAGGGTTTATGAACGGTCAGAGTCAGGGTTTGCCGGCAGGGTTCCGGGATCTCCTTTTTGAGGAGGCTGAGAGCCGACGCCGTATGGAATCCGCCCTTGCGGATGTCTTCCGCTCGGGGCGGTACCGGGAGATTGTCCCGTCGGGTATAGAATTCCTGGACGTGTACACACGTGGCAACCAGGTGATATCCGAGCGGGCATTCAAGTTCCTGGACAGGGACGACCGGCTGCTATCCCTCCGGGCCGACTTCACGCCGGCGGTTGCCCGCATCGTCTCCTCGCGCCTTTCAGGCGCCGGCGAGACGTTGCGTATATGGTACAGCGGAGATGTGTTCCGGCGGGTTGAACCGCGCAAGGGGGGGTACGCGGAGTTCTGGCAGGTGGGCGCCGAGTTGATCGGAGAGAACGGTCCGGAACTCGATTGCGAAATCATCAATCTCGCCCTGGAATGCCTGACAGCGATAGGCATCCAGGATGCAACCGTGCACATCAATCATGCCGGCATCTTCCGGGGGATTTTGAGCAGCCTGGACCTCACCGATTCGGCGCGCGGCAGATTGAAGTCGGAAATCGACCACAAAGATGCCCGGGCGCTTGCTGCACACCTTGAAGATCTGGGTGTAAAGGGGCATATCGGTGAACAGGTTCGTGTGCTCTCCCGGTGTATCGGGACGAAGGATGTTCTTCTGGATGCTGCGGCGGTTCTGGAAGACGGAGAGTCTCAAAAGGCAATCGCGCATTTGAAAGAGGTGGCGTCGGGCCTCGAGCGCTGGCGGGACCGTATTACGTTCGACCTCACGGAAATCGATGAACTGGAGTACTATACCGGCGTGATGTTCGCCCTCTTCAGCCCGACCCGCCGCAGCACGCTCGGCATGGGAGGGCGGTATGACGCCCTGCTCCGGGCATTCGGCACTGATCTGCCGGCGGTCGGATTCTCGCTCTCGATGGATAGCGTGATGGAGGGTGTATGAGAGATGCACTCCTGATCGCCCTCCCCAAAGGCCGTCTGTTCGACGTGGCCCTGGATCTTTTCTCCCGGGCGGGGATAGAAACCGATGGCTCACAGGTCAGCTCCCGCAAACTCACGTTTTCCGACAGGCAGGGACTGTATGAATTTGTCGCCTTGAAACCGGCGGACGTGCCGATCTATGTTGAATCGGGTGCCGTCGATGCAGGCATCGTGGGCAGCGATGTGTTGCGCGAACTCGATTGTGACCTGTATGAACCGCTGGATCTCCGGATCGGCGCATGCACACTTGTCGTGGCCGCTCCTGCCGGTACGACGCTCACCGGGCAGCAGCACCTGCGTGTGGCCACGAAATATCCCCGTACCGCGACGCGGTTCTTTGCGGAGCGGAATGCGCACGCCCATATTGTGAGACTTGAAGGATCGGTGGAGATCGCGCCGTTACTGGGACTGGCGGACGTGATCGTGGATCTCGTAGAGACAGGGCGGACGTTGAAGGAGAACGGTCTGGAGCCGCTCGAACAGGTGGCCCGTGTCAGCGCAAAACTCGTTGTCAACCGCACCGCGATGAAAACACGCAACGTTGCCGTGCGCACGCTCATCACTTCACTTGATTCGGTGGTGTATGAAAACTCTTGAGATTTCGAAAGAACCCGCTGCCCTGCAGCGGTTCGCCGCCCGGCGCGTAAAACTCGATGCGGATGTTGTCGCGCGTACGCGGGAGATTATTGAAAGCATTGAACAGGAGGGTGACGCGGCGCTGCTGCGCCACACACGCGAATACGACTGCCCGATCATCGACACGCTCGGCCTTCGTGTGCGGGAGGAAGAGATCGAAGAGGCGTTCACGGAGGTCAGGAAGGATGTTTTGCGTGCCCTCCGTCTGGCCGGGGCAAATATCAGGCAGTTTCACAAGCGACAGCTCCCGAAATCGTGGATGACGAAGAGTAAAGGATTGAGGCTTGAGCAGCGATTCCAGCCGCTGGGGCGTGTGGGCATCTATGTGCCGGGCGGCAAGGCCGCATATCCGTCGACGATGTTGATGAACGCCATTCCTGCGGCAATCGCCGGAGTCAGGGAAATCGTGATGGCGACGCCGTGTAACAGAGAAGGGAGGATCACTCCTGAAGTTCTCGTCGCAGCACGTGAATGCGGTGTGACGGAGATCTTCCGCATCGGAGGAGCCCAGGCGGTCGCCGCACTTGCCTGCGGTACGGTGACGGTGCGGCCCGTCGATAAAATCACCGGTCCGGGTAATGCCTATGTTGCAGCCGCCAAGCAACTCCTGTTCGGACGTGTCGGCCTCGACATGATTGCCGGTCCGACCGAAGTCGTGGTTGTCGCTGACGAATCCGCGTCTCCGGCGTTCGTGGCGGCGGATCTGATCGCCCAGGCGGAACACGACCAGGACGCTTCGCCCGTCCTCGTCACGCCATCAAGAGAGGTCGCACAGGCCGTCGAGGCCGAAGTGGAAAGGCAGCTGCAGGGCACGCCGAGGGAGGCTATTGCCAGGACGGCATTCGAAAGAAACGGACTGATACTCCTGGTATCCTCCCTTGAAGAGGCCGCAGAGACGGTGAACCTCCTGGCTCCTGAACACCTTGAAGTAATGGTGAAGCGCCCGCGACGGTTCGCCCGACGCATCACCAACGCGGGAGCGATATTTGTCGGTAACTGGTCGTCCGAAGCACTGGGCGACTACGTGGCAGGTCCGAATCACACGCTTCCGACGTCGGGTACAGCACGGTTCAGCTCGGCATTGAGCGTCTACGATTTTATGAAATTCACCAATATCATCGAATGTAGCCGCAAACGGATGGGACAACTCGCTCCCTATGCCGAAACCCTGGCAACCGTCGAGGGATTGCACGGCCACGCCGCCTCCTTGCGGTTGCGTCGGGAGGGCGCATGACTTCTCTCATTCGCCCCGAAATCAGCGGGCTTTCGGAATACCATCTGGCTCAGTATCCGCATTCGATCAAATTGAATCAGAACGAAAACCCGTACGAATTGCCGCTTCCGGTCAAACAGGAGATCCTGGATCGTCTGGCGAGTGCGCGCTGGTCCCGCTATCCGGCCTTCATTCCGGCGGAACAGATCGACATGCTTGCCTCCTTTGCGGGATGGATGCCGGAAGGAACTTTGCTGGGGAACGGCTCGAACGACTTGCTCCAGCTGATCTTCATGGCGGTGCTGGAACGCGGCCGGACAGTGGTCCTGAGCCAGCCTACGTTTACCCTCTACAAGCTGCTGGCCCGCGGACTCGGAGCGGATGTGCAGGAAGTTTTGATGCGCCCCGACCTGTCCTTTGATGTCGACGGGATCATCCAGGCCGCGCGGGCAAGCAGCGCGAGTCTGATTGTCCTCTGTTCACCCAACAATCCCACCGGCACCTGGATGGCGGAGTCCGACGTTGTGCGCATCCTCGAGCGTACGGAAGGGATGGTGGTATTGGATGAGGCATATGTGCACTTCGCACCGGGATCACTGAGCCATCTTCTCCAGAAATCGGATCGCATTGTTGTCTTGCAGACTTTTTCAAAGGCAATGGGTGCCGCCGGACTGAGGTTCGGCTATGCTCTTGCTCCGGTCGCGCTTGCCCGTGAGTTGAACAAGATCAAGTTGCCATACAGCGTGAATATCTTCACGCTGATTGCTGCGGAAGTGTTGATGTGCAGATGGCCGACACTCAAGCAGTGGATTGCACTCCTTGTGAACGAGCGAGATCGGGTGTCTTCCGCCCTGGCAGCTTTTGCCGGGGTGAAAGTATTTCCCTCTTCGGCCAACTTTCTTCTGGTGGAGCTCCTTGAGCGTTCGCCGAAGGAAGTCTTCCAGGGTCTTGTGCATCGTGGCATTCTGATACGCGACGTCTCGTCCTACCCCATGCTGCAGCGCTGTCTGCGTATCAGCACCGGCACGCCGGAAGAAAATGACGCACTGCTCCAGGCACTCCAGGAGGTACTGTGACACGCACCGCGCACATCGTTCGCACCACCACGGAAACCGCGATCGATCTCCGGCTGAATCTCGACGGAACAGGAAGCTACCAGGTCGATACCGGAATAGGGTTTTTCGATCACATGCTTGCGCACGTAGCCAAGCATGGACGTCTGGATCTGCATCTCAAAGCGACAGGGGATCTCCATATAGACGAGCATCATCTCGTGGAAGACGTCGGGATTTGTTTCGGAAAAGCACTCACGGAGTCCCTGGGTGACAAACGGGGGATCGAACGATTCGGGACTTCCTTTGTGACGATGGACGAGGCGCTGGCGCGTACGATCATCGATTTGAGCGGACGCAGCTATCTGGTCTTTCATGCTGCGTTTTCGCGCGAAACCATCAACGGATTCTCCCTGGAAATGGTGAAGGAGTTTTTTCAGGCGGTGGCAAACGAAGGGAAGATGAACCTGCATGTCGCACTGCTGTACGGCGGCAATGCCCACCACCAGGCTGAGGGAATTTTTAAGTCATTCGGGAGGGCATTATGTGAAGCCGTCCGGAGTTCAGGTTCCGATGTTATTCCCTCAACGAAAGGAAGCCTGTGATCACGGTCGTTGACTACGGCATGGGGAACCTGAGGAACGTTCGCCGTGCGCTGGAGGAAGTCGGTGTCAAAGTGACAGTGACTGCCGATCCTGTTGCAGTGAGAGAAGCTCTGGCGGTGATTCTTCCGGGCGTAGGTGCGTTCGGGGAAGCGGTGAAACGCATTAACGCCCTTGGACTGCGGGTGCCGATCATGGATCACGTCTCCCGGGGCAAACCTCTTCTCGGTATCTGCCTTGGCATGCAGCTCCTCTTTGAATCCAGTGAAGAGTCGCCCGGTGTTTCGGGCCTGGGGATTCTTCCCGGGAGAGTGTGCCGGTTCCAGGGAGAACTTCCTGTACCTCACATAGGCTGGAATGACGTCGTCCCCACCAGGGAATCTGTGCTGTTTCCGGAAGGCGGGGGAGTGTTCTATTTCGTTCACTCCTACTATGCGGCGGAGTCGGATGCCTCGGTTGCGATAACCGACTATGGGATACGATTTGCCTCTGCGGTGCAGAAGATGAACGTTTTTGGCGTCCAGTTCCACCCGGAAAAGTCTCAGGCGGCCGGGCTGAGCCTGTTGCGCTCCTATACCGCACTGACCGGTGTCGACACGTCAAACAAGACGGCAGGGGACTGACGCCCGCATCTGTTGCAGACACTGCACCCTCGGGAATTCCTGAGAGAATGGCAAATCGATGGATATCATACCGGCAATTGATTTGAAAAACGGAAAATGCGTCCGTCTGCAGCAGGGGAAGGACGAGGCGACGACCGAGTATTCAACCGACCCGGTGGCAGTGGCGATCGAATGGGTGCGGCAGGGGGCCAGGCGCCTCCACGTGGTGAATCTGGACGGCGCGTTCGGGCGGGCCTCCGGGCATCTGGAGATATTGCGCAGGATCGCGGCTGAAACGGGGGTCGAGGTGCAATATGGTGGCGGCCTGCGGAGTCCCGAAGCGGCCCGTGAGGCGCTTGCAGCGGGCGCAGCGCGGATTGTGCTCGGGACTGTTGCCGTGGAAAACCCCGTACTCCTCAGGGCCATTGTGAGTGAATCGGGCGCGGAGAGGTGCATCGTTGCGCTTGATACAGTGAGGGGAAAAGTTTCGACACGCGGATGGACTCTGGTGAGCGATATCGATGTCATGGAAGCGGTCCGACAGTTGATGGAATCCAGTGTAAGGGAAGTCCTCCACACTGATGTGGCGCGGGACGGAATGCTGACCGGCCCTGATCTTGAAACGCTCGATGCAATTGCCCGGACAGGCGTTTCCGTGATTGCGTCCGGAGGGGTTTCTTCACTTGACGATATCCGTGCCCTTCTCGGGCTTCAACAGCCCGCACTTTGCGGCGTGATCATCGGCAAGGCGTTGTATGAAAAGAAACTGACCGTACGGGAGGCCGTCCAACTTGTCGGGCAGTTTACCCCTGCACCCGGATCGTCATCCCCGGGTCCTTCATTCATCCAGACATCCTGACGGGTCATCACTCCATGCTCCGCAAACGAATTCTCCCCTGTCTGGATGTGCGCGACGGCGTCGTCGTGAAGGGTGTGAACTTTGTCGGTCTACGCGAGATGGGGGATCCGGCCGTCCACGCACGCTTCTACAACGACGAAGGGGCGGATGAACTGGTCATCCTGGACATCACGGCCTCACGCGAGGTGCGTAAAAGTGTATTGCACGTGATTGAAGCAGTGGCGGACAGTATCTTCATCCCGCTGACCGTGGGCGGAGGAGTGCGGAGTGCGGAAGATGTGCGCGAGATGTTGATTGCCGGCGCTGATCGCGTCAGTCTGAATACGGCGGCTGTGCAGCGTCCGGAGGTTTTGACCGAGGCGGCGGAACGGTTCGGAACACAATGTGTGGTGGCGGCGATCGATGCACGCAGGCGGACGAACGGATCCGGGTGGGAGGTGTACATCTTCGGTGGCCACCAGCCGACAGGTCTGGATGCCGTGGAGTGGGCGGAAGAGGTTGAACGGCGGGGAGCAGGTGAAATATTGCTGACGAGCATGGATCGCGATGGTACTCAAATCGGATACGACCTGCCTTTGCTGCAGGCGATCACGTCGAGGGTGAAGATTCCGGTCATTGCTTCCGGCGGCGCAGGCACACTGGAACACTTTGCGGAAGCGTTCACAAACGGGGGTGCCAGTGCGGTGCTGGCGGCATCCCTTTTTCACACCCGGGACCTGACGGTTTCCCGGCTCAAGGAGTTCTTGCATAACAAAGGAGTGCCTGTCCGATGACACCAGGCGAACTGCGGTATGATGAACACGGGGTCGTTCCGGCGGTGATTCAGGATGTGCAGACCGGCGTCGTGCTGATGGTAGGCTACATGAGCCGGGAGAGTCTCGAGAAGACGCTCGAAAAGGGGGAAACAGTGTTCTGGAGCCGCAGCAGGAAAGTGCTCTGGCCAAAAGGGGCGACGTCGGGCAATACCCAGCGTGTGAGGGAAATACGGTATGACTGTGATGCCGATACTCTTTTAGTCAGGGTAGAGCAGAAGGGAGTGGCGTGTCACACCGGAGAATATTCATGCTTTTACAGAGCCCTTCCCGGGTTGCAGGGTGAGCCGGCTCCGGGACCTGCCTCGTTGGGTGAGACCCTGGCTGTTCTGGGCCGTCGCATTCATCAACGAAACCTGGAACGGCCGGAGGGATCGTACACTGCGAAGCTGCTGAAGGGTGGAATTGACAGGATTCTGAAGAAGATCGGGGAGGAATCAGGGGAGGTAATCATTGCCGCAAAGAACCACGCCCCTTCCGAAATCACCTGGGAGGTGGCGGATCTGCTGTATCATCTTCTGGTCATGATGGAACATGAAGGAATCCGGCTGGAAGATGTTGCCGCGGTATTGCAGGACAGGGGCAAAGACGCCACCGCCCAAACACGCTAGTCGGCCTGGCGATCTGGCTGCCCGCCGGGGAGAGTCGAACCCCGGGGCTGGAAGAGCTCCTCTGCGAAATCCCGGGGGGCTTGCGGTAGCGCGTCGGCGAAGAGGAGAGGGAAGTCTCTGTGAAGAATCAGTTTGGCAGGTGGTCACGCGTGGTGCCGGCCTCCTGTTTCTAGTGTTCTGACGCTGCTTCCATTGCCCGAAGGTACGAGATACCTCTGCGGATGAAGTCGGAGCCGTCGGGGCAGACGTTGTGAAACATCCCGCGTTCGTATGCGAAGTTCCCTATGCCGGAGTTGTATCCTTCCAATCCCACATATCCTGTAAACCCGATTTGACGAAGTGTGGTGAAGATTTCCCGCCAGGGGATCAGGCCGGTCCCGGGAATTCCCCGGTCGTTTTCGCAAGCATGGAGCGCATAGAGGCGTGGCGCGACGGTCCGCAAGGCGGCGGCATAGTTGCGGACTTCGGTAACAACGTGATAGGTATCAAAGAGGACGCGGAGAGCCGGATGGTCTGCGAGTGCGATGAGGCGCATGAGTTGTTCAGGGGTGTTGACCACGTGCGAGCGGAAATGGCTCATGGGTTCGAGGACGATGAGCACGTTTCGTCCCGCGGCGTATTCGGCGAGGGCATGAAGCCCTTCTGCTGTACGGGGATACTCGTCAGCTGGCGGGCGGCGGCGTTTGACGATCCCCGGGTGTCCGTAGAGGGCGCCTGCGTACGCGACCGCGCCCAGTTCAGCCGCCACATCCACCTGTCGTTTGTGCCATTCCAGGCCCCTCGCACGGTCGGCCTGCGTATCGGCTGACAGGTCACATTCGGCCGGCCACAAGCCTCCGGGTCCGATAAGCAGATCGAGGCCGAGGGAAGCTGCATGCCGTCCGGTAGCCGGGGCGTCGAAGCGCACGTCGTCTCCGACTGAAAGCTCGAACATATCCAGATCGAGTGCACGGGCGGTGTCCAGGAGATGGAGGTGTTTGTCGGACCAGCGATCGGTAAGCAGGTAGCAGTGTGCACCGTATTTCATTGGCAAATATCCCGGATGAGTGGATTCTATTGCGGGTAGTAATGTACGTCGGCATTTGTTATTGATCAAGCGGGCGGAGACCGGGGTGCTTGATTGTTTGCTTCGCGGTCCGGAGGGTTCGGTGTCAGAGGCGGAATCCTGAATGGTAGTGTAGCTATCCCAAAGGAAGAATTGCGCCCTGGTGTCAAACCGGGGGAAGCAGAACTGCGATTGACATTTTGCCCGGGATTGTCTATATTGAAATCGCTTTCCGCGATAGCTCAATGGTAGAGCATGCGGCTGTTAGCGAACTAGCAGCTTTCCCGGGTAACCGGGATTGAAAAACCGGGTGAATTCAGGGAACCCTAAATCCTGTGCAAACGGGACATGGCAACCCTGAGCGAAGCCCCGCGAAGAGAATGTGTGTAGCGGGGAACGTGCAGAGACTAGGGGATGAGGAGCTCACCAATAAGCCCCACTAGCGCCCGGCATCCTTTGTCAAATTGAAGGATGATGAGATAGTCCGGACCGCAGTGAAAGCTGTGGAGCGGCCGTAACCGCAGGGTTGCAGGTTCGAGTCCTGCTCGCGGAGCAAAAAACCCTTGATTCCATTGGCGATTTCTTTGTAACATTTACATTGTACCGTAATTGTACCCTATGGAAGAGGATTGGAACCTGTTCCGAGGGTTCCCGCCGACAAAATTGTCGTGAGGTTTTCACGACGCAACCTTAGCCGTCGGAAGATGTAGCCGCTCTATTGCACTCCGACGATTCGGGTCAAAAGCGTGAACGTAGACCGCCGTAGACTGTGCATCCCTGTGACCGATTAACTCCTGAATCATCCGCAGATCCACCCCCGCCGCTGCCAACCAGCTTCCAAACGAATGGCGAAGACTGTGGAACGTCAGGGAAGGGGGGAGCTCCGCCTTATCCCGCGCTTCGGCAAAGTAAGCTGTCAGCGTGGAAACGTGCATTTTGATAATCGGTTCCCCTGGGTTCACCATTGCAAGCAGGCGGCGGGCGACCGTGTAGAGATCCGGGGAAATCGGTATCCGCTTGGTGGTACCCTGCTTGGATTGGTACACCGTCAACACCATCTGCTCAAAGTCGAAGCTCTCTGAGGTCAGCCGTTTCCCTTCCTCGCGCCGAATCCCGGACAACAAGTAGAAATCGACGTAATCGGAAAACACCGGATTGGGGATTACTGCCTTCAACTTCAAGTACTGCTCATATGTCAGATACCGCGGAGCATCGTACACGACGCGCCGGGGTTTCTTGAACCTGGTCAGCGGATTGAGAACAACATAGTTGCCTTCAATCGCCCATTTGAACAGTCCCACGAGCGTGAAGATTTCATTGCGTATGGATTTGGGAAAGAGCCCCGTTTCCCGGCGGGATGCAACGAACGATTCGATTATCTGCGTTGTGATCTGATTCGCCCGAACATCCTTCTTGAGAAACGTCCCGAGATGGTTGAGCGTCGTCCCATAGTTCTTAACGGTCTTCGCTGCCAGTCCCTCCGCGCGTTTGTGTTCAAGGTAGAGTCGCACGAGCTCGCTGTAATGAAGTTTTGTGACCGGCATTTGAGTATATCCCCGGACACCGAAAAAGATTTCCGATTCCCTCCGACGTTGCACCTCCAGGGCAAGCGTCTTGTCTTCCGTTCGTAGTGATTCGGGTTTCATCCCGACATCTCTTGCGTACATCAGCCACCACACCCGCCCGCGTCTCTTTAACCAGCAATATGACATAGGGTGACCCTCCCTGAAAAAAGTCGGGCGACCGTGCCAGGGTTGCGACACCCTTTTAGATCGCCCTTCTCACCGGCGCATGAGCGCCAGCATAGTATTTAGTTTTCTCTTGTCGCAATTCGGCACGTGGGAGAATATACCTTTAGAGACCGGTCTTTGTCAATAGCACCGGTTTGAAATCTGGTAAAGAGATTTCATCGACTGAACCGGGAATCTCATGCGCCGTGATGAATGATTCAACATCGGCACGTTTCCACCGCCATCCCTTCTGTCCGTCACCGATCTTGTACCTGGCTGCCAGTTTGCCACCGTCCCGGAGCCGATAGACAAACGAGAGGGAGCATTTCAATAGGCCAGCCACTTCCTCTGCCGACAGTATTTCATCCGGCCTGTTCACCTTGAGCGATTGTCCTTTGTCTTTTGGGCGGGCTTTTTTCGCCATCGATCTTGCATTGTAGATTGTTATTCAATTGTCCCCCTGCACGTTCTGATCTTCGTATCCATATGAAACCTTGGGTAGACCAGAGATCGTTCGTCCTGGGGCAAATTCGCTCATTCGGCCGTCTGTAAGTTGTTGTTTTTCATAGGGCGAGTTTCGAAGTATTTTTGGACGAGCCGCGGTACAAGGTCGTTTCGTAGCAAGAACTGCCATGCAAAGACCCGTCCATTGAATTGGTATGATGCGCGTTTGCCAATCTCTGTCTGAATGTACCTGGCGAGCGCTGCGTCTTCCGTGTACAGGAACGTCTGTGACTTGCCTGCGCTCCAGGTCTCGTATTTTGGTTTTGAGTTCATCGCCGATTTGCACCTTCCCCATCTTAAGCGTTGCCTTGAGAAATGCCCCGGCTTCTGAGGGCCTCCAGCGGCCCAATGGGGTCACGCTTTAGTATCTGTGGGTTTGCTCCTGAAGGAATGGGTGATCCTCTGCCAATGGTTTGGTATGTGTGGCTCAAGGGTTCACTCTTTGTTTGTGACCAAAGGGTTCATCTTTGCCTTTGAGGCCGGAAGAGGAAAAACGCCCGGAATACACGGAAAACCATATACACCAGGAATCCGAGCGCCGAGAAGTAGATGTAAAACTCACGGTTGTCGGTGCCCAGGGAGAAGATTTTGAGCATGGTGAACATGCTTGCGGCAAAGATGTACACCGGCCCCATGTTGAAATACTCCCCCTCTTCGATGCGCCGCAAACGACGGATTTCGTCCTGGGTGACCCGCCGCTCGCGCGATCCGTGCCAGATCATGTTCTTGATGTGAAAGGGATTGCCCGCTGCCGCCTTGAGAATCTCGCGTTCGTATAGCCTCTGATCGCTTACCGCTATGTGGTATTCTTCGAGATAATAGCGGATCAGACGGAGCGAGGCATCCTCAGATAGTGGCTGAATGTCGATGCGCGTAAAGGATGACCAGACTTTTTTCAGGTGGATACTCTCTTTCTCCTGCACAACCGCCGCACAGATCACCGACACCGCCAGCAATTTCTCAATGAGCATCTGATGCGAAGGGCTTATTCGGTCGAGTGTGTCCAGAAAGAAGAGATAGGGGAGAGCGGCCCCCTGGACGCTTTCGATGATGATGCGTCTGCATACCCACGCTTCCCTCACCCCTGAGCCGGCGGCGGGCAAGATCCCAGTCGAGCCGTTCTTCGTCGGAGAATGCCAGGGCAAGATCACCATGGCGATGGAGGTTCTGACAGATTTCCTTCAGGCAGTCGCCAAGCGGGGTGACGTGCATGACGTAGATGATTCGATACACCGCGGAAATGTGACGAATTGGCCCCGTTTAGTCCCAACTGAAGACCGTAGGTGACATCCATATTTCGTTTGGAAGTATCGAGGATGCCCATGGCTTCAACCATAAGACGACTCTTGCCTATACCCCTGTTCCCAAGGAGAATAGTGTGTCTGCCACGCAGCAGGTTTCTCACTATTTCGTAGAGTTCAGCCGTTCGGCCGATGAAGGCCGTGTCGTTTCGGAGATCTCCGGTCATTGCCGCTCGATAACGAAGGTGGTCTGCATCTTTCCCTGGTGCGGCAACCGGCGAATCTCCAGAACCACTCCGGATGCAGTCGAGCCAATCTGAGACTTTTCTGTAGCGGCATGTTCCTTGACGGTATAGCCTTCAATTTCTTGCCTAAGGCGCGACATCCGCACTGAGTATTCTTTTTCGAGTACGCGCTTCGATTCAATCAGGGCCTCAAGCTTCTGCCTTGCTTTGTCGTATGACTGTTCCGCATCGGCAAGTGATATCGGCGCGGAAAAGCCGATCCGGACAAGGTCACGCTTCAAGAGCCATACGATTGAGTCACGTTCCAGCTGCTGCCGGCATTGCGCCAGGCGGTTGTCGATCTCAAGCAGTCGCACATCTCTTTGTTCTGTAAGTACCGAAAGCTGCTCGGCAGTCAACACCCTCTTCCTCTTTGGGATATCTGCCAGCCCCCGGAGTGCAAGCGTGTCTCCCTCTTTCACCGAATCCCCTCGCTGGATGAGAATCTGGACCGATTCATCCAGGGGAGCCTCGAAGGAAATACGCACGTATCTCTTGCCAGGAGGGATTTCACCGCTCGATGAGATCTCCTCAGGTGCGGTGACCGACACAGAAGTGATGATGCGTAGTGTGAGCTCTCCGGCAATCGGTATGACATTTTCGAGACCCAACTCCTGTATGTCGGCGTAGGTCGCGTACTTGAGCTGGAGTTCTCCACCACCCCCAATTATTGGATTGAAGCTTGTTCTTTGTCTCGGGACGCCGACCTGATCCTCGGTCTTCAATGTGCCGAACAGGTGAGTCGTGGAGCCGGGATCGAACATGCCCGGGAGTTGAAGGAGAGGGCGATCGGCCATGTCGACAACCCGGATCCGCGTATCGGCGGGCTCCGTACGGTTGCAGATCACCTCCTCGACGGCATACTCGGCAAGGTACTCCTTCCCCAGCGTGTGGAGCCGATGATCGGAGCCGGTAAAAAGGAGCGTGTGATCGTCGAGTGCGCCAGCCACCTGGAATGTGCCGGCAAGACGCTCCTTGCTGAAGAGGTTGTGGGCGATCAAATCGGCGGTGACAAAGTGAGTTTTTGAGAATTCATTATAGTCCCGTACCGCGGACTCGACGTTCTTCTGAGCCGAGCGGATGAACCGCTCGTACCCCTGATTGGCAACCAGGTATGTGGGCATACATGCCATCAAGAAGAATATGCAAAGGGTAATGTCCTGCCGGGAGCCGGTCTGCACCCGGTAGCGCTGTGGGTTATTGACTTCAAGAGGAAAGACACATTTGACGCCGGAAAAGGGGTAGAAGAGCTTCACCCCGTGGACGGTCATCGTGTCGAGGAGGGGGTGTGTGAGATAGCCAACGGACAAGCAGATGGAGATATCCTGTGCACCCAAAGGAATTCCTGTCCAGGTGAGACCAAGGTGTAGGGCAAACAGTGTTGCGGAGAGGACCGACCAGAATACGAGCGAGTGCGTGAGAGTCCTATGACCAAACCGGCGTTCGATTCTGTGGGAGACAAAGGGCAAAGCTTTTCCGATACGGCTGGCTGCGGTGTCCACATCCGGGATGATCGAGGATAGCGCAACGGTGATGACGTTCACGGCATTTAAGGGGACCCCGGTCGTCGTCAGGATCAGGAGATAGATGAATTCGGCGAACGTGATATGTGTCGGAGCTATCATCAGTTAGCGTCTCCGGTGCTTTCTGTGAGCCTGACGGCCAAGTTCCTTTCAGGACGATATCAAGCAGATCTTCGATCTCTTTGATGAGAACTCGAAGATCTTCCTCCGTCGCAACCCTGCGCTTTTCAGCGCCGGCAGGGGATAGCCGGGCGTGCCAGGTATCAAGGAGGTGCTGGAGTCTGGGGTGATGGGAGATGGTGAGCATGGGGATGATGGCCTCCTTGAGAGTTTGATTGGCTAGCGTTTGTGATCAAAGTAAAACTGTTCGACACGCCCGAGAACGCCGAGCTGTTCAAGGACATCGAAGTGCTTGTTGTACAGATCCGTGATGAGCAAGAGGGCGATGTTCCTGATTTTGGAGCGACGAAGAACAGGAGCCGAGCTGATGACGGCGTCGACAAGATCGAGCACCAGAATCGCGGTATCCGTGCAAAGCTTCCGGGAATTGAAGTCCGGGGATACGACCCTGATTGCTTTCTCGCTTTCATCGAAAATACTGCTGCACCGCGAACCGAGTATAGTCATCGACTCCCGCCGAAATGAGTGCAGTAGGCGCTGAAAGACGCCGACAATCTCGGGTGCCGGGTCTGTCTGAATTGGCTTCCCGGGCAATGGGGGAGTTTTGGGAGACGGTGCTTTGAATACGAGTGGCGGCTCCGGTGGAGGAGAAGACAATGTTCCTTTATGAACCTGCTTACGGGGAGGGAGTTTTCGATCCCGCTTCGGAGAAATCCGTTTTACTTCTGGCAGCCTGGCAATGTGGTCAGTTCTCGCGGGTTCCTCCTGCTCAGTCTGCAAGTCCCGAATGAAACGCATGAATTCCGCAACCTGATCTGCTTCCGGAATCGACGCGTCAAGTTCAACTCCAGGATCTGAGCCGGAGTCCAGGGCGACTGAGCGATAAAGCAAGAACCCTCCCTGCTTGAACCCCATCTCAAAGGTCGGCAGCGCTTGATCCTGCTGAGTCGATTGGAATTCGAATATCGGCGGGTTCAGCGAGAAATCGTTCCGTTCCGCAATCATGTTGCCGCGACCGGATCCGCGCACAAGGGTCTCGATTTGCTTTCGGCTCAATGTGTCGACCTGGACCTTGAGACATGGGGCCCTCGGGACGACCGCCAGAAATTGGTCGATGCCGGGACGATCGAGCGTGAACAAGTGGACCATTGTGCGATCTCTTTCTGCATTTGCGATTGTGGTGCGCACGGTGCTTATGTCAACGAATGATCGCTCCTCGCGTTCCAGGCGAACACACTCACGCACCCTTGGTCCTTCGAAGAAGATCACGATGTAGGTTCGCCGGTCGTCTTCCTCGCCGGGGGAAATGAGAACGTATCCATGTGTTCCTTCCACTTGCGCCTGTGCAAGAGCGAATGGATCGACGTGAAGCGCGGAAACAGGTCCGAGTATATGTGCGGCGCCGTGTAGCATCTGAGGGTGGGAGATTTTCTCATGTATTAGGGAGAGAATCGCTCAATAACCGCGTCTTGCTGAAATCCGGTTATGGAATAACGATGATTCGGAAAAGACGTTTTCTCGCCCCTGGCGCATCCATTGCCACCAGGTATACGCCGGGAGCCATCCGTTTGCTCTGGAGTCGCCGGCCATCCGGGCTACAGACAATGCCGTCAGTCCCCACGGTGAGAATCCGCTCTCCCAGGATATTGTAGAAGACGATAGGCGTACGTTTTTCCCGGGCCCATTCGATCAGATCGGAAGTTGAATCGGCAGAGGCCCGCGCAACAAAGACCGGGATATTCACCTTCAGCCATTCTCCAAAGGCGCGTGTATCTTCAATCGGTGGGGCGGAATCGGGCGGGGTAGAGTGGAGACTTCTGACGGCTGGAGCCTGAGCCGACGCACTGAGAGCATGAACGGTCAAGAGAGTGAGAGAAGCGATCAGAATGCGCATAGGAGGTAACCCCTACTCTGTTTGTGTTCGAACTGAATCAGGCACAACACATTGCCCGATCCCGTGGGCGACATCGCGAATATCAGCCTCGAGACGGTTAATCCGGATCTTCATCGAAAGCAGGTCCATCTCAGATCGCGCCAGAGCATCGAAATCGATCTTTCCCCTGTCGAATTGCATTTGCTTGAACGTGTGGACGTTCTTCATGAGCCTGTACTGTTCCCTGAGAATCTCGTGTTCCAGAAGCAGGTTCTGCCGTTTGTCTCTGGCATAATTGCGGGCATTGTCGATTCGTACACTGATCTCCGCTTGAGAGAGGTACAGCTTCCTGAGGTCGAGGATGGCCTTCTCGTGGTCTGCTGCCGAGAAGAGATCCGATAGCACCAGACTGATCGAAAGGCGTATCGAACTTCGGACAATAACCGGCGCTAGTTGCTCATCGGGATAGAATGCGAGCAGATCCCCACCGCCGGCGAGTCCGGCTGAGAGCATGACCTTCGGCTGGAGCCGGTGCAAGAGATCGGTCTCCAAAACGCGCTCCGTGGCATAAGCGATTTCGAGCTCCAGACGTTCAAGGGAGAGTGAGTCCTGAATATGCGATAGGGAGGTTTCGGTGTTCATCCCGCTTGCAGAGACTTGTGCGATGGAGATTGACCGGGGAACTATGGCAAATAGCGTCAGGGCGCATGGAATAGCATAGAAATGGATACTTCGTGATGTCCTGGGTTTCATGAGAATTGATTCCGTTTTCAACTCACCCCCTGCAGGTCCCCATCGCTTCTGTCGAAGAGAGGGGGACCTGAGGGACGTTCGTTTTTTGCTCTGCTTCCCCCTCAGCGTGGCATTGGTCTTAACAGGTCAAGGAGAACGTGAACGGGGTTTCGGGGACGGCTCGAGCATAGAGCGCAGATAGCCGACGATGTTATCGACTCCCGGATGCAGGTGCTCGCACGCCTTCTCGAAAGACCGGCCGTGTTTTTCAAGTAGTGCTACCAGAGTCTTCAGATTGCGTTCCGTGATCGTGAATGATGGCCCTACACGCGCACGGATGAGTTCACTGACCCGGTTTGCCTCCTCGTAGGAGTCCTTGCGCGATTGGTCCGGGTTGAGTTCTGTGGTTTGCGGGAGTTGGTTTGGTTGGTTTAGATAAGTAAGCAAAGATGGTTGGTTTGGTGTGTTGGTTTGGTTTGTTAGAGGACTCCTTGTTTCGCTGGAAGGATTCCTTGTTTCATCCGAAGGAGTCCTTCCGGAAGTTTCTGTCGCGCCACTTGGAATCCTTGTTGCATCATTAGGAGTCCCTATTTCATCGGAAGGAGTCCTTGATGTGGTGTTAAGGATTCCTTCCTGTGGCCTCTCGAGAGTGCTCCATCGGACTTCATTTGCCGCCCGGGACCGTCGCTTGAACGCTCCGATATGCCCCTGATACTCGAGCCAGTCGTGCACGCGGAAGCCGTGTTCGACGGCTTCAAGAAACCCGACTCTCAGGAGAGCTGCGACTGCCCTTCCACGCGCTCCTCTCCAGGCGATCATGGACTCGATCTCTTCCGCGGAATAGCCCAATAACTCCCCATTTTCGGCATGATGTTCGGCGCAGTGACACCAGAGACGTATGGGCAAAATCTCCGTGCCTGGTCCGAGGAGACCGACGAGCCGTTTAGTCTTGATGCTTGTGAAGTAATGGATGTCGAGGTTGAGGAAGGTCATGGGAATTGGGATCCTGAATGTGGCGTGCGGAGATACGTGGGGGTGGGGCCCGAGACAGGGGAAGTGGTGGGAACGAGGAAAGGGAGGGGCGTCGATGACGCTGGGAGCGAGGAACGATGTCGGTCGTTGTGGGTCCTCTTCTCCAGCCGTGCAAGCGACGCCCCTGAATCTAGTCGAACAATGATGCTCTCGATATCCGAATTTGTTCTCATGTGCGATTGATGTTGATATTGTGTTGATAAGGTGTGGATATGTTTCATGGTCCGGTTATTTTGTGGACCGAATAGATTCGTCTTAGGCCGTTACATGCTCAGAAATGTTCTGTCCGCGTGTAGATTTCAGTGTCAGATCTCTTGACAAGGTGTTCAGCGCCTCGAGGATCGAGTTACGTTCATCCGGTGAATGGGCGAGCCTGCGGAAGGCGCGATGAATGACTTTGGGCGAGCATTGTAAGCCCAGCACATAACCCAGCTCGCTCAAAAGCCTGGTGACACTCTTTCGCGTGATGGGCAGATGCGATGTGGGTTCGATCAAGATCGTGTGTGCACGACTACTACGCAGTTCCAGATATCGCTGAAGGAGTCTGACAAAAGGCGGATCAAGCTTGACCACTTGTTCATCAGGCAGAGTAAACGTAATTGCGCCGTCATCCTCGCCGATCAGCGAGATTGTGAGGAGAGGTAGTTGGGATTGGCGGACTCCCGACAGAATCATGGAGAGCCATGCGATGTGGTCGCGGAGATAGCGAAGGGACTCTGGCTTTGGAGAACTAAGGTGACGCTCGGTGAGATAGGTTGAAGCCTCTATGATCTGCTCTCTCGACATTCCTCCGGAAAGAAAGAGTGCGAAGTTGAGACCGGTTGCTGGATTGGTTGCGACGAATCCTCGCTCGGTGGCAAATAGGAAAAACCGGGTTATTGCGCAGTAGCGGCGTTTGATGGTCGAGACGGACAGGCCGCATCGGGATTGATTCTCGAGGTGCCGGCAGATGTCACTACGGCGAATCGAAGCTGTTTGCTCGGGAGTGATTGGCAGGCCATCGGGAAGATCATGAAAGAAGTTGTTGATGTCCGAGATGTATGCTTCCCGAGTACAAGCGGAAAGTCCGGCCCTTCGAAGATCTTCTTGAAATGCATCGATGATGTCCACGTTTGTCCTCTGTCTTTTCAAACGTGGGCCATATATAGCACCGGACCGAAAAGAAACCAAGCAGGCAGATTCGCCGCATTTCTCAGAATCGAATCGGACGAGAGATTCTGGGAATCTATATTTCACGGTGTATGGACTAGGGAAAATCGCGGCCCACATTCGCCAAGATCCGGTGCACACAACATCCGGCGAATTCGCCGGATGTTGTGTCAAGCGGCGTCGAGGTTAGATCCGGAAATGACCAAATTCGTTCGACTTTGCGGGGTCAACCAGCGGATGCGAAGCGGCCAGATATGCGCTAAGATGAATTCATTGGGTTAGGCGGAATTTTCTAAAGAGGGCTCGACGCGGGACCCCGGAACGTTTCGTTTTCATCTGTATTTATTGGGGAATATCGTAGATCACATTCATCAAGATTCGGCAAAAGAATCCGGCAATAACGCCGTAACTTTTTCACATGGGGTCGATGTGAAATCGGGATATGACCAAATTTGCGCCACTTTGAGGAGTCAAGAGGCGCATTCGGAGTGGCAGGGATGGTGTTCAAGAAGCTTGCGGCGAATTTGCCGCATTTTTCGGAGGCAGATTCAGCGTGAGGATTAGGAAGACTGCTTTTCCCCTTGCGTCTATTGGGTGGAATCGTATCCCACATTTGCCAATATTCGGTGGAAATAACATCCGGCGAATTCGCCGCATTTGTGGGAGAATGGCTCGACAAGAGGTTCTGGAGCATTCCCTTTCCCCTGTATCTATTGGGGGAATTCGTTGCCCGCATTTAGCCGGATTCGGTTCCAAAAACATCCGGCGGAAACGCCGCGTTCTTTCCGATGGTGATTGACAAGGAATCGAGAAACGCCTACGGACACGCGCTCCACGTGGATTGAAAAAGGGGATGGCCTGAGCAAAGATCAAGCACTGAACGAAAGCAGAATGATTTGGCGGAGCTTTTGGGCAATACTCAACGTGCAAGAAACAAGAGAGCGGAACACGTTGGCAGAGCGACATTAAGAGAAGCAGGTTTGTGAGGGGTGAGGGGAGCATACTGTGGCTCTCCCTTGTGTCTTGCGTCCTAGGACGGGTTGACCCCTCAGATACGACTACATTCTCACCTTCCTTTTTCCGAACCCCGAGGAAAATAGACTGACGGTCCGTGGTGGGCTGGGTACCATCAATTCCCCGCGCCGCCCCTACGCTGCGGAATCCCCGTCTACGCTCCCTCTATTCTCACCGCTCCGTTGATGTACTCGATTGTTTGTTGTACCTTGGTTTGAACGAACATCAACGTACCACAAATGCGAGAGGCATCTCAAATCGGAGCCGATCCGCAAGATTAACCCATCTCGCGAAGTAGTGCTTGGCCCGGGTGTTTCAAAAAGTCTGGACCTACCACAGGGACGGTCCGGGCCTACATTTGGGCCGAAAAGGTTCAAGGTTCGGAAGCTGGGCGACCCATCAGGAGAAATCGCAACGGGTCAAGAGAACCGCACGAATACCAATGAACTCATCAACCGAATCTTCGCAGAGCACGACAACAACTTCGAGCTCACCGAATTCGACAGGGGCGAAACGCAGTCCGCCCGAACTATGATGTTGGCCGATGACATCTACATCGGCGGCGATATAGCCGGGAAGAATGAAGCAATAT
This sequence comes from uncultured Bacteroidota bacterium, assembly GCA_963779225.1. Classification (GTDB taxonomy): domain Bacteria; phylum Bacteroidota; class Ignavibacteria; order UBA10030; family UBA6906; genus CAVPCZ01. Next base: position 2,352,753 of record CAVZWW010000003.1, read on the forward strand.
GATCACCCTCGAATCCATCACACCCGGCCTTTCGCTCACCGGTCTTGACCCCACCGGCATTGGGAGCGTAATTGCCGTTGTGCCGATTGCCGACGGCGCGGTGCAAGTCCTTTATAAAACGCCCGACGGCGCGCTCAAGGAACGTCTGCTCAATCGGGGAGATGAACCCAACATCTCCATTGCCACCACCGAGCGTCCCTGGTCTTTCGATGGCGATGGCGAGGCGTTCAAGCTCACCGTCGAGGCCAAGCGCATTGATCTCGCCTTTCTGTTCGACCCGATGATGGCCGTCCACACCTCGAATGTGGAGCCGCTCCCGCATCAGATCACCGCTGTTTACGAATCCATGCTGCCGCGTCAACCACTGAGGTTTGTTCTCGCTGACGACCCTGGCGCGGGCAAGACCATCATGGCGGGCCTTTACATCCGCGAACTCATCATGCGGGCCGACGCACGGCGCATTGTCATCGTCGCCCCCGGCAGCCTGGTCGATCAGTGGCGCGAGGAAATGTTCGAGAAGTTCGGTCTGGAATTCCGCGTCTTTACAAACGACCTGGAAGCAGCCACCCCGAGCGGCAATCCTTTTGAGGACATTGATCACCTCATCGTTCGGCTCGACCAGATGGCGCGCAACGAAGACCTGCAAGAGAAGCTCTGCGCCGCTGGCTGGGATCTCGTCGTGTTCGACGAGGCGCACAAGCTCGCCGCCCACTTCTTCGGTAACAAACTGGAGAAGACGGGCCGCTTCAAGCTGGCCGAAAAGCTCGGGGCGCAGACGCGCCATCTCCTGCTGATGACGGCCACGCCGCACAACGGCAAGGAGGAGGACTTCCAGTTGTTCCTCTCGCTGCTCGACTCCGACCGCTTCTACGGCAAGTTTCGCGACGGCGTCCACAAGGTGGATTGCTCCGACCTCATGCGCCGCATGGTGAAGGAGAAGTTGGTCAAGTTCGACGGCACACCTCTCTTCCCGGAGCGCCGCGCCTACACGGTCAATTACAAACTCTCCGACCTCGAAGCCGCGCTCTACGAAGCGGTAACGGATTATGTGAAGACGGAAATGGGCAAGGCCGACCAGCTCGACGGCAAGCGCAAAGGCTCGGTCGGCTTTGCGCTCACTGCCCTCCAGCGCCGTCTCGCCTCCAGCCCCGAGGCCATCTTCCAGTCTCTCAAGCGCCGCCGAGAACGCCTCGAACGTCGCCTCCGCGAAGAAAAGATGGGTATCCGTGGCCAGCAAATTCTCGCCGAGACCCTCGCCGATGTTCCCGAAGACGACGACGACCTCAACGCCGAGGAGCAGGAGAACCTGGAAGAAACGCTGGTCGATCAGGCCACCGCTTCGCGCACCATCGCCGAACTGGAGGATGAAATCAGTCATCCTCCAAGTCCTCGAACAACAGGCCAAAGCCCTCGTCGCCTCCGGCAAGGATCGCAAGTGGGACGAACTCTCGCGCATCCTCCAGAACGAACCCCAGATGCACGATGCAGGCGGGCGGATGCGCAAGATCATCATCTTCAGCGAGCACCGCGACACCCTGAACTACCTGCACGAGAAAATCGCCGGTGTACTTGGCAGCCATGACGCCATCGTCATGATTCACGGTGGCGTCCACCGCGATGACCGCCGCAAGGCCCAGGCGCTCTTTCGCTCTGACCCCGAAATCCGTGTGCTGGTTGCCACCGATGCCGCCGGTGAAGGCATCAACCTTCAGAATGCCAACCTGATGGTGAACTACGATTTGCCGTGGAACCCCAACCGCCTCGAACAACGCTTCGGGCGTATCCACCGCATCGGCCAACAGGAGGTCTGCCACCTCTGGAATCTCGTCGCCAAGGAAACCCGCGAGGGCGATGTCTATTTCCGCTTGCTCGAAAAACTTCGAAGTCGTGAGCGAGGCGCTTCAAGGGCCAGGTCTTCAACGTCCTCGGTGAAGTCTTTGAAGGCAACAGCCTCAAGGATCTGCTGCTGGAAGCCATTCGCTACGGCGACCAACCGGAGGTGCGCGCCCGTCTCAGTCAGAAGATCGATAACGCCCTCGACCGCGAGCACCTGATGACCATCCTCAACCGCGACGCGCTCGCTCAGGAAAGTCTCAGCCCCGGAGCGTCTCTTTGCGGTGAAGGAAGAAATGGAAAAGGCCGAGGCCCGCCGCCTCCAGCCCTACTTCGTCCGCTCCTTCTTCATGAAAGGCTTCGAGTCGCTCGGGCGGCTCCATCTATCCCCGCGAATCTGACCGCTTCGAGATCACCCACGTTCCCGCCGAGTTGCGCGAACGCGACCGCCTCATCACCGGGCGCAATCGCCGCGACCTCGCTCCCGTCCTGCAGACGCTACGAGCGCGTCTGCTTCACCAAGGATGCCGTGCGCCCGCTGGACCGCCCTGGCCTCGCCTTCGCCAGCATGATTCATCCCGGCCACCCGCTCATGCTCGCCCTCAGCGATGTCTTGCTGGAGCAACACGCCAACCTCCTCCGCCAGGGCACCATCCTCGTGGACCCGGCTGATGACGGCGACCAGCTTTCGTTGCTCTTCCTCCTCACCCACGAGGTGAAATCCGGCGACGGTCAGGTCATTTCCAAGCGCCTGCAATTCGTCCGCGTCCTGCCCGATGGCAGCGCCACCTTTGCCGGTTGGGCACCGCACCTGGACCTCGAACCGCTCGCGCCTGCCGATCGCCCGCTACTGGCCGAAACTGCTCGCTGCGCCCTGGCTTACCGCCGGGCTGGAACAACGCGCCCTCGCCCTCGCCGCCTCAACGCTTGTCCCGGAGCACTACAGCGAAGTCGCCGGACGCCGCATCGCCCATGTGGACAAGACGCTCGCCGCCGTCCACGAACGCCTGACCAAGGAGATTGATTACTGGTCCGACCGCTTCATCAAGCTGACCGACGACAAGGCCGCCGGTAAAGACGTGCGCCTCAATCTCGAAAACGTCCGCCGCACCCTCAGCGATCTCGAAGCCCGGCTGGAGAGTCGCAAGAAAGAACTCCAGTCCATGCGCCACGTCACCTCCGCCACGCCGGTCGTGCTCAGCGGTGCGCTGGTCGTTCCGGCTGGATTGCTGCGCACCTTGCGCGGCGAACCCGCACCCGATCGGCTCCGCCTTTTCCGCCGACCCCGAAGCCCGCTCGCGCATCGAGCAGCTTGCCATGAACGCCGTCCGCCTCGCCGAAGAAGCCCGCGGCTGCCGCGTGGTGGATGTCTCCGCCCAGAAATGCGGCTGGGACATCACTTCCTATGCGCCTGCCGTGGACGGCAGATTGCCCGAGGCCCGCCACATCGAAGTCAAAGGCCGCGTCAAAGGCGCAACCACGGTCACGGTGACCAAGAACGAAATCTTTGAAAGCTGGAATCAGGGCGACAAATACCACCTCGCCATCGTTCTCGTCGGCGAAGACGACTCCATCGACGGCCCGCACTACGTGCCGCATCCCTTCAAGGAAGAACCCGGCTGGGGCGTGTCTTCCGTCAACTACGAACTCAAAGCGTTGCTCGAACGCGCCCAAGGAATTTAACGCATGTCGCTACCCCATCAAATCACCCCGCAAGCTCATCGAAGTCGCGCTTCCGCTGGATGCGATCAATGCAGCGTGCGCTACGAGAGAAATGCCATCCGGCATGGCGCATCCTCGCAGCATTCATCTTTGGTGGGCACGGCGGCCACTTGCGGCGGCGCGGGCGGTCATCTTTGCGCAGCTCGTCAATGATCCCGGCTACCAGCAGGGCGGCGGGTTCAAATACGGAAAGAACAAGAAGGAAGCTGCCATCGAGCGGAAGCGGCTCTTCAAAATCATCGAAGACCTCGTGCAGTGGGAAAACACCACCAACGAGGAAGTGCTGGAGCGTGCCCGTGCCGAGATTCGCCGCTCGTGGCGGGAGGTGTGCGAACTGAACAAGGACCACCCGCAGGCCGCCGAGCTGTTCAATCCCGACAAACTGCCCGCCCTGCACGATCCCTTTGCCGGCGGCGGAGCCATTCCGCTGGAGGCGCAGCGGCTGGGGCTGGAGGCCTACGCCACCGATCTCAACCCCGTGGCCGTGCTCATCAACAAGGCGATGATCGAGATTCCGCCCAAGTTCGCGGGCACGCCGCCGGTCAGTCCTGATGCCGCCAAGACAAACGAGGCAGGAAGCTTGGCTTGTCACAGGACATGGCCTGGGCGCACCGGATCTGGCGGAGGATGTGCGCCACTACGGCGCTTGGATGCGCGCCGAAGCGCAGAAACGCATCGGCCACCTCTATCCGCCGGTCGAAATCACGGCGGAGATGGCCGACGGAACGGCCCGATCTCAAACCACTCGTCGGCCAGAAGCTCACCGTCATCGCTTGGCTCTGGGCACGCACGGTCAAGAGCCCCAACCCGGCGTTTTCCCATGTGGATGTGCCGCTGGCTTCGACTTTCATTCTCTCAAGCAAGGAGGGAAAAGAAGCCTACGTGCAGCCCAGTGTTGAAGGCGACCAATACCGCTTCACGGTAAAGATGGGTACGCCTCCGCCGGAGGCAGAAGCTGGCACTAAAGCTAGTGGCGACGGGGCCAATTTTCGCTGTCTAGTTTCAGGCACTCCAATCGCTGCTGACTATATCAGAGCGGAAGCTCAAGCTGGACGTATGGGACAGCGTTTGATGGCAATTGTTGCGGAAGGGCAGCAGAGGTCGAATTTATCTTTCGCCAATCCAGAGAAAGCGAGAAGCATCGCCGCGATCTGCAACACCACCTTGGAAACCTGACATCGAGTTCTTCCAGCAGGCACTCGGATTCCGAGTTGGTAATTATGGCATGACAACATGGGCTGATCTTTTCACACCGCGACAATTGGTGGCGTTGACAACCTTTAGCGATCTTGTGGACGAAGGCTCGCGATCGAATTCGACAAGACGCTCTCGCCGCTGGGATTGACGGATGACGGAAAAGGTCTCGATACTGGCGGCACAGGCGCCACCGCCTACGCCGAAGCCGTCAGCGTGTATCTTGGCTTTCGCCGTTGATCAGCTGCGCGGACTTCTGCAATTCACTGTATGCGCTGGGAACCTGGCAAATCAAAAGGTAATGCATCTCTTTGGCAGACAGGCAATTCCGATGACTTGGGATTTCGCTGAAGCTCAATTCCTCTGCCGATACGGTCGGCGGCTTCGACTCCGGCATCGGAGTATATCGCTGACTGCATTGAGAAACTGTCTCCTGCAGCCGGCGGCATTTGCCTCTCAAGCAGACGCGCAAACGCAGACGAATCTCTCATCTAAAGGTCATTTCAACCGATCCACCTTACTACGACAACATCGGCTACGCTGACCTGTCTGACTTCTTCTACGTTTGGCTTGCGCAGATCCCTACGCTCGGTCTTTCCCACGACTACTTGCAACAATCGCTGTTCCCAAAGCGGAGGAACTGGTTGCAACGCCCTACCGTCACGGCAGCAAGGAGAAGGCAGAAGCATTCTTTCTTGAGGGAATGACCCAAGCCATGCAGCAACCTCGCCGAGCAGGCGCACCCGAGATGCCCAGTCACGATTTACTATGCTTTCAAGCAATCGGAGACGAATGGCGAGGCTGGCACATCATCAACTGGTTGGGAAACATTTCTCGACGCTGTCTTGCAAGCAGGCTTTGCTATTGCTGGCACTTGGCCACTGCGAGCGAGCAAGAATTTCGAATGCGCAGCATGGGCTCCAACGCTCTCGCCTCCAGCATCGTCCTCGTCTGCCGCAAACGCCCAGCGGACGCGCCCACCATTTCCCGCCGCGAGTTCATCCGCGAGTTGAACGGCGTGCTGCCCGAGGCGCTCGACGAGATGACCAAAGGCTCCGGCGACGAGCGTTCGCCCGTCGCCCCGGTGGACCTTTCGCAGGCCATCATCGGGCCGGGCATGGCAGTCTTTTCCAAATACGCCGCCGTGCTGGAGGCCGACGGCTCGCCCATGAGCGTCCGCACCGCCCTCCAGCTCATCAACCGCTTCCTCGCCGAGGACGATTTCGACGCCGACACCCAGTTCTGCCTGCACTGGTTCGAGCAACACGGCTGGACGGAAGGCGTCTTTGGCGAAGCCGACATGCTGGCCCGCGCCAAAGGCACCAGCGTGGACGGCATGAAGGAGGCCGGCGTGCTCCAAAGCGGCGGCGGCAAAGTCCGCCTCCTCAAGTGGGCCGAGTATCCCACCGATTGGGACCCGCGCACCGACACCCGCACGCCCGTCTGGGAAGCCCTGCACCAGCTCATCCGCGCCCTGAAACAAGGCGGCGAATCCGCATCCGGCGCGCTGCTCGCCGCCCTCGGCGGCAAAGCCGAAGCCGTCCGCCAGCTCGCCTACCGCCTCTACACCCTCTGCGAACGCCTCGGCCAGGCCGAAGACGCCCGCGCCTACAACGAACTCATCACCAGTTGGACCGGCATCGAATCCGCCGCCGGCAGCGTGCCAAACCGGCCAACAACAAGCGCAACTTCTTTGAGTGAACTGAGGATTCAATTGGAGTGAGACCTATGAAACCCTGGCGAGAAATAGCTGTTCCCCATCCCGACGTGCTGAAAGGCACCTTCCAGCAATCGGAGTTTGCCGCCGACATCACGGCCGTCCGCACCGGCAAGGCCACGCGGGAATATCAGGACGCCAGCCGCGTTCTTCCAGCGCACCTTCATCACCGAAGGCATGCGCCTGCTGCTCACCCAGGTGGCGCAGCGGCTCAACGGCAAGGGCGGCGAGCCGGTCATCCAGCTCCAGACGGCCTTTGGCGGCGGCAAGACGCACACCCTGCTGGCCGTCTATCACCTCGCCACGCGGAAGTGCCCGCTGGGCGATCTGGCCGGCATCCCGGCATTGATCGATCAGGCCGGGCTGATGGACGTGCCGCAGGCCCACGTCGCCGTGCTGGACGGCAATGCCCACGCCCCCGGCCAGCCGTGGAAGCATGGCAAGCAGAGCGTGCGCACGCTCTGGGGTGAACTCGCCTGGCAGCTTGGAGGCGAAGAAGCCTTTGCGCTGGTGCAAGGAGGCCGACGCCACCGGCACCTCGCCCGGCAAAGACGTGCTCAGGACGCTGCTGGAAACCTATGCGCCCTGCGTGGTGCTGATTGACGAATTGGTCGCCTACATCCGCCAGTTTCAGGAGGGCCAGCCCCTGAGCGGCGGCAGTTTCGACAGCAACCTGTCGTTCCTCCAGGCGCTCACCGAAGCGTGCAAAGCTCGTGCCCAACGCCGTTCGTCCTGGCTTCCTTGCCGGAATCGGAAGTGGAGGCCGGCAGTCCAGCGCGGCGTGGCCGCGCTGCGGGCGTTGGAAAAGATCTTTGGCCGCGTGCAGGCGCTCTGGAAACCCGTGGCCACCGAAGAAGCCTTCGAGATCGTGCGGCGGCGCTTGTTTGAGCCAGTGCGCGACGAGAAGGCGCGTGAGGCGGTTTGTCGTGCCTTTGCCGACGCCTACGTGGCCGAAGGCGCCAAGCTGCCGCAGCGAAACCCAGGAGTCGCGCTACTTTGACCGGCTGATGCAGGCGTATCCGATCCACCCGGAAGTCTTCGACCGGCTCTACGAGGACTGGACGACGATTGACGGCTTTCAGCGCACTCGCGGCGTGCTCAAACTGATGGCCAAGGTCATCTACCGACTGTGGAAGGACGACAACAAGGATCTCATGATCCTGCCCGGCAGCCTGCCGCTTTACGACGGCAGCTCGCGCAACGAGCTGACCTACTATCTCCCCGCAGGTTGGGATCCCGTGCTGGAAAAGGACATTGATGGCGACCGGGCCGAGACGACCGAATTGGAAAACAAGGAGCCGCGCTTCGGCGCGGTGAACGCCGCCCGCCGCGTGGCCCGCACGATCTTCCTCGGCAGCGCCCCGTCTTCGGTGGCCACCAAGCCCGGCATCCGCGGCCTCGACCGCGCACGCGTCCTGCTCGGCTGCCTTCAGCCCGGCCAGACATCTTCCACTTACTCCGACGCGCTCAACCGCCTGGCCGACCGGCTGCATTACCTGAACAGTTCCGGCGACAAGGCGCAGGATGCGACGCGCTTCTGGTTCGACACCCGCGCCAATCTGCGCCGCGAGATGGAGGACCGAAAGAAACGCTTCGACGACAAGAATGAAGTGCGCGGCAAACTGGCCGAGGTGCTCAAGAAACTGACCGGTGGGAGCGACGTTCTTCGACGGCGTCCACATCTTCACCCCGCACGCCGACGTGCCGGACGATAGCGCGTTGCGTCTGGTCTTGCTCGCACCCGAGCAGTTCTACTCCCGCGAAGAATCGCGCCTGGCCTTCGATGCCGTGCTGGACTACGTCCGGAACAACGGCACCAAACCTCGCTATCGAGGCAACCGGCTGGTCTTTCCTTGCACCTGATCACGGCGTCGCTGGCGCGCCTGCGCGACTGCATCCGGGTGGCGCTGGCCTGGAGTTCCATCGTCGAGGATGTGAAGGCTGGGCGCTTGAACATTGACCAGCTTCAGAAGAAGCAGGCAGAGAAAGAACTCCAGACCGCCGAGGATGTGCTGCCGCGGGTGGCCCGCGAGTGCTACAAGTGGCTGCTCTGCCCCGTGCAGCACTCGCCTACCGAACCCAAGCCATCGGTCGAGGCGTTCCCGCTCAACACCAGCGGCTCGGCGCTTGGCAGCGAGATCGAGCGCGTGTGTGTGGAGAACGAACTGGTGATCACGACCTGGTCGCCCATCCACCTGCGCACCAAGTTGAAGGAACTTTACTGGAAGGCCGACAAACCGGCCATCGGCGCACTGGCGTTTTGGGAAGACACGCTGCGCTACCTCTACCTGCCGCGACTGAAGAACTCGCAGCGTGCTGGAACAGGCCATCGTCAAAGGCGCGGCCAGCCGGGATTTCTTCGGCACGGCCTACGGGCAGCACGAAGGCAAGTTCGACGGCTTCAAGTTCGGCGATGCCAACGTCCAACTCGACGACACGCTACTGCTGATTGAGCCGGAGGCGGCCAAGGCGTATGAGGCGGCGCAACCACCAGTCACTCCGCCCGGACCAACACCGCTTGGGCCGATTCCTCCCGGCCCAACACCGCCCGGACCTGTGCCGCCGGGGCCAATTCCGACACCAGAAGCCCCATGCCTTCCACGGTAACGTCGCCATCAATGCTTCGACTGCCAAGATGCGCATGGTACAGGTAGCGGAAGAAATCATCGCGGTGCTTGCGGCGGACCCCAACGCAGAGGTCAAAGTGGCTGTGGAAATCCAAGTAAACTTTCCATCCGGAGCGTCCGATCAGACCAAGCGCGCCGTCACGGAGAACGCACGGACTCTCAACTTCAGGAACGCGGATTGGGAATGAGACGAGTAAGCCGGAAATAGAAGCGGTAGAAATCACACTTGGCGAAGTGACCTGACCTCAAAAAGGATCCACTGCTTTTCGTCCATTAGTGTGTTTTCGCTTAGGCGAGGTTGCATAGGCTAAGGCGGTGAAGGCAAACCATATCTCGGACATGAGCGAATGAACAGTTCCTCCAGTTGGTTCACGTTCAATCGTGCCCTCGTCTTCGGGGGTGATCTGAGAGAAGTCGCTAGATTCACAACTGAGGTGTCGATACTTTGTGACGAACTTCTGAATTTTCGGATCCATAACAAATACTCCGGCGTGCACCCTCTCCGCAAGGGTGCACGCGACTAAGTGAATTATTACGTAGCCTTCGTTGCCTTGCTCGACGAAATCTCGGACTGCTTCTTGTCAATTGCCTGACGGACCTGCCGGGCCCAATCCTTCGTAAGCTGGTTGGTGTTGAACCCGAGGCGCTGGGTCTTGTCGATGCCGTAGAGGCAATCGAGGGTTGTTGCTGCGTTGGCAACCACTTCCAACAGGATTTCTTTCTCCCTTTTTCCATTGACTCTGGCGGCTTCAGTGAACCACAGAATCCGGTAAGCAGCCTCGGGACTTATTCATCCCCAGTTTGCTACTCTTGCCTATATGACAAATATGTCGTATACTCCGGCAAGGAGAAATTGGCCATGCGGACGAAAAACGATATTGAAGAAAAGTTGGAGGCATTGCGTCTGGAATACAGGAAGGTTTACAGCATGCTGTCCATGATGGAGAAGGGGACGAAGCTTGACGACCTTGCGAAAATGCGGGAGAAGCAGCTCGACCCGATACAGAAACAGATCAGAAGGCTGGAATCGGAATTGGCACTGCTGACGGACTGAACCCACCAGGTAACGGAGGGCTTGAACAATGGTTACTCATAGTCTCATTGCTCTTCCTGCTGACTTTCCACCCGGAGAACCTGGAAGGACTTGTGGTCGGCATCAATGACGGCGATACAATTACCATTCTTGTGGAATCGAAACAACTCCGGATCAGACTTTTCGGAATTGACTGTCCAGAAAAGGGACAGCCCTTCGGCAAGGCTGCAAAGCAACGGGTGTCAACTCTCTGCTATGACACACACGTGAGTGTGCAAAAAAAGGGCACCGACTCCTTCGGTCGGACGCTGGGATTTGTGTTCCTCGAGGACGGCCGAAACCTGAATCACCTGCTTGTGGATGAAGGGCTGGCCTGGTGGTATCGCAAGTATGCCCCTCGAGATAGCCAGCTCAAACATGCGGAAGAAGCAGCAAAGAAAGAGAGAAGGGGACTATGGTCGGACAAGAATCCCGTCCCGCCCTGGGAATACAGGGTGTCTGAAAGGCAAGTGAAGGACGATTTCTTTCGACATTTCAGCGTTCCGGTTCCAAGGCCTTGATGAGGAAGAAAGAGAAAGCTCAGGTCCGTTCTTCTTGTTGTTTGCTGTTTCGAACGTGTTTCGATCCAAGCATGATGTGCTGAGCGAGATTCCTGACGTCGAGTGGAGTCCGATCCAACAATTCCACGATGTATTCTCCGTTACGCGCTCTGGCGGAGCTGTTGACGGACGCGTTCTGACATCCCCCGAAGATATCACTCCACACCCACAAGTTTGCCAGAATCAGAATGGCAAAGATGAGGAACTTGACTAACTTCTGAACTCTCGGATCCATGACGGATACTCCCGCGTGCACCCTCTTCGTGAGGGCGCACGCGACTTGGATGAATCTTTACGCAGCCTTTGTTGTCTTGCTCGCCGCAATCTCTGACTGCCGCTTATCGATAGCCTGGCGAACCTGCCGGGCCTGATCCTTTGTCAACTGGTTGGTATTGAACCCGAGGCGACGGCTCTTGTCGATGCTGAGAAGGCGATCTAGCGTCGTTGCGTTGCCGACTGCTTCCAAGAGAGCTACCGTCTCCTTCTCACCGGTGATTTTCCCTGAGTCATTGAACAACGGGATGCGCTCAGCGGCCTCGGGGGTCACCAACGGATTGGCCGACGGCGATGCGTTTCCGTTCAAGGGTTTGGCTTGTACTGACTGCGATGTGAGTGCAAACAATCGGTTTGGAGGATCGCATGGCAGAGGGTTTCTTCGGGGGGTCGAAATCACCATCCAGGATGACGCCTCTGTTGAGCCACTCCAGGATCTGCTTTCCGATTTTCTCATCCGGCTTGGGGATCATCTTCCCGTCGAAGAGACTCGACCGATCCTTGGTTGACATCGCGTTGTGGTTCAGATCGATATCAAACACAATGTCGAACTCGTAGTCCATCCCTTCCCGCTGCACGGGTGCAAGCCCGACCTTCCGAGGAATCGATTTCCCCTTGTCATTGGTTTCCACCACATACTCCATCTTGGAACGCATCGTGGCAACCAGGTGCAGCTTCGACCGGACCATCGCCTCTACAAACGCGTTGTGCTGGGGGGTGAGCTTCCGCCAGGCGGTGAAGCTGTTCATGCCTCCGTCAGCCATCTTCCCCTGAGTATCCAGTATGCCGCCTTCCCCTGCCCAGGCATGGGATATGGTGTCCAAAATGAGGACGTCATATCCGGAGTTTTCGGCCAGATGGATGGCGTTGATGTATTTTTCGATCTCAAACGGGGGTTCGAGATTCAGGACGTCAAAGTCGACCCGATCGCCGTAGAGGACGCTCGAATTGTTCTCGGTGTCGATCAGGGCGATCCGTTTGCCCAGTCCCAGGGCAATCTTCAGAGCGGTGAGCGTCTTTCCGCTGCCTGCAACGCCGCAGAGCCCAATGCGGGCGTTCTTGACGACTTTCTGGGCTTTCTGGAAGCCGGACGTGTTCGGGGATGTTGTGGTGGGATTCATGGCAATACTCCTTCTGATTGATGGGTTGTTAGAATAGTGACCTGAATGGTCACACCTTCTGCGACACACCGTGCAGGGCGGATGATCTCTCCCGTTGCGGTGTTGGCAACCTCTGTCTTGAGATTCTCGAGATACTTCTTTCGCGCTTTCAGCTGCTGCTTCAAGGGAGAGCTTTTCCGCCTCCAGGCGTCGGACCTCTCCGTCATCATATTCCCACTTGCGGGGGAGAGCCTTGAGCTGAGCGGTGGCGCCCAGGATCTCCTGACTTGTTCCGATCAAAGAGAGAATTGCCTGCTCACGGATCTGGTCAAGCGCGACGGAGAGGATTTCGGCGATATTCTTGATCTTGACGTACGCTCTCTAGCGCGGAGTACTCTTCCATGAGCGCTCGGGTCAGCCCCTGTGCCGAGGTTTCAAACCCGGACTTCCGCACGATCGTGTGCTGTAGAAGCACCAGTTCGTCGTTGACTCCGGCGACGTCTGTGGTCTCAGGAAAGAATTCGTCGGACATGGTGTTACCCTTTCATGATTGGTGGTGTGGGCCCCGCTCGTTGGTGTCGAGCAGGGAATGGATGAACCCGGCAAGCCGGCTCGTCCGGCGAGATGGCGGGAAGTGTACCGGATCGATGAGCGCCAGAAGTGCGTGTGTTATGGTCTTCCAGGGCACTGCACCGTCAGGCTGCCGGCAGGCAGCGGGGCATGGCGTTTTCCCATCCGATCGGGAGTGTCCGGACAATCTCTTGAGTCTTTGCATGGTGCTCCGGAGCGATCCGCCGGAGATAGTCAGGTGTGGTCTTGGTGCCGTTCCGTGTCATATCGTACCTCCTTCAAATGCCTCCCCTCCCCGAAAACCACTGGCCCCGAAAAAAGAAAGGGAAAAGAAAAAAGCGGGAGACCTGTCAGGAAATGCCGAACGGAAACGCAAGGCCGCGTTTATGCCGCCTGAAGCGAGCGTATGCAAGCGGAAGGCGGCATGCGTTCACTTTAGCCTTGCGTTTCCGCCTCCGAGTCCACCATGAGCCTTCGGCATTTCCTACTTTGGTCCGCTTTTTTGCCTCTTTTCCCTTTCTTTTTGCACTCGGGGCCAGTGTTGTGGTGTCATGGGTCAGCACGTGGGAAAGGACGGGAGGGATGTCGGCGACGAGGCGGCTGGCGCGGGTTTTGTCAAGAACCTGGCGACCAGGAGAGGCTATGGATGACACCGGGACAAAACCCGTGACAGCCGCTGCCAGCTGCGCTGCAATTACGCCGAACGAGTGAGGGAGCGAACGGAGTGGTGGTGAGCGAAATCGAGCACAAATATCAAGATGCTGAGCGAGCCGCCACGTAGTGCAGCGACCGAGACGAGGAAGGCGTTATTGCCACGAGGGCTTTGGGGAAAGCGGCATGGTACGGACGCAGTGGTCAGGGCTATGAAGATTTCACTGCGGACGCACGATGCCGCGCGGGGGGGGGAAGTCGTTCAAGCCTGCCCCGCGGTTTCTCTCACCCATGTTTGGGTGCTCAATTGGTCAAGTCGTCACGTTCGAGGTCCTGTAGGATTCGCGACGTCCGTTTGGTAACAACTCTGTTGCACATTCTATCGGCAGAAGCTTGGCATCGATCTCGAGACAAGGTTGTTTAGGGAATTGTCTCCGAAACATTTGCATGTCCCGATATTTCGCATAACTTACGGACTAGATTCAGGCAGTCAATTCTCGCCCATAGGTTTGTTTACTTCGAAGGGGGACATCGAGAAGAGAGTGAGCCGCGGCGCATCGGGAGTACAGTTTTCCGAGGTGCGGCGGTTTTGTGCTTTCTACCTGTCCTGCGGTTTTCGAGACCGGCGGCCGGTCTTCACTGGGAATGTGACCTGTTCAATCCCAAGCCTCCACAGGCTGCGAGATGAGTCTACAATGGGTAACAACGCCATATTGGGGGCTCTGCTAGATATTCGCAAGAAGAGTTTCATTCCATGAGGCGTTTGGCGGCACCTCTAGTCAACAACTGATAAGCATTGGTATTTGCTAACCATCTTCACGCTAGGTTGGCCCTCCCAAATGAAGTCAGGGCCGGAATTGACAGATTCCACTTCGCGAGTGAGCTGAGGCAATGCCTTTGCAGGAGAACCAACCCGCGGCCACCAGCTTAACAAATAAGGGACGCGTATCAAGCCCCACCGCCACCGGCGGAGAGGGCACTTTCTTCGAGCAGCACGTAGCGGCGTACTGGCTTGCCCAGCTGCTTGTCCGCGGCATTCCTCCGATCCTGATCGACACCGTGGTGGCAGAAGCCAACTTCCAGACAGAGCACCTTGGCTGGCAGACCGACGACTTTCTGATTGTCTGTGAACGCGCTGGCGCGGGTCCCCAAAAGCTCGCCGGACAAGTCAAGCGAAGCTTCACGGTCAGCGCGGCAGACGACGAGTGCAAGCAGGCCATTCAGGATTTCTGGACGGACTACAAGAGCGGTGGCCACTTCTCTCCGGCGGATGACCGCCTGGTTCTTGTAACGCTGCGGGGCACGAACACCCTCCTTGAGCATTTTGTGGGTCTTCTCGACTGTGCCCGCGCGGCGCGAGACGGCGCAGAGTTCGACCGCCGGCTGGCGACGGAAGGATTTGTCTCCGACAAGGCGGTCCATTATTGCGGCGAACTGTGCAAGATCATTGGCGATGCCGAAGGGAAATCAGTTACGGCGGCGGACATCTGGCCGTTTCTTCGTGTTTTGCATGTCGTGAGTCTAGACCTTCATAACTCCACCCGACAGACTGAAGCCCTAATCAAGAACCTCCTGGCCCACACGTCAAAAGAGGGTGACGCAGTCGGCGCAGCGGGCGCGACCTGGAACGCCTTGCTCGCGGTCGGGAGTGACGCCATGTCCAAGGCGAGGAGCCTTCGCCGGGCTGACCTGCCGCAGGAACTCCAAGATCGACATACGTCGGTTGGAGCGAAAGAGCAGAGCGTTGTCCGCGCCTTGAAGGATCATACCGACCTCATTCTTCGCGGAATCCGCTCAACGATCGGCCAGGGTTTTCACCTGCAACGCGCCGCCCTCGTGCAGAAAGTGCTCGGCGAACTGGAGACGGCTCAGGTTGTGCTCGTGTCCGGACCCGCGGGCAGCGGAAAGTCCGCGATCGGAAAAGATGCTGTCTCGATCCTCTCGCTGGACCACTTCACCTTCGGCTTTCGTGTCGAGGAATTCGCGCAACCACATTTCGACGCGACGCTGCAAGCCGGACAGATACCGGCGAACGGAACCACGCTGGGCGCAATCCTCGCGGCGCAGGGCCGGAAGGTTGTTCTGATCGAAAGCGTTGAGCGACTGCTTGAGAAGACCACACGTGATGCTTTCAGCGACCTCATGACGCTCGCCGAGTCTGATCGCAGCATGCACATCATTCTAACGTGCCGCGACTATTCGATCGACCTCGTGCGCGCTAGCTTCCTGCAGCCCGCGGGGATCACGCACGCCATTGTGAGTGTCCCCCCCCTCGCCGATGCAGAGCTGACTGAGGTCGAAACGGCCCTTCCGGCGCTCGTGTACCCATTGAAGAATCCGGCATTGCGCAAGATCCTTCGCAATCCCTATTTCCTCGATAAGGCGCTGGAGATTTTGTGGTCGGCGGAGCGGCCCGTTCCGGAGAGCGAGCGCGAGTTCCGGACGCTCTTTTGGAGTGATATTGTGCGTGCCGACCACCGTGTTCCTTCAGGCATGGCGCGGCGGCGCGAAGAGGTCTTTCAGGCGATTGCGGTTCGCCGTGCCCGTGCGCTTTCTACGCACGTCGTCTGCAATGACTTGGACCCTGCAACTGTCGACGCCCTCCGGCACGACTCGCTAATCAACTCGCCAGACGAGAATCCTTCGCTTGTCGCAACCGCGCACGATGTACTCGAAGACTGGGCCATCCTGCATTGGATCGAAGAACAGCACCTCACCGGCGAGGGATCGTTCAAAGACCTTTCCGCCGCGATCGGAGTATACCCTGCGGTCCGGCGCTCCTACCGAAAATGGGTCGCGGAGCTTGTTGATCGCGACCCCGGTGCGGCGGATCGGCTGTTCAAAGCAGCGATCGCCGAGACAGACATCAGTGCGCAATTTCGTGACGACACCCTCGTGTCCCTTCTCAAGGCGCCCTCGTCGCCGGAGTTCCTCACGCGGCATGAGGCCCAGCTCCTGGTGACCGACAGGGCCCTTCTCAAGCGGGTAATTCACTTGCTCCGGGTCGCATGCGTGACTACTCCTGTCTGGTTGGCAGGTGCGGGAGGCCACGGATCGATATTCAATGTGCCGGACGGGCCGGCATGGGCAACCGTCCTGAGGGTGGTACTCCGCAACATTGACGGCTTTCCGCCGCAAGAGCGTGTGCTACTCCTTGGGTTGATCGAGGACGCGGTCCGCAACGTCAGCTGGGGAACGCCAGAACTCGACGGCGCCGAATCTGTGGCTGGCATCAGCCATTCCCTCTTAGCGGGTTTCGACAACTACCGCTCCGAAGAGTTGCGTAAGCGGGTACTAAAGGTGATCGCGAAGATTCCCAAGGCGGACACAGCTCGCTTCGAGGCTATCTTGCGTGGCAACATGAAGGAGGGCGAGCGACGCGACCGGATCGCCGACGATTTCCGCGAAATCCTGTTTTGCGGCATGGAGGGGATGCCGGCAGCGCGAGACCTTCCAGACCTCCTTGTGTCGGTAGCCACAGAATACCTGAGCGCTTCGGAAGACGACATTCAAGAGGATCGCTATTCGCAAAGCTCGCTCGACCTTGAGACACATTTCGGGATTAAGGCAGGCTTGCGCCATGACTTCTTCCCGGCGAGCGCCCTTCGTGGCCCCTGGATTCCTCTACTGAGGTATCACCCACGCAAAGCGCTCGACTTCTTAATCAACGTCTTCAACCACAGCACCGACTGGTACGTCCATCCCCGCGTCCACCACCCGCTTGAGCCCGCAGGGGAGATTGAGCTGACCTTCGCCGAAGGAACTACCCGAAAGCAGTGGGGCAATCCGAGGCTCTGGAACCTGTACCGGGGCACTTCTGTCGGCCCCTATGTGCTCCAGTGCCTTCTAATGGCAATGGAGAAGTGGCTGCTCGAGGTCGCCAGCCAGAACCCCAAGCAGCTCGACGCCATCCTGGTGAATATCCTTCGCCGAACCGAATCCGCTGCTCTGGCCGCGGTCGTGGCGAGCGTCGCGACTGCATATCCGCACACCTCAGGGGAAGCGCTGCAGGTCCTTCTCAGCGCGCCCGACTACATCGCGTTTGATCGCGGGCGCATGGTAGGCGAGGTGCAAGCCTCGGCGTTGTCAGGGATGCTCACGCAGCTCCGGGCGGATAACATCGTCTATGAGGAGGAGCGCAAGGAGGCGAACAGCTTGCCGCACCGCGGCCAGGACCTGGAGGCCGCGATTACGAATCTCCAGTTGGGGCCACTTGCCCCTCGTGTGCACGCCATTCTTGACCGGCATTTGGCCGCACTGCCGCAGAAGACAGACCAGGACAAGTCTGATCTGTTGTGGCGCCTCGCGATTCACCGGATGGATATCCGTCAGTACACAGTTTCTGAGACGCCTGGACAAGAGACTCCCGATGTCAATATCAAGCCCGGCGAGCCTGCGAAGGGCTATGTCCGGCTCGAGCTCAAGGCTGCCGACCCGGACGTGCAGGTGATGGTCGACGAGAATGCAGCTGCGCTAAGCGCTATGGGTGCCCGGCTTGCTGTCCTGGTGTGGGGACTTCAAGTCTTCGAGCGCACGAATGGAGATAGCGACCCGTCCCGATGGCGGGAGAAGCTCGCCGAGGCGATGAAAATGGACCGCGAAACAGAACAGAGAGATGGTAGCCGGAACGGTCCAGGTTTTGTCGTTGCTATCTGTGTTCGCGATCATTGGGAAGAGATGTCTGTCGATGAGCGGGATTGGTGTGTTGACGTCGTCTGTTCGGAGATCTTGCGGCATTCCGACCAGAAGAGCCGGATCGAGCGCATGCAGCGATTTCCCATGGCAGCAGACCGCCCGAGCGCCTCAGTAGTGTCGTTGCTTTTGGGCAAGCCGCACTCACAAAGGCAAATGTTGCGCGTCCGCCAGGCGTTCGCTGCTGCATTGACTCACCCTATTGACGAGGTGCGATGGCACGCCGTGTGGGGCGTCGCGGAGCACTTGTGGTCTGCCGATCGCACGCTCGCCATGCACTGTATCAATGCGCTAGCGATGGAGGCAACGCTCATCGAGACCGAATGGCACGCGCAGGACGATACGCCGAACAGCGAGCGCCGACAGATGGATGAGATTGTGGCGGAGGCGGCCATTGCTGTCCGGCGCGCCTTCTCGGAGCCGGATGCCGTCGCACCGAATGCTTACGAGACGCTCGATGTCAGCGAGTGGTTTGGCGCAGAGGCGAATGGGAGGATTCTGACGATTCTTTCGAACGCTCAAGACGATTCGATCGCCGTCGCCGCATTTGTTCGTGCTGCGCAGACGCTCGTCAGATGGTGGGATGCAGACGACGATCGGGATCGAGGGCGCAGACGTCGCGAGCGAAACCATGACTCAGAGATTGTACTTTCCCAGCGTCTCCAGAATGTCGTGATGCGATCTTCAGCCGAGTCGGCCAAATCAATCCTCGATCCGATCGTTGGCGCGATCAACCGTCATCCCGACGAAATCTGCTCGATAGTTCAGGGCCTAACTGGCATCGAGGACAACAGACCGAATACCCCGCTCTACTGGTATCTATGGGGACTCTTTGCGGACAGCGTCAAGCGCGCGAAGTGGATTTCTCGGCTGGACGACGAGCACCCGCTCGGGCGTGAGATGCTGTCCGCTATCTTTCTCACGTCCTGGTGGAAGGACAACGTCAGGCACTGGAGAAGTCTGGAGGGCTATGCGCATCACGTCCACGAGCTTTTCGAGGCTCTGCCGCCCTCGTGGATCGTATTGGACGACTACTTGCGCTTTCTATATCACATTGGCGAACGCTCGCTCCCCGAAGCCTTCGTCCGCGTTGCGACTTCGCTGAGGCACGGAAATGCACAGGCAATGTTCCAAAAGACAAACACCGTGTTCCTGCTTGAAGTCCTGCTGCAACGGCATGTTTATGGAAGGCCGCTGGAGTTGAAGCGCGACCGTGCAGTCCGGGAAGCGGTCCTTTCCCTACTGGACATTCTGGTCGAGAACGGCTCGTCCGCGTCGTTTCGAATGCGAGATGACTTCGTAACGCCCGGGCCAAACTGAGTACTTCGCGCCTCCAGACGAGGAGGAATAGCGAATTGGAACGTTCCTAAGTCCAGAGCCAGCATATACGACCGCACAGATCCGTCAGTATGGCCCATCTGATAAAGGCTCTTGTTCTTGTCCGCTGACCATGACTGTGTGAAGTGGGTGTGCAAGCTCGACTTGTTAGGGGGGCACAGTGGGGGCTGACTGCGCAAGCACGGGTGTCACGAAATCAATTTCCGCCGTGTTAAGTTTCACATTGGGACATTGTTCTGATTTTCGAATGCTGAACGATTCTGGTCACACGGGCCTTTGGGCGACGAATCGCCGGGCCTCCGGTCTATCACACCAGAGGCTGCCGAACCGGATTCTCCAATGCGCCTCTACAAGGGCAGTCGCCGGATCGCTCTAGTGGTTCTATGGATGCGAAGGTCAGCGTTATCGTGTTTGGGAACCCATGTGTGCATTAGACATCGGACACGCTGGTCTGTGGGCTCAGAACCGCGTTTGGCTGCAACACTTTATGGAAAGAAACAAATTCACTTCCAGAGAAAGAGGACTTGGCAAATGGGTGACCTTGCCGAAACAATTCGCCGCAGTCTCGCAGACCTCATTGGGACTATCACTTTTGGGGGAGTGGTTGAGAATATACTCGCAGATTTCCTCTTCCTGGTATTTGGATTTGTGCTGACTTTCCTTGTGCTCAGATGGCGCCGGAGTCGCATTCTGTTCAGATTTTTCGGCATTAAAGATTCAAAACGGATTTCCATCTACGTCTCTAACGTGAACGTGACCTCAAGAGGTTCAGTCGGGATCGATGGCAGAGCTCGCTCGTATTATGGTACTGCGGTACCATATTTGGAAATGCAGGAATCCAATCTCATGCGCAGCATATACAATCTGGTTATCCCAGGTTTTGCTGGTGGCCCTGATTTTCTTCGATATATTCTATTGTCGGATGTGGACGTGAGGATTCTTGCCTCTCCCGGCGATTTCGAGCGTGTGGACAAGCACGACTCAATGGTGTCCTTTGGGAGCGCGGTGTACAATGCTGCTTCAGGCTGCATCGAAATGGAGATCGGATCGCGGACGAAATTTCAGATAAGTGGAGTTGCAAACCACAGGTTTTCAAATGATACAATTCGAGATTTGCAGGCTCCTGCCACCCAATCCCTTGCTTCCGCCTCGGGTGATGCAGTAGGCTACCAGAAAGTTGAACCTGGCCCTTCGGGCATCCAACAGGAGAAGGACCTGAAGATGACTAAGACTTCGGCTTCCGAAGCTGAAAAGGTCGGTCGAGGTGGGATCAAAGTAGAGCGATTACCTCTCTTTGTGGACACTGA
Organism: uncultured Bacteroidota bacterium; assembly: GCA_963779225.1. Classification (GTDB taxonomy): domain Bacteria; phylum Bacteroidota; class Ignavibacteria; order UBA10030; family UBA6906; genus CAVPCZ01. Next base: position 2,373,409 of record CAVZWW010000003.1, read on the forward strand.
CTACGCCTTCGTTGAAAAAGTCTACGACAAGGCGAACAAGCGTTGGGCTTTCTATGTGGCCGGTCAAACTGAATTCGGTACGGCTGGTGCAGCGAACTACCTGAGGACCAGGTGGAAGTATCTGAAGAAAGAGTTTGGCGCTAACAAGGCATTCCTAGAGATACTTCGGATTCCAGCAAATGACTACCGGAACTGGTCTGAAGTGGCGACACTGACCTGAATTCAGGGGGCGATGGCCGGACCGAAACCAGCGATTGCAGGATCATCCAACTAAGAAATCATCTGAGCGGAACTGCCAGGTGATTGCCCATGCAAGACAAATGCTCCCCCAGGAGGACTATGCTAAGAGGGGGTGAGAAGTGACCAACGGCTGAGTAGGCCGTTGGTGCGGACGCTCCTCGGTTCGCCCGACCACCTTATGGAATGGAGTTCCTTTGGCAATTCTGACCGGTACACCTATTCGCTCAATATTCGACATTGCGGGACGAAATGAGAACGCACTGACGAAGTCGTTTGGTGTTATTCTGAGAAGGGATCAAACGTTACTTTCTCATTTTCTCTCTCACGTGTTTCGGCGGTCATTTCGCCTCCATAAGGAGGAGTTCAACAGACTCACGTTCCGCTTTGAGAAGAGTCATGAGGATGGTCGTGTCGATATTGAAATCTGCCTCGAAGGACAATTTCATGTCTTCATTGAATCAAAAAGTGGTCGGGCTGTAGTGGGAAGACGTCAGGCAGAACGCTATGCGCGCGCTTTAGAGAAGTCGGTTTGTAGAAAGAAGTACTTTGTTTTCCTGACCGAAATTGGGAATCTGCAAATCAGTCGCAAACTGAGATTGAAGTACCCATCGATCAAGTTTCGAAGCATGGGCTGGCAGGAAACCCTTGAGTTACTTTCGAAGAGGCGAGTCATTAACGTCAATCTCGTTGATGAATATCAATCGTATTTATTGGAGGCCCGCAAGATGAGAATTCATGATATCGACCTTTGGGCAGTTGCTGTCCGGGGAAAGCAGGTTGAGAATTTCGACAAACACGAATTTTACATTCATGGCCAAAGACATTCTCCTATCTTCATAGGTAAACGAGAGTGGGACAAGAAGCTCCATCAAGTCGTGGTTCGTGTTCTCAGGCCAGTCTTGGTAGTCCTCGATAAGGATTCACCTGAGGGCCGGGAGAACGGCGGAGTATACGTTTATAAACTCGGAAAAGCACTTGTGCTGACCCAGCCGCTCGTCAACCGCTTCAGTCAGCGAAGCGCGATCTCAATTTCTTTTGACAAGCTGGCTCCGTTGAGCTAGTAGCGGGTGAGACTGCAACGCTGTCTGTGTAATAGCGCAATCATCGTGTCTCCTGGTTGCCCGCGGCTACCCAGGCCGGAGGGCTTGGGTATAGTCTGACGGTCTTCGGAAGAGAATTGACCCATTCAATTCCAAGTCATGCAGTCGGCTCCATATATCCACAATGGATAAGCACGCAGTACTCTGTAGTTGTGCTAGCTGTGGTTCAATGCGTTGCATTAAGAACTAATCCGAGAAAGCGAAAATGACAAATGGCTGAGCAGAAGAAACAACACTATGTTCCCCAATTTTACCTCCGACAGTTTTCTTCTGATAGGGAACGCCGAAGGATTTCACTCTTCCATCTTGCATCACAGCGAGTGATCCAGAACGCTGACATAAGGCATCAGTCGTACAAGGACTACTTCTATGGTTCCGACAAAGTGTTTGAGGAGGGTTTCGCGATGCTTGAAGGGCGCTCCGCAGAAGTGCTCTCAAATATGATCAAGACAAACAACCATCCCACATACTATTCGCAGGAGCATCATGTTGTACTAACCTTCACAACAATGCTTCATGCCAGAACGTTATACTCCGCCGAAGCGCTTGACGAAGCGATCGACCGCACTCTCAAAGTAATCGCATCAAAAGACCTTCGTCTCAAGAAGGACATCGACAAAGTGAAGATCGGATTTCCTAATGCCGCCCAGAGATCCGTTCAACATGTTGCGTCAATGATTCACATTGTCTCAGATCTTGGCTTCAAGTTACTGCTGAATGAGACCACCACGCCCTTTATCACCTCTGACCACCCTGTAGTTTTCTACAATCAGTTCTTCGAGACCCGGAGAACGTGGGGCAGCAATACAGGGTTGGCTTCAAAGGGGTTGCAGATGTTCTTACCAATATCCCCTCGTCATCAGCTTATTTTCTATGACCAGGATATCTATAAAGTCAGCGGGGTGTTGCATCACAGACCGGTCTCGATTAAAGACTCGACGGATATTGATAGTCTAAATTCCCTTCAGCTATTGAACGCACACACAGTGCTGTACTTTGATCGCCAAATCGCGACGGACTACATCAAGTCATTGTGGTCAAAGTCTTCATCCTTCCGGCGAGTTGCAAAGGCTGATGTTCAGGAATTCCACGCCGCCCAGAACAAAGAGGGTCATGAGCAATCCTTGATTCAAATGTCGAGGCAAGACATTCGTTGTGGGCTTTCATTATCGTTCGTGACTCTGACAAAAGAAGCGAAAACATTCAAACTCGATAATCGCGCTGTCTATGTTCGCAATGAGGCAATATTGCGCATCCAAGACGAGTTCAACAATTTGGTACTCACCGGCAGGTACAAGTCCGGTGAATTTCAAAGGTTTTTTGTGGAGCACTACGGTTCACGGTTCAAACAATAGTGGCTTTATCCATGCAACCCAACGAACGCATTGCATCCGTAGCAACGACGCTCGTTCATTTGGTACCTCGACGCACATGCCCCACATCGACACGAAATATGGAACTCGTTTAACGTCACACTCATTCATAAAGGAGCCTGGAGTGCGTCGCTATGGCAACCGATAGCCGAAATGGCTTCTGTAGTCAAGAAACTCCGGGACAAGATGGCGCCACTGCGTGGTGCGGCGAAATGTTAAACGAAATCGGTCGACCCTAGAGGGGAATTCAAAACTACCCTGGCATTTGTGGACTTTTGATACGTCAATCACAGTCGGGCTACCGTCGGCTACGCAAACCGCGGGCGTCGTGGTCAACATAGCCGATTCCGCCCGTCAAGTGGTCCCACCACGACAGAGCCTCTGCAGTGGCGACTCGTGGCTTGCATGACCGTCGGCATCGGCAAGAATTGCTCCTAACCGAACTGGAATTGTGGATTGTTGATTTGCGGTGTTCGCTCGGCATTCTCAATATTGCCAACCCACCCGACCCGAACGACCAGAGTTTTCAACCGGACTTCTGGAAATCGAGAGATATCAAGGTTCTTGTCGTATGCTGTTTGCATTGTAATGGTACGCGCCACATGCGCTGACGATGGCCGTTGATAGGGTGAAGACAAAACTCGGGGGTTCCCGGGCCTTTGCCTTTAGAGCCGGTGAAGCGTGTAATGGGAATAAGTGCGAATCGCGAACCACGAATCGCAAATCCACCCTCTCACCAGTCGATACCATTCCGGATCTGACGGCGGAGCGAACGTTCCGACATCCCCAGCATCCGTGCGGCTTCATTCTGACAACCGTCCGATCCGCGGAGTGTCCGATTGATGATGTAGCCGGTAATTAGATCGACCGACTTCTGAAGCGAGAACTCCCTCCTGTCTTCCACCATCAGAAGAATCTTCTCCAATTCCTTCCTCTCATGCTCAAATGCCGCGCCCTCGGGAGACACGGCGGAGAGCAGACTCAAAAACGCCCTCAACGAGCGAATGTTCTCTTCCCACGGCAATTGCTGCATCAGCTTGATGACCTGAGCGGATACCTGGCTCCCGGCATAGTGAGAAACGAGCGCCGGAATATCACCCGCCCGGTTCCGGAGTGGCGGCAATTGAACTCTCTGAAAACCCCTTATTGCGGCGAATAAGGGGTCCGACAGAGTGCGCGCCCGATGCAACTCCGCGGGGGATGATCGCAGAAGAAGATACAGGCGGCAGTGCCTGACAGGGCGTTCTAAGCTCTCTTGGCTGACGGGACGTTCCAGGCTTTCTTGGCTGGAATCTTTGCTCGAGACCAGAATAGAGGCGAGGGTATCCTGCAGGTACCCTTCGGCTGAGTCTACATGCTTGATCACCACTGTCGTTCTTGATGATAGAACACTCCGCCTGCGGGTGGCGAGTTCCGGAGAATCGCCGCCGAGGAGCTGCAAACGCCGATCACGTTCGTTTAAGAGACGGAGATTCACGGTCCGCAAAGGGTGCGACTTCATCAGACTCAAGGCGTGTATATGCTCTGCAAGCAGGGTCTTGCCCACACCGGACTCCCCGAATATGACCAGGGGCTCATCCCTCGCGGCCCATTCCGGCAGCTGCCGGCGGAGCCGGACGATCGAGGGGTGGTCTCCAATAATGGGCTGGAGCATGACTTAACCGGCGTTCAGGGCCGGCAATTCATGGCCAGATGCCTGAGATAGATTGTCTTGAGACCCTCATGAAGAAACTCCGGCCGTTTGAGCTGGAGGATCAAGACTCCATCCCGGAGAACTCCCACAGTGTCGGCGAGCTGATGTGCGCGCAATGCATCGTGCGTAGCCATAAGGATGGTCTTGCCCCCTTTGCGCATCTTTGCAAGCAGGTACCCCTGCTCGTAGGTGGACACCGGATCCAGACCTCCGGCGGGCTCATCCACAAGGAGAACCGGCGCATCTTTGAGAATCGCGATCGCTATGGTAAGTTTGTGTTTCATTCCTTTCGAAAACTCTCCCACCTTCTGATCAAAGGAACCTTCCGGAAGCGATACCGACCGGAGAAGCCGGAGATAGTCCGGCCTGTTCAGATCCTTCCGGCCGGAAAGCGCGGCGAAGAACGCGATATGCTCCACCGCCGACAATCCGTCGTATAACGCGGTTCTATCGGAGACCAGCGCGGCGTGCTTTCTGACTTCGGTGGATTGAGTGACGGTGTCGAACCCGCAGACCGTGGCCGAGCCCCGGACGGGCTTGATGAATCCGAAAAGGAGGTCGATGGTTGTGCTTTTGCCGGACCCGTTGGGACCGAGAAGGCAGTAGATTTCGCCCGGACGCACGGAGAATGTAAGCTGGTCGAGCACGATCATGGGGTCGTAGTATTTCGTCAGATCGGTGGCGGTAATCATCATGGGTCACCTGATGTCGTAGTGGGGGAATCGATTTTGTGTTCGGAACCCTTAACCTGAGGCTACATGCTTGAGATAGAGTATCTCGAGATCCTCATGAACAAAATCCGGCCGGCTGAGCTGGAGGATCAAGACACCTTCCCGGAGAATCCCCACAGTGTCGGCGATCTGATGCGCGCGGAATACATCGTGTGTCGTCATCAGGATGGTTTTGCCCCGATCGCGCATCTCTTTGAGAAGGCGGACCAGATCGGCGGCCGACTCAGGATCCAGATCCCCGGAAGGCTCATCCAGGAGAAGTGCCGGAGCATTTTTAAGTAGGGCGATGGCAATGGCGAGTTTCAGTTTCATCCCCGGGGAAAACTCTTCCGTGCTCCGGTCAAAGGAACGCTCGGGGAGCATTACCGAGTGCAGTAGCTGAACATAGCCCAGCCGGTCCAGATCCTTCCTCCCTGAGAGCTCGGCGAAGAACGCAATATGCTCAAGGGCTGTCAACGTGTCAGAAAAGGCGAACCTTTTGGAGACCAGCGCGGCGTGCTTTTTGACCTCAGGAGATTGGGTGACGGAGTCGAATCCACAAATCGCGGCTGAACCCCGGGTGGGCCTGATGAATCCGAAAAAGAGGTTGATGGTTGTGCTTTTCCCCGATCCGATGGGACCGAGAAGGCAGTAGATCTCGCCCGGATTCACGGCCAAGGTAAGGTGGTCGAGGGCGAGCTTTGAGTCGTAAAGCTTCGTCAGAGCACTGGCGGTAATCATCTCTGGTCACCTAACGTCGTAGTGGGCGAATCGATAATGACTCAGGCCGAGACATACGAGGGCGAAGCCGATAAGAATGACGATATCGGGCCACTCACCGGCAAGGAGATCCGACAGGGATGAACGCCGGTACTCGAATGTCGGAAGCTCCGGACGCTTGCGCTCCAGGGTGCTGTCAAGACAGGACATATTGGCGCTCATCGAGACGTTTCTGCCAAGCCTGCGAACCATGAAATTGCCGTAGTAGTCCGCGTCCGCCTTCTCCTGAAACGCCTTTGCCCTGAGGGTCAGGTTCTCCGCCTCGGGTATTCCGGTCTCGCAAAGCGCCGTGACAAAGTATGTGTAGCAACCCAGGGGAGAGAATCGCGCGAGGGTCCGGGAGAGCCGGCTCTGCCTCTGCTCCTGGAGGCGGTATGGGCCCTCAATCTCGGACAGAACAGAATCGGTCTCCCGCGCATACCTTGCCGCAATGGGGGCATAGGCCTTTTCTATGTCGCGGTAGAGGTCGGCCCACGTCTCACCATTTGACGAAGGGCCCTTCGTCATGAAATTCACCAATTTCCCTGTCAGGCTTTCAAGAGCCACATCACATTCGGCCGTCTTTCTTTCCTCAATGGCCTTGCGTGCGACGGATTCCTGGAGGTCGATCAGAGCACGATTCGGGAGCGGATAGATGAGCTCTGAGATCGAGGGGGCGATTCTCGGGTATGCGATGATCAGAACACACCAAACCAGAAGCGAGGCAAGCATGGACGGGGCGGATTTCTGCGTGAATGTGGAAATGAGGAGCCCGAGACAGAAGAGCGCGAAGAGATAGAGGAGAGTCGCGGCAAGGACGATAAGAATATTCGGAATCCAGCCGGCGGTATCGATGCCGGCCCCGCCTCCTCCCAGGAAGAGGACAGATGCGATCACCACGGAGATCAGAAAAGGGAAGAGGAACACGAGATAGCTTCCGAGAAGCTTTGCCAGGAGAAACCGCGTCCGGCCTATTGGGTACGAAAGAAGGAGACGCAGCATGCCTCCTTCCTTCTCGGCCGGAACGATGCGGTGGGTGAAAGCCAGAGCGAGCAAAGAGAGAACGAATCCTACGTTGAAGAGAAGGTCAATCCTGCCGAAAAGGAGCGCATCCAGGTTGCCCGAAAACGTCTGTTCATGCCCGAGTCTGTACTCTCCCTCCCAGCTTGTCCGGATATGGTTCGGGAGAGCGGACTCAAGTCCGGTGGAGAAGATGCCAAGCACCGACGGAGGCCGGTATCCCTCGGCCCGGCTGTCATACTCAAGGTTCATGAGAGCAAGCCGCTCTTTGCGGAGATCCTCGGCCTGGCGGTACTCGGTCTCGCGTTTCTGGTAGTCTTTGAGGTTGACAAACACCCCGAGGGGGATGAGCACCAGGCAGAGGACCAGGGTGATGATGAACCTGGCGCTGGAGAGAGCTTCGAGGATTTCCTTTTTGACTATGGCGGTGAACATATGGGAGACCTCCCTTGAGAACGTGCACGCTGCGAATGTGGTATAAACGGTGAAGGGTCCGGATGAGTCGTTCATCCGGTGAAAAGACCTTACTCAGAGAACGGCGATGGCATGCCTTTATGCAACAGGTATGCCAATCAAAAACATGCCGGTTCTGGTGGAATTTGACAGGTCAAGAAACCGATTTGCCCAAAATGGGCAATTGACCTTCCCAAAATGGGCAACGCCTTCTCAAGTTGGGCAAGGTGTGAGATGGTGGGGGACATGAGACCCAGCGGGAGAGATGTCGGTCCCCGGGCGGCTGGCGCGGGTTTTGTGAAAAGGAGAGCGGCGAGGAGGGCTATGGATGACGCCGGGACAAAACCCGTGACAGCCGCCACAAGGCGAGCTGGAATTACGCCGAAGAGCGAGGGAGCGATCCGCCACAGAGTGTAGCGACCGAAACGAGGGAGGCGTTATTGCCGCCGGTTCTGTTGGCAAGTAACGAGAGACCTGGGGAGGCCAATCGAAGCTATTTCAGCTGCTCGTACTCAGATTTCCTATCCAATCATGCGAATCCGTAATCGATGAGTCTGGAACCTCCCTCCCTATTGATTGTCGCGATATTTCGCGTACATTACGGCATCGGTGCCAATTATCGCATTTGTCCAGGCTGAGCTGTCGAGACCGAGGGTAAGCAACCTAACAGGTTGTTGCGGCTCAACTGTGATTCTCACGAACTGCTACGTCAATGGCCTGCGGTTTGTGAGGTATCCGAGAGCCTTTGGATAGCGTCCGGACTTACACACTAACGGAATTCCTGAGCAGGGCATAATGTCTACAAGGAGTAATAACGCAATAATGTTTTATTACGCTATGTGCAACTTCCCATCTAACTCTTTCATGAGAAGAACATAAATGAAATCCAGTACTCTCTTCTTAGCACTGATGCTGTCGGCTTTGGAAATCACAGTTCTTTCTCAAACAACTTTGCTGGATCAGCAAAGAATCATTGTGGCCCCAAGCGCTGTTATGACTTGGGATGACATAGTCCGGATTGACGCTGAGCGAGTCGATTGGTCCAAAGAACAAATGGTTGTACATCCACCTCAGTATGGCCCGATTGCTGGACGAATCAACTCAGCTGGAAATGCTTCAGTCAAACCAAAGGAGGATTTACTCACAAGTCCTGCAGAAGCTTTGCGCGTGATGATACCAACGTTAGATTTTGATGCCGTCCTGGATAATGGCTCGGACCCGCCTGACACACATGGTTCAGTGGGACCCGCTCACGTTATGACTATGGTGAATGGCACGGTTCGTATTCAAACCAAGCTAGGAGTTGCTATCAGTATTGTGAGCCTTTATTCCTTTTGGTCCGCTTTGCCTAGTGGTTATCCGTTTGACCCACGCCTTCATTACGATACCATTCACGGTCGCTGGATTGCGTGTTGTGCTGCCGATCGATTCTCTTCCTCGTCAAGGGTTTTCTTTGCAATCAGCTCATCGAGTGATCCAACAGGGTCGTGGTCGTTCTATTCTTTCATCGCAGATTCTTCTGGGAGTTGGGCTGATTTCCCGATACTAGGATTCAATACGAATTGGATTGCAATTTCAGCGTCTATTGTTCCCGGTGCAACAGCTGGACCTAAATTGTGGGTAATTGACAAGTCCACTGCACTATCCGGAGGTCCTCTCACTGTTACTATCTTTGGGCCCGAGGTTTTTACTGCCGGAGGAACGTACTATTCTTTCTTGTATCCATGTGTTACCTTCGGATCTGAACCAACTCTTTACATCTTGGATGAACGCGCAGGCGGCTACCCACGACCCGATGGTGTTCGTTTGGCACGTCTTTCTCAAATCACTGGCACGGGGTCCGCGCCAATGTGGTCAGCCGTTCCAGGATCGGACAGCGTTGGACGCGGCCTATTCCCGACCGGGAGGTACAATGCCGGGTATTTTGCCCCCGCGGCACAGTTGGGCACGCAAGCCCAGATCGTCACTGGCGGGGGAATCGGAAATGCGATTTTTCGAAACGGGAAGATATGGTACTCAAGAGGTTCATCAATGCCTGATGGTGACTTTGGTAGCGTTGACCGGGAGGTAGTCAATTGGTATCAACTTAATCCAACCTTGATGCCAAGACCTGTAATTCAATCAGGTACATTGGATGGCGGTCCCGGGATATTTTATTTCTATCCCAGCGTTGCTGTTAACTCTCGAAATGATATGTGCATTGGATTCTCACGCTCTGACTCCACGATTTACGTTCAGGCAGCCTATGCCGGCCGATTGGCGACCGATCCCTTTGGGACATTAAGGCCTATCCAAACCCTGAAATCGGGAGAGGGCCCTTACTGGAAAACTTCCGGAGGTCCATACTCTAGATGGGGAGACTACAGCAATACGTGTGTCGATCCTTTAGGTGATTCAACCTTTTGGACGATCCAGGAATACGCTGGTGTCCCTGTAGGATCTGGTGATGGGAGTGGTCGCTGGGCGACAAGATGGGGAAAGATTGAACCAACGGCTGGTCTTCCAATTAAGCTTGCAAGTTTCAGCGCTCTGCCAATCAACCAATCTGCTGTTATGCTGGAATGGACAACCATTTCCGAAATCAACAACTATGGCTTTGAGATGCAGCGTCGTCAGAATCTGGCACATGAATTTCAGACCTTGCCAAGTAGTTTCATCCCCGGTCACGGAACAACCAATGTGCCCCAGCATTACTCGTTTGTAGACTCATCTGTTCAGGTTGGAACTTGGCAGTACAGGCTTAAGCAGATTGATCTTGATGGAACTTTACACTACACCGAACCAATCCAAGTTAACATAGTGACAAGTGTAAAGAGCAAAAGTATCCCGACAGAGATCTCACTTGAGCAAAACTATCCTAACCCTTTCAATCCGTCAACGGTGATCAAGTATGGATTGCCAAAGGGCGTTCACGTGACGCTTTCGCTCTTCAATACATTAGGGCAACGCGTTCAGGCCTTGGTCGATGAGGTACAGCAAGCTGGATACCACGAAGCAACACTTGACGGCAGCTCACTTGCGAGTGGAGTTTACTTGTATCGAATCGAAGCAGGAGATGTTGTACAAACGAGAACACTTGTTTTGCTCAGATGACGGGCAACTGCACATAACAAACGGAGCTATAGTCAATAGTTGTGTAAAATATATTTAAGCGGCGAGCCGTACTTTTCGTTGCACTTGTGGATTCTTGCATTGGTCGATCGTTGCCCTGACCAATCGGTAGCCGCGGATCTTGTGGAGGCGGCTCTCCTGGTTGATCAAGAGCTTGAAGACAAGAAAGAGTGCTGACTTTCTGGTCTTGATACGTCTGGCAGCATCCGTGCGGAGCTTCACCGCATTGAACATGGACTCGATGACGTTCGTGCTCTTGATACTCTTCCAGTGGCTCCGGGGAAAATCGAAATAGGTGAAGAGATCATCGCCAGCTTCTTCGAGAGAGTTGGCTGCGGATGGATAGTCTTTAGCGAAGCGTTCAAGGAAGCGCTCTTTGAGTTCCAGCGCCACCGTGCGCGAGGGCGCATTGTAGATGTCTCTGAGCATCTGTTTGGCCTGTTCCTCACACTTGCTCGGGAGTTTATCCAACACGTTGCGCATCTTATGCAGAAAACATCTCTGATACTTGGTTTTGGGGAACGTATCGCGGAGAGCCTTCTTGAGGCCCGCCAGCCCGTCTGCAATCATGAGACCGGCCCATCGGAGACCCCGGCGCTTCAGTTTCCGGAACAGGTCGCGCCAGCTCTCCAGGCTTTCCCTGTAGCCTTCCTCTATGGCCAGAATTTCTTTTTCGCCTTTGCTGTTCAAACCGACCACCACCAACACAGCCATTTTCTCGTCTTTCGGGCCTGCTTTGGGATATACCCCATCGGCCCAAAGATAGAGATAGTCACTATCCAAAGGGCGCTCCCGCCATTGTTTGTATTCTTCCTCCCATTCTTCCTTGAGTCGCAGAATAGTGGTTGCAGAGATCGGCGCGTCCTCCCCAAGAAGCATTCTCATCGCCTGGCGGAAGTCCCCGGCTGCGAGCCCGTGCATGTAGAGCTCGGGCAGAAGTTGTCCGAGTTCCTCGGTTCTCCGTTCATACTGCGGAATGATCTTCGACTCGAACGGCACGCGCAACCTCGGAAGTTGTATCGGGAACGTCCCCATCGCCGAGCTCAGGAAGCGCTGCTTATGGTACCCGTTCCGGTAGGGCTTTCCACTGAGCGTAGAGACAGGGGCTCCCGCCTCCTGAGCATCTGCCTGATGCTCGCCACTGTCCCGTCCCAAGAACTCCCGGATCTCCGCGCGAACCAAGCCAGGGATCCACTCGCTGAGGTGCCCCAGGATATGCTCCTGCAAGCTGACCTGGATCGTACCGTCGTTTTCATCTTTCACGCTGAAACGTCTTGCTTGTCGAGTGTGCTTCTGGTATCTTGCCACTGGCGTATCCTCCCTGGGATTTATCGGTTGATAAAAAGGCAACCCAAGGTACGGATGCGCCGCTTTATTTTCTACCCCTCCCTCAATTGAGAGAGGGAGTCATTACACAACATTTGAAGATACCTCTAACAAACGCAAGCACGTCACTCTCTCATTTGGTAATGTTCGGTTAGTTCTGTGTTTGGCTTCATCAATAGTGTTCGGTCATCGGCTCGCACATTTATGCCAGAAAAGCAAGAGCATAGTGCTCGCCGTGCGTGCTTGCTAAACGTTTTACGCCATTTGCACTTGCCAAGATTCTTCTGGGATGCACTGCGAGTATTTGCAGAATGTCGGATCAGTCTATTGTCACACTCGCCACCTTGGATGATGTCGTATCGGGGCATCGCAAGTCGAGGTGCCATCCCAGCGTGATCGTTGAATCGCTTCACATGAGTACGTCGTCACAGCGAATCCTTCGTTGTGGCTTAGCGCCATTCCATACGACAATTCCATAGGAGGTCGCCATGACATCAGGTTTAAGGGTTCTCTTGACTGCTTTGTTGAGTGTTGCTATGATTGGGTGCCAGGAAAAGAAGCGAGATATCGTGAATGACATGTATCCAGAGGAACAAAAGAAGCTTGAAAGCATTGTTAACGACATCTATGTGACAGCGAAGAAAAAGGACCTTGCCCGGCTTGAGGCATTTCATCTGGTAACTCCAAAGTTCAGCAAGTTTGAGCAGTGGGGGGTATTTGAACGAAGGAATAGAGAGGAAACAGTGAAGAGCGAGAATGCGATTTTCTCTGCTCTCAGCAAATACGACTATCAGGTACAGGATTTCAGGGCTGACGTGTTCGGGGACGTTGCCGTCACAACCTTTCACTTCAAATTCGATGTCATGATGGGCGACAAACCAATTGCTGGCAGACTCCGTGGTACGTTGGTCTTTGTCAAAGACGGCAATGATTGGAAGATCGTTCACGAGCATTTCTCGGACATTCCCCCGGTTCCATCGAACTCCTGACACACGAACCGTCGGCGTACTCATCGCCCCTCCGTGGCAGAAGCGCCAAAGGCGACCGCTGCGAGCAGAGCCGCCATTTGATCGGAAGTGATCTCGCGATGCTCCCAGTGCAAACGGCGTAAAACCGGCACCACGCCGCCCTGGTCATTTGGAGAGGCGCTGAACCGGCTCAGAAACGAGGGTAATAGAGTTCGCTCACCCCATTGCCCGGCCGAGAATAATGACTGAACTGCACCAAGATCAATTGGATGAGCCAATTGAGATTCGGCCGTACGACCCAGTCTGGACCGAGGTCTTCCGGTCTGAATCGGCAAATCTACGAGCCAGGCTTCGAGACCAAGTGATCGCGATCGAACACATTGGTAGCACTGCGATTCCAGGTCTTCGGTCAAAGCCGGTCATCGACGTCATGGTCGGAGTGGAGGCGAGTGATCTTTTCCCAGAGGTGATGGCTCCGTTGCTTGATGGGTACGATTCGCTTGGCGAAGCCGGAGTGCCCGGAAGACTATACTTCCGCAAGCGCAAGAACGAAGCCATCAATGTTCATGCAGTAGAATACCTCGGAAGGCATTGGGTAAACAACATTCTCATGCGGGAATATTTGCTTGCTCATCCTCATGAGGCCGAACGGTACGGTCGAGCCAAGGACCGCATCCTGGCTGAAGGGCTGTGCACGCTGCTTCCATACAGTCTTGCGAAACAAACGATCATGGCGAAGCTGTTGACCGACGCAAATGCTTGGGGCCACCGACGTAGCCTCGGACGGGGCACCGGCGCATAACAACCGCGACCACACCGCTCATTCATTTGCAAAGGTTAAGCGGAAACTTGATTTGGCTGGATGAAGGGAATGTAGGATCTTCAGTACCAACAATCGCGAACCATGACATGTGAAGCAAACGGCGGGGTGATCACCACTGGTCCAAGTACCGGAGTGAGATCTTCGTACCGGGGCGTCAGGACAAATGCCTTCGGGCATCCTAATCCAGTCTTCTGGAGCGCCGATCTCATTGTGGGACACCCCGCCCTATTATTGACTGCGAACGTGACATAGAAATCGTTATGCGAAATGCGCCCTACCAATGGAGGATGGCTTGGACCCTTCAGGTAAGCAAGCCTGGCAGATCTCGGTAGCTGCAGCAGTTGTACTTACTGGTATCATCTTCTCGGGACCCGTTGCAGTGGTCCTGGTGGAAGTGCTTGCTCCCCAGCCGAAGTGGCAGGGTGTCGCAACGTTTATCGAGCACTATTCGTGGCTGCAGAGTCTGCCCTATGTCTTCGGGTTCTTCATTGCCGGAGGATTCATCCTGCTTGTCTCCTCCGTTCCCGTCGGCGATGAAGATGGGCGGCGCCCCCTTCGCAGCGTGGCTCTTGCCTTCACTGTCGTCTCTGCTGGATTGATCTTTTTCAATTATGTGATGCAAACGACATTCATCCCCCTCTCGTTGCACGAGAGCCCGGCGATCGTTGCGGTCACGACGATGGCAAATCCCAACTCTCTCGGGTGGGCGTTAGAGATGTATGGCTATGCGATGCTCGGCATCGCAACGGCGTTTCTCGCTCCGCTGTTTAACACGTCTGTGCGACAAAGGGCAATCGCTCGTTTGTTCGTGCTCAATTGCATTCTCAGCGTTGTTGGGGCGCTCCTAATGCCGTTGTTCCCGGGATGGGTATTGACCGGCACGGGTATGGTGTTGGGTGCTGCGTGGAACATCTTGGTTGCAGTCACCATGGTGCTCATACTCGTCGAGTTCAAGTTTGGTCACCTGTGAGGGGAGCCTCAAGGGCGCACTTCGCATAATCAAATGCAACGGCGACATCCGGATTCTGTATTTTGCACGCAATTGAATTTTTAGGGGGCACACCTTTGGGTCAAACCGGCAAAGTCCTCATTGTCGATGATGACGCACCTCTCCGCAAGCTTGTCCGTGCAGTCCTTGCCGCGGAAGGGTACGAAGTCTTTCTGGCAAAGGACGGGGTCGAGGCGCTTAACCTCGCCGCTACCCAAGAGCTGAATGTTGCCGTCGTTGAGCAGCAGCTGCCCCGTATGGATGGCCTGGAGGTGATCCGCCGACTCAGGGAGATACAGCCCCGCGTTGTTCCGATCGTTCTGACCGCTCATGGAAGCTTTCACGATGCAATGGAAGCCGCAAGGCTGGGTGCTCACGACTATCTGACAAAGCCCTGGGAGAACGCAAATCTCCTTCTTGCCGTCAGGCTCGCTGCTGAAAAGTCGAGGATGCCCAGAGAACCGACCACTCCCACCTCCCCGGAAGCCGGGCGGCATTCTGTGCTTTCAATCGTTGGTGAGAGCTCTCCTATGCAGGCGCTGCGGGAGCAGATTCGCACATTCGCCGGCTCCGATGCGACCATTCTGATTATGGGAGAGAGCGGAACCGGCAAGGAGCTTGCCGCGAAAGCCATTCATTATGAGAGCGATCGGCGATCGAATCCGTTTGTCGTCATCGATTGCGCCAGTATCCCGCCGGCTCTGATCGAGAGCGAACTCTTCGGGTATGAAAAGGGAGCGTTCACTGATGCGCATGAGCAGCATCGGGGGAAGTTCGAATCCGCCGACGGTGGGAGCGTGTTTCTGGATGAGATCGGGGAACTCCACCTCGAGGCGCAGACCAAGCTCCTGCGTGTGCTGCAGGAAAAGGAGGTTGTGAGGCTGGGAGGCAGCTCTCCGGTCCCGGTGAAAATCCGGATCATAGCGGCGACGAACCGGAACCTCGAGAAGATGGTGAGCTGGGACAAGTTCCGCCAGGACCTGTTTTTCCGTCTGAAGGTCGCCCAGCTTCTCCTGCCGCCTCTACGCGATCACATGGAAGACATCCCTCTGTATGTGAATCACTTTGCCCGGAAATACCGGACATCCGCCGGGAGCTTTGTGGATTCGGTGTCAGAGGAGGCTATGTCCTGGTTTTCAAGCCGGGAGTGGCCGGGGAATGTCAGGGAGCTGGAGAACAGCATCATAGGTGCGCTCGCAAACTGCAAGGGGAACCGGCTGGAGGTAAGTGATATAAGAAAATGCGCTGAGCAGAATCCGGCCCGAGAACGAGGCAAAGGCTCCGCGCTTCCGGGTCTGTTTGCCCGGACCGAACCCGGAGCGGATGATCGTGAGCGTGAAATCATTCGGCAATTTCTTGAAGACAATCGTTGGAACCTGGGCGCCACCGCCAAGGCCCTTGACATCAGCCGTCGCACGCTGTATAACAGGATGAAGAAGTTTGGGCTGAGGTAGTGGAAGACACAGATCGATCGGTTTCTTTGCATAGGAAAGCCGTCTATGCGTCAGTATTCGATTATCGCGGTTGTCTAAATATGAAGAATAGACGACAATACGACCGAAAGAGTCTGATCATCACGGCTTCTCGTTTTGTTCATCGGGGCAGAACAAGGAGCGATTTCAGTTCGGATTCGCTATTCTAGGTGCCGAGGGAGTCTTGAAGAGGCACACCGAATGCGATCTGTCGTGCAAGGGATTGCCAGCTCTGGAATAGCAGTACCGTGGACGGGTCGAGCGGGCAGACGCTCACCGGGAATTGGCTGAGAACGCAGGTTCGATTTCCTTGCAAATTGGTCATCTCCAAAAAGAGAAGGTAGGGGGGCATGTCCGAGCAACTCCGGAATCTCCGATTAGCCTGCGATTTGATCTGTTGAGTGCTAGATTTGAAGCCCGCCATTCCCCGAACCTCTCCTTGACTTCCTACTCCCCATGTGGTACATTTTGGACAGGGGTGCAGCACCAAATTCCATCCGGCCTTTCCAGGCCACCGTGTGCCACGTCAATGAAGTGTGGTCTTTCCAGTTCTTGGACATCCCAGTGATGATCAGACGATACCCAGGCACATCCACAGGTGCATCTCCCCGTTTATTCTCAGTTTTGCCGCATCTGCGGAGATTTCAGATCGGTCGATTTCAGGCATCCGCACAAATGTCCGGACTGGCGGAGTGCTGTTTCATCCCATCTCCACAGAGACTCTGTGGAAGGTTACCTCTGACGTCTACGTGTGCTATAGCGGCCACGGGGCGCTTGGAAATGTGACCGAGTCAACGAGTATTAGCCCGCCGGATTCTGATACGGCGTATGTCCGCTTATCAAGGTCCGCCGTCAAGGGTATGCATGTACGCCTGTAGAAACCCTTGTGCTCGAAGCACCGGCGTCATAACCTATTCAGGTATCTGAAAATCCATGATTTGTCAGCCGTCGAGAACTAAACCCAATGATGGGCGAAGACAAGGCTGGTCGAATACTGACGGGGCACACATTGATGGAGACCGGGGAATTGGAAATGGTGAAATGAGAATCATTGGGACAACTTGGCTTTGGGTGGTGTTGGTCGTTCTGGTCTGCGGATTCTTGTTGCCGAGTGCCTTTTCTCAAGATGTAACCCTTTCTACAAACCAGTTCTATGTTGGCGAAGGAATAGGTCAATCTCTGGAGAGAGCCCGATCAGCTGCTCTTCAAGCTCTCATGCTGCAAATCCAAGCATTTGTCAGTTCATCGTTTGTGCATACCACACGGGAAAGCGATGGCCAGGTGGAATCCCAAGTGGCTGAGAATGTGGCAGTGCGCAGCGCGATCACGCTGAAAGAAGTAGGCGAGCGAATCTTCCGTATGGAAGAAGGAAACTACCGTGTGCTGAAGTTTGTATCGAAGGAGTCGGTGCGTGAACTCTTTCGGCTGCAGAAGGCTCGGGTGCTTGAGCTCCTCAGGCAGGCGTCGGCCGACATCGCGGGCGGGCGGGCTCCGGAGGTCTCTTCGGCGTTGAAACATTACTACTGGTCTTGCCTTCTAGCTGGCATCCATCCCGACACAATACGGGTTCCTCTGGAATATGTTAACGGGGAAACTGGATTCGCGAAAGATGCAACAGTTCTTTCGGCGGTCCCCCGGGCAATGGAGCGGGTTCTAAGTCAGATCTCCTTCCGTCCAGTCCGCAGATTTGTGGATGACGAAACGACGGTGTGGAAATGTTCCGTCGAGTACGCGGGCAAGCCGGTTGGACATCTGGCTTACGAGTACTTTGATGGCGTTGGTTCGATGTCCGGCGAAGCTCGCAATGGAGAAACGAGTCTGAATCTCTACCTTCGAGGGGATACTCTTCGACCGCGCGATGTCTCGGTGCGAGTCGACTATCGGTATGAAGAGGAGATGGACGATGTGCTGCGGACGGCTGACTCCCTTTCAAGCACCCGCACGTTGCTGCGGCAATTGGTTGTTTCATTGCCTGGACCCACAATGGCTTCGGTGAAACCCAAGAAATCCTTGCGTCCGGAAAAAGGCGCGGAAGGCAAGGCAGTCCCGAAGGCGATAGAGGAAATTCTGGATGTGAAAGGCGGGTTTGACGGAATCATACTGCTCCTGCAATCGCTTGAGAAGCAGCAGAGAATTGTGACCGGCAGCGCCTCCCGCTTCGAGAGTCTGGAGGGGCTCTACGGTGCGATCCTCTCTACGGAGGGTCTTGCTGCAGTGGTGTATCATAAGGCGGGAAGACTCACGGATATCCGTACTGGCGCTGAAGCGGAAATGAAAAGTTATAAAGGTATGAAGGTGACGTGGATACAGGTTCTTGAGAAAGAAGTACCGTGATCCTCATTTTGCGTTTGCCAAATTCTGAATGCCGAATCCACAAGTCGCACCTCCCAAGGCGAAACGGGGGGCAAGCCATAACCACCATCAAAAACATCCTATGACACACTCATTCAAGAGTATTATTCTAAGCTGGACCTGGCTCCTGTGCTTCCCCCTGTTTCTTGTTGCCGTAAGAACGGGCACAAGCCAAGATCTTGTGAAGCAGATGAAGATGGATTCACTTGCCATATCCGCACGCATTAATCTTAGATCGGACCAGGCGGTCGTGCAAGTGCGTTCGGCCATCCCGAACCTCAGGTTCAGCAGTAACAATGTTGTAGGAGAGGTCAGAGAAGTATCTCCTGGGATATGGGATGTCTTTCTGCAGGGGGGAACGCACATACTAAAAATAGATGCTACCGGATACCAACAACTCAAACTTGAACCATACGCATTCGAGCGCAAGCGGAGCTACGATCTCGTGATCACCCCGGTCGGTTATGGAGCGACCGCACGTGCTGACGACGATCTCGTTGAAGTTTCGTTTTCAGTGGACCAGGACTCAGTGCTTTCAGGCTACGGTGATTTTGCCCCCGTGCTTTCAAAGGGGCGGACCATCATGTACAAAGTGCCGAAAGGGGAGCAGACATTCCGATTCTATCGCGCGGGTTTTGTAGATGAAACTCAGAAGCTGAATGTGACAACACCCCAGCAAATCGCGATCACCCTTATCCCCGGCCGATCGCAGACGGGACCCCGGCTTGTTCTCCCGGGTTTTCTGAGAATCACTTCTACGCCGGATGGCGCCGAGGTGATCGTGGATGGACAGGTATTGGGCAGGACTCCCTTCCAGAGCGAGCTGACGGTCGGAGACCATCAGCTGGAATTGCGCAAGCCGTTGTATCATCCGGACGCCTCGATATTCCGTCTGGAAGAGGGTCGACCAATTACGCTCGCCCGCGCGCTCAAACCTCGATTTGGCATTCTCTCCGTACGGAGCAACGTTCCTAATAGCAGTGTGTATCTCGATGACAAGCTGTTTGGTCCGGCTCCCCTTGCCAAGAGAAACATCGAGAGTGGTCGACATATGGTTCGTGTCGATGCCCCACTATACCATTCGCGTACTCAAGAAATGGTGATCAATGATGGGGATGACAAATCACTCGATATCGTTCTTAAACAAGCCTTCGGATCACTGGAGGTGACGTCGACACCCGAGGGAGGGGCAGAAGTGTTCCTTGATGGACAAAGGGTGGGGATCACTCCATACAGAAACTCACAGCTGGCGTCCGGACGGTATATCCTCAAACTGACCAAACCCCTTTTTGGTGATGTGGAAGAAACGGTGATTGTCGCAGATAGTCAGGTGGTGAAACGGAGTCTGGTCCTGAGTCAGAATTTCGGTACGTTGAAAGTCTCTGCCGAAGGCTCCACGATCTCTGTGAACGGCAATTCGGTAGGGACAGGGACTTATCAGGGACGACTTTCCCCGGGCCTCTATCATCTTGCCGCCCAACGTCCGGGGCCGTTCCGCCCTGCTGAACGGGATGTGCAGCTTGGTGTGGGAGAGACGAGAGAGCTTGTGCTCGAGCCGGAGGGACAGATGGGTGGCCTCTCGGTACTGGTTGAACCGTTTAACGCGGGAGACGCACAGATCCTTCTCAATGGCGAGATTAAAGGAAACGCGCCGCTCCAGATCAAGCTCCTCATTGGACAATATGGAGTAACTGCCCGCAAGGATGGTTTTTTGGATGTAAATGAGTCTGTTTCGATTTCGGAAGGGCAGACAAAGAGTCTTCGCCTTCAGATGTTGACATTCGAAGGCTCGCGTGAGCAGTCCCGCGCGCAGTGGGGGACGGTGAAGAAATGGACCGGGATTGCCGGTTTGGCGGCAGGAGGAGCTGCAGTCTTCTTTAAGGTAGCTGCCAACAGCAATTACGACAAGTATCAGGGGGCAACCACTACAGACGAAGCGCTTATGTATCGGGACAAGACGACTCAGTATGACAACTACTTCAAGATTGCCACGGGCGTGGCTGCGGGCTTGTTGACTACAGCAATTGTCAGTTGGATTGTACAGGGGACGAAATAGTGAAACGCGTTAGCCCGTTTGTTCTCGCTGACGTTTGGGCCTCAATGCTGCTTTCATTTGCGATTGCCGGGTTGAGCTGTTCAGATCGCACTTTCGATAATCCCGTCGACACGAATGTGCAGCTCGACGCGCCGGCGATCACGACCGTCATTGCCCAGGCTGACACAGCGGTGCTAATTGCCTGGACATACTCGGGCAAAGCAATCTCGGGTTTTCAGATCGAACGTCAGGTGGGATCGGGAAGTTGGACGACAGTTGCCACCACGATTGCTTTAACGCGGCAGGTGGTCGACCGGGTAGCTCTCGTTGTGGGTCAGACCTACAGGTATCAGGTGCGTGCGTTGAGCAGTAACAATCAGTCGGCCTATGCGACTCGTACGCCACTGAGTATTACGTTCACCGATCCGGCGAATGTGACACTGACAGCGCAGGCGGATACAGCTGTTGTGGTCTCATGGACATACAGCGGGGCATTTCAGACTGGGTTTGAAGTGGAACGTCAGGTGGGGACGGCAAACTGGACGGCAATCGCCAGCACGAATGGTTCAGAGAGGCATTTGATCGACCGGGTAGCTCTTATTGCAGGTCAGACATACAAATACCAGGTGCGGGCTATTAGCAGTAACAATCATTCGGGATATGCGACAAGCACGCCGTTGAGTATCGTGTTTACCGACCCCACGAATGTGACACTGACAGCGCAAGCTGATACTGCCGTCGTTGTGCGATGGGACTACACAGGGGCATTCCAAACGGGATTTGATGTAGAACGTCAGGTGGGGACGGAAAGTTGGACGTCAGTCAGCACCACGAATGCTCTAGCACGGGAACTGATCGATCGCGTAGCTTTGATCGCTGGTCAGACCTACAAGTATCAGGTGCGTGTGTTGAGCAGTAGCAATCAGTCGGCGTATGCGACAAGTGCGCCATTGAGTATTACATTCACCGATCCAACGAATGTGACGCTGACGGCACAGGCGGACACGGCTGTCGTGGTCGCATGGGCGTACAGTGGGGCATTTCAGACCAGATTTGAAGTTGAACGCCAGGTGGGGGCAGGGAGTTGGACAGCAGTTGCCAGCGCGAATGCTTCTTCGCGAGGATACAGGGACGATTTGGCCCTATCGGATGGACAGATATATACGTACCGCATCCGTGCCGTAAGCCGCAATAACCAATCACAGTTTGTCTCATGCGCACCGTTTTCTGCATCGCTTGCGGCACCGTCGAATGTGACAGTTACCGCGTTGACTTCCTTAGGCGTTTCTCTTTCCTGGCAGGACAACAGCACGATTGAACATGCATTTGAGATCGAAGAGAGCGCGGATGCTGTTAGCTTCATTCGGATCGGGACTGCATCTGCAGGCTCAACCACCGCTACATTTACCTCCGCACACGTATTTGGACAAGATTACTGGCTCAGAGTGCGTGCTCTCGGGCGATTCGCATCTGGCGTCTATTCGGTGGCGATGCAAAACACAATAGCTCTGCCACCGGGAATGATCTTTGTCACAGGTGGCACATTCCAGATGGGAAACACGGACTACACCAATCAACAACCTGTACATGCCGTAACTGTGAGCAACTTCTTTTTCGATGCAAGGGAAGTAACAGTCGCGCAATACCGTTCTTTCTGCACAGCCACGGGGAGATCGATGCCAGTTTGGCCGAGTTGGGGTTGGGAGGAAGACAACCCAATGGTTTACGTAGGCTGGGGGGATGCCGCAGCGTACTGTCAGTGGGCTGGAAAGCGATTGCCGACCGAAGCAGAGTGGGAGTATGCGGCAAGAGGTGGGAATAGAAGTCAAGGTTACACTTACAGCGGGAGCAACACGATTGGCGATGTGGCCTGGTACGGATACAACGCCGGGAATCGCACCCATCCTGTTGGGACAAAGACCCCGAATGAGTTGGGACTCTACGACATGAGCGGCAATGTCTGCGAATGGTGCAGTGACTGGTACGATGCAAGGTACTATTCGGTGAGTCCACCAGTAGACCCGAAGGGTCCATCGAGTGGCACATATTTCCGCGTTCTGCGCGGCGGTTCGTGGAACGAATCTGAGAATTTCTGGCGCGTTGCCGAGCGTGGCCGGGAATCTCCGGAGGTCGGCGGGCACGGGGTGGGTTTTCGTTGTGCCGCGGACTATTAGTGGGACTTGGCGCCCGTGTCCCTTTTCATCTGGGGCATGTGGGAAGATAGGGTGTGGGCGACAGTCGACTGGAAGGTTGTTGCCAACACCAATTGCAGCAAGTGGTAGACGGCAACTGTGGCCGATAAAGGGCCTATGTATCGGGGAAAGACCGCACAAAATGACCAGATGTCGAGATCGCTCTTATTGCAACTGGAGGATGGTTGCCCATATCCATTGTCAGTTAGATTGTACAAGGGACCAAGATTGAAACGCATTAGTCCAAATATTCTCGATGGCATTTGGGTAACACTGCCGCTCTCACTTGCGATTGTCGCGTTCAGCTGTGCAGACCGCTCTTTTGATAATCCCGTTGACACAAACGTGCAGCTCGACGCGCCTGCAATCACGAGTATTATCGCCCAGGGCGACAGTGCAGTTCTTATTACGTGGACATATTTGGGTAAAGCGATCTCGGGTTTCGAGATCGAACGTCGGGTCGGGACGGGAGGTTGGACGGGAGTGGGAACAACAAACTCCGCTGCACGGCAGTTGATCGACCGTGTCGCACTTGTCTCGGGTCAGATGTACAAGTATCACGTGCGTGCGTTGAGCAGCAACAATCAGTCGGCCTATGCGACAAGTGCGCCGTTGAGTATAATATTCACCGATCCAACGAATGTGACGCTGGCAGCACAGGCAGATACGGCAGTCGTCGTTGGATGGACATACACGGGGGCATTGCAGACGGGATTCGAGGTGGAACGTCAGGTGGGGACGGGGAGTTGGACGGAAGTCGGCAGCACGAATGCTTCAGCAGGACAATACAGGGACGATTTCGCGTTATCGGATGGACTGATATACACATACCGCGTACGTTCCTTGGGCCGCAATACCCAATCACAATTTGTTTCATGTACTCCGTTCTGTGCATCCCTTGCGGCACCTACGAACGTAGCTGTTACTGCTTTCAGTACATCAAGCGTTTCTCTTTCCTGGCAGGACAACAGCACGATTGAACGTGCGTTTGGAATCGAAGAGAGCGGCGATGGTCTGATCTTCAATCAAATAGGCACCGTACCAGAAGGGTCCGCGATCGCAACATTTGCTGCCACACACGTAAGTGGGCAGAACTACTGGATCAGAGTACGTGCTCTGGGCAGGTTTGCGAGTGGCGCGTATTCCGCTGTGACGTTGTCAAAACAAACTCCATCGGGGATGATTCTTGTTATAGGTGGCACATTCCAGATGGGAAGCACGAGTGGTTATCCTGATGAGATCCCTGTACATGCCATCACTGTCAATAGTTTTTATCTTGATGCCAAGGAAGCGACCGTTGCTCAGTACCGAGCCTTTTGCACAGCCACCGGCAGAGCGATGCCAGCTCCCCCCTCGTGGGGCTGGTCGGATGACAACCCAATTGTCAATGTTAGTTGGGATGATGCCACTGCGTATGCTCAATGGGCAGGAAAGCGACTCCCGACTGAAGCAGAGTGGGAGTATGCGGCACGAGGCGGGAATCTGGGTCACGGTTACACTTACAGTGGGAGCAACACGATCGGCGATGTCGCCTGGTATCCGTCCAACGCCGGGGCTCGTACGCATTCTGTTGGGACAAAGGCTGCGAATGAGTTGGGATTGTTTGATATGAGTGGAAATGCCTTCGAATACTGCTCGGACTGGTACGATGAGGGGTACTACTCAGTGAGTCCATCAGTGAATCCAAAAGGCCCGTCGACTGGCACGTTTCGTGTCCTGCGCGGCGGCTCGTGGTACAACGACGGGGTCGACTGCCGCATTGCCAACCGCAACTGGGGCACACCGACGTTCACCTACCTCATCAGCGGCTTTCGTTGTGCCGAGGACTTGTAATGTCACCTGACACCTGGGGACCTTATCCCGTTGGGCATATGAGGAAGCCCCTTCATTATGGCTGGAAAATTGAGCTAAGTCAATTTCATTTTGAGCGGTTCTGACCTCAGAATTCAGTACTGCAAAGGCAGACGAGGATCACACCGAGGACCTGATGAACAAATGCTTGAGGTTATCCACTGTATTGGCTGTTTTCGCAATATGTTTTGCCTTTGCGCGGGTATCCGCCCAGATCCGTCCCTCTGTCTCCATCGTAGGCGGCGACGATGCGTCCGTCTTCAAGAAACAGGTGGAAGGAACACTTGAGCAGGTCCTTCTGGAGATGAACCGACTGCAACGCAGGACCGGAAACCTTGACTCTCTGAATAAGTTCTTCACCGAAGATGCATTTGCGATCTTTGAGCAATATGTCTTGTATAACAAGGCCACCACGGCGCGCAAGAACTACTCACCCCAGATGATCCGCCGTCACGCAGGAGCATTCTACGACGTCCGGAGTATAGCGGTGCGTGTAGAAGTCGGAGAGACCCAGGCATCAGACGCGCAGAATCTCGTGTTCACGTTTTCACGCCAGGGACAGATTACTTCGGTGAGAGCCGTGATCCCCAACCAGGACTACCAGTCTGTAATCTCCTTCGGTACGTCAGCACAGGATTCGTTGACACGGGGAATGATCTTGGATTTCATGGAACGCTTCCGTATGGCGTACAATACAAAGGACCTCAAGTTCCTTGAACAAATCTACTCCGACGATGCATTGATCATCGTGGGAACCGTCTTGAAAACCCGCGAAGGATCAGACGACTTCACCAGGCGCTCATTTCTTTCTCCCCAGAAGGTGAAACTGCTGCAGGTTACCAAACAACAATATCTGACCGGACTGAAGAACCATGCTTTCAAGACGAAATCATTCTTGAATGTGAAGTTCGATGACGTCAAGATTGTATCTCACGCGAAGATACCGCGGCTCTATGGCGTTTCGTGCTGGCAGGAATGGAACTCTTCGACCTACTCAGATCGGGGCTACCTCTTTCTTATGATGGACTTTCGGGATTCGACCGAACCCACGATCCACGTGCGCACTTGGCAGCCGAAGTCTTTTGATGATGGCACGTACGTAGGGCTATACGATTTTGACGTTGTGGAGTAGTTGTAGGCCCTTCACAGAGGGTCACCGGCCAAAGGATGCGGTGGCGTCGTGTTCGCAGGTCGTCGCAAAGCCAGTTGACTTGTATGGTGTGTATCAGCAGGGGAAACCCGGAACTGCCTATACATTGGGCCTTCTGGACCAGGCGAACATCGGTGCCGAAGTTAAGAAAAGTGCGGGCACAAACGAAATTCCTGAGGAACAGCTTGAGGTTGTACGACAAAGAGCTGAAACAATGGTGGGAGAACTGAAATGACAATTACGATGTGCCGTTGAATCAACGGCATCTATCCCTGGACTACCTCAAATGAAACGCGTCAGCCCGTTTGGTCGAAGTGGCATTTGGGCTTCGATCTTGCTCTCATTTGCGCTTGTCGGGTCGAGCTGTGCAGATCGCTCGTTCGACAATCCCGTCGACACGAATGTGCAGCTCGACGCGCCGGCGATCACGACCGTCATTGCCCAGGCTGACACAGCGGTGCTAATTGCCTGGACATACTCGGGCAAAGCAATCTCGGGTTTTCAGATCGAACGTCAGGTGGGATCGGGAAGTTGGACGACAGTTGCCAGTACGAATGCTTCAGCGCGGCAGTTAATTGATCAGGTAGCTCTTATCGCTGGTCAGTCATACAAGTATCAGATGCGGGCACTGAGCAGTAGCAATCAGTCGGCATATGCGACAAGTACACCGTTGAGTATTTTATTTACTGACCCGACGAACGTGATCTTGACAGCACAAGCGGACACGGCTGTGGTCGTGGGATGGACATACAGTGGGACATTGCAGACCGGGTTTGAAGTGGATCGTCAGCTGGGAACAGGAAGTTGGACGGGGGTGGGAAATACAAATGCTTCGGCACGGCAGTTGATCGATCGCGTGGCTTTGGTCGCGGGTCAGACTTACAGGTATCAGGTGCGTGCATTGAGCAGCAGCAATCAGTCGGCATATGCATCAAGTGCGCCATTGAGTATTACCTTCACCGATCCAACGAATGTGACGCTGACGGCACAGGCGGATACGGTTGTCGTGGCCGCATGGGCGTACAGTGGGGCATTGCAGACCGGGTTTGAAGTGGAACGTCAGGTGGGAACAGGAAGTTGGACGGGAGTAGGAACGACGAACTCAGCTGCACGGCAGTTGATCGATCGCGTGGCTTTGGTCGCGGGTCAGACCTACAGGTATCAGGTGCGAGCGTTAGGCAGCAACAATCAGTCGGCGTATGTGACAAGTATGCCGCTGAGTATTGTCTTCACCGATCCAACAAATGTGACGCTGACGGCACAGGCGGATACGGCTGTCGTATTGGGTTGGAACTACACGGGGGCATTCCAGACAGGATTTGAAGTGGAACGTCAGATCGGGGCAGGAAGTTGGACTGGTATTGGAACAGGGAATTCCTCTTCACGGGGATACAGGGACGATTTGGCCCTATCGGATGGACAGACATATGCGTACCGCATCCGTGCCGTAAGCCGCAATAACCAATCACAATTTGGCTCATGCACCCCCTTCTTTGCATCGCTTGGGGCACCTTCGAACGTGACTATCACTGCTTTGAGTTCATCGAGTGTTTCTCTCTCGTGGCAGGACAACAGTTCGATAGAATATGCATTTGGGATCGAAGAGAGCACTGATGGTTTGAACTTTGTTTGGATAGGCACCTCACCAACAGGAACATCGATCGGAACATTTGCCACGACACACGTATCGGGACAAAACTACTGGTTCAGAGTACGTGCTATGGGGAGATTCGCAAATGGAGTCTATTCCTCTGTGACGCCACCGAGAGCAATTCCGCCGGGGATGATCTTTGTCACAGGGGGCACATTTCAGATGGGAAGCACGAGGGGCCCTTACTCAGAGCAACCGATCCACCCGGTGACTCTCAGCAGTTTTTGGCTCGATGCAACAGAGGTGACCGTCGCCCAGTACCGAACTTTTTGCACGGCCACGGGTAGATCGATGCCGCTTGTCCCTGCATGGGGCTGGTCGGATGACAACCCCATTGTCAATGTAAACTGGAATGATGCGACAGCGTATGCTCAATGGGCAGGTAAGCGACTCCCGACCGAAGCGGAATGGGAATATGCGGGTCGTGGCGGGAACAAAACTAACGGATACACGTATGGCGGGGGCAATACGATCGGCGATGTTGCCTGGTATGCCGGAAACTCCGGGAATCGCACGCGTGTTGTTGGGACAAAGACTCCGAATGAGCTGGGATTGTTCGATATGAGTGGGAATGTCCAGGAATGGTGTTCGGACTGGTACGATGAGACGTATTATTCACGTAGCCCAACAGTCAATCCAAAGGGTCCATCGAGTGGGATAGCTCGTGTTCTTCGCAGCAGCGCGTGGAGCAGCGCCGAGCTCGGATGTGTCATCACCAGCCGCCGCGGGGTCGAGCCGTCGATCATCTACGACTTCTTCGGATTGCGTTGTGCCGCGGATTATTAGTGACACCCGGGTCCCTTGTTCGCGGAAGCATCTGGGGAGACACTATCTTGCTGGCCGAATGTACTGGTGTTAAGGTGGGGATGACCGTAATGGCGACATTACTGACATGAATAAGGGTAATAACATGGGAGTTTATCAGTGGCATGATTGACGCGAAGAAGCGAAATGACCCATCCGGTAGTAGCAAGCTAACCCTAGGGATTGTTATGCCGATCCGCATAAAACGATGTGATAAAACGATGGAGATTGAACAAGCAATTAATGCATAGGGATTACTAAGCCTGCGGCAAGAAATGCCTTCGGGTGAAATACCGACAGGAAACCAAAACTCTGCATCTTGTGTGGACCGATCTAATTACTGTTAGGCATATAGCCTCATCGTCTGGTGGATGGACAGGCCTTTTCATCTAATCAAGACAGAGAAGGGATCACAACAAAGTATGAGGCACTTACTTTATCGATACCTCTCGGGCATTGTTGCTTTTGCACTCCTGGTTGGAACAACAATTGCTGTTACAGTGTTTGGCTTCCGCGATCTGCAAATGTTAGTGGTGATAATCTCGATAGCACTATCTTTGATTTATTTTGTACAGCAGCAGCGACTTAGTGAATTGAGACTGCAAAGAGATTTGTTCAAGGATTTCAATTTGCAGTACGACAAACTAAATGGACTTTTGGCGGCAATACGTGATAGCTCGGACCAAAGTTCAGATCTCTCGCTTGCCGAGATGAATACACTCTATGATTACTTCAATCTATGCGGCGAAGAGTTTTTCTATTATCAAGAGGGCTACATTACTCGACAAATCTGGAAAATATGGATCAGCGGGATGAAGGATTACTATGCTAACGTGCGCATTCGAAGAGTTTGGGAATCAGAGCTGGAGAAAGGCTCTTACTACGGCTTAACCAAGAAACATCTCAAGTGACTCGTAGGAAAAGAGACAGCTGGTCCCGATCCCAGCCTGAAGCACTCGATTTGCGGACTGACTTCGCAAATCAAGAATAGTTTGGGAAATAGATTCTTTGATGGAGAAAAATCGAGTAAACGGGCATTGTGTCCGAAGGGCAGTTCGTTCTCAGAAACACAACTTCCATCTGAAGTTGAGCACTTGATTTGACATAGAACAAAATTGCCGATGTTTACGTTAATTCACATCTTCTTTGAGCGGTTGCACGTTTGAAAAGATACAGATAGTGGGGCGACTGGTCTTCGGTGGGGCGGCGCGATGGGCGGCTGGCGCGGGTTTTGTGAAAAGCTGGGCGACTAGAAAGGGTTATGGATGACGGCGGGACAAAAGCCGTGACAGCCGCTACACGCCGGGCTGCAATTACGCCGACCGAGACGAGGGAGGCGTTATTGCCACGGGTCCTTTGAGCAAAGCGGCATGGTGCAAACGCAGTGATCGAGGCTATGAAGTTTCACTGCGGACGCACGATGCCGCGCGGGGAGAGGGAATCCACGGCGCGGCTGGCGCATAGCTGGGCATCTCGGCAACCGAGCCATAGCCAGTTGCGCCGTGTGTGGGCTACTTGCCTGCCAAACCCAGTGCAAGCGGATATAACTTTTGGCAGGCAAGTTTACATAATGACGTGTTATTTGTGTGCGGTCGATGGCAGTCCCGCGTCAGCGGGACCAAATAACATCGCATTATGTAAGTGGGCCGGCCAACATGCGCTCGTCGACGAGGATGAAGATGCTAAGTGGCAGAAACTAATGGAAGAGAGAAGGGGTGTGTCCCTCTTCAGAAGCCCATCCGGGCCAAAACGCCATCATGAATCATCCAATCAGGGAGCGGTTTCTTGAACCGAGATTAGAAGAAGAATTGTTTGATGGGGATGAGTGGTTACGCCAGGCTCGGCACAACAGACACACGATTTCTAGCTGGAGTTGAGTTCTTGATTTGAAGAATTGAGACTGAACGATTCGAGAGATTTGATCATTTGGCTTTTGCCCTGGCAATTGATACAGAACACAAGTAGCGATTTCGAATTGTATTCGCTATTTTGTGCGCGGACGGCGCTTTGAAGGGACAGCCCGTGTGAGATTGCTGGGTGTTAGTTTGATGGGATAGAACCTGGTGACTCGCTGCCAAGGGAATCGGAAATGCAAGCATTGCGCGGACCAATGAGAATTGAAGGGCTTCAAAAATGAAGATTCTGTTGGCAGGTCCAGGAACAGGCAAGACAACACGTGTCAAGGAAATGATTAGGAATGATTTTGCGAATGCTAATCGAATCCTGGTACTTTCATTCACCAATGCAACGGTGAATGACCTTACCGGGAGTTTCAAGGATTGGTCAAATGTGGAATGCCATACGCTTCACAGCTATGCTCTCAGGATAAATCACTTGACTGAAAGGTATATCCTGGACGATCAGGAAGAGAGCCCAATAATTGAGAGCGTCGCGGAGGACATTGGAGTCGATTTTCAAGAGCTGTGCGGCATGCTAGAGTGCATCACTTTCGACGCAATGATTTTGGAGTGCCTCCGTTCTCTGAGGACCAACCCAGCTTACGGTAGAGAGAAGATTGGGACACTGGATCTCCTCATCGTCGACGAATTCCAGGATTTCAATCCAGTCGAACGTGAACTTGTATACTTGCTCTCTACATACGCAGGAGAGGCAATCATCCTCGGCGATGATGATCAATCGATATATGGGTTCAAGGATGCCGATCCTGATGGCATAATCGCACTATTCAACGATGCCGCGGTCGAAAGGATTCCACATGATCACAAATGCCATCGGTGCCCAGATAGCGTCGTGGAGTACGGTACAAAGCTGATCAGGAAAAATCAGAATCGGATTGCTAAACCCTGGCACAAAACCATGAAACCCGGAGAGGTCGTGACAGGCCAATTCCTCACACAGGAAGAGATTAACCGGTACATTGCCTCGGAGATAGGCAAGATTTGGGCAGCGCAGCCAGACACTTCAATTCTTGTTCTAAGTCCAGTTGGGTTCTATGTTGATGAACTCGTCACAATGTTTCAAGGGCAAGAGATCGCCCATGTCAACTTCTGGGAAAAGAACCTAGCTAAATCGGACTATTATCTGGTGTGGTGGCTTAGGGCAATATACACGCACAGGGTGGTTCTGAATTTGATTTTCCTTTCAAAAGCACTATCCGCGTACAGACGCAAGAAGTTTAGGGCTCTGCTGGAAGGGTGTGTTCGGTCCAACTTCGACCAGAAGGGATTCATTGAGAGGGTTTCCGGTCTTTTCGAACCGGCAATCTGCAGATACCTGCGGGAACGTCCTGATCTCGCGCAGCTTTCCAAGGAGTTCCCGAAGTTTGTACCACTGGTCACGCTTCTGGATGAAGCCGATCCCGTCGGTTCTGTTGGATCATTGCTGAGACGAGCGCAGCCAAAGAAAGACTTTCAATGCGACTCAGTCAATCTCATGTCAATCCACAAATCAAAGGGTCTTCAAGCGGATATTGTCTTTATCACTGGTCTCACAGATGGAGTACTCCCTAACAGAGCAAAAGGGCTTGACACGATGGAAGCGCAGAGGAGACTTCTATTTGTGGGAATGACTCGAGCCCAGAAAATGCTCTACCTGCTTTCTTCAGTCGAATGGGATGGCAAGTTCGTCCACAGGCTTGACGAGTCCCAATTCCAGTATTCGCATCGGAAACGGAAATGGAATGGGAGGACTTCGAAATTCGTTGATGAAATGAAATAGAGATGGGAGGTGTCTGATGCAGTGATTGGTGAGTTCGGGTGACTCTGGGAGGCACAATGAGGTGAGGAGGAGCCATCTGGGCATTCCCAAATGCGAATCAGATCCCGTAGGGGGGTGTCCATCGTCAAAATTGCATCCGCGACAATATGCCACCAGGGATCATGAGTTGAGTGCGACATTCTGTTCGATGAGAAGGTTCACCATCGGAATTGTTCTGGTATCAAGTCCCATCTCGTTCCAACCATTTGTACTCTGCCCTCCTCAAGAATTACAAATCGAGTGCATACCCGCTGTGCGAATTCGATATCATGTGTAGCAATGAGCAAGGCAGAAGGCACGGACGCAAGAACCCTGAGGAGCTGCTTCTTGCCCCGTGTATCCAGACTTGTTGAGGGTTCATCCAGGAGAAGCAGGGGTGGCTTGCATATTAACGCCCCGGCAAGTGCCACACGAAGTCGCTGCCCATGAGACAGCTGATATGGTGACAATTCCGCTAGACCCGATGCCTCAAGGTGATCAAGCATAACTCTTGCTTGTTCATCCGCCTCGCTGGAGCTTACCCCTTTTCGCATAAGACTGAAGGCGACATCGTTGACGACCTTGGGAAAGAGGATCTGGTCCTCGGGGCTCGAGAACAGGAAGCCTATTGTGTCCCGCACCGCAGTCAAATGTTTCTTCACAACATCGATTGCATTGACACGAACGGACCCCGAGAAAGGGACAAGTCCAACGATAGCCATGAGTAACGATGTCTTTCCGGACCCATTGGCCCCTAACAAAGCGACTTTTTCGCCCTGTCCGACCACCAATGAGCAGTCACGTGTTGCTGGATTACTGCTCCCGGGATACTGAACAGTGACTTTTTCCATACGAAGTACGAGCCCCTCCTCCTTCATATGCAACCCAAGAGACGGTTGGCAATGACCGCACTCACGATGAGGGCCGCGACACACAGGGCCAACCAATCATGAAGAAACATAGGGCTCCTCTCAAATTGAGGCAAGGTGGTTCCATATCCTCGCAATTCCATGGCATTGGCAACCCGTTCTGATTTCGCGACTATTCTTGGAAGCCACGTCTGGGGGAAATAGCGAAGTACGAGCACTGGCGCACTGATCCCGGATGTCGCACCCCGAACGGCAAATGCGTCGGAAATCCGGGCGGTCTCGTCAAGAAGTAACTTGGTTTGATGCAGGATCTGGAGCATGAGAAGAAGGACAATACGGGGAAGCGGAATGCGGGCCAGAAAGTCATAGAGCTCTGAAAACGACACAGTCGACAGTGCCCCGACGACAATCAGGGCACAGCTCATCCCCTTGAGGGCAACGACGACTATATGCTGATGTACGGCAGCGTCAACAGGTGAAGAAGTTCCCGGTGGAAACACGAGAACGTCTGATCCTGCAATCAGGGCATAACAGAGAACCGGAGCTGACATGGACACCACTGCGATGGAGGCACGCATCAGATGCCGCAGGGGTACCCCGCAAAGCAGGAGGAAGACGGCACTTACGCACAGCGTAAAGAAGATTCCTGCCAACGGATTCGGTAGAGAAATCAAGGCAGTCACCAAAACCAACATGCTGCAAAGAAGTCTTGCCTGTGGAGATAGTCTCGCAAGCAGACCTTTTCCTGAGCCAAACTGTGCAGTAGGATGTCCTTTCATCATACTCTCTACGCCACTGTTTTCGTTGCAACGATGAGGTACATGCGATCGTCGTCGACAGTAGTTGTGGGCATGAGACTGTGTGTCCGGAGAAGTGAGGCTAACGTGGAAGCTGGCGGAAGAAGATCCTGGGCAATAGGCCCGCCAGCAAAAGAGTGAATGTGATTGATCTTCTCTCTGGATTGGAGATGGAGAATTGCGAGTGTGCCGTGGTTTCTCAGGACGCGGTAGACCTCTTTCGCTGCCGCACCAGCATCTGATAAATGCGGCCAGCTGGAGAAGCAAACGACACGATCGATGCTCGAATCGGGGATCGGCAGGTCGAGCGCATCAGCGATATGCCAGGTGATTCTCCGGGCGTGACCTTTGGATTGTGCAACCTCAATCATCGCCGGAGAAAAATCAACGGCATGAATGTGCCCACGGTCGGAAAGTACCTCAAGCAAAACGCCTGTCAGTATTCCGGTACCACACCCCAGATCAAGGACCACCTCTTCAGGTCCGATGTTGAGGTCTGCAACCACATGTCGGAGCGCGATTTCGAGGGCATGGACGTCCATGAATCCCTCCCACTTCTCCGCAAGGCTGTCAAAATATTCCTGCTTTGCGTTAGAGCTCAGAATCTTGTCCAAGGAATGTTCCTTTCGCCTCTAGCAATCGGACCAGCGGAGGAATGACAACGAGCATCAGCACAACTCCCGGCCAGCCCGCAACGAATGAAAGTCCTGCCACAAATCCCGAAGGCAGGTTCATCACTTCTGCCACTGCATACATGAGGAAGTAGTTGAAAATCCGTCCTGCAAGAAGAACAGGGAAGAGAAGCAGCCACTCGTTGCACCGTGGCCATCGGGCGTGCACAAGCGCGATGGTTCCGCACATGAGAGCCAGTTCTACCGACATGACCGGTGCGATTGGCGGGTAGAACGGCGGCATGCCTGTCAGCAGCCCCGACATCAAGGGGGTGATAAGCGCCGCGCTTGCAGCAGTTCTTGCGCTCACCAGAAAAGCCAGCAAACACAGGGGCACGTACATCGGCATAAACAGAGAGCCAAGATGAACAAGATGAAATACGGTCGGCAACAGGAGTGCAGCAGCTCCCAGGAGTCCGCCGAGAGCGAGTTCGCGGGATTCGGCGCGCGGGCCCATGCGCTACTGTGCCGCCAAGGTGATCCCGGCAAACAGTGTTGCTCCCGGCATCGGATAGCCCGCCATTGTCTGGTACTGCGCTCCCAGGATGTTTTCCGCCGCAATGTAGCAGGAGGTTCTGTCGAATATCTGCATGGTGACTCTCGCGTTCAAGAGTGTGTAATCCGGGAGAGGCGTTTTGCTGTAATCACTGCCATAGAGTCCGGCGACATACTGGACACCGAGGGTTGTTCGAAACAACCCTGTGATATAACCGCCGCCAACATAGAGCTTGTGTCTGGGATTCCCCATCGTCTGGTCGCCGGCATTCAGATACCCGTACGTGACATCGAGGCGGAAATCTCCGAAGAGAGATGTATTGCCCGAGACTTCAACGCCTTGATGAACAAACGAGCCGGAGTTACTCAAGGTGAGGTTAGGGAATGCACCACCCACCCGGATAATGTTACTGCCTTCAGACACAAATGCTGCTATATCGAGAGTGCTTGATTCATTGAAGTTGTGGAGAAGTCCGAGCTCATAGTTCCAGAGTCGTTCAGGTTCAAGGGTCGGCGTCGGTGCAGGGAACAAATACAGTTCTCGAATTGTCGGACTCCGGAATCCTTTTCCGGCGCATGCACGAAGGGTTGTGCTTTCCTCTATGCGGGCGGATAGTCCTAATTGTGGAACAAGTTCATTTCCATAGAGACTGTGGTGGTTCATCCGCAACCCCGCACTGGCGCTCAGCAACGCAAGCAACTTTTGCTGGACCAGGATATACGCGCCGGTTTCATTGATGAAATACTCTCCGAAGTTAAAACCGGTTTTGGTATTGTTGGCTTGACCCCCATAACGTTTGTAATCAACCCCGACGGTGGTCACATTACCCGGCACGAGCACAAGCGCCTGATACAGGAGAAGGCCAAGGTTATTGTCGGTGGAGTGAAAGCCATCATAGATATCGTGCCTTCCGAAATTGAAGAACACCTTTGCGGCGCCCTGGAGATTGCCATGACGGTTCTCGATGGCAAACCCCGAACTGCCGCGCAGAATATCCACCCAGTGGTCTTTCACCGGTACAGCTTCCGTTCCTGGATCGAACGTCTTAAAGCCGGAAAGACCTGCATCGGCGCTGACTGTGAAATGCTCGTCAAGTGCCGACGAGCCTCGAAGGGACCCATTCGTCTCCCGGAAATCTGCATACGCCCGATGGCCTTCCGTAGCATAATGGCTGCCCGAGACGGCGACGCCCCCATCCCGGAAGCCGTACCCGACACCTCCTTCAATCTTTCTCGTGTTATAGCTTCCGTAAGAAAGACCGGCGTTCATACTGAAAGCTTCCGGCATATGCTGTTGCGTGATGATATTGATGACCCCCCCCATCGCATTCGTTCCGTGGAGCAATGAAGCCGGTCCGCGAATAACTTCGACACGGTCAACACCTGCGCTGACGTAGGTGTCAGGCAAAGGGTGACCCATCAACCCCATCATTTGAGGTCGTCCGTTTGTCAGGACAAGAACTTCAGTATTTGGACTTCCACCCGTTCCCCGGATGGAGATGCTCCCAGCCGCTCCTGTTGAGACGCCATATCCAAGGACTCCCCGCTCCGTGATGAACAGACCGGGTACAAGCCTGTTGATGAGGGGCAAAACGGAGGTTTCGCCGCTTTGCATGATATCCTGTCTGCTCACAATAGAGACGGCATTGGGGACCGTGTTCCGAAGGACTTCCAGGTTGGTGGCGGTAATAACCATCGTTGGAAGAGTGTATGTTCGCACAGAGTCCGCTTTCTGCTGCGCTGCCGCCATGGAGTGGACAGTGAGAGCAAGCAGCACACAGGAGAGGTTAGAGCTTCTTAGAGCCATGATGATGATTGTCCTCGTGTATTGTGGATAGCTGATTGATCGAAGTGAACACAAGTCTGCTGTGTTTTACTCCCTTGAGGCCGGCAAGCGAAGAGCCGAGTAATTGCAGGTCGCCGGCTCTGCCTTTGAGGAGAATAACTTCCAGACAATTGTGGTGGTCGACGTGGACGTGCACGGACGTGATGATGTTGGCAAAATGATTGTGCTGAAGAGCAGTCAGTTTACTTTCCAGTTCACGCTTGTGGTGGTCATACACTATGGAGAGTACGCCAAATACCGAGGCGTTCTTCTTCTGGATTTCTTCTTCTACCAACCGTGCGCGGATCAGGTCACGGAAGGCTTCTGAGCGGTTCCGGTATCCGGTACCTTCGAGAAATGCATCAAAA
Organism: uncultured Bacteroidota bacterium; assembly: GCA_963779225.1. Classification (GTDB taxonomy): domain Bacteria; phylum Bacteroidota; class Ignavibacteria; order UBA10030; family UBA6906; genus CAVPCZ01. The sequence goes on from CAVZWW010000003.1 coordinate 2,410,201, forward strand.
CGTTTGACGAGGTCGGCTTCAATTGAAACGCCAAATCGTGTAAGGGGTTTCATGGCGTGCCATTCTTTTTACAAAAGTAACACGTTGGAATGAAAGAAACAAGTGCGAAGTATGGCGAAAGATGATCTGGTCGACAAGATCGTGGGCGGAGTCCAATACGTGTCATGTCCCTCTAAAAGAGAGTGCCTCCGGACCAGAACTCCAGCGTGAACCATCCGATCTTTGGTACAGAATTGGAGTGTCGATTTCAATTGAAATTCGCTACTTTGTGGGGGGATGGAGCCTTGAAGAGGCGCAGGGGCTTTCTGCGAGATATTCTCGCAACTTTTATGCGCTTGGCTGTCCCCATCTTAGAGTCCATCCGTGCCAGAAATTCGCGATCAAACTCTGATCAGTGACACAGAGAAATTGTATCGATTTCAATTAGAAGTCACTACTTTGTACGGGATGGAGTTTGAAGAGAGGGACACGTTGAAAAAGTCGCTGCTTCACCGAGCCTTTGCGGGAGAATTATGAAAGAGTCCGAACAGCCGCAATCCAGCATCATTCTCTACCAGACGGCAGATGGCAGGACGCGCATTCAATGCAGGTTTGAGAACGAAACCGTATGGCTGACGCAAGCGTTGATGGCGGAGCTTTTTCAGGTGACTACCCAGAATGTGACCTTGCATCTGAAGGCCATTTATGCCGAAGGCGAACTGGATGAGACAGCAACTTGTAAGAAATACTTACAAGTTCGGACGGAGGGCGATCGGCGGATCACCCGCGCTTTGAAACACTACAGCTTACCGATCATCATCGCCGTCGGCTACCGGGTGCGTAGTGACCGGGGCACCCAGTTCCGCCAGTGGGCAACCTGTCCCTCTTCAAAATCCCATCCGGGCCAAAACAGTTCATCGTGGACCATCCGACCAAGGGCGATGTCACGAATCGAAAATGGATTGGAGGGAAAATTGTTGGAGGGGGATGAGTCGATTGGACGGGTATTGTTTGTGGGAGGGCAGCTTGTTCTCTAAGAAGGAGATAGATTTCCCTCGACCGCGAGGGCAGTAACGTACAAGGTACTCCTGGATTTGCTTTACGCGGCGCGTCGGAAGTAGTAGTGATGCAGTCCGTTTGCCACAGCCACTCGATCAATTTCACCGACGGCTTGAACTTCTCTCGATTCGGGTGAGTCCTTGTTAAGCCCCAAGTGAGTCCGTTGATTATGGTAGTAGTGAGAGTATCGTTTGAGAGAGTTCCGTAAATGGCTTTCATTCACGATGATCAAGTGATCAAGACATTCCCTCCGGATGCTCCCGATGAGTCTTTCACAATATCCATTTTGCCACGGAGACCGATAGGCGGCTACAATCGGTCTTAGACCCAAAGCGGAAACACTCTCGATGAAATCTTCACCGTATATGCTATCGCGATCCCGAATCAGGAACTTGAGTATTTCCTGCTCGTAGAATGCATTCCTCAATTGCTGGGTGGTCCATTCAGAAGTCGGATGATCGGTCACATTGAAGTGAATGATCTTTCTTCTGTCGTGTGAAAGAAAAACCAATACGTACAGTAGTCGAAAGGTGATCGTCGGCACCTAAAGAGATCGAGGGAGATGATTTCAGCGGAGTGATTCTGGAGGAATGTTTTCCACTGCTGGCCCGTTGTTCTCCGGGGTTTCTTGGGCATATTGCGCAAGATGGTAGCTTCTGAAGGATCAATCCCGAGTTTCAGCAACTCGCCATGAATTCGTGGCGCTCCCCAGAGAGGGATCTCATTTGCCATCTGCCTGATCAGGTTGAATTGAGCTTGTGGGATTTTGGGTCTTCCGCTTTTGTGTCTGCTTTTCGATCTCCAATACAGTTTGAAGCTGTGCTGATGCCAGCGGATGACGGTGTCCGGCTTGACGATAAGCAGTGTATTCTTCCACCCGTCGTAGAGATCTTGCATAAGGCCTAAGAAGAGTCTATCGACATGCCTCAATTGAGGTTTGGATGAGGTGCGACTTAGTATTTCCAACTACTTCCGGAGAAACACGATTTCGAGCTGAAGTAGAATCCTTGATTTGAGGAATCGGAGACAAAGCGATAAGAAGGATCTGATCATTTGACCTTTTGGCCTGGTGATTGGCACAAAACAAAAGTATCGATTTCAATTGGAATTTGCTATTATGTCGTACGCGGATGGAGTTTTGAAGAGGGACAAGCGGCTACACGTGACCGTTAGCGGTTATTGAACAAGACAATTCCGAATTCAGTAGATTAGTGCAATATATTGAAAACTAAAACTATGAGTTATAAAACTTTATTCTTCAAATACTCAGGGATAACGGAATTCAAATCCTTAGTATTAGTCTGTCTGATTGGCATATTCCCAATTTCACGAGTTAATGCTCAAAGCAACAACCCTCGAGAAGTTATTCCTTTTGATGATGGATGGCGTTTTTGGTTAGGAGATGACCAGTCTGCCAAACAACCCGATTTTGATGATACAAGCTGGCGCACCCTGAGTGTTCCACACGACTGGAGTATCGAAGGTCCTGTCAATCTACCCCCGGACGGAGAGAGTAATGGTGGCTACTTTACCCATGGTATCGGTTGGTATCGAAAAAGTTTCATATCTCCTGCCGACACCATCAAAAAGGTGGTTATTGAGTTTGACGGAATTTATATGAACAGCGAAGTCTGGATCAATGGCCAATTTCTTGGAAAAAGACCCTATGGTTTCATCGGTTTTCGATACGATATTACCGAATACCTTAAAAGAGATAGTTCGCTTAACGTAATTGCTGTTCGTGTCGATGACTCTTCTGAACCTTCCGTTCGCTGGTATGCTGGTTCCGGAATTTACAGACATATGCGTTTAATTATCACTGGGTACACTCATTTTCGACTTGATGGAGGTATCTATATCACCACGCCTGAGGTTTCATCAGAAAAAGCTGTTGTGAAGACAGATTACATAATTGATTCAAACTTCTTTACTGAAGAGGAATATCAGGCTTGGGTCAAAGATCCTTGGAAAGTTAAGTCCCAAACTAAGGATATCACATTACAAAGTTGTGTATTGGATTCTGATGGCAAAATTGTTGTTTGCACTGAGGCGAAGCTTACACTCGAAAGCATGCACCCTGGTCAACATGCTTTCCAGGAGGTTTTAGTGCCGAACCCTTTACTTTGGTCCGACAATTCCCCCAACCTTTATCAATTGCGAAGCACCCTGACACTCGATGGACGTGCCCTGGACGAGACGACTACAACATTTGGTATTCGTAAACTCGAATTCAATCCCGATCTTGGGCTGTTTGTTAACGGCAAGTCCACCAAACTCAAAGGCGTTTGTTTGCATCAGGATGCAGGATCCTTTGGTAATGCAGTGCCTATAGAAATATGGGCTTATCGCCTTGGTCTATTAAGAGAAATGGGTTGCAATGCTATTCGCACCAGCCATCATCCATTTGCTCCTGAGTTTTATGATTTGTGTGATCAACTTGGCTTTTATGTTTTTGACGAAGCGTTTGACGAGTGGACACGCGACTGGACTCTCAACTTCACTGAAAATGCACGTGGTAAAGCGAAATTTGGCTATCACCTGTATTTTAGCCAATGGTACGAAACCGACCTTCGCACAATGTTGCGTCGCGACCGCAATCATCCCAGCGTAATCTTATACAGTGTAGGTAACGAGGTCCCTGATCAATTCAATGATGATGGATGGAAGCTAGCAAAGAAACTTATTGCCATCTGTCATGAAGAAGACCCAACGCGACCTGCTACCTCAGCGTGCGATCAGTCTTATGTTTCTTCGCGGAACGGCTTTATGGATCAACTTGACATTGCCGGCTACAATTATATTGACCGTCTATATGGAGATAGTACCTATGTACCTGAACGCAGACGTTTTCCTAACCGCGTCTTTCTAGGAACTGAAACTGGCCATCAAGTTCATTATTGGCTTGGCGTTCGTGATAATGACTACGTAATAGGAGATTTCATATGGACAGGTATCGACTATCTGGGAGAGACAGGAAATTTACCCAACCGAGGCAGTCGGTCTGGCGATATCGACCTTGCAGGAGGAAAGAAAACCGGCTTTTACCAACGTGCTGCATATTGGCGTAATGATCCCGTATTACAACTTTTCGTACTCACTGGCGAGAAACCTAACAATCACTGGCAATCCCAATCAGCACTGCTCAAATGGAATTGGCCTGAAAAAACAAATGTTATTGTAAGAGCTGCCACCAATTGCGACGAAGTAGAATTGTTCTTAAACAATCGTTCCCTTGGAAGAAAGACTATATCGCACAATTTATATTCAAATGACTGGAGCGTGGACTATAAGTCTGGAGAGCTTAAATCAATTGGATATAACAAAGGTAAACAGGTTGCTACTTCAAAGCTACGTACAACCCATTTCAGCCTCAAAGCTTCAAATTACATCCTTACCATTACCAATTGCAGGTGACATTGTCTTATTCGAAATTACCGTGACTGACAAAACCGGATTGAACGTAATTGATGCAAAGACTGCTATCACTGTAAGAGTGGAGGGTGGAGGTAAGCTCATCGGAATCGATAACGGAGAAGTTGATTATACAGGTTCATTTAAGACAGATACACGCAACTCCTATCAGGGCCGCCTCCTTGTTGCGGTGAAACGGACTTCGCCGGCGACAGAGGGAGAAATTCGTCTTACAGCCTCTGCACCTGGCTTGTCATCCACCATTTTACAGGTAAAGTAAGAACAGGCAAGACGAACGCTCAATACGAGATTGTTAAGATAAGTTTCTGGTAGTGATGATTGTAATTGCGTTTGAGAAATGGGATACAGACTAAATGGCAATTTGAACGGTTGTCCCTCTTCAAAATCCCATCCGGGCCGGAGCTCCAGCATGGATCATCCGAATTGCCTGCTGGCGAGATCAAATCGTCACGCTGGCGGGACGAACCGCGTGAAGAAGAATTGCACCGCTGCCGAGCGGATCGCCATGATGTAAGTTCGCTAGTGGTCCTCCATTGAGTGTGAGCAGATTGTGTACGGTTTGTGAAATTCGATGCACTCCATGCAATTCAAATTTGGAAAGCTACCCCAAAATCGCCGTATTGTTGGAATGTCGCAATTTTCGGGACCAAGAGGCCGGGGGTTCAAATCCCCCCGCCCCGACGAAAAAGGGCAGTTTTGAGGTTGGAGAAAGGCGAGTGTGACAGATTTGTGTTAGTACTTTCACACTTGGTGCACAGAAATCGGTCATTCGTGCCCTGTTTTAGTTACGCATGTGGTGACGCTTGTCCCGGTACCAAGAGGTCGCATGCGTCTTGTGAGCAAGAATTGGCCAGTGGCGCTCTATTTTCGCCAGGCAGGAAAACAGATCTTGTCCCGGGGCCAAGAGGTCTCAGATACAAATGCCGGCGCTCCGACAGAAAGAGAAATTCTCTTCTGTGAGGGCGATTGTACATTGGCCGCACAGGAATTCTAGAGTGTGTCTGCAGATTCAGAGGCAGTATGAGCCGCGATGCCGTCCTGGTGACGCGGCTTTCGAGTGTTTGAGTGTACCCCTTTGTATTTCCGGATCACAGTGTCCGGCAATCGCCTCAACTGAAATCGGCTGTTTGACTATCGCACGCCCCTTCCGTATTCTTCCGCCGTACCATTGGTTCCTTGTGCCGTCGGAATAGTACACGCCTGTGTAGGCTTCCCATGATCGGCGAAGTCTTTTCCCACTACAGAATCCTTGAGCACCTTGGCGGCGGAGGCATGGGCGTCGTCTACAAGGGCGAAGACCCGCGCCTCAAACGCACCGTCGCTGTGCCTCTCCAATATTCCATCTGCTGCAGAATGTCACCATTGTCCCTCTTCAGAATCCCATCCGGGCCAAAGCTTCATCGTGATTGGAGGAAGAATTGCTTGAAGGGGACGAGTCGTTATGCCCGGCTCGGCATAGTCCGAGACTCGGCACAAGCGTCGGGTGAGCAGGAATCTTTGCAAGGGTCAGTTTGTTTTCTAAGAAGGAAATGGATACCCCCCCCGACCCACGAGGGCATCATTCGTGAAATGGATGCTTGCTGCTTCTTTCGCGGCGCTTCGGAAATAGAAATGATGCATTCCGTTCGCCACCACCACTGTCTCAATCTTGGGCTTCTGTCCGGTTGACTGATACGCAATTTAAAGTAGCGAATGTAGATCGGATTCGCTATCTTGGACGCGGATGGAATGTTGAAAGGGACACCTCAATTCAGTCCCGTCACATGCAGCACTCACTCAACAAGAGAGGATATGATGAAGCGACTATTCCCCGTCGTTTGTGTCTTCGCTGTCGGTGTCTTGTTTTTCCGGACCACCGCTGCGGAAGCTCAAACAAAGAAGCCGAACATCGTCATCATCTGGGGCGATGACATCGGTCAGTCCAATATCAGCGTCTACTCGCACGGCGTCATGGGTTACAAGACTCCCAGCATCGACCAGGTCGCAAAAGAAGGCATGATGTTCACCGACTACTATGCCGAGCAGAGCTGCACGGCCGGACGGGCGTCGTTCATTACCGGGCAGAGCGGCTTGCGCACGGGAATGACGAAGGTCGGCCTGCCGGGTTCAACCCTCGGGCTGCAAAAAGATGACCCGACCATAGCCGAGTTGCTCAAGCCCCTCGGGTATGCGACCGGTCAGTTCGGCAAGAACCACCTCGGTGACCGAAACGAATTTCTCCCCACCGTCCACGGTTTTGACGAGTTCTACGGCAATCTCTATCACCTGAACGCCGAGGAAGAGCCGGAACTGCCGGACTACCCCAAAGACCCGGCTTTCCGGGCAAAGTTTGGACCGCGCGGCGTGATGGACAGTAAGGCCAGCGACAAGGACGACGCGACTGTGGATCCGCGCTTCGGCAAGGTCGGCAAGCAGATCCTCAAAGACACCGGTCCGCTGACCAAGAAGCGGATGGAGACGATCGACGATGACGTCGCGAACCGGGCCGTAGACTTCATCCAGCGCCAGAACAAGGCTGGCAAGCCGTTCTTCGTGTGGGTGAACTTCACTCATATGCACTTCCGCACCCACGTCAAGCCGGAGAGCAAGGGCCAGTCCGGGCGCTGGATGAGCGAATACGCTGACGCCATGATTGACCACGACAAGAACGTGGGCCAGGTACTCAAGGCGCTGGACGAGTTGAAGATCGCTGACAACACCTTCGTGATGTACTCTACCGACAACGGTCCGCATATGAATAGCTGGCCGGATGGCGCGATGACGCCATTCCGCAACGAGAAGAACTCGAACTGGGAAGGGGCTTACCGCGTGCCCGCCATGGTTCGCTGGCCGGGCAAGATCAAACCGGGTCAGATTTCCAACGGGATCGTCGCTCACCACGACTGGCTGCCGACGCTTTTGGCGATGGCCGGCGACACGGCGGTGACGGACAAGTTGCTCAAGGGTTACCAGATCGGTGACATGACATATAAGGTCCACCTGGATGGCTACAACCTTATCCCCTTCCTGACCGGGCGGGCCGAGAAATCCCCGCGGGAGTCTTTCCTGTACGTCAACGACGACCAACAACTCACCGGTTTGCGCTATGACAACTGGAAATGGGTGTTTATGGAACAGCGAGCCCAGGGGACGCTACGCGTATGGGCCGAGCCGTTTGTATCCCTCCGTGTGCCGAAGATCTTCAACCTCCGCACCGACCCGTACGAGCGGGCTGATGTCACCTCGAATACCTACTACGACTGGCTTCTCGATCACGCCTTCATGATGGTCCCGGCCCAGGCATTTGTCGGTAATTTCCTGATGACGTTCAAGGAGTATCCGCAGCGGCAGAAGGCCGCCAGCTTCAACCTAGATGAGATCATGCAGAAGATGCAGGAGCCCCAGAAATAAGGCCAAAAGCAAGACTCTAAGTCGTCAAGACGGGCGGTCCGAAAGGGCCGCCCGCTTTCTCCGGCCATTCGATGCACGTTGCGCACCCGTCCCATCTAGTGGGGTCCGGCGACGAAGCGAGCACGCGCACACACACACGGAGGTAGTTGCTCATGTCACACAAATCACTCTCCCGCCGCAGGCTTTTGACTGTCGCAGCGGTAGTCGGCGCGATGAACCTGGCTGGAACACTGTTCGGGGGCCAGGACGGGAAGAAGACCTTCACCATCCTGCACACCAATGACATCCACTCGAACTTTATCGGGTTGGGTCCGGCTTCGGACTACACCCCGTTCAATCTCAACGACGACGAAACCCGGGGTGGGTATGCGCGTCTGGCCACAGTGATCGCGGAGAGGAAGCGGGCGCACCAAGACCAGGGTCCGGTGTTGGTGCTTTGCGCGGGTGACTACAGTATGGGGACCGCGTTCGCTGCCGCCACCCGTGAGACCGGTGGCGAACTGCAACTCATGTCCAGGATGGGTTTCGACGCCACCACCTTTGGCAATCATGAGTTCGACCTCGGGGCTGACGGCCTGGGTCAGTCTATTAGCGTGGCCGCCAAAGCACGCCAAGTTCCGGCGGTGGTCGCTTCGAACACCAAATTCGCGACGAATGATTCCACGCTGGCCGATCTCCAGCGACTGGCCAAGGATGGTGTGATCCGTCCCTATGTCGTGATCGAACGCGGCGGCTTTCGCTTTGGCATCTTCGGGATCCTGGGCAAAGAGGCCATCTTCTACACCAGTGGTGGTGCGGTCACGTTCTCCGACGCCATCGAGACCGCCAGGGCAACGGTGACAGTTCTTCGCGATAGGGAGAAGGTGGATGTGGTCATTTGCCTCAGCCACGGCGGCGTGGAGAAAGGGAAGGATGGACGATTCACCGACGGCGATGACGTCCGTCTGGCCAAGGCCGTGCCGGGCATCGACGTAGTCATCGGCGGCCATAGCCACACCGCGCTGCAGGAGGCAATCATCGTCAACGCCCGCACGCCCGTGGTCCAGGCTGGGGTGAACGGACAGTACGTCGGCGAACTCGTAATCACGCTGGACGGCGCCGAACTGGCGGTCGATTCGTACCGGCTCCTGCCGATCAACGACGCCATTGCCGGTGACCGCACCATCGCTGGCGAAATCGAAAAGCTCAAGAAAAGCGTCACAAAGGTCGTGTTCGCATCACGAGGTTACAGCGTTGATCAGCCGCTGGCGGTTGTGTCGCAGGACCTGCCTAACACGTTCACCGACATAGTCGCGAGCACCCTTCTTGCCAATCTCATCACCGATTCCTTCAGAGAAGCCACGAAAGCGGACATCGGATTCACCGCAAACGGCATGATGCGCGCCGGTTTGACCCGGGGGAAGTCTGGCGTGCAAACCGCTTATGACGTGTTCGCCGTGGCGCCGCTCGGCGCCGGCGTCGTGGACCCCACGGCTGGCAGCGCTCTTGTGACCGGATACTTCACAGGCTTGGAGCTCAAGAATCTGCTCGAGTTCCTTCTCGTGGACAATCCAACCCACCCCGGGGAGTATTTCCCTCGCGCCTCCGGCATGAGGTTCCACTATAGCCCGTCGCGCTCAAAGTTCGACGTCGTGACGGCCATCGAGATGGGAGACCTCAATCGCGGCTACCATGCGATTGACATCACCGGGAAGGACGAGCGATTGTATAGCCTCACGTGCCCGCTGATGCTCGGTAGGGTTGTCGTGGCCATCCCCAAGTACACCAAGGGCAAACTGGCTCTTGTGCCCAAGAATAGTGCGGGTCAACCACTCAAGTCGAAGGTCGAGGCACTCGACGACCCTCGTGACAGCACGCCCGATTTGCTGTCACCGTCGGGCTCGACCGATAAGGGCAGTGTTGCCACCGGGACAGGAGAAAACGCGGTGCGGGAGATCAAGGAATGGCAGGCGATCATGGATCACCTCCGCCGTCTGCCGATCAAGAACAAGGGCGAACTTCCCATCATCCCGGTCGATGAGCACGCCAAAGAAGTCCGGGCGATTAAAGGGGATTGATCGGAAAGCGCTCTTTTCGACCAGATGCGCACAAGCGCACCTTGCTGAGGTGGCCGTGGTCGTTGATTGTTTGATGGGAAGGCTCGCTAACGCGAGCGTTCGTCACTTCACACTCGTGTCCCTCTGCAATATTCCATCCGCTGCAAAAGGGGACCATGGATCATCGTGAGCTTAGAGCGATGTTCTGTTCCATGAGAAATGAAGAAATCGGCAGTGAAGAGGTGTGCCGGTTGACAGACTACGTGTTCAAAAAGTCTACGAATAGGTGTGACAGATTTATGCTAGTTTTTTGGAAACCCCATGCACAGTATGCGCAGTATGCACTCTCTTTGCCTCAAAACCGCCACTTTTTCGCCAGAATGAGGGTCCAATCTTTTTTCGGGACCACCTTTAAAAAGGATAGTGTCAAGAACAAAATACTCCCTCCCAAAACAAAACGGTTGTTCTGGACTGACATTGGTACCGTTCTTCCGTGCGCACATATTCTCACGCGACTGAGACACTAAAGCTGCGCCATGACGCGTGCCTACTCTCGAGTATCATCGACCTGCTGCTGGCGGCCAACCACCTTTACGGGTTCACGGGTGCATAGGATATTTTTCAGTGTATGCCCCGTTGCCCCACGCTTGTGTGAGGCGATCCCAGATACGACCTCGGCACAACGCCTGACTTCCCAATCAAGAGGTCGAGGCTTCTCAAGAGATCCCAGTCCCGAATCCGGGCTTGTCAGGCGTGGCCAGCTCGAGTCATGTGATGTATGTATGCACGATGTGCAGGGAGTGGAGCTTCCCCGCACAGCACGGTTCACACTTGCGCTGCGAGTGAAGCAGGCGCAAACGTGGTACGACGGGGCCAGGCGACGACTTTGTGTCGTTGTATGGGTTGTCCCTTGAATCCCTGATAGGTGGTGTTGTTCTTGAGCATATAATAGACGATACGAGCAAGCTCCTTTGCGACCACAGTTCTGGCGATGGCTTCATTACTTCGCCTGCACATTTTCTGATAGAACGAGCGGATCTCCGGATAGAAGCGCACGGCGTGGACCGCTGCATCGGTGAAGGCGATCTTCAGGTATTTGTTTCCGTCCTTGTTGCCGGACTTATGACGGCGTGAGTGGTTGGAGTTGTTCGCACCTGGTACCACGCGTGCGTACGAGAAGAGTTGTCTTTCGCTGGCAAAGCGTTCGATGCCGTCGATCTCCAGGTAGACACTGAAGGCGGTGATGCGACCGAAGGCCGGGATCCACAACAAGTGTTGGATGACATCGTTGTCGATCAGCCGTTCATTGAGCAGGTGTTCCAGATGTTTGATCTGCTCCGTGAGCAGGACGATCTGATGGTGCAGACACGTCACCTGTTCCTTGTAGAGAAGGGGAAGCTCCTCGGGGAGTACGTTCTCGTCCGGATCGATCAGGTGATCACAATTGAACTTCTCGCCGAGGCGGTGAATACTATTGTAACACGACGTTCGTTTCCAGACCAGACGAAGACGGGCCCGGGTGAGGTCGCGCACTTCCCGGAGCTCCGGACGGATCTTGTGGGCGATGGGAATATAGTTCATGCGCAGCAGCTGCGCCAATGTGCGTGCGTCCACTTTGTCCGTCTTCACCTTCGCATAGGCGATCGCCTTGAGATACTTCGCATGAGCTAACACCAACTCAACACCGAGTGTCTTCAAGAGATCGTCCAGCCAATACCATCCCGTGGTGGATTCCACCACCGCCCGATGGTTTCGGTGCCGAAGGACTGGAAGTAGGCTGAGATGTCAGCAACAGTGTTCTTCACCCGGGCTTCCCCGACGATGATACCCTGGTCATTGACTGTCGAGATAAAACAATTATCTTTATGCTTATCGATACCGGAGTGTAACATAGGGACCTCCTGTGATTTGTATGACTGAGTTTGCCGATTCAGTAACATACGAATTGGGGAGGTTCCTTTTTGGTAATATCAACTATAGAAAAGAATGTCAAGAGAAAACACTTCACCATCAACGAAAGAATGCCTTCGTTTTCTGACATTCCGCCACACTTTCGGGGCTGAGCGCAATGTATGCGATCGTGTCCCTGTCGTTGAAGAGTCTTGCTTTGCGCGGGTGCGTGTTCTATTCAACTATCTGAGCTCTCTACGGGCTACGGCAAAGTCGAGCATACACGGGAGGGGGCTAACCAAGAGACTGGCGTCTGCACATCGGGCAAAGCCGGATAGTGCGCGCATTGATATTATTGAACTCTCCCTCCAACTCTGAAGACCTATCCATGACCAGGGATCTCTCAGATTCACGCGGGGCTGCTCTCACACCAGATGAACGCGCGGCTGCAATATGGTAGACTCTTCTATATGGCTTCCTTTGTCCTGCCCCTCCAACGATTTGGTTCGTAGCGTGTGCCACTCTTCAGCATTCCGTAGCTGATCCGTGCGATGTGGCGGGCAACAGCGTGTCGTGCGTTGTGTTTGGCTACGCCCTGAGCCAGGAGATGATCGTAGTATTCCCGAATCGGATTCGCCCCCCTGAGCGCAGCAAGGGCAGCAATCTTGTAGACGGACTTCAGGACTCTGCTGTAGCGGGGCTTTCGCCGACCGTAACTGCGCCCGCCGCTTAACTTCTCATGTTTGACGAGCCCGCAGTAACTGAGGTACTTTCCTGCATAGGGAAATCGTCTCGCATCCACCACACAGGCCACGATCTTCACCGCTCCAATCGTACCGATGCCGTGAATTTCCTTCTGGAAGCGTACCACCTGGTTGCGCCGGGCCACATCGCCCAGACGTCGCTCGTACTGCTGTTTGCTGCGTCGATAGAGATCGATGTTTTCCTGAAGAATCTCCTCAATAAAGGAGGCGCTCTTTCCTTTGTCCCGATGACCCATTTTGAGGGCCTCCTTTTGATTCAGGGAGCGGACTCCAGCACAGACAACATCTTGATACGCGCTTACCAGAGTTCTCAGTTCGTACAATCCATTGTCGCTGTGGTAGACCTCCTTGAGAAGTCCCGCCCGGAGCAGTTCACAGAGCTTTCCCGCGTCGATCTTATCCGTCTTCGGTCCGTGACACAACAACCGGTTGTGGAATGGATCACAGATCAAGATCCTCTCCACACAATCCAATAACTCCAGATACAACCAGTGCGCAGTTCCTGATTCCTCCAGCGTAATGATCGTGCGGCCCTTCAACGACCCGAGGTACTCCTTCGGTTCCTTCAGATCGGTCGAACGTTCGAACACTCGAGGATGATCATCATCGCGCGACATATGTCCGATCGCCATAGTCTTCAGGGACCAGTCAATGGCGATGTAATGATCGTACATGATCCGGGACTTGCCTCTGTCAAAACTTCGTGTTACCTTTTGGACACGCATGAAGGCCTCCTTTCGTCGGTGAGATATCACTCTTGTTATCCGGAAAGTACGGATATCTACACCACCACGAAAGTGAGGCCTTTTTCTAATTTACCAAGAGGCCGGGGGTTCAAATCCCCCCGCCCCGACGAAAAAGGGCAGTTTTGAGGTTGGAGAAAGGCGAGTGTGACAGATTTGTGTTAGTACTTTCGCACTTGGTGCACAGAAATCGGTCATTCGTGCCCTGTTTTCGCTAGGCATGTGGTGACGCTTGTCCCGGTACCAAGAGGTCGTGGGTGGCAGAATCGGCCGGTGGTGCATTGTTTTCGCAAGGTGTGAAAGCTGCGCTTGTCCCGGTACCAAGAGGTCTCAGCTACAGATGCTCGTCAGTACCCTCCTACGTCTCTTCCTCCAAGCCTTTCGGTCAAAAAGGAATATCCTCACAGAGAACGCGCTGCTAAAGAAAGAGAACGAGACCCTCGCAAGGAAAATGGGGAAGAAGAGGGTTGTCCCTCTGCACTATTCCATCCTGACCTGCCCCCATCGGTTGTACCAATGCTTTTGTTAGTTTATTCTCTTCAGGCATTGGCGAGCTGAAGAGGTTGGAATGCTTCTGGTGCTGGTGGTCTGTATCCCAGTGAGCTGTGTGGCCTGATCGTGTTGTATTCTCTCCTCCACTGTTCAGTCAGGATCCTCGCCTCCAATATCGTATCAAAGATCTCCCCGTTCAAGAGCTCGTCACGGAATTTGCCGTTGAAAGATTCGATGTAACCGTTTTCCCACGGACTTCCCGGTTCGATGAAAAGGGGTTTCACTTCCAAGTGCCGTAACCAGCCGCGAACGCTTTTGGCGATGAACTCCGGTCCATTGTCCGATCGGATATAGTCCGGTGTCCCGTGTGCAATAAAGAGTTCTGCCAGGTGCTCGATAACATCGTGAGCCGTGATCTTCCGAGCAACATGGATCTTCAAGCATTCTCTCGTGCATTCATCAACGATGTTAAGCATTCGCAGGGCTCTGCCTTCACTGGTCCGCTCTGCCACGAAGTCGTAACTCCAGACATGATTCTTGCGCACTGCACGCAATCTGACACAGGATCCGTCGTTGAGCCATAGCCGACGGCGTCTTGGCTGTTTCTGTGGTACTTTCAGCCCTTCCTGGCGCCAGATGCGTTCCACCCGCTTGTGATTCACATGCCATCCTTCGCTTCTGACCATCACCGTGATGCGTCGGTACCCATACCGGCCGTACTGACTGGCCAGGGCCGTGATACGTGCCCGCAAACGGTCTTCTTCGACACTCACTGCCCTCTCGTGCCTCTGCGTCGATCGCAGTTGCTCCAGCACTCTGCACACGCGGCGTTCGGAATACCCACTCTCTGTGTGGATGCGCTCCACTGCCCGGCGTTTCTTGGCCGGGCTCAGAAGTTTCCCCGGGCTGCCTCCTTGAGGATCGCAATATCGATCGTCAAGTCTGCTATGACTTTCCGCAGCCGCGTGTTCTCTACTTCAACTTCCTTCAATCGCTTGGCCTGATCGACCCGAAGACCACCATACTCCTTGCGCCAGCGATAATACGTCTGTTCGCTGATCTCCAACTGCCGGCAAATCTCCGGTATCATCTGTCCTTTTGACTGTAATACCTCCACTTCACGAAGTTTGCCTATGATCTGTTCCGCCGTAAATCGCTTCACGCCCATACAAGCCCTCCTTGGTCCAAAAACTAATATACGAATTGGACCGGTCTAGAGGGGGCACGTCACGACCAGCAGAAGAAACAAGAAGATGAGAGCCTTCATTGTGACCTCCTTTGTTTAGCGCAACTTGGAAACCCACCGTCTTTGACGGTGGTCATGTAAGTCTGGCTATGCCTGGAAGTAGATTTCATGCAAGACCCAGAACGAAGCTCGGCACTCGGGTGTTTTTGCGCGATGCGAGTGCAAAGCCACCGCCTATGGCGGTGGTGGTTTACACGAAGAGAGGCTATTTGGTAAGTAACGATTTCTTCGTCCCCATTTGTACGCCGTCAACAACAACACGGTAGAAATACGCACCTGATGCAACCGGGTCTCCATGAGTGGTACTGCCGTCCCATAGGATTCTATGGAAGCCCACCCTCTGACTCTCATCCACAAGTGTTCGAACCTCCTTTCCCATAGAGTCATAGATTATCAAGAGGACATGCCCGGATCTCGGTAAAGTGTATTCGATGGTCGTGTTTGGGTTGAATGGATTAGGGTAGTTCTGTGAGAGGAGAGATTCAGACAGTACGGATGCCTCGGAATTCACGGATGTAACAAACGAAGCATCACCGCTCAAGACCACAAAATATCCATCCTGAGGCGGACTCCCCAGGGCATCGAAAGGGGCTGTTGTGCCGAAATCATTCACCCCATTTTCATCTACATCTCCCAGCGGAACTATGATGTAGAAGGCAGCTCCCACGAACCCTTTGCAGCGGGTGGCAATCGGCTGGGGCCACGAGCTTCCGAGGTAGACAACAAGACAGACCCCCCCGCCGTAAGGAGCTGTACGGAATGCAAAATCTGATCTACCATCGTTGTTAATATCGCCAATGCTAGAACCCGGACCGGCGAAGCCGGCAAAGAATGTCGTATCGGGGATCATAAGGCATGAATCGGGCGAGTGCGATACCGAGTCTGACCTGCCAAAGATGAAGTACTGTTTATCGCCGTAACCATATGAGATGTCTGACTTCCCATCTGCGTTGACATCAATGAGATTGAAAGCGTACATGTCCGGGCGTGTCCCGTCTCTCGAATCCAGTCGTTGATCGTACTTATCCTTGCTGAATGTCCATCCAGGTTTTCCATAGTACACATCAAGTAGGGCATAATGTTCGTAGGGGTTTGAGCTCCTGACGGTGATGTTCGACCCTATCGCCAGATCGATGGCACCATCTCCGTTGATGTCGCCGGTCTTTATGGTGAAGCCATAGGATGATCCCAGAGAATCGCCAAGCACGGTGAAATCGGGCGTCGCCTTCGGGACAGATCTGCCTAGATGGACGTACACCTTCCCCTTGGAGGAATAATGCGGCGCACCCACAATCAAATCATCGAAACCATCGCAATTGATATCACCCAGTGCAAATGACCTCCCAAACTGCGGGTCTCCACCACCTTCAGTCTCTCGGGGAATGGTCAAGTCAGGTATCGTGTCGATCGCAATCGGGAATGCATGTCGTCCAAAGTAGACAAAGAGGGTGTCTTGGCCAATGAGCTCTGTTGATGTCACCAGATCGACTATTCCATCTCCATTAAGATCTCCCCCGGCCATGACATCTCCACCCTTGATGACGAGATCGGTCGTACTGTCCAGGATCCCCTGTCCACCGAAATAGATAAAGGCTTTGCGAATCTTTCTGGCACCGACCGCGAAGTCGGGTTTCCCGTCGTTATTGATATCCCCAAGCCCTATCATTCCTGTGCCCAGCTCATAGTCCGAATTGGTGTACGATACCGACATGACTGTCCTCAGAGCTCGCAATGTCTGCTGTGCAAACACAAAGGAGCCGGTAAGTACCACCATGACAACTGCCCAACTCACTCTTCGCAGAATATGGCTGTCAGTAGAGAGACACCCTCGGAAAACAGGAAGGGAAGTCGGCGGGTTTCCCACGACGAACTCCAAGCCCAAGAAAATGAAGCGGTGAAAGCCTGTGTTGACGATGTGTTGCATTGATCTCCTCCCTCCTGTGAATTAATCAGAGTGAACCAGTGGTATTTGGCCAGCGTTCAATCTTTGAAAGAGAATAGCACTCTGCAAAATGTACCCTGGGTCATCGCCAATGTCAATTCCGGGGAGCCTGAACTTGTGTCAGATGGCCTGCTCGGCGTCCATCGGCGGAATACTTGTTGCTTCCGCCGATGAGCGAAGAATGAGAATTGTAGCCAGCGCCACTGGATATGCTGTTGCCTTCCTCCTTTCAATTCTGCTTATCAATATATACCACCAAAGGCCCGGAATTGGAGCCGGGCTTTGGAAAAAATGTGAGAATGGCTTCTTCTCCCCGGTCCTTTCCTCAGATCCCTCTGACTCCGGTGGTGCTGCGCCAATCAGAGGTTCATCCCGTGAGCCTTTTTCGGCGGAATTCTGAACAATGTTCAAACAGACAGACGGAATTAACAACCAATTCGGAAAATATCGGGCGGAGATCGGCCGGCGCATCGCACCTCGGGCAGAATATGACTCACGCCTTCGGTTTCTTCATCTGGGATGCTTCGCCGATTATGAGTGGGCTTCTGGTGGACCTTGAGAGTTTATTTTGCTGAATTGACTGTACCGTACTTCTACCTTGACCGGAAAAGAAAGCGAAAATAGAGAGAATCCGGTTTTCTGATGTGCCGCATTTCTTCAAACATCGCCGTTATTGTTCCGGCTCTGTCGGATCGTGCTCGCGCCAAAGGTCACGACGTTTCGCAAGCCTGAGAACCGAACGTGATTCGGCTTCATTGAATACCAGCTCACTTTGTTCCGGCCAAGACGAGTCGTTATGCCAGGCCTGATTATGACGGTGTTATGCGACGCTCGATTGAAACACACTGCGCCCGACAGAGTGCTCTGCCGGGCGCCGTCTCTCCAGTGAAGAATGTCCAATGAACTCATTTCATGAGCAGCAGTTTATTGATTTTTGTGAATCGCACATTTCCGATGCCGTCAATGATTGTGAAACGTGCGTAGTAGACGCCGCTTGCCACAGATGTGCCATCCCACGTAACCGAGTAGTAACCCTTTTGCTGCACACCTGACGCTAACTCGGCAACCTGCCGTCCAAGTACGTCGAACACTGCGAGCTTCACGTTGGCTTCTTCCGGCAACTGATACCCCAGCGTTGTTGACGGGTTGAATGGGTTGGGATAGTTGGCGAGCAGAGCGAATTCATCGAGAGGTAGATTCATGGATTGGCTTGACTGCTTCGATGGAACTTTAATCTCTTCCCCCATTGTTACCATCGCAGAAATCGAGAGCGGATCATCCGGGAATCGCTTCTTGAGAGCTGTAAAATGTTCCACGGCTCTCAGCTTGTCATCTACCCGGTACCAGCAGATGTTCCCTGCATCGTAGAGGGCGAGCTTGGCGATCGTGGTATCTGCGACGGAGACCAGTTGTTCAGCCATTTCGAGCGCCAACTTCGCATTGCCATCCTTGAGCACGAGACCTACCAGAAGATGCTGCGCGGTCCAGGCACTCCGCGTGTCGGGATGTTGACTGATTGCCGCAGTGAGTGTGCCCTTGACATCCTGTCTTAGTTTTGACTGCAATCGGGAAAGGAACACCAGCGCTTTGGATCCGACGAATTCGTTGGAATAACGGGAACTCAAAGACTGAAAAGCGGTCAATGCTTCTTGTTCTTGGCCCTTCAGTATGAGGGCGTAGGCCGCGTCGAGCTCACTCATGCCGGACGTGTCCTGCATTGCTATGGGTTCAGGAGGACTCGCATTTTTCGCAGGCGATGAGAGTTTTGCCGCGATCTTTGCCCAGCCGTTGGGGTCGGAGTCCAGCGCACCGGAATAGTCCACGTACGCTGTGACGCTGGGATAGGGCGGGTAGTCTCCCCACCAGTTGCCCAATGCCGAGATCGTGCCGCCGTAATCAGAATATACGTCGTAGTAATCATTCCAGTAGAGGCTGTTGTATCCAATGTAGCTACCGAGATACGGCTGCGAGGTCGCATCACCACGGACGGCCCACCCGTTGAACCTGAGGATATTGCTGGGAGTGAGATTCGGGTCGCCATAGTTCGCGCAGTAGATCCCATAGGGGGAGTTGTCCTGGATCAAGTTCCAGGCCATGCCCGTCCAGTAGCTGCTTGCATAAACGCCCGTGGAGTTGTTCTGAATGGTGCAATGGGAGATGGGAATCTCAGTGTTGTAAGCGAAAATACCATAGAGCGCGTTTTCGATTGTGCAGCCGTAGAGCGTGCCGTCGCTTTCACCGTTGTAGAACTCAATCCCGTACCATTGGCCACCGGAACGAGTGAAGGTTGTATTCGTTGCGTTCAACTTACCTTCGACCCGGAGTTTGTAGTAGTCGGAAAATGAGAGCGTGGCAGAAGACAATTCAAGTGCGACACCGGTCGGAACTGTGAGATTTCCGTCGATAGCATATGTTCCGGAAGCCATTGCTATCGACTGACCACTCTGGGCATCCGACAGCGCCGACACAATAGTCGAAAAAACAGAAGGAACATATAATGTTGGCCGAAATCCTCGATCGTAAAGTGTCTCGTTTATCTCAGAAAGGTGGGCGCCCTGGAAGAGGTCCCTGTCTGCCTGCAGGAGTGCTTGCGCAGCATCTTGCATGGTGGCGCTGGAGGATAGGTAGTAGTGGTGCTTGATCACGAGTTCGTCGGAAACATTTCTGCCCAAAACTTGACGGAGATCCCACAGAGTGCCCGACCAGATTGCACTGTTTCGATAGTAGGATTGACTGCCATCGTAATCAAAATATGTCAACGGACTGTCCAATCTCCGACCAGTCCAGAAGGTTCCCGTGTAGTCGCTCTGGATTCCAGCATCCCAAACAAACACCTGCGCCTGTTCAAAGGAAGACAAGCTTGCCGAATAGCTCCCCGCCCAATAGTCACCGAAGCCTTCGCCCATGGATCGCGTTTCATTGATTGCACCCCACCCCGGCACCTGTGCATATTGAATTGCGTGACCATATTCATGCAGTATCACATCAGCGTCCTCCGCATCGTCTACACCTCCAATACCGTAGCGAATTCGGTTCTGCGAGGCCTGATACGATGATCCGTCGTCTCCGTTGTAACCATGTGGATCAACTGTAATAGCCCCGTTTTGAATATTCGTATATCCAAGACTCTGCAAGTACCTCTGATTCTGGTCAATGTGAAAGTAGACCATGACATCTTCAAAACCATTTTGACTCCGAGTATACGAGAAATTCCCATCAGTGCTTGTAACAGGTGCGATGGTCGGAGCATCCCAGTCCACAAGTGTAACGTAGGGACCTTCCAGTCTATATACTCCTCCTGAGTATGTGATGCTCGGAAGAGTCACCCCAACCCTCTGACTGGTTAGCTCGTTGCTATCACCATTGTTATTATCAACATATCCCGATGCACCATAATACACCTGTGCCGATGTGAGCGGATCGGGTCTGTATACTTGGCCCTGGCCATCGTAGTTGAATTCAATATCGCGTACTGCGAGGATCGTTCCCGTTTGCGCGTCCAAGAATATCTCCCATTCCCCATCGGGATCCGAAAGAGGTAGAATTATCTGATAAGCTAGGCGGTATTGAACGCTATCGGATACTACCATAAGTCTGATTACCTGTCGGCCTGTCAGTTTTCCCGTTGCTTTCAATGCTGCCTTTGCCATTTGTGCTGCCGCCGCTTCGGAGATGGTTGGTCTTGTCGATGAGAGGAAGATGTCTGGGAAGTAATTCCCCATGAACAGAGGTATCTTCAAATGTTGTGTAATGACTCCCTCTCTCAATTGAGGGAGGGGTAGAAAATAAAGCGGCGCATCCGTACCTTGGGTTGCCTTTTTATCAACCGATAAATCCCAGGGAGGATACGCCAGTGGCAAGATACCAGAAGCACACTCGACAAGCAAGACGTTTCAGCGTGAAAGATGAAAACGACGGTACGATCCAGGTCAGCTTGCAGGAGCATATCCTGGGGCACCTCAGCGAGTGGATCCCTGGCTTGGTTCGCGCGGAGATCCGGGAGTTCTTGGGACGGGACAGTGGCGAGCATCAGGCAGATGCTCAGGAGGCGGGAGCCCCTGTCTCTACGCTCAGTGGAAAGCCCTACCGGAACGGGTACCATAAGCAGCGCTTCCTGAGCTCGGCGATGGGGACGTTCCCGATACAACTTCCGAGGTTGCGCGTGCCGTTCGAGTCGAAGATCATTCCGCAGTATGAACGGAGAACCGAGGAACTCGGACAACTTCTGCCCGAGCTCTACATGCACGGGCTCGCAGCCGGGGACTTCCGCCAGGCGATGAGAATGCTTCTTGGGGAGGACGCGCCGATCTCTGCAACCACTATTCTGCGACTCAAGGAAGAATGGGAGGAAGAATACAAACAATGGCGGGAGCGCCCTTTGGATAGTGACTATCTCTATCTTTGGGCCGATGGGGTATATCCCAAAGCAGGCCCGAAAGACGAGAAAATGGCTGTGTTGGTGGTGGTCGGTTTGAACAGCAAAGGCGAAAAAGAAATTCTGGCCATAGAGGAAGGCTACAGGGAAAGCCTGGAGAGCTGGCGCGACCTGTTCCGGAAACTGAAGCGCCGGGGTCTCCGATGGGCCGGTCTCATGATTGCAGACGGGCTGGCGGGCCTCAAGAAGGCTCTCCGCGATACGTTCCCCAAAACCAAGTATCAGAGATGTTTTCTGCATAAGATGCGCAACGTGTTGGATAAACTCCCGAGCAAGTGTGAGGAACAGGCCAAACAGATGCTCAGAGACATCTACAATGCGCCCTCGCGCACGGTGGCGCTGGAACTCAAAGAGCGCTTCCTTGAACGCTTCGCTAAAGACTATCCATCCGCAGCCAACTCTCTCGAAGAAGCTGGCGATGATCTCTTCACCTATTTCGATTTTCCCCGGAGCCACTGGAAGAGTATCAAGAGCACGAACGTCATCGAGTCCATGTTCAATGCGGTGAAGCTCCGCACGGATGCTGCCAGACGTATCAAGACCAGAAAGTCAGCACTCTTTCTTGTCTTCAAGCTCTTGATCAACCAGGAGAGCCGCCTCCACAAGATCCGCGGCTACCGATTGGTCAGGGCAACGATCGACCAATGCAAGAATCCACAAGTGCAACGAAAAGTACGGCTCGCCGCTTAAATATATTTTACACAACTATTGACTATAGCTCCCATGAACATCGCCACCGTGTTTGAACTGACGCTCACAACAATGTCGGAGAGGTAAACAGGTACACCTTGAAAGGTCTGATGAAACCGAACATGATAACCGCCCGGGGTCTCCTGGGTGATGTCATGTTGAAGATCCGAGAGATCCGGTTTCATTCTAAACAATTGGTGGTACGCACCAAGGAACTGACGAGCAATGTTTTCAGATGAAGCGGCAATTGGACCATAGTTGATACCATAAAGTGCGACGGGCACATTTGTTCGTGTGTTTACTCGCCTTCCTTCTTTGAGTTCGGTTTTCGGTACTTCCAATATGGACCAATCACGGAGCGACTCTCTCGGAGCCTTTTGAGCATAGCCAATGTGCGATGCAAGCATGGCTACAACCAAGAAGAACCATTTGTGGGTATGCATTGTTCTAGCCTCCTTGTTCGAAGAAGAGTTCTTGTTATTGCGACCTAAGGAAAAGATCCGGGTCTTGAGCATTGTCAAGTATCTGTGTCTGAGTAGACCCGTCGGGTTTCATTACCCACACCGATGGCAGTGGACTTGGACCAGGTGACACCCTCCTGTGATGTTGAGAGTACACTATCAACTTGCCATCGTTCGACCATGACGCAGAGAGATTGTCAACCCACTGATTAGCTGAAGCAATGTGGTTTGTTAATTGGCCGATCTTCCGGTCCTGCTCCTTCAAAAGATATATTTCACAATCTGGTTCGGTGCTGTCTTTGCCTGAGAATACGATTTCGTCGGAATGACGAGACCAAGACGGGCCGCTCGCCTGTCGGAGTGATCTGGTTGGCTGCGTAAGTTGTTCTACACCAGTGCCGTCTTTCTTCACCATGAACAGCTGAATTGTATATGTTGGACTCAGAGGTTCAGCCGCATAGATTATTTCATCGCTGTCTCTTGAGAAAGCCGGTTGACCGTCGAAGCCCGGTCGATTTGTTAGTTGTCTCTCGTTTGTTCCATCCGCGCCGATGACAAAGATCTCGTAGTTTGCGCCAAATTTCGCCGGAGACTTCTGGTAGATAATTTCAAATGCATCTGGGCTCCAGTTCGGCGCGAACGGGATGCCCTCCGAGACAATTACTCGCTTGTTCCTACCGTCTGAGTTCATCACAGTGATCTGCGAGTAATCTGTCCCGCCATCTCCTTCCACATAGACAATCCTCTGACCGTCAGGGCTCCAGCGAGCTTTAGCCGCATCGCTACGCGGATTTCCAGCCGCAGTGGGGTAGTAGTCTATTATCTCTCCATTCTTTGCTACCACTGTTCTCTGACCGGTTTTGAGGTTGAGCACCTGGACCCCCTCCGCGTTAGAATAGAGCAACAATGCATCACGGTAAAAAGTCCAACCAATCGCAGAGTTCACGCCAAAATCATCACAGGACAGATTCACTAGCATCAATACCAATAACAATAGAGATCTGTAGATCTCCTGGGTCCATCTCGTCATATTCTTCATGGATGTTTCGTCATCTTGCCGGGTGTTCGAATTGCACGAACCACAACGCGAGTCTCCCCATCTCATGGGGAGAACATCAAGGTCATTTGGATCGTAACTAGCGAAACGAGATTGTTGAGAAGGATCCTGGTCATTGCACCTCCTTGTCTGCGTCTGCAGATCGACTTTTTGTGGGAAGAACAGAGATGGAGGGATAGGGATGATGCCGCCGAAATTCAAGCCTGCACCATGATAGTCTGGCAATACGGCAAAAGTAAGATATAAAGGTTCCCCGTGAACTTGTGTCAGGTGACCTGCGTCGGCGTCCATCAGCGGAATACTTGTCGCTTCCGCCGATGAGCGAAGAATGAGAACTGCTGCCAACGCCACTGCATACTTTGTCTTCCTTTCAGTTATCCCTGTTTATATATACCACGAAAGGCTCGAAATAGGAGCCGGGGATGAAAAACAATGTGAGAACGGCTTCTTCTCCCCGGGTCCTATCCTTTGGATGCTTCTGATTCTGGTGGTGCTGCGCCAATGAGAGGCTTATCCCTTGGGCATTATTCGGCGGAATTCTGGAAAATGTTGAGACAGACGGAATTCGCGACCTATTCTGCAAATATCGAGCGGAGATCGGCCCGCGCATAGCACCTCGTGCAGAATACGGTTCACACCTCCGTCATCTTCGTATCGGATGCTTCGCCGATGATGATCGGGCTTCTGGTGGACCTTGAGAGTTTATTTTGCTGAATTGACTGTACCGTACTTTTACCTTTATCGGAAAAGAAAGCGAAAATAGAGAGAATCCGGTTTTCTGATGTGCCGCATTTCTTCAAACATCGCCGCTATTGTCCCGGCCCTGTCGGATCGTGCTCGCGCCAAAGGTCAGGACGTTTCGCAAGCCTGAGAACCGAACGTGATTCGGCTTCATTGAACTCCTGCTCAGTCTGTTTCCGCCAAGATGAGTCGTTATGCCAGGCCTGATTATGACGGTGTTATGCGACGCTCGATTGAAACACACTGCGCCTGACAGATTGCTCTGCCGGGCGCCGTGTGTCGAGTGAAGAGTGTCCAATGAGCTTATTTCATGAGCAGCAGCTTATTGATTTTTGTGAATCGCACATTCCCGATGCCGTCAATGATTGTGAATCGTGCGTAGTAGACGCCGCTTGCCACAGATGTGCCATCCCACGTAACCGAGTAGTAACCCTTTTGCTGCACACCTGACGCTAACTCGGCAACCTGCCGTCCAAGTACGTCGAACACGGCGAGCTTCACGTTGGCTTCTTCCGGCAACTGATACCCCAGCGTTGTTGACGGGTTGAATGGGTTGGGATAGTTGGCGAGCAGAGTGAATTCATCGAGAGGGTGATTCAAGGATTGGCTTGACTGCTTCGATGGAACTTTAATCTCTTCCCCCATTGTTACCATCGCAGAAATCGAGAGGGGATCATCCGGGAATCGCTTCTTGAGAGCTGTAAAATGTTCCACGGCTCTCGGCTTGTCATCTCCCCGGTACCAGCAGATGTTCCCTGCATCGTAGAGGGCGAGCTTGGCGATCGTGGTATCTGCGACGGAGACCAGTTGTTCAGCCATTTCGAGCGCCAACTTCGCATTGCCATCCTTGAGCACGAGACCTACCAGAAGATGCTGCGCGGTCCAGGCACTCCGCGTGTCGGGATGTTGACTGATTGCCGCAGTGAGTGCGCCCTTGACATCCTGTCTTAGTTTTGACTGCAATCGGGAAAGGAACACCAGCGCTTTGGATCCGACGAATTCGTTGGAATAACGGGAACTCAAAGACTGAAAAGCGGTCAATGCTTCTTGTTCTTGGCCCTTCAGCATCAGGGCGTAGGCCGCGTCGAGCTCACTGATGCCGGACGTGTCCTGCATTGTCATGGGTTCAGGAGGACTCGCATTTTTCGCAGGCGATGAGAGTTTTGCCGCGATCTTTGCCCAGCCGTTGGGGTCGGAGTCCAGCGCACCGGAATAGTCCACGTACGCTGTGACGCTGGGATAGGGCGGGTAGTCTCCCCACCAGTTGCCCAATGCCGAGATCGTGCCGCCGTAATCAGAATAAACGTCGTAGTAATCATTCCAGTAGAGGCTGTTGTATCCAATGTAGCTACCGAGATACGGCTGCGAGGTCGCATCACCACGGACGGCCCACCCGTTGAACCTGAGGATATTGCTGGGAGTGAGATTCGGGTCGCCATAGTTCGCGCAGTAGATCCCATAGGGGGAGTTGTCCTGGATCAAGTTCCAGGCCATGCCCGTCCAGTAGCTGCTTGCATAAACGCCGGTGGAGTTGTTCTGAATGGTGCAGTGGGAGATGGGAATCTCAGTGTTGTAAGCGAAAATACCATAGAGCGCGTTCTCGATTGTGCAGCCGTAGAGCGTGCCGTCGCTCTCACCGTTGTAGAATTCGATCCCTTTCCATTGGCCACCGGAGCGAGTGAAGGTTGCACCGTTGGCCTCCAGCCTACCCTCAATGCGGAGTTTGTAATAACCGTTTGAAGCGACACTGGTTCCAGGAGAAATCCGTAGGGTTACTCCATCTGGCACGGTAACATCGCTGGTTAACGCGTAAGAATCTGGGTGCACTTGAACGATGTCTCCGCTGAGTGAATTTGTCAACGCTTCTTCGATCGTGCTGTAGTTTACAGGAACGTCAATTACACAGTTGGTCGGTCGAGGTACCACCCAATTCGAGACGGTTGGTTGCTTGTCGCTCCAGACCACCTTCATCTGGGTGCTATCATAATTGCTGTTATTCGGGTCATACATTAAACCATAGACGGAATCGGTATAATGTCCTGACCAGCGAAGGACCTTTTGGGCACTGGCTGAATTGATGCACATGATTGTTAGAATATTGCCGTTTTGGCGTGGGAGTATGGCACCCTGCCCGTTCCACGCACCTGAATCGTGATTCGCATGTTCGTGCTGTCCTCCCATCAGATGACCCACTTCGTGGGCGAATACCCACCAACCATCGCGGTCCGCATAATCCCACTGCACAACGGCAAAAGCATGCTCGATATTTGCGTTTTGATTATTGGGTCCGACATTTCCGCGAACTAAAGTGTTAGTAGCGAGGAGGAGAACGACAACTTGCGCATTCCGCTGATATCGAAGGAAATGAACCTCGTCCATGTAACCGTCGGAGGGATTTGTCAAGCGAGTGACATTCGTGTCTTGGTTTTGGTCCTCCGTGTAGTCGACTTCAACAACCTGTCCCGCCAATTCGCACTGCTCCCCAGTTATGCCACTCGAATCGCAGATAGAGTTAAGGCGGTCTACCGAACTGGCCGCTATGGATCCGATCGTGCCCCCGCTTGCTGTTTGGGCGGCTGGCGTATACACAACCAAGATCCTTATCGGCGTCGCCAATAAGGTCTTTTGTGAACCCAGTACCCAAAGGGCGATCAAGATCAATTGCCATGCTATTCGTCGCATTGTTCCCTCCTGTTTGTAGAGTGGGATAATCTTAAGGAATAGAGGATGGACCAGAACAAGTAATTGATTCCTGTGTATCGCATAGATCAGTCAACCCAGTTGTCGCCAGACTCTGGCTGGTTCATTCGCATGTGTTACTCTCCTGATGAATGATCTCGATTCTTCTATGAGTTAGAACGCGAGAACCGCAATGCCGGCACGAATATCCAGCATCCTGCATCGAGTTGTCGAGGTCTGGTCGTATGGGGAAGGCACAAGGTATTGGCCGACAGTAGATCCTTCCAGGGGTTGCCTTCTATCCGCATATGTTGTGCGAATGCTGAGTTCGACTCCTGAAACTGGACGATACGCAAATGTCATATTTAGAACGATTTCCTCAGTGTGAAAAGTGCTTACGGATTGTTGGTCGGGTATTGGGGAAGGCCAGAAATGAATATGGGAAAAGGAGCGATCACCACGAGCAACGGGAGGCGCATAGCCGATCGAAAGAAGAATCGTGGTTTCATCTGAGAAACCGAAAAGAAACATTCCACTAAACCGAAGCATTGGAGTGCGCCAATTCTCCGCCGACTTTCCGCTCTTGTCCTCACTCGCTTCCTTCCTCCATCCCTCCGACAAAGCTACCCTGCCGGTAATTGCAAAACAACCTTTGCCAAGCGTAGGAAGCTGGAAAGGGCTTGGTTGAAGGAGCTGTGCCTCGATCTCCCGATCTGAGAATGTGGCCACGCCCACATAAACACCAAACTCGCTCTGTTGAAGACTGGATCTTGTGGAGTACGTATCTTGACCGTAAGTCGGGTGTTCAACGGTCAGGACGACATTCCCGTCCTGAAGCAATTGCTGGGCATCGAATTTGGCGCCCACGCTCAATTCGAGCGCTGGGTCTGGACGATTGACGAAGTCCGTTGTCAGGTGCACGGTCCTGATGCTTCCACTATTGTTTATGTCTCTGTTGTGCCTCTCGATCTGCCCCAATATGTACCGACTCACAAGAGTCTGATCAATCCACGGCTGAGTGGGAGCGAAATTCAATTGAAGGGAAGCTGTGCTTTTGTCTGAGAGGCCACATGTGAGCCCTCCCCCGGCGCTGAAGAGCGAGCGCGTGGCATCAGTTATCTCGTATCCCTGGAGCGTAGTTCGCGGGGTACCGGCGATAGTCTGATCGTTACGCACATTGTCGATTGGCTGTCTATCGTAATGAAAGACCAGTGAAGTGATGAACCGGCCTCCAGGGACAGGTGCAAGCGCGAAGCCAAACGGGCAAACATACTTGGTCGTGACATTCTTCTCGGAGATGATTGAAATACCAGCTTCAATGCCGAACTTCTCCTGATGGGAGGATGACACTCCCGTGTACTCAAATCCACCAAGGTCGGGATATGAGGGGTAGAAGAATTCGCCAGCGTCATATGGATCTGGAAAGCCATCGCGATCATAGAAGGCAGGAACGATCCGGAGGGTCTTCTGACCTTCGGAATCGATGGAAGGTTGATCGGAGGCTGCATAGTTGCCTCCGAGACTCAATTCCAGGTTTTGAAGTGGACGGTATGCGATCAGGCATTCTAGACTCAATGCCTTTTCTTGAAGATGAATCGCTCTTCTTCCGCCTTCAGGTGTGGTGTAAGGATACGAGCCTAGGTAAGGCCACTGAGCGTATGTGGATCCGTACGAATCGTCGCCGACGGACTGTCCCGGAAGAAACAAGACATTGATCGACATCGTGGTCCGATCATCAAGGCCGAATAAAGTTGAAGCTCCAAGTAGGAATTCCTTCCTCGTTGAACTCGTGGTGACCTGGACGGCACGGTTTGCGCCGGTTGCGGACCATGCCGAATCAGAAGCGGGCCCAAAACGAAATTGAGGGGTCAGGCCATATGCTATTTGTCCCGAGTGAACGACGGGAAGTCTTGAGCCACTCAGTTGAACAAAATCGGGAATTGACTGCGCCGTCAGGATGTGTGGTAGAAGGAAGAAGGTGAGAACCCAAGACACCCGCTGTGGTCTTAGTGGTTGTTTCCGAGGCTGCAAAGAAGCAAAGGAGCATGTGTGACCTGGCCTACGATTCCGGGGGATTAAACACCGGAATCTCAATGGACGGGCAGAAATCGAAGCTGGACTACCTAGCCTGTGAGGTGAACGAGTAGCAAATACTGTGACGTGGATAAGGCTGATGTATGACAGCCCCCAACTCAGAAAGGCATCGAAGGTCTTCATGAATTTGACTCATAGGAGAATGGATGTTTCGTCACCCTGCCGTGTTTTCGGATCGCACGGGTCACAACGCGGTGATCCCCACTGAAGGGGTCGAACACCAAAGTGGAGTAGAGGCCAATTAGCGAAACGAGACTGTGGAGAAGGATCCTCGTCAGTGCACCTCCTTGTCTGCGTCTGAAGAATCGACCTGTTGTAAGAAAACGAGATGGGGGAAGAACAGAGATGGGGGGATAGGAACGAATACCGCCGAAATCCGAGACTGCACCATGATAGCCTGGCAGTGCGACAAAAGCAAGACATAAAAGTCTCTTCTGAACTTGAGTCAGGTGACCTGCGTCGGCGTCCATCGGCGGAATACTCGTCGCTTCCGCCGATGAGCGAAGAATGAGAATTGCAGCCAGCGCCGCTGCATATATTGTTGCCTTCCTTCCAATTCTCCTTATCGATATATACCACCAAAGGCCCTGAATTGGAGCCGGGCTTTGGAAAAAATGTGAGAATGGCTTCTTCTCCCCGGTCCTTTCCTCAGATCCCTCTGACTCCGGTGGTGCTGCGCCAATCAGAGGTTCATCCCGTGAGCCTTTTTCGGCGGAATTCTGAACAATGTTCAGACAGACGGAATTAATAACCAATTCGGAAAATATCGGGCGGAGATCGGCCGGCGCATCGCACCTCGGGCAGAATATGACTCACGCCTTCGGTTTCTTCGTGGGCGACGCCTCGCCGACGGTCATTGCTTTCGTGGTGAACCGAAAGAGTTTGTTTTGCTGAATTGACTGTACCGTACTTGTACCTTGGTCGGAGAAGAAAGAGAAAATAGAGAAAATCCGGTTTTGTGAAGTATCGTATTTCGTCAAATATCGCCGTTATTGCTCTGGCCCCTGTGGTTCGAGTCCTGCTCGCGGAGCACTAATATGTTGATAGTAAAGGACTTACAGTCGCCCAAAAGGCGACTGTACCTTATTTGTACCTTCAGGTCACCGCAACAAGGCCTTTCTCCCACTGCAGTCGTTCGAATATCCCTCAAAACAGATGGTATTCGGCGTTCTCCATCGAGCATCGGAGTCTCTTGATAGCGAGCTTTGCCCCGGTCCTGCTCGCGCCAAAGGTTGCGAAGTTTAGCAAGCACACAAAGCGATGGTGATTCGACTTCATTGAACTTCAGCCCAGTCCGTTCCGGCCAAGACGATTCGTTGTGCCGGGCCTGATTAGTATGCCGTGGTGCCACGCTCCATTGAAACACACGCGCCCGACAGATTGCTCTGGCGGGCGCGGTGGTCAAGCAAAGTCGGTGTCCCTCTACTTCATCAACAACAGCTTGTTCACCTTTGCAAATTGAACTTTTCCTAACTCGTCTGTCACGATGAAGCGCGCATAATAGATGCCACTCGCCAAAGAAGACGCATCCCACTTGACGGAGTAGTAGCCTGCCGGCTGAACACCCGATGCCAATTCAACGACCTGCCGTCCAAGTACATCGAACACTGCAAGCTTAACTGTGACTTCGGTTGGCAATTGGTACCCAATTGTAGTCGACGGGTTAAATGGGTTGGGGTAGGTTTGCGATAGTTCAAAGGAGGTCGGTTCCGCGACAAGTGATGCATTGCATTGAAGATCTGCGTTCACTTTGAACATGAGCGTATTCAATGGCTTTCTGTAGATGTGGCCGAGGCTGAATGTCGGACGAAGATCATCTCGCAATCCGATGAACTCCGGCCTGACTCTGAGAACCGCTCCTTTTGCAGCAGCCATGATTGGTGCAACGGGAACGTGCAGGTTGGACAATACCCTGGAACTATCCGAGATGGCTGAACCGGCAGTACTGCCAAAGCTGGCCAAGACAGCACCGGTGCGAGAGTTCACAATGCTCAGCCTCACCATACCCCCGCCGTTCGAGAAGAGCTTCTCAGCACTGATCCCGTAGGCAGCCATCGGGATAATGAGAGTATCCGCGTCGCTCGGGAGGACGAAATCCTCAGTGGAACCGGCATCCAGAAGCTCCGTTGCGCCAAAAACCACGCTGTCGTTCAAAGTGTTCGCAAGCGCAAGTGGTTCAACGTCTTTTGTCTTCCGTAGGATTTCGCCTGGAGCGAGTTCGAGGCCAATGCTCGATTGAGTGACAGGGTCAAGGACGTTGAGTGCTCGTGAGTACGCTAGCTCATTTCCTGTTTTGTTCAATGACTCGGAACTCAGGTTGATCTGGTAAGGCGAAGCAGCCCCATTTGTCCAGATATATTTGGCAGTAGCTGAGCCAACGGATATTTGAGGGTTGAACCCAACTCCAATCCACGTTCCATAGTAACCAGACCAATAGGTGCCATCATAGTAACGTTTCCAAATCCCGTAGCCTGAAGCACTCTGATAGACCATCCAGGCCCTGTCTTGACTAACACCAGAGATCGATGGTTTTGATTCGCTTTGGTATTGGAGAACTGAATAGATGCTCGGGAAACCGCGGAACCCGCCCTCCCGATGAACGAGCACACGGTTTCCGGGATATGTGTCATCGGCATCCCAGGCAACGTGGACTGTTTTGTAGGACTCATCGGAACTCACCGCAAGTGATGGGTTCGCATGATGGATGTAGTTCGGTGGCAGTATGGAGCAAAGGTCTGTCGGCGAGCCCCATGACCCTGTCTGATAGTCGTAGTAGTTGTACTGAATGCGAGGCGTCCCATCTGGAATATCTGTTGCGTACGCGAGATTAGCCTGCTTGGTAGTCCAGTAGGTGGTATTGATGGCGCTTGAAGGCATGTTGGAGTTTCCAGTGGTGCCTGGAACGTTCGGGATGGAAGCCCACGAAGCACCTGAATTAGTTGACTTCCAGCAAACCATTGCACTCTGTCCTCGATATGCTGCGAAGACAGACCCATCACCATATCCTGAAATCGATGGAATGGGCCCTGGAGACCTGTACGCAATCCCGGATTCAAGAGTTGTTGGCCCAAGCCATGAGGATCCGGCGTCCGTGCTCCTGCGTAACCATACGCTATGGTATCTTACAAATGCTGGATAGTCTCTATAATCTCGCTGCCAGGCAACAAGAATTGAGGAGCCGCCGACGGTTATGCAAGGGAAGCTGTTCCCCCCGTTGCCAGATGTCAATTGAGAGGTAAGGATCCAAGATCCACCCCCATCTGTCGACTTACGGTAGAATATCTCTCCACCGCTTTCGAAGGCCTCGTGGAGTGTCCCCGACGACTGTCGATACAGCTTCCGCTGGTTGTTTCCAGAAATCGCGGAAGCGACTGTCGTTTGGTTGTTTAGGGCTGGATTAGGAGGGTTCGAAGAGTAAAGCTCCAGAGTGAAATAACCTCCGGCGGAATTCTCACTCAACACACGCATTCCCACGTTTGTCCCACCTTTTGTGTTTGGGACACACAGCGAATAATGCTGAGGAGTTTCATCATGAGTGTACTCATAAGGATTGCGTGGGTCTGACCATGGAGATATATTGCTCCCCTCTGAGGTGAGACAGTCAGTGTGTTGAGTCTTTCTCTCCTCCCAAGGCACTCCGTGGGGGGGGGGGAGGAGTGCCTTGGCGCCGAGCCTTCCTTTTCGAGCCGTTGCATCTTAAACGTCTGGTTCTCATACTTCCATTAACAAAAGGAGAACCAACGTATGCCGCACGCCGAGTCAGGAAAATCGATCGAGGAGAAACTCGCCATCGTCCTCGAAGGCCTGAAGGAATCGACCAATATTGCCGAGCTCTGCCGACGTCACGGTATCAGCCAGGCCACCTACTACAACTGGCGCGACAAGTTCTTCGAAGGCGGTAAGACCGCTCTGGCCGGCAATGGCCCGGGGGGCCGCGGCTCCAGTGAAGCCGACAAGGCGAAGATCGCCGAGCTGGAACGGGTCATCGGCCAACAGGCGGTCGAGATCCAGGTGTTCAAAAAAAAACTGAAACTGTTCTGAGTGATGACGAGCTCGTCCATGCGCTTGAAGCCGACGGCGTCCCGGTGGCTGAGAGTTGCCGGATCTTACGGCTCTCCCGGGCGAGTTACTACCGGCACCGACGGGCTCTCACGATTGTAAAGCCGGAAGCTCCCGAGCAGGATGCTTCCGAGGTTGCCCTCCTGGAGAAGATCCGGGAACTTGCCGGGAAGCACCCCTTCTGGGGATACCGGCGGATCACCGCGTTTCTCCAGCACAAATGCTCATTGTGCGTGAACCGCAAGCGTGTGCGGCGTCTGATGCGGCTCGACGGGCTCTCGGTCCCGGTCAAGCGCTACAAAGCGAAGCGCACCGAGACCCGCTCCAAGCCTCACCCCACTCGGCCCAACGAGTGGTGGGGTACGGACATGACCAAGTTCTACGTCCAAGGTCTCGGCTGGCTGTACCTGGTGGTCGTCATTGACTGGTACACCAAGCGGGCTCTGGGCTACGCACTCGGGCTGCGGCCGAAGACGGACCTCTGGCTCGAGGCACTGCATCAGGCCGTCGAAGTTGCCTGTCCTGCCGGCAGTCGCTCGGAGAACGTTCACCTGATGAGCGACAACGGTTCGCAACCGACAAGCAGACGATACGAAACGATTCTCGAGACCCTGAGCATCGAGCATGTCACCACCAGCTACAATAACCCGAAAGGGAACGCAGACACCGAGCGCTTCATGCGGACGTTCAAGGAGGAAGTCGTTTGGCCAAACGAGTTCGAATCACTTGAAGAGGCCATCAGGGCTGTGGACATCTTCTTCCCTTTCTACAACCAGGACTATCCGCACTCGACATTGATGGGCATGAGCCCCATAGATTTTGAAGCTTCGCTGAACCAGACACAGACAGCAGCGGCTTGAAAAAAGACTCAACCAATTCTCAAGAAAATCTGTCTTGACTTTTGGGGAGCATTACAGAGACAGCGTGGTGACATTTGCGGTGCCGGGGAACAGGTCTCCGGCGTCAGTTTCAGTGGGCGTATTGTCGGGATATGCATATCCATATCGACCGCTAGCATACACCAAGCCGTTGGTGTCGTACCAACCGGGATCTCCTCCGATGATCCTCCAAACAATTATCCCCTGACTGTAGAACTGCCACGTAGGATTTTGCGTCCAGCAAATTGGCATCCAGTAGTTGTAATCTCGAACTGACGTTGATCCTATGACCATGTACTGGTCGAAACGTCGATTTTCAATAAGGAAATAGTCGCCGCTTGTGTTGCTGTTGATTCTGAAAACCTCTGGTGTGGTGAGAGAGTAATGAGCATCCCACTGTTCTTGTCCCGAGATAACGATTGGAGAAATCCACCCCTTCTGCGCACGATGCTGTGGGTTCAGCGGGGCAGGTGCACTTCCGTTTGATCCAGTTGACACAGGCCCGTTTCTTCGACCATCTTGCATCAGATCAGAACGGGAGCCTGAAGAATGGCCAATTCCAAGAGTGTGTGCGAATTCATGGCAATGAACACCAATCCGGCCAAATGGATCATTGCCATTTTCCTGATTGGCAGGACCATTTCTTTCGCTCATTATGTACATTGTGCCGACGGCCTGAGGATTCAAAGCATCGCCATAATGAATGTTCCCTGCATATATGATTACGAGCTTCACGAATTCTCCTAACCCGTCGACGTCTAGGCCGTGTGCTCTTGCGGAATCTCCTGCATCAGAGAAGATGCTATACGCGCCACTCGCATATTCGGCTTTTGTGTGGCCAAGAAGAATCCAGTTTGGAATATTCCCTGCCCCAACGCTATTTACCACAAATCCTGACACGTCAAGGTTGCCTCCGGACATGATTCCAAAGTAGTCTGCCAGGCTTCCATAGATTGCTTCGCCATTCGGATTGTACATGTTTGGTGAAACATACACGCCAGAAGAAACCAGAAGATTCTCAAAATCTGTTTTGGTGTATGCTGAAGGGGACGTACGGTGTAGAACATCCGAGAATTCAACCAACAGGATTTTGAGCGTGACTGTTGAACCAACATATTGGATGCTTGTCGACGCGTTCTGAACAGGACACATGGCATCTTGAGCCATGGAGCTCAATGTCCCGAACAGAAGAACCACAAGAGCTACCGTTGCTTTTGTCATAGCAACCCCCTCCGTTCTGTGTGTGTTGTTGATGGATACCATTAACGCAGTAGAACCGCCATTCCTGTTTGACGGCTCTGAGCAATCTGCATGCGATAAAAGTAGACACCACTCGGAAGATCCGAATGTCGATCTCCTTTGCCATCCCACCGAATCTGATGGGAGCCACGATCGAGCGTTCCTTCAAACAAAGTTCTCACTTTCTCACCGAGCGAGTTCCAAACAGTCAATTCAACTTTCGATATCGCAGAGAGATGAAAGGATATTGTGGTCGACGAATTAAAAGGATTGGGATAGTTCTGGTGAAGCACAAAATCATGCGGACGCTCACTTCCTTGTGCCAGCACATTGGTGATAGTTCCATATTGTACACCGTCAATTCGGGCTCCCTCGAGACGAAGTCGAAAACCGGGTTCGGTTTCAGAGAAATAAATTCCAAGGCTATCTGCGATATGATCAATCCAGTACATAGTCCCGTGCATTGATCTATCATAGAAAGCCATGTACTTTCGCATTTTCCCCCAGAAGGTTGTTGTCCCACCTCCAAGAACAGTGACAATTGACGTGTCCAATCCAAATGCTCCACGGCGAGGGAAAATGGAGACTGTATCGCCTGCATTCTTGGAGAAATCATATTTCACGGCTTCGATCTGAAGAAGCGGAAAGTACTCAAAAACCTTGTTTCCTTCCTGTCTCCTATAATTGATGCCGTACGTATCCGGATTTCCGTAGTTGTTGCGCAGAAATTGTCGATAGGTCTTTCCATTCATGAGTGTCGTGTCCCTCCCACTCTTCACTTCATAGATACTTGGGTCGAAGGGAGGTGGCGGTTCTTTGTATTGCCATAGATTTCCAGGCCCGAGAGGGAAAGTCATCAGAGCCGCCGAGTCAATCTGAGCGCAAACCCGCTGACTCACAATGAGGGTTAGGCCTACGAGTAGCACTATTGATTGGCACATGTAAGATCTTTTCCCTTCCTATTTGCGGCCCTACGTATCTTACGAGAATAGACGAGCGGAGGTGCAATTGGGCTTCCACCGTGTGCAGGCTCGGAGTCTACACAATTCAGTGGACGTTCTGAGTGTTCACTGTGTTCAAGCAGATTCGAGTACAGACGATGCAAGGACATTGCCCTGGAAACTGCCGGGGGTGCTTGGTGGCGCAAGACAGTGAAGTCCTCGGTTGGCATTGGGACAGCGGTCAGCCTTTGAAAGAGAATGGTACTCTGCAAAATGTACCCTGGGTCATCGACAATGTCAATTCCGGGGAGCCTGAACTTGTGTCAGATGGCCTGCGTCGGCGTCCATCGGCGGAATACTTGTCGCTTCCGCCGATGAGCGAAGAATGAGAATTGCAGCCAGCGCCACTGCATACATTGTTGCCTTCCTTTCAATTCTCCTTATCGATATATACCACCAAAGGCCCGGAATTGGAGCCGGGGATGAAAACATATGTAAGAACGGGGTCTTCTCCCCGGTCCTTTCCTTTGAATGCTTCTGATTCTGGTGGTGCTGCGCCAATGAGAGGCTCATCCCTTGGGCATTCTTCAGCAGAATTCTGGACATTGTTCAGACAGACGGAATCTACAACCAAATCGGAAAACATCGTGCGGAGATCGGCCTGCAAATCGCACCTCACGCAAAATAGAGCTCACGCCGCCGGCTTTTTCGTGTCGGATGCTTCGCCGATTAAGATTGGGTTTGTGGTGGACCTTGAGAGTTTGTTTTGTTGAATTGACTGTACCGTACTTGTACCTTGACCGGGGAAGAAAGCGAAAATAGAGAAAATCCGGTTCTATGAAGTGCAGCATTTCGTCAAATATCGCCCTTATTGCTCCGGCTCCTGTGGTTCGAGTCCTGCTCGCGGAGCCAAGCTACATGAGGACTCAAACCACCTGATGACGGGGTGGATGAGTCCTCTTTTGTTTTGCTGGCCTCAGACCAATCCTTTTTGATCGATCCATCACCCCGTAGTTTAAAGGTGATCTCCCCTTTGTTTTCACCGCGCCCAACTTTGCATTGGATTTCTTCGATTACTACGTTTAGAAGCCTGCGTTTGACCTCGGGAATCGCTCCGGCATAGATATCGCCAAAATCCTGGAATACGCTCCGTAACTGCCGTTTATCGATTTGTTGGTTTTCGATGGTTCTGAGGAATGAGAGGCAAAACGAGAGGAAGGATCTGATCATCGAGACTTCTGTCCGGTTGATTTGTACACAATTCAAAGTAGCGAAAGTGGTTCGGATTCGCCATGTTGGACGCGGATGGAATATTGAAGAGGTACACCCGGGGAAACTACACCAATCTGCGCAGATGGTCAGATCCCCGGTGAAAGCATGGAGAATGATGTTGCGAGTTTAGCCAGGAATGCCGATATTTGCGTATCGCGATTCGCGATTGACAAAGGACATGTCATGAAAAATCATAGTGGTATGCGTCCCCAGGATATCGTCATCCTCCTGAAAATCCTGGTCGTGCGCAATTCTCCTTGGCGAATCATCGATCTGGCATCAAGCCTCGACATGAGTCAATCTGAAATTTCAGAGGCGTTGAACCGTAACAAGATAGCGGGATTGATCGATGCGGGCAAAAAGGACATCCATCAGGCATCTCTTCTGGAGTTCTTGCTCTATGGACTCCGCTACGTCTTTCCCCAGCAACCCGGAGCGATTGTCAGAGGGATGCCCACAGCACACTCCGCGCCCCCACTTGCAAATCACATCGTTTCTGACACCGAAGTGTATGTCTGGCCGGATGGAGAGGGGAGTGCCAGGGGGCAGTCGATTGAGCCCCTGTACAGAACCGTCCCTCAGGCTGCACGCCGTGATCGGTCTTTGTATGAACTCCTTGCCCTTATCGATGGACTTCGCGTTGGAAAAGCCCGCGAACGGTCTCTAGCAGAGAAGGAACTCCGGAGGAGGATACTTTCCAAGTGAATCATAATCTGGAAATGCTCCGGGTTGTCGCGGGAGGGTTTCAGCATCTCCGGCAGCAAGTCGTGTTTATTGGTGGAGCTTCCGTGGCAATCTATGCTACCGACACCGCCGCGCCGGAATCCCGTCCAACCGATGACGTCGATTGTGTCGTCGAGGTAGGAACCCGACATGATTACCACGTGCTGGAAGAAGAACTCAGAGGTCTCGGTTTCACGAATGACATGTCGGAAGGCGCTCCAATATGCAGATGGGTATTTGGGGGAGTCAAGGTTGACATTATGCCGACAGACCCGGACCTTCTGGGATTCTCAAACAAGTGGTGCCAGCATGCTTTGCAGAATGCACGGCCTCACCTCCTTCCCGACGGGATGACTATTCTCGTGTTACACCCACCCCTTTTCCTTGGAACGAAAATCGAAGCGTTGAAAGCTCGGGGGATGGCTGACCTCCGATTAAGCCCGGACTTTGAAGATCTCGTCTTCATCCTTCTTTTTCGGTCTGGTCTGCTGGAGGAGATCAACGATTCTGAATCGAATCTCAAACGATACCTCAAAGCGGAGATGCTCACGTTACTCAATCATCCTATTCTGTCCGAGGCGATAGCGGCGGTGATCGGTTATGGTGCTGGAGAGAAGGCAGTCGAAACCGTTAAATCGAGAATTCAGGCGATTGCGGATCTTGAGGTTGTATAGCTCTACCTGCGAGAATGCCCTGGGTCTATGGATGTCCGGCCGTGCCCGACCTTCTGCATGAGCCGTCCGAATTGTGTGTTAGTGAGACGACATCGGCATACCCCGGGCAGAGATCGGCCCGCCAATCGCACCCCGCGTAGAATACAGCTCACACCGCCGGCTTCTTACTATCGGATGCTTCACCGATTATGGTTGGGTCTGCGGTGGATCTCGAGAGTTTGTTTTGTTGAATCGACTGTACCGTACTTGTACCTTGACCGGAGAAGAAAGCGAAAATAGAGAGAATCCGGTTTTCTGATG
This sequence comes from uncultured Bacteroidota bacterium, assembly GCA_963779225.1. Lineage (GTDB taxonomy): Bacteria > Bacteroidota > Ignavibacteria > UBA10030 > UBA6906 > CAVPCZ01. The sequence goes on from CAVZWW010000003.1 coordinate 2,449,417, forward strand.
TGCCGCATTTCGTCAAATATCGGCGTTATTGCTCCGTCCCCTGTGGTTCGAGTCTTCGTCTTTTCAGCCCTTCTTTGCACGCTTCCCCGGCAGGGCTCATTCCACGTACTGTTTGACTATCCACCTTCCCCTCCGTATTTTACGGCCGTACCGTTGGTTCTCCGTGCCGTTGGGATCATACACGCCCGGGTAGGTTTCCATGATCGGCTCAGTTGTTTCCCACTACAAGATCCTTGAAAAACTCGGCGAAGGCGGCATGGGGGTAGTCTACAAGGCCGAAGACACCCGCCTCAAGCGAACCGTGGCGCTCAAATTCCTCCCGCCTGACCTCACACGAGATCCTGACGCCAAAGAACGCTTTATCCACGAAGCACAAGCCGCCTCCTCCCTCCAGCACAACAACATCTGTGTCGTTTACGATATCGACGAGACTGATGACGGACAAATGTTCATCAGCATGGAGTGCCTCGAAGGCGAGACTCTCAAGAAAGAGATCGAGCGCGGGCCGCTGAAGATCGAAGAGGCCCTTGACATTGCCATCCAGATCGCCCGAGGCCACACCAAAGCCCATGAATCTGGCATTGTGCATCGCGATATCAAGCCGGCCAATATTCTGATCACGTCGGACGGTGTCGCGAAAATCGTCGACTTCGGACTGGCAAAACTCTCCGGCCGCACTATGCTCACGAAGACGGGCTCCACGCTGGGCACGGCACCCTACATGTCGCCAGAACAGGCGAGCGGAGGAGTGGTTGATCACCGCACGGATATTTGGTCACTCGGCGTGGTACTGTATGAGATGATCGCGGGCCGTCGGCCGTTCGACGAGCGACTACGAACAGGCGTTGATCTATCAGATTCTCAACACAGAACCTGAGCCGCTCTCGAAGATCCGCCCCGAGACGTCCACCGGTCTGGCCCAGATCGTCGGACATGCCCTGGCAAAGCAGCCGGCAGAGCGTTATCAGACCATGGAGGATTTCCGGGACGATCTCGCGGCCGTCGCCGAGGGCCTCAAACCCCTCAAAGCCAAGCCTCTGGTCGACCATCCCGAGAAGTCCATCGCCGTGCTCCCCTTCATCAACGACAGCCCCGACCAGGAGAATACCTATTTCATCAACGGGGTGATGGAGGAGATTCTGAACAACCTCCAGAAGATCAAGACGCTCAGGGTCATCTCCCGCACGTCGGTCGAACAATATCGGGAAAGGAAAAAAACCGTCCGCGAGATCGCCGAGGAGCTGGGCGTGAACTACATCGTGGAGGGCAGCGGTCAGAAATACGGCAAGTCCTTTCGCCTGAGGGCACAGCTGATCATGGCAGAGCATGAGTCACATCTCTGGGGGGAATCTTTCCAGCAAAAGATCACCGATGTGGATGATATCTTTAATATCCAGATCAAGATCGCGGAATCAATAGCTGAAGAACTCAAAGCGGTCATATCCCCTGAAGAGAAAAGGCTCATTGAAAAACTTCCGGCTGCCGATCTTGAAGTATATGATGAATATCTGAAGGCCCGCTCTCACATCTATGATGGCAGAAGGGAGGCGTTGTATAAAGCCCTGGAATTCCTGAACAGCGGCGTTGCGAAGAATCCTGGTTGGGCGCCTCTCTACGCGGGACTGGCTGAAGCCTGGCTGTGGATACAACAGAGCGCGTTCGAACAGCCGTCCGTCACCGCTCCCCAGATCATCGAGAACCTGAACAAGGCGCTGGCCTTGGACCCGGATCTTGCTGAAGCTCATTATCTCAGCGCCTTGATCGCACATCTCGTAGATTGGGACTGGGAGAAGAGCGAAAAGGAGTTCTTGAAGGCCCTGGCCATCAACCCCAACGATGCCCTTTCCAGGGGACTCTATGCGCATCTCTTGTTGATCCTGCACAGGAAAGATGAGGCTTTGGCCCAGAATGAGCTGGCGCTCAGTCTTGACCCGCTGAATCCCATGGTGAAGATTGCCAATATCGGAACACTGTTGCAGGCCGGTGAATATCAGACCAGCTTGTCTCTCGCGGAAGAAGCCGTGGCCGACGATCCGGACAATCCCAACCTCAATCAGATGATCGAGATCGCCGCTTACAGGTTACAGCAGTACGACAAAGTCCTCCGAGCGGTCCGATATGTTCTTCCCTTTCCCCTCGAGGAAGATGCGTATAAGGACATCGAGAGGATCTACGGCGAATCGGGGATCGTCACGGCGTATGAAAAGATCGTGGAGCGTCTGGAGAAATACGCCGAAAGCCAGCCCGTCGGCTTTTGGGATATGGCCTTCAGGTATCTTGTGGCGGATCAACCCGATAAATCCATGGATTGGGTCGAGAAGGGATTCGAGATGCACGACCCGCTCATGACCTACATCACCACACCAGCGCAATATTTCGATCGACTGTTCGGAAATCCGAGGTTCATGGCCATATGTGAGAAAATGAACCTTCCGCTTCCAGAATCCTGATGAGACAAGTTTTCACGATCAGAAGATGTTTTCCAGTATATGCCGATCTGTTGCGCGGCGATCCACGCTTCCAGGAATTGCTGCGCAAAGGGAGGCTTATGACCGATCAGGAGTTGTCCGGAAGGGCAGTCATGGCAAACATCAACCGGCCTTCCTTCTCATGCCCCTCAACACCCTGCTCACCCAGACCCTGCTGACCCCGGGATGGCGGGCGAGCTCGGTCTGCGTCTTGAATGGCCCGTCAGTAAGCATTTTCCTGTAGCTCTCTTGAAGTGCATCATAATCGATCCGCGGTTTTGATGTCTTTGCCGGACGGAAGGGAAGTATTAAGCCGCTCTTCTGTAACCGGGCAATTCCGGCTGGAGAGATCGAAAGGGTGGACTGGATGGGTGCTTCGGCAAGGGAAAAGACCTTTCGGGTTCCTTTTCCATGTTTCCTCGTATTCTGTTCGAGCTTCCTCTTTCATCCCTCGCCTGAAGAATGAGACGATGGTGCCTGGACAAACGGAAACACCAGATCATCCGCATCAACGATCAGGCAAGCTGTGTTGTCCGTGCGAAACCCATCACCGTGAGTAGCGATTCGTTCGGCAGACTGATCGATCTCAATACAGAGGATTTGGAGTTCGGACTAGCATCCTTTGCGGAAGCGCTAGGTGACATGCGTTGCTAATCGAACGAGCAAAATCACAGGAGGTGATCAAGATCGCGGGAACCGTGAACGACACGGTGAATCTCAATGGCGCTTTTTCGAATGCGGTAGAATACAAGGTAGGATCCCAGCGCGAGGATCCTATACCCCGCGCTACGGAGGGTAGCGTTTCGAGGAACCCGCCCGAGGTGGGGGTGACGGCCCAGCCCACCGATCCGGCGATCGAGCTCGTCGACGAATGCGGTCGCCCGTCCCGGGGTGTCTTGCGCGATGAAATCCAGGATGCTCAGCAGGTCTTCCTGGGCCGCAGGGAGGTAGCGAACTGGAACCTCAGCGGGCATTGAGACGGTGTCTGAGCTTGGCTACCAACTGACGGTGGGTTATCCCCTTCTTCCCGGCCGCGGCTTGTGCCTGCGCCACGCCAAGCTTAGAGAACAGCTCCGCCTGTGCCTTGAGGCGCTCGTAATGATCGATGCTGGTGACGACAAGTGCTCCTTCACCATTTCGTGTCAGGTATACCGGCACATCCTGCTCATGGCAGATCCGGGTGATCTCCCGAGTGCGGTTCCGAAGGCTGGAAATAGACTTGATCACTGGCATGTGGATCCCTCCGCTTTGTCCACAATTTACGCATAATTATGACATAATCAAGTACCGCCGGCAGTGCCCTCCCCCTCGTCATCACAGCCGCAACGCGCACTTGTGCGCAGGAGCGTCGGGGTTGTCGGAAGGGGGTCAGTTGGCCTTCCTATTGCCTCCTTTCAACACCCTGCTCACCCATACCCTACTGACTCCCAGGTGCCGGGCGAGGTCAGCTTGACTGGCGAAGCTGCCATCGGCCAGCATTCTGCGGTAGGTGTGCTGCAGTGCTTCATATTCGATGGGTACTTCGGGACTTGGGTTCTGTAGCCAAGGCCAGACCAGCCCTGCCTGATGCAAACTCTCGATTTCCATCTCGCCGAGCCCCGGCTCATCCGGCAGACGCTCGCTGTCCATACATATCAGCCGCTGGCCGCGCTGCAAGCGGTGGATTTCGATGGGGATTCGGAGGAGAATGTAGTTCGAGTTTTCGTGTGTGTCGGAGAGCCAAGGGAACCTGAGGTCAACTCTCCGGTTCCCTTCATTCCCCCCCAATCGCTCATCCCGTGTAACGTGCATGCTCCGGTCCAGGACCTATATGCTGCCTGGTACGTAACTCTATGGGGGCAAGCGAGGGTGCGAAACAGAAGTGCCACATCTGTGGGATGTGGCACTTCTGGATGCTGCGCATCCCGGATGTCCCTCAGACGCCTATATCAGGTCGAAGCGGTCGAGGTTCATCACTTTGTTCCAAGCCATGATGAAGTCACGCACGAACTTCTCTTTCGCATCGTCCTGTGCATAGACCTCGGCGAGTGCGCGCAACTGCGAGTTTGAGCCGAACACCAGGTCCACGCGGGTGCCTGTCCACCTGGGTGCGCCGGTCTTGCGGTCGCGCCCTTCAAACGTCTCCCCGGCATCGGAGGTTGGTTTCCACACGGCGCTCATGTCGAGCAGGTTCACGAAGAAGTCGTTGGAGAGTGTACCCACCCGTTTCGTGAACACACCGTGTTTCGACTGACCCACGTTCGCACCCAGCACACGCAGCCCACCGACAAGGGCGGTCATCTCTGGTGCGCTCAAGGTCAGGAGCTGTGCCTTGTCCACCAGCATTGCCTCGGCCGACACGGTGAAGGTCGTCTTCTGGTAATTGCGGAAACCGTCGGCCTGGGGTTCGAGCACGGCAAACGATTCCACATCCGTCCGTTCTTGCGAGGTGTCGGTGCGACCGGGAGTGAAGGGAACATCGACAGTGTATCCGGCAGCCTTTGCTGCCGCTTCAACCGCGGCGCAGCCGCCCAGCACGATGAGGTCAGCCATGGAGACTTTCTTGCCGCCTTTCTGTGCGCCGTTGAAGTCCTTCTGGATCCTTTCGAGTGTGTCCAGCACCCTGGCCAGTTGCGCCGGTTGGTTGGCTTCCCAATTCTTCTGCGGCGCCAGGCGAATGCGCGCCCCGTTTGCGCCCCCGCGCTTGTCCGAACCACGGAAGGTAGAAGCTGAAGCCCAGGCGGTGGAGACAAGTTCCGACACCGACAATCCTGATGCCAACACCTTGGCTTTGAGACCGGCGATGTCCTTTGCGTCGATCAGGGGGTGATCGACAACGGGGATCGGGTCTTGCCAGATCAGGTCTTCGGCCGGAACCTCAGGACCGAGGTAACAAACCTTCGGTCCCATATCGCGATGGGTCAACTTGAACCAGGCGCGGGAGAAGGCGTCGGCGAACGCCCGCGGATCCTTGTGGAATCGGCGAGAGATAGGTTCGTAGATCGGATCGAAGCGCAGCGACAGGTCGGCCGTGGTCATCATAGGCCGATGCTTCTTCGAAGGGTCGTGTGCGTCAGGGATCATGTGCTCTGGCTTGACATCCTTGGCATGCCATTGCCAGGCGCCCGCCGGGCTTTTTACAAGCTCCCACTCGTAACCAAACAGCATGTCGAAGTAACCGTTGTCCCACTTTGTCGGTTTGGGCTTCCATGCCCCTTCGATGCCGCTGGTGGTGGTGTGCACGCCCTTGCCGGTGCCGAACCGGTTGATCCAGCCCAGTCCTTGCTCTTCGATGGGGGCAGCTTCCGGTTCCGGACCTACCAGCGCCGGATCGCCTGCGCCGTGCGCCTTCCCGAAGGTGTGTCCACCGGCGACGAGCGCGACAGTCTCTTCGTCGTTCATCGCCATGCGGGCGAAGGTTTCGCGCACATCGCGGCCCGAGGCCACCGGATCGGGCTTGCCGTTGGGGCCTTCGGGGTTTACATAGATCAGCCCCATCTGCACTGCAGCCAAGGGGTTCTCAAGCTCGCGGTCACCAGCATAACGCTTGTCGCCCAGCCAGGTAGTTTCCGTGCCCCAATAAATATCCTCTTCCGGCTGCCAGATGTCCACGCGGCCGCCACCGAAGCCGAATGTCTTGAAGCCCATGGACTCCAGCGCGCAATTGCCGGCCAGGATCAGGAGATCGGCCCAGGAGATCTGGTTTCCGTATTTCTGCTTGATGGGCCAGAGCAGGCGGCGCGCCTTGTCCAGGTTGCCGTTGTCAGGCCAGCTGTTGACCGGCGCAAAGCGCTGGTTGCCTGTACCACCGCCACCACGGCCGTCAGCAGTGCGGTAGGTGCCGGCGCTGTGCCAGGCCATACGAATGAACAGTCCGCCATAGTGGCCCCAGTCGGCAGGCCACCACTCCTGCGAGTTGGTCATGAGCGCGTACAAGTCCTTCTTCAGGGCCGCCATATCCAGCTTCTTGAATTCTTCGGCGTAATTGAAGTCGTGGCCCATCGGATTGGACGCCGGCGCGTGCTGGTGAAGGATGCCCAGATTCAGCCGGTTGGGCCACCAGTCGCGATTCGTTGTGCCTCTGCCGGCGGAGGTCCCACCGGAATGTCCCGTTACTGGGCACTTGCTTTCCTCATTCATCTTGGTTCTCCTTTCAGTTGGGGGATTGTATGATAGAGGGTGAAGATTTGACGGCTTCTTGAATACTCTTCCAGGTGTATGGATCAGTCATTGGCCCCTCCTCCTCTGCGGATGGATGCCCGTCGGGTTGGGGTTAGATGCAATATGGTATTAGACAGAGTCTAAAGCAAGGAGAAAAAAAACCTATTTCTTCCGCTTTCCCCTGATGACCACCTGAAAGTCCCTGACTTCCACGCCTTCAAGATTCTCCTGGCCCCGGATGGAAAGATCTTCCCACGGAATATCGATAATCTCACCCGTCACTTCATCAACGAAATGATGATGAGGCCGCGTATTTGCGTCAAAGACGATCGTTTCCTCCAACAGCCGTTGAGCTTTCAGAACGTGTTTTTCGACCAGAAGGTTGAGCGTGTTGTAGACCGTGGCCCGCGAGACCGAATGGCAAATGCGTTTGGCGCGCCTGAACACCGCGTCTGCGCTCAGATGCTTGTGGGCAACCATCACTGACTTCACTACAGCAATTCGCTGTGGCGTTGGAGTGAGGGAGCAACTTTCCAGCAATTGAATCGCACTCTTCATTCTGAAATATGCATAGAAGGAGAGAGAATAACAAGATTCCGATATGCCGCAGTATGTTTCCCTTGCACCCCCAGGCCGGACTGACCAGGTCAGTCGTCCAGCGTTGGAAATCTGCGGAGATTGCTCTCCCCTCCACTATATTCCTGCAACTGAAGGGATCATCAAAGTCGCGGATATCCCTTCACGCCGGCGTGAGAATACTTCCTCTCCCGCCTCCGCCCGGGGAGCGAATGCCGGATGAGTCATTCTGCGTCCCGGCAAGCTGATTCAATCGCTCAATGGCTTCGCTCAGCTCCGCTGACTTTTCCTGCAACCGACCTTCCCACTCGTCAATTTGAGTCTGGACCCCCTTGGAACGGCTATTGAGATCCGTGACGGAGCGTTGGGACACCCGTTGGAGATTCTGGAAATCGGACCGGGACCTCCAGGACTTCAGCGAGTCATCGAGTATCTTGAGCCTCACCGCAATGCTGTCGAGATTCGGATCCGGCTCTGTGAGAGCCCTCATTTCATCGACGATCTCGCGGGCTTGCTGAGCCTTTGCCGCCACCTGCGCCAGAGGTATGCTCTGGGGTGAAGCAGCCAGAGCTTCTGTCGGCTTTTTCGGCGGCGATTCAACATCCTGGGCACACGATCCCGCAGCAGCCAGGACGGAAAGGACCAGTGTGAGACATATGGTCAAGGTCCTGGTCCGGCTCAGGCAACAGCGTGTGGCAAGTATCTTCATGGTTGGGGCACCTCGCTGCGGATCCAGTCGGTGAGCGACCCGCCCGGTGCATGCGGTGGCGAGCGGGCATGTCAACGGAAACAGCCGAAGCAGCCGGGGGGGGGCAGGTGTCCTCGCGCCCCGGGTCGGCAACCGCTCTTGAAACCTCAGAACACAGGAGTATAGAAGTTTCACGAGAAGATAGCAAGAAAAAATGCCCATCCTTCCCCGAGAAAAGGAATCAGGTCCCCATGGCTAGATTTTCCGATTGCTATTGCATATCTTCTCTCCACGTAAGAAAACAGGGTTGCGCTGCCATGCCACTTCAGAGTTGCATACGGACCTCCAGTGTGCCTCCGGCCAGGCATCCCTCGACTTTTCATTGACCATTCCCCGATCTGGAGGCTCAGACTACATATGACCAGACTTTTTGAAGTAACCCGGGCCGGCCTCATTGAACATCGTCGGAGTGTGCGTGCTGGTTTCCATCTGCCTCACGGGTCCGTCTCCTGGTTCGTCATCCGCGCGGACGGCCCGACGTGGGACATCACACAAGAGGGTTTGCCGTTCGACGATGCTATGCTCGCATGGATCGCGGCCCCTGAGCAGCGACCGACGTTCCGCATCAAGGGAAATCAAGCGTTTGTAGATTTCGCACTGTACAATGCGGCCAACGACGAGCACCCGGACTACGTGAGGGTAGTTATGGGGAGGAACCTCCTCATCACCATCGGCTCAACAAAGATACCCATGTTGGAGTCGATCACCGAGGAGTTCCATGATATCTCCTTCCCCGTCCGTCCGGTCGTTGAGGACATCCTGTACAACGTAGTCAATGCGATGATCGCCGCCCATGCGGAGGATGCGGCGAAGGTGAGGCGATTCGTGAATGGCCTTGCCATGAGGGTGGACAGCGACATCTCTTCTGTGGAGGTCAGAGAAATAGTGAGGGCCAAGACCCGGCTCGATCGTCTCTCGCACGTTCTGGAAGAGCAGTCTATCGCTCTCGGATTCGCACCGAACTTACGGTGGCGCGGGAGATCAGACCGGACACGCCTCGAGTTTGCGAACCTCCGGACGTCGCTGCGTTCACTGGAGGCTTCTATGGATAACACCAGGAGCCGGCTGGATACAATTCATCATCAGTACGAGCTTGTGTTGCAGGAAGCATCTAATAAACGGTTGAATGTTCTGACGATCGTGCAGGCGGTGTTCGTGCCGCTGACCTTCCTCGCCGGGATCTACGGGATGAACTTCAGCTACATGCCCGGGCTGGAATGGCGGTACGGGTACTTTGCGGCGGTGGGTGTTATGCTGCTGATCACGGCGTTTTCCCTCCGCTACTTCGCCCGACATGGGTGGTTCGAATAGCGGCTGAACAGGACAACACTCCTGCAGCCCGGCGATACCAGACCGGGAAAATACCCGGAGCAAACCGCCAGAAACCAAGAAGGCAGCACCAGATATGAATGGGCGAGAGGAAGATACTGCAGTTCAGCTGAAGTTTGAGATGCTCCTTACCGACATCTCGGCACGCTTCCTCAGCATGGTCCCCCGGGATATCGATGAAGAAATCGACCACGCACTGAGGGATATTCGTGATTTCTTCGACGCGAACATGTGCGGTTTGTTCCGCATGAATTCGCAGCCTGAAGAAGTGTTTCTGACACACGTCCAGGTTACCGAAGACGTTCCGGTGGTACCGGGGAAATACAACTATGCTCCGACAAATCCGTGGAGATTCTCAAAATTGGTACGAGGGGAGACTGTTCTTGTGAACAATCTCGACGAGCTTCCGGAGGAAGCTAAGGTGGACCGTCGGACCACTGAGTCTCTGGGAATTCAAGCGTACCTGATCATACCTGTGCAGATCGGGGGAAAAACCCGGTATGCCCTCCATTTGGCCTTCACCAAGCGGGGCCCGTCCTGGCTGGTGCAGTATATCCCCAGATTGCGGGTGCTCGCAGAAGTTCTGGTCACAGCCCTGGAGCGGAACCGGGGGATTACTGCGCTCCAGGAGGCGGAAGTCCGCCTTGCTCTGGCGGCGGGACTGGCCGGTGCCGGGCTGTGGGACCTCGACTTGAAGACCAACACATTCTGGGGGACGCCGCGGACGAAGGAACTCTATGGAGTTGATCAGGACGAAACAGTCAGTCTCGAGAAGTTATACAGCATCGTTCATGCTGATGACGTTGGAGCCCTGAGACGGGATCTGGAGAATGCACTGCAGTCAAGGACCGCGCTGCAAACGGAATGCCGTGTTGTGCTTCCCGGAGGAGAAACACGCTGGCTTGCCGTCCGGGGAGACCGGTCATCGGAATCATACGGCGGGGGAAGCCATTTTCTCGGTGCATCGATCGATATCACGGAACGGAAGAAGACAGAGGAAGATGCCAGGCGTTCAACCGAAGAGATCAAGCGACTGAAGGAAAAGCTGGAAGTCGAGACACGCCATCTGCGGAAGGAGATTGGCCTTTCACATTCTCATAAGGAAATCGTCGGCAAAAGCAACACCATCAGAGCCGTGTTGCGCCGGGTGGAGCAGGTTGCCCCGGCCGAAACGACGGTCCTGATCACGGGTGAAACGGGAACGGGAAAAGAGCTGGTGGCGCGAGCGATTCATGGCCTGGGTGGACGGAAGAACGAATTGATGGTGAAAGTGGATTGTGCTTCCCTTCCCTCTACTCTGATCGAAAGCGAACTTTTCGGCCGTGAGCGCGGAGCGTATACCGGAGCCATGACCCGGCAGATCGGTCGTTTCCAGCTAGCTGACAAGGGCACGATCTTTCTTGATGAGATAGGCGAACTGCCCAGAGATACTCAGGCCAGACTTCTTCGTGTGATCCAGGAGGGATGTTTTGAGGTCCTCGGCAGCCCGCAGACTGTTAAGGTAGACGTGCGCATCATTGCGGCGACAAACCGTGACCTGGCAAGAGAAGTCAAGGAAGGACGATTCCGGGAGGATCTGTACTATCGTCTTAATGTTTTCCCTATTGAGGTTCCCCCTCTCCGGAATCGGAAAGAGGACATTCCCATGCTGGTCTGGAGCTTCGTGGAGAATTTTTCCAGGGAGATGAGGAAAGACATTCGGCGCATCCCGAAGGAGACCATGGACGCGCTGGTCCGCTACCAATGGCCTGGAAACGTCCGGGAACTGAAGAATCTGGTCGAACAGGCATTCATCATCAGTCCGGGAGACGTGCTGATTGTGCGATTGCCGGAGGCCGGTATTGCGAATGTGAATCCTGCGCAGACGCTGGAGGAGGTTGAACGCCATCACATCCTTCGCGTCCTTGACCAGACACGTTGGCAAATCAAGGGGGCGGGAGGGGCTGCAACATCTCTGGGTTTGAATCCAGCGACTCTCTACTCAAGAATGAAGAAACTCGGCATCCCACCAAGACGTGAAAAGGACGATATATCGTCCTAGGACGATATATCGGCTTTCTTTTGTTCCTCTTCCTCAACCAGCCAATTCTGCCTCCACCCCTAAACTGTTGTTTCGTAGTAAGTTCCGGACATCAGACCTTCCTTTGCCGGAATGGCACGCTTGATGCAAGTTTACCAGACATGTTTCTCACCATGGTGCGGATTTTTCCCCACTCCAACGACGAAGAAGCAGTGCGAAGATTTCTCGCGGGGGTCTTGGGGCAGACACGCGTGCAACCCGGTTGCCTTGGCTGCACGCTGGCCACGGAATACGAGCCGGATGCGCTTCTTCTTACGGAAACCTGGCAATCGAAGGAAGACCTTCTTCTGCGTCTCCAGTCGGATGAATATTCGAAGATTCTGGCAACGATGGAATTATCGACCAGGAAGCCCGAGGTCTGCATCTATGAGATCATCAATGAACAGGGGTTGGAATTGATTGAAAAGGTCCGAATGGAGAATAGATAAGGAACATTCATTAGTGGGGCGCGGCCTATCACAGGCAGGCGGCGGGTCGCCGGGCACTGAACCCAGAAACGAAGAGGAAATACAACGATGAGGCGATGGTCGATCTTCACGCTGTTGATCTTTGTCGCGTTGACATGCAGCGCGCAGGATTCAACGCAAACACAGAACAGGTGGAAATTCCTTATTGAACCCTATTTGATGTTCCCGAACATGAAAGGGACTATGAGCGTTGGTGATCTGCCGGATGGAGAGGTCAACGCGAGCATCGGGGATATCTTCGAAAAGCTGCAAGCAGGCTTCATGCTCTATGCAGAAGCAGAGAATGGAACCTGGGCGTTGTCGTCGGATTTTCTCTACATGAATTTGAAGCAGGACGCTACTCCGACCAAGATCATTAATAGCGGAAGTGTCTCCGTGTCTGAAACAGCCTGGGAGCTGGCCGGTTTACGGAAGTTTCTCCCGTGGCTTGAAGGGGGCGTTGGCGGCCGCCTGGTGAGCCTCAAGGTGGATATGGAAGTTCTCCGGAATGTCGCCGGGGGAGGCACGGCCGGCCAGATAAAAGCCGAGACAAAAACCTGGTTTGACCCGCTTCTTGTCGTACGAATGAAACTGCCGGATTCCGGGGAATGGATACTTCAACTTCGCGGAGACATCGGGGGATTCGGTGTCGGCTCGGACCTGACCTGGCAGATACAGGCGTATGGTGGCTACAGGTTCTCGGATTTGTTCCAGATCACTGCAGGGTACCGCGTCCTCTCCATTGACTATGAAGATGGGGCAGACCAGGCACGTTTCCTGTATGATGTCACCACGTTTGGCCCGGTGTTACGAATTGGATTCAATTTTTGACAAACGAGTGGCGGGAGTGATGAACGCGACACAGGGAACTCCCGAGTATTGGGGGGCAGCCATCGCGCTCGCCGTGATTTCGGGGCTTCTGCGCTGACGATCTTGTGGTGCCTGGTGATCCACGGCCAGGGAATGCTCAACACGGCAGGCGAGGGAGTTGACGCATGTGCATCGCATGGAAAAAGCTGAAGGCCATGAAAAGCCTAATAACAGTCTTCTGAAGGAAAATGCATTTGAGTGCACAGGATATGTTTGGGATTGTTGCAATCCTCTACTGCGTAGCGAATCTCGGGTCCATGGGTCTCGAGCTCAACCTGCCCGAATCCATTAGATCGTTACGTAGCCCCCGCTTAGTAACACTTACTTTGGTATGGAGCTGGATTATAGGGCCCCCATTGGCGATTTTGATAACCAAACTTTTACCTTTGTCCGATGCACACGCCACAGGGTTACTTCTGTTTAGTTTGGCACCAACCGCTCCCATGCTGCCTATTCTCATCAGAAGAGCAAAAGCCGACATGGACGTTTCAGCCGCCATGATGCCCTTAGCGGTGGTAGGAACGGTGGTGTTGATGCCACTGATCGCACCCATGCTGATTCCCGGCGTATCGCTTAGCAGTTTCGCGCTCGCCAAACAGCTTGTTCTCACGGTGCTGCTGCCGCTTGTCGTCGGAGTTGGTATTAAGGTATATGCGAGCAAATTGGCGGATTCAATTTTCCCATATATCAAAAAACTCGCAGGCCTTACTACGCTGGCCTTACTTGTATTCACTTTGGTAATGTATGGTAAAGAACTTCTCAACGCACTAGGCAGCTATGCTGTTGCTGCACAGGTTCTGTTCATCCTGGTGATAGCCCTGGCGTCGTATACATTTGGCTTTGGTATGAGACAAACGCAACGAAGTGCGCTTTCGCTGGGGATCTGTTCACGCAATGGAGGTGCCATGTTTGTGGCGTTCGCAGCTTTTCCTGTGCAAGACCCAAATGTGTTGGTGATGATTCTATTAGCGGTTCCGGTGCCCATCATAGTGTGGCTCATGTTGGCCCGTTATTTTGCATCCATAGTCGACAAGGTGCCAAGCACATAATTTCTCAAGAGAGACCGCTAATGATGAAACTCATCAGAATGACAGGCATACTGCTGCTGAGTATTTTATTTGCAGGTTCTTCATTAGCACAGGAAGAACAAAAACCGACATCAAATGATCCGGCAGAGCTTGCAAAAACACTGGCAAATCCTATTGGAGCACTCATTAGCGTGCCCTTTCAGAATAATATGGATATAGGTATTGGAGCAACCAATGGTTCGCGAAATACACTTAACTTTCAACCAATAGTTCCGATCAACTTAAGTGAAAATTTCAGTCTGATTACAAGATATATTCTGCCTGTAATAGCACAACATGACATTACGGGCGAAGGCACTCAGCAAACCGGACTGGCTGATGCATTAGTGAGTGGATGGATTTCTAATGCTGTAGTAGAAAATGGATTTGTATGGGGATTGGGCTCTGCATTCCTCATTCCAATTGCAACCAATGATGTGTTAGGCACAAAAAAGTTTGCTATCGGCCCAACCGCAATAGCATTGAAACAAACGAATGGCTGGACATTTGGCGCTTTGATTAATCAAATCTGGTCGGTTGCCGGCGATGAAAACAGAACCGATGTTAACCAGATGTATTTGCAGCCTTTTGTGACTTATAACTGGAAAAGTGGAACGGGATTAACCCTGAACACAGAGTTAACACAAAACTGGCAGGCTGGTACCACGACGGCTTTTGTCAATATCATGGCAGGTGGAATATTGAAGTTCGGTAATCAAATTGTTCAGCTTCAAGTAGGACCCCGCATACAGGTAGCGGCTCCTGAAGGAGGCAAATCCGATTTTGGTGTTAGAACTGCCATGATTTTTGTTTTTCCAAAGTAATGAATTTCAGTTGACGCCGTGCTGCCTGCTTATTGGTCAAACAGGAAAGAAATGAGCATCATACATAACTCAGACAGCTACGAAAATGAATTCAATAGATGAAGCAGAAGGCAAAACAGGAAAGGCATCCCTGATGGGCGTGCTTAGGGGTTATTTGCCCATCCTTGATTGGGGAGCCAAATATACCGGCAAGGGGTTCGGTGCACGTACTGCCGCGAGCGTTCTTGGCAACCGCGCCGGTAACGACGTTTTGGTAGGTGCGGCATGAACATTTCCATTCTCTCCAAGATCCGCTGGCCCCGCCCGTTTGCGGGACTGCGGGGGATCACGCTGGCCGACGTCCCGCGGGAGCTCTCGGCGGGCGTCACGCTGGCCGCCCTGATGATCCCGCTGAACATCGGCTACGCACAGGTGGCTGGTCTGCCCCCCGCAGCGGGTCTCTACGCGGCCATCATCCCGCTGGTGGTCTTCGCCCTGCTCGCCAGCTCGCGCCACCTGGTCACAAGCCCCGACGCCTCCATGGCCACGCTGGTTGGGGCCACCCTCGTTGCCTTCGCTGCGCCCGGGGATCCGCTGCGCCTGCACTATGCCCTGGCGCTGGCCGTTCTCTGCGCATTGGTATTCTTCGTCTTCTGGATCTTCCGGCTGGCATTTCTGGCCAACTTCCTCTCGCGCGCCGTGATGGCGGGCTTTATCACCGGGCTGGGCGTCGAGGTGTTCACCAACCAGGTCAGAAAGATCCTCGCTGCTCCCCATGTGGTGGACCCCACGTCGGGCTGGCTTCTGGCGGCGGAGAACCTCAAGGAAACCCTGGCGACCTCCTTGAATACCGAGGGCTTCTTCCTGGAGGTCCTCGCCATGTTCCACTCCATTCCGCACGCGAACCTCTACTCGGTGGCGGTCGGGGTGAGCGCCTTCCTCATCATCCGGTTGATGAAACGGTATGCGCCGAAAATCCCGGGGGCGTTGGTGGCTCTGGTGTTGCTGACGATCATCGTCGCTGTGCTTGACCTTCCGGCGAAGGGCGTCGCCGTGCTCGGCAACGTGATCCCCTCGGGCCTCCCGACGCTGACCCTGCCCAACATCCCGCTGGCCGATTACCTGCGGCTGCTGCCGGGCGCCCTGGCCATCGTTGCCATTCTCCTGTGCGAAGGCCTGCTCGTGGTCCGCAGCTACAGCAACAAATATGGCTACAAGGCTGATGGCGACCAGATGTTGTTCGCTTACGGTGCGGCCAACCTGGCCGCCGCCTTTACCGGGTCCATCGTCACGGGCAACAGCCCGTCCCGCTCGGCGGCGATGGATGCCGCCGGCTCACGCAGCCAGTTGCCCAGCCTGATGGCTGCCGGGACCATCACCCTGGTGATGCTTTTCTTCACCAACCTGCTGGCTTATCTGCCCAATGCGGCCCTGGCCGGGATCGTTGCCAACGCGGTGCTCTCATTGATCGAAGTCCACGAATTCCGCGAGCTGTGGCGGATGCGCCGTTCGGAGTTCTGGATCGCCTCGGTTTGCCTTCTCAGCGTGCTGGCCCTGGGTCCGCTGCGCGCCGTCATGATCGCTTTTCTTCTTTCGATCATCGACGTGATCCGGCGCGCGTCCCGTCCGGACACTGCGGCGCTCCTGGAAGCGCCCGACGGCAGTCATTTTCTCCCGGTGAGCGACGGGAAGGCCGCCGGGAGTTCCGGTTTGATGGTTTACCGTTTCGGCGCTCCGCTCTACTTCGCCAACGCGACCCTGTTCCTTGACGACATCGAGCGGTTGGTCACTCAGGCGCCCACCCCCGTCCGCTGGTTCGTGCTGGATGCGCAGGCAATGGTGGACGTTGACACGACCGGTGCGGGGGTTCTACGTCGAGCGATCACCCTACTGAAGAAGCAGAACATCACCTTCGCCGTCAGCCGCGCCGACCGGTCCTTCCGCTCGTGGCTCGAGCGGTATCATCTGATGGAATTGATTGACCCGGCCCGATTCTACCCGACCAACCGGCACGCTGCTCAAGCGTTTCGCCAATCTCCAGAGAGCGCGATTGATAAGCGTAACGAAGGAGACACTTGATGCTGATCTCGACAACCAGAACCGTGGGTTCGGCGGTGAAATGATTTTGTGTTTGAGATACCGCAGTACACGACCAGGTGACCGGCCCCGGCTCTAAGGAAACTGATATCACGTCCGGTCCGGTGATGCGCAAGAAACAGAAGGAGAACCGGATTCGTGGACAACACATTAACAAAAAGCGGGGAACCGACCTCCGGTTTCCCCGGAGACCACACACGAAAGGAGTTAGCCATGCCTACGACGATTGTGAAGGGAAAGAAACTGAGTACGGTAACACTGGATTGGAAGGAGGTGTACTACACCAACTGTCCCCTCGTGTCCGCCAGCAATGTCGACCAGGAGCTTGGCTGGACGAAAGAGGAGTACAAGAAGATCGGCGTCCAATATTATTTCCTACGCTCGCATGCAGAGAACGACTGGTACCCGCACTACATCCACAATCTGGACAATCTCATCCGCTTCGGCGGGTTATTCCCCCCCATCCATGTTCAGGCGGACATCCGCAGGACCCGGCTCCTGGGGGTGACACACGCACCGCGTGAAGGCGGTTGCATGCTGGTACGCTCGAGGGACGATATCTACCGGATGACCGATCTGAAAGGGAAAAAGATCGGTCTCTCGAGAAGCCAGAACACCATCAAGACCGACTGGTGGGGCATCCAGGAGGATCAGGGGATCGAGCTGATGCTCAGGCTGAACGGCATGACACGTAAGGACGTCCAGATCGTAGAGTTCCCCTACCCCGACGACTGGTACGACAACCCCGAGATGATGGGACCGCTCATGGAAAACCCGTCAGAGTTGTGGCTGCGGCGGGATCACAAGCATGACCTGGCCTTTCGCCCCCTGGAGTCAGCGCTGGAAAAAGGGATAATTGATGCGATGTACATGCAGACCGGCCCCCTGCAGCAACTCTCCGAGGCAACGGGCAAGTTCAAGGCAATCGAGGACCTGTCGCGGTATCCGGATTGGACCTTGCAGGTGGCCAATATCCCTGCTGCCATCACCTGTACCGATGTCATGGCCGAGAAGCACCCTGAGCTTGCCGTCAAGTTTATGAAAGGAATGATCAAGGTGGGGCGCTGGGCCAACGAACACAAGCGCGCCGCAGCGGCGATCCTCGACAAACAGACATTCTACCTGGATGTCGAACATACCTACAGGGGGATCGAGCACATTGACATGGTGCCCAACCTGTCGCCCCAGAACCTGGTCTCCGTCGAGATCGGGAAGGACTTCATGCTGAGCCACGGCTACATCAAGCAAGACTTCGATGTGCACAAGTGGGCCGCACCGGAGTTCCTCGAACAGGCTGCCAGGGAACTTCTGGAAGAAGAATGGAAGAAGCGCACTACTTCAAAGCTTCCCGAGACGGCTGCGCCCCTGGCCTCCGGAACACGGCTCGGGTAATCGGGAAGAAGGTCAGCGAAAGGCCGACGTCGGCATCCCCTGGCGACATCGGGGGCGACAAGAAACAACGAGGCGTCAGCGGAGCAGCTGATGAGTGGATAGGAAAATCCTTCGGTGTGCCACAGTGGCGCACCGAGGGAGTGTGTTCTGGTCATGATCGATTCCATGCGATGATTTTCCGTCATGCGGAAGCGTGCTGGTGGGGACCCGGCTACGGTCTCGTCGAGCGCGTCACGTCATGCAAGTCAGCGTCCTCAAGCGCTCTGAGCAGCGAAGGTCCGTCGAAGGAAGAGAGAAAAAGAACCCAGTAACAGAAAGGCAACGTATGAAAGTCATCATTGTTGGCGGAGTGGCAGGCGGGGCATCGTGTGCGGCGCGCCTGCGCAGACTGGATGAGAAAGCCGAAATTCTCATGGTGGAACGCGGACCGTACGTCTCGTACGCGAACTGCGGATTGCCGTACCATATCGGGGGCGCGATTGAAAAAGAGTCGAGTCTCCTGGTGGCAACGGAACAGATGTTTCGCGGGATGTTCAATGTTGACTGCCGGACAAACTGCGAGGTGGTGGGCATCAACGCCAAACAGAAAACGGTGGAGCTGAAAAATCATCTGACGGGCGAGGTGACCACCGAGAAATACGACAAACTTTTGTTATCACCAGGAGCGGCACCGATCCGCCCGCCGCTGAAAGGTATCGACCTTCCCGGCATTTTCTCGGTGAGAACAGTGCCTGACGCCAGAAATATACGGGAATGGCTCGACCGTGATATTGACCGGTCTGTAGGAAATCCGTTCACGGGCTTGGACACGGTGTCGAAACCAAAGCGTGCGGTGGTGGTCGGCGGCGGCTTCATCGGCCTGGAGATGGTCGAAAACCTCATTGAACGCGGTCTCGAAGTAACACTGATCGAGAAGCTCAACCAGGTGATGCCACCGCTTGATACGGAAATGGCGCGCCTCGTGGAACGATACCTGAGGAAGCATGGCGTCAAGGTCGAGCTCAGCGACGGGGTGGCCGGATTCAGGAAGTCGGCCGATGGTGCTCTCGAGGTTCTCACCGCATCAGGCAAAGCGCATCCGGCAGATATCGTTATTTTGGCAATCGGTGTGCGTCCGGAGACTGACCTGGCCAAAATGGCCGGCATCGAGATAGGGAAGCTCGGTGGCATGCGTGTTGATGAGCACATGCGCACATCCAACCCCGATATCTTTGCGGTCGGCGATGCAGTCGAAGTCAAGAATTTCGTTACAGGCCAGTGGGCGCTCATCCCTCTGGCAGGGCCGGCAAACCGCCAGGGCCGTATCGCGGCCGATGTGATTGCAGGCCGTGATTCAAAGTTCCGTGGCACCCAGGGCACATCGATCTGTAAGCTCTTCGAAGCCGCGATCGCCCAGACCGGCGTCAGCGAAAAGCAACTGATCGAGCTCGGGGACAAAGATTACGAGAAGATCTACCTCTACCCGAATTCGCACGCGGGTTATTATCCCGGCACGAAGCTGCTGGTCATGAAAGTCTTATTCAGAAAATCCAACGGACTCCTCCTTGGCGCTCAGGTGCTTGGGGAGGACGGTGTTCCCAAGCGTATCGATTCATTCGCGATGGCGATCCAGATGGGCGGCACGATGTACGACCTTGAAGAGGCAGAGCTGTGCTATGCACCACCCTTTGGCAGCGGAAAGGATCCGGTCAACTTTGCCGGCATGGTTGCTGCCAATATTCTCCGGGGCGATATGCCGGTCTGCCACTGGGACGGTACCGAGAAAGGCTTCTTGCTCGATGTTCGGAATCCCCAGGAAATTGAAGCGGAGGCTGTGCCGGGTGCCGTGAATATTCCTCTTCCCGAACTTCGGAAGCGCCTCGGTGAGCTTCCACGCGACAGAGAGATGCTTGTCATTTGCCGTTCGGCGGTGCGGGCATATTTCGCAACACGCATTCTGATGCAAAACGGGTTCAAAGCAAAGAATATATCAGGCGGCATGCTGACACGTTCACATCGTGCTACCTGAGGAGAATGAAATGACGGAAAACAACAAGTGCGAACGGCCCCAACAATAATGGTTGACTTGAAAGGTAACCAGCCATGGACACAGTCATGCAGTCTCTTCAGACCACATTTGGCCCATTAGTTTTAATATTTACTGTCTCTAATCTGGCGGCTATGGGCCTACAGGTTAAGATGTCAGGTATTATCTTGGCCCTGAAGGATAAGAAATCCCTGGCTCTGATCTTCGTGTGGGGTTGGGTAGCCGGGCCTGCGTTAGGCTATCTGATAGCCTGGGTTCTTCCCCTTGCGGAGCCATATGTAATTGTGGTGTACCTTTGCAGTTTAGCTCCAACCGCTCCGTTCCTTCAGCAGATGGTATCAAAAGCCCGCGGGGACATGGCCTTCGCAGGAGCTCTCATACCGTTGGTGGCAGTCGGCACGGTTGTTTTGATGCCATTGATGGCACCCCTGATGATCAAAGGCGTAACAATTAGTACCTGGTCGCTCGCAAAACCACTACTTCTGACTATACTTCTGCCCATGATCATCGGAGCCGTAATCAGGTATTACAACGACTCTGTGGCAACCAAGATTTTTCCTGCAGTTAAGTTGATTGCACTAATCTCCACCTTGCTTACGATCGTATGGTGCCTGGTGCTATATGGTTCCTCAATGCTCAACACGGCGGGCGAATTTGCCCTCCTCTCAATGACACTGTTTATGGTCGGGATGGCAGTGATAACATATTACTTCGGTTTTGGCATGAAACAAAATCAGAGGAGCGTAATGGCGCTGGGGATGGGCACACGTAACATCGCAGCGGTGTTGGCGGCGGCTCTTGCCATCCCGAACGCCGACCCGCGCATAGTGACTATGGTCGTCATGTGGACGTTGTGGTCGGTTGTCCTCGCGGCCATTGGAGCCAGAATATTCTCCAAGCAGGCCGGCCCGACCCCTGTGGGGAGTGAAGCATGAACATCAATGAGAATTTCCCCGGCCTGCTTCCCCGGAGGTAAGGGGGGATATCGATACAAAAGGAACAGTATTGACTTCAATAGCTCCTACGGAGAGTTCGGAGTTGCCGAATGTTTCATTACCAACTTCGTGGAGAACCCTTCCGAGAAGGAAACAAAGCCAGAGTGAGTACGCGAGTCCGGCAAGCGAAATCAGGGGGAATAGGATACGGCTTGGTCGAGCGCATCTCCATGCGTGGAATTGCGGTTCCGTTTCTGAGAGGTCACAAGAAGGGGGCCGCTGCAGATCTTTGACACCAGGCAGATCATGATGTATCCCCCTCGCACAAACATAAGAAGAAACGCCTATGCATAGCCCTGGAAGCCAGGTGAACACCCCGCGGAAGATCTTCTTCTCTGGCGTTATGGTGTTCATCGTTGCAGTTTTCATGCCCTCTACCGCAAAGGGCCAGGCCGCGCTCCTTGTTCTGCTCTTTGGCGATGACGTCGCTTCAGAAAACTTCTACTTCAGTCTCAAACTGGGCGGAAACCTGTCGACACTCTCGGGTATCATGGATTCGAAGAGCGCTCTGGGATTGAACTTCGGCCTGGCGGGCAATATCAAGCTGGCCGGAGAGTTCTATCTCGTGCCGGAGTTCATGCCGCTCTCCCCGAAAGGGGCGAAGAATATCCCCTTCCGGCCGACAGGCAACGCCGATCTTGACCAGGTCATACAACCGACCACGTCAACGGCGATGCAGTTGAACTACATCGACATCCCCATTGTGGCGAAGTACTATGTCACGAAGGATCTCGGCATCGAGGCGGGCCCGCAGATAAGTATTCTGACAAGTGCCGTGGATGTTTACCGCGGAAAGATCAAAGAAGACGACGACCTGGTATTCGAAAACAACGTGAAGTCGAGTCTCAATCCGATCGACGTCGGAGCAGTTGCGGGTATCACCTACTCGCTGTGGGATGCACGCGGTGGGAAGGGACTTTACCTCCATGCCCGTTACGCCTTCGGGCTTATGGATATTGTAAAGGAAAATCCTGGGGATGCAATCAAAAACTCTGTCTTTCAGTTCGCGATAAGTTTCCCGTTCATCAATCCCCCGGTGCAACAGGAGACCGCAAAATAGACTGTGCGAAGGTTGAGTCCCCGAATCATTTACGAACAACATCATGGAGGAACGGATGAAATATTTTCTTGTCGTCGCATTGCTGTTTGTCACCACCACCGCCCTTGCCCAGGAAAACACCCTGGAATTGCTTCGTTCGGACCTCAAGACTCAGAAAGTCGCGATCATAACCGCTTCACTCCCACTCACGCAGACGCAGGCTGACCTTTTCTGGCCGATCTACCGCGACTATTCCAACGAGCTGAGCAAACTGGGTGACAGGCGGCTGGCAATCCTTAAGGAATTTGCTGCCGCCTACGACAAGATCGACGAGAAGACGGCCGAGAAGCTTGTCAAGGAATCCCTGAGCATCGCCAACGACAGAAACGATCTGCTGGAAAAGTACTACAAGAAGGTCGCGAAGGCCGTCGGAGTGATAACCGCCGCACGATTCCTCCAGGTGGAAAATCAGATTCTGACGCTTATCGACGCACAGATCATCGACCAGGTGCCTCTGGTGAAAAGTGGTAGTGCCGGGGGGCAAAAGAAGTAGCGTGTTTGCAGTTCCCGGCGGCCAACACGGTGCCGATCCTGAAGCCCACTCATCAAAACAACAACTAAGGAAATATTCATGAAACGATCACTAGTCTCGCTCCTCGTATGCCTGACCGTTCTCCCGTTGGTGGTCCTCGCCCAGGGTGAACCGGGGTGGAACAAGATGACCCTTGGCGCAAATTTCGAGTTGTCTCTGCCTATGGGAGATTTCCAATACATCGCGGGCACCGGCTATGGCGGCAATGTCCGGTTTCAATATGGACAGGATGCTCGTACGGCCTTCACAGCCACAGCAGGGTACCTTGTCTGGACAACAAAGGATCTGGGCGGCAATACATCGATCCAGCCGCAGGCCTTTAACATTTTCCTCGGCGGCAAATACTACTTTGCCCCCGGGTTTTTCGGGACTCTGGAGGGCGGCCTGTATTTCATGACCTACACCTACAATGGCTCTCTCCTGGGTGCCTATGGGAATGCGACGCGATTCATGCTCCCCATTGGGATCGGTTACCAGAAATCGGGATTCGAAGTCAGCGCCCGATACATGCTTCTCTACTACGAATTCAATTCGTTCTCGTTCACGGTGGGCTACAATTTCGCGCTCTAGATCCATAACATCATGAAAGGAAGAGACATGAAGAAGCAACTTGCTGTTGTTGTCGCGCTCGTCGTTGTGATTTGTTTGCTAGCAGGCATGGCGCAGGCCCAGGAGACACCGGCCGCGAAGCCCGCATCCATGACCGCCTCGCTCAACAAAGCGCTTGGGCTCTACGTGTTCCCGGCAAAGGAGCAGAAGCCGGAGCAACAGGCGAAGGACGAACAGGCCTGTTATTCCTGGGCGGTTGAACAGAGCGGGATCGATCCATTGACCATGCAGGCCACCAAGCCTGATACGGTGGCAAAAGGGCCGGACGGCTCTGCGGTGAAAGGTGCTGCAAGGGGTGCGGTGGCAGGAGTGGCAATTGGCGCAATCGCCGGAGATGCGGGTAAGGGTGCTGCTATCGGTGCGGCTGCGGGTGGTATGGGCGGAGTGAAGAAGAAGAAGCAGAAGGATGCGAAGGCGGAACAGACAGCACAGCAGACAGCGGCCGCAACCGACGCTGCGAAGGTTGACAGTTTCAAGAAAGCCTATTCTGCTTGTCTTGAAGGGAAAGGCTATACTGTCAAATAAACAGCGGGAGGCCCGGAGTATCCATCGATGGGTTGCAGCGCTTTGCTGACAAGCAGCGCTCAGGAATTCTGAGTGCGGGCCGGTGGCGAATTGATGTGGAAGTCCTTACCTTACACTTCCTGTGTTTCCCACGCAGCTGAGGAAAGCACCGCCATGGCCAGTCATATCACAGAGGACGCATCTTCACGAATGCCTCATCCGTTCACCGGCTTCCTCCTTCTCTTCCTCCTCGTGACGTTTCTGTTGCCCTCCGTTTCGTTCGGATGGATTTATCCTGAGCACCGGGACATCACAGTTCTGGCGATCCAGAAACTTGACCCGGGGCGCCGGGCAGTCCTCGACATGTTGTGGGCGGACGCAAGACGGGGGTATGAACTGCGCCTGTCGCCCTTTGCCGCTGACACAACCCTTGGAGAAGACGCCACTTCCCTCGACTACGGGGCATGGCCGGCAATTGCCGGTGATCATTCAGTCTCCGGAGCCAATCTTCTTCACAACGTTCTCGATACACCATGGATACTTGAGGTTGCCGACATTACGGCCCGTTTGAAGAACCGCATGGCGACTGCCGAAAGCCGATCGGAGCGAATTAACTACCTCCGGGATTCCGACATCCAGCTGCAGCGGGCTGATCCTGATTATGCGACGCGCGCCGGGACGAACAATGTTCATTTTCTCCTGGCTCGAACCCAGACGGACATTGACACACGGACGTATATCAGATCAAGCGTCCAGGCCGGGAGCGAGCTCAATGCCATGGGCACCTACGCGTGGTATCACTACAGCGCACTCCTGAAGGCCGGGCGGCTTTCACGGGAGCAGTTGAGCCCGGCCGACCGCTCGGCGCTCGCCCGTGCCGCCCTTGCCGACGAAGCCTTTTCGCTCCACTTCCTGGAGGATGCCTTTGCCGCCGGTCATATTACCGGAACGTGGGGGGATGCATCACTGCGGAAGGGAACACACGACTATTACAACGAGAATGGGTTCGAAACGCGGTCCTGGAACGGCAAAGCCATGGTCCTGGCCGGCGATGCATGGATGCGGCCCGAGGACGCAGAGCGCGCATCGGACATCATCAGCGTGAGCCTCGGGCAATTCGCTGATGCCGTTGCCGGTTCAGGAGTCGGCGCCCGCCTGGTGTCCACTGAGCCACCGCCGATGGAGGCTGATACATTCAATGTTGCCCGGAACATCGTGCACATAAAACGGGAGTTCGATCCGGCGGCAATCCAGCTTTTTGCGGAGACATTGCTCGAAACCCCCATTCCCGCCCTCGGATCCGGGCTCGGGGAGCTTCCGCGTTTTCGTGCTGAACTCGGTCCATTCGTCGGTTTTGCGCCGGCGGCATTTGGCGGTGGAATGAGTGGCGGATTCGGAGTGGATCAGACGGATGTCGGGGGGATGGGGGGACTCAGTCTTGCGTTGCGCGTCGGACTTGGCATCGAGGGAGTCATGAACGAAGGGGGCGACGGTCTTGTGTTCCTCGATTTTGGGATCCGGACGGATGCTCCTTCTGCGAAGGACGTCGATCAATCACAGGCTCTTGAGAAGCTCGGAGCGATTGCCGCTCAGATCCCGGCCCGTTCGGCGTACACTCTCCGGCTCCGCCTCCCGTTCTGGCTGATTCCGGGGGATCTTCTGCTCGCAGCGCCGACGGTTGGTCTTATATCAATGCCGGCGTTCACGCAGATGGCTGTGGCCGCAGGGAGCGGGGGACTGATACCGTGGCAGGCCGGCATCGCGACGTTTATCGGGCGCTTCCAGTTCATACTCGGTCGCGAAGTGGGGGTTGCGTTCTTTGGGTACGGGAAGGAAGAAGACAAAATGCTCATTCCCATAAGCGGTGTGCCGCCCGTTCAGACACCGATTGTCAGTCTCCGTTCGATCCAGCTGGAATTTCCCCTGCTCGAGTACCGGCCGTTCCGGACGTTTTCCATGAACCAGAGTTCCAGCATGGTCGTGCAACTCTACGGCGGGGTCGACATCCCGACAAAGGTCTCGGTGGTAGCCCCTGCGGGGGCGCAGGAACCTAGCCTGCGGAACAACTGGTTCATCGGGGTGCGCGTGGCCTTCGACTGGCGTTACTACCTTGGCTCAGGCAAGGGAGCACATCGGTAATAGCATTTGACTTTCGCTTTCGTTCACTTCATGAGGTATTCCGGCAATGAACAGACTCATACACCGTCTTGCCCCCGTTGCAGGCAGATCCAGCATTTTGCTGATTCTCCTGCCGGGCTGTGCTGCGTTCCAGAGTTCGCGGCAAATCGACATGGCTCCTTTTGCCCAGAACACACAGATAATGTTCGCCGAGGCGGCAAAAGTGAATCGTCCTCCGCGGTGGGACTACTTGAAGCCCTACTATTCGATCCCCGAGCTCCGGGAAATCCGCAAAAGGTCCGATCCTGTTAATCGTGGGCTGCGTGGAATCGTGATGTATTCAAACCAGCTTGTCGCCCTGAATATGTCTTCGAAATCCGACAAAGAGAAGAACAAACTCCTCGCAGCATATCTGAAGGAAGCGGCTGCCAAAGTCGCCGATCGCACCAAATTCGACAGCATCGGTGTCTCTGCCTCCATGCTCGACACGGTCTTCTCCGGCATGGAAAGTGCTGCGACATTCCGGGAGGGGATCGAACAGGCCTCCCCTCTCATCAATGCGATTGTCATGGCGATGCTCAACCGCCTGGACGAAGTTGATGAGGCTGTTCCGATCATTATTGCCGCGCTCGACCGTGTCATAGACGAGGAGTACGGCGCAAAACGATCGAACTATGTCAACCTCATACGCATGCAGACCACGTCGCTCCATGGCATGACGCTCTTGTTCGATGCCAAAGCAGGTGACCGGGCCGCCCTTGAGCAACTCCTTGTGGTGGATCCATCTCTGCGGGAGTTCTTTGCTTCACCCGTGAATCCCACCCCAAAAGAACTGAA
This sequence comes from uncultured Bacteroidota bacterium, assembly GCA_963779225.1. GTDB lineage: Bacteria > Bacteroidota > Ignavibacteria > UBA10030 > UBA6906 > CAVPCZ01. The sequence continues at coordinate 2,476,153 of CAVZWW010000003.1, forward strand.
GGCGGCAGAGGAGAGCGTCACCATCCGTCTCGAAAGAATCAATACATTCATACATCACCTCGACGAAGAGAAAACCGTCTACTCCGCAAAGCAGCGGGAACTCGAGGCGTTGCGGGTGAACGTCGAGGATCGCATAAAGATCGCCCGGGATGCCATCATGATCTGGGCCCAATCCCACAGGAATCTCGGGGCGGGCATCGCGGTTCCTCCTCTGATTGACGTTGCTGGAATAGCCGGGGGGCTGGCCAGGAAGGTCGTCCCGTTGCCGTAGTTTGTGCATCCGTGTTCATCAGGATGCAGGGGCTCGCTATCTCTGCGACATGTTCGAGGTGGTATTGGCTCAATCCAGAGCCTTACCGACAGGTTCCTGCTTGTGCGCGGGCTCGCCGGCACAGATCTCATGAGCCGCGAGAACGCGGTCATTTAGGCCAATTCTCGAATTTCGCTCCAGTGCGATTTGTTGGACGCGAATGAACCGACGCTCCTTGGCCAGTATCGTGTCAACGACCGGGGGATCAAGGCGAGTCTTTTTGTCGCTCGTTTTTGAACTCACTTCCTTAGACTACACTGCAGCATACAGGTTTCCCGATCCGCCCCCGGGATCCGGGGGCACAACCCTTCCACCCGCTGCTTGATTCTCTTGTTTTCACTCTGTATTTTGATGTTATTCAACTGCTCCTCCCCCGGTCGTGGGTCCACTCCCCAGACGACACATGATGTCCAACATGCCCCCCGGTGCAGGTGAAATCATCCCTGGGGTCTAATGACGTCGCGGTGAATGTGTTGCGGGCGAGTGCAAGCAGCAGAATCAGCCCGCCTGAATGATAAGGAGAGGGCGATGGCAGCAGGGGAGGAGGTAAGTGAAACCCGAATGGACAATCAAAGACGAGGCGACGAAAAAGTGAGTCCCCCTGCTGGTGGTGACGATATGTCGGCACTCAGGGAAGTCCCGACAGGGATAGACGACCGGCCGGCTGGACAGAAAGAGGGCCTGGAGGAACGACTGGAGTATGAGGGGTTCCTCACGAATCTGTCTGCTCGCTTTGTGAACCTCCCATCCGAACAGATTGACAGTGAGATCAAAGATGCTGAGCGCCGCATATGCGAGTTCCTTGACCTCGATCAAGCCGCGCTCTGGCAGCGGGATGACCAGGTCCCAGGTAATCTCACACTTACTCATCTCTTCAGCGCCTCGGGAGTCCTCCAGCCTCCCGAGCGGATGGAGGTGTCTTTTTTCCCCTGGTACCGGCAGGAAATGCTGGCCGGTCGCACAGTGGCTTTCGCCAAACTGGATGAGCTGCCACAGGAGGCGGAGGTTGACCGGGAATCCGGCCGCCGTTTCGGCATCAAATCGAATTTGACCATGCCGCTCTCGGTAGGGGGTGGCGCTATCGTTGGTGTCCTGGGCCTGAGCGCAATGCGAGCGGAACGAACCTGGCCGGACGCACTCGTGAAGCGGCTGCAACTGATCGCGCAAATCTTCGCCAATGCGCTGGCTCGAAAGCGCTCAGACCAGGCCTTGCGTGAAAGTGAAGAGCGGATGACTCTGGCTGCGCAGGCGGCAGAGTTTGGTGTTTGGGCGTGGAACATCGCCGCCAACCAGGTCTGGGGCTCGGAAAAATGGCTGAATCTGTTCGGGTTCGTATCAGGGGAGAAGGCGAGCTTTGAGGATGTGCTCGAGCGGATCCATCGGGATGACCGCGAGAGGGTAGAGCAAGAGGTGCGGCGCGCTGTAGCCAACCCGGGTGAGTATGTGGGGGAATTCCGCGCGGTTTTGCCCGACGGCGTTGAGCGCTGGATTTCGTCACGGGGGCGGGTGTACGAAGACGGAGCCGGGAAACCGGCTCGGATGCTGGGTGCGGCGATTGACATCACCGAACGCAAACAGATGGAGGCGCAGCTCAGGGACCGTCTCCAGGAGATTGAAGATCTCAAACGACGAGTCGAAAGAGAAAATGTTTTCCTACAGGAAGAGATCGGACTCCTGGTTGAGCACGCGGACATTGTGGGGAAAAGTGATGCGATAAAGAATGTCCTGGTCCAGGCAGAGCAGGTGGCCGGGACAGGCTCGACGGTCCTCCTGATGGGCGAAACCGGAACGGGAAAAGAACTGATTGCGAGGACAATCCACAGGTTGAGCCGCAGGAAAGACCGGACCCTCGTAACGGTCAATTGTGCCTCGCTCCCTACCACGCTCATCGAAAGCGAGCTCTTCGGAAGGGAGAAAGGGGCCTATACTGATGCGCTGACGAGAATGGCAGGGAGGTTCGAGCTTGCGACCGGATCCACACTCTTTCTCGATGAGATCGGCGAACTTCCTCTCGAAGTGCAATCCAAATTCCTGCGCGTCCTTGAGGATGGCAGTTTTGAACGATTGGGATCCACAAAGACGCTGATCGCAGACGTCCGTATCATTGCCGCCACGAACCGGGACCTTGATCGGGCCGTGAGGGAGGGCAAATTCAGGGAGGACCTGTACTACCGGCTGAGAGTCTTCCCCATCGTGGTACCGCCCCTGCGTGAACGGCCGGAGGATATCCCGCTGTTGGTCTGGACATTTGTCAGGCAGTATGAGAAAAAGATTGGCAAGCGGATCGACCGCATCGCAAAGAAGTCCATGGAATCCATGCAACGTTATAACTGGCCTGGCAATGTCAGGGAATTGAAGAACGTGATTGAACACGGAATGATTGTGAGTACCGGCAATACTCTCGCCGTAAGTTTGCCTCAAGGTGGATCTACAAGTGAAACCAAAGCGTCAGATCTCGAAAGCATCGAACGAAGCCACGTCCTCAAGGTTCTGACAGAGTCCGGCTGGCGCATCGGAGGTAAGGGTGGGGCCGCAGAGGCTCTTGGACTGAAACGAACGACACTTCAATCTCTATTGAAGAGACTCGGAATCAGGCGTCCCCGCCCGGGGATGCCGAAATAGAGTCACTTCGCCGGTGCATCGGCAGACAATCTCATCTCACCCTCCCACCTCGACAGGTATTCTTCAAGGAAACACCCGCAAACCGATGTATTTTCATGTCTATTCCCATCAAATTTCCTGGGCACGATTCTAGCTTAGTGTAGTCTGTTATCCCCCCGGCCAGAGAAGGAAATTGTGGAAGATTCTCCTTCCCCTCCCGGATCCTGTAACGGATCTAGATTGGCCAACAAACCGAGCGGAAGCTATCCAAATGGTACACTCGACAATCAGGATGGAAATGTCCTCGGGAAGTGCGAGGGAAGCACTGGAAGTCCTTCGCCCTATCGTTGAGCGAACGAAGGTTGAGCCCGGATGCATTAGTAGCAGGATCTATCGAGACGTCCAGCAAGACTACGCGATCATGATCGAGGAACTCTGGAGCAGTCAGGAAGAGCTTGAGCGTCATCTCTGCTCTTCGGACTATCAGAGGATCCTCCTGGTGGTCGAGATGGCAAAGGGCCAACCGGAGATCAGGTTCAGCGCAATCTCACACACAAGCGGCTTTGAAACCATAGTTGAGGCAAGAAGCCACGCTGAGAGTGCCCGCCAATGAAGCCGCCGGTCCGATCACGAACAGTTACCCAGAAGGATGTATCATTCAAGGCGATGCTGTGAATCGGCGCAGACTGCCGCGTAAGCGATAATCAATCCACACAAACCACATTACAGCAAACAGGAGAGCGCACAATGGGAACGACAAATGTTGCAGAGAAGAGCTCCACAGGGCGTGTCAAGGCCGATAAGGCACGGATCGATCGGCTGAAAGAACAACTCAGGAGCACACCTGCAGAGGTCGATTTTGAGCGGATCAGGATCATGGAGGAGGTTTACGCGAAGACGCAAGGCGACCAGAATATCATGCGTAGAGCCAAGTTCATGGCCACCCTGCTGGAGCGGAAGAAGATCTACATTGACGATAACCTCTTCGTGGGCAGCATGGCCGGCACCGTCAACGGAATCTACACCTATCCGGAATGGAACATCGATTGGATGAAGGACGATAATACCGTTGAGAAGTGCACGGATCCGGAGGACAAAAGGGTAAACCAGTGGGCTCTTGATTACTGGGAAAAGCGCGCACTGAAGCCCCGCACGCTGGAGATCTTCGAGAAGAAGTATGGTTTCGATCCGAAGCCTTGCTATGACTCCGGCTTTGTTATCAGTTTCTTTGACTGGCCCGGTGGCGGAGGCAACCTGAACTACCCCAGGATATACAACTATGGGCTGGCCGCCATGATCAAGGAGGTCGAGGAGCGGCAGGCTGCCCTCGACATGCGCTTGCCCAATGCCAGCAAGCTCTACTTCTATGAAGCCAGCCTCATCATCATGAGGGCCATTGTCCGCCTGGCTCATCGCTATGCCGAGCTGGCCCGGGAAATGGCAGCAAAAGAAAAGAACGAAACCCGCAAGGCGGAGTTGATAGCTATTGCCGAAACCTGCGAATGGGTGCCGGAGCATCCGGCCCGCAACCTGAGAGAGGCAATTCAGGTTCATTACTTCTGTCACCTCTGCGCGGAACTCGAACAGGTCGGCTGCGGTTACTCCGAGGCCTATCTGGGCCAGAACCTCGAGCCCTACTATCAGCGCGACAAAGCGGCCGGGCTGATCGAACCAGAAGATGCAACGTTCATGCTCCAGAATCTCTTCATCAAGCTGAACGAAATCGGCTATTACTTTGGCGAGAAGGTCGCCTTGCAGAACTCTGCCGACCTTGGACAGAGCATCTCGCTCGGGGGCTTTACCGAAGATGGGGAAGATGCCACCGCGGAAATGGACTACCTGATCCTCGATGCCGCCGGCTACCTTCACTTGCCCCAGCCTCCGCTGTCGTGCATCTACACAGAGAGGATGAGTGGCAAATTTTTGGAAAAGGTACTCGATGTAATAGGCACCGGTGTTGGCATGCCTCAGTTCGTGAATGGCAACGTGATGATGAAACGGGCCCTTCACATGTTCGGTGACTCCAAAAAGGGCATCACCCTGGAAAAAGCCAGGCGCACCTGCATCGGCGCCTGCGTGGGCTCCTACATTCCCTACGAAACCGGTCACCCGGTGGAAGGCCAGCCCAACCTGGGGAAGATCATCGAGTTTACGATGAACAATGGCTTCGATCCCCGCACCAAGAAGCAGGTCGGACCCAAGACCGGTGATACCGAGACCTTCAAGAACTTCGAAGAACTATACGCGGCCTTCGAGAAGCAACTGCAATTCAATGAGGATGTCCTCCGCCGGGGTGCCTGGATCGCCAGCATGTTGTGCGCTGACTTCCTTCCGGTTCCCTGGCGCTCGCTCCTGACCGGGGGCTGCATTGAAACCGGCACCGAGGTGTGGAATGGAGGGGCCAATTACTACACCGTTGCCCAGATCGTGGTGGGTGGCATTGACGCGGCCAACTCGCTGATGGCAGTGAAGAAACTGGTTTATGATGACAAAAAGATCACCATGGCCGAACTCAAGAAAGCCCTGGCGGCCAACTTCGGGGGAGAATATGAGAAGGTCAGGAAGCTGTGCTATGAGGCGCCCAAGCATGGCAACGACATCCCTGAAGTGAACAGGATGGCCCACAGGGTGTACGAAAGCATTCTCACGGCTTTCAACAATGTCGACGGCGGTGGCAATTACCTCAGCAAAGACATCAAATCAACGCCGGATGCATATACCAAGAGCATCCACAACCTGATGGGGATGGTGACCGGAGCTCTGCCCAACGGCAAATATGCCGGGGTCGCACTCACCGATGGTAGTCTGTCTGCCATGCCGGGCACCGACGTCAACGGACCCACCGCGTTGGTGATGTCTGCGGCGAAGGCTCAGGATGCCATCAAGTACACCGCAACGCACATGAACATGAAGCTCCCGCCGGATCAGCTTAAAACACGCAAGGGCCGGGAGAACGTGCTGCGACTGGTCAAGACCCTGTTTGATAACGATGGCTATCACATCCAGTTCAACGTCCTGGATACAAACATCCTCCGGGACGCTCAGAAGCATCCGGAAAACTACCGCGACCTTGTCGTTCGTGTAGCCGGTTTCAGTGCGTTCTTCACCAAACTGGCCAAGGGCGTGCAGGACGAGGTCATCGAACGCACGTTGCAGAGTTTCGAACAGCACTAAAGTTGAGAAATTGCAAGTAAGGCATGGCACTCGGCCATGCCTTACATCTTGTTCCATTGGATCAACTTTCCCCTCCCGCCAAATCAGGAGCTTTAGGTTTCTCTCCACCCCCCGCGGGGGAAGGATGGGGAGGATGTGATTCAAGCACAGAAGATAGAAGTCAATTGAGGAGGCATGGTATGAGTACAGAAATCGGTCATGGTAGTTTTCTCAGGCGCATCGCTATCAATGTTGGCGCCGGCTACGTTCCTGGCATAAATGCCGTTATTACGGGTGCTGCGATGGCGGCCGGTAAGATGGGATGGGAGATGGTCGGTATCCGCGATGGGTTTGAAGGTTTGCTTCACCCCGAGAAATATCCCGAGGGGGGACTGGTCACGCTCAGCGCTCAGCTTATTGAGAACCTCGATCCTTCCGCCGGGGGCATCCTGGGACAATCGGTCCGGGTCGACCCGTTTCATGTCCGCACGATAAACAAAGACGACATGGTGGAAGAAGTGGACATGTCCAATCATCTTTTGAAAAAGCTGAAGGAAGAAGGGATTGACGGATTGATTTCGGTCGTTGGTGGCCAGGGGCTGAGTATTCTCTATAAGCTCCATCGCAAAGGGCTCAATGCGGTGTGCATCCCAAGGTCAATTGATAACGACATCGCCTCTACTTCGGTGTCATTCGGATTCAACACTGCGCTCACCTTTACCATCGAAATGCTCGACCGTGCCCGTCAGGCGGCCCACTCTGCCCGCAAAATTGCAGTGGTCGAGGTGCAGGGAGAGCAGGCCGGATGGATTGCACTCCAGGCAGGTATCGCCGCGTGTGCTGATGTCATCATGATCCCCGAGATTCCTGTTGATCTCAAGAATGTGGCAGGGAGATTGAAAGATAAGATGTCACCCAGAAGGGCGTATGGGCTTGTTGTGGTGGCCCAGGGAGCGAAACTTATCAACCAAACTAAGAAAGAAGGGGATACATCCTCCCTCAAAGCTTCCCTGTCACCACTTGCGACCAGTGATTCGAACAGTGAACACGTCATTCAGAGTTCCGGTCAGGCAGCCCAGACTGTGGCAACTGAACTGCAGCTGCTGATTGCCGAGGAAACCTATCCGCTCGTCATCGGTCCCTGGGTAAGGGGTGGCACCCCCACTGCTGTCGACCGCCAACTGGGGATGGCATACGGAGCCGGGGCATTGCAGGCACTAAAATCCGGAAAGAACGGGGTCATGGTGGCGTTTGTTCCTCCTGAAATCAGGTTCGTGCCGCTGGCAGAAGCGATCAACAAGGTCAGAACGGTGTCTGCGGAGAGCGAATTCCTGAAGATTGCTCATTCACTTGGCATTTATTGTGGAAAATAAGGAGGAGGTATTGTGAACAATCAAACAATAAACCCAAGCGAGATGACAGGGACGGTGCTGAATATCCAACGATACTGCAGCCACGACGGCCCAGGTATCCGCACAACCGTTTTCTTAAAGGGATGCTCGCTCCGCTGCAAATGGTGCGGCAATCCTGAAAGCATCCGGATAAAACCGGAAATGTCATACGATCCCAGAAAATGTACCGGCAAAAAGGCATGTGGAGTATGTCTGAAGTCGCCCTTCCCGGAAGGCGCCTTCTACGTTGTGGAGGGAGACGATGACAAAGTAAAAGTCAACTGGCACCTGGCCATGGATTGCGACGAGACATTGACATCGCTCTGCCCGACGGGGGCGCTCGAGATGTTTGGCAAGAAGATGAAAGTCACCGAGGTGCTTGACGAGGTGGAGAAGGATGCTTCCTTCTATCGCAATACCGGGGGAGGTATGACCCTGAGTGGCGGTGAGATTATGCTCCAGCCTGACTTCAGTGCAGCTTTGCTGAAGGAAGCACACAATCGTGGCTTCAACACGGCGATAGAAACAGCATGCAATGCTCCATGGTCTTTCCTGGAAAAAGTACTGCCGCACGTTGATACGATGCTGCATGATCACAAGCTCACGAGCCCGGAGAGGCACAAGAAATGGACCGGCGTGGACAACAAGCGTATACTCGAGAACTTCAAGAAAGCCTACGAGACGTTTCCGAACATCGACTTCATCGCCCGCACGCCGCTGATCCCCGGCATCAATGCCGATGAGGAACACATACGGGCGGTGTTGGCGTTCATTCGCCCTCACAAGAATGTGATCGACTATGAGCTGTTGCCGTATCACCGCTTTGGCCTGGGCAAGTACGAATACCTGGGCAAGGTGTATGAACTGGATGATTACAAAACGCCATCCGATGATCTGGTTAAGCGATTACAGGCCATCATCGACGAGGCCTTCGGCCGTAGCAGCACAACAGCCCCGGTGGTGAAGTGACTCCCATTTGTTGGAAGGCCGCGTGTTGCCGCACCACCCGAATATCAGGGCGGAACAGCAGCTCCGCCCTACAGGGTTCATGGGAAGAGACAGCCCGAACAAGAGATAAGTGCAAAGCCCGTTACGCAACATGAGAAGGAAGTGTGTCAATGAGCACGCCTGACACATCAGTAGATATCTACGAACGGCTGGCGGCGGCGCAGGAGGCGCTTCCGCACGGCTTCCCCAGGACGAAATCCGGGGTGGAAATGGAGCTGATCAAGAAGGCGTTCACGCCCGAGGAAGTTTCGCTTGCGGGCCAATTGACCCGCTTCCCCGAGACCGCAGCCGATATCGCGAAACGGGTCGGTCTGGACGAAGCCGATGTGAGAGCCCTACTGGAGAGTCTGATACCTCGACGGCTGGTGCGTCTCGACTCAAAGGGGATGGCGGCTCCCGGTATGATGCCCACAGTCGAAGGCGAGAAGAAGTACCGGCTGGGCCCATTCCTGGTTGGCTGGTACGAAGCCAGTATGAGACTGCTGGACAGGGAATTTGCCGCGCTCTTCGAGCAATATGTGATCGAGGGCGGGGGTGAGAAAATCCTTGCACCACGGCCCGGCGTGCTGGGCGTTGTACCCGTGCGCGGCTCTCTGAAACCTGAGCTGATGGCGGCTATGGAACCCCACCTGGATATCGATGCCCATTTCAAACGCCACGAGCGTTTCCTGGTGATCCCATGCGTGTGTAAAAAGGAACGGGAGGATCTGGGGCACTTCGACTGTAAGTTTCCTATGAAACGTTGTGGTTTTGTTGGATTGCCACCCCAGACTCCACTCTCGGAGACCGTGCTCGGTAGGGAGGAAGCGAACAAGCTCCTCTACAAGCTTGAGGAGATGGGGCATGTTCACCTGGCGTTCTACGGATACACAATGGGAGCGGATACACCTCAATTTGTAGGCACCTGTAACTGCGATGGCTGTTGCTGCGGGATATTGCACGGACAGAAACTCTCCGGCATATCGGAAGGGGCGCAGCGGTCGAACTACCGCGCCGTCATCGATCCGGAGAAGTGCATTGCCTGCGGAGTGTGCCAGGGGCGTTGCCCGGTCGACGCCATCGCGGATGATGAGAACGGTAAGTCGGATGTGGAACGTGCAAAGTGCATCGGTTGTGGCGTGTGCGTGATCGGATGTGTAAGCGATGCGATCGAGATGGTGCCGGTATCTGAGGAGGAGTGGTTCCATGTCCCCTCCGGTATGATGGAATGGGAAGAGAGGCGACTGGAGTTTCTGGCAGCGGAAAAGTAGAGCGTGGCCCCGCGACTTTCGGGACGTCTGTACCAGAGGTCGCAGCGAAGCTTGCCGAAAGCGGAGGCTGTGCCGGGTGCGGTGAATATTCCTCTTCCCGAACTGCGGAAGCGCCTCGGTGAGCTTCCCCGCGACAGAGAGATGCTTGTCATTTGCCGCTCGGCAGTGAGGGCATATTTTGCCACACGCATCCTGATGCAAAACGGATTCAAGGCAAAGAATATATCAGGCGGCATGCTGACACGTTCACATCGTGCAGGGGATTGAAAGAGAGGAGGGCGAGGCTCTTGAGGTTGCCAGTTCAAAGCACAGTACGGTTGTCTTTAGCCTGCTTCGCCGGAAATAGTCGGAGACTTCGATGAATACAGAACAGTCCCGTCTAGAGGAAGCTCGAGCGAAAGGATCTCCATGGAAGAAGTGGGGACCGTACCTGAGCGAACGCCAATGGGGCACAGTCCGTGAGGACTACAGCGAATCAGGCGACGCCTGGAAGTCCTTCCCCCATGATCAGGCCCGATCGCGAGCCTACCGGTGGGGGGAGGATGGTCTTGCAGGCATAAGCGATGACCGGCAGCAACTCTGCTTCGCGCTGGCCCTCTGGAATGGCAAAGACGCGATTCTCAAGGAGCGTCTCTTCGGACTGATCAACAGTGAGGGCAATCATGGCGAGGATGTGAAGGAATATTACTTCTACCTCGACTCGACACCCACCCATTCATACATGAAGTATCTGTACAAGTATCCGCAGAGCGCCTACCCCTACGAGGGGCTCATCCGGGAGAACGGGCGGCGGGGGTTCCACAACATGGAGTACGAACTTCTCGACACGGGCGTCTTCGAAGAGAACCGTTACTTTGACGTGTTTGTCGAATATGCGAAGGCCTCCCCTGAGGACATCCTCATACAGATCACCATCAGCAACCGTGGTCCGGAGGAGGCAACGTTGCATGTGCTGCCGACCCTCTGGTTCCGGAATACGTGGTCATGGGGTGGCGATGCTTCACGCCCCGTGCTCAAACACCTTGGTAAGGGAGATGACGCTGGAGTGATCTCCGCGTCGCATCCTGATCTTGGAGAGAGGTTTTTCTTCTGCGAAGGCGATGCCGAACTTCTTTTCACCGAAAACGAGACCAACACTGAGCGGCTTTTCAGTACCCCGAATCGCACGCCGTATGTCAAAGACGGAATCGATCGCTATATCGTGCAGGGTTGCCAGGATGCGATCAACGCAGAGCGGCACGGGACGAAGGCATCGGCGCATTATCCGCTGATCGTGGGCGCCGGGGAGTCCCGCACGGTTCGTTTGCGACTCAGTAATGCCGCGCCGAAAGCGGCGACGTCCCCCGGGAATGAGCATGGCGGTCCCTTCGGAAACGATTTTGACGATGTGATGCAGGCCCGCCGGGATGAGGCTGACCAGTTCTATTCCTCGCTCATCCCCGCCTCGCTGGGCGCCGATGGGGCCAACGTGATGCGGCAGGCGCTTGCCGGTATGCTCTGGTCCAAACAATTCTATTACTACGACGTGCAGAAATGGCTGGAGGAACGGGGTTCGGATCCGTTCGACCCGAAGCGACGAGCGGCCCCCCGGAACGATCGCTGGCATCACATGTACAACGCCGACATCATTTCGATGCCGGACAAATGGGAATACCCCTGGTACGCGGTATGGGACCTGGCCTTTCACGTTATCGCGTTGACACTTGTTGACGAGGATTTCGGCAAGCGGCAATTGGAGCTCATGCTTCAGGAGCAGTACCTCCACCCCAGCGGGCAAATTCCCGCCTATGAGTGGAATTTCGGCGATGTCAATCCTCCGGTGCACGCGTGGGCCACCATCTTTACCTACCGCCTGGAGCAGGCCCGGCACGGGAAGGGGGACATCGAATGGCTCGAGCGCTGTTTCCTGAAGTTGCTTCTCAACTTCACCTGGTGGGTTAACCGTAAGGACCGCTCCGGCAACAATGTCTTTGAGGGAGGGTTCCTGGGGCTGGACAACATCGGTGTCTTCGATCGCAGTGCACCGCTGCCGACCGGCGGTTATCTCGAGCAGGCCGATGGGACCGCCTGGATGGCGCTCTTCTGCCAGAACATGATGGAGATCGCCGTGCAGCTGGCGCTCGAGAAGCCGGCCTACGTCCAGATGTTCAGAAAGTTTGTGGAGCATTTCCTGTGGATTTCGTCATCCATGGTCCGCGTTGGAGAAGATTCCGGCATGTGGGATGAGGAAGACGGATTCTTTTACGATGTGCTCCGGCTGCCCGACGGACGGTCCCAGCGGCTGAAGGTTCGCTCCATGGTAGGCTTGCTCCCTTTGTGTGCCGTTACTATATTTGAAGGGGAACTCCTTGGAAAGTACCCCGAGGTCGGCAAGTCCCTGCAAAAGTTCCTCGAGGCCCGACCGCGAGTGAGAGCCTTCATCCACGACCCGATGAAACCCGGCCATGCGGGCCGGAGAATGACGGCGGTCCTCGACGAGAAGAAACTCCGGCGGGTGCTCACCACGATGCTTGATGAGGATGAATTCTTGAGCCCGCACGGAATCCGGGCACTTTCCCGTTACCACGCAGAGCACCCGTATGTATTTTCCACGGGCGGTCAGGTATCCAGTGTGAATTATTCACCCGCGGAGTCCGATTCGGGGATGTTCGGCGGCAACTCGAACTGGCGCGGTCCGGTTTGGATGCCTGTCAATATTCTCCTCATCCGGGCGTTGATGCAGTATTACCTGTACTATGGAAACGACTTTACCATCGAATGCCCTACGGGCTCGGGCCGGCAGATGAACCTGTATCAGGTGGCGGAGGAGCTTACACGCCGGCTGTCCAGCATCTTCCTGCGCGACAGTAATGGCCGGCGGCCGGTTTACGGCGGGACCCGCAAGTTCCAGGAGGACTCTCACTGGCGTGATTACATCCTGTTCAATGAATACTTCCACGGCGATAACGGAGCCGGCCTGGGAGCCAGCCATCAGACGGGTTGGACGGGGAGCATCGCCCGGGTCATGCATATATTTGCGACGACAACGGCGGAACGGACCCTCGAGCAGGGGAAAATTGCGGGGTTCGTAAACACTGTAGGCGACCGGCCGAAGCGCGAAACCAGAGGCGCAGCCCGCAGCTAAGGAGGATAACATGGCGAGGCCGCTGTATCCATCGCTGTATCAGATCAACACACGTGTCTGGCTGACTGAGTTGTCACAGGCACTGGGCCGGCCTGCCACGGTGGATGACATCCCTGATGCTGACCTGGATCGTCTGTCCGACATGGGATTTGACTGGATCTGGCTTCTGAGCGTCTGGTGCACGGGGGATGCCGGGCGACGCGTGTCGCGTGGCAACGCCGAATGGCGGAGGGAGTTCCAGGAAACCCTGCCTGATTTGCGCGAGGAGGATATCGCCGGATCCGGTTTCGCGATCACCGGCTACAATGTTCATCCGGCCCTGGGGGGTGATACGGCGCTCGCCCGCCTCCGTGAGCGTTTCCGGAGGCGAGGAATGAAGCTCATGCTGGATTTTGTTCCGAACCACACGGCTCCAGATCATCCCTGGGTGGAGAGTTTTCCTGAATACTACGTCCCTGGGACCGATGCAGACCTCACGGGTGCGCCGGCGAACTACACGCTGGCCAGACGCGGCCACGGGGATCGTATTCTGGCATACGGACGTGATCCGTACTTTGCCGGCTGGCCGGACACGCTGCAACTGGATTACAGCAATCCGGCCACGCAGGAAGCCATGGCCGGTGAACTGCTGAAGATTGCCGCGCAGTGCGATGGGGTGCGCTGCGACATGGCCATGCTTGTCCTGCCGGATGTTTTCGAGCGAACATGGGGCCGCAGGCCGCAACCCTTCTGGTCCATGGCGATCGGGCGGGTGCGGGAGCGGATCCCGGAGTTTTGCTTCATGGCCGAGGTCTACTGGGACATGGAATGGAGGATGATGCAGGAGGGTTTCGACTACGCGTATGACAAGCGGCTCTACGATCGCTTGCGGGAAGGCCACGCAAGACCGGTGCGGGAGCATCTCCTGGCAGGTCTCGAATACCAGAACAGGCTCGCCCGGTTTCTGGAAAACCACGACGAGCCAAGGGCTGCTGCTGCGTTTCCCCGGGGTATGCATGAGGCCTCGGCGGTCATAACATTTCTCTCCCCGGGATTGCGGTTCTTCCATCATGGCCAGTTCACAGGCCGCCGGAAGCGCATCTCACCGCACCTGGTCCGCGCACCCATCGAGCAGTCGGATGCGGAGCTCCAGCTGTTTTACGATCGCCTCCTCGAGCTGATCTCGCAGCCCATCGTCCGGGATGGCCAGTGGCGTTTGCTCGAATGTGCGCCGGCGTGGGAAGGGAACTGGACCTGGGATTGCTTCGTCACGACGTTCTGGGAGGCGCCCGATGGCCTCCGGTGGTTGATTGCCGTCAACTATGCAGAGCACCAGAGCCAGTGCTATGTCCGTCTTCCCATCTCAGATTTCAACGGTCCGACGGTACGGTTTATCGACCTGATTGGTGCCGCCAGCCACGACCGTGATGGGAGCGAGCTTGCTTCACGCGGCCTCTATCTTGACATGCCGCCGTGGACCTACCACGTCTTCGCGCTGGTCTCGCCATCGGACGCGCCTGAGGATTATCACCGTGTAAAGTCGAAGATTGACCCGCCTGAAGCATAGGAAATAGGAAAACTCAAACGGGAATTCGCCACGAACGATGTGAAGCGACAGGAGGTGTACGTATGAAAGCTATCACTGTAGAGCCGAAGAAGCCGGGAAGCGCCAAACTGGAAGAGGTTCCGGAGCCCGATGTGCGTGAAGGTTCGGTACTTGTGGAGGCCATCGCCGTCGGGGTCTGCGGGACCGATGTCGAAATCGTGGAGGGGAAGTACGGTTGGGCGCCGCCGGGCAAAACGCGACTCGTGCTCGGCCACGAATCCCTCGGCCGGGTGGTGGACCCGGGCCAGAGCGGCGGGCTCAAAAAAGGAGATCTTGTCGTCGGTATCGTGCGGCGTCCCGATCCGGTGCCTTGCCCGAACTGCGCGGTTGGAGAGTGGGACATGTGCCGGAACGGCCAGTACACCGAGCGCGGTATCAAGGAGATCCATGGTTTCATGTCCCAGCGCTGGCGAGTCGAACCGGAGTACGTCATGAAAATTGACCCCACCCTCGGGATTCTCGGTGTGCTGCTCGAACCGACCACCGTGGTCGCAAAAGCGTGGGAGCAGGTTCTCGCGGTCGGCCAGCGGGCTTTCTGGGAACCCCGGACGGTACTCGTGACGGGTGCGGGTCCGATCGGACTTCTTGCCGCTCTTATCGGGAAGCAGCGCGGGTTGGAAGTCCATGTTCTCGACAGGGTTGAGTCGGGGTCCAAGCCTGAACTTGTCCGTGCCCTCGGAGCGACTTACCACACGGGAAATGTTGCAGGCGTCGGATTCGAGCCGGACGTCATCATCGAATGTACCGGCGTCGGTCAGGTCATAGCAGACTCTGCCCAGGGCATCAGGGCGGGGGGCGTTGTGTGCCTCACCGGCATCGGCACCGGGGGCCGGACGCTCGGTGCCTCAACGGCCGATGTTGCGGCGTCGGTGGTGCTCAAGAACAATGTTCTGGTCGGCAGCGTCAACGCCAACAAGCGGCACTGGTACAAGGCCGGCGAGGCGTTGTCCCGCGCGGATCGAAAGTGGCTCGAACGCCTCATTTCGCGACGTGAGCGACCGGAGGCCTTCACGCAGGCACTCCAAAGGGGGGCGGATGATATTAAGGTTGTCATCCAGTTTTCCGAGGCGTAGGGGGAAATCATGTGAAGGTCCACAGATGAGCGACAAAGCTAAGGTTTCATCGATTCCCTGGCAGGCTTATGTTTCAGAGTTCGTGGGGACGGCCCTGCTGGTGCTTGTCGGCCTGACAATCGTTATACTCATGTTTGGCATCGGCAGCCCCGGCGCGCGCGCGATACCGGATGAGGGGTTGCGCCGCTTGATCACCGGTTTTCTCTTCGGCACAACGGGTGCGCTGATTGCGCTCTCGCCCGTCGGAAAGGAGAGCGGGGCGCATATCAACCCGGTCGTTACGTTGGGATTCTGGATGATGGGCAAGCTCAAGTCCCGGACTGCTCTTGGCTATGTGCTCTCCCAGCTGACCGGCGCAACGATCGGGTCATTGCCGCTCCTTTTTTGGGGATCGATGGGGCGGAGCGTAGCGTTCGGGGCTACACTGCCGGGGGAAGGATATACCACCGAAGCGGTGTTGATGGGCGAAGTGATCACGACCTTCGGGCTGATTGCCGGATTGTGTGTTTTCCTCGGATTTCGTCCGCTTCGTCCCTACACCCCCGGCTTGTTCCCTTTTTTGTACGCCTTCATGGTCTATATCGAGTCGCCGATATCGGGGACCAGCACAAATCCTGCCCGCAGCCTCGGCCCGGCAATTATCTCTGGACAGTGGCAGGGATGGTGGATATATTGGATTGGCCCGCTGATGGGGGTGCTCGTAGGGATCGCCGCCTTCAGTTTTCTGGCCAGGCGGATCGAGGTGGCCAAGGTCTATCACTTCGAGAGCGACCGTCGCCGGCTGTTTCGTGCAGAAGCAGATCCCCGTGAATCGGCTCCACGTTGATGGCGGGGGTTGATACCTGACTGGTTTTTGCCGGCACCCTTTCCCGATTCCGCTCGATGGGGTGTCGGACTGATCCATAATGACTCTGCATTTTGCCTTGGCCCGGGAAGGCACCACTCCGTCACCGGGAGAAGAGGAATGCCGTGATCACCAAACGTACGCGTCGGGATTTTCTCGCAACGATCGGCATCGGGATTGCCACCATGGTCACAACCCGCAGACTCTTTACCGGAGAACCACCCCCTGTAATTCCCGTCGGTTCAATGCTCTTCGTTGGTACTTACACAAAGGGCAAGAGCGAGGGGATATATCGCTGCCGTTTCGATGTTCAATCCGGGAAGGTAGCTCTCGAATCCGTCACTAAAGGCGTCGCCAATCCATCCTTCCTTGCGGTCGACAGAGATCGAGGCCGGCTCTTTTGCGTGAACGAAACTGCAGAGTTCGAAGGTAAGCCCGGTGGCTCCGTGAGCGCGTTTGCACTGAACCCGGCGACCGGCGACCTGCGGTTGCTGAACAGTCGTTCCACCCATGGTGCCGATCCGTGCTACCTCACGATCGATTCGACCGGCCGGTTCGCGCTGGCAGCCAATTATACAGGTGGCAGTCTCGTCGTTCTTCCGGTCCGCGTGGACGGGACCCTGGGCGAGGCGACCCATGTTGTTCAGCACAAGGGATCGAGCGTGACGCCCCGGCAGCAGGGGCCGCATACTCACTCTGTTGTTCTCGATTCATCCGGCCGTCTTGCGTACGCCGCGGATCTCGGACTCGACAGGGTGATGATCTATCGCTTTGATGACCGGCAGGGCAAACTTCTACCATCAACGCCCGGCTGGGTTGATGCGAAACCCGGCGCAGGCCCGCGTCATCTTGCATTTTCTCCAGATGGATCGGGAGTCTACGTCGTGAATGAACTCGACTCAACGCTGACGGTGTTTTCCGTGGACCGGTCAACGGGAGGCTTGCAGCACCGGCAAACCCTGTCCACTCTCCCATCCGGTTTTTCGGGTGAAAATTTCCCGGCAGACATCCACGTTGCCCCGTCGGGGAAATTCGTCTATGCCTCCAATCGCGGCCATGACAGTATCGCGGTGTTTGCTATCGATGCGAAGAAGGGTGAAGTCTCACCGGTACAGCACGTGTCGACGGGCGGGAAGTGGCCGCGCAATTTCACGATCGATCCAACCGGGCGGTACATGCTGGTTGCCAACCAGCGGTCGGATATGATCACCGTTTTCGCCATGAACCCAGAGTCGGGGACTCTCGCTCCGACCGGTTACACGGTTGATGTCCCCACTCCGGTCTGTCTGAAGTTTCTGTAGAAGCGCGGGCTGGTTGAGAGACGTCACTGCTTGCCGACAGAGGGGATCGGCATGAACCATCCCCCGGGGTTGTTGCTTGATCACGGCTTCCTCTTACCCGTCCTGCTTTCTGAGAATAACCCATCCCGCGATCCCCGAAATCAACGAAGCGCAGAGAATCCCCACTTTCGCAAGCTGAAGGTCAGGACCTTCGCCGAATGCCAGATCGGCGATGAAGAGGGACATTGTGAATCCGATACCCGCCAGGCAGGCGACACCGTAGATATGGCGCCAGGAGATCCCTGCAGGGAGAGATGCAATCCCGGTCTTTATGGCGACCCAGGCGAATGAAGTGATGCCCAACTGTTTGCCGAGAATCAGTCCCGCGGCGACACCGAGCGTGACCGGGTGGGACAATCTGGAGACAAAATCAGTTCCCAGCGAGACACCGGCGTTCGCGAGGGCGAAAACGGGCATGATGAGGAAAGCCACCCAGGGGTGAAGCGTATGCTCGAACCTTTGAAGTGGAGACTCCGCCGACTGCACAACCGCTCCAAGAGTCTGCAGTGTTGCCTGCTGGTTCTCTCTTGATTCGGACTGACCGGTCTCTCTTCCCGTGAAATCACTGATCAGCTCGATGCTTCTGGCCGCCACCTCCTTGCGGCTGAGGCGTGCCGTTGAGGGAATTGTCATTGCCAGGATAACTCCGGCGATGGTGGCGTGGATTCCGGATTTGAGGATGGCCAGCCAGAGGAAAGTACCCAGGAGGATATAGACGAGAGGGTTCCGGACCCCGAGCCGGTTGACTGCAACAAGCAGGACAATGATCACCCCCGTAACGATCAGTGCCGGCCAGACAATCTCCGCCGTAAAGAACAATGCGATAACGAGTACTGCCCCAAGGTCATCAACAATAGCCAGTGCCGCCAGGAAGATCTTGAGCGACAGGGGAACGCCCTTTCCCAGGAGGGCAAGAACGCCCAGGGCAAAGGCGATGTCGGTTGCCATGGGGATTCCCCACCCACCTCCTGCCGAACCTCCAGCGTTGAAGAGAGTATAGATGATCGCGGGAACCACCATCCCTCCGAGTGCTGCGGCGGCGGGGAGGGCAGCCTGCCGGGGGGAGGAGAGCTCTCCGGTGAGCAACTCCCGTTTGATCTCCAGGCCGACAACAAAGAAGAAGATCGCCATCAGTCCGTCATTAATCCAGAGCGAAGCGGGTTTGGTGAGAACAAAATCGCCGACCCCGACGACGATCGGCTTTTGCCAGAGAGCGACATACCCGGGAGCAATGGACGGGACGTTCGCCCACACCAGTGCGATTGCGGTGCAGATGAGAAGGACGATGCCGCCGGAGGTTTCCTGATGCAGGAATTCCTGAAAAGGAGAGAGGAGTCGCTCGGCGGGGGTTGGTTCCGCATGGGGAAGTCTTGCCATCGGGCCGTGCCTTTTCGATTTCTTTGTGAGAACGTCTTCTTTGTTTGACAGGGGAAATCTATTCATTTTGGCCAACAGACGCAAAGAGCAGCGTTTGACTCGATCTTCAGGCGAGGCAGCAGGAGCACCATGCACCCGCCGGCCTCCACCCCTGACCAGAGCTCCGCTGTCGCATGCCTGAGACACATGAGCTCATAGTCAACGGTTGCGATCAGTCATACTTGACATTACCCCTGGAAGCATGTATATTGAATTAGAATATTTCGACTTCAAAACACTATGCATACAACAAAGCGGTATGGCAGGAAGGCAGACGTCGCACTGACCATGTGGGTCAAGCTGGCCCGTGCGGCGGCGACGTTCGGCAAGCTCACGCAGGAGCAGATCCGTACGTTTGGTCTCACGGTGCCTCAGTTCGGCGCGCTCGAATGCCTCGGGCACCTCGGACCCATGACGATCGGGGAACTTTGCCGCAAACAGCTGGTGAGCGGCGGGAATATGACGGTGGTTGTCGATAATCTTGAAAAGGACGGCCTGGTGGAGCGGACCAGGACAGACACCGATCGGCGGGTTGTCCATGTCCGCCTGACCCCTAAAGGAAAAAAGCTGTTTGACGATATCTTTCCGCGGCATGCCCGCCTTGTGGGCGATCTGGCGTCGGTCCTCTCTGAAGTGGAACAGCAGGAACTAGCCCGTCTGGCCCGGAAGCTCGGAACCACTGTGCTCGACGGGCATGAAAAGAAGTAGTTTTTTTTGAGCATATACTTTAAGTTTCAAATATAGGAACTTAAAGGACACTACCGGGGTTATATTGGTGACAAGAGTATTTCTGTTGAACAGTATGAAAACCAGAGACGGAGAAGAGTATGCATGTAGTCGGAATATCGGGCAGTCTCAGAACAGGCTCCTATAACACGGCGGCGCTCCGCCAGGCCCTCCGATTCGCAGCCGAGGAGGGAGCTACGGTGCAGGAAGTGAACCTCAAGAAGATGAACATTCCGATGTATGATGAGGACACGGCCGGATTTCCAACCGAAGACGTCATCATAATGCGAAATGCTCTATCCAGCGCAGATCTGATCATCATTGCCTCCCCGGAATACAATTATTCCGTCCCCGGTGGTCTGAAGAACGCTATCGACTGGCTTTCCAAACCGCGCAGCGTTCTGGGCGGCAAGGTGGCGGCCATCATGGGCGCCTCGGGGGGACCCTTTGGGACGATTCGCATGCAGCCGCACCTTCGCACCATTCTCACAGCGCTCGATGTCCTGGTCCTTCCGCAGCCGCAGGTCTTTATCCGGAACGCACGAGAAGCCTTCAACCAGGACCATACATTTACGGACAAGAAACTTGAGAGCCAGGTCCGGCTTCTGGTTCGGAAATCCATGACGCTGGCGGAAGCAGTGCAGCATCCAAGCGAAGCAGCGCTGGCCTGAAAGACGGCCGGTGCAGGAGCGTGATGAACTGTTCGGGGGGACCGCTGCGTACCCGCGAAGAGGAGATTGCCGGAACCTTTGCCGGCCCGTGGGGTGTTGAATAAATACGGAGGCCCTGTTTCGCGTTCCGGGAACCGGGGGAAGGGGCTAAATCCCGGTTTGCGAAGAATCACTATGAAGGAATAGCTGCATGAATGAGTACATGGTCACCATCACCCTTCCGGCCGAATTCGACGAAGAGTTCATTGCGCTTATTCCGCCTCAACGCGCGATGGTAAACGCGTTGATGGGAAAAGGAGTTATCACCAGCTACAGCCTTTCCGCCGACCGGCGAACCCTCTGGGTGACGATGATGGGGGGATCGGAGGGAAACGTGCTTCAGACGCTTCAGCAGATGCCGTTGTTCAAATTCATGGACCACGAGGTGCGGGATCTTATGTTCCACCATGCCCCTGTCTTCGCGCAGCCGGCATTCTCCCTCAATTGATGGAGCACCAGGAACTCCCCCCTGTGAAAACCACCGTACCCAAGAGCCTGCACGTCATCTTCGGCGCCGGCCCGGTTGGATGCTGGACCGCCCGCGCGCTGCGTGATCTCAATATCTCCGTGAGAGCGGCAAACCGAAGTGGTCGGCGTCCCGAGCTGATGCCGAACGAGGTGGAAATGGTCGAAAAAGCTTGTCGCGCCCTCGGTTTCAGACCGCAATTCACCGTTGTCTCACCGTTGATGATGCGTCTCGTGGGGCTTTTCAATCCCGGTGCAGGTGAGTCTGTTGAAATGATGTACGAATTTACGGACCCGTTCGAAGTCGACTCGAGCCGGATGCAACGCACGTTCTCCCTGGCGCCGACGCCGGTCGACGTTGCCATGCGGAGAACGATGGAGTGGTACCGGAGCAGCGCCTCAGGGTCGTAGGTCCGCAGCACACAGAACGGAGAAGAAGCTGTGTGCAGCTTGCGGGCCGTCAGAAGATTTCTAGCAGGTCAGCCGGTACCCCACGCCGGATTCGGTGAGAAGGATACGCGGGGTGGCGGGGTCCCGCTCGATCTTTTTCCGCAACTGGCCAACGAATACCCTGAGGTACTGTGTTTCCTCTGCATAGGTCGGGCCCCACACTTCCCGCAGTAACAGGCTGTGCGTCAGAACCTTCCCGGCGTTCTTCACAAAGAGCGCAAGAAGGGCGTATTCCGTGGGAGTGAGTTTCACCGGCTGACCGCGCACAGCTACTGTCCTGGCCGACAGGTCAACGGTGAGATCGTCCGATGTATACAGCTGATCGTCCTGTCCGGAAAGCCGGTGACGGAGAAGGGCGCGAATGCGGGCCAGGAGTTCGCCGGAACGAAACGGCTTCGTCAGATAGTCATCCGCCCCGCTATCCAGCGCACCCACAATCGTCTCCTCTGCATCACGCACGGACAGAATCAGGATGGGAACCGAGGACCAGGATCGCAGTTCCCTGAGCACCCCCCGGCCATCCATATCCGGGAGCCCAAGGTCCAGAACGACGACATCCGGCCTGTCTGTTCCCGCGTGTACCAGACCCTCTCTGCCGGTATCGGCCGTGAAAACCTTATATCCTTCCTCTTCCAGGATCCGCCGGAGCAGTCGGCGCATCTGCACTTCGTCATCAACCACGAGGATGTTGGCCGGATGGGTCTGTGCGCTCATGCGGTTACCACGGAAGGTGGGGGAGAGCCCAGGGGGAGACGGAGCGTGAATTGCGCCCCTCCTTCAGGTCGGTTGGTGCACGAGATAGTGCCGCCGTGTGCGACGACGATTCCTTTGGCGATGGAGAGTCCAAGACCCGTGCCGCCGCTCTTGGTACCCCGGATGCGATAGAATTTCCCGAACACCTTGTCGATATCCGGAGGCGGTATGCCCCGGCCGTTATCCCATACGTTGATGACGCACTCGTCCTGTTCGACGTACGCGATGATATGAATTTCGGTCGCGCCACCTGTGTGAACCGCGGCATTGTGGAGGATGTTGACCAGGACCTGTTCGAGCAATCCCTGATCCGCCTGGATGAGGGGCATGGATTCAGACACGTTGATCTTGACCCTGAGGTGTCGAAGGAGATCCTCCACTTTGCGCACAGCCGTGCCGATAAGATCGGCGATGTCACACCAGTCCCGCTTGATCTTCAGAAGACCTGATTCCACTCGTGTCATGTCCAGGAGGTTCTGCACGAGATGGTTCAGGCGGTTGGCGGCGTCGGACATATCTCTCACGATTTCCGCCGGGATACCGCCGGCGAACAGAGGCTCTCTCTGCAGTTGATCGGCCGCCCCCACGATTGTTGCCACCGGTGTCCGGAATTCATGTGAGAGCGTATCGAAAAGGGTTTTATAGAGTCTCTCCGATTCGGCGACGACGAGTGTTTGCCGTGTTAGGTCGTGGAGCTGTTCCCGTTCAATCGCCGAGGAGATCTGACGAAGGAAGATTTCGAGCAGCGATTCCTGGTCGATGGTCAACCGCCCGCCCGTTGGCATGTGCAAGCCGACAACCCCGAGTGGATAGCGCGGGCCGGAGAGCGGGAAGAATGTGGCGCGAGCCGCCGGCAGCGTGTCCGTGAATTGTCCCGCCTTCTTCTCGTTCCAGTACACCCACGCAGCCACATCGAAGTCCCGCTGGTCTGTCGCGAATGTGCTTGCGGGATGTGCTTCCGTGAAGATGTCGCCATCAGTCTGACTGAGCAACACGACGGCCTCCGCACCGAAGTACCTCTTGAGATTGTCCACCGCCGCCCGCACGACGTCGTCCTGTGAACGGGCGAGGGAGAGGTCCCTGGTAAGTCCGTACAATGCCGATGCGTGCTCTTCCCGGGCCCGGACCGCTTTCTCGCGCGCACGGATGCGTGCGGTCAGCACTCCCGTGACTGCGGCAACGCCGAAGTAGAGGACAAACATCAACACATCCTGCAGAAGACCGATGGCAAAGGTGAACTGTGGCGGGATGAAGAAGAAGTTCCAGACGATCGCGCTGAGCGCCGCTGCCAGCAAAACCGGGCCCGCGCCGAGCTTGAGCGGCAGCAAGACCACGGTCAACAGGAGGATCAGGGAGATGGGCTGGTATCCGAGCGTTGGCCTCAACGGATACAGGAGAAGGGAAACCGCCAGGACGGCGCAGGCGGCGATCAGATACTGCCGGATCCCGGATTGAATGTCGGGAAGATGCAGACGGCGGCGGGAATGAGGCGTCGCCTTATCACCTCCGACAACGTAGATATCGAGCTCGCCGCTTCGATCGATCAACCTGTCGAGGAGGCTTGGAGAAAACGGAAGGTGGCGGCTCGTTTTGCCGATGAGAATCTGAGTCGCATTCTGTTCCCGTGCAACGCGCAGGATCCCTCCGACGATGTCCTCGTCTGCAGTCGTCACGATCTCGGCACCGAGCTCTCGCGCAAGCTTGATGTTGCCCGCCAGGCGGTCCCTGGCGGAGCCGGACAGGCGCCCGGAGCGTTCCACGTACACGCCGACCCACGTGGCGTTCATCGAATAGGCTGTGCGACGTGCCCAGCGGATGAGGGTGACGGTGTTCGGGCTGGGACTGATGCCAACCACGAGCCGCTGGCCGGATTTCCACGGTCCGGCGATCCGCTTGGTCTTCATCAGGTCACGCAGCTGATGGTCGACCCGCTCGGCGACGAGTCGCAACGCCATCTCCCGCAGAGCAGTCAGGTTGCCTGCACGGAAGAAATTCCTGACGGCTTCCTGCGACCGCTCGGCAGTGTATACCTTCCCGTCGCCGAGCCGCTTCAACAACTCATCAGGTGGGAGATCCACGATTTCGACTGAATCCGCGTTCTCGAAGATGGAATCCGGAACGGTCTCGCGAACAGTGGATCCGGTAATCTGGGCGACGGTATCGGCCCTGCTTTCGAGATGCTGGACGTTCAGCGTCGTGTAGACATCGATGCCCGTGTCCAGCAATTCGATGACATCCTGATACCGCTTGGTGTGACGGCTTCCGGGAGCGTTGGTGTGTGCGAGCTCGTCGACAAGCACGAGCGACTGGTTTGCGCACGAGTACGGCATCGATGTCCATTTCCTGCAGAGTGGTCCCACGGTACTCGACGGTTTTACGGGAAAGGACCTCGAGCCCGGCGAGCAGTTCTTCCGTTTCCTTCCGGCCGTGTGTTTCCACGTAGCCGACCAGAACAGCAACGCCCATCGACCCGGCCTCGTGCGCGGCCTTGAGCATGTCGTAGGTCTTTCCCACGCCCGCGCACATCCCGAAGAAGATCTTCAGCCTCCCCTTTGTCTCGCGTTCCTCGTCCCGTTTCAGGGATTGGAGAAGGTCGTCGGGGTCCGGCCGCCGTTCGTCAACGGGTGCCATCAGGTCCTGTGCGTGCTCCACGCGGGGTTGGTGACTGGGTAGCTGCGCCGGTAAGACGCATCGATCAAACATACGAATCACCGATGCAAAAATCTACCGTTCGCGCGGGGAAGATTGCGCGGACCGCCGCGTCTTCCCTTCTCCCCGCGGGTCAACCGCCGCCACTGGAGCATACATGTGGCAACGTAGACGAGCAGCACAAGGCAGATGACGAGTCAGGGTGGTGTTCATGGTTTCCACATGTACGGTTCTGATGTAGCTGAATCGTGATTTCCGCCGGTCGGTGGAGTTGTTCGAGGGCGCTGCCGGTCGCATTGTCAGGAGTCATACCCAACCAAGTGAAGTGAGCAAAAGGTCAACGGCTTTGATGCCGACGAATGGGGCGATCAAACCGCCCACGCCATAGATCAACAAATGTCGCCGGAGCAGCTGGACGGCGTTCAGCGGGCGGTAGCGCACCCCGCGAAGGGCCAGCGGTACGAGAGCGACGATGATCAAGGCATTGAAGATTACCGCAGAGAGGATGGCGCTTTCCGGGGAGGCGAGCCGCATGACATTCAACGTTCCGAGTGCCGGGTACGTCGTGGCGAATGCCGCAGGGATGATGGCGAAGTATTTTGCCACATCGTTGGCGATGCTGAAGGTGGTGAGCGTGCCGCGCGTCATCAGCAGTTGCTTCCCGATCTCGACGATTTCCATAAGTTTGGTGGGATTGCTGTCGAGGTCGATCATATTTGCCGCTTCACGTGCGGACTGTGTGCCGGTATTCATTGCCACAGCAACGTCCGCCTGTGCGAGTGCCGGTGCATCGTTGGTGCCGTCGCCGGTCATTGCCACCAGCCGGCCGCCGTTCTGATATTCCCGTATCAACCGCAGTTTGTCCTCCGGTGTGGCTTCTGCCAGGAAGTCGTCCACGCCCGCTTCGGCGGCAATCGCCGCAGCGGTGACCGGGTTGTCGCCGGTGATCATCACGGTCTTGATCCCCATCGCTCGCAGATGTGCAAACCGTTCCTTGATTCCGCCCTTCACGATGTCTTTCAGATGGATCACGCCGAGCACTTCCTTGTTTTCGGCCACGATGAGCGGTGTCCCGCCCAGCAGGCTGATCTCCTGAACCTTCCGGACAACAGCTTGCGGAACGGTGCCGCCATGCCGCTCCACAAATGCGGTGATTGCGTCGACCGCGCCTTTGCGGATGATTCTCTGCCGGGAATTCCCGTCGCCAGGGATATCGACGCCACTCATTCGGGTTTGCGCGCTGAACGGGACAAAACGGGCGGCGATGTCATGAAGTTCCCTTCCGCGGAGGCCGAAGTTCTCCTTGGCCAGTACGACAATCGATCTGCCTTCCGGCGTCTCATCAGCAAGTGATGCAAGCTGGGCGGAGTCTGCAAGCCGCTCTGCGGGAACACCCGGGGCGGGGACAAAGTCGGTGGCCATCCTGTTTCCGAGCGTCACCGTCCCGGTCTTGTCAAGCAACAGGACATCCACGTCGCCGGCAGCCTCGATGGCGCGACCGGATGTGGCAACAACTCGGTACCGCAGCATCCGGTTCATGCCGGCGATCCCGATGGCGGAAAGGAGTCCGCCGATTGTCGTCGGGATCAGGCATACCAGAAGTGCCACGAGGACGGTGATCGTGACGGGGGTTCCCCGTGCCGCTGCGGCAACGCTGTAGAGGGAAAAGGGGAGAAGCGTTGCGCACACGACAAGGAAGATGATCGTGAATGCCGCAAGCAGGATGTTGAGGGCGATCTCGTTGGGCGTTTTCTGCCTCCTGGATCCTTCGATAAGACGGATCATTCTTTCAAGAAATCCGCCCCCCGGATCGGTCGTCACGCGAATGACAAGCCAATCAGACAGAACTCGTGTTCCCCCGGTCACTGCACTTCGATCACCCCCCGATTCCCTGATGACCGGAGCGCTTTCCCCCGTTATTGCGCTCTCGTCCACCGATGCAATTCCCTCGATCACCTCGCCGTCGCTTGGGATGACGTCGCCTGCCTCGGCGAGGAGGACATCTCCGCGGCCGAGCGCCGTGGACGGGACCGTCTCGAATCGGCTTCCATAGTGTGGCTCCCGCAGTCGCTTGCCGGGCGTTTCACGGCGGGCCCTGCGCAGAGCCTCGGCCTGCGCCTTGCCCCGACCCTCCGCCAGGGCTTCCGAAAAGTTGGCAAACAGTACGGTGAGCCATAGCCAGAGAGAGACCGCTCCGATGAACCATGCAGGCGCCTCACCCGTTCCCGTCAGGGCCTGCAGCCAGAGCGCCGTGGTCGCAGCGCTGCCGATCTCGACAATGAACATGACCGGGTTGCCGACCATCGAGCGCGGGTTCAATTTCCGGATCGACTCCCAAAGGGCACGGCGATACAGAGATGGAAGGAGCCCGGAAAGCCGGTCCTGACGGTCCACCGTCTGTGTCGTGTTCCGTGCGATCTCGTGTGACGTGATTGGATTCATCCGGGGATCATGAATTGTTCGACGATCGGCCCCAGCGCGAGCGCGGGAAGGAAATTGAGTGCACCGACAAGCAACACAATGGCTATCAGCCAGAACACAAAGAGCGGCGTGTGCGTGGGAAGAGTGCCGTCACTCGGAGGGATGAGCTTCTTGCGTGCCAGCGAGCCCGCAAGGGCAAGCGTCGGAACGGCAAGCCAATATCGTCCGATCAGCATCGCAATACCTCCCGCGATATTGTAGAACGGGGTATTCGCGTTCAGTCCGGCGAAGGCACTTCCATTGTTGTTTCCCTGGGAAGTGAAAGCGTAGAGCACTTCGCTGAAACCACGGGGCCCGGGGTTCAGCACGGAGCGCGTTCCGGCATCGAGCATTACCGCGAGCGCGGTCAGACCGAGCACCGTAAGCGGCATTATGAGAATGAGCAAAGATGCCATCTTCATTTCGTAGGCTTCGATCTTGTGGCCGAGATACTCCGGAGTGCGGCCCACGAGCAGGCCGGCCACAAACACGGCGACGATCACGAACACAAGCATACCATACAGGCCGGAGCCGACGCCACCGAAGACAACCTCCCCGAGCTGCATCATAACCAGCGTCACAATCGCACCGATCGGTGTGTATGAGGCAAGCATGGAATTGACGGAACCATTGGAGGCCGCCGTGGTGGCAGTCGCCCAGATGGTCGGAGTTGGCGATTCCGAAGCGTACTTCCTTGCCTTCCATGTTCCCACCAGGTTGAAGATCATCTGCTGTCTGCACAATCCCCATGGTTGTCAACGCGGGGTTACCTGCCTGCTCGGTCCAGGTGGTGATTCCGAGGGACCCGACAAAGATCAGGAGCATTGCTGAAAGGAGAGCCCACCCCTGGCGGGTGTCCCCGACCATCTTCCCGTAGGTGTAGCACAATGCGGCGGGGATGAGCACGATTGCGAGCATCTCGAGGAAGTTCGAGAACGGGGTGGGGTTCTCGAAGGGGTGTGCAGAATTGGCGTTGAAGAACCCTCCGCCATTCGTTCCCAGCTCCTTGATAGCAGTCTGTGTGGCTGCAGGTCCCATCGGGAGGATCTGCTCGTTGACCTGTGCTCCCCGCGAATCGGTTGTTTTCTGGAGAAGGGGCACCGCGATGTACGGCTGGAAATTCTGCACGACTCCCTGGGAGACCAGGAGAAGTGCCAGGATTGCAGCCCACGGGAGCAGGATGTAGAGCGTGCTGCGGGTCATGTCGACCCAGAAGTTCCCCAGCGTCCGGACGGAGTGGCGGGAGATTCCCCGGGTGAAGAGTGCGAGCAGAGCCATACCCGTTGCGGCGGAGACAAAATTCTGGACCGTGAGTCCCGCCATCTGGGTAAGGTAGCTCATTGTGGTTTCCCCGCCGTATCCCTGCCAGTTCGTGTTGCTGGCGAAACTTACGGCGGTGTTGAATGAAGAGTCAGGCGAGACCGGCGGAAACCCTTGCGGATTGAACGGGAGAAATCCCTGCACACGCTGAAGAACGTACACCGCTGCGAATCCCACGGCGTTGAAGAGAAGCATGGCGGCAGCATTCGCCTTCCAGTCCATCTGCTCGTCCGGCTTGATGCCCGCAAATCTGTAGATCAACCGTTCCACCGGACCCAGGAGGGGATCAAGCGTCGTTCGCTCACGCTGGAATACCCTTACCATGTATGCGCCGAGCGGCCTGACGGCCAGCAGAATTGCGGCCACGTATCCCACGATCTGCAGTATGTCGATGGTCGTCATTCGAAAAGCTCCGGCTTCAAGAGAGCTGCAAAAAGATAAACAAGTAGTGCGACGGCGATCACCGCTGCCAGGATGTAGACAGGGTTCATGATTGGTCTCCCGAATCGTGCGTTCCGAGGGCGTCGCACAACAAGACCAGACCCCATGTGAGAAGGAAAAAGGCCATACCGAACCCGATGTAGACGCAATCCATAACTATTTTCCCCCCTCCCCGTGGATCGCCTCATCCAGGGATAGGTTCAGGAGCAGCACATTGATGCGAGGCTCTCCCAGCACGCCAAATTGTCTTCCCTCAATGTGTTGCTCCACGATGTTTCGGACTCGTTCTTCGGTAAGCCCTCGTGTACGGGCAACCCGTGGCACTTGATAGAGGGCAGCCATGACGCTGATGTGTGGATCGAGCCCGCTTCCTGACGCGGTCACGAGGTCAACCGGAATCTGCATGGTGTTTGAGGAGTCGGCGGCTTTGAGGTCCCCAGCGCGTCGGCGCACAGAATCGAGAAGCGCCGGGTTGAGCGGGCCCAGATTTGAGCCGGAGGACGCACTCGCATTGTAGGGGAAGGGGACCGTTGCTGAGGGGCGGCTCCAGAAGTACCCTGGATCGTGGAACGGCTGGCCGATGAGTGCCGAGCCGGCGACGCGGCCATCCTGGAGAATGATACTCCCGTTGGCCCGGTACGGGAAGGCAAGCTGAGCGATTGCCGTGATCAGAAGAGGATAGAGCAAACCCGTCAATACCGTGAGAATCAGGAGCAGTATAACGGATGTCCGGAGGTTCTTGAGGATCATGATACAATGTCCCCAATCTTACTCCAGGAGTCTATTCACTGGACATAGTTCGTTGATGGGAATCCATAAAGAATCCATAAAGATCGAGGGAGGACGACGGGATGGTCCGGCTCCGCTCCGGGAGGGAGGGCGTTTTTCCAATCTGGTGAAGGAGATTGTTTCCCCCCCCCGCCAGCTGTGAAGTTTCGTGCCGATTTCCTCGATCGGGGATGTGGAATGCACACTCGAGCAGATCAACGGCATTTGCGGGAGTGTGCATCACTCACGCTGAACGCCGTGATTTCCGGTTATGAAAGGCAGGGGATCGCCGGACGACGAATCAGCTTCCGGACGCTTTATCCGCCCACCGGAGGTGCGGCCACCTCGACGGGCGCGGCCTGTCTCAGCAGGTAGTAGTGGATACTGTCGACAAGGGCCTTCCAGCTTGCCTCGATGATATTTCCGGAGACCCCGACGGTATTCCACGAGCTCGTGTCGTCACGCGACGTGATAAGCACGCGTACCTTCGCACCCGTGCCGTCATTCCCGTCCAGAACGCGCACTTTGTAGTCGCTCAACACCACATTCCGCAGTCCGGGGTAGAATTTGTCGAGCGCTTTGCGCAGCGCGTTGTCCAGCGCATTTACCGGGCCGTTGCCTTCCGCTGCGGTGTGTTCCACCTCCCCACCGACACGAACCTTGATAAGTGCTTCCGAAACCGGCGCGGCTTCGGACGATTCTTTATGAATGATGACCTTGAAACCATCGAGTGAGAAGAATTCCCGCCACGTATCAAGTTTCTGTTTGAACAGAAGCTCCAGGGAACCGTCCGCATCTTCGTAGTGATAGCCGTCGTGCTCCCGCGTCTTGATCTCGTCCACGATGCGCTGCGTGGCCGGAGACTTTTCCTCCAGGTGAATGCCGAGTTCACGGGCTTTGTAGGCGACATTGCTTCTGCCGGAGAGGTCGGATACCAGCACACGGCGGCGGTTACCCACCACATGCGGTTCAATGTGCTCGTAGGTGCGGTTGTTTTTCATGACTGCGCTGACATGCACGCCCCCTTTATGTGCAAACGCGCTCTGCCCGACAAACGGCAGATGCTTTCCCTGAGCCAGATTTGCCAGATCCGCGACATATTGTGACATGCTGGTGAGACGGGCAAGATGCTGTTCGCTTACGCACGCATACCCCAGCTTGAGCTGAAGATTGGGGATGATGGAACAGAGATTGGCGTTCCCGCATCGTTCACCATATCCATTCACCGTCCCCTGTACATGCGTTGCACCCCGGTGCACGGCGGCAAGGGTGTTGGCGACAGCCAGTTCACCGTCGTTATGTGTATGGATGCCGATCACCGCGGTGATGTCTGTCCGGACATCCTCGACGATACGTGCAACCTCCTCGGGGAGTGATCCGCCGTTTGTGTCGCACAGAACGATGGTCCCGGCGCCGCCCTGCCGCGCGGCCTGCAGTGTCTTCAGTGCATAGTCTCGATTGTCCTTGTACCCGTCAAAGAAGTGTTCCGCATCGTAAATCACCTCACGACCCCGCCCCGCAAGATGCGAAACCGAATCCGCGATGATGTCCAGATTTTCCTGTTCGCTGATCTGCAATGCCTCGTGAACGTGAAGCAACCAGCTTTTGCCGAAGATGGTCACCACGGGGGTTTCCGCGGCAAGAAGTGCGTTGATGTTGGCGTCATCCTCGACGCGATTCTTTGCACGCCGCGTGCTGCCGAATGCAGCAAGCCGAGCATGGAGCAGGCGAAGCGACCGGGCCCGGAGGAAAAACTCGACATCGCGCGGGTTCGATCCGGGCCAACCGCCCTCGATGTAATCGATCCCGAACTCATCGAGGAGTTGTGCTATACGGAGCTTGTCCTCGACGGAGAGACTCACGTCTTCACCCTGTGTGCCGTCGCGCAAGGTTGTGTCATACAGTGCGATGTGTCGCATATCCGCTCCGCAGTGTTCTGTCTTCATGTGCCTGCTTTCCGTGGATTTAGTGAAATGCCTGATGTCCCGGTTCCTTTCACCAGAAAGGTGTCGATTTCCTGTGCTGCGCGGCGGCCTTCGGCAATCGCCCACACCACGAGAGACTGCCCGCGGCGCATGTCTCCCCCGGCAAAAACACCCGAAACGGATGTCATGTAGTGCTCGTCAGTGGATACGTTCCCCCGGGCATCGAGTGCGACACCAAGTTCGTCCAGAAGTCCCGTTTTGCGAGGGCCCGTGAACCCCATGGCAATCAACACCAGGTCGGCATCGAGACTGAACGCCGTGCCTTCAACAGGCCTGAAGTCCGGAGGGGGGCCTACACGGACGGCGTGGAGGCGCACCACCCGGCCGGCCGCATCACCCTCAAAGTGGCTCGTCGCCACCGCCCAGTCACGCACACCGCCCTCTTCGTGCGAAGACTCCGTGCGCAGTTGAAGGGGCCACAGGGGCCAGGGGGTGCTTGCCGCGCGTTCGAGGGGCGGCCGGGGCAGGATTTCCAGCTGGGTAACGGACGCTGCTTTCTGGCGGTGACATGTCCCGAGACAGTCGGCTCCCGTGTCGCCGCCGCCAAGAATAATCACCCGTTTTCCTGTCGCGAGGATTTCTTCTGTATGATCCGTGGATAGGCCTGCAACCCGCCGGTTCTGCTGGGACAGGAAGTCAACGGCGAAATGAATTCCCTTGAGGTCCCGACCCGGCACCGGAAGATCGCGCGGTGACTCTGCCCCCCCGCAGAGGAGCATGGCATGATAGGACTGACGCAGCGCGAGGGCGGGAATCTGTGCGCCGACGTGCGCATTCGTCGTGAACACGATTCCTTCCGATCGCAGCACGTTGATCCGGCGATCGAGCATCTGTTTCTCGAGTTTGAAATCGGGGATGCCATACCGCAGCAAGCCGCCGACGCGGTCGCTTTTTTCATAAACGGTGACATGATGGCCGGCGCGGTTCAGCTGCTGTGCCGCCGCGAGTCCGGAGGGACCCGAGCCGATCACCGCCACTCTTTTGCCGGAACGTTGTGATGGCCACTCGGGGGCAATCCACCCTTGAGCAAACCCGTGCTCAATGATCTTCAGTTCGATGGCCTTGATGGACACTGCCGGCTCATTGATGCCCAGCACGCACGACGTTTCGCAGGGTGCGGGGCACACATGCCCGGTAAACTCGGGGAAGTTGTTTGTCGCATGGAGAATGCGCAAAGCATCCTGCCAGCGGTCGCGATACACCAGATCGTTCCAGTGCGGAATGATATTGTTCAGCGGGCATCCGTGGTGACAGAAAGGTACACCGCAATCCATGCATCGTGCCGCCTGCGTGCGCGCGTTCTGTTCCGGCAGCTCCTGATACACACCCTGCCAGTCGTTCACACGCTCCTCAATGGACCGTCGGGCGGGAGTTTCCCGGGGGTATTCGAGAAAACCGGTCGGCTTACCCATGGACGGCCTCCTGTGTGATACGTGATTGTTGTTCCCGGGTCTCCGAAGCTCTCGCCAGCACGCGCTTGTAATCGTGCGGAAAGACTTTGACAAACCGCGGAACATGGTCTTCCTGATGCGCAAGGATCGCGGTTCCGCGGGGACTGCCGGTAAGCTCTACATGTGTCCGGATAAGATCACTCACGGTTTTCCGGTCCTCTTCGTCGAGGGGCTCCAGATCCACCATGTCCGGGTTGCACAGGGATGACGAGAAGTCGCCTGATTCATCCAGTACATAGGCAAGGCCTCCCGACATCCCGGCCCCGAAGTTCTTCCCCGTTTTTCCCAGTATCACGACGATGCCGTTCGTCATGTACTCGCAACCGTGGTCTCCCACGGATTCCACCACCGCCTTTGCGCCCGAATTGCGCACGGCAAAACGTTCCCCTGCCTTCCCGCTGAAGTACGCTTCGCCGCCTGTTGCGCCGTACAGGGCGACGTTTCCGACGACCGTTCCTTCTTCAGGAGGGTAGAGGGAATTTCTGGGCGGGAAGACGACAAGTCTTCCTCCCGAGAGGCCTTTGCCGACATAATCGTTTGCGTCACCCTCGAGAATGAGGGTTATCCCATTCGCCAGAAACGCTCCGAAGCTCAAACCTGCCGAACCTGTACAGGTTATGGTGATGGTATCGTCGGGGAGGCCTCCGGAGCCATGACGCCGTACAACCTCGCCGCTCAGCATTGCGCCCACGGCCCTGTGCACATTCCGGATGGGAAGAGTCACACTGACTGGAACGGCGCGTTCAAGAGCGGCCTGCGATTGACTGATCAACTCGTAGTCCAGGGCGCCCTGCAGTCCATGGTCCTGCGCCATCTGACAACGACGACCGAACCGGAGGGGCACGGCCGGGTTGTGAAGGATGGACGACAGGTCTACGTATTTCGCCTTCCAGTGGTCGACATCCTTCCGGGCCTGGAGCATATCGACCCTTCCAACCATTTCGTCCACCGTACGGAAGCCGAGTTGTGCCATCAGCGCCCGGACTTCTTCGGCGACAAAGAAGAAGAAATTGATGACATGCTCCGGCGTGCCTGTAAATTTCGCGCGCAGCACGGGGTCCTGTGTCGCGATGCCCACGGGGCACGTATTCAGATGACATTTGCGCATCATGATGCATCCCATGGCCATCAGGGGCGTTGTGGCGAAGCCGAACTCCTCCGCACCCAGCAATGCGGCAATCACCACATCCCGGCCCGTCTGAAGTTTGCCGTCGGTCTGCAAACGCACGCGGCTCCTCAAATCGTTCAGTACCAGCACCTGCTGTGTTTCGGCAAGGCCGATTTCCCAGGGAATGCCGGCATGTTTGATGGACGAGAGGGGAGCGGCACCTGTTCCGCCGGAATCTCCACTTATGAGAATCGTATCTGCGTGTGCTTTGGCGACACCCGCCGCAATCGTGCCCACACCGTACTCCGCGACGAGTTTCACGGAGATACGCGCACGCGGGTTCACGCTCTTCAGGTCATAGATCAGCTGGGCAAGATCTTCGATGGAATAGATGTCATGGTGAGGCGGTGGTGAGATCAGCCCGACACCCGGAGTGGCATGCCGCGTTCTGGCGATGTAGACGTCGACCTTATGACCCGGGAGTTGTCCGCCTTCGCCCGGTTTTGCCCCCTGGGCGATTTTGATCTGGATTTCGTCGGCATTGATCAGATAGTGGGCCGAGACGCCGAACCGGGCTGAGGCCACCTGCTTGATGGCGCTCCGCCGGAGATCTCCTCCGGGGTCGGGCGTAAAACGTCCCTCATCTTCTCCCCCCTCACCCGTGTTGGATTTGCCCCCGATCCGGTTCATGGCGATAGCCAGTGTCTCGTGCGCTTCTTTGCTGATGGAGCCGTAGGACATCGCGCCGGTGACGAAACGGGTGACGATCTTCGCCGCCGGTTCAACCTCCTCAAGGGGAACGCTCCTGGTTCCTTTCTTGAACTCCATCAATCCGCGGATGGTCAGGGCCGCCCTGCCCTGATCATTGACGAGACCGGTGAATTCCCCGAACGTCGCCGCATCAGAGCGGCGGACCGCCTGCTGGAGCTTCTGGATGGTCATCGGATCAATGATGTGGCGCTCACCATCCACGCGGAACTGATAGTTGCCTCCCAGGTCCAGATCCGGAGTGTGGTGAGCGACTTCGCTGAACGCAAATTCGTGTTTCATCTGTGCTTCCCTGGCAAGCACATCAAGACCGACACCACCGATGCGGGAGGATGTACCGGTGAAGTACTTGTCAACGACCTCCTTGTTCAGGCCGAGCGCCTCAAAGACCTGGGCGCCGCGGTAGCTCTGCAATGTGGAAATCCCCATTTTGGACATGGTCTTCAACAGGCCCTTCCGGAGGGCTTTCGTGTAGTATTGCAGGGCCTTGTCAAATGTGGTTCCGGCGGGCAGCAGTCCCTTGGCTGCCATGTCTTCAATCGTCTCGATTGCGAGATACGGGTTCACCGCGCTCGCACCGTATCCGATGAGCAGACAGAAGTGGTGCACTTCCCGGGGCTCGCCCGATTCGACGACAAGCGCAACCTGTGTACGGGTCTTTTCGCGGACCAGGTGGTTGTGGACGGCCGTCAGGGCAAGGAGACTCGGGATAGGTGCATACTCTTCGTCGACGCCGCGGTCGGAGAGAATGACAATGGTGTACCCCGACTGGATTGCCAGCGATGCCCGCCGGCACAGGCCATCCAGGGCCCGCTCGAGTTCCTTGGCGCCGCCATCGACGCGGAAGAGCATCGGAAGCATGGTGGCAAGAAAATCCCCCTGTGAGACGCGGCGCATTTTTTCCAGATCCCGATTGGTGAGAATAGGGTCGGCGAGTTTGAGGGTGTGGCAGTTCTGTGGTTTCTCATCCAGGATGTTCCGTTCCGTCCCGATGTAGCTTGTCAGGGACATCACCAGTGCTTCGCGAAGCG
The DNA here is from genome assembly GCA_963779225.1 of uncultured Bacteroidota bacterium. Taxonomy (GTDB): domain Bacteria; phylum Bacteroidota; class Ignavibacteria; order UBA10030; family UBA6906; genus CAVPCZ01. The sequence goes on from CAVZWW010000003.1 coordinate 2,512,333, forward strand.
AGTCGATGGGCGGGTTCGTTACCTGGGCAAAGAGTTGCCGGAAATAGTTGAACAGGGGTTGCGGTTTGTCCGAAAGGAAGGCCGGGGGGGTATCCGTTCCCATGGACCCGATCGGCTCCTCACCCGTTGTAGCCATCGGGCCGACAATCATGCGCACGTCTTCATCGGTGTAGCCGAAGACGCGTTGTCTCTTAAGTATATCCTGCGGGTTGAATCCGAACGCCCGGGGCGGGTCCGCCAGATCTTCCATGTGGATCTGGTTTTCCCGGATCCATTGTCCGTAGGGTTGCCGTGTGGCAAGGCGGCTTTTCAATTCTTCATCGGGTACGATGCGGTGCTCGGTCAGATCCACGAGGAGCATTTTGCCGGGTTCAAGACATCCCCGGATGGTCACGTCGGCAGGATCCACCGGCAGGACCCCGGCTTCCGACGCCATGACGAGGAGATTCTGTTTCGTCACGAGATAGCGAGCGGGCCTGAGCCCGTTTCTATCCAGTGTTGCACCGATGATCCGTCCGTCCGTGAACGCCACTGCGGCGGGTCCATCCCACGGTTCCATCAGCGACGCATGGTACTCGTAGAACTCGCGTTTCGCGGCATCCATGGTCCCGTCTGCGTCCCACGCCTCCGGGATCAGCATGGCCATCACATGAGGAAGGGAACGGCCGCCCAGGGCGAGCAGCTCCACGCTGTTGTCGAGAGCTGCGGAGTCGCTGCCACCCGGTTGAATGATGGGGAAGATCCGATTGATATCGCTTCCGAACGCCGGTGATGCGAGGACCGATTGGCGTGCGTGCATCCAATTCATGTTCCCGCGCACCGTGTTGATTTCGCCGTTATGGCAGATGTAGCGGAACGGGTGGGCCAGCTGCCAGCTGGGAAATGTATTCGTCGAGAAACGCTGGTGCACGAGGCAGAGTGCGCTCGCGGCCAGGGGATCGGAAAGATCCGTATAGAACCGCGAGATCTGCGGTGCAAGGAGAAGACCTTTGTACACGATCGTCCACGAGGACAGGGAAGGGACATAGAAAAACTGTTTCTCACGGATGTCCGATGCGGCGATTTCGGATTCCGCACGTTTCCGGATCACATAGAGTTTTCTGTCCAGTTCCTCGCGGCTCAATTCCTCCGCACCCCTGATGAACAGCTGTTCGATGTACGGCTGCGATGCACGGGCCGTCCGGCCTATGGCATCCGCATCAATCGGCGTATCACGCCAGCCGAGCACACTGAGTCCCTCCTCCTGCACGATCCGGTCGAGAATCCCCTGGCACTGAAAGCGGGGTTGCGGCTCGACGGGCAGGAAGATCATGCCGACTCCATATCCGCCTTCAGGGGGAAGGTCGAACCCCAGAGAGCGGCATTCGCGGACAAAGAAAGCGTGGGGAATCTGTATGGTCACACCGGCACCGTCGCCTGTGTCCGGATCGCATCCGCAGGCACCACGGTGGGTGAGATTGACGAGGATTTCGATCCCCTTGGTGATGATCCCGTGGGACTTCTCCCCGTCTATATTAACGACGAAGCCGATGCCGCATGCATCGTGCTCGGTTCGCGGATCATACAGTGGGAAGTCGCTGAAAAGCGGTATGTCGTGCATCGGTCACCCTTCCGGACAATAACGACTGCCTGCTGTCCGAGGCGAACTCTGCTTGACCTTGCTGCTTCGTGGAAACTGTTACTGGGGTGTGGGCGTCGCTAGCCTCGGTTGCTCGTCAGCTGATAATAATCAGCGGGAGAATCGGGCTAATCGTCGGGGGAATACTATGAATGAACGCATAGGCAAACCCCGGGTGGGCATCCGTCGGAGAGCCCGCCGCTGGCGCATGTGCGATATGTGTGCTTGCGTTCAAGGGATATTGCTACGGTATCGATACAGACAATATACTGGAAAAAGGGGTGTTGTCAAGTGCGTTCTGCTCAGAAAAAGTGCCGCACGGCGAACCAGACGATGCGACTGTCTTCCTCAAAGCTGTCTGTGTAGGTGTCCTTCGTCCGCATCATCACGTAGTTGAGTTCCATGCGCGTGTCGAGTTCGATCACGTATCCGAGCCCGACTTGAAATCGCCTCCGGTCAGCGGACACCTCTTTGAGGTCTCCCTGCAGCGGCGCATAGGTCTCCGCAAGAAAGAGCAGGTAATACGTTCCCTGCACGAGCGTCTCGTTGTTCAGAGTGAACCTCGTGGAGATACGCAGCCGTGCACGTGGTTTTGATTCGAACGTACCGCTCGGCTGGTACCAACGGAGCCGTTCCTCCAACCGGAGGCTCACAAAGGGGTAGAAGAGATTCAGGTAGTTGCCAAACGTCGCCCAGATGAAGTTGAAGCCAAGCCAGGGACGGATCTCGATGACGTTTTCCGTCGTCTTGTCATATGTGTAATGGGCCTCGAGGTTTCCCTCGGTGCTCAGCCAGTTGAAAGGCTGATAGGTTGCAGTCGAAGCCACGTAGACTTCCACCCACTGCCCGCCGCGCAACCCTTTGGCGAGGCCGGGATTGAGTTCGTAGCTCCAGACGCCTTCGGGGCTCCAGTTGGCGATAAAGTCCAGCCATGCCTCCGACTTCTGCGCCCTGGACTGGCCGGGAGCGAGAAGCAGGAGCACTGCAGCGGCAATGGCAACGCGGGCCTTCATCCGGAGTCATGTTCCTTGATGAAAAAAAAGGCCGGTAGTGAAACGACATTCAACAAATCCGGCCGGACGATAAATCTTATATATATACCAAAACGCGCGGCGAAATTCAACCGAATGCGCGGTCCTTCCACGGGGAATTCTTCGACAGCGAGACGGGCTGTATCTGCAACGAGAAAGCAAACAAGCGGGGAAGTGTCTGCCACGAGAAATCAAGAAGCGGCGGAAGGTGAGGCTTCCGATTGTCAATCGTACAGATGTTGCGTTGGTTGAGGACGTGACGAAGCAGTGGCGGCATGTTTTGGGGAACACACTCGAACAGACAAACGGTTACCGGCGCAGGGCATCGCTTCGAATGACGACCGATTGCCACGAACGAATGAATGCCGCAAGATCTTTTCGTTCAGCGGCGCCGAGCCGTCTGTGCTCCGGTGAACCTATTCCCCATGAGGGCATGGGCGTGCCGTGACGGCCGAGCGTGATGGTGGCAAGCAGGTAACCGTTTGTTGCGGCTCCGAGGAACTCCTGATTGTGCAGGGCGGGCGCCTTCTTTCCCTCTCCGGACTCACCATGACATTCCGCACACAGTTCCCGAAAGAGCTTCTTCCCGGTTGTGGGATTCCCGGCGCCGGCGCCGGCGGGGAGAAAGTCGGGACGTGGAGCTGTGCGCATGTATGCGACGATATCACTGACTTCGGCTGTGTTGAGTTTCCTCCCCGCCCGTGCCTGGCTCGTCCACCCGAACATGGGCGTATGTTCCCGTCCGCGTGCGATGGTCCCGAACAGAAACCCGTCCGTCGCAGCGTCCAGAAAATCCCGGTTCAAGATCGCGGGTCCGAGATCCCCTTCGCCGTATCTGCCGTGACAGCGACTGCAGAGAAGATAGAAGAGTGAGTCGCCACGGACGGGATCGCCCCGGACGGAGCCGCCCCTGAAAGGTATCGCCGATTCAGACTGAACCGGTTTCGTCCGCAGGCTCCGCAGAAATGCAAGAAGATTCCCCAGTTCCCGGTCGCTCAAACGGCTCCAACCCGGCATGGCCGTGTTGGAACGACCCTTAACGATTGTCTCCAGCAGAAACCGGTCACCGGCCGCGGAAAGAAAGTCGGCATTGCTGATTCCTTTTGCCAGATCGCCTGCACCCCTGGCACCGTGGCAGGTGGCACACAGGCGGTTGAACGTGTCCTCTCCCTCTGACCTTGAGGAACCCGCCCGACTGATGCCGTCAAGTGGACGGACGGGGGGTCGCCATCTCCGGAGTGTGCCGGCAATTTCACGCAGTTCCGTCTCCTGAAGTTGAGATACCCGTGATGACCAGGACGCCATCATCCTTCCCCCTCTGCCTTCCACCATCGTGAGAAGCAGGTAATCATCCGAGGCAACTGACTGCAAGTCCTCATTGGCAAGTGAGGGGACGCCAAACTGAGTGTTTGAATACTCCCTCCCTTTGCCTTCCCGGCCGTGACAGGCCACACAGTAGAGCGCGTAACCTTCCTTTCCCTCGACGGGAAGGCTGACGCCTTTGAGTTCCTTGATGAGAGGAAGCGTGAGATACTCGGGGGGAAGCGTCGAGGCGAACAAGCCCCGGAGCGCAATGATCAGGGGTTGAATATCTTCTTCCGGCAGGGCAAACGCCGGCATGCTTGATCCAGGCGACACGCCTCCCGGATCCAGAAGGTGGCGGCGCATCCAGTTTGAGATTGTCTGTGGACCGGAGACATGGGAGAAATCAAACGCACGGAGACTCCTGGATCCCTCGTTTGTGAGGTCCGGGCCAACCGACCCGCCTTTGCCGCGCACCCGGTGGCAGCCAAGGCAACCCTCCCTCCGGAATACCAGTTTTCCCCTGAGGAGAGCCGGCATGCCGGCCCCGGAGGTATCGAAAATTGCGAGGTGACACCGTCCGCAGGATGATTCGATGGCCTGCAGGGAGACAAACGGGACATGAAGCAGATCGGGTTGATCCGCGCCACATGATTCCTGCCGGTCGAGCGACTGGCCGATTCCTCCATGGCACACCGTGCAACCGAATCGCTCCGGCGGGTGGGATTCCAGCAGGATCCCGCTGTGGGCCCGGTAGGGGAGGGAGAGGTCCCACATCCTCCTGTCTTCGATCCCCACATGGCATGAAACACAGCGGTCCGTCCTCTGTATTGCCGGGATACGGATCTGCCGGACCTCGACAGGATATTCCAGCGCAGACTCTTTCTGGAGTCCCGATAACGCCCGGCCGGCCAGCGTGTCCCGATACACCTCCTGATAATCCTTCCAGACGTTCTGATCTTCTTCATGCAGAATCGATACTCCAACCAGGCAGAGAAAACAGAACGCCGCGGTGCCGGCTGCGGCCCGATACCATCGCCTGAGCTGAGCCTCCGTCACCACATGAACTCCCAGTTCGGTCCGCGGAGCCATATTCCGACAATCGTAATGATGATTCCTCCGGTCAGAGAACATGCAACAAGGGCAAAGACCCCCATCTTGGTGGATGTGGTCGACCGCAAGACCAGCCATGACCAGATTCCGTACAAAGCGGCCAGTATACTCCCGGGATTTGCGATTAGAGCGAGAACGGCCGGCGCGTTCCGGGTCCACTGCCACCCCACGCCAATCGCGATGGCCATGGTCCCGACAGTCATGACCAGCGCAGCAAGCACGGACAGGATCACGATTTTCCTCCCTTGCGCCCCGCCAAACCAGTGCCCGGTCCCTTTCCCGTCGTGGTCCACGAAGGGAACAGCTATCAAAGCCAGAAGCAACAGCACCGGGACCAGAACCCCGCCCGTGAAGGAAGAATAGGAAACAAGTTCCTGGACACCAAGAAAATACCAGGGAGATTTTGCCGGGTTCTCGGGCATGGAAATATCGGCGGGAGCCAGGAACGGTGCGTCGACGAGAAGGGCGGAAAGCATGAGTGCCGCCAGCACAAGAAGTAGGACGGCTCCTTCCGCCCAGAGGGCGGTGGGCCAGCTCAACACGGTGTGCTCCCGGCGCAGTTTTGCCTCTCGCAGCTCGGCAGGGTCGACTATCCCCTGTGCTTCCAGGACAAGATCATCCGCTTCGGCGGGGATGGCAAGGCCATCACTCTTGCGTATTCTCCAGAAATGTACGCCGATGAGAATGATGGTGGTGATCGGGAGAACGACTACGTGCAGTAAATAGAACCGCGTGAGTGCATCCTGGCCGACGCCATCACCGCCCAGGAGGAGGCGGCGCACGAATCCCCCGGGATCAACAAACGCCGTGATGCCGAAGAGATCCGTCAGTTCCCGCGTGGATGCGACGATGTTGGATGCTATCGTGACGGCCCAGAATGCGAGCTGGTCCCAGGGAAGCAGGTATCCGCTGAAGCTGAACAGAATGGTCATACAAAACAGGAGGATGCCGACCAGCCAGTTCACCCTGCGCGTCCCGGTGTATGCTGATGTGAAAAGGACTCTTAAGAGGTGGAGGACAACCACCGCCACCATTCCGTGTGCACCCCACCGGTGAATGTTCCTGATGTACCTTCCACCCGTGACAACCGTGGAGATATCTTTGACCGACCCGTAGGCCTGTTCGACGGAGGGAACATAGTAGACCATCAGGAGCACACCGGTGAAGAGGAGTATCAGAAAGAGGGAGAAGGACATGACGCCCAGCCCGAGGGTGAAACCCGGACGCAGACTGTACAGATGTGTCCGGGCACTGTGCATATGGAGAAAGAAGTTCCTGGAGACGGAATGGGAGCGATCCCGGATGGATGTCCGCTCAGCTTTTACACGGCGCAGAACGGTCAGTATGGAGTTCAGCGATGCCCGGAGATTTCGCCTGATGATATGATCGCGTGCCGGCACCGGGTCACACCCTCAGGACCTGTTCACCCGAAACCCTCTCAGACGTGTCAACGGTGATCTGTCCGTCAGGAGCCAGACCGACCTTCAGCCATGAGAGCGGCTTTGGTGCCGGTCCATGCAGGACTGTGCCGTGGGGATCGAATGTCGACCCGTGGCAGGGGCATCGGAAGCCGGATCCGGTGGAAGTAATGACGCATCCAAGATGGGGGCAGAGAGCAGACACCGCCCTGAAACCTTCGCGGGTCCGGTGGATGAAGATGTTCTTTTCCGGAACAAACGTGAAGGCGTTGAACGGGAAGAGGTCCGGATTTCCGAGTCTGAGAAGCGTTCGTTCTCTCAGGCTGGAAGGGATGGGGACGCGCAGGAACACCAGCAACGCCGTGATGGCTGCCACGAAAACGGAACCCGCCGCCAGTTTTGCGATCGCATCACGTCGTGAAAGTGTCCCGGCCTCGCGTTTACCGTCCTGAAGGGGATTCATGTGCTCTGAAGAAGGTGATTGGTGACGGCGCAATCCCGCCCGGACTGCGGGCTCGCGGGGGAAGTCCCCCAATGCGTGAAGGGCTTCATTCTGAATATACTGCTTGCTTTCCATAGATGAAAGAAGGGCGTGTTGGGCAAACACCTGAACGGAGCAGCATATGCCGTTGCTTTTCGAGGGGAAGATTGCGTACTTTGCGAATAGTATTCCTACCCCGGATCCGATCATGCGCGCCATCGAAATCTCGCTCACCCTCGTTGTCACTCCTGCCCTTGCAGCGGTTCTCTTTGCGGGTTGTCCTTCCCCCGAGGATCGGCTGGCCAGGCCCGGCGTGACCGCTGCTACGTACGTCGGCTACAGGGCCTGTGTCGACTGCCACAAGCGTGAATTCAGCCTCTGGAAAACCTCCGATCATGCGCGTGCCATGGATGTACCGGACGATTCCACCGTGCTTGGTGATTTCGACAACGCCACCTTCACTCAGCATGGTATCACCTCCCGATTTACGAAGAACCATGATGGATATTTCGTGCGCACAGAAGGAGAAGATGGAAAGCTGCATGATTACCGGATCAGTTATGTGTTTGGCTACAGGCCCCTTCAACAATACCTGATCCAGTTCCCGGGAGGCAAGTTGCAGACCCTTCCTCTCTGCTGGGACTCGCGTCCGAAGGAATCCGGGGGACAACGGTGGTTCCACATCTATGGCAACGAGCGCATCCCCCCGCGTGATATCCTCTTCTGGACGCGCATAGCCCAGAACTGGAACTATATGTGCGCGGAATGCCACTCCACCAACCTCCTCAAGAATTACGACAGGCAGGAGAGGAAGTATGCCACTTCCTGGACTGACATCTCGGTTGCCTGCGAGGCATGCCACGGTCCGGGGTCGGAGCACGTGGCATGGGCAAATACCATCAGCAAGGGAGGAAAGCCAGAGGCCGGTGAATTGATGGGGTTAACCGTCCGACTGAAAGATCCGGACCGTGGTACATGGACGATGGATGTGAAGACCGGCAATTCAACGCGGACGACGCCTCTCAAATCCGATGTTCTCCTGGAAACCTGTGCCCGTTGCCATGTCCGCCGTTCACAACTCCGCGAACCATATGTGCCCGGACAGCCCCTGATGACCACTCATCTGCCGTCGCTCCTTGAAGAACACCTCTACTTCGCTGACGGGCAGATCATGGACGAGGTTTACGAGTATGGATCCTATAAACAGAGCAAGATGTACCAGCGGGGGGTGATCTGCAGCGACTGTCACGAGCCACACAGCATGAAGGTATTCGCACTGGACAACACACTCTGCTACCGCTGCCACCTGGCGGAGAAATTCGGTGCGCGCGACCATCATTTCCATAATCCCGATTCAACCGGCGCAAGCTGCATTGACTGTCACATGCCGACACGGACGTACATGGGTGTCGACGTGCGCCGTGACCACAGCTACCGCATTCCACGTCCGACGTTCACCGAGCGGTTCGGAGTTCCCAACACCTGCAATGCCTGTCACCCCGGAAAGAGTGTCCGCTGGGCGACGCAGTTCATGACAAAGTGGTATGGCAGGAAGGGCCTGGACACTGCTCATTACGCTGCTGCTCTCCACGCCGGCCGCACAGGATCACCTGATGCTCCGGACCTCCTCGCGGGGCTTGCCGGCGATCGCGGCGCTCCGGCGATCGTCCGGGCGACTTCGCTTTCGATGTTGCAGAGATACCCTGGCGAAGTTGCCGCCGGCGCTATTCGGCGGGCACTGATTGACGGCGAGCCGCTTCTCCGGCTGGGTGCAGTCCAGGCCCTTTCCGTTCTCCCACCGGCCGAACGATTCTACCAGGCGAAGCACCTGCTGAGAGACGAGCTTCTGGCGGTCCGTGTGGAGGCAACCGGCGCCCTGCTTGATGTTCCACTGACATCACTCCCGGCGGAAGGGCAAGACCTTCTGGAGAAGGCGATAGCGGAGTACCGCTCGGTCCAGGAGTTCAATGCCGATCACCCGTCCGCCCACATGAACCTCGGGAACATGGCGTTGCGAAACCGGGACTTTGTCACCGCGGAAGCGGAATACCGGGCGGCCATAGATATGGAACCGGCATTCATGCTTACGTACGTGAACCTGGCTGATCTGTATCGCGTTAAGGGGGAAGAGCAGAAGGGGGAGCAGGTGCTGAACGATGCCTTGAAGATGAACCCTGACTTTGCCGACGCCCACTATGCATTGGGATTACTGATGGTACGACAGAAAAGGGCGTCGGAAGGACTCAGCCATTTGAAGCGCGCCTCCGAGCTGCGTTCCGATGAACCCAACTATGCATATGCCTACGCTATCGGGTTGAATTCGACTGGAAGCGCCGCCGGTGCGGTCTCGGTTCTTGAAGAGGCGCTGAAGAAACACCCGTACAGCAGAGACATCCTTTTAGCGCTTGTGACCATTCAGCGGGATCGCGGAAACCAGGAGGAAGCCCTGCGCCACGCAACATCGCTTGTGCAGTTCTGGCCTCAAGACCCTTCCGTTGCGCGGCTCTATCAGGATCTGGTAGCGGGCGGGCGCCGGTAGACCGCATTTGCGTGCGCGCAGACGCTATGAACCTGCAGACACCCTGGCGGTGTGCACGTGGAGCGCCGGAACGCCAGGACGGGGGGCTCGCGGTCGAGGCGTTCCGCGGGTGGCTCTCCCTTCATATCGTCACCCCCTATAGCTTCCAGTAGATATGTTTGCGGTTAAAGTACCTGACGATGAGCCAGAGGCAGCACGTCCAGATTGCCCCCCACAGCATGCCGTTGTAGCCGGACTTATCCAGCAGGAACGCCCTCCACAAAGGGGAGTCCAGCAGCGATGCCCACTGCAGCAGCGCGTCGTTCGGCTGACCGGCGAATAACGGTTCGATGTGCAGTGCGCGAAAGAAGATCCGCATGATAATTTGCAGAAAGTATGCGAGGAGCGCGTTTGCCCCGAAGACCTTGAGGGGATACGCCCATTTCTTCCATCCCCGGATGTCAATGGCGTAGTACATCAGGAAGAAGGTGAACGCGCCCACGCCGGATGCGAACATTGCGTATGAAGCTGTGACATCCGGTTTGTTGAAGCAGAGTTCCGTGGCGCCGGTGTGGAGTCCGGCAGTGTGCAGGGCGATTCCGGCGAGGGTGAAGACAACGCCAATGAGGATCGCCGTGCGGGTGATTTCCATCCGCCTGCCTCCTGCAACCGCCTCCCCGAGCAGGACTCCGATCATCGTCATGACGCCGTACGATATTGAAACCCACGGCCGGCAATGGAGCGTGAGCGGTTTGGCCCAACTTCCGTGAACCTGGGAAATGGTCCAGAATGGCGCGGGGGTGTCTCCGAAATGAAGCCACCAGGCGAAATAGTGAGACATGACCATGTGAAAAACGAGCAATCCAGCGATCGCCGCCCATCGGCCCGGCCTGGAGAGTTTCATGCTCGCTGCTCCCATGAAGTATGCCACACCGATAGCCTGCAGGATACCCCACCACCAGGAGAGTCCGAGAATGAGACTGATATATACTACGCCCGCGAGTATTAACATGACCGTCCTGACGAGGACATGACGCCACCATTCCCTTCCACGGCGTCCCTTGCTCAGGGGTATGGCGATCCCGACGATGAAAACGAAGAACGGCGCCACGAGATCGGTAACCGTGAGGCCTATATTCTTCAGGCCGCCCTCCGGCAGTTGCGTGATCTGCTCGTCGGGCAAACCTGAGCTCTTTTTCTCCTCGACAAGTCTCTCCCATCCCGCTTCTGCGTGGTTCCATGTGGAAACGGGGAGGCTTCCGAACCATGACATTGTCTGGGGAAGAGGTTTATAGCCCTCTGCTGCAACGGCGATGACAAAGACCATCAGCAGGATCGTGAGCCCGCGAAATGCATCAACGGATTCAACACGCAGGCGGGGAAGTCGGGGAGCAGTTTCGGGTGGTTGGTTGGGCATATCGAAACACCTTAGATTACACTGGGTGGCCTTCACTATAACGTCAAGAAGAATCATGAAAGAAGCAATCGCGGCTTCGCGTGAGCTTGACTTTGGCGACGCCTGAGTCTATATTGCCGCCATAACGCTGAACCCGTTCTACCGGGTAGAGTCCTCCAACACTGTTCACCTTTTGAGAGGCGGATGATGCTTCGCCGCAGAAGGACACTGTGCCGGCACGCTGCACGATCTCTCTTCCTTCGATCTCCTGGTTGCTCTTTCCCCTCTGCTCCGATGCCTGCCTACAGAGATTTTTTGCCCCACCTGGCCGGAATCCTGATTTGGCAGACCATGCCTTTTCATGCTGAGCAATGTTCCACCAGGTGGATCCAGCATTCATGGTTGGGCAAACGGTCGGCCGTTGCAGCGTCCTGGAGAGGCCCGACGAAGAAGGGAGGGGAGATGTGTACCAGGCTGAAGGACAGAGGCTGAACCGATCGCAACCGGAGAATATGCTCTCGAGGCAGACGTGGTGCAAAGCAGTTGTGACAACAACAAGTCGATGGGAGGGACAATGAACAACATGCGGCTGTTCCACACGTTGCTAATTCTTGTGATCCTGGTGACCGCGGGCTGCAAGAAAGACGAAAATCCGACATCTCCTCCCGGCGGCGCAATCCCGGCGGAATTCGTCGGTACCTGGATACCGCAGTCGGCGACCGTGAACGGTGCGCCGACGCCTGTCGCCACTGCACTCGAATTCGTTCAGGGTGCAACGACAGCGAGATACGTGTTCAGTGCCAGCGGGATCTTCACCTACTCGGAGTTGAATGGCACGGGCACCGTCCTCTACACGAACGCCGGAACCTTCTCAGTAACAGGACAGGCGTTCGCCGTCAGCGTGACTACAGAAAACGGGCAACCCGTAAGTCCCCCGGTCGCCATCAACGGAACCTGGGCGATATCAGGAAACCAGTTTGTGATGACGTATCAGGTGGGTGGAACAAATCTGGTGGTGACGATGACCAAATAATCTTTGCGGCTCACCGCCGGCTGCCTGGCGGGCTCATCGCGTGAAACCCGGTGCAGCCTCCGGACGCGACTCCTGTGAACTGCCGCATGCCCGGGCCGCCGCATTGCCTGGACCGCCGGTTGTATGAACAGCCGTATGGCCTGTACCGGCGGTTCCAGGGATCGAAGCATTTTGGCAACAGGTGATCTACTTTCCGGCCTGTTTCTCCGTCAACTCCTTCATGTGCTGGAGATTGTGCGTGAGATCCCACCATCCATGCTTGAATGCGGCATAGTCAGGGCCCGCCATAGCCGAACCCGAGCGTACGGAGTTGGCGTAGAATAACCACTGCTTGATCCAGAGCTGTTCGATCTCTTCGTCGAACGGATTCTTCCCGTCTGCGATCTTCTTCTCCCAAGCGCCTGCAAGAAGTTTTGTCGCAGTGGCTGCCATCGCATCGGTTTCGGCGTTGGTCCTGTCCAGCTTCTCAAAGTGCTTGTCCGCCCAGTCCGTGCTATGGCAGTTTTTGCAGATGACCTTCAGTCCGGCCTTCCGTTTTGCCTGTTCCTCAGGAGATATCAGAAATGATGCCGCCGTTGTTCCGCCGAACGTCACGGGCAACGGCATCTTGTCCGCATTGAGGATTTCGTGGGTCTTGCCGCTTATCGGTTGCGGGTGACTGTAGATGAGCCCGAAGAGCCGGACGTATAGCCGTGAACCGAAATTGTGTGTCCGTTCCGCTACAACGGTCTCACCCGCGGTGACCAGGGCGTTGTGGCATGTGGCGCAGGAGGGTGCGGTGAAATCCTGACCGAGCTTCCACGGAACCGCATCCCACGTCCAGCGCTCTTTCATGGCGTCGGTGATGTTGCCGTGTTTGCTCTCTTTGTAGACGTTGTATCCGGGAACATCCGGTTCCAGATGACACTGGCCGCATGTTTCAGGTTTGCGGGCTACTTCGATGGAGAACCCATGGCGCGGATGACACGCAGCGCACGACCCTGCTGAGCCGTCCGGGTTGATCCTGCCCACCCCCTGATTGGGCCATCCGCTAAGATCCGGAATCTCGATGGGTCCCGCATCGGTTTCTATTGTCTTTGTGCCCTTCACGACAACGGTGGTACCGTGACAGGCAATGCAGGTCTCCTGTCTGGCATTCTCCGATGCCGTTCCCGGGACCAGTACTCCCTTCTCCATGTTCATCGGCCGCAGGGTGGTCTCCATAAGCAGGGAGTAGACGGGATTCTTGACCAGGTTGTCATGTGCATTCGCCTTCTTGGAACCGGAATACTGATCGGCTTCCACGGGATGGCACGTCTGGCAATCGGCGGGTGTCACGATCACATGGACCATCGTGCCGAAGTGGTCGAATGTATCCGCGTGTTTGTCCGCCCGGAGGGCATGGCATTCATAACATCCGACGGTGTGTCCGGCCAGTTCTCCCGGAATCTTCACGGCGGAGACGCGACGCTCGAGTGCCGGGAGGAGGAGCGCACTTTCAGGCGAATGGGTGGAGTGCCTGCTCGTGCGCCAGTCTGCAACGATTCCCGGGGTGGCACCTTCGTGACACGCGATGCATGCTTCGGTTTCGGCACTGACGGCGGGCCCGGCTCCCTGAGGTTGCGCGTACAGGGTGACCGGTTTCAACAAGGACGCGCAAAACAGGAAAACCATCATGAGCCCATAATGGAGAAGTGTGAGTCGGGAGCGGTTCATTTGATCCTCCGCAGAGAAGTGGTTGCCAGGGAATCTGAGCCAAAGTGGAAGGAACGGGGAAAATTGGAGCAGCGCGTCTGCCGGGCACAAAGCACCTTCCAGCTTCGTCGGTGCGAGCAATGCGTGAATCCCAGGTGAGTGCGTGGGTCTTGAATCTTCTGTGTCGTGTTCATGGAATTTGAAGAGCGAAGAGGAAGCACAGAAGCGACATTTTAGCTAGACTAACAAATCTCGGTCAGATCAGCAACAACATTGTCGGGGAGATCGGACAAAGTCAAGCGACGTGCACAACTTCCAGTCCCAGAACGGCCCCGAGTTTTCGGAGTCTGGAGGCGACGTGGCCGATGCCGATGGCACAATGATGTGCGGGTCCTTCCCGGCTCCAGGCTTCCATGAATTGCTTGACCGGAAGGGAAAACCGGTAGCGGCTGTTGGTGTTTCCGATTTCGAGGGTCGGACCATCGACGGACTCTCCTTCGGCTACGAGGAGCTTGAGTAAGCCATTCCTGGTCTGCACGACCGCGAGGAGTGTCACGGGCCCGCGCCGTATCTTCATTTCCACCGAAAGCCCGTTTCCGGGTTTTCCGTGATAGATCCCCAGCGGGCGAAGCAGCGGCTTGCCTTCGGCGATGGCGATATGACCCGGTCCATCGTGCCCGAGGAGGATGACCTGTTGCGGAAAATCCATTGCATAGAATTCGCTGAAGGAACCACCTGCGCCGAAGGCATCCAGGATCTTCATTGCCATGACGTTCTTGACTTCACACTCGCCAGCAACCGGGACATGCCGTGCGGTAAGGAGCGAAGTCCCCGCAATCACCGAAGTCATAATGTCTTCTTCCTCGCTACCCGGCGCACCTTCGTAGTAGTAGGCAAGAGCACCAAGGTTCTTCACCGAGACGAGACGGTCGAGTGCACAGGAAGTCCGGGCGGCCCGCTCTATTTCCTCTGGAGGGCACTCTGCGAGAACCAGGAATTCCCTCTGGATCTCTCGCTTCTTCTCCCCCACCTCGGCATCCGTCACCTTGCCGCGGAGCAGTCTGAGCGTATCAATTTCCAAATGTTCAATGTGTGTGCCGAAAAACACCGAGATCTGGGTCGGATCGGAGTACACATCCAGCATGCCGCTATAGTAATGACCGAGAATCCCCAGGCGCGTGGAACGCAGTGCGCCGGCGACCCCCGCCGCGTCCACCCACTCGCGAATCTCCTCCCATGCTTCTGCATCGTCCAGCGTGCCGGTCACCTGATGGAATGGGACAGCGGCACGGTGGAATACGTTCGCAATCTCCGGCACGGCACACGCCTGGCAGAAGGCGAGCCACTCACCGGTCATCGTTCCCCGGTCGCCCAGCGCGTTGAACCAGGCGTAATCAATGGCTCCGGCAGGCTGAAGGTTGAGCACTACTACGGGAACCTTTGCCCTCTGCACAACCGGGAGTACGGTGGACGAAAGGGCATAGGTCGAGACGTAGAGGAATATGAGCGATACGTCGCCCGCGGCGAACAGGCGGCCTGCAATTCCCGCCTTTTCGACCGAGTCGACCAGTCCTGCTGAAACCACTTCCGCCCCCGTCCCCGACAGCGATGATTCGATCCGGTCCTGATATGCCGTCAGCCGTTCCCGTAAACCCGGGAATTGACTCCAATAGGACTCGAGCCCGATGCCGAAGACGCCGACGCGAGGAGAAGGGTAAGGGGAATTCATGATGAGGAGAGCTCCCTGTTGGAGGTTCACGGCACTGTCGCCAAGCGGTATGATAGCGAAGAGCATATCAAGAATCAAACTGTGCTTCCCCTGGGAAGAGGCGACCACGGAGTTCGATGGGGGGGGGAGAATGTATTGGCAACAGTCAGGCAGTTCTCATTATATTGAAAACATCCATCGTTCTGTACGACGTGATCAATCAAGGACCGGCATTATGATTCCCAACCCCATGCTGGGTGTCTTCTTCCACTGGCTCGGCGGCCTGGCAGCCGGAAGTTTCTACGTGCCCTATCGCGGCGTCAAGGAATGGGCCTGGGAAGTGTACTGGCTCGTGGGAGGTGTATTTAGCTGGATTCTCGCGCCATGGGTGCTTGCGCTGATCAACACGCAGGATCTGTACGCCGTTCTCGCAGAAGCCCCGTCCGGGAGCATCATGTGGGCGTACTTCTGGGGAGTGATGTGGGGCGTCGGAGGGCTGACGTTCGGCTTGACCATGCGTTATCTCGGCGTTTCCCTGGGGGTTGCAGTGGCCCTCGGATACTGTGCGGCATTCGGTACCCTCATGCCGCCGGTCTTTCATGGTGATTTCTTGCTCAAAGTCCTCGGGACACCATCGGGTCTCGTGGTTCTTTCCGGCATCGGTGTCTGCCTCCTGGGTATCGTCATCGCCGGTCTGGCCGGGCGGTCGAAAGAACGGGAAATGACCCTGGAACAAAAAACGGCGACGATCAAAGAGTTTCATTTCACCAAAGGAATTCTTCTGGCCACCTTTTCCGGGTTGATGAGTGCATGTTTTGCGTTCGGACTCGACGCCGCTGCCCCCATTGCCAAAATATCCGCCCTCCACGGCACTTCACCGCTCTGGACCGGGCTTCCGAAACTCTGTGTCGTGCTCTTCGGCGGGTTCACCACAAACTTCATCTGGTGCGTTGCGCTGAACGTCAGGAACCGGACAGGTCGCCAGTACTTTGCCTCCACACGAACGGCATCCGGACAGGAACAGTTGCCGGTGGAAAAGCCAAACACTCCGGAGCTGGAAAACGGAAGAACGGTCAGAGTTCCCATTCTACGCAACTACCTGTTCAGTGCTCTGGCAGGCAGTATCTGGTACCTGCAGTTCTTCTTTTATAGTATGGGTGAGACGCAGATGGGCGAATTCAAGTTCTCGAGCTGGACCCTCCACATGGCCAGCATCATCATATTCAGTTCGCTGTGGGGCGTGGCGCTCAAAGAGTGGAACGGGACCAGCGGCAAAACAAGGACCACACTCTTCTTCGGTCTGGCCGTACTGGTGCTGTCCACGGTGATCGTCGGCTACGGCAATTTCCTCGGTGCAGGGGGTGGGCAATGAAGCGAGGGGTTTTCAAGAACCAATCTCGGGAGCATTCCATGTCCGTCAGAGTCTCTATCGGCGTTCTCGTATCTTGCGTGTTTTTCAACCCGGGGTTCACCATGGATAATCGGAAACCGCCTCCGCGCGAGGCAGGGAGTGTGCGAGCTGAGTGGGTGGCGCCGTCTGACCGGGATGTGCAACAGAACGACCGGCCATGCCCTCTTGTGCGGTCCACGTTCACGCTCGACGAAGTACCCGTCGGCGGTATGATCCGGGTCATCGGTCTCGGACATTACGAACTCTCATGCAACGGGACGGTAGTCGGCGCATCGCTCGTCAACCAGCCCTGGTCACAGTACAACAAAACACTCTACTCCCAGGAATTCGATATCTGCGGGTTGCTCCGGAAGGGCGCCAACGTGTTTGGCGTCCTGCTCGGCAACTCCTTCTGGCATGTCGGTCCGGCGAACGACACCATGCGGTATGTAAAAACGGATGCCATGCCCGATTTCTCGGGAGGGCACCCGTATCTCCTGCGGGTGGAAGCGCGTCTGAGGTTCAAGGACGGCAAGGAGAAGCTGATAACGACCGACAGCACCTGGAAGTGGCACGACGGACCGCTGACATTTTCGCACATATACGCCGGCGAAGATTTTGACGCCCGGCTGATTCCTTCAGGGTGGAACAGGGCGGAATATGATGATCGATCATGGAAATCCGCGGCAGTGGTCGCAGGACCCACCGCGGCTATTGAACCCTACACTGCGCCTCCGGTCAAAGCTTTCGAAGTCTTCTCGCCCTCCGGTATTGTATCCCCGCGGACCGGAGAGTACACCTACGTCTTTCCGCAAAACTGTTCCGCCCTCCTGCGCTTCACTGTAGAAGGTGCAGCCGGGCAGACCGTGCGAATGAAACCGTGCGAATACATGGACTCCACGGGTCATGTCAAATTCACCTACACCTGGGGAACAGGCAAAGACATCTGGCACGACTACACCCTGCGAGGATCGGGGGCGGAGTCTCACCAGGTCCTTTTCTGTTATGTGGGATGCCAGTATGTGGGTGTTACCGGCGCGGTCCCGGAGGGGTATGCGAACCCCGGGGGGCTTCCGGTGATCAAATCCCTGGAACTTGTCCACGTTCGTGCGGCATGTCCGGAGGCCGGGTCTTTTACATGCTCAAGCGAAATGCAGAACAGCGCCCACCGGATGATCGACTGGGCCATACGATCGAACATGAGCTATGTGGCGACAGACTGCCCCCACCGGGAGAAGAACGGCTGGCAGGAAGAGAACTGGCACATGGCGCGGGCGATCGGCTACCGGTTCGACACGCACTCCTGGCTAAGAAAAATCACCCGAGATTTGCGCGACACCCAACTACCGGACGGTCATATCCCGACCAACTGTCCGAACTATCTTGTCGGTATTCCTCCACACGGATACTGGAACGAAGCACCCGAGTGGGGGATCTCCGGGGTTTTGCTTCCCTGGCATGTTTACGAATGGTACGGCGATCAAACCGTGCTCCTGGAGAGCTATGAGAGCATGAAGAAATATGTGGACTATCTTTCGTCACAGGCAAAGGATGGGATCATCACGAGCAATCTGGGAGACTGGTACGACTACGGCCACGGTAAGGGGGACGGGCCGTCACAGTGGACCCCGAACCAAGTAAGCGCGACCGCGGTGTGGGCGCTGGGGGTGAAAACCGTGGCGCAAGCGGCGGGGGTTCTGGGGCGCACGAATGACGTGAGACTGTACGGGCAGCGGTTCGAACGGATCCGGAAGGACTTTCAGCGTCATTTTTACGATGTAAAGAATAAGTCGGTCCGGAACAACGGTTCCTGCCAGGCTGCGCACAGCGTCGCACTCTGGGTCGGTCTGGTTCCCCAAAAGGAACGTCCGGCAGTACTGAAGGCGATTGTGGACGATCTCCGGAGAAGGAATTATCAGCAGACCGTGGGTGAAGTTCTGCAGGTGTTCCTTATCCGTGTGCTGGCCGAAGAGAACCGGAACGACGTGCTGCACCGGGTCTACGCGCGTGAAGAACGGGGCGGCTACGGGTATATGGTCAAGCAGGGATTTACGACACTGCCGGAAAGCTGGGATGCTCGGCCGGGTACGCCGAACAGCATGAACCATTTTATGCTGGGGCATTTGATGGAATGGCATTACGCCTATGTGGCCGGGATCCGTCAGCAACCCGGAAGCGTGGGGTGGCGGCGGGTGCTGATCGCTCCCAATCCGGGTCCTCTCACAAGCGCCGCTGCGACGTTTGACAGCCCTGCCGGACGAATCGCCGTCGACTGGAAGAGGGAAAAAGGGGTTTTCGTACTGCAGACGACGGTCCCGGAGGGGATCGAGGCCGAGGTATTGTTGCCCGGCGGCAAGAGGCAGAAACTAAGGACGGGCGTGAGTGTGCTGCAGACGAAACTCTAATGCGGGAACTTCCGGGTGTGGATGGACGTTAACCTCCCATAGGGAATAGATTTCGGGGCACATCCCGAAAGGTAATTGTTCCGGTGTTGACAATAACTCCGGAAATCTGCATATAGATACGTTTCTGGCTGTTACGTTCTCTCCATTTGAAAGCGCGAGCTGATGCCCGGACACCACATGTCCATTTCCTCCTGCACTCCTTTTTTCAGGGGCAGGCCGCGCCTCTCCATACCTCTTCAACCTTCGTCACCGTCCTTCATCAACAGAGATTTGCCCTTTCGTCCGGATCAGGCCGGGCGCACTCCCTGCGCCCCATGGTGGTGCAGGCAGAACGATATTCTGAATATCGCATCGCGTCCGATAACTCCAGTCTCCACCTTAGCCCCGAGGAGGGATTCCCATCCATGATGCATTCCCGCGCCCTCTTCCACCGCATCTCTTTCACGATTCTGCTCCTTGCCATCAGCTTCATGGCGACCGGAGCATTCGCCCAGCGCAAATCCATCAAACAATACGTCCATCAAGTCTGGACGACGGAAAACGGCCTTCCGCAGAATTCTGCCGGCAGCATCGTGCAGACGCATGACGGATACATCTGGTTTGCCACCCAGGAGGGGCTTGCCCGGTTCGATGGGGTGGAGTTCCGAGTGTTCGACAGAACGAACACGAAGGAGCTGCCTTCTTCCTGGTTCGCCCGCATGAAAGAAGACAGCGAGGGAGGACTCTGGATGCGGCCCTCAGGCTATGCGCCGGGGATGGTCCGATATCACGATGGCACGTTTACGATGTACGATACCTCGAACGGTCTCCCGCACAACCGCGTTCTCACCTGGGAAAATGACAGACACGGGACGATGTGGCTGGGCACGCCCGGTGGCCTGGCAGAATTCAAGGATGGGAAGTCCCTCACTTACACGGTCAGGAACGGCCTCCCCTGCGACACGGTTTTCGGGCTCGGGCTGGACAGCAAACAGAACCTCTGGATCAGCACAAGGTGCGGGTTGGCCCGGCTCGCCGGCGGAAAAATCGAGACCATGACCGGCCGGAAGGAATTCCCCGACACCATCTTCCAGGCGGTCAACTTCCCCTCCAACTGTTACGAAGACCGTCATGGCACACTCTGGATGTCAACGCCGACCCACCTGCTCTCGTACAGCGGAGGAGCCGTTACGCGATATGAGAAAAAGGCCGTCCTCTCGAATCCCACCATCCAGGCCATTCATGAGGACGCAAAGGGAACCCTCTGGATTGCCACGGCAAGCGGGCTGAACTCCTTCGCCGGCGGCCGGTTTACGCGGTACAATGTGTCAAAGGATCAGGATGAGAACAACATCTTTCAGATCCGGGAGGATCGGGAGGGAAGCCTCTGGCTTAACACCGGAAAAGGGATCGCCCGTTTTTCCGATGGAGTGTTCGAGCGGTATGATCATGAGAACGGGCTCACGGACAACGCTGTTCAAGACATCCTGATCGACAGGGAAGGAAGCATCTGGGTCAGCACATTCGGCGGCGGAGTGGACCGGTTCCGCGACGAGAAGTTTATCACCTACTCGTCGAAGGTCGGCCTCAGTTATGATAATGTGGAGGCGGTCATCGAGGACCGCTCGGGCACAATCTGGATCGGGACTTCTTACGGAGGACTGAACAGGCTCAAAGACGGTGTCATCACCGTCATCGAAAACAAGAAAGGCCCCCCGTTCATTGACGTCCGTTCACTTGCGGAGGACAAACAGGGAACACTCTGGATTGGTTCCGGACGTGGAATCTACACAATCAGAAATGGGACGATGAACGTGCTCTCCGTGAAGATCGACGGAAAAACGGATGTCCAGCCCGGGCCGTTCCTGCTCAGAAATTCGGGGGAGTGGCTCGTGACCTCCCGGAACAAGCTCCTCTCGCACGCCGGCGGGAAATTCACACTCGTCACAGCCATCGGTCCAGAGCCCCTTGCAAAGAACAACATCAGGTCGCTCTTCGAGGATAGCCACGGGACAATCTGGATCTCTACGGAAGATGCTCTTTACTGGTACAGAAACGGAAATCTTGAAAAGATTGGGCCGGCGCAGGGGTTCACCGCGGCGTGGGTCATGTGCTACTATGAAGACCCGGAAGGCGTTATCTGGCTCGGCGCTTCGGGCGCCGGAATTTTCCGGTTTAAAGATGGAAGATTCATCAATATTTCTCCCCGCCAGGGGCTATTTGATTATGTATCCTACACAATTTTCGAGGACGGGGGAGGGTACATCTGGATGTCCTCCAACAGGGGGGTGTTCCGCGTCAGCAAGAAGGAGCTCAATAACGTTGCAGACGGGAAAGCGAAATCCGTGACCTGTAGTTCGTACGGCACAGCGGACGGGATGGAGAGCCGCGAATGCAACGGCGGCTATGCCCCTTCCGGGGTACAGCTGCGGGATGGCAGAATCTGCTTCTCTACGACACGGGGGCTGGCCGTGGTCAATCCGGGGAACATCCGGATCAACCGGGTTCCTCCACCCGTGGTCATCGACCGGTTCCTTGTGGAAGGGGAACGACAGCCTGCGACGGAACCCGTTCAGGTGCCGGCAGGGAAATCCCGGTTTGAATTTCATTATGCGGGAATCAGCTTCGCCGGTTCGAAAGAGGTCCGGTACAAATACCAGCTTGTGGGACTCGACGAGGGGTGGACCGATGCGGGCTCCCGGCGCGATGCCTACTTCACGCATCTTGATCCGGGTGAATACTCCTTCCGCGTCATCGCTGCAAACAGCGACGGCATCTGGAACGAAAAGGGAGCCTCGGTGAGCTTCGTGCTGGAACCACATTTCTATCAATCCGCCTGGTTCATCGGCCTCGTGATATTCGCCTTCCTGACGGTGGGACCGTCCTTCTATCTGTACAGGATGCGGATCATGAAAAGAAGAAGAGCCGAGCTCGAGAAACTCGTACAGGAACGTACGGGAGAGCTCCAGAAAACGCTGACCAATCTGAAGGAAGCGCAGGCCCAGTTGATCCTGTCCGAGAAGATGGCATCGCTGGGGCAGCTTACCGCAGGGATTGCGCACGAAATCAAGAACCCGCTCAACTTCATCACCAATTTTGCCGTGTTGTCCCAGGATCTCACAAAAGACCTCAGGCAGGAGCTTGCCCACGAATGCGTTCGCGTTGACAGGAATCGGGCGTTGGAGATCGAGGGAATTCTGAATGATCTGGATCAGAACGTCACCAAGATCAACGAGCACGGAAAACGTGCCGACAGCATTGTTCGGGGCATGCTCCTCCATTCGCGCGGCAAAGCGGGTGAACGGCAGATGACCGATCTGAATGCACTTCTGGCGGAATACACGAACCTTGCCTATCACGGAATGCGGGCCCAGGACACCTCGTTCAATGTGAAGGTCGAAACCGATCTGGATCCAGCTGTCGGCAAGGTGAATGTGGTTCCTCAGGATCTGAGCCGTGCTTTCCTGAACATTGTGAATAACGCCTGCTACGCCGCCAATGACAAGCGGAAGACCGCGGGTAGCGGATTCAACCCCGTCGTCAGGGTCAGTGCGCGCAATCTCGCCACGGGCGTGGAGATCCGCATTCGCGACAACGGCAACGGCATACCCCTGGCGATCAGGGAAAAAATCTTCAATCCCTTCTTCACCACGAAGCCTGCGGGCGCCGGGACGGGTCTGGGATTGTCCCTCTCCTACGATATCGTGACGCAGGAACACAAGGGGGATATCCGGATCGATACCATTGAAGGGGAGTATACCGAGTTCATTATCGTGATACCGAAAGACCAGGTCAGGGGAAGAGTCCCCGTCGCATGAAAATCATGATCGTGGATGACGAGAAAGATGTCGAAATTCTTTTCCGGCAGCAATTCCGCAAAGAAGTACGGGATGGACGCGTTGAGCTCTGCTATGCGTTTTCCGGGGAGGAGGCGCTGGAATACCTTCACACGAAGCATCCGACCGATGTGGTCTGCATACTCTCCGATATCAACATGCCGGGGATCACCGGGCTGGATCTGCTGAAGGCAGTCAAAGAACGGTACCCCGAGATCCGGGTCTCGATGATCACCGCCTACGGGGATGAAAACAACTTCAAGCAGGCGATGTCCACCGGGGCGGAACACTATTTCACCAAACCGATTGACTTCGATTTGATCAAGAAGGATGTCTTGAATATTGCCTGAGCCGGACCCTTTACCTGCGACGAACGTGAGGATTGCGGTGTTCGTTCCGATGATATACCCATCCATCCGCGCCGCCGGGCACCACGGGAAGACCGGCCTGGAGAGTACCAAGGGAACGAAAAAGAGGAACGCACGATGCATCATAAGATTCTTGTCGTCGACGACGAACCGGATCTCGAAGTTCTCATCCGTCAGAAATTCAGGAAACAGATCCGCGAAGAGGAGCTGCATTTCGAGTTTGCCCAGAATGGCGTGCAGGCGCTTGAGAAACTGGAAGAACACCGGGACATCACTGTCGTCCTTTCGGATATCAATATGCCGGAAATGGACGGGCTGACGCTGCTTCAACGCATCAATGAGAAAAACAATCCGGTACTGAAGTCGGTGATCATTTCCGCGTACGGCGACATGGAAAACATCCGCACCGCCATGAACCGGGGGGCGTTCGATTTCCTTACCAAACCGATCGATTTCAACGACCTTGAAGTGACGATGCGGCGGACCATGCAACAGCTCGAAGTCAGCCGTACCGCCCTGAAGATCCACGATGACCTGGTTGCCGTCCAACGCGACCTGGCGACGGCGACGCGAATTCAGCAGTCGCTGTTGCCCAAGGAATTTCCCCCCTTCCCACACCGTCCGGAAGTGGATCTGTATGCGGAGATGCTGACGGCCAAAGAAGTGGGCGGCGATTTCTATGACTACTATTTCATCGACGAAGACCACCTTGCGTTTGCCGTCGGAGATGTCTCGGGGAAAGGGATCCCGGCGGCGATTTACATGGCGGTAAGCCGGACCCTGCTGAAGGCGACCGCCACGCAAATCGTTAACCCGGGAGAAGTCCTTGGCAGACTCAACACCCTGCTGATCCCGGAATGTGAATCGGCTACTTTTGTCACGGTGTTCTTCGCCGTGCTGGACGTTCGCTCCGGTGAACTTCAGTATAGCAACGGTGCTCACACTTCACCGTTTCAACTGAAATCGTTAGGCAGGGTGGAGCAGCTTCCGCTGACACACGGGTCAATCCTCGGGCAGATTCCCCATCTCGAATTCGAAACACGAAAGATCACACTGGAGAAGGGGGACAAGCTCTTCCTGTATACGGACGGGGTAAGCGAGGCGATGGATCCCGAAAACGTGCAGTACGGGGAGGAGCGCCTGAAGAGGCACCTCGAATCCGTAAATGGATCAGGCATCCGGGAGATCGTGCAGGGGAATGTGGCGGACTTGAAGAGACATACACGCGGCGCACCTCAATCGGACGATATCACGCTCCTGGCCCTGCGGTATTCCGGCAAGGGCTGACGCACGCGCGGACACATTTCGTTCACGCAACCGACAGGGTCACCATGGCTCCCCCTCAAGCCGAAGAGAGGACTTTCGGTCCTGCCATTGCCATTCTCCCTCTGCCCGAGCGATGGCAGGGACCGTTTGCGGAGCTTCTCTCGGTGTTCGGCCGGGCCCCGATGTTCTACACCAAACTTCATCTTTTTCTGATTCACGGGCTGACGATTTTTTGCGGCCTCGGTGACGATGGGCGAGAGGGGACTCATGTTCGCAAATCTTCACTGAAATACCTGACCGCAGGAAAGCGGCTTTGACCTGAGCATTGTGTATCTGATCTGGGTGTGTGTGATCTTGCTCCTGTACATTCCCTGCCGCTGGTTCGCACGGGTAAAGAAGAACAGTCGGAACCCCTGGCTGAGCTACTTCTAGGTCCCCTCAAATTGCTTGTGCCGGGACTGATGTCCCCTCTTGACATTCACGTTACCCTGAGCTATGTTACGATATCACCGTTCCTTCTCGCCATTGCGCCTTCTATTCTTCGATGGAGGGCGTCCGCTCGTTCTTCCTTGGAGGTCCGCCATGCGACCACTAGCCATCGTGTGTATTGCCTGTCTTCTGCTGGGTTGCGGCCAGAAGCCTGTGAAGCTGGTCAGTTATCGGGAGGAAATTCAGCCCATTCTCAACGCCAAGTGCGCGGAGTGTCACGGAGCGGCGATAACCAGGGGCAAAATCGATCTTACCTCTTATGAATACCTCATGAAAGCCCGCACCGTCAAGGGGAAGAAACCCCTGGTTATTGCCGGAGACCCGGCGAAGAGCTGGCTGTACATTCTCTCTGCGACAGACCAGCCACACTATCGCATGCCTCCCGACACCTCGAGGATTATCGCGTTGCCGAAGGAAGATCTGCTGCTGGTGTCCAAGTGGATTCAGGAGGGAGCAAAGGATAACTGAGGTACGATGATTTTCGGGGGTGCAGCGGTGAAGCCGGCAGGATCCGCTGCGAAGTTGGATTATTCTCCTGACTGCAAGACTCGGGAGCGGAGCTCTTCAAGTTCGTGCCATCTGATGTAGAGCTCTTCGACGCGCTTCCGGGCGTCGCCGAGGTCGACGGTCAGTTGTGCGGTCTGCTCTCCCCGCTTTTCATGGAAATCCGGTGCCGAGAAGATCGCCTCGATGCGGCGAACTTCTGCCTCTGCCCGCATGATGTCGTCTTCCATTGTTTCGAGCTCTTTCGCCTCTTTCCATTTCAACTTCACGGGGCGGGCTTTCTGTGGAGGTTCCCTCTTCTTTTTCGGAACAGGGGATTCCGGGAGAGCCGCCAGCCGGACAGCCCGCTTCTCCAGGTAGTAATCGTAGTCCCCCTCGCTGAAATGCACATTCCCGTCTCCCTCAAATGCGAGAATCCCGTTGCAGGCCCGGTTGAGGAAATACCGGTCATGGCTCACCGCAATGAGACAGCCGTCAAAGGCGATGAGTGCCTCCTCCAGGACACGGAGCGTTGCCAGGTCCAGGTCGTTTGTCGGTTCGTCCAGGATCAGGAAATTGCCCCCGTTCTTCAAAATCTTTGCCAAAAGGAGCCTGCTTCTCTCCCCCCCGGAAAGCATGGCCACTTTCGTGTTCATCCGATCGTCGGCGAACAGGAAGCGACGCAGATACTTCCAGACCGTGATCTGCTCCCCGCCGAAGGTGATCCATTCCCGGCCTTCACCGATCTCCTGAAGAACCGTGTTTGAGTCGTTCAGGGCGACGCGTGACTGGTCCACGTAGTTAAATACCGTTCTCGTACCGACGACCAGTTCTCCCATATCCGGCTGGAGCTCTCCGAGAATGATCCTCAGCAGGGTCGTCTTGCCCAGTCCGTTCCTCCCGATGATTCCCAGTTTTCGTTTCTTGTCGAAATTGAGTGTGAGGTCGCGGAACAGGGTCCTTCCCCCAAGAGTAATTCCGAGGGATTTCATGTTCAGAATGGTGGATCCAAGGAGGGAGGCTGGAGGGATGATGAGTTCCACTTCCTCCGGGGCTTCGTATCCCTCTTTCTCCGCGGCTTCAAAATAGTCCTTCAGTCTGCTCTTGGATTTGGTTCTGCGGGCCCGGGGACCACGGCGGACCCACTCGAGTTCCCGGCGTAAATAGGCGCTTCTTTTTTTCTCTTCGGTCTCCTGCCGGGTTTCCCGTTCCGCTTTGTCGATCAGGAAGTCTGTATAGTTGCCGGCGTGAGAGATACATGCGCCGTCGGCCATTTCCACGATATTCCGCGCGATCGCGTCAAGAACATAACGGTCGTGCGTCACGAACAGGCAGGCCCCGGAGTACTTGGCCAGGAATTCTTCCACCCATTCGATGGACCAGGTGTCAAGGTGGTTGGTCGGCTCGTCGAGAATAAGGAGATTGGGTCGCGCGATGATTGCTTCGCAGAGTGCCACGCGCCGCTTCTCCCCCCCGGAAAGAGTGCGTACGAGCCGGGTCCCTTCCGGGACGTTCAGGGAATGCATCGCGGCTTCGATTCTGTTGTCGAGGTTCCATCCATCACGGTGGCGTATCTGTTCCTCGATAATGTGACGTTTTTCCGACGTGGAGGGGAGGGCCTCATACTGACGGAGGAGGCCGATGACGTCGAACGCACCCTCAAGGATGTTCTCGGCCACCGTTTTGTCCTCGTCCAGGCGGAAGTCCTGCGAGAGGTACCCGGTGATGAGATCCCGCCTGCGGGAGAGAGTGCCGGAATCGGGTGTGAGGACACCGGCGATAATTTTCAGCAAAGTGGATTTGCCGGATCCGTTTGCGCCGATGAGCCCGATCCTGTCGTCCTCCCGGATGGTGAGGGAAGCGCTCTGCAGAACTGCTTGTTCTCCAAATCGTACGGAGACATCAAATGCAGTCAGGATGACGGGGCTGAGTGTTTTGGTCATGAGATCTCCCGGGCTTTCACCGGGCGATTGTCTGGGTGTTGAAATCGGCGGGAGAGCCCTGTAAATATACGCAAAATCCCTCTTTCATGACCTCCCGGAAAGACGTGTTCAGTGCTTCCGGAAGACTTGCGGGTGTGCGGACCTTTGTCCAGGTCTATTTTGCCTGAACATGTCCGATCCCCCGGGATCATTTCGGTATTGAGGGACCAACAGGATGAAGGCTGGGAAGAGGGTTGGAAGTTGCGCTCTGATCTGCCGCGGCGTGCCATTATCCGCCGATGCACGTGCTGCAGAAAAGCCAGGCCGGTTGTCCCGGGGACCTCGCACGCCTGACAGGAAAAGGTCAGCGTGAACGGGCCAGCATATCCTCAAACAATCTTATCAAACGTTCTTTAGTCGGGAAGGTAACTATCCCGAAAGCTGCGAAGACTGCCAGCGAACCGAGATTCAGCCAGTACGCCGGCTCTGCATCGAGGACGCCGTTTATCATGGCAAGGATGCACACCGTGATGCCAAAGAATGCCGCCCCCTCTAAGAGGGCCAGACGCAAAATGAGTGCACTCCGCAGCTTTCCCACGGCCTGCGAAGCGAGAGTCTCAGGATCCGTGTCCGGCAGCGTCATCAACCTGTCGGAGGAAAACATGCGCTGAAAAAAGAAGCTTCCCACCGAACCCGCTGTCAGCAGGGCGGTTCCGTGCATGACCGATAGGATGTTGACCAGAAGGAACTCGCCGGGGCCCGGCGGAATCACGCTTCTGGCGCTGAACAGTACGAAAACGGGTATCACGTACAGAAGCGGGCCGAACACGAGGGCCGACTGCATGATCGCCATCGTCCGGAGCAGGTTCGGCGTGAGCGCCGCCTCAAAGTGTGTTGGGGTGAGAGTGAGCGGCTGCGGCATGGGTAGTGATCGTCTGCGTGTGGATGGAGATCATGTTTTCCCGACGAGATGCCGGCGTCTACGTTCGACGGGCCGCGTTTCTTTGCGGTGCTTCGATCTTCCGCAGCCAGAGATATAGGGAGAGGGCAAGAAGACCTATGAGGATGGTGGAAATGCCCAGCCCCCAGCGCCGGAAATAGTATTCTTCAATCTGCGTGGAAGCTTCTGCCGCAACACTCTCTGCTTCTGTACGTCCTTTGACGATCACCTCACGGTACCGGGCCTCATTGAACGCATGCACCATGGTGCGCGCTTCCAGGCGGGACTGGCGTACGTCGCGCAGTTTGAACTTCGCTTCCGAAATCTCCATGCCCTTCTGTTCGGCGTCCTGAACGAGTGCTTTTGCCCGGCCGGTTTCCTGTTCCAGACTGTCCGTGATGAGCCGCATAGCCCCGGCAGCCTGAAACCCTCTGACGTTGTCCGTGCTGGTGTGACAGCGCGAGCAGACCGCCTCTGCGTTGGTCCCCAGGAGCTGTTCCGTGGCCGCGACGATCCCGTGGTTGCCGTGGCACGTCTCGCACTCGGGGAGCTTTCGTGAATCGAACGCGATCTTGTGGGGGCTGGCGGCGAACAATTCAGCGTTCAATGCGTGGCACGTTCCGCAGACCTTGGAGATCGACTCCAGACCGGGAGGAGTGGCCCCGTGGTTGCCATGGCAGTCATTGCATGCAGGGGCGGAGAGATCCTGCTTCTCGAGCAGAGCGACACCGTGGACGCTCTTTGCATAGAGTTCGTACTGGTTCGTTGGAATCTTGTACGGTGCCATGCGTTCCTTGTCACTGTGGCACCGGGCGCAGGTCGACGGAAGATTCGCCGCGTACACCCTGGATTTGACGTCCCCGGCCGGACGTATGTCATGGCTGCCGTGGCAGCTTGCGCATTCCGCCACGAGCGGATCTCCCTTCGCGTTGCGGAGGCCGTGCACGCTGGTCCGGTATTTTTCCAGCTGGTCAACCGGGAGCTTGAGGTTATAGGCGCGCATGTAGGAGGCATCGGCGTGACAGCGCGTGCACGTCTTGACGATGTTCAGCGGATAGACCGGGGAACGCGGATCCTGTACGGACACAATGCCGTGCGCACCGTGGCACGTTGTACATTCTGCGAGACGTTCACCACCCTTGAGGGAAGCCCTCCCGTGTACTCCTGCTTTGAGCATCTCGAGCTGCCCGGTCGGGATATTGGAACCGAATGCTCCGAGGCGTTCGGAATGCGAGTGACAGGTGCCGCACATCTCTGAAATCCGATCACCCTTTGGGATGCCGGTGAACCCGGAAGAAGGATTCATGGCCTTTTCTTGATCATCGCTGGAGGCGTCGCCGCCATGGCAGCCGGCACACGTTACTCCCTTCTTCGCGTGAATGTCCCGGGCAAAAAGCTCTGAAGGCTTGTCTCCCAGGGCGGTATGGCACGAAAGGCACTGATCGGTGCGGGGCTGGGCGGTTGCGAACAGGGGGCTGCCCAGCAGGAGCCCCAGAAAGAGTATGCGATTGTGCAAGGGTGTGCTCATGTCAGCCAACCGAGAGTGGTCAGAACAATGATAAAGATAAGGACAAAAAGTCCCACGTAGGTCACAAAGCGGTTCCGTTCTCCCCGTTCACTCTTTCTGTCCCAGAACGGTATGATTGTCCAGAGCAATCCGGCAAGACCGAACAGGAGGACTCCGAGCAATTCGCCGTCGATACCCAGAATCTGAGCCGGAAGGTACTTGAGCGTCTGAAACATGAAAAGAAAGTACCATTCGGGTTTGATCCCGGCGGGAGCGGACGCGAAGGGGTCGGCTTTCAGCCCGAGCTCCCACGGGAAGTACACCGCAAGGGCTGCAAGGAGATTCAGGACAAGCAGCCAGAGCAGGAGATCCCGCAACAGGAAATTCGGGAAGAACGGCATCACCTTCCCGGTCTCTCCCGGTGTGTCTTCCGAACCGAGAGGTTCGCTCATGCCCTGCCGCTGAACGAGCAGCAGATGGATCCCCAGAAGAACGGTGAAGATGCCGGGGAACACCGCGACATGGAGCCCGAAAAAGCGGGAGAGGGTAGCGCCCGTGACATCCTCCCCGGCCCGGAGAAATACCATGATCGGCTCTCCGATCAGGGGAAGAACGCCGGGAATGTCCGTTCCTACTTTGGTCGCAAAGAACGCCAGTTCATTCCACGGTAGAAGGTACCCGCTGAACCCGAATCCGAGGATCAGGAAGAACATCACCATGCCGGTGTACCAGGTGAGCTCCCTCGGTTTGCGATAGGCTCTGGTAAAAAGGACGCTGAACATGTGGACCATCGCCGAAAGGACAAACAGGTTGGCAGCCCAGCTGTGAATCGATCGAATGAGCCATCCGAACTGAACCTTGGACATCAGGAACTGGATGCTTTCGAATGCGAGGGTGTCGCTTCCCTTGTAGTAGAGCAGGAGCAGGATGCCCGTGATCACCTGTATGAGGAAGAGGAACAGCGAAACGCCGCCGAAGTAGTACCAGATGGAATGCCGGTGGACGGGAACATACTTCTTTCCCATGAAAGAGACCAGATTGTCCAGGTCGACCCGTTCGTCGAGCCAGGCGTAGAGGGATTTCAATAGTGTGTTCATGTTTTCTTCGCCACGTAAACTTCGTTGCCTTTGAGGAGGACACGAAACTCATCAAGCGGCCGGGGAGGGGGGCCGTCGATGTTCCTCCCGGTGAGATCGTATTTGCCGTTATGACAGGCGCACCAGATTACCCCCAGATCGCTGCGATACTGGACCGTGCAATCCAGGTGGGTGCATGTCGCGGAAAACGCCTTCAACGATCCATCCGCTGTTCTGATCAGCAGGACGGGCTTGCTCCCAAAGCGTACGATCTGGCCGCCGTCTTTCTTGATGTCGTCCAGCACGCCCACCCTCACGCTCGAAATCTCCACCTCGGCTTGCGCGGGAGGCTTCAGATACGATACAATGGGGTAGAGGACTGCGCCCAGCCACGCGGCAAGGCTTCCTCCCAGCAGGAACTGAAGAAATTTCCTGCGCTGCTGGAGGTCGGGTGGGGGAGTTTCAGGTGATGTGTGCATGCGGTAACCTATCGCCATGGTTGCTGTGTTACGGTGACGTATCAACGCGAGCTGCTGATGCAGACCGTTTCCGTGCCTTCAGTCGTGTGAAGAACAGGGAGACCGCAAGTAGGACAACGCCGAGAACGAGCAGGGACACGATGCGATATGTGGGTTCAAGATTACGCAGCCCCACAAAGACGAGGTAGAAGACCGTCAGCACAAGGGTCAGGTGTCCCATCCAGCGGTATTTTTGATTCCGGATAAGAAGGTTCATGAAATAATAGAACATCGCGATGCCGACCCATGAAAGTGCCCGATACCCTTCGGGTACGAGATGGTACAGTGCATAGGGAAACACGAGAAAGGCAACTGCCAGGTAGGCGTTGCGCATCACCTCCGTTCTGAGTTCGAGACGGTCGCGCTGCCAGTTGAGAATCCGCGCGCTGAGCAGGCCGGCAATGCCAAACGTGAGACTGATGCCGGATTCCTGCGAGGCGGTGAAGAGGTATCCCACCATGACGCACAGATAGATGACAAAGTTCGCGACCACAATGAACCGCGAACGAAACCAGACGGCGGTGGCGACAACGACAATACTTTCGAGTGAAAGCCAGACGAACACTCCGGGGGGATTGAACGCCTTCAGAATCGCAGCACTGAGTGCCGCATAGCCGAGCAGTGCATAGACAAATGTTGAATACCTGCTCTTTTCGCGGATCCAGAAGGCGATGGCAAGGGACAGCAATACGGCGAAGGCAAGAAGGTGAGCAGGCGTTGCCAGATTGCGGAACGAGATCAGCGTCAACAATAGGAAAACGGCATATGCCCCGCCGCCGTTGAGAAACCCGGAAGCAATTGTGGTGCCGCTTTCCGCGGTGCGATCGGTGCGAAACATCAGCCCTACGGCAAAAATCACCGCATACAGCAGAAGGAAGAGTACACTTTCCGGCATGGAGCTGTTTGCGCTGACCGTGTGACCGAGCAACGGATTGTTGAGAGCCCACAGCAGATGCGAGAGATAGGTCAGGACAATCCCGTAAAGGACGACCCCTCCCCAGCCAAACCTGATGCCCAGAAAGGAAACGAAAACCGCCAGAAATATCAGTCCCCCGAGCATCAGCGCCGCGCCGTCAAACAGGATCAGGGTCACATAGGCCATGCTAAGAGCGAGTGCGGTGAGATACGCGGAGGCGCGCCGGAGGGAAACAAACGTTGTAATGGCGGTGACGGCTGTAAGTAGCAGGAACGCCGCTACGGAACCGGGTGCGACCGCGGCCTCCTCACCAAAAAAGGACAAACGGAGTGCACTGAAGTAGAGCAGAGCGAGCGCGGCTCCCCTGAGATAGCTTGAAACAAGGACGAATGAGGTGCGCCAGATATGAGCAAGGAAGAACACCCCGCCTGCTATCAGGGCTCCCGCAATCCCCGGTACAGCAGGCGACAAACTCCTGTAATGGAATGTGAGTGCGAACGCACATCCGATGGCAACGACAACAATCCCCAGTTTGGCGAACCAGTTCTGTCCCAGTTCGATCTCAAGTTCCTCTCCGTCGGCATCCCGCACAACGTCAGAGACGGCGTCTTCGACGGGGGAGGGCTCCGCTTCCGGCCGCAAATCCAGGTAGGTTTCAACCCGCGCGAGTCGTTCTTCGACGCGGCGGAGCTGATCAAGGAGCGCTGTGATCGGGTCCCCGTCGGGCTTTTGTTCCATCACGCGTCTCTGTTTCGTCCGTATAATGACAAGATGGTGTACCGACGGGGGGGGGGCTCCGGGGTGGAGGTAAAAGCCAGAGCAGTGCCCCAAAGGAGTAAAACTCATGAGGTGAACCCGAACAAATGTAGCAAACGCGGGCGGGAATGTCAATACAGCTCACTTGTCCACCTAGAGCCTGATGCGAAGCAACCGGCACGGGGGGAAGGAGAATTGAGGTGAGACCGTTCTTCCGAGTTCCTTCCGCCGGAGAGTCGTCTTAAGGTCACAAGTTGGCAGTTTTCTCGTCAAATCGCCCATTGAACAGGGGAATGGGCTGTCCCCGATCATTCTTCTCACGGGGATTTCCCCCGTTTATCATGAATAGGCCGTATGAATCAGGTGGCTTTTTGAGCAACTTTCCCCCCGTTCCGGTGTTAAAGATAGCAGCATGCGGGCGTTCGATTTGTCTCATCGGGGCCTCTATGATCCGTTCTCATTCACATCATCAGTAGGAGGGTTGCATGGTCCGTTTTCTTACACCTGTTCTTCTCGCGCTCAGCCTGTTCATTCTCTCGCCTCAGCCGGTTGATGCGCAGATTCCCAATGCGAGTTTTGAGACATGGACAGCGGGAGGTCCGGGCGTTCCCGCCATGCCTGAGGGTTGGGCCACATCAATTTTCAATGTGACCAAATCATCCATAGCGCATACGGGATCTTGGGCTGCGCAGGGTGTAACCCAGGATTTCGGGGGCGGCGCGATCTATCCGGGAACCCTGTCGAGTTTCTTTGGAACGAACCAGCGCCATGCAAACCTCAAGGGCTATTACCAATTGACGTCAGTGGGCGGGGACGAGTTTGTTGTCGCCGTCTTTCTGTACAAGAACAATACCCCAATAGCGGCCGGAGAGAGCACGTTCGTCGGTACCGGTTCCAGCTATGTGCAGTTTTCGGTCAATATCGAGTATTTCAATGGGGAAATTCCCGACACTGCATATGTCGCCATGCTCAGTGACGGTCCTTCGGGGGATCCCCATGCAGGGACTACCTTTCTGGTCGACGACCTTTCCTTTTCAGGGATCGTGAATTCCGTGCAAACGGTGTCAACCGCTCCTTCCACCTTCGCTCTTGAGCAGAACTACCCGAATCCCTTTAATCCATCGACCACAATTCGGTTCTCCCTCGCTTCAGAAGCCCCTGTGCGACTTTCCATCTATAACATGATCGGTCAGGAGGTTGCCAGGCCGGTGGATGAATGGAAAGCTGCCGGAGTGTATGCCGTTCAGTTTGATGCATCCGCGTTGCCGACCGGCATGTACGTGTACCGGCTTCGCGCCGGAGACTACACAATGGCGCGCACCATGACACTTGTCCGATGAACTGAGGTTTTTTCCTGAAAGGGAGCCCGGAGATCAATACTTCGGGCTCCCTTTTTTGCTTCTGGAACCCCTTGTTGTGACTACTTATCGCGCCGCCTGTTTCCACGCAAGAGCAAGAGCTGTGCAGCATGTGCGAAACAACTATCACGCGGTTACACATGCAGTAACTTCCGAGAAGTGATCTCGATCACGTCTTCCCTGTCACTATGTGATCTGCGCTACAGTCCCCGATTCGAGCCTTTTGTATATTGATACCACACACCCGGCGTTTCCCACGACTGCTCATCGGGAACGCTGCTGCGAATTGCACAATAGAACGCTCAACCTTCACGTCATGGGGGGATCTCTCATGCGATTGCATACCATGCTCTTCCTGTTCCTCGCACTTCCGGTTTCTGTAGCGTTTGCGACAATCAGCGAACGCCAGTTTGATGGCGGCCATGCCCTATATCCTTCAAATTGGGAGATGGCGGAGAACTGGAATCCTGATGGGGTTCCAACGCTCTGTTCTGCCGTTACCATTGCCTACAAAAGTCCGTACGTCGCCGTGACCGGACGTTGGTGCCAGGCCTTTTCTCTCAATATCCAGGCCGGTGGAAGACTCGTCCTGCAGAAGGCTGACAACGGGACGGCTCTGACGGTTGTCACAAACGTGATTATCGATGCAGGTGGGGAATTCAATACCGATGGTGCTGCCGGAGAGACGGGCCCGGTGGTGATTATCGGGGGGAACGTTGTGAATCACGGAACCCTGGATTTGCGTGGTGTTTCCACGGGACATGAGCAGGTGATTCTGGCAGGTTTGTGCCAGACGATCAGCGGGAGCGCCTTCTCGGTATTTCAGAACCTTCGTTCGTTGTCCACCTTCACCGTCGATGGGGTCGATGTGTTCGTGCTGGGGAGGTACGATGGGCCCTGGCCGAAGGAGATCAACGGCGGCCGTTTCATCGTCGGCGAAGCCCCACTGCCGATCACTCTTGCGTACTTCCAGGCGGCATTCAATCCATCAGCCAATGGCGTATGCATCAACTGGCGGACCCTCACGGAGGTGGACAACTATGGGTTTTATATTGAACGCCGGGCACTGGAGAGCGAGATCTATGAATCGTGCAGCTTTTTACCTAGCAAGGGAAACGGAATCGTGCCCCACGAATATTCGTTTACCGATGCCACCGTCGGTCCCGGCAGCTGGTACTACCGACTGCGCCAGGTTGATCTGACAGGGGAGGAAACGACCACAGATCCTGTTCTCGTTGACGTCCGGATTCTGGCGGCGGTGGGGGAGGGAAATGCTCCGGTGGAGTTTTCTCTAAAGCAGAACTATCCCAATCCGTTCAATCCTAAAACCGAGATCCGGTTCTCGGTGGATTCCCCTGGAGCGGCCCGTTTGACTGTGTATGATGCGCTGGGGCGGGAAGTGTCGACACTATTTGACGGTGCGGCGGATCCCGGCCGTCAGTACAATCTCCGTTTCGGCGGGGCGGGGCTTGCTAGCGGGTCCTACTTCTACCGCCTGGAAGCCGGGGGACGGGTTGAAATGAAAAGGATGCTCCTTATGAAATAAGCGGCCAGAGTTGCCCGCCCACACACGCAGCGCCGGGTCGTCGCCTCCTCCTTGATGACCCGGCGCTGTGACTTTTCTCTCTTTCGGTGTTTCTACAGGCACACCGGACCACGGAACGCTGATTTCATGATCATCCGTTCCCCCGTGGATGACAGCTGTAGCATGACGCACTGTCAAACTTGTAGTTCCTGACCCCGCTGTGTTTTGAATCCATCGTCGGCTGCAAATGTGCGTGGCAATTCACGCAGGCGAACACCTTGAAGTTCGTCGGTACAGTGTGGCAATCACCACATGTGGTCCAACGTCCGGGACTGTGTTTGCTGCCGGAGCTGATAGGGAACAATGGATCATGATTGTATGTGGATGGTTGCC
This sequence comes from uncultured Bacteroidota bacterium, assembly GCA_963779225.1. Lineage (GTDB taxonomy): Bacteria > Bacteroidota > Ignavibacteria > UBA10030 > UBA6906 > CAVPCZ01. Next base: position 2,548,752 of record CAVZWW010000003.1, read on the forward strand.
ACGCAACAGTGCTATGACATGGTTTGCAGTCCGTGGGGAATCCCGCTGCCAGATGTCCGGGGTTTGTCGTCTTCTGAAAATCCGGCGTGTGACAATCGTAACAGATCGTGGGAGTGCCCGTGTAGCGGTTGTTGACGTGACATTGGACGCACTGTGCCGTAACATGAGCGCCGGTCAGCTGAAAGATAGACTTGGCGTGATCGAATGTCGCCGGTGCCCAGGCAATCGTGGTGTGGCAGGCCTTGCAGTCGGTGGAGAACCCCCCTGCCACATGAGCAGGGTTGGTGGTCTTCTGGTAGTTGGCCTGGTGGCAATCGTAACAGATCGTGGGGGTGCCCGTGTAACGGTTGTTCACATGGCATTGAATGCACTGAACCGCCGCATGAGCGCCGGTCAGTTGAAATATCGACTTGGCGTGATCGAATGTCGCCGGTGCCCAGGCAATCGTGGTGTGGCAGGCCTTGCAGTCGGTGGAGAACCCCCCTGCCACATGAGCAGGGTTGGTGGTCTTCTGGTAGTTGGCCTGGTGGCAATCGTAACAGATCGTGGGGGTGCCCGTGTAACGGTTGTTCACATGGCATTGAATGCACTGAACCGCCGCATGAGCGCCGGTCAGCTGAAATATCGACTTGGCGTGATCGAATGTCGCCGGTGCCCAGGCGATGGAGGTGTGGCAGGCTTTGCAGTCGGTGGAGAACCCCCCTGCCACATGAGCAGGGTTTGTGGTCTTCTGGTAATTGGCCTGGTGGCAATCATAACAGATCGTGGGGGTGCCCGTGTAACGGTTGTTCACGTGGCATTGAATGCACTGGACTGCCGCATGAGCGCCGGTCAGCTGAAAAATCGACTTGGCATGATCGAATGTCGCCGGTGCCCAGGCGATGGAGGTGTGGCAGGTCTTGCAGTCGGTCGGGAACCCTCCGGCCACATGAGCGGGGTTTGTGGTCTTCTGGAAATCGGCTGTATGGCAATCGTAACAGAGTGTGGATGTTCCGGTGTAACGGTTGTTCACGTGACATTGTGCACAGGGAACGGCCGCATGGGCGCCGGTCAGCGGGAATGCGGTCTGTGCATGGTCGTATCGTGCAGGGGACCATGCGGTAGTGGTGTGACAGACCTGGCATTGCATCGGGAAAGCAGGTGTGCTGTGAACAGGGTTCCGGGCCGCCGTGTATTGGATTTGATGACACTGGGCGCATTCGGAAGGGGTTCCGGCGAATGTTTTGCTTGCATGACACTTGTTGCACGCCACGGTAGGATGGGCGCCTGTGAGCTTGAATGCGGTACGATTGTGATCGAATCCGAATCCCCAGGCCAGAGCCGAAGCGCTGTGACAGAGCAGGCAGTCCGTGGAGAAACCGGAGGCGCGATGGGGAGGAGAGGTGGTAGCGTCGTAGTCCGGCTTGTGGCAACCATAGCACGCAACCGGCGGACCGAGGTACTGATGCTTCTGCTGGTTCGGATGGCAGGATTCGCATGCAACGGTCAGATGCGGTCCGGCCAGCATGAATCGTGTCCGGGAATGCCGCTGTGCCATATCGGGCACCAACCATGACGACGGCGAGTGGCACCGCTCGCACAGTGCTCCCAGTTCTCCCCGGTGGATATCCGTATGGCAGCTACGGCAATCCGGGGATACGTCAGTGAAACGGAGAGAGGTGTGACACTGGCGGCAGGGGACGGCCGTGTGTTGTCCCTTCAGAGCGAATGTGGCGCGCGCATGATTGAACTGCGATCCGGTGCCGGCAGCTTTCCAGGAGGTGGACTTGTGGCAGTCTTCGCAGCCGAAGGTCAACGGACCATGGGGAGAATCCTGCGCGTGCACAGAAAGGTGACAGGCAAGCACAAGCCCGGCGAGCACGAAGATTCCGACAAAACGACCACGGTATGAAGAATTCATCCCCTCGTTCTCCCTCCTGATTGCTGCGTTCCTCCCGTATGACAACCCGCACACTGGATTGGACGTCCCCGGAATTCCCACTCATTGTTTACACCACCGCCGGTCCGAACCCGGTGGCAGGCGGCGCATGCCAAGGCGGCATGCTTACCATCCAGCAAAAAGCGTGCCCGGGCGTGGAGACTCAACGGACCTGTACTTGCCGACCGGTGGGCAGAATCCCGCGTGGACCGCCGGCCGCGTCCAAGCGCTTTACCAGAACATCCATATCTACCCGCTGTACGTGTATACTGTCTCTGTCGGTGTTCGCCACCAGGTCATGTATTAGCACTTTGAAATGTAACGTCTGGCCATGTGCTGTCCAGGTCATGGCGTCCCGGGGTATTTCGTACGGATTATTGAATTCCAGGAGCAGGCGGCGAACCAGGGGGCCGGTATGAATGGCTGCTGAATCGCGCACGCTGTCAGGCGACAGGGAGGTTATCTGGATCTCACCCGGAGAGAGGCTGACCCGTAGGCTGTCAGGACCAACTGAAAAGCTTTTGCCTGTCGGTTCTTTCTGTCCGAGTACGATCGAGTGGAGAAGGACATCGTAACCCTGGATTGCATAGACCTGAGTCTTTCTGCTCTGAAAGCGATGGGATCCGCCTTCGACTTTTGCCTGCCACGTGCGTACATAATCGACCCCCATGAGACTCACCAGCGCTTGTGGTTGGATTTCGTGGTCGCCGCTTGCTTTCTCCGTCTTCCGTTCTCCGCCCAGTGTGTCGAGCGGGACGTCAAACCAGGGCTGGAGTGCCGCGAGCCCGTGGACATTGTGCACATACCGGACAATCGAACTGATCTCGGACGCCTGGTCGAAAGGGACCGGCTGCGGCGAACGGACGATCTTCCCTTGATGCAGGATTCCCGTTTTGTTCAGGATTGTCTCGAGGCGTCCCACCTGGCTCCGTTCCGATACCTGAAAGGCTCCCCAGGGCCCGAAGGACCCGAGGAAAACGAGCGCGCAGAGAGAGGCAGGAATGATCTTGATGTTTGCGGATCGTGAAACCAGGAAATAGATGACGATTGCCGCCAGCCAAACGCCGAGCGCGAGCACGAAGAACCTGTTTTCCGTGATCCCGTATTCATTCACCCTCCTCACCACAGCAAGGAGGAGTACGGCCACCAGGGGAATCTCTGCAATGTAGTACCATTTCGAGAAACGCAGTAACCAGAGATTCTCCGCCCGTTCGCGGATGGGGAAGACGAGCAGCAGGGAAAAGATCCCCGTTATCGAGAAGCCCAGAACCAGGTTCGCTACCCAGCCCCGGGGCCAGTCCCAATCGATCACGATTTTTACCAGATACGCATAGAGGATCAGCACGTACACGGTCACCAGGGGAATGAGAACGTACTGCGTGAACACCTTGAGTCCTTTCGGGTATGCAGTTTCCTGTTCGAGCGGATCAAGTTTTTCGGGCACCCCCGAAAGGAAAAACCAGGTATTGAACAGTCCGGCGATGATGACGAAGAGTTGCTGGTACCTCTCCGGTTTCACGGTGATTCCGAACAAATTGTCTATTGCCGCGAGCGCAATCGACAGACCGACCCAGAGGATGAACGAATAGAGGCCCGCTGTGAGGGATCGGAGAAAGAGCGACTTGTTGAATTGCCAGAAGCCGTTGACCTCTCCTTTGCCGGCGAACGGTGCAAAAGCCGTGAGGAGATGCACGCCAAGCAGGAGGAGAAGGTGCCGGTTGCCGTACACTTCAGGGGGGGTGTAGATATTCTGAGGAAGCGTCCACCAGTAAAGGGCAAGTAGGAGTGTCACCAGTAGCTGGATGGCAGCGATCCCCGGAACACCCCATTTTCGCTTCTCGCCCACCAGAACGGCCGTGGTAAACAGCGCAATTCCAAGAGTGGACGCCACGAAGATATTGTTGAGGAGTTCCCACGTCGTGCCCTTTTCGCCGGACCAGCCGACGAGAATGGCTGCAGCCAGAGTACCCAGAGCGGCGTTCAGGAGTGAGAACGGAAACCGTTTGAGGGTGGATAGGGCGCTGTCTGCCATATGCCGCAAAGAGGGGAGCTTCATTGTGCAGTCCCTTTCACTGGGGAAGATGAGCCGTGTATATGATGCTGTCGCATCGCGGGGAATATGCTCTTTCGCGTCTCTCCGTTCTGCCCGTGCCAGGCAGAACCCCGGGTGCGACAGAAGATACATTGCGGGCAGGGGATTCGCAAGGGGGGAGGAGGTAAGCTACAAAGGAGAAGCGGGTCAGGTTGACGGTGTACTCTCCACTTCGACCGTATGAAACTGAATGCCGATGCGCTGGAGAAATTCGAAGGGCATATCCCCGCCCGCGAACACCAGCACCACGGTGTTCTTGAATTCCTGCCGGCCCGCGGGGGAATTCAGGATCACCTCGTACTCAAGGATTTCCTCCACCTCTGAATTGAAGACGGCCTTCACGGACCCCTTCTTGATGCATCCTTCGATGAGCCGGGCATTGCGGTCTTTGATTCGTGAGAATTCCCCCTTGCGGTAAGAAAGGGTAACACGGTTCGTTCCCTGCAAGGCCAGCCCGACTGCGGCTTCCACAGCGGAGTCCCCGCCTCCGACGACGAGAATATCGCAGTCCTGGTACGACTCTGCATCGATAAGTCTGTACATGACTTTCGGGAGTTGTTCGCCCGGGACACCGAGTCGACGGGGAGTTCCGCGTCGCCCCAGAGCGAGGACCAGATGACGTGTGTCGTAGCGGGTTTTTGATGACGTAACTTCGAAGAGGCCATCTGTCGTGCGCACGTCGACAACCTTTTCGTGTGTGCGGATCGGGAGGTCGGTCTTCCGGAGAATGCCCTCCCACGTCGCGAGCAACTCTTCCTTTGACGCCTCACGGAAGTTCAATCGGCCGACGAGGGGCAATTCAACCGGTGAAGTGAGCACAATCTTGCGCCGGGGGTATTGCAGAATGGTACCCCCGACATCCTGCTGTTCGAGCAGTACGAAACGCATTCCGTGGCTCTTCGCGGCCAGAGCGGCGGCAAGCCCGGCTGGCCCGGCGCCGACGATGATCAGATCGAGGGGACCACTGGAGGACCGTCCGGACTCGGCGATACGATTGACCACGGCGATCCCCTGGGACACGGCGTTCTTGATGAGGCCGATTCCCCCCAGCTCTCCGGCGATGAACATTCCGGGAACGCTGGTCTCGAAGTGCGGCGACAGTACCGGAAGGTTGGCGCTTCTCCCCGGAGGTGCCATCAACATCGTGATCCCGCCGACGGGGCATGCCTCTGCACATAGTGCGTGTCCCACACATTTCGCCCCGTGAATCAGGGATGCCTTGCCTTCGATAATGCCGAGGACGTCTCCTTCCGGACAGGCGTCAACACAGGCACCGCATCCTATGCACAGTGTCACGTCGATATGCGGATGCATGGTGGTCGCCTTGTGCAAACCGGTGATGCGGAGCTGTTCAAAGCGTGCCCGGGCCTCCCGCTCCCTTCGACGTTGCCGGCGAACATACGGGATGACTGAGAAAGCAATGAGCAGAACGGTGAAACCGATTGTGAAGAGTGTTTCCATCATTGTCGGAGTCGATGTATCTAGAAATGTACGCTCACCTCGCCGAACACCCGGTAAACAATGCGGGTTCCGTCGTCGACCTGGTCAGCACTGAAAACGGCATACCATGCGCGCGAGAAACGGACGGACATCAACAATCCCAGCGTGGATGTGACTGTCAGGTCCTCCGCTGACGGGAGCGCCGACGCGTACCGGTCAAAGTGAAGGCCCACGGTGAGGATCGATCCGAACCACCGGTCAATATCGGCCCCCAGCTCGTGGCCCGTGTTTGTGGAGCTATTAATGTCCGTATATTGCACACCCGCATTGATTCCGCTCTCAAGGATGTCGCCGGCGCGCACGGACAGGTTAAGATTCCTTGCAGAGGGCAGGGTTGCCGTCGGAAGACGAACGTGGGCACTGGCTCCAACAGATACGTTCGCGGGGAGACGGGTCACAACTGCCGTGCGAACGCCCTGACGCAATTCCCGGTCAAAGAGCGAATCGGGGAAGGTCCTCATGCTTTCGAGGAGGAAGATGCTCCTCGATGCATCGTACCCGGCATTGAGGTTCAACCACCTGATCGGTGTATACGACACCGTCAGAAACGTGTTCGTCAGGCGGGGTGAAGATTTTTGCTGCCCGTCCACGAGCGTATGGAGGTCCACCTCGGTACTCTGGTAAAAATAGAGCTGTTCGCCGGGAGAAAACGAACCCTGCAGGTACAGAAAATCCCTGTCGAGACGTCCCTTCACCAGCTGTTGCCCGTACGCAACGGTAACATCGGCGGGACGGAAGAGATCACCTCCGAATGCGTAGTTGGCAAACGCCGTGACCGTCTGATGGTCCTTGTCATACGCGGACGTCCTGTAATCGGGCTGTGTTCCCGCAAGAACCCCGGCGGTCAACGACCCGGTTCGGGCAAACAGCAATCCTCCGTCTATGGCACCGAGTCCGCCGACGTAGCGGGATACCACCCGTCCCGCGCTGAATCCGAACCAGCTTGTGGGTGCGTCATAGTTCAATGACATTTCAAACAACCGCAATCGCGTTCGGGGTTCTTCAAGTCTGGTATATCCCTGGGTCAGATCATGGAGCGCGCGTCCGTACATTGTGAAGGTCATTCCCGTGCCGAAAAGTCGACTGATGTCCAGCCTGACAATCGCCGATGGCTGAGAGAAATCCGGACGTCTTCCTGATGCGCCTATGCCGGCATATTGTAAACCGACGCGACCATGGACGATGGTCCCATCCGGCACCCTGTCGGGAAACATCCGCGTGGATTGGAAAGTCGGGGGAGGCGCCTGATCGGTCAGTGGCGCGTCAACAACTTTGACGATGATGACACTGTCGCCGACGGCAGGCGCGATAATCGTTGCAAACGGCTGCCCCACGGATGAACTACCCGAAATGGCAGTCACCACCAGACGACTCACGCGTACCCCTTTCCGAAACACACTCAACGTGTCCCCGGCCTCAATGCCGGTGTTCCGTCCCTGATCGATGTATATTGAAGTTCCGGAGAGGTACGTGATCGTCCCGCTCACGCGCTGCTGGGTTTGCGCGGATGTGCCGCACGATCCTGCGATGATGACCACGCTCATCAAGAGGGCAGGGAGAGGTCCGCGTGCTCGCTTTATCATTAGCCGTTTCCCCGCGGATGGCAGCTGTAGCATGACGCACTGTCAAACTTGTAGTTCCTGACCCCGCTGTGTTTTGAATCCATCGTCGGCTGCAAATGGGCATGGCAATTCACGCAGGCGAACACTTTGAAGTTCGTCGGTACGGTGTGGCAATCACCACATGTGGTCCACCGTCCGGGACTGTGCTTGCTGCCGGAACTGATAGGGAACAATGGATCATGATTGTATGTGGACGGTTGCCAGGCCGCAGTGCTGTGACAGGTCTTGCAGTCCGTGGGGAATCCGGCAGCCACGTGAGCGGGGTTTGTCGTCTTCTGGTAATCTGCGGTGTGGCAGTCATAACAGAGTGTGGATGTTCCGGTGTAACGGTTGTTCACGTGGCATTGCACACATGAGACTGCTGTATGGGCGCCGGTCAACGGGAAGTTCGATTTGGCATGGTCAAATGTTGCCGGTGTCCAGGCAATCGTGGTGTGGCAGGCTTTGCAGTCGGTGGAGAACCCCCCTGCCACATGAGCAGGGTTTGTGGTCTTCTGGTAATTGGCCTGGTGACAATCGTAACAGATCGTGGGGGTGCCCGTGTAACGGTTGTTCACATGGCATTGCACGCATGGGACGGCCGCATGGGCGCCGGTCAGCGGGAATGCCGACGCAGAATGATTGAACGTTGCCGGGTTCCATGCTATGGTAGTGTGGCAGGTCTTGCAGTCGGTCGGGAACCCTCCGGCCACATGAGCGGGGTTTGTGGTCTTCTGGTAATTGGCCTGGTGGCAATCGTAACAGAGTGTGGATGTTCCGGTGTAACGGTTGTTCACGTGACATTGTGCACAGGGAACGGCCGCATGGGCGCCGGTCAGCGGGAATGCGGTCTGTGCATGGTCGTATCGTGCAGGGGACCATGCGGTAGTGGTGTGACAGACCTGGCATTGCATCGGGAAAGCAGGTGTGCTGTGAACAGGGTTCCGGGCCGCCGTGTATTGGATTTGATGACACTGGGCGCATTCGGAAGGGGTTCCGGCGAATGTTTTGCTTGCATGACACTTGTTGCACGCCACGGTAGGATGGGCGCCTGTGAGCTTGAATGCGGTACGATTGTGATCGAATCCGAATCCCCAGGCCAGAGCCGAAGCGCTGTGACAGAGCAGGCAGTCCGTGGAGAAACCGGAGGCGCGATGGGGAGGAGAGGTGGTAGCGTCGTAGTCCGGCTTGTGGCAACCATAGCACGCAACCGGCGGACCGAGGTACTGATGCTTCTGCTGGTTCGGATGGCAGGATTCGCATGCAACGGTCAGATGCGGTCCGGCCAGCATGAATCGTGTCCGGGAATGCCGCTGTGCCATATCGGGCACCAACCATGACGACGGCGAGTGGCACCGCTCGCACAGTGCTCCCAGTTCTCCCCGGTGGATATCCGTATGGCAGCTACGGCAATCCGGGGATACGTCAGTGAAACGGAGAGAGGTGTGACACTGGCGGCAGGGGACGGCCGTGTGTTGTCCCTTCAGAGCGAATGTGGCGCGCGCATGATTGAACTGCGATCCGGTGCCGGCAGCTTTCCAGGAGGTGGACTTGTGGCAGTCTTCGCAGCCGAAGGTCAACGGACCATGGGGAGAATCCTGCGCGTGCACAGAAAGGTGACAGGCAAGCACAAGCCCGGCGAGCACGAAGATTCCGACAAAACGACCACGGTATGAAGAATTCATCCCCTCGTTCTCCCTCCTGATTGCTGCGTTCCTCCCGTATGACAACCCGCACACTGGATTGGACGTCCCCGGAATTCCCACTCATTGTTTACGCCACCGCCGGTCCGAACCCGGTGGCAGGCGGCGCATGCCAAGGCGGCATGCTTACCATCCAGCAAAAAGCGTGCCCGGGCGTGTTCGAAATGCAAATGCGGCCAGGCCCGCGGATCATGACAATCATTGCAGTAAGGGGCGACTTTTGAGGTAAACGCACCGCGATGCTCATCCACATGACAACCGCTGCACGGTTGTTCCTGGCTCCGCCGGAACACACGTTTTTCGACCTTTTCACCTTCCCGCATCGGATGACACTTCTGACAGGGAACCGCAGAATGTGAATCGCGCAGCGGGAAGCGTGTTGCTGCATGGTCGGCTACACTCAAGGTCGAAGGGCGAAATCCACTGACCGTGTGGCAGGATTCACAGGAGCCGCGGTCAGGCCGGGAAGCGAACTGTCCGCTGTGGGAATCCGCATGACAATCTGCGCAATGCTCGTACTTCGCAATATCAATGGGCGCCCGTGAACCCGGAGCAACGGATTTGCTCGAAACATGGCATCGTGCGCAGGCAAGATCAGCGTGTTTCCCCCGCAACGGAAAACGCGTTTTGCCGTGATCGAATGTCCGTAGCGGGCCTTCCTTCCAACCCGCTTCTGTATGACAGGATTCACATCGGCCTCCATCCGGGCGTCGGGAAAAACTGCCGTTGTGGGGATCGGCATGACAGTCAGTGCATCGTGAGAACTTCTCAATGCGATGCGATGCGTTGCCCGGACCGCCGCCTGCAGGAGGCCGCTTGTGGCACCTCTCACACTGGACCTGTGAGTGTCTGAAGCGAAGCGGAAAACGGGTCGTGGAGTGGTCAAACCGGCTTGCGGCACCTTCCTTCCATCCGGTTGTGGTGTGACATTGATCGCATCGTTGGGAAAAGCGCCCCCGGTGCGGATCGGAATGACAGGACGAGCAAGAATCGAAAGCCAGTCCAACGAATGCGACCGGTGTGGCTCCAGGTGTGGAAGACCGGTGGCATTTTTCGCATGGAACAGTCTGATGTTTTCCGGTCAGGGAAAACCTTGCCTTTTCGTGGGAGAAACCCGGGGCGGGCTTCCACGCTGATGCGTTGTGGCAGGATTCGCATGCCTGCTTCATTGTTCCCTGGTGGAAATCCTTGTGACAGGTTGTGCATGTACGGCTCAGGCCAAGAAATGTTCCATGTCCCATCAACGAACGATTGCTCCTGACATCACTGGCGATGATATGGTCGGACGTGTGACATGTCCGGCATGTTGCGCTGCGATGTTTTCCTTCGAGGGGAAAACCCGTCAGCCGATGATCGAAGGATGCCGTATCGAGCCGCACGACAGCAAAGGATCGACCAAAATGTTCCTTGTGACAAGCCGTGCACGTGCGCGTGTCCTGACGTGCATGGTAGCCAGTTCCGGCGGCAATGCGCTGGCGAAGTTCGGTATGGCATGACAGGCACCTCTCGCTCGGAATGGCCGACTTGCCGAACACATGGCAACTAGTGCATTTATCGACTCCCTCGAGTCCCGCGTGGGCCGATGAGAGTTCACCGGGCGAGATCTGCCCGGGTGCTGGCTGTCCCACAAGAAAGAGAATGATGAGTATTGTTGTCCATTTCCGCATACGCATCTCACCAGATCCACCGATAGCCAAAGGCAACAGCAACCCCCACATGAATGGCAAGGATGACCACCATAACGATGCTAAATGGGAGATGGATCACATGCCAGTAGTGGAAAAGCTGCTGGATCTGTTCCAGAAAGACGATCCGCCGTCCCATGACAATGCGCCGGCTGGCAAGATGCCGCAGACGTTTGATCGTTGCGGGATCCTCAGTCCTGTTCCGGAGCCGCTGAAAGAGCTGTCGTTGTTTTGTTCTCCGGGTGATGTCGCTTACCACAAAGAAGCGCAACACATCCAGCGGGCTCATACTCTTGGGCGAGTCCGGCGGGCGCGCGATGGCGTCAATCTTCTCAAGAAGCGAACTGTCATTCGCCAGTCCGGCTTTGATGGCCTCTCCCAGGGCGGCGAATTCTTTCTGCAATTCCATTATGGAGAGCGAGTTGCCCGAGATTTCCTTCGGAATCTGGACGTACAGATATCTTCCGATAACTCCACTCGCAACCACGGCCGTCATGCTCCAGAAGCTGACCGCGACGAGTCCTCCGAACTTGAATGTGGTATGGAATAGCACAAGAGCCGGCCCGAACAGACAGAGAAGCATGTGGATATGGAGTATATAGCGGATATTGCCGAAGCCGGAGAAAATGCGCAGGCGCTTCCGGGAAGAGTAGAGGGTTACCCCTGAAAGTATCAACAGGGTGCCGACAATCCCAAACCCGTGGCCGAAAGGACCCGTCGGCTTCAGGTCCTCGTGAAGGGGATGGAAGGGACGTTCTTGAAGGGAAGTTATATAATACTCACCGCCCTTAAAGACGATTGTCGCGATCGTCGTGACCGCAAGGAAACCGAGAACTGCAAGCACAAGAACATGTATTGTCTGTCGCATAGTCCAGACAAATGTAGAATTCTGGGAGGGAAAAGCAATACGGTATGTGCAGTATTAGAAAAAATCTACCCAGGTACCCCTTGACGAGTCCGAAATCCTGCAATAGGCGCGTCTTTTTGGCGCTTCCTATGTGCACTCAGCATGAATGCATGTACCCGGCCCTCGTTAATCGTATCTCCGCTCCGGGATCCGAAGGTGAAGATCTGACCTGAATCGAACGCAACATGGCCAGGTCCGGTCCCTCTGTCACTTCGGACGCAAATATGCGATCTGTGCATCCAGGAGCTTCAACTTCAGCGAGGCGAGCTCGTCCTCTTGATCGGCGAGTTTCCCCCGCTTCTCGGCGATCGTCACCTGCTGCTCAAGCGTCGATTTCATGAGTTCATCGAGGGCGTTGAAATACAACGTATGGTCGGAGCTTCCGGCGGGGGCCTTCGGAGGTGCGAGTCTCTTCTCCTGAAGTCGCTGTTCCTGCCCGAGACCTTCCTCGATGGCCGCGCCGAGGGCAGACTGAGCCTCCGCGACGGCCACTTCGGCCTCCCGGACATCGAGCTGTGACTTAAGCACCTTCAACATTACCTCCGCGCGCTGGATGTCTGATTCCAGGGCAGTGGCCTCGGCGGTCTTCTTCTGTTGCTCGGCCATCTCCTGCTTGAGTTCCAGCGACTCGATCTCCTTCTCTTTAAGACCGATCCGGGTTTCTGCGAGTTTCCGCTCCCTGTCAAAGCCCTTTTTTGCGAGATCTGCCCGATCGCCCATGGACATTGCATCCGCGATCTCGCGTTCAATATCGGCAATGGGGCGAACAGGAATGATGGTCATGAGTGTGTCGGGGGAGGCTGGTGTTTGGGCGGTGACACAGTGTACGAATCCGAGCACTAGCACCGCACACACAAGGGCCATGCTGCGACTGTATCTGGTCATGGTGGGTCTCCTGGATGTAGTGGGTAGGTCACGCTTGTCCGGAATACAAAACATCTAGCCATCTCATTGAGTTCCTGGACCGATTGGCCGCACTCCCTCCGGGACGTCATTGGCAGCTGCCTGCCGGGGCATTGTTTGCTGCGGCGATGTGCACCTCCGGAGTGCTCACCCATCGGGCCGTTCGGTGACCTTCTGCAACGGAGTTGCGACATCCTTCGAGTGCCCGGCCATCCGGCCGTCAGGTGACGTTCTGCAAGGGAGCTTCGACACCCTTCGAGTGCCCGGCCATCTGGTCAGCCGGTGACGTCCTGCTGCAGAGCATGTCCCCCCGGAGTGCTCACGGACCTGGCGGTTCGATAACCTTTCTTGCTGGACTAGCCGGTGGAGCTCTCTTCGAAGGGGAGATCGCCCAGCTGGATCGAAGGGTTCTTGTCGAGGAAGTAGTTGAGCGCCCAATCGCCGGGAAACAGGATGACCTTCTGGCCCCTCGCGTCGTCTGTCAACACGGACCCGGTGGGGAGAATTCCTTGCGTCAACACCCCGCTCTCCACGGACGGATGGACCCACCGCGCGAGTTTCCACTCCGTTTGCTCGATCCTCGCTTCGGCGCCGTATTCACTCTCCAATCGGAAGTGGAGCACCTCGAATTGCAGCGGCCCGACCGCCCCGAGGATGGGCACCTGCTGTCCGGAGTAGGTCGGCTGAAAACCCTGCACCACACCCTCCTGCAGCAGCTGCTCGAGCCCATCTCGAAAGCGTTTTGATTTTGACGGATTCGGATTATGCAGAATAGCGAATACCTCGGGAGGGAATCGGGGAATTTCCCTGAAGACTATTGCCGGATCTTCCGTCAATGTGTCACCGATGCGCAAAAGAGACTGGCCGACAAACCCTACGATGTCTCCGGCATACGCCTCCTCCACCGTCTCCCGGTCGCGCCCGAACAGCTTTGCGGCGTTGGAAAGCCGGATCTCCTTCCCGCTCTGGGCATGAATTGCCGTCATGTCCCGAGTAAATTTCCCCGAGCAGATCCGGAGAAAGGCGATTCTGTCTCTGTGCCGGGGATCCATGTTTGCCTGAATCTTGAAGATGAAACCGGAAAAGACCGGTGAGTCGACAGGTATCACAGCTCCGGAGCTCTGGCGGGGACGCGGCGGCTCGGCATACCGAAGGAAGCTGTCAAGCAACGCCTGGACCCCGAAATTGTTGCGTGCGCTCCCAAAGAAGACCGGAGTGATGGCGCCACTCAGTACTTCTCCCGGATCGAATGCCGACCCGGCTATGTCCAGCATGTCGATCTCTTCCAGGAGGCGGGCGTGTGCGCTGTCCGCGAAACGCTCGCGCACGACGGGGTCAGTCAGGGATGAAATCTGGACGGGTGCCCTGAACGCTCCTCCGGCAACGAGCTCAAACAGGTGGATCTGCTGCTCCATTCTATCGTACACCCCCCTGAATTCGAATCCGGTACCAAGGGGCCAGTTCATTGGAAATGCCTTGATCTGTAGCACCCGTTCCAACTCGTCGAGCAATTCCAGCGGATCCCTGGTCGGCCGGTCCAGTTTGTTCATGAATGTAAATATTGGAATATGGCGCCGGCGGCATACTTCAAACAACTTCTTGGTCTGTGTTTCGATGCCCTTGGCGGCATCAATCACCATAACCACAGCATCTACCGCTGTCAACACCCTGTATGTATCCTCCGAAAAGTCCTGGTGTCCCGGCGTGTCAAGCAGGTTGATCCGGAATCCGTCGTACTCAAATTGGAGAACTGTCGAGCTGATGGAAATTCCCCTCTTACGCTCCAGCTCCATCCAGTCGGAGGTGGTCTGCCGCTGGTTCTTGCGCGCCATGACGGATCCCGCGAGTTGGACGGCTCCACCGTAAAGCAGGAATTTTTCCGTCAATGTCGTTTTTCCCGCGTCGGGATGAGAAATGATGGCAAAAGTGCGCCGGCGCGCGATTTCATCTTTAAGACTCATGAGCATTACCGATGATGAATGAATAACCTAATGTACGTTTTTTCCGAATCATTGAAAAACGAGGGCCGGCATGGCTCCGACGGAAGGTCCGGCAGCGCCTGCAGGTCTCAAACTAACCGATCTTGGAAATATGAAGAGAATGAATATATTGTACGAACGTCAGTGGTTCATCTTACATCCCTCGAGAAGTCTATGACCGATTTCCTCTGGCCGATCACGCGCAGGCGTTTTCTCGGTGCTGTTGCAGGGGCGGGTTCGGCGGCCATGCTGTCGGGCTGCACGCCTTCACTCGTTCGCACGCGGCCTGGGCTGGATCTCCTGGTCGCGAACGGCACCGTAATAGACGGCACCGGAGCCGGGGGTCGGCGGGCCGATGTCGGGGTTCGCGACGGCAGGATTGTCGCCCTTGGCAACATTCCAGACGCCACGGCCGAGCGAAAGATTGATGCGACAGGCCTCATCGTCGTTCCCGGCTTTGTGGATATCCACTCACACTCTGATCTCAATCTGCTCAAAGACCCTTTCGCGCCAAGCAAAGTGCGACAGGGCGTCACCACAGAGATCACCGGGCAGGATGGGGATTCCGTCGCCCCTCTCGGCGGACCTGGCATGCCGCGATTGCTTGAGGAGTTCCGCAGAGAATTCGGGTTTGACTGCCCGTACCGGGACATGGCCGGATTCTTTGGATTGCTGGAGGCTACCGGTGTTGCACAGAACATTGCCTCAATGGTCGGTCTCGGAACGCTGCGTGCCGTGGTCGTGGGGTTTGACGATCGTCCGGCGACCCGGGAGGAGATGGCGGCCATGGGCGATGCCGCGATTCTGGCCATTGAACAGGGATGCCGGGGAGCTTCCACGGGACTCGAGTACACTCCCGGAAGCTTCGCGTCAACACAGGAACTCGCTGAACTGATAGGAGGTCTTCCGGCCGGGGAAAGGTTGTATGCAACCCATATGCGGAATGAAGACAATCGTTTGCTCGAGGCGATCGAGGAAGCCATCACAATAGCCCGGACGGGAAATGGGCGTCTTCAGGTTTCCCACCTCAAAGCACAGAACAAGGGAAACTGGCCCAAGCAGCAAATTGCGCTGCAAATGCTGGAGAAGGCTATTGCCTCCGGTCTGGAGGTTCACGCCGACCGGTACCCGTATGTTGCCTTCAATACCGGACTGGCAAACCTTTTTCCACTCTGGGCTCGTGAGGGTGGGACCGAGAAATTTCTCGGTCGTCTGAACGATGTGTCACTGAGGGAACGTATTCGAACGGAAGTGAAGGACAAGGTGGACGGCCTTGGATCATGGGATTCGGTCATGATTTCGAGCGTCAGGGGTGAAGAGGCAAAGAAGTATCAGGGGAAAACGCTCCAGCAGATAACCGCTGAAGAGGGTGTGGATCCGTACGAATTTTCAGTAGTGTTGCTCCAGCAGGAGAAGGGGGATGTGGGTATGGTCGGATTCGGGATGGATGAGGCGGGGACGGAGATGGTTCTCGCCTGGAAGAACGCCATGGTGGCCTCCGATGCAGGACCGCGTTCCCCCGGCGACGGGTCCTGGCCGCATCCGCGTTCCTACGGAACCTTCCCGCGGGCGATTGCCCACTACCAGCGTTCGAGAAAGATCACGACGCTGCCCGACATGATCCGCAAGATGACCTCGCTTCCTGCAGGGAAGGTCGGTCTGAAGGACAGGGGGGTGATCGGGGAGGGGAAAGCCGCGGATCTTGTGGTGTTTGACTATGAAAAGATAGCGGATCGCTCGACTTTCACGGACCCGCACCGGTTTCCCGACGGGATTCCCTACGTGTTCGTTAATGGGGTAGCGGTGGTCGACGGGGGAATCCAGACATCGGCGAAACCGGGAAAATTCCTCTAGTTACTGCCGGCTCCGAGTTTGTACCTGCCCGGTATCGTGACCGGCAGCTTCCCCCTGGCCTTAACCCTCCCGGAGACCACCCTACCCACTGATTGCTCGGCAAGCGTGGACCCCGAATACGGTGTCATCACTACTTGCGTCTCCGGAAGCTTTCCCAGGATATATGGATCCCCGAAGGCGACAAGGATCACCGGTTTCGGCAGGGTGCCGAGCGAGGCCAGAAAATCGCCCAGCGGGGCGGCAAACCGGTGCTCTCCTTTCCATGCAACAACGGACAGATAGACTCCCACCAGGATGACATCCGATTGATCCAGTGACGCGGCAATCCCGGCGAACCGCTCACGTCCCGTCTCATTCGACACCCGTGTTACCGAGGAAACTCCAACGAAAGGCTCTATCTCCGTAAGCAGATCTGTGCCCACCAACGGATGGGGTTCTTCCGTAACGGTGATAATCTGAACTCGCGTCGAACGCCCGAGGGGGAGGATGTTCTGATCGTTTCTCAGCAGCGTCACCGAGGCATCGGACATCTCCTCCGCCGCCCGCTGAAATTCAGGTGAACCCACAATTTGAAATACAGAGTCCACATCCACCGTGCGGCGATCGGCGAGCCCCACCCGGGCTTTCGCAAGGAGAATCCGCCGGACAGATGCCGTGATCCTCTCCTCCGATAGTCGCCCGTTGTGTACCGCCTTGAGCACCCCGTTATACGCGGCATCGATGTCCTCGGACGCAAGAATGGCATCCGCGCCGGCTTCGATAGCTAAGATGGCTGCTTCGGCGGGAGAGAATTTGTCGGTGATACCCTGCATGCGCATCCCGTCGGTAATGATTATGCCGTCGAAGCCGAGTGTATCTCTCAGGATGCCGGTGAGAACCGGATATGAGAGGGTGGCCGGTCTGCCTGTCGGGTCGATCTTTGGAAGCGCGAGGTGCGCGGTCATGACCGCGCCTACACCGGCGGCGATCCCGGCACGGAAAGGAACCAGCTCAACGGCTTTAAGACGTTCCATGTCAAACGGAAGTGAGGGCAGTCCCATGTGGGTGTCCTCTCTCGTGTCCCCATGACCGGGAAAGTGTTTGAGAGTGGCGATCATGTTTCCATCCCTGGCGCCCCGGACGTACGCGTCCACCATGAGGCCAACCATCCGCGGATCTTCACCGTAGGAACGCGTGTTGATGATGGGATTCCCGGCGTTGTTGTTCACGTCGGCGACCGGAGAGTTGCTCCACTGGATTCCGACCGCACGCGCTTCACGAGCGGTCACATATCCAAAAGTGTATGCGTACCGCGGGTTTGCCGTTGCGCCGATTCCCATTTGCGACGGGAACATCGTGCCGCCTCCACTGATGTACTTCGGCAGCCGGTCAGTCCAACCCCGTGACAAACGCCAGGGGTGCATGTAGGACATTCCGGCCTCCAGGTCGCCGTTGATGAACAGGGGGACTTTCGAAGCCTGCTGGAGCTTGTTGGTGATCAGCGGGATGTCCAGGGTGTTTCCTCCCCCGAGGATGAACGTTCCGACGTGGTAGTCCCTGATGATGCCGAGGGCGTACTGATACGCTGGATGGTCCCTGTGGGTATACAGAGCCACGAATTCCGCAACGAACAACTGTCCAACCTTCTCCCGGAGATTCAGCGTGGCCATGGTGGAGTCGACCCACCGCATATCCTGGGCCGGGGCTTTGCAGGGGAACGCCAGAGAGAAGACCATGAAGAGGCAGAGCGCTCCTATACGCGCGCGGGTTTTCATCGGGGGCTCACCTTCCAGACTGTCCCCAGAATTCCGGGCTTTTTCCTGAGGGGGTCAGGAGGTTTCATCCGCTGCTGTGTGCCGGCCGGGACGTTCGGCTGATAGTACACCGTGAGCACGAGGCCGGGTTCAAGCTCGACGGAGGCCGGGTATCCGAGGTCGCCATTGGGCGCATCATCCCGGAGGATCACTTCGTTTTCCGGCTTCCACGTCACTCCATCCTCACTGATACATGCCCGTTGTCCGAAAGGAGGACGGCGGTAACCGTACGAGCAGAGCACCCGTCCGTCAGATAACAGAAGAAGATGCGGGGGGAATCCCCACAGCGGGGTGGCGAAGGGCTCTGCCCAGGTGTTACCGTTGTCATCGGAAAAGGATTCCCAGAGCACACATCTCGGATCCATATCGTTGTACGGTCTGGCTGTGGCACGGATCATCATGATTATGCGGCCGGAAGGAAGTTGCAGGACGTGCGGCTCGCCAAATCTGAGGCTGTCCGGTTGAGGGGAGCGAATGACCGTTGAACGTCCCCAGCGAGCTTCCGGTGTGGGAGCGGTGTAGACGCCGATACTGTCGAGTTCTGAACGATACGAGGCGGCAAGGAACGAGCCATCCTTCAGCTGGATGCCGCCGTGTATGGCATCCGGTCCGTGCACGGGTGCGGACCAGGTCCTTCCCGCATCAGAAGAGATACTGATCCACCCGCCCTGCTTCCCGGCGGCACCGATATAGTCCGGGGATTCCACCAACCGCGTCCAGCGATCGATGACAGACTTCTCATATGACAGGGGCGGCAGCGCGGCGTAGCCGGACGGCGTATGAAGCGTTGACCGGAAATGTCCGAGGATTCTTCCGTCTGCAAACACGGTCATCCCCGATTCCCGGTCGTCGATGGGAGTGTCGAAAACTGTCACCGGGAGTTCCCAGGTCACGCCGTTGTCTGTAGAACGACTCAGGAGTATGGCGCCATCCGGGCCGAGGTGCTCTTCTGACTTACAGAAGAGCACAATCAGGTCTCCGTTTTCCGCCCGGGCGACATCGGGCCAGGCACAGTATTCACCAGGTGCCTCATAGACTGTCAAATGTCGGGTTATCCGGCTCAGTTGTGCCTGCTCGTCGGAGGGACGGCAGCCGTTGCCAAACAGGAGATATGCGGCGCTGAGCAGAACGATCGCCGGGGTTGCTCCGGAGATGAAGGAACGCCGGGGGTGTTGGGGGGGAAGGTTCATTCCGGGATTTCTCCTCTTGTGCGAATAAGATCCTGCTCGATGCGTTCGAGCAAGTGGGCGTCAAGGGTGTAGAATCGGAGAACAAGCACCGACAGGAGTGCGGCCCCGGCGGGGAAAATGCTGATGAGGAGCCGGATGCCCTCGAGGGTGCCTGGTGTTTGTTGTACGTTGGCAACATATCCGACCATCGTGAGAACTCCGCCGGTGATGGCGCCTGCGATACCCGTGCCGAACTTGAACGAGAGTGTTCCGGCGGAGAAGAGAAGTCCCGTTGCCCGTCTCCCGTTCTTCCATTCGGAATAGTCGGATGAGTCAGCCAGCATCGCAAAAAAGAGGGCGACAATGGGACCGGTCGAAAGTTCGGTGATGCTGCTCAGGACAAAGACGGCGGCGAGGTCCCCGGGGCCCGGTATGTACAACAGCGCACTGGTGACTGCCGCCAGGATGAAGGATGCCGTCATGAGCCTGCGTTTGCCCAGGAGGCGGGTCAGGGCCGGGGTGAGGGTCGTGCCGATCATCGCCGCGACAAGCCCCGCAATCATGAAGGCGGCCGCCAGCGGGACATCCTGCATGTAGTATTTGAAGTAGTACATGGTGACGCCCTGTTTGAACGTCGAGAAGGTGACAAACAGCAGTCCGGTGATGAACAGAACGATCCAGGGAACATTGGTGAGCAGATCCTTCATATCCTGTTTCATCGGTGTCTGTGCCTGCGCTGCCGGCTTCACCCGTTCGCGAGTCCCCAGAAAGGTGATAAGGAACAAGAAGACGCTGATCCCGGCGAAAAGAGTCATCGTGGATGAGTATCCCTTGATCTCATTTCCCTGCCCGAAAAACGCAACGAGGGGGATGTTCAATCCCTGTGTGATGAGGCCGCCGAGGAAGGCGAAGAAGAAGCGGTACGAGGAGATGCTTGTCCGCTCGGAGGGATCCGGTGTGAGCACACCGGTGAGTGCGGAGTAGGGGACGTTGCTCGCCGTGAAGGCAAGGATGAGGCCACTGTACGTCAGATACGCGTACACCAGCTTCGCGCCCGGGCTGAGATCGAACGTGGTGAACGTGAGGATGGTCATGAGGCCGAACGGGAGGGCAGACCAGAGAATCCACGGACGGAATTTCCCCCACCGTGTGTTCGTACGGTCGGCGATCAGGCCCATGCCGAGGTCGGTAATTCCATCCAGGTAACGGCACACGAGCAGCAGCACCCCGACCGCTGCTGCGGAGAGGCCGAAGACATCAGTATAGAAGATGGGGAGAAACACCATCAGGGTTCGCCACACGAGGTTTGTGGCGGTATCGCCGAGGGCATAACTGATCTTTTCGGTGACGGATATCCGGTTTTCTGATGGGGGCACGATTCGTTCGCTGTTGTGGGGTATGATGGTGAGCCTCCGCGAATGACGGTTGTGCGATGCAGAGCTACAAGCCGTTGTTTTTCGATATTCCGGCGTACCACGCTGCGGAGGATTTGGGGATCCATTGTCCGGTGTTGAAATCGACGTAATGAAGACCGAACCGTCTGGTTAAGCCGGAAGACCACTCGAAATTGTCCATGAAGGACCAGAGAAAGTATCCCCTGAGTTTTACGCCGGTCTGGAGTGCGTCATGACAGGCGCCGATATACTGCCGGAGGAATTCAATCCGGTCCTGATCGTCCACTACCCCGTTGACGGGCCTGTCGTCAAATGAACAACCGTTTTCCGTGAGGACGATCTCCGGGGCATTGTAGCGGTCATGGATCCAGCAGAGGAGTTTTGTGCAGCCCCAGGGGACAATACTCCATCCCATGGAAGTCCGTCTCCACGAAGGATCCGCGCTCAGGTTGACGTTCTGGTCCTCCACGATACCACCGTTGCCGAATGGTGTGACGGGTGCGGCTGCATCTGTTCCGGCGTCGGAGGCAAACATGGTTGTGTAGTGATTCAATCCGAGGAAATCGCACGAGCCCCGGATCCGGGAGCGGTCGTCGGGTGTGAAGCGGGGGAGCCGGTCCTGCACACGTGCGCGCATCTCGTCGGGGTAGTCTCCGCGGTACAGTGGATC
This sequence comes from uncultured Bacteroidota bacterium, assembly GCA_963779225.1. GTDB lineage: Bacteria > Bacteroidota > Ignavibacteria > UBA10030 > UBA6906 > CAVPCZ01. The sequence goes on from CAVZWW010000003.1 coordinate 2,569,920, forward strand.
GGCGAACCAGCCGAGGAAAAATTCAAGCGCACGCTGCGCAGCTGCATGGTCGGCCGGAGAGTCGCTGAGGGGTTCACGCCAGTCGCAATTGGCGGTCATGCCGATGGTGCCGGATTGGACCGCCTGGAAGCGGCTCCTGTACAGATCTGCCGCCAGACCGTGTGCACGAAGCAGATTGTGCGCAACGCGATAGGGCTCTTCACGCGAAACCCGTCCGGGCGCGAACACTCCCTGCCCGTACCCGAGGATGGCTACGACCCAGGGTTCGTTGAATGTAATCCAGTGTTTGACGCGGTCTCCAAAGGCCTCAAAGCAGATGCGCGCGTATTCCCGGAAATGCTCCGCGCTGGATGGATTGAGCCATCCCCCGGTTTCGACATGCAGGGCGAGTGGAAGATCCCAGTGGTAGAGTGTGACCCAGGGGGTGATGCCGTGTTCCAGAAGGGTATCAATGAGGTCAGAGTAGAACCGGATCCCCGAGGGATTCGGCTTTCCCCGTCCGTCGGGTTGAATCCTCGGCCAGCTGATGGAAAAACGATACGCCGTGAGACCCATTTGCGACATCAGGGCGACATGATCCCTAAACCGGTGGTAGTGATCACATGCCACGTCTCCGGTGCTTCCATCGGAGATCCTGCCGGGGGTATGGGCAAAGGCATCCCAGATGGAGAGTCCTTTCCCCCCCTCGAGCCAGGCACCTTCAATCTGATAGCTGGATGTGGCTGTTCCCCACGTGAATCCTTCGGGAAATGTGAGCATGGTCCTGGTGCTCCGGCATCATGGAAATGAGAGGAGGAGTGATCGGTGTGTCGATGGTCTGAATATACGCCTCCGTTCTTGGGGAGTCAAGAACCCATAGCCTTGAAAAACGAGGGTTGTCAACGGGGGTTATTCGAACTCTTCGCGGGAGAGAGTTCCTTCGCCGGACGCCGGCGTTGCAGCGTGCCAGAGTGTGCGGCCCCGGTACTTCAGGTATGTGCCGTCCACAACGGCGAAGCGTGGATTTGATCCATCCTGCGCGTTCAACCAGAGGAACATCCCGTCTGTCTCGACCCGTCCGTCGTGAAAGCTGCCGTTCGCAAAGTACAGATGGTCGACCGATCCGGCTGATGTAACGGTAAAGTGCCGGTCCGAAATCTTCTGCACCGACACTGCGGGGCTCTGATGCTTGAACGGGGTGAGCAGGACGGCAAACTGGTTGCTGGAATCCCTGACGCCGATCCGGTCGAATCTGATCCAGGGGATTTCTTCGGTCATCCCCGGGATTCGCACACTGCTGCTTGCCGCCCACCCTTTTCCGGTACGTATGGAGAGCGGGGGGCCTGCAGGGAGGATCTGGATTCCGGGAGAAGAAGTGCTGACAAATCCCGGTCCTGCAGGACGGAGCGGACCGGGGGAGTGGAAGTACCATGAGAGGGTGTCACCTGATCGGGAACAGGAGAGATCATCCAGCACAAACCAGTAGGAGTCTTTGACGAAGACGATTTGCCGGCGATGCAGGACGCCGAAGCGTTGATAGCCGTGATGCTCGCCGGAAAAGAAATCGAGGGCATGGAGCGATCCCCATCGGATATTTTCGCCCTGGAAACCTTCCCGCTGGATATCGCTGTCATTGACAACGACCATATTGTGTGCCCGTGAGGACTTATACCATGAGGTGTAGAGCGGATCATCGTATGTCATTCCTATTCCTGCGTCGACGGCAAGGGGTGTTCCGTACGCGTAGAGCTCGAAGTCGAGCAGATCGCTGTGTGTGTGAAAGCCGGCGAACGGACCATGGTTGACGGTCAGAGTGAGGGCGTCGGTGTTCCACCCTGACCGCATGATGGAGAATCCTGAGGCAGGCAGGAAGCGGGACGTGTAGTCGGGCAATGGAGCGGGGCCCGCCAATTCTTCGCCGAAAATATTCCGGAGGATGCCGTACACCTGTGGCGTTCCGAAGAGCGCCGCACCATCCCGGAGCACCAACGTCGGAAAGAGACCCCTCTGGCTGTCATTGATCGCAGGAATCTCACCTGTCGGAGCAAGCATGGCTATCCACCAGTCGATGGTTCGTCCCATGGCACTCCGGATTTTCGCCTCAACATCTTTTCCGACCCCATAACGGGCAAGCACGTAGGCAAGATTCCTGAAGGTAAAATAGGTTGCCATTGTATAGTTGCGGGGCGATCGTTCGGAATGGCCGCCGTCGGTGTAGAAATCCTGTGCGAGATGCTCCGTCATCCGATGGAGCCCGATCCGGAGCCATTCGGGTGATTCGCGGAACTCCGGGAACACCAGTGCGAGCTGAACGAGCATGAAAGAACCGTGGGCCTGCCAGTTGCCGGGGCGATACCCTTCCCATCGCTGCAATTCGTAGAGCCAGCGGCCGGCGGCGAGTGCCGTTTTCAACATTCGTTCGTGGGTTCCGGATGGTCTGCCGGCGAATGGAAGGAGATAGTATTCGATGAATGTGCGGTTCCGCAGGCCCAGGCCCAATTCATAGTAGACCACGTCAAAGTCAGGAATTGCGCGTGTGATGGAGTTGCGCTGGTCATACCAGGCGGTGAAGAGCCTGTCGAATTTGTCGAGGTATTTCTGATCGCCCGTGATGGCCCAGGCCATCAGGAGGGGACGGGACCAGATCCAGTAGTGAAAGCCGTAGATACCGGACCGGCCGACCTGCCTGTTGAAGTCGACCCGGGGGCCAAACCGGATCACGCTGTCTCCCCAGACGCGGATGGTGTTCTGCATGATCATCTCCGCCCGTGCGAGAATGGTATCCCGTTCACCGGGCGATTGGCGCATGCCCTCGCGCAGGGATGCGACCTCCGTCAGCATGTCAGTATCGAGAAGGAGGTGGTCCATCCTGGTCAGATACACGGGTTGGGATTTGGCTGTCCAGTACGATGCCCAGGCTTCGTATGCTTCGGCGAACCTGCCCGTCTGAACGGCGTTGCGAACTGCACCGAGACCGGGGCTGGAAAGATCGAGAGAACTCCACAGGTCCCGGTCGCTGATTTCCCGGATCTGCTTCTGAAGGTAGGAGGGGTTGTTCAGGCGCGAGCTGTCGGAGAGGACGAGCTGTGCCGTTGCGGAAGAGTGGAAGGCCAGGAGTAAGAGGAGCAGGCCGGGGCGGAAGCGCATGGGTTTCACCTGGGTTTGGGGAGAAACATAATCAACGGCCAACTGGTAATCAAGTCAGCGAAGAGCCGTGAAAAGTGGTGTGAAAAGTGCGGGAGATCCCGGGCACACGACTTGCCGGGAGGTGCAGGATGGGGTTGTTCATTGCAGGTATGGAGTGCCGCCCCTGCGGGTGGGATGGCCGGTCTCTGCGTGGCCGTGAGTGACAGCCCGTGGCCGGCGCCTGAGAAAGGACTTGACAGAATCAAAAAAAAGTGTAGATTACTGTACCAACTGTTACCTTAAATCCCAATCATGTAACAGTCATTTCATCGCAATGCCTATGGACAATTCCCGGGAACTCGTCGATCTGTTTCTTCATCTGGCGCGCATCGAGGGGATGTCATTGTGCGAACGCCTGGTGGCCGATGAAGTGAGTGCCTTGCTCACCCGTGCGGGCGTCCGTGTGGTGGAGGACAATGCCGCCGCTCTCCTCGGGGGCACGGCGGGCAACCTTCTGTGTTATCCGCCGGGGTTCCGGCCCGAAAGTCCGGCGGTCATGCTCACCGCGCATCTGGATACGGTGGAGTCCACTGCCGGGCTGCGTCCCCTTGTCGACGGGACGAGCATTCGAACGGACGGCACCACGATCCTGGGCGGCGACAATCGTCTGGGCCTTGCGGTGCTCGTGCATGTGCTGTTGCACATCGTCCGCGAGCACCTGCCCCACCGGAATTTCTTCGTCGTGTTTACCGTGGGGGAAGAGGCAGGGCTGTTTGGCGCCGGGACGGTACAGGTGCCGCAGGCCACCACGTCGGGAGCATATGTCTTTGACTGTTCAAAGCGGCCGGGGGTGTACATCGTCGAGGCGGTGGGCCTGCATACGTTTTCCGCGCAGTTTGTGGGGAAGTCGGCACATGCGGGTGTCGCCCCGGAGGAGGGTGTGAGTGCGATCCGGATGGCCTGCGCGGCGGTGATGCAGCTCCATCTGGGACGGATCGATCCTGACACAACGGCGAATGTCGGCCGGATCCGGGGCGGGGAGGCGTTGAATGCGATTCCTGCGCATGCGGTCCTCGAAGGGGAGGTCCGTTCGTTTTCGGCAGATCGCATACGGGAGGAACTCAGGACGATCGAGCACACCATGCGGGTCTCGGTGGGAACCACAGGCAGAATGGAATTCAGCTCGAAGGAGGATTTTCAGCCGTACACGCTCAGGACGGATTCGCCGCTGGTGACGGATCTCGAGAGCGCGATGCGGATCGCCGGTCTCACGCCGCACCCGATCCGGTACACCGGCGGGAGTGATGCCAACAAATACAACGCCAAGGGATTTCCGGCGGTCAATCTCGGGATCGGAGCGCAGAAGCCGCATTCTCACGAAGAGTTTGTGCTCATCGAAGATCTCGTCAAAATCTATGATCTCGCCATGGCACTGGTGGGAGAAAGAGACTGACGGACATGGGCTCCCGGTTTTCATTCAATACCCTGGCAATGATTTTCGGTGTGGTAGTCGGCGTGGCGGTGGCGACCTGGGTGTTCGACGGGGGGGAGTATGCACGCGAGAAGCGGGATGGCCGGACGGTTGTGGTGCCGGGGTCGTATGCCGCTGTTCCGTCCGCACCGCAGGGCATCGGGGCGGTGTTCATGGCGCCGGTGAAGGGATTCATACAGGCTGCGCACATCATTGCCTTCCTCCTTGTGATCGGCGGGGCGTTTATGATGATTCAGCAAACGGGCGCCGTGGGCGTTTCCGTGCAGCACCTTGCGCACACGTTCTCCCGGAAGCCCCACCTGCAGAAGTTCTTCATTCCCGTCACCATGACGTTGTTTTCGATCGGCGGGTCGGTGTTCGGCATGGCGGAATCGGCGATGCCTTTCGTGCTCATCTTCATCCCGCTGGCCCTGTCGATGGGGTACGATTCCATCATCGGCCTGTCCATTCCGTTTCTGGGTGCGGCTGCGGGATTCGCAGGAGCGGTGTTGAATCCGTTTACCGTCGGCGTGGCGCAGGGAATTGCCGAACTTCCATTGTATTCCGGAATCGGCTTCCGGCTTGTCATCTGGGTGATCAGCACGGTCTCCATGGTTGCCTTTGTGATGCATTACGCCGCCCGGGTGAAGAGAGATCCTGCATCAAGTCCCGTCTTTGACCTTGATCAGAGCCGGCGTTCAGCGTTGCACATCGATGCAGGCGTGCAGGCGGACTTCGCTCCCCGTCATATCCGGGTACTGGCGATTTTCACTCTGGCGATGATTTTTCTGGTTGTCGGGGTGCTGCGCTTCGGCTGGTTCATTACGGAGATCGCGGCGCTGTTTCTGGCCGTGGGCATCGTCTGCGGTGTGGCGGGACGGTTGACGCTGCAGGAGATGACGGACAGTTTCAGGGAAGGCGCACGGGGCATGATCGGCGTGGCGCTCATCATAGGGTGCGCGCGGGCGATTCTGGTGATCGCCGAGGATGGCAAGATTCTGGATGCGATGCTCCACAGTCTCTCCGGTCTTATTACGAACGTCCATCCGGTTCTCGCCGCACAGGCGATGTTTGTGACGCAGTGCATCATCAACTTCTTCGTCCATTCGGGATCCGGCCAGGCTGCGCTCACCATGCCCATTATGTCGCCGCTTGCCGATGCGGTGGGCATCACCAGGCAGACAGCCGTCCTGGCCTTCCAGTTCGGCGAGGGGTGGATCAACCCGATCCTGCCGACCTCCGGGGTTACGATGGGGGTTCTCGGGATGGCGCAGATTCCCTGGGAGAAATGGTTCCGCTGGATGCTGCCACTGCAGATCTATTTCATTTTTGTGGCCCTTGTCCTGCTGACAGCGGCGTACTTCATCAACTATCAATAAGCCCGCCCCGGAGAAAGCACCGACACCTATGACAGCGTCCCGCGGCACTTCAAACCACCTGACGGTGCAGAAAGCACTGAACAAGAAGATCCTTGCGGTCTTTCAGCGCCTGCCGGAGAATCAGCAGAAGGTCGCCAACTACATTCTGCATCAGCCGAACGAACTCGCCTTCGTGACCAGCGATACGCTTGCGCGGAGACTCAAGATCAGCAAGCCGACGATCGTCCGGTTCGCACGAAGCCTGGGGTACCAGGGATTTACCGATCTCCAGCAGGAGTGCATCGGCGCCCTGCATTCCGACCTCACGAACGTTCCGCGGTTTCTCGGCGACATGAAAAAGCGGACGCAGAACGAGACGCTCGCCAGGGTCGTGGAGATGGAATTGCAGAATATCAGCGACACACTGGAGCATTTTGACCGTATCGTCTTCGAGGATGTGGTGACCCTGCTCCTTCGTGCGAAGAAGATCTTCACCATGGGGACCGGCATTTCCGCCCTTCTCTCCCAGATCCTCGCCTACGAGCTCAGCCAGGTGGCGATCAACGCACGCTCGCTTTCCTCCGGCCCGACACGTTTCGTGGAACTCCTCGGGCTCGCCACGAAGGGTGATGTGGTCGTCGGGTTTTCCTTTCCTCCCTATTCCCGGGAGACCATCGAGGCGGCGGCGTTTGCGCGGAAGCAGGGGGCGTCTGTGGTCGCATTCACGGACACCCTGACCTCACCCATCACCTTTCACGCAAAGCGGGTTTTTGTCGTCCGATCGAAGAACATGCTGTACACCAACTCGATCTCGGCCGTATCGATCATGATGAATGCCGTCGTCACCGAGCTGGCGTGGAAGAACAGAAAGACCGTCGCCCCGATCATCGAGTCGATTTCCCGGGTGATGCACGACACCGGACAATACACGCGATAATCCCAAGTCAGGAGACCTTCCGTATGAACACCTCCTTGCTGCACATGTGCCTGGCGCTGCTCCTCTGTGCGTCCATGGCCTTCGGCGGAACGACAGGCAAACTGGCGGGTCGCGTGACAGACCGGCAATCAGGTGAAGCCATTGTCGGCGCCAATGTGGTCATCAAAGGGACCAGTCTGGGTGCGGCCACGGATATTGATGGATACTATTTCATCATCAATATCCCCCCGGGAAACTACGAAGTCGTGCTCAGTTGTGTCGGGTACACTCGCATGACCTACCGGAGTTCCATCCAGGTCGATCACACCACCACACTCGATGTGCCGATGAACGCCGGATCGGTAAACCTGGACGAAGTCGTGGTGGAAGCCGAGCGTGTGGTGATCCAGCGCGATCAGAGTTCCACGATACAGCGGACCACCGGCGAAGAAATGTCCAAGCTTCCGGTCAACTCGGTAAACGCCGTTCTGCTGCTGCAGACCGGCGTGGTGAATACCGGGGCGCTTCACGTCCGTGGCGGGCGTTCCGACGAAGTGGGGTACTACCTCGACGGGTACCGGGTGGAGGATCCGCTGTTTAATAGTTCCGTGCTCGAAGTGAACAACCAGGCTATTCAGGAAATGGAACTCCTCTCGGGCACCTTCAATGCGGAATACGGCAATGCGCTCTCCGGCGTGGTGAATGTCGTCACAAGGGAACCCCAGGAACGGTTCCGGGGGAACCTCCTCTACAAACAGACGAAGATCGGAATCGACGGACCGAGTGACAACCTGAACGAACGGTATCTTGAAGGGACCATCAGCGGACCCCTGTGGAGCGGGAGCCCGTTCGGTTTCCTCGTCACGGGCAAGAAAGTGGATGCCGACAACTACTACTCATCCGGCCTCACGATGACGGATTCTACGGGAAAGAAATCGATCGAGTTTTCGAAAGACAAACCGTTTGGATACAACGACCTCCTTACCGGGGTCGGCAAACTCTCGTGGTCACCGTCGGGCGCGACGAAAATCACACTCCTTGACAACTATTCGAATCGAAAACGGAGAGCGTACAGTCACTCCAACCGCTTCATTCCTGACAGTACATATATCACCACGACGGAAAGCAATCTTCTGGGTATGACGTTCCGCCAGACCGCGTCGAGGGATCTGTTCTACGACATCCGCCTTTCATACTATCATTACGACTATCTGCGGTCGGTCAACGGCCGGTCGCCTGAACAATATACCCGGGCCCTGTTTACCACCTTCGCAAACTCCCTGTTCTACCAGAATATGTCCTCTTCGGTCTATGAAGAGCAGACGACCAAAGTCTATACGGTGAAGGGAGACATGACGTGGCAGATTGACAGGCTCAATCTGGTGAAAACGGGACTCGAGCTGAAGCTGAACGATCTGGACTACTATTATAACAGTAACCCCGTGAATCCCACGGACCAGATCGTGAATCAGTACCGGAAAAAGCCGCTGGAAGGAGCGGCATACATTCAGGACAAGATTGAGTTCGAGACGATCATCCTGAATCTCGGATTACGGTATGATTTCTTCGATGCGGCAACATCCTATCCCAGTGATCCGTTCAATCCGGACGACCCGCTTCAGGCACCTCTGGAGACAGAGATCCAATCGGTATTCAGCCCCCGCGTCGGGATTGCCTATCCCGTAACGGACAATATGGTATTTCATTTTTCCTACGGCCAGTTCTTCCAGAGACCGGAATTCCAGACTCTTTACAATAACCTGGAACGGGAGTTTGCCAACCGGGGAACGACCCTGTTCGGTTCTCCCGCGCTCAAGCCCGAGCAAACATCCAGTTATGAGCTTGGCATCATGACCACGCTGGGCAGCAGCGCGTCCGCACAGGTCACGTTTTTCAGCAAGAAGATCCAGAACCTGATCGGGGTGGCCTGGATCTATTCGCCCCATGCCTATGCCTACTACGTGAACGAGGACTTTGCGACGGTGAACGGACTCGAGGTATCGACAAAGGTGAGGCTGCAGAATGTCTCGTTCAACGTGAACTATACATACGCCGTGGCCAAGGGAAGTTCGTCGACACAACAGGAACGGTACACGAGCGTCTATAATATTGTCGGTGTTCAGTCACTCCGGTTCCTTCCCCTGGACTTTGACCAGCGGCATACCGCGAATGCGCAGATCGGCATCGATTTTGGCCAGGACGAAGGACCGTTCGGCTTCCTGCCACCCGTCTTTGAGCGTACCACCTTTACGTTCATTATGCGGTATGGAAGCGGTCTGCCGTATACGTTCAATCCGGCACGCTCCATCTATGTGGCAGAGCCCAACAATGCACTTCTGCCGGCGACGTTCAACGTCGACCTGTTCGCACGCAAGGCGTTCATGCTCGGACCGGTGGAACTGGGTCTCTTCGTGGACGTGCGGAATCTTTTCAACAGGAAGAATGTCGTCTACGTCTACCCTGCGACCGGTTCGCCCGACCTCTCCGGAGAAGAATCGGCCAAAGCCACGCCGGATTGGCAGCAGGACCCGACGAACTATGCGTCCCCGCGAACATTCTATCTCGGCGTTGACCTCGGACTTTAGACCGGGAGCACGAGCCTTCTCTTAAAGGAGAACGAACACTATGAAACACAGGGCACTTTGTCTCTTCATCCTGATCGCGAGCGTGGCGGCGCCACTGGCCGCACAACGGCGTCCTGATGCACGCGAAGGAATGGAGAATCGTCCTTCGCTCGGCAAGCCTTCCGCACCCATTGACCGGGCCCAGAATGTCATCAACATCAACCAGCTGGGGGAAGTGGTGACCAATATGGGGCAGTGGCACCCCTATACAGGCACGTTCCCGCGGGGCCGCTGGCCCATCAACACGAACCACGATCAACTGTACAAGATGACCTTCGCTGTCGGCATCCCGTACAGCGGGATATACGGTGCGAATGTGGCGAATGCCCGCGGGAATGGGACAAAGGAATGGGATCCAATTCCCGGATTTAACAACCCCAACGTGGGGAAGATCGCGCTGAGTTCCGACAAAACAACGTGGCCCCTTGACAATGCCGGCCAGCCGTACTGGCCTATCCGCACAGCGGACGGACGGGACAGTATTGTCTCGCAGCAGGACTCGTACTGCATCTATCGCGACAACACCAATGCACAGGTCGTCAAACTCAACATTCAGGTGACACAGACGAGTTATGCGTGGAGCACATCGAAAGACCAGGACTATATCATCTATAAGCTGGACATCCTCAACGACACGACGGCTGCGAAAGACAGCCTCTATTTCGGCCTGTATTATGATTTTGACGGCGGCGGAATCACCAATGAATTCGATGACGATTACTATGTGTGGGATTCGACCAACCAGTTGACCTATGTCGTCGATCCGCAGGGGACCACATCCTGGGAGCCGGGGTCCGTGCCCTTCCTTCTGGGGCTGAGATTTCTGGAAACGCCGAAGGTCGATGCGAACGGCAGGTCGGACCAGAATGGTACTCGCCGGGGGATCACCGACTGGCACTACAGCGGCGTCTACAGCTCCGCCTGGGGTGATAATGTCGCCGATGATACGATTTTCTACAACTGGATGAGCAGTTCGGAAGTGCAGCGCAACAATCCCTCCCGGCCGACGCTCTTCCACGGCCCCAACCGCCATATTGATGACTGGCGCCTTCAGGATACGCTCACGGGCAGTCAGCCTGACGGGGATGGGGTGGATGGCATCGCGGCAAGCGGTCCATATCATATGGAACCCGGTGAAACGATGACGTTTATCTTTGCTCTTGTTGCAGGAAAGGACAAAGCGCAGCTGTATCAGAACGCCGAACGATTGTACGATATCTATAATAACAGTCTCAAGATCATTCCTCCGCCGAAGCCAACCGTGGAATACACCGCACTGGAGAACACGGTAACATTGCGCTGGAGCAATGACATCGAATTTTCCTATCTCGATCCGGTGACGGGGACTTCAGGCGTAAAGGAGTACCGGGTGTACAAGACCACGGATCCGAGCCGGGCGGAATGGGGACCTCCCGTGGCGGTTATTCCCCGCGATACCGTGCAACCGAGCGGGTCCAGCTATCAATGGACGGATCCGGAAGTCACATCGAACTATTTCTACTATTCCTATTCAGTGACCGTGCTTGACGTTGACAGTCTCGAGTCCCAGCCGGCATTCCTGCCGGCAGATCAGTCGGCATATCAGAATACGGTTGAAGCCAGACCGGTGGACGCGCCGACAACTTCCCTGAACGATATCAGGGTGGTCCCCAATCCGTATATCATCTCCGCTGCATGGGAGCGCAAGCGGTTGGGGGACCCCAAGCTGGGTGAGCCCATCAGGGATATCGCTTTCACGAATCTTCCCGGCGTCTGCACGATCACGATCTACACGCTCGACGGCAACCTGGTGAAAACCATCGAACACACCAACGGTCAGGGAACGGAGTTCTGGGATCTGCGCACCTTCTCCAACCAGCAGATCGCCACGGGCACCTATTTCTATCACGTCAAGTCGGACGCCGGCGAGCGGGTGAGCAGATTCGCCGTTGTGCGCTAGGAAAGGATCCTGACATGAGAACCATACTTTCGAACATCAGCATCGCGCTTCTGCTCTGCGCGGTCGTGCCGGTCCTCGCTGTAGGCCAGGAGTTCAGTACGGTGGGCCATGCCAGCGCCAATTTCCTCAAGATCCCCGTGGAACCGGTGGGGTCGTCGCTCGGGAATTCTCTCGTTGCATCGGCCGAAGGAGTGTTGGGGCTTTACTGGAACCCGGGTGCACTGGGCTACACCGAAGGGACGGAGATACTTTTTTCCCGCATGAACTGGATTGGCGACACGCATCTCTCCTATGTCGGCGTCGCCCAGGTTGTCGGTCCCGGAGCTATCGGCCTCAGCGTCACGGCCTTGACCATGGATGACATGGAAATCACCACGGAACTCCAGCCGAACGGGACAGGCGAGCAATTTAGCTCCGGAAGCTACGCGGTGGGCCTCTCCTTCGGCATGAAGATCATCGATCAGTTCAGCTTCGGCGGAACGGTCAAGTATATTCATGAGTATATCTGGGAGACCAGCGGCTCCACCTACGGTTTCGATCTGGGCTCTGTCTATACCGCCGATTTCCACCACCTGCGCATCGGGATGCGCATCACCAACTTCGGGGGACAAATGACCTTTACCGGAGCCCCCATCGACAACAAGCCGGAAGAGGTCGCGCAATCGGGGATCTCCTATCCCTATGATCCCCGCTTGGAACGGATTGCGGAAGAGTCCCCCCTGCCGCAAGCATTCAATGTCGGCGTCTCCTTTGAGCCGATTCCATTGGACGGACAGCGCATTACGCTGACGGCGGCGGTCAACGACCCGAATGACAATGTTACCCAGATGGAATTCGGAGCGGAGTACTGCTGGAATGAGACGGTGTTTCTCAGAGCCGGATACAAGACCGGCTTCGACGAACAGAATTTCAGCGGCGGGGTCGGGCTGCGGGCGCTCCTGGCAGGGATCACCACGCGCGTGGACTTCGCGTACGCCGCATTCGGCCAGCTGGGAAGTGTCGGCGTGCTCAGCCTTCGCCTCGGATTCTGATGTGTGGCCGGGTACTGCCTCCGCGGCCGGCCGGGGAATGGCACGATTCCCGAAGAGGAAGTGCTCCGCGTAGCGCCGGTGCTCTTGCGTCCGGGCATGCCGCCCGGGCTGTTCCCTGATCAGGGCTGCCGGAGAGCGGACGCGCTCGCCGGTGTCAACGAAAGAACATATGCAGGTCCGTAACCCCAATTCACTCTAACAATCATTCTCTCAGTGGAGGGTGCAATGAAATCTCGCTTACGTCTTTGGACCATGGTGCTGGGCACGCTGTTCCTTCTCGTCTCCTCGGGAGTTCTCGCGCAAAACCTGACCGGGACCAAGATCATCGGCGGCACAGGCACACCGGACTATCCTACGCTCTCAGCGGCAATCGCCGATCTGAACGCCAAACATGCGTCCGGCACAGTGACGTTTCTGATCGATGGGGATCTGACAGAACCGGGATCGCCGGAGATCACCGACACGGCGCTTACCGGTGCAAACAGACTGATCATCAAACCGAACGTGGGAAAGACGCCGACAGTAACGTTTACCGCCGTTGCCACTTCCGGGAACAAAGGAAATGCCGGTCTCACCATTACCGGCAACACGGCCAGCCTCGGGAGCGTTGGCAACACAACGATCGACGGTTCCAACATGACGAACGGCACGTCACGGGATATGACATTCGCAATTGACGACGCAACGAATGGCCGCTACCTCATCCGTTTGAGTGGGAACACCGACAATGTCATCATCTCGAATCTCACACTTGTGCCGACAGCCATACGGACAGCCTCGGCATCGGGAAACAGGACCTATGCAATCAATTGTCTGGCGTTGGCTTCCGGTGCGGCGGACAATGTCACGATAACCAATTGCACCATCGTGGGATCCACCACGTCGGCATTTTATTATGGGATCTATAAACCCGATGGGGGCACTGTCCCCGCCGGCAAAGACTTAAGAATTGCCGGCAACAATATATTTGCCCAGCACAAAGGCATGAGTCTCTGGGGTCAGGCCGGTACCACGAACATCAGTTACAATTACATCTCCATGCTGGGTGCACTTGCCGGCAGTTACGTCCAGAACAGTATCAATGCGATCTATGTGCAGACGTGGACAGGGACCTGCAACATCAACAACAACAAACTGGTCACCTTAAAAGCCACCGCGCTGGCGCAAACCACACTGAAACCGCTCTATGGCATCCTTCTTTACAATACCTCCGTCGATGCACCCGCGGGGCAGACGGCGAATGTCTATAACAATTTTATCAGCGATTTTACCTACACGGGCGATGCTGCAAGCACTGCGTCGGAAATCAACGGAATAGCGGTCGATGCATACGGGCAAACAACAAACGTGTATTACAACACCGTGTACATCAACAATGCGAACATCACCAGCAATCCGGTCTATGGCATTCGTGTGTATGATGATTCTCTCCAGACCGCAAATCTAAAGAACAACATTGTTGTGAACACCGTGGACCATGATTCTTCCTATGCCATCTATCGCGGTGGGACTGCGACCGATGCCGCCATACTCGCGGACTACAACGATCTCTACGTTTCGGGCACGGCAGCAAGCATCGGTATGTACGGCACCACGAAGTGCAAAACACTTGCAGACTGGAAGACCGCTTCGGGCCAGGATGCCCACAGCGTCAGCGTGAATCCGGCGAATCCGTTTGGAGCCCCCGGACAACTCAAAAGCCTCACCGACCTGCACTGGATCTCTGCGGCATCGAATGTTTTTGCCGGCACACCGATCCCCACCTACACCACGGATATTGACGGGGAGACGCGGAACGCCACAACGCCCTACATGGGAGCCGATGAAGCAGGGCCGCTGACCGGCGTGGCACCGGAAGACATGGCTGCGCCATTGACCTTCGCACTCGCGCAAAACTATCCGAACCCGTTCAACCCGGTGACGGTCATTGACTATCAGCTTGCGAAGGATGGTCTTGCGTCGTTGCGCGTGTACGACATGCTGGGGCGGGAGGTTGGAACGCTGGTGAACGAGCGCCAGGGTGCCGGACGGCACACGGTTCGCTTCGATGGTGCCGGTCTTTCGAGCGGTGTCTATTTCTACAGGCTGACCAGCGGCGAGAGGACCGAGACACGCCTGATGCAGCTTCTGAAGTAGCGGGACACGGCGTCTGGAAGAAGGGGGAGAGATGTCCCGAAAGGGCCGCATGCAGCATCTGAGAGAGCCGGATACAGGTGCTGAGAGCACCGGACGATGATGGTGGCGCGGCCGGGTGCGGTTTTTTGGAATACCTGCATGGAGTTCCTGTAACGGGCGCCGCATGCCTTTCCCGCAATCGGCGCCCGTTGGAACCTCCGACATGAACAGTTTCACTTCACAAGAGGCCACGATCCCCGCATGATGAAAGCACGACACTACATTTCCCTCGAAGAAGAGTTCGGAGCCCACAACTATCATCCTCTGGATGTCGTCATCCAGAAAGCGAAGGGGGCCTGGGTGGTGGATTGCGAGGGCAAGAAATATCTGGATTGCCTCTCCGCGTATTCAGCGCTGAATCACGGCCATTGCCATCCTCAGATCCGGAAAGCGGTCGTGGCACAGATGAGACGGGTGACGCTGACCAGCCGTGCATTTCGGAACGACCAGCTTCCTCTTCTGTACAAGGCCCTTCATGATCTCACCGGATATGACATCGCATTGCCCATGAACTCCGGTGCGGAAGCGGTGGAGACCGCGATCAAGGCGGCACGGAAGTGGGGATACACGAAGAAGGGAATCCCCCGGGACATGGCCGAGATCATTTGCTGTTCGGGCAACTTCCACGGCCGGACGACGACCATCGTGGGCTTTTCCACGGAGGAGCAGTACCGCGACGGATTCGGGCCGTTCACCCCGGGATTCCGCATCGTGCGATACGGCGACATTGAGGACCTCAGGCGGGCGATCACTCCGAACACCGCCGCCTTCCTGGTGGAGCCGATTCAAGGAGAGGCAGGGATCGTTGTTCCGCCCGAGGGTTACCTCCGCGAGGCCGCCCGCATCTGCAAGGCGAATAACATCCTGTTCATTGCGGATGAGATCCAGACGGGGTTGGGACGAACCGGCAAGCTCTTCGCGTTCGAGCACGAGGAGATTCGGCCGGATGCGGTGATTATCGGGAAAGCCCTCGGGGGTGGGTTCTACCCTGTCTCCGCTGTGCTGGCCAACAGGGAGGTGCTCGAGGTGTTCCATCCGGGGGACCATGGCTCAACCTTTGGCGGAAATCCGCTGGCCTGCGCGGCAGCAATCAGTGCCCTGAAGGTCCTTGTTCGCGCGAAGCTCGTGAAGCGATCGTTCGATATGGGCAGATATTTCATGACAAAACTCAGTGCAATCAACAGTCCCCGCATCAAACAGATACGGGGGCGGGGACTGCTGATCGGTATGGTTCTCGACACCAGGGCACGCCCCTATTGCGAAGCACTGGCAAAGAAGGGACTTCTCTGCAAGGAAACGCACGAGAATGTCATCCGGTTTGCCCCGCCCCTGATCATTGCCAGAAAAGAGATCGACTGGGCGTGCAGGAGGATAGCCGATACCATGAAGGAGGTTGGTGGATCTACATAAGCGGGATCGAAAGAGCGTGCGTCGAAATGCGCGGGTCCGCCCTTCTTGATTCTCTGACGTCCCGTCCGTAGGTTAGGGAGGGGATGCTCGGTCGCTTCTTCTTGAATTGCGCCTTCACCGTTTGGTTGTCCCGGAAGAACGAATGATGCGTGGATTGCTTCGGATATTCGCAGTATTGTCGCTGACGTCCACGATGGCGTTCGCGCAGGGTTCGCTGCTGCTCGTGGGCGGCGGTGGGGAAAACTACAACGACTGGTCGGATGTGCCCTACCGGTGGCTTGTGACACACGCGCCGAACAGGAAGATTCTGGTGCTCCATTATGCCGACACCACTTCGTTCTTTTCGGGGTACTTCCCCTGGCTAAGTCCCTGTGCCGTTGCCAACCTTGCCATCACCTCCACGTTGCAGGCCAACGACTCCGCCGTCTACTATCGTATTCTCGAACATGACGGGATCTTCCTCCGGGGAGGAGACCAGTGGCAGTATGTAAGCAAGTGGCGCGGGACGCTGGCTGAAAAAGCCGTTCGTGAAGTGTACGGGCGCGGCGGCGTGGTGGGCGGAACAAGTGCCGGTGAGATGGTCCTGAGCGAGATTATTTTCGATGCACACCTGAGCTCAGTGGCCCCCAGGAATGCGCTCCAGAATCCCCTGGGCGCGAGTATTACCCTGACAGACGATTTTCTCGGGATGGGGGCGGACTTCATCGCCGACAGCCATTTCTTCGAACGCGGAAGGCTCGGCCGGCTGCCGGCCTTCATGGCGGTGTACCGGCAATCGAAAGGGCGGGAAATCGCCGGGGTGGGAATGGATGTGAATACGGCGCTCGCGATTGGACCGGATGGAGTTGGTGAGGTGATGGGTTCCGGTACGGCGACAGTCCTGCGCTATGCCCCCGGGACGCAGACAACGCTCGCGGCAGGCGAGGCACTCTCGATGACGGGCATCCGTTTCGATCAGTTGACTGTCGGGACGAAAATCACGCTCTCCACGGGTGCGATCCAGCTTCCGCCGGATGCGTTCCCCTACGCAGCCAGGCCGTTTGGCTTGAGCAACACGCTGGTCATCCTGGACGGTAGCAGCAGCAGCGGCGATTGGTCCGGCACGAACGGGAGTCTCAGGAAACTGCAGGCGGCGCTCGGCCAGCCGACGGACACCGTGGGCGTGTTTGCCTCTTTTGCCACTCCGGCTGCGGCAACCGTTGTGTCCACGGCGCTGACGTCATGGGGGGTGCCCTCCCGGCAGCTGTGGATCAGCGAGGGAACAAAGGACGATCCGTCTTTTGCCTCGTCGATTCTTTCGTGCGGAGGATTTGTGTTCGCGGGGAATTCGCCCGATAGTCTTGCCCGGTTTCTGGATGCAGGCACGCAGGCGGGAAGCGCACTGCTGGTGCGTGTGAACACCCATGCTCCTCTGTTGTTTCTCTCCGATGATATGCTGCTTGCCGGTGAACAGGGGATCAGTCAGATGTACAGAAGTATCTATGGTGCGTACTACGGCTACCTTGTGTCTGTACGCGGGCTGAACCTTGTGGGCGGGATGCAGATCGTGTCGCGATTGTATGAAAGTTCGAACTATATAGATAACCGTGCGAGTTCGGTGTTCTGGGGAATGACCAGGTCGCACCTTCCGTACGGCCTCCTGCTGGATGCCGGTGCGCATGTCACGATTCTGGGGAGCCGGATGAAGATCTACGGATCCACGCCGGTGATGCTGGTGGACGCCCGTGAAAGCCAATCGGGCAGTCTGCCCACGTTTCGGGATCCGGGGAAAGTGAACCCGCGTCAGAACGGAGGCATCATTGGCGCGACGATGCATGTGCTTCGTGACGGCGAGGTTTTCGATCTTGCCGGTCCGGCGGGCGTGGAATCACAGAATTCTGCCGCGAGAATTCCGGAGACAATCGTGCTCGAGCAGAACTATCCCAATCCTTTTAACCCGCTCACCGCGATCAGATACGGACTTCCGCGAAATATGCACATCTCCCTCACGGTGTACACCGCCCTCGGACAAAAAGTGGACGAACTGGTGAACGGCGAACAGGAGGCCGGCATGCACGAAGTCCACTTCAATGGAAACAGGTATGCGAGCGGTGTCTATTTCTGCCGCCTGACCGGAGGCGAGGCCGTCCGGAGCATACGGCTTCTTCTCGTTCGATGACTTCCTCCGGGTGTCTCTTGCCGGGAACCTTCACGGATCGCTCGCTCGCCCGTCCCGTCTTTGCCGTTCACGGCCGGCCGGCACACCAATACCGGAGTACTCATGATTCCGAGAATCTTCTCGCTATTTGAAAAGAAAAAAACGCCGGCGGCCCAATTCTGGAAGTGGTTTCAGAAGAACGAGGGGAAACTCTTCGGAATGCGGTCCCCTCAAGATCCGATCTTCACCGCCCTGGTCGGCCAGATCTTGCGAGTCGACCGGAACCTGGTCTTCGAGTTCGGTCCTGAGATTGACGGCAAGAGAGAATTTGTCTTGAGTGCCGGGGGTTTCAAGAGTGCTTTTCCGGCGGTTCTCGCACTTGCTGATGCCGCTCCGCATCTCTCCCGCTGGACTATCACGAAGTTCCGGCCAAGACGCGCGGAGATCACAGAAGTCCAGTTCGACGGGACCAGCATGCTGCCGGATGCGGTGATGATTGCGATCCTCCCGGGTGCCCCGTATGTGGATATCATTGTGTTCCTCGGTGGAGACGGCATGGATGAAAAGACGCGCGGGCAATTCGGCTTCCTGTTCCTGGACCAGGCCCTGGGGGAGTTTGATGTGGCAACCTATGTGGGAAGCGTGGAATTCAAGCCTCTGTCCGAGCCATCCCCCGCACAGAAGATTCCCCTCCGGGCTTTCATCCGTGAATTCGACCTTCTGAAAGCACGATTCAACTAAGCAGGTGGAAACGCACTCCGGCGACCGGGCGCCGGTTATATGGCGCGACCCGGTGCCTGCAGCCCCCTGGAAAAAAACCGTTAGGTTCTGTCTTCCCGAATTTGTATTTTCCCCCTGTTGTCTCTTCCCTCTTTAGCGCGTGTTTTCCGGTGGTCCGGCGTTTTCAGTTCCATGATGCGAGAGCGCGGATGTGCAGCAGTTCGGGAGCAAGATCAGGTTCCCCGCGTGTCCCGTTCTGAAATGTTTATTTCCCGGCATTCACAATTCCACCACAGGGTTCGGAATGGTTCATACCCAGTCCAGGGGTCCGCACACCCGCGGTGCGCCCGCCAACCTCCCAACCCTGCCTTCCGTTGTTCGCGCCTGTTCCATAGCCGGGCATTCATGATGGAACGCAGGTTCAGCAAGTCCTTCTCTTCGCTCAACGACGTGTTCCAATTCCTCGAAGAATTTTGCTCCACGGCCGGGATCGATCCCGGAAGTGCATTTGCCATCTCCCTTGCCGTAGAAGAATTCTTCACCAATATGGTGAAGTACAGCCCGGAAGGTCTCCGCGACATCACCGTGCGTGCCGGAAAGGATGGAGGGGTGGCCCGGGTTGTCCTCGTCGATGAAGATGTTGAGCCGTATGATGTCTCGAAGGCGGGTACGGCAGACACCGCTCTTTCTCTTGAAGAAAAGAAAGTGGGGGGACTGGGGATCTTTCTGTCGAAAGAATTGATGGACGATGTAACGTATGAGTATGCGGGTCGGACCAGCACCATTACACTCACCAAGAAGCTGGAGACATAGCATGTTTTCGTTGACACTGGGTTCCAACGGGGATATCCTGCTGGCGGGGCGCTTTGACGCCACGCGGGTGGAAGAGGCCTATCGCGTTCTGGACACGATTGAGGATTCCCGACGTGTGGATTTCAAAGATCTTGACTATATCTCCAGCGCGGGGCTTGGCGCGCTCCTCAAAACGCAGAAGCGACTCGCGGCCTCGGGCAACCAGCTCACGCTCATCAATATGAACAAATTGATCAGGGATGTCTTCAAAATAGCCCGCTTTGACGTTGTTTTTAGAATTGAAGAATCGGTCTAGCGCCAACTCTTTCGCCCTTCGAAAGTATATATGTCAGATACGGAAGATCAGGTTCTGGTGTCGCAAACCCTCGCCGGAGACCGGAATGCATTCGGCGGATTGGTCGACAGGTATCAGAAGCCGGTCTTCAATCTGGCCTTGCGCATGGTGCAGGACAGGGATGATGCTGAAGACATCGCGCAGACAACCTTTGTCAAGGCCTTTTCCCGGCTCTCATCTTTTGACGAGAGTTTCAGGTTCTTCAGCTGGCTGTACAAGATCGCACTTAATGAATGTGCGAATTGTCTGAACCGCCGCAAAAGGCACGAACCTCTGAATGAAACCTTCGCCAGCGACGGGGGGGAGACGGCGGCGGGACTGGAGAGTGATGAACAACAGCATCTTCAGGAGGCGCTTGCGGATCTGCAGGAAGGCGACAGGGCTCTTGTTCTCCTCAAGCACTACGAAGGGCGGTCATACGAAGAGATTGGAGATATCCTTGGTATATCTGTGCAGAAAGTGAAGTCCCGGCTATTTTCGGCACGGCTCAAGCTTCGCGGGATCCTTCTCCGGAAAGGAGTGAGGGGAGATGCCTGACAAATCTCTGTTGGATCTGATAAATCGCAAGATGGACGGGGCATTGACGCCTGAGGAAGAAGCACGTCTCGCCGGGCGAGTAGCCAGAGACGCCGATGCAAGGAGTCTGCTCGATGATCTGTCCCAGCAGGGACTTCTCTTGCAGAAAATGGCCGTTGTGGAACCTCCTCCTACGCTCAAGCCGTCGATCATGCGGGCAGTTGAGCAGCCCGCTCTTCGCCCAAAACGGAACTGGATTGCTCATTCTTTCGGGCGGTCCTTCAGCGTCCGGCGGCGCGTCCAGTTTGCGTTTTCGGGAGGTGTCGTTGCGGGCATGCTGATTCTTGCCGCAGGGCTGGGGATATTGCGCCCCGGTGCACTTGTGGAGTCGGATGCGGCTGGCACATCAATCATTGAATCCACCACGCCCGGACTGCAATCCATCGAAGAGCGAAAGATCTCTTTCGGGGAGGTTCAGGGGCTCATCAGCACCGCTCGGGGGAGGGGAGAGCATCAAATCACTCTTCAGCTCCAGGGTCCGGCAGATACCCGGGTGCAACTCCTCCTGCGGCCGGAAACGGTTCATGTTGCCGGGGTGGAAAGGCTGGACGGTGCTCCGGGCGACTACACCATCCGTCCCGGTGGGATAGAATTGAGAGGGCCGATTGCCTATCGCCTGGTTCTGGACAGTGCGGCTTCGGTCTGGATCACAGTTTCCTCTGCGGGGAAGAAGAGCTACGAAGGAGAGTTTCTTCTGGCACGCTGAAGCTTATCTTGCCCGGTCACCAACTTTCTTCAAAACGACCGGTATATTGGTATGCGTACGTGAAGCTGTTCCGAGTTGTACAAAACATCAGGGAGGTTGCCATGACACAGATCGCAAAAGCATCTCGCAGCAAGGGGAAGACAGCGCTTCTTATCGGCGGAGGGATAGGCGCGATAGCAGCGGTAGTCTATATTGCCTTCTTGTATCCCCCTGTTCCTGCGGATGATACCGCGGGAACGATCGGTGGGGTGAAGAAGTACCAGGTCCCGCAGATTGCGGAAAAGGATGTCGTGCTGGCAGGCAGCAATGTGTCGATGGCTGAACTTATGGCGCAGGCAGTGACGGGCTACGCAGACGGTATGGCGAACGGCGCCCGCGAAATCGGGAGAATGGCGGACGGAGCAAGGTCGGGCTCTGAAGGCGCGAAGCTGGCGGAAAGCGCCCGCGAGGCGGCACGGCTTGCCGAGGCAGCAAAGACAACGGGAAGAATGTCTGAAGGGCTCAAGGCTGCGGAGTTGGCGCGTGAGATGGCAAAAGCGGCCGAGTCCATGAAGGCGGGAGATGCGGCAAAGCTCGGCGAACTGGCTCGCGAAATGAGCCGCTATGCCGAAGGCATGCAGGCCCTTGCGAGGACACAGGAGGCTGCGAGACTGATGGACGGTGCGCGTCTTATCGGCCGCCAGGCGGAGGAAGCCCGGATGTCTGGCAGCTTTGACAATAACAAGCTGGTGGAAGCCGCCCGGGAGGCTGCAAAGAGTGCCGAGGGTCTTCGTTCTCTGGAGCGGACATCCGAAGCTGCAAAGGCGCTTGAGAATGCCCGCGAAATGGCGCGCATGGCGGAAGCGATGACCGCACAGGGCAAGTCGGCCGATGCGGCACGCCTTTCGGAGCTCGCCCGAGAGACGGGGCGTTACGCGGAGGGTGTTGTGGCCGAAGCGCGTTTCGCGGAAGCACGCAAGCTTGAAGAAGGGATGAAGGATTTTGAGAAATCGGCTGAAGCGGCTCTGGCGGGTGGTGATGCAAAGATGATTTCCGGTAAGGCTGCGGGACTCGCCCGTCAGGCTGAAGGAATGAAGGCTATCGCCCGGACGCCGGAAGCGATGAAATTCGCGAACGACATGCACGCTCTTGCTCGTCAGGCTGAAGGGATGAAGTCGTTCGGACGCACCGAGGAAGCAATGAAGTTCCTGGACGGAGTGAGATTGATGGGAAAGAATAGCGAAGCTATGCGCGCAGACGCCGCACGCGCATCAGAACTCGGACGCGCACAGGCTGAATAGGACGTTGCCCGGTCCAAACCACAAGAGCGAAATGGAGATGCTCCGGAACTCCCGGAGCATCTCCCGCGCTTTGTTCAGACGATGGGCCGCGCTGCCGGTGATGGCGGCGTGGCTTTTTCTGTTTATTGCCCTGCCTTCGGGAGAGGCGCAGTTCATGACGAGTCAGACCAGGAATATGTTTCTGGTCTACTACGATCCCGGTGCAGCATATGTCCTGCCACATCTTGCCCGCTGTTTTGAGAACTCACTCGCTTTCCACCGGAAGCTCTTCGGCTTTACACCCAGCGAGAGGGTCATTGTCCTTCTCGAGGACTTCGATGACTACGGATATGCAGGTGCCACGAGCATCCCGCACAATTTCCTCCGTCTCGGCATCGAACCGTACAAGTATGTATTCGACACATCGCCCACCAACGAGCGATTCAACTGGGTGATGAATCATGAACTCACCCACATTGTCGCCTCTGATAAGGCTGCTCCCGCCGACAGGTTTTACCGTTCGTTGTTTTCGGGGAAGGTTGCGCCCATCGAGGAACAACCCCTCTCGATGCTCTACAGCTACATGACGAATCCCCGGAAGTACTCTCCGCGGTGGTACCACGAAGGTATTGCCGTCTTTCTCGAAACCTGGATGTCCGGCGGGCTCGGCCGCGCGCTGGGCGGGTACGACGAAATGGTGTTCCGTGCCATGGTCCGCGACAGCTCCTATATCTATGATGTGGTGGGACTGGAATCCGAGGGGACGACGATCGATTTTCAGGTGGGAGCAAATTCATACCTGTACGGCACCCGCTTCGTCAGCTATCTGGCAAACATCTTCGGGCCGGAGAGAGTACTGGCCTGGTTCTCGCGAACGGACAGCAGCCGGGCCTATTATGCAACGCAATTTGAAAAAGTCTTTGGGGCCGATCTCGATGACGAGTGGTCGCGCTGGATTGAATGGGAACGGCGATGGCAGGGCAAGAACCTGGACTCCATCCGGCAATATTCGACAAGCGCAGGCCGCCGTCTTTCCCGCCGGGCCCTCGGCTCCGTGTCGCAGGCCTATTATGATTCCTCCGCGGGTGAAGTGTATGCCGCGGTGAATTATCCCGGCCAGGTTGCACACATTGCCGCGATCAGTCTTCGGGATGGGACGGTCAGGAAGATCTGCGACGTCACCCACCCGGCCCTCTACTATGTTTCCTCTCTCGCCTTTGACAGGGGCACAGGGACGCTGTTCTTCACTACGAACAACAGCCGCTCCTGGCGGCATCTTTATAGAGTCGACGTGAGAACCGGCGAGCCCGTCCGGTTGCTGAGCGACGCGAGAACGGGTGACCTGGCCTTCAACGCGGCGGACAGGTCCCTCTGGGGTGTCCGTCACCACCGCGGCCTTTCTCGCATCGTCAGGATTCCCGCGCCCTACAAGGAAATTCAGGAGCTGGTGGCCCTGGAATACGGCAGGGATCTTTTTGATATTGACATCTCGCCTGACGGGCGCTCTCTCATCGGTTCATACAGCGATGTCACCGGACGTCAGACTCTGGTGCGGATGGACGTAGATCGCCTGATGAAAGGAAATTCCCTGTTCGATGTGCTCGTGGAGTTTCCCAACAACACATCCCCCGAAACATTTGTCTTTTCCCCTGATGGATCGTATCTGCTGGGAACCTCCTACTACACGGGCGTGTCCAACGTGTTCCGGTATGATGTCGCCTCGAGAACACAAACCGTCCTGACCAATGCGGAGACCGGGTATTTCCGGCCGATGGTGTTTTCCGCCGACTCGTTGATCGCTTTTGAATACTCCGGCGAAGGGTTTGTCCCGGTGATGCTGCCGAACAGGGCACTCGAAGATGTGTCCGCCATCCAGTACCTTGGTCAGGAGGTTGTGGACAGGCATCCGGTGGTCAAGGAGTGGGTGGTCGGGTCACCGCTTTCGGTGAACCTTGATTCGGTGGGATATATGACCGGTGACTATGGCGGCCTCGAGGATATCCGCCTCCAATCCGCTTACCCTGTCGCCGAAGGATACAAGAAGTTTGTGGGACTCGGTGCGCGTGTGAACCTCGCTGATCCCATGCAGTTGCACAGCCTGGACGTGACTGCGTCATATGTTCCGAATGCCGGCCTTCCGATGGAGGAACGGTTTCATGCCAGGATCGGGTATCAGCATGCGGCGTGGTCCGTTCGCGCGGCCTACAACCTCGCGGACTTCTATGATCTCTTCGGCCCCACGAAAGTGAGCCGGAAGGGGTATTCTCTCGGGCTCACCTACGCCGAGTATATTCTCTATGACCGGCCGACCACTCTGGAATACACGCTGGGGATAGCCGGCTATGCCGGACTCGAACGTCTCCCGTTGTACCAGAATGTGGCAACCTCCTACGACAATTTCGTTACCGCGCGCGCGAACCTCAAGTTCGGTTCCGTATCGCGTTCGCTCGGCGCGGTGGATGAAGAGAAGGGGATCCGCTGGTCATTGAACGGATACGCCTACTACGTGCGGACTGAACTGTTCCCTCTCCTCTTCGGGGAGTTTGACTGGGGGATCGCGCTTCCGCTGGATCATTCTTCGATCTGGTTGCGTGCAGCGGCCGGGCAGGCGTTCGGCGACCCGGAGACTTCGTTCGGCAATTTTTACTTCGGGGGATTCGGGAACAACTGGGTCGACCACCAGGAGGTCAAACGCTATCGTGAGTTCGAATCGTTCCCCGGGGTCGAACTCAACGCAATCGGGGGGAGGAATTTCCTGAGGGGCATGGCCGAATGGGCCCTCCCGCCGCTCCGGTTCCGGCGACTGGGATTCACGAATCTGTATTGCACCTGGGCGCGATTCGCGGTCTTCGCAACGGGCATTATGACAAACCTCGGGACGGATGCCTCACTCCGCAACGTCGGGAATATCGGGCTCCAGGTGGACTTCCGTCTTGTGATTTTCTCCCGCCTCGAATCGACGCTGTCCTTCGGGTATGCCATGGCTGTTGAACAATCATCCCGTCGAACCGACGAGTTTATGGTTTCGTTGAAGATTCTCTAAGGACCCGCACGTGCTTGAGGCAATCCTCGGCTTATTGCCGGTAGTATTATTCCTCCTCTGTCTTGTGTATCTCGACAGCTACAAGCTCGTCAGCCTGCGGGGGATCCTGCTCACCATTCTGGTCGGATGTGTGGTGGCTGGCGTGGCCTTCCTGGCGAATACCGGAGTGGCAACACTCTTCAATCTGGAACGCGGCATCGAGTCGCGCTACATAGCCCCGCCTCTTGAGGAAAGTCTGAAAGCCCTCTACCTGCTCTATCTCATCCGCAGGGAAAGAATCGGCTTCATGGTTGACGCCGCCATCCGCGGCTTTGCCATCGGTGCCGGCTTTGCGCTTGTCGAGAATATATACTACCTGCAGCTGCGGCCTGAGGCCGGCGTCGTGCTCTGGGTGGTCCGGGGATTCGGCACTGCAATCATGCACGGTGGCGCAACGGCCATCGTGGGCATACTCGCCAAGAGTCTTCTTGACAGGCACGGTCCCACACGGCTGCTCTATGTTCTGCCCGGACTCTTCGGTGCGATAGTCATCCACGTATTCTACAATCAATTTTTTTTCAGTCCGATCGTCTCCACGCTGGCGATTCTGATCTTTCTCCCGCTCATATTCGTTGTGGTTTTCAACCGCAGCGAGAGAGGAACCCGTAACTGGCTCGGCGTGGGATTTGACTCCGACCGGGAACTGCTCGAAATGATCACCACGGGGACGCTCGCGGAGACACGGATCGGGGCGTACCTCCATTCCCTGGAAACCCATTTCTCCCCCGAGGTGGTGGCGGACATGCTCTGCTTCCTGCGGGTGTATCTTGAGCTTTCCATCAAGGCAAAGGGGGTTCTCCTCATGCGGGAAGCGGGGTTTGAAATCGGCGCCGATCCCGATGTCAGGGACCAGCTCGCCGAACTCTCTTACCTGGAGAAGTCCATCGGCAAGACGGGAAAACGGACCCTGTTACCCTGCCTGGGAGCGAACCGGAGGGATCTCTGGCAGCTCCAGTTGCTTGTGCCGCACTAATTCCTTCCGCGAACCGGCGTTTGATCAGATCACCGATGCTCCCTGATTCGCCTGTCCCGTTGCCTCACCTGTGAATCGGGTCAATACGCCGAGGCGCCTCTCGTTGACAACCTCTACGTAGCGTCGTTATTGAATGTGCATAGTCTGTGCAGCGTATCGCTTGGCTTGTGCCACGATTCGAATTGATCTCTTTTTGATGCGTGCCCCTGGACCCCAGACCCTCGACCCGAGTTCTAGCGCACTTGTTTGCGTTTTCTTGACATAGCCCGTATTCTCCCCTATATTCATTCCGACAAGGGGGCAGGCCGTGGGGGCGGCACCCTGAACGAACTCGCAGTTGTCGTGGTTGTGCGCAATGGGCGGAGACCAGGTTCTTGATAAAGACCGGACATCAAATGGAACTCGTGGATCTCGGTTTTGACAATTGGTTTCAAGCAAAGCTGCAGCATGTTGGTCAGGGGAATTTCAGTCCAGCTCGCGTCACACGGGTCGACCGTGAGAGATTGCTTGTGCGCAATGAGTACGATGAAGTCCCGGCGGAGCCGACAGGGAAGCTCCGTTTTTCTGCAGACTCAGCTCAAGAACTCCCCTGCGTGGGGGATTGGGTACTGGTTCAGCTCTACAATGACGGCACTCTCGCGATCGTCCATGAAGTTCTCCCGAGGAGAACCTCCTTACGCCGAAAGTCCGCAGGCAACAAGATAGAATACCAAATGATCGCATCGAATATCGACGTGGCTTTCATCATGCAGTCGTGCGATCTCAATTTCAACCTGCGCCGGATGGAACGATACCTCATCATGGCCAACGAAGGTCATGTTCAACCTGTGATTCTGCTCAGCAAAAGCGACCTCGTTGGCCCGGAGGAACTCAGCAGGAGGTTCTCAGAGATTCGTCAAGCGCGAATCGACGCCAGAATCCTCGCTATCAGCAACGTCACCGGAGATGGGCTCGAATCGCTGAGGCAGGAACTTCACAGGCGCAAGACGTACTGCTTGCTGGGGTCGTCGGGTGTCGGCAAAACGACGCTCTTGAATCACCTCCTCGGTCGCGAGACATTCGAGACAAATCCGGTCCGTGAGAAGGACAGCAGGGGAAGACACACGACAGCGCGGCGTGAGCTCACCATCCTTGACAATGGAGCACTGCTGATTGACACGCCTGGAATGCGCGAACTGGGTGTGATCGCTGTGGGCGAGAGCATCAACGACAGCTTTTCAGACGTGAGCAGACTTTCTGAGGGTTGTCGATTCAACGACTGTACACATACGGCGGAAGTCGGCTGTGCAATCCTGGCTGCGGTCGGGGAGGGCACTCTAGGGAAGGAGAGGTATCAGAGCTACATCAAACTCATGAAAGAATCCGCTTTTCACGAAATGTCATATGTGGCGAGACGTAAGAAAGACAGACAATTCGGACGGATGGTCAAAACGGCGATTGATCAGTTGAAGAGACGGAAGCCTTCGTCTTTCTAGGCCGGTGCTGTCGCCAGCAAGTGCACAACGACCGCGGCCATGACGTTCGCACCTTGCATGGGCGGAGGGCGGCCGGGGGTTGGCGCTCTGAAGTAGTGCTTGTTCTATGCCGTGCGCCCTGGCGGTGTGGATTGAGTCGATCGGTGCCATAACGCGAACATGAATGGACGGCGCGCGGCACTGTGTGCCCACGGTGAACGTGAGTTGCCATTGGCTGCCCCCACATCCCAGGAGCATCGACCCATGCCAACCAGTGATCCCCGTACGCTCGAGTTGCTCATCGGCAAGTTGCCGCGTCCGAAGAAAATCGCATACAGGAGGGTCCATTCTTTTAGTGACGATGACCTCACGTATGAGAAGATTGAATTCTTCTCTGAAGGTGAGCCGGTACGCGCATACATTGTGCGGCCAAGGAAAAAGCCGGCTTATCGCCTGCCGGTCGTCTATTGCCACCATCAACACAATCATCAGTATTTCCTGGGAAAGCGTGAAGTCATAGGACGCGGAGGCGATTCCCGGCAAGCGTATGCCTGCGTTCTTGCAAGAAAAGGTTACCTGACCTTTGCGCCCGATGCAAAATGCTTCGAAGAGCGGATGATACCCGGTCTCAAAGAAGAAAAGGGCGAAGTCTACGAGTTTGCGCGGCTCTTATGCCAGGGTAAATCACTTCAGTGGCAACTCCTGGCTGATATCAAGAATGGCATCTCCTGCATCAGCACCATCCCCGATGCAGATATTAGCAGGATTGGATTCATGGGGCACTCTCTGGGTGGACAGGAAGCGCTTTTCGCAACCGCCGTTGACCCACGCATCAGGGTAGCGGTGTCGAGTTGCGGTTTTTCATCCTACAAGGCTATCTTTCAGCACAAGATTCCTCACAACCTTGGTCTCTTCGTGCCCTCCTTCAGCAATAAACATGAACTTGATTTCCTCTTTCGTTTCATTGCCCCGAGGCCATTTCTGATACTCGCGGGAAAACTGGACGGAGAATTCCCGTACGAAGGAGTGGTGGATATCTTCAAGAAGGCGAGGAAGGTCTACGGTAAGGAGAAATTCTCAGAAAACATCAAATTGCTGTCCTTTGACACTGGCCACGAGCTTACCAGGGACATGTTGCTTGAAGCTTCTCGCTGGTTTGACCGCTGGCTAAAACCCTGAACGGGCAGCCGACGGCAGCCCACGACCGTGGCCACGGCGCTCGTACGTTGCACAAGCCTGGCTTAGGCGAAGTATGGCGCTTTGATGTGGTGCTCGCTCCCTGCCGCGCGCCTTTGCCAGATTGATCGCGTCGATCGTAGCCATAACGCGGCACTGATAGTCGGCGCGCGGAACGGCGTGGGCACCAAAACGCTGGCCGCCCATGCAGCCTGTACGCAACAACATATTTCGTGTCAGGCGCCATTCGACAAATGATGAGGCGTCACCATGATTGCACCGGAAGATCAGCTCGGGGTGATAGCCCGATATCGAGAAGGACCGGCACTGTTGGAAGATGCCGTACTGGGCCTGACAGACGCCGATTTGGATGCTGTACCTTCAGGAGGGGGTTGGACAATCCGGAATATTGTGCATCATGTTCTTGATGGAGATGACATCTGGAAGTTGTGCATCAAGATGGCGGTGGGAAGCGAGCGGGCCGAGTTCACACTCGGATGGTACTCGGGGGTGCCGCAACAGACATGGGGAGATCGGTGGGCGTATGGCCGGAGATCCGTTGGTGTCTCGCTATCCCTTCTGAAGGCGATCAGGTCGCATATCATTCAACTCCTGGAGAGCGTTCCCGGCGCGTGGTATCGTGTTGCAGTCGTGCGCAAACCAGACGGGGAGATGGAGGAGGTTCCCGTCGGGTTTATTGTCCAGATGCAAGCGGACCACGTACTTCATCATATCAAACGGATACGCGGGATATTGCAGGAACGGCGTGGCGCCTGACCGGCGGCTGTACCTGACGCCGTGCCACGGCGGCACGGCGCCCAGACTGCTGCTTTCAAGGCTGATGAAGTTCATTAGCAGGGCGGATGGCAGTCAGTTCGTGATCGCCTGCCAGGGTACAACCAACGGAGCGATACGTCAGGTAGCCCTTGCCCCTGCTGCCAGCAGCCCATAGCACGACGCCGGGAAGGTGAGAGGTTAGCGATCGCTCAATGTTTCTGCTCACAATATGTTCATTAGGAGTTCGCGTAAACATGACGTTCTTTTTCAGCACGGTCGTGCACAATCACTTCATATTGAGTACTACGGCTTGCGGGACCCCGTCGGTGGTAGGCGCCGCACGTACTGGCAGGATTCAGATGGACCTCAGTTACCGTTTCCGGAGCTAAGATGGATTCGAACCCCAATCGCGTATGTCCTGTTGAGCTGGCTTCTTCATTGGATAGCAAGATTCGACGATGGCTGCAAAATCCGAGAAAGATCCTCTCTCCGTATGTAAAGCAAGGCATGAAAGTCCTCGATGTTGGGTGTGGGCCCGGGTTCTTCTCAATCGAGATGGCACAGCTCGTCGGTCCGGAGGGTCAGATCATCGCTGCGGACTTTCAGGAAGGGATGCTTCAGAAACTGGCTGGCAAGATTACGGGCACGGCTCTTGAATCCCGAATCAAACTCGTCCAATGTGGCAAGAATACGGTCAACGTTTCCGAACGAGTTGACTTCATTCTTGCCTTCTACATGGTCCATGAAGTGCCGGACAAAGCCTCTTTCTTCCGGCAATTGAAGGCTGTTTTGAACACTCACGGAATATGTCTGCTTGTGGAGCCGAAGCTCTTTCATGTGTCCGGAAGAGATTTTGCATCAACAACCAGGATTGCCGAAAGTGCGGGATTCCGAATCACACAGGGGCCAAGATTACTCTTCAGTTGGTCGGCCGTGCTGACAAACGCATGAGTACCCTTTTTTCGTGTGTGCTGCAAACCGCTCTCCATATGCAACAGTATCTCCACAAGAACCGGGGTCGGGCGAATATGAACAGGTTTTCTATCTCCGAAAAGGTACTCAGCGTGAAGGCCATCCACGATATGTGGAACATGGACTCCAAGTAGCTTCTTGGTGGTAACGTCTCGATCAGTCAAAAACGTCGACACTGCACACGACACGCCGCACCACGGCGCGCACGCATATAGTACCGGCTAGACATCACGGGCAGCAACGGAGAGGACATGCATCCACAGCTTCAAGAACTCATGGAGGAGTTCGACGCTGCACGACAGCGGTTGAGGGTTCTGGTGAAGGTTGCGCCGGAGAAGTTCTGGCTGCGCCGCCCCGGCCCGGAGCGCTGGTCCATGGCCGAATGCCTTGCACACGTGAATCTGACATCGGCGGCGTACATCCCCATCCTGCGCGATGGTATCGCACGCGGGGCACGCATGGGTCATGGGGATCCGGCACAATACCATCATGACTTCTTTGGCTGGCTCCTCTGGAAAAGCAACGGCCCGCCGGTGCGCTTTCGTGTGAAGACCGCCGCTTCATTCATCCCGCTTCACGATCAGAGCCTGGGGGAGCTGTTTGTAGAGTTCGACCGGTACCACGAAGAACAACTGGCCTGCGTCCGGGATGCCGATGGATTGCCGCTCTCTCGGGTGAAAATAGTCTCGCCGTTCCGGTCCGGCCTGACGTATAACCTCTACTCCTGCTTCAAGATTCTCCCGCGCCACCAGCACCGCCATCTCTGGCAGGCGGAGCAGGCCTGGGAGGCGATCCGGAACAAGACCGCGTGACGCGCTGGAGTGCCATTTTCAAGGGCAATTCGACAGGAAATCCGGTGCTCAGAGCTGGTCGATCGGGCAGGTGTACAGCCGCCTTGTGAAGGGAACGCGTCGTCATCATCTCTGCCAGATTGCCCGGTGCCTCGAGGGGAAGGGACACATAACGGAGAAGGGAAGACTATGAACCGTCGCAAATTCAACCGGATGCTCGGAATGGCGGCAGGCGCCATCGCCATTACGCCCTGGGACGTTGCTGGCCGCGGATTTTTTCAGGATCCTGCAACGGACGATCTTGTTCGGGTTCAATTTGAGCGGCTGCGAAACGAACCCGCCGCCCAAGCCGAAATCCGCGTCGAGCGGGGGGGCGCGCGGCTGTTTCTCAACGGCAAAGAGGTGTATCCATTTCTGGGTTCGAGTCTCCATCTGCTTCAAACGATCGGGAACTACAAGGCCGCGGGCATCATTCTTATTCATCCGATTGTTGGCCTGGAAAACGGGTGGCTGGCCGAAGGCGTGTACGATTGGTCGTTCTTTGACAAATTCTTTGCGCGATTGCTTGAGCTCTTTCCCGGAGCCTACTTTCTCCCCCGGCTCCAGCTGGACACACCCGAGTGGTGGAAGGATGCTCATCCGGAAGAGTTGATCAAATACGGGCTCCCCACCAAAGAAGAAGATTACCGCCTCGTCCAGAAGGGGAACATTCCGGTGTTTGAGGGGGGACACGTTTTCCGTGCGGGAGTGGATTTGCGCGAGGCCTCTTTTGCGTCAGAAGTGTGGAAGAAGGACACTTCCTCCATGCTCCGGGCGTTCATCGGGCATGTCGAAGAAACTCCCCTCCGCAGCCGGATGATCGGCTATCATCCGACTACCGGGCGTACGGCGGAATGGAACTACTTCGGTGAGAGTTATCTGCCGGATTACAGTGCTCCCATGGTCCGCGCGGTTGGTGCGATTCCCGACGCAAAGGCCCGGATGGCCTCATCGTACGGACTCCTTCGCGACCCCGCAAAGGAACACGCCGTGATGCAGTTCTATGCCAGGTATCACGATGTGATCGGGGAGACGGTTGTCGCAATCTGCCGTACGGTCAAAGAGGCCACAGACGGGCGGCTCCTTTGCGGAGTTTTCTATGGATACGTTACGGAGCAACCCCGTATCCAGGAAGGCGGATACCTCGCCGCGGAACGTGTGCTCAACGCTCCGGAAATCGACTACATTGCGTCGCCCTATTCGTATCAGCCGGGGAACGCGACAGACGAGCGGGGCGTGCGCGTCACCATGGTTGACGGTGCGGGGAACACGCTCGGACACGCACGCGGAGTCGCCGGGGACGGTGGCTACAGGCTGCCCGTGGAGTCGATGCGGCGGCGTGGAAAACTCTTCATAGCCGAATTGGACCCCAGCACTTATAGGGACGCCGTTGCCCACCAGGTTATCGGCGGGCACGGGGGTCTGGGAAGCGGGACGGTGGAGGGTTCTCTTCGCATCCTCCGCCGGGACCTCGGCGGAGTTTTCGCAAACGGGATTGCGGGGTGGTTCCTCGACTTCGGACCACTGAACAAGGCCCCCGAAGGATGGTACTCGGGTGAACCGATCATCAAGGAAATCAAACGGTTCATGGACCTTGGCGCGAAACGAACCTCGTTGAGTATCCAATCGGTCGGAGAGTTCTGTGTCGTCTATGACCAGGCGAGTTTCACCGCGACCGCGCACTGGATGGCCGGACAACCCTGGACCAACTACGGCATCAAATCCACAGACTACATCAATCACTGGTTTCTGAACACGCAGGCCCGGGCGTTGTATCGCGTCGGGGCGCCAATGGATTCGCTTTTCCGGTTTGACTTCACCCGTACCGACGCGCGCAAATACCGACTTCTCCTCTTCGTCAACACGTTTCTTCTCACGGCCGAGGAGACGACTCAACTCCGCGCGAAGCTCCGGGACAGCGGCACAACCGTCATCTGGTACTATGCGCCGGGATTCATCACTCCCGACCGGCTTAACCTCGCCCAGATGGAACAGCTCACAGGATTCAAATACGAAGTGCTCGAAACGCCGGGGCCGATGATGATTCACGGAAGGATGAAGGGGAACGGGGCGGAGGTGGACATGTCCTTCGGTGTGAATGAATCCCACTATCCGAGGTTTGTCGTCAGGGAAACGGGGGTGGAGAATCTCGGTGAGTGGGCTGACGGTGCGGGCACCGCTTTTGCGGTAAAAACGTATGAGGGATATACATCCGTCTATGTGGGGACAGCGCCTCTGCCGGTTCAGATTCTCCGCCTGCTCGCCGAACGCGCGGGCGTGCGCATGTGGAGCTCCATGAACGACATCGTCTACGCGACAGAGGATGCCGTCATGATTGTCGCGACACAGAACGGGGCACGAACACTCACTCTGCCGAAGCCGATGGCCTCGATGGATGGAGGAAGTCCATCACGGATACACAACCTCCAGATGGATACCGGAGAGGTGGGGATATTTCTGACACCAGGCAACCAGGAATGAGGAAGACATGAAAACTTTCCAGAAACAACCGTTGACTTCCACTCTCCTGCGCGAGGTGACAATGACCCTCTTCATGCGTTGGTTCCTGTGTGTGTGTTGTCTCTGCCTTCCCCTTCAACGCCTCACCGGACAAACGAAAGAGTTCCATGTTGCGCCGTCGGGGTCCGACAGGAACCCCGGCACCCTTGCGAGCCCGTTTCAGACAGTACTTCGTGCCCGTGACGCAGTACGTTCCCTCCGTGCCGGCGCCGGTCAACTGTCGGACTCGGTCATTGTGCGGCTCCATGGTGGCCGGTACCGGATCTCCAGCCCGTTGCTGTTTGGGCCGGAGGACAGCGGGACTCCTCTATCGCCGACGGTGTACGCGGCCTACAACAACGAACGGCCGCTGATCAGCGGCGGGTTGCAGGTTACCGGTTGGAAGGAGACCACCCTGGACGGTCGTCGGATGTGGAGTGCCCGCATACCGGTTCCGGGGGGCGGAAGTCCGGTTGTCGTGCGGCAGCTCTGGGTGAACGGCGTTCGTCGTTCGCCCGCACGTCTGCCCAACACCGGGTATCTCACGATCGCGGCTGTCCCCGAGGCCGGACCGAAAACAGAGTGGATGGAAGGGCAGAAGTCATTCGTCGTCCGGAAAGGGGATATCCCCGCGGGCGCGGTGCTGACCGGGGGTCTTGCTGTGGTGATGAACCGGTGGGTCGAATCGCATATGCCTGTCACACACTTTTCAGGCGACAGCGGCCTCCTGAGTTTCGGGCGACGTTCGGTTTTCCGGCTTGAACCGGGGGACCTGTACTATTTTGTTCATCTCCGGAGCGGCCTGGATGCGCCGGGAGAGTGGTGGTACGATGCCGGGCGTAACACGCTCTTCTACATTCCCTTCCCGGGAGAGGATCGCAAAACGATCGATGCCGTGATTCCTCTCTGCACGCAACTCCTGCGGCTGACCGGAGTACCGGAGCAGAACCGGTGGGTTGAGCACATGACCTTCCGCGGCATAGAATTCAGCCACACCGACTGGTTTTTCCCCGAAGGCTTTCAGACCGACTACGGCAAGGGTGATCTCTGGGGATTCCCGCAGGCCGCGACGGGAGTCCCTGCGGCAATTGCCTGCACCGGTGTGCGCTTCTGCCGATTCGAAGGAAGCAGAGTGACTCACGTGGGCACGTACGGCATATCACTTGGCGCCTCGTGTCTTGACAATACCATCATCGGGTGTGAGCTGGGAGACCTTGGGGGGGGAGGGGTGCAGATCGGATTGAAGACGCTGGTGGAGGAGAAAGGGCTCATCACGGCACGAAATACTCTGACGGACAACCACATCCATGACGGGGGACGGATTTTTCACAGCGCGATCGGCGTGTGGATCGGGCAGAGCCCGGAGAACCGGCTGATCAACAATCATATTCATGATTTCTATTATTCCGCCCTCTCGATCGGCTGGACGTGGGGATACGGTCCGTCCCTGGCAGGGAGGAATCTGGTGGAGGGGAATCACATCCATCACATCGGCGTCCTCTCCAGCGGTGACGGTCCGATCCTGAGCGATATGGGAGGGATATACACGCTGGGTACACAGCGCGGTACCGTCATCCGCCGCAACGTGTTCCACGACATATCCGCGCGCGTATACGGAGGTTGGGGGATTTACTTTGACGAAGGGAGTACAGGAATCGTTGCCGAGCAAAACCTCGTCTATCGTACACGTCACGGCGGATTTCATCAGCACTACGGCAGAGAAAACATTTTCCGGAATAACATCCTTGCCTACGGTGCGGAATATCAGATGCGGCGCACGCGTGCGGAGAATCACACCAGTTTTGCATTTGAGAGGAACATTGTTCTCTGGGACGGGGGCAAGTTCTTCGATGGCAACCTTCGCGACGGCGACATGGTGCTCGACCGGAATCTGTACTGGCCGGTGAATGGAGAGTTCCGTGCTGATTCACTCACCTTTGCCGGGTGGCAGGCGCTGGGGTACGACAAGCGCTCACGCATCGCTGACCCGTTGTTCGTGGATGCCGGGCACGACGACTTCCGCCTGCGCGAAGGATCGCCGGCACTGGCGCTGGGTTTTGAGCCGTTCGACATTGCGCCGGTACTTGATACGCTTCCTACGAAAGTTTTTGGCCTGAAACAGCCTGCAGGGCCGGTCACCCGGCGCTTTATCTACAACAATGACGGTTCGAACATTTTGATGGCGTATGATAGCCTGACGCCGCGGAAGGCGTACGAGCGAATCGACCCCCTCGCCGGGACAGGCCTCACGACCTTCTTTCATAATGTCAATCCGGGACAGAATCCGGGGTACCCGAGCAAGGTCGATACGATGTACCACTGGTCGGACCCGCCTGCGGATGCAAGTCAGGGCTGGGGAGTTTCGGGACGCCGTATGAGCGACAATCTCGCCAAGCTCACCCGGGAAGGGACGGATCCGGTCGCCCTGGTTCTGGATCGAGCGCGTCTGCGCGGGCTGGAACCATTCGTCTCCCTGAGAATGAATGAATTGCATGACGTGGACAAACCCGAAAGCCCGCTTCTCAGCTCATTCTGGAAGGGGCATCCGGAGTACCGTGTGGGTGGCTACGAAGGGTGGGGCAAAGAGGCGTTGAACTACGCCGTGCCTGCAGTGCGGGAATATTTCTTTTCATGGATCCGGGAAATCGTGGAACGCTACGACTACAACGGCCTGGAAATGGACTTCATGCGCTTCCCCTACTATTTCCCCCTGCAACCCGATTCAATGGTTCATTACACGGAAATCATGACCGGGTTTGTGGAACGGGTGCGGTGGCTCACCGATAGTCTGGGGAGAGCGAGGGGGCATCGGATACTGCTTGCCGTGCGCGTGCCGTCTTCGCTGCGGGGGTGTGCCCACCTGGGCGTTGATCCTGCCGGATGGTGCCGGAAGGGGTTGGTGGATCTGCTCACCGTGGCTCCGTTCCTCTCAACGGAGACGGACATCCCGGTCGGAGAATTCAAAACAGCCTGCGCGTCAGTGCCTGTGTACACAGGGATGGAGTTCACCATAGGGACGCGGCAGATGACCCGGGAGGAGAAGCGTGCGGCAGCGGCGTTGCTGTATGCGGCGGGGGCGGACGGATTGTACCTGTTCAACTATTTCGTGGCGTGGGACTACGGGTTGCAGGCGGATACAGAGGTGTTACCTGAACTTGCTGATCCTGCACTTCTGGCCGGAAAGGACAAGTTGTATACGCTTGCTGTTCCCCGCTACCCCGTGCCGGGGGTGAGCTTGCCCGGGCAGGTACCTTTGCGTCTGGGGGCAGGCGAAGAGGGGCAGGTCGAGCTACGTATCCATGAACCGGTGCGGCCGCAGTCGGCGATCTTGCGGATCGAATTCGCCGGGATAATCACGCCGCAGAGTGTCCGGGTCCGTCTGAACGGCAAGCCGCTTGTTTCCGCGCGCACCCCTTCCACTCCACAGATTTTTGCCGAAAAGGGATTTCATCCCTTGCCGGAAGTTGCGAACACTGTGGAGTTTGATGTGGATCCAAAGGACCTGCAGGAGTCCAACGGGCTCTCCATCCGAGTCACCGATCCCGCGCAGGTCGACTGGGTCTATCTGGCAGTGAAGCACGGCAAGTAATCCGGTGGGGGGGGCAACCACAAAGGGAGGATGTCCGGGCGCGACAGTGTCGGAATTAGAGCCCCAGAAAGAGGATGCCCAGGCCGGACAAAGCGATGATCCCGCCTGCCATGGCATGCATATACCGTTCAAGCCGCGGAAAGGGAAGCAGTTCAATCCCCGCCAGCCCCAGAAAAACCATGGCGAGCATGGTGCCGATTGTTGCCAGCGCAAAAACAGATGCGACGAGGGCAACGCCGGCTGTGGAGTGAACTGCAGCCGGATACATTAAGAGAGGAATCAGGGGCTCGCAGGGCCCGAAGACAAAGATACTGAAGATGATCCAGGGGGTGAGGCTGGGGGATGTGTCTGGTATGTGCGGATGCGCGTGCTGGACGTTGTGACTGTGCGTATGTGCGTGTATCTCTCCGTCGGCATGCGCATGGCTGTGCGTGTGCTGCTTTGACCGGAGAGCGCGACGGATTCCCCACACCATGTAGGCCAGTCCGAATCCGGTGAGCAGCCAGGCTGCCAGCGTTCCCCGGATTTCTTCAACCCATTCGAGATGTGCCAGGGCGCTTCCGAAGGCGATTCCCAGGGCACCGATCAGCACCGAGCTTCCGACATGGCCGAGTCCGGACAGCACCGTGACCACAACGGTTTTTGTCCTGGTCCACTTTCCCGCACGTGCCATCGCGACAAACGGCACATAGTGGTCGGGGCCGACAAGCGTGTGGAGAAAACCGAGGGATGCTGCGGTGCCCGTAAGGGCGAGAAGCTCGTAGGACATGGCGCTCACGTAGTGTGGAGACGCATCATGATAGCGAAAGCCGGCGGAAAAGGCAAGCGGGGGTAGGTATGGAGTGGGGGTTATTCAAGCTCACGATCTTTCTCGTCGCCACCGCGGTCCTGTTTGGCATTTCACGGAAAGCCATTCGCAAAACCACTTCCCACGGGTTCTTTCGATTCTTTGCCTGGGAGGCGATACTTGCGTTGATCCTCGTCAACATTGATGCCTGGTTTTCTCATCCTTTCGCGCCGATCCAAATCGTTTCATGGGTCCTCCTGACTGTGTCGCTGATTCTTCTGGCGCAGGGCGTGTATCTCCTCCGCTTCGTGGGCAAGCCGGACACCATGCGTGAAGATGACACTCTGCTGGCCCTGGAAAAAACTTCCGTCCTGGTAACGACCGGACTGTACCGCTACATCCGTCATCCTCTGTATGGATCGCTTCTGTTTCTCGCCTGGGGCGCTTTCCTGAAGCAAACGGTCTGGTACTCCGCCTGCCTTGTGGTGGTGGTGACCGCGTGTCTTATCGCAACGGCAAAGGCGGATGAACGCGAATGCCTTCAGCACTTTGGTGCATCATACAAAGAGTATATGTCGCGGACGAAGATGTTCATCCCGTATCTGTATTAGACGTAGATGCTTCCGGATTTCATTGTGATGGGCTCTTTGATGCTGTCCTGGCAGTCTGAATGGTGCACGAGGTTCCGGCCCAGGAAGCTTTTCTCACCGGACTGTGGGGCGTCTTGAAGACTGCCGGCAGGCTGTTGATCGTGGAGGCAAGGATGCACGTGAGAGTTTCTGCTTTCCAGCGGACGGTGGAACGTGCGGAAAAGATCGGGTTCGAACGGATCTCGGAGCCCCGGGTATTCTTCAGCCGGGCAGTGGTGCTGACGAAGAGACGTCCGTCGGCCTGAGTGCGCCCCCATCTCTTGCAGGTTTTCCCCATATACCATAAGTTAGAGGGTGTTCGTGCGCATTTCCACCCGCCGATTGGATGTATTGATTCTTATCTTTCACGAACTTCGATTGGGCACGATGCCGAAACAGTTTGCCTTTCTTCGAGCCGTCAATGTTGGTGGCCATAACGTCACGATGGAGCGGCTGCGCGGCCTGTTTGAAGGTCTTGGCCTCAAAGGGGTTGAGAGCTTCCTGGCAAGCGGGAATGTCGTCTTCGACGGCAACCCCGGGAAGACGAGGACTCTGGAGCAACGGATTGAACGGCATCTGCTCACGTCGCTGGGTTACGAGGTCAGAACCTTCATCCGTCGCGACCACGAGGTTGGCGCCATTGCCCGATACACACCGTTCGAGGAATCACTGATACGATCAGCCGGAGCGTTCTGTGTTGGATTCCTGTCCGATCCGCTACAGCCCGGGGCAAGGAAGTCCTTGATGGCACTCGCGAGTCAGATTGACATCTTCCATCTGCATGAGCGGGAAGTGTTTTGGTTGTGTAAGAAAAGGCAAAGTGAATCGAAATTCTCAAATGCCGTTTTCGAAAAAGCCACCGGGTCGCATGTCACGTTCCGCGGGATGAATACCATCGGTAGACTCGCTGCAAAGTATGGATGCCCCCCGGGGGCTGTCTGATCTCAGGAGGGAAACAGACTCTTTAGAGAACCCTTTTTGACAATTCGCGCACAGGAGAATCTCTGATGAAAAGCAGACCGTCTGACGTCGAATATGCGACATACTTCGCGCGTTACGTCTCGCTTGTTCCTGAGACAGACGTTTTAGCCGTGCTCGGGCAGCAGCCGGCTGAACTCACGGAAATTGCAGCGCAGGTTCCGGCTGACCGCGAAAGATTTCGCTACGACACGGGAAAATGGAGTATCCGCGAAGTGTTCGGCCATATGACCGATGCGGAGCGGGTGTTCGGATACCGCGGGTTTTGTATCAGCCGGGGTGAGCAGGCACCTCTCCCGGCGTTCGATGAAAACGCCTATGTTGCCCGTTCGCGCTATGACGACCAGCCCCTGCCGGATCTTCTGGAGGAGTTGATCACCGTCCGGAAGGCAAACATGGCATTCCTCCGTCTGCTGCAGGAGCGGGAATGGGAACTGATGGGTACCGCGAGCCAGAAACCGGTGTCTGTCCTGGCTCTGGCGTTTATCATGGCCGGACATGTCCGGCATCATCTGGCCGGTTTGCAGAAGAACTACAACGCGCCTCGCATACACTCGTGAACGTTCACCCGGCTCCCTTTTGCTGTCGGGTGCAACATGCTACTCAGGTGCCCCTATGACCCACGAAGACCTCATCCGGCTACGGAAAGCAAAGCGTGCTCTGGAAAACCCGGGGCTCGCGGCGAGAATAACCAACGTCATTGGCCGGCCGATCGAACAGGGGATGGAACTGTTGCCGGAGACCTGGTCCGAACAGGTCACATCCATTACAAAGAGAGCCCTGGAGACCGCGCTGAAAGCCGCCCTGGTGACGCTCGACAAGGAGCCCCGGACACGTTCAAGCGACCTGTGGCATAAGATTGCGGTAACGGCGACCGGTGCCGGCGGGGGTGCGTTCGGGCTTGCAGCTCTGGCCGTTGAGCTGCCCGTCTCGACAACAATCATCCTTCGATCCATCGCAGATATAGCCCGGAGCGAGACCGAGGACCTGAGCCTCCCGCTCACAAAACTTGCCTGCCTGGAGGTCTTCGCCCTTGGAGGGCGGACGTCGAAAGACGATGCGGCGGAGTCCGGCTACTTCATCGTACGGGCCGCCCTCGCGAAGGCTGTTTCCGAAGCCGCGCAGTTCATCGCGGAGAGGGGAGTCGTGCAGGAAGGTGCGCCCGTGATGGCCCGGCTGATCGCCCTGATCGCCAACCGCTTTGGCATTGTGGTTTCAGAAAAGGTTGCGGCAGAGGCGATCCCCGTCGTGGGGGCGCTCGGCGGAGCTCTCATCAACCTGGCATTCATCGACTATTTTCAAAAGATGGCAAGAGGCCATTTTGTTGTTCGTCGACTTGAACGGGTGTATGGTACCGAGGTTGTGCGGAATGCATATGAGAGCTTGCCGGGAAAGCCATGACCGCCGGGACAACTCCATGCTCTGCTCCGTAAGGCATAACGATGTGGCTGTCCGGGATTTCTTGGAGTGACAAATATGGAAACAGAAACGTGGATAGATGTCGGTGCCGCCGACGAGCTTTCCCGCAGGCCCCTCCAGCAGCTGTTGCTCGGGCGCACCAGGATCGCGCTGACCTTCAAGGATGGTCGGTTTGGTGTGATATCCTCGGTCTGCAATCATGTCGGAGGACCTCTCGGGGAGGGGAAGCTCGAGGGAGACTATGTGGTGTGCCCCTGGCACTACTGGAAATTCCACTGGCAAACGGGTCAGGGAGAACCCGGATACGAAGAGGACCGCGTGCCGGCGTACGACGTGCACATCGAAAACGGACGCGTCCTCGTGCGGAGTTCCCCGACTTCCAAGCGCGGCCGCATACCTCATGAACCCCACCCTCTCGCCCGTGTTCCGCGCAGGGAAGCGGGACCGATCCGCGTCCTGGGAATTTCGACAACATCGATGACTTCGGGACATCCGCGGTATAGCACCTCCGAAGCTCTGCTGGAATACGCCATGGAAGCGGTAGCCGGACATCCCGCGTGTGAAACACACGTCTTGCGCATCAGGGACTTGAATGTCCGGCCGTGTGAGGGATATTATTCGAAGTCGGCGCGGGCCTGCACCTGGCCCTGTTCGATCACGACGATGGACGCCGCCGACGAAATGGAGAAGGTGTACGAGGGAGTCGTTCACTGGGCTGACGTGATCCTGGTCGCCACGCCCATCCGCTGGGGAGGCGCGAGCAGTCTCTATTACAAAATGATCGAACGCATGAACTGCATCCAGAACCAGGAGATCATCGCAAGCAAACACCTGCTTCGAAACAAGGTGGCGGGTTTCATCATCACGGGAGGACAGGACAACGTCCAGGCTGTTGCCGGACAGATGCTGGGCTTCTTTGCCGAAATCGGGTGTCAGTTCCCGCAGTTTCCGTACATCGCGCACTCGCGCGGCTGGAGCGCGGAAGATATGGAAAACAACGAAAAATTCGTTCAGCAATCAGCCTCCCTGCACGAAGGTGCCGCAGCGCTTGCGCGGCGGTGCATCCAGATGGCAAAGGTCATGATTGAAGGGACATTGGGAGAAGGTGCGCTCGAGCGCGGTGGCCGCAAGGGACATCAACTGGACGCACGGGCACGAGAGCCGGAGTCGACCGCACGGGACAAAGGGGAGAAACAGGGGCGGGGCGCGGCCCCATCAACAACCTGATGGTGAACAGGGCGGAGCCTGCTCCCGGCGTCGTAGTGCACGGCGGGACGGCGGTCGGGGTGGCCGGGATTCCGGAACGGGCAATGTGATACGGAGCGTGGATGATGAAGTATGTGTTACTCCTCGGGTTCGCTGTTCTCGCACAGGAAGCGTACGCCCAATTGTTTCCGGGCGATGTCTCGGGATACCGGCAGGAAGGAAGCAGTGTAACCATCCACGCCGACTCCTCCACTGTCCGGTTGTGGTTCTACTCCTCCGATATCCTTCGCATAGATCTTCTCCCGCTGCAGGGGTCACCGGCTGACGCATCACCTGCAGTCATACGCCGTTGGTCAGACGATGTACCGGTAACCCTGCATGACTCCGATTCGTTGCTTGCGATTTCTTCTTCAAAGATTCACGTCTATTGCCGGAGGCGGCCCCTCCGGTTTTCATTTGCCGACTCTGCAGACCGGGTATTTCTCGCCGAGCCTGATGGGGGAGGCATGGCGATCCACGGGCAACGGCGATCGGTGCGCTTCCGCCTGCAGGAGCAGGATCACTTCTATGGGACGGGGGAACGGGGCACGAGTCTCGACAAGCGCGGACAGGCCTTCGAGAGCTACAATACGCAGGTACCCGGATATTCCACTCCGCTTCCAACAATGAACCTGAACGTGCCCTTCCTGGCCTCGACCAACGGGTACGCCGTGTACATCGACAATATGTCCCGGGGGAGGTTTGATCTGGGGGTTGCCGACAGCTCCATGTTTTCGTATACGGCCTCCGGTGGAGGGTTGAGCTGGTACCTTATTACGGCCCCTACAATACCGGAACAGCTTGAGCGGTATACCTGGCTCACCGGCCGGCAACCGCTACCCCCGCGCTGGGCATTCGGCTTCCTCCAATCGAAAAACCGGTATCAGAACGAGCAGGAGGCGAGGGAAATCGTCCGCACGATGCGGGCAAGAGCTTTCCCCTGCGACGCAATTGTCCTGGACCTGGCATGGTTCGACAAGATGGGGGATTTGACGTGGAACGAATCTCTGTGGCCGCATCATGAAACGATGGTGGCCGATTTCCTTTCCCTCGGAATAAAGACGATCCTCATCACCGAGCCGTACATTGTCCGGCCGTCGCTCAATTTCGACGAAGCGGAAGTCCACGGGTATCTGGCAAAGGATTCGACCGGTCAGACGTTCCTTCTGGAAAAATGGTGGTCCTGCGGCGGTTGTTCTGCGGCGCTACTGGATCTTACCAATCCGGAGGCTCAACGGTGGTGGTGGAGCAAACATCCTGCCGCGTTCGGCCCGGGTGTCGCCGGCATCTGGACTGATCTTGGAGAACCGGAGCGTCATCCTGAGGGAATGCGGCACTTCCAGGGAAGTGCGACGGAGATTCACAATGCATTCAATCTTCTCTGGGCCCGAACCATCTTTGAAGGGTTCAACAGGTGGCGACCGAACGAACGTCTGTTGAACATCACGCGTTCCGGATGTGCGGGTATTCAACGGTACGGTGTGCTTCCGTGGTCCGGAGATGTTGCCCGCAGTTTTGGAGGTCTTGCCGTACAGCTGCCCATGCTCTTGAGCATGGGCATGTCCGGCCTGGCTTACCAGCATTCCGATATCGGCGGTTACTCGCGCATTCCGACAACGCCCGAACTGTATATTCGCTGGATGCAGTTCGGGGTATTCTGTCCGGTTACGCGCGCGCATGGTGCCGGTGAAGTGGTGGGAGGATCTCCGACGGAACCCTGGCAGTTCGGCGCTGATGCGGAGAGGATTTGCAGAGACTACCTCAACCTGCGCTACCGGCTGCTTCCCTATAACTACACCCTCGCCTATCACAACTGCGAATCGGGCCTGCCTCTCGCTCGTCCGCTGTTCTGGCTGGATCCGGCCGATCGTGCGTTGTTCAACGAAGGGTCCACCTACATGTGGGGAGATGCTTTTCTTGTGTCCCCGGTCGTCGCCGCAGGCGCAACGGTGAAAGATGTGTACCTTCCACGCGGAAAATGGGTCAACTTCTGGACCGATGAGGCTGTCGC
Source organism: uncultured Bacteroidota bacterium (assembly GCA_963779225.1). GTDB lineage: Bacteria > Bacteroidota > Ignavibacteria > UBA10030 > UBA6906 > CAVPCZ01. The sequence goes on from CAVZWW010000003.1 coordinate 2,614,915, forward strand.
CGGGGGAAGGACCGTGAGCGTGGCCGCTCCCCTCGAGCGGTTGCCCCTTTTCGTGAAACAGGGGAGTATCATCCCCATGGCGCCGGTGATGAACTCCACCGACGAACGCACAGTGGACACACTGACGCTCCGCCTGTATCCGCCTGAAGACGGCGAGACAACGTACACCCTGTATGAAGATGATGGCACAACGCTCGCGTATCAATCGGGGTCCTTTGCCCTTACGACATTCACGCAACGGCATACGGTGATAAACGGCGCCCCGGGCCTCAGAGTCACCGCCGGGGAGTCACGGGGGACGTACAGGGGAAGGCGTGAACAGCGGACATACCTGTTCGAAATCCACAGGATGGCTCCGGGGCGATTTGATGTACGCTGCAACGATACGGCCATCGGAGAGCAGCATGCATCCGGAGTACAACCGGCGGCGGGCGACGGTTTTTCGTACGATGCGGGGGCGCAGATCCTCCGCGCGTATGTTCGCTGCCGCGCCGATAGATCGTATGCGATCGAAGTCCGCCGATTGCAGGGAATACAGTGAAGGGAGCAGGAGCTGAACGCCCGGTAGCGAGTGAGGGCTAGGTTTTCAATCTGATTCTTGCTATATTATATAGATATTGTCGACACCACACAGCTTGGCAGGAGGGTCTTGAACAAGATTCTGGGACACACGTTTCATATCCCCGTTATGGGTACGGGACATTCCATTGACACCCCCATTCGCGTTGCCCACCTTGGCATTTCGTCGGTTATCTCGATCATCGACGACGTCCTGATAGAAAAACTCCGCGAATACTATTGCGGCAAGTTCGCGCTTCCCTACGAAAAGATACATCGCTTTTCTCCCGATGCGCGTGCGCGCCGTATCACCCAGTACCTTGATGCCGTCCAGGAGATTGTCCGCCGGAGGATGGATGAAGTGAAAAGCCTCCCGTTTTTTCAGAACAACGACAAAGACCGGTACTTTGCACTCCTTCCCGAAGAAAGTGAATTGAAGGGACGCTACGATCGGCTGCGGGGGATGCCGGAAGGCCCCGAACGACAATTGCTTGCAGCGTCGCTCACGGAGAGCATGCAGCCGGGCGCGATCGACGTCAATATCATGACGAAACTCGATCGTATCAACGTTGACCGATCCGGTAAACCCCTGAGCGAGGAGTACTCGGACGCAAAGGCCGCATTGCGCGGTTTCGCCAACAGCAGTCTTCGTTCCGCCGTGGAATTTTCAGCCGGTCTGAATCAGCGCCTGTTCACCTATGCGTCCGAGTTCCGCGAGTTCTACAGGAGCGAGACCGGAGAACTTAAGAAATCCATCGTGTTGAAAGTCAGCGATTTCCGTTCCGCGCTTGTCCAGGGGAAAATCCTGGCAAAAAAAGGACTGGAGGTCCGTGAATTCCGGATCGAGTCAGGCCTGAATTGCGGCGGACATGCGTTCGCTTCCAACGGCCATCTTCTACCGGCGCTGTTGAAGGAGTTCAGGGATAAGCGGGACCAGCTGAAGGCGGAATGCCTCCCGCTCGTACAGGATTTCTACGAGACTATGGGCTGGCACTATCCCGATGAAGCGGTGCACGAGCATCCGATGGTGACCGTGCAGGGAGGGATCGGGACAAACGGGGAGGATGCACGTTTGCGTGCACAGTTCGGCATGGACCGCACAGGCTGGGCGACCCCCTTTCTTCTTGTGCCCGAAGCAACGTGTGTGGACGATGCGACGCGGGAACTGTTGCAGCAGGCGACGGAGAAGGACTGCTATTTGAGCGACGTATCCCCTCTGGGCGTATCGTTCAACAACGTGCAGGGGACCGGCTCCACTCTCTGGACCCGGAAGCAAGCCGAGGATGGGAAGCCAGGATCACCATGCCCCAAAGGGTACCTTGCCTTCAACACGGAATTCACGGGGATGCCCATCTGCACCGCGTCCCGAGAATACCAGACGGAGAAACTCAAGCAACTGGCGTCGGGTCTTCCTGACGGGCAGACGAAAGCCCCTTCGGCCGAAAGCGTGACGGCAAAGGCCTGCATCTGCGATCATCTGGGTAATGGGGCCCTGATTTCCCTGGGCATCGCGAAGCCTTCCAACTCACCCCAGGCGATTTGTCCGGGACCCAATATTGCATGGTTCAACCGGATTTATAACCTGAGCGAAATGGTGGACCACATCTACGGGCGGGGACCCTCCCTCGTCCCGGGCGAACGGCCGCATATGTTTGCCAAAGAGATTGTCATGGCGGTCGACTATTTCGAGGGTCTTCTGGCGAAATCCACATTTTCCAGACGCGACATCGCCGGGCTTCATGAATACCGCAAGAATCTCGAGACGGGCATGGATTTCTGCCTGAGCGTCGCCCGCGAGACGCCGTACCCGAACGAAAATCTTGCCTCTATTCCTCCCTGTGTTGAAGAGCAACGCGCAAGGCTCTCGCGCCTGAGCGAACGCCTCGACCGGGTCGACCCGGCCTGAAGTCGATTGTGGCATGACCTCAACACCCCCCCGGGACCGCCCTTCACTCAGGCGTTTTGCCTGGCTTTCTATTGCCGCCGCTCTCACCACGATCGGTCTGAAAACCCTCGCGTACACGCTCACCGGGTCAGTCGGCCTGCTCTCGGACGCACTGGAATCCCTGGTCAATCTCGCCGGAGCTATGATGGCTCTGGCGATGCTTACCATCGCCGCCCGTCCTGAAGATGACGAGCACGCCTACGGCCACACAAAGGCGGAGTACTTTTCCAGCGGCGTGGAGGGAGGGTTGATTCTCATCGCCGCGCTGGGCATCGGCGTGACCGCTGCCCAAAGACTGCTTGTCCCCAAACCCCTTGAGCAAGTCGGCCTCGGCCTCGGCGTCTCCCTTGTGGCGTCGCTCATCAATCTTGCCGTGGCACTTGCCATCCGGAAAGCAGGAAGGGAATACCATTCCATCACCCTTGACGCCAACGCGCGTCATCTCATGACAGATGTCTGGACATCCGGAGGAGTCCTGGCGGGTGTCGGGGCAGTGGCTCTGACTGGATGGGAACGCCTGGATCCTCTCGTGGCCCTTGCCGTCGCAGCAAACATTGTCTGGTCCGGCTACGGCATTATCAAGGAATCCGTGGCCGGGTTGATGGATGCCTCGCTGCCCCGGGAAGATCTTGAGAGGTTGCACGCTGTTCTTGCACGATACGGGGCTCATGGCGTGGACTACCACGCCCTCCGGACAAGAAGGGCCGGAGCGCGGGGCTTTGTCTCGCTCCACGTCCTGGTTCCGGGAAGCTGGACGGTCCACCAGGGACATCAGGAGGTGGTGCGTATTGAGGAGGATATCCGCCGTGAGCTCCCGAACGTGTGGGTGATTACGCACATGGATGCACGTCCGGATCCGCCTGAAAGCGGCATTGCGACAGATGAAAGAACGAAAGGATCGTAGCTGACAGCACCCACTCCTCTGTGACTATCCCGATGAACCGACCTCGCCGCCTCATGTACGTTTCTCTTCGCGCGTTGTTTGATAATCCCCAAAGCATGCAGTATATTGGACGATGAAGTGCCCCCGCTACTCTTCAGAAGCCCCTCTGTGTGGAGGAAAGCACGTGTCCATCCTGCGATTTGCCGGCATACTGACCGCCGTGATCACCCTTTGCCTGGTTGCTCCGCCTCTTCGGTCCGGTGGGCAAAACAATACACCGATCTCCCTCGGTGGCAGAAGGGAACTGTTCGTCGACTACTTCATTATCGAACGTATGTCCGGCGCCGCACTTCAGCTCCATCAACCCCATCGCGAAGGGATCGCCCTCAGCTTCGATCTGCCATGGGAAGGCGTGTTTTCAGGGTATGTGACGGTCATCCATCACGAAGGCACCTACCGGATGTACTACCGGGGTCTCCCACAAACCGCCGCCGGTCGGGATTCGGGTGCGGTCACCTGCTATGCAGAATCGAAAGACGGTATCACCTGGGTAAAACCGAATCTCGGCATGTACGAGGTTTCCGGGACACGGGAAAACAACGTCATTCTGGCAAACATGCCCGTGATCAGCCATAACTTCTCTCCGTTCCTGGACACCCGCCCGGGAATCCCGTACAGGGAACGCTTCAAGGGGGTTGGCGGTGACGCGAAGTCCGGCCTCATCGCCTTCGTATCCGCCGACGGGGTGCACTGGCGCCGGCTCCGCACGGAGCCCATTCTTACAAAGGGAATGTTTGATTCTCAGAATGTTGTCTTCTGGTCGGAGTACGAACAACGGTACATCTGCTACTTCCGCACGTGGACCGGACAGGGCTACACCGGCTACAGAACAATAAGCCGCTCCACCTCGACGGATTTCCTCGTCTGGTCGGACCCCGTGGAAATGACCTACGGCGATACACCCCGTGAACATCTGTACACGAACGGTACCGGGCCGTATTTCCGCTCACCCCAGATCTATCTTGGACTCGCAAAGCGGTTCTTCCCGGACCGGAGCGCGCTTCCCGCAGAAGCGGCGAAACGGCTTGTCGAAAATCCCGGTTATCGCGCCTCATCCAGTGATGCCGTACTGCTGAGCACGCGGGGAGGGAATCGCTATGACCGGACGTTCATGGAGGCATTCATCCCTCCGGGACCGGACCCGAGAGACTGGGTTGCGCGGGACAATACACCGGCGCTCGGTATCGTATCGGGGAATGTAAGAGAAGTATTTCTCTACCGGATGTCACACTATGCGCAGCCGACATCCCACGTCATGCGCTACTCGCTGCGCCTCGACGGTTTTGTCTCGGTCCGGGCACCATACGAAGGGGGAGAAATGATCACGAAGCCCTTCACCTTCGAAGGGAAACAGCTGGAGATCAACTTCTCTTCTTCCGCTGCAGGTGGTGTGCGGGTGGAAATCCAGGACTCCTCCGGGCATCCGCTTCCCGGTTTCGGGCTCGACGACTGCCTCGAGATGATCGGAGACGATATTGAACGGTGTGCTGTATGGAAGACGGGACCTGATGTAAGCGTCGCAGCTGGAACAGTCGTCCGCCTGCGATTTGTGATGGCAGACGCTGATCTCTACTCCTTCCGTTTCCGGTGAAACAGAATCGGCAAGATCCGGGGAAGAAGATCCGGTTCTCTGGAGCCCCTCCATGAACATGCGCTATGTGTGGCTCGTTTCCCTCGTTGCAGCCATGGGAGGATTGCTGTTCGGTTACGACTGGGTCGTGATCGGCGGAGCCAAACCTTTCTTTGAACCCTTCTTCCGGCTTCAGAGCGAAGCACTCCGGGGATGGGCGAACAGCTGTGCCCTGCTGGGCTGCCTGGGGGGGGCGATGCTGACGGGGGGGCTCAGCGACCGGTTCGGACGGAAGCGCCTTCTGCTGGCCGCCGCTCTGCTCTTTGCCCTGTCATCCGTGCTGACCGGATGGGCCGGAAGCTTTCAGGGTTTCGTTGTCTGGAGGATACTCGGGGGCGTTGCCATCGGCATGGCCAGTACGCTCTCGCCAATGTATATCGCGGAAATCGCGCCCGCTCATGCGCGCGGACGGCTCGTGGCCCTCAATCAGTTCACCATCGTCATCGGAATTCTCGCCGCACAGGTGATCAACTGGCTTATCGCTGAACCCATGTCTGATGCAGCAACCGCCGACATGATTCGCGCATCGTGGAACGGTCAGGAAGGGTGGCGATGGATGTTTACCGCGGTCACTGTTCCTGCAACGGTCTTTTTCGGCGGTTCACTGGCGATCCCGGAAAGCCCGCGCTGGCTTGTGAAGAAGGGCAGATCAGAACATGCACGGCGTGTTCTGGCGAGGATCGGGGGGACGGCGTATGCAGAGAAGGAAGTGGACAACATCCAGCGCACGCTGGCCGCCGATGAGATCGGGCAGGTCCACTTCCGCGATCTTCTCGTGCCGGGCATCCGCAGAATCCTTCTGGTGGGCATAGTACTGGCGGTACTCCAGCAATGGAGTGGCATCAACGTGATCTTCAATTACGCGGAGGAGATCTTCAGGGAGGCGGGGTACGGCGTGAGTGCAATTCTCTTCAATATTGTGATCACCGGCATCGTAAACCTTGCCTTCACGGTTGTCGCCATCGGGACCGTTGATCGATTCGGGCGCCGGAGGCTGATGCTGATCGGCTGTGCGGGCATCGCGCTGTTCCACTCACTCATCGGTGCCGCGTACTTCTTTCACTGGACGGGTCCGGTGGTGGTCACGCTGGTGCTGGCCACCATCGCCTGCTATGCCTTTTCCCTTGCTCCCGTCACCTGGGTGCTGATTGCCGAGCTCTTCCCCAACAGGATACGCGGGGCGGCGATCTCTGTCGCCGTCTCGGCCCTCTGGATCGCCTGTTTCGTCCTCACGTACACCTTTCCGGCATTGAATGGTCTGCTGGGTGCATCGGGAACGTTCTGGTTGTATGCGGCTATTTGCGCCGCGGGTTTTGTCTACATCGTTGCGCGCGTGCCCGAGACAAAAGGCAAATCGCTCGAAGAGATCGAAAAGGCACTGATCACATAGAAATCGGGATTCTCATACCATGCGAACCACCACTGTTTATGCCCTTCTCGCACTTTTTATCACCATGGGTGACGCCGCATCCACCGGTTCATCGGGGCCGTGGCGGATTGCCCCGGACGCGCCATTGCTGACCCGCTGGGCGAAGCAGGTGGATCCCGCCCGGCCGCTGCCCGAATACCCCCGTCCCCAGATGGTCCGACGGGAATGGCTCAACCTGAACGGGCTATGGGAATTCGAGGGTGACACGTCGGCGACGTCTCCGCCCACGGGCCGTTCACTTGCAGGCAAGATTCTCGTTCCCTTTCCCGTGGAATCGGCGCTGTCCGGCGTGAACAGACGGGCCACATATCTCTGGTATCGACGTGAAGTCATGCTTCCGGGCGGATGGAAAGGCAGAAGAGTCCTGCTCCATTTTGGTGCCGTTGATTGGGAGACGAAGGTTCTGGTGAACGGCGCGCCCGTGGGAGAACACCGCGGCGGCTACGATCCGTTCACCCTGGATATCACCGCATCCCTCAGGCCGGATGGGGTGCAGGAGATTCTCGTGGGTGTGTATGATCCGAGCGACGCGGGGGATCAACCCCGTGGCAAACAGGTGAGGAAACCCGGGGGCATCTGGTATACACCGTGCTCAGGCATCTGGCAAACCGTCTGGTGTGAACCTGTGCCGGCGAGCCATATCGCGGACATCCGTATTACTCCCGATCTCCAGCTCAGGACCATAACCGTTCAGACTACTGTCCCCGGTGCGGCAGCCGGCGACAGTGTCAGCGTATCGCTCCGTGAAGGAAAGAAGCGCGTGTCGCAGTCCTCCGGTCCGGCGTTACAACCTCTTGTTCTTCCGGTTGCCACTCCACGGCCCTGGTCACCCGAATCACCGTTTCTTTACGACATCACCATCACGCTTTCCCGGTCAGGCAAGGTCCTGGACAGGGTGGAGAGCTATGCGGGCATGCGCAGTGTCGGCATCGGGCGGGATGAACGTGGCATTCAGCGCCTTCTGCTGAACGGCAAACCGTACTTTCAGGTCGGGCCTCTGGATCAGGGCTTCTGGCCCGACGGGATCTACACCGCTCCCACCGATGCTGCGCTCCGATATGACATCGAAATGACCAGGAAGCTGGGTTTCAATATGACCAGGAAACATGTGAAGGTCGAGCCCGCCCGCTGGTACTACTGGGCGGACCGTCTCGGGTTACTCGTGTGGCAGGACATGCCGAGCGCGAACAATACGACTCCGGAATCCCGTACGCAATTTGAAGCGGAGTTAACACGCCTCGTTGAGACACACCGGCATTTTCCTTCGATCGTCATGTGGGTGGTGTTCAACGAAGGATGGGGACAATACGACACCGAACGCCTGACCTCAACGGTGAAGAGCCTTGATCCGGGCCGGCTGGTGAATAATGCGAGCGGGTGGACGGACAAGAACAGCGGTGATGTGATGGACGTTCATTCGTATCCGCGGCCTCGTTCACCCCAGCCGGAATCCGGCAGGGCCGTCGTTCTGGGTGAGTTTGGTGGACTCGGACTGGCTGTCTCCGGTCATACCTGGAAAAAGGAACACTGGGGATACCAGGGCATGGCGGACAGTGAGGAACTGATTCAGACATACGAAGGATTTCTGCAGGAAGTGTATCAACTCAGAGAGGAGCCCGGGCTCTCCGCTGCGGTCTACACACAGCTTACGGATGTGGAGCTTGAGTGTAACGGTGTGATCACGTACGACCGGCGGAGCATCAAGCCTTCTCTGGAACGCTTTGCCCATGCCACCAGAGGAGACTTCACGCTGGCGCCACCGCGGGCATCAGTGCGGACGCTGGTTCCGACTTCGGCTGGGGATCCACAGTGGTGGAGATACACCACGCACATGCCTCCCGGCAACTGGATGGATCCGCGGTTCGATGACCGGTCCTGGCTCCTCGTTCCCGGCGGATTCGGCAAGACCGTCAATACATCTGCGGTAGTCCGGACTCCGTGGGACACGGCGGGGATCTGGATGCGCAGGGGATTTGTTCTGGACGATCCGGTTCCGGATTCCGTTGCTCTTGTGGTCTTCCACGACGATGATGCGGAGATCTATCTGAACGGTGTTCCGGCTGCACAACTCTCCCGGTGGACGTCTGAGTATTGCCTCCGGCCGATCGCACCTCAGGCACGTGCGGCACTGCACCCCGGACGAAATCTTCTGGCCGTACGGTGCAGTCAAAAAAGAGGAGGGCAATACATCGATGTGGGGCTCGCTGCAACCGAACGGCCGCCCGTTCTCAAGAAGGGGGCGCGGAAGGAGGTCATCCGTGCATCAACACACCGCCGGCTTCTTGCCGGAGAACGGGGCGGCGTGTACACGGGAAACCGTGCGCCGCTTGTGGCAAGCCCGCTTGTTAAACTCCCGATTGGGTCCATCACGCCACGCGGATGGCTGAGGACAGTGCTCGAGGAGGAGCGTGACGGCATGGTAGGCAAACTCCGGGAAATCTCCCCCTGGCTCGATCGTTCCACCAGCGCCTGGGCCAACAGCCGGGGGCAGGGGAGCCGTGGCTGGGAAGAACTTCCCTACTGGCTGAAGGGGTTCGGCGATCTGGGGTATGTGCTGGGCGACACGGCTCTGCAAAGCGAGGCGCGTGTCTGGATTGACTCTGTTCTTGCCTCCCAGCGGGAGGACGGTTGGTTTGGACCGCGGGAACTTCTGACGTCCCTCGGGGGCAAAACCGACCTCTGGCCCCACATGGTGATGTTGAATGTTCTGCAGTCCTTCCATGAAGCCACGAATGACCCTCGTGTGATTCCGTTTATGACGCGATACTTCCGCTGGCAGGACGCTCTGCCTGCAGAAGCCTTCGGTGCCGGATACTGGCCCAGGTTGCGGATGGGCGACAACATCGAGAGTGCCCTCTGGCTTTATAATAGAACGGGCGAAGCATGGCTGCCGGGCCTCGCACGGAAGATGCATGAACACATGGCGCGCTGGGACACGGCCGTCATCAACTGGCACAACGTGAACGTTGCGCAGGGATTCCGGGCGCCGGCGGTGTACTATCAGGCGGCCCGCGACATCACGCTTCTGAATGCCGCGGAAAGGAACTACCGGAAGGTTCGCTCGGAGTACGGACAATTTCCCGGGGGAGGGTTTGCCGCCGATGAAAATGCGCGCCCGGGGTTCTTCGACCCCCGTCAGGGATTTGAAACATGCGGGATCGTGGAGTTCATGCACAGCTTCGAGATGTTGACAAAGATCGGCGGGAACCCCGCCTGGTCCGATCGCTGCGAAGAACTCGCCTTCAACAGTCTTCCTGCGGCCATGACCGCTGATCACCGCGCACTGCATTATCTGACATGCGCGAACCAGGTACAGCTGGACAAGGGTCCAAAAACTCCCGGTATCCAGAACGGTGGAACGATGTTTTCGTACAGTCCCTTCCAGGTGTACCGGTGCTGTCAGCACAATGTCGGCCACGGGTGGCCATATTTTGCAGAGGAGCTCTGGCTTGCCACATGGGATGGAGGCCTGTGTGCCTCGCTCTATGCTCCATCGGAAGTGCGCGCACGCGTCGGGAAGAATGGAGCCGGCATGGTATCCATAACACAGGAGACGGAGTACCCGTTCGAGGGAACGATCCGTCTGGCGGTAGGAGCCGGGGAGCCGGTGCGGTTTCCACTGTATCTTCGCCTTCCCGGTTGGTGTGAGAGCGGTCAGGTACAGGTAAACGGTATGCCGGTGGAGGTGGAATGGGTGCCGGAAGCGTATGTGCGTATCGAACGCATTTGGTCGGCCGGGGACACGCTGTCTCTGACCCTGGACATGCCTGTCCGGGTCAAGGTGTGGGAGAAAAACAAGAATGCGGTGTCTGTCAGCCGCGGGCCGGTGTTCTTTTCGCTGAAGATTGACGAACGCTGGGAGGCGTACGGGAATGATTCCGCGTGGGTGGAATGGGAGGTGTTCCCGGCTTCACCGTGGAACTACGGTCTGGTGTTGAATCCCGACGATCCTGCACGGTCGTTCACGGTGAAGCGGAGGGAGCCTGAGCTTCTGGCCCGTCCATGGACGGTGGGAGCCATGCCGGTGGGATTGACGGCGGGAGGACGGCGCATCGAAGGATGGCAGCAGGACTACCGCGGTCTCATCGGTCCATTGCAGGACAGCCCGGCGTGGACGAATGCACCCGAGGAGCAACTCGCCTTTGTGCCGATGGGGGCTGCGCGTCTGCGCGTGACCGCCCTACCGACCACCACCACGGATTCCAGCGGTGTAAAATGGGTGCCGCCCGCGCGGCCCCGTCCCATCACGTATGCCATCAGCTATTCGTACTTCAACAGGTATGATGACAAGGAAGCGGTTGCAGACGGGTTTGAACCGAAGAGTTCGAATGACGAAGCCGTGCCGCGTATGACCTGGTGGGCACACCTGGGTACGCGAGAATGGGTACAGTACGACCTCCCGCAGGAAGAGGAAGTGTCAACAAGTGCGGTGTACTGGTATGACGACGGGGAGGAGGGCGGCTGTCGCGTGCCGCAATCGTGGAGGGTGCTCATCCGGAAGGGGGATGCCTGGGAGCCGGTGGATGCACGGTCGGCGTACGGTGTGAAGAAGGACGCATACAACAGAGTGGAGTTTGTCCCGGTGAGGACAAACGGTATCAGGCTGGAGGTACAGCTGCAACCCGAATACTCCGGAGGGATACTGGAGTGGAAATTCGGACCGTAACCGGGGCTTCGGCGGATCGCGCCGGGATTTCCGCCAGGGCGGCGGGATGTCTGTCCGGGGGATTCCCCGCCGCCGAAAAAGGGGTATGAGACAGGCTGTCCAAGAAATTATGCAGGAACCTCTTGACAAAGCAAAAGAAAAGTGTATATTTTCATCAAAGTAATCGGTAAAGTAAGCGATACAGTCAGCGCTTATGTCTTTCGTAAAGTAATTCGTAAAGTTACCAGGTTCGACGCTAAGCTTTCGCTATATTCCGGAGCTGGACGATGAAACCCACGTACGCCGCAGTCATCCTTTTCCTCTCACTCGGCTTTCTCTCTGCCACCGGGTTTGGGCAGGGCACACTTCACGGAACGGTTCTGGACTCTGTCACGAATGAGCCTCTCCTCGGGGCCAACGTTTTTGTCCCGGGCACCGCGCTGGGCGGTGTAACCAATCGGGAGGGCGTCTACAGGCTGGTCGGGCTCCCGGAAGGACGCGTGAAGTTGAGATTCTCTTACATTGGATACAAGAGCAGGGACATCGAGATCACGTTTACCGCAAGTGTCACAACCCCGGTGAACATCAGCCTTGCACCCGACGTCATCGAAGGGACGGAAGTGGTGGTAACCGGGCAACGGCGGGGACAGATGGCGGCGATCAACCAGCAGTTGACGTCCCAGACAATTATGAACGTGATCTCCGAAGAAAAAATCAAGGAGCTCCCTGATGCCAATGCGGCCGAAGCTATCGGGCGTTTGCCCGGTGTGTCTATCCTCCGGTCCGGCGGTGAAGCCAATAAAGTGATCCTGCGCGGGATGAGCGACAAGTTTACGACGTTCACGATCGATGGCATCAGAATTCCGTCGACCGATGCGGACGCGCGTGGAGTGGATCTGAGCACGTTCTCGCAAGGCTCACTCGCCGGCGTGGAACTCTTCAAGGCCCTCACGCCCGACAAAGATGCAGATGCCATCGCGGGGAGCGTGAATCTGGTGACCCGGAAAGCTCCCTCCACGCGCCAGATCCGACTTGATGCAAAAGGGGGGTACAACCAGCTGAATGAAGATTTCGGACAGTTTGATTTCAACGGGAAGTATGGAGAGCGGTTCTTCAACGATGTCTTCGGCGTCCAGGTCGTGGGGAACATCGAGCGGCGCGACAGGAGCAATGAGCGGATCAGTCTCGATATTGAAAACAAAACCATTCTGAATTCCTCCGGATGGAACTATACCGATTTTACCGTCGAATACACCGATGAAACACGCAAACGGGGAGGGGCGGGGCTTCTGCTTGATGTGAACACACCGGACAGCGGGTCAATCAGGTTCGATAACCTCTTCAGCCGCACCAACAGGAACTATACCGAATACACCCGCAACTATCCCACCCGGGAAGATGTGTTCTATTCCGCGCGCGATCGTGAACAGGAGATCAGCACACTGAGCAGCTCCATCAGGGGAGACAACTACCTCATGGACATGAACCTCACGTGGGGACTCTCCTATGCGGAATCAAAGACAGAGAATCCGTACGACTATCGCATGTTCTTCCGGGAGCCATCCATTGTGGATTCATCCGGGATGCGGCCCGTTCCCGCATCGGCGCTGAATGGGCCTCCCGAACTCTTCGTCCCGTATGCCTACAACAATTTCAGGAAGGCCCAGCTCGATACCGCCGACTTCGATTCTGAACAAAATTCCGACAGGGAGAAAACGGCCTTTCTCAATATTGCCAGGAAGTACACACTGGGGGATATGTTCGCCGGAGAAATCAAACTCGGAGGGAAATACAGGCACAAAAACAGATTCAAGACTTCTTCTTCGCTGATGGCGCCATACTATCTGAGCTATTTTCAGGACTACACACGTGCTGCAGATGGAAGCGTGGTGCGCAAGAATTTCCAGGGGACGCGATTCGCAAATCTTCAGACGGTGGGACGGCTTGTGCTCTTCAACAATTTTCTCGACCCGACTCCTGCCCAGCGCAGCGTATTCGACAAGTACGAACTCAATCCCTTGGTGAACAGGGATGCCCTGCGTGAATGGTATGAACTCAATAAAAACGGTGTCAGCACAACCGGACAATCCGAGTACAACGACAATCCGGAGGTGCGGGCTGACTACTACGACATTGTCGAGAGGGTGTCGGCTGCGTATGCTATGAACACATTGAAATTCGGTCCGTTAGCAACGTTCATTGCCGGCATCCGCGTTGAAAGCGAAACCAACGATTATGCAGCGCGGTACGTCAACACGCCACTGGGGGGATTTCCGACGACCGGAACACTTCTGGATACGACGGCCAGTTTTACAGAAACCATCTGGCTCCCCAACTTTCACCTCGCGGTGCGCCCGACGGATTACCTGACGGTTCGCCTGGCAGCATACCGGGCGCTGGCACGACCCGATTTCAGTTCGCGCCTGGAGAAGATGATGGCGCGGGTGACGAACCCCCGCAACCTGCTGGTGATCGGCAACCCGCGGCTGAAGAACGCCAAAGCCTGGAACTACGAGGTGAACTCCTCCCTGTTCGGAAATACGATCGGACTGTTTACCGTCTCCGCCTTCTATAGGCAGATCGACGACATGTTCCATACCGTGACCGGAATTCCGGGTGACTACAAGCCCGGCGATCCGGGCTCACTTCTGGATACGCTGGGCATAACCTGGCGGCCGCCCTTCCCCGTGAATTCGCCGATCTCACTCACATACTCGGTGAATAGCACGCAACCGACCAAGGTGTGGGGATTTGAAGTCGAGCACCAGACGAATTTGAACTTTCTGCCGGGCCTGCTGTCAAACATCATCCTGAGTTACAACTTCTCTATCATCCGGTCTGAAACGTGGGTGCTTTCGTACGGGACCGATACGAGCTACGTGCAGTTCCCGGGGTTTCCAGTTCCGGTGCCGGTGTACGAGACCCGTCTTCTCGAGACAAAGCAGAAACTGGAAGGGCAGCCGGAGTTCTTCGGCAATCTTGCCGTTGGTTATGACATCGGCGGGTTCTCCGGGAGGGTCTCCGTGTTCTATCAGGGGGAATATAACCGGTCCTATTCGGCAGGGCGCCGGAACGACCCGGTCGTAAAGCCCTTCTACCGGTGGGATCTCTCTCTCAGACAGCGGTTGACGCAGAACATATCCGTCTTCTTCAGTTTGAACAACTTTACCAGCGTGCAGGAAGATATCAATACCACGGATCGTGTCAGCGATTGGGAAGCCCTGAGATCCAGCCAGCAGTACGGAATGACCAGCGAACTTGGTGTCCGCGTGGAATTGTAACAGTGTCTCGTTTCCGTCCCATGAAGGTCAACTGTCCATCCATCAATAGGAGGTCGCTATGCGCACTGTATACGTTGCTGCATGTCTGTTTCTGGCTCTGCTGTTTCTGCTTCCCGACGGGGCCAATGCCCAGAATCCGGTTCGTGTTCCGCCGTTCACCGGCACGAACTACCTGAACAATTTTATCATGGGAGACACGCTGGCTACTGGAGCGCGGCGGGATTCCAACGCCGTCTATGTCCTCCAGCGGGGTGGTCAGTATCTTTCCAATGGGATCATACGCAACTACGGCTGGACGCTCCGGTTGAACGCGAATGACACCACCGCAGGTGTCAGCAAGCCGGTGGTATTTCTGTTTCCCGCAGCCGTCGGGGGCAACCCGCCGGGGAATTTCGTGGAGTTCCGAGGCGACGTGACGGTGAAGAACATTATTATCTCGGGCATTTTTGAACCTGACTCGACTGCTATTTCAAAAATGCAGGGGAGCCTGTTCAACTCGACAGCGGCCGGTTTCAGTATTTCCCTCGACAGTTGCGTGCTCACGAACACCAACGGGAACCACGTACGGACGGACCAGGCGCCACGGAATGTGAAGATCACCAACTGTACCTTCACAAATATGGGTTACCTCGGCAGATCGAATCTCGGGGCCGGGAAAGGGGTTGACGTCCGGGCGGGATCGGTGGATTCCCTGATCATGGTGAACAACACCTTCGTCAACTGGCAGGACCGCATCATCCGCCATTTTTCCAGCACCGCGGAAATCAAGTACCTGCGCTTTGAACACAATACCTGCGTTAACGGCATGTCCTACCACGGCCTCCTGTCACTCGGCCGGATGGGAAATCGCGCAATCATCCAGGACAATCTCTTCATGGATGCGTTTGCGGCGGGTCAGGACACCGACGCTGTGCGCCAGGCGGAATTCACGGATAGCGGCGAAAAAGACGCGTTCGGCTTCCCGCGGATGACCTGGGTGATTTCTGTTCCGAATGACACGACACAGTGGATCATCAAGAACAACTACTACCGTGTGACTCCTGCGGGTCAGGCATTCTATGACTCCGCCTCTATCCTTCCCATCGTGGCCAACCCGCCGTTGACCGTCGGAAGCCCGCTCACCTATCACATCAACAGCAGAATCGGAGCGGATTCCGCGACTGCCTTCAGGACGACCACGGTCGATTTACCGGTGGTACCGAAGGTGATGACCGAGCTGATGAAATGGTACCGACGACCCGCCGCTCTGCCGGACTCAGGTGCAGCAAAGACCAAGGCGACCGGCACCTGGAGGCCGCAGTATGACTACAACCGGAAGAGCTACCAGTGGTTCAGAGATACTCTCAACTGCGCGTATGTCACGACCAACCCGATCTACACGGCCGCGACGGGCGGATACCCGGTGGGCGACCTGAACTGGTTCCCCACACGCTACACGGACTGGAAGAGTGACGCCGTGTCAGACGTTGCACCCGGGGGCGGTGAACTCCCCGCGGTATTCAGCCTGAACCAGAATTATCCCAACCCTTTCAACCCGTCCACGAGAATTTCCTTCACGGTGCCGAAGGAAGCGGCCGTGACGCTCGAGGTGTATGACATGCTCGGACGCCTGGTGTCGACTCTCGTGAACGAAGTCAAACGGCCGGGCGAGTACACCGTCGACTATAACGCCGCCCAGCTGAGCTCGGGAGTCTATTTCTACCGCCTCTCAGCCGGAGGCCAGATGTATGCCCACAAGATGATGTTGCTGAAGTAATACGGGCGAAAGAGGGATGGGCTGACAGCCTGTCCTCCTTACTCTTCACGATGAAAAACACCCGGCCCCCCGTGTTGCAGGGGCCGGGTGTTGTATTTCTGCTCGCCCCGGTACGTCAGGGCATTCGCGATGAGGCTGCTATGAGACCGCGGGGAACAGATAGACCTGCAGCAGAACGAGAATCCCCACGAGGCAGACGAGCGCCACGCTGTGCCAGAGCACGGACCGGAGAATCGTTCCTTCCTCTCCCACCTGATCCGTCGCCACCGCCGCCACGACAATACTCTGGGCGTTGATCATCTTTCCCATTACTCCGCCGGAACTGTTCGCGGCCGCGGCAACGAGTGGCGAAATGTGCAGACGTTCTGCGGTGATCTGCTGGAGATTTCCAAAGAGAACGTTGGATGAAGTATCGCTGCCGGTGAGCATCACGCCGACCCAGCCAAGGATGGGGAGAAAAAGGGAAACACCACGCCCGTCGCCGCAAAGGCCAATCCTATCGTCGCATCGAGGCCGGCATAGCGGAAGGTGAACCCGATGGCCATCATGACTGCAATGGTCGCCAGCGAAGGTCCGAGGCGGACAACGGTTCTTCCAAACACCCTGGCAATCTCCATCGGTCTCAGTTTCAAGAAGAACCCGCCCATGACACCGGCCAGCAGCACGCTGGTTCCGGTCGCAGAGAGCCAGTTGAATGTGTATGCCGCTTCCTCGGCACGAGGTGCGGGAACCACAGGCAGAGTGCGGAACACGGCCATGTCCAGGAAGGGAACGCGGACCTGAAATGCCGTCCAGCCGGCAAGTGTATCCAGTGTCACTCTGGTTTCCGGAAATCCCCAGAGAAACACAAAGAGAGAGAGCAAACCCCACGGCATCCACGCGGCAAGGGTTCCGTACGTCCGGATGCCAGGCTGTGCCCTGCCGGGATCCTGGAGTGCCGGATCCCGGAGTGCCAATTCTCGGATCGGCGGATCCAGGAGTGTCATGAGGAAAGCGCCACACACGTTTCGGCCGCCAGAACTTCAAAAGAGTAACAAGCGCCAGCAGGGATACCGTGGAACTCGCGATGCCGACCATCCAGGGTCCGTGATAGTTGCTCACGAGAAACTGTGTCGCGGCGAAACTCGTTCCTGCAACGAGACAGGCCGGCCACACCTCCAGCATCCGGCGGAATCCGGCAGTCGCCGACACAATCCAGAATGGAATGATGAGGCAGAAGAAGGGCAGCTGGCGGCCGACGGTGGCGGAAAGCTGGAGAACCGGCAGCCCGGTGACGGCGGACAGTGCAATGATCGGTGTTCCCATGGCAGCGTAGGCGACGGGGACGGTGTTCCCCAGCAGAGCAAGTCCGGCAGCCGGAAGGGGTTTGAACCCGATCCCGATCAGAATCGCCGCAGATATCGCTACGGGCGTGCCAAAACCGGCGGCCCCTTCGATAAATGCCCCGAAACAAAACGCGATGAGAAGCACCTGGATTCTCCGGTCTTCTGCAAACGAGGCGATAGATTCTCTGACAATCGCAAATGTTCCGGTCGTCACGGCGATATCGTAGACGAAAATCGCACAGAGGACTATCCAGCCGATGGGCAGGAGCCCGAACGCGGCTCCGTAGAAAGCCGCGGCGGCGGCCATCCGGGCAGGCATGCCGTAAACGAACATCGCCACGAGGACGGCCGTGGTCAACCCCAGCACAGCCGCAACATGGGCCCGGGCCTTGAACAGGGTCATCGATCCAAGCAGAACGAACAGCGGCAGTGCCGCCACAAGGGCCGACAGGGGAAGGCTCTCAAATACGGGCGTGTACTGCTGCGTCCATGAATACGGCATGGCGTGTCCGGGTGGCTGATGAGACGACGGAAAGGCGATACCAATGTAGTGAGGGTTTGCGACAGTTGCCATATCGGTGGGTTGCGGCTGTCATTGCCGGGTTGTACATTACGTGCACATGACTACCCGGAAATCCGTCCTCCTTGCGGGTGCGACCGGACTTGTCGGCCGTGAGTGCCTTGCGGCACTGCTGGCCGAGTCCTCGTTTGACCCCGTCACTATTCTTGTGCGCCGGCCGCTGCCATCTCCTCCGCCATCGGACCGGCTTGTTGTGCGTGTGGTGGATTTTGAAAACCTGGATCGGGAGGCCTCCGCGTTTGCCGTGCACTACGTATTCTGTTGTCTGGGGACGACGATGCGCAACGCGGGTTCCCGGGACGCTTTTCGCCGTGTGGATTATGACTACGCGTTGCAGACTGCACAGCTCGGGCTGGCTGGTGGCGCCAGACATTTCTTGCTCGTGAGCGCGCTCGGTGCTAATGCCACCTCCCGCGTCTTCTACAATCGTGTCAAGGGAGAACTCGAGCAGGCCATCGGCCGCCTTGGCTACACCTCGGTCACCATTGTGCGCCCTTCGCTGCTCCTCGGGGAACGCCACGAACGGCGGTTCGGCGAGGACATCGCAAAGAGGTTTTCGGCGCTCGCGCTCGCATCCTGGCGGCCTGTCCCCGCAAAACAGGTCGCCGCCGTGCTGGTTAGGGCCGCGCGCGAGGACGCTCCGGGGATCCGCGTGATTATCAACCGGGAGCTGTTTTTCTGATTCGCATGCTGTTTCTTCCACCTGCTGAGGAATACCATGGCCATGACGTCGAAAGAACGGATGATGTGCGCACTGCACGGTGAAAAGGCTGACCGGCTTCCCGTTACCGTGCATCAATGGCAGGGGTTTCATCTGGATACCTACCTTGAGGGCGCCACGCCGCTGCAGGCATTCCAGAAATTCGGCATGGATGCGGCGATCCAGTACTTTGAGGATATGGGACAGTTCTGGCTTGTTGACGCCGATTTTGCCAAATTCTCCACGCCGCAGTGGCGCGATGAAGTGACGGTGGTCAGCGCCGACCCGGATAACAGAATCAACCACCACGTCATCCGTACCCCCGAAGGCACGCTGGCCTACAAGACCGCGGGCGACCGCAAGACCACATGGATAACCGAGTATCTCGTCAAACATGATGAGGACATCGAGCTGATCCGGAAGTACATGCCGGTCCCCGGGCTCGATCCCGGGCCGCTCGCGCGCGTGTACGACGAAGTGGGCGACCAGGGGATCGTGCGCGGGTTCGTCTGGGGAGACCAGGCGGGGTGCTGGCAACATGCGGCATGCCTCATGGATGTGACCGAGCTGATATTCAGGGCCATCGACACTCCCGCCTGGGTCCACGCGTTCCTCCAGATCCTGCTGGAAAAAAAACTGCGGTTCATCGAGGGCATGAAGGGGGCGAAGTTCGATCTGGTGGAAACCGGCGGAGGCTCCGCCTCATCAACTGTGATCTCACCCGGCCTGCACAGGGAGTTCTGCCTCCCCTATGACCGTCAGCTCCATGATGCCCTACACGATCTGCGGTTCACGGTAACCTATCACACCTGCGGCGGCACTCTCGGCATCGAAGATTCGATCATCCGGAACGGCACGGATGCTTCCGAAACCCTGGCGCCACCGAGCATCGGCGGCAATCAGGAACCCTGGGAGGTGAAGGAGAAGATGGGAGGCCGGATCGCGTTGATCGGGGGCATGGATCAACATTCCGTATTGACTACAGGAAGCCCTGCCGAGATCAAATCGCAGGTCGAACTTCTCTTTCGGAAGGTCGGCTACGATGGCGGATACATTCTCTCCTGTGCCGATCACTTTTTCGACACACCGCCGGAGCATCTGGCAGCTTTCTCCAATGCGGCACGCGCATGCACATACTGATGAATACCATCCGCCCCGCATCGAAGCACGCCCGCCTGGTCCTCTCGGCTGTACTCCTGATGTTTCTCCTACCAGGCGCAGGTCCTCAAATCCCGGAACGCGTTCTGTTCTACGTGGCCGCTGACGGGAATGACTCCTGGTCCGGCCTGCTGGCCGCACCGAATGCCCACAGGACCGACGGACCGTTCGCCACGCTTCAGCGTGTCCGGAATGCGGTGAGGGAACGGACCGCGGACGGTTCCCATGCAGGAGTCCGCATCCGGGGGGGTGTGTACAGCCTCGACAGGTCCCTCCGCCTGGATGCGACCGATTCCGGCACGAAGGAGAACCCGGTCGTCTGGAGCGCCTATGCAAACGAATCCGTTCGATTGATCGGCGGCAAAGTCATCAGCGGATTTCACGCGATCAACGACCCGTCGGTGTTGAAGAGAATTCCCGACCGGATCCGGAATGCGATTCTCGTCACCGATTTGAAAGGCCAGGGGGTGAAGGACTTCGGAGTCCTGCCGAACCGGATGAACCTCTATTTCCGGGGCGCCCGCATGACCGTCGCCCGTTATCCGAACAAGGGGTGGCTGACAATCGCCGCAGTTCCCCAGACGGCCGGGCCGATCCTGAATCAGGGTGACAAGAAAGTCATCAAGAATGGACTGCCTGCGGGGCGGCACTGCGGGGTTTTCCAGTATAGCGGCGAACGCCCCTCCGCCTGGTCTGCCAAAAAAGACATCTGGATGCACGGGTATTGGGTATGGGATTGGAGGGACGGATATCAACGGGTCGAATCGTTTGACACACTTGCACACATGGTGTATCCCGCCGAACCACATCACCACTACGGTTATCAACAGGGGCAGCGATACGCATTCCTCAACGTGCTGGAGGAGCTGGATGTCCCGGGGGAGTGGGTGCTGGACGAAGAACAGGGGCTGCTCTATTTCTGGCCCCCGTCGAACCTGCGCACAGGCGATGTGACGGTGTCCATGTTGCGGGAGCCGATGATTCTCCTCGACGGAGTCTCCCACGTCCGATTCCAGGCTCTGACATTTGAGGGGTCGCGTGCATGTGCGGTCAAGATCCGTGGCGGGTATAATAACGCTGTTGCCGGGTGCACCGTACGGAACATCGACAACGATACGAGCGTGATCATCGATGGGGGAATAAGAAACGGCGTCAGGAGCTGCGACATCTATGACGTTGGGTCCACCGGCATACGTATTTCCGGGGGGGACAGGAAGACGCTCACGCCTGCCGGTAACTATGCGACGAACAACCACATCCAGAGGTTCGGCGGCATCGTCCAGGCGTTTAACGGAGGGGTTTTTCTGCAGGGGGTGGGCAATATCGTCTCGAACAACCGCATTCATGATGCACCCTTCTCCGGCATCCAGTATTATGGCAATGATCATATCATCGAGTTCAACGATATCTATGACATTGCACACGAATCCGGAGATGTCGGAGGAGTGAACACCGGAGCCGACTATTCGGAGCAAGGCACCGTGATCAGATACAATTACATCCACGACACGCACGGATATGGCGAAGGGGGCTTTCGAGCAATCTATCTGGATCTTCCGGGGTCCAATACGATTGTGTATGGCAACATTCTCGCCAATGTCGATATCGGTGTGTTCTTCAACAGCGGACGAGACAACGTCGTGGAGAACAATATCTTTGTCAATTGTCATCCGGCGGTGAATATTTATATCTGGCCTCATGTTTCCTATTTTCATCCCGGCGGGGCCTGGAAGATCGTGGAGAAGCTGTATGATATCCGGTTCCGGGAAGCTCCCTACAGTCTGCGCTACCCGAAACTTCCATCGTACCTTGACTCGGCGGATCTCGGCATGCCGTATGGCCATGCAGTGACCAGGAATATCAGTGTCGGGGGGACCTTCCTTGACCTGTCTGAAGGTATGAACTTCTCCCATGTTCGTGTGGAGAACAACCTGATTGCTGACACCACGCTTCTGGTGATCACGCGCAAGTGGACTCCGGACTACGATCCGTACCACATCGGGTATGCGGCGGAATATTCTCGCAGTGACAGCATGATCGCCGGAGAGCTCATCTCGCGAGGGAACATTCTCTCCGATCCGGGGTTTGCCGATGTGCGCGGAGGGGATTTCCGACTGAAGGAAACCTCTCCGGCGTGGCAGCTCGGGTTCAAAAGGATCCCGTTTGAACACATAGGCCTTTTCGTGGATGAATTCCGGAAGGACCGGAACGAATGAACCTGCGTCCCGCCCGGCCGGGCGACGTTCCCCGGCTCGCAGCACTCGGTGCCGCGCTCGCTCAGCAACATGCCGCATACGACCCGCTGCGTTTCGTCGTTGCCGGCGAACCGCTCCATACCTTCGCGGCGTTTTTCGAAGAAGAGGTGGCGAATCCGGATGCCGCTATCCTCGTCCTGGAGGAAGGGAGCACACTCGCCGGTTACGCATTTGCACGTCTGGAACCGGCAAGCATTGTGGATCTGACGGACAGCGCATACTGGCTTCACGACCTTTTCCTGCTTCCTTCTGCACGAGGCAAAGGGGGCGGCAGGGCGCTCGTGCACGCCATCGGAGGAATTGTGCGGGCCAGAGGCGGGCGCAAGCTTCTCCTTTCTGTTTCGCCGCACAACGCGTCCGCCCGCAGGCTGTTTCAGGCAAACGGGTTTAGACCCACCATGGTCGAGATGCAACTCGACCTTCAAGCAGACCCTTCCGAGGAAGAGCACAACGATGAAGAAACCCGAAGCTAACCTGCGACAGAGCGATGCGGTGAGCCGTCGCTCTTTTCTGCGGACCGGCCTGGCAGGAGGAGCCGTGGCTGCGGCATTTCCCCTGCTGGCAGAAGAAACGCACGGGTCAGGAAATCCCGGGGAAAAGGGGCTGTCCCGCCTTTCGAACTGGATGAAATACCCATCAGCGAATTGCAGCAGCGGCTGCAGGACGGTACCGATACCGCCCGGTCCATCACGGAAAAGTACCTTGAGCGGATCAAGATGATCGACCGGGAGGGACCCGGCCTGCGGAGTGTGATAGAAGTGAATCCCGATGCACTGTCCATCGCCGATGCCCTGGACAGTGAACGAAAAGAAAAGGGAATGCGCGGTCCGCTTCATGGGATCCCGGTACTGATCAAGGACAATATCGACACGGCGGACGGTATGGCGACCACCGCGGGGTCACTTGCCCTCGTCGGATCGAAGCCCCCGGAGGATGCTTTTATTGTCCGGCTTCTTCGTGGCGCCGGGGCTGTCATTCTCGGAAAGACAAATCTGAGTGAGTGGGCGAACATCCGCTCGAGCCGTTCCACCAGCGGGTGGAGTGCCCGGGGCGGGCTCACCAGGAACCCGTACGCGCTGGACCGCAACACATCCGGTTCCAGTTCCGGGTCGGCCGCCGCCGTGGCAGCTAGCCTTTGTGCCGCCGCCATCGGCACCGAAACCGACGGATCGATCGTGAGTCCATCCAACTGCTGCGGGATTGTCGGGCTGAAACCGACGGTGGGTCTTGTGAGCCGGACCGGAATCATTCCGATCTCACACACGCAGGACACGGCCGGACCGATGGCACGAACGGTCCGTGACGCCGCAATTCTTCTCGGTGTGATCGCCGCCGTGGACGGGGAAGACCTTGCGACGAAGAGCGGAACGCGGAAAGGCTCTGCCGACTATACACGGTACCTGGATCCCGCGGGATTGCGCGGACGCCGCATCGGTGTCGCACGGCAGTATTTCGGATTCCATGAAGGAGTGGAGTCCGTGATGGAATCCGCTCTGGATGCCATCAAGGATGCCGGTGCTATGCTTGTGGATCCGGTGGAAATCCCGAGCCTGGGGAAGTTTGATGATTCGGAATCGGCCGTCTTCCGGTATGAGTTGAAAGCAGATCTCAATGCCTACCTTGCCCGCCTGGGGCCCGGCGCACCGGTTCATTCGCTCAAGGAGATCATCGACTTCAATGAACGAAACAAGCAAACGGAAATGCCATTTTTCGGGCAGGACATATTCATCAAGTCCGACGCGAAAGGCCCATTGAGCAGCAAGGAATACCGCGCGGCCCTTAAGAAGAACCTCCGGTTGACACGCGACGAGGGGATTGATGCGGTGATGAAGAAACACAGACTGGACGCGTTGCTCGCGCCGACCGGTGGTCCCGCATGGCTTACCGACCTGGTGAACGGCGACCACTTCTCCGGCGAAAGCTCAAGCCTTGCCGCCGTTGCCGGGTACCCGAGCATCACCGTGCCTGCAGGGGCGGTCTTCGGCCTCCCTGTGGGGATTTCCTTCTTCGGCCGAGCCTGGAGCGAACCGGTACTTCTGGCGATTGCATATTCCTTCGAACAGGTGACAAAGGCACGAAGGCCTCCCCGTTTTCTCGCAACATGCGACACGGGGGGATAGGGTCACATTGATCCGGTATCGGCTCCGCCGGCGATAGAAAGAGCGGAACGCCCTGAAAGACGCAGGCTGGCTCGAGAAAGCCGGGATGCGGCGTCAACAAAGCAAAGGGGAGGGGAGTATGGCACGTTCGTTCGACTGGACGGTCTGGCAGCCGCAGATAGAGCGGTTCCTGGCGCAGAGGATGCCGGAGGGGGATCCTGCGCACGACCTGGAGCATGTGCGGCGCGTGGCTGCCACCGCAGCACGGCTGGCGGGTGCTGAGGAAGCCGATCTGGAGGTGGTGCTCCCCGCTGCCTGGCTGCACGACTGCGTCGTGATGCCAAAAGACTCGCCGATGCGCTCCAGGGCGTCAACTTTTGCCGCACAGGTTGCCACCGATTTCCTACGCACCATCAGCTATCCCGAACAGTTTCTGCAGGATATTCACCACGCCATCTCCGCGCACAGTTTTTCCTCCGGCATCGGACCGAAAACACTTGAGGCGATGGTGGTGCGGGATGCGGATTTCCTTGATGCCCTCGGGGCGATCGGCATCGCACGCTGCCTGACGCTGGGCACGACCATGGGACAGCGATTGTACGACCCGGCGGAGCCCATTCCCGCGAAGCGTCAACCCGATGACCGGCGCTATACGATTGATCACTTTTACACCAAGTTGCTTCGCCTCGGCGGCATGATGCACACGGCTTCCGGGCAGGCTGAAGCCGGCGCCCGGACGGCCTTCATCCAGGCATTCCTCGATCAATTGTCTTCCGAACTCTCCGATGTGAACTGATCCGACCGGAGGTGGAGGTGCACCTATGTTCCGTCCGTTGAACACCAGACTCGCCGTCTGTTCTCTTTTTTTCCTGTTCGCCCACACTGCGTTCTCTCTGGAACCGCGCCGAATTCCCCTCAAAGAAGGCTGGCGTTTCCTGCCCGGTGACAATCCGGAATACATGCTGCCCGGTTTCGATGATACCGGCTGGAAGCCCATCGGCGTGGACAGGATATGGGAGGAACAGGGGTATGACAAACTCGACGGTTATGCCTGGTACAGAATCCGGTTTGTGCTCCCCACCGGTCTGCGCGCCAGCTCCAGACTGAATGACGGTGTCCGGATCTTCCTCGGGAAGATTAACAACTTCGACCAGTCCTTCCTGAATGGCAGAATCTTCGGCATTAACGGAAAAACTGTTCCACCGGAGACGGGTGCGGACACCGCTTTTCTCAAAGCTGACGTGAGCATGTGGAATGTCGAACGGACCTACCACTTGTCCGTTGACGATCCCCGTCTCCGGTGGGATACCGTGAATGTTCTGGCCGTGCGGGTCTACGACCAGGGCGGGCAGGGGGGGATATGGACGGGAAATCCGCATGTGCGGATGATTCAGCTGCTGGATTATCTGGGGGTCGATATTCAGGCCAGGCCATTCTCGTTCCTGAAGAACGAAATACGCAAGACGTTCTCGCTTCGAAACTCGTCACGGGATCATACGATCCGGGGGACACTCACCACAACGGTGCACAGCGGCATGGAGACGGGAGAACTCTTGCGGAAGACCACTGATGTTTCTCTGGATCCTGAGGCCGTTCACGAAGTGGTCCTCTCCGTGCCCCGGCAGGACCAGCCGACCCGTGTCTTGTATGCGTTTGTTCTTGCGGAGACATCTGAGTCGGTAACCTTTGCCGAAGAGGTCCCGTACATTCTGACGCCTGTTGCTCCGGCCGCACCCCGGATCAACGGGCCGCGCGTGTACGGAGCGCGTACGGGTCGCCCTTTTTTGTATGCCATTCCGGCAAGCGGAGAGAGGCCCATGACATTTTCGGCCCGGGATCTCCCTCCCGGACTCACGCTTGATCCACAGACCGGCATAATCTCCGGCCGGACCGGCGTCAAAGGAACCTATCGTGTCACACTTACGGCCCGGAACTCCCGGGGAAGTGCGAACCGGGATCTGGAGTTGCTGATCGGCGACAGGATCGCGCTCACGCCTCCACTCGGCTGGAATAGCTGGAACTGCTGGGGGTTGAGCGTGGATGAAGGAAAAGTCCTGGCAAGCGCCCGTCTGTTCAAGGCAAAAGGCCTGATGGACCACGGGTGGTCGCATATCAATATCGACGATGGGTGGGAAATCAAAGGTGATTCTCCTCTCCCGAAGCGCGACGGACAGGGGAACATCCTGACCAACGACAAGTTCCCGGACATGAAACGGCTGGGTGATAGTGTACATGCTCTCGGCCTGAAATTCGGCATCTACAGTTCGCCGGGACCGCTCACGTGCGGAGGGTACACCGCCAGTTACCGCTACGAGATCCATGACGCGCGCTCGTACGCACAGTGGGGAATCGACTATCTCAAATATGATTGGTGTTCCTACGGAGACATCGCGAAGGATACATCAAGGGCAGAACTTCAGAAACCGTATGCGGTCATGCGCGCGGCGCTGCAAGATGTATCACGCGATATCGTGTACAGCCTGTGTCAGTACGGTATGGGAAAGGTATGGGAGTGGGGCGCGGATGTCGGAGGCAACCTCTGGCGCACGACAGGCGATATCACCGACACCTGGGAGAGCATGAGTGATATCGGATTCAGCCAGGTCGAAAACGCACCGTATGCCGGACCGGGACACTGGAATGATCCCGATATGCTCGTCGTCGGCTGGGTGGGGTGGGGTCCGAGTCTGCATCCCACGAAGCTGACGCCCGACGAACAGTACACCCATATAAGTCTCTGGTGCCTTCTGTCCGCGCCGTTGCTGATCGGGTGCGACCTCGAGAAGCTCGACCCCTTCACCCTGAATCTGCTGACGAACGACGAGGTCCTGGCGGTCAATCAGGATCCGCTCGGACGCCAGGCCGTTCCGGTGTTCAAGCAGGACAGCATCCAGGTGTGGGCGAAGGCGATGGCGGACGGCTCAAGCGCTCTCGGTGTGTTCAATCTCGGATCCGCTCCCGCGCGGTATGCTTTGCCGCTTGAAAGTTTCGGATCGACAAAGGGCACCGCCGTGCGGGACCTCTGGCGGCAGCGTGATCTCGGCATCTTTTCGGGAACAATGCCGGTCCATGTTCCCGCACACGGAGTGATGTTGCTCCAGACCCGGAAGCCCTGAAATGCTTTGACGGGTGCGGGTGGTTTGGAGAGTGAGTCTACCGCCGCGCGTCCGATGCGCGCGGCCGTCCTGAAGTACGAGCGAACCTCCGCGCTGTCCGGGGCCCGCGGCTCTCCTGAAGAATGAGTGAACCGCCTCTACGCCCGGGGCGTGCCACCTCCCCGGAAAACGAGCCAACAGCCTTGCTGTTGCAGCAACGAAGGAATTGCTGTATATTAAAAGCATGCTCCTTCCGCGCACACATAACACGAAGCCGTCCGGGTATCTCTTCGTTCTTCTCGCCATTCTCATGCTGTCCCAGACCATTTCTCAGACGATGGGAGGAACACGTTCCGACCTCACTCCGGGTGAACTTGAGAGCGACGGAGCGACGGCAGTTCTCGCCGTTCTGAATGTCTTTCCAGGCCTGTCGGCCAGTTGTTTCCCCAAGGAGCTGCGTCATGCTCCGGTTGCGGTCACGCTCTGTGCAGCAGAAGCATTTACGATCGTCGCTGTCTGGAGGCGCCTCACGAGCGACGGACTGAACGGTCCGTTGCCGGAAAGGTCGCTTCTTCTCACGCCAACGTTTGCCTCATATCTCTAGCGGTGCCGGGTTCTCGCATATCGGTGATGTTCACAGAGAAACTCACATCGCAAAAAGAGGCATGCCATGGCCGTACAATCTGATCAGAATCAGCCGACACAATCCGGCACGCGTGTACTGATCAACATCCTTTCCTTCGTGGGAGGATTGACCGTCCTGCTTTTGCTCATCAAGCATTTTTTGAAGATGTAGTCAAACCCACATATTCCTTCTCTCCCTGATGTGAGGCGGGCGTGAACGGGCTGATCGTTTTTGCCGGCGGAGGTGTCGGGGCCGCACTTCGCTACTGGATGACCGGCGGTGTGTATCGTGTTCTTGGGGCCGGCTTCCCCTACGGCACACTTCTTGTCAACGTCCTCGGGTCTGTGCTGATCGGTTTCTGCATGACCTCTTTTGACGAACGGTTTGTCGTCCAGCCGGCCTTACGGTTGTTCCTCACGATCGGTGTGCTCGGCGGGTTCACGACGTTTTCATCCTTCAGCTACGAAACCATCGCTCTCCTGCAGGAGGGGAGCTGGTGGTTGGGTACCGTGAACATCCTCGGGTCAGTACTCACGTGCCTCGCCGGGTGCTGGATCGGCGGCGTGCTGGGCCGGATCGTGTGATCGAAGCACCCTATTCAGAAGAGGGGGTATCATGAAGCTGGACGGTGAGGGGAAGCTGCTGAGGATTTTCATCGGGGAGGCGGACCGGTTGGGGCACAGACCACTGTTCGAAGCACTGGTCTTGAAAGCCCGCGAGTTCGGGCTGGCAGGAACGACCGTGACCCGCGGGATTGAAGGATTCGGGGCGGCCAGCCGGATTCATACCGCCAAGATCCTCCGACTGTCGGAAGATCTCCCGCTGGTCATAGAGATCGTGGATACCTCAGAAAAGGTGGATCGTTTTGTTACGGTTGCCGGGGAAGTGCTTGAAGAGGCGGGTTGCGGGGCGCTGATGACAGAGGAGCGCGTCCGTGTGATCCGGTATACCGCCGGGAAGTGAGGAACATCCTGTGATCCCAATTTGTTCTTGACTCGGGGCCGGGAAGCTCCTATATTGTGCAGTACACGATCATGGTTACCCAGATGCATATCGCCCGAGGTTTTGCCGGCTGGTGCTGGTGGCGGAACATGACCTTCCGGAGGCCGACGGGCGTATAGCAATCACCATCTTCTGTCCTTGCGATACTCACACCCTTCCTGGCTTTCCTGGAAGGGTTTTTTCGTTCTCTGGAGGGGTATGATCACGTTTGAAGAATTTTCGGCCCTGGCCGGGAAATACAATGTTGTGCCGCTTGTCCGGCCGTTACTGGCCGACACCCTCACACCGGTCTCCACCTACATGACCTTGCGCCAGGAGGGGACTCCTTCGTTCATTCTGGAAAGTGTCGAACCGAACGAGAAGATCGGCCGGTATTCATTTATCGGGATCGGGCCCCGTCTCCTTCTGCACGCCAGGGGCACACACATGACGATCCGTGAAGAGGGGAAGATCCGGCATCTGAACGAGAATTTGTTTGTCCTCCTTGAATCCCTGGTGTCCCGCTACAGGAGTGCGCCGGTCGAAGGGCGTCACGGCCTTGCGGGGGGCTTTGTGGGATATCTCGGTTACAACACCATCAGGCACATCGAGAAGATACCGATCGGCGATCCGTCCGCGACGGACGAGGATGATGCTCTCCTCGGGCTGTTCGGTGCTGTCGTACAATTCGACCATCGCGCACAGATGATCACCATCGTGCAGAATATCTTTGTGGAACCCGGTCTCTCTCTCCGGGAGCAGTACGATGCCGCACGCACGGCACTGGACACGCTTGAACTCCGGCTGCGGCGGTCGCCGGTGACGTCCGACAATTTCCGGTGTGAAGCGGCACCGCAGGAGTCCCGGGATGGACGTCAGGCTTTTGAAGAATCAGTCAGACGGGCGAAAGAATTCATCACGGAAGGAGAGATCTTTCAGGTGGTTCTCTCACGGCGTGTCCGGCGGGCGTTCTCCGGAGACCTGTTCGCCGTCTACCGTGCCCTGCGCATTATCAATCCCTCTCCCTACCTGTTCTTCCTGGATTTTGGAGACACCACGCTCGTGGGATCTTCTCCCGAAGTGCTCGTGCGCTCGCGACAGGGGCTGGTGGAATTGCTGCCCATCGCCGGCACGCGGAGACGCGGCAGGAATGAAGAAGAGGACGAGGCTCTTGCCGGGGAACTCTTAAGGGATGCCAAGGAACTGGCCGAACACGTTATGCTGGTGGATCTCGGACGCAATGATGTCGGCCGGATTGCAAAATACGGAAGCGTGAATGTCCCGGTGTTCAAGCGCATCGATCGGTACTCGCACGTCATGCATATTGTCTCGGAAGTGCGGGGCCTCCTTCAGGAGGGGCTCTCCCCGGTGGACGTCCTGAAAGCCTGCTTTCCCGCCGGCACGGTCTCGGGGGCGCCAAAAGTGCGCGCGATGGAGATCATCAGCGAACTGGAGCCCGAGCAACGGGGAGCATACGCGGGTGCAGTCGGGTATATCGGATTTGACGGCACCCTGGATATGTGCATTGCCATCCGCACGATTATCGCCTCGCAGGGCATGCTCAACATCCAGGCGGGGGCAGGGATTGTTGCGGATTCCGTGCCGGAACGGGAGTATGAGGAAACCGTGAGCAAGGCCGGCGCGTTGCATGCTGCGGTTACACTGGCGGCGGCCGGATTGCCGTCCGAGCGGCTTGCACGAGGTGAGGGAGCGAGAAGGTCATGATCCTGGTCATCGATAACTACGATTCGTTCACGTTCAATCTTGTGCAGCTGATCGGCGGCCGGACAACGGATATTCTCGTCCGGCGGAACGATCAGATCACTCTTGCGGAGATCGGCGCGCTCGGGCCGGCGGGGATCCTGGTCTCTCCCGGCCCGGGGAGGCCGGAAGACGCCGGCATCACGGTGGAGCTGTTCACAACCTTCGGCGCGACTATTCCGATGCTCGGCGTCTGCCTCGGGCACCAGGCACTGGGACACGCATTCGGTGGAACGGTGGTTCATGCGCCTGAACTTATGCACGGGCGTACGTCCATGGTGCATCACACCGGGACGCCACTGTACGCGGGAGTGCCATCACCATTCGAAGCGACACGCTATCACTCGCTGGTCGTCGCACGAAAGGGCCTGCCGGATTGTCTGGAGGTCACGGCAGAGACCGGGGAGGGCGTGATCATGGGGCTGCGGCACAAACAGTTCCCGATTCAGGGAGTCCAGTTTCACCCCGAGTCGATCCTGACACGCGATGGACCGCGCCTGCTGGAGAACTGGCTGGAGGGAAAGGTATGACATTGAAGCCCTACATAGAAAAGGTGATCGAACACCAGCACCTGACAGCCGATGAGGCGGCGGAGGCACTGGAGCTGATCATGACCGATCAGGTGACCGATACGCAAATCGCGGCGTTACTTGTCGCACTCCGTGCGAAAGGCGAGACCATCGATGAGCTGGTGGGGTTCGCCCGCACCATGCGCAGGAATGCAGTCAGGATCCGGGTTGAAGATGAGTGTGCGATAGACATGTGCGGGACGGGTGGTGACGGTTTGGGGACGTTCAATATCTCCACCATTGCCGCCATTGTCGCAGCCGGGGCGGGTGCAACGGTAGCGAAGCACGGAAACCGGTCCGTGTCCAGCCGCAGCGGCAGCGCAGATGTTCTCGGTGCGCTCGGGGTGAACCTCCAGCTGGCGCCGGAGCGTGTCGAGGAGTGCGTCAATACCGTGGGAATCGGATTCCTCTTTGCCCCCCTCTTTCATCCCGCCATGAAGTATGCCGCAAAAACACGCGGGGAGCTCGGCATCAGAACGATTTTCAACATGCTCGGGCCGATCACGAATCCCGCCGGGGTTCGCCGTCAGGTCATCGGTACGTACCATACGAGCGTTGCGGCCCGGCTCGCGGGTGCGTTGCGCTCCATGGATTCGGGACGAGCCTATGTGGTCCACAGCGCCGATGGCATGGATGAGGTCAGCCTGACCGGCCTCACGCACGTGAGTGAGGTGGCCGGAGATGCACCGGTACGGGAATACGTCATCTCCGCCGGAAGCTTCGGGTTGGAAGTGCAGGGACCGGATGGCGTGAAAGGAGGGGACGCCGGTCAGAATGCAGAGATCACGCAGCGGATTCTCGAGGGACATCGTGAACCGGGACGTGACGTGGTTATTGCCAATGCCGCCCTGGGGGTGTATGTGGCCGGCAAGGCAGGAAACCTGAAAGAGGCCACCATGATGACCGCGGAAGCCATTGATTCCGGGCGGGCGAAGCAGGTGCTTCACCGGCTGGTGGAGTTCACCAATCAGTCATGAATTACCTTGATAGGATTCTCGAACAGAAGCGGGAAGAAGTCATTCTGAGGAAGGCCCGGATGTCGACGGCGCAGCTCCAGGCCCTGCCCGCCTTTCTCTCCCGGCACCGCCCGTTTTCCCCGGCACTGGCCAAAGAACGTCCCGGCGTGATCGCCGAAGTGAAGAAGGCTTCGCCGTCGAAACAGGTCATTCGACACGATTTTGACCCTCTGGCCATCGCCGCGGCGTATGTCAGAGGCGGGGCGCATGCGCTTTCGGTTCTGACAGACGAAGGATTTTTTCAGGGCAGCCTCGAGTATCTTGCGGCCATTCGCAACACGACCGCCCTCCCGCTGCTGCGGAAGGACTTCATCCTGGATTCCTATCAGTTGTACGAGGCAAAAGCATTCGGGGCCGATGCGGTGCTGCTGATTGCGGCTGCCCTCGGCCGTGAACAACTGCGCGATCTGCATCAGGAGGCCGCCGGGCTGGGACTCGAGACGCTTGTGGAAGTGCACACTGAAAAGGAGATGATCATGCTGGAGGGTATGGGGGTGGAGATGGTGGGTATCAACAACAGAGACCTCTCGACCTTTGAAACAGATCTGACAGTCTCTTTCCGCCTGAAGCCATTCGCTCCCCCGGGGGTTCTCGTGGTGAGCGAGTCCGGTATCCGGGGAGGAGAGGATGTCCAGGCGCTTGCACGGCACGGTATTCATGCGGTGCTTATCGGAGAAACCTTCATGCGTGCACCGGATCCCGGAGATGCAGTCCGGGAACTGATCTCGGCTTCAAAGGATGGTCCGGCATGAGAATCAAGATTTGCGGTATTACCACACGCGAAGACGCACATTCGGCAATCGACGCGGGAGCGGACGCACTGGGGTTCATCTTCGTACCGGCAAGCAGGCGATATCTCTCCCGCGACGCGGCGGCTTCCATCATCGCCGGCCTGCCGCCGTTTGTTGTTCCCGTGGGAGTCTTTGTGAATGAAAGACGGAAACTGATTCTGGAGACCATTCGGCGTACGGGTGTCCGCTGCCTGCAGCTGCATGGCGATGAACCGCCGGAGGAGACAGGCGGGTATCCGGTACCGGTGATCAAAGGATTCCGTGTCGGACCGGACTTCGTCCCGACGGCTCTGTCTTCGTACCGTACCGGTGCGTATCTACTTGACACGTTTGTGGAGGGAAAATACGGCGGGACCGGAAAACGATTCGACTGGAATCTTGCGGTAGCGGCAAAGAAGTTCGGGCGCGTCATCCTCAGCGGGGGGCTCACACCGGAGAATGTCGGAGAAGCCGTCCGCTTTGTACAACCCTATGCGGTGGATGTGAGCAGCGGCGTCGAAGCGGCGCCCGGCGTGAAAGACCCCGCCCTTGTCGAAGCCTTCATCCGGGCAGCCCGGGACGCCGGGGCGTGATGAGCAGGGAACCATAGAGAAAGCAAAGGACAGATCATGCTGGTATTGATGAAACAGGACGCAACACCCGCCGACATTGCGGGCGTGAAGCAGAAGATTGCCGGCCTGGGCTACAAAGCGCACGAAATCCCCGGAGCGTTATGTACGGCAATCGGCATTACCGGAAACCGTGAAAAAATTCCGCCGGATCTGTTCTCCGTATTGTCCGGCGTTGCCGGGGCGATACCTGTCTCGAAGCCGTACAAACTCGTCGGCCGTGACGCGCGCCGTGAGAATAGCGTGATCGATGCCGGGGGCGTTGCCATCGGAGGTCCCGAGCTGGCCGTGATCGCCGGGCCCTGTTCGGTGGAAAGCCGTGAACAGCTCTTCGCGGCGGCCAAAGCGGTGAAACTGGCCGGCGCGAAATTTCTGAGGGGCGGCGCGTTCAAGCCCCGGACTTCTCCGTATGCATTTCAGGGAATGAAAGAAGAGGGTCTGGTACTCCTGCGCGAGGCCCGGGAGGAGACCGGACTCAAGATCGTCACGGAGGCGAAGGATATTCTCACCCTCTCGGCTGTTGCGGAGGTGGCCGACATCATCCAGATCGGTGCCCGGAACATGAGCAATTTCAGCCTGCTGGAGGCGGTGGGTGAGATGCGCAAGCCCGTGCTCCTCAAGCGGGGGATTTCCGCAACGATTGAGGAACTGCTCATGGCGGCAGAGTACATCGCCGCCCGGGGCAATCTGAACATCATTCTCTGTGAACGGGGTATCAGGACATTTGAACCCTCCACCCGGAATACGCTGGATTTGAATGCCGTTCCCGTTCTCAAGAAACTTTCGCATCTCCCGGTGTTCGTGGATCCGAGCCATGGTATCGGTTTCTGGGACGGTGTTCCCGCAATGACTCTTGCAGCGGTTGCTGCGGGTGCAGATGGCGTGATGATCGAAGTCCACGCTGATCCCGCCAACGCGCTCTCCGACGGCGCTCAATCGCTCAAACCCCGCCGTTTCAGCGAGCTCATGCACGCACTCCGGCGCCTTGCTCCCGCCGTTGATCGGACGTTTGCCAGAGAGGAGGGTGTATGACGGACCGCGGATTCCCCCCGGGGGGTACAACGGAAATGCCCGATGCCGCCGGCTACTTCGGCGGCTACGGAGGACGCTACGTTCCTGAGACACTCATGCCTGCGCTCATGGATCTTGAGAAACTGTATCGTTCGGCCGTCGCTGACCCGGCGTTTTGCGAAGAACTTCGACTGATGCTCGGGGAATTCGCCGGGCGGCCCACACCTCTCACATTTGCACGGCGTCTCACACAGCATTTCGGCACAGGGAGAATTTTTCTCAAGCGCGAAGATCTCTGCCACACGGGCGCGCACAAAATCAACAACACTATCGGGCAAATCCTTCTGGCGAAACGTTCCGGCAAGGAAAGGGTGATCGCGGAAACGGGAGCCGGACAGCATGGCGTGGCCACGGCTACGGTCGCGGCGAAGCTCGGCCTGCAATGCGTCGTGTATATGGGGGAAGAAGACACCGTGCGGCAGCAACTGAACGTCGAACGGATGCGCATGCTTGGTGCCGAGGTTCGACCGGTGAGCAGCGGGAGCAGGACACTCAAGGACGCCACCAGCGAGGCGATTCGTGACTGGGTCACCAATGTGAGGAACACCTTCTATATCATCGGATCCGTCGTGGGTCCGCACCCCTACCCGGTGATGGTTCGCGATTTCCAGTCGGTCATCGGTCAGGAAACCCGGAACCAGGTGCGCGAGTCTACCGGCCGGGATCCGGATGTGCTTCTGGCCTGCGTGGGCGGTGGCAGCAACGCTATCGGGATCTTTTCCCCGTTCCTGGGAACCCCGGTTCGCATGGTCGGTGTGGAGGCTGCAGGACTCGGTCTGGAGACGGGCAAACATGCCGCCACGCTGACAAAGGGTTCTCCCGGCGTCCTTCATGGATCCTTGAGCTACCTCCTTCAGGATGAACAGGGGCAGGTGCAGCTGGCGCACTCGATATCCGCCGGTCTGGACTACCCGGGAGTGGGCCCCGAGCACAGTTTTCTCAAGGACATCGGACGCGTCGAGTACTATGCGGTGACGGATGGGGAGGCCCTGGAAGCCGCCCGGCTTATGGCACGTCTGGAGGGAATTATTCCCGCGCTCGAAACAGCACATGCCGTGGCCTACCTCGCCAGGTTGATGCCACAGACAACACCGGAGCACGTTGTTGTGGTAAATGTGTCGGGTAGGGGGGACAAGGACATGACCACATATGCCCGGACGGCGACATGAAGGCGCGACTGCGGAAACGCTTCTCCGATCTCGGTGAACGAGGGGAAAAGGCTCTTGCCCTCTTTCTTACTGCCGGCTTTCCTTCGCGGTCCGGCACGGTGGATCTTGTCCTGACGCTTGAAGACGGTGGAGCGGACATCGTGGAACTGGGAATGCCTTTCTCGGATCCGCTCGCGGATGGACCGGTCATTCAACGTGCCTCGGCGGTTGCGCTGGATAACGGCGTGACGCTGGCATGGATTCTCGAGCAGGTGGCGTCAATACGAGTCCGGTCTTCGATACCCCTGGTGCTGATGGGATATCTGAATCCGGTCTTTCGATACGGTGTGGAGAACTTCTTCAAGGATGCTGCGGCAGCAGGTGTGGACGGAGTGATATTCCCGGAATTACCCATGGAAGAGTGGGACCGCTTTCTTCCGTTTCTGGGCAGCGCGGATCTGGCGGGCGTCATGCTCGTGACGCCGACGACCCCGGCAGCGCGTGTGAAAGCAATTGACCGGATGTCTACCGGATTCCTGTATTGTGTTTCCTCCACGGGTGTCACCGGAGGTCCCGCACCGACCGGGGCGGCCATGTACATCCGTGACGTCAAGCAAAACGCTTCCCGCAATCCTGTGCTCGTAGGATTCGGGATTTCGCTCCCGGCACATGCACAGGCATTTGCGCGGGTGTCCGATGGCGTCATTGTGGGTAGTGCATTATTGCGAAAAATCGCCGAATCACCGGGACTGTCCGGCCTCAGCACGTGGGTGCGTGATTTCAAGACGGCGCTGCGCACGGTCCACACTTGATCCTGAGAGAGAGTTTTGGTATTCTGTAGGGTGTTTGTCCCACCACCGGGTACGCCATCCATGTCACAGGTCCACACCTCGCTCCGCGATATGCTGGAAACGAGTGCGCAACGGTACGCCGATCGCACCGCACTCACAATGATTGACGGCGGCACACTCACCTATTCTTCGCTCTGGCAAAAGGTGCAGGACCTGTCCGCCTT
The DNA here is from genome assembly GCA_963779225.1 of uncultured Bacteroidota bacterium. Lineage (GTDB taxonomy): Bacteria > Bacteroidota > Ignavibacteria > UBA10030 > UBA6906 > CAVPCZ01. Next base: position 2,651,899 of record CAVZWW010000003.1, read on the forward strand.
CCTGCGCGAACGCGGCATAACCCGGAATGATCGTATGGTGATCCTCGGCGAGAACTCGCCCAACTGGGGGATCGCTTACTTCGCGGCGACGACCATGGGGTGCATTGCGGTCCCTGTTCTTCCTGATTTCCATCCCTCCGACATTGCCCGCATCGTCCGTCACGCAGAACCCCGCGGAGTGTTTGTCTCACGCCGGCTGTTCGGCAAGCTGGGCGAACTGCGGCCCGATGAACTCGGGACGATGGTCCTCATCGATGATCTTACGGTCATTCCCGCGGGGTGTTCGGAAGCCGATCTCGATGCAGAAAACACCGGCCGGCTGCAGGCCGCTGCGGCGGGGCTCTCCCTCCCGTCCCTGGAGCCAATCTCCGCTGATGACGTGGCGGTGATCGTCTATACCTCCGGTACCACAGGGCACTCCAAGGGAGTGATGCTGACACATGGCAATCTCATCTCCGATGTTGTGGGGACCACCAAAATTGTTGATGTGAATCAGGAAGACCGCTTTCTCTCGATCCTCCCTCTCCCGCATACCTACGAATCTACGCTCGGGCTGATTGCTCCACTGATGCTGGGCGCCTCGGTCTACTATATCGAGAAACCACCCACCGCGCCCGTGTTGTTGCCCGCACTTCAAAGAGTCCGGCCGACCGTCATGCTCTCGGTACCGCTGATCATTGAGAAAATCTATAAGGCAAAGATTCTTCCTGAACTCACGAAGACCCCGTTGTTGCGCAAGCTGCACGGCATCCCGCTCTTCCGAAAGCTTCTCCACCGCGTGGCCGGTAAAAAGCTGCTGGACATTTTCGGCGGCCGTTTGCGCATCTTCACGATCGGCGGCGCCCCGCTGGCACCGGATGTGGAGTTGTTCCTGCGCGAGGGGAAGTTTCCGTATGCCATCGGTTACGGCCTGACCGAGACATCACCCCTGATCGCCGGTACAGGGCCTTCCAAGACCCGGTTTCGTTCCACCGGCCCCGCCTTACCCGGCACCCGGATCCGGATTGCCAACCGCAACCCCCGGACGGGGGAAGGAGAGATACAGGTCAAGGGCCCCACGGTGATGAAGGGGTATTACCGGGATCCGGAGCGGACCCGTGAGGTGTTTACCGAGGACGGATGGCTGAAGACCGGCGATCTCGGTATGATTGAGCCGGACGCCTATGTGTTTATCAAGGGTCGGTCAAAGAACATGATCCTCGGACCCAGCGGGAAGAACATCTACCCCGAAGAAATCGAGGCGGTGATCAACGAATTCGAATCCGTGCGCGAGTCGGTGGTCTATGAACATGGCAACCGGCTGGTGGCACTCGTACATCTTGACTACGAAAAACTTCAGAAGGCCCTCCAGACATTCAGTGAGACAGACATCAGGGGCCGGGTCAATGCAATGCTCGCGGATCTCCACAAGGAGATTAATGCCCGGGTTCCCCTGTACGCCCGTGTTCACAAGATCATCGAACAGGCAGAGCCCTTCGAGAAGACGCCGACGCAGAAGATCAAGCGGCATCTGTACATCCCCTGAGGAGTGCTTCACTCGTGAGCCGTTGCCGGGATCCTCTGCCGCCGTTCAGTGTCCCGGCAGGCGCACCACGGGTCCGCTGCGAAAAGTCCTGAATCCGTCGTAGAACTCCCGGACCGCCCACGGTGTCTCCGGGAACAACCACGCACCTCACCAATCACCGCACCCGGAGTGCCCCCATGATCGGCAAGTCTATCCAGCCGGAGGTTCAGGCGCTGATCCGCAACCGTGATTTTGTCACGCTCCGGGAAGTCTTTGACGATATGCCGGTGCCCGATGTCGCTGAAATCGTATCGGACATCCCCCCCGAAGACCGCGCTGTGGTGTTCCGCCTTCTGCCGAAACACCGGGCGACGGATACATTTGCCTATCTCGACATTGATGCGCAGAGATCCCTGATCGAGGCCCTGACACAGGATGATGTGATTGCCATCCTTGAAACGATGCGTCCCGACGATCGTACGGCTCTTCTTGAAGAACTCCCCGCAGCGGTGGCACGTGATCTTGTTGCACGGCTCTCTCCCGATGAACGCCGGGTCGCCAGGGCACTCCTGGGGTACCCGGAGGGCAGTATCGGGCGTCTCATGACCCTGGACTATGTCGCGGTGCGGCCCGGATGGACGGTGCGGGAGGTCTTCGAAGCCATTCGTCGTCACGGGAAGGATAGTGAAACACTGAATGTGATCTATGTTGTCGATGAGAACGGAAAGCTCGTCGACGACCTCCGGATACGCGAAATACTCCTTGCCTCGGAGGAAACACTGGTACAACACCTTGGTACCGGAACGTTCGTGGCGCTGGCAGCGACAGATGATGAAGAAAGTGCCGTGGGGATGTTCGACCGGTACGACCGTGTGGCCCTGCCGGTCACCGATTCGGAAGGATTGCTCCTGGGTATCGTCACAATTGACGACGTCCTGAATGTCGCCCAGGAGGGGCATACCGAAGATATTCAGAAATTCGGTGGTCTGGAAGCCCTCGGGGCTCCGTACACCGATATCCCCCTGCTCACAATGGTGCGCAAACGGGCCGGATGGCTGATCATCCTCTTCCTCAGTGAAATGCTGACCGCCACAGCCATGGGTTTCTTCGAGGGGGAAATCGCACGTGCTGTCGTCCTTGCGCTGTTTGTTCCCCTCATCATCTCCAGCGGGGGTAACTCCGGCTCGCAGGCGGCGACACTGGTGATTCGCGCCATGTCCCTGGGCGAGGTCGCCCTCCGTGACTGGTGGAGGGTGATGCGGCGGGAAGTGCTGACAGGTCTCCTGCTCGGAAGCCTGCTCGGAACCATCGGGTTTTTCCGGATTGCGTTATGGTCTGCCTTCTCGCCGATCTACGGACCGCATTGGGCGCTGGTTGCCCTGACGGTGGGATTCAGCCTCGTGGGCGTGGTCCTCTGGGGGACACTCTCCGGTTCGATGCTCCCGTTTGTCCTCAAGCGGTTGGGAGCGGATCCGGCGACCTCCTCCGCCCCGTTCGTTGCTACGCTGGTGGATGTGACGGGTTTGATTATCTACTTCACCGTCGCCATGGCGGTCTTGTCAGGGACAATCCTCTAGTCGAAGACTCTTCGCACATCGTTGCTTTTCTAGGTTCCCGTTTGTAGTTTGTCAGGGAGAGTCCGGACGGGCGTGCGGTGCGGGAGTACAACGGCGAGACCTCGTTCGAACATCAAAGGACTGAACGGTGATTTTCCGAAAAGGGAGCTTTATGAGGAACCGCATATTGGATGGTGTAGCGGCGGTGCTTCTGGCCGGGCTCGTCATCACGGGGTATTCCTGTGACGGAGGGAGTGAGGACGCGCCGGGAGAAAAACGCCGCGTTGTGCTGCCTGCAGGGGAAGTGCATGAAGGTTGGTTTTTCGCCGCTGCCAATCAGGTCATCATTTCCGGGACCGTCAACGGTGACGCCTACGTCGCGGGGGGAACCGTGCAGGTGGATGGCGAAATCAACGGCGATCTGATCGTCGCGGGGGGATCCGTGACGATCAACGGGGAGATCAGTGATAATGTCCGCGCCGCGGGGGGGACAGTGGAATGTAATGGATCCGTCGGGAAGAACCTCACCGCCGCCGGTGGTGCTCTGCGTACGGGCAAAGCATCCCGGATCGGTGGAGGAGTGATTGCTGCCGGTGGAAGAATCATGATCGGCGGAGAGGTGGTCCGTGACGTTCTTCTTGCTTCCGGCGAAGCGACCGTGAGCGGAAACGTCCGGGGCAATGCCACGGTCACGGGTGAAGTACTGAGCCTGCTCCCTGGTGCGAGGGTGGGTGGGAATCTCAAAGTGATCACGAACAACAAAGACAGGGTGGAAATTGCCCCTGATGCTGTGGGGGGGACGGTGGAGATCGTCGCGAAACAGACCCGCGATGTGCCGCGGATTCTGGGTTTTCGGAAAGGGGAATTCTGGTTCAGAATTGCGTGGGTGATGAGTCTGATCCTGACGACACTGGTCTGGGTACTGCTCTCTCCCACACTTCTGGCCTCCTTCGGGAAGACGGTGCTCGCGCGGCCCGGCTGGTGCGTTCTCTGGGGTCTGGCGGGGGTTGTTGCGCTACCTATACTCATAATCATTCTCGCCATCACGGTAATAGGCATCCCACTCGCGTTTCTGCTCCTGGCCACAACCCTATGGCTGATCTACATCAGCCAGCTGAGTCTGGGCGTAGCTTTCGGACTGCGGGCCCTGGGCGGGGATGGCCGCTGGCGATTATTTCTGGCTTCGGTCGCGGGCGTCATTCTCGTGCACGTCCTGATGCTCGTACCTTACCTCGGCGTTTTGCTTGTCGTCGCGGGCCTGATTCTCGGTCTGGGGTCGGTCTTCGTGCTGCTGGGCGACTGGCGGACCGTCCGTGAACAGCGCCAACAAATTTCTCAAACGGAACAAATCAGGTGAGGACGGGATCATGACCAATGTTGATAGACGGAGCTTTCTGAAGACTTCGGCCCTCGGGGCGGCGGGAGCACTTCTCACCGGGTCTGTTTCCTCTCAGGAACAGGACAAGACCGCAAAGCCGAATATCGTGCTGCGACGCACGCTGGGGAAGACCGGCCTGCAATTGCCGGTTGTCAGTATGGGGGTCATGCGAGCCGACAACCCGGGGCTCGTCCGCGCCGCACTCGCCGCCGGTATGGTCCATCTTGACACCGCGCACGGATATCAGGAAGGGAAGAACGAAGAGATGCTCGGAGGAGTACTCAAGGAGTACCCTCGCGAGTCCTTTGTCATAGCCAGCAAAGTCCAGCCTGAAAGTGGAGAAGGTAAGAGCGCGGTCCAGGATTGGCTTGCGAAGGTGGACGTGAGTCTTCGCCGGCTACAAATGGACCACGTGGACATTCTGTATCTTCACTCAATCAAGAACCGGGAGGACGCGCTCGCTCCATCCATGCTCGAAGCCTTGCAGCTGGCCAGGGAGTCGGGTCGTGCCCGTTTCGTCGGACTCTCAACGCATAAGAATGAACCCGAGGTGATCGACGCGGCGACCGAAAGCGGTGTTTATGATGTGGTTCTGACCGCTGTGAATTTCAAGCAGGATCACTACCCTGAGGTGAAGGACGCCATTGGCCGCGCGGCCAGGGCCGGCATCGGGATTGTCGGCATGAAAACCATGGCAGGCGGCTTCTTTGACAAGGCGAAGAAGCGGCCGGTGAATTGCAGGGCGGCACTCAAGTTTGTTCTGCAAGACGAGAACGTGTGCACCACGATTCCCGGAATCACCTCATTCGAACAGCTTGCGGAAAATGCAAGCATCAATGCAGATCTGACCATGAGTGAGGATGAGAAGGCCGAGCTGGTTTCCGGTCGCCTGGAAGGCGGACTCTATTGCCAGGGATGTGAGCACTGTGTGCCAGGGTGTCCGAAAGGACTCCCCATTCCCGACATGATGAGGGCCTATATGTATACCTACGGCTACCGTGACCTGGCGATGGCGCAGAACGTATTCCGCACACTGGAAATCTCCGGCAATCCCTGCGAAGGGTGCAGCAGCTGCGGCGCACGGTGTGTGAAAGGGTTCGACGTCGCTGAACGTATCGCGGATGTGAGCAGGGTGTCTTCCATCCCGGCGGGGTTTCTGTCGTGAATGGGGGCCTTTCTCGCATAGCCCTCTTTCTGTGCGGCTGCTGTCTGGCGGCCTGGCCGGCGGCGGCTTTCCCCTCCCCGCCGGAAGTACTGCCGGACATCCCGGGCTGGACCGTGGTGCGCGAGCAGGTGGTCTACGATGCCTCCACGCTGTGGGAAGCGATAGACGGTGCAGCGGATCTCTTCGTCAGTTATGGTGTGCTGGACATGCACATGGCCTACTACAGCTTCCCGGGACGTCCTGAAGTGCGAGCGGAAGTGTACCGCCATGACTCTCCCGAAAGCGCTTTCGGAATCTTCTCGCAGGAACGCTCCCCTGAAAATGCACACACGCCTATCGGCACAACTGCGGTGATGAATGAGGGGATGCTCAACATTCTTTCCGGCTCGTATTACGTGAAACTCTCAACGAATACTCCGGGGAAATCCGCGGAGAAGGATTTGACCACGATCGGCTCCGCCATCGTGAAACATCTGGAGCAGCCTGCAGTGCTACCCGGCATGCTCGCACTGCTGCCGGCGCGGGGCCGGATCCCGAACAGCGAGAAGTACATTGCAGACAGTTACATGGGCTACGGATTTTTGAGGAAGGTCTATACGGCGCGCTACGGCGGGAGCGAGGAGTGCGAGGTGTTTCTCATTGCCCACGAGGACGCGAAGCAGGCCTCTCTGACCCTGGACGCGTACAGGAAAGTCACAGAACCGGCACCGGAGACCGCCGGGGCGGGATATCTACGGGTACACGATCAGCATAACGGTCCGGTCGATCTCCTCCTGAGGGGGAGGATACTGGGTGGGGTCCGGGGCTGTCCGGATGCCCTCCTCCGCCTGACGCTGCTCCAGGAATTGCAGGACCGTATCGATGCGGCAACACGCTGACCGGATCCACGGCCGTACACGCAGGCGGCCGGGCGAGTATGCCCGTGCATGTTTGCCCGGCAACGTGTATATTAGGGTAGAACACACCACTCCGGATCGCTGACCATGACCGATTTTCGTGCCCGGGTTTTTGGATACAAACGTACCTCGCACACAGGCGGCGATGCCTACGCCGTCCTCGCCAAGATTCCAATCTTCCAGGATCTGTCGCGACGCGAGCTTGCCTCAATCGAGAGAATTCTGCACCGGCGCGAATATGTGCCGGAGGAAGTCATTATCCGGCAGGACGAGCCGGGTCTGGGCATGTACATCATCGAATCCGGCAAGGCGGCAGTGCTCTCCGAGCCCGACAAGGTCCGGTTGTCCGACCTCAAGGACGGGGATTTTTTTGGAGAGGTCTCTCTGCTTGCAGAATCGCCCCGTTCGGCCACGGTGGCTGCCACGACTCACTGCCGCGTGCTCGGCTTCTTTCAGTCCGACCTTTTCTCCCTGATTGAACGCGATCCGCGCCTCGGCGTGAAAATTGTGGTGCGGGTTGCGAAGATCATCGGCGATCGCCTGCGGCATGCGAACCAACAGCTCCTCACCGTGAACGATGAGCTCCGGCGGACCCGCAAGGGGACACAACCCTGATGAACGGTCAGTCGTTGCGACCGCGCGCCGAGGTTGCGCCTCTCCTGATTGCACTGGTGGTTGCGGTCTTTCTGCTGTTCGTGGGGGGCGCGGCGCACATTGTCATCCTTTCCCTCCTTCTTTCCTATATCCTCGATCCCATTGCTACGATGCTGGAGGCACGAGGGATGAGTCGCACTCTGGCGACGGTCATCATTATTGTGGGGCTCGCGGCACTCCTCGCAGGTGGGGCCATGTTCCTTGTCCCGGCGATCTTCGAACATCTCCAGACGCTGCAGTCCGGTTCGACCACCGCCCAGGCCGCAGCGGCAATTGCCGACCTGGAACTGTTTGCGCGCGACAAGCTCTCGTTTCTCGGCCTCGGCGACCTCAACCTGGGAGCACGCATCAGTGAGTTTCGACAGGAGATCGGCGAACGGGCAATCGCTTTCCTGCTGAATGACGCGGTGTCCCTTGTGATTAACGGCGTGACCATTCCCTTCATGATGTTCTTTTTCATCAAAGACGGGCGAGAGATGAAGAAGAAAATGGTCGGCATGGTCCCGAACCGCTATTTCGAATTCACACTTGACCTGCTCTCAAAAATGGATATGCAGCTGGGCAGCTATCTGCGGGGACAGTTCCTGGATGCGGTGATCTTCGGCGCGATGTCGATCGTGGCACTCTGGATCCTCGGGGTGAACTACTTTGTCTTCCTGGGAGTGTTTGCGGGACTGGCGAACCTGATCCCGTACGTCGGGGCAATCGCCGGCGTCATCCCGGCCGCTCTCGTGGCGGTTCTCGGGACCGGCAATTTGAACAGTGCGATTCCCGTGATCATTGCATACATCATATTGAAGATGCTTGATGACTTTGTCGTACAACCCTTTACGGTAGCCTCAAGCGTACACATGCATCCTGTCCTGGTCCTGGTGGCCATCATTGTGGGCGGCGAACTGTTCGGCATCCTCGGCATGCTCCTCGCTGTTCCCGTGGCTGGCTTTTTCAAAGTGGTGCTTCAGGAAGGCGTCAGCACCTACAGGAAATACCGGTTTTCGTAGCCACGCGATCGGAACCCCCCCGATTTTGTCTCGCACACCCGAAGGAGTCTTCCCATGCTCCACAGGCTGTTCCGTGTAAAGAGTCTTGACAGGATTCTGAAGGACGCCGAAGAGCCCGAGCGACGGCTCCGCCGTGTCCTCGGTCCGTTTGATGTGGTGATGCTGGGCATCGGTGCCATCATCGGAGCGGGGATCTTCGCCACGATCGGGACCGCGGTTGCGGGGGACCTCCTGCGCCCCGGAGCGGGACCCGCGATTGTTGTCTCTTTCGCCCTCACCGCCGTGGCCTGTGCCTTCTGCGGCTTGTGCTATGCGGAATTTGCCTCGCTCGTGCCCATCGCAGGAAGTGCCTACACCTATTCCTACGCAACCCTTGGCGAACTTGTGGCATGGATCATCGGCTGGGATCTTATCATCGAATACGCGGTCGGCAATGTCGCGGTGGCCATCGCCTGGGCGGCGTATTTTCACCAGCTGTGTGACGGCATGGGGATGCATATACCTGCATGGCTCGCCGTTGACTACCGCTCCGCACTCCAGGCGGCGGGGGCGGTGGCCGATGGAACCCTGGATCCGTCCATCGCGCTGGCACATGAGGCATGGATAACCCATCCGATCATCCTTGGCGTTCCTCTCATCTTCAATGCCCTCGCAGTGATCATCGTTGCGCTGATCACCTGGTTGCTGATCATCGGCGTCAAAGAATCGATCCGTGTGAACAATGTGATGGTCGGGATTAAACTGCTTATCCTGTTCTTTTTCATCTATGCCGGGGCAAAGTATGTGAAGCCCGAAAACTGGTCACCGTTCATGCCCAACGGGTTTTCCGGCGTCTGGGTGGGAGCAAGCCTGATCTTCTTTGCGTACATCGGTTTCGATGCGATCTCGACGGCGGCCGAAGAATGCAAGAAGCCTTCGCGGGATCTGCCCATCGGCATAATTGGATCGCTCGCCATCTGCACGGTCATCTATATCGCCGTGGCGCTTGTCCTCACGGGTATGGTACCATGGAACCACCTCGGCGTGGCGGATCCGCTGGCCGCGGCATTTGCCTATGTGGGGGCGGACGTCTCCGCCGGCATCGTCGCCGTCGGGGCTGTGGTGTCCATGACCGCCGTGCTGCTGGTCTTTCAGTACGGACAACCGCGCATCTTCTTCGCCATGTCCCGGGATGGGCTGCTCCCGGCGTACTTCTCCCGGGTGCATCCCCGCTACAAAACCCCGCACATCACGACCTTCTGGACAGGCGCAGGCGTTGCACTGATCTCCGCCTTTGCGAACATCAATGAAATCGTGGAACTGACAAATATCGGGACACTCTTTGCCTTCGTCCTTGTCTGCGTCGGTATTCTCATTCTGCGCTACCGCGAGCCGGACCGACCCCGCCCGTTCAGGACTCCATGGGTACCTCTTGTCCCGATTCTGGGCATCGCAAGCTGTTTCTATCTCATGGCCGGGCTGCCCTGGGTGACGTGGGTTCGGTTCGGGATATGGCTGGCTATCGGGCTGGTTATCTACGCGTTCTTCGGCTGGAGGAAAAGCAGGATAGGGGCGGGGTGACCCGCGCGCCGGCTACATCAACGCTTCACGCAAGGCGGTTTCGCTTCGGGCGCCGACAAGAAACGTGCGAATGGTACCACCCTCGATAATGACGGTCGTAGGCGTCGCCCTGATGCCGATTGCCCGGGCGATTTCGAAATTCTCCGTAACATCTATCTTGAAGACACCTTCGTATTCCTGATCGAGTGCGTCGATGATCGGCGTCTGTCCGCGGCATGCCGCACATGTGGGACTGTAGAAGTACGCCATTATCCTGATACCTGAGGCAATCGCATCACCCAGGGGCCCTTCAATGCTCTGCAGTACCCGTCCGCGCTGCTTGCGTGCGTGCACTGTGACGATCACCTGTATGCCGAGCACCAGAAGCGCCACTCCGGCCAGGAGTGACAGGAAGATGGTCATTTCCCGTCCTTCTTTGTGGTGTTCATGGTGAAAACCATGCCAATTAATGCACCGTAGGCGGTGCTGATGTATGGATTGGAGGTTATCGGACAGGTACCGCTCGTGCATCCAACAAAGAAGTAGTAGGCAAATCCTGCTGCGGCTCCGAGCAGGGTGAACGCCGTTCGCTTGAGCCAGACATTCTTCATTTGACACTTCCTTTCAACGCAACCGCCGGTTCCCCGGTAAGGTGGTCTCTAACGTCTTCCGTTCCTCCGGGCCGTCTCTCAAAACGTTCCCCACGCGGGCTCCCTGCAGTCAAGACAAGGAAGCTCGCGCGAGTTCAGGAACGACACCGCAGCGGTAGAGGATGCGAGAAGATCCTCGAAGCTGATCATTCCCGTCAAAGGGACCGGTAACATCGCTTGCCCCGCATATCATTTGCCTGTGTCAGAGTTCTTTATCGTGGAGATCTTGAAAGGTGCGTATGCCGGGCAGAAACTGATTGCGCTGGTCGCCAGGAGGGCCACCGTCACAACACCCAGGATCACAGCGAGCATACCTGTTACCTCTCCCGTCAGCACCAGAGCACCGAGGACGATGGCCAGCAGCGTGCGAAGGATTCGGTCCGTAGAGCCTAGATTCTTTTTCATCAATTCTCCAGAGTTGTTGATAAGGATGATCCTCGTATGCCCCTGCGCGCAAAGCCATCCGGCAGCTGCACGGTAAGGGGTTCCCGGGTAAGATGCCCGCAGTGTGCCGGCGGGGTCACGCTTTCCTTCCGGAAGGCCGTATTTTCCGTCGCGTGCGACTCCCCAGCGTGGTCAGTGTCTTGAAGAGCTCCCGGTGAACCCGGGCGGGGACAGACGGTTCCGGCAAGGCCTTGTAGAGAGCTATGGTTTTCTTGAGCGAGTCCAGGTAGGCCTGGCAATCGGGACATTCCCGAAGGTGGGCCTTGATCTCCCTGCAACGGGGGGAATTGAGATTCTCGTCCAGATTGTCACATATGTGGAGATATGCCCGGTCGCACTTCATGGTAACCCCTCTACGTGAGCCGACATATGCGGATGCAACTGTTCGCGGAGGAATGCGCGTGCCCGCCGCAGACGCGATTTGGTGGCCTCGGTCGAAAGGCCAAGGATGGACGCGGTTTCTTCGGTCGACCTCCCCTCGACATCCCGCATGACGAAGACCACCCGGTAGTCTTCGGGAAGGAGTGTGATGGCCCGTTCCAGAAGCTCCCTCAGTTCTCCGGCCATGACAATGTCCGCGGGCGTTTCTTCCCACTTTGCCATGATGCCGCCCGGCTTACCATCGTGTCGTAGCGGAGGATGATCATATTCTTCCAGAGAGTCCTCCAGATCAGCCATCTTGCGCCGCCGGAGCTTCATGAGACAATTGTTTGTCACAATGGTGTAGAGCCATGTACTGAACTTGGATTTCCCGTCAAACGACCGGATTTTGCGGAAAACGTTGATAAAGGTGTCCTGTAAAGTCTCCTCCGCCCTGGTTTTGTCCCGGCAGATTTTGTACGAAAAACGATACACTGTCTCCTCGTAACGCCGTACAAGTTCTGTGAAAGCGGCCTGGTCAGCGTTTTTTGCTCCCTGAATGATTTCATCCTCAGGACTGTTACGGTACGAGTGTCTTTTCAATAGTATGATGCTCGGAAATGACCGGAGGTGTCAGTGCTGGTATAGTCTAACCTACGAAATCCCGGCGGCACCCGCAAGATTGATGTTTGCTCCCTCATTTGGTATCTTTATCAATCTTTGTTCGATGGACAAAAGGAGTGGAGAACGTGACAGAGGGGTTCAAAGACAAAGCGGGATCCGCGCTGCTGGGAGAGCTCATTGTGCTGCTGGCACAGAATGAGGGGATCAGAAGGGCACTTTCGGAACTGCCGGATGCGGAGTCGGACCGGATACTTCGGGATGTCGTAGCCGGAGTACAGAAGCTTCTGCGTTCGGTCCGGCCGGTTTCGCATGGCGGACAGACTTCCGCGGCCGGGCCGACCCCACCGTCAGCGCCCGGACCGGTCGTAACAGGCTTGCAGAGCCCGGCCGCACCGGTTCCGGCGGAGCGGACGAAGGCATTGCACGATCTGTTTTCCGGTTCCGCAGGATTGGTTTTGCAGGCGCCAGGAGGTGAGGCAACCGGTTCATACCGCGCACAAACGCCGGCCGCTGTTCCGCCTCCGGCTCCACCGCGCACTGAAGGATCGCGGTCGAAAGAGAGTGCGTCAGTTCCTCCCGCACCGGTTCCACCCGCGGCTGCGCAGCGTGCAGACATTTCTCAGCCAAAAGGAAGTGCCACCGTTCCTCCGGTATCGGTTCCGCCTCCGGCTCCGCTGCACACCGAAGAATCGCAGTCGAAAGGGAGTGCGTCAGTTCCTCCCGCACCGGTTCCACCCGTGGCCGCGCAGCGTGCAGACATTTCTCAGCCAAAAGTAAGTGCCACCGTTTCTCCGGTATCGGTTCCGCCTCCGGCTCCACCGCGCACTGAAGAATCGCAGTCGAAAGGGAGTGCGTCAGTTCCTCCCGCACCGGTTCCACCCGCGGCTGCGCAGCGTGCAGACATTTTTCAGCCAAAAGGAAGTGCCACCGTTTCTCCGGTATCGGTTCCGCCTCCGGCTCCACCGCGCACTGAAGAATCGCAGTCGAAAGGGAGTGCGTCAGTTCCTCCCGCACCGGTTCAACCCGCGGCTGCGCAGCGTGCAGACATTTTTCAGCCAAAAGGAAGTGCAGCTGTTCCTCCGGTATCGGTTCCGCCTCCGGCTCCACCGCGCACTGAAGAATCGCAGTCGAAAGGGAGTGCGTCAGTTCCTCCCGCACCGGTTCCACCCGCGGCTGCGCAGCGTGCAGACATTTTTCAGCCAAAAGGAAGTGCAGCTGTTCCTCCGGTATCGGTTCCGCCTCCGGCTCCACCGCGCACTGAAGGATCGCAGGCGAAAGGGAGTGCATCCATTCCTCCCGTGCCGGTTTTGCCTCCCGCTGTTCCGCGCAAGGATACATCGCAGTCGACAGGAAGCGTGGCCGGGTCAACGTCAACTCCAGGCCCATCGACAACGGAAGAGAAACCGGAGGGGATTCCGGAACCGGCCGGGGATTCTCCCGGGATGATTGCCGGAATCCGGCGACGCGGTGAAGAGCAGCGTACCGCGTGCACTTTCGAGGAAGAGCTTGCGTATGTGCATGCTGTGGCGCTGATTCCTTTCACCGAATCTCCGTCACCGGATCCTTTTCTCCTTGATGAATCGGGTTTTCAGGACGAGCAGCATGTGATGGTTGTTGACCTTGCCGGCTTGAGGTTCTATCTCAGCCTCATACGCGCTGATACGCCGAGTGTAAGCAAATCGGGTTTGCTGCTTCTATCCAAGCAGGACGCGCTGCGCATGCGGTATGACCACGAGCGCGTCTTGAACAACCTCCGTCTGCGAGGTTCCCTCCTCCCTGCAGAATTCGGCACGGTGGTGCAAGGCCGTGACGAGCTATTGCGTCGGGCGGAGTTTCGCCATTCGGCCCTTCTTGAACTCGTGGTTCAGCTGAGTTCCATCGAGCGCTGGGATCTCATGGTGAGTGTCCTGGATGCGAAGCTGGCTCGAACGCTGACCGGTGGAGCAAGCACGACGCGGGGGTCCGGTCGCGAGGCCGGCAGGTCACGGGGCACCCGCGGCGGGAAACGTCTGGATGTCAAAACACTCGAGCGGCTGCTCAACCGGGAGAAGAAGCTTGCAGAGAGTATCCTCGGATCGATCGCCGCGGTAACCGAGCGGCACACGGTGGAATTCCAGATCGGCCTCGGCGGAGGTATGTCCGATGACTGGAAGCCCATTCTGCGGGCAGGTTTCACCGTATCGCTGGCGGGCATGCCGCGATTCCATCAGGCAATCGTGGAGGTGCAGAACCTGCACCCCCTTGAAGAGCCGATGCTGCATCTGACCGGGACCACCGAAAGTTTTTCCCTATCCATGTAGCCCTGATTGTTTCACCATTGTACGGAGACAGCGATGCCTGACAAGACTCTCACCGGAGAAATCTTCTACCCGTCCGAGGATGTTCTGCGGCATGCCAATGTTCAAGACTGGGATGCAATGGCGGCGGATGCGGGGCGTGATCTGGAAGGCTACTGGGCGCGAGAGGCGGGTGAGCTGCACTGGTTCGCGCACTGGGAGAAAGTGCTCGATCAGTCGAACATGCCCTTCGTCAAATGGTTTGTCGGCGGGAAGACGAACATTGTCTACAACTGTCTTGACCGGCATACCCAGACGGCCAGGCGAAACAAACTGGCCCTCATGTGGGAAGGGGAAAAGGGCGAATTCCGGTCATTTTCGTATTTTGCCCTCCGGCGGGATACATGCCGGTTTGCCAATGTCTTGAGAAGTCTCGGAGTGCAGAAAGGAGATCGTGTCACATTGTACATGGGGCGCATCCCCGAACTGATGATCGGCATGCTGGCCTGTGCTCGTATTGGTGCGATTCACTCCGTGGTCTACGGCGGTTTTACCGTAGAAGCCCTTCATGAGCGGCTCGAAGACAGCCAGTCGAAAGTCCTGATCGTGGCGGATGGCGCCTACCAGCGCGGGAAGATCGTCCCGCTGAAGGCGATCGCGGATGAAGCTCTGCAGCGTGCTGCCACGGTGGAAAGCGTTCTTGTCGTCCGGCGCACCGGCGAACCCGTGAACATGGAGTCCGGGCGCGACATGTGGTACCATGAGTTGATGTCCCTCCCTATCGCCGGGAATGCCTGTCATATTGAGGTGATGGACGCTGAAGACCCGCTCTTCATCCTGTACACCTCAGGGACGACCGGAAAACCAAAGGCGATTCTCCATACTCACGGCGGTTATATGGTGGGCACATACACCACCATGAAGTACGTATTCGATATTCACGAAGAGGACCGCTACTGGTGCGCGGCAGATCCGGGCTGGATTACCGGCCACAGCTATATCGTCTACGGGCCGCTCCTGAACGGCGCCACATCGTTCATGTACGAAGGTGCCCCCACATTTCCGTACCCGAATCGGTGGTGGCAGATGATCGAGAAATACGGGATCAACATTCTGTACACTGCGCCGACGGCGATACGCGGGTTGATGCGCTTCGGTGAGGCATGGCCCAACCGGCATGATCTCTCCTCGCTCCGCCTCCTCGGCTCGGTCGGCGAGCCGATCAACCCTGAAGCGTGGAAATGGTATCACCGGGTAATCGGCAAGGGGAAGTGTCCGATTATGGACACCTGGTGGCAGACGGAGACCGGCATGTTCATGATCACCCCGATGCCATGTGTGGCGCTGAAACCAGGCTCGGGCACACGGCCCTTCCCGGGAGTGAAAATGGATATCCTCAACGAGGAGGGCAAACCCGTCGCGGCGAATGAGGAGGGCTTTCTGGTGATACAGACCCCCTGGCCCGCGATGATCCGGACGATCTACAAAGATCCGGAACGGTATGTCCAGCAATACTGGAGCAAGTACCCTGGCATGTACCTGACGGGGGACTCCGCGCGGCGCGATGAGGACGGATACTTCTGGGTGATCGGCCGTGTGGATGACGTGCTCAAGGTATCCGGCTACCGCCTTGGTACCGCCGAGATCGAGAGCGCCCTGGTGAGTCATCCGGCTGTCGCCGAGGCTGCAGCCATCGGGCTTCCGCATGACGTGAAGGGAAATGCCATTCACACGTATGTAATTGTGAAAACCGGCATCGAAAAGACCGAAAAACTCATCGAAGAATTGCGCGCGCACGTCGCTCACGAAATGGGCCCCATCGCTAAGCCCGACAGCATCCTTTTTGTAGATTCACTGCCAAAGACACGGAGCGGCAAAATCATGCGCAGGGTGCTGAAGGCACGCGCGCTCGGTCAGGAACCCAAGGATCTGTCGACACTTGAGGAGTAATGACCTGCTGTGTCATCCGAAAATCACGTTGAATGAAAATCGAAGGAACCCCGGACGGTATCACTTGAATCCGAAGATCAGTATATTGTCGAGGTATGGTCGTGAAGCTTTCTGTTGATATCCTCGTCGTAGCCCTTCCCCTCCTGTATGCCGGCATCGTGGCCGTCTATGCGGTCACGTTTTTCGGCAACAACAGCCCGCTGGAACGCCTGAAGCGTCCGCTACTGATCATGCTGATTCTGGTGCATTTCGTATACCTGAATCTGCGGACGTTCGCGTTTGACCATCCGCCCATCACCACGGTCTTCGAGATCTTCTCGCTCCTTGCCGCGAGTATGTCGGTGGCATACCTGTACATAGAATACCGGACGAACGTGCGGAATACGGGATTGTTTGTCCTTTTTCTTGCCATGGTGTTTCAGACGGTCTCGTCGTTGTTCATCAAAGACCTGCTGGTGATTCCGGATTACCTGCACAGTCTGCTTCTGGGGTTTCATGTGTCCACGGCGCTGCTGGGCTACACTGCTCTTGCCCTGTCGGCGGTATACGGGCTTCTGTATCTCATGCTGTATCACGAAATCCGGTCAAGCCGGTTCGGCGTGGTCTACAACCGCCTGCCGAATCTTGAGACACTCGAGATGATGAGCAATAAGGCCGAAGTGTTCGGCTTTGTCATGCTGGGTGTCGCTATTCTCGTCGGCGTCTTCTGGCTGCCAATGGCGTTCAAGGAGATTTCCTACTGGGATCCCAAACTCGTGGGTACTGTCACGATCTGGATGCTGTACGCGGTCGTGCTGGGCGCCAAGAACAAATTCGGCTGGCAGGGGCGGCGGACAATGATTGTCGCGCTGGTAGGGTTTGGCTTCGTGTTCCTCTCGATGCTGGTCCTCAACCTCTATCTCAGCAACTTTCACACCTTCAAATAGACGGCTTGTGCGGCAGGATGAATCTCTTTTCCATAGGAATCAGTCACCACACCGCTGCAGTTGACGTGCGCGAACGCATGTGGCTCTCCACTGAAGAGACCCGCAAAGCGTTGCCGGAATTGCGTGACCGCTTCTTTTCGGAATGCATGCTGGTGACCACCTGCAACCGGACGGAAATCTACGGGATCGGCAGGGAGGCGGCGATTGACGGGGGTGCGCTTACCACATATCTTCTGGAGCTGAAGCAGGCGACGGAACAGGTGCGACCGGATCATTTCTTCCGCCATCAGGCCGGCGGCACGGTGCATCACCTCTTCAAGGTTTCTGCCGGTATCGATTCGATGGTCCTCGGTGACATCCAGATCCTGAACCAGGTCAAAGAAGCCTACATGCTCGCACAGGATCTGGGGACCATCGGGCCTGTCATGAACCGCCTCATGCAGGCAAGCCTGCACGTTGGCAAGCGGGTTCGCACGGAAACAGGGCTCTGCGAAGGAGCCGTGTCCGTGAGCTATGCCGCCGTGGAACTGGCGAGCAAGATCTTCGCGGATCTCTCAAAGAAGTCGGTCCTCCTGATCGGTGCGGGAGAAACCGGAGAGCTGACACTGAAGCACCTTGTGGGCAAGGGCATCGGCCAGATCCGGATCGCCAACCGCACACGCGCCAGGGCCGAAGCGCTCGTCGCCGAGTTCGGCGGAACAGTTGTCGACTATGAACAAATTGTCGACGCTCTGCGGGCTGTGGATATCGTCATTACTTCCGTGAACAGCCCCTCCTATGTCGTCCAGCCGGATGATGTGCAGAAGGTCATGCGCCAGCGATCCCATATGCCCCTGTTTCTCATCGACATCGGGGTCCCCAGGAATGTGAATCCGGCTGCCCGCAAGATTGACAATGTCTTTCTCTATGACATCGATTCGCTGAACGCCATTGTTGACAGAAACCTCGGACGGCGGAAAGAGGAACTTCCCCGCGTGACCAGGATCATCCGCGAGGAAATGGTGGCTTTTTTCCACTGGTACAAATCGCTGCAGGTGACCCCCACAATCCATGACTTGCGGGAGAGCTTCGAGGCGATTCGCCGGCAGGAGGTGGAGAGAAACATCAACAGGTTCAAAGCCGAAGACCGTGAACTTGTGGACCTGGTGACCAGGCGTATTATCAACAAGCTGCTTCATCAACCGCTCACCAACCTCAAACAGGGCGCCGAAAACGGAAGCAGGGGAAGCGAGACGATGCAGCGCATCAAAACCCTCCGCGATCTGTTCGGCATTTCCGGGAATGATGGTGATCGTGAAAGCTAAGAACGTCCGGATCGGCAGCCGTGGCAGCGCGCTGGCCCTCTGGCAGGCCCGCTGGATTCGCGGACGTCTGGGAGCATCCTTTCCCGACCGCGAGTTCGATATCGTCATTATTAAAACAAAAGGAGACAGGGTTCTCGATGCCCCCCTGTCGAAGATCGGTGACAAGGGTCTTTTCACGAGGGAGATTGAACACGCCCTTCTCGGCGGGACCATCGATCTTGCTGTGCACAGCCTGAAGGATCTCCCCACCGAGTTGCCGGAGGGATTGACCATCGGTGCGGTCAGTGAGAGGGAAGATGTCCGGGATGTGTTCCTTCCCCGACCCGGCAACGCGATCCGCACGCTTCTGGGCCAGCCGGCCGGCGCGGAAATTGCCACCGGCAGCCTCCGGCGCAAGTGCCAGGTCTTGAATCTGCGGCCCGATTTGCACATCGTCGACATCCGGGGAAACCTGAACACCCGTCTGACGAAGCTCGAGCAGTCCTCATGGGCCGGCATGATGCTTGCCCGCGCGGGGGTAGTGCGACTCGGATGGGAGGATCGAATCGGCGAATCGCTTGACCCCATGACGATCCTCCCTGCAGTCGGGCAGGGGGCACTGGCCATCGAGATTCGCACGGGCGATGAAAAGACCCGACAGTTGATCGCCGGCCTCCATAACACGGCAACCGGTGATGCAACAGAAGCGGAACGTGCGCTGCTCCGCCGCCTTGAAGGAGGTTGCCAGGTGCCGATCGGAACATACGGACGGGTTGTTGAAGATAAAGGCGTGCGCCGCCTTCTGCTGGATGCTGTAGTGGGGTCCCTTGACGGGCGCACGGTGGTGCGCGGCTCCGTTGAGGGGGATCCCGGGGAGGCAGGGCTCCTGGGGGGCCAGCTGGCGGATTGGCTCCTCGAACACGGAGCCCGCAACATTCTCGCAGATATTCGCCGGGTCCCCGGCCGGGCGGATGGATCTTAACGGAAAACATGTTCTGATCACGCGCCCGCGCGAACAGGCATCCGATATGGAGGAGGAGATTTCGCGACGCGGGGGGGGTGCATTCGTGATCCCGATGATCCGGATCGTCCCGGCGGAAGATGACGGCACATTCCTGCGCCTCGTCCCTGGCAAGCCCCCGTTTGATGCGGTTGTCTTTTCGAGCGCGAATGCCGTGAACATCTTTGCCGACCGCTGTGCACTGGCCGGCGTAACACCCGAACAGATCTCACACCGCGAAGTGTTTGCGGTGGGGGAACGGACACGGCGCGAATGCGAGAGGCGCGGTATCCGTGTAACGGAAACACCGGGGGAATTCTCGGGACGCGCGCTCGGCGCCCTGCTCGGGGCCCGGAACCTCCGCGGCAAGCGGTTTCTCTTCCCGCGGGGAGATATCGGCAGAGACGAAATCCTCGATGCAGTCCGGGGAGCGGGCGCGGAGATTCAGCCGATTGTCCTCTATAGCACAGAGGGCCCCGAACCGGCGGATGCCGCACAGGCGCGGGCAAGAACACTGCGGCGGGATTTCGATATCGCCACATTTACGAGTCCGTCCGCGGTACGGAATTTCGCCGGACTCTTCACAGAACCGGAACGCCGCAGTCTGGCCGGGCGCGTGATGATTGCCGTGATCGGGGGCACAACAGAGCAAGCGGCCGAAGAGGCGGGACTCCGGGCGCAGATCAGGGCGGATGTCTCCACCGGCAGGGGGCTTGTGGAAGCTGTCGCCGGGTATGAAGCATCGCCGCATACAATCCGCCGGAACACGAACAGGACACCACACACGTAGTCTTTCTCCCGACATCCTATGACAACTTTTCAGAACGACCTCTTTCTCCGCGCATGCAAGCGCCAGCGGCTCGAACGCACTCCTGTCTGGATGATGCGGCAGGCCGGACGGTATCTGCCGGAGTACCGCGCCGTGCGAGCAAAATCCGATTTTCTGACCATGGTGCGAACACCCGAACTTGCCGCCGAGGTGACTCTCCAGCCTGTCGATCTCGTGGGCGTGGATGCGGCCATCATCTTCTCCGATATCCTGGTCATCCCCGATGCCATGGGAATGCAGCTGGTGATGGAAGAAGCGAAAGGGCCGCGCTTCCCCCAGCCGCTCCGCAAGAAAGAGCAGTTCGACCGGATGCGCGTCGTGGATCCGGAGAAATCGCTCCGCTACGTCACCGACGCCATAACGCTGACCCGCCGGATGCTGAACGGCCGGGTGCCGTTGATCGGATTCTCGGGTTCACCGTGGACGCTGGCTGCGTATATGATCGAAGGGGGCGGCACAAAGGATTTCAAACAGATCAAGCAGCTGCTGCTGGACGAACCCGAGACGCTCCTGGCCCTGTTGAAGACCCTTGCAACTTCCGTTCGCCTCTACCTCGAAGCGCAACTTGCCGCCGGCGCGGATGCGATCCAGATTTTTGACACCTGGGGAGGCGTGCTTGCCCCGGACCACTTCAGGAAATTCTCGCTGGATTTCCTCTTTGACATTGTCTCCACCCTCCGGCGGGATGGCGCGCCGGTGATCGTTTTTTCCAAGGGGGCGAACCATGCCCTCGCGGACCTTGCGGCAATCGGGGCTGATGTCGTGGGGCTGGACTGGACGGTGGACATCGGTGCCGCGCGCGCGGCGATCGGAGATCAGGTCGCCCTGCAGGGAAACCTCGATCCGTCGTTTCTCTACGCTTCCCCCGAACGGATCCGTGGAGAGGTGCGATCGATCCTTCGCAAGTACGGAAACGGCAGCGGACATGTCTTCAACCTCGGCCATGGTATTCTGCCGGACGTGCCTGTCGAACATGCGCGGGCGATGATTCGTGCCGTCAAGGAAGAGAGCACGGCGTTTCATGTCTGACCCGGCACGCAACGGAATCACGGGAACGCCCGCGGGCGTGGCACTGCTCCAGCTCGGCGGACCCGACTCGCTGGATGCCGTCGAGCCGTTCCTCTATAACCTGTTCTGCGATCCGGACATCATCGATCTGCCTCTGGCATTCCTGTTCCGGAAACCTCTTGCGCGCCTGATCTCGTCACGACGCGCGCCAAAGGTGCAGGAGTACTACCGGCATATCGGCGGAGGATCGCCCATCCTCCGCCTGACCGAGCGGCAGGCGCGCGCACTCGAACTCGGGCTCGTCCCCGTTCCGGTATGCGTGGGCATTGCCATGCGGTACTGGCATCCCCTGACACGCAATATTGTGCGAAAGTTCAAGGCGGAGGGAATCAACAAAGTGGTCCTTCTCCCCCTGTACCCGCAGTACTCCAGAAGCACAACAGGTTCGAGTGTGAACGAATGGAGGCGTGTTGCTTCAGGGGAGGGATATCACCCGGACGTACGGATTGTGGAGGAATATTGCGAGCACCCCGACTACATCGCCGCCATTGTACATAACGTACGGATCGCGCTCAACCGCGTTCCCGGGACGGATCGGGGCGCCGTGCACCTGGTGTTCAGCGCGCACGGTACGCCGATGTCCCTGGTGCGTGCCGGCGACCCGTATCAACAGCAGGTCATCCGGACATACCATGCCGTTCTGAAGGCGGGTGAGTTCGGACTCCAGCATACGCTATGCTACCAGAGCAAAGTCGGTCCGCAGAAATGGCTTGAACCTTCGTTGAGCGGGACCGTCCGCGCTCTGGCTTCCGCCGGGGTGTCACACATGATTGTCGTTCCCCTTGCCTTCGTGTCCGATCACAGCGAGACGCTCTGGGAAATCAACATGGAAACACGCCGTGAAGCGAAACGGCTGGGGGTGCGGTACTTTGACATGAGCCCCGCGCTCAACACCAACCCGGCGTTTGTCCGGGCGCTGCGGCAGCTCGTGCTGGCACAGCTGGTCTAACAGAAGATGAAGCCGCCACCACTGCCGGTGTATGCCGGCCTTTTCGACCTTCTATGAAAAGAGAACAACATGTCGTCGTCGTCGGAGCGGGGATTTCCGGCCTGACCACCGCATTCTGGCTGAAGCAGTCCGGCGTCACCGTCACCGTACTCGAAAAGGATGTCGTGCCCGGCGGCACGATGCGTACGCGTCACGAGGAAGGATGGCTTATCGAAACAGGTCCGAACAGCGCGCTGGAGACCACTCCGGTCTTTGGCGAGATGTTTGACCTGCTGGGAATCACCGGCGAGCGGCAGTATGCGAGCGAATCTTCGAACAACCGGTACATTCTGCGGAACGGGACGCTGCATCCGCTTCCGATGTCCCCTCCGGCCTTCCTGCGGTCACGTCTCTGGACAACGCGCGGAAAACTCCGCCTGATTGCCGAACCGTTCATCGGTCGCGGCACGCGGGAAGAAACGATTGCGGAATTTGTCGAGCGCCGCCTGGGGCGGGAATTTCTGGATTATGCAATCAACCCGTTCGTGGCCGGCGTGTTTGCCGGCAGCCCCGAACTCCTGAGCGTCCGGGCCGCGTTTCCGAAGCTCTATGCGCTGGAAGAGAAATACGGCGGACTGATCAAAGGCATGCTCAAAGGGGCAAGGGAGCGAAAACAACGCGCGGAAGTGGCGAAGGACCGTGCAAAGATGTTCGCCTTCAAGAACGGGATGCAGAGCTTCCCGGACGCAATCGTTCGATCCCTGGGACTCGCCGTTCAGTGTGGATGCACGGTTCACCGGGTTGCGCGTGCGCCGGACGGTTCCTTCAGGGTCGGGTGCACCCTGAGCGGCAAAACCTCAGAACTGGAAGCCGACGCGGTGGTGCTCTCAACGCCTGCATACACGGCGGCTCCGATTCTTCACCCCCTTGCACCGAAGCTCGCAGATATGCTTGCCTCGATCTACTATCCGCCGGTTGCGGAAGTCTTTGTCGGATTCCGTGAGGAACAGTGCCCGCGCCCCCTGGATGGCTTCGGATATCTGATCCCTGAGAGGGAACAACGGAAGATTCTGGGCACCATCTGGTCATCCGCCATTTTTCCGGGGAGGGCGCCGGACGGACATATCGCCCTCACATCGTTTGTGGGTGGATCCCGGCAGCCGGAGCTCCTGGCACAGGACGATGCGGGGCTCCTCTCCACGGTCCTCGCGGAATTGCGTTCGCTGATGGGTGTCCGCGGTGACCCTGTCTGTTCCAGAGTCATACGGTGGGATAAGGCGATCCCGCAGTACAACCTGGGGTACCATATCATTGTGGAGGCGATAGAGGATCTGGAACGGGAGGTGCCGGGACTGTATCTCTGCAGCAACTACCGCGGGGGCATCGCGGTGGGGGATTGTGTGAAGAACGGGAAAGCCGCCGCCGGCAGAATCGTTGCCGCGCTGGCGCACAACGAGTAATTGCTCCGCCGGCAAATGTTGCTTACCGCTCCCGGCGGCGGGGCCGGCCAGGGGGTATATGAACCGGCCGGACTTCCGGAATGATGCTGATATTCAAATGGAGAACCAATCATGCAAACCTCTGTAGGTGATTATCCGGGAACACGGTTGCGGCGGACACGAATGAACGAAGTGCTCCGCAGCATGGTGCGGGAAACCGAACTCTCGGTGAAGGATTTTATCTATCCCCTGTTCGTTGTCCCCGGCACAAATGTGAAAAAAGAGATTTCGTCCATGCCCGGTGTGTATCAGATGTCCGTCGATCAGATCGTGCGTGAATGCGCCGACGTCCATTCGCTCGGGGTGCCTGCCGTGATATTGTTCGGCATTCCGGAACAGAAAGATGAAGTGGGTTCCGGGGCATACGACCCCGAGGGGATTATTCAGCGCGCACTCCGCGCCGTGAAGAAGGAGGTCCCCGGACTCTATCTTATCACCGATGTCTGTCTGTGCGAGTATACCTCTCACGGGCATTGCGGGATCGTCCGGGGTGACGAAATCGTGAATGACGATTCCATAGCATTGCTGGCGAAAGAGGCCCTGACTCATGCCCAAGCCGGGGCGGACATGGTTGCCCCCTCCGATATGTTCGACGGACGGGTCGGAGCGATCAGAAAGACGCTGGATGCAAACGGCTTTCTTTCGGTTCCGATTATGTCCTATGCGGCCAAATACGCGTCGGGGTTTTACGGACCCTTCCGCGAAGCGGCGGAAAGCACACCGAAGTTCGGCGACCGCCGTTCGCACCAGATGGATCCGGCCAACAGCGATGAAGCGTTGCGGGAAGTGGCCCAGGACATTGCCGAAGGTGCCGACATTGTGATGGTGAAACCCGCGCTGGCCTATCTGGATGTCATCCATCGCGTCAAGGAACGGTTCGGCATGCCGACGGCGGCGTACAACGTGAGCGGGGAATATGCGCTGGTCAAAGCCGCGGCGAGTATGGGTTGGGTGGACGGAGAACGCGTCATGATGGAAATATTGACCAGTATCAAACGGGCAGGTGCTGATCTGATCCTGACCTATTTCGCAAAGGAAGCGGCAAAAGTCTTGAAAAGGGGATAGGCGCACTACGCTCCGCCGGCCGAGCCACAATCCCGGTCAGAACAGAGAGAATCGAACAATGAACTCAAGAGAATCGGACAGGCTTTTTACCAGGGCCAGAACCCTGATTCCGGGCGGGGTGAATTCTCCCGTACGCGCGTTTGCGTCCGTGGGACGGAATCCGCTGTTTATCGCCAAAGCCCGGGGATCCTCACTCTGGGATGCGGACGGAAACAGGTTCATCGACTATGTCGGATCGTGGGGACCGATGATTCTCGGTCACGCCGACGAACGGGTCATCGAGGCCGTCCGGAAAACCGCAATGGACGGCACAAGTTTCGGTGCTCCGACCGAGCTCGAGGTACGGATGGCGGAGCTCATTACGCGTATCGTTCCGTCGATCGAAATGGTGCGCATGGTAAACTCCGGCACGGAAGCGACAATGAGCGCAATACGGCTCGCACGGGCTTTCACCGGCCGCGAAAAGATCATCAAGTTCGAAGGCTGCTACCATGGCCACGGCGACTCCTTCCTGATCAAAGCCGGGTCCGGTGCAATGACACTGAGTGTTCCCGACAGTCCGGGAGTGCCCGCGGGGGTGGCCGCCGGAACGTTGACCGCAGGATATAATGACCTTGGTTCCGTGCAACGTCTTGTGGACGGGCACCGGGGAGTGGTGGCAGCTGTTATCGTCGAACCTGTCGTCGGGAACATGGGTTGTGTGCCCCCCGCGCCGGGATTCCTGGAAGGACTGCGGACACTGTGCACACGCGAAGGAATCCTCCTTATCTTCGATGAAGTGATGACGGGGTTCCGACTCGCACGGGGAGGCGCACAGGAACTGTACGGGATTCGTCCGGATTTGACGACGCTGGGCAAAATCATCGGGGGCGGGCTGCCCGTGGGTGCGTACGGCGGCCGGAAGGATGTGATGGCCCTTGTAGCACCGAGCGGGCCCGTATATCAGGCGGGGACACTGTCGGGGAATCCGCTGGCAATGGCAGCGGGATATGAGACGCTGCAGATCATCGGGGAAGACCGCCATTTCTACCAGCATCTGGAATCGAAATCCGCACGTCTGGCCGCAGGGATGCAGCAGGTGATCGACGAACGGACGCTCCCCGTGACCCAGAACCGCGTGGGCTCCATGGCCACTCTGTTCTTCACAAAGGAGGTGGTAACGGACTACGCAAGCGCACTGACCGCAAACCGGGAAAAGTACGGTCTGTTCTTCCGCGAAATGCTCGAGCAGGGGGTCTATCTCGCCCCGTCCCAGTTTGAGGCCGGATTTGTGTCCATTGCCCACAGCGAGGTGGATATCGACCGCACCGTGGAAGCGGCCCGGGGGGCGCTGCGCGCGGTGTTTCCGTAGCTCCTCGAGGGGAAGTCCGCATTCCCTTCGCTCAGGGAACTTGTCCGGCGACCGGTTGGTTAAACCTGTATAACCACCTCGATCGGAGATCCCGTGAAGACTGTAATCCTCGCATTTGCCCTTCTGCTTTCACCCGCCAGTGGCATGGCACAGATCACCATAGAACCCGTTGAATACAAACAGGGCGAAACCGTTCTCGACGGCTTTGTCGCCTATGATGCTTCCCTGAAAGGGAAGCAACCCGGAGTGGTGATCGTGCACGACTGGATGGGCGTCGGCGAATACGTGAAAATGCGGGCGGAGCAACTGGCGAAGCTCGGGTACGTAGCCTTTGTTGCGGACATCTACGGCAAGGGTGTCCGTCCGAAAAACACACAGGAAGCGTCCCAGCAAGCCGGCAAGTTCAGGGCCGATCGTCCTCTTTTGCGCGCACGTGCACAGGCGGCGCTGGATCTTCTCAGACAGAATGCCCGGGTTGATGCGGGGCGCCTTGCGGCCATAGGGTACTGCTTCGGCGGCGGAACCGTGCTTGAACTCGCGCGGAGCGGCGCGGATCTGGCCGGTGTGATCAGTTTTCACGGCAACCTGGACACTCCCAATCCCGATGACGCCAAACAAATTAAGGGCAAGGTGCTCGTCCTGCACGGAGCGGATGATCCCTATGTCCCGGCCGCCCAGGTCGAGGCATTCCAGTCGGAAATGCGGAAGGCAAACGTTGACTGGCAGTTTGTCGCCTACGGGGGTGCTGTGCACGCTTTCACGCAAAAGGGGGCGGGCAACGATAACTCAAAAGGAGCGGCGTACAACGAGCGGGCTGACAAACGATCGTTTGTGGAGATGACCACGTTCTTCAAGGAACTATTCGGCAAGTAGCCGGTGACTGATTTCAATTATCCGTTCGCCCTTCGCCGTTCCTTTCCTTCTGCTATCTCCAGGCTTGGCGTCCACGCAGCCTCCTGAAGAACTCCGGGGAATCTCACCGCCCGTGAAGTCTGGTCGTCGACAACAGGCCAAAACTGCTCAAGTGATCAGCAGATTCTTATCGACATGCTCAGAAAACACGACGCAGGAGGAGGTTTCTCTTATGTTGTGAATCTTGATGACCGGGCGGGTCCGGTCACACCGGCGGATGTTGAGGCTGAGACCCTCCGGGCAGAACGCACACTTGAGGATTTCCCTGAAAATTGATACTTTTTGTCTGCACCCGGGAACGAAAGCATTAGAACAGCTGTTAGAATCAGTGTGCGCCCCGAAGGCGCCTTTTTTCGGGCTCAAAACCGGACTGATTTAGTCGGACATCCATTCATGGTCAGGTTATCAAAAAAAGTCGAGTATGGCCTGATTGCCATCCGCCACATTGCCTCGAAGTCACCGGGCGAAGTGGTGACGGCAAAGGAGATTGCCGACACCTACCGGATTCCGTTCGATCTCGTAGCAAAAGTACTCCAGAGCCTGACGCGTTCCGGACTCATCGCATCGCACCAGGGGGTGCGGGGGGGCTACTCATTGTCCGGCGACCCGGGGAAAATCCCTGTCGCCTCGATCATCTTCGCAATCGAGGGAACGAAACCGGTGATCGCCCAATGCCTTTCCGATGGTCCGGACAGCTGCACCGTGTACGACGTGTGTACGATCAAATCCCCGTTGACAAAAGTGCAGGCCAATATTGAACTGGCCTTCAGGAACATGACCCTGTCGGAGATTGTCTGATGCCCCGCCGGATGCCGGTGTACCTTGACAACCATGCAACGACGCGTCTGGATCCGCGCGTGCTGGACGCCATGATGCCTTTCTTGCAGGAACAGTACGGGAATCCTGCGAGCCGCGCTCACGAGTATGGCTGGACGGCAGAGGCCGCAGTGAACATCGCCCGCGCCCGGGTCGGCCGGCTGATCGGCGCTGAGGCGGAAGAAGTTGTGTTCACCAGCGGTGCCACAGAATCCATCAACCTTGCCATCAAAGGAACAGCCGAGGGTCTCTTTCAGCGTTCCCGCCGTCCCGGTTACCAGGTGATCACGGCGGCTACCGAACACCGGGCGGTGCTCGATGCCTGCCACAGGCTGGAGGATTTCGGTTTTCGGGTTGTGGTCCTGACCGTGGATAAATTCGGACGTGTATCCCCGGATGCGATCGCACGCGCCATCACGGATGACACAGTCCTTGTGAGTATCATGTGGGCGAACAACGAAATTGGGACCATCGCCCCCCTTGAGGAGATTGCCGCTTTATGCAGGACGCGCGGCGTATTGTTCCACACCGATGCAACCCAGGCTGTCGGACGCATTCCGGTGGATCTCCGGCGTGTGCCGGCCGACCTGGTTTCATTCAGCGCCCACAAAATGTACGGTCCCAAGGGAGTTGGCGCGCTCTACGTGCGTCCCCACACCCCGCGCATTCCCCTTGCCGCACAGATTGACGGGGGTGGCCATGAGCGTGGGATGCGTTCCGGCACGTTGAACGTCCCGGGGATCGTAGGCTTCGGCAAAGCCGCAGAGCTGGCCGCGCAGGAAATGACAGAAGAAAATATGCGCATAGCCGATCTCCGCGACCGGCTTGTAGCGGGGATACGGCACCGTCTGGGGGAAACGTTCATCAACGGCCATCCGGACGCGAGACTCCCTCAGAATGCCAGCATAACATTTCCCGGCCTGCGGGCGGATGCAATGATGATGGCGATGAAAGACGTTGCCGTTTCATCCGGTTCGGCCTGCAGCTCCGCACAACCGGGAGATTCACACGTGCTCCGCGCGATCGGGCTCTCTGCTTCCGATTCGAAAGGGACGCTCCGTTTCGGGCTCGGACGGTTCACTACCAGAGAGGAAATTGACTATGCTGTGCAGCGGGTTGTGGAATCCGCGCACAGCCTCAAGGCGACCGCAATACGCGGTCAGGAATCTTCTCTCGCGTCAGCAGTTTCTCGCGGGAGAGAATTGTCGGAGCCACTGTCGTAGATCCAACAACAGGACAAAGACACCCATGAATCATCTTGCGTACGTTCTTGCGAATGACAAAGAAGTGTTCCGGTTTCTCAAATCACGATTTCCGGTCTATCACCTGTCGAACATCTTTTTCCGGGATATCCACTATGGCATTATGGAATACCTGCGTGAACGCAAGATGACCGTCAGGTACCAGGAAGGGGAACGGATGGCCAGGGCGTTCATTGAGAAGCTGGAACACGAAAAGATTCTCCGCATGCTCGACAGGCAGACCTGGATGGTGCAGTATGAGGCCTTCCGGACGCCGCGGGTAAAGACGGCAGCTTCTGTAGCAGGGGCTAGAGCTCCTGCTCCTACGGTCGGGAGGGACACCCCGGGTTCTGGGAAGGCCGTCCCTGCTTCCGCTGCTGCCAGCACAACAGCTGGGGCTACGGCGGCCCACCCGGCAGGAGCCGGTGTTGCCGGCCATGCGTCGGGACCAACGGGCTGAGACGGGATGTTTTCACCAACACACGACGAATACCGGAAAAGCCATGAGCACTGAACAGTCAACGATCGAATCCCTCGCGAACCAGGAGTACAAATACGGGTTCGTTACCGATATCGAATCGGATGCTGCACCGAAAGGGCTGAGTGAGGATATTGTCCGCCTGATTTCGACGAAGAAGCAGGAACCTGCCTGGTTGCTGGAATGGCGGTTGAAAGCCTACAGGCACTGGCTGACCATGAAGGAGCCCCGGTGGCCCAATGTGAGTTACCCTGCGATCAACTATCAGGATATCATTTACTACTCCGCCCCCCGTCAGAAAGCCTCTCCCAAGAGCCTTGAAGAGATCGATCCGGAACTCCTGCGTACGTACGAAAAACTCGGGATCCCCCTCATCGAACGGCAACGGCTTGCCGGTGTTGCAGTGGATGCCGTGTTCGACAGTGTGTCTGTTGCGACGACGTTCAAGGGGAAACTGAAAGAACTCGGAATCATTTTCTGCTCCTTCTCGGAGGCGGTCCGGGAACATCCTGACCTCGTGAAGAAATATCTCGGATCGGTGGTCCCGGCGAACGACAACTACTTTGCGGCCCTGAACTCGGCGGTGTTCAGCGACGGCTCGTTCTGCTATATCCCCAAAGGCATACGCTGCCCGATGGAACTCTCGACCTACTTCCGCATCAATGCCGCGGAGACCGGACAGTTCGAGCGGACGTTAATCGTTGCCGAAGAAGGCGCCTATGTGAGTTATCTGGAGGGCTGTACGGCACCGATCCGCGATGAAAACCAGCTTCATGCGGCGGTGGTGGAACTTGTAGCCCTGGACAACGCCCGGATCAAATACTCGACTGTGCAAAACTGGTACCCGGGGGACAAGGAAGGGAAGGGGGGCATCTACAACTTTGTGACGAAACGTGGCAAATGTGCCGGCGTGAATTCAAAGATCTCCTGGACACAGGTGGAGACCGGCTCAGCGATAACGTGGAAATATCCCAGCGTCCTGCTCATCGGCGATAATTCTGTCGGCGAGTTCTATTCCGTCGCACTCACCAATCATCGCCAGCAGGCGGATACCGGCACAAAAATGATCCACATCGGCAAGAACACCCGGAGCACGATTGTGTCCAAGGGGATCTCGGCCGGACGCGGACAGAACTCCTACCGGGGACTGGTGCAGGTGAAAAAGAACGCGGCAAACGCCAGGAATTTTTCACAATGTGACTCGCTTCTTCTCGGTGACAAATGCGGTGCACACACTTTTCCGTATATCGAAGTACGGAACACCTCCTCCCGGGTGGAGCATGAAGCCTCCACCTCCAAGATCGGTGAGGATCAGATTTTCTACTGCAAACAGCGCGGTGTCTCCACGGAAGATGCGGTCAATATGATCGTCAATGGATTCTGCAAAGAGGTCTTTCGTGAACTGCCGATGGAGTTTGCGGTCGAAGCCCAGAAGCTGCTGGGTGTGAGCCTCGAAGGAAGTGTCGGGTAGGCGGTTCAGAGTTGCGGGCGGCTGCCCGGGGGTGGAGGGGTGAAGATGAAAACAGGCAAGTGGAAACACGTACAAGGAAAGCATCATCAATGAGTGGAAAAGCGATGTTGCAGATACACGCACTTCACGCGGCGGTCAACGGCACCGAGATCCTGAGTGGCATCAATCTTCAGGTTCAGGCGGGAGAAGTGCATGCCATTATGGGACCCAACGGGTCAGGAAAAAGCACTCTCGCGGGGGTTCTGGCGGGCCGTGAAGCCTACCAGGTGACGAAAGGCACGGTGACATATATGGGAAAAGACCTTCTGGCCCTTGCGCCGGAAGAGCGGGCGCGCGAAGGCGTTTTCCTCGCCTTCCAGTATCCCGTGGAAATCCCCGGGGTCACCAACACGTATTTTCTCAAGGCAGCCCTCAATGCCATCCGCAAGCACCGCGGCCTGGAAGAGCTGGATGCCGTGGAATTCCTTGCCCTCGTGAAACAGAAATCGCGGCTGGTCGAAATCGACCAGGCACTTCTCAATCGACCTGTCAATGAAGGTTTCTCCGGCGGGGAGAAGAAGAGAAATGAAATTTTCCAGATGGCCGTGCTCGAACCAAGGCTCGCGATTCTGGACGAAACGGATTCCGGTCTGGACATCGATGCATTGAGAATTGTCTCCGAAGGAGTGAATAAGCTCCGGTCGAAGGAGAACGCCGTGATTGTGGTGACGCATTACCAGCGCCTCCTCAACTATATCATCCCTGACGTCGTGCACGTCCTCATGGACGGGCGGATCGTCAAGTCCGGCGGTAAAGACCTCGCGCTCGAGCTCGAGGCGAAAGGGTATGATTGGCTGAAGGCGGAACCCGCGGTCTAACGGAATGACCACTGACACAACAGTGAAAGAGACGTATGTTCGATTCACACGCAACAGTTGACTGGTACCGATCGCAATTCGCGACGTATGAGCGCACGCTTAACGGGGAGGCGGCAACGGCATTGCACGGCATGCGGCGGGCTGCACTTGAGCGCTTTGCCGATATCGGATTTCCCACCACGCGTGACGAGGAGTGGCGTTTCACAAACGTCGAGCCGGTTGCGCGCACCACGTTCGTGCTTCCGGCTGAGGAGAGTGTCCGTCGCGTTACGCAGGCGGACATCGCACCGCACCTCCTGGCGGGTGCCCACGGGCCCCGGATGGTGTTTGTGAACGGTTTCTGGGTGCCATCACTCTCCTCCATTGAAGGACTGCCGGGCGGCGTGCGTGTAGAAAGCCTTGCGGCGGTAGGACGCTATCGGGAGGCGGATTTGCTGCACCATCTGGGACGGATTGCTCCGGTGGACACGAACGGATTCACCGCACTCCAGACCGCATTCTTCCGCGACGGGGTATTTCTCAGCGTTCCTGAGGGTGTGGCAATGGAAGAGCCGGTGCATATGCTGTTTCTCTCGACCGAGGAACCGATGCCCTTCGCAACATTCCCCCGGAATCTCATCATCGCCGGCGAAAGGAGTCGCGTCGCGGTCGTGGAAAGTCATATCGGGCTCGGGAGCGGGTTTTACATGACCAATATGGTCACGGAGGTCCTCGTCGGGGTCGGCGCCGTGGTGGAACATGACAAATTGCAGAGCGAGAGCAACAGGGCGTTCCATATCGGAAGCACGTATATCCGCCAGGGCGAAAGAAGTCAGGTGACGTCCAATGCCATTGTGCTCGGCGGGCAGCTGGTACGAAATAACGTCATGGTCGTGTTCAGCGCGGAATTCGCAGAAAGCACACTGAACGGCCTTTCGCTGGGAACCGGCGAGCAATTGATCGACAACCACACGACCATTGACCATGCCGCCCCAAATTGTTCAAGCCATGAGCTGTACAAATCCATCCTGGATGGCAAGGCGCGCGGTGTCTTCAATGGCAAAATTCTCGTGCGCAAAGATGCGCAGAAGACCGATGCTCGTCAGACAAACAGAACCCTTCTCCTCTCGGATGATGCCGCGATAGACACGAAACCGCAGCTGGAGATTTTCGCCGACGATGTAAAATGCACACACGGCGCGACCGTGGGCCAGCTGGACGAGGACCAGGTGTTTTACCTCCGGGCACGCGGCATTGACGAAGTGGCCGCCCGCGATATGCTGACGTTTGCCTTTGCGGGCGATGTTGTGGAAAAGATCCACGTGGAGACCCTGCGCGATCAGCTCAACGTGCTTCTCCAGCAGCGGCTGGGTCAGGGCCGCATTACAGCGCTTTGATCATGAACACTACCGAACAGCCCACCCTGGCGGATCAATTCCGCACATTCACCCGCATTGCCGGATGCCGGCATCATTTTCCCCTTTTACGCCAGCTGGTGAACGGCAAGCCGCTGGTCTATTTTGACAATGCGGCAACCAGTCAGAAGCCACAGGCGGTCATCGACGCGATGGGCCGTTATTACGAGGCGGAAAACTCCAACATCCACCGCGGCGTCCACTACCTGAGCGAGCGGGCCACCCAGGCCTACGAGTCGGTCCGCCACAAGGTGCGCCTCTTCCTGAACGCCGCCGATAACCGGGAGCTCATTTTTGTGCGCGGCACGACAGAGGGGATCAACCTTGTTGCGCACGGGTTCACACGGAAATTCCTCCGCGCGGGCGACGAGGTGCTGATTTCGGCCATGGAGCACCACTCCAATATCGTTCCATGGCAGATTGCATGTCAGGAGAGCGGCGCCGTACTTAAGGTGATTCCGATGAATGACAGCGGGGAGCTGTTGCTCGAGGACTACGAGACGCTGTTGACGGACCGGACCCGCATTGTGGGGCTGGCCCATGTTTCCAACGCGCTCGGAACGATCAACCCCGTCAAGACGATGGTAGCGATGGCTCACCGGCGCGGTATTCCGGTGCTGGTGGATGGTGCCCAGGCAATTCCGCACCTCCGTGTGGACGTCCGTGATCTGGATTGTGATTTTTACACCTTTTCCGCGCATAAAATGTTCGGACCTACAGGCGTGGGCATTCTGTACGGGAAACGGGAACGGCTCGAGCAACTGCCCCCGTATCAGAGTGGAGGCGATATGATCAAGTCCGTGACATTCGAGAAGACCATCTACAATGACCTCCCGTACCGCTTCGAGGCGGGCACGCCAAATATCGGCGGGGGAATGGGTCTCGGGGCGGCGATCGACTATCTCAATGACCTGGATATGCAGGGGATCCATGATCTCGAACAGGACCTGTTGAAATATGCCACCGAGCAGATTTTGACTGTCCGGGGAGTCCGTATCATCGGGACGGCGCGGGAAAAAGCGGCGGTCCTGTCCTTTGTGATGGAAGGGATCCATCCTCACGACATAGGTACCATACTGGACACGGAGGGCATCGCAATCCGTACCGGACATCATTGCGCCCAGCCGGTCATGATCCGGTTTGGGATCCCGGCAACCGCGCGTGCGTCATTCGCCTTCTATAACACCAAAGAAGAAGTCGACGCGTTCATTCGCGCACTCCACAAAGTGAAGGAGGTCCTCGGCTGATGTCCGCCATCCATGATCTGTATCAGCAGGTCATTCTTGACCACAATAAGAGCCCCAGAAACTTCCGGACAATGCCGGATGCCACAAGGAGCGTGGAGGGATATAATCCTCTCTGCGGTGACCACTATACGGTGCATGTGAAACTCGAGGGTGACCGGATTGTGGATGTGAGTTTTGAGGGGGCAGGCTGCGCCATCTCGAAGGCATCTGCCTCGGTCATGAGTGCGATGGTGAAATCGCATACCGTGGCCGAAGCCGAGGAACTTTTTCAGGACTTCCATCGGTTAGTGATAGGAGAGCTGACAGGAGAAGAGACGATGGAGAAACTGGGCAAACTTGCGGCTTTTGCAGGGGTCAGCGAATTCCCCGCAAGGGTCAAGTGCGCGAGCCTGGCCTGGCACACCCTTCATACCGCGCTGTCAACGGAAGCGCGCACCGTTACTACCGAATAGACAAGGGCAGTTCGAGACGCACAGATCAGGCGCACACGATGAATGACCCCGAAATCAGCACCATAGAGCAGAAACTCATTGAAGGCCAGGTAATCGAGGCCATCCGCCTCTGCTATGACCCCGAGATTCCGGTCAACATCTACGACCTGGGACTAATCTATGATGTCACCGTCACGCCCGAAGCGGATGTGCTGGTGACGATGACCCTCACTTCGCCGCACTGTCCGGCGGCACAGTCGCTCCCGCGCGATGTGGAGAGCCGGAGCAAACTTGTTCCGGGCGTGAAGAGCGTGCGCGTGGGCGTTGTGTGGGATCCCCCGTGGAACCCGAGCATGATGAGCGAAGCGGCCAGACTGGAGATGGGGTTCTAGCAACGCGGGCTGAACGTTCCCCCGGGGACGCCCGGTATGCACGGTGTTGCGGCACGAAAGCGATACGAACCGATTCCGATTATCGACACACATGAAGGGGAGGGAAGAAGGATGACGCAGGGAACAATGGTTGCCGGCACGGCGGTATCCGACGGAGTGACATTGACGGCAAAGGCCGCTGCTCATGTCCGGAAGCTTATGGCGGAGGGGAATGTGCCCGAAACCCACGGACTTCGACTGAGTGTTAAGGGCGGTGGGTGTTCGGGTCTCTCCTATGTGCTGGGGTTTGACGCGCAACCGAAAGAGAACGACGCCGTTCTTGAGCAACAGGGAATCAGAGTCTTCGTTGATCCCAAGAGCCTGTTTTACCTTTCAGGGACGATGCTGGACTTCAGCGACGGATTGAACGGGAAAGGGTTTGTCTTCAATAATCCCCAGGCATCGCGCACTTGTGGCTGCGGCAGCTCGTTTGGTGTGTGAAATGCCCCTTGCAGACAGATGTGCCCTTGCTGCTGCACGTGTATGCTGACGGGGCAGCAGAAAATTACTTCACGGACGTAAAAAGTCTGGATCATGGCAGATGAAACGACGGCTCTTCATACAATCAATCGCGGCGACCGGCGCGGTGGCGTTTGTGCCGGCATTGGCAAAGACATCACTCATACACTCTCACACATCTCTTTCAGAGGAGACACAACAAATGGCATTCGAATGGAAGTTCAACCCGCGTCCGTACAGCGATGAAGAAGCAAAGAAGCTTCTTGCTCCGGTTGTCGATGCTGAAACCACGGACTGGCACTACAATACGCATCACAAGGGATATGTCACGGCCCTGAACAACATCGAAAAGGCCCTCGAGACGGCGGATCGCTCGGCGGCCAATGGCAACTTCAGCCAGATTGGCGAGCTGAAGCGCCGCACCACGTGGAATCACGGTGGTACGGTGCTGCACGATATCTACTGGGATGTCATGGGGGGAGACGGGGATCCGGGCAAAGGGCCGGAGGTGAAGGCGGCAATCGAAAAGGAATTTGGTTCCTTCGATTCCTGGAAAGCCGATTTCAAGGCGACTGCGGTCTCGGCAAAACTCAGCGGGTGGGGAGTGCTCACCTATGATCAGCTGTATTCGAAGCGGCTGCTGAACGTGCTGGTGGACGAGCATCATTACGGGGCCATCTGGGGAGGTATTCCGTTGATTCCGGTCGACGTGTTCGAACACGCCTATTACCACAAGGACGGACCGAAACGCGCTCTGTATATCGACAACTTCATTGCCCACCTTCACTGGGGGCGCATCAACGACCGATTCAAAAAGTTCGCTCGCTAATCCTGGCGTACAGGCATGAAACACACCTGGCAGGATGTCGAAGACCTGGCACGCGACCTGGCCCGCCGGAACCCGGACACGGATCCGCTGCGCCTCCAACCCGGAGAACTGCGTGCGCTGGTCGTTGCGTTGCCGACCTTCGCCGATGACCCGGGGGCTGCAACGCCCGATCTGCTGGAGGCGATTCAAGCCGCCTGGTATGATGAACGCGAAGGCTGAGTCCGGCCCGCAAGGAATACTCCGCCGTTGGCACTTCATCAGAATGTCAACGGCGGTTTTTCTTCTTGCTGTTTTCCGTGCTTTTCGGTATGTTTTCAGGACGCAGGGGTCAGTATGAACGAGTCTCGGCTCCCCCTCTTCCCTTTGCAGGTTGTTCTCTTGCCGCACGCGGCCCTTCCTCTTCACATCTACGAAGAACGCTACAAACTGCTGCTGCGGGAGTGCATCACGAAGTCCGGCGAATTCGGCATCGTAATGGCACGGGAACAGGGACTTGCTGAAATAGGCTGTACGGCGGCGGTGACGAGTGTCCTGAAAACCTATGACGACGGAAGGATGGATGTTCTCGTCGAAGGCCGGCGGAGGTTCCGGATTCGCACACTGCATACGGAATTGGCACCTTATGCAGTGGGGGATATTGAGTATCCCCCAACGGTGGAGGAACCGACCGACACGGGCCTCGCCCGGGAAACGATTGCCATGTACAATGAGCTCGTCAGGATTGTTTACGGCGGACGTATCAAGCAGCTCGATCCGGACCTGGCAGAGCCGGGAATATCGTTTGTCATGGCGCAGAAGGCGGGTCTGGACCTGGAACAACGGCAACTTCTGCTGGAAATGGATTCGGAACAGGACCGGCTGAGCATGCTGCTCGGGTACCTCACGACAACGCTGCCGCGGTTGAAGAAAATGGAAGAAATCGATCGAATCATACGCAGTGACGGTTATGTTGAAAATCATCCCCGGAAGGAACCATGAACAAGAAAACCCGTAACGCCCGCAAGAAACACCGCAAAGCTGTTGAACGCACAAAAGCCAAGCGGAAGGTGCAGATGGACCGGAAGAAAACAGTGTAATGGAGGCAAGGTGACCGCGTCGGTCACCTTCCTTGTTTATGCGACAGCTGCCTCACTACAGATTCGGCGCCACCACGTGGGATTTCTCGGCCCGTACGTTTGTGATGGGCGTGCTCAACGTGACACCGGACTCCTTCTCCGATGGCGGTGTGTATTTTGATCCTGTTCTCGCCGTGCGGCGGGGGCTGGCGATGGTTGAGGAGGGTGCGGATTGTCTCGATATCGGCGGTGAGTCCACCCGTCCGCGCGGCGTCCAGTACGGAGAGGGTGCAAGACCGGTTTCGGCGGAAGAGGAAGCGGATCGTGTACTGCCCGTTATTCGTGAGCTGGCCCGGCAAACCGATATTCCGATATCCATCGACACCTACAAAGCCGCTGTTGCCCGACAGGCGCTCGCGGCGGGGGCGTGCATCGTGAATGACGTCAGCGGGTTTGCCCTCGATCCCGCAATGCCAGCGGTGGTGGCGGAAGCCGGAGCATCAGCGGTGGTGATGCATATGCGCGGAACGCCGCAGACAATGCAGCGCGACACCCGATACGAAGATTTGTTCGGAGAGATCTTCACGTCCCTTCAGGGCAGCCTCCGGAAAGGGCGGGAAGCAGGGATTACGCAGCTGATTGTGGATCCCGGCATCGGATTCGGGAAAACCGGCGCCGATAGCCTGCGTCTGATTGCCGGAGCAGAGCGTTTTCACGGGCTCGGGGCGCCATTGCTCATGGGACCCTCCCGCAAAGGGTTCATCGGTGATATTCTCGGGACCCCGGTGGACGACCGTCTTGAAGGCACTCTTGCGGCTGCGGTCGTCTGTGCCGGACGCGGGGTGAACATCCTCCGCGTGCATGATGTCCGGGCTGTCAAACGAGCCCTCCTTGTTGCAGATGCCCTCTATCACGCTCAACGGTGACTCCATGGAGCTGTTCAAGATAGGCTTCCTGTCCGTCGGCCTTATCGACATTCTCGACATCGCGCTCGTCTCGTTCATCTTCTACAGGCTCTATCTGGCGATGCAGGGGACGATTGCCATACAGATTCTTGCTGGTTTGATTCTTGTCCTCGGTTTTTCCTTCCTGGCCCAGGCCGTGAATCTGAAGGCGATGAGTTCCATCCTGCGCACCGTTACGGATATCTGGGTGGTGGCATTTATCATTCTGTTTCAGCCTGAACTCCGCAGACTCCTTGTGCTTGTCGGGAGAAGCCCCATCGTCAGGTCATTTCTGAAAATGAATGTGGATGAGTCGATTCAGGAGGTGGTAGGGGCGGTCTCGGAATTATCCCGGAAAAAAATCGGGGCGCTGATTGTCTTCGTCCGCGCAACCGGTGTACGCCTGCACGCGGAAACAGGGACGCGGCTGGAAGCGCTGGTCAGCCGGACACTGCTCCTTTCGATTTTCCATCCCCGGTCACCCCTCCATGACGGCGCAGTGATCATCAAGGACCGGCTCATCGAAGCCGCACGGTGTACGCTCCCGCTCTCGAATATCACCACCTGGGACGGACATCTGCTGGGCACGCGGCACCGTGCCGGACTCGGCATATCGGAGCAGGCGGACGTGATTGTGGTGATCGTTTCCGAAGAAACAGGCGTCATTTCTATCGCGGAGAACGGCGCACTTCATAGGGAGATTACCCCCACGCTTCTGCGAAAGGAATTGAACAGCCGTCTCAACATCGATACTGACCATTCGTTGTCGTCGCTTTGGCAGACTCTCCGCAACTCGGTATAACGTGGAATTTTCCGCTGCACTTATCAGGACTCCCGCCGTATGACCGCACCTTCACAACGAGAACCTCTTCGCGGTCGAAGGATCGACGTCGATCGCGAGGAAATGCTCGATCTGATCCGCAATCGCGGCATCTCCAATGAACATGTACTGCGTGCGATGCGCGGTGTGGACAGGCATCTGTTTGTGCCCGGACCGTTCGCGTCCCGGGCCTATGAAGACACTGCATTGCCGATAGGCCACGGCCAGACCATCTCACAGCCGTATACTGTGGCATTCATGACGGAAGCGCTGGGGTGTGCGGAGGGCGATAAGGTGCTGGAAGTCGGTACCGGCTCAGGCTACCAGGCAGCTGTTCTGTCAGCGATGGGTGTACGTGTCTTTTCCATCGAGCGAAATCTTGATTTGCTCAGCGCGGCCCGCAAGACATTCGATCGTCTCGGTCTGCGGGTTGTTACGCGGGGTGGGGATGGTACTGTCGGGTGGAGTCAACATGCCCCCTATCAGGGGATACTGGTGACCGCTGCGGCACCCGAGGTGCCTGATCAGCTCTTGAAACAGCTTGCCGAGGGCGCGAAGCTCGTCATACCGGTTGGTGACCGCGAGATACAGTCCATAGTAGTCGTGACGCGCCATGGGGAGGACTTCGAGCGGGTGGCCTCGGCGGGATTTAAGTTCGTTCCGCTCATCGGGAAGGCGGGATGGGGCAAGTAGCGGTTCTGAGTCTAATGACGGTGGACGATGGAGAATGCAGGAGCATCATGTTTGGTGTGAGAGACTCCGGGAGTGAGGCGGATGTCTGAAAGAGTAGGTGGAGAGGGAAAGCCGATGGTCCTCGTGCTCGTCGGGCCTACCGCATCGGGAAAGACCGCGATTTCTCTGCCGCTGGCGGAGCGAATTGGAGGAGAGATTATTTCGGCCGACTCCCGCCAGCTGTACCGGTATATGGACATCGGGACGGCAAAGCCGACACCGGAAGATCGAGAACGGATTCCACATCATTTCATAGACATCCGGAATCCGGATGAGGACTACAGCGCGGGGGAATTCGGTGCGAGTGCCGGTGCGGAAATCGATCGAATCCTTTCGCGTGGTCGTATTCCCCTGATTGTGGGTGGTTCGGGACTGTACGTGCGTTCGCTGATCGACGGATTCTTCGATGGTCCGCCAGCGGACAGGGAATACCGGGCAGAGCTTGAACGGCGTGTGGAAGTGGGGGGCGTTGGTGGTCTCCTCGATGATCTCCGCCGTCTGGATCCTGAGTATGCAGCTGTTGTCGATCCAACGAAACCGCGAAGGATCATCCGCGCGCTGGAGGTTGTGCACCTCACGGGGAGCCCGCTTTCGGTTTTGCATCGCGAGCGCAAGGTTGAGATCCGGTTTGAGGCGCGCCAGTTCGGTCTGGCCTGGCATCGGCCGTTATTATATGATCGGATAAACAGGCGGTGCAGGGCGATGCGTGAGGCGGGGTTGCTTGATGAGGTGGAGCGTCTGGTGTCGATGGGGTACGGACCGGGGTTGAATGCGTTGAATACCGTCGGATACGCTGAGGCCTTTGCGTGTCGTCGCGGTGAGATCACGCCGGATGAGATGGACGTGCTGTTTGCGCAGAACTCGAGGCGGTATGCAAAACGACAGGTGACCTGGTTTACGCGGGACACGCGCATCAGGTGGATTCCGATGGATGAGGGGAGCGATCCCGTCCAGATTGCTGATGAGATATTTCGCGGGTGGAAGGAATAGGCATTCCGCTGCGCCGCCGCCGCATGCGTGTGTAGCGCCGGATTGTTGCTTCGGGTGGGCCACCCATCGCGTGATGGCCGTCTGGTTCCTGGATTTTGTTCGCTCACCTATGTTTCGATTCAAAGGCTGATCCTTGCATTCCATGGATTCTTTTCGTAATTTCAAAGGTTATCGGGGCGTAGCGCAGCCCGGCTAGCGCGCTTGGTTCGGGACCAAGAGGCCGGGGGTTCAAATCCCCCCGCCCCGACGAAAAAGGGCAGTTTTGAGGTTTTTGGAAGTTCGACTGTAACCAGACTGTAACCAGTGGCGCACTTTGCGGGCGGGGATCTGCCCAAAGCGCGCCATTTTTGTTTAGAAGACGCTCATAGCTTGTCCAGGAACCAAGCGGTGGAAGGAAAGAATCCTACCTTCCGGACGAAAAAGGGCAATTCTTTAGACGCGCTTGTCCAGGAACCAAGCGGGTCCGGATTCAGTTTTTCGCAGTCAAATCATTATGTCCTGTCTTCTTCAAGTTGAGGACAGGGCCTTTCTGTTAGAGAGAGTTCGGTTGACCTTGTAGGATCCCTGATTTGATTGCGGCTCGGTGAGAGTCCATCTCTCCATGTCGACGAAAAGCTGTGTTCTGAGTTCGCCCTCTCCTCCCTCCTGATTCCCGGTTGCTCTTTTAGTGAGATGACCAAGTCGCTATTTGCAGAGAGGGTTCGAAACGCACCCGGCCCTTTCTGTGAAGCAGACAGCGTGGACGGGGGCCTGATCCGTTCGGCGTCCTTGACATTAGATGAAGGCGATCGTAAATTGCTGGCGCATCCTGTTCTTCGCTCGTACGGCGCTTTCGATGAGTAGCGCCCAGGCTGCCAAGGCGCACGGAGTGTTCCCCCCGCCGACCTTCCCGACCATCGCTGCTCCTGAAAGCGCTTCCCTGTTACATCGCAGGCAACCGACTCTGTGTGAATCGCCATGCGCGGCCCTAAGCGAGCCTCGTAGCAGCTGGATGCGAACTTCTTTCGTTCATGCCCTAGGTGTGAGATGTCACGATTGAGCAAATTCGTACACTTGGCCTCTGCTCTGCTGATATGCTCGACGATTTCATGTCACGACGGCGGCTCGGTCGTTGATCCTGCTGAGTCATTCAACGGGGGGATTGTCTTTGCCCTGTATTATCCTGGGGCGGGGCGTGTCGGGAGCGACATATGTTACATTGACCCGGAGGCGGCAACGCCGGTTACCCGCACCCTCATCGCGAATGCGGCTCAACCACGGGTGTCTCCCGACGGCAGGCGCATCATGTTTTCCCGTATTGACTCGACTTCGCTCGAGGTGTACGTCAGTGACATCGCGGGGAATAACCAGGTCAATATCACGCACACAAGCCGAGACTTCTCAGAGGAAGTGGGCGACTGGTCCCCTGACGGTCTCAGGCTCTGCTACGCAGCCCGAAACTGGGGGACGATGAAGCAGACAATCGTGGTTGCAAATCCTGACGGATCGAATCCCACTGCGATTACAGATACAAACATCGTTGAATGGGCTGATTTGCCGCGATGGTCGCCCGATGGGTCCAGGATCGCGTTCATTGGACATGACAGAGTAGGGAATAACAATATATACTGGCTCGGGGTGATATCCGTTGACGGAAAAGATTTGCGCCGATTCGATCAATTCAAGTTTGCGAGCCCTCATTGGTCGCCCGACGGCCGGAGTGTGGCATGCACGAAGCTCGTCGGAAGCCGCTATCTCCTTCATATCCTGGATGTGACCACAGGTCAGAGTTCCCAAGTTGGCACACTGTGCCATATGGGCAACGGATCACTTTTCAGCTGGCTCTCAAATGATCGATTGTCCTGTGCTGCTTTTGATGACAGCGCGAAAAATGTGGTTTGCGTATCGTTATCTCCAAGCACTACAGTCAGGGACATTGCAGCAGGGTTTCGACACCTCTGGACAATCATCGGCTCGCCAGGAGGGGAGCGGGTCGCGGTGATCGATGGTGGAATTGATAGAGAGCTCGCTCTCTACATCGCCGACACCAGTGGTTCGCAATCTCGTCGGATAGCATTAGTGCACTCATCACTACAGGCGACTGTGGATGCGCACGGATACGTTGTCTGGGTCGGACGGTTGAGATAGCAGACAATCGGAAGGAATCCTTACATGAGAACGACGCAGACGTTGTACTGTCTAGGCATCACGGTGAGCCTCCTCTACGGCCACATTGCAGCAGCCCAGTCAAGAGCATGCTGTGACAACGGACAAGGTGAGGGAGAACAATGGAACTCAAGTCTCTCAATGAAGGACCGGAATAGGGATTGTGAGGAGGAGATTAGTGTCACGGCGAAGGCCTGCGTCGATGCGTATTTCGGCCGTTGCGAGGGCACCCAAGGGTC
This sequence comes from uncultured Bacteroidota bacterium, assembly GCA_963779225.1. Lineage (GTDB taxonomy): Bacteria > Bacteroidota > Ignavibacteria > UBA10030 > UBA6906 > CAVPCZ01. The sequence continues at coordinate 2,695,336 of CAVZWW010000003.1, forward strand.
TCGCTTCTGCCGGGAAGACGGAGCTAATGAGTATCCTCGATACTATGCGGTTCAAGAAGAAGGCCCGATCTGCAGAGATCCCGGCTCTCTTACGTTCTATGCGTCGAAAGGTGGTTCAAATCCCGCCTCTCAAACGGTTTCCTTGAGCAATGAGGTTTGGAGAATACACGAGATAGACTACGACATGCCCTGGACCGCCAGTACAAACCAGGGTTGGCTCGGCGTCTCGCCTACAAGCGATACGCTTGGGGGGTCGACCGCGCAAACTCTCACGGTTTCGGTGAATATCTCTGGTCTTTCACAGGGTGTGTACAATGGGACGATAACAATTGCATCTTCTAAAGTATCAAGCTTGCCTGAACTTCACGGGGCCATGACAGTCAGCGTCCAGCTATCGGTGTTCGGTGCCTCGATTTCTGGCCCAAGCCAGCTTGACCCGTACGAAGAAGGCACATGGACGGCGACCGCTACCGGTGGAGTCACCCCTTATCACTATCAATGGTACTACCGGTATCCAATAACATTGATGGGTGAAATGGCCGCATCCCCACGGCCACGGAAGCCACCACCTGGCTACTGGCATACAGCGGGTTCAGATTCCTGTCAGATCACGAGGAGTGACGATGAAGACTTCCAGTTGAAATGCGAGGTGACGGATGCCAAACCTGCCACCGTGACATCGAATATCCTCAACGTCATCGTCGGTGGGGACAAATCGATTGCGAAGCGAGACGATGTTGCCCTGCTTCAATCACCCGACCATACACATTCGGTGACGGACTTCATCGGCGCGACACCGAACCCATTCAACCCTTCGACTAACCTGCACTTCACCCTTGCGGATCCCGCGAATGTCGAGATGAAGGTTTTCGACCTCCTCGGTAGGGAGGTTGCTGATTTAATACGCGGCCACCGGCCTGCCGGACGGCACACTGTTCAATGGAACGCGGCTTATCTTTCTGCAGGCATATACCTTGTCCATTTCACTGCGACGGGCGACGAAGGTCGGACACGCGTTACGGTTATGAAGAAGGTGCTGCTTATTAAATGAGTCGAACCCTTCAAGGAAAACTAAGCGAGCGTGATCAAATCGCAGCGCCAATTCTCAAAGAGCACCAATCACCGAAAACCGGAAACGACCGAAAGGGTGGTGCTACCTTTCGGTTATTCCGTTCTTGCGGGAATTGAGATGTGCTTGAGAATTGGTGATTGGGAGTTGGGGCTTAAGAAAAGGAGAACGCAAGGAACGCCAAGGGTGCGCTGATGGTCGCAAAGCCGGGAAACCTCTCTGCGTCCTTTACGTTGATCTTTGCTTTCTTTGCGGTTTTCTTTTTGACCCAGATTGGTGTGGTCTATTTGGTTGCGTGCCTGCGAATGACCTTGATGAGGAACTCCACGGACGTCTCCGCGCCGCCAGCGGAAGCTACCACTGTGGCCGTGGCGCACGAACGACCGCCTCCACAACGCCGAGAAGATCGTGAGCAACTTTGTAGGCAGAACAATCAGTCTACTTCGCAAGCAGTAGCTCCACGACCTTCGTGAAGACACCATTGCCAATCTCATCGTTCACGGTCAGACGCGCGTAGTACACCCCACTGGCGAGTGAGGAAGCGTTCAATGAGGCCTGGTGGTAGCCCGCGCCCTTGATCTCTGAGACAAGAATCTTCACTGTTCGGCCGATCACATCGTAGACCGTCAGAGTCACAAACCCCGGAGCTGCAAGCTGATATCCTATTGTTGTCGTAGGATTGAATGGATTTGGATAGGCCGCAGCGAGGTCATTTGCCATCGGCGTTGCGATCTTCTCAAGAGATGGGCTCTTCGGTGGTGGAGTCGGCTCCAGACCCATCGTCGATAGGCACGACATTGAGAGCGGATCTTCCGGGTACTTTTTCACCAGCGTTTGGAAGTACCCCGTTCCAAGCTCTTTGTCGCCAAGGAAACTCCAGGCGATATTTCCAGCGTTGTAGAGGGCGTGTTTTTCAACTCTGGGATCGGTCGAGTTGATTAATGACTGTGCAATCGAAAGCGCCTCGCTGTAGTTTCCCTCCCTTGCGTGCGCACCAAGGAGAAGGAGCGCTGCGCAACTTCCGAGGCGAGTCTGAGCTTTCTCTGTCGCAATCGAACTCAACATCGGTTTCGAGTCAATACTTGCGCTTTCATCGATCGCCCGAAGGAGCACAAGAGCCTTCTCCCCCGCCAGGCTGTTCGGGTACCGGGAGATGAGAGAAGTCAGGGCGTTGGTGATCGATGAGCCCTGGTCCTTCAAGAAGAGGATCCGTGCTTGGTCGAATTCCGCGATGCCAAGAGTGTCAGTTTCGCGTAGTTCGCCTTCGTCCGGGGTAATCGCACTTCTGGCCTGGGGTCCAACGGATACCTTTGCCCAATTGTTCGGATTCCATGAAAGTGCGGAGGAATAGTCTACATAACCCACGATGGACGGATACGGTGGGTAGTCTCCCCACCAGTTTCCAAGGGCGTAGATTGTGCCGGAATACGATGAATAGACGTCGTAGTAGTCGTTCCAGTAGATGCTGTTGTAGCCGGTCATAGATCCCAGATTCGGGGCCGAACTGGCATCAGCACTCACTGCCCATCCGTTGTAACGAATGATGTTGCTGGGCGAAATGTCAAGATCCGAATACTGATTGCAGGATACTCCGTAAGTGTTGTCCTCAATCAAATTCCATTCGACGGAGGAATAGTAGAAGTAACTCCCGTAGATCCCCGTTCCATTGTACCTGATGGTGCAGTGCGAAATGCTCGGGTTCGTGTTGTAGACGTACACACCATACTGGGCGTTCTGAATGGTGCAGCCGTACAGTGAGCTCCCGGAGTTCCCGCTGTAGAAATCAATGCCGTACCATTGGCCACCAGAACGGGTAAAGGTCACGCCGTTGGCAAGGAGCTTTCCCTCGACGCGAAGCATATAGTTCCCAGTAAAGTTTAGGGTTGCGCCAGAAGCGATTTCAAGAGTATTAGTACTTCGAATCGTCGCATCAGTATTGACCGTATGCGAACCTGCGCGCACATATACGGTCTGTCCACTCGAAGCAGCATCGAGTGCGGCAGATATGGTGGAATAGTCACCAGGCACGAGCAGTCTCTTCAGGTAGTACTTGAACCCCGACGAATATGGCCAAAAGGGGGAATGGTTGTACGGATGCCTGACCAAAGGACCTTGCGCCCATTTTGATATGTGTATACCACTCTGGTTCGTCGTAACGGCAGAATGATCTGCCAAACTACCAACGTATGATACTTTCGTTGCATTTGCCTCCCCCGGCTGTTCGATGTAGCTTCCATCCTGCCAATAAATGTCTTCAGCGGTGGTTGTGCTATATCCAATCCAGACGTTGCCTCCACCTTGCGTGACATGCCAAGCATACGCGTGGCAGTTGTACTTCCTAGTGGCGTCTGCCAAGCGCGTCGCCAATGTATAAACCGAGTCGACATTGGCATTTTCGTCGGCAATCTCCCCCTCCGACAGTTCTTGATCCATTTCATAAGTATTGGGCACGAGCGATCCCATCGGTGTGTAGATTGTGGTTGGAAGATCATCGGCTATAGTCGTGCCTTGAAAAGCGACCAGAAGGAAGAGGAGGCGAAAGAGATAACTTGTTCGCATCGCGTGAAGTCTCATGTCTTCATCTCCTAGTTCTGTGCGGCGTATTCTGCCGCATGTTTGAGAATCTCTCTAACCAAGACTGTGTTCGGTATATTGGCCTTTTGCAGGAATGCTGAAAGCTGCGTGTTCTTCGAAACCACCCTTTGGAATGGCTCAACGTTGTCCAGCAGCATGATTCGACCGGTGAGCAGCACCAAGGTGCCCAAACTGAGCGCACCGTAGACCTGTGGATACTCGGCGGAAATACTTGCCTTGTTCAGACAATCGCGGAGCAAGGCGAGCCTTTGATCTTTTCGAAGCTTGCATAGAATCTGTGGCTGTGATAGCAGGAGCTCAATTGCATAGAAGTTTCTACCATATCGTCCCTTCTTCTCAATCGACCAAGCTTGGTCAAATGCTGCCGGGTCCATCTTATTGAATTTGGATTGTAGCAACTGAGATGCATCGTCCCGTCGAAGGAGCTCCTGCAGACCGTTGAAATGGTTCACAACACTTTCGAAGCCCTTCTGAAAGAAATCATAGGCGAACATGTCTCTGTAAAGTGGATAGTCCAAGCAAGTTTCGATCAGGTCATTTGTGGACAACGACTTGAGGGTCGCATCAGGGATCTGGCACACTCGCTGCATTTCATCATGTGCAACGAGCGCCTTCCATTCGGACATTCCCGGCCGGACGGGATAGATGTAAGGTCCAGTTGGCGGTTGTCCGTAGAGTGAAACAGGTGCAAGTGTCACGAGCAAGAGAACACCTGCAAGTATCGTCAGATTGTTCATAGAAATCCCCCTTATGGTGGTGTATGTTATGGACTGACACCCTCGTGCCACTTCCATCCAATGCGTCAATGGATTCATTATCACCAGAGTGGCACTTGCGTGGGAAGCTTGGTCCTCACATCAAATCGCCAATAGGTCCCATCACGCTTCATGACAAGGCATTCGTGGTACGCGCAGACGAGTGCGACATTGTCGAGACCTTCGATTCTTATGGGTGTATTCTGACCGACAAGTTGATCGCCTTGTCGTTCTTCGAATCCCCAAAACCAGACGGATCCGTCCTTCTTGAGAGCCAGGTTGAAGGAGAATTGAGCTGAGATTTGAACGACGTCTGTGAGACCTTTCACCTGAACGGGGACCTCGCTCGAAACAAAGGTACCGTCCCCGAGCTCGCCCACGACGTTGCTGCCCAAGGCCCAAACTGTACTGTCGCTCCTCAATGCGAGAACATGCTGAGAAGCCTCTCCTGACACGGCGACAACATCGAGCAATTCACCCTTCAGGAATTGATCACGATTGAGCTCGAAGATTCGACCTCCTCCAGTCACGGCGAGCAACTTGTTGATGAAAACAACATTGCACGCGACCTTCGTTGGTCCGTCCGATACCTTTGGAGCAAAAAAGTCAAGTACCAGGCGCCAGACTGTGCCGTCAGATCTCAGAAGGTGGACTATGTTCAGGTACATTGAAATCGAAGTTGTTCCGGCGAGGTGGGCGAGCTTCACGGGTGCCAGAGTGTTGGTGTCCTGGTCGGGGGGACCAGCGTAGGCCCTGACGTTTCCCCAGAACCAGATATCTCCTTGCTTGTCGACTGCAATTGCGGCGCCCCAGGATTGATCAATGCCAAGAACATCATGCAGATTGAGGGCCTGAACAGGAGTGTCGCTACTTGCAGTGTGACCATATCCAAGCGTACCGGAATACCCGGGGCCCCATGACCAAACCGTTCCATCAAGTCTTAGCACACTCTGCACTGTTTCGCTGGACAGTCCGCCGAGCCATTCTCTCGGCGGGAGAGAAACACCGGAGCAATCACCCGGACCCGTCCCGGAATCTCGGCATCCTGGCATGCCAACGCTGACGATGAATATACCGGCCATTAGCACCACGTCGTAGCGCATACTATTTGCTCCTGTTGTCGTTTCTTGGAGGGCCAATGCAATTACAGCGCACCAATTGGAATGATTGGGAAAGCGAAAAAGCCGGTGAGAGTTTGGCTGGCAATTGACTCAGGCCGTTATAGCCAATTGTTGCACGATGATTCACGTCGGAATCCCCCTCCTCGCGCATCAAGTAAGCGAATGTACGCTCACACCATGACTTTATCAAGTCCAAAAAGCCTGATTCTCGTGTCAGAAGTTTTGTTGATCGTGTGTCAGGAATTTTGGCAATTGTCTTGTAGGATAATTCCTACACGACAAACAGAGCGGATTGGGCACTTTGGATGTTGCATAGTTCAACTGTGACGAGGGCAGAGTCTGGATCGCCAAGTGTGCACTTCACATCCGGCTACGCGGAGATCCGACGGAGAGGGCCCGGGTGCTAGATGGCCTATACAAGGCCTACGCTCCGTAAGGGAGTCCAATCGCAGGGGATCGCAGGAAATGAACGAAATGGAGGAGGCACACGTCGTTCGAATATCCATCAAAACAGATGGTATTCGGCCTTCTCCATCGAGTCTCGGAGTCTCTTGACAGCGAGCTTTCACCCGGTCCTGCTCGCGCCAAAGGTTGCGAAGTTTAGCAAGCAAGCGAAGCGGTGATGATTCGGCTTCATTGAACTCCTGCTCAGTCTGTTCCAGCCAAGACGAGTCCTTGTGCCGGGCCTGATTATGACTGTGTTATGCTACGCTCCATTGAAACACAAACGCCCGACAGATTACTCTGCCGGGCGCGGTGTGTCGAGTGAAGAGTGTCCAATGAACTTATTTCATGAGCAGCAGCTTATTGATTTTTGTGAATCGCACATTCCCGATGCCGTCAATGATTGTGAAACGTGCGTAGTAGACGCCGCTTGCCACAGATGTGCCATCCCACGTAACCGAGTAGTACCCCTTTTGCTGCACACCTGACGCTAACTCGGCAACCTGCCATCCAAGTACGTCGAACACTGCGAGCTTCACGTTGGCTTCTTCCGGCAACTGATACCCCAGCGCTGTTGATGGGTTGAATGGGTTGGGATAGTTGGCGAGCAGAGTGAATTCATCGAGAGGTAGATTCATGGATTGGCTTGACTGCTTCGATGGAACTTTAACCTCTTCCCCCATTGTTACCATCGCAGAAATCGAGAGGGGATCATCCGGGAATCGCTTCTTGAGAGCTGTAAAATGTTCCACGGCTCTCGGCTTGTCATCTACCCGGTTGTGCCTCTTCAATATTCCATCCCCTGTAAAATGCCACCATGGATCATGAATTGAGCGGGGTGTTCTGTGCAATGAGAAGGTAAGTGGGCAAGAGTTGTCCATTGAAGAAGAGGTAAGTGCGCAAGGATTTTGTCCGAAGAGTCACATTTCCTCGGCGAGGCAATAGATTTCCCGTGATCCGTCTGTGAATACTTCGTAGATGATCTACCTGGTTGCTTCTTACGCAGCGCGTCTGAAGTAATAGTGATGCAGCCCGTTCACCACAGCCACTCTGTCAATCTTCCCGTCGGTCTGGACTTGTCTCGGTTCAGGTGAGTCTTTGTTGAGCCCGAGGTGTGTCCGCTGGGTGTTGTAGTAGCGGATGTAACTCTGAAGTATCGCTCGCAGATGACTCTCATTCATGATGATTATATAGTCCAAGCATTCCCTCCGGATGCTCCCGATAAGTCTCTCGCAATATCCATTTTGCCACGGAGATCTGTATGCGGTCAGGATTGGTTCCACCGCAAGAGCGGAAACGGTTTCCGTGAACAGTTCGCCGAACTTCGAATCGCGATCTCGAATCAGAAACCTTGGTGTTTGCTCCTCACAGAAGGCGTTTCGCAGTTGTTGGACGGACCACTGGGCCGTGGGATGCGCAGTCAGGTTGAAGTGAATGATTCGGCGTCTGTCGTGTGAGAGGAAGACGAGTACGTAGAGCAGCTTGAAGGTGATGGTGGGGACAACAAGAAAGTCAACAGAGACGATCTGTGCGGAGTGGTTCTTCAGGAATGTTTTCCATCGCTGTTTGCTGGTCTTCGGGGTCTTCTTCGGCATGTGGCGCAGCACGGTGGACTCTGAGATATCAAACCCCAGTTTCAACAGCTCCCCATGAATCCGCGGGGCGCCCCAGAGCGGGTTCTCATTCGCCATCTGCTTGATCAGGTTGATCTGGGCTGGAGGAATCGCTGGCCGGCCAGGCGTTGACCTACTCTTCCATTTCCAGAATACTCTGAAGCTCTGCCGATGCCAGCGGATGACTGTCTCGGGCTGGACTATGAGAAGAGCCTCCCTCCATGAGTCGTAAAGATCAGTGAGAAAGCTTATGGAGAATCTGTCAGAGGGCGTCAACCTGGGTTTTGGCGACGAGCGTGCGACGATCTCAAGCTGTTTTCTGAGAAACAGGACTTCGAGGTGGAGTTGGGTGTGGGATTTGAACAGCGAAAGAAGAAACGAGAAGGCAGATCTGAGCATTTAGGCGGGTGTCCGGTTGATTGGTCGACAATACAAAGTAGCGAAAGTGGTTTGGATTCGCTACTTTGGACACGAACGGAGTTTTGAATAGGCACACCTCCTGTACGATGTCACCTCGACCTACTTCGAGGGGGAGGAAAAGAAAAACCCGCAGGCCCGGCGGGGCTACTCCCGCGACAGTCGTCCGGACTGTAAGCAAGTCTGCATCGGCCTGGTCGTCACCAAGGGAGGGATCCCCCTGGGCTATGAGGTCTTCGAGGGAAACCGGCACGACTCGAAAACCGTCAAGACCATCATTGCCAAAATGGAGGCTCTCTACGGCACATCGGACCGCGTCTGGATTATGGACCGCGGTATGACCAGCGAAGAGAACCTCAAGCTCCTCTCCAAGGAGGGCCGCCGCTACATTATCGGCACGCCCAAAAGCGAGTTACGCGCATTCGAGAAGCACCTTGCGGGAAGAGGCTGGCACGAAGTGCACGAGGGCCTCGAAGTCAAGCTCTGTCCCTCACCCGACGGCACCGACGAGACGTTCATCCTCTGCCGCAGTGCCGAGCGGCAGCAAAAAGAGCGGGCGATGCACGAGCGCTTCAGCGAGCGACTGGCCAAGGGTCTCACAAACCTTCAGGCCAGCTGCGTCCGGGGTCGCCCCAAGGATCCCGCGCAGATCTGGACCCGCGTCGGCCGCTTGCTCCAGGCCAACAGTCGTGCCGCGGCTCTCTTTGACATCAAGCTCAAGACCCAGGGCGACCGCCCCGTACTCCACTGGCGCCGGCGGAGCAAGCACGCCGAGTGGGCGCGCTTGAGTGAGGGTTGTTATCTGCTGCGCACCAATGTCAGCGACTGGACGCCGGAGGATCTCTGGACGGTCTACATCTCCCTCACGGACGCGGAAGCGGCCTTCCGCATCCACAAACAGGATCTCGAGCTCCGGCCCGTCTGGCACCAGAGAGCCGATCGCGTGCAAGCGCACATCATGGTTTGCTTCCTCGCCTATGTGCTCTGGAAATGTCTCGGCCAGATGTGCAAGCGCGCCGGGCTCGGCGACGAACCAAGAAAAGTGCTTGATGAGATCCGCACGCTCAACTTGGCGGACATCATCTTACCAATAAAGAGCGGGAACGAGCTTCGGCTGCGCTGCGTGATGAAACCGGAGAAGCATCTGGCAATCCTGCTCGATCAACTGAACATGCGGCCACCGCTCCGCTTGGCAATGCAAAATAAAATGTAGTGCAAACTTTTGGCCGAAAACCTCACATGCGCACCAGAATCACCGTTTTTTCCCTCAAACTGTCGAACTTGGGTTAACTGCACGAAGTTGTTTAGGATCTGGCCGCGTTCCTTCTTGGACGAACGCTGAAAGCGGGAACTGAGCTCCCGGACGACGGCATGACGTTCCTGCATGGTGAGTCCCATGGATGAGGACCTCCTGGATGAATACCAGAAGGTCCGGTTTCTGTTCTCGATTTGGAATAGAAACTCCCATGAGGCAATAACCCCATTTGGAATAGATTTTAACTGAGGCAAATCGTCCCCTTGACATTAGATGAAGGCGATCGTAAATTGCTGGCGCATCCTGTTCTTCGCTCGTACGGCGCTTTCGATGAGTAGCGCCCAGGCTGCCTGGGCGCACGGAGTGTATCCCCTGCCGGCCTTCCAACCGAACCACTGCTCCTGAAAGCGCTCCGCTGTTACATCGCGGGCAACCGACTCTGTGTGAATCGCAATGCGCCGCCCTAAGCGAGCCTCGTAGCCGCTCGATGCGAACTTCTTTCGTTCATGCCCAAAGGGTGTTATGGCACGATTGAGCAAATGCATACACTTGACATCTGCTTTGCTGATATGCTCGACGATTTCATGTCACGACGGCGGCTCGGTCGTTGATCCTGCTGAGTCATTCAACGGGGGGATTGTCTTTGCCCTGTATTATCCTGGGGCGGGGCGTGTCGGGAGCGACATATGTTACATTGACCCGGACGCGGCAACGCCGGTGACCCGCACCCTCATCGCGAATGCGGCTCAACCAAGGGTGTCGCCCGATGGGAGGCGCATCATGTTTTCCCGTATTGACTCGATTTCGCTCGACGTGTACGTCAGTGATATCGAGGGGAGAAACCAGGTCAACATCACGCATACAGATTGGGACTTCTCCGAGGAAGTGGGCGACTGGTCTCCTGACGGTCTGAAGGTTTGCTACCTAGCCCGAAACAGGGGAACGATGAAGCAAGCGATCGTGATCGCAAATCCTGACGGATCGAATCCCACTGCGATTACAGATACAAACATCGTTGAATGGGCTGATTTGCCGCGATGGTCGCCCGATGGGTCCAGGATCGCGTTCATTGGACATGACAGAGTAGGGAATAACAATATATACTGGCTCGGGGTGATATCCGTTGACGGAAAAGACTTGCGCCGATTCGATCAAGTCTGGTTCGCGAGCCCTCATTGGTCGCCCGGAGCGCAAAGCGTGGCATGCGCGAAGCTATTCGGGGGCCGCTATCTTCTCCATATCCTGGATGTGACGACAGGTCAGAGTTCCCAGATCGGCTCGCAGTACTATATGGGGAACGGTTCATTTTTCAGCTGGCTTTCGAATGATCGGCTGTCATGTGCTGCTTCTCATGACAGCACAAGAAGTGTTGTATGCGTGTCGCTATCTCCTATCACAACAGTCAAGGAAATTGCAGCAGGGTTTCGACAGCTCTGGACAATCGTTGGCTCGCCAGGAGGGGAGCGGGTCGCGGTGATCGATGGTGGAATTGATAGAGAGCTCGCTCTCTACATCGCCGACACCAGTGGTTCGCAGTCTCGTCGGATAGCATCACTGCATCCGTCACTTACGGCGGGTGTAGACGCGTTCGGATACGTCGCGTGGATCGGATTATTGAAATAGCGTTACTTCGAAAGGAATCCTGACATGAGAACGATACAGACGTGGTATTGTTTCGGCATTACGCTTGGTCTCCTCTACGCCCACGCTGCTATAGCCCAGCCAAGAGCATGCTGTGATGACGGCGTTGGGGAGATATCAAGATGGAGCACAGGTCTCTCGATGAAGAACCCGAATAACAATTGTGTGGATACTACTGTTTCCGCGAAGACTTGTGTCGATGGGTATTTCGCCCGCTGTGATGGCTCCCAGGGGTCTCGTTTCTGCCTTGAAAACGAGCCACCTACTGAGTACCCTCGATACTATGCGGTTCAAGAAGAAGGCCCAATCTGTCGAGATCCAAGCTCTCTCACCTTCTATGCGTCGAAAGGTGGTTCAAATCCCGCCTCTCAAACGGTTTCCTTGAGCAATGAGGTTTGGAGAATACACGAGATAGACTACGACATGCCCTGGACCGCCAGTACAAACCAGGGTTGGCTCGGCGTCTCGCCTACAAGCGATACGCTTGGGGGGTCGACCGCGCAAACTCTCACGGTTTCGGTGAATATCTCTGGTCTTTCACAGGGTGTGTACAATGGGACGATAACAATTGCATCTTCTAAAGTATCAAGCTTGCCTGAACTTCACGGGGCCATGACTGTCAGCGTCCAGCTATCGGTGTTCGGTGCCTCGATTTCTGGCCCAAGCCAGCTTGACCCGTACGAAGAAGGCACATGGACGGCGACCGCTACCGGTGGAGTCACCCCTTATCACTATCAATGGTACTACCGGTATCCAATAACATTGATGGGTGAAATGGCCGCATCCCCACGGCCACGGAAGCCACCACCTGGGTACTGGCATACAGCGGGTTCAGATTCCTGTCAGATCACGAGGAGTGACGACGAAGACTTCCAGTTGAAATGCGAGGTGACGTGACCTGACCCCTGTGCCGCTACCAATGTTGAGTTAGTTATTTGCTCTTCTTCAGGCATTGGCCACCCGGAGAAAGGCATATGTTTCGGGTGCCGGTGGTTGGTACCCGAGTGAGCTGTGAGGCCTAATCGTGTTGTATTGTTTCCTCCACCTTTCTGTGATCACCCTTGCCTCTGTGACCGTGTCGAAGATCTCACCGTTAAGCAGTTCATCTCTCAGTTTCCCGTTGAATGATTCGATGTAGCCGTTCTCCCACGGGCTCCCTGGTTCAATGAACAACGTGTTGGTCCCAACCCGATGCAGCCACTCGCGAACAAAATCTGCGATGAACTCCGGACCGTTGTCGGATCGCAGGTACTCGGGCACCCCTCGCTCGATGAACAGCTCTGACAGTTCGTAGATCACATCTGCCGATTTCACCTTCCGGTCTACATGGATTCTCAGGCACTCCCGCGAAAACTCATCCACGATATTCAGCATACGTAGTGGTCTGCCGTCACTGGTCCGTTCTGCCACAAAATCGTAGCTCCAGACGTGATTACGATGCTCTGGACGCAATCGGATACACGATCCGTCGTTCAGCCACAGCCGCCGCCGTTTTGGCTGCTTCTGCGGCACCTTCAACCCTTCCTGCCGCCAGATCCGTGCCACCCGCTTGTGATTTACATGCCAGCCGTCATTCCTCAGCAGCGCCGTGATGCGCCGATAACCATATCGCCCGTATGCGCATGCCAAGCTCACAACCTGCTGCCGCAATGCTTCTTCATCGGACTGGACGACGCGTTCCCTGCGTTGCGTCGACCGTGGCTGCCCCAGGACACGACACACACGCCGTTCTGATACCTTGAGCTCCTCCTGTATCTCTTCGGCTGCCCGGCGTTTCTTCGCCGGGCTCACCAATTTCCCCGTGCCGCTTCCTTCAGGATTGCATTGTCGATCGTCAAATCCGCAATCACTTTGCGCAGCTTGCTGTTCTCCTGCTCCAACTCCTTCAGCCTCTTCGCCTGATCGATCCGCAGACCCCCGTACTCCTTTCGCCACTTGTAGTACGTCGCATCGCTGATCCCCAACTGACGCAACACCTCCTCCATCGGCATCCCCTTGCTCGTCAGCACCTCCGCTTCCCGCAATTTGCCGATAATCTGCTCCGCTGTGTGCCGTGGCTTCCCCATAACGCCCTCCTTCCGACCCAAGATAACAAATCTCTCCACAATTTCTTGGATCGCTTTCAGGGGGTCAGGTCAACACCGTGGACGGCACAAACTCACGATTCTATCGAGGTTTTCTCAGTATGCTTTCGAATGAAGGAACATCTAGTTGATCCAGAAAGAGTGTCGCTTTGTCTCGCACTTCTTGATATGGGTCGCCCTGGAAAATGGGCAGGTTGGCCAAGAGTACGAGTATTGTGGAATTGCTCTTCACGCGGCTATTGTCTAGCATCTGCAGGCCGAGACTGGGTTGTATATATATATAAAGACCTCGCGCTATGTTCCCAAGAACTTCATCAGGAGTGTCGGTGTCGCGTGCTAGCATTGGAAGTAGTGCATAACGATAGGCCCAGCTATCTGCCTCATTAAGCGCTTCCCAGAACGTTGCGTTCATCAAGTCTAGATCCGTCGAATCAGGGTTGTAGAAGCGCAATCTGGTGAGATCAACCTCATCGAAATCCTTGACGCTGAGCCAGCCGAGTCTGTCATCGTTCATAATCCCACAAGCCAAGCTGTAGGTGCAGCCTGCTTCGCATCCTCTCGGCTCTCCATAATAGATTCTGAATACGTAAATATTCTTCTGTCGATCCGAGAGGACGATTTGGATCGGCTGGGGCTTTGGGAGACATTCAGAACCCATAAAATCGGTCAGCAGTGCTGGGATGAGTGTGGGTTCCGGAGAAGGAATGTCAGTACACCCATTCGTGCCGAGGCAGAAGAACAGCAGGACTTGTGCCCATGTTCGGCAGTACATTCCACTGCTCCCGCAATGAATGCGTGCAGTCGCCCCTGAGCCCCCATATCTTCCTTCTGTTTTCACCGTCGATTCCTCTGTTCGAACTTTGAAACACGGCCTTCGAAATGAAGATGTCCTGTGATCCGTTTGGCATGTCTTGAAACCGATCACTCTATCGCTATATTGGTGTTGATTGATACATCCTTCTGAATTGGGCAACGGTCGTGCGCTCAGTCTGAATAGATCTTGTAGATCTCCCGCCTTTCCGGGGCCTGTTGCGTAGTATTTGAGGATGCCATAGTGCTTTCGCGGGATTTCCACAAAAGGTTCCATGTTTTCGTAAACAACATATTTAAGAAACGGCGTGGCGGCTCACACATCCACGCGTTGCCACAATCTCGCATTCCTGGCTAAGAACCGCACGCAATCCTTGTCTAGGCGTTCAGTAATGTGGATCAAATGCTCTTTGATAAGTTTGATCGGCATAGGGGACTCCGGTATTCTCTGACCTGTCCACCTTACCTCCCGAGAGTGAGTCAATTGACCGATCTCGCAGATTGTAGAGAGATTAGTCTCATGAAACCGAAAAACAACAGACGGTCATGCAAAACGCACAAAGCCCCATGATCCATTGGGATGCATGGGGCTTCAGGTTCATATCAGCATATTCCCCCCGGGAAAGTCACGAACATGATAGTATACCGGATCGAGATTGTCAAGAAGAAAAAGACCAAGAAATAGGAACATCCCGTGAGGGGGACAAATTCCATCTGTGCCCTACATCACCGATATTTCACTCTGGAAAACACATTCCCTTACTTCCAGAGCTGACATGGTAGCCTTTTTCTCCACTCTGCTCCGCCTCTTTTTTCAGGTCTTCCGCTCAAGAAGGACTATCCTCTCTGAGATCGCACTGCTCAAGAAAGAGAACGAGATCCTGCTAAGGAAGATGGGGAAGAAGAAGGTCCATTTCGGCTTCTACGACAAGCTCTTCTTGGTTGTGCTGAACAGGGCCGCCGACATCAAGCGCCAGTTGACGCTGGTCAAGCCGGAAACAATTCTCTCCTGGCAGCGGAACCTGATCAAGCGGTTTTGGACCTTTGAGCTGTCTCTCTTCAAAATCCCGTCCGGGCCGGAACCCCATCATGAATCATTCGACTTGCCCGCTGGTGCGACGAGATCGGAACACACCGGGCGGAGACCGACCCGCAAATCGCACCTCGTGCAAAATGCAGCTCACGTCTCCGTCGTCTTCATGTCGTGGCCCTTGCCGTCCATAACTGGACGGATGATGTGCAATCGGCACTGTAACCAGGCTGTAATGGAATTGTGTAACTCGATGCACTTGGTGGACAAGAATTTGGAAATAGTGCCCTGTTTTCGCCGGATTGAGGGGTAGTTGCTTTTTTCGGGACCAAGAGGCCGGGGGTTCAAATCCCCCCGCCCCGACGAAAAAGGGCAGTTTTCAAGATTCAAAAGACAAAACGTCACAAAAACGTCACAAGTCTAAAACGCTCGCAAGCGCCTTCCACGTCCGGAAGGCGCTTTTCTTTCCTGCTTGTCGGTCTAGTTTGCATAACCTTGTGACAGTTGCCCAAACTCGCTGGCCGCTGTTTCTTCCCTGACTGTCTAGCTTGTGGTTTGTCTTGTGCTCGCGTATCTTCTTCCAGCTCACTGTTTCAGGTGAGGGGGTGTGGGGATCTGAATTCTGACCGCATTACCTCCAGACTCCCCCATTCTTCAGACTCGAGGGCTGGTCCGCCACAACCGTAAGCAGACCGCTCGCTATAGACAACCCTGGGGCACATGGCAGAACGACCTTCTATGAATCCAACCGATGCAGCGAAGGTGGAGCGGCAAGTATCGGTATTCAATCGATTCGAGACTCCTTATCTTCGCGTTTCTCCCGATGTCCTGGGCTTGGGTCACCTGTTTGTTTTTGAGGATTTCACTGTTCGAATACAGCTCCCTGGCCAAAGTCAAGTCAAAGACAGGTCTAACGCAGGGATTCACCCACCCAGAGCTTATGTAACAAGTTGGCACATAGTTAATGGCACCGATGTTCCAACCTGCTACTGGATTAGCGACGTCGACTTATTCCTCGATTTGTCCGGCCTAGTGTCGCTCCGGCGTGAGACACTGGAGCTTCGGCCAAATGCGTACGATGTAGTGCCAGAGCCAGAACAGAGGGATTTGGAGTTGAGAATCACAAAAGCCAGAGATGTTGCCGAGCGAGCTTTTGATTTGTGGGTGAGGACTTTAAGATGGAAGGCTCTGGAATGGGAATATGTACGCATGCCCGTTCGGAGAATTGTTAACAACTTCGGTGGTCGAATGGTTGATGTTGAAACAAGAAAGACCGTCTGGATTGCTCCGCATACAGTGACCGCACGGGGCCCCCAATATGTGACTCTCGATCAATGGAACGATGTCGAGAATTCTCTTCGACAGGGCTCATCCCCTCCCGTATATTACGATCTGTACTTTGACGCTTGCGAGCATCTTGAGATCGGCGACGCAAGGAGAGCATGTATCGATCTAGCAATCGCATGCGAGACATTTCTCGGATTTTTGGTCGCTAGCAAGACTCCTCAGGAGACTCCAGAGTCCATCCGGGAGTATGTCGAGAGAGCGAATATCAGACAGGTATGTGACAACATCGTTCCACCTCTTCTCACGAAAGACAATCGCAAGATTTATCACAAAGATATAGCTCCTATTCTGGCAAAGCTCTTCAAGTCGCGCAACGATATTCTGCACAGAGGTACAGATCCTACTCTCAGTGCGGATCGGTGTGAGGGATTTCGGTCTGCTGCTCTGAGTCTGTTTTCACTCAAAACAGCCCCTTGAAATCTCCGTTTGGGATGGGACGAGCGTGGAACGACATCTTGAAGTGAGAGACACAGCGGTGAACCACGACTGCAGCGAAATGCCTTTCATTCGCACTACGATGTACAAGGCGCGCGCTTCGCGCTGCGCTGACGATTTTCCATTAACGGCTGAACGGTTGATCCTACACGACGAACCGACGCTCAACCCTCAGCCGGAGGAGCGGAGAGCGAGTGTATGACCGTAAACGCTCCAAACATGACACCCGAAGAGTTTAGAGCAGAATTCGCCCGGGTTCTTGTACCACTCGTCCGAGATGTGTACGAGAAGCGGTTGGGGGAAAAGAAGAAGAGGAAGCCAAAGGCAGGCGGCGGCAAACCATCCAAGGACAAAGATCAGAAGAGCGAATGGAAAACGCAGCTCAAGAACGCCTTGCACAAATCAGGGGCAGTTCTTCGCGCGATGGATTGAATACATTTTCGTGAGGGAAAATGCCTGAAGACAAGGTTCTACAGGAGTCGCCCGACTTTTCACCGGTCCTGGGAGGGCCACTGTTTCAGCTATTCCGGCGGACCCATCTCTCCGGAGATTCATTGGAGCTGATGAGCCGGCGAATCTTGGTCGTCGCGCTTGTCGCTTGGCTGCCGCTGTTGGTGTTGGCCTTCCTCGGTGGCCACGCTCTGGGTGGCAGTGTTAAAATCCCTTTCCTGGGCGACATCGAGATGCACGTTCGATTCCTGATTGCATTGCCGGTGCTGATTGCCGCGGAATTGATCGTCCACCGCCATATCCGACCCGTGGTCACACAGTTTACGGCCCGGGGCATTATCATCACGGAGGAGGTTCCGAAGTTCCATGCCGCCATCACCTCGGCAATGCGAGTGCGGAACTCGGCTATGGTCGAGTTGGCGTTGCTTGTTCTGGTTTACACGGCAGGGCTCTGGACCTGGCGGAACGGGGTTGCACTGGAACAGGGGAGCTGGTATGCGATGCCGGACGGGAGGAGCCTCAATCTCACATATGCCGGCTACTGGCTTGCATTCGTCAGCGTGCCTCTGTTTCAGTTCATCCTGCTGCGCTGGTATGTGCGTCTCTTGACCTGGTTCTGGCTCTTGTGGCGCATCTCGAAATTGAATCTGCGGCTCACCCCCACTCACCCGGACCGGGCCGGCGGGCTGAGCTTTCTGGGTGACAGTGCACACGCTTTCGCGCCGATCCTCTTTGCCCAAGGCACACTGCTTGCAGGTGTGATCTCCAGCCGGATCTTCTACGACGGTCACGCGCTGATGACCTACAAGGCAGAGGCCGCAGGCTTCGTGATCGTTTTTATTCTCTTCATCCTGGGCCCACTCACGTTCTTCTCCGGCCAACTCGCACGGGCGAAGCGAAAGGGCTTGCGCGAGTATGGTCAGCTCGCCAGCCGCTACGTGCAGGGATTTGATGAAAAGTGGGTCCAGGATGGCGCACACGGTACCGAGGAACTCCTGGGGAGCGGCGATATTCAGTCGCTGGCCGATTTGGGAAACGCCATGGCAGTCATCCGTGAGATGCGCCCAGTCCCTTTTGGCATGAATGCAGTCATCATCCTGGTCGCCGCTACGGTGTCGCCACTCCTCCCCCTGACGCTGACAGTCTTTTCTGTCGAGGAGGTGATGCTCAAGGTGATCCAGATATTGTTGTGATCCTGCAAAAAGGGTGGCTTCGCCGGAAGCGGGCAATCTGTATCCGCCTCGCGCCGTAGCATCCTGAAGGGATCCGCCGGCTTGTTCGCAGGGGGTAACCCCATATTCATCTTTTTGATGGATTGACTTATCGCTTTCCTTTCTGTAGACTTCGCATAAGTGGCGACCACCGAGTGTGACCCAGATCGCTCCACGGCTCCACCGAGGCGGCGATCATCAAGTGTTGGAAACCCGGTGTTATTGAGAAGGTAAAGAGACCACCAATCGAGCGTGAGAGGAAACACCTATGAGAATGACACACAGGGCAAACCTCATCGCCGCCGCGCTCGTTGGCGCCCTGGACGCAATTGGACCCAGATAGAACTTGAAAGACGAAGGAGGTAGGCAATGACGAAGAGCGAGTTGAATGCGGAACAGAAACGCCTCGAGGACGCCAGAGCAGGAACACCGTGGAGAAAATGGGGCCCCTACCTCTCCGAGCGACAGTGGGGAACAGTGCGCGAGGACTATAGTGAAGGGGGTGATGCCTGGAACTATTTCACCCATGACCAGGCAAGGTCGAGAGCGTACCGATGGGGCGAGGACGGGCTGGCCGGGATTTCCGATTCCCATCAGCACCTCTGCTTCGCCCTGGCCCTGTGGAATGGAAAGGATCCCATTCTCAAGGAACGCATCTTCGGGCTGACCAACAGCGAGGGGAACCATGGCGAGGACGTGAAGGAGTACTATTTCTACCTCGACTCGACGCCGACCCATTCCTACATGAAGTACCTCTATAAATATCCACAGATGGCGTACCCTTACGGCGACCTCATCGAGACCAACCGCCGGCGCACGCGCGAGGAGATGGAGTATGAACTCCTGGACACGGGCGTCTTCGAGAAGGATCGCTACTTCGACGTCTTCGTGGAATACGCCAAGGCAGGCCCGGAGGACATTCTTGTACGGATCACCGCTGCCAACCGCGGGCCCGAGGCGGCGGACCTGCATGTGCTGCCGACACTCTGGTTCCGCAATGACTGGGCGGGGTGGGTGGCAAAACCATCTGAGAAACCGACGCTCAAGCAGATGGAGGGAGTGGCGGGGACGCGCACGATCGCTGCAACGCATCCTGCGCTGGGCACATACTACCTGCACTGTGAAGGTGAAGCACCGCTCCTGTTCACCGAGAATGAAACGAACAACGCACGGCTCTTTCCAGAGTACCCTAACGCCAGCCCGTACGTCAAAGACGGCATCAACGACTATGTTGTGCACGGTCGCCAGGAGACGGTGAACCCCGCCGGCGTCGGCACCAAAGCCGCGGTACACTATCGCTTGACCGTTGGCCCGGGTGAGTCCGCGACGGTCCGGCTGCGCCTGAGCAGCCAGCCCCCCACGCAGCTGGAGAAGAAGTCGGGGAGCAGTGCCCCTCCGGTCGGGTCGGACTTCGACGAATCTTTTGCCGCCCGGGTGAAGGAAGCTGACGAGTTTTACCGTTCCGTAACCCCGACCGGGATCTCCCCGGACGCCGCAAGTGTGATGCGCCAGGCCATCGCGGGCATGCTCTGGTCCAAGCAGTACTACTACATGGACGGAAACCAGTGGCTCGAGGAACACCGTGCCCACCCTCTCAAGGGGGAGGGCCGCGAATTCCGGAACCGGGACTGGTTCCACATGATCAACGAGGATGTCATCTCCATGCCCGACAAGTGGGAGTACCCCTGGTACGCGGCGTGGGACCTTGCTTTTCACACGCTGCCGATCTCGATCGTGGATCCTGACTTCGCCAAGGATCAGATGAGACTCATGCTCCGCGGGCGCTACCTTCACCCCAGCGGGCAGCTTCCCGCATACGAGTGGAACTTCAGCGATGTGAATCCTCCCGTTCACGCCTGGGCAACCCTGTTCAACCACCGCACAGAGCAGGCTCTGCGGGGGGAGGGAGATCTGGCATTCCTCAAACAGGCCTTCAATAAGCTTCTGCTGAACTTCACGTGGTGGGTGAACCGCAAGGACCGATTCGGCAAGAATGTGTTTGAGGGGGGCTTCCTTGGTCTCGACAACATCGGCGTCTTCGACCGGAGTGCGCCACTCCCCACGGGAGGTTATCTTGAACAGGCTGACGGCACGGCTTGGATGGCATTGTTCACACAGAACATGCTCGAGCTGGGAGTGGAGCTTGCCTCCCATGATCCTATCTACGAGGACATGGTTTACAAGTTCGCAGAGCATTTCTGTTACATCGCCGCGGCCATGAATAAACCCGGGCAGGACGGCATGTGGGATGAGGAGGATGGTTTCTACTACGACCTCCTCCGTCTCCCGGACGGGAGCGCGACGAGACTCAAGGTGCGCTCCATGGTCGGTCTTTTACCACTGTGCGCGACAACGGTTATTGAGGAGTGGCAGAGAGAACTCGTCCCGGGGGTCGCAGAGGCGATCCAAGTGCGCCTGCAGCAGATACCGGAGTTGCTGGCGTCCATTCACCCCACCGGGCCGGGCCACATGGGAGTGGCCGAACGGGGCATCCTCGCCCTGGTCAACCCCGAACGGCTCCGCCGGATCCTCTCGAAAATGCTCGATGAGAGCGAGTTCTTGAGCCCGTACGGCATCCGCTCCATCTCAAAGTTCCATGAGCAGCATCCGTACATCTTCAACGTTGGCGGGCAGGAGTACCGTGTGGACTACCTGCCTGCCGAGTCGAACACCGGCATGTTTGGCGGCAACTCCAACTGGCGCGGCCCGATCTGGATGCCCGTTAATGTCATTCTCATCAGGGGACTCCTTCAATACTACCTGTACTACGGGGATAACTTCAAGGTCGAATGTCCGACCGGTTCGGGAAGGATGATGAATCTCTTCGATGTGAGCAAGGAGATTGCGAACCGCCTCGCCAGCATGTTTCTTCGGAATAAGGACGGCAGGCGCCCCATCTACGGTGGAACGGAGAAGTTCCAGACCGACGCGCACTGGAAGGACCACATCCTCTTCCATGAATACTTCCATGGTGACAACGGCGCGGGTCTCGGAGCGAATCACCAGACGGGATGGAGCGGCGCAGTCGCCCTGCTGATCCAGCTCTTCGGAAGTGTCGATGCCGTACAACTCCTCAAGGGAGGAAAGAAAGCATCCTTCATGCGCAGAAATCCAAAGGGTGAGATGAAGATATGAAACGTCGGCCAATGTGCCTCCGGAGGGATCGAATTGCCTCTCCTCGGTCGGTGACGACGCCATCTGCTTTGTGTGGGTGCGCGTGGCGTTCGACCGGCGCTGCTCCCTTGGTTCGGGGTAGGGAGGACGGCGTTAACAGGTGATCGACTGAACTGTTTGGATGATTCGGTGCGCATGGCAGCTCAATGAGGTCATCTTTCACCGGCAACTCGTCCGGGCCGGGGCACTGCAGTCCCGGGTTTCAGGCACTACAAGGGGGTTACGATGAGTCTCTCTACGAAGATCTTCATCGGCATGGGTCTAGGCATCCTGTGCGGATTCTTTTTCGGTGAGGAAGTAGCCTTTCTGAAAGTGGCCGGAGATGCGTTCGTTCTCCTGATGCAAATGACCGTGCTCCCCTACATCATGGTTTCGCTGATCGTCGGGCTCGGAGGCCTATCCTTTCAAGAAGCAGTCAAGCTCGGCCGGAAATGCGGTCTGGTCCTTCTCATTCTCTGGGCAATCGGGCTACTGATGGTTCTCCTGATGCCCCTTGCCTTCCCGAATTGGGAGATGGCTTCCTTTGAAGTTCCCCTGGTTCAGTGGACAGAGAGTTAAGCTGCTTTTGATTTATTTATTCCCTGCAGTGTCTCCCCGGGTGTGTGATACCCCAGAGATGAGTGCAGGCGTTTTTGGTTGTAGAACACTTCGATATAGTCGAAGAGGTGTTGATGTTCCTCCGTTCGTGAGTGGTATTGCTCAAAGTCGACGGACTCCGTTTTGAGCGTGTGGAAAAACGATTCGGTCACAGCATTGTCGTAGCAACTCAAGCCGTTGCTTTGGATGAATTGCACCGTCTGCTCGGCCAGGAGTTTTCGGAACATTCTGCTGGTGTACTGACTGCCACGGTCACTGTGGAAGATCACCGGCAATCCTGGCCGGTATTGCCAGAGGGCCCGCTGGAAGGCCGTGCAGACCAACTGAGCGTCGATCCGTTCGCTCGTCGCCCAGCCGACGATGGCCCGGGAATAGAGATCCAGAATCACCGCCAGATACAGCCACCCTTCCGTCGTCCAGATATAGGTTAGATCGGACGTCCAGATCTGATGCGGACGCACGGCGGTGAAGTCTCGCTTCACGAGGTCGGGCGCAGCGATAGCTCCCTCGCGCTGTCGTGTGGTAACACGATACCGACGACGGACCTTCGCGACAATGCCTTCCTTGGCCATCAGACGGGCCACACGATGGCGCCCACAGGCATTGCCCCGCTTGAGGAGCTCCCGGTGTACCCGGGGGCTGCCGTAGATGCCACGGCTCTCTTGGTGAACGATTTTGATCTCTTCCAGAAGTCTCACGTTGGCTTTCTCTTGACCGCTGACGATATGGTTCCTGAACTTGTAATAGCCGCTCCTGGAGACGTTCAGCAGCTTGCACATGAGCACGATGGAATGCTCATGGGCATACTCGCTGATAAACGCGTACCTCATCACGGCCGTCGTGAGAATACGGCCATAGCTTTTTTTAAGATTTCTCGCTCCTCTTTGACCCGGGCAAGCTCGCGGCGCAGATCCTCCATCTCCTTCTTCTCACCGCCGATGTTTCCGTTGCCCGGAAATGCTGCCTGGGGTCCCTTTTTCCCCAGTGACCTCTTCCAACGGTCCAGCTGGTTACGGTTAACCCCCAATTCCTTCGCTACTTCCGAGACGGGTTTGCCGCTTTCTGAGAGCAGACGCACCGCGTCAACCTTGAACTGCTGGTCGAAATACCGACGAGATTTCTTCACGCTTCCTTGCTCCATGGGTAACTCCTCCTGTGTTTATGTAACACCGTGGAGCTTAACTTCGTGTCCTATATAAACGGGGAAGATCACTTCTTCAGCACCAGTCTTATCGAACAACGACCTGAGTTCAATTTCCTGGGGTTGTATATTCCTTCCAACCTCTTCTACTCGCTCTCGACTAACACCGTTCCAGCGGTTGTCGTGTTCAGTTTCGCACTGGGAGCGGCATTGATCGGCCTCAAGGACAAAACTGGTCTCCTCAAAGGCCTCTCGACGTTCGCTGACGGCCTCGGGCGAGTCACGAATTTCCTCATCAAGCTTGCGCCGATTGGCGTTTTCGCCATCATTGCCAGTGCGACCGGGACCATGAGCTTCGCCGACCTTGAACGGTTGCAGGTGTACATGGTGGCGTATATGGTGATTTCGCTTCTGTTGACCTTCTGGGTTCTGCCGGGGCTAGTCACAAGCCTTACACCTTTCACCTACAAGGAGCTGGTCGGACCCGTGAGGGCAGCGCTAATCACAGCATTCGCGACCGGCAATATTTTCGTCGTGCTTCCCGTCCTTGCAGAAAGTAGCAAGAGCCTCCTGGGCAAGGTCGCGACGAGTCGGGAGGAGTCCGGGGCCACCGTGGACGTGATCATCTCGACCTCCTTCAGCTTCCCGAATCTGGGGAAAGTCCTGACACTCAGTTTCGTGTTGTTCGCGGGGTGGTTTGCGAACGCGTCCGTTCCCCTTTCAAAATATTTCACCTTTGCAAGCACGGGTTTCTTCACCTTCTTCGGTGACCCCAACGTTGCCATCCCGTTCCTGCTCAACCTCCTCCAGATTCCAGCAGATACATATCGCTTTTTCCTGGTGGCCGATAACCTTGTCGGCGCGCGATTCGGGACACTACTGGCTGCAATGTACACGCTTGTCCTGGCCGTGCTTGGGACCAGCGCTGTCAGAGGCTGGCTGAAGATATCTTGGCCGAAACTTCTGCGGTATGCTGCGCTGGCCCTCGTGATGACCCTGGGAGCCATCGGCGCCACGCGCTTGTTCTTTGAGCATGTGGTCGGTCATGAGTACCGGGAATATCAGGCTTTTGTTTCCATGGGCCTGTCCCGGGAGTATGAGTCGGCGACGGTTCACCCGGAATCATTGCCACCGCCTCCATTCCATGACCAGAAGGTGTCCCGTCTTCAGGAAATACGCCGCCGGGGTTTTCTTCGTGTCGGATACTTCAGGGATGCACTGCCGTTTGCCTTCGTGAACGAAGGGGGCAAACTTGTCGGCCTTGATGTGGAGATGGCGTACGCTCTGGCGCGCGAGATGAATGTCAGGCTCGAGTTTGTTCGCATCGATTTTGCCCAGGCTGCCGCCAGGCTCAACGCAGGATACGTGGACATCATTATGTGCGGTTTCGGGGTCACGCTCGACCACGCGCAGGAGATGACCCTTTCGGCCCCATACATGGATCAGACGCTGGCCTTTATTGTCAAAGACTACCGACGTGAAGATTTCAGCAGCCGCGAGAGGCTGAAGAATCAACCACGACTGAAGCTGGGCATCCCCAACTCACCGTATTACATTGCCAAGATACGGGAGTATCTGCCACAGGCGGAGGTTCTGGTGCTGCAATCGCCGCGCGAATTCTTCACTCGGACCGATGGTGATCTCGACGCCCTCGTGTATTCGGCGGAGGCCGGATCTGCGTGGAGTCTGATCTATCCCGCCTACACCGTCGCTGTCCCTCAACCGGATGTCCTCAGTTTGCCCCTGGCGTATGCTGTGGGACGCGGGGACCGTGAGCTTGGGGACTTTATGAGCACATGGATTGAACTCAAGAAGAAGGACCGGACCATCGCAGCACTCTATG
Organism: uncultured Bacteroidota bacterium; assembly: GCA_963779225.1. Classification (GTDB taxonomy): domain Bacteria; phylum Bacteroidota; class Ignavibacteria; order UBA10030; family UBA6906; genus CAVPCZ01. Next base: position 2,720,368 of record CAVZWW010000003.1, read on the forward strand.
ATTACTGGATTCTTGGTAGGAATACCGTCCAGCATGTACCACGCTGGTCCGTGATGCGGGACGTCCTGCACGTGGGCAAGTGAACCCGGACCTCATGGTGACAAACTGAGTCCGGCTGGCGTATTGGCGGGAAGCGAGGTGCAGCAGAGACTCTTGGTCTAAGACGAACAACACTTCAATCGCTAATGAAGAGACTCGGAATCAGGTGAAGCCCTGATCGGGATCAGCTACTTGATTATCCGCATACCCACCCCTATATTGCCGCCGTAGAGTTGGCTCTTTGTGTCATAGGAATCATGTACGTCTGTGTACTTCCCATGGTTGGTGGGATAATCTGCCACTGCCAGATCCTCGAAGAGCCCGGCGAAGGTGGCAGTTGAATTTCCCTTGAAAGCATTTTGAAATACTCTGCTTCACGAGGCTGGTTTATGAAAACAAAGACCGTTGTTGTCTTCTTGATCCTCTTGGCTATTCCGCTTAAAGCACAAGACAGACAGTTCTGGGATCAGGCGGTTGGCGGAAGAACAGCTTTGCTGGGAGGCATTGCCGTGGCCGGCGTGGGAGATTACAGCGCCACTTTCTATAACCCGGGCGCCTTAAGTTTCTTAAGTAAGAAGAGCATGAGTGTAAATTTCAACATGTATGGTGTAAAGGATTTCTCATTCAATAATGGCGGGGGACCAGGCATTGATTCCCGATACACAAGAGTTTCTTTATACCCTGCCTCTTTAGCCGGTGTCCCTCTTCAAAACTCCATCCTGGCCAAAACGTCATCGTGGACCATCCGATCAGGGGCGGTTTCATGAACCGAAAATGGATTGGAGGAGGTATTGTTTGATGGGGAAGGGTCGGGTGAGCGGGTATTTTGGCGAAGGGCAGTGTGTTTCCTAAGCTGGAAATGGATCTCCCCGATCCAGGAGGGCATCATTCGTAAAATGGATTCTTGCTGCTTCTTACGCGGCGTTTCGGAAATAGAAATGATGCAGTCCGTTCGCCATAGCCACACATCCGATCTCACCGACGGCTTGGACTTCTCTCGGCTCAGGTGAGTCTTTGTTCAGCCCCAAGTGAGTCCGTTGATTATGGTAGTAGTGAAAGTATCGTTTGAGAGAGTCCCGTAAATGGCTTTCATTTACGATGATCAAGTGATCAAGGCATTCCCTCCGGATGCTCCCAATGAGTCTCTCGCAATATCCATTTTGCCAAGGAGACCTGTATGCCGTCAGGATTGGGTCCATGCCAAGTGCGGCAACAGTCTCGGTGAATAATTCGCCGAACTTCGCATCTCGGTCCCGTATGAGGAACCGCGGTGGTTCCGCATCTGAGAAGGCGTTTCGCAACTGTTGAGCGGACCACTGAGCAGTAGGGTGGGTAGTTATGTTGAAATGAATGACTCGGCGTCTATTGTGTGAGAGGAAGACGAGCACATAGAGCAACTTGAAGGTGATGGTAGGCACAACGAAGAAGTCAACGGAGCCGATCTGCGTGGAGTGGTTCTTCAAGAATGTTTTCCATCGCTGCTTGCTTGTCTTCGGGGCCTTGTTTGGCATGTGCCGCACAACTGTGGACTCTGAGATATCAATGCCCAGCTTCAACAGCTCACCGTGTATCCGCGGAGCCCCCCAGAGTGGGTTGTCGTGTGCCATCTGCTTGATGAGATCGATCTGGTCTTGAGGAATCTTCGGCCTGCCTCCTGCTGGGCGGCTCTTCCATTTCCAGTACAACCTGAAGCTCTGCCTGTGCCACCGTATGACGGTCTCGGGTTTGGCAATGAGAAGAGCTTCCCTCCAGGCATCGTATAGATCGGTGAGGAAGCCCATGAAGAATCTGTCTGCAGGCCTAATCTTTGGCCTGGGTGACGAGCGTCCAACGATCTCCAGTTGTTTTCTGAGAAACAGGACTTCGAGGTGGAGTTGGGTGCGGGATTTGAACAGCGAAAGAAGAAACGAGAAGGCAGATCTGAGCATTTGGGCGGGTGTCCGGTTGATTGGTCGACAATACAAAGTAGCGAAAGTGGTTTGGATTCGCTACTTTGGACACGGACGGAGTTTTGAATAAGTACAATGGACAACTGCTCCGAACGCTCGACTGGGCCATCCGCTACCTCTTCGCGGCAGAAATACTGCTCAAGATCATTGCTCATGGAAAGCAACCATGGGAGTTCTTCCGGAATTCTTGGAACGTCTTTGATTTCATCATCGTCTTAGTCTGCCTCCTTCCGCTGAACTCTCATTTCGTCGCCGTCCTTCGGCTTGCGCGTATCCTGCGCGTTCTTCGCCTGGTGACCGTCCTTCCGCGACTGCAGGTGTTGGTGGGCGCCCTTCTCCGGAGCATTCCCTCTATGGGATATGTTGGCATGCTCCTCTTCATCCACTTCTACATCTATGCCGTTATCGGGACGTTCGTTTTTGGCGCGAACGACCCGGGGCACTTCGAAACCCTTGGGATATCGATTCTCACATTGTTCCAGGTCGTCACCTTGGAGGGTTGGGTGGAAATCATGAAAAGCCAGATGACGACTTCACCTGGCTATGGACCGCCTCTCTACTTCATCTCCTTCATAGTCGTTGGTGGGATGATCATCCTGAACCTGTTCATTGGTGTGATCATGAACAGCATGCAGGAAAGTACTGCGGAAATTGAGGCCCGCCGATTCGCGAAAGCGGGGACGCAAACCTCTGCAGGACTGACCAATGACGACTTCGTGCATATTGAAAGACAGCTGGCCGACCTCCAGAAACAGATCGCTGTGATGAGACACAGGATAGGGGCATAATGTTACGCGAGTCCGGCGAAGCCAGACTCATCGTCCATGGTAATGTGTTCACCGCTCTTGTTTGAACAATTGCCGGGGGGCATCTTGAAGCACATCTGCAAGTGAGGAGTCGATCCTGTTTGGCTTGTGTTTCGAAAGATCGACGCCGCCTCAACTCATTTCGGGGGTCGCCAGTTCGTCGGCATGTATTTCGAATCTTTGAGTGTAACCAGCATTCTGACACTTTCTCTTGATAGCATTAACATCGTCTCTCTTGGGGAAATTTCTGTATCCTTCAAGGATGTTGTCTGCTAATAATTCTGCCAAGTTTGCGCCAAAGTATTGAGTAATGCCCTTGTCTCTTCGCATCTTAGCAAATCCTTTTAGTCTAGTAACGCATGACGCCTAAGTTCCGCCGCACCACCAACGGCGAGCACAATTGTGCCTCGTCAAAACTCCGTCCGCCCAATAGCGATTACAAACTGAAATCGGTATCGGTTTTCGGGGGTCATTACCCTCACAGCAGACCCAAATCATCCGACTTCTCCTCGCGTTCTTCCCCGACAATTTGAGAAGCATCATTCGCCTCGTTGCAGCAAAACCTCCCGACGTGAGCCGATAGGAATAGAGGCCACTCGGCAAGTCAGACGCGTTGAATTCAACGTACATCTTTCACCTTGATTCACACTTGCCAAGATTACCAAATGCTCCCACCGTCAGCTTGATGTGCTGGTGAGGCAGCGACAACATTCAAGTAGTTCCTATTTCTCTCTCTTCTCATCGAGAAGTTTGTTCAGTCGTAAAAGCGATATCGATGTGACTATGATCCCTACAATCAAAGACCCCAGTATTCCAAGATCTTGATGCATCCAGGATATTCTGTCAAGAATCATCCAGAGACTCCTGAATATGAACACAGAGGCAAGAACAAGAAGAAACTCATAACCAGCAATCTTCAGTAATCTCATGATTCACCTTTCCGATAGCGTCACTACAGATCACTGCCTAACGTGCCAGCGTTCACTTGGGCAACGCAACAGTTCTGATTGTTCAATGCTACCGAGTTCTGCATCGGAATGCTCCGAGGCGAATGCTTGCTCCGTCAAGTTGAGCCTAATGTTCGGCGGGCGACCATCAATATATCTAGGGAATGAGCCGCCTTGTGCCATGAACGTATTCCAGATACTCATTCCCAAATGCCTCAGCGAGCGCTCGCTCTTCAATCCTGATTCGGCAGGCGAACACTCCGACAATAGGAATCGCGACTAATAGCACTACAATCCAGTTGGATAATGAGATTGCGATACCCAGGAACGAAAGAACTGGCCCGGAATAGGCCGGATGGCGCACAATTCGGTAGAGCCCGGTTTTCGCCAGTCGATGATGGTCCTGGATCGCCACGTATGAGCGTTCCGAGGCTCATGGTTGCCGGGTCCCCCGCCTAACGTCTGAAATCAGCCGCAAAGTGGCCATGTCCGCGCGGGCACTTTTTCGGCTGAATGTCATTGCTCGCTTGCGCCCTCCGTGAATAGAAAGCGCTCTGTTATCTCAGCCGCGGGCATCATACACGTTGTTGTTCTTCCAAACCACTTGTACCTGTACCTTGCTATCACACTGTAGGCTGCATCCCGTAGCCACTGCGGAACCGCAATCAACATGTACGTGACAGGCCAGAAACCATCCAACTGCTTGGCGACGAGCAAAGCAGCTGTTGAGCGTGTGTATGCCTTGCCTTCTTCGATCAGGATGAAAGTGTCTAATTCAATGGACGGAAGATGGAGCTGTCTCAAGAGTCGTTGGCCGACCGGAAATTGGAGCGGTGCGAACTTGAAATATCCGCGGCGGTCATGGCGAATGATGAAGCTCACGGAGTTGCTACACAGATGGCAGACACCGTCGAATAGAACAATCGCGGTGTTCCCGGAATTCTTCACTTCACTCATTTCTTGTTCAGGATTGAACAGCAGTACAAGCTAACATATGTTATGATGTGCGATTTGTGAAACTGGATCAGAAAGCGCACCACGGGCTTCGGCCTTTTCGGAGCGTGAGTTGGTTGGAACCGAATTGCTCCCGGCGTCGATTAATTTCGAACAGGTTCTATCCCGCCTCGAGGTTTGTTTTAAGCAACTGTCCCACCTCGGCGGTGGGCAGGTGATGCCAGTGGTGCCCCAGCAGATTCTGCATGGGGTCAGCGGTCAACGCCTGCGCGGCTTGTGTCGTCGAAACCTGCCGGACCAGGACCCGACTATACAGCGCGGCCAGGTTCACATCCGACTCCGGGAAGTTCTCGGCGACGCGTTTCAGTGCCGCGCGTTCAACCTCGCTCTTGCCGCCGTCGGCGAACGCGGCCATCAAGGAGAGCGTGAGGATGGATTCCTTTTCGATTTGTGTAAGCGGTTCGGTCATAACGGTAGCCGTTTCGATAGCTGGACTCAGGTTGTATTGGCCCGGCGAACGACAACTTCATCCGCGCGGCGGCCACTTCCTGCGTAGCGCACTCAGTTTCATGGTCGCTGCAGCGCTAATGCAACCGCCCCATGATGCCTTCAGCGAGGTTGCGGAAGACAGCTCCGGCGTTATTCATTTCGGGCGGGACCTGGACAAACGTATATTCGCCGGGACGGCTTTCGTCGGGTAACAATTCCCACGTAAAAATGTAGACACGGGGATTGTTGAGATCGACATCCAGCTCGCCGAAGCGAATGTCAGAGAGCATCAGCCTGCTGTCAACTTGGTGGACCGTGTACCATCCCTGCGAGAACCACATAAGAACTTCCTGCGCTCGACTTCCGCGCGCCGAAGCGAGCAGGCTATCATGACGCGAGACGAACTCGAACGTGAGACCGTCGTGCTCATCAAGCAACGAATGATAACCGACCCAGTACCCGTCTTCTACTTCACCCATGATGCGCCAGAGCACGGTGTTGAATATCGTCGGCGCGGTCATGTAGCGGTCGACGGTGATGCCCTGCTTGGCGAAAGCTTCCTCGGCTACCGAGTTGATATGCATCTTGAATCCAAGCGTCGCTACTAGATAGATCGCACAAAACGTCAGTGCGATGCCATTGAGGAGCCGGCGCTTGATGTTCGCGCGGCGTAGGAAAAGCGCAGTGATCACCGCAACCAACAACGGAACGGTGAATATCGGATCGACAATTGAAATCGAGTTGAAGCCGACCGGATAATTGCTGAATGGTTGCAGCAATTGCGTTCCATAGACCGTGAAGGCATCGACCCAGATCGCAGCCTGCAACGCAATCAGCATGAAGACCAGCCACTGTTTGAACTGCGTTCGATCTCGATAGAGTCGATGCATCAACCAAGCCAGAAGCGGCGCGGCGACGAGGTTGATCAGGATCGAATGCGAATACCCGCGATGCCAGGTGAGCTTGGTGACTTCGTCGAAAAGCGGGTTGGCGAGAACGTCGAGGTCGGCGAGCGTTCCGAACAAACCGCCCCAAAGAATGGCCCGATTACCGAGCTGCCGGCCGAGGCATACCTCACCCATCGCGCAACCGATAGTGACTTGCGTTATGGAGTCCATAGCTTACCACACATAGCTAGACCGGGATTTCCCAGATATGATATTTGAAAGCACACGTTGTTCCTTTCGACATCACAATACTACAGTAGTCTCTTCGAACCATCACTAATGGGGAGGATTCAATCCCGTCTGTTATCAATGTTCGTGCGGGTGACATCTCCGCCCGGTGCTCTCTTGAATTTATGTTTCATAGGCGTAAGCAAGTTTCTGGCCCAGGCAAACTCAGCAGCGAGAATCGCGAGTCCGATCGGAATGACGATGATAGCAGGCCCCGGCAAGACTATCATGGCCACACCGATGGCCAGCACTGTGAAGCCGACCACCGCCACGATCAATCGCCTCAATTGCTGGAGCGTTTTCAAGAGCATTACTGTCTTTGCCTTCCAATCAAATGGAACATGCGAGAGGGTTCGCCGTCTTCAGGAGCACGTCTTCATACGCCATATAGAGATAGACAAGTTAAGTACCAAAGCAAATGACACCCATACACTTCTGCTCTGCGGGTGCTACTCCGATGCAACCGTAACAAAGTGCAGTGAGGATTCAGGATTCTGCCAATAGCGACTGCCCCCATCTTCTGTGGCCGGGCGTGATTCTTCCCTCGCCGCCGAGTGCAGCCTGGATCGAGATGAACTCGCCAATATTCTCCATGGTAAGGAGGCCGATTAGTGATCCGTGATGTAGAACAGGGATCGTCCGACATGTGCTGGTGCCCAGCGTCGAAAGGGCGGTTTCGAGCATGTCGGAGGAATCGACCCGACAGAAGTCCGCTCGCATGACATCTTCCACGGGGGTCTCGCGTTCCGTCCGGCCGAGTGCCACAAGCAGATCCTTTCTCGTCAGTACTCCCCGAAGCTGTCCCTCGGACACGACAGGAAAATCCTGTTGCGCCCCTGCGATGAGCAGGTCCATCGCCCGTGAAAGCGGGTCATTTGCGTTGAGGATCTTGAAATCCGTCATCATCGCTTGTCGCACAGGTATCCCTCCGAGAGAGGAACGCATTTGTACCATGCCCGACTCCTGGGACGCCCCGATCCAGATGAAGAGTGCGACGAAAATCAGCATAGGGTTGGTGAAGAGTCCCACAGCCCCGAACAGCAGGGCAAAAGCCTGCCCTGTTCCTGCGGCGATCTGTGTGGCCCTCGTGTATTCCATGCGGTATGCGAGGAGGGCCCTGAGCACTCGCCCTCCATCCATGGGGAACGCCGGGATCAGATTGAAGAGCACCAGAAAGACATTGGCAATCATGAGCCGTTCCAGGAAGGATCCCCCGGCGACGGTCAATTCTTCAAGGGGCTGAAACGCATTGGTGAACGCCAGCCAGAGAAACACGACGGCAGCGATAACAACATTGACCGCCGGACCGGCCAGCGCGACCCAGAGCTCCTGACGCGGCTCCTCCGGAAGTCGCTCCAGCCGGGCCACACCTCCGATTGGAAATAGAATGATATCGCGCGTTTTGATATTATACCGCTTTGCAGCAAGTGCGTGGCCAAGCTCATGCAGCAACACACACGCAAACAGCGCCAGCGTAAACAGCACCCCCGCCAGCGCGTTGTTGATGCCTTGGCCCAGCGTAAGGTGACTTACGATGACCCAGGCGATAATAAGAAGAAAGGTGGCATGGATATACACGCCGATCCCGGAAATGGTGGCAATTTTCCATGACCATTTCATGCGCTCTGGCTGTTGACTGGTGTTCATTATCCGTTCGTTCCTTCGGGTAGGCGATTCACAAGACGCACACTTTGAGAGCTGATCGTGGCATTTCGAGGGAGGCACTCGTTCAGCTCCTCAAAAATAACATCCGCTGTCCGTGCGAAGTTCCGATCTGAGCTGTACACGTGCCTCGTCAAAACTCCGTCCGCTCATGATATGTCGAGTTCAAGCCAAAACCGATGCCTGTGCTCGATGGTATTGACTTAACAATCTCAGATTCCTTCTGCTGAAGAATGATCCTTATCAGCAGTTTCTTTCTGGATTAAAAGGGCAGCGGAGTCGATCCTGTCCAGTTTATATTTCGAGAGATCGATAACGCCCTCAACTCATTTCGGAGTCGTAGAGGGCTGCCCTGTATCACCCAGCTTCTCCAGCAATTCAGCCAGGGGCGGGAGGCCGTACCCACGGTCATGAAACCAGAGTACACGTCCCTCTTCGTCCAGAAGAATGATCCGTGCGTTGTTTGGGTTCTCTGTGCCCGTCCACTCCGTCAGCTTTGCCCCTTCGCCCCCGTAGATCGTGATGACGTCTTTCCATGACTCCTTCGGGATTCCCTTCTTCATTCCTTCGTCAATACTCTCCTTGAACAATGAGGGAAGCAACCCCGGGATTGTCGGAATCTCGTAGATGGGCGGGAGAGAGAGATTCGATGTAAAGAAACCAATACCCCATCGGTCCACGTCGAACTGCGTGTTCTGTTTGTACGCAAGAACGAGGATGACCTTCTTCCCCTTGAACACTTCCGGTATCATCGTTTGCTGTCCGTCCAGGGATTTTCCCTGGACTGATGGGAAAACCTCCCCCACGGGAAACCTATTCGGGATGGTGGATCCGCACCCGACCAGGAAGCCAATGGCGAAAGTGCATACAATTGTACGGATGGTCATGATGATTTCCTCTGATGTGTCGTTTGATGAAAGGGAATCTGTCTCCGGCGACTCTAGCCGTGCAACGCCCGATGATGCGTGCGCGATGAATTCTTTCCAGGAAAAAGAAAGACCCGGCTGCAAAAATGACACTGTCGATTGCATGAATCTCGCCATTGCCGGCCATAATGTCAACCGTGACGATCTTGGCCGCATCGATCATGAGGTCTTTTCCCTTCACAACAATCTTCACATCGCTCCCCCGAACCCGGTACATTAGAAAAGGTCTCATTTTCTGAGTGGGCTGCGCATGGCAGTTGCGTCCGGTCTTGCCCTTTCAACCCGGAATCATTATTTTCTCAAAGAACCGATGTCAACCCCGGAGACTCCTATGACACGACCGCTGCAATCCTGCGCCCTCACGACTTTCATTCTTGCGAGTTTCGTGCATTGCTTGACCTTCACAACGGTAGGCCGGGCGCAAACAGTTTCCGACTCGACTTTCTCCCGGTTTGTTGTGGAGCTCGAGGCCGGCCCGGCATGGCAAGGCCGCAACAACGTTCAGATTCCCAACAATCAAACCGGCACCCGTTTTTCGCTGGTCGATCTGGTCGGCTCCGGCCCACTGCCGGCAGCCCGATTGTACATTCTCTGGAATATCAACGAACGCCATGGTCTCCGTGTGTTGCTTGCGCCTCTCTCCTACACGAAGAGCGGGCAGTTTACTTCGTCCGTAAACTTCGCCGGAGAAACATTCCAGCCCGGGATTCCCACCGATGCCACGTACAAGTTCAACTCATGGCGACTGAGCTACAGGTACAATATCTACCGCGGCACCGAATGGCGCTGGTGGATCGGCTTCACGGCCAAGCTTCGCGATGCGAAGATCGGGTTGGAACAGCTGGGCAGATCGGCAAGCAAGACAGACCTGGGTTTTGTTCCCCTTCTCCATGTTGCGGGACAGGTCCGGTTTGGGAACCAATGGAGTACAGTCCTTGACGTTGACGGGCTTGCGGGAGGACCCGGACGTGCTGTGGACGGATCTTTGAAATTGCGCTATGGTCTGAACAGCTCCTGGAGCATTGCCGCCGGGTACCGGACAGTGGAAGGTGGAGCGGACGTGGAAGAAGTGTACAACTTCGCGTGGTTCCATTACGCGACCGTATCAGTGGAGTATCAATTCTAGCACAAGGGAGCCCAGGGAATACGCCACGCCCTCGAGACCGTTGCCGATCCGACTGTGGTCGAGTTCTCTATTGTGTTCTTTGCCTTCTTTCTGCAGCTGCTGCTGATTGTGCTCTGGTCGTTCGTGTACTCGGGACGCCGTTCCCCGCTGTGGGGGGGGGCGGTCCTGACATTCTCTATCTGGAAATTGAACGGTTGAATTTTCCCTCTGCATTGCCGAATCGGCGATTCACCCTTGCAGGAGACAAGTGCAATGCCCAATAGGACCCTTCAAAACCGCGCCTGGCTGACGGTGATGATCCTGGCCGTACTCGGAGCAACGCCACCAGTGTCCGCGTCGGCGCCCGAGGAGCATGACACAACCTGGAACCGGCCACTTCCCATCGCTGCCAACTGGGCGCTTGAGCGCGGGATCGACCTGCCGAATCCCTTCGGGGTAGGCCTGTTCCTGGTCACCATGAGCCGCGACATCGAGGTCTACGACGTCCGCGTGACGCTGCCGGGGAACGAGCCGACAAGCATCAGCAACGTCGCGAGCTTTGATGTGCGTAACCACACTACCCTGGCCGCGGTGAAGCTGGACGCCTGGATCCTGCCACTGCTCAACCTCTACGTACTGGCAGGGCACACCTGGACCGACACGCGGCTGAACGTGGCCGTCACCATTGACCGCCCTATTCGCGACCCCGTCGTCCTCGAGGCCACGGGGGACTCGAAGGTGGGGGGGCCCCTTCTGGGTGCCGGCGCGACGGCCGTGGCAGGGTACGGTCCCTGGTTCATCATGGCAGATGCGAACTACAACTATTCCGCAATTGAGGGGTTCGATGGCGGTATCGCGGCATGGTTTGTTTCCGCACGCACGGGCTGGTCCGGCCCCATTTCTTGGGGTTCGTGGCGGGCCTGGACCGGAGCCGCCTACCTTGCCTCCGATCGAACCCTCACCATCAGCCAGGAATCGCCGGCGCTTGGCACCGTGAAAGTCGAGGTGGACCAGCGTCCGGTCAATCCTCTGACACTGCAGGCCGGTAGTAGCATCGCGATCAGCAAACGCTGGGAGCTGATGGTGGAGGTCGGATCGAACTTCGACGATGCATTCGTGGGAGTCTTCTCGGCGGCCTTTCGCTTCTGACGACAGAATCATTGAGGCGTGGCCTATTGTCCCTCTTCAAGATGCCATCCGGGCCAGAATTAACGTATGATCCATCCGATTTACCTGTTGGTGAGATATAATCAGAATACGCCGGGCGGCGATCGACCCACAAATTGTATCTCGTGCAAAATACAGCTCATGTCTCTGTCGTCTTCGTGCCGAGCGCCTTGCCATCCAAGATTACATGGATGCTGTGCGATCGGTACTGTAACCAGGCTGTAATGGAATTGAGTAACTTGATGCACTTGGTGGACAAGATTCTGGGAATTGTGCCCCATTTTCGCCGGATTGAGGGGTAGTGGCTTTTTTCGGGACCAAGAGGCCGGGGGTTCAAATCCCCCCGCCCCGACGAAAAAGGGCAGTTTTTGATCCGGCAAAAGTCAAACTGCCACGAATTTGCCATAACTCTGAAACGATCAAGGGCGCCTTCCACACCAGGAAGGCGCTTTTGCTTCCCCGTAGGGGGGATATATTCCATCTGACATTTGAATTGGCGATATTTGGCTCTGGAAAGCGTGACCCACTTTCAGAGCAAACATGATAGCCTTCTTCACGACCCTCCTACGTCTCTTCCTCCAAGCCTTCCGGTCAAAAAGGAATACCCTCACTGAGAACGCGCTGCTTAAGAAAGAGAACGAGATCCTGCTAAGGAAGATGGGGAAAAAGAAAGTCCATTTCGGCCTCTACGATAAGCTCTTCTTGGTTGTGCTGAACAGGGCTGCCGACATCAAGCGCCAGTTGCCGCTGGTCAAGCCGGAAATAGTTCTCTCCTGGCAGCGGAACCTGATCAAACGGTTTTGGACCTTTGAGCACTCCCCGGCCAAGCGGGGTCGGAAGCCTGTCGATGCCGATGTCAAGAACCTGATCTTGTCGATGAAAAACGATAACTTGTTGTGGGGTGTGAAAAGGATCCAAGGGGAGCAGTTGAAACTCGATATCTCTCTGAGCACGAAAACCATCCGGAAGAGCTTCAGGCCTTCAGGCGCAGAGGGAAGATTCGGAGGTCGCTCACTTGGAAGAAGTTCCTGGAAACACAGATGCAGTTCATCCATGCGATGGACTTCGTCACGGTCGACACTATGCTGGGCAAGCGAATATATGTCTTCGCAATCATCTCGCACAAGACACGTGAGATTGTTCGGTTTGCTATCACGGAAAATCCCACCAGGGAATTCGTCCGGCAGCAGCTGATGCTGTTGAGCGAAGCCGTAGCCGGCAAAGCATACCTGATCCATGACAATGCATTGATGTTCAATATTGACTATCTTGCGTACAATCTCGTCTCCGTCAGGACCGGAGTGGAAGCGCCGAATATGAACAGTATTATGGAACGGTTCTTCGGGTCGGTGAGAAGAGAGGCGCTGGACAATTTCCTGCTGATTGGCCGAGCTCAGATCGAGGCGATTCTGGAGGAGTACGTCGCTTTCTACAACACCCAGCGACCACATCAGGGAATCCGGCAACAGATCCCGAAGCCTGGTGAGCTAAAGAAGAAGTGCGGCGCGGTTTGCCGGAGTGGTGTGCTGGGTGGACTGCATCACCATTATTACAGGCAGGCGGCGTGACGGATGGAAAAAGTCACCCTCACGGGTTTCGGGACGCTGACTCAGTTTCCTCTACACAGAATGTCTGATACTTCGTGAGGCGAGTGTGTGAAAACAAAATGTATCATTGGCTTTTTGGTTCTTTTGGTTATTCCACTCAGAGCACAAGACAGACAATTCTGGGATCAGGCAGTTGGCGGAAGAACAGCTTTGCTTGGAGGAGTTGCTGTGGCTGGAGTGAGGGATTACAGCGCCACTTTCTTTAACCCGGGTGCATTGAGTTTCTTAAGCAGAAAGGGTTTGAGCCTGAATTTCAATATGTATGGCATTAAGGATTTCTCATTCATCAATGGCGGGGGACCCGACATTGATTCCCGGTACACAAGAGTTTCGTTATACCCTGCCTCCTTAGCCGGCCCTTTGCCGTTTCTGGGGGATTCACTCAACCGGTTCAGTTATATGATTTTCAGTACTGGATATTCATACGTCAGAATATCGGAAAGATATGAGGGTTATGCGGATGTTATTCCAACAAGACCTCCATCACGACCCGGGGAGAGAAACGGTTTTGAGGGGGATGAATATCTCATGAACCAGGGAAAACTTGATGTATTGCTTTCTGAAGTAACTGTAGGATTCGGCTATTCCACAAAGATTGCCTCCAATGTCGGGATAGGTTTTTCTTTGTTAGGTGCTTACCGCGATCAAACCAAAACCCGATATGAATGGTATACGGCTTTTGATTCGATAAATCAACGTAGTGCAATCTCAGATCTCTATATCGATATCGACTATTGGGCAGTGAGGTTCTCCGGGAAGCTTGGAATATCGGCAGAATGGCAGAAACTCAAATTAGGGGCAACAATCACCACCCCCAGCATAGCCATGAAAGTTGCAAGTGGAGGAACCGACGCCGCAAGTTTCACTTCCAATAGCGCTCTGGTATTCATTGACAGCACTACCAACCAGGTTACCCCAGTTGATGTTGTTGCCTCTGACCGGCAGGAAGGTCTGCCTGTAAACTACAGGTCACCATTATCTATTGCGGCAGGCATTGAATATACAATCTCCGATGAAACAGTGGTTCACCTGGCCATGGAATGGTTTGCACCAGTTGCCACCTATACTGTTATGCAGCCGGAAAGCGGCACTTTCAGACTCAATAACCCGGCAACAATCAGACCTTATGACAGTGCTGAACTGTTGAAAGTATATGATTCAATGAAGAGTATTTTCAATGTGGGAGTAGCTGTTGAACATAAAATGAATGAAAGGCTCACTGCATATGCTGCTATGAGAACAGACTTCAGCAATGGGAATTACGAAGACATTCATGGTCTGAATCTCGGCTACACAGATTTCGATATCTACCATTATACTCTCGGAGGCTCAATGAACGTTGATGATACTTTTCTGTCAATAGGATTGGAGTATAGTCACGGGAAGAGAACGGATTTCCCTCGAATCTTCAATTTCCCTTCAGGAGTGGTTGAACCAAACCAGTTCATTGTATCCGAGCGCGGTACATGCGAGGCACTTTACAATAACTTCAATCTGTTCTTTTGTGTAACACATCTATTCTAAGGAGACACCATCGGTCATCACTATAGTGATTCTCAGCAGTCGATAGATCGTAAACCATACCGCCCATGTGATCACGAGCATTACAGGCAGCCCTGCACAACCCAGGTCAAAGGCATAAGAAATCAAATGGGAACTGAAGAGACAACCGAACGAGGCGAAAGTACCGCAGCGCGGCTGCGATTTGAGATGCTTCTAACCGACATCTCAGCCCGTTTCCTCAGGATGATCCCTCAGGATATCGATGAGGAAGTGAATGGCGCACTCAGGAAGATTCGTGATTTCTTCGATGCGGACATGTGCGCTTTGTGGCGCTGTGATCCCGAGGCGAACGCTGCATTTTTATCGCACACCCAGGTCACGGACGCTCTTCCGGTAATGTCCGAGAAACTCAACTACGGACCCAGCGCTCCGTGGCTCACAGCGAACATGATCCGTGGGAATGTGGCGCTTATAAACAGTCTCGATGAGCTTCCCGAGCAAGCAGAAGTGGACCGTCGCTGGAATGCGTCGCTGGGTGTCCGGGCACTCCTGCTTTTGCCGGTTAATGTCGGGGGAACGGTCCGGCACGCTCTACAATTGAGCTATACCCGAGAGAGGCCTGAATGGCTGGCTGAGTATGTACCCCGATTGCAGGTGTTTTCTGAAATGCTTGTCTCGGCTCTTGAACGGAGCAGGGGGGTTGTCTCTCTGCAGCAGGCCGAGGCCCGACTTGGCCTTGCGGCAGGGTTGGCAGGGGCAGGCTTATGGGATCTTGACCCGGAAACCAACCTGCATTGGGCCACGGCGCGCGCCAGGGAACTCTACGGATTCGGACCGGAGGAGCCAATCACTATGGAGCGGTTCTTCACTATTGTCCATCCCGATGATGTGCCGGGTTTGAGACGGACTCTGTCGTCTGCACTGGAGGGGGGAAGTGTTATCCAAACTGAATACCGCGTCATACTTCCCGGTGGAGAGGTGCGCTGGCTTGCTGTCCGGGGATCTCGGTCGCCCGCATCCTTCGGAGAGGGCCGTCACTTACTCGGTGCATCAATCGACATCACGGAACGCAAGACGCTGGAAGAAATCGCAAAGCGTTCGCTTGAAGAGATCAAGCGGCTGAATGAACTCCTGCAAGACGAGACTCGCTACCTTCGCAATGAGATCAGCCTTACCCTTTCACATGTAGAGATTATCGGCAGAAGCGATCCAATCAAAGCCGTTCTGCAGAAAGTGGAACAAGTCGCACCGACGGATGCGACGGTCCTTATTACGGGTGAGACAGGAACGGGGAAGGAGTTGGTGGCACGCGCAATCCATAAACTGGGTGGACGACGGGAGAGATTGTTGGTAAAGGTCGATTGCGCTTCCCTTCCCTCTACCCTGATCGAAAGTGAGTTATTCGGCCGTGAGCGCGGGGCATATACCGGGGCGTTGACCAAGCAGATTGGTCGCTTCCAGCTTGCCGATAAGGCCACCATCTTCCTCGATGAAATCGGTGAATTGCCAAGAGAGACTCAATCGAAACTTCTTCGGGTGCTCCAGGAAGGTTGTTTTGAGGTGCTCGGCAGCCCAAAGACCGTGAAAGTGGATGTTCGCATCATAGCGGCAACCAATCGTGATCTTGCAAGAGAGGTGAAAGAGGGACGATTTCGGGAGGATCTTTACTACCGGCTCAAAGTCTTTCCCATCGAGGTTCCCCCCCTCCGAGATCGGAAAGAGGATATCCCCATGCTTGTCTGGAGCTTTGTGGAGAAATTCTCCAACGAGTTGAGAAAAGACATTCGGCATATTCCGAAGGAAACGATGGACGCACTGATCCGTTACCACTGGCCGGGAAACATTCGGGAGCTTGAGAATCTCATAGAACAGGCATTTATTGTAAGTCCGGCAGAGGTGCTGGTCGTGCGATTGCCCGAATCCCGCAATACGGCTGTGCTATCATCTCAGACGCTCGAGGAAGTTGAGCGACAACACATCCTTAGTGTTCTGGACCAGACCCGGTGGCGCATTGGAGGAGCAGGAGGGGCTGCATCAATGCTCGGCCTGAATCGCTCGACTCTCAATTCGAAGATGAAGAAACTCGGCATCCGGGGCAGACGAAAGAAGGACGATATGTCGTCATAAGATGATATTCCGACGTTTCAGGTTCTCCCTCCGATACGCAGAAACCCGGGCCATCCTTCCTAACCTTATGTAACGTAGCATCTTCCAAGCATTCCATTTTCGGTATTCAAATTGGTACGCAAAGTGAACACAAGCCGGATATGTTTCTCACCATGATGCGAATTTATCCCAGGGAAGACGAGACAGAAGCAATTCGAGGATTTCTCGTGGGACTTCTGGGTCCGACACGTGTGCAGCCCGGTTGCCTGGGCTGCACGTTGGCGACGGAGTCGGAGCCAGATGCGCTTCTCTACACGGAGATCTGGGAGTCGAAAGAGGACCTTCTGCACCGTCTCCAATCAGAGAAATATTCGAAGGTTCTGGAAACTTTGGAACTTTCCACCAGGAAACCCGATCTCTGCGTTTATGAAGTGACTGATCAACATGGGATGGAGTTGATTGAAAACGCACGAAATGGATGATGAACCACAATCCGATTCGGCAAAAGAAATTGTTAACCCCTACAATTGTGTCGAACCTCGGCCAGGAATGAGCAGACGAATTCATAAGAGTCAGTAACCCTCTATGAAGAAAGGAGTTCTGTCATGATTGATGAAGTAAATACGGTGAAACTTCCGGAAGCATCTGAGTTTCATTGTTCTCAATGTACTAAAGAAAACGGACCAGACAGTTTCAAACGGTTAGTTCGAAGTTCGAAATTCATCGTTATCCTTTTGCTGTTAGTTTCTTTTGCCGCTCCGTCTGATAATTTTGCGCAGCAGACACAGCGCCGACCTAACATTGTAATAATTCTTGCAGATGATATGGGGTATTCAGATATGGGTTCGTTTGGCAGTGAGATTCAAACCCCGATTTTGGATAAGCTGGCCAATGAAGGAGTACGCTTTAATAACTTCTATACACACGCCAGTTGTTCCCCGACAAGATCTATCCTTCTAAGCGGTGTTGATACTCACTTAAACGGTCTTGGCAACATGAATGAATGGACTGCACCAAACCAGAATGGTGTGCCCGGTTATGAAGGTCATCTTAACACTCGAATTACTACTTTGCCTTTATTGCTTAAACAATCCGGTTATCATACGTATATGGTTGGTAAATGGCATATGGGAAAATCACCAGAGCTAATTCCTGCTGCCAGAGGTTTTGAGCGTGATTTCGCATTACTGGATGGAGCCGGAAGTTATTGGGATATGAAAAACTTCACTGCTGCCTCTCCACGATCAACGTATACGGAGGATGGGAAGTATCTTACAGAACTTCCTGAAGATTACTACGCTACAAAAACATACACCGACAAGATGATTGGATTTATCGAAGATGGTAGAAAAGATGGGAAACCGTTTTTTGCATACGTTGCACACCAGGCACCGCATGATCCTTATCATCTCCCCAGAGATTGGCGTAATCGGCATGTAGGTGAATATGATAAAGGTTGGGATCAGGTTCGTCAGGAACGTCTGAAAAAACAAATTGAACTTGGTATAATACCAGCCGGTACACAGCTCGCTGAAAGAATGTGGTTTCTTCCTGATCCCATTGTGCTCGCTCCGGCTGCGAGAGCAATACTTGGCAAGAAAATGGAACTGTACGCCGGAATGGTTGAGAATCTGGACTATCACATTGGCAGGCTAATAGATTACCTGAAAGAAATTGGCGAGTATGAGAATACCATCTTCATTGTATTTGGCGATAATGGGGCCGAAGGAACTGACCTTTTTAAAATGATTGCCGGCACACCCGGCACACTGAATTCTCTGTTTGCGGCAGCGAATTGGTCAGAAACCGACCCGAATGCCTGGGGTGATCCGGGATCATACGTCGCATATGGTCCGATGTGGGCACAGGTCTCGATGACGCCATTTAGTCAGTATAAAGGTTGGTTGGGTGAAGGTGGAGTACGAAATGCGCTCCTTGTTAGTGGACCTATCGTTAAACGACCTGCCGGAAGTATCAACCACGGGCAGATGCATGTTGCCGACATTATGCCGACTTTGCTTGAAGTTGCTAATGCCCAGTATCCGAAGAAATTAGAAGATGGTACTGAGCTGCCCCCGCTCATTGGTAAATCCTGGCTGCCGGTGTTATCAGGTAAGACAGAATCACCACGTACGGATAAGGACTACCTTGCATGGGAAGTATTTGGTAACCGTGCTTTGGTTCAGGGTAATTGGAAAATTCGCTGGGAATACAAGCCGCTTGGTAAGGAAGATTGGGAACTCTTCAATCTAGTGACTGATCCTACTGAAAGAAAAGATCTTTCTAAAGAGCAGCCTGAAAAGTTGAGCGCTCTTCTTAAACTCTGGGATAGTTATGTAAAAGAGAATAATGTAATAATCCCGAGTCGTTCCCCGTTTGAAACGCTGGATGATGCGCTGCCAGAGCGAGTTCCGGTTGAAGCCGGCTTCCCGCCGCTTATTTATGAGCGACAATTTGTACCACCACAGGATATGATGGCTAAACCAAAAAAATAAATCGCGGAGGAATAATAAGCACGTTATAAATAGAGAAGGTGAACTTATGAAAGAGTATATATTAACCAGACTAAGAATGAATTTTCAACCGTATGCGGTAATTAGTATACTTGCAATTACACTATTCACTACGCAACACATGTTCTCACAGGTTCCTGCACGATTTTATTGGAAGACTTTAGCGGGTGCTAACGGCGTACCGTTGATTGTTGAATCGATTAGCGGTAATACTAATCCGTTTGATCCTTCACACAATGTAAATCCGGGAGCGTACGTCAATGCTACCATGGCAATGGTTGGGTACGCTAAATTTCTACCGTTGTTTGATCGGGCAACAATGATTTCGGTTATAGTTCCCATGGGTCGCATTTCCAGTGACGTTGAAGTGGCCGGATTGACGTCCAAAGACGCTGCAAAAGGTTTTGGTGACCCGATGCTCGAAATCAATATTAATCTTCTCGGTCCTGAAGCGCAAAAAAGCATTCCCGATATTTTGCGTTATGAGCCAGGATTCTCTCTAGACCTGCTCATGGATGTAGCTTTTCCTGTTGGTGAATACAGCGATACCATGGCACTCAATATCGGGCAGAATCGCTGGTATGGAAGATTAGGTGCTCCGATTATTTGGCAAATTGGTCCCTGGGTACCGGGCAGGCGTACAACTCTGGAGTTCATACCTGCAGTTTGGCTATTCGGAGACAATACCAACTATTTGGGAGAAACCAAGAAAACAGATCCTATATTTCAATTAGATGCGCACCTTTCTCGAGATCTTACGCATAATTTCTGGGCATCCCTGGATGGTTCATGGTATAATGGTGGTCAGTCAACTGTGGGCACTTCTCAAGGTACAAAACTTAACAACATCGGTGTTGGAGTAACACTTGGATACCAGATCAATGATAACCTTAATCTTACTTTTGGTTATAAATCAACAATAAACGATGATGCCCCGGATGCAATGAGAATGGATGGTTTTATGGTAACACTTGTTTACGGATGGCATCCGCTGATTGAAGGTATGAAAAGGTTACAGGAGAGTCACTAAATGGGCAATTAGTAAATCGAGTTATTATTTTGTTACAATTGATAAACCGAAGTAAAATGCATTATGGATTAATGTATGAGGAACATAATATGACGTTGTTGTAGAATCTCTCGAGGTAAAGAAAGTAAGACGCAAGTTGAATGAAGATCCATCAAACACGAAAGGGCAAGAATATGAACATGAACAAGCTATTCTTTCTGGTCGCAATGGTGTTGGTCCTCGCAGGCCTGGTGTACGCCCAGGATACGCCGGCTGCGCAGCCGGCATCGATGACCGCATCTTTGAACAAGAAATTGGGCATTTTTGTTTTCCCTGCCAAGGATCAGAAGGCTGATCAGCAGGCGAAGGACGAGCAGGCCTGCTATTCCTGGGCGGTACAACAGAGCGGGGTTGATCCGCTGAACATGCAGGCAACCAAGCCTGACAGCGTGGCCAAAGGTCCGGACGGCTCTGCCGTGAAAGGCGCCGCGAAGGGTGCGGTGGCAGGAGCGGCTATCGGCGCGATTGCCGGAGATGCGGGCAAGGGCGCAGCTATCGGCGCGGCCGCGGGTGGCATGGGCGGCGTAGCAGGGAAGAAAAAGAAGGATGCACAGAAGCAGCAACAAGCCCAGCAGACAGCGGCTGCAACCGATGCTGCGAAGATTGACAGTTTCAAGAAAGCATATTCCGCGTGCCTGGATGGGAAGGGGTATTCTGTCAAGTAGAATCGAAACTTTCAGGAAAAGCTTGAGCCCTCAAATCACTCAAAACAACACCTTATGAAAAAACCGGTGAAGAACCTGTCTGTCGCTGCCTTGCTGATGGTCGCCACTGGAAAGGAAGTAAATATCTCATCGAAAGGAGAAACATCAAGAAACGTTTTCTGATCTTGGTCTTCGCATGTATGATTGCTGTCCCGCTAGTAACGTTTGCCCAGGGTGAACCGGGGTTCCAAAAATCGAGCCTCGGCGCGAATTTCGAAGTTTCTCTTCCAACGGATCAACTCTTCAAGGAGGTTGCCGGGACCGGTTACGGCGGTAATCTCCGTTACCAGTGGGGAGTGGACGCCCGCAGCGCCATCACGGCGACGGCGGGATACCTCGTCTGGGGGAAAAAGGACCTGGCCCTGAATACGTCGATACAACCCAGTGCGTTCAATTTCTTCATCGGCGGGAAATACTATTTCACGAAGGGTTTTTACGGGAGTTTGGAAGGCGGCATCTACTTCCTCAGCTATACATATGAAGGAAGCGTGGTGGGTGTGCAGGGGAACACGGGATGGTTCATGGTCCCGATCGGCATCGGGTTCCAGCAATCCGGGTTCGAAATCGGTGCCCGCTACATGCTCCTTGCGGTTGACTACCAGAGCTTCTCGTTCACGCTGGGGTACAACTTCATGCTGTGAACCTGACATTTGTGAGTCTGACATTATTGATGCGGCATACCGTTATCCAGATTGAGGATCTTGCTACCAGGAACTACGACATGCCTTCGCCTTGCGGTGGGTGCGCTGTGCCTGCTGTTTCTTACCGCAGAGGCGTCCGCGCAGGATCTTGATCCGAGGGCTTACGCCAGAATCCCGGTCGACATGAGCTTTGTCGTCGCAGGCTTCTCGTACTCATCCGGGGGCATGGTGACGGACGTGACAATGCCGATGCAGAACGGGCACGCGGATGTCGAGACTCCCTCGATTGCCGTCGGACACACGTTTAGCCTGTTCGGCCAGACGGCCCAGGCGTATGCAGCGTTGCCATATTCCTGGGCCCAGGGATCGGCGGAGGTTGGAGGCCAGACCCAAAACATCACTCGATCCGGTTTCTCCGACATGCGGCTTCGTTTCTCCATGTTGTTCCTTGGTGCCCCTGCTGCTAAAGGAGAAGAGTTTGCGAAAGTCCTGCGTCAGACGATTCTGGGCACAGGCCTGACCCTCGTTGCGCCAATCGGCCAGTACTTCCCTGACAAGTTCATTAACCTTGGTGCCAACCGTTGGGCATTCAAGCCTGAGATCGCGTTGTCGCAACCGCTGGGCAACCGATGGCTCCTTGATTTTTACGCCGCCATCTGGCTGTTCACCGCCAACCACTCGTATTATGCCGGCAATTCGACCCGTACACAGGATCCCCTGGTGGCCTTCCAGGCGCACATCAGCTATACGGTCATGCCCCTGATGTGGGCGGCAATTGACTTTACGTACTACGCTGGAGGTATATCATATGTAGATGGTTCCGATATGGATAATCGGCAGGAGAACTCGCGCATCGGGTGGACGTTGGTTCTGCCGATAGGGGATCGGCACTCGGTGAAGCTCTCGGGCAGCACGGGTGCCATTATTCGTTTCGGTGCCGACTTTACCACGCTGGCCGTGGGATGGCAGACATTGTTCTTCTGACCGCCTTGATTGTTGTGTGCTAATGGGGCAGGCGGCGCCAATTGCGTCATTCTGTGAAGCAAAGTAATCCAGGCGTGGCTGCTCACAGAGAGAGGAAGGAATATGAAGAACCTGCTCACCGTGACAGCAGTGATTGAGGGGGCGACCGGCCTTGTGCTGGTGACGCTTCCGTCGCAACTTGCCACGCTTCTGCTCGGTTCATCGCTCGATACGCCAGTGGCATTGAGTGTCGCACGCGTGGCCGGAGTGGCAATGCTCGCCCTGGGAGTCGCCTGCTGGCTTGCTCGCAGCGACGGCCGGAGCCATGCTGCGGGAGGGGTTATCGGCGCGATGGTGATTTACAACGCTGGCATCTTGACGGTCCTCGTGTGCGGGGGCATGGGTCGGGGACTGTCTGGTATCGGCCCGTAGGGGTGACTTATTCCATCTGACGATTAAAGTGCCGATATTTTGCTCTGGAAAGCATACCCCACTTTCAGAGTAGACATGATAGCCTTCTTTGCCGCCTTGCTCCGTTTGTTTCTCCGATCCTTCCGGTCAAAAGGGAATGTCCTCACTGAGAACGCACTTCTCAAGAAAGAAAACGAGATCCTCCTACGCAGAGTGGGGAAAAAGAGGGTTCATTTCGGGTTTTCCGACAAGTTGTTTTTGGTTGTGCTGAATGGGGCGGCTGATATCAGGCACCGACTGACGCTGGTCAAGCCGGAGACGCTCCTCTCCTGGCAACGAACACTGACAAAGCGGTTTTGGACCTTCGAACACCTTCCGGCCAAGAGAGGTCGCAAGCCTGTCGACGCCGATGTCAAGAACTTGATCCTGTCCATGAAAAACGACAACTTGCTCTGGGGTGTGAAGAGGATTCAGGGCGAACTGTTGAAGCTTGATATCTCTCTGAGCACAAAGACTATCCGGAAGATTCTTCAAGCCTTCAGGCGGAGAGGGATGGTTCAGAGTTCATTAATCTGGAAAACGTTTCTGCAAGCACAGATACAGTTCATCTACGCAATGGATTTCTTCACAGTCGACACCATGCTGGGGAAGCGGTTCTATGTCTTCGCAATCATATCACACAAAACCCGCGAGATTGTGCGGTTTGCCGTCACTGAGAATCCGACGAGGGCATTCGTCCGCCAGCAGCTGATGCTCTTGAGCGTAACTATAGCCAGGAGAGGATATTTGATCCATGACAATGCGTTGATGTTCAATATTGACTATCTTGCGTACAATCTGGTATCCGTCAGGACCGGCGTGGAAGCCCCGAACATGAACAGTATTATGGAACGGTTCTTCAGGACTGTGAGAAGAGAGGCGCTGGACGATTTTCTGCTTATTGGCAGAAGTCAGATCGAGAGGATTCTTGATGAGTATATCGCTTTTTACAACAGCCAGCGACCACATCAGGGGATTCAGCAAGGAATGCCGAGGCCTGGGGAGCGAAAGAAAATGAGTGGTCCTGCTTGCCGGAGCGCTGTCCTGGGTGGGTTGCATCATCACTACCACAGACAAGCGGCATGACGGATGGAAAAAGTCCCCCGTACGGGGTAGGAATATTTATAAGCAATCTCACAAATCCATTATTCAATGAATTATAACTAAAATCACAGGAGTAAAAATGTCTGGATTAAAAGAAAAACTCGGAAAGCAAATTGAAGAGTGGCGACCACGCACAACGCGTCTAATTAAAGAATTCGGTAATGTCAAAGTCGATGAAGTTGATATCGGACAAATCATCGGCGGGGCAAGAGATATTAAAAGTCTGGTGACTGATATTTCTTATTTGGATCCGATTGAAGGAATTCGCTTCAGGGGGCTCACAATCCCGGAAGTAATGGCAAAGCTTCCAAAAGTACCCGGCGGAGAAATGCCTTATGTTGAAGGGTTCTTTCACTTCCTGTTAACAGGAGATATCCCATCAGAAGCTGATGTAAAAGAAGTTGCTGAAGAATTCAAAAAGAGAAGTGCTATCCCGAAATACGTTTTTGAAATTCTGAAAACCATGCCGAAAGATTCTCATCCGATGGTAATGTTGTCAACTGCAATTCTTGCTATGCAGCGTGAATCTGAATTTGTTAAACAATATAGTTCCGGTAAGCTCAAGAAAAATGATTACTGGATTCCAACTCTTGAAGATGGCTTAAGTCTTCTTGCTAAACTTCCAAGCATAGCTGCTTTCATCTACAGATTAAAATATAAGAATGGACAGATTATTGATGCTGATCCAAAGCTTGACCTTGGTGGAAACTTTGCTCAGATGATGGGAATTGAAAAACCTTACGATGATGTTGCAAGAATGTATTTCATTCTGCACAGCGATCACGAAAGCGGAAATGTTAGCGCACATACCGGTCATCTCGTTGCAAGCGCTCTATCAGATATGTATTATTCAATTTCTGCTATGACGAACGGACTTGCCGGTCCATTGCACGGACTTGCAAACCAGGAAGTCTTAAGCTGGCTGCAGGGAGTTTATGATAAGATGGGCGGTAAAATTCCAACTGAAGAAGAAATGAAACAGTTTGTTTGGGATACACTTAAAGGCGGACAGGTTATTCCAGGATTCGGTCACGCTGTTCTGAGAAAAACTGATCCCCGTTATATGGCTCAAAGGGAATTCTGCCTGAAGCACTTACCGAAGGATCCGTTATTTATTTACGTTGATCTGCTGTTCAAAGTTGTTCCGCCGGTACTGCTTGAACAAGGCAAAGCAAAAAATCCATGGCCGAATGTTGATGCACAGTCGGGTGTTATCCAATGGTATTACGGATTAAAAGAGTATGATTTCTATACTGTTCTTTTTGCTGTTGGCAGAGCACTTGGTGTTGTAGCAAATATTATCTGGGACCGTGCGCTCGGATATCCAATCGAAAGACCAAAATCTGTTACTACTGCAATGCTTGAAGAAGCGGCCGGGATAAAGAAATAGGAGCTGCATCCCAAACAGTTCCCTAAGGGAAGGGCTTTTAATGTGTGCCGTGCACTATCACAGAATTGGAGGTTAAAGTCCTCTCATACTCGAACGCAAGCCGGGGTGTGTAGCCAAGCGCAGAGTGTCCGTCGCGAGACGGGATCTGAAGGGCGTAAGGCAAATGTTCAGGCCGAAGTGCAAGCGAACCAGAGGTGGCCTTCCACATCGACGACCCGCCATGAAAACGGGGAAGTCAGCTACGGAACATTCGGTCCAAGTACCCTGAGGGGTAGCGTGCAAAAGGGAATTGGAGATGTGGGTGGTGATTACGATCGGCAGCAACGGGAAGTGTGTGATATGACCACGGGAGACCTCACGACAGTCTACTGCAAGGGAGCGGAAGCGCGCAAGCCGATGCAGACGCAGTAGTAAGCTGACGCTATAAGCCAAAAGCGAAAGCTATGACCAAGCGCGCACAGCTGCGTGTTCATCTTGAGCTGCGGGGAGAGCGGTTCTTCGGAACTTTAGTTTGCCGCAAGAAGACTTTGAACAGAAATGTCTTCATCAACATCCGCCCAATGAATACCGATTCCTCTCCCGATCAGACGCCAGTTCTTTCTTTGCAGATCGTTTGCATCACGCAGCCGGGGAAACCATTCCAACGGTGCGGTTACTTCTCTCCCATCTGCAAGCACAACTTTGAGAGCATCTGAAGTAAAGGATATGTCTATCGCTCTCGGTTCAATTCTTACGGCTGAAGTATTCATTCCATTTATCCTCAAATAGAGTGCTATTCTCTTGAACCAATCTCCTCAATTCTGAAATCTCTGCACTTCGAAATCCATCTGATGCAGCCAACTGAATAGGTTTCAGCCAAAACTTGGCATACTTCTCCGCGTGCTCTACATGTATATGAGCTGGTTCATTGCCCTCATGGCTAAAAAAGAAAAATCGATAACCCTTTATTTGCAGTATCGTCGGCACAATAGAATATACAATTTTACTTAGAACTTGGAAAGTGCTGATTTAAAACTGGTTACCGGACTTGGGTTGACCTGGAGCGCGGTGTCAACGCGCGCGCAACCTCTTCAAAATCCCGTCCGGGCCGGAACGCCATCATGAATCATCCGAGTTGGCCGCGGGTGCGACGAAGTCGGAACACACCGGCCGGAGACCGGCCCGCAAATCGCACCTCGTGCAAAATGCAGCTCTCGCCTCCGTCGTCTTCGTGTCGTGGCTCTTGCTGACCATAACTGCACGGATGATGTGCAATCGGCACTGTAACCAGGCTGTAATGGAATTGTGTAACTCGATGCACTTGGTGGACAGAAATTTGGGAATAGTGCCCTATTTTCGCCGGATTGAGGGGTAGAGGCTTTTTTCGGGACCAAGAGGCCGGGGGTTCAAATCCCCCCGCCCCGACGAAAAAGGGCAGTTTTGAGGTTGGAGAAGGTACGACTGTAACCAGACTGTAACCAGTGGCGCACTTTGCGGGCATGAATCTGCCCAAAGTGCGCCATTTTTATGAAGAAGACGCTCGCAACTTGTCCAGGAGCCAAGCGCTGATAGGGAAAAATCCCTTCCTCCGGACCTAAAAGGGCAATTCTTTAGACCCGCTTGTCCAGGAACCAAGCGGTCCCGGATTCAGTTTTTCGCAGTCAAATCATTATGTCCTGTCTTCTTCAAGTTGAGGGCAGGGCCTTTCTGTTAGAGAGAGTTCGGTTGACCTTGTAGGATCCCTGATTTGATTGCGGCTCGGTGAGAGTCCATCTCTCCATGTCGACGAAAAGCTGTGTTCTGAGTTCGCCCTCTCCTCCCTCCTGATTCCCGGTTGCTCTTGTTAGTGAGATGACCAAGTCGCTAATTGCAGAGATGGCTCGAAGCGCACCCGGCTGTCCCTCTGCAATATTCCATCCGACACCGAAGACTCTTGCGATCGCTCAGTTGAGCGATGTTCTCAAGCATCATAAGAGGAGTTCAAGAGGGTTTCCTTCTAGGAGAGGAGGGAAGGGAGTTGAAATTCTTGTTTAAGGGACGGTTTCTTCCGCAGGAAGGACGTAGATTTCCCACAGCCCACGCGGGCAACATCGCAGCAATCAGTTCGTGAGTGTTCCTTACGCGGCCCGTCGGAAGTAGAAGTGGTGCAGGGCGTTCACAACAGCGACCTTGTCAATCTCCCCGTCGCATTGAACTTCTCGCGGCTCAGGTGAATCCTTACCGATCCCCAGGTGAGTTCGCTGCGTGTTGTAATAGCGGATGTATTTCTGCAGAATCCCGCGCAGGTGCGACTCGTTGAAGACGATCACGTGGTCGAGGCACTCGCGCCTGATGCTGCCGATCAGTCTTTCCGCGTATCCATTCTGCCAGGGTGCCCGGTATGCAGTCAAAAGTGGTTCCATACCAAGAGCGGATACAGTGCCGGTGAAGGTTTCACCGAACTTCAAGTCGCGATCCCGCATCAAGAATCTGGGTGGTGCCACATCAGAGAAAGCATTTCGCAATTGCTGAGCGGACCAGTGAGCCGTAGGATGATCCGTCAAATTGAAATAGATGATTCTTCTTCTGTCGTGTGAAAGGAAGACCAGAACGTAGAACAATCGGAAAGTGATGGTGGGTACGACAAGAAAATCAACGGAGACGATCTGTGCGGAATGGTTCTTTAAGAATGTCTTCCAGCGCTGCCTCGTTGTCCTTTGCGGTCTCGGGGGCATGTACCGCTGCACGGTGGCTTCTGAGATGTCAATGCCCAGCTTGAGCAGTTCACCGTGAATCCGCGGCGCGCCCCAGAGCGGGTTGTCGGCCGCCATCTGTTTGATGAGATCAATTTGCTCTTGGGGGATCTTGGGTCTGCCCGCTCCCGATCGGCTCTTCCATTTCCAGAATACTCTGAAGCTCTGTCTGTGCCAGCGAATGATGGTCTCGGGCTGGACAATCAGCAGAGCCTCTCTCCAAGAACCATAGAGATCTGTCAATGCGCTAAGTAGGAATCTGTCAGTAGGGTTCGGTCGGAGCCTCGGTGATGTGCGAGCCAGTATTTCCAGTTGCTTTCTGAGAAACAGAACTTCGAGGTGAAGCTGAGTGTGCGACTTGAAGAGCGAGAGAAGAAACGAGAAGACAGATCTGAGCATTTGGCGGGTGTCCGGGTAATTGTTGCAGGTGGCAAAGTAGCAAAAGTGGTTCGGATTCGCTACTTTGGAGGCGGATGGGATTTTGACGAGGCACAGGTTTGGATTCGCTACTTTGGACACGGACGGAGTTTTGAATAGGCGCACCCCTTTCCAATTGCTGTCTGAATCACATTATTGACTATGTCCACAATTCTGTCTATCTTGCCTGAAAGGACTACTGCAAGGAGAGCACGATGAACAATGTACAAACGCTTCCTGTGTCGGAAGCGAAACAACGGTTGACACTGTTGGTCAAAAGCTCGGAAGAGATGCTTGACAAATACCTCATAACCCGCAACGGTAAGTCTTCAGCAATGCTGATGAGCGCAGACGAGTATGCGGGCTTGATGGAAACACTAGACATCCTCGGCCACCGAAAAGAAGTTCGAGCAATCGCAGAAGGATCAAAACAGGCTCGCTCGGGTAGAACCATTTCGCTGGACAGATACGTTGCCCGCACCGGCAAACCTGCGAGAAGGAGGAAGCGCACGTGACCGTTGAACTCACGGAGCGCGCTGCCAAGGATCTTGCTGCAATTCGCCGAGCGCAGCCTGCGATTCATGACCGCATCCTTAGGAAGATCCAAACGCTCGCCGAAAGTCCAACCGCTGGAAAGCCTCTTGTGGGTCCGCTCAAAGGCATGTGGTCCCTCCGTGTTGGCGAGTACCGCGCTATCTACGGATTAGACAAACGAACGATATGTATCTTAACTGTTAACCATCGGAAGGAAGTTTATCGTTAAGTTCTCGGTACACCTTGAGTTCTCTCGAAGTGTACCAAGACGAGTGCCTGTCCCTGTCCATCGTCAAGATTCCATCCGCAGCAGAACTCCACACGGGATCATCAGTTGAGTGAGAGGGACTGCGTGATGAGAAGGTGCGTGGGGGAGAGGCTTGGGTTCAAGAAGAGAAGAGGTCGCACAGACTTCGTCCGAGGAGTCACCTGCTCGCCGGCAAGGTGTCCCTCTTCAAAAGTCCATCCGGGCATAAACCCAAGCAGGAACCATCCGAACTGCATTTTAGTGATACAGAATCGGAACACACCGGCCGGAGACCGGCCCGCAAATCGCACCTCGTGCAAAATGTAGTTTGCGACGCTGCCGTCTTCGTTTCGTATACCTAGCCATCCAAGAATGCATGGATGCCGCGCAATCGGTACTGTAACCAGGCTGTAATGGAATTGTGTAACTCGATGCACTTGGTGGACAAGATTCTGGCAATAGTGCCCTATTTTCGCCGCATTGAGGGGTGTTTGCTTTTTTCGGGACCAAGAGGCCGGGGGTTCAAATCCCCCCGCCCCGACGAAAAAGGGCAGTTTTGAGGTTATTGGAAGTACGACTGTAACCAGACTGTAACCAGTGGCGCACTTTTCGGGTAGGGATCTGCCCAAAGCGCGCCATTTTTGTGAAGAAGACGCTCGCAGCTTGTCCAGGAACCAAGCGGTGGAAGGAAAAAATCCCTCCGTCCGGACGAAAAAGGGCAATTCTCGGGACCCGCTTGTCCAGGAACCAAGCGGTCCCGGGGTTTAACCTTCGTGGTCAAAGCATAGGGTCCTGTCTTCATCGAGTTGAAGACAGGAATTCTTTGTTAGAGGAAGTTGGGTTGGCCGTCGAGCTATTCTGTTTTAGTTGCGGCTCGAGGAGCGTCCGTCTTTCCATGTGGGTAGACAGCCGGGCTCAGAATGCGATCCCCTCGGCATGGTGAGCATTGCAGGAGTGCGGGGATTGTGGGCGCTCGTCACCACCGGAATTGTTCTGGTATCAAATCCCATCTCGTTCCAACCATTTGCACTCTGCCCTCCTCAAGAATTACAAATCGAGTGCATACTCGCTGTGCGAATTCGATATCATGTGTAGCAATGAGCACGGCAGAAGGCACGGACGCAAGAACCCTGATGAGCTGCTTCTTGCCCCGTGTATCCAGACTTGTTGAGGGTTCATCCAGGAGAAGCAGGGGTGGCTTGCATATCAACGCCCCGGCAAGTGCCACACGAAGTCGCTGCCCATGGGACAGCTGATATGGTGACAATTCCGCTAGACCCGATGCCTCAAGGTGATCGAGCATAACTCTTGCTTGTTCATCCGCCTCGCCAGAGCTTACCCCTTTTCGCATAAGGCTGAAGGCGACATCGTTGACGACCTTGGGAAAGAGGATCTGGTCCTCGGGGCTCGAGAACAGGAAGCTTATCGTGTCCCGCACCGCAGTCAAATGTTTCTTCACAACATCGATTGCATTGACACGAACGGACCCCGAGAAAGGGACAAGTCCAACGATAGCCATGAGTAACGATGTCTTTCCGGACCCGTTGGTCCCAAGCAAAGCGACTTTTTCGCCCTGTCCGACCACCAATGAGC
Source organism: uncultured Bacteroidota bacterium (assembly GCA_963779225.1). GTDB lineage: Bacteria > Bacteroidota > Ignavibacteria > UBA10030 > UBA6906 > CAVPCZ01. The sequence continues at coordinate 2,751,139 of CAVZWW010000003.1, forward strand.
AGTCACGTGTTGCGGGATGACTGCTCCCGGGATACTGAACAGTGACTTTTTCCATACGAAGTACGAGCCCCTCCTCCTTCATATGCAACCCAAGAGACGGTTGGCAATGACCGCACTCACGATGAGGGCCGCGACACACAGGGCCAACCAATCATGAAGAAACATAGGGCTCCCCCCAAATTGAGGCAAGGTGGTTCCATATCCTCGCAATTCCATGGCATTGGCAACCCGTTCTGATTTCGCGACTATTCTTGGAAGCCACGTCTGGGGGAAATAGCGAAGTACGAGCACTGGCGCACTGATCCCGGATGTCGCACCCCGAACGGCAAATGCGTCGGAAATCCGGGCGGTCTCGTCAAGAAGTAACTTGGTTTGATGCAGGATCTGGAGCATGAGAAGAAGGACAATACGGGGAAGCGGAATGCGGGCCAGAAAGTCATAGAGCTCTGAAAACGACACAGTCGACAGTGCCCCGACGACAATCAGGGCACAGCTCATCCCCTTGAGGGCAACGACGACTATATGCTGATGTACGGCAGCGTCAACAGGTGAAGAAGTTCCCGGTGGAAACACGAGACCGTCTGATCCTGCAATCAGGGCATAACAGAGAACCGGAGCTGACATGGACACCACTGCGATGGAGGCACGCATCAGATGCCGCAGGGGTACCCCGCAAAGCAGGAGAAAGACGGCACTTACGCACAGCGTAAAGAAGATTCCTGCCAACGGATTCGGTAGAGAAATCAAGGCAGTCACCAAAACCAACATGCTGCAAAGAAGTCTTGCCTGTGGAGATAGTCTCGCAAGCAGACCTTTTCCTGAGCCAAACTGTGCAGTAGGATGTCCTTTCATCATACTCTCTACGCCACTGTTTTCGTTGCAACGATGAGGTACATGCGATCGTCGTCGACAGTAGTTGTGGGCATGAGACTGTGTGTCCGGAGAAGTGAGGCTAACGTGGAAGCTGGCGGAAGAAGATCCCGGGAAATAGCCCCGCCGGCAGAAGTGTGGATCTGGTTGATCTTTTCTCTGGACTGGAGATGGAGAATTGCGAGTGTGCCGTGGTTTCTGAGGACACGGTGGACTTCCTCCGCGGCCAAACCGGAATCCGGAAAATGCGGCCAGCTGGAAAAGCAAACGGCACGATCGATGCTCGAATCGGATATCGGCAGATGCAGCGCATCAGCGACGTGCCAGGTGATTCTCCGGTCGTCACCTTTCGAGCGTGCGACCTCAATCATCGCCGGCGAAAAATCAACAGCGTGAATGTGCCCCCGGTCGGAAAGTACCTCAAGCAAAATGCCTGTCAATATTCCGGTACCACACCCCAGATCAAGGACCACCTCTTCAGGTCCGATGTTGAGGTCCGCAATCACATGTCGGAGCGCGATCTCGAGGGCATGGACGTCCATGAACCCCTCCCACTTCTCCGCAATGCTGTCAAAATACTCCTGTTTCGCGTTAGAGCTCTGAACCTTGTCCAAGGAATGTTCCTTTCGTCTTTAGCACGCGGACCAGCGGAGGAATGACAGCGAGCATCAGCACAACTCCCGGCCAGCCCGCAATGAATGAAAGTCCTGCCACAAATCCCGAAGGCAGGTTCATCACTTCTGCCACTGCATACATGAGGAAGTAGTTGAAAATCCGTCCTGCAAGAAGAACAGGGAAGAGAAGCAGCCACTCGTTGCACCGTGGCCATCGGGCGTGCACAAGCGCGATGGTTCCGCAGATCAGAGCCAGTTCTACCGACATGACCGGTGCGATTGGCGGGTAGAACGGCGGCATGCCTGTCAGCAGCCCCGACATCAAGGGGGTGATAAGCGCCGCGCTTGCAGCAGTTCTTGCGCTCACCAGAAAAGCCAGCAAACACAGGGGCACGTACATCGGCATAAACAGGGAGCCGAGATGAACGAGATGAAAAACCGCCGGCAACAGGAGTGCAGCAGCTCCCAGGAGTCCGCCGAGAGCGAGTTCGCGGGATTCGGCGCGCGGGCCCATGCGCTACTGTGCCGCCAAGGTGATCCCGGCAAACAGTGTTGCTCCCGGCATCGGATAGCCCGCCATTGTCTGGTACTGCGCTCCCAGGATGTTTTCCGCCGCAATGTAGCAGGAGGTTCTGTCGAATATCTGCATGGTGACTCTCGCGTTCAAGAGTGTGTAATCCGGGAGAGGCGTTTTGCTGTAATCACTGCCATAGAGTCCGGCGACATACTGGACACCGAGGGTTGTTCGAAACAACCCTGTGATATAACCGCCGCCAACATAGAGCTTGTGTCTGGGATTCCCCATCGTCTGGTCGCCGGCATTCAGATACCCGTACGTGACATCGAGGCGGAAATCTCCGAAGAGAGATGTATTGCCCGAGACTTCAACGCCTTGATGAACAAACGAGCCGGAGTTACTCAAGGTGAGGTTAGGGAATGCACCACCCACCCGGATAATGTTACTGCCTTCAGACACAAATGCTGCTATATCGAGAGTGCTTGATTCATTGAAGTTGTGGAGAAGTCCGAGCTCATAGTTCCAGAGTCGTTCAGGTTCAAGGGTCGGCGTCGGTGCAGGGAACAAATACAGTTCTCGAATTGTCGGACTCCGGAATCCTTTTCCGGCGCATGCACGAAGGGTTGTGCTTTCCTCTATGCGGGCGGATAGTCCTAATTGTGGAACAAGTTCATTTCCATAGAGACTGTGGTGGTTCATCCGCAACCCCGCACTGGCGCTCAGCAACGCAAGCAACTTTTGCTGGACCAGGATATACGCGCCGGTTTCATTGATGAAATACTCTCCGAAGTTAAAACCGGTTTTGGTATTGTTGGCTTGACCCCCATAACGTTTGTAATCAACCCCGACGGTGGTCACATTACCCGGCACGAGCACAAGCGCCTGATACAGGAGAAGGCCAAGGTTATTGTCGGTGGAGTGAAAGCCATCATAGATATCGTGCCTTCCGAAATTGAAGAACACTTTTGCGGCGCCCTGGAGATTGCCATGACGGTTCTCGATGGCAAACCCCGAACTGCCGCGCAGAATATCCACCCAGTGGTCTTTCACCGGTACAGCTTCCGTTCCTGGATCGAACGTCTTAAAGCCGGAAAGACCTGCATCGGCGCTGACTGTGAAATGCTCGTCAAGTGCCGACGAGCCTCGAAGGGACCCATTCGTCTCCCGGAAATCTGCATACGCCCGATGGCCTTCCGTAGCATAATGGCTGCCCGAGACGGCGACGCCCCCATCCCGGAAGCCGTACCCGACACCTCCTTCAATCTTTCTCGTGTTATAGCTTCCGTAAGAAAGACCGGCGTTCATACTGAAAGCTTCCGGCATATGCTGTTGCGTGATGATATTGATGACCCCCCCCATCGCATTCGTTCCGTGGAGCAATGAAGCCGGTCCGCGAATAACTTCGACACGGTCAACACCTGCGCTGACGTAGGTGTCAGGCAAAGGGTGACCCATCAACCCCATCATTTGAGGTCGTCCGTTTGTCAGGACAAGAACTTCAGTATTTGGACTTCCACCCGTTCCCCGGATGGAGATGCTCCCAGCCGCTCCTGTTGAGACGCCATATCCAAGGACTCCCCGCTCCGTGATGAACAGACCGGGTACAAGCCTGTTGATGAGGGGCAAAACGGAGGTTTCGCCGCTTTGCATGATATCCTGTCTGCTCACAATAGAGACGGCATTGGGGACCGTGTTCCGAAGGACTTCCAGGTTGGTGGCGGTAATAACCATCGTTGGAAGAGTGTATGTTCGCACAGAGTCCGCTTTCTGCTGCGCTGCCGCCATGGAGTGGACAGTGAGAGCAAGCAGCACACAGGAGAGGTTAGAGCTTCTTAGAGCCATGATGATGATTGTCCTCGTGTATTGTGGATAGCTGATTGATCGAAGTGAACACAAGTCTGCTGTGTTTTACTCCCTTGAGGCCGGCAAGCGAAGAGCCGAGTAATTGCAGGTCGCCGGCCCTGCCTTTGAGGAGAATAACCTCCAGACAATTGTGGTGATCGATATGGACGTGCATGGATGTGATGATGTTGGCAAAATGATTGTGCTGAATCGCTGTCAGTTTGCTTTCGAGTTCACGCTTATGGTGGTCATACACAATGGAGAGTACGCCAAATACCGAGGCGTTCTTCTTCTGGATTTCTTCTTCTACCAACCGTGCGCGGATCAGGTCACGGAAGGCTTCTGAGCGGTTGCGGTATCCGGTACCTTCGAGAAATGCATCAAAACGTTTGACGAGGTCGGCTTCAATTGAAACGCCAAATCGTGTAAGGGGTTTCATGGCGTGCCATTCTTTTTACAAAAGTAACACGTTGGGACGACAGAAGCAAGGGCGATGTGTGGCGAAGACGATCCGGCCGACATGATCGCGGACGGAGTCCAATACGTGCCGAGTCCCTTCAAAAAGTGCCTCCGGACCAGAACTCCAGTGTGAACCATCCGGTCTTTGGTACAGAATTGGAGTGTTGATTTCAATTGAAATTCGCTACTTTGTGGGGGGATGGAGCTTTGAAGAGACACAGGGGCTTTCTGCGAGATATTCTCGCAACTTTGAAGCGCTTGGCTGTCTCCATCTTAGAGTCCATCCGTGCCAGAAATTCGCGATCAAACTCTGATCAGTGACACAGAGAAATTGTATCGATTTCAATTAGAAGTCACTACTTTGTACGGGATGGAGTTTGAAGAGAGGGACACGTTGAAAAAGTCGCTGCTTCACCGAACGTTTGGGGGAGAATTATGAAAGAGTCCGAACAGCCGCAATCCAGCATCATTCTCTACCAGACGGCGGATGGCAGGACGCGCATTCAGTGCAGGTTTGAGAACGAAACCGTATGGCTGACGCAGGCGTTGATGGCGGAGCTTTTTCAGGTGACTACCCAGAATGTGACCTTGCATCTGAAGGCCATTTATGCCGAAGGCGAACTGGATGAGACAGCAACTTGTAAGGAATACTTACAAGTTCGGACGGAGGGCGATCGGCGGATCACCCGCGCTTTGAAACACTACAGTTTACCGGCCATCATCGCCGTCGGCTACCGGGTGCGTAGTGACAGGGGCACCCAGTTCCGCCAGTGGGCAACCGCCCAGCTGACAGAGTACCTGGTGAAGGGCTTCACGCTGGATGACGAGCGGTTGAAAAATCCGCCGGGCCAGGGGCAGACGGACTACTTCGACGAACTCCTGGAGCGCATCCGCGATATTCGCTCGTCTGAGCGGCGCTTCTATCAGAAGGTTCTGGATATCTATGCAACGAGCATGGACTACTCGCCAAACACGGAGATCTCGCAGCAGTTCTTCGCGACGGTTCAGAACAAAATGCACTGGGCCGCGCACGGGCATACGGCGGCGGAAGTGATCCACGGGCGCGCCGATGCGACCAAGCCGCTGATGGGGCTGCTGACGACTCGCTCTGGGAAGATCATCCGTAAGGATGATGTCTCCATTGCCAAGAACTATCTCAATGAAACGGAACTCCAGGCTCTGAACCGGATCGTGAACCTCTACATCGAATTCGCGGAACTTCAGGCCCTCAGCCGCAAGCCAATGACCATGCGTAAATGGATCGAAAAGCTGGATGAGTTCCTGAAAATCTCCGGGCGCGAATTGCTGGATCACGCCGGAAAGGTCTCCGCCGAGGCGGCCAAGTTGAAGGCAGAGATGGAATTCGATCGTTACCGCGCTCTGACAGACGTCCAGCCGCGACCTGTGGATGCGGACTTTGAACAAGCTGCGAAGCGGTTGCAGAAAATGTCCAAGCCGAAGAGACGCAAGCCACCCAAATCATGACCAAAACCGGAGCCGAACATATCGACCCCGCTGTTCCTATTCAAAATGGCATCCGAGTGGCGATCGGTCCGCAAATCGCACCACATGCAAGATGCAGCTCATGCTGCTGGCGTCTTCGTTTCATAAGTCTGCCCGTCCATGATTGCACGGTTGCCGTGCGAATCGTCATGAAGTGGGATCGCTATTAGTCCTCCAGTGAGTGTGAGCAGATTGTGTACGGTTTGTGAAATTTGATGCACTCCATGTAATCCAAATTTGGAAAACTGCCCCAAAATCGCCGCATTGCAGAAATGCCGCAATTTTCGGGACCAAGAGGCCGGGGGTTCAAATCCCCCCGCCCCGACTGAATTCGCCACTTTTTCCTCTTTCGATCTCCGCGTGTGCGATATTTGTACGCACTTTCGGAGATCGTTCGTTGTAGGGGCATGCGCGTGCGATTACGGGGCTGTCCCTCGTCAATATTCCGTCCGTAGCATAATGTCACCACGAATCATGAGTTGAGCGTGGTGTTCTGTGCAATGAGGAGGTAAGTGGGGAAGAGTTGTCGATCGCAGAAGAGGGAAGTGCGCACAATTTCAATCTGAAGAGTCACATTCCCCACAGCGGGGAAATAGATTTCCCTTGGTCCACGTGTGGACTAATCGAAGATGAGCAACCTGCTCGCTTGCTATGCGGCCCTTCGGTAATAGTAGTGATGCAGCCCATTCACAACAGCCAACTTGTCGATCAGCCCGTTGGTTTGGACCTCTCGCGGTTCTGGTGAATCCTTCTTGATTCCCAGATGAGTTCGTTGAGTGTTGTAGTAGCGGATGTAACTCTGCAGTATCCCCCGCAGGTGACCCTCGTTAATGATGATTAGATGATCCAGGCATTCCCTCCGGATACTTCCTATCAATCTTTCCGCGAAGCCATTTTGCCACGGAGATCTGAATGCGGTCAGGATTGGTTCCATACCAAGAGCGGAAATGGTTTGCGCAAACACATCGCCGAACTTCATATCGCGATCCCGAATCAGAAACCTTGGCGTTTGCTCCTCACAGAAGGCGTTTCGCAGTTGTTGAGCGGACCACTGAGCTGTGGGATGAGCTGTCACGTTGAAGTGAATGATCCTTCTTCTGTCGTGAGAGAGGACGACCAGGACGTAAAGCAGCTTGAAGGTGATGGTTGGAACAACAAGGAAGTCAACAGAGACAATTTGTGCGGAGTGGTTCTTCAGAAACGTCTTCCAGCGTTGCCTCGTTGTTCTTGGAGCTTTCTTTGGCATGTACCGTAGCACGGTGGATTCTGAGATATCGAATCCGAGTTTCAACAGCTCGCCATGGATTCGGGGAGCTCCCCAGAGAGCGTTATCGCTTGCCATCTGCTTGATCAGTTCGATTTGGGCCTGATGAATCTTCGGTCTGCCTGCGTCTGATCGGCTTTTCCATCTCCAGAACAGCCTGAAGCCCTGCCGGTGCCAGCGGATCAAGGTTTCGGGTTGTACGATGAGAAGAGCTTCCCTCCAGGAGTCGTAAAGATCTGTCAGAATGCCGACGAAGAACCTGTCGGAGGGCCCGATCCTGAGTCTTGGTGACGACCGCGCAACTATCTCCAACTGTTTTCTGAGAAACAGAACCTCGAGGTGGAGTTGGGTGTAGGATTTGAAGAGTGAGAGGAGAAACGAGAGGATGGATCTGAGCATTGGGCTTCTGTCCGTTTAACTGGTACACAATTCAAAGTAGCGAATGTAATCTGGATTCGCTATCCTGCTCGCGGATGGAATTGTGACGAGGCACACCTCTGAACAAATATCGTCAGCGCAATCGAGCGGATCGAATCTACATCCCACTTAATTTTGCACGCGGATGAAATCTTGAAGAGGCACCGGTCTCTTCAACAACACTCATCACACGTGTCGCCCCACATACCGAAAACTCCCCCGACAGAACTCGATCCTATCATTTCAGATTTTCCGATTTTACTTGACATGGCCTGACTTCGGAGCTATATTGCTAGTGGGGTATAAAAGGAAAGAACGCAATGCATCGGGCGGTAAGAGACATAGCCGTAATTCTGCTGGCATCGGTCGTCGTAACAGGTGCAAAGGCAGCAAGTATCTGTGAGACGGCTGGTCTGAACTGGCCGCCTAAGCAGCCTGAGATGAGTGCGAGCTTCGGTCACTCGAAGGATGCCACCAAAGAATCTTTCACTCAGGGACGCCAAACGCGGCCCGTGAAGCAGATTTCCTCATTCCCTGTGTATCCGTGTGTAGTGGAATTCGCTGGCTGTGACACTGAGTTCTTCCTTCTTTTCGATTTACGTCCGCGTCTCTTCGGTTCGTCTTTCTACTTCTCATTACTCTGCAATAAAGCACCTCCAGTAGCGTAAGCGCACATCATCGTCCTCTTCGCCTTTACCTGAAATGTGCTCAAAGGCGGTGCTACGGATTTCGCAAAGCCGGCAGTGACGGCGCTCGCAATGCCGATCAACGCAGATTCAGGTATCTCAGGCAAGATAAGGATGACCCACTCTTAGTTCCCATACTGCGGGAACTATCAACGCTGGCACTCATCCGTGAAAGCGCAGATGGTGGTCAACCAAGTCATTACTTGTTGCGCAAGAGGGTTTAACAATGGCACACATGCAGAAAAGGCCGGACCACACACACGAATCCGAAAGCAAGAAGAATTTCAAGCTCGTCGATATCAATGCTGTTGCAGGGGTGGGCAGTCATGGTAGACCACACTCAGAAGTCAAGCATGTGAACGCAGCCAAACTGGTGGCAGCTGGTTTGGAAAAACCTACTGGTCCAGAAATTGCGGGTTTCCCGTGGCAATTTGTTGCAGTAATGGCCGTGATTGTTCTAGGTCTTCTGACCCTCATCATCAGGTCGGTCTTCGGGTGGTAACGATTCGACACGGAGGTGAGTTATGGCGATGACAATTCCGTTGAACGAGGTTAAACTATCAAATTGGTTTGTTCGTTTTGTGGCATCAGCCTCTCATATCACATAATCGTCTTGACGAACTGAAGGAGGCAGAATCATGAGAAACACATTCCGGGCTGCCCTGCCGCCTCTGTTAGGCCTGTGTTTCGCCGTGTCCTGTTTGATCCTATTCGGGTGCAACGAGGGAAAGGAGCGAACGCGGGTACCGGCGGGTACTATGCAGGAGTACACTGATCCGGGCATCGGTTTCAGCATTCAGTACCCCGAAGGATGGATTGTCAGTGCACAGGTTGGTCGAGCGTACTTCTACAATGACCACTATGTGGAGCAAAGGTTTCTCGATCCCAGAGGTTCCCATGACGATGGCGCTGTCATTGCCATTACGGCAAAGAAGACGAATGACGTAGGAGCCGCCATCGTGAGATTCAGGGGAGATCTCGCCGCATCAGGGTCTATAGTCACCGCGGAGGGGCCTGTTATGGTCGGAAAGCATCAAGGGATCAGGTTTTCTTACACTGCCAGCTTCGGCGCCAAAAACGTTGTCGAAGGGTACCACATTCTTGTTGCAGCGGATTCAGTACTGTACGACCTCGGTGTTGCCGGCTTCGGCGATCGCTTCGATGCTTATACCATGGTGTTCGATGCCTCGCTGGGGTCGTTCCGGTTCCCCGAGCCGAATGCGCGAGTGACAAGCGGCTTTTAAAGAAGCACACAGAGCCAAAGTCGACTCCCTACGAGATCACATATGGAGATCGCAACATGGAAACCGCGACAGGAAGTATGGCGATTGGCGTCAATCTCATTGTGAAGAATTTCCTGGTCACCCATGTTGGAGCGAATCCCATGGAGATGAAAACGGAAATCACTGAAGACGTCCTTGTGGTCCTCATCCGGGGTCTTCTTCTACCTGCGGAAATAGAGATGCTCTCGAGAAATGGAATCACAGTTGTATCGTATCAACAATTGCGCGAGCATTTGTTCAAGAAGTCAGAACTCGTGTTGCGGGAAAGGGTAGCTGACTTTCTCCAAAGAAACATCAAGAGTATCCACTACATCTTCGGAACGCAGCCGGAGGATATGAGCATCATCATCTACTTGGAACCCCTGTGAGTCGGCAACGAAAGGAGCGATAAACGATGACTTTCACACCGAACGTCCAATGCAGAGTCTGCACATCCTTCATGGTGTTTGTTCAGAGAAGAGGCAGCAGCGAAGGGCTGTGGGTGTGTCCTGTGTGTGCTGCAAAATGCAGGACCGTATCTGTTGAGCAAGACGAGGATGAGGATACGGAGGTACGATCCACTTCTGAAAAGAGAGTCATCCGGATGTAGGCACACGACATCCTTTTTAAGGACGGAACTATGGCCCGGTTAATAGGCATCTCCGCGCACGAATGTGAATCGCACTCACATGAATCGTCAAGACCATCGATTGTGTATGTCCACTCAGAGGCCTTCCGAGCATGTAGATTGCAAATGCGATTCATGCTGAAACTTGCCACACTAGTGAAAGATGATATTGATCTTTTCGTTCTCGACGCTCTGACGGGGAAAGAACCCCTGGCGCAGCTTGGCATCACTCATGCGCCTGCGTTGATTTTCCGCAAGGGGTTGGTCCAATGCATTCTTGAAGGCATTACTCCTGTGGAAACGCTCCTGGCCGTGATCAAATCACACCTTGGGATTGACCTCAGTAGCAGAGAGCATATCAGTGAAAGGAGGATGATATCATGTTAACAAGACACCGAATATCTCAATTACGGGATGCGCTTCATCGCATCACTGTCCCCAAGATGCTGGCGACCGGCAAAGGTGATACCACCCCTCAGAGGGAAAGTTATTCAACGAACGAGTTACACCATTTCAGGAAGATCGTTCTGGAAATGCGGGAAGCAGCCCTTTCTGTCTCGCGTGATTGTCAGGACTCGGTACGCTCAATGGAGAGCGACCAACCGTCCTATGGGTCTCGCGAACAGCCGGTAAGCTTTCACGAACGCTCGGCTGACGCTTCAATGCGAGAGGAGTATGCCATTGTCATTGACCGTCAGCTGAAACTCCTCAGATATCTTGACGCCGCGCTTGATCGCATCGAAGATGGCAGTTATGGTGCCTGCATATGCTGTAAAGAACTCATAGCGCAAGAACGGCTCGAAGCTGTACCGCACACGCAACTCTGCATCAGCTGCAAAGGAGGTGGAAGCAGAGCGCTTACCTCAAAGAGCACGCGCTCATCATCCGGCAAAGGCAAATACAGTGCAGTCTAGAACGCGGAGGTGCAAATGAAGACCATACGAACCATCCTCTTCCCGACTGATTTCTCGGATAACTCCGCCTTAGCATGGAAACATGCTCTTCTTCATGCCAGCAAACAGAAGGCCAGGATTGTGTTGGTGCACGTGGTTCATCGCATGCCGCAGGACTACCAGTTCTTAGTTGTGGCGATGAGTCCAACACAGATCTATGGGGGGCTGAAAGAACGAGCGGAACAACAAATGGCTCGACTGGCAAAAGAAGCCGACAGCAAGGGAATCACATGTGAGATCGTTATCCGCGACGGACAGCCGTTTGTCCAGATTATCCGATGTGCCAGAGAGGTAAAGGCGGACTTGATCGTGATGGGAAGTCGTGGACTCACGGGGCTGGCGCAGGTACTGATTGGCAGCGTTGCGGAGAAGGTGGTGCGCAAAGCTCCGTGCTCTGTATTGGTTGTCAAGCATCCAACACAAAAGTTCCGGATGCCCTAACGAACTGAGGCAAGAATACGCATTGCCGATATGGAGGCTACTATGTCGAACATCTATCTCAAGATACGCGGAGGGGCCGCCTTCTTCATGGGAACAATCTTGGTGCTGACAGGAGTGGTTGGATTGTTTGCACCATTTGTGCCGGAGATTGCCGTCATCCTGCTGGGGGTGTGGTTCCTTGGCGCTGCCGCCGTCAATCCGCTCGGGCGATGGAGGTTGCCTCAGCGGAAGGAACAGCATCAAAACACCGCGCCTTTGCGCACTTCCATGGTTGCCGCGATTGTTCTTACCACGGCGTTGTATGGTTGTCAGGAAAGTACGCCCGAGCCGAAGATGGTGACGATAGAGAATCTGCACACTGCTTATGTTAAAGAAGTGAATCGCCAGCTGAAATATGCGAGATTCATCAAACAGGCCGAAAAGGACCGCCTGCCGGGCATAGCAAATCTCTATCGGGCAGTTGCTCGCTCGGAAGAAATCCACGCGGCGAACCATGCTGCACTTCTTCGCAATCATGGGGTCGAACCTGAGCCGTCTGCGAAGGAGTCGGTCATTGTCGGAAATACACTTCAGACATTGAAGATGGCAATGAGCAGTGAACGGGCTGAAACCGAATCGCTATATCCCTCTTTGATACAGACCGCCGACCTCGAACAATACCCCGAAGCGGTGGAGCATTTCAAGAAGACAAGAAATGCCGATCTGCGACATATTGAATTGTTCAAAGAGGCGCTGGAGAAGAAGGGACGGATAAAGAAGGTGCAATATGTTGTCTGTGCAGAATGTGGTTACATCACAACGTCACAGAAGACGGAGACATGTCCGAACTGCAATGCAAGAAAGGATTCACTCCAGAAACTATGATTCACCTCGGCCAGCATCCCACGCATGATGGAGGTGGCACAGGAAATGCCGGAGAGAGCTAATGACCGCTTTCTCTATGGGGACCCAACCATGGCGATGACTCTGAAACAGTGAGATGACGAGATCATAGATGGTTTTGTATTGAGGAAGGAGAATGACTCATGGAACTCAGCGAACTACAAGAACACATTCGTACACTGGTCACACTTGAAGCAACAGAAGCGCCGGTGGTGAGCGTCTACATGAATCTTCAGATGAATACTGTGGAGCTTCGGGAATTCACCAGGTATCGAGGGACTTTGCTCAAGGGAAGCCTTCCGCAAGAACAACTTTCTCACTTCCAACGGGCAATGGAACGCATCAGTCGTTACGTGGCGGAGGAATTAGATAAGACGATGGGGGGTGCCGCGATATTTGCCCGCAACGGAACAAGCCCATTCTTCCTTGCGCTCCAGTTCCGGGTTCCTCTTCCCAATATGATCATGGCGGGATCGTACCCGAACATCTATCATCTGGTCGAGCTGAAAGACACTTATCATCGGTACGTGGTAGTTATCGCGAACGACCGGGGTGTACGCATATTGGAAGTGAACCTCGGAAAGGTAACGAAACAACTCTGGACTGCTCAGCCAAAGCTCCGCGAGCATGTGGGTCAGATGTGGTCGAAAGACGAGTACCGGCATCGCCGAGAACTTCAGGGAGAAATACTTCTTGAGGAGGAGATCAAAGTTCTGGGCCGTGTGATGTCGTCTGGAGGTCACACACATCTCATTTTGGCGGGTGAATCAGCGTGGCGGTTGCGGAATGCTCTCCCGCATCATCTCTCTAACAAGTTCGTCGACGTCGTGGACATATCCCGACAGGCCAAGCTTCGAGATATTGTCACAAGTTCCATCGCTGCGTTTGTGGAAAAGGAAGAGCAGGAATCACTGGAAGTCGCTGAGCGACTCGTCCGGGAGATCAGGACGGACGGCCTTGCGGTGGTTGGCGCAGAAGCCACACTGGAAGCCCTGCGGTTCGGTGTTGGCGATATTCTCGTCATTGCTCAATCATTCGATCCGGAATGCCGTGTAAAGGGGAAAATGGTCAGCCTTGCCGAACAACATCGCTGTCAAATTGAAACGGTTAGGGAAAGCCAGACACTGGATCAGCTTGGAGGCGTGGGATGCCTGCTGCGGTACCGGACGAGTTTCCCGGAAAACGGTTCCTTGCACCACTACGATGGTGATGGAATTACTCTTCGGACTTCCACCGTAGAATGAAATCATGAACCGGATTAGCAGGCTGTTAGACTGGAGTTGGCAGTCGCCGCTCCAGGATCTAAATGTACACATACGCGTGGAAAGGAATTCATCATGTTATTCATCCTATCAATAGTTATTGCTATTTTGGCCTTCTTCGTTTGGCGGAATGCCACGAAACATGTGCGGCAAAATACGATCGCATACCGCCCTATTGCAAAGGGGAGCATTCTGGCCGCAGGCGTGTTCGGTGTTCTTGCTTTGGCCCAGTTCTTCACGCAGATTCCTGCGGGGCATGTCGGCGTGGTGGATTTCTTCGGAGTTGTGTCAGACAATACTCTGCGGGCTGGAATCAATGCGGTCAATCCGATGGCGAAGGTTGTCAAGTACTCTATCCAGACCCAGGAGCACAAGGAATCAATGCAGGTGCTCTCACGAGAAGGACTCACGATTGGCCTAGAGGTCAGCGCGCTGTACAGACTCAACCCCGACTCAGCGGCTCGCGTGTACAAGACCGTTGCTGGTGGTGACTACCAAACCATCATCCTCATCCCGCAATTCCGCTCCATCTGTCGAGCAGTCACTGCAAGCTTCCAAGCCAGCGCTTTGTATTCGACCGAACGGGAGCGGCTCGGTTCATCGATTCAGGAAGAGCTTGCGAAGACTGTTGCTCCTCGGGGTGTCACCATTGAGAACACCCCAATCCGGAACGTCGCTCTCCCGACCCAACTCACCGAAGCAATAGAACAAAAGCAGCGTGCCGATCAAGAAAGCCAGCGCATGGAGTTCGTCCTCACGAAGGAAAAGCAGGAAGCGGACCGAAAGCGCATCGAAGCAAAGGGTATCGCCGATTTTCAGACGATTGTAGCCGCAGGCATCAGTGAACAACTGCTGCGCTGGAAAGGTATTGAAGCCACTGAGAAAATAGCGAGTTCATCGAACACCAAGGTGATCATCGTTGGAGCGGGAAGAGATGGTTTGCCGGTGATTCTTGATACAAAGTAGGAACCCTGTCCCTCTTCAAAATTCCATCCGGGCTAAAACCGCAGCATGAACTAACCGATTCATGGGCAGGTGAGCTGGGATCGGAATACACCGGGCGGAGACCGACCCGCTCATCGCGCCTCGTGAAAGTTGGTTCGCGATTGTTCCTCCGGTGAGTGTGAGCAGATTGTGTACGGTTTGTGAAATTCGATGCACTTCATGTAATTCAAATTTGGAAAACTGCCCTGAAATCGTTGTTTTGTGTGAATGCCGCAATTTTCGGGACCAAGAGGCCGGGGGTTCAAATCCCCCCGCCCCGACGAAAAAGGGCAGTTTTGAGGTTTTGGCAGAACGACTGTGCGCAGATTGTGCGCACTTTTTGCACTTAGTGCGCAAGAATCGGTCAGTTGTGGCCTGTTTTCGATAGGTCCTAGATCGCGCTTGGTCAGGGACCAAGAGGTACCGGCAGTTAACTTTCGTAGTCAAAGCATAAGGTCCTGTCTTCATCAAGTTGAAGGCAGGACTTTTTTTTAGAGAAAGATCGGTTGGCCGTGTAGCCGTTCTGTTTTGATTTCGGCCCGATGAGACTCCACTTTTCCATGTCAACATACAGCCGAGCTCTGAGTGCGACCCCCTCAGCCCTCCTGATTCCCGGTTGCTCTTGTTAGGTTTGGATTCACTCCCTTCTCCGGCGTTCGCGCGGGAAAGCAGGTCCCGACGAATCGGGCTCTGGGTACCAAGCACGCTATCGTAGAAGGACAACATTGCAGCTGGCTGAGAAATTCTCCCCCTGTCCTTCCTGCGAGACGGCGCTGATTCGGACGATATATACGCCAGATGCGATGGTTGGATTCCAGCGAATGGAACGGCGGCCGCGTTCATACGCGGCATCTACCTGCAGGTCCATCCGTCGGCCGAGCATGTCGTAGGCGGTGATTGTGACACGACTGGCATATGGCAAATCGAAAGTGATGTTCGTGCCGGCATTGAATGGATTGGGGTATGCGGGTTGTAGTGCGTATTTGGCAGGAATGCCAAAATCCGGCAGAGGTCGGTCGATGGAAGGTCGTCGTGTTTTCCGGGAAATGAGGCTGTCGTAGGGAAGACTCCGCAGGTACTCTACGCTTTGGCGCATGCGCGTGATGGCATCCTCGCCGTTGAGGCGCTGGGTAGGCAGAAGAGCCATAGCTACCCACTGCGAATCACCGGGAGCCATGGTCACCGGTCCGCTCGTCATCAGGAACCCCGCTCCTCCGCCGACAACCCGTCGCGGGAAGAGCATCCCCTCGTGTGTGAGTGGGTCGCCGGACCAGGGAAGACTGGTTGTGTGACCGCTAACTGTATTGACGTATGGTGTCCCCCGCGGGGTAAACCCTCTCACAACGTTCCAAGCGGTTCCGACCGAATAGGGAGGGCCAAGCATTGTGCTGTCCGGGAACGAATCATCAACAATTCCGTGAAATGCTGTCAACGGGAGATTACGCTGGTTCAAGCGTTTCTGACCGAAGGCTGTTGCCACTTGGCCGGGAGCCGGTACCTGCGGCCCGTACAACAGCACATATGCCACGGAGGCCAACGAGCTGTCCTGGGAATACCAGCAATAGCCGATCTGCCTCGAAGTGTCAACTGCCGGAATCACAGAAGACAGATTCAGGAAGTCAATATCCGCCCAAAAACTGACATAAACGGAATCGAGCCAAAGATTCCCACGATTGAAAATCTTCCACTCAAAGAATGCCGTGTTCGCCCAGATGCTTGTGTCGCCGAGCGTGCCAAAATGTGCAACTACCTTCTGGTGGATTTCCACCGGAAGCGGAGGCATATAGCCGAGATTCCGCTTGAACCATGACGGGAGACGCGTGCTGTCGAGCCCGTTGTAGACACACCAGATTGTTTGATCTCCTGCGATTGCTGGATGTCCGTCCTTGTCAACGGGTGCGCCAAGGTCCGCTGGCCATGCATCGATATCGGGATTGACCGATGGATCGTCTCCGATCGTGACTCGATACATGCGGTATCGGAACGAATCACTTGGCCGCACGGCCATGGCCGATTGTCCATCGATGATCGGGCCTGGGGAGAAGGGGGACCGCCACAACGTGGGGAGTACGCTCACGTGACCACTTATGAGTCCCGTCACCCAGAGTCCCGCATCAAACACAATTTCACTGGGTGCGGAACCGCGGTCGAACCCGCCGTACCAGGCTGCAGCCAGACCGGTCTGAGAGGAATGTGAGAGATTCCCGTTGCGAGACAACGCGATACGGATCCGGTTGATGTCAGTACTTCGGTCCACGTCCGACGAGTCGGTCAGCGACTGGTTTCCGAGTTGCGGATACGCGGCCTGCAAAGAGAGAGCGATGAGGAAGACCCAAGCGATGCCGTTTCTCAAGCGCCGCGGGCCAAGCGGGTTTCGGGATTTCCTGGGTTGAGGTCTCATGGCATTATGAACGACGCGATGGCGGTCGTAGTTGATTCGATATTCGAAAAGACCGGAAGACCCGAAGCCGCGTCAGTAGCGACGCTTGTTGCCGGATTAGCGAGCCGGGCAGTGAGGTAGACTCGCTGTCCGGCTTTGATGCCCGACCATTGAAGGAAAGGAAATATGTTGTCCACCTGTGTCGGGCCGGGGCTTTGGTCAGAGACCTGATGTGCAAACACGTAGGTGCCGAGCCGCGTGCTGACATTCGCGTCAAGCCCGGCCAACAGAACGATTGATCGAGTGCCTCCCGCCGGCAGAGTGAAAGGATATATCAGCCGCACATCGACCCGCGGGGCAACAGGATTGACATAGCAGATGATGGAATCGACGTGGATGTGTGCCGGGGGGATTCGCTTCATCGTGCAAGTGACCCAGCGAATCAAGAGAGAGTTGTCGACACGGACGGTGGTTGAGAATGGATAGCAGCTGTCCTGGCGCCCGGAGAGGAGGTACTGTTGTCGAGGGAGGCTTTCAAATACAAACTGGCCTGCCGTGGGGGTGAGTGTGATAGTACGGGAGACTCCGGAACCGGTCAATTGAATTTTGATGGGCCCCGAGGGCGACGACGTAAACTTGTAGTACTCGTCCACATACGAACCGTCTACCCCAATCCTGCCGTCCGCGGGTCCGGACGGGAGTTGCGGTTCTGTTGCGGATTCCTTGCCACATCTTATGGCCAGGACGGCCAGGAGAATAATGGAGAGAACCTTGCCTGCTGCGCCCACACGCCCTCCACTCATGGTGCCTGGGTGCATTCTACATACTCAGGCTTCGAGATGTAAGATGCCACAGGATTCAACGCTGCAATTCTGAACTCAATGAAGCTTAGGTCCGTCTGAGTGAAAAAGAAAGCAACGACATGCAGGATTGTTGTGCGCATCAAATTGATTCCGCGATTGCGCCAGATTGGCAATCTGATGGAGGGGGGAGTCAGAATGCAGTCGAGTTTCTGTTATGCACTCACTAGCCCGACCTGCAAATATCATATATTAAGATACCTTGCCGGATCGGGATTGTCAATTGACATTGGCGAAATGGCGGCATATATTCGTTCAGACATCGGGGGATGGACAACGTCCATGCAGGGCCTCTTCGTCCGGTGGATGGGGTGGCCCGTTTGTTCTGAGCGGCGCAGGTGAGCGGCGACCGTTAGATCACGGGAAGGGCGTTTCGAATTGGCACTCAACAGATCATATTCTGCGGAGGTTGGCAACGAATTAGAATCATGCGATATCTTGCAGCCCTATTTGTCGTTTTAGAGCCCAACACGGCGAGCCCTTGCCCGCGAGGCTCAGCGTAAATTGTTGCTGTCTTGACGCAAGAACTCAATTCGCAGGTAGGTTGGAGGGAGGACTAAATGAGACCCAAATCTACCTTTCTCGCACTTCTCGTGGTTCTGCTTTGCCCTTCTGCCTCCGGTCAGTGGGTTCAAACGAACGGACCGTATGCCTCCCTCGTGACGGCGCTCACCGGCAGCGGAAGATTCCTGTTTGCGGCGACAGGGTACAACGGCGTCTACGTATCGACCGACAGTGGTGGGACCTGGGCCGCAGCCAGCAGCGGACTTGAATATACTTATGGCCTCGCGAGCCACGTGCCGAGCGTCCTGGCCCTTCAGGTCGTCGGTTCGAACGTCTTCGCGGGGACGCATTTCGCGGGTGTCTATCGATCCACCGACTGGGGAGCTAATTGGACTCAGGTCAACTCGGGTCTGACGGACACTAATGTCGACGGACTCTTTGCCGCTGGATCACTGCTGTATGCAATCACCTCAAGCGGAGGAGTGTTCTATACGTCAGACAACGGCAACAGATGGACAGCCTGCGGCCCGGGTCTCCCGACCGGCACTTACGTTTATTGCCTTGCCGCGAACGGCAGCAATCTATATGCCGGCACCAGCCGTGGCGTCTATGTTTCAACCGACATCGTTGCAGGCTGGACCGCGGCGAGCACGGGATTGGATGGATTTCGAATGGTCTTCTCCATTGCGGCCATGGGCCAGTACCTCTTCGCGGGTACTTATTGCTGCGGCGTCTACGTGTCGACAGACGGCGGGGGAAGCTGGAGCCAGGCGAACTCGGAGTTCAAGGCGATGAGTGTTCACGATCTTCTGTTGAGCGGCGACAGTCTCTATGTAGGGACCTGGGGGGAGGGTGTGTTTCTGACGACCGACAGGGGGGCTTCTTGGGTTCCTGTCAATAACGGCTTGACAGACGGGAAGGTCGACTTCCTTGCTCGGTACGGTGGCAGGGTTTTCGCGAAAGGCGAACTTGGGCTCTACGTCAGCCAGGACATGGGCCGGACCTGGGCCGTTTCTCCCTCCCCCGCCGTCAGCGTCACTTCGATCGAGGCCTTTCTTTCGGATGGCAGCCGGTTGTACACGGTGGCAGCGCGCAACAATGTCTTCATGACAACGGACTACGGTGTAACCTGGACGTGGAAGGGGAGGCCCAGCGCAGACTTTCATGCGTATTGTCTCGCCCTCGCAGGCCAGACTCTCCTACTTGGAGGAACTTGTACCGAGGGGAGGGTAGAGCGTTCCACTGACGAAGGGGTCACCTGGATTTCCGCACTGGATACGATTGGAGCGCCGTACGCCGGCAGATTCAACGCCGAGGCACTTGCCGTGCATGGGTCGCAGATTCTTGCAGGGGGTACCGGCGTCTGGAGAAGCACCGACGAAGGGGTAAATTGGAAGAGTATCAATCCGGGTTCGTCGCTCCGGTACATCTGGACTCTGGCCTTAACGGATTCGTTCGCGTTCGCAGGTGGTAGCAGTGGGGTCTATCTTTTGCGGGGCAGTGACACTTCCTGGATCTTCGCCGGGACCGGACTGCCGGCCAGCAATACGGTGAAGTGCCTGGCGGTGAAGGGTTCGACACTCATCGCGGGGACGTGGGGAAGGGGGCTGTTTCGGTCCACCGACTACGGAACGATTTGGCAGCCAGTGAACGGCGGCCTTTCGGATAGTGTGGTGCTGAGCCTCGCTGTTGCTGGCTCGACGATATTGGCAGGAACGCACGAACAGGGAGTATTCGTTTCAACCGACGATGGAATCAGCTGGGCGGGGGCCAATTATGGTCTAACAGGCAGGATGATAAACGCCCTGTCGGTTCACGGGACGTACGCGTTTGCGGGCACGGGCGATGAAAATGGTGTGTGGCGCAGGCCGTTGTCCAATTTCGTCGCGGGGGACGAGGTCGTAGATGTGCCCGTGGCATACTGGCTTGAGCAGAACTATCCCAACCCGTTCAACTCCTCGACTACGATCCGCTACGGCCTGCCCAACAAGACAGGTGTCCAGCTGTCAGTCTTCAACACCCTCGGCCAGCAGATCGCACAGCTCGTCAATGGCGACATGGAGGCGGGATATCACGAGGTGAAGTTCGATGGGAGCGGGCTAGCGAGTGGGGTGTACTTCTACCGGCTGAGGGCAGGGGAGTTCATGGAGATCAAACGATTGATGCTCTTGAAGTAAGCCTGTGAGCACATTGCCGGTCGGACTCGATTGAGGACCCAGTGAGCCGCCGAGTATTCTGTCCTTTGCCTTACCTCAGGTTAAGAATCTTCTACAGAACCAAAGTTGAATCATGAAGCCACAAACGTTACTGTTGCTATTCCTTTCTCTGTCAACGTTATCCTGCCGTGACATGGGGACCGAGGTTAACTGGTCAGAATGGCAGGTCGTGAAATATGAGAACATATCCTTCTCGGCTCCGCCTCACACAGGCTGGTTCTTTTCCCCTTGGGGTCATAAAGCTGGAGAGGGGTGGGTTGATGTCGATGGAGACGATTTTCTTATCTGGTTGTTATACGGTAGCGATTTGGAGGAACGGTACAACACTTGGCGTGATTGGCTGACCAGCGAACTACGCACAACTATTGACGGTCACGCTGCCATGCTGGCGCACTTCTCAGGCGACCCTATGGGTAACGATGGGCCTCAACTATCATTGTCAGTTTTCATTTCAGACGTCGGCGATGGCAAGAACCAGTTTCTCATGTTAATCCTACATCGCCACCCTTCCAAGGAGTACATATCAGAGTTAATTGCTCATTCGATTCGCGTAAAATAGACTGGAGGTGTCGACCTAGCTATCGCTGCCGTCTTCCGATCGCAATTACGGCTCGCGAGAGATCCTCGCCCACAGCGCACACAAGATCACCTCGAACGGCAACTGCATAAAAATCGCCGTATGTCAGAGCTGTCTGGTCTCGGAGGTTCCGCCAGGAACTGCCGTTGAAATGCAGCACGTCACCATTTGACCCAACTGCAAAGATGTCGTTGACAGCATTGCCTCGGATCGCGCTGAGATATTGGATGGTGATACCGGAGCCCTGGAGTCCGTTCAGCCATTGAATGTCGTTGAGTCCGTTCTTCCCAAAGATCCCGCCGCCGGAGACGTAGTATCCACGTGAAGCGGAAAACCAGACGCCAGTGAGTGTTTGTGTGATTCCACTATCGGAGAGCGTTGTGACGGTCGTGCCCGACACTCTGAGAATGCGTCGGCCCCGGTTCGCGTAAAAAGGTTCGCTGGCCACCGCAAGGATCTCCACTGTTCCAGTTGTGGGATCCTTGGACCCCCAGATGTCTTGAATAGTGAGCGTCGTGCCGCTTTCTGTTTTTGTCCACTTGGTGCCATCAAAATGTGCGATGGACCCGTTGTCGCCGACCATGTGAAGATCCGTTGAATTGGTTCCCCAGAAGGCATGTACGCGTCCACTAAACACTCCTGCGATTGGATACGGCGTCCAGCGAGTCCCGTCCCATCGATATGGTCCCCCGGTTCCAACCCAGAAGTCATTCTCAGAGAAGGCCCATATAGCTCCGATCCCAGCGTTTGAAGCTTGTCTAGTGATGGTCCATTGCTTGCCATCCCAGATCGCGAAGTTGTACAAGATCGGGTCAAGAACACCAGAGGAGTCTTTCAGGTAGATTTCCCCTACGGCATATGCCAGCGTATCGTTCACGATCGCAACATCATACAGAGCCGAAGAACTCCCCTCCCCGAACCGCTCAACTTGCCACGTGAAGTTGTGACTGGTGGTGTCTACACCGACTGTGATCGGCTCGGTGGAATGCTCACATGTGACGCTCACCAACGCGAGCAGTGCGAGGAAGAAAGCGATGAAATGCGAGATTGTTGTGCGGATCATGTTGATTCGGCGCTTGCGTCAGATTGGCATTCTTATGGAGGAGGGGAGTCAGAATGCAATCGAGTCTCTGGCATGCATCCTCTCGCCCGACATTCCAATATCATGTATCAAGATACCTAGCTGAATCGGGTTTGTCAATTGACATTGTCGTAACTCCTTATTAACTTCGAACACGATGTTTGTGGTATCTTCTTTTCAATGACGGGGGTCACCTCTTCTCTTTGCTACAGCGTTGAACTCATCCACTTGCACGCGCTGAGGCACACGCCTTTCGGATAATTGCCACCAGGCTTCATCGTTCGCCTTGTTCCAACTGATACTTGAGATGGTGAACTCTGCCCTGTCATCCCTGCACCTTTTCAGGCATGCTTCGCACAATCTGTACGGACTCTTTTGTAAGACACAAACCACGCGGGCGCAAGGGGGCAGCATTAAGAGGATGGATGAAACCATGACCAGACTATGTTTTGTGTTTCTGGCTGCACTTGTATTGGGTACTTGTATCACGATCGGTCAAGTGAGAATTGGTGTCCATGCCGGCCTGAATCTTTCGAAAGTTCTTGAGCCAGACGAGAACAGTGTCGGCGAGGCGTGGCCAATGCAGTCTCATATCTTGGGCGGAGTCGTCCTGGATCTGGAACTCACGAGCCCTTTATTACTGGCGTTGCAGGTCAATTATACACAGATGAGCTTCGTTGCCAGCAATAGGTTTTGGGGCCTCTCTCTCACGGGGAATACGACATTCACCAATGATTACATTAATATCCCCATTTACGTTCGGTGGAGGATGGGGGAAGGTTCCCTCAGAGGATTTGTGGAGTGCGGTCCAACTGTCGCTGTTGTGGTATCAGCAGAAGCGCGAATTGAGAGCCCAGGTCTGGTGACGATCACCAGTGAAACCGGCGCTTTGTACAGGAAGGCCGGTTTGATTGCAGCGCTCGGTGGCGGTGGAGAGTACAATCTCAACGGGACATTCACGGTCACATTGTCGGCACATTACGCGATTGGATTGTCAGAAACTTTCAGAAATGAGGAATGGTCGGGTTCAAAATCTCGTGCGCTCCAATTTGACCTGGGTCTGCTTGTTGCGATTTGAAATGGACCATCACCCAACCACCGCCTGCAATGACCGCGTGGGTGGCGCATCCCTTAATTGATATTGGCGAAATCGCGGTGTACATTCGTCCATGCATCGGGGAATTAACACATGTACTTTGCAGGGCCTTTTCGTCCGGTGGATGGGGTGGCTCGTTTGTTCTGAGCGGCGCAGGTGAGCCGCGACCGTTAGGCCGCTTGGAGGAGTCACATCACCAATGTCAGCCCTTGACTTTCGAGGAACGTGGAAACTGGATCCGACGAGGTCTAATATCCCACCCATTACGAAGAGCCAGATTCTGACGATTGACACTGACGGATTCAATGTGACGATGCGCGAAGAACTCATCAACGACAAGGATGAAACTCTAGTGATTTCGTTGACGGGTAGATTCGATGGCAAGGACAACTCTGTGGAAGGGACGCCGTTTGCCGACACCGTATCGTATCGGCTTCTGGCACCTCGAGTGATTGAAGGTGTGGCGAAGAAAGACGGTAACATGTGTGTCAAGGAAACAGCGGTGCTTTCAGATTCAGGAAACAGCGTCAGTGTTACGTATCTGAGCTTTGATGGTGTCGGCAAAATCGTTGAGCATTTCGGCTACTTTGAGCGCGTCAGCGAACACGGGTGAGCAAGACCGAGGGGTGCCCAGAGTCAAGCGGCCCAACCAGCAATTGCACCTGATGCCGCGTGGAGTTAAACGATGCCGTGAGCGGCGCAGGTAAGGCGCGATCGTTAGGGCGCTCTCGGAGAGAAGATGAAGATCCTGATCTTCAGTTGTCTGTGTGCGTTCATCATGGCAGGTTGCTCGAAGCCAACGGACGCATCGGTTTCGGAAACCCCAGGTCCCACAACTCCGTCGTGGTCGTACGATGGGAACATGTCCTTCTCGCTCAATGGAGTCCAGCGTGCCATAGGAGTTTTCGCTCAATCGAACGGGTACGTCCAAGGTGAGGTCGTGCTCCGTGGGGGTGGGGAAGGGATGGAGAACACGTTGATGCTGACCTTCAAGCCAAATATCGGCAGGGTGTTGAGCATCAACCGGTCCATGACGGGGTACTGGGATCTGGGGCTATGTATACCCTTCAACAAGTATGTGCTGAGGTCTGACACGCTGAACTCCATCCGTGTGACTTCGAATGATACTATCTTGACGGGGCAATTCGATCTTATCTTCCGGCATGAGTCAGACTCAACGCGGACGGCGGTATTCTTACATGGAACCTTCTCAGTGAAAGTTGACACCGTTTACCCATTCAAGTATTGCGTGGAAGGGTGAATTCAAATGGCGGAGCGCTCACCAACGCCTGCACCTGACGCCGCGTGGGGGGTGGGGCAGGAATTGACCGCGATCATTTGCCAAGTTGTATGGCTCGGGAATAGTCGTTTCTTTCAAAATGCACAATTGAGTTCGCGGCGCAGGTGAGCCGCGAGCTGTCAGGCAGTCACAACGATGGCGAGGAGAATCGCACAATGAACAGACTCTTTGCGTTTGCACTCCTGTGCATTTTTGCCTGGCACGGATGCACGGATCACTCGACCCAACCTGGAACATCAAGTCCCAAGTTTGCCATCTACAAGTTAGCAGACACCACACTCACAGAGGCTGCAGCACGGGATCAGTCAGTGGACAGTCTCAAGCTTTCTCCATCCCCCTTTCTGACCGAGAATGATATCGTCGCGTATTATTGGCTCACTCATTCATTTCGTGCGCGCGCAAGCATTGATTCGGCGTTCAGTCAAATGCGGCATCTGTTAGGCAAATCGGGGGGTGTTCCGTTCGTCGTTGTCGCATCGAATCGTCGCATCTACCTGGGCAGTTTCTGGTGGGGATACTCATCGTCCCTTCCTCAGGGAGCGTACATTCTCATTGGCTCGTCCTCTCCATACACTATCAGTCGCGAACCGTTAGCCCTATTGCCTGATATGAGAGGAGATCAGGCGATTCATGATGCATTGAAATCGGCTGGAGTGTTGGTTAAATAGTAGGAACGGTGCTCGCGTAATCCCTTCATAAAGGAGGGAGCCGAGAGAAAAGAGATCAACCGCCGAGAGGCGTGGCCGTTGTCCCTCTCCAATATTCCAACCACAGCAGAATGTCACCATGGGTCATGATTTGAGGGTGATGTTCAGTGCGATCATGAGGTGAGCGGGGGGAGTTGTCGACCTACGAAGAGGGAAGTGCGCCCAGTTTCAATTAGAATAGTCGCATTCTCCACAGCGGGGAAATAGATTTCCCTTGGTCCACGTGTGGACTAATCGAAGATGAGCAACCTGCTCGCTTGCTATGCGGCCCTTCGGTAATAGTAGTGATGCGGCATAGTTGCAGGGCCCTGCCGCGAGGTCAAGTGCAGTAAGAGGTTAGCTGAAGCCGTCGAGGATTTGCTTCACTGCAGATTTCATTGGAGGAAGGTCATCTGTTACTACTGACCAGACTATCTCGAGATCCACGCCAAAGTACTCATGGATAACCCGATTGCGTAGCCCGACGGCCCTCCGCCATGGGATTTGGGGATGGATGGTCCTGAAATCCTCGGGAATCCGGGATGCTGCTTCGCCGATAATTTCAAGGTTTCTCACCACTGCGTCGACGGTTCGCGCATCTTTCACGAATGAGTCCTTGTCCATCGTCCCGATGTACGAAGTGATCTTCTCCATCGAAAGCAACATATCCTCAAGCAGGAGTTGGGGGTTGCGCTTAGACATACCGCAGATCCGGGGAGATGGATTCGTAGCCTCTCTGGTTCATAGCCCCTCGTGAAACGAGATCGACGCGGGTCCCAAGAATACTTTCCAGTTCGTCAGCCAGATCCACAAAGGCAAGTCCGACAGGACGCTCAAACTCCACCATCACATCCACGTCGCTTTCCGGGGTTTGTTCCTGTCGCACGTAGGAGCCGAAGACGGCAATGGTCCTTATGCCATACCGTTCGGAAAGAGAAGCCCTGTGATTGCCGAGAGCATCGAGTATTTGCCGGAGTGTGAGCATATGACTGCAATCTGGCCTTTGGTGACGACGGCATAAAGAAATATCGTGATCAAATATACGGCTCGTGGAGTAGGATGTCAAATGGACAACAGTAAGCCTTTTTGGTTGTCCGCACTATCAGTCGCGGGGGAATCAACAGGAGATGTCTCTCTTCATCATTCCATCCGTGCCAGAACTCCAGCATGAATCATCCGAGTTGCGTACTGGGGAGACAAAATCGGATTATACCGGGCGGAGATCGGCTCGCGAATCGCACCTCCTACAAAATGCAGCTCTCGCCTCCGTCATCTTCGTGTCGTGCGCTTGGCCATCCATGATTGCAGAGATGCTGTGCAATCGGTACTGTAACCAGGCTGTAATGGAATTGTGTAACTCGATGCACTTGGTGGACAAGAATCTGGGAATAGTGCCCTATTTTCGCCGCATTGGGGGGTAGTTGCTTTTTTCGGGACCAAGAGGCCGGGGGTTCAAATCCCCCCGCCCCGACGAAAAAGGGCAGTTTTCTCCTCCCAAGGGTGCCCACTGTAACCAGGCTGTAATTGGAAATTGCTGTAACCAGGGTGTAATTGGAGTCCGGGAACTTCCGGACGGTCTCACCCCCAGATACGAGGTAGTACAAGCCGCGATGCCGTCAAGGTGTCGCGGCTTTCGTATGGTACGCCCAGCATGACGTATACCTTGGAGGTGAGAGTCCTCCCGAGAGTTGACCATAGCGATCGAAGCGAAGCGCAACTGCGGAAGGGTGACTGACCGTGGGAAGGAAGCGTGGAGCGAAGCCGCGGGCCGACGCACAGAAACCGGATCAGAGGCGATGCCGATCAGGGCGAGCGAGCCATAGACCGCAAAGCTCTCATGGTCAAGGATCAGGCGTCGTAAATCCGGCGGTCGCGCGGTGAAAGGTAGACGCCTTATCTGGGGAGATCTTGCCTTACAGCTGAAAGGGTGACCCCGCTGTGAAGCTGGGGAGCAAGAAGTCAGCAGAGGGCATAATAGTCCCGCCAAAGCGGGATGAAGGCCCGAACAGAAAGAAGAGCAGAGGGAGCGATGCGCCTCAAAGGTACACGGCCCCAGATGTCCGGGCAACTGGAGCTCCCGTTGGAAGCCAGGGGTGAAACCCCGAAGCGCCAGCGGAGCGGGGAAGTACCGATGGCGACGCGCGAGACCGAAAGCTCAGGCAGAAACGATCTGATGGAACGGGTGGTAAGCCGTCCGAACCTTCAGAACGCGTTGAAGCGTGTCAAGAGCAACAAAGGGAGTCCGGGAATCGACGGGATGACGGTCGATGAACTGAGTGCACACCTGCGGGAACACTGGGTCAAGATCCGCGAGCAACTGCTCGCGGGGACCTATAATCCCCAGAGGGTGAAGCAACAGCTCATCCCAAAGAGTGGGGGAGGGATGCGCGAGCTTGGCATCCCGACCGTGCTCGACCGGTTCATCCAGCAGGCGCTTTTACAGGTTCTGCAGTCGGACCTGGACGGGAGCTTCTCACGGCACAGTTATGGCTTCCGACCTGGACGGAGTGCGCACGAGGCAGTCTGCGCGGCGCAACGCTACGTCCAGCAAGGACGCCGCTGGGTGGTGGACGTGGATCTGGAGAAGTTCTTCGACCGCGTCAACCACGATGTGCTGATGGGAAGACTCGCCAGGCGGACCAACGACCGCCGGGTACTGGGACTCATCCGCCGTTACCTGGAGGCGGGAGTCATGGCACACGGAGGCGTGGTGATAGAGCGGTATGAGGGCACGCCGCAAGGCGGACCTCTCTCACCACTGTTGGCAAACGTGCTGCTCGATGAGGTTGACAAGGAGTTGGAGAGGCGCGGGCACAGCTTCGTCCGTTACGCCGATGACTGTAACATTTACGTACAGACACGACGTTCGGGTGAACGGGCCATGCGACTGCTCCGACGGCTCTTCACCGGGCTGAAACTCCAGGTCAACGAATCGAAAAGTGCGGTGGATCTGGCAACGCGCCGCAAGATCCTGGGGTACTCGTTCTGGTTCGCCCCGGGTCATGTGGTGAAACGCCGGGTGAGTAGGAAATCACTCCAGGTGATGAAAGACCGCGTTCGTCGGATCACCAAGCGAACGCGGGGACGGAGTATCGCCACGGTTGCTGCTGAACTACGGAGCTATCTCGTGGGTTGGAACGAATACTACCGACTTGCGGACA
The DNA here is from genome assembly GCA_963779225.1 of uncultured Bacteroidota bacterium. GTDB lineage: Bacteria > Bacteroidota > Ignavibacteria > UBA10030 > UBA6906 > CAVPCZ01. The sequence goes on from CAVZWW010000003.1 coordinate 2,779,584, forward strand.
CTCCGAGAATCTTCAGTGATCTTGACGAATGGATACGTCATCGTCTACGCGCGCTCCACCTGAAGCAGTGGAAACGCGGTCCGACCATCTTCCGGGAGCTACGCGCCCGCGGGATGTCGGTCGACTCCGCCGCACGGGTGGCCGCCAACGGCCGACGATGGTGGAGGAACTCCGCCAAGCTCATCCACCTTGCGCTCCCGACACGCTACTTCGACCAGCTTGGCGTCCCGCGGCTGGCTGCATCAAGTTCCACTTTCTGAACCGCCCGGTGCGGACCCGCATGCCGGGTGGTGTGGCAGGGGTCGTCGGGGATTACCCGACGCCCCTATGCCGATTGTGGGTGTACACCAGTACGGGGTCAAGATCGTTGTCGCAGTTCGTCTTCCGGCTCGACGACTTCCTCGCCGGGCTTCTGGGAACTGAGGAGCTATTCCGGCAGATCCACGGCCATCAGCTTCCATTTACTCCCGAAATAGAGCGTGCGGCCCACGATGGGGCCCACCACGTCGATACTGACGGGGCTCTCTCCCACCCATTCGGTTTCACAGGTACCCGGTTTCACCCGGTAGATGCCCTTCGCGGTGGTGCCGAACACCCGGCCTCGGCTATCCGCCCGCAGGGCCTTGAAGCCGAATTCCCCGAACTCCCCGTAGCCAGCTGGCAGCTCCCGCACCGCCAGCGCACGCCGCTGCGCCGGGTCGATGAGGGCGATCGCGGCAGATGCCGGTTTTGCTCCGTGGTGCTCGACGAGGAACGGCGGCCGTGCCAGCAGCGCGTAGACCAGGCCGCCCTCCGCCGGTACCAGGGCGACCACATCGCGCACCTCCGCGACGCCGAAATCCCCCGCAGAGTCAAGACAATCACGCACCGGGTCCCACAACGCAAAGGCCCCGTTGTCCCGGTTCACCTGCACGCCCGAGCCCGGCTCGGTGCTCAGCCCGATCAGAAGGCGCTGGAGGCCGGGCAGCCACAACGCCGACACCGGCGTCAGGTTTTCAACCACAGAGCGGTGGGAGCGGCGCTGCGCGGTCCGCGGATCGAACCATGCCAGAGTCCCGCTGCGCAGGCCGTAGTTCGGCGCCGCGCCGATCCACAACTTCCCATCCGGAAGCGCCACGGTGAAGTGCGGCCGGTAGCCGATCATGCCGTCATCAATCGGTCCGACGTCGAGCGGATTGGCACCCGGGCCGGTGCCAAACCGGTACAGCAACGCGGGGTCGTAGAGCGACAGGCGCGCGGACGGATAGGATGCGATGGCCAACTTGCCCTCGAAGTTCTCCATCGAGTACGCCTCCCCCAGCGAGGTGCTGCACTGGCCGAGGTCCACCATGCCCGAGCCGTCCAGCTCGCAGCGGAACAGGTGCTCCGGCAGGTAGCTCGAGCCGTAGATCTTCCCGTCTGGTCCATGATGAATCAGGAACAGCAACGAGCCAGCCCCCGCCCAATCCAGGTGGAGGTCCTGCGGCGCCTCCCCCGCCCGCTGCAGGCGCAGCGTCCGGTAGACCGAGGATTCGTAGTCGGGCATGTTGGCCGTCCAGCCGCCTGGCATCACCACCGGCGCCTGGTAATCGTGCTTGTAGACGGCGGGCACGCCCGCTCGGGGTGCTGGCAGCGTGGTCACTGGCGTGGCTTGCATCCCCTCTATCCGGAATCCACCCGCGTCGGTGTCGAGGTAGAGCCTCCCGTCCTCGCCTTTGAAGAACTGGAACCGCACGCCCGAGGCCGAGGGCTCCTTGACCACCGGTCCCACCTGGCGGCGCTCGCCAGTCTTCGGGTCCATAGCCACGAGGAAGAACCGCGTCATCTTCACCTGCATCGCCAGGGTGCCGTCGTCGCCGACGAGCGGATAAAGATATTTGTCGGTCTCGTCCATCCTGCCGAAGCGGGTGAAATGACCGGTGGCCGGGTCGTACCTGGTCAGATTTGCCTCGGGATAGGCGCCGATGTAGAGCGAGCCGTCCGGTGCTTCCTGGATCCCGCAAGGAAAGGTCGCGTGCCCGGAATCGATTGCGCCCAAGTCTTCCACGCCACGTTCTGGATGGGCGGGGTCGTAGCGGTGCAGGTGCCCCAGCCATGCGGAGCCGATGTACAGGATGCCCGTGCTCGGGCTGCGAAGTGAGGCGGTTGGGAAATCGGCCTGCGCCGAGCCGACGGGGAATTGCCGGCAATGCCCGGTGGACAGGTCCACGTCGCAGACGAAGAGGCCGCCGTTGTTCTGGCCCATGGACAGCAACATCGATGGCCGGCCCGCGAGCGAGCCGGGATGGATTCGCACCCAGTTGATGCCCTTCACCGGGATACCCAGCTCCCGGATCCGCAGCGGGGCGGCAACGGCGGTCAGCCCCAACATCAGAAAGAGCGCGACGAATGTGGTATTGCGCATATCGGACCTCCGGATCAGGCGGCGAATTGCCGCGCTACCTTGGCGAGCGCCAGCGCCGTCTGGTCGACCAGTTCATTGGTCAATATGGGATTGATCTGCAGCGAGATGCCGGCGGCGTTGACCTCCTCCGCCTGGAGAATTCTATCCTGCCGGGGAGTTAACTAAAATAGACCTGAAAAGCAAGAGACCGAAAAGCAAGTGCAAAACGCCACCCAACCCCGTAGGGGGGATCTATTCCATCTGACGTTTGAAGTGCTGATATTTTGCTCTGGAAAGCATCCCCCATTGTCAGAGCAAACATGATAACCTTCGTTGCCAGCATCCTTCGTTGTTTTCCCTGGCCCTCGGGTCAAAACGGAATGTCCTCTCTAGAAACGCTCTGCTCAAGAAGGAAACTGAGATTCTGCTGCGGAGGCTCGGGAAGAGGAGGGTTCATTTCGACTTCTACGACAAGCTGTTCCTGGTTGTCCTGCATAGGGCGGCCGATATCAAGTACCGACTAACGCCGGTCAAGCCGGAAACTTTGCTCCCCTATAGCGAACACTGCTGAAGCGGTTCTGGACCTTTGAACACCGGTCGGCTCAAAGAGGTCGTAAGCCTGTCGACACGGATGTCAAGAACCTGATTTTGTCCATGAAAAACGACAACTTGCTCTGGGGTATGAAAAGGAGCAGGGCGAACTGTTGAAGCCCGATATCTCGCTGAGCACAAAGACTATCCGGAAGATTCTTCAAGCCTTCAGGCGGAGAGGGAAGATTCAGAGTTCAATAACCTGGAAGAAGTTCCTACAAGCACAGTTTCAGTTCATCTACTGGAGAATCATATGTTGCGCGACAAAACGGCATGTCGTATATTTGTCACATGACACGCGTAGGACATCGCGCATACCACTTGGTCTCACCATCCGAACAGGCAGAATGGACGCCGAAAACTGCGTCAGGGATCAGCCGGCGTGAATTTCTCGCGACGATCACAATTGGTGGCGGAGCCATCGTCACAGGGATGGGGCACATGTCGGTTGACGCAAAGCCCGCCACCCTCCCCGCAGCCGAGGATCAGCCGATCTTCCGATTCCTGCAAGTCAACGATGTGCATGTGCAGCAGGAAGAAGGCTGGACGCACCCCACGTACCGCGACGCAAACCGCCGCGCGATCTGGCTCTTCGAAAACCTCAATAACCCGAAATCCTTTCCTCCGCTTGACTTCGTTTTGCTCAATGGGGACATGATCCACCAGGGATCTCTCGAAAGCAACCACAAGGCCTTCGCGACCCTTCGCACGCTTCTCCCTCGAATCCCCGTTCCGTATTATCCCGCGGTCGGCAATCATGAGGTCAGCCAGCGTGAGGGGGACCCTCAGTGGGAGGAACCTTATACCACCACCTACGGTGAGGGGCGGCAGTTCTACAGCTTTGTCCACCGGGGCTTAGCGTTCGTCGTCTTCAATAATGCCGGAACGGGCGAGGGTCTGGAAGCGGCGATATACCGTCATCGTGCCGATCGTCTGGAGGCCATGCTGGAAAAACATGCCGGGTCTCCGACGATCGTTGTCTGCCATATTCCGGTCTTTCCGGTCCGGCAACAAGACGTCCTCGCACGGTCATTCGGATTCCATTCCTGGCAGACACGGGAACCCGAGATCGCGGAGATCCTCGATGCACACCCCTCCGTGATTGCCATAGTCTCTGGTCATCTCCACCTGACCGGAATGTCACTGCATGGGCGGGTTCCGCAAATTGTGTTCGCCGGCACGGCATCGTATCCCCACGACGTGGGACTTTTCACCGTCTCACAGAGCACCATCACTGTTCAGGCAATACGGCTTCCTTCTCATCTGCTCGTTCCGGAGACCAATATTCATGGCATGCAGCGTCATGGCATTGACTTCACCGACGACGAGCACTCTTCATACACACAGTACCTGATGGGAAACGCTGACGAGCGCCACTTCACGATTGAGCGTCCTTCGTCGTGACAGTTGTTCTGTGATTTGGTGGGATCAATTATGAGTCCAAACAGTGCCGAGACCTTCCTGAGTGGGCCATCACCTAACAAGGTTCAGGGAAGTGTGACGTATCTTGTCTGGATCTGCGCCGTTGCGTCCCTCGGAGGTTTCTTGTTCGGTTATGACACGGCCGTAATTTCCGGGACATTCGAGTTTGTTGAGCGCCAGTTCGGCCTTTCAAAGGTCGAGGTAGGCTGGTTCGGCAGTGCAGCGTTGCTCGGTTGCATCATTGGGGCGGCTGGTGCGGGATGGTTCGGCGACCGCTACGGCCGGAAGCCGGTCCTCATTGTTTCCGGCATGTTCTTTTTCGTTTCGGCCCTTTACTCCACGATTCCCGAGACGTTTAGCGTTCTGGTTCTGGCGCGAGCCGTTGGAGGACTGGGAGTCGGAATGGCTTCCGTTCTGGCTCCGATGTACATTTCCGAATTTTCCCCGCCTCGAATGCGGGGTCGCGTCGTGGCACTCTACCAGCTTTCGATTGTCATCGGTATTCTCGCTGCATACTTTGTAAACTACCTTCTTCTGAACCACGCACTGGATGCATTTACCACAGCAGATGTCAATGGCCCTCTTCATCGCATCACGATCGCAGAAGTCTGGCGCGGTATGTTCGGCATGGAGATGGTCCCGGCAGCAATCTTCACGATGTTCCTCTTTTTCGTGTCCGAGAGTCCGCGATGGCTGGTGAAAGCAGGAAAGGTGGAACGAGCGCGCGCCATTCTCACTCGTATCAACGGAAATGAGATAGCAGTCCGCGAGTTTGACGAAATCCGGACGGCGTTGGACCATGAAGAAGGGACCTTGCGGGAGCTCTTCAGGCCGGGTCTGCGGAAAGCGCTGCTGCTGGGAGTTGGACTTTCATTTTTCGGACAGCTCACAGGTGTAAACATCGTGGTGTACTACGGGCCTACCATCCTACGGGAGGCAGGGCTGGCAAGTGGCAGTGCACTCTTCTATCAGGTTACGCTCGGCATCATCAACTTGATCTTCACGATTGTTGCCATCTGGAAAATCGATACGTGGGGACGAAGGCCGCTCCTGGTTATCGGTATGGGGCTCGTCACGCTCACCATGGGCGCAACGGCCGTGCTGATGTGGCTTGGTGCGCCGGCGATACTGGTTGTGGTCCTCCTGGGAATCTACATGGCATGCATAGCTGTTTCAATCTGTGCTGTGATCTGGGTATTGACGCCTGAGATTTTCCCCAATCGCGTTCGTGGCCGGGGTGCCTCGATTTCCACATTCACGAACTGGAGCACCAATGCCTTCACGGCCTTCGCGTTTCCCTGGTACGTCACCCAATTCGGCGTGCACACGGCGTTCTTCACCTTTGCAGCTCTCTGTTTCGTAGGAACGGTTTTCTTTTGGAAGCTCACTCCTGAGACGCGGGGGCGGAGCTTGGAGGAGATTGAGAGATACTTTACCAAGGTGTAGCATTCCTCTTCGCCCTACCGCTGAACGCGTTGTAGGTCAAAACTGGTGCTGCAGATCCCGTGGGTACCCCTTGGGGGGGTGTCCCTCTGCAACATTCCATCCGGCACAGAGTACTCCCGCGATCCCTCAGTCGAGCGTTGTTCTCAAGCATCATGAGCGGAATGCAAGAAGCAACTCCTTCAGCATCATTTGTCCCCTGCGCTCAGCGCTTCGAAACCGGAAATGACATCGAAGAGCTCCTCGTCGATGCCACTCTGGCGCAAACGATGGAATTTCCTATTGAGGTCGTCCAGCAATTCGTCGATGTTTTTGTCGGCCCGCTGCATTGCCGCCAGGCGGCTCGCGTTTTCGCTCGCGAGGGATTCGGCGCACGCGCGGAAGAGCGAGACGAAAAGATATTCTCGGATGAGCGCCCGCAAGGTTGCAAGGCCGCCACCCATGACTTCGGGCAAATGTGCGGTCGGCCAGGGCAGTTCGGCGAGGTTACGTCGCCAGTCCTCGTCCAGTGGCAGCAGTCGCTGACTGACCGGTTCATAACTTGCCCCGGACGATGGGCGGTTGTAAAAGAGGTGGAGTTCGGTGACTTCACCGTGAATTCGGTGCTTTTCGCTCTCTACGAGGATCCTCCAGACGAGCGGGGTGACGGCCTTGACGGAGTTCGGCACGGCGAAGAGTCCTATCGCCGACAGCCCCGCATCAATCAGCCGCGCATGAACGCGCTCACCGACAGCCCAGACTCTGGGTTTGCCGGGCAGGGCTGCGAGTGTGTTGATCGCGTAGTCGGCCACCACATCGTTGAACTGGCCAACCAGTCCCTGATCTGACCCGAACACGACCGCTTCAATCGTACCCGCACCTGTTCGTCTTTTCACCTCTGGAATCAAGGGCGCCGGCCCGATTTCCCGGAAGCATGCGACCAACCCCAACTCCACAGTGCGATAGTAGTCTGCCAACGCACGCACCGATTTCTCGTATTGCCCGATGCTCGAGGCGGCCACGGCCTTCATCGTGCGAACGACGGTTTGGAGATCCCCGGCTTTGCCGATCTTTCGGTGCAGACTCGCCGTGGTGTCGCTCATGACTTCTTCTCGGGTTCAGGATTGGGCTCGATTTGAGCTCCAGGTTTAAGCTTGGCCTTGGCTTCAGCTTCAGGGTCGGCTTTGGCTCCAGGTTTAGGCTTGGTTTTGGCTTCAGCTTCAGCTTCAGGCGTGGGTTTGACCTCCGTTTGGATTTCCGGCTTGGACTCGGCCTCAGGCTTGGGCTGGAAGCGTGCAAGCGATTTGCGGGCGATTTCGACAATCGTTGCGCGATCCTCATCGCTCAGCTTGTCGGCGGTATTCAATCGCTCGCTGACCTCCGTCGGGATATCCGCTGCCGCCTCGTGCAGGGCGCGCTCGGCGTCCGTCATCTGGTCAAGCGGCACGCGGTCCAGGAGTTCTGCGGTCAACGCCAACAGCACGGCGATTTGTGCGGGTACGGACACCGGGGCGAATTCCGGCTGTTTGAGGCAGGCGCGAATTCGTCGTCCGTGCTCGATGATCTTGCGGGTGTCTTCATCGAGGCGGGCCCCGAAGCGGGAGAAGGTTTCGAGTTCCTCAAACTGTGCGTAGGCAAGCTTGAGGTCGCCCGCCACTACGCGGTAGGCGGCGTGTTGTGCCTTCCCGCCAACACGCGAGACAGATTTTCCGACATCGACCGCGGGCAGCACGCCCAATTCGAATAGCGACGGCGAGAGGTAGATCTGCCCATCCGTAATGGAAATCAAGTTGGTCGGAATATAGGCGGAAATGTCCTGTGCTTCGGTTTCAATGATCGGCAGCGCGGTGAGGGAGCCGCCGCCGAGTTCCTTGCGCAAGTGCGTTGCACGTTCGAGCAGGCGCGAGTGGATATAGAAGATGTCTCCGGGAAACGCTTCGCGACCAGGCGGACGGCGCAAGCAGGAGAGAAAGTTCGCGGTAGGCGCGCGCATGATGCGTGAGGTCGTCGTACACGATGAGCACATCCCGGCCCGCTTCCATGAAAGACTCCGCGATGCTTGTCGCGGCGTAAGGAGCAATGTAGGCGAGACCCGGCGGGTCGTTTCCCTCAGTCACGACGATGACGGTGTAATCCATCGCGCCCTTTTCCCGCAAGGTTGCCACGGCCTTCGCCACGGCGGACGCGCGCTGACCGATGGCGCAATAGACGCACAGGACATTCTGGCCGCGCTGGTTAAGGATGGTGTCGATCGCTATGGCGGTCTTGCCCGTCTGGCGGTCACCGAGAATCAACTCGCGCTGGCCGCGCCCGACGGGAATAAGCGCATCAATGACTTTGATGCCGGTCTGGAGAGGAACCGTGACCGGCGCACGGTCCATGATGGGCGCGGCGGGGCGTTCCACCGGCAGGCGCTTGTTGGAGGCGACCGGCCCGTTGCCATCGAGTGGCCGACCGAGCGGGTTTATGACGCGCCCCAGCACTCCATTGCCCACGGCCACGTCCATGACCCGGCCCGTACGCTGGACTTCATCTCCCGCGTGGAGATGCCAGTATTCGCCGAGCAGAACGACGCCAATTTCGTCTGCGTCCACGTTGAACGCAATGCCGAGCACATCGCCGGGAAACGTCACCAGTTCATCAAAGCCCACGCCCGGGAGTCCCGACACCGTAGCGATGCCGGTGGCGACACCGGTGATCGTGCCCACCTCCCGTGGCGTCAGTTGCGGCGTGAATGCTTCCCTCACTTGACGTATTCCCGAGAACGTGCTATCGAAAACGTTCTGGAGACTCTCAGGTTCCATGTTCATTGATTCTCTGTTCAAGGCTTAGGTTTTTCTGGCTTGAGCTCGGTTTTGACTTCAGGCTTGGGCTCGGCTTTGGCTTCAGGCTTAGGCTCGGCCTTAGTTTCCGATTTAGGCTCAGTCTTGGCTGCTGTATTGCGAATCTCCCGCTCAGCCTGGCTCCAGTCCCGAATTGCGGAATCGCTCTTGTGGCCTTGCTGTTCGTACAGTTCATAGGCGCGCTTGGTAATCTGCTGTGTCAACTCGGTCGAAGTCGTAGCTTCGGTTTCAGGTTTGTCCTTCTCTTTCAGAAGTTCATCCACCCCTTTTTCCAGCGACGCCAGATAATCCGAGATACTCCAAGCCACTTTTTGTCCATTCGTGGTAAGTTCAATGCCGCTGATCAGGTCTGGCGCGGTCTCGAACCGAATGTGGATTTCAGCCGCGAAGGTTTCGTTGAGCGCACTTTGTATCGCCGCGCGTTGCTCCGCAGGCAGGTCAAAGGCGCTACGCACAAGCGCGGGATCAGACGCCGTCTTAAGGGCCTCGGCGAGGCCCGCTTTCGACTGTCCGTCCATTTCCCGCAATCGGCGAGTGAACACCTCGCCCAGGCGTTCTTCCAAACTCGTGGTGGCGAGATCCGACAGCACCTTTCGTGCGATGGCAAATACTTCCTGCTGTGTCCGGCGGCTGATTGCTTGATGGATGTTATGTTCTTCGTTTCTCAACGCTTCCTGCCTTTTTGAACTCAAAGCCGTGGCGGCCTTCCGCGCTTCGTCGAGGAGTCGCTGACGTTCGGCTTTCGCCTCGTCCGTCGCTTTGCTCAAAAGCGCGGCACGTTGCCGGTCGAACTCCTCGCTTTTGTGCTTGAACTCGTCGCTCTCCTTTTGGGCTTCGGCCTTTGTCTTGTCGGCGTTTGCAAGCTCTGTGGCAATCCGCTTCTCTCTCTCATCGATGGCGTGGAGGATAGGTTTGTAAAGGAAACGCTTCATCAACCACACCAGGATGAGAAAGTTGAGCGCCTGTGCTCCGACCGTGAACCAATCGATTAACATGGGTTTACTTTCCTGTGGCTTGGGCGATGACGTGGTTCCAGAACGGGTTGGCGAAGATGAGAATCATCGAGACCACGAAGCAGTAGATCGCCGTGGATTCGATCATCGCCAGACCCACGAACAGGGTCCGGGTAATGGTAGCGGAGGCATCAGGCTGCTGGGCCAGCGAACTCAGCGCCGTCGCGACCGCCCTCCCTTCCGCCAGCGCAGGCCCCATAGTGCCGAAACCGGTGGTGATGCCGGCGATGACAATTGATGCCACCGCGATAATGGTCATGCTATCCATAGTATCTCCTGTTATTGTCGTAGTTCATGCTTCACTGTTTTGCCTCGGGTGCAGGCTTGGGCTTCCGGACTCGTGTGGCGGCCGCGATGTATACCGCTGCCAGGATGCTGAAGATGTAGGCCTGCACCATGCCGGTGAGCAGACCGAGCACTGTCATGATGATCGGGAAGAGGAAAGGCGTAATGGTGAGCAGGATGGCGATAATCATCGCCCCACTCATCATATTGCCGAATAGACGGACTGCCAGGGCCAGCGTGCGCGAAAGTTCGCTGATGATGTTAAACGGCAGCATGATGAACGTCGGCTTCACATAGGACTTGAGGTAGTTCGCCCACCCCTTGCTCCTCGATGCCGAAGAACGGAACGGCCACAAACACGCACAGCGCGAGTGCAGTCGTGGTCGAGAGCGAGCCAGTCGGCGGCTCGTAGCCGGGAATGATCGTGCAGAGGCTGGCTGCGGCGACAAACAGAAAGAGCGTGCCCAGAAAGCCGAGATACTTCTTCGGCTGACTCAGACCTACCTCTTCAATTTGTTTCTCGATGCCGGTGACAACGATTTCCAGAAGGTTCTGCCAGCGGGAACGATCCAGACCCGTGGAAAGATTGCGCGTGATGAGTTTTGAACCGACGGCCAGTACGAGCATCAGTCCCCACGTGAACACAATGGTGGCGTTGAGTTTGAAGAATCCCGTATTGCCAGAAGATCATCTCGTCGGGACTAAGGCGCATGGCTGACCTCCTGTGCCAAGTAGGTTGGCTTTTTCGCCGCTCGGGTAAGCCGCATCATGATAAGGCGCGCAATGATAAATCCAAGGAGGCACACCAGCAGCATCTCCCAATGACCGCGCGCGATAACATAGAAACCAGCCAGGGCAATGCTCGTTCGCAGTAGCAGGCTGCCGAAGAACCAAAGCGCCGACCGTTTGGACGAAACCCCCTTCTGCACCGTCCACCAAAGGCCGCCAAAGAACATCGCACCGAGCAAAAGGCCCGTTACCAAAGCCAGCACGAGCAGTCAGAGTTTCATTCATCTTTTTTATCCTCCTGTCCCTCTCGCATTTCCTTATCTTCCTTGGTCACCCAATGCCAGGCATTCAAACAGCCGATGATCAGCCCGATCACCAGCAACATCAGCGTCCAGGAATAGCTTCCGGGATGGGAATTGTCCAGCCAGATGCCGACCGCCGCGCCGAGCAGAGTCGGAACCACCACCGACCAGCCGATGAGCCCCATCATGCCCAGGCCAAACCAGACGCCCTGCGTCGGAGTTACGCCGCGCCTTGAGCTTGCGTGCCGCCTTTGCGCCGACCTCCCGACTGAACGCCGTCCGGTCTTTTGCGCTCTCGATTTCCGATTGTTCACTCATGATGAAACTCCGCTAAGCGTCTGATGAAACCGCTCTCCATTTTCGCCATCACCGAGCGGACGTTCTGCTCCCGTTCGGTGAGGTTCAGAAACTCCCGCTCGACTGCCTCACGCAGTTGGCCGAGGTCCGTTCCGGCAATTGCGTTGCGCACGGAGACGAGCACGTCCAAGCCGGTCTTGACCAGCACCCCTTCATCGACGGCCACGTAAACCTCGCCCTCCGCTTCGTTTTCGTAGATCAGAATCCCGGGCGCGAGCGCCGCGACGCAGTCCAGCCGGTGTGGCAAGAGTCCGAACGAGCCCTCGCGGGTCTCCGCAACGATGCGCGAAACGCCGGTTTTCTCAGCGAAGATTCGGAACGGCAGGAGAACCTTAAGATTCATGAGTGTCGGCTGCATGTTCGACCTCCGGTTTAGGTTTCGGTTCGGGATTCGGCGGCGGTTCGGACTTGGCTTTGGACTTGGAATCGGCGGCAGGCTCCGGGTCGGCCTTCGCCACAGGTTTGACTCCGGATTCGGCCTTGGCTTTCGGTTTGTCGGGCGGGGCCTTCTTCTTCGCCTCGTCAATCGCCCCGATCATATAGAGAGCGCTCTCCGGGTAGTCTTTGAATTCATCGCGCAGGATGCGTTCGCAGCCATCGAGCGAGTCTTTGAGGCTGACGAGTTTTCCCTTGATGCCGCTAAACTGCTCGGTGGCGAAAAACGGCTGCGTGAGGAATCGCTCCAGCCGCCGGGCGCGGGCGACCACTTTGCGGTCGTCCGGCGACAGTTGCTCCAGGCCGAGCATGGCGATGACGTCCTTGAGATCTTCATACTGCGCGAGCGTTCGCCTGATTTCCTGCGCCAGGAGATAATGTCGTTCGCCGACGATGCCGGGCGTGGCCATTTTGGAGCTCGATTGCAGCAGATCGACAGCCGGATAGAGTCCTTCACTCGCCCGCTTGCGCGAAAGCACGATGGACGCCGAGAGATGCGAAAACGTGTGCACCGCCGCCGGGTCGGTCAAATCGTCCGCCGGCACATACACCGCCTGAATGGATGTGATGGCTCCGGTGTCGGTGTTGGCGATGCGTTCCTCCAGCCGCGACAACTCCGTGCCCATGAGTCGGCTGATAGCCCAGACGCGACGGCATCTGTCCCATCAAGCCGGACACCTCCATGCCGGCCTGGATGAAGCGGAAAATATTATCGATCAACAGCAACACGTCGCGATGCTCGTCGTCCCGGAAATACTCGGCCATCGTCAGCGCCGCATGGCCCACGCGAAACCGGCTACCCGGCGGCTCGTTCATCTGCCCGAACACCATCACCATGTTCGGCAGCACGCCTGCCGCCTTCATGTCCCGGTAAAGTTCCTCTCCTTCACGACATCGTTCGCCTATTCCGCAAAAAATGCTTACGCCCTCCTGGTGCCCGATCATGTTGTGAATCATTTCGGTGAGCAATACTGTCTTACCCACTCCCGCCCCGCCGAACAGGCCCGCTTTGCCGCCGCGCTCGAGCGGCACCAGCACATCGATGACCTTGATCCCCGTCTCGAAGATCTCGGACTTGGTGGAACGCCGTGCTAACGCCGGCGGGGCTCGATGGACTGTGCGCCATTGGACATCTGTTGGTGCTGCTTGGCGGTCGATGGCGTTTCCGAACACGTCGAACATTCGCGAGAGGATTCCTTTGCCGACCGGCGCCTTCAACGGGCCGCCCGTGTCTTCCACTGCGATGCCACGGGCGAGGCCTTGAGTGGGGGTCAGCGCGATTCCACGTACGCGATGCGCGTCGAGTTGAGCTAAAACCTCGATGGCAATGTTCCCCGTCCTTCGCGTGCAGCAATGAGTAGATGGGCGGCAACTGTGCGTCGAACCGTATATCTACGACACTGCCGCGCACCGAGACCACCGTGCCGAGGTTCGAAGGACTGGTTTTATCGCTCATGCGACAGCTCCTTGGATCTCCTATAGCGCCGGATCAGGGTGTTGGTCGAGCTATCGTGTTTGAGTTCGCATTTGGCGCCAGTTTCAAGCTCAGGGATGATGCGAGCGGCAAGCGCCTTACCCAGTTCGACACCCCACTGGTCAAAGGAGTCAATGTTCCATATGGCGCCTTGAGTAAAGACGCTGTGTTCGTACAGTGCGATGAGCTTCCCCAAAGCTTCTGGAGTAAGCTGTTCAAGGAGTATCGTGCTTGACGGACGGTTGCCCTCAAAGGTTCGGTGCGGCACCAGCCATGCTGGCGTGCTCTCGGCTCGGACCTCCTGCGGCGTTTTGCCAAAGGCCAGCGCCTCCGCCTGGGCAAATACATTGGCCATGAGCAAGTCGTGGTGGCGGCCGAGAGGGTTCAGCGGCTGAACAAACCCGATAAAGTCGCAGGGAATGAGTTTGGTTCCCTGATGAATCAGCTGGTAGAAGGAATGCTGGCCATTGGTACCCGGCTCCCCCCAGTAGATTGGCCCGGTCTGGCAGACGACCTCAGTCCCATCAAGCGTGACGTGCTTGCCATTGCTCTCCATCGTCAATTGCTGGAGGTAAGCCGGGAAGCGCTTCAAGTACTGCTCATACGGAAGAACCGCCGTGGTCTGTGCAGCCGAAGAAGTTGTTGTACCAGAGGCCCAAAAGCCCCATGAGCACCGGCAAGTTGCGTTCGAACGGGGCAGTGCGGAAATGCTCGTCCATCTGGTGGAATCCGTCGAGCATGTCACGGAAATTGTCGGGGCCAATGGCGATCATCGTCGAGAGGCCAATCGCCGAGTCCATTGAATACCGCCCGCCGACCCAATCCCAGAACTCGAACATATTGGCGGTGTCGATGCCGAACTTAGCCACTTCCGCGGCGTTGGTCGAGACCGCGACGAAATGTCTGGCAACAGCAGCGGGATGTTTTAATGTCTTGAGGGCCCAGTCGCGGGCTGTGTGCGCGTTGGTCATCGTCTCCAGGGTCGTAAAGGTCTTCGACGAGATGATGAACAGTGTCTCCTCGGCGTCGAGGTCGAGGGTGGCCTCGGCGAAGTCGGTCCCGTCGATGTTGGAGACGAAGCGGAAGATCAGGTCGCGCTGGCTGTAGTGCCGCAATGCCTCATAGGCCATGACCGGCCCCAGGTCAGACCCACCGATGCCGATATTGATGATGTTGCGGATCCGCTTGCCGGTGTGGCCCTTCCATTCCCCACTGCGCACCCGGGTGGAGAAGTCGGCCATTTTGTCGAGCACGACGTGGACCTGGGGCACGACGTCGTCGCCGTCGAGGATGATGGATTGCTCTTTGGGGGCGCGCAGGGCCACGTGCAGGACGGCCCGCTTCTCCGTGACGTTTATCTTCTCGCCCCGGAACATGGCATCGATGCGAGCCCGGAGACCAGACTCCTCCGTCAATTGCAAAAGGAGTCTGAGTGTCTCGTCGGTGATGCGGTGTTTCGAATAGTCAAAGTAGATGCCGACGGCCTCAGCTGTCATACGCTCCCCGCGCTTTGGATCATCTGCGAAGAGCTTGCGAAGGTGCAACTCCCGGATCTTCGGATAATGGGCTTCGAGGGCTTGCCATGCAGCGAGTTTCGTGAGTTGCGGGATATTCGTTGTCATGCTTACGTCCTCTCCATGTAATGCGTGCTCACCCGTGCCGGTGGCGGCTGAAACCGCTACGCCTCGGCCAGCCACTTCCGCGCTTCAGCGACGTTGGCGTGGTGGAAGTATCTGATTGCCGCTTTCGTAAACGGCTTGCAGAACGTCGCCATGCCATGCTGCCATTTCTCTTCCCCGACCATCGCAAGTCTTTCAATGTCGGCGAAGTGTTCGACCCCGAATTTGATGTCCTCCCACGCTGCGCTGGCATTCCAGCCGTGGAATGCTGTCATTTCGAACAGCACACGCAATTTGCCGTGCTGCCGGAGGAGTCGCTCAAACTCGGGCACAAAGTGCTCGTAATCTGCGTTTTCCAAGTTCCCGCTGACGTGAACGGCGGGCATCTTCCCGCCGTTTTCTTCATTGAGTTGAATAGGCATTGGGGACTCCTCTGATTTTCTTGGTCGCATAACCCTAAGGAGATCCGCTATTTTCCGACGGCGCCTGACCGCGGCTGCTCGGGCTGGATGCGAGGCCGCAACGCAAAGTTATCGCTCATCACATAGATAATCATACCCGCTCTTCGGTTCTCTCCGGCCTGTGCGATTATCCACGAATGGGACCCCACACACTATTAAGAAATTTCTGGAAAGGGTTGGTTTTCTTTCCTTCTCTCTCTACTTTGTCAAAGGTTTCGTGAGTCGCTGGATCCGTTTTTGTATGCTCATATCCTTTCCACTGCGACATCGTATTAGTCAAGCGTGCGGACTGAGATATTCGGCATCGGCGTCTCTCGATTCCGATTTACCGATTCCAGGGCACGTTTGCAGATATTCTCAACGGTGAAGCCATACTCGCGCATCATGGTTTTCCCCGGGGCAGACACCCCGAATTGGTCCACTCCCATTACATCGCCCTCGCTGCCCACATACTTTCCCCAGCCTTGAGTCGCGCCTGCTTCAACCGCAAGTCGTGCTCGAGTTGATGCAGGAAGAACCGAGTCGCGATACCTTCGAGGTTGGGCATCAAACAATTCCCAGCACGGCATGGAAACGATCCGAACATTGATCTCGTTCTCGGTCAGTGCCTGACCGGCCGCAACGATCAAGCTGACTTCCGACCCGGTGGCGATTAAGATAATGTCCGGTTTGCCATTGGGAGCGTCGGCCAAAACATAGGCACCGCGGTGCAAATTATCTGCCGATGCGAATTGGGTGCGGTCGAGCGTGGGTACATCCTGCCGTGTCAAAATAAGGGCGACCGGTCGATCTCTTGTCTGAATAGCGACGCGCCACGCCGCGGCTGTCTCGTTCGCATCGCATGGGCGGATGACGAGCAAGTTTGGAATCACGCGCAGCGAAGCCAATTGCTCGATCGGTTGATGCGTTGAGCCATCTTCGCCGACAGCGATGCTATCGTGGGTGAAAACGAAGATCACCCCCTGTTCCATAAGCGCCGCGAGTCGAATCGGTGGCCGCATGTAATCCGAGAAAATGAGGAACGTCGCCGTGAACGGGATGACGCCGCCATGCACTGCCAACCCGTTCGTGATTGATCCCATCGCATGCTCGCGGACACCAAAGTGCAGATTGCGTCCCGCATAACTCCAGCCTCCACCAGTTGATCCTTGAAGGCTTCCGGCTTCGTCGCGCGGGTTTTCGAAATCGCCCATCCCGGTAAGTCCTGTCCGCGTGGACGGGTCCAAATCTGCAGAGCCACCGATCAACGATGGAAGTTTCTGAGCAATCGCGTTCAAGATTGTGCCCGACGCGGCGCGGGTCGCCATGCCTTTCGGGTCGGCCGGAAAGATCGGGATGTCGGCGTCCCAGCCTTGCGGCAAGTCGCCGGCCATCCCCTCATGAAATGCCTTGGCGAGGCCGGGGAAAGCTTTCGCATACTCCGAGAATCTCACATCCCATTCCGCTTCGGCCTGTTTGCCGTTTCGAAGCGCGAGACGAAAATGCGCGAGCACTTTGTCTGGAATGTAAAACGGCGGATTGACCGGCCAGCCTAACGCTTGTTTCGTCAATGTCACTTCTTCCTTGCCGAGCGGCGAGCCGTGCGCCTCAAAGGTGTCTTGCTTGTGCGGCGAGCCGTAACCGATATGCGTGCGCACGAGAATAAGCGAAGGACGTTCTCCTTCGGCCTGCGCCGCACGCAGTGCGCGGTCAATCGCTTCAAGATCATTTCCATTCTCAACCGTCTGCGTGTGCCAACCATACGCTTCGAAACGTCTGGCACGATCTTCCGTGAATGTGATGTGGGTCGATGCGGAAAGGGTGATGTGGTTGTCGTCGTAAAGGCATATCAGTTTGCCAAGTCTCAAATGACCGGCAAGCGACGCTGCCTCGGAGGATACTCCTTCCATCAAGTCGCCGTCGCTAACCAGCACGTACGTATAATGATCGATGATCTGATGTTGCCGCCGGTTGTAGTATGCCGCAAGATAGTCTTCCGCGATTGCCATGCCGACGCCATTGGCGAATCCCTGCCCAAGTGGACCGGTCGTCGTCTCAACACCAGGTGTCAGTCCGCGTTCCGGGTGACCCGGTGTAATACTGCCCCATTGGCGAAACTGCGTGATTTGTTCCATCGGCAAATCGTAGCCCGTCAAATGCAGCAAACTGTAGAGCAACATTGAACCATGTCCGGCCGAAAGGACAAACCGGTCCCGATTGAACCAATGCGGATTGGCCGGATTGTGCCGGAGAAACCGCGTCCACAACACATAGGCCATCGGCGCTGCACCGAGGGGCAGTCCGGGGTGGCCGCTGTTGGCCTTTTCAATGGCGTCCACGGACAGGAAACGAACCGTGTTGATCGCAAGTTGATCCAGTTGTGCCGGATCGAGACGTGAAGCGGTGGTCATGCTGATGTCCTTTCCATCACGGCAGTGTATTCGCCACGGCGCGCAGCCCGGTTGCATCTGGCTCGATGAACCAGAGCCTGCTGTGCCGCCAGCACGTTAGCCTCCTTGCCTTGCCAAATCTCCAATGCCGGTTGCTGGATCGCGCGGGCAAACGAAAATGCCAATGCCCAGGGAAGTCGCGACTTGAATCTCACATTCATGGCATTCAGTCGAGCCGAGGCAAGTTCACCGGATTGGCCGCCCGACAAGAACGCAATCGCCGAAACGGCCGCAGGGACAACCCGCAAGAGACATTGCACCGTAGCGTCGGCCACTGCGTTGACATCCCGTATGTCATCCTGTTGGCGGTCGATCAATCTCACCTGATACTGCTGTTCACCGATGGCTACTTCGGATACTTCTTTTTCCTGGGGGCAGGTCAGTCCCGGCAGCACCATATTGGGCTTCAGGATTATACCCTCCAGCATCACCCGTTGTGTGTGAAGCTGGTTGAAAACTGTTTGCAGGACTTCCTCCGTTACTTCGCTGCACCGCTCCAGGGTATGGTCGCCGTCCCTGAGCACTTCCGGCTCGACGACAGGAACCAGTCCAGCTTCCTGGCATAACGCGGCATAGCGGGCCAATGCATGGGCATTGGCCTCGATGCAACCCCGGCTGGGAATTCCATTGCCCACAGCAATCACCGCGCGCCACTTGGCAAAACGGGCGCCCATACGAGAATATTCAGCCAGGCGGTTGCGCAATCCATCCAGACCTTCCGTGATCTTCTCTCCCGGGTGACCTGCCATGTCCTTGGCACCCGTGTCAACTTTGATGCCGGGGATAATCCCCGCATCGGTGATAACCTTGACGAGGGGAGTACCATCTTTTTTCTGCTCACGGATCGTCTCGTCGTAAAGGATTGCGCCACTAATGCTCTCACCGAGACCGGGCGTGGTCACAATCAATTCCCGATATGCGCGCCGGGCTTCCTCGGTTTGAGGAATCCCCAATGTGGCAAATCGTTTGTTGCAGGTCGGATTACTTTCATCCATTGCCAGCAGGCCCTTGTCGCCGGCGACCAGCGCTCTCGCGGTGTCAATAAGCTCTTGCGGATTCATTCCCACTGCACTTTGCATTGCGGTTCCTCGATGCATGTCAGCTCATTTCCAGATACTACCTTTGTACCGCTTTCTCCAGAGTCGCCATAAGCTCGTCAAAGGATTCGCTGAATTTCTCAACCCCTTCATCCTCAAGCTGTTGCGTCACTTTGTCGATGCTGATGCCAAGTTCCGGCAATCGGTCTAACATCCAGCGGGCCTCCACAACCTCTTTTTCAATACGGTCTTCTGGTTTGCCGTGGTCGCGATAATCGTCGAGGGTTTCGACCGGGATCGTGTCGATCGTGTCACGGCCGATGAGCGATTCGATGTATTTCACATCGCTGTACGTCGGGTTCTTCGTGCTGGTACTGGCCCAGAGCAGCCGCTGGGTGAGAGCTCCTCTCTCAGCCAATTTCCTGAACCGGACACCATCGAAAATCTCCCTGTATATTTGATATGCCACCTTCGCGCTGGCGATAGCAACCTGCCCATGTAACGTGTTTACCAGGCTCGCATTTTCACCGCTTCGGGGAATGAGTTTTTCCAGCAACGGATCCACAAGCGCATCGATGCGGCTCACAAAGAAGCTGGCTACCGAGGCCACAGTCTTTACCGGCTTCTCCTGGGCCGCCCGCGCTTCGACGCCCGCAAGGTAAGCTTCTACAACCTGCCGATAACGGGGAATCCCAAAGAGCAATGTCACGTTGACGTTGATTCCTTCGCTGATGAGTTGCTGGATGACGGGCAGCCCTTCCGCCGTCGCCGGTACCTTGATGAAGACGTTGGGCCGGTTCAGCGCAGCCCATAACCGGCGAGCTTCTTCCATCGTGCCTTTGGTGTCGTGCGCCAGGTGGGGATTGACCTCCAGACTAACATATCCATCTCTTCCTTCAGTCTTGTCGTACAGAGGCCGGAACTCGTCGGCCGCGCTCTGAACGTCTCGCTGGCTGAGGGCTTCATAGATTGCCTTCACGGTCTTTCCCTCAAGCACCATGACTCGAATATCCTCATCATATTCATGGCTGCCAGCAATCGCCTTCTCAAAGATGGATGGATTCGAGGTCATTCCCCGCAGTCCGTCCTCCTCGATTAGACGCCGGAGATCGCCGCTGACGATCAGATCGCGTCGGATGTAGTCGAGCCAAATTGACTGACCGAGCGTTCCCAATTTCCTCAACGGGTTGTCTTTCATAATTCTATCTCCTCACTTTCCCGTTGCGATATATTCGCAGGGCGTTCATCAGTGCTCCGTGGGTTTCGGCCCGGGTGGTAATGGGTCGTTCCTGCGACTCTTTTGCTCGCGCAGCCGTCCGAGAGTGTTCTCAATCAATCTGGCCAACTTATCAGAAGCGCCGTCGACGGCTTGGTCCAGACTCGATGCCTCGTGAGTGACCGCGATGGGCCGGCGGCCTTCGAGGCGGGCTTCCATCACGCAGCGCTTATCGCTCTGGCCGTTGTTAAGGCTGTTCTCGTGGCTCAGGTGGACTTCCACTCGCGTGATGTGACCGCTGAATCGGCTCAGGGCATTCTCCACTTTTCCACTGACGTCAGCGATCAGCGCCTGGTGACCTCCTATGTTATTGTCGGTATTGATTTGGATCTGCATGGTATTCTCCGTTGTGAGAGATTGTCTTTCACAATTCCGTCTCCTTACCTTCCAGGTCCGATATTTTGGCAAGGCGGCGCTTGAACCGTTCTGTCGCCTTGAAACGAGCGACGAGGAACGTCCCGACCAGGTCACTTGCGAGAGATTGTCCTGTGACCCGGCCACCCAGACACATAACGTTCATATTGTCGTCCTCTACCCCTTGATGAGCGGAGAAGGGATCTGTGATCAACGCGGCCCGCACACCGGGCACCTTATTGGCCGCAATACAAGCCCCAACACCGCTACCGCAGAGAGCCAGCCCCCGGGTGACTTCACCTCTCGCCACCGCCCTGGCCATGGGCACTACAAAATCCGGGTAGTCATCTCCTGCAACCAGCTCATGGGCACCGAAGTCCACCACTTCATATCCGGCGGCCGCAAGGGCCGCAGTCAGGTACTGTTTCATCTCAAACCCACCATGGTCTGCGGCTATGCCAACGCGCATTATTCCTCCTCCACGCTAAGCGCTTCGAAGCCGAAGGGAATTGCTTCCGACGCCACTCTGGTCATCCGTCTGCCAGTTCAACGTGCAGAATGATACGATGAATGTCGCCGATGATGTTGTCATCAATGTCTCTTGTCCTGATTCCATTTCCAGGTACGGCTTTCCGCCATATCCTGGCCGTGCTTTTCGATGTACTTCTTGTGCTCGATTGTGCAGACCTATCGGTAATCATCCCACGGGCTCTGCGCAGGCTCGGCTTCGAGCGTTTCGTGCACGCGCGCAAGCCGCGTGTCGATCCTCGTACGGTCATGGGGGGACTCGAGGGTACGCTCGGCCAGCTCGGCGATCCATTGCACTTGTTCGCGAAGCGCCCGCCGACGCTGTGGGCTTGCAGTCAAACTGGCAAGGGTTTGAATTGCGCCGAGCATCCGCAACATGATGGCGACATCACCTTTGGCATTGCTTCGAATTTGATCGAATGATTCCGCCAGAAAGCTTTCGAAGCTGGCTCCTTCTGTAATCACTCGAAGTTCGCCTTCCTCGTAGCGATACGATGATGGAATTTGCCGAGGCGCAATCCGCGCCAGTATCGCCGACAAATAGTCCACGCACATTACGGCTGTTGTTGTGTCGTTGATGCCGGGGGAAAGTGCTTTCAATGCCACATCCACGATCTGTCTGATGCCGAAGGCCACGTCCTGTTCCACCGTGCGGTGGCGGCTGATGCTGAACGTCTCGTGAAGGGCGGCAACAGTCTCCTCGTCCGGCTTTCCTTCCAGAGAGAGTGAGACCAGCGCAGTGTTTTTAACAACGAAATCGCCGATGCCGTGCTCCACCCGCACGACGGTCTTCTTGTCCCGCGCCAAACGTAGGAGGCCGGCGCTATTCACGCTCTGGATATAGCCGCTCTCCTTGGCCGGGACGCCACGCCAAATCCGCTCGGTCAGTGGGCTGTGCGTTTGGTCATCATTATCTTTGGCCGACTCTCGTCCAAGGTTTTCCGGAAAAAGTCGATCTATGGCGGCGATGGTTTCCTGAGCGACCGAGGCGATGATGCTGGAAGCCTGGATGGAAGAGGCGATATGATGTATGAAGAACATAAGAGCGCCTACACCTCCGAGTGCCAGCACGAAGCCAAAAAACACAGCTAGGTTCGGAACAAAGACGCCCTCACTGCCGCCGCGAATGGATCGCAACACAATCAGTGAGTAAGTGAAAACGCCGGCGAAGGTCCCAAGCACGATCTGGGTGACGCGGCTGCTCATGAAGTTCCGCAGGACGCGCGAGGTATATTGGCTCGAAGCAAGCGCCAGAACCACCAAAATCATGGAGAACGTGACGCCCACTACGGACATCATTGAACCGGCAATCGTGGACATCATCCCGCGGGCGCCTTCCGCCCCGGCTCCAAACAGGCGCGGCCACCGGGCCATCCATCGGCCGCTCCAGGCGGAGTCTACTTCAATCAAGCCTACGGCGAGACCAATGCTGACCACGACAATCACCGAAGGCACAAACCAGAAGCTCGACCGCAGCGTGCTCCAGAGTTGCTTGAACTTATTCATGGGTCAGATCCCACTTCCAGTTCCGGATTTCCGGCATGTCCAGGCCGTACCTGTCAATGTACTGTTTGTGCTCGATGAGCTTGTCCTGAACCATCCGCTTCAGCGTAGCACCACCCGGGCCCAACTTCGGCAGCCGGTTGATCACATCCTGTACGAGATGGAACCTGTCAAGATCATTGAGAACTGTCATATCGAAGGTCGTTGTGATCGTGCCCTCTTCCTTGTAGCCCCGAACATGCATGTTGTCGTGGTTGGTACGGCGGTACGTCAGCTGGTGAACCAGCGAGGGATAGCCGTGGAAGGCGAAGACAATGGGTTTGTCTTTAGTGAATAACGCATCGAAGTCTTCCTCGCTTAGTCCGTGCGGATGTTCCGTATTCGGTTGCAGCTTCATCAGATCGACGACGTTGATCACCCGGATTGTCAGATCGGGCAGGTGACGGCGGAGGATGGAAACAGCGGCCAGGGTCTCGAGCGTGGGTACGTCGCCGCAGCAGGCCATCACCACGTCCGGTTCCGCTCCCTTGTCGCTGCCGGCCCAATGCCACACGCCAATCCCTTGCGTGCAATGCTCGACTGCGGCATCCATGGTCAACCATTGGGGCGCCTGGTACTTGCCCGCGATCACGACATTGACGTAATGCCGGCTCCTCAGACAATGGTCCCAGACCGACAGCAGACAGTTGGCGTCCGGTGGAAGGTACACCCGCACGATCGAGGCCTTCTTGTTTGCTACATGATCGATGAAGCCGGGGTCTTGATGGGTGAAGCCATTATGAGCTTGCTGCCAGACGTGAGAGGCGAGCAGGTAGTTGAGCGACGCAATTTTCCGCCGCCACGGCAATCCCGCGGAGACTTTCAGCCACTTGGCGTGCTGGTTGAACATCGAATCGATGATATGAATAAACGCTTCGTAGCAATTGAACAGCCCGTGCCGGCCCGTGAGAAGGTATCCCTCGAGCCAACCTTCGCACTGATGTTCGCTCAGCATTTCCATTACCCGGCCATCTGTTGCAAGAAACTCATCGTTCTCCTGCGTCCGGGCTTCCCACTGCCGGTTGGTGACCTCAAAAACGGCGTTCAACCGGTTGGACAGCGTCTCGTCGGGACCAAAGATCCGGAAATTCCGTTGTTCCCGATTGAGCTTGGCCACATCGCGCAGGAACTCTCCCAGCACATGCGTATCGGCGGCTTGAACTGATCCTGGGGACGGAACACTCACAGCGAACTTTCGAAAGTCAGGCATACGCAGGTCGCGCAGCAGCAGCCCGCCATTGGCGTGCGGATTGGCGCCCATCCGCCGGGTGCCCTTAGGCGCCAGTTCGGACAATTCCGAGTTGAGACGCCCATTCTTGTCGAACAGTTCTTCTGCCCTGTAGCTCTTCATCCAGCTTTCAAGCTGCTTGAGATGATCGGGATGCTCAGCATCCACCAGAAGCGGCACCTGGTGCGCTCGGAACGTGCCCTCAACCTGAAGTCCATCGACTACCTTCGGTCCTGTCCAGCCCTTGGGTGATTTGAGCACGATCATGGGCCAGCGCCGCCGGGTTGTGTCGGTCTTTGTGCGTGCATTGCCTTGGATTTGCAGAATATCCTCGATGACTTCTTCGAGAGTGGCGGCCATGAGTTGATGCATATGTTCCGGCTCATTGCCTTCCACAAAGTATGGTGTCCACCCGCAGCCTCGGAGATATTGCTCCAATTCCTCGTGCTCGATGCGGGCGGAGACGGTGGGGTTGGCAATTTTATAGCCGTTGAGATGCAGGATAGGCAACACGGCACCATCGGTGATTGGATTGAGGAATTTGTTGGAGTGCCATGCTGTGGCTAGCGGGCCTGTTTCCGCTTCGCCGTCGCCGATGACGCAAGCCACGACCAGTTCGGGATTGTCGAACACCGCCCCGAAGGCATGGCTGAGCGAATACCCCAGCTCGCCCCCCTCGTGGATCGACCCGGGACACTCAGGTGAGACGTGGCTGGGAATCCCACCGGGAAAGGAGAACTGAGTGAACAGCTTTTTCAGTCCTGCCTCATCCTGCGTTATCTTGGGATATACTTCACTGTAGGTGCCTTCGAGATAGGTATTGCCTACGAGCGCAGGGCCGCCGTGGCCGGGGCCGGCGATGTAGATCATGTCCAGGTCATACTTCTTGATGACCCGGTTCAGATGCACGTAGATGAAGTTCTGCCCCGGCGTCGTGCCCCAATGCCCGAGTAGATTTGGCTTCACGTGCGACAGTTTCAGCGGCTGCTTCAGCAGCGGATTGTCGTAGAGGTAAATCTGGCCGACCGAGAGGTAGTTTGCCGCACGCCAGTACGCATCCATCTTGTGGAGCAGTTCCGGGGAAAGAGTGTTTGTCATCATGGTTTGATTCTCCTCCTTTGAGGTACGACCGAAAACACGGTAAACTGTCTTACATGGTCATTTCTTCAGTCTCAGCAGTCGGGCTTTGATGGCAACGGCGACCGGCGTTATCGTTGCGGGCAGCTTCTTCCCTCGAGGGTGATTGTGGTGTCTGCCTGTTGAACTGTCGGCAGGGCAGCCGCCGTTGCGCTGAGGGGACAATCAAGCATGACAGCGCGAAATGCTGACATATGTACTCCTCTTCGTGTAGTGTATTCATTCACCATTGATCACCTTCTCACTCCTCGTTGCTTCGTTCACGGTCATTCCGCAGATGATGCACCTTATCGTGTCATCCGGAGCTCTTATCGGGCCTGGGATTATGCCAGCGGCCGTCTGCTGCGATCAATTTGTCGGCCTCTTTCGGTCCCCAGCTGCACCGCCTGTAAGGGCGAGCCCGGTGGTGGGTCTTAAGGACTGGGTCGACCACCGCCCATGCGGCCTCGACTGCGTCCTCCCGGGTGAAGAGGGCTCCGTCTCCGGCCATAGCGTCTCCCAGGAGCCGTTCATAGGGGGTTTCCTCTCCCGGCTGTTCTTCGGCCAGGTAGAGTTCACGCTGGTCGCCGACGAACTCCTTCCCTTTGCGCTTGACGCGAGCGGCGAGGGCGACGGCCGAGTTTGGGGAGAGTCTGAAGCGGAGATAGTTGCCGAAGGCAGTCGCTGATGCCGAGTCGGCGAAAAGCCTCTGCGGCGGCGGCTTCAGCTCCACCAGGACTTCGGTCGCCGTCTCAGCGAGGTGTTTGCCGGAGCGCAGGTACCACGGCACCCCCTCCCAGCGCCACGAGTCGATGAAAAGCCGCAGGGCGCAGAAAGTCTCGACGTCGGATCTCTTTGCCACGTTCGGCTCCTTCCGATAGCCGGCGTACTGGCCGCGCACCACATCTTCGGGCGTGAGAGGGCGCATGGCCTGGAAGACTTTGGCCTTCTCGTTGTGCACGGCTCCGTAGCCCCTGTAGGCCGGCGGCTCCATAGCAAGCAGCGCGACAATCTGGAAGAGGTGGTTCTGGATCACGTCCCGCAGACAGCCGGCGGTTTCGTAAAACGCGCCGCGGTTCTCCACGCCGAAATCCTCGGAAAGGGTGATCTGGACGCTGGCCACGGTGTTCCGGTTCCAGAACGGCTCGAGGAACGAATTAGCGAAGCGGAAATAGAGGATGTTCATGATCGCCTCCTTTCCGAGGAAGTGATCGATGCGAAAGATCGAGTCTTCCGGGAACACTGAACGCGCGGCGTGGTTGAGCTCCCGTGCGGAAGCGAGGTCGCGTCCAAATGGTTTTTCAACAATGACGCGCGCATGCTCGCCAAGATTCGCGGCGCCGAGTCCTTTGATCACCGTCTCGAAGAGCGGGGGAGGGATGGCAAGGTAATGTGTCGGACGCCGGGCGTGACCAAGCGCCGTCTTAATAGCCGTGAAGGTGTCCCGGTCGTTATAGTCGCCACCCACATACGTGAGCAGAGACAGAAGATGGTGCAGGGCGCGCTGGTTGTCGATTCCAACCACTTGTTTGATGCTGTCCTTCGCGTGATCGCGCAGTTGTGCCAGACTCCACTTCGGCGCGGCGACACCAACAATCGGAATTGTCAGTGCGCCTCGTTTCGCCAGCGCATAGAGCGCCGGGAAGATCTTCTTGTGTGCGAGATCACCCGTTATTCCGAAGAGCACCAGCGCATCCGAGTGAGTGGTGGTCATCGAGCACCGCTTCTAGGTGCGGCAGTCTTTTCCACATGACCGCCAAACGCGTAACGCATTGCTGAGAGCACCTTGTCGGCGAAATCCGCCTCGCCGCGCGAGCTGAAACGACCGTAGAGAGCGGCACTGATCACCGGGGCTGGGACTGACTCGTCGATAGCCGCCGTGATCGTCCAGCGGCCCTCTCCTGAATCCGAAACCCGGCCTTTGAACTTTGCCAAATCCGGGCTGCCAACAAGTGCCTGCGCAGTCAAGTCCAACAGCCATGAAGCAATTACGCTGCCCCGTCGCCAGACTTCAGCGATATCAGCCAAGTTCAAATCGTACTGGTAGTGTTCGGGGTGACGCAGGGGCGTGGTCTCGGCATCGGCAATCCTCTGCTTCTTGCCGGCGTTTGCGTGACGGAGAATGTTGAGCCCCTCTGCGTAAGCAGCCATGAGTCCGTACTCGATCCCATTGTGGACCATCTTGACGAAGTGGCCTGCACCGGACGGACCGCAGTGCAGGTAGCCGTTTTCCGCCGTGCCCTTTGGCTTCCCCCTCCCCGGCGTCCGAGAGGCCGTCTCGTTGCCAGGAGCGAGGGCCGCGAAGATCGGATCGAGACGCCGGACAGCCAATTGATCACCACCGATCATCAGGCAGTATCCGCGGTCCATTCCCCAAACTCCTCCGCTGGTTCCCACATCCACGTAGTGAATACCTTTCGTTTTCAACTCGGCGTCACGTCGGATGTCATCGTGGTAGTAGGAGTTGCCGCCGTCGATGACCACATCGTCGCGTTCAAGGAGAGGGACGAGGTCATTCAGCGTTTGATCAACCACCGCCGCCGGCACCATCATCCAAATAGCGCGCGGTCGTTTCAGCTTATGCACGAAGTCTTCGAGCGACGTCGTCCCGACAGCCTTTTCCTTGACGAGCGCCTTTACAGCGTTCGACTGGAGGTCATAAACAACGCAGGGATGTCCGGCTCGAATGAGACGGTGCACCATGTTTGACCCCATTCTCCCAAGACCGATCATACCCAGTTGCATGTGCTTTTTCATTCTCTAGTGACTCCTCGACAAACGGTGGCGTTGCTCCCGTTCTTCAATAGTTGGGTCATGTGTTTGCATCATCCTGTGGCTCGGCTTTGGCTTCAGGTTTAGGCTCAGCATTGGTTTCAGCCTTGGGCTCAGCTTTCAGACTCAGCATTCTCGCGTTGATGGCCACAATAACCGTGCTCGCCGACATCAGCACTGCGCCCAGCGCAGGAGTGAGCAACACACCCCAGGCGTAAAGCGCTCCCGCCGCCAGCGGAATGGCGACGACGTTGTAGCCCGTGGCCCAGAGTAGGTTTTGAATCATCTTCCTGTACGTGGTGCGAGAAAGCTGCACGATGGCCACGACATCCAACGGATTGCTCCGTACGAGAACGATGTCCGCGGTTTCCACCGCTACATCGGAACCTGCTCCAATGGCAATGCCCACATCAGCCTGCGCCAGGGCCGGGGCATCGTTTACTCCGTCGCCCGTCATGGCCACCAGCACGCCCCGGGATTGGACCTCTTTCACTTTGGCGGCTTTGTCCTGGGGCAGGACTTCGGCAAAGTATTCATCCAGTCCGATTTGGTCAGAGACCCATTTGGCCGTCGCTTTGTTGTCGCCGGTGAGCATCATGCAGCGGATGTTCAAAGCCTTCAGGGCATCGATGGCTTGCTTCGCCTCGGGTCTAACGATGTCGGCCAGGGCAATCGCTCCTTTCAACTTCCCGTCAACGAGGACAAAGACGACCGTCTTGCCTTGAGCCTGGATCGGCTCGACGCGCTTGTCGGTGAGATCGATGTTCTGTTCGCGCAAGAAGCCCGGGCTCACCACTTTCACCTCTTTGCCCTCGACCCTGCCTTCGGCGCCTTTGCCCGGGATGCTTTTGAAATTGTCGACGGGCAGCTTCTTTTCCGAAGAAGCGGCGATAGCCTTGGCGATGGGATGCTCGGAATTCGCATCGACGGAGGCCGCGTACGTGCGCAGCGTATCTTCGTCGATGTCCTGCGAAAGCACCAGTGTGTCGGTGACGCCGAAGCGGCCTTCGGTCAGCGTGCCGGTCTTGTCAAAAATGATGGCCTGCAGTTTTCGGGCACCTTCGAAAGAAACGCGATTACGAATGAGCAGACCGTTTTTCGCGGCCAGTGCCGTGGAGACGGCAATCACCAGCGGCACGGCAAGACCCAAAGCATGGGGGCAGGTGATGACCATGACAGTCACGGCGCGTTCGATGGCGAAGGCAAACTCATGGTTCATGAACGCCAGCCAGATGACAAAGGTGATGGCACCGCAACTCAACGCCACGATGGTGAGCCACATCGCGGCCGTGCTCGCAAGATCCTGAGTCTTTGATTTACTCTCCTGCGCCTGTTTGACCAGGTTGATGACCTGTGATAGAAACGAATTCTTGCCGGTGCCTTTGACCTCGATGGTCAGCGAACCCTCCCCGTTGATGGACCCGCCGATGACCTTGCCGCCGGTCTTCTTGGCGGCCGGAGTTGATTCCCCGGTGAGCATCGCCTCATTGACCGAACTCTCGCCCTTTACGATGACACCATCCGCGGGAATTTTCTCGCCCGGTTTGATCAGGACCTTGTCATCCACCGCAAGCTCGCTCAGTGGCACGTCCTTCACGCTGCCGTCGGGCATGAGTTTGTGAGCGTCCGAGGGCATGAGTTTCGCCAGTTCCTCCAGGGCCTTTGAGGCTCCCATCACCGACTTCATCTCGATCCAGTGCCCCAGCAGCATGATGTCAACGAGGGTGGCCAGCTCCCAGAAGAACACCTTGCCGGTCAGGCCGAACACCACGGCGCCGCTGTAAAGATAGGCGGTGGTGATGGCGACTGCGACCAGCGTCATCATTCCGGGGTGCCGGGATTTGAGTTCCTTGAACAGGCCTTTGAGGAATGGCCAGCCACCGTACCAAAAGACGGCGGAAGAAAGGGCAAATAGGACATACATATCACCCGGAAAGTGGATGGCTTCTCGCAGGCCCGCCAGCTTCTGGAGCAGCGGCGAGAGGACGAGAATCGGCAATGTCAGGACCAGTGAGATCCAGAACCGCTTCCGGAAATCCGCCGCCATGTGCGTATGATGGTCGTGGTGGTCATGGTGGCCCGGTTGGTCTGAGCCGGCGTGCTGCAATTGCGCTTCCGGTTCCAGCCAATTCTGTTTGGCCTGTCCTTGCGGACGGCCTTCTTTCTGATAGATGGTATACGCTTTCTTGGCCACCTCGTCATGTGCCGGGGTAGTTTCGGGTGCATTTTTAGTTGCGTGTTCGTGTTCTTTCACAGGGGTTTACGTTCCTTGGTTCTGGCTTTTCTTGTATCAACCATGAACGACCGCGCTCTCAGATGCTATACGCAAGCGTTGACAGAATTTCCGTCCGGTTTCCAATCGTTGATCATCGCCGGAAAAGAGACTGTCCTCGTCGTCAGCCTGCAATGCAGGCGCAGGTTCGCATTCGGTAATCGCTGCGCCCTAGTGGGCCGGCATCGGTTTTCTTCCACGATTCACACCCCGTTTCGCAGACGGGTCGTGAACGGACGATCACTTCTTAGACCGGTTGTTGATCAGGACGACTACGAGGATTACCGCCAGTATGGCAAACACGGCCCATATCCCGCCGCCCCCCCAGCCACTCATCCATCCATCCGCATGATCCATCATAAAGCTCCTTTCGTTGCGTTCCGACCGGGCCGGTACTGGGGAACCAAGTCCGTGAGCAGAGGCAACTGTGTCATTGGAAGTATCCGCCACAAGACCGCAGCAACCGTTTGTCGCAGGGCGGTGTGACGTTGAGCAATCATAACCATTCTTCTTGAAGGTCGTGGCCGCTATGCTTCTGTTCACCGGCCGGGAATAATCCGAGCGTGCTGCACACCGAACGCGCAATCATCTGTTCTTCATCCGTGCGAATGACGCGGACCACAACCCGGCCAGCCGCTGTGGAGATCACGCCCTCGTTCGCCGCGTTACGTGTTTCATCGAGTTCGATTCCAAGGAATCCCAGCCCATCGCAAATGCGCCAGCGAACAGCCGGGCAGTTTTCACCGATGCCACCGGCAAAAACCACGGTATCCAGTCCGCCAAGTGAAGCGGCGAAAGCTCCCATCCACTTCTTCGCCTGATAGCAGAATAGCGCCACGGCTTCCGCCGCCCGAACGTCATCGGTTTCCTTTGCGAGCAAATCCCTCATGTCGGAACTGGTTTCAGATATGCCGAGAAGACCGGAATCGTGATTGATGAGATCATTGAACTGTTTGGGTGTCAGGTTCTCCGACTTCATCATGTACCAGGCGACGCCCGGATCCAGATCACCGGGCCGGGTCCCCATGGCCAGCCCTCCAGCCGGAGTGAAGCCCATACTGGTGTCAATGCTTTTGCCTTCGCGGACGGCGGCCAAACTCGCCCCGCTACCGAGATGAGCCAGAATCACCCGGCGTTGAGTTGTTGTCGTGCCAGCTACACGAGCGAGTTCTTCGATGAGATAAGCGTAGGACAACCCGTGGAAACCGTATCGTCGGATTCCCATTGCGTCGAAGCGGCGGGGAATAGGGAGCATTTTGGCAACGCGTGGCATTGTGCCGTGAAACGCCGTGTCAAAACAGGCAACCTGGGGAAGTGTTGGATGACGCTGACCGAAAGCCTCTATCAATTCAACCTCAGCAGGCATATGATCCGTATCGTAAGGGATGATGCGGTGCAGTTCATCCAGCAAATCCTGCGTGATGCGCTGGGGTTCTGTGTGTTTCATGCCGAAAACTACCCGATGTCCCACCCCTCCGATCAACGAAAAATCGATCTGTTCTTCGAACCAGTCAATCAGGGAATGTGATGCCGACCCGGTCGCAGAGGAATCGAGAACGAGACTACCTTTCTGGTCTCCCGTTGCGTCGCTGAACGTTAGCGTCGTGCCTGGCAAACCGATACGGTCAACACTTCCATGAAGGCTTTGCACCAGCGGTTCGCCTGTCCGATACAGCGCGAATTTGATGCTTGACGATCCGCCATTGATTGTGAGGATGTCTGGGTCAGCTGGTTTCATCGATGAGTCATTCGTCATTCTTCAATCCCAACGTAGACAGCATTGCGCACGTGGACGCGTAATCCGTGTGAAGTATACTCCGAATTCCCAGACCTTCCGCGATCTCGACGAACATGGGGGTGTTCTCGATATAGAGTATCTCCTTGACGGGTACCTGCGCGATGTCGAGTGCAAGCCGAAAAATGTCCGCGTCGGGCTTACGGATATGGACGTAGCAGGACGAAATGAAAGCATCCACAAACCTGTCCAGCTTGAATGTGCGAATGCGGTACGCATTCAGTTCGCGCGCTTCGTTGCTGACCACGAAAATCTTAAGTCCGTAACGAACCTTAAGCTGAGCAAACAGTTGGAGTATCTCCGGGTAAGGCTTCGATTGCGCAAACATGAAGCGCCGGAATTGAGCCCGTGTGAACGGTCGCTTTTTGTAGAAGACGACACGAGCCAAATATTCCTCCGGTGTGAGCTTCCCCTCCTCGTATGTGTCGAAGTTCAACTGATGTCGTTCCTCCATTTCCCCCCACTCCAGCTTGAAGTGCGTCGCCGCCCGCCTGCGTGCATGATGGTCCCATCCGTCGGTGAGCAAGACGCCGCCGATATCCAGAAACAACGTCGTAATCTCTCCTGAATGCTTCATTATGATCCCTGAGCGTCTCCTGCGTATGCTGGTTGTGTTCCCAATTCCTGGAGCGTCCGCATGAACGTTATGACATCTTCCCTGCTTAACATGCCGATGACATGGTGATCCCGGGTGACGGGCAACTGATTGACTCCATCGCGGTCCATCTTCTGGAGGGCGGTCCAGAGCTCGGTATCAGGATCAAGGCGTTTTGACAGTTCCAAGGGAAGCATGACCTGCGCGGCACTCGTCGTCGCCCATTCGGGACGCGGCACTTCCTTGATCCGGTGCAAGGTCATCAATCCAACGGTGTTGTCTCCACGGTTTACAAGAAAACAGCGTTGCCCGCCGACGAGGATGTGTTCATCTACCAGTTGCTGTAGCGTCAGTTCCGCGGGAACGGCGGCGCAACGAGTGCTCATCGCCTGAGAAACTCTATGGCCCGCCAGAACTCCCTGAAACACCGATTGATGCACCTGGCCCGAGGCCGCGTTGTCGAGGAACCAGCCAATGATCGCGATCCAAAGCCCTCCGCCAAAGTTGCCGCTAAACATCTGCCAGACGCCGGCGAAGATAAAGAGAAAAGCAAAGAAGCGGCCAACGTTTGCTGCGATGAGGGTTGCCCGGCGCATGTTTTTCGTGGTCGCCCACACGATGGCGCGGAACACGCGACCCCCGTCGAGTGGATAACCGGGAATCAGGTTGAACAGCACCAGAGCGAGGTTGATGTATGCCAGGTACTTTGCCAGACCCAGAAGGGGTTCCATGCCAACCACGAGCGGCTCAACCAAGTAGAAAAAGACTGCCAGAACCAGGCTGACGAAGGGGCCCGCGATCGCAATAAGAAACTCGGCAAAAGCGCTGGGCGGTTCCGTCCCAATCTGAGCGACACCGCCAAAGAGCATAAGCGTAATACTGCGCACCGGAACTTTATACCGCAGCGCCACCACAGAGTGGCCCAGTTCATGGAGCAGCACACTCACAAAGAGCATGATGGCCGTCAGCGCGCCCATAAACCAGTACAGCAGCGGCGGCCAGTCCTTGAACTCGGCGGGATAGTAACTCCCCGCCAGCATCCAGGTCAGCAGCGCGAAGATCACAAACCAGGAGTAATCCAGACCAATCGGAATACCCAGTATCTTGCCTAAAGGAATGTTGTGCCGAGTCATGAGCCTTCACCGTTCTTTGTGCGCCGGCCGACCAATCCAATGAAGAACGGTCGACTGTATTCATGTCGCCTATTCTACGCCGATGGTATTCTTACATCCTGAGCCTGCTTGTCGATTCACAATCCTCCATTCAACATTTCGTCATTTCTGCCACAGGATTCGAACGTCTTCAAGCGGGACCGCCACGCCGTTGAACTCCGGGATCACTCGCGCTGTATAATCCGATGGTGGGCGGGCCGCGGACACAGCAGCGCTGTAAACGTAGCAGGTCGGCATGTCGGCCAATTGACGAACGCGCTTCAGCTCCTGCCGCATGGGATCACTGCCCGCGAGGCCGTCGGCGTAAAGCTCTACCCGCACCGCGCCCGGGTCGAGGTTATTGAGGAAAACCTGAACCTCAAAAACGTGCTGCTTGCCTTTGGTCTCGACCTTCACTTCACCGAAGTGGAGCGCGGCCCATTTCTGATCCAGACTGTGCCGCCAATCGACGAGTTTCCTGCCGAGTGCACCTTTGTTGGCGATGCGCAAATGGTAGGCGGCAGCGGCCGGCAGGTAGTGCTGCTCGGTGTATTCGCGCACCGCGCGGTTGGCGGAGAAGCGCGGTGTCAGTTGCGCCATGCTTTCGCGCATCCGCTTGATCCATGCACCGGGAATGCCGTTCTCGTTCCGGGCATAAAACTCCGGGATCACCTCACGCTCGAGCAGGTCATAGAGCGTGTCGGCTTCGGCAGCGTCCCATGCGGGATCGTCGCCATGTTCCTGGCCGTCCCCCAGCGCCCATCCCACCTCCGGCGTGTAGGCTTCCGCCCACCAGCCGTCCAGCTCAGAGAGATTGATGCCTCCATTAACGAGCACCTTCATGCCGCTCGTTCCGCTCGCCTCCCAGGGTCGCCGTGGCGTATTGATCCAGACGTCCACCCCCTGGACCAGGTGTTCCGTCAACAGCATGTCGTAGTCGCTCAGGAAGACGATGTGGGGTCGGGTCTCTGGCTGGCGGATGAAGTTTATCCATTCATGAATCAAGGTCTGTCCCGCCCGGTCCTCCGGATGGGCTTTGCCAGCGATGATGAGTTGCACCGGGCGTTCAGGATCAGCCAGAAGGCGCAGCAAACGCGCCGGATTGTGCAACAGCAGGTTCGGTCTCTTGTAGGTCGCAAAGCGGCGGGCAAAGCCGAGGGTCAACGCGTTTGGATCAAAGAGATGTTTCGCCCTTTCAATCGTCTCGGGTGTCGCGCCTGAGGAGGTCAGTTGGCGGGACAAATGTTCGCGGGCATATTCAACAAGAGATTTGCTGGCGGCGAGACGAAATTGCCAGAGCCGGACGTCAGAGACATTGCGAATGTTCTGGCCCAGGGTTTTCGTCGTCCCCAGCCAGCGGTCCTTTCCACAGGTTTCCGTCCAAAGATCATCAGCCGGGGCCGAGTCCCAGGTCGGCACATGCACTCCGTTAGTCACATGTCCGATCGGGATTTCATCCTGCGGCCAGTGGGGGAAAAGAGGTAGAAAGATGTGCCGGCTCACCTCTCCGTGTAAACGACTCACCCCATTCACCGCCCCACTTCCCCGTAACGCCAGATAAGCCATGTTAAACCTTTCCGACGAGTCGTTCGGGTTCTGGCGGCCCAGGGCCAGCAAATCATGGAGTGTTATGCCGAGTTTCCCCGTGGCATAACCACCGAGGTACTGCTCGATGAGGGCCGGATCGAAACGGTCAAAGCCGGCGGCTACTGCCGTATGGGTGGTGAAGAGGTTTCCTGCCCGGGTGACGGCCAGGGCGACTTCGAAAGGCTGCGCGGTCTTTTGCATGAAGCCGAAGGCACGTTCCAATACGGCAAAGGCCGCATGCCCTTCATTCAGGTGGCAGACTTCCGGCTGGAGGCCAAGAGCACCAAGCAGCCGCCATCCGCCAATCCCAAGGAGCAGTTCTTGCTTGAGGCGCAACTCAGGCCCGCCGCCATACAGTTCACTGGTAATCCCTCGATGGGCAGGGAAATTCGCCGCGTCATTGCTGTCCAGCAGGTAGAGCTTTGCTCTGCCGACCTGGACCTGCCAGGCACGTAGCCAGACCGAGTACCCTGGCAAGGCGATCTCCAAGCGCAACCACTCGCCGTTCGCCTGGCGCAAAGGCGTGATCGGCAACTGTCCGGGGTCATTGTACGGGAAGAGGGCCTGTTGGGCTCCGTTCTTATCTATCACCTGGCGAAAATAGCCTTGCTGGTACAACAATCCCACGCCGACCACGGGCACGCCCAGATCGCTGGCCGCTTTAAGCTGATCCCCGGCCACATTGCCGAGTCCGCCCGAGTAGATGGGCAGAGCTTCGCTCAACATGAATTCCATGCTGAAATACGCGGCGCAGGACAGGGGGCTGTGCGAATGATTCTGTTGAAACCATGCGGGCGCCTCAACCTCTTGCCGTCTGGTCTGCACCAGGCCATCAACCTCTTTGCGAAAAACCGGATCTGCCAGGGCGCGCTTGATATGATCGCGCGAGACCGTCTGCAGGACTACCCAGGGGTTATGCGTGATTTCCCACAGTTCAGGATCAAGGTGCCGCCATACGTGGTCAGTAGCATGATTCCACGACCAGCGCATATCCAGGGCAAGCTCAGCCAGTGAAGCGAAACCATCGATTTCGGTCGGCAAAAAATCCCTGACCAGACTGCCGGTGCGTGAATGAGGGTTCATGATCTTGTCTTCATTCGTTTGAGGAACTCAGATGCGGCCACTGCCGCCGATTCCGGAACGGTCGTGGACTCTAGAGCCTTCGCTAGAGTTGCGAGCGAATCGTTGAATCCACTCTCTTTCTGATTCCGGAAAATATGGTGCGCTCCCTGTCGCAATGCAACAGATTCCGACCCGTCTTTGATCAACGCGCGTAACAATGCCGGCCAGGCGGCCTTTTTGAACTTCTTCAATGCTTCCGCAGCCACCCATCGCACGTCGGGATCGCTGTCTTCGAGAGCTTTCACCAATCCTGGTATTGCTCTGTTGTGGCCGATCGCACCGAGTGCCTTGACTGCTTCCCAGCGGACGTGATCCACTCTGGAATTCTGCAATGCCTGGATAAGGGAAGAGACGGCTGGCGTACCCAGAGCAACCAATGATTTCCTTGCTTTCTGGCGAGTCGCACCGTCCTTGCCTGTCAGCAGGTCCATCAACGATTGTACGTTGGTGCCGGCCTCTCTTTGCTTTCTCATAGTTTCTCCTTTAGTGTCTGCCCGGAAGGATTTGCTACCGCTTCTGGGGTGCCGACAAGGCATCAGTGACGATGGTCTGAGCTTCCTCCAGCAATCGGCGCAGATGCTCAGCTCCCAGAAAGCTCTCCGCGTAAATCTTGTAAATGTTCTCGGTTCCTGATGGACGAGCCGCGAACCATCCGCTCTCTGCCGCCACCTTCAATCCGCCGATGGGAGCGCCGTTACCCGGTGCGCGGGTGAGGACAGTCTGGATTTTCTCGCCCGCAAGCTCGGTGAGCTTGACCTGCCCGGGTGAGAGTTTCGCCAGCAATTCCTTTTGATATGAAGTGGCTGGCGCCTCCAGACGGTCATAAGCAGGTTCACCGAACTCGCGTGTGAGTTCGTGGTAGATTTCGCCGGGATCACGGCCCATCCGGGCTGTGATCTCCGCCGCCAGCAGAGCCGGGATGATTCCGTCCTTGTCAGTCGTCCAGACAGTTCCGTCCAGACGGGCAAAGGATGCTCCTGCGCTCTCTTCGCCACCGAAGCACAGTGAACCGTCGAGTAGGCCGTTCACAAACCACTTGAAGCCGACCGGCACCTCGTAGAGGTTCCGCCCAAGCTTAGCGGTTACACGATCAATCATCTGACTGCTCACCACGGTTTTGCCGACCGCTGCTTCTTTGCGCCACAGTGGCCGGTGTTGGAGAAGGTAGAAGATGGCGACGGAAAGGTAGTGGTTGGGCGGTAGCAGTCCCGCGCTCCGCGTGACTATCCCGTGCCGGTCATGGTCGGTATCGCAGGCAAAAGCAATCTCGAAGCGATCTTTCAGACCGATTAACCTCTGCATCGCATAGGATGACGATGGATCCATGCGGATCTGACCGTCCCAATCCACAGTCATAAAACGAAATGTCGGATCGACAGCCTCGTTCACAACCGTAAGGTTCAACCCGTAGCGCTGGGCAATCGGCCCCCAGTAGTGGACCCCTGCGCCGCCGAGTGGATCAACCCCCAGGTTGATCTTGGCGCCCCGAACGGCGTCCATGTCCAGTACGTTGGCAAGATCAGCAATATACGCATTGAGATAGTCGTGGCGGTGCGTTGTGGAGGCGCGAAGAGCTCTCGCGAAAGGAATCCTCTTCAAACCCAGAAGGCCATTCCCGAGAAACTCGTTTGCCTTCGCCTCGATCCAACCGGTGACGGCCGATTCCGCCGGCCCGCCGTTGGGGGGATTGTATTTGAACCCTCCGTCGCGGGGCGGATTGTGCGACGGCGTAATGACGATGCCATCAGCGAGTCCTGTCTTGCGACCATGGTTGTATGTGAGAATTGCGTTGGAAATGGCCGGCGTGGGGGTGTATTCGTCTCTTTCTGCAATCATGACTTCCACCCCGTTTGCTGCCAGCACCTCAAGCGCGCTGGCAAGAGCCGGCACGGAAAGAGCATGAGTGTCCATGCCGAGAAACAGCGGGCCATTGATCTCTTTCAGCTTCCGGTACAGGCAAATGGCCTGGCTGATGGCGAGGATATGCCACTCATTGAAGGCCGATTCGAACGCGGAACCACGATGTCCCGAAGTGCCAAAGGCGACCCGCTGTTCCGGGACTGCAGGATCAGGCTTCTCCGTATAGTATGCCGTGACGAGTCTGGGTACGTTCACCAGCATCGAGGCCTCGGCCGGTTTTCCCGCGTGAGGACTTGCTTTGTGGTTCATAGCGTCTTTGACCTTTTTGCGTGTCTGGCTGCATCGCAGAATCGCAATGTCAGGATCAACTCAGAGCGACGTCTTTCCCCATCGGCGCATTCCTTAAGTTCCTTCACATGTGTTATCCGGGCACTTCCTCTGGCATCGAATTGAAAGGCAATGTTGTCCTCCACCATAATGGTTGAGGTGTTTTTGACCATGGAAAAGGCTGCATGGGTTTGCCCATGGGAGGCCCATCGGGTTGATCCTTAACAAAAGGAAACAGGATCGCGCCTCAGAAAAAATCACCTAAAGGGATGAAAGAGTGATTAGTCCCCCGGAGGAGGGTATTGAAAGCCTGCGCACGGGGTGGAGAGAAGAGGCGGATAAATGGTGATGATTTCGTGGCGCGAGACGATTGAGTGCGAACAATGTACTTCCCCGGCAAGCGAGCAGTGTTGAGAATTTCAACGTTGACTATTGTCTCGTGCTTGCATATCTTCCTGCTACTATGACATTTTGACCGAACGCGGGTC
The DNA here is from genome assembly GCA_963779225.1 of uncultured Bacteroidota bacterium. GTDB lineage: Bacteria > Bacteroidota > Ignavibacteria > UBA10030 > UBA6906 > CAVPCZ01. Next base: position 2,818,378 of record CAVZWW010000003.1, read on the forward strand.
CTCCTGCACCAGACCTGAGAAGGCAGCAGGTGTTTGTCGCCATCCGCGCTCTCACCTATCCCGCGGGTTTCATCTCCGTACCTGATGCGTGGCTCGAACCGGGATCTGACCATGACGCTAAGTGCTCTATGTGATAAGTCCGGTGGTGTATTGATCCCGGGACTCTCAACTTGAGCGTGCGAAGGGCTCGGAGCGTTGGTGGAGTCTGCCGGCAGCTTTCTCTCCGCGATGCAAGGAGCCTTTGTCGACGATCCAGAACACACGGCGGGCCGAGCGACGCATGCGAAGAATCAACGGCTCCCGATCGATGTCAATCTTGAGGTCACTACCTGAGGCCGAAGCGGTACGAAAGACAGGAATGCAGCAAACAGACGCGGCGTAATGACCATTTCCCCGGAATGGCGTCGCCTGAAAATTGCCAACTGCAAAGAGGAGAGTCTCGGTTGGAGGTTCTTCTCCAATTCCCCAAAGGAGACTACAAAGGAGGCAATATGAGAGCGTCTTTACGATTGATTATCCCGATACATTTCTTATTCTGCGCATGGTCTCTGGCAGCTGACATTCAGATTCGAAATAGCCCGAATAAGGACAGTGAAGCGGCAATTGCCTATAATTCGACAAATGATGAATATCTTGTCGTATGGAGTGAATGGGGTCCAGCAGGCGGTGGTATGTATATTCTCGGCCCGGTAGTGGGGCAACGCATTAGGGCAGATGGAACAATGATTGGCAGTGCATTTGGAATTGTTCCGACATTCGCGAGTGACGCCTCGGTGGCATACAATCCAATCACGAATGAATACCTTGTGGTGGTTACCTCCTTAGGAGGTATTCAGGGACAAAGAGTAAGTGCCACCGGCAGTCTCATAGGCAGTTCAACTCAACTGATGGCAGCGGCCGATGTTGCAAAACCTGAAATTGTATACAATTCCATCGAGAACAGCTATCTGTTAATCGGGACTTCGCTATACGCCAGTGGTACACCGGATCTCTGCAATATCAGGATATATTCACGAAGAATTGAATCAAACGGACAGCCTGGTGGAAATGTGAACCTTTTGCGCGATCAAGGACACGGATTGTGCACGGATGGTCCGAGATATGCAGTAGCTTTTGCACCGATCACATCACCTGAAACTCCTCATGGTCGTTTCTTACTGGTTATTGATACACCGGGTGATTTGACCATGCTGGATCACAATGGGATCAAGGTGTCAAAGGTTTACGACTCACAACATCCCGGCAATATTGTCGACGATCATGTACCTTTTCAGCAATCCAAAGTTGGTGTTGCGCACAATGTTGATGTTGCTTTTGGCAACTTTGAAGGTGAGAATGTGTTTATGGTGGTCTGGGGCGATCGCAGCCAGACGATTGGCAATCAGGAGTGGACCGGTATATGGGCGGGAATTGTGAAGGCGACACCCGTTGAATTCGAATCCAATGCTGTCGTTTCCAATTCGGTATTTCCTGTCTCAGCCATATGGGCTCACTGGGCTACCACGGCATATGCCAAAACCTGGAAGCCCGCGGTTGCGTACAACAATGCAGCACATAAGTTCATGATTGCATGGCGCGAAACCCCATCAACTGATCCCAACAATGACACCAAAGTAAATCACATCCGTGCAAATGCGGTGTCTACTTCACTAACACCACCTCCCGCTAATGTGGTATTATCTGCAATAACCGGCAACGAAAATCCCAACAAACCCGCCATCGCTGCCAGTACAAAAAGCCCCAATGCCCTCGTTGTGTGGGAAGATGCCCGAAATGTTTCAACCACGGATATCGATTTATACGGAAGCATATTCAATACGACACCTGCAAAGGCACTAATACTTACATCACCCAATGGCGGTGAAAAATGGCCGGCAGGGACACAGCAACAAATTGAATGGGAGAGCGGCGACATTGGCAGTGTTGATGTCACCATTGAATATTCTTTAGACAATGGAGCGACCTATAATTTCATTGCGTTTCAGACGAACACGGATGGAATGAATACTTTTAACTGGACAGTACCGGAAACGACTTCAACACAGTGTTTGGTGAATATTTCCGTTTCGGGATTGTCAGATAACTGTGATGCGACCTTCACAATTGCGCCACTCTCTCAAATAACTGTTGTGTCGCCAAACGGTGGAGAGGTGTGGAGCATAGGTGACCAGCATGAAATTACATGGAGTAGCGCAAACTTTCCTGATCCGGTGAGAATTGATGTTGCGTACACACTTAATGGTGGTACCACCGGCGAAGCCTTCTGGGAAAATATTGCAGCCAATACACCCAATGATGGCTCGTTCACATGGACAGTGTCTTCCCTGCTTGATTCTCAACATATTCCTCTGCACGGCAAAATCCGAGTGGCTGATGCTACAAAAGCCCGGCCTGATAGTGCCGATGATGGAAAAGTATTTGACTGGAGCGACAGTCTCTTTACACTCAATCCGGCGGCACCTATAACTGTTATTGCCCCAAACGGTGGAGAAGTGTGGACTGAAGGCGAACAACATGAAATTAAGTGGATAAGTCACAATATTCCCGGTAATGTAAATATTGATTTTCGTGGTTCATTCTCTATAAAAAGTAGTGATAGTTTACATTACGATCTCATATATACAACACATGCTAATTTAGCGACCAATGCACCTAACACAGGGTCATTTATTTGGGCGGTTCCACGCTACCTATATATATTTCCGGACTGCGATATTCTTGTTTCGGCTGCTTCTGATAGCAAGATGTTTGATAGGAGTGACTCGGCATTCACATACTATCCAAAACCCAATACGTTCTCCGGGAATAATGTGAACGTCGATCTGGGTGATGGAACAAATGTCAAATTCGACAAAGTCGACAGCACGGGCATCACCTCTCAGTATATCTCGCAAAAAGGACCACCTCCTCCAAGTGGGTGGAAGGCTCTCCCTATTGATTCTCCACAATACCATTACATTGAAACGACTTCACAGTTTAGTGGCAATATTAAAGTGTGCCTTACCTATAATGATTCCAGTTTGACTCCAGCAGGAGAATCTGAGCTGCGACTTCATGTCTTTGATCCTCAAACGGCGACGTGGACGAACATTTCAACGTCGCAGGAAACGAGTAACAACATCATTTGCGGCGAGGTCAGTCATCTCAGCGCATTTGCCATAATGGTGCCAAGGGGGAATGAATTGATCGTCACGAATACCAATGATTCCGGAGATGGTTCACTCAGGAATGCCATTGCTCTGGCAAACACAAACCCGGGCGCCGACAAAACCATATTCAACATCCCTAAAACAGATCCCCATTATGATGCGAATAAGGGTGTTTGGGTTATCAGGCCAGTAAGCTATTATCAAGATATTCTTGACAGTAATTTGGTGATTGATGGAACCTCGCAGCGATTATTCATAGCCGAAGACACAAATCCGGAAGGTCCGGAAATAGTCATCGACGGAAGCATGATGTCAACAATTAATGGATGTTTTTCTGTCCTTGGCAATAACACACAAATATATGAGCTGACAATAAGCAACTTTCCGTCTACAGCAATTGCGTTTGGTCAGACAAGTAACGGCATAGTTTCAGGGTGCTACATCGGAACCGACTATTCGGGTATGAACTCTGCAGGAAACCGTGAAGGGATTAGTCTTGGGTATAAGGTCAATAATACTCTGCTTGGTCCTTCGCCATATTTAGCGCAGCCCAATCTGATCTCAGGTAACGCTCAAAATGGAATATTCATTGCGGATTCTTCTCACAATAATTCTGTCATTGGAAATCATATTGGTGTGAATAGAGACGCGACGGATACTCTTCAAAATCATTTGCGCGGCATTGACTTATCCGGGGGAGCAGACGACAACACGATAATGGGCAACTGCGTTGGCGGGAACTCTCAAGGGATATATGTTAATGGATCGAATAACAATCACATTCGGAACAACTATGTTGGGACTGCTGCAAACGGGGCCTATGATCTGGGCAATTCGGATGGGATACTGGTTTTCAATAATTCAAGAGACAATGACATTACTGATAATACGGTAAGGAACAACAGAGGGTGGGGCATAAAGATATCCGGTGCTAATTCTACCGGAAATAGGATCAGCCGCAATTCCATCTCAAACAATTGGGGATTGGGGATAGATAATTCAGATGGTGGCAACAATGAGCTTATTCCACCAGTAATTCTTTCGGTATTGAATAATCAAATAAGCGGTACCGCCGGTGCAAATCAGGTAATTGAGATATTCGCGGATAGCTCTGATGAGGGACAGGTATATGTTGACTCAACTGTTTCAGATGCTAGCGGGCATTTCTCAATTGCATTAAGTTCATCGCCCATGTTACCTTATATTACCGCTACTGCAAGAGATGCTCTCGGTAACACGTCTGAATTCAGTTCACCATTTATCGTTACAGATAGTGAAGGTGAAGAAGACAGGCTTCCGACCGAGTATGCTTTGTATCAAAACTACCCCAATCCGTTCAATCCCACAACAAAAGTCATGTACGCAATTCCAAAACAGTCTTTTGTAATACTCAGAGTATTTGATGTGCTGGGCAAAGAAGTTGTGACGCTGGTAAATGAGAAACAATCAGCTGGCAAATATGAACAAACCTTCAGCGCAAAGAACTTACCGAGTGGTGTGTATTTTTATCAGTTAAGAACAGAAGATCATACCATAACCAAAAAGTTGCTCTACATTCAATAGTTTCGGTTTTCTCTTCGAGGGTTTCGGTGCTGGACGCTGGATGGGGCGACACTCCTGTAGTCCGCCCACCCCGGGAGGCGCGAACTCCGTCGTGAACCGAAGAGAACAAACTAACAAGAGCATTGGTGCAACCGATGGGGGCAGGTTATTGATTCTGAGTGGGGCCGGATCGGGAGGATCGAACCGGCCGGCCCGGCCCACTTCCGGAGCACAAAGATCAGTATAAAGATTCCAATGAAACGTGTACTCTTTCTCGGCTTGTTTTTTCTTTCCGCAGCTGCGACGGGGACGGGAAAGGATACGGTCCGCCCGCGACTTGTCATCATTCTTTCCATCGACCAGATGCGAGCGGATTACCTTGTCAGGTACGCACCCCTGTATGAACACGGGTTTGCCCGGTTGCTCCGGGAGGGCATTCGCTTCAGGATGGCCGAACTGAACTATGCCGGCAGTTCAACAGGCCCCGGTCACGCAACCCTCGGAACCGGCAGATACCCGTGGAAGCATGGAATAGTCTCCAATAATTACACCGAGCGGGCGACGGGAAGGCGGATATACTGTGTCGCCGACAGCCTGGCAGAGCCGATCGGGGGAGATGGGGGAGGCATGTCCCCGCGCAATCTTCTTCTGCCGGCTCTGGGCGACTGGCTCAAATCTGCCTCTCCGCGCTCCAGAGTGATATCTATCTCCTACAAAGACAGGGCTGCTATTCTCATGGGGGGAAAGCACCCCGACGCGGCCTACTGGTATGACCGGCACTCCGGCCGGATGTCGTCATCCTCGTACTATCTTCCCGCGCTCCCCGTGTGGATGGAAGAGTTCAATGCCGCCGGCTGGATCACCAAAAACCTCCCTCGCGTTTGGACCAGGCTTCGCCCTGACAGCGTCTATACGGCGTTCGGACCGGATGATATGCCCGGAGAGACGTTGTGGGACGGGAAACGAACTTTTCCCCACGTCATCGAGCCGGGACGGGAGATTGGCCGGCTGTTCAGCACACCCTGGGGAAACGACTTTCTTTTCGATGTTGCACGTGCGGCTGTCCGTGGTGAACAACTCGGAAGACGAGGCACGACAGATCTCCTGTGGTTATCGCTCTCCGCTACAGACAATATCGGGGGCGATTTTGGAACGGGCAGTCATGAAATGATCGACAATCTTCTGCGCATGGATATATCACTCGGGCGGTTCCTGGCCGATCTGGAATCATCACACGGCCCGGACGGATTCATGCTTGTGCTGAGCGGCGATCACGGTGTTATGCCCTTGCCGGAATACCTGCGAGCGTCCGGCCATCGCACCGCCCGGCGGTTTGACAACAGTCTCGCCGTTGAACGAACGATCAAGGCTGTCGATTCGGTCTTGCGTCGTGAATTCGGGATTTCCGACCGCATTCTGAGGGGCGGGAGGATCAACGAGTATGCACTCCGGGCCTCACAGCTCACCACCGGCATGGTGGAGAACAGGCTTCGTGCAGCTCTGCCTGCCGTCGATGGCGTTGCAGACCTGTATTTCCGGAGCGAACTCCTTGACCCCTTGGCGCCCGACCGGCCATACCTTCAGAAGTATCGTCACAGTTATCACCCGGAAAGAAGCCCCGACTATTTCATTCGTGACTGTAGATACTGTCTCATCGAAGCGGATTCAACCGGCACATCCCACGGTACTCCGTACGACTACGATACCCAGGTGCCGCTGGTATTCTTTGGAATCGGCCGCCCGGCTGTTGTCGTCGAGCGCATAGTTCACACGGTGGATCTGGCCGCCACCCTCGCCGCGCTCTATGGCCTTCCCATACCGGCCGACATAGACGGTGTTGTTCTCAAGGAGATCCTCGACTGATCGCACAATGCCGCCTGCTTCCGGCAGTTCCGTCTGGCCCTCTTCAATAATCCGTGTGGGTGAGAATCCCCTCATGGACTATTCGAATTGCTTACCGGTTGACACAAAATCGGAATACATGGCGCAAATCGCACCTCATGCAGCCAAGTGTGATGTTGGCTCTGCATTTTGTATATTTGTTTTTGGACTAGGGAACTGCCTGGTAATCAACCATAGAGTACACGATTTGTGACAAATGCGGTCCGGCGATGAGATATAGAATCCCTGTATTTGCGTTCCTCCTTATGATGCCGGTCGTCGGGAATCTGCCCGCTGCCACCGAAGATCTCGGCAACGGCTTCTTCCATCACGGAGTCGCCACACCGGTCAGCAATCATCGCGGCACCGTCGCCACCGTTGACGGCGGCGGCCGCGACGTCGTGCTTGTCTGGCTTTTTGACCACCGGGGCGGCTATGCCCTGCTGCTCATCGACGCCGAAACCGGCAAGAGCGAGGAGTTCCCGGTCCCCTTTCCTCCCGGAGGCGACTGCCCCTACGCCTCGATCCTTTCGAGCGGCAACAAGTTCTATACCCACTTCAACAGTTTCTTCGTGGAATTCGACCCGGTCAAGCGGGCCTTCACGTATTTCCATGAAACGCAGCCGCAGATGACCATGGGGATGACCGAGGACGACAACGGCGTCATCTGGTCGGTCAGCTACCCCAAGAGCGGCGTGGTCTCGTTCAACCCCAGGACCCGGGAATTCAAGGACTACGGCCACGTGTACGCCCAGAACTGGCCTCAGTATCAGCGGTTCGTGGCCGCAGACGACGCCGGTTGGATCTATTTCGGTTTGGGCAATACGGCCAGCCAGATCGTCGCCTTCGACCCCGCTACCGGCCGCGCTAAACCGATGCTCGCGGAAAGCGATCGCAAGACGGGCAGCGCCTATCTCTATCGCGACCTCGATGGAAGGGTCTACGGCCAGTCTCTCCGCAGCGAAGATGAGATGTGGTATGAATTCTACAAAGGGAGCGGCAGGGTGATTGGCAGCCACGACTCGATCCGGCCGAAGCCGATCATCACCAGCAGCCAGGCGCTGTTTTATGTCGATTTTCCCGACGGTAAGAAGCTCAAGGAGTGCGACCTGATCGAACGCCGGCTCGTCATAGAGGATCCCGGAACGAACTCCGTCAAAGAGTTCCGTTTCGAATATACCAGCGAGGGAGCCCACATCATGGGCGTAGCTGCTGCGCCGGACGGCTCGATCAGCGGCGGCACCGCGTTTCCCATGCGCTTCTTCAGCTATTCCCCCACGAAGGATGAATGGACGAATCGCGAAGCCTATTTGCAGTGCAACACGATAGGACGGCAGGGGGATCGGTTTTTTGTTGGCGGTTATACCCATGGGTTCCTTCTGGAATGGGATCCCTCCAAACCATGGGTACGTACGGTAAAGGACAAGACGGACTGCAACCCCCTCTTCCTGACCGACTGCGCCCCGACGATCTACCGTCCTCACCGCCTGCTCATGCATCCCGACGGCAAGACGGTCATCATGGGTGGCACCCCCGACTACGGCTACACGGGTGGCGGCCTGCTATTCTGGGACCGGGAGATGCGGACGCGGGTCCTGCTGACCCACACCGACATCATTCCCGAGCATTCGACCATCAGCCTGGCGGCCTTGCCGAATGGCAAACTCCTGGGCGGCACCACCACGAGTCCGGGTACGGGCGGCGAGAAGAAAGCGAAGGAAGCCGAACTCTACATCATGGACATGCCCTCCAAAAAGCTGGACTGGCATGAGGTCGTGTTTCCGGGCGCTCAGGAATACTCCGATATGTGCATGGGACCGGAAGGCCTGATCTACGGCATCGCCGACCGGAACAAGTTCTTCGTGTTCGACGCCGCCAAACGGGCCGTCGTCTATGAGCGGGACGTCGCCGCCGATCTCGGACTGACGACCGGCCAGCAGGGACCGCGGATTTTCGTCCGCGGACGAGAAGGCGAGATATTCGTCCTCTTCGTCAAAGGGATCGCCCGGGTCGAGCCGACCTCTTACGCACTGACCATGCTTGCCCGGTCGCCGGTTCCCATCGACGCCGGTGGCGATTACCTCGACGGGCGCATCTATTTTGCCGGCGGCTCGCACCTCTATAGTTACGAGGTTAAGGAGTAAGCGCAGGGAGCTCCACGGATTCATGGCGAGAGATTGAAACCCGGATTTGATATTGTAGTACAGACTACCGCTGTAAACGGACGACAGACTGGAGAAATAGTGTTTTGATGGGATGAACGACTATGCCGGGCCTAACATAAGACTTCCGGCGGAAGAACGCTGCAGACAAATAGAAGACGTCGGATTAGATGGAAAAGGAGCGAAGCAAATGAATCTCTCATTGGCACAAGAAAAAGCACACAGGGTTTATGAATATATGAAGAGAGGAACCACAGGATTGACAAGGGAGACTGCAAATGCGGTAGACCATGATCCTGCCAGTTGGGGTATGGATATTGATGATTGGGACTGGAATGCAGGCGTAGGCATGATTGCGATTTCCGACTACTATGAAAAGACGCAAAATCCCGAGGTATTGGATTACATGGTACAGTGGATTGCGAAGAACAAGCACCAGTGTGCAAAAAAAGACCATGTAAACTACTTGACGCCGCTTGCCATCTATCCGGATATGTATTTGAGAACCAGAGAGCCATATTATCGGGAAACAGCGCTCGAGTACGCGGACTGGGTGATGGCCAATGCCGGGAGATCCAAGGATGGTGTTTTCTTTCACGGTGCGTCTGTTTCGGACGAGGTGTGGGCAGATACTGTTTTTATGGCTTTAGTTTTCTTGTCACGTACGGCAAAACTCACGACAAATATCAAAGTGGCCGAACAAGTCATCAAACAGTTGCTTTCCCATCTGCAGCTTCTGCAGGATGAGAAGACCGGGATTCTGTATCATGGATATCATTGTGTGGGAGTTCATCATATGTCGGGCGCCCTCTGGACCAGAGGAAATTCATGGGTGGTGATTGGAACTCCTATCATAATCGAGACTATAGGTGATCTGGTGGAAGTGCCGGAAGAAATCAATACCAGATACAAGAAAATGGTGAATGGTATTTTGAAATACCAGGCGGAAAACGGTCTATGGCACACCGTTATGGACAGACCGGATTTCTACCAGGAGACATCCGGCAGTGCAGGCAATGCGGGAGGCATTATGAAGGCGGTACGTCTCCATATGCTGGAGCCCGGGAATATGAAAAGTGCCCTCAAAGCCATGGAGGGGGTGATTGCACAAATCAATCCTGAAGGCGCTGTCGAAGGCGTATCTGGAGGTACCCCAATCATGCCTACGATTGACGCCTATGGCAAACTGACTCGTTATCCGACGCTTTACGGTCAGGGCCTGACACTTCTGATGCTCAGTGAATACCTTTTTCAAGAAAGGCCAGCATAAAGAGGAATCAGCCGGAATAAAGCAGGTCAAATGCTCAGTCATCGCTCTGGACATGAATGCGATTGCACTGGCCGGAGTGATTCACGCATTCGTACTCACACACAAATAGATTGAGGCAGCGAATTGAATTCTTCATTACCCATTCGCATCGGCGTTCGTGCTCACGATTTCGGTTGCCTGTCAGCCGGCGAACTGGCTGCGAAAATCGCGGCGAAGCGTCTGGTCTGCGCGCAGCTTGCACCCGGCAAGGCCATCGCCGGGCTCAATGTGAAGCCCGGCGTCTTGAACCCTGGTCTCGCGTTTGAAATCGGAGAAGCCTTTCGAAAACATGGCGTCCAAATCGCGGTGCTCGGCTGCTACGTGAATCCGATTCACCCCGATCCCAAGACGCGAAACTCGCTGCTTGGACTTTTCAAGGAACACCTGTGCTACGCCCGCGATTTCGGCAACGGGCTCGTTGCACTCGAAACCGGTTCGGTCAGCGCGGACTATTTGCCTCATCGCGAGAATCACGGCGAGACCGCATTTCAACAATCGCTCGCGAGCATCGCAGAGCTTGTCGCGGAGGCTGAGAAATACGGCGTCATCGTCGGCATTGAAGCGGTCACATCGCACGTCGTTTCGACGCCGCAGAAGATGCGGCGAATGCTGGATGCCGTCGCGTCGAACAACCTGCAGGTCGTCTTCGATCCGGTGAATTTGCTTTCGCTCGAGAATTATCACGAGCAGGAACGGGTCATCGGCGAATCGCTCGAACTGTTCGGCGACCGGATTGCGATCATTCATGCGAAAGATTTCGTTGTTGAAAACGGCCAGTTCAGAACTGCAAGCGCGGGTCTCGGGGAGCTGCGGCACGATCTGGTGATGGAATTTGCCGTCAAAGAAAAGCCAGGCATCAGCATTTTGCTGGAAGATACAAGCGAGCAAACGGCCCAGGATAGCCGGCAATTCTTGTGTCAGGTTGCAGAACAATTGGAGTGAAATGCCGGATGCAAGAGGGGACCGCCATCGAGGTTCCGCGAATGTGGTGTGATTCTACCGAACAGGAAAGGATTCCGGGAAATGGATTTCACCGGAAGGCCGATGAAAGGATTTGTGTTCGTGGGGCCTGAAGGGACAGATACCGCGCAAGGCCTGGGTTCGTGGATCAGGCTTGCGTTGGCTTTCAACAAGAAGGCAAAACCAACCAGGCGAAAGAAGCAATAATCGGCTTCTACGTAACGACCGCTCCGCCGCAGCTGCTCCCCGGGCCTGCTGTGCATCCAAAACAATGGGACCCAAACACAATTTGTCGCTGAAGGAGGCGATCGAAGTCGAAGTCCCAGATCGTGCTCGGTGCGCCATGATTGACCGTCCACTCGAGCATCTGGTTGAAATCGCAGTCGTAGAGCGTGCCGTCGTAGCCCACACTGAGGAGGCTCCGGCACATCACTCCCTCGGCTGCCGCAGGGTTGAAGGCATTGACGAGCCGTTCCATATACTCTTCATAGAGTTCAGCCCGCTCGAGAAAATGCCTGAATCTGTTTATCGGCATATTCGTCATGACGTAGAGATTGTTGAAAAGGAGCCCATAGCGCTTCTCAAGTTCCTCCTTGAACTGTCGTTCAATTGCCTGCTGAGAGGGCGGCAGATACGCGCCCACAGGGTTGTAAACCAGGTCAAGGCATAGCCCGGTTCCCTCCCTGCCATACCCTACGGCGTTGAGCCGTTTCATGGATTCAAGGCTTTTCGCAAAGACCCCCTTTCCCCGTTGCGCATCGGTCTCATGCTCCAGGAAATACGGCAGGGAAGAGACCACCTCGCACTGATGTTCGCAAAAGAATTCCGGCAGGTGCTCCATCGTCTTCCCGCTCACAGGATGCGGATCGAGCGTGACCGTGAGGTTATGCCGAACCATGACATGCTTTCCGGGTGTTTTCGCTTCCGTCACGAAATACTCAAAATCGTCGTTGAGTTCGGGAGCACCTCCGGTGATGTCGAGGACCTTGATTTGCGGATATGCGTGGAGGATGTCCAGGCACCGATCGATTGCGACCCTGCTCATCGTTTCCGTCCGTTTGGGCCCCGCGTCCACATGGCAATGCCTGCATGCCTGGTTGCAGAGTTTCCCCAGGTTCACCTGAAGGGTGTCAATGCTCAAAGGGGGGAGGTAGAGCTGGTGATGTGAGAGTGTGGCCTGGAACTCCATGTTTCCTCGACGTGTATAATCCAGAGTGACAGTGTTCCCTACGGGGTTTTACATTGAGAGCTTTTCCACTATGTTCCTGCATTGAACCCCATGGGCCGGCGAGGCACCGCCTCTGACGGCAGCGGTAGCGTGGATGGTTTCTGCCATCTGGTCGAGATTGGCTCCCGTTTCAAGACACGCCTGGGTATATGCATCGATGCAATATGATGTTTCCCCGATTCTTCGGACGGTGTGCGCGACGGCCAGGCCGATCAGTGATTTTTCCTGTTTTGTCCAAGCCCCCTCTGTCGCCGTTGCCTCGGTATACCAGGCGATGAACTTGTTCCACAGCGGCTCTCGATTCTTGCCCGTGCCGGGGAATTTTGCCAGGTCTTTGGATTCGTAATACGTTGCCATGTGTGCTCCTGGAGTGATGATCGGTTGAGTCATTTTGCCGGATTGTGCTTCGTTCCCCCGCGTCGGGTCCGGAATCGAATGTAATCTTCAACTGTATCGATATCGGACAGCGTCGGAAGGAACGCGACGGTGGCATGGTGCTTCTCGAGGAGCCTTAGAGTGGCCGGAAACACCTCAGGCGTGCTCCAGGGGACTCCATCAAAAAGGTCGTGCCCCGGCGCCGCCATCCCCAGAAGATAGTATCCACCGTCCGTCGAAGGGCCAAGGACGGCGTGGTACTGTTGAAGCGTCTCGAAGGCCTGGGCGACGAGAGAGCCTTCAAGTTCGGGTATGTCCGTTCCGAGGATCACTGCGTTCGTCGCACCCTGGCGGAACGTCTCCTGGAACGCATAACGCATCCGGTCGCCCAGGCTATCACCTCTTTGCTCAGCGTACACAAAGTGCTCACGGCCAACCCAGGACTGAATCGCCGATGCCTCACCGCCGGGTGCAAACCAGACATAGACCCTTGTGGAATTCTTCGACAGCTCGTCCGCAATCGCGAAGCTGGTTTCGGCGAACATCCGGTAGAGTCTGGCCGACAGTTCCATTCCGATGGTCCTCCCGAGACGGGTCTTGACGCGTCCCGGAGTCGGGTACTTCACAAAAAGGATGAGGGCATTCATAGGCTGGGCCACCGGTCGAGTGCTGCCTGTTTGTTGAATTGGCCTCTTACGATTTCCCATGCCAGGATGGCGTAGAAAGGAATGTATTCGATAAGAAGGACAAAGAAGCTTTCCTGCCACACGGATGCCAGGTGGTATTGGTAGAGGACAAGATTGCTGATGCCTGACAATCCAAGAAAAAGGAACACTGCGGTCGACCATCTCAATGTCAAGAGAGCGGCAATCCACGTCAGATACCACGGATGTATGACCGGTGCAAAAAGAATCATACCGAGGAATATCAGAAAAACCTTCTCCGGGATGGAACGATCGATGAAAAGCACCCCGAGAATCCAGAGGAAAGTGGCGCCTGCGCAATACACATGTGCGACCTCGTTCGATCCGACGACGGCGTGCACAATTTTGAAAATAGAGCCATTGAATTCCCATCGCGAGCCATAGGCAGACAGAGATTCAAACAACCCGCCCGTGGGCTCGCGGTACAGCCAATAGCCGCCAACAACAAGCGCAGCGGTCACAAGGGGTATCCAAATCCGCCGAAAATCGCGCAGGGACCGCACGGCGAGCGGCGCGAGGACTAACGGGACAAGCTTGGCAAGCGCTGCCCCTCCGAGAGCAAATGCAGCCAGCACGGGCCTGTTCTTCACGAGCAGCAGAACGAAGAGGAGGAGCATCAGGATCCCCAGAGCATCCACGTGTCCATCAAGGCCAAAGTACATTACGGGAAGAGGAGACCACGCATACAGCAGGACGCCCTCAGGCTGAAGGCCAAGGCGGCGAAGGAGTGCCAGGAGTATCCCTATTGTCCCTACATCGCACAGAACCAGCAGAAGCTTCAACCCCGGGATGGAATCCCCAAAGAGGAGAGATGAGAGATAGAAGAGCCCCTGCGCGAGGGGAGGATAAATGGTGCGCATTTCGGGAAAGTTGATTTTCCCCGGCAAGGTATCGGTTTTCAGGGAGCTCAGGTATGGATCTGACGGTGCAAAAGAGAAAGGATTGATTCCACGGGCAGCCACCTTACCATCCCAGATGTACCGGTAGATATCATCCGAGGCGACGGGATCGTGCGCAACGAGCGTGAGACGGAAAAGAACACCGAAGGCGACAATCAGAATCAGTGTGTTTCTCCGGGAGGTGGCCGGCGCTTCCGAACGTCGGAACAAAAAGACGGCGACAGCAAGGAGGAAAAACGTCAGGCAGTTCACAACAATGAAAGCAACGACATTCTGGAGCGGATCATGCACGAAGTAGAAGCTGATGTAAGAGATCTCCATCAGGGAGCCAAGAGCGATTATTTGAATCCTGGACACCTTCAGGCCTTCTTGGGTATATACTTCGCGATCGTAGAGAGGATGATTACCGATGCCTTTACCGTCCCTGCCAGGGTTCCTGTAACTTTCGATTTTCCGATACGTTTTCGGTAACGGACCGGCACTTCGATGAAGCGTACTTTCATCTTCGCGGCCTTAATTTGCATTTCAACGGTCCAGCCATAGGTCGGATCCCTCATTTGCATCTGTTGAAGGATATCCATGCGCACGGCGCGAAACGGACCGAGGTCGGTGAACCTGTATCCCCAGAACACCCTGATCAGCATGCACGCCAGCCAGTTGCCAAGAATGGCCTGCGGTAGCATGGAACCGCGTTCTCTTTTCTCCGGCGTCCGGGAACCAATCACCATATCGGCCTCCCCGCGGAGAACTGGACCCACCACCAACGGGAGATCCCCGGGAAAATCACTGTAGTCGCCATCAAGAAACACCACTGCCAGGGGAGCAGAGGGAGCGATATGGGCAATACCTGCAAGACAAGCATACCCGTATCCCATGCGGGGTTCACTCAGCACTGTGGCTCCAGCTGATCGGGCCACCTCAGCAGTTCGATCCGTCGACCCGTTGTCCACCACGACGACTTCCGAGACCATGGGACGGGGGATGTCATGGACAACACGTCCGATGGACGGTTCCTCATTTCGAGCCGGAATGATTACGACAATGGCCTGGTCGGACATATGCGAAATGTTTGTGAAGGCACGTGATGTTTGACAGGAGCCGGGGTCTCGAACATCCAAACATCGCGAAATAATGGTCAAAACTCAATCGGTGAGTCCTTTCGAATGCTCATGTCAATGACCCCTCCTTGTCCAAGAACAACGGATCGCCTCGAGACATAGTGTCATCCGGCGGACAATTTGTTAAGACAGATTTTCGTAGATTCGGTATGACATTTCATCATCATGAAGGCACAACAGCGGATACGATCAATCCGATATGACTCCCACTCTGGTCAGGCCCAAAATATCGGTCGTCATCCCGGCACTGAATGAGGCCTCTCACATCGGTATCTGTCTTCAATCTGTTCATCAAGTATTGCCGGATGCTGAGATTCTCGTCGTGGATGGTGGCAGCACGGATGAGACTATGGATCTCGCCACCCTGGGCGGTGCTCTCGTGTTCTCAGCCCCCCGCGGGAGAGGTACGCAATGCAATGCAGGGGGACGGCGTGCCATGGGGGAGGTGATACTTTTTCTTCATGCCGACACAACTCTCCCGTCCGATGCGCACGAGTTGATTACGGCGGGATTTGACGATCCTGATACGCAGATAGCGTTGTTCCGTTTGGGTTTTGACGAAGATCATCCGCTCCTCAGGTTCTATGCATTCTTCACCCGGTTTGACTCGGAATGGTTCAAGTTCGGCGACCAGGCCATCGTTCTCCGGCGCGAAGTATTCCGGGCGGTGGGAGGATTTCCCGACTGGCCATTGCTTGAGGATGTTGAGATTCTTCGAAGAGTAAGGAGGTACTCGAAAATCCGAATCTTCCCCTCGGCGGTAAAGACTTCCACCCGCCGTTTCCGTCAAAATGGAATGATCCGTCAGCAGTGGCGAAGCGGGTGGATTCTTTTGCGGTTCAAGTGTGGGGCATCACCGCACCGGCTCGCACGGGAATATGAGAGAGAGGGCACTTCCGCCCGGTCGCTGAACAATCATGAATCCGAACGCAGGAGAGAGCCTGTAGTCAAACTCATCGATACTTCTCTCACTCGCGGAAAGCATTGACTATGGCACAAGATCATCTTGTGATTGTCGGCATTGGCATTACGGGCGTAACAATTGCACGAAACGTCCGCAAACGCAGCGACAAACGGATCACCCTTGTTTCAGCGGAAGCAGATTTCTTCTTCTCACGTCCCGCACTGATGTACGTCTTTATGGGCCATATGCGTTGGGAAGATACTAAACCATACGAAGATTGGTTCTGGGAGAAAAACCGCAATGACCTGGTCAAGGCCCGGGTGACAGCGATCGACACGGATCAGAACTGTCTGACGCTGGATGATGGAGAAACCGTCGCGTACGATACGCTGGTTATTGCGACAGGCTCGAAGACGAACAAATTCGGTTGGCCCGGGCAGGATCTTCCCGGCGTACAGGGACTCTATTCACGCCGGGATGTCGAGCTTCTGGAAGAGAATTCCCGGGATGCCTCCAGTGCAGTTGTCGTCGGGGGCGGCCTTGTCGGAATCGAGCTCGCCGAGATGCTGCACACGAGGAAGACTCATGTCTCATTTCTTGTCCGCGAAGACTATTATTGGCACAGTCATTAAAGCCACCGCCTGGGACAAGAGGATTGTAAAGATCAAGGGGAAGGAGCCGACTCTCAACGATGTGGAGCACAAAATCATCCGGCCTCAATTCAAGGACCCGAGGGCTCATTTTGCCCTTGTGTGTGCATCGAAGAGCTGCCCGCAGTTGCGGAGCGAGGCCTTCGAGGCGGCCCGTCTGGAAGACCGACTCGATGACCAGGCACGGAAATTCCTTTCGGATCCTTTCCGGAATGAATTTGAAACAGAATCACCAATCACCATGAACCTCGACAATGACTCATCTCGAAAGAGTGCTTGCCGTTCTGAACGGTGCCCGACCAGATCGGGTCCCGTGGTTTGGGGATCTTGATTACTGGGCTTCGGCATTGGTAGCGCAGGGAGCGAAGCCGGGCGGTTTCAAGGAATCTGCCGCGTACATCCGATGGCACCGTGAGCTGGGTGTGGGGTTCTACCTTCAAGGGTTCTTTCCGTTTCGTACAATCCTCGATCTTCAGGAGCGCATATGGCATGAGGGTAGCAGGCGCTACCGCGAGCTTTCCACTCCCTATGGGAACGTGCGGGAATGCTGGGAATATCTCCCTGCTTCATATGCCGAAGCTCCAATTGAACATCTCTTGAAATCGGAACGCGATCTCCCCGCTCTCCGCTACGTGTACGCGCACACCTTCTGGGAACCCGACTACGACTATGCCTATCAGCGTCTCGAGCAGATTGGAGATCAAGGTATTCTTCTCTGCTATCTGCCCAAGAGTCCGTTCATGCATCTTGTAGCCCTGGAAGCCGGCATTGAGGCGGTGACGTTCGCAGAGATGGCCGATCCCGACGAATTCGCCGGGACACTGGCGGTCATGAAACTCGCATTCGACAGGGCAGCGCGCATATCCATGGCCAGTCCTGCTCAAGCCTTGATGATCCCGGAGAATCTTTCATCCGAGATGATCGGTCCCCGGTATTTTGAAAGGTACATGCGTGCGTATCAAGAGGAGTGGATTGGAGAAATTGCCAGAGCAGGCAAGTATTCCTTTGTCCACATGGACGGAACGCTCAAGGGCTTGCTCCGGGAAGAGGCGTCGACAGGGGTCAACGTCATCGAGGCGATGACTCCCGAGCCGGCGGGAGATCTCGCTGTGCAGCATTGGGCTGCGAGGGCCGATAACACCGCGACCATTCTGTGGGGTGGCATTCCGGGTGTGTACTTCACACCGAAAGTGAGCGACGAAGAGTTTGACCGTCACGTTCGGGAAGTCCTGTTTGTCATGCGAACCTTTCCTCGCTACGTGCTCGGTGTTGCCGACCAGGTGCCTCCCGACGGTCTGGAGTACCGGGTGAGAAGAGTTGGAGATCTGGTGGAAAAGTACGGGCGATATGTGTAAGTCAGAATTGAACAGGGAGAGGAGGCGGTGAAACGCAGGAGACATGGTGTGGGTTATGACGCCACTCGTTTTCCCTTGACATTCTCAGCGATTCTGATGATATATGCTGTATGCAATATACGTACATGTACCGCACTCTTCGACATACCGGATTAGCGTTTCTCGCGTCTCTGTATCTCGTCGCGGGGTTTGGAACAGCCGCACAGCTCATCCAGCCGAGCTATACGGGCTGCGGGCCGGTTGCGCTTTCCGCTTTCAAAGGCGCGGCGAAAGAAATTCCGAAGAAATCTTTCGCCCCGCGGCGGCACATTCCTCTGTTGAAGCAGGTTTCTCCTCCTCAAGAATACTGCCGCCCGGCGGAAACGCCCAAGCCAGTCCGCGGTTACGCAATTGCGTCCTTTGCTTCTGATTTTCCTCCGGTGCGTTCCTCCGTATCTTTCAGTTTCTGCAATCGGGGGCCTCCACGGGTCCAGTCATGACTTCCTGACAGAACGTCTGTCCTGGCGAGCCTGGTCCGAATATTGACCATACCCGTCGGATGTCACGTTCATCGCGACGCTCTAGTCCATTCGTCAGATCGTTCAGCCGCATAGTTTCGGACACAATCCCTCATGTATGAAGCGGGTCCGTCCCGCGTGATTGTGATGCGGAGTTCATTGTTGCCAATGAACGGGAAATCTCAGAGGAGGTCTCACCATGGCTCACGTCCAGGCCCACCAGCCACATCAACATCATCCGCACATCAAAGATCAGAAGGACTCTAACCGTCCCGCCGCTGGAACGGACTCCAGGGGCCGCCAGGCAGAACCGGCAGCCAATCAGCAAACTGCAGGTGCCAGTAAAGTTATCCCGTCATCCCCTCCGGAGAAAGAGGGTTTACGGATCGCGGGTTTCCCCTGGCAGTTTGTGGTTGTAATGAGTGTGGTGGGATTGACAGTCTTAGCTTTTATCATTAAGATGGTCGTAGGTTTGTAGTTCCGATGGTTGGAGCTCGTAGCTCCATCGACAGAGTGCCGTCCGGGCGGGCGGGGCTCCTGGTGATCGCTGTGCCGAGGGATCGCAAGGGGTTCTCCACCGCCTCTTTTCGCTCAGCAGGAGACGGACTTCCGGACTTCGTTTTGCACCACTCTAACAACGGAGTGAGCGTATGGCAAATATCGACCTGAGTACTTTTGAACGAAACATTGTCGTTCGCCAGATAGGCATTGACGACTTCGACCAGATTGTGGGATTGCAGCTAAAGTGTTTTCCCGGTATGCAGCCGTGGCGTCAAGATCAGATGGAGAGTCAGCTCTCCATCTTCCCGGAAGGGCAGCTCTGTGTGGAGTACCAGGGGAAAATTGTTGCATCGTCCAGCAGTTTGATTTTGGATTTTGCCATGTATGCGGACTGGCACAACTGGCGGGAGATTGCGGACGCAGGATATATCCGCAACCATAATCCCGAAGGAAATACCCTGTACGGGATCGAGGTCATGGTTGACCCCGATTTCCAGGGGATGCGCCTTGCTCGGCGACTCTACGACGCACGAAAGAAGCTCGCCCAGGAAAGAAACCTGATGCGCATCGTGCTCGGTGGCCGGATCCCCGGATATCACAAATACAAAGACCAGATGACTGCCCGGCAGTATGTCGATCGGGTATTGAACAAGCAACTCGTCGACCCCGTCCTGACCGCGCAACTTTCCAATGGATTCATCCTGGTGCGTCTCCTGAAATCGTATATGGAAGCGGACGGGGAATCGCAAGGATATGCCACGCTGCTGGAGTGGACCAACATCGACTACCAGCCTGACGTCCACAAAATGTACGTGTCGACAAAAGCGGTCAGGGTGTGCGCGGTGCAATATCAGATGCGGGTGATCAAGAGCTTCGAAGAGTTTGCGCGCCAGGTGGAGTATTTCGTGGATGTCGCAGCGGATTACAAGAGCGATTTCATCGTGTTTCCCGAACTCTTTACGATGCAGCTTCTGTCGTTCGCGGAACCGTCCCGTCCCGGAATTGCCGTCAGGCAACTTTCCGAGTTCACGGCAGGATATCTGGAACTGTTCAGCAAGCTGGCGGTCAAATTTGACATCAATATTATCGGTGGCTCGTTGTTCAGCGTAGAAGAGGGTCACCTGTACAACATTGCCTATTTGTTTCACCGAAACGGGGCAATCAACAAGCAGTACAAGCTGCACATCACCCCTGATGAACGCCGGTGGTGGGGGGTGGAGCCGGGCAAGGCAATTGAAGTGTTTGACACAGACAAAGGCAAGGTGTCAATCCAAATCTGTTACGACATCGAATTCCCGGAAGTGAGCCGTATTGCCATGGAGAAAGGCGCACAGATCATCTTCGTGCCGTTTGCCACCGATGAACGCTACGGATATCTGCGGGTTCGCTATTGTGCGCAGGCTCGATGCGTCGAAAACCACGTTTACGTCGTCATCGCCGGGACCGTGGGGAACCTGCCGTTTGTGGAAAACATGGATGTCCAGTACGCACAATCGGGGATTTTCTCGCCTTCGGATATTCCGTTCTCACGGGATGCAATCGTGGCCGAAAGCAGTCCGAATATCGAAACCGTCATCGTTGATGACATTGACCTGGAGCTCCTCAAACGGCATCGACAGAGTGGCACGGTGCTGAACTGGGCGGATCGGCGGACCGACCTCTATGAAGTGCGCCTGAAGAAATCCCGCCATGACAACGCCAAGCAGTGACGGGGCCTTCGCATATCGAACGTTCCTATCCTCCGATTGTGCCGCGGGTTCCGCTATGCTCGATTGCCGCTGTGCGCTTTCCCGGGGGAGCGGTGCGATGAGGTGACGGTACATGCGTCGTGCCCTTCTCAATACTGCCGGAACGCGCAAGCTTCTCTTCACCGTATGCTACTTCAGTGAAGGAGCACCGATTGGATTTATCTGGTGGGCATTGCCCACCAAGCTGCACGCTGCCGGCATTCCCGTCGAAACCACGGCTTCAATCTCCGCTCTCCTCGTTCTTCCCTGGGTGTTCAAGTTCCTCTGGGCACCGATCATTGACATCGGTTGCTCGGGGAGATGGGGATACCGTGTCTGGATTCTGACGCTCCAGTTCTTCATGGGAATAGCCTTGCTCCCATTGTTGATGTTGGATTTCCAGACGCAACTCAATCTTCTTGTGGGATTCCTCTTCGTGCACGCGGTGTTTGCAGCAACACAGGACGCAGCGATCGATGCCTTTGCGATATCTGTTGTCCCTTCTCACGAGCGCGGATCATTGAACGGCTGGATGCAATTTGGCATGCTTCTTGGAAGGTCCTTGCTGGGAGGGGGTGTTCTGCTCATTGAAGCCCATGACGAAATGCGTATCACGGTCCCTCTCCTGATCGGTGCAACCTGGATGTCATCGGTGCTTCTTGCTCTTACACCGGACCCCCGCACGTCCCGACCTACTCCCGGCCCGTTCCGGCAAAGGGCATTCGAATTCAGGGAACGGATGAGGGGGATACTGGCCGGCAAGAATACCTGGCTTATGCTGCTGTTTGCGGGGATGAGTGGGGCGGCCTTCGAATCCGTCGGTGCTGTTGCCGGCCCATTTCTTCTGGATCAGGGCTTCAGCAAAGCCGATGTTGGCGCCTTCTTCTCGATTCCCTCCGTACTGGGAATGATGTCGGGCGCACTCGTGGGAGGATTCATTGCCGACAGAATAGAGCGACGTACGGCGGTTGCAGCGACTCTGGTATTCATGGTGCTGACCGTTCTCGGACTCGCAGCGGTGACGGGGGCTGGTACTGAGGGCCAGCAGGTTCTTCTTCTCCTCCTGCTGGGACTATTGTATGTGTCGATCGGCATGTTTACTGCAACTTCGTATACGCTCTTCATGGACACGACAGAGCCGCATCTCGGGGCTACCCAATTCAGCACCTTCATGGGGGCGACGAACGGTTGCGAAGCGTGGTCGGCGTATGCGGTGGGAAAACTGCAGGGGGCTTCAGGCTATTCGATGGCATTCCTCTTCATGGCCGCAGTGTCTCTCCTCTCATTGCCCATTCTCAGATTCATACGCATCACACCCGTGGAAACACACAATTCAGGGAAACGCGTTCACACCCGGACGTCGTCAAACACCACAGCTGTCTAGTCTGTCAATCCCTTCAGTATAGCCTTCAGGGTCGAGTTGGAATTCGTTCCGGGAAGCTTGAAGAGTTTTGCGGCGTTCTCGAACATAATCTTGCGCCGGTCCTTTTCGGGCATCTTGAGCTCTTCCATGAACTCCAGATACGATTCCATGGATGAGATCGGCCAGTCAGTTCCAAACAGCACCTTGTCCGGTTCCACACCGTACATCAGCATTTCTTCAATCTGTTTATGCATGAATTCTTCGAATCGATCCGAAAAATCACCGAGAACCAGGCCGGAGATATCGGTGTACACGTTCTTATTCTTGTATACCACTTCCATGCAGTCGCGAAACCAGGGATTCCCCAGGTGGCAGATAATGAAATTGACATCGGGGTAGTCCACAGCCACCTCGTCAACATGCAGGGGATGGGCAAACTTGACTTTCCCCCGCGGTGTAAATGTGTCTCCGGAGTGGATCATTACAGGCACGGTGAATTCAGCCGCAAGTTCGTACACGCCCTTCAATTTGTCGTCTCCCGGATAGAACGGTTCATAACCGGGATAGATTTTCAGTCCCCGTACAGATCCCTCACGGAGGTACTCCCGTAGCTCTGTGAGTACGTCCGGAGAGAAATGCAGATAGCTTATCCCTGCGACAATGTAGACACTCGTCAGGTTCTTCGTCGCCTGCACGACTTCCCGGGTAGAGGGCCGTCCCGGCGATACCTTGTACGATGTGAGCACCAGAGCAACATCGACGCGGTTCCGCCGCATTTCGCGCTGCAGGTCGTCCATGCATTGTTGTAGCGACTCGACATCCTCGTTATGGTAATTGTTGACATGTGTGTGGCAGTCGATGATGTCCATTCCGTCTGTCCTTCAGTTCTCCTGTGATAAATCTCGCATCAGTTCCCTACTCCTTCAACATCTTGTCCAGGATCTTTGCTGCCCACTCTTTCCCCCCGAAGCCGAACGCAAGTGCCAGGGCAAGGCATAACGCGCCGAACGAGATCTGGAACGCAGACACCAGTACCTGGCCGCCGATGGCAAGCTGTTCAAGAGCGGCCGAGACGGCAAAGAGGAGAATAGCCCATTGTGCAACAATACTGAGGAGCTCCGCTCCCGCGAGCCCGATATTGTTCAGATATGCCCTGGAGACACCGCGAACGAACCGTGCAAAGAGAGAGCCGAAGACCAGCAGCAGAAGGGCCACAGCAACGTTTGGAAGGTACAGGAGAAATTTGTTGAAAAGCCCTGCCGCAGCCTGCAGTCCGAGACTATTCAACACGGCCAGGGTTACCGTGAGCATGATGAACCAGTACAGAAGGTTCGCGATAATTGTCACCGTTGTATACTGTACGCCGCCCCGGATCAGGAAATCCTCAATCCCTGATTTCTCTGCCAGAACATCAAGGCGCAGCAGTTTCAAGAAACGGACAGTCCCCCGGCGGAGAAGTCGTGCGACCAGCCATCCCGTGAGAAGAAAGACCACGGCTGCTATCAGCTGTGGTGCAAACGCCGCCATTTGCAGCCAGAACTGCCTCAGTGACTCAAGAAATGTCGTGAGTTCATCCATAATTCCGCTCCTGTCCGCGTTGTTGACCCCTCAGTGAGGCGCCGGCGTGGTTGTCGGCGAGGTTCTCGGAAATCCCATGTACGTGAAGAGGGGAGTCTTCAGCAGGGACACCGGCCCGGCGAAGCCGCGATCATGACGGGCACCGCACTGTGTTGGGCACATGCAACGAGGTTGTCGTCGTGGTACCGGTGCGCTAGCACCCCTCCTCACGCCGTGACGCCTGGATTGTCGACGCGACGCAGCGGAGAGTCTGGCACGGGCGGCGGCCGGATGCATGAAGTGCATGTAATGTGCAAAACGATGAGGCGACACGCAACTACAAAAAGATGTCAGAAATCCGGAATTAACGAATCGATCCCCGTCGGCTATTCCTCGCGTCTTTTCGCTACACGGGCGACGAACGACCTGGCTCCGACTGTGGTCAGGACAATCGTGATCCCTCCCAGGGTGATCATGGTAACGCCGAAACCTAAGACAACGATTTCCCGGGCGATGTCTATCTCCGTGAGGGCCATGGCCGAAAAGAACAGCATCATCACGGTCTTGGCGAAGCGGGCGATCAGCGTGGCTCGCGGGACCTCCTCCTTGACAAGAGCGCGCTGAATGATGCCGGCTATCCATGCTGCGAGAACCCATCCTGTACCGAGCAGAAGGAGGGCGATAACCAGCTTCGGAATGAACAGGACACCCTGGGAGAGAATTGTCGAGAGTGTGGTGAGCTTCAGCGCATCGAGCGATGCATTGACGAGAACGAGGAAAACGATGATGAAAACCGAGCTGCCGATCCATTCGTAGATGGCAGAGCGTACATCAACCTTTGACAGGCCGCCGCTCCAACTGAAACGGCGCAGAAGGCGGTCAAACCGCAGGACGGTCAACATCTGTACGACAATTCGTTTTGCCAGCCAGCCGAGAAGCCAGCCAATCCCGATCAGCACAGCTCCGGCAAGCAGATTCGGCAGGTAGCCGATGACCTGTTTGGACACGCTATTGAGAATCTCTTCCAGGGGACTAGCCATGATGTTTTTCCGCCTCCCTTTCTGAACGCGTAAACAGCAATTTCCAGAATGACGGTTGTTCTTCGTATTCGTTGAGCCAGAGAACCGGGCAGGCCGACTGTTCGGTGATCTCCTGGGTGAGGGATTGTCCGAACACGAGCCCCAGAAGGCTGCCTGATCTGCCCCCCATGACGATGAGGTCAGCGTCTTTCGATTGCTGCACGATACTCTCTTTGATACCTTTCCTCCGTATCTCTTTAAAGCGCGCTGCAAGGCCGCTCTCTGATGCGATAGACCTGGCCTTCTCGATGCTTCCAGAATGTGGAGCATCCGAGGAATCCGGATCGGTCACGACCACGATGTCGGCGGTACACTTGAAATATTCCACCAGGGAAGGCGCAATTTCGAATGCCAGGCGTGTATGGATATTTTCCCCGAAGGGGATCAGCATCCTGGAGACCGTCTTCTGCTTCAAAATACCGTGCAGTACGGCTATTTCGCACGGCGCCTTATCCAGCACCGTGTCCAGGACTGAGCCATTGACCCTGTCAAGGAATCCGGGGTGCTGGTCTCTTCCCAGGATCACGAAATTGGCCTGTTCGTCGAGTGCCGTTTCCAGAATGCTCTGTGAAATCCGGTGAGACACCGTGATAATGCTACGCACGGGAATTTCGGCAGCTTCTATTGTCGACCGTGCCCTGTCGATAAACGGGAACGCCTGTTTGCTGGCGTCCATGCCGGCCTGCAAGGGAACACCCTGATCAACTTCGAGGACATGGAGGAGCACGATTTCTCCATCGTGCTTCTGCGCAATCGCGATGGCGATGCTCAACAACCCTGCTGTGCTTTCGGGGTTTGCCAGGGGTACAAGGATCGTGAAATCCTTCTTCTCAAGACGTTCCAGAGCTTGCACTTTGCGAACATGTTCAACTTCCCGGTTTGATGCGTAGAAGCGGTAGACCAGGAGACCCCCTCCGATCCACCCTGCTGTGACAAACCATCCCATCGGGCTATAGTTGAACATATAGAGTGCGAGAAAAAACAGCAGGAGAATCCCGACGATCGTAAGATAGGGAAACAACGGTGTGACGAAACCCCTGTCAAGATCGGGACGTTTCTTGCGCAACCGTATCAAGGTGACGTTCACCTGCAGGAAAAGGAGCAGGAACATAATGTCGGCCGCCGAGGCAACATCTTCGATTTGAAGGGAAACAGACATCAAAACAACGATAATGGTTGAGAAAAAGATGGCATAGTGTGGCGTGAACTTTCTTGCATGGACTTTGCTGAACAGCGTGGGGAAATTTCTGTCCCGGCCCATGGCAAAAGCCACGCGTGACGAGGAGTACACCGTGGCGTTGAGGGCGGACATCGTGGAGATGATCCCACCGACGAGGAGCATAATGCCGCCACCCGCAAAGAACGTCTGGGCCACGCCGACGAGCGCGGTCTCTTTCTGCATTGCAAGGTAGTCCCACGGTGTCATGCCCCCTTCAGGCCGCACCGCACCGAGCGACGTTACCGCCACCAGGAGATATATGGGAACGACGATCGCCAGCGACAGGAACACCGCCCTGGGGATGTTTTTCTTCGGGTTCTTGACCTCCTCCGAGCATTGCGATATCACTTCAAATCCCTGGAAGGCAATGAAGGTAAGTCCCATTGCCTTAATCACACCGCCCCATCCGTTGGGCATGAAAGGCACGAAGGCCTGGCCCACATCGCCCCGTCGAAGGATGAGTTCGAGACCGAAGCCGATGAATACGGCGAGGATGACGATCTTCAGCATGGTGACGAAGTTGCCGATTTTTCCTGTTTCCGACGCACCGCGGAAATTGATATACGCGAAAACCATGGCGATTCCAACAGCAAGCAACTTCTGCGGGTGAAAGAAACCCCCATTGAGGGAGCAGTATGCCGAATTCCTTCAACACATGATCAAAGTACGCGCCGAAGCCCAGCGCATAGAGACTGCAGGCAACCGCGTGGGCAAACCAGCTCATCCATCCCGACAAAAAGCCGTTCCATTTCGGGAGACCTTCCTTCACCCACAAATACCCTCCACCGGCATCGTGGTAGCATGATCCCAATTCGGCATACGACATCGCCGTCAGAAGAGCAACAACGGCGTTCAGGCCGAACGTGATGATCAATGCCGGACCGGCGACTCCCGCGGCAATTCCCGTGAGAACGAAGATCCCGGCCCCGATCATTGCGCCGACGCCGATCATCGTCACATCGAACAGCCTCATCTCGCGGCTCAGATGTACTTCCGTATCGAACTTTTTCATACCCGCCTTCCTTTCAACTCTTCTTCCTGCGCTTTCGGGGAGGATTGTTGGCTGTGTCAGCGGCCGCAATCTCCGCCTCCTCGGACGTGGCGTTCAATTCGAGAGAGAGAGATTGCGGATAGCCTCTAAAGAAGACCCCGAATACTCTTGCGCTCGGCGTCTTGTCGATGAGGAAAACCAGAAACGCCGAAAAAAGGATGCTGACGACAATGACCGCGTTCGTGACATCCCGGATCGGTTCACCGAATGCAAGGTTCATCTGCAAAGGGATTGACGCAAGCACGGCCGCAGCCGTCCCCTTGGGTATCATGACACCGACGTTTGAAACGTCCTTGATCGTCATCCAATCGTTTCTTACCGACAACCGGACGGCCAGCAATCGGGCCACAAGCAGAGCCCCTGTAATTCCAGCCGCGACGATCAGTGTCCACCTGTCCGTGAGCGCAATGGAAGTGCCCAGGTAGACAAAGAAGAAAGTTTTGATA
Source organism: uncultured Bacteroidota bacterium (assembly GCA_963779225.1). Classification (GTDB taxonomy): domain Bacteria; phylum Bacteroidota; class Ignavibacteria; order UBA10030; family UBA6906; genus CAVPCZ01. The sequence goes on from CAVZWW010000003.1 coordinate 2,846,054, forward strand.
AGGAAGACGATTTCTCCAAAGAACGCCTTCTCGGTCTCGTTGTGCTGGAGTGGAGTGAGGTTGTATCTTCGCGACAGCCAGGGGATCTCCTTTGTCCCGAGATTGCCCAGCATGATCCCGAAGGTCAGGGCAGCCACAGGGCCGCTGAACCCGAGAAATTCGGTCAGTCCGAACAACACCAGGATGAACGAAGGGGTGGTGAAGATCGCGTGTCGAAGTTGCCGGATTCTGTGGAGCAATACCGACCACATGAACCCACCAAGAGCTCCAATAATGAGCGCAAATCCAAATGAAGAGATCAATCTGCCCACGACATGGCCTATGTTGATCGCATCGAGCCTCACCGACTCAATGATGGTCAGGCTGATGATGATGGAAAGCGCTTCGCCAAGCGGGGCTTCGAGCATTAAGAGCGTGCCGGCTGAAGGGTTGAGCGTCATCTGACGAACCAGAGGAATGACGACTGCGGGGGCCGGCCCGGCAAGAGCGGCACCCAGGAAGAGTGCCAGTGCAAAAGGGAGCTGCATCAACCACAGCGCGGTTGCGGTGAGAGCAGCCCATGCCGACAGATAGCAGATAAGGGTTACCACCAACGTGCCACGCCACGTTGTCAGGAGTTGCTCGATTCTCAGCTCAAGGCCGCCTTCGAAAAGGATCACCACGAGAGCAATGGTCGTGAAGACATGGCCGATCTTACCAAAATCCTCGGGGCCGACGATGTTCAGCACCGGACCGATCACTATGCCAATGAGAATGAGATAGAGGACATCCGGTACTCTGGTCCGCTCAAAAAGGGCAACAAATAAATGGGCCAGAAATACCAGGATACCGATAAAGACGACGATCGGAGCTGACTCCATTGTGCCGGGGCTTTCCCTGCGGGTGGTGCGAAGCGATCACGCATGCCGGTGCGAACTTCCCAAAAAAGGTAGCGATGCAAGCCAACAAAAGCAAGAACAGCTATGGCCGCAACGCCATTTCAGAGAATAATGCTGTCGCCTTGACATTTCGGGGAGGGATGTCTACGTTGTGCAGGGAATACCTCCCCGGTGACAGACAATGAATCTCCAGAGGTTCACCCGCCATACAAGATATAGCAGGCGCCGAAGATGAGAAATGCTGAATCGTGGGAAACGCTCGTCGAATTGATCGAACGGGGCAAACCGGCAGATGTGGATGCGTTTATCGGAGGCCTGTCATCCGTGGATACCGCCCTTGCGATATCTCGTCTGGACGACGAGATGCGGTCTCGCCTCATCGGCTTGCTTACGCCGGATGAGGCTGCGGATATGTTGCGCGATCTCCCCGAGGAACAAGCGGCAGATTTGATCTCCGAAATCTCGCCCTCTGCCGCGGCGGCGATTGTCGATCTCTTACCGGCAGACGAGCAGGCCGATATCCTGGGCGATATACCTTCGTCCGATGCCGAAGCCATCCTCAATGCCATGACGGGCACGGATGCGGATCAAGCGCGGACACTTCTCCGCTATCCGCCTGACAGAGCCGGCGGACTGATGACATCGGAGTATGTTGCCTATCCTTCAACGGCGACAGTTGCCGACGTCATTCTGGACCTGGAACGGAACAGTGAACTGTATGCTGAATATCAGGTGCAGTACCTGTACATCAACGATACCGGGGGACGGCTTCTGGGTGTTCTGCAGATGCGGAATTTGCTGCTTGCCTCCCGCGACACGATTGTGACGCAGTTGATGATTCCAGCCCCGCTGCATGTTGCTGTTGATGCCTCGCTGGGCGATCTCGTGCGCCTGTTCGAAGACCAATCCTTCATGGGGATTCCCGTCGTGGACTCCCAGGGGCGCCTGCTCGGTCTCGTGGAACGCACGGCAGTGGAAGACGCACGCAGCAGGCAGACGAAGAATGCCTTCCTGCGAATCAGCGGCATTGTGGGCGGCGAAGAATTCCGCTCTGCGACGCTCTTCCATCGCATCGTGCGGCGTCTCGCATGGCTTTGTCCGAATATCGCGCTCAATATCCTGGCGGCAAGCGTCATCGCCCTCTACCAGGAGACCCTCCAGGCGGCGATCGCCCTTGCGGTGTTCCTGCCGATTGTCTCGGATATGAGCGGATGTTCAGGGAATCAATCGGTCGCGGTCAGCATTCGCGAACTGGCGCTCGGACTTATTAAGCCCGGAGAATTCGGGCGGGTATTCATGAAGGAGTCCCTGGTCGGATTGGTGAACGGCATAGTGCTGGGGATCCTGCTGGGCGCCGCGGCATTCCTATGGAAAGGGAACTACCACCTTTCACTTGTCGTTGCCGCGGCACTTGCCGCCAACACGCTCGTTTCTGTGGTGGTTGGAGGGTCGGTCCCTCTCCTGCTGAAAAGAATCCGTATCGATCCCGCGCTTGCTTCCGGACCTATCCTGACCACGATAACCGATATGTGCGGTTTCTTTCTTGTTCTCAGTATAGCGCAATCGTTCCTGGAAAAACTCTAAGGACCGGCCCCCCAGGATATCGGGATCGTGGGCGGGCTGTGGTGATTGAAGAATTTGCTGACTCCGGCGCCGGAGTGGCACGTTTAGCGAAGGAGTTGACGGAATGTTTACCTTCATGAAAGAAATTCTTGGCATCCGCTTGTTCATGCTTGGCGACACCGAATTCAAGGTGTGGACCGTATTATACCTCGGCGTTCTTTTCGTGGTGTTGATCCTCATCTCGCAACTTCTCAAACGATGGTTGGTCAACTCCGCGCTCGCGCGCAGGCAGTTTGAACTCGGTGTTCGGCAGGCCGTCGGAACAATATTCCAGTATCTCTTTGTGTTCATCGGCTTACTGGTTATCTTGAGCACGGCAGGGATTGACCTCACAACTTTGAATGTTCTTGCGGGAGCAATTGGTATCGGTGTCGGGTTCGGGCTCCAGACCATCGCAAATAACTTCATCAGCGGCCTGATAATTCTGTTCGAGCGTCCGATAAAAGTGGGCGATAGAATTCAAGTGGGAGAGATCACCGGCGATGTTGTGCGCATCGGGGCCCGTGCAACGACGATCAAAACGAACGACAATATCGATATCATTGTCCCGAATGCGGAGTTTATCTCCTCCCAGGTGATCAACTGGAGTCATTCTGACAGAGAGGTGCGCCTGCACGTTCCCGTGGGAGTCTCCTACACCTCAGATATTGATGAAGTGCGAAATGTCCTTCTCGAGGTTGCAGCTTCACATCACGGTGTTCTTAAGGTTCCATCACCCGATGTGATGTTCAAGGAGTTTGGTGAGAGCTCGCTGAACTTCGACCTGAGGGTGTGGACCGCCGACTATATCACCAAAACGAAGGTTCTGCAGAGCGATCTGAACTTTGCCATTCTCAAGAAATTCAGGGAATGCGGGATTGAAATACCCTTCCCGCAACGCGACGTTCACGTGCGGTCTGGGGCGGTTGTCCTGCAGACGACCGCCGGATCGAAAGCGAAAGACCGGACCCGGAGGAAGACCCCACAATGAGCACTTCCACAACACGACGATTCTGCCATCATTTACTCCTCAGCGGGATTCTGGTATCGGGTGTATTCCTTCCCGGCATGACCTCCGGGCAAACCGATTCACTCACACTCCGGCACTCCGGGCAGGGGGCGCCGGTAGTGATCGACGGCGACACGCTCTTCTTTGTCTATGCCAATCTCGGACCATTTACTCCTGAACAGCGGGCCTCAGGAGTCAAGGAGAAACTCCGCCTTATTATCAAGAAGGGAACCATTGACTCCGTGGGAGTGGTTGAGTCGGCTGCGGGTTCATGCATCATGGCGGACAGCGTCATCATTATGGTGGTCACTGATGACGACGCAGTCTTCGTGAGCAAGCCACGTGCGGAAATTGCCTGGGAGTACGCGACGATCGTGCGTGAGCACGTCATTCTCGATATCCGGCGGTACAGCACAAGGTCTCTTCTTATCAGCGGCGGGGTCACCGCCGGACTTCTCGTGGTTCTTGTTCTTGTGTTCTGGGCAATGACAAAGCTGTTCCCCCGCGTGTATAGCCGATTGGAGAAATGGGAAGGGACGGTCATTCGCCCGATTCGCATTCGGTCGCAGGAGATTCTCAGTGCCGGAAGTATTTCGGGAGTCTTCATCGCTCTGGCCAAGGGCCTCCGTCTTGCCGTGTCCCTGGCGCTCATCTACTTCTTTGTCACGTACGTGCTTTCACTCTTTCCCTTGACACAGCGCTGGAATGTGAAGCCGATTCTCATCGGCGTTTTTCTCAGCATCCTCACGACAACGGCCGCGATTGTCCTCCTCAGGGCGTTGAATGCGTTTTTCGATCTGCTGATCAACAAGATTGACGGTTGGAAGGGGACCGTCATAAAGCCCGTAAAGTTGAAGACGGTCGAGGTCCTGTCGGAGGCCCGGATTGTTGAAATGGTTGAGGGGGGATTCAAGATCCTCAGACTGTTCCTCTTCGCTGTGCTTGGTTATTTCTACGTCACCATCTTCTTCAGTTTCTTCGAGTTTACGCAGACATGGGCCGGAACGCTCTTCGGGTATATCATCGACCCCCTCTGGAACGTCGTCACGGCGTTCGTCAACTATCTGCCAAACCTCTTTTACATTCTCGTCATCGCCTATGTCACGCGGTACGCCATCCGTTTCATCCGGTTCATATTCGACGAGATCGGGAAGGGAACGCTCGCTCCCACGGGGTTCTACCGTGAATGGGCGGACCCGACGTACAAGATTGTTCGTTTTCTGATTCTCGCGTTCGCCGGCATTGTGATCTTTCCCTACCTTCCCGGATCAAACTCACCGATCTTTCAAGGTGTGTCAGTGTTTCTGGGCATTCTCTTCTCTCTGGGGTCGACGTCGGCGATTGCAAATGTCGTCGCGGGTGTTGTGCTCACCTATATGCGTCCATTCAAGATAGGCGACCGGGTGAAAATCGCCGACACGATCGGTGACATCAAGGAAAAAACCCTCCTCGTTACTCGGGTGCGGACCATCAAGAATGTGGATATCACGATTCCCAACGCAATGGTTCTCGGCAGTCACATTATCAATTTCAGTTCATCCGCGAAGGACCCGGGGCTTATACTGCACACCGGCGTGACCATCGGCTACGATGCGCCGTGGAAGACGGTACATGCATTGCTTATCTCGGCGGCCGGTATGACACAACATGTCCTGAAGGAACCCAAGCCGTTCGTTTTGCAGACGAGTCTTGATGATTTTTATGTGAACTATGAGTTGAACGCATACACCGACGAGCCAAACTCCATGGCGACAATATACTCCGAATTACACCAGAACATACAGAACGCATTCAATGAGGCCGGAGTCGAGATCATGTCGCCGCATTATTCCGGGATAAGGGATGGAAACCAGACCACGATTCCGGAAACGTATCTTCCGAAGTCGTACCGGGCGCCGGCTTTTCGTATCTTTCCGCCCGGCGATCCGGGTACCAAGTCGACCAAGCCGGAATAGACACCCATCTCGAAGAGGGAATTCCTGCGGTGACAATCTTTCAGACCATTGCCCTGCTTCTGACGTTTGCAGCCCTGGCGAGCTACGGTAACCATAGATTCCTCCGGCTGCCCCGCACCATCGGACTCATGGTCATTGCTCTCGCGTTGTCGCTGGCCTTTGTCATTCTCGGAGCCCTGGGTGTCATAGATCTCGGGGATGCGACGGCGTTCGTCCAGTCAATAGATTTCAGTGAAACTCTTCTGCATGGGATGCTGGCGTTCCTCCTGTTCGCCGGAGCCCTTCATGTGGATTTGAACGATCTCAGAACTCAGGCCCTGCCTGTCACCGTTCTTTCCACCCTGGGAGTTGTTCTTGCCACTGCCGTCACCGGGTTCTTGCTCTGGATAATCGCCCAATGGCTCGGGATAGCGCTGCCGTTCATTTACGCGCTCCTGTTTGGCGCGCTGATCTCTCCCACGGATCCTATCGCCGTTCTGGGCATCCTCAAGCATGTCGGGGCCCCGAAGAGCCTGGAGACCAAGATCACGGGGGAGTCGCTCTTCAATGACGGTGTGGGAGTTGTGGTCTTCCTTACCATTCTGGACGTCGCGCTCGGCCGTCACGAGCCCGGTGCCGGGCGCATTGCAGCATTCCTGATAAAAGAAGCCGCCGGAGGCGCCCTGCTTGGCCTTCTTCTCGGCTGGGCCTTCTATCGATTGCTGAAGTCCGTGGATATGTATCAGGTCGAGGTGTTGTTGACGCTTGCGCTGGCAGCGGGCGGGTATTCTCTGGCGGAGGCAATACACGTCTCCGCTCCTATTGCCATCGTTGTGGCAGGTCTGTTCATCGGCAACCAGGGCCGTGCTTTCGCAATGTCCGACAGAACGCGTGAACATCTTGATACGTTCTGGGAACTGGTGGATGAGATTCTGAATGCTGTGCTCTTTGTTGTCATTGGACTTGAGGTGCTTGCCATCAGACTGGACAGCACGTACGTCGTTATCGCCCTTTCAGCAATTCCCATCGTCCTCGTTGCCCGTTATTCGAGCGTCGGACTTCTCGTGACGGCCATGCGACTCAAGCGTACATTCAGCAAGGGTGTTATTGAGATTCTGACCTGGGGCGGCCTGCGGGGAGGCATCTCCATAGCGCTTGCCCTGTCGATACCCATGGTGGCCGAACGTCAACTCATCCTTGCCGCGACTTACGTTGTGGTCATATTCTCGGTACTGGTTCAAGGATTGACTATCGGCAAAGTCGTGGCATCGCGCAGCGCCCCAAAGGTATGACAGACCGGAGAGGAATGCAATCCTCCCGGAAGATGATTCCCGTCTTGTCGAACGGTTTCAGAGGACATTTCCGAAGAACATTCTGCACAGGGTTTTCCCGTCCGTGCTGACGGTCCTGAAATGAAGATGGTGTAATCCGGAAGTGGGACCGACGTTGCCCGGGCTCTCGCAAGGGATGTGACTCACTCATGTGCCATCAGCAAAGACCGCTCCCATGAAAACGTATCGCGTCAAGAGTATCCTGGTCCCGACCGATTTTTCCACAATAGCACACAATGCTCTTTCGCATGCGGAGCGGATCGCCCGGCTGACAGGTGCCCGGATCACACTCCTTAACGTGATTGAGCCTTCCGGCGATGCCTTTGGGACAAGCGGCATGCTGGGACTCTCCTCTGTCCTTGTAAAAAAGCAGCATGCCGCGAGCATGCACAAGAGCCGGAGAATTGCAGACAGGGTCATGAAACGATCGCACGTGCGGATCGACGTACGGACAGTTGTCGGCCGTATTGCACCCACGATTACCGACGTTGCAGCGAAGACACATGCCGATTTGATTGTCATGGGGACACATGGCGCGACCGGGTTTATGGAAAACCTTCTCGGCAGCAACACCTATCGCGTTTCTTCTCTGTCAACAATTCCTGTGCTCAGCGTGCACAAGAAGATCGATCGTAGCGGCTATAATCACATTGTGTATCCGATCCGCGAGCAAAGTCAGGCTCTGCAGAAGTTCTCCCACACAGTGATGTTCGCCCGGCTTTTCAAGGCGGCTGTGCATATCATAGGACTTGTAACACCCGATCGGGGAGACCAGGAACGACAAATGCGGGCCCTTTGTGCGGACATTCAGAAGCGGTTTGCACTGCGGAAAATTCCTGCGGATACAACCTTCAGCTTCAAAGGCTTCTTTCCCGAGGTGGCCATCCGTTACGGCCATGCACATCCGGGCTCGCTCGTGGTGATTACACAGGATTCAGATTTTCATCTGGTCGAAGTGTTTCAGGGGGCGTTCTCGAAAAGAGTACTCCAGAAAGTCCTGTCACCGGTGCTTGCTGTGCCGGGTCCATAATTGTTGCACTCCGGCACCCGCTCTATCGGGTGATCGGCGTCCGGGATTTCTTTGCCCGGACACGCGCAGACAATCTGGTGCCGATCGTATGTTCGTGCCAGCTGATATTCTCGACCGCACTCGATCGGACGACAAGTCGTCGCGGACGCGGCCAGCCTTTCCAGCGGATCACGATGTGGCTGATCTTCCAGCGCACGGTGTCCATAAGGAAGTCCTCGGCACGGCCGAGGGCTTCTCCCGAGCGGAGTCGGACCTGATAGCCCCGGACTCCTCTGGTACTTCGAAGATGCGGATCACATCCTGCGAGGATGGTTTCGGATGATTCCGCAAGGTCCCTTTCGGCTGTCGCTGTCGGCACCATGAGCGCCGCATTGAACCCGTCAAGCGGGACACCGAACGTGGACCCCTGCTGCTGCTGGATGCGGATCTCCTCCTGCCGTGACACGGGTGGTGCCGAATCGATATCGGGCCCGCTGTCGACCTGTTCCCTCTCCAGATCAACCGCAAGGCGGTCCAGGCACCATTCGGGTATGGTAAGTGTAGCCGACGGGATGACCACGATTCGACCCAAGAACCATGGACCTGTCCTGACCGCGACGTGACTCACGTCCCAGCTCTTATCGTCGAAAAGAAAACTGTGGACGTTCCCGACCACCCTGTCGTGGGCGACGGCGGTGAGCCCACTGAGTGAACCTTCATAGATCAACATGACGCTCCTCCTCTGAAAAGCTCGGGGGCCACAGAAAGACGGAATCACAACGGTCCCGGAACACTGAACTACGCAGCAAGAGATAGTCCATGATACGACCCCGGGTCATTGGATGACTTCCTCACTACTAACATACACATTGCACGGCAAGTGTCAAGCAATTTTCCGGGAGAACTGACGGACGACGCACTTTCCGCAACTGTCTGTGGCAGAAATGCCTTGACTTTCTGTCCAGAGATCATCTCTTTACATAGAGACAATGATGTCACGCCCGGGATTTATAACGATCGTGCTGCTGGCGGTTGCATATTTTTCTGCAACCTACGGGAATTCTCAATGGGTTAATTTGCCGGCAGCCGGATCTGGCGTCCCGGTCGTACAAGAAGCAACGGGCCAGCCTGAACGAGCGCCATGCTTGAACAGGAATCCGCGTCGGCACCTGGCTCTTGTCAAAATCGTCTCTTTCGAGCATTTCTCAACCATCGTGCGCCAGGCGACGTCCGACCCCGATTGCACGAGCCTTCATGTGCCGCCGCGGATTTCTTTTTTCTATGAAGAGCACCCCGGCTCCTTCTCACCGGGTCGTGCTCCTCCCGTTGCCTGACAGCCCTGACCGTTGTTCCGGATGTCACTTCCGCTGAGATCTCCCCGAAATCCGGGGTTGATGTGTTTGAGCGGACGTTCATTGTTCCAGGGCCGGCGGGCCGGGATCTGGCCCGGTGGCAGAGAAGCGGATCTCTCGCAAAGGGGTGTGACTTCATTCAAACGGGCCGGCCTGCAGGCCGGAAGGAGTAACCTATGGGCTCATTTCAATTTACGACGAAGTCAGACCTTACTCTTCTGCTCGGGCGGAAAGCCAGGAATGCCCGGGAGCTTTATGCCGGGCTTCGCGAGGTGCCGGCGATGTCCGTCTATTTCCACACGCATCGGTTTCTTCAACAGCATCATTACCTGTCCCCGGAACCGCCCAACGATTTTGCGTACTGGGCGACCGAAGTTTTAAACGATGACATTCTCGGGGAGCGGCTTGCGAGCATCGATATCATACAGTACGTGAGCATCGACGAGATCCGCCAGCGGTTTCTGTCCATTCTGGAAGATTACCTGCAAACGGCGGAACGGATAATTGACTGCCCCCGTGGCCAAGAATTTCATTTTATGTCGTGTCAGACATTTACCTTCTTAACCCCTTATATTGCTTCATCACTCGACGAATTTCGAGACATACTGGAAAAAATAAGTATCAATGCGATTTACTACCACATGTTCGACGCAAGAATGCGTCCGGAGCTGGGGAATAATGATTTCTCCATCTGGATTCGCGACAATGGCCACCCGGAGCTTGCGGAAGCCATCAACGCTCTCGACCCATACTCGCACACGCTGGAAGGACTCAGGAAGGCAGTAATCAGACTGGTGAGGGAACATGGCAACAATTGAAGAGTACGGAAGCATCATTGGCCAGGGGGCTATTGAGGAACTCTTCCACCTTGCGGGGCATCTCCGGGGCAGGGTGATTCAGAACATCAATTCGACGGCCGTGGGGGGTGGTGTTGCGGAAATCCTGAGCAGAATGCTTCCTCTCCTCAAGCACCTCGGTGTGGAAGCCCGCTGGGATGTCATCAAAGGCGATGAGCGCTTCTTTGTCGTCACCAAGAAGTTCCACAATGCCCTGCACGGCGTTCCTGTGGATATCAGCCGGGAAGAACTGGATCTGTTCATTGAAGTCAACCGCCGGAATGCGGCGGAAATGGAGTTTGGCGATATCGTGTTTGTTCATGATCCTCAACCGATTGCGCTCGTGACTGAACGGCCTGCGCGGGGCAGACACTGGATCTGGCGGTGCCATATTGATTTCTCGCAGCCCGATCGGCGGCTCTGGCAATTTCTTGAACAGTATGTGCGGCTATACGATGCGGCGGTGTTTTCAGCACCTGCCTTTGGCCGGTCTTTGCCGATCCCCCAGGTTCTGATTTCGCCATCCATAGATCCACTCAGCGACAAGAACCGGGATCTTTCGGACCGGGAGGTGGACGGGGTGTTCGAGCGCTTCGGGATCGACCGGTCGCGTCCGGTGGTCACGCAGGTTTCGAGGTTCGATTTTCTCAAGGATCCCATCGGCGTCATCAAGGCATTCCGGATTGCACGGCGGCGCGTGGATTGCCAGCTGGTGCTTGCAGGGGGCGGTGCGACGGACGACCCGGAGGGACCCGCTCTCATGCAACAGGTCAGAGAAGAGGCGTCGAAAAACAAGGATATTCACGTGATATTTCTGCCTCCCTCCAGTGATATCGAGATCAACGCACTACAACGGGGGTCTACCGTTGTTCTGCAGAAATCCCTTCGCGAAGGATTCGGGCTGACGGTTGCAGAGGCCCTCTGGAAGTCGCGCCCCGTGATTGCCGGTGCGGTCGGCGGCATCCCTCTTCAGATCACACACAAATATTCGGGTATCCTGACCCACTCGATTGAAGGGACGGCCCAATGGATCAAGCAGCTCATCAATGAGCCGGAATATGCCCGCAAGCTCGGGGAGAACGGCCGGGAGCATATCAAAAATAACTTCCTCATTACGCGCCATATTAAAGACTATCTGCTCCTCTTTCTCTCCATGACCCATCGCGGGGATGTGACGTCTCTGGAGTAGTTGATCAGACAAGGAGCACGCCGTGAAGAGTACGCCTGCCAACCGTCGCCGACTTGTCATTGTGTCGAATCGCCTGCCATTTTCCGTTGCAGGTGAAAACGGAGCCTACGATTACCGCGAAACCGCCGGCGGGCTCGTGACGGGACTTGCATCCTATCTTTCGTCTATAGGATCCGATCCGAGTGCTCCGGCCGAATACCTCTGGGTCGGTTGGCCCGGAGCAACAATCGAGCCGGGAGCACAACTGGGAATAGCGGAGCGGGCGTTGAAGGACTATCGTTCAGTTCCGGTGTTCCTGTCGGAAGCGGAAATGGACCAGTTCTATCTGGGGTTCTGCAACAAAACCATCTGGCCGCTCTTTCACTCCTTCCCCTCGCTCACCGTGTACGACGAATCCATGTGGCAAACCTATAAGAACGTCAACGAGAGATTCCGTGATGCGCTGCTCGCTATTCTGAAGCCGGATGACCTTGTCTGGATTCATGATTACCACCTGATGCTTTTGCCGCAATTGTTGAAGGAACGCGGGTTGTCCGTGCACATCGGTTTCTTCCTTCACATACCGTTCCCCTCCTATGAGATATTCCGTTTGCTTCCGAGCAGCTGGCGGAAAGAGATACTTGAAGGCCTTCTGGGTGCAGATCTGACCGGATTTCATACGTACGAGTACACACAGCATTTCCTTCAAAGCGTGCTGCGGATACTGGGGCACGGAAACAACATCGGACAGATACTCCTTCCGACAAGGGTTGTTCGAGCCGACACATTTCCGATGGGGATCGACTACGAGCGAATATCGAAGGCCGCATCATCGCCGGAGGTAGGGGCCGAAGTTACCCGGCTCCGTGCATCCCTGGGTGAGGTCCGGGTCATCCTCTCCGCCGACAGACTCGACTACACGAAGGGGATTCTTAACCGGCTGCAGGGCTTTGATCTGTTCCTCGAACAGAACCCGCAATGGCATCGAAAGATCGTGCTGGTATTGGTCGTGGTGCCATCCCGTATCGGTGTTGAGCAGTACGATCTGATGAAGCGGCAGCTTGAAGAACACGTCGGCCGGATCAACGGGAAATACGGGGGTATCGGATGGACGCCCGTCGTGTATCAATACCGGCACGTATCGTTCATTCCGCTCGTGGCTTTGTATGCCATCAGCGATGTGGCACTGGTGACACCGTTACGGGATGGAATGAACCTCATAGCGAAGGAATATGTCGCCGCCCGGACTTCCGACAGCGGTGTGCTCATTCTCAGTGAAATGGCCGGGGCAGCGAAGGAGCTGGGGGAGGCCGTGCTTGTCAATCCCAACCACTGCGGCGAAATCGCTACCGCAATCGAAACGGCGTTGAAAATTCCGCTGGAGGATCAGGCACAGCAATTGCGCATCATGCAGGCCCGCCTCCAGCGCTACACCGTCCATCGCTGGGCCAACGATTTCGTGCAGGCGACTCTGGGGACTGCCGATGCCAAGAGAAAGTTCGAGACCGAGGGGCTCTCTGCGGAGACTCGCGGGCTCCTCCTCACGGAGTACCGGAAAAGCCGGAAACGGCTCATTCTCCTGGATTATGATGGCACGCTTGTCCCGTTCGTCCGGGATCACGCCAAGGCGCGTCCCGGCCCAAACGTGATCTCGCTCGTGCAGAAACTGGCTGAGGATCCCTCCAACTACGTGGCGATTATCAGCGGCAGGGATCGACAGACTCTGGAGACGTGGTTCGGGGCTCTGCCCATTCATCTGGTTGCAGAGCACGGATTCTTTTCGAGAACGGCGGGTAGCCAGTGGCGCTCCACGAAGGCCGTTCCCGGTAACTGGAAACTCCGTCTCCTGCCGATTCTCTTCCTGTTTGCCGACCGGCTGCCCGGGGCAACGGTCGAAGAGAAGGAATATTCCCTGGTGTGGCATTACCGGGGGGGCGACCCCGAGCAGGGAGAGCCGTTTGCCCATGAGCTGGTCGACAATCTCAATGCTCTGACGGGAAACGTCGATGTCCAGGTCGTGCAGGCCAACAAGGCCATCGAGGTCCGTGTTGCCGGAATTAACAAGGGAACCACGGCGCGGGAAATTATTGCCGAGGGCGGGCCCGACTTCATTCTGGCCATCGGTGATGACAAGACCGATGAAGATCTCTTCGCCGTTCTCCCCGATTGGGCGCATTCCATCAAGGTGGGAGGTACGCACAGTCACGCGAAGTACAACTGCAGGGATGTCCAGGAGGTTCACCGGGTGCTATCGATGCTCGCTAATCCCTCCCGGAGGGAGGAGCTTCACGATGGACCTCTCTCGAAAACGTTACGTTTTCTCGTACGCGTCAGCAATCGCCTGGCTTTGAAGAAGGAAACTTGAGCATACACCCCACGAAATACCTTACAGGCACCGCCAGCAAATAGAGGTTCTGCCCTGAACACACATCATGGCTCAAAATCGAAGAAGAAACATCACGGGGCTCCCGCGCGCAAAAGGCGGGGGGTGATTTACGGACTTGTTGCGTCTTCTGCGGTCATTGTCCTGGTGGTGGTCCTCGTTCAACCCATACGCTTCAGCAATGCTCCGGCAACGCGTCATGAGACGGCTGCATCCGCCGATTCAACCGGCGGCAACGTGTTCCGGTACGATCCTGCAGACCTCTGGCTCGACCGTGCGTACCGTGTTGACCGGCTCTTTCATCAGGTCTACACGCCCGGCTGGGAAGGAGCCTATGGGGCTCTGGGCGATGCGTACCTGTTTGCCGCTACGAATGATTCGGCCCTTCTTCGTTTCCACTTTGTGGACCATCCGCTGACGCGTCTGTCCAACGGGTACTGGCTCGATGACCGTGCCTGGGCCTGTCTGGCCGAACTCACCTGGTGGGAATTCACGGGAAAAACGAACATGCAGCTGGTTATCCATGCCGCACAACGGTATGCGGAAGCACGGACCGCAGGAATGCTCTCGAATCATGAGGGGTACTGGACGTGGTACAACTATCCACCCGCGGCCAAGGTGAAGGATCCCATATTCACGAATACCAATATGAACCAGATGGTGAATGTGGCGTGCCGCCTGTACGATGCAACTCGCGATGAACGGTATCTGAAGGATGCTCTCCTTGTGTGGAACGGAGACCGGGCTGCTCCAGGAATCCTCAAGAAGTTGTATCGGGGGAACGGTCGCTGGACGGGGAGAGAAGGCCGGGCGGCGTTCGGGAAAGAACTCCCGTGGGGAGGGACCGGGTACTGTTCGATCGGCGCAGCTCTCTATCGCTCGACAAAAGATCCGCAGTACAAGAAGGTGGTTATTGAAACGGCGAGGCGGATACTGGACCCCGGCACGGGCTGGGTCGACCCGGTTGACTTCTACCAAATCCACATGGATGGGAATGGTGCGTTTGTGCATTATCTCCTGGATGCATACGCGATAGCACCGGCCGAATTGCCCGACGTTCCGGAAAGAGTCGGAAGAATGCTCGAGCATGTCTGGACGAACCACCACGGTACCGCAAGAGTCGTGCTTCACCGCGAGCGGGATGCCGGAATTCGCAATGGCTGGAATCCGGATGGGGGAGAAGACGGATACGGAGTCGGCGAGATCGGAACCGTCCATGCACAGGGTGAAGCGGCAAGGGCGTTCGGGACGTTTGCGTACTTCAGGAATAGCGCCGGGGTCAAAGGCGGCGAACCGGCCAGAGGGATGTAGTACTTCATCGATTTGGACCGCAACTCGCCCCTTATGCTACGGTTGCGTGCGTCATAAGCTTCCTGATGACAGGACACCATAGCGTCTATCCTTCTCAGATTCTCTCGATGAAGAAGTCGTCGTCGATCAGGGTCACTCTCGGTGAGGAGATGGATGACGTGGAAACGAGCTATGAGCCGCATGGTAAGAGCCTTTCTGGTGCGCTATCCCGTCTTGTCTGGCAGATTGTGCAGACCTTCAAGGGGGTGGTCTCGCCCGACAGCCATTCCAAGGACGACGGCGATACGCCGGCCTGAGACTCCTGTGTATTGCCGCAGCGATAATGGTTTTCATCACCGCCACAGCCTGAAGAGGGATGTCCGGTTGGGGATAATGTCAACATGTCACCGAACAATGCCGCCCGTGCTTGCTTCTCTTTTGCTGTTCGGGGCCCTTGGACCCATGAAGGCTCAGACGGTTTTGCCACGCCTGCATGTGGCGCCCCGGCAAGTCATCGCGGATCTCCTTGGAAACGAAGATACCGATGGTGATCGGAAGATCACCGTTCATGACCCGTACATCAGAGGAACTGATCGGGGAGACAAAATATTCTGGTTCACAACGACCGGAGGGGCACGATGTGAAGTTGCCGGCGTATCCTCCCTGGCCAATCTTCTCCAGGAGCTCACGCTTCTGCAGGAGGGGGGAGTCGACAGTGGATATGTGATGGCCGGGAGGATCTTTGAACCACCCGCCGACAGAGTTTCGCGTAGCATTCGCGAGTTGTTCTGGAAAGGGCTGACGCGAGCCGTCGATGAAGAAGGCCTGCCGGGAGTTATTGCGGATGAAAAAGCGGCAAGTACAGATGGTTTCAGGTACGTGTATGTTCCTTCGTCAGATGCTCTTGCACGCAAATACTTCACGTCAGTTGTCGGCCGCCACCCTGACTGGAAGATGAAGGTCCGGACCATTCCTCCTCGTCCTGATCCTGCATTCGTCCGGGGGCTTGAGGGTAACCACGGGATCCTCTCCCTCGCCCTCCACCGGCTCCCGGACGGCGGCATCCGGGGTGTCCCGTTTGTTGTCCCGGGAGGGCGTTTCAACGAAATGTACGGATGGGACAGTTATTTCATTGTCCTCGGGCTCCTCCGGGACGGACGCGTGGAACTGGCGAAAGGAATGGTTGACAACCTCGTCTATGAAATAGAGAACTACGGGGCAATACTCAACGCCAACAGATCGTACTACGTCACCCGCTCCCAACCCCCGTTCCTCACATCCGCCGCGCTGGCATGCTTCAAAAAGCTTCCACAAAATCGGGACAGCAAGAAGTGGTTAAGGGGGGTTCTTGACGCTGCGATCAGGGAATACCACGACGTATGGATGAACAGCGACCGCCTCCTCGACATCGGGTTGAACCGTTACTTTGATTCAGGCTCCGGCATACCCCCGGAAGTCGAGCCAGGACACTTCGATGTGATCCTCCTCCCCTATGCACAGGCAATGAATACCGATGTGCGGACGTTCGAGAAGGCCTATCGCGAGGGCCAGATTCATATTCCGGCGCTGGAGTCTTTTTTCGTGAACGACCGTGCCATGCGGGAATCGGGTCACGATACGAGTTATCGATTGCTGAACCTCTGTGCCGATCTTGCGACGGTGGATCTGAATTCGCTCCTGTACAAAATCGAGAGGGATATCGCGGCTAGCATCAAGGATATTTTCGGAGATACGTTGCGCCTTAAGGATGGCCGACTGGAACAGAGTGGCGAATGGAAAAATCGGGCGGATCGTCGACAGGATCTGGTGAACCGCTATCTCTGGAATCCGTCCCGGGGGATGTTCTTCGACTACAATGTCGCGACACGGTCACAGACAACGTATGTGAGCGCAACAACACTCTGGCCCCTCTGGTCCGGGCTCGCCTCCGCCGATCAAGCGCGCGCCGTTGTGCACCATGCGTTGTCGATGCTTGAAGAACCGGGTGGAATTGTCGCCTCAACAGAGGATTCCCGCGGACCAATTACGCAGGAGCATCCTCAACGACAATGGGATTACCCTTTTGGTTGGGCTCCGCACCAGATACTCACCTGGCAGGGTCTCCTCAACTATGGCTATTCCCATGATGCCCAGCGTCTCATCTACAAGTGGCTGTTTACGATTGTCCTGAACGCCGCGCACTACAATGGGACGGTTCCGGAAAAATTCGATGTCGTGAACCGCACACATGAGGTCTATGCAGAATATGGCAACGTCGGGACGAAATTTGATTACATCACACGGGAGGGATTCGGCTGGACCAATGCATCATTCCAGATCGGATTCGGACTGCTGCGGCCGACACTTCGCGATACGCTGAATCAACTGATTCCCCCGGAGTTCTTCATGGGTGAATAACCGGGCCGGTAAGATCTGTGGGCTCAAACGGGAAGAACCGCTTCGGACTGTGCCCGGGGGTGCACGCCATTCTTGAATATTTTCTCACAAACACTATATTGAGATAAATGATCCCCAGAACTGGAGGCCGGCAGATGCGAAGACTACCCATCTTCGTTTGCGTTGTTATCTTGTCGTATCATGCGCAGAGCCAGGGTTTCTCGGGAAGTTACGAAAGCCGCTCCGAGGCAGGGCTCGCCACGTTAATCCTCAAAGGTGCGTCGAGTGGGGATTATTCCGGTTCGCTTGAAAGCGAAAGCGTGGTTCTTGCGATAAAGGGGAAAGTGAAGCACAATGTTCTCGGCGGTACCATCGGAGAGGAATCCGAAGGATTGGCTTTCAAAGCCCAGTGGAGTGGAAAGCAGCTGACCTTCACGATGTTCGAGGTTGATGAAAGCGGCAACCCGATCGCAGGGACGAATGAGACTCTGGTCTTCCAGCGATCGTCGGGTTCTCCCGGGGTGGCCGTGAAGACCGGGGAGCCTGGCAAAGGAACGGTGAGTATCAATGGTGCTGCGCTCTCCACCGCACAAATCGCGGATATAGAAAAGACCTACGGTGTACGACCCAAGCCCGGAAGCTACTGGTACGACGCGAAAAGCGGGCTGTACGGCGTCGTTGGTTATTCAGCCTATGGATATATGCAGCCCAACCATCACTTCGGAAAGATGAAGAGCGACGTTTCGAAGGGGAATACGGGCGTATTCATCAACGGCCGTGAAATACAGCAATCGGAATTCACCGTGTGGAGCTACATGGTTGGCGCGTGGATTCAACCGGGAAAGTACTGGCTGGATCATCAGGGAAACGCGGGCTACGAAGGAAACCCCGCGGCGGTCACCAACTTGTTTGTCTCAGCAAAACAAAACGGCTATCGGGGGCAGGGGGGCAGCGGTGACAATTTCTGGACTTCCCGGTTCAGTGCCGGCAATTCAGACTCGGATGGCCAGAGAGGGTATGTCAGCGTGCCCGGCTACGGGCCGGTCGGGTACGGCTTCTGACATCCGGTTCTGCTCCTGATTTCGGGGTAACAACGACAGTTTTCATGTCGTTCTCATGTAAGAAGAGCGGACTGCCAAAAGGCAAACCCGCTTGGCGCAGGCGATCGGACGAGCGCCGATGTGATGATTCCTGTATGCCTCGATGTTCCTGCGCCGGGTTGATTTGAGCCCGATAATGGCGTAGATTCCATTGAAGATCCTCCGTCGGTTCAAATGAAAGGTCAGGGTACCATCCATGAAAACGTGGCCGGTCTGGTCCGTCATAGTCTGCTTGACGTTGGCGGGATGTGGGTCGTCGGAAAACTACTTTTCCACGAACTTCCAGGTGAACCGCCCGATGTTCGCCAGCGTGGGAGCATCAATGATCGAATGGGAAGAGGGAGTGAGAAGCAAGTCGGGCAAGGAGGTCACTCAGGCAATCCGGTACGAATTGCTCTACGCCGGCCTCGAGGGGCGGACGGTGAGCATAACGTACAGGGAGTACTCCATAGGTGAATCGAGCGCGCTCGCGCGGCCCGCGTTCAGTCAAGAGCTGAAATATGAACTTGCTCAGGACGGGAAGACCATCATCACCTTCAGAGAGGTCCGGATAGAGGTCTCGGAAGCGACGAACGAGAGGATTGGCTTCATGGTTTCTCATGGGCCTGCAGGAATGCGGGTGACGAATGAACAGTTCATTATGCAGAGGGATGAACAGACACCGGTTGAGGCCTACCCGAAATAGAAAGGGACTGATTATGAGACTTGCTGTCGGGTTGGTTGCCATTTCGCTAATCCCCGGTTCCACGGCGCTTTAGTGTGCCTCTTTCCCTTGCGGGAAGAGGGTCCGCAGTCATCGAGAAGCGTCTGTACCGATTCCTCTCCGCCGCAACTCCCGTTTCAATTCCGCCATTATGGATCTGGTAAGCTCGACATTGTCGGGGCGTACATGCCGGGAGGGAAGCCACGTGATCGTCTTTGGCTCCCCGGCGGCATTGTAGAGCATCTCGGCATTCCGCCGCGGCACCTGCTCGTCCTCTGTTCCGTTGATCATGATCAGGGGCGTGGGCGCGACTCTACCGATATAGCGCATGGGCTCCAGCGGATGTAACAGCACGCCTCCAAGCGCACCGACAAACTGACTTACCGCTTCACCTTCATACCGGCGAACGTTGTGCACGATAAGAGAGCGCAGGTCTCCGCCTCCACACACCATGGCAGCCACGGCCGGGCGGCGATCGTGTGCGAGGATGCACGGAACGAACGGTGCCCCGAAGCTATACCCCAGGACGACTATTCCGGCAGGGTCGACGTCCTCCCGGCTCAACAGATAGTCTATGACGAGCATGACCGAAGGAACCATATCGAGGAGGGCTGTACGTATTGCGGGAATATCGCCGATGAAATTCGTGATCGTGTAGGTGTCGCGGGGTGTAAACGGATAGTCGACGGCAACGATGATCATGCCGGTGACGTCGAGCGCGTAATCGACCGCATGCTTGCCGGTCGCCTTTCCTCCCAGGAGAACGATCGCAGGATGCTTGTGTCCGTCGTCCGGAGGCGTCAGCATCCCGCATTCGACGACAAACCCCGCCTTGCTCTTCACCGTCAACCAGGACTTCTCAGAACCGGCATTTCGTGAAACCTCCCTGACTGTTGCGCCTGCGAAGGTTCCCCGTCGTTCTTGAAAGTGGGCGGTGTAATCACGGTCATAGAACATCCACCCTGCGATCAGGACTATCCCCGCCATAGGGAGACCCCATGGCAGAGTCCTTTTGAAAAGCCCTTTTTTCATATCCCCGCCGCTCATGGTGATTCCCGCCGGGAGGCGTTCGTACACCTGCCGGGTCCCCCGGCGGGTTCCGCCGGGAACTCTATGAGTATGACTCCTTCCGCAGGGTGACCCGGTCCAGCTGTTCCACGACCACTTCAACGCCGATTCCGGGCAGCTGCGGAACGCCCATGGTGCCGTCGGGCCCGACTTCAAAAGGCGGTTCGACGATATCCTGCCGGTAATACCGTTTGCTTGCGGAAATATCTCCAGGAAGGGTGAAGTTCGGGAGAGAAGCAAGAGCAACGTTGCCTGCCCGCCCGATTCCTGATTCCAGCATGCCGCCATGCCACACCGGCACATTCCTTGAGGCGCACAGGTCATGAATCGCTTTGGATTCAGTAAACCCGCCAACGCGTCCCGGTTTGATGTTGATCACGCGGCAACTGTCCAACTCCAGAGCCGCGCGTGAATCAGCGACAGAGTGAATACTCTCGTCGAGACAGATGGGAGTTCTGAGGACGCGCTGCAGTTTCGAGTGGTCGAAGATGTCATCGTACCCGAGCGGTTGTTCAATCAAGAGGAGGCCGTACTCATCCATCGCCCTGAAGACGGGTGTGTGCTCCAGTCCGTATGCGGAATTGGCATCGACCTGAAACAGGATGTCCGGATACTCCTTGCGAACCGCATCAATGAACGTCAGATCTCTTCCGGGAGCGATCTTGATTTTTATGCGTTTGTATCCCTCCTGGAGATATCCCTCGACCGATCGAACCAGATCCGCCGGTGATTTCTGGATGCCAATGCTCACACCGACATCGATCCGTTTGCGTGTTCCGCCCAGCAGCGCAGCGAGCGGGATCCCTGATGCTTTGGCGGAGAGATCCCAGAGTGCCGCCTCCAGTCCGGCCTTCGCCATCATGTGTCCCCGAACGCGGGCGTTCAGGTTGATGGCTTCATCGATGGAGTGTAGGTGTTTTCCCAGAACAGCGGGGATCAGGAAATCACGGAGTATGTGCCATGCCGTCTGCACGGTTTCATAGGAATAGAAAGGAGTCTCTTCTGCAACGCTTTCTCCCCATCCCGTGAGCCCTTCTCCGTCAACCCGCACGATGATATGTTCTTCAGTGGTTTCGACCCCCATGGAGGTTTCAAAAGGGGAGACGAGTTCCATGCGGATATGCCGGAGTTCGATCCGTTCAATGTTCATTTGTGTGTCTCGATAGTGGTGCTCGATCTGATAGTCCCGCGCACGCGCGGGTTTCTCAGTATTCCAATATTGGCCCGCAATGCGAGAAAAGCAAGCAGCGTTTCAAAATGCTCGCATCTTTTTGCGTATTTACAAGCATTTCTGACTCCGCAAGATTTAACTTGACTTTGTTTTCCGCCATCCGTACTCTTCTCCACACCTCCGTGCTGCCAACGTGCCAAGCCAGTCCGATGTCAGGGCAGTCACGACGATCTAGCGATCCAAAAAACTCCGAGTCAAGCGTCAGCCTCATCCGGTCGGCGGCCGGTCCATCCCGCCGTAGCAACAACGACCATAACCGTCAGGGAAGATCGCCCGGGGAGCGCTTCCTCCCTCTATCATCATCTTCAGGAGGATGTATGAGGAACAAGCTGCCAAAGAACCGAGACGAGCAGCGCGCAGTTATCGAGAAAGAGATTGCCGACATCAGCGGCGATATCGAACGCCTGCGGAACGTGGCTCTGCATTTGTATCCGGAGCCCAGCTCGGAACCCCAAACGGCTCTTTCCACAAAGCACCCTGAACCTGCAACGCGTCCCGCGACTATCATGAGCTAGTTCTCTTCCTCTCTCTTTCTTTTCACGTTCGCTTTTCAGAGCTCCGGCGCGAGCCGGAGTGAGAAAGGCGAGGCTGATCCTTCTGCGGGCGTCCGTTCTGCGCGGACATCCGCTCTGTGAAGGCATCCGTTCCTCGCCGGCATTTGCTCATCCCTCTGGTTGCTTTCTGGACGAACGTTTGGTACATTCATTGTAGCAAACCCCATTCGCCAGAAAGGAACACCCATGAAATCCCTCCGGAGTCCCTTCTTCCTCCTGTTTGCCCTTGTTTTCCTCGCCGGTATTGCCCACGGTCAGGTGAAGAAAAGGATAGCTGTTGCGTCGTTCAGTGACGGCTCCGCGTACCATGGAGGCGGGACAGGCGTCTCGGATATGCTAGCGACGGCCCTCGTGAAATCGGGAAAATTTGTCGTGGTGGAGCGTAAGGAGATTGACAAAGTCCTGCAGGAACAGAAAATGGGTCTCAGCGGGGTGATCACGGAAGAAACCGCCCCGCAGGTGGGCCGCATGCTCGGTGTGGAGATGATCGTGGTGGGGAGTGTGTCGGAGCTCGGGACAAAAGAGAGCAATATCGGCGGAGGCATCAGCGTGTTTGGTGCGGGCGTTAATACAAAGACCGCGCGTGCAGCTGTTGATATCCGTCTCGTCAATACTACCACGGGAGAGATTATTGCGGCTGAAACGGAAGAGGGAACCGAGTCCACGGTCGGGGTCGGCGTGAGATATGAAGACATCAATTTCAGTGACCTGAGCGCATGGGACGACACGGATCTTGGCAAGGCCTGCCGTGAAGCGGTGAATGGTTGTGTGGAGTTGATCACCGACAATATGGACAAGATCCCGTGGTCTGGCCGGATTGTCAAGGTGAGTTCTGATGGTTCCATCATTATGAAACCCGGCTCCGAAGGAAATGTACAAAACGGTATGATATTTGACGTGTTTCGCCTCGGCGAGGAATTGAAGGATCCCGACACGGGACTGGCCCTGGGGTTCGAGGAGAGCAAGGTCGGTCAGATCAAAGCGCAGGGGGACATGCTGGCCGGAAAGGCCGCAAAGGCTTCTGTTATCTCCGGCACGGGGTTCAAAGCCGGTGATATCATCAGGCTGACTGAATAGGGCTGAAGGCGTCACCGCTTGTGTAAACGCGGTCCGGGTTCCGCCATGCCCCCGCCCCTCCGGTGCATGTAAATTTTGCGGGATCTACAGCATCGATATGTCCCCCGCCCCTTTGCGTACGACGAGGGGTGCATCTCCTGTCAGGTCCAGCACCGTGGAAGGTTCAGAAACCAGGACTCCGCCGTCCAGGATCAGATCGACGCTGTTGTTGAAGAACTTCGCAATGCGTTCCGGGTCGTTCACCAGCTGCCCGTTCTCTGTGCTCACGCTTGTGCTCAGGATGGGGTGTCCGAGTGCCCGGATGATGGCGAGGGTAACGGGACTGTCGGGAACGCGGACGCCGACGGTCTTACGTTTGGAGACGAGGATTTTCGGGAGATGCTTCATCCTCGCCGCCGGCAGGATAAACGTATACGCGCCCGGTATCAGGTGCTTCATGATTTTGAACGCCGCATTGCTGACATGAGCGTATTCGCTGATGTGCGTCAGATCGGAACAGACAAAACTGAACGGCTTGTCGGCCCGCTGGCGTTTGATAAGATGGATTCGTTCGATGGCGTTCTTATCCGTCACACTGCAGCCGATGCCGTACACCGTATCTGTCGGATAGATGATAATCCCGCCCGAAGCCAGGACGTCGGCTGCTTTTTTCACGACCCGTGGTTCGGGCGTCTGAAGATGAATAGTCTGGATCATGTGCTTTCTGATTCAGTGAGTGCGCACAACGTATGAAGAAACCCGGAAAATGGCAACGGCTTCGCGGTGGCTGGTGGCACTTGTTGGTCGTCCGAACGTAGGCAAATCCACGCTGTTTAACCGGATTGTCGGGCACCGGCAGGCCATCGTTGACGACATGCCGGGGGTGACGCGCGACCGGTTGTATGCAGACGCTGACTGGGCAGGGAAGAACTTTACGGTCGTTGACACCGGCGGACTGGTTCCGGAGTCCGTGGACACCATGGAGACCGCCATTCGCGAGCAGGCGCAAATTGCGATCGAACAGGCGAACCTGATACTCTACATCGTCGATGCCGCCGACGGGATACTCCCCGGAGACAGGGAGATCGCCGATATTCTGCGACGTGCCGGAAAGCGTGTGTTCTTGATTGTCAACAAGAGTGACGGAGAGGCAAGAGAAACAGCGCTGGGCGAGTTCTACTCGCTTGGTCTGGGTGAACCGATGCCCGTGTCGGCGCTCGGCGGCCGCCGGATTGGCGATCTGCTCGATGCCATCACCGACGACATACCCGAAACCATGCCGGAGGAGACGGACAGCCGCCTGAAAGTGGCGATTATCGGCAAGCCCAATGTCGGCAAATCATCTCTGGTGAATGCCCTGCTGCAGGAGGAGCGCCATATCGTGACCGATATCCCCGGCACGACGCGCGATCCCATTGACGCGGTCCTGAAGCATTACGGCGAGGAGATTGTGTTGATTGACACCGCCGGACTCAGGAAAAGGAGCAGGATCAAGGAATCGGTGGAGCTCTACAGTGCCGTCCGCACCGTGAAGAGCATCGAGCGGTGTGACGTGGCCGTCGTTCTCCTGGATGCCCGGGAGGGCCTGGAGCACCAGGACCTGCGGATCATTGAAACGGCGGTGACAAAACGACGGCCGGTGATTCTTGCAGTCAACAAATGGGATATTGTCGAGAAAGACGAGAACACATCCCGGGCCTTCGAGCGGGCGCTGCGCGAGAAGCTTCGCGTGTACGACTATATTCCGATTATCTTCATCTCGGCGCTCAAGAAGCAGAGGGTGTTCAAGCTGATCGAAGTCATCAAGCGGGTCGATGCCGAACAGAAGAAACGGATTGTCACCAGTCAGCTGAACCAGGCGCTGGGCCCGGACATGGAGACACATCCGCCCCGCAGCAAATCGGGGAAGGAAATCAAGATCAAGTTCGTAACGCAGGTGAAGTCTTCGCCTCCCGTGTTTGCTTTTTTCTGCAACGAGCCGAAACTGGTGGAAGATAATTACATCCGGTATCTGGAAAACCGGATCCGCGAGCATTTCGGTTTTGAAGGCGTTCCCATTCTTGTGGTGATGAAACAAAAATGACCGGTGTGCGCAGAACAATACTTGTTGTGGGCGGCCTCGCGGCGGGTCCGAGTGCGGCAAGCAAGGCCGCGCGCACCGATCCGGCAGCGCGCGTTGTGCTCTTCGAGCAGAGTGACGCCATTTCCTACGGCATCTGCGAGATCCCGTATTACCTCGGTGGCGAACTCCATGAAGAGGACCTGGTGGTGCACACCGCGGAAAGCCTGCGCCGTGAGAAGGGTGTGGATGTGCGGCTGCTGAACCGGGTGGAGGAGATTCTTCCTTCACGGCGGCGCATACGGGTGCGCGATCTGGCCGCGGGGCGTGTGGTCGAAGAATCCTACGACCGCCTCATTCTTGCCACCGGGGCCCGTCCGAAACTCCTGGGGCTTGACGGTGAAAATGCACGCAACGTTTTTTCCGTCCGTTCACTGAACGATGCAAAGGCGCTCCACCGGTTCCTTGCGGGGGAGCGCCCGCAACGAGCTGTCATCATCGGTGCGGGATATGTGGGAGTGGAAATGGCCGAGGCGTTCCGGATGCGGGGTCTGGACGTCACGATGCTTCACAACGCCGAACTGCCTCTGGGCGGTATGGAGACCCCTGCGCGCGAGTGGATACGTGATGAGCTCGCCGCTAACCAGGTGAGCTGGGTTCCCTCGGCCACCGTGGTGGGTCTGAACGTGGGAGACCGGCAGGCAGTAACGCACGTGCTCACGCCGGACCGGACGTTCCCGGCGGACGTGGTGATTGTGGCGATCGGCGTCGAGCCGAACGCCGGACTTGCGGCAGGTGCGGGAATCCGTACCGGTGTGCATGGAGGAATCCTGACGGACCGCCGGCAGGCGACGTCTGCGGATAATGTGTTTGCCGCCGGAGATTGTTGCGAAGTGCGGAATCTTGTGACGAATAGGTGGATGTACACTCCTCTGGCGACACTGGCCAGCCGTGCCGCCTGGGTGGCGGGGGAGAATGCCGCAGGGGGTCGGGCTTTCTTCCCCGGCGCACTCCATGCCGCCCTCGTGAAGGTATTCAGCCAGGAAGCGGTGCGGGTCGGTCTGAGCACACATGAGGCAGAGGAGGCGGGCATGTCCCCGGTTGCCGAAACCATCCTTGCCCGCTCCCGCGCAGGGAAAATGCCCGGAGGGCAGCGTCTTCTGGTGACCCTGATTGCCGACCGGCGTTCGGGAAAACTCATCGGGGGCAATATTGCGGGACAGGATGGTGCCGGACTGCGTGGTCATGCACTGACGCTGGCGATCCAGCAGGGGATGACCGTCGAATCATTCCGGAGCGCGGATTTTGCCTACGCTCCTTCATTTTCACCTCTTTGGGACCCCCTGCTCGTTGCAGCAAACGCTCTTGCCAGATCTCTCTGAAACGACGGATACTGTATGAAAGCGTTGACCATTATCGACCACCCGCTCATCAAGCGCGACCTCACGATTCTGCGCAACACCGAGACGAACAACCATCTGTTCAGGACGACCCTGCGGCGGATCTCCTCGATCATGGCGTTTACGGTGACGCACGATCTCCGGGTGAAGAAGACCACCGTGCGCACGCCGCTCGAGCGAACGGCGGGATATGTCCTTGCAGACGACGTCGTGATCGTCCCGGTGCTGCGGGCAGGCCTCGGTCTGATCGACGGGTTTCTGGATGTCCTCCCTGAAGCGCGGGTCGGGCACGTCGGGTTGTACCGCAACGAGAAAACGCTGGAGCCGGTGGACTATTACTCGAAATTTCCGCAGGGCCTGAGCAAGAGTCTGGTGCTGTTGCTGGATCCCATGCTGGCCACCGGCGGGAGTGCCTCGGCGGCGATCACGTTTCTCAAGCGGCGCGGCGCCCGCAGAATACGGTTTGTTGCGCTCGTGGCATCGCCCGAGGGGGTCCGGCGTGTCGGTACCACGCATCCCACAGTGCCGATTTTCTCGGCCGTGCTTGACCGCCGGCTGAATGCTTCCGGATACATCCTGCCCGGGCTTGGCGACGCGGGGGACCGTCTGTTCGGAACGGAATGACATGACCAACCCGAAGTACAAGAAGAAGCTCGAAGACCTTCTGCAGCTGTGTCAGAGGAACCTCCCCCGGGTGGACGAAAGCCTTATCCGCCGCGCCTTCGAATTCGGCTTCAACGCCCACCGCCATGACATGCGTGCTTCCGGAGAACCGTTCTTCGACCATCCGTATGCCGTAGCCCGCATTGTCGCCAAAGAAATCCCGCTCGATGATGTCTCCGTCGCAGTGGCGCTGCTGCACGACGTTGCCGAGGACACCGAATACCAGATCCACGACATCCGCGAGGAGTTCGGAGACACGGTGGCGGATATCGTGGACGGCGCCACCAAGATCTCCGATATTTTCAAGAGCCATGATGTCACCCAGGCCGAGAGCTACCGGAAGATGTTGCTCTCCATGGTGAACGACATCCGGGTCATGCTCGTGAAGTTCGCAGACCGTCTGCACAATATGCGCACGCTCGAATATCTGCCGGTGGAAAAGCAGCGCCGGTTATCGAAGGAGACACTCGACATTTACGCGCCCTTCGCCCACCGGTTCGGGCTCGCCAACATCAAGTGGGAGCTCGAAGACCTTTCGTTCAAGCATCTTCATCGCGAGGCCTACGACCAGATCGCGCGGGAAATCAAATCCCGGCGGCGTGACCGGGAACATTACATCCGCAAATTTTCCCAGCCGATCGAAAAGCGGCTGCGGGAGGCGGGTTTCAAGTTCGAAATCAGCGGCAGACCCAAGCACCTGTACAGTATCTACAACAAGATGATCAAACGGAGCAAGCCGCTCGAAGAGGTGTACGACCTGTTCGCCGTGCGCGTGATCCTGGACACGGCGGATCCCAACGATTGCTTTGCGGTGTACGGCATTGTCTCCGACATCTATATTCCCAATCCCGAACGCTTCAAGAACTACATCTCCGTCCCCAAGAAGAACGGGTACCAGTCCATCCATACCACGGTGGTCGGACCCGAAGGAAAGATGGTCGAGGTGCAGATCCGCACGCTCGCGATGCACGAGGTGGCGGAGAAGGGTGTTGCCGCGCACTGGATGTACAAGGACAATGCCGCGAATGTCGACCCCGATCTGGCCAACTGGGTAAGCTGGGTGCGGGAGATTTTTGAAAGCTCGCAGGACGGTCAGGTGCCCACGGCACAGCTGATGGAGAGCTTCAAGCTGAACCTCTACCAGGATGAGATCTACGTGTTCACGCCCAAGGGCGATTTGAAGATTCTGCCCACGGGGTCAACGCCCATTGATTTCGGGTACGAGATCCATTCGAAGGTGGGAGACCACTGTATCGCGGCCAAGCTGAACGGCCGCATTGTGCCGCTGGACACGAAACTGAAGAGCGGCGACCAGGTGGAGATTCTCACGTCAAAGAACCAAACGCCGAACGCGGACTGGGAGAAGTTCGTCGTCACGCACAAGGCCAAGGCGCATATCCGGCGGTGGATCAAGGAGGAAGAGCGGAAGGCCGTCGATGAGGGACGCGAAATCTGGGAGAAACGGCTGAAGAAAGCAAAGGTGACGATCAACGAGGACGATCTTGTCCGGTTCGTGCGTGAGAAACGGATGGAAAACCTCTCGACGTTCTTTCTCGGAGTGAAGGAGGGGAAGATCGACCCGGATGAGTTGATTGCCTTGTATCAGGAAGAACTGAAGCACCCGACCCCTTCCGGGGGGGAAGAGCCGCGCATCGACGGATTGTTCAACCGGTTCATCACCACCGCGCGTGGTGCATCAGGGGGGATTATCCTGGACGGGACGCATGACAATTTCATGCACAACTACGCGAAATGCTGCCAGCCCATCCCGGGCGACGAAGTGGTCGGATTTGTGACGACGGGGGAGGGCATCAAGATCCACAGACGTTCGTGCCGGAATATTCGTACCATGATGCAGATGGAACCGAATCGGATCGTTGAGGTGCAGTGGCCGTCGGACAACGGTGTGCTTTTCGTTTCGGGTGTCAAAATATCCGGAGAAGACCGCGCCGGCATGCTGAACGATATCACGCACGCGATTTCGTCGTACAATAACACGAATATACGGAGCGTGAGCATCGACGCGGCTGACGGCCGGTTTGACGGAACATTCATTCTGAACGTGGAAAACACGGAACATCTCGCCCGCATCGTGGACAGGATCCGCCGCGTGCCGGGCGTTCGTCGTGCGGATCGGTTCGAGGAATAGGACCTGCCATGTCCCTTCAAGGTCGCGTTCTCGGAATAGACTACGGCAGCAAGCGCGTTGGAGTGGCGATGAGCGATCCCCTGCGAGTGCTTGCCGGAGGCATCGGCACACTCAACAATGACGACAGCCTGATGGATAGGCTTGCCGGTCTCGTCGAGGAGCATCAGGTCAGCCTCATCGTCGTCGGCATGCCCTATGCCCCCGACGGGGGAAGGGGAGCAAAAGGCCGGGAGGTGGAATTGTTCATCCGCCGGTTGGAAAGTGTCATTCCCGCGACCATCACGACGTGGGATGAGAGCTTCAGTTCCGTGGAAGCCCGGCGCACCTTCCGTCAGGGAGGGATGAAGCGGAAGCAACGGCAGGAAAAAGCACGGGTGGATGAGATGGCCGCCCGGCTGCTGCTTCAGGAGTACCTCGACGCACAACCGGAGGACGCATCACCGGCGTGAGCGATCCCGTGACGGAAGTACTCTCCGGCCGATCTCCAGAGCACACGCCACCCCGAACCGGGCTCCGGCGCGCGGGTTCCTGGATCTGTGCCCACAAAATCAAGACCGTCCTCCTGTGCCTGGCAGGTCTGGTCCTCGTCGAACTGCTCACCATCCCCTGGTTCAGCATCGGTTCGCTGAAAACAGAAAACCCGGGACCCACCGCGCTCATGCGTCAGCGCCTCGGAGAAGCGGAGCACAGCGGGAAACCGTTGAAGATCGTGCAGCAGTGGATTTCGATCCGCCGCATCCCGCAACATGTCATCGATGCCGTGGTTCGTAGCCGAGGACGGGACGTTTTTTGAGCACGGGGGAATTGACTGGTTCGAAGTCCAGG
This sequence comes from uncultured Bacteroidota bacterium, assembly GCA_963779225.1. GTDB lineage: Bacteria > Bacteroidota > Ignavibacteria > UBA10030 > UBA6906 > CAVPCZ01. The sequence continues at coordinate 2,876,030 of CAVZWW010000003.1, forward strand.
AATCGATCGAAAAGAATATCGAGGAGGGGCGCGCGGCGCGCGGTGCGAGCACGATCACCCAGCAGCTCGCGAAGAACCTCTACCTGTCGACGTCAAAGGACCCGGTGCGCAAAGTGAAAGAAGTGATTATCACACTCCTTCTGGAGCGCACCCTGAGCAAGCAGCGGATTCTGGAAATCTATTTGAACGTCATCGAGTGGGGACGGGGGGTTTTCGGAATCGAAGCGGCAGCGCGCACGTTCTTCGGAAAGAGTGCGTCCGCACTGACGCTCGAGGAAGGTGCCCGCCTGGCGGCGGTCATTCCGAGTCCCCTGCGTCACCGGCCGGACGCTGACACGCGTTACGTCATCCGCCGGAAAGGAATAGTCCTTTCGCGCATGGCAGCGCGTTCACGTATTCCCGCAGCACCAACAGAGGAGGATCAGCCGCAGCAGGCTCCACAGACCGACACGCCGGCACAACAGCGGCCGGCGGTTACTCCCGAGGACACGACCGCCATGGACGCGATATGGCCGCCCGCAGTCGTTCCCGAAGACACCACTGCCACAGAACAGGGTAACGGAGATGGACTACAAGGACGTCAACCGCCTCATTGAGGAGGGAGAAGGGTTCGAGATTGAATTCAAGAGGAAGGTCTCGACGCCCGAGAAAATCGCCAGGGCGTTAATTGCGTTTGCCAACACGAAAGGGGGCCATATCCTGTTCGGCGTCGATGATGACGGTTCGATCGTCGGCGTGGAAAGCGAAAAAAGCGAGGTGGATCTGATCCACGAGGCAGGGACACAATTCTGTGTGCCGGAGATACTTCCGTCGATCGAGATCGTTGCATTCAACGGCGAAGACGTCATTGTCGCAACGGTGGAAGAGAGCGCCCAGAAACCGCACTACTTTGCAGGGGTCAGTGGCAACGGTCAACCTGATGCCGCCGGAGGGACGCGGGTATATATCCGGGTTAACGACAAGACGGTGATGGCGAGCAAGGAGGTAGTCCGGATTCTGCGGGACGAACGTGCGGATGCCCCGCCGATGCGGATTATGATCGGCGAGAATGAAAAACGGCTCTTCCGGTATCTGGAGGTCCATGAACGGATCACCGCCCGGGAGTTCAGCCACCTTGTGAATATCTCAGAGAACCGGGCTTGCCGGATTCTCGTATCGCTCGTGCGCGCCGGAGTGGTTCGCATCCACACGCTGGAGCGGACCGATTTTTTCACTCTCGCCCATGACGTGCTGAAATAGGCATCGTTTCCTGCCAGATCCGGAGCAGCTCAAAGAGCGCTATCCCGTAGGCAACGGCGGCATTCAGCGACTGCTTCACTCCTATCATCGGGATTTCGAAGGCCGTGTCGGCCAGGCTTACCAGCGAGCCTGAGACCCCGGTCAGCTCGTTTCCCACCACGAGACAAATCGGGAAATCCTTCTTCTGGACCGAAAAATAGGGCTTGCTGCCTGTGGTATGTTCGAGTATGCATATGCGTGCCCCGCGTCGCCTGGCTTCCAGCGCCGCTTCCGCAGGGTCTGTAAAGTATTGCCAGGGAACGGTTTGTGTAGCGCCCAGGGCGGTCTTGTCGATCTCTTTCCGCGGAGGTCTTGGGGTGTAGCCGGCCAGAAACAGGGCCTCTGCGCGGGCCCCGTCGGATGTCCGGAACATCGACCCGACATTGTACAGGCTGCGAATGTTGTCCAGAAGCCCGATAACGGGGGTGCGAGGCACTGTTCCGATATCCTCACGGGGAACACGCCGGGCGGTGATTTCGTGATGGGTCAGCTTTCGAATAACGGTCATGGGGGTCTCCATTCAATATACGGAAGAGTGAGGAGTGTTCAAAAGGATTTGCCAGTAGCCCCTTTTTTGGGTATATTTATTACTTACGTGAACACACCGCCGTGAACAGACGCAGGCTCGTCATCGCTATCGATGGCCCGGCGGCATCGGGGAAAAGCACGACCGCCCGGCTTGTCGCACATGAGTTGGGGTATCTGCACGTGGATACGGGTGCGATGTACAGGGCCGTCACCCTGAAAGTACTCCGCGCCGGTGTCGCGCCCGAGAACCGGAACGGCGTACGTGCCCTGATGACGACAACGCATGTCGCCCTGGAAGAACGGGGGGGGCGTTTGCACGTGACGCTGGACGGCGAAGATGTGACTGATGCGATACGGCATCCGGATGTGACGCGTGCGGTGAGTGCAGTCAGCGGTCTGCGCGATGTCCGTTCGGCGATGGTGCGCGAACAGCGCGCTCTCGGGAAGGACGGCGGGAATTGTGCTGGAGGGGCGGGACATCGGCACGGTGGTGTTCCCGGATGCCGATGTGAAATTCTTCATGGTTGCAGGGATAGATTCGCGGGCGCAGCGGCGCCGGCAAGAGCTTGCGTCCGGGGGGACCGAGCTCCCGCTGGAGACGCTGGCCCGGGAGATTCAGGAACGCGATGCGCGCGATTCCAGCCGCGAAGAATCCCCTCTGCGATGCGCCGATGACGCCATCCGGATCGACACTTCGGATATGACCATCGCGGCCCAGGTGGAAATTGTTGTGGGTGCCGTGCGCAAGAAACTGGAGGAGATGAACGAAGGATGAAGGTGACGGTGGACCAGCATTCGGGTTTCTGCTGGGGCGTTGTGCGGACGATCGACATCGCCGAAGAAGAGATGCAGAACGGCGAGCCCGCTCTTCTCCCTCGGTCCGATCATTCACAACCCCGTGGAAATCGAACGGCTGCGGGGGCAGGGGCTTGAAACGGTCGGCCTTGAGGATTTTGACCGCCTGCGGGGGCGGACGGTGTTGATCCGTGCGCACGGCGAACCACCTTCGACCTATGCACGCGCCCGAAAGAACGGGATCACGCTGATCGATGCGACCTGCCCGGTGGTTACGAAGGTGCAGGAACGGATCAGGAAGTTCCACGATAACGGCTATCAGGTCGTCATTTTCGGAAAGAAGGACCACGCGGAGGTCATCGGCCTTGTCGGACACACCAACGACGAGGCGGTGGTGATCAAGTCCGCGGCGGAAGCGATGAAGGTGGATACGGGCCGGAAGACGGTCCTGTTCTCACAGACGACGATGGACAAGGCGACGTTCTACGAAATCGCGCGTGTCCTGCGCGAGAAGATCGCGGAGTTTGTCGTCGGGACCTTTGAAGAGTCCGCCATCGATTTTCATGCGAAGGACACGATCTGCGGACAGGTGTCGGGGCGGGACAAGAAATTGCGCGAGTTTGCCGCCGCAAATGACGTGATGGTCTTTGTCGCGGGCCGCAATTCGTCGAACGGCAAGGTCCTGTATGACATCTGCCGCGAGGCAAATCCGCGCACGCACTTTATCGAACAGGAAGAGGAAATGTCGCCCGCATGGTTTGCGGGAGCGGCGAGGGTGGGCATCAGCGGTGCCACCTCAACGCCGCAGTGGCTCATGGAGCGCGTGAAGAGCGCCATCGAGCATATGGATGTTGAACGTCATCACTAAATCACATAACCGAACACCACGCAGTTTCCCGCCGGCGCAATACACCGGCCGTTTGATGACGGCGGTCCGGAAGAGCCCGGCGGGAATGTCCCGCACCTGCGGGATGGTATGTCACACAAGAGGAGGATGAATGGCTGGCGAATCCACCATGATGCAACCGTCACTGGATGACCGTGAGTACAGCGAAGCCCAGTACAACGAGATGATGAAGTTGTACGAGGGAACGCTCGGCAAGATCAATGAAGGAGAGATCGTTCGCGGACGGATTGTGACCATCGGCGAAAGTGAAGTGTCCGTCGATATCGGCTTCAAGTCGGAAGGTACCGTGTCCCTGGGCGAATTTGCCCACCCCGAAGATCTTCGGGTCGGCGCGGAAATCGAAGTGTTCCTTGAGAGTGTGGAAAACAAGGAGGGGCAGCTGGTGCTCTCGCGCAAACGCGCGGACTTCATGCGCGTCTGGGAACGCGTCACCAAAGCGTTCGAAACCGGTGAAGTCCTCCAGGGCCGCTGCGTGCGGCGCATCAAGGGCGGTATCGTGGTCGATCTGATGTCCATTGACGCCTTCCTCCCCGGCTCGCAAATCGACGTGCGCCCGGTCCGCGATTTCGACATCTACATCGGGAAGATCATGGACTTCCGCGTGGTGAAGATCAACCACCCGTCGGAAAACGTTGTCGTCAGTCACAAAGTCCTCGTCGAAGAAGAAATGGCCGGACAGCGCAAGGCCATCATCGAAAGTCTGGAAAAGGGACAGATCCTCGAAGGGTCCGTCAAGGCCATCACCGACTTCGGCGTGTTCGTCGACCTCGGCGGCGTGGACGGTCTCGTGCATATCACCGACCTCTCCTGGGGCCGCATCAACCACCCGTCGGAGATCGTCAAGCTCGACCAGACCATCAACGTGGTCGTGCTCGATTTCGATCAGGACAAGAAGCGGATCTCCCTCGGCTACAAGCAGCTCCAGCCGCATCCGTGGGAGAAGATCGAGAACGAAGTACCCCGTGGGTACCAAGGTCACCGGCAAGGTCGTCTCCCTGGCCGACTACGGCGCATTTGTGGAAATCGAAAAGGGGATCGAAGGCCTTATCCACATCTCCGAAATGAGCTGGACGCAGCATATCAAACATCCTTCGCAGGTGGTGTCCATGGGCCAGATGATCGATGCGGTGATCCTGAGCCTCGACAAGGACGCGAAGAAACTTTCACTCGGCATCAAGCAGCTCGAACCGGATCCGTGGTTGACGCTGATGCAGAAATATCCGGTCGGGTCGCGCCACAAGGGCAGTGGTCCGCAACCTGACCAACTTCGGCGTGTTCGTGGAACTCGAGCAGGGTGTGGACGGTCTGGTGCACATCTCCGACCTGTCCTGGACCAAGAAAATCCGTCATCCCGGCGAGATGGTCAAGAAGGGCGACGAGATCGAGGTGGTCATCCTCGGCGTGGATGTGGACCAGCGCCGTATTTCCCTCGGGCACAAGCAGATCGATGACAATCCGTGGGAGAAGTTCGGAGAAAACTACCGTGTCGGGACCGAGGTCGACGGGAAGATCGTCCGTATCATCGAGAAGGGCGTCATCGTGGAGCTCCCGCTCGGCGTGGACGGCTTTGTGCCGATCTCGCAGCTCTCCATGGGGCAGATCAAGAACATCGCGGACAAATTCCATGTCGGCGACGATCTGCCGCTGAAGGTGCTCGAGTTCGACAAGGACTGCAAAGAAGATCGTCCTTTCGGCCGTCGAGTTCCTGAAGGGGAAGGAAGGCAAGGTGCTGCAGGACTACATGGCCGCGCACAAATTGCCGACACACACCGTCGCCGACCTTGCGACGATCACGGGTCAGACACCATCGGGCGATACCTCAATCCCGAAGGAAAATTGACCTCAGCTGGTGTAATCATCGGGGGTTGACAGGGGCGGTCATGCCGTGTCAACCCCCGTACTGTTTCCGGATCCCATGCCACGTGTCGCACTCCATACACTCGGCTGCAAACTGAACTTCGCGGAAACCTCCACGATCGGCGGACAGTTCACGGCACGGGGTTTCGACGTTGTGGAGTTCGGCGATCCGGCGGATGTCGTGGTCATCAATACGTGCAGTGTCACAGAACGTGCCGACCGCGAGTGCCGGCAGTTGATTCGCCGGGCGCTCCGGCGCGACCCCGGCGCAATCGTGGTCGTGACAGGGTGCTATGCCCAGCTCTCTCCGGAAACAGTCGCGTCCATCGAGGGTGTTGATGTCGTTCTCGGTTCACGGGAAAAGTTCTCCCTGTTTCGACACCGTCGGCACGCTGGAGAAGAACCATTCGCCCCAGGTGTATGTGCAGGACATCGGCGGCACGACGGACTTCGGTCCGGCGATGTCCGGTCAGGCCGGAGACAGGACACGCGCATTCCTGAAGGTGCAGGATGGGTGCGACTACGGATGCAGCTACTGCACCATCCCGCTCGCACGGGGTGCGAGCCGAAGTCAGTCCGCCGGGGAAACCATCGACCAGGCGGAACGTCTGATCCGGGCCGGGTTCAAGGAGATCGTCCTCACGGGGGTCAACGTGGGCGACTACGGCCGCAAGGAGGGGAGCAGCCTCCTGGAGCTGCTCCGCGTCCTCGCACCCCTTCCCGGTCTCTGCCGCGCTGCGCATCAGCTCGATCGAACCCAACCTCCTGACACCGGAGCTCCTGGAGTTCATTGCGCAATCCCCGAAACTCTGCAGGCATTTCCATATTCCCCTGCAGAGCGGAACTGACAGCGTGTTGCGCCGCATGCGGCGCCGGTATACGACGGCGGAGTACGCAGGAGTGGTCCGCCGCGTGCAGGAAACTCTCCCCGGTTCTGGCATTGGCGCGGACGTCATTACGGGGTTTCCGGATGAAACGGACGAGGAGTTCCTCTCCACGTACCGCTTTCTCAACGATCTGCCGGTCTCGTATCTCCATGTGTTCACCTATTCGGAACGTCCGAACACACCGGCTGCAGCAACCGGACGACCGGTGGAACCCCGGATTCGCCAGGAGCGGAGCGAGATGCTGCGCATTCTCGGGGAAAAGAAAAGGACGGCATTTCTGCACGGTCTCCTCGGGACAACGGCAACGATATTGACAGAGGGAGATGTGGAAGACGGATTCCGCTCCGGTTTCACCGATACCTACGCCCGTGTTGCTCTTCCTGCGGCAGGAATCGGCGAAAACGAGCTGGTGCGGGTCTCGCTTGTCACGGTGCGGGACGGCCGGCTCGAGGGACGTCCGGCGGGCGCCTGCGGGGAGGCCGCATGAAGATCGTCGCGGTACATCCCGGAAGCATTGCCCGGGAGCTGGGGCTTGCCGCCGGAGATGAGCTGCTGGAAATGAACGGCCAGCGGGTGCAGGACAACATCGATTACCGGTTTCTTGAGGGGGAAGCGGATGTTCTGCTGAAGGTGATTCGCGGCGGAGAAGTGCAGATTGTCGAAGTCGAAAAGGACGAGGGGGAACCTCTCGGCATCGAGCTTGAGGAAATGAAGATCCTCTCCTGCGGAAACGATTGTATTTTCTGTTTTGTCGACCAGAACCCCGCGGGTCTGCGCAAGGAACTCTATTTCCGTGATGGCGATTACCGGCTCTCCTTCATGTACGGCAATTATACGACGATGACGAACGCTGGACCCGCCATTCTGCGGCGGATCATCACCCAGCGGCTGTCACCGCAGTACATCTCTGTTCATGCCACCGATCTTCAGGTCCGGCGTACACTGATGGGAATCAAGAAAGACGATTTCATTCTCGAGAAGATCAAGCTGCTGCATGACAACAACATCGAGATGCACACACAGATCGTTTTCTGTCCCGGACTGAATGACGGGCCGGTGCTCGAAAAAACCGTGCGGGATCTGTATGCCTTCCGGAAACAGATCGTGTCCCTTGCGGTTGTACCCGTCGGCCTGACGGACCACCGGTTCGGCCTGGCACAGCTGCGTCGCGTGGATGCCGCCTATGCCCGGGAATTGCTCGGAACGGTCGACGGATGGCAAAAGGAATTCCGCAAGGCCACCGGGAGGGCGTTTGTCTATGCGTCCGACGAATTCTTCATTACGGCCGGCCGGCCGATGCCCGGCCCGGCGCGGTACGACGGATTCCCCCAGCTCGAAAACGGCGTCGGAATGGTGCGTGCGTTTCTCACACAGTTTTCACGGCAGGCCCGTGCGTTTCCCGCCCGGCTGGAGAAACGGAAGACGTTGACGATCGTGACGGGTGAACTTGCCCAGGGGTTCATGCGCGAACTCGTTGTCCCCCGTCTTGCGGCGGTCAAGAACCTGCGTGTGCGCCTGGTGGTGACGCCGAACCTCCTGTACGGCCGCAGTGTAACGGTTGCTGGACTTCTCTCCGGGAATTCTGTATCTTCATCATTGGCGGGTGCCCCCCGCAGCGACCTCGTGTTGCTGCCGCCGGACATTCTGAACGCCTCGGGTGTGTTCCTGGACGATGTCACACCCGCGGATCTCGAGTCTCGCCTCGGCTCGCCGCTCTTCGTGTTCGGAGGGCGCTGGGGCGATGTGTTCCGCTTTCTCACTCAACAGGACAGGAGCCAGCGCACCGGAACGTTGATACGGGTCTCACACACGCAAGGAGCTCGGACATGACCAGATTCCGGTGGAGTGCGGCGGTGCTCTTCTTTTTCTCCCTTCCGCTTTCCGCACAAACGACACGAACCCTCACCAGCTATGAAGCCGGGCGGGATTTGATGAACGCATTCCCCGCCCGTTCCCTGCAGGACGCGCAGACGACGGCCCCCTCCCGCAAATCCGCAGGACTGGCCGCTCTGTATTCGCTCCTGATTCCCGGAATGGGAGAGTTGTATGCCGAAAATTTCGCGTCGGGGAAGTACTTCCTGGTTGCCGAGGGAGTCCTCTGGCTCGGGTACGCCGCGATGGAAATCCACGGTAACGGACTGCGCGATGACGCGCGCGTCTTTGCCGTTGCACAGGCGGGCATTTCTGCAGAGGGTAAGGATGACCAGTTTTTTGTGGATATCGGCAACTTCCTCACCGTCGACGAGTACAATGACAAGAAGCTGCGAGATCGGGAGCCGGAAAAATTGTACGATCCTCTGGCGGGATATGCCTGGCGCTGGACCTCCGACGCAGCGCGTATGACATTCCGCGAGGAGCGTGTCGCCAGCGAGACGATGTACAACAACAAAAAGTTCGTCGGCGCGGCAATCCTGATCAATCACGTGATCAGCGCCATCAACGCGGCCCGGGCGGCCATCGCCTACAACAACGCACAGGAGCCGGTGCTGGGCGACCTGCAACTTTCCGCACGTGTGCTGGGCGGGATGGATCTCCCGCACGGGGTGCTCCTGACGCTGTCGAAAGAGCTGTAAGGGCGTGCAATGCGCGCCTTCAAGTTGATCATCGAATATGACGGCACCGACTTTGTCGGCTGGCAGAGTCAGATCAACGGACGGGCCGTGCAGGATGAGGTGAGCAGGGTTCTCAGGCAAATCCTCCAGGAGGAGGTGACCCTCATCGGGTCGGGACGAACCGATTCCGGCGTGCACGCCCGCGGCCAGGTCGCGGGATTCCGCAGCGCTTCCGCCATTTCCGCGTCAAAGCTGCTGTCCGCGCTGAACAGTCTGCTGCCGCGTGATATCTGCGTTCACTCCGTGGACGAGGTTTCTCCCGCGTTCCATGCCCGCTTTGATGCCCGCCAGCGGCGCTACCGGTACTTCATCACACGCAAACCATCCGCCGTTGACCGCCGTTTTTGCTGGTATGTCTCCTCTCCCCTGGATATTCCCCTGATGCAGGCCGTGGCGCAACGATGCGCCGGTGCGCACGATTTCAGTGCGTTCTGTACTCACGTGCACGAGGTGGAAAACCGCATATGCACGGTGAGCCGGTCCGCATGGACCGCCGAGGGATTCAGCCTGATCTATGAAATCGCGGCTGATCGTTTCGTTCACGGAATGGTCCGGACCCTTGTGGGCACCATGGTGGATATCGGACGGGGAAAGACCGGGGGTGAGGAATTCGATGCGATTCTGGCCTCACGTGATCGTCGTCGCGCGGGCACCGCAGCACCGGCAAGAGGTTTGTTTCTGGAAGAAGTGGGGTATCAGGTACTCAACGAAGGAAGAATGAAATATAGCTCGGAAAACAAAAGGGATGACGGTGGGCCGGGTGAATGATGTGGAAAGAAAAAGGAACATGAGAATTCCGCGCATCCTCGCGAATGGTCTGCGGGCATTTGTATTCCTGCTCCTGGTGGTGCTCATCGGTCCCCGGGCCATCGGAAATCCGGCCTACGACTTCACGGTTGCTAAAGATGGCAGCGGGAATTTCCGGAGTATTCAGGAAGCCGTTACTGCGTGCCGTGATTTTTCAGAAAGAGATTACCGGATTTTCGTGAAGAAAGGTATCTACGAAGAGAAACTCGTCATTCCCTCCTGGAAGCGGCGGATCACGATCACCGGTGAAGATGTTGACAGCACGATCATCACGTGGAGCGACTACTCCGGGAAATCCGACAAGAACGGTAAGATGCTGAACACGTTTACGTCATATACATGCCTCATAGCCGGCAATGACATCGTTGTGGAGAATCTCACGTTTGTGAACGCCTCCGGGAGAGTCGGTCAGGCAGTCGCGCTGCACGTGGAAGGCGACCGGTGCATTTTCCGGAATTGCCGCATGATGGGCGACCAGGACACGCTGTTTGCTTCGGGAGAGCAAAGCCGGCAGTACTTCGACCACTGTATTATTGAGGGGACGACCGATTTCATTTTCGGGCCGAGTACGGCCGTGTTCAGGAAATGCACGATCGTATGCAAGAAGGATTCCTACATTACAGCGGCATCCACTTCGCCCCGTCGGGAATACGGCTTTGTGTTCCTGGATTGCCGCCTGCTCGCTGACACGGGTGCTACCAGGGTGTACCTGGGACGCCCATGGCGGCTGTATGCCTACACGACGTTCGTCAGATGCGAGATGGGAGAGCACATTCTGCCTGCGGGCTGGCATAACTGGAACAAGCCCGAAGCCGAGAAGACCGTGCGCTACTCCGAGTACAGGAGCAGTGGCCCGGGCGCAAACCCCCTGGCCCGAGTTTTGTGGTCGCGCCAGTTGAGTGACCGGGAGGCTGCTGTTCTGACACCGGTAAACATCTTGAAGGGCTTTGACGAGTGGAATCCTGAGGGGCGATGAATCGGTATCCTGTCTGGATCCCGGGCGTCCAGGGTAGTGCGTTCATCGTGGGGGCCTCGATGCTGGTATAAGCATCACATGGGGCCTTGAGCTGTGCTTGGTCCGATAGGCGCTCTGCAAGCCCCTGCAAAGGGATTCTTCCGGGGCGAGGCCGCATCTGTGCAGATTCTCCTTGACAACTGCGCTTTCGTTTATTAACATTAGTAAACGATAAAGTAAGCGATAAAGGGGTGCCTGGACCAGTGGAAACAGACGGTATCATAGCAAGATTCTCCATCGGGGTTGGCGATCGCTTTGGACATCAGGGCGTGGCCCAGCTGCGGGCACTTACCATGGCGTTGCAGGCCGGGGTTGTCCTCACACCCGTCTGGAACAAGTCGAACCGGGAACACTCTATTATCGGCACCACGCCGGCTGATACGCGAAGGACTGCAGATGCCGCAGTCCGGGAGGCTGGATGGAAATTCCCATACTATGTGGATGCCGATCATATCGGCATAAAGAACGTCCATCTCTTTGCGGATTCGTCAGATTTTTTCACGATTGATGTCGCAGACTTCATCGGCAAACCGGCTGAGGCATCGGATGTGGCATCATACGTCGATTACGTGAAGGATTATCTCGGGCGGATTACGGTGCCGGGCCTCGCGGAACCGCTCGACGTCAGGGATCGTGACCTCGAAGTCCTGACACAGAAATACCTTCTCCCCATCACCGAAGCAGGGAAAGTATACCGGCATATCCGCTCCCTCAAGGGGAGCCTTCCCTTCGTCACGGAAATATCGATCGACGAGGCGCTCAGCCCACAGACGCCCCAGGAGCTGTTCTTCATCCTGGCCGGTATTGCCCGGGAAGGCATTCCCGTGCAGACGATAGCACCCAAATTCAGCGGACAGTTTCTTAAGGGGATCGATTATGTCGGGTCCCCCGCGCTCTTTGCGCGCGAATTCGAATCGGACATTCATATCCTCAATTTTGCCATAAAACAATTCGGTCTTCCCCCGACGCTCAAGATGAGTGTCCACTCAGGAAGCGACAAGTTCTCCCTATATCCGGTCATATCCCGGATTATCCACAAGCTCCAGGCCGGCCTCCATTTGAAAACTGCAGGAACGACATGGCTGGAGGAGTTGATAGGACTCGCGGAATCGGGGGGGGAGGGGTTGGAAATCGCACAAAGGATCTACACGAGCTCCTTCGAGCGAATTGATGAGCTCTGCAAACCGTACGAGTCCGTTATAGACATCGACAGCAGCCGGCTCCCCGATCCGGCTGCTGTTGATGCCTGGAGCAGCGCGCAGTTCGTGGCTTCGCTCAAACACGAGCAGTCAAACCCCCACTACAATCTCCATCTCCGGCAGTTGCTCCATGTAGGTTTCAGGGTTGCCGCAGAGATGGGGGACGAGTACGTGCATGCCCTCGAACGGCACAAAGATGTCGTGGGCAGGAATGTCACGGAGAATCTCTGGAAGCGGCATGTTGCGCCGTTGTTTGTGGAAGGCCGTCCGGCCTGATGGGGCGAGGTCTGCCGGGCTGCTGACCGTGCTTAGAGTGCGGTCAGCAGACGCCCGGGGAATCCGGTGGGGCCTGAAGACCGGGAAATCCGCCTAATATGAGGCGCACCCGCGCCTGTGCATGCCGGTGCAAGTGACATTCATCGTCAGGCATTGAGGAATCCGGATGATACGAAAGACTGCTACTCTATCCGCCATTCTTCTGCTTCTCTCGCCGGGAACACTCTCGGCCCAGAATGTCGGCAAGGTTTCCGGCACGGTCAGGGATGCTGCGACGGGTGAATCGCTCATCGGCTGTAACATCTCTCTTGTGGGCACCACTCTTGGCGCTTCGACCGACCCGGAGGGTGCCTTTTTTATCCTCAATGTTCCGCCAGGCGTGTATGATATTCAGGCTTCATTGCTGGGATATCAGAGAGTGCTGCAGCGGAATGCGATCGTCAACAGTGGAAAGACCACGACCGCCAATTTCACGCTGGTGTCGTCGCTCGTTGCCCAGCAGGAGGTGGTGGTGCAGGCGATCCGCCCCGATGTCGAGCGGGAGAAGACGTCCACCAGTGCGGTTTTCCGGTCCGAAGATGTGCAGGCAACAGCCGGCATACGCGATGTGGGCGATCTCCTTGCTCTTGCCGCCGACGTGACCGACGGACATTTCAGAGGCGGACGGCTCGGGGAGGAATATTATACGTTGCAGGGGATGGGTATCATGAATCCTCTGGATAACACCAGCGCGTTTCTCCCCATCATGAGCGCCGTGGAGGAAGTCGAGGTCATCACCAGCGGCTTCGGTGCTCAATACGGTAACGCGCAGTCCGGCGTGGTGAATATCACGATGAAAGAAGGGAGGTCGGACAGGTGGCGGACGCGGGCCGAGGGACGGACCCGCGCGCCGGGTCTCAAGCACCACGGTCCGAGCGTGTTTGATCCTGCGGCAAATCCCTATCTGTCCGCTCTGCTTGGCGATCAGCTCTGGCTTGAGGGCGACCCCGCTTCATCATCGCAAACCCCGTATTATACGAACTACTTCTCGATCGATGCCTACCGGCGGGATACCCTTGTCCAGCTTGCGGTTGCCCGGACGCTCTGGCAGAACCAGATGCATCGCGATTTGAACCGTACGTACGGGAACGATCTCGACTATTCCGTTGAAGTTGCCGCAGGCGGGCCGGTTGCGGAGCGCGTTCGTATGTTTCTCGCTCTGCGTTCGATCAAACAATGGCCGGCGTTTCCTACGGAAGAGCCGAACGTCCAGCATCAATTCATGGGAAATATTGCCAGCGATATCGGCGAGGGTGCGACGCTCCGTCTGAGCGGGGGATATACGCTCGACAACATGAATATCTTCCCGAGCTCCGACGGTCTCGGATACTTCCAATGGCTGTGGGACAGGATTCTGGATATCAACTATCGCAAGACCACCAATCTCCAGCTCGGAGCCCGGTTTACGCATACCATCAATCCGAGCACGTTCTACGAAGTCAAGCTGAACTCCCTCTGGACGAGGCGCCGGCAGGGTTCCACACCATCGCCGGACTCGGTGCCCGATTCCCTGATTGACATCATTTCGAATCAGATCTCGTGGGACAAGAAGATCTCCCAGGTGGTCGTCGGCCCCGACAAGTTCTACTATCTCCGCGGAACAGACGATTTTGTCGACCAGACTACGCGCACGATCTCTCTGGATGCCTCCTTCACGAGTCAGGTGACCAGATCCCATCTGCTCAACGGCGGAATGCAAATCAATACCTACACCATTGATGTGGAAAACCGGAGCAATGTACGCACCGGCACCGGCGGAACGATGGAAATCTATACGGCGCATCCGTTTGAAGCGGCTCTGTTCCTCCAGGACAAAATGGAGTTCGAGGGTCTCATAGCGAATGTGGGACTGCGCTGGGATCTCTGGAATCCGAATACCAGCTACTATACCGACATGTTCGCTCCGAGCCCGGAAGGGCAGGAGGATGCGCCTTCCATTAACCGCCTGCAGCCGAGAGTCGGCGTGTCGTTTCCCGTGACTGACAGGACAGTGTTCCACCTCAATTATGGAGCGTTCCTGCAGCGCCCATCGTTTCAGTACCTGATGCGGCGGATCTTCGTACAGGGCTCGGACATTCCGCAAACGCTCGGGAACCCTCGTCTGGAACCTGAAGCCACGAACAGCTACGACATCGGGGTCACACAGGGGTTGGGTGAGTCCTTCACTCTTGACGTCAGCGGGTATTACAAGGATGTGAAAAACCTTGTGGATCAGGCGACCTTCACGTCATCAACGACGGGTGCAACGTACACCTCGTGGTACAACAGGGACTACGCCGACATCCGCGGATTCCGCGTCGCGTTGTCCAAGCGAAGAGGGCCGTTTACCGGATCAATCAACTACCAGTACGGGGTGGCGACGGGGAAGAGCGCAACCACATCGTATGCTCCGGTGGCCTTTGTTCAGGACACACTCGGATATGTGACGACAAAACTCAACAAGGTGCCGGTGCGGGATATCCTGCTGAGTTTCGACCGGACGCATAACCTCGTCCTCACGCTCGGCTACAACACGGACGCACAATGGGGACCCTTTTCAGACATGACGCTGTCCGCGATCTCCTTCTTCCGGAGCGGACGCCCGTACACGTCTCCCTCCAATCCCAAACTGATCAACGGCGCGCGGACACCCGCGGAATTCAATACCGATCTGAAAATCACCAAGACGTTTCCCAACCTGCTGGGAGCCCGTGCCACGGTGTACCTGGAGGTCTTCAATCTGTTCAATCAGAAGATTCTTAACTATGATTATGTTTTTGCGGTACAGGATGCCGGGTCGACCAATAACATTGTCACCAACTACGAAAAGTATCCCATCGACGATCCTGTCAACGGGATACGGTACTACCAGGATCTTATCGTTCGCCCCTCGTGGGCAGTTGCAGATCAATCTTTCCTGATCTATGATAACGCTCCGAGAACGTTCACGTTCGGTTTCTCGATAGAACTTTAGGCGGGTGGGAAGATTATGCGGAACCACAACACACTGCTTCTCGGGTTCGCCGGCCTCCTGGTAACGCTGTCGGTTGCCGCGGCGGCTGCTCAGGAGCGGAGTTATCTGACACACATGCGGAGTATGCTTCGTGAAAGCGTGTTCAATACGGGGGAAATAGGCCGGGGCTACGACAAAGGGCAATCCGGCATGCTGCCCGGCCTGTCTTCCATGGAATGGCCGCCGAACTCACGCATGATCCTGGACCGGATTGAATATGCAGGGCAGCACAATTCCATGGGAGGAGGGTTGTGGGTTGCGGGAACAGCGCGCGGTACACGGGAGTACATGTATTGTGGTGCCGTCTCCGAGAACACCGGTAAATCCACGCAGGTGGAAGGGATCTACAGCAATCCCATCTCCATGCACCGTACGGAAAACTATCCTGTTCTCGCCGACGGTAATCTGAATCTTTCCTACAACCCCGACGAGGCGGAGGAAATCATTGAAGCGAAATGGTCGACCGTGGGACTCAATCTCCTCATTACCCGCACGAGCCGCGCGTGGAGTTATCCGGGGTACGACAGCTTCATCATCTATGAATATGCCATCCAGAATGTAGGGCCGGACACGCTGCGGGACGTGTTCGTTGCGTTTCCCTATGCCCTCTCTCCCTCGATGTTCGGATACGAGAGGAGGTATAATACGTGGGGTGAAGGCAACTATCGCCAGGGCGATCAATTTGCCCGGTATGATCTCAAGCGCTGGATGAGTTACAACCACGAGCGCCAGGGGAAACCCGACAGTACGTATTTCAGCCTATGGTCGACGCCGGGAAACAGGGGAGCGTTGAACTCACCCCAGGCGGCGGGTTTTGTGACCCTGTACTATGATTATGACCACCTTTCGGACAGCGGTAAAACCGACATCATTGTCACCTCCTCCCATGCACGCGTCATCTGGGACAGGAACAAGAAGGTGAAACAGCCCTATTTGAACCGATATGAAAACGGGAACATCGACGGGAGCACGAAGCAGCAGGCCTGGCTCGATCCGGCCCAGTCCCGTAAAACGGGGCCATTCAGCAGCCAGAGCGATTCCCTGAATTTCGGATCCTTCGCATCGCCGGAGGGAGACCCGTACTACTGGATCGGACGCGTCAAACCGTCGTACACGCTTGGCTGGTCCCAGCCCGTCGTACACGGGTACGGTTTTGCCCCGTACATTCTCCCCCCCGGGGAAACGATGCGTTTTGCGATCGCGGAAGTCGTCGGGTACGGTCCGGGAAGAGCCTCTGACAGCATATATTCGGACATCGGGGGCGCAAGCACGACAAGCAGCGCCGACATCGGCCTGCACCCCGTGCCGAGCTGGTACAGGGAGATCACGTACACGAACGTGGGAAATCCGCCGGTCATCGGGAGCAATTACCTGTCGAGCCACCCTCTTCCCTGGTACATACTCGACCCCGCCGTGGTCTCGATACGGGATGTCGCCGACCGGGCGATCCAGATGTACACCGGCCAGCCGCTGGTCAAGCATGATTCCGTGCAATACGAGCCCATTGATTCAACACGCGCGCTCATGAAGCAGCGTCAGGGTGCCGGGTACTACAACACCGTCCCCATTCCCTTTCCCGCGCCCGTACTCAAGGTGCAGAACACCCGTGCGGCAGTCAACAGGATAACCTGGGGGCCGCAGGTGGAAGACTTCGCCACTCCCAGGCTCCGCGCCCCGTTTAAAAGCTATGTGGTGTTGCGCTCGCAGAGCGCACTGGGCCCATGGACGGTCATCGACAGCGTCGCCAGAAGAGACATGCGGTATTTCAGGGACACCGCATACGCCGTGTACGATACCGCAAGCAACATCGGAGAAAACGTCTACTATGCCGTTCTGTCCGTGGATTCACTCGGCGGCAAGAGCGGGATGACCAACCTGATCGGACACGAGACACAGGCCCCTGCGAGCGCTACGCTCGGGAAGGTGTATGTCGTACCGAATCCGCTCATCGTGACCAACGGGATCATGAACGAACAGGATCTTCAGGGGGAGGTGACGGACAGGTTGCAGTTCTATGGATTGACGAAACGGTGCACGATCAGGATATTCTCCTACAGCGGCCAGCTTGTCAACACCATTGAGCACAACGCCGACGCTGTCAGCAACCCGTGGTACCAGATCTCGACAAATACGCAGATGGTTGCCTCGGGGGTCTATTTCTTTGTCGTGGAAGATGAAAGCGGGGCGCAGGCACGGGGCAAGTTTGTCGTTATTCATTGAGTACAGGATTCTGCGGTGATGAAAACTTTCAACAGGATCTTCTGGTCGCTGTGCGCAGCCGGTGTGCTGATCTCGCCGGCGTCTGCTCAGAAGGTCGGTAGCACCTCGATGCAGTTCCTGAAGGTCATGCCGTGCGCACGCGCCACCGCGCTGGGCGATGCGTACAGCGTGCTGGCCGCGGGAGCCGAGGCATTGTTCTGGAATCCGAGCGGTCTGGCGCTGGTGAATATCCAGGAAGTGTCGTTCACGTATACCGACTGGATCTTCGACACGAGACAGGGCGCGCTCTCATATGCGCTTCCACTTGGCGATATGGGGGGAATCGGTCTCCAGCTGCTGTATGCGGATTTCGGCGAGTTTGAAGAGACAAGTCTTGCCGCCCCCTATATCAAGAACCCGACCGCCCCGGGAATGACAGGAAGGACATTCCATCCCTTCAGCTACCTTGTCGGGATTACCTACGCGCGTAATCTGACGGACAGATTTTCCGTGGGGGTGAGCGCGAAGTACGCCCACGAATCGTTGTTCAACGGTCAGCAGGCGACAGCGATGGTGAGCCAGGGCGTGTATGAAGAGGTGAACACGTGGGGAAACGGGTTCCTGTTCGATCTCGGCATCCGCTACAACACCGGCTTCCGGTCGATGGAGATCGCGGCTTCCGTGCAGAATTTCGGGGGAAATGTGCAGTTCGGGAAGGAATCAAACCCTGTTCCACTCCAGTTCCGGTTCGGTATCGCCGCCGACCTGCTGGGCAAAGATGGACTCCTCTTCACGGGTGAACAAAACCGGCTCGGAGTGGCATTTGACCTCTTTCAGCCTAACGACTATGACCAGCAGGAACATGTCGGACTTGAATATGAATTTGACGGCACCTTCGCCCTGCGCGCCGGGTACAAGTTTAACTATGATTACGAGGGTCTGACGCTCGGAGCCGGGGTCAGACAGACCCTCGGGGCTCTGCGCCTTGCCCTGGATTACAGCTACGGATCGATCGGGCCATACCTGGGAACCGTTCAGCGGATCAGCCTGGGAGTGGGACTCGAATGAAGAAGCCACGGAGAACGCTCCTGTCCGGGAGCCTGATCGCTGTCAGCCTCTTTCTTACACGTGCGGCGACGGGGCAGGGATACGACGAACCCCTCAGTATCAAGGGACTGGACCACTACACACTGCACTCGGCGGCATCACGGGGCGCCGGCGGCATCACCGTGGGTGTAATGAACGATCCGGGATTGATGTTCACCAATCCGGCCTCTCTCCAATCCCTCACCGGGATCCAGCTCTCTGTGGGTGCAGTCGGGCAGAGCACCAGCTCGGCGCAGGTTCAACACTACTCCCCGCTCAAATACTACTCCAACTTCAGTCTCCTCATGGAGGGGTTGACGGACCGCATTCCCGATCCCGACACTCTCCTCCAGGCGACCAATCCGGGCGACACCGTCCAGCGGGCCTTTGACGCCATCGTTCCGAATTGGTCACGGTCCACCAACAGCGCGTTGCCAGTCCAGATCATGCTGGGCGTACCCTTTGCCATCGGCGAGACGGAATTCGTTGCCGGCGCCGGGTTTGTGCAGTATGCCGACCTGAACCATTTTTACCAGAACAACAACGTTCTCTCTCCGGCAATCGGGTCGGATCGTCCCGTTCCCATTGAATTGCCGGCAAGTGATTCGACACCCGTGAGAACCGATTGGTCGTCGTTTCTCCGGCTGCGTGAGGGGTCCATGCAGGGATACGGGGCGGCCCTTTCGGCATCGGTGTCCGAAGAGATCGCCCTCGGCCTGAGCGGTCTCATCCTGACGGGGCACACGGACGACATGGAACAGCGGATTGCCCGCGGCAGACTTACCTTTTACAAGGAGTGGTTCAGGCTGGATTCCGTCTCTCAGCGCACGCTCCAGAGCGGCTCTTCCGAGTACAGAGGTGCGGAATTCACCCTGAGCGGCATTTTCCGGGGCCGGTATCTCAGCGTCGGGCTTGTTGTGAAACCCCCCATGAAGATCATCCGCACGTTTACCTCGGTGAGACAGACGGACAGCGCCGGAGTCTCCTCCTCCGTAACAGAAAACGGTGAGGATGCAGTCCGCCTGCCCTGGCGGGGCACTGTGGGAATCTCCCTCAGTCTCCTTGAAAATTTGCACTTCGGTCTGGAATATGAAATACGTTCGTTCGCGTCGGCGGTATATACCGCTGCGGACGGAAAGGAGTCGAACCCATGGCTCTCCGGCTCCGTGGTTCACATCGGAGCGGAATATTTCCCGTTGACCTGGCTGGCCCTTCGTGCCGGGGTCCGCGGGCAGACCGAAGTGTTTGAACCAGCGGGCAATCCGATCATCGGCGAGCCGGTAACCTCTTCCGTCTATTCGCTCGGGTGCGGATTCTTCTTTGCCGGCGTCCGCCTCAATGTCACCTATGAATATGCGCCGATGGAGTACCAGGATATGTGGCAGACCAACGTCAATCTCAACAGCGAAACATCTCACCGTTTCATGGCCAGTCTGTCATATGAGCTGCCGTTCGCGAGATAGGCGCGCGCGGTGGAGAGAAGGTTGCAGCACACGCAGTGGTCCCGTACTATTCACCTAATCTCAGGAGGACAATCATGAACTCTTTCCGCAACGGGTTTTTTGCCGTGCTTCTTCTGCCTGTCCTAATCCCGGCGGTCTCTGCGCAGACGACGGGGGATTTCCAGACGACGGGAGCCGGGCTGGCGGGCGCACAATGGAGCGCTGCTTCAACATGGCAGCACTACAACGGATCGGCCTGGGTGGCGGCACCGGCCGCCCCCGCGGGCACAGGGGTCATTACCATCCAATCTGCAGACTCAGTTTTCATCGATGCACCGGTTTCCGTCTCCGGAACGCTGAGGAACCAGGGCAAACTCGGGGGCACCGGCAGCCTCACGATTGCCAGCGGAGGGACATTTGAACACGCCCAGCCGAACGGATCCATCCCCGTGTGCACATGGGCAACCGGTTCGACCTGCCTGGTCACGGGGTACACCAGCGGGAGCAAACCCAGCAACGCAAACCAGGATTTCTACAATTTCCGGTGGAGATGTGTGGGCCAGACATCGAATGTAGACCTGGGTATGAACGGCAATACGATTGGGGGCGATTTTATTGTTGATACCTCGGGTGCTTCAAACCGGGTGTATCTGACGAGTCCTGGAAGCTATGTGTTCGGCAATCCGATCACCATCAATGGGAACGTCGTCATGAATGGCGGCCAGTTCGCGTCGAATGGTTCTGGTTCTCTCGACACTATTGAGGTGATAACGCGAGGTGACATCATCGTAAACGGCGGTATCTTTGCCCTCAGCCGGGGAAGCGGCCCTGATGTTACCTGGAACCTGTTCGGCAATTTCACGGTAACGCATGCGACGCTCCAGAACTCTGGTGGCACCCACGTCAACAAACTCTCCTTTGCCGGGCCGGGCACGCACACACTCACCCTGACAAATGTGGCCTACGGGAGCGGCACAAGCTACTTCACTATGGAAGTGCAGAGCGGATCGACGCTGGACATGGGCCCGACGGTCATTTCCAGTTCGAATTCCGGAAGTTTCATCATGATGGCCGGAGCGTCCCTTGCCACCGGTGCTCCCGGTGGGATCGACGGTGCCATACAGTGCACAGGTTCAAGCAACGGCGGAGGAAATTCCTTCAGCACGGCCGCTTCGTACGCCTTCAACGGGACGACACCGCAGGTGACGGGCCTTCTCATGCCGGCGACGGTGGACACGCTGACAATCGATAACGGGAGCGGTGTTGCGCTCTCTCAAGCGACAACCATCAATCACCGTCTCAGACTGAAGTCCGGTGTTTTCGATAATACCATACCCTTCACACTTGCGCCCGGAGGGACGATTTCCTATGAAGGGGGAAGCCTTCTCGTGACCTCCGTCGGTTCCACAGAGGAGTCAACCCTTCCCCGGGATTTCAGTGTCGATCAGAATTATCCAAACCCGTTCAATCCGTCCACAGAGATTTCGTTCGGCGTGCCGCACGAGAGCCGGGTTCGCCTTGAGGTTTTCAATCTCCTGGGACAACAGGTGGCACTCCTTCTGGATGAGGTGAAGCCCGCGGGGTTCCACAGCGTCAGGTTCGATGGTGCCGGGCTTCCCAGCGGGATGTATCTCTACAGGTTCTCGGCAGGGGGTGTGTCGCTGATGAGAAAAATGATGCTCGTGAAGTAGTGGTAAGCGTAGATTCGTAGACTCGATGCGGCGTGCATGTCCCGCTGTCGTCCCGATGATGCAACTCAGGACGGCTGCCCGGCCATGCACGCCGGATGTATACAGGTGCTGCTCCCGTGTGAAGATCCCTTGACCTCGACCTCTTTTTTGCTTTCCCCTTCCGCAAATCCTCCGGCCGTCCTGTAGTAAGAGCACGGATAGTCTGCTCGCGCGTCCGCCACTTGCCGACCATTGAAGGGGATCAGTGCTTTCCAGGATCCTGAGCGGGGCCACGTACGGTGTCAATGCGTATGTGGTTGAGGTGGAGACCCACCTCGAAAAGTCATTGCCGGGGTTTTCCATCGTCGGCCTGCCGGACAATGCTGTGCGCGAGAGCCGGGAGCGCATATGTGCGGCGATCCGGAACAGCGGCTTTGAGTTTCCCCTCCGTAAGATTACCGTGAATCTTGCTCCTGCGGATATCAAGAAGGAAGGTTCATCCTACGACCTCCCCATGGCGATGGGTATTCTGGCATCTTCGGAACAGGTGGCGGCTGATGTTCTGCCCGATTATGTCCTGGTGGGTGAAGTGGCCCTGGACGGTTCGCTCAGGTCTGTCCGCGGAGCACTTCCAATGGCTCTGGAGGTCCGGAGGCGTGGAATCAGAGGGATGGTGCTCCCAAGGGAAAACGGGATGGAGGCGGCCATGGTTGCCGGGCTCGCCGTTTTTGCCGTGGCATCGCTCAAAGAAGTCGCGGAGTTCCTGAATGGGGGGTACCGGAGCCGGCTGCCACTTGCCATAAACGTCCAGCAGGCGGTTGCCGGGGATCAGAGGGAGATCGGGGACTTTGCGGACGTAAAGGGCCAGGAAAACGTCAAGAGGGCACTTGAGGTGGCTGCTGCAGGAGCCCATAATATCATTATGATAGGTCCGCCCGGTTCAGGTAAAACCATGCTGGCAAAACGTCTCCCGGGCATCCTGCCGCCGATGTCGTTCGAGGAGGCTCTGGAAACGACCAAGATTCATTCAGTGGCTGGCATGCTCCCTCCGGGCACGGCCCTTGTGTCGGCCCGCCCTTTCCGGGCCCCACACCATACAATATCGAATTCCGCACTTGTCGGCGGTGGATCAATTCCCCGGCCTGGAGAAATATCCCTCTCCCAACATGGTGTGCTTTTCCTGGACGAGCTCCCGGAGTTTGCGTCAAGCGTGCTGGAGGTGCTCCGGCAACCGCTGGAGGACGGGTACGTGACCATCAGCCGTTCCAGGCTTTCAGTGACGTTCCCCGCCAGTTTCATGCTCGTGTGCTCCATGAACCCCTGTCCGTGCGGTTTTCGCACTGATCCGGAAAAGGTATGCGTGTGTCAGGCATTCATGGTCCAGAAGTATCTTGCCAGAATTTCCGGGCCATTGCTGGACCGCATAGACCTGCACATCGAAGTCCCCGCCGTGAAATACAAGGAACTCTCCAACAGGGAGATCGGCGAGACCTCCGCGCAAATCCGGCAGCGGGTGACCCGGGCGAGACGCGTTCAGACGGATCGGTTCCGGCAGCACAAGGGGGTTTTTGCGAATGCGGATATGCAGCCGAAGGAGATTCGCGAGTTCTGCCGGACCGATGGAGCCTGCGACGAATTATTACGACTGGCCATCACCAAGCTGGGGCTTTCCGCGCGCGCGTATGACCGCATTCTCAAAGTGGGGAGGACCATAGCCGACCTTGCCGGCAGCGCCGATATCCGGCCCGAACATATCGGCGAAGCGATACAGTACAGAAGTCTCGACAGGAGTCCGTAATGTGACGTCTCCTGACAAATCACACCTACAGAATCATGACAGTCGTTCTGTATCAGGTCCTGACGCACCGAGGAAACGTTGAGAGAATTCGTGTATATGCAACGGTTCGCCAATGACCGTCAGTTTGTCTTCTTCTTCAACGATGGTACTGCCGTGGGGGATGAACACTTCTTCCCCGCGGCGCAGCCAGGTGATAAGACAACCGGAAGGGATCGGAATATCGCGAATCGGAAGTCCGATCATGAATGCGCTCAGAGTATCCTTTCGCACGATCAGGGTCAGGTAGCGGTCACTTCGCAGCAGCGCATTTCTGATGCCGACATCATCCTCCGCCGAGTTCCAGTCGCCCGCAAACGAATCATCATCAACCCGGCCGGCAATTTCCGCAAGGATGCGCAGATGCTGTCCCGCATTTTCCTGCGGACTCATGAGGAAGAAGAGCGCGGTGACCATTGCCTCATCCTCGGACTGATCATCGGTCAGCGGATTGTTGAACGCAATGTGAACGCCCGGCTTGCAGCGCACGAGTACCATCTGGGGCCGGTCGAGTCCGTCGATGCGCAAATGGGGAAGCGCAACACCGTGTGTCACCGGTGTCGCACCCAGTCGCGTTCCTTCCATGAACTGGGTTGCGATTTCTTCCCGGGAATGAGGTACGTATTCCGACAACCAACCGGCTACCCTGGCGACAACATTCTCGAACTCCTCGCCTGCTTTCAAATCTATCACCAGGCTGTGCGCAACGATCTCTTCGAACGGATCCTCCTCCCGTAATCCCTTTTCTTTTAGTATACCGCGCAGCTCACTATCCAGCGCATGGTAACGGAGTCTGCCCAGCCGTTCGAAGATATGGTAAATGGCTCCGTTACGGATGACCTTCTTGCGCGCGTAGAACCAGTACCAGGCGGTCCCGAGCGCAATGAGTCCGAGCGAGAACGTGATGGGAAGCCATCCCATTTCGAAAATCAACATGAGTGAGGTGAGAATACCCACAATTTGCATCCACGGATAGAGCGGTGAGTGGAACCCCGGGTCGTACGATTCGATACGGCTCTCCCGCATGATGATGACAGCGAGGCACACCAACGCAAACAGCAGAAGCTGGAACGCGCTTGCGAGCTTTGCGATTCCGGTAGGGTCAAGAGTAACGAGTATCGTGACAATGACTGCGCCGGTAACGAGAATCGAATAATGAGGTGTACCCCGGGCGCTCAGGCGCTGGAAGACGTGTGGCAGTATGTGATCACGGCTCATAGCGAGCGGATACCGGGAGGCGCTGAGGGTTCCTGCATTTGCCACGGAAATGAATGCCAGCAGCGCCGCGCCTGCCAGCAAACCCACGCCGACCTCGCCGAAGAACGATTCGGCGGCCGTGGCGACCGGTGTCAGGCTACCCGCCAGACGATCCATAGGGATCACCCCCACCATTACCGCAGTGCCCAGTCCGTAGATAACCACTGCGGTGACAAGCGCGAGAATGACCCCGCGCGGAAGATTGCGCTCAGGATTCTTGACTTCTTCGGAAAGGCTTGCAACGTTGGTCACACCCACATAGCTGATGTATATGAGACCGGCTGTTGCGAGAATATTGGAAAAGCCGGCATCGAAGAGACCCGAAAACCGCTGAACCTGAATATGCGGCAATCCTCCGCCAAGGAACGCTGCAAGGATGCCGAGCAGGCCGACGACAAGAAAAACCTGCAACCGACCGGTTTTTTTTGCCCCGAAGAAATTCAGTACCGAAAGCAAAACAGCAATGGTTACTGCAACAGGGATGATCGGAAGGGTGGGAAGAAACAATCCGATATATGCTCCCATTCCGATGAGAGCGAAGGACACTTTGAGAACCAGCGCAAGCCAGGTTCCGATCCCTCCGATTGTTCCTACAAGTGGACCGAGCGAACGGTCGAGAAAATAGTACACACCTCCGGCTCGTGGCATGGCGGTCGCGAGTTCAATGATGCTGAACATCGCAGGAACGAGAGGGATCACGGCAATCATATATGCAAGGACGACTGCCGGCCCGGCTTCTTTCGCCGCAAGTCCGGGCAGCAAGAAAAATCCGGCGCTCAATGTCGTGCCTGCTGCAATGGCATAGACATCGAACAGGTTGAGCTCTTTGCTGAGCCTTCCGGATTTCTTCAAGTGAAGCATGGAGCAAAGATATAAAATACCGGTGAAAAATCCACAGTCCGCAACGTGTTTGTCTGATTGAATCTCGGGGGGGATTTCCGTATGTTATCCCGCGCTTCGGCCGTGCCGCCTGTTCCAGGATGCATTTGCGGCAAAAACAGTCAGCCGAAAGAAGGAGGGGCTGCTCCCCGGAAGGTGCAGCCCGTACAATCGAGAGGATACGATGCACAACGTAACGCTGATTCCCGGCGACGGGATAGGGCCGAGCATATCCGAAGCCGCGGTACGCGTCATCGAGGCATCCGGCGCGCGGATTCAATGGGAACGGGTTGAGGCCGGACTGGAGGCGATCGACAAGTACAAGGACCCGCTTCCGAAACATGTTCTGGAATCCATCGAACGCAACCGTGTCGCGCTGAAGGGGCCGTTGACCACACCCGTCGGTTCGGGGTTCCGCAGCGTGAATGTGGCGCTGCGCAAGGAGTTTGATCTCTACGCCAACGTTCGTCCGGCCCTTTCGTTTGCAGGTGTCCCTTCGCGGTACAGCAACATCGACCTGGTGATCGTCCGGGAGAATACGGAAGAATTCTACGCCGGCATCGAGCACTATATCGATCCGCAACGGAGCGCGGCGGAGACCATCGGTGTCGTTACCCGTTCGGGATCGGAGCGGATTCTCCGGTACGCTTTTGAGTATGCAAGAACCCATGGCCGCAAGAAGGTGACGACGGTCCACAAAGCCAACATCCTCAAGTACACCGGGGGTCTTTTCCTGGATGTGGCCCGCGTCGTTGCGGCCGACTATCCCGACCTGATTGCGGATGACCGGATTGTGGACAATATGGCGATGCAGATGGTCATACGTCCGGAGCAGTTCGACGTGATCGTAACGACGAACCTGTTCGGCGATATCCTCTCGGATCTGGCGTCGGGGCTTGTCGGAGGTCTGGGGCTCGCGCCGGGGGCGAATATCGGCTATACGGCGTCGATCTTTGAAGCGGTGCACGGCAGTGCACCGGACATTGCAGGGAAGAACATTGCCAATCCGGCGGCCATCATTCTGGCCGGCGTGATGATGCTGAGACATCTGAACGAATTCGCCGCGGCGGATAAGATCGAGAAAGCCCTGCGTGGCCTGGTTGCGGATGGAAAAGCGGTGACACGCGACCTGAACCCGATAAACCCCGTCGGAACAACGGAAATGGCGGATGCAGTCATAGCCCGGATGACGGCGGGATAACACCGCCGTCGGCATCGCAGAGGATCACCGGCCCGATACCCGATTGCTCCAGCTGCGGCCGGACGCTCGCGGCATCTCCGACGATCACGACGGTCATCGTTTCCACATCCAGCCACTGTTCCGCAATCCGGCGGCAGTCTTCTGATGACACACCCCTGATCCGGTCAACGTACGTATCGTAATAGTCGCGTGGAAGATCGTAGAGCGGGATGTTCTGCAGCGTCTCGGCGATCTGGGCGGTTGTCTCGAAGGCAAGGGAAAAGGCACCCGCCATACTCTCCCGTGCAAACACGAGCTCCTCTTCCGTGACACCGTCCCGGCGCATCCGGCGGATCTCGTCACGCAATTGACCCACCGCTTCAGCTGTGCCTCCCGTGTGAAATGCCCCGCCCGCAAGAAGGGGACCGGGATGGCGAAGCGGAATGAACGACGACCAGGCACCGTAGGTGAGCCCCCGCCGCTCACGAAGGTTCTGATTCAGGCGGCTCGAAAACTGTCCACCGAGCACCCGGTTCAGCACCATGGCTGCCGGAAGGCCGGGATCGTTCTTCTGCAGTGCGATTCTCCCCACGCGGATTTCGGATTGCGTGGCCCCGGGCCGGTGCACCATGTAGATCCCGGGTTGCTCCGAACGCGCGGCGGGAGGCTCAGGCCGCGGCGCCGGCTTCCCTGCGGTCCACCCGGAAAGATGCCGGCTGCAATGCCGTTCGCACTCTTCGCGTGTGAGATCGCCCGCAACAATGAGCGTACTCTTCGCAGGCCTGTACAACACGTCATGAAACCGCTCCGCTTCATTCCGGGTGATCGCCTGCAGACCGGCTTCCGTGCCGATAACTTCGTTGGCGTACGGGTGGTGGTTCCCGAACAGGAGGGTTGTCAGGAGCCGCGAGGCGAGAGCGGCCGGCCGGTCCTTCAGCTGCAACAGGCCTGCAAGACGTTGCCCCTTCAGTCGTTCGACTTCGCCGGCGGGGAAGACCGGGGCCGTGACAAGTTCGGCGAGAACCTCCAGTACGGGATCAAGATTCTTTTTCAGCATCGAAACAACAACCGTTGAACCGTCGTACGTGGCGCGCGAACGCATGGAAGCGGCGGCATATTCCAGACGGTCGGCGATCGCGTACAAATCCATGGAGCGGGTACCGGTTTCAAGCGCTTCGGCGGTGAGGGATGCCAGGCCCGCCAGACCGGGCGGATCCGCATCGGCCCCGGCGGGAATGACAAGGTTCAGAACCGTGAGCGGAAGTGCATGGTGTTCTATCAGCCAGACGCGCAGACCGTTCGGAAGCCGGAATTCGTGGATGTGCAGCGGCATGATCACGCCTCCGGGCCTGCTGTGCGGGAGAGGACATCAAGTCGTACCGATGAACCCGTCAGTACGCTGCGGGCGGTGTCACGGACCTGAAGCGCATCAATGCCGTGGAACCGTTCGAGTGCGTGAAGGAGGTTCGCCGCGCTTCCGGTCAGCGTTGCATACGTGGCAAGGCTATCGGCCCGCCGCAGCATCCCCGCCAGACCGTGAAAGAAATCGGATTCCTTGGCGTTCAAGGACTTCCGGATTTCCTTCTCGTCAGGGCCATCCGCGAGTACCCTTTCGATCTGGATGCGGGTGGAGTCGAAGAGCTCCTGCGGTGTGTGTCCGGGGCGTGCGGTGATCTGTATGATCAGCTTCCCGCCGCATTCAAGTCCGTGTTGATAGGCGATGACGGACTGGGCGATTTGCTGTTCCAGCACGAGAGTGCGATAGAGGCGTGAGTTCTTACCGGCGCTCAGCACATCGGTCAGCACATCCAGCACGGCATCCTCAGGAGTGTGCCAGGGGGCGGAATGCCAGGCCAGGTAGAGACGGGGTAGGTGGACGTTGTCCGGGAGCTGAAGGACAGTGTCGGCTCCAGGCGACGGGCGCCCGGGGTGCGGCACAGCGACAGGCGAGCCTGCGGGGATCGGGCCAAAGCACTCATCGATGGACCGGCGTATATCGCCTTCGTCGAAATTCCCCGCGACGACCAGACAGGCGTTGTTGGGGGCATAATACCGCCCGAAGAAATCGCCAACGTCATCGAGTGTTGCGGCGGAAAGATCGGACATCGAACCGATCACCGGCCAGCTGTAAGGGTGATCGGGGGGGAACAGGGCGGCACCGATGGTTTCGGAGGCTCGCCCGTAAGGTTGATTGTCATAGCTCTGCCGCCGCTCATTCTTCACCACGTCCCGCTGGTTGTCCAGCTTCTCCTGTGTCAGCGCGGGGAGGAGGTGTCCCATCCGGTCGGCTTCGAGAAAGAGGGGGAGGGAAGCATGTCGCGCCGGAACGACTTCATAGTAGTTCGTCCGGTCTTCGCTTGTCGAACCATTCACGTAGGCTCCGACCGCCTGGAGGCGGCGGAAATGCTCCCCGTCAGGAACGTGAGCGGACCCCTTGAACATGAGATGTTCGAAGAGATGTGCGAGACCGGTCCGGCCCGGGTACTCGTTTTTCGACCCGACGTGATACATCACTTCGACCGCGACGACGGGAACGGACGTATCGCGGTGAAGAATGACTGTGAGGCCATTGGCGAGCCGGAATTCTTCAAACGGCAGATGCAGTGGTTGCATGGCTGCAATATCCGTAATCGGGGAGGGAATAGCCAGCGTTGATTTTCTGGCCCGAATCCGCGTTATTGCCTCCGGAAGAAGGTTCCGGGATACCGGCACAAGACACAACTTTGCAGTTCCGCAATTTCGGGGTGCATAAAGCGATGCTGGAAATCCGGGTTGTATAGCGGGGTACAGTGCCACACCGTAGTCCCGGCGTGCCGCGGCACACAGAGCACTCTGTACTTCCGGTGTGCATAAAACGGGTATCATCATGAGGCGGTTCCATCAACGGGAATTCCTGCATGGCGCGGTTGCCCTCCTGCTTCTCGCGGGGCTTCTCGGGGGCTGCTCGGATGGGTCGCGTGTGAAACCGGATGCCGCGGGAAGGATCCCCGGCTATGCACAGAGACTCCCGACATTCGATGTAGAAGCCGTGGCGGCGAATCTCCCGGACTCGTCCGGAGTGGAGGTGTTTGCACTCTTAAACGCGGGTACGGTAACGTACACACGCACTCCAGGCGGATTCGCGGCCCGTTACGACGTGACATTCCTCCTCCGCGACCAGGAGACGGAGGAACTTGTGGCAGAACGAGTGCTGGCAGAGACCTTGCAGGTCAGCGGGTACGCCGAAACGCAGACCACGAAATCCGTTCGCCATCAGGCATTTCTTCCCGCCAGGCCCGGGGCATACGCCTGCGAGGCGACTGTTGAGGACCGGAATAGCGGGCGGTCGTCATTCCGGGAGCAGGCTGTCTTCGTTCCGGAATTGCGTGAAGGTCCGCCCATGCTCGGGAGGGTGGTGCTCATGGACCGGGGGGAGCATGGCATGCCGGGTCCGGTCGTGGCTTTCCATTTGCCACTGCAGCGGGATTCACTGTCCGCACAGGTGACTCTTTTCAACCTTCCGGCGGGCTCGGCGTGGCTCCTGGAGACGACGCTTGTCCGGTTTGTGATGGATACCTCCGAGGCAATCGTTCCCTGGTATTTTTCCACCGGGACGGCGGTCCAGGGACTGGGGCGGTACTATCCGGAAGAGGCGGACACGGTTTCTGTGGAACACCGCCGCGTATTTGTGACAGAGCCCTGGCACAATGTGACGGTTCCCTTGCCCTGGCTGAAATGCGGGATGTACCAGCTCACGATGCGTGTCCATGGTTCCGGGGAACCGACCTCGGAGGTGGACGAGGCTCTCACCAGCCGCCGGTATTTCTCGATCATGGGAGCCGGGTTTCCTCGGCCGGGAACCCTCAACGAAATGGCGGCAGCCGCGGTGTACCTGATGAATGGCGAAGAGCGCCGGACAATGGATTCCGCCGGGAGTGCTGACGAGCGGCGGCGTCTGTTCGACAGGTTCTGGCTTTCTCTCGTCAGCGATCGGCAAATGGCGGCGGAGCTGATTCGCAAATACTATTCGCGGGTGGAAGAAGCAAACCGCCTCTTCTCTTCTTTCAAGGAAGGTTGGAAAACGGACCGGGGGATGGTGTACGTCATCCTGGGGCCACCCGAGACCGTAGAGCGGTTTTACGATCGGGAAAGCTGGTATTATAATCATCCCGGCTCGGAGAGTGAAAATCACTGGCAGTTCCGTCGTGTGCAGTTTGCGCCGGAGCAGTTTACCATGGACGATTATCTGTTGCTGCGTGGCGTCCAGTACGAAAGGTACTGGCAGCGTGTGCTGTCCAAGTGGAGGGAAGGGGTGGTGTTTTGATGAAGATAGGCGGCATAACACTCGAACGGGGAATTCTCCTGGCTCCGATGGAAGACGTGACGGATCTTCCGTTCCGGTTGATCTGCAAGCGGCTCGGGGCGGATCTGGTGTACACCGAATTTGTGAATTCGGACGGTCTGGTGCGCGGTTCCGCCAAGACCGCAAAAAAGATGGTCTTCCTCGAGGACGAGCGGCCGGTGGGTATTCAGATCTATGGGGGCGATGTGGATGCCATGGAGGGAGCGGCCCGGATGGCGGAGAGCTACCGGCCCGATCTGATCGACATCAATTGCGGCTGCTGGGTTCGTGACGTGGCGATGCGTGGTGCGGGGGCCGGGCTGCTGCGGGATCTCCCGAAGATGGAACGGATGGCCAGAGCCGTGGTGAAGGCTGTCTCCACGCCCGTCACGCTTAAGACCCGCCTGGGCTGGGACGCGCAGAGCATCAAGATCGTGGATGTGGCGAAGATGTGCGAGCAGGCGGGCATAGCCGCGCTCACGGTTCATTGCCGGACGCGCGAGCAGGGCCACAAGGGGGCGGTCGATTACAGCTGGATCCCGCGCATAAAAGAGGCGGTGTCGATTCCCGTCATCGTCAACGGGGACATTGTCACGCCCCAAAACGTCAAGGAGACATTCGAAAGTACGGGATGTGATGCGGTGATGATCGGCCGGGGTGCGGTGATGAACCCATGGATCTTCATGCAGGCGAAGCATTATCTCTCCACCGGTGTTCTGTTGCCGGAACCGACTCTTGAAGAGCGTGTGTCGTTGCTGCGCGAGCACCTCCGGCTCTCCGTTGAGTGCAAGGGGGAGCGCGTCGGCGTCATCGAATTGCGCAAGCACTATTCGGGGTTTTTGCGCGGTATGCCCCATGTCTCGAAAATCCGCAATGAACTGATGCAGTTCACCGAGGCCGAACCCATTCTTGAGCATCTCACCAGGTTCCTGCAGCTGTATTCCCCCGGCACGCCCTCAGCCGCTATGAACGTGCGGGTCGCGGAGGATCCTCCCGCCGTTTGTTGAATCTGAAGCGCTCTCTTGGTGGTCCGCAAAAATCCCTTCTTCTCATGAAGGGCACGATCACCCCTTCCAACACGATGATGTTCGGCGTGTTCCCTGGACACCGGGGTATGCCGCCAGGCAGGTTGATTGTGCCGGAGGATTATCGTACCTTGAGAAAACTTTCGGCATTGTCTTTCGTTTCTGTGTGATAGTACGGCCAACCCGGAGCGGTCTGGTTCGGGATCTCGTTCATGCTCATAGTGCGCAACCCAGGCGCTGTTTCCCGCATGCAGGATTGTGTTCAGTGCGTTCTTGATGACCGGCTAATCCGGATTCCCCTCACGCCGTCCTCGGCGTATCGCCCCACCACAACGGTCCTCCAATATCTGCGCTCGCTGCCCGGGCATCGTGGGGCGAAAGAAGGGTGTGCGGAAGGAGATTGCGGAGCATGCACGGTGGTTCTGGCCGAGGAATCCACTCCCGGCCGTCTGACCTATCGCGCCGTGGATTCATGCCTGGTTTTCCTCCCGATGCTGCACGGAAAGCAGCTCATTACCGTCGAGAATCTGCAGGAAAAGAACGGGACGCTTCACCCTGTGCAGCGCGCCCTGGTAGACCTGCAGGGCAGCCAGTGCGGTTTCTGCACTCCCGGGATTGTCATGTCCCTCTTTGCCCTGTACAAAAGCGGGAGGGTTCCGGACCGTCAGACCGCGGTGGATGCTCTGTCGGGAAATCTCTGCCGGTGCACGGGTTACCGCCCGGTGATCGATGCCGCTCTGGAAGCGTGCAACGGGGATGGACATGACCGGTTTGCCGATCAGGAACCGGCGGTCTGTTCGCTTCTGCGGAGCATACCCGGGGGGATGCTCCTCATCGACACAGGAGCAGAGCGGTATTGCCGCCCCGCCGGCCTCGCAGAAGCACTGGCCTACCGGGCGGATCACCCCGGGGCGCTGGTGCTCACCGGCGCAACGGACGTGGCGCTCCGCGTCACAAAGAAGCACGAACATCTTCCCTCGATACTTGACCTCTCGGGGATTCCGGAGCTGCGCGCGCTGCGTGTGGAGGGGGGGATGCTCTCGATCGGTGCAGCCGTGACGTTCCAGTACATCCTCGAGTCGACGCAGGAAGGGTGTTTGCCGCTCCGGGACATGCTTGCGCTCTTCGGCTCCCGGCAAATCAGGTCGCTGGCGACGCTCGGCGGCAATCTTGGCACCGCCTCGCCGATCGGCGATACCCTTCCCGTGCTTCTCGCACTGAAGGCCGGGGTGAAGCTGGAGAATTCCGGAGGATCACGCATCGTGCCGATGGATCAGTTCATCACGGGGTATCGCAAAAATTGCTGCGGGGAGAACGAACTTATCACCTCCGTGCAGATTCCGGAGATTCCCGGCGGCACGATTGTCCGTTCCTACAAGGTCTCGCGCCGGCGCGACATGGATATTTCTTCGGTGAGTGCAGGTTTCCGGTTGACGCGCGACGGGGCGGGGAATATCACATCATCCGTGATTGCGTTCGGAGGAATGGCCCCGACTGCCGGTCGCGCACGGCAGGTCGAGGCGGCGCTCCAGGGATCCCGCTGGACGCGAGAAAGCGTGTCCAGGGCCGCGGAGCAGCTCGGGAAAGATTTTTCTCCTATCAGCGATGTCCGCGGATCGGCCTCCTTCCGGATGACGGTGGCCCGGAACCTCCTCCTCCGGTTCTGGGAGGATGTGCATGCAGGCGTGACAACAGACGGCGTCGGAGTCGAGGCCTAGAATGACCGCCCGCACACAACACGAAAGCGCAGAGGCACACGTCACCGGTGAAGCGGTGTATGTGGATGACATGGCCGTGTCCGGAGAGTTGCTGTATGGCCGGGTTGTGTACAGTCCGCATGCTCACGCAAAAATTCTCGGGATGGACCTGACGGCGGCGCGGGCGGCCACCGGTGTGCATGCTGTGCTCTCGTTCCTGGATATACCCGGGCACAATACCATGGGCCCGGTGGTGAAGGATGAACCGTGTCTGGCAGTGGATGAAGTCCTGTGTGTCGGACAGGCGGTTGCGCTCATCGCTGCGGGGACGGAAGAAGAGTGTCTCGGGGCGGAGAGGCTGGTGCACATCTCCTACGAGCCCCTTGAAGCGGTGCTTGATCTGCGCACCGCGATGGAAATGGGCATGCTGATGGGACCCCCGCGTCTCATAGAGCGAGGTAATGTTGCGGCGGCTCTGGAAAATGCTCCTTACCGGCTGAGCGGGGAACTGGAGACCGGCGCCCAGGAGCACTGGTATCTGGAGACACAGGTCGCACTGTGCGTCCCGGGAGAAGGTTGCGAAATGACGGTGTATTCCTCCACGCAACATCCTTCTGAAACCCAGGCCCTGGTGGCCGGTGTCCTGGGAATTCCGCGCAATGACGTTGTCGTTGAAGTGCGCCGTCTGGGAGGCGGGTTCGGCGGGAAGGAGACCCAGGCCAACCATACTGCATGCTGGGCCGCACTGCTGGCTGCGGCCACCCGCCGGCCCGTCAAAATCCGGCTGTTCAGGGATGACGATATGATCATGACGGGAAAGCGCCACCGCTTTCTCACACGCTACGAAGCCGGGTTTGATGCCCGGGGAGTGCTCGCGGGAGTGCGGGTCGGACTCAACAGCGACGGGGGAATGGCGACAGATCTTTCGTTCGCGATTCTGGAACGGGCCATGCTCCACGCTGACAATGCCTATTTCGTTCCGAACATTGCCGTAACAGGCTGCGTCTGGAAGACCAACCTTCCCTCCAACACCGCGTTCCGGGGGTTTGGCGGTCCACAGGGGATGGCCGTGATGGAGACGATCATCGACCGTGTGGCGCGTGTTCTCCGCATCGATGCGGCGGACGTGCGTTCGCGAAACTTCTACGGTCGGGAGACGGGACACGTCACGCATTATGGCCAGACCGTCGAAGCGAATCCGCTGGTTTCCATGTTCGATCGGCTGATGGTTTCTTCCTCATATCGCGAACGGCGGTCGGCGGTGAATGAGTGGAATACCTCACATGCTTCCCGGAAACGAGGTCTTGCCCTCACTCCTGTGAAATTCGGGATATCATTCACCTCAACCTACCTCAATCAGGCCGGGGCACTGGTGAACATCTACGCTGACGGGACGGTACTGGTGAACCATGGCGGAGTGGAGATGGGACAGGGGCTCCACACGAAGATCAGGGGTATTGCCGCAGCGGAGCTGGGCATTGATCCGGAAGGCGTGAGAGTCAGTGCCACGAGCACCGCGCATGTCCCGAACACCTCTCCGACCGCTGCATCCTCAGGGGCGGACATGAACGGCATGGCCGTCAAGAACGCTCTGGATATTCTGAAGGAACGCATCGCCGTGGTCCTCGCTCCGGTCCTCACGGGCGGACGGAAAGAAGACCCCACGCACCCGCAGGACGTCGTCTTTGCGGCGAATGCGGTTGCCGACTCCCGCTATCCGGAACGATCCATCTCCTTCGCGAAGGCCGTGCAGGCCGTTCATCTCGAAAGGGTGAGCCTCAGTTCGACGGGGTTTTACCGCACGCCTGACATCGGCTGGGACAGGCAGGCAGGGAAAGGCCGCCCGTTCTATTATTACGCATTCGGCATGGCCGTCACTGAAGTGGAGGTGGATGTGCTGACAGGGGCGCATGCGCTTCTCCGCGTGGATATCCTGCACGACGCAGGAGATTCTCTGAACCCCGGCATAGACCGGGGGCAAATTGAGGGGGGATACATCCAGGGTGTTGGCTGGTGCACCACGGAAGACGTCGTGTGGGACAGCACAGGTCATCTGTTGACGCATTCTCCGGATACGTACAAGATTCCGACGGCCGGGGACGTTCCTGAAGATTTCCGGGTGGAGATCCTTACCGGCGTGCCGCATGCGGGCACCATACGCGGCAGCAAGGCGGTCGGGGAACCACCCTTCATGCTCGCCCTCTCCGCATGGCTGGCCGTCAAAGACGCCCTCTCCGCGCTTGACGGTCATCAACGCGAGCCGCGGTTTGGGCTCCCGGCAACGCGTGAAGTGATTCTCTTTGCAGCGGAAGATTTGCGTGGAGCGTTCGACCCCGCCGGTGCCATGGTTCAGGACCGCGGGCGGAAAACTCACATTCTCTCGCATCCAGGATAAATCCGATGACGTTGCAGGAACAGCTCCGACAGGCTGGTGTGGTTGGCGCAGGAGGGGCGGGATTTCCCGCTCATGTTAAGGCCGGGGCAAAGGCGGACACGGTCATTGCCAATGGCGCCGAATGCGAACCGTTGATCCACAAGGACCTGGCAGTCATGACCCGGCACGCGGTGGAGATTGTCCGTGGTGTCCGGTTGTTGATGCAGGCCACAGGCGCATCCCGCGGCATCATCGGCGTGAAGGAAAAGAATGCCGGGGCGATCGCGGCGCTCCGCTCGGCGATCGACGCAAAAGATGTCACCATCCATCTCCTCGGGGATTTTTACCCGTCCGGCGACGAATATATTCTGGTCTACGAGGCCACCGGACGTCTCATTCCCCCGCAGGGCATCCCCCTTGATGTGGGGGTCGTGGTCAACAACGTTGAAACGCTGTTGAACGTTACGCGTGCGGAGAAGGGGATTCCGGTCACTGAGAAGTGGATTACCGTCGCAGGCGCTGTGAAACAGCCCGTCACGTTTGCCGCGCCCGTCGGGATCAGTTTTGCCGATGCGGTGCAGGTCGCGGGCGGCATCACCGTCCCCGAGTACGGGGTGTTCGTTGGGGGAATCATGATGGGTGCCCTTGAATTCGACCTCCAGCGCCCGATTACGAAAACCACTGCCGGCCTTGTGGTTCTACCGGCGGACCACACGCTCGTCATGCGGAAGAAACAACCCGAGCAGACGATGCACCGTATCGGAAAATCGGCGTGCGACCAGTGCACCTTCTGCACGGAACTGTGCCCCCGGTTCCTTCTCGGATACGATGTGCAGCCGCACAAGGTGATGCGGAGTCTGGGATTCACGCGCACGGGTGAGGAATTCTGGAACCAGTACGCGGCTCTTTGCTGCGCGTGCGGGTTGTGCACGTTGTACGCCTGCCCGGAAAGTCTCTTTCCAAAAGAAGCGTGCGACAAGGGAAAACGGGAGATGAAAGCCCGGGGCGTGCGTTGGTCCGGACCCAAGGAGGTGAAACCCCATGCGATGTACGAGGGACGCCGGACCCCGCTCTCGCAGCTGGTGAAGCGCCTCGGTCTCGGGTCCTACGACATTCATGCAAAGGAGGGGGCCACGGTGCCTGCCCCGAATCGTATCGGCCTGCCCCTGGCCCAGCATGCCGGTGCACCGTCTGCCCCCATTGTGAAGGTCGGACAGGCGGTGGACGCAGGGGAGTGTGTCGCCGAGATCGCGGAAGGATCACTGGGGGCGCGCATCCATACCAGCATAACCGGAGTGGTTAAACAGATTGACCCAACCATTGTCATAGAGCGGGATTGACCTATGCAAAAGAATGCGATCGGCCTGATCGAGCTGTCGAGTATTGCCGCGGGATTTCTTGTGGCGGATGCCATGCTGAAGGCGGCGGAGGTGGAAATCCTGCTGTCACGCACGATTTGTTCAGGGAAATACATGGTCCTGGTGGGGGGAGATGTGGCTGCGGTCACCTCCAGCGTAGAGGCGGGAGTTATCGCTGGCGGCGGCGCAGTCATTGACACCTTCGTTATTCCCAACGTCCACCATTCCGTCTTCACCGCAATCGGCGGTGGGACAACCGTCGGGAAACTCGAAGCGCTGGGGATCATCGAGTCCTTCTCCGTAGCCACGATGATCGAAGCCGCTGATGCGGCGGCCAAGGCGGCGAAAGTGCAGCTGATTGAGCTCCGCCTCGCGATGGCGCTGGGTGGCAAGGCCTTCGTCACGCTGACGGGCGACGTAGCAGCTGCCCAGGCGGCAGTGGATGCCGGTGCGGCTGTGGTGGCGGCTAAGGGAATGCTGGTGAACAAGGTGGTCATCGCCGCACCACGCAGAGAACTGCTGTCGGAGATTGTGTGAGAATTTACCGGGAGCTCCGGAACTCCCCTTTTCTCTATGAATACACCAAACACATTATCAGATGGAAGGCGAAGACGCACGATGCACACTCTCACACCTGTGCCGGGAAAAATGTGGATCCTCATTCTGGGTCTCGGCATCGGCTGCAGGGGCCCGGAACAGGATCTCTCTCGAGGCTCCTCACATATTGACGCAGAGAGCGTTTCTCGGCACCTTGCCTACCTTGCGTCTGACGAGTTGCAGGGACGTAACACACCCGGTCCGGGATTGGACAGCGCGGCAGCGTATATCGCCCGTACATTCGCCCATTCGGGCATACGCCCCGTGCACGGGAGCTATTACCAGCCCGTACCGTTGAACATTATCTCCCTCGGAGACACGAATGCCCTCCGGGTGACCGTGGATGGCGTCAGCGAAGATTTTGCCATCAAGGACGACTTCACGCCGTTTGACAACACCGGGGACGGCGAGGTGGAAGGGGAACTCGTCTTTGCCGGATACGGAATCAGCGCCCCGGAGTATAAATACGATGACTATGCCGGCCTCGATGTAAAGGGGAAGATCGTACTGGTTCTGAGGCACGAGCCGGGAGAGGAGGATTCCGCTGCCGTGTTCCTCGGCAAGAAGTCCACCGCGTACTCGAATGTCACCACCAAGACACGGCAGGCCATCGAACGGGGGGCAAAGGCCGTCCTGGTCATGACGGACCCGCTGAATCACACTCTGTTAACACCCCGCGGCTTCCCCTGGCCTTCACTCTCCAAACTGATCCCGCAGGATGCTCTTCCCATGACGCTTGCCGTCGAAGGGGCGGAGAAGATTCCGGTGATGCATGTCGGCGAAAAGGTCATGGTCCGCCTCTTCGGATCCGTGGATTCCCTGGTACGGCTCCAGGCGTCGATCGATCGCGCGTTCACCCCCCGTTCATTCGTGCTGCGCGGCGTGCGGGTCCGGATGCGCACGTCCATTGTCGTCAGAGATATGCCGACGCAAAATGTCCTCGGGATCATCGAGGGGTCCGATTCCATCCTGGCGAAGGAGCTTGTGGTGGTTGGAGCGCATTATGATCACGTCGGGATCAAACGGGACACGAAGGCGGGGGAGGACTCCGTGTTCAATGGTGCTGATGATAATGCATCGGGCACGGTGGCTCTGCTCGAGATTGCCCGGGCATTCGGGAGCATGGGGCGTGCGCCCCGGCGTTCCGTGTTGCTGATCGCCTTTGCGGGGGAGGAAAGAGGACTGTTTGGCTCTGAATACTATGTCCGGAACCCTCTCTTCCCGCTCGCGGCCACGAAGGCAATGTTGAACATGGACATGGTGGGTCGCGGGACCCCGGATTCGCTTCAACTTATCGGAACCGCGGAAGGATCCGCCCTCCTTACCAGCACCCGGATGGAAAACCGTCCGCCGGAATTCGTGCTCATGCCGACGGTGCTGTCCAGGGGAGGCAGTGACCATATAAGTTTTGTGAAACACGGCATACCCGTCATCTTCTATCATACCGGGCTTCACGAGCAGTATCACAAGGTCACCGACCATGCAGATCTGATCGACGTGCAGAAAGTTGCGCACGTGGCCGATCTGGTTTTCCGGACCGCATGGCGGACAGCCGATTCCATTGAACCATCATCCAAATAGCGAAGGGCAGGTGCACCATGGATCGTTCACGCAGGCGTGTCTTTTCGTTGCTGACAGTCATGATTCTCGCGGCAGCATCCGCTTTCCCGCAGCCCGCGCTGCAGTTGAAGTACGGTTTTGAAAAAGGGAAGGCGTACCGGTATGCCGATCTCGTGACCTCGAACATGGTTCAGGAGATGATGGGCCAGGAGATGAAGATCTATACAACGGCACGCATGGTGAGCCGCGTCGAGGTCGCGGACAAGCGTCAGGATGGAACGAGCGTGCTGATCACCTCAATGGACTCCCTCGTGGTGGCCACGAAATCGGCGCGCCGCGACACGACGATGGTGATGGAGGAGCTTATTGGCAAGAGGACCCGGCTGGTGCTGTCGCCGCTGGGCGTGGTGGAGTCGCGGGAGTTGCTGGACAGTGTGAAGGTGATTCCGGGAATGGGGCGCACCACGGCCTTTCGTGAAGCGGTCCGCTTCCATCAGTTGTCGAAAGTACCCGTCGCGGTGGGAGGGAAATGGAAAACTGCGGTCGCCGATACCAATGACGCAATGGGGGGGAAGATGGTGAGCACCTCCACTCTCGAATACACGGTGGCCGGCCGCGAACAGCAAATGGGTCACGACTGCGTTA
This sequence comes from uncultured Bacteroidota bacterium, assembly GCA_963779225.1. Classification (GTDB taxonomy): domain Bacteria; phylum Bacteroidota; class Ignavibacteria; order UBA10030; family UBA6906; genus CAVPCZ01. Next base: position 2,916,346 of record CAVZWW010000003.1, read on the forward strand.
AACTCACGTACACCGGTACGTCCACGATTGAGGGAAAGGGATCCATGATGGGAATGGATGTTTTCATGGAGGGAACGGGGAAATTGAGTGGCACGGTATTTTTTGACGACAGGGAAGGGCTGGTGGTCAAGGAGGAAGGGCAAAACGATACGGACATGACCGCCGCCATCACGGGTCAGCAGAACATGACCATACCGATGACCCAATCGGCGAAAGTTTCGCGCATGCTGATGCCGGTTGAGGATGCGGCGAAGTGAGGAGGGGTGTCTGGATTGTCGGGATCCTCTGCATCATCATTGCAGGGTCTGCCCGGGGGGAGGACGGCGCCGCTCGCGCAGAATTTGCCGCACGAAGGGCGCGGTTGAGCGCACTCCTGGATTCTTCATCGGCAGCGGTGTTCCGCTCACCGGACACGCGCACACGGAACAACGATGTGAACTATCCGTACCGGCAGGAAAGCAGTCTCCTGTACCTTACCGGGGAGAACCGGCCGAATGTCGCACTTCTTGTTGCGCCGGGAGGCGTGGTCATCGGTGATACGGTGGCCCGCATCGTCATGTTTGTGCAGCGTGACGGCGGGATTCCGAAAACACTCGAGGATGGCCTCACGCTGGAGTGGAGCCGGTTCGGGGATGTGTTGAGCGCGCTCTGCTCCCGTGTGGAGACGCTCTACGCATCCTCCTTTTCGCCGGCATTTGTGCATGACTGGCTGAACGGGAAACCGATATTTCTTGAGCGGGAAAGCCGCCGCGAACTTGAGCGCCGGTTTCCGAATCTGAAGGTCAAGAACGCGGGGCCGCTTGTAGCGAGACTCCGCGTGTACAAGTCGCCCGCTGAAGTGGAACAGATCCGGCGGGCGATACGGATCACCGGCGACGGATTGCGCCGTGCAATGGCTGTGTGCGCACCGGGTGCGGTGGAGTACGAGTTGCAGGCTGCCCTGGAAGGGGAGTTCCTTCGTCAGGGTGCGTCCGGACCCGCCTTCCCTTCGATCGTGGGATCGGGTGCGAACTCTCTGATCCTGCACTATGATGTGAACAGACGGACGATGCGAACCGGGGAGGTCGTGGTGATGGATGTCGGGGCGGAGGTGGACGGATATGCGGCTGACATCACGCGGACGCTCCCCGTGGGTGGGAAGTTTACGCGCGAGCAACGGGAGATATACGATGCGGTGAGGCAGGCCCAGAAAGATGTTCTTGCCCGCATCCGGCCGGGACTGGCCTGGTCGGAACTGGACGCGACCGGGAAGGCTTCGATTGCCGCCCGGGGATTCGGGAAATACTGGGGTCATGGCATCTCCCATCATCTCGGGCTGGACGTTCACGATTCGGGGGTGATGGACACCCTTCGGGCCGGGATGGTGATCACGCTTGAACCGGGCATCTACGTGCCGGTGGAGGATTCATTGCTGGCGCCGGGCTATCGTGGTGTGGGGATCCGGCTCGAGGACGATATTCTGGTCACGGAGAATGGCTGCGTGATGTTGAGCGAATCCATACCGCGGGAGGCGGGTGAAATAGAAAAACTGATGCAGAACCGGAAAAAGAAAAACCCTCCGTCCCGTTGAGGGAAAGCGGGGGATCTTCCCGGCCACCGTCAAGTCGCCGTACCGGGGGATGCTCGCAGAGGTTGCTACACTTTGCTGCCGTTATTGCACCGGCGGCATTTTTTTTGATTGACAATGTGATATAGAAGTGATATCATGTTGATGTCACAACAAGGAGAACCTCATGGAAGCAATTCAGGAAAAAGGGGCAATCAAGATCAGCGGATTCGTTGCGCTTATAGGCGCGCTGATTATCTGGGTGACCGGTGTCTGGATCATTGTTGATGTGATCCGTACGCACGATCCCTCCTTACTCTGGTTCGGGATCCCGGTGTTGCTGCTGGGTTCGCTGATACTCAACGGGTTCTACATTGTCCAGCCCAATGAAGCGCGGGTGCTGGTCTTTGTCGGGAGGTACATCGGTTCAGTCCGCGAGGCAGGGTTCTGGTGGTCAAACCCCATCGCGATCAAACGGCATGTCTCCCTGCGCATACGGAACTTCAACAGCGAGCAGTTGAAGGTCAACGACCTGCAGGGAAATCCCATCGAAATCGCAGCGGTGGTCGTGTGGCGGGTGATTGACTCAGCGAAGGCGCTCTTTGATGTGGAAAATTTCGAAGGGTTCGTCGCGATTCAGAGCGAGACCGCCATCCGGACGCTCGCCTCACACTACCCCTATGACTCGCATGATGACGGCCGCCCTTCATTGCGGGGGAGTCCGGGGGAGGTCTCGGAGAGCCTCAGGCACCAGGTGCAGGCGCGTCTTGACATTGCCGGCGTGGAGATCACCGATGCGCGCCTGACGCATCTGGCGTATGCGCCCGAAATCGCACAGGCAATGTTGCGCCGGCAGCAGGCTGAAGCCATAGTCGCCGCGCGCCAGAAGATCGTGGAAGGTGCGGTGGGGATGGTGGAAATGGCGCTCAAGATGCTGAGCGAACAGAACGTCGTGTCGCTGGATAACGAGAAGAAGGCGGCCATGATCAACAATCTCCTCGTTGCCCTGGTCGCCGACCGGGAAGCCCAGCCGGTGATCAACACCGGGACGCTGTATACATGAGCGACAAGAAGCGCTTTCTGCTCCGTGTGAACGCCGATCTGTATGATGTGCTGGAAAAGTGGGCGGCGGACGAACTGCGGAGTGTAAACGCGCAAATGGAATACCTGCTGACGGAGGCGGCGCGCAAGTCGCGCCGCCTCCCGGAGGGTCGGAAGCCCGCTCCACAGGATGGGGAGACCCTGTAGGGCCTCCCCGTGCTCACGATTGTACGACGTGGACGGTACGGGTGGGGAAGGCGAACTCGATTCCCTCCGCGGTACAGCGCCGGAGCACTTCCAGATTGATCTGTTGCTGCACGTCCATGAACACTCCGTAATCCGGATTTGTGACGTAGTACACCGCTTCGAACAGGAGCGCGGAATCCCCGAACGACTGGAAGTGTGCTCGGTCGAAGCGGGCATTCGCCTGTGCGGTGATCACTTCGCGCAATAGCGCCGGCATGCGCGCCACCGTCTCCGGGGGCGTCGAGTACGTGAATCCCACCGTGAATACCTGCCGCCGCTCCTGCATCCTCTTGTAATTCCGGATCCGGCTCTTGAGCAAATCGGCATTGGAAATGATAATCTGTTCGCCGGACAGGCTCTTGAGCCTCGTCGTCTTCAGTCCGACGTGATCCACCGTTCCCTTGACTTCATCCACGATGATGAAGTCGCCGATCTCAAAGGGCTTGTCCAGCACTATCGAGAGAGAGGCGAAGAGGTCCCCCAGAACGTTTTGCAGGGCAAGGGCCACGGCGATTCCGCCTATCCCCAGACCGGCAACGAGTGTCGTGATGTTGAATCCAAGGTTGTCAAGGGTGAGAATCAGCACAAACGTCCAGAGCACAAGGCGCATCAGAAAACCTACCGCCGCAAACGTCGTCGCGCTTGCGGCACCTTCGGCCATCCGCTGCTTTGTCATGCGCGTGACAGTGTAGGTAATGATCCCGGTGGCCCAGATCCCGGCCTGGAGGAGGATGGTGAGAACAAGAAGAACGTGCACGAGCTCGCGGACGGCAGCGGAGGTTTGCAGGGTATGCGATGCCGCATAGAGAGAAACCGCCAGCAGAAGAAACCACCCCGTGCGCCGCAGCAGGTCCACGATCAGATCGTCAATGTCGGTCGACGTTGTTTTGACGAGGGAATGCAGGCGGCGCACAATAAGGCGTTTGGTCAGTGAGAGGATGAACCAGGTCCCGGCGGTGATTCCCAGAGCGATGAGCCAGACGCGAAGAGTGTTATCGAAATATACTGTGTCGAGGAATTCCATGAATGCTCAGTTCCGTTGTTGAGTGTGTAAATGCTACAACGTTACCGGTACGCCCGGCGTCAGCTCCATGACCGACTTGCGCATCGCAGCCGGAAGATGGCGCCGGAGTTCGGCGGGTGTTCCCTCCAGAACCGGGAATGTGCCGTAGTGCGTGCCTATGATAGTCCGGGGTTTTAGCAACCGGCAGGCGTAGGCTGCTTCCAGGGGTCCCATGGTGAAATATCCGCCGATGGGAAGCAACACCAGATCGGGCCTGTACAGCTCGCCGATGAGCTTCATATCGCCGAACAATCCGGTATCACCCGCGTGGTACACCGCGAAATCATTTTCGAACCTCACCACATAGCCGGCCGGGTCCCCTCCCGCCAGAATCTCTCCGCCCGGCTCAAGCCCGCTGCTGTGCTGGGCATGTGTCATGGTCACCCGGATGCCTTCGATTGTCACGCTGCCGGATTTGTTGATACCCTCGACACGGTTCAGCCCCTTGCTCTGCAAAAAGAGCCCGACCTCATGGATTGCGACAACCCGGGCGCCGGTGCTCCTGGCGATCTCCAGCGTGTTGCCCAGATGGTCGCCGTGTCCGTGGGTCACAAGAATGATATCCACCCGGTCGAGATCCTTCGCTCCCGGCGGAGCTTTCGGGTTATCCAGCCACGGATCGATCAGAACCACCCTCCCGGTGGGGGATTCGAGTTTGAACGCGGAATGGCCGAACCAGGTGATGGTGATGTGGTGTTTTTTTGTGACCGTCCGACGCTTTGCCATGGGCGATCCTCCTCAGTGGTGGGACGTCTGGAGAAAAATGTACAGAAGGGGAGAGAACAAAGCAAGGACCCTTTCCGGTGAAGTTCTCCCGCCAGGGATGGGACCACACACGAGCCTTGTGGCAGTGCACCCGTGGAACGGAGCCCGTCAAACGGGAGGATCCTCAGAAGTACCAATTAAGGGAGATTCTTGGTATCTTTTCCAGCACCCTACGTTCGGATGACCAATTGCGAGCAACCATGACGAATCAGATCCTGTTCCGGATGTTTTCCGCGGCCCTTCCGGCATTCTTCTTTTCAGCGGCGGTTTCTGCCGGACCTCCGCACACGCTGACGATCCTCCATACGAATGATATGCACGCGACATTCATTCCCCGGGAGGCGATGTGGGTGAAAACCACCCCGCGGCCCATGGTAGGCGGGTTCACGGAATTGAATTTCGTTGCCGATTCCATTCGCGCGGGCCGGACGGATGTGCTGATGCTGGATGCCGGAGATGTGATGACCGGGAACCCGATCACCGAACGGGTCTACCGCAACGCATCGGGCGGTGCGCTTTTCGAAATGATGAACATGATCGGATACGATGTCTGGTGCCCCGGCAATCATGACCTGGATATCTCCCAGGACAATCTGCGCGGCCTGGTCTCCATTGCGCGTTTCCCCACCGTGTCCGCCAACCTCGTGAATGACCGGCAGGAGTTCCCCCTGGGGAACCGCCCGTATGTCATTCTCGAACGAGGCGGGATCAGGATCGGCGTCATCGGTATCATGTCCCAGGAATTGTCATCGCTCGTCAACCAGAACAATCTGGTGGGGCTCCGGGTGCTCTCGCCTGTTGAGACATTGCAGCGGTACATAGACGAGCTCGATCCGAAAACCGATCTGCTGATAGCCCTCACGCACCAGGGAGTGAATGATGATTCCGCCCTGGCCTCGGGGGTGCACGGTCTGGATGTCATTGTCGGCGGACATTCACACACCCGTTTGAAGAAACCGAAGGTGGTGAACGATGTGATCATCGTCCAGACAGGCTCGAATACCGAAAATCTCGGAGTGCTGGACCTCACCGTAACAGATGACCGTGTTGTGCACTATAACGGACGGCTGATCACGCTCTGGGCCGGACGGGAACGGCCGGCGAGCACCGTGAGTGTTTTCGCGGACTCCCTGCAAAAGGAGATCGAGAAGGAATACAGCGAGGTGATCGGGGTCTTGCGGGCGGACTGGATCAGACGGGATACGTTGACGGCGTTTGCGAGCTTTGTCACTGAAGCCCAACGTGCGGCTGTGCAGGCCGACGTGGCGTTCATGAATGTCCATGGCATCCGCAGGGACATTGCGGCGGGTCCCGTGACAAAGCGCGACCTGTTTGAAGCGCTTCCGTTCCGTAACGTGCTGACCACCTTCCAGCTCAGCGGTGCGGAGCTCCGGAGCGTCCTGGACCATGCCGTGACGACGCGCCAGGGTATCTACGTCACCGGCGTCAGCGGGCAGTGGCAGAAAAAGCCGGACGGAAGTCTGGTCTGGTCGGGCCTGCGCGTGGGATCGTCGCCGATCGACGACAAACGCCAGTACAGTTGCACCGCCAGCGACTACTTTGTGGGGGAAGCCCGCAGGTATCTCGGGCTCGAGCCCCGGAACATCATCTACCTTTCGCGCACACTGTTTGGCACCGTGGAAAAGGCGGTGCGGGCGGAACAAGACATTCAGCCCCGGGTGGCGGCGACCGTACGCCGTGCTCCCTGAACCATTCAGAAGGCAAGGACAGCCATGGCAACCCCGAAACACTTTCCCGTTCTGATCATCACCGGACGTCCTGCTGCAGGAAAATCCGAGTTGATCGACTACCTGAAAAAATGTGGACCGGAGGAACGTCTGCGACGCTTCGGCATCGCTCCGTTTGAAGAACTGGATGACTTCCTCTACGTCTGGGAGACCTTCGAAACCGACGATATACTGACACGCCACGGGAAACCGCGGGTCTGGACCGACGAGAAGTACTTCTTCAAGGATCCGTTCATCTGGAACCTCTACATCGAACGTATCAACCTGGAATACCGGAAGAGGCTTGCGAGGGACCCGCTGTATGCGGACAAGAAAACGGCCCTCATAGAGTTTGCCCGCGGCGGGGAAAACGGCATTGCCGAAGCGCTCGGCTATTTGCACGAAGAGATCCTGAAGCGGGCATGCCTGGTCTATATCCGGGTGTCATACGAAGAGTCAGTCAGGAAAAACCGGCGTCGGGCAAGAAAGGGACAGGAAGATTCCATACTGTACCATTCCTTGCCTGATGAAAAGATGGAGTTCTATTACCGGACAAATGACTGGGAGGCACTGGAAGCACGTGACCCGCACGTGCTGGAGGTGAAAGGTTACAGGATTCCCTACGCGGTGTTCGAGAACGAGCCGGAGAAAACGCTGGATCCGGAAAAGATCGGACAGGAACTGGAACGGGTGGTGAGGAAACTTTCCGAATCACGTTAGCAGTACCGTTGGCCGCAACGCCGTTGTCGCGCGAAAGACTTCCGGGGGGATCGGTCCCGATGCCGGCGCGCCTCAGCGGCCCGGGGGGATCGGGGGGGAGGGGCGCCGTCGGGTTGAAACCGTCTCCGGAAAGTTAATGCGCCGCTTTCCCCCCCTGGGGGATGGCATGCCAGATCCGCATCGTGAGAGCTATCCCGATCAGTGAGAAGGGGATCAGGAACACCGGCCAGAACTGCCAGTTCCAGGTCGTGATGAAGCCGAGCGCAAGGGACTGCACGCCTGTGCCCAGGTAGACCAGACCGTCGATCAAGCCGACCGCGGTTGCCGCCGCTTTCTTTCCTCCGAAATCCATGGTTGCCGTCCCGCTGAGCATCCCATGCGTGCCAATGACGGCAACCGACACCAGACAGACAAATATCCCGAGCGTTGTGGGGCTGCCGAAAAGCGTAAACGTCATGCCCACGGTGGCAAGGAACAGCATCGCATAGAGGATGCCGGCAACAGGGGCGCGCCTCGAGCCGAAGAGGTGATCGGACATCCAGCCCGCGAGCATACCCCCGCCCGCTCCCGCGAGCATGAGCATCAACCCCCAGTTGTTCAGCCAGAATTGCCATGCTTCTCCATGCTCCGGATGGAGGGGTATCTGCTCCTTGGCGAAGATCGGGAACCAGTGCATGACGCCGTTGCGCAGCACGCCCGTGCAGAATTCTATCATCCCCACGACGATGATAACCTTGTTCGTAAAAACCCGAAGCAGGATGGACTTCAGCTCAAAGGGCGTATCCGCTTCGCCTGAAGACGCATCACCCGTGTTGAAGTCCTCGAAACCGGCCTGCGAAGGGGAGTCGCGGAGAAGCAGAATGTCCACGAGCACCCAGAAGAGCAAAATGCCGGCGGGAATGAAGAATATCAGCCAGTAGTGGGGGCTGTCCGGACTCATGTTTTCCGTAAACCGTACAATTGCCTGACTCCAGTCGAAGGCAAAATAGAGACCCAGGGAGATCAGGATCCCGAATATCCCGCCGAATATCCCCCGTTCACGCACATGGAACCATGAGGCGTTGACCTTGACGATGGCGACTGCGCCGAAACTCTGGAAATACATATTCATTGCATACACCAACGAAAAGACCAGCGTCAGATTCAGGGCCCAGTGTCGGGCCAGAATGCCGAAGACGATGATCCCGAGGAGGATGTTCATCACGGCGGATCCGGTCGCGCCGATAAGCATGGCGCGTTTGCCGCCGATACGGTCGGTGAGCGGGCCGTTGATCAGGAATGAAAAGGCGTAGGTGATCGTCCCCGCAGCGAAGATTATGCCGAATGCCTCCTTCGGCATCAGATCGCCGAGAGCATTTTTTGACACGGTCAGGTTGTAGCGGGCCATATACAGGAAAGCATAGGTCAGACCGAGGGGGAGCCAGTTGAATGCGCGCCTGCGGCGAAACGCCGGGGAATGCATGGGGCGATCAGGATGGGGAGGATTCATGAATCTCCTGGTGTGCTTCCAGATGTCAGATATGCAGGGCTCAATATATCGAATTGCATATCCAAATGCACGGCATCAACGTTTGGCTCGATTTTCAGAGGAGGGAATAGGGGGAGCGGCTGACCCCCGCTTCAGGCGATGAGACAGGGGAGCTGCTGATCCCATCTTCCGTTTGAAAATCGCCGGGAAAGGGGGGGCGGGTACTTGAAGATGTCCTTTGTGTTGCGTATCATCCTAAAGAGGATATCCCCCTTCGTCGTGCGAAATACCCTGATTTTCAACATACGCAACCAAGTTTCAATTCAGACACTTAAGGAAACACCTATGGAGACGGCTCTCGATCACACCAAACTGTACAGGCTTCCCTGGACGCTTCCGGATAACGCAATCAGCTGGCTCGAACCGACGAGTTCGTGCAATCTGTACTGCAACGGCTGTTACCGGAAGAACGACCCGAAAGGGCACAAGTCTCTGGAAGAGGTGCGCAAGGAGCTGGAGATATTCACCAGCCTCCGGAAGACCGACAGCGTATCCATTGCCGGCGGTGATCCTCTGACGCACCCCGATATCGAGAAGATCGTCGAGATGGTCGCCTCCTACGGCCAGAAACCGATTATCAACACGAACGGCCTTGCGCTCACGAAAGAGAAATTGGTCGCCCTGAAAAAGGCGGGGGTGACGGGTTTCACCTTTCACATCGACAGCGGGCAGCAGCGTCCGCACATGAAAGGGAAGACCGAAATCGAGCTGAACGAACTCCGGCTGAAGTATGCCCTCATGCTTGCCGAGGTGGGGGGGCTCTCCTGCGCCTTCAACGCGACCGTGTACGAACACACGTTGAAAGATGTTCCGGCGATAGTGGCGTGGGGGCAGGAGCACATCGACATCGTGCACATTCTGGTGTTTATTGCTTACCGTGCGGCTCCCGTCTACAAAGGGTACGACTATTTCGTCGGAGGGAAGGCGATCGACATGGCTCCCGTCGCCTACGCGGTGGAGGAAGAGCGGCGCACGAGCATCATGTCCACTGACATCGTGGACGAAATCCGCAAGACCAACCCTGGTTTCATGCCTTCCGCATACCTCAACGGCACCGAACGGCCGGATCATTTCAAGTGGCTTCTGACGATGCGGATGGGGACAAAGAAGCGGATTTTTGGATATGTCGGGCCGAAGTTCATGGAGATGGGGCAGACTCTCCACCATCTTTTCCGCGGCTCGTACCTTGCCTACACCACCACCAAGACCCTGCGGCGCGGGAAATCCATGCTCCTCCTCTCCCCGCTGGACAGCGGTCTGGCCCGCACGGCGTCAACATTCCTTCATGCCGCAGTGCGTTCACCCCTCCTGTTCTTCAAGCGGCTTCATCTGCAGACGGTCATGATTATCCAGCCGGCCGACTTCATGCCCACCGGAGCGCTCAGCATGTGCGACGGGTGCCCCGATATCACGGTGTATGACGGTAAACTGGTCTGGTCCTGCCGGATGGAAGAGCTCATCAACTTCGGAGACTGGGTGCGGCCGGTACCGGTGACACCCGAAGTCCAGTAGAATACACCTGCCCGGAGGCGCCTCCTCGGACGCCTCCGGGATTGGTATCCGGAGGAGTGATGGTCTCCATTTATCAATTTCTCAATGACGAAGTCCGGAAACTGACCTTGAAGGAACTTCGCCGGGCCCTCCTGGAGAAGAAGGGGGTGCTGTGGGTGGACCTTGAGAATCCGATGGAAGCAGAGGAAGAAACCGTTCTCGTTTCCATGTGCGACTTCCATCCCCTGGCCATCGAAGACTGCCAGCACGGGAAGCAAGACGACGGACATCTTCCCAAGGTGGAGGACTTCGGAGAGTACCTCTTCGTGATTTTCAATCCGGTGGCGGGGATCATGCCCTCGGACGACGGGGAGTCGATGTTTCACGTGGAGATCCAGACATCCCAGCTCAGCGCGTTTTTAAAGGAACGCCTGCTCGTCACGCATCACTACAAACCCCTCCATGCGATAACCCATGCCGCCCAGCTCATCGTGAAGAACCCGCTCACGCTCAAACGCGGCCCGGATTTCCTCTTTCATATCATTATCGACGATATCGTCGACAACTACACACCCATCCTGGACCGGCTGGACGATGCCATCGACACCGTGGAAGATCAGGTGTTCAAGCAGCCGTCGCAGGAAACCATGATGCATATCCTGCAGCTCAAGCAGAACATCATGACCATCCGTCGGGTTGCCGTCTACCAGCGCGAGATGTTAAACAGGCTCTCCCGGGGCGAGTTCGACCTGATCACTGCCAACGAGGTGATCTACTACCGGAACGTGTACGATCACCTGGTCCGGATGACGGATCTGGCAGATTCCTACCGGGACATGGTGTCCTCCCTGCTGGATGCGTACCTCTCGGTGACCTCAAACCGGCTGAACCAGGTCATGAAGGTGCTCACGATTATATCCACGATCTTCCTACCGATGAGCGTGATCACGGGTTTCTTCGGGATGAATTTTGCATATCTTCCCGGCGCCCAATGGGAATACGGCGTGGCGCTGACCCTGTTGGTCATGGTCATGGTCGCCGGCGGCATGCTCTGGATGTTCAGAAGGAACCATTGGATCTGACGGACGATCCCGGTACGCCGGGTCTTGCCCCCGGCAAGGATTCCCGTATCCTGGTGGTCAAGCGCCGGGCAGTGTATCTTTCTTTCGAGACAGTTATTGAATCCGTTGACGGGCTTGCTTCCCGGAATACCACACCGGCCCCTATATGAACCCACCCGTCCTGACCATCCCTTCCTGCAAGCACTTCACCGGATATAAACCCTGCTTTCCGGGGATCAACTGTCTGGACGAGTGTCACCGGAACGATCCGGTCGGGACGAGAATCCTGATCGTCAACCTGGATGCGATGGGGAACGTGCTGGTGACCACAAGCCTGCTCCCGGCGATCAAGCGGAGATACCCCGAGAGTACGGTTACCTGGATCACCCTCAAAAACGCGGCGCCGCTTCTGCAGGGCAACCCCCTGGTCGACAGAGTCTTTCTCTGGGAGCCCGAGAGCTGGTTGATCCTGCAGGAAATGGCGTTCGAGGTGGTCATGAACGTGGACAAGTCCCGCCGTTCCTGTGCATTCACTATGCTGTTACGCGCCTCCGAGAAACTGGGATTCGGTCTCGACGCCAACGGCGTCATTGTACCGCTCAATCGCGAAGCCGAGGAGAACTACCGGCTCGGACTGGACGATCACCTGAAATTCCGTGTCAACCAGAAGACTGTTCCGCAGATTCAGTGCGAACAATTCAAGCTCGACTTCCGCCGGGATCCCTATCTCCTGGTATTGACCGAACAGGAACTCGAATACTGCCGTGCCTACCGGCGTGAACACGGACTGGATGCCGCGTCTCTTGTTGTCGGTTTCAACACCGGGTGCTCGGAGCTGTATCCGAACAAAAAGATGACCGTGGACCAGCACGTCACACTGATCGAGAGGTTGTCCGGCCTTCCCGGTGTCCGCCTCCTCCTTCTGGGAGGGCCCGAGGATACGGTGCGGAATGCGGAAATCGCCCGGAGGGTGGGGAGCAGAGTTCTCGCCACGCCGACAACGGAAGGACTCCGGCGCGGCCTCTGTTCCGTGAATGTGTGCGATCTGGTGATTTCGGGCGACTCCTTTGGCATGCATGCAGCCATTGGCTTGCAGAAGCACGTGATCGTCTGGTTCGGACTGAGTTGCTGGACGGAGATCGATCTGTTCGATCGGGGTGTGAAGTTGATCCCGGAAGGCCTCGCCTGTGCTCCGTGCTGGAAGAAAGTGTGCCCGTACGGTCTCGAGTGCATTGCCGGGATTGACCTGGATGCCATCATCAGGCATGTCCACACACTCGTCGAAGCACGCGCGCACCCGAGTGCGGGATGATCAAAGCTCTTCTGGTGATGCTGGTTCTTGCGTGTGGTGCACTTCAGGCGCAGGACTCCCTCTCCTTGCCCGCCGCGTCTCCTGCGGTATCCATCTGGACACCCCGCAGGATCATTGCCACCGGACTGGTGGGGGGAATTCTTGCAGGCTCCCTCGTGAGTTCTTACTACGACTGGTGGAAGGACGACTCCCAGCCGTTCCATTTCACCGATGACGGGTTGTTCGAGAACTACTCACTGGGGATGGACAAGCTCGGGCACACCTATACCTCCTACTTCTACTTCCACACATTCCATAATGTGATGCTCTGGGGGGGATACGATCGATCGGCCGCGCTCTGGTGGTCTGCAGGGACAACGGCATTTTTCGCCCTCTCCATCGAGCTCGGGGATGCTGGCTCTCCGTACGGTTTTTCGTTTGCCGACCTGGGGTTTAACATGATCGGACTGGGATACGGCATGCTGCAGACGGAAGTGCCGTTTCTGAGGAATTTTTCACTCAAGTGGAGTTACGTGCCTGCAGACGGGTACCGCTGGCCGCCGAGATTCACCGAACATTACGATGCGCATACCTACTGGATGGCGATCAACGTTCACAATCTGCTGCCGGAGGAGGCCAGAATGTACTGGCCCGGCTGGCTGCAGGTGGCGGTGGGCTACAGCGTGGATGCAAGCCAAACGCGGCGCGAGGTGGTGATCGGGCTGGACCTGAATCTGGGCTGGTTCCGGGTCGAACAACCGGATCTGCGTCTTCTGCTGCAGACGGCCGACCTGTTTCACTTCCCCGCGCCGGCGGTGAAGTTCACGGAAGGGGAAGAACCTGAGTACTCCCTCTTCTATACAAACTGAGCAGCGGGTTCTTCGTACTCCCGGAGCTATTTCTTCTCCCCCTTGCCGATTTCAGAGATGACCTTCGCGACCGACGCGACCATGCCGCTGACATCCGCGAGGTTGGAGGGGATGATCATCGTGTTGTTGGACTTTGCCAGCTTGCCGAATTCCGCGAGATACGATTCGGCGATACGAAGATTCACGGCATCCTGTCCGCCCCGGTCGCTGATGGCGTTGGCGATTTCCCGGATCCCCTTGGCGGTGGCAAAGGCGACCCGCTCGATTTCCTGACCGCGTCCTTCCGCCTCATTGATGCGCTTCATCTTTTCGCCCTCGGAGCGGGCGATAGCCTCCTGCTTGTCACCTTCCGCACGGTTGATCTTCGCCTGTTTGTCGCCTTCGGATTCCGCGATCAACGCGCGTTTTTCCCGTTCCGCGCGCATCTGCTTCTCCATCGCGTCTTTGATGCTCGGCGGCGGGACGATGTTCTTTATTTCGTAGCGCGTCATTTTCAGACCCCACGGTTCGGCAGCTTTGTCCACCGCCGCGACAATTTGCAGGTTGATCTTCTCCCGCTCCTCGAAGGTTCTGTCCAGTTCGATCTTGCCCACTTCGCTTCGCATCGTGGTTTGCGCCAGCTGAATGGAACCGAACCTGAAGTCGTTGATCCCGTAGGATGCTTTGACGGGATCCACGATGAGATAGTACAGGATCCCGTCCACCTCCACCTGTATGTTGTCCTTGGTGATACATGCCTGCGACGGCACATCCATCGCCACTTCTTTCAGCGAATGTTTATAGGCGATGCGGTCGATGAACGGCACCAGAATATGGAATCCCGCCTCGAGTGTGCGGCTGTACTTGCCAAGCCGTTCCACAATGAAGACGGTCTTCTGAGGTACAACACGTGCGGTCTTGAGGAGGATGACAAACGCCAGGAAAATGAGTCCGATGATGATGAGCATGTTTGCGGTTTCCATGGTTCATTCCAGAAGCGATTATTGACTAGTGAATTGGCTTCACGCGCAGGAGCAAATTCTGACGTTCCAGTATCTCTACGATCTCACCCGGTTGGACCGGTTCGTCGGCTTCGGCGTTCCACGCAGTGCCATGGAATTCCACCTTCCCGCCGGGGTTCTTGGGGATGATGGCGGAAATCGCGATGGCTCGCTGGCCGCGCAGATCCTCCATGGAAGACCCGGGAGCCGCCTGTGCGGAGACCCGCCCCTCGTACCACCGTTTCCCTTTTCTCCGGAAGAGGACAAGGGCGAGAATGGACGAGAGGAGAAAGGTTATGAGTTGTGCGTTGAACGTCGGCAAGAGGCCCAGGGCAATCATGGCGGCGGTGATCCATGCTCCGATCCCGAAGAAGACAATTACGAAACCCGGGAGCATCAACTCCGAGAGAAGGAGCACGAGCCCGATCAGAAACCACAACAATTCAGCGCTGGCGCTGTCAAACATGACGGTTTCCTTGTTGTTCGTTCACAGGAAGCAAGGGTGGTGAAAAGAACCTACGGCGAACAGATGAGAATGTCAAGGTAGTGCATGTTGGAAAGGGGGGCAGACGGAGAGAATGACAGACATGAGGGGAATGCGCGGAGATGACCGTGATGGCCGGGCGACGGTGAACGACCGGCGGGCAGCCGAGAGGTGCCCGGCCGATCTGAGATATCGCCGGGCCGGGTACGGAATCGTGGGATGCACGGGTGTGCATGACAGGGGAACACGTGGTTGTCCGGCGGGAGGCTGGAGCCCGCTACTGAAAGAAAATCCCCAGCGAAATCGTGTGGCCGTTGCCAAGGTCTCCGTTCAGACGGCTGAAAGCGTAGTCGAGGGAAAAAATGCCGTGCCTGATGCCGCCGCCGAGGCTGAGTCCGCGCCCTTCAGAGCCGGCCTGATAGCCGGCGCGCGCCATGAATATGCCTTCCACAGACAGCTCGGCACCCGCATTGAGGAGTGCGCGGGATTCCGGAAAAATGTAGAGGCCGTCAGCCGCGAGAAGGAGTTCTCCGTGCAGCGATGTAACGGGAAGCGTGAATGCGCCGCCGCCACGCAGAAGTGCCGGCAAACGGGATGACTCATTGCGAAGGTCTCCCATCGTGCCTATATTGGCAAGGACCATGCCCACCGAGAGCCCCTCGAGGGGTGTTGCATACTGCAGGCCCAGGTCGATGCCGATGCCCGAGGCGTCGTCTACGAGGATCTTTTCATAAAGGAGACGTGTGGTGATTCCGGCGCTCACCGATTCGGAAACGCGGTAGGCTCCGGAAACGCCCACGGCGAGGTAACGGGATGTGAACGTTCCCTCCGCAGGGCCGGGCCGCGTGCGGAGTTCGATGTCGGCGATGGTCGTGGTGTTAACGGAAAACCCGAGTGCGACGGGATCACTTATGCTTACGCGCGCGCCGAGAAACTCTGTGCGGGTGTCCTGAATCCACTCCTTGTGCATGAAGAGCAGTTCGGCATTCTCCGCTCCCTCACGCGGCAGGAGGCCGGCGGGGTTGTAGTGCGAGGCCGCGGCACCGTTCACCGAGGCCGCCATTGCATCACCCATCGCCACGCTGCGTCCCGAAACACCGAGCTTCAGAAATGTTAAACCGCTCGAACCGGTGCCCCCGTGCGCAAGAACCGCAACAAACAACGTCAGCAAAACAACCCGGGGTGCTGCAGAGCTGCGAAGAGAGATCGCGTGAGTGTGTATCATTCTTCTGTTCTCAGAATGTCAGAGTGTCCTCAGAATGCCATAGAAAGCGAGATCATGTGCATCGCTGAGGGTGCAAAGGGTTCGTGCATGAATGCGTAATGCAGGGCCGGAAAGAAGCGGCCCAGACTTGTCCGTACGGTGAACCCGATGGAAGGGCGGACACCGTTGCCGCCTTCCCGTATATCAATCCTGTCTATGCCGGCGCGGACCGTGAACTCGGGCACCACCGGGACTTCCACACCCGCGCGCCCGGTGATCGTCTGCGTCGAACTGAATTCCACTTCGGCAGATAGCGTGGCAATGCTGTCCGGCAGTCTGTACGCGGCTCCCACCGTGTAGAGAAGAGGGAATGCCTCTTCACTGGTCAGACCGTTCTGTCCGAACACCGGCCGCGTGTCCCATTTGTAACGGGAGTTGATATCTTTGACCGTTAGCGCCGCCGTGAGGTCTTCATCGAAACGGTACAGGGCACCGAAGTCAACACCCACCGTCGTGGAAGAGACGTCAGTGTACAGCTGGTAATAGAGGAGTTTCAGCGTGACGCCGACGCTCAGGCCGATGGGGAAACGGACACCGAATCCGAGGAACAGCTGGTTTTCGGAGGTCTTGAGAGGCCCGGTCGGCTCGCCGTCTCCGTCGCGCCCGTCGATTTCACTCACGCCCGCATTGATGAGTCCGACCGAGAGTCCGGCATTCGGAGGGAGCGCACCGCTGTAGTTAAGGAAGTTCAACCTGCGGTCAAGGCTCAAAATGCCGAACGATGCCGAAGCGAACCGGTACTCGGAGCCGGGAATCAGGGCCGGATTGTAATAGGCAACCACGTCACCGGTGGTCACGGCGGTCATGGCGTTTCCCATGGCCATTCCGCGAGCGCCGAAACCCATCCGGCTGAACGCCCCGGGCTGCCCGCCGATCTGGGCATGACAATAACCGGGAATTGTGGCCAGGAGCAGCGCCAGCTTGAAGAAGAGCGGCAAACAGGTTCTGCAGATCCGGCCTTCTGCGGCCAGAGGGCTCCGTGATGTGCGGTTCATTGGAGCACCATGATTTTAGACCAGACGGGGTCGCGCCCGGAAACGCTGACCCGGTAGAAATACACGCCGTTTGAAAGCGTCTGGCCGCCATCCGTCAGGCCGTTCCAGATCTCATCGTGTTCCCGGTCTCCCGTCCGCTGGGCATCTTTGATGAGCGTCCGAACTCGGTTCATACCGAAATCGAACACTTCGATTGTCACTGCGGCGGTGGATCCTCCGGTAGTATAATGAATACGCACCGATTCCGATTTTGGCGAAAAAGGATTCGGATACGCGTAAGAAGAGTTCGGTGTGGAGAGAGGGCGGTAGGCCCGGAGGATCTCCCACTTCTGTCCGAAGGGCTCTCCCGGCGTATCCACGGTCTTCACGAGTCCTTCCGAGGATCCGCAGAACACTGTATCGGATTGTACGGCGACGGCAAAAAAACTGTTGACGGTGATGCGTTCACCGGTGTTCTGGTCAATGATGCTCCCCGATCGCGCCCAGACGGCGCCTCCGTCGGATGTGCGGAAAATGCCTTCGTCAGTCGCAACGTAGGTGATCGAATCGTGGAATGCAAAGTCGTATGCTTTGATGCCCTGGAGGTGGTTCTTCCACGTGCGGCCGCCGTCGTCGCTTGCGCTGACGCCGTATTGTTGATCGGCCCCTTCGGCAGGCCAGTTGGTGGTCCAGATCCGGGTCCCGTTTCCGACATGTTGTCCGGCAATGCTGATCACCCAGTCACTGAGAATGGGTTCGCGCTGGGAATCGCGAGTGAACTTGGTCCAGCTTGACCCCCCATCCACCGACTTGTTAATGCCGCCTGCGGTTCCCGCCCAGATGGTATCCGGGCTTTGCGCATACACGGCGAACGCAAGAAAGTTGTTATCCTGCCGGGGGTCAATCTTATAATTGACCAGCGTGTCGGTCGGCGCAATCGAGGACAAAAGCCTGGAGGGCAGGACAGTGCGTTGCCAGGTGATGCCGTTATCGGTGGAGCGTCGCAATCCGCTGGACCAGCTCGCAATCCAGACAGTCCCGCCGGACAGGGCAAGGTCAAACGTCACGTTCTGCTCGTTGACGACGATGGGAAGGAATTTGACAACGTTGTTGCCATAGGTGACGAGAGAGTCTCCGCGGTCATCCAGCGTCTGCGGACGCGACGTCCATGCGGCTCCGTTATTCAAAGAAAATGTATACCCGCTGCCCGTCTGCACACCCTGTCCATCCACATCCCGCGAATAACCTGTTGACGTCCAGACGGTATCTCCGCTCACAGCGATGGCGAAGATTCCCGGACGTGCGAACTCTGGAACCGTGGCAAAACTCTCCCATTGCCGGCCCCCGTCTGTACTCCGCGCGAGTCCTTTGCCGGTTCCGATCCAGACAGAAGATCCCTGAACGGCGATGTGTGTCACGCTGTTGCTGGGGAGGATCGATTGGAGGGATGCTTCCGTGTCCTGCAGCGAGAATGTTCTCAGAAGGCGGGATTGAGCGTCAACCCGGGTGCCGGCCAGCCAGGGTAGCGCGCATATCAGACACACGAGCGAGCGAACGATCAGAGGAAGACGTGTCATGCCGGGTCAGTTGATGGTGATGTTCTTTGTGGTTTCGCTCCGTGCACCGGCCTTGTCAACGACCGTGAACCGGAATTCCTTTGTCCCCGGAGTGGTTGCCGCATCGATGGTGAGAATGCGCGAATAGGTTCCGTCCGAAGCGGTCGAATCACCATGCGCCGTGAGATCGCCGTCATCGTACATGAGAATCAGCACAGGGTTGGCCGAACTCATATTCCGGAAGTACACGGAATCCACGTCTGCGAGGCCGTTGGCATCCTCGACCGCAGCTGCGAAGGTCACCAGGCTGCTTCCCGTCGCCGGACGCTGGATAGTAGAAGGGACGGAGAGAGAAACAAACCGGGGAGCACTGTTTGCCACGGGGCGCCGGACGATGTTGCTCTGCAAGCCGTCGCGATCGACGGCCCGGAATTCAAATGTGACGTCCTCCGGATTGCCGGTCGGAACGACCCAGGTGTAGAGCGTGAACACGCCGTCGCCCGTGACGGCATCGCCGTGCGACCGGAGCCCGTCGTCATACATCTGCAGTGCGGAAGAATCAAGGGTGAGAAGCGCCCGGGCCGTCACGGACTGGATATTGTTCAAACCGTCTGAATCCGCTGCAGCAATGGTGACGGCATATTGTATGGAATCCGCTCCCTGCCGGCCGACTTCACGGACCCCGGGCAGGGAAAGCACGGGGGGAGTGCCGTTCTTCCGAACAAGGATCTGTTGCAGGATGACCGTACTGGAGAATCCGCTCTGGTCCATTGCAGACACTTCAAGGATATACACACCGATCTGCTCGCGGGTCAGGGAGAACGGAATGGAAGCGGAAAAGCTGGTTGTGCCCGGCCGCACCACCGTTCCGGTGAGAGTCCCCGAAGCCAGCGGCTGAGAAGCACCGGGAGCGGAGAGGCGGTACGGCGCCTCCCGGATGTCACCATCGCCCTCCGGATCGGTCACACTCGCCTGTACGGTGACGGAGAGGCGGTACACTCCGCCGGATGGCGTCTGGGCATCAATATTGATCTCAACCGGGGTAACGAAAAAGGACTGAATGACGGGGGAAGATCCGGATGGGCCCTCAGGGGAAAGATGGCCGTTTTCGCAGCCCATAAAAAAACCCACACACAGGAGACTCGCAAGCACGCGCATAACAGCCTGTTGACGTTGGTGGCAGTGAACAATCATGGAACAGAATTCAGGAGTACCAACGTCGTGCGCGGGAGAATTCCTGTACATGTGGGTAAAAGGGGACACGTTCTGCACTAAAAGTACCAAAGAGGGGGCTGAAAGTCAAGCGTTAATGTGACGGGCAACACACCCAGCTCTTCGTGCTTGCATGAGGCCCCGAACATTTGTTACTTTTGAGCATTCACATGAAGGATCCTCCTGTGCGCACATCGTTGCGAATCTTCTCTTCCGGTAACGGGGTCATGGCTCTCATCGCATCCGCATGCCTTCTCACGTTTACGGCCCTCGGAGCGCGACGGCCCGCCGTTCCTCCCGGTCATTCGTCGTCAGGCGATATCATTCCCGGCGAGATTGTCGTCAAGCTGAAGGAGCAGGGCTTGTTTGAGGGGGGGACGCTGGGTAAGAACAGCGGAGCACTCTCCACACTTCTGGCGCGGGCGGGGGTCACCGGTATGCAGCAGATGTTCCCTTCGCGGAACGGCGCGGCAAAAATCCCCGCCGGGCCGGACACCGCCGGACTCGAACGTCTCTTTGTTATGAGCCTCGCAACACCCGTCGATCCGCGGTCAGCGGCCGCTCTTCTTTCCAGCGCACCGGAAGTGGAATATGCCGAACCGAAATACATGCAGTGGCTCTCCACTGCGCCGAACGATCCGCTTCTCGCAAATCAGAATGCGGCGTTGAGCCGGATGAACACGTATAACGGCTGGGACCTGGGGAAGGGCTCACCGGATATCACGATCGCTGTCGTCGACGGCGGCACCGATTGGCGTCACGAAGATCTCCTTGCCAACGTCCGCATCAACGCTCTCGAAGACCTCAACAGCAACAAGCAGTTTGACGCGGCGGACCAGAACGGAATCGACGATGACGGGAACGGCTTTGTCGACGATGTGGTGGGATGGAATTTCACCAACGACACCAATGATCCGCGCGGGCTTGCCGCAACACCGCTGAGTTACGCGCACGGCACGGCGACCGCGAGCCATTTCGGGGCCGTGACGGATAACAATCTCGGGATGGCGGGGAGCAGCTGGAACTGCTCTCTGCTTCCTGTCTGTACGGGATCCTCCACAACGGACAACGGGATCCAGTACGGTTATGAGGGGATCGTCTATGCCTTCCGGAACGGCGCAAAGGTGATCAACTGCAGCTGGGGGAGGATCGGCGGTTTCTCGCGGTTCGAACAGGATGTCATCTCCGCGGCAACATCCGCAGGTGCTCTGGTTGTCGCCGCCGCAGGAAATGACAACCTGGATCACGACATCAGCCCCCACTATCCGTCCGCATACCAGGGCGTCCTGGCTGTTGGCGCTGTATATTCGGCGAACGACGAAAAGGCTCCCTTCTCGAATTACGGCGTCAGCGTACCGGTGTTCGCCCCAGGGGTAAGCATTCTCAGTGCTTTTGTAGGAGGGGGTTATGGAGACGGAGGGAGCGGAACTTCGTACTCCAGTCCGTTCGTGGCCGGTCTGGCCGGCCTCATCAAGGTACAGCATCCCGACTGGAGCCCGGAGCAGATTGCGGCGCAGATCCGGACCACCGCCGATCCGATCGATGCCGTCAACCCGGTGTATCAGGGCCTCCTCGGGCGGGGACGTGTGAATTTTGCCAGGGCCCTGAGTGAATCGCATCCGGCACTCGATCTGGTGAATGTACAGACGTCCACTCCCGGCGGAAGAAAACTGTTCCTGGCGGGCGATACGATTGTGGTCTCTGCGGAAGTAAGAAATCCGACTATTCTCCCGGTCACTTCCGCGCAATTCACGGTTACGACATCCAATGCTCTCCTCCAGATCCTCGAGGGAACGGCCACCGTTTCCGGTATCGCACCCGGTGAGCAGGTTCGTCTTCCCGAATTCCGATTACGGGTCGCGCCGCTGTCCACTGTCCGACAGGTAGCCATCCGCATCAGGTGGCAGATCAACGGATCAGAAGGAGACGGAGATGCACTCCGCGTCATGCTCTTTCCCTCCGTGCCCGTGTGGTTGATGGATTTCGAAGGCACCGGAATCGGTCTCTTCAGCGTGAAAGCCGTGAACAGGGATGTTGCATGGGCAGCCGGCGGGAATTCGTTTGGCAGCGCCCCAATGGTAATGCGCACCACCAACGGAGGCCTATCCTGGGCGGACGTCACAGGCGACATGCCGAAGGTGGATCTGTACTCGATCACTGCCATAGACCAGGAGAAGGCGTGGGTGGGTACCGGGGACGGCAGGATCGTCTCAACAAACGACGGTGGAACCACGTGGACGGTACGTACCTATCCGGGGCGCCAGAGTCCGTTCATCAACGGCGTCTGGATGTCTGCCGGCGGCACCGGGTATGCACAGGGTGACCCACCCGGAGATGGACGCTTCATCGTTCTCAGGACAACCGACTTTGGCTCGACGTGGACGCACCTCGCGAATGAACCCGCCGGCACTGCCGGAGAGGCGGGGTGGAACAATTCATTCTGGTGGACGGATGCCGCGCACGGATGGTTCGGTACCAACCACAACCGCGCCTGGCGTACGACAGACGGTGGGACTTCCTGGGGGTCGGCTCCGACGGGTTCCACGAACAGCTACGGCATTGCCTTCAGCGATGTGAACAACGGTCTGGCGGTGCACGATGCCGGTGCGGTCTCAAGGACAAGTGACGGCGGGATAACCTGGAACGGCACGGTCAGTCCTACGACAGACCAGGTTGCCGCAGTGACACTCGTGGCCGGAAGCAACAAAGCGTGGATTACGAACGGAAGCAGTGTGTACAGCTCGGGGAATGGGGGTCAGAACTGGGCTGCAGAGACGATCTTCCCGATTATCGGGTCCCTTTCACACATGTCGTTTGCCGACACCTCGACGGGGTGGGCGGTGACGTCCGACGGCGAAGTGTTGCGGTATGATCCTTCCATGCTGACTCCTGTCGAAGAACAGCCGGCAGCGCGTTTGCCGGAGGACTACCGGCTGGAGCAGAATTATCCGAATCCTTTCAACCCATCGACGACGATTGTGTTCCATCTTCCCGCGGCAGGCAGGGTGACGGTGACGCTTTTCGACCTCCTGGGCAGGGAGGTGCGGGTGCTGGCGAATGCAGAATACGGGCCGGGCGGACACGGGGTAACCCTTGATGGATCCGGCCTTGCAAGCGGGACGTACGTGTATGGAATCGTGGTACGAGGCGCAAACGGCGCGGAAACCTTCCGCCGGGCGCGAACGCTCATTCTTCTCCGGTGAGGACATGAAACCTCTGCTCGTGATTATCATTATGGGACTGATCCAGACCGCCACGCAGGCACAGTTTGAAGGGGTGGTGGAGAGCCGCAACCTCACCGTGGATGAGCAGGGCGCGGAACAACGCTACGTCATGACCATGTGGATCCGGAAAGACATGGTCCGCGTGGAGATCTCCCCGGTCGGCGACATCCCGGGCTCCACGGTCATTTACCGGGGGGATCGCAAGATCTCCTGGGTGTTGAATGATCTGGAAAAGACCTACTTCGAGGTTTCTCTCTCACCGGACGTCCAGCAGCGTTCAACCGTGCCGGACATGGACTCGGTGGACCGGCCTGTACTCGTCCGGACAAAGAAAACACGAAAGGTGCTGGGGTACTCATGCGAACAGCTGATTGTGAAACGGGGCGAGTCTGAAACAGAAATCTGGGGAACGAAAGGGTTGGCGGCTCTCACAGAGGTTCTGGAAGGGACGCTTGATGCGGATGCACGTGCGGGCGCCGGGTATGAAACCCGGATGATAGCTCAGATGGGGATTTTTCCCGTCATCTCCACTACCCGCTACGACGGCAAGATCATTGAATCACAGGAGATTACCCGCGTCGAGAGGAAGCCGGTAGATCCGGGGCTGTTTCTGGTGCCCGCGGGGTACGCGAAGCAGAAAAGTGTGGAGATGCAGGAGCGGTAAGAGCCTAAGGTTGAGCCACAGAGATGGGGCTCAGGATGAGCCACAGGGTGAGTCTCAGAGTGAGACTCAGGGTGAGACTCATTTCGGTACGCGGAGGAGTACGGCCACTGCGGCCAGGAAAAAGAGGAGATTTGCGGACCATGCAGTCAGGAGTGGATTGACGTCGCCGTTGTACCCGAACACCTGACTTACCTTCATGAAAATGAGATAGATGAAGCAGATCAGCAGGCTGGTGCCCAGCTGAACGCCCACCCCGCCCCGTCGGCGGATTGACGAAAACGGGACCCCGAAGAGCACGACGATCACCGTGGCGAAGGGAAACGAGATCTTGCTGTAGAAGTCCACCTGCCATCTCGAGACATCCTGTCCGGCCCTCTGCTGGTTGCGAATAAAATCCTGCAGGTCATAGTAGCTCATCTCATCCGGTTTTTGCCGCTTCTTTCGCAAATCGTCGGGATCAAAATGCAGACCCTTCACGGGTTGCATCACGAACGATTCCATTTCCTCTTTACCCTCGTGAAACCAGCGGCGCGTGCCGTTCTGCAGCACCCAGTAGTGTCCGGTGGAATCCCACACCATGGTCACGGCATCCAGCCGGGCAACCATGATTGTCGGGTCAGCGACGCTGAAATCCTGAATGCTGACGCGGGACGCCAGGTCACGTGAATCATCGAAGTACCCCAGCGAAAGAATCCGGGTCGGGCTGTCCTGAACGTAGATGTTCGCGCCGGAGGCGCTCGCCAGATCCTTTTGCAGGAAGACCCTCTCGATCGTGAATTTCTTCTTGTTTGCGGACGGAACGATCCATCCGTTGAAGTAGACGGAGAGGATGCTCACCAGCGCAGCGACGGCGAGATACGGAACCAGGAGGCGGTACAGGCTGACACCGCTGGATTTCAGGGCGGTCCACTCGCCCTGAGTCGAAAGTCGCGCGGTCACAAACAGGCTGGCGAGGAGCATGGCCACGGGGATGATGAGTTTGATGATTTCGGGAACGAAATAGACATAATACAGAAGGATCACATGCCAGCCGGCCTGCTTGTCGATGAAATCGTCCAGCTTTTCCATCGCATCGATGACAATGAAGACGACCAGCACGGCAAGAAGGGAGAAGAGGGCGGTGGATAGAAACTGCCGGATGATATAGCGGTCGAAGAGTTTCATCGGGCGATCGCATTCCGCGGCGGTTCATCGGGGAGCGCGTCGCGCCAACGGCGGGGGACAAGCCGCTGGAAGAAACTCCAGTCGATGACGAGAGTTTCGCGTCCGGTACGGAAGGTAAGATAGATGCCCATGATGCCGATGATGACATTTGCCGCCCACATGCCCACGAAGGGAGACAGGATATCCCGGTCGGCGAGTTTCTCTCCCCCGATCAGGAAAGCCCAGTAGAGGACGAAAAAGCCCAGGCTCAGGGTGGCAGCGACACCGAATCCGCCCTTGCGCGTCATGACGCCGAGTGGAAGTCCCACGAGCACAAACACCACACACGCGGTGGGAATCGAGTACTTCTTATTGATTTCCACCCAGTACTGGCTGGCCTGGCGTTCGAGCGCCTCATTGCGAAAGATGTATGTTGCTACCACCGAACCGAGTGTGCGCGCTTTGACCAGTGCACTCGTTGGCGCATAGCTGCCGGTGAACGCGGGCGGGATGCTGCCGGTATCCCAGATGCCTTTGAGCGTCCCTTCCATTTCCTTTGTCATCAAATCGCAGAGTTCGGCGGTTTGCCCCCGGCGCACGTTATCCAGGCTGTCGGCGACAAGCAGCATGGCGGATGCGCTCAGCTCCCGATCTCCGCGTGTGAAGGCCGAGGTGGCGGAGCGTTCGAAGTCGAATCCCTCCACGTCCATGGTGATGCGATGGCGTGTGAAGCGAACGCGCCGGTACGCGTTCATGTCCTGCATGTCCAGCTCGTGAATCTCTCCCTCCTGGAGATTCAGGAGAATCTTTCTGTAGTCAGGCGACAGGGAGATGGTTCCGTGCGAGGCGGTAATCACGGTGTTCCTGGACGGATTGGAAAAGTCATAGAGTGTCACCCCGGCCAGGTCTCCCGTGGGAGAGGTCTTGCGGACCAGAAGGCTGTAGCCGGGAATATCCTGCGAGAAGACGCCATCCACCAGTGCGATTGTCGGCTTTTTGCGCCGGATGTCCGTTGTGAGCGCCTTCAGCCGGTGGTTGGATTCCGGGAGCACGTCGTTGTTGAACCAGACCATCACCAGTCCGACAAGCACGCCGGTGAAAAGCACCGGGGCCATCATCCGGTAGATACTGACACCTCCCGCCTTCATGGCGGTAATTTCATTTGTCGAGGAGAGCTCTCCAAACGCCATCAGGGTGGCCACGAGGACCGACATGGGGACGGCAAGCACCAGCATCCAGGAGAGATTCAGCGCAACGAGTTCCATGATCAGCCAGGGGCTCAGTCCTTTTCCGACCAGCTGATCGATGAATTTCATGACGAATTGCAGCAGGAAGATGAACATCAACGTCGCCAGCGAGAAGAGGAACGGTCCCGCGTGCGCGCGGAGGATATATCGATGAAGCAGGGGCATGATGTAATATAGGAGTCCCCGGTGGCTTTTCCAAGGATACTTGACCTTTTCCTCTCTTTTGGCTATGTTAGACCCAGTGCAATCAGAGGAGTCCAGTATCGATTAAGCTTGTTAACGCATGTGCACCCCGGCATGATGGCACGGGTTGTTTTGTAACACTTGCGGAATCGAATTGGACTCTTTGGTGCATAGAGTTTTTTTCCCATCTCCCGGCTTTTTCCTGCGATCCGGCGTTCGTTTTGCCGGTCTCGCGGCACCTCTCCTCATCGGGGGGCTGACCCTTTCCGCGGCAGGCGTCGGAGTTCCCCCTCAGGGTCCATTCCAGGACGTGCGTCCTCCGGATTCCATCCGGACGCGCTTATCGGCGGCGGATTCACTCCGGTTGCTCACTCCCGCGGATTCTCTCCGTGCTGCGCAGCGTGACAGCATGCGCGTAGATAGCACGCGGCGGGATTCTCTCCGTGCCCGGTTGATCACCGATTCCACGTATGTTGTGTATCTGGACTCCACGGCGCGGCTGCGCCAGTTCGCGCCGAAGCGCAGCGAACCCCCGGGGGTGGAGGTTATTCCTGCCCGGACCTACCCGCTTTTTGGATCACGAAAGGGCAGCGGATTGCGGCGGGAGGTTACGCTGGACACCGCAGGCGCGAACATCCGCATCCGGGAGACGATATTCGGTGAAGACACCAGGATTCCTGTCAGCCTTCCGCTTGACGAGTACATCAATGTCAGGCGCAAACAGGAATTCCGGCGGCTCCTCGCGGAGGAAGCCCGGAGGCCGCAGGCGTTGGTCGCCAAGAACGATCTCGGCGAGCTCCTCAGCAGCATCACCCAGATTCAAATCCCGATCCCCCCCAACCCGATCTTCAGTATCTTCGGCAAGCCTGAAATCAAGCTGAACATCAGCGGTGCGGTTGACATCAAGGCGGGGTTCCGGAGTACACAGACAGACCAGACCACGATCTCGCGTCTGGACCAGACCCGGAACGAGCCGGACTTCAGTCAGGACGTGCAGGTGAACGTCAACGGAACCATCGGCGACAAGTTGAACATTCTGGCGGACTGGAACACCCAGCGCACCTTCGAATACGAGAACCAGTTGAAGATCAAGTACACCGGCTACGACGACGAAATCGTGCGGAGTGTCGAGGCCGGCAACGTCTCGCTCCAGACACCCTCGGCCTTCATCGGGAGCAGTCAGGCCCTGTTCGGCGTGAAGGCACAATTCCAGGCGGGCCCCCTGACCCTGACCGCGCTGGCATCCCAGAAGAAGGGGCAGATCAAGGAGGTCGCCGTATCGGGGGGCGCAAAAGAATCGCAGTTCGAAATGCGCGCGTACGAGTACGCGACAAATCACTATCTTCGTTGACACGTCCTACATCACGGAGTACGAACCCTACTACCAGAATGATCCGCCGCTTCTCAACAGCAATGCGCAGGTCGTGGAAGAGGAAGTCTGGGTTCAGCGGCAGGGGGGAATCCCGGATCCGAACGAGACGGCAGGGGATTGCGTTCATTGATCTCCCTGCCCTGCCCGGGTTCCGGCTACAATCCCGTGCTGCGCCAGGCCATTGACGATCCCGGGAAGATCGAGACCGGACCGTTCATCAAGCTGGACCGGTCGCAGTACGAGCTGGACGGGGACGGGTATCTCGGTGTGTTGTCGCTGAACACGAATGTTGGAGACCAGCAGATCGTCGGCATCGCCTACCGGCGGGCCGACGGCCAGCAGTTCGGCGAATTGTCGCGCGATCTCGGCACAGACAGCGTTGCCCTGAGCCAGCGGTTGTTGCTCAAGATGGTGAAGCCCAAGAACCTGCTGTCGACCGGCCCGTCGTACCCCACGGCATGGAAGATGCTCCTGAAGAACATCTACCCCATCCAGGGTATCGGGCGCAATGTCAAGAAGACCGGCTTCACGCTTGATGTGTTCCGCCGCGTTCCGGGGGGCGAAGATCAGAACAATATTCTGAATGAGCCGTTGCTGCGTGTGCTCGGCATCGACCGTTTCAACAGTGATGACACTCCCGCACCGAACGGTGACGGACAATTCGACTACCGGCCGGGGCGGACGATCAATCAGGCACGAGCCGAGATGTTCTTTCCGACCCTGCGTCCGTTTGACACCGGTGTCCGGGACTACTTCGCCGAGAAGGGACAGATTCTTGCAGACACTTCCGAGTACCGGTATATTGAAGTGTACGACACCACCCAGACGTTCGCGCAGCAGGCCCTGCGCAACCGTTACGTGATCCGCGGCAAAGCCACGGGAGAAGCCACTTCCCGGTACTCCCTGGGTTTCAATGTCGTGGAAGGGAGCGTACAGGTGATTCTCGACGGCCGGCAGCTGCTGCCCAACATCGACTATACCGTCGATTATATCATCGGGGAGGTGGTGATCAAGAACGACCGCGCGCTTGTGCCCGGCGCAAACCTGCAGATCAAGTACGAACAGAACGACCTGTTCCAGCTCGCCTCCAAGACGCTGCTGGCGGCGCGCGGTGATCTTGCCATATCGCAGAATATCAATTTCGGGTTCACCGTGATGAACCTGAACCAGCAGACCCTGAGCGACAAGGTGCGTCTCGGGGAAGAGCCCAACAACAATACGATATTCGGCGTTGACGGGTCGATAACGCAGGATCTTCCGTTCCTGACGCGTGCCCTGGATGCGCTCCCGTTCCTGGCCACGCGCGAACTGTCCCAGCTGAAGGTGAGCGGCGAGGCGGCATATATGCTGCCGGACCCGAACACGAAGAAGAGCCCCATCCCGAGCGATAACGGAGAGGGGATCGCGTACATCGATGACTTTGAAACCGCACGCCGTGCCATACCTGTGGGCATCAACTATGCCGCCTGGACCCTCGCCAGCCCGCTTGCTGACAACGTCTTCTTCCCCGGCGTCCTTGACACGACCAAGATGTTTTCCCGCGGGAAGATGGTCTGGTTCAACCGTCTGCCCACGGATGTGCAGCTGACCGACATCTATCCGCGCAAACTCCCGGGAAACCAGGCCAACAACCAGGCCACGGTACTGGATTTCCGCTACTTCCCGGCGCAGCGCGGGCAGTACAATGCCAGTCTCGATCTGGAAAACACCCTGACACCGACCAAAAATTGGGGAGGGCTGATGAAACCTCTCTCCGTCTCGGCCATCAATCTCTCGAAGGAAAACGTCAACTTCATCGAAATCTGGATGCGCGTCGACCGGGCCCCGCCGAACGCAAAAATGCTTATCGATCTCGGCGCCGTCAGCGAAGACGTCATCCCGAATCGTGTGCTCAATTCCGAGGATCTCGTTCTGAGTTCGTACCCGAACGGGACCCTGCAGGAGGGGGAGGATATCGGTATCGACATGCTGAACGACGCCCAGGAACAGGCGCGCTATGCCGCCCTCGTTGCCAAGTACCCGGCCCTCGCGGCGGATCCCATGGGAGATGATTACGCGTTCAACAACGCAACCGTGGGAACGACGCAGGAAGATTATACACGCATCAACGGGACCGAGGCGAACCGGGATGGACCGAGCGGACGCATTCCCGACACCGAAGACCTTAATTCCAACGGTGTGGTGGATCTGGCGAATTCGTACTTCGAGTATGAAGTCTCCCTCGACACGGTGTATACGCGCAACCCGCTGATTGTCGGCGGGGGCAATCTGGGGTGGTACCAGTTCCGCATCCCGATTCAGGACTGGATCCGCCAGGTCGGGACGCCGTCGCAGGAGAATATCGAGTTCATCCGCGTCGCCTTCGCCAACGCCACCGACACCATTGCCGTCCGTATCGCCGACTTCAACCTGGTTGGAAACCAGTGGCAGAAGGTCACGCGCGATCTGAATGACACCACGTTCGAGGTGACGGTTGTCAACGTTGAAGATAACCCGCAGTATGAATCCCCGCCGGGGGTCATCCGCGAACGGGACCGGACGCGGCCGGAAGAGGAAGTGTATGCCAACGAACAGTCCCTCGCCCTGGTGCTCAAAGGGTTGCCCGACGGGGAATACCGGCAGACGGTGAAGTTCTACACCTACCGGGCGCTGGATCTCTTTAACTACAAGACCATGAAGATGTTTGTGCACGGTGACGAGAAGTTCCAGTATACGGATGAAAAGAATTACGATGCCCGGCTTTCGTTCCGTTTCGGACTGGACAGCCTGAACTACTACGAATACATTGCGCCCATTCACAAGGGATGGGACGTGCTGAACGAAGTCGCGATCAATTTCGAGGAACTCACCGCGGTGAAGGCTGCACGGGATTCGGTGAACATTATCTCGACTCCCATTCCTGTCAAGAACGGCCCCCCGGGATCATACTACCGTGTGCTCGGGAATCCCTCACTGACGCAGATTGTCTACCTTGCCATCGGCGTGCAGAATGTTCCGGGTTCGGGGACCCAGCTGCCCCTCGAGGGCCAGGTATGGGTGAATGAACTGCGGTTGACTTCGGTGGATGACACGCCGGGGTGGGCATACCGGTTTGACACCCAGGTCAAACTTGCCGATCTTGGATCCGTGTCGTTCAACTACTCCCGGGTGGATCCGAACTTCCACACGCTGGAGCAGCGCTTCGGCAGCCGCCAGCTCTCCAACAACTGGGCGCTCGCGACATCCGTCCAGGTGGAAAAACTGTTCCCGGATGAATGGGTCGGGACGTCGATCCCGATATCGTATTCGCACAGCGAGAGCATGAACCAGCCCCGATACCTCCCGAACTCCGACGTTCTTGTGACCGAGGCGGCAGCGCAATCCAAGGCGAAAATCATCCGTGAGGGGGGGACGGAAGCGGATGGCCAGGCGGTGGCGGAACAGGTGACGCTGGAATCGGAGACGAAACGTATTACGGACACCTATGCCGCCCCCAATTTCCGGATCAACCTCCCGTCCAACGCGTGGTACATCCGGGACACATTCAACAAACTCACGTTCGGCTTCACCTACACGGAATCCACCGAACGGAGCCCGGCTGTTGTGAGCCGTTTGACATGGTCATGGAATGCCCGCGTCGGGTACAACCTCACCCTGCCGCCCGACTATTTCATCCAGCCGTTCCGGACAATTTTTGCCGGGATCTGGTTGCTGGACGAGTTCAAAGACTGGAAGCTGTATTTCGCCCCCACCAGTTTCAACTGGGCACTGAGTTCGGTGCGTTCGCGTGACAATTCCTTGCAGCGCGCGAAGGGTGCACAGGAGATCATTGCACGCAATTTCACCGCCTCCCGTCAGGCCGGGTTCGCATGGAAACTCAGCGAGGGCGGCCTGCTGAATCCGTCCGGCGACTACAATGTGAGCGTGGAATCCAGCCTGCTGAATCTGGAACTGGACGAGAACAAGCAGCAGCGGCCGTTTTCGGACATCCTGAATGACATTTTCGGCGGAAACGGGCTGATCTACTTCGGTGAAAACACGCGCTACAGTCAGAGGAACTCTTTCAACACGCGTCCCAATCTCCCGAATATCTTCAACACCAAGAAGTACCTGGATTTCCAGTTTTCCTATTCGGTGGACTACAACTGGCAGAATACCCTGACGCGCGGCGATCTCGGGAAATCCGCGGGAACCAACTCGAACCTCACTCTCGGAATGAACTTCCGGATGAAGCAGCTGTTCGATCCGCTCTTCGAATCGCAGCCGGCCGCGGCGGCAGCACCCTCGCGGGGCCGCCGCGGGGGTGGGGAAACCGTGGAAGTGACGGGAACAGACTCCACGCAAGCCGCGGACACCACCTCCAGACAAGGTCCGTTATCCAAGCTCTTCGGCCAGATCGGCGGACTGGCAAAAATCTTCAAGGTGGTTTTTCTGGATTATGACAATATCAACGTGACGTTCACGGAGTCCAACAACACCCAGAACAGCGGTGTCGTGGGCGGTACCGGGTTCGCCAATTTCTGGGGGACCATTCCGTTCGCGCAGGAATCCAAGCCTGAGAACGGGCCCTCCCGGCTGTATCAGCTGGGACTGATCAGTGATCCCAGCGGCCGCCTGGTCAACTTCGGTCCCCGGCCGAGCTTCCCGTTTTTCGGCTGGGATGTCGAGCCGGGGATCCGCGCTCCTGGAGGTGTGCTCGTAAACAATTTCCGGCAGAACAACCGACTCACGTTCAAGACTTCACGCGCATTGTGGGAAGGCGCCAGACTGGATCTGAACTGGAATACGGGATGGGCGTACAATCGATCCCAGAACATCCAGACCGATTCCCTGTAGGGGATTCCCACCGTCGTGAATTCGACCACCTCCCGGAGTCTTGACCGCTCCTTCATGACGTTCCCTGACGTGTTGTTCCTTGGTCTCTTCAAGACCGGGCTGAAGCAGGTCGGCGCACAATATGCGGAGTTGAAGGCGGACCGGGGCGACACGCGGAGCGACGACGAGAAACTCAACCAGGCCTTCGAAGAAGGTTTTGAAGCCCTGCCGATCCTCCGTGATATCTTCGGCGAATATACGCCTCGCGTCAACTGGAGCTTCCGCTGGGACGGACTCGAGAAGCTGCCGCTCTTTTCGAGTTTTGTGAGCCGCCTTTCGCTTGACCACACCTACAACTCCAACTACACCCGGCAGTACCAGAATCGTCCGGGCGGGGGCGGGGAGCGAACCGACGGCCAGCGGGTGATGTACGGATTTTCCCCGCTCATCGGGTTGAACTTCACGTTCAAGGAACTCTGGAAGGGGAGTTTCGGGGCCAATTTCCGGTTCAACACCACATCGTCCTACGATCTGACCACCTCTTCGCGCAATATCGTGGAGGCAATTTCCCAGGAGATATCGGTGACAGCGTCCTATTCCCGCCGCGGATTTGAGATCCCCTTCTTCGGCATTGCGCTGAACAACGACATCGACGTCAGCATGTCCTATTCCCGCACGGCGAACTCCCGGACGACATACGATGTGTCGAAACTGGACGCCAACCCGCAGGGAACGCCGCTGGAGGGGACAACAAGAACGGTTCTCGAGCCGCGCATCAAGTACGTCCTGAGTCTGACGCGTCACAGCATCGGTGTACTACCGGTACAGCAAAATCGCACCGGACGATTCCGGATCACGTATTCCCGGCAGCACCACAAACGAAGCCGGACTGGATATCCATATTTCGATCAATTAACGCAGACCGGCTGTATTGATTCTCACCGATGAAATGGGTACTCTGAGCGCATGGACGACAACAAAAGGGACAGTTACTCTGGATTGACGACGAAATCGATCTCCTTCGCTCTCACGTGCGCTTCCTGACCGAGCGTGGGTATGTCGTGGAAACCGTTACCAACGGCGAGGATGCCGTCGTTCTCGTCCGCGAACGGGATTACGATCTGGTTTTTCTGGATGAAATGATGCCGGGGATGGGCGGATTGCGCACGCTGGCCGAAATCAAAGAGCTGCGCCCCGGATTGCCAGTGGTCATGATCACGAAAAACGAGGAAGAATCGCTGATGGAGGAAGCCATCGGCGACAAGATCAGCGACTATCTGACAAAGCCGGTGAACCCGAGCCAGGTGCTGATGATCTGCAAGAAGTTCCTGGAAGGGAAGCGGATCGCCGGAGCGGCACTTTCGAAGGACTACATCAAAGAGTTCAATGACATCTCCGCCGCACTCATGGTCGGTCCTGAATACGAACAGTGGATCGATATCTATACGCGGCTGGTGGGATGGAGCATGGAGTTCGATACGCACACCGAACTCGGACTGAAGCAGACCCTCCTCGACCAGTTGCGGGAGTGCAACCTCGCGTTCGGCAAATATATTGAACGCAACTACCGGGATTGGGTGGAACAAACCACGGGCCGTCCCGCCCTTTCGCTCGAAGTGCTGGACCGTTTCGTCCTGCCCGAGCTGCAGACCGGGAAAGTCGATCATCTTCTTTGTCATCGATTGCATGCGGCTGGACCAGTGGATGGTCTTTGAAGAAATCCTTCAGGAATTCTATTCGATCTCCAAACAGTATTATTTCAGCATCCTGCCCACGGCCACGCCGTATTCACGGAACGCCATCTTCAGCGGCTCCTATCCCTGTGACGTGGAAATCCGTCATCCGGAGCTCTGGGACAAGAACGAGGATGACGAAACCAGCCGCAACCGCTACGAGCGGCAGTTCCTGGAGAAGACTGCTGGAGCGTCGGAAGATCACGCTGAAACCCGAGCCGAAGTACGTGAAGATCCTCGATGCCGAGTTCGGCCGGAGCGTCGAGAACAGTATCAACTCGTACGCCAATTCGCGTCTGACGGCGATTGTCGTGAACTTCGTGGACATGCTTGCGCACGGACGTTCGGATTCCTCGCTCCTCAAGGAAATCGCCCCGGATGAGTCGGCGTACCGGTCGCTCACCCGGTCGTGGTTCCTCCATTCGTCGCTCTATGGAATGCTCAAGACACTTTCCAGGAACAAGAACGTCACGGTTATCCTGACAACCGACCATGGGAGCATCCGGAGCCTGCGGGGATCGAAGGTGCTGGGTGACCGCGAAGCCTCAACCAGCCTGCGTTACAAGTATGGACGAAACCTGAAGAGCGAAGAGAAAGCAGCCATCTTTGTGAAAAACCCGTCGGAGTTCAAGCTTCCAAACCGGGGCGTGGCGGTGAACTACATTATCGCCAAAGAGGATTTCTACTTCGTCTACCCGACCGATTACCACAAGTATCTGAATCAGTACCGCGACAGCTTCCAGCACGGAGGTGTTTCGATGGAGGAGATGATCCTCCCGGTGATCAAATTGGAACCGAAGGGATGATGCGGCGGATCACCCGTTCGGTGGAAGAGACCGTCGATATGGGACGGACGTTCGGTACGGACCTGGAACCGGGCGAAGCGGTCGCACTGCTCGGCGAACTCGGGAGCGGGAAGACGCAGTTTGTCAGGGGTGTGTGTGAGGCGCTCAAGACTTCCGGACACGTGGGGAGTCCGACGTTCACGCTGATCAACGAATATCCGGCGGACGGGCTGACCGTGGTGCACGCCGATCTGTACCGTGTCCGCTCCCTCGCGGAGGTGGCGGAGCTCGGCCTGGTCGAATACTTCCGCCCACCTTTCGTGTGTCTGATCGAGTGGGCCGAGCCTGTTCTCGACCTCCTCCCTCCGGAATCGCACATCGTCACGTGTGCGCATACGGGGTCCGAACAGGAGCGGAGCATTGAGATCCGCCGGACCGGAGAGGTGACCGCGTGAATCTTCTCGCCCTGGAAACGGCGACGGCTGTCTGTGGGGTGGCCCTGCTCCGGGACGGCGTGTTGCTGGGAGAGCGCTGGGTCGAAGAACGGTACGTGGCAGCCGAAAGGATCTTCGGGTTTATCGATGAAGTTCTGCAGGACGGCGGCGTCCCTCCCGCCGCACTGTCCGCGGTGGCCGTATCGATCGGTCCCGGATCGTTCACCGGCCTGCGGATCGGCCTGAGCGTGGCAAAGGGGCTGTATGCGGCGACCGGCATGGCCGTCGTCCCCGTCCCGACGCTCGAGGCGCTTGCGGACGGTGCTGCCACGGGGGCACGAGCGGAAGGGGCGGCGATGATCCTGGCGGCCCTGGATGCACGGCGCGACGAGGTATACTGTCAGCTCTTCGAGCTGCAGGGGGATCGTGTTGCACCGATATGGGATGTGGAAGATCTTTCCGTTGAGGAGATGCTCCGTCGGCTTCCCGCAGGACCGATCGCGTTGACCGGCGATGCAGGGGAGAAAGTCGCCCGGCTGAAGGGCGGTGGCCGGGGCGGGAGAGGGGCGGAACTGATCGCCCTTGCTGCGGAACACACCCGGTGCAGTGCGGCTGCTGTCGGGAGGCTGGGAACCGCTCTGTCCGGCTCCGGCCTTAAAAGTGATCCGGCCGTGCTGGAACCACGCTATGTGAAAGAGTTTTTCCTGCGGACAAAAGACTAGTGGAGGCATCCGACCATGTCCTGGTTCAAGCGCTCAAAAGAAAATATCGCCGCCGAAACCCAGAAACGGGATATTCCCGACGGTCTCTGGACGAAGTGTGATCAGTGCGGCGAGATTATCCACAAGATGGAGCTGCAGAAAAACGTCTTCACCTGCGTGAAGTGCAACGCCCACTTCCGTATCGGGAGCGCCGAATATATTGATCTGCTCCTCGACCCGGGTTCTTTCAAAGAGCAGGATAAGCGGATGCGTTCTGGCGGACCCGCTGAAATTTGTGGACACCAAGCGATACCGTGACCGGACGGTCGAGGCGATCAAGAAGACCCGCCTGAGCGACGCCGTGCGGTGGGGGACTGGGGCAATCCAGAAGCTGCCCGTCGTTGCTGCGGTGATGGACTTCTCGTTCATCGGCGGGAGCATGGGTTCGGTTGTCGGCGAAAAGATCGGCCGCGCGATCGACCGTGCCTGGAAGACGAAGGTGCCGTTGATTGTCGTCTCCTCGAGCGGCGGCGCGCGGATGATGGAGGGCGCACTCTCGCTGATGCAGATGGCCAAGACCGGTGCAAAGCTGAGCCGGCTCGCCGATGCGCGCATTCCCTACATCTCCATTCTCACCGATCCGACCACGGGCGGTGTTACGGCAAGCTATGCCATGCTCGGTGATGTCAACATCGGGGAGCCGGGAGCGCTCATCGGGTTCGCCGGGCCGCGCGTCATACGCCAGACGATCGGCAAAGACCTGCCCTCCGGGTTTCAGCGCGCGGAGTTTCTCCTCGAACACGGGTTCCTGGACATGGTGGTACACCGGCGCGACATGCGCAGCACGGTGTACAACATCCTCTCGATGCTACGATGACCCGTGCCGGCGCAGGTCCCTCCGTCCAGCAGCACGGCGCCGCAAGATCGCACAGTCTCACGGCTGAACGGTCATGGCTGAGCTGATCGACTCCATTCCCGCCATGGCGCAGGTGAGCGAGCGGCTCCGCCTGCAGGGCAAGCGCATCGCACTCGTCCCGACGATGGGAGCCTTGCATGAAGGGCACCTTGCGCTCATTGCGAGGGCCCGGGCGCAAAGCGACGCGGTGGTGACATCGGTGTTCGTAAACCCGACGCAATTCGGGCGGGGAGAGGACTTCGAGCGCTATCCGCGTACCCTTCCTGCCGATCGCCGGAAGGCCGCCGAAGCTGGAACCCATTACATCTTTGCCCCTTCAGCGCCCGCCATGTACCCGCCACAGTTTAGCACCTACGTTCAGGTCGAACAGATCACGGATGTCCTGGAGGGGAGGGCCCGTCCGGGTCATTTCCGGGGGGTGGCGACGATCGTCACGAAGCTCTTCAACATTGTGATGCCGCATCTGGCGCTCTTCGGCCAGAAGGATGCGCAACAGGTCGCGGTGATCCGGAGGATGACGCAGGACCTGAACTTCGCAATCGAGCTGGTGATTGTCCCGACGGTGCGCGAGACCGACGGACTGGCCATGAGTTCCCGCAATGCCTACCTGACTCCTGCCCAGCGCACGGAAGCGCCCGTCCTGTACCGCGCCCTCGGGTGGGCGGAACAGCAGATTCGTGAAGGAACCACCGATGCCGCAGCCATCCGGGAAGGAATGCGGACCATGATCGAACACTCCTCGACCGGCGTGATCGACTATCTTTCGATTGCCCATGGCGAGACGCTTCAGGAGCTCTCCTCCCTCGTGGTGGGAACTCCTGTGCTTCTTTCCCTCGCGGTCCGGTTTGGCACGACGCGGTTGATCGACAATATTCCCGTGGTGGTTCCGTAGATGTTCACGCGAAAATCCTTGCCGCGTCATGCCCACAGGGTGTCCGCCCATGACGGGTGCGCAGCCGGAGCGGGCCGGCCTTCCGGCAGGCCGGTGTCTGACGCCGGGGGATTGCAGATCCGGCCGGGAGGGTGGCACAGAAGGTCGGTGCGGGAAAAAGGACGGATACACAACACGCAAAAGGAAGACCGGAAGTATGGATGAACGACTTGCAGTGGTGATCATGGCTGCCGGCAAGGGAACCCGGATGAAGGACCCGAGCAGGGCCAAAGTGATGTACACCATTGCCGGGAAACCGATGATCGAGCATGTGGTGGATC
The DNA here is from genome assembly GCA_963779225.1 of uncultured Bacteroidota bacterium. Taxonomy (GTDB): domain Bacteria; phylum Bacteroidota; class Ignavibacteria; order UBA10030; family UBA6906; genus CAVPCZ01. The sequence goes on from CAVZWW010000003.1 coordinate 2,954,572, forward strand.
TTGCGCTCGGTCTGCATTCCTCGCGCACGGTGGTGATCGTTGGATGGCAGAAGGACACGGTCACCGGGCACCTGGCCTCAACGGGGAAGCCGGTGGTGTGTGTAGAGCAGAACCCTCAGCTCGGCACGGGACATGCGGTGATGCAGGCGGAAGAGGCGCTCAAAGGGTACAGGGGGGACGTGCTGGTACTCTCCGGAGACGTCCCGCTGCTGACGGAATCGACGGTCCGGTCGCTCATCGAGTACCACCGGTCGGCCCCGGCGGCGGCAACGCTGCTGACGGCAATCCTGGACGACCCGACGGGCTATGGACGGATACTGCGTGAGCGCGAAGAACATGCGGGAAGCCCTCCTGAGGCTGCCTATACCGGAAACGTCCTCGGGATTGTGGAACACAAGGATGCCAGCGTAGAACAGCGATCGATCCGGGAGATCAACACCGGAATCTACGTATTTGACAGGGAGCACCTATTTGCGGGACTGAAACACATAACCCCCTCCAACGTACAGAATGAGTACTACCTCACGGATGTTTTCGGGTATTTCTGGCGGAACACGCTGCCTGTGCGCGCTGTTCCGGCGGAAAAGGAACACGAGGTTCGCGGCATCAACACGCTCGCGCAACTGGAGGAGGCCCGCGTGCTGTTTGCGGCACGCCGCAGTTGACAATTCTTGAGGATTTCTGTATACTTCAATGGGTAATCGCGTGCTGGTGAGTGCGAAAAGGAGAAGACGATGAGACTCTTACTCGGTGTGACTGCGGTGATACTGCTGGCAAGCATGCCTGCGAATGCGCAATTCCGCTCTCAGGTGGAGCGTGAAGACAGGGTGTCCTCGGGGATCATGGAGAGTTCTCCGTCGTTGATGTTCGGATGGTTCAATCCGGACAAGTTCCATATGCGTCACTCACTCAGTTTTTCCTATCTCGCGATGGGAGGGCAGGGAATGTCGTTGGGGACGTACACCAACAGCATGATGTATGAAATCGCAGACAACCTTCAGGCGAGTGCGGACGTCAGCTTGAGTTATTCTCCGAATTCGAATTTTTCACAGTTCGGGGGGCAGAAGGCGAGCAATCTGAGTTCGATCTATCTGAGCCGGGCGGAGATCAGCTACAAGCCATGGGAGAACGTGCTTGTCCATGTCCAGTTCCAGCAACGCCCGTACGGGTACTATTCCCCCTTCGGCTCGCCATACGGGTCGTCGTTCGGGTCATCGTTCGGGTCATCGTTCGGGTCGTCATTCGGGTCGTCATGGTACAGGGAGGACGGTTTCTGAGCACGAACACTTCTCAACAACTCATCTTCACCATCGTTCAAGCCGGGGTCATCCGCCAGGCGCGGGTCAGGATCCCGGCTTGTTGTCTTTTCAGCTGTAGCCGATGAGCGCCAGAGACAATCCCCACACTGTTTCCCGCCCTTCCCGACGCACGAGAGTCCTCTCCGGTTTGCCGCTCAACGCCGGCATCGCCCTGCTGGCCGTCGTGGTTGCGTACTTCGGATATTCGTTTGTCGAGCGCACCTGGTTTTCCCCCCCGGTGGATCCCCTGCGGGCGGATGATCCGCGGGGGAAGCCGATTCAGATCGACGTATGGAATGGATGCGGACGGGAGGGCGCGGCATCCATGATGACGGCTTATTTGCGGGCGCGCGGGTATGACATCGTTGAACTCAGGAACTACCACCGGTTTGACGTACGGGAATCGCTGGTGGTTGACCGCACGGGTCGGAGAGAGAATGCGGAAAAGGTCGCCCGGGCACTCGGCATTCCGGCCGGACGGATTATCCAGCAACTGAACCCGGACTACTTTGTCGATGTTTCCATCGTCATCGGGCGGGACTATGCATCACTGAAACCATCACAGTAAGGAGGGACGGACATTGAAACCTGCTATTCTGGCGAAGCATGTCGCTGAACTTGCGCTGAGCAAGAAGGCCCACAATGTGGTGATCATGAATCTCCGCGGTCTGAGCAGCGTGACGGATTTTTTCGTCGTGTGCTCGGGGGATTCCGACATGCAGGTGAAAGCCATTGCATCCGAAGTGGAGGATGGCCTGAAAAAGAAGGGGGTGGCTCCATGGCAGGTGGAAGGAGGGAGTCCGAATTGGGTGATCGTGGATTTCGTTGACGTTGTCGTCCATGTATTTCACAAGCAGACCCGGCCGTTCTATAACCTGGAGCGGCTCTGGGGAGATGCGAAGATCCAGCATATTGTGGACGAAGGAGCGCCGCTCCCGCGCACGCGAAAGCGGAGCGCCTCACCCCGGCCGCGAAAGACGCCCGCCCGGAAGACCGGGGGGGCCCGGAGGAAAGTCGCATCATGAAACTGTTTCTCCGCAGCGCGCTCCTGGATGCCGCCGGCGCGCTCAACCTCGTCCCCCCGCCTGACTTCGCCGTTGAACGGCCGCGGCAGGAGGGGCACGGCGATCTGACCTCCAACATCGCCCTCATGCTCGCAAAGCAGGCGGGGAAGAACCCCCGCGAACTGGCCGGACAGATCGCCGCGCGTCTCGCGTTCGACCCGCTGCTGGTTTCCCGTGTGGAAGTCGCCGGGCCGGGGTTCATCAACGTCTCGTTTACCGAAGTTTTTCACCGGAGACAACTGGGTGATCTCCTGCGCTCCGGAGAGCGGTTCGGCCGGTCGGAGATCGGCAGGAACAAACGCGTGCAGGTCGAGTTCGTGAGCGCGAACCCCACAGGTCCCCTCACGGTCGGGCACGGCCGGGGCGCGGTGCTCGGCGACACGCTGGCACGGCTGCTCGAGTGGACCGGACACACGGTGGAGCGCGAGTACTACTTCAACAACGCCGGGCGCCAGATGCGCATACTCGGTGACTCCGTCAGGCTTCGTTACCTTGAGCTGCTGGGCGAATCCCCGGAGTATCCCGAAACGCACTATCAGGGGGAGTACATCCGCGACATCGCCGCACTGGTGCGCCAGCGGCATGGCGAATCGCTGCGGCAGGAGCCGGCCGAGGGCGTCTTCAAGGAAACGGCGGTGGAAGAGATCTTTGCGGATATCCGCCGGACGCTCAAGTCGCTGGACATCGAATTCCAGTCGTATTTCAACGAACACTCGCTCTACACCGACGGCAAGATCACCGCGGTGGTGGACGCCCTGCGTGCCGGTGGCCTTACGTACGAGCAGGACGGCGCCCTCTGGTTCAAAGTTTCCGCGCTGGGAAGTGAAAAAGACAAGGTCATCATCAAAAGCAGCGGCGAGCCGACATACCGGCTGCCGGATATCGCCTACCATGTGGAGAAGTTCCGTCGCGGCTATGATCTGATGATTGACATCTTCGGGGCCGACCATATCGCCACGTACCCGGACGTTCTGGCCGCCCTCAAAGCTCTCGGATACGACCCCGGAAAGGTGAAAGTGCTCATTCACCAATTCGTCACGATCCTTCAGGGGGAAGAGGTCGTCAAGATGTCCACGCGAAAAGCGAATTTCATAACCCTCGATGAGCTCGTCGCGGATGTGGGGGCGGACGTGGTTCGATACTTCTTCATCATGCGAACCATCTCCAGCCATTTGAATTTTGACCTGTTGCTGGCACGGCAGCAGTCGGATGACAATCCGGTCTACTACCTTCAGTATGCGCATGCACGCATTTGCAGCCTTCTACAGTTCGCCGAACGGGAGGGACGTTTGCCGGAGGGAGGAGAGGCAAATCTGGATCTGCTGGAGTCGCCGGAGGAGATGGCGCTGGTGAAAGCGTTGCTCCAATTCCCGGAAGTCGTTGAACTGTGTGCACTTTCGTCGGAACCGCACCGGCTTGCCGATTATCTGCACGGATTGGCCGGTATATTCCACGTCTTCTATCACCATCATCGCGTTGTCACTGAAGATGCCGCAAAGACGGCGGCCCGCCTGGCGCTCTGCCGTGGCGTCCGGGTGGTTCTCAAAAACGGGCTCGCCATTCTGGGTATCGGGGCGCCTGAAAAGATGTAGCCGGAGTTCCATCCGCGCCCTGGCACAGGGCAAGCCCCTCAAAAACGCTTACAAACGCTGGAATTGCCCCGCAATGGCCTGTTTGACTTTGCAGTGATGTTTTCTTAAATTTCCCGGGTTGAATACTGAACGGAGTTGCCTCTCCTCATTTTGCTACTGAATTCCTGGCCGTCGTTACACCTCCGCCCCGGCTCCCCGGGTGGTTGCCCTTTCCTGGCAGTATTTGAGTGCCAGACGCTTGCTCACAATACAAGGGATGCAGATGTTCCAGAACGGTATGGTCCGCGATGTCGTGGTGAAGGATTTGGCGAAGCATATAGACGAACGCGGGTGGCTGACCGAGCTGTTCCGCGAGGATGAGGTTCCCCGTGAGTTCGTTCCGGTCATGTGTTATGTGTCGATGACCCTCCCCGGCATTGCACGGGGGCCTCATGAACACGCCGACCAGGCGGACTACTTCGTCTTTCTGGGCCCATCCAATTTCAAGATTTACCTCTGGGACAACAGGAAAGGATCGCCGACGTACATGGTCCGTCAGGCATTATTCGCAGGTGCCGACGCCCCCCGCGTCGTCATCATCCCCGCCGGTGTCGCCCATGCCTATAAGAACGTGGGAACGGTCACGGGAATGGTCGTGAACCTTCCGAACCGTTTGTTTGCCGGCAGGGGGAAGAAGGAGCCGGTCGACGAGATCCGTCACGAGCTGGACCCGAAGACCATCTTTCTCCTCGACTAACCGTCTCCTCCCATCGGTTCAAGGAAGCACAACATGCGCAATGTTCTGGTCACGGGTGGGGCCGGGTTCATCGGCAGTAATTTTGTGCGGTATCTCCTCCGTGCCCACGCTGACATCACGGTTGTCAATTTCGACAAACTCACGTATGCCGGGAACCTTGAAAACCTGGCGGACGTGGACGGCGACCCGCGCTACCGGTTTGTACGCGGCGATATTTGTGAGCGGACCGCGGTCGAAGCGATGTTCAACCGCCATGAAATCGACACGGTTGTGCACTTCGCAGCCGAATCGCACGTCGATCGCAGCATCCTTGGAGCCGGGGTGTTCATCACGACGAATGTTCTCGGAACGCAGACCCTGCTTGACGTCGCCAGAACCGCCGGTGTCGAGCGATTTGTGCATATTTCCACCGATGAAGTATATGGTTCGCTCGGGCCGGAAGGCAAGTTCACCGAAGAAACACCGGTCCATCCGAACAGCCCCTACGCGGCAAGCAAGGCATCGTCGGACATGGTTGCCTTGGCCTATCATCATACGTTCGGCCTTCCGGTTCTGGTTACACGGTGCTCGAACAACTACGGCCCCTATCAGTTTCCCGAGAAGCTGATTCCGCTGATGATCGTCAATGCCCTGCATGACAAGCCGCTCCCGGTCTACGGCGACGGACTCAACGTCAGGGATTGGCTGCATGTGGAAGATCATTGCTCCGCCATCGATCGCGTGTTGATTGCAGGAACGGTCGGTGAAATCTACAACATCGGGGGAAACAACGAATGGCGGAATATTGATATCGTGCGGTTGCTTCTGCGTATTCTGGAGAAGCCCGACTCCTTGATGCATTTCGTGAAAGATCGGCCGGGCCATGACAGGCGCTACGCGATCGATGCCTCACGGGTCGCCCGTGAACTTCAGTGGCGGCCGTCGGTGACTTTCGAACATGGTCTCCAAGCGACAATTGAATGGTACGTTGGTCACCGGCCGTGGTGGCAACGGGTGATGAGCGGAGAATATCTGGAATATTACGGGAAGAACTATGGGGCACGCTAGGATGGTGTGTGCTGGACTGACTGCGCTGATGCTTTTCGGAGTACTCACGCAGGCTCAGTATCAATCCCAGAAAGAGAAAATGGACGACGCCCTCGGGGGAATCCAGACCAAGGTTCCGGTCGTCGTGTCCCAACCGGGTGGCATGGCTCTGGAATCCACCATCGATCCCGGCACGTACATGGTCGGGCCGTCGGACGTGATCGCCGTGAATATCTGGATGAGTCCGCCGGTGAACTTCGTGCTCACCGTGACGCCCGAGGGTACGCTGATTGTCCCTACGGTCGGGGAGATTCCCGTTGCGGGGAACACTCTTGCCCATGCCAAGGAGCGGGTCCTCGGTGAAGTCCGCGCCCGGTACGCACGCGCGGAAGCCACCATGACCCTCGTGGTCCCGCGGCCGATCGTCGTCAATGTCCTGGGTCAGGTGTTGAATCCCGGATTGTATACCATGACCGCCGCCGACCGTGCCGGCCGGCTCATTGAAAAGGCGAATGAGATCCTCCCCTCGCAACGGGGAATCGATCTTCCGCCGGCCGCGGAGTATGTCGCCACCCGGAACATCATGCTCCGTCACCGGGATGGAACGGCCGATCGTGTTGACATTCCGTTGTATGTGGCAACAAAGAAGGAGAAGCTCAATCCGTTGCTGCGCGAAGGCGATGTGGTCATTGTTCCCGAACGTCATCCGGAACGGAACGTGTTCGGTGTGTACGGGGAAGTGAACCTGCCCGGACGGTTTGAACTTGCCGCGGGCGACAGCCTCAGCACGGCCTTGCAGCTGGCGCAAGGGTTCGGTCAGCGCGCACGCGCCGACAGTGTGCTCTTTTCGCGGCTCAGTGCCGATGGCGGGGAGCAGCAGACACAGCTGCTGGACCTGCGGGACATCTTCCGCGGGAATTCCGTCAACCTGGCGCTGGAACCCGGCGATAGAATTATTGTGCCGCGAAGTCCGGATCTCCGTCAGGATTATCGCGTGTACATTGACGGAGAAGTGAGGAATCCCGGCATGTATCCGATTACGAAGGATCGGACCCGGCTTTCGGAGCTCATGCGTCTGGCCGGGGGCTTCACGGAATCTGCCTCGTTGAAAACCGCCCAGCTCATCCGGCGCTCAATCAATAAGAACGATCTCGATATGGAGATCCTGGAGAGCATTCGCGGTGGGATTGCTTCGGAAGACAGTACGTACTATCAGCTGGAGACCCAGTTGCGTGTCAAGAAGGAGCTCGTTGTTGTAGATTTCGATCGCCTTTTTGCACAGAACGACACGACGCAGGATGTCATTTTGCGGAGTGAGGACTACGTGCATGTTCCTTCTCAGAAGGTCACGGTGTATGTGTTCGGACAGGTGATTTCCAACGGATACATACCGTTCGTGGCCGGCGAGGGGGTGGCGTACTATGTGAAAAAGGCGGGTGGATACACCGATCGTGCACGTGAGGGAGATGTGAGAATTGTCAAAGCCCGGACACGGCAGTGGCTTGCCGCGAGTGAGACAACCATCGAAGCGGGAGACTACATCTGGGTTCCCCGCGTTATAGAACGTTCCTTCGGATACTATATGAGCATCGTGGGTCAGACTGCCGCCATCGTGAGTGTGGCCCTCAGCATCATTCTTCTTACCGTCCAGATCAGCAATTAACAGGCACGCACCTATGGAGTATCTGATCGCGATTCTGCGATGGAAAAGAGCCATTGCCATGTTTGTCATTGCCGCAACGGTGATTTCCATCGCGGTCAGCTTTCTTCTGCCGAAATGGTATCGCTCTGATATTACGGTCCTTCCTCCACGCACGCAGAGTCTGCTCGGAGGCTTGAGCCCCTTCGCCGCCATTTTGAAAGATTTTACTCCCACAGGCTCTGCTGCGCGGATGGGCGGGAGCGGAAGCGTCAATTACTTTGCCATTCTTAAAAGCCGCCGCGCGTGGGAACAGATTATCCGGCGTTATGACCTGCTGACAGTGTACGATATTGATGACGGCTCCATCGAAGAGGCGCTCAAGGAGTTTGAATCAAATATCGATATTGAAGTGAGTGACGACGGGAGCATTTCTGTGGGGATCCTGGACCGCGATTCGCTCCGGGCCGCTGCCATGGCCAATGGAATGGTGGAGACGTTGAATGCCATCGCTGTCGAGCTCGGGACAACGGAAGCACGGAGCAACCGGGAGTTCCTCGGAAAGCGGGTCGACGACACAAAGACGGAACTTGCGGCCGCAGAGGAAGCGCTCAAAAAGTATCAGGAACAAAAAGGCATGATCATTCTGTCGGACGATGCGAAATCCACCGCGACGGCCATCGGTGAGTTGTTCGCCAAAAAGGTGAGTCTCGAAGTGGAGCTCGCGATTCTCAAGAAAACGACCGGGACGGAGAACACGGCGTACAAGCAACTCCTTCTCGAATTGCAGGAAATCAGACGAACCCTTTCAACATTTCCTGAAATCGGCATTACCTCGTTCCGGCTGTATCGCGATCTGCTTATCCCTCAGAAAGTCCTGGAGTTCCTGATTCCCATGTACGAGCAGGCACGGATTGAGGAGCAGAAAGACATACCCGTCGTCATTGTTCTGGACAAAGCCGTGCCGGCGGAAAAGAAAACCCTGCCACGACGCATGATTATTGTGGCATCCTCCGCGCTTTCATCGTTGATTGTGGCCTTGATGGCCGTCGCTGCGATTGTCCGTACCGAACAATTCAAACGTGCCTATCCCGACAAATTTGCACTTCTGCGCTCGGCACTCGGGCGCAGGGCTCGCAGCTGAGCAGAAGTCTTGAACCTGAATGTCCCTCTGATATCATCCCGGTGGGTCGCCGGCGCCATTGCCGCACTCGTGGCAATCGTCGCAGCGTGTTCAACCCAGGCCGGTCCCTATGTCCCGATCATCCTGCTCGCCCTCGCCTACGTCGTGTGGTCATATCCCCGTCCCGTGGCGGCAATCTCCACAATCATCCTGATGAACGTGTACGTCCTGGAACAGTCTGAGGGTATTACTCTGGAAGAGGTCGCCATCGGCCTGTATCTGTACGGGTACCTCGGATACTGGTTCGTCTCGAAGGTGTTCTTTCAACGCGATCGTTTTGTCACGCACCGGCTGCACTGGTATCTGATCGTGTTCTTGATGATCTGCGCGGCATCCGTGATTCTTATCCTCGCAACGGGAACTTCACCGGAATTCTGGTTTCGCGACGGGTTGACCATCTCGACGCTGCTGCTTGCCTTTCCGGCGAAGGAAGCCATACGGACGGAGCGCGGGCTGGCGATCGTCGTCGGATCCTACGCGCTGCTGGTCGGTTCGCTGGCTCTGGTGAATCTCACGCAGTACCGGGCGGCGACTCTGGCCGCGAACTATCTCTGGGAATTGTGGGGTGGACGCCGTCCATTCGGGAGCGCGTTCTATGGTTCCCTCGGTGTAGGTGCTATCAGCTTCCTGGTGCACGCGCCGGGATTCCGCCAGCGCGTCGCATCGTTCATGTTGGCGTTGCTTGGCTTCCTGGCGCTCGCGACGACGTTCTACAGAGGATTCTGGATCGGGACGTTCTTTGCCTGCGTGGTCCTGCTCTTCCTCGTTGGACGCCAGAAGGGCACTCGTCTGCTCGGGATAGGCCTCGTCAGCGTGATTGTTGCAGGCGGAGTGATCCTGCTCGCAACCGGGTCGGTGGGTGGTCACGTTATCGATGCCCTCGGCACGAGGATCCTCTCCTCCGGAAAGGCGATGGGGGATATTTCCATCGCCAACCGTATCGACGAGTCGAAAACGGTTCTCGGGCTGGTCAAATCGAGTCCGCTTGTGGGATATGGCTACGGCGCCTGGTTCCGTCACTTCAACATCATCTACCGGACGACAGAAGTCGTCCAGTATATCCACAACACCTACGTCTTCCTTCTCTTCAAGGTGGGGGTCTTCGGATTGATCGCGTTTGGCGCCTACTATCTTTCCGTTCTAAAGGAGGGATTGTATCAGTCGCGAAGTCAGAATGTCAGCGCTCTGCGTCTTGCGATGATCCGGGCGGGAGTAGCGATTCTCGTCGGGTACCTGTTCGTCGGAACAAGTATGGGCCTCCTCCAGGACAAGCAGGCATTGATGATCATCATGCTCTCCACGGCATTTGTGACTTCGGCGCCGGAGCAATAAGGTGCCCCAGTACAAACCCCAGAGCATACTTCAGAACCTCCGGTGGCTTGCCGGCGCGAATTTTGCCGTGAAGCCGATCTGGTTTGTCTTCCTCCTGGTATCCACCCGGGCGTTGGGCCCCGACGAATTCGGCAAATTCATGTACGCGTTTTCCTATGTCGCCCTGTTCGTGTATCTGTTTGAAGGCGGCATCGATATGTACACGATGCGCGAGCTGTCCGCCGATCCGACACGGTTCAAGGTTTTCTTCGGACAGACGACGCTGCTGAAACTCATCTCCAGTGTCTGCTTTGCGATAGCGGTGGGGATCACCTTTTTCATCGTTGACCTGTCCGGTGAACAGAGGGTGTTGATCATGCTTGCGGTTGTGCACATGGTCTTTCAAACTGCAATGATCCATTTCCGTTTCATTTTCCGCGCCTTTGAGGTGATGCAGTATGAAGCGCGGTCGATTCTTCTGGAGAAGATCGGAGTCGTCGTGCTGTGCGGCGCGGCAATTCTTGTGAGCAATCGCGCCCAACTGTTCATGACCGGGTTCGTCCTGGCGTATGCCATAACATCCGTGTTTACGTTCGTCATGGTGTGGCGCCGGGTTGGCCTGCCACAATGGTCGTTTGATCCGGTTGCCCTCTGGAGAAACGTGCTCAAGCCTGCTATGCCGTTTGCGCTCATGGGCATTTTTACCATCGTCTACTATCGCTCCGCCACACTCCTGCTGCAGCAGATCACGGGGAGTGTCACGGCTGTCGGCTACTACAACGCGGGTTTCCGGCTGGTCGAGGCATTTGCGCTCCTGCCGACGATCATTGTCGTGCCCCTCTATGCGACATTTGCACGAAGCGGCGAAGACAAAACCCAGGTGAGACGGCTCCTCCCCCAGGCGGTGCGGATCCTGCTCGCCTTGTCCGTCGCGGTGTCCCTCCCTCTGATCTTGTTCCATGCGGAAATCACGGAGGTGCTTTTCGGAGCGGCGTTTCTTCCGGCTTCCGCTTCGATCGGCCTCGTCGTGCTGACCATGGTGCCGGTCGGAATGACGTGGCTGTTCGGAAACCTCGCCGGTGCGGTGAAACGTCAACGACTCCTCAACTGGTATATCGTCGGCATCACGCTATCCAACCTCATCCTGAACTGGTTGCTGATTGCACGGCATGGAGTGATGGGAGCCGCGATCACCACGCTGGTGAGCGAACTGTCCATGGCTGCCAGCGCGGCATGGGTTGTTCGTGACTATATCGACCTCGGTGAATGTGCCAGAGCGTTTGCCGGTGTGTTCGTGCCGGCGGGAGTGGTGCTCGCCGCCGGGAAGCTGCATCTGTTTCCCGGATCATTCCCCGTGCAGTTGTCACTGACCCTGCTGTGTCTGAGTGTGGGATTCCTGGTGAGCGGGGCCGTTCGCATCAAAGATGTGCGACGATTCATGAACGTGTGACAGTGTTCGCGTTCTGCAGAGAACGGTGGAGAAGGGCGGCATGAATACGTAACCCGGACGGTCTGTACAATGAAGATCCTTATCGTGTGCCCCCTGGTTCCCTATCCGCTCGTCGATGGAGCCAGCAAATCGGTGTACTATCCCATCAAGGTCCTCGCCGGACGCGGGCACGAAGTGCATTTTGCGTGTCTGACAGAGAAGATCAGACCGGAAGCCATCCGGGCGCTCGAACAGTACTGCGTCGTCGATGTGGTGGAGAGTCCGAAGAAACCGACCGCCGTCGGCGCCCTCCGGTCGTTGCTCTCGTCAACGCCGTACGATATGCATCGTTTCCATAACCGTGAACTGCTCGACCGGATCAAGAGAAAGTTGGCGGAGTCCCGCTTCGATGTTCTCCAGGCAGAAGGCATACATTCCGCATACTACGCCCTTGAAGTGCGCAAGGACCATGATATTCCGCTGCTGCTCCGGGTGAATACGATTCAGCACATGAATCTGCTCCGTTCGGTGGGGACGTATGCCAATCCGCTGATCAACCTCTACCTTATGTTCGAGGGACGCAAGGTCAGGCGGTACGAGGTTCAGGAGGGACGCAAGTTCGATCTCAATCTTGTCATCTCCGACCATGACGGCAAGATACTGCAACGGCTCGATCCGGGAATCGCCTGCATGACGATCCCGGCCGGAGTTGACCTCAACGAATTCGTTCCCGGAACAGCCGAACCCGATCCGAACACCGTTCTCTGGATGGGTGCGTTGTCCTGGCCGCCGAATCGGGACAGTTTCTGGTGGTTCTACAATCACATTGTACCGCATCTGGTACGTCGCGTTCCCGGGGTGAAAATCCATATCGTGGGAAGCTCCCCGCCAAAGGATATCCTCACTCTCCGGCATCCCCGTGTGCAGATACATGGGTTTGTGCCGGACATCAGTGATGCGCTCCGACGTGCCGCGGTGTGTGTGGTTCCCCTGCAGGTAGGAAGCGGAATCCGGGTGAAACTTCTTGAAATGTTCGCCATGAAGAAGGCGGTGGTTTGTACATCGATTGGCGCGGAAGGTCTCCATGTGGAGAATGAGAAACATCTGTTGCTCGCCGATTCTCCGGATGCGTTTGCCGGGGCTGTTGCCCGTCTGCTTGACGATGCACAACTCCGAAAAGCGCTTGGTGAGAATGCCTATCGACATGTGCAGGATTCGTACACATGGGAGAAAATGGGACCGCTCTACGAGGATGCATATCGAAGGGTGATCCGGGGATATGCTCCTGCGCAGGGGTAAGATTCGTGTGGATAGACGCCATCGGTCGTGCCGTGCCATATCGCCTGAACTTGGACGAAAAAGGGGACTCCGCCGCCGGGCACAAAGGGACCCACACGGGTGACAACACGGGAGGGGCGGGAGGCCCCGCCGCTTCCATAATGCGGAGGCCTGCCACCAGGTTCTGCATTCGTGCCGGACGATGAGGAGACAACGAGAAGTGCTTCGAATTCTGTATATTGGTATGCGGTATGATTACGGGGACTCCCGCAGGGGTGACTGCTATGAATATGTCAATTTTCTCGACACGCTCCAGCGGATGCAGCATCTGGAAGTGACCCATTTTCCGTTTGACGTTGTTTTGCGTGAGGCGGGGAGAGCAGAAATGAACCGGCGGTTGCTTGCGACTGTCGACAGCGTGAGACCGGATGTCTGCTTCTTTGTCCTGTTCAATGACGAGATTGCCCGTGAGACAATCGAACGCATTTCCCGCCGCAGCGGCGTGCGAACCGTAAACTGGTTCGCCGATGATCACTGGCGCTTCGAATCGTTCTCCCGTCATTGGGCGACGGCGTTTAACTTCGTCACCACGACCGACGCTGCAGCGGTGGAAAAATATCGGAGGCATGGCGTAGAAACCGTCATCCACACACAGTGGGGTTTCAACCCGTTTCGGTATCGTGCCCGGCACATTGCCTGTGATGGGAAGGTCGCATTTGTGGGGCAGGTGCATTCTCATCGTCGTGACCTTGTCCGGCGGCTGGAGTCTTCCGGCTTTTCCGTGAGTTGCTGGGGGCTCGGTTGGCCGAACGGACGGCTGCCGTTCGATGACATGGTGAAACTGTTTTCGCGCAGCGCGATCAGTCTGAATTTTGCCGAGAGTTCTCTCGCAATGAACGGGAAGTCTCTGGCAAAGGTGTTCCTCAATAGACGGGCGGATGGCACATTTCACGTGCATGGCATACGGCGGATGAAGGAAAATACGGCAACCCTCTTCGGCGAGCGACGGCTCCAGATCAAAGGGAGGGTGTTCGAGATTCCCGGTGCAGGGGGATTTCTGCTTACAGAGGCGGCGGATAATCTCGAGCGCTACTTTGTGCCCGATCAGGAGATTGTGACCTTCCGTTCGCCGGCGGAGATGGTCGAGAAGGTGCGATATTTCCTGGCGCACGACGAAAGTCGTGAACGCATCCGTCTTGCAGGATATGAGCGCGCGGTACGTGATCATTCCTACGTTCAACGGTTTCTGGAAATCTTTGAGAGAATGGGAGTCCATGAGAAGATTCAATGACCCGTTGAAAGACTGGGGCTATCTGGTGTACCGGTGGATGAAGGCATTTGCCGACCCGATTCAACTGTTCATGGCGGTTCCACGCTATGCACGGTTCCTCACGGAGTGGGTGAAGTACAAGAGACTGGACGGTGCGGAAGGAACGCGGCTGGTTGACAGCTTTCCCTGTCTGAGTGACCGCACGGCGAAAAGTGGCGCCGACTCGCATTATTTCTTTCAGGATCGCTGGGCTTTTGCCCGCGTCCGGGAGAGCGGTGCAATGGAGCACGTCGACGTGGGATCGCGCCTCGATTTTATCGGTTTTCTCACAACGATCTGTGCCGTGACGTTCGTCGATATCCGGCCATTTGAGGTGCCGGTTGACAACCTCGATTCCCGGCAGGGATCGATCCTTGCCATGCCGTATCCTGACGCGAGCGTGCGCTCGCTTTCCTGCCTGCACGTGTCAGAACATATCGGCCTGGGACGCTATGGCGATCCCCTGGATCCTGCGGGCACGAGGAAGGCCTGTGCGGAGCTTCAACGCATCCTGGCTGTCGGGGGCCATTTGTATTTTTCGCTCCCGGTGGGGAAGCCGCGCGTGTGCTTCAACGCGCACCGGATTCACGCACCCGCGCAGATTCTCGAGTATTTTTCAGAGTTGTCGCTTGTCGAACTTTCAGGCATCACGGACGAGGGAGCGTTCATCCGGAATATCGATATGCAGGTATTGACACAATCAGACTATGCCTGTGGATTGTTCCACTTTTCCAGGGAACAGGGGCTGTGACAGCCGCCTACGTAATCTTCATTCTGGCTCTTGCCGCAATAGCATACACCTATGTGTGCTACCCGGCAATCATGGCGTTGCTGGCGTGGTCGCGAAGTCCCCTGCCGCCGCCTGCCGCACATGCCCTCCCCCCCGGTGTGTCGGTCATCATCTCGGTGTACAATGAAGAGGGGGTGCTTGACGGAAAACTCGATAACCTGTCGCACATTGCCTATCCGGAAGACCGCATCGAATTTCTCGTGGGGTCGGATGGGTCGTCCGATCGGACGTGTGAAATCCTTGCCGCATCACCGCTACGAAACCTCAAGTTCTTTGCGTTTTCCGAACGGCGGGGGAAGGTTGCAGTGCTCAATGACCTTGTTGCGCGCTCACGCGGCGAGATTATCGTCTTCTCTGATGCCAACACGCTGTACAACGAACAGACCGTGCTCCACCTCGTGCATCACTTTGCTGACCCTTCGGTGGGGGGTGTGTGCGGCGAACTCTTGCTCAATGCCGTCAGGGATACGACGGGCGCTGAAGAGATGTCGTACTGGAAATACGAAACATTGCTGAAGCGGTGGGAGAGCAAATACCGTTCGATTCTCGGAGCGACCGGGGGAGTGTACGCGATCCGACGGGGGCTATTTACACCGCTTCCCACACACAAGCCTGTCGTCGATGATTTCCTGATTCCTCTGGAAGTTTTGCGCCGTGGGTTCAGGATGGTGTACGAGCCCGCAGCATTGGCCTTTGAGGAGATCGCGGGATCCGTACGGGCGGAATTCAACCGGAGAGTCAGGATTGGTGCACAGAATTTCAGTGGAATCGCTGATTTCCTCGATCTGCTGAATCCCCGCCGGGGCTACGTCGCCTTTGCCCTCTGGTCGCACAAGATACTCAGATGGTGTGTGCCGTTCTTTGCGTTGACGGCATTCGGGGCCAGCGCCGCACTTGCAACGGTGGACGGGGCGTTTGTGGTGATCTTTGGAGTTGAGCTGGCGATTCTGGTGGCTGTGCTCTTCGGGTTCCTGGCCGAGCGCCTGGCCCTGAGAATCGGCAGATTGGGGCTGCCGTATTATGTGATCGCAATGAATGTTGCCCTGCTTGTGGGTTTTGTCCGGTTCATCTCCGGAATGCAGACAACCACCTGGACAACGGAACGGGAAACATGGGCAAGAAAAGAGAACAACTGATTCTGGTGGTCACGGATTGCGTTACGCTGTCTCTGGGATGGTATGCGTACTATCTGCTCCGTGTCCGGAGCGGGTGGGTGGATATCGCCGCCGAACCCGATTTCTGGGCGCCGATGGTGCTGATCACTCTCTTCTGGCAAATTCTGTTCTGGGTTGTGGGGTTGTACCGCCCGTGGTACGCTGCCTCCCGCTTTGACGAGCTGACGCTGATTTTCAAGACCACGGTAATGGGATGCCTGATCCTGTTCTTTGTGATCTTCATCGACGATGCAGGAGTGTCTGTCGGTTCAAACGTCCGTATCCTGATCCTTGTCTACGGGGGCATCCTTCTGTTGCTCGTGGCCACGGGCCGGCTGGCGGTGCGCAGTATCCAGCGGCGTATGCTCATTGCGGGGATGGGCGCGCACAACACGCTGATCGTCGGAAGCCCGGCGCGCTCCCGCGAGTTGCTCGATCAGGTCCGGAAGTATCCGGCACTCGGATACCGGATAACGGGTTTTGTACGGATTGAAAAACCCGAACGCCGCAGGAGCGCCCAGAGGGACCGCGGGACGCGTGTACTCGGCGAAATCGGCGATCTGTCCGCAATCATTTCCCGTGAGGGAATTCGCGAAGTCCTTATCGCTCTCGATTCCAAAGACCACAACCGGCTGCTCGACATCGTGTCGAAATGCAACGGCCATCGCGTCGGGTTGAAGATCGTCCCCGATCTCTACGATATTATCAGCGGGCAGGCCCGCACGAACCAGATTTACGGATTCCCGTTGATTGAAATCTCTCCGCAACTCATGGCCCCCTGGGAAGTGGTCGTGAAGCGGGCTATCGATGTCTTCGCTTCTTCTCTGATTCTGCTGCTCGGCTTGCCCGTGTGGCTGTTGATCGGCCTGCTGATAAAACTCGAGTCCCCCGGCCCGGTGTTATACCGCCAGGAACGGGTCGGGAAGGAAGGTGCGCATTTCCGGATCATCAAGTTCCGCTCCATGCGCCAGGATGCCGAGAAGGGGGGGCCCCGCTGGGCGGAAAAGAAGGATCCGCGCGTAACCTCGATCGGGCGCATTCTGCGCAAGCTTCACCTGGATGAAGTTCCCCAGTTTCTCAATGTGTTCCGGGGACAGATGAGTCTCGTGGGTCCACGCCCCGAGCGTCCCGTCTTCGTGGAAGAGCTGACGAAGGAAATCCCGCTGTATCCCCGGCGCCTTCGCGTCCGCCCCGGTATCACGGGATGGGCTCAGGTGAAGCTGAAGTATGACGAGACGATCGATGATGTGAAGAAGAAGGTGCAATACGATCTTTTCTACATCGAAAACATTTCCCTGAGAATGGACTTCAAAATCATTCTGAGCACGGTATTTCACATGCTGCTCGGGAAGGGGCACTGAACCAGGCCGCTCCCGATGCGGGTGGAAAGGGCGGCTTCCCCGACCCCTACGGGCCGGGAGCGGGTGCGTGTCGTGGATGAACAAGACAGGAGATTAGGGATGAACGTACAGATGGTGGACGTCGTCGGACAGTACCGGCATATCAAGCCCGCGGTGGATGCCGCCGTGCTCCGTGTTCTCGATTCGGGTCAGTTTATCAACGGGCCGGACGTGGGAGAGCTTGAATGCGCACTCGCCGGATACCTCGGTGTGAGGTATGCGGCGGGATGTGCCTCCGGTACGGACGCTCTGCAGATCGCCATGATGGCACTCGGCATCGGGCCCGGCGACGAGGTGATCACCACACCCTTTACGTTTGTGGCCACTGCGGAGACGATCGGTCTGCTCGGGGCCAGACCTGTGTACGTGGATATCGATCCGCTTACGTTCAACATCGATCCCCGCCGGATCGAAGCGGCGATCACCGCACGCACAAAGGCCATCATTCCCGTGCATCTTTACGGGCACCCCGCGGACATGGATTCCCTACTGGCCATAGCACACAAACACGGTCTGCGGGTGATCGAGGATGCGGCTCAGGCGCTGGGTGCATCGTACAGGGGAGCAAAGGTGTGCGGTTTCGGCGATATCGGGTGCATCAGCTTCTTCCCCAGCAAAAACCTGGGTGCCTTCGGCGACGGCGGAATGATGGTGACGAACGACCAGGCGCTCGACAGCCGGATGCGGATGATTGCTGCACACGGGTCGAAAGTGCGCTACTATCACGAACTCCTCGGCGTCAACAGCCGGCTGGATACCGTGCAGGCGGCTATCCTGAGGGTGAAAGCGCCTTACCTGGATGCGTGGAACGCGGCACGGCGCAAAGCCGCTGAGGGGTACACGACCTTGCTGAAGGGAACGCCGGCCACGCCACCCTCGGCTGAAGCGCACTGCGAGCACATTTTTCACCAGTACACGATTCGGGTTCCCCGGCGCGATGAGCTGGCCGCGCATCTTAAGAAGCGCGCAATTCCGCATGCCATCTACTATCCCGTGCCTCTTCACCTCCAGCAGGCCTTCTCCATGTCGGGGGGCCGGAAAGGGGATTTCCCCGTGACCGAGACGGCCGCCGCCGAGGTCCTCTCCCTCCCCATGCACACTGAACTGACGGAAGATCACCTGGTATATATTACCGATGGCATCAAGGAATTCTATGGAGTCCGCTGAAGCCCGCGCCGACCGTGCGTTGGTGGTGATTCCCACCTTCAACGAGGCTGACAACATTCCCCGGTTGATTCCGGAGATTCTCCGGCAGGATACCTGTCTGGACGTCCTGGTGGTTGATGACGGGTCGCCCGACGGGACGGCTGATCAGGTCCGCGAGATGCAGCAATCCGGCGGGCGTGTCCACCTGATCGTCCGCTCCGGCAAGATGGGACTCGGAACCGCATATGTTGAGGGATTCCGGTACGCCCTCCGGGGCGGCTACAGACTGGTGTTTGAGATGGATGCGGATTTCTCGCACGACCCGGCCGAGATCCCGAATTTCCTTCGCGCCGCGGAGACGAGCGATCTCGTCATCGGATCCCGGTATATCAACGGTGTGCGCGTCCTGAATTGGCCCATGCAACGCCTTCTGCTCAGCTACTTTGCGAATATCTACACGCGGCTCATGATCGGCCTCCCCATTCACGATGCAACCGGCGGCTTCAAGTGCTATCGCCTGGAGGTCCTGTCGGCGATTGATCTCGGCCGGATCCGCTCGAACGGATATGCCTTCCAGATCGAGATGAGCTTCAAGGCCTGGAAGAAGGGGTTTCGCCTTCTGGAGATTCCCATCGTGTTCCTCGACCGCCGTTCGGGCCATTCGAAAATGTCCCGGGCAATCACGCACGAAGCGTTCTTCATGCTCTGGAAGCTCCGTCTGCAAAGTCTGTTCAACAGGCTCTGACACGAATGCAGCTCTCCGTCATCATCGTGAACTACAACGTTCGCCAGTTCCTGGAGAACGCCCTCACTTCTCTGCGCCGTGCGATGGAGGGGATTGACGGCGAGATCTTTGTCGTGGATAACGCGTCCGATGACGACAGCGTGGCCATGGTACACTCCACGTTTCCGGATGTGTCCGTGATCGCACTCCATGAGAATGTCGGGTTTGCGCGGGCCAACAACCTCGCCCTGACCAAAGCACGGGGCGAGTTCCTTCTGCTCATCAATCCGGATACGATCGTGCAGGAAGACACGCTCCGTCAGATGCTCCATTTCTTTCAGGAGCATCCGGATGCGGGGCTGGCCGGCTGCAAGATTCTCAACCCCGACGGCACGTTTCAGCTCCCCTGCCGGCGGAGTTTTCCCACCCCCTGGGTGGCGTTCACGAAGATCTTCGGGCTCAGCGCGCTGTTTCCCTCATCGCGGGTTTTCGGCCGGTATAACCTCACCTATCTCAGCCCCGACGAAACCTACGAGGTGGACGCGGTGAGCGGATCGTTCATGATGATACACCGCGCGGCGTATGAACGCGTGGGCGGGCTGGACGAGTCATTCTTTATGTACGGGGAGGATCTGGACTGGTGCTTCCGTGTCCGGCAGGCCGGATTCCGTGTCTACTACGTGCACTCCACACAGATTATTCATTTCAAGGGGGAGAGCACGCGCCGGAGCAACATCAATGAACTCGAGGTCTTTTACGGCGCCATGGAGTTGTTCGTCGAAAAGCACTTCAGCCGTTCCCGTTCGGGGGTGATGTTCCTCCGGGCGGGAATTCTCCTCCGTGCAACGGCGGCGGCCGCGGGACGTGCCGTCCGGCCCCTGCTGCCCGCAATTCTGGATATGGTTCTTGTGGCGGTCGCCCTGCTGTTCGCCGAGTTTCTTTACTTCGGCCGGGTGTTCCGGTTTCCGAGCTATGCCTATCCGCTGGCCTGGACAATTCCCGGTCTGCTTGTGGCACTGGTGGGAGCCTCTCTGGGGATCTACACCACCCACCGCCTGAAAGCGGCACGCGCCGCTCTGGCAGTTCTCATCGGCTATGTCCTCATCTCCGCAACGGTCTTCTTTGCCAAGACATTTGCCTTCAGCCGGGCGGTTGTGGTGATCTCCGGTCTCGTGGCGCTCATCCTACTTCCGGGCTGGCGTTTGCTGCTGCGCACACAAACGAGGCGCGCGGTTCCCCGGGACCGCAGACGGAGTCTGTTCGGCACCAGGACCTTGATTGTGGGAACGGGTGTATCCGGGCAGGAGGTGCTGCGCCGTCTGCGTGCGCGCGTGGACGACGGATATGACGTTCAGGGATTCATCGATACCAGCAGCGCGCATATCGGGGAGCGGGTCGCCGGGATCGAGATCGTGGGCAGTCTCGAAAATGTCGGTAAGGTGATCGGGGAACGCGGGATCACCGATGTGATTTTTTCCACGGACGAACTTCCGTATACGGCCATTCTCTCCGTGATTTCGCGGAGCACCAACCGCAACGTGAATTTCCGTCTGGTACCGACGAGCCTGGAGGCGATCATCGGCAAAACCAGGATCGATGACCTGGAAACACTTCCGCTTGTGGAGATCGAGTACAACATCCACAAGCCGTCTCACCGCTTCCTGAAACGGCTGTTTGACCTGGCCGGCGGATTGTTCCTGCTCCTCACAGCATATCCGGTGGTCCTCTTCCTGCGGATGCTCGGGGCACTGCGTCCTCCGGGGCGCATTGCCCGGGCCTTGCTGGCAGTACCGCAGATTCTGAACGGCCGGATGAGCTTTGTCGGCCTGCCGCCGGATCCGGCCGCGGAAGCGGGAACACCAGGCGATGCGAAACCGTTGGAGAGAGCAGGGCTGTATCTCGGGCCCCGGGGGATCACGGGGCTTGCCCAGATCAATGCACGGGAGGGTCTTTCCCCAGCCGAAAAAGAGCGGTATCAACTGTATTATGCAAAGAACCATTCTTTACTCCTCGATGTGGAGATTCTTCTCAAAGCTGCATTGCACGAACTCAGGAGATAACGGAGATCGATTATGGCAAAAATGGTACTGGACTTCGAGAAGCCGATCCTCGAGTTGGAGAAGAAGGTCGAGGAAATGCGGAAGTACGCCGACAACCCCGAGATCGCCCAGGAGATTGTCCGGATAGAGAAGCGTGTGCGGCAGTTGCAGCAGAGTGTGTACGCCGGCCTTACACGATGGCAGAAGGTCCAGCTCGCGCGGCACGCCGATCGTCCATACACGATGGACTACATCCAGCTGATGACCAGGGATTTTGTGGAACTGCACGGGGACCGGGCGTTCAAAGACGACAAGGCCATCGTGGGCGGGCTCGCACGGATCGATGACCAGCCTGTCATGATCATCGGGCACCAGAAGGGACGTGACACCAAATCGAATCTGTACCGGAATTTCGGCATGCCGAATCCCGAGGGGTACCGCAAAGCCCTGCGCCTGATGAAGCTCGCCGAGAAGTTCGGCAGACCCGTCATTACGCTTCTGGATACACCCGGAGCGTTCCCCGGTCTTGAGGCGGAGGAACGCGGACAGGCGGAAGCGATCGCGCGTAATCTGCTCGAAATGGCCCGGCTGCGCGTTCCGATCATCGTGGTAATCATCGGGGAAGGTGCTTCGGGCGGTGCGCTCGGACTGGGTGTCGGAGACCGGATCCTTATGCTGGAGTACGCATGGTATTCCGTCATCTCTCCGGAAAGTTGCTCGAGCATTCTCTGGCGGAGCTGGAACTACAAAGAGCAGGCGGCGGAAGCGCTTCAGCTGACGGCACCGGATCTTCTGAAACAGGGAATCATCGACGTCATCGTCCCGGAACCGCTGGGCGGAGCGCATCGCGATCACGCGCAGATCAGCACCATACTCAAAGACATGCTCCTGGAAGAAATCAAACATCTCAAGAAATTCAAACCGGACAAACTCGTGGAACGGCGCATCGACAAGTTTTCAAAGATGGGTGTGACGGCCGCGTAGGAAACCGGAGAGACAGGGAAGGGAACTGCATATGATTCGGTGTGAGACCATCCTCCGCGTGCGGTATGCCGACACGGACCAGATGCGGCACGCCTACTACGGCGTCTACTTTGAATATTTCGAGCAGGGTCGATCCGATATGATGCGCGGGATCGGCCTTCCGTATCCCCAGTTTGAGGAGATGGGATTCCAGCTTCCGGTGATTGAGGCGCATGCGGAGTACAAGAGGCCGGCACGGTACGACGACCAGCTTACGGTGGTCACCATGCTGCGCGAAAAGCCCGTTGCGCGGGTGCGACTCGACTACACCGTATACAATGACCGGAAGACGGACGTGATTGCGGAGGGGTACACGATCCACGGTTTCCTGAATGTCGCCACGGGAAAACCCACACGCGCACCGGCGATCTTTCTGGAGCACGTGGAAAAAGCCATGGCCGCCGACACAACGAAGGAATAGGCATGCTCAAACGTGAATTGCTGGATCTCCTCTGCTGCCCGAAATGCAAGAGTGATCTGGATTACCGGGCTGCAGAGAACACCCTGACCTGCACGCGCTGTGCGACTGTGTACCCCGTGCGCAACGACATTCCCATCCTGCTCGTGGACCTTCAAGACCCGCACGAGCCCGCCGGCAGCCATGATGCCAGACACTGACGGCGGAGCCCTCCAGCGCCTGATCGAAGCCGCCCTTCTTGAAGACGTGGGAATGGGCGACGTCACGAGCGAAGCGATCTTCCCCGAGGATCAGCACGCCACCGCCGACCTTTCTCTGCAAGGAGGCGGGAATCATCGCCGGACTCGAGGTCGCCGCCATGGTCATGAGCTTCTGCGATCCCGATGTCGAATTTCGATCTTCTTCGGCCTGATGGATCCGTGGTCGGGAAGGGCGACGTTCCAGCGACTGCCGCCGGGAGTGTTCGCGGGTTGCTCAAAGCCGAACGCACGGCATTGAATCTTCTTCAGCGAATGAGCGGCATCGCCACGATCACCCGCGATTACGTCAGCGCGGTTCGAGGTACCGGTGCACGTATCACGGACACGCGGAAAACGGTTCCCGGCCTCCGGCTGCTCGACAAATGGGCGGTGCGGCTGGGGGGCGGCGTGAATCACCGTTTCGGCCTGGATGATATGGTCCTGATAAAGGACAACCATGTGGCGGCTGCGGGCGGTCTCACCGCGGCGGTAAGCCGCTGCCGGAGCTATCTCGCTGATCGCCGGCTCCAGCTCAGATTGGAGGTGGAGACGAAATCGCTGGACGAGGTACGTGAAGCGCTCGGCTGCGAAGGGGTCGACCGGATCATGCTGGACAACTTCACGCCGGGCGCCATGCGCGAAGCCGTGGCGATCGATCGGGGGCGTGTGGAGGTGGAAGCGTCGGGGGGCATCACGCTCCAGACCGTCCGTGAGGTCGCCGAAACCGGGGTGGATGTGATTTCTGTGGGTGCGCTGACGCACTCGGTGAAGGCCCTCGACATCTCTCTCGAATTGTCCGCATATGCTTGACAAGATCAAGCGGCTCGGGACGGATACCGCCGTCTACGGGATCAGTACGATTCTCGGCCGTTTTCTCACCTTTCTCCTCACACCCCTCTACACGCATGCCCTTTCCCGGAAGATCTCGGCATCGTCGCCACGGTGTATGCGTACATCGCCTTCCTGAATGTCGTGTACGGATACGGGATGGAAGGCGCCTACATGAAGTATGTGTCGACGATGGAAATCGGCAACCGCCGGCAGGTCTTCACGGTTCCGTTCTTTGCGGTGGGCCTCACGTCGCTGTTCCTCTCGGGCTTGCTGATATTCCGGTCACCACTCGTTGCAGACTGGATCCACGTGCCCGCACCCCTGGCGGGAATCGTTGCTCAGGGAGCGTTGATTCTCTTCCTGGATGCCCTTACCCTGATCCCGTTTGCCTCCCTCCGGATGGCTTCTCAGGCACGGACGTTTGCATTCATCAAGGTCGCCGGGATACTCGTCAATGTGCTGTGCAACGTCCTTTTCCTCTTCGTGTTCAAGGCCGGCGTGGAAGGGATCTTCCTGAGCAACATCATCTCCGCCGTTGTTGTGCTGATCCTGCTGCTCCCCACCATTGTGCGCGGCCTTGCGTTCTTCGTGGCCCGGAGGACTCCTGGGAGCTCTGCTGCGGTTCGGTCTCCCCTCGGTCCCTGCCGGGATCGCGGGGATCATGATCCAGGTGATCAATCGTCCCATTCTGGAATCCCTTAGCGGTAAAGCGGCGGTGGGGGTGTTCCAGGCCAACTACCGCCTTGGGATCTTCATGATGCTCCTTGTCTCGATGTTCGATTTTGCATGGCGCCCGTTTTTCCTTCAGCACGCAAGAGATCCCGATGCACGTCCGCTTTTTGCTCGGATTATGACCTACGTCGTGTCTCATTATGGCGGCCGTGTTTCTCACTCTGAGCTTCTTCCTGGAGCCGTTCGTTCGCTGGCAGATTTTTGCCGGCCACTCACTAATTGCCCCGCCCTTCTGGGAGGGACTGGATATCGTTCCCGTTATTCTCCTGGCATATCTTTTCCTCGGAGTGTACAACAATCTGATTGCGGGGATATACATCGAAAAGAGGACGGCACGGCTTCCGCTGGTCACGTTCATTGCGGCCGGCGTCAACGTCGCCGCCAACTATGCTGCTGATTCCACAGTACGGACTCATGGGGGCGGCATACGCGACACTGGCAAGCTATCTCGTCATGGCCGTCTTGATGTACCTGATGGTCCGCAAGATTTATCCTGTCCCGTATGAATGGATGAGGTTGACCAAAATCGGCGGCGCGGCTGTCGCGGTGTACGCACTGACTGAACTGGTTGACGCCGGCACCTGGACGATTGCCTGGAGAGGGGGGCTGCTTCTTTGCTTTCCGTTCCTGCTCTATCTGCTCCGGTTCTTCGTTCCCGGTGAATTGCCGGGAGTGGCCCGCCTTCTGCGCCCGGTCCGGCCCCGCGCGACCGATACGGTTGTGTCCTCCCGGGGACGCAGGGTGATGGTTTTTCCCTCCCGAATTCCGTATTTTGTATATCTATGAATACACTGACGAAACACGGCTATTCACCCGAACAACCCCTTCAGGTGGGGGGACAGGCGGTCATTGAAGGGGTGATGATGCGCGGCCCGCGTTACCTGGCGACCGCTGTCCGGCGGCGGAACGGGCGCATCGAAGTTCAGCGCGAATCGTATACAGCGCTCGGGGACCGGGTGAAGACCTTCAAACTTCCGGTGTTGCGCGGCGCGGCCGGACTGGTGGAGATGCTCACCATAG
Organism: uncultured Bacteroidota bacterium; assembly: GCA_963779225.1. Taxonomy (GTDB): domain Bacteria; phylum Bacteroidota; class Ignavibacteria; order UBA10030; family UBA6906; genus CAVPCZ01. The sequence continues at coordinate 2,979,953 of CAVZWW010000003.1, forward strand.
GGATTCGCTCGCTGAACTATTCTGCCCGGGTGGCGATGGAAGACGAAAGCGGCATTGCCGCCGTCCCGGATGGTAGTGAAGGAAAGAAGCAGAAAGGGATGGCGCTCGGCTTCACGGTTGCCGTGGCACTCCTTCTCGGCGTGGCGCTTTTCTTCGTCACACCACTTCTCCTGGCCACACTCCTGTTTAACGTCTCCCAGGAAGCGCTGCTCTTCAATCTCGCTGCGGGGTTTGTCAGGCTGGTTCTGTTTCTGGCCTACCTCTCCGGCATCTCCCTCCTGAAGGATGTCCGCCGCCTCTTTGCCTATCACGGGGCCGAGCACAAGTCGGTATTTGCCTTCGAGCTCGGACTGCCGCTGACCGCAGGTGTAGCGGCCCTCCAGAGCCGCTTCCACCCCCGGTGCGGGACCAGCTTCCTGTTGATTGTCATGCTGGCCTCAATCGTCCTGTTTGCTCTTGTGGACACCGTGCTGATCGCCATGCTGGGCACATTGACCTTCGCTGTACGTCTGGCCGTCCATCTTCCGCTGATCCCTCTCATTGGCGGGTTATCCTATGAAGTGATCCGGTGGACCGCACGTCATACCGGATCCTTCTGGGGGCGGCTCCTTGTTCTGCCCGGATTGTGGCTCCAGCGTATTACCACCCGTGAGCCGGATGAGGCGCAACTGGAAGTTGCATTGACGGCGCTGCGTGCGGCAATCGGGGAGGACGAGCACGTTACCCCGCCACCGGTATCCGGGGTTTCCGAGGTGAGAGGGCGGTGAGCGATGCTTGAACGACTGGAACACGTGCGTCGGCGTTATGAGGAACTTACGCGGCTCCTCGCTGATCCCGATGTTCTCCAGAACCAGGACCGCCGGCGCGAGATTAGCAAGGAACACAGCGATCTTACGCCGCTGATGCGGGTGTACGATCGGTACGTAAAAGCACGTCAGGATCTTGCGGGCCTGCGGGAGCTGGTGGAGACGCCGGGCGACACGGAGATGAAACAGCTGGCCTATGCCGAACTGGACGGCACGCGCGCCCAGGTTGCGGCGCTGGAGGACGAGCTGAAGGTGCTGCTCGTTCCGCGGGATCCGAACGACAGCAAGAACGTTATTGTGGAAATCCGGGCAGGTACGGGAGGCGATGAGGCCGCGCTTTTCGCCTCCGACCTCTTCCGCATGTATTCCCGTTTTGCGGAGACAAAGGGGTGGAAGGTGGAGGTCCTCGACGCCAACGACACCGGCCTGGGGGGCATCAAGGAGATCTCCTTCAGCCTGATCGGCACCGACGTGTACGGGTTGATGAAATTCGAGAGCGGCGTGCACAGAGTGCAGCGTGTCCCGGAGACCGAGGCACAGGGTCGTGTCCACACGTCGGCAGCCACGGTGGCAATTCTTCCGGAAGTGGAACAGGTGGACGTGGCCATCAACACCGCGGACCTGCAGATTGACACATTCCGCTCCGGCGGGAAGGGGGGGCAGAATGTGAACAAGGTGGAAACCGCCGTGCGGATCACTCACAGGCCGACGGGCATCATCGTGGTGTGCAGGCAGGAACGTTCCCAATTTCAGAATCGTGAACGCGCAATGAAGATGTTGCGGGCGAAAATGTACGAGGCGGCAACCCAGGCGGCTGTCGGGGATGTGGCCGCACAACGCAAGACAATGGTCAAGACGGGGGATCGAAGCGAAAAGATCCGGACGTACAACTTTCCGCAGAACCGGATTACGGACCACCGGATCGGGTTGACGCTGTACAATCTTGCCGAGATCATTAACGGACGAATGGATGAGCTCGTGGAGCAGCTTGTCCTTGCGGACAAAGCCCAGAAACTCAGAAACGAATAATTATCCCTGCCCGGGCTTCCCCAGCCCGTTCCTTCTCACCTTCGTGAAGAATTCCGACAGCATCCCCCCGCAACGCCCGCTCAGAATCCCCCCGATAAGATCAACCCGGTGATTGAGACGTCCATCCTGGACGATATTGAACAGGGTGCCGCATGCTCCGGCTTTGGGATCGGGAGCTCCGTACACAAGACGTGGAACGCGGGCCAGCACGATAGCGCCGGCGCACATAGCGCAGGGTTCCAGTGTCACATAGAGCGTGCAATCCTCCAGCCGCCTGCTGCCCAGGCTTGTGGAGGCCGCGGTGATGGCTATCATCTCGGCATGCGCTGTGGGATCCTGTAATGTTTCCGTCTGGTTGTAGCCCCGGCCCACGATGCGGTTGTCGTGGACAATAATCGCACCGATGGGTACTTCTTTTCGACGGAGAGCCTGTTCGCCTTCGCGTATGGCAAATTCCATCCAGTGTTCATCCGGTGTCGGAGTCGTCATGGGGTTACCAGTGTTCCTGATGGATTCGTCGACGGTCATAGCGATCGTTCGGTGGTTTTTCTTCCGCAGGCAGGCCGATCGGAAGAAGAGCGAAGGGGAGAATCGAATCCGGGAGGGTGATCACCCTGCGGACTTCGGCGACACGTGCCTCGCGGGGATAGACGCCCACCCATACGCTTCCCAGGCCGGCCCCGTGAGCGGCGAGCAGCATATTCTGCACCGCAGCAGCACAGTCCTGCGGCCAGTAGTCCTTGTGCTTCACCAGCTCCATATCTGCACATACCAGGATGGCCAGCGGAGCCTCCCGGAGCATATCCGCATACGGGTGAGATTCGCTGAGAGCCACAAGGGTCTTGCGTTCTCTGATAACCAGGAAGTGCCATGGTTGTTCGTTACCGGCGGAAGGCGCAGCGCAACCCGCGCGCACAATGCGGTCAAGCAAGCCATCCATGACGACATCCGGTTTGTACCGGCGTATGCTTCTGCGTCCTGCAATGGCGTCAAAGAGATCCATGGATGAACAAAATGGTCATATGGGGAAAGTGCAGGGAACCGGGAGGCAATCCTGCTGGGCTTCAGTATACAAAAGTCGTACGCCTATGTCAATGTTCGGTTGCGCTTTGCGTCCCGTTCTCCTTCGGACTTTCCGCTGTCGGTCTCCGGGGCCGTTGCCCTTGTGCCCCGCCTGAGAATCTCTTCGGGAACTGGACTGCCGCCCGAAGCGGGATTGCTTCCGTTGCCTTGACAACCATACCTATCGGACGTACCTTAAGCTATTGAGCATCCGGAATCCTCGGACCCGGGCCGTCTTGCGGGCTGCCGCACGGTCCGGGTTAATGCTGCCGGCATGGAACACCAGTCAGAAGGGGAACAGTGAAGACGAAGAAACGCCATTGTCCGCGGGGTGGAGAGCGATCATCTCTTCCCGGCCTGAACACATGACCGACCCTGTCGTGATTGTCCTCGTCTTCTGTGGCGGAGCTGTGTTCGGCGCGGCCGTGGTCCTGCTGGTGAGCGCAATACGGCGGGCCGACACCGCCGCCCTGGCGGAACGTCTGGCCGGGCGCGCTGAAGAACAACGGCTGGAAGATCTGCGGGCACTCGTCGAACGGATGAAAGACTCCTTCGGTGCGCTCTCCTTTGATGCTCTGACGCGCAACAGCAGAGAGTTCCTCCAGCTCGCACACGAGACCCTGGCGCGGCAATCACAGGCGGGTCAGCAGGAGCTGGAGGGAAAAAAGCGGCTCATTGACCAGAACCTTGACGCCATACGCAATGACCTGCAAGGTGTGCAGAGCCTGGTTTCAGAGCTCGAAAAGGACAGGGAACAGAAGTTCGGCCAGCTGACGAATCAGCTGCGCGAAACCGCCGAACAGACTGAGCGTCTGCGGCAAACCTCCGAGCATCTCCGCAATGCCCTTGCGAGTCGCGATGTCCGCGGGCAATGGGGACAGCGGATGGCCGAGGATGTGCTCAAACTTGCGGGCTTTCTGGAAGGCATCAACTACGTCAAACAGAAATCCGTCCCCACGGGGACGACTATCCCCGATTATACCTTCTTCCTCCCGCAACAGCTGAAAGTCAATATGGATGTGAAGTTCCCTCTGGATAATTACGTGCAGTTTATGGAGGCGCAGGCGGAGAGCGACCGGCTGGTGTACAAGCGCCGGTTTCTGGCCGATGTGCGGGCACGGATCAAGGAAGTCACCACCCGGGACTATATCAACCCTGCGGACCACACCGTGGATTACGTCCTGGTGTTCATTCCCAACGAGCAGGTATACGGCTTCATCAATGAGCACGATCACTCGGTAATGGATGATGCCCTCAAACAGAAAGTCATTTTGTGTTCCCCCCTGACGCTGTATGCGATTCTCGCGGTCATACGGCAGGCGGTGGACAACTTCAATCTCGAACAGACCGCGGCACAGATGCTTTCGCTTCTTGGCTCCTTCCACAAGCAATGGGAAGCATTTGTGAAGGCTCTTGACAAGATGGGAAAACGCATCGACGAGGCGCAGCAGGAATTTCACACGCTGACGGGCACCCGGCGGCGCGCGCTCGAAAGGCCCTTACAGCAGATCGAAGATCTCCGTAGACAGCGGGGGATCGAGCCGGCGCCAGACCTGCCTGAACCGGCACCGGATGATGCGGAGGATCCGGCGCCTCCGTGAATGTACGCCCGCATCAGGGCGTACGTGCGATCATATCCCCTGTATCATCCAGCGAAGGATTGAAGCGATATGCTGCCACAGTTCATCCACACATCCGTCCCCCGGGATGCAAGGGCACTCCTCCTCCTGGCTGCAGCTCTCCTTCAGTTCCCCGGTTGCACAACCAGAAGCATCTACCGGGATAACCGCCCCTCGCCGGTTCTTCGGATGGATGCCTCCGACAACGGGATCGTGCTCCGCCATGGGTCGGGACCGGGAGGGTGTGACCGGTTTGGTGCCCGGGATGCCTGGGTATTCGAAGCGGAGGGGAAGTATATCATGCACTATGACGGAGCCGGAAGTCAGGGCTGGCTCGCTGTCCGGGCTGTCAGCAGCGACCTGCGTCACTGGACCGTTGACGGGCCGATTCTCTCCCTTGGAAAGAAGGGGGAGGGGGATGAAAGAAGCGCTTCCTACGGAGTGACTTTTTCCGAGGGAGGTCTCTGGCACATGTTCTATCTTGGTACGAGGCACACTTCTCCCGCTCCCGATCTTGTACCCGCATTGCCGTATGTCACCATGAAAGCACAGAGCCGTTCCCCCATGGGTCCCTGGATCAAACAGCCGGAGGTTATTCCCTTCCGGCCGGCAGCGGGAACGTTTTATTCCCATGCCGCAAGCCCCGGACAGGTGGTGGTGCACAACGGTGAGTATTTGCAGTTCTTCAGTGGAGCGTCAACAGATAACGGCATAGGTCGCACGCTGGGTATTGCACGCACACGGGACCTGAACGGAAGCTGGGTACCTGACAGCACTCCTGTCGTTCCGCTGACCGAACAGATAGAGAATGCGGCCCTGTACTATGAACCCGTTAATGATACATGGTTCCTGTTCACGAATCATGTGGGCTTTTACAGGGATACGGAGGAATTCACGGATGCGATCTGGGTGTACTGGTCCAGGGATCCTGAACGGTGGGATCCCGCCCGGAAGGCCATCGTGCTCGATCGCAAGAACTGCAGCTGGTCAAAGCGCGTGGTGGGTCTTCCCTCGGTGGTCCGTTTCGGCGACAGCCTGGCCCTGTTTTATGACGGGGTGGAAGGCCACGGCACGAGTCATATGCGCCGGGATATCGGCCTTGCCTGGCTCAGGCTGCCCCTGGTCCCGCCGGAAGGTGGAAGGTAGTTGAAGATCCTACAGGTGTGCGTCCACATTCTCTGACCCTGCCGGCCGGACACTTTTGCCTGACCCGTCGTATCCCGCCATGCTCACCTGCTTCACCTGATCCGCAAGCATGAGAGCCATCGCCTGGTCCGCCTCCATCCGCTTCTTCATGATTGCGACACTCATCTCCTGCGCCCCGCGCTGCGCCATCATGGTGACCAGGGTCGATGCAGTCTGAACAGTCAGATCATCAGCCATAAGAATATCCTCCCCCCTGTGTCCTGCAAAAGCTGTGCCACGCAAAAGCGGGGCAGGATAGACGGCAGTTGCAGATTTCGGATAAACGGCTGGCTGCATTCAGTCAGATGCCCAAAAGGCCTCGCGAATGCATTCGCGATGAGGATTTCACGGCAGCTAAACGGGGAGAATTATCCCGTGTGTGCCGGTTAGAGCCGCAGCCGCACCCCCCATGAGCCGAGCACTCCGGTTACACGCACAATGCCGAGCGAAAAGAGTGCAGCACGGAGTATTCCCAGAACTCCTCCGCCCAACACGTCAGACCAGAAGGTTGCACCGAAGATGCCGAGAATGCCATAGAAGATGTCGGGGAGAAGATATGCGAGCAACGGGTTGGAGCCGGCGGGTTCCACGAACAGAAACGAGGTCCTTATCTTCTTGATGTCCACAAACCAGTAGAGTCCTCCGTAGAGGAAACAGCAGATGGAGGCGCTGTAGAGAGACCAGGCCGGGGTAGCCATGTTCTTGGATATACCGTAGAGGGGTCTGAGCATAGAGCCTCCGATGCCGAGAAACAGCCCGAGCGCGATCATCCAGACAAGTCGTCGTCGCAGGGGAATCGTATCGGGCGGTGAAAGGAGGAAGAGGGCAACAATCATACCCGCGGTCGCGATGGACGCGTGACCGCCTACGTGACCGCCGAGCCAGAGCACATCCCGGACGGACCCGAGAAAGCCGAGCGCTCCTGTTTGATCCCCGATATACAGTGCGCACCAGAGCGGGAGCGATCCGATGATTGCCGCGAGTGAACCGCGCGACAGGATATAGACACCGCCGCACGCAAGATACGTCCATCCAATGAGTCCGAGTATTCCCCACCAGCTCGTGTGCATCCATCCGGGTGCCGCAAGATCTCCGCTTCGGAACGTGGCTGCAAGCACGCAAAGACCGGCAATCCCGGCGATGCGGAGAAGAAGAAAGGCGTAGCGGCGCGCTCCCGTCGCAGACGGATACCGGTTCCAGGCGAGCATCACACAGAGAAACACGAGCACCATCCAGGTACTCCTGCTCATCCCGGTGGACTCCGGGTTCAGGTCGTGGATATTCACCATCAGGATTCCCAGAACTATGAGCCCGCCGGCGCGGAGAAGGAGGTGGACCCAGAGCTGCCGGGAGCTCTCTCCCCGCTGCTGGCGCCTGGTGAAGGCAAAGGGAATGGACATCCCGACGATGAAAAGAAATGCAGGGAACACCAGGTCCACGAACGTCATGGAATCCGTTCCTTCAGCTGCATGCTTCATCCAGAACGGGATGCCCGTCACCGAAGCCAGATCGTTGACGAACACCATGGACAGAATCGTGAGACCTCTGAAGACGTCGATGGAGGTGATCCGTTTGTTCATGGCCGACGGTGGTGGTGGGGGATGCGGGGCTGGCTCAACATATGAAGAATTCCGGCAAATTGAAAAGGGGGAGAGTTGCAGGAGCAGATGTCCGTCTATTTCAGAAGGAGCATCTTCTTTGTGGAGACGAAGGGATCGCCGTTCGGCGGCGGCGTGCTGCCGTCCGGTCTGCTCTGCGCAATAAGTCTGTAGATGTAGACTCCGCTGGGAAGGTTGGTCATATCCACTTCCACTTCGTAGCGGCCGGCAGGTTGTTCGGATTTCACAAGCTCGCGGACCTGTTGTCCGAGGAGATTATAGAGAGTAAGTGTGACGCCGGCCTGCACCGGGATGTCGTACCGTAGCACGGTCACCGGGTTGGCCGGGTTGGGGAAGTTTTGGTAGAGATCGAAAACCACGGGTGGCGACATAACGCTCATGCTCCAGACCGGAGACCACGGGGTGCTCCAGCCGGCATTCGTCGCGCGCACGCGCCAGTAATAGATGCGCCGGTAATCCAGAGGACCCACACGGCGGACCGTGTCGGTGAGGGCGGAATCGTTCACCACCGTGGTGGCAAACGGCGCATCCAGCGATACCTGGAGATGATATCCGGTGGCATTGGCGGCGCCCTTCCACGTAAACGTGACATACGGCGGCAACTGGTCGGACGCACTTGCCGGTGCCACCAGTTCCGGAACGGCCGGAGGCGCGACAACGGTTGTGAACGACCAGACCGGGGAGAAGTCGCCGGGGCCTTCGATATTCCATCCCCGTACACGCCAGAAGTACCGGGCCCCGTAGGTCAGCTGCGACACCGTACACTGGGTATCCCGGATCGCCGTGTTGTCAAAGACCGTGGAATCAAACGGCGAATCCATGGCCAGTTGCAGCTGATAATAGTCGCTGAGCCTTTCACTACGCCAGCGGAAGGTGAGCTCCGGCAGCATCCCGCCCACGCCACTGAGGGGTGTATGTTGTACCGGCGCCGCCGGCGCGACAAGCAGCGTCTTGAACCAGTGCGGTGCCGAGAACTGTCCGCCCCCGCCCGCATCAAGTGCCCGTACCCGCCAGAAATATCTCATGAAAGGAGCAAGTTCCTGAACCTCCCGGCCAGTTCCGGCGATCGTAGAATCGTTGATCAGCGGTTGCGTGAACAGCGAATCTCCGGCGACCTGAAGGGCATACGCCGCCGCGCCGGGCACGGCATTCCACCTGATGGTGAATATCGTCGGCAGTCCGATGGCGCTGTCCGGCGGGGAAACAGGTGAAGGTGTGCCGATGACCGTCGTAAAACTCCAGACACCGGTGAAGGGCCCGGTTCCGCCCGGGTTCTGCGCCCGCACGCGCCACCAGTAACGCGTCTGAGATGTGAGTCCGGGAACGGTACGCGCGGAGTCGATAACGGTTGAGTCGTCCAGCACCAGCCGGGTGCAGAGCGAATCTGTGGCAACCTGGAGATGATACCATTCCGCCCCTGGGGTCGTGAACCAGACAAGCGGCTCGCTCGCCGGGAATCCTACTTTCCTGTTCACCGGGGTGGACTGGAGCAGTGCACCCGGCGGTTGCATGGCGGTGGTGAATTTCCAGACGGGTGACGGCATGCTGGTGTGCAAACCATCCGCCGTTTTTGCCAGGACACGCCAGTAGTAGTCCGTCAGATAGGACAATCCCGTGAGCTGACGGTTCGTCCCGATCAGCGTGGAATCATCGATGATCGGGAAGCTGAAGACGGAATCCGTCGAGACGATCAGGCGGTACCGCGTTGCACCGGTGACGGGTTCCCACCGGAGTACCGGCGCTACGGCCTGGTCTACGGATTCGTGCGCCGGAGAAGCGAGGGCGGGCATACCAAGCTGTGTCACGAAGCGCCTGACGGGCGAGGACAGACTGCTTCCCCCGACATTTTCGGCCCACACCCGCCAGTAGTAGGTGGTGAAGAAGGCGAGCGGAGACGGCTGCCAGGTCGTGTCCGTCACGAGAGAATCGCGCAACAACACGAACGCAAAAAGGGAATCTCCGGCGATTTCCACCCGGTACCGAGATGCCCGCGCCGAAGGACGCCACAACAACAGCGGCGCAGGGGGAATATTGCGCGCTGCATTGGGCGGTGACACGAGGACCGGTGCCGGGGGGGGATCGATCACCGTGGTAAATTGCCGTGCCGGTGAATACGGGCTGGTGCTGATATTGCCGGCCGCCCGCGCCCGGACCCTCCAGTAGTATGTTGTGAGACGGGCAAGGGAAGTCACGTATCGGCTGCTGTCCACGACCGTGGAATCATCCACCACGAAAGACCGGAACGCCGAGTCGGCCGATAACTGGACCCGGTATGTTACAGCAGAGGGAACGCGTGTCCAGGTCAGCCTGAGGGCAGTGGACACATTAATGGCGCTGTGAACCGGAAAGACGGCGACCGGTGTGCCGATCATGGTGGAGAACGCAAACCGGGGAGTGTACGGACTTGATCCGCCGGCATTGATGGCCCGGACCCGCCAGAAGAAGCGCGTCAGTCCCGCGAGATCATCCGTATGATACACGGTGTCAATGATTGTCGTGTCATCGACGACGGGGTTGAGGAACAGGGAATCCCGTGCTATCTGCAGGCCGTAGGACGAGGCGCGGGCTGCAACCCTCCAGCGCAAGAGAGAAGCAAGCGGAAGATTTGTTGTGCCATCGGCCGGTGCAATGAGCGACGTTGCTGCGGGGGCGAACGGGATCGTGATGAACGATCGGGTGGGGGCAAATGCGCCGATGCTTATGCCGTCCGCGGTTTTCGCTCTCACCCGCCAGAAGTACCGCGTGGAACGATCGAGCGGTCCGACCAACCTGTCGGGCGCAGCAAGCAGACTGTCGTCCACGAGCGTGTGGGTGAACAGGGAATCCGTCCCGAACTGCACCCGGTAGCGCGCAGCGCCCGGAACCGGGCTCCAGGAGAGAAGAACTTCCAGCGGCCGGTCTACCGCCCGGTCTGCCGGCGAAATCAACCCGGGTGTTCCGATGGTTGTCCGGAATGTGCGGGTCGCAGTGTACTCGCTCGAATCAGCCGGATTCCGGGCGCGCAAACGCCAGTAGTACTGAGTGAGACCGGGAAGCGGACCGATCACCCGGCTTGTATCAAGGATGGCTTCGTCGGTGTACACCGGATTCCCGAAATACTCATCCCCGGCAATCTCAAGCCGGTACGACTCGGCGTGTCCGGTGGGCCGCCACCGGAACTCGACCATCGTGGGTTGTTCGAGCATACGGTCCGGAGGACCAACGAGAACCGGCGTGTCGATGGCTGTCGTGAAGTACCATGGCTCCGCGAAATCCCCGGTGCTCAATCCATCCGTCGAAAGCGCACGTACACGCCAGTAGTAGCGCGTGAACCCATCCAGCGCGTCCGGTTTGTATACAGTGTCCGGCACCGCGGGAGCGTCCTGGACGACCTCGGAGAAAACGGGATCGGAGGCGATCTGCACACGGTAGCTGCCGGCGCCGGACACGGTTCCCCACCGCAGGAATGCACCCTGTGGATGGTGTTGCGCGCCGTTGTGCGGACCGGCAAGTAAGGGCACACCCAGGGCCGTGCGGAATGACCAGATATCGGAGAATGGACCACTTCCACCTGTGTTGAGTGCGCGCACACGCCAGAAATATCTGTTGAAGGCATCAAGGGGAGCAACGCCATACGTTAATTCGGAGACGGTAGAGTCATTGACAATCAATGAAGCGAAGAGCGAGTCACGCGCGACCTGCAGATGGTAGCGGGATGCGCCGGTTATGCCGTCCCACTGAAAGCTCACGGTGAGCGGGAGATCAATGGCACCCTTCGGTGGTACAACGAGGACCGGTTGTAACGGAACGGTAATCCGGGTCACAAACGTCCGGATGGCCGACGTCTGGCTTCCCCCGGGATTTATGGATGTTACCTGCCAGTAGAATCGTGTTCCCCCTGCAATCGACCACGCCTCGAGTGACGTAAGGGACGTGGTGGTATCAAAGACGACGGCCGAAAAATCCTGCGTGGTGGAGAGTCGGATGCGGTACTGGTTCGCCCCCGCTGCCTGACCCCACGTCAACTGCACGGGGAGCGCGAGAGCCGTGGCCCCGTCTAAAGGCGAAAGCAGCGACGGCACCGCGGGCAAAGGAACCGTGATCGTACACCGCCAGACGGGGGATGGGGCACTCGGGCCATTTGCATTGACGGCGGTGACACGCCAGAAATACGTGGTGTTGTACGCGAGTGATTGCACTTTCTGTGAAACGGCGGAGAGCGAGGGAAAATCAAAAAGCACGCCGGCAAATGTCGAATCCGTGGAAATCTGCAGGCGGTAAGAGTTGGCGCCCAGCGAGGGCTGCCACTGGAACGTCGCCGTGGTCGGAATATTCGTCGATCCGTTCGCGGGTGCCAGCGGTCGGGGAATTCCCGGGACGGTGATCAACGTCGAAAATGTTCTCACAGGTGAAACGGTAGTGCCGTTGCTGTCGCTGTGCGCGGTCAGCTGCCAGTAGTACTGTGTGCTGACGGCCAGGTCACTGACCCGAATCGAAGTTCCGGCCAGCAGAGAATCTTGAAACACCGTTGTAGAGAATGACGGGTCGGTGGAGAGCCGGAATGCATACCGGCGCGCACCCGGGACCTCGGTCCAGGCAAAATTCACTTCCGCAGCAGAAAGATCCGCGGCGTTATCCGGCGGAGCGACGAGTTCGGGTTCTTCGATGGAGGTGGTGAAATGAAACGGCATGGTGAAACCGCTGCTGTCGAGTCGATTCATCGAGCGCACGCGCCAGAAGTAGGTGGCATTGTGCGCTAGACGGGGAGTTCCGCCGGATCCCGGCCCCAGGAACAGAAGGGTGTCGGAGATGCGGGTGCTGTCAAAGAGCAGTGTCGGAAAGTAGGAGTCCGTGGCTATCTGTACATGGTACCATTCCGCCGACGGAGCGTTCTGCCAGGAAAGTGTCGGGGTGACGGATTGCCCCCGGGCCCGGCTCAAGGGTGCGAGGAGCACCGGGACCTGCGGGGTGTCCAGCAGTGTCGTGAAAGCCCATGCCTGCGTGTACGGACTGACCGCATTCCCCGCCCCGTTGATGGCATTCACGCGCCAGTAGAATCTGGTGTTGGACGGAAGGGGATCCACCGTGATGCTCGTCGCGGTAAGCGGTGTCCTCTCAAACACGATTTGTGCAAAGAGCGAATCCCTGCCGACTTGAATGCCATAGTATCCGGCACCCGGAGCCGGATTCCAGCTGAGCGTAGGCGTGAAGTTTACGTCGGTGGCGCCGGGAAGGGGGGACAGCAGGGATGGTGTCGCCGGCGTGTCGATGCGCGTGCTAAAATTCCGGATCTCCGACCAGAGACTCGTGCTGGTGCCGTTGGCATTCCGCGCATTAACCCGCCAGTAGTACGTTTTGCTCGCACTGAGAGGTCCGATCTGACGCGAGGTGGAGGTGATTGTCCCATCGTCAAAAAGCAACGCCCCGGGAAAATCCGGATCATCAGAGACCTGAAGGCGGTAGGTGGAAGCTCCCACCGAGGAAAACCAGGACAATGTCGGGTTGAGCGGCAACCCGCTTGCACCGTTGCCGGGCAAACCGGTGACAGGAGTTGCCAGGCGTGTACGGAAATTCCACGGAGCGGAAAGATATTTGCTGGTATCACCCCGCGCGTTTCTCGCCGACACCCGCCAGTAATGCACCGTGTCATTGGAAAGCGGGGTCACAAGAATTGAATCCGCAGCCCCCGTGCTCTGGAACAGGAGGGGCTTGAATTGTGTACTGCGGGAAACCTGCACGAGATACTCGGCAGCCCCGGGAACCGGTGTCCAGCGCAGAACAGGCGTGACCGATTGGCCCAGGGCTCCGCTCACCGGTGCAATGGCAGCAGGCTGGGCAAGTGTCGTGCTAAACGATCGTCCATCGGAAAAGGGGCTTGCCCCTGACGCGTTCTTCGCACTCACGCGCCAGAAATAGAGGGTTCCGTAGGCCAGGCCCGCGACCTGCTTCGTCGTCGATGTCAGTGCCGAATCATCCATGAGAATCGTGTTGAACGCGGAGTCCGGAGAGATCTGCAGGCGATACGACGTCGCGTCAGCTGAGGTGCCCCACGACAGCGCCGTCGGGTTCACCGGAATGCTTCGTGCCGCCTGTGCCGGCGTGGCCGGAACGGGCACCGGAGGCTCAGCCACAACGGTGGTAAAACTCCACGAAGAAGGGGGATAGGCACTGGTATCTCCACGCGCATTTCTCCCGAGCACTCTCCAGTAGTATTTCGTTTTCGTGGCCAGTGGACCCACTACCAGGGAGTCGGTGCGAACGGTATCGCTGCGGAAGAGCGGGATGAAGCCGGCCGATGTCGACATCTGGACGCGATACTCAACGATTTCCGGCGCCCCGAGCCAGCGCAGTGTTACATACGCCGGGATGCTGACGGCGTTGGCGGGCGGTGCCACCACGGCCGGAGCAGGGGGTTTTGTTGAAAAACTCCACGGTGCCGAAAAGAGTGAGCTCGCGGCAACGTTGCTTGCGCTGACACGCCAGAAGTAGCGCGTGCTGGTGCTGAGGCCCGTCACCTGCTTTGTCGTAGTCGTGATCGAAGAATCGTCCACGACAAGAGCAACAAAGAGGGAATCTGTCGAGATCTGGAGTCGATATTTGCTAGCATCAGGGGTCGCCGCCCACGCGAGAACCGTTGGATTCACCGTCAGGCTTCCGGACCCGTTCAGCGGCGAAGTGTGCACCGGAATACCGGGAGTATCAACAATGGTCGTGTAGCTCCATGCTGTCAGCGGGTATGCGCTTGTGTCCGAACCCACTGCAGACCGGGCACTCACGCGCCAGTAGTACTTTGTTTTGTTCGCAAGTCCGGACAGGGAGACGGAATCCGCCGCTGTTGAATCATTCAGTAGGAATGTCGTGAAGGCCGAGGTGGAAGATACCTGAACCCTGTATGAATTCGCTCCGGGGACGGGGGACCACCCCAGCACGAGCTGAATGGGCTGAGAGACGGCGCCGTTCAGAGGCGTGAGGGGATTCGGCGGTTCGAGTTTCGTCGTAAAACTCCGCATCGGAGAATACGGAGAACTCCCCGCTGCGTTCATTGCACTCACTCGCCAGAAATATCGCGCACCATTGAGCAATCCGCTGACTTGCTTCGAGGGAGTGCGCAGAGCCGAATCCTGCACCACGAGTGCGGCGAACATGGAGTCCGCTGCAATCTGCAGTCGATACGTTGTGGCATCCGTCACGGCACCCCAGGAAACCGTGGTCGGGTTGATAGACTGGCTCGTTGCACCGGCGGAAGGAATCGCCGGCACGGGGGAAAGGGGGACCGGGACTATGGTGGTGAAGTTCCATGCTCCGGACCACGCGCTGGTATCCGGACCCCGCCGGGAAAGAACACGCCAGTAGTATCTCGTTTTGTTGAGGAGTTGCGACAGACGGATTCCTTGCGTGGAGCTGCCCCAGCTCACGTCGACCAGAGTATCAATGAGCGTTCCCGCTGTTGGGAAGGAGAGGGACGTTGACACCTGGACGCGGTATGAGTCCGCAACCGGATCCGCCCTCCACATCAGGCTGTCCGTAAGAAGGATTCCTGTTGCCGCGTTGGACGGGCTCAGGAGCAGGGGAATCCCCGGACGATCAGCTGCCGTACGGAATTTCCACGAGGCCGACCAGCTCCCTACAGAACCGCCCGCGTCACGTGCACGCACGCGCCAGAAGAACGGGGAGTCGTTTCCAAGAGGACCGGCCTGGATGGATTGGAGCGGCATCGCAAGTCCGACAACAGAACGATCCATCGCCAGGTCGGCGTAAAGCGAATCCCTCGCGATCTGCACCCGGTATGAATCCGCAAACGCGACAGCGTTCCATGTGAGTGTCAGCAATACCGGTTGTCCGGCCGCGTTGTTTACCGGAGAAACCAGTGTGGGTGTGTCGATGCTCCACGCCTCGGCTGTGACGAACATGAGGGCTGAGAGGTAGAGGACCCGCCGGAGTATTTTCGCATTCTGTCCGTACATATCCGAATGTTTTGATGCACGCGCCGTGCCAGCCAGCCGCTCAACCTCTTCATACGGTAGATCGCAGAAGGTCTTGTCCGGATTGAGGATGGTCATCAAAGAGGAGAGGGGCGCATCCGGGCGGGTGACGACCCCTGCGGCTAATATTCAACAACTGGCGAATATGCTTGACATTTCAAGACTCCCCCCGTATATTTGAGTAGTTCTTTCACAGAAGCGATGCCGGTGAAGGGAATTCCGTTTAATCGGAAGCTGCCCCGCAACTGTAGGTGACAACGGGTGTATCTGCCACTGACCCATTGGTTGGGAAGGCGAAACACGTATCCGTCACAAGCCAGGAAACCTGCCGGTATCGTGTCCACACAACGCCTTCGCGGGAAGGTGGCGGACGCCGTAGGGAGCCTTTCTCTCCCCACTCGCCCAAACGCCTCTGTCTTCCCACGAAAACAGAGGCTTTTTCGTGCTCAGACGACCATCGATCTTCCCCTCCCGTGAGACTCTCCTCCTTCTGATGCTCTCTGTTTTCTTTTCCCCCCCGCCGGGCGGGCTGCCTTTGGGATTCCGGACCTGACTGCTGAGGACACCTCACAGACAACCCGTGCGCGTGTATATACGCTTGAAGAAGTAAGCGTTACGGGGAGCCGATTGCCGCAGTCCCTGCAAGATGCGCCCTCCCCGGCAAATGTTCTCACGCGTTCAGCTATTGAAGCCACGGGCGGGATATCACTCGGTCAGGTTCTTGTGCTCCAGCCCGGGCTGTTCCTGAAGGACTATGGTGCCGGAGGGGCGCTCAAGACCATTTCGCAGCGGGGCATGGGCACGGAACACACGCTCATGCTGCTGAACGGAATCCCCATCAACAGCGTTCAAACCGGTTTCCTTGATCTCGGCACTCTTGCTGCCGGCGAGATCGAACGCGTTGAAGTGGTTCAGGGAGGGCACTCTGCGTCATTCGGGGCCAATGCGGTAGCGGGCGTCATCAACATCATCCCGCGTCAGCCGGAAGACGGACATCTCGTGCGGGTCAGGACCGGCATCGGTTCGTTCGGTTCGCGGGAATTCGGCACCAGCGTGGGGAGCGTCACGGAGTCCGCACTCTGGCGGGCGAGTCTTTCGCATGATTGGGGCGAGGGGGACTATCCCTTCGTGTATCGCAACGGGCCGACCGAAATACCCCTGGTGCGGAAGAATGCGGACTTCTCTTTGTACGCCGGAAGTGTCCTGGCGCGCGGAAATCTGTCCGGTTCCACACGCGTTTTCGGCTACGTTTCGATGACGGGCGGCGAACGGGGAGTGCCCGGACCGGTCGCCGGGCCTGTCAGTCAAAGCAGCGCGCGTCAGACTGACCGGTTGTTCATCGCTCAAACCGGTCTGGATCATATTGCGGGTGAGCAGACCGCGTTTCACGGCGATGTTCAGGTGCAGCACGCCTATCAGCGGTACACGGATCCCGATCTCGTTGTAAATTTCGTGCCGCTGGAAAACACCTCCTCGAACACAGAAATCCGCTCTGACGTCAGGACGGATTTCCGCCCGGGAGCGCGCACGCGCGTGAGCGCCGGCGCCGATCTTGCGCATGCTGCGGCGGATGCAAATACTCTTCAAGAGCCCGTGTCCCGCACGCACTGGGGGATCTACGCTACCGGCGAGCATCGCTGGGAGATGGGCCCCGAAGGATCGACCCTCGGCGTGTATCCCGCCGTCCGCTTTGACCGGCTCGGGTCAGGACTCTCAGCGCTCAGCCCACAAGTCGGCATCCAGTGGTCCCTGCCGTTGGGGACCCTGTCCGTTTTCCGGGAGCTTGCCACGAGTGTGCGGGGATCGGTGAGTCGCAACTTCCGCGAACCGACGTTCAATGAGTTGTACTACTCGGGGGGCGGGGGAAAAGGGAACCCGTCCCTGGATCCGGAACGGTCCACCGGAGCCGAACTGGGTGCGGGACTGTCCTTTGTCCTCGGTGGCGAACACCATCTGAATGCGGCGATGTTCGGCAATGATATGACTGACCGGATCGTCTGGGTGGCTGCGGGTGCAGGTGCCGTGAGCCCGAAGAATCTTCGCCATGTGCGCTCCCGGGGTCTTGAATGTACATATCAATGGTCGTACCCCGCTGCAGGCATCTCCCTTTCCGCGCACTACACGCTCACGCGGAGCGAAAAAGTCTCGGAAGACTATCCCGGTGATCCGAATACGGGGACGCAGCTGCCGTATCTGCCGGAGGAACAGGCCGGGCTGGTCGCGGGGTACAGCGGCATCTTTACCGGCGGCCCGATCCGCGCCGTTGATCTGTCTGCGGGATATGGTTTTGTGGGGTACCGGTACATCACCGAAGACAACGCATCGATCCTCCCGTCGTTTGCCACGTTACGGTGCGGATGTGCGGTGACACTCGCCGTCGGTCCGGTGGATGTGATGCTCCGCCTCGACGTGCAGAATGTGCTGAACGAGGACTACGAAGTGATGCCGGGTTACCCGATGCCCCCGCGTTCGTTTCGTTGCATGCTGGCAGTGGACTACTAATCATATATACTCTTACGTATTCATATATCGAGAATTCGATGAACGATAACGTCGCAGTACAGGGAGAGGCAACACCGGCCGGGCGGCGCGGGGGCGCTGTTGAGAAACCGGTGGCAGGAACAGAGAAGGGGCGTGCGGCATGGTTCCGCCTGCGAAAGGTGACCGGACTTCTGATGCTTGCACTGCTTCTTCCGTTCGCGTCGTGTAAAAAGGATCCAACGGGTCCGGATGATCCGTCTCCGGTGGCGCCTGGTGCGCGCGGTGTGTATATCCTGAATGAGGGGAACTATGGCGATCCCATCGGGGCGAGACTTTCGTTGTTCGATTTCGCACGTGACTCCATCGTAAAGGATATTGTGGAATCCGCCAATCAGGGGATGCATCTCGGGAGCCTCGGAGATGATCTCAAGTCGTACAGAAGCGAGCTGTATGCGCTCATGAGCGGCTCAGAAAACCTCGTTGTGCTGAACATGGAAACCCACGCGATTCGTCGTTCCGTATATTTCCCGGGATGGGTGCCGCATGCTCTGGCCATTGACTCCGCACGGGGACGGATCTACATCGCGCAGCTGTTCAAAAACAGTGTTGGGGTTCTGGATCTTGCCTCCCTTGCTCCGGTTGACTCGTTTGCGGTGGGTGCGAATCCTCAGGAGATGCTTATCAGGGGGTCACGCCTGTTCATCTGCAACTCGGGTTACGGGGGCGCCCGGGGCGTCACGGTCTATGATCTCTCCAGTCAGAAGGTGGCGACAACTCTGACGGTTGGCTTCGGGCCGACAGGCATTGTGGCCGGATCGGACGATCGGGTGTGGGTTGTCTGCACGGGTAACAGTTCTGCCGCTCCTCCGGTCCCCGGTTCGCTGTACAAGATCAATCCGACAACGCTGAGCGTTGAAGATTCCGTAGTATTTACCACACCGCTCTGGGGTACGATTGACGCGTCGCCGGACGGCTACCTCTATATCCTCGGCGTCACATCCGGAAGCTATTACGGAGGCCCTGTTCACAGAATCACGATCTCATCAAAAACTCTGCACCAGGAGTTCATTCCGGGAACGTACTACGGCCTTGCAGTTGACGGAGTTACCGGAGATGTGTATCTTGCAGACGCCCGGGACTTCGCGGCTGCGGGGGAGATGCGCATCTTCACCCGGGACGGTGTTGCGAAACGCGCCCTTGCCGTCCAGAGGGTGCCTGCGGTGTTCGTCTTCAAACGTTAATGAAGGAGGTGTATGAGCCGGTCTTCGCTGAAACTTCTCGTCGTTCTGTCCTGCAGCATTTGGGTACTTCCTGCGGTATGGAGTCAGGCACCTCCTCCGGTGCGCTCCCCCGCGCAGCAGGGATATCCGGCAAAGCCGGAGAAACACGCCTACGCATTCACGTGGCCGCAGATCCTGGCGTCGGCACTATTCCGTGCAGACACCGGCAAAGGGGCCCTGGTCTGTGATCTCGGAGATTCCACACTGTTCGGGAGGCTCTATGCCGGCCCGGAATTCTTTGACGAGCACAACGTGGATTACTTCGAAACCCGTTATGCGCAGCAGGTGGAGATCGTGGCCGGACGCTGCCTCCTTCCGGTAAAACTCTACTTTGATTCCGGAAACGTGAAGAACGTGAATAACTGGACCGACGGCGGCGTGCTTGGATACCGGCTGGATCTTCTTCGTATCCGTGACGGCCGGCCGGTGCAGGCGGGCCTGTTCGACGGGAGGGTCTGGTTCCGTTACGACTCGACGGGGGCGCGGCCGATCGTGTCGATCAGCGAGGGACCGGTCGTTGCCCTCCTCCAGAGTGACCACCCCGAATGGATGGTCATTGCCGCGGAGACCGACAGGCATTCCCGGGCATGGGTTGATGTTGAGGGGGTGGGCGCATTCATTTCTCCTGCTGCCGGTACGCGGCATGAAATCCGGATTACCGGGTTGAAGCCGTTCACGGCATACCGCTACCGGTTCTGCGCGGTGGAGCGAAGGGATACTGCGGTCACACCGTGGATGCCGTTCCGTTCGGCGCCTGAACACGGGAGCGCAAGCGAAGTCACATTTGCGTACGCGGGTGATGCACGCCAGTCGCCGGGCGGGGGGGAATTCGGTTTTCTTGGTGTGAACAGGCACGTTCTTGCCCGGCTTACCGGGGACGCCTACCGTCGCGGAGTCTCCTTCTTTCTGTTCGGCGGGGATTTGATTGGTGGATTTTCCAATTCGATCGAGACATCCCGGATGCAGATGAAGTCCTTCAAGCAGGGAATCGCGCCATTCCTCCATTCAATACCGATGTACTCCGCAATAGGGAATCACGAAGCTCTCCTGCATCAGTTCGATGATGGCGGCCGGAACGGGATCGCCATGGACAGGTGGCCCTATGGTACAGAAAGCACAGAAGCCCTCTTCGCACAGGAACTGGTTCAGCCGGAGAACGGACCCGAGCCCCTTCCCGGCCTCCCCCCATACCGCGAGACAGCGTTCACGCTGACATACGGGCCGGTCAGAGTGATCGTCTTCAACAACAATTACTGGTGGACGTCGCACAACCGGATCGCGGACTTCGGGGGTTCGCCGGAAGGATACATCCTCCCCGAGCAGTTGAGCTGGATTGAACGGGAGCTCGAGAAAGCGTCGTCGGATACCGCTGTCCGCTATGTCCTGGTACTTGCCCATGAGCCCGTGTTTCCCGGCGCCGGACATGTCGGAGACGCCATGTGGCACAACGGCAACAACACCGTGCGTGCATATATGGTGAGGGACGGCGGCAAACCGCAACCCTTCCCGATGGGTATGGTGGATGTGCGGAACAGGTTCTGGGAGCTCGTGAGCAAAAATCCCAAAGTCGCCGCGGTTCTCGGATCGGATGAACACAACTATCAACGGTTGCTGATCGACGCGCGCACCCCGGTGGGTGTGCCGGCTCTTGATGACAGGGATCGAAACGGAAAACTGGACGATGGGGTGCTGTCGGCGAATCCGGCTTTCATCCTGCCCACATGGTTTATCATCTCGGGGGGAGCCGGAGCCCCCTACTATACGCAGCAACGGTCGCCATGGGAGGGGAGTCTTGTCAGATTTACCGCCCAGAACCATTATGTGTTCTTTCATGCGGATGCGAGCCGCATCGGATGCCGGGTCTACAGTATCAACGGACAATTGCTTGATGAGGAACCGGATCTTCTGAAAGTGAAGAACCGTTAGAGCCGGGGCGGATGCCTGCCGCGCCAGGGTGCGTGCTGGCAAGTGTGGATTCCTTTTGCTACATTACTTCCGGTATCCATCAGATATTGAGCGCTGTGTCCTGCATGTGCCGGACACGGCAGATCCGGCATCCACCAATACGCGCAACCCTTGGCCACCGTCCGCGTCCGTTTTGCCCCCAGCCCCACCGGTTTTCTTCACGTGGGAGGTCTCCGCACCGCACTCTACAATTATCTCTTCGCCCGCCAGCACGGCGGCGTGTTCATCCTGCGGATTGAGGACACAGATCGCGAGCGTTTCGTGGAAGGGGCTGTCGAGAACCTGCTTTCCACACTCCGCTGGTCGGGGCTCTCATTTGACGAAGGACCCGGGAAGGGTGGAGACCACGGACCGTACGTACAGTCCGCGCGCCTGCCCCTGTACCGGAAGTACGCCGATATTCTTGTGGAGTCCGGCGGAGCCTACTACGCATTCGACACCCCTGAAGAACTTGAAGCGATGCGGGAGGAACAGAAACAGTCCGGTGTCCCTCTTCGTTCCTACCGGCGTGCACTCGATCTGTCTCCGGCAGAAATCCAGGAAAAGCTCGACGCCGGAACGCCTGCGGTGATTCGCCTGAAGGTGCCCGAATCTGTTACGATTGCCCTGGACGATGTGATCCGGGGACGCGTGGAATTCGCAAGCGATCAGCTGGACGACCAGGTGCTGATGAAATCGGACGGGTATCCGACATATCATCTGGCGAATGTGGTCGACGATCATCTGATGGGCGTGACGCATGTGATCCGGGGCGAAGAGTGGCTTTCCAGCACGCCGAAACATGCGCTGCTATACGAAGCGTTCGGGTGGGCACAGCCGGTGTTCGCGCATCTCCCGCTGCTGCTGAACCCGGACCGCACGAAGCTCAGCAAGAGACAGGGGGATGTTGCGGTTGAGGATTACCAGCGAAAGGGGTATCTGCCGGAAGCCCTTGTGAATTTCATCGCCTTTCTCGGATGGAATCCGGGTGATGAGCGGGAGCTGTTCACTCTTGAGGAGCTGATCCGGGAGTTCAGTCTGGAACGCGTGGGGAAGTCCGGGGCGGTATTCAACATCGAGAAGCTGAATTCCGTGAACCAGCACTATATCCGCCGGCACGACCCGGCCGGACTTGCGGGATTGGTTCGTCCGCTGCTGGAACTCCGGGGAATGCAGGGAGGGTCTGATACATATCTGAAGGATGCCCTCGCGCTTCTGAAGGAACGTGTCACGACGCTCGAGGATTTTGTGACCACCGGCACTTTTCTGTTCGCCGATCCATCCGCATACGACCCGGAGGCGGCAAAAAAGAACTGGAAGTCCGACAGTGCAAACCATGTTCGGGCGGTGCTCGAGGTGCTGGCCGGGCTGGAGGTCTTTTCTGCCGCTTCGACTGAGGCGGCCTTGCGGAGTACGGCGGAACGGCTGGGCATTGGAACGGGGAAGCTCATCCACCCCGTCCGGCTGGCTCTCAGCGGTCGATCAACCGGTCCGGGATTGTTTGAGATGATGGAAGTACTTGGCAGGGATACCTGCCTGCGCCGTCTGGAGCGCGCCATAATCACGCTTGGTTGATTCTCGTTGGGTCTATGTCTATATTAAAAGGACGTAGCTTCCAGGAAACGGTGGCGGGACTGAATACCATCCGCATCCGGAATGCCGTCTTCTACGCGTACCACGGCGTCATGAAGGATGAGCAGAATCTCGGCGGAAAGTTCGAGATTGACGTCGACATGTACGGAGATTTTCTTCCGGCGGCGGAGAGCGATTCGCTCAAGAAGACCGTCGATTATGAAAAAGTGTACGCCTTCATCGGTACCACGGTCCTGGAGAAGAAATATTTCCTGCTGGAATCACTGGCCCACATTATCGCGCGGGGGCTGCTCAGGGAGTTTTTCAATCTGGAAGTGGTGACTGTGCGGATCAGAAAACCCCATCCCCCCGTGCGGGGGGTGGTCGACTATGTCGAAGTGGAGATCTCGGAGCAACGGTGACGTCCTACAACGTGTTTATCGGTCTCGGCGCGAACATGGGGGATCGGTTCACGTACCTGAAGCGGGCTGTTGATGCGCTGAAGGCCATACGTGATACCAGCGTCATCTGGATTTCGTCAATCTATGAGGCGGAGCCCTGGGGAAAGAAAGAGCAGCCGAAATTCCTGAACGCCGCCGCACAGCTCACTACAGAGCTGGATCCACCGACCTTGCTGGCGGAGCTCAAGCGGATCGAGCAGGATCTGGGGCGTGTGCATCATGATCACTGGGGCCCGCGCGAAATCGATCTGGACATACTCGTGTATGACGGAGTGGTGCATGAGGAACCCGATGTGCATGTACCGCATCCGGAGCTCGCCGGCCGACGGTTTGCCCTCGTTCCGTTGCGGGAAATAGCCCCTGATCTGGTGCACCCGGTGAGCGGCCTGACAGTCACGGAAATGGCGGCGGCCTGTGCCGATCAGGGCCGCGTCGTCCAGACTCCATACCATATCCCACTCTGATTCCCCCTGCGCGCATGGAACAACGGGTCGGCAAGCAAGAATCCCTGGACGCATTAATCGCGCAAAGCGATCTCCGCTATATCGCCATCGAAGGGGTGATCGGGGTCGGCAAAACCACGCTCGCGGCAAAACTGGGAGAATCGCTCGGGGCCCGCGTGGTGCTCGAGCAGTTCGAGGAAAACCCGTTCCTCAAGGATTTTTACAATGATCCCGACCGGTACGCGTTCCAGACGCAGATCTTCTTCCTCCTGACCCGTTACAAACAGCAGCGCGACCTGTTTCAGGCGGACCTCTTTCAGCGTTTTCTGGTGACGGACTACATTTTTGAAAAGGACAAGATCTTTGCGTACCTCAACCTGCAGGATGAGGAACTCAAACTCTACGAAACGCTTGTCAATAGCATCGAGCACAATATTTCCGCGCCGGATCTGGTCGTCTATCTGCAATCCAGCGTTCCACGCCTGATGGCGAATATCAAACAGCGGGGCCGTGCGTTTGAGTCGCACATGTCCGAGGCGTATATCAAGGAACTGAACGAGGCCTACAACTACTTCTTCTTCCGGTACAAGGCCACGCCGTTGCTCATCGTCAATGCGACGGAAATCGACTTCGTGGGGAATCAGGAACACTACGGCGATCTGGTCCGCGAGATCTTCCGGCCAACGCGTGCTCCGGTGGAGTATTATAATCCGCACTTGCGGAAGTAACGGGAGTCATTGATGCGACTGCTGGTGCTGATGATCTATGCATTGGTCGGATTCATCCTCTGGCGGGCGGTCCGCCTCGCATTCCGCATGATAAGCCGGTCCCCGAAGGAGCCGGACGGGAGAGTGCGGGGACGCCCTGAACAGCCGGCGCCGCGTAAGGATCCCCTCAACAGGGGTCAGATCAAGGAAGCAGAATTTGAGGACATAACCCCGCCGAAGAAGAGCGACCAGCAGTCCTCCCCGCATCAATAGTCTCTGTCATACCCACCTGTGCTGCCCCCGGAGCTCCCGGACTTATGAACCCCTTTTTGTATGCATATCCGGGGGACCGTGCTCCCGGAACGGTTTGGACCGGACTGTTTTCTGCCCCCTTGCTTGTGAGGGCAAAAAGGGAGACTGGTGGAGAAATCGGACAACGGCAGGAGTGTGTGTGAATAGCTCGAACGTTCGAACCCGGACGCAACCGGACCGGTTGCCGTGGCACAGAGGTCGTTACGGGTACCTGACATTGATGCCAACCCTCCATATAAGACGCTGTCTGTTATTTGCTTGATGTCTCAGCAGTTAGCTGCCCGATCCAATATGTTTTCGAGCTGCTGTCGGGGAAGCCGGGGCGGAGTCCATTCTGTCCCGGGCACCATTCCGGGTTCAAGTTCGTTATTATCTCAAAGGCATGCGGCAAGAAGCGGGAGAAAGTTCGGGCTCAGGCCCATTCCCGGGAGCACCCAGCGTGCTCCCGGGAATAAAACGCAACCAAGAACCTATAACGGGCCGAGAACGGCCTATCCGGAGAACGTGCAATGATAGCACCAGGAAGAGCGGATATAGACTACAGGGCGGAAATCATCAGGATGAAGGAGGAAATGCATGCCGTTATCCTGGCACACTACTATCAGGAATCCGAAATCCAGGATCTGGCTGACGTCATCGGGGACAGCCTTGAATTGTCGCGACGGGCGGCGGAGACCGCGAGCGGATGTCATCGTCTTCGCCGGCGTCCATTTCATGGCCGAAACCGCAAAGATCCTGAATCCGGAGAAGCCTGTGCTGATCCCGGATATGGACGCTGGCTGTTCACTTGCCGAGGGATGCCCGGCGGGCCCCTTCAAAGCCCTCCGGGCCGAACATCCGGACCACATTTCCATCACGTATATCAATTGTTCGGCAGCCGTGAAAGCCGCAAGTGACATCATCTGCACATCAAGCAATGCGGAGAAAATCATCCGCCAGATTCCTCCCGACAAACCGATCCTTTTTGCCCCGGACAGGAATCTGGGCAGGTACCTGATCAAGAAGACAGGGCGGGACATGCTCCTGTGGGACGGATCATGCATCGTGCACGAAACCTTCAGCCTGCGCAAACTGCTTACCCTTCAGATGGAACATCCCGATGCTGAGCTCATTGCGCATCCGGAATGTGAAGAACCCGTCCTCGCACGCGCGCACTACATCGGATCGACGTCCGCGCTGCTGAAGTATGTGCAATCGGCACGCGCGTCGAAATTTATCGTCGCCACCGAACCGGGCATAATCCATCAGATGCGCAGGTTCGCGCCACACCGGGAATTCATCCCCGCACCTCCGGAGGCAAACTGCGCATGCAATGAGTGCCCGTATATGAAGTTGAACACCCTGGAGAAGCTGTACCTCTGCATGAAGAACCGCACGCCGGAGATTCTCCTCGACCCCGCCGTACAGGCACAGGCACTCGCTCCGATCCAGCGCATGCTGGCCATGAGCTGACAGAGCCACGGTTCCGGATACTCACCGCGAACCGATTTCCGCCCGGCATGTCGCCCGGAACCTGCAGTGCCGGAGATGCCTGGCGCTGCGCCACGCTCCCTGAGACTCACCGCGAACCGATTTCCGCCCGGCATGCGGCCCTGGACCTGCCATCCGCACGATTGCCGCCGCGACATGCACCCGTTGGTTTGACCATGTCACATTTCTTTGCTATATTGCGCCGATCCTATTCTCCATCTTCTCTTGTGCACGGAAACCCCCAATGCATCGCACCTACATTGAAAACCTCCAGAGCCATGTCGGCGAACAGGTCACCCTCCGCGGCTGGCTCTACAACAAACGTTCCAGCGGCAAGATTCGTTTTCTCGTCATGCGGGATGGCACCGGAGTGGTACAGGGCGTTCTGGTGAAGGCGAACCTGAGCGAGGAGCTGTTCAACCGGTTTGACGTGCTGACGCAGGAATCGTCATTTGTCATGACCGGATTGGTGCGGCAGGAATCCCGCGCGCCGGGTGGTTTTGAACTGGACGTCACGGATCTGCAGGTCATTCACGTTGCACACGACTATCCCATCACGCCCAAGGAGCATGGCGTCGAGTTTCTTGATGGATCGTCGCCATCTCTGGCTCCGCTCCAGCCGGCAGCATGCCGTTCTCCGGGTCAGACACGAGGTGGTGAAATCGATCCGCGAGTTCTTTGACAACCGTGGATTTGTGCTGATGGATGCGCCGATCTTCACGCCGGCCGCATGCGAGGGGACGTCGACCCTTTTTGAAACACCCTATTTCGACCTTGGCAAGGCATACCTCACGCAATCCGGCCAGCTCTACGGCGAGGCGGGCGCGATGGCGTTCGGAAAGGTCTACGTGTTCGGCCCCACCTTCCGGGCCGAAAAATCCAAGACCCGCCGGCATCTTACGGAATTCTGGATGGTGGAACCCGAGGTGGCGTTCAACGACCTGAACGACAATATGGATCTTGCGGAGGAGATGCTGGAGCACGTGGTCCAGTCGGTACTGAAGAACCGCGGTGCGGAGCTGAAGAGCCTCGAACGCAACACCACGCTGCTGGAAAACGTGAAGCGCGCCCCTGCCCGCGGATCACCTATGACGAAGCGGTGGATATTCTGAAGAAGAACAATATTCCGTTCGAGTGGGGGAATGACCTCGGCGGAACCGACGAGACCATCGTGTCACAGCAGTTTGACCGCCCGGTGATGGTTCACCATTATCCGTCCGAAGTGAAAGCGTTCTATATGAAGCGCGACCCTGCCAACCCGAAGCTGGCAATGGCGGTTGACGTGCTCGCGCCGGAAGGGTATGGCGAGATCATCGGCGGCAGCCAGCGGGAAGACGATCTGGATGCGCTCCTCACCAGGATCAAAGAGCAGAACCTGCCGCAGGAATCATTCGAGTGGTACCTGGATCTGCGGCGGTACGGCAGCGTCCCGCACGCGGGCTTCGGCCTGGGCATCGAACGCACGGTGTCCTGGCTCTGCGGACTGGATCACCTGCGTGAGACCATTCCGTTTCCGCGGCTTATCTACCGCCTCACACCCTAATCCGGATCCCCTGTATGCTTGACGTCCAGGCCCTTCGCAAGCAGTTCCATTCGACGGTCGCCGTCGACGACGTGTCGTTCAAGGTCTCACGCGGCGAGATCTTCGGCCTCCTCGGTCCGAACGGCGCGGGGAAGACCACGACGATACGGATGATTTTGAGAATTCTGGAGGCGGACAGCGGAACGGTGACCTATGACGGAAAGCCGTTCAGCGATGAGACCCGGAATACGGTGGGCTACCTTCCGGAGGAGCGGGGACTCTACAAAAAGAGCAAGCTGATCGACACTGTCCTGTATCTGGCCGAACTCCGCGGGCTCTCGCGGGCGGTCGCCCGGAGGGAAGCCTTGCGCTGGCTCGAGCGGTTGGGACTGGCGAGGTCAGGAACTCCGCCGCACGGATGAACTTTCCAAGGGAAACCAGCAGAAGGTGCAGTTCATCTGCTCGATTATTCACGATCCGCAGCTGGTAGTGCTTGACGAGCCGTTCTCCGGCCTGGATCCGGTGAACCAGATACTGCTGAAAGATGTCTTGCAGGAACTGAAGCAGAGGGAAAAGGCCGTCATCTTTTCGACCCATCAGATGGATCAGGCGGAACGGTTGAGCGACACGCTTTGCCTCATCAACAGAGGAAAGGTTGTTCTTGGCGGTACCGTGCGGGATGTGAAGAAGCGGTACGGGAAGAACTCGCTGCACCTGGAATTTGACGGCGACGGGGCATTCATGGCGGACCTGCCCGGAGTTCACCACGCACTGCTGTATGAACGTAGCGCCGAGCTGGAACTGGAGGGCGGCACACAGATGCGGGACATCATTGACACTGGTGAACCCCCGCGTGGAACTCCGCAAGGCGGAGCTTCTGGAGCCCTCGCTGCATACCATCTTCATACAATACCGTCGGCGATCCCGCTGCCGCTCAGGCGGTCGGGGAGGGTGCGTCATGAGCAAGGTGATGGCCGTCGCACGCTGGGAGTATTTCGAAAAGGTCAAGAGCAAGGCGTTCCTTATCGGGTTGTTTCTCACGCCGCTCATCATGATTGCCATGGGCGTGCTGCCCACGCTGTTTGCAACCCAGGAGGATACCGAGAGCCGCGTGATCGGCATTATCGATCCGGGCGGCCGGATTGCCGCTCCCTTCGCCCAGCGAATGCAGCAGCGGTACACGCTGAAAAACGGGCGGCCGAACTACATCGTCCTCCCTCTGGCCGTCGGCCCCGGAGCGGATGTCGACGAGGCGGTCCGCGAAGCCTCCCGCCGGGTGGCTGCAGACGAGCTGGAGGGCTTCTTCGCCCTGGATCCGGTGCGCGACAGCGTCGTCGAATTCCGTTCAAAGTCGGTCGGGCGATTTTCGCATCGCCGCGCGGATCGAAGAGAATCTCAAGGAGCTCCGCGCGGAGCAGAGGGTGATGGCTCTCGGACTGGATCCCGCGGTGCTCCGCGAGCTGGATGTCCATCTCGATGTCCACATGGTGAAAGTGGCGAGCGGCGGCGAACGCGAGGATGGCGGCTTTGAAAAGGTGTTCTTCTCGGCCTACGTGTTTATGATGATGCTGTTTCTGCTGATCATTACGTCGGGACAGATGCTGGTGCGGAGCGTGATCGAAGAGAAATCCAACCGCATCGTGGAGGTGCTGGTGTCCTCATGTTCGCCGACAGAGCTGATGGCGGGCAAGGTTCTGGGCTTGAGCGCGCTCGGACTGACGCAGATGGCGTTCTGGGCCTGATCGGTGTGGCCGCTTCGGTGCAGTTCGGCATGACATATCATCGACGCCACCAACGCGCTGCTGCTCGTCGCTGTATTTCATCCTGGGCTATCTCCTCTACGCGGCGGTGTTCATCGGTGTGGGCTCTCCGTTCAACACCGAACAGGAAGCGCAGCAGGTCACCTCCTATCTGGTCATGTTCCTGATCGTCCCGATTGTTCTCGCGATTCCCGCGATGAAAGACCCCGAATGCCACATGGATCAAGGTGCTTACCTTCATCCCCCTTCTGACCCCGACCATGATGGCGTTGCGCATCCCGATCCAGATGCCGGCACTGTGGGAGATCCTGGCGACCGTGGGGCTTTTGCTGATTTCGATCTATCTGGCCATGGTGGCCGCCGGGCGCATTTTCCGCATCGGTATCCTCGTCACCGGAAAAAGCCCGAAACTGGCGGAAATCCTCCGCTGGATACGGACAGGGTAAGATGCCAATGAAAAGACCGCCCGGTTGTTCTCCTGGTATTGCTCGGTGTGCTTTGCCGGCCTGGCTTCGGCACAGGTGGTCTCGCCGGAGCGACGAGCCGTGGCTCGCCTCCAGCAGAACGTCTTCGGCCTGGGTCTCTTCGCCGGACCCGCCTCCGGAGTCGGGCTCAGCTTCCGCCATCATCTCCCGTCCCCGTTGAGCTACCAGATCACCGGCGGGATCATCAAGTCGGACGATCAGTCTCTCGTACTCGATTGGCGTGGAGTTGCAGTACGACTATCAAGAAAACCGGCGTCACCCGCTTTTTTGCGGCTGCCGGTACGTCGTACTATTATTCGGGGAAGCCCGAGCTGAACGAGATGGCTGCTCCCGGCAGGCTTGGCGCCGGAATAGGGGGGGAGGTGCACGCGGGAAGCGGGGTGCATGTGAT
Source organism: uncultured Bacteroidota bacterium (assembly GCA_963779225.1). GTDB lineage: Bacteria > Bacteroidota > Ignavibacteria > UBA10030 > UBA6906 > CAVPCZ01. The sequence continues at coordinate 3,010,062 of CAVZWW010000003.1, forward strand.
GTTGGATCTCCTGTTCACTTATTTCTCAGACGGCACGGTGCTTCCCCTGCCCCAAATCGGGCTCCACTACTACTTCAGGTGAGCGTTCTCCATTTTGCTTCTCTTGTGGATTTGTCGTATTTTCAGACTTCCACGTCCTCCATCGCGCAGCATTCAACGAGTGGCATCGTGACCTTAGAACACCCTGCTGTTTTTCTTTCTCGCCGCCATGGCGGTCACCACGGCCGTGCTGATGGTCGTCCACCGTAATCCGGTGATCAGCGCCATCAGCCTCATCGGGAATTTCTTCTGCCTCGCTGGCCTCTACCTGCTCCTCCGCGCACAGCTGCTCGCGGTCCTGCAGATCGCGGTCTATGCGGGCGCCATCATGGTCCTGGTGGTCTTCGTGATCATGCTGCTGAACTCGGCGACGAAGAAACTCCGGCAATCCGCCTCGGATTCCGCACCGCGCTCGGAGCCGGCCTGGCAATCGGATTCGTGCTCGAGCTGCTGTACCTGTTTGTTTTCACCCCGTTCACCGAACCGCTGCGCCGTAACGTCCAGGCGGGCTCCGGCGTCGGCACCGTGGAAGCGATGGGTGCGGCGCTCTTTTCACGATATCTCTTTCCGCTCGCAAATCACCGGCATGCTGCTGCTTGCGGCGGTGATCGGCGCGGTGATCCTGGCAAAACGCGTCTCACTGAGAGAAGACCCATGTCCGTTCCACTCCCGTACTACCTCAGCCTGAGCGCCGTCCTCTTCACGATCGGCGTCATCGGCGTGCTGATACGCCGGAACGTGATCGTGGTGTTCATGTGCATCGAGCTCATGCTCAATGCCGTGAACCTCACGCTCGTCGCCTTTTCGTCCGTTCGCTCGGCGATATCAACGGCCAGGCGCTGGTGTTCTTCGTGATGGCCGTTGCAGCGGCGGAAGCCGCGGTCGGTCTGGCGATCGTGATCGCGCTCTTCCGCAACAAACAGACCGTCAATATCGACGACATCAACATCCTGAAGTGGTGATGGCCTTCGAACTCGTCCCTCTCGCCGTCTTCCTCCCGCTCCTCGGATTCCTGGTCAACGGGCTCCTGGGACGGAAGCATCAAGAGGGAAGCCCTGATCGGCACAATCGGCAGCGCAGCGGTCGGCGCCGGTTTCGTGATCGGCGTTCTCACGCTTCTGGAACTGCTGCGCGCCGCCCCGGACGACCGTGTGCGCATCGTCGACCTGTTCCCCTGGATCAGCGCGGGCGGTCTGCACGACGGGCGTCGCCTACCAGATCGATCCACTGTCGGTCGTGATGCTGCTGATCGTCACGGGCGTCGGGTTTCCTGATCCACGTCTACGCCATCGGCTACATGCACGGCGATCCGGGATTCTGGAGGTTCTTCGCGTATCTGAACCTCTTCATCTTCGCCATGCTGAACCTGGTGCTGGCGGACAATTTCCTTCTTCTCTTCCTCGGATGGGAAGGGGTCGGACTCTGTTCCTATCTCCTGATCGGGTTCTGGTACGAACGGAATTTCGAGAAAGGGACAACGGGGGACGCGGCGAAGAAGGCATTCATCGTCAACCGGATCGGCGACTTCGGCTTCCTCATCGGCATGTTTCTGATCTTTACGACATTCGGTTCCTTGCGCTTCCAGACCGTGTTCGCCCAGGCGGCGGTGTTTGAGTCGGGGCGCACACGTCATGATCGCCATCACGCTCGCGCTGTTCCTCGGCGCGACCGGAAAGTCCGCCCAGATCCCCCTGTTCGTCTGGCTCCCCGACGCCATGGCCGGCCCCACCCCCGTCAGCGCCCTTATCCATGCCGCAACCATGGTCACGGCGGGCGTGTACATGGTCGCCCGCTGCTCGATCCTCTACGCCCTTGCTCCCGTATCGCTGGAAGTCGTCGCGGTCGTCGGCGCCGCGACGGCGCTCTTCGCCGCCACGATCGGCCTCGTCCAGAATGACATCAAAAAAGTGCTCGCGTACTCCACCGTCAGCCAGCTCGGGTATATGTTCCTCGCCCTGGGTGTCGGCGCCTTCAGTGCGGGCATCTTCCACGTTATGACACACGCCTTCTTCAAGGCGCTGCTCTTCCTCGGCGCCGGATCGGTGATCCATGCGCTGCATGATGAACAGGACATCCGGCACATGGGCGGACTGAAGTCGCATCTGCCCGTGACCTACCGGACGTTCCTGATGGGTGCGATTGCCATCGCCGGCATCTTCCCGTTCTCCGGCTTCTTCAGCAAGGATGAGATTCTCTGGAAGGCGTTTGCGGGAGGGCAGTGGGGCCTGTGGCTGATGGGACTTGCCGGTGCGTTCATGACGGCGTTTTACATGTTCCGGCTGGTGACCCTGACCTTCGACGGCGAGCCCCGGTGGACGCCGGGCAAACATCCGCACGAAGCCCCGAAGACCATGACCGTTCCGCTGATCGATCCTGGCATTCCTCTCCGTTGTCGGCGGCGTCACTGGGAATCCCCCCCAGCCTCGGCGGCTGCGAATGCCATCGAACACTGGCTGGCCCCGGTTTTTCAGCCTGCGTACGACCGGCTGGCCCTGGGGCAGCATGAGAATCACGCCCTCGAGTACGCGCTGATGGTGCTGTCGGTCGGTGTCGCCCTGAGCGGGATTTTCCTTGCGCGGTCCTGGTACACCCGGCGGAAGGATATTCCCGAATCGCTCGCGGGACGCTTCGCCTACGCCTACAAATTGCTCCTCAACAAGTACTATGTCGATGAAGTGTATGAAGCGGCCGTCGTCACCCCGATCCGCAAGGGCTCGGAACGTCTCCTCTGGAAAGGGCTGGACGTCGGAGTGATCGACTGGACGGTGAACGCCGTTGCACGGTTGTTCGGGGTCGCTCAGCCGGTCGGTTCGTGTCGTCCAGACCGGCGTGGCCCAGAGCTACGTGCTCGTGTTTGTGGTCGGCGTGATTGTCATGCTGGCATGGCTGCTGGCACAGTAACTTTCCAGAACGTCTACGAGTGAATCACGCACGTGCTCAGTCTGATCCTTCTCTTCCCGCTGCTCGGCGCACTGGTCGTTGTCGCTGGTGCCCAGGGCGGCGGTGAAAGCCGCCGGCCTGGTCTTCTCCCTCACGGCCTTCGCCGCTCTCCGTCTGGCTGTTCCTGGCTTTCGACGGCACGGTGGCGGATATGCAGTTTGTCGAAAAAGTCTCCTGGATCCCGGCGCTCGATGTGTCGCTATCATCTCGGCGTGGACGGAATCTCGCTCCTGCTCGTGGTGCTCACCACATTTCTCACCCCGATCGCCCTGCTGGCTTCGTGGAATTCCGTGCACGACCGCGTGCGCGGGTTTCGTGGCGTTGATGCTCCTGCTGGAGGTCGGCACACTCGGTGTGTTCCTGTCGCTCGACATGTTTCTCTTCTATGTCTTCTGGGAATTCATGCTGATCCCGATGTACTTCATCATCGGGATCTGGGGGGAACCGACCGTGTCTACGCGGCGGTGAAGTTCTTCCTGTACACGATGGCGGGCAGCCTGCTGATGCTCGTCGCCATCATCTGGCTCGGCTTCTATGCTTCCACGCTCCCGGGCGGGCGATTTCACGACCGATCTCCTTGCGCTGATGACACGATCGCACCGGGGATCCCTTCGGGCATACAATCGTGGATGTTTCTTGCCTTCACGCTCAGCTTCGCCATCAAAGTGCCCTGTTTCCCCTGCACACCTGGTTGCCGGATGCCCATGTCCAGGCACCGACGGCGGGCAGCGTCATCCTGGCGGGCGTGCTGCTGAAAATGGGAACGTACGGCCTGGTGCGATTTTGCATCCCGCTCTTTCCGTACGCGACCTTCACGTTCCTCCCGGTGATCGCCGTCCTCGCGGTGATCGGCATCGTCTACGGCGCCCTTGTCTCGATGGTCCAGCCGGATCTGAAGAAGCTTGTCGCCTACTCCTCGGTGAGCCATCTCGGCTTCGTCGTCCTCGGACTCTTTGCACTGAATGAGGAAGGCATGCAGGGGGCGGTGATCCAGATGATCAATCACGGGCTCTCGACGGGGGCGCTGTTCCTTCTCGTGGGGATGATCTACGAGCGCCGCCACAGCCGCATGATCAAAGACTACGGCGGGATCGCAAAGGTGATGCCGGTCTTCGCGGCGTTCTTCATGATTGTGATGCTCTCCTCCGTGGGGCTTCCCGGTCTCAACGGGTTCGTCGGTGAATTCCTGATCCTCCTCGGTGCCTTCAAATCGCGTGTTCCTTGACTCGCACTGGTATGCGGTCGTTGGCTGCAAGCGGCGTGATCCTTGCGGCGGTGTATCTCCTCTGGAGCTATCAGCGGGTCTTCTTCGGCCGGCTCGAAAACCCGGACAATAAGGGGCTCCGGGATCTTTCGGTGCGCGAATGGGTCGTGCTTGTTCCGATGATCATCTTCATCGTCTGGATCGGCGTGTTTCCCGAAGACCTTCCTGGACAAATCAGCCCTGGCCGTACGCCAGGTCGTCCATCAGATAGAAGAGGCCCGGCGGGGACAGGCCGTGACAGGGGAGGCAACGGGGATCCCCGGGCAGGAAGCAGGCGGGGCAATGATCGGAAAACAACTCCATCGACTCGCTGATGGTTTTCCTGATGGTGCTTCTGCCGGTCCCGCTGCTCGCCAACGAAGGGGGAGAGGCCGTCGTCGTCGTGTCTCCCTGGATGATCATTCCGTTCGTGACGCTGCTGCTGGCGATCGCACTGATGCCGTTCATCAACCGCCACTGGTGGGAACACCATTATCCGGCCGTGGCGATCGGACTGGGGCTGGTGACCGTCGTGTACTATCTCGTTGTTCTCCACGCTCCCGCGCGGTTGCTCCACACGCTGGTGGAGTACATCAGCTTCATCGTCCTGATCGGATCCCTGTTCGTCGTCGCGGGAGGCATTCACATCCGGATTCGCGGAAAATCCCGCCCGCTTTCCAATGTGTTCCTGCTGGCGATCGGGGCGGTGCTCTCGAATATCGTCGGGAACCACGGGCGCATCCATGATTCTGATCCGCCCGTACATCCGCGTGAACAAGTACCGGATCAAACCGTACCATGTCGTCTTCTTCATCTTTACCGTGAGCAACATGGGGGGAGCGCTGACACCCATCGGTGATCCGCCGCTGTTCCTCGGCTACCTGAAGGGGATTCCCTTCTTCTGGGTTGTGGAAAAGCTCTGGCTTCCCTGGCTTGTCGGCGATGGCCATGGTGATTGCGGTGTTCTACGCACTGGATTCGCTCAGCCTCCGCAAGCTCCCTCATGCCAAACTCCACGAGGCACGAGGAAGCCCGTGAAGAGGGTGCCGTTGAAGGCGCCCAGAATATCTTCTTCCTCGCGGTCATACTTGTGGCGGTGTTCGTCACGGATCCGCCCTTTCGTCCGGGAGGGGTTGATGGCCGTCGCCGCTCTTGGCTCGTACTTATACGACAAAGCACGAGATCCACCGGAAAAACGATTTCAATTTCATCCCGATCAAGGAAGTGGCGATCCTCTTCCTCGGGATTTTCGCCACCATGATTCCGGCTCTGGACTGGTTGGAAACCAACGCGGCAGGGCTCGGCATTACCACCGCCGGACAGTTTTATTGGGCCACCGGAGTCCTTTCAGGGTTCCTGGACAATGCGCCGACGTATTTGAATTTCCTCAGCGCCGCCATCGGACTTCTGGTGACTCCGGACATCGTGTCCGGTGTTCAACACGCCGTGACAACACGCGGTGCGGATCTTGCAACACTTACCGGACCTCACGCGGAAGCGATACGGACGACCTATGAAACCCTGCTCCGGTATCACTATGATTTTGTCGTGAGCGGGTCGGTCCGGGTGTCCGATATCGCCGTGGCCCATCTGCTGGGAAACCACAGCCTGCACGTTGAGGCGATTTCTCTGGGAGCGGTCTTTTTTGGCGCAAGCACATACATCGGCAACGGACCCAATTTCATGGTAAAGGCGATCGCGCAGCAGGCGGGTGTTGACACCCCGGTCTTTTTCGCCTATATCCTGAAGTACACGATACCCGTGCTTCTGCCGATTTTCTTTATCATCTGGCTGCTGTTTTTCCGCTGATCAGGAGAGAAACTCGCATTCACTGTAGCTGCAAAGACCGGACAAACGCATGGCACCTTCAACAACACTCAACGACGTTCTGGCGATCGGCCCTATAGGCATCATCACGCTGACCGCGCTGCTGGTGGTGGTGGTCGAATCGATCCGCCACAAAACCGAGACGCTGAATTTCTGGGTGACGCTGGTCGGGATTGTGGCGGCAATGACGGTGGCAGTCCAGAGCCTCGATACTCCGGGCTACGCCTTCGGGACAACGGTCAAAACCGGAGGCTTCGCAAGCTACTTTGCGCTCGTGTTCGGAACAGCCGCGCTGCTGAGCGTGTTGTTGTCCCGGGACTACGTGCGGAAGCAGGGAATCGAGCACGGCGAGTACTACGTCCTCCTGCTGATCGGGGTGCTCGGCATGATGACCATGGCTGCATCCAATGATCTCGTCGTATTCTTCCTCGGCCTGGAGACCATGTCCATTGCGTTCTACGTCCTTGCGGGCTTCGCGCGTTCAGAGGCGGCCAGCAATGAGGCAGGGCTGAAATACTTCCTGCTGGGCGCATTCGCCACGGGATTTCTTCTGTACGGCATCGCGTTCCTCTATGGAGCGTCGGGGATCACGAATATCGAGGGGATCCGTGCGCAGCTGCCCCTCCTGGCAGGGACGCCGCTCTTCATCATCGGACTCGGACTGATGCTCGTCGGTCTTGCCTTCAAGGTCGCCGCCGTCCCGTTCCATATGTGGGTGCCCGATGTGTACGAAGGTGCACCGACCACGGTCAGCGGGTTTCTTTCCACCGGAGGCAAAGCCGCCGCGTTTTCAGTATTTCTCCTGATGTTCGCACCCGATGTCCTGACGCAGGTCCATGCGATACGCGAAGTGATCGCCGTCCTTGCGGCTCTCTCCATGGTTGTCGGGAACGTGCTGGCGATCGCGCAGACAAGCGTCAAACGCATGCTGGCGTATTCCAGCATCGCGCATGCCGGCTACCTCCTCGCCGGGGTGGTGGCCGCGAACGCCCCCGGAAGCAACGGGATCCTGTTTTACCTGATGGCATACACGCTCATGAATCTCGGCGCTTTCGGGGTGCTGGTGACGGTGGAAACGGGCCGCGGAGAGAACCTTCGCCTTGAAGATTTCGCCGGATTATCCGCGCAGAAACCTCTCGTCGCGGGACTGATGGCGGTATTCATGTTCTCCCTTGCGGGCATTCCTCCTTTCGCAGGGTTCTTCGGCAAATACTACGTTTTCCTCGGCGCAATCCAGGCGGGATATACATGGCTCGCCATCCTGGGCGTCCTGATGAGCGTGGTGTCGGCATACTACTACTTGCGGCTTGTCGTGCTGATGTATTTTTCCGATACCGCTTCCACACGGACTTTCAGCGCCGCGCCTGCCGGGCTCACGGCGCTCCTGGTTTCAGCGCTGGCGCTGCTGCTTCTCGGGCTTCTGCCCTCAACAATCGTCGATATCACTTCACGGTTTTTCTAGATGCTTCCTCTTTTGACCGCCGGCCAGATGCAGCGGTGCGACCGGGCCGCGATCGAGAAGTACCGGATCCCCGGTCTCCTGTTGATGGAGAACGCCGGCCGTGCGGTGGTCGACGCGATGGAACAGTTGTCGGGGAACCTGTGCGCAAAACGAGTCCTCGTCTGCTGCGGGAAAGGCAATAACGGGGGGGACGGCTTTGTCATTGCACGACACCTGGCGAACCGGGGGGTGTTTCCGGATCTCCTCCTTCTTGCAAAACGCACAGAGGTCCGGGGAGACGCCCGCACGAATCTGGAAGTTCTCCTGCGCATGGCGCGCGGAAAAGACCCGGCATTACGGGTTACCGAAATCCGGAATGCAGGAACGTTGCGACGTATCGCCCGGCCCGATCTTATCGTGGATGCAATTTTCGGAACGGGCTTCGAGGCGGAACCTTCCGGCATTTACCGTACGGTTATTGACTGGATCAATACCCGTGGCGTACCTGTTGTTGCCGTGGATATTCCCTCCGGTGTCGTTGCCTCGACGGGGGAGGTCCGCGGAGCCGCGGTGCGCGCACAGCTCACCGTAACCATGGCGGCTGCGAAGATAGGGCATTTCATCGGTGCCGGTCCGGACTATTGCGGCACGGTGCGGGTTGCGGACATCAGCATCCCGAGGGCCGTGCTTGCGCCCCGAGGGAAAGCGGTACTGCGTGTTGAAGAGGAGGACATACGGCGGGTTCTGCCCTCCAGGCCCCGCACCGCACATAAATACACCGCCGGCAAAGTGCTCGTGGTGGCCGGATCGCGGCAATATACCGGAGCCGCCCACCTTGCCGCACATGCCGCGTTGCGCGCGGGAGCAGGAGCCGTCCTGCTGGCCGTCCCCGGGAGTATCCGGCAGATCATGGCCCGGAAAACGACCGAAGTGATCGTCCTTCCCATGGAAGAAACCGCCGGAGGAACGCTTGCCGCGCGGAGCATCGATCTGCTGCTTGAGAAATCGGCGTGGGCTGATGCCGTTGTCATGGGCCCCGGCATGTCACGGGACCCGGAAACGGATGAGTTGATTCTGCGGCTGATCCGGGAAATCGACCGGCCATTGGTCCTGGATGCTGACGGGCTGACAGCGCTCGCTTCGCGTCCCGCGGTCGCCCGCAAGCGCCGCGCGGCGCTCGTCCTGACACCCCATACGGGCGAACTTGCCCGGCTGGTACGCGGTGATGCCGCTGTTCTGGAAACCCGGCGGATTGAGGCCGCGCGCGCCGCGGCACGTTCTCTGAAAAGCATTCTGATACTAAAGGGCGCCCCAACGGTCACCGCGCGGACCGACGGAACAGCTGTCGTCAACTCCACAGGAAACCCGGGCATGGCGACCATCGGCGCGGGGGATGTGCTCGCCGGGCTCGTCGGAGGACTCCTCGCACAGGGGATGAACGCGTTCGACGCCGGCTTTGCGGGTGTTTTTCTTCACGGACGAGCGGGTGATCTGGCCGCGGCACGCTACGGGCAGCGCAGCATCCTTGCTACGGACATACTCGAGCACCTTGCTCCTGCACTTCTCGAGGTGGAGGGATGAATATCGTTCCCAGGAAGTCCGGTTTCACCTGGTACGCCATGCCGGCAGTCGCGTGGGCGATCTTCATTTTCATCGCATCGTCCATTCCGGCGAATGAAATGCCGGACCTGACCATCTTCGCATGGGACAAGGCGATCCATCTCGGGGTGTACCTTGTGCTCGCGGCATGCGTGTTCACCGCGTGCTCCCATCCCGACGCACCCCCGTACCTCCGGAGCCACAGGATCGCTGCAACGATCGTCTTCGTGGCCGTCTACGGCGGTCTGGACGAATTCCATCAGTACTTTGTACCCGGACGGGCGGTGGAATTCTTCGACTGGCTCGCCGACGTGTCCGGCGCACTGGTATTTGTGTTCTTCTTCCTTGTCTGGAGGCGCCTCCGGCCGGAATAGTCGGCATACGATCGGTTGCCGTGATTGATTTTTCCCGCCGCTTTCCTTACCTTTATTACTTGGAGTTCCGCCTCGAACATACCGACGGGCTTGCGCGTGCCGGGTTGATGGTGACCCACCATGGTGAGATTCCCACACCTATCTTCATGCCCGTCGGTACGCAAGGCGCAGTGAAGGCCGTTGAACCCCGGGAGCTGGAGGAAGTGGGCGCCCGGATCATCCTCGGGAACACGTACCACCTCTACCTCAGGCCGGGGTATGAGATCATTGAACGGGCCGGCGGCCTTCACGGACTTATCGGCTGGCGGCGGCCGATCCTGACCGACAGCGGCGGCTACCAGGTGTTCAGCCTGTCGGAATTGCGCGGAATCGAAGAAGAAGGGGTGACGTTCAAATCCCATCTGGACGGCTCCACCCACAAGTTCAGTCCCGAGCGTGTGGTGGAGATCCAGCGCGTGCTGGGATCGGACATCATGATGGTGCTGGACGAGTGCACCCCGTACCCCTGTGATGAAGGATACGCCCTCCGTTCGAACGCATTGACCCTCCGCTGGGCCGGACGCTGTCAGGACCGGATGGCGCAGACATCGCCTTCATACGGAGCGAACCAGAGTCTCTTCGCCATCGTTCAGGGAAGCACGTATCCCGCCATCCGCGAAGAATCCGCACGGGCGCTAGTGGCGATGGATTTTGAAGGCTATGCCATCGGCGGGCTCTCGGTGGGCGAACCCGCAGAGCTTATGTACTCGATCGCGGGGCTGTGCACGGCCATACTCCCTGCTTCCAAACCCAGGTATCTGATGGGTGTGGGGACCCCCGCGAACATCATCGAAGCCATTGCGCGGGGGGTGGATATGTTCGATTGTGTTATGCCGACGCGCAACGCGAGAAATGCTGTCCTCTTCACCAGCCGGGGTAAGTTGAATATGCGAAATGCGGTGCATACCGCCGACCTTGGCCCGGTCGATCCGGACTGCACCTGTTACACGTGCCGTTCGTTTTCCCGCGCGTACCTGCGCCATCTGTTCAAGTCGGGAGAAATCCTCGCACTGCAACTGGCGTCGATTCATAACCTGACGTTCTATCTCTGGCTCGTACGGGCGGCCAGGGAGGCAATTACGGAGCATCGTTATGCGAGCTGGAAGGACTCCATGCTCGCCGCTCTTTCCACAGAACCAGATATCACCACACCCTAACCACCACCAGTTCTTCTTGAGGAGATTACCGTGAACATGTCCCATCTGCTTGCAATGGCCCAGCCGCAGGGAGGCAGCCCGGAAGGAAGCCTCGTCAGCACCCTGATCATGTTTGCCCTGATCATCGGGATTTTCTACTTTATGATTCTCCGTCCACAGCAGAAACGCGCAAAAGAACGTGCGAAAATGCTGGAGGCCGTGAAAAAGGGGGATAAAGTCATTACGGCCAGCGGTGTCCACGGAACGGTGGCGGGGATGGACGAGAAGACCGTTCTCCTGCAGGTTGCGGACAACGTGAAAATCAAGTACGAACGATCGGCGATCGGTTCCATCGTGCGCGAAGGTGAAGTAAGCGAGAAGTAGGAAACAGACACCGTGCAGGCAACACAACAGTTTGCACCGTTCGACACGATAGAGGAGGCCCTTGCGGAGTTCCGGCAGGGGAAGCTCCTGATCGTGGTGGACGACGAAGACCGCGAGAACGAAGGGGACTTCGTTGCAGCGGCGGAATTCGTGACGCCGGAGGTGGTCAACTTCATGGCGCGGCACGGGCGGGGGATCATCTGTGCGCCCGTACCGGCAACGCGGGCTGATGCGCTCGGGCTTGAACCGATGGTGGACACCAACACTTCCCTGCATGAAACGGCGTTCACGGTCTCCGTGGATCTTGCCCGGGGGACAACAACCGGTGTCTCCGCTGCCGACCGTGCGGTCACCATCCGCGCCCTCTCTGACCCCCGCACGGTGGGGGCGGATCTTGCGCGACCAGGCCATGTCTTTCCCCTGCGGGCGCTGGAGGGGGGCGTCCTTCGTCGTGCAGGACACACCGAGGCGGTTATTGACCTCTGCCTTCTCGCGGGACTCACCCCTGCAGGCGTGTTGTGCGAGATCATGAATGAGGACGGTACCATGGCGCGGGTGCCCGAACTCCGGACGCTCGCCGTCCGGTTCGGGATGCGTATCATTACCGTGAAGGATCTTATCGCGTACCGGATGCAGAGCGAAAAGCTTGTGGAGCGTGTTGCCGCCACCCGGCTTCCCACGCGCCTGGGCCTCTTCCAGTTGTTCCTCTACCGGAGCACCACCGACCAGAAGGAGCACCTGGTGCTTGTCAAAGGAGACATCACCGGTACCGCACCGGTTCTTGTCCGGGTGCATTCCGAGTGTCTGACAGGCGATGTATTCGGTTCGTTGCGCTGCGACTGTAATGAACAACTGAATGCCGCGCTGGCGATGGTCGAGAAAGCCGGCGCCGGGGTTGTCGTCTACATGCGCCAGGAGGGGAGAGGTATCGGCCTGATGAACAAGTTAAAGGCCTATCAACTCCAGGACGACGGTCTGGATACCGTAGAAGCCAATGAGGAACTGGGCTTCCGCGCGGACCTCCGCGACTACGGAATCGGCGCCCAGATTCTCCGCGATCTCGGGGTTACCAGGATGCGGCTGCTGACCAACAACCCAAAGAAGGTTGTCGGGCTCCAGGGATACGGACTGGACATCGTCGAACGCGTCCCTCTGGAAATGAACCCCAATGCGGTCAACGAGCGCTATTTGCGGACCAAGCGGGACAAGCTGGGGCACCTGATCCTCCGGTCGGGGGAGCAGCCCGCGGGGGTGTAGTCCGTCACTTTCCACTTGCTTTTGTGTCCGCGGTTGTTGTACATTATGACGGAGGCGGATCCTACGGCCTCCGGTAGCCACCATTCGGACGACGGATGATGGCTTCTGTTTTTTGTGTCCCGTTTCTGAGCGAGGAGTCGTATGCAAGATGATGGAGTAGGTTTAAACGTCTATCTGACCCGCGAGCGCCTTACGGCAATCGAACAGGAATTGCGCGAACTGAAAACCAACGGCCGCAAGTCGGTGGCTATGAAGATCTCCGATGCGCGGGGTCACGGTGACCTCTCGGAGAACGCGGAATACGATGCCGCCAAGGAAGAACAGCAGCATCTCGAATTGAGGATTGCCAAACTGGAGACGACGCTTTCGCGGGCCAAGATCATTCAGGCCAGCGATCTCCCGAACGACAAGATCTACATTCTCAGCAGAGTGCGCCTGAAAGATCTTAAGGCCAATCAGGTACATGAGTACCTGCTGGTGTCTCCCGAAGAGTCCGATTTCGAAAACAACAAGATCTCGGTCACCTCGCCTATCGGCAAGGCCCTGCTGGGCAAGAAGCAGGGAGACAAGCTTGAGGTGAAGGTCCCGGTGGGGCTTCTCAAGTATGAGATTCTGGAGGTGACGAGATAGTCCCCCGGTTGTATCAGCTGAAAATCGAGTCAAAAGCCCCCTTGACTTTTCGGGGCGGAGAGCGTATATTTCTCATGCTTTGCGGGAATAGCTCAGTTGGTAGAGCGCAACCTTGCCAAGGTTGATGTCGCGGGTTCGAATCCCGTTTCCCGCTCTGTCCCGTGCAAGCGGGACAGGGAGCCTGTAGGTAATTGCACCGGGGCTCTCACATCTACACTTCCTCGTATAGATGACCCCGCCGCCCCCAATCCCACCAGGCGGCGGGGTTTTTTTCCTGGGGAAGTGTAGAGAACGGCGACGTACCCAAGTGGTAAGGGAGAGGTCTGCAAAACCTTTATGCGGCGGTTCGAATCCGCCCGTCGCCTCTGCCGGTTCTCCCGGCCTGCTGTGGAATTCCGAACGCTCACCCCTGAAGGGTGGGCGTTTGTCCGTTTTTGCGCCTGTCTGCCTGCACGGCGTGTCTGTGTGCACGGCGCCTTTTTGACTTGCTTTTTCCGCGTTAATACTTTACATTTACTGGACAAAGTCTTGCGCTGCAGCGATTTGGCGGCCTTTGAATTGTGTGGACACCTTACGCGACATCTCGATCCCTGAAGAGAAGACTCCTTGAGCGATCAGGGGCATTTCGAGGGCCGGGGTGGCGGAATTGGTAGACGCAAAGGACTTAAAATCCTTTGGGCTGCAAAGCCCGTGCCGGTTCAAGTCCGGCCCTCGGTACGAGCACACAGGAGAAGTCGTTGCGTGAGTTCGCCGGGCGGTTAGCTCAGTTGGTTAGAGCGCTACCTTGACATGGTAGAGGTCACAGGTTCGACTCCTGTATCGCCCACAGCCATTCACCGGAGATTGTCCCGAGCGTCCTCGACGTCAGGGACAATTTTTTTAGGATCAGACGGACACTTTCATCCCGATGGAACAGATCACGATCACACTGCCCGACGGTTCGACCCGCGCTCATGAGCGTGGTGTCACCGGTTTGCAGGTGGCCGAGAGCATCAGCCGCGGCCTGGCGCGCGAAGCGCTGGCGGTCGCCGTGAACGGCGACACATGGGACCTTGCGCGCCCCATTCAGTCCGATGCCTCGGTCAGGATCCTGACCTGGAAAGATGACGAGGGGAAGCGCGCGTACTGGCACAGCTCCGCCCACCTGATGGCGGAGGCCATCGAATCCCTCTTCCCCGGGGCGAAGTTCGGTATCGGCCCGCCGATCGAAATCGGATTCTACTACGACCTGGACCTGGGCGACCACTCGCTCACAGCGGATGATCTTGCGACGCATCGAACAACGCATGCGCGAATACGCGCAGCGCGATGCACCCTACCTGCGCGAAGAGAAGGAATGGGACGCCGCGGTAAGCGTACTTCCGCACGAAAGGGGACCAGTACAAGCTGGAGTTGCTGGACGGACTCAAGGAGCAGAAGATCAGCTTCTATCACAGCGGCGAATTCACCGACCTCTGCGCGGGCCCGCATATCCCCTCCACCGGGCGCATCAAAGCCATCAAGCTCCTGAGCATCGCCGGGGCGTACTGGCGGGGGAATGAAAAGAACAAGATGCTCCAGCGCATCTATGGCGTCACGTTCCCCACGCAGAAAGAACTGGACGACTATCTGCACCGGCTCGAGGAAGCAAAGCGCCGCGATCACCGGAAGCTGGGCGCGGAGATGGAGCTCTTTCTGATCACCCCCGCGGTCGGCGGCGGTCTTCCGATCTGGTTGCCGAAGGGGACCATTCTGCGCGAGATCATGGAGACGTTCCTCCGCGAGGAGCAGCGCAAGCGCGGGTATCTTCCCGTGATTACGCCGCACATCGCCAACCTGAACCTCTACCGCACCAGCGGGCACTATCCGTACTACAAGGACAGCCAGTTCGCGCCGATCGTGATGGAAGACGCGGAGTTTTTGCTGAAGCCGATGAACTGTCCGCACCACCATCAGGTGTATCTGGCAAAACCCCGCAGCTACCGCGATCTGCCCATCCGGCTGGCGGAATTCGGGACCGTCTACCGGTACGAACAATCGGGCGAACTGAACGGGCTCACCCGCGTCCGCTCATTCACCCAGGACGATTCCCATCTGTATGTGCGGCCCGATCAGCTGAAGGACCGAACTCTGCGACGTGATCGATCTCATCGCAGCTGGTATTCAGCACGCTCGGATTCAAGGATTTCAAGACGCGCCTTTCGTTCCGGGATCAAGGCGAACACGGAGAAGTACGGCGGCGCGGACGAACTCTGGGTGCAGGCCGAGCGGGATATCCGGGAAGCCGCCGACGCGATGAAGCTGAACTACTTTATCGGCATCGGCGAAGCGGCATTCTACGGACCGAAGATCGATTTCATGGTGCAGGATGCACTGGGCCGCACCTGGCAGCTCGGAACGGTCCAGGTGGATTACGTGATGCCCGAACGATTCGACCTCGAGTATATGGGTGCCGACGGTCAAAAACACCGGCCGGTGATCATCCACCGTGCGCCGTTCGGTTCCCTGGAACGGTTCATCGGCGTGCTGATCGAGCATTATGCCGGAGAGTTTCCGCTCTGGCTCGCGCCGGTGCAGGCGGTGGTTCTGCCGATCACCGATGCGCAGATGGACTATGCCCGGGATGTGCACAGGGAATTGACCGCCGCGGGGATGCGGGCGGAATTCGACGAACGGAACGAGAAGATCGGCTACAAGATCCGCGAATGGGAAACGAAAAAGACCCCGTACATGCTCGTCATCGGGGACAAGGAGCGTCAGAACGGAACCGTGGCCGTTCGCAAGCACAAACACGGAGATCAGGGAACTGTTGAACGTGCCGCGTTCATCAGATTCTCTGCGAGAATGCCATCGCGGCAAAAACACTCACCACGTAGGAGGGACATCCATCAGCAAGGAGAAACGTGCCCGCATCAACGAAGAGATCCGCGTCCCCGAGGTGCGGATCATCGACCAGCACGGCGCCCAGCTGGGCGTGATGACACCGGCGGCCGCAATCGCCATGGCCAGGGATCGTGAAGCCGATCTCGTGGAAATCGTGCCGAACGCAGTCCCGCCTGTCTGCAAAATCATCAACTTCGGCAAGTTCAAGTACGAACTGGCAAAAAAGGACAAGCTGCAGAAGAAACATCAGCATGTCTCTCTGCTTGAAGGAGCTTCGCTTTCACCCTAACACCGACGTGCACGATTTCGAATTCAAGACCCGGCACGCGCGTCAGTTCCTGGCCGACGGTCACAAGGTGAAAGCGACCGTGGTGTTCAAGGGACGGGAGATCACGTACAAGGAAAAGGGGGAAGTGCTGCTGGCGCGGTTCGTCGAGCGGGTGAACGACATCTCCAAGGTGGACCAGGCGGCGCACATGGAAGGGCGCAGCATGATCATGATCCTCGTGCCCGAGAAGAAGAAGAAGATTGTCGAGGTAAAGGCCGGGAGCAAGGGTGAAGAACCGGCGGTGTTGAAAACCGGGGGCAAGGCCGAAGAACCGGCGGTGCTGAAACCCGAGGTCCGGCCGACGGCCGGATGACCCCCCTCCTCAGAGCGTGAACGAACAGAAAGGGACGATGTATGCCGAAAATGAAGACCCGCGCAGGTGCCAAGAAGCGGTTCAGGGTGACCGCCAGCGGCAAAGTCAAGCGCGCAGCAGCGTATCGCAGTCACATCCTTACCTCCAAATCGCGCAAACGGAAGCGGAAGCTCCGCGGAACGCACCTTGTTGCCAAAGTGGACAGCAAGCACGTGCACATCATGTTGCAGAAGTAAGGTCTATTCATTCACCATAGCAGACAGGAACAAGCGCAACTATGCCACGCTCGCAGAATAAAGTTGCCTCCCACCGCCGTCGCAAACGTATTCTCGAACAAGCGAAGGGCTATTGGGGAGCGAGAGGTAATGTCCTCACCGTCGCCAAACATTCCATCGACAAGGGCATGCAGTATGCCTACCGCGACCGCCGGACGAAGAAACGGACGTTCCGCCAACTCTGGATTGCCCGTATCAACGCGGCTGCCAGACTGAACGGAACAACCTACTCCCGGCTGATTGCCGGGCTCAACAAGAACGAGATCGACATCAACCGCAAGGTGCTTGCCGATCTGGCCGTGAACAACCCCTCGGCGTTCACCGAGGTGGTGAAGTTCGCTCTCGCCTGAGCTCCATGGATCCTTCCCGATCATCCACGCGTTTCAGGGGTTCCGCCGTGCGGCACTCCTGAGACGCGGCGGAGCTCCGACCGCCCGCCCGGATGCCGGGGAGATCGTCTTTCCGTACAGGAACTTTCATGCAGGAACAGATAGCCGCTCTCCGCCGGCAGGCGGAAGAGGCGCTGGCGGCCGCTCCGGACATGACCGCACTCGAAGAATTCCGCGTCGCCTTCCTGGCCCGCAAGGGCAAGGTCGCGGAGCTGTTCGATGCCCTCCGGGACGCACCGCCTGACCAGAAACCGGCGCTCGGAAAAGACCTGAACGCCCTCCGCACATCACTCCAGCAGGCATTCGATGCCCGGCTGCAGTCGCTCTCCCGCGGCCCGGCCCGGCAGGTGCAACTGGACCTGACCCTCCCCGGCCGGAGGAGTTTCCAGGGATCCACCCACCCCATCACCGGCGTCCTGAACGAGATCAAAGCCATCTTCGTCTCCATGGGTTTCGGCATCGCGGACGGCCCTGAAATCGAGGACGACCACCATAACTTCGAGGCGCTGAACTTCCCTCCGGATCATCCGGCCCGCGATATGCAGGACACCTTCTTCCTCAGCCCGAACGCGCTCCTGCGAACCCACACGTCGCCCGTCCAGATCCGTGTCATGGAACAGTTCAAGCCGCCGGTCCGCGTCATTATGCCGGGCAAGGTGTACAGGAACGAAGCCATCAGCTCGCGCAGCTACTGCCTCTTCCACCAGGTGGAGGGGCTGCATGTTGACGAGGGCGTGACGTTCAGTGACCTGAAGGGGACGTTGATCTCCTTCATCAAACAGTTCTACGGCGGCAGCGTGAAGTACAAATTCCGTCCGACGTTCTTTCCCTTCACGGAACCGAGCGCCGATATCTATATCACCTGCTTCATTTGCGGAGGCAAAGGGTGCCGGCTCTGCAAGCAGGCGGGGTGGCTCGAAGTGATGGGCTGCGGCATGGTCGATCCCAACGTCTTCCACGCCGTCGGGTATGATGCCGAGAAGTACACGGGATACGCCTTCGGGATGGGGATCGAACGCATCGCCCTTCTCCGGTACGGCATCGATGACATCCGGTTGTTTTTCGAAAACGACGTTCGTTTCCTGAATCAGTTCTGACCCATGCGCATAGTCCAGAGTTGGCTCCGACAGTATACCGACTTCCGGTTCTCTCCGGAAGACCTCGCCGAATCCCTCACGATGCTCGGCCTGGAGTTCGAACGTATTGAACGCCCGGGGAAGAAATACGAGGGGTTCGTGGTGGGAGAAGTGCTTGACGTTCAGCGGCATCCCAGGGCCGACCGGCTGACCGTGTGCCGCGTACGGGCCGGCAGGGAGACACTGCAGATCGTGTGCGGTGCACCCAACGTCGCCGCCGGACAGAAAGTCCCGGTCGGTCTCGTGGGTGCGACCGTTCCACGCAATCAACACGATCCCTCCGGCAAGCCTTTCGTCCTCTCACAGGTGACCCTGCGGGGGGTGGAATCCTCAGGCATGATCTGCTCCGCGTACGAACTGGATCTGGGGAAGGATGCCGAGGGGATTCTTGTTCTTGACGCAAAGGCGAAAACGGGCCAGCCTCTTGCCGCCTTTCTGGGCATGGACGATGTCGTGTACGATGTCGAAATCACGCCCAACCGCCCTGACTGGCTCAGCCACATCGGGATCGCACGTGAGATCGCCGTGCTGACAGGGAAGCAACCCCGGCTGCCGAAACCTTCTCTGCGCGAGGGGAAGGAATCGATCACCCGCCACCTTCAGGTACGCGTGGAGGATCCTGACCTGTGTCCCCGCTTCGCGGTCAGGATGATTCGCGGCGTGCGCATCGGTCCGTCTCCTTCATGGCTTCAGCAATGGCTGACGCTTGCCGGATTGCGTCCGCGGAACAACGTCGTCGATATAACGAATTTTGTGATGCTGGAAAGCGGTCACCCGATGCACGCGTTCGATTACGCGCTCCTTGAAGAGCAGCGGCTCGTGATACGCCGTGCCGGATCCGGCCTCCGGTTTGTCACTCTTGACGGCAAGGAACACGAAGTGCCGTCCGCATCGATGATGGTGTGTGACGGCAAGAAACCTGTCTCGATCGCGGGAGTGATGGGCGGTGCAAATTCCGAGATCGGGGAGAGCACGGTGGATGTGGTGCTGGAAGCGGCGTACTGGAACCCTTCGAGCATCCGTCGTACCGCAAAGGCGGTGGGCATCAGCACCGACGCATCGCAGCGATTCGAGCGTGGTGCGGATCCCAAGGCGATCCGTTTCGTCCTGGATCGTGCGGCCGCACTTGTAGCGGAACTCGCAGGCGGGACGATCCTCCGGGGGGCGATCGATGTCTACCCGAAACCGATCAAAGAGCGGCTGGTACCGCTGCGCCCGGCGCGCGCAAATGCCCTCCTCGGAACGGCTCAAACCGCGGCACAGATGACGCGTGCCCTGCGCCTGCTGGGGATTCGCCCGGTACGCCGCACCAAAGACCGGACGCTGTTCGCCGTCCCCACGTTCCGCGTGGACATCGAACGGGAAGTCGATCTGATAGAAGAAGTGGCGCGCGTGTACGGTTACAACAACATTGAAGAGAAGACCCGCACCAGCGTCGACTTCGTCCAGCCGTTCCCGCGGGTTTCTCCCGGAGACCGCGTGCGTGCGCTGGCTGCAGGGGCAGGGTTTCACGAGGTGATCACCAACTCGATGCACGACGAGCGTCGCGCGTCACACATCGGGAAGACGCCGGTGCGGATTCTCAATCCCCAGAATCAGGATATGATCATGCTCCGGACAAGCCTGCTCCCGGGCATGCTTGATGTTGTCGCACGGAATCTCAACTCCGGCACGGAGGATTTACGCCTGTTTGAGGTGGGGCATGTCTTCAGCATCGACCGGACAGACCGGCCGAAGCTGGTGGAAGAGTTCCTGGAGGAAGAGTGCCTCGGTCTGCTCCTGACCGGGAAGGCGGAACCCCGGCACTGGTCCGAAAAGCCCAGGCCGGCGGACTTTTTTGACGCAAAAGGGGAGGTTGAAGCACTTCTTGAACGATTTGCTCTTGACAAATGGCAGCTAATTCCTTATCCTCCCTTGGGTGATATCCTTGAAAACGTTCTGGCCGTTGAAATTGAAGGACGTTTCGCAGGTTATCTTGGTAGTGTCCGGGAATCCGTCTTGAAGTCGCTGGGCATTGAGCAGCAGGTGTTCACGGCTGAATTACAACTTGCGCCGTTGACGCAGCCGGCCGGACGGGTCTTCGAACCTCTTCCGAAGTATCCGAAGGTCCGGCGGGATGTGGCGTTCAGTGTGAGCGAGGACATGACGGCAGAGGCGATGATGCACGGGATACGCGCTTCGGCAGGTGAGCTGCTGCAGCGTGTCGAACTTTTCGACATGTATCAGGGTGACAAACTTACAGCGGGCACGAAGAGTCTTGCCTTCACCCTCGAGCTGATGTCGCGGGAGAGGACACTGACCGATGCCGAAATTGATGCGGTCGTACAGCGCGTGGTGCGGCATGTGGAGCGTGAATGTCAGGCGGCATTACGCGGCGTGAAGTGAAAGACAGGAAAGCAGATCATAACGGCACAAGTGTGGAACATTCCACCGGCACGATGACCACCACCCTCACAGGCGATGGGCGGTCCGTCGAGACCGCACTCAAGACCCTCTGGGAACGCGTCCAGGGGGCGGGCAATTTGATCCAGCAACTGCGGGAGGAACGCCAGGCGTTGCTTTCTCAGGTGGACCAGTTGCGGGCGGAAGTCCAGCAGCTGCAGCAGGATCTGTCCCGCAAGGAACAACTCATGAAAACGATGACCGTTTCCCAGGGACCATCGGGATCGGTGTTCGCCAACGGCGAGCGTGAAGCCCTTGCCCGCAGGGTCAAGGATCTACTCGCCAAAATCGACGCGTATCTGTAACGTGGTTGACGGCGTCTCCTATGACAACGGACAATAAGAGCATTAAAGTACGCATCTTCGGCTCCGAGTACCCGCTCCGCGGGGAAAGCGAGGAATTTACACGACGGGTCGCAACGTACGTGGACGAAATGATCAATACCATCCACGGAAAGATTCCCGAGCAACCGACCCTGACGGTCGCCGTGCTGTCTGCATTAAACATCACGGAAGACCTGTTCAAAGAGCGCGAGCGGTCCAGAGCACTGACTTCCATGATGGAAGAGGAACTCGGAAAGATGTGCAACCATCTGGATGCCTGCCTGCGGGACGCGTAACTGTTCTTTGGTAGCGTTGTCGAGACAATGACGTACGGATTCGATAATCCGCACAGTCACCGTTCAACTACACAAATAAAGAACCAACACATTTCTTTAGGGAGCTCGACTCGCGGTCGTCGATTACATGCCTCATCCCGCGTTAGCGGGATTCTTGCGATGACTTTCGCCACCGGCGGAAAGAGCGAGAGTGTGGAAGTAAAAGACGATCCGGCGTGCACCCACTGTGGCGGAAGGGTTCTTTCATTCGTGCCTTCCTGAACGTTGGCGTTGTGCGGATTTTTTTTATTTCTGATGTGCTCGAACTCGGAGGATGTATGGATCTCAGTGGAACAATGCCTGTGCTGGTATTGCTTCTCCTTGCGGGGGGATTCGGCCTTGGCTGGCTGGTCACAACTCGCGTCGGCAAAACCAAGCTGGCCGTCGCCAGAGAAGCGGCCAGGAAGGTGCTCGCTGACGCCGAAAAAGAGGCGGAGACGCTCAAACGCGAGAAACTGCTTGAGGTCAAAGACGAATGGTATCAGCGGAAAAAAGATTTCGACAACGACGTGCAGAACAAACGGAACAAGCTTGTCGCGCAGGAAAAAGCTATTGACGTCCGCGAAGAGAATATCGACCGGAAAGTCGATCTCCTCGGACGCAAGGAGCGTGATCAGGCCGCATTGAAGCGTACCCTCGACGAGCGCCAGCGCCAGATCGAAGGGCGGCACAGTGAGCTGGAACGTCTCATCGAAGATCAAAACCTCGGGCTTGAACGTCTTTCCGGTCTTTCGAGGGAGGAGGCGAAACGGCAGCTTATCGAAAACCTTGCGAACGAGGCGCGTACGGATGCCGCTGTCATGCTGAAGGATATCCGGGACAAGGCACGGGATGAGGCCAAGAAGGAGGCCCAGAAACTCATCGTGCAGGCCATTCAGCGGACCGCCGCCGACCATTCGGTGGAGACAACCGTGAGCGTCCTGAATATCCAGAGCGATGAAATGAAAGGACGCATCATCGGGCGCGAAGGGCGCAATATCCGCGCCTTCGAAGCGGCTACAGGCATTGACGTGATCGTGGACGATACGCCGGAAGCGGTGATCCTTTCCGGCTTCGACCCGTTCCGGCGCGAGGTCGCCCGGATGGCCCTGGAACGCCTCATCGCCGACGGGCGCATCCACCCCGCACGCATCGAGGAAGTCGTCGAGAAGGTTCGCACGGAACTCGAAGAAGAAATCCTCAAGGTGGGCGAGAATACCATGCTGGAGGTCGGGCTCCACGGAGCCCATAAGGAAATCTTCCGGATGATCGGAAAAATGAAGTACCGCTCCAGTTACGGCCAGAATATGCTCCAGCATAGCATCGAGGTGGCGTTGCTCACCGGGGCAATGGCCGCAGAACTCCGCCTGGATACGAATATGGCAAAACGGGCCGGACTGTTGCACGATATCGGCAAGTGCGTGGACAAGAGCGTGGAAGGCCCTCATGCCCTCGTCGGCTATGAGCTCGCAAAGAGACTCGGTGAACACGCCATCGTCGCAAATGCCATCGGGTCACACCATGAAGATATTCCCATGGAATCGCCCATCGCCGCACTGGTCCAGGCGGCAGACGCGATCAGCGGCGCACGCCCCGGCGCACGCCGGGAATCGGTGGAAGGCTATGTGAAACGCCTGGAAAAACTCGAAGAGCTCGCCCAATCATTCCGGGGCGTGTCCAAGACCTATGCGATCCAGGCGGGCCGGGAAGTGCGTGTGGTTGTCGAGCAGGACAAGGTGGACGACACCCGCGCCGATCAACTTGCCCATGACATCTCCGAGAAGATCCAGCAGGAGATGGAATACCCCGGTCAAATCAAAGTCACGGTCATCCGGGAGTACCGTTCCGTTGCCTACGCAAAATAACCCCGCCCATCTTCTGGTCGGAGTGACCGGAGGCATCGGCAGCGGAAAGTCGACGGTGTGCGAGCTGTTCCGGCGGCTGGGAAGAACCGTGATTGCTGCCGACGCCGTCGCACGCGAATTGATGGAGGGAAATGCCGCACTCAAACGGGCGGTCAAGGCGCTCCTCGGGCCTGAAGCGTACCGGCCGGATGGCACCCTGGACGCCCGGGTTGTGGCCGGGAAGATCTTCACGGACGCCCCGCTGCGCGCCAGACTCAATGCCGCTGTCTTTCCCGCAGTCATTCAGGACATCCACCGCCGGATCAGCGCCCTCCCCCCTGCACAACGTTCCCCCTACATCATTATTGAAGCGGCGCTCATCTATGAAAGCGGACTTGATGCGGATCTCGACTACGTTATCGTCGTGCACGCATCAGAAGCCGCACGGATTGCCCGCGTGGAAGGAAGAGACGGCATCACGCGCACGGAGGTGGTCCGCCGCGCCCGCGCCCAGATGCCGGCGGAGGAATTGCGGAAGCGCGCCGATTTCGTTCTGATAAATGAATCGGAAGCCGCACAACTGGATGGACGCGTTCAATTCCTGGACCGCCTGCTATCCCGCGCGGCGGATTGACAATTGGCAGCTTTCTTGCTACACTTGTGCGACGGTACATGCGGTGTCGGTCATGACTTCACGTTCTCAGTGTCGTGGTAAATGCACCACCATTCATGTTATTCACATACCCATCATTTCTTGAAAGGAGTCTCCTATGAAGCGTCTGGTTGCTGTTCTTCTCGTTCTCGCACTGGTATGCGGGCCGGCCCTCGCCGGAGACACGGCGAAGCCTATCACCAAGGCCGGAAGCAAGGCCCTCATGTTTGACCTCGGCGGTCTTGCCAACCTTAGCGCCGGAAACTACGAGGGCGGGCTGGGCTTCAAGTACTACATCAGCAACGGCTTTGCAGCACGCATCGCTCTCGGTTTCAACTTGGGAAGCGAAACGACCAAGAATCCCAGCACCGTCACTCCGTTGCCCGCAAATCAGCTGAGTGAGAGCAAACTCTCCACCATGAGCTTCACGATCGCCCCGGGAATCCAGTACAACCTGGTGACCACCAATGCCGTCGTTGCGTATGTCGGAGGTCAGGTGAGCTTTACGTCCTCGAGCCAGGAACGCACCGGCAACAACGCCGGACTGGGCGTGGGCTTCACACAAGATCACTCCTTCACGACTTCGTCAACGATTTTCGGCGCCGCGGCGTTTGTCGGGGTGGAGTGGTTTGCATGGGACAACATCAGCCTGGCGGGCGAATACCGGTTCGGCTTTTCCACCAGCTCAGGCAAATCGGAGTCCAAGAGTCCGAATGCATCGGTCTCCCAGGATGCACCTTCGACAACATCGTTCGGCATCGGTTCCGCCAACGGGGCAAACCTGACGCTGGCCGTCTATTTCTAATACTGCGTCAACTGCCCCCCGACCATTGGAGAGGGGCAAAGCGCCGCAGCGACCCGCCGGAAGAGACGAACCTGTGAAGCCGGGCAGCTGCTGCGATGCTCGGCGATTGCTGAAAAAAAGTTCAACGCACCTGTAAGCCGCCTATGCGCCAGAGAGAAGGGGCTCCCTGTTCGGGGTTCCTTGAAGGATCCGCGCTCCGCACGCCGGAGGCCGGAGCTTTCTGGCGCGCTGGCGGCTTTTCATTGGCTTCCACGCGGTTAACGGGATCATCGACATGACCCACAGGGTGGATTTCCTTGTCATCGGTACAGGCATCGCCGGGCTCTCGTACGCCCTCAAAGCCTCGCACTACGGGACGGTCGCTCTGGTGACTAAGAAGGAACGGGCGGAGTCCAACACCAACTACGCGCAGGGGGGAGTGGCGGCGGTGATGTCCACAGTCGACTCTTTCGACATGCACGTGCGCGACACGCTGAGCACGGGGGTCGGACTGTGTCATCGCGATGCCGTGGAAACGATGGTGCGCGAAGGCCCCGACCGGATTCGCGAACTGATCGAAATCGGCGCCCGCTTCACCAAGCACGAAGGGCACCTGGACCTGGGACGTGAAGGAGGGCATTCGACGAACCGGATCGTCCATGCGCGCGATTTCACCGGCAGGGAAATCGAACGCGCCCTTCTCCAGGCGGTTTCCGAATCGCCGGCTATCAAGGTGTTCGAAGATCACGTCGCCATTGAACTTATCACCGAACACCATTTGAACCCACAACGACCGCCCGCAAAGGACGGGATTCATTGCTGGGGAGCCTATGTCCTGGACAGCATCGGCAAGCGCGTGGACACCTTTCTTGCGCACGTTGTCCTTCTGGCAACCGGAGGCCTCGGACAGATCTACCTGCATACCACGAATCCGGTAATCGCGACGGGGGATGGCGTGGCCATGGCTTGTCGGGCGGGAGCGAAAGTCGCAAATATGGAATTCATTCAGTTCCACCCGACCACGCTCTTCAATTCAGGAAGCCCTTCATTCCTCATCTCCGAAGCTGTCCGCGGATTCGGAGGGATTCTCCGGGCGCGGAACGGCGATGAATTCATGCATCTGTACGATGCACGGAAGGAACTGGCCCCTCGGGACATTGTGGCCTATGCGATCGACACCGAACTCAAGAAACGGGGGGACGATCACGTCCTCCTGGATCTCCGGCATCTCCCCCCGGACCAGGTGCGCGAGCACTTTCCCCATATTTACGAGACGTGTCTGGAGCGGTTCAAGCTGGACATCACCAAGGAGCCCATCCCTGTCGTTCCCGCGGCCCACTATTCCTGCGGGGGAGTGGTGACCGACCTTGACGGCAGGACGAGCATTCACGGGTTG
This sequence comes from uncultured Bacteroidota bacterium, assembly GCA_963779225.1. Lineage (GTDB taxonomy): Bacteria > Bacteroidota > Ignavibacteria > UBA10030 > UBA6906 > CAVPCZ01. The sequence goes on from CAVZWW010000003.1 coordinate 3,036,029, forward strand.
TATGCGGCAGGCGAGGTGGGCATGACGGGAGTGCACGGAGCCAACCGACTTGCAAGCAATTCCCTCCTTGAAGCACTCGTGTTCTCCGACAGGGCCATGAAGTCCTCCGCCGCGTATTTCGGTGAACAGAAGCTGCCGGTTCCCGATGTCAATCCATGGGATGATAGCGGAACGATCAACAGTGAGGAGTGGATCCTGGTGGCTCACAATCGCCGGGAAATCCAGCAGATCATGTGGGACTATGTCGGCATCGTGCGGTCTGACCTCCGGCTGGGACGGGCGCAACGCCGCATGGAGCTTCTTCGAGCCGAAGTGGAGGATTTCTACAAACGTACCAGGGTCAACGAAGGCCTCCTGGAACTGCGAAATCTTGCACTCTGTGCGACCCTCGTCATTCGCTCCGCGACTCTCCGGAAGGAGAGCCGCGGACTTCACGTCACCACAGACTATCGGGACCGTGATGACGCCCGTTTTCTGAAGGACACCATTCTCGAATAGCGACATCCTCTCCAGCCAATGCTTTGTGGGGCTCAGGGTGTGCCTCAGGGTGAAGCTCAGAGTGTGCCTCAGTGGCACCGAAACCCCGGCCAGGCAGATTCCCAGGCTGCTCTCCGCTTACCTTGACTCTAGCGGCCAAAAAGGATATATTTTGCCATGCAACGTGTCAGTCGCTCGTCTTCCTCGACCCACCGCCAGGTTGAAAACGCCCTGTATCGCAAGACCACGCTGGATAACGGCATCCGGGTGGTAAGCGAAAACATCGCCCATGTCCGTTCGGTTTCCCTGGGCGTTTGGGCTAATGTCGGATCCAGGGACGAAGGTCCCGCGCAAAACGGCATCAGCCACTTCCTCGAGCACATGGTGTTCAAGGGGACCCGGAACCGCAATGTCCGGGAAATCGCCCAGAGCCTTGAGTCGCTCGGGGGATACCTCAATGCCTTCACCACGAAAGAGCAGACCTGCTTCTATGCGCGGGTGCTGGATACCTATGTCGGCGAGGCGATGGATGTACTCTCAGATCTCGTCCTCAACGCCACATTCGGGCGGCAGGAAATGGAGAAGGAGAAGCAGGTGGTCATCGAGGAATTGAAGAACGCCGAGGACGATCCCGAAGATATCATACACGACTACTTTGAACGGTCTCTTTTCCCGGAGCATTCCCTCGGACTCCCGATCATCGGCACGGAAGAAAATGTGAGGCAATTTCGCCGTGAGGATCTCCGGGCACATATCACGGAGCACTTTCTTCCCGGGCGGATCGTTGTGGCCGCAGCGGGGAATGTGAACCACGACCAGCTTGTCCGGCTCGTGAAGAAGTATTTCGGCCGTCTGAAGATCGACCCGGCCACCGGCTACCGTCCTCCGGGTCCGCAAAAACTTGATGGCGCGTCGAAGACCGAATATACCCGGCCGATCAATCAGGCCCACATTTGCATGGGCACGGTGGGGTACAGCATCAAACATCGCGACCGGTACCCCCTGATGGTCGCAAATGCCTTGCTTGGCGAAGGGATGAGTTCTCGATTGTACCAGACGATTCGCGAAAAGCACGGGATGGCCTACACCGTGTACTCCTTCGTCAATCTCCTGAGCGACACCGGTGTGTTCGGCACCTACCTGGGCACGGACCGGAGAAACATTCAATCGGCCATGGACCTTGTCTTCCACGAGCTCGACAAGCTCAAGACCCGGCCGGTACCGGCCACCGAATTGAAGCGTACAAAAGCACAGATCAAAGGCACCATGATGCTCGGCCTGGAAAATATGTCCGGCCGGATGATCCGTCTCGGCAGCGCCGAGCTTTCCGTGGAAACCTATGTGTCGCTTGATACCATACTCAGGAGGGTTGACGCTGTAACGCCCGAGTATATCATGACCGTGGCCAGGGACCTCTTTAACGAAGATCATTTCACCTCGGTGGTAATCCGTCCGGCCTGACCCCTATGATAACCCTTGAAGATCTGAATCCAAAGCTGCTGCAGGCCCAGTATGCCGTGCGTGGGCCGATCGTGCAGAAGGCGCAGGAGATGGAGGCCGAGGGGAAGAAGATCATCTACTGCAATATCGGCAACCCGCAGGCGTTGAAACAGCGTCCCCTGACATTCCTCCGCCAGGCGCTGAGTCTCCTGGAAAATCCCGGGCTCCTGGAGTCTCCCCCGGTGCTGGAGCGCTATCCGCGGGATATCGTCGCACGCGTGCGCAAGGCTCTTGAACGGCACCCCCACGGAACGGGCGCGTACTCACAGAGTCCGGGCATCCCATTCATCCGGCAGGCGGTGGCCGACTTCATCACCAGGCGTGACGGGATCCCCGCGGACAGGGATCACATCATACTCACCGACGGTGCCAGCAAGGGAGCCCAGGCGGTTCTCATGGCGCTCCTCCGCACTTCTCGCGACGGCGTCCTGATACCCATCCCGCAGTATCCCCTGTACAGTGCGACGCTTGCCCTGTACGGCGGCAGGCAAATCGGCTATTATCTCGATGAAGAAAACGGCTGGCAGCTGGACAGACCGGTTCTCGCTGCAAGTGTGGAAAAGGCGGAACGTGCCGGCACGAAGCCGGTGGCGATAGTGGTCATCAATCCGGGCAATCCCACCGGTTCTGTGCTCTCGCGCGATAATATCGAAATGATTATCCGTTTTGCGCGGGAACACCGTCTGGCCATCGTTGCGGATGAAGTGTACCAGGAGAATGTCTACGACCGCTCGGTCGCTTTCCATTCGTTTGCCCGGGTGATGGAAGAGATGGGGGAGCGGGACACGACGCTGTTCAGCCTCCATTCGGTTTCCAAGGGATTCCTGGGCGAATGCGGGCACCGGGGCGGGTATCTGGAAATCCGGAATGTCCCGGAAGAAGTGAACGCACAGTTCATCAAACTGCAGTCCATCAGCCTGTGTGCGAATGTCAGCGGACAGTTTGCGACCTACTTCATGGTCGCTCCTCCCGAACCCGGAGACGAGAGTTTTGCTGTCTACGCCCGCGAGCGGGAGGCCATCCTCGCGGCATTGAAACGGAAGGCGCAGATTCTGGGTGAAGGCGTGAACGGTATTCCGGGCATGTCCCTGGATGTGCCTCAGGGAGCCATGTACGCGTTTGTACGGTTCGAGCTTCCCCCGGACCAGGGCGTGGATGCTGCCACCCTCCCGCCGGAGGACCGGAAGGTGTATGAAGCCCGCCGGGATGAGGCGTATTGCATGGCGTTGCTCGAAAAGACGGGCATTTGCGTCGTCCCCGGCTCCGGATTCGGCCAGCGTGCGGGAACCCTGCATTTCCGGACAACATTTCTTCCCCCGCAGGAAGAGATAGAGGATTTTGTGAAGAAACTGGCGGTGTTTCACGAACAGTACACTCGAACACTTCAAGAAGCGTGACATGGCCAAAATCACCATTGACGGACAGGCATTCGAGGTTGCGGATGGCCGCACGATCATCGAAGCGGCACGCGACAACGGGATTGAAATACCGCATTTCTGCTGGCACCCGAAACTGTCCGTCTCGGGAAACTGCCGCATGTGCCTTGTCGAGGTGGAGAAGATCCCCAAACTCGTGATAGCCTGTGCCACCAAGGTGATGGATGGCATGGTCGTGAGCACGAAAACGCCGCGGGTGTTGCATGCGCGTGAGGCGGTGATGGAGTTTCTCCTGATCAACCATCCGCTGGACTGCCCCATATGCGATGAGGCCGGGGAATGCAAGCTGCAGGATTACGCATACGCGTACAGCACGGGACACAGCCGGTTTGACGAAGACAAGGTGCACAAACCGAAGCACGTCCCCCTCGGCCCGAATGTCATGCTGGATGCCGAACGATGCATCATGTGTTCGCGCTGCGTCCGATTCTGCGACGAAGTGGCACATGCTCCCCAGCTCACATTCATCCAGCGCGGGGACCGGGTGGAATTGACGACATTCCCGGGCGAGCAGCTGGACAATCCCTACGCGATGAACACCATCGACATCTGCCCGGTCGGTGCGCTCACGAGCAGGGAGTTCCGGTTCAAAGCACGGGTGTGGGAGATGTCCGCCACGGAAACGGTCTGTCCGGGTTGCGCGCGCGGATGCAACATGTACACATGGGTCCGGAACAACGAAATACTCAGGCAGACACCGCGTTTCAATCCTGACGTGAACGAGTACTGGATGTGTGACCGCGGCCGTCTGGAAACTTCCCGGTGTGTGAATGCGGAAACACGGATCAAGACCCCGTTGATGGTGAAGGACGGCGAGTCACTCGAAATCGGCTGGGATGAGGGTATCGCGCGGGCGGCATCCGAGTTCCGCGTCTACAGAAAGGGGGAGGTGGCGATTCTGGGGTCGGCGTGCGCGACCAACGAAGACAACTATCTCCTGTTGAAATTTGCGCGCGACGTCCTGAATACCCGTCACCTCGCGGTGCGTCCGCATGCCGGAGACGGGGATCAGGACGACATTCTGTTGAGGGCCGACAGGACACCGAACAGCCGGGGCGTGATGGAAATGGCGTTTGGAGAGGGGAACGCACGCGAGGCCTTCGCGGGAATCATCCAGAAGATTCACGCCGGCGACATCAAAGCCCTTTTTGTGTTGCACGACAACATCGCGGCGGACCCGGCGGTTGCGGCGACTCTCGGACGGCTGGATTTTCTGGCAGTTCTTGCGTCCAACGAAAACGAGACGACCCGCGCCGCAGACCTCGTGCTGCCCTGGTCCACATATGCCGAACGGAACGGGACATTCACCAATTTCCAGGGCCGCGTGCAACGCATACGCCCGGCCGTCGCCACGCTGGAACACGACCGTTCTCTTGACGGGTTTGCCATGAGCCGTCTCGACAAATTCGGGACATCATTCGACCGCTGGGGGCGGAGCGGAAAACGGGACGCACGGCCCGCATGGCGGGTGATCGCCGGCATTGCATCACTCATGGGGGCGAAATACAAATACAACACCGCCGAAGATGTCTTCAATGAGCTCGCGTCAACGGTAGAGGCCTACAGGGGCATGACCTACCGGAAAATCGGCTCGCGCGGATTGCCGGTCCGGGTCCCCCGGACGGCGGCGGCACGCACGTAATCTCCACCCGATCCCCAAGGAAGAGCGGCAATGGAATTCCTCCTCATCGCGCTGATCAAGATTATCCTGGTCCTGCTCATCATCTTCACCACGGTGGCGAACCTGGTCTATGCAGAGCGGAAAATCAGCGCGGCAATTCAAAACCGCATCGGGCCGAACCGCGTCGGACCCTGGGGCCTCCTGCAGGCCCCGGCTGACGTGCTGAAACTGTTCATCAAAGAAGATATCGTCCCCGCCCGGGCAAATCCGTTCCTGCATTCCCTTGCGCCGATCATCTCCATCATGGTCGCGCTGAGCACGTTCGCCGTCGTCCCTTTCGGTGATACCATCACGATTTTCGGGCGGGAAATCAAGCTCATGATTGCGGATGTCAACATCGGCGTGCTCTATATTCTGGCGATGACCTCTCTCGGTGTCTATGGCATCACGCTGAGCGGGTGGGCATCGAACAACAAGTATTCGCTGCTCGGCGGCCTCCGCTCCTCGGCGCAGATGATCAGCTACGAACTGTCCATGGGGCTGTCGGTGGTCGGCGTGATAATGATCGCCGGCACCGTGGAACTGGATGCCATCGTGAAACAGCAATCGGGATGGCACTGGAACATGCTCCTGACACCGATCGGTTTTATCACGTTCCTTGTGGCATCCTTTGCGGAAACCAACCGGCTGCCATTCGATCTCCCGGAAGCGGAACCGGAACTTGTGGGAGGGTATCATACCGAATACAGCGGTATGAAGTTCGGCACGTTCTTCCTCGCGGAGTACGCGAACATGATCACTTCGGCTGCAATCGTTGTGACCCTGTTCCTCGGCGGGTGGCAGTTTCCCTATCTGGAGACCTTCGGCCTGCCGGCCCTCTGGGTGAGCCTTCTTCAGATGCTGACTTTCGTGGTGAAAGTGGCGGCGGTCCTGTTTTTCTACATGTGGATCCGCTGGACCATTCCGCGCTTCCGCTATGATCAACTGATGAATCTCGGATGGAAAGTCATGCTCCCGCTGGCCCTGGTGAACGTGGTGGTCACCGGCGCAGGCATCTGGTTGTTCGGGAAGTAGGCACGGAGCGGCGCTCCCGGACGTCAACGGAGAGAAATAACGCATGTCAAAGACCAACGGACATATCACCCGGCAAATCCGGAGCAAGGACCTGACACTGCTCCAGCGAACGTACATTCCCGAAATTGTCAAAGGACTGGCGTTGACGCTGAAGCAGATGTTCCGGCCCAAGTTCACGCGGCAGTATCCCGAAGAGCGCTGGAACCCGCCCGCATCTTTCCGCGGACGTCCCGTGCTGGTGGAGGAGGAGGGTGTGGAACGGTGCGTGGCGTGCGGATTGTGCGCGCGCGTCTGTCCGGCCCTGGCAATCGAAGTCCAGGCGGCCGAGACGGATCTTCCCAAGGAACGGTACCCGGTAAAATTCGAAATCAATATGCTTCGCTGCATCTTCTGTGGATTTTGCGAAGAGGCCTGCCCTGAAGAGGCGATCATCATGAGCGACGAATATGAGCTGGCCTTTCTGAAAACCGAAGACGCGATCTTCGGCAAAGACCGGTTGCTCATGTCCACCGAGCGCCTGCAGACCCGGCTCGAGTTTCTTCGGAGGACGCGGTAGGCACGCCTCCCGGCGCTGCTCACCCCATCACCACCGCTATGGAAACGTTCTGGCTCGAGGTATTCGGTGTGCTCTGTCTGATACTGCTCGTGGGCTATTTCTCGGCCGCCGAGGTGGCCGTGCTATCCACGCGCAAGAGCCGGATGGAGGCCCTGGCGGACGAAGGGGACCGCAGGGCGGCGATCGTTCTGGCGTTCCAGAACAACCCCGAGCATTTTCTCGCCACCGTTCACGTCGGCATCATCTTCTCGCTCATCCTCGCGGCGGGACTGGGAGGCATCATCGGCCTCCAGCTCCTTTCCCCCGCCCTGGCATCCAGCAGCACACCCTGGATCAGCGAAGCGAGCCCCTGGATTTCCCTGGCCATCATCGTGCTGGCCATCGGGTCGATCGTGGTGGTGTTCGGCGAGCTGGTCCCGAAATCCCTCGCGCTGCGCTCCGCGGAAACCGTCGCCATGAGTATCGCTGGATCGATGCGCTTCTTTGCCACCATCTTCTACGTCCCCGCCCAGCTCCTGGGCTTCGCCAGCAACCTCGTACTCAAACCCTTCAAGGATAGTACCACCTTTGCGGAGTCGCGTATCTCCGAAGAGGAATTCAAACTCATGCTCGAAGAAGGAACCAGGTCGGGAGTCTTTGACAAAACCGAACACCGGCTGCTCAAGAGCATCTTTGAATTCACCGACACGACAGCGAAGGAAATCATGGTTCCGCGTCCCGATATTGTGGCACTCAATATGGATATGCCGCGGGAAACCATCGTGAAAGTCGTGCTTGAAGAGGGATACTCCCGGATGCCGGTGTACCGGGACACGATCGATCATATCGTCGGCATCGTCTATACGAAAGACCTTCTCGGCCTCCTCCAGTATCAGAATGTCATCATCCTGCAGGATGTCCTGCGGACTCCGTATTTCATCCCGGAAACGGTCAAGATCAGCCAGCTCCTTCAGGAGCTCCAGCGGCGTCAGATCCACATGGCGGTGGTGATCGACGAATTCGGAGGGGTGGAAGGGCTGGTCACCATGGAAGATATCCTCGAAGAAATCGTCGGAGAGATCCATGACGAATACGACGAAGAACTGAAAGACATCGAACAGTCCGCCGACGGCAGTTACCTGGTAAACGCACGGCTTTCTGTGAACGATTTCAATGAGCGGTTCGGCTGCAATATTGACGGCAGCCAGGGTTTCGACACGCTCGGCGGCTTCCTGCAGAAGGTGACGGGCCGCATTCCGGAGCTCAACGAGGAGATTCCCTACAGGCATCTGACCCTCACTATTGTCCGGAAGAGTCAGCGTCGCATACGTATGGTGCGGATCAAGCAGCGCCCGCGCCCATGACCCCGCCGCACACCCCCCCCCGCGTCTCGATCATCATCACCAGCTGGAATACGAGGACCTATCTCCGGCAGGCGCTGGCCTCTATCCGGTCGTCTGTGTCTCCGGGCCTTGCAGAGGTCATTGTCGTGGACAATGCTTCGGCGGACGGCAGTGCGGAAATGGTGGCATCGGATTTTCCCGCGGTGCGGCTGCTGCGCAACGCCCACAACGAAGGGTTTGCCCGGGCCAACAACCAGGGATACGGGATTTCCGGAGGGACGTTTATCCTCCTCCTGGGAAGCGATACGCTCGTGCGTGAGGGGGCCCTGGAAACGATGGCGGACTATCTCGAAGCACATCCCTCCGCCGGCGCGGTGAGCTGCCGCCTCCTGAATCCCGATGGAACTCCGCAGTTGTCCTGCCGCCGCTTTCCCCGTCTGCGCGACGCGGTCGTCACATATCTCTCCCTTCATCGCCTGGCACGGGATTATACCTACCGGGACTTCGATTTTGCCCTGACACAGGAGGTCGAGCAGCCCGCGGCCACGTGTCTGATGATCCGGCGAAGCGCGATTGACACCACCGGGCTGTTTGATGAACGCTACTCCATCCTGTACAACGACGTCGATCTCTGCAGGCGGATCCGCGCGGCCGGATGGTCCATCTGGTATCTCGGCAATGCGGAAATCGTGCACCACGGGTGTGCAAGCACCAACCAGGCGACACCCGCCATCAGACTGGAAATGTACAGAAACATCCTTCGCTATTTCGAGGCGGATCATGGATGGGCGGCCAGGGCGCTCCTGACGCCGATCCTGTTCGTCCGGCTTCTCGCCATAACCCGCTCGCGCATGTCCTTCTCTCTTCTCTCCGCGAACGGGGGAGGGCTCAACCCGTGATCGGTACGGAAATCCGCGAACGGGTGTTCCGGGACACACGCCGGCTCTATTTCCGTCTGTATGCCGTGGCGGAGGTCCGGTGACGACGACACACGACCATCTCTCTTCTTCCAGGGCCGTTGTCAGGAGCGGTGTATTTAACCTCGCAGGGTTTGTCGTGTCCGCCGCATATATGTTCCTGCTCGTGCCGGTTGCCGTTCACTACCTGGGGATGGAACAGTACGGGCTCTGGACCATTGTCATGGCCATCACGGGCTATATCGGCCTCGCCGATCTGGGCCTGAGCACCTCCTTTGTCACATATATCGCGCGCTTTGTTGCCGTCCGCTCGTACGACGATGCCGTCCGTGTGGTGTATCTCGGCGTCATCTTTTACATCGGGGTCACGCTGCTGATGCTCGGCGTCAGTCTGACCGCTTCGTCCTGGCTCTTCGATTTTCTTCGCCTGCCACCGGCGCAGGCGTCCGCCGCCCGCACCGCGCTCCTGCTCGCAGTTGCGTTGTTCGGGGTCACCAGCGTCTCAGGAGTCTTCGGGAACACCCTTGCCGCCATCCAGCGTATGGATGTGGTAAACGGCATCATCATCCTCAGCCTGGCCGTGAAGCTTGTCATCATCGTCCTTGTGCTCATGAACGGCGGGGGAGTGGCGGGACTTCTGATTGCCGACGTCGCTGTCACCGCGGCGGGGATGCCGGTGTTTCTCCTCTTCACACGCCGCTTGCTGCCCGATGTCCACTTTGGCTGGAAAGGCTACGATCATCGACTGATGATGACGCTGGTCCGTTTCGGGGTGCAATTGCAGGTGAGCCGGCTGTCCGATCTCGTCCAGCTTCAATTCGACAAGATTTTGCTGACCCGATATGTCGGACTGCAGTCGGCGGCAATGTACGATTTCGGCTCTCGGCCGGCCGGGCGGGCGAAACAGCTTCCTGTCACCGCAATAGCTTCGCTCGTATCGGCGGTGTCCGCGCTTGACGCCCGGGAGGACAACGCGCGGATCCATGCCGCGCTTGTGCGTGCCACACGCTATCTGGCTGTCCTGGCCGCTCCCCTCTTCGGGTTCATTGTGGCTCTCGCTGTCCCGGTTATGCAGGCCTGGCTGGGGCCGGGGCATGAACAGGCGGCCCTGACTCTCCAGCTCCTCAGCACCGGCTTTTTCGTCAATGTCGTCGTCGGCGCGCTGGCTCTGATCGCCCAGGGACGTGGTGAACCACAGTTCCAGATGCGCGCAATGCTTCTTCAAACAATCCTGAATATCGCTCTTTCGCTGACGCTGGTGCTGACCTTTGGCTACTTTGGCGCTGTTGTAGGTACGGCGGTATCTGCGATCATCGGCGGGCTCTTCTTCTTCTGGCTGTACGGGCGGCGCATGATGCCGCATCCCCTCCGCTTTCTCGTCTCCGTCATCTGGAAACCCGTAATCGGAGCCGCTCTGACCTCGGCGGTCGGAGCCATGACATTCGGATGGGTGTCCATTGCGATTCCTGATCCAGGGCGGGCAATGCTGGCCGCCCTCGTAATCCTCTGGGGGATCTTGATGGCTGCGGCCTATGCTCTGATGATACGCTGGCTGAGGGTTTTCGACGAGGGCGACTGGGGATTCTTCCGCGGGGTACTCCCGGCGCGCCTCCGGTTCATCCTGAGAGGAGACGGTGACACATGATCACCGGCGACCCCGGCCTGTCCAGAGCAGGAGAACACATGCACACATTTGAAGAGCTGATCGCGGCGCGAAGCCTGGATCTGTTCCGTGCGATTCCGACACAGATGACTGATTCGGACAAGCGGTCCCTCCTGGCCGTCCAGAAAGCCGTACGCCGTGCCGTGCCGGAATACCATTACCTTGAAATCGGATCCCACCATGGCGGCAGCATCCAGCCGCATCTGCTGGACCCCCGTTGCATGTCTATCGTTTCCATCGATCCCCGCCCGGATGCGGTGAAGGATGACCGCGGATACGACATCCTGTACGAGGATAACTCGACTGCACGCATGATCGAACTGCTCAGGGCTGTTTCAGCCGGTGGAGTTGAGCGCATCCGCACGTTTGACCTGGACGCCTCGGCCGTTTCCGCGGACGCCATCCAGCCGCGGCCGAACCTCTGCTTCATAGACGGTGAACACAGTGAAAAGGCCGTGATCTCGGACTTCGCTTTCTGCCGCTCCGTTCTCGCGCCGGACGGCGTGATTGCCTTTCATGATGCAAACCATGTGTTTACCGGACTGGAGCAGATCATCACGACGTTGCGCGAAGCCTCGATTCCGTTTCATGCGTACGTGCTCCCGAGCGCGGTTTTCGTGATGGAATTCGGAACCTCGAAGATCTGCGAGGATGACGACATAGGTCTTCTCCTGCGGGACAACGCAGAGGCCTATCTCTTCGGGTTGAAGACCATGCTGCATTACCGCGAAGTGCTGAACCGCCCCGCCCTCCGGGCGATGCGGACCGTGTGGCAGGGATATCTCCGTGTGGAGCACTTGTTCGGAAAGACCAGATCGAACCCCTGAGCATGGACCGGGTATCGCTCATCATTCCCAACTGGAACGGCCTCGCGCACCTTCGGGAGTGTCTGGATTCAGTCGCATTTCAGACCCTCAGACCGGCGGAGACGCTGCTGGTGGACAATGGTTCCACGGATGCTTCCGTCTCCTTCGTTCGGGAGGAGTATCCCTGGGTCACGGTCATACCGCTGGACCGTAACCGGGGCTTTGCCGCGGCGGTGAACCGCGGCATAGCCGCCGGCGTGACACCGTATGTGGCATTGCTCAACAACGACACGAAACTGGATCCCCTATGGTTGAAGGAGCTTCTTCGGGCTCTCCGGGAAACCCCCGATGCGGGCATGGCCGCGTGCAAGATGCTGGATTTCTTCCACCCCGGAAACATTGACGGTGCAGGCGATATCCTGACTCGTTCAGGGGCGCCATTTACCCGTGGTTCCGGAGAGCCCGACGACGGACGCTACAGTCAACCCGAGTTCCTGTTCGGTGCCTGTGCTGGAGCGGCGCTGTACCGCAGGAAGCTTTTTCAAACCATCGGCGCCTTTGATGAGGATTTCGTTTCATACTATGAAGATGTTGACCTTTGCTACCGCGCCCAGCTGGCCGGATGGCGATGTCTCTACGTTCCGACTGCGGTGTGTTACCACAAACGGGGGGCGACGGCGAACGCTCTTCCGCATTACCCGGTGCGGATGCAGGAACGGAATCTGCTGGCTCTGTATGTGAAAAATTATCCTCCGGGTGCGTTATTCCGGAAAGGACCCGTGATTGTTGCATCACGCATCCGGCGATTGTACCGCAATGTGCGCGAGGGCGAGGGACGCCCCGCATTGACGGGATTCCTGGAGGGTATGATGTTGCTCCCCGGTATGTTGAGGAAACGGAGGGAAGTCCAGCGCCTGCGGCGCATCGACGTTGATGCTTTCCTCGCGCTTCTGGGAGCCGACTCATGATACCCGATGTTTCTGTGATCATTGTCAATCTGAATACACGGGACCTTCTCGAAACCTGCCTGGAGTCGCTGTACCGGGGGTCGGCACCGCTGAGGATGGAGGTCTTCGTCGTCGACAACGGATCGAAAGACGGCAGCGCAGAGATGGTGCGGAGGAGGTTTCCTGAGACGCAGCTTCTGCTCAACGCAACGAACGAAGGGTTCGCCCGTCCGAACAATGCCGCCATACGACGGAGCACGGGGCGCTACCTGTTTCTTCTGAACTCGGACACGGTAGTGCTGGCCGGTGCAATCACGACTCTCGTGGCCTTCCTGGACGGGCATCCGGGCGCAGGAGCATGCGGCCCCCGGCTGCGGTATCCGGACGGCCGCCAGCAGTATTCGGTGAGGGGCTTCCCGACCATCTTCACACACTTCTGCGATATGTTCTTTCTGGATCGGCTTTTTCCCCGGTCCCGCGTGTTCGGGCGCGGAGAAATGCGCTACTTCAATTATGACGTTTCGCAGAAAGTTGACCACATCACGGCTGCCGCTTTTCTTGTCCGGCGAGAGGTTCTCCAAAACGTGGGCGGCCTGGATGAGGAGTTTGCGATCTACTACAATGACATGGACTGGTGCTATCGCATGAAGAACGCCGGATGGTCCATCTGGTATGTGAGCGAAGCGGCGATCATCCATCATCTGGGAAGTACTGTTGAGAAGGTCAACCGGGACTTCGCATTGTTTCAGGTCATGTACGATAACGTGATGCTGTTTTACCAGAAGCGCTATGGACGCGGGGCAGTTGGGGCGTACAAAGTGATCATGCTTGCGGGATTCAGCGTGCGCGCCGTCGCCTGGACCCTGATCTCCATGGTTCGGCGCGACCCGACAACACGACACTTGAGGACCTTCTGCTGGAAGACGCTCGGCCTTGCACTGCCATTCTGGACACCGCTCGGGGAGAAGCCACATGCCTGACGTACGCCGTCAGTTGAAAAACGCCATCCGTGATGTCCGCAAATTGCTGCGGATGTTCCGGCATCTCGACCGGGAAGCCATAGCCGCAAACTATCTGACAGGGGAGGGGATTGAGATCGGCGGCCTCCATAATCCCATGAAGGTACCCCGGGGGGCCCGGGTACGCTATGTTGACCGGATGTCCGTGCACGAGCTCCGTACGCATTATCCGGAGATGGCGGAAAGGGATCTCGTTCATGTGGATATCGTGGACGACGGAGAACGACTCACAACGATCGGTGATGCCTCCCAGGATTTCGTGATCGCCAACCATTTTCTCGAACATTGCGAGGATCCCCTCCGCACACTCCGGCAGCATTTCCGCGTGCTCAAGGAGGGTGCGGTTCTGTTCCTCTCCCTCCCCGACAAGCGGTATACCTTTGACATCCTCCGCGAGGTGACGCCGATTGAACATCTCGAACGCGACTACCGGGAAGGCCCGGCATGGTCCCGCGACGCGCATTTCCTGGAATGGGCGGAACTGGTTGAGCGGCTCACGGATCCTGCGGCCATCCGGGCCCGCGTCGATGAATTGCAGCGGCTGAACTACAGCATTCACTACCATGTCTGGACGATGGAAGACATGCTGGACCTCCTTCGTCACCTCCCCCGGTTTCTCGCGATCCCTTTTTCAATCGAATGTATCATGCGAAATGAAGGTGAAGTCAATATTGTCCTCCGCAAAACCGGGGCCGTGACGTGACCACCTCACTCCCGCTCGTCAGCGTGATTATCGTGAACTATAACGGCGTGACGCTGCTGGACGACTGCCTGACAAGTGTCCTGGCCACAGACTATCATCCGCTTGAGGTGCTCCTTGTGGACAACGGGTCCACGGACGGCAGCGTGGCCTTTGTCCGCTCCCGGTTTCCGGATGTGCGACTGCTGCTCCAGGAGAAGAATCTGGGTTTTGCCGGCGGCAATAATCGCGGCGTGGAATCTTCCACGGGTGAATATATTGTCCTGCTGAATACCGACACACGGGTCGAACCCGGATGGGTGAATGCCCTGCTGGAGCATATGCAGGAGCCCGGTGTGGGCGTAGTAACCTCCCGTGTTGTCACAGAGGGCGTGCCGGATCTGTACTATGCAAAGAACGGCTCGTTGAATTTTCTGGGGTACAACATCATGCGGGTTTTCGACGACCTTTCCATTGTCTTTTTCGCGGGGGGAGCGTCCCTGATGTTCCGCAGACAGACCGTGGGAAAACCGTTTCTGGACGAATACTTCCTCTATCATGAGGACGTCTACCTTTCCTGGCGCATGCGCCTTGCCGGATACAAGATCAGGATGGCGCAGGCCTCCTCCGTGCATCACACCGGGAGTGCCACGGCATCACGTCAGGCATCGAATCTTGTCACCTTTTACCAGGAGCGTAATCGCGTGCTGAACGCTCTTCTCCTGTACGAGTTCTCAACACTACTTCGCCTCATCCCGCTTTTCGCGGCGGACGGTGCGGTCAAACTCGCCCTGAGCATCGTTGCGGGCCGGAAGTCGCCGGCAGGGATTATCCGTGCATACGCCTGGTGCGTTATGCACGCCCCGTGGATTCTCCGGCAGCGGCGGGCGCATCAAGCGACGCGCACCGTGCGGGACAGCGAGATCCTCTCGTGGATGAGTCCGCGGCTGCTCGACCAGGAAGGTCCCCTCGCATCCACGGTCAACCGCTTCGCACGCGTGTATGCCCGGCTGATGAGGCTCCCGTTCTATGCCTGAACTCTCTATTGTCATCGTGACATGGAACAGCCGGACCGACATCGAGCGTTGTCTCCATTCGCTCGGTGCATCCGGGATGCGCACCCCGGCGGAAATACTTCTGGTGGACAATGCGTCGACCGACGAAACGGCGGCATTCGTGCGAACGGCGTTTCCCGGGGTCATCGTTCTTGCGGCTGAGACAAACTCAGGCTTTGCGGCGGGCAACAACCGGGCGCTGAACGTGGCGCAGGGGAGATATCTCCTCCTTCTCAACCCCGATACCGTTGTGCACACCGGCGCGCTTGACGCGCTGGTGACATTCATGGATGGTCACCCGGAGGCCTGGGCATGTGGACCTCCTTTGTTCAACGCTGACGGTTCTCCGCAGCGCACCGGCGTCCGGTTCCCGGGAATCTGGAATATCCTGGTGGAAAGTTTGTTCCTGGACCGCTTGTTCGCGCGCACGCGGCTGTTCGGAGGTCACAGGGAGTTGTATCGCGACCCTGACCTACCCCGCAGGGTGGACTACCTCCAGGGATCCTGCCTCCTCGTGCGCCGGACCGCGATGGAACGGGTCGGGAAGCTCGACGAGGAATTCTTTATGTACTTCGAAGAGACCGATTGGTGCCGTCGGATGAAAGAGGCCGGAGGAGAGGTGTGGTTTGTGCCCGGACCGGGGGTTCTTCACTTTGGAGGTGGGACCACCGGGCACTACGACGAGCGCCGCCTGCTCCTTTATCACCGAAGTCTCCTCAGGTTTTTTCGAAAACACCACCCCCGTGCTGAAGGTGTCGTGTTGCGCTTTATACTCCTTTTCCGTTCAATGATCCGGATCGTTGTCTGGAGTGTGTACGGTGCAACGCATGTTCCGCATCGCGCCGCCGCCGCATCCGCGCGGCGAGGGTATCTGCGCGTGCTTCTTTTCCTGGCAGGATTGCGGCCCTGAACGATGAACGAACCACTCTTCTCCGTCATCATTCCGACATACAACCGGTGCGGGCAGCTCCGCGAATGCTTGCTGGCACTGGCACTCCAGGATTGCCCGGCTTCCGAATTTGAAGTGATCGTCGTTGTGGATGGGTCCACCGACGGGACCATGGCGATGCTTCGGGACATCGCGCTGCCGTTTCTTCCGGATGTGGTTTTCCATCCGAACGGGGGAGCCGGACTGTCACGCAATACCGGAGCAGCCCGGGCACACGCGCGGTATCTTGCGTTTACGGAAGATGACGTCATTCCGGACCCGCACTGGCTCAGTCGCGCCCGTTCCCTTCTCGCAGCGGATGAGTGGGATGTGCTGGAGGGACGTACGGTGTACAGGAAGACGGAGACGGATGTGCGGAAATTCGAAACAGAGCGGCGTGCTTCATTCATCCCCTGCAACCTCTTTGTGCGCCGTACGATGTTTGAGAAGGTGGGTGGGTACAGTCTGGAATTCCACGATAGCGGCACCGGTCTCTACTTTCGTGAGGATTCGGATTTAGGGTTCCGGCTGATGGACGCCGGGGCACGAATCCGGATCGCGGAGGAGGTGCGTGTGAGTCATCCTCCACAGTTTCTGACGCTGGGTGGATGTTTCCTTCATACGCGCAGATATGTATTTGATCCACTCCTGTACAAACGGCATCCCCGCCGATTCCGGGAACAGATCGAGGTGAAACAGATGTTCGGAATAACAGTCCACCGGGCGCAACATTATGTTGCCCTGACGGACGCTTGCGCGCTGGGGCTGGCTGCGGCCGGATTCCTCTCCGGGAGCCTGACGGCCGGAATCATAGGATTGGGCGGCATCCTGCTCTGCGGAACACTGTTTCGATTCAAATACCAGGGACGTGGCTTCCTGAATGTGTACCGTCTTCGTGAAACCCTGGGTTTTCTGGGACTCCCGTTTGTCTACCTGTGGGCGCTGCTCCGGGGCTGCGCCCGCTACAGGGTTTTCGGTGTGTTGTTGTAAGAGGGAGAGCATATGAAAATGGGCGTGTTCGGCGGCACCTTTGATCCGCCCCATGTCGGCCATCTGATCGTTGCGGAATATGTGCGTGAGGCGGTCGGTCTGGACAGGATCCTCTTTGTGCCGACTGCGACCCCTCCACATAAGAGGGATCGCATTATAACGCCGGGAGAGCAGCGTGTGGCCATGGTGCGGCTGGCCATTGCACGCCATGACCCCTTCGCCGTTTCGGACATGGAAGTGCGGCGGGGGGGAGTGTCATTTACCGCCGACACGCTTGAGGAGTTGAAGGCTCAGCATGCGGGAGCCACGCTTTTCTTCCTGCTCGGCATGGACAATCTTCTCGAGTTCCGGACCTGGAAAGATCCGGAGCGAATCCTTCGTCTGGCCCGGCTGGTGGTGATGACGCGTCCCGGATTCGTGGCCGGGAAGGATCCGGAAGACATCGCCGGAAGTGTGGAATATTGCGCGGTCCCGCAGATCGGCATTTCGGGAAGTGAAATCCGGACGCGCGTCAGAGAGGGTAAGAGCATCGCTTTCCTAGTGCCCCCTGAAGTCCGCCGGTTCATCGACAGGCACGGTCTGTACCGGTGATTCCATCGGGGGCCCCAACGGTGCATTTTCCGGATTCCCCGGAGGGGGGGGGAATACTCCGGCAACCGGTCCGAATAGGAACGCCTGTCGGGCCATAGCGTAGCAGCCGGCGGGATACTGCCGCGACGTTGCCTCGCCTCTTATTGCCTCACCGCGATGTTCTCCGCTTGCGTTCCGGCTGCCGGAGTTGTACATTTCAGCATGAGAGCCACACTGAGGCACGCCGCGTCCCTTGCGCTGCTCGTCCTTCTGGCCCTGTCTGCAGGGTGCGAGAATTCGCCGGGTAACCGTGTGGAGGACCGGCTCTGGAGCGAAGCGGAACTCAAGGGACTGCAGGGAAAAACGCGGGAAGAGATACAGGACCTGCTGGGAAAGCCCAAAGGGCTGTATACCTACGACAGCAAAGGACGCTGGCACTATCCCCATGTGCTCCTGCAGCCGGAAGGCACCGGAAAGCCGGCTCCTGCATCAGTGACCATATACTTCAGCCAATTCGGGGAGCATCGCGTCACCATCGTTGATGTTACCCCGAATGCCTCGCCGCGGTAGGGTTTATTGCCCGGTACACACCTGTATTTTCATCGAAAGTCACGGACGACATGACCACGAAAGATCGAGAAGTGACAGAGTCTTCCGGGGGCGGAACCACAGGGGGGGTGGCAGGACGCCATCCGCGAATCCTCGTTGTTGAGGACGGCCTGATCATGGCCCGCGACATTGAGGCGCGGCTGAGAAAGATGAGCTACGACGTTGTCGGTATCGCCGGCTCCGGAGATGAGGCGGTCCTCAAAGCGAAAGACCTTTCACCCGATCTTGTGCTGATGGATGTCAACCTGAAAGGGGGCGTGGACGGAATTCGTGCAGCCGAGCTGATCCGGGGGCGGGCGGATATTCCCGTCGTCTACGTCACCGGGTACTCGGATGACCAGACCCTCCGCAGGGCCCGGGCCACCGATCCATTCGGGTACATCCTGAAACCGTTTGACGAACGCGAACTCCACGGGACCATCGAGATGGCGTTGTATCGCCATCAGATGCATATGCATCTCAAAGAGCGCGAGCAACGGTACCGGAAGATTGCAGAACTGGTATCGGATTTTGCGTACTGTCTTGGTGTGGGAGTTGACGGAACATTGACGCCGGAATGGGCGACGGACGGCTTCACGCGAAGCTCGGGCCTATCTATTGAGGCGCTCGCGGACCTCTCGGAACATGTGCATCCCGACGACCGTGAGCTTGTCTCCGGAAGAATAGCGTCGGTCCGGGAAGGAAAGGACGGGGTTACCGAGTATCGTCTGCGCACAGGCGACGGAGACTATCGCTGGCTGCGCGAGTCTGCACGTCCGTTATGGAACGATGCCCGCCAGCGGGTTGTTGCCATCGTCTGTGCAGCACAGGACATTACCTCGCAAAAAACTTCCGAAGAGCGCGTCCTGACCACCATGAAGGAGCACGGCAGACTTCTGGAAGAGACACCCCGGCAGGTGCTCCTCCTGCTCGCACGGATAGAGAGTCTGCTGGAAGTGCTCGGGGAGGTCGAAGGGAACGAGAAGGATACGGAAAGCCGGCGGATACAGTTGGCGATCCGGACCTGCCTTCGCGTCCACCAGCGCATCTACGGTATTGATCATTTCCGGGAAGTCCCCATCAGTGTCCACCTGCAGCAGATGACCGGTGAAATATTCAAGGCGTGGCGTAAAACCCGGACGATGTTCTCGGTGGAGGCGGATCCGGTTTTGCTTTCACCGGAGCATGCCGTCACGGTGATGCTGGTGACGCATGAGCTGGTCACCAACGCCCTGGAACATGCCTTTCCCCAGGGCAGGCGTGGAGAAATCCGTGTGAGTTTCCGGCTTGACCCGGTGCGCGGGTGCACGCTCCAGATCAGCGACACCGGCGTCGGGTTGCGAAAAGAAATTGATGTCCGGCGTGCAAAGACGGCCGGATTCAGATGGGTGCAGGTCCTCACAAAACATCTGCAGGGCCGGCTGGAGGTCCGTCGTGACGATGGGACCCAGATCTCGCTTACATTCCCCCTGGCGTGACCCGCGGAGAGAAGACAGTGATTGCCTCCGGTATAGGGGAACCCGTTTTCTCTTCATCGCTGTCCTGTGCGTTGTCGCGGGATGTTCCGATCCCCGCTATGGGTTGTTGCGCGAAGGAAATGCACAGGTTGAAGCCGGGGATGATTCCTCTGCCGTTGCATGCTTTTCGGCAGCCCTCCAAATGGATTCCACGTTTGCCGCCGCCTATTTCAACAGGGGCGTAATCTATCTCCACTGGGGACAAATCGGCCGGGCAGTCCACGAATTCAACGCCGCCATCCGTTACGATCAGCAAAGCACCGACGCGTACAGAGCGCGTGCGGCAGCATTAAAGGCATCCCTCAATCTTCTCTCAGCAGCTGATCCCTATCCGATCGACCTGAGCGTTCAGAGAACAAGCCGCTTCGCCACTGCTGTGCTGCTGTACCGTGACCTGACGAAAGTCATTGATGCGGATCCGTATGACGTGGCGGCACTTGCGGACCGTGTCGAATGTGCATCGGAGCTGGGGGATATTGAAAGCATGCAAAAGGATCTGGATCGTGCGCTGGGACTCGAACCGGATGATGCGTGGCTGTTGAATCGGAGAGGGAGGCTAAGGGCTGATCTGGGAAATTACGGGGATGCTGTTGCTGACTACACGCGCGCCCTGGCGGTGTGCGATACCTGCTTGTATCTCCTTTATAACCGTGCTCTGGCGATGACAGAACTGGGGGAGTTCCAGAGGGCCCTGGATGACCTGAATGCGGTTCTAAGGAGCGAACCTGAAGACGGAGCGGCGTGGTACGCCTGCGGGCAATGCCTTATCCTGCTCGGGCACGGCTCTGAGGGGAAGAAATGCCTCGAAAAAGCCATTTTGCTGGGGGTATCAGATGCAGCCTTGATTCCCGGACGTGTCCGCCCTTAGATTCTTGACCCGGCCTGCCGGCAAAAAGAGCTCAGATGTCCGTTTTCAGGTAGTAGGGGAGGCTGCGCTTCATTTTTTCCCGCTGGGCCCTATAAAGCGCCTCTTTTTTCCTGCATGTCGGGCAACGGCGCATGCTTGGATTACCCGGGAAATCCCTGCCACACTGGCGGCAAATGGTGTAGACGATCTTCTTCATGCTTAAAAGAACACAAACCCTGCCAGCAAAGGTTCCCTGAAAGTCACTTTTTTTTATCTCTCCTTCCCCCCTTTTAGCGTCGCCGGGCCGCCGACGTTCCTTGCCCTGCCATACGCCTTGCGGGGGCAGGGGCGGACGCCGTGGGGGTTCAAAGATTCAGCCAAATACCTCAGAATTTGAATTCTCCTGCTGCTTTTCGTATCTTCTCTTATTGTTGCCCTCGTAGCTCAGATGGATAGAGCGTCGGTTTCCTAAACCGCAGGCCAGCAGTTCGAATCTGCTCGAGGGCACAAGATTTCGCCACATTTGATCAGTCACTCCTCTTTCGCCGTTCTAACGGTTTCTACTACCTCGTAACCTTCCATAACGGACATCGTGTCAGGCGCTCAACACGGAAACGTCGTAGAGCGGATGCCGAAAAATACCTTCGCGACATCGTGCTCCAGCCGGATTCGTCTCAGGCAACAAACTTGCTCCGGAACGGAAAGCGGGTGGACGATCGTAAGCCGCAGTGCATATTTCTCAGTGAATTCATTCCTCTGTGGCGGGTCTATGCAAATACCAGCTTCATGAAAAACACCATCAGGCTCTATGACTCTGCACTGAAGAATTTCATTCGTATAGTTGGAGACAAACCCCTGAATGAGTACAGGGCGATGGGCCTGGAGCACTACAAATCTATCCGATTGAAGGAGGTTTCTCCAACCAAAACCAACATTGACTTCGCAAGTATCAAGGCGTTTTTCAATATGGCTGTGAAGTGGGATCTTCTGAACAAAACCCCCTGTTCAGGCGTGAAGTTGGTTAAGATACCCCCTCAACGGCCAGTTCACCTGACAAAGAATGAGTTTTCCAGCGTGATCGAGACGATCAGGCTCCCTTGGCTCCGAGAAATCGTCACATTCGCAGTGGCGACCATGATGCGGGCTGGAGAAATTGTAAACCTGACCTGGGATTCAATCGATATGGAGAAGTGACCTGCCCCCGGTGCGTGTGCCAATGTTGAGTTCGTTTTTGTCTTCCTTCAGGCATTGGCGACCTGTCGGAAGATGTATGTTTCTGGTGCCGGTGGTCTGTACCCGAGTGAGCTATGTGGCCTGATCGTGTTGTAGTGCTTTCTCCATCTCTCTGTGATCACCCTCGCCTCTGTGACCGTGTCGAAGATCTCACCGTTCAGTAGTTCGTCTCTCAGTTTCCCGTTGAATGATTCGATGTAGCCGTTCTCCCATGGGCTCCCCGGTTCGATGAACACGGTCTTGGTGCCCACCCGGCGCAGCCACTCGCGTACAAAAGCGGCGATAAACTCCGGGCCATTGTCGGAGCGCAAATACTCCGGCACACCGCGTTCGATGAACAACTCTGACAGCTCATAAATTACGTCTGCGGCTTTCACCTGCCGTCCAATGTGGATCTTCAGGCGCTCCCGTGTGTATTCGTCCACGATGTTCAGCATCCTGAGGGGTCTCCCATCTGTGGTCCTCTCAGCCACAAAATCGTAGCTCCAGACGTGATTCGGATACTCACCCCCGCAGGCGGATACAGGAACCATCATTCAGCCATAACCGTCTGCGCCTGGGCTGCCGTTGTGGCACTTTCAGCCCCTCCTGACGCCATATGCGTTCAACCCGCTTGTGATTCACACGCCACCCACCGTTCCGCAACAGGGCCGTTACCCTCCGATACCCATACCGGCCGTAGGCACATGCCGTGGCGACGATCTCTTGCCGGAGAGCCTCCTCATCGGACTTGACCACCGGTTTTCGCCTCTGCGTTGATCTGGGTTGGCCTATTGCACAACATACACGTCGCTCTGAGACCTGGAGCACTTCCTGGACCCGAACCGCTGCCCGGCGCCGTTTGGCCGGGCTAATCAGTTTCCCCGGTTGACTTCCTTCAAGATCATGTTGTCCAACGTCAGATCGGCCACAGCCTTCTTCAGGCGACCGTTCTCGTGCTCGAGCTCCTTCAGCCTCTTCGCCTGATCAACCCGTAGACCACCATATTCTTTCCGCCACTTGTAGTACGTTGCATCGCTGATTCCGATCTGACGCAGGACCTCCTCCAGGGGCATCCCTTTGCCCTGGAGAACCTCCGCCTCCCGCAACTTTGCTATGATCTGCTCTGCTGTGTGCCGCTGCTTGCCCATGTCTCCCTCCTTCTGGTCCAAGATAACATTTTCGTCTACAAATTCTTGGACCGAGTTTCGGGGGTCGGGTCACTTATTGTCGCAGCATTTAAACACGAATACCCTCCGGGCTGAGCCGCACAAGCTCTTTTGTGTACACGCCCCGTTTCGAGAGGACAACCTATTTAATCGGATGGTGAAGTACGTCGCCTTCTCCCTCATGAAGACGACCAAGGTGGATACAAGCCGAGCCCTGCTGAGACAATTGCTCCACCTGTTGGATGATGTGGGAGATCAGGTGTGCACTCTCGAGGACTGCAGGAGAATCGTTTTTAATTCTACGCAACGCGAATTCATTCCAATCCTCGGCTATTGCAAGTTATTTCTCTCTCACAGCCTTATCCAATTCGATAACAAAAGGTTCGATACATTTTGCCTTCTAATCAATATGGATGCACTGTTTGAAAAGTTTGTCAGCAATTTCCTCATCTCCCATTTTCAGGGTGTTGACGGTCTTCAGATCAGTCGCCAGAAGTCAGACTTGTTCCTTACGGAGTCTGGGTTGTTCCAGCTCAGGCATGATATCTATGTGGAACGCGAAAAGCGACCCCTTCTGATCATCGACACGAAGTATAAGCCCACCATGTTCTCAAGTCCCGATGGTAAGGGAGGGATCTCGCAAGGAGACATGTATCAGCTGTTGAGCTACTGCGTAAGGCGCAACTGCAATGAAGCAATTCTGCTATATCCCAAGTATCAGAATGATCAATCTCCAGAAATGATCTCATTTGACGTGAAAGACGTCTTTGCTGACAAGAACATTTGTATTCGTGCTGCCAAGTTGGATTTAATTAACCTTCCAAAGTCAAAAAGGCAAAAAATTCAATTTGTGAAAGAAGCGCTGTCAGAAATTCTATATTCAGGCTCTCTCGGCCCGTCGATGTTGTCGCAAGGCGTGAATGCTTCCGCATAAGGCAAGGGATCTCACGCTGCGGTAGAGGACGTACGAACGTAAAGACTGTGAGATCACATAGGCATCTGGATCAAGATAGATGCCCAAAGAGCGGGAAGGGTGCTTTGTGATGGATACTTAGGTTTCCTGATAGAGCTGGCAGATGGTCTATCCCGGGTGTGAGATTCACGGCCTGGGTTTGCAGCACCCGCGGCTGCGCAAGCCAGTGGTCTTCGAGACCGGCGGCGAAGTCCGTTGGGGATCCTGAGCGTATGTGGCAGTACCGCTGCTTTTAGGAACAGAATGTAACACCTGGAGAAGTAAAAGGATGGTGAGGAAGAATTCTAGGCCATTGGCTATACGTGTATTTCGAGGTGATATTGACAAGTTGGAGATATTTGAGCTGGATCCTGAATTCATCTCGCATTCGCCCATCGAAGCGAACGCCTTAGGACGGTGGGGAGCTGAGTATGTCGAGGGGATAGCTTATGAGATCCGAGAAAATCAAGCCCACCAAGAGGCGACAGGTTTCGCACGGGAAATACTACCAGACCCGCAAAACCCAGGACTGTTTCTGCTCACAGGAGGACAGACGTTTCTGACGGACAAGAAACGGACGCGATCCAGCGGGTGGATTTCGGTCCCCGAGGGGGAGCACTGGAGGTGCTTTTCTCGGCTGACGCTCAAGTACAGAAACGCAGAGCCCACGAGGAGAAATCGCAAATCTCCATAAGGCAATAGATACCTTGGCCTAGCTAGCCCGAGGCTGCCTCGGACTGGTTTGAATGGAGGTTTTTTGCGGCTTTTCGGGTGCAGTGGTCCATTCTGGTGGCAGAGTTACTATGCGATCCAGGTCAAAGCCGTGGCTTGTTGGCTTGCCTGCGGTTGCCCAAGCCGCGGGCTGTGGAGGAGTTTTCGCATGCTTGTTTTTGACAAAGAGAGATCCCTGCGGCTTGGGTCTGCTCCTATATCTTGGTAGGTTGTCGATCGTGGAAGTTGAATGCTCATCTCAATTCTCAGCTGCTCACGAGCTCTTCAATCGGCCACTAAGACCAGGCAATTTGAGGAATGAACTGTTCTCGTTCCCTGGGGAATTGTACTGGCCCCCCCCGCCTGAGCACTGTGGCTTAGATAGTCTTCCCAACTTCGTTTGACCCGAATATCGTGTCAGACTGGGAGTGCCGTCCGGTATCACATCAAACCTCGGCAGTTTGTGCGCACGCCAACAATTGACCCGAGAACTGATTGCGAAATATCCTGTGATTTCTAACCCAATAAGCCAATCCGGAAGCAGATGCTGTTCTGGGACTGCATTCCACCGAGGCGCGGGACGATCTTCAGGGGTAGTCATTCATTCTCCAACTTCTGCTTGACTTCCCACTTCCCGTGTGGTACCTTTTACTCCAGGGGTGCAGCAATCAATTCCATCCGGCCCACCGGTTACCACGGTCCATGCAACTCAGTCTTTCCGGTTCTTAGACAACCCAGTGGCGCTTAGATGATTACGAGGTGCCTCTACGGGTATTTCTACCATGCAGTCCTCAGTTCGGCCGCTTTCGGGCAGAATTGAGCCCAGACTGTTGCCAACATTCACGCGGAGAACCGAAGTGTTATGATGATGATTTCGGAACCTCTCGAACGCAGCGTTGGGGAAGGCTACATCCGATCCAATGATTAGGGGATTTACCACGGGGTGTGCGACAGTCGGAGTGATTGACGCTTCTGTTGTAGTGTACGCGATCCGGTAACCGCTTATTCACAAGATTTACGAACATATAGGAGTCTCCACGACTGGAAGGCCCGCGTGCTCAACTCGTCACCCTCGGTGCCGAAGCAAGTTTGATTGATATGGTCGAACGCGGTACGGTGTCGTAATGTGTTTTTGCCGACATCGTCCTCAAAGGGTTTCGTGGCGAGACCTTATGCGGATCAAAAACAGGAGTTGACACACAAGCCAATTGGCGTTTGGTCAACGAAGACTGTCAAATGGTCAACGACGAATTGAAAATCTCTAGGGCGGCATGGTTCTTTGTGGCGTTGGGCGAATTGATCTTGGGATCGCTATTGCCGTGCGCATTTTCTCAGGATGTAATCATTTCGAAAGACCGGTTCTACGTTGGTGAAGGGACAGACCAATCGTTGGAAAGCGCCCGCTCTGCTGCTCTTCAGTCACTCTTGCTGCAAATCCAGGCGTTCATTAGCACGTCATTTGTGCACACCACCAAGGAAAGCGGAGGCCTGGTGGACGCAAGTGCGGTTGCGAGTGTAGTGGTGCGGGGAGCCGTCACACTGAAAGATGTCGGTGAACGCATCGTCCGTCTGGAAGATGACAACTACCTTGTTCAGGAATTCGTTTCTAAGGAGACGGTGATCGAAATGTTTCGGTTGCGGAAGGCGCGGGCGCTTGAACTCCTCAAGGAGGCATCGGCGGATATCCAGAACGGATCGCTGCCAAATGTTTCTTCTTCCTTGAAACGTTACTTCTGGGCTTTCCTTCTGGCCGGGATTCATCCTGACACAATTGGGGTCCCCCTGGAATATGTTGGCTGGGGAACTGGATTTGCGAAGAATGCGACGATTCTCTCTGCGGTTCCACCGATAATGGAGCGGATTCTGAGAGAGATCTCTTTTCGTCCCCACCGTCGATTTGTGGATGGCGAAACGACGGTCTGGCGCTGTTCAGTGGAATACGCAGGGAAACCGGTTGGACATCTGGATTATGAATACTTTGATGGTGTTGGGTCCATGTGCGGTGAAGTTCGTGATGGAGAGACGAGTCTAAATCTCTATCTTCGGGGAGATACTCTTCGACCGCGCGATGTCTTACTAAGGGTCGACTATCGGTACGAAGAGGAAATGGACGATTTGCTGCGGACAGCCGACTCGCTTTCAAGCGCCCGCACATTGCTACAACAGGTGGTGGTTTCACTTCCTGGAGTCTCTCTCTCTTCAACCGAAACCAAAGAGCCCCAACGACTGGGCAAAGATGCTGAGAGCAGAGGAATGCCAAGGGCTATACAGGTAATCTTGAATGCTCGAGGCGGCTTCGACGGAATCATGCAGACATTCCAATCTCTTGAGCGACAACAGAAAATCGTCACCGGTAGTGCCACCCGATTTGAGAGTCTGGATGGGCTCTACGGTGTAATTGTATCCGCGGAGGGACTTGTGGCAATTGTGCATCAACGGAACGGCAAGCTCACTGATGCCCGAAGTGGAGCTGAAGCGAATATGAAAAACTATAAAGGGATGAGAATAACGTGGATACAAATTCTTGAGAAAGAAGCACCGTGAATCTTTCGCCATATTTTGCCAAGAATATCAGTTATCGCTGGGCCTTGATGTGGTGTCCGGCTTTCTTCCTAGCCTATGTACAGTTGAGCATAGGTCAAGATCTTGTGAAGCAGATGAAGCTAGAATCACTCTCCATTTCCACACGCATAAGTCTCAGATCTGACCAGGCAGTGGTGCAGGTGCGTTCGGCGATCCCGAACCTTAGGTTTAGCAGTAATAATCTTGTCGCAGAGGTCAAAGAAGTGTCCCCTGGGATCTGGGATGTCTTCCTGCAGGGAGGAACGCACATCCTGAAAATTGATGCGACTGGATACCAGCAACTGAAACTCGAGCCTTATCCATTCGAAAGGAAAAGGAGTTATGATCTCGTGGTCACTCCAGTCGGCTACGGTGCAACTGCACGTGCGGATGAGGATCTCGTTGAAGTATCGTTTACCGTAGACCAAGACTCTGTGTTTTCAAGCTATGGAGATTTTGCGCCCGTTCTGACAAAGGGGCGGACCATCACCTACAAAGTGCCGAAAGGAGAACAGACATTCCGATTCTATCGTGCGGGCTTTATCGATGAGACTAGGAATGTGAATGCCACCGCAGCCGAGCATATCGCGCTGACACTTGTGCCCGGCAGATCCCAGACCGGACTCCAGCTTGTTCTCCCAGGCTCGCTAAGAATCACCTCAACGCCTGATGGGGCTGAGGTGATTGTAGACGGTCAGGTGTTGGGCAGGACCCCTTTTCAGAGCGAGCTGACGGTTGGAGACCACCGATTGGAATTGCGCAAACCGCTTTATCATCCGGACGCCTCCATGTTTCACCTGGAGGAAGGTAGCCCTATTACGCTTTCGCGATCTCTCAAAGCGCGATTTGGAGTTTTATCCTTACGGAGTAATATGCCTACAAGCAGTGTGTATCTTGACGATAGGCTGCTTGGTCCTGCACCGCTTGTTAAGCGGAACATCGAGAGTGGCCGACATATAGTTCGTGTCGAAGCGCCGATGTATCATTCCCACACCCAAGAAATCCTTCTGGGTGATGGTGACGACAAGTCGCTTGACATCTTTCTCAGACAGGCTTTCGGAGCCCTTGAAGTGACATCGGTTCCAGAGGAAGGTGCAGAGGTGTTTCTTGATGGGCAGCGAGTGGGAATCACTCCCTATAAGAATCAACAACAACCTTCCGGACGGTACGTTCTTAGACTAACGAAAACTCTTTTTGGAGATGCAGAAGAAACAATCATAATCCAAGACAGCCAGGTAGTGCGACGTAGTGTGATCCTTAGTCAGAATTTCGGTACGCTGAAAGTAACAGCCGAGGGCTCTACGATCTATGTGAATGGCAATCCTGTGGGAACACAAACATATCAGGGACGTCTTTCGCCAGGGTCTTACCATCTTTCAGCCCAGCGGCCGGGTCCGTTTCGTACGGCCGAGCGAGAGGTTCAGCTTGGTTTGGGAGAGACTCGGGAGCTTGTACTTGACCCGGAAGGGCAGATGGGTGGCCTCTCGGTACTGGTAGAACCGTTTGAGGCCGGAGATGCCCAGATTCTCCTTAATGGCGAGATCAAAGGGAACGCCCCACTCCAGATCAAACTTCTCATTGGACAATATGCATTAATCGCCCGCAAAGATGGGTTTTTGGAAATACGTGAACCCGTGTCGATTTCTGAAGGACAGACGCAGAGTCTTCGTCTGCAAATGTTGACTTTTGAAGGCTCGCTCGAGCAATCCCGTTCGCGGTGGGGGACGGTGAAGACCTGGACCGGGATTTCCGGTTTGCTTGCGGGAGGGGCGGCAGTCTACTTCAAGCTAGCTGCGAATAGCAATTTCGACAAGTACCAGGCGGCAACCACGACAGATGAAGCCCTTCTGTATCACGATCGAACCACCAAGTATGACCAGTATTTCAAGATTGCTGTCGGTGCGGCTGCAGCGCTCTTGACCACCGCTATTATCAGTTGGATTATACAGGGCACGATTTAGTGAAACGCGTTGGCTCGGGTGATCCCAATGGAATGGCAGATTGCATGCAGTTCGCGGTTGCGTTCGACGGGTGCGTCTGTTCAGATTGCTCTAACAACACTATTCTGAATTACCAAGGTGGGTGAGTGTCACCATGGGAATCCGATGGAAACACACTTGAAATCGCGCAACGTCTGGTTTGTCCTTGCACTCCTCCTTTCGTTTACGCCAGTCTTTGCTCAGGTCCGGCCAACTGTCTCTGTCGTCGGCGGGGACGAAGCACCCGCCTTTAAGAAGCAAGTGGAAATAACGCTTGAGAAGATCCTTCTGGAAATGAATCGATTGGAGCGAGGAACCGGAAACCCTGGATCTCTCCGTAGGTCCTTTTCCGATGATGCCTTTGCGATCTTCGAGCAATATGTCTTGAACAACAGGGCCACTACTGCACGCAAGAACTACTCACCCCAGATGATCCGCCGTCTCGGAGGAGCGTTCTATGATGTCCGAAGCATCGCCGTACGCGTGGACGTGGGAGAAACGCTAGCGTCCGATGCTCAGAATCTTGTCTTTACTTTCTCGCGCGAAGGTCAAATCACTTCGGTAAGAGCCGTCATCCCAAGCCAAAACTATGAGTCTGTAATATCCTTCGGTACGTCAGCACAAGATTCCCTTACTCGGGGAATGATTCTTGATTTCATGGAACGTTTCCGTATGGCATACAATATCAAAGACCTCAAGTTCCTCGAACAAGTCTACTCCGACGATGCGCTGATTATCGTTGGTACGGTCCTGAAGGTTCGTGGAGGATCAGACGACTTCACCAGGCATTCGTTCCTTTCACCACAGAAGGTTAAGCTTCTGCAGGTCACAAAGCAACAGTATCTGTCCGGCTTGAAGAACTATGCGTTCAAGTCGAAGTCATTTCTGAATGTGAAGTTTGACGAGGTCAAGATTACGTCTCATGTGAAGATCCCGCGGCTGTATGGTGTTTCATGCTGGCAGGAATGGAATTCTTCGGCTTATTCAGATCGCGGCTACCTGTTCCTCATGATGGATTTTCGAGATTCCACCGAGCCCACGATCCACGTACGCACATGGCAACCCAAATCCTTCGATGACGGTACGTACGTGGGGCTCTACGATTTTGATGTTGTAGAGTAGACAACGATGATGTAGGTCCGCTTTTCTTTCATTCACCAACCGAGGAGTATTGTCATGAAATATATCATTCTTGTATTGTCTTTTCTATTGATTGCCTTCTTCCTTTTTGGTTGTGGGGGCTCAAAAGCTACGACAAGCTCAGGTACCCCCGCTTGGGTCAGCAAGGCAGGTGGTTTCTATGACGGCGATCACGGAAAGGCATTCTATGGTGTCGGTGCCTCCACAGGTTTGTCAAACGTGCAGCTCCGGCGGACAGCAGCTGAAACAAACGCCCGTGCCGATCTTGCCCGGATGTTTAGAACAAAAATCGAAGATATGGTGAGCGTGTATGCCAGGGCCGTGCAGTCAGGAGAACAGAGTGCCATCAGCGAAGAAGCCTTTACGCAACAGGTGACCCGTGGTTTGACGGAAATGGAACTATCCGGGACAACCATCGTTGATCACTACTACGACGTTGACAGTAAAACTGAATTCGCACTGGCCAGACTAGACGTTGATGGGTTCAAGAATTCCCTCGACAAGATGAAAGAGCTTAATGAGGAAGTGAAGAACCAGGTCAAGTTCAATGCTGAGAAGGCCTTTGAAGAACTCGACAAACAAATCAACAAGGACAAGTAGGGATGTCCACCGCGTCGCGGGGCCAATCCTCGCGACGCTGCTCCTATTTGCGCTATGGCTGCCCGGGTGCTCACCTGACGTAACCTCGGCTCATGTTCCTCCTCCTTGGCTGGTGGAACTTCCCTCGAAGAAGGGAGTTTTGTTCGCGGTAGGAGTTTGCGGTCCGACGTGGTACCCGACGGATGCCATCAAACGCGCCACAGATGCGGCTCGTGAAGAACTGGCAAAATCGCTGGGGGGCCGGATAAGATCCGTGATTCTTGTCGAAGAATCGCGGAAAGGGACTTCCGTACAACTGGTGTCAGTTACCGAAGTCACGGCCTGGGCCAGCGATGTGGTGTTGTCGTGTTCCCAGGTTGTGGCAACATGGATTGATATTAACGGTGTCTACCAACAAGGAAAGCCCGGAACGACCTATGCCCTCGGATCCCTCGGAAGTGCTGATATCGGTAAGGAAAAGGCAGCTCTACACGCAGGGAGTCCTTTGCCAGCTGACAAGGTCGGCGAACTCCGAAGGCTTGCAGAGGAGGTCCTTGAATGGACACAATGAAGTGACAAAGTCGTTGCCTATAAGATGGATTGACACTTTCTGACAACTGAAACTGGAGTGCTCTTGTGGAAAGTCGTATCAGTGCGAGTGCGATAAACAGTGGAAAAGGGCAGAAGACTCTGACTGTGTTGATCTATGCCTTTTTCATGCTTATTGGTCCTGCTTGTGCTGATTATCCTTTCGAGAATCCTGTCGACCCAGGAACAGGGAAGCCATTGGCCCCTGTTCTTCAAAGTGTGCAGCTGACATCTGATACTTCTGCCCAATTCGGATGGACAGATGCGAATGACTATTCCAGAGTGACACCGGCTGCTGCCGCCTATGAGATCGAATGGTCCGAAAACGGCCAGACCTTCCAAACGCTATCAAAGATTACGCGAACACCCGGTCTGCTCTCACAAACAATCCCCAGCACGTTCCGAGCGGGTGTCGACTACGCGTTTCGCATGAGGGTAGTGTTGGGTGGTGGCAATCCTTCGCCAGAATCCAACACTCTAGGCAGGAGTATCACGTTTCTCCCACCCACATCGCTAATTCTTGTCTACATAACAGAAAATGCTACTCGCTTGAGTTGGACATATTCTGGTCTGTACGCAACACATTTTGAAATAGAACAGAGTGCTGACGGCGGGAGCTCTTATTCTCAGGTCATGATTGTGCCTCGTGACTCACTCGCTGTGACCCTCATGGGAACGTTCCTGTCGCCTGTGGACTACCGGTTCCGGGTGCGAGCTATTTCGAAAGTAAATCAGAGCCAGTATGTCAGCACGGCCACTGCCAGAATGGATTTTCCAGCACCAACAGAGCTTTCTGTGGTTTCAATAAGTGAAACGGTTGCCGCTTTGCAGTGGCAGATTACTAACGCTCAGGCCACGCGAACGGTCATCGAGCGAAGTTCAGACGGTTTGACTTTCGTCCCGGTTGACAGTGTGGTGATTGGCACGACATCAGCGTTGGTGAATGGACCCTATTTGGCAGATGTAACATATTCATTTCGCGTTAGAGCAAGATCGATTATCAATGTCAGTGCTTATTCGAATACTGCGGCACAATCTTTTGCTTTCCCTCCGCCGGTAAGCCTAATGATAAACTCATTGGCGGAAGGTATGGCGCAGCTCTCCTGGACCAACGAAAACGGTCAGGCCAAGTCTATTGTGTTCGAACGGAGCGTTGAAGGCGGGGCATTCTCCCCAATAGACAGTGTCCCTGCGTCTGTCACGAGTCTCGGCATCCCCGGTCCTTACGTCGCAGATAAGCTCTACTCCTTCCGTGCTCGGTCAAAGTCGAATGTCAACATCAGCGGGCCTTCCAATATCGCATCATCTTCCTACGAGTTTCTTTCCCCAACCAATGTCCAAGTACTATCGTTCGTGGAAACATCCCTCCGACTGGGCTGGCAACACAATAAATCAGGAATTACGGCTTTTGAGGTTGAGGAAAGTCGTGATGCTGGAAGTACCTTCGCTCTCGTGACGCTTGTCGCAAAGGATTCGACAGCCGTCTCTCTTGGCAACAAGTATTACACAACAGATGTGTACCAATTTCGCGTGCGTGCGTTGTCAGCGGTGAATAGGTCAACCTATGCCGTGAGCGAGATAACACATCTGTCATTTCCTGCCCCACAGAACCCTGCTGTCGTTCTGCTCACCGAGTCGATCGTGCAGTTGCAGTGGATGAACATAAATCTACAGGCTAATCGCATTCTCATTGAGAAGAGCACGGATGGATCATCTTTCGCATTGGTCGATAGCGTCCCAGAAACAGCAACTAGCGCGGCCTTGCCTGGTAGTTATCACGCAGATACGGTCTACTATTTCCGTCTGCGATCGAAGTCCGACCTTAATACAAGCATCCCCTCAAACGTGGTCTCTTCGTCGTTTGGGTTCCCGGCTCCGACAAATGTCCAGCTTGCGTCTTTCCTAGAAAGCGGTGTACGCCTCACGTGGGACCATAGCCGTGCGGGAGTTACAGGGTTTGAAGTGGAAATGAGTCGTGATGGAGGAATAACCTTTACTCCTGTTAAGCTGGTGCCGCGTGACTCTCTAGGTGTCACTATCGACGGACCATATTACACAAGAGACACTTATCAATTCCGTGTACGCGCAGTGTCAACAATCAATCGGTCTGCGTATGCGACCACGGGTAACGCTACGCTACCGTTTCCCGCTCCAACGGGACTCACCGTCATATTGATGACTGAATCATTTGTCCAGCTACAATGGACGAACACGAATCCTCAGGCCAATCGGATTCTCATTGAAATCAGCCCCGATGGAACAGCGTATGCAGTTGCGGATAGTGTTCTGTTGCCAGCGGCTGCGGCGGCATTGAACGGTCCGTTTCAGCGCGGATGGACTTACCACTTCCGCGCAAGATCAAGATCGGCGCTGAACACGAGTGTGCCATCGAATGTTGCGAGCTACGCCTTACCGTAGTGAAACAAATGGCCCAACAGGTTCTGAAGGTCCTCCCAGCCAAGAGAAAAGCATGAATTCC
Source organism: uncultured Bacteroidota bacterium (assembly GCA_963779225.1). Taxonomy (GTDB): domain Bacteria; phylum Bacteroidota; class Ignavibacteria; order UBA10030; family UBA6906; genus CAVPCZ01. The sequence continues at coordinate 3,069,912 of CAVZWW010000003.1, forward strand.
ATGAACATGTTGTTTCGCCCGAGTCTTCTCATTATTGCAGCCTTGATGGTGCCTTCTTGGTTTGCCAATGCTGCACCGCGAACTGATGATGCCAATGGGTCGGCGACCGTGCTGTCCTCACATGAGGATAGTGGCCAGTCCGAAAATGGAGCCGTTCAAGGAAGAAATGACCCCAATGGAGCTATGAACATCCTTGCCGGTTCTCTGAGCGTGACGGTATCGAATGCTGAAGGGTGGAGCGGACCGGGCACAGAAGGAATTCTCAGACTTTTCAACGGCAGCGGTGCGTTCGTAGCCCAACAAAGTACGGATTTGTCAGGTGTGGCTGTTTTTCTTGGGGTCCCAGCAGGCAGTGGATATTCCTACACGGTAAACCAAGTCCAATTAGGAAACACGCCATTTCCTCATCTGTATTGGGGAAAGAAGACCGGAATTGTGGTTTCGGATGGTTCCACGACAACCGAAAGCTTTACCCGCAACGCTCCATATGGTCTGGAGTTCCATAACTACGATACTACCACTAATGAATCAGTTGCCGGTAAGTTGGTAGGGAGAGGATCGGGCCTTCGGGCGGAATTCGTCGTGAAGAATCCTAATTACCCTGGAGCCACCGCACGAAATGTACGATCTAGCCTGATCTTCGATCGTGACAAGCTGCCACCGTATGACCTCACTATCTCAAGCGCAAATACACAGTTGGCAGTCGGAGCCACGAGGACGGACAAGATATCTTTCACGATAAACACGAATGGGGCCTACTACGTCACAGGGGTTGTTTATGCAGACAGCAATGGCGTTGAAGTAGAGACAGATGGGAATGTTTGGTCGGCCTCACCGGAGTTCACCATAGTGGATCCGACAGGAACCCTGGCGGTGAACCTAGTCAATGCTGAAGGATGGTCAGGCCCAGCCACGAGGGGGAGAGTCCGACTTCTCAATGCCACGGGGACTTCCATTGCTACCGGGACTACAGATGCGGGGGGAGAGGTGACCTTCTCCAATGTCCCGGCAGGATCAGGCTATCGATATACCGCCAATGAGATGGTTCAAGGGAGCACGCCGTTTCCGGATCTCTATTGGGGCGCCAAGACTGGATTGAGCATACCCCTTGGAGGAACAAGACGTGATACTCTCGTGCGAAATGCTCCATACGCCCCAAGTATTAATCTTCTTGATTCATCCAGCAACCAGCCTGTTGGTGGGGGCACCTATTCTGCGGGCAATCAATTTCGTGCGGACCTTCTGGTGAAGAACCCATCATATTCAGGCGCATATCAAAGGAATGTACGCGTCGGACTGCTCCTCGACCGAGACAAGGTGGCACCGTACGACATTGCGCTCTCTAGCGGATTGATGATGATCGCTGCCGGGGAATCCCGGTGGGTCGAAATGCCGTTCACTGCCGTTGCTGCAGGAAGCTACTTTGTCGTTGGGGTTGTCTATTCAGACAGCAGTGGTCAGGAGGTTGATACAGACGGTGGGGTCTGGCCGTCAGCTTCTGAGTTTTCAATCATTCCACTCAGTTCTCCGAATCTCCTCAGTCCCCCAAATGGGGCAGCCAATATTCATTATCCTGTCCAATTGGTGTGGAGGAAGGTGTCTGGAGCAACTTCATACCGGCTTCAACTTTCTCTCACCAATCAATTTACCTCATTTGTTCGCGACACGACTACAATCGACACAGTAGGACATGTGTCCGACCTGGTGCCCAGAACCACGTATTACTGGAGAGTTCAGGCGGCTAATACATCTGCAACCAGCGCGTATTCCCCAACAAGCTCGTTCGTTACTACAATAGCTTCTCCGATATTGATCTCCCCCATAGACAATGCAACAGATATATCAACCACAACAATGCTCTTCTGGCGCGCCGTGCCCGGTGCCTCACAGTACAGGCTCCAGGTGGGAATGGATACGCTTTTTGAATCTGCAGATGTACTCGTAAGCGACACAACAGAGATGCTCGTTGGCTTACAGAACAATAGCTCATATATCTGGCGCCCTCTCTGCCTATATTGGTGAGACAGAATTATGTATCATAGGATAACTCACAGTGAGGGCGGGGAAAGAGCAAAGGGATTCGTGATGGGTGATCTGGTTCATGAACTGCATCCAGGGACGGAAGGAGGCCGTAGGCCGACTGGAGTCCCTGGAGGAGAAGCTGTTGAAGTTGAAGTGCCTTCGAAGCGTCGACGGCTGACGGTCGCCTACAAGATCCGGGTTGTCGAGACCGTTCAGGCTCTTCGGTCCGAAGGGTCTGGATCGATCGGCGCGTATCTGCGACGTGAAGGGCTGTATTACTCGGCGGTTCGTAAGTGGACCCAACAGTTTGAACGCGGTGAACTTACGACCCGTCAGAACGACTCCAAGGCCAAGACCCGCCAGTTGCAGGCCGAAAATCAGCGCCTGCGCCGGAAGCTTGAGCAAACGGAACGGAAGCTCAAGAGAACGGAGGCGATCGTGGAGATCCAAAAAAAACTTTCTGCCATCCTGGGCTTGGATCAAGCAGCGGAGAGCGGGAACGGCGCCGAGCGCTGATTGCCACCCATGGGGCCGAACACAGCATTCATGCGCTGTGTGAGGCCCTTGGCGAACCGCGTGCCACATGGTACCGCCGGCAGCATCCGCCCTGTGTGGGCCAGAAGCTTCGACGGTCTCATCGACGGCTTTCCAGTGTCGAGGAACAGAACGTTCTGGGGACGTTGAACTGTGAGCAGTTCCGCGATATGGCTCCATCTGAGGTTGTTGCGACATTGCTCGATCTTGGGCGCTATTTGTGCTCAGAACGCACGATGTACCGCATTCTGGAGCGTTGTGGGCAGAACACGATTCGATGGCAAGCGGCGCCGCGCTCGTACGTGGCACCTGAACTTTTGGCAACACGTCCGAATCAGGTCTGGTCCTGGGACATCTCGAAACTCAAAGGACCGAGGAAGTGGACGTATTATTACTTGTACGTGATCCTCGATATTTTCAGCCGGTACGTCGTTGGCTGGATGATCGCCGACCGGGAACGTGCAGAGCTTGCCAGGATGCTGATTACCGAAGCCTGCCTCGAGCAGGACATTCAAGGTGATGATCTCACAATCCATGCCGATAACGGGAAGCCGATGATTGCCAGGCCAGTTGCACAATTGATGGCTGATCTTGGGGTCACCAAGTCACATTCCCGGCCCTATTGCTCGAACGACAACCCATTTTCGGAATCAGCATTCAAGACGCTGAAGTACCGACCGGGATTTCCGGACCGCTTCGACTCGGCAGTTCAGGCGCGTTCATTCTCTCGCGATTTCTTCGGATGGTACAACAACGAACACCGTCACTCGGGGATCGCGATGCTGACCCCTGCGATGGTCCATTACCAGCGCCACGAAGGAGTCCTTCAACATCGCGCTGACGTGCTCATCAAGGCATTCCAGGAACATCCCGAACGGTTTGTGCGTGGAGTCCCCCAGGTGCCATCATTGCCACTCGAGGTCTGGATCAACAGACCCGCGTCAACAGTACCGATAGTGGTGGCTAACACAGAAAATATTTTGTCTCATTCCTATTGACAGGGACCGCGTGTAACAGGAACAAACGCGATCGGGAGTGGCTTCTCTTCGCCGACATGGAAGTTTTCCACCATCTTTGACGCGCCAATTCTTCTTTCACCCATTGATAATTCGATTCTCCAGCCATTGACGCCACTGCTGCGCTGGCGTGGAGTTGTAGGAGCCACTTCTTACCATCTTCAGATAGCCACAGACTCCGTCTTCTCTTCTGGTATCCAAGTAGACGAATCTGGGATAGTCGATACCAGCCGAACGGTGGGAAACCTGTCTAATGATATCCTCTACTACTGGCGGGTACAGGGGAACAAGGGCTTGGTTGCTGGAGCCTATTCTCCGGTTTGGTCGTTCCGAACTTCCCCACAGACACCTGCAAAGGTAGAACTCCTTTTCCCCCCTTCAGAGACGATTGTTGGAACGCATTTGACAATATTTGTGTGGCAGAAATCAACTCCGCAAGTGACAAGTTATTCCCTGCAGTTAGCCAAGGACTCATTGTTTTCCTCTCTGTCGATCGACACTACAACTGTAGATACTTCCTTTCTTGCTCAAGAACTAAGCGGCGGGAAGTACTGGTGGAGAGTGAAGGCCTACAATGCAAGTGGCTGGGGACCACCGAGCGATAGCAGAATGATCACGATTCTGCTGACTGATATAGCCAGACAAGGCGAAGTGCCAAAACAATTTGAGATGAAACAGAATTTTCCCAATCCATTCAACCCGACGACAACGGTCCGCTTCGGCCTGCCCCAGAGGTCACACGTGACCCTGTCCGTTTTCAACACTCTGGGCCAGGAGATTGCTCGGCTAGTCAATGGGGAGGTAGAGGCGGGGTATCACGAAGTCACGTTCGAGGGGGGCGGGCTTTCGAGCGGAGTGTATTTCTACAAAATTCAGGCAGGGGATTTTGTGTTGACCAAGCGGCTTCTTTTGCTTCGATAGTGATGTGGCGAGGCCCCCTCGACTCAAGAGTGTTATTATGAACGTGCAAGTGCATTGATCCTTCTTCCAACTTTGTCGACCCGCGGTGTGTGGCACCGACGGTCGTATCGATAGCGCCGTTATTTTGCGGTTTCATTCTCACCAATGCAACAGATTGCTAACAGTTCTATTGTCGGCGCTTTCCGCGGCTGCTCCATAGGCCCGGGTTCCGCTGGCCGAGAGACTTTTTACTGGTGTTCGCTGTGCGTGGTAATTGAGTTCATGATTTTGATTGACTTTGTGATACGCCTACCATATATTCCATTGAGAGATAAATCGTCGTTATTTAGGCGCTACTTGCCGCGACGTTAAACAAGGTGCTAAAGGCGAACAGATAACAATAAACCCTCGCCTGAAGCGGGGGTTTTTCATTTTGGTGGGAGTTGTCCCGTATTGCAGCCACCATAATCAACTGCTAAAAAGGGAATGGGGCCTATTGCCTTCTCTTCCGGCAGTAGGCCTTCTTTCATTACAGGAGGCACGGTGAAGATCGTATTTCTGGATATCGATGGTGTTCTTGCCACGAATAGAAGTTACAGGGTCGGCAGCGCAGGAACTCTGGGTGCTTTTGATAAGGCGGCAGTCGCCAATCTCAATAGCCTGATACAATTGACAGGAGCAGGAGTCGTGATCTCCTCGGCCTGGCGCACAGACCCGTCTCTGAATATGGGGCGGGTTCTTAGAACAGGGGGAGTGCGTTGCGACATCGTTGGTCGAACGCCGGTTCTGGGAGGTCGGGGATTTGAAATCGCGGCCTGGCTAGCCGGACAACCCACAGGTATTGAGCGGTTCGCGATACTAGACGACACCCAGGATCCCATTCTGTGTCGGAGGTTTGCTAAGCATTTCGTCCATACAAACATGGAATCAGGATTCAATAGGAAGGCCCTCCATCGGGCTCTGATTATACTTGGGAAACGAAAAGTGCCATCGGTTGATATGAAACCATCCAGGAAAGATGTGACCTTGATCCGGAGGACGATATGAACTACAGCAGCTTTCTAGAGAAGAGGGGATCGCATTTCCACTGCACAGCCGTCAGGCTCGGCGATGGAGTGGTTTGTACATCCTCATTCGGGGCGATCTATCTGACTTCGCACGTATGGACACTTGCTTGTAATCACCTCGAGCGCAAACTCGTGGAAGATATCGGCGGCTATGGTATCATGCGCGAGCACTGCACAATCGAGCCGCTGGTTGAATTTCTCTGGAATGTGGATGGCTGCAGGGAACTCAGGGTCACGGTTCAATACGTAAAGAACCGGCAAGGACGGACGTTCATTTGCATCCAGCGCGGCTCACACGGCTGGTATGCCATCGCACGGATCAACAAACCCGACGACCCGATGCTTCTCAACAAATTCTTCTCGAGCCGACGGGCGCACGACAAGGAAGGTTTTGGTTTCTGCTCCTCGAAGGGGACACCCAGGCGCATCTACAACTACCGACCAGACCTGCTAGACAGGCGAACGATTGGGGATATGTACGGCTGGTGGCTTCGATGGGCGGAAAGAATGATCCGGGGTGAGGCCTTGCACTTTGGTGCATGGGACGGAGATGTGAAGCATGGTGTTGGGAAGAGGAAGCGGGACGTATCCGCTCTCCGGAGATCCATCGAGGATCGCATCGTGGTCCGGCCTCTGACCAAGCAGGGACTGTCCGGCCAAGAAGCGGGAACTTCCGCGATTCCACCGGAAGATAATCCGTCCGGAAAAGCTCAGATTCCTTCAGGACTCTCATTCTCCGAGATGCTGCAGTGGTACCGGGACGGCTACGAGCGGCTTACCGGTTTCCTGCTGGACCGATTGAAGAGGGAGGGGAAACTGGAAGCTGCCCGCGATCTGGTTGATAAGATAATCGTCGTTGTAGGTGACAAGCCCGAGTCACTGGTACGCAGTTACCTGAACCTTGGCGTCATCAATGAGCAGATGGGCAAGTTTGAGCAGGCTGAGCAAGCTTACAGAAGAGCTCTGGTTTTGGAACCACAGGATAGAGCCGCCTGGTACTATGCACATAACAATCTCGGCTTCTGCCTGAATCAGATGTATGGTTTTAAAGAAGCCGAGTCGTACATACGTCAGGCGATTGAAATCGAGCCAACGTGGCACAATGCCTACAAGAACCTGGGCGTCGCTCTTGCCGGCCCGGGGGATTACGCCGAAGCAGCGAAGCAGTTCGTCCTTGCAACGGTCCTATCGCCATATGATCCCAGAGCCCTTGACCATCTTGAAGAGCTGCTCGAAGATCATGAACTGGTCTACCTGCAGGTGCCGGAAATCCGCGCTGACCTGGAGAAATGTCGCAAACTCGTCAAGAGAATAGAGCGTGGGCCGGATGGCATACAGCGAATATCTCCTCCGGCCACGGCAGCGATGGCTGAATCCTGTTCGGAGGAGGACCGGCAGAAACCGAAGACCATAGCCATTCTGGATGACGAAGCGTCGATGCTCGAGATTCTGGGAAATCAGCTGGTGAACGAGGGGTTCGAGGTGCTCTTATGCTCCAACAAAAGGGCCTTCCTGAAAGAGTTGCCAAAGCTCACCGTGGATCTGGTGATCTCTGATATCAACAGTCCCGGAATGGACGGCATCCAGCTGATCACGCAGATGAGACTCAACGAAAGGTGGAAGAACATCCCAGTGATCATTGTCTCGGGAATGGGAGGAGCCGGCACTATCACCGCGAAATTGCGGGGCGCATATGAAGTGTTTGCGAAGCCGTGCGTTGTTGAGGAGTTGCTGGACGCGGTCAGACGGGCTCTCGCAGCAGAATGAATTATTTTTGGGGGCGATCGAGAAGACTGGAACGCAACTAATCTTGCGCGCGGCCTTGCCTGCGTTGTGTCTGCCCCCAGGTCCTGCGAATGTAGATTCCATTCGTCGATTCTCCCGCCCGTTTGCTAACACCGGATCTTCATATGCTAACATCGATTGTGCAATTCGGGTAGCGCCGCCAGTCAATGGTCAGAGGATTTCCAGTGCCTCCTGCCGAAAGCGGACCCAGAGCTTGATCTCTTGTCCATATTTTTGGCCTTGACTTTACTCAATGTATTGAGTAAAATTACTCAACGAATTGAGTAAATGAGTCTCGTATGACCTACAAGAGAAAAGAGTTTGGCGTCCTCTCCTCGAGACTTCACGAAAAGAGGCGATTCATACAAGTTCTGGCTGGCCCCCGGCAATCTGGAAAGACTACACTGGCCCAACAGGTTGCAGCGGCTTCTGAAATCCCAGTTCGGTTCATATCGGGGGATGACCCAGACTCCCATGGCCGCGTATGGCTGCAACAGCAATGGGAAGTTGCCCGCGCTGAGGCCCGCAATGCTGGCAAATGGGGAAGTGTCCTCATGATCGATGAGGTCCAGAAGCTGCCCACATGGTCAGAGAATGTGAAGAAGCTCTGGGATGAGGACTCAGCCGCGCGCGTTCCCTTGAAAATCCTGATTCTCGGCTCTGCGCCGCTCCTCATCCACCTAGGGCTCACAGAGAGTATGGCCGGGCGGTTTGAGATCATCCGATCGACGCACTGGTCGTATGGCGAGATGAGAGACGCGTTCGGGTGGTCGCTGGATCAGTTTGTCTACTTCGGGGGGTACCCGGGGTCAGCCGATCTCATCGACGATGAGAATCGTTGGAAGAGGTACATTCTGGATTCGATGGTAGAAACTACGCTCTCGCGTGACATCCTTCAACTTCAACGAATTGACAAGCCAGCACTCCTACGACAGCTCTTTCATGTCGGATGTTCCTACTCAGGCCAAATACTCTCATTCACGAAGATGGTAGGACAGCTTCAGGATGCGGGGAACACTACCACTCTCGCGCATTACCTGGAGTTGCTTGGTGCCGCGGGGATGATTGTTGGCCTCCACAAGTATGCAGGACAGAAAGTCCGCCAGCGCGGCTCGAGTCCCAAGTTACAGGCTTTGAATGGTGCATTCATAACGTGCCAGTCCGAGCTGAGCTTCGAGGAGGCAAAGAAGGATCACAAGTATTGGGGCCGACTTGTTGAGTCAGCTGTAGGTGCACACTTGGTGAATGAATCTCATGCCGAAAGACTCGGAGTCTACTACTGGCGGGAAGGATCAAAGGAAGTGGATTTCGTCCTCAAAAAAGGGAAGTCGGTGAGCGCAATCGAAGTGAAAAGCGGCCAGGCTCCCCGTCCAACCTCAGGAACGGATGAGTTCTCAAAGAAGTTCAAGCCGAAAAAACTACTGCTGGTGGGGAGTGAGGGGATATCGTTGGAGAAGTTCCTCGGCAACCCAATCAGTAAGTGGATCGCTTGACAATATCGGCACATTGTTGTAGTATCGTACACAACTCCTCTGCTAACAGTCTGCTAACGATGGCTTCACAAGTGGCAGAGAAATGCCTCAAAGCAGTTCGCATTTTGCGGATTTTGCAGACGGTCACGTCTTCCTAAACCGCAGGCCAGCAGTTCGAATCTGCTCGAGGGCACTCCTTTTCGCCACTTCTGCTCCCTGGCACAACACTGCAAACGGGTGGATACGAGATTCCCTTCGTCCGCTCAACCGCGCGGTCAGTAATCACACCGGGAGGACTGTTTGATGAGAGTCTTGACAGTGTATGCTCATCCGAACCCCAAGTCATTTTGCAACGCCATTCTCGGGCAATTCACCAAAGGGTTGGGGGATGCCGGCCACGTCAGCGAAGTGGTCGACCTGTATGCCATTCGATTTGACCCGGTCTTTCGCACGAGGGATTTTGCAAGTTATGTACACGAAAACATGCCGCCCGAGATACTTGAGAAAATGAATCTGAAGCAGCACGTGCTGGATGCCGCAAGTGGTCCCGTTCAGAGGTTCATCGCGTCACGCTGGCTTCGCAACAAGGATTCCCAGGGAGTGGCGAAATTCATCCACGAGCATCGGCCGAAAGACGTCGTTGCCCAGTGGGAAAAAATTGAGAGGTCCCAGGGCCTTGCCTTCATCGCACGGGTGTTCTGGCTGCATTTTCCTGCCATGCTGAAGCGATGGTTTGAACGAGTTTTCTCCTATCGTGACGCGTACGCCTTGACTTCTGAGGGATGGCGCGGCGAGGTGAAAGCTCGGGTGCCACTGCTGCACCACGATAAGGCATTGATCATCAGCACGACGCTCTTCAAGGAAAAGGCGTATAAGGCTGATTGGGAAAAGCCGATGACGCGAATCATTGATGACTGGGGATTGCGGTACCCAGGGGTCAAGAAAGTCGAGCACGTCTATTTCTATGGAGTGCCGGTAGCGGACGAGGATACCAAACGGGGTTTTCTGGAACGCGCCTACAAACTGGGCAAAGAGTTTGCCGGCGGCTGCCACAGCCCATCTTTGAACTGACCTGTACCGGCGCATTGAACATCAGGGCGCCGGACACATTAACGACAGGGCACGATCGGTTCAGATGCCCCGGAGAAAGAGCTACGATGAACGCTAGAATGGTACTGTTGTGCTGCCTTGCAACGGCCTTCGCCGCAATGAACACCAGCCTTGCGCAGGAGAGGGTTGCCGGGGAGTGGGAGGGAGCCATCTCCCTTCCGGGCATCGATCTGGGAATCCTGGTGCGCTTCAGCGGTCCGAATGACTCGCTTCAGGCCACGATCGACATTCCGATGCAAATGGCGAAGGGCTTACCGCTCACGAACGTGCGTACTGATCCCCCTTCAGTGCATTTCGAGCTTCCTGCGGGTCCCGGACTCGCCATCTTCGAGGGAACGGTGGCGGGAGACTCAATCGGCGGGAATTTCCGACAGGGAGGCGTGACTGCGCGCTTCCGTTTGCACAGGAAGGGAGAGCCGAAGAGCCTCGCGCCCGTTCCTCCTCCCCCGTACCGCGAGGAAGAGGTCCATGTGCCCAATGGGGATGTAACCCTCGCCGGCACACTTTCTCTACCGCCGAAGGGGGGGCCGTTTGCAGCGGCAATCCTTCTGACCGGCAGCGGAGCACAGAATCGCGACGAGGAGTTGTTCGGTTTCCGCCCCTTCAAGATTCTGGCCGACCATCTTACGCGCAACGGGTATGCGGTGCTCAGGTGTGATGACCGGGGTGTCGGCGGGTCAACAGGGAACATGTCGACATCGACCACTTCTGACTTTGCGCAGGATGCGCTTGCGATGTTCCGGTTTCTTCAGGCGCGCTCAGACATCGAGCGGTCCCGGATCGGATTCATCGGGCACAGCGAAGGAGCGGAGGTGGCGGCGATGAGTGCCGTGAGATCTCCAGATGTCGCCTTTGTGATTCTGCTTGCGGGGCCGGCGCTGCCGGGGGACACGATTATTCTGTCGCAGATTGCCGCTTTGGGCCGGTTGCAGGGAGAGAGTGAAGCAAACATCGAACGCGGCCTTGCACTGGAGCGACGCGTGTTTGCAACGGTGAGAGAACAGAAGGGATGGGATGAACTGCGTGCAGCGTTACTTGAGGAGATGCGCCGCAGTGTCGATCGTCTCCCGGCCGACCAGAAGGCCGCCATGACGGATTCTACGCTCGCGGCGCGTCTGGATATCCAAATGCATGCGATCCGCACACCGTGGTTTGCCTTCTTTATCTCGCATGATCCCGCACAGGACCTTGCGGGTGTTCGTTGTCCACTGCTCGCACTCTTCGGGGAACTCGATCAGCAGGTCTCTCCATCTTTAAACTTGCAGCCTATGTCGTTGGCATTGTCGAAGGGGGGAAATCCTGACGTCACGCTCTTCACAGTTCCCGGCGTCAACCACCTCTTTCAAAAAGCCGTAACAGGCAGTCCTGCGGAGTATGCCGGGCTGGACAAGGAGTTTGCGGAAGGCGTGCTTGACCGGTTGACGGCGTGGCTGAAGAAACGGTTCCCGTGATGCAGGATCGGCTGTAATCTTTGCACGGGAATGCTTTGACCCGCGGCTACCCAAGCCGCGGGTCAAAGCCAAGGGCTTGTAGGGCCGTTGGTGATAAGGGAGGGCTTAGTATGGGGCTTATAAGGAGTGAAAGTCGGCAAGAAGGAGTTGAAACGACCTTTGCCGAAAGAAACGTAGCCACCTCGCATACTTACCCACCGCAATTCGTGACTTCAATCACGCAAGATTGTCCAGTTGCGAGCCTTGACCATAGCAAACGACGCGGCTATCTTGACTCTATAGCAACGCGTCATCCGGGGGGAGGCGTGATGGGAAATTGTGAAGAGAACCTCTTCTGTCCGATGAAGGATGGGAGAGGTGCTTTTGTTTTAGAGTGACGCAGGTGAGCCGCAGGTAGGCGGGATCAACCTCATCAAAGAGGAGGAAGGAGGGGTCCGATGCGTCCTTGGAAGTTTCTAATTCTCTGTTTGGTGGCGCTGCCGAACTGTTCTGACCTAGGAACTGGATCGGATTCTGGCTGGATCCAGTATGAATTGCCGAACGGCCACATTTCGCTGCCATCAGAACTAGAACGAACCCAGAGTGTAGCAGCGATGCCAGAGAACCCGGAGTTCGTGGGGTTGTGAATAGCCACGGCGTTTCGTAGCTACGAGGAAAAGAGAACCACAATACACGGTCGCAAAGTTGTGCTATTTCGTGGGCTAGGTATGTTTCATGGGTACAATTCTGCCTTCAGCACGATGATCGGAGCGAGAGCATATTTCAGACCTGATGGGGATCCGGTGGTGGTTGTGATCGCGATTCAGCAACCCGAGGGTGAAGATCTGGCACGAGCGATCCTGCTGACGTTACATCCGTAACTGAGTTCTTGCGATCCGAAAGTTCTTCATGTCCCAATTCAGGGAGGACTCACAAGCCATGAAATCCAATGTTGGTTTGCTTCTTTCGGTTTTCTTCTTGGGGTTGTCGTTCGGCTCATGTTCGCACACATCCGACGATCCCGAGCCAACAGCTGATATGCAGGTTGTCAAGATCCATCTGCAGTCGGGATTTGCCGATGAGTTGAACACCTTTGTTCAGACATACCAAAAAGACTTAGTGGCCGATGGAACGATCACAGTACCATTCCGGCTCACAACTGGCGAACAGGAGGCGATCTTACGGAAGGCAAACGAAGTCGGATTCTTTTCTTTCCCAGATACCATTCACAGAGAGGCCGGCGTTCATTTGGATCCAGACCCAAGCCCAGATCTGCTCCGCTTGGAGTATGACAATAAGGACAACACAGTAGTCTGGTACTATCCATTGGACGCAAGTGATGCGAACTCCAAGGCGATACTCGAACTGAGAGACTTCATCACACAAGTGATCCAGGCGAAGCCCGAATACATGGCTCTTCCACCAGCACGTGGTGGTCGTTTATGATATCGTTATTCCGGCCGGCCCAGGTCTTACCCCTGGCAGTGCATAGAGTCGCAACCGTGATCGGCACCGGGGAAGACCAGGGAGGGATAATTGTTTGCACATATATATATATATATATTGCTACCAGTGTGCCCGGTAGATTCCGGTCATTCTGAAAGGAGCCTGTCATGCGCATGCCCCCCCTCTCTTCAGCCCCGCCCCTCGCGGGCCGCAAAATCCGGTCTGTCATCCTTGCCCTTTGCCTCCACGGTCTTCTCGCCGCCCCGGCCGGCTCTCAGATTACCTGGCAGTGGCTCAACCCGCTGCCGCAGGGAAACATCCTCAGGAGCGTCAGTTTTCAAAATTCGTCAGAAGGCTGGGTCGCCGGCGCCGCCGGGACGGTCCTCCACACGACTGACAGCGGATCCACCTGGACTGCTCAGCCGACAGGGAGCGATCTCGACCTGCGCGAGATCCGGCTCATCGCGCCCGGGTGCGCAGTCGCCGTCGGGGACTCGGGGACCATTCTGCGTACCACGACACGTGGCGAGAGCTGGGAGATTGTGGCAGGCCCCACCTCTGCGCGCCTCTACGCCGTCGACTTTCCCGAGCCGCTCATCGGATACGCCGTCGGCCTCTGGGGCACGATCCTTCAAAGTGTGGATAGCGGCAAGACCTGGAGCGCGCAGACAAGCGGAACAGGCTTTCACCTCCAGGGAGTATCCTTCGTGGATGCAACGACAGGCGTCGCCGTCGGCTGGAACGGAACGATACTGCGCACGACGAACGGGGGTGTGACCTGGTTGCCAGTGCCGAGCGGGCTCACCTCCAGGCTCCTGGCCGTCGATCTCCTCGGAACGGGCGTCGGGGCGATTGTCGGCGCAAGCGGGAAGATTCTGAGGACGACCGACCGGGGAGCAAGCTGGGAAGAACGGGGAAGCGGAACGACCAATTGGCTCAACGCGGTGATGATGCTCGGCTCCGGCCGGGGGATTGCCGTCGGGGACTACGGCACGGTTTCCGGAACGACGGACGGCGGGTTGAGCTGGAGCCTCCAGCCCTCTATCACCTCGCTCTGGCTCTACGGGATCTGGCTTGACGACGCGGGACAGGCGGTCGCCGTCGGCGAGGGGGGAACGATGCTTCAGACGAGCGACGCGGGTACGCACTGGATGAACGCGACCCGGGGACCGACGGTGTCGCTGAACGACTTCTCCTTCACCGACCAACTCACCGGTGTCGTTGTCGGTGACAAAGGGACCATCCTTCGGACGACCGACGGGGGCGGGACCTGGACCGACCGCTCCTTCGCCACCTCCGAGGAGCTCGAAGCCGTTGAGTTCACCACCGCCTCGACCGGAGTTGCCGTCGGGTGGAATCTCCTCTTGCGGACCACCGATGGCGGAGAGACGTGGAATCCCGCCGGCACGTTCGGACTCCTCTTCGACATCCACTTCTGGACTTCTCTTCTGGGAGTCGCCGTCGGAGATGGGAAGGTGATTCGGACAAGCGACGGCGGCCTCTCGTGGGAGGAGCGGCCTGTTCCGGTGACGACGAGACTCTACGCGGTACATGGGGCGAGCGAGGGAGTCGCCTGCGCCGTCGGTGATTTCGGTGTCATCCTCCGGACGACCGACGCAGGGGAGAGCTGGACGATGCAGTCGAGCCCCACACAGGAGTGGCTCCACGGCGTGTATTTTGCCTCGGCAATGCGCGGCGTTGCTTGCGGCGCCTACAAGAGGATCCTCCTGACGACAGATGGCGGGACAAGCTGGACGATCCGCTCCGAAGGGCCGTTCCAGCAGCCTTCATACCACAGCATCGTTATGGAAGACACGCTCAATGGGCTGACAATCGGCGACGGGGGCATGGCAGCCCGCACGACCGATGGGGGCTTGAGCTGGGTGGAGCTTCCGAGGCCGACAGGGAGCAACCTTTTCGGTCTCCGTTTCCAGGGACCTGGCAGGGCCATCGCGGTGGGCGGGTACGGGACCATCCTGCGCTACACCTCTGAAATCCCCGTTGCGGTCGCATCCGAGCCCGGGGTGCCCGCAGGATTTCGCCTCTACCAGAACTACCCCAATCCCTTCAATCCCTCAACGACGATTCGCTACGGCCTGCCCAATCGTTCACATGCCACGCTGACGGTCTTCAACACGCTCGGGCAGAGTGTATCCACACTCGTCAATAGCGACATGGAGGCAGGGTATCACGAGGTCAAGTTCGACGGAAGCGGACTTTCCAGTGGAGTGTATTTCTACAGAATTCAGGCAGGGGATTTCGTGTCGACGAAGCGGCTTCTTTTGCTTCGGTGAGGGCCAAGGTAAACTATTCCTGATCTTGTCGGGTGAGGAGCGAGGGCGCTCTTCCAAACCTGTCGACCCGCGGTGTGTGACACCGGAGGTCGGCGCGATAACGCTGCATTTTCGCGGTCTCATTCTCACCCGTGCAACAGATTGCTAACACCTTTTTTGTGGATGCATTCGACGACTGCTTGATGGGCCCCGGGTTTCGCTGGCCCAGGGACTACCACTCAAGATTTCGCTTTGAGTGCTAATCGTTTTGATAATTTCATTTGACTTTTTGCGACACCTGGCATATATTGCATTGTGTGTTAGACCGTCGTTATTTAGGCGCTACTTGCCGCGACGTTAAACAAGGTGCTAAAGGCGAAAAGATAACAATAAACCCTCGCCTGAAGCGGGGGTTTTTCATTTTGGTGGGAGTTGTCCCGTATTGCAGCCACCATAATCAACTGCTAAAAAGGGAATGGGAGGCGCTGGCACTGTCACAGCGAAGTTGCGGGGCGCATATGAAGTGTTTGCGAAGCCGTGGGTCGTTGAGGAGTTGCTGGACCCAGTCAGAAAGGCACTCGCAGAAAAGTGAGGCAAATTCGCAGGGATCAATGCACGAAATCGAAAGAAGGCCTCCTACTTAATGCATTGAGTAATTGGACGTGTACACCTCTTGGACATGTCTTCTGAATGTGTCCAAAAAGCTTGCTTTTGTGGACACGTTTCCCTAGCATGTCCACGGCGTGGACATATAGGCTGAACTGCCGTGAGAGCGCCGATGTCCTTCAGAGTAGCCCCATTTCGAGTCAGGAAGGCCCTACAATGGAATTCAACCCAGCCATACCATATGACGACCTGCCGCCGCTTCCACCAAAGCCTGAGATCGAGACAAAAGCTGTCCTGAAAAAGGTGGCTATGGCCGGCCGATGTCTCGCCGAGCTGAAGGGGCTGGGCTCATCCATCCCGAATCAATCGATCGTGGTCAACTCTCTGGTGCTACGTGAGGCGAAAGCAAGTTCAGAGATCGAGAACATAATAACGACGAATGATGCGCTATACAGAGCCTTCACGGCGAGTTCGTTGGATGTGGATCCTGCAACCAAGGAGGTCTTGCGATACAGGGTGGCGCTGTGGGAAGGCTTCACTGAGATGAAGAAGCATGGTCTCCTGACGACCAACCTGTTCATCAAGTTGGTTCAGACCATCAAGGAGAACCAGACAAGCATCAGAGCAGTTCCGGGGACTGTCATTCAGAATACCAGGACAGGTGCTGTTCTCTACACTCCTCCGCAGGGGGAGTCGGTAATCCGCGAGAAGTTGAAGAATCTCGAAGAGTACATTCATGCGGACGACGAGACTGATCCCCTTATTAAACTGGCGGTGATTCACTATCAGTTCGAAGCGATACATCCCTTCTCAGATGGAAACGGTCGGGTCGGAAGGATCATAAACAGTCTCTTCCTTGTTGCCAGACAGCTACTCGATGAACCGATCCTCTATCTGAGTAAGTACATCATCGATACGAAGAACGACTACTACAAACACCTCCGGGCAGTGACTACGAAAGGGGAATGGGAGAGCTGGGTTCTGTACATGCTGGACGCGATTCAGGCGACTGCAGTAGAGACTCGAGAGAAGGTAGTCGCGATCCGCAAACTGATGGATCAGACTCTTGAAAAAGGTAAGGTAAACCTGCCGGCGAAAGTATATTCAAAGGAGTTGATTGAAGCCCTCTTCCGCCAGCCCTATACGAAAGTCCAGCATCTTGTTGAGGCCGGGATAGCTGAGCGGAAGACGGCAGCAGTGTATCTTAGAGAATTGGAGAAGGCAGGAATACTCCGCAGCCAGAAGTCTGGAAGGGAAGTTCTTTTTTTGAACGTGAAACTGTTCCAGCTACTTTCGAAGTAGTCCTAATCCAAATATGTAGATTGGCATTTTGAAATCGGTTGACATTGGTCTTAGTGCGTTGTATAATCGCACGTCTCACGCTCAAATCATAGTCCCTCTGCTAACAGTCTGCTAACACTGGCCTAGAAAGCCGCAGAGAAATCCCTCAAAGCAATACTGATTCTGCAGTTTTTGTGGACGGTCACGTCTTCCTAAACCGCAGGCCAGCAGTTCGAATCTGCTCGAGGGCACTGATTTTAGCCGTTTCTGATCAGTCACTCCTGTTTTGCTGCTCCAGCGGTTTCTACTACCTCGTAACCTTCCATAACGGACATCGCGGCGTCTCTGGCTATCGCTTCTGCCTTTCGAAAGCCGCACAGTGCGCCGGTAGCCGCTGCGGTTGACATTGGTGAACGCGAGAGATATATTGCTGTTGTAAGCGTTGCGCCCAACGGCTCCCTCAGCCGATGGGCCGCCGCTCTGGACCCCCCTTCGACTTCTGTTTTTGGTGCCCACCCCGACGACCTGCTGGCTGCGAGTCTTGAAACACATTGATACTACCTTACTATGACAGTTCATTAATCCGGTGAGAAGTCGGTCCGCCGCCGAGTGTTTCCGCTCTCACGTCCTACCGGACGACCCACCGAGTCCTGCTGAAGGACCGTACCGTATGCTCGTGGGGAAGGAGCTTGAACGTGCACCCTGAGGACAATATACTTTCTGACTCTGTGGCTTCTCCTTTCGCATTACTGAGGCGTTACTTCTGGTGGGGAGGTGCTCGATGAGACAATTTCAGCGATGTCACTTTCTGGCGGCCCTCGTTCTCGGTTCGATTTTTGGGGCGGGGGCCGGGGCACAATTCGTTCAGCAGGGGACGAAACTCGTCGGCACAGATACCGTCGGGCTTGCACGGCAAGGCAGTTCTGTCGCTCTCTCCGCCGAAGGGAATACAGCCATCGTCGGTGGTTACTTTGACAACTCTGGTGTAGGAGCAGCGTGGGTATTTTCACGAAATGGGGTCTTGTGGACCCAGCAGGCGAGTAAACTGGTGGGTGCGAGTGCTGTTGGTGATGCCGTCCAAGGCGGCTCTGTTTCCCTCTCCACGGATGGGAATACTGCCATCGTAGGTGGAAGTGGGGACAGCAGTGGTGTCGGAGCGGCATGGGTGTTCATTCGTACTGGGGGCGTGTGGACCCAGCAGGGGAACAAACTTGTTGGTGCCGGTGCTGTTGACAGTTCCTTTCAGGGCTATTCTGTTTCCCTCTCCGCGGATGGGAATACTGCCATCATAGGTGGAAGTGGGGACAGCAGTGGTGTAGGATCGGCGTGGGTGTTCATTCGTACTGGGGGCGTGTGGAGCCAGCAGGGCAGCAAACTTGTCGGATCAGGAGCCGTCGGGAATGCACAGCAAGGTTCCTCTGTCGCTCTCTCGGGCGACGGGAATACCGCCATCGTCGGTGGGCGCGGTGACGCCTCCTTTATAGGAGCAGCATGGGTATTCACACGAACACTCAGCGTGTGGAGCCAGCAGGGGACGAAACTCGTGGGCACAGGCATAGGTCTTGGCGGGAACGCACGGCAAGGCAGTTCTGTCGCTCTCTCCGCGGACGGGAATACCGCGATCGTCGGAGGACCCGGTGACGGGTTCGGTATTAACAACGCAGGAGCAGTATGGGTATTCACTCGCACAAACGGAGCATGGAGCCAGCAGGGCGACAAACTTGTCGGCACAGGTCGTGTCGATTATGTACTTCAAGGCACTTCCGTTGCTCTTTCTGGCGACGGGAATATTGCCATAGTCGGTGGATACGCTGACCACGCTGGTGCAGGAGCAGCGTGGATATTTTCGCGAAGTGGGGTCTTGTGGAGCCAGCAGGGCAGCAAACTCGTCGGCACGGGGGCCGTCGAGAGTGCATATCAAGGCTGGTCTGTCGCTTTGTCAGTCGACGGGAATACCGCCATCGTCGGTGGTTACAATGACAACCGAGGTGTAGGAGCAGCATGGGTATTCACACAAAGCGGAACATCGGTTCGAGAAGAGGCTTCAAATGTACCATCACGGTTTGTTCTCCACCAGAACCACCCTAACCCCTTCAACCCGACGACGACGATCAAGTATGCCTTGCCACAGCGGTTACTAGTGACCCTGTCCGTGTTCAACACGCTTGGTCAGGAAGTAGCAAATGTCGTACGTGGAGAAATCGAAGCAGGTTTCCATGAGACCATCTTCGATGCTTCAGGGCTGTCGTCGGGAGTGTACTTCTACCGATTGAGGGCAGGGGAGTTTGTGGAGACGAATCGGATGTTGATTTTGAAGTGAACTTGGAAGATGTACTTTTTGTCATTGTCCGGGAATGGGAGGCGCCGGCAATTCACCGCGAAGTTGCGAGGTGCATATGAAGTGTTTGCGAAGCCTTGCGTCATTGAGGAGTTGCTGGAGTCGGTTAGTCGGGCTCTCGCAGAAGAATGAGACGATTCGCGGGGTGTAGTGGACACGATTTGTGCCCGGACACCCTCGGGGGTAAGCTCGGCCGACGGTTGCTCCCGGGGCCTGCAGGGCCAGTATCCCGTACAGAGGACTCGGGGGATGGATGGGGGCGTGGAGAACCCTCCCGGTCGAGGACTGTATCGCCCTCCTATGGTTGTTTCCGGTACTCGATGAGATCGCCCGGAGTACACTCCAGGGCCTGGCAGAGCTTTTCCAGCGTGGAGAAACGAATGGCCCTCGCCTTTCCCGTCTTTAGGATCGACAGATTCTGCGCCGAGATACCGACAAGGTCCGAAAGCTCGTTGAGCTTCATCTTGCGCTTCGCCATCTGCACGTCAAGGTTGATCACGAGTGGCATGTCACGGTCCTCAGATTGTGAGCCCGATCTCTTCCTTCATCTGGCCGCGCTCTCTTAGGAGCTGCGCGTACTGGTATGTTAAGAACGCCAGTATGAGTGCGGCAATACCGAATGCTTGCGGGAAAAGAAGAATGGAGAGATCAAGTACACCGAGCCACAACCAGGACACCGCGAAGGGATGGAGTACGTCGCTCAGGAAGATAACGGGAACGAAGAACAGATCCAGAATGCAGCTCATGACCAGGAGCCGCGACAGGGTCATGAGGATCGGGGCGAGGTGGTCAGCCAGGTCCGGTGACTCCCCTTCACCACGAAGAAGGGAGAAAGCCCTGGCCCCAGACCAATAGATCCGGATCCAGATGCAGGAGCGCACGAGCACCGAGAAGACAGCCAAACCGACGAGGATAGTGACCCCGGTGGACAGAGTGTCTCGCACCCGGGGCCAGCCGTTGAGGAAGTACATCAGGAGACCGGCAAGCTGGAATAGGAAGACCGCTATACCAAACCCTGCATAGAACCGGAGTGCCTTTCCCAGCGGGTTGAGGAAATTGTTGTGAATCATGATGAATGCCTCCCTTCGTTGGTCGCGTCGTGAATCAAGTCGCACCAACGCGAATATAGCACTCTGGATCTCGTTTGTCAAGTAAAATAACATGATAAGCATATAATAATGCATGTTAATCAAGACATCTCCAAAATGGGCCGATTTACCAGGGGCACAACGAAGGATCGCTCATACCCCGCCCCGGTGTCCTGGGTGACTTCACCGGCGCTCCACCCTTGATGAGAACAAACTTGTTCTCGCCATTGTAGAACGGCCTGGTGGGGAAGAAAAGAAGGTGTTGTGAGCGATGAGAGGACAACACGGCCCCCTTCCGGGGATTAACTACTCTTTCATCCCTTCAGCCGATTCATTCCTGGATTCTGCTCGGTATATTTCAGATGCAGATCAGCAGAGATCCCCTGGTCTCGATCGTTCAACGAAACCGGGAAGGGTATTCCGATGCTGCTCGCAATCTCTGTGATTCTCACCGCCCTATGGCTCTTAAGGCTCGTTACTTTCTATACCCTGGGCGGTTTCATTCACGTCCTTCTGGTACTCGCAATCATGGCGTCACGGTCAATGGTATAGAAGGCAGAAGAATTGCATGGCCTGCTACATCGTCTTTTTTCATTAACGTAAGGAGGGCTTTGGAAATGAGACTACTTCAACAGACTGCTGCTGTCCTCTTTCTCACCTTGCTGGTTGCCGGACAGGCGTACGCCCAGGCCGAACTGAAGCCGGGTATCGGTATCACCTTCAGCGACGTGTCTAAGAATCCCGCAAACGGTGAGGTCACAGGCCAGCTTGGCTGGCAACTCGGAGGATCCGTCTTGATCGGGCAGAAGCTCTACGGTGAAGGCGGGGTGTTCTACGCCACGAAGAGCACGGCGTTCACGTCGACAAGCGCGAACCTGGAATTCGAGAACGATATCAACGGCGTGCGGATTCCCGTAGCTCTTGGCTACCATCTGATCGGCGACCAGAAGGGCCAGTTTGCGCTCCGCGTCTTCGGAGGAGGGTCAGCCTTCATCGTTACCAGCGTGAGCGCCCCGGGTGTGTCGAAAGATGACTTCACCAGCCCCACATGGGGTGTTTTTGCAGGTGCAGGGTTGAATATCTTCATATTCTTCGTGGACCTCCAGTACGAGTGGTCTCTAAGCGATGTGAGCTCGCTGAGCACTGTTGATATCGGCAAGAGCCGCTCGTTCTTTGCGAACGCAGGCATCAGGCTCGCATTCTGAGTCAGGCGTGGGACGGAATCATAGAGAAGAATCGATTGTCATCCGGCACACTCCCGGGTATTTTTGGCTTAGGAAGAATCTCAGGAGGTCCCGATGTCATTGACCCGTAAGACCAAAATCTGGCTGATCATCCTCGGCATTCCGCTCGTCCTTGTTGCCGCGGGAATGGTTGCACTCAAGGTGATGTTCACGAGCGAACGGTTGAAGTCGATGGTCATCCCCATGGTAGAGGAAACCACCGGCCGACCCGTTACCATCAACAGTATCTCTCTGAGTGTTTTCCCCTCCATTGCTGTCAGGATGCAGGGAGTCAGCATTGCAAACCGCAAGGGGGAAGGGTTCTCTGCCAACCCGTTCCTTGCACTCGACGTTCTTCGTCTGAATGTCAAACTCCTGCCATTACTCAAGTCGCGTGTTGAAGTCACTTCCCTCGAGCTGGATCGTCCCCATCTTCTGCTCGAGGTGAATGCCCGAAATGAGACGAACTATAGGAACCTGTTGAGTGGAAGGAGTGCGGAGGCTTCCGGGTCCCCGACTCAAAACGCTGCCGAACCCCCTCCCGCTGCCGCATTCCTCATCTCTGGTTTGCAGGTTAACAACGGGTCCTTTGACTACGTCAATTACCGAGACAATTCCTCCACCAGAATTCGAAACCTTCTTCTGGCCACGGAGGTCGGGGGAGAAGGGAACACCGTCGTCATCTCCGGCAATGCCACAACGGACAGCCTGAGCTACGGGACCGTAGAAACGCCGATGCTCGCAGGACTCCGTCTCCGTCTCGATCACCGGATGTTGTACGATATCTCGAAGGACGTTCTGAGGATCGAAAAGGGGGATATGGTGCTCCAGAACATTCGCCTTGTCCTTTCAGGAGCTGCCTCCCATCTCAAATCAAATCCCGTGCTTGACCTCGCCGTCGGCTCGGACAGCGTAAATATCGCCGATCTCCTCTCGATCGTACCCACAGAGTACATGAAAAAGGCCGAAGGAGCGAAGGGAACCGGCATCGCTCAGGTTTCCATTGCCATTACCGGCACCCTCACCGATTCGACCTCATCAGAATATGCCGGCACCATCACGGCGAAAGGAGCGACCCTCCGATTTCCACAGGTTCCCAAACCCATCACTGACATCACCATTCTCTCGAGTTTCACCAACACAAAAACGAAGCAGGAATTCCGGCTCGAGAATCTCGCCGCAAGCCTTGGCGGCGCTCCGATCAGCATGGCAATGACGGTGACGGATTTTGACGATCCCTATCTTAAACTTTCCGCAGGCGGATCCCTCAACCTGGCTCACGTCGGCGAATTTTACCCTCTGGACAAGGGAACCGAACTCGCCGGAGAGATGAAACTTGATCTGCGCATCGTGGGAAAAGTGATTGACCCGAAGACGATGCAGGCCTCCGGGACGATGACATTTCGGGATGTGTCGGCAAAGACGGCCACCAGTGCAAACCCTGTCCGCAAGCTCAGTGGCACAGTCACGTTTA
Source organism: uncultured Bacteroidota bacterium (assembly GCA_963779225.1). Lineage (GTDB taxonomy): Bacteria > Bacteroidota > Ignavibacteria > UBA10030 > UBA6906 > CAVPCZ01. Next base: position 3,092,977 of record CAVZWW010000003.1, read on the forward strand.
ACAATGAAATCGCCGAAACGAAGAAACTTTCCCTGCTTATTGGCGAATCGGACATGACCATCGCGTGTCGCGTGAAGAACTATCTGTCTCTGGTTTCCAATGACAAAAAGGCCCCTCAATCCTCCGTCACCATGTCGCTCCGGTCAAACCACATATTTACCCGCGACCTCTTGAGTGAGTCGCCGGCTCAGGGATCCAGCACGCGGAAAGCCGGGGACGGGCGAACCGCTGCGGACAAATCCGGATCGCAGGAGAGCGGACAATCCGTCCCACCGAAAACCGGCAAGTCCGGCGGGAAGAGTGCATCTGCGGTTCTGCCCATGGATCTGGATGTGAACGCTACGATCGGTACGCTTACGCTCGAGAAGTTCGAATTTACCGGCGTCCTGGGCTCCCTGCGCATCTCCAAGGGGGTGGTCACGATGCAGAATCTGACGCTCAACACCTTCGGCGGCTCCGTATCTACACGTGGGACGCTCGACCTGAATAGACCCGATCGGCCTGTGTTCGATCTCAATCTCAACCTGAACGCCCTGGAAGCCAGTTCGCTTCTCTCGCAGTTCACGTCATTCGGCCAGCGCCTCAGCGGGGCAATGTCAATGAACGCGAGCATGAAAGGGGAACTCAACGATACGCTGGGACTGGTCCCGGCCGCGCTGGAGGGGAACGGAAAAGTCGGGGTCAAGAATGGGTCTCTGAAGGGGTTCAAGGTGAATCAGTCCCTTGCAGGTCTGCTGAATCTCCCGGAGCTTGAGACAATGCAATTCTCGGATTGGGAGAATGATTTTACGGTCCAAAATGGCCGACTCGTAATCAAGGACCTGACCATCACGGCACTCGACGCGCAATACGTGGTGAACGGATCCCAGGGTCTGGACGGCACGCTCGACTACCGGATGGCACTTTACCTTCCCGAGAGTGCCGGGCAGAAATTGAATATCCCCGGATTCGGCGGGGAGGCGATAAATCTGTTCAAAGATCAAAGCGGGCGGCTAAAACTCGACTTCAATGTTGGAGGGACGACGGATGATCCGAAGGTGCAGCTGGACACCGACTCCGTCCGCAAGCGTGCGGAGGAGACCCTGAAGGATAAGGTCGGGGATGCGTTGAAGAAATTGTTTAAGAAGAACAAGTAATGTGAAGGGGAGAATCGTCGATTGTGATGGGGGGCTGCGAAAAACAACGACCGGCGGACACGATACTCGCAGTGTCGCGAGATCGCCGGCTGGACCTCTTCGGGATTACCGCCCGATAAGCCGTTTCTCGATCTCCTCGAGGCTGCGCCCAAGGGTTTCAGGCGTCAGCCTCCAGTAGAATATTGTGGCCACGCAGTAGTAGACAACGACGTTCACTCCCGTAAGCTGGCCGAAGAATGCCAGCCCGATCCCGAGCATACGTGCCCTTTGTTCACTTCCCGCCTTCGCGGAGGTTCTCGAGTATGTTGTAGTGGGTAACAGTCTGGCCAATCATCGAGAATCCAATCGAATATGCGCGGTCGTGGGGGGGCGAAGGTCGAATGGGCGAAGTCTATCGCGCCCGGGATGATCGATTGGGTCGTGAGGTGGCCCTCATAGTACTCCCCCCGGACGTGGCATTATCGCCTGAGCGGGTGGCTCGCTTCGAGCTCTTCATTTTCTTGTGCGAGGCTCTGGCGGCCGCTCACGAGGACGGCATAATCCACCGGGATCTGAAGCCGACAAACGTGATGCTGACGCGAGAGGGGCGGGTCAAAGTGTTGGACTTTGGACTTGCCAGACTGTCCGCTCGGGGCCTTCGGGTTCTGGCGATGCATTCGTGACGGGCAGACGTGGTAGAACTCTCTGGACGAGTCCAAATCGAAGGCGTTGCATTTATCAGCCCGTCACCCAACCCTCGAGGCCAAACTGAGGCGTAGCCGTTACACCGACTGACGCCACAAAAAGGAATGCCAGTCCCCTCCTTCACCTCGTACCAGTATTTGATCTGAGCGAAATTGCCTCCGCGACATACCGTGCATCTCTCCCGACCCCGTGGATCATTGCTGATGACAAGGAATAGAGAAAATGCAGACCGACAAAAAACAGCCCGGGCTCGGTTTCGACAATGCCGCGACTGTGCTGTGGTTCGTCCTTTCCGTGGACGGGGAGATCGATCCATGAAAAGCCCGGATGGAATCCCGTGCACCAGACAATATTTGCCACATCAAGTGAGCGATGATCTTCCAGCAGCGGTTTCCCTTCCCTTACCCCTGCAACGCGCGGAATCCGTTCAATCCCGGCTGATGAAATGTCCTTGGGTTTTTGGCGGATGAGAGGTCCACCCTGTGTAAGAAGTTTCGATCGCACCCTGCGTCCGATCGGTGTGCTCACAGTCAGGACCCGATGGAAGATCAACCGAAGAACCAGGCGCGCCAGGAGAAGTCGTGCCGGAAGTCCTTCGATATCGAAGGGGACATGTCCGACATCCCGCCCCGACATCCACGTCTTGTGTGTCTTCACAATCTCCATGGCGATCTCCGCTCCCGAGTTTCCGGCGCCGACCACAAGTGTGCCGCCATCCCGCAGTTGTGACGGGTTGCGGTATTCAGAGGAATGTAACTGCACGATGTCCGAATTGAGTTCACGGGCGAATGCAGGCACCTGAGGGTTCTGGAATGTGGCCATAGCCACCACAACGTTTTCCGCTTCGATCGTGCTATGTGGCGACGACAACACAAAGCAGCCGTTGCCCCGAGTGAGTCTGTCTACTCTCACGCCGGTCCGCACGGGGAAGTCAAACCGCTTTGAGTAACCCTCAAGGTAGTCCGCCATTTCATCCTTCGTGGGAAAATAGAAGGGAGGTCCAGGAAACCGCATTCCGTCGATTCCGTTAAGACGGGCTGGTGTGAAGAGGCGGAGAGAGTCCCAGCGCTTGCGCCATGAATCGCCGATTCGCGTATTTGCCTCAAGGATGACGAACGGGATATTTCGTCTCTTCAGATGATATCCAACAGAAAGACCTGCCTGTCCGCCGCCAATCACGACAGTGTTGAAATGTTCATTCGCTGCATGTTCTGGGTTCATGACTTTTCCTTGTGCAATCGATGGATCACGCCCTTCCATTCCAGATTAATCGCACATCTTGTCTCCCTCAACACGTTAAGGGAGGTCTCCAACACATCTGAAGCACTCCCAGACATTATCCACGGGATAAATTCCACATCGCGTGCGTTAAATACCTTAACAGCAATCACACAAGAACTGTTCCGAGCTGCAAAATATTAGGCTTGGCATTGACGGGGACGTCGGAGGATTTCGTCTTGACCCGCGATTCCCTTCGTTTTCAGAACAGTTGGCTGTCCTGTGATCATTTGCTGTCCCCCAATGAGTCGAGGGCAAAAGAAGGCGGACCAAAATCGACGTGTTCTACAACCGGCAGCATCGACTGTCATCGCTGGGATATCGCATACCAAGAAAGAGAGAAGAATCCATCAAAACAGCCAGATTGACTGTCCGAAGAATCGGAGAAACATCATTCTGGATTCCCAGGGCTGCACGGTGACCAGGATACCGAGGCGACAGAAAAGTCAGGGGAGTGCGGCTTCTCCGGATTATTTTCCTCCACGGGATACTTGACACTTCCCCGGAAAATATTTATGGTATTATAATGTTCTTTCCCATTACGTTACGGAGACCCCGGATGTCCATCCATCCGCGACCTGCCGCTTACAGGGGCGCGATGTCTCACGCGCGCTCCGCCCGCGACTTCCGGCACAGGCCTCCGAGCGCCCTTCTGCAAACTCCTCTTGCCCCGTCGGACGGGGCAGCTCGCCCGTCACTAATCAATCGTGTTCTGTGTTCCACGCCGCAGCCTATTTTTGTGTGCGGCCGGCACCTGAACCGTTCTCCGTTCCACGCATCGTGGGGTACTCGTCATGACAACAGGAACCTTGATCCGTTCGGCCCTGGTCATAGGGGCCATCGTCTCCAATTCGGTCCCTGCCGCCTCCCAGGGCGTTGCTGAGGCTGATCCGCTGGCCAGGGCCAGGGAAATTGCCAGCTCCAACGAGATCGTTATGATCTGGAGTCAGGGTCCGGCCGATAAGCTTCAGCGAAGCAACTTCAAGATCTACGACCTGGATTTGACACGGCCGGTGGACCAGGCATTGACAACAGGAGGCCTTCTGGGCGACTCCCTCATCGGAGGGAAGAAAGGTCTCTCCGTCGCAACGGGGAATTTCGCTGATGGAGCCCTCAAACACATTGTTGCCGCATGGTCCACACCCGACAGCGCCATCGAACTGGTCGTCCCCGACATTGAAGGGGCAACCCTTTCCTGGTCCACCACGAATCGAGAAATGCTGGCACACGGGACCGTGAACTCGAAGGTCAAGCTCGCGGCGGGGAATTTCTTCGGCGATTTCCTCGACGAATTCGTCCTGGCCTACCAGAGCCCCGACGGAGTGCTCCATCTTCGGCTGTTCTCGTTTACCCCGGGCTCTCTTCTTCCCCAGGAGCGCGGTGAGCTGGCCAACATACAGCTCATGCCTCTTGTCTCCGGGCTCAACAGTTGGGATATCACTGCCGGAGATGTCAACGGAGACGGCACCGACGAGATCGTGCTGGCGTCCATACAGCCCCGTCAGGGCGGTTGGGCCACGGTGCTTTCACTCTTCGGCGCGGACGCCGATGGCCATCTCGTCGCCCACGGTTCACGGGATGTTTCTGCTAATCCGGCCTATCCGGTCCTTGAGATCAATACCGCCGTCGCCGTCGGCGACTTTGATCACGATACGGTCGACGAAATCGCCTTCGCTTTCGGGTTCTTCCAGGGCGAACAATCCGGCCCGGATTCCTATCTGTATCTCACGAACGTGTCAGCGGATCTTTCCACCATTCTCGATACCGCGTTTCCCGCGATCTCACGCGACGCGATCGGCCCCAATGAAATCGAATCCTTTGCCCTGGCGGCCGGGGACGTCAATGCCGACATTCGGGAGGAGTTTGTGTGGGGGATCGGCGGAACATTTTACGTCTATGAATGCGACGACACCCTCGGCGTAAGTCAGATCGCTCAACGCGGCATCTCCAACATTGCAGGCAACAGCGTATACAGCGACCACTGGCTTACCGTCGGCGATATGGATCTGGACGACAGAGCCGAGATCGTTGTGGCGAAAAACCTGTACTCCCGGGTTCAGGGCGAGTCGCAGACTTTCGAGGTCACGGTGTTCGGCATTGACTCCGTGCTTGGCCTGATCCCAAAAGCCCGCAGGCTGCAGGAGGAGCCGACTCCCGACGGCAACGAGGGGCTTATTCGCCACTGGGCGTTGGCGATGGGAGATTTTGACGGTGACCGCATCAGGCTCGGTCGCCCCGTTCACTACCGGAAGACGGGCGTGCGTCAGCCCACCATGATCCTCTCCACGCCGCCGGTTCACTTCGACATCCTCCAGCCGGGTGCTCCGCCGATTGACCTGAGCGGCTGCTACCCGGGCCAGGCGTGCGGCTTCTCAGCCAGCTACGTTGAGACGGCCACGAAGGAGACAACCTTGACCACGGAAATCCACGAGGACTGGGGTGCAGATGCCGCCATCTCCGTGAGCGCGGTGGCGGAGGCAAGGGGGCTGAAATACAGCTTCAAAGAAAAACTGAAGGCGACGTACGGCGAGAAATTCAGCCTCCGGGAGAGCGACCGAACCACCTACACGGTCTCGATCGGGAGGGTCGCCTCGGGAGACGATTGGGTCTGCTTCAATGTGTTCGACATTGACTTCTACGAATATCCCGTCTACGACAGCCTCAACACCGACCCCATCGGATATTTCCTGGTGTCCCGGCCCGGTGCGCCCCATCCGGTCTGGGTCGAAGGCAAGGACGACGATCTCCTGGGAAACCAGTATGTCCCGGATCATGAGGTCGGCAATATCCTGTCCTATCCGGTTGTAAGCACCGACGACACCGCCCGGACGATCGTCGACTTTCCCGAGCAGACCATCGGGAGCAGCGGAAGCAGTTTCGTCTCCCTGCAAATCAGCACGTTCCGGGACAACAGTGTTGAGACAAGCTGGGACGCCGGCCTGGAGGTCAGCGCATCGCTGGGCCTGGGAGTGGGCTTTGAGAAAGGGAAGGGCAAGAAGAAGTCAAAGCTCGAATACGGAGTTGAACTGGAGGTCAGCGGCCGGTACGGCAGGGGCGAGATCAGCACCCAGACGGTCACCGTCGGCAACTCACTGGAGATGCGCGCCGAATTCGGGAAGGTCCAGACCCAGTACGGTACGGGGGGAACCTACCGGGTTCAACCCTACGCGTATCGAGACCCGCTCGGGACCCTCGTCCTGGACTACAAAGTCTCGCCTCTTCCCTCGGGTCCGGGTTCCTTCTGGCAGCAAACCTACGGCGGGAAGCCTGATCTGGCATTCAGCCTGCCGTGGCGGTTTGATCTGGAGAAAGTGATTTCGCTGCCAGGAAACGATCTGACTTACCGGCAGCGCTCGCGTGACATCCTCATCTCGGAAGAGTACCCCCGTCCCGGGGATACTGTGCAGGTCGGTGCCTGGATCCGGAATTTCGGCCTTGCCGCGGTAACGGCCCCGGTAACAGTACGGTTCTACCGAGGTGATCCTGCCTCCGGGGGGGTCCTCATCGGCGAAACAGCAGTCACCGACACACTCCCGGCCCGCGGCAGCCGGTTTGTCTGGGTGGACTGGACGGTCGAGACGGCCGAGTCCCCGACAACGGTACGCATCTATGCGGTGATTGATCCACAAAACCAGATAGCAGACGAGGTCCACGAGGACAACAACACTGCCTGGGCACCGCTTGTACGACTCGGATCGGGGACGACGGGTGTGGAGGTTGCCGAGTCGATCCCGCTGAGCTATGCACTGTACGACAATTATCCGAACCCCTTCAACCCGCAGACGGTGGTCCGGTTTGATCTCCCGCAGTCGGACAACGTTCGGCTGGAAATCTTCGACCTCCTGGGGCGAAGGGTGGCCACGCTGCTTGACGAGCGCCGCAGCGCAGGGACGCACAATGTCACGTTCGACGCAGGGTCACTGGCAAGCGGCGTCTACCTCTACCGGCTCTCAACAGGTTCGTTCATCCAGACCCGGAAGATGATTCTGCTTCGATGAGGACATTTGTCCTCCCGTGTGGGGACGGGCAGTGATGTCCGGGCATTTTCTTGTGTATGCCGAATGGGGCTGGTGGGGGTGTTTGCCTTCCCGGTCCAGTTCTTGTATCTTCTTCCTAATCGGACTAGATGTTCCGCACGCAGATGCAGAGTTGAAGAGGCAGGGGAGGAGCATCCGTAAGGACGACGTCAAGCGCGCAGGAGTCAATGAAAGACTACTTGATCAGACGCCTGTTATAGTCATACCCGGATAGATGATCGACCATGAACGCGGAGAGAGGCTGCTGGTCGTCAATCCGCAACTTCAGGACCGGAACCCCATTCTCGAAAACGACGTAGGAGGCTGACTCCAGTTCGGTGTTTTCAACGGGCACCGAAAGGTCCAGGCTCCGAAAGAGTGAACCCTTCATCATCCAGCAAGCGGCGTAGGCGGCGTTCTTGGTCGTCTGCGCGACATAGGCATGGCGAAACTGAAATCTGGCCCCGGCCTGCTCCCGATCGACGTTATCCAGCAGTCCGCGTCGCCCGTTCAGTTTGAAGACGGGCCGTCCCTTGCGACGGAAATACAGAAACTGTCTGGCCCAGCGATGCGGGGAGAAGACGACTCTCTCCTGAACATCCTGGATATCGTTCATCACCGAGTCTGCCATGTACAGGATCTGGTCATCCTCATTGAACGCCACAACGTCAGCGTCAGAGCCATGTAAACGGAACCACTGCTGGAAGTTCCTCACGGTTTCCAGCGGCAGGTGAAGGGGAGGGCAGTCGAGCATCGTGACGGTGGGGCATACTTCGAGCGCGCGCTGTTTGCTTTGCGCGTTGCAGACAAAGACCGTGACCTTATGGTCAATCCCGAGCCGCTCGATTGCCCTCACCGTCTGGGTCAGGTATGCCATCTTGCGCCTCACCGGCGCTCCACCCTTGATGAGAACAAACTTGTTCTCACCATAGTAGAACGGGATGATGAAGTGCCAGGGCATGGCGTGGAACCCTCCCGAAACGTTTCAGAAGTACCGCCCTCTTGATCCTTTCGCAGTGCGGAAGGCCGAGGATGCGAACGGACACGTAGCATTATAGGCCATAGCCGCTCCAAAATCAAGGTGTGAAGGGTTTCTGCAGTCATCTCTCTCTGATAACAGCCAACATCTTGGCATCCCTCGGCCATCAGTGATGTGGTCTGCGTTGGCATGCAACCCGGGGCGGCCAGCCGAGGCCGGCTCGGGCTGATCGATTTCGAGAGGGATGGACGGCGAACACCTGAATCCGCTCCGCCTCGAACCGATACACAGTTTGACATCTGGTGTCTCTGATAGTATATTGTTGATCAATTCCTCTGTTAACGGTCTGCTGGCGCGGGCCTAAAAAGTGGCAGAGAAATCCCTCAAAAGAATACCGCTTCTGCGGGTTATTCGGATGATCACGTCTTCCCAAACCGCAGGCCGGCAGTTCGAATCTGCTCGAAGACCCCCGGGTTTTTGCCCTTCTCTTGTTGAACGAAGGTTGCCCAATCCGGGGGGAAAGAGGCCCACAGAAAATAGCCACCCAATGTTGAGTTGTGACGCGAGTAGACCGCACGGCCCTATTTTTCTTCCCGGACAAAGGAGAATCAAATGTCATCCAGACATGTACTCTTCGCCATTGCTGTTCTCTTCATGTCAGTCATCCTGTCGACTCCGTCAGGTGCCCAGCAGGTTGCAGACACACTCTTCAGCCCGAGCGTTGGCGCACCAGCGTTCAAGGAAGGATCCGGCCCCACCGTATTGATCGACGGAGGACACTACAATTTTCATACGATGAACGGGAGGTACCTCCCGTTCGCGCGCCTTCTGCAGAAAGATGGATATGTCGTGAAAGCCCGCGGAGGGAAGTTTACCCGGACGGATCTTGATCGGGCGAAAATCCTGGTCATTTCAAATGCGTTGGCAAAGGAAAACGAAGAAGATTGGTACCTTCCGACACCTTCTGCTTTTGATACCGCGGAAATCGAGACCGTGCGGGACTGGGTGAACGCTGGTGGTTCCCTATGGCTCATAGCGGATCATATGCCCTTTGCGGGTGCTGCGGAACTCCTTGCCGCAGAGTTTGGGATTCTGATGGGAAATGGCTTTGCCGTAGACGGGGAAACGCTGGATGGACGTATCTGTTTCAGACGGTCCGCCGGAACACTTGCCAAGGGTCCCATTACAGAAGGAAGGAATCCCTCGGAACGCATCGATTCAGTTACGGCATTCACCGGCCAGGCATTCAGGCTTGAAGGCGCGGGGGAGGGTCTGATGACGCTAGGTCATGACATCGTTTTGCTCATGCCGGAGGTTGCCTGGCAATTTTCCAAGTTGACGCCGAGCATGTCCGCATCACGAATGCTCCAGGGCGCAGTATTGAGGTTTGGCAAAGGACGCGTTGCGGTATTTGGCGAAGCTGCTATGTTTTCCGCACAGGTTGCCGGGCCCAACCGTATCACCGCAGGTATGAATGATCCGAGAGCTCCGCAGAATGGACAGTTTTTGTTGAACGTTGCACATTGGCTGAGCGGGCTGTTATGAAAGAATCACTCCTAGGGGATCCCACATAGGGTTTGCCCGGAGCAGAAAAGAGGCGATCTCGTGGTTAATGAAGTAGCCTGATGGAGCACCCCTCAAGGCTGTCCACAGAATGCTGGATCTCCGGGGAGGCCGATTGGATCGCCTTGATGTTTTTCGAAATGAATGGTATATATACTGTGGGTGTGGTACGCACCACGGTGAACTCCGCAGGGTCCTATTCCTCGCGAATTCTGGAACATCCTAGTGAGGTGAGTTTTGAGTTTCATGAGTATCCTCTCCCCTAAGCGTCTCCTTGGCTATTGGCGATACGGCAACTGGCTGTTTTTCGGGACACTGATCGGCATAATTTCGGGTCTGGGTGCCATTCTCTTTACCTTTGGCATTCAGTTCTGCAATGAGTTCTTCTTTGCGACGCTGGCAAACTATCAGATGCCCGGCCTTGGCACGGAGCCGGCACTCCTTCAAGTTCTGCCCGGCGAAACCAAGCGATGGCTCTTCTTCATCATCCCCACGGCAGGTGGGCTTTTTGTCGGATGGCTTGTCTACACGTTTGCGCCAGAGGCGGAAGGCCACGGAACCGACGCAGTCATCAACGCCTTCCATCGGGGACGGGGCATCATTCGACGCCGGGTTCCGCTGATAAAGACCATCGCGTCTATTGTCACGATCGGCACGGGGGGATCAGCCGGCCGCGAGGGACCCGTGGCACAGATTGGTGCGGGGTTTGGTTCTTTTCTCGCGGATCTCTTGAAACTCCCGGACAAAGAGCGAAGGCTCATGGTTATTGCGGGGATGGGTGGTGGCATAGGAAGCATCTTTCGCGCTCCGTTGGGTGGGGCAATCTTCGCCACGGAGGTGTTGTACAAAGAGCCGGAATTCGAGTACGAAGGGTTGATCCCGGCTATTATCTCCGCGGTCGTTGCCTATTCCGTGTACGGGTTTGTGTACGGTTGGGGGCCGATCTTCACAACACCACCGCTTCTGTACCACGAACCTCTCCATCTCTTGCTGTACTTGATCTTCGGCATCATTTCTGCAGCGGTCGGTATTCTCTATGTGCACGTCTTTTACGGGATGAGAGACAAACTCTTTCGCCGGCTGAAGGTTCCAAGACACTTTCTTCCTGGAATCGGCGGTCTTCTTCTTGGCTGTATGGCGTTCTTCTTCCCTGAAATACTCGGTAGCGGATATGGTTGGATCCAGCTGGCGATCTACGGCAAGGTGGGCCTTGGCATAATGATTCTCTTTCCATTTCTGAAGATTATCGCAACAGGCCTGACGATCAGTTCCGGCGGGAGTGGAGGTGTCTTCGCACCATCGCTGGTGATCGGCGGGATGCTCGGCGGGGCGTTTGGTGCAATCGCACAAATGCTCCTTCCCACATGGGGAATCCAGCCTGCCGCGTTCATCATGGTCGGCATGGCGGGCTTCTTCGCGGGTGTTGCAAAGGTGCCGATCTCCTCTCTCATCATGGTTGCGGAAATGACAGGCAGTTATGGATTGCTGGTACCGACAATGTTTGTGGCTGCTATCTCGTACCTCGTCACCGGGAAAATATCGATATACGAGAACCAGGTTGCGCATCGGGTTGAGTCACCAGCGCATCGGGGGGAATATCTGATTGATATCCTCGAGGAAATGAAGGTGGCGGACCATATGAGGCCCAAGCAGTCCCAGCAAATTGTCAGCGAGGCATTGCATTTGAAGGATCTCGTTAAAAGGGTTTCGACAACGGATCATGAAAACTTCTTCACCGTCGACGACCAGAAAAGACTCACGGGCGTTGTCTCGCTCGACGATATCCGTCGGGTGATGCTTGATGTTCACGCCGACAGTCTGATCGTGGTGAAGGACCTTACCCTGCCGGTGCGGGCAAAGTTGACCGCTGAGGATACTCTCACGTATGCGCTGGGTCTCTTCACTTCTACCTCTGTCTCAGAGCTGCCGGTGATTGAGGTCGCCACAGGTTCTCTGATCGGAATCATCAGGAAGAAGGATCTTATCATCGCCTACAACGATGAATTGATGAAAAGGAAGAATCCGAAGGGGTCAGCCGGTGCGAAAGGAGCGCCCGGGCAGCCGGCCCGTCGGTAATGACCGGAGGAACTGTCTTGTCTCAGGCCGGTTTCCTTCCCCTTACCTGTGCGGCCCCGAATGGGGTCTCTACCCTGTTAATCTCGGTTAATCCCGCCTCCTTCATCCAGTCCCGGATTTCAGATTCCGTGTAGGTGTCCCCAGCCTCGGTGCCCACCAGCATATTGAGCGCAAAGAATGCACCGACGGGCGGGTTCGTCCTGTTCTCATCCATAACGAAATCCTGCACCACGAGACTTCCCTCCGGATTGAGGGCCCGGGCGCAGTTCCGCATCAGCTTGCGGTTCTGGTCGGCGGAATTGCTGTGAATGATTGCAGAGAGAAAAACGAGATCATATCCCCCAGGGAGCTCATCCGTCGTGTAGTCCCCGGCCACGAGCCCAACTCGCCCCATCAGTCCCTCGGCGCTGACATACCGCTCAGTAAGAGGGAGTACCGCCGGGAGATCGAAGACGGTTGCCGTCACGCCTTTTTCTGCGCGGACGAAGGCAACAGCAAATGCGCCGGATCCACCTCCGACGTCAAGGACGCGCATACCCTCCTTCAGGCCCATTTGTGCTGCAGCGAGAGGTGCCTGTTTGCGTGCCCGGTCATTCATGGCGGCAATGAACGCCGAGGTCCAGGTCGCCGGGTCCGCCCTCCGCTGCTCTCGGGCGGAGACACAAGTGCCAAGCCGTACGGCTTCGGTCAGAGTGCTCCAGGTATCCCAGAGGTGGACCGTGTGCATCAATCCGCCCAAGTAGTCAGGGCTGGAAGGGAGCAGGAAACGTGAAACGGAGGGAGGATTCCGAAATGTTTCACCCTCCTTCATCAGTAATCCCATTGCAGCGAGGGCGTTCATCAGGCGATCCGTTGCACGCCAATTGGTGCCCAGTGTTTGGGCGACATTCTGTGAAGGCTCTCTGCGATTGCCAAGCGCGGTGAAGATGCCGAGTTCATACGCTGTAAGAAGAATCCGGCTCCGCTGGAAGGAGTACGCAATTTCCCGGATGGACTCCGGGGTCAGGTCCGTTTCTTTCATCTTGAGGATTCCTTTATGGTTTGATGCGGAAACCTGCCCGTGCGTCTAATTTGCTCCTGACAATTTACTCCCGTCTTCTGTTGTTCCCACGGCCGGTCTGGCATCTGCCACTTCGCCGGGTGTCCCATTTGGCTGCCTGCGCCGTCAGGGCCATACTCTGTCGGATTGTCCGATCGTAACTGAAGGATTTCCTCCCGGAGAATGCAGCGCTCGTTCCGGAGAAGCCTACTGGAGTCCTTCCTCCAAATAGCGTGTCTTGAATGTCGGATCCTCACCTGCCATTTTCATTAAGATATCGAGAGGGACGACTTTGAACTCCGGACCCAGCTGCTTCAGTATGCCGGTCACTCGATTGATCCCGCTGTTTTCACGTACGTGCATCACAAGATAGTACGGCCGCCTCGGGTTCATGACGGCAAGCTCCTTGAGGTCGGCGATTGCATCTTCCGCCGGACGTTCGGCGGAAAGGTAATAATCGTATGAAAGAAAAGGAACGTGGTTGCGTACATCATAGGTATGGCCGGGACCATACCCGAAGATGAAACCAATCGCCTCCGGCAGTCCTTCGTAGTATGCGTCGACTATCCCTTTTGGAAGATTGGTGTTTCCCACGTAGCGGTCTCCGAAATGCGTACGCTCCATGATCCCGTAGATCCTCAGATCGAGGGACTTCATGAGATCGCGATCCATCGCAATCACCTTGGGCAAGTATTCAGCCGGAATGGCACGCGGATACATATAGCTTGGTCCGGACAGTGCACCGATAAGATAGTCGTTTGGCGTTGCGGTGGTGTAGAAGTATTCGAACAATGCCGGTGCATGAATAAGGGAATTCCCATCAGTGGTTTCCCACGTGTATGGGAAGGTGCCGCGGTCGGCATCCAGCCAGGCGCCGAGGCCCAAACCATCTGTCTGTACGCACGCGATGTAGACCTTCTTCTGAGGGACATACGTTTTGCCGGGAACGAGGTTGTGGTGGTTCTTGAACTTGAATCCCGGAGTAAGGGGCAACTGCGTGGTAAAACTCATGTTCGGCCAGGTATTGAGTCCTTCCTGACGGAGCACATGCTTTGAGATGAGCGTGATATACATCGCTTCAAGGTCCTTCGCATAAGAATGCCACCCCAGAACAAACGATGTCATCGGCTTCATCTGTCCCATGATCTTATCAGCGAGACCGTACTCAAGTGTATCCCTGGGATCGCACGAAAGATCGGTGAAAAAAGATCTGTGGTAAATCCCAAAATCGGCGATGCCCGGCTGCATGGAGTTCCCCGTCACGCCTCCCATGTATGTCAGGAATTCGTGACTGCATCGGTTCCAGTACTGTGTGAATGCCCACGTGTAGATCTCGTAATCGGATTTTCCCTGAAACCTGCCCCGGAAATCATCCACCTTCTGCAGTCCTTCGTGCTCCGCCATCGGGATCTGATCCGGACTGACAACCACGGCACGGCTCAACCCTGCCACCGTGAATGCGACCGTCAATGACGTACGTACAGAAGGGTCCCACACGACATAACCTTGCACATGATCACGAAATATATGCAGCGCATCCTCCGGTCGAAGGAGCTCCTTGAAATCGAACCCATAGGTCTTCGCGTAATACTCCATCAGGTTCTTCGTGTAGCCATAGGGCCAGTTCTTCGGGTAGCAGAAGTAGAGTCTGGGGGCGCCATCATTGGCAAGCCCCTGCAAGCTCACCAGGAATGCCTGAGTCGGAAGCTGGCCCTTGATCTCCCAGTTATCTTGCAGATGCATGAAATAGGCATGGCGCGTTTGTCCCGAGTGAAGAGGAAGTTGTAGCGACAAGATGAGAAAGATGGACAAGAATAGATACCGTACGATCGACATGATTATCCTCCAACGTTCAGAAGAGAGCGACACGCGATTACAAAATACGACCCAGGTGACATCGGTTCTTCATGTATGGTGCATCCTCATTGTGTTGCCCGTGCAAATGTGTAGGTGAGCGGTGGGCCGGACTGTCGCGTTGAGCGGTTCTCACTCAACTGTACCGTCAATCCATCCGGTGCCAGGGCGTACGTCTCTTTTACGTCGACGGTTGTTCCGCCCTGTGCTGTTTCCAGCGTTTCGCGCGTATCGATGTGCAGCTCGTTGTGGGAATCGCTCATCCGTGCCTGCACGTGTCGTTTGGTTTCGGGTCCATAGTAGATGCCCATGGAAACCTGTCCCAGCCATCGCCCCGGAGGAATGGAGACGATCTCTTCATGGCCCTCCGTGTTGACTGTCATGGAGTCAACCCTGCGATCATGCGCATTGCCCGCGGAGTAGCGTTTCACGATGGTAACATGGTTTTCATCGCCGTGGATTTCCAGCACGAGATCGGCCCACGGGTCGATGCTGACGCTTTTCCCCGGGATGAGTTTCCAGCGACCATACAGACGGTTGCTATCACGGCCGCATGAAAGGAGGAGCAAACAAAGCAATGCTGCGGCAATTGAGACAAAGCCAGGCTGGCCCTTCATATGAGGCTTCCTCTTGATAGGGATGACGATCTGAATCGTGTGTTCAATGTAGTAATTCCAAGTCTCATTATGAAGAGTTCAGGCCTCGCCGGTTCACAAGAAGAATGTAATCATACCTGCACTTCAGCCGCTTTGCCAATCGGGGCTCCCGGTGTTTCGCGGGATATCTGAAACTGAGGCCAGTTACAGGGTATATTCGCAAGGGCATCATTTGAAATTCGCTCCCGTCCTTCGTACATTAAAAGATCCGAATTCTTCAACTATCAAGGCTTACCCATGGCTTCCGATCTCCGCCGCACGGCTGTAGCCGCTTTGCTCGTCACTGTTTTTGGATCCACAACTCTCCTGGCCTGCACCAATATCCTTGTCACCAGAGGCGCGTCTAAGGACGGCTCCACCATGATTACCTATGCGGCGGATTCGCACACGCGGTACGGGCAGCTGTACTTTCTTCCGGCGGCTGATCATGCAGAGGGAACGTTGGTCGACGTACACGACTACGGTTCAGGTGCGTTTCTCGGGAAAGTGAAACAGGTATCGCACACGTACTCTGTCGTCGGATTCACGAACGAACACCAGGTATCAATGGGTGAAACGACTTTCGGAGGCCGTCCGGAGCTTGTGGACACGGCAGGCGTGATTGACTACGGGACCCTGATGTTCCTTGCGCTGCAACGTTCCCGGACTGCCCGTGAGGCCATCAGGACAATTGGAGCTCTCGTGAAAGAATACGGCTACCGAAGCTCCGGAGAGTCGTTTTCGATAGGGGATCCGAACGAGGTCTGGATCATGGAGCTCATCGGAAAGGGCCCGGGCAACAGGGGAGCTGTCTGGGTTGCGATGAGGATCCCGGACGGGGCGATCTCAGGACACGCGAACCATCCGCGGGTGACGACCTTCCCCTTGAAAGACACGATGAATTGCTACTATGCGCCGGATGCGATTACCTTCGCAAGGACCAAGGGATATTTCACCGGACAGGATGAACAGTTCAGTTTTTCAGATACGTATGCCCCTCTTGATTTCTCCGCAGCACGGTTCTGCGAGGCGCGAATCTGGTCAGTCTTCAACCGGGTGAATGGCTCGATGGGGGAGTACGAGGATTATGCGAAAGGAAAGAATCTCACCAGGCGCATGCCGTTGTGGATCCGTCCGGACAGGAAGCTCTCCGTGCACGATGTGATGGAACTCATGCGGGACTACTTCGGCGGGACGGACCTGGACATGACGAAGGATGCCGGAGCCGGCCCCTTCGGATGCCCGTACCGCTGGAGGCCCATGACGTGGAAGGTGGATTCGGTGGTATATCTGAACGAGCGCGCAATCTCCACCCAGCAGACGGCATTCTCTTATGTAGCCCAGGCCCGTTCATGGTTGCCCGACCATATCGGCGGAGTGCTCTGGTTCGGCGTGGACGATACCTACCATACCGTGTACACACCCATGTATTGCAGCATTACGGCGACTCCTCCGGCTTTCTCCGTCGGAAACGGGTCGATGATGGAGTGGTCGGACGATGCGGCATTCTGGGTCTTCAATCAGGTCTCGAATTTCTCCTACACCCGGTTCAATGTCATCAGTCCGGACATACGCGCAAAACAGGCCGAGCTCGAGAGCAAATATCTTGCGATTGTCCCGGTCATCGATAGTACGGCTCTGGAGATGACAAAAGCCGGCCGGGACAAGGCCGTTCAATTCCTGACGGAGTCATGTACGTCAATGGGCCAGTCGACATTTACCGAGTGGAAATCTCTGTACCACGCCCTATTTGTGAAGTACATGGACGGGAATATCAAGACAGCATCGGCGAATCCGCTCAAACCGGTCGTACAGCAGCCCGGATACAGCCAGGAGTGGAAGCGGATGGTGGCAAACGAAACGGGGGACAAGCTGAAGGTGCCGCCTCCGGGCAAGTAGGCTGCCGGAGACATCGATCGTTTTCACAGCACGCTTCACACCGGCGGTTCGCTCTGTCCGCGGGGTCGGTTCCTGGCAGGTCGGATCTCACCAGCGTATCGGGTAGATGACCCCCGGGCTCTAGGGGACGATCTCGTTCAGCCAATACGCGGCAAATGACACCGCAAACCCGACCAACATGGAATAGGCAACGATCCGCCATGCCTTCTTTCTGTCCTGAGCCCTGAACTCCGCCTGTGTGACCGTGTCCGTTTTCCCCACTTCCGGTCCGACGTTGAAAACACTCTGCCATCCGAACGCTGCACAGAAACGCATCTTTCCTTGTATGAACCCGACAGCAGAGATCCCCGAGGGGAAGAAGAGAAGCACGAACCAGTTCCTCCCGGCATCACCATAGGCGAACAATGCCCAGAGCAGAGCGGTGACAGCGAGCCCTACCCAGCCAATCCTCTTCCGGAGAGCAATTTCCGCCGGACCGATGTTGCACACACCCGGGATGTATTGAGCCGAACCCACGAGTCCTGTAGCCTCTCTCTGAAATGACCGGTTGGCACACTCTAAGATAGAGAAATTATTCGCCGAATCAAGAACTCTGTCCCTTCAGCTCTTATTTGCGTCAGCTCGTATTGTTGTTGACAATGAATACGTGAAGGTTCTATATTAATGTTTGTCGATTCCTGGTACCTTTTCCCGGTTTACATGAGAGGAGATCACATGAAGACCAACCGCCGCCTGGCACTCGCATTCGTTCTCTTGCTCGGCCTCTTTTTGGTGGACACAACGACAGAGGCACAGACATCAACGAACAAGTCCACGAAGCAGCAGGTAAATGCGACAAAGGTGAAGCCGGCTGAACTGCTTGACCTCAACACCGCCAGCGTGGATAAGTTGAAAGCACTTCCAGGCATCGGTGATGCATATTCAAAGGCCATTGTGAAGGGGCGTCCGTACAGGGTCAAGACGGACCTTGTCACGAGGAATATTCTTCCTCAATCGACCTATGACAAAATCGTCAACCTGGTCATCGCAAAGCAGCCGAAGTGAAAATCCTCCAGCCTTCGCGTCTACCGGTAAGGCCGGAATCCTCGATCGTACACAGTGAGCATGTCCAGTGAGGGGTAGAGCAATGCAAGCCCTTCTTCTTCCTGAACAGGAACAGCAATGAGGATTTCACATATCCCCGGACATTTCAGCCGCGTCTTCGTTCGGCAGACACGATTTGTCCTCGTTTTCCATCTCGTGCTTTCGAGCCTTCCGTACTCTGCGTTTTCGTGGGTCTATCCGGAACATCGCGAAATCACACTCCGGGGGATCCAGAAGCTGGACTCTCACCATAAGGCTGTCCTCGACAGTCTCTGGGCCACCGCCCGTGTCGGACACGAGTCCAGGCTGAGCCCTACTCCTGTGGACACCACCGCAGACGAAACGCCCACGACAATCGACTATGCAGCGTGGCCTGCAATTGCCGGAGACCACTCGACCTCCGCGGCAGATATGCAGCACATCGTCCTTGAGAGCGATTGGATTCTCAAGGTTGCAGCGGTGACCGCGCGGCTGAATGCGGAGCTTTCGGTGGCCGGGTGGGAACGTCATGATCGCACAAATGCCCTGCGGAGCTCTGATATCAGCCTGCTCCGCGTGGACCCCGAATATGCCACCCGTGCAGGGGCGAACAATGTCCACTTCCTGATCGCTCGTCCGTACGCGGAAACAGATGAGCAGTCCTACGTTGAAACGTGCCTGGGCACGGGATGTGAACTCAATGCCATTGGCGCGTATGCGTGGTACCACTTGAGTGCGCTGGAGAAAGTCTCAGTGTTAGCCGAAGGAAATCTTACGGGCGCGGAGAGGAGCGCTCTTGCCCTGGCTGCCCTTGCCGATGAAGCGTTCGGCCTCCACTTTCTCGAAGATGTGTTCGCAGCCGGACATGTTGCGGGAACGAGAGGGGATGCTTCCCAGCGAAAAGGAACACACGACTACTATAATGAATTCGGTCTTGAGGCCCGCACCTGGGGAGGGAAGTCCATGGTGCTGAAAGGGGATGCCTGGATGCGCCCCGAAGATGCCGAACGGGCGAGCCTCGTCATCCGGGCCAGCCTGGAGCAGTTCCTCCAGGTCCTGGGGGGGAAAATATCGTCGCCGGCATTCCGTCCCGGGCAGGGGGTTCTCCTCACCGCGGACACATTGGACGTATGCCGGCTCGAGGTGATGCCCGCTCAGGACCTGGAAGCAGGCATCGGGCCTCTCTTCAGCAAAATTGTCATGGCAACGCCAATCCCCGGTCTCGGAG
Source organism: uncultured Bacteroidota bacterium (assembly GCA_963779225.1). Lineage (GTDB taxonomy): Bacteria > Bacteroidota > Ignavibacteria > UBA10030 > UBA6906 > CAVPCZ01. The sequence continues at coordinate 3,112,426 of CAVZWW010000003.1, forward strand.
AAGGGGAAGGTGAGCTCCCCCGTTTCCGGAGCGAGCTCGGACCCTTTGTCGGCATCTCCCCCGCCCTTCGTGGAAGTGTGGCGAAAGGGGCATTCGGGAACGAACAGACAACACCCACCGGGATTGGCACTCTCGAGATAGGTGTGAGAATCGGCATCGGGCTGGCCGGGGTGCTGAGTGAGGCCGGCGACGGTCTGGTCTGTTTCGATCTGGGTATCAGACAAGATAGCCCGTCAACAACTTCGATCTTCGAGGACGAGGTCCTCAAACAATACGGTCAGATCCTGGCCACCATCCCGTCGAGAGCCGCATTCACTTTCCGGTTGCGGGCCCCATTCTGGTTGATCCCGCTGGATCTTGTTCTCACGGCTCCGTTCCTTCTTCCTACCACACCGGAAACGTATGCCTCTATGGCGGTGCTGGCAGGAAACGGCGGTTTGATACCGTGGCAGGCCGGCCTGGCAACCTCCGTCGGGCGGTTTCAGTTCATACTCGGACGGGAGGTCGGTGTTTCGCTCTACGGATATATGAAGAATCCGGAACGGATTCTCTTGCCGGTAGGAACCCCGGAAGAGCAAGCAGCAATCCTCGTCGACATGCATTCGATGCAACTGGAGTTTCCATTTCTGGAATACCGGCCGTTCCGGAGCTTTTCACTGAACCAGACTTCAAGTCTTGTTGTTCAGCTGTTCGCCAGTGTCGATATTCCCATGAGCATCACCAACATCTATCCGGTCGGCTATCCGGAGCCGGAGTTGCGGTCCATATGGCAGCTGGGCTTACGGGTGGTCTTCGACTGGCGGCATTACTGGTAGGGCGAGGATCTGCTGCCGCGAATGCCACGAGGAGTATCTCATGTCCAGAGTCATGTCCGTCACGGGTCCGGTCGAGCTCCCGTTGGCCGGTATCTTCCTCCCGCACGAGCATATCTTTTCGGTGTTCGGCCGGGAGCGCTCGCGCCACGTCACCTACGATGAGGAGCGCGTGGTCGCGGCTGTTGTTCCGTACCTCCGGTACCTGGGGTCGCTCGGGTGCACGGCCATCGCAGACTGCACCTCCGCCTGGATCGGCCGCCGACCCGATCTCCTTCTGCGAATCTCCCGTGAATCCGGGATCGCCATCCTCACCAACACCGGCTACTATGGCGCTGCAGGCGGACGCTACCTCCCCGATGGGATTGAAGGGCTCGGCGTCGACGACCTCGCCGGAGCATGGGTGGCTGAGTGGGACGCTGGGATCGACGGGACCGGGATCCGTCCGGGGTTCATAAAAACAGGCATCGACAATAACAGCCTTTCGTCAACGGACCGCACGCTGCTCACTGCGGCCGCGAGGACCCACAGGCGGACCGGCCTGCTGATCCAGACGCACGCGGGCAACAATCCCCTGGCTGTTCACGAGATCCTTTCAATCCTTGAGGTTGAGGGCGTTCGCGCCGGTGCCCTGATGTGGGTGCATGCACATCTCGTCCAGGATCAGCACCAGCTTGTCCGCGCCGCTCGCGAGGGGGCCTGGATATCGCTCGACGGCATACATCCCGAACGTGACGCGGCGATCCTCGCGACGCTTCTCCTCATGAAAACAGAAGGGCTGCTGGATCGCGTCCTGCTTTCACACGACGGAAACGCGTTCACCGCCGACGGTTCGCGCAGGCCCTTCGATCATCTCCCCACGGGGTTCCGGACCAAATTCTTCGCGGAAGGCTTCAACGAGGCAGAGTTCTCCCTTTTGACTGAAACGAACCCGCGCCGCGCCTTCACCATCGGGTGAGCCGGCGCCATAGCAACATTGTATGATGAGAAAAAGGGTGTTATATTGTCTGAAATCCTGAGCATCCGTCCCCTTCCCGGAAGGAAACCCTGTGCGAATCAAGTCAAAGATCTCCCATGGAATACTGTATCTGGCAGTCCTGCTGACACCCGTCCCTTCCTCCTGGAGCCAGGTTCTGAAGCTGTCCCCGGCGGAGCCGGAGGTCGGCACGCAGATTCAAGTCACATATGACGAATCCGCACCGGGCGCAACAATCACGGGGGGAAATCCGCCGGTGCTGGAGGCGATGCTGATGCGGAGCGACGCATCCCCCATCCTGAAGGAGATTCCGCTCGAAAGAGACGGAAAGCTCTGGGTGTGCCGCTTTCTTCTCGACGACGAACTGTCGCGGCTGATCCTCATTCGAGTGGTTTCGGGTGAGCTTGTGGACGACAACGGGGGCAGGCCCTGGAACTATCTTGTGCACGGGAAGGACGGAAAGGTCTTGAGGGACGCGCGTGTCTTCAAGGCAACGTTTCTGGCGGGATACAGCATGAGGGACTTCAAACACGAGAAGGACTTCGCGACCGCATATGCGCTCCTCGCCGAAGAGCGGAAGGAATATCCGGACAGCTGGCGTGCGAGCACGACGGAATGGATGCTGTTGAACCGCGAAAAGCCGGCAGACGAAACGCGCAAGTCAATTGCCGCATCGCTGGCTGAATACGAGAAGAGATTTGCCGGGAACCAGGAAGCCGTCGCGGCAGCCTTGACGTGGTATGAAACGACGGGTCAGAGGGCGAAGGCGGACTCCATCAGAAAGTCGGCCCTGGCGTCCGCCCCCGAAGGCAAGATCGCCGAAAACACCCGGCAGATGGAATGTCTAAGGGAGCGCGATCCGGCAAAGAGGGCAGTCCTGCTGGAGAAGCTCATGGCCGATTTCCCGCCCGGAGGAGAGCCATCAAACTCGTGGTCGATGAGGCTGGTCAGTTCGTACGTGCAGGCGGGACGAACAGACGACGCCATCATATACGTGAACTCTCTTCCGCATCCAGACCCCATGATGTACAATCAGATCGCATGGACGATGATCGAGAAGGGACAGGATCTGGAGAAGGCGGTGGGGTTGGCGAAGAAGGGCGTTGACCTGACACGGGCATCGGCGGCCACGGGCAAACCACCCGACATGCGCCAGAAGGAATGGGAGGAACAGAGCAGGAGGAGTCTGGCCGGCATTCTGGACACGTACGCATTCGGCCTCTCCAAACTGGGAAAGCATGCCGAAGCGGCCTCCGCCTATGCCGAGGCCTATGCACTCGGCGGGGACGAAGACTCGGAAATTACGCAACGGTATCTGGATTGCCTCCTGAAAGCGGGGATGAATACCGAAGCGCTGAAAGTTTCACGCGACGCCATCGTGGGGGGAAAGGAAACGCCACCTGCGGTCGAGGCCTTTCGGGCTTCCTACATTAAGGTGAACGGATCGGATAAGGGTCTGGATGCATCACTCGGAGAAGCCCGCGCTGCAGGTCTGAAGACTCTGCAGGAAGCACTCGTTCGGAGCAGGGTAAACAAACCTTCCATCAACTTCACACTGAAGGATCTCGGTGGAAAACAGGTAGAACTCGCCAGCCAGAAGGGCAAGGTGGTGGTGATTGATTTCTGGGCGACCTGGTGCGGACCGTGCAAGGCGTCGTTCCCGACCCTGCAAAAGGTGTACGATAAGTACCGGGCCGGCGGCAGGGTTGCAATCTATACCCTCAACACATGGGAGCGTGTGTCGGGAGCAGAGCGGATAGCTCTGGTGGAGAATTTCATGAAGGACAACAAATACACGTTTCCGGTGCTCTATGACGAGAATTTCGTGGAGAAGTACGGTGTGGAGGGCATCCCGACGAAATTCCTGATCGACAAGAAGGGAAACATCGCATTCAAGAGCATCGGCTTCAACGGTGCAGAAGAGATGGAAAAAGAGCTGACGATGCAGCTGGATATGCTGCTGGCGGAATAAGACCTATGGTCGGAGGAAAACCTTGAAGAAACTTTTCATTACACTCTTTCTCTTCGCTTCAATTGTCTGCGGACAGGAGAGGCCCATAGAGAGCTCGACCCGCGACTTGAGATCGATCGATCCCGGCCCCATGGAAACGCTGGCCGGAATTCAATCGGTGGATCGAACACTGCATCTCAAAATTGCCGACCCGTCAGGGGGCACGATCAAGTCCTGGTTCATCCTTGCGCCTCCGCGAGCCATGTGCACAATCCTGGTTGACGGGACGACGCGATTCGCCGGAAGATTCGGAAATCTCTTCATGTCGCGCGCGAGTGTCATGTCGAGCCCCACGGGAAATGACGGATTTACAAGCAGATATTTCTCCCTGACCAATACCGGCCTGCTTAACGGGTATACAGCGGGACATAATGCGTACTTCGATGTTCCGTTTTCCGACTCGGTGAACATCACCATTGCGGGCGATACCGCCTGGGTTGCATTCTACAACATCTTCTATGAAATCGGGAGGCGCGAGAAGGGCCGCTACAATGAATTCTATGCATGCACAGGCGACAGCCTCCCGACCGATGCCAACGTCAATGACACACTGTTGACCCTGAAGAATGTCGGGAAAGGCGTGTACTGGTCATTGTACTACTGGATGCTCTCCGACAGCCTCACGGAGAACAACAGGGCATTCGAGGAAAGGGATTTCTATTGCGTCCCCGACGGGAGAAGCGTACATCTGTCGACCGGTACAGAGGACTATTGCGGGTACTACTACAACTGGCAGAGTGCCGCAGGGCTGGGGTCGCGCACGTCCGATTTCCACGGTTCACCCACATTCGGCAAACGACCGGACGGGAGTTACCTGGATGCGTTCTATAGAATACATGAGCTGGACCGGATACCTTTCGAGAACAGTTTCATCTTTTATTGGGAATCCTGGGATGGATGGCCGAAGATTCTGCAATCCCGGTACTGTCACATCGGCTACACCATCATCTACTATCTGGAACGGCGTCAGCCGGGGTGATAGAGATGCGCCCGGGTCTGCGTTTTTCCGTTACGCCGCCGCCGCACAGCGTGTGAATGGGCGAACTGTAACACAACCTGAATAGACCGGGAGGAGCGATGCTTGCACATCTCCATGTAGCGATTATCGGCTGCGGAAGCATGGGAGAGATCCACGCCCAATGCCTCTCCCGCATCGAACATGTCACCATTCGCGCCTTCTGTGATGCGGAAGAATCGCGGGCACAATCCCTCTGCTCGAAATTCCAGGGAGTGTATGCGACGGCTGATCCCGAACGGGTTCTGCGCGACGATACGGTCGACGCGGTGTACATCTGCACCCATCACGACACGCACAGCTCACTGGCGATAAGAGCGGCGGAACAGCATAAGCACGTGATGGTTGAAAAACCACTGGCACTGACTCTTGAGGAATGCTACGCGGTCGGAAATGCAGTGGAGAGGCACGGCATCACGCTCATGACCGGCTTCAAGATGCGCTACTACCCCTCGGTCGCCCGCGTCAGACAGTTCATACCCTCACCCCTCGTGACGATCGCACAGATGATGGATGCACGATGGCCCGACGACTTCTGGGCCAACGATCCATTGAAAGGAGGGGGGAACGTTCTCTCGCAGGGGTGCCATACGATGGACCTCGTCTGCCATCTCAACGGAGCGAAACCTGTCCGGATATTCGCCGAAGGGGGGAACTACACACACCGTGGAAAAGACATAATCGACAACATGGTTGCGACCATCCGGTTCGACAACGGGACTGTGGCAAGTGTCGCCCAGGGTGATTCCGGGCAGACTCCTTTCGTTTCGAAGTTCTCCTTCCAGGTCACCGACGGCCGAAAAACTGCGCACCTCAGAAACAGGCTGAAATCGGTCACGTTCTTTGACGGCGAGAGCTCGAGTGATGTCACCGATCCGGAAGAATACGGATTCCCTGAAGAGAACAGGGATTTTGTCCGCTCTTTGCTCACCGGCACCACGCCGCCGATCACACACGTTGACGGGCTTCGCGCAACGCTTCTCGTTCTGAAGGCTTTCGAATCGTTGAAAACGGGCCTGCCACAAACGCTCGCCATCTGAAGCGCCGCATATGACAACCCTCCCGCCTGATCCTCTCGCCGTGCCGCCGGGTGAATGGCACATGTACCGGCGCGACCACAAACTGAGCGGCCGCTCGCCGTTGCGCGGGGACATCGCGCATCCTTCCATCCGCTGGTCGTTTCCGCTTGGCGGTTCGGAAAATGAATGCTTTCCCATTCCCGCCGCTGACGGACGGATGGACCTCCTCTTCGCCTACGGGGGGTGCGTCGTCCGGACCGACGGGACCGGAGCCACAATCTGGAAAAGCCGGAGCTACGGGATCAATGCCGTCGGCGCCATCGAGGATCTGGACGGTGATGGCCGACTGGAAATCGTTTGTTGCACCGGCTACGAGGTGATCGTCCTTGCCGCCGAATCCGGCCGGCTTCTGATGAAGCATTATGTCGGATTCCCCCTCTCCGCCGGCACGCAGGCCAGCACTCTTCTCTGCCACCGTTTCGACAAGAAGTCCAGGGGCATGCACCTGATCGCCCCATTGATGAGCTCGAAGGAAGTCCTGGTGTTCGACTTCCGCGATGGGAAGCGGGAGGGCCTCCTGGCGCATACGCTCTGGATGGATGATGCGTTTCACCCCACCGTTGCGGCGGCGGACATGAATAATGACGGGGTGGATGAGCTTCTGGTTTCCAAGCTCTGCGGGCTCTATGTGTTCGACGTGCTCGCGGGAACCATGACCGGATCCGTCCGCTGGACTTCCAATGCCGAGCGCCACCGGAACTACGGACTGCTTCAACTCATCGACATCGATGGAGACGGCTCACGTGAGGTGGTGATCGTCGCAGAGCGGGTCGCACGGCACATTGCGGTGATCGACAATGACGGAAAAGGAAACCTGTCCCTCCTCTGGGACCGGTTCGTTGAATTCATCTATCCCCACGACACGACCGAACTCCGCCATACCGTGAATTCGGTGCAGGACGTGGACGGCGACGGCAAACCCGAGCTTGTTGTGTGCCTCTTCAATGCCAGAAACGACGGTCGCTGGTGGCTCGAAATCCTCGACCCGAAAACAGGCGCACTCAAGCGGGAAATGCCCGATACGTATCTCTGGGGGGTGCAGGACATCGACGGCGACGGTGTGTCCGAGATCCTTATTAGCAAGGAATTTCTGCGCAACCCGGTTCCTTTTTCTACGGTTGAGATCGTGAGTGTCAGGACTCTGACGCCCGTGGTGCTGTGGCGATGTGACAATGCAAGATTTGCAGGGAGGGGAATACGCCCATCGGGATGGAAATCGAACTTCCGCCCTATGCAATTCGGCCACGATGAAACCTGGACCGAACCTTCTGACGGAGGAGGGACCGTGTTTCTGTTCACGATCGCTCCTGACCGGACACGCTCGCTTGCAGAGGTCTCATGGAAGCACGGACAGATCTCAACGTGTTCCACACCCCTCGGTTCGACCGGCGAGTTTGTCATGTCCGCTCTGGCCGATGTGGACGGCGACGGCTTACGGGAGTGTGTTCTGTCGGAAAACAACGGCAGGATTCTCATTGTCCGCGCGGAAGGGGGAGTCCGGGCATCCTGGACTGTGGGCTTCCGAATGCAGCTTGAAGGATTCTCCGCCGCCCGGCCCGGTCCAGTTCCGGTTGTCTACCGGACACGACCGGACGAGCACCCCGTGATCGCCGTCCCGGACAACACGAACACACTTCATCAGCTGCAGGTCGAGCGGCCGGGATGGACTGTGGCGGAACGCTGGAAACGGCGCGCCCGCGGCTGGATGGGCTACGACTGTTCGTTCCACAGTGCGTACGTGCGCGACGTTGACGGGGATGGTGAACAGGAAGTTATGGTGGTGAACCCGGAAAGGGAAGACTGCTCCGAACTCGTCGCCCTGGCCTCCGGTGGAAAGGTGAAACACGCATGGGCGTTCGGCGGAACCGCGCCGCCGGCGCCGACAAGAATCGGTCTCTATGAATGGGTAGTCGTAGACGGGGACAACGGACTGTTGATCGCCGCTTCGTCCTATGCATCGTACTCGATGAATTCCGAGGAGACCGTCGCCATTGATCTGGAGAATCGAAGGCAATGGCATCGGGGACAATTCGGAGAAGGGGAGTGGGGACGCGGTGTCGGACCGTGGAGCGCCTTTTCGATTCTTCAGCCGGCCGGCCGGAGGCCGGAGATCCTTTTCCTTGCAAAGGATTTCCTCTGCCGCCTGGATGCGCAATCGGGCGAATGGATCCGGGAGCCCTGGATACTCTGGCGTGCAACAAATTCTCTGATGGACCAGCCGGAGTGGGATTTCACAAAGGACCGCCAGGCGGATTTCGGCGGGGAAAAAGACCCGTTTACCGCCTACGGCTCTCCCATTCTTATTGACGCGGACAATGACGGCCGGGACGAAATCCTCGTGGCAGGCTGCTTCGGAGGATTCGGCCTGCTGCGAGACGATTATTCCATCCTCTGGTGGAAGCGGACCCCATTCACCGACATGATGCTCCGCCTTCCGGGAATCGCCGACGTGCAGGGTGACGGACGTCTCTGCATCGGCATCTGCCGGGCAAACGGAGTATTCAGCTGCCTTGAGGGAACCACCGGAAGGGAGCTCTGGAACATTGACCTCCGGAGCACCACCGCCGACATTGCCAGCTGCGACATAGACGGTGATGGGAAGGAAGAATTCATCGCCGGGACAACGGACGGCCGCCTCATCGCCATCGGCACCGATGCATCGGGGAAAGGCGTCATCCGGTGGAGCGTGGACATGGGATTCGCCCTCGGCAATCCGGTTGTTGCGGATGTGGACGGCGACGGCTTTTGCGAAATCCTCGTCGTGAGCGGCGACGGATCGCTCGTCTGCGTCGGAAAGGGAAAGGACAATGCGTAACGTGACAATCGGGACCACGGCGTTTCTCGTCGAAGATTCGCCGCATACTCTCGAGATCAACCTCGGGCGAGCCATCGGGTACATCGCCCTCGCAAAGGAAAAAGGAGCCGACGTGCTCTGTCTCCCGGAGATGGTGAGCACCGCCAACGTACCGGAAGACCTTGAGTACTCTGCGGAAGATTATCCGGGCGAAATCACCAGGACCTTCAGACAGGCTGCACGCAAGTACAGCATAAATGTCATCGCGCCGTATCTGGTCCGTTCGGGCAAAAAGATCTATAATCAGGCGACAGTCATCGACAGGCGGGGGAGAATCGTTGGTTTCTATCGAAAGGTCCAGCCGACCGCGGAGGAAAGCCGCCACGTGGCCCCGGGGAATGAGCTCCCGGTCTTTACGCTGGATTTCGGACGGATCGCCGTCATGATCTGCATGGATATCTATTTCCCCGAGATCCCCCGCATCTATGCATTCAAAGGAGCGGAGATCCTTTTCTGGCCCACGGTCTCGCACGGACCGACGCAGGAAACCCTTCGTACCCAGCTGACCGCGCGGGCTGTGGACAACTCGTTTATCGTGGCGGAGGCGAACCTGGCGAACCATCCGCCGTATGCGGCATACGCCGGCCGCTACCGGCCCGCCACCGCCCGCATCATCGACCACAACGGGGACATCCTCGCACAAACAGGGAGGCGTCACGGAGTCGCTACCGCCACAGTCGATCTGGACGAGGTGCGTCTCACTTCCCAGTGCGTGCTGATCCGTGAACCTGACCGGATGCGAGAGGACCTGGAGAGCATCACACGTCTCGACCTGTATGCGGGGGAATACGCAAAACTCTCCCGAAAGCAGAAGAGGTACTACTGATGTCCGCCCTCCGCCTGGCGCTTGCGGCACTGCTGGCTTTCAGCCTCGTCTCCTGCGGGGGAGGCAAGAAAGAACCGGAGGGTCCTGTCACGCTCACGCTCTACCACTGGATGGAAAAAGACCGGACACTCTGGGAGCAGGAGATCATCAAACCCTTTGAGGAATCCCACCCGGGCATCCGTGTCAACCTGCAGACATCCCCCTACCCGCTCTACGTGACCAAGAGCCTCACCTCGATAGCCTCCGGGAGCCGGCTGGCCGATCTGATGTTCGCCGAGGACTGGTTCGGTCAGGAGTTGATTCAAAAACACTATGCACTGAATCTCGCACCGTATGTCCGCCGGGATATCTCCGTTGAGGATTTCAACACCGAGACATTCACGGAATGGCGGGGGCTGGCACAACGGGAAGATGAACTCTACGGCTTCCCGGCATGTCTTGGATTGACCGTCCTGTTTTACAACAAGGAGATGTTCGACCGGGCGGGATTGCCGTACCCTGACACGACATGGACCTACGACGATCTTCTCAGGGTGGGCAAGCAATTGACGGTCGATGCCAACCATGACGGCATCCCCGAGAGATGGGGGCTCTCCTTCGATGTCCACTACACCGGACTCGAGACCGTGATCTATTCCTTCGGGGGCCGCACACTCACAGCGGACTCGAGGCGGGCCGTGCTGAGCGACCCGGCCACGCTTCGGGCATTTCACTTCATCCAGGACATCTTCCTCAAGCACAGGATTGCATCCAACACCACCTCTTTCGTCAATCCCTGGGATTCGTTTGTGGGACAACGGTCGGCCATGATTCTGATCGGATCCCTCGGGTCGGCGAACCTCGAGGGGACGCCGATCCGGTGGGATCTCACGTTTCCGCCGAAGGGCCCCGACGGCCTGCGATGGTCAAGGCGTTTTACCATGGCCTTCATGATTCCACGCAACTCCCCCCATCCCGACGAGGCATGGGAACTCCTTCGCTGGATACTTACCAGGAGTCCCGTGGAGCACCTCAACACCCAGTATCTCGGGATGATGCCAACAAACAAGCTGTTCACGCGATCCGCCGAGTGGCTCAACGCCGCTCCCTCGCATAACCGTCATCTCCTTGTTGAGCTCGAACAGGGACATTCGTTTCCACTGTTTACTCCCGGATGGCAGGAATGGCGCGACAACAATCTCACGCCGGAGATGCTGCTGATGATCCAGGGGAAGAAGTCAGTGGAGGAAACCGTAAGCGACGCCGAACGGAGAATCAACGCCGTTCTTTCCCGTGTGCACAGTAAATAATCACTTCCCCCGGCTCCCTATGATTCGCATCGGACTGGTTGACCTCGACACCTCTCACCCCAAGGCATTCACACGCATTCTGCGAACTATCCCCGGCGTCGAAGTGCGGGCACTCTGGGACGCTCACGATGTCTGGCCTGAGGGGTACGAAAGGACATTTGCACGGGAGAATGACATCCCGGTTGTCTGTTCGCGCCTCGAGGAGATGCCCGATCATGTCGATGCGGCAATGATCCATGGGACAAACTGGGACACCCACATCGAGAAGGCGCTCGTATTTATGAAGGCGAAGAAGCCGGTGCTGATCGACAAGCCCGTGGTCGGCACAGCGGGCGATTGTCGCCTGCTGCTGGATCTTCAAGCAAAATACGGGACCCTTGTCTACGGTGGCTCCTCACTTCGTTATGCGAAAGAAGTCACGGCAATGCGGGAGGCTATCGGACCGCGTCAGGGGCTTATTTCCCTAGCGGCGGCGGGACCGGGTGATTTCTTCAGCTATGGCATTCACACAACGGAGATGCTCCAGGGGTGCGCAGGGACAGGTGTGCGATCGGTACGTGCGATCTCTCACTTCAAAGCACCGGTGGTGGCCGTAACGTATCATGACGGGTTTGAGGCGCTTCTTCATTTGCAGTTGCCATTCCACGAATGGTCGCTCAGCGCCCATACGGATCAGGGGTTGCGGACGACAACGGTCAGCGTCGACGGGTTGTATGAGCCCTTCCTTCAGAATTTCGTCTCGCTCCTGAAGGGGGGTCAGGTGGATTACTCACTGGAGGGTCCGGTGGAAGCGGTCCGCGTACACATCGCTGCGAACATTTCTCTTGAAACTGGGAGTGCGGTGTCGCTGGACACTCTTCCTGAGGATGCGGGATTCAGCGGGCGGGCGTTCGCCGGAGAATACGCTGCCATGAAGAAACGGCAGCAGCAGTAGTGCCCGACAACGGAATCCCCCGACATTCCAACGGGACACGGTACCGCGTCAACGAGCCGAAGCCGGTGGCCCCAGCAGATGAAAAAGTCGAACCGGCATCGAGAGGCAGCAAGGACACCGACGGCCACCGCGAGCGCTTGCAGGGAACAGCAACACTGGCGGGCGGCAATCACAACGACAGCCACCGCGAACACTTGCAGGCAGCAACAACACTGACGGCTGGCGGGAACACCAACCTGCAGCAGCCACCACGCAACGCTGATTGAGGAATAGATGATTCGATCCATCGAGGTAATCCCGCTGCATCTTCCCGTTGCACAGATGCTGACGCTTTCACGCGGCGTTGCCACAGACCCCTCCGCAGGTGCACCGCACATCCTTGTGAAAATTGTGGACCACGAGGGGAATGCGGGTTGGGGAGAAGCAAGGCCGAGTCATCGCTGGTCCTACGAGACCGAAGAGACGGTTGTCACCACGATCCGCAAGTACCTCGCGCCGGCACTTGTGATGCAGGACGAGCGCGATATTGCCCGTCTCCACGGTCTTATGGATGCCGTGATTGCTCCCGGCGTCCAGATCGGACAGCCCATCGCAAAATCAGCCATCGATTTGGCGCTCCACGATCTTCTCGGCAAGCAGCGTGGCCTGTCCATAGGGGCGCTGCTGGGGAGGGGGCACGAAAGTCCGGTGTCGCTTTGCTACGTCGTTTCCGCGCATTCCATTGAAGAAGCGGTCCGGCAAACCGAGGAAGGAAAAGCAAAGCGGTATCACGGATTCAAGGTGAAGACCGGAATCCATCCCGAAACCGATCTGGAGATGATGCAGGAGGTGATGCGGATAGCGGCTGGAAAGCCCGTCTGGGTTGATGCAAACCAGGGATGGGATGTAAACCGGGCTGTGAGGCTGGCGCGCGAGCTGGCCCTCCTGGGTGTGAAAGTGATAGAACAGCCGCTTGCGGCCGGGAATATCACCGGCTATGCCGAACTCGTCCGCCGTTCCGACATTCCGATTGTGCTGGACGAGTCAGTCTATTCTCCCGGCGACTTGCTGCAGCATGTGCGCCTGGGCGCCCTCAACGGGCTCGTTATCAAGCTCTGCCGTGTGGGCGGCATTTTCTGGGCCAGGCAGCTGGCCGAGATGGCGCTGGCCGCTGACTTGATGCTGCTCGGGAGCGGACTCACAGAGGGACGGATCGCCCTTTATGCCGGGGCAGCTGTTTTCAGCGCGTTCGGCATCACCATGCCCGTCGACCTGAACGGACCTCAATTTCTTCAAGACGATATGGTGACAGGTCCGTTGGAGTTCCCCGGCAAAACCGTGCCCCTCTCCGACAGGCCCGGGATCGGCGTAGAACCCGATCCGGAGAAAATCGAACGATATCGCGTCCGTGAGTAAGCGACAGGGAATGATCAACCCGGCCAGAGCCTTCCGGCTCCTCGAACCCTATCTGTACGTGCTTCCGACACTCTTCGGTCTGCTCCTGTTCAGTGCGGGCGCGGTGGCGGTGTCGTTTTTCATGAGCTTCACCCAATGGGACATCGTCTCATCTCCCGAGTGGGTCTGGCTGGACAATTACGTCAACCTCTGGCATTCGGACCTGTTCTGGGAAGTCTTTGGCAACACGCTGTACTTCATTTTCCTTGCGGTCCCTCTCTCGGTGGGTGCATCCCTGGCTCTTGCGCTCGTCGCAAACACCGGGCTGAAGGGGATTACCTTTTTTCGCACGGCGTATTTCCTGCCGGTCGTTTCCTCCATGATTGCCGTGGCCCTCGTATGGAGCTGGATATTCAACCCGGAGTACGGCCTGCTGAATTATCTCCTTGGCCTCCTTTTCGGGATCAAGGGGCCGGCATGGTTGGACAGCACATCGTGGGCCCTTCCTGCGATGGTCATCGTGACGGTCTGGAAAGGCCTCGGGTACTCGATGGTCATCTTCCTTGCCGGACTTCAGAACATTCCCCAGGATCTCTACTCTGCCGCCACGATTGACGGCGCAGGTGTCTGGAAGAGATTCCGTCACATCACGATCCCGATGCTCTCGCCCACGACGTTTTTTGTGCTGGTTATCACCCTGATCAATTCTTTCCAGGTATTCGAACAAACGTACGTCCTCACCAAGGGGGGGCCGGCGAATTCCACGCTCACGATGAGCTATTATATCTACCAGAATGCGTTCCAGTTCTTCCAGATGGGGAAAGCGGCGGCACTCTCGTATGTATTGTTTGCGCTCATTTTCGGGGTAACGCTGATGCAGTTCAGAGTCCAGAAGCGATGGGTGTTTTATGGCTAAGGCGCTCAGGAAGATAGTGCGATACATCCTCCTCACCGCCATTGCCGCGCTCATGGTGGGTCCGTTCCTCTGGATGGTCTCGACGTCCATGATGGACCGGCAGGATATCTTCCGCATTCCGCCGTTGTGGATCCCGGAACAGGTTGATCTGAGGAACTATCGAGCCATCATGGAGGTCCTCCCTCTGGGGAGATTGCTCCTGAACAGCTTCACGATTGCGGTCTGTGCGACGATCGGTCAACTCTTCAGTTGTACGCTGGCCGCATATGCGTTTGCACGCATGACATTCCGGGGAAAGACCGTTCTCTACTTTGTGCTTCTCGCCACGATGATGATTCCCGCGCAGGTGACCATGATCCCGGTATTTCTGATCATGAAATCCCTGGGGTGGATCGACACGCTGTATGCGCTCATCGTCCCGGCATTCTTCGGGGGGGCCTTCGGGACGTTTCTCCTGCGGCAGTTCTTTTCCACGATCCCCGCCGATCTGGAGGATGCCGCGCGTATGGACGGATGTGGAAGGTTCAGGATTCTCTGGTCGATCGTTCTTCCGCTCTCCAAACCCGCTCTGGCAACCCTTGCCCTCTTCACATTCATGACCTACTGGAACGATCTTCTGGGGCCTGTGATCTATCTTTCCAGCGTGGAAAAAGCCACGTTGACCATCGGCCTCGCAAACCTTCAGTCGGGCGTGATGACCACACGATACGATTTGCTCATGGCAGGGTCGGTCCTGAGCGTCCTGCCGATCCTCATCCTTCTTATTATCGGGCAGCGGTGGTTTGTCAGGGGGATTGCCATGACGGGTTTGAAAGAATGACGTTCATGAACCTTTCAGCGTGCAGCCGGGGCTAACCTTTTCTGCAACGTCGCGTCCCGAATCAGCCAGCCACTTTTCCGGAGACACGTCTGACGGTGCAGCAGGTTGACATCGGACGTGCAGGATCCTATATTGTGGTATAACCTCTCCGCTCACGGTGTGATCGCGCGGGCTCCACACTTGCCACAGAAACCCGTCGAAACACGGCCGGTTCTGCGGATCTTAGTGATGATCGCGTTCTCCTGAACCGGAGGCCGCGCGTGCGAATCACGCAGGGGCACAACGGGCCAGCCATGGAGATCATCCCGGACATGTGAAGGGTGAAACTCAGGAGATCAACAACGATGATAGGCGACGACATACGTGCACGGGTGTTCAGGAACACCAACGACTTCTATCTGAGAGAGGCCGGGGTCGTCGCGTCACCGTCACTGATACGGTTTGCCCGGAAGCACGCCGGCAGGGAAGTGCTGGATCTCGGATGTGCAATCGGCAGCTACAGCCTCCGGCTGGCGGAACTCGGCTACACCGTGACCGGGGCGGACGTGAATCCGGCATACGTAGAACGCGCACGCGAACGGGGCGTCAATGCGCATCTTGTCAAGGACCGGCTCCCGTTCCCGGACGGGGCGTTTGACACGGTACTGCTTTTCGAAGTGGTCGAACACCTGGAGGACCCCGGACCGGTGCTGCAAGAGGCGCGCCGCGTCGCCCGCCGGAATGTGCTCGTGACTGTGCCGCACAGCGGTGATGTGGAACTGTTGCAGCGGCAGGGGTTGCTGTACGAGCATTTCGCCGACATGGACCACAAGAACTTCTTCACCGTCGACTCACTCCGCGGTCTCCTGACACGGCACTTCCCGTCGGTTCGTGTATGGAAAGGGAATGGACTCAATCCCTTCGGACTCGTGCCGTTTACGCCCGTCAGGTGGTTTGGCCGCTTGCTCACCTGGATACGCCCAGCGCCGGTGCGATTCCATTTCCGCCTCTTCGCGGTGGCAAGCGTATCGTGAAGACCCGACCGGCCATACCGTTAGCCGGCGACCGGATGTGCATCGTTTCCGTGCTTCTGAAACGCCGACGCACCCGGGTCGGCTCCCGGTATTGAACGGGCCCTCCCACTCCACCATGCCAACTCAAGCCAGATCGACGGACACCCGGATCCCGGCGCCCGACAGCGGAGCGCCCATCGACGTCTCGATTATTATCGTCAACTGCAATACCCGGCAGCTGCTTTCCGAATGTCTCTCGTCGCTCCAACAGGAAGGCTCTCCGCTCCGGGCGGAGGTGATCGTCATTGACAACGGGTCGACCGATGACAGCGTGCCGATGGTACGGGAGCATTTCCCCGAGGTCATCCTTCAGCTCAACCCCGGCAATGAGGGTTTCGCGCGGCCGAACAACGACGGCATACGGCAGGGAAAAGGCCGGTATTTCTTTCTGTTGAACAGCGACGCACGCGTTACACCGGGCTCCCTGGGCGCACTGGTCTCCTTCCTTGACGCTACACCGCAGGCGGGCGCCTGCGGTCCGATGCTGTTGTACCCCGATGGCCGTCTCCAGCGGTCCCTGTGTGACTTCCACACGCTCTGGACGCACTTCTGCGACATGTCTTTTCTCGACAAGGTGTTCAGGGGGACCCGGCTCTTCGCCGGCGGCGAGATGACCACCTATCCCTATGACGAACACCGGGCGCAGCGCGCACCCAGCATCATGGGGGCGGCCGTTCTTGTGAGGCGCGAGACGGTCGATGACTGCGGGGTCTTTGACGAGGATCTGGCCATCTATTACAATGAAATGGACTGGTTCAGGAGGATGCAGAATCACGGATGGGAAGTGTGGTATGTCCCTGCCGCACGCATGTACCATCACCGCGGCTCAACGGCTGCCCAGGTGAACTGGAATTTTGAGCTCTACCGGGAGATGTATCGTAATGTCTTTCACTACTTCCGGAAATACTATGGCGGAACTGCCGTAGTTGCCTACCGGCTTCTCCTGGCCGCCGGTTTCCTTCCCCGGATGGTGGCGTGGGAAATCACCAGCGTCCTCATGCCTACCCCATTCCGGCACCACATGGCACGCTATTGCCGGAAGACATTCCTGCTCGGGCTCATCTTCTGGAAGCGTGTGGAGCCGGGAAGCGTCGCCTCGACAAGGAGAACGCATGATCAGCATCCGTCGATACCTTAAGCTTGCCATCGTCCATATCCCCAGGTCGGTCACGCAGCTCCGGCGGCTGGACCGTGAGGCCCTCGCGGCCCACTATTTGCGCGGAGACGGAATCGAGATTGGCGCCCTCCACAATCCCCTCAAAGTGCCGCGCAGAGCGCACGTAAGTTTTGTGGACCGGATGACCATTGCGGATCTGCGAGCACACTATCCCGAACTCGTGAGGGAAAAGCTCGTCCCGGTGGATATCATCGACGATGGGGAAACCCTCGCGACCATTCAGGAGGCTTCCCAGGATTTCGTGATTGCCAACCACTTCCTGGAGCACTGCGAGAATCCTCTTGGCGCATTAGAAAATATGGCCCGGGTCCTGAGGCCGGACGGTGTGCTCTTCATGTGCATCCCCGACAAACGCCGCACATTTGATGGAAACCGGCCGGTCACGCCGTTTGAGCACGTTGAGCGGGACTACCGCGAGGGCCCGGCGTGGTCACGCAGGTCGCACTACGAGGAATGGGTGAGACTCTTTGAACGTGTCGACGGGGATGATGCGGTCGCAAAGCGGACGCATGAGCTCATGCAGCAGCAGTACAGCATCCACTACCATGTATGGACGACGAAGGAAATGGTGGAACTCTTCCACCGCGGTTCCCGGGTGGCAGGGGTGCCGGCGGAGATCGAGTGCTTCTTGAAGTATGGAGAAGAGGCCATCTTCATCGCACGGAAAAGCCCCGCTGATTGAACGGCTTTTGCGGTGGGCCGCGCCTCCCGGAGGTGGGCGGGATTTGCCCCGCCTCGAGCCCGCTTACTCGCGGATCTGAGCTTCCCCGAACATCACCAGATCCTTGCGCCGGTCTTCCGGGGTTACCAGCAGCTTCACGACCTTCCCTCCGCGCACGCTGCATTCTATTGTTGTACTGTGGGGAGCATGAAGCGTGAATTCCACATCCCACTCCCGGGGCCAGGCGGGAAGGAGCAGGATTCTCTTCCCATCATACTGCATGAGCATCCGCTGCAGCGCGATCGCCGCGACAGAGCCGTGATCCTGGTCGGGGGTCCAATCGTAGTTCGGCCCCCAGAATGCGGGGAACCTGCAGAGGGTATCCGATACCCCGAAGTTTTCGGCAACAAGCCGGCCCGCCTCATTTGCCAGCCCGAGGGACGCCGCCTGGATGGCATGCTGCTGCCATCCGCCGTTCATTGTGTAGATCCGGCGCTGGTACGTTCGCCTCGCTTTTTCCAGACCGGGTTTGCCGATGCCGAAAACCTGGAAGGGAAAAATTGCATAGAGCTCCGGGTTCTCGATGTTGGCCGATTCGCCGTACTCGGCCGCCGGAGCAAGCAGCGTGTCCCCGTCTGCGACGCGTGTCGGAAGGGGAGGCAATGCGGCCAGCAGACGTTTCCACTGAACACGCTGCGAGGGAGACGTGAGTGTCTGCGGCAGGGCGAGCATGCGTTCGGTAACCACGCGAATCCCGGCCACATCCGGCATCGGATTCACGGCACGCTGATACGTTTCCAGGGCCTGGGCGGGATCGAACCGAATCACGCCCGCCGTGTCCCGCGGCCAGTGGAGGTCGAAGAATGTCAGGACTTCAGACGCGAACGGCACAAGCGTATTGCGTGTGAACGTAAGTCTCCCGGTGAAATCGGCATAGTCCAGCATCATCAGAGAAAGTTCAAGTCCGGCGGTCCAGTAATAGCGTATGTAGCGGTTGTCCGTCAGTCCTGAAGGCTTGCCGGCGCGGTCACGCCCGTAATTCCCATCGGTGTATGTTCCCCAGAAGTTCATCGTCTCCGGAAAGAATGCGCCGGCATGCCCGTAGTACTTCTGCGCTGCGTGCCTGCGCAGGGGAAGGACGCCGGTGTACATTTTGAAGAGCGGGAGCATGAGATCCGCGTCTCCCGCCGGAAGCATCGGCCAGTATGCCAGACGGGTATTCTGAAACCAGTAGGGACCGCCCCAGCGGCGGTAGTCCGCGTCGAATCTCCGTATCGAATCAGGCCGGTTGTAGGTGTCCACAGTGAAGAGGGAGCCGTTGAATTTGATTGGAAAAGCGCCGCGTCCCGCGCACGCATTCATGAAGCGCTGCAGCATATAGCCGCGGGTGACCGTTTCTGCGACGCGGTGCACGGCAGTATCCGGAGAGGAAACAACGATGCTGCTCCGCTTCCAGAAGTTCCGCCACCACCTCCTGTGCGAGGCAAATCTTCCGGAAAGGTTCAGGGACCGGATTCGTCTGATCCCCCGCTCAGTTTCAGACAGCCATTTCCCGGGAGAAGAGTTGATGGAAGTCGAGGGGTAGATAAGAAGAATGGAGCGTTTTTGCGGTTGCTTGCTCTGGAGAATGGTGTCTGCGATTGCCCCGAATCCCTCCGCCTCAATCACCGCTCCGAAAGTCCGGTGAAGAAGGGGATCGGTCAGCGTGGGCATTTCACCATCGAGATCCTGGAGTGAGAGATTGCTTTTCCAGACCGACCGGCGATTGTGATGAAACCAGACGAGCCTGCCGGGGCCGTGCGGAAGAAGTGAATCCGGTTCAACAATTACCGGAGGGGCACCGGGGCCGTGCAGGCCGTAGGCGGACTCGGCCTCTTCCGGGCTGGTCATCTCCCTCCGATGCGTGCGCCAGAGTTCAAGCTTCAGGCGGATGGAGGTCGGGACTGCGCTCTCGATCTCCGTGACGATGGCCGGGTTATTGGCATCAACCCAGAGGAGGAGACGCGACGCGTTTTTCCCCCTGCCTGCGGAGATGCTGATGCTTCCTTCGCGCAGATTCAATTCCTGTCTGAAGGAGCCGGAATCTGCGAAAGGGTTGGGAGAGAGTGTGATCCGGACTCGTCCCACCTTCAGCAGACGTCCGTTTTCACTCCAGGCATCGGATTTGGCGATGTAGAACAGGATATCCCCCGATCTCTCCACCCACACATTCAGTCCGATGTCACCGTTGCCCAGGGGCATCGACCCGAGGGCGTTCTCTCCGGGAGAACGCCATGTCAAGGTCTGATGCTTCACGGAAAATGTATCATTTCCGGACGCGCCCGCTGCAGGATGGCAGATCGTCAAGGGGACGAACAGGAAGAGAAAAAAGGTGAGTATGCCCGCTTTCACGATCATTTGCCAGTCTTCTTCAATTTCACATCGACCGTTGCCCAGCCGGTTTCGCCCGGAGTTACGGCCGGCAGTACGCTGGTCTCGTAGTCCGGTTTTGACACGATAATCGGATATGATCCCGGCCTCAGGAGTCGATGCAGGATGCCGGTTTGTGGATGGCTTGTACGACGGTGAAGGTCTTCGGTCTCGATTGAGGGAAACCAGACCACGGCCTCCAGCGGGGCACCGGTTGCGGCATCCGTCACGTGCACAGCCAGCCCGGGTCCTTCCGCGCGGCGGAGCATGTACCGTATCCCCTTGAGGTTTGCACGGACAATCCCGTCCACTTCATATGGCGCAAATATGCTTGCCCCCTTGCCGGTCTCCACCACAAAATCAAACGTGCCGACAGCCCCGTAGAGCCAGGGGTATGACTGACCGACGAGGGCGGCCCCATACTCCGCTTTATAGGTCGTATCGCCTTTCATTGTGGTGATGCTTCCTGCCAGGCCCCGCGCGATTTCGGTCAACAGGGCATCATCCGGCGCCTTCCGCCCGCTCCAGTCCCAGGGATAATAGATCACTTCGCCCTGACTGTGGTATGTCACCGAGAGAATGAACCGCTGCTGATGCGCGAGGTCGGCAAGGGCACGTGGTTCCGATTCAGAGAAAGGGAATACTCCACGGTACCGCCCGCTGTTTGCCTCCCCGCTTCCGCCGTGTGCCCAGTTAAAGTCGTAATTCCTGTTGATGTCAACCCCGTCGGGGTAGTTCAGCGTGCCGTTCCCATCCGTGTCACGCGTATTCTTCCTCCACCGCGGATCCTTTCCGGAGGTCACCACGTCATGTCCGTCCACATTTACCACGGGGACCACATAGATCCGGAACATGTCCACCCAGCGCGTAATGTCAGGGTCCTTACCGTATTGTTCCACGAGATTGTGGATTGCGGCGAGGGAGATCTCTGCACCCAGGACTTCATTACTGTGGTGACAGCCGTCGATCAGGATTGCGGGACGGTTGTCAGGCTGCTTCACCTCACTCGATATTCGTGCCGCATAGATCGGCTGCCGGGTCCGGGTAGTAGTGCCGATCCGGGAAAGCCCGATGAGCGAGGGGAAAGATTTCTGGAGCCCTTCAATCTCCCGGATGATTTCAGCGTATGTATGGTATGGCTTTTCCAGGTGGAAGGTGGGACCGTACACTGCGCGGCGTATGAGCGTCAGCTCGCTGGTGTCCTCCATGACGGTTACGGGTTGAAACCCCCGTTCCCGGAGAAGCAGATGTTCCCCGGGTGTCACGAGCACGAAGGCGGTATCGCGCACATAGGAGACAATGCTGCGGTAGTCATATTCGTCGAATTCAAGGAATTTCAATTTCAGGAGTGCTTCGGGTTTCACATTATCGATGCGGACCAGCTCTGTGCGGCGGGCGGCAGGCTGGGCGGTGAGAAGTGACACCTGAATGAGCATGATCAAAAGGACCACAAAATCTCGTCTACGCATGGGGAAGTCCTGTCGAAGGGCTGTGCCGGGGGCTGTTGGATCAGTTAAGATAGGCACCACCCGGGAGAGAGTCAATCACGAAACGCCGGGTTTGTGTGGGCTCCGGCATCCTCTATCAAGGGGCCCCGAATTCCAGGATCCTGCATATTCCGGGGTCGATCTGTTGTGTGTCTGTCCGTTGTTTATTCTTCGTCCTCTGAGTATATTCTTCTCAACTATATGGATGCTGTTGTCCGTTGGAGTGATTATGATGGTCAGACCCGTATTTCGACTGCTGCTGCTCACGCTGGTCACGGTTGCCGGCGTCGGTTCCTTCGCCCAGAATGTAGTGAAGGACTATGTCATTCCCGGTTCCGTCCGGGGGTGGCAGGCGGAGGGGAAAGCCGTCGACTACAACACACGGACGGTTTTCGAATATCTGGACGGCGGCGCAGAAGTCTATCTGGCGTACGGAATGAAAACCGTCCGGGCGCTGAAATACGTGCGCACGGGTGAACCTTCCATCAATCTGAGCATCTTCGAGATGGAAGAATCCGACGGTGCTTTCGGGGCCTTCACGTACGAACGTCTGGACGCCGGGGCGGACATCGGTCAGGGATCCGAATACGGGGCGGGTATGCTCAGGTTCTGGCAAGGGTGTTTCTTTGTTTTCATCCAGGCGGAACAGCAAACACCCGCTTCCGGTGATGCAGTGCTCACACTCGGGAAGGCTCTGGCATCCGGTCTCGCAGGGGAAGGCAAACTTCCCGCTCTGCTCAATGCTCTTCCACAAGAGGGGCTCCGCCCGCTCAGCGTGCGTTATGTCATCTCACCTCTGATCCTCAAGAATCTCGAACGCACGCTGGACAACAATGCTCTCGGACTCCCGCAACGCACTCAGGTGGTGATGGCACACTACGGGGAGCCCGGGAATCCCGAGCGCATTCTCCTTGCCCGCTGCGCAGGAGATAGCGCCGCCGGGAAGTGTGTTGATGAGTATCTGAAGACCAGAAATGTGCAAATCCGCAATCCGGCGGAACCGTTCATTGGTCCTGACGGCTGGAGCCTGGTCGCGGCTTCAGGCGACTATGCGGTTCTCATCCTGGATTCTCCCGGGGCCGCCTCCGCCCGGAAGCGATTCGAGGACATAAATCTCAGACTGAAGGAGATCTCCCGATGACCTGGAAACATCACACATTCTCGCGCAGGGAATTTCTGAAGGAGACCACCCTCGCCGCAGCAGGCATGGCCCTGGGGTCCTCGCTGGTTGCGATGGAAGCCAGCGGGGAAGTGAGCGAGACTTCCCGAAAAGAACCGGCACTGTCCGCCGCACAGTCACGCTCCAGAGTGGTTCTTATCCGCGACAGGAGCGCTATCACTGCAGGCGGGGCCGTGGATGCGGCTGTGGCCGCCCGGATGATCGATGAGGCGTTGTGTGAACTTCTGGGCACCGCAAAACCTGAAGATGCATGGCAGCAGCTCTTTGCTCCCAATGATCTGGCGGGCATCAAGACGAACGTTTACGGCTACCTGCCCACGCCTCCCGGACTCAACGCACTGCTCGAAAAGCGGCTCGCCGTCTGCGGCACATCTGAAGCGCCCATCCCCGTCACGGACCGGGAGGCACACACTCTCCTTGCCGACCGAACGGCCATCCTCAACGTGCGTCCGGTGAGGACCCATCACTGGGCCGGCATCGGCGGATGCATCAAGAACCACATCATGTTCGTAAAGAACCCCGCAGACTACCACGCAGATTCCTGTGCCGATCTCGGCAGCATCTGGAACCTTCCCATCGTGAAGGGCAAAACCCGCCTCAATATCCTACTGGCGTTGAACCCGCTCTTTTATGGGCGGGGCCCGCACAACTTTGACCCGCGTTACCAGTGGAACTACTGCGGAATCTTCGTTTCCCGGGATCCCGTGGCCGTGGACGCACTCGGGGCTGAACTGCTCCGCCTGAAGCGCATCGACCACTTTGGCGAGGACAAGGCGGTAACGCCCACAAAACACATCGCCATGGCCGAGATGAGGCATGGCCTGGGCGTGTCCGATCTGACACGCATCGATCTGGTCCGGCTGGGATGGAAGGACGGGATCCTGTTGACCTGATTTCCACCTTTCGAAGCCGGCTGGTCGAGGTTTGCCCCTGCATGCCCCCGTTCCCGCTCTCCAGGGCCTGGAACATTTGATGGTCATCCTGCGTTGAAACGTACGTATGGCACCCTTCCGGCGACCCCCGGAAATCGTGAAGTCTTTCCAGTCGTTTCCTCAATCCCCCGGCTCGACGAGCCGACCCATTCTCAGTAAGCGGAGAACAATATGAAGAACGTTATGAAGGGAATCATGCCACTCTTGCTCCTCGGGCTTCTACTGATATCCTGTGCCCCCAAACCCCAGGATGTGGCACAGGTGCGCAAAACCATAGAAGGCATGAGTACAAAGGCGGCTCAGGAGATGGTGACCGGGACGTGGGATACTACAATGGCGAACTTCACTGAAGATGCTGTGTCCATGCCGAACTTCAGCCCGATGGCCAAAGGAAAAGAAGCCATCAGGGAGCAGTACACCCGGATGTTGGGCATGGGGATGAAATTCACAAAGGTCGAATTTGTGACACTGGACGTTCAGGTCAGCGGCGAGTATGCTTACGAGATAGGGACCTACACGATGACGATCGAAATCCCTCGAATGGGGCAGATCACAGATGTCGGGAAGTACCTGAACGTGTACCAACAATCCAAAGACGGATCCTGGAAGATGAAGGTCGAAACCTGGAATGCCGATAGTGCCCCTCCCACTCCCGGTGCCGGCGGATAGATTTGAGAGTTCTGCGGGGCGGCCGGCGGTCGCCCCGTTTCTTTCGGTCACTTTGCCAGAACCCGGACCCCGTCCAGGAGCCGTGCGATCTCCTCATCTGTGGTGTAGAGGGAAACTCCCACGCGCGTTACGCCACCCCGATCCAGGAGGCCCATCACCTCCAGGGGACGAATCGCGTAGAAGTGCCCATCCCAAGTGCATATCCCTCGTTCTGCAAGGTGCTTGCTGACCTCCGCTGCCTTTTTCCCTTCTACCGTGAATGAGACCGTCGGGGCCCGGGGCTGAACATCGAACGACTGCCCGTAGACTGTCACCTTCGGGATTTCTTTCAACCCTTTATACAAGTTCATTCCGAGCAAACGCTCATGGATGCCGAGGCTCAGCATACCGTCCACAATTCCGGAGCGAAGATCAGCGGCATGCCCGAGTGCAGCGATGTACCGGACGGCCTCTCTCACGCCGGCGATGGCGGCATGATTGAGTGTCCCTGTCTCTATCCGGAAGGGCGCGTGCTGGTCCTGCGTGCGAAGCCTATCCGTATCGAGGCGGTCCAGGAGTCCTTCTCGCGCATACAGGATTCCGACGTGGGGCCCGTAGAATTTGTACGCAGAACACAACAGGAAGTCCACATCCATCCCCACAACATCGATGGGGAAGTGCGGGGCGTAATGTACCGCATCGACAAGAAGTTGGGCGCCGACTTTCTTAGTGACATCCCGTATCCGGCCTATGTCATTCACCGTGCCGAAGGCGTTGGAAGCAAGACCCATCGCGACGAGGCGTGTGCGTTCATTGATCTTCTCCAGGAAGTCATCCACGTCGAGTGTCGCATCTGGCCGGACCGCCGCCTCACGGATAATCATGCCCTGTTTTCGTAAGGCGAGCCAGGGGCCGCGGTTCGCTTCATGGTCCAGTTCGGTAATGACGATCTCATCTCCCGGTTGAAGAGAGCGTCCGATGGCTCTGCTCAGAGAAAAGTTCAGGGTCGTCATGTTGGCGCCGAACGAGATGGTGCCGCCGCGGTGTGCGCCAAGAAATGTGGCAACGGTCTTTCGGGCGTCTTCCAGCATTCCATCGGACTCAATGGTTGTGATGAATTGCCCGTGCGTGTTGGCGTTGCACGTAATGTAATAGCCGGATATTGCATCGATGATCTGCTGCGGCATTTGTGTCCCGGCCGGACCATCCAGGTATGCGAGCGGGTATCCATTATGGGTGCGTTTGAGCGAGGGGAAATCCGCGCGCCGTCCCGCAATGCCTGAGGATGCGTGATCTTTCGTATTCATAGCCCGACAGCCCTCCCGGGAGATCTTGTTGTGTGCAGGTACCTGGCAACGATGAGGAGATCTGAATGAATCTATGGATCCCATGAACATAAGTCAACATTGCAGGTCATCCATGAAGTAGCACATCCAGGAAACTCCCCGGACCCGGCACCATGAAGCAGAGATTTCCCCCGGATTCGACAGAATTGGTGTCGCCGATCACAAATGAAGAAGATTGGTATTCGTATTTTGATGTCTACGATGTAAGGTCATCGTGTCACCCGATGAGTAGAATCTTTGCAATGGGGATGATATGGAAAAGTGGTCCCGGGCATTTGATGGTTCGCTAAGCAGCCGCCTCGATCACGCCTACCGGGACTACGTGGAGGCGATAGATCTCGGACGCGACGAAGCGGGATATCAGGATGACGTTGCCCGTTTCTACCGTGAGCACCGAATTCGTTATGCGGAAGCCCTGGAGTCGGTGGACCGTGCGCTTGCAGCATCGAGTCCCGAGAGCGCATACGAGGATCTTCTGCTGCATATGCTGAAGGCCGAGATTTGTGCCGCGCTCGGCAACTGGACCCAGACCCTCGCCGGTCTTGAACATGTAACCCGTGTCGTGCGTCGTTTTATTGTTGACGTAGACTGGCATGCTTCTGCACCTTCTTCATCGTCTGAAGGGGGCGCTCTGTTCGGGCAGCAAATCCGCTCGCAACTATTGCAGTGCATTCAGGCGTCGGACAGATTGACACGGAGTATAGGGCCGGGGATGCTTCACGATCGGGCCAAGCGGCTCTTAACAGAACAGGGGAGGCTTCGCATGCTGGCCTGACCCCTCCGGGACGGGCACTTCCGCCCGGCAGCTCGTCCGCCCGAAGGCACCTCGAGTTTGCCGCCTTGCAGACCCACCGCTTCACCTGAAATCCATGCGCCAGAGTGCAGAAAAGGCACGGTAAGCTGCCACCCTGGTGCGGCGGACCAGGGAACCTGTTATGCGCCAGGGTGGTTTAGTATTCAGCCTCTGCCGGATCTGCATTCCGGCCATCACGAATGTCTCAACCCCCGGAGCCTGCTATGAATCACCCCAGAATGTTCGAAGGCGTCCTACTGGCCGCCTGCTTTGCGCTGGCCCTTACTGCCGTCGCACAACCCCAACTTCCTTTGCCCCAGCCGAGCCCGGCGGCAGGCGTGTCGCAAACGATCGGGATATCAGAGGTCAAGATCTCGTACCACCGGCCCGCCGTCAGGGCCCGCGCGGTGTGGGGCGCTCTTGTCCCTTATGACGAAGTGTGGCGCGCCGGCGCAAACGAGAATACGACCATCATGTTCTCAAAAGCGGTGAAGGTGGGAGGCAAAGATGTCCCGGCGGGGACCTACGGCCTGCACATGATTCCGACCCGGACAACATGGACCGTCATCCTTAGCAAGAACACAACCTCCTGGGGGAGCTATTTCTACAAAGAGTCGGAAGACCTGTTGAGAATCACTGTTAGCCCGCAGCCAGGTGAGTTTTGTGAATGGCTTCAGTATGAATTTTCAGATCTCTCCGACTCCAGTGCGGTGCTATCTCTCTGCTGGGAAAAACTGCGGATCCCCATGCTCATTACTGCCGACACCCGCTCGCAGGTCCTTGCACACGCCCGGGAAGAATACCTCCGCGGTCCTGCCGGATTTACCTGGCAGGGGTTCAACCAGGCCGCTCAGTATGCACTGCGCAACGGCGGAGATCTGAATGAGGCACTGGCATGGGCTAACCGGTCCACCGGCATGGCCGAGAATTTTGCCAACCTCCGGATAAAAGCCTCAATCCTTGAAGCCATGGGGAAGAAGGATGAAGCAGCGCCTCTCAATGTCAAGGCCATGAAGCTGGCCAAGGAAGCGGACATCAACACGCTCGGATACGCACTGATGGCCCAGAACAAAATGAAGGAAGCCCTCGAGATGTTCGAAAAGAACGTCAAAGACTATCCGGACTCATGGAACGTGTACGACAGTCTGGCCGAAGGTCTGGAGAAGAATGGAGACGTAAAGGGGGCGATTCAAAACTATGAAAAGGCCTTGAAGCGGGTAACCGACGAGACCAACAAGAAGCGGATCACTGCCACGATCACGAGACTGCGGGGGAAATGACCCCTGAATAGTTTCGGATAAGGCCCGAAGCCCGCCGCACGGCGGGCTTCGGGGATCCGGAAACCGCCCGAACGGGGGCCTTCCTCTTCAGGTGGCGCTTCCCTGGCATCCACTGCAACAATTCACGCTGCAAAACGTCCCATAATGATGGGAGCATCCGGGTAGCCTGCCCGGAGTGGTCTCCAGATCGAAACTGGAGACCGCATCCAGCCCCACGCGGCTCCCGCCCATTCTGACTGCTTTTCTGTTCATATCACCATCATCCCAAGGCGCCATGCAGTATCCTTCCTTGTCGGGAAATCGCGCAAGTGCGCCCGCTCTTGCCGGATCCATCCTCTGTCTTGCGGTCGCGTTCATGTGTCGTGCCCTTGCCGGTGACAGCACAGCCGTTCAGAGACCCCTTGTTCGGGCTGTGAGAACTCAGGAGGCTATTACGATTGACGGAGAATTGAGCGAAGGAATCTGGCACACGGCACCGGCATGGACCCTGTTCTTCCAGCGCGATCCCGTGGAAGGGGCTCCTGCCACAAAACAGACCGAGGTCAGGATAGTCTACGATGATGCCGCCCTCTACGTTGGCGCCCGGATGTACGATGACGCGCCCGATTCCATCGTGGCAAGGCTGAGCCGGAAGGACGTCGGGCCGAGTTCCGATTTCTTCGTGATTTATCTCGATCCGTTTCGTGACGGACGATCCGGGTTCTATTTCGCCCTTGATGCTGCGGGGACCTATTACGACGGTGTACTGCTCAACGACGATTGGGATGACAGTTCGTGGGACGGCGTGTGGGAGGGGAACGCGTCGCGGGATCGCGAGGGATGGATCGCCGAGATGCGTATCCCATTCTCCCAGGTCCGTTTCCAGACCACGGCCGATTGGGGCGTGAATTTCGCACGTGACATCGCACGAATACATGAGAGCGACTTCCTGGCGTACACTCCGAAGAACGGAAGCGGTTTCGTTTCCCGCTTTGGTATTCTGACCGGCATCGAGGATGTCAATTCTCCGGGAAGGACGGAAATCCTCCCATACTTCACGACCAGGGCCGAGTACACATTGCCTCCTCCCGGCGATCCTTTTGACGACGGCTCGACGTACAGCACAGGTGCAGGTGCCGATCTTAAGGTCGGGATCGGAACGAATCTCACACTGGATGCTACGATCAATCCGGATTTCGGACAGGTGGAGGTCGATCCGGCGGTTGTCAATCTCAGCGATGTGGAGACGTTTTACGAAGAGAAGCGTCCCTTTTTCCTTGAAGGCGCCTCCATCTTCCACTTCGGGCAGGGAGGCGGAAGGGATTACTGGAATTTCAATTTCCCTTCGTTGAATATCTTCTACAGCCGGCGCATCGGCCGGCCTCCCCAGGGAAGCGTTCCCGAAGCGGAATTCACCGATGTGCCTCTTGGCACAAAAATCCTCGGTGCTGCAAAGCTCTCCGGAAAGCTCGGAGAAAACTGGAGTATCGGTAGCATACTCGGGGTCACGGCCCGCGAATACGCTGACCTGGAGTCCGGAGGAGAGCGAACCCGGGAGGAAATAGAACCGCTTGCCTACTATGGTGTGTTCAGGGGACAAAAAGAATTCGCCGAAGGACGGCAGGGGCTGGGATTCCTTTCGACTGTCACCGAACGCGTGTTCCAGAATGACCGCTTGCGCGACGAAATGAACCGGACTGCGCTGGTTCTGGGGATGGATGGATGGTCCTTCCTGGATGGGGACAGAGAGTGGGTTCTCACGGGGTCGATCACCGGTTCTCACGTCCGGGGGAATCAGACCCAGATGCTCCGCCTGCAGACGAATTCGCAGCACTACTTCCAGCGGCCGGATGCAGCAACGGTGCGTCTTGACAGTTCCGCCGTCTCCCTGACGGGCTATGCGGCACGCTTCTGGCTGGCCAAGCAGAAGGGTAGTTTCTTTGTGAACTCCGCTTTCGGGATCATTCATCCCGGTTTCGAAATCAACGATCTGGGCTATTTCAGCAGGGGCGATGTTATCAACGGACACATCGGCGCAGGTTATCAATGGGTGAAACCTACGTCCCTCTATCGGCAGTTCATGATCCTGGGGACGGTCTTTCGGAATCAGGACTTTGACGGCAACACCACCTGGCAGGGTCTGTTCGCCCGTTGCGAATCCGAGCTCACCAACTTCTCGCAGCTGGCTTTCAACGCGGCATACAATCCTGAAACAGTCAACAACCGGCGCACACGCGGCGGGCCGTTGACGTTGAACAGCCCCGGATACCAGTTCGACGTGGAATTCGGATACCGACTACAGGCGGGACATTGTTGGAGAGTTGAACGGTTCGACATATCAATCCGGCTGGCAGAGGAGTTCTTCCGTCAGCCTCTCGCTCGCGTGGAGGCCATCATCGTCTGTGAGTCTCTCCTTCGGACCTTCACTCGAAATCGTCAAAGAATACTCCCAGTGGATCGGGGCATTTGATGACCCTCTTGCCACACAGACGTTCGGCACCCGGTATGTATTTGGAACGATGGATCAGACAACTGTGTCAGGAAACCTTCGCGTAAACTGGACGTTCACCCCGAAGCTCAGCCTGCAGGTCTTCCTGCAGCCGCTCTTCTCCACGGGCAGTTACGTAGATATCAAGGAGCTTGCCGCCCCCCGTTCGTACGACTTCCATCATTACGAAACCAGCGGGGCTATGGTGATTCTAAAGGATGGAGTGTATACGGTGGATCCGGATGGTTCCGGACCGGCCACATCCTTCACGTTCCCCAACCCGGACTACAGCTACGTTTCGCTCAGGGGGAACGCGGTTCTGCGGTGGGAGTATTCCCCGGGCTCGATTCTGTATCTGGTCTGGACACAGACACGAAGCGGGTCGGACGAAAACGGCTCTTTCGGAATGGAGCGTTTGTACCACCAGCTCCTCGACGCTCACCCGGACAACATTTTGCTCCTCAAGATAAGCTTCTGGTGGAATGTCTAGGGGAGGGGGCCGGTTTACCTTCTTGCGTTTTGCCCCCAACTGACATATCTTGTCGATTATTCAAACCCTGAAACGCGGCGCGGGATGACCGTCTGAAGTACTCCCCGGACTCTCAGATCGCGTCTCGCCGCGTGCGCAAGACACATCTGAGGATGTCCAGATGGCAACAATGGGTATGTTGCTCCTGTTGGTCGTAGTCCTCCTTGCCGTTTTCATCGCACGCGTGTCAATACTCGGTTCCCTGGTTGAGAAACTCCGGGTCAGGCTGGATCAACTCGAGCGGACACTGAGCGAATTGGGGGCCGATGGCGGAAAAGCGCGGGCCGTGACTTCCGGGTTGCCTTCCGGATCTCCCGCAGCTGCGACTTCTGCTCCCGCCCCCTCCGCTCCGGGTCCTCCTGCTCAAGCACCCTCCACTTCGGGTCCTCCTGCTCAGCCACCTTCCACCGTTGTGCCCGGATTCCACGAACCCTCTGTGCCCATCCCTTCTCCCGTTCAGCCGGCCGTCAGCCCGCCATCCCGCACCCGGGAAGAATGGGAAGCCATCATCGGCGGCAAACTTCTGAACCGGATAGGCGCCCTCGCCCTCCTCATCGGGATAGGGCTCTTTCTCAAATATGCATTTGATAACGATTTGATCAGTGAGACCGTGCGAGTCCTCATAGGCGTCGGCATCGGGTTTGCCTCTCTTTTCGGGGCGTACAGGACGGAGAGGAAAGGATTCAAGGTGTTTGCGCAGGGACTTGCGGGAGCCGGGATAGGCATTCTCTACCTCTCGGGATACGCATCGTTCAATTACTACCATATCATCTCGCAGCCGGTGGCGTTCGTGCTCCTGGCGGCGCTGACGATGATGTCGCTGGAGATCGGCACGAGGTATGATTCCCTTGCCGTTTCCCTGTTCGGATGGCTCGGGGGCATCCTGACGCCGATGATGCTCGGCACCGGTGACTCAAACGAAGCCGGGCTTTTTGGATTTCTTGCTTTCCTGAACCTGGGCGTCATTCTCGTCCTTCTGCGCAAAAAGACATGGATGGGCCTCGAAGTCCTCGCGTTGATCGGTACCTACGCATGGTATCTCCTCTGGTTTGCAGACGCCTACACTCCTGCCGACCTGCCGCTCACGCTATTTTTCCTTGCGTTGTTCTGGGTGTTCTTCCACGGTTATGACCTCTTCTGCGCGCTTCGGGGCGCGTCGTATCTGCCGGACCTTCGCCGTCTTGTTGCGGCCCTGCATGCGCTGACCATGTACGGCGCCCTTTACGCCCTTCTGGAGACGGGTCACCCGGCATACACAGGCCTGGCCACGGTGGCGGCGGCGGTGCTGTACGGTGCTTCTGCGACGCTGGTCAGGCTGCGCGCCCCGAAGGAAACCGCAGTGGTGGCGCAGTATACGCTTGCCGCTGTTTCATTTGTCGCCGTTGCCGTAGCGGTGGAGTTCGAACGGTTTACCATAATCATACTCTGGGCGGCTGAGGCGTGCAGCCTCTACTGGCTGGGCGTGAAGAAATCACTCCCGTACCTTCGTGTTTCAGGAGAAATCCTGTTCGGAGTCACAGCCCTCACACTCCTATCGCTGGATGGATCGCTCGGGTACGCCCCGCTGGAGGAGTTTCGCGCGTTGCTGAACATCCGTGCCGCCGCCTATTTCTGGGTGGCGGCCACACTTGCCTTTGCGGCTATCACCGCTGGGCGAGCACGAGAGCCGGAGCAGCCGGTGGTGGCCGAGGCCTTTCACTACGGATGGATATCTATGCTGTTCGTTCTCCTCACGGTGGAAACGAATGATCTCTTTCGATTCTGGAACGTGGGCGCGGACGGATTGGAGAAAACGTATTCCCTCTTTGCGCGGTTGATGGTCCTGGCCGCGGTGTGGAGCGTGTACTCGCTCGGGTTGTCTGCGGTCGGCCGGTGGAACGCCACGCGGTCTGCACTGTTTTCCGGAATGTGGCTCGTTCTGGGAGCCGGCTGCCTTGCAGGCCTCAGAGGGCTAGCCTTTGACCCCTTGAACATCTACACTCCGGTGTCGAACATCCGGGTGGGAATGATCCTTGTTGCCCTCGTCGCCCTTGTCATACATGTCTACCAGGCAAGGGCGTATTCCTACCGCTCAGAATGGATTCCCGAGATGGCCGGGGTCATGCGCATCGTGGGGGTCGCTCTCGTGCTTGTACTCCTGACGAGTGAAGTGCGTGATTCCTTCCAGAAGCTTATCATGGAGATCGTTGAGGGCGGGGAGGCATCGGCAGGACGAACGGAGATCACGCGTCTTGAAAACCTTGAACAGCTGTCGCTTTCCGCCTCATGGCTCTTTTTCTCGGTCGTTCTGATGATCCTGGGAATCTGGAAACGGACCCGCAACATCCGGATCATGTCGATAATATTGTTCGGTATCGCCATTCTGAAGATTTTCATCTACGACCTTTCGTTCCTGGACACCCTGTACCGGATCGGATCGTTTGTCGGACTGGGTGTCATTCTGCTTTCCGTGTCGTACCTCTACCAGCGGTACAAGGCGGTGATCCTGGAACCGGGGGAGGGAAAAGGGGCCTAGCGCTCGCGCAACGATTCCACCGGTTGGTCGACCACATCTCACAACTCCGTACCGCGGCGCGGTGTGGAATTCTTCACCTTCTTGCTTCCCCTCTGCTAATTTTTTATCTTATATATTCGTACCACAATCCCAAGACTTCCATGCGACTGAGTAACGGCTTTATCCCCACTGTGAAGGAAACCCCTGCTGAAGCGGTTATCCCGAGCCATCAACTGATGATCCGCGCCGGAATGATCCGGGCGCTGGCCGCAGGGATCTACACCTTTCTCCCGCTCGGATACCGCGTGATGCTCAAGGTCATGCAGGTGATCCGCGAAGAGATGGATGCCATCGGCGGACAGGAACTCCACCTGCCCGCGTTGAGTCCGATCGAGCTCTGGGAAGAGACCGGTCGTGTGAAGGCGTTTGGTGACATCCTCTTCCATCTGAAGAATCGTCCGCTGGTCCTTGCCCCGACGCACGAAGAGGTTATATGCTGGCTCGCCAAGAACAACGTGTCATCGTATAAGGACCTGCCGCAAATCTGGTATCAGATCCAGGAGAAATTCAGGAACGAACCGCGCCCGAGGTCGGGCGTGCTTCGCGGTCGCCAGTTCCTGATGAAAGACAGCTACACTCTTGATGCCACGTGGGAGGCTCTCGACACGGCGTATGATCTGCACGCGAAGGCATACAGAAACATTTTCACACGCTGCGGCCTGAAGTTCTTTGTCGTCGGCGCATCCAGCGGCGCCATGGGTGGAACAGGCTCACAGGAGTTCATGATGGAGTCGGAAGCCGGCGAGGATGTCATTGCCCTCTCCGCCGACGGCGAGTATGCTGCAAACATGGAGGTGGCCACGTCGGTCATGCCTCCGGCTCCCCACGAGCAGGACCCGGGACCCCTCGAAGAGATCCACACGCCGAATGTCAAGACGATCAACGATCTGGCACTCTTTCTGAATGTGGATCATGGCCGTCTCGCCAAATCGGTGGTCTACTGGTCGGACGACACTCCGGTTCTGGTGCTGATGATGGGCACCGATGAACTGAATGAATCGAAGCTGATGGGCGTGCTCGGGACTGAGGTGAGGCCCATTGAACCCGAGAATCTGTTGAATCTGACCGGAGCCGACGGGGGGTCCATCGGGCCGGTCGGACTGCGCGAACGGACTGCGGCCGCGGGGAAGTTCAGGATTATCGCGGACAGGCGCCTTGAAGGCGCCAACAATCTGATCAGCGGCGCAAACAGGAACGATTACCATATCAAGAACATCGACCTTCAACGGGACTGCAGCATAGACGGATACTACGACTTGCGCATGGTGCAGGAGGGAGAGGAAAGCCCTGACGGGCATGGTCCGATCCGGGTTGTGCGCGGTGTCGAACTCGGACATATCTTCAAACTCGGGACGAAGTACTCCGATGCCCTCAACGCCAAATTCCTGGATGAACACGGAAAGGAACAACCGATCATCATGGGAAGCTACGGCATCGGGGTGGAACGTATTGTGGCCTGCCACATCGAGCAGAATCATGATCGGGATGGGATTATCTGGGACGTCGCGCTGGCTCCATTCCAGTTCCATCTGATCGCTGTCGGGACAAAGAGCCAGGCGGTAGTGGAAACAGCGGAAACCCTCTATTCGGCACTGCAAAAGGAAGGCTGGGAAGTGCTCTTCGACGACCGGAAGGAGGTGAGTCCCGGGTTTAAATTCAAAGATGCAGACCTTCTCGGGATGCCCTATCAGGTGATCGTCGGCGAGAAGAATCTTGCGGCCGGGAAGATTGAGTTGAAAGAGCGGAAAACGGGAACCAGGCGGCTTATACCCAGGGAAGAGCTGCTGGACGAATTGAAGAAACTCCAGAAGGAATGAGCACGGCCATGCCCGCCCATCCCCTCTATATCGATGGCGCCTGGCGCACGACGGCTTCCGTCCGGGAGGTGCGGAGTCCCTACGAAGGTCTCGTAGCAGGGGTGGTATGCCAGGCCGGTGCCTCAGATGTGGATGACGCCATTGCGGCGGCAACAAGGGTTTTTGGGGAAACGAAGAAACTCCCGAGTTTCCAGCGCGCCGAGATTCTCTCGGACATTTCCCACCGGCTGTCGGAACGAAAGGAAGAATTTGCCCGGACGATCACCGGGGAAACAGGCAAACCAATCTCCCTGGCGCGGGGTGAGGTAGACCGGAGCATCTTCACGTTTTCCATAGCGGCGGAGGAGGCACGGCGCAACGAAGGCACCGTGCTCCCGCTAGATCTTAATGCCCAGTCTATTGGAAGATTCGGACTGGTCAGGAGATTCCCTCTGGGGCCTGTTGGCGCCATTACCCCGTTCAATTTTCCCTTGAATCTCGTCTCCCACAAAGTCGCTCCGGCTATTGCCGTGGGGAATCCTGTAGTCCTTAAGCCCTCGTCCAGCGCCCCCATGACAGCTCTCCTCCTGGCAGAAATCGTTAGCGAGTCTTCATTGCCGAAGGGGGCATTCAACGTCATATGCTGCACTGGAAGTGAAGCGGCGCAACTCTTTTTGGATGAACGCATTAAGCTTATTAGCTTTACAGGGAGTCCAGCTGTAGGTTGGCCCATTAAGGCTCAGGCAGGGAAAAAACGGGTTGTGCTCGAATTGGGCGGAAACGCAGGGGTGATCGTGGAGCCGGACGCAGACAGAGAACTGGCCCTGACGAAGATCCTGACCGGAGGTTTCGCAAACGCCGGGCAGTCCTGTATTTCCGTGCAAAGAGTTTACGTCCATGCCGACATCTGGGAGAGTTTTGTCCCGGAACTCGTGAATGGGGCTGGAAAAATCCCGGTGGGCGATCCGTGGGAGGAATCCACAGTAGTGGGACCCATGATTACCGGGCAGGCCGCGCAGCAGGTTGAAGAATGGATCGCTGCCGCGGTGGCCGGCGGAGCACGCATCCTGTGCGGTGGCAGCCGGAAAGGGGCAATGTTCGAACCGACAATCCTCACTGACGTCAGGCCGGACATGAACGTGAATTGCAGAGAAGTGTTTGCTCCCGTGATTACTGTGGAGAGGTACCAGACCTTTGCGGCAGCTCTGGGCCGCGTAAATGATTCGGATTTCGGGCTCCAGGCCGGTGTGTTCACGCGTGACCTCCGGAATGCGTTCAAGGCCTACGAAGAGCTGGAGGTGGGCGGAGTCGTCATCAACGACGTTCCCACATACCGGATTGACCACATGCCTTACGGAGGGATCAAGGATTCCGGTTTCGGCCGGGAGGGAATCCGGTATGCGATGGAAGAGATGACAGAACTCAAACTTCTCGCACTCAACTCGCTTTAAGAACACGACTTCGACCGGTCTCCTTAGTGCAAGTTCGGGCCCACCGCAGGGTTTGTGTCAGAGCTGCTGGAAAAGTTGTTGAGAACTTCCCGTTGGACTCACTTGACTTTCCCCCTCCGGGTGAATACAATGGGCTGGCAGGATGTTGCGTCCGCGTTTTGAAGTAAGCATCACCGTCCGGACTCCTGAAAAACACGATTTTCAAAACGCTTTCCTATCGGCAGAGCCACTGAAGAAATGTCCCGGTTCATTCACCTTCATAATCACTCGCATTACAGCCTTCTGGACGCCGCCTGCCGGATCGACGATCTTGTCGCGGCCGCAGCTGCAGAGAAGATGCCTGCTCTTGCACTCACGGACCATGGTGTGCTCTTTGGCGCCATTGAATTCTACAAGAAAGCCAACAAAGCCGGCGTCAAGCCGATCGTGGGGATGGAGGCATACATCATCACGAAAGGAAAACGCACTGATCGGACCACGCAACAAACAGAGGGCGGCGGAAAGCGCGGAGCATATCACCATCTGGTGCTCCTCGCGAAGGATTTCACAGGTTACAAGAACCTCCTTAAACTCTGCTCCATTGCGCACATCGAGGGGTTCTACTACAAACCCCGGATCGATACCGAGGTGCTGCAACAATACCGGGAAGGGTTAGTTGCGCTCTCCGCCTGCGCGGGTGGTGTCGTGTCAGCGCATCTGGCCAACGGTAACGATGCGGAGGCCTATGAAGCCGGAGAGATCTACAAAAACATCTTCGGCGAAGACTTCTACATCGAAATTCAGGATCACGGCCTGGAACGCGAATCGGTTATCAGGAGGAAAGCTCCAAAGCTCGCGAAGGACCTGGGTTTGAAGCTCGTGGCAACGAACGACATCCACTACATGAAACACGAGCATGCAATCGCCCACAATATTCTGCTTCTTATCCCCGATTCCACGACGGGCGGAACGCAGGATTATACTCAACTCCGGTATCAGACGGATCAGGCTTACTTTAAATCCGCCAGGCAGATGGAGGAGTTGTTTAAGGATTATCCTGAGGCCATAGCCTCGACGATCGAGATAGCCGAGAAATGCAATCTGAAGCTTGAGCTGGGGCGCAATGTGATGCCGGAATTCCCCATTCCTGCAGATGCCGGTGTGCAGAATCTGGACGACTACTTTGAGAAGCTTGCGCGGGAGGGTTTTGCAGCTCGTTATCCCGCTCCGACCTCCGCGAGTCTTGAGCGGCTGGAGCATGAGATTCGTGTCATCAGGAAAATGGGGTACGCCGGATACTTCCTTATCGTGCAGGATTTCATTCAGGCAGCCAGGAGGATGGGCGTGCCGGTCGGGCCGGGCCGGGGGAGTGCGGCCGGGAGCATTGTCTCGTATGCCCTCAGGATCACGAATGTCGATCCGCTGAAGTACGACCTCCTTTTCGAGCGGTTCCTGAACCCCGAGCGGGTGAGCATGCCCGATATCGACGTCGATTTCGCCGACAACAAACGCGAACTGGTGATTCAGTACGTGCGCCAGAAATACGGACAGGACTCCGTTTCCCAGATCATCACGTTCGGTTCATTGCTTTCGCGGCAGGTATTGAGGGATGTGGGCAGGGTCCTGGGCATATCCATCCCGACCATCGATTCCATCACCAAGCAGATTCCTGTCGAGCAGGGGAAGGTCCGGCCGTTGCGGGAGGCGCTGGATACGATCCCCGATCTGAAATGGGTAACCGAAAGCCAGGACGAAAAGATCCGGATGCTGGTGGATGTCTCCCTCGTCCTCGAGGGGCTGAACCGGAATGCCGGTATGCACGCGGCCGGGGTCGTCATTGCCCCGGGACACATCAGCGATTTTGTTCCCCTTTACAAAACGCCCCAGACCGAAGTCATGACGCAGTACAACATGAAGGATCTGGAGACTGCCGGCCTTCTCAAGATGGACTTTCTCGGGTTGCGCACGCTCTCGGTAATGGAAACCGCCGTGCGCCTGATAGGCGAAAACAGGGGGGTGGTTATCGATCTGGACACCCTGCCCGAGGATGACGC
This sequence comes from uncultured Bacteroidota bacterium, assembly GCA_963779225.1. Lineage (GTDB taxonomy): Bacteria > Bacteroidota > Ignavibacteria > UBA10030 > UBA6906 > CAVPCZ01. The sequence continues at coordinate 3,151,127 of CAVZWW010000003.1, forward strand.
CGATACGTTCGCGCTTTTCTCGCGCGGTGATACCGTGGGCATCTTTCAGTTTGAAAGCACGGGAATGCGCGACTGGCTGCGCAAGCTGAAACCCACATGCATCAGCGACCTGGTTGCCATGAACGCGCTGTACCGTCCGGGCCCGATGGAAATGATCGGCGACTTTATCGGACGCAAGCACGGGACGCAGTCCATCGCCTACGTGCATCCCCATCTCGAACCGATTCTCAAAGAGACCTACGGCGTCATCGTCTACCAGGAGCAGGTCATGAAGATCTGCAGCGAGATTGCGGGATTCTCGCTGGCCAAAGCGGATGTCATGCGGCGGGCGATGGGGAAGAAGGACAAGAATATGATGGCCGCGACGAAGAAGGAGTTCGTCGATGGTGCCGTCGGACGCGGGATCATCCGGAAAATCTCGGAAGAAATCTTCGACCTCATCGAGAAATTCGCCTCGTACGGGTTCAACAAATCGCACAGCGTCGCCTACTCGGTGATCGCTTACCAGACCGCATATTTGAAGGCGCACTATCCCGCGGAATTCATGGCGGCCACCCTTTCCTCCGAAATCGGCAATACCGACAAGATTGTGCCGTTGATCGACGATTGCCGCCGGCTCGGCATTCAGGTCCTGCCGCCGGATGTCAACGAAAGCGGGAAAGATTTCACCGTCGTGAATGGTGCCATCCGGTTCGGCCTCTGCGCCATCAAGAACGTGGGGGAGAGCGCGATTGAAACCGTCATCGCGGCGAGGCAGGGGACGGGCCGTTTCCAGAATCTCTTTGATTTCTGCGGACGCGTGGATCTGCGCCTTGTCAACCGGAAATGTCTCGAGGCACTTGTCGAGGCGGGGGCATTCGACACCATGCCGGGCCACCGCGCAATGTTTTTCGAGAATGCCGAGCGGGCCGCCCAATTCGGCCAGGCCTCACAATCCGCCCTGGCCAACGGGCAGGAAAGCCTCTTCGATGGTCCGGGAACCCGGCAAACCGGGACCATGACGTTCCCCGTCATGAACCCCGCGGCCACCTGGACCGAGTCGGAGCGGCTTGCACATGAAAAGAACGTTCTGGGCATGTATGTCTCCGGTCATCCGCTCCTCCGTTATGAACAGGAAGTCGGCGAATTTGCGAACGTGCGGCTCGGGGATCTTACGGGTTTCAAGACGAATGGCACCGCACGCGCGTGCGGAATCGTTACCGCAGTGAAGAAGAAACAGGACAAACGCGGCAATATGATGGCGTTTGTGGGACTGGAGGACTTCAGCGGAAAAGGCGAGTGTATCGTCTTCTCGGATCCGTTTACGAAGTTCCAGCACCTGCTCCAGCCGGATGCGATGATCATGGTCATCGGGAAAGGAGAGGTCAACGGAGACCAGCTGCGCATTGTGGTCAACGAGGTGTTTCCGATGGAGAAGATCCGGGAGAAATTCGCCCGTTCGGTGATTCTTTCCATCGATGTCACGGAAGTGAAAGATCACACCATCCCGGCACTCCGGCAACTGCTGGAACACCACCGGGGGAACTGTCCATGCTATTTCAACGTTCAGGGAGTGCCGGCTCCCGCAATGTATGCCGCACCGAGGCATTCGGTGGATCCCTCCGGCCAATTTCAAGATGAAGTGAAGCGGATGCTGGGAGCAAAGAACCTGCGGTTTGTCGGAGACCTATCACAACGACCCGAACGATCATCCTGGAAGGAACAACGATGAAGCCTGTACATGTAACCGATGCGACGTTTGAAGCTGAAGTCCTGAAGTCGCCACTGCCCGTGCTCGTCGATTTCTGGGCTGTCTGGTGCGGCCCGTGCAAGATGATCGCTCCGGTGGTGGACGAAATCGCTACGGAGTATGCCGGCAAGCTGAAAGTCGCAAAGATGGACGTGGACAACAACATGCGCGTACCGATGGATCTCTCGATACGGAGCATCCCAACGCTGATGATCTTCAAGGGCGGGAAAGTGGTGGAGCAGGTGATCGGGGCGGTACCGAAGAAAGGATTGCTCGAGAAGATACAACCGCATCTTGCCTGAGCGCTTCTGGTGAATTCAAGGGGGGGACCATGAAACGTCCATTGCTGCGGCTTCTTCCGGTTGCAGTTCTTGTCCTCGCAGTCTACCTGTTTGTCCGCCTGTCGGTTTCCAGCAACACCGTTCCAAAGTCCCTCGGCGCGCTTGAACTCGAGCGCGCCGTCACGGGGGACGATGCGCGCGCCCTCGTGGATAGAATGCACAGTCGCGCCGTCTCCCCATCCCGGAGCACGGTGGGCCTTTACGGCGGCCCGCAGGGAGAAGCCACACTCTACATCTCCCTGTATGCTCACGCCGACTCCGCCGCAGCCGTTCTGGAGCAGATGGCGCAGGGGATCGAACGCCCCTCCAGCCCGTTTCATCAGCTCCGCCTCCTTCCGGCTGCCGGATATCGCACATACATGTGCCTCGGCATGGGACAGGCGCATTTCTTCTTCGCCTGCGGGGAGCAGCTTGTCTGGCTGTCCGTCGATATTCCGCTGGCGCAGGCGACGCTCGACGCGGTGGTACAGGAGGTATGTGTAAACGCGAGGTGACCGGATGATTGCTCCAGCGCATGTCTTCGACGGCCGACTGTCGGGAGGGATGAGTTATGCGGAATATCAACAACTCCTGATTGCGTTTGCCGGGCGGCGACCCGAAGAAGCTCTTTCGGAACGAGACCGTAAACACATTCTTACCGGCCCCCTGAATCTGCAGCGCGCCTCGCGCATCAACCGCACATACACTCCGTCTGCAGAAATCGCCGCTGCCATGCAACGCATGGACGCGCATCAGACATGGCTCGTGCTTTCGGAACCCTGGTGCGGCGACTCGGCACAGTGCGTTCCGTACATTGCCGGCATAGCCGCCCTCTCGACATCAGTCAATCTGCGGTTTCTTCTGCGTGATGCCAACCCCGATGTGATGGATCTCTATTTGACGGAGGGGAAACGGAGCATCCCCAAGCTCGTGGCGTTCAACGGCACGGGTGAGGAAATCTTCCGCTGGGGTCCCCGGCCGCTCGAAGCGCAGAAGTTGGTGGACCGGATGCTGGCGGAGGGGCTGGAGAAAAGCGTCCGCCTTGAACGGCTGCACCTCTGGTACGGAAGAAACCGCGGCAAGGCTATCGAGGATGAGCTGTTACATCTGGTGTTGCGGTGGCCTGACGGGCCGGCTTCCTGATACTCCTACCCACCGAGGGCGGGAACGTCCGATCCGGCCATGGCATCTGCCGCCGCGACATCAACGTTTCTTGACTCTGCAAGCTTCTTCAGTATCTTTGCACGCACATCGTCACGCAGTCCCTGAACGTCTTTGACCCCGTACTTTTCGACCGCCACCGGATCCAGAACGGTGATCTGGATTTGCCGCGGTGGTCCGAACTTCCAGCTCCGTTTGGGAAGAGCATCATGTGAGCCCTCCACCACCACGGGCAGCACCGGAACGCGGGCACGAAGGGCCAGATGGAACGCTCCGTCCGTGAACCTTCCGAGCCTTCCGTCGGGAGAGCGAGTCCCCTCGGGGAAAAACATGACGGGGCACCGGTTCTCCAGAACACGCAGAGCGCGGATTAGGGTTTTCGCCCCGCTGCGTGCGTCGCCCCGGTTTACCGAAATGTCCGACGACAGATGCATCATCCAGCCAATGATGGGAATCCTGAAAAGCTCCTCCTTGCCCACCCACTTCATCTCCCAGGGGAGATGAGAAATCAACGGGATATCCGCAAGGGATTGGTGATTGCTGACTACGACGAACGGGATCCGTTCGCGCGGAATAGGGAATCCTGTAACGGTGACGCGCCAGGCGGGGTTCACAACGGTCATGGCAACCCCCAGGCGCCTGAACATCCGGCCGGTACGGTAGTGCACAGGATCACGGTCGAACAACCGTATCAGCGCAAGGAGAGGCAGCCAGAGCAGAACAAGTACCGTGATGGCTCCCCAGGCCCAGAGGGAGCGGAGGATAGCTGACATGGGATATCCCGAGTTTGAGAAGGTATGTATACAAGGTACAATGGCGCGGGACGGGAATCAAACCCTTTTTCTTGCAGGAATTGCGGCAAAACCGTACCTTGTCCTGCGCTAGACCGAAGAGAACTTTTCCCGGTCGTTCCGTTGTTTAAAGTGTCAAGGAGGCTCGCAAGAGAGCACCCTGAAGACTATTCTTGCAGAGGAAGACGAACCGATGAATACTATGCGAACTTTCATGTTGATGGCGGCACTCACCGCTCTGCTTGTCCTGGTCGGAAACATGATCGGCGGCCAGAACGGGATGTTCATGGCATTTGCCTTCGCCCTTGTGATGAACTTCGGAAGCTACTGGTTCAGCGACAAGATCGTTCTCAAGATGTACGGCGGGCAGCAATTGACCCAGCAGGATGCTCCGGACTTGTTTCAGATCGTGCAGGAACTGACGGCCCGGGGCGGGCTGCCGATGCCGAAGCTCTACATGATCCGCGGGGACCAGCCGAATGCCTTTGCCACGGGAAGAAATCCCGAGCACGCTGCCGTGGCTGTCACCGAGGGGATTGTGCGCATGCTCTCACGCGATGAACTCCGCGGCGTTCTCGCTCATGAGCTGGCCCACATCAAACACCGCGACATTCTCGTGGGGACCATTGCGGCAACCATGGCGGGAGCGATCAGTATGCTGGCACACATGGCCCAGTGGGCGATGATCTTCGGCGGCGGCCGCGGATCGGACAACCGTGAGGGAGGCAATCCCATCGCCGGGCTGGTGATGATCATCGTCGCCCCCCTGGCGGCAATGCTGATCCAGATGGCGATCTCCCGGTCTCGTGAATTCCTCGCCGACGCCGGCGGGGCGGAGATGGCCGCCAATCCGCTCTCCCTTGCCAGTGCGTTGCGGAAACTCGATTCCCGCGCGAAGCAGATTCCCATGGATGCCTCGCCGTCCACAGCCCACATGTTCATCGTAAATCCGTTGAGCGGGCGCGGGTTCACCCGCCTGTTCAGCACTCATCCGCCGATGGAAGAACGCATCGCGCGTCTGGAGGCGATGGTTCACGGCGGGGCACGGTGAACGGACTTCCGGCCCTCAGGCAATCCAGCTTCTTCAGCCTGAACATGCTGGCCTGCCCGTTTCACCGTTCATCAACGGAATGGTGCGGCAGGGGAGCGGGGGCGAACCACGATCAGCTCTGCGAGCGGGAAACGTATGATGCATGACGCAGCTCCCCGGGGAGGTGCATGACTCCGACTCCCGGGCTTTCCCTCATGGATCGCCCCCCACATATCCGCCCGACGGAAGAACTCTTCGTGCTCCTGGAGTCTTCGCGTGAAGGTCTCTCCTCAGCATCGGCCGCCGAGCGGCTGCGCGCGGGCCGCAATGAACTTCCGGCTCCCCGACGCGAACACCCTGTGTGGCTCCTCCTGAAGCAGTTTGGCAGCATTCTCGTTCTCATCCTGATCGCCGCCGCGATCGTCTCCGCCGTGATGGGGAAGCCCGTGGAGGCCTCGGCGATTCTGTTTATCGTCGTCCTGGCGGGCGTTATGGGTTTCCTGCAGGAATACCAGGCAGAACGTGCACTGGAAGCACTCCAGCGTCTGACGAGCCCACAGAGTACGGTGCTGCGCGACGGTCTCCTCCGGGTTGTGCCGTCCGCAGAGATTGTTCCCGGAGATGTCGTGCTCCTGAAAGCCGGCGATGCCGTTCCGGCGGATGCCCGCGTATTTGAGATATCAAATCTGCGTGTCGATGAATCCGCCCTGACCGGTGAATCAGAGCCCGCGGAGAAAGAGAACACTCTTCTTGAAGACCCGGGCCTGGCCGCCGGTGACAGACTGAACATGGTCTTCAGTGGAACGATCGTCCAGCACGGCCGCGGATCGGCCCTGGTGGTGCAAACAGGGGGAGCGACCGAACTCGGCAGGATTGCTTCTCTCCTCAGCAGCGTAAAATCCGGGCCCACGCCGCTGCAGGATAATCTTGACAGGCTTGGAAAATACCTGGGGGCGTTCTCCATCCTTCTTGCCGCAGCACTGAGCATTCTCGGCACCCTGCGAGGATACGGTGTGCTGGAGATGTTCGTCTGGGGCGTCGCCGTTGCCGTCGCGGTGATTCCTGAGGCTCTGCCCGCCGTCGTGACAATCACGCTCGCGCTGGGTGTTCGCAGAATGGCTCACCGCCGTGCGTTGATCAGAAAACTGCCCGCCGTGGAAACACTTGGCGCAACATCGGTGATCTGCTCCGACAAGACCGGCACGTTGACCCAGAACGAGATGACCGTCCGGAAGCTGTTGGTCGGCGGCCGGATCATTGACGTTTCAGGCGCGGGTTACACACCGGAAGGCTCGTTCACCGATGCGGGCGGGGAGATCTTTCCCCGGCAGGATCCCCTGCTGCATCGCCTCCTTCTTGCCGGAACACTCTGCAACGATGCCGTGCTCAACCGCGATCCTGCCGGAGGATGGGACGTTCTGGGAGACCCCACCGAGGCGGCACTGTTCGTCGCTGCCGCAAAAGCCGGAAACGAGGCGCGTCTGGATCGGCAGCACTATCCCCGCACAGCGGAGTTTCCGTTCACGTCCGAACGCAAGCGGATGACCACTGTACATCACTCGGCGGATGGCTATTTTGCATGCAGCAAGGGGGCCCCGGAAGTCGTCCTGGCATCATGCACACATGAATTGACGCCCGACGGGACGCGGATGTTGGCTGCGAAGGACCGGGAAGCGATTCTCCAGCGCGCTCAGGCACTTGCCGCCGATTCGCTGAGGGTGCTCGCCTGCGCCGTTCGCCCCGTGGCATCAGGCGGCCCCGACCCTGCAGAGGCCGAGAGCAACATGGTGTTCGTCGGTCTTGTCGGGATGCAGGATCCACCCCGGCCGGAAGTGCTGACCGCTATCCACGTCTGTTTTGCCGCCGGTATCAGGCCCGTGATGATAACCGGAGATCATGTCTCCACGGCAATCGCGGTTGCCAGAGAGTTGGGGATGCTGCGACATGGCGGCGTGCTCACGGGGCAGGAGCTGACAACGCTCAACGATGCTGAGTTGTTCGAGCGTGTGAAATCTGTTGATGTGTTTGCGCGCATATCGCCCGAACATAAACTCCGCATCGTACAAGCGTTCCTGCATAACGGACATGTGGTTGCAATGACCGGCGACGGTGTGAACGATGCGCCGGCCCTGAAGCAGGCGGATATCGGCGTGGCCATGGGAATCACGGGCACCGACGTCAGCAAAGAAGCGTCTGATATGATCCTTACCGACGACAATTTTGCCACCATCGTTGAAGCTGTGCGTGAGGGGCGCAGCATTTTCGAAAATATCCGGAAATACCTCGTCTACCTGTTCAGCGGCAACATGGGGGCCGTCTTCGCGCTCGTCATCGCCCTCTTCACCGGCTACCCGCTGCCGTTGATGGCGGTCCAGGTTCTGTTCATCAATTTTATCATGGACGGCCTCGTCGCCATTGCACTGGGGGTCGAACCGGCGGAGCCGCATATCATGGAGAGGAAACCCCGGTCACGCACAGAAGGGATCCTGAACGGGGAAACGCACTGGTTTGTCGGTGTTCTGGGAACATGGATCGGCCTGGCGACGTTTGCGGTCTTTGCCCTGAACCTCGGAAGCGGCGCGGGAACGGGACACGCGGTCAGTCTCTTTTTCGCCTCACTGATCGCCGCGCGGCTCGTGAACGCATTCAATTGCAGAACGCTCCGGGATTCGGCGTTCGTCCGGGGAAGACAGGGGAACGCTGCATTGCAGTGGAGTATCGGCGTTACCCTTGTTCTTTCCGCCGCCGTGATCTACGTCCCGTTCCTGAACGCCCCGTTCGGCACGGTGCCGCTCGGGATTGATGATCTTCTTATCGTGGCGGCCGTGGGTACATCGGTTCTGGTGCTCGGCGAGACGTATAAGGGCGTGGTTCGGCGGCTGAACAGAAAGGCCGTGCTGCAAGGAGCGGTCAGCCCGCGCTCCTGATCAGCCGGCCGTTTACAGGGAAAGACCGGCCGAACGGTAGAGGGATTTGAACCAGGCAATCGTTTCGCGCAGCCCATCTTCAAGCGTAAACCCGGGTTCGACTCCGATCGCGCGTGCGCGGGAGGTATCGGCCAGCGAATGTTTCACATCGCCGGCGCGCACGGGGGCGTACACGATGCGCGAGGTGCTACCCGTGATGGCGATGATCATCCGGGCGAGTTCGTTCACCGTCATGCTCCGCCCACAGGCAATGTTGTACGTTCCGGCGCTCACCGCCTGAGATGCGCGGACGTTTGCCGCGACAATGTCCTTCACGTACACGAAGTCCCTCGTTTGCTCCCCATCACCGTAGATGACCAGGTCTTCCCCCCGGAGGCACTTGTCGATGAAGATCGGCACCGCTGCGGCATACTGTGACCGGGGATTCTGGCGCGGGCCGAACACATTGAAATAGCGCAAACAGACGGCGGATTGTCCGAACGATTCGGCGTACATCGCGGCATAGTACTCATCATCCAGCTTGGTGATGGCATACGGGCTCCGCGGTTCCGGAAGCATCGTCTCCACTTTCGGGACTGTCGGATTGTTCCCGTACACCGCCGCTGAAGAAGAGATCACCACATTTTTCACCTTGTGGCGGCGGGCGGCCTCCAGTATTCGGAGCGTCCCCTGGACATTGATGTCCACGGTTTCCTCCGGACGCTCCATCGACTCGGGTACGCTCACGAGTGCCGCCAGGTGGAAGACGTAGTCCACGCCTCGCATGATGTCGTTGACGAGATCACGGTCGGTGACGCTTCCCTGAACGAACCGTGCGCGAAAGAATGCGATGTTGTTTTTAAAACCGGACCTGAGGGTGTCCAGAATAATGACATCATGGTTCGCCTGAAAATGCTCGACAATGTGGCTGCCGATGAACCCGGCCCCGCCGGTAACGAGTATGGTCATGGTCGGACACTCCGCTGATATTAAAAAAATAACGGGAATTCCGGGTGGAGATGCAACGGGGAGCGATCCCTTGCCGCCCCGGGACGGCCGGCTCTTCAGTGTTTTTTGAGATTCACTCCGTCAATGTGTATATTGTCGGAGCCTTCTCACGCCTTCCCACGCCAAGGAGTCATGCATATGAGCTCTTCAACCACAGGTCTGCCTGTAGCAAAAGGTGAGCACGTACTCGAGTTGCTGCCGGGGATGGCCAACCGTCATGGGCTGATCGCCGGCGCAACCGGTACGGGAAAGACCGTCACCTTGCAGGTGCTGGCGGAAGAATTCAGCCGGATCGGTGTTCCCGTGTTTATGGCGGACGTGAAGGGTGACCTTTCGGGGATCAGTCAGACGGGAGTTGAAAAACCCAGAATTGCGGAACGGATCAAGCTTCTGGGATTGGAGGGATTCGCCTTCGGGGGCTCGCCCGTCGCTTTCTGGGATGTCTTCGGCGAACAGGGACACCCTATCCGCGCCACGGTCTCGGAGATGGGGCCGCTGTTGTTTTCGCGACTCCTCAGCCTGAACGAGACTCAAGGGGGCGTTCTTTCGATGGTCTTCCGGATTGCGGACGACAACGGTCTTCTACTGCTGGACATGAAGGACCTCCGTGCCATGCTGGAGTTTGTCGGGAACAATGCGGCGACATTCAAGACACAGTATGGCAACGTCTCTGCGGCAAGCATCGGTGCCATCCAGCGCGGGCTGCTGGGGATCGAAGATCAGGGAGGAAACAAGTTCTTTGCGGAGCCGGCGCTGGACCTGGACGACCTGATGCAGACCGACGGGGGACGCGGGGTCGTCAATATCCTCGCCGCCGACAAGCTGCTGCAGGCTCCGAAGGTCTATGCGACGTTTCTTCTCTGGCTTCTCGCGGAGCTCTTTGAGCGGTTGCCCGAGGTCGGCGATCTCGAGAAACCGAAGCTGGTCTTCTTCTTCGATGAGGCACATCTGCTGTTTACCGATGCCCCCAGGCCCCTGCTGGAAAAGATCGAACAGGTTGTCCGGCTTGTGCGGTCGAAGGGCGTCGGCGTCTATTTCATCACCCAGAATCCCCTGGACATTCCGGACATTGTGCTCGGACAGCTTGGCAACCGCGTGCAGCATGCGTTGCGCGCATTCACCCCGAGAGACCAGAAGGCGGTCAAAGCAGCGGCGGAGACGTTCCGGGGAAATCCGAAGATCAACGTGGAGACGGTCATCGGCGAACTGGGCGTCGGGGAGGCGCTGGTTTCATTCCTGGACGCAAAGGGGACGCCGGGCATCGTCGAGCGGGCGCTTGTCTACCCCCCCCATGGCCAGATCGGCCCGATCACGCCCGACCAGCGCACGACGATAATCACACAGTCCTCCTTCTACGGCCACTACGAGAAGTCTGTGGATCGTGAATCGGCATTTGAGATTCTCAAGGCACGGACGGAGGCATCCCGGGCAGAGACATCCCCTGCGAGCATCCCCATTCCTTCCGGCCAGCCGGAGCCCGCCCGTCCGCGCGGGCGGCAGCCCGAGAGTATCCTGGAGGCAATGGCGAAGAGTGCGGTGCGTGCCGCGGGCACGCAGATCGGCAGGCAGATTATTCGAGGAGTGCTCGGATCGATACTCGGGGGAACGCGCAAGCGCTAGGGAACCGGGGAGACTCCGTTTCCCCGGCGCCTTCGTCTGAGAGAAGAAGGGGGGCCGGCTGCGCCGTCATCTGTTCGGACCGGCCGCCCGCACCTCGGGCGGACATCCTGCTTCGAACTTCTTGAAGTTCTCAATGAACCGGGAAGCCAGTTCCCGGTACCTCTGCATGTAGTAGTCCTTGTCCGTCCATGACTGCTGTGGATTCAGGACGTGCACGGGGACATCCCCGCACTGCTGCGGCACTTCGAATCCGAACACCGGATCCGTGACAAACGGAACATTGAGCAGTTTGCCGTCCAGCGCCGCGTTCAGCAGCGTCCGCGTATGACGGATGCTGATGCGTTTGCCGATTCCGTAGGGCCCGCCGATCCATCCTGTATTGACCAGCCAGCAGTTCACCTTGTGCTTCAGGATCTTCCGTTTGAGCAGATCGGCGTAGAAGGAAGGATGGTGGACCATGAACGGTGCGCCGAAGCAGGTGCTGAATGTCATCTCCGGCTCCTTCCCCAGTCCCGCCTCCGTACCGGCGAGCTTCGAGGTGTACCCCGAAATGAACTGGTAGAGGGCCTGGTCGGGTGTCAATCGGGCGATGGGGGGCATCACTCCCGAGGCATCGCAGGTGAGCAGGATGATGTTGCGCGGATGTCCACCCATTTTTTCCGGCACCGCGTTGTCAATGAACTCGAGCGGATAGGACGCCCTCGTGTTTTCGGTGATCGACTCGTCGTCCAGGTCAATCAGGCGCGTCACCGGATCGTAGACCACGTTTTCCAGAACGCAGCCGAACCTGTGCGTGGCCGCGTAGATCTGCGGCTCTGCGGCAGGGGAGAGCTGGATGACCTTGGCGTAACACCCGGCCTCAAAATTGAACACACCGTCGTCGCTCCAGCCATGCTCATCATCACCGATCAGACGCCGCTGGGGATCAGCCGAGAGAGTCGTTTTCCCCGTCCCGGAAAGACCGAAGAACAGGGCAGCGTCCCCGCTCTTCCCGATGTTGGCGGAACAATGCATCGGCATGACGCCCTGAAGAGGCAGGAGGTAGTTCAGAATGGTGAAGACGGATTTCTTGATCTCCCCTGCATAGGCGGTATTTCCGATGATGCAGAGTTTCTGCGCGAAGTTCAGCACGATGAACGTGTTGGTGGCCGTGCTGTCGATCTGCGGTATTCCCTTGAAGGAAGGGACGGCAATGATCGTGAATTCCGGGATATGGCGGCGGAGTTCCTCGTTCGTCGCCGCAGTAAGAAACATGTTTCTTGCAAAGTGACTGTGCCAGGCGTATTCGGAAATGATACGGATGGGCATCCGGTAGTTCGGATCCGCACCGGCAAAGCAATCCTGCACGAAGACATCCCGTCCCTGCAAAAAACCCTGTAAACGATTATACAGGTCGTTGAACTTGTCCGGATTGAACGGCCGGTTGTATTCACCCCACCAGATATGTTCTTCCGTGCTTGCTTCCCTGACAACGAATTTGTCGTTTGCCGAGCGGCCGGTATGCACCCCGGTGTTCACAATGATGGGTCCGTTCCTCGAAATGCGGGCCTCACGCCGGAAGGTGATTTCCTCGTACAGGGCTTCGGTCGGAAGGTTCCAGTACGCGGTACGCAGATTGGTCAGTCCGTGATTGTCCAGACCGAAATCACTCTTCAGGGCGGAAGCCTCGCCCTGGGCCGGGGTCTTGATGTCAAGGAGGTTGTTCATAGCCAGTCCCGTACCAGTTTTCGTTCGCCGATGTAGATTTCGTTGGGGGCGCCCGGATCCAGCGCCCACTTGATCCGCTCGATACCCACCTTGATGTCTTTTACCGTTGTTGCGTAGGAGAGGCGGAGATACCCTTCCATGCCGAATTCCTTGCCTGGCACGGTGACCACGAGCGCCTTCTTCAGAAGAAATTTGCTGAGCTCCACGGAATTCCTGTTGTATGCGCTGAAGTCCGGCAGACAGTAGTAGGTCCCGTCCGGCCTGGTGAGGTGAATGCCCGAAAACCCGTGCAGTTCCTGCATCATGACATTCCGGTTGTTTTCCAGTGTGAGCCGGAGTGTTTCCACGACGCTCTGCAATCCCGTTAACGCACCTTCAGCCGCCGCCTGCAGGATAAGCGAAGTGCAGGACGTTGTCTGGGCCTGAACATTGATCATCACTTCGATAATCTTCTTCGGAGCCACCACCCACCCGATCCGAAATCCGGTCATGCCGTACAGTTTGGAGATTCCGTTTATGCTGATGACATGAGTGGACTCGGTGTCCTTCCGGGTGAAGCCGTAGGGAGAAGCGGGAACCTTGCCGTCGAAGACGAGCTTGTGATAGATGTCGTCCATGATCAGATAAATACCCTTCGCCTCGCAGAACTCCACGATCTGCTGGATAAACTCACTGCTGTACATCACCCCCGAGGGGTTGTTCGGACTGTTCACAATAATGGCTTTGGTGTAGGAGCTTACGGCCTGCTCGATTTCCTTCATCCGGGGGTGGAAACCGCCGTCTTCCGGGGTCACAATCACCGGAACGGCGTACACCATCCTGATCATCTCGGGATAGCTCACCCAGTAGGGGGCGAGAACGATCACTTCGTCCTGCGGATTCAGGACAGTAAAGAGGAGATTGAACAGAGCCTGTTTCGCCCCTCCGGACACCATGACGTTTTCCGGGGCCACGATCCGGTCATAGTTTTCCTCGGTATACCGGACGATGGCCTTCTTCAGCGAAGGGATGCCGTCTGTGGGAGTGTACTTGATATCCCCGGTGTTGAGTTTTGCGGCAGAACTGAGAATGGCATTGATCGGAGCCTTGTTCTTCGGCTCCCCGGCACCGAGATGGATTACCGCTTCCCCCCGTTCCCGGAGCAGGCGTGCCTGCTCGTTGAGCGCGAGCGTCGGCGATTCAGCGATGGACCGTGCGAGCTGACTGATGCTCATGGAAGACTTCGCCTCCTGTTGCACGTAATAGGTGAAAAGGGAAGGAACGAACCTGTTGGCCTGGCGGGAGATTTGTGCGAACCCCAGTGCTTCAATCTATGAAAAACGACCAAGGAAATCAAGCCGGCCATGGCGACGCGGTCGGATGACGACGCGGTGCAAGCCTCTGGTTGTTCAACCTGCTCGAACGACCTGGTCGATCAATGTGGTCGGTGCGCCATGATATCCGGTCTTGATCCCCTGGACTACCGACCTGCGTTTGGCGCGGGTCGGCTTTTTTTGTATATTAAAGAAACCTTCACGGTATGGTTCCTTCCGGAGTCTCCATGGACAAGCGTTCTCTGCAGCAGTGCAATGCGATGATCCGGCGGCACAAAGTTGAGATGATCGATCTGAAGTGTATCGACCTGACAGGAGCCCTGCACCACATTTCTCTTCCCGTGCATGCCGGCCTCCTCGAACGGATGATCACTGAAGGCGTGGGTTTCGACGGATCCAGTTACGGGTTCACGAGAGTCGAAAACAGCGACATGATCCTGATCCCCGACCTCACCACGGCGGTGGTGGATCCTTTCCGCACGACCCCGACGCTGAGCTTCTACGCGAACATTTTCCTGACGGACGCAGCGCGGACGCCGTTCTCGCAGGATGGGCGGGCCGTTGCCCGTCAGACGGAAGAGTTGATGCGCAAAGCGATCGGCGTGGACGCCTCCCGCTGGGGGCCTGAGTTCGAGTTCTATATCTTTTCCAAGGTGCGCTTCGACACCCGCACCTCGACGTCATTCTATGACGTGGAGCATGCGGAAGAGTTTTTTAAGAGCGCGTATCATGCCGCCAACCCCTTTGACGTGTATGACGACTTCCGTGACGAAGCGTGTGCGCTGCTGAAGCGTTTCGGCATCAGTGTGAAGTATCATCACCACGAAACGGGTGAACGCGGACAGCAGGAAATTGAAACCCATTTCACCGACCTGCTCGCCACCGCGGACAATATCGTGACCGCGAAATATGCGCTCTTCAACTTCGCGCGCTCGCGCGACCTGTTCCTGACCTTCATGCCGAAGCCCATGTACCAGCAGGCCGGCAACGGCATGCATCTCCACCTCTTCCTCCTCAGGAACGGCAAGAACGCGTTCTACAAGAAAGGGGAGTACGGGAACGTCAATGAACTGGGGAGGTACTTCATCGGCGGACTCCTCAAGCACGGACCCGCGCTTTCCGCATTCACCAACCCTTCGACGAATTCGTACAAACGCCTGGTCCCCGGCTTTGAAGCCCCGGTGGCGCTGACCTACGGCATGGGCAACCGCGCCTCGGCCATCCGTATTCCCAAGTATGTGTCCAATCCCGAGGAAACCCGTTTCGAATACCGGCCCCCGGATGCGACGGCGAATCCCTATCTCTGTCTCTCGGCCATGATGCTCGCGGGCATCGACGGGGTGCAGAAAAAGATCGATCCGGTGAAAGAAGGGTACGGCCCGTTCGACAAGAACATCTCCGAGGATTCACTGCGCGACCATATTCATTTTCTCCCGCGGAATCTGGACGAGGCGCTGGATGCCCTGGCGGCTGATCAGGCCTTCCTGAAACGGGGCGGAATTTTTACGCAGGAACTCATCGACCAGTGGGTGAAGCTCAAAGAAGGGGATATCCGCTCCATCGGCACGATGCCGCACCCGTTCGAATACAAGATGTACTTCAACCTCTAAGAGATCAACGGAAGGAAGATCGTGCGCCAGTCAACACTCCTCTGGATACTCGCTTTTCTCATTACCGCGGGAAGCGCAATCTACCAGCGTCTCACCGGCCCCACGTATCCGCTGACCGGTAGCGTCCGGATCGATACGGCCTCCGTCACGTACCGGCTCGATCGCTCGCACGGAGGCGACGGCGATCACGAGGTGTCTCTGGCAACCGGCACACCGGCTATCACCGGCCTGCTCGAATGGAAACGGCACAAGACCGACGACCGATGGACTGTGGTCCCCATGGCGTTTTCAGATGGAACGCTGCGCGGCTTTCTCCCGCACCAGCCACCCGCCGGCAAACTGGATTACCGTATCCTGCTGCAGCATGGAACCGAGGAGGTGGTGATTCCGGAGATCGGCGGGGTCGTGATCCGCTTCAAGGGAGACGTTCCGCTCTTCATTCTGATCCCGCACGTGATCGCCATGTTCGGCGCGATGCTCTTCTCCACACGCACGGGGCTGGAAATATTTAGGGCTCAGCCGCGCTGCAGAGGACTGACATACTGGACGCTCGGATTTCTCGCCGTCGGGGGGATGATTCTTGGTCCCATCGTCCAGAAATACGCCTTCGATGCTTTCTGGACCGGTTGGCCGTTTGGCTATGACCTCACAGATAACAAAACGCTGATTGCACTCGTTGCATGGATCGTGGCTGCGATCGCAATTCCAAAAGTCAGGAACCCCCGCCCGTGGCTGCTGGGTGCGGCTCTGGTGGTGCTTATCGTGTTCCTGATTCCTCACAGCGTGCTCGGATCAGAGTTGGATTACCGGGCGCTGGATGCGCAGGGGAACCCCGCGGACAGCACGGGTCCTTCAGGCACGGGTGCACCGGACAGCGGAGCCCGCGGCGGGGGTTTTTGACCTTTCACTTTTTCAGCAGAGGATGACTGATGGATGCTGTAGCACGCGAGACTCTTGCCCGCCTGCTCAATCGGTGCAGAATCGGCGCTCTCGGTACGATGCGGGACGGCGGACCGTTTGTGAGCATGACCCCCGTTGCCCTTGCGGAAGATTCCTCGGTGTTTGTCGTTAACGTCAGCCGGCTGGCCCATCACACGCAGGACATGCTCAAGGATGCACGTGTGAGCCTTATGCTGATGGAGGGAGATTCCGGTGAGGGCGACCCGCAGACGCTTGCACGGCTCACCATCTGCGGCGAGGCGATCGGAAATGGTGAAAGACTCACCGGCCTACGCTCAGGCACGGGCCGCGTATCTCGCAAAATTTCCCGGAGCGGTAATCACATTTCAGATGGGGGACTTCGGCCTCTGGAAGATCGTGCCGGAAGTCGGACGATATGTTGCGGGGCTCGGCCGCACCTATAATATTACGGTCGAGGATCTGCGCCGGGCAGCGGGATTGCCCGGGTAAACACCCGTCAGCGCGGGGAACGTGAGAAGCCCCGCTATACCACAAGGCGCTCTTCAACCACCTCAATCCGTTCTTCACGGACCGATTCCAGGTATGCGTTGGGATCGTGGATCATCCCCCCCCGGGGGAGCCATTCCCAGAACGGCCCGAGATCCTTCCTCACCTGGTCCACGTAGAAACCCGGAATGACCACCGTCCCCTGGTCAAAGAACCGGCGGAACTGCTGGTCCTCATCGAGCTGCCGACGAATCCTGCCATAGTGATGGATGCGTCCATGTCCTTCCGAAGACACCGCCCTGAGAACGTTCAGCCATCGCGGGACGAAACCGCGCGTCGCATGAAGACGGCGGCCGATTGCCCGCGGTGAGAATGTGTACCGGGTCAGATCAATCACGTAGTCGTAGAACTCCGGCCACGAATAATTTGTCGGTTTCAGATTCATCGCCCGGTTGTTATCCAGAAAATGGAACGGGAAGGGCAACACGCGCCCGGCCCGCTGGTAGTCCAGATTTATCGGGGCGGCCTGGCCGAACGCGGAGAGAAGTGAGTAGCCCGGAAAAGCGGCGGGCGTCAGATCCACGAATCGTTTGGTCAGCTCGAACGGCTCCGACCCATGGTCACAATCAAGCCCCAGTACAAAGTTTGTCTGCACGTAAGGAATGTAGCGCAGGATCATGTTGACGTGTTCCGAGACCCGCCGCACTTTTTCCATTCCCCGGGCTGTCCCCGCCTTTGCCTTCTCCCCCAGATCGTACCAGGATTCAATCCCCGGGAGAAGAACCTTGAAGCTGTTTCGCTTCAACCGCTTCACGTGCGGCTCAGAGAGCAGCGAGAGGCTGCTCTCCGCAATGAAGTCGATGCTGTCAGGAGGGATCGCCTCTTCAATAGTGCCCAGGAAATCATCGAAGCGGACACCGAAGTTCGGATCCTGCCAGCCGACCAGGGGCCGTTTGAATTTCGTCAGCAGAAACCTGAGGTCCTCTTTCATGACTCCCAGGTCCAGCGGCTGATAGGGGATCGTGGAATCAATGCAGAAGGCACACGTGTATGGACAACCCATGCTGCCGAGCATGGGCACCATCTTTATCCAGGGGGCCTTCCGGAGTGTCGGCTCGATAAACTCCCACCGCTCCCGCACTCCGGGAAGGTGCAGCGGCTGCCGTTCAGCGGCAACGCAGACCCCCAGTGGGGCATGCCTCGAGCAATCACTCAGGATTTCCCGGATCACCGTCCTGTCCGTGAAGCCCGCGACGTAGTCAAAGTATTTTTGTGCATCCTGCGGGTAGCAGCGTGCATGAGGACCGCCGAGCACGGTGACGGCACCCTTTGATCTGAACTGATTGCTCAACGCGTACGCGAGCTGCGCGGCTTCGGTGAACGCGCCGATGAACACCAGATCGACATTGGCCGGGATCTCCTCGGCAAGATTCTCGAACCCGGTGTAGCAGAGATATGTGACGTCATGGCCCTCTTCTTTGCACCACACGCCGATCACCTGGGGCATGATGGCTGCAAAGTTGGCGTGCATGACCCGCGCCCACAAAGCCCGTGTCGGGCTCTTGCTGACGAGATCGATGATCCCGATTCGTAACCGTCGCATATGCTGCTCCACAAAATGAATGCTATCGCCGTCCCGCTCTGCCGCGCTTCGGCTTCCTTTTTTTGATCGCCTGCCTGACAATTCTGGACAGAACGGATCCGGTCAACTGATGGGCATACAGGCTCTCCGGCTCTCCGGCCATGCGGAGTGTCCGGAGAAACTCTTCCATCGATGCGTTTTCCAGAATGAATCGTTCAACACCCGCCCGAATAAGACTCTCAACGGACGATTCTCTCGCCGCTGCGCCCGACCTGCCTGCACGCTGCGGTTTGACCGGGGCCGACCTGATGGCCGATGCCGTTGTCGTACGCGTTGTTCGACGTCCCCCTGGCTTTTTCATTTGCACCACGAACAATTCCCTTATATGAATAATTTCCGCAACAACATAGGAAGAAATGGGGTGCGCAGTAATAGCTCAAAGGATTGAAAGGAGGACTAGTCCTTGGGAGGGAAGGCGGAAGGCCGCCATCGGTTCGGGGGAACAGACATGAAAACTGATGCAGGGGCTCGAAAAGGAAGGCCCTCAGGGTCCGAGGGCTGTATCGCGTACGGAACCGGAAGCTATGCTCAACCGGAGCCGGACTTCAGGTCTCTGTCTGCGTGTACATAACTGGCGATTTCCAGACGGGTGTGCAGTGCCAGCTTCTCAAGGATGTTGTGCACGTGACTTTTGACCGTATCGGTGGCAAGGTTCAAACGGAGGGCGATTTCCTTGTTGCTCAGACCGTCCGCGATAAGTCCAACGACTTCCCGCTCCCGGGTGGTCATCCTGACAGACTTGAACGGATTCCCGCCGGGTTTGCGAGTGGCGCGATCCACGATCTGTGAAAAGAGCGATCCGGTCAACGGGGGCGGCAGAACCATCCCCCCTTTGGCCACCACCCGGATGGTACGGAGGAAGTCATCGAAGGTGGCATCTTTGAGGATGAATCCGGAAACTCCCGCTTCGACGTACTGTACGAGATCCGTCTGCACGGGCAGGAGGTCCATCCCGATTACCTTCGTGTCCGCCGAGTTTGCTTTAATCCATTCGATTGCACGCTGCCATCGCTGGCCCGGCAGCCCCAGATCAAGAACCACCGCGTGGGGCTTCAATCGCATCGCCTTTGCCAGCGCATCACCATTTCCGGAGGAAGCCGCAACGGTGATATCCGGCTGCTCATTGAGCATAGCCGCAAGGCCTTCGCGTAGAAGGCGGTTGTCTTCAATAAGCAGAACGCGGATTTTTACCCGAACGCGGGTTCTTACCCGAATGCGGATTTTCTTTGGCTTTACGGACATTTTTCCCAGGACGGATGAGCCACTCAGGCGGCACGGAGTTCCCCGATAGCGGAATGCCGGAGCCTTCCCGAGCTTCACCAAGCTTTTAATATATAGAACCGATCTCACACTTTCAAGTAGCAGTCCCCGGGGAACACCGGAGGCTCAACGCACCACGCGCACGAATGCGCTGCGCACGGGCGGGGGCATGGGGGATTCCGCCCCCCGCACGGAGCGCCAGACAATTTCGCTCAATTCCTCATCGGGGATGGCGTCCTGCCGGGAAAAATCCATCTCTTCGCTCCGCAGCTGCCCGTATGCATTTCCGGGATTACGCTCGAGAAGACTCACCCGCGAGGGCCGGCACACGAACGGCATGGTATCAAGCGTGGCGGCAAAGGAGGCGTACATCGGCGTTGCCGCAGCATCAAATTGGGAAAGGGGCGGAAGGCCGAGAATCAGCTCCATCGTCCGCACCATGCTTGTGGTGGAGTAGAGTTCGCTGTCAACCGAGCGGCGTTTCACATGCGGACTGATGACCAGCGCGACCGTCCGGTGTGCATCGACGTGGTCGGGGCCGTTTTGTGCGTCGTCTTCGATCACAAAAATCGCCGACTCCTTCCAGAATCTGCTTCTGCTGATCCGTTCCACAACCATCCCCAGAGCCAGGTCGTTCTGTGCGACATATGCGCGCGGGGTGAGACTGCCTTTTCTGGTTCCCTCTGTGTGATCGTTCGGGAGCTTGATAATCTGAAAGCGTGGGAGATCACCGGAGGCTTCATAGGCATCAAACTCCTTCATCCAGTCGCGCGCACGGTCCACATCCGAGTACTTCATGTCCCAGCACCGGTAAAACGGGGCCACATGTCCCTCAAGCGAGGCGATAGTTGCACGGGCGGAATCGCCGGCGCCTGAAGGGTTCTGCGCAAATTCCCCGTAGCTCCGGTAGCTGACGCCATGCCGGCGGCAATTGTCCCAGAGATACCCCGCGGAGGGATAGACAATGGGGAAGCCTCCCTCGTATTCGTACTCGCCCCCGCGTCCGCCGTACGAGGTGGGCCATGTCTTTTCCGTGTAGTCAGTTGCGTACGCGCCCATCGACCAGTTGTGCCCGTCGGCACTCACCTCTGCATCGGCATAGAAATTGTCGAGCAGGACGAACTCCCTCGCCAGCGCGTGGTGATTCGGCGTGACCTCCTCCGGGAACAGACAGAGCGTGGCATCACCGTTTCCTTCCGGCATATCACCGAACACCTGGTCGTATGTCCGGTTCTCCTTGATGACGTAGAAGACATGCTTGATCGGCGATGTGCCGCCGGTGGCCGATGGAACCGGGTTGAGACGGTCCCGGCCCGGCGCATCATGGCGCTGATCGGTGTAGCGGCTATTCCGGTACACGGTCGTGCTGTACACCGACAGCAGGCTGTCTGTCGGCGCGGGAATGCGGGAGATCGTTCCCGTGAACATGGAGCCGATGTACTGCTCCGTCTGCGTGCGCCGGGTGGGATCCGGTCCCTGAGGGTTCGCGCGAGACCCTGCGCCTTTTCCGTTGGCCACGAGGAGTTCACCCGTGGATCCCATAATGCGGAGGCTCGTCGGGTACCATCCTGCGGGAATGAAGCCGATCGACCGGGACCGGCCCGGACGGCTCACATCCATGACCGCAATGTAGTTGTTGTCGGCGTTGGCCACATACAGACGCGTGCCGTCGGCCGTGAGCGCAAGTGCATTCGGTGTGCTGCCCGCAGGGGCCCTCGGGGTAAGCGCGCTGCACAGAGTCTCGACAACCCTGCGCCCGTCACAGTCGATCACGGACACGGTATTCTCATTGGCATTGGCCACAAACAGTCGCTTGCCGTCCGGACTCTCGACCATGTCCGTCGGGTGATCTCCCACAGGGATCATCGCCTCGACGCTCATCGTGAGGCCGTTTACGAGCGCGACCGCTGAACCGCCCCAGAGCGAAACGAAGAGATACGGAGACGTCCTGGAGACCAGGACACTGTAGGGTACAGCAGGGAGAACGAGGCTCCGGTGCGGGGCACGCTGCCGCAGGTCCGCACGGTACAGCCTGCGGTTCTCTTTTCCGACCACATAGAGGATCCCCGATGTTTCGTCCACGTCGCAGCCGGCCAGCCAGATCTTTTCCACCGGGTACAACGCACCGAACATGATGGAGTCCACCTGGGCAGCCCGCCCGTCGGCGAAGGCGAAGATTCTCGCCATGTTGTCATTCCCCCCTGACATGACAAAGCGGCGCCCCTGATCGAAGAACCGGATGCCAAGCCAGGCCTTCGCAACGGGGACGGTCTGGACAACCTTCCAATCGGGAAGCGAAACAATCGAGATGCTCTGGTTCCGGGTTCCGTTGTTGGTGACGATCAGCCAGCGGTTGTCGGGGCTCACATCCATGTTCAACGGCAGCTCTCCCACGTCGATGGATGAACCGGCAGGCGAGAGATACCAGCCGTTGGGCAGTCTGACGCGCCCGTCATCCAGACGTCCGGGCAGCATGATGTCGCGATGGCCGGAGCAGGCGGAGAAGAGCAGAAGTGTGAGGAGGATTGTATGAAACGGAAACGTGCGCATGGAGGTTCTCATGAGGAGGATGATGAACAGGGTTACGGTTTCATGGTGAAGTCAAAAATCCGGTCGTCCCGCTCGATGCGGTCGACCACATCCATACCGCTCACCACCTTCCCGATGATGGTGTACCGTCCGTCGAGGTGCGGCTGCGGGGAGTGTGTGATGAAGAACTGCGACCCCTCGGTGTCCTTTCCCGCGCTGGCAACACCGATCGTTCCTGTCCCGTAGCGGAGGGGGGAGAATTCCGACCGGAGGGTGAACCCGGGCCCTCCCCATCCATCCCCGCGCGGGCATCCGCCCTGGACCACAAAGTTCGGGACCACGCGGTGAAACGTAAGACCACGGAAATAGCCGCGCTGTGAGGTCAGCTTGAGGAAGCTCATCACCGTAAACGGCGCAACGTTCTTGAACATTTGAATCTGGATGTCCCCGCGTACCGTCTGTAGTGTGAGGGCCAGGGTATCCGGCAGCGATTGCAGATATGCGAAGTCGAAGTCGGTGTACAGGGGCTCGTAGTCCGAGGGGAGGCGGGAAGAGTAATCGGTCCCGGTGATCGCCGTCAGGGCACCGGCGGCGGCGGCCGCAACGGACCTGTCGCGCTGTTTCATCTGCTCGAGCAACGGAAGAACCGCGCGCGTCTCCCGGAGGGTGCCCAGAGCCGTGATGATTTCCTGCAGTGCCTCGATATCATCGGGAATGCGCTGACGCGGCAATGCCTCCAGCAGCGCCGTCCCGACGGCAGGATGGGAGTAGAGGGAATCGGCAAGCGTCGAAGCGGCGGTGCCGGTGATGGCAACATCGTCCGACCGGAGCGCGAGAATCAGGGCGTCCCGGACCCCGGCAACAACGGTGGAATCATGCCGCAACCGTGTGGCCAGGGTGTGCAATCCCGCCAGTGCGCCGCACACTGTGACAGGAGATGTCCCGCGCGCTCCGTCCAGCAGCACGGGAAGGGCAGCAGGCGTTGCTGTCGCCCCGACCGCGCGCAGAAGGTCAGCCTGGAGCATTGGCTGAGGCCACCGGGTGGGGAGAACGGCAGGGAGCGCACCCGGACCCAGGAGCGCTGCAAGCGTCTGCGCCGCCTCCGCCTGTACCTGCCAGGGGAAGTTGTTGCTTCTGTTCGCCGTGAGAATGCGGAGATGCTCAAACAGATCACGCGCGACCCCCGAGGAATCGGAAGCGAGGATATCGGATGTGCGGAGGGCCGCGATGGCCGTCAGGGCGACATGCAGATCACTCGAGTAGAACGCCCTCCGGAAAATGGGAAGAACCTGGGGTACGGTGCGAAGCGGATGCAGTGCGAGCGCTTTGAGCGCATTCACCCGCACCCGCCAGTCGCGGTCGAACTCGGCAAGACGGCTTACCGGGTCGAGCGTGATGCGGGGTTCGCGCACTTTGCCGAGAAGGATCGCGAGGTTCATGCGCACGAGAGGATCCCCGTGCAGCCGGAGGGAAACGAGCTGTTCCAGTTCGGCGCGGATGTCGGGTTGATCGCCGATACGCTGAAGGGCGTACACGGCCTCCCAGGGGGCAACATCCGCGGTTTTTCACGAAACGCAGGACGTAACGTACCGCAGCCTGGGAAACAGGGCCGCGGATCGCATACCGGGCAATGCACATGAGCATGCCCCGCGTGGATTGCTGCGGATAGGCATCACCCACCCGGATCAGGAGATCGTTCAAACCCTCGGCGGTACCGAATTTCCCGATCTCTTCGATCAGCCGGTCGGCAACGAGCGTGCCGGCAAGCCGCTTCCAGATCAGATCATCGTCCAGCCGCCGGCGTCCGGCGGGCGAAAGCTGCGTGCCCGTCTGCCCGATCGCGAATGCGGCCATTTCCTGCACAGCCGGAACGGGATCCCGCAATGCCTCGGTGAGCAACCCGAGGGCGCTCGTATCCTGGAGACTGCCATAGGCCAGAAACGCGCGTTCCCGCACCAAGGGGTCTGCGTCGCCGGTTGCCGCAATCAGCTGACCGTCATGCACGGACCGCCGGTCCTGGATGCGAAGAATTGTCTCGATTTTGTCACGCCGCATTCTCGCGCGTTCCTCTTGATTGCGCTGGGCGTGGACGAAAACGAGGGGGACAAGAACGGGAAACAGCAGCAGGGCGGCTTTCATGGATGGAGTTTCCGATCGGGAGATGGTTCACAAGAACGTAGCGAAAAACCTTTCCAACCTCAAGCCTGGCCCGCATACCCCGACCGGAGAACGCAGTGTGGTTGATAATCATGGGGTTTATGGGTATATTTAAAGATTCCAGCTAAAGGAGATCTCTGTGTCCTCTTACGCCAAGCGCACCCACACCTGCGGGGAGTTGCGCGAATCTGAAATCGGCAAACGCGTGACGCTCAACGGATGGGTCGATGTCCGACGCGACCTCGGCGGAGTGATATTCATCGATATCCGCGACCGCTACGGCAAGACACAGGTCGTGTTCAATCCGCAGCAGAACGCAGCGGTCCATCAACTGGCAAAAGAACTCCGCAGCGAGTTTGTGATCACCGTCAGCGGCACGGTCGAACGGCGCCCCGAAGGGACGCGGAACACGGAACTCGCCACGGGCATGATTGATGTCCTGGCCGACGATCTCAACATCCTCAACCGGGCGGACACACCTCCGTTTCCGATCGACGATACGGTCGACGCGAGCGAAGAGGTACGGCTGAAATACCGGTACCTGGATCTCCGCCGCCCCCAGCTCCAACGGAATATGATGTTCCGCTCCCGGCTCTCCCAGATCGTACACCGCTACTTTGAGGAAGAGCAGTTCGTGGAGATCGAGACGCCGTGCCTGATGAAGAGCACACCCGAAGGCGCACGCGATTACCTGGTCCCGAGCCGGGTTCACCGCGGGAAGTTTTACGCGCTTCCGCAATCGCCTCAGACCTATAAACAGATCCTGATGGTTTCGGGATTTGACCGGTACGTCCAGCTTGTCAGGTGTTTCCGTGATGAGGATCTGCGCGCCGACCGGCAGCCGGAGTTCACCCAGATCGATGTGGAAATGTCGTTCGTGGATGAAGCGGATGTTCAGACCGTCGCAGAGAATCTGATGCGGCGCATCTTCAAAGAACTGAAGGGGATCGATATCCCGTTGCCACTGCCACGCCTGACGTACCGGGAAGCGATGGAGACATACGGGAGTGACAAGCCCGACGCGCGGTTCGGTATGACGTTTCATTGTGTCAACGACCTCCTGGCGGATTCGCCTTTCCGCGTGTTTTCCGAGACACTGAAGAAAGGCGGAGTGGTTTCGGGGTTCGTCGTCC
This sequence comes from uncultured Bacteroidota bacterium, assembly GCA_963779225.1. GTDB lineage: Bacteria > Bacteroidota > Ignavibacteria > UBA10030 > UBA6906 > CAVPCZ01. The sequence continues at coordinate 3,176,450 of CAVZWW010000003.1, forward strand.
CCGGCGGAGCCTCCTTCACCCGGAACCAGATGGACAACCTGACCGACTTCACCAAGAGTCTTGGCGGGGGCGGATTGGTCTATTTCAAATGGACCCCGAACGGCTTTGAAAGCCCGGTGGAGAAGTTCCTGGGCAAGGAGATCATCGGCAAGATCCTGGCGGCCATGAATGCCAGAGAAGGAGATCTCGCGCTGCTTGTCGCCGATACCTGGGAAAGAGCATACGGGGTGCTCGGAGGGCTCCGGCTGGAAATGGGAAGGCGCCTGCAACTCATCGATGAAAAGGCCTTCAGCCTGCTCTGGGTGACGGAATTCCCGCTTGTGGAATATGACGGGGAAGAAAAACGGTACGTGGCCGTTCATCACCCCTTTACCGCTCCCCACCCGGAGGACCTCTCCATGCTGGACAGCGATCCGGGGAAGGCACGGGCACGGGCATACGATCTTGTACTCAACGGTACAGAAATTGCCGGCGGGAGCATCAGAATTCATGATAATGCGTTGCAGCGCCGGCTGTTTACACTGCTCGGCATCAGCGAAGAGGAAGCGGCTATGAAGTTCGGCTACCTTCTGAATGCCTTCAAATTCGGTGCTCCTCCGCACGGCGGTATTGCATTCGGGTTCGATCGACTGGTCATGTTGCTGACCGGCATGAAGTCTATCCGCGATGTGATCGCGTTCCCGAAAACCGCAAGCGCTTTTTCACTGATGGACGAAGCACCCAACGACGTGGATGAGCGCCAGCTCCGCGAACTGCATATCAGGATCATATGACCGGACGGATCCGGATCGCCAGCGGGCAGGGTTTCTGGGGAGATCTTCCCCGTGCTCCCGTGGACCAGGTAAGGGGGGGGGATGTGGACTACCTGGTGATGGACTACCTCGCGGAAGTCACCATGTCCATCCTGCAGAAACAAAAGCGCCGGGATCCCTCGCTTGGTTATGCCCGCGATCTGATTCCGCTCATGGAAGAGATACTCCCCGATCTCATGCGGAAGGGGATCCGCGTCATTACCAACGGGGGGGGAGTCAATCCGCTCGCCTGCCGGGATGCGATATTCGCTGTGGCACGCCGGCTGGGCATCACGGGGTTACGGATAGGGGTGGTTCTGGGGGACGACCTCCTCGATAGACTCGACGATCTAATTGCTCAGGGAATTCCCCTGCGCAATATGGACACGGGGGATGAGCTTGCTTCGGTCCGCGATCGCGTGCAGAGTGCGAATGTGTATTTTGGCGCAGGCCCGATCGTCGATGCGCTGCAGCAGGGGGCGCACCTTGTCATCACGGGACGCACTACGGATACAGGCCTCACGCTCGCCCCGATGATTCACGAATTCGGATGGGGAGCACGGGAATGGGACAAGCTCGCCGCCGGCACAATCGCCGGGCACGTTCTGGAATGCGGTGCACAGGCCAGCGGAGGCAATTTTTCAGCCGACTGGGAGTCCGTGCCGGACATGGACCGGATCGGTTTTCCCATCGCCGAGGCGCTCCCTACCGGGGAAGTGGTTTTTACGAAACATGAAGGAACCGGTGGACTCGTCTCCGTAGCCACCGTCAAAGAGCAGCTACTGTACGAAATCGGGGATCCGCGCGTCTACATCACGCCCGATTGTGTCGCGGACTTCACCAGCATCAGGCTAGAGGAAGCTGGAGCGAATCGGGTTAAGATGTTTGGCATTAAAGGCAAAGAAGCGACTGACTCATACAAAGTCTCGATATCTTACTTTGATGGGTACACTGCCGTGGGGAACCTCACCTATGCATGGCCCGATGCTTTGAAAAAGGCGAGGGCGGCGGATAGCATACTCAGAAAAAGGCTTCTCGCGCTCGGGCTGGTGTTCGAAGAGATCCGGACGGAATACGTCGGGTATAACGCATGTCATGCGGATCTGGGCAAAGCCGACGGCGAGCCCGGCGAAGTTATGCTCCGCGTCGGCGTTCGCTCGAGGGATCGTGCTCCGGTGGAACGCTTTGGTCACGAGATTGCTCCGTTGATACTTACGGGACCTCCTTCCGTAACCGGATTTGCAGGGGGGCGGCCGAAACCGAATGAAGTGATCGCCTTCTGGCCGGCGTTGATTAACAAAACTGCCGTTCAGCCTTCGGTGGTGGTGCAGGAGTTGGCGTGAGAAGGCACAGTGCCTCTGAGCCTCTACCCAGGCTACCCAGGGTGCCGCCACTAGTGCCACTAGTGGGACTGGTCTCTGCCTACCAGGGCAGAACACAGATGGTGAGACGCAGTGCTCCCCGTACGACAAGGAAAACCGTGCTATGCGCATCAGACTAATCGATATCGCACACGCCCGATCCGGAGACAAGGGGGATACGGGCAATGTCGGGGTTATTGCGCGCCGGGAAGAATTCTATCCGCTTCTTGTGAAATATCTTACGGTGGAGCGCGTGCGGAACCACTTCAAGAGCATCGTACGGGGTGGTGTGGAACGATTTGAATTGCCAAACCTCCATGCCCTGAATTTTCTTCTACACGAAGCTCTTGGAGGCGGCGGAACCAGTTCCCTGAAACTGGATGCCCAGGGGAAAACCCTGGCTTCGGCCCTGCTCCGGATGGAAATTGAATGCGAAGAAACAGTCGAACTCTGAGGATTGATCATGCTGGAAGAACAAAAAGCGGGAATCAAGGAACTGACCGAACGGGTGAAGGCACTTCGAGGTTATCTTTAACATCTCCACACGCGAACAGGAGGTCGCTGCTCTCCAGGAAAAGAGTCAGACACCGCAATTCTGGGAAGACAACATCGGGGCCCAGAAGGTGATGCAGCAGATCAGCCAGCAAAAAGAATGGGTGGACGGCTGGAATGCGCTCGATCGCCGCCTTGCCGACGCCCAGTCCTATGTCGAATTGGCCGAGGAGTCCCAGGACACCTCGTTTGCGGCCGATATCGACAAGGAGCTCGAGGCTGTCCGCACCGGTATAGGCGACATGGAATTCCGGAACATGCTGAGCGGTGAGGACGACGAACGCAACGCCATACTCACGATCCATGCTGGCGCGGGAGGAACGGAAGCACAGGATTGGGGGGAGATGCTCCTCCGGATGTATATGCGGTGGTGTGAGCGGAGGGGGTTCGGGGTTTCCCTTGTGGATCGTCTCGACGGTGACGGCGCCGGCGTCAAAAGTGCCACGGTGGAGGTTACCGGACGCTACGCGTACGGGTATCTGAAGGCGGAAAACGGCGTGCACCGGCTGGTTCGCATCTCCCCGTTCGACGCAAACGCCCGGCGCCACACGTCATTTGCCTCGGTGTTCGTCTATCCGGAAGTCGAGGATGATGTCGAAATTGAAATCAACCCTGCCGACCTCAAGGTGGATACCTTTCGCGCCGGCGGGAAAGGGGGTCAGAATGTCAACAAGGTGGAAACGGCGGTCCGGATCACCCACGTCCCCAGCGGTATCATCGTTGCCTGCCAGCAGGAGCGGTCGCAATTTCAAAACCGCGAAAACGCTATCCGGATGCTGAAATCACAGCTGTACCAGCGCCGGAAGGAAGAGGAAGAAGCACGTCTGGACGCCATCAACAGCACGAAAAAGAAGATCGAGTGGGGAAGCCAGATCCGCTCGTACGTCTTCCACCCCTATAATATGGTGAAGGACCACCGCACGGATATCGAAACCAGCAATGTGCAGTCCGTGATGGACGGGGATCTGGACGCATTCATCCGGGGATACCTCATGGAGTTCTCGTCCGGGAGCAGCAGCTGAGGATGTCCTACACGCGTTTCATCGCCGACAGATATCTGCGGTCACGCCGCAACGCGGGCTTTTTCTCGTTCATAGCCGCCATCGCCATCTTCGGGGTCGCCCTGGGGACGGCGACGCTGATCATCGCCCTTTCCGTCCTCGGAGGGTTCGAACGGGAAATCACCGAAAAGGTTGTCGGGTTCACCAGCCATGTCCAGATCACCGGTTTCCAGAACCTGCCGCTGAAAGACTATCAGGCAACCGTCTCCCGCCTGGAAGAAGCATTTCCGGTCGTTACCGCAATCAGCCCGTACGTTGCACGCGAGGCACTCATTCGATCCAGGTCCGGGGTTGACGGCATTCTGTTGAAGGGAGTTGACCCGGCCCTGGAGAACTCCGCGGCGGAGAAGTACATGGTCGATGGTACATACAGGCTTGACCATCCGCAGGGGTCGCCCGCGGGACTCGTGATCGGACGAAAACTCGCTTCACGGCTGGCCGTGCAAGTCGGCGATAAGGTCGTGGTCTTCGGTATCGGCCGGCTGCTGGAAGGGGGGCAGGCCCGGGCGATGCAATTCCGGGTCTCCGGTATATACGAGAGCGGCATGGCGGAATATGACGATGTGTATGCGTACACGGATATGCGGGAGGCGCAGATTCTGTTCCAGCTCGGCGACGCAGTGACCGGATACGATCTCCACTTGAGCACCGTTGACAGCGCGGCGGCGGTTGCGGAGCGCATACCCGATCTGCTCGGTTATCCCCATTACGCCCGCACGGTGTTCGATTCATACCGCAACCTCTTCAGCTGGATCGAACTCCAGAAAAAGCCCATCCCGATTATCCTCGGGCTCATCATCATCGTCGCGACGGTCAATATCATCGGCACCCTGCTGATGATGGTGCTGGACAAAACGCGGGAGATCGGGGTACTCGCCTCGCTCGGGGCAACCCGCTGGGGCATCACCTCGATATTCCTCCGGCAGGGCTTGCGGATCGCCCTTGTCGGAACCGGAGCCGGAAACCTGCTAGCGTTCGCCCTCTGTTACGCCCAGATGGAGTTCCGGTTCTTCTCCCTGCCCAGCGACATCTATTTCATGACCTCGGTGCCGATTCTTCTCCGCTGGGAGTACTTCGCCGTGGTCTCGGGTATTACCATCGCCCTGTGCTTGCTGAGCGCGTTGATTCCCGCACGTCTCGCGTCATCCATGAATCCCGTCACCGCGATCAGGTTTTCCTGAATGGGCTACGAACGCTTCATCGCTCGGCGGTATGTACACTCGAAACGGCAGATGCGTTTCATCAATATCATCATGCTCGTGTCGCTGGTGGGTATCACCGTCGGGGTTGCCGCCCTCATCATCGTTCTGTCGGTGTTCAACGGATTCAACACGGTCGTGACGAATGTCCTCGTAGGCTTTGATCCGCATATCCGGATCGAGGCGGCTTCAGGGGGACGCATGACGCTCACCGACTCCATTGACCGTACACTCCGTGAGGATGCGCGCATCAAAGCCTTTGCACCGTACATCGCGAACAAAGCCCTCCTCGTCGTCCAGAGGATGAACAGAGTGGTGCTGGTGAAAGGTGTCGTGGATTCCACCATCGACGGCGTTTCCGGCGTGAAAGAACGGACGGTTCTGGGACAGTTCCGTTTCCGGGACCTCCCCGAACGCGGCGGCATCGTACTCGGGTTAACGCTCGCCGATCGGATGGGGACCATGGTCGGCTCTGAACTGACGGTGCTCAGTCCGGTCGGCGTCGATGCCCTGATGGTGCAGCTCAGCGAGCCTCTCATGAAGCAATGCGAAGTTGTGGGAATTTACGATTCCAACAACAAGGACTACGACGCGCATTACGCATACGTCTCTCTGGAAACGGCTCGCAGCCTGTTCGAGATGGGTGATGCCGTAACCGGCGTGGAGATCCGTCTGCGTGCCATCGGAAATGCCGAAAGCGTACAGCGGGACCTGCAGAGTCGGCTCGGAGAGAAATTCCGGGTCTCCACATGGTACGATCTTCACCGGGACCTCTATTCGGTGATGAAGATCGAACGGTGGACCGCCTATATCATTCTCTGTCTGATTGTCGGTATAGCGACGTTCAACGTGCTCGGGTCGCTGACGATGGGAGTGATCGAAAAGCGGAGGGATATCGGAATTCTGAAGGCTCTCGGTGCCACATCGGGGAGCATCACCCGTTTGTTCATGTTCGAGGGAATTCTTGTGGGAACGCTTGGCACGGTGCTTGGAACGGCGATAGGGTTGCTGGTCTGCTATTTGCAGATCACCTACCAGCTGTTCCCCCTTGACCCCACGGTGTACATCATCCCGGCAATTCCGGTCGAGGTCCGCTGGACCGATTTTGTCGCCGTAGGGCTGGCCTCCATGCTGCTCAGCCTGCTTGCCTCCCTGTACCCGGCTCGGCGCGCAGCGGGACTCTTGCCGGTGCAGGCCATTCGTTGGGAGTGAAAGATATGGAAAACATGAGTACAACCCCGGTCATCACCGCGACAAACGTCACCAAGACGTTCCCGATGGGCGACGGCCCGAACGGAAAGCTCTGTGTGCTGCGGGGCATCAATCTGCGCATAGCCGCCGGTGAGATCATCGCGGTGGTCGGCGCTTCGGGAGCCGGAAAGAGTACACTCCTCCATATCCTCGGAACTCTTGACCGTCCCACGTCGGGAAGCGTGTCCTACAGTGATGTGAACGTTTTTGCTCTGAATGACGATGATCTCGCCCGATTCCGTGCACGTTCAATCGGATTCGTCTTCCAGTTTCATCATCTCCTGCCGGAATTCACCGCCATGGAGAATGTGGCCATGCCCGCACTCATCGCCGGAGAAAAACTGTCCCGCGTACGGGACCGTGCCATGGGGCTGCTGCGTGAAGTGGGTGTGGAGGCGCGTGCGGATCAACGCCCATCCCAGCTTTCCGGTGGAGAACAGCAGCGTGTCGCTGTTGCCAGGGCCCTTATGAACACACCCCGTATTGTGCTCGCGGACGAACCTTCCGGCAACCTCGACAGCGCGAATGCCGAACACCTGCACGGTTTGATCTGGGACCTGAGCAGGAGAATGGGGCAGACCTTTGTCGTCGTCACCCATAATGAATCGCTGGCCCGGAAGGCGGACCGGATCGTGCGGATTGTTGACGGGGTGATTGAACACGAGTAGCCAAAACTCTAAAAAAGACGCATGAATTCAACGCCGAAAAATATTTTACTGCAACACTTGACAAAGCCTGTTTTTTTCGTACATTTACGGTTGACCTATACGACAGTTTCTCCCCTGACTGTTGTACGGTACATGGTCAAGCCCGGCGTTCCCCCCAACGCTGGGCTTTTTTTTGTAGGGGCAATCGGAAACAATGTGGAGAATGGACTGTGGCAAAACAAGTGAAACAGAAGGGAAAAAGCCGGAAAGGATTCCGGGACGATCTCCTTCCGCTCGGGCGCGAAAATTTCCTGATCCTCGGCCTGGGCCTTCTGGTGATCGTGGCCGGATATCTGGCAATGCTGGAAGGGTCGGTGGAAGGATTTCTGCCCCTGGTGGTGGCACCACTCCTGCTGGTTCTCGGGTATTGCGTCATCATCCCTCTGGGTATTCTTTACAAGAAATCGCTCTTCTCAAAGAACGACGCGCACCCAGAAACCCGGTCCCCGCAAGCCTGACCGCACTGTCGCACACGAGACTTCCGGAGTGACAATGCGCCGTTTCGCTGCAATCTGGCTGTTCATCCTTCTCGGAGCACAGGCCGCACCTCCCGTGATGGCCCAGGACGGGATGCGACCCGTCCGCACCACCATCGGAGTGTCACAGGTGCTTGCAGACACCATTGCGCGGCGCGCGTTTTCCATTCTCCCGCCATCCGATTCTTCGTCTGTCGCCGTTACACTCCTGCCGGCGGGCGAAGCCTGGTTTCTCGAAGAACCTGTCCTCAAAGCCGCGCGGGCAAGCGGCCACATCCCCGACTACTCCGGAGCGACGCGATACACGGCGGAATTCGGCATCACCGACATGCATGTGGAACTGGTGAATCCCCGAAGGCCCGGCTTCTTCAGCGACCGTCTGGTGGATCGCACAGTGACGCTTGTCCTCTGGGGAAAAATCGTGGATCGAACAACCGGACAGCTCCTTGTCGGTGAAACCTGGCGTGAGCAGTACACGGACACGGTGCTGGTGGACGATCTTGAGCGCCTGGAAACTCCGGGCGTACCGGCAACACGAGGCGTCCTGCCGGCCGAGGGTCTCTTCTCATCGTGGGTCGAACCATTGATCATCCTCGGAGCAGTGGGGGTCGCAGTCTATTTGCTCTTTACATCAAGAAGCTGAGAACGACGGATGCCTGTTCTCCATCTGCTCTGGCTTCTGGCCGCATTCTGGGGTGACCCCGGCCAGGAAACGTCCCCCGGGCCTCAGCAAGCAGTTCTCAACGACGTGGCCACCGTCCGCCTGCTTGCCGTCGGTGATGTGAATCTGGGGCGGCATGTCGGACGCGTGATGCTCGCGGGCGACACTCTGTTCCCGTTTGTCGCCGTTCGCGACACGTTTGCGGCATATGATCTGGTGTTCGCGAATCTGGAGTCCTGCCTTTCAGAGCAGGGAGGAGAAACCGAGCACCCGCGCAACAATCTCATTTTTACCGGTCCGCCGATCGGCGCACGCATGCTGCACCTGGCGGGAATCAGCATGGTGGCAACCGCGAACAACCATGCGCTGGATTATGGCCTCCGTGGATTGTCGGAGACCATGAGCAATCTGGAGGCCGCCGGCATTCCGTTCGCCGGGTCGGCAAGACGGGCACGGGATCTGTATGAGCCTGCGCTGATCGAACGCAACGGAGTACGCATAGCCCTTTTCGCGTGCACCGCGATCATGAATATGCGTCCGGGAGGCTGGGACACGCTGGTGGCGTGGGCAGATACGGCGCGCCTGTTCCCGCGGATGAGGGTCTGGCGTGATTCCGCGGATTTTCTTATCCTGAGTTATCACGGGGGGGAGGAATACCGGGAACACGCGGGCAGGGAGGTGCAAGCCTTCGGGCGGGCCGCGGTGGACGCGGGTGCTGATCTGGTCCTGGGCCACCATCCTCATGTGCCGTATGGATGGGAACGCAGGGAAGGCAGGCTGATCGTGCATTCACTCGGGAACTTTGTTTTCCGGCAGCCGGGAAAATTCTGGACCGAACACAGTTATGCGGTGGCCGTAGTGCTGGAAAAAGGAAATGGCTTCACGCGCATCGGTTCCGTCCGCTGCCTTCCGGTGAAATCCGGCTTCCAGCCTGCATTTCTGCCGCCCGGCCCGGACGCCGACCGCGTCCTCGATCGTGTGCGTACACAGTCGATTGGAGTATCAAAGGAGTGATTCGTATGATGCGAAGAGTATCAATCGTTGTTCTCGCGGCCGTCGCCCTTTTGCTGTCAGGGTGCAGCTCGGGCGAATCAACGAAAACGCAGACGGTGGAAGAACGGTTCGCTCACGCCAAGGAGCTCTTTGACAGGGGGAGCTATATGGAGGCGATCAATGAATTCACCGTGCTCACGCTGCAATATCAGGGAAGCACATACGCGGCGGATGCGCAGTACTATCTCGGTGAATGCCGCCTCGGCCGTGAAGAGTATCTGCTGGCGGCGTTCGAGTATATGGTCGTAAAACGCAACTATCCTGCAAGCCCGCGGGTACCCGACGCACTGTACAAACTCGCATTTTCGTACTACAAGCTCTCCCCGAAATGGTCGCTCGACCAGCAATACACGAAACGGGCCCTGGACGAATTCCAGAGCTTTATAGAATACTATCCCTCTCATCCCATGGTCGGGGAGGCCGAGGCCCGGATCAAGGAACTGAACGAGCGCCTGGCCAGGAAGGCCTACGAAACCGCGCGGCTCTATACCATTATGGAATACTACCGCGCCGCACTATTTTATTATGATGACGTGATCGAAAAGTACCACGATACGGAATATGCTCCGCTCGCGTACCTCGACAAGGTTGATCTTCTGATTTCACGCGACCGGTACAAAGATGCGTCGGTGGAAGTAAACCGTTTCCTCGAGCGCTTTCCCGACAGCGTTCTGCGCAGGCAGATGGAGAACTTCAAGAAACAAATCGACGACGTGCTGAAGCCCGCCTCCCGTACGGTGGGGGATTCCGTGATCGTGCCACCCGGAGCCAGTCTGTGATGGAGCCGAGGACCGTCGCCGCGTCGCAGGTCACCACAACACAGCTCGTTCTTCCGAATGATACCAATCAGCTCGGCAACCTGCTGGGTGGGACCCTGATGCATTGGATCGACATTTCCGCTGCAATCGCTTCACAGCGGCACTCGGGGCGCGTGTGCGTCACCGCCTCCGTCGATGAGTTGAATTTCCATCATCCGATCAGACTGGGTGAGATCGTGACGCTGGAGGCATCGGTGAACAGAGCGTTCCATACTTCGATGGAAGTGGGCGTGCGCGTCACAGCCCACGGCAACGCCGCAATGCCCTCACGGCGGTCCAACACGGCATATCTTACCTTTGTCGCAATTGATGACCGGGGCAAGCCGATGCCTGTGCCTCCGGTCTTGCCGGAAACGGACGAAGAACGAAGGCGGTATGAAGAAGCGTTGCAGCGCCGCGATCTCCGCCTGAAACGGCGGGGGTCAGTCTAACGGAGTCCGATGCCGGAGCCCATGCCACATTCAGAGTTCCTGCTGCAGATCCCGCGCCGCTCCCGGCGAGGCCTGTTCTACGGTTTCTTTACGGCACATGTCTTCTGGACGTACCTTGCGCTTGCCCAGCGCTCAACAGTCTCCTTCGGCCCCCAGACTGACTACACCCTCGGTAAAACCCCGGCCGCAGTCTTTGTCTCCCCCGCAACGCCCCTTGCACCACCGTCCCTGATCGTCGGGTTCGCCGACACGCCCGGACTCCTCACATTCACCGTCTCCGAAGATGGCGTGATTTCGCGGGCGGGATCAATCGCCACCGCGCTGCCCACATCATATCTCCTCGTCGGGGACATCGGCCGTGACCAGAACCCGGCGGTACTCTCGCTCTCGGCACAGGGCTCCGCGCTCAGCGTCATCAAATGGAGTACCGTGCCGGTGAACGAAACGGTGCTCCAGCTCGATTTCCGTGCAGAACGTATGATCAATACGGATATCAACGCGGACGGTCAGACCGATGTACTGCTTTTCGGGCGATCCATGTCGGGCGTCGCCACCTTCCTGGGAACGCCAAAGGGTGACGTGCGTCGCGGACCGGTGCTTTTTCCCGAGGTGTCTGTAAGCGACATGTTTGCCGGCGATCTCAACGGCGATCGCCTCACGGACGTTATCCTCCTGGACTGGCTTTCAGAGAGACTTCTTGTCCACTTCGGGATGGGGAGGGCGATGTTCTCCGAACAGGTCCGCCTGGACCTGCCCGGTGAACCCGGGAGACTCGACGTCATGGCCGTCAAACAGCGCCGCACAGTCTGCGTGGCCGTTACACTTCCCGGGGAGCAGGCCGTTGCGTACGTGCTCGGGACCCCCGCGGGAGAGTTCACGTTACACGAACGTATCGATGTCCAGGCCAGACCCACCGGCGTCCGTTTGTCCATGATCAACAACGATCCCTTCCCGGACCTTGTCTGTTCTACGACATCGGGGATGTTCGTGGCGATGGGTTCCTCTGCCATAACCGTCGCAGACGGGTACCTCTTCGGGGCGGGCGCGGATGCAATCTCCTGGGCCGTCGCGGATGTGGACGGCGACCGGAGAAACGATCTCGTGTTTGCCGGCGGGAAGACCAGATCTCTGGTAGTTCTGGCGAATGCCTCCGGCCGCGGCGTGTCGAAGTGGCCTGCAGCCTATCCCGTGGGAGTCCGCCCGGCCGGTTTGTCCCTGGCAGATCTTAACGGCGACGGCCGTCAGGATGTCGCGGTGGCCAATAGCGGATCCTCTTCCGTCTCCGTGCTACGCAACACCGGTGAAGGACGTCTGGAGGGACAACGGGCCTATGCGGTTCCCGGGCATCCCACGGCGGTCCGACCCGCGCCCTCCCGGAGCGGCGCCCAGCGCACACTGGTCACCACGCATCCGGCCGAAGACATTCTGGGGTTCGTCCGGATCGGCGACGGCATGAATCGTGTCCGTTCGTTCTCCATCCCCACCGGTCCGCGTCCGCACGTGCTTCTGGTCGATGCTGATCAGACCGGTGAACGACTCTCCGTGCTTGTCCGCTACGGACATCAGAACGGGAACCGGACCATCGGCTACTTCGAAGAGCTGGCGGGCCGGCAGTTTCTGGAGCACACCTTCTCGCCCGCATTCGCGGGAACCGTGACGGCTGTCGCCGTAGGAGACTTCTCGGGAAATCTTCGCAGTGATCTCCTGCTGGGCACGCGCGACCGGACGGCGAAAGTTACCGGGATCGCGATTGCTCCGGCCGTTGCCGGATACGATTTTCAGCGCATTCAACCCCTCTTCCGTCTCCCGGATTCTTCCGCCCGGGTGGCAACGCTGGTCGCCGCTTATGTTGACGACGACGCCTATCTCGATGCGGTGATTGTGCTCGGCCCTCCCGCCAACTCATTAGGGGTCGCCTACGGGAGACCCGATCGCTTCCTATCACCTCCGAAAGAGTGGATCGGACCTCTGTCACCGGGCGACGATCCCGAGAACATTGTCGTTGCTGACGTGGACCGGGACGGCTCGAAGGATATCGTCATCCTGGACCGGATGCGGGAGTCGATTATGTGCATCTACGGTCGGGGAGAACGCCGCTTCACTCCTCCCGTGAGCATCCTGTCCGCTCCCGGCGTCCGCAACTTTGTTGTGGGTTCGCTGAGCACACCGCGTGTGCTGGACCTCATTCTGTCGGAAGAACGCCGCCACCTCATTTCCGTGCATCCGGGAGTTTTCGCCCGATGAGGAATCCCCCCGCACGCACAACCGGGACCGACTCCTTTCCCCCCGGTGTCATTGTTTTAATGCGTGGAATTGCTGGCGCGTATTCCCGGGCCTTTCGTCTTGCCGCCGGTATGGTGACGTTATGTCGAGCCGCCGGAATGGGAGCCTTCCTCGCACTCGCCCCGACACTCTCCTCAACCACCTTTGCACAACAGCCTGCTCTTCATCCTGTGGCGCTTCAGGTCATTGAAGCGGGGATTGCGCCGCCGGAAGGGGAGCCCATCAAGTGCGGCTTGCCCGGGATCACCCACGCCATTCACCAGATTCCGGACCGGACGCTGCCGGGCATCCAGTCCCTTCAGAAGATCCTCTCCCGCCCGGTCATGCAAACCAGCGTCATCAACGGCGGATTCCGCGTTCACTTTGATACAACGGGCTTGAACGCGCCGGCAATGCTGGACGGGGCGGGAAACAGACTTCCGGGAACGGCCCGGGAATACGTCGACTCGATATTCTCGATTCTCTCGTTTGTCACTCCGCTGGAGTCCGAAACGCTCGGGTATGGCGCTCTCCGGACAGACGGTGACAACGGCGGGGGTCCGGAGTACGACATCTACGTCATGGAACTCGGCAACATGTACGGGTACACGACCCCCGACGCCGGCGGACCTGAAGGGATCGACATCCCCGACATTCATCACCATCGACAACGATTTCGTTTTTGTCCGTCCGAACGACAACCGCGGATTGCCCGGCCTTCGCGTGACACTCGCCCATGAACTCCACCATGCCCTGCAGATCGGCAACTACGGTTTCTGGACGAACGACGTCTTCCTGTATGAGATCACCTCCACCTGGATGGAAGATGTCGCCTACACGGATGTGAACGACTACTACAACTATCTTGCTGCCAGCTGGGGACATTTCAAGAATCCCGACAAATCGTTTACGTCCAACGAATTGATCATGTACAGCCGGAGCATCTGGGGTCACTACATCAGCAAGCGGTTCGGGATTGACGTGATGCGCCAGACGTGGGAGCAGGTCCGGCTCGCGCGCCCCATGGCCGCCATTGACAATGCCCTGCGGCTTCAGGGAGTGGGTGTGCCGGCCGCATTCGCGGAATGGACGCTCTGGAACTACTTCACCGGAGAACGTGCGGATCCGGTCAAATACTACGGCGAGGGCGCGGCCTATCCGCTCATCAGCCAGTCACCGGTTGAGTTCACGCCGCCGTCCCGTGACCTGCAGGGCACACTTTCCCCCTTCGCCTCCCGCTATTATCAGGTGATACGGGGGACGGATACGGTCACCATCATCCCCGGAAACATCGATCTGGCCCTTTCCCTTCAGTCTCCCCTCCCGACACTCCCGTATGTTCTCCGCCTTCGGAATACGCAGGCTGATCCTTCATACCACCCGGTGATCCCCGGTCTCTACTGCAAGCTGGATGTGGCGGATATCGCAGCGTGGTCCATCTGGTATGTCGACCAGGACACCGCCCGGTCCAACTATGACCCGGAAGTACTTGTCGAAGGGCGTCCGTTTCCGAACCCTTTCACGGTGGACGGCCGGACTCAGGTGTATTTTCCCGTGAACAGTCTCACGCAGGTACAGGGGAGCATGTATATTTTCGATGCGGGCAACATCCTTGTGCGGACCGCAGGGCCGACCGCATCGGTGATGTATCTGGGCAAACAGATGTTTTCCTGGGATGGGCTGGTTGAGGGAGGAAGGCCGGCATCGTCCGGTATCTACGTGTATGTGATCGAGTTGCCCGACAGACGCCTCATGGGGAAGATTGCCGTGGTAAGGAAATAATCGGATGGAGATCAGAATCTCGGCCCGGGGTCTCAGGATGGCGTTCAATCGCCGGACGATTTTTACGGGAATCGACTTTTCCGTCGGTCACGGTGAAACCCTTCTGGTGGCCGGACGCAATGGTTCCGGGAAATCCACGCTGGTAAAAATCCTCTGCGGGCTGCTGACGCCGACGGGCGGGAAGGTGGACATGGTGGGGAAGGGGCTTCTTAACGAACACGCGCGGCGCGGGTGCATAGGTCTCGTGGCCCCCTACCTTCAGGTGTACGATGAATTTTCCGCACTCGAGAACATGCGCCTGACGATGGCTCTGCGGGGACTGGCATCCGATGATTCGGCTGCACCGTTCGCTTCTGGAACGGGTCGCACTTGATGTGAGGCGCAGCGATCCCGTCCGGGGATTCTCCTCCGGCATGAAGCAGCGGCTCAAATATGCGCTGGCGTTGTCGCACCGGCCGTCTGTGCTGGTACTTGATGAACCTATGGCAAATCTGGACACCGACGGGATGACGGTCGTCCGCACCATAATGGAGGAGCAGCGGGACAGGGGAATTCTCATTGTGGCCACAAACGATCTGAGTGATGTCACCACTGTGCATGCCCGGGTGGACCTGAATGATGGCCGCTGAAACCCCCGTCCGACGCTGGCTCCGGGCGACCGGGGCGGTCTTTATGAAAGACTGGCGGTCCGAGCTCCGGACCCGTTATGCCATCAGCGCGCTGGTGATGTTCGTGATCACCACGATCTCGATCATTCTGTTTGCCCTCGGCGGGGAAGGCGCCTCTCCGGAGGTGCTCTCCGGTATGTTGTGGGTGGTGATCTTTTTCGCGGCTATGTCCGGACTGGCGCGCACGTTTGTGATGGAGGAAGAGCGGGGGACGGCCATGATGCTCCAGCTTACGGCCGCGCCGAGCACGGTATTCGCCGGAAAACTCCTGTTCAATCTTGTGCTGGGGGCGGGTCTGACCGTGCTCACCGTCTTGCTCTACCTGTTCTTCATTTCCGGATTCACCGTTCAGACATACAGCATCTTTCTGGCAACGATAACGCTGGGCAGTATCGGGCTGGCCGCCGCATCCACCATTATTGCGGCCATCATCGCGCGGGCGAACACCAAGGGAACTCTCTATCCGGTGCTTTCGTTCCCGATATTGCTCCCCTTGCTCATGACCGTCATCAGCGCCACGCGGCTGGCGGCGGATGGAATGCCGTTCAGCGAAGCATTTGGTGAATTTCAAATTCTTATTTCGTATATTGTGGTCGTGGTAACGACATCAATTCTGCTCTTTGAGTATATCTGGAAAGACTGACGACATGACTCTGCGGATATCGCTCGGCGTCCTCCTCACCCTCGTGATCGTCGCCGCCATCGGATTTCCCATCTCGGCAACACCCCGGCACTGGTACGAATTCCCCCTCATCCCCGGTCTCGAAGAAAAGGCCCGGCTCATATTCTTCCATGTGCCGACAGCGTGGTTGAGCGTCATGGCGTTTCTCACCAGCATGGTCTACGGCATTCTGTACCTCCGGCGGCGGGACCCGATGGACGACATTTCGTCGTCGGTCGCCGCCGGGCTCGGATTCCTCTTCTGCATTCTGGCGACAGTCACCGGTGCCATCTGGGCCAAGTTCAACTGGGGATCGTTCTGGAACTGGGACCCGCGGGAAACTTCCATCTTTGTCCTGTTGTTAATATATGGAGCCTATTTTTCGCTCCGCTCCGCCATCGACGTCGAAGAGAAACGCGCGACACTCTCGTCGGTGTATTCGATTATCGCCGCGGTGACGGTGCCGTTCTTCATTTTCATCATGCCCCGGATCATGACCGGGCTGCATCCGGGTGCGAAAGGGGATCCTGACGGCGCCGGCCCGGTGATCGAATTCAACATGTCCCCGAACATGCGCGTGGTGTTCTTCGCCTCGCTGATCGGCTTTACCTTGCTCTTTATCTGGATGTTCCGTCTGCGCGTCCGGACGGCACGCCTCGAATATTTCGAACACGCGAAAGGATGACCGTGGAATTCCTGGCCCAGAATCAGCTGTACATCGTCTTGATCATCGTGGTGGGCATCTGGCTTGGCCTGTACGCCTACCTCTTCCGTCTCGACGGAAGAATCCGGAAGCTTGAGAACCAGAACCGCACATAGCAGGGAGGAGTGTCGCATGAATGTCAAAGTGATTGTGGGCGGCCTTATCGTGGTTGTCTTTCTCGTGTTCGGTGCAATGTCCTTCATGGACAGCAACGTGGAGTACACGGATATCGCCGGTGCGAAACAAAAAGGGAAGAAGGTGCAGCTCAAGGGAACCTGGAACCGTGACAGGGAATCTTCCTTTGATGCAAGCACCGGACGGTTCAGCTTTTATCTGCGGGACGATCAGGGGCTGGAGTGCAGGGTCCTGCTGGACGGCGCCGCCCCGAACAATTTCGAGCTCGCCACAAGCGTTGTCGCAAAGGGCAGATTCATGCCCGAGGGATACTTCCACGCCACGGAAGTGCTGACGAAGTGTCCGTCGAAATATGAGGCCGAAGCGGCAGAACTCAACAAAACAAAATCCTGACCGCACCCGGCGGTACCGTTTGCTCTCCCGCTTAACGCGGTTCGCAGTTCCGTTCTTTTACGTACAGGAGCGTGTATGATCGGCGGCATTTTCATCAAACTCGCCTTTGTCGCATGTCTCGTGTCGGTTCTCGCCTACGCACGGAGCCATCTCCGTGGCACGCAACGCTCCCTCGCCCTTGCACGAGGATTCTACCACCTCACGGTCATCTCCGTGATTCTCGGCGCTGCCACGCTTCTGTATCTCCTCCTTACCCATCAATTCCAGTACACCTACGTCTGGAGCTATAGCTCCCGCGCGCTTTCCACACCGCTGCTGATCTCCACGTTCTATGCGGGGCAGGAGGGAAGTTTCATGCTGTGGGCCCTGTTCACAGCCCTGATCGGCGTCTTCCTGATGCGGCACTCGGCGCGGTACGGCTACGAGGCTCAGGTGATGAGCGTGTTCGGCGCCATCGAATTGATGCTCCTGCTGATGCTGCTCGTCAAGAACCCGTTTCTCTATGTCTGGGAAACCTGGGCGGGAGAAGTGCAGCCGGGATTCTTGCCCGCCGATGGACGCGGCCTGAATCCTCTCCTGCAGAATTACTGGATGGTGATCCACCCCCAGGTCCTGTTCAGCGGCTTCGCCTCGATGGGCGTGCCGTACGCCTATGCCATTGCCGCGCTATTGAAGCGGGACTATGACTACTGGTTCAAACCCGCAACACCCTGGATCGTGTTCGGCACGTTCGTGCTCGGTACGGGGATCATGATGGGAGGGTTCTGGGCTTACGAGACGCTCGGATGGGGAGGGTACTGGGCCTGGGATCCGGTTGAGAACTCCTCGCTTGTTCCCTGGCTCATCGGTGTCGCCGCCATTCACACCATCCTGTCGCAGCGTCGGAGCGGCGCGTTCGTCCGCACAAATCTCATCCTCGGCATGCTCTGTTTCGTCCTGGTAATGTATTCCACTTTCCTCACGCGCAGCGGCGTCCTGGGAGACACCTCTGTCCACTCCTTCGTCGATCCGGGCATGTGGGCGTACTGGCTCCTGATAGGGATGATGGCCCTCGCACTTCTTGTGCCCGGGGTTATTCTCGCACGACGCTGGAAGGAGATTCCGCGGCGTGCGGCGAAGCATAACTACTTTTCACGTGAGTTCGCCCTGTTCCTCGGTGCATCGGCAATAATGTTCGTCGCCATCTTTGTCGTCATCGGCACGTCCTCGCCCATCATCACCGGTCTGCTCTACGGAAAGAAGAGCGCCGTCGATATCGGCTACTACGCCACGACAACCCTCCCGCTGGGGATCGTAATCGGCCTGCTCGCCGGTGTGGGACAGCTTCTCTGGTGGAACAGGTCGGACCGTCGCACCGTGCTCCATTTGCTCCGTGCTCCCTTTGTGCTCTCGGTTCTCACACTCGCACTGCTGGTGTTCTTCGGTGTGCACCAACCGCTCCTCCTGCTCTTCCTGTTCGGTGCGGCATTCGCGCTCTGGGCAAACCTCCAGGTGGGGTGGACCCTTGTCCGCCGGAATCCGAAGACTGCAGGCGGATCCATTGCCCATATCGGCATCGCCCTCATGTTCTTCGGATTCATCGCAAGCACCGAGTTCGATGCAATGCAGACGGTATCCCTGCCCCAGGGGCAACCCGTACAGGCACTGGGCTATACCCTGAAGTATACGGGATACCGGATGGTGGAGGGGGACCGGTACGCGTTTGACGTGGAGGCGGAGAAGGATGGCAAGCGCTTCCGGCTTGCGCCGGTCATGTACGAGAGCAAATACAATGAAGGGATCATGCGGAACCCTGACATTGTCAACCTGCTGTCAAAAGACTTCTACCTCGCGCCGCTTTCCCTCGACCAGCCCGTGACGCCGGCATCTACACACGCACGTGCTGTGGACGTGCTCGTGGTCGAGGCGAGCATCAAACCGTACATCAACCTGGTCTGGGCGGGCGTAATCATTCTGCTGGTGGGTTTTCTGGTGACGATTGTGCGCCGCGCGGCCGAGGCGGGACAAACAGGTCCGGCTGAACAAGAAGCTGTTCAGTAGGCATTCCCTGAGGCCGTGCGATCAGCTGCATGAGCTGCCTGCCCCGCATGATGGGGTGTGGCACTGTGCCACACTTCCCGGGTATCGCACAGGTGGTGGGGCACTGTGCCTCACGCTACCGTGGAGAGACGCCCACACCCAGTCCGTACACGAGCTCACCCCCGTGCCATGCCGTGAGCCAGAGGGTCACGACGGCGATGCAATAGAGTCCTGCATACACAAAGCGCGGATTCGCCGGGAGCCGTTTCCGTGCCGCAATCCTCCAGAAGAGCAACCCGGCGAAGAGGACCATCGCCCCTAGCGCCCATTGTTGATGGAATTCAAGAACTGAGGCGGCGAGAGCATCCTGAACTCCTGCAGACTCCTTTGCGATCAGACCGCTTCCCACCGCTGCGGCAAGACCGATTGTCCCCACCAGTTGTGACCACCAACCCGTGCGTGAAACATCAGTCGTTTTGACCACCAGCACCCACATGTCCGCCAGAAAGCCGGCGGTCAGCAGGGCGATGGGGAAATGCACGATCATCGGATGCAATGGGGGCATGAAAGATCCCGGTGCGGCAGCTACGTATTCAGATGCAGAAGGTCGGGTATGTGAATGGCCGTCGGAGAGAAGAAGGGTTCCCCGTATTTCTTTCCGATCTTGTCTCCGTAATACTCCAGCCGCGTACGGATCATCTCCAGAAACTGGGGCGTGGTGAGGATTGTTTCAGGTTCTGTACTTGCAGGATCGTAGAACTGCGAGCGGAATGCCTTCATGGCTTCCATCCGTGTATCGTACGCTTCGGTGACATCGATGATGAATGACGGGGGGAACTCTTGCCATTGCATAAAATGGTAGTAGGCACGGGGGCGAAAGGGCTCCTGGGCGAGGCCGTCATGTATCGTTTCGATCTTGCGGAGTCCTGCGTAGAACCAGGCTTCCCGTGCCAGGGTGTGCGCATGCTCGTGATCCGGATGCCGATCCACGGAGTGGGGAATAATGAGCACGTCAGGCCGGTATGCGCGGATCACCCGGATGAGCTTCAGCGTTGTCTCCCGGTTGACTTCGATCCCTGCGTCGGGGAGTGAAAGGCTTTCCCGAACGGTAATCCCCATGATGCGACCCGCCTCGGCAGCTTCCGCCGCACGGATATCCCGTGTTCCGCGGGTACCGAGTTCGCCGTCGGTCAGGTCAACGAGACCGACTGCATGGCCCTGGCGGACCAGGGTGATGATCGTGCCGCCGCACGACAGTTCCACATCGTCAGGATGTGCGCCGATAGCAAGGATGTCCAGCTTCATGGGCATCCAATATACACTTTTTTTCGTCCATTTCAACTGTGCTGCAAAGAGGGAAAATTGCTATATTAGTCCCACCTTTTCACACCGGAGTTCAGTTCTCCATGCAACAGCCGGCGTCACGTGTACATGTCCCACTCACCGTCACGGAAGTTACACGCCGGATCAAGCTGGCCCTGGAATCAGGTTTCCCGGCCCTGCAGGTGGTGGGCGAAATCTCCAACTTCAAGCGCCACACGTCCGGTCACCTGTATTTCACATTGAAGGACGAGGGGGCCCAGCTGAGCGCTGTGATGTGGAGGAGCAGGGCACCGTCGCTCACGTTTTCCCCCGAAGACGGGATGAAAGTGGTCGCCACAGGCCGCCTCTCGGTGTACGAAGTGCGGGGCAGTTATCAGATCGACGTGAGCAGTATGCGCCCGATGGGAACGGGTGATCTGCAGATGGCGTTCGAGCGGTTGAAGGAGAAGCTCGGCGCCGAAGGGTTGTTTGATCTTTCCCGGAAGAGGATCCTCCCCCGGTATCCCATGCGGATCGGCATCATCACCTCCCCGACTGGTGCTGTGCTGCACGACATGAAACACGTGTTTGACAGGCGATTCCCTGCGGTGGAGCTGGTACTTGCTCCGGTGCGCGTGCAGGGTTCCGGCGCGGCGGAGGAAATCGCAACAGCCATTCGCGATCTGAACACACTCGGAGGGCTGGACATTCTCATTGTCGCCCGGGGGGGGGGATCGTTGGAAGATCTCTGGCCGTTCAACGAAGAAAAGGTCGCCCGGGCTATCGCAGCATCGTCTGTTCCCGTGGTGAGTGCCATCGGACATGAAGTGGATGTCACGATCGCCGATTTCGTGGCAGACCTCAGGGCTCCAACGCCCACGGCGGCGGCGGAGCTGGTCGTGCGGGACCGTACAGCCATTCTTGAACTTCTACGCAATTCTTGTTATACTATGCATGAAAGTCTGACCTCCCGTCTCGGTCACCAGCGGGATCATATACGGCATCTCCTCAAGAGTCACGCGCTCAACAGACCGGTCGACCTCCTGCACCGCCACAGCCAGCATGTCGACGAACTCAATCGCACAATGTCCACCGCCGTCGCTCATCGTACCGCCCTCGCAGAGACGCGTGCACACGCGCTGATCGACCGCCTTGCCGCATTGAACCCTCAACGCGTCCTCAAGCGGGGCTATGCCATCGTCCGCAAGGGAGGTGCGGTTGTTGCGACGCGCACCGGCGTTCGCCCGCACGACCGCGTGGACATCACGTTTCACGACGGCGCCGTCTCGTCAACCATCGACTGACCCCATGCCCGCCAAGAAGAATACCAATTCTGTTCCGACGTTTGAGGACGCCCTGCAGCGCCTGGAGGAGATTGTTCACCAGCTGGAAGACGGCGCACTCCCCCTGGAGGAGTCGCTCCGTCTGTATGAGGAGGGAATCGGCCTGTCGAAAACCTGCGCCGACCGCCTCGGTCAGGCCGAGGTCACGCTCAAACGCCTGGCCAAAGACATGGAAGGCAATCTTACACTTCTGGACGAAAACGAGGAATGAGCGGAGAACAGCAGTATCCGTATCTCGACCGCGTCAACGACCCCGCCGATCTCCGCAACTTCACGATTCCGGAGCTGAAAGGTCTCGCCAACGATGTCCGTTCGTTCCTGATCGAAGTCATCTCGAAAACGGGCGGTCATCTCGGTGCCGGACTCGGTGCGGTGGAACTCTCCGTCGTCCTCCATCACGTCTTTCACACGCCGGAAGATAAACTGGTGTGGGACGTGGGCCATCAGGCGTATCCCCACAAAATTCTCACGGGTCGCAAAGACCGCCTGCACACCATCCGCCAATACAAAGGCCTCAGCGGATTTCTGAAACGGAACGAGAGCCCGTACGACACCTTCGGCGCGGGGCATGCCAGCACCGCCATTTCCGCCGCGCTCGGGATGGTGGCTGCACGAGAACTGACGAAAGAAAAGTACAGTGTTGTTGCCATTGTCGGCGACGGCTCGATGACGGGCGGCATGGTGTACGAAGGGATGAACAATGCCGGCATCATGAAGAAGGACATGATTGTCATTCTCAACGATAACAACATGTCCATTGCCCCGAATGTCTGGGCCATCTCGAACTACTTCACGGAAGTAATCGCCGATCCACGCTACAACCGTTTCAAAAAGAATGTCTACGACCTGACGGGCAAATTCGATTGGGGCGACAGGATCCGCCGGGTCGCCGCTCGCGTGGAAGAGGGGATCAAGGTCATCATCACACCGGGCATGCTCTTCGAAGCGCTCGGCTTCCGGTATTTCGGTCCGATCAACGGCCACAACATTCCCCAGCTCGTGAGGATCTTTCAGGAAGTCAAGGAGTACAGCGGTCCCATCCTCGTGCATACCATCACGCAGAAGGGAAAGGGGTACAAACCCGCGGAAGAGGATGTGCAGAAACTGCACGGCGTCACCCCCTTCGACAAGGTGACGGGTCAGAGTCCGAAAAAGGGCGGAGGTCCACCAGCATACACAAAAGTCTTCGGGGCTGCTGTCGTGGAACTGGCCCGGAGCAACCCCAACGTCGTCGCCATTACCGCCGCGATGCCCGACGGCACCGGCCTTGACCAGTTGCAGCGGGAAATGCCGGAACGATTCCATGATGTGGGCATCGCCGAACAGCACGGGGTGACTTTTGCAGCCGGTCTTGCGACGCAGGGGTGCGTCCCCATAGTGGCGGTCTATTCCTCCTTCCTCCAGCGCGCCTTTGACCAGATCATCCATGATGTGGCGCTCCAGCACCTCCATGTGGTGTTCGCCCTGGACCGTGCCGGGCTGGTCGGAGCCGACGGTCCCACCCACCACGGGGTATTCGACCTGAGCTATCTCAGGCTGATTCCGGGAATGGTGGTGATGGCACCAAAAGACGAAAGCGAGTTGCGCGACATGCTCTACACCGCCGTCCAGCATCAGGGCGGACCCATTGCACTCCGGTATCCACGAGGCAACGGGCTGGGTGTTCCTCTCAAGTCCGGTTTCGATGCGATCCCGATTGGCCGGGCGGAAACGCTGCGAACCGGCACAGCGGTCGCTCTCCTGGCAATCGGGGAGATGGTTGCCCCCACCCTCAACGCTGCAGAGGAACTGGAGAAGGAAGGGATTTCGTGCGAGGTCGTCAATATGCGGTTCGTGAAACCGGTGGACGGTGCTCTGCTGGAGCAGATTGCCGCGCGGTTCAAACGGGTGATCACGGTCGAAGATAATACCGTGCTGGGGGGATTCGGCAGCGCGGTTGCGGAATACTACGCTTCACGGGGGATACAGAACGTTTCCGTGCACATGCACGGACTCCCGGACCGGTTCATTGACCACGGCTCACCCGCGGAACTCGCCATGGAAACCGGACTCGACTCCGCGGGCATCGCTCGCCTGGTGCGAACGGCCCTTGATCATTCAATTATACCCACAGCAGGATAATCCATGAGCAAGGTGCGGATCGGCATCGTCGGCGTCGGCTGGGTTGCCCAGGTCGTTCACATCCCGACACTCTTGAAAATGCCCGAAGCCGAAGTTGTCGCTATCTGCGACCGCGACAGAGCCAGGGTTCGCCTGGTCGGAGAAAAGTTCGGCATCACCAGGCAATACACCGATGTTGCCCAGATGCTGGAGCACGAGCAGCTCGACGCTGTCGACGTATGCACGTCCACGGACGCACACAAGGATGTGGCATTGGCCGCGCTCAAAGCGGGGAAAGACGTGCTCGTCGAGAAACCCATCGCCCGGACATACGCCGAAGCCCTTGCCATTGCCGACGCTGCCCGGGAATCACACCGCAAACTGATGGTCGGCATGAATCACCGATTCCGTCCGGATACGATGATTCTCAAGAGTTTCATCCAGGGGAAGGAACTGGGCAAGATTTATTATACTCGCGTGGGCTGGCTGAGACAGCGGACGTTCGACCAGGCCTGGATCACGCAGAAAGAGAAATCCGGGGGCGGCGTGTTCATCGACCAGGGAATCGTCATGCTGGACATGGCCCTCTGGATGATGGGATACCCCGAGGTCGTGCGTCTGAATGCCGCGAATTACCACAGCAAGACCCGGAAGGTTGAGGATACCTCGGTTGTCACACTCACACTCAACACCGGGGCCACGGTGAACATCGAAGTGAGCTGGTCGATGTGTCTCGACCAGGATATCTATTACTGTTACCTGCACGGCGGCGATGGAAGCGCGAGCCTCTCTCCGCTGAAGATCTATAAGGAACTGCACGGGAGTCTGGTGAACCTGGCCCCGTCCAGAATCGATCCCCCCCAGCACATCTTCAAACGCTCGTATGAGAATGAGCTGAAACATTTTCTGGGAGCCGTGCGCGATCTTCATCCGGTGATTTCCACCGCTGACGAAGCGGTACAGAGAATGAAAATCGTTGATGCCGTTTACCGCGCGGCCAAACGCGGCAAAGAAGTGACTGTCTCCTGAGGCCCAACCGTGGCAGCAGTACGCAAACGGATTCTGGTGGTCGATGACGAGAAAGACATCGTCGAACTCATCAGGTACAACCTCGTCAAAGAAGGGTACGATGTTGTCACGGCATATAACGGTCGTGAGGCTCTGGAAAAGGTTGCCGGGAACACGGATCTGATCTTGCTGGATGTGATGATGCCCCTGCTGGACGGTTTCGAGACGTGCAGACGCATCAAAGCGAACGCGCAGACGGCATCCGTCCCCGTGGTCTTTCTCACGGCACGGTTGGGCGAGGCGGATGAGGTGGTTGGACTCGAGCTCGGGGCCGACGATTATATCCAGAAGCCGATCAGTCCACGGAAGCTTGTTGCCCGGGTGAAGGCGGTGCTCCGTCGCGCGGAACAGCCCGCCGATGATAAGGATGTACCCCCGATTATCAGAATCGGCCGGCTCGAGATCAACCGTTCCACATACACCGTACGGAACGGCAACAAAGAGATTTTCTTCCCCAAGAAAGAGTTCGAGGTGCTGGCCCTTCTTGCCGCAAACGCCGGCAGAGTGTTTTCCCGCGGAATGCTGCTGAACAACATCTGGGGCACCGAAGTCGTTGTCATCGATCGGACAGTAGACGTGCATATCCGGAAAATCCGTGAGAAACTTGGGGATGATGCAGATGCCATCGAAACGATCAAGGGCGTCGGGTACCGCTTCCGGGAATAGCCGTCGCCCATGAACCTCCGCACCAAAATCGCTGCGACATACATCGGTCTCACCGTTGCGGGCGTTGCCCTCGCAGGTTTCGTCTCTTCCTGGCAAATCAGAAACTACCTGAATCTGCGGGCCACGCAGGCCCTTACGGCGCAGGTGAAGCTGCTTGCCGATCTGCTGACTGATGGCTCGATGCATGTCGACGAATCTGGTGCCGATGATGCGGTCTTGCTGCGCCGTGCATCTCTGCTGGGAGTCCGGCTCACCATTGTCCATCCCGACGGTCGTCTGCTCTACGATTCGAATATCCGGCGCGATTCCCTTTCCCTGGTTGAGAATCACTCCCACCGCCCCGAAGTTCTGGCAGCACGGAACGGGCGTCCGGGCATCGCACGCCGGATATCCGCCTCCGTCGGGCACGAATTCCTGTATGCCGCCGTCATGATCCGGCAATCGCCCGACCGCGGACTCGATTCCACGGTGGTCCGCCTTGCGCTGGCATCGGAGGAGATCCGGCTGCTCGATACCCGTGTGCAAGTTCTGATCTGGGGGGTCGGACTCCTGACCGTCATCGTCATCATTCTTGTCAGCGTCCACCTGGCGAAGCGCATCACCCTTCCGATCAAGAGCATCGCGGCTACGGCACAGGCAATCCGCGACGGGGATCTGCGGCATCGCATCACGGTGCCCGCCGGCGACGAAATCGGCGATCTGGCGAAAGCCATTAACGAGATGGCCGAGAAGCTCGGCAATGACATCGATCGTCTCCGCAAACTGGAGCGGGTCCGGAGTGAGTTTCTGGGGAATGTGTCTCACGAACTCCGCACACCGATATTCTCCATCCAGGGTTTTCTGGAAACGCTGCTGGATGGCGCGGTGGACGATGCCACTGTGAACCGCGATTTTCTCGGGAAAGCCCATCTCCACGCGGAACGCCTCAACGCACTGCTGAACGATCTCATTGATATCTCCCGAATTGAATCGGGGGAGATGAAGATGAGTTTCAGGTATTTTCCCGCGCGCGATTTTCTCTCACAATCTGTGGAGGATTTGCTCCCGCACGCTGCCCGCAAGGATATCGCTCTTCGTATGGAAGACCCTCCCGACGAGTCCGAACAGATGTACGGCGACCGGGATCGTCTCAAGCAGGTGATGATCAACCTTGTCGACAACGCCCTCAAGTACACTGAACCCGGCGGCTCGGTGACCATCCGCGCGGTGTTTGCTCCGCAGCGGTGTACAATCAGTGTGGAAGACACCGGACAGGGAATCCCTCCCGAACATCACGCGCGCATTTTCGAACGCTTCTACAGGGTGGACAGAGACCGCTCGCGGGATGTGGGAGGGACCGGTCTCGGTCTGGCCATCGTCAAGCACATTGTGGAAGCTCATGGTGGGACGATCGCGGTGAAGAGCGTGGTGGGCAAAGGGAGTGTGTTCGCCTTCACCTTGAAACGATAACGCCGGCCCGACCACCTGTTCGAAATTCATGCCGTTTTTCGAACTGCAAGGACCCTGTCCAACGACTACTCTGAACGCCGCATATGCCTGCGAGTAAACATAACGCCGCCGACATACCGCACATGCGTGAGGCGCTACGACTCGCGAGTCTTGGCCGCGGAGCTGTGAGCCCGAACCCGATGGTGGGTGCGGTACTCGTCAAAAAGGGGAGGGTCGTGGCGGCAGGCTACCATCGCTACTTCGGCGGGCCGCATGCGGAGGTGGAATGTCTAGCCGCGTATCGCGGTGATCTTCAGGGTGCGGAGCTGTTTGTGACGCTCGAGCCCTGTTCGGTCTACGGAAAGACCCCCGCCTGCGCGGATCTGCTGGCAACGACAGGGCTCCAGAGGGTTGTGGTTGCCATGCGCGACCCCAATCCGCTTGTAGCGGGTCGTGGCATCGCGCGACTGAGGAAAGCGGGGATACGTGTCGAGGTGGGTCTGCTGGAAGAAGAAGGGCGCGAACTCAATTCGCATTTTCTGGTGGGCATAACCAAACGGCGCCCGTACGTACATCTGAAGATCGCCCAGTCCCTTGACGGATTCATCGCCGCCGCGAGACTGCCTGGCCGATGGATCAGCGGGCAGGAGTCGCGGGTGCTCGTGCACACCTGGCGGACCCACTACGATGCCGTCCTCGTGGGTGCCGGAACAATCCGCGCCGACGATCCGCGTTTGACCGCAAGGGGAGTACCGGGGCGTAATCCGGATGTGGTGATTCTGGACGGGCGATTACATGTCCCCGGGGACGCGCGGGTGTTTCGCACGGCCTCACGGCGGAGGATCATCGTCTGCACAACACGAGAGGCGATCCGGGGAAACGTGGGGAAAGCTGAGCGGCTTGCCGCGCGTGGAGTCTTGCTCCTCACGTCGAAAGGACGCAGCGGGCGCCTGCAAATTCCCGAACTCATGGAGGTACTCTACGAGTGGGAGATCGGATCGATCCTTGTTGAAGGGGGTAGCCGGGTCTTCAAAGAGTTTCTGGACTCACGAGTTGTTGATGAACTTTCGATGTTTATAGCTCCGAAGGTGATCGGTGCCGGCGTCCCTGCCTTTGCCGCGTCCCCGATGGCGTTTCCGGCGGCATACGGGTTTCGCACAGTACAGGCCGGACTTGTCGGGGCGGAT
This sequence comes from uncultured Bacteroidota bacterium, assembly GCA_963779225.1. Classification (GTDB taxonomy): domain Bacteria; phylum Bacteroidota; class Ignavibacteria; order UBA10030; family UBA6906; genus CAVPCZ01. The sequence goes on from CAVZWW010000003.1 coordinate 3,204,528, forward strand.
GTACACATCCATGCATTGATGTAAGGAGGGGCAGAGCATGTTCACGGGGATCATACAGGAAGTCGGAGCCATTGTGGCGAACGAAAAATTTGGAGGAGGTGTGCGGCTTTCTGTACGGGGGGCGCGTGTCAGCCGGGAACTTGCGGTCAATGACAGCGTCGCCGTAAATGGGGTTTGTCAGACCGTTGTGGCTTTGGAGGGTGACGTATTCCGCGTTGAAGCGGTCGAGGAGACCCTCCGGAAGACCACACTCGGGGATCTGTCCGCCGGGGCATCCGTGAACCTCGAATTGCCGTTGCGTCTGAGTGACAGGTTGGGTGGGCATCTGGTTCAGGGGCATGTGGACGGGATCGGCCTGATTTCATCGGTCGTCAAACAATCGTCAAGCTGGTTGGTGGGCGTGCAGTTTCCCCCCGAGTTCCGCCGGTACGTTATTCCCGTCGGTTCCATCGCCATTGACGGGATCAGCCTCACGGTGGCAAAGCTGGAAGGGAATTTGCTCACGGTGTCGGTGATTCCTCATACGCTGGCAAACACGACACTCGGCGGGGCACGGTCCGGTGGGAGAGTGAATCTGGAGTTTGATCTGGTGGGGAAGTACATCGAGCAGATGGTAGCTTCCGGTGCAGGAGGGGGCATTTCCTCTCAGAAACTGGCTCAATGGGGGTATGGGGCTTGATTATTTCTTGATGTTTTCGTATACTTTATTCCTGAAACTGCCCTGAAAGAGGAATCATGTTCACAGTACTTATCGTTCTCGAAGTCATCATCAGTGTCTTGCTGGTGTTAGTCGTGTTAATGCAATCCAGCAAAGGCGGCGGCCTTGCAGGGACATTTGGCGGCGGGTCTGTCGGTGTAGTGTTCGGCGTCCGCCGGACGGCCGATTTTCTCATCCGCGGGACCCAGATACTGGCCGGGGCGTTTCTCGTCCTCGCGTTGGTCATTAACATCTTTTTCCTGCCGCGTGCCGGCACGGGAGAGGGCAGCGTGCTTCAGCAGCAGGGGCAGCAGCAGCAGCGGTCTATGACGCCACAGCTTCCGCCGCCGCCGGTGCAAACTGCTCCGCCGGTCCAGTAGGTTGCGAAGGGCGCGTCCGGCAGAAATCGCTGATTGCGCGTCTTGTGTCAGGAGCCCACGTTGCCCCCGTTCAACACGTTGGTCTTTGGTATCCCCCGCACCCATGGCTCAATTGGTAGAGCAACTGACTCTTAATCAGTGGGTTCCAGGTTCGAGTCCTGGTGGGTGCACAAAGTAATTGGCAGTTATGGATTGACAACTGACTGTTGTCAGCCAAGTCCCGCGGTATTGGCTCAACCCCGGCTTGATGCCGGGGTTCGTGTTTCTTGCCCTTCAAGGGACCCACTCCCAAGCCTGTTTGTCAACAATTCTGTCAACACTTTTCATTCCTCTCCTCCTCAGGGTATTAGCCCTCCAGTGGAGCTACAACTGGAATCAGTGGGGAATCGTTGGATTGCATCGGGGAGTTGAGGGATGACACACTCCCGAGGAGGTGTTGTCGTCCGATTTCCGATTCTGACGGCGTTTAGCGGAAGGTGTTCTCATGGACGCCCGAAAACCCTTGTGATTCTTGTGTTGATTTGACTTTGGAAAGATAGCAGAGTACATTCCCCCCCACACACACTTCGCGTTCTGACTCGATGGAGGAGTTGGGATGTCGTCGAGTGTTTCTGCCCTACTGTCCTACCCGACGACCGACCGAGTCCTGCCTCGAGCAGTTTTCTATCGCAATGGCGGTCAAAATCGATTTTGCAGGGTGGATTTCGCTGCAGCTGAACTCGGCCACCTGACCGTCGGGCGCCCCTGGGAGGGCATCTCATGCCGATAAAACGACCGGGCTTCGTTTCTGACGATACGCTGGGCTTCAAAATGCGCAACATTGGTTTTATTATGCTCGGCCTTGCTGTGCTTGTGTTCAAGAGACATTATTCGGGCCCATTTGCGACAGTGATTGATGCCTATGCGGGCAACGTAGCGGTCTCCTTCTCGGTATATTTCAACGCACTTCTTGTTCCAATCAAAGTCAGATACAAGCAGCTCTGGGCGGCGGGTCTTGCTCTTGCGGCGGTAGAGTTGTTCGAAGTCTTCGATGGGTTCGGATTCATGAGCAACGTATACGATGCTATGGACCTTGTTGCGAATGCAGTGGGGGTGATGCTTGCATTGGTCGTGGACACCGCTTTGAGTTTTCACCGAATCAAACGTAGTGGTTGTCTCACGCGAATCAATGATGTCGCGCCTGATGAAACGAAGAAGTAGGACCCCATAAGGGGGACGTATTCCACATGACCTTTGAAGTGGCGATATTTTGCACTGGAAAGCATCCGCCACTTTCAGAGCACACATGATAAGGTTCTTGGCCATCCTGCTCCGTCTCTTCTTCCAGATCTTCCGGTCAAAAGGGACCATTCTCTCTGAAAACGCACTGCTCACGAAGGAAAACGACATCCTGCTGCGAAGAGTCGGTAGGAAGCAGGTGCATTTCAACATATACGACAAGTTGTTCTTCGTTGTGCTGAACAGGGCAGCCGACATCAAACACCGGCGGACGCTGGTCAAGCCGGAGACTTTGCTCTACTGGCAGCGAACCCTGATGAAGCGGTTCTATGTTTTCGCTATCATCTCACACAAGACGCGGGAGATTATTCAATTTGCCATCACTGAGAATCCGACCAGGGAATTTGTCCGGCAGCAGTTGATGCTTTTCAACGAATCCAGAGTCGGCAGAGCGTATTTGATCCATGACAATGCTTTGATGTTCTATATCGATTACCTGGCCTACAATCTCGTATCCGTCAGAACAGGAGTGGAAGCGCCGAATATGAACAGCATCATGGAACGGTTTTTCAGGCCAGTGAGAAGAGAGGCGCTTGACAATGTTCTGCTGACTGGCAAGAGTCAGGTTCAGAGGATTCTGGACGAATATGTCGCGTTCTATAATTGTCAGCGACCGCATCAGGGGATTCAGCAACAGATTCCGAAGCCAGGTGAACCGGAGAAGACAGGGAGTGCTGTCCGCAAGAGTGCTGTTCTGGGTGGGCTAGATCACCACTATTACAGACAGGCGGCGTAATCGATGGAATAAGTCCCCCTTACGGGACTAACTTCGAGTTCCAGTCATTTGGCATCTTGCACGGAGAGATAATGAAAAAGATCTGGCTTGCGGTCTCGGTACTTGTAGCCACAATATCGGGCGCTGCTTCGGCCCAAACCGTGCGGCCAATACGAGCCGAAGTGATCATTAATCGCATGGCTGCGCCCTGGGAGTCGCAGCAGGTGCAGGAGCCATGCATCCTCCCGAATCCGAAGGACCCGATGCGGCTTGTGATGCTTTACTCGGGTGTCCCGGCCTCGAATCGCAATCTTTGCTATGTTGGCAAGGCGTGGGCCCTCAAGTCGGATCCGTTTATGTGGCATCAGGATGAAACCAACCCGGTGTTTGCGCCCAGCCAGATCGGCTGGGACTCCGGGAGTATCCGGCTCGATGCAGTGTTGTACATACCTGAGGAAGACGCTTACTACATATATTATTCGGGCACTCAGGCCACAATCCAGGACCGCATCGGCCTGGCAATTTGCCCGGCGGGCTCTGACGGTTATTCGGGGATTGCGCCAGCCGCCATCCACCGCGTGGGCACGGAGCCTGTGCTCGCGCCCGAATCTGCAGAACCGTTTTCAGAGACCATGACCTCTCAGGCTGCGGTGTGGCGCGAATGGGACACTGCGGCGAAACGATGGAACTGGTACATGTATTATTCCTATCGCGGCAAGAACGGCACGCTGCCTGGGATTCGAATGGCGACATCGGCCGACGGAAAAACCTGGAAACGGCACTTCAACCGGCAAGACCCGCGAGGGATGGGACAGATTTTTGTCTCGACGCCGGATGCCTATTATGAGTGGCATCAGATTCTCAAGCTCAGCGGGACGTACGTGCTCACGATTGAAGTCGGCACGGAAAAGGGAAAGCGCTGGCGCCCGGTCATCGCCGTGAGCCAATACCCCGACCACGGTTGGGCTCAACTCGACGTGGATGCCTTGTTGCAGACCAAGTGGGAGGGGTGCTATCGTGATGATGCGATTTACCATGTGGCTACCCCGGCATTCTACGAGATCGAAGGGAAGTGGTATCTCTACGCACAAGCTTGTCCGCGACCAGCCAACGGCAACTACATTGACGGCCACTGGGATTTGTGGTGCTTTTCTTGCGATCGTGAGATTCCGACGCTGCCGGGTCTCGCCAGGCTTTTCATTCCGGGCAAGCCGGCGGCAGCCGGGGTCAACAACGACCGATGAATACCCGAAAGGGGGACTGGCCGAGATCAGATCGAGACGATTCTTGAGGAGTAGATCGCTTTCTACAACAGCCAGCGGCGCATCGGGGGATTCAGCAGCAAATTCCGAAGCCTATTAAATCACAGAAGAATGCGGGTAGTGTTTGCCGGAATTCACTTCTGGGTGGGCTGCACCACCATTGTTGCAGGCAGGCGGTGTAATGGATGGAACAAGTCTCCCCCCGCGGGTTTTGTCAGCCCCGTTCAGGCACTCCTTTCAACCGTTTAATACAACCTCTTGTCGCGCGTTATGTGCCTTTCACCAAACAATATTTGAATAATGGAAAAGAAATATGGTTACTTCATCCATCCCTTTTTACTTCAAGAGAAACTCCCCTTAACCGGAGGATTCTATGAGTTACCGAATTGTTTTGGGTTTTGCCGTTTTGCTTGCGGGATCATTCGTGTCCTGCGGAGAAAAACAACCGGGCCAGACAACGGTTCCCGGCGTTTCGTTTAAACCCGCACTGCTCGTGGTGGATATCCAGAACGAATATCTGCCGGTGATGGATCAGAAAGATGTTAAGCCGGGAATGGAAGCTATAAATACGGTCATCGGCATTTTCCGCAAGTACCACTATCCCGTGATCCGTGTGCAGCATACGCAGATCGGCCAGGGACCGGCGCCGGGCACCGAGGCGTTTGAGTTCCCGAAGACCGTTCCCGTTACAGTCGACGATCCGCAGATCATTAAGAACCATCCCAGCGCGTTCACAAAAACGTCTCTCGACAGCCTGCTGAAAGCGCAGGGATGCACCACCGTGTACTTGTGTGGCCTCAGCGCCGTGGGCTGCGTACTGGCGACGTATTTCGGGGCCATGGACCGCGGTTACGACACCTATATGGTCCGGGAGGCGATTATCAGCCATAACGCGGATTATACGAACGTGATACGAAATATCACAGGCGCTCTGCCCTTACCGTTCGTGGAACTGAACCTCAAAGTGCTTTCCGACGACGTCAAGAAGCTGCAAGATATGTCCGCCGAAACGCTGAGCAAGGATTACGGCATCACTGCCCCGGATCAGTTGAACGTCATCGGCTACAACCTGATATTCAAAGAACGCCTGGCCGACGCGATCATCGTCATGAAAGCGAACCTGCGCCTGTTCCCCGAGGAGCCCAACTGCTACGACAGCCTCGGCGATGCTTATGAACGCAACAACCAGAAAGACCTCGCGCTGAGCCATTATGAAAAAGCGTATCTAAAAGCGAAAGAAAAGAATGATCCGAATTTACAGATCTATGAAAAGAACTTCCAGCGCTTGAAAGAAACACAAAAATAGATCTTTCGGGTTTCCGCTGCATCTTGTCGATAACAAGGAGGCCATTCAGCCTCCCCGCGGCTTCATCAAATCCTTGGGTGCACGCCATGAAGTTCACCTTGTTTATCGTAACCCTTGCATTGTGCCACACCCTATTTGCGCAACCCGTGGTTGTCCCTCTTCAAGACTTCATCCGGACCGGAACTCTGTCATGAGCCGCCGCTACTCGGATTGCAGAGATCGCGGCGGCCCGCTCCCCGAACGAGTGTAGTGAAAGTGTAGTGACTCTATGCTAATTGATGGCAACGTATGACAGTTAATAGCACCCCAACTGCCGAGAAGTGCCCTAGTTGCGCGCATTGGGTGATCATGGCCGGACTCTTAATCAGTGGGTTCCAGGTTCGAGTCCTGGTGGGTGCACAAGAAAACGGGCGAGATCGGTCTAGTTTAGCCGATTTGTGAGGGTGAGAGAGGGGGGTGTGTCTGATTTGGGCCTGTTTTTTTCCTCCACCGGTAGATGCAAGTTCTCAAGTGCCAGCTTCAACCCTTCGTCAAACGCTCCGACGTACCCCTGAGTCGATCTCCAATCCGAGTGACCCATCAGCCGTTGAAGTGTTGACAGCCCGACGCCGCCCTGAGCAAGCCAGCTTCCGAACGTGTGGCGAAGAGAGTGCAGGGTGATCTGCTCCGGGAGTCCGGCCTTCCGCGCGTAGTGCTTGAACCTCTTCGAGAGGTCTGCTTTGTGCATGTGGATGAACCTCCCGTCTGCATCCTTCCTGGCGAGTAAGCGGACCAACACCGGCAGCAGTTCATCGGATATCGTAAGCCGCTTGACGTTCGCCTGTTTCTGCTGTGGTAGGATCAAGGTACGAGCGCCCAGGTCAACGTGCACGCCATCCCGGAGAATAGGCCCATCCGCCCGGCGGATCCCGGTCAGAGTGTAAAACCTCACGTAATCGGAGAACACCGGATCGGCTGCCATCGCTACCATAAGCGCCCGGTATTGCTCCGGTGAGAGCGGCCGGGGTTCATGGTGTACCGGCTTCGGCTTCTTCATCCTGGCCAGGGGATTCACCCGGGCAAAGTCCCGTTCCACGGTGAAGACAAAGAACGTGTTGAGGATGAAGACTTCGTTTCGGATGGACTTCCGGGCCCGGCCGTCGCCTGTGGCCTCGAGGATGTACCGTTCGATGTGTTCAACGGTGATTGCATCGACGGTGAGATCATGCTTGAGGGATTCACCGAACCGGTTGAGAACGAATAGATACCCTTCGAGAGATCCTTCCCGCAATCCGCCTGCCCTCTTGTGGTCCATGAACCGTTGAACACAATCCGAGAACCGGATCCGCTCGAGCGCCCGCCGCTCCACGCCGAACGATTCAAACAAGAGCCGGTGCTCCTCCGCAACCCGGATTGCGTCAGCTTTCTTCCTGTCACTCGTTGCGAGTGAACGGCGAGGGAGTCCGGTCTGGAGTGCATATTTGAGGTAGTAGATTTTCCCCCGGCGAAACAGTCTTACTATCATGCTATCCTCCGAAAAAAGATTGCCAGGCACGCCGAACGGGATGCACTCCCGCCACCGGATTTCAACCGATGATGCCTGGCAAAATTCTGTGTGCATGTGTTTCGGCATGGCGGAGAATATACCATCATGCACCCCCCGTTGTCAAGTGGATGGGTACAAAGGCAGGGGCGCTCGAGTCGATCCGGCTTACTGCGGGTCCGGCTAGCGTGTGATGTGTGATGCACTTTTGAACATCCTCCGGCGTCCAACGCCATCCACGTTCACCTCGAAATATTTTTACAGATGCCGGGATCTCGCCGGATGAACGGAGCGCGTACACCTGGGAGCGCGAGCAGCGGAGAATGTCCGCCACATCCTGAGCGTCGAGCAGCTGCGGTATTTTGTTTCGCGCTTCCACCTAGTCTATCTCCTACGCGCGAGCCATTGGTCGATTTCGTCCTTGAAGATTTTCGGGATCCCGGCCTTCAAAAACGTTTTTATCTCCCGGGTAACTACTCCAGAGCTGAACAGGTTCGCCACGGACGTTCCGCCGACCTCTTTGATCGGTAGACGGGATTTCCCTTTCCGCACGAACACGCTTGCCCTAGTCAGGCCCAGCGCTCCCACAAGTGTTCTCATATTTTGATAATTAGCCACCGACGCGGAGTACTTCCGGCCTGTGGTTAGCCCGCGTTGTATCCACATCTCAGGATCTTTTGCGCGAGGGAGAAGAGAGTGACGGAAATTTCTCATAATACGATTCAAGACTTTCTTAGATTGCCCACCACGCCTCCCATATCCCCGTGATGTCGTCGCAAGAAAAGCTCCCCGGATTTCACGCCTGACCCCTCTGCGAATCTCGATCGATGTGCCCTTGTCGGTTTGTTGAGGCAGGAACATCGTCGCCGGAAGGCGTCCGCCCCGGGCGATGATCTTTGCGACGGGTGTAGTGGATTCCTCATTCGCGGGACTGATCTTGATAGCTTTATCGATCGCCGCCGCCGCCACGTTGTAGTTTCTGAGCATCGCATCCTTTGCCACAAGGGCAGCCGCTACCGTCGCCCGGTTCACGGTCTTCCTGGCGATCCCCGGCAGGGCCCGCTTCATGCGGTCAATCTCTCCGGTATCACGAAACTTGAATGTGAACGACATAGCCTCCTCCTTAAGCGGAACTAGTTCGATATGATTTCTGGGTACACTTCAAACGGGAGAGGAAACTCCGTCCATGCGACAACATCCGCGAGCTCAACGTATCCGAGGCCCTTGTCGACGGAATCGCGATCGCATGTCCACCATTTCTTGAGACTATACAGAGCCTCGTGCACGATCGGTCCTTCATCGGTGATGCGCGTCACAATGACATACGCGTCTTCTCCCACGGGAAACTCTTGAGGGAATGGGTGCCACTTGCCATGTGTGAAGGTTACCTGCATTGGATTCTCACTCATCTTCCCGGATCATCCGGCGATGCTGAATTGCCGATAATACAAAATTAACCCCCAAAAACAGCCCAAATATATAAGAAAACGCGGCGGTATCCCGTTACCCGCATGCAAGTGAAAACCTAGAACCTACTCACACCCTGCGCTTGTATGGTCCACCGTTCCATGCTGCGATCTTCGAAGGTGTCTGCGCTGTCTTTGCCTTCGTCCTTGCGATCCCGGTCACCGCTGCCGATGTGGCATGGAATCCCACTGTGAGCTTGTGCACGACGAAGGCCCGCACCTCGGGCAGTTCCGTCTTGCTCCAGATCCCCTGAGCAATTCCGCTTTCGATGGCATCACGTAGTGTCTGAGCCGTCTCCGGGTACAGTTCGATCTGGGTAGTGCCGGAGCTCGCCGCCCTGAGTAGACCTATCGCACTCTGCATCCGCGCCTGGTATGGTTCACGGTCAAAGGCCCTGAGTGCAATTGTGACTTCGCTGCCGGATAGCTTAAGCATTGCCGTGCTCCCTGTTGGTTATATGGAGTTGGACATTTCAGACACCCCCTAAGGCGTAGCATGTCCATGTCCAAGTTAGCAGACATTGAAGACGCGTTAAATCTCTCCCCCGGAAAGTTGGACATCTTGATAATTCACTAGGGAGAATGTCCAGATGTCCAACCTCGTTCTCTGCCAGTTGGACATCAGTTGGACATGTGTCCATCTTCTTATTCATCGGGTTGGACATCAGTTGGACATGTGTCCATCTTCTTATTCATCGGGTTGGACATCAGTTGGACATGTGTCCATCTTCGCGTTGGCATAGTGACCGTATCGCGTTTTGGTAATCTTCCCAGCTTTCATAAGGTCATCAAGCTGCCGCTGGATTGTCTTCGAGTTGTACCCGTATCCCTTACATGCCTTGAGGATGTCACCGAACCGCATTTCTCCACCCTCTAGAATCTCCTCAAGGTCGATCACATCTTGCGCTGTGGGTACGGTTGAGATGTGATCACCTTCGTCAACCGGTCCATTGTCAGAAAACCAGAGAGTTTCGGGGTCAAGTGAAAGTAGCCGAGCCGTCTTGTTGCTGTCGCTGGAGTGCCGGAGCTTGGTCGCCTTCAGGATTCGCTTCGCCTCTTCGGTCTGTGAACGCCGGAGCATGAGAATCGAATCCGCGGCCGCACCGAACACACCCGCGCCGCGCATGAGCTCCGAGTTCAGCCGCTGATCCCTGCCGCCTTTCTTCAGGTGATGAACCACCAGGACGCAGGTGCTATGCTTGTCACGCAATGCCTGGAGCTGCCGCATCAGGTCTTTCATCCGGCTGGAGTCGTTTTCGTCCTCGTTGTGGGCGAAGTACAGACAGTCCAGGAGAACCAGTACGGGCTTTTCGTCTGTGCATAGTCGGTCCAGAATATCGAAACACTCACTGAGGGGGGGGACTTCTTTCGGACAGATGAAGTTGTCCAGCGATCCCCTCCCCGGGACCGTCTTCGTCATTGCCTGAAACCGGCGCACAACATCCTCGAAGTAGATTTCATTATTCAGGAATACCACCGGGCCGGGGTGCTCGATCTTCCATGTGAGAAAGTTCGGAGCGGAGGTTGCGACGGCAATCCCAAAATTCATACCAAGCAAAGATTTCCCCGCCCCTTCCTCGCCCGCAAGAAACCCCAGGGACTGGCTTCGCAGTAGATCCTTCAGCAGATCCGGTGCTTCTGACACTGGCATCATCGACATGTTGCCGCCCTTGAATAGGTTGAATGATATTACCCCACCTTCAGATTGTCCCTTGTACAGACTATCAACCGTCTGTTGGATCTCTCTTTCGGGGAGGGGTTCCGTGAGTTGCGAGTTCCAAAGGTTCACTATGGCAAGCGTCTCTTCGTGTGGTATCCGTTTGCCCTTAAAGTGTCCGACAATCTTCGTCAGCTGATTATGTCGTCCTCCGATTGGTACGGGGATCAGAAGCGGGATTGTCTGAGGCGCGGGCTTTAACTTCGGAGCGGTCCGCTCGAAGAGTGCGTCCAGCATTGCCGGAGGATTCTTTTCGATCAACGGGCTGTACGTGTTCCAATCGCGGTCAATGAATACTGTTGTACCCTTCCTGGCACACGGGGGGAAGTGGGGGAGACTGATGCTACTGCCGATAGAACCGCCCTGGAGCCGGTCCTGCTTGGGGATGAGCTCAATGTCCGGCGTCTTCTTCCCTTCAGATACAAGACGCGCGATTTCAGTATCGACAATCGCACTTAAGACATGCCGCACGCGATCAGCATAAACCGGCGCGCTGAAGAACATGTCGATATGATGGTTGCCCCCTCCGCTCTTGGAGAGCGAGACGTAGGAATGCAGGTTTTCCGCTCTGAGTTTGTCTGCAATGCGGAAAGCCAGCACATGACAGACTGCTATCAGGTCTTCATCTTCCGCGCCGTGCGCGTCCACATCGACAACAGCGAAGGATACCGTGCCGTCATCCCGGAGCGGGTAGATTGCCGCCTGTGCCCTGCCGGCGACGTGCCCATCAATAACGGACTGAAGCTGTCCGTTCTGAGATCTCAGGCATCGCCAGGCGTCACCTTCCCGGATTCCGACAACATCAGTCCGGCCTTGGTAGAACTCTAGGAATTGATCTGTGGTGAAAAGGGTTGGTTCGTTCATAGTTTCAGCCTCAAATACTGAAAACACACCGTGCCGGTTTGAGGTAGGGGCGTCACGGTGGACAGCGGTTTCCCCTCCCGCTCTTTGCCTATACCCGCAGTTTCCAGGCGGCCCCAAACATTGGACTTGTCACGCCGTTGCCCGTAGCCCGCGCCGAAATGATCACACGAAGGGGGAAGTAGATGCCGTCGATCAGATCGGTACCTTTGCTGCGGATCCAAAACTCCTGAGTCGTGCCGGTACCGGAGGCCGTCACAAGTGAGTCAGTCAAAATGGTTTCCCATGTGCCGTTGCGTTTGTACTGTACGACAATATCCAGCGCTGCCGTGTCCGCCGGTGTGACTGTCAGCGATAGCAGATTCGATCCTGCGATATGCTGTTCCCGGCTTGTGTCCGCTTCTCCTGCGGCATACTGCCAGGTGGAGAATGCAGCGGGCCAACTGGTGGCGTTGATCTGAGAAAAGGCCGGGGCTGCCATGAGCAGCACACATGCCGCGATCGTCATACTGAGTTTCATGTGCCTATCTCCTGTCGTCTATGAACCCTCACGGGCCTTCAGGCGGTCACTCCATCCGGCCCGCAAGAGTCTTTCACCTTGATCCCCTATCCGAGTGCGAAGGTTTAACCATTCTCAGAGGTGCAGGGGCCATAATCTAGTGCAGCTTTCCATCCCGCCAGAGCATCCCGGCGTGGAACCGTCTCCGGCGTTCGTGGATCACTTGTTCACGCGCCTGGGGATCTTTCTTTTCCCAGAGTTCGAGAAGCCGTTTCCGCTCTGCCGGTGAGAGCGCCGACATGGTGCTGATTGTTCCCTCTGCGAGTTCCTTGCTCATGTTCACGGTTGATTCTCCTATGACAGATCTGAGCAGCGAAGGAATGCCGCCGGATTGCGGGGAGCCGAATCAGCGAAAAGGAAGTAGTGGACCAGCACGAGATTATCCTTCCGCTGAGTGACGTCATCAACCAGGAGCTCAGTGCTCCAGATTGCGACAACCAGCTCACGGAAACACCCGACGATGCATGAACCCGCCGGCATCTCCGGGCATTCAATTACCCGGCAGCCGGCCATCATTCCGTTTTCAATCAGGCACAAATCCCCGTCGTTGCGGGGGCGCACGCGGAATTTCGACGCGTCGGTTGGGCTCATAAACCAGAGGATCGAGTCACTTGTGTAGTGCCTTGCCGTGAGCACTTTAACTGCATCGTTCACGTCCTGCCAAGCTGCTCCCGGAAGTGAGAGGGTGCCGATGGATGTATCGTTGAGCAGTCCGAGGATTTCCCCGGTGCCTGATCCATTAACCACCGCATCAGTCAACTCGTGCATCCCGTCTTCTGCAAGCCTCTGGTCAAGCTGCGGCCTGATGGCTGCCTGAGTCCATATCCGGGCGGAAATAGTCTCATAGTTGCCGATCCGCTGCGGCTTCATCACACGGCCCGTTGTAGTCAGTCCGAGCGCACCGGCGGTGCCGGCTTCTGTGGTCCGATCCAGCGTACCGGATCCCGGCGTCAAAATGGTGATGGCAGCGTCACCCTTGAGACCGGTCAGGAATTCCGGGCCGGTTTTTTCGAGAGCGCTCAATTGAGCGAATCCCGTAATGCTCAAGGTTTGCCCGACAAGGTTCGCGCCTGCTGTCGCGCCGCCACCGACGGACAAATCTCGCTGGAAGAATAGCGAAGGGTGAACGCTGGTTCCGATCCCGAAAGTGTAACCCTGGTGTTTCTCCCATTGCTTCCGGAGAGTTTCATCGAGGTGTGTGGGATCACTGATTGCGCGCGTGACCGAATAGTTTTCGATCTCGGAGGGGGAGAGCGGGAAGATTCGTTCCATGTGGATCTCCTGAATAGGTGAATGTTGCTTACACCCTAGTCAGAGATCAGGTTAATCAGTGTTTATTCGATGGGAAAAAGGCGAAAGCGGCTCAGACGGGCCGCTTTCGGATTTGGAGGGAAATTTAATCGAGGTTTATTCGGTCATCTCCCGGTAAGCCTCCCGGAGGTCCGGGTCATCCAGAAAGTCGGCTGAGGGATTGACCGGCCTGGTGTGTCCACTCGGGAGGCGTGAATGGTTTTCATCGAAGACCTGTGAGTAGGATCCTCCGGCGAACCGTTCTGCCGCCTCTCTTGCCAGGTCCCGCGCTTCATCCCTTATTCGTTCGAGCACTTCTTTCCTCCGGTAGTTCTTTGGCACGGTGAGCGGTTCGCCCTTCCGATTTTTCTTTGTTGCGTAAGTTCGAGGAATGACGTGCGTCGTAAAGAATTCAGGATCCTTCATCAGCTGCCGGAGGCCGTTACTGTCGGTGCCCAGCTCCTCCGCCGTGGGCCGCTTCCCCGGGTGCAATGCGGAATGCTTCACCCAGAGGTACGCGGTATGTGCCAGGGATGGCGCCGGTTTCTTCGTCCACGCATCCGGGTGCGTCTGGTTCAACAATTCTCGCAATTGCCTCTCCCGTGCTGCAGAACGTGCAATACGCTCCCGGCACTCGGCGTATATCGGTCGCAGGTCTTCCCGGCACTCCATGAGAATCTTGTGCTCTAGGCTTTTGAGCAATTGTTCTGTATCGATCTGCTCTTGTATGACCGCTCGGAAACTATCTTCGAGAGTTCTTAAGGTGTTGAGCCTTTCGGCTTCATTGCGCGCCTCACCTGCATCCATGTTTCACCCCACAAACAAAAATCCCCAGACGCTGCTCGAACCCTCTCGGAGGGTCTCCGGGTCAAGCCCGGAAGCGTAGGGGATTACATTCTGCGCGAACATTCGAGCGTTACGCGTGATGCATGCTACTGAGAAATCAATCCCTTGTCAATCGGTTTTTTGTGAGATTGCCGCAACTCACATCCCGGCGGTGATTTGCAGACATAGTTTTCCCCGACGACAAGCGTGTCATGTGTAAGGGTACATTCTCTGGAGATCGTTCGTCCTAGGCCCTTCTCCGTGCGAATAGAACCCCTTCGAGCGGACCCATCCGGCAACAGGAGTGCACCCGTTCGGGAAATATCCGAAGGGTTCTCCGGCCGACGGCGGGCATCCTACAGAGCATCACAGGGCTTCATCAGTCGCGCGGTGAAGGATCTGCTTCCAGCATACCAACGCCCGGGCAAGCCGCACCCGCTGGAATTCCACCATCCCGTACAGGCTCCGGAGCTCCTGCTCCGTGTACTTGTAGCACTCTCCCCGGCATTCCTGGGCGAAATGGTTCCGTTCGTCCGCCATGAACGCCGCGCAGTCGATCAGGGGATCCAGTATCGCATCCCCACAACCGGATGGCAGCTCGAAAGGGAAGTAGTAGACGCCTGCCCGCTCCATTTCCCGGATCACCGGCAGGAGGTCCTTATGATCTTGCTTTTCCATCAGCACCCATCCTGTGTAAGCGGTCGGTTTCCGTATTGAACTCCTCAATGGCTTTCTCCAGCATTCGCGCTGCCATGTTCAACGTCTGGAAGAGGTCGTGCACGGTCTCCGCACCCGGGCCGAAATATGTTTCCCGATCGTTGAACACAGCGCCTTCAATCGAGCCGTATCCTTGCCGGATTATCGACAACGCGTTATCAGCGATCGAGGACATCTCGAGCCCGGCATCGTAGTACTTCCCTGCGATGTTTTCCTGATCGATCCCGATATCGCCTTGGGGATCTTGCGGGGACTGAACGGCGGGGGAGGATGGTCGCAGCAGGACTTCACGCATGGTAACCTCCAACAGAAAGGCCCCGGGTTGCGTCCGACCTGATACAGTCGGTGGAGGCATTACTGCTCTCCAGGCCCGGGGCACAACTAGAAAAAACAGCAATAGCCACTTCTCGTGTGGCCAGCCGGTATCAGGTACTTCACGCGGGGGAAAGATACATCAGCGGAAGGCAGAAGTCAAGAGAAATCGGAAATGGTGTGTCTGATTTGGGTCTCCTTCGGGCTTCGCCGTGTAACTTATGGAATTGATTTCGCGCATTGCGTTTTAAATTGGCCCTTTTTGTGCACCCAGAAGGGCCCGTACCAAATTCAAGTCCTGGTGGGTGCACGAAGTAATTCAATGAGTTAGCTCCCGCAGTTCAACGACTTACTTTCTGCTGTAGACGGAACTGTTGACAGTTGGGGTCGAAAATGTCCGTCAATTCTCCCCGTTTCTCCCTCTACAAGCGTTCCAACAATATCTACTACATCGGCTACTACGCAAACGGACGCAGGCGCTGGAAATCAACCGGTGCCAGCCCATAACATTTTTGTCTATCAAATTTTGGACCGAGTTTCGGGGGTCATGTCACGTGCAGACGCGCAAGCTTTTGCTCGTGCGTTGACTATCGTCATAGCAGGCAATATCTTCCTCCATCAATTCTGCTGACGTGGGTGTAGGCGAGCCTGTGCCTTTTCAATATTCCATCCGGTGCAGAATGCCACAATGGATCATGAGCTGAGTGCGATGTTCGGTTCGATCAGAATGTAAGTGGGGGAGGTTCTGGCTTCGTCAAGAGGGAAGATACGGAGGTCGCAAACCTGGAAGAAATTCCTGACAGCACAGATTCAGTCGATCTACGCAGGGGACTTCGTTACCGTCGACACTTTGCTGGGCAAACGATTATATGTCTTCGCGATCATATCGCACAAAATACGCGAGATCGTGCGGATTGCCAGCAAAGCCGATCTGATCTATGGCAATGCGTTGATGTTTAATATTGACTATCTTGCGTACAATCTGGCATCTGCCAGGACCGGCGTGGAAGCCCCGAACATGAATAGTATTATGGAACGCTTTCCCGGGTCGTTGAGAAGAGAAGCGCTGGACAATTTCCGCTAATTGGCAGAAGTCAGATCGAGGGAATTCTCGAGGAGTGCGTCTTCAGTCAGGCGGCGTGATGGATGGGAAAAGTCCCCCGTAAGAAACAGTCTGACACAAGCAACGTGACCTCCAAGAACTTCCGGAAACACTAATGAGCCAGAGTGAGATTCCGGCGGGAGAACAGCTTGAGATCGTAACCCGGCAGCAGTGGAAATGGTCTGCATTGGCGGGTATGGCGTCCTATCTTGATGCGGGATCGATTGTCGCCCTTGGCGCGGGGCTGGCTATGTTTCAGGCATATCTCGGCCTGACCGCTGCCGCTGTGGGTGCTCTCGCTGCGATTGGCCCCAACGCACTTGGTTGTGCCATTGGATCGGTGATAGGTGGGCGTCTGGGTGATAAACTCGGTCGCAAACGCATCTATCAATATGACCTCCTCGTGTACGCGGCCGGAATCCTTTGTATCGCACTGGCCGTGAATGTTGGGATGCTGTTTGCCGGTACTTTTGTGGTCGGAGTTGCCGTAGGCGCCGATGTTCCCACCTCGCTTGCACTTGTGGGCGAAATTGCGCCGGCGAAAGCACGCGGCAAACTCCTCGGCCTCACTCAGGTTGCATGGTCCATCGGCCCGGTTATTGTCCTGCTCATGGCAGCGGCATTGGCGCCGTTCGAATTGCTTGGCATTCGCATCGTCTTTCTGCACTTGTTTGTGGCGGCGATTGTGACATGGACATTACGCCAGGGACTTGCGGAATCTGCCCGCTGGAAAACCGCATCGCAAACCGGCCGTACGCTGGTCCGGAAGCTCTTTTCGGGTCCGAACTTGTGGGCGTTGCTCTGGACGGCGTCGATCTACCTCTTTTGGGGTCTCGCTGCGGGCACTGCAGGAATCTTCTACCCCTATATCATCAGAACGCTCAACGCCGGCGATCAGGCAGCAAGTGTGGCGGTTACAAGCCTTGGCTTTCTCGCTTCGATCCTGTTCACCACCACGATCTTCATGCGTTTCTCTGACCGTGATCATGCGACGCGCAAACGACTGTGGGGGATCGGGGCTGTTGCCCAGACGGCTGCGTTCGGACTGTTCCTTGTGCTACCGTTCAGCATCCCCGTCATCATTGCGAACATCGTGCTGTTTGCTCTCGGTGGAGCGCTGGCCGGTGAGGCGTTCTATAAGGTGTTCAGCCAGGAACTGTTTCCCACCCTTCTACGCGGTACCGCTCAGGGCCTGACCTTTGGTGTGGCCCGGACGATGCTGGGGATCTGGAGCTTCTTTGTGCCGATGCTTGCAGATGCCGGCTTCCGTCCCGTGGCTGCACTGCTGATGTTGTTTCTGGCGATCAGCGGTGGGATCGGTTTCTGGTTCATGCCGAATACTTCAGGCAAGACGTTGGAGCAGATTGAAGCAGAGCGTGGGTCGTGAGGCCGCCATCACCCAGCAAGGTTTGCCAGAAGGTTGTTCTGGGTGGCCTGCATCACCATTATCACAGGCAAGCGGCATGACGCATGGAAAATGTCCCCCGTACGGGATGGAAGAAGTCGCACTAGCGGGATGAAATGACGCAGAAAACGTGTATCGATTCCGAGACAAATTCACTTCGTGGTGAGTGAGGGGGTATCGACCGGGAAAATGGATGAATCAACCAACATGGACAATTTGTCTTGTACCGGAGATACGGTACTACAGCAAGACGAGTAGTCCATTATCCGCATCAATGAGGAAGGAGCTAATTCTAAGAATATTGGTATTGATAATTTCAAGCATTGCTGGCGTACTGCAATTTCCTCGCTGTATCCAAACAATCTTCGGAGGGAATTGCTTCATCGCCAAGATTTCGTTAAAGTCAGAATCCTTGGTCAGAATTGAGAAACCGTTCTCTTTCGCGAAATTCCAGATAGCGGAGTCATCTTTGGTTTGCAGAGAAAGATCGGTTACATGTCTTGAATCAGGGAAGGCAGCGGCAATTGCTGGAACGATCTTTCGGAAAATATTTTCATCGACGAGGAATTTCATGCATGTATTACGACTGTTTTCCTTTCACGATCTGCAGCGTAGCGCAAACTTTCGATGATATCCTCTTTCGTTAACTCCGGAAAATCTGCAAGTATCTGCTCTGATGACATTCCGGAAGCAAGGTATTCGAGAATGTCATAGACGGTAATTCGCAGATCGCGAATGCACGGTTTTCCTGATCTTCGACCCGGATTGATTGTGATTATTGAGTTCATCGTGTCCTCCTTCCTTCATGATACAAAAATCGAAATGATTATCAAAACACCTGTCCCTCTTCAAAATCGCATCCGGGCCAGAACTCCACCATGAACCACCCGATCATGGCGCGTCTTCGCATGCTGGAAATAGATTGGAGTGTGAACACGCTGTTTGTTCGTGGACGGAGGTTTGACGAGGCATACCTCTGCCTGATCAACTGGAAAACTGGACTGTACTCAGATTGTACACGCCGGGTGAAGAATATGGAACTTATATAAGATGTAGAAACGATTTTGGAGCAAATTGGCCAATTTGAGCGGTACGGAGGGCCCCGTATGACATTCGAGTCCTGGTGGGTGCACAACGATTGACAATAGTCGATTGAATTTGCGGCTGTACCGTCGACCCCGACATCACGTTGGGGTTTTCCTTTTTTGCCACTCTGTGGACTCTTTCCAAGCCTGTTTGTCAACAATTCGTTCAACACTTACCCTCTTCATCACCAGCCCACTTGCGGTGATTCCCCTCGAAGAATCCAATGCAATAGTGTCCGTTTCTACGTTTCGTGAGGTAGAGATTCGGGGTCATTGTCCGAGTCCTTGTCGTTCCTACTGTGAACAAGGTATCAGCCCTCCAGTCGACCTAGAACTGGAATCGGTGGGGAATCGTTTGGACTGCATCGGGGGGTGAGGGGCAACACACTCCGAAGGGTGCTTTCGTCCGATTTCCGATTCTGACAGATTTCCAACTCCCTCTATTTTCGCCGACCTCCGACAACTCCTGGGATTCTTGAGTGTACTTGACTCTATAAAAGGGGCGGAGTATCTTGCGGCCACACACATTGTGCGGTCTGATTCGATGCAGGAGTCGGTGCGCCGCCGAGTGTTTCTGCTCTACTGTCCTACCCGACGACCCACCGATTTTTGCGCCAAGGCGCAAGCTGACATTACTACTACTCCGGAGGGCATCATGAACAGAATGGTCGTCACTCTCTATCTGCTGCTCTGTTTCGCCGTGTTTGGGTGCGTTGGTGAGAAGAAGGAAGCAATTGAAGGGACGTGGCGAGTGGTTTCTGGCACTATAAAAACCGCTGACACCGCCTTCAGCTATTCTCAAGCGAATCTCTTTGGCATGAAGATGATTGTCGGTAAACAGTGGGCGACCTTCGGGCAGCCTTTGGGTGGTGGCGATACATTGGCTTACTACAGTGGGGGGACATACACTCTGGAAGGGAACATCTACATGGAGTCAATCAAGTACAGCACAGGTAAATCAAGAGTTGGCCGGACCATTCCTTTTGAGGTCGAAGTCAGGAACGACACCCTGATTCAAAAAGGGCCTCCGAAGTCTGCGCAAAATGCGCCCAGCACATGGGAGTTGCACGAGGTCTGGGTGAGAGTGAAGTGATGCACTCGCTCCCCACCCGATTCAACAGTGACTACAGAAGCGTTGACCCTGGTCACAATGATGAGAGTGAATTCGACTTTTAATCAGTGGGTTCCACGTTGGCGCCGTGGTGGGTGAACAAGAATAGACTGGGTCTATTCGCCCAGGCGCTGCCATCTGATCAGAACGCTTTTTCGCGACTATCGATACTGCCGCCCGACAAGATCCCTCACAACATCCACATTTGCCTTGTCGATGATACTGGCACCTGCATCTATACTCGATGGCATTATGCCGTACCGGCAGAACTGTGTCAGTTCTACCACGGGATAGAAACCTTGCACATACGGCTGTTGATCGATCGAGAATCGGATGTGTCCGCCTTCGATGAGACGGAGAATTTCCGGACTGATATCATATCCCACAACGGTGTATCCGCGGAAACTCCTTTCGATTGCCGTGCCGGCACCCTCTGTATCTGCCTGTCCCGTGCAGAGCACAATTGTGATGTCGGGATGTTCTTTCAGTTTCCGGGAGATCCTCTCTACAGCCTGATCCACGCTGTTCCCCGAAATCAACACTTCCCATGAGATGTTGTTCTTCTTCAGTACCTCCTGTGCTCCACGCAGACGATCGTTCAGTGCCGAGACGCCCTCGTCGTGCATTGTCATCAGCACACGGCTGCCCGGTGGAACAATTTCCAGCACTTTCGTGCCGAGTGTTCTGCCGGCATCGTAGAATCCCTGACACACCGCTGTCCCTCGTCAATATTCCGTCCGTAGCATAATGCCACCACGAATCATGAGTTGAGCGTGGTGTTCTGTGCAATGAGGAGCCAAGTGGGAGTGACAACGTCCTGATAGGCGCTGACAAGCGTCCTCAGCTCATACAATCCGTTGTCGCTGTGGTAGACCTCCTTGAGAAGGCCCGCCCGCAGCAGCTCACAGAGCTTTCCCGCGTCGATCTTATCCGTCTTCGGTCCGTGACACAACAACCGATTGTGCAATGGATCACAGATGATGATCCTCTCCGTATAATCCAATAACTCCAGGTACAACCAGTGCGCAGTTCCAGATTCCTCCAACGTAATGACCGTCCGGCCCTTCAACGACCCGAGGTACTCCTTCAGTTCCTTCAGGTCGCTCGAACGTTCGAATACCCGAGGATGATCATCATCGCGCGACATATGTCCGATCGCCATAGTCTTCAGCGACCAGTCAAGCGCAATGTAATGATCGTACATCACCCGAGACTTGCCACTGTCAATACTTCGTGTTATCTTTTGGACACGCATGAAGGCCTCCTTTCGTCGGTGAGATGTCACTTTCGTTATCCGTAAATTACGGATATCTACACCACCACGAAAGTGAGGCCTTTTCTATTTTACCAAGAGGATGCGCGAAGTGAAGCCCGTATCCGTGAATATCGAGCGGCGCCTGTTGCGCTCGACATTCAGTACGGCTCGTCGATGGAAGCTGACAGAGAGTAATCCCTGTGCAGATGTGGCGTTTGTTCCCATTCCCGAAGAATCTCCGCCGTTTCTGACAATGGAAGATTTCCAGAAGTTGATAGACCTGATCCGTCGTCTCGCTGAAGCTACTCGTGAACGCGAAAGGGGAGTGAGTGATTGACTGCGAATGGATGGATAGGTCCCCCCCCGCCCAAATTGGTGATGGGCTGGACGTGGTGAGCTGATTGGTAACGAGCATAGAGAGGAACTGTCAACTGAAAACGGATTTCAACGAAATTCCGATCCCAACCCCAAACTTTAGGGCGGGGTAGGGTATCTGTGAGAAGTGCGTCCCCAATGCGCCATAATATATTTGTAGAAATTTGCTGGGGGGGATATTGAGAGGGAAGTAGCTGGGGGAAGACTGCTTGTATCTGGATAATTGACTGCCATGTAACGCTACGCGGAGTCACTTCTCCATTGATCTTCTACATTTCCGGGGGGACAGTGTCCGTTTGAATGCGCGAAGTCTTCAGAAGCTTGAAGAATGGACCGCAAAGGGCTATGAGTAATTCTACTCAGGCACAATTGAGTAGTCCTACTCATGCAGATTGAGTAGTTCTACTCATTGATTTTCCCAATTCCTAAGAGTAGTTTGCCGCGTCAAGTGGGCAATGTGGTTCCTGGCGAGGAGCTACCGAGCCGCCGAGTGTTCTTCTGTAATCAGACGACCCTGCAATCTTATTCCCCCGACAAGAGCCACACTTGTCTCGCAAGTGGCGGCTCTCATACGTACCCGCCTCAATCCATACCACAAATCATCAGAAAGGGGAAAGTCATGAAGATTCTGTCTTTTGCTCTACTGCTGATGGCGAGTTTGGCGTTTGTGCCGTTGGGGTGTTCGGACAAATCATCTCCCATCGTATCTCCAACTGACCAGGCACTCAGTTCGCCTACAACATCGACGGGCTTGCCGAAGGCTGGAGTAAAGGTTGTAAACACCTTAAGGGGGAGCGCCAATGCTTATTACGCCCTTTGGTACCCTGATGGGACACTCTGGGGGACTATCCCAGCTCCAAAGCAAAAGGATGGGTTCTACACTGTCGAGACTGTCCAAGCGAATGCATACAGCGACGGTACGGCGTCGGGGTCGTTCCATTACCAATTTCTGGGCAATCTTCCCCCAGAGGCGGAGGGTGGATTCTACGACAAAATCGAAGGAAAAGTAATCAAGCTCGCGGTAGAAGGCAACAAAGCCTTGGTTGTTGTGGAAATCACGAAATGGAAATTATGGCCGCTTCCCGCCTGGTTCGCCCAGGTGTTTATCGATAATGGGGAGGGAGCATCGTCGAGCGATGAATTGTCGGAATGGTTCGCCGCCCCCGACGAGGGTACGCGCGACTTCTGGCTGACTATGGACCCAGACCAGTTCATCCTGTGGACAACGGACCAACTGAAGGAATTCCCTAGTGTCCCGCCTGTATTTCCCATTGACCACGGAAACATCCAAGTCCGCTAAGGCTATGGCCTCATCCAATGCAAAGCCCGGGCAGCGATGTCCGGGCTTCCTTCCATAACTCATCAGAAAGGATAAAGTCATGAAAATCCTGTCTTGTGGTCTCTTGCTGATGGCGAGTTTGGCGTTTGTGCTGTTGGGGTGTTCGGATAATTCGGCCGTGCCGGTATCGCCGACGGACCAGTCGGCAACGCCGGTGTCGCTGCAGAAGAGCAACGATGTCGCCGTTGATTTTTCGATGAATTCCGAAAAGGTGTTTGTGGCTGGCAAAATGTGGGAGAACGGGGGGAAACTGCTGATAAAGAAATACCAGGTACTTGAACCAGTCGCATCATTGGATGCCCGCGTAGCAGGACAAATGGAGAACTACCTAAGCCTCACGGTGGATCTCATTACTGGTGAGGGTCCCTGTCACGGCTCGTTCACGATAGATCCCGATGCAATAGCGGACGGAGTGTGGGAAGGGACCTACGAAGGGTACAGATCAAAAACAGATATTCCATTTATCTTCACGCTGCCGCTCAAGTGTGTGGCGCATGGAAAAGGTGGGGCTATCGACAAGATGCAATTGTTCGTAGACGTCACCCTCACTGTCTACACTGATCTCCCCTTTGTGCCTGGTTTCGTCCGGCCTAACATTCCCCTCCAAGTACCCGTTTACTGGTCAGGGACAGGCGTGGGTACCATCAAAGAACACTGAACTTTGAATGGGGGCGGTGATCTCGCGTACAACGCGGGACGAGAGCTAAAATCATTTGCCGTGAATGGATACAGAAAAGGCCCGGACATCGCTGCCCGGGCTTGAAATCCTCTATATTGCTCCCCTCTGAGGTGAGACAGTCAGTGTGTTGAGTCTTTCTCTCCTCCCAAGGCACTCCGTGGGGGGGGGGGAGGAGTGCCTTGGCGCCGAGCCTTCCTTTTCGAGCCGTTGCATCTTAAACGTCTGGTTCTCATACTTCCATTAACAAAAGGAGAACCAACGTATGCCGCACGCCGAGTCAGGAAAATCGATCGAGGAGAAACTCGCCATCGTCCTCGAAGGCCTGAAGGAATCGACCAATATTGCCGAGCTCTGCCGACGTCACGGTATCAGCCAGGCCACCTACTACAACTGGCGCGACAAGTTCTTCGAAGGCGGTAAGACCGCTCTGGCCGGCAATGGCCCGGGGGGCCGCGGCTCCAGTGAAGCCGACAAGGCGAAGATCGCCGAGCTGGAACGGGTCATCGGCCAACAGGCGGTCGAGATCCAGGTGTTCAAAAAAAAACTGAAACTGTTCTGAGTGATGACGAGCTCGTCCATGCACTTGAAGCCGACGGCGTCCCGGTGGCTGAGAGTTGCCGGATCTTACGGCTCTCCCGGGCGAGTTACTACCGGCACCGACGGGCTCTCACGATTGTAAAGCCGGAAGCTCCCGAGCAGGATGCTTCCGAGGTTGCCCTCCTGGAGAAGATCCGGGAACTTGCCGGGAAGCACCCCTTCTGGGGATACCGGCGGATCACCGCGTTTCTCCAGCACAAATGCTCATTGTGCGTGAACCGCAAGCGTGTGCGGCGTCTGATGCGGCTCGACGGGCTCTCGGTCCCGGTCAAGCGCTACAAAGCGAAGCGCACCGAGACCCGCTCCAAGCCTCACCCCACTCGGCCCAACGAGTGGTGGGGTACGGACATGACCAAGTTCTACGTCCAAGGTCTCGGCTGGCTGTACCTGGTGGTCGTCATTGACTGGTACACCAAGCGGGCTCTGGGCTACGCACTCGGGCTGCGGCCGAAGACGGACCTCTGGCTCGAGGCACTGCATCAGGCCGTCGAAGTTGCCTGTCCTGCCGGCAGTCGCTCGGAGAACGTTCACCTGATGAGCGACAACGGTTCGCAACCGACAAGCAGACGATACGAAACGATTCTCGAGACCCTGAGCATCGAGCATGTCACCACCAGCTACAATAACCCGAAAGGGAACGCAGACACCGAGCGCTTCATGCGGACGTTCAAGGAGGAAGTCGTTTGGCCAAACGAGTTCGAATCACTTGAAGAGGCCATCAGGGCTGTGGACATCTTCTTCCCTTTCTACAACCAGGACTATCCGCACTCGACATTGATGGGCATGAGCCCCATAGATTTTGAAGCTTCGCTGAACCAGACACAGACAGCAGCGGCTTGAAAAAAGACTCAACCAATTCTCAAGAAAATCTGTCTTGACTTTTGGGGAGCATTACACCTCCTACTGGAGCTAATCAAACCATAGCGTCGGTAACTGCTTGCACAATCCACAAAGGAGGTCTTTATGGCTCAAACCAAAAAGGCACCTAGGAAGAGGAAAGGTACCAAAAAGGAACCTATCACAAACGTCTCAGATGCGATTCAGCTTGTACTCACGAAAATCAAATGTCTGAAGGCTCTTGTGAAGATCATCCAGAACCCAAAGACAGACAATGCCCCTGCGGTTTATGCGAAACTGATTGAGTTCTTCCCTGAAGTCGAACTGATCGTCACCGGACAGGAGCGGTTTCATGTTTGCCTAAGAGATGGTGTCGTGACAATGAAAGCGGTAACTCTGGTCGATTACTATGATTCGCTTTCTGGCAGTCACAAGAAGAAGGGAAAAGGAAACCTGCAGGAATGGACGCCATGAATCCATCAGGCGAGGAATAGTGGTGCCCAACCTCCAGACTGGAATGTCTGTGGGGCAAGGACCGCTGTGGGATGGGAGATCCGGCTTTCTCGGGCTGAGGTGCGGTGCATGGAGTGGAATGAGGCCCGGCAATGATGTCCCGGCTTTTTTCTTGGGTTGTCTCGTCCTTTGTTTGACTTGCCTTGGAAGGTGTCAATTGGAGGACGTGTTGAATATTATCGGTGATATGATTACGTTCAAAGTGCAGATCACCAATCGAAACTTCTGGAACGAGTCACTGATGTGAATGGCTTCTGCGTACTGCGTGGCTTCGGAAGTGCCTGATTGGACGTGGGAGCCATCCCGTTCTATGGCAGAATAGGTCGAACTACTGTTGAAACAACTGTTGACAGTTGATCCCTGATTCGGACAGTGTCATGGGAAGGGGGGATAGCCGTCCCCTCGATATGCTTGCGATATTGAACGGTATCCCCCGCACCCATGGCTCAATTGGTAGAGCAACTGACTTTTAATCAGTGGGTTTCCGGTTCGAGTCCTGGTGGGTGCACTCTCAGAACCCCTTTCGTGTGAAGGGGTTTGGTGTTTTTGTCTCCTCGATTGCTCGTTGTGCACCTCCTCAGGGCGGTCCGGATTTGAGTTTCATTGTCAACAATTTCAACAACACCCTCTTTGCCTTGATCTTTAGCCTAACCGGAAACCAGTTACGGGTCGACCGACCACCGTAGAGATGCGCCGATCCCGATCTCTCCGTGCGGCATCAATGCGGGATGGTATCGGAAACTTTCTCAGGCAGACCTGAATCTCTGAGCGATTCAGTGCGTACTACATATCATCGGGAATCTCTGCCTGCGCACTCTCTCAACACCATCCTTTCCACGAAGTCCGGACACAGTCGCAGCGGTGGGCTTAGCGGTAAGGATACGTTGACTGTCTGTAATCTCTACAACGATTATAGCTGCATTACTCAACTCCGAAGCTGGGAGCCTGTCGGGATCGGCAATATTATGTGGATTGTGCCACGATACCCATGTATTCAGCCTTTGATACCATGGTATTATGGCATTGATAGAATTCTGGAAAAGGGGATTGATATTATCAGAACCTCACAATAGTCCCCAGATTGTTCTACGAAAGCGAATGCACACTACGTCAGAGATCTCTATGACACCCGAGGCCAGGGTTCGGGATTGTCAGGGGGGGGGGACAGGGTTGTAGAGTCAACAGCACGGAATGACGAACAGATGCTATCCGAAGAATCGCATCTGCCCCAGCGAGGGCGGAGATAGAATTGCTCGGTCAACGTGTGGAGTCCTCGACAAAGGTGCCCGCTCGCAACTGTCGCGACGTGTCTGAAGTAGCAGTGATGCAGCCCTCATCACCATTGTCCTCTTGAAGATATTGAAGGAGATGGCGCAGTACGGTCGGTCCATGTCGAATCTTTGGGCAATGCTTCGGTTCAATCTCTTCTCGTATCGCGATTTGATGCAATGGCTGGACGATCCGAAGCATTCGCCGCCATTCGTTCCCGATGAACGATTTGCCCTGTTGTAATGTGGAGAGCACCGGACCAAAGTGGTGATTGCAATTCGAATTCAATATTGTGCGCGCGGACGGAGTTTTGACTATGAATAAGAGTCAACGCTATTTTCTTGGAAGCATGGTAACAATGTCGCTTTCCTTATCAATCGTTTTGGCTGGTATTCATCCGGTAGCAGTAAAATCACCCAAAGGTTACAGCATTCAGATTACTGATGGGGAAAGAGTTGTGTTTTCAGGACTCAACAGCAAAGCTGCCATAATTGTGAAGCAGCCTGGGGGAACAACCAGCGTACTATATAGAGAGAAAGCCGAAGAGAATGGAGTCCTGTCTTTACGCAATGGACTTGCAGCAAATTTGAAACTTGCTGAATCGTATCGTTCCATTACCCCGGATCTTATTGAACGAACAGTTACCGTTACTGCATCATCCGACCAGAGATACTATATTGATTTTGGATGGAAGGCAAACCAGCGTGGTCCTTTTTATTCGTTTCTGGGAGAAGAACCACAATCAAGAAAGTATACTCCATCATGCAGCGGACCAGAGTTCTTCTACGTGGAAGAAGAAACAACCGTTACTAACTATGGAGAGGGTGCTATGCTCTTTCCCTTCATGGGATGCAGAGAAGATGACATCATTTATGGAATCATTGGAGACACTCCTGCTAAATGGGAAAACAGATGCTTCATGGATTTCAAGAAAGAAGATGGCATTCTTTCATTAAGCAACGGTGATGGCTCTGCGTCCCGAATAATTTCGATTCCATATAAGCTGGACGCCACTACTACATACCGGTCGACATTTGACGGGTGGCAGCATATTGAAATGGGGGAAACACAGAGTTGGAAGACATGGATTTTTACCTCTGATGCAAAATCACTATACGATGTACAGCTTGCTGCACATCTGGCTCTGGCGAACGCCCTGGGATTCAATAAATCCGGTCTGGAGGCTATCATGAGGAACACCTCCTACCTGCTCCTTCGCCGGAACCTTTTACGTTCTGAGGGAGACTATATCTATATTTCAGGAGTTGAGTATGGTTGGAAACAGTGGGTCACAGATGCCTTCTACGCAAATATTGCGTTAGATAATCAGGAATACTCAAATGCAGCTTTGGCTTCTGTTTTCTACGACCGGATGAATTACGAAGAGAACTCCCAGTATTACCTTATATGGGCCCTGCTTCTCAAGAGGGGTGGTGGAAATCCTGATATGCGCAACGTGAAACGTGCTTATAAGTTCATACGGGATCATGAGAAGAATGGCCTCTATCTTGCTCCACGACTAAATCCTGCTCTAAAATGCTACAGAACCTACCAGGATCAATTACCCTATGAGGATGATGATCCACCATCTTCAAATCAGGGTTTTCATTGCGGGGCACTCATGGCAGCAAAGGAACTTGGACTCCCGGTAAGTGATGAGGACATTGACGAATCAATAGCTGCATACCAGTCGATATTCAACAAAGAGGGTGGTTATATGCCCACCAGCCTGAAACAGCAGGAACTTGTGGGCCAGGATGCACTGTACGGAGAGGTATTAACATATGCGGTCTTTGGAAAAAAGCTACTTACAGATGAAATCGTGAGAACCCATCTTCAAACTACCATGCGAATTCAATCACCTTATGGAATGCGTGTCATTTCAAAAGCGAACGGAGATTTGCTTGACGGTCATTCAGGGGAATACTGTTTTGGAGGTTCGTGGTTCATTCATGATTCCCCTAATTATCTCGCTGGCCTAATTCATGGTATGGATTCAAAGTGGGTTGATAATCAGCTGCTATGGAGAATACGGAAAGAGCTGGCATTCAATGCTGCTTTCAATGAGTCCATTAGCACAGTTACAGGGAAACCACACGGACATATGCTGTACGCTGCAAATTCCGGTTACTGGTGGCTTCGCCGTGAAGTCCGGAACCGTCTTGGCTTTAGCGGCCCTGATCCGATAGAAGAGCAATTGGATAAGGAACTGGGAATTGTGCATCGCGACGGATACCTGGTGCTTGATCCGTCGCAGGCTACCTTCCGTCCGGAGTAATTGGCTTTCTTGTCCCTCTTCAATATTCCATCCGCTGCAAAATGCGACCATGGAGCATGAGTTGAGTGCGATGTCCTGTTCGATAAGAAGGTACGTGGGAGAGAGTTCTGGAGTCGTCATACACCGATCCGTATGCGAGTTTCATTATCAACAATTCCGTCAACACAGTCATCGCCTCGATCTCTAACCTAAATCGGGAATTTCTGGTTGTGCGCTGTCACAAGAGCATCCTTGTCGATTGAAAACAACGCAATCTTGAAGGAACACATATGAAGGCCATTGTTTACACAGAATACGGATCACCTGATGTTCTTCAGCTAAAGGATGTAGAAAAACCTACGCCCCAGGACAATGAAGTCCTGATAAAGATCCATGCGGCGTCCGTAAATGCATATGACTGGCATTTCCTGACCGCTGACATCTTCTTGATTCGCCTGATGGGCGGGGGGCTGCTCAAACCTAAAAACACGAGACTCGGCGCTGACGTAGCGGGGCGGGTTGAAGCGGTCGGCAGAAACGCCAAGCAGTTTCAGCCGGGCGATGAGGTCTTCGGGGATATGGCCGGACATGGTAATGGTAGTTTTGCCGAGTATGTGTCGGCTTCTGAAAGTGCATTTGCCTCAAAACCAGGCAATCTATCGTTTGAGGAAGCCGCAGCTGTGCCAATGGCAGCCGTCACTGCCCTGCAGGGTCTGCGCGATGAAGGACAAATCCATCCAGGGCAAAAGGTTCTGATCAATGGCGCGTCTGGCGGCGTGGGAACGTTTGCCGTGCAGCTTGCCAAATACTTCGGCGCTGAGGTCACAGCCGTGTGCAGCACCAGAAATCTGGATCAGGCGCGCTCGCTTGGGGCAGACCATGTTATCGATTACACCAAAGAAGATTTCACCCAAAGCGGACAGCAGTATGACCTGATTCTTGCCGCAAACGGATATCATTCGCTTTCAGCTTATAAGCGTGCCTTAACTCCCAAGGGCATTTATGTTATGGCAGGAGGTTCCATGGCACAGATCTTCGAGGCCATGCTCCTGGGATCATTTATGTCAAGAACCGGCGGCAAGAAGATGGGAGGCGTTTCGGCGAAACCAAACCAGGAGGATCTGGCTTTAATGAAAGGCCTTCTGGAAGCTGGCAAAGTCGTGCCGGTTATCGATAGACAGTACCCGTTGCGTGACACGGCTGAAGCGCTCCGGTATCTCGGGGAAGGACACGCCCGTGGAAAAATAGTCATCACTGTGGAGCATAGTAGCAAAACCTAACACCGGTTTGCAGCTGCCGTTGCTTCCGCTGAGCTCCGCAACACGGCTGAAACCGATCGATAGAGTGTATCACGTGTGAGTGATGCTCTGGTCGCCACTTAAGCGCCCGCACCGGACGCCGCGTGTGTGAGGGGACAGGGGAGTCGTTGCTCCTCCTCCTGTGATAAGTCCCCGGACGGGTTGGCCCGGTCGGGTATCACAGCGCCTTTACTCCCACTTTGTCGAACCACATGGAAAGTTCTTTACGGTGTAATGCGAAGAACAAAATGACAGCGACACGCCGGAAGAAATCCCAGAACGCTATAGAGTAAACACAGTTTACTAACATTACTGAAGGTACGCATGAAACCGGAACATTTCAAAATATCGCTTATCGTTCTAGCGATTGCCTTTCTTTGTGTGTTCTACCTCCACGCCGAGAATGGGAGGTATCAAATCATACAAGCCTCAATACCAGGGGGCAGTTACTACCCCACATTGCCAAGAGATGTGGAGGTTCAAAGGCTGAATACGGTAGTGAGAATTGACACGAGAACCGGAGTGGCGGAGTCCTATAATGATCTTTCCCAATACGGAGATATTCCTAAGAGCAAGGTTGTTAGGGGCTGGACGGAATTGAGAGATGAAAGGGAGGAGTAGGAAAAGGAGACACTGGCGATATGGCTGGTTGTGAGAAGATTCGATGAGTCGGCACAGGGTTCGACGATTGTGTAGGATGTGGGGGCCGCCCAACAAATTCAGCTCCTCGAGATGTGGGCCTTCAGCCACGCCGATTTGTAGATGTTTTGGATGCAGGTTTTCAAGTCAATAGTCGTTTCGCAGCGCGGGTCCCGCGGGACGGGATAAGGCGAGACCGGTAGATCTTGAAAGCCTGGGGATTTTTCCCGGGCGACAGGCAATCGGAAGACTTGTGTGCGATGGATTCTGTGAAGCAGTTGACAATCCCGAAACCATGTCTTACATTGACCGTGGCATCAGGGGATAGCCATAGAGAAGCCTCTCGACCGTGAGAGGCTTTTTCGTTTGTGGGGTGGAGGAATTGTTGCGGAGGAATGCCGGGTCAGTTCTCGTGACATCACGTGTAACGGATCCAACCTGAGAGAACTGCCACACTGCAGCCGTGCAGTCTTTTTGTGGTTAAAGGATACGAAGCGGCATTATTTGAATATTGGCAAGTACTTGTATTAAACAATAACAATGGGATGATGCCATGGTTTCAAATATTCAAAAAGAAAAAGCCGAACGTTTCTTGAAATATCATCACGATAAAGAACTTCTGGTTCTGTTAAACTCGTGGGACATCGGAAGTTCTAAATTAATAGAAGCAAGCGGCTATAAAGCAATCGCAACAACAAGTATGGGAATAGCTGCCTCTCTAGGGTATCCTGACTGCCAGATAATTCAATTGTCAGAAATGATTGAAGCTATAACGGGAATCGTAAATGGAGTACAAGTCCCGGTAACCGTGGATATAGAAGCCGGATATGGGAATAATATAAATGAAATAATTGATTCTCTTAAGAAGATAATTGCAACAGGAATTGTTGGAATAAACATTGAGGACAGTATTGATTTAAATCCGATATTAATTGATGAGTTGGAATTTTGTGAAAGAATATCAGCCATTCGTGCATTTTCAGATTCAATGGGTTTTCATTTAGTAATTAATGCAAGAACGGATTCATTTTATACTTCGTTAGGTTCGCCGCGAGACAAATTATTTGAATCTATTAAGCGTGGCAATAAATACCGGGAAGCTGGTGCAGACTGCATATTCATACAACCTGTATGGGAAAGACAAACGATTTCAACATTGGTTAGGGAAATTAATGCCCCAATCAATATTCTTTCAAACCCTACGATTGGGGTAGGATCACCACTATCTGTAAGTGAACTGCAGGATTTGGGTGTTGCCCGTTTAAGTCTTGGTTCTAGTTTGATGAAAGCTACTTTAGCTCTAATTAAGAAGGTTGCTGATGAACTGTCTGAGAAAGGGACGTACAATATGTTATTAGATACCTTAACACCGCTTCCCGACGCTGCAATGGCCTATAAAATGGCAATAGGGTTAAATAAATGAATAATAGCCACTAACAGAGATTGGAAAGATTCATCCTTCCGAAAATTCTCCGAGCTATTTCCTGGATCTCGTCGAAGGGGCCAGGTCAATGCAAAGCGGCCCCTGCAGGCTTCCGCCCGCCGGGGCCGAGGGTTGAACGAACGCCCAACACTGCTACTACTTGGCCTTCCTGATGTCGATATTGCCCATCACTGTTTCGAGGGTAATAACCTCGCCCCCAGCGTTCAGATTGACGGTCCCGCGAATCTCGTGCCTGTCCTTCTGCAGATTCTCGATCTTGAAATCAGACCGGATATCGTACTGCTCGCTCGATGAATGACGTTCGTCGAGACGGATCCGGGCATTGATCGTGCATTTCGCACTCTCCGGCAATTGCAGCCGGATATTTCCGCCCGCTGAGGAGAGTTTGCTTGGGCCACCCTTTGCCGGGTTCAGCCAGGTGTCAATGTCTCCGCCTGCAGTGCTTCCATCCACGGAGCCGGTGATCCCTTTGAGCACCAGGTCACCGCCGGCGGTTTTTGCGGAGACGGCTCCATTGGCGCCGCGCAGTTCGATGTTTCCGCCGGCTGTACTCAGCCCGGCATTCCCCTTGACTTCACCCACCTGGACATCTCCTCCCGCCGTGGACAGTTTCACATCGCCTCCCACATTACCGGTCCTGATTTCGCCGCCGGAGGTTGTGGCCTTCAGGGCCTTTCCCACGTTCTCGATGTGGATCTCTCCACCTGACGTGGCGATATCTCCTTCGCCGGTGATGCTGCCGGTCGTGATGTCGCCACCGGATGTCTTCAGTGAGAGGTCGCCGTCGAAATCCCCGGCCTTGATGTCACCGCCTGCAGTCGACATCTTCAGCTTCCCTCCGAGGGTTCCTAGCCGGATATCGCCTCCCGAGGTTGACCCGCGAAGATCTCCGCTCAGTGGACCCTCCAGTTGGATGTCACCTCCCGCTGTCTTGAGGCTGAGGTCGAACCGGGAGGGAACGGTGGCGCTTACCCACATGTCCGATGAGCCGGTAGATCGATCGCGAACACGGATGGTATTGCCATCCTGTGTGATCTCCACGCGGGCGAGATCCTCGGCATCGGCACCCCCGACTTTGATTGATACTTCGTCTTTTTCCCAACCGCTGATTTTTATCGTGCCAGCGTTGATAGTGACTTCAAGCACCCCGCCTTTGCCGACGGAGAAAGTTTTGGTGGTCCCTTTGTCCTGGTTTGGTCCGGCGAAGCCGTTGGAAAACAAGACCATGGAGAGAATCACCGCTGCAAATACGGTCGAATGTTTCATGGTGTTCGCGCCTCCTGGAGTACTGTTCTTGCGCGCAGCCTGATATAGGTATTGTCATCAGACTGCATTTTGTCTTTCAATGCGTTCAAAACCGATTGATCTGTTGACTGGCCATGTACACGGAGCGAGTCGAGTCCGTTGATCGCGGCGACTCGGAGGCCCGGGTTCTTGTCTGTCATGAGGGTGTTCAACAATGCGTTCTTGATTGCTTTGTCAGGTGGATACTGTCGAAGGGCCATCAGCGCTTCCTTACGCACGCCGGCATTGGGATCTGACCTGAGGGTCAGGATCAATGCGGCCTTGATTTCCTTGTCCGGTGGTTCGGTGCGCGGTGCTGCGACGACGTTCACTGCGCGGAGGCGCACACCGGGATTCGGGTCGTTGAGCATGGCATGGGTGAGGACCTTCTGGATGACAGGGTCATTGACGCTTCCCCTCATCTTCACCAGCTGCACGGCATCGAATGTGAACTCCACCTCGTCTGAACGCTCTGTAGCGGCCAGGAATTTCAAATTGGTGATACGGGCGTCTGCTGGAATCAATTGTGCGTCTGGGGGAAGGGGATCTGACGGGGCGAATATCCGGTGGCCGATGAAGATCCCGAGGGCGAGCGTGGAAACACCAGCCACGGCGATCTGGTAGCGCAGTGCGATGAACGAACTGAGCCGTTCCTTGATGGTTGCCAGAAAGCGCGGGCGGGATTGCTCTCGGCGCAGGACCACGCGCAGTTGTTGGCGAGCATCCTGAAGGAGATTGTCGTCAACGCGGACCGCCGGTTCAAAATGTCTGAGGAGGCCATAGAACTTCCCGAGGCGCGCGAACTCGTCACGACAGTCGCCGCAGGTCCGGAGATGGTCATCAAGGATCGTCCGATCGGAGGGGTTGACTTCCTCGAGCGCAAGGAGGTGAAGGAGTTCTCTGTATTCTGTGTGCTTCATATTCGTCCTCCGGATCAGGAGATGACATCCTTCAGTTGGTCACGCATGCGCGCAGTGGCGTCGAACAAGTACCGCTTGACCGTTCCTTCCGTACACTCCATCATCGCCGCGATTTCCTTCAAGCGATATCCCTGGTAATGCTTCAGGGTGAACACCATTCGTTGCTTCGGCGAAAGGAGTGTCAGGGCTTCCTGTAGCTGGCCTGCCATTTCGCCGTTCATCGCGTGCTGGTCGGGGCGGTCATCAGAGGCGTGCAACGTCATGCCGGGATGATTTTCATCGATTTCCCCCTCTACGGTCTCATTCAGACGAACATGTGTCGAGTGCCGGCTCCGGGAGCGGTGGGTCAGACAGACATTGACGGTAATTCTGTGCAGCCAGGTCGAAAATTCGCTCTTGAACTGGAATCGCCGGAGTCCCCGATAGACCTTGAGAAAGACCTCCTGGTAGATATCCTTGGCATCGTCGGTGCTGGCGACATATCGCGCTGCAAGGGTGAGGACTTTCTGGTCATGGCGGAAGACCAATTGCTCAAATGCTGCCATATCGCCCTTCCGGGCGCGGTATATCAATTCATTGTCGGAAAACGTCATGAGAAGCTTCTCGTCTGACATTTGTTAGACCCTGCAAAAGAAGCAAAAGTTGTGGGGGGGGCTGCCCTAGTTTACGAATATTGCCCGGCCAAGGTTAGCGGCCATTTTCAAAAATCCACTCAGTCCGGAATGCATCAGAACTCACCGCTTCTCGGTTGCCAAACGGGAGCCGAGAGCTCCAAAGGAGTATAGTAATAGTGCGGCATAAGTGCAGTAACGTGTGCCAATCTATGGCAGTTTATAGCAACCCAACTGCCGAAAAGTGTCTAATTTTGTGCGTATCGCGTGGTCATTGCCTGACTCTTGATCAGTGGGTTCCAGGTTCGACTCCCCGGTGGGTGCACAATTCCCCAACTTCCTCGACCTGCCGCGTTCCGTACAGCATCGACGTCCGTCAGAGATGACTTTCCTCACGTTTGCTTCCAGATCGAAATGCAGCGACACCAAATATGGCCGCAATCTTGCTGACTGATCTCTTTGGGCCGGACGTTGGGAACGAGATGATTTGCGTGCCCGGTGAGCCCGGCAAGGATCCATGAGAATCCCGAGGTTATTGCCGGAAAGACACCCGTGAATGATACGTGGTTGCGGATGTCAATGGATTCGGCTATAATGAAAAGAATCCAGGAATATTGAATCCGCTGATCGCTCGACCGGCACCGGTTTATCGTCTCCTTTCAATATCGACCCGAATTCCGACCGGTTGACATTTCTTTGAAATCTCCACAAAGGGCCCTGTTGAAACACATCGACTCTGCCGAAGGGACCGGAGTATTATGATGAATTCGTTGACCTCACGCGAGCGCGTCCGCCGCGTCATCCGCGGCGAACCGGTCGACCGCCTGCCCGCCCAGCCCATGGCGATGATGTTTGCTGCGC
Source organism: uncultured Bacteroidota bacterium (assembly GCA_963779225.1). Lineage (GTDB taxonomy): Bacteria > Bacteroidota > Ignavibacteria > UBA10030 > UBA6906 > CAVPCZ01. Next base: position 3,240,316 of record CAVZWW010000003.1, read on the forward strand.
GGTATGCCGGCATCCCATTCATCGACTACACCAAGGACGGCCGGAAGATGGCCGAAGCCCAGCTCAAGCTGGTCGAGGACTTCGGGCTCGACTGCCTGCTGACCTGCTCTGATCCTGCACGTGAGGTCATCGACATCGCGGGCGGCGCGAGCGTCGACTGGTTCACCGACCAGGGCCCCGCGATCAACGAGGAGCGGGCCGCGCTGCGTGACAAAACCCGGCTGAAAACCTTCCGTCTCCCCGACCCGTTCGGCGGAGGCCGGATGCACGATCGGGTCAAATCGATCGAACTCATGCGCGCCACGTCCGGCCCCGGCATGTCGATTGTCGGCTGGATCGAGGGGCCGCTCGCCCTCGCGGCCGAGCTGCGAGGCGTGAACGCCATCATGCTCGACTTCATCGACGACCCGGCGTTCGCCCGCGATCTGCTCGCGTTCTCCGCCGACGTGGCCATCGCCTACGCTCCGGCACAGATCGCCGCGGGGGCCGACACCATTGGGATGAGCGACGCCGCCGCGAGCATGATCGGGCCGGAACTCTACGAGCAGTTTCTCTGGCCGGAGCAGAAGCGGGTGCTGGAAATGCTCCGCCGGGACCACCCCGACGTCGTCCGCCGCCTCCACATGTGCGGGCGCACCGACCCGTTGTTGTCGCGGATGGGCGAACTGCCAGTCGACATCTATGAAATCGATTTCCCTGCCGACCTGCGCCGGGCGCGCGCCGAGCTCGGCCCCGAGCGTGTAATAGCCGGCAACGTCTCTACGATCACCGACCTGTTCGAAGGTACTCCGGAAAAAGTCTACGAGGCATGCCGCCGGTGCCATCAGGTCTGCGGCCGATACCACATCGTCGGCGCCGGGTGCGAAATTTCGACCCAGACTCCGCCCGAGAACCTGCGGGCGATGATGGCCTACGCACGCGAGCACAAGCCCGAGGACTGCGGATAGGCGGGTAGGGGGAACTTATTCCATCTGACGTTTGAAGTGCCGATCGTATACTCTGGAAGGCACACCCCACTTAGAAGAGGAGACATGATAATCTTCTTCGGCACCTTGATCCTTATCTCTTTCTATGCCTTCCGCTCAAAAAGAATTATCCTCGGTGAAAATGCGCTGCTCAAGAAGGAAAACGACAACCTGCTGCGGAGAGTCGGGAAGATGCAGGTTCATTTCAACATATACAACAAGTTGTTCTTTGTTGTCTTAAACAGGGCAGATGACATCAAACACCGGCTGAGGCTGGTCAAGCCGGAAACTTTGCCCTACCGGCAGCGAACCTGAAAAGGCGGTTTCGGGGAGGAACGTATGCATCTGTTCGATCAAGCGATACTCGGAATTTCCATTCTCTTTTTGTTGGGAATGTTGGTTATCGTCAAGCAAGTTGTTACGGGTTCTATTCTGGATAAACCCCATGGCAACCTCTTGGTCCAAATCGTCAATATCTTCAACCTCTTCTTTTTGCTGGTGGTGAATCCCCTGGCCGCATTTCTGCTGATCACCCACAGTCTTCCGGCAGTTGATCCGACTCACATGACCATTATTGAACCGGGGAGTCAGATGGTCTTAGAAGTTGTGGGTTTGGGGATGTATGTGATAGGTTTTCTCCTCATGGCGTGGGCGCTGATCGTACTCGGGCGCAACTACCAACTTGGAGGGAGCGCTCCTCGACCCGAGGATAGGATAATCATAGATGGGCCCTACAAGCTGATTAGGCATCCTATGTACGCTGCTGCATTGAGTATTTCCCTGGGACTGACCTGCCTGCTCCAGTCCTGGACTCTTCTCTGGGTGTTCTGGATCTATCTTGTGTTGATTCTCATGTTGATTCCCATGGAGGAAGACAGACTCCGGACGGCATATGGCAAGCAGTCTACCGTCTACCAGCAAAGGACAAAAAAGCTCATTCCCTTCGTTTACTAATCCATCCAGACAACAGACGCACTGAGAGGACTTCCCAATGAACGTCTTGACAGTGTACGCCCATCCGAATCCCAAGTCCTTCTGCCACGCCATTCTCGAGCAGTTTACCCGAGGGTTGAAGGATGCCGGACACGTCAGTGAAGTGGTCGACTTATACGCCATTCGATTCGATCCTGTGTTTCGCGTGCAAGACTTTGCCAGCTACGTGCATGAGAGCATGCCGCCCGACATACTCGCGAAAATGAACCTGAAGCAACGTGTTCTGGACTCTGCAGGGGGGCCCATTCAGAGGTTTGTTGCCTCACGCATGCTCCGTAATAAGGACGATGCGGCGGTGGCGAAATTTATCCACAATCACAGGCCTAAAGACGTTATTGCCCAGTGGGAGAAATTGAAGAGAGCTCAGGGCCTTGCCTTCATTGCGCCGGTGTTCTGGCTTCATTTCCCCGCAATACTGAAGGGGTGGTTTGAGCGGGTCTTTTCCTACGGTGATGCGTATGCCCTAACGCCTGAGGGTTGGCGCGGCGACGTGAAAGGCCGGGTGCCGCTCCTTCATCATGAAAAAGCGTTGATCATCAGCACGACGCTATTCAAGGAAGAGGACTACAAGGCAGGTTGGGAAGAACCAATGACCCGAATCATTGATGACTGGGGATTGCGATACCCGGGGGTCAAGAAAGTCGATCATGTCTACTTCTATAGCGTGCCAGTTGCGGATGAAGATACCAGACGAAGCTATCTAGAGAGAACCTACACGCTAGGCAAGGAGTTCGCCCAGTAATGATGGACGGAGCAACCGGGTGAGTGACAATGAAAGTAGATTGCATGAACATTGAGGGATCGCTCATTCGATAGTTGATTGTGGTTGTGGATTTCCACCTTCACTATACCCATTGCGAAGAAGAAGACAACAAAGGTGGTATATGCTTTCGATATAGAACCTTCCATGATTGATACCGCAAGGGGGCGGGCGCCCTGCCAAGAACAAACAGCAATAGGATATGTGCTGACTCTGTTATCACGCACTGACGTCGTCCTGTCAAGTTTCCCAGGAGAGTGATGGGAACGATGCCGACTATTGACTGTTTGCCCGGGCATCTGGAATTCTGCAAATTGAAAACGAGGCAGGAATCTCGACCATACAGGTTCCTGAGCGTGAGCAGGGAATCTGCAGACAGGATGGCAGGCCAATAGGTATCGAAAGCATCGAAACCTGAAAGGGGACTGTAAGAAATCCCTGCAAAAACGGCACATGCACAAGTTTGCTTCGTTGGAGGAGCGACTCCTATTCAGTGGGTTCCAGGTTCAAGTTCTGGTGAGTGCATGACAAAGCTCGAATGCAATTCGCATTCGAGCTTTGTCGTAAGGTTGGACCCTCGCTCTTTGGGATCGATAGGCAATGCTCCCGGCAAGATCCCATTCCGCTTCATCTGGAATCCGACTTTTTGTGCGCAGCTGAAATGGCCATGAAGCATACACAATGTTTGACCAGCTTCTTGCCCGTGGATCTGTGTCCCTTATTGACAATGTCCGTTGTGCACGATACATTACCTGATACAGCAGATGAGTTGGCATCGGCCGGCAGGAGAGGGAGGAGTCCGGGGATCCGTCGTCCGCCGATGTCCGTGCGGGCGACCGTCCTTCCACCACTCAACGGAGAAGCCGATGCGCACCGAGAAGAGTTTCCTCGCCTTTTTGATCGCTTTCCTCACTCTTCCACTCGCTTCTCTAGCACAATGGCAGGAAACGAACGGTCCGACCGGAGGGGCGATCTATACGTTTGCCTCCCACAACGGATTCGTGTTCGCCGGGGGACCCGGCAACGGTGTCTTCCGGTCAAGTGACGCGGGAACAAGTTGGGCCCTGGCAAACTCCGGGATGAACAATAACGGCGCATGGTCTCTTGCAGGAGGTGATTCCTTTCTCTATGTGGGCACAAACGCCGGCGTGTACCGCACGTCAAACCAGGGGACGAGCTGGCAGGCCGCTAACGCCGGGAGGCCCGGTGATGTTGTATACGCGGTGTTCTGGACGGGCACCACGGTTTTCGCAGGTACCGGTACCCACGGCGTCTATCGGTCAACGAATCGAGGCGCATCGTGGGTAACATCCAATTCCGGATTGACACGCCTTCAACCCCGCGCCTTCGTCTCGATGGGGACGGACCTGTTCGTGGGGATGCTGGATGGCGGCGTCTTCAGGTCCACGGACAACGGGGTGTCGTGGTCCCCTGCCGACGCGGGCATATCGGCGCAGCCTACGAAGGCACTCGCTGTTGTCGGTTCCGATCTCTTCGCGGGGACGGAGCATTCAGGAGTGTACCGTTCAACAGACCTCGGAGGGTCGTGGGTGCCTGTGAACACGGGACTTCCGAAACAAGGCATACAGACGCTCTTGTCGAGCCTCGGCGACCTGTTCGTCGGCATGCGTGAAGGCGGGATCAGTATGACCACGAACCGGGGGACGTCATGGGCGGACGCGGACGCCGGCATCAACTTCCCGCACGTCTATGCCCTGCACGAGTACGGGCCGACACTTTTTGCCGGCACCTACGGATACGGCATCTTCCGCTCAGCCGACGGCGGCGTAAGCTGGACCAGGGCAAATGCAGGGGTGACGAACACGACGTGCTACCGTCTCTGCTCGACGCCACGGGGAGTCCTCGGAGCAGGCGCTGGATCCCGCGTGGTTGTGACGACCGATGCAGGAGACACCTGGGGGCACGCCGACGGCGGCTTCACGGACGATCTGGTGTTTGACATTCTCACCGATGGTCCGGAGGTGTTCGCCTCGACGTCGGACCACGTATGGCGTTCATCGGATGAGGGAGTCTCCTGGCAGGTATCGACGACGCTCTTTTTGTACCCCGTCACGAAATTGGCCGGTTCGGCGACAATGCTCTATGCGACCAGTCGGGAAAAAAAGGTGTATCGTTCGACCGACCATGGTGACACCTGGTCGGCGCTCCCGGCGGAACTTCCTCAGGAAACAGTCAATGACCTGGTCCTTCTGGGGGCCGACCTTTTCGTTGGGACCCCCGCGTATGGCATACTGCGGTCGACAGACGAGGGAATTACATGGGATACAGTGAACGTAGGTTTGCCATCACTCAACATTCTGGCCCTGCTGCCGAGGGACAGCCTGCTTTTCGCATCTGTAGCCGGGCAGGGGATCTATCGCTCGTCGGACCATGGCGACACGTGGGTGTATGCGAGCAGTGGGATGCTAACGCAGTTCATGTATGCATTCGCAGCGTCCGGTCAGAACCTCCTTGCAGTGGGCGGCAACGGTGCCGTGTACCGGTCGACGAATCATGGGGAGAGCTGGCAAGCGTACCCGCTCCCGTCGTTTAACAAGAATTGCTATGCCGCGTTGATTCATGGGGACTACGTGTACGTGTCGACGTATTATGGCCCGGTGTACAGGCGCCCGGCGTCCGAGATCCTCGTGGATGTTGCGAGGGAGGAGACGCAACCGGCTGCGTTTGAGCTTCTGCAGAACTATCCGAACCCGTTCAATCCGGCGACCACCATTCAGTTTATTCTCCCATCTCATTCACTCGTCACACTCACGGTCTTCAACACCCTCGGCCAAATCGTACGTGTGCTGGTGAATGGCAAAATGGCACCGGGTTATCACTCGGTCAACTTTGACGCAACGGGATTGGCGAGCGGTGTATATCTCTACCGCATACAAGCAGGGAGCTATGTAGAGACCAAGAAGCTGATCCTGCTGCTGTGACCGTCCCTGGATCGATGCACGCTCTGGGCCCGGCAGAGATGGCGGGCCTTCCTTTGCTTCCCCCTCTGTTGTTCTATCCGAGTCCCCGAGAATCGCACTTCGTCTTCTCATGAATCGGAGGATGCCCCGTCTGTCCAAGTCCGTACTGCGACATCCGCACTCTCTAAACGGCGGCTCATGACAGAGACGTCACGAGCCAACACTCCTCGGAGCGCCGGAAAAACGGAGGCGACAGTCCCGAATGAGTATAGTGAGATTTCAGTAACTACCCGCCAGTCGATGACAGTGTGTAGCGCGTGGTGGCCCTCCAACCGCCGAATTGTTCCTCGTTCCGCGAGTACTGGGTGCTCATGGTCGGACTCTTTACTCACCTGGTTCCAGGTTTCCGAGTCCTGGTGGGTACACTCTCAGAACTCCTTCGCCGTGGTAGACGTCTTATCCGGGGAGATCTTGCGTTACACCTGAACGGGTGATCCCGCTGAGAAGCGGGAGAGCAAGAAGTCAGCAGACGCCGTAGTATCTGCCTCATGCAGAGAAGGCCCGAACAGAAAGAAGAGCAAAGGAAACGATGCGCCTCAAAGGCAGACGGCATCAGATGTCCGGGCAACTGGAACTCCCGCCGGCTGCATCGCGCACCACTTTCCGAACCTCCCGGCACGGACCCGCATGCCGGGTCTTGAATGTCCGCCTCATTCTTCCTAAGTTGCATGTAACACATCATTCCTTCGTATGACTGCAGTGGTCAATCACGCGTATCTCAGATTCCAGAAGGGATCCCCCATGAGGCACCTCCGCTCTCTCTTGTTTCTTGCATGCCTTGTTGCACCGTTTCTGATTGCACAGCAAGAAACTCGCCTGCTGCGCTTCCCAGCCATTCACGACAACCAGATCGTCTTCTCATATGCCGGCGACCTGTATACCGTATCAGCATCCGGTGGCGTCGCACGAAAACTGACGAACGATGTGGGATACGAAATGTTCGCCCGTTTCTCCCCCGACGGTAAGTGGATTGCTTTCACGGGACAGTATGATGGTAACACCGAAGTCTACCTGATGCCTGCCGAAGGTGGCATCCCCACACGACTCACCTATACGGCAACTCTGGGTCGCGACGACGTCTCGGACCGGATGGGACCGAACAACATCGTTATGACCTGGCGGGACGACAAGACCATTGTCTACCGCTCGCGCAGAATTGAACGCAACGACTTTATCGGGCAGCTCTTCCTTGCCAGCGTCGACGGTGGAATTCCAGAGCAACTCCCGTTGCCGCGTGGCGGCTTCTGCTCCTATTCCCCCGACAAAAAGCAGTTGGCTTACAACCGGGTCTTCCGGGAATTCCGCACATGGAAACGGTACCGCGGCGGACAGGCTGACGAGGTGTGGATCTACGATTTCGACAAGAAGACCATTACCAATGTCACCACTAACCCCGCGCAGGACATCATCCCGATGTGGAGTGGCAACAAGATCTACTTTGTCTCTGATCGCGATGAAATCAAGAAGATGAATCTGTTTGTGTATGACCTCGGAACAAAGGAGACAAAGAAGCTGACGAGCTTCACGGAGTACGATGTGGAATTCCCCTCGCTTGGCAATAGTGCCATCGTGTTCCAAAACGGCGGCTACATCTACAAACTTGATCTGGCCACGGAGCAGGCCGTGAAAGTTCCGATCTCCATACAAGAGGACTTCGCCATCGGCCGCGGGGGCTTGAAAGACGTTAGCAAGGAGGTCACCAACTTTGAGATTGCGCCAGACGGAAACCGTGCCCTGTTTGGTGCGCGTGGCGACGTGTTCACTGTCCCTGCGAAATACGGCAACACCCGGAATATCACCAACACGCCGGGCGTTCACGAGCGAAACTCCAAATGGTCTCCGGATGGTAAATGGATTGCATACATCAGTGATGCGTCAGGAGAAAGCGAAGTGTGGATTGAGCCGCAAGATGGAAGCAGCGCGCCCACACAGTTGACCAAGAACGGCGATACCTACAAGTATCAAATCCTCTGGTCTCCCGACAGCAAACATATCATGTGGTCAGACAAGAAGCTTCGCCTCCAGTATGTCGACATCGCATCCAAGTCCATTACGACGGTCGCTCAGGCAACAGCGTGGGAGATCACCCACTACAAGTGGGCGCCTGACAGCAAGTGGATCGCGTACGTCAAGCCCGAAGAGAAGCGCATGACGACCGTCCAGATTTACAGTCTCGACAAGAAAGAGACCTTTGAGGTCACGGATGGCTGGTTCGATTCGTCAGAGCCCGCCTTCAGTTCTGACGGGAAGTACCTCTTCTTCGTCTCAGATCGGTCGTTCAACCCGATCTTTAATAGTCTCGAATTGAACGCGAGCTTCAATGATCTCTCAGGCCTTTATCTTGTGGCTCTGGCAAAGGATACCAAGTCCCCGTTTGCGCCAAAGAGTGATGAAGTGAAGATCAAAGAAGAGAAGGATAACTCGAAAAAGGATGAGGAGAAAGACAAGAAGAAGGACAAGGAAGAGCCGAAGGTGACCGTGAAGGTGGATGTTCCGGGTTTGCAGCAGCGTATCACGTCTCTTCCAATTTCAGCGGGCAACTATCGCAACCTGCAATCCGTTGGCGACAAGCTCTACTATGTCCGCAACAGCACAAAAGAAGAAAAGGCAAAGCTGTACCTTTACGAACTCGATAAGCAAAAGGAAACGGAGCTTGGTGAATTCAACGGATTTGAGATGTCGGCTGACGGAAAGAAAATGCTCGTAGGAGGAGGTGGCTCGTTCTTCATCATTGACCTCCCGACCAGCAAAATTGATGCAAAGGATAAACTCAACCTGAGTGATATGAGGGTGAAACTCGATCGCCGGGCGGAGTGGAATCAGATCTATACGGAATGCTGGAGACAGATGCGCGACTTCTTCTTTGCTCCCAACATGCATGGGGTTGACTGGCCAAAGATACGCGAACGCTACGCCCGGCTTCTTCCTTATGTGAATCATCGCGCCGACCTCACATACATCATCGGCGAGATGATCGGAGAGCTGGCCATCGGTCATACGTATGTTGGCGGAGGAGACTATCCCAAAGCTGAACGCGTGCAGTTGGGCCTTCTGGGCGCGACAATCGAGCGCGATCCTTTAACCAGGTATTACCGGATCAAAAAGATCCTGAAGGGTGAAAACTGGACTAAGAGTGCCCGCTCGCCTCTCACCGAAATTGGTGTCGATGCACAAGAAGGAGATTACGTCATCGCGATTGATGGCACCCCAACGAACACAATGAATGATATCTATGAAGCGCTTGTCAACACCGTGGGGAAACAGGTTACACTAAGGCTGAACGCAGAGCCGAAGGATGCAGGAAGCCGAACCACGGTTGTGGTCCCGATAGGCGATGAGCATGAGTTATACTACTACAACTGGGTTCAGGAAAACATTGAAAAGGTCTCAAAGGCAACCGATGGCAAAGTCGGCTACTTGCACATTCCCGACATGGGAACCGGAGGGCTGGTGGAGTTCGTGAAGTACTTCTACCCACAGCTTCGCAAAGAAGGGCTTATCGTTGACGTGCGGGGCAACGGTGGGGGATTTGTCTCACCGATCGTGATTGAGCGACTCCACCGTGAGCTCGCCATGATTGACGTTGCTCGCAATGCAGCGATCAACCTTGACCCGGGCGCAATGGTCTATGGCCCGAAAGTACTCCTCGCCGATGAGTTTTCAGCCTCTGATGGGGACATTGTCACTTATCGATTTAAGAAATATATGATTGGCCCTGTTGTCGGAAAACGTACCTGGGGTGGTGTGGTGGGAATTCGCGGTTCGCTTCCCCTTCTCGATGGCGGTTTCCTGAACCGTCCCGAATTCTCTCGCTATGATGTCGAAGGAAAGGAATGGATCATGGAAGGGAAAGGGGTTGAACCGGATATCTTCGTGGACAACGATCCTGCACGTGAATTTGCCGGCACCGATGACCAGCTCAACAAGGCAGTCGAAGTCATCAAAGAAGAGTTAAAGAAGAACCCGGTGAAGTTGCCACCGCCGCCGCCATATCCGGACAAGAGCAAGTAGCGGCCACAGAGAAGAGCAGCCCGCACAACTCAGCGACGGTGAATGCAGGCATCTCTAACTGCGGACAGGCGGTCGAGCGAGATGGGAGAGTGCAAGATATAGATGGCCAAATTGTCGCGGGAAGCGGTTTCGCCGGGCAGAACCGGAGGGCTTTGGTATACCGAGAAGCCGGTGTGCCGGAAGTGATCGAGGATGCGATGGTCGCGGGGTGTGTCTTCTCCAAGCGCAACAGCCCCTGCATCAACTTGCGGCGGAAGAGCAGCGATCGTGCACACCCCTTTGCACCAGCAGTCGATGAAGTGGACAAGTCAGGATCAGCAGAAGAAAATGGCGGTTGAATACCCAGGCGGACGAAAGTGCAGGTGACTCTTGGAGGAACTCCTGTGAGCAAGGCGCACGCTCTTAGCAGTGTTTGCATACTGATCTTGTCTCTCGCCCCGTTATCTCCGTTGATGGGTCAGGAGACGGGATATTCTGCCATGGTTCCTACCTTCCACGACAGGCTGAACACCTCTGATCGAGGGACTCCTGTGCAATTACGGCGCAACCAATTCGTACTTTTCATATATCGCAACGCCGTAGCGGTCTCATCCGAGGCGGTCTTCATCAACACGGGAAGGGAAACGCTGACTCTGGAACTTGCACTTCCTTCCACCGGGCATGACGACAATGGAGACGAACCCGGCGGCAGAATATCGAACGGTCTCCTGGACATTCAATTGTGGGTTGAAGGAGAGCGCGCTGTGCCCGAATTCACCCACGATGGCAATGAAGATTGGTGCACCATCCAGGCTCGGTTCGGGCCAGGTGAGGAACGCAAAGTGAAGGCGCTCTTCTGGGCACAGACATCGCTCGCCGATGTTGACTCCCTCCCGGGTCTTGATTCTGTTGCGATTCCTGATGGGAAGCGTGGTTTTCTCCTTGACCTGTCTCATGCAACCGTGTGGAACAGTGTGATCGAAGCGATCGATGTTACTGCTGTAATACGAGACGGAATGTCCTTCGAACAAGATTCGTTCTCTGCCGAACCCGACACCTACGATCTTCGAGATTCAACGATCACATGGTCGCTCGTGAATGTAGAGCCGTCTCCACGGGACAACATCGTTGTTTCGTACACGCCTTCAGCCGGCGGGAGATCAGCGACCAACACGATGGCTGCACTGGCAAAATACATTGTCGGGAGAGGATATGACAGTCTGCTCTCTTTCTTGAAACAGATTGATGAAGACCCAAATCATTGAAGAACTGGCATGAATTGGTCTTCCGATAAAGTGAAGAGCAACTGTGTGACTTCCACGTCGTTGATGACATATCTCAGCAAGGAAATTCGAACAGATCAACTCGTTCCGAATGGGTTTTGGAGCAGAGGCGTAACTGATATGCTTCAGAGGATCAAAACGGCAAACGGGGCTCCCGTGGAAGGCTGCACAATGGTGCGATGCCCTACGAGTATGCGCAGCCTGACGACCGTACAGGCCTCAAAACGGAAAAGGAGCGACACGAGAACATGGACAAACAGGTGAAACAAATGAACACACGACGCAAGCAACCCCGGAAGGTTCAGCCCGCGGGCGCTCCCGCAGCGATTCCAACAGCACCCGACTTGAGCCGCACAGCTCCACTTGGTGTGCGAACCCCATTGACGGAAAAGGGTCTTGAGACCATGATGGTCGTGAATGCAAGAAACCACATGTCGCTCACGGCGATGGCGGACCACAAAGCGAACATCATGATCACCACAAATTCGATTGTGTTGTCCCTGATGGTCGGCCTGCTGCTGGGAAAACTCTCAGCATATCCGTTTCTGATATTTCCCACCCTGGTTCTTGTGGTTATCTCGCTCTCCTCATTGATATTTGCCATTCTTTCAACTCGTCCGAGGATCACCAGCGGAGTATTCGACCGCGAGGAGCTCCTGAAGAAAAAGGTCAATCTGTTGTTTTTCGGGAGCTATCACAACTCGGCGTTTGAAGATTTCGAATGGGGGATGAAGGAGATGATGGTGGATAGGGACTATCTGTACTCCAGCATGTTCGCCACGGTCTACGGAATGGGGAGGGTCCTGGGGGTGAAGTACCGGTATTTGCGTCTCAGTTACAACACGTTCATGTACGGGCTTGTAGCGGCGGTGGTATCCTTTCTGGCAGCAGGGCTTCTGTCGGGGGCGAGTTATTGAGAAGAAGCAGATCGGATGATGTGGGAGGGCGCGTCGCCTTCCCATCGCTGCAACCGGGCATAGGTTTGTCCTTGAGTCGGCTCAGGCGTGAGGCCGTGACAGTGCTTGTACCTTTTTCCGCTCCCGCCGGGACATGGTGCGTTCCTTGATATCTCTCCCATATTCTCCTCGTCATGTCCTCGATAGGTGAAACGGCCGGATTCGTTGTGGCATTCGGTGTGCAAAGCCGTTGAACACGCTCTCCAGCCGCAGGCACCCACAACCGAGATCTCTGACTTCAATCCCGCGAGTTCGAAGTGTTCCAGAACTGCCAAGACCCCGTCGGTCCGGGAAGCACCATGAGGTACACGTTGACGAGCACGTCACACGCGCGCTCGGGCGCATCTGCCGGGCTGCATCACCATTACTACAGACATGCGGCGCAAGGGATGGAATACATCCCCCTGATACCATAATCAATACATCCCATATTTCCTGCATGCTTCAAAGTATGCGACGATGTTCTCTTTCGGGGTTCCTTCCCGAAAACTGTCGGAGCTACCGATAATAAAGCCTCCCCCGGGTTTCGCAATCTCCATCGCTTCTCGAATTGTTCGGTCAATCACATTGCGATTGCCTTGCTGGACGACATAGATCAAGTCGATAAATCCTTTGATGGTTGTCTTTGCACCAATGGTTTGCTTCGCCCGCGCCAGGTCGAAATCTCCCACCGGCGGCGGCGTGCAGGTTTCTAAAATATCCACGCCGGTATCGGCAATCAGTTCCATCGAGTCATTCAATCTGCCATCATCGTAATAATCATACACAGCGCCATAACGATGTGTTAGATCCACATGATCTTTGATCTGCGGGACGAATACTTCTTTGAAAATCGCCGGCGACCAACCCGATGAAATCGAATTGAAATACCAGCTTCCAAAAATGCATTCGGCGCCGCCTTCCAATGCAGTGCGCATTTGTTCTAAGGATCGCTGATGAAAAAGGCGCAAGAGCTCATCAAAGAACCGGCGATCATCGAAATAGTCCATCATGATGTCCTTCATATCTCTGGCATAGCCGGCGTTATGATCCAATGCGCTGCGGACGCAGACCATGAGGACACCACGATCGCCCACGTGATCTCGATAGTTCTGGAGAAAATCAAAGTTGGCGTTGATGGGGTGTAAGATATGGCCCAACGCATCGAGATCGTTCCTGCTTTTCACCAGGTATTCGGTCTTGATCGGATTGGGAGAAACTCCATATTCCCTGCCCGGCGGCGGAATTGTGGTGCGATCCGAGAGCGTTCCTGCCGGTGTGTGAAACGTTCGCTCCACGATCAGGCAATCGTTCTCAGCATATTTCTTCTGCTCGACTTTGACATCCCTGAGTTCGTAATGATCGGGAGAGATTTCGAGATAGTTGGGCGTGCCATCAGGTACGATGAACATCAGATCCAGTTCAGGAAAATGCTTTACGTGCGTTGCCAGGCTTTCGTCACCATACTCTGATTTGATATATGCAAACATCCGTGGCGAAATGGGCACACGATCGGGTTCTTCATGTAAGATCGTCGTCAGGATTCGTTGTCGGCCGGTCATGGTATCTCTGAACAAAGGATGAATGATAGGCGATTGGTTCTTCTGTTTTCACGCGTCAGCAGACATATATGTATGTTACAGCAAAAACAGGGTCGGATCAAGTTTGAGCGCGATTGCCTCCCCGATCGGAATCAGGAGGGACCGTTGGGAATTCAGGCTGTCCACCAGGGCCTGATCGGCCACGAAACCGGTATCCACCTCCGCGGTTGCTGAAATCTCCATCGGGACCGGCATTTCTTGGAGAGCAATTGTGAGGATCGCTGCGGATCTATACGCACTAACGCGACGACGTCCACAGGCGGGAGCGTATCGGGCCGCTCATGGCGGTGATCATAGCCAATCCGAAAGTAGAAACAAGGGCAATGGACCGTGGGGCAGAGAGAGTGTCGCAGAATTGGCGGTGCCATCCGAGGCACTTCCCGATTCCACGGAATCTGCACGGTCTCACCTGCCCCTGAATGGGGGAGAAGGATTCCTTGACAGGTTCTCTTTTATTTGCTAACTTTTCTTGATCCGGCCACGGTAATAGTTCCCCTGACGAGACCATCACTCTATACGACCGGCATCACGTGCCTATTCACAAAACCCCAATCTCGCTTGACCGAAACGAAAATCATTATGGCCCGGCCCCTGCGTGCTTTGAGATCCTCCGCCGGGCCGATGCCTCAAGCGTGAGCAGCTACAGCAAAGCCTTCGCCCGTGGTGTCAAGAGCGATCTCTCTGAGAGGCTTGCCGCGTACTTCGGCCTGCCCGAATCGAGCGTGCTCCTGGGCTACGGTGCAGAGGACCTGTTGAAGCAATCTATCCAGTGTTACCTGCGATCCGGAGACAAACTCCTCATTCCCTCTTACTCGTGGTGGTACTACAGGTCTATTGCAGGCGAGGCGGACGGCAATACGGTCGAGTATCCGCTCACCCCCGGCGTAGATCGCTTCTCCTATGACGTTTCCGGAATGCTCGAAGTCTACAGGCGGGAACGGCCGAAAGTGGTGTTGATCAGTTCACCGAATAATCCCACGGGTAACTCTCTGGCGTTCGAAGACCTCACGTGGCTCCTACAGTCGATGGCTGACGCTACGGTCATCCTTGATGAGGCGTACGTGTTGGACGGGTCCCCGGAACATACACGCGCAACGGTCGAAGCCTTTCCAAACGTCTTGGTAGTTCGATCCTTTTCGAAGTTCTACGCTCTTGCTGGTCTTCGCATTGGCTATGCCCTTGCGGGGAAGGGATTCGAGCAGCTGGCACGATCCGCCAACCGGTATCTCGGCTTCAATAGACTCTCCGAGGAGATCGCCCTTGCCGCACTCGCGTCCCGAGAGTATTACGCGGAGATCGCCCGGAAGATGACCGAAGACAAGGAGCGCTATTACAGGTTCTTCGACGCGTTGGACGGATTCACTGTCTACAGGTCAGACGCAAATTTTGTTCTGGCAGCGATCCCTTCCGAAATCATGACTCCGCTTAACAACTACCTGAAAGAGCGCGGTCTTCTCATCAAGTTCATGAACGAAGAGCGCCTCCGTTCCCACGTCAGAATCACCCTGGGAACCACCGAGGAGAATGCGATGATCGTCGATGCCATCCGGGAGTTTCTCCGGACGCGCCGATGAGTGGATTGCTCAACGAGTACCTGAAGACGCTCAAGGGAATCGAGGTCGAAGACCTGTTCGACCTTATGTTCTATCGGCCTCTGGGATACGTCGTTGTCAGGCTTGTCGCCCCTACCGCCATCACCCCCAACCAGATCACGCTTCTCTCCGTGGTGTTCGGCGTGGCAGGAGGGTTCTGCTATGGACTGGGTACGCCAGGGTGGATCTCTGCCGGCGGAGTGCTGTGCGTGCTATACAACGTCCTCGACTGCAGCGATGGACAACTGGCGAGGTTGAAGGGGACGGGCACCAAGCTCGGGAGAATCATCGACGGCCTGGGGGACTACGTCGTGACAACGACCATTTTCGTTGGTATCGGGATCGGGTTGGTCAGGACCGGTTCCGATCCTTTCTCGGCATGGATGTTGGTGGTGGGCGCCGGCGTCAGTACCGCTTATCTCTCCATGCTTGTTGACCTCTTTCGCACCCGGTTCCAGGACATGACGCATACCCGCCCTGCTGTTCTGGAGCACGGATTCACAGAGATCGAAACCGCGCACGGCGAAATGAAGCAGTCCTCCAGATGGACATTCGAGCGCGTCGTTCTGTCGTGCTATATGATCTACTCACGGGTGCAGCGGAAATTCACCGCAGGGAACCGATACGCACAGAGGCCTTTGGCACCTGATCCCCGGAGGTTTTACTGCCGCAACAAATTGATGATCCGCCTCTGGACGCTGATCGGTCCGACGATGCAACTCTGTTTCCTAATCGTGTGCTCCTTCCTGGATGCGCTCGAGGTATATCTGTGGGGAACCCTCACCGTGGCGAACGTCCTTGGCCTGAGTTTTCTCTTTTTCCAGCGTCGCATCGATCGGCAGCTTCGCCGGGAGGCCGGCCCATGACGGCCGTGATTCTTGCTGCAGGCATTGCCTCGCGCCTGAGGCCGCTCACGGACACGCTCCCGAAGTGTCTCCTGCCGGTGGGGGACCGGACCATCCTCGCGCGGACGATCCACCATCTCATCGGACAGCAGATCATCGAAATCGTGATCGTTACCGGCTACCGGGATGGCCAGATCCGAGATTTCGTGAGTGGTTCATTCCCAGGACTCAATGTGTGGTACATCCACAACGAAGAGTATCTCTGCACCAACAACATCTACTCCCTCTGGCTTGCCGCCCAGGCACTCCGCCGCAGAGAAATCCTACTCCTTGACAGCGACATCATGTTCGATGCGGGCATCATCGAGCTCCTCAAGACATCAGACCACGAAAGCTGCCTTGCGATGAACTCGCAGCACTCGCTTGGTGAAGAAGAAATCAAGGTGCATCTGCGCCCGGACGGTTCGGTCCAGGCGATCGGGAAAGACATACCCGTGAAGACAGCGGCGGGAGAATCCATCGGGATCGAGAAGTTCGGCCCTTCGACGTTTGCCACATTGACAGGCATCCTCGAGAGAATGATCCGGATCGAGCGCCGAGTGGACGTCTTCTACGAAGCGGCCTTTCAGGAATTGATTGACCGGGGGGGGATCCTGCATGCCGTGGACGTTGGGGCTCGCAAGTGCATCGAGATTGACACGATGGAAGACCTTGATCGGGCCTCCCGGCTCTTCGCTTCGCGTGGACAGCCCGGAAAAGCCGCGCGATCGAAGTCGACGGAGTGAATCCGAGAATCAGAAGTTCTTCGATGACCCGGCGGTGTGGCCGGGTGAATCATCCGTTCCCCCCCCGCAACACCTCTCCTTCGTAGCCATTCCGCTGGAAAGATCCAGCAGAAGTACTTTTCTCCGATACCGGTCGAACCCAGGATCACTTCCCGTGTTGTGGTAAGCTGATAGCGGGGGGCTGGCACGCAGCCTTCGAGAAGGGGATAGAGTTGGTCCCGAGAGCGAATAGGACAATCGTGAGGGCAAAGTGTCGCATTCGAGGCGTGCCCGAATGCACGCGTCCGATCGCAGAGAATCAAGCAGGATTGCGCCCCTGCCTGTCAAACGGTGGCAACTGTCGACATATCAACCCGACAACTCCGCGAAAGGGAAGCGGACACTGAGTTGTGAATTCAATTTGCATGCGGTATCCCAACAGTGTGGAAGGACTTTCAGAGACCTGTAGAGTTGTCTCACGATATTCGAACGACGGTCAGAGTAATGCCGGTCATACGTTGATCGTTCTATCCCGCGCCACCATGGTCCACTCACCCTGCGCCTTATGATCCACAACAGTTGTCGCGCGTTCGTACAGTGCACATGTAGGACAGATATGGAAGGGCATTCCGTAGAACACATCTCCAATTGCATTCATGCCAGTGTCACCTACCCGTACCAGAAGATGCTCTTCACTTTGCGAGAGAATCGCGGCATCGATGGCATTCAAGAAGAATACCCGATGAAGAAGGTCTTTTTCTGCTGCGACGGATTTGTGACCGAGGTCGAGGCAGAGCACGTGTGGAGACGGACGAGAAATAACCCTTGCGATGACAAGGGCGGCGGGGAGAAAATCCTCGTCCGGAAGCCCGTCCAGGTATTCCCTGTCCCAGTAGATGAATGTCCCGGGGCTGCACTCCACGCCCGGGTGAAGCGAATGCATGGGAAACGTCGGCGATCCCCCTGCCACTATGAGCGACACACCGGCTCCGCTCCGAATCAAATCCTCCGTCATCGTACGCACGCTCGCAAAGGCTGCACTGCATCGTTGGCTTCTGAGCAAGGGATCCCTGTCGTGAATATGTCCATCATACGCGTGCAATCCGACCGGCCGGATCCCTTTCATCAGAGCACACGCGTGGTACAACTGCATTGCGGTATCACCCGGTAGTATGCCTGTCCGGTTCATGCCGACGTTGAGGTCGATGAGGACGCAAAGCGGTTCGGGTTCTCCCGAAAATGCCTCCGCCAACGATGTTGCTGCTTTCATATCATCGACGAGGCACGACATTGCTGTACGAGGGTACCGCCGTGTCAGGGCACGAAGCCGCAGTATCTTCGGTCCCACCGGCTGATAGGCAAGAAGAACATCCGTTGCGCCCTCAAGCGCGAGCATCTCGGCTTCTGCGATAGTTGCGCATTTGAATTTGGTAATGCCCTCTTTGAGTTGCAGCCGGGAAGCGTCGGGTGACTTATGGGTTTTGACATGTGGACGCAGCAGCGTTGTATCCCGAATCATGCTCTTCGCCATCCGTATGTTTGCCACTACGCGTTCTGGATAGATGACGAGCGAGGGTGAATCGATTTCGTCGATATTCTCTATGCGATACCAGGGGTCACCGGCTTGTTTCATCGTGCACGTGCTCCAAAGTCGTGAGGAGAAGTTCTGGGCATATCCCGAACGGCAAGGGAGCCCTGCGGTGGGGGAAAGCTGCCGTCCGCAAGGAACGAACGGTATAATTGTATAATACGTCACAAGCGGGGAAGAGTCAAACTCCCGGGAACCGGCTATGCAACGGGGTCGATCCGCAATCCTGCATCCAAAATGGTGCTACCTGCAGGTGTTGCTACGTCCGGGATCCATGGAGTTGACGGATATGGGTGCAGGCTTACGATCAGTCGAGGCAGCGAAGCCGTATTTTGCGGTTCTGGGGGTAGTTGACTTTGTCTGAACAGAGGTATATATTTTCCTCAGAAACACGCTCAATGGCTCACCAGCCATCAAAAGCTGCCCTGAGTCCTGTCTCACGCCGTCCGCTCCACGACCCACCATGAGCGAACGACCGTTCTCCACGGTAGAGTGAGATTCTTCATGTCCCCACTGCGTCTGAACCTGAGTCAGTAGAATTGTCGAAGGGTCCGCTTCGACGAATGCATGGCCGGCAAGCCGCACATTCACATCTCCGTGTGTCGACGGAGTGAGGTTTCGCCAGGACATAAGTGACGATAGCCGCTTGGGAAGCTACATCCATCAGAAAGAACGGAGGCACCAGTGAAGGCCCGGATCTGGATTTCCAGAGGATTTATCATATGCCTCAGTGTGACGTTCGCCTTTGCACACGAGGGAAGAAACACAAACCTTGTCATAGGAGATATGAACTTCCCCCGCCAGGACCATGCTTCCGTTCTGTTGAACAACGGGAGAGTATTGATCGTGGGCTGGGAGTCGAACATCAGTGAATTGTACGATCCGGGAAACGGAACATTCACTGTCACCGGCAGCACGAATGTGAATCATAGGCAGGGTTTTACCGCGACACTGCTCAACGACGGCAGAGTTCTCATCGTCGGCGGGGTCAATGTCCAGACGAAAGCCGAATTGTATGATCCTCTCACGGGGGTTTTCAGCCTGACGGACAGTCTCAAGAATGTCCATTCTTATCACACCGCCACACTGCTTTCTAACGGAAAAGTCCTTGTCGCTGGAGGACAGGATAATGTAGGACCACAGACGCATGCTGTAGCGGAGATCTACGATCCTCAGTCGGGAACCTTCAGCCTGACCGGTAGCTTGAAAGACCATCGATCTTCCCACACTGCGACACTTCTGCCAAACGGCCAGGTCCTTGTCGCGGGAGGCATCCAGACTACAACCCCCGGGATTGGGATCTATCTAAACACCTGTGAGATCTATGATCCTGCGTTGGAGTCATTCACGGTGATTCAGAGTATGAACCATCCCCGCATTGTACATACCGCAACACCCCTTCTCAATCAGAAGGTTCTTGTTTCTGGAGGATCGTATTACGCAAGCCAGGGCGAGATCTATGATCCTGTTTTGCAGACCTGGACACTGACAGGGCCCATGGCCGTGGTCAGACGGAGCTACCATACTGCTACGCGGCTTCCTGATGGAAGAGTGTTGCTTGCGGGTGGGAGTGTTGAATCCGCCTCTTCGAAGATGGAGATATTCGACCCCGGGACGAATTCATTCACCGCCACCGACAGTATGACAACCGCGCGAATGTCACATTGTGCGAACCTGCTTACGAACGGGGACGTGCTCATTACCGGCGGGTTCGATGGAACAACCGCAGTCAAGTCGGCTGAGCTCGTGAGTGTTCCAAGCGCAACAGCTGTTGAGCAGGGACAAACGCCGAATGATCCTCGGGGGGTCCCCGGAACATTCTTCCTCACTCAGAACTATCCCAACCCCTTCAACCCGAGCACGACCATACGCTATGCCTTGCCCCACCGGTCACAAGTGACCCTGTCCGTTTTCAACACGCTCGGGGAGAACGTTGCACGGCTGGTCAATGCCGAGAGGGGAGCAGGGTATTACGAAGTCTGGTTTGACGCAAGCACGCTGTCAAGTGGCGTGTACTTCTACCGATTGCAGGCCGGAGACTATGTGTCGACGAAGAGGATGTTGGTTTTGAAGTGACCAACAACAATCTCGCGTACCATGGCTGGACTCCTTTCCCTGTTGTTGAGTGGACCTGTTCACGCACGTAGCTCTCATTCGTTAATATAGTGAATCAACGTACGCTGAATGAAGGGGGGCCGGCTGTTTCTCTGTACTCTGACCCTGTACGAAGCACCTACTGTCAATGCCCGGGCAGCAATGTCCGGGCTTTTCTGTGAAAAGGAATCTCACGCATCTTGCAGGACTCCAGGATTCCGGAAACAGGGGAAATGATTGTTCGTCAGTGGATCCAGGTTCGAGTCCTGGTGGACGGACCTCCAAATCCTGATCCGTAAGGAACAGCCTTTCTCGACACCGAAGTGGGGCGCCTCAGGTTCTCCCTCAGGTTCTCCCTGCCGATTACTTGATATTCGCACTTACCTCCCGTATCTTCTTGGAGGACATCTTCTTCATTCTCTTTCGGAGAAGTCATGGAATTCACCCCCGTTGTCTACGAACATGCCGCAAAGTTTATCGGCAGAAGGCCCTGGGAAGTCTCCAGGAGTGCCGACCTTCTCGTTGAGGCTCATGCCGCCGCCTATGCTGTGTACGGGCATGCACCGGTTGTAGCTGGCATCGATGTCTACAATGTTGAGGCCGAAGCATACGGGGCGATGGTGGGGGCTTCCCGGGAAAATGAAGTTCCATCGGTGGTGGGACAGCTGTGCCGCGGCGCGGCGGATATCTGCACGCTCGAGTGGCCTGACGCGGCAGGCAGTGGCCGATTTCCGATGATCATGGAAGCGGCGGAGCGATTGAAAGAAGAATGCCCGGGGGCTGAAGTGCGCATTCCTCTAAGCGGTCCCTTTTCCATCGCCTGTGCGATGGTAGGTTTTCAGGGAATTCTTACCGAGGTGCTGACCAACCCGGAAGCGGTTGTCGCGGCGTTGCACCATCTCGCGGGGGGGCAGCTTGAGGTGTGCCGCACGTTTGCCTCCCGAGGATTTCGCGTCATGTTCTTCGACTCCGCGGCGTCTCCCCCCATCATCGCGGCGGACTCATTCGAAAGCCTGGTTTACCCCGCACTTCACGAATTGATCGCCGGGGTCCGCAGTCTCACCAACGAATCGCCACCCCTGATCCTCGGCGGTGACACCACAGGCATCCTGGAAGGGCTCTTGAGGACTGGAACAGAGTATGTAATTTGTCCTGCTGAAACGGATCGTGAAGCATTCATGGAGATCATGAAGAAGTACCCGTCGGTCACGGTCCGTTTGAATACGCCTGCGAGATTGTTTGCCTCGGATGACCGGGAGGCTCTTCGGACGGAGCTGGTGTACCTGGCGAAACTTGCCGGGGGGCGTCCTGCGACCGTTCTCGGAAGCGGTGTTCTGCCGTTTGATGCTGACCCATCGATGGTCAGATTTGCACAGGAGTTTGCTGCGACATTGTGAAGCACCGCAAAACGCTCTGTGACCCCCTGTCCCTCGTCCATATTCAATCCGACGCATAATTCCACCGCGGATCATGATTTGAGTGCGATGTTCTCAGCGATGAGATAGTGATTGTAAGGACTTTCATCAGAGCAGGAACAATATATCATATTGCGAATGGTTGTTTTCCGGTTTATCTTGCATCTACGTGGATGTCGTCGTTGCACGTGATCAGATGGAGTTACAGAGTCCCCCGGGGCACCAGGGACGCAAGCGTGAGGGCAGCATGAAGTCAATTCCCGAAGTAGAGGAAAGATGACAGATCAGCAGTGGGATGTTCTTCTTAGGACCATACGAGGAGAAATCATAAGCCCCCTGCCGGTTGGCTTCATTATCGATTGTCCGTGGCTGCCAAACTGGTACGGCACCGACATCCTGGACTACTTTTCAAACGATGAGATCTGGCTTTCTGCGAACCTCAGGGCGATCAGGGAGTTCCCTGATGTGATGTTCCTGCCCGGTTTCTGGTCAGAGTATGGCATGTGTACGGAGCCTTCCGCTTTCGGCGTGCGATGCACCTTCCCGCGGAACGACTTCCCGCATGCACATAAGGTTCTCGTTTCAGAACAGGATATTGATTCATTGCCCTCACCGGATCCCAGAACAGACGGACTCCTCCCACTTGTGTTGAATCGCCTCAGGTTGGCGCAACCGCGGATCGAGGATGCGGGGCATAGAATCAGGTTCGCTGTGGCCCGCGGACCATTGAACATCGCCTCCTACCTCATGGGGACGGTTGAGTTCCTCACCATGCTTATGCTGGATCCTGAGAAAACCGAGCGGTTGATCAAAAAGATCACCCTCTTCCTGAAGCAGTGGCTCGACCTCCAACGGCAAACGTTCCATTCAATCGATGGCATTTTCCTGCTGGACGATATCATCGGATTCCTCGGCGAAGCGGAGTTCCGTGCATTCGGAATTCCAGCCTTCAAAGAGCTCTTCACGACGGACGTGAGCGTCAGATTCCTCCATAATGATGCGCAGTGCCGGGTATCAGCCCCATTCCTGCCGGAGATGCAGGTCAATCTCCTGAATATGGGTTTCGATATCACGCTGAATGAGCTAAAAGCCCTTACGGGGAACACGGTCGCTTTGCTCGGGAACATTCCCCCGAGGGATGTGCTGGCGAGTGGCACCCCGCAGGATGTGAGACGTGTGACGACCGAACTTATCCATTCCCTTCAGGACAGAAGCAGAGTGATTATGTCCTGTGGCGGAGGCATGCCGCCGGGTGTGGAGTCGAAAAATATCACAGCTTTCATTGAGGCAGTAAGAAATCGTTAAGCGGCCCGGTTGTCAACGATGATCGAATGACCATACCGGTTTCCCTCCGGCGGTCAATGCGCCTTTGCACTCGAATTCATCATCCCTGCTCCGGAAGAGTGCCGTGGGCGTGCTCAAACGTGCAACATCGGTGATGCCATCGGTGGCTTTCCCCCTGTATGACCTTTTGAGAGGCAAGTGAATGAGTATTCCCGGCCTTACCATTATCGGTGAATCGATCAATGACTCAGTCCCGTCCACTCACACATTGTTCGAAGAGGGCAACCTCGATGGCATTGTTGATCTGGCCAGGCAGCAAGCGGCAAAGGGTGCGGCGTACATTGATGTAAATGTCGGGCCTCGCTCACCGGGGTTCATGGCGGAAGTCGTTCGTAAGATCCAACAGCATATTCCGTTTCCACTCTCAATAGATACTCCTGACTCGTCCATTGCGGCCGCGGGGTTGGAAGCATACAACGCCGAACTTGCCGGGAATCGAATACCGATTCTCAATTCGATTTCCGAATCGCGGCTGGAAATGTTTGACATCTACGCAAAGCATCCGTTCATGCCCGTGTTGCTTATCACCGAGGGAATGAATGATACCGGGGAAATGATGCTGAACAGAACGGCCGATCACATCCATGCTACCGCGAAATCCATGGTGAGCATCGCCCGACAGCGCATCCCGCGCATGACCAACGACCAGGTCTTTCTCGACCCTGGAATCATGCCGATCGGCAGTGATTCAAAGGGAGATTTCCGGCGGCTCATGGAAGCCATGGCGCTGATTCATCAGGACGAAGCGCTCGCCGGCGTGAATATGTCGGTGGGGCTGAGCAATTTTTCAGCCATGCTGCCTTCCAAAAGGGGAGACGGTTCCCCGGTGAAGAGCCCGCTGGAGAGCGCATTTCTGACCATGGCAATGCCGATGGGATTGAACACCATCATCGGTTCGACAAAGCGACAGTACGCAATCCTGACGGACGAGAATCCCGCAATGCAATGCTTGAAAGATGTATTGAAGCTGGAAGGGGTTGAGGCGGTCATGAGAGTGATGCTGTATCTCTCTTGACACGCCGGAGCTCCCCGCGACACAGGCTGTTGAAAACCACATCGTTCGGATTGAAGAATGCCCCCACCGCACGGGCAACGCAGCATCCATGATACATCGGCACGTTCCGGGAACACCCCGTTGTTGAAAGACCTGGTGACATTGAAGATGCGTCCCATCAGCGCGCGTGAGCGAAAGCTCTCGCACGTTCTGCTCTTTTTCGAAGATATCATAAAGGTGCCGTTGTTTCGCTGTCAGCGTTGCGGCGAATGTATCCTGTCCTCGACGGCGTTCATCTGCTCCCAGAATTGTCCAAAACGGATGCGCAACGGTCCGTGCGGGGGCACCGGTGAAGACGGATCGTGTGAGGTGTTTCCCGATCGGAAGTGCGTATGGTACAGGATATACTTCCGGTCAAGACTGTTGCATCGCATCAGCCTGCTCTACAAGATAAACAGCATTCACAGCTGGAATCTGGAAGGGACATCGGCGTGGCTGAACCTGATCAGGGGTCGCATCCAGGGGTCAATGTTGTTCCATCGCAACGATTCGCAAAGGGTGAAGGATATTCTCTCTGATGACGCTGCAAGAAAGGCTTGAATCCAATACATTTGTCGTCTGCGGTGAAATTGCCCCCCCGCAGAGCTGCGATGGTAATCTCATCAGGAACAGATCCAGGCATTTCAAGGGCTTCGTCGATGCGTTGAATATCACCGACAACCAGAGAGCCATCGTTCGACTGTCGAGCATCGCCGCCGGAAGGATTCTCCTGGACGAAGGCATTGAGCCGATCATCCAGATGACATGCCGGGATCGCAACAGGCTGGCAATACAGAGTGATCTCCTGGGGGCTGCAGCGCTGGGTATCCGGAATGTGCTTTGCCTGACAGGAGACCATCAGATAAAAGGCGACCAGCCCGAAGCGAGAGGGGTGTTTGACCTTGATTCCATCCAGCTCATCGCTGCCGTGGCCGCCATGAACAGCGGTTTCTTGCTTTCCGGCTCTGAAATGAAGAAGCCGACCGACTTTCTCATCGGTGCGGCGGCAAACCCGTTCGCGGAACCGTTTGAAATGCGCCTGATACGTTTGCACAAGAAGATTGCCGCCGGTGCGCGTTTCATTCAGACGCAACCGGTATTCGACCTGGGAGTCTTTACACGATGGATGGGAAGAGTAGTGGAGATGGGGCTCCATGAAAAGGCGGCAATTCTCGCGGGCGTGATGCCCGTGCGGTCGGTGAAAACGTTGCTCTGGATGAAAGATAATCTTCCCGGGGTGAGAATACCAGCCCAATACTTCATCCGGATAGGCCAGGCACGCAATCCGGAGGAAGAAGGCGTTGCCATCGCCGTTGAAATGATTCGCGCGCTGATGAGTATTCGGGGAGTGCGGGGTATCCATATCATGCCTTCACTGTGGGAAAGCGTAACACCAACGATAGTCAGAGAAGCTGGTCTCCATGTAGCACACTAAGCAGAGGAATTATGGAAGAATACGTCGACAGAATCGCCATGTGCATTGCACGAGGCAAAGTGTATAGATCGGCTCCGTATCCCCCTGATATGAAGGATCAAGATGGCGCTGACGAGATCGCCGCGGATGCATTGAAAAAAGGCATTCCGCCGACCGTTCTCCTGGAGGGTTGTATGCGGGGGATGGACAAGGTGGGGAAGGATTTTAGCGAGGGCAAGGCGGCTGTAACGAATTTAGTGATTTCCGCAGCGGCGATGAATGCTGTCCTGAAACATATCAAGCCGTTCCTGGAGTCCGGCGAGGTGAAGCGCAAAGGGAAATTCGTTATCGGGACCGTTTCCGGTGATCTGCACGACATCGGCAAAAACCTCGTCTCCATGATTGTCACGGGGGGGGGATTTGAAGTGATCGATCTTGGCGTGGATGTACCGGCCAGCACGTTTCTGAACACACTGGCCAAGCACCCGGATTGTATCGTCGGACTTTCCGCCCTGCTTACGATAACCATGCCCAGTATGGAAAAAAGCGTTCGTGCCATCAAAGAGGCATATCCTGACATAAAAGTGATGGTCGGCGGCGCTCCTATCACGCCTGATTTCTGCACGCGCATCGGCGCTGATTTTACTTCCCACAATCCACATGAAGCCGTCGAATATTTGAACAGAAACGTTGGATAGCTCTCGAAAGATGATTATGCCAATAGAGACCTGGTACGAAGACTCCAAGAAGACACAGGGCGATTACTTCGGCGAGATTGTGGCGAGGCTTGATTCCATCGATGATCGTCTCAAAACACTCGAGGACATCCGGTCATACGTTCAGCGATTAAACGTTAACCTCCTGGAGGTTGCGTCGATCTTGCGATGGATCTTTGGTGCTTGCTGCGCCATTGGCGTGATCTTGTTCTTCATTATCTACTCACTGAGCACACTCGCAAAGTAACCTGACACATTGCCCATCACCAACAATGGATCTTTTTCAAGGCGATCATATGAGCGGAAGACGTCAAGTCTATATCGGCACAGATAGCGGGGCAACTTCATCCAAGACCGGTGGTGTGTGGGCAGACGGCACCACCATATCGACCAAGCTGGCACAACAACCGACGAACGCGGAAGCCGGTAGGATGGCCGTTATCCGCGGGTGGATTGAGGGAGTCAATGAATATTTGATTCGAAATGGACTGACGTGGGATCAGGTGCAGGGTGTAGGTCTGGCCATGCCCGGACCGTACAAGCGGTACGGCGTGATGGGCCGCTCGCCCAACCTCCCGGCGGATTTTGAAGGTTGGGATTTTTACGAGGCGTATCGCAGCGCGCTTTCCGAACGCGCCGGACGTGTTGTTCCCCTCGTGGTCGGTAACGATGGAAACTACGGGGGTGTGGCCGAAGCTCAACACGCGCGCGGAAACAGCAAGAGCACGGTCGTGATGCTCGCTCCGGGTTCCGGATTGGGGTGCGCGTATATTGACTCGCACGGCCTCCCGCTTGATGGCGATACACTCAACGGTATGGAAGCCGGTCACATGCCTGCGCCGCTTCATCTTCTGGACACCAAGGCGTATCCGTGCGGCTGCGGCCGCACATGGGGCTGCGTCGAAGTCTACACGACCATCTCCGGCCTGCCGTATCTGCTGACGGAAAGACTGGCCAGATATCCCGATCATGAACTTGCAAAGTCGTCGCTGAGCGCCAAGGAGAAAGCGTTGAGCCTGCGAGGGCTGGCGCAAAAGGGGGATCCGCTCGCGGTCGAGATCTTCGATTTCCAGGCCAGGGTGATGGGCTTGCATGCCGCCAGTCTCACGATGGCCCTCGATGCGGAAGTCGTTGTCATCGGCGGCGGACTGATGGATCCCGAGTCCACCACCGAAGAGTTCCGTTCACGTTATCTGCGGATACTCCGTGAAAACATGGAGCTCATGCTCTGGCCGGCTCAGCGCGGCCGCATCAATGTGGTCCCTGCCGCACTCGGCGAACTCTCACAGGCCATCGGCGCCGCCCTCGTAGCACTCTACCAGAGCCGGACGTAAGCGAGGATCACTGTTGACCGACAGGAGATTGGGGTCTACGCGTGTTCTCTCTGAACAGACGAGAAAGTGTGTGTGATATGGATGCCCAGAAAATCAAGACAACCCTTATCGGCGTTTTGGGGGAGAAGCTCACGGCGCTCATTCAGGGTTTTCGATTCGTGTATATTATGCGAAAGTCGCCACTTCCGGATCCGGAAGTGGAATTGATTCCCCTATTCGCCAAGAAAGGTGGTATCGCAGTTGATGTAGGGGCAAGTGGAGCAAATTGGACAAATGCTCTCCACTCAACTGTCGGTGATACCGGTACTGTCCTCGCATTCGAAGCTGACCCCTTTTATGCTCTGGCGACGATGCATACGATACGAATCTTGAGAATGAAAGGAGTCCGGCTTTTTCAATTTGGACTTTCCGACACGGAAGAAGAAGTGCCCCTCCGCATACTGGACGATTCGAATCAGAGGGTCTCTGGAGAGGGGTACATTGACAAGGGCGCGAAGACAGACCTAAAGGGGGCGACAATGGTTCGGCTTAAGACACTCGACTCCTTGATCCCGGCATTTCCAGAGCTGCTGCAGACGGCTGTCTTGAAATGTGATGTTGAGGGGTATGAGCTGTACGTTTTTAGAGGAGCTCGGCAGGTTCTGGAAAAGGCGCGACCCGTTGTCATACTGGAAATCGGCAACTATGAGAAACAAGGGTATACGGCCAGAGATGTGTACGACTTCTTTCGAGAAAGAAACTACTCCCCATTTTCCATGGTCTCTGGAGGCCGGCTTGCTCCTACTGATACTATGCTGCATCACGACAACGCTTTGGGCGTTAACCGTGTGCTCATTCCCGACGAGAAGGTTGAGGACGTCCGAAGCATCCTCGTCGGTATGACCTGACCCCCGATACTCGCTCCAAGAAGTTGTAGACAACAATGTTATCTGTCGGCCCGAGAAAGTCGCACACCGAAACGCCGTACCCCGGCATCGGAAGGCGAGCCGGGGTACGGAGAGGGTGATACTTCTCAACGTTCAGAATCCAAAGTCCACGACAAATGCAACCAGGTGTTCATTGAACTTCGTCTGGTCTCCGGTGCTCCGGTAGGTGTACTCGGCATGGAGGGCAACATTGACCGCTGACCAGTCGCCAAGATAGTACCGGATCAGCGCTGTGTAAGCATTGATATTTCTTTCCGCATCGTATGAAGGCGGCCGTACCCAGTTGTAGAGAAGAGACACCACCAGCCGGTCGTTCATCAATCCCGTCCAGTTGAGTTCTGCAAACCCCCCAGTGTACTTATAGTTGCTCGCAGGATCTATGGTGTTGAGGGTCTTGTTGTCTTGCCCCAGCATGAACAGTACGCCAAGATTGAGGCTTTCATAGTTGAAGCTTCCGTCAAGACCGATCCTGTAGAACAGCGCATTTTTATCGCCGTTCGTTTCGCCCGTTGGAGCAGGCACAGCCCCGATGAAATCGGTCGGCTGCCATCCGCAATAGCCGAACGCGCCCAGCCGCTGGCCGGTGGTCTGGCCGTCCCCCTTTCCGATGGTGTACACGGTATTCAGATAAAAATCCTTGGCGCTGTTGTTGTCCGGATTCGCACCGTTGCCATTCACTATACCGAGGGCGTACTTCACGCCATTCGTGAAGTGCCCGCTGGCTTCGATTCCCATCTGGTTGTCGTCGAAGACGAAGCTGTTGGACGGCGTCGTAAACGCGTATACCTCGTACGGCTGAAAGAGAAAATGCTTCCGTTTTGAACTGAACGGATGGTAGCCCGGTTCGAAGCGGCCAACGCGGACACTGAGCGCATCTTGAACAAGATTGCTGAAGATGATGTTTGCAGACTCCACGCCGCCCAGCTGAGAAGGATTGTTTCCCGACCCCGGCCCGAAGAAATCCGCCGCGGGTTCGTCAATTCGCGGCGTATAGATCAACAGGAACGACACGTTTTTGTGAAACACTCCTGCAGCCAGGAGATCGAGACCAAAGATATTGAAGCCGTTGCTTGTGCCGGTATCCGCTGAATAGATTGAAAGTCCGGCCGACGTACGCAACGCCAGAGGAGGCCCCTGATCAAACACCGTCTTTTCTCCTCCAACCTGGCCGGGAATCTGATAACCGTTGTCTCTGTATCGCTGTCCAAAGTCATTCAAGCGGGTGAACCCGGAGTGACACATATTGCAGTTGAATCCGTATTTCCGGGCGAAGGCCGGAATAGCGTCTGCCTCAGACGGGAACAAGCTCCACGTCAAGAGCCAGAGGAATGAGATCGAGAGGACTCTTTTCATGGTCATGGTCCCTTATTTCGGAAATTCTGATGGGAGAAGGGGCTTCACTGCCGTAACCTCGGGGTTCAAACTCACCATTGCGTGCTTCATGAATGCAATGAGAGCGGCTTTCTCAGAGGTAGAAAGTCTCAGAGGCACCAGCAGTGGATCAAGAAGCGGATCGTCAGTGTCCCCGCCTCTGTTATAAAACTCGACCAGGCCCTCGAGACTCTTCTCCGACCCGTCGTGCAGATAGGGAGCACGCAACGCAGCGTCCCTTACGGTCGGGGTTTTAAATGCTCCTCTGTCAGCCGGATTCTTTGTTATTTCGGATCGGCCCAGATCCGGCTTTGCCGGATTGTTTTCCTTCACACCGATATTGTGGAAACGGCCGTCGGTGAAATTGGCGCCCCAGTGGCATGCCGTGCAATGCCCCTTCCCGTTGAAAATCTCCAAACCCATCTTCTCCTGATTCGTAAGCGCATCGTCTTCGCCACGGACATACCGGTCGAACGGAGAATCCGTTGTTACCACCGTCCGTTCGAACGCCGCGATCGCCTGCGCTACCTCATCCGTCGTGATCGGCCCGGGGCCAAAGACGGTCTTGAATTCCTCAACATAACCGGGAATATCCCCGACAGTCCGGATCATGACATCGTGTGTGTTTCCCATTTCGATCGGGTTCTGGATCGGTCCCTTTGCCTGTTCCTCCAGACTCGGGGCCCTGCCGTCCCAGAACTGGAGAGGAAGGTATGCAGCATTCGATACCGGTGGAGCTCTGCGTCCCCCCAGTTGACCCTTGATGCCGCTGCTGGTTGGACCGGCGTCTGACCAGCCCTTCGCAGGGTCATGGCACGTCGCACAGCTGATAGTGTTATCCTTGGAGAGACGGGTGTCAAAGTACAACTGTTTGCCCAGCTGGATCTTTAGAGTCGTTTGAGGATTGCCGGGCGGGATTGGTGGGGGAGGCAGATTGCCGAGTTTTTCGGGCCCCAGAATATGTATGTTTATGTCCGTTGTGGCTTTTGCCGGGTCGTCGCCGCCCAGAGCCACACACGTTGAACATATGAAGAGAAGAATACCGGCACAGATCGTCATCCTGCACATATGCATTTCCTCCTTACGATGCGGGGGTAGAAAAGAACGGTAGGACAGGATCACTGCTGTAGCAGTAATTCGGGAATGGCTTCTTTCGATGCGCAAGATCGAAAGCTTGTTCAATCATAAGGAGATCATTCAACATTGTCAATGGCTTGTTGACTGTAAGGAATTCAATGTATTGAAGGTGGTTATCAATGCCAGGGTGCGTGTTTCATCGAATTGCCGGTGACGCCCCGCACGTGCTCTTACCTAATATTCGAGTATAGAAAAAGCATCTACATTACCTGCTATTATTTCCGTACAGCTATAATCACTCCAGCAAGAAAGAACCCGCATTTGTGCTCATTTGGGCCTGCGCATTACCAACTAATGGAAAGTGAAACATTTCTTCATCGCTTGTCCGCACCCTTTCAGCAACGATTACGGGAACAGTGAATCCATTTGAACGTGACGGAAGACGAGGTCGACTCATCATCAGTGGGGCCAGATTTCTGCTCTGGTAGGCACACAATCAACCCCGGTTCTGAATCGGGCTTTCTTGTTCCTCGATCCTTCCCTCTGCGGCAACCTTCGAGCGTGGCGGGAGGGCAATGATCGATCCAGACCGACCCGACTCGGTGTGTGTCCCAATGTTGAGTGAGTTTGGCGCCTTCGGATACTTGCCCCCATTGTGAGGTGAAACCTTGACGTCAGGCACATGCAAAAGGGCGAAGCTTTGACGTGAGGCACATCCTGCACAGTCAAAGAAATGAGACGATTGCCGGACAGGTGGTTTCGATCGATTTCGGTTGCTAATCAATCTGGCGCAGGTTATCTTTGCAGTAGTGCTCGCATGGCGACTTCCTCAGCCATCGAGCCGCCGCTCTGGACCCCGCTGTAGAGCCCACCCCGACGACCCTTTGGCGAGAGACTCACGGACAACCATCCGATTGAAGTCAAGCGCCGTGTTTTTTGCTCCATCGACTTGATGGCTTCTCGTGCTTCAATCGTCAGGCAGAGCACCACAGAAACTTCGAAGTTCGTCGTTCCGACTTTCCATAGACTACTCCAATTCCTTCAGCGGAATGCCGATGACCGCTGCAGTGTTTACGGATATTCACCCCGTAGCCTACTGCAGCGTTGGCCGGGTGTTACTTTAGGCAAAGAAAGGGCTCCCTCATGAGACGGACCACCATTCTTATTCTCTGTTGTTCCTTTCCCGGGGTCAACCTGATAGCCCAGGAGTCCTGGTTGTGGCAAGATCCTCTTTCCGGTGGAAATGCGCATCGGGGAGTGTCATATGCAGCGGCTGGCAACGTTACCGCTGGTGGTTCTGAGAGAATGACAGTTCGCACAACAGATCATGGCAAAAAGTGGGCGAGTCAAAAGCGTGGATCATTGGATCGAACGCATCAAGGTTCATTGACCGGCGTAGGAAAGGGTAGTGCTGTTGCAGGAATGGACACTACCTGGTTCAATAACGGACCCTCCGGCGGCTATGTCCTGGATCTGGCAATAGCACCCTCCGACCCCAGTGTACTCTACGCTGTAGAGCCTCACCGGGGCCATAACGCACCAATAGCTGCCGGGACCATAATCAAATCCGTTGACGGAGGTCTGACGTGGGCGCAGACAGGTGTGCCTCCAGTTGACCCACTCATCGTAAGGATAGATCCCGGCAACAAAGAGAGAGTTTATGCCGGTACATACAGGAATGGAGTGTACAGAACCGACAACGGCGGAGAGAACTGGTTACAGACCGGTCTTCCGGATCAGAGGGTAAATGACCTGGTAGTTGATCCTGACAATTCGCTGGTCATCTACGCCGGCACTGGTGACTATTTTTCGGGCTATGACGGTGAAATATGCGGTATTTTCAAAAGTGTAGACGGAGGAGCCAGCTGGAATCTCTCATATGATTTAGGAGATGCCCAGATATACTCTGTCAAAATGCATCCGGGGAATTCATCGGTCATATATGCAGGTTCATCCAAAGGATTTCACAGAAGTACTGATGCTGGCAATTCCTGGCAGAGCAAAGGAATCGGATCTTCCGCGAAGATCCTCAACCTGTCAATCACGCCAGTCGGCCGCAATCCCACGTCAATCTATGCCATAGGATCCCCGTCCGTCTCGAGCCACCTTACATTATACAAAAGCACAAATTATGGCGATGCCTGGATAGGATTGGCAGATTCGATTCAAAACCCTAACAAAGGATCTTTGTACCCGTTCCCCATGCTGGTTGAACCCTCTGCCCCTCAATGGCTCATTGTGGGTTCCCACTGGATTGCAGGCAAATTCATCATGATGCGGGATGATGACGAGAAGAAGTATTACGGCATGAAACCCGGACTGCCGGATGATTTTCCTTCCGCGTTTGCATTTTCACCAGAAACGATGGTGGCATTCGCAGACGGAGGAATATACAGATGGAACAATCCCGCAGACAAATGGGACCTTTTGGAGACCAAACGCCTGTATGTTACCGATTTGGCGATCCATCCCAATGATCCGGCAACCGTCTTCGCAACAGTGAGTGGTAGTAATATGCGCCTTGCACGTTCCGAAGATAGCGGAATAACCTGGGATTACATTTCAGAATCTCCAGTCTCTCTCGGAGCTGTAGCAATCGACCCGCAAAACCCTAAGACCATTTATGTTGGTAACGATCTGGCTACTCAGTTTGGAGTATTCATTCACAAAAGTACGAACAATGGAGAGACATGGAACAGGAATACGGTATACTGGAATTATGGAAATTATGTTTCGCGAGGTGTGTCAGACATCTGGGTCCATCCTTCCAATTCAAATATTATCCTGGTGTCTGTAGCCAGTCATACAGGCGGTGGTGCATACCGGAGCACCGATCAGGGAAGCACCTGGGGACGTACGTTCGCTAGTTACTCCACCTGTTTGGCTAACGATCCCAATAATCCTGAAATCGTATATTTGGGACGATCACTGTACGGGTATATCTATAAGTCTGAAAACAGCGGTGCAGACTGGACGCTCATCAGTCCGGGTGGTACCTGGGTAAGAGAGGTCCGGCACGTTACAGTGGATTCATTCTCACACGTTTTCGTCGCAACAGATAGCGGCCTGGTAAAGTTTGACGGAGTGCAATGGAGCATGGTGAGAGAAGGATCGTGTAATGTATTAGCCATTACAGAAAGTCTAAATTCCACTGTCTATTATTTGGGCACAGATAATGGCACGCTCATTTCCAGTGACCTGGGAAGTACGTGGGAAGAGGATGCCGGGGGATTGGGAAGGATTGCCGTAACCGCATTTGTTGAGCAGGGAGGAAGTGTCCTCTATGCCGGCACAAAATATAACAGCGTCTGGTCACGAAAGAAGGCGCAGTCCATTTATGATTCATATTTGACTCATAACACCGGCGATTTCAAGATGTCCATATTTTACGATGGAAGTTTTGGACACCTGAGCTCATTGACAACCCTCGGGGAGGGCTGCCAATTTATG
The DNA here is from genome assembly GCA_963779225.1 of uncultured Bacteroidota bacterium. GTDB lineage: Bacteria > Bacteroidota > Ignavibacteria > UBA10030 > UBA6906 > CAVPCZ01. The sequence goes on from CAVZWW010000003.1 coordinate 3,274,787, forward strand.
AATAATGCCGATGCGCTGTTCGCAAGTGGATTGATATTTGGGACACAATCCGCGGGTTATGTGAACGGTAACCAGGCGAGCTTTGACATTACGGCCGAGTTTAGAAATACTGACCCTATACACGAAGTACCATCACCAGACACGGCAATGGATTATGCTTCGAAGACAACCTACAATGATAACGGGGCAATGAATCCTTATGGAGTATCTGTTAGTCAGACGGCCTTTTCTCATGCCGGTGATGCATTTGTCATCTTACAATTTGGGTTCACCTCTGCATCCTCCCTGAACAATTTCTACGTTGGCATTTTTGCCGACTGGGATGTCGGTGCGGGGCAGGGCTACGCCAAAAACCTTGGAGGATATGATCAATCGAGAAACCTTGCCTATCAATATGTTATCGACGGGTCCCCTGACTCCAATTACTATGGTATAGTTGCCCTTGACGGCCTGGCGGGTGCCAGGGTTTCCAGAGATACCTCTGGAGGGACAATTCGAGAGAAGGCGTTGCAGAACATATCTCTCTTTGAAAATGAGACAATCTCCGGGATGGGTGATTACAGAACGTGGATTGGATCCGGACCTTTCACTCTCACACAAGGCAATCCGAACTTTGTCTATTTCGCATTTGTTGCCGGAACAGATCTCGAGAATCTGCAGGTTAATGCCGATGCGGCGGCACAAAAATATCAACATATAGTTACTGATGTCGGCGACAATAACGATGTGCCCGCACAATTCAGTTTACGTCAGAACTACCCCAATCCCTTCAACCCTTCGACAATTATCAGATTCGCATTGCCTGTGCAGGCGCATGTATCTCTTACGGTATATAACTCGCTGGGTCAGCAGGTGGCGGCTTTGGTGGACGACTTCCGTGAGGCCGGGTATCATGAGGTGGTATTTGAAAAGGCAGGCCTGGCAAGTGGCCTCTATTTCTATCGGCTGCAAGCTGGTGGGTTTGCAGATGTGAAAAAGCTGTTGTTGCTTCGGTAAGCGCCACTGTTGCACCACGGAAGAGGTTCGGAGTACACCTCGAACCCGCTTTGGGGTCACGCACGACACGGTTGCCTTTACCCGCTGACCATCGTACGCGACGGTACGATCTTCGTATGTGCGGCCCCGATATCGGGATGTCGTGGTCTCTCCCGGTTACCTCATCAGCCATGCCTCGCCATGAGAGTAATACCTGACCCAACCTCAGCATCCGGTTTTCCACGAAGAGATCATGCTACGGTCTCTTCGCAATCCGAAGGGTTTCCCTACAGCGGGCTTTTTGGAGCTTGCCGTTGCGGACACAGTGCTGGCGGAATTGCTGCTTGACCTGCGCATTTCTGTCGATGACAGGCAGAAACAGTTCGTTGATGTACGGAACGCGGCTCCAACCGGTAACCCGATCCTCGCGAGCGCCTGGATTCCGCTGGCGATGTCGATTGTGGCACTGACACTCGTTATCGCTCACGCTGCAATATATGGTACTGTCCATGAAGTCGATGAAGATACCCCTTCCCATCTGTTTCGGATTCTCGTTGTTTTGCAGATACCGATAGTTGCGTATTTCGTCATCAGGTGGTTGCCAGGACATCCGAGAAAGTCGGTGCGGGCACTGGCATTGCAGGCGGGAGGGATGCCCGCTGCACTTGCCGCGGCACATTGGCTCACATAGCCATCGGCTTGTCTCTTTCCTGCCGATGGTGCACACCCAGGGCGCATTCGCACCCCTGGCGAGATGCGCTTCGTCGATCGTTGACTCTGATTGTCTGGTATGACCGGGTCTCGATGGGAGCCGTTCAGCAAAACCGCTGAAAACTGGTGGGAACTCGCTTGTACTCCCGCCGGGATACGGCTTGACATTTCCCCCAAAAATCGTTAATCATTCACTAACGTCACACTGTTCCTTCACACCACTTTCCTTGCGGGGCCGTCGTATGCAAACACGTCAGCCGCCCTCAGCAGTCAATGCACGCCCCGCTCACGCGCTTCACCGCCACCCCTTCGATTTCCCTTGCACCACAAACGCCGTCCTCCCGGACACTCTGAACCATCTTTTCCGGCCAGTACGATCGGACCACATCGCTCTCCGGTTCATGCTCACCACTCATGATGAAATAGGAAGGGCCAGAACCGGAAGACCATCGACGATAGGAGGGCTCCCAGATGAAGTCCCATCACCGCAATCTCGTGCTTGCCGTTCTCGTCCTGGCGGGTCAGGCGTTTTCCCAGGTACCACACATCATGAGTTACCAGGGAATCCTTACAGATGCCTCCGGTACCCCTGTCCCCGACGGCCCCGTTAACCTCACCTTTCGCCTCTTCGATGCGCCGGCGGGTGGAACAGCGGTCTGGGAGGAGTCACAGCAGGTGGCAGTAAGCAAAGGTGTGTTTAATGCTCTCCTCGGCTCAACGACACCACTGGACCTTCCGTTTGACAAACCATACTGGTTGAGTGTGATGGTGGGCCAGGGCCTGGAGCTGACGCCACGCGCGCCCCTGTCCGCTTCACCCTACAGCATGAACTCGCGGACAACCATGGCGGAACCCGGGAACGGACAGGGAATTACGGTCCGTGACCTCGCAGGTGTCGCAACACACGTCCTTCATCAAGATGGTGACACCTACCACGCAGGGAAGATGCTGCTCGGCGCGGGCCTTCAGGTTTCTCTCCAGCAACCCGATACCGCCCTCATGGTCGGCGTCGCGGACACTCCAGCACTGCTCTTCGTGCTTCGACCATCCGGCCAGGGAGGGGGAGGCGTGCACGCCAATGAATTGATCGGGCGGGATCTCGAGAATTCTTCCTCAATCCAACAGGAGTCCAAGGTGGGCGACCTGCTCGTGCTTGGAGGGGATTTGTCAGTGATCGATGGCGTCACGCAAGAACCAAACAGCGTGGTTGGCCTCGATGGCATCTTAACCAAGGGGACCCTTGCGGTTGTCGGGGGACACGGCGACACCGTGGTGGTCTTCCGACCCGACGGCAGCTCTTATCATAGAGGACTGGAAGTGTTCGAGAGTGGACTGTCTATCACGGGAGTCGGCAAGGGAATTCGTTTTCCGGACGGATCTTTTCAGGGAAGCGCGGGATCGCCCGCTCCTCCCTTCGACGGCATCCTGACGGGGAAGGCACTTGTGGTGAAGAACTCATCCGGCGTTGAGGTTTTCCGGGTTGATACCACCGGGACATCGCTGCACAAGGGAGATGAGACGTTTGAAGGGGATGTGATCCTGAAAGGTCAGGACGGGAAAGGAGCGAAGCTGGTCGACGGGACGGGGGAGACCATAGCGGGGTTCGGTCGGGTGGACCTGGAGACGGGCCAGCGGATCGGTGTGTACGGGAAAGCGTCAGGACCGGGGGATCTGGCCGGCGCTTTTGAGGGAGACGTGGAAGTCATAGGGGAAGTCTATGCCTCCAGCTTGCACATCGTGAGAGCACCAGGCGATACGGTCGTGCAGTTCAATGCCGACGGCACTTCACATCACAAAGGGCTGGAGACATACCAGGCAGGACTCCAGACGGTGCTCTCCAACGGGAATACCCTGCGGATGAACCCGGCCGAAGGATTGACGCTGAAGACGGCGGGGGGGCAGTTCCGGGGACACATGGATCCGAACGGGAACGGTCTGTTCGCGGGAAACGTGGGCATCGCCGGGAATCTGAACGTCGGCGGAACGTTGAGCAAGGCAAGCGGATCATTCAAGATCGATCATCCTCTGGATCCCGCGAACAAGTATCTGTACCACTCGTTCGTCGAATCGCCCGATATGATGAACATCTACAACGGAAACGCAATCCTCGATGGTGCCGGGGAGGCAGTTGTGGAGCTTCCCGCCTGGTTTGAGGCATTGAACAAGGACTTCCGCTATCAACTGACGGCCATCGGGGCGCCGGGTCCGAATCTGCATGTCGCCGAGAAGATCAGAGGGAATCACTTCAGGCTTGCCGGTGGCACACCCGGGATGGAGATCTCCTGGCAGGTCACCGGAATCCGGAAAGACGCCTATGCGGAAAAGAACCGCATCCCTGTAGAGGAACCAAAACCAATGGCCGAACGAGGGCACTATCTGTATCCGGAAGCCTTTGAGCATTCACGGAAGAATGGAAAACACCACAACGAAACCTTCCAGGAAACAGGATCCATAATACATCAACCATCATTCACGGAGAAGCCATGAGAGAAAAGCTGGCGATATTGGTGACTCTTTGCGGCATGTGCATGTCCTACGTGCATGCCCAAATTCCCCTCACATTGAACTACCAGGGAGTGCTGACAGATGGAAACGGCAGTGCCATTGCCGATGGGGATGTCACATTGACCTTCCGGCTCTTCGATGTTGCAGCCGGCGGTACCGCGCTCTGGCAGGAGGCACAACAAGTAGCCGTGAACAAAGGGGTCTTCAACGCGATCCTCGGGAGCACGACTCCCTTGAATCTCCCCTTTGACAAGCAGTACTGGCTCGGGATCACCGTGGGCCAGGGCACAGAACTTGCCCCGCGCGTGGTGCTCTCGGCGTCACCGTACAGTCTGAACAGTCACTCCACGGTCGCGGAGCCCGCCCCGGGACAGGGTCTGACGATCAGAGACGCACAGGGGAATGCGACGCATGTCTTTGATGCCGGCGGAGGGGCACTGCACACGGCAAAGACCACGCTCAGGATGCCTCCGTCTGCCGGGGGCGACACTGCGCTGGTCATCCGCACAAGCGAGGGACCGGCCCTGTTTGCTGTTCGAACTGATTCGGGTTCAGCCCCGCTGGCGACTGCGCGTGTCTCCAAGCCAACGGATGGATATATTTTCAATTTTGCCATCGGTGGCTACTCTGAAAGTGGAGATGGCGTGTTCGGGGAAACGGTAAGCGGCCGGGGGGTGGTCGGCTACGCGGAGTCGGGCATTGGTACAAGAGGTTTTTCCACAAGCGGTGACGGTGTTGTGGGCAGTTCTGAGTCGAAGAGAGGCGTAGTGGGGACCTCCACATCAGGTGCTGGTGTGGTGGGTGTTTCAGGAACATACATCGGGGTTTCCGGTACCTCCACTTCGAGTACTGGTGTGCAGGGCAGTTCAGGAACAAACATCGGGGTTGCCGGTACCTCCACTTCGAGTACTGGTGTGCAGGGCAGTTCAGAAACCGGGATCGGCACCACCGGCATATCGACATCGGGAATCGGCTTGTTTGGGAAAGGCAGCCCCGCAGGAGTGTTCGACGGTGAAGTCAGAATCACCACCGTGAATCCGGATCCGACGCAGGAGAGATTTCTAGTCTGGTCGAGTGACCAGAAGGTGCACTATCGAAGCCTCCCGACGGCAAGCACATTCGACGGCATCCTGACGGGGAAGGCACTTGTGGTGAAGAACTCATCCGGCGTTGAGGTTTTCCGGGTTGATACCACCGGGACATCGCTGCACAAGGGAGATGAGACGTTTGAAGGGGATGTGATCCTGAAAGGTCAGGACGGGAAAGGAGCGAAGCTGGTCGACGGGACGGGGGAGACCATAGCGGGGTTCGGTCGGGTGGACCTGGAGACGGGCCAGCGGATCGGTGTGTACGGGAAAGCGTCAGGACCGGGGGATCTGGCCGGCGCTTTTGAGGGAGACGTGGAAGTCATAGGGGAAGTCTATGCCTCCAGCTTGCACATCGTGAGAGCACCAGGCGATACGGTCGTGCAGTTCAATGCCGACGGCACTTCACATCACAAAGGGCTGGAGACATACCAGGCAGGACTCCAGACGGTGCTCTCCAACGGGAATACCCTGCGGATGAACCCGGCCGAAGGATTGACGCTGAAGACGGCGGGGGGGCAGTTCCGGGGACACATGGATCCGAACGGGAACGGTCTGTTCGCGGGAAACGTGGGCATCGCCGGGAATCTGAACGTCGGCGGAACGTTGAGCAAGGCAAGCGGATCATTCAAGATCGATCATCCTCTGGATCCCGCGAACAAGTATCTGTACCACTCGTTCGTCGAATCGCCCGATATGATGAACATCTACAACGGAAACGCAATCCTCGATGGTGCCGGGGAGGCAGTTGTGGAGCTTCCCGCCTGGTTTGAGGCATTGAACAAGGACTTCCGCTATCAACTGACGGCCATCGGGGCGCCGGGTCCGAATCTGTATATCGCCGGAGAGATCAGTGGCAATCACTTCAGGATAGGCGGTGGCACCGTCGGTCAGAAGGTCTCCTGGCAGGTCACCGGAATCCGGAAAGACGCCTATGCGGAAAAGAACCGCATCCCTGTAGAGGAACCAAAACCAATGGCCGAACGAGGGCACTATCTGTATCCGGGGGCATTCGGTCTTCCACCGGAGATGGGTATCGACATCACATCTTCTTCACACCGCGACGAGAAGAACCAATGAACACGAAATCATCTGCATGGCGGGGCATCGTGTGTCTCCTCTTCTGTTGCACCGGACTCCTGAGTGCACAGTCTGTCGGAATTTCGCACTGGACGTTCGCCGGTGGTGGCGGGCTGAGCACGAATGCGGACTATCGCATGCTAAGTACCGTAGCCCAGCCGGCGATCGGAAAGAGCCAGAACACCGGGAATATTCACCATGCGGGTTTCTGGTATCCTGTGCAGAGATTCGTTACCGCAGTGGACCAACCGGTGAACAATATCCCAGCAGTATACGGCCTGGAGCAGAATTATCCCAATCCCTTCAATCCATCAACCACGATTCGCTACGGTTTACCTGACCAGTCGGACGTCACGTTGACGGTCTTCAACACTCTCGGCCAGCAGGTCGCGCAACTCATTCAGGGAGAGCAAGAAGCCGGTTATCACGAGGTCAGATTCGAGTGCGGCGGGCTGTCCAGCGGTGTGTATTTCTACCGGTTGAAGGCACGGGATTTCATGGAGACGAAGAGAATGTTGGTTTTGAAGTAGAACATAGCTACTCTGTTCATGATTCTGTCGGGGGGGGGCTCTGCGTCAGGTTCCGACGTCGGTTGAGTCCCGGTTATGTCGAGTCAGGCCGGCATCCCCGGTGCAGAGGAGTCACACCTCATGGCGGATTCGTCTGTCTGTTCTCCGTGGGGCGTGACCCTGTGCAAGGCCATCGGTGCGTCAAGAGTGTTCCCCGCCAATTCGCCCCCTCACTGGTTCTCTGCAATACCTTCCCTGAACATTCCCTTACCCTGATACGCGGGTAAATGATGTTGGTGGACAGACGCAAACGCCGGATCCAATTCAAATGCTCTCTTGCGTGCTCGATCGCGCTGGATTCTGGAGAAAATCTGTGTACCTTACACCGTTAGTGGTCCCGTCGTATCGACGCGAAAGGCGGCCGGCGGAGATGGCGCAGTCATCGTAGCGAACACAGAGGGGACCATTGCCGTCAGGGATGAGGCATCCTGTGCCAGAGAATAGCCCGCGCCCCATCATCTCAGCGCATCGTGACGTATATACAACGAACCTCCTGGAGCACGCAACACATGAAACACATATTGCTTGTCGCCCTATCTCTCCTGGCATTGAGCGGCACCCGCGCACAATCACGCGCCGATTTGATCCTCCTGAACGGAAAGATCTGGACGGTCAATCCGAAGCAGCCGGAGGCGGAAGCCGTGGCGTGTATTGGCAACACCATCGTTGCCGTGGGCACGACCAACGAGATTAAGGCGTGGGCAGGGGAGAAAACCCGCATCATCGATCTGGCGGGCAAACGTGTCGTACCCGGGTTCAACGACGCACACGTGCATTTCTACTCCGGCGGCGCCAATCTCAGCAGCGTTCAGCTGCGTGCTGTGAAGTCGGACAAGGAATTTGCGCAGCACATACGGGCATTTGCCGCACGCATTCCGAAAGGGCGGTGGATCACCGGAGGCGACTGGGATCATGAAGCGTGGACCCCACCGCACCTGCCGACACGTTCGATGATCGACGACGCGACACCGGAACATCCGGTGTTCGTGAATCGCCTGGACGGACATATGGCTCTCGCCAACTCACTTGCACTCAAGCTTGCCGGAATCACGAAGGACACACCCGACCCGCCGGGCGGAACCATTGTCAGAGACGCACACGGCGAGCCCACCGGAGTCCTCAAGGATGCGGCAATGGACCCCGTCTACCGTGTAATCCCCGACGATACGCAGGACGAGATAATGGACGCCGTACGCGCCGCGATGCGCTCTGCCGCCGAGAACGGCGTTACCAGCATCCAGGATATGTCGGCATCGCGTGCTGTTCTGACCGCCTACCAGGATCTCCTCGCCCGGAACGAACTGACCGTGCGCATCTACGGATTCCAGCCTCTTGCTTCCTGGAAACGCCAGGCTTCAGTCGGGCTGCGCGCCGGCTTCGGCAACGAGAAGTTAAAGATCGGCGGGATGAAAGGGTTTGCCGACGGATCGCTCGGCTCGACGACGGCGCTCTTTTACTCGCCATACGACGACGCACCGTCTACATCCGGTCTCCCCAGTGAAGAGATGATACCCGAAAGCAAGATGCTCGCCAACATCATCGGCGCCGACAGTGCCGCTCTGCAGATCGGGATTCACGCAATCGGCGATCGCGCCAATCACATTATCCTTGATATGTTCGATCGTGCCGTGAAACACAACGGTGTTCGCGACAGACGATTCCGCATCGAGCACGCACAACATCTCCAGAGGCAAGACATTGCGTCATTCGCACACCAGGGCGTCATTGCATCTATGCAACCGTACCATGCGATCGACGACGGCCGGTGGGCGGAAAAACGAATCGGCCTAGAACGAGCAAAGGGAACGTATGCATTCCGTTCGCTGCTCGATGCGGGTGTCATCCTCGCATTCGGTTCCGACTGGTCGGTGGCACCGATGGACCCGCTCATGGGAATCTACGCTGCAGTCACGCGGAGAACGCTCGACGGAAAACATCCCGACGGGTGGATCCCGGAGCAAAAGATCAGCGTTGCCGAAGCCATCAAGGCCTTCACATTGGGGCCGGCGTTTGCCTCGTTCGACGAAGGAATCAAAGGGTCGATCGAGACCGGAAAACTTGCCGACATGGTCGTCCTTTCCGACGACATTTTCCAGATGAAACCGTCATTGTTGAATACTGCCAGGGTCTTGACGACAATCTTCGACGGCCGCGTGGTCTACGATCGGGTTCAATAATCCACAGGTCGGAATAGGAAGAGATCTCCCGCTTCGAACGGGAAGAAGAAGCCATGTCTTCGCTGAATCATCCAAGCATCGCTACCATCTTTGATGTCGATGAAGTGGATGGACAGAAATTCCTGGTCCTGGAATACCTTGCCGCCACGCACATTACACACACTGACTCAATCGAGGGATCAGTGCGCCACCCTTAGCCCATCCCGGAGAATCAACCATGAGAACAACCCGGTTGATGAGTTGGGTCAACATCAAACCATGGCTCACCGGAGCCCTGCTCTCCACAGTTGCGATGTTGCTGGGATATGAGCTGGGCAGTGAGGCTGCCAGGCGACTGGGTGGCGAACCTGGAATATGGGCGCGCCTGGCTAAGGGATTTCTCTGGGGTGCTGTTCTAGCCGGCCTGCAATGGCCTATTGTCCGGGCGGCCGGCGTGCTCCCTGTACGGTTCCTGGTGGCGAGCGCTGTGGGTCTTGCCGTAGGTTATCCACTTGGACAGACCATCCAGGGCATCTTCGTGCACAATTGGGGCTTGCACTGGACAGGATACTGGCTGGGAGTTGCTACGTTCGGGTTGTCTCTGGGCGTGCCACAATGGTGGATATTCCGTCGGCACCTGAAACGCGCAAACCTCTGGGTCTTGTTCAGCGTGGCAGGATGGATGCTGACAGGTTTGATGTGGCTCAGTGGGGCGAGGGCCGGTTTCGAGTACGGTATTGTAACCGGTCTGGGTCTCGTGTGGCTTGTGCGTTCCCGGCCCCCCGACTTCAAGAATGCAGGGGCGTAAACAGATCGATGAGATGGTCAGTAGCAATCAATGAGGACAGGGCTATGCTGCCGGTTGAAGAAAAGACTGACGTGTATCCGCTTTGCCCGCATTGCACCAAAGAATTGACCGGTATCTGGTACCGTGCATTACAGAGTGTCTTCGGAAGACGCTACATCTACTTCTGTCCTGACTGCAGGAAGGTGCTTGGGGTATCCCATCGGAAGGGTTTCTGGATGGGCTAAAACGCGTGAAGTCCTGGTGCGTACGCGTGAAAGCGTGTAGATGGTGCATTCACCGTCATGGACTGACCCGGCGCTCGGGTCGGATCGGTTCGTTTTCACCATGATCACGGCAGGCGCTCTTTTGACTTTACACCGGCTGAATGATATATTTCAACTGGCTTATGTAGTCGTCGATATTGCGCCTCAGCCGGGTGCCTGAGTCTGTTCCCCTCCCCGTAGCCCCCAGTTCCCCGTTGAACGATGCTGGAAAGGCAATGATCAGGGATATCGTAATCGGACGTACACCAACGCGCTGGTAAGAGAAAGTACTCCACACAATGCATCGACTCGAGGGCATACTGCACCCCCGGAATACGATCGTCATCAAGATCGGCACCAATCTGCTGACTGACACGCTGAAGGGAATTAACCGGGACCGCATTGCCGAGCTCGCCCGGGATGTGGCCCATCTCCAGTCTCTTGGGAGCCGCGTGGCTCTCGTCAGCTCCGGAGCGATCGGTGCCGGAGTGTCGGCGCTTCACCTCAAGAAACGCCCCAGAACAATTCCCGAACAACAGGCCACCGCGGCCATCGGACAACCCATCCTCATGGAAGCGTATCAAGCCGCCTTCCAGAAACAGGGGCGCACCGTTGCTCAAATACTTCTAACGAAAGATGATTTCGTCAACAGAACACGCTATATGAATGCCAGGAATACCCTGAACGTGCTCTTTGACAAGGGGGTTGTTCCGATCATCAACGAGAACGACTCTGTCGCCGTCGACGAGATAAAGCTCGGTGACAATGACAACCTGTCCGCCCTCGTGGCCAATCTCATCCAGGGAGACCTGCTGATCATCCTGAGTGATGTCGACGGGCTGTATTCGGACGATCCGACACAAAACACCAGTGCGGCGCTGATTCCCGTGGTCGAAAAGATCACGGCGGACATTGAAAAGCTGGCGAAGAATACCAGGGGTGAACTGAGCACCGGGGGTATGATCACGAAGATTCAAGCGGCGAAACGATGTGCGTCGTCCGGCATCGCGATGATTATCACCAACGGGAACAATCCCCGGGCACTCCGCGACGTGTTTTCGGGCGATTTCAAGGGCACGCTGTTTCTTCCGGGCGGGAGCCGGCTCAGCGTGCGGAAGAAGTGGATAGGATTTGTGTCGCATGCGAAAGGATCCGTCTCCATTGACGACGGAGCCAGGACGGCGTTGCTCGCAAAGCACAAAAGTCTCCTCCCTTCGGGCATTCTTGAAATCTCCGGAGAATTCCGGGCGAATGATACCATCACCGTCTGTGACGCCCGGGGACATGAAATCGCGAGAGGGGTCACGCACTATTCATCAGCGGACCTTGGTAGGATCCGGGGAAGAAAAAGCAGTGAGATCGCAAGGATACTCGGACGCGATTCCGGCGACGAAGTCATCCACAAAGACAATCTTGTCATCATCACCGGGAGCCTATGATGCCCGTCTCCATCCAGGAGAAAGCCAGGGCCGTTAAAGAGGCCAGCAGAGTGCTGTATACCTGCACATCCGCCAGGAAGAATAATCTTTTGCGGGCGATAAATGCCCGTATACGGAGCAACACGCCCGACATCCTCGCCTCCAACGCAGACGATCTCTCCCGCGCGCGGGAACAGGGGCTGTCCAAGGTCCTTCTCGACCGTCTGACGCTCGACGAAAAGAGAATCGGGCAAATGATCAAAGGCGTGAAAGATGTCATCGCACTCCCTGATCCCGTTGGTCGGGTCTATGAACGGGTGAAACGCCCCAACGGGCTCCGGGTGGAAAAGATGCGCGTACCGCTCGGGGCCATCGGCATCATCTATGAAGCGCGGCCGAACGTGACCGTTGATGCCGCCGCCCTCTGTCTGAAATCCGGCAACGCCGTTCTGCTCCGCGGAGGTTCCGAGGCCGTTCGAACAAACACCACGCTGGTGAACATCATAACCATGGCCCTGCACGACGTCGGGCTCCCTCCCGGTTGTGTCGCATTCATCGATACGACGGACAGGGAGGCGGTACTGACCATGCTCGCGCAGGATCGCTTTCTCGATGTTATCATTCCGCGCGGAAGCCAGCAGCTTATCAGATTCATACAGGAACACTCCTCGGTACCGGTGATTGCGCACGGTGAAGGCAATTGCCACGTTTTTGTCGATCGTTCGGCGGATCTCCGCAAGGCGGAGGAGATCGTTTTCAACGCAAAGGTGCAGAGACCTTCCGTCTGCAACGCCGCTGAAAAGCTTCTGGTCCACAGGGCAATTGCCGAAAAGTTCCTTCCCGGTGTCGCCGCCCGACTGCGGCAGGCGGGGGTCGAGATACGGGGGGATGAATCCACGCTTGCGATTATCCCTGATGCAGTGCCGGCAGCAGAGGCAGACTGGGAGAAGGAATATCTCGATCTGATCATCGCGGTAAAGGTGGTCGGGAGTCTGGAAGAGGCGGTTGAACATATCAATCGTTTCGGATCGCATCATTCCGACGCCATCCTCACCGGCACGAAGCGCAACGGGGAGAAATTCCTGCGGGAGGTGGACTCCGCCGCGGTCTATGTCAATGCATCCACGCGGTTCACGGATGGATACGAATTCGGTCTCGGGGCGGAAATCGGCATCAGCACGCAGAAACTCCATGCTCGAGGCCCGATGGGGCTCGTCGAGCTGACCAGCAGCAAGTTTGTCGTTCACGGAACGGGGCAGATCAGACACTGAGGAACCGCGTACCACCAGGAGCATCCATGCCGACGGCAGCCGAAGTCACCGATATACGGGACCACGCCCACACGTACCTGACGAAATCCCTTCTTCCTTTTTGGATCGAACGCTCACCTGATCCCGTCTACGGGGGTTTCCTTCCGTTTTTTGACCGCCAGGGCAAGCCAACCGGGGAGACCGAAAAGACCTTTCTCTCGCAGATACGGACGCTCTATACCATGTCGAGCGCTCACCGCGCCGGCTATGGTAACGGCCGCTGCGGTGAACTCGCAGAAATGTGTGCGCGGTTCATCCTGGATCACTACTGGGATACCGAACAGGGCGGGTGGTACTGGATCGCGGATCGTCAGGGAAATCCCACCAACAGATCCAAAGTGGGATACGGACACTGCTTCGGGATCTATGCATTCAGCGAGTACTTCCTGGCAACGGGAAATGCCGAAGGCAGAAAAGCCGCGAATGCCACCTACCAGGTTGTGTACGAGCATATGGCGGAAACGCGGCACGGAGGTTTTCTCGAACTCATGCAGCGGGATTGGCAACCCGAACGTCCCGGCAGGTTCGGCGGAGACCGGAAGAGCCTGGATGTCCATATGCATATGATGGAAGCACTTACCACCTACTTCGAAATGACCGGGCATCCTACGCACAGGCGCCGCCTGCTGGAGATCATTGACCTCCTGCTTTCCAGGATGCTCCGCCCCGGTTCCGGGACGGGATACTCCCAGTTCAAGTACAACTTTGAACCCCTGCCGGCGATCATCTTTGCAACAACGTGGGGCCGCGACGCGAAACCGGATGAAGGAGACATTCACCCGATTGACTTCACCTCCTACGGTCACAATGTCGAGCTTGCCTGGCTTCTCATGCATGCAGGTGATGTCCTCGGGCTGGAACAAGACACCTATGCGCCGGTACTCAGGAACATGTGCGACCACTGCATCCGCTTCGGGATCGATCACACGTACGGCGGCGTCTACTGTGAAGGACCGGACCAGTCACCCACAACGCACACTCAAAAACAGTTCTGGCAGCAGGGAGAAGCACTCGTTGGCATGCTCGATGCCTATCTGGTTTTCCGGGAAGAGCGATACTGGACGGCATTCCGGAAGGTCTGGGATTTCCTCTTCGCACATATGGTCAACATGGAAGGGGGGGAGAGTGGTACGAGCGGGTTGACCGGGAGGGGAATGTCCTGGACGGCGCGCTCGGGCACGGCTGGAAAATCAATTACCACACGGTACGGTCAATGATTCAGGTTATACAGCGGCTCCAGACGATCGTACCCGATGGGGCTGCCGTAAAGCACGGGAATCGTCCATGATCTGCCCGTGTTCTCTGCGACTGTTGCTGCACTTCACCCCCCAGCAGACCATGCGATGAGAGGTTTCCGCCCCCGGCATGCTCAATTCGAGGACGGTCTGTACTGCCTTTCGGGGACCGTGCTCCTCGCTCACGTGTACAGGGAATAGTCATGACAAATTCTCTCTCGACCGCCGATATGGTCATCATCGCGGTCTACTTCGCCGGTGTACTGTCCATTGGCCTCCATTTCCGCAGGCGGACATCAAGCTCGACAGAGTACTTTCTCGCCGGCCGGAATGTGGGATGGATCGCGATAGGAGCATCGCTCTTTGCGACCAATATTTCCAGCGAACACTTTCTCGGACTGGCGGGGACCGGCTCGAAATCGGGGCTCGCGGTGGGGCACTTCGAGTGGCTCGCCATCCTGATCCTTCTGCTTCTGGGCTGGGTCTTCACTCCATTCTATCTCCGCTCGGGTGTCTTTACCATGCCCGAGTTTCTGGAGCGCCGTTATGGTTCCGCCTCACGCTATTACCTCAGCCTGGTCTCGATCGTCGCGTACGTCCTCACGAAGATTTCCATTGCACTCTATGCGGGAGGAATACTCCTGAACGCGCGTTGTCGGGTGGGATATGTATACGTCCGCTGTGGTGATCGTTGTGGCCACGGGAGCATACACCGTTCTCGGAGGACTTGCAGCGGTGATCTACACGGATCTGATCCAGATGTTTATTCTCATCATCGGATCGGTGGCGCTCACGCTGATCGGGCTTCAACAGGCGGGCGGCTGGGAAACGGTGGTTGCGACCACCCCGCCTGAATTCTGGAGCATGTTCAAGCCGATGAATGATCCGGATTTCCCCTGGACCGGGATTCTGCTCGGCGCACCCATCATGGGGATCTGGTACTGGTGCACCGATCAGTATATCGTTCAGCGAGTCTTGAGTGCGAGGAACCTCGATCAGGCACGCAGCGGGACGATATTTGCGGGATTCCTGAAAATCCTTCCGGTGTTCATCCTGGTCCTCCCGGGCGTCATTGCCTATAGTCTTTCGAACGGCCAGGTCACCGGGGACAGAGCCTATGCCTGGATGGTGACAACGCTGCTGCCGTCAGGACTGAAGGGACTGGTTGTTGCCGGACTGCTGGCTGCACTGATGTCGTCGCTCAGCGCGATGTTCAATTCCACCTCAACCCTCCTGACCATCGACATCTTCAAGCGTCTCAGGCCGAAGGCGGATGACACCAGCGTCGTCCGCTTCGGCAGAATCTCCACAGGAGCGATGGTGGTACTCGGGCTCCTCTGGATCCCCTTCATCGGCAAGATGAGTGACGAACGGATGTTCGTGTACCTCCAGAGTGTCTCGGGATACATCGCTCCACCGATTTCCGCCTGTTTTCTCTTCGGCATTTTTTGGAGAAGGGCAAACGGACGGGGGGCGATGGCCTGCCTCCTTACCGGGCTCTTTCTTGGGGGTGCCCGATTCATCCTTGAAATCCAGAACAAGATGTCTTCTCTGGAATCGTCTGTTCTGAGATATGTCGCCACGGTGAATTTCCTGCACTATGCTGCATTCCTGTTTTTCGTCTGTTCACTTGTACTGATCGCCGTCAGCCTGGCCACCGCACCGCCCGCCCGCGAGCGGCTCGTAAATCTGACCTTTGCGGATTTTGACCGTTCCCATCCGTTCAACACAAAGCGAAACGGGCTGAATGCAGCGGCCTCGGTCGTTCTGGTTCTCGTCCTGCTGTTCCTGTGGTGGACTTTCAGATAGGCCCGATGCCGGACATCATCGATATCTCCACCAATCGGTGGCGGAATCCCCTCGGGACTGCACCGCATTGCGATTCGCGACACTAGGGGAGAGACTTCCGCAATCCCGTGGAATTTCAACCATGGGAATTCATGAGCACCGCTTTCACGAGCATGGATTTCACGGGATTCCACGGGCGCTTGTCTTTCTTCAGCGAGAAAGGTATACTATTCAGGTTCATCCTGCACCCCTCGGTGAAAGTGACGCGATTCCGGCACCTGGATTGACTAAGGCCGGCAGCGCGGCCCATTCGTGGGCCGGGAAGGGTTTTCGCGATGTTCCTACCAGGGCGGAAGTTGGTCATTGGCAGTTACCGATGGGGGGGCAACAGGTCGTCCGCCCGCGCAGGGATTGACAGGCGATCTTGGACAGGGGATTCCCAACGGAACCCGCGAAATGCGTGAGGACATCATTCCGACGACGGAGAAGGCATGATTCATTCGTATCAGGAAGCCACACCGATTACGACAGGGCAGTGCACGCTGTGCGGCTGGAGCGGCACGTTCCTGAATACGGAGCATACCAGGGAAGGGACGCACTGCCCCAACTGCAGCGCCTCGAGCCGTCATCGCGCCGTGGTGTACACGCTGGGCATGATCATGGGACGCGCAGCAACGCCGCTGTTTCAGTGGCAACCTGATCGCTCGATCAGGATTCTCGAATCCAGCGCCCGGGGCTCGTATCCGGTGATGCTGAAGGAGAAATTCGAGTACTACGCTACCGAATACGACGAGAAGAAGATCGCCGAGGGTTCCCGGCCGACCGAGTATGCGGATTTCCAGCGACTGCACTTTCCGGATGAACACTTCGACGCGGTGATCGCATCGGACGTCTTCGAGCACGTCCGGAAGGACGAAATGGGGTACAGGGAAATCCTCAGGATACTCAAGCCGGGCGGAAGCCTCGTGCTTACCGTACCGTATGACCACGGGCGGGCAGAGACGATCGTGCGCATCGACACAGGCGGAGACACGGACGTGCATCTCCTCGAGCCGGAATACCACGGCGGCGGCGGACTGACTCTCACATACCGGAACTACGGTCGGGATCTTCTCGAACTGCTTCACCGCATCGGATTCTCCGTCTGCCACATCGATCTCGAAGTCCCGCAGGAGGGGATTACCCGCCAGCCTGTTTTCGTCGCGACAAAGGGTCCGGCGGTCGGCCTGGCGGTTTGCGCGGGACAAACCGAACCGCGGACATCCCTCGGACCGCTTCTTCCCCTGAGGCTCTTTACGCTCGTCAAGTTCAACTGGAAGACCGGGCAGAGTCTGCTCAAGCGGTTGCGGCGGTGAACCCTCTGAGCCCGGGCAGGCAAACCCTTTTGAGGCGTATTGCGCTCCACCGGTCGATCGATGGTGATGTTAGCTGAAAGTGTCTGGCCGTCGTGCTTTCCGCAGTCGCCCGGGGCGGACAACCGATCGGAGAGAGCGCATAAAGGGCACATGGAGATCCTGCGCATGCGAATCCTCATAGCCGTTGCAGCAGCATTGGTTATGGCAAGTCCGGTCGCTGCGCAAGAGAGAGCGGATACGACAAGTTCAAAGGAGGCGGCCGACGCCATCGGCAACGATACCGATCCGACAAAGCCGGTGATGTTCAGTTTTCGTGAGGAATTTACCAGCCTGGATAATAATGGCTTCATCAACACTGTTATCCTGCGAGCCGACAGGCTTGTCCTTGAGGATCTCGGCGTGCCAGGTCCGGTCCGTGGTGTTCTTACACGATTAGATATCCCCATTGTAACGTTTTCCAATCCCTCAACCACAGCAACGGGGCTGGGGGATATCTATATGCAGGCCCTGGTTGCGCCGCGGATTGAGGGCAACTTTGCGATGGCGACCGGTACAGGGCTGCAAATGCCTACAGCAACTTCAAATTTGCTCGGGCAAGGGAAGTGGATCGCGTCTCCGACAATCGTGCCCATCTGGTTCTTTCCGCGGGAGGGGTACGCATACCTCAAGTTTCAGGATTGGTTTTCTTTTGCCGGACAGTCAAGCCGACCGGGGGTTCATTACCTGACCGTGACAGGGTTGCTCCTTCGAAGGATTTCCATGAAGTGGTGGGGCATGCTTGATGCCGAATCGAACACCAACTGGATGAATTGCGGGGAGACCTGGTTCAAAGCAGGATGCCTTTTCGGGTTGATGGTCAATAACCGGGTGGGCATCTGGGTGAAAGGTGAAATCCCGTTTGGTCAGTATCGCGTGGGTGATTGGAGTATCAAGTGTAGCCTTTTTGTCACTCGTTTCTGACGTGCCCCGTCAACAGGACGCACAGGATGCATCATACCAGTGTAATCAACCGGTCCAGAGCATTCAACACATGGTTGGGGGGTAATCCCGGATTCAACCTTTGGATGTATTGATCGATAACCTGCAAAAACGTACCTTTTACACTGGTGGAAGGGATCCATCACGATGACACACACCGAATTCAACAACCACAGAGGACCAGTATGAAGATAAAACTGTTGATGATTCTCATTTCTGCTGTCCTGCTTTCTTCATGCTCGCCCAAACAGGAAGAGCACAAGCAATCCGGCGCTCTTGACCGTACCGTGCTCCCCATAAAAGAGCCGGAGCGGCAAACCTATCAAGAACTTGATGTACGCAATGCCACTGCGCCTCCGCGGTTTGAAGTGAAAGCTCCGGCAGGTGCTCCCAATGTCCTGATTGTTCTGATTGACGATATGGGTTTTGGGGCCCCCGAAGTTTTTGGCGGCCCGGTTACCACACCAACCATGGACAAACTTGCGGCCAACGGTTTGAAATATACTCGTTTTCATACAACCGCACTTTGTTCGCCCACCCGGGTGGCATTGCTTACCGGGTATAACCATCACAGCAACAATATGGGTTCCATCGCTGAAACTGCGACGACATTTCCAGGAAATACTGCGGTAAGGCCTCAAAGTATTACACCAATGGCAGAAGTGTTGAGACAGAACGGATACAATACCGCAGCCTTTGGAAAATACCATGAAACTCCCCCCTGGGAAATTTCCAATTCGGGCCCTCAGGACCGCTGGCCGACTCGCTCGGGCTTTGAAAAGTTTTATGGTTTCATAGGCGGTGAAACCAATCAATGGGCTCCGCTTGTGTATGATGGTGTTACGCTTGTTGAGACTCCCGAAGATCCGAACTATCACTTCACCACCGACATGACCAACCAGGCAATCTCGTGGGTCAGTTTCCAGCAGGCTCTGTCGCCCGAGAAGCCTTTCTTCATGTATTTTGCCCCGGGAGCAACCCATGCACCGCATCATGTTCCCAAAGAATGGATCGAGAAATACAAGGGAAAATTTGATCAGGGTTGGGATAAGATTCGTGAACTGACGTTGGAACGCCAGATAAGACTGGGAATAGTCCCCGCAAACACAAAGCTTGCACCAAAACCGGGCGATATCAAAGACTGGGAAAAACTTTCAGCCGATGAAAAGAAATTGTTTACCCGCCAGATGGAAGTATACGCCGGTTTTGCCGAGCAAACGGATTACGAAGTCGGAAGACTTATATCAGCTATTGAGAAGTTGGGTGTATTGGATAGTACTGTCGTCATATTCATTGCCGGCGATAATGGAGCCAGCGCTGAAGGACAAATGAATGGGATGTTCAGCGAAATGACGTATTTCAATGGGGTGCCGGAAACCGTTCCGGACATGTTGAAGCATTATGACGATTGGGGTGGACCAAGCACCTATCCACACTTTTCAGCCGGATGGGCAGTGGCAATGGATGCTCCTTTCTCCTATACCAAGCAGGTCGCTTCTGATTTTGGAGGCACAAGAAATGGAATGATCATTCATTGGCCTGCAGGTATCAAAGGTAAGGGAGAACTGCGTTCGCAGTTTAGCCATGTTATTGATATCGCCCCAACCATTTATGAAATCACAAAGGTACCTGCGCCAAAAATGGTCAATGGCATAGAACAGGACCCGATTGAAGGTACCAGCCTGGCCTATAGTCTTGGTGATGCCAGTGCCAAAGAGCGGCATTCTGTTCAATATTTTGAAATGTTTGGCAACAGGGGAGTGTATCAGGATGGGTGGTTTGCCCGGACAATCCACAGGCCGGCCTGGTTACCGAAGCCCCTCAATCCGCTGCAGCAAGACAAATGGGAGCTGTACAATAACAACGAAGATTTCAGTCTGGCAAATGATCTGGCCGCACAACACCCTGACAAACTGAAAGACATGCAGGCATTGTTTATGAAGGAGGCTGAGAAATACCATGTTCTGCCCCTCGATGATCGCCTTCTGGAAAGGACCAATGCAGAATTGATGGGCAGACCAACGGTAATGGGAGACCGGAATTCCTTGACGCTGGGTGAAGGAATGAAAGGAATGGGCGTTGATATTTTTATTGACCTGAGAAATACCGCCTATACCATCACTGCAGAAGTAGCGGTAGATGTCAATGGGAACGGCGTAATCGTATGCCAGGGCGGAAGGTTTGGCGGTCTGTCGTTCTATATGAGAAATGGAAGACCGGCCTTCAGCTATAACTACCTGGGGCTGGAATCAACGCAGATAATATCTTCGCAGGCACTGAAAGCAGGGAATTATCTGCTGGCGTACGACTTCAAGTACGATGGCGGCGGCATGGGTAAGGGAGGCCTTGGCACCATCACCGTAAATGGTAAGAAGGTAGCAGAAAAGAGGATTGAAAAAACACAGCCGGGCATATTCTCGGTTGATGATCTTGCGGATGTAGGTACCGATGACGGCACCCATGTTGCAGATTATGGCGCTTCGGCAAAATTCAATGGGAAAATTGTCAGTGTGACGATCGAAAGGAAGAAATAATTAGCCACTGTATGAACCCTCATCGTATCCATGCTTGTTATGATGAGGGTTCATACAAAACAACTTTTCTACGGCCATCTCGCTGCAAGGAAATGCCGAGTTGCTGCATGCACTTCCTGTATTGCAGGAACAGCAGGGAATGAACCGGTGATTGTCCTGAGCTGCTGACGGATAGGCAGAGTCGACCCTATGTTCAGCACACGCCTCCAACGCGCCGCCGCTCCGTAACGGCGGGCCAGCCTTCTACTAAAGGTTGATCGGGGGGGACGTATGCAGCCGTGCCGGTTTCACGACAGGAACCCGCACGGGCTCGGGGTTACCGATCTCTCAATGCCGTCATTGCCTGGTTGCAGGAGGATTCGGCGACGGCGGGATCAGATGAAATGGAGAAGATGATCCGGGATCCTGACCGGCCGACACAGATGATCTGGTTCCTTCGGTCGGTCGCTCTCACCACTGATCGCGCCGCGCAAATTCCTTGAACCGTCCGTCAGATTTCAGTCTCCCCGTTATGTCTGCCATGCGTTCTGTCGCTTCCGATTGGTCAAGATATTTCAGCAGAATTGTCGCGTGATCTCCGTAGGTGCCCACAGCAGCGTCAATCGCCGGGAATATCTCCTTCACGTCCAGGAGTTGGCGGCATCGCTCTCCCGGTACGGATGTCTACAACCCGACAACACGCAAACGAGTGAGGATAAGCTGTCCGGCGCCATCCGGAACGAAAAACGTGAGCGCGGAACTCTGGGGCTTTGCGAGGGCTGACCGCGTTATGGTCATCGAGACTTCCTTCTGTTGCCCCACGAGGGAATCACGGAAGTAGTTTGCGGGCCCCACTCTGACCACGATCTGGCTGGTGGCGTTACCGGCGTTGAGTCGTGCGGCGGAGAAATCGATTCTCACACTGTCGAACGGACTGAGGTCATAGTATCCGCCAACGCGGTATCCTTCGGGTCCGACAACTGCCGTGTCGGTAAGATTGAACCCCTGCAGAATCATCGTGTTACCCGCCCGTATTTCAGAGTCCGTGTCTGACACAAGTGTCGACCGTTCACATCCCGCAAGCACCAGGATCGCAACGAAGCATAGAAGAAATCTGGTCATCTTTCCCTCCACCATTTGTAATCAGGGATTGGAAATGACGATCCACCCGGCGGCAATATACAACTCCGCCGGATATTTGTCAATTGTCACCGCGGACCGGAAAGACTGCTTCACAAGCAATCCTGTCGGGGCCTGGCAGGCGTGAATACGAGGGGATTCTCTTCAACAAGTCGGGAGACGCGCTAGATAGCGCCCTGCAACTGGTCGGAGATCCCGGCGTGCCGCGTTGGCGGAGAGACCGCAAACCGACGCATAGGAGCGGGGGTAACGCTGCCTGTTGACACTCGGTGCCCGGCACCGTATCTTGGGGCATGCTTTCCCCGCGTAACGCTGTCTTGTGCCCCTCTTCTGATTCTTCTGGTGAGCTGCGAAGAGGCCGGCTCCGGACGAAGTCATCCAAAGCCGGGATAACACGAACAACGCCGTTCAAACTGGAGACCCTCAATGACGGACATTCATTCGCACTTCGGAACCGACATCGACCGCCGCGAATTTCTGGCAAGGGCAGGCAAGTGCATAGGGCTCGCCACGCTCACTTCGGCCACGGTGGCAGGTCTTTATGCAAACCTGCAGGCAGCGACCCTCCGTCTCGGTAATCTTTCGCCCGCAGAGGCTGCCACTGATGAGGACTTCTGGTTCGATATCCAGCGCGCTTTCAACAGCACCCGCAGCATCATCAACCTGAACAACGGGGGAGTGTCGCCCTCACCCCGGATCGTCACGGAAGCGTTTGTCAGATACACATGGGAGCAGGAAGACGTCCCCCCGTACACCATGTGGCAGATTCTCGAACCTCAGAGCGAGAATGTCCGCGCCGGACTCGCCGGCGTGTTCGGATGTGACACCGAAGAGATCGCCATCGTCCGGAACGCCTCCGAGGGACTGGAGGCGTGCCTCTTCGGGCTTGATCTGAAGCGGGGTGACGAAATCCTCACCACCACCCAGGATTATCCGCGCATGCTCACGACGATCCGTCAGCGTGAGCTCCGGGAAGGAGTTGTTTTGAAACAGGTGAAGTACCCTGTTCCGCCGAAGAGTTTGCAGCAAATTGTCGATGCTTTCGAAAAAGGCATCACCCCCAGGACCCGGGTGATACTCCTTTCGCACGTGGTCTTTCTTACCGGACAGATCACTCCCGCCCGGGCTATCTGCGAGCTCGCCCGCAGCCGGAATATCGAGTGTATTGTCGACGGGGCGCATTCGTTCGCCCATTTTGATTTCAGCTGGAAGGACCTCCAGTGCGACTATTTCGGCACAAGCCTGCACAAATGGCTCTGTGCACCGAAGGGCACGGGCATGCTCTTCGTGAAGCGCGACAAGATTGAAAAACTCTGGCCGCTCATGGCCGCAGAAAAACAACAACGGGGCGATATCCGGAAATTCGAGGAAATCGGTACGCATTCCGCGGCGATGCGCCTGGCAATCGGCGAGGCCATTCTTTTTCACCGGGGAATAGGGAGCAAGCGGAAAGAAGAGCGGCTGCGGTATCTCCGTTCCTACTGGTCTGATCGTCTCATGACCCTTCCGAACACCCGGTTTCATACATCCTTTGATAGAGATCAGTCGTGCGGCATCGCGCTGGTGGAGATCACCGGCATCGAGCCTGCAGCCATCGCCGATTACCTGATGAAGAAGCATAAGATCTTCACCGTCGCGATCAACCATGACGAGTTCAAGGGGCTGCGTATCACACCGAACGTCTACACAACTCTGCATGAACTTGACCGCTTTTGCGAGGTGATGGAGACCATCGCCAGGAAAGGCCTGCCATAGTCATAGAGCGATCCTGTTGGGGTAGGGCACGCGCTTTCTGAGACTCCTTCGCCATGCTCCCTGCTTCACCTTCCAGCCTTGCTCGCATTTGGCTGTGACGTTCTTCGGCAGCAACATTTGCTTACCCTCAGCGTGGCTTCGCCCGCAGCATTTCATCACCCGCCACAAATCTTCCTCCGCTCTCTACAGAGTACGATTCTGCTTTCGTCAGACTCCGGATTTGCGTAAATTATAAGATTACGGATTAATTGAGGATACGCCAATCTTGATGAAGACCGCATTTCCGTACTTTTTCATGATCTCCTCGCTTCTTTTCTTTGCAACGGCCGGGGCTCAAGGCGCGACGGACGCGCAGGGACCGACCACAGAAGAACTGAACACGTTCTTCGTGGCCGCAGCAAACGAATTCCAGGTCCCTGTAGATATCCTGAAGGGGATCGCCTTCGCCGAAACCCGTCTTCAACATCTCGTTTGGGCTCCTGAAGATACCGCAAGCTGCACCGGACTTCCGCGGGCATATGGCGTCATGGCGCTCCGCGACGACCGGTTCTTCGGCCGGAGCCTTCAATTCGCCGCCACGCTCATCGGAGAATCTCCCGATATCGTCCGTAACGATCCACTCCAGAACATCCGGGGCGCCGCGGCTTACCTGAAGACACTGTACGCGGATGCCCCCGCCCCTGAGGGAACCGTCCCTGGTTCGGTGGAGAGCTGGCAACACACCCTAGAACGCTACTGCGGCATCCCTCAGCCTGAACTCGCCGCCCAGCATGCGTTTGAAA
The DNA here is from genome assembly GCA_963779225.1 of uncultured Bacteroidota bacterium. GTDB lineage: Bacteria > Bacteroidota > Ignavibacteria > UBA10030 > UBA6906 > CAVPCZ01. The sequence continues at coordinate 3,299,192 of CAVZWW010000003.1, forward strand.
TTCTCCAGAGAATTGACAAGGGGTATCACGAATTCGGTATCGAACTTCCCTCACGCAATCTGGACATGCAGACCGTCCGGGCGAATGCGCAAAGGACGTATGCACAGGCGCAGGAGGATTCCCGTGCCTTGCTGAAGACAGCGGGGCAACCCGATTATCCTCCGGCCCACTGGGCGCCTGCATATCCCGGACACTGGTATACGACCGGCAACAAGAAAGACTTCGTGGTCATCCACGACATGGAGGGATACTACCTGAGCGTTATTTCATATTTCCAGATGTCGACGACGAACGCCAGCGCGCATTACGATGTCAACGGGCTGCAGGATTCCCCTGCGGATGCGCCTGCCGGCGACATTACGCAGCAGGTGGAAGAACAATACTGGGCCTGGCACGCGGTCTGCCTGAACAGCTACTCCTTCGGCATTGAACATGAAGGATTTGTATCGAATCCCGCCTGGTGGACTCCGGAGATGTACAGGGCATCCGCGGGTCTCGTCAGACACCTGTGCGACACGCACGGAATACCCAAAGACCGGAACCACATCATCGGGCACAACGAGTATCTCAACAGCGCGTGGATGTCCTGGGCGGTCAGCAACGGATACCCCGCAACGTTTGGCACGTGTAACAACCATACCGATCCCGGTGTCAACTGGGATTGGGGGTTCTTCATGCAGCTGATCAACGGCGATATGACTCCGCCCCGTATCACCTCAACCCCGCCCGTTTCGCGCGTACAGGTTTTCGACAGGATCAGCGTCACGTTCAATCAACGTCTGGACAAGGCTGCGGCTGAACTGAACTTCCACGTGAACCCTTCTGTACCGGGAACCTTTGCGTGGACGAACGGTTTCCGGACCCTGGAGTTTTCGCCAACGGCGCCGCTCACGTTTGACACCGAATACACAGTAACGGTGGATACCGGCACACACAACTATCTGGGTGTCGGCCTGGATGTGAATGGCGATGGGACCGCATCAGGAGAGGTGTATACATTCACGTTCCGCACCGTGGAGAACGACACCACCCCCCCCGTGCTCCTCGCTACATACCCCGTTGAACAGCAGAACGGAATCAGCACCACGGTGCAGTTTGAAGTGGATGTCAACGAGGCTGTAGACCCGGCCACATTTTCCGGCGCGTTTCTGGTTCAGGATGGGCTTGACAATGCCGTTGCGCTGACCCCTGCATCTGTTCAGAGCACGGGGACAGCCAGGCGCATCGGATTCCGTCCCTCCGCACCTCTGGCGCCATTGACGGCATACACCCTGACCATCCAGCAATCACTACGGGACTACGGCGGAAACGGGATTGCCGTCGCGACCTCCGTTCCGTTCGTAACGGGAGGGGAGCAGAACTTCACCGGCACGGTAATCAACACGCTGGATGCGGCGGGCAGCTGGTGGCAGCCCGGAAGCAGCGGAAGCACGGTCGGGACGAGCTCGTCATCATTCACCATCGCTTCCGATGTACGCAAGTCGGGCGCGGCAAGCGGTAAGGTGTCGTACGTTTTCTCCGGTCCCGGGGGGGGGACAGTGCGGGAATACAACAGCCTCAAACCCTCGGTCGAGCCCGGTCCGCTGGTCTCGGCATGGGTGTTCGGGGACAACAGCCGCAACGCTCTGGAGTTCTGGTTCTACCCGTTGACCTTTGTACGCGTTGACACGCTCGATTGGACAGGCTGGAAACTGGTCAGTGCCTCAATCGCCTCCGTACCAACAACAGCTCAGAGGCAATTTGCGGGATTCGTAATTCAGCAGCTGCCGGGAGCCCGTACAAGCGGGGCGGTCTACTTCGATGACCTCGCGGTGACTTCGGTTATCACGGATGCCCAACGCGACGAACCCGCTCTCCCGAAGGAGACCGTGCTCTTTCAGAACTATCCGAACCCTTTCAACCCGACTACGACGATCCGTTTCGGCCTCCCGGAGAAAGCGCACGTGAACCTTTCGGTGTTCAACATGCTCGGGCAGCAGGTCGCGCTACTCGTGGAGGACGACAGGGAGGCGGGATACCATGAAGTGCGGCTGGATGGGACCGGACTCGCCTCGGGTGTCTATTTCTACCGGATCCGTGTCCGTAGCTCGAATGCGGCCCGTCTGCTGCATTCCGGCAGCACCGGCAGCGAGGTTGTTCAAACAAACAAATTCATCCTGCTCCGCTAACATGAAATCTATTCTGGTGGTATTCGCTCATCCACGATTCGAAAAATCCAGGACGAACGCCGTCCTCCTCAAGAGTATCTCTCAGCTTTCAAACGTGACGGTCCGGGATCTTTATCAGGAATATCCCGAGTACAACATTGATATCCGGCGGGAACAGGAACTTCTGCTCGCACACGACATCATCGTATGGCACCATCCCTTCTACTGGTACAGCTGTCCTCCTCTGCTGAAACAATGGATCGACATGGTTCTGGAGATTGGATGGGCGTACGGACCCGGTGGAGCGGCATTGAAGGGCAAAGTGGCGTTCAATGTGCTCACCACCGGCGGGGCACGGGAAGCATACACCCGGGAGGGGAGAAACAGGTACACGCTCCGGGAGTTCCTCGTGCCTTTTGAGCAAACGGCCAGGCTGTGTCAGATGACCTATCTGCCACCCTTTACAGTCCAGGGTACACACCGGCTGACACAGGAGTCCATTGCCCGTTCCGGGAAGGAGTATGCGCTCCTCCTGTCGCAACTGACCGAAGACTCTCTCAGCATTGAGCACCTGCTCACACTTGATGCCCTGAATGATGAGGTGCGGGAACAGTTTACGGAGGGCTAGCAATGGGAGGCGGGTTTCTTCTTCAATCAATTATTTACCTCGGGGCGGCCGTGCTCTGTGTTCCCGTTGCACGAAAACTCGGCCTCGGCTCCGTTCTCGGCTATCTTCTTGCCGGCATCCTGATCGGCCCGTTTGTTCTCGGATTCGTCGGCGCGGAAGGGAAGGACATCATGCACTTCGCCGAGTTTGGCGTGGTGGTGATGTTGTTCCTGATCGGACTCGAGCTCGATCCTGCAAGGCTCTGGAAGCTGCGAACCCAGATTTTCGGCATAGGACTCGCCCAGGTTGCGGTGACGACGTTGCTGTTCTTCCTCGCCGGCCTTCTCCTTCACTATCCCTGGCAGAGTGCTCTCGCGGTCTCTCTGGCGCTGGCAATGTCGTCAACGGCGATCGTTCTGCAATCATTGAAGGAATCCGGACGGCTGGATTCTGCGGCCGGTCGGTACGGGTTTTCGGTGCTCCTGTTTCAGGACGTATCGGTCATCCCTATTCTCGCCATGTTGCCTCTTCTGGTGTTCCACGCAGTCTCCCCGGCATCAGCACCGGGTCACGGCTTCCTCGATCCCTATCCGGGCTGGTTGCAGACGCTCATGGTGCTGGGGGCCGTTACCCTTGTGGTGGGGATAGGCAGATTTGCCATTGTGCCGTTCCTTCGTTTTGTCGCAAGAGCCAGACTTCGCGAACTTTTCACGGCATCGGCCCTTCTCATCGTTGTCGCTATTGCATACACCATGGAGCTTGTCGGACTCAGTCCGGCCCTGGGCACATTTCTGGCGGGCGTTATCCTGGCAAACAGCGAATTCAAACATGAGCTCGAAAGCGATCTGGACCCCTTCAAAGGCCTGTTGCTCGGGCTTTTCTTTGTGGCCGTGGGTGCTTCCATCAACTTTCACCTGCTGGCAGAAAGCCCGGTAGCTATCCTCACTCTGACACTGGCCATCACCATGGTAAAGGCCGGGGTGATATTCGGCCTCGGCAGATTGGCCAGACTTTCTCCGGATCAAAACGCCTATTTCGCGCTCAGTCTCTCGCAAGTCGGCGAATTTGCATTTGTTCTGCTGTCATTGATCGGTCAGTTGAATATCCTTCCTGCTGCCGACACCGGAATCATGATGGCGGTTACTGCGCTGAGCATGACGACAACCCCGCTGTTCCTGATCGTGCATGACCGTTTCATGGTACCCCGGTTTGGCACGCCAAGCAAGCCGGACATCGAGGCTGACAAAATTGAAGAACGGAACCAGGTGATCATCGCCGGGTTTTCGCATTTTGGGAGCACCGTTGGTCGATTCCTGAGAGCAAACGGCGTGCAGTCGACGATCCTGGACAATGATTCCTACCGCGTCGAACTACTCAGAAAGATGGGCTTCACGGTCTACTACGGAGACGCAACGCGGGTGGATCTCCTTGAATCCGCCGGAGCGGCAAATGCCAGAGTGCTTGTCATCGCGATCGATGATCCGGACACGGTGTTTGGTCTTGTCCAGAACATTCAGCGGCACTTTCCGCATCTGGTATTGATGACCAGGTCCAGAAACAGGTTTGACGCCTACGAATTGCTGGATCTCGGCGTGGAAAATATTTACCGCGAGCATCTGGATTCTTCCATCAGGCTGGGGGTCGATGTCCTCAAGAAGCTGGGACATCGTTCCTATGCGGCTACACGCTCGGGACAACAATTCAGGAAGTATGATGAAGAGGCAATGCGGACTCTGGCATCTCACAGGAAAGACACGAAACAGCATATCATGAACATGCGTCAACAGATAGAACAGCAGGAAGAGCTCCTGCGCAACGACCGTTCACACGATCCGTCGGCCGGTGACCATGCCTGGGACGGTGAGTTCGTTCGCGAGACCCTGACAGGCGGAAAAACGTAGACGGTTATCCTACCATCCGGCGGGGGCGCCATCACGGCGCGGGTCCGCCGCTCCGGTGAGCGCATGGGTGTCCGGGTCAATCATTATGGCATGCACACCGCCAAAGTAAGAATTCGCGCTCCCGTTCATTTCGATATTCCAGCCTTTTGCGCGCAATCCCCTGATGGTCTCGGCAGGCATCCGCGTCTCAAGAACGAGCGTGGAGTGTTTCGGAAAGAATCTGGGCGCTTTGATGGCGTCCTCGAGCGGAAGCCACCCGTCCAGCACCGCCGTGAGGACCTGGGCGACCGTGGGTGCAATCCGCGGACCTCCCGGGGAACCGATGATCAGCACGGGTCTGCCGTCCTTCCGCACGATTGTCGCCGCCATATTTGATGTCGGCCGGTGCAATGGTTGCACGCTGTTCTTCCGCGTTGAATCTCCCGCGAAATCTCCCATGTGATTGTTCAAGAGAATGCCCGATCGGGGAGCCATCACGCCCGCTCCGTAGAAATCATTGATCGATTGTGTAAGGCTGACCAGGTTGCCGGCGCTGTCCACGATTACCAGATGGGTCGTGTTGCCTGCCGGCTTCGCTTCAGGGCCGCCCCACCCGCGAAGCAGGGGAGCGGCGCCTTCGTCTTCCAGCCGCCGGGAAACGTCGTCAATCCATTCTCCCGAAAGCAGGGAGGAAACCGGCTGCGTCTCATAATCGGGATCAGAAATCCACGTGTTTACATCAACCAGGGCCTGCCGGCTTGCGGCGGCAAGACAATGCACATAGTCGGCTGAGAGGTACGGCTTTGATTTAAGATCGCACTTCTCCGCGATGCGCAGAATTTCGAGGAGTGCCGTCCCCCCGATGCTCGGGGGAGGCAACGTGATGATTTCGAAGCCGTTGTACCATCCTCTCAGGGGTTCCCGGAACCGGGATCTGTACGACGCAAGATCCCCGGTTGACAACACGCCTCCGCGTGCTTGAACCGCCCCCGCGATATCGCCGGCGAAGGGCGGCCTGTACAATTCGGTGAAAGAAGACGCACCCAGGGTTTTCATGGTTGCGGAAAGCCGGGGCTGCTTCACCCTGAACCCGGCTTGCGGAGGGAACCCTTCATCCAGGAAGATTGAGGAAATGCCCTGATCGGATTCGATATCCTTCACGTGATCCAGGAGAATCGCCACCTGCTTCTCGGTCATCGGAAAGCCGGTGTCCGCGGTTACTACGGCAGGCCGCACCAATTCCGCAAGGGGCTGCGTGCAGAAATTGTCGAAGATCGCCTGCCATCCGGCAGGAGCACCCGGCGTGGCAACCGCGGTCGCTCCATGCTCCCGGGTCAACTGCAATGTGTCCGCGGCATCGTAGTATCGTTCACGCCGGACGCCTGCGGGGGCGCGTTCCCGGTAGTCAATGACAAAGAAGGAATCCCGTTTTGCATCGTAGAACAGGCAGAACCCGCCGCCACCCAGTCCGGAGGCATGTGGTTCCGTAACATTCAACATCGCCACCGCAGCAATCGCCGCATCAGCGGCGTTGCCTCCGGAGCGGAGGACGGCAACCCCCGCCGCCGAGGCAGCCGGATGAGCGGATACCACCATGGCCGTGCCGGCACGTGCAATGAGCACGGCAACAGTGTCTTCCGCTGAATGATAGAGCAAGGTGGGATGTGGAGCACACCCTGAGAAGAACCAGAGGGTGATGACAAAAGAAATGCCGCAGAATCGGGTCATGGTATTAGTCCCCTCGGCCTGTCTGTACGTTGGAGCATGCGTTGATATGACCGACCGGCCGGTCGTCGCCTGCCGCCTGTACTTCCGGATCGGCTCCAGGACCTGTGGTCCATCCGTCCGGGCGTCCTCCGCCTGTGGAGCGGAGTCGACGTTTCCATTCCATACAGTGAGGTACAACGGATAGTATAAGGGGAACGTGGACGTTTGTCAAGTGGACATTTGTCTCGGATCATCAGGCTGGAATTGATGGCCATGGCATCGATGATCAAACCATTTGTTGATTTTGCAGCACCCGGAGTGTACATTGGGGCACCGGGCAAATGGAGCGCGCTATGCGAATTACGATTCTTGCCTTCTTCGTGATCATTGCGGGTCAGCTTTGTCCCACCGTTGTTGATGCGCAGGGAGAAACAGCCGTTCCCTTTATGCGGATCACCACCTCACCCGAGGGGAACGGGATGGGGGGAATAAGTGCATCCCAACCGACAAACGATGCATTCGCCCCCATAGCAAATCCCGGTCAGCTCGGGCTCTTCAGCCTCACAAAGTTCTTCAACGCAAGCACGTATGCGCCCAGAACGAATTGGCTCCCGGCGTACAACATCTCAGGTCTCACCTACGGGGCCACGGCGTTCAATGCGGGCTACAATTTCCGGGAACTTCTCTCTCTCCCGTTCGACCTGAGCGCCGGCATCGGATACTCCCGTGTGTCCCTCGATCTCGGCACGTTTATGGTGACAGGTCCCTCCGATCCGGCGGGGACCGGTTCGTCGTTCGAAGCGAAAGAGCATTATGACAGCTATTCGGTCGCGATAGGGTTCGACTATTATGTCCGTCTCGGGCTCGGGACGAATTTCAAAAAGATTGAATCGCAGCTCAGCCCGATTGGGACCGAACAGGGACAGGGATCGGGAACGGCCACAGCAGGCGCGACGGATTTCGGGCTCCTTCTCGAGGTTCCGGTGATTGAATTGATTTCGGTCATTTCCGAAACCCCTCTGGAGGTTGCGCCCCGGATTGTCCCATTCCTGGATCTCTCGTTCGGCTATGTGAATGCTAATGTGGGTGACGAAATGTCGTATATCGATGCGGCGCAGGCTGATCCCTTGCCTCGAACCGCGGTGGCAGGGTTGGGCCTGGAAGCGGGATTGCTGGGGAAGTCGGCAACATCGGATTGGAAAATCATCTCGTTCAGGCTGGCACGCCAGGCGGATGACTTGCTGGTATCAAGACACCCGGACGGAACTTTCGAGTATCAGAGCGGCCTGGGAGATATCGAGTTCTGGCAGAATGTTGTGCTCGGACAAGACAATGCCAGGATCACGATGAGAGAGGGATGGCAGATACAGGCGGCGGAGATCATTTATCTGCGGGGAGGGTCCGTGGAGTCCCCCGGGCTCTCCTATGCGACATCAGGCTACAGCATTTGTCTGGGAGGGTTGCTGAAGCTTATCGGCCTGCTCGCACAGAGTTCAGACGAATCCTGGGTCGGTTTTGCCGCAGATCACTTTGACGTTCAGTTTCACCGGGCTTCATACGGTGAAACTGAATCCCCGATTTCCGGAACGAGCACACAATCGCTGAACCTGGTAGTTAAGGGGTTTTCCTTCTGAGCGATGGCGGCCCACGCTGCGAGCATGGGCCGCCCCCGGTCTGGAAGTACCCCGGTAATGATGTCGGGTGTCTGTCCGCAGCCGATCACATGGTTGGGGGCATGACGTCAGTATCTTCGACGATCTCCTGTGGAGGAGGAGGTGGTGGTAATGGTGGTGGCATGGCAGGGGGGAGAACGACCTCCGCCGGGAGGCGGACTACCTTCTTTCTGGGTGGAGCCTTCTTCACAACCTTCTTGGCGCGGACTTTCTTAACAGACTTTTTGGTGGAGGTCTTCTTCACAACCTTCTTGCCGGCTTTCCTGGCGGAGGTCTTCTTCACAACCTTCCTGGCTGACTTTTTGGCACGAGGCATGGTTACTCCTTAGTGTTTATGGATGAGGTAGCGTGGGACCGATGATGCGATCTCCAACAAGGAAGCGGAACGATGCTCATTCCATCCGGATCAGCACCGTTGCACAATCAGAAGCGTACGATCGTCTCCCTGCAATTCATTGTCTGAGAAGGCATGAACTTCATCAAGGATCTGCTTCTGGAGTTCACCCGCGGACAACCGGTGATGTTTCCAGAGAAGCTCGCCGAGCCGGTCTTCACCGAACATTTCACCCTGGGAGTTGGATGCTTCCGTAATTCCATCCGAGTAGACCACCAGAGTGTCTCCCGCAGAGAGCAACACCCGTTCATCCTCATAGGCATAATCTTCGAGAATGCTGAGAACGACACCTCCTGTCCCGAGCCTTCGGATAGTGCCGCTGGAGGAGATGAGGAAGGGTCGTTCGTGCCCTGCATTGCTGAAGGAAAGGTGATGTTCGCGGGAGTCAAGCACCGCAAAAAAGAGCGTCACAAATTTATCCGAGGCCGTGCTGTGATGCAGAAGGGTGTTTGATCTCTGCAAGCAGCGGCCGGGCGCGCAATCAAAAAGGGCCTGGCCTCGCAGAGTGGCCTGAACGCTCGCCATCAGCAGCGATGCCGGAAGACCCTTCCCGGAAACGTCTCCCAGACAGAGTCCCACCTGTCCGGCGCCGATCGGGAAGAAGTCAAAATAGTCTCCACCCACAACCTGCGCGGGAGCGGAGATGCCGGAGATGGCGTATCCGTCGACGGAGGGCGGGGCTGTCGGCAGGAGATTCCGCTGAATTTCCGCGGCAAGACGCAACTCCTCGTTTATCCGCAGGAGAAGTCTCTCCCCTTCATAGAGTCGTGCATTTTCCAGCACCTGGGCGGACTGAGACGCGATAATTGTGAGCAGTCGCTGATCATCGTCTGTGAAGGCGGCTTCGTCTTTACGGTTGTATACCGTGAGCACGCCGCGGAGGCTGGATTTGATCATGATCGGCACGCAGATGAGCGACCGGATGGATGGGTCCCACTGAACGCCGCGAAACCGCGCATCGTGAGCCGGGTCATCGATTCGAAGAGGCTGCTTTTGAAGCTGCATCCATCCTGCAAGTTGCTGCTGGAGATGGTACTGTGCGGATGAACCGTCGACCGTCCGCACAAGAGTCTTCAACCCCGAGTCAGCGGTAATATCCAGGAGCGTGATGACACCCTGTTCGGCGTGGAGCGCCTTCAGGGAGCGGTGAATGATGATCCTGATGATTTCACGAGAATCCAGCGAGCCTCCGATAGCCGCGGCCAGATCGTTGAGCACGGAGAGCTCTTCAACGGCACGTTTCAGTCGCCGGTTTTCATCAGCAAGAAGGTCGGCAGCGCTCCTTGAGGAGGCGGTAGAACTCATTGGCACCTCGAGAAATGAGGCATAGGTAGGGTCTAGCACCTATAAACGACAATGATGATTACAAAGTCAAGACGTCATGGGAAATCTGGTATTTTCTTTGGCCCCGGGCGAATTGAGTAGTCTCGCGATGTGCTCCGGTTGAATCTGATTGCTTCTTTGCCTCCCCATGGAGATATTCTTGCTCGCCAGGACAGGTTCAAGTCAAGGAGTGCTTATGAACCGAATTCGTAATGCTATTATGCTAACTCTATGTGTCACGGTTACTTATCCGATTTTTGCTCAACAGGAGCTCAAGGAGGACAGCATCCACTCCACGATCCTTGATCGCACAATGTTGTACCGGGCATATGTTCCTGCCAACAGACCGCTCCGGAGCCCTCTGCTTCTGCTTCTGCATGGGTATGGGGGGACCTACAGGGAATGGTCGAACTTTGGGGCGCTGGACAGCGTGCTGGAGACGCTCACGCTCATAGTTGCCATGCCGGAGGCGGACACCTCATGGTACGTTGATGCCGTCTCCACACCGGATGCCCGGTATGAGACATACCTGGTGCAGGAATTCCTTCCTGCTATTCTCAGCCGCTACGGGGGTGACAGCGGTTCGGTCGGCATCGGCGGCTTATCGATGGGGGGATATGGCGCCCTCGTACTGGGGCTGCGCCATCCGGAAGTCTTCCGATTCATCGGCGCCCTCAGCGCTTCGCTGGATATCCCGCTCGGCATTCCGGATCTGGAGCGGAACGGCCGCGCCGGATTGCGTCCATCCATTGAGCATGCATTCGGTACCGACAGCTCCGCCTGGCCGCCGTTTTCCCCGTTCCATCTCATCCGTACCATGGATCCCGCGCGGGCACCGTATCTGTACCTTGCCAACGGCATTCAGGACGAATTTCATAACAGGATGGAATACTACAGAGCTTTCATCCAGCTCCTCCGGACTCGAAACATCCCGTACGAATACCACGAGACTCCAGGCAAACACGACTGGCTCTACTGGAGAAAGGAAGCCGGACCCCTCGTGCGGCGGTTTCTCGAAACGAAGGGAACGCACGGACAGTGATCTATCTGGCAGGAAAGAAAGACGTGCCGGCTGTGTCGCCAATCAGGGTTTGAAGAGTCCGTCCGGGTTTGCACCGAGCAACCCGGCCTGATATGAACGTTCGTCGAGCGGCGAGAGGCGGCGGCGCATCGCTGGAGTGACCAGAGGGACCTTCCGTATCTGATCCAGCCGCATCCCGATCAGGTCCAGATGTTCGTCGCTCCCCATCCAGTGGTACCTGTCGAAACTCCGGAGATGCAGCGGGACAGTGTAAGCACGAAGGGTCTTTTCCCTCTGCACGTTATAGAATTGTTCGAAATACGAGAGCACGAGCTCGCGGAGTGTGCGATAGATCGGCTCACGGAAGGTAAGGCCGGAGAAGTTGGATTTCGCTACGGCGCCCCAGTGGCCGTGTACTTTATAGAGCGCCAGCAGATGATCGTCGTCCCGTTCATTCGGCAACAGGTCGATGATCAGCGGGGGATAACCGATGTACCGGAGAGCGGCCGCGGCAAAGAGCGCGCCGTCAAAACAATGCGCCGTCCGGTCGCGCAGAACCGTCCGGGGAGACCGGTACCGTTCCTCCGCACTGTAGGGGAGATCAAGGAGGAAGCACTGGATTTTGTAAGGAGTCGTCAGGCTGTCCAGTACACTCAGGTCCGACGTATCGAACATCTTGCGATAGATCTGGACTTCTCGCATTCAGCGATTCCGGCTTTCTTCAGCGCTCCTCTGCAGCTCCGTCATACGTCGATTCTCCGGCAGTAGTTGTGTGATCGGCGCTCAACGAATGAGCACAAGCTTCCGTACCGCTGTATTTCCTGCTGCCTGGAGGCGGGCAAAGTACACACCTGACGCTGCGTTGTCCGCATTCCAGACAACACGGTGGGTCCCTGAGGCCATGCCGCCATCCACGAGGCGGACTACCTCGCGCCCTTCGAGGTCAACTATTGACAGTCGAACGTCGCACGCATAGGGGAGCGAGTATTGAATGGTCGAGGAGGGGTTGAAGGGATTCGGATAGTTCTGTTCAAGGACGAACCCCTTCGGCTCCGTCGTCGGGTCCTCGCTGACGGATGTCGCAAGCACGCCGTGAGGCCCGGGAACGCCGATGAGATCGAAGCCGTGACAGAGCACGCACTTTCTCAACACACCTCCGAATCCCTGGAGACGGATATTTTGCAGGTTGTCATCTGGCTGACTGGTCGGCTGCACGGCATGCGGGCTGCCATGACACGCCGAGCAATACAGGCCTCCGTGTCCGGTCGACTCTCTGAACAACTTCCCTGTCTGTTCCGAAAATGCCGCACCGTGGCAGGAGGTGCTGCCGCATGTGGGTTCCTGAATCCAGGGTTGACGCCCGGCATTGATCGAGTTGACAATATCCGTCATGGTGCCGTGACAGTTCTGGCAAACCATCGGGTTCGCGGTTGAGTTGCGCATGACGTCCCGCAGCTGCTGCGTCTTCGGTCCGGGATGGCATTTGTAACAGGTCTCGATAGCGGTGGCTGTGCCTGCACGATTTTTGTGCCTGTCATGTATCCTCAGCGAGAACGGACCGGCGGATGCGGAGCCCGGCGTCCCTAGGGCATTGGATGCGTGGCACGATGTGCAGAGCACAGGACCTGATTTGTTCAAGCCGGGGACGCCCGAATGAGCATTCAAAATGCTTTTGTCCGAGGAGTGACATCCCGATTGAACACACCCGATTTCATTACTTACCGGAATGACAACATCCGTTGTGGCCAGAATGGTGGCACTCCCGGCGGCCCTTGCAACAAGGTGGACGAGCTGATACGGTTTTTCACTTACGAGATTTGAATCCTGGAAGGGAGTAAGAGGTATTCCTCTGGCTTCGAACATGGTGCCTGTCGTATCCAGGACACCCGTAAGCCCTTTGCCGCTCAATCCGATGTTGTCCGGGGGTGCCTGGGCCAGGCCGAAAAGTTGTCTGGCGTATGTCCAGAAAGTGGTCTTGCCGACCGAATAAGTATTTCCGGGGATTGAGTATTCAACGGTATACCCTTCGGTCACGACGCGCGGGAGAAACACGCCGGGGTCATGAATCACCAACTGTGCCCGGATCGTGTTCCCGGGCGGGTAGAACGCGATCATCGAGAAATCCTTGTTGAAGGAGTGCATGCCCACTTCGCTCCAGGCCAGCAGGTAATAGTCCTGCCCCCGGGCCGTCTGGGATAGAAGTATACCGGCTGAAGTGAGAATGGCACAGCACAACCGCCTGGCGGCAGGTCCCATATTCGAGTCCTTTTTTTTCCTAAATGATCCTTGCCCGCCCCGAACATGGGATGAACGCGGGTCCGATGCGAGGCACTACGAACATATATCTGGAATTCCTGGAGAAGAATCAAGATAGGCGTTCTTCGTTGTCACCGATGTGTGTTACTCACGGGACGAAGCGTCCGGACTCCTCCGGACTGTTGGAGATGACACCGCCCGATCACCTCCGCCGAAAAGGGGAATAGCGGCGATCTGAAAGGGGAATCGTAACATGCGACAGGGGCGAGCGTATACTTATCCAGTGATCCTCCCCGAAACTGACATATTACCACTGATCGACGTGCATCACGGAGTCACCCGTTCGCGGGACAAACATGTGTTGTCCTGGCAACGTACGCCATCCGTGCTGCCCGAGGGTTTGAGAGTCTACGGGCGGAAAGAGCAAAAGGAGAACGAGGAGAGAGTCTTGAAGATGGCGGAGGAGCGGCGCACGCGTGGCGGAGGGAATCGCACTCCGCCCTATAAACGCCGGGTGTCACGGGGAACACTGCGCCGGTTGGCCAAACTCTCGCTGGCCTATGCTCCGGAGGATATGAAAGAGTATTTCGCGGACAACGAAACGTTCGTGCTCCTCACCGAAGACTTCACACGAAGAGCCCGTGAATTTGACCCGGAAATTCCCGATGATTCCATGCTTCAGGCGTTGCGCAACGTCTGGGTTTTTTGCAGTCTCCAGCGCCTCGCCGGAAGGGATTTGCGCCTCACGCCCTCAGCCTTCGCCTACAGTCTGCTCTATCCATATACGGATAATGTTTTTGACGACAACCGCTTATCCTCGTTTGAAAAGAATCACTTTGCCAATCGAGTGGCACTGCGTCTTAACGGAAACGAATCCCGGGCTGCCGATACAAATGAAGAACGTGTCTTTTCGCTGGTGGGGATGATAGAAGAGGAATTCCCCCGGAGCGCGTATCCCCTGGTCCATCAGAGTCTCGATGCCATCCATCGAGCGCAGCAGAAGAGCACGGCCCAGCAAAGTGGAATCCACGAAGATGCCATGCTCCCGTTGACCCTTGAGAAAGGTGGGACTTCAGTCCTGGCTGATGCTTTCCTCGCCAGCGCAGTAACCGATGAGAACTGGTTCGACGTTTCGTTCAGCTACGGATGCATCCTTCAACTCATAGATGATCTTCAGGATGCCGATGTAGATTGTCGGCATCAAAGCAAAACCCTATTCAGCACAACATATTCACCCCTGGCACTTCAAAACCTTACAACCCATCTTCTGGGATTCATGTATTCAACAGTCGCAGGATGGACGTCCCTTTGCTCTGCCGCGCAGGTACGCCTGAAGGGGTTCATGAGAGACAGCTGTCAGGTTTTGATTCTGGAAGCCATAGCCCGCAGAAGCGCCAACTTCCCTCCTGCATTCCTGAATCGGCTGGAACGTCATGCTCCCACCCGGATGACATTCCTGGCTACTCTCCGCGAGTGGTTCCCGGAAGCTTGATTTTCTCTCCCCCTTTTTGCCAGTTATTTGATGTCCTTGCCTGAGGCAGGACGGGACCAACGGGACACAACTTCAACGGAGGGAGGAGAAGTGCACGCTGTGAGGGGGGGGGGGGAGTTGTTCTGTTGCTGCTTCTTCTATCGGGCCAGAGCGCACGGACTGCGGAGTTATCGGCAACGGTCCTTCAGCCCCTCCTGATGGCAGGAATCACGTTCACCCCATAAGCCGGTGTGAGAAATTCGCCACTTCTAGGAACCGCCGCAGGCGTCAACCTGCGGCGGTCATGCTCTGCAGGAGTCGCCGGAAGATCTAGAACAACCCTTCAACCGAGAGATAACGCTCCCCGGTGTCATACGAGAACGTCAGGATGCGTCCTTTCGGACCCAGCTCGGCGATCTTCTTGGAGACAGCAGCGAGGGATGCACCTGAGGATATTCCTACAAGAATCCCTTCTTCGCGCGCGCACCGTTGTGCGAACGCGAACGCCTCCTCTTTGGTGATCTGGATGGCACCGTCCAGAACCTCCTTGTGGAGGTTCTTGGGTATGAACCCGGCTCCGATACCCTGGAGCGGATGCGGCCCGGGCTGTCCTCCGCTGATGACCGGAGAGAGCGCCGGCTCCACTGCATAGACCTTCAGTGAAGGCCATGCCTTCTTAAGTACTTCCGCGCACCCGGTGATGTGCCCCCCGGTTCCCACGCCCGTAATCATCATATCGAACCCTTCGGGGAAGTCCTTGAGGATCTCCTGTGCGGTCGTCGTCCTGTGAATGGCGATGTTCGCCTCGTTTTCAAACTGCTGGGGCATCCATGAATGCGGTGTCGCCGCGGCGAGTTCCTTGGCACGGAGGATCGCTCCCATCGTACCCTTTTCGCGCGGCGTCAGCTCGAGTTGCGCACCATACGCCGCCATCAACCGCCTCCGCTCGATCGACATGGAATCGGGCATAACCAGGATGACGCGGTATCCTTTGACTGCGGCAACCATGGCCAGTCCTATCCCCGTATTCCCCGAAGTCGGTTCGACGATGACCGTTTCCTTCGTAAGCAGCCCTCGCCGTTCGGCGTCCGTTATCATCGCAAGGGCGATGCGATCCTTGATGCTCCCGCCGGGGTTCGCCCGCTCGAGTTTCATCCAGACTTCACGGTCACCGAACAGCTTGTTGATGCGCACGTGAGAAGTGCCACCGATGGTTTCGAGAATGGAGTGGAATTTCATGGAAGCCTCCTGATCGTTAGATGACAAAGTTGATTACGTTCTTCGGGTCGTGCTGCGACTGCACCTTGGTAGTGTGATCCTGGTAGACGACGGAATAGGGGGGGACGCTCTCCGTGAGCCAGACGTTGCCGCCGATAATGCTATGGTGGCCCACAAGAGTGTCTCCGCCAAGAATGACCGCCTGAGCGTAGATGATAACGTCGCTCTCAATGGTGGGATGGCGCTTGGATTTCGCCATCTTCTTGTCCACACTCAACGCACCCAGCGTAGCCCCCTGATACAGCTTCACATTCTTCCCGATCACCGTCGATTCCCCGATGACAATACCCGTACCGTGATCGATCGCGAATGCCCCGCCGATGTCCGCGCCCGGATGGATGTCGATGCCCGTGAGTTGGTGCCCGTATTCCGTCAGCAGCCGCGGAAAAATGGGAAGGCGTTGAAGGTAGAAATTGTGTGCCAGGCGATATATCGCAATGGCCGTAAACCCCGGATACGCAAGAATGACCTCGTCTATGCTCTCCGCCGCGGGATCTCCGCGGTGAATCGCATCGGCATCCAGCCAGAGCTCATCGTGAATGAGGGGGAGCGCGGCCATGAAGCGGTCGGTGATCTCTTCCGGGGTCGTCGTGCTTTCCTTGAGAAAAGGCCGGATGAGTCGCTTCAAGTCCCGTTCAAGAAGGATGAGACGGGAACCAAGTTCTTCTGCGCTCGAGAACCGCTCCTTGCAAAAATGGGGAAAGAGAATTGCCAGGAGATTATCCACGAACTGCCGGGTGCCGTCTTTTACCTGAAAACCCAGCGCGTGGTCATCCCGCCGCTCAAGCAGAGCTTGAGAAAACCGTGCATGTTTCATTCCTGTCTTCCGTTGTCTATAGTATCAACGGAGAGACAGAGCTATTGGTTCCACGGTCAGAATGTAAATCCCATCCGGAGGTGGGTGATAGCCTTCCGTTCGGGAGCCTTCATGAGCGTGATCTCGAGCGGGCCGACGGCTGTCAGGTAGGCGCCGGTGAGGCCATAGCCTGAATGGTAGTATCTGCCTGAAAAATGAAGTGGATGCCTGCTTCTTCCAGAACCTTCAGCACACCGACGTGAGCAATCCCCTTGGCACCTCCGCCACTGAGTGCAAGCCCGACGCGGGAGGGAGAACCTGCCAGTAGGGGATAACCGGTGAAAAGCATCACAGCTATGACGGAGATGATGAGATAGGTCTTTACTGAAACACGCCGGCTGAATGCAATCAGGCCCCGTAGGATGGTCCGGGACGGTTTGCGCGGGCCACACGGAGATGTTTCAGCGGGATGAAGGAAGCCTGCTGGTCGATAGCATCGCTGCCATATCCGCAGACCCAGCAACCCTCGATTTCCAGTGTGCTGGGCTGACCCGATACCATGAGAGTTCCCTTGCTGCCACATTTGGGGCAATCTGCGACACCATTCCACGCTGCCATTGTTTGCTCCTCTGTTGATATTGGGCATTCTTCTACAAATCTGATACCAATCACTTCTGCCGAATTAACCCCCCGAAACGCGTCTTTCCCCTGTGGAAACGTGCGCTCTCCGCTCATATGCGTAACTTTCGCCAACGGAGTTGCATAGCGGCAGGGGGCTGTGTATATTTCAATCTAAGTCACAATCGGGTAGTGTTGCAGAGGTCAGGATGGGCGATGGCGACCGGAGTCTTGACGAGCGAATGCGGCGTCTGGAAGGGAAGTTTTTCCCCTCCGATGATCCGGACCTCGCGGGAAAGCTCAGGGATATGAAGCAGGTGCGGGAGTCACGCGATGCCCTTTCGCATGCCCTGGGCGTTCGCAACGACTCCGTGATCAACCAACTCGTGGAGCTCGATATAACTCCGGAGGTCCTCGCGGCACTCATGCTCATCCCATTCCTGGAAGTGGCATGGGCGGACGGCAACATCGACGAAAGCGGGCGAGCCGCCGTCCTGGCCTGTTCCGAACGGCTTGGTTTTCCCCGGGGCGGCGTGGAATATTCACTGCTGGAGCAATGGCTTCAAAACCGGCCGGACCCGAAGTTGTTCCGCGCGTGGAGCCACTGCATCGAAGGAATTTGCGAGCAGCTTACCGGCAAGGAAGTAGAGGCGCTGAAGGCCTCTTTTCTGAATCATGCAAGAGCAGTTGCGCTCGCTTCGGGAGGGGAACGAAGCACGGGTTCCGCGGTATCCCTCTCCGGTGCACAGGTTTTGCGCAGTCTGGAAGCGGCGTTCCATCGCTGACTCTCCCGGGCCCTCATCAGGATTTCCGCTGCCCACCAGCACGGCCGGCAGTGTCACTCGTGATCTTCATCGGATATCCAATATCACATGAACGAGACACCCCCTTCACTCGAATCCCTTCCCGGAGAATCGACTTCCGGCTGCCACATACTTGTTGCCGAGGACGAGCAGATCGTTGCGCGTGACATCCAGGTACGCCTGCAGGGTCTGGGCTACAAAGTGCCCCTGACCGTCGCAACGGGTGAACGTGCACTCGAAGAAGCCGCGCGTCTCCGCCCGGACGTGATCATCATGGACATCGGTCTTGCGGGGGAGATTGACGGCATTGAGGCGGCAAGGCGCCTGCGAGAGGAGTTCGATCTCCCGGTCATTTTCGCCACTGCGTATTCCGACGACGCAACCCTCCTTCGTGCCCGCCTGGCGGCACCGTTTGGATACGTGCTCAAACCCTTCGACGTGCGCGATCTCCGTTCCGTCATCGAAACAACTATTTACAAGCACCGTCTCGACAGAGAGGTGCGATCCAGCGAAGAACGCTACCGCCGGTTTTTCCAGAGTGCGCCCATGGGCATTCTTCACTACGGCCCGGATCTCAACCTCACGGAAGTCAATGACCATTGCGCCGCACTTCTCGGCGGGGACCAGTCGCAACTGATCGGCAGGCCGATCACCTCCGCCGTTGACCCGGTGCTTGAGCCGCTGATCTCCGGTGCCCTGAAAGGAGAGCGGGGGACCTATCATGGTGCGATCCACCCGGTGACGCAGGAAACCCCCATCTGGACAACCGTGAGGACCGGGCCGCTGTGCGACCGCACCGGAGCGGTGATGGGGGGAATGATGATCATCGAAATTATGACAGAGCAGCGTATCGTCGAAGAGGCGCTCGTCCGGCGCGTTACACTCGAAGATCTTATCGCCTCGTCATCCGCACGCCTTGTCAATGCCGCCCCTGAACGCCTCCGGGAGGAAGTGGAGCGCACGCTGTCCGATGTCGGACGCTTCCTCGAAGCCGACCGCTCTTTTGTGCTTACGTTCAGTCAGGAGGCATCAGTCGTTGAAGAGGCATTCGAGTGGTCTACGGGGGGAGCGGCTCAGCACACCGGACGCTACACGGGCATTGCACTGGAAACATGGAAATGGACGCTCGGCAAGTTACTCTCTGCTGAACCGGTCGTGCTGCACCGGGTCAGTGCGCTGCCCGCGGAAGCGGGTGCCGAACAACAATTCTGGACGGCTGAAGGCGCGCGCTCATTGCTCCTCCTCCCCCTTTCCGTGGAACGCTCGCTTTTCGGGGCGTTCGGAGTCGTAAGCGAGAGTGCGGAGCGCATCTGGGCGGCGGAGGATCTTCGCCTGCTCGCGGTGTTAGGAGAGGTTCTTGCGGGTGTTGTGGCTCGCGATCGGGCGATCTCCGACCTGCACCGGAGCGAAGAACGCTACCGCCATATCACCACTCAGGTGACAGACTACATGTACACTGTCCGTCTTTCCGGCGGGCATTGGAACGAGACATCACACGGACCGGGATGTGCCGTCGTCACCGGGTACTCTGAAGAGGAATATCAGGCTGACCCTCATCTCTGGCTCAGAATGGTGGATGAACGCGACCGCGCCGCCGTCATGGATCAGGTGCGCCGCGTCCTTATAGGGGAACTCGCGCCGCCGCTCGAACACCGGATCACCCGTAAGGATGGCGTGATGCGATGGGTCAAGAATACACCCGTCCTCCATTTCAAACCCGATGGCTCGCTGGCCTCGTATGACGGCCTCGTGCAGGATATTTCCGATCGCAGGGAAGCGGAGGATGCCCTGCGCCGTTCCGAAGAGCGGTACCGGGTTCTCGTTGAGAACCTCAATGATGTGGTCTTCGCCGTTGACGCGCGCGGCTACTTCACCTACATCAGCCAGCGCATCCGCGAGCTCGCCGGGTATCTCCCCGAAGAAATCGTCGGAGAACATTTCTCGCGCTTCGTTCATCCACACGACCGGTCCGGCCTCCTGGCGGATTGGGAGCGGACCACCACCGGCCGGCTCGGGAGCTATGAGTTCCGCATCCTGACGAAACAGGGAAACGAATTGTACGTCCGTACTTCCAGCCGTCCCCGGTTTGAACATGGCGAACTCACCGGTCTCACCGGCATCATGACGGACTGCACGGACTCCCGGTTCGCTGTGGAAACCCTCCGTGCGTCCGAGCAGCGGTTCCGTGAAACTCTCAACAGCATTCCTCTGGCCGCCGCACTCCTCGATGCGGGCGGCGCAATTCTCTTCTGCAACCGGCATGTCGAATCGCTCACCGGCAGACGGCGCGAAGACATCCTCGGCAGACGCTGGTATGACGAGTTTGTCCCCGCTGCAGACCGGGACCGGATCCGGGCCGCCTTCACCACGGTTCCGGCAGCGGAGGAAGGATCATCACCATGGCATTCACCCGCCATTACTCACCACGGCCCCGAAGGTCGCCTTTCGTGGTCCCTTTCGTTTTTCCGCTCGGCGGAAGGGGACATCACCGGCGCAACCTGTGTCGGACAGATCCTGAAGGATTCGTAATGCCATGCTGACCCACGAACCTGCTCTGTCCGTCGGAATTCTCGAAGGGTACGCGAATCTCCGCGGACAGCTGGAAGGCACATTCACTCTCACCGGGGGCAAACGCGTGGACGGCCCGTTCACCTGTACCACCGGGGACAACACTCTCCACATCACGCTTTCCTCGGGGGAAACTTTCTCCGAACTTCAGGACGTGACGTTTTCACCCGTTTCGCCTGACGCTTCGTTTCTTCTCGATGACGTAACCATCGGCGTGCAATTTCACTGGGAGCGGAAAGAACAACAGCGATTTCGCGGAGCCCTCCGTATCGTGCTCCGCCCCGGAAAAGGCCTCACCGCAATCAATGCCGTGCCGCTGGAGGAATACCTCGCCAGCGTTATTTCATCGGAAATGAGCGCCTCGGCCCCGGCCGAACTGTTGCGGGCGCACGCAATCACATCGAGGAGCTGGCTCGTCGCCATGCTCGAACGCGGGCGCCTCGTCCAGGCCCCCCTCCGGCCGGTTGAACCCATCACCCCCGAGACCACTGAAGTCATCCGCTGGTACTCCCGTGAAGACCATGACATGTTCGACGTCTGCGCTGATGACCACTGCCAGCGCTACCAGGGAGTCACCAAGATCATTTCCTCCGCCGCCGCAGAGGCGATCCGCTCAACGCGAGGCATCTTTCTTGTTTACGACAACGCGGTTTGCGATGCGCGGTTCTTTAAGGCGTGCGGCGGGCTGACAGACGATTTCCCCAATTCCTGGGAGGAAACGGACATCCCGTACCTCCGGTCCATCTCGGACGCCTCCGTGCAACATCCACCCATCAGGTCGGAAGGGGAGATGGAACGGTGGGTGCTCTCTTCACCCGAGGCCTACTGCAACACCGGAGATCCGGCCATCCTCCGGCAGATCCTCCCATCGTTCGATCAGGAGACAACCGATTTTTACCGCTGGCAGGTGTCGTATACGCGTGAAGAACTCGAAGACCTGCTCCGGAAGAAAGCCGGGCTTGACGTTGGCACGCTGATGGATCTGGTCCCCCTGCAACGCGGCCCGTCCGGCCGGCTCGTCCGCCTTCGCATAGTGGGGACACAACGGACACTCACGGTCGGGAAAGACCTGGAAATCCGCCGGTGGCTTTCCCCCAGCCATCTGTACAGCTCCGCGTTCATTGTCCGGACGGAACGACGCGATGATGGTGTTCCGCTCAGATTCACCCTGTACGGGGCCGGCTGGGGTCATGGCGTCGGTCTCTGCCAGATCGGAGCCGCGGTGATGGCCGTCCGGGGGTTCGCCGCGGAAGATATCGTGCGGCACTACTTCCGCGGTGCGGAACTCCGGAAGGTGTATTGACCGTATGAATGCCTGCCTGCTCGCTCCGCTTCTCGGCATTTTGCTCCAGGCGGCGACTCTGCGTTTTGCCTGGCTCACCGACACACACGTCGGAAGCGAAACCGGTGCCCGCGACCTCACGGCCGCAGTGGGCGAACTGAATGCACGGCAGGATCTCGACTTCGTTATCATCTCCGGCGACATCACCGAGATGGGCTCAACTCTCGAACTGAGAACCGCCCGCTCGATCCTCGATTCGCTGCGACATCCGCTGTATATCATCCCGGGAAATCACGACACAAAGTGGTCGGAATCGGGATTGACGGCATTTCCCCGCCTTTTCGGATCTGAACGATTTCTGTTCTTCAAAGGTGGATATGCTTTCCTCGGTCTTCATCAGGGGCCACGCTTGCGGATGGCGGATGGCCACTTCGCCCCTGAAGATCTCCGGTGGGTGGACAGCGCCCTGACCCGCGTGCGCAAAGCCGGTGTACCTCTGATTGTCGTTTCCCACTACCCGCTCGATTCCGGAATCTGCAACTGGTATGCACTCCTGGACCGCCTGAAAGAAATTGATACCCGGATGGTCCTTACCGGACACGGACATCGTAACAGGATCGATTCCTATGAAGGAATCCCCGGCCTGATGGGCCGTTCGCTGCTCAGGGCGTCGGAAAGCACGGGAGGGTATAATCTCGTCGGGATTTCACACGACAGTATCGCGGTCGATGAGATACGTATAGGCGATCCGGCAGGGCATCGATGGTTCCAGGGACTCCTGGCAGTCCGGGCACCTCAGGCGATTGGCGCATCTCCCATGCTTCCTTCAACGCCCGTGGGCCCTGCACCTGCTCCCCCCCGTCCGGATTTCGGCATTAATTTGCGGTTTCCGCGGGTGAAGCCCGCATGGAAAAGGAACACTGGATTCACCATTGCCGCCCCCGGAGCTGTCAGCGATAGCATCGTCATCGTAGCAGATGCATCGGGCACGGTCTATGGATTCCACCTCGCAGACGGCCGGGAAGTCTGGACGTTTCGGGCGGGCGGAGCGATTTTTGCTGCACCGTATGCTTCAGGCGGTAGGGTGGTCATTACCACGGCTGACAGCACAATAGTCGCACTCAACGTGAAGACCGGGAAGCTTCTCTGGAGCATCAGGACCGGAGCACCAAATGTTGCCGCACCGGTTATCAGCGAAAACGTGGTGTTCGTGGGGGGAAGCGATGGGAAATTCCGCGCACTCGATGCCGTCACGGGATTGATCAAATGGACTTTTGACGGTCTGGGAGGCTTCGTGGAATCACGGCCTGCCGTCTCAGGCCAGGCCGTCCTGTTTGGGGCGTGGGATGAGCATCTGTACGCCCTCTCCCGTCAATCCGGTAAAGTCCTCTGGACCTGGAAAGGGGGGCGGGCAGGTCGGCTCTATTCTCCCGCAGCCTGCTGGCCCGTTCTGGCTCACGGAAGGGCTTTTGTCGTCGCTCCTGACAGGATGATGACCGCCTTCGATCTCACAACCGGCGATGTCCTCTGGAGATCGGGAAGGTTCAAGGTGCGTGAAAGCATTGGCATTTCGTCCAACGGAGAACACATCTACATCCGCTCGATCCGCGATTCCCTCGTGGCGCTGGATTCACGGTCGCCGGAACCCGACCTGGTCTGGGCCACTAATCTCGGATTCGGATACGACATAAACGCCGCCATGCCTGTTGAACGGGACGGGATCGTCTATTACGGTACAAAGAACGGACTCATTTCCGCGGTCAGCGACTCGGACGGCTCATTGATCTGGCAACACCGCATTTCGGCAGTTCCTGTCAATACCATCACTCCTCTGGAGGGAGAGAATATGATTGTCACAACATTTGACGGTGACGTGTTCCTCCTTACCTGGTCTGCCGAATGAAAACGGTCAGGGAGATACTCACCGCGACGCGGGAGCACGCAGTGGCATTCGAAAACCGGGACCTGGCGTGTCTGAAAGTGAGTGGGACCGATGGCCTGGATCTTCTGCATCGCCTCTCCACGAACGACCTTCTTTCAGGAACCACCCCACGGGTCCGGCAATCGATTTTGACGACGGAGAAGGGACGAATTGTGGATCTGATCCGCCTGGTGGTCACAGAGAGTGGTATTCGGATGCTGGTGTCCGCAAATGCGAGGCAGAAGGTGACTGACTGGGTGGAGAAATTTACTATTACAGAAGACATCACATTCGTAGATCTAAGTAGCCTTTTTTCCATCGTTTATGTCGTTGGAATAAAGTCTTTTGATAGCATTCAGGCTGTTCTCGGTCTGCCGGAGCTCACCCTCTGCTTCGAAATGTCGCACCAGGATTTCGGCCCCCTTTGTTTCTGGAGAGAGGATTATGCTGGAGGTTCGGCGCGAATTCTGCTGCTCCGGAAGAAGATCGTCCCGGCCTTCCTTGCTGCCCTTGAAGCCCGATGCGTCACAACTCTCAACCATGCCGATGAATGTGAGACCCTTCGCCTTCTGGCCGGCGAACCGGCATACGGTCATGAGCTGACCGAGCAGTTCAACCCGCTGGAGCTGGGCCTTCGCACAGCGGTGAGCTTCACAAAGGGATGCTATGTGGGACAGGAGGTCATTGCGCGACTTGATTCCTACGACAAGGTTCAGCGCGAATTGGTCTCCGTAGAACTTTCGAAATCACCCTTTCCAGTGAACGTGGGGGATGATCTGCTGATCGATGGGGAACCGGCGGGGGTTCTGACGAGTATTGCCCCCCTGCCGTTCGCCGACGGTCGAAGGAGGGGGATTGCTGTGGTGCACAGTTCTCAAGACTTCCGGAGCACGGAGTTCATTGTCCGGTCGCCTGATGGAATCACGGAGGGGGAGATTGTCCAGCGGTTCTCACTCGAGGACATCGGGGAAGGGAAGGGGTAGCCTGTGCGCGTACGGTATACAGTGGAGTCGGTGGAGCGGTGGAGAGACCGCGTGCATCGGCGATTACCCAGACTTGCGGTTACTACGCGCGCAAAAGCGACAAATTTTGTCAACGAAGTAGGGTTCTGCTTCGTCTTTCATGCATCTGATGCTGACCTGCCTTCGCTCTACCAGGCCACACAGCTCGGACTCGGTGCTCCCGGGCATCCCCGCAGACGCCCCGGGAAGCGGGCGGGCGTGCCATCGGAGATTGGAGAAATCATTCCCGACCAGGCGAACGGGTACTACGGGAAGCTCCTGCTTCAACGCCCGACAATGGTATCGCTCGATTACCTTCCACATTTTTTCGCAATCAGCGGCCGGAGCGGCGAAAAGAACGAGTATATCCGACAGGCACTCAGGGGCAATCTGAGTCCGATGGCCAGGACAATCATGGAACATCTGACCAGGCACTCACCTCAATCTACGGCCAGCCTGCGACGGCTTTCCGGGTCAGCCGGGAGAAGGATCAAGGGGACATTCGATCTTGCAGTAACCGAGCTGCAGGCGCGCATGTACATCTCAAAAACGCATGAGGGCCGGCATTCGTCTTCGTTTCTCTGGGCCCCTGTAACGGAATTGTATGCGGCCCAGGTGCGACGGGCCAGGCGCATCAGCGCCGATGCGGCCCGGCATGAAATTCTGGAAAGGTACTTCCGGAATCAGCTGATCGGCTCCGTCGGTTCCATCCGCCGGTTGTTCCGCTGGGAGAAGCAGGACGTCTTCCGTTCTCTTGGAGATCTCATGCGAAGGGGACTCATAACCCCTGATGTTGAGGTTGAGGGCTTACACGAGAAGCAATATATTCTTATCACTTAGTTCATAGGAGTTTATGTGAAATACAGCCCAATCAAACCACCAAAAGCTTACAAGGATCTGGAGTTCCTGAACAGTCCGGATGCGCGGGTCATAAGGATGCTCTCGGAATTCCTCGAACCCCAGAGACGGTTTCGGCACCAGAAGGTCAAGGACACAATCGTCTTTTTTGGCTCTGCAAGGATAGTTCCGGCAAAGGATGCCCGTGCGCAACTGCGGGCTGTCCAGAAAGCCGCAAGAGCGAAAAGCAAGCCGGATCGTGCTCTGAAGCAGGCCCTGCGTGTGGCTGAAGTACGCGTTGAGATGTCCCGCTACTACGAAGACACCGTTGAGCTTGCCCGTCTTCTCACGAAGTGGTCCAGGAGCCTGAGCGACAGCAACCGGTTTGTAGTGTGCTCCGGAGGGGGGCCGGGGATCATGGAAGCTGCCAACCGGGGGGCTTTTCTGGAAAAGGGGAAATCTCTGGGACTTAACATCAGTCTTCCATTCGAGCAGTTCGCCAACCCGTACATCAGCGAAGGACTTGCATTCGAATTCCACTATTTTTTCATGCGAAAATTCTGGTTTGCCTACCTCGCGAAGGCTCTCGTCATCATGCCTGGAGGATTCGGGACGCTGGATGAATTGCTGGAGATGCTTACGCTGCTTCAGACAAAGAAGATAAAGAAGAAGGTCGCCGTGGTGATATATGGTTCCGAATACTGGCGAAAAGTATTGAACCTGGACTACATGGTCGCCAGCGGCGTCGTGACGGAAAAGGATCTACGTCTCTTCAAGTTCCTCGACACACCGCAGGAGGCTTTCGAGTACCTGAGGGACTTCCTCTCCAAAACCTACGTGAGGTAAGCCCGGAACATGCTACGGGACCTCGGAGCGTGAAGCGATAACCCCGGAGTACGGCACGGGATCTCGGAGCGTCAAGCGGTAACCCCGGAGCACAACACGGGTCATCAGAGCGTGAAGCGGTAACCCCGGAGCACAACACGGGTCATCAGAGCGTGAAGCGGTAACCCCGGAGCACGGCACGGGACCTCGGAGCGTGAAGCGGGGACATCGGACCCCCTCGATCGTGTTCCCGGAAGAAACCGCCGGTCGAACTGCATCACTCCCTGAGGCGCCGCTTCAGGGTGGAATGCGCTCGCGTTGTCCGGTACACGCTTCTTGTCGAGCGTTGACCGGCGAACGTTCTCTGGCAAGTGTTGTCCGGTGAGCGCTATCTCGCGAGGGTTGGCTGCTGAGCGTTTCCCGGTGAGCTATCGGAAGACTTGCATGTCGCCGATGGATTCCTTATGTTTGCAGTGAGGGGATGACCTGGCTTCGACGGGGAAGAGGATGGTTCAGACTGCGTGCCGTGCTCTCCGAGGTGCACGTTAATAACGCGGAAAACAATAAGTGCTGACTACAACTACGCACTGGCTGCTTAACTAGCTTAAGCAACCCGTCTCCCGGAATGCTGCCTGCCGAATTCCGAAGAGGCGCCGACTCTAGACAGGATAGCCGGACAGTGCCCCTGGGGATGTCCGGCAAAATCCGCCGCAAGCGGATCCACTCGGGGTGGTTCTGCCAGTCGCCTGTCTGTCGGAGACGGTAGAATGAAGTTCAAAAGACAGAATACGCATGTAGTGGTTTGAATGGTCTTCTCTTCGGACGCGGGTTCGACTCCCGCCATCTCCACATGGAACGCTCTCGCGAGTCGCCGCGAGAGCGTTTTTTGTAGCTCCTCCCAACAACAAAACAGGCGGTCCGACATGGAAATATCCTTCACAAAAATCACCGGAGCAGGCAACGACTTTGTGGTAATTGACAATATGGACGGGGGACTGACCGCCGACAGAAACCGTCTTGCCCGGGCGCTATGCGACCGACATTTCGGTATAGGTGCTGACGGAATTCTTCTTCTGGAAAAAAGCGTTAGTGCAGACTTCACGATGTTATACTACAATGCCGACGGGAGCTTTGGGGGAATGTGCGGGAACGGCGGGCGATGTGCCGCGTTGTTCGCCCACGCTCGCGGCATTGCAGGGGCCACCATGCGGTTCGAGGCCCTTGGACACATTTACAGGGCGGAGATCCTCGGGAGTGGCGTGCGCCTCTGGATGAAAGATCCTGTCGTGCCTCACAAGAGCGTTCCCGTCGACGTCTGCGGCCGTCCCTGGCTTTGCCACGTGGTGGATACGGGCTCTCCTCACGTTGTGGTATTCACGAATGACCTTTCGGGCGTCCCGGTCGCCGAGGTGGGACGCGCGTTGCGGGAGCACGCCAGTTTTGCGCCTGCCGGCACGAATGTCAATTTCGTCCAGGCAACCGGATCCGGCGACATTGCCATGCGAACCTACGAGCGGGGTGTGGAAGCGGAGACGCTTGCGTGCGGCACAGGGTCGGTCGCCTCCTCGATCATCGCCTGTCTGGAACACGGGATGAAGCCTCCAATCCGTGTACGCGCGTTCAGTGGAGACACGCTGACGGTCAATTTCAAGTTCTCCAACGACAAGATTACCGATGTTGTCCTGGAGGGACCCGCTGTTAGTCTCTTTAGTGGTAAGACGTTGTATGATGAGGCGTCAGGCAAAATCCGGGAGGCAAATGTGGATGTGCAGTAACTTCGAATGCTGTTGAGTCTCAGGATGAGTGTCGTGCGGCTCATATATCCGTGGTGGCGGGGGATCTTGAACGAAGCCAGAGCAAAAGTCTGAGGCTCAAGGTGAGGCAAGGTGCCACACATGTCACTCGGGGGCACATCTCGCACGGTGGCACAGAGGTCTCCTGTCAGACGATCCACATGACCCGCTCCAAGGAAGAACCGCATGGCTGAATACGCTTTCATCGTCAATCCAACAGCCGGGAAAGGCAGCGGACGCAGGGCGGCCGAACGGCTTTCCGGCCTTCTTCGCCGTCATGCAGTGGTTCACAAGATGTTCTACACGGAAAAGCCCGGACACGCGACGGAACTTGTCAAATCGACCGACGCCCGATTCGTTGTTGCGGTAGGGGGAGACGGAACAATCAATGAAGTGGCCAACGCTTTGCGGAATGCCGATCGGGTATTCGGCGTAATCCCCACCGGGTCTGGCAACGATTTCATCAAATCGGCCGGAATCCCGAGGCGAATGGAAGAAGCGCTGGATTTGATACTCCGCGGACACATACGCAGGATCGATGCCGGCCAGGTTTCCGTTGGTGTATATGCCAATGGGAGCATCAATTATGCTCCCGGAAGAATGTTCGTCAACGGAGTGGGCGTGGGGTTCGACGCTGCAGTCGCATACAGGACAACTCAGATCAGGTACCTTAGTGGAACAGCTTTGTATCTTCTTGCCGTGCTTCAAACCATAGGCGGATTCCAGCCTCCTCGTTTCAGGGTTCAGGTGGATGACACCTCCTGGGATGCCAAAAACCTCCTCATTGCTACGGGCAACGGGAAGTGCGCCGGCGGAGGTTTCTATCTGACGCCCGATGCCGAAATCGACGATGGGTTCCTGGACGTCTGCGCGATCGGCAATGTTTCGCTGCTGAAAGTGTTGCGATTGATACCATCCGTGATGAAGCGTAAGCAGATTCAGGACGAGCAAGTCAAATACCTGAGAGCAAAGAAGATAGAGCTTTCCTCCTCAGATCATTTCGCGGTACATGCGGACGGAGAAATCATCGGGCGAAATGTTCAAGCTGTGAAGCTGGATATACTTCCGGGGGTGCTGCAGATCTTCGCATAGCCTTGTGACGGCAGGGTCCCCGTTCGAAGGCCTTATAAAACGTGGCGTGATTCGGTGTGATTCGTACGTCCGGTACCTGCCTGATCGCGTCTACAGGTTGAGCGTACGTCACGATTCGAAGAAAATCCGATTGTTCTTCCTGATGAGATGGCACGCACGCACAACCGTATATCGGTGTCCAAGGTGTGCCGAGGAATTTAAGATTCGAGCCGCTGAGGGACTTCATCAGCCCGCATTTCTTCGACAGGAAATATCTGAGATGTCCTGCATGCGGAGAAAGAGTGTGGGCAAGGGGTTTTGACAGACCCGGATAGCAGAAGACGGACCGGATTGGATTTGCCTGGCAGGGCTATAAAGCGCCACAGTTCACGTGGAATGCAAACAACCAATATACATATAATATGTATTATGTAAACTAAGGAGTCCTCATCATCTTCTCGATTGACCCGTAGTAACCCGCCTCCATCTCAGCTAGCGCCACGTCTACCACCCCGTCGATGATCATTCTCCCGCCACCTACGGTACCAATGGCCGTCGCCGGTATACGATGCCTCGACGCTGTCTCAAGAACTTCCTTTACATCTTTCGCCGGGACCGAAACGATAACGCGCGCCTGATCCTCTCCAAACAACGCTCCATCTGCACGAAGACCGTTTTCGGGCAATACACAATGGCATCCCAGGGGCTTTGTACGGTTGGTGATGCAACACTCGGCCAGGGCAACCCCCAATCCTCCTTCGGCACAATCGTGGGCCGAATGTATGAGCTCTCTCTCTATCAGCTCAACGCAGAGCTCCTGCAGACGCTTTTCCATGTCCAGATCCAGCTCGGGCGCGTCTCCACGAACAAGACCGTGGATTAAGGCCAGGTATTCAGATCCGCCCAGATGCCCGCGGCCTGATCCAAGGAGCACAATCTGATCTCCGGATTCCTTAAAGGATGCGGAGCACGCCTTTTT
This sequence comes from uncultured Bacteroidota bacterium, assembly GCA_963779225.1. GTDB lineage: Bacteria > Bacteroidota > Ignavibacteria > UBA10030 > UBA6906 > CAVPCZ01. The sequence goes on from CAVZWW010000003.1 coordinate 3,329,443, forward strand.
GATATCATCTATCACGCCAAGCATCCCAATAACGGGTGTAGGATAAACACTCGCGGTCGGACTCTCGTTGTAGAAACTCACGTTCCCACCCGTCACGGGAGTCCCCAGGACCCTGCAGGCTTCGCCCACGCCTGCAACTGCTTCCTTGAACTGCCAGTACACACCCGGCTTGTATGGATTCCCGAAATTCAAACAGTTCGTGATCGCCACAGGCCTGGCTCCCGTACAGGCGACATTCCTGGCCGACTCAGCCACGGCTATCATCCCCCCGCGCTTTGGATTCAGATATACGTACCGACCATTACAATCAGTCTTGATAGAAAGCCCCTTAGTGCCATGTTTCAAAGCAACTACGGCGGCATCAGCTCCAGCCAATACTACGTTGTTGGTGCGCACCATACTGTCATATTGTTCGTACACCCAACGCTTGGATGCAATGTTCGGACAGGACAGCAGCGCAAGGAGAACGGCGGAATAATCTGACGGGAGCGGAATGTCAGCCAGGTTCAGATCGCGGACATCACGAATGTATTCCGGCTCTTTCGCTTCGCGGATGTAGACGGGAGCACCACCCCCGAGCACCAGAGAATCCGGAGGGACGTCGGCAACAAGTTTCCCCCGGTAGCGAATCAGGAGCCGATCCCCTTCTATCACTTCGCCTATGATCTCCGCATGCAAATCCCACTTTTCAAAGATGCTCCGGACATCTTCCTCATGACCCTTCTGAACAACCACCAGCATCCGTTCCTGCGACTCGGACAGGAGCAATTCGTAGGCCGACATACCTGTCTCGCGGGCCGGCACACGGTCCAGATCCACATCCATGCCGCATTTCCCCCGCGCACTCATTTCCGAGGTCGAACACGTGATGCCTGCGGCGCCCATGTCCTGAATCCCCACCACGAATCCGGACCGGATGGCTTCAAGACTGGCCTCCAGAAGCAGCTTTTCGGTAAACGGGTCACCCACCTGCACGGACGGACGCTTCTTCTCGGACGCCTCCGAGATCTCCTCCGAGGCGAAGGTGGCGCCGTGAATGCCGTCCCTGCCTGTTGAAGATCCGACTATCAAAACAGGGTTTCCCTTCCCTCTGGCTGTCGCGCTCGCCCACTCGCCGTGTTTGACAACCCCTACCGACATTGCATTGACCAGAGGATTGTCCTGATAGCACGGGTCAAAGTAGACTTCTCCTGCGACGGTGGGCACGCCGAAGCTGTTCCCGTAGTCGCCGATACCGCGGACGACCCCGTCGAACAGGTAGCGCGTGCGCGAATTTTCCAGCGACCCGAACCGGAGAGAGTTCAGAGCCGCTATGGGCCTGGCACCCATCGTAAAGATGTCGCGCATGATGCCACCCACTCCCGTCGCGGCTCCCTGGTAGGGTTCCACCGCTGAAGGATGGTTGTGGCTCTCGATCTTGAAGACCACCGCAAGTCCGTCTCCGATGTCGACGAGTCCGGCGTTCTCTTCCCCCGCTCCGACAAGCAGCCTCCCCCCGGATCGGGGTAACGTCTTGACCACCGCGATCGAATTCTTGTAGCTGCAGTGCTCGCTCCACATGACGCTGTATATCCCGAGCTCCGTGTACGTCGGCACACGCCCCAGGATCCGGAGAACCCGCTGGTACTCTTCCTCCGTCATTCCGTGATGTTGCGCCAGCGCAAACGTGACTTCAGGCTCGTCGGGAAAATTTACGGGCAGATTCATGTATCACTTCCAGGAATAACTGACGTTGAGTCCGACAACGGTAGCCGACAACAGATACGTCCCGTTGAACGGTGTGCCGGACACTGTGAGAACGCGTGATGTTGTAATGGTACGTTCCAAATAGCGGATAGACTGGAACGCAAAATCGAGCGTGAGTCCCTCGCCAACCTCGTAGCCGAGGCCGGCACTCAGCACTTGCCGCTTCGCATCGGGTATCGAAGGACGCAGCTCCGGGTCGGGAACGGGAGTGTTATCCAATGCAATCCCCGCCCGCAGAACCACATCGGGCAACCGGAGTTCCACTCCGGCGCGGGTGGTAAGGACATCTCCCCATCCGGCTTGCTCCGTGAGAACCAGCCCGCTTCCATCTTGCATCCGGAATTGCAGTGACTCGAAGTCCGACCATCGCACGTACTGCAATTCGCCGGCAAGCATGAATCCCGCGAACGGATGCAAAGCAACTCCGGCTATGAACTGCCCGGGAAGCGTAAATTCACTGGTGAACCGCGCATCGGGATATTGCGGCACAAGTTCTGCCGGCAGCCCCGGGTAGGCGACTTTCCCGTCGGAAATGGAAATCGCCACAGGGCTCTTGTAAACCACAGCAAACGTAAGTATATCGGCCGGTCTCGCCGTCACCCCCAGCTGGAGGCCGTATCCGTTCTTCGCATCTCCCTCGAACCCTCGTATCGCCGACGTGGGCTCGGTGCTCCCACTATCGAACGGCACGTGGGTAATCTGAATGAGATCGCTTTTCCGCACACGAAATGAAACGATGTTCAGTCCGATACCCACGGCAATCAGGGGCGTCGGCCGGAATGCAAGGACAGGCGTAACTTCCACGCCACGCATCTCGGAGCCGATCACGATGCTGTTTCCCACCCAATCCGGTCCCCAATCGGTTTTTGATGAATAGGGAATCTTTGCGGAGATGCCGAATCCAAACCCGCTTTCGAACGTGTGCGTGAAGCAAATGTTTGGAGGGAACAGGACCTGGGCCTGCATCTTTGAAAATCGCGTGGATGGTGCAATGCCAATGAACCCGAAATCCGGGAGCGTAACTGTGGTCCCGAGGGAAAGATGTGTCCCCTGCAGGAAACCGAGGCCGGCAGGATTCACGTGAATGGATGCCGGATTGTCGGTGAGTGGCGTGAGTATACCGGCCATCCCCGTTCCCCGCGCCGACAGTTCGCCGACCAGAAAGCCACCTCCGTACGCCCACTGTGCGCTCATCACCAGGCAGGCACAAAGAATCATGCCCGCCAGCCTGGAGTTGCCGCTCTTCCAGGCGTCCCGGGAGAGGGTTTGGCGGGAAGCACAGCGGTGTATTCCCGGCGTCCGTGCACGATTGCGCGAGAGGTCCCGGCTTATCAGCCGGGATGTCAGAAACGGGAACACGGGGCGCAGGAGAGTCATTCCAGGGTCACCAGGATCTGGCCTTTCTCCACTGTGCTCCCAGCAGAGACCGCGATTCGTTTTACCACGCCGTCGTCGGGTGATTTGATTTCGTTTTCCATCTTCATCGCCTCCAGGACAATGAGGCCCTGTCCCTTTTCCACCCGATCCCCTTCCTGCACTTCGATGCGGACGACAAGTGCAGGCATCGGGGCGGTGATCTCCTCCCGCCGCTTATGGGTCCCGACGACCCCGGCGATCTTCTTCAGGAGGCGCTGCCGTTCGGATTCCACCTGCACCGAATGTGCCACGCCGTCCGCAATCACCTGACATGTGTCTCCCGTACGGTGGACGATTGCTGACGTCGATTGACCGTCCACGAGGACCGAAAAACCCTGATGACCGACAGGCCGGACATCCACCGTGTGTGCGCGGCCATCCACTTCCATCACGGAATCGCCGCCCAGAACGACCGTGTGTTGTTTACTTCCGATTGTTACGGTGTACGTGGTGCGTGTCATGAAGTCCCTCCACGGCGCATCTCGAGGCGGCGCGCCTTCCATCCCTCCAGTGAAGACCCGTGGTTCTTTCCCGCAGCCGGGTCTGCGCCGCGATCCGCCCCGTTCCGCGGTGTCACATACGCCCTCTGTTGTTCCATCCACGCAGCGAGGATGGCCACTGCGGTGTGCGACCGGTCTTCCTGAAGCGACAATGCCCCGGGGTCCAGGTATTTCGGGAGAAAGCCGGTGTCAAATGTCCCCTCGCGGAACGCGGGATGTCCGAGCACAAAGAGACAGACCGGAATATTCGTGGCCACACCGGCGATCGCGTATTCCCGGAGGGCGCGTTCCATCCGTGCGATGGCCACGGATCTCGACGGTCCCCAGGCGATGACTTTTGAAATCAACGAATCATAGTAAACGGAAATCTCCTGTCCGCTTTCAACACCGCGATCCTCACGAATCCCCGGTCCCTGGGCTGCGGCCAGGTGGACGATGGTTCCGGTGGAAGGAAGGAAGTTGTTCGCGGGATCTTCCGCACAGATGCGGCACTCGATTGCGTGCCCGTCCATACGGACATCTTCCTGTCGGATACCGAGCGGGTTCCCTCCGGCGATCTTCAGTTGTTCCGCGACAAGATCCAGCCCGGTGCGCAATTCGGTCACGGGATGTTCCACCTGGAGGCGTGTATTCATTTCCAGAAAGTAGAATGCGCCGGTCCTGTCCATCAAGAATTCAATCGTCCCCGCATTCACATAGCCGCAGGCCTGGGCCGCCCGCACTGCCACGGCTCCCATACGGTGCCGAATCTCCTCATCAACTACAACGGAGGGGCTCTCCTCGATAATTTTCTGATGACGCCGCTGTATCGAGCACTCGCGTTCACCAAGGTGAATCGTGTTTCCGTGCCCGTCCGCCAGAATCTGAAACTCGATGTGGCGTGGTTCTTCAAGGTATTTTTCCAGATACACGCGCGGGTCCCCGAACGCCGAGCGGGCTTCCGACTGCGCCTGCGCGAGGGCGCCGGCAAGCTCTTCACGCCGGTGGACAACGCGCATTCCTTTTCCGCCCCCGCCCGCGGCCGCCTTGATGAGCACGGGAAACCCGGCCGATACACAGAACGCCTCCGCTTCAGCCTCAGAGGCAACCGGGCCCTCGGTGCCCGGAACGATCGGCACGCCGACACTGCGCATCAGTTGTCGTGCGGCGGTCTTGTCACCCATCGCTCGGATGGCGCTGCCGGGGGGACCGATGAATGCAAACCCCGCCCCGGAGACAGCTTCCGCGAATTCCGGACGTTCCGACAGGAAACCATACCCCGGATGGATGGCATCTGCTCCGGACTTGCGCGCCACATCCAGGATGTTTTCCGTCAGGAGATAGCTCTCGCGCGAAGGCGGCGGCCCGATCCTGTAGGCTTCATCGGCCAGCAAGACATGAGGCATCGTCCGGTCCGCATCGGAATAGACGGCAACCGTACGGATTCCCCGTTCGCGGCATGTGCGGATAATCCTGACGGCGATCTCCCCACGGTTGGCAATCAACACGGTTCGTATGGGTCGTGGTGTGCTCACTCATCCCCCAGTTCTACGACTGTCGCGCCCGTTCCGCCCTCGTTCCATTCTCCGAGCCGGAAATTTTTCACCCGCGCATGCTCGGCCAGGAATTCGGCCACCTTCTTGCGCAGGGCACCTGTCCCCTTTCCGTGAATGATATCAATGCGATGGAGACCGGAAAGAATCGCATCATCGATAAATTTGTCGATCATGGGCAACGCTTCGTCACCGGTGAGACCGCGCAGATCCAGCTCTCGCTGTGCCGGGGCTTCCCTTTCGGGAATGGAGCGTGGCACACTCCGGAGGCCTGTCGGGCGCCTGCCTGATGCCCGGAGGTCGACGGTGGCCACGCGCAACTTGACGTTGCCGAAAAGCACCGTGGCGTTCTTTCCATCGGACGAAATGCTGACGAGTTCTCCGGCGTCGTCCTGACCCGCGATGGTGACGGAACTCCCCGGCTCAAGAACAGCCGGTTCGGAGGGGGGCGGCGTGGATGCCGCCTCGCGTTCCTGCTGCAGAACATCCGTTCGCAGCTGCTCCACCCGTTGCCGGACCTCCCTGACCACCGCCGGCGCGGCGTTCCCTTCCCGTATTTCTCTTACCGCCCGTTCGATGGTGGCGTTTGCCCGTGCCACGATCTCGCGTGCTTCTTCAGCCGCTTTCCGTTTGAGTTCGCGTGTTTCCGCATTGAGCGCCGCCATGCGGGTCTCGTACTCGCCCACCATCACCTGCAGGCGGGAGCGTTCGGTCTGGACGGCGAGCAATTCCTGGTGATGCTTTAGTGCGGAGGCCTCGAGTTCCTGGATCAGCTCCTCCAGCCGCGTCTGCCGGCCTCCAAGAAAGTCACGGGCACGCTCCATCAGTTCCGGCCTGAAGCCGAGCCGGTCAGCCATTTCGAGTGCGTAGCTGCTTCCCGGAACCCCGGCGCGGAAACGGTACGTCGGGGTAAGGGACTGCTGATTGAATTCCATCGCGCCATTCTCGATGCCGGGTGTCTCATGTGCAAAGACTTTCAGGGCGCCGTGATGGGTCGTCGCAACCGTCACCGCTCCGCGTTCCGTCAGCACCGCAAGCACCGCTGCCGCGATTGCCCCTCCTTCGCCGGGATCCGTTCCCGTTCCGATTTCGTCTATCAACACCAGCGTCCACGCATCGGCGTGCTCGGTGATCTCCTTCAGGTGCGCAAGATGCGAGCTGAACGTGCTCAGGTCGCTTTCGATGGACTGTTCATCCCCGATGTCGACGAAGATTCTGCGGAACACACGGATCTCGGAATCCGCGTGTGCGGGGATGTGCAGGCCGGCCTGGGTCATCAGCACCAGGATGCCGAGGCACTTCATGGCGACACTCTTCCCGCCGGCGTTCGGTCCGCTGATCACCAGCGTGGAGTACACCGATCCGATCTCCAGATCCAGGGGCACCGTTCCTGACAGCCCGTGATGCATCATCAACAGCGGATGGCGTGCCTGCATCAACTGCAGCGGACCGCGATCGGTCAGGCGTGGAGCAATGCCGAGCACCTCGATGGAGTACTTTGCCTTGGCCTGCAGCGCGTCGAGCCCTCCCAGAAGATCAAGAGAGCGAATGAGGTCTTCCTTGTGCTCCCCCACCTGGACGGTCAACGCACGCAGAATCCGGTCGATCTCCCGCTGCTCCTGGAACTGCAGGCTCCGGATTTCGTTGTTGAACTCGAGAGTTTCGGTGGGCTCGATGAACACCGTGGCGCCGCTGGCCGAGGCGCTGTGGATGAAGCCCGGCACATGCTTCTTGTGTTCGACCTTCACGGGAATCACCATACGCCCTTCGCGCGTGGTGATGATTTCATCCTGGCTGAAACCCAGATCCGATACGCCCCGGAGAATCCCCTCGAGCCGCTTTCGGAGGTCGTCATAGCGGTCGCTGATTGCGCGGCGGATGGACTGGAGTTCGCGGGATGCTCCGGCGCGCACCGCCCCTGTTTCGTCGATCGCCTGCTCGATATTGAACTCGAGCACCTTTTCCGCAAGGAGTCCCTCCGCGATTGCCCAGAGAAGGGGGACGGATTCCCTCCGTTTGTTTATGTATGTTCTGACGGAGCGTCCGGCTTTCAGCGTGCTTCCGATCTGGGCAAGATCCTTTGAAGGGAGAATACTCCCCTCTACACCGGCTTTTTGCACGGCCTGCCGGATGGGATGAACCCCTTCCAGCGGGAGGTCTCCCTCCGCTTCGAGCAATTTCTTCATTTCCGAGACTTCATCCAGTCGAGCCCGGATGACGTCGCAATCGGTGAGGATCGGAAGGGCGCCGAGCAGGTCTCTGCCAGGCTCGGATACGGCGTAGCGGGAGAGTCGCGTCCGGACTCTCTCGAATTCCAGTTTTTCGATAGCGGCCTGGAAATCGTTCATGCGGTCAATTCACCGCCAGCATTTCTTTGACGAGTTCCTGCACCATCTTACCGTCAGTTTTGCCCTTGAGTTGTTTCATTGCCAGCGGCATGACCTTGCTGAAGTCCTGTGCTCCTTTTGCGCCCGTCTCGGCGATAATTTGCCGGATCAGGGACACGACCTCATCCCGGGACAGCTGTTTGGGGAGGTATTCCTGGATGATGGCCAGTTCACGCGTCTCCTGATCCACCAGGTCCTGCCGTCCCCCCTTCCCGAACTGTTCTATGGATTCTTTGCGCTTCTTGGCTGCGCCGGTCAGAACCCCGATTTCATCTTCGGGACCCGGCGGCCTGCCGGTGGTCCGGAGTTCAATCTCCTTGTCCATCAGGGCCGCTCGCAGCGTACGGAGGGTTTCGAGGCGTTCCTTTTCGCCGCTCTTCATCGCCGTCTTCAAATCATCACTGATACGATCCTTAAGACTCATAGGAAGCTCCCTTGAATAAAGGCATGAACCTAAATATATCGACACGTTGTCCGAATGTCAACAACCTTGCAAGTCAGCGGCTTTGAGCGTATATTAGGTGGAATTCTTTTGTCCAATTTCGTTCCTTGCCGCCAATGCGCCTCCGTCCCTCCAGCCTCTCCCGGCCGTTCTGGTTGTTCACCGGACCACTCATCGTGTTCACGCTTTCGATGTACGGATTTGGCGACGGGACCGGCTCGCGTGCACTCATCCACAAGGACGAGGTGTTTTTCCGCAACGTGCGACAGCTCACGTTCGGGGGGGAGAACGCGGAGGGGTATTTTTCGTTCGACGAACGGAAATTGATTTTCCAGTCGACACGCCCCCCGTTTTCCTGCGACCAGGAGTTTCTGATGGATCTCGCCACCGGGGGTGTGACGCTGGTGAGCACGGGCAAAGGGCGGACCACGTGCGGCTATTTTCTGCCCGGCGATTCCACGATCCTTTTTGCTTCGACGCACCTGGCATCACCGGACTGCCCTCCCCCGCCCGATTTTTCGAAGGGGTATACGTGGGCGCTCTCGCCGGGATATGACATCTTCACTTCGAGAGCCGACGGGAGCAATCTGCGGGTGCTTGCCGGTGCTCCCGGATACGATGCCGAGGCAACCGTTTCTCCACGCGGTGACAGGATTGTCTTCACCTCGGTCCGTTCGGGCGACATTGATCTTTTCAGTATGAAGCTGGATGGCACGGACATACGGCAGCTTACCGACGAAATCGGGTATGACGGAGGTGCCTTTTATTCCTGGGATGGCAAGGCTATCGTCTACCGTGCCTGGCATTATCGCGACAGCACTGAAGCGGCGGCATACAGGCAATTGCTCGGGGAACACCTGGTCCGGCCGTCCCGTATGGAGCTTTTCGTGATGAATGCCGACGGTTCCGGGAAGAGGCAGATCACCGACAACGGCGCTGCAAACTTCGCACCTTTCTTTTTCCCCGACAACAAGCGGATTATTTTCGCCTCAAACATGTCGGACCCCCGTGGAAGAAACTTTGACTTATACATGATAAATATTGATGGAACAGGACTTACTCGCATCACCTTCAACGAAACCTTTGATGGTTTCCCCATGTTTACGGGAGATGGCAAGCGGCTCGTTTTTGCCTCCAACAGAAATGCAGGAAAGAAGGGGGAGACCAACCTGTTCATTGCCGACTGGATCGACGTCAACGCTCAACCCAACAACTGAGGTTATTCCATGCGTCACGTGATGATCTCCCTTGCCATTCTGCTCCTGGTTTCAGCCAGGGTCTCTTCCCAGACGAGCGGGAGTGCCATAACTGCTCCCGAATTGCGGGAGTACGTCAAATACCTTGCCTCTGATTCGCTTGAGGGGCGAGCATCGGGATCGGAAGGTAACGCCAAAGCCTCAATCTACGTTGCGGTGGACATGAAACTCTGGGGTCTGAAACCGGCAGGCGACAACGGTACGTTCTTCCAGACATTTGATTTCACTTCTGCGGTGAAGCCGGGAGAGAAAAATGCGCTCAAGCTGGAAACCGGCGGGAAGCTTCTTCAGCTGAGACCGGACGTGGACTTCAGGCCGTTCGGCTTCAGTTCGAATGACAGCGTGTCAGCCCCGATTGTTTTTGTGGGGTACGGCATTTCTGCTCCCGATAAATCTTACGATGACTACGAAGGTATCGACGTAAAGGGAAAGATCGTGCTCATGTTCAGGTTTGCGCCCGACGGCAGCAGCCCGAAAGGCGATTTCCAGAAGTACACGGCATTGCGCAATAAAGCCCGTGTGGCGCGGGACAAGGGGGCGGTAGGTCTGATGATGGTGACGGGGCCCGCCGATGCGACTGATGACGACCTCCCGAAGGTGGCCATCGATCAGGGCGGTGGGTCCTCCGGAATTCCTGCGGTAGCCGTCACACGGGCCTCCATCGAAACAAGCCTGCAGTATTCGGGATGGTCACTGACCGCACTACAGGACAAAATCCGCGGCGAGAAGAAACCCCTCTCCTTCAAGATCAAGGATGCAACAGCAACGCTTCAGACGGATATCGTGAGGGTGACGTCACGAACATCTAACGTCGTAGCATACATCGAAGGGACCGACTCCGTTCTGCAGCATGAAGTGATCGTTCTTGGCGCTCACCTGGATCATCTCGGCATGGGGGGCCCCGGATCCGGGTCGATGGTCCCCGACACGATCGCGATTCATAATGGTGCCGATGATAACGCGTCCGGCTCGGCCGCCCTTCTTGAACTCGCCCAGGCGTTTGTAGCGAAGGCAAATACTCTCCGGCGTTCGTTTGTCTTCGTCTTCTTCTCAGGCGAGGAGCTCGGCACGCTTGGATCGGGCTACTATGTCTCGGCCCCGTTCTTCCCTCTCAGCCAGACAGTGGCCATGATCAACCTGGATATGGTCGGCCGGCTGAAGGACAGGACGCTTAACATCGGCGGTAGCGGCACATCCCCGGCATGGAATTCACTCCTGACAAAGTACAATGCCGATAGCACGTTCAAGCTTGTGTTGAACCCCGACGGATTTGGCCCGAGCGATCATGCCTCCTTCTACGGAAAAGACATTCCTGTCCTCTTCTTTTTCACGGGAGTGCATGATGATTATCACAAGCCGAGCGACGACTGGGACAAGCTGGACTACGAGGGTGAGGAAAAAATCACGAAATACGTATACCGTATTGTCAGCGACATCGACAGCATGGACGTACGTCCGGGATTCACGCGCGTGAGTTCACCGGTTGCCAGCCGTTCAGGTGGCGGGGACAGCCGCGGCTTCTCGGTCACACTCGGCATCGTCCCGGATGTGGCGGAAAGCAGCACGGGAATGAAGATCAGCGGTGTCCGCCCGAACGGGGCTGCGGAGAAGGCCGGAATGAAGACCGGCGACATCATCATATCGATGGCGGGGAAAAAGGTGCTCAATGTGTACGACTACATGGGCATGCTGGGTGAGTTGAAGGCGGGAGACAGCGTCGAAATTGAAATACAGCGGGACGGCAAACCTCTCAAGGTCATCGCGGTGATGCAGAAGAGAAAGTGATCCGGGCGGCGGCGTCAGGAACAACCGGCTGAGGGCAGGGAAAGTGGGCTTCCGGCACACGCGCCGTGTTGGGGTCAGCAAGTGGTATCAGGCACGCCCGGTTGAGGCCGGCACGCCCGGTCGAGACGAGGATCTGCTGTCAGGCACGCCCGGTTGAGGCCGGCACGCCCGGTCGAGACGAGGATCTGCTGTCAGGCACGCCCGGTTGAGGCCGGCACGCCCGGTCGAGACGAGGATCTGCTGTCAGGCACGCCCGGTTGAGGCCGGCCGGTCGTGCACTTCTTTGATCATCTCCGTCACAATGCGGACTCTGGCCTCTTCGCTGCGGGCGGCAAGAAGTTGAGTACGCTCCTGGGTCAGGAATTCGTTCAGATCCCGCTTCTCCTTTGCGCCCAGAGACGCACAGAAGCTTGTGAATGTGTCAAATGCAGCCATGGTGACTTCTTATTCCGTTGTTGATGGATCTTGTGAGGCCTGCCCTTTTCGCCGGTATTTCCAGCCCGTATCCTGAAGCGTCAGCACGGGACCACTCGCCTGAACCTTTGCTCCGGTGATTTCCCCCAGAACGATAATGTGATCCCCTGCCGGATAGGTCTCCCTCACCCTGCAGTTGATTGTGGAATGTGCTCCCCCCGGCCGGGGCGGAGCGTTCTCCCCGTTGACAAACGGCAAGCCCTCGGTTCCGAGCGGGAACAGGGGTCCGTTTTTCAGAACATGCTTCGCCAATTCAATGCCTTCTGCCGGGAGCAGGCTTAAAGAGAACTGCTTCGTTGCGGTGATATGCCCCAGAAAGCTCCCTTCCTTCTCCACAGCCACCGCGACCAGGGGTGGAACGAACGAGACTTGAGTTACCCATGTCGCAACAATTGCGGCAATCTGCTCTTCGGCAGAGACGGCCATGATGTAGATGCCGTATGGGAAGAGCTCCGTAACTTTGACGGCTTCGTCTTTAGCGGCCATGAGCTTGCGCCTTACCTGCTGGAATGGTTGCCCGCCGTGCCGAGCACTCCTGACAGCTGCAGAGATTACGCAGGTGCTCCCAGACATAAAGCCCCTCACCGTGCCCGTCGCCCCAGACGAATTTCAGGGCGTAGTTCCCCACCATTTCAGCGGACTCGAGCGTATATTTTTCCGGGTGCGGAGAAGGGTCCGGGAGAGGAGCATAGTGCTGAAAAAGCACAGACTCCCCCTGACACCCCGCACAGGGACAAGCATCGCGGAGTTCCCGGACTCCCACGGTCCCCGCATGCCCGTCATCCCACAATAGCGAGAAATTTTCAGAATCAACACGCTTGAACTTTATCAGTTTCAACGGCTTAACCTCATTTGGCTCGCAATGATGATACGCTAAACGACTATGCCAGAGCTATTCATGATCTCCTCACTTTGCCCGTCTTCGTACCGGAAGACCAACGAACGGACTTCAATCAGCGGCTGCACGCTTGGCACATAGACCCAGTCTATGTGTATGACATTTTCAGGCAAGTGGAACGAAGCCGGACCCGTCATCCCTCCAAAGTGTTCGCTTCGTCCAAAGGCGATATGCAGGCCGAGTTTTTCATCAAGCAGCGTGCTCCCGACCGCTGTGACGCCCCATTCGCTGAGCACTCCGATTCCAAGTTCGGCAATATTGCCATAGGCCGGTTCGGCCTTCAGGCGTCTGCGTTGCTCTTCCGCGTGGCTGACATGTGGCACTTGCGCCCCAGGATGAGCCTCACTCTGAGCCTCAGCGTGAGGCTCACTTGCCTCAATACCCACGGCCCGATTGGAACGCACCTCGAACACAACGACTTCGTCGCCAAATTGAACCGGAAGCCGGCCGGCCGTCCTGCTCGGCTCACCGCTCCGCTCCCCTTCGTAAGGCACGATGTAGGCTTCGCCCGACGGCAAATTGGCAACCTCCCCGGGCTTTCTGATGACTCCCCCGCTTGCATGGGCAGTCCGGTAGCGAAGGTCCAGCGCGCACGAGAATTCCTCACCTCCGGCCCTGAGAAGAACACTCGCACTCTCCGCCCGGTTCATCCGGGCCTGTATCTGCTCCACGCGGGAATTCACTTTCTCATAGTCTAGCCCGAGAGCAGGGATCATCTGCCGCAGAAAGCCGGGCAGTGTCGCACCCCGGAACATATGCTTGCGGGCGAGCACCTTGAGGGGAGCCGTTGCAGAGAGTTCAGTCATTGCCAGAACGACCGTCGAACCCGCCAGTATGCTGTCCAGCAGGACAGACTGGCTCTCCGTCGAGGGCTCCACCCGGGAAGTCCGCTCTACGAGAAAGACCCCGGCAGGCAGGTCGTTATTGTTGCTGCCCACATTCTCGTACGCGCAGAAGTTCACGGCTGAAAAGGGCAGGTCGGAGATTCTTTGCTGCAGGTGTGTAAACCACTCAAGGGCAATCCGCCGGCGGTCTTTCCATGCGGGGTTGTCAGCCAGGCGGGCGCCGGGAAGATCCACAAAGATCGTCAGGGCCTTTTCCCGGGTTTGTCGCCCGAAAACGGCCTCCAGCAGTGCCATGAGTTGTTCGGCGCCAAGGTTGGGGATGTGCATCTACACCATCCGTCTGGCCACTTCGCGGAGAGCGTCCCGGGTGAGGAATTTCTGGACGAGGGGAAAAAGAATATTGTTCTCTTTGTGTATGTGATTCACGAGAAGCTGAATAACCACCTGAGCCCGCTGCTGTAACTGCTTAAGATTCTGACGATTATGCCCGCCCCGAGCAACTGTTTTCGAGGCACTCAATAACTTCTTCAGCTCTTTGCGGAGTCCGCGGTGTTCCGCCCGCATCACCGCAGTCGGACCCTCCACATATTTCTCGAGGACCGGGAACAGTGCGTCTTCTTCGCGGGAATTATGCGTGCCGATTTCTTCTTCCAGGAAACGTATCGACCCCGTTGCACGCCGGAATGCTTCTCCGTTCCAGCCGTGCTCCGCGAGCGTGCGTGTCGCCCGGTTCAGTGCCGCCAGCTGCAGGAGAGTCTGGTCATGCTCCTGCATGAAGCGGGCGATCGGATCGATCTGACGCGCCGGCGTCATGTTACACGGCTTCAACGAGCGTTGTATACTTCATCCCATCGTCGTTGACAAATCCTTCGACCTTCACCACCATGGCTTCGGCTTCCGGGTCGAGGTTGTCTTCCAGGGCGTCAAATTCCTCCATGGTCTCGGAGGTGAACACCTCCATGAACTGGTCTTTCCTGCCTTTCACTTCGAACACTGCATAGTTTTTCTTTGCCACGTTCAGGAAATGGGTCTTCATGCGGGCGATGTGTTCAAGATATGCCGCCCGTGCGTCCGGCTTGATACCATAGGAGATCGTAAATAGTACTCTGGGCATAATACAGGATCCTTTCTCTGATGTTCGCCGCCTCTTGCGGCCTTAGTAGCCGGCGCGCCGGATCTCCGACTCCGACATGCCATAGTAATGTGCAATTTCGTGTATCAACGTCTCGCGGATATTCCGCCTGACTGACACGTCATCTTCCCCCAGCGAAAGAAGATTCAAGCGGAAGAGTGTAATCGTGTCCGGCACCACCGGATAAACACCGTACTCCGCGCCCCGGTGTTTCAGCGGAACACCGTGATATTCACCCAGCAGGATGGTTGACTTCCCTCTCCGGGAGGGAGGCGGTTCATCCTCCACCACAATACGCACGTTTTCGATCGTTTCGCGCAACGATTCCGGAAGGGTGTCGAATTCTTCCTGGGCAATTTCCTCGAACCGCTCTCGATCCACGATCATCTCAGCGGGACGTTCAATACCAGCAGTGCAAGAAGAGCCGGGACAGCCAGACAGACGGCGATCGAACGCACGTTATGGAATCCCGCGACAACTGACGTACCGATGACAAGAAGCACAAATGACCAGAAGGCCGCCACGGCATCGAAAGCGAGCAGTACGATGTACACAATCGGATTCATCACCATTGGCGGCGGGTTGGCGTCAAAAAAGTACCGTCCAAATATCGCCACCTCCAGCGGAAAGATGCAGACCAGGGAAGCAGCAACGGGCACAAACGCGTAGGCGGTCACCGCGCGCATGTTCCGGAAGCTCGCCTTCCCGCCGGCGAGACGTCCGAGCATCATCAGGATCCACGCGAAGAGGAACACCAGGACGATGCCGGTGACAAGTCCGGCCGCCAGACCGACGCCAAGCAACACCGTCAACTCCGGTATCTTCGCACCGAGATTCCGGTACCACATGATCGCATAAACAAACGCTATGCCGGACAGGCCGCTAAGGGCAAACACGTAGTTTTTCTCCCGTGCCAGCCCGATCCGGCGGAACGTTGCCCGCGGCGACTCCAGAAGTCCCCAGATCGTCCGGAACAGGTCGAGGTTGTCCACCTTGGCCTGCACAAATGCTTTACAGGATGTGCAGACACTCGCAAACGTGTCATTTTCCGCACCGCAGACGGGGCATTTCACCATTCGAAACCCACCTGGTTTTGTCATATAAGATACGATATTTCGCCGCTTTACACAACCGGAGCGAAATGTGCGGTAAAATGGCGCAACATCGGGGGTTCTTTGGCGATCCGGTAGCCCCGCAGTTCTTCCCGGTGGGCAAAAACCTCGAGAACAACCTCAATGACGTAGTCGATGTGGCTCTGCGTATAGACACGGCGGGGAATGGCCAGGCGTACGAGTTCCATACGCGCGGGGATGAGGTGTCCTGCCGCATCGTTCTTGCCGAACATGACGCTGCCGATTTCCACGGACCGGATCCCTCCGACCCGGAACAATTCCACCACAAGCGCCTGTCCGGGATACTGTTCCACGGGAATATGCGGAAGAAATTTCTTCGCATTCAGATAGATTGCGTGTCCCCCCGGCGGCTGGAGGATAGGAACTCCCCCCTGCGTCAGGCGTTCGCCCAGATATTCCACGGAACGGATCCGGTACTGGAGATAGTGTTCGTCCAGAATTTCATCCAGGCCCTGGGCGATGGCTTCCAGATCCCGGCCGGCAAGACCGCCGTATGTCGGGAATCCCTCGGTCATGATCAGCAGGTTCCGCGACTGTGCCGCAAGTTCATCATTATGCAGCGCAAGGAACCCGCCCATGTTGACGAGGGCGTCTTTCTTCGCGCTCATCGTGGCGCCGTCGGCGAGGGAGAACATCTCTTGAACGATTTCCAGGATGGAGCGGCCGGCATATCCCGCTTCGCGGAGTTTGATGAAGTACGCGTTCTCCGCAAACCGGCAGGCATCAAGGAAGAGCGGAATGCCGTAACGGCGGCAGACGGCTTTCGTGGCGCGGAGGTTGGCCATCGAGACCGGCTGCCCGCCCCCCGAATTATTTGTCACGGTGACCATGCAGAGGGGGATTCTTTCCGCACCGACTTTCCGGATCAGTGATTCCAGGGCCTCGACATCCATATTTCCTTTGAAGTCGGCGATCGTGTCGGGATCTTTCCCTTCAGGACACGGCAGGTCCACCGCCTCCGCGCCCGAGAACTCCACATTCGCGCGTGTGGTGTCGAAGTGTGAGTTGTTGGGAATCACTTTGCCCGGGCCGCCCACGCAGGAGAAGAGGATCTTTTCCGCCGCCCGTCCCTGGTGTGTCGGGATCACATGTCGCAGACCGGTCAGCTCACGCACCTTCGCCTCGAACCGGTAGAAACTGCGCGCCCCCGCGTAGGATTCATCTCCCCGCATCATGCCGGCCCATTGATCCGCGCTCATCGCCGAGGTGCCACTGTCGGTCAGCAGATCAATAAGCACATCTTCCGCGCGTATGAGGAAGAGGTTGTAGTTGCCCTCTTTGAGTATCCGTTCCCGCTCCGGAACGGTGGTGAACCGGATCGGTTCGACGGACTTGATCTTGAAAGGCTCTATGATCGTATGCATGAGTGTGCCACCCCTTTATGGGTTGATGGACACGTGCGCAATAACGCGTCAGGCGCTTTCGCACGGGGGGTCTTGACAATGCGGAGCGGGGCGGGTATCATGAGAGTATGTTCCGCTCCCGTCTGACAGGCCCGGGGCTCGGCGCCCTGGTGTATGAAGAACTTCGCATGGAGGTGGCAGGCGATGGTGTGTTGTCGCTGAACCGCCTCGTCGAACGGCTTCGCGATGTTTCCGCACCGGCGCACCCGCAGAGCGCGGGCGAGGTGATGATCGCCTGCATGTTCTCCGCAACCCTTGCCGCCGGGCAGGTCGGCACGCCGGGATTACTGGAGGAGTTCCGCAGCGGTCTCGAAACGGAATTCATCCGGCATCTCCGTGAACAGGGGGCCGGCGAAGAGCAGGTCGAGGAATGGCGGGTGGTGCTGGCCGAGCACTTTGTGGAATACTACCGGACCATGGATACACATGCCGATGCGGCACTACCCGCCATGCTGGGGCGCGAGTTCCTCTGGAACCTGACCGGCGAGGAAATCGCCATCCCGGTCTGCGACCACATGTGTACGACCTATATGACCGCGGCGCGTGCGGTCGCTGCCCGGGTCATTGCACGCCATATTCCCCGCCTTCGTCCATCCACCTGACACATTCCGCCCGTGAGGGAGGAAAGGGCTCCACCGGGCGGTCCGTCGTCGCGGAGTTGCCGTACGGAACCTCTCCGGAAGAGACCTCCCATCCGGGACATCCCCGTCAGAGACCTCCCGCGACTTCCTTCTCCTCATTGTTCCCGAACACCCTGGTGGTAAGCCTGCGCAGGGCCTGCGTCCAGTCTTCCAGGAGCGAGTAGAATGTCGGGACGATCACCAGCGTGAGGAACGTCGATACGGTGAGTCCGAAAATAATGGCCACGCCGAGCGGACGCCAGAAGTCCGCACTCTCCGCTCCGATCACAAAGTGAAACGCCCTCCAGTCAAAATCCACCCCTGTCGCCAGCGGTATGATGCCGAGCACGGTGGTTCCCGCGGTGAGCATGACGGGACGCAACCGCGTACGTCCCGCCTCGACCAGCGCTTCATCCAGGGACATGCCCGATTCACGGAGATGCTTCATGAAATCCAGCAGCACGATCGCGTTCTTCACCACGATCCCTGCCAGCGCAATCACCCCCACCCCCGTCATGATCACGCTGAACGGCGTCAATGTCACCAGCAGGCCGATCAGCACGCCGATCAGCGACAGAAGAACCGAAAGCATGATCACAAAAGGCACCCGTATCGAATTAAATTCCGACACCAGGACCAGAAACACCAGAAGCAGTGTGATCATGAACGCGCGCTGCAGGAACGCCGCGGCCTTTTTCTGTTCTTCGTCTTCCCCGGTATATTTGATCGTATAGCCGGCGGGAAGCGGCATCTCGGCGAGCGTTGTCTTCACATCCTGCAGCACTTCGGATGCGAGTCGGCCCTGCACGTCACCGGTGATCGTTATCACCCGCTTCTGGTCTTTGCGCTGGATATCGGCAACCGCCGACGTATGGCTTATCCGCGCGACGGAGACGAGGGGGATGGAGAGCAGTTTCCCCCGTTTGTTCATGAACGTGATCTGGAGATTCTCCAGATCCTCCGCGGACCGGCGCTGGTCTTCCCGGAGGCGCACGCGGATCTTGTATTCATCCTCCCCGACGCGGTACTTTGTGGCCTCGGCTCCGTTGATGGCCGAGCGGACCGTGTTCGCGATCTGGGCGGTGGTCGTATACAGCAACCCCGCCTTCTCCCGGTCGACCTCCACCACCAGCTCGGGCTTCCCGGTGTTGTAATTGTCCTTCAGATCAACGAGGTTCGGGATGGTCTTGATGCGATCCTGGGCCTGGGCGCTTAACGCAGCGAGCCGCGCATATTCCTCCCCTGCAATCTCGATGCTCACCGGAGCGCCGACCGGCGGACCCATCGCCTGCTTTGTCACCTTGATTGTCCCTTCGGACATCGTCGCGGTCTGGGCCCGCACTTCATCGAGCGATTTGAAACTACTCTGCCAGCGCTTGCTCTTTTCAAAAAAGTTGATTGCGATCTTCCCCTTATTCGCCGTTCCCTGTCCGCCAAAGTCGAAAGGATCATCGGAGCTGCCGATATTGGCCACGACAAACTCCATGTCCCGGTGACCGGGAAGAGCGGCAAGGCGTTTTTCGACTTCCTTCCCCACCCTGTCCGTCTGATCCAGGGCCGTGCCCGGCGGCATTTCGATTCCCACGTTGATCAGACTCGGCTGGGTCTCCGGAAAGAACACCACGCCGGTATTCAGAAGGCCGAAGAGGAAAAACACGAAGACGAGGAATCCGAGCGCACCCCCGACCGTCTTTTTCTTGTGCGCAAGTGTCCACCGCAGCGTATGTTCGTACTTCCCCACCATCCAAGGGAAGAAGCGTTCATCCACCTTATGGTAAATGAGGGTGATGGGATTGTACTTTTTGTACCAGTGGGGGTGCTCGAGATTTTCTTTGGCTTTACGGATCTCTTTCTGATAATTGATCCACTTTGCGCCTTGAACCGGGCTGATCACATACGCAACGAACAGCGATGCGCCCAGTGTGAATATCAGCGTCAGGGGAAGGTATTTCATGAAATCCCCCACGACGCCGGGCCAGAAGAGGAGCGGGATAAACGCGGCGAGCGTGGTGAACGTGGAGGTCGCTACCGGAATCGCGACTTCCGCAACCGCCGCTTTCGCCGCTTCATCCGGCGACTGCTTATACACCTGCTGATGACGATAGATGTTCTCGATCACCACGATGGCATCATCCACCACGATCCCCAGAACCAGCACCAGTGCGAAAAGGACGACGAAGTTCAGCGTGATCCCGGCGAAAGCAAGGATGATGAACCCGATGAACATCGAGAGGGGAATGGCGGTCGAGATCAGCAGCGAATTCTTGAAGCCGAAAAACATGAACAACACCACCACAACAAGCGCCATGCCCGTCATGATGCTGTTCTCCAGTTCATGGACGCGATTGGCGATCATGATGGACTGGTCGTTGGACACAATCAGTTCGACCCCCGGGGGAAGAATCGGCTGTGTCTGCGCCACGATCTGTTTCACTTCGCCCGCGATGCGGACCAGGTTTTCCCCCGCACGTTTGCGCACCGCCAGGGTGACCACTTCTGCGCCGTTGAGACGTGCATACGTCTTCCGGTCTTCAAACGCGAATTGCACATCGGCCACGTCGCGCACATAGATGGGCTGTCCGTTCTGCATCTTGACGACGATGTCCTCGATCGGGCGTACCGTCTTGTATTCCCCCGGCACGCGCACCGACGTGGCGCGCCGATTGTCATCCAGCGTTCCTCCGGGAATGGAAACATTCTCCCCCCGGATCGCGCCGGCAACGTCGTCGAACGAGATCTTGTAGCCGTTGAGCATGTTCACGTCGCAATTCACCTGCACTTCCGGTTCGAGGCCGCCGGAGATATCCGCCCGGAGCACGCCCGGAACGCCCTCGATCTCATCCTGGAGATCCTTCGCAATCGTCTTCAGTCGCGCAATCCCGATCTTGCCGCTCACGTTCACGAACATGATGGGAAATTCGCTGAAGTTGATCTCCGAGATGATCGGATCCAGGATGTCGTTCGGCAGTTCGGATCGTGTCGAGTTCACCTCATCCCGCACGCGGCGCAACGCCTCATCGATGTCGATACCGACATTGAACTCCACGCGGATTGTGGAAAGACCTTCCTTCGACGCGGAGGTGATCTGTTTGATGTCCTTGAGGGATTTGAGATTCCGTTCCAGCGGTTGCGTCACCAGTCCTTCCACATCGGACGGTGAAACGCCGATGTACGGTGTGGAAACGATCACGAGCGGGATGGTGATGTCCGGTGCCGCTTCGCGCGGCAGCGACATATAGGAAGACCATCCGAGCAGGACGATAATGAGAATCAGAATATAGACCGCAACTTTGTTGTCGACGGCCAGATTGGAAATGCGCATATCGTGTTCCCCTGCCCCTTAGTTGGCGATGGACAGGGCTTCCCCGTCCACAAGCTGATCCTGGCCGGTGACAATGACCTGTTCGCCGGCTTTGAGTCCGCTCACAATTTCGACCTTGCCGTCGGCCCTGGCTCCCAGCGACACCGCCCGTTGAACCGCCAGCCCGTTTACGGCAACGTACACAATCCGTTTCCCCTCGTCGATTTGCTGGACGATCTCTTCCGCAACGAGGAGCGCTTTCCGGGGGACCGACTGCACGATGGTGCTTTTTGCGATCATGTCAGGTTTGAGTTTCCTCCCGGGATTCGGGATGACGCATTCCACGGTGACCGTCCGGTTGTCGGGTGACACGGTGGACCCGACGAAAGATATCCGTCCCGAATACTTTTCACCCGGATAGGCGATCACGGAAAATGTCACGGGCGTGCCCTTTGTCAGGGTTCCCAGGTACCTTTCGGGGACGTTGATCTGAATGCGGACGCGGTCGATGGCCACCACACGGGCAAGTGCCACTCCCGGGATGGTCATTTCCCCCGCATCAACGAGGTGGTCATCCAGAATCCCGTCCACCGGGCTCTTGATAAATGTCCGTTCCCAGCGGGCCCTGGCAATGTCGGCCTGGCCTTTTGAGGCGTCGGCCTGGTATTGTGCCGATTTCGCCTGGAGCTCGCTGATTCCCTGCTCTTCGTACACCTTTTGCTGCTTCCGGGAATTCATGTCGGCCAGCTTGTATTGTGCTTCTGCAGCGAGGTAGGAAGGTTGCAGCACATCATCTTTGAGGGTCGCAATCACCTCCCCCTTTTTTACGCGCTCTCCCTTTTCCACCTTCCACTCCTTGATCACCCCCCCCTCTTCCGCAGCTGATCATCACGTCTTCGTAGGCCTTCACGATGCCTGCGATCTGTAGGGTTTCGGAAAAGCTTGAGGGCTCAACGGTTTCCACCCGTACATTCAGCAGACGGGGACCGGGATCGGCTCCCTGCTGGGGAGTCGAGGATTTGCCGCAGGACATGAAGAGCAGAGCGGCTGCCGGCAGGGCGAGCAGGAGGATCAGGGTAACCTTGTTCGACGTCATGGTTTGGACATCCCGTTTGGTGGTACGATTTCGTCAGATCCGATGTTCAGGTATTCCGGTGTTCGTCCGAGAAGCTGATCGAGGTCGGCGGAGGCTGCAAGATACTGGTAGAGGGCCTGCAGACGGTTCACCGTCGCTACGGTAAACGCCAGTTGCGCGTCGTTGACTTCCAGCAGCGTGCCGGCGCCGTTCTTGTACCGTGTCGTCGCGATTTGGTATCCCTTGTCAGCCTGCTCCACCGTCCGGGATTGCGCTTCGATGCGTTGCCGGGTGTTGCGCAGCTCCAGGGTTACCGATTCAGCGGTTGTCTGGAGGCCCGACTCCATCCCGGCGATATTTTCCTGCGTCTTGCGCAGGTCCAGCTGCGCCGCTTCCACGCGCGCGTTTGTCTGGAATCCGGAAAAGATATTCATGGAGAGGGAGAGTCCGACCGTCGCAGCATTGATGAAATCGGGCCACGACACAGCCAGCCTGTTCTTTTGTGCGGTGTACTGATAGGTCCCGAACGCCGAAAGCGTGGGCAGGTAGCCCGAGCGCTCGGCGGAGATGACCGCATCGTTGAGAGCCGCCTGGTCGTGCATCGCGGCGAGAGACGGGTTAGATTCCAGGACCGCCGAGGTCGCTTCAAGCAGGAGGCTCTCCTCCACGGGCTTGAAGGTGAGGGCGCCTTCCACTTCGACCCTGGAGACGAACGGTATGCCGAGCAGGATTTTCAGGTTGTTGCGTGTGGTCTCGAGGTTGTTCTCGTATTGCAGGACCTCGGGCCGGAGATTGTCGACCCGCACCGAAGAACGCAGGAGGTCATATTCCGACACCAGTCCCTGGTCGGAGAGCAGCCGCACGTTGGCATGATTCTCCTCGGCGTTGCGGAGGTTCTGGCGCATCATCTCCAGCACATCCCGGGCGAGCACGACGCTGTAGAACGCTTTGCGTGCCCGGGTGACGGTTTCAATTTCCTTTGCGTGGTACAACTCTCTCGCGGCACGGGCGTAGATGTGCGCCGCACCCAGACCGACGAAGACCGCGGAGTTGAACAGGACCTGTTCCCCGCTGAGGGTGAAGTCAAACGCGTGGGTGGAGCCGATCTCGATGGGAGTGACCTCGCCGCTTCCGGGATTCATGAAGTCGGGCAGGTAGAAGACCGGTTTCTTCAGCGCGCGGGTATAGCGCGCCTTCAGGTCGATCTTCGGCATGGCTGTTCCCCAGGCTTCTTTCACGCGCGCGTCGGCGCGCTGGACCTCGAGAGCGGCTGCCATCAGTTCATGATTTGACTTCATGGCGATCCGGACCGCTTCCTCGACAGTCAGCCGTTGCGTGCTGTCAGGTGTGGTTCCCCCGGCCGCGGCGGTCAGAGCAGGCAGGAGGAGCAGGGAGCAAAGAAAACGAAGCATAGTCATGGATATGTGGTTTCTGTTATGAGAATTCGTCGTCACGGGAGCATAACTCCGGGCTGGCAGAGCCGGCACGGGCCGGATACGGGAGCGGTCGGAAGTCGTGGTGTCTGTGGCTTGGGTGGCGCGCGTCACTCTTTATCGTAGCGGATAATGGAAAAGACGTCCCGGGAGCCGAGTTTCTGGCGTCCCTTCAGGAAATCCAGTTCGATGAGAAAGCTCACACCGAGGATGACGCCGCCGAGGCGCTCGACGAGCCGGCACGCGGCCTGCACGGTGCCCCCGGTCGCCAGGAGATCGTCATGGATGAGCACGCGTTCCCCCGCGCGGATCGCATCGGTATGTATTTCCAGGGTGTCTGTGCCGTATTCCAGTGTATAGGTCTCGCTGATGGTTTCCGCGGGAAGTTTTCCCGGCTTCCGGATGGGCACGAATCCCGCTTTGAGACGGTACGCCAATACCGCACCCAGGATGTATCCGCGCGATTCGATGCTCACCACTTTGTCCACACGTTCATTCTTGTACTTCTCGTAGAGCACATCCGCTGCACGCTGGAAGGCGGCCGGGTCTTTCAGGAGCGTGGTGATGTCGCGGAACACAATTCCCTGTTTCGGGAAGTCCGGGACACTGCGGATCGTGCGAATGAGTTCTTCGTGCATGGTTCACCACTCCGGTTGTTGCTTGTTGAGAAACGCCTGAACGCCTTTGCGGCAATCGGCCGTCATCCGGGCGGCGGCGTTCATGTTCGCGGCAAAGTCCAGCCCTTCAGCGGCATTCATCCCGTCCAGCTTGGCCAGCATCTCTTTGGCCATCGCCATGGTGGTGGAGCTGTTGTGTTCGATGAGTTCCTTGAGCAGCGCCTCGCCGCACTCAGCGAGTTCGTGTTCCGGCACGACGGTACTGACCAGGCCCGCCGTCTGCGCTTCGTCCGCATTCAACACATGGCCGCGCAGCACCAGTTCGCGTGCGCGTCCCTCCCCCACCCGCTTCATCAGGAACAGCAGAACGATGGCCGGGAGAAAACCGATGTGCACTTCGGTATAGCCGAAGCGTGCGTGTTCGCGCGAGGCGAGCACAAAGTCGCAGACAGATGCCAGCCCGCACCCGCCGGCCAGCGCGGGCCCGTTGACCAGCGCCACCACGGGTTTCCGCAATTCATAAATGCCCTTGTAGAGTGCTGCAAGGCGTGCGGAATCGGCACGGTTTTGCTCGTGATCGGTCGAGGAAACCTTCTGGAGATAGGCAAGGTCGGCGCCGGCGCAAAAGGCCGGACCGTTGGCAGTGAGAAGGACCACTTTCACGGCGGGATCCCGCGCTGCGAGAGCCATGGCGGTTGTCAGTTCGGCAACCATGGTATCATCGAGCGCGTTGCGTTTGTCGGGACGGTTGAGCGTGATTCTCGCGATCCGCTCGCCGGCAGAGTAGAGAATGCGGCGGAAATCCATATGCATAAAATAGCGAGAATTGATCGGAAAAACAAGTTGCGGTCACTGCCGTCCCCCTCGCGTCGGCGACGCGAGGGGTCGGCTGCGGCATCACACGTCGAAATACAGTCCGAACTCGTACGGATGCGGACGTAACGCCATGGGTTTCACTTCCTTCTCCATCTTGTAGGAGATCCACGCATCGATCACATCTTCGGTGAAGACATCGCCGCGAAGCAGGAACTCGTGATCCCTCTCGAGTGCATGGAGTGCGTCATCGAGTGATCCCGGGGTGGAAGGCACGTTTTTCAGCTCCTCCGGCTCCATGTCATAGATGTCCTTGTCCAGCGGCTCGCCGGGATCGATCTTGTTCATAATGCCGTCCAGTCCGGCCAGCAAAAGGGCGGAAAATGCCAGGTACGGATTACACGCGGGATCGGGGCAGCGGAATTCAATCCGTTTCGATTTCGGGTTCTGTGAATACATCGGGATGCGGACCGAAGCACTCCGGTTACGCTGCGAATACGCAAGGTTCACGGGCGCTTCAAATCCGGGTACCAGCCTTTTATAGGAGTTGGTGGTCGGATTGGTGATCGCGCACAGTGCCGGGGCATGCTTGAGGAGTCCGCCGATGTAATAGAGTGCCATGTCGCTCAGATTGGCGTATCCCTTGCCGAAGAAGAGCGGCTTACCGTTCTTCCAGAGGCTCTGGTGCACGTGCATTCCCGATCCGTTGTCGCCGAACATCGGCTTCGGCATAAACGTGACCGTGCGTCCCCGCATGCGGGCCGTGTTCTTGATGATATGCTTGAAGAGCAGCAGTTCGTCCGCGCTTTTCAACATCGGGGCGAACTTCAGGTCGATTTCCGACTGCCCCGCCGTGGCCACTTCATGATGCTGCGCCTCCACATGCAGGCCCACGGCCATCAGGTTCTTGGTCATTTCATTCCGGAGATCCTGGAAATGATCCGTCGGCGGCACGGGAAAGTATCCTTCCTTGTACCGGGGCTTGTAACCGAGGTTCGGCATCTCTTCCCTGCCGGAATTCCAGCGCCCTTCAATGGAGTCGAGATAGAAATAGCTGGAGTGCTCATTCGTGTCGAATCGCACGTCGTCAAAGATGAAGAATTCCGCCTCGGCGCCGAAGTAGGCAGTGTCGGCCAGGCCGGTCGACTGCAGGTATGCATCAGCCTTCTGCGCGATGCTGCGGGGGCAGCGTTCGTATTTCTCCTTGGTGATAGGATCATAGACATCGCAAATCAGGCTGACCGTCTTTTCCTGGATGAACTGATCGATGAACGCCGTTGACGCGTCGGGGATGATCAGCATGTCGCTTTCATTGATCGGTTTCCATCCGCGGATGCTGGAGCCGTCAAAACCAAAGCCGTCCTCGAAGGAGCTTACTTCCAGCTGCCCGACGGGGACCGAGAAGTGCTGCCACTGTCCCGGGAAATCCATGAACTTGAAGTCGATCATTGTCGCGCCTTCGTCCTTGATCATCTTGAAGACGCGCGAAACGGCATTCGGTGCCGATGATTTCGCCATACGGGTTAACCTCGTGTAGTGGTGGGTGATGGGTGGATAATCTTGACGCGAGTTGATTCCTTCGCGGAAGAAAGGACCATACTGGTATGTGTGCGAACGACGCCCGTCCACGCCTGAATACGCGCAAGCAACTTTTCGAGCGATGCGGTGTTTGCGGTGCGTACTTTCAGCAGGTGCGTTCCGTCGCCGGTGACCGCGTGACACTCCAGAATCTCTTCGTGGGCGATCGCATGATCCAGAAAGGACGTGTAGTGCCGGGAGGAATCGACCGTGACCATGATGAAGGCGGTGATATCGTTCCCCAGCCGCCGGAAATCCACAGTGGCATGGTATCCGGTGATGACCTTGTGTTCCTCGAGCTTGCGCAGACGCTCACTCACGGAAGGCAGTGAAAGTCCGACCGCTTCGGCAAGGTCGTTGCGTTTCGTCCGGCCGGCCTTCTGCAGGATATCCAGAATTGTCAGATCGATCTCATCCAGCATGGCCTCGATTCCTTCTGAACCTAAATAAGTAAGGATGTTGATGACTCGTAGCTTCAAATATAAGGTTCTCTGATGACTTTGTCAACAGCACACCAGGGCCGTTTTTTTTACGCGGCGACGGATCAACGACCGATTCTACGCGTGCGTCAGGCGGCCGGGCTCCGTTTGAACGAATGCCTTCGTGAGGCAGCGGATCAGCAGTTAACTGGTTTGGAGTGGTCTTTTTGCGTGATGCACTGGATCAGGGGAACACGGCAGGGGTTTGTGGAGGCGCGGGTCAGCGGCCGGGACCGGGTCATCAGGGAAAACATCACACGCATTACTCGCCGGCACGTCTCAGCGAGGTGATGGCATCCAGGATCGAAGGGGCGTGGAAAATGTAACTTCCGGCAACGAGGACCGTCGCTCCCGCTTCAATCACGAGCCTCGCCGTGCGGGAGTCAATTCCCCCGTCCACTTCGATCACCGCACGCGAATGCAGTTCTTTGAGGCGCGCCGCGACGGACTGGATGCGCCCTATCGTTTCCGGGATAAAGGACTGCCCTCCGAACCCTGCGTTCACGGACATGAGCAGGATCAGATCGACATCGCCCAGCACTTCCTCTATCGCAGCGAGAGGTGTCGCCGGGTTGATGCTCACACCCGCTTTTGCCCCCAGCTCACGGATCCGGCGCAAGGTTTCCGGCAGAGGCCTGCAGGCTTCGGCGTGCACCGTGATTCCATCGGCTCCCGCTTCGCGGTAGGTATCCACCCACCGCTCCGGCTCTTCTATCATGAGGTGCGTGTCAAACGGCAGACGGGTTGTCTTGCGGAGCGCCGTAATCACCGGAGGGCCGAACGTCAGATTCGGAACGAAATGGCCATCCATGACATCCAGGTGCAGCCAGTCGGCACCGCCCTGCTCTACCAGCATGATCTGCTGTTGCAGGTTTGCGAAGTCCGATGCGAGCAACGAGGGAGCAATGGTGATCATGGTCGGGATCGGTTCACGGCGGTGGGATTTCGATCTCTTCAGCAGGACGTCCGTCCTTGATGACGAAGAGGTCTACCGGCTGTCCCGGCCCGAGCGGCTCGCCGGGCCGCGGGTATTGATCCACGACGGTATTGGGGACAAGTTCAAAGGAAGGTTGATACGTAATGATCCCCCGTTTCAATCCGGCAGCCTCAAGAATCTTTTCCGCCTCCGGTACGGTTTTCCCGATCACGAGCGGCACCTGCGCCGCGCTGGGAACGCGCCCCCGGCTCACGACAATGTCCACTCCGGTCCCCTTTGTCGCACGCGAATCCTGGGGAGGCCGCTGTTCGATAATGGTGTTCTCGGGATACGTGTCGGACGTGTCATACGCCACCGCACCGACTTTGAGGCCGTACCGGTCCAGGGCAAACCGGGCATCACGCAGCGAGCGACCGCGCAATGCCGGGACGATCACCTCCACCTCTCCCCCGCTGAGTGTCAGATAAATATGCCGGTCTTCCTTGACGATCGCGCCCGCGGCGGGATTTTGCTGAATCACCGTCCCCGGAGGATACTCTGCATCCGGGCGCGTCTCCGCTTCCACGACGCGCAATTTTGCCGATTCGAGCGTTGAGCGGGCTTCAGCCAGAGGCTTCCCGATTACCGAGGGAACGGAAAGGCGGCTTCCATGGTTGACATACGCAGGAAGGATGATGTAGTTCAGAAGGAGAAAGAGAGCCAGAAAACCGCCCACGACGATCACCAACGGCTTGTGGAGGAGGTCCCGAAGAGTGTAGGATAGCGCGGATCTGGTTCGAGAGGCGGCCATGCGGATAATATAATGAAAGAGGATATTACTCACAAGCCGGGCGTTGAGTGTTGTCGTTTTCAACCCCGCTTTAGAAAGAGGTAGGGCTTCGCCCGCTGAATCAGACATTGCGTTTTAATGTATCTTTTAGGATTGTTACCGGATGTCCACCCGATTCATTCTTGCTGCGATATTGCTTCTGCCCCAGGCATATCTGTTCCTCCGATTCCGACGCTGGATAAACACGCGTGAATTGAAGGTGCGGAGGCTGCGCGTTCCTGTCTACCTTCTTTTCGCCCTCTCGAACATACTGATGATTGGTGTGATCGCCACACAGCCCCGCCCGACGAATCTTTCCGCGTGGGCAATCTACACTTTCGTTTACCCGTTCTTGCTCTGGCATTCTGCGACATTCATCATCGCAATTGTGCTCCTTGCCGGGGCAATCTTGAAGCTCCCGTTTAAGTTGATCTGGAGAGGACTGCTGCGGATCCGCGCGATGCGCCCGACGATTCAGTCCATACGGGAGCACCCCCGGTCGCAGGCATTTGATGCTTCCCGAAGGGTCTTCCTGAGGCGGAGCGTGTACGGGCTGACAGCGGCTTCGTTTGGCGGCACTGCATATGGGATGTTCATAGGAAGAAATGCGTGCGAGACGAATGAGCGTGAAATCCCCATAACAGGCCTCCCACCTCAGTTTTCAGGTTTCACGATCGGACTTGTAACCGACGTCCACTCCAGCCTGTATATGCAGAAGCGGGATATGGATGAGTATGTGCGCCGGTTGAACGATCTTGGCGCGGACATTGTCGTAGTTGC
Organism: uncultured Bacteroidota bacterium; assembly: GCA_963779225.1. Taxonomy (GTDB): domain Bacteria; phylum Bacteroidota; class Ignavibacteria; order UBA10030; family UBA6906; genus CAVPCZ01. The sequence continues at coordinate 3,358,833 of CAVZWW010000003.1, forward strand.
AGGAGATCTGGTGAATGGCAACGTGGATGAAGTGCACCCCTTCGCCGAAGCCTTCTCGCGGTTGAAAGCGCCCATGGGGGTTTTTGGAGTCCTGGGAAACCATGACTACTACACCCGCCAACCGGACAAGATTGCAGATGTCGCGACGGAAGCCGGAGTGAGGATTCTCCGCAACGAGAACCTTGTGCTGAGCAAGGGCCGGAGCAGCATAATGATTGCCGGCGTGGACGATGCCGGCACCAACCAGGTTGCCGCCCAGAAAATGGACGCTGCTCTGAAAAGCGATCGGGGCCCGTTGCCGACGGTTCTCGTGAGTCACAGGCCGTATTTCCTTGATGAGGCGGCAGAACGCAACGTGGGGCTTGTGCTGTGCGGCCACACACATGGTGGTCAGGTGGTGTTCGGAAGAATGGGAGGAACCACGATGACGCCGGCCGCACTTTATTCGCCGTATGTGTGGGGTCTGTACCGGAAGAAGCAGACGCAGATGTATGTGTCCCGGGGAATCGGAACCGTGGGTGTGCCTATCCGCATCAATTGTCCGCCGGAGCTGACCCGCATCGTTCTGCGGCCCGCCTGACCTGTCGCCCTGCCAGGTCCGTCATCCGACTGGTCCGTCGCCCGCTTGACCTGTCGCCCTGCCTGACCTGTCACCCGTCTGGTCTGTCGCCCTGCCAGCTCTGTCGCCCGTCTGGTCTGTCGCCCTGCGTGATCCCCCGGAATCCCGCGTCCGGAATACCCTCCCGCCCGACAATCTCCCATGGTGGTACTGCAGATACCCCGTCTGGCTATCCAACCCGGCCCACTACGAATTGCATTGTACACTGATTTTGCATACATTACGAAAATTTCTTCCGGGGCCGAATGGATTATAGACCGCTCGTCTCGCGCGCGAAGGCGGCGAAACGATTCTCCCACTCTCCATATTCCAGATTCCGCGTCGGCGCTGCTTTGCTCGCCGAAGATGGAACCGTCTACACCGGCTGCAACATCGAAAACAGTTCGTACGGCCTGACTGTCTGTGCGGAACGAACCGCGATTTTCAAAGCCATCTCCGAGGGGACCAAACACTTCACGGCCATCGCCATCGCCACCGATGAGGATGCATTCACTCCACCATGCGGCGCCTGCAGGCAGGTCATGATGGATCTCACGGGCGACATTGACGTGATCCTGACCAGGAAGAACGGTCACATAATGAAGTTCAAGCTCGCCGAGCTTCTTCCTCACCCCTTCGGCGGGAAAAATCTGAAAAACGTGAAACGCACCACACGATGACCATCCCCACGCAGCATGATTCACCGACAAAGGTAGGCTGGATCGAAGTTGTTGCAGGATGCATGTTTTCCGGGAAGACCGAGGAATTGATCCGCCGCCTCCGGCGGGCTCAAATCGGCAGGCTGGAAGTTGCGATTTTCAAGCCCCGGATCGACACACGCTACAGCAAAGATCACATCGTCTCCCACAGCGAACTCAAAATCCCCTCTCAGGTGGTGGAGAGGGCATCGGAGATCCTCTCTCTCGCAAAAGATGCACAGGTGGTGGGCATCGACGAAGCCCAGTTTTTCGACATGTCTCTGCTGGACGTTGTGGAACAACTGGCGAACGACGGCAAGAGGGTTATCGTTGCCGGACTCGACCAGGATTATCTCGGAAAACCTTTCGAGCCGATCCCCCAGCTTCTTGCCATTGCCGAATACATCACGAAGACCCTTGCGATCTGTGTCGTCTGTGGCAACCCCGCAGACCGTACGCAACGCATCACCGGCGGGAGCGAGAGAGTGCAGGTGGGCGCAATGGACTCCTACGAAGCGCGTTGCAGGCGGTGCTTCCATCCTCCATCATCTTGACAGGCTGACGACCGGACCGCAGTGTCTGCCACGGCCGTCAACTGTATGAACCGACCATCTCACCAGTAGCGGGCTTTGCATGTCCTTCCTCTCGACACTCCACGGTATTTTCGGCATAGGCGTCCTCCTGGGGATAGCGATGCTATTTTCGAACAACCGGCGGGCGATCAACTGGCGTCTTGTGGCCTCGGGGTTTGGACTCCAGTTCGTGTTTGCCATTCTCATTCTCAAAGGCGGCGACCTGGCCCCGTCGTTCGCGCCGTTTGGCTGGCCGCGTCTGGCCTTTGAGTGGATCAGCTATGGTTTTGTCCGCATACTGGGGTTCACGACGGAAGGCGCAAAATTTGTTTTCGGCAACCTTGCAGTCGGTCCGGGCAACGAAGGAAACCTCGGTTTCTTCTTCGCATTCCAGGTACTTCCCACGATTATCTTCTTCGCCTCGCTGATGTCCATCATGTACTATCTCGGCATCATGCAGCGCGTAGTGCAGGCAATGGCCTGGGTGATGGCGCGCGTGATGGGCACAAGCGGAGCGGAATCTCTTTCAAATACAGCCAACATTTTTGTCGGACAGACCGAGGCGCCCCTGATGATCCGTCCGTTCCTCAAAGGCATGACGCAGTCAGAACTGCTGACCGTCATGGTCGGCGGGATGTGTACGATTGCAGGTGGCGTGATGGCAGCGTACGTCCAGATGCTGGGTTATTCCTATGCACAGCGTTACGGCTTGCCGCTTGAGGCCGGACAGGCCAAATTCGCCGCACAGCTCCTCGGGGCCAGCCTGATGGCTGCGCCTGCCGGACTGGCAATCGCCAAAGTCATCTTTCCTGAAACCAGCGATCCAGAGACGAAAGGCACGGTGAAGATCAAGATTGAACGTAACGCCTCCAATGTCATAGAAGCGGCCGCAACCGGAGCATCAGACGGCCTTCAGCTGGCTTTGAATGTCGGGGGCATGCTCCTGGCTTTTATCGCAATCATCGCCCTGGTGAATTTCGTATTGAACGGGGCCGGGGACCTCACCGGACTCAACAGCTGGCTCCAGGCCACATACGGACAACCCCTTTCGCTTCAGCTCTTTCTCGGCTTCTGCCTGCAGTATCTCGCCTTTGCCATCGGTGTTCCCTGGGCGGACGCCCTTCAAGTGGGGTCGCTGATAGGCACGAAGATAGTGCTAAATGAGTTTGTAGGATACCTGGACTTATCCGCAATGATTACAGCAGGTAAGCTATCGACAGATAAAGCAGTTTATATGGCTACTTTTGCGCTGTGCGGTTTTGCCAATTTTTCGTCGATCGCCATTCAGATAGGTGGGATAGCTCCTCTGGCACCTGAAAGGCGCAAAGACCTCGCTGCTCTTGGACTGAAGGCCGTTCTCGGAGGTACGCTGGCAAACCTTTCCACTGCAACGATCGCAGGCATCTTCTTCGGATAACTCCCCAATGGCCGACGCCGCGAATATTGACCTGAGAGTTACCGAAGCCGTCTCATTCATACGGGAGCATGCCCCCCATGCTCCGTCGGTTGCCCTTGTGCTCGGATCGGGACTCGGCGGCTTCACGGACGAGCTTGAGCGGGACGCAGTGATCCCCGTCAGTGATATCCCCCACTACCCCCGTTCAACTGTGCAGGGCCACAAGGGAGAAATCGTCTTTGCACGACTTGGCAGCACCCGCCTTGTGGCCTTCCGCGGCAGGGTGCATTTCTATGAATCCGGCAGCCTGGATGTCATACTCTTCCCTATCCGGGTTGCCGCCGCTCTCGGGGCGAAGACCCTGATCGCCACAAATGCCGCCGGCGGCATCAATCGCACATTCGTCCCCGGCGATCTGATGCTCATAACAGACCAGATAAATTTCACGGGGGAGGCCCTCCGGTCGACCGTGCAGCCACGCCTGATATCCTCCGGGTACTATGACCCGCAATACCTTGCCCTGGCAGCCCAAACGGCCGCCGGCCTGGGCGTTCCCGTAGTCCGGGGAGTCTACGCGGGGCTGAAGGGTCCCTTCGTACGAAACTGCCGCGGAAATTGAAATGCTCCACCGTCTGGGAGGTGATGCGGTGGGAATGTCGACGGTCATGGAAACCGCGCTTGCCGCTCAACTGGGCATGAAAGTGCTGGGGATTTCCTGCATTACCAACAAGGCAACAGGCACGAGCCCGGCAAAACTCAGCCACGCCGAAGTCACACGTGTGGCCGACCAGGTGCGCGACCATTTCGCGCGCTTGCTCAAGCAGATCATCCTCGCGCTGCCATCCTGAGGCATGACGCCAAATCCCCGCACTTCAGCGGCCCGCCTTTGGCGGTGGCGGCACTCGAACGTTGGACACCACCCCAGGAGGCAATGAATCGTGGGAGCGTATCATGACCCTGAAGGCCGAACCCTTCGCTCGTGCTGACATGCTCGTCAGGAGACGATGCGATCGAGCACCATCAGGATGAGGATGACGGAGAGGTAGAGGAGAGAGCCCATAAAAACGTGCCGCGCTGAAGCAACACCGCGGTCACGAAGAAATCGAAACGACGGCACGAGAAAGCCGAGCCCCGCAAGAATCCCGCCGTACAGAAAGACCATCCCCATCATTCCGCTTGCGGTCAGCAGTATCGACGCGGGAATCAACGCCGCCGTGTATAACACAACCAGCCGGCTGGTTGTCACGCCCGAGTGGTCAAACACGGGCAGGAGGCGGTACCCCCCGCGCGCGTAATCTTCGCGGTACATCCAGGCCAGCGAGAGGAAGTGCGGCATCTGCCAGAGGTACAGGAGCAGGAAGAGAATGTAGGCTTCAATCGTAATCGCCCCGCGCACCGCCACCCAGCCGATCACCGGGGGGAGAGCCCCCGGCACACCGCCCACCGCGGTAGCCAGATGAGAAAACCGCTTCAACGGTGTATACACCGCTACATACGTCACCGCCGTGATCATCGCCAGCGCCGCCGCCAGTCCGTTGGTCGTCGCAGCCAGCACGATCACGCCCGCCGACACCATTCCCAGGCCGAGCAGTAGCGCAAGGGAGGGAGAAACATGTCCCGCGGGCAGAGGACGGCGTTCGGTCCGTTTCATCCGCGCGTCATGGGCGCGTTCAAGAAACTGATTGAGCGCGACAGCTCCCCCGCCTACCAGAAACGTGCCGATGACGGTAAAGAGGATGCGGGAGTAGGAGGCGTCACTCCCCCCGGCCAGGTATGCCCCGCCGGCAGCAGTGCACACCGACATGACGGTGAGACCCGGTTTTGTCAGGGCGAACAGGTACTCCGCCCGCACCGGGAGGGATGCAGCCAGCCCTGCGGGCGGCATATTCGGTTGCATCGGTTCTCCCCTCAGGATCCCTTCACTCCCGCTTTCTTCAACAGATATGATGCGATGGAGTCGGCCTCGGCCGGCTTCAGCCCCTGCGAGGGCATGTTGGGATATGCCGGGTCCACCTTGACCGGGTTCAAAATGAATGCCACAAGTGAGGCCTTTTTCCCCGCATACTTGGGCAGAACTTGCTGATACGGCGGTCCGACCTTCTTCTGGTCGAAGAGATGACAGGCCGAACACTTTGCATTGTAGATATCCTCACCCGACATCGCTTTCGTGGCGATCCCGAGGGATGATTTGAGATCAGCCTCGGCCCTGTCAAACGCGTTCGCGAGCACCACAGCGTGGTCCCGTGTTGCGGTATGGATCGCAACCTGATCCTTGGTCACCAGTGCGATCAGGGCGAGCACAAGCGTGGCAAAGACAACCGCAGGATAGAGTGCGCGAAACCGCGTGACCACGGCATACGTGAATTGCAGTGAGGCCAGGAGGAGGAGAATCGCGATGCCGGCGAGCGCATACACCCAGCCCGTCAGCGCAACAGACGGCAGTGTGGCCACCTGCAGCACAACGAGTAAGGGCAGCACCAGGAGCGCAACGGTGAGCATGCGCACGGCAAGCGTGCGGATCATCAACCCGTACTCGCTGCCGGGATCCGCCATGTGCCGGTCGGGATCCAGAAGAAAGAACAGCATACCCGCCCCGCACATACCGGCTGCGGCCCCTGCCAGGATGAAAAACTGCAGCCAGACCGCGCCACTCAGAACAACATCCAGCAGCGAGCCGACGGTCCGCCACTGTGCAGGGTTCACGGCTATGGCCATGGCGCCCATCAACAGGAACGCGCTGAGCAGAAGGAAGACCATCCCGTAGCGTCCCGCCTGTTGATGCGACAGAAGGGTTGACTTTTCAAATTGCGTGACGCTTTCCTGCTCGGGCCGTTGTTCCAGCGCCGGTCCCAGCGAATGAAAGAGACCTTCAAGTTCAAACGTATAGCGATAGCCGAAGAGTGCCACACCGGCGGCTGTCAGAAAGAGGACCCCGAGCGCCGCCAGCCCGGTGGCAATCGCGGGAGTCGCCTGCAGGACCTGCGCATACACAAACACCATTGACAGGGCCGGGAGAAGAGCCAGAAACATGAAGACCGTCTTCGATGGCAGCACCGTTTCCACGAGGTCCCGTGCGAGGCGAAGGCCATGCGTCCCGTGTCCGGCCCGGGCCCGCCGTTCCGCCAGCAGTGCCATGGACAGGGATCCGAGGAGGAGTGCGATATAGGGCAGCAACAGAGCCCCCACCAGGTTGAAGATGAAAAGCAACAGGTGGAAATGTCCGGTCGATTGCGGCAGAGCGATGTTATTCAGGACGTCCATGGGTACTTTGATCCTATTTCCTGTCTGAAGTCGCCACCCGCACCAGCGGCTCGTAGGGCTTGCCTGCCTTCTCCGACACGCTCCGGTACCACTCTTCAAACTGCCCCGCGTCGAGTGCAACGAGGCGCGTATACATATACGCATGACGCAAACCGCAATATTCCGCACACGCGATATCGAAGGATTTGGCCTCCGGCGTGCTGAACCACATCACATTCTCCCGGTTCGGGATGACATCTTTCTTGATGCGAAAAGCCGGAATATACATCGAATGATTCACATCCATCGAACGGAGCATCAGTTTCACCGGCTTCTGCACGGGGACCACGAGCGTGTCGGTCACGACGCCGTTGGGATACTCAAAGGACCAGGACCACATGCGTGCCGTCACCCGGATGGGAATCGCGTCGGGGGGAACCTCCGACATCTGCGAGTACCCTTCCCAACCCATGTAGAACATGCCCATGAAGAGCACAAGCGGAATGGCCGTCCAGGCAATCTCCAGGGTGAGATTCCCTTCGATGTTGGTCGGATGCGGGTTCCGTTTGCGGCTGTACCGGATCACGAAGTACAGCATCGTTGCGACGAGCCCGATCAGGACCAGAGCCGAGATCCCGACAATCGTCAGGAACGTCGTATCGACGTAGTTAGCGAAGGGTGACGAGCCTGTGAACATGGTCTGTCTCTCCGGCGCTGCCGGTGATCAATGAAAAGCGTAATCGAAGAATGTGAGCACGAAAAAGATTACCAATGTGGCAAGTGCCACCAGCGAGAACCAGCGGAACACGCGGTCCTCGAATTTCAGGTGCATGAAGATGTTCAGGACCAGCAGACTCTTGATGGAAGCGATCACCAGCGCCGTCACAATCACCCAGTGACCCATCTGGATTCCCGCGAGCGATACCGTGAGGGCGGTCAGCCCGAGAAGGCCGATCCAGATGAGCAGGTACTGCGCGTACGTGACGCGGTGACCCGTGTTGCTGTCGTGTTGTTCCTGTTCGTGGTGCATGGCGTCCGTTCAGTGTAACAAATAGAAGAGCGGGAAAAGGAATATCCAGATGATGTCCACAAGATGCCAGTACAGTGCGCCCGATTCAAGCCGGACAGAGGACGTCTGGTGGACCGTGCCGCGGGCCATGGCCCACACCATATACGCCAGCACTCCCATCCCGATGATGACGTGCAGAGCATGCAGGCCCGTCATGACGAAATACAGTCCGAAGTACAGGATCACACCCGACGGCTGGCTCAGGAGTTCGGGTGATCCGGGGTAAATACCCACGTCAAACTTATGTCCCCATTCGAAGTACTTGTTCACAAGAAAGGAGAGCGCGAGAATCAGTGTCAGATTCACCAGGAGAATCGCCATCCCCTTCCGTCCCTCCTGCAGGGCCGTGATGGACATCGCCACGGTCAGGCTGCTCGTCAGCAGGATGATCGTGTTCACCGTGCCGACAAACACATCCAGTTCCTGTGCGGCCAGATGGAATTCGTCCGGATGGGCGAAGCGGTACACGGCATACACAATGAAGAGACCGCCGAACAGAATCAGCTCGGTAAACAGGAACAGCCACATCCCCATCCGCGATCCCACATCGTCGCGGTGTGCGTGGCCTTCCGTGGTGGATGCTTCAGCCTTGGCGATGCTCACGATTTCTCCGGAACGGGTTGCTCGTATTCGGCGTAATTATAGGGGCCTTCGGTGACAACCGGTATCTCGTGGAAATTCTCCGTGGGCGGCGGTGACGACACCTGCCATTCCAGCGTGCGCCCCCCCCAGGGATTTGGCGGAGCCGGGGCGCCCCGCTTCAGGGAGACCAGAAGGTTCACGATAAGCACGAGAATCCCCGTCACCAGAATCCACGATCCGACCGTCGCAATCACATGATAGGTCTGATACTCCGGCAGATAGTCGTAATACCGGCGAGGCATCCCGAAGTATCCAAGGAAGAAGAACGGGAAGTACATCACGTTGAAACCGACGGTGGTGAGAACCCAGGCGATCACCGCGGGTTTTTTCGCGTACATGCGGCCGAACATCTTCGGGAACCAGTAGTGCATGGCGGCAAACAGCCCGAATCCCGTGCCACCGAACATCACATAATGGAAATGGCCCACGACGAAATACGTGTCCTGTACGTGGACGTTGACCGCCAGCGCGCCGAGCATCAGCCCGGTGAATCCCCCGATGGAAAACTGCACGATGAACGAAAGAACAAAAAGAAGGGGCGGCTCGAGCACGATCGACCCTTTGTACAGCGTTGCCACCCAGTTGAAGATTTTGATCGCGCTCGGAATGGAAACGAGAAACGTCAGCAGCGAAAAGACGAACACGGCGGTGTTGCTCATCCCCACCGTGAACATGTGGTGTGCCCAGACAAGCGAGCCGAAGAAGGCGATGGCGACACTGGAGAAGGCGATGAATTTGTACCCGAAGATGGTGCGCCGCGCAAAGACGGGAATGATTTCAGACACGATGCCCAGTCCGGGCAGGATCATGATGTAGACGGCCGGATGGGAGTAGATCCAGAAAAGATGTTGATACAGGACGGGATCTCCGCCCAGTGACGGATCGAATATGCCGACGCCGAACCAGCGTTCGATGGCGACCAGGAGCAGCGTGATACCGATAATAGGTGTCGCCAGGACCTGTATCCATGCGGTGGAATAGAGCGACCAGACGAACAGCGGCATTCTGAACCATGACATGCCCGGGGCGCGCATCCGGTGAATCGTCGTAACGAAGTTCAACCCGGTGAGAATCGAAGAAAAACCCAGGATAAACGCAGCCATCAGAGCCGGCAGGACATTGGTGCTTGTGCGCACGCTGTAGGGCACGTAGAAAGTCCACCCCGTATCTGCCGCGCCGCCCGGGAGAAACACGGAGACCAGTGCCAGCAGTCCCCCCGTCAGGAAGAGCCACCAGGAGAGGAGGTTCAGCCGGGGGAAAAAGACATCTTTTGCGCCGATGAGCAGCGGGAGCATGAAGTTGCCGAAGACCGCCGGGAGCCCGGGGATGATGAACAGGAAGATCATCATGATCCCGTGGAGCGTAAACATGGTGTTATACGTCTGGGGTTCCATGATCGTCCTCCCCGGCGTCAGCATCTCGAGCCGCATGAGAACCCCGATGGTCACGGCCGTCAGGAAGAACACCATCATGGTCCCGAAGTAGAGCAGACCGATGCGTTTGTGGTCCGTGCTGAGGATCCACCCGCGCACCCCCGTGTACTTCCCTTTTTCGGCGTAGAACCCGCGTGTGACCTCTTGTGCGGTCACGGCGTTATGTGCCATGTGTTGGCTGCCTTTCCGTTGTCTTCTTCTTCGGGCGTATCAGAATCACCAACACGAACACGCCCACGAGTCCGAGCACCACGAGACCTGCCACCCGGGTTACGTTGAGCGCGTAGGTGTTCCGATCCGGATCGTATCGAAAACAGAACTTCACAAGCTTCGCTATCGTCGGTCCTGTGCGTCCCTCTGACGCTTCCACAACCGCCATCTTGATGTCGAACGGCAGATACTGTATGCCGTTGATGTACCGTGTGACTTTCCCTTCGGGAGAAACCACAATCAGCGCCCCGGCATGAATCCACTGGTTACCATCGGCCATGAAATAGAACCCCGCAGCATCCGTCAAACGGTGAATACTTGCGCTGTCTCCGGTAAAGAACCGCCACCCTGCCGGATCAATCGGCCTCTTCAGGATGCTGAGATAGCTTTCCTTTTTCTGTGCGCCCATGGGGGGCTTTTCATGGTGGTCGAAGCTGATCGTCACCACCTGGTAGTCCTTGCCGATTTCCAGATCCATCTGGTCGATCATTCTTGACAGCTCCGTCAGGAGCGGGCTGCAGATACTCGTGCAGCGGAAATAGACAAAGGTCACGATGGTGGGCTTGTTGATCACGCGGGACATCGGCGTGAGGTATCCCTGTTCGTCATAGAGCTCGACATCCAGCGGAAGGGTGTCGCCGAGTTTTTCGACGATGCCCACCGGAGGCTGTTGCTCCTCAGCCGCCGTTGCGTGGTCCTGCGCCGCCAGCGCGAGGGCGAGGGCGAGGAACAGTAACCAACCTGATGCGAGCCGGTTCATAGGCCTCCCCTGAGTACGTACTGGTGGAGAATGACCCATTCGTCCGCCCGGAACCGGGTCACCGAAGGCTTGAGTCCGAGCATGCCCGGATCTACAGACACACGCCGGATGAACTGGTCGACGGTGCCGGTTGACGGCGCGACGGAACGCAGGCTTGTGACCGCCTTCGTCGGATCGGCCATTACACGGCGCAGCAGCAGAGCGCCCGGGGTTATGTCGTCAGCCATGATGCGCGAGACCGTTGCAGAAACGGCCTGGATGCGCGGTTCTCCTTCCTTTTCAACCCGTTGCATCGCGGTGCGTATCGGAATCTGCGCCGGGATGCTGCTCCCCTTCGAGAGCTGATAGGTCGTTTCGAGCATCAGGATATCCGCTTCCGCGTCCGCCGGCGGGGCGGGAAGGAATGAGCGGACGTAATGAATGAGAGCAAACCGGTCGCCGGGAGGAAGGTAATTGTAGGAAGCCATCCCGTTGCGTATGATCCCCTCCTGCAGCGTGCGGTAGATCTCCGTGATTCGCGCCCCGTTTGTCCATCCGGTTGCCACATGAAAATTCCGGGGTTTCGGATTCAGCATAAGGCCTGCCGGGCCGTCCCCCTGTCCGTTTTCCCCATGGCAGGACGCGCAATTGGCGCGGAACAGTTCCCGCCCTGCGCGCAGGAGCGAATCCGTGGGCACTGCGGCGCGGCGCACATCCACGGGTGGCAGTACGCTCGATGCCTGCAGGGGTATGTCCTGCACAAACGCGGAGGAGTCCTTCAGGGCAACAGGCATAACGGCGTTCTTCCCTATGTCCGTGAGATGCCAGGCATAGAGGATGCCGAGGCCCAGGAGAACCAGAAGGAAGTACACGTACGAATACCCGAACAGCCTGTGCGGCGTGCGCAGCAGTTCCTGCCAATCGATTTCATCCTTGTACCGCGGAGTGCGATCCATGCCACGTCCTTAAGTGATTACAGCCGGAATTCCATTCCACGCTGCAGCCTGGGATCCCCGACCGGGACGACGTTATACCGCTTTGTCTTCCATGAGAGGAGCAGGACGACCATCCCGATCCCCACGAGCGGAAATCCGAATTCCATCCAGCCGAACCGCGCCTGCGCGCTGTATGTCGGCATGATCAACCAGAACAGATCCAGAAAATGCGCACCCACCAGCCAGAGCGCCATGAACTTCAGGCGGCGTCCATCCATCTTCGCCTCCTGCGGCAGCAACACAAAATACGGCACCAGGAAATGCACGATGATCAGGAGTACGGAGACGATCTCCCAGCCGTTCTTCCATCGGGCCATGAACCAGTACGTCTCTTCCGGGAGATTCGCATACCAGATGAGCAGGAACTGGCTGAACGCGATATAGGCCCAGAAATTCACAAACCCGAACATCAATGCGCCCAGGCTGTAGTAGTGATCGCGGTGAAGTCCCGGAAGCAGTCCCCCCTCCTTGAAGCGGACAACGACGTAGGTCGCCACGGAGACGGCCATCAGGACAGTCCCCGAGAAATAGTAGACGCCGTAGATGGTCGAGAACCAGTGCGGTTCGAGACTCATCGCCCAATCGATTGCCGTGAAGGTGATGGTGATGGCGAAAACAGGAATGAACACTGCCGCCAGTCTCACATTCTTCCTTGTAAGAGACTGGTCGCGTGTGATGTCCTGCTTCGTTGAATTGCGTGTGAACAATACATAGAACAGGATCCACAGCCCCAGGAAGACAACTGTGCGGATGACAAAAAAGGAGACGTTCAGATACGGCGCCTTCCCTGCCAGGAGCGCGTCGTTGGCCACAGCCTCGGCATGTGTCCAGTGGAAAAGATCATGCAGGTGGAGAAAGAGGGGGATAGCGAGCAGCACGAGGAACGGCGAAAGGCCGGCCAGGAATTCGCTTACCCGCCGTATCGGGACGCTCCATACGGCGCCGGTGATATACTCAAGAGCAAGCAGAAAGATCGAGCCCACGGCAATGCTCACCATGGCCAGGTAGAGAATCACGGCGTTGAACGATGCGCGCACGGGATCCAGAATATATGCCGCGATCACGAGCACAACTCCCGTCACCAGCAATATCATCCCCCACCGGTCCGCCCCGGGCGGAAGGCTCTTGTTCTCGACCGCCACCGTGTGGAAGTCACTGGTCATTTCAGGTCTGACTCCTTCGCATATTGAGCGCGTTGCAGCACCCGGATGTAGTGGACGATCGCCCACCGGTTATCACGCGTGATCTGTGCGGCATAGGAGGGCATGACGTTTTGCCCTTCGGTGATGACGTGGTACAGGCTGCCGTCGGGCCAGTTCCTTACCTTCTCCGAATGGAGGGTCGGCGGATTCGGGAATTGACCGGCCAGGCGGCTGTCACCACGGCCGAAGTTGCCATGGCAGGGACTGCAGAACGTCAGGAACGAAGAACGCCCGCGATCCAGAACCGCCGCCGTCGGCAGAAGCGGATTGGCCAGCATTTTGCCCGCGTCCTCCGGACGTCCCTTGAAGGCATAGGGCAGGAATCCCCTGGCAACGGTCCCCTGCACGGGGGGCCGCATGCCGATTCCGTCATGAAAGAGCAGACTCGGGGCCTGCGGCTTGAGTTTCGCCTGCTCCATCATCCAGGAGAACGGTTGCATGTACAGGAGCGAATTCAGCGAGAAGTAGGTAATGCCGGCCACGACAACCGCCACAGCGGTGAGCAGCCCGACAAACCGGAGATCGAATAGCTTCTGTCCGTGGTCGGAGGGATCTTCCTCGAAATAGACCGGGCCGATGTCCGTGCCATGAACCGAAGCGAGGAACTGCCGCACTCCGGCTTCGTCGAAGAGCGGGTCGTCACGCTGTATGCTTATCCCGAATCCGTCCGAGGATACGCGCTTCATATACGGCGTATCATGAAGGGGATGGCTGTTGTTCGGGAATTTGAAGAAAAACACAATCATCGCCACAACCGTCAACACGGATGCCATGAGGACGGTGATCTCGAATGCCACCGGCACGAAGGCCGGCCACGACCAGAAAGGCTTTCCCCCGATGACCAGCGGATAATCGATCAGTGCCACCCAGGTCATGAAACCGACAGCACTGACCGCGCCCAGGAGGCCGAAGGCAAGGGCAAAGTAGCCGAGGGGCGATGTCTTGAGCCGCATGGCCTTTTCCATGCCGTGCACCGGGTACGGCGAGTGAACGTCATACTTCGTGTAGCCCGCCTTCACGGTCGCCTCCACGGCATGCGTGAGCGCATCCGGAGTGGAGAAAAGTGCGGTCAGACTATAGAGTGGCTTTTCCATTGGAGTTTTTTGCTTTGCCCTGTACAGTGCTCTCTATTAGTGGTGCCGGCCCGGCTGCGCCCCGGGAGACACCGCCTTGATCTCTGCAAGGGAGATCACCGGCAACACGCGCACGAACAGCAGGATCAGGGTGAAGAACAACCCGAGGCTTCCGATGAATGTTCCCATATCGAACAAGGATGGCATATAATAACCCCAGCTCGACGGCAGGAAGTCACGGGAGAGGGATGTTACCACAATCACGAACCGCTCGAACCACATCCCGACGTTCACAAACACCGCGATCACAAACATCAGGGGAATTGACCGTCTGAATCGCTTAAACCAGAAGAGCTGGGGGAACACCACGTTGCACGTTATCATCGTCCAGTACGCCCACGCATACGGCCCGAGTGCGCGGTTGACGAACACGAATGTTTCGAACTGCGATCCGCTGTACCACGCCATGAAGAACTCCATGCCGTAGGCATACCCGACCATGCTTCCGGTGAGAATCATCACCTTGTTCATCTTTTCCAGAGTATCGAGCGTGATCAGATGCTTCAGGTCGAACAGCTGCCGGACGACGATCAGGCAGTTCTGCACCATGGCGAATCCCGAGAACACCGCACCCGCCACAAAGTACGGCGGGAAGATCGTTGTATGCCAGCCGGGGATGACAGAGACGGCGAAGTCGAAACTGACAATCGTATGCACGGAAAGCACAAGCGGTGTCGCAAATCCCGCGAGGATGAGGTAGGCGCGTTCGAAGTGATGCCAGTGCCTGTTCGAATGGCGCCAGCCGAGACTCAGGACCGAATAGATCACTTTCTTGATCGGCACTACGGTTCTGTCCCGAAGGGTCGCAAGGTCAGGCACCAGTCCGAGGAACCAGAACACGGCCGAGACCGTAAAGTAGGTGGAAACGGCAAAAACGTCCCAGAGTAACGGCGACGTGAAGTTCACCCAGACCCCGTGTTGATTCGGATACGGCATCAGGTAAAGGGGGAGCCACTCGCGGCCGGTATGCAGGAGCGGAAAGACGCCCGCGCACATGACCGCAAAAATCGTCATCGCCTCCGCGAAGCGCGCAATGCCGTTTCTCCACCGCTGGCGCAGAAGGAAGAGGATCGCGGAGATCAACGTCCCGGCGTGGCCGATACCCACCCAGAACACGAAGTTCACGATGTCAAATCCCCAGGAGACCGGCTGGTTCACACCCCACACACCCAGACCGTACCAGAGGGTCACCCCGACGGACGCACCGCCGATGGCCAGCATGGTCAGCGTCACACTCAGGGCAATCCACCACGAACGCGAAGGGCGCCGGTCCAGCGGTGCGCTGACAACGGCATCAATCTCACCCGCCGTCGGGGTGCCCGCCACAACGGGCTCTTCCCGCGAGTAGTCGACGACAGCATTGCTCACGCGAGTTTCTCCGAATGAATGTTGCGCAACCGGGCAAGATACGTCACATTGGGGCGTACGTTCAGTTCTTCCAGCACGTGGTAACCGAGAGGATGCTCCCGGAGCTTTGCCACGGCCGATTGCGGATCGTTTGTGTTCCCGAACTCAATCGCCCGCGCCGGACACGCCTGCTGACAGGCGGTCTGCACATCCTTTCCTGAAAACTCCACCCCCTGCTCTGTGGCATGCTGGCGGGCCTCCATGATCCGCTGAACACAGAAGGTACACTTCTCCATGACACCGCGGGAACGGACGGTCACCTCGGGATTGTGCAGAAGATTCACCGGCTCCTGTTCATAGTACCCTTCGGCCAGATGGTCACGCCAGTTATAAAAGTTGAAGCGGCGTACTTTGTACGGACAGTTGTTCGAGCAATACTTCGTGCCCACACACCGGTTGTACACCATCTGGTTCAGCCCATCCGGACTGTGATTGGTGGCGACTACCGGACAGACGTTTTCGCACGGGGCATTGTCGCAGTGCTGGCAGAGCATGGGCTGGTGGCTTGTCACCGGTTCGTCGGGTGTCCCGCTGTAATACCGATCGATCCGGATCCACTGCATCTCCCTCCCCTTCTGCACCTGTTCCTTCCCCACCACCGGGACGTTGTTCTCCACGTTGCACCCGGCGACACAGACATTGCAGCCCGTGCACTTGTTGAGATCGATGGCCATCCCCCATTTCACGCCATGATACTCGACCTCCGTGCTTATGCTCTCATGCTCCACGCGCTGGCGTTCAAGAAAGCCGGGATCCTTCAGGTATCCGTCCAGTGTCGCCTCGCGGATGATCTTGCGCTTGATGTGCAGATCCTTGAGGAAGGTATCATCCAGCGCGTGGTGTTCCTGTGTGGATGCGAGCTCGTGACGTCCTTCGCCCTTCCGGGCGGTAACGCCGCTGATGACCCTGCTCCCCGTAAACGCCGCGCGCGTCAGCAACGGCGTGACATCGGTGCCGACGCCGGTACCCACGGGCCCTGCATTCGTCCGTCCGTACCCCAGCGCCACAGCTATCAACCTGTCCGCCGTTCCCGGCTGCACAAACGCCGGGAGTGCCTGGCGACGCCCTTCCACGGTGACATCGATCAGATCGCCGGATTCCACACCCAGTTCACGTGCTGTTGCCGGAGACAGCGCGGCATAGTTGTCCCACACGATCTTGGACACCGGGTTCGGGATTTCCTGAAGCCATCCGTTGTTTGCAAAACTTCCGTCCCCGATAAAAGGACTCGGCGTCAGGAGCAGCGTATATCCGGACGCGGACGCGGTTTGTTGGATAGCGGGAGCGGCGTCGGTTCTGAATTTTCCCCTCACCGGGGGAGCATCCACTCCAACCACAACGCCGTCATGCAGCGCGCTGTTCCAGAACGTGACAAAATCCACCTTCGCGCCGGAACGGGGGAAGAAGTCCGTTTCCCATTGCTTCTTCAGATAATCGAGATAGACCGACTCGCTGAACGGATTTCCCGCGGCCATCCATTGCAGCAGCACCGCTTCAGTCTGCCGGGTGGCGTACAGGGGAGCGACGACGGGCTGTTGCAGTGAATAGACGCCCGATCGCACGTGATGATCGCCCCAGCTTTCCAGCGCGTGGTGCGTGGGAAGCATGTAGGTGCATGCCTGCGCGGTCTCATTCTCGGCTTCGGTCAAACAGATCGTGAGGGGAACGTTCTTCAGGGCGTCGGCATAACCGAAATCCGTCGGGAGATGATACACCGGGTTTGTCCCCGCATGAATCACCGCACCCACCTTCCCTGCTTTCATATCGGCGACGACCGATGCAAGGTCTTCTGCGGTACTGATGCCGAATGCCGGAGCCACGGCACTGCTGACGTAGAGCGCGGAGTTGCCCAGCAGGTCATTCAGATAGTTGACGAGGAGGTGCGTCTCTTCCGGCAGAGTATCGCCCGCATACACGATCCCCTTTCCCCTCTGTGCAAGCAGATCGTCCACCAGGTGCGCAAGAGTCTCGGCGGACAGGTTGCGGGTCGTGCAGAATGATGCCAGGTCAATGCCGGCTGCAGCCCGTTCGACAGCAGGATTGTCGATCCGGACGGCGCGGCGGCGGATGCCCGCTTCGTTCAGCACGGCCAGAAGAAAATCTCTGTGCAGCGACGGAAGAAGGCGGAGACGGTAGTCCGCGTTGGCCCCGGTGAGGGACAGATTCCCTTCGACACTGTAGAGGCGGGAGAACCTGTCGGTTGCCGAAACGTCGCGCCCTGCCGCGAATGCGCGCGTCTGTTCGACCGTGAACCCTTCCGTCCCCAGAGGATCGGCTTCAAGGGTGACGATCACCCGTGCCTGATCCCAGGCAACGACCGGCAGGGGAAGCGGTCCATAGCTCCTCTCCCACGCGCGCCTGCGGGTTTCCTGCGGGAACAACTCGGTGGTGACGATCCTCGTTGTGGGGTACGCGGCACGGAAGTCGGCGAGGACGCGTGCTGCGGATGGCGAAAGTGCGGGAGGGACAACCAGAATGATCTGCTTCCGGTCCCGGATACACCCGGCCAGCAGTGTGACGACATCGGCGTCCACCAGGTTCCAGGAAAGGTCTCCGCTCTTTGCCGATGCGCCGCCATAGCGGGGACTCCGGAGGCGCGAAGGATCGTACAGATTCAGTACCGATGCCTGTCCGCGGGCACAGATCGAGCCGGCGTTCACCGGATGATCCGGGTTGCCGTCGATCTTGACCGGGCGGCCTTCACGGGTTTTGATCAGCACGCCGCAGCGCTGGGCGCAACCCGTGCAGGTGGAAGCATAGAAATTCGCCACGCCGGGGATAATCTCTTCCGGCTTCTTTGTATACGGAACGATTTCGCCTTTGTCGCGATAGTTGGTGCAACCCGCCGTCGCAAAGGCAGCCGACGCGGCAAGGAGTGCGAGGAATTGTTTGCGCGAGAGAGGGGACATGCCGGCCGTATCAAAGGTCTCCGTCACCCCTTCCTGAAACTCGTGAATCTTCTGATCGCGTACGGTCGCGGGGTCTTCGCTTTCGCGGAGACTGCGCCACAGGTTCTGCTCAGCCATGGGACGTGGACCTCACGTTCGTTCGGGGGACAGCCTGCGGATGGGCACGTACCGAGATGGCATCGCCCGCGGGAGCCTGCGAAGCCGGCCGGGCTTTCCGGGCAAGGCCCGGAACGGCCCATCCGAACAATGAGCCGCCGGCAATCACGGCCGCCACACGCGTAAAAAACAATCGTCGCTTCATGCCAATCCTCTCTTGTGCGCCGTTCATCGGTGGCATGCGCTGCAGTACTCGGGACCGCGTTTGATGCCGGAAACCTGCGCCAGCTTCACCGGTGCAGTGCGATGGCACTCCAGGCATGCACCCATCGTGAACTCCGACACCTGACCGACCCGATCGACGTCTTCGATGGCCCCATGGCAGTTGGCGCAGTCCACACCGCGGTTCACGTGGACACTATGATTGAAGTATGCGTAGTCCGGTACGCGGTGCACGCGTTTCCAGGGAAGCGCCACACCGTCTTCGTAGTATTTCGCCAGCTTGATGATCTCCGGCCGGTTCTTCCGTGCCACCGTATGGCAGTTCATGCAGGTACCCACGGGAGGGATGCCTGCATGCGGGGAAACGGTGACGGAACTATGGCAGTATTTGCAGTCAATCCGCATGCTCCCGGCATGGAGCTTGTGTGAGAACGCCACCGGCTGGACAGGGGCATAGCCCACACCGTCCCGCTCGGCCCGGGAAAGATAGTACGTCGCCATGAATGCGAGCACCGCGACGAAGGCGACGAGCGGAACCCGTATTTTAAGAGTGTAATCGAGTAGTGACTTCTTCATGGGCGCTCAGCGACTGGTGACGCACGGAGGATCCGGCCACACTCCCGTGAGAAGCGGCAGACCCGTAGGAACCAAGGGGGCAGAAGAAACCGATTCAGAGAACTCACGTTGCAGGACGTAACGGAATAGTTGCTGGAGTTGTGACCCATCGATTGTACAAAACTTTCAACTTGAATGCAATCGCTTTTTTGGCGATATTGTCCCTTATGGAATGGATACCGTACCGACAGCTCCCGTCCGCCACCGGCGGCTACTCTGATCTCTTCTTCGATTTCCTTGCCAACGAACCCCGCGTCCGACCCTTCTACCCCCGGCACTTTCTGGACCGTAATGCGGTGCCGGAGATCATCGAGGCGCACCGAACGCAGGCCCTCGACCGCAGGACGCTGGCGCGCGTGCTGCGCGAGCAGAATGCCCGCTACGGAGGCGGCACACGTGCCTTCGCCAACATCGATTCGCTCGAACTGGAGAACACGTTTGTTGTGGCCACCGGGCAGCAGGTCAGCCTGCTGGGCGGACCGCTCTACACATTGCTCAAAACGATCACGACGATCAAACTCGCGGAGGAGTTGCAGAAGACACACCCTCCGTTCGCATTTGTTCCGGTGTTCTGGCTCGAGGGTGAGGATCACGACTTCGCAGAGATGAATCACTGCCAGGTCTTCACGGCCGACAACACTGTTTCCCGGCTCGAGTACCTCCCGGGCGGTGTGATGCCGGAACGTAATCCGGGTCCCGTCGGCGAAATGGTGTTCGATGCTTCGATCGAGACAACTCTGCAGGCGCTTGCAGCCGCCCTCCAGCCGACGGAATTCACCTCTGAACTGATGAACGCCATCCGCTCCGCCTATGCCCCCGGCGCGACGTTCAACGATGCGTTTGCCCGATGGCTTAACCGTATGCTTCCGGACAGCGGGCTGGTGTTTCTTTCCGCACACAACACCGAGCTGAAACGGCTGCTCTCCCCGCTATTTCAGAAGGAGATCAGCGACTATCCGCAGACGTCGCAAATCGTCATCGGCCAGAGTGCCGAGCTTGAACAGGTTTACCACGCCCAGGTCAAACCGAAATCGGTCAACCTCTTCCTGTTCCACAAGGGTGGCCGCTACCCCATCGAACCGCGGGAGGCGGATTTCAGCCTCAAGGGCACACGTCATTTCTTGGAGCCGGACGAACTCAAGCGTATCGCGGTGGAGACACCCGAGCTGCTGAGCCCGAACGTGGTTTTGCGTCCGCTTGCCCAGGATACGCTTCTCCCGACCGTTGCCTACGTGGGGGGGCCTTCGGAAATCGCCTATCACGCCCAGCTCGGGCCGCTCTACGGTCACTTCGGTGTCGTACAGCCGGTTCTCTACCCGAGGGCCAGCGCGACGGTGATTGAAGAGCGGGTTCAGCGCACGATGGAAAAATTCGGAATCGATCCGGTCGATCTTTTCAAAGAAGCTGATGATCTCACCCGGAAGGTTGTTGCGCAGATATCGGAGATCAAGCTGGATGAGTTGTTCGGCAGGACAACGCAATCCATGCGTGTGGCGTTGAACGAATTACGTTTTGGTATGGGGGAGATTGATCCGACGCTGACGGGTGCTCTGGACAACTCCGCGGGGAAGATCGAGGGGTTGTTGTCTGTGTTAAACGAGAAGGCGAACGCTGCGCAGAAGCGCCGGAATGAGACAGCGGTCCGCCAGATTGAACGTGCGGTCGGTGCGGTGACTCCCGGGGGGCACCTGCAGGAGCGCGAAATCAGTGCTGTATACTTCCTCAACAAATACGGTCCGGACTTTACGCGCTGGTTATCCGGCGCCCTGAACATATCCGGCTTCCAGCACCAGCTCCTCGCCCGCTGAGGCTCACGTCACCGATGTCACAAAAAGCTGAGCCCCATGCGCCTCTGTGGCGCATGGGGCTCTCGATTTTCATCACAGGGTGAGTCTCACCCCTACCCGCGGCGCGGGCCTCTGTCACGCCCGCCACGATCACGGCCTCCACCACCACTTCCCCCTTCACGCTTCGGAGGAAGCGGCTCGTCCGGGTTCAACACCGCACGCCGGCTGAGCTTGAACCGCCCCATCTCATCCTGATCGATCAGCTTCACCTCAAAAACGTCTCCGACTTTTACGACATCGTTCGGGTTCTCGACGCGCTTCGTGTCGAGCTGCGATACGTGGACCAGCCCCTCTTTTCCGGGCAGGTACTCCACGAACGCACCGAAGTCCATCACCTTCTTCACGGTCGCCGTGTAGATCTTCCCGATTTCCGGAAGTGCGGTGATTCCCTTGATCGCGTTGATGGCTATCTCCGCCGACTCCTTTGTGGTTGCGGCGATCACCACCGACCCGTCATCTTCGATGTTGATCTCGGCGCCGCTGTCTGCGACGATCTTGCGGATGTTCTTTCCACCCGGCCCGATTACCGCGCCGATCATGTCGATGGGAATCTTCAGCGTGGTAAGACGGGGCGCATAGGTGGAGAGATCGGCGCGCGGTGTCGAAATCGCCTCTTCCATCTTCCCGAGAATATGCAGACGCCCGGCTTTCGCCTGTTCCAGTGCTGAACGCATGATGGCCAGCGAAATGCCGCCGATCTTGATGTCCATCTGGCACGCCGTGATCCCATCCCGGGTCCCGGCCACCTTGAAGTCCATGTCGCCCAGGTGATCTTCATTGCCGAGAATATCGCTCAGGATGGCGACCCGGTCTCCTTCTTTCACCAGGCCCATCGCAATGCCGGCGACGGATTTCTTCAGCGGCGCGCCGCCGTCGAGCAGTGCAAGCGTCGCAGCGCACACGGTCGCCATTGACGACGACCCGTTGGATTCGAGGATATCCGAAACGAGGCGCACGGTGTACGGAAATTCGGCTTCCGGCGCCATCATGCTCTTGATCGAACGTTCCGCAAGGTTGCCATGGCCGATTTCACGGCGTCCGGTGGAGCCGAGCCGGCCTACTTCGCCCACCGAAAACGGCGGGAAGTTGTAGTGCAGCATGAAGCGCTTTGTTGATTCGGGTTGCAGGCCGTCGATTCTCTGTTCGTCGAGCTTCGTGCCGAGGGTGAGAGTGGTGAGGCTCTGCGTTTCACCGCGCTGAAAAAGGGCCGAACCGTGCGTACGGGGGAGCAGCCCCACTTCGATGGTAATCTGACGGATATCGCGGAGTCCGCGTCCGTCGAGCCGTACCCCCTGCGTGAGGATCATCTCCCGCATGGCATGATATTCCAGATCATGAACCGCACTCTTGATGGCACTTTGCTGTTCGGGGAATCGCTCCGCCAGCGCTTCGACGGTTTCCTTTGCCAGATCAGCGGTCTTCTGTGCCCGTTCCTCTTTAAGCAGAGGGGTGTGTGCAAGTGTGCGGACGCGTTCGCCCGCGAATGTGGCCACGGCGGCCTTCAGGTCGGCGACCTGTCCGTCGGGCGGCGGTTGACGTTTCGGGATGCCGCATTCCTTGACGAGTTCTTTTTGCAGACGGCACATCTCTTTGATCGAGGTGTGTGCAAACTCCAGTGCCCCGAGCATGTCCTCTTCGGACATCTCCAGCGCCTCTCCTTCCACCATGACGATGGAATCCTCGGTACCGGCGACGATGATATCCATGTCGCTGGTGTGCAGATCGGTGAATGTCGGATTGATCACGAGCTGGCCGTTGATCCGGCCGACGCGGACTTCCGCGATGGGACCCGCGAAGGGAATATCCGAAATCATCAGTGCGGCGGATGCAGCCACGGCGCCCAGGACATCGCCGTCATGTTCCTGGTCGGACGAATAGACGGTGACGATGACCTGCGTTTCGCACTGGAACCAGTCCGGGAACAGCGGACGGATAGGCCGGTCGATCACGCGTGACGAGAGGATCTCTTTTTCCGATGGCCGGGCCTCGCGCTTGAAAAATCCGCCAGGAATCTTCCCCGCCGACGCCGCCTTCTCGCGGTATTCCACCTGTAACGGGAAGTAATCATACCCGGGTGTTGCCTCTTCTTTGGCAACCACGGCCGCGAGCACCATGGTGTCGCCGAACCTTGCCATCACCGAACCATCCGCCTGCTTGGCGAACCGGCCGGTTTCAAGGGAGAATATCTTCCCCCCTATTTCGATCTCTTTCGTGACTTTCATTACCTTCTACCGCCTCATCGATGAATGAATACGTGAACTGATCCGTTTATTTGCGGATTTCAAGCTCTTCAATAACCTTCCGGTACCGATCGATTGCTTTCTCGCGAAGATAGTCCAGCAACCGGCGGCGTTTTCCCACCATCTTCAGAAGTCCCACGCGCGAATGGTGGTCCTTCTTGAATTTCTCGAAATGCGGAGCGAGGTCGTTGATGCGCGCGGTCAGCAGCGCGATCTGGACCTCGGGCAATCCGGTGTCGGTCGGCGTCTTGCCGAATTTTTTGATGATCTCCGACTTCGTGTCCTTCGTAATAGCCATACTGTTACTCCTTGGATTGTGTTGAAGAAAATACCCGCGCTGCAATCAAGCGTCGCGCTTCGTCCCGGTCCTGCTGCAGCTGTGCCGTCAGAGTTTCCAGGCTGTCAAATTTCTTCTCGTCGCGCAGGCGCCTGAGAAACGTCACCGTCAGCCGCTCGCCGTAAATCTCCCTGTCAAAATCGAGGAGGTGAACCTCCAGCACCTGGTTCAGACCGGCGCTGACCGTCGGCCTGACGCCGATATTCATAATACCATAAGCCCTGCTGCCCGCCATGGAAGCCTCGACGAGATACACCCCCCTGCCCGGAAGCAGCTTGCGGGGATGCAGGGGTTGGATGTTCGCCGTCGGGAAGCCGATGGTACGACCCCGGCGGTCGCCTCCCACGATGGTTCCCCCGAGCTGGTATGCATATCCCAGCATGGCGTTCGCCTTCTCCACGTCCCCCGCCGCAAGAGCATTCCGGATACGCGTGCTGCTGATCGGCGCACCGTCGACTGACAGAGGATGCACGGCGAATACCGAAAAGTCGAGTGTTCTTCCCATCTCCACCAGACCCTGGATCCCGGCTTCCCGATCCCGGCCGAACATGTGGTCGTATCCCACAACAACTTCGCTCACGCCGATTTCTCCGGCCACGATATCATCGTAGAACTCTCTCGCAGTGAGTCTCGAGAACGCCGGGGTGAATCCAATGATCAACACCACATCGACATGGAGATCCCGCAACATCTCGATGCGATCATCCAGCGTCGACAGCATCTGCACCGGTCCTTTGGCGGAGGCCACCACTTCCTTCGGGTGCGGGTCGAAGGTGATCACGACACTCCGTCCTTCCCGCATTCGTGCACGGTGGACAACCTCGCGGACGATCTCCCGGTGAGCCCGGTGAATCCCGTCGAACATGCCGACGGTCACGACAGAGTTCTTGTCGTGACCCACCAGGTCCAATGAACGCAGGACTTTCATGCGAGCGGTGCCGGTTCTGCCGAAGCGGCATCCCGGCGTTGAAATTGCTCCAGGGTCATTGCCTCGCCGAGGCCGTACGGCCCGATCCTGGTGCGTCTGAGCGCAGTCACGCATGCTCCGCACCCCAGCCGTTCTCCCACATCATTCACGATCGCCCGGACATACGTCCCTTTGGAGCAAACGACGGTGAACCGGACTTTCGGGATCTGTATCTCTGTGGCCGCGATCCGATGGATGATAATCTGGCGCGGCGGTCGTTCGACCTCGACACCCTTCCGCGCCAGTTTGTACAGTCGCGTGCCGTCAATTTTCACCGCCGACCACATGGGCGGCACCTGCGTTTGCGCGCCGGCGAATGCCGCGAGTGTTTCGCGGACCTGCATTTCGGTTATTCCTGCAGTGCTCCGGCGTTCCGTCACCGCGGTCCCGGCGTCGAAGCTCGGCGTCCGCACCCCCAGCTCCATCTCGACCTCGTACTCCTTGTCGAGTCCTACGAAACCGTCGATCTGTTTGCGCTTGCGGCCGGTGCACACGATCAGAAGTCCCGTGGCCATCGGATCGAGCGTTCCGGCATGTCCTGTCTTCACGCCCCCCGAGAGGCGCCTGATCTTGTTGACCACATCGAATGACGTCCAGCCGGCCGGTTTGTCGATAAGCAGAACTTCGCCCTCGACCACCGGGGGTTCATTTCTCTCCGCCACCCTCGTGCTCCCCCTCGCTGCGATGGATCTCCTTGAGCAACGTGTTGATCCGGTCAACCCGGTCGAGCGTTGTATCGTGGTAAAAGTGGAGTTCGGGTATGAACCGCATGTGCAGGTGATGACCCACGATCCCCCGGATATGGGTCCGTTCCGCCTCCAGCATTTCCATCGTCCGGGCCTGCAGCTCGGCTGATCCCAGCACGCTGAAATACACCTTCGCGATGCGGAGATCGCCGCTCACTTTCACGTCGGTCACCGTGGTGAGGCCGAACGCGGGATCATTGTAGTCCCTGATCAGGATGGCGCCGATTTCCTCTTTGATAAGAGATGCAACGCGCTCGGTGCGTATAGACATCGTGCTAGAGCTTTCGCTTGCTTTCGACGATCTTGAAGGCTTCGACGGTATCGCCGACTTTGACGTCGTTGAAGTTCTCAAAGCCGATACCGCATTCAAATCCTGAATCCACCTCGCGGACATCGTCCTTGAAGCGCTTGAGGGAACTGATCGTTCCTTCAAACACCTGGATGCCGTCGCGGATCAGACGCACGCGGTTGTTCCGGGTGATTTTTCCGTCCTGGACAATGCATCCGGCGATATTCCCGATCTTCGGCACCTTGAATACCTCGCGGACGTCGATCGTCGCAACGATCTCTTCCTTCTTTTCGGGCGAGAGCATTCCTTCGAGGGCCTTGTGCACATCGTCGATGGCGTCGTAGATGATATTGTAGGTCCGGATGTCGACCTTCTCCTTCTCGGCCAGGCGGCGGGCGTTCAGGTTCGGCCGGACGCGGAATCCGATGATGACCGCGCCCGAGGCCGCCGCAAGCATGATGTCCGATTCGGAAATCATGCCAACGCCGCTATGGATCACGTTGAGTTTGACCTCCTTGTGGGAGATCTTCATCAACGAATCGGCCAGCGCCTCAACGGATCCGTCCACGTCGCCCTTTACGATAACGGCGAGCTCCTTCACCTGGCCTTCCTTGATCTGCAGCGAGATGTCGTCGAGGGTGGTCAGGTGAATCTGGCGGAAGTCCTGTTCCCGTTTCAGCTGCTGGCGGCGCAGACTGATATCGCGCGCCACGCGGTCCGAATCCACGACGATAAAGGTATCGCCGGCCTGCGGGAATCCATCCAGACCGGTCAGCTGCACCGGTGTTGACGGGCCCGCTTCTTCAAGCCGGTTGCCGCGTTCATCGTACATGGCGCGCACCTTGCCGCTGAAGATCCCCGCGATGAACGGATCACCGATGCGAAGGGTTCCTTTCTGCACCAGGACCGTTGCGGTGACGCCCTTCCCTTTGTCCAGCTGGGCTTCCACAATGGTGCCATTGGCGAGGCGATCGGGATTCGCCTGCAGGTCGAGGAGGTCAGCTTCGAGACCGATCTTTTCGAGGAGGACATCCACGTTTTTCCCTGAGCGGGCGGACAGTTCGACACACTGATATTTGCCGCCCCATTCCTCGACGAGGATATTGCGTTCCGCCATCTGCTGGCGGATCTTTTCCGGGTTGGCGTCGGGTTTGTCGATCTTGTTGATGGCGATGATCATTGACACGCCTGCGGCCTGCGAATGGCTGATCGCCTCCTGCGTCTGCGGCATCACGCTGTCATCGGCGGCAACCACAAGCACGACGATGTCCGTGATCTGGGCACCGCGCGCGCGCATGGCGGTAAAGGCTTCATGGCCCGGTGTATCGAGGAAGGTGATACGGCGTCCGGAAGGAGTCGTCACCTCATAGGCGCCGATATGCTGCGTGATACCGCCGGCTTCGCCCGCCACCACATTGGAGCGTCGTATGTAGTCGAGGAGCGATGTCTTGCCGTGATCCACATGTCCCATGATGGTAACCACGGGAGCGCGGGGGCGCAGACTTTCTTCGGGATCCGGCTTATCGGGGATATCCCCCTCTTCAACGACGCTCGACGTGAAGCTCACCTGCAGCTTGAACTCGTCCGCCACCAGTGCAATCGTATCCTTGTCCAGACGCTGGTTGATGGAGACCATCATGCCGAGTTCCATGCACTTCTTGATCACATCGGCCACGTTGACGTGCATCAGATTGGCAAGGTCGTTGACGGAGACAAACTCCGTCACGCGCAGGATGCCTTCTTCGCGTTTCGCCTCTTCCTGCAGCCGCACCTCCTCCTCTTCACGTTCCCTCCGCTTCCGTTTCTTGCTGGCCGCGCGTCCGCTGACGCCGGTGTCGTCCATCGCCGCAAGTGTCCGGCGAATGGCCTCATCGACCTCGGTCTGATTGATCTCTTTATGGCGGAGCTTCTTCTTCTTCTTTTTCTTCTTGTCGAGTTCTTCGGCCTCCACCGGTTTGACTTCCGGTGTATCCTCTTTCACCCGCTTCTTTTTCTTTTTCCGTTTATGGTCCTCGGCTTCGGCTGCGGCGGCTGCGGCTGTGGGTGCAGCGCCTTTGGCTGCCTTTCCCGGAGCGGCTTTCTTGGGAGCCAGCTCCATCTTGCCTTTGATCGTAAGACCGATTTTCCCCCGCTGGCCCTTCTTGAGTTCAAGGGGCGAAAGTGACTTCTCGCGGTCCTTTCCTTTTGCCGGTGCGGCGACCGGTTCGGTCTCGGCGACTTCTTCGGCGACAGGAGGTTCGACCGTCTCCCCCGCCGGGACCCCGGCTGCAGCGGTCTCTTCCTGAGCGACTTCCGTTGGTTCGGCCTGTTCCGGCAACGGGAGCTCCGCGACGGCTTCCGCTTCCGCCTGCGGTGCGGGAATTTCCTCCGCGGGAGGGGTGATCGGCACTTCGATCACCGGGGTTTCTTCCGGCGGCTTCACGGCAGGCTCGCCCTCCGGCGGGGTGGTCTTTGCGCCCACCTCCGGGACTTCCTCGGTGCCTTTCCTTTCCGCGCGCCTTTTTGTCTCGCGGATTTCCTGGATCTTGCGGTGATGCTTCTCCGCAACGTCCTTTTCTTTCTTGAAGTGAATGAGGATATCACGCATCATCGGCTCGTCGAGCGATGACATGTGACTCTTCACCTCGTGCCCCTTCTTGCGAAGGAACTCGATCAACGTCTCATGCGAGAGATTGAGTTCTGTCGCAACCTTGTACAGCTTTTTCTTCTTCTCTACCGTTTCGGTCATGCGACTCCTTTAAGAATTCTTCGGACCCTCGTCCGTCGGCTCTGCAGGTTCCGCCGGTTCTGCAGGTTCCGCAGGCTCTGCCGGCTCTGCAGGTTCCGCAGGCTCTGCAGGTTCCGCGGGTTCCGCGGGTTCCGCGGGTTCCGCAGGCTCTGCAGGTTCCGCAGGCTCTGTGGGTTCCGCGGGTTCCGCGGGCTCTGCAGGTTCTGCCGCAGCGACTCGCGCTGCTGGAGCTACAGGGGCTGCTGGTGTTCCCGCGGGGGGAGCACCTGCGACCGGCGCGCGGCCGGGTCCCGGCGGCAGGTCATCCGGTGTCGCCGTAGCGATCGGCTTCAGGGGATCCACCGCCTCTTCGCCTTCATCAACTTCCGCTTCGTCAAGATCTTGCCGGATCATTTCACGGATCTCGCGGACCCGCTGCTCATCCAGCCCTTCGATTTTCAGCAATGAATCCATGCTCGCATTCAGCACTTCTTTCGCCGTTTCCAGACCGGCATCGATCAGCTTCAGATACAATTCTTCACCGAGTTCCGGTTTGAAGTCTACCAGCTCGATGTCATACTCGTCCTCGTCGCCGCCCTCCTTGATGAGATTGATCTCGTAGTCGGTGAGTTTGCTTGCAAGGCGGATGTTCTGTCCGTTACGGCCGATCGCCAGGGACACCTGGTCGGCCGCGACGACAATATTCGCCTTCTTCGCTTCCTTGTCCAGCTCGACACTCTTGAGTTTTGCCGGTGCGAGAGCCCGTGTTACGAAAAGCTCCGGTACTTCGCTGAAATTGATGACGTCAATATTCTCGTTGTTGAGTTCCCGCACGATGGTATGAATGCGCACGCCCTTCATGCCGACGCATGCGCCGACCGCGTCGATACGGTCGTCGTGCGACTCCACCGCCACCTTCGCACGCTCGCCCGGCTCGCGCGCGATGCGCTTGATCTCGATGATACCGTCGTAAATCTCGGGGATTTCCATTTCGAAGAGCTTCGCCAGAAACTTCGCGTCGGCCCGGGAGACGACCACCGCGGGGGTGCCGTTGTTCCGCCGGACTTCCTTCACCACCGCACGGATGGTCTCGCCCTTCTTGTACCGTTCCTTGAAGATCTGTTCGCTCTTCGGAAGAATAAGCTCGTTCCGGTTGTGATTGATCAGAATCTCGTTCCGACGGATCTGATAGATTTCGCCCACGATAATGTCGCCGACCGCATTGCTGTACTCGTTGTACATCAACTCGCGTTCGATCTCTTTGATCCGCTGGTTCAGGTTCTGCTTTGCGCTCACAACCAGGCGCCGTCCGAAGACGACAAGCGGAACGACTTCCACGTAGTCTTCGCCGACATCCAGATCTTCCCCGGACAGTTCGCGCGCGGTTGCGACATCAATCTGCGTCACGGGGTTCTCCACCGTCTCCACGACCTCCCGTTCCAGGAAGATCTCGATGTCGCCCTTGTCCATGTTGACCACGACGTCAAACTTCGCGTCCTGGCCGAATTTCTTCCGCACCATCATCGAAAAGACGTCCTCGACAATACCGGTCAGGATATCCTTGTCGATCCCCTTCTCGCGAACCATCTGCGCGAACGATTCGACAATCTCCGAATTCATTACTTCCTCCACATAAATACGTGTGCCTTGATTCCGGGACTCACCATGGCGGTGCGACCTTTGCCTCCCGGATGTCGCCGAACAGGATCCGCGTCTCTGCCGAGCCCGCGAACCGCACTGTGATACCCTCGTCGTCCGCCGCAACGAGCGATCCCCGCCGGGCGGGTACGCCGGGTGTTGATGCGAGCTTGAGCAACAGCTCGCGCCCGATGTGCTTGGGATATTGCCAGGAGAATCCCAGCGGCCGGTCTATGCCGGGCGAAGATACTTCGAGACGGTACCCTGACGAGATGATCTCCGTCGCGTCAATGATTGCGCTGATGTTCCTGCTGATTTCGGCACAGAGGTCGGTGGTGACCACACCGGGTGTGTCGATATACACTTCCAGCACAGGACGCCGGTGATCACCGCGGATTACGACATCAACAACGTGCGCCGCGCTTTGCGTGACACAGGTATGTATTGCCTGGCGGAGGGGCTCCGGAACGCGCATCATGATCCTGGTTGAGACAAATAAAAATAGCCCGGTACGGGCTATCTCTACAAACCTTTGTAGTATACTACTTTCACCAGCAAAAATCAAGTCCCGCGGGCAAAAACATCGATCGTCACCCCTGCAGCCTGTTTCACCTGGTCCATCGTGACATCCAGATGGGTCACCGCCCGCAGAGTCGTTCCGGTTGCCGGAATCATCAAAACCCCCCGCCTGCGCAGCTCGGCCGCCAGCTCATCCGGTGTCCGTCCGGTGCCTGCCACGTCGATAATCAGGATATTCGTCTGGACGGAGGCGGTGTCAATCGACACCCCGGGAGCACCGGAAAGTGCCCTGGCAAGTTCCGCGGCCTTGGCATGATCTTCGCTCAGCCGCCCGATGTTGTGCTCCAGTGCGTAGAGGGCGGCCGCTGCAAGCACCCCTGCCTGCCGCATCCCACCCCCGAAAATCTTCCGGAAGTGCCGCGCTTCTTCTATGAATTCCCGTGTACCCGCGATCGCCGAACCCACGGGAGCACCCAGTCCCTTGGAGAAACAAACCGAAACGGAATCGAAATGGCGTGCGTATTCTGCGGGAGAAACCCCCGAGGCGACGCTGGCGTTCCAGATGCGCGCCCCGTCCAGGTGCATCCCTATCCCTTCACGTCGGGCCAGCGCGGATACTTCCTCGATAAGCGGGAGCGGATACACCGTCCCCCCCGCCAGGTTGTGTGTGTTCTCCAGACAGACCAGACGCGTCCGGGGCATATAGTAGATGTTCGGCCTGATAGCCTGCGCCACCTGGGCGGCACGCAGTTGACCGTGCGTGCCCGGTATGGTATGGACCTGCACACCCGAGAGAAACGCCGACCCGCCGGTTTCATGGTTGAAGACATGCGATCTGGCTTCCGCAACGATTTCGTCCCCGGGCCGGGTATGGACCTTGATGCACAGCTGGTTTCCCATCGTGCCGCTCGGCACGAACAATGCCGCCTCCTTCCCCAGCATGCCGGCAACCTGATCCTGGAGCCTGTTCACGGTCGGGTCTTCGGCGAACACATCGTCGCCGACTTCCGCCCCGGCCATGGCCCGCCGCATAGCCTCAGACGGCCGCGTCACCGTATCGCTCCGCAGGTCAATCATTTGTTCTGCCATTGTTCAGCCCGTTTCTTCGTGAGAAATGTCTGTCCTGCCCCGGCGGCGAGCATCACCAGGCTCAACCAGATACAGATCTCGCCCAGCCAATCACCGTACCGGGAATACATGGTCAGGTCCGTGCGCCGCTCGATTGTTCTGCTTAACGTTGCTGTGGTAAATAATTCGGTGCGATCGTAGACACGGCCATAGGGATCAATGAAACAGGAAATCCCGCCCACTGCACATCGTACCAGCCAGCGGCGGTTCTCGATTGCACGGAGAATGGATATCTGCTGATGCTGGTAGGCCCCGGACATGTGGTCCCACCAGCTGTCGATCGTCACCAGGGTGAGAAACTCGGCACCCTTCCGGACAAACGCCGTCACGAAACCGGGATACGTGGACTCGTAACAGATGATGGCGTTGAACCGTGCTCCTGTGTGCGGATCGACGAAGACGGTCGTATCCGGGCCTATCTGCCAGCCGCCGATGCCCACATCCCACCGGAGGAAGTCGAAGAAGGAGAACACTCCAGCATAGGGAATGCGTTCCGCAAACGGCACCATCTTCATCTTTCCGTACCAGCGGACGTCGCCCGCCCCCGCGGGTATGAAGACCGCCGCATTGAACCAGTCGAAGCGCGTGCCTGTTCCCTTCTCTCTTCTCGCGCTGCGCGGTGTGGTCGTGGAATCGTGATAGACCACTTTGCGTGGAAATCCCGTCAGGATCCCCGCGTTCCAGCGTGCACTGTTCGTGCGGAGCATCGCGAGCAGGTCATTGTTCATTCCTCCCAGGACGTCGAACGGAAGAGCGGTCTCGGGCCAGACAACGATGTCAGGATGGTTCTCTCCGAGGCTGTCGATGAGCCGGTTCGTCATATCCTGGTAGAGCTGTACCGTGCCGTATCCGCTCCGGGACCACTTCTGCCACGGATCGACGTTGGATTGAATGATGCCAACCTTCACCGTGCTCCCGGTCGTCTGCAGGGCCGGCGACGCTTCCGGGCGGGAGAGCACGAACGATCCGTGGATTGCCGGCAGAGCATAGAGAAGCGCGATAACCGCGAGGAACCATGCTGTCTTGGCGGACCGCAGGAGGAACTTCTGACGCAGGAGGCCGGCCACGAAGAGATACACAACGAGATTCATCAGGAGAATCCAGAACGACAGCCCGAATACTCCCGTGAGTGTGATGAACTGCAACCGGGTGATGTCATAGGTCTGACTGTTGCCCAGCGTGAGCCACGGGAAGGACCACTCGCTGAGGGAATGACTGAACTCGTAGGCGACCCAGATGAACGGAAGCATGCCGAGTGCCAGAGGTTCCCCGAGCCGCCGCCGGATGAACAGGAAAATGCCGAACGGGATGAAGTAGAAAAACGGATGCACCAGCATGGTGACCGCCCCTGCGATCATCATATACGGATCATTGCCGTGAGCGTATCCCCCGGTCCAGTTTACGGTAATGACATGAAAGACCAGCATGGCAATGTACACATAGCGGAATGCCGTCCGGGCACGCCCGATGCCGGCAATGACCACGAGCAACGGCACCAGACCGAAGCAGGCCAGGATTCCGAGAGGAAAGGGAGGGAACGAAAAACCGAGCATCAGTCCGCTGAGCACGGACAGTCCGAGCCGGGGTACGTTCTCTCGTGTCGGTGAAAGTTCATCCATGGCTGACCTCCCCCGGAGACGCGAGCCTGAGCCAAGGAGCGGCCGAGCGGCCCAGCGTGTGCCAGATCCACAGCAGGAGCGCGGCAACACCGGCGCCCAGCACGGCACCGCCCAGGATATCCGAGGGGAAATGCACTCCCACCGTCACACGCGAAATGGCCACGAGTGCCGCCCACGAAAAGAACGCCCACATCCATCGGCGATAGAAGAATGCAAGCAGGGTTGCCACGGCGAAGTTGTTCACGGCATGAGACGATGGGAACGACTTGCCGCCCCCGCACGGCACCAGCAGGTGGACCTGCTGCAGCACGGGCACTCCTCCCACGGTATGGCAGGGACGCGCCCTTTGAACGGCCGGCTTGATCACCGAGCTGCTCAATTGATCGGAACAGACCAGCACAAGGACAAGAAGAAGAGCCGCTGTCCGCCCCCGCTTGCCTCCCCTGATGAAAAGCCAGAGCCAGACGGCCAGCAAGAGCAGGCGCACGACGAGAAACCGGTCGTAGTCGGTGATGAACGGCCAGAGGAAATCGCCGACCGGGTTCGCGAGTGTTTGATTTACAAAGGTAAACAGCGTCACATCGAGGGAGTACAGAAATTCGATCATGATATGTTTTGTGCCTTCTTGCGGCGGATCAGCACATAACGTGCAACGAGCAACCCGGCGATGGCGATGACGGCGTAGGTCACGATCTGGCTGTAGGTATCAAGATAATACCCGATAAGGTCGAAGTTCTGGCCCACAAAAACGCCGATCAGGATGAGAATGGCGTTCCAGAAAAGTGCACTCACGAAACAGAGCGCCGTGGTCGGTACGATTTTGAGTTCGGACATTCCCGCAAAAAAGGAGACCACCGCTCGTGTGCCTGTGAGAAAGCGGTTGATGACGATGATCGCATAGCCGTATTTCACGAACCAGCGTTCGACTTTATGGACAGATTCGATCGGGATAAACTTGATTTTCCCCTGTTCCAGGATGTGGTCACCGAACCAGTCACCGATCTCGTACATGATGATGAATCCCACGACACTTCCGGTCGTTGCGGCGATGAGGGTTTCCGGAAATCCGAGGCGTCCCATTCCGACCAGCGAGCCTGCGGCGACAATCATGAGGTCGCTCGGTGAGGGGGGAAAGAGATTTTCGATCAGCGCGACGGCCAGAACGATGCCATACACGTACAGGGGGTCGATGCCGTTGAGGAAGGTGAAGAATTCTTGCACTGCCGGTGCGCTCTTGGCTGTCGGGGTTGTCAGGTTGCCCGGGGGAACAGAAGGGTCACGGCGTGTGCAGCGGCACCTTCGCCGCGGCCCGTGAAACCCAGACCTTCTCCCGTGGTGGCTTTTACGGAAACCGCTTCGGGCGCGATGCCGAGTGCACCCGCGATGTTCGCACGCATCGCCCCTGCGTGCGGCATGATGCGGGGTCGCTCGAGTATCACCGTCGCATCGATATTCCCGACATCATAGCCGGAACGCGCGAGCAGTACGGCAATTTCTTTCAGAAGCAGGAGGCTGGAGATCCCCCGGTAGCGCGCATCGGTGTCCGGAAAATGCTGTCCGATATCTCCCAGGCACGCCGCGCCGAGGAGCGCATCGGCGATAGCATGCACGAGCACATCCGCGTCAGAATGGCCGTCGAGTCCCAGATCGTGGGGAATCTCCACCCCGCCCAGGATGAGCCGCCGGCCCGCAACGAGGCGGTGAACGTCATAGCCATACCCGATGCGGGGTCTTGCCGGATGACCGTCAGCGGATTTCAAAACTTTTCCTCTCGTGTTCGGGGGCGAGCCATTCGATGCGAAGATTTCGCACGTGCGCGGCGCGCGGTCCCACTTTCAGCGCGGAGATGAATTCTTCGAGCAGTGACCGCTCCCCTTCGGCCTCCACTTCCACGTTTCCGTCAAAAAGATTACGGACGAATCCATTGAGTCCAAGAGTTTGTGCATGCCGTGCGGCGTACCAGCGGAAGCCCACACCCTGCACCAGCCCTTCGACAACGATATGCACGCGGACGTCCATCTGCACCGAATATTGTATGATACGCGAGCACCTTTTGAAAGTCAAGACAACGTGACAGACCACCAGGTATATCACGGACTTCCTGCGTACCCGCTCCGCCTCCGTACCTTTGCGGCAGGGCGATGAGGATGGAAGGCTAGGTCACCCCTGTCACCGGCCGGTTGAGGCCGGGGATGCCATCCGAAAGCTCGGAGAGAAGGACACCGCCGATGATGAGAGCGCCACCCACGATTCCCAGCGACCCGATTTGTTCACCCAGTATGAAGTAGGCCAGAATGGAGGCAATGACAGGTTCGATGGAGAAAATCACCACAGCCCGGGTGGGCGTGGTGTCTTTCTGGAACCGGGTTTGTACCGCCGTCGTAAACAGCGTTGCCAGGAAGGTCAGATACAGCAATGTCACCACGGCATCTTGTGTCCAGGCGAAGTACGTGTTCTCAAAGAGCACCGTTGCCGCAACCGCATACACCGCTGTCGCCGCCATCTGTACGAACAGCAGCTGGAGTGTGGTCATCTGCTTGGAGATGATATCCAGGTAGATGATGTACCCGGCGAAGAGGACAGCGCAGACAAGCGTCAGTGCGTCACCGCTGTTCAGCGATGATCCTTCGGGCGATGTCAGGAACCAGAGACCGGCCGCGACCACGACGACTCCTGCGATGTTCCCTACCAGCGGCGGGCGTCGTTCAACAAAATATTGCAGGACGGGAACGAAGAGCACCATCATGCCGGTGATAAACGCCGACTTTGACGCGGTGGTAATCGTCAGTCCGATGTTCTGCGCCACGAATCCCAGAAACAGAAAGAGGGCGAGTATCGCCCCCTTGTACACGGCGGCACGCGGGATCGGGAAAATCCGGTGCCGGAAGAACAGGAGCAGGACGACGCTGGCGATCACGAACCGGATGGCGATCATCAGGATCGGGGAGACGTCCACCATCCCGATCTTTACGACCGGGAACGTCCCTCCCCAGATGAACGTTGTTCCGAGAAGTGCAAGCTCCGCGCGGCCTTTTGCGGTCACGCCTGAACACCCGCGGGTTCGCCGGCCGGCTGCTCGTACTGCTGGAAGAGTTTTCCCCACTCGGTGTTTTTGCGCCATTCTTCAAACGTGCGGCGGTCTTTCAGCGGCCAGCGGTAGTAGTCGTGATACGCTTCGGAACCGAAGATGAACATATGCACCATCGGGGTGCGGAAGAACAGTTTCTGCATTCCCTTCAACGGGCCGAACCAGGCGAGATTCCCGAACATGCTCGCGCCGTTGTTGCCCACCTTGAATCCCCACGACTCGTTCGAGATATCCGCACCGACGATCTCGATATCCCGCACGTCGCCCACTCCCAGTTTGTCTTCATGCCCCACGCGGATATACTCGATCGACAACGGGTCGAATCCCATCATCTTTGCTGCGACAGCGTCGATCGCCACCTGATCGGCACTCGCAAGGATGTAGTCCTTGACCACAGGGAACATCGTGCGCGGCCCGGGTCCGTTTCCTACGGTGGTCCCGTCCATGACGGCAAACACGCCCGTGTGGATTTCCTTCTGGATGGCCAGCAGGTCCACCAGTGTGCGGTGAATCCACGAATGTGTGTAGTGACGCTTGGTGTTCAGCAGTCCGCCGAACGCATTCTTCATCGCTCCCGTGGTGGTTGTATAGATGTGGCATTTCACCGTCGGGAGGTGGACGATGTTTTTTCCGAAGAAGTAATCGGGGATGGTAATACCTTCGGGATAGATCGTATCCAGGACATGCATTTTCTTCTTGGGTTTGTACGGCACCCATTTCATATCCGTTTCCCGGAAATTAAACAGAACCGGGATTTCATACTTGCGGAAGATCGGCACATACCGGTTCAGGTCTTCCCCTTTGAAAGCGTCGGTGACGACGGTCTTGTTCTGCACGGCCGTGATGTTCCCAAAGCCGGCATGTTTCAAGGCGAGGACCGTCCCTTCCAGCTGCCATGGTGTGCTGTTCGCCGAAGGAAACGGGAAATGCCAGGAAATATTGTCTTTGAGGATTGTCGTTGCCGACTTCTGCAGTGCGGCGGACATCCCGGCCATCTCGGCCAGGCGTTCATAATCTTTCAACACCGTTGCCGGGGTTGTCTTCAGAACAGCAACTTTTGACTTTGCCATAGGTGCTCCATTCCGGACATATGTTGATCGTGTATTGGTCAAGCCGGCGCCCGTGCGTCGGGCGCTTCCATTAAAACGCCGCTACCTCTTCATAAACCCCGAAGATCTCGGTCAGGGCGCCGCACATCTCCCCCAGCGTAACATATGCACGCGTACACGCAAGCAGAGGGGGCATCAGGTTGGTGCCATCTGCAGCGGCGTGCCGTAAATCCGCCAGGGTCCGCGCTACGTCGGAGGCGTTGCGTGAGCCACGCAGTTCGGCAAGCCGCCGGCGCTGGCCGCGTTCCACGTCGGGTGATATTGTCAGCAAGGGGATGGTTACCGGTTCATCCGGCTCCTCGTAGACGTTCACGCCGACGATGGTCTTTTCCCGTGATTCCAGCGCTTTCTGGTAGCGGTATGCGGCCACGGCGATCTCGTGCTGGAAGAATCCCTGCTCGATGGCCGGGATCACTCCTCCGAGCGCATCGATACGTTCAAAGTACCGGTTGGCTCCTTCCTCCATGCGGGAGGTAAGTGCTTCCACGAAATAGCTCCCGCCGAGGGGATCCGCCGTATTTGTCACACCCGTTTCTTCCGCAATGATCTGCTGCGTACGCAGAGCAATCTTGACCGCCTTCTCGGAAGGAAGTGCGAGTGTCTCGTCCATCGAGTTGGTGTGGAGGGATTGAGTCCCCCCCAGCACACCGGAAAGAGCCTGGAACGCCGTCCGGACGATATTGTTTTCAGGTTGCTGCGCGGTGAGCGTGCATCCCGCGGTCTGCGTGTGAAACCGCAGGGCCAGCGAGCGGGGATTACGTGCGCCGTACTTTTCTTTCATCCGCCGGGCCCAGATGCGGCGCGCGGCGCGGAATTTGGCGATCTCTTCGAAGAAATCCAGATGTGCATTGAAAAAGAACGACAGGCGCGGCGCAAAACTGTCCACATCCATCCCGCGTTCAAGACAGGCTTCAACGTACGCGAAGCCGTCGGCAAGCGTGAAGGCCAGCTCCTGTACGGCCGTTGAGCCCGCCTCGCGGATGTGATATCCGCTCACCGAAACCGGGTTCCACAGGGGCATTTCGCGTGTGCAGTACTCGATCATGTCGGTCACGATGCGCATGGACGGGCGGGGCGGATAGATCCACTCTTTCTGCGCTATGTACTCTTTGAGAATATCCGTCTGAATGGTTCCCCGGAGTTCGGCCGGGAGCGTACCCTCCTTTTCGGCCACCGCAATATAGAACGCCAGTGCCATCGCGGCCGGCGCATTGATCGTCATGGAGGTGGAAACATCCTTCAGCGTAATCCCGCGAAAGAGTATTTCCATATCGGCGAGCGAGCTGATAGACACGCCGCAGACGCCGACCTCCCCTTCTGCCAGAGAGTCGTCGCAGTCGCGACCCATCAACGTCGGCAAATCAAACGCCACGGACAGGCCTGTCTGACCGTGGTTCAACAGGTAGTGGTAGCGCGCGTTGGTGTCTTCCGGCGTACCGAACCCGGCGAACTGTCTCATCGTCCAGGGGCGTCCGCGGTACATGGTGGGATGGATCCCGCGGGTGTATGGATACTCCCCGGGAACGCCGATGGCCGTTGCGTAGTCCAGACCGGCAATGGCCTCCGGCGTGTACAGCTGCTCAATCGTCTCTCCACTTACGGTGGTGAACACCGTCTTTCGTGGCTCCGTCCCGCGTTCATTCGCCCGTTCACTCATGCCACATCTCCCATGTATGATGGCAGCTTTTCTTCTCCGGTTTCAAGTAACGTATTCCTGTGCTGATTTTCAAGGCAACACCTTAGCGGCGTCCGAACCGCCGGTCGAGTTCTTCGGTGGAGATGCGCAGGACAATCGGGCGCCCGTGCGGGCACACATACGGCATCTTGGTGCCGAACAGCTGGTCGATGAGCGATCGCATCTCGGCTTCCGTCAGGGGATCTCCCGCTTTGATAGCCGATTTGCATGAGAAGGACTTTGCAACGAGATCACGTGCCTCTCCGGGAGATTCGCGCTGGTATTCTTTGTACAGGGCAAGGATTTCTTCGAGGATGCTTTGTTCATGCCCGGCCTTCACATCGGGCGGTACACCTTCGATGACGACCGTGTTCTTGCCGAATCGTTTGAGATCGAAACCCAGCCCTTCGACGTGGGGGAAGATATCGTCCAGGACGGCGTAGTCCCCCGCCGTCAACTGCACGGTCACAGGAAACAGCAGTTGCTGGGAAGTCCGCAGGCCGTTTGCAAAACGTTCCAGGGCCTTTTCGTAGAGAATCCGTTCGTGCGCGACATGTTGATCGACAATCATCACACCGTGCCGGATCTGTGAGAGGATGTACTTATTGTGGAGTTGCCAGAGGAGTTGAGGTGGTTCGGACAGCGGCATCTCCCCTTCCCGGCCGGGCAAAAGCGGCGTCAGGGCCGGAAAAGCGAGAAGGTCCTGCATTCCGGGGGACATCGCCCCGGAGGGCATCTGCACCGATGGCGGAGGGAAGATTTCGCCCGTGGAGGCATCCACGCGTGAACGCTCCGGCAGGGTCCATCCGATATCCTGCCCGCCGCCTGCACCCCAGGCATGTTGACGTTGCGTGAAGCCGAGCCGGAGGTCTCCACTGCCGGGATACCCTTCGGTGAATGTCATTGCCGGAACCGCTCCCGCACCGCCGAGCGTTTTGCGCACGAGCGCCGAGATGAAGCGATTCACACCCTGCTCGTCGTCGAACTTGACTTCCATTTTCGACGGATGGACGTTCACGTCAATCCTGTGCGGGTCGATCTCCAGGAACAGGAGATAGAAGGGATATATGCCGTTGATAAGCAGGTGTTCGTACGCGGAAGCGACGGCGAAGCCGATACTCCGGCTGGAGATGATCCGTCCGTTGAGGTAGAGAAATTGCGACAGGCGTGTCTTCTGGCCGAATGCCGGTTTGCCGACGAAGCCGCGGACGGTGAGAAAATCCGTCACTTCTTCCACGGGGAGGAGGGACTCGAACGTGCGCTGCCCGAAAAGATCAATGATGCGTTGATCGATCGTCGAGGCTTTCAGGCGGAAGAT
Organism: uncultured Bacteroidota bacterium; assembly: GCA_963779225.1. Taxonomy (GTDB): domain Bacteria; phylum Bacteroidota; class Ignavibacteria; order UBA10030; family UBA6906; genus CAVPCZ01. The sequence goes on from CAVZWW010000003.1 coordinate 3,399,236, forward strand.
CGTGTCCCCGTCGCTGATGAATGTGAAGGCCAGTCCGGGGTGGGCAAGCGCCGTGCGCTGGACGACATCATGGATGTGGCGGAATTCCGTGTTTGTGGTTTTCAGGAACTTCCGGCGCGCGGGCACATTGAAGAAGAGATTCTGGACGGTCACGGTGGTGCCACGGCCGCGCGCATCGTGCGTGACGGTCCCGGGTTCTTCACCGGCGATCTTCACCACGGTGGCAACATCATCGGCGTCGCGGCGCGTCTTCATGGTCACCTGCGCCACTGCGGCTATGGACGCGAGGGCCTCACCCCGGAAGCCGTAGGTGCGGATGGCCTCCAGATCTTCATAACTCACGATCTTGCTTGTCGCATGCCGGAGGAAGGAAGCGACGGCATCCTGCTCATCCATGCCGGTACCGTCGTCGGTAATCTGGATGAGTTCTTTCCCGCCATCCTTGATGATGACTTCGATGGAACCTGCTCCGGCATCGAGGGCGTTTTCAAGCAGTTCTTTGACCACGGATTCCGGACGTTGAATCACCTCACCGGCGGCGATCTTGTTGGCGATGTGCTCCGGGAGCACCGTCACGCGGCGGGGGGATATCGAAGCGGAGATTTCGGGCGGGTTGGTCATGCTTCAAAGAGCGCTTCTGCGAAATCCTTCGCGTCAAACGGCTGCAGATCGTCCAGCTGTTCTCCCACGCCGATAAACCGGACCGGAAGGCCCATGGAACGTGCAATAGACAGCACGATCCCTCCTTTTGCCGTCCCATCCAGTTTGGTGAGGACCAGTCCTGTCACGCCGACGGCCGAACCGAACTTCGTTGCCTGCTGCAGACCGTTCTGTCCGGTTGACGCATCGATCACGAGGAGCACCTCGTGTGGTGCGGCGGGGTTTTGTTTTTGCACCACGCGCCGGATTTTCTTCAGTTCTTCCATCAGATTCACGCGTGTATGGAGGCGTCCTGCGGTGTCGATGATGACCACGTCTGCAGAGCGTGCCGTGGCCGCCTTGACGGCATCGAACGCCACTGCGGCGGGATCCGCTCCCTGTTTTTGCTGAATGATTTCCGCACCGGCGCGCTTTGCCCAGATCTCGAGCTGTTCATTCGCCGCCGCACGGAATGTGTCGGCAGCCGCGATGACCACCTTATGGCCCGCCGAAATATAGCGGTGGGCAAGTTTTCCGATCGTGGTGGTCTTCCCGACGCCGTTGATACCGACAACCATAATCACATAGGGCCGGTCGGTCCCGAGATCAAAGGGATTTGCGGGAACTCCGCCGGGTTTCCCGGCGAGCTGGAGCGCGATTTCCGCCTTGAGAAAAGGGAAAAGTTCCGGGGCATCGTGTGCCGGAGTTTCTTTCAGCCGTTTCCTGACGCCTTCCATGATATCGGCCGAGGTCCCGGCGCCGACGTCCGCCGCGATGAGCGTCTCTTCCAGATGCTCGAGAAGAGCTTCGTCCACCTTTGCGCCGCGGACGAGAATCCGCGAGACCGCTCCCACGAGTCCTTCGCGGGTTTTCGCCAGACCGTCTTTGAGTTTTCCGAATCCTAGTTTGTCCAGAAGCCCCATGATTACCTTTGTCTTCTCAAGCTCATTATTGACATCCCGGCCCTCGATTGAGGGCTCCCTCCGGGAAAGCTACGAAACGCTTGTGCGTCCGCGCATCACTTCTTTAAACCGTCTCGCATATCCGATGGTCGACACAAGGACCATCGTCACGCTGGCCCAGATACCTATCGACAGCAGCCAGGATGGTGCGTCGATCAGGACAAAGAGCAGTGTTGCGGCGAACACACCGATGGACCATTTGCCGGCAGTATTGGATGGAAGCACTTCTCCCGTTTTCCGGCGGACGATGAGACCGCCTGTGAGGATCAGCAAATCGCGTACAAGCAGGAGTGCGACAAACCAGAGCGGCAGCCATGTCAGGTAGAGGAACACGACTGCCACGGCGGCCACACCGAGCTTATCAGCAAGGGGGTCCAGAATCCTCCCCAACTCCGTTTCCTGATTCATGCTGCGCGCCGCCATACCGTCCAGCTTGTCGGTCAGGGTGGCCAGCAGGAGGATTCCCACACCCCACCAGCGGGCGGGCGCACCCGGCACGAGCATCACAAGGACGAACGGAACGATGAGGAGCACCCGTGAGAAACTCAGCAGATTGGGGATCGTGAAAATCTCACGCTTCATGCTCTTCTTTGGACTGGTGTGTGTCGATGGCAATTGGATACCGGCCGCTGAAGCAGGCCGTGCAATAGTGCGCGCCGTTTTCCTGTGGTGCTGAGGCAAGCAGCTCGTCGATCGTCAGGTAACCCAGACTGTCCACTCCCAGTTCCTGCCTTATGGCCTCGATGTCGCCGCCACACTGGTTGGCGATCAGTTCTTCCGGTGTCGGGAAGTCCATCCCGTAGTGACAGGGAAACTTGATCGGCGGGGCGGTCACCCGGAAATGCACTTCTTTCGGCCCGGCTGACCGGATCAACTGCACGAGTTGTTTCGACGTTGTTCCGCGCACGATGGAATCATCCACGATCACCACAACGCGGTCTTTGAGAACACCTTTGACCGTATTGAACTTGATCTTGACCTTATTCTGCCGTACGTCCTGTCGCGGCTGGATGAAGGTGCGGCCGATGTAGTGGCTGCGGATGAGGCCGATCTCCAGCTTCGCGGATCCGCCCATCTTGTTGGTTTGCGACACGTAACCCATTGTCGCGGTATTGCTCGAGTCGGGGACGTTGATGACAATGACTTTCTCGTGCGGATCTCTGGGGACCACGGGTTTGGCGATTGCGAGGTTCTTGCCGAGTTTCCGCCGGACCTTGTCCACGCTGTGTCCGAAGATCTGGCTGTCCGGGCGCGAGAAATATATGTATTCGAATATGCAGTGGTGGGGGTGCGGAGGTATGTCTTTGATCCGGAAGGATTTCGGGACGCCGGTCAGGAGGGTTTCGTCATCGAACACCACCATCTCTCCCGGTTCCACGTCGCGGATATACTCGGCATCGATGATGTCAAACGCGACGGTCTCCGAGGCCACGACGAACGCCTTGTCTTTCCGGCCGATGGCGAGGGGACGGACGCCCGCATTGTCGCGTGCCGCGATCAGCCGGTTGTCGGCGAGAATCACCAGGGAGTACGCACCTTCGACCTTTGCCAGAGCCTCGCGGATCTGATCCAGTTGATCCGCATGCCGGCTCCGTGCGATCAGGTGGAGGATAATTTCCGTATCGGAGGTCGTCTGGAAGATCGTGCCGGTTTCCTGGAGCTGTTTTCTGATTTCCCGGAAGTTGGTGAGGTTGCCGTTATGGCCGATAGCCAGGTTGCCACCGCTGTAGAGGACGGTAAACGGTTGCACGTTGAATTTGTTGTTTGCCGCTCCTGCGGTTGAATAGCGGTTATGCCCGATGGCCGATGTGCCGCGCAGGATATCCGTCAGGATACGATCATCGGCGTACACATCGTTGACCAGTCCGAAATCCTTGTGCACATGGAATCGGGGGCGGCGCCGGGCGGGATCGAATTCAGCGCTGACGATTCCCGATCCTTCTTGACCGCGGTGTTGTTGGGCGAGCAGGCCGTAGTAGGTAAGATGCGCTGCCGCGGGATGTCCATAGATACCGAAGACCGCACAGTGACATCTGGGCTTGTCGATGGCGGTTTCTTGCATTTGCAGGGGTGTCACATAGCTCCTTGACAGGGTAAGCTTAAATATACGACACCGGGGAACGTCAAACAAGCCTCGGCAATTTCGCCCGGCTATTTCGCTCCGATGGCTATCCAGTTTCCCCACATCGCGCCGACTCTGCCATCGCCCCAGGTCTTCATCCGCAGTGCAAAGCCGCTCTTCGTGATTCTGGTCGCGCTGACGTGCACCCGCACAGTCCGTGCGTCATCGCTCGTCGCGTCGAAACCGGAGAGTGAAGTGAGAACCTGCGGAAGAGTACTGAAAGGTTTTGTGAAGTTGACTTGCTGGATGTAGATCCTGTCCCCTCTGCCGCCGTTTAATGAATTGCCTTCGGTATCCGGATCGACCACAAATTCCCCGGCCTGGAACACCTGGGCCGACGAAGTTCCCGATGCCCGTGCCGGTGCGGGAGAAAATTCAGGTATTTGTACTGATTCGGGAGTTTTCATTGGTGCCGGTGCATTCGTGTCTGCAGGAACCTGCACCGGTGCAGTTGCCGGAGCTTGCTCCTGCGCAGTTGTCTTTGCCGGGGCCTGGGCCGGTGTCTCTCCTTGGGCGTGTGCCACCCCTTGAAGAAGCAGTGTGGCGGCAACGATGCCAAGAGCCGTGATTCTCATATTGTCTCCTTACCGGGATTTGTGGTTGATGAGTTGACGGTTCTATCGGGCTTAGGATGGATAGAAGCGGTTTGCCCGAAAGACGTACCGAAGGTCCTTGTTACTGTATTTGCAGGTCGCCCTGATTTTCCGTATTCTGCACCATTGTCGCGATACCCAATTCAAGGAAACAATCGTGTTCGATGTAGTGCTCTGGATACTGGGAACCCTGTACGCTGCAGGGATTCTTCTGTTTGCGGTCGGCGCGTGGAGAGCTCGCTATCGCCATAACAGCTCTTACCGCCCAAAGGTTTCCATTGTCGTGGCTGCGCGTAACGAGGAACTCAATATCCGTCGTTGTCTCGACTCAATCATCCGGCTCACTTATCCCCCGGAGCTGCTGGAGGTAATAATTGTGAACGATCGGTCCAGCGATGCAACTCCCGATATTGTTCGCGAATTCGCGGCCCGGCGCAGCAATATTCATCTACTGAATGCCAGGGAGGGTTTGGGACAGCTCCGCGGAAAGGCCAATGCGATTTCTCAGGGAATTGATGGTTCCACGGGGGAGATCATTCTCATGACCGATGCTGATTGCACGGTGCCTTCCCGGTGGGTTGAGAATACCGTCAAGTACTATGTGGATAGAACCGTGGGCATCGTCCCGGGTTTCACCGCGATCCGGCATGCCAACATGTTCGAGGCCATGCAGACACTTGACTGGTTCGCGCTCTTTTCGGTCGCGGCCAGCGCCACGAAGTTCGGCTTCCCGGTGACTGCTGTGGGCAACAATTTCACTATTCGCAGGAGCGCTTATGACGCTGTGGGGGGCTACGCGGGCATTCCCTTCAGTGTGACGGAAGATTATGCCCTTTTCCACGCAGTGACCTCCGGCACCTCCTACCGCGCATGTTTTCCTCTTGATCCTTCCACGGTTGTCGAGAGCGAGCCCTGCAAGACGTGGCGCGAATTATACCGGCAACGGAAGCGATGGTTTGCGGGCGGACGGGACATGGATGCTCGCAGCATCAGCATCTTTGCTTCTGCGTGGTTGTTGAACGCGATGATTCTGGCAGGGTTGTTCATCGAGGTATCCCCTCTTCTGATTTCTGTGGTCATAATGAAGATGGGGGTTGACTTTGCGCTTGTCCTTCCCGCGATAGTGGCATTCCGCCGCTGGGAGCTTCTCTCTGCCTTCCCTCTGTACGCGATCTACTATTTCTTCTACGTGTTGATTTACCCTCCCATTGTCCTGATCGGCCGCAATGTAGTCTGGAAGGATCAGCAATTCGGCAATCCGGAAACACCGCAGCCCTCATAAGAGGGCTGCGGGAGATGTCGCCGGCGCTTCGCGTGGAGGTGTTGTTAGCTGCGTGTGCGTGCACTCGCGATGCCCAGGCGTTTGAGCTTGTACCGGAACGTTTGTTCAGTCATACCCAGGAATTGTGCGGCTTTCGACTGATTGAAACCAAACTTTTCGAGCGATCGTTCAATGATCCCCTTCTCGATGACGTCAAGAGATTTGTCCAGCACGAACTCCTGACCGGCCATGATGTTGTTGATCATCTTCACCACTTCGGTCTTCTCGTCCACGAGCTCCGGCGGGAGCATGAACCGGCCGTCAGCGGAGAACAGTACGCACTTGTCGATCACCGATTTGAGTTCGCGGATATTCTCGCGCCATGGCTGGCGCATGAGGACGTCGATCGCGTTGATGTCGATAATCAGATCGGGTATTCCCAATTCCTTGCAGATCTCTGAAGTGAAGTGTTTGATGAGAAGCGGGATATCGTCCTGTCTCTGGCGGAGTGGAGGAATTTCCACTCGTTCAAACTCGTTCACTTTCACGAAGAGTTCTTCCATGAGCTTGCGTTGTTCAGCCAGCACGCCGGGGTCGCTCTTCATGGTAAAGATAAGGCGGGCATCTGTAGCGCCCGGGTTGTCGCTCCCCTGCCGGCGGGATTTCCGCTCATTCATGAAGGTGAGGACCTTCATCTGATTGCGAAAACTGGCTTCTTCGAGTTCTTCGATGAGGATGGTTCCCCCGTTTCCCTGATCGAAGAGACCGCGGCGTGTCGTCAGGGGCATTCCCTGGGAGGCGCGGTCATGTCCAAAGAGGAGCGCATCCAGTTCACGATCGTCGACGACGGAGAGGTTCACCGAGAGGAACGGACCATCGTTCCCGATCTGTTTCCCTGCGATGTAGATATTCTTTGCGACTGCACCTTTTCCGACGCCGGCTTCACCCACGAGCACGACATCGCGGCGCGACTTGGCAAGCGATGATATTTGCTTGATCAGCTGATCGACCGCCTTGCTTTTGCCGACGATGGGATACTCGAAAACCTGTTTGGCTTTCTTCTCCTCGCCCGCGTGCGTTTTGTGCTCTTTGTGTTCCATCGGTGCAGTTTCCCCCTGTGCAAAACCGCAAAAGCAAGTTATTTGGTGTTTGGACTGACCCGTTGTTCCCGGCGGTCTGCCGGTACGAAGAGTCTCCCCACGAGTGCTCTTCGGTTGAAGAAGCTATCGATGACCATATTATCGAGCGTATCCCGCCACCGGGTGATACCGGAGGGGCTTGTCGCCAGCTCTTGTTCGTAGAACTCGCCGTTTGCCGATGTAATAAAGCGAAGTCGCAGGGCAAAAAAGAGCGCGATAAGCAGGAGGACGCCGAGTGATGCATATTGTCCGGCGCCCATAACGCTTGCGAAGGTTTGCCATTCCAGCGCTTTCACTGCGCTCCACGCATGGAGTATTTCCATGCTACAAAACACGAGGAACAGGAACATGATCTTTTCGATGTACGCTCCTTGCGGCGGATCCTTCATGTATTGATAGCCGAAGAAGAGCAGGATGAACCCTATCGAAAGGATAGACATGTGGATCATGTACATCATGATGGGCTTATTGACCAGGATCTTATAATTCGGTTCCACTAGATATGGAAACAGTTCCTCAATGCGCTCGCTCTTAGCCCCTGCATGCAGCGTGGCTACGGGATAGCCCTCCTGCCAGACATACATTTCCGTAGTTTGGGCCAATTCATCAACAGTCGGCAGGCGGCCATGGCTGGAACTGAACTTCTCCTCAGCAATCGACATCGTCTTCCAGTCACGGACATCTTGAGTATAATAGGCGTAGTTTGGATTCAGCAAGAATGGCGTGAAGTAGAACAGAAAAAAACCTCCCACGATAGCGAGAGCCGCCAAGTATTTATAGAGAATCTTGAAATCACGGAAAAGGACGTCGATGGAAATATAGACTACGCTGAGGGCCAATAGGAAAAAGTAAAACCCATACGAGATGTACTGATCGAAGTAGTGCTTATAGTAGGGGTCCGATATGAAGTTTCCAAACAATCCCAGAATTGGCACTGAGAAGAAGAAAGTGAAATTGATAAAGATTGCCCTGTTCTTTGGATTAGGTTCGTGCTTCGTAATCGCGACATTAATGAAAAACAAAAGAACTTGAGCAGCGCAGGCCGCAATCAGTGAGGTGGGCAATTCAGTATGCGGAAAGACTTGAAGCGCCCAGATGAACGCCCCCATGGAGGCAGCCCACAACCAAACAATTGTTTTCGCAGTTCTAGACACGTTTTCCGCTCGTTTGCAATTGAAACCTTCGCAATATACAGCGTTTGAGCGCAGTTGTCAAGGGACATAACGCAAATTTCTTCACACAAACGTAGTTTTGTGCTAAGGATCACAGGTGGATCGGGATGAAATAGGCAACAACTGATGTGCCAGCATTACAGAAAATCCTGGGCACGATTCCATGAAAAAACTGACGATTTGAGGAAAGAACTTGACAAGTTCGTGAGCGATGGCTATATTTATCACCCAGATGGATGATATTGAACATCGTCCCTCCCTATGAAGGCAGTAGAGTCTGCTTTGCCCGACCGTTTTACGTACTAGTCTTCCAGAAATACGCTCGAAAAGGTTCGGTGGGATCATGCGCCCGCCATCATGTGCGGGGTCCCCGATTTCGTGCGTGTCTCATTGTCAACTTGAATCCATCCACCAGGTTTTTCATAAGTCAAGAATCATTAATTCCACAAAACCACTCCCGCCAGGAGGGACTATGAGCAGCAACGCCAGGAAAGTGCGTGCCATTGCATTAACCGTGATTGGAGTGATGGCAACAAACATCGCGATTTCGTTTGCCAGCGGTGATTCAGAAAAATCCTACACTCAGGCAAAGAAGCCTGAAATGCGCACGAGTGGGGCCCCTGCATACCCCAACCCGCCTCGTCCTCGTGCTGAAACCAAGACGAGTGGAGCCCCAACATTCCCTAATCCGCCGCGTCCGTAGTCTGAATGCCCAATGCGCTCGCGTGAAGACAACTGAACCCGTTTTCACGCGGGCGTATCTTGAATTCCCGTATCAGAAATCTCGCTAAGAACTTGGAGGGGGGAGTTGTCTCTGCTTCGTCGCGTCGCTGTTCACGTTGGACTCTTGTTGCTGACATTCCTCACCACAACGTTCGCCGGAGTACAATGGTTAAATAAAGATCCACTCGAACTGGCGAATTTTTCTTCCGGGCTGCCTTACGGCATCCTTATCATCGCAATGCTCTTGTCGCACGAGATGGGTCACTATTTGGCCGCTGTTCGGAACAAGGTGGCTGCGACATTCCCCTATTTTCTCCCTTTCCCTTCATTTCTCTTTTTTGGCGCCTTTCCATTCGGAACACTCGGCGCGGTAATCCGTCTCCAATCCCCCGTAACTTCCCGACGTGCGCTTTTTGATATCGGTTCCGCAGGCCCGATCGCGGGATTTGTGGTCAGCGTAGCGTTCCTGATCATAGGTTTCATCACATTGCCAACCATAGACTATCTGTATTCGATTCATCCTGAATATGCCGGACTGGCTCACATCCCTACAGAAGGGCTTACATTCGGGACGAGCTTGCTTTACAACCTCCTCTCGGCCGTCTTCTCCCCAGAAGGTGCTTTCATCCCGCCCATGAATGAGGTTTACCATTACCCGTTTCTTTGTGTCGGTTGGTTCGGGCTCTTCGTTACAGCCATGAATCTCTTACCGATAGGTCAGCTTGACGGAGGGCACATCATATATTCCATGTTCGGAGATGCTTATCATCGAATTGCGCAGGGCGCGCTAATTGGATTGATGATCTTGGGAACGCTCGGATTCCTCCCGCTTCTAGGAATACCATTTGACTTCGGATGGACGGGGTGGCTCTTCTGGGCAATTCTCCTTGTTTTTTTCATGCGTGGAACCCGCAAGAACCGTCCCCCAATCGAAGATCCGACCCCGCTGTCAACTTCACGAATGGTCCTGGGATGGCTTACGATTCTCATCTTCATCTCATCTTTTTCCGTTAGCCCTCTTACGCTGCAACTGCCCTAACCCACCCAAATCACCTTCACAACGCGGCGTCCTGGTTATCGCGAATTTCATCCCACCAACTATCTACCCTTTTTCTTGTTCCTTCGATGTCAAGCTCAACTTCCTTAGAATTGCCACTAACACAATTCCTCCAAGAAATAGGAGGACAACGAGTGTGATCTCAGAGGATGGCAACATGTTTTTCGTTTCGGTTCTGGCCGAATGGTTCAGACGATCGCTCTCACCCACCAAGACAAAAGCCCCCCAGCGATGCGGGTCAATTTCGCCCTGAGCAATCATATCGATTTTTGCCAATTGAAGAGCTTTGGATTTTCGTTCACCCCTCAGCAAATGACTGTAGAATCGAGTCATGAGGATCGGAGTGAGATCATCGGGAATCGCCCATTGCGCTGAAATGACAGTTCTCACTCCTGCCATGTTGAATCCCCTTATGAAACCTTCTGTCTGACCACTGGCTGTGGCCCCGCGAGTTCGGCAAGCACTGAGCACGACAAGTTCTGCCTGAAGTCCGATGTCGGGGATCTCATACGCCATGAGGATGTCCTCGCTTGAACTACGTGCGGCGCTGTAGAATTGCAGCCCGGAAAGCATAGGATTAGCCGCATCATATGTGGCATGCATCGCCAAATGAATGATTCTAAAATTCGGAGCTTTCTTACGAAATTGTTCGATGGTAGCATCACTCCCGACGAAGATTTCCGCTCTGTCTCCCAACATAGAAGCTATGGCCTCTACTTCTCGGCGGGCGCCGGGTAATGGAGGAGATCTAGATTCGGGTGCATCCACGGGAAAAGCAAAACCAGTGACTGAAACCGCCTCATCACCGTGGCTGGGATCGCCTGGGTCACCGAACCCAAGGAGGAAGCCACTCGGATGAACTTCTTGCTTGAATCGGGGATCCAAAAGTGAGCCCGCCGCCACATAGCTAATCTCGAATCGGCTAACAAGAAACTCAACTTGGGCCAGAGTATGGCTATTTCTAAGGTCCGTCACGAGCACCTCAAATGGAAGTCGGACGAGTGGTCCGTCAGGTACTATCACAAGTTTGTCAATGGCCGTAAGGTCTTTTCTTAGCGGTCCAAGTAACACCTCATAGAGGCCTTTTGAGCTCACGACATCAAAATGAAGCAGCAAAGTATTCTCCAAGCCCATTTCTCCGGACCGATCTCCTAGGACTCTCGAAATTGAATTCATCCTTCGGTCTAATTCCTTCCTACCTTCGGGGATGAGATAGTACACCATCTTGTCTCGCCTTGCCAAAAAGACATCCGTTTGGTGTTCACCAACCACGAATTCAAGTAACGCTTCGCGCTCTGCAAGCGATTCTCGTTGTAGGTTATGGAAAAAGGATTGCGGAGGAGCCAGAAGTGCCTTTAGCTCCGCATTTCCGGATCGCATGCGTTTTACCAACGCATCATATTGAAGCTGAAGTTCAGAAACACTGCCCATAAGACGAAAATCAATCTCCGGGTAGTTGTTTCCTCGGACTTTCCTTTCGCGGACAATCTCAAAACTTGCTCGCAACAATTTCTTGAAGCGCCGGATTTCACCCAAAGAGGAATCATCCGTCCTCTCCAAAACGCTATTCGGCGAGAGCGTAAGGAAATCATTCCCCAACTCAAATCTAACTTGTTCGATGAACTCAAAAGCTTCCTCAATTCGTCCTGTTGCACATAGCGCATGGACATAGTTTGAGGAAATTTCCGAATGGTAGCGTGCACTATGTTGCGAAATCATCATGATGAAACGTGTGCTAGCCATTGTCTGGAAATCTGCAACCAGAGAACCAAACAGATCAGCCGCTTCTTCTTGATTTCCCGTCTCGAGTGCAATATCGGCGAGTCCCTTTTTGCATCTTATGACTACACCTTTCTGTCCCGCACTCTTCCCGATTGCCATCGCTGTCTCGAAGAGAGATCTTGCCTCGACCCACCGATGGTTCGAGAAATGATATCTCGCAAGATTGATAAGAGCATTTGCTTTTTCCCGAGGATAAGCAGTTCGCTCTGCAAACTTCAACTGGCGCGAATAGTGAGTAAGGGCTTCCCCAACTTCGCCCAGAAGGTAAAGTCCATTTCCCACATTACCTTCACAAATTGCCAGAATTCGACCTTGTTTGTCGATGCGTCTGGCCGTGTTTAGAGCTTCGACGAAATGCTGAAGCGCGACTTTTACATTGCCGAGGTTTGACTGCGCCAATCCCAGAACTGTCTCCAGGCGGAAGTGTTGGTACGGATTCCTTGGAAGAACTCGGAACCTGTTCGCGGCTTCTATTGCATATTCGAGGGCGACGTCGTATGCTCCGAGCTCGCAGAACGCAGATGCAATGGTAGTAAGTGCCGACACCTCTTCCTGCTCGTTCTCAAGATCATCCAAACGGTGGAGGAGCAAGAAGGCTTGTTGCATCGCACTTTCATGGTCGCCTAACTCCATCAGGGCATCGAGTTTGACCATCTTTGTAGTAGAATAGCCTGCGAGGTCACCACTCCGTTCGAAAGCCTGGGATGCTTCTTCAGAGAACGTTAGAGCCTTGTTGTGTTGGCCAACACTGTGAGCATTTATCGCAATCTGCAAACAAATGTGCCCACGCCACCGCAATTGACCGTAGGCTGTAACAGATTTCAGCCCTTGATCTAGTGCTGCGGCTCGAGATTTGTCCAGGGCGAGAACTTCATATGTTCTACTGACTGTCCATCTCAAGAATTCTGCTCCATCAAAGTCTCCTAGCGACAGAGATCTATCCAAGATTTGCTCTGCACTCGAGACAGTCTCAGCGGAGGGCCTCAACATGGTGCTGGCCGCCCAAAACAGTTGAAGAAACTTGATCTCGGCACTGTCCTGCTGAAGCGCATGATTCAAGGTTGATAACGCATTTTCATAATCCAATTTGCCCCAATGGCAAAGGGCAAGTGCATACCAACCATTTTTCGATTCCGGACTCCTATGACAAATTCCGACAAAGTGCTGTAATGTGCGGTCTGATCCAAAGACCTTTTCATGTGCGTAGACGAATCCCCGGTAGACCTCTGGAATATCCAAATTGGATTCCATAGCTCTAGCAAACGCATCGAGTGCCACGCCGAACTCTCTTTTTCGGAGGAAAGAGTTGCCGAGTCCGTAGTACGCATATTTTACTGAATACCCACCCACAACTCGAGCTGTAAAAAACCTCTCCGCCTCCCCCACATCCCCCGCGTACAGACAAACTTCCGGCAGGGTTTCGTAGAGATACTTGTAGTCCGGGTACTTTTCGATCAAACGCTTGCACTCGTCTACCGCAGCGCTGTACATCCCCTTCCCCATCATCCGCCGGACAGCCAGGTACGCCTCGAGACGGTCGCTCTCCACATCACAGAAGACAGTCCCGCACACCCCGCCCGCAACCAGAACGAGCACCAGATTCAACCTGAATACCCTCATCTCCCACTCCGCCGATTAATCTCCTCCAGCAATTCCTCCGCACCACGCACCCGCAACCCTCCCCCCTTTACTACCCTCCGTAAATGGTCCGCGGCATTCTCAGGCTGCCCTAACATCAAATATCCCTTCGAAGCAATCCAAGACGCCTCCTCCACAAGACGGAGATTCTCCGAACGGGCAACCACCAGCAACAAATCCCTCAACCCCAACAGAATCTGCCCTTCGTCAAACCGACGGAATAACCCGAACACACTGCTCTCCGCAGCACCGATCCGGATGGAACCGGCAAGCACCCGGGCAACATCGGCATCCTCACCCTCCGGGTGCATCCGCAAAAATCGGTTGAGATGAACAAGAGCCGCACCGACATCACCCTCAGCATGCGCGACACGAGCCTGTTCGAGATCCTCCACATCAATTCCCCTGAACCGCACATCCAGCTCAATGCGCCCAAGTGCGGTCAAATCAGCATACGGTCGCGCCGTCAATGCACTGATAACCAAAGACAGGCCAATGACCGCCACAAGAAGAGCCGCAGCACGAACCACGTACCGCCAGCCGGAATCGCGCACAACCCGCCCGGAAGCACGGCCACGGTCCCCCCGCCCACCTCCAAACAATTCCTCCCCATCCCGATCAATACCCCGAACAACAACCGCAATTTCCTCCAATTGCGCGGAAAGTCCAGGATCCGCCTCAACCGCGTCCAATACCCGCAAGGATTCCTCCGGACCTAACTTGCCTAACGCAAAATCAACCAGGTCGTCCCTGACCACCTTTCTCTCTGCCATGCCATTCTCCTCCTTACCCTATTACTCCAAACAACCCCTTTTTCCGAAGTTCCCGGTTAATTCTTTTCAAAGCTGCCACCTCCCGACTCTTAAGTGTGGAAATGGGAGCACCCAACAGGTCACTGATCTCCAGAAATGTCAGTTTCATGAAGTACCTCAGCTTGACGATCTCAAAATCCCGGTCCGACAGCCCGCGGATCACCCCGCGAAAGGCCGCACGTTCGGCCTTTTCTTCACTCTCGGCGGGGTCAAATGTAGTCGGAAACCGGATCTCCACCGCCTCTCCCCACGATACACGCCTGTCCCCCCGCTTTTTTGCCTGCCAGGCACGGTTAATCACCGCCCGCGATATGTAGTTGCGAACGTGCTCCACCGATTCAAATTTCCCGTCTTCCATCGCCAGCACGGTGCAAATGACGGAATGCACGATGTCCTTCGCCTCCTCTTCGGAGACCTGCGCACACAATGCGTTGTTAATCCAGATTCGGGAGTACTTCCGGTAGGCTGTTTCGAGGAGCGCCGGCAGGGTGCCGCGATCTCCGGGGGATGATGCAGTCATGACGGGAATCCCCTCACGTGGCGTATTCCTGGCGCGATAGGATCTGTTTGCCCATCATACGGAAACGCATCTTCCCGTGCAAGAGGAAAATAGCCCGCCTTGCTTTTACTCAAACCCGTTCGTATCTTTTTCACGGGCGTAAGCCCCCAATCCCGTGCCTCTTGTCCCTCCATATATTGAATCCCTCGAACCGTACAGAGCCGGTAAACCGATCGCCGAACTTCAGCACGAACTCGGCACGACGGACGTCATCAAACTCGCGTCGAACGAAAATCCCCTTGGCCCATCACCGCACGCAATCGAAGCACTCCGCTCGGCGTACAGTACGCTCCACCTCTACCCGAACGGCGGACTCGACCTGCGCGAAACACTCGCGGCTCAATACAACCTGAAGGTGGAAAACGTGATCGCCGGCAGCGGTTCGGAAGGGATCATGTCCAATATCATCAGGGCATTTCTCTGCGACGAGGATGAGGTCCTCACCTCCGACGGCACATTCGTGGGTTTCTATGTGCTGGCCCGCTCACGCGGCACACGCCTGATTACGGTCCCGCTTGTCAACTACGGCTTCGACCTCCTGGCCATCGCCGACCGCATCACCCCGCACACGAAGATCATTTATCTCGTGAATCCGAACAATCCTACCGGGACGATTTTCACCCGAAACGTGTTCGATGAGTTCATGAAACGCGTTCCACCGCATGTCCTCATCATTCTGGATGAGGCATACTTCGAATACGCCCGCAACAACCCGGTGTACCCCGACTCGATGCACTACCGCTACGACAACGTGATCACACTCCGCACGTTTTCGAAAGTCTACGGACTCGCCGGAGTTCGTATCGGATATGGTTTCGCCCATGACCTGCTGATCCGCAACCTCCTGAAAGTGAAGCTGCCTTTTGAACCGAGCACCCTCGCACAGGTGGCCGGCATTGCAGCACTGAACGATCCTGAATTTCTCTACCGCTCACTCGCTGTGAACGCCGCGGGAAAGCTCTTCCTCCCCCCAGCCCTGCATGCTCTCGGCTTCACCGTCGTTCCCACGGAAGCGAATTTTGTCTGCGTCCCGCTCGACAGCGAAACCGCGGTCCAACGGCTCTACACGGAACTCCTTCGCCGCGGCATCATTATCCGCCCTCTCAAGGCCTTCGGCCTCCCCCACTGCGTGCGTATCACATTCGGAACACAGGAACAGAACGAACGCCTCCTCCATGCACTGAAGGACATACTCGCCACTGACCGCGATGCCGTAATTCTGCCACAGCACGCTGACGCCACCTGAAAGGTGCCGCTTCGCACACAATGCATGACTACCGGAGATATACCCATGATCTGGAGACATATCGGTCTGTCCTTCGTTCTTCTCTTTTCGTGCGTTGCACCCTCCTGTAATGTGATCAAGGATATCAATAAGGCAGCGGTTAATCTTTCGCGCTGCACTTTCAAACTGGATGGCCTGAGTGACTTCCAACTTGCCGGGATACCCCTTGGCGGAAAGACAAAACTCGGCCTCATGGACGGAGCAGCCGTGATGGGGACCTTCGCCAAAGGTGAACTCCCCGCATCCTTCACTCTGAACATCGCCGTGGTGAACCCGAATGACGGCACGGGAGGCACACCCCGGTCGGCCGCAACACTCACCGGCTTCGCCTGGAATCTCCGCCTCGACGATACACCGACCGTATCCGGCGACATATCCTCACCCATCACCATCCCCGGCACCGGCCAGTCAACGGTGATTCCCCTCCGCATGAACCTCGACCTGATACGGTTCTTCAAGGAAAAGGGGTTTGACCGCATGCTCAATCTTGCACTCGCCCTCGGCGGTGCACAGGGTTCCACAAGCCGCGTCACCCTGCGTGCCCGTCCGACGATCAACACAGACTTCGGGCCACTCACCTACCCCGGCGATATCGACATCATCGACAAGGAGTTCCGCGGAAAGTGATATCCCATTGCACAGGGACGGCGTGAAAGACATGGACCTCCAGGCGGATTACCCGGAAACGGCACGCAACGCCGCAATCATCCCGCGCAAACAGAGCAAGGGCTTCGGCAAGAGCAACCTCAAGACGCTTTTCGAAGCGATCGAGCGCGAAGAGGCACTCAAGGGGGGTCTGTGAAACTCTGCACGTTCGAAGTCACGACATCACTCGGCCGCCACCGCCGACTCGGGGCATTCCACGGTACAGACATCGTGGACCTCAACTTCGGCTGCGCGTGGCATCTCGCCCGTAAGGGCGAAGTGCGCCCCTATACCCTTGCAGACGTTCTCGTTCCGGACAATATGCTTGCATTCCTCCAGGGGGAAAAAACGTCAATGGGCTTCGCCCGCGCAACGTTGGAAGACCTTGCCACCGCGCTCGCGCAGGGCGAACCGCTGACCGGACCGAACCAGGAAACGCTCGTCTACCCTGCCGCGGACGTCACTCTGCGTGCCCCATTGCCGCGCCCACCTTCGATCCGTGACTTCTATGCATTCGAAGATCATCTCCGAAAGGGCTTTGAAAAACGGGGTGGACCCGTGCCGAAGGAGTGGTACGAATTTCCTGTCTATTATAAGGCCGCCCACCAGAATGTGATCGGTCCCGGTGAAGATGTACTCTGGCCCGCGTTCACAGAAAAGTTCGATTATGAGCTGGAACTCGCAGCAGTGATCGGTACGTCCTGCCGGAATGTTCAGGCTGCCAACGCACGGACCTGTCTCGCCGGCTTCATGGTGATGAACGACTTCAGCGCACGCGACATCCTGCGGAAGGAAATGAAGGTGCGGCTCGGACCCGCAAAGGGGAAAGACTGGTGTACCGCGATCGGACCTGTCCTTGTGACACCCGATGAAATCGGGAATCCGTACGACCTCCGCATGACCGCCCGTATCAACGGTGAGCTCTGGTCGGAGGGCAACTCCAAAACCATGCACTGGACGTTTGAAGAGATGATCGAATTCGTCTCGAAGGACGAATCCCTCTCCCCCGGCGACGTGCTCGGATCGGGCACTGTCGGGAGCGGTTGTGGATTGGACCTGGACCGCTGGGTGCAGCCCGGAGACCTGATGGAGTTGTGCATCGACAAGATCGGCTGTCTGAACAACCGTGTGGTGAAGAGGGAGAACGCATGATCCGGATGAAGAACGAAGAGACGAAAGAGTGCAGTATCGCCTCGGAATGGCCGCTTCATCAGATTGTAGTGGTGGGCGACCGGCCGCAATCCAGAACATCCCGAGGAGTGTACGATCGTGCAAACGGATGACCTTCACCCGACGACCGCGGAAAACATCGCACGCGCAAGGGCCGTCAATGAGGTGCCCGTCAGCGAGCCACTCGTTCCCTACCGGAACATCGGTGAGCTGCTTGAGGACCAGGTCGACCGGCATGAGCAGAAGCCCTTCCTCATTTACTACAGCGAGGATGGATTCCGGAAGGAGTTCTCCTACCGCGAGTTTTTCGAGGAAGCCTGTAAGACGGCAAACTATCTCACCTCTCTCGGGATCGGCCAGGGCGACCGCATCGCCGTGGTGTCGCAGAATCATCCCGACGTGGTCATTCAGTACTTCGCGGCGTTTCTCGCGGGTGCTGCAGTCGTGCCGGTGAATATGGCGGAAGATGACCGCCGCGTCGAATACGTGCTGCGCGACTCCGGAGCGAAACTGGCGTTCGTCCGGGATCAGTACGTCAATCGCATCACGGGTCTTCGGGGAGAACTCCCGGAACTGCGCACACTCGTCCAGTCGGGCAAGTCCGTAACGTCCGCCCTTCCACACTTCCAGACTGAAATCCAGCGCCAGCCCGTCCGGTTCCGTCTGAAGAAGAGCCCTGCTTTGCATGACGACGCCCTGATCGTGTATACCTCGGGCACCACCGGACATCCAAAGGGGATTGTGCTCGAACAATACAATCTCCTGGTGAATGCCATGGCGATCGGCGAGTGGCACCGGATATCCGACGATCAGCGGATGATGTGTGTCCTGCCCCTTCATCATGTGAACGGCATTGTGGTGACGTTGATGACCCCCCTGTACACGGGGGGCGGCGTGGTGGTATGCGAGAAGTTCCACTCGGCCAAGTTTTTCGAGAGGATCAGCATCGAACGGGTCACCGTCGTGAGCGTGGTGCCGACGCTGCTACATTTTCTCCTGCACACGAAGCTCCCTGTGGAGGGGTACAAGCTGGCACACTTCCGCCACGTCATCTGTGGTGCGGGCCCCCTGACTGTTGAACTGGCACAGAAGTACGAGCATCTGTTCTCACGCCCGATCATCCACGGCTACGGTCTTTCGGAAACAACCTGCTACTCCTGCTTCCTCCCGATTGACCTGACCGCGGCGGAACACAAGCACTGGATGACCGCGTACGGCTTTCCCTCCATCGGCGTCCCCCTGCCCGTCAACGAAATGACGATCCACGACGAGGCAGGAAATGAGATGCCCGAGGGGGAACGCGGTGAGATTGTAATTCGCGGGCACAATGTGATGAGGAGGTACTTCGGCGAACCGGAAGCCAACGCAACAGCGTTTGCCCATGGCTGGTTCCGGAGCGGTGATGAAGGGTTCTACCGTCTCGACGGCCAGGGCCGGAAGTTTTTCTTCATCACGGGACGGATGAAGGAACTGATCATCCGCGGCGGTGTGAATATCTCACCCTTCGAAATCGACGAGGTGTTGAATGCCGTTCCCGGAGTGGCGTCGGCGATAGCTGTGGGATTTGAGAATGATTGGTACGGCGAGGAGGTCGGTGCTCTTGTCAAGCTGCGCCCCGGATTCGAAACAACCGAGGCGCAGGTGCTGGCTCACTGCGCAAAACATCTTCCCTGGGCAAAGTCTCCGAAGGTCGTGGTATTCATCGCGGAAATTCCCGTCACCTCAACCGGAAAGTACCAGAGAGGAGAGTACAGAGAATTCTTTGAAAAATGGAGGGGGGAGCAGTTTAGAATGTCCCCACAAACAACCCCGCCTGAAGCATAAACCCGCGGCCGCTCACGCTGCTCGGCACACCGATGAGGTCGTAATTGCCGTCCACATCCCACGACGGCGCAAACATGCTCACGTAGCTCACGCCCAGACGTACGCCGAACCAGCCGAGCAAGGCGTATTCGACGTTTACCGAAGGAACGGTCACAAAGTAGCCACCCGAAAGAGTGCGGGTAGTGTTCGGGGGTACAAGGGCCGTCCATTGAGCAAAGAGGCTCTGTTCACCTCCCCAGGTATTGTTTCCGCCGTTGCTCTGGCGGAGTGCAAGGGTCAAACTGCCCCCGCCGAGCGAGGCTCCGACGGCAATGTCGAGATGTGCCAAGACGGGCCACACGTACTCGATTGTCACCCCCCCGAAGCCGACTGAATACTCGGCATCCCGACGGACGCCGTTGAGGTCCACCGCGGTGCTCTTAAGCCCGCCGGTCATCCCCATTCCGCCCACGCGCACGTTCGGAAGGATCATGATGTAGATCGCACCGGCCCCGCCGGACATGAATACTCCACCTTCCTTGAGCGGGGCGCCATTACCGCCTAAGAGAAACTCGTTTACGGGTTTCATATCAACAAAAAGCCACCCTGGAGTGTAGCCGCCAAACAGGCCGACTTTAACTGCGCGAGACCTCTTGGGAGGGATCGGCTCTTCCTGCGCAACGGCTATACCTGCCGCAAAGGTCAGTAATAACAGAAGGCTGAGCATCTTCTTCATCACGCAACTCCGGGTGTTCTATGGATGTGAAAGGCGGATCAAAACAATATACGAAACGAAATATCCATATTCAATTTCGTAAAGACCGGAAACCTCGATATTCGGTCCCACACATGCCCCGTCTTTTCTGTTTCCCTGCCCTCCCGACATGGAGCTCTGGCGCAGGAAACGACAGTGGGACATGCCAGATGTGTTGATGGAGTTCAATCAGTCCACACTGGATGATCCAGGTCTGTGGAATCAGGCCGCAGATATAGGCATGTGAATGGCAGGGCCGTGGAAGGATCCCTCGGACGGGTTTAGGTTGACATTGGTCCTGCAGTTCCTTAGCATTACCCCATCGTAACAAATCCCGGGTGGGAGATGCGTTGGAGATACGTGAACGAGAACGTCTCCTGGCCGAAAGGATAGCCACCAGACTGTAGAATACTTGACCGCCGACGGTGCTCAGTCCCTGGAAGGCGGAGATTTGTCCTCCGTTCTTTCGGTACCACCCCTACGACACCGCCACGGAACAGAGGCGGACAGCCATGCTCCACCCACCGAAGATTCCTAAACTCGATCCTTCCATTCTTCCGGCAGTTCTTGCTTTTCTACGGCGGCGCCCCATCGTGGCGTACTCGGCCGGCGGCGTGATTCTCGTGATCCTCCTCTGGTTCTTTGTTGCCGGAGGTACGGCGACCCGGGCGGACTTGAGTGTTACGCCGTCGAAAGGACTGTTCCTTGTGACGGTGACGACGACCGGAGAGCTCCAGGCGAAGAACTCCATCAATATCATGGGTTCAGCGAATGCCCGGGCGGCCAATATCTGGCAGATGAAAATCACGAATATTGTTCCCGAAGGAACGGTGGTCAAAAAGGGGCAATTTGTCGCGGACCTCGACAAGTCAGAGATCATGAGTAAGTTCAAGGATTCCCAGCTCTCGATCCAGAAGTTTGAGGCACAGTACCTCCAGACGAAACTCGACAGCACGCTGACGCTTTCGCAGGCCCGGGATGAGCTCGTCAACCTCTTCTATGCGGTGGAGGAGAAGCGAATCATGATGGAACAGTCGGCCTACGAGGCGCCGGCAATGCGGAGACAGGCAGAAATAGAATTTGAGCGCGCACAACGTGCCCACGAACAGGCAGGGAAAAACTATGTCACCAAGAAGAAACAGGCTATTGCCAAGGCACAGGTCGCGGAAGCTGATCTGATGAAAGAGCGACAGCGGATGGAACTCTTCCAAACGACGATGGACCAATTCACCATTCAAGCGCCTGCTGACGGAATGGTCGTGTACGCACGGGAGTGGAACGGAAAGAAGAAGATCGTCGGCAGCACGGTCAATGCCTGGGATCCGACCGTCGCGACCCTCCCTGATCTGCGTGAGATGGAGTCGATCACGTACGTGAGTGAAGTGGACATCCAGAAGATAGCGGCCGGGCAAAAGGTAACGTTGAAACTCGACGCAGACCCGAACAAACCACTCACCGGGAGCGTCACCTCTGTTGCCAATATCGGAGAACAGCGACCGAATTCCGATTCCAAGGTGTTTGAGGTCCGTATCAAGGTCAACGAGTCCGATACGACACTCCGCCCCGCAATGACGACTGCTAATGAAATTCTCGTCGCACGACTTGACAGTGTGATTTCCATCCCGCTCGAATGCGTCCATACGGAAGGGACGATGACCTTTGTGTACAAGAAGAACGGCGGGAGTATCGCCAAACAGGAGGTGAAACTCGGACTGATAAACGAGAATGCGGCGGTGGTGCACAGCGGTATTGCCGAGGATGATGAAGTGCTTCTCGCTACGCCCCCTGAATCTGCCACGCTGATAACAATCCCCCTTGCCGGATCAGAGTGATAGGCCCGGCTAAACCCTGACGGATCTCGGAAGGTCATTCGATCGCCATGTTCCAGCAGGTCATACAGAGCCTGAGAATCGCAGTTGAAGCGATTACCCACAACAAACTGCGGGCAAGCCTCACCTCGCTGGGCATCGTCTTCGGCGTGGGATCGGTGATCTCAATGCTCGCTGTCGGGACGGGTGCAAAGCAGGAAATCCTGGAGCAGATGAAGCTGCTCGGGGCGAATAACATCATCATTACACCGATCATCGAACAGGAGGAAGGTAAGGTCGAGGAAGACGATCAGGCCAAGATGACCGAGAAGAAACGGTTCAGTCCCGGGTTGACGCTGCAGGACGGGGAGAGCATACTGAAAACGCTCCCTGGCATTTCGTTTGTCAGCCCGGAGGTTGTCGTGGAGACTATGGTGCTGCGTGAGGGTTTGAAACGGACCTCGAAGCTTGTGGGGGTCGATTCGGTGTATTTTGCGACCAGCGAGTTCGAACTGGAGAGAGGGCAGCTGTTTTCGAAAACGCACATGGAGCTGGCGTCCCCGGTCGCGGTTATCGGGCACGCCGTGCGTGCAAGATTCTTCGCCAGGGATGACCCGATCGGCGGGAAGATCAAGTGCGGCCCCCTCTGGCTGACGGTCATCGGGGTGCTGGGGGAGCGAAGGGTCAGCAAGGAGAGCATCCAGCATCTCGGACTCCGCGACTTAAACTACGATGTCTATACACCCGTGAATACCCTCCTCCTGCGGTACAAGAATCGCACGCTGGTGACGAAGCTGGATGTCCAGGCGGCAGCGAGCGACAGGGGAACTGACGAATCATCAGGAGCGGAGAGGAAGAAACCGGCCAGTTATCATCAGCTCGATCGGTTAGTCGTGCGCGTCAATGATGCGGAGATGATGGTGGGACTCGCGGAAGTCATCAGCCGGATGCTCCAGCGTCGACACAATCAGGTGGTTGATTTCCAGGTAATGGTGCCGGAGCAGCTTTTGCGTCAGGCGCAGCGGACAAGAGATATCTTCAATATTGTCCTCGGTGCCATCGCATCGATATCCCTGCTGGTCGGGGGAATCGGCATCATGAACATTATGCTCGCTTCGGTGATGGAGCGGACGAAGGAAATAGGAATACGCCGCGCTGCGGGCGCCACGAAGAGACAGATCGTTCTGCAATTCCTGAGTGAGGCGACCCTCATCGGCATTACCGGAGGATTGACCGGCATTGTGCTGGGCGTGACACTGAGCTATGCTATTCAACAGCTGGCAGGAGTCCTCACGATAGTCACGCTCTTCTCTGTGCTGCTGTCGTTCGTGATCTCGGTCTCCGTCGGCATCACGTTTGGCTACTTCCCTGCCCGCCGCGCGGCCATGCAGGATCCGGTCGTGTGCTTGCGTTACGAATAGACCGCCGGGTGCACCCGGGCCGTCCATGAACCAGACGCCATGAACATCAAGGCTCCGCTTTTCCTCTCGATCCTCTGTGTCCTGTTCTTCTCTGCGGCCTCCGCCCAGGTCGACACAACCTACCTGACGTTGCAGGCCTGCATCCGACTCGCCCGCGAGTCCGGTCCGCTCGGCGTAATGGCGCACAGTGCGTACGAAAACAAGTCATCCTCCTACCACTCCTATTCGTCCAGCCTTTTCCCTCAGCTGTCGCTTCAGGGGGATGTGCCCGGCTACTACCGATCCATCACCCCGATCGTCCTGCCTGACGGAAGCACCGTGTTCACTCCTCAAAGCCAGACCAGCGCCTCGCTGAACCTCTCCCTCACACAGAAGATACCTCTGACCGGCGGTCAGCTCTTCCTTTCCTCCGGGCTGAGCCGGATCGACTTGCTGGACTGGAGGTCGCAGTATTACCTCGCGAATCCGTTCAGTATCACCTTGCAGCAGCCCATATGGCAGATCAACACGATGCGTTGGGACCAGGACGCACAGGTACTCCGGTACAGGATGGCTTCCCGCGAGCTGGCCGAATCGATGGAGGAGTGTGCGATCGATGTCACCAACAAGTTCTTCGACCTGTACCTGGCGCTGATGAACTCCAGCAATGCCATGCTGAACGTGGCGATCAACGACACCCTCTACAGGATCTCGAAGGGGAGATTCGAGGTGGGAAAAATCGCGGAGAACGATCTTCTGCAGAATGAGCTTGCCTACTTGAATGCGCAAACGGAACTCGAAAATGCCAATGTCGGACTCGACCGCTCGCAGCAGAACCTCAGGGTCGCCCTTGGACTCGATCCCGGCATCTATGTCGAGCTCATCCCGCCGACAACAACCGGGGCTGCATCCATCGATCCCGCAGTTGCACTCGCCAACGCCCGGCAGAACCGCAGCGATGTGCTCGATTTTGACCTCCAGTTGCTGACGGCCGAACGAAACGTGGAACAGGCAAGATCCGACCATTCATTTAATGCCAGGATGGTCGCGAGCGCGGGCTACAATCAAAGGGCGCCCGTCATCTCCGAGGCGTACCAGCATCTGCTCATTCAACAGCAGTTCAGCATAGGTTTTATCTTTCCGATCTTCACCTGGGGAACGGGGAGTGCGGCGATCGATGCAGCCCTGGCGGAACAGAAACGCACGGAGTCATCGATCGTGCAGCAACGTCACGATTTCGAACAGGAGGTCCTCTATCAAGCGGGACGCCTCAACCTGCTCCGGAAGCAGGTTGCCGTTGCTGCAAAGGCAGACACCATCGGCCAGCGCAGATTTGAAGTGGCGAAGGACCGGTACATGATCGGGAAGATCGATGTTCCCAATCTCTTCCTGGCCCAGAGCGAGAAGGACAACGCCCGCCGCGCGAATATTCGGACCCTGTGGGATTATTGGGCGACCTATTTCCGTGTCAGACGCCTCACGCTGTGCGACATCGAGACGGGGGAACCCCTTGTTGAACGGGATGAGAAGGTCAACGAGCAATGATTTTGTGGTCGAACACCCGCTCCCGCTTCAAGCGATCGAATTATCCGCTATTCCTGCCTGCCTTCATAGAGGGACGAAGTCGGGCTGACATTGTCCATAGATCATCGAGCATCATGCCGGGTCTGTCGCGGGTTCTTCGTTTACTTGACTTTCGCGCCCGGAAACTGGAAATTACGGGTACTGCTGATCACGGAACAAGAACGTGCCAGTGTTGTTTCGGGTCAATACAAATCGACGATGGCTGGAATCTCCCTCTGAAACGGAGAGATCTCATGCGGCACCTCCATTCAAAGGGGTGCATACCTTGCGCCATGATCGGAAACCAGCCGGACATTGAGTAGAAACTGATTGACATGCGACTTCACCCGGGCCCACGCAGAGCGTGGGCCTTTCCATAGCGCGCACCCTCATCATCAACACAGGATACACGTGCACAGGTTCCTACTTCCCGCTCTTCTTCTGCTCACACACCTTCCAGCCTTCGTGTTTGGACAGCCCGGGGATTCGACACAATCGCAGTGGGAATTTCTTCCAGGCCCGTCGCTTCTGCCGCCGTTCCCGGCCAGCCCCGAGGAACCGCGGACGGGAATCCGCAAGGAAATCGGTTCCTCACGAATGACGCTCAGCATTGGCGGCCAGCTGGACCTGGTGGAGTGGCGCCCCGGGGGAGACCCCGGTATGCGCATACGCGCCGGCGCCCAGCTCTTCATGTATGCCCTCACCACGAACTACCAGGGACTCCGTTTGCAGATGGATGCAGCTGACGGGTATTTCGGCGGGTATCTGGTTGGCCGGCTGCAGGGCCCCGCCTCGGCCCTGACTCTGCGCTTCCGCATAATGCATCTCAGTTCGCACATGCTTGACGGCAACTATGACCTCAATACCGGGGAATGGAAGGACGGGCGGGAACCGGTTCCGCTGTCACGCGACTTCGGTGAGCTCCTTGGCGCGTATTCCTGGCTGGGAAGAGACTGGGAAGTGATGGTGTACTCCGGATTCAGCTACGCCACGCTTGTCCGTCCGCCGGAATTGATGGAATGGAACACCCTGCTCGGAATCGTTGCCCATGCATCCCCGTGGCCGGGCCAGGTGTTCGGAAAACCCGCCTCCGTGTATCTTTCGGATCATTTCACGCTGTCCGGTTTGTCCTACTCTGCAGGGGACGAATACTCTGGAAGTCGGCTTGAAGATGGGAGCGTGGGAAGGATACGGCGTGAAGATATACTGCAACTACCACAGTGGACTGGAGATCTTTCACCAATATTTCGACGTGCGGAGGAACGATTGGGGCCTGGGAATCGCGTTCGATTTTTAATGGACGTCGGATGCAAAGACGGGCAAACAAAGCCCGGACATCGCTGCCCGGGCCATCGTGACCTGCGCAGGGATAGTTATCGTGAGCGGACTATAGTATTCCCCAAATCCGTTTCCCAAAGGAAATACTCTTCTGGCCAACCCGCGGCGGTCCAGAATTCCTTCATCCCGCTAACGGATGCAGTCGCCAAGGCGGCGATTTCAGCATCGTAGTTTCCGTTATCCGGGAAAAGCACGAAATAGGATTGCTGATCAGGTAATTCGGCCTTTTTTCCCTGTCCGTTATCGGTCAATAGAACCATCCCGTAGCCGGGTCCGGGCGGAATATTCTCAGTCGTACCAAAGAATTCTTTCGGTAACTCGGGAAGCATTCCGTAGCCCACCATGTAGGCCTGATTGCCCACAACGTCGAGATGCGTGACCTCGAGGTGGAATTTCCCCCCCCAGGAACGGTCATACACCTGAATCTGTCCCTTGATGCCGTCTGCATCCTTCTGAGCATTGAATGCAAACGTCCAATGCGAGCCTTGCCACCATTGCCCTCCGCTTCCTGTTGCCATCATATCCCAGCCACCCTTCTGTCAAGGCAACGGGTGAGGTCGGAGTGAGAGTGCCTGGTCGGTCGATGCCTCTACTGGACTCGAATTGTCCGTACACCCCACCAGCACAAACGCCAGACTCGCCGTCAGCAGGAGAGCCAAAGACAAGAATCTTCATGACTTTCTCCTTTCTGATGTTGTGCAGAATGATGGCGGCCGGCTAGCCTTGCCGCCAACGAGTGAGAATGAACCCCCAGGTACATTGCGTAACTCTGATTCGGCGCAACCACTTCTCCCCTCGACGCGGTGCGACACAAGATACAATCACCTTTCCGGCCCTGCTAACGCCAGTGTAACATCCTTTTGCGTTACTGTAACATCTTTGTGCAGCACCGAAGATTCAAGGAACCACAGGGCGTTAATCTGATGATTTGTGGTATGAAGCCCGGACATCGCTGCCCGGGCGTTGCACCTGAACTTCACAGACTCATCGGACTTGAACATTCCCATTGTCGATTGCCATCCATCCGGTGAACCAAAGTAGGGGCGGGTTAAGTTGGGTCACAGTCCAGTCAACATAACCCTGCGGGGTCAGAGTCTCCCAGGATTCCTTTTCCACAGTGCTCGACGTACTCCACCATGCAGATTGGAGGTCAGGCGGTGCTGATTTCCCCCCCTCACCGAGGTCCTTGAACGCTATCACGCCCCACTGGCCAGCCATTGTCCCCTCAGTAATCAAGAATATGATTTTCGCCATATTGTCTTGAATCGAGAGGTGTACCACCTTGCCTTTTACCTTTGTGAGCCAATCGGCGCCCTGCGGACCCCAGTGTGTTTGAGAGAGGAGCATGCCGGAATAAGTGCCGTCAGCATGTTTGAATGCGGTGAAGGATATGGTGTTATACAGGCCACCCTTCTCTTTTGGCCCCGGCACCAACCATCCGTGTTCATCTACGACCAAATAGGATTGACAACTCCCTGTCGCAGAAAGAACAACTCCCGATTTTGCCAATACCCCTCCGGAAGGTGCATCTGGATTACCAGCGGGAGAAAATGGGAGAGTTTTCGTTGGATTCCGTACACCCCACCAGCACAAACGCCAGACTCGCCGTCAGCAGTAGTGCCAAAGACAGAATCTTCATGACTTTTCCCTTTCTGATGATTGTGGAAGGAAGCCCGGACATCGCTGCCCGGGCTTTCGAATGGAACAGACTGAAGCCACCGCCAAATCGGTGGACTATTCTTCCCGATAGAGGGGCGATGTATTTTCAAATATTCTTTGCGTTGGCAACATCCCCATCCGGACACACTCTCTTAGAGACCAGGTTGTCTTTTACTTTTGGCCCTCTGAGTCCTCAGGGGTACCATATTGCTTTGTATCCCGCGCAATTCGCCGTCGGATTGTCCAGGATCAAGCCAACGACCTCATTATCGCCTTCGCCCGAGGTTGGCGGTTCCCACGGCTATTGGTACCTTACCGACAGATGTTTCCGACGTGTATTGGTTCCTGGCACAGGGACAACTTGAACTGCCATGGCGGTGACATCGGTGCCTCCTACCCGCTTATGACTCTTGCAAGCTTTGTATACCGTTTTGGGAGGGTAGAGTTTCTTGTTCCTGAATTCATCTGCATAGGGTTGTCCCTGTTGCAGAAGTTTCAAAACGTTGATGCCGAGTATCACGAACAGCCCAGTTTCCTCATCGGAAACGTAAACTCCAAAGGCATCGACTGTGAAGATCGAAGCCCCCGAACCAGCTGTTTTCCTGGGTGAAGTCGATGGCTTGTCGGTGACACTTCTCGATCCACCCCGGGGGCGGGTTGTCCGAACACCCCACCAGCACAAACGCCAGACTCGCCGTCAGCAGAGTGCCAAAAGACAGAATCTTCATGACTTTATCCTTTCTGATGATTTGTGATACGCTGGCGGCAAGATGTCCTTTGCCGCCAATGAGTTGTTGAAGACCCCCAATCGCCTTACAACAGCTGACTATTCCCCGGACGATCCCTTGTGCGGAGGTTCTCTGGCCATAGTCTTCATCGCCCGGTATGTTGAAGGTTTCGCTCCAAACCTCTGCCGGAAAACCTTTGCGAAATGAGAACTGCTTTTGAATCCGACGGACCCGGCAATGATTCCGACCGGCATGTCCTTCTGCAACAGGTCACGCGCCGCATCCAGACGCATCGTCCTGATGAACTCATGCGTGGATCGTCCTGTCAGTGCGCGCAATTTCCGGTTCAGGTGCATTCGGCTCATCCCGAGAAGGGATGCTGCTTTCATGGCAGTGAATTCCGGGTCCGCCTCGTGCTCTGCGACAACCTCCCGACATCGCTCCAGGAACTGCCGGTCTTTCTCAGAAAGGGAAAACTTCACGGCCCTGGGATGCAGGAAACGCTCCAGCGCGTCAAAGACAGGATGTCGGGCCACGGGCAGCCCCCCTCACGTCTATTGATGGGGCAAAGATAGCTCTTCAGCGGCCCGGGATGCGCACGGCCGTGTAACATCCTTTTGCATAGGAGTAACATTCTGAGGCTTTTTGGATCGCGGCCGTTGTGCGGGAAGACACCCCGCAGTCTTTCCCTCGAGCGGGCTTCCCCGGTTGACAGCGTAGGATGACCAGAACGTCAATTTGAATAAGGACTTACAGCAGCAACAGTGACTGTCAGCTCGTATCCCCGATCATCACGTTGACAATGCTGATCGATTGTGGTAGATTTGCCGCAAGTACACTTCGCAACTGCTGTTCGAACTTCTGCATCTCCCAGTGCCAAGGTTAGTCGGAGGTAGCGTCTCTCTCCGGGAGGTATCCAGAATGAGAATCTGCCACGCCGCCTTTCTTCTGGCTTTCCTGCCGAGCCTTCTGCAAAGTCAAATGATACGATCCAGCGAGGAGTTCCTCTTTGTCCCTCCCGGGATCGTTGCCCGACTGGAAAAATGCGAAGCCTTCCCCACACTGGGGCGCACGATGATAATGGGTTTTGACGTGGACCATCAGGGGTTTCTCTGGGTTCGGACAAACCAGGGACTGGCACGATTTGACGGATATGACCTGAAGATCTATCGAGAGAATCCCGCGGACACAACCGGGATTTCCAGGGCGCAGCTGCTCGGCATTGGCCGTTGATGGAGATGGTTTCGTTTGGGGGGCAACCACCAATGCGGGTCTGAAGAGACTCGACCCTGCAACAGGCCGATCGCACTGGTACTACGGCGGGGCGGATGACTCGACATCCATCGGAACCGGCGCTACAAGACTGTTGGTCACGACCGACGGGCAGCTCTGGGCAGGCAGTCGATTCGGCCTGGCATTGTACAACCGTGAGACCGATTCGTTCGTTCGATACAATCTCCCGCAAGATTGCCGCAGTCTGGGAGATTTTCCGATCAGGAGCCTCTGTGAGCTTGGCCGCTCTATCTGGGTCGGATTGGGTGGAGGCGGTCTCGGCGAGCTGAACAGAGATACCGGTGTCTGGAAAAGGTACACGCACAACCCATCAACAGGTTGCCGGCCCAAGCCACGACGTCGTCAGGACGGTCTGCGCCGACCGCAGGGGGCATCTCTGGATCGGGACACGGACCGGCCTCGATCGCTACGATCCGCGCTCCGACTCATGGGATCATTTCACGATATCACAGAACAACATCTCGCTGTTGAAACGTGGCGCCACTATGATGCCATCCGTACCCGTTTGGACCATTGTGGAAGACGAGTTCGGAGGGATCTGGATCGCGTCAGAGGGGGCGGGCATCTTCAGGTTGGATCCGGAGACCGGCAAGGTCCTTCAGTATCGCCACAATGATGCGGACCCTACTTCAATTCCAAACGACTTCCTTCCCTGGTTGAACGCACCACGCATCAGACAGGCAACGTCGATTGGCATCAGCGTCTCCACAACCGCCAATTCCGTTGTCTGGATCCCGTACGGGTATGAGGGGGCCCACAAAGTCATCGTACGCAGGGACCCGTGCACGAGCGTGGTGATCCACCATGAAAGGGCCCGTGGGCGGACCAGCCATCTGCGGCATCTCCCATGACACGCCGGGAAAGATCTGGGCAGCCAGTGTACAACGGTTCGGTAGGTCACTTCGACCTGCCCACTCGCACGGTCAGATGGTATCCAGGTTCCGGATGATGATCGCTCACCTGCGCCAACTTCGCGACAGGACAGTTCTGGTGTCGACGCGGTCATCGGAGGCATGGACGTACGTTGCGAGACGCGACACATTTGTGCGCTTTGTCCCGGATCTGCGCATCCACCGCTTCCTTGAAGAGAGCGACAGCCTTCTCTGGCTTGGTTGCAGCAGCCGATGGGGATGTCATTCATTGCCGCCGTGGACAGGCAAACCGGCAGATGCTCTGTCTATCCCCGGCAGGATCCCGACTCCGCCAGTCATCGTGATGAATCCGTGAACGCGATGTGCATGGATGACAGTGGTGACCTCTGGTATGGAACAAGTGGGAGGCGGCCTCATACGGTTCGATGTGAAGCGAAGACATATCGTCGCTATGCGGCAAACCCTGGTTCGGACAATGCGCTCATTGCCAATAGCGTTACTGCTCTGATTCCCGATTCGGCCGGAAGACTCTGGGTCGGTACCCGCGCCGGCTTGGCCCTCATGGACTGCGACCGGGGCACATTCGAACATCTGCACAACAGCCTGGAGGAGAATAGTGAGCCGATGATCCGGGACATGGCCGATGATGGTGAGGGGCATCTCTGGATCAGCGCACATGAAGGAGTGTTTCTGCTTCACCAAGGTAACCCGAACGTTCAGAACGCTCACACCCCCTCCCGAGTTTCAACGCTCCAGCTTCAGTCGTCGCGTCGTTCGATCCGCAGGCTCGTACGGTGACAATCGGTGGTGCCGGTGGGTTCTTCATGTTCTCGATCGATGATCCGCCTGCCGCGTCGGACTCCACCGCCGGTGGTTCTCACTTCGTTCAAGGTCTTCGAAAAACCATATCCCCTCGATGGCGAGATCTGGTCCCTCAAGTCCATCACGCTCCCTCATTCGGCCGAACTTCTTCTCGTTCACCTTTGCGGCGCTGGATTACCTCAACTCCGCAAAGAACCAGTATGCGTACCGGCTTGGAAGGATTCGACCCGGACTGGGTTCATGTCGGGATCACGTCGCTATGTCAGCTACACCAATCTGGATCCGGGCACATATGTGTTGAGGGTCAGGGGAACCAACAGTGAGGGAATATGGAATGAAGAAGGGGCTGCGATCGAGATCGTCGTACTACCCCCCTGGTACCGTACTTTCTGGGCGTACGGGGCATATGCGTTGATCGCCGGAGCGCTTCTCTTTTCACTTTACACGTACGACAGGAAGCGCACGGCCCTGAAGCACAACCTGCAGCTGAGGGACTTTGAGGCGAGAAAGATGCACGAGGTGGATCAGATGAAGTCGCACTTCTTCGCCAATATTTCTCATGAATTCCGCACCCCACTCACCCTCATCCTCGGCCCGCTTGAGCAGCCCGCACTGCTCCTCAAAGACGATGAGCGAGCACAATCCACGCTCTCCATGATGCGTCGAAACGGGCTCAGGCTGCTGCAGTTGATCAACCAGCTGTTGGACCTCTCACGGATGGATGCCGGGAGGATGTCCGTCCAGGTGTGTCCCCTGGATCTGGTGAAACTCGCCCGGCCACTGGTCATGTCGTTCCTCACACTTGCAGAACGCAGGAATATTCGACTTACGTTCGACTCCGAAGAGAAAGAGATTATCGGTTATACTGACCGCGACAAGTTTGAGAAGATCCTGACCAACCTGTTGTCGAATTCATTCAAGTTCACCGGCGAGGGAGGAGAGATCACGGTCATTGCACGTATCAGGCATGATTCGGGCCCTCGCGCGGCCGAGATTCTGGTCATCGACACCGGCATCGGGATAGAGCCACAGAACCTCGGGAAGATCTTTGACCGTTTCTACCAGGTGAATTCCCATCTCACCCGCGAGCAGGGAGGCACCGGTATCGGTCTTGCGTTGACCAAAGACCTTGTCGAGATACTCAAGGGGAACATTAGCGTACAGAGCGCGCCGGGCAGAGGCACCACCTTCACCGTCCGCCTTCCACTGGGAAAGGAACAGTGGAGTGCCTCGGAAATAGTCACTGACGACATTCCCCGTGCCGAGCCGGCCGGGCACTCTGAGGCTCTCGTTGATGGCGAAGATGGAGTAGCGTTGGCACCGCTGGAGACTGAAGCACAAGCGGGCGTGCCGGTCGTGCTCATCGTCGAGGACAATGCCGATGTCCGCACGTACACCCGGGGGTTCCTCGAAGGCGCCTACAGGATTGTCGAGGCGCAAAACGGCCAGGAAGCCCTGCAGAAGGCACGCGACACCACGATCGATCTTGTGATCAGCGACATCATGATGCCGGTGATGGATGGGATTGCCCTATGCAAGGCGCTGAAGAACGACGATGCGACCAGCCACATCCCGGTCATTCTGCTGACCGCGCGGGCATCCAGCGAGGGTAAGCTCGAGGGGCTGGACACCGGTGCCGACGATTACATCACCAAGCCGTTCGACGCGCGCGAACTGACTGCACGGGCGAAGAACCTCATCGAGCTGAGAAAGAGTCTCCGGGAGAAGTATGGACGCCGGGTGATCCTGGGATCTTCACGGATGGAGATCACGACAATAGAGGAGCGGTTCCTGCAGAGACTTTCGGAGAACATCGGGCAGCACATCGCCGATGCCGGCTACGACACAGATGCCCTGGCGCACGACATGTGCCTGAGCCGTATGCAGCTCAACAGGAAGATTCATGCGTTGACCGGGTATTCCACGCATGAACTGGTGCGCGAGTACCGGCTGGAGCGCGCGGCGGAACTCCTGCGCAAGCATGCCGACACCATCTCGGGCATCGCCTTCGAAGTCGGATTCAACAGCCCTTCGCACCTATCCCACGCGTTTCATGCGAAGTTCGGCGTTACACCATCGGATTATCAGGCACAGCATCAAGAGCAGGCCGGCCGGGGTCGAATTTCCCATTGAAGCAGTTGGCTTTGGTGAACGTGCTCCAGAATCCAACATGCGGCGCGCCCCCAACGAAACACAACGAAATGAAGAAGATGAGTCTTCGGTGGGGTTCAGCTTGCCAGCCGTTTCATCGACAAGAGCTATTTCCAGGCAAGCGGGGGGCCCGCCGGGGGAATGTTTCTCCCCTTCGAGGTGGCATTGGAAAATGATGATGCTATTCGCGATATTGAAGAAAAGACACAGGAGACGGAAGCATGAGACAGGTTGTGCTTTATCCCGGTGAAGACGGATATTGGGTGGCAGAGTGTCCGAGTCTTCCAGGCTGTATCAGTCAAGGAAAGACGAGAGAAGACGCGATCTCTAATATTCGAGAAGCTATCAAAGGCTATGTCAGGGCTCTCGAAGAAGACAAGTTGAAGGTTCCGGAGGAGC
The DNA here is from genome assembly GCA_963779225.1 of uncultured Bacteroidota bacterium. Taxonomy (GTDB): domain Bacteria; phylum Bacteroidota; class Ignavibacteria; order UBA10030; family UBA6906; genus CAVPCZ01. The sequence goes on from CAVZWW010000003.1 coordinate 3,433,385, forward strand.
GCTTCGAGGCTTTGTTGGTTGCAGTATGAGCGGTCTGCCAAGAATATCCGGGCGGGAGTGCGTGAAGGCACTCGAGAAGGCTGGCTTCGTTTTCAGGCGACAAGAAGGCAGTCACATCATCTTGCGGAGGAACGAACCCTTTGGTCAAGTGGTGGTGCCCGATCACAAGGAACTTGATCGGGGAACACTAAGGGCTATCATCAGGCAAGCGGGAATCAGTGTGGAGGAATTCACGAAGCTGCTCTAAGTGCCGCCGCTGCGCATAACAACCAAAAGCACGACGCTCATCCTGTTGAGGCGCGATAGAATCAGGATTTGCCACGATGGAAGGTACTCGCTCGTGGCCGCCCTCATTGAGTGTCAACCCATTGTGTGCAGCCATACAGCGGTTACGAGAGCTACAGCCCCAACTCCCCCGCACTCCCCTTCAGCGCCGCGATAACAAAGCCGATGTGTTCATCCAGGGGCACACCAAGATCTTCCGCCCCTTTGGCGATATCCTCCCGGCTCACCGCGCGCGCAAACGCTTTGTCTTTGAGCTTCTTTTTCACCGACGAGACTTCCAGGTCGGCGATTTTGTTCGGCCGGATCACCGCCGCCGCCAGAATGAATCCGCACAGCTCGTCGCAGGCAAACAGCGCTTTCGCCATGGGGGTATCGCGCGGGACGTTCATTGCCGGCACGTGCGAGAGAATTGTGCGCCGGAGGTCTTCGGCGAGACCCCGCTCTTTTAGAATCTCCGAGCCCTTTGTTGGATGATCGGGGAACTGCGGATACATCTCGTAGTCAAAGTCGTGCAACACCCCCACCACTCCCCAGACCTCTTCATCCTCTCCCAGCTTCCGTGCGTATGCCCGCATCGCAGCCGCCACGGCCAGCGCATGCTTGCGCAGCGAGTCGGTCTTTGTGTGTTCGAAGAGGATGTCGAGAGCTTGTTGAGCGGTCATGAGTGCAATTGCCTTTCTTGCAGCGTTACAGGATGCGTTTCCCTGCCAAATGCTTGTGCATCGAAACCAGGCCTTGGGCCGCAATTCTGCTTGAAGGTTGGAAGGTAGGCCCGATGGGGACTTCAGCCCAGGTGCCTGGGGGGAGTACCAGCCCCCTAATGCAATTTGCCGGGCGGGAATGCCGCCGATGACTTCCTCGGTCAGCTCACGGTGGGTACGCGCGGTTCGGGTGCGTCCAACAACCGGCATCCTTCGAGCGATCCGGCGAAGGGTGTACCTGGTTGTTCTTCCGGATGAGGTGACGAATATCAGAGCCGGCATTCTTCGGGCTGCCTGACAAAAATGCGACCCGGCCCCGTCAGGCCACGTGGTGGTGCTCCCGCAGGTGTAAGATATCAGTTTCGATCGCCGCAAGCAACTCCGGCATGCTGCGCACGACCGTGTCGGTGAGTCCCGTTCCGGGCTCAAACCGGGCTCCTTCGATGCCGTGCAGCATCAGGACCTCCGGCAGACGCCCGAGTTCCCTCGCCATCTCGATCGCCTCGGCAACGCCGAATGTGTGGCTGGAGTAGTGGAAGAACCCTCTGGGAACGCTCATGCACGCCGCGTCCAGCCGGTGCACTTCTCCGTGCGGCTTGCCGGAGCATATCGCATCCACAATCAACACGTCATGGTACCCTTCCCACGCCTCCATCAGCCGGGCCCCCTCCCCGCACTCCTCGACAACCCGGACACCCGGGAGATGCCTGCGAAGGATCTCCCGTGCGGCAAGAATTCCCAGCCCGTCGTCCGAGCGGTACTCGTTCCCGACGCCGATGAGCAGTATGGGCGGTTCTATGTCCATTCGATCTTCACAAAATGCGTTGCGCAGGAGATGCACGGATCGTAGTTCCGAATCGCCTGTTCAACCCGCCAGGTCAGCTGTTCCCGGTCCATGTCGATATGCGCGGTCACAAACTTGCGCAAATCGGCCTCGATCGTGGGTTGATTCTGCGCCGTGGGGGGAACGATTTTCGCATCGGTAATCAGCCCCTCGTCATTGACCCGGTACCGGTGATACAATGTTCCGCGCGGGGCTTCGCTGGCGCCGAACCCGATCCCGGCCCGCGGTTCCACCGGAACCGCGGGTGTCTGCCGGCCGCTCGTACTGCTCGATGATTCGGAGCGCTTCATCGTACGCATAGACTGTTTCGATGGCGCGAACGACGATGCTTTTGAAGGGATTCTTCACCGGGGGCACATACCCGATATCCCGCGCAACCTGGCGGGCGAGCGGTGAGAGCCTGTCGAAGTTGAGGTTGAATCTGGCCAGCGGACCCACCTGATACGCACCCACCCCTTTCTCCACCGAATGGAGCGCATTCGAGTGCGGCACGTGGCGTTCTTCAAAGTGGAACTCATACTCCCGGATGGCAATGTCCAGTCCGCGGGTCGACACAAACCGGCCGCCGATAATCGGATACTCGTCGGGGCTCCGCAGCGACACAAACTCGTAGTCGGTTTCCATTTCCGGAAATTCCAGCGTCTTCACCAGCTTCGCTGTCTCGATAGCCATGTCGCGTCCCCACTTCAACCGGTCCACAAGCGGCAGCAGGTCGCTCTTCGCCGGCACACGATAGAATCCACCCACCTTCACGTTGATCGGATGGATTTCGCGTCCGCCGATCAGAATCATGATGTCGTTGCCGATCTTCTTCATCTGGAGCGCGTTCTTCACGAGCTCGGGTTTGTCCTTCGCCAGCAGGAGCGCATCTTCATAGCCCAGAAAATCCGGCGCATGGAGCATATAGATGTGCAGCACGTGGCTTTCGATCCATTCACCGCAGTAGAGCAGCTTCCGCAATTCGTGCAGCTGTCCGCCCACCTCCACTTCAAATGCGTCCTCCATGGCGGTAACGGCGCTCATCTGGTACGCCACCGGACAGATCCCGCAAATGCGGGCGGTGATGTCGGGAGCTTCCGAGTACTTCCGCCCGCGCAGAAACGCCTCAAAGAACCGGGGAGGTTCGTAGATCCGGAACTTCGTGTCCACGACCTTCCCGTCGGAGATCTTGATGAAGACCGCCCCCTCGCCTTCCACACGCGCCAGCTGGTCGACTTTGATGATCCTATTTTTCATTTGCTTCACTCTCCTTGCGGAAAGCTTCCGCGTAGGCGTTAAACCCTCTGAAGAGCAGCATGACGTCGTGCCTGGTCTCCCCCACCGCGATCAGTTGTCTACTGAGAGCTGGAGGGTTGGGATTTTCCATCGGACCGAAGCAGCCGTAGCATCCCCGGTCATACGTCGGGCAGATCGCGCCGCAGCCGGCCTGCGTTACGGGTCCAAGACAAGGGATCTGCTTCGAGACCATCACACACACCGTCCCCCGGAGCTTGCACTCCATACAGACGCTGTGTGTAGGAATGTTGGGTTTCCGCTTGTTGAGGAATGCACTCAGCACTTCAAGGAGCTGGTGTTTGTTGATCGGACAGCCGCGAAGTTCGAAATCGACGTGGACGTATGAGCCCACGGGCATCGAACGATCGAGTGTGGAGATGTGCTCGGGGGACGCATACACGAGACGTGTGAATTCCTTGACATCCTTCCAGTTCCGCAGCGCCTGGATTCCGCCTGCGGTTGCGCAGGCACCGATGGTGATCAGGACACGGCAGGACTTCCGGATCTGGCGAATCCGTTCCACATCATGGGGAGTGGTGATGCTCCCTTCCACCAGACCCACTTCATACGGACCTTTGAGGATCCGGCGGCTGGCTTCGGGAAAATTGGCGATGTCCACAGCACCCGCAACAGCCAGCAGTTCGTCTTCCGCATCCAGAAGGGAGAGCTGGCACCCATCACAGGATGCAAACTTGAAGACGGCGATTTTTGGTTTCTTTGCGGGCATGTCAGAGCTCCTTCCTGTCGAGAAGCGGATGAACCCGTGGCAAGGGGTAGACGGGACCTTCCTTGCAGATGAACGTGGGGCCCATCTGGCAGTGTCCGCAGAAACCTACCGCACATTTCATGTTGCGTTCCATCGACAGGTAGATCTGGTCCTGTGAAAGCCCGCGGCGATCCAGCTCATCGATCGTGTACTTCATCATGATCTCCGGTCCGCACACGTACGCAATGGTTGCCCGCGCGTCAAGCTTGATGTACGAGAAGAGCGCCGTGACGACGCCTATGTGGCCTTTCCAGGAAGAATCGCCGCGGTCCACGGTGACAAGGACCTCCACGTTGAAGTCGTTCGCCCATTTTTCAAGCTCCACGCGGTACAGCAGGTCGAGAGGGCTGCGGCCGCCGTAGAGAATGATGATGCGTCCGTAGTCGTCCCGGTTCTTCAGGAGCGTGTACAACACCGGGCGGAGCGGGGCAAGACCGATACCGCCGGAGACGATGCAAACGTCCTTCTTGTGCGCGACATCGATCGGCCACATCGAACCGTACGGTCCCCGGATACCGATCACATCCCCGCGTTTCTTGTGGGCAAGAGCGGTCGTGAGCGACCCGACACGGTGAATGGTATGATCGATCGTGCCCGTGCGGGCGGGGTCGGAGCTGATGGAAATCGCCGCCTCACCCATCCCGTACACATACACCATATTGAACTGTCCCGGATGAAACTCAAATGGCTCCGCCCACGAACCCATGTCCAGGGTCAGCGTAAAGGTATCGTCGTTCTCCCAGATGATGCGCCGGATGCTGACCGGATGCGTCATCATCGGATCGTGTACCGCGGTTTCCAGTACCTGGGTTCTCCGGGTCATAGGCCGGCTCCGGCATCGATTGTTCCGTACAGATCCAACAGCTGGAGGCGCGTTGCTTCGAGCCGACGTTCCATCACCAGTGACAGCCGCTTCAGCATCTCGTAGCCGAACACCGGGTCTTTCTCGCACTTGTTTCGCAGACACTCGCCATCAAGAGCGATGGCACGGGTTTCGAGAACCGTTATGCCGCTGAAATGCCAGCGGTACGGAGATATCAACCAGGACCATCCGAGTATTTCGCCCGGGCCGACGGTCTGGATGCGCAGGTTCTCCCGTCCCGGTGCGCCAATCTCCAACGCCACACGGCCCGAACGGATCATGTAGAATGTATTCGCGATCTGTCCCTCGTGGATCATGTGGGCACCTTCAACAAACCGGACATTGGAGGCGCATCCGATGACCGTCTTCATATGTTCGTCCTGAAGGCCGGCCAGAAAGGGATGCTGGCGCATGATTCCGGTAAGATCGTCTTTTTCCATGGTCAACTCCTATCCGATAGTCGTGGGGGTTACACTGGTTTCGCGAATCGTTGCAGCGCCCTCCGTGATATCAATACCGACCGGGCACCACGTGATGCACCGGCCGCACCCGACGCAGCCGGACGTGCCGAACTGTTCAACCCAATTGGAGAGCTTGTGGGTCATCCACTGGCGGTATCGCGTTCGTGTGGACATGCGGATATTCCCGCCGGCGATCCTCGTGAAGTCGGAGGTAAAACACGAATCCCAACGGCGCCACCGCCCGGCCGTCTCCCCTGTCAGATCGGTGACGTCTTCGACCGTGTTGCAGAAGCAGGTCGGACACACCATGGTACAGTTCGCGCAGGACATGCACCGCTTCGCCACGTCATCCCAGTAGGGATGCTCGAAGTTGTCCGTCAGCAACTGGGGAAGATCCTCGATATTCAGCGCACGCCCCATCTTCTCTGCAGCTTCACGGACAGCTTTTTCCGCGGTTTCGATTTCATTCTGCTCGGCGTTCCGGACATGAAGTTCTGCGATCACCTGTTCACCCAGTTCGCTCCCGACGTCCACCACAAAATAGTGCTTCCCCTCTTCCAGGACTTCCGTCATGGCAAGATCGTACCCTTCCTTGACGCCCGGGCCGGTGTTCATGGAGGTGCAGAAACAGTTGCCCCCCGTCTCCACGCAGTTCACCGCGATGATGAAGGCGGATTTCCTGAGTGTGGAATAGTGTGTATCCGCCTCCTCCCCGGAGGTGAATACTTTGTCCTGGATGGCAATCGCATGGAGGTCGCAGGAGCGTACGCCGAGAAAGGCATATTTCGGGGATGTGGTGAGCGGGGCGGGTTCAACATCAAAACCTTTGCCGACCCTGCGGGCGCCGAAGAGTTTGAGCTGTGCGGGGAAAAGAAATTTCTTCCAGGAATGTGGTCCGACGACATAGCCGAACAGCGCATCATCCTTCCGATGCTCTATCCGGTAGAAGCCCGCAACCTGCACATCCGTCCATCCCCGGGGCAACTCGTCTACAGAATCGATCGCATCGAAGGTAATGTACCCGTCACGAACGGTCGGTCCGATAACCTGGTACCCCCTGGCATGTAGTGCGGTGATGAGTCCCTGGATATCATTATGTTCGAAAATGACCATCGCGCATACTCCGACAATGAGTGTGGGAGGGTGGTGACAATTAATGCTGTGAATGTGGAGACAGAAGGTATGCCACGACGAAGAGAAGGGATACCGTGCAATTACTGAAAGAAGGCGTTTTCTCTTGAAAATATTTTCGCACGGATGAGAAGGAATGGGTTCGGGCTTCTCAATTGTGCAAAACAAACGAGAATGTAGAGAATTGCAACAGGGGGATTTCCTGATGATTGCAGCAGGAGAGAAGTTGGGGATTGCCGCGGCTGTGAAAGTTCTGGCGAGCGCAGCAGGTGCGAGGTTGGTTGATGGCAGCAGGCGAGAAAACCTGGCGGACTACAGCGGGCGGGACCGCAAGGCCTTTGCTCCGGGAGAACGGTTGGGTGATGGCGCCAGGTGAGAGAGTCCGGCGGAGGGGCACTCTGTGCGCACCGCACATTCCGCGCAGCGCGGCTTGCGGGCATTGCACGTTGCCCTTCCGTGCAGAATCAGAATCGAAGCGAGATCGATCCAGTCTTTCTTCGGAAAGATCTCCATGAGGTCAAGCTCGATCTTCTCCGGGGTGTTCTGCGTGGAGAAACCGAGGCGCTGCGAGAGACGGTGCACATGGGTGTCCACCACAACCCCCGACGCTATCCCGAAAGCCTGCCCCAGGACCACATTGGCGGTCTTGCGTCCGACACCGGGAAGCGTAACAAGGTCTTCGATACGGGATGGGACTTCGCCACCGAACCGTTCCACGAGCCCTGAGGAACAGGCAATAATATTCTTTGCTTTCATCCGGAAGAAACCGGTGGACCGGATAATCTCCTCCACATCGGCCTGGTCCGCACGTGCAAAGTCCCGGGGCGTGGCATAGCCGGCAAAGAGTATGGGCGTCACCATGTTCACCCGTTCGTCTGTACATTGCGCCGAGAGAATGGTGGAGACCAGGAGTTGAAAGGGTGACCCGTGCAGCAGTGCGGTTTTCGGTTGCGGAAACCGTTTGCGCAGTACGGAGAGAATCCGTTTTGCCCGGGCACGCCGATCTTCCGGACTTTCCTGTTTTGCCTTTGTTTGCTTCTTCTTTGCCTGTGCTGTCACGCGGGGAACTCCTTGTGAAAAAGACCGCGCTGTAAAAGTGCGGTGGCCCCTGCGAACACAAAACCGGAGCCCGCAAGTTTGGCGCCGCACTTGTTACGTGAGAACTTCCTTGAGCAGGATGCCCGTTTCCATGTGCGCGGCAGCGGTGATCTGCGTGAATTCCGGACGGTCGTGCATCCACTCGATCAGATCGCCTGCATCCACGCCGGCCTCGAGAGCGCAATGGAACTCATATCCCCATGCCATCACACCGAGCCGCCGCTGCCAGAGGGAGGCATGGCGAACCAGTTTTTCCGCGAGCATCGGTTGCACCATTTCGTGCACACCCGTGATCACGCTTTCATCTGCTTCTTCACCTGCGTGAAACCAGACGAGCAGCACCGGGGCTGAAGTGCCGACCGTCTGATCGCCGGTCTTCTTCCCCTCAGATATGAGTGTAAGGGGGCTGACGTCCCGCACGCGTATTTCGTGAGTGATCAGACCGCGAACAGCCAGCAAATCCTCGAGCACTGCAGCAGCCGTTCCGCCACGCGCGCTCATCTGCAACTCCAGGAGCGGTTCCTCGTGCTTTGGCGGAAGTCCACAGACAGCCCTCAGCATCAGTGTTCCGCGGTGGTAGAGATCCCGGTCACGTGTCTTCCGGGCGGAAGGCACCGCAAAAATCCCGGTTGAAAGAGAGGGACCTGACGGATCCTCGGAACCGCGGGTATCTTCCAGAATGCGATTCAGAGACTCCTGGAGTATCTGTCCGACCTCGGCGGCGTCCGAACGAAGCGGTGTCGAAAGGAAAGGCGAAAGGGATTGCTGGAGCCGTTTCCCTTCTTTCGCCAGCACTTCCTGGATTTGCTTTGACCGCTGTGCAAGAAGACGCGAACATTCGTCCCGGAATCGCTGGTGGAGTGCAGCGAGGGTCCCTGCGAGTTCCTCACGCGACAGCGAGCCGAAGGTCGCGCGGATGGCAAGCGCGTGCGCTGAATGCCCGGATGGCTGTTCCCTGCCGGTCATAGGACAATCCTCGCCAGTGTTCGGGCGGCCGGTGCATACCGTGGATCGGGAATCAGGAGGCGTTCGATCACTTCCCCGTTGAGGATCGTCCGGTCGACGATCTCGTGAATATCTTCTTTGCGGACACCCCCGTACCAGAGTCCGTCAGGATAAATCACGAGCGCCACTCCGAAAGCGCATGCGTCCAGACATCCGGCGTTGTTTACCCGCACAACTCCCGCCAGTCCGCGTGAATTGATCTCGGATTTGAGTGTGTCCCGGATCTCTGCAGCGCCCTTTTCAAGGCAGCATCCTTTGGGATGACCTTTCGGCCTCTCGTTGATGCATACGAAAACATGTCGCAGGTATCTACTCATGGCCCCAGTATGTTGTGGTGATGGTAACGTCCCCCTGCACTTTCGCAAGACACGCGGCCCGTTCCCGCGGTGCAAATTCCTTATCGCGAATCAGTCGTTCTTCCAGCGGTGTAGGTGGCGCAAGATGCTGGTGGCCGTCGAGGACCTCCACGCGGCACCAGCCGCAGATACCGTCTCCGCTGCACGACTGGCCAATGGGAACCTCGCTCTGGTTGGCGGCGGTGAGAATAGTCGCGCCGGCCCTGATATCGCGCTCCTTACCAAGCGGTACAAATCGCACTTTCGGCACTAGTAGATCCTCGTCACATTCTTGATGTCTTGCTGACTTTCACCATGCTCCGGTCCGGGCCGCGATACGCACCTGCAGAAGCTCAGGTCAGGGTCTTCGAATCCAACTCGCCAATGAACCCGGCGAGGGTTCCCCGGTTTCCTGTTGGAGGTGCAAACCACTGAGACCGCCAGGCTTCCCCGGAGCCCCCGGGCGTTCCAAACGGCCATCAGGACCAGGAGCCTTCGAAGTGCGGCTTGATGATGCCAAACGGCCGGGACGACCGGGAGCCCCCGGAGCTCGCACTGATGCTACACAACCGAGACAACGGAAATCTCACCGAAAACCGTCGACACATCGATCTGAAGGCGTGCGTCTCCCGACGCATATGAGGGGGACGTCCACTCGAGAGCCGGGAAGAAACCTTCCTTCTTTGCGCCGTTCACGGTCACTTCTCCGAGAACGCCATTTGCCGCACCGTCACCGCCATACCTGCGGGGATACGCACGGCCGCAGCACCGAAGACACAATCGATCTTCAGCGTGTGCGTTCCCGGTGCCATCGTGGGCCCCGATCAGATCGACATCCGCTCCGCCGAATATGCAGGAGACTTTTCCGCCCCGAAACGTGGTAGACACCACCCGCGCATTTGCATTGCCGAACAGGACCGACTCGTCTATACTGTCTCCGGTACTCTGCTGCGCTTCTGAAAAAGTGGACCGGCTGGCACCGCCCGTGGCGGCCCGTCCCCTACCCATCTGATGGCGGATCAACAGGCGGATCCCGATGAAGACAAGGATGAGCGGCCAGAATGTCACGATCAGTCCGCCGACATCCAGCAAATTGACCGTATCAAGCAGGAAAAGAACCCCCAGGCCGATGAGCAAAATCCCCCACCAGAAACGTGCCGAAGATACCATAGCCGGATTACTCCTTCACTGACTTCAACAACGCTGCCACCCGTTCAACGGGCCAGGCGTTGACCACGTGCTTTGCTTCGAGCCATCCTTTGCGTGCGATGCCGACTCCTGTGTACACATCCCGTAACCCGTCAATGCTGTGCGCATCGGGATTGATATAGATCTTCACGCCCCTGTCGCGCGCGTACCTGCAGAGACGCCAGTCGAGGTCCAGCCGCATCGGGTGGGCATTGATCTCTATCCCCTTTCCGTAGTCGGCGGCGGCATCGATCACCTGAACCATATCCACCGGGTACGCATCCCTGGAAAGCAGCAACCGGCCGGTGGGATGCCCGAGCAATGTCACATGCTTGCTCTTCAAAGCCCGGATGATCCGCTTCGTCATGTCGCTTTCAGACATCTTGAAATTGCTGTGAATGGAAACGACGACATAGTCAAAGAGGGCGAGAACTTTTTCCGGCCAGTCCAGCGATCCGTTCGGGAGGATATCGCACTCCGTACCTTTGAACACGCGGAACCCTTTCAGGCGTTCATTCAGGCCGTCGATTTCCCGGACCTGATCTTTCACCTGATCGACGCTCAACCCGCCGGCATACGCCGCCGCCCGGCTGTGATCCGCAATCCCCAGATACTTCCACCCCAGTGCACGCGAGGCGTTCACCATCTGATCAAGCGTGTTCACACCGTCGCTGTAGGTCGTATGACAGTGCAGTGTCCCTTTGATGTCCTCGTCTTTCAGAAGCGCTGGAAGAGTCCCCTTCTCTGCCGCTTCAAATTCGCCCATGTTTTCGCGCAACTCGGGCTCGATGTAGGCAAGGCCGAGTGCTTCATAGATGTCCGCTTCCTCCCGGCAGGAGGGGACCCGGACTTTCCTGCCCCGCGGGGTTTCTTCGGTGAGAGGTGTGAACGCGTATTCGTTCAGGCTCAATCCCTGTTTGCGCGCGCGCGACCGCATCTCAACATTGTGTTCTTTGCTTCCCGTGAAGTAGTTCAGGGCGAATGGGAACTCCCGGTCGGCGACGATCCGGAGGTCGCAGTTTATGCCCTGGCGCAGCACGACGCTGGATTTCGTTTCACCCCGGGCAAGGATCGTCTGCACATGAGGGTGGGAGGTGAACCGCTCCATGATTCTGGCACGTGCAGCCTCTTTTGCGCTGACGAGTATGTCGATGTCGCCGATCAGTTCCTTGCGTCTCCGGATGCTCCCCGCGATTGCGCTCCGCAATACCCCGGTTTCTTTGCTGATGTCATCCAGAAGCATCCCGGCGGCACCAACCGCCACGGGGTAGAGAGACTTCTCCCCCCGGTTTCGCATCGCCTGGATACCCTGAAGGATGTTCTCCTCGGTTTTCTTCCCGAACCCGTCGAGATTCTCCAGACGTCCCGCCTTTGCCGCGCGTTCAAGGTCATCGACACCGGTAATGTTCAGCTTCTCGTACAGCACCTTCACCTTCTTCGGTCCGAGGCCCTGGATCTTCAGCATCTCCAGCACTCCCGCGGGCACGGAGGCTTTCAACTCGTCGTAGTCCCTGGATTTTCCGGTGGAAACAAGGTCGGTGATCACGCGGGCAATACCTTCGCCGATCCCCTTCACTGTCCGCAGGGCACCGGATGTCACCATTTCTTGAATATCCTGTGTGACACCCTCCACGGCGCGGGAGGCGTTGTGGAACGCCCGGGATTTGAAGGGGTTGGCCCCCTGAAGCTCCAACAGGGTCCCCATCTCTTCCAGTATGGCTATGATGTCGCTTTTTGTCATGGAAGGGAAAATTGATCTTTAAATGTACGACAATCACGCCAAAGAACCAACGTTCCGGATGTACTCCCCGTATGCTCCGCTGCCTCGCCTCAGAGTCCGTTTCTGTGTGTTGAAATCCACATGGTAGAGGCCGAAACGCTTCGAAAATCCGTGTGCCCATTCAAAGTTGTCCATCAAAGTCCAGAAGAAGAACCCGCGCAGATCCAATCCTTCGGTAACCTTCTTCTCCACCACCGCCAGGTGATCATTGATAAACGCTTCACGCAGCGTATCACTGTCGTCGGCCAGTCCGTTTTCGGTCACAAAGATGGGTTTCGATGTGGATCGGGCAATGCGGTCCAGCATCCGGCCGAGCCCTGCGGGATGGATCTCCCACCCCATGTCCGTAATGCTCCCTGCATTGTGTTTTGTCACAGGGAGCACGACCCCTGGACGCAGAGGAGACCAGTGGAGGAAAAAACGGGTGTAGTAGTTCAGCCCGACGAAATCACATCCATGGTCACCGTTAGCGTCGATGCGCTCCCGGACGACTCCCGGAAAACCAAATCGAAACCTGCCATCGGCCAGATACTCCAGAATGGCGTCGTTGAGGTTGCGGTCGGCAATCCGTGCAATGGCAACATCTAAGGGGTTCCAGGCTGAAGCGGGTTCGAAATCAAACATATTCGTCGCAATCCCTACGGCCGGGGTAGGATTGATCGTCTTGCATGCTGCGTAGACCGCCGAGTGTGTACGGAGGAGGTTGCGGAGCACGGCAGCGGCACTTCGCGCGGAATGATGCGCCGGTGGGAATTCTCCCGTGAAATACCCATTCACGGCAAAGACTGCGGGTTCGTTGATGGTGCACCAGAGAGGAACACGGTCTGAGAGCCGTTTATACACGACTCGTGCAAACCGGGCGAACACATCCGGAGAGTCTTCCGAGAGAAATCCACCGCGATTTTCGAACCAGAGGGGATTGGTGAAGTGGTGGAGCGTGATCATCGGGGTAATCCCTGACGCCAGGAGAGCGTCCACCAGGCCCTCATAGTGCTTCAGAACTTCCCCGTCGAACACCCCCTCCTCTGGTTCGATCTTGCTCCACTCTACCGAAAAGCGGTACGCGTTCAGGCCGATATCCGTCATGAGCCGGATATCCTCCCTGTAGCGTTCCCAGTGTTCGCAGGCTCGCCCCGAACGCTGGCCCCCTGTGATCCGGGGGCGTCCGCCTGCATCCTTCGCGTCCTCGAAGGCAGTCCAGTTGTTCCGCGTGCTCCCGCCTTCCACCTGATGGGAGGACGTGGCAGTCCCCCAGAGAAAGCCTTCTGGATAGATCCGTTTTCTGTTCAAGGCAGCGAAGATTTCATTGCAGCGACGGTCAGACGAACATTCTTGCCAGGTTCAGGCCTACGCGTTTCTCCCCTCTGGAACCGATACCTCGCAAGCCAATGCGCATGCATCTCTTGAACTCGTAGCCAATGCCCGTGTGTTGCAGTTTTGTCCCTGTTTTCGAAGGCACAGTGGGCTAGAGGTACTTCATCTCAACTGCTTTCTTTTCCAATTCTTCCCGGAACTCGGGCGCGGCGATATCGATGAGCGCTCTCGCGCGATCTCTAATCCGCTTTCCATAGAGCGAAGCAACTCCATATTCAGTAACAATATAACGGACATGATTTCGCGTTGTTACGACACCCCCACCAAGCCGGATAGCTGAGACGATTTTGCTGATCTTCTGCCCCTTGACACTGGCCGTGGACGGAAGCGCGATGATTGGCACTCCCCCCTTGCTCCTGGAGGCGCCGTAGATAAAGTCCACCTGTCCGCCGACGCCGCTATAGAGTCTGGGTCCGATGGAATCGGAGCACACCTGCCCGGTCAGGTCGACTTCAATTGCAGAGTTAATGGCCACCATCCTGGCATTCTGGGCGATAATGAACGGATCGTTCACGTACTCCGTAGGGTGCATTTCCACGATCGGATTGTCGTTGACAAACTCGTACAGCCGCTTTGTGCCGAGCATAAAACCGGCGATGATCTTCCCCGGATGGAGCGTCTTAGCTTCCCCATCCACCACTCCCCGTTCCACAAGATTGATGATCCCGTCCGAGAACATTTCCGTGTGGACGCCGAGATGCTTATGATTCGTGAGCTGATGGAGCACGGCATCCGGAATCCCTCCGATACCCATCTGGAGCGTGGCACCGTCCGGGATCAGTCCGGCGATATGTTTTGCGATCTCCCGGGCGGTTTCTGAGGGATCTCCCATGGGCGTTTCCGGCAGCACATAGTCCACGGGAACGATATGGCTGATTTTTGAGACGTGGATGAACGCGTCTCCGAGGGTCCTGGGCATATTAGGATTCACTTCAGCAATCACGAGCCTGGCGCTTTGTGCAGCTGTCTTTGTGACGCCCACCTCGACTCCAAAAGAGCAGAAACCATGCTCATCCGGAGGGCTGACATGGATCAGCGCGACATCAAGGGGAAGGTTTCCAAACTTGAACAGGCCCGGGATCTCGCTCAGAAAGCACGGGGTGAAGTCGGCCCGGCCTTCGTTGACCGCCTGCCGGACATTATCGCTTATGAAGAGCGTATTGACGCGGATATGCCCCTCCATTTCCGGTGCAACGTAGTCGGCGCTCCCTATCGTGAGCACCTGGACCACCTCAACATCCTTCAGCTCGTTTGCCCGCTTCACAAATGCTCCCATGACCTTCTGTGGCACGGAGCAGTTTCCCGTAAGGAATACTCTCTGTCCCGAATTGATTACCTGTACCGCCTGTTCGGGGGTGACGGTGCGTTCCCGGAAGATATCCATCCAGCTCATGACGATCTCTCCTTTTCGCCATGATGCGCGGCAAGCACCGGGTTCACAATCTTGCCCCCCAGGGTGGCAACACCACGCTTGAGGGTAGAGCTCTCTTTCAGGGCCACTTCCAGTCCGACCCGGGCGATCTCCTGGATAAACGGCCAGGCGGCATTATTGAAGGCATGTGTGGCTGTTCGCGCAACGACAGAGGTCATGTTGGGGACGCAGTAGTGGAGGATATTCTCCTCCACGAAGGTCGGATCGCGGTGCGTTGTGAGGCGGCTCGTCTCCACGCATCCGCCCTGGTCGATGGAGATATCCAGTATGATCGAACGGGGTTTCATCAACTTCACCATATCGCGGGTAATGATGATGGGCGACCGTGTACCGGGAACCAGCACCGCGCCGACGAGCACATCGGCGAATTTGATCACCTTCCGGATATTGAAGGGATGGGAAACCATGGTCACAAGGCGTCCGGCCATGCCGTGCATCTCATCCAGGTATTGCAGGCGTGCAAGATCGTGATCCAGCACATACACGCTGGCGCCTTCACGGAGAAACGCGTGGGCGGCGGCGGTCCCGAACGTTCCCGCTCCGATAATCACCACTTCCGCCGGGGGAACACCGGGAACACCACCCAGGAGGATTCCTTTCCCGCCGTGGTGATTCTGCAGCATGGTTGCTGCGATCTGTGGTGCCATGCGGCCTGCAGCCTGACTTAACGGGATCTGAACAGGAAGCAAGCCGTGATCGTCCTGCATCAACTCGTAGGCGATGGCGGTGATCTTCTTCTTGAGGAGCATCTGTACTCTTTCGCGCCGCGAGACCGCCAGGTGCAGAAACCCCATCAACGTACATCCGTCCCGGAGCAGGTCGACTTCTTCCGCGGTGGGTCGGCCCACTTTCAGCACAAGCTCTGAACGGCCGTACAGTTCTTGCGGAGAATAGACAATTCGTCCGCCCGCGCGTTCATAGTCGAGATCGGGAAATCCGGCTCCCAGTCCGGCGTCCTTTTCGACATAGCATGAGTGGCCGGAGTGGGTCAGCAGTTCAACGCCCGCGGGCGTCAGCCCCACCCGGAATTCGTCAGCGCGCTGTTCTTTTGGTACGCCGATATCCATTGTTCCTCCATAGACCGTATGTTAAGCGCGTAAGTTCCGTGCACAGAAAGTGATATTAATACTTCCCTACTGTGCGGGCTGTCTCGTACAATGCAACGACATTCTCCGTGGGTGAGTTGTCCTGCAGCATATGGGTGGGAGAGAAAGCATACCCTCCCCCGGGCATCATTGTTTCCAGCGTCTCGCGTGCCATAGTCACGGTCTCCGCAACGCTCCCCCGTGCGACGACACCGGCAGTGGAGATGCATCCGTGAAAGGAAAGCCGTGTGCCGTACGTGCGTTTGAGATATGCGGGCGACATGTCTTTTGCTTCCGGCTGAAGCGTGTCCACGATCGAAATACCCATCTCCAGGAAATCCTCGTACGCCCAGCTGCTGGATCCGCAGGAGTGCATCATCACCGGGATGCCGAAGCTCCGGGCGAGGTCCACAAACGGCTGGTGGCGGGGACGGATGTGTTTGCGGAAGAGTGCAAGGCTGATCAGGGGTGCGCGTTGCGTGCCCAGATCCTCGCCCAGCCAGAGGATGTCGATCTCCCCCTTCGCAGCCTCGAGCGTCCGCTCCAGCATTTTCAGCTGGAGCTCGTTCTTCCGGTCCATGAAGCGGAGGCACGCTTCTTCGTCGGTCATCAGGTCGACCAGGACCTGCTCCATGCTGCGGATCATGCCTGCGGTATTGATCATGTCGCCGGCGCCCGGGTTGCCTATGAGGAGGCAGTAGTGGCGGTTGGCTTTGCACTGTGCAGGGATGGCGGCGTAATCATAGTCATCGGGCGAGGGCATCGGCCAGCGTTCCACGTCTTCGAGCGAAGCATCGCGGAGCGGGAAATCACAGAAGTCCCAGTACCCTCCACTTTCGTGTTCCACCCATTTGGTGCGGATGCCCCAGAGGTCCACCTTGCGGCCGGGTGGAGCTGTGTGGAGTGGTGGCCCGGTGTAGGCCGGAATGATTTCCACGAAGTCGACGCCCAGGGCCTGGCGGAGTCCCTCATCGTCGTCGGGTCCCAGATTGTAGTGGGCTTTCAGGCGGCGATCGATTCCCGGGTTGGCCAGGTAGTCGATGGGAACGCGGTCGGGAATCTGGTGGTGAAAAGCCTGTAGGACGCGATCTCGTGAAGTCATGGTACCGGAGGTTTTTGGGGGAACAGGAGTGGTCGAGCTGCTTGCGCAGTGCGCGGTGAGACTCAGCCTGAGTCGCACCCTGAGTCGCAGGAGCTTCCGGGCCCCACTTGGGCCTCAGGCAGCCCAACTTGTGCCCCAGCCAGAGGCTCTGCTTGAGGCACATCGTGAGCCACAAGCTGAGGCACAGTGGCATATGTGGCATTTCTTGAGCCTCTGGCGACATATGAGTCTCAGACTGAGCCTCATGAGCCCCGGTGCCACACGCGCCTGCACATGCCTGCGGCACGGCTGAAATTTACTCAAACCCCCCGTGACAATCAAGAAATCGACTTCCCGGTTCTCTCAACAAAAACACATTTGCCGATGGGGATTCCCGAGCCGGCAACGGTGATACGAATATCATGAACAACCTGAATTAAATGGAGATTCTGGATCAGCAACATGATCAACGCATGCAAAACCTGAAGAAATGGAAGGACACGTTCCGATTTCCCTTGACATTTTCTCACAGCAGTACTACCTTTCCCCCATGCTTACATAGGTCGAATGCGGGCGTGCCCGCGTCAGACCTGGAAGCGCACCTGCTCTTAGATTCCATCTGCACTCCCTCCTCTCCCGCGGATGTCAGTCTCCGCATTCTCTTTTGAGATCCTCAAGAACGGACTCAGACGCAAAGGCTCGATGGGAGACTCGGTGAGCCGCTGATCATTATCGTCTTTCCCGACACCACCTGGTCCCGCCTCAAGCCAAAATCTCTGACACCATCCTTGCGTACGCGGTGCGCTCACATATCCCGCCCGCTTCGGCGAGCGTCGCTCGTGGAGAGTCTGACAGTCTGCACCACCTGATGTGAGTCCATGTGGCAAGGACAATTTCACCCGGGAGAAAGGATGACAGCTATGATCGGTAAACGAGTTCTTCAGCATGTTCGAAGGCTGGCACTTGTTGCGTTGGTGCTCGCCGGGTTCGCGAGTGTTCAAAGTCAGCCAAAGGCCGGCGATTGGAAGGCGACAGCAGGTTTTGGAGAGTTCACGCTTACGGTTTCCGAGGGAGGGGCAAGCATCACGAAAATCGCTTTCATGTTCATGGCATTCAATTGTGGAGGTGTGGGCATTACGTTGTCCGGCGGAATAACCGTTATGAGCTCCTGGAGTATCACGAATAATCAGTTTACGATCACCAAGAATCTGAACACAAGTTTCTCGGGGACGCCGTGGCCGCTCACCATAGCGGGCACGTTTAGCGCATCGGGAGATCAGGTATCAGGCACCTGGAATGCAAATGTGGCCGGATCACCCTGTTCCGGAAGCTGGGGCCCGGTCGGCCAGGTAGTGTCTGTAGAAGAAATCCGTGACATTCCCGCGCGGTATGCGTTGGGGCAAAACTACCCCAACCCGTTCAATCCCTCGACGATGATCTGTTACGAGTTGCCACGGAAGTCGGCTGTCCAACTGACCGTCTTCAACAACCTCGGTCAGCAGGTGGCTCAGCTCGCCAATGGCGACATGGAGGCGGGGTATCATGAGGTGCTGTTTGACGGAAGCGATCTGTCAAGCGGCGTGTACTTCTACCGCCTGAGGGCCGGGGATTTTGTAGAGACGCGCCAGTTGGTGCTTATGCGATAGGAACATTTCGCTCCCCCGCTGCCGTACACACGGTGAAGAAAAAGGGCTGTCCCAGAAGTCCAGGGACGCCCTTTCTTTTTGAAATCGTGTAGAAGAAGGCCGTGGAGAAGAAAAAGCACAAGGTCGGGGAGAAGGCGCAGGACTTATTCAGGCATGGTGAAGATGTAGAGAAGTGTGCCCCAGCCAGAGGCTCTGCTTGAGGCACAAGTTGAGGCACATCGTGAGCCACAAGCTGAGGCACTGAGCCTCATGAGCTTTGTGAGTAAATCGAAATGAAAGTGACACCTTCAGGCAATTCGATTTTGGCACCATCAAGACATTGCATAACACTGGTCCGCCGGGGATTGGAAAACGCAATCTCAAGGTGCATTTCTATCGCATTCAAACAGGAGAATTATCGAAAGGACAAAGCAATGGACCCGCGACCGCTCATGCTGTATGTACTCATTGCGCTCCTCGCCACTCAATGCGATACGATGGTTGCTCAAATCCCTACCGAAAGATTGAAAGTGAAATTGACGGATCAATGGGTTGAGCTCGTCGGAGAAGACTCCATGGCCAGTTTCAAACTGACGGATTCATCGATCGTCAACGAGGATGCATTTCCCATCGTTAAGGTTGCCGCAGTTCCTCCCGTGGGCCGGTCTGTCCGTCAGTTTACGCCGATTATAGTCAATGCGGTCGTCACGAAGCGGGGAAATGTCAGGAGGGCATGGATCGTCTCGAGCGACAGTCCATATTTCAACAAGTCAGTGCTAAAGGCTGTCGTTCAATGGAAATACCAGCCACGGATCTTCAATGGTGTTCCCGTAGACACGCTCGTCACAATCGAAATTCCCGTGCGGTGAAACGATGTCACTGTAATCTTCAAAGCCGTCGTGCTGATAAGTTGATAGCTTCAGAAGATCACCTCGACCCCCCGTGACAATCAAGAAATCGACTTCTCGACTCTCTTAGGAAGAACCCACTTCCCGATCGGGGTTCCCGCCCTGGGAACGGTGGTATGAGCATTCTGAAAAAGACGGAGATTCTGAATCAGCAACGCGATCGGTACATGCAGAACCTGAAGAAATGGAAGGACACTTTCCAATTTCCCTTGACGTTTTCGAACAGCAGTACTAACTTTCCTTTATGCTTACATAGGTCGAATGCGGGGCCTCCCGCGTCAGACCTGGAAGCGCACCTGCTGTTTGTCTCCATCTGCACTCCCTCCTCTCCCGCGGGTTTCAACTTCCACATTCAAAAAATGTGATTCGGTGCAAGAGTCAGCGAGCCGCCCAGTGTTTCCGTCCTACGCCACGACCCACTGAGCTCCGTTCTCTGGCCAGTTATCTCCCATAGCATCTGACTTGGAAGGAAGACAAGATGAGAACTCAAACCATCTGTCTCGCACTCGTCCTCGTTCTGGTTTGTCCCTATGCGTCCGGTCAATGGGTGAAAACCGCCGGACCTTATGACGGCTCTATAAGATGCTTTGCCGTTTCGGGCACGAATCTCTTTGCCGGGACTTCTGGGGGCGTCATTCTTTCCACCAACAACGGCACAAGCTGGACAGCAGTGAACACCGGCTTGACGCGCGCTGATGTCCGTGCTCTTGCCGTCTCCGGCACGAATGTCTTTGCCGGGACCGGGAATCAGAGCTATGGCCCCGTCTCAGATGGTCACGGTGTCTTTCGTTCCACCGACAACGGCACAAGCTGGACGGCGGTCAATGAAGGGTTGCCGAAGGATACATATGACACTACACGATATCTTTCCATCCAATGCTTTGCATCGAGCGGCACGAGTCTCTTTGCCGGAACTTGGGACGGCGTCTTCCTTTCCACCGACAACGGCACAAGCTGGACAGCAGTCAACACCGGCTTGACGAATACTCAAGTCTTTTCTCTTGCCGTTTCGGGCACGAAACTCTTTGCCGGGACTCAGGATGGCGTCTTTCTTTCCACCAACAACGGCACAAGCTGGATTCGTCTTTTCATCAGCGGCTTGCCGCACAGTTCCTTCTGGTCTCTTGCCATTTCGGGCACGAATCTCTTTGCCGGGACTGACGGCTCCGGCGTCTTTCTTTCCACCGATAGCGGCACAAGCTGGACTCAAGTCTTCGTCAGCTTGGGAGTCCATGCTCTTGCCGTTTCGGGCACGAATCTCTTTGTCGGGGATAATTACCGCGGCGTCTTTCTTTACACCAACAACATCGCAAGGAAGACTCCAGTCAACACCGGCTTGACGAACATTCACGTCTCGTCTCTTGCCGTTTCAGGCACAAATCTCTTTGCGGGAACCGAGGGCGGTGGCGTCTGGAGTCGACCGTTATCGGAGATGATCACCTCAGTCGAACCCGTCACGAGCCAATTGCCGCACGAGTTCTCGCTTCGTCAGAACTACCCCAACCCCTTCAATCCCTCGACGACGATCTGTTACGAGTTACCAAGGAAGTCGGCTGTCCGGCTGACCGTCTTCAACAACCTCGGCCAGCAGGTGGCTCAGCTCGCCAATGGCGACATGGAGGCAGGATATCATGAGGTGCAGTTTGACGGAAGCGAGTCTGTCAAGCGGCGTGTACTTCTATCGGTTGAGGGCCGGTGATTTTGTGGAGACGCGCAAGTTGGTGCTTATCCGATAGGGCCGTTTGGCCGCCCCCCCACTGCTGTACACACGGCGAAGAGAAGGGGCTGTCCCAGAAGTCCGGGGACGGCCCTTTCTTTTTGAAATCGTGTAGAAGAAGGCCGTGGAGAAGAAAAAGCACAAGGTCGGGGAGAAGGCGCAGGACTTATTGAGGCATCGTGAAGATGTAGAAAAGGAAGAGACCAACGCCTACGGAGAGAAGGACATGGGGGACGAGCGTGCGGTGAAGCCGGAGTTGATCCGCCGGAAGACTTAGACTGAGGACTTCCGGGCCCCACTTGAGCCTCAGCCAGGGCACATGTGGCACAGTGGCACTTCTTGAGTCTCTGGCGACATGTAAGCACGAGCCCCACTTGAGCCCCAGCCAGAGGCTCTGCTTGAGGCACAAGTTGAGGCACTGAGCCTCCTGAGCCCTGGCGCCACACGCGCCTGAACGTGCCTGCGGCACGGCTGAAATCTACTCACCCCCCGTGACATTCAAGAAACTGACGGTCGGTAAACCTGGACAGTCGGTGAACCTGGATAGTCTTCTATATGTAAAGGCTGTTACTTCCAAGTCGGAGGTCGAAAGAGTTTCCTACCTCCACCAATATTGATTACGTCGTCCAGTTGACATGTTTTCAACTGCTTCTCTCGGATACGAGTATAAGAATCGCAAACTTCTATCAGCTGTTCGGCCTTCCGACCGATAGGAATAGCTACGCGGACTTGTTTGGAGGGATAAAGAGTTTTAACCGCCTGGATCGCCGGGATCTGATCGCTATCCCCGGACACTATCACTGAAATGTCGTGAAGATCTTGAATGGCAAAACGGAAAAGGTGGATTGCGATATTAACGTCTGTTTGCTTTTCTTCTCTGCCCTTGTACTGCTTCCCGCAAACAGAACAAAGCCTGTCGCGTTGCTTGAACTCACCATATACTGTTCGCACTCCCTTTAACTCATTTGCCTGAATGAGCAGTTTGTGTCTGACCACTTTGTCCGGTTTCCACGTCTGCAGTGCTGTGAAGTAATACACTCCCACGATTTTGTCTGTCTTGGGGACAAGAATGCGAGCCAGCTTGTCAAAATCCATCCATTTATATTTGTGATACGCGGGCTCATCGTCTAACGCATGGTAGAGATTGAATCCGTCAACAAAGACTATTACCTTCGACATGTACCCTCCAAAAAAAACCCGAGTCCACAGGGATCTCGGGGCCAATGAGACACGACATCTCAAAGGGATGACATTGCCAATATAAGCCCCCCCGACCGGAAATGCAAATTGCTGGAATACTATCGTGCGAAAAATCGACCGAAGAACCCGTTGGACAGCCCGATAATTCATTGTTTTTCAGCATTTTATGCGAGCATCATTTTCGCCATCGTTTTTGTCAGAAATGTCATCACTTCCGACGAGCCTGAATCCATCGGAGCATCGGAGCCCACACTTTGGTCGGAGCATTCGTTGCATAGAAGAGATCGATGTGGCCAAATTCTGTCTCAATAGGCGCGGAAATACTCACAGTGAACCCCCTGCACGATTGGTACAAGGGGTTCTGTGCCGGCCTACCGGCGTTGCGGATTGTGAAGCCAGTTTAAGGGTAAGCCATTCGATAGGACTTGTCGGGCGAAATCTGACCAAGCGAAATCTGACCACAATATTCAGGCTACAAGACTCTGATACCGGAAGAACCCGACCGGCAAAATATGACGATATTGTTCGCATTAAAACACCGTACACCTCGGGTAACTGCTGCAAACTTGCGGCTTGTGTGGCGTTTGGGTATCTTACCGCTGCCTTCCCTCTCTTTCCCATAGCTCAAGGAGTCACCCATGAAAGTCCTGATCACCGACGGCATCTCGCCCGAAGGTGCCAAAATCCTCACAGACGCAGGCCTCACCGTCCACCAGCAGAAGTTGACCCCGGAAGAACTCCTCACCCGGATCGGCGACTACGAGGCAATTATCGTACGTTCCGCCACGAAGGTCACCAAAGACGTCATCGAAGCCGGGAAGAATCTCAAGGTGGTGGCGCGCGGAGGCGTCGGACTCGACAATATCGATACTGTTGCCGCCGCAGCGAAGCACATCCTGGTGCTTAACACCCCCGGAGCATCCGCAATCTCCGTCGCGGAACTCACACTGGCGCACATGCTTGCCGTCAGCCGTTTCCTTCACGTCAGCTCCATGGACATGCGCCAGGGAAAGTGGCCGAAGAAGGAGTACTCGGCAGGAATCGAACTCTACAAGAAGACTCTTGGCATCATCGGACTGGGAAGCATCGGCAAAGAAGTCGCACGCCGCGCTCTCGGGTTTGGCATGCACGTTCTGGCATACGACCCTCCCTTCTCCCCGATGGATTTCATCGTCGAGATCACCACCAAAGAACGCCTGCTTGCTCAGGCGGATTACATCACGCTCCATCTTCCATTCGACAAGAAAGCGGGACCGACGGTCACCAAAGTTGATTTCGACGCCATGAAGAAAGGTGTTGTGCTGGTGAATTGCGCACGCGGCGGGATTGTTGATCAGAAAGCACTCCTGGAGGCGCTGAACAGCGGCAAAGTGGCCGCCGCCGCACTCGATGTCTTCGAGCACGAACCTCCCACCGAGGACGAGCGCGCGCTTATCAACCATCCCCACGTCAGCGTCTCACCGCATATCGGAGGGTCCACCGTGGAGGCGCAGGATCGGGTCGGGGCCGAGATCGCCATCAAAGTCGTGAAAGCCCTTGCACCGGACAAAATGCGGTAAAAGGAGAATATCATGGAACGCCAGGAAGCCGAAGCAATTCTTACACTCAGCCTGATGGCGGCGTTTGCAGACGGAACGATGGCCGAAGCGGAACGTCAACGCGTCAAGGAAATCATGAACAACCTCGGCTTCGAATCGTCTCCGGCTCTTCTGCAACGGGTGGTGATGAAACAGGTCACCCTCGAAGAAACCGCGCGGCTCCTGGCGTCTCCTGAATCACGATCCCTCGCGTATGAGATGGCCGTCTACGTGTGCGAAGCCGACGGGGCCACCAACAGCGAGGAGCGGCGCTTTCTGGAAAACCTCCAGACGAACCTCGATATTGCCGCCCCTGCAGCTGCCGCCGTGCAGCGCGGGTCCGCGGCGGTAGTAACCACTCCGGCCACGGTGGAACAGGCTCCGCTCGCGGTCGAACCGAAAGAAGGCGAGCTGGATCCGATGATCCTGAAATACGCAATCCTTACAGGCGCGCTGGAACTGCTGCCGCAATCCCTGGCCACGATGGCCATCATTCCCCTTCAGATCCGTATGGTCTACCGGGTCGGCGTGGCACACGGAGTGTCACTCGACAGGGGACACATAACAGAGTTCCTTGCGACAGTCGGTGTGGGGATGACGGCACAGATGGTGGAGGGAATGGCCCGGCGGGTGCTGGGTCGACTGGGGCGCACTCTTGGAGGCGGTCTGTTCGGGATGGCCACCAGCGCGATAACAGGTTCGGCGCTCACATTCGGAACGACGTACGCGCTCGGACAGGTCGCAAAAACGTACTATGCGGGCGGCCGCACACTCACGATGGATCAACTCAAAGCCCTCTTCCAGCGGCTCCTCGACGAAGGCAAGACCCTTTTTGCGCGCCACCAGGGCGAAGTGCAGTCGCGGGCACAAACGTTGAATCTTGCAGAAGTGCTCCCGCTGCTGAAACAATAACGCTCGATCTTCGGGCGGTCGGTGGGGGGGCGGGCTGTTCGGCGCGGCTGCCAATTCTCCATCAGGCGCCACGCTCGACTTCTACTCTCGCGTACCGCTGAAACGATCTCGCCTGACCGCACCGTCGGTCTGAACCCGTTGCCGATGTACCATCCCCCCCTAAATGTTCACGCGGCTCATTGCCGGAGAACTCGCCTTCACAACGCTCCCGCCCAACGCACTTTCTCCATCACCTGCGCACTCTGTCCGCCTTCGTGCCGGTTGTAGGGCCACACACGAATTTCCTTCTCTCCCCCGAAGTGGTTATACGCGGCAAACACCGTACGCGGCGGACAGACATCATCCATCAACCCTACTGAAAAGAGCCCGCGGCATTTTGCCCGCGCCGCGAAGTTGATCCCGTCGAAATAAGAAAGCGTCTCAAAAACCTGTTCCACTTTGTCTCTGTGGATCTTGCAGAACTGGACAATCTCCGCATAGGGATCCCGGTCCGTGATCTCCGTTGCCGTGCGATAGTGACAGAGGAACGGCACGTCCGGCATCACGGCTATCACCCGCTCATCCAGTGCGGACACCGCAAGGGCAATTCCACCTCCCTGACTCCCGCCGGTGAGCACCACACGGTCGGGATCGACGGCGGGAAACATCCTCGCAGTTTCGACTGCACGGACGGCGTCTGCGAACACGCGTCTGTAGTAATATGTGTCGGGCGAGAGAACACCCCGGGTCATAAACCCGGGGACCTGTGGATTCCCCCCGGTCTCTTCGGGATCAGGCGTATCTCCCCGTTGCCAGACACTTCCCTGTCCGCGCGTATCCATCACAAAGTGTGCGTAGCCGCAGCTGCTCCATGTGAGCCAGTCGATCGGGTATCCCCTCCCTCCGCCATAGCCGATATACTCCACCACACACGGCAGACGACCTTCGCGCCGCGAGGGTACAAGAAGCCAGCCTTTGATGGAGTTTCCCGCGAAACCCTGAAAGGTCACATCGAAGGCATCAACGGTTTTCAGTCCGGCTTCCACCGGGACGAATTGCGGAGTGAGCGGAATTCGCCGGGTATCGTCCAGCGTCCGTTTCCAGAATGCTTCAAAGTCTCCCGGTTCCACACGCGCGGGACGGTAGACGCGAAGCTCGTCAAGAGGAAGGTCAAAGAGCATGCGGGAATCCTATGGCATCTGTGAACATGTGTCGGGGGGATGAGTATATCTCGATCTCTGACGAATGCAGGCCTCTATGGCTGCAGATGGCCGACGCCCTGACGCGACAACGGCGAGACACGCTCCACTCGGCCCGGCGTTGTGAAATGTGATTGCGAACGGGGTTTTCCGCAGACATCCGGTGTCGCCGCAACCGGCTCACCCGAAGGCATCGGCGGTCCGGACCAGTCGCCACGGCGGCAAGCCCCTTCGGAACGTCCCGGCTTTGAGATCACGGGCACTAGCTGCCGCTGACCTGTTGCGCGCGGTTCAGTGGAAACCGGACCAGGAATTCTGTACCGTGGTCGGTCCGGAGTTCTATCGTGCCGGAAAGTTGTGCAACCAGGCTCCGCACAATAACCATTCCCATCGTGCGCGAGGTACGGTAATCCTCGGCGTCACCAATTCCCACGCCGTCATCGGCCACCCGCAACTGCAGCATCCCCGGGTGTTGCGGAGTCAACTCCACTTTGATCGTCCCCTCTCTGCGTCCCTTGAATCCGTGTTTCAGGGCATTCGTCACCAGCTCATTGATGATCAGCCCGCAGGGGATGGCCGTGTCCACGTGGAGTTGCACGTCGTCCGCCTTAACATCGACATGAACATTCCGCACACCGTACGACTGCAGGAGTTCGCGCGTCACCGTCCGGACGTACTCTCCGAAATCCACTTCAGCAACGTTGCGTGTCTGGTAGAGCTTCTCGTGAATACGGGCCATGGATTGGACACGGCCGCGTGTTTCCTTCAACAGTTCCTTCGTCACCGGGTGATCGGCCGCCTGCTGCTGCAAGCTGAGCAGGCTGGAGATGACCTGGAGATTGTTTTTGACGCGGTGATGGATTTCGCGGAGCAGGATAACCTTTTCCTCCACCATCGCGCGCAAAGCATCTTCCGCTTTCCTTCGTTCCGCGATCTCCTGCTTCAGAGTGCTATTCGCGCGCAACAACTCTTCAGTGCGCTGATCGACGAGTGCATCCAGGCGCGCATTCATCTGCCTCAGCTCCGCCATCAGGAAGAGATTGTCCTGCCGCACCACCACCATCTCCACGAGACGCTGCAGGAGACCTGTGAGCACATCCAGCCGTTCTTCGGAATGTTCGTCTGCAAAGAGAAACATGCCGACCTCGCCCCCCTGTCTTTTAAATGGAATCAAGAGCAGTGAGGCGGGCTGCATCCCCACGGATTCAAACAATCCCAGGAAAGGACGGAACTCAGGTTGCCGGGGGGACAGCAGAACGACTCCCTCTTCGAGGGAGGACTGTAAACCGGAGGAGAGGGGAAGGACAGAGTCTCTGAGGGAACAATCGGAGGAGACAAGATACGCCGCTTCAACAGTGAGGAGTCGCCCTTTGAGCACCCAGCAAACACTCGCGAGCAGATCTTTCAGGACCGCGATCTTCTCGAGCGCGGTCTCCAGCAGGCGATGGCCGTCCGTCAGGAGATTGATTTGTTCCGCAATCAATCCGAGAAGAAGTGTATCCTCAGCCTTCTCGGCGAGCATTTCGTTCTCTGCCGAAAGAACCCGGATCCTTGCCTGCAGCTCTGCAATCTCGTTCGCGCGGTCAGGCATGCTGTCCGCCGAAAAACTCCAGCACCAGCGAAATGACCCTTTCCGGTTCATCAATCATGAGAAAATGTCCTCCCGTGGCGATCGAGACCAACCGGCTGTGTGGAATCTCGCGATGAAGTCTGTCGGAGATCATACTGCTCAAATACGGATCTGCTTCACCGCGTATGATCATTACCGGCATGGGCAATGATGGAAGCAGAGCGGCGATATCCATCAGATCGCGATTGTCCAGGGAACGTGCAAAATGCAGAAGGGCTTTCCGGCCGTCCGACGTCCCCATCGGCTTCATGAAGTAGGCCATCAGCTCTTTGGTGAGTTTCTCTTTATGAAAGAGCCCGCGCCGGACAAGAAGACGGAATGTCCCGACATCCAGCGAAGCCATCATGAGCTGCCTGATAATCGGCGTTCTCATGGCAATGATCGGCTGAACCGGCCAGAAGTCATAGGCAACGGTGTTGATGAGGGTCAGGTCAAGGAGACTGGCAGGATACCGCACGGCGAAGATCTGACCGATGCCGCCCCCCAGGTCATGTCCGATGTAGTGAAACTTTGTGACGCCAAGTTTGTCCGTGAACTCCTTCAGTCGCCGGGCGTGATCCTTGAGAGCATAGGAAACATCCACCGGTTTGTCGGAGTCACCGCACCCGAGCAGATCGACGGCCAGCACTCTGTACCTGGCCGCGAGGGAGGCTATCATCTCCTTCCAGATGAAGGAGTAGGTGGTAATACCATGCACAAGCAGGAGCGTCTCTCCGGTACCGGACTCGGCGTATGCCAGCTTGTGCCCCGACACCTCAACGAAGTGCTTCTGCATAGTGAATCGTGTTCCCCTTTCCCGGCGAAACACACATCGCCTCCCCATCGACCGGCGGAGAGGCGGAACCTCGTGGGCTTGATGCCAGCACAATGTATCACAGAAACATTTGAGTGTCAACCATCACCGTTTGACACGGTTTTTCAGGTGATGAACTGGCAAGATGTGGTGCTCTCGGGTTGGTCGGAGTGCGCACAGTTTCGGAAACCGATCCGTGAATCGAGCACATACCGCGTCGTAAGGCGAATGAGGCGTTGGGAGGGTGAGAAAATCGATTACTGCAAGCCTTGAATGAGATCCTTACTTCCCCGTAACATTCGATTCACGAGAGTCTGTCGATCGATTTTCTTCCGAGTCGCATATTTCTGTACAAACTCCGAGATATCCTTCTCGAGGTAAATCGGAAGATTTACTCGGGCATTTTCCCGATAGAACTTTCCCCGTTCTCCAACGGAAAAATCATATTCTTTTTTCATTTCATCACCTTGTTTGGTATTGATGATCTTCTTCGCTTCTTGAAATTTGCCTTGGCTTTGGCAGGATCCCATTCAAAATTGTAGTTCACGCTGGATTCCTCAGCGATATTCCTTCTACTATACGTTTTTTTCAGATAAATGCCAATTTTTGAGATGCGAGTTTTGAGAGATTTGTCCGTTGGAATTGTCCGATGCTGTGTGTATCTTTGGGCGACATCCCCTGCCTGCCATGAAAGCACAACGCACCTGTCTTATCGTCGGCGCCGGCATTTCCGGACTGATGGCAGCCCACACGCTCTCCCGTGCCGGCTGCAAAGTCACGGTTCTCGACAAATCCCGGGGCGTCGGCGGGCGCATGGCAACACGGCGGCTGGATCGCTGGACATTCGACCACGGAGCACAGTACCTTTCCGCCCGGCATGAGTCATTCCGGGAGAAACTGCGTTCCTGGTGGAATGAAGGGTTGATACGCCCCTGGATGGAATCTCTTCTGGATGGCTCGGGCAGCGCCCAGCCGCTTGAATCTACCGCCTACGCCGGGTCGCCGTCCATGACATCCATCCCCAAAGCCATGGCGATCGGTCTGCACGTCGCGCTTCAGGAACGCGTGCAGAGCGCTCGGATCAACAATGAGGCCTGGAGTATCGACACGGATACGGACGAAACGTACATGGCGGAAGCCCTTTTGCTCACCGCCCCCCTCCCCCAGTCGCTCGCCATTCTGGAAGCCGGAGGAGTGGTGCTCCCGTCTCCCCTGGGTGAAGAGTTGCAGGGTGCGCGCTATGATCCATGCTTCGCTCTGCTGGCGGGACTTTCGGGTCCTGCCGGCTTGCCATCCCCCGGAGCAATTCAGGTGAATGGTGATGTCATTGCCTGGATTGCCGACAATCATCAGAAGGGCGTTTCATCGTCGCCCGGGGCAATAACCATCCACGCAAGCACATCCTTCAGCAAGCAGAATCTTGAGGCATCCGAAAGTTCGATCCTGCAGACGTTAACGGAGGCCGCGCGTCCTTACCTGGCATCCACGATCGAATCATTCCAGCTCCACCGGTGGCGCTACAGCACGCCGAAACACCCATTCCCGATGCTGACGGTGCTGGCTTCCGAGCAGCCTCCTCTTGTGTTCGCGGGCGATGCCTTCGGTTCGGGGGGTGTAGAGGGCGCTGCACTCTCCGGAATCGCCGCGGCAGAACTGCTCCTCGAACGCTGTGGTGCCGAGCACTGAAATCTCCAATGAAAGGTTCGCCATGAAGATCACTCTCCTCACTCTCATGTTCCTCCTTCCACTCACGATTGCTTTGAACAATGCCTATGGTTCCAGCCACACGGTGTACGTCTCTCCGTCAGGGAATGACCGTTGGAGCGGCAGGCTTTCGGCGCCTGACGGGGCGGGAACAGACGGCCCCGTTGCCACGCTTGAGCGTGCACGGGATATTGCCCGCGCGATCCGGGAGTCGACCGACACCACATTCGTCGTGCTGCGCGGTGGAACATACGTGCGTTCTCAGACATTTCACCTCTCGAATGCGGACGGCGGCACGGCATCGGCACCAGTCATCTGGCGCGCCTATCCCGGTGAGTCTGTCCGTCTGAACGGCGGGGTCCGGATATCCGGTTTCACACCGGTCAGTGACACAGCGACACTCCGGCGCTTACCTGCGGCCATACGCAACAGGGTGGTCCGGGCGGATCTCCGTGCCATGGGCATTACAGACTTCGGCGCCATTACACAGCGCGGCAATCCCGGTCTGGAGTTGTTCTACAAAGGAAATCGCATGCAACTGGCGCGATGGCCGAATGCAGAATATCTTCGCGTCACCGATGTGCCCCAGACGGGTGATACCATGTACAACAAAGGCCTCGAGCGCGAGAAGCGATTCGACGGAGTCCCGGCCGGCCGACATTATGGAAGATTCACCTACAGCGGCTCGCGCCCTTCCGGATGGTCCACGGTCAGCGGGATATATGTACACGGGTTCTGGACATTCGACTGGAGCGATACATTTCAGAAGGTGGAACGGATCGACACGGCGGCACACGAGATCACCCTTGCACTTCCACATCACCATTACGGCTACACCAGGAATCAGCGTTACTACTTCCTGAATGTCCTGGAGGAACTGGACGAGCCGGGGGAATGGTATCTCGATCGCACGAGCGGTGTGCTGTATTTTCTTGCCCCGGGCGGCATCTCGCCGTCGGAGGCGGAAGTCTCGATGCTTGAATCTCCGCTGGTTGCCCTTGATAGCTGCTCTCATGTCACGTTCCGGGATATGACATTCGAGGTGTCGCGTGGAAACGGTGTCGTCATCGAAGGCGGCACCGGCAACACGCTGGACGCCTGCACATGGCGCAATCTCGGGAGCGAGGGGGTGATCATCGGGAGCGGCACCCACCATCGCGTTGTGAACGGTGAACTGAAAGACCTCGCGCGTGCAGGGATTCTTCTTCGCGGCGGGGATCGGCTGACGCTGACCCGTGGGGACAACGAGGTCTATAACACACACATCCATCACTACAGCACCTGGCTCCGCACCGGCAACTACGCGGTCGTTATGGATGGCGTGGGGCAGACGATACAGCACTGTCTTATCCATGATGCACCGTTCGAGGGCGTATACCTCAAGGGAAATGATCACCTGATTACGTTCAACGAAATGCACAGCATCCTCAAAGAATCGGGCGATGCGGGGGCAATTCACACCGGACGCAACTGGACTTGGCGCGGCAATGTCATTACCAACAATTACTTCCATGACCTGGTAGGACCCGGTCTGCACGGAGTGATGGGTGTGTATCTGGACGACTGGGGAAGCGGCTTCAGGGTGGAAGGGAATGTCTTCTACCGCGCCGGCCGTGCATCGATGATAGGGGGCGGAAGAGACAACATCATGCGGCACAATGTCTATGTCGAGTGCAAACCGTCCGTTCACTTCGACGCACGTGGATTGGGGTGGGCATCCTACTTTTTCGACGGCACCCTTTCCTACCTGTTCGATGGATTGAAAGAGGTGAATCACAGTGCCCCGCCGTATATCACGCGATATCCCGAACTGGCAAAACTTCCGGGTAAAACCCAGGCACTCCCTGAAAACAATCTCATTGCCGATAATGTCTCGTGGGGGGGGCGCTGGATGGATATTTACGACTACCTGGCATTCGACATCAATGTTTCCACTTTCAGCGGGAATTATGTGGCTGATTCGATCGGGTTGCGTCGCCGGAAGGATGGTGAAACGGGTTGGGACCCCTACTACCTGGATATTGACTGGAAAGAGGGATTTGAGGCGTTGGGCAATGCCGATCCGCGTCTCCGGAAAACATTCCCGCGGGATCATTTCCTTTCCACGCCCCCGCTCGCATTTGACCCGAAAACGAGGAAATTTTCCATTCCGGCAGGTTCGCCTCTAAAGGGGGCAGGTTTTCCGCTTCCCCCGATCGAGAAGATGGGGTTACTGAAGTAGCTGAGAAATGTAGGGTTTTGGGGGGCTCTTGCAGCACATGTGGCTCCGTGGCACGTGTGGCTCCGTGGCACATGTGGATCTGGGCCTCCTGTGGCACATGTGGCTCCGTGGCACATGTGGCTCCCTCGCTCGCTTGAGGCTTAAGGCGCTGACAAGGCACTGCGAGCCTCAGGGTGAGTCTCAAGTTGAGGCACAGCCTGAAGCACACGCTGAGTGAGCTCAGGCTGTATCACGTGTGTCACTTGTGACACAAGATCCCACCGTGGCACGTCTGGCTCCCTCGCTCGAGATCCAGGATGCTCCCCTGTCACCGATGTGTGCTCACTATCGCCACCGGGAAGACCCCTTTGTAAAGTCTTCCATGTCACCTCTGTCGTTTCTTCAAAATGTGACGGCCGACACGGCCCCCTACCCTCGTTCCGACGTATATTGATGCACGATCGAACACGAAACCTGCCCCGATGACACCCGGGTTCGATCACCAGTTACAGCTTCCAAACACACGAAATCAAAAAGAATCTCCACATGCGCGCCCGGTTTCACGGAAATATGATTCGGATGACGGCAGCCTTCGGCTTGATGATCTCCGCCGCAGGTTTGTCTGCGTCAGCGCAGCCGGTGGAATCTTTCCAGTACACGGCCGGTGCAAAGGTAGATGGAGCCGGCAGACCCCGGGCAATGTATGGGTTGACCGCCCGCGTCGGCGATGGCAACGCCGAGACTTCCGCCCGCACGTTTCTTGAGCGCCATGCCTCCACGCTCGGCCTGACCGATGCAGCCGGCACCCTCACGGCTGCGAGCACGATTACCGTCCCGGGCGGTTCCCACGTCCGGTTTACGCAGAATGTCAACGGTATCCCCATCTACGGAGCGGATGTTGTGGTCAGTCTGAATGTCCGCAACGAAGTCACCATGCTGGTGAACAACTCGCTGGCCGCCGTCCAGCCGCCCCCGGATGCTTCATTTGACCAGGCCCATGCACTGATGCTGGCACGCGAGCACCTGAAGACCGGCCCGGTTGCGATCGGGAATCCAGACGCCGCCACATTGATGGTCTACCGCACACCGGACGGCACCACACGCCTGACCTATCGTGTCACCCTGTCCCGCGAAGAGCCGGCCGGTGACTGGGAGCTGTTCGTTGATGCAGAATCCGGAGCCATCCTTCGTGCCCGCGATATGTTTGTGGATTTCCATGAAGGCGAACGCGTTCAGGGGCAGGGCTACGTGTAT
This sequence comes from uncultured Bacteroidota bacterium, assembly GCA_963779225.1. GTDB lineage: Bacteria > Bacteroidota > Ignavibacteria > UBA10030 > UBA6906 > CAVPCZ01. The sequence continues at coordinate 3,466,786 of CAVZWW010000003.1, forward strand.
CTCACCGAACCCTTGAGCGCCGCGCGCCAGCCTTATGGCACTCCCGGTTTCGCGGACAACAACGACAGTGATTCCGACTCGTTGACCTCGCACCGGTCGCTCGTCACCCTTGACTCTCTGACATTCGCAAACGGTGTGTTCAAACTCGCCGGCCCATATTGCACCATCACCGACATTGAATCCCCCTTCGACTCCGTCTACACTGCGGCAACACCCGATGGTTTTCAGTACACCCGCAGTCAGGCCGGCTTCGAGGCCGTCAACGCGTACTACCACGCCACCGAATCGTACAAGCGGCTGCAGGAACTCGGGTTCAGTTCGACCCGCCTCGCGCAGTTGCGCATCGACCCTCATGGATTCCAGGGTGCTGACAACTCGCACTACAGTCCGTCCGGGAACTGGATCTCGTTTGGAACCGGTGGTGTTGACGACGCGGAAGACGCCGATGTTATCTGGCATGAATACGCGCACGCGATTCAGTACGCATTTGTCCCCACCTGGGGTGGCGGCGAAATGGCCGCACTCGGTGAAGGATATTCCGACTACTGGGCATCCTCCCATTCACGTTCGACACACGAATGGACACGCGGCGAGACACCGTACGATTGGGTATTCCGGTGGGACGGTCATAACGAATTCTGGTCCGGCCGGCGGGTGAACGACAGCCGCACCTACCCGTTCAACAGTCTTACCGTGCATTCCGCCGGGCAGATCTGGTCATCAGCCCTTATGTCGGTATGGAATGAACTGGGCCGGGACGTGACAGACCGCCTCGTCATCAAGAGTCTCTTCTACCTTGGTTCGGGAGCCACGGCAACCGATGCAGCGATGGCGGTATTGCAGGCGGACAGAGATCTGTATAGCGGCGAGCATCTTGCCACCCTGATCTACTGGCTCGGAACGGTCAAGCGGTTTATCGACCCGTCGGTCATCAACGACCCTTCAACGGATGTGGCGGACCTCTCGACCGCACCGGCAACATTCGCCCTCGATCAGAACTATCCGAACCCGTTCAACCCCACCACCACGCTCCGGTTCTCGCTCGCGGAAGGATCAACGGTGCGGCTGAAAGTGTTCAACGTCATCGGTCAGGAAGTCGGTACGCTGGCTGAAGGCCGGTACGCGGCCGGTGCTCATTCGATCGCCTGGGATGCAACGAATGCGGCGGGTGCAGCGGTTGGAACAAGTGTCTACATCGCCCGGCTCGACATCACCCCGGCGTCGGGCGGCGAGACCATGACGTTTGTACGGAAGATGGTATTACTTCGCTAACGGTTTGTCTTCGCGGATTCTTCTCTCCATGTGTTGCAGCACTATGCCGCACACTTCATCCACCTGTGCGGTTGCAGGCAACACGGCTTTGATCTTCCCCAGATAGCGCCGACGGCGAACCGCCCGAAGCGTGGGCACGAAGTTCACATCAAGCACCCATCCCAGCTGAAACAACTTGAGATCGTTTACGTTGCGGATATTTCTGTTGTCAACAATGCGTCCTGCCAGGAGGTCCTCGTACACACCCCTGGTAATGTCCGGAGTATCCGGAAGGCCTATGGAGAGGGCCTGATTCTTCCGCCGTTCAGGGGCATAGTAGTTGTCGATCACCAGCTTCCAGATGTCCAGTTTGTCGGCATCGCGCAGGAGACGGGCGAAGAACTTGATGCGTGAGTCGCGTACGGGGGGTACTGCGCGAAGATTGTGGTACAGGATGGCCCGGCGGATAATTTCGCGAGTGCGCGGGTCAAAACGTTCCAGCACGCGGCGCCGGCGCAGAATCTTGAGCGTCAGTTTTGCGTGATTTTCCGAGCGTGAATCTGCGAAGGTGCGATACCGCGTAAACTGTTCGAATCGGCCCACGTCGTGCAGGAGAACAATCACCTCAACAATCCGGAGGTCGGCTGCGGAAAGACTGAGAGCTCTGCCGATCGCCAGAGCTTCGCGGCACACCCGAAGCGTGTGCGACTCTTTCAGGAGCAGATTGCGCCGGACGTCAGGGTCGCCGGAAGTATACTCCCGTACATACCGGACAAACCAGACGCGGATTGCACGGGCATCCCGATCGGTCATTCGGCTGACACCTTTCTTCCCTCCATTTCCGAGAGCAAACGGAGAGCTTTTTCCTTACGGGGTCGGTCGATGGCGGTACGGATCTCCAGTGAGGCGGCCCGGGTCAGCGCACGGCGGGCATCTTCGGGTCTGTCCCAATCCAGATAGAGGACGCCGAGTTCGTAACGGTGTCGCATGATATCCGGCGCCAGAGCCACTGCCTGCAGGAGCGCGGCTTCTGCTTCCGGATAGCCCCCGTCGGGGATTTTTCCCAGAAATACGGCCGCAAGTTGCCGTTTGAGCCAACCCACATTCCCCAGGGCGCGGTAGAATGATCCGCGGATCGAGAGAGCGCCGTCGGCGCGCGGGTTAATGCGCAACGCCCGTGTCGTCTCATCCAGTAGCTCCCTCGAGAGTCGAACCTGATCCCGCATATCGGCATCCAGCGCAAGGTAACCCAGCGCCCCCGCCAGCCATGTATGACCTTCGGCAGTCAGCGAATCCAGATCGATGGAACGCCGGGCATAATCCTCCGCCCGTTTGATAAGCGGAGCACGATCAGCCGGATCATCGAGCACTTCCCCCTTACATACGTAGACCCGTGCGAGGCGCCAGAGGACACCTGCGTTCCGGGGGTCCTGCGCAAGAGCACCTTCGTAAGCCTCAATAGCCTCGGGATAGTCGATTTTGATGAAATACCGGTCCCCCGAAGCCATCAACGTTGCGGCATCAGTCGCAGTCAGACTCGCCTGCTCAGGAACGGTCACCGTCGCCTGATCAGTAGCACTGGAGTCTTCCTGATCAAGAAGAGTGAGTGTGGCCCGATCAGTAGAGGTCATCGTTCCCGCATCAGTTGCCATCGGGGTATCCAGAGCAATGGCAGTCAGCATTGCCTGATCGGCGGCAGTCAGCGTTCCCGCGTCAGTTGCCATCGGGGTATCCAGAGCAATGGCAGTCAGCATTGCCTGATCGGCGGCAGTCATCGTTCCCGCATCAGTTGGCAGAAGAAGGAGGGCGTACAGAAGAAGTGTCATTTATTAATTTACGAGAATCGGTGCGGACAAACAAGACTCGGATTTGTCCTTTTGCACTCCACGCGGGGAAATCGTATACTTGAGCATATCCTCCCGGGACAGTAAATCTGTCTCTTCAAGAGGCAAACACAGAGAATTCTCCACGAAGGGTATGATCCTGCCGCCCATTCTGAAAGAACTCTTTGCCCTTCCCCGTCCGAGCGACGTGGATTCGCTTGTACATATTCTCGATCCGGAAGCCGGGGATCAGTCACCTTTCGGCTTCCCCTCCGGACACTGCAGCCTGACCGTGGTAACCTGGGGGACCCTCGCGCTTCTTTTCCGTAAGCGATGGCTGGCGGTTCCGGGGGTCATTTTTGCCGTCTTGATGCCGCTTTCAAGGATGTATCTGGGACGTCACTTTGCGGGGGACGTTTTCGGGGGAATAGCCCCCGGCTTCCCTTTTGTTTGCCCGAGAAACGGTATCAGTTCAAGTGAGATAATATTAATTCTATCAACATATTACAGAGGATAGCTAATATGAATTCATCTATTATTTTCAGGCCATTACGCATTCGTGTCGCGTTGACGGCTTTGCTGTTCCTTGTCGCATGGCAAAGCGCACCGGCAGCCGATTCCCTTTCCGCTAACGACTTGCTCGCGCTGAAACACGTAGCCACAGCCATTATCAGCCCTGACGGCGAATGGGTCACATATACGATAGACGTTCCCCGAAGTCTTGACGATGATCCGGGCCCCGCCTACAGCGAGCTGCACGTGTATTCTGTGAAAGGGCGCACATCCCGTCCGTTCATCACGGGAAAGCAGCGGATCCTCTCACCCCTCTGGCGTCCTGACGGCTCAGCCATCGCCTATCTGACCCGGAGAGGTGAAAAGGCCCCGACCCAGGTCTGGATGATCCCGCTGACGGGCGGAGAATCCTCACAACTCACCGATGCTCCCGAAGGCGTTCAGGGCTTCCGGTGGCATCCATCCGGCTCAAAGATCGGGTATATCGCGCAGGAGCCAAAAACCGCCCCGCGAGAAAGCCCTGGAGGGCAAAGGCTACGGATTCATCTACTATGAAGAGAACCTCAAGAACCGAAACCTCTACATGATTGATGTGCCGGAAGGGACAAAACCTCCTGGAATCCAGCTCACGAAAGACACAAACGTCTGGTCATTCGAATTCTCCCCCGACGGCAAGACCGCGGCAGTTGCGGCCTCTCCCAGGAACCTGATCGACCAGAGCTACATGTTTCAACAGATCTTCCTGCTGGACCTTACGAAGTCGCGCAATGAAATCCCTTGTGAATCCCGATGCGAAACTGGGCAACTTTGCGTTTTCACCCGACGGAACATCGCTCGCGTATGCTGCGGCAAAGTCCAAATCCGACCACGCAGTGAGTCAGGCTTTTGTTATACCTTCTCGCGGTGGTGCCCCGACGAACCTGACGCCGCCCAAATTCCGCGGCCACATCAACTGGGTGGGCTGGAAGGACAAAGCCACGCTTGTCTATCGCGCCGGCGAGGGTGTACAGACGACACTCACGGCGGTTCGTCTTGATGGGAGCGATCGTGAAATTCTTCTTACATCCGGCACGACAGGTGTCGTTTTTGAGGCGGTTTCTGTAGCCGGCGACCTTCGCCTCGCCGTCTTTGCCGGACAGTCCCCCTCCACTCCGGGAGATCTCTATGTCTGGTCTCCGGCCGACGGGCTGATTCGCGGAACAACGGTGAATCCTCTACTCTCCTCAAAGACCCTCGGGACGCAGCAGGTGGTTCGCTACAAGGCGAAGGATGGACTCGAGATCGAGGGACTGCTCTTGCTGCCGGTTGGCTATGAAAAGGGAAAGAACTACCCGTTGATCGTCGTCGTGCACGGAGGACCCGAATCGCACTACTCGAACAGGTGGCTCACCTCATATAGCGAACCCGGGCAGGTGCTGGCGGGCAAAGGATATGCCGTCTTCTACCCGAATTACCGCGCGAGCACGGGGTACGGCGTCGAGTTTGCCGCTCAGGGACTCGGGGATCCGGCGGGCAAGGAATTTGATGACATTGCCGACGGTATCGAATACCTCGTCGCGGATGGAATTGCGGATCGTGCCCGCGTGGGTCTCGGAGGAGGATCATACGGGGGGTATGCCGCAGCCTGGTTTGCGACGTATTATACGAAATATGTCCGGGCAGTGGTGATGTTCGTCGGGATCAGCGACATCGTCAGCAAGCAGGGAACAACGGATATTCCGTATGAGGATTTCTTTGTGCATATGGGGAAGAAGGTGGAGGATAACTGGGAGTTCAGCCTGAAGCGGAGCCCCGTGTACTGGGCCCGGCAGAGTTCAACGGCGACGCTCATCTGCGGCGGGACTTCCGATACCCGGGTGCATCCTTCCCAGAGCATGGAGCTGTACCGCCGGATGAAGATGAATGATCATCCCGCGGTGCGTCTGGTGCAGTATCCCGGCGAGCAACATGGCAACAGCCGTCAGCCAGGGCGGGCCGATCTGCTGTACAGGACTCTGGATTGGTACGATTGGTATGTGCGGGACGGCAAACCACTGAGCGGTCCCATGCCGCCTCTGGACATCAGTGAGAAATATGGTCTACAACTGCCGGAATAGTTCGTGGCTCAGGGTGAGACTCAGACCAGGAGGAGGGGGTCCCCGATGCGAAGGGTCTTGCCTGCTTCCGTCGGTGGAATTTGCGTGTTCACGCAGAGGCGGTAGAAATGATCAAATTGCGAGGGTTCCGCCCAGGAAGGCAGCGTGGCTTTGCGGCGCTCGATGAACCTCGCCATAAATCCCGGCGTCACGTCTGCTGAAACGGGATCACGCGTCGGCACCACACACCGGGCACAAGGATTGATCCCCAGAAACTTCACGCCGCCGATGGAAAACGGACAGCTCCCCCCTTTCGCACCGTAGAGCCGGTCCTCCCAGAAAGGCGGAACACCATCGATCAGGAGATTAGGTCTGAAGCGCCGCAGTATGTCTGCGGCTTCGAGTCCGGGGTACCATGAGGCAACCGTTTCGAGTGTCGCCTGGCTGACGATCGTGGGCCCGAACGCGGCGGTGTCATCCGGAAAACCTCCGGCAGAGTTCTCCTGCATTGCCACATCCACGCCGAGGAATCTGGTCAGCCACTCCCCGGCGAGGCGGGATTCTTCCGGCATCAGAAAAACCGCCTCATCCCCCATGCCCTCCGCCTTCAGGAAAACCGAAAACGGGTGCATCCGGTACCGGCTACGGACCAGAGACACCCGTTCATTCTTCTTCCCATTGATAAACCTGCCGGCCCTATCACGCATTGCCCACCGCCGGTCATTCTCAAGTGCACCCCCGGGATCTATCCGGGCGTCGCCTGCAATGAGAGGATCCAGCGCTTTCAGCGGATAGATCAAGACCGACCGTAATGTCGGGCGCAGAGTCTCCAATGACTACTTTCCTGCCGGCACAGGCTGCGGACTGGTGCAATGCTCCTTGAATATCTCCGTGAGATGCGCCGCGATCCGGGAGGCGTCCGTGCTTTCAATCTGATAGCGCGGGATGAAATCCACCAGCTGCCCATCTTTCCAGAGGGAAATGGACGGAGAAGAGGGAGGGACATTGCCCATCAGTTCCCGCACACGCGCAGTGGCCTCGACATCGCCGCCGGCAAACACGGTTGTCAGATGCTGCGGGCGAACAGAAGATTGGTTCAATGCAAGGCCGATTGCCGGACGCGCCTTGCCGGCGGCACATCCACATACTGAATTGAACACAAGCAGCTGGGTTCCGGGTGTTTCACGTATGGAACGATCGACATCTTCGACCGTCCTCAATTCAGAAAACCCGAGACGGGTAAGTTCATCGCGAAACGGTTGAATCATCGCAGGATCGTAGCGCATGCAGTGAACCTTTATATGATGGGAAAGAACAGACTTCACCCTAATAACGCCCGGAAGCGGGTTCGGGTTCCGTCGGAAGGCGTCGGGCGGGAGAAACAACCCGCTTCCTGCGCCCGGGGCGCCGGCGTGGTTCCGCATTCAGGCGGTCCGCCAGAGAAATGTTCGCCTTAAATTGCGGAAAGGGCATGGTCGATGTCCGATTCCACGGCTTGCGGATGCGTGTTGGCCAACTATCGCGGTCGGGACTGGGATTTTGGCCGGACAGTGGCCATAGACATGCCTTAGGCCCCAATAAGCCCCCAACCTGGAAGGAAACGCTCTCTGAAGGGCTGTCTGAATTGGCCATCCTCCTCTTGCGCTTGTCCAAACGCCTGTGTAGATTTCCCTCAGTCCGGCAGGGCCCTCCAGGGCATTCCAGATTGCACAGACCCCGCGACTCTCCTTTCTTGAACGGACTGTTCTCTCTCAAAGCGCACTTTTTTAGTGAGCGCATTTCCGGGGTCGTGCCGCAGCGGCCTTCAGTGGAATGCCTATCTCAGGAACCCCTCGCATCAATTGCGCCGGCATTATGGGGCGAGATTGGTGCGGTGAGAAAGGAGTCCTCACCATGAAGTCGCATACCTCTCTCGCCTTCTTCTGCTTGATACTCCTGTGTACTTCCGGTCAGCTGGCCATGGCCGGCCTCAATGAAAGCCAGCGCGCAAAACTTCACCCCACGTTTCAAATCCTGGTTGAAGAGTGGCAGCAGGACAGGCTTGCATCGAAAGCTGACAGCCAGCACGAGGCGATCATTCTCACCTCCCATCCCGAAGCGTTGACAAATGCCGGGATCATCGTAAACTCTGTGTACAATGGGTTTGTCACCGCCCGCGTACGAACCGAGCAACTCGAAGTGCTTGCCTCACTCGAAGCCGTCAGGTTCGTGGATCCCGGGTCAACGAACGAACTGCACGCGGAAGTGAGCGTGCATGAAACCGGAGCGCCTCTGCTCCATGAGGGTTATGATCATGGAGTCCTCTATAGGGGGGAAGATGTCATCGTCGTGATCTATGACACCGGGATTGACTGGAAGCATCTCGACTTTCGTTCACTTTCGGACCCGACGCAATCACGGATTCTCGCCATATGGGATCAGACACTCTCCGCCATCGGCAGCGAGGCTCCACCTGCCGGCTTTGGATATGGCGTTGAGTACACACAAAGCCAGATCAACGACGAGATCGATGGTTCACCTGCAGGATTCGTACGGGAATCCGACATCCATGGTCACGGCACCCATGTCGCCGGCAGTGCGGCCGGAAACGGGGGAGCACTGGGGGGCAAGTTCGTCGGAATGGCTCCCGGTGCCGATATTGTTGTGGTCAAAGGAGGCAATGGATCTTTCGGTGAGTCGGGCATGATCGACGGTCTCACGTACGCGCACAACATCGCCTCGGCCCGTGGCAAGCCCGTTGTTGTCAATTTCAGTATCGGTGGGCAGACAGGACCTCATGACGGAACGCGTCCGTATGAGGTGGCAATCGATCAATTCTCAAGCAACAGCGGGCATGCGGTAGTGGTGTCGGCGGGGAACGACGGAGCCAACTTGATGCATGTTTCCCGGGTCATCAGTGCCGGCGGGACAGAGACGATCACCTTCACCGTGCCATCATATACACCGAAAGCGGGGACAGAGAATGATGCGTTCTTGTTTGATCTCTGGTGCAACGGTAACAACGACATCACGGCAACAGTGATTTCACCGAATGGCATCAGCTATACGCGTGGAACGGGGCAATCCGGTGAGGGGCCGGTCACGACCGATGGAACAATAACTCTCTACAATGCCATCAGCAGTTACAATGGCCACACCAATGTTCAATCATGGGTGCATGATAAGACTGCGGATGTGCCGAGCACCGGTGAGTGGACACTCTCGCTGACCAACAATGCCGGGACGTCCGTGACCTGTCACGGTTGGCTCGCGATAAAAACCGTCGGGAGTTCTACGGTGACCGTGACGGGCGGCAACACCGACCGGACGGTCTCCATGCCGGCCACATCGGCCGCTGCTATTACCGTTGGATCATACATGTCAAAATGGGGCTGGCCTTCCTATAACGGTGCGTTCTACACAAGCGGCACTGATCGCACTGACAACATATCCACTTTCAGCAGTATAGGTCCCACCAGAGATGACCGGCAGAAGCCGGACATTGCGGCACCGGGGCAGTGGATAGCTTCGGCGCTCTCCAGCACGGCCGACACGACAGGAGATTACCCCTATGTTCAGCCGGGTGAAAAACACTGGATGATGCAGGGAACGAGCATGGCCGCTCCGCATGTCACGGGGGCGGTTGCACTGCTCCTGGGTGCCGGGACGAACCTCATGTCGACACAGATCAAGAGTCTCCTTACGACAACAGCCCTCAGTGACGCATACGCTACATCCCTTCCGAATCCGGTTTGGGGATACGGTAAGATGGACATCTTCAGGGCGCTGATTCATCACAAGTATCCCTCCGCAATCGCTTATCGTACACTTGTTGCCTATGACGGCGTCGGGGCAAGCTCTGTAAACTCGATCACTGGCTCCAATAAGGCCGGAGTGAAATTCGTTGCCCCGGTAGACGGGCGTCTCACAGCTGTCCGGATCAACGTGACTACCAATGTGACTTCGGCATTCGTTGGAAGCGGGGATGCAGTGGTGCAAGTCTATGCGGTGAGCGGAGGACTTCCCGGAGCTGCGCTGGGCTCTCCCATCTCGATCCCCTTCGCCCTGCTTTCACGGGGAACAGTCAACACGATTTCCATGCTTGCGGCCAACATCTCTCTCACTACGGGAACGGAGTATATCGTTACGCTGGCAGTTTCTGTTCCCGGAGACGAGCTAGGATTGCGGGCTGATGGCCTGGCTTCCCCGCCGACGACATCAATGTGGTTCGATGGTAGTACCTGGAGTCTCTGGTCGACAGGCCACCTGCGCATCCAGTCGGTCATTACAACCGATGTCGAGCCCCTTCCGGTCCAGCTCGTGGATTTTGGATGTTCGGCTGCGACCCTCGGTGGTGTCACGCTGGAGTGGAGAACAATGAGTGAAGTGAACAACTACGGATTCACCGTGCAGCGGAAACTCAAAGAGGAAGCGGTCTACAAGAACGTGGCCGATGGCTTCCTGCCGGGAAAGGGCACCACGATCGAGCCTCAGGTTTACAGGTTTACGGACAGGACTGTCAAGGCGGCAGGAACATATGCATATCGACTCGAACAGCAGGATCTGGACGGGACGATCTCGTACTCGCAGGATATTGTCGTGGATGTGACGGTGACAGATATCGCCGAAGAAGCACCGAAAGAGTTCAGGTTGATGCAGAACTATCCTAACCCCTTCAACCCCCGGACCCTCTTAAAGTTTTCCGTCGAGACGAAAGGCCGTGCGCAGCTGGTTGTTTACAATGTACTGGGTGAACAGGTCGCCACGCTTTTCGACGAGACCGTAGAGGCGGGGCGGTACTATGAGAGCACGTTTTCAGGAGAGAAGCTCCCCTCGGGAGCCTACATTGCTCGATTGACGGCGGGAAGCAGGACGGGTCTGATAAAGCTTATGCTGGTACGATAGCCATCTGAGGCTGCAGAGGACAAATGACCCAGTAGACGCCCGACTCACTCTGAGCCAGACCCCGGCGCGCGAGAGGTCCGGGAATCAGATATTGACATTATCTCATTGGGATAGCCTTCGACAAACCGGGGGAGAGAGAACCTGCATGAAGAGGCCGGGAACGTTTGTTCTTGGGTGTAATCCGGAAAAGGTGAAACGGCACGTTGTAGCGTTTGCTGAGGGGTGCCAGCGATTCGCAATAGGAAATGCCAAGTGGCTTAGAGACTCAGGGTGAGACTCATCCTGAGACTAAAAATTGTCAACCGCCACTTCCTGCATAACTGGCCGAAGCATGGGGAACGACTGCCTGGACGGCTTTTCGTCCTCGCAGTTGGGGAACTTCACAACAAGCATTGGATGTATCTGTACAACAGCATCGTCCGGAATATCGCGTTCAACAACAGCGTTTGCGCCAATCTTGACGTTGTTGCCGATTTTGATGCGCCCCGCAAGTTTTGCACCGGGAGCGACATAGACATTGTTCCCGATAACAGGAAACCCTTGTTTGGTCCTTGCCCGTGAATACCCGAGAGTGATATCATGGGTAATAGTGAAACATTCTCCTACAACGACGTCGCCTGCAACAAAGATGCCTCCGTAGTGGATAATCAGGAATCCGGGACCGATTTGTGCTTCAGGGCCTATATCAATTCCCCAGCATCTACGTACATGAAGGCGGTATATTGATACCAGGGGCTTCAGTAGTATCCTGACAAGTAGGGACCTCTTCCGTAGCCATTGCCCCACTCGATATGCCACAACAGCGTGAACACCGGGAGTCCGAAGACATTCAAAGATCTTCCTCGTCTTAGAACCTTCCACGTATGAAAGAGCCCGCTGCAGATCCCGTTTCAACATTAGTGTGCCCCGATGGTTGATCTACTCACATTTCACCCGTAAGATAGCACATCCCGTCAGCGAGGACGTTGATCGCTGTCACAGGTGACAGGTGATGGCGCGAAGTGTGACGACGTTCACACAGGGAGATCGTACTCCCTCATTGTCCCCTTTGTGTGTAATTGTCGCTAAGTGTTGGAACGGGTTGGGGTTGGGGTTGGGGTTGGGGTCTGGGTTCGGGTTCGAGTCGGGGTTCGGGTTCGGATCGGGGTTCGAGTCGGGGTTCGGGTTGGTCTGATCCAATGAAAGGTCTCAAACAAGAGGAACGTGTGTCACCTGTGTGTCCACGAGTGGGTCAGGCTCAGGCTCAGGGTGAACTTGTTTTCTGTTTCGCCATTGCCAGGGTACGAAGGAGCTCTCTTGCGACTACCCTCCGTCCCTTCTCATTTAAGTGTCCGCCATCATCGGTATACTCTTCGAGCAGAGTGTACACGGTCTTTCCCTCAAACTCAAAACTCTTTCTCGTCCCGTCACCCCTTGTCGATTCAATCCCCGCAAGATCGAACACCAGAGTCTTCCCGTATTCCTTCATGATCATGTCGTTAAATACAGACCGCTTGTACGCTTCAAGGTCCGACTCGTCACTCCGCCCAATAATCTTTTTGATCATGCGTTTCCAGCCCGCGGATCTGGTGGTCAACGGTACTGTCGTGTGCAGAAATGTCACGGAAGGATGTTCTGTCTTAAGTGCTGAGATCGTTTGCCTGTAGTAGGCAAACATTTCTTCGACATTGGTTCCCGCGTCGACATCGACATAACAAAACTTTACAAATGCTATATCCAACGAATCGCCAAGCAGGCCGCGGTCGATCACGTCCTTGAAAGCGTCACATTTACTGTTCGGCTTGCCATTTTCCCCGATAGATGATTCCGCAAAGAACGGACCGGAGAGTTTTCCTGCTTCCTCCGGGGAAACAAATAGGAGCGCCGGGCTGCGTGCCTCAACAGCGAGCTCCTTCAAACCCTGTAGAATATTCCTCCCCACCGACTGATGTCCAAAATAGATGCGCATGTTTCCGACAGTCTCAAGATTATGCTTCAACCGGTCATCCATCACCATGCCTCGCTCGCGATAGTCTGATTGATCTGAACACGAAATGAGAAGTGCACAACTCAGGCAGATTGCCCACAGGTATGTTCCCATCACATCACCCCGCTGTTTCTTCATAACTCATTCATCCCAACATAGAATACAAAGGGTTCAAGTGTGCATTCCGAACATTCCCCTTCCCCCAACATCAACGATTACTGCAACAACAAGAGTTTTCGCGTTTGAACGAAGTTACCGGCCTGCAGCCTGTAGAAATACACGCCGCTGGAAAGCCCGCTCCCGTCAAACCGCAATTCGTGATACCCTGCCCCCTGTTCCCCATTCTGAAGAAGTGCGACCGACTGGCCAAGCAGGTTGAGGATTGTCAGCCGGACAGTTGACCTGTGGGGCAGGCCATAACGGATCATGGTAGAGGGATTGAACGGATTGGGATAGTTCTGGTCCAGTTGGAAGGCTTCAGGCATTATCGTCCCGGTCCCGGGTGCGACTACTCCGGTGTGCGTTTCGTAGGCCAGCGCAGCGTCACACACCTGCTGCACCAGCTGAGGAGCCGCCAATGTTGTCGCGTCCGCATTGGGGTGACTGTCTGATGATCCGCTCGCCAGCTCCAGCGGAAGCATGCCGTCAACGCCGGCGAGAATATGGAAGAAATCAAAAACGAAAATGTTTTTGGGGAACGCCCCGGCGATAGGGTCGAGACCGGCGGCGAGTGTATCCTTTGCCCAACGGCAGAAGGCATCGGAGAGCGCTGCTTCAGAGGCATTCGTGCTTCCTGCCACCTGAGGTGCGTTCGTCCATATGATAAAGAAGTTCTCCGGCCGTCCCTTCATAACGGAGATCAACGAACGCCAGTGCCACTTGTAGTTTGTGACACTCTTGATAGACGGATTGAGTGAATCCGCGTTCGAGCCTGGACCGGACATATTGGACGAAGGGAAACAGGACTTGATCATGATCACCGGGTAGGCGGCAAGGAACGGCCGGATGTCGTTCGAACCATCTTCGTTGTCAAAGATGGTGTGCCAGGTTGCCCATTCGTTGTCATCCGAAGGCCACCAGGTTTCGATCATTTTTATAGAATCGGACCCGAGAAGGCCGTGCGAAAGATTGTACCTGGCTATCTCCCCTAAAACCGACACCTGTCCGCCGTTTGGTCCCCAAATGCAGGCGCCCGTTGAATGGTGAAGGAATATTCCAGAACGATAACGGGTCTGACCGAAAGAAATGGCTGCAATCAGGAAAATAACAACAATTATGGAGGTTCTCTTCAGCCGCATGAGTTTGTCCTTTCACGATAGCCCATCCCATAAAAGAGTACAATAATCATGCCATTTGATTCAGGAAGGCGGAAACCCGGCGGGGCTTCCAGCATGGAATGAGTAAAGGCCCGGGGTGCATTCCAGGCCTTTATTCACGTAAGCATATCCCTATTGACCTGCTGAATCTACTTCGCCATGAGCAACTTCTTCGTCTGCACAAAATCCCCTGCCGTCAGCCGATAGAAGTACACGCCGCTTGACAGCCCGCTCCCATCGAACTTCACCTCATGATACCCCGACTCCCGTTCTCCATTCTGGAGAAGCGCAACCTGCTCGCCGAGGGTGTTGAAGACCGTCAGGGTCACATGCGAAGGATTGGGGAGGCTATAGCGAATCGTCGTGCTTGGATTGAAAGGGTTTGGGTAGTTCTGCCCTAGTTCATACGAATGCGCTACCTCCTCGCTCACGCCCGTAACGGACGAGACCCTGACGGCCTCGCTCAAATGGACAGATCCGTCCAGATCCACCTGAGCCAGCCGGTAGTAGTTGACACCCGTGGGAGCATCTTCGTCAGTGAACTCGTACTTTTGCGGGATGTTGGTGGTTCCATGCCCGGCCACAAAGCTGTTCGGGATCGGAGCAAAAGATCCCTCACCCGACACCTGCCGTTCCACCGTGAAACCGTAATTGTTGATCTCGCTTACTGTCTCCCATGTCAGGCGAACTGCCCGCGGACTGACCTGGAGACCCAAAAATGATGAGAGCTGGATGGGGACTGGATCGGAGACGGTGATGCTGACCGTTCCATAAACGGTCGGCGACTTGTGGCCGGCATTAACGGTGTAGTCGCCCGGGACCGGTGCGGTGAGAACGAATGGATTAGTGGTGGATGGAGTTTTGGAGGCCACCACGGTACCAGCGGCATTCACAAGCTCACCCGCCACTTTGCCCGACGTCCCGGAAACCGTCACGGTGACACTCAGCCCCGTGGCATATGCGCTGACGATTCCGGCATTCAGGTTGTGGCAGCCGCCACCGCCACAGCCGGGCAGGTCACCATTAAACGTCGGTTCTGACGACAGGCGGACCATCACTCCTGCAGTAAGCGCGCCTACACATATAATTCCTGCAACCGTTCTTCCCTTCATATTCTCCTCACCTGGTTGTTGTGGATTTTGATGATGCGTGGCGCACTCCCTCAGGGAATGCCACGAAAACGGACTGAACAGAATCCATCCAAATCAAAGAACAGACTTAATACTGCTCTACATCACGTTTCTCCCGAGCGACCTCAATATAGCCTTTTGTAGACCTCTCTACAAGAACGTCTCAGCTGAACCCGGTATTCTGCTTGCCCTGCCTTGCCGGGTGCTATCGGTCTTCCCCCGCACCCTTCCGCAGGTTCTTTTTTACCGTCTTCTTCACCGCATTCTCACGCTGCGACACAGGCGACTTCTTCACATCCTCCATGTGTCAACGTGAGAGGATTCAGCAAGTGCGATGGGACTACCTGCACTTCCTTGAGAGGCGGAAGGCAGGTTATGACCCGGGGTGCGAAACGATCTCAATCAAAAACTATCGTTTTCCTTCCATGAACAAGGACTCGATCTTCCAGATGAAGGCGTATCGCCCGGGCCAGCACCAGCCGCTCAAGATCCCTGCCCTTCCGGACAAGATCTTCAAGCGAGTCCCTATGTGTTATGTGGCCGATATCCTGTTCAATGATGGGTCCTTCGTCCAGATCCTTTGTCACATAGTGACTGGTAGCTCCAATAATCTTCACGCCCCGTTCATATGCCTGCTTGTAGGGATTGCTCCCGGCGAACGCCGGAAGGAAGGAGTGGTGAATATTGATGATCCCGTTGGGATAACTTTCCACGAACCGGGGAGAGAGAACCTGCATGTAGCGGGCCAGGACGATTGTGTCGATCTCCTCCTTCTTCAGCAAATCGAGCTCCAGCTCCTCCTGCTGCGATTTGTTCTCGGGTGTAATCGGGAAAAGGTGAAACGGCACGTTGTAGCGTTCGCTGAGGGATTTCAGGGATTCGTGATTCGAAACGACAAGACAGATATCCGCGTTATACTCGCCAAGGCTGTGACGCCAGAGGATTTCGAGCAGGCAATGGTCGGCTTTCGATACAAATATCGCGAGCCGGTGTTTCTTGTGGTTCAGCCTGATGTTCCAGCGTGCGTCAAATTCCTTCGCAAGCGGCGCGAAAGCATGAGTGAGGTCGTCCGGCGCAATCGTGAAGCCGGCCATGTCCCAGGCAATCCTCAAGAAGAACTGCCGCTCGTAGGAATCGACATGCTCGTTCAGGTCGATGATGTTGCCCCCGCGCTCGAAAACGAAGTGGGCAATCCGGGATACGAGCCCTCTCCGATCCGCGCAGGCCAGCAGCAGCGTTGCAGTCAACCTCTCTTCTGACAAATCCACTCTCCTTGAGTCAACCCCTCTCCGTACAGGAGTCGTTTGGCGCAGCTCCCTCCATGAGGGCCTTCTTGCCCTGGCCGTTTGCGGAACCTTCGAGCTCCGGCCCTCCTCAGGCTTTCTCGAAAACTCCTTTCTACCGCCTCTTTTTTCCGCTTCCCCTGACCGGCCCTTTCGACCCCTTCCGCAGAACCTTCTTCACGGTCTTCCTGACCGGCTTCCTCGAACTCTTCTTCGCACGATCGCGAAGACTCTTCTTCACTGTTGTCTTTGCCGTTGCCTTTACTGCTTTCTTCGCGCGCTTCTTGCTTCCCTTCTCGGCTGCTTTCTTCACAACCCTCTTTACTGCCTTCCGCGCTGACTTCTTCGCCGCCCGCTTTTTCTTCGCAACTTTACGGGCGGCCTTGCCCTCCTCTGCCGCCTTAACACCTTTCCTGCTTCCCTGCGCAGCGATGAGATTCAACGCGCTCCCTGCGCGGAACCACCCGATCTGATTTTCGTTGTACGTGTGATTCAACAAACACTCTTCTGATAGGCCATCGGTATGCTTCAGGACCATCCGCAGCGGCTTGCCAGGAGTCAGTTCGGCCAGCCCGAGAAGAGAAATGCGATCGTCCTCCCGGATTTTATCGTAGTCCGATGGTTGCGCAAACGTCAGGGGCAACATCCCTTGCTTCTTCAGGTTGGTTTCGTGGATACGGGCAAAACTCTTCACAATAATTGCGCGTCCGCCCAGCCACCGCGGCTCCATTGCGGCGTGTTCGCGGCTCGACCCTTCGCCGTAATTCTCATCGCCAACCACCACCCAGCCGAGTCGCTGCGCTTTGTACTCCCGGGCAACGGCGGAAAACTCTTTCCGCTCCCCGGTCAGCACATTCGCGCCCGCTCCGGTTTCACCGGTAAAGGCATTGATCGCGCCGCTGAACATATTGTTGGAGATGTTGTCCAGATGGCCGCGGTATTTGAGCCACTTGCCCGCCGGAGAGATATGATCGGTTGTGCATTTGCCGCGTGCCTTCACCAGCACGGGCACGTCCGTGATATCCCCTCCATCCCATGCCGGGAATGCTTCAAGGGCCTGGAGCCGATCGCTCTTTGGATTGATGTCCACGGGGACTGCTGATCCATCGGCCGCCGGAGATACGTATCCGCTCTCTCCCGGTGTGAACCCCTTCCGGGGAAGCTCATCCCCCTGCGGAGGATTCAATTTCACCGCCACACCCTGTTCGTTCAATAACACATCGGTCTGCGGGTTGAATGTCAGTCTTCCCGCGAGGGCCAACGCTGTGACGATCTCCGGGCTGGCGACAAATGCATGTGTGTCAGGGTTGGCATCGTTGCGTCCCGCGAAATTCCGGTTGAACGAGGTAATGATGGAATTCCGGTCCCCTTTGCTGACGTCGTGACGTCTCCACTGTCCGATGCACGGGCCGCAGGCATTGGCCAGCACAACCCCGCCGATTCCCGTCAGCACTTCGAGGTGGCCGTCCCGCTCGATCGTTGCACGCACCTGTTCGGAACCCGGAGTGATGGTAAACTCCGACTTCGCACGCAGCCCATTCTCCCTGGCCTGTCGTGCGACGCTCGTCGCGCGCTCAATGTCTTCATAGCTGGAGTTGGTGCAACTCCCGATTAACGCTACGCGGAGTTCCTCGGGGAAGTTGTTGCTCCTCACGGCAGCCGCAAACTCGGACAGTTTCCATGCGCGGTCCGGGGAAAACGGGCCGTTCACCATCGGTTCGAGTTCAGAGAGATTGATTTCGATCACCTGATCGTAGAACTCCGCGGGAGAGGATGCCACTTCAGGGTCTGCCCGGAGGTTTTGCGCGATCCCGTCGGCCAGTGCGGCGACTTCCGCGCGTCCGGTGCTGTTGAGGTACTTTGCCATCCGCTCGTCATAGGGAAAAATGGACGTCGTTGCACCGATCTCGGCGCCCATATTGCAGATGGTCCCCTTTCCTGTCGCGGATATAGAGCTTGTCCCTTCTCCAAAATATTCCACAACCGCACCCGTCCCACCTTTCACGGTGAGGATACCGGCAAGTTTCAGAATCACATCCTTTGCACTCGTCCATCCACTCAGGGTGCCGGTAAGTTTCACGCCTATGATCTTCGGAAATTTCAGTTCCCATCCCATCCCCGCCATCACATCAACCGCGTCCGCTCCGCCGACACCGATTGCGATCATCCCGAGACCGCCTGCGTTCGGGGTATGGGAATCCGTCCCGATCATCATCGCTCCCGGAAAAGCATAGTTTTCCAGGACGACCTGATGGATAATGCCCGACCCCGGCTTCCAGAATCCGATCCCGTGCCGGGAGGAGACCCCGGCCAGGAAGTCGTACACTTCCTTGTTGTCGTCAATTGCCTGGGCGAGATCTCTTTCCGCACCCACCCGGGCTTGAATGAGATGGTCGCAGTGCACGGTAGACGGAACGGCAACGCGGGGAATACCTGCAGACATGAACTGCAGGAGCGCCATCTGGGCGGTCGCGTCCTGCATCGCCACCCGGTCGGGTGCAAATTCAAGATATGATTTGCCGCGAGTCGCAGGCTCCTTCAATGGCCGCCAGCAATGGGCATAGAGGATCTTTTCGGTGAGGGTCAACGGCCGGCCAACCATGCGTCTGGCAAATTTGACCCTGCCGGGGGTGCGGGCATATACCCGCTGGATAAGATCGAGATCAAAGACCATGGGAAGTGTACCTCCAGTGCTTGTGCGGAAAGAAAAAGATGGGCATAATATACGCAGAGCATCACACCGGTGCAAGTTGCCCGCGTGGGGGAATCGGCGTTTGACGCGGATTGTCTGACCCGGTTTTCAGGCGATGCAACGGGCTGGGGATCGTTGCACAAATCCGTGTTTTTTGCTATTTTAGTTAATCTTAGCACATTTTGACCATGACGACAAACCCACAGGAACTCGGAGAGGTCGAGGAAGCGGTCGAGGACGAAGTCCAGACCCACGAACCGGCCAAAGTGATCCTGTTCAACGACGAAATCCATACGTTCGAGGATGTCATCGGACAGTTGATCAAGGCCATCCATTGCTCGCGCGCAAAAGGCGAAGCGCTGGCCTGGGAGGTCCACACCCGCGGGCGGGCAATGGTCTATGCGGGCGAGATGAGCCGCTGTATGCAGGTCAGCGGCATACTCGAAGAAATCCAACTGATGACGCAGATTGAGGTCTGATGAAAGCCGACGAAATACGCCAGGGGTTCCTTGACTTCTTTGCCGTGCACGGACACCGGATTGTGCCCAGCGCACCGGTGATTCCCCATGGCGACCCCACCCTCTACTTCACCAATGCGGGGATGAATCAGTTCAAGGATGTCTTCCTCGGCACGGGAACCCGCGAATACGTCCGCGCCGCGGACACGCAGAAATGCATCCGCGTCAGCGGCAAGCACAACGACCTCGAGGAAGTGGGACGCGACACCTATCACCACACCTTTTTTGAGATGCTGGGCAACTGGTCGTTCGGCGACTACTACAAGAAAGAGGCGATCGGGTGGGCCTGGGAGCTGCTCACCGGCGTGTGGGGACTCGACAAGACACGGCTGTATGCCACGGTATTCGAGACCGACAGCGAAGCCGAGGCCCTCTGGCGCAAGGAGACGGACATCAATCCCTCCCATATCCTCAGGTTCGGCAAGAAAGACAATTTCTGGGAGATGGGCGACACCGGACCCTGCGGTCCGTGCTCCGAGATCCATATCGATCTGACGCCGGACGGTTCGGGGGGCGGACTGGTGAATGCGGGCGATG
This sequence comes from uncultured Bacteroidota bacterium, assembly GCA_963779225.1. Taxonomy (GTDB): domain Bacteria; phylum Bacteroidota; class Ignavibacteria; order UBA10030; family UBA6906; genus CAVPCZ01. The sequence goes on from CAVZWW010000003.1 coordinate 3,486,774, forward strand.
CGCGGGTGATGGAAATCTGGAATCTGGTCTTCATCCAGAACAACCGCACTCAGAGTGGCGAGCTGGAACCCCTCCCCGCAAAACATGTCGACACGGGAATGGGATTTGAACGTCTCTGCGCGGTCTTGCAGGGAAAGCGTTCGAACTACGACATCGACGTGTTCACCCCGATTATCACCGCGATTGCAGCTAAAGACCGGCCGGCCGTACGAGGGGGACGCCTATCAGGTGGCCATGCGCGTCATCGCCGACCACATACGGATGCTCACCTTCGCCATCACGGACGGTGCGCTGCCCGGCAACGACGGGCGCGGGTACGTGCTCCGGCGCATACTCCGCCGTGCAGCCCGGTTCGGCCGCACTCTGGAAATGCACGAGCCCTTCATCTACACCATCACCGACTCCGTGGTGGAGACAATGGGGAAGGTGTTTCCCGAAATCATCGACAAGCGGGATCATGTCAAGCAGGTCATCCGGAGCGAGGAGGAAAGCTTTGGCGTCACGCTCGACCGGGGTCTGGAGATTTTCTCCTCGGTGCTCGAACGAATGGGCACATCCAGGGTCTTCCCCGCCGACGATGCCTTCCGTTTGTATGACACCTACGGGTTCCCTTTCGACCTTACCCGGATGATGGCCGACGAACGCGGACTTCAACTCGATGAAGCCACGTTCACCGTGCTGATGGACGAACAGAAGAAGCGCGCCCGCGATGCCAGCAAGATGGATCTCACTGGCGACACGCGTGTAATCGCCCGACATATTGGAGAATTCCCGGACAGCCTCTTCGTCGGTTACGACACCGTCGAGACGGATGCCGTCGTGGCCAAGGTGCTGGATGGCAAGTTCCTTTCTCTCGACCGCACGCCGTTCTACGTCGCCTCCGGCGGTCAGGTTGACGATATAGGCCTTATCGAAGGCGACCGGTTCACCGCGGAGGTGATTGAGTCATTCAGGCAGGACAGGCGGATCGTTCACGAAGTCCGGTTCGTGCGCGGGACCCCCGCCGACGCCGCGTCAGCCCCGGTACATGTGTACGTTGACCGTCAACGGCGGACGGACATCCAGCGCAACCATTCCGCAACGCATCTGGTCCATGAGGCCCTGCGCCGCGTGCTCGGCGAGCATGTGCATCAACAGGGATCGCTTGTCGCGCCTGACCGGCTCCGGTTTGATTTTCCCCACTTACGGAAAGATCACGCCCGAAGAGATCACCGCGATCGAAGAGATGGTCAACGGCAAAGATCACGGAGCAGATTCCGGTCCAGACCGAAGCCGACATCCCCATCGAATCGGCGAAGAAGATACCGAATGTGAAGATGTTCTTCGGCGACAAGTACGGCGACATCGTCCGTGTCGTAATTATGGACCCACGGTACAGCGTGGAATTCTGCGGTGGCACACACGTACGAAACACCGGCGACATCGGGATGTTCAAGATCGTATCCGAAACAGGCATCGCAAGCGGGGTGCGGCGCATTGAAGCCATCACGGGCGAAGGGATCGGCCGCTATATACAGCATCAGGTCGATAAGGTTAAAGAAATCGACGACAGGCTTGCGCGGCTTATCGAGGAACATGAAACACTGAGGCGGGAAGTGGAGGGACGGACCGGCACCCTGCCGGCATTCACGCGACCGGCATTGGGAACGGTCTCCCTTTCCCCATCCACCCCATCGCGCGATGCGCTGAAGGCGGTGGAGCATGCATACGGCGAAAGGGATCAAGCTGCGGCGGAAGTGACGCGGCTGAATCTTGATCTCAAGAAGATCCTGAGCAACGCCAATGTACGGGATGCGTCCTCCGCCCTCGACACACTCCTGCAGAAGGTTACCACGGTATCGGGTGTGAACGTGGTTGCGGGAAGAGTCGACGCGACGGACATGGACGATCTGAAGCGTGTCGGTGATGCGCTTCGTGCAAAGCTGCAGAACGGTGTGGGAGTGCTGGGGACGGTGATCGACGAAAAGGCCCAGCTGGTTTGCGTGGTCACGGACGATCTGGTCGCCGGCAAGAAGCTGAACGCAGGCAAAATCGTCGGAGAGCTTGCGAAGGTTGTCGGGGGCGGAGGGGGTGGGCGTCCGCATATGGCCACCGCCGGAGGCAAGGATATCACCCGGCTGGACGAGGCATTGGCGGAGCTGCCCGCACTGGTGAAACGGCTCCTGGGCAAGTAGGAGGGCGGAGCAGTCCGCACTGGTGGAACGGCTCCTGGGGAGATAGCACACGGGGTTGTCCGCGCTGGTGAAACGGCTCCTGGGAAAGTAGCTGGCGGAGCTGCGCTCCTTGCGAGGCCCCTGGCCGGAGCATGGATGTTGGCCAGGCCCACGATCGTGCAACAGCTTATGCGGTAGCACGGGAGAGAAGGCTCCGATGCGAAAGGCTGGGCGGCTCTCGGGCACGCATAGCGAAATGGCTCGATGTGCAAGCCTAACCGGCTCTCAGTCTGGTGGGAACACGAGAGAGCTTCAACATAGAGCGTGAAATACCTTCAACGGAAGAGATCAAACAACTGCCGGATAAGCAGTTGACGCGATGGTTTGAGGGTGCAATTTAAGCAATTCCCAGTCAAGTAGGTGCGCGCAAAGGCTTCATTTCAAGGCGCATATTGGTTTGATGTCAAGAGGCGCCCCTACCCACTTGAAGGATCTCCGTGCCCCTTTGCCAGGGGATGGCCTGCACATGGCAGCACGCGGTGCAATTGGGAGCACGCTCCCGGGTGCGCTGGCGAAAGCCAGCGGTGCGGAGCATCCATGATCTTGATCGATATATCAGCAGCATTTGTTCTGACGATTCACTTTGCATTGACCTCTCAGGAGCCCTATGCCTCATCTCCCATTGACCGTCCTGGCCCGCCAGGCATTCATTCAGGACGAGCTTCACGCCAGCGCAGCCGTCAAAAAAGCCATCCTGGACCAGTGCACCGACAGGATCATCAAGGCTGTCGATGTGATCATCAACGCCCTGAACAAAGGCGGCAAGATTCTCCTCTGCGGGAACGGTGGCAGCGCCGCCGACGCACAGCACCTTGCCACCGAGCTGATCATCCGGATGGACCCGAAAATCAAACGCCCGGCCATCCCGGCCATCTCGCTTTCGACTGACAGTTCGATGCTTACCGCCGGAGCCAACGACATCGGCTACGACAACGTCTTTGCGCGCGCCGTCGAGGGGCTCGGCAGGCCGGGGGACGTTTTGATCGGCATCAGCACCAGCGGCCAGTCCGCCAGCATCAACAACGCACTTCAGACTGCGCGCACCGGAGGTCTGGCCACCATTGCCCTGCTGGGTAAAGACGGCGGCAAAACGAAGGATCTGGCCGATATCGCCATTATCGTCCCCTCCCATGACACACAGCGCATCCAGGAAGGCCACATCACCATCGGTCACATCATCTGTTCATTGATCGAACGCGAAATGTACGCCTGATACATACATGAGCACGTCAAAACGCGGCGATCTGCTGATCCCTTCCCTGCTGGTCCTCTGTGACGCTCTGGCCATCGAGGCCGCTTTCCTTCTTGCCTACTGGCTGCGGTTCCAGACGGCGGTCTTCGCCCCGTTCGGCTTTCTCGAAGCGGAATCTCCGCCTCTCAGCGGTTATTTCACAGGTTCCCTGTTTGTCATTGCCGCCTGGATTCTCCTCTTCAACGCGCGGAAGATGTACGGCGTTCGCCGGAACGTGAATCTCTCGGACGAGCTCGTCAATGTCGTCAAAGTGGTGAGCATGGGCATGCTCATTGTGATGAGCGCGACATTCTTCTACCGCGACTTCTCGTATTCACGTATTGTCTTCGGATTGGTGTGGGGGTTCGCCTCATCGGGTATTTTCCTGGGACGGGCGTTTGTGCGGGCGCTTGAGCGGAGCCTCTACCGTCAGGGCCGCCACCTCCAGCAGGCGGTAATCGTTGGCAACGACGATCTCGCCGAACAGGTCTATACACGCCTCCACCTCCATCCTTCGTTCGGCTTTCAGATCGTGGGATATTTCGCCGGTGTTCCGGCTGACGCATCCCGGCGGCTGTCGCAGGCATCGTACCTGGGATCTGTCGACGGCACACCGGACTACATCCGTACGCACGGGATCGATCTTGCGTTCATCGCCCTCCGCTCGAGCGACCACCCGCGTCTTTTCGATCTGATCAGCGAATGTGAGGGGATGAACATCGAATTCATGATGGTCCCCGATCTCCTGGATATCCTGACGAGCCAGGTCCGTGTGCGTGACCTCGAAGGGATTCCTTTCCTGCGGCTCAAGGGCATCCCGTTGACCACCTGGGGGAGGATCACAAAACGTGCGTTCGATGTCGCGGTGTCAGCGTTCATCCTTGCCGCGTCATTTCCCCTTCTCCTCCTCATTGCGCTTGCCGTCAGGCTGGATTCCCGGGGGCCTGTCCTTTTCCGGCAGAAGCGTGTCGGTCTCGACGGGCGGGAATTCACCATGTACAAGTTCCGCTCCATGGTGGCCGGCGCGGAGCGGTTCGACAGAGAGGCGGGACTCGGGATCCGTAATGATCCACGCCGCACGCCGGTGGGGCGATTCATCAGGCGGGTCAGCCTCGACGAACTTCCTCAGTTCTGGAATGTCCTTCGGGGCGACATGAGTCTCGTAGGACCCCGCCCCGAACGGGCGCATGTTGTGCAGGGGCTGGTCGGCACCGTTCCCAAGTACCTGGATCGCCACCGGGTTAAAACCGGTCTTACGGGTTGGGCGCAGGTAAACGGACTCCGCGGTGATACCTCTATCGAGGAGCGGACAAAATACGATCTCTACTACATCGAAAACTGGTCACTCGGATTCGATATCAGGATACTTCTCCGCACCGTGCGTGCCGCCCTTTTTGCTACGGAGCCCGTCCACCGATGATACCCCTGTTCGTGTTCTTCGTTCATGTCGTTGGGGTTGCGGCCATATTCACGAAACGGTGGCAGGAGGAGGGGCTTGCCGAGGGAATACTCGGCGTGGTCTTCGCGCTCTTGATCTTTTTTGTTGGTTGGAGCATGACCGCCTTCATTCTGAAGTTTGTCATGCAGCCTGAGGGGTTTGGCCGGTGGTTTGACCGTGACGCGGCGTCATTGCTGCTTCTCACGGTGGTAGAGGGGATCTTCTACTACTTCTACTTGCGGAATGATCTGCCGGAGGAGGAACCTGCGGAACAGCGTGGCAACCGCGATCCATTCAATCCAGCTTGAAGTTGAACGTCACCACACATTTCTGCTCCCGCTGGGGGAGCGTGCGTGGCAGTGGTTCGAACCTCCAGCGGCGCAGTTCACGCATAGCCGCCTCTTCGAGGCGGGCATTGGCTTTCTGCACGGGCTTTACGGATTTCACGGTGCCATTGGGTGCCACAACCGCTTCAATCCGGACCTGTGCCTGCACATTGGCGCCTGCGGGGTAACGGGGCAGATCCCCGCTGACTTTCTTCCGCTTTCCCCCTCCGGTCCACTGGACCGATCCGAAGAGCGCCTTGCCGATATCACTGGCCACCGTACCGACTCCGTTAAGAGAACCGGTGGGGCTCTTCCCTGTCGGTCGGCCTACGGCCAGCGCGCTTTCATCTTTCTTCCCGCTTATCCCGCCCTTCGCTTCCTTTTTTCCCACTCCGGATCCTGCCGTGCGTGCGGATGAAGTCGACCCTTCGCGTGCATCAATCTTCTTGGTGGGGGGCAGGCTGAAGACTTGATCGCGGCTCTGCGAAGAACGCTCCGGAAGTCGTACGCGGGAGGCCAGCGGGGAAGATTTTCCGGGTGCCCGGACGGGTTTTCCCTGGCGCGCAGCTGCGCGGGGAGAGACTTTTAACACCTTCTCCGGCAACGGCGCCGTGGGAGGAGGCAGTTTCACCAGCTCCACCTCCACCACATCCGTTATACCCGCTGTGCTCTCGATTCGCCAGAGGATGAGCACAAGCAGCGCGAGCAGATGCAGCACAGCAGTGCCGATCCAGGCATACATCTGATCACGACTGATCGATCGCATGGGTTATTTTGCCGGAGTCGTTACCGTCTCGGTGGCAATCATAAATCGAACCGCACCTGCAGCCTTTGCAAGATCTATCACACGTACCGTGTTCTGCAAGGTCACGTCTTTGTCAGCACGTATCTGCACCACCCTGTCAGGAGCGTCCTTCAAAGCTGCAGCAACTTCCTGCTGCAGCCGTTCAAAGGAGGTCTCGGCCGAGTTCAGATACACCTTCCCCTGATTGGTCAGAGTAACCGTCACCACCTGCTCGGTCTTCTGTTCCCCCGTCTCCGCGCGCGGCAATTGCACCTTGATGCCCGGTTCGGCCATGAAGGATGAAGAAAGCAGAAAGAAGATCAGCAACAACATGACCACGTCGGTAAGTGACGTATAGTTGAAGGTAGCCAGAAGTTCCTGTCGGGGTTTGAGCTGCATCTATTCTTTCCGCCGGAAGAATTCTTCGTCTGGGACCACAGGCCGTGCGGCGCTTCTCGGTACTTCTCCGCCGCCGCCGGGAATCGGGGCAAGCGACGCCCCCGGCCCCTCATCCACCATGTCCAGGAACTCGTTTGTTGTCAATTCCATCTCGTGAACGAGCTGAAGGACGCGCGTCACGAAATAGTTGTAGAAGAGCAGTGCCGGGATGCCGATGGTCAATCCGAACGCCGTCGTGAGAAGCGCTTCCCAGATGCCGCCCGCGAGGGCTCCCGGCCCCACCATGCCGCTCTGCAGTTCGATGGTCCGGAAGGCATTGATCATCCCTGTGACCGTTCCAAGGAAACCCAGCATTGGAGCGATACCGCTGATGCTTGCAAGAATCGCCAGCCGCTTCTCAAGATGAAACACCTCTTCGCGTCCGGCGTTCTCCACAGCTTCCCTGACTTTGACTTCGCCCTCGCCATGCTTGAGGACGCCCCGTCGCACGATGTTTGCGATCGGGGCATCCTTCTGGCTGCAATAGGTCAGCACGGCGTTCACATCGCCGTGCCGGTAGATGCTTTTCAGCTTCAACAGGAACTGGCCTGCATCAAGGCGGGCACGGCGCAGGACGAAGAAGCGTTCGATCACCACGTACGCTGCCAGCACAGAACAGAGGAGAATGGGCCACATGAGGACCCCTCCTCTGAACATCATGTCGTAAAGGCTCATTGATTCTCCGGATAAATCATCTGTTGCTTGGCGTGGCGACGTAGACTTTTTCTTCCGTCTGGATCTGCAAACGTCCGATCACCTCGCGGGCGTCCGCACGTGTAGCATAGCGACCGACGCGGACACGATACCAGGTTTCCCCGTCCATTTTCCCCTGGTCCACGTATGCGTCAAAACCTCCCGGCCGTCAACAACGACGCCTGCTCATCCGCTTTAGCCTTGCTCTGCCAGGCGGAGAACTGGACGGTAAACCGGCCGTCACCGGTCGGGACAATGCCCGGTGTGGGACTTTCGAGCCCTTTCATGGCCGGAGCTTTCGTGTCGGGGGGAGTTCCGGGCAACGGAAGGGTTTCCACCGGAGCAGGCGTGGGCTCCGGGGTGGGGGCCATATCGGGTTCAGGGAAAGCTTCCACAACGACCGGAGCTTTCTTTCCCCAGAGGTGAATCACTTTGAAGTAATTCAGTGCAAACACACCGGCACCGATGACGGCAAGAATAAGAACGACAAGGACAACGGGTGATAACCGTCCCCCCCGCCGCCACCGACCTCACGCAGGCCGGTAGGCATCGGGTTTCTGCCCGTTTCGGGCGCTCCACCGTCCGCACCTGTTTCCTCGTCACTGAGATTTAAGCGTGGCATTGTAGAACCTCCTCTATGGTTCAGTGAAAAGACATACAGCATTTACCAGATGTATTCCACTCCAAACTCCGCCGTGCGCGGGATACCCGCATAACCTTCCCACCACGTGCGGTCTGCATCGAAAATATTGCCAAGTGAAAACGAGAGACGAAGCGATGGCACCACAATGTACTCTGCGCGGAGGCCGATGTCAAGATAGGTGGGCAACGCGCGCGTGTTTTCCGGGTCGACATAACGGGATCCGACAAGCCTGAGGCTCGGTATCAGGCGCAACCCGAACGGGAACCGGTGAACGGATTGAAAATCCAATTCCAGATCAGGCTTGTATGGCACCGAACGTTCCGTCGCGGTGTCCCTCATGCGCCGGATAACAAGCGATACATTAAGCATATCCTGATCGGAAATATCAAGGGAAAGATTCCCTTCAATGGCGAAAACCGACACCCTGTCCGCATACGAAGGAGTCCAGAATCCCGTGCTGTCTTTGTTAACAAAGATCGGCATGTCTTTGATCCGGTCATACCGTAACAGGGCTCCGAGGCGGAGGCCCGGATCCGGGCGGTAGTCCATTCCGGCAACAAGGTGGGTTGTCGTCCGGCGGTTCCGCAGATGCGGCGCATTCACCAGATACGGATTTTCCTCCAGAATACCCCACAACGAAGCACGCTGAACCGAGGGGTCGAAGCGGAGATAGGTGGTCACTCCCAACGCCGGACGCCAGAACAGTCCGAAGTGTACATCGACCCACCCTTTGGAGCCGCGGTCCGTGCCCCGTTCCGAACCTGCAGTCAGCCCTCCTTCAATATCGACGACTTCTGTTACCGCGGTACGTACCTTCGCCCCCGCAGTGATCAGATAGGGGCTGTTGACCGGCATGGCCGCGGTGTAGGCCGAAGACCAGAATGAAGCATTACCCAGAATCGCCAGCCTGCCCGCATCCGCATGTACGCCGAAATCGAACCCCAGCTGTGTCTCCTGGCTTTTGACCGGATCTTCAAACGATGTACCACGCATGTGCAAACCCGGTGTGATGCGGACCGCACCAATCCGGATACTGCGAACTTCCGCATCCCCCGCAATGCTCGTCACCATCCGCCACTGCTCGGGCCGGTTTGAACCGTATGCCCGGTATCCGCTTCCGTCCATCGAGAAGCTCCCCGCCACCCTCGTTCCTGCCAGCTCCACTCCACCTGAAAGTGTATTGCGCCCACGTTGATAGTCGGCGTTTGGCGCATGTCCCCCTCCCGATCGGAAGCCGGCGGAGAGCATCACGTCTGCAGTACTGAACCCCTGACCGATCCATCCATCAAAAGAGGGCGTACGAAACGAACCATACCCGGCCCTGAGGCCGGCGGAAAACGGAGCGGTTTGAGAGTCATATATAGGGTTCTTCGGATCACCGGCCAGAACCGAACGATCGCGCCTTCCAAGCCCTGCGGAACGTGCACCGGCATTTTCGCCGTCTCCGACAAAAGACGGGCGTTGGGCCTGGTTCAACCGGCGGCTGTCTTCGCCTGTAATAGTGTATTCGGGGACATCAAACTTTGGATAACGTACGTGCGGGTCTGTGCCTGTCGTGTCCTCGCCGGGAGCATTCGCGGGCCGAAGAACCGAATCGGGGAGCAATGGGAGAGGTGTCCCGCGGGCCGGCTCAGGCTTTGGCTCGGGTTTAGTTTGAGCCTGCACATGCCCGGCCCATCCGGCAATGCACAGGACCAGCACAATCACCATAGCCCGGGATGTGTTTCCCTGGTTCATTGAAGTTCCGTCAGTTTACGGGCAGCTTCCCGCCCGACAACATCATCAGCGTGCTGCCTGGCAACGGTTTCATACGATTCGCGGGCTTTCGCCGTGTCTTTGAGCGCGAGGTAACAATCCCCCATTTTCAGCGTCGAACGTCCGATCCAATCTGACGATGCGGGATACACATATTTAACGCGTGCAAATGCGGCGATAGCGTCTTTGAATCGATCCTGACGCACGAGCGTTTCGCCTGCACCGTACTGTGATTCGGCGCCAATGTCGTCTGTGCGGCGGCGGGCGACATCAGTATAGAGCGCTGTGGCGCGGTCGTATTCCCGTCCGGCGAGGTAGATATCGGCAGATTCCAGCCGTGCAAGGTCACCGAACTTTGACTGTTTCTCCGTCGCAGCCACTCCCGCCAGATGCTTGAGTGCGCCTTTTTCGTCGCCTGCCCTCCGCATCATACGCCCCTGCTCCAGAGCAGCCTGCCGGCCTTCATCCGTTGCCGGATGTTCCCGCGCTGCTTGTTGCAGCAGCGTGATGGCCTCAGTGTAGTTCTTTTGTTCTCCGTTCAGGAGTCCGAGCTCAAGCAGAGCACCGGCTGTAGCTTCACTCGCGGGATACTTCGCCAGCAACGAACGTAACGTGCTTTCCGCTTCAGGCAACCGCCCCAGCGCACGGGCGCTCTTTGCCGTGTACAGTTGCGCCTCCGGGAGCAGAGCGCTCGCCGGGTATGACGTCGAGAATTTCCTGAAACCGTTCAGGGCATCGGCAAATGATCCCTGTTCAAAAAGAGCCTCGGCCTGGGAGAATGTGATCCGTTCCGCGGAAGGAGTCGAGGCGTTTTCCTTCAGAAACAGTGCGACAACCGCCTCACCTTCGGCCGGTTTTCCCGTCTGTTCATATGCATCGCGCAAACCGCGAATGGCATCAGGGACCGAAGGACTCGATGCATGGTTCGTCAACACTTCGCGATAGACCTTGATCGCCTCGGGGTATTCGCCAAGATTATAGTGGGCATCGCCTGCGCTGCACAGTACCCGGGGCAGAAGGTCGCTCTCCGGAAACGCCGTTCGCAATTCCCCGAACTCTTTCAGTGCTTTCCGGTAGTCACGCTGCTGGAAGGAAACCCAGCCGATGGCATAGCGCGCGTCATCTCGGTAATCGGATTTCGGGTAGAGCCGGGCAAGCCCCCGGAGTTCTTCAACGCCTGCAGCCGTTTCACCACCGCGTATCAGTGCCTGACCGAGCTGATACTGCGCATAGTCCGCTCCTTCCCTTCCGGCGAATTTCTTCAGGACATCACGGTACGTTGCCGCGGCTTTCTTAAAATCTTTCAGGACATACTGGCAATCCCCCTGCCTCACGCGCGCATCCATCACGAAGGCGCTGGCAGGATACTGCGTCGCCACTTTCGTGAACAGCGTAAGCGCACCGGCTGCATCACCCAGCTTGTAACGCGCCCAGGCTTTCCCGTATAGCGCATCGGCGACACGAGGACCGGAGAGCTTGCCGATTGCCATGGTATACGCGGAATCCGCTTCCTTCAGCTTTTCCTGATGATACCGGGATTCGCCGAGCCAGAACCAGGCATCTCCGGAGCGATCGTCGCCCGGATGTTTGGCCAGAAATGCTTCGAGCGTCGAGGCTGCCCCGATGTATTCTCCTGTACGGGCAAGCGTAAGTCCTTCCTGATACATGGCGTCGGCTGCCACTTCTTCTGTCACGCCCCTGGCTTCCTGCGCTTCACGGTACGATGCGAGAGCCTCTGCGGTCTTCCCCTGTGCACGCTGCACTTCGCCCAGCACGAACAGGGCGCGCGGCCGAACGGAACTTTCAGGGTAACGCCCAATCACTTCCAGAAGGATTGTCGCCGCACTGTCGAGCCGTCCGTCTTCCAGGCGCATCACACCCAGTTCCACGAGGGCGTCCGGGACGAAGGGATGATCCGGGTTGCCGGCCACCTTGCGGAATTGGCTTTCCGCTTCGCGCCGTTTCTGGGCGAGTTTGAGGGCGAGGCCTGCACGGAACTGGGCCGTCCGGGCAACTTCGTCACTTCCGGCGGCAAGGGCCAGGAATTCCGTAGCGGCAATATCGTTCTTCCCCTGGTGGAGATGCACCCACGCACGGGAATACATGACATCGCGGGAGAGGCGATGGAGTGGATATGCCGTCAGAAACGTATCATACCAGGCAAGTGCCGCCGGATAGTCTTCGCGGCGGTAGGCCACTTCTGCAAGAAGGTATGTCGCTTCGGCGCGATCATTGGAATCAGACAGTACGGGTCGGGCGGCAGTCAGCACCACCGATGCGCGCGTCAGGTCCCCGCTCTGCACATGGGTCTCGCCGATGCGCACGCGTGCCGATGCCGCAAGCGGACTGTTGGGATGGAGCTTCATCAGCTGTGAATAAGCATCGATGGCTTCCGCGGACTTTTTTCGCTGTTGTAGAAGCCAGCCGGTGGAGTACCAGGCGTAATCGGCGAGTTTTCCCTGTGGGAATTCGTTCCGGGATTTTGTGTAGTACACAAGCGCACTGTCGATCTGATCCAGCTTGTAGTAGGATTCACCGATCCAGTAGTCTGCTTCGCCCGCCAGTTCACTCCGGCGGCGGGAAGACACCTCTCTGAATCTCTTGATCGCGTCCGTGTACCGGCCTTCTGCATACTGAATCTCCGCCGTACGGAAAAGCGCGTCATCCACGAGAATGCTTCCGGGGTATTCGCGCCGGAATTGTTCGTATCGCTGGATGGCCTCACCGTTTCGTCCAGAGAGTTTCAGGCATTCGGCTATGAGGTATGCGGCGTCCTGGCAGCGTGGACTGGAGGGGTGACGGTCGAGAAAACGGAGGAACTCTTCACTGGCGAGCTGATACTGGCCATCTTTGTACAGTCCATAGGCGACGGTATAGTCTTGCGCCTCGTAGGAAGGAGTCATTGGCTGACCGGCCGCCTGCGCCAGAAAAAGCAGAAACAACAAAGAAATGCGTAGGGTGTGTCCTACCATATAAAGTATTGCGTTAATGACTCCTCGTATGCTGTTAATTTACCATTTGAAGAGCGAGAAGTCAAGTGGAGAACGTCTGAATCGGCTCACAATAGGGCAACCAGGGGACCGTCGGGGAAGGCAATGACTGCGAATTAGGGCCCGACGGAGGGAGCGAATAACGGCTCGAATTGAGACCCCCGAAGGCAGGGTTTCGGCGGTCTGCGGGACGCGGGATCTGGCTCCGTCGCCCGAGTCTTCGAAAGGCCTCTTCGGCACTCTCGAGGGAGCCACATGTGCCACAGAGCCTCTCAAGAGCCTACTTCTTTATGAAGAGAAATTGCATGAGGCAACGAAAGAATGCCTGGGAAAAGAGCCAAAACAAGGAACGATTCAGCCCTCGCAGAGAGCTCATAGGAGCATCGACGGAGGGGGCTGGGGGAAGGTGTGGTGTGGGGATTTCACAAATACCGGCTCAAACCCCGCCAGAAGCCCCTCCAGAGCCTAATATGGGCCTCAGGAGAGACCCGCCGGGGAGAAAACCACCTTTCCCCTCCGGGTAGGTACAGGAAGCGGCCCTCCGGGGCGTACAGGAAGCGGCCCCCGACTGAGCGCAAGCCGGTGCCCTCATCGTTGGAGCGACCGGCCTGCAGCTCAATTCAGCAGCTCATCTGTTGAAACTCATCCTCCCTTACACCTCCAGGGCCACATCTGTACCAGGCTGGAGCGCCGGACGTGAAGAAGGGGGGGCTTTGGGGAGTACCGTTTCGCCGAAGCGGTCCCCCGACGTTGCGAATTCCGGATACGCATACATTCCGTGCTCTCCAATGTCGAGCCCTTCATGTTCCTCCGCTTCAGACACACGCACACCTATCGTGATCTTGAGGATATTCCAGACGATGAGTGAGACGACAAACACGAATGCGCCGACAGCCGCGACGCCGATTACCTGTGAGAGCAGGAGCGACGATCCCCCTCCGAAGAACAGCCCATCCCCCGTCGTATTAGGCATGAACCGCCCCTCGGCGAACAGTCCGACAGCGATCGTACCGAAGACACCGTTGACCAGGTGGACCGAGAGAGCGCCGACAGGGTCGTCGATTTTTATACGATCGAACCCGATTACCGCAAACACGACGATCGCACCGGCTACCGTACCGATAATGAGTGAGCTGCCCACGCTGACGTAGGCGCAGCCTGCGGTGATGGCGACGAGACCTGCAAGGCACCCGTTAATCGTCATGCTCAAGTCAGGCTTGCCCAGGAGGAGCCACGCCACAATAGTTGAACTCAGCAGACCGGCAGCTGCGGCGCTGTTGGTCGTGACGCAGATTCTGGCGATCGCTTCGGGGTCGGCTGCCATAGTGCTCCCCGGATTGAATCCGAACCATCCGAGCCAGAGCACAAAAACGCCGATCGTCGCCAGGGGCATGCTGTGACCGGGGATGGGATGGACCCTGCCGTCACGGAACTTCCCGATTCTCGGGCCGAGTACGAGCACACCGGATAGTGCCGCCCATCCTCCGACAGAGTGAACGACGGTTGATCCCGCAAAGTCCCAGAAGCCGAGCCCGGCCAGCCAGCCGCCGCCCCAGATCCAGTGACCGGACAATGGATAGATAAGCGCGACCAGCACGAATGAAAAGACAATGAACGACAGATATTTAATCCGCTCGGCAACGGCGCCGGAAACGATGGTGGCTGCGGTCCCCGCAAACACGAGCTGGAAGAAGAACTTTGCCAGAAGCGGGACGGTCGCCCAGCTGAGTGCGCTGTACACCCCCTGATATGCGTCTCCTGTAGCGGGACTGTTGTCGGCCCCGGAGATCCCGAAGAGTCCCTGCAGCCCCAGAAATCCGTTTCCATTCCCGTACATGAGTCCCCATCCAATTACCCAGAATGCCAGGGACGATATCGCAAAGACGATGAAATTCTTTGAGAGAATATTCACCGTATTCTTCATGCGCGCAAAGCCCGCCTCGACCATGGAGAATCCCAGATTCATGAAGAAGACAAGCATTGCGGTAATGAGCACCCAGAGTGTATCGAAAAGTACTTTGTTGTCCATAACCCCTTTACTCCCTGCTATTGTGATTTATAATGCGAGTCCTTGGTCAGAAAGCGATCACTGCTGCAAGCGCGAACGTGTCCTGATGCCGGAGGACATCCAAGCCTATCCCGTCATCGAAGACCGGCGCTGTGGACCAGTCATGCCGGAACTCCGCCCGCAGCAACAGATGGGTGAACAGCATATGCTCAACTGTCGCCGTGACTTCACCCAGACGTTGAGCCATGCCGGTGGAGAACCCGTCCGGGTCGTCGTAGATTTCCGAACGAAGGGCCATTGCCGTTTCATCGTTGAACCCGTACCGCGCATACAGTGCAATCCCCTTCCAGGAGGCACTGCCGGCCGGGAGGTCTTCCGTGCCGTAGTCTCCGTTGACAGCAAGGGCAATACTCTCCGTCGGCCGGAACTGTAACGTGAGATCAAAGACATTTCGTGCACCCGCGCCGGCTGAATCCGCCTGTTCCTTGCCTCCGATCCATCCGGCTACCACGGTGAGTCGATCCGTGGGGTTGGCCAGCAGGCTTGCACCGAGAGTCTTCGAACTGTTGTTGTCCTGTATGTTGTTCCATCCGTTGTTCAGATAGGCTGTGACAGTGAGGTTGGGGAGAACGGAATAACCGGCTCGAAGTCCGACATGATAGTAAGGGACTGCCAGGGCGAAGAGAAACGATCGGCTGTAGTTCCAGTTATCCCTCGACTCGATGACTTCATAGCCCATGTGTGTGACGAATTTCCCCACGTCGACAGTCAGACCTGAACCCAGTGGCAGAACGGCGGTGAGATATGCCTGCTGGAGATTGTTGAGAGTGCTTTGCGTTCCTCCCTGCACCAGATCGTTCACCGATCCGAAATCCGCGTCGATGCGGAACCCGACTGGGGCGGCAGTCTTCTGGAACACGATCTCCGCAAGTGCCAGATCGAACTGGTTTTCACTGACGTCGAAATTCCGGAACTTGTTGACCTGGCTGATCGGCTTTGCGAAGTTTTTGCTGAAATAGACATCCACAAATCCCGTCATCTTCACCGCTTGCGTTTCCTCATCTTCCTGAGCAAATCCGCTCAGGGGCAGCCCGATCAGAAATCCGACCAACGGCATGAGCGCACACCTTTCTATCCTCTCCACACTGATCATGAAACCCTCCAAAAGGTTTACGAATTCTGCTTCGTAGTTGACGGTGTGCTAGAGGGCACTTTCGCCGACTTCCTCGGTCCTGACGCGGATCACTTCGTCGATAGTGGAAATAAAGAGCTTTCCATCGCCGACCTCACCCGTTTTCGCCGCCTTGATGATGCACGAAATGGCACTCTCGAGAGCGCGGTCCGGGACAACGACTTCCAGCTTCACCTTCGGCAGAAAGTCGATCTGGTATTCCGAGCCGCGATAGACCTCTTTGTGTCCTTTCTGGCGGCCCATTCCTTTCACCTCGGTGATCGTCATGCCATGCAGTCCATGTTCCTGCAGGGCCTCACGGACTTCTTCAACGCGATGCGGCCTGACGATGGCCTCGATTTTCTTCATGTTTTCTCCCTGGTGAATGAGTGTGAATTGAAAGGAACCTCCACCTGTGCGCCCTGTTTGCGGGTCCAGGCGGTTTGTCCGGATATTACTAATTTAGGTTCGGGCGTCATGTTAGATTACTTTCTAAGGTCCATAGATGTTTTGGCCTAACTAATGTAGCGTCCGGAGGACCTCTTGTCAAGCAAAATCTTTTCGCACACCAATTTCTGGCGAAAGAGGGCGATTTTGACCTTGTTTTTGGGGCGAATGGGGATGAGAGCAGAAGAGGAAGAAGTAAGGGAAAGCTACATTACTGCGGAGACAAGGACCTTCTGAGCATCCAGATCTTCAACTGGAGTGTAATTCCGGGTTCATACCAGGCACTTATTCAGCGACGTATTCAGTCGCCCTTGCAGACTGCGGATCCTGCATGATCTGCACAAGCATCCCGAACAACACATCCCGGTCTTCTGCCAGGGTGGTACTTTTCGTTTGCAGGTCGGCCTCTGCCAGGAGGCAGAAAGCATGTTCGACACGTTCGGAGGAGTAGCGGCGGGCGGCGTCCATGTAGGATTGCAGCACCCTCGGGCTGAACCGCATCTTCGACATCAGCTCACCACGGTTAGGAGGGCCGGACGCACGGAGGTAGTGATGCAGTTTCCAGATATTGGCAAAGTAGATCGTCAGCATGGACATCAAGAGAACGACCGGATAGCGGTCCCTGAGCATGTGTTCCATGATCTTCAGGGCTCGGGGCAGATTCCCCTGCCCTATCGCATTCTGCAATTCGAAGATGGTGAACTCGCGGGAAAATCCCACCAGGTCGGCGACATGCTGCGCGGTTACCTGATTGCCTTTCCCCACAAAGGTCAGGAGTTTTTCGATTTCGTTGTCGATTTCACGAAGAGAGGATCCGACGTAGGCGGCAAGAAGGTCTGCTCCTTCCTCGTCAATCGTTCCTCCGCGGGCGTGAACGCGGTCACCAATCCACCCTGGCAGCAGCTCCTCACCAATCGGGGCGAAGTCAAATGCTGCTCCCCGGCCATGGAGTCCTGCGAACGGCTTTTTGCGCAGATCGGCCTTGCGGGCGATCAGTATGAGGACGGTAGACTCGGAGGGGCGATCGACGTATGATTGAAGCAGTTCCAGGTCGCGCGCTGACAGGCGTTCCACATTACGGGCAACCACCGCACGTCTGTCGCCCATCATCGGCATCGAAGACGCGCGGGCCACGATGTCCCGCGCGTCCACGTCTGCACAATCCACCACTTCCAGATTGAAATCCCGATGTTCGGCCGGCACGGCGGCATCCAGGATTTCCCCGGAACCTTTCTCCAGCAAAAAATCTTCCTCGCCCTGCAGCAGATAGACCGGAAGAAGCTGCTTCTTCCCGAGCGAAGCGTGGAGTTCTTTGTACGACGGGCCGGCCTTGGCCATTACTTCTTCTCGGGTGCCTTTTCGGTTGCGGCGCCTTCCCACGGCTCACGGCGGATCGTGACTTTCTTCATCACGACATCCACCTTGGGTTTTCCGTCGGTTGCGCCCATCTGCGGATCGATTTCCACTTCGCCGATCTTGTCCACGACATCGATGCCTTTGATGACCTTGCCGAAAATCGTGTAGTTCTTCGGCATGCGCATGTTGTCGCGCAGCATGATGAAGAACTGGCTGGTATTCGTGTTCGGTCCGCGGTTGGCCATGGCCAGCACGCCCTTCAGGTAGCCCGCCTTATAGGAAGGGGCGGCCGAATTCAGTTCGTCTTCAAATTCCTTGCCGTAGATGCTCTTGCCGCCCGTACCGGTTCCGGTCGGGTCGCCTCCCTGAATCACAAACCCCTTGGACACCCGATGAAAGATGATGCCGTTGAAATACTTCTTTTCCGCAAGTTTGACGAAGTTGTCGACCGTCTTCGGCGCATCATCGCGGTACAATTCGGCTTCGATCGTGCCAAGCGATGTTTCGATCACAGCGATCTCTAACTGCTTTGCAGGCGCTTTCTCTTTTTGCGCTTCCGCTTCCCCACCGGCCATAACCATTCCCAGTGCCATCATTGCCACCATTGTTGTTAAGGATGATTTGTACATGCCACTCCTCCGTTGATTAATAGTTGAAAACATTTACAGCAAAAAAGTCATACCGATGCGCACACCGGCGCTGAAGGACTCCATCGTCACGGGCGCGCCCTCGGCGTTCACCCCGGGTGATTTTCCGGCGGCATTCCTCACATCGCCTATGAACTCCCACCGCAGATTTCCGGCAAGATGCACGAATACGCGTTCCCCGAGGGCGGAATTCCCGGTCAGCGCAACCACGATTCCCGGACCGGACCCCGTATACGGCTCGTCGATCGTACCGTACTTTATCGCCAGCGTCCCGAAGTGGTATCCGATTCCCGCACCCACACCGAGGTCATAGAATGGTTCATTGACGAACAGATAGTGCGCGAGCAGCGTGGGCATGTGCACGGTCATCGTGAAATCGCCCGGCCCGTAGCCCGACTCGATGTTGTACGAATTCAGCATGTACGCATATTCGGCGGTAACAGTCCACTCGTCAGACAGCCGCATGCGAAAGGAACCAAAGAAATCCGCCCCCGCGTGAAACTGATCGACCCGCTGCGCGGGTTTGAATGCACCGTTGATCATATCCACAACATCGCCGGGGCTGATGTAGTTCACACCCATCCCGGCTGAAATCGCAAAACGCGGCGCCTCGGACGGCGTTTCCTGGGCCAGGACGGCGGAAGAGAACACCGGCAGAACGGTCATCAAACCCGAAACGAGAACGCGTCCGATCACGATGCCGCCTTGTCGTTGTCCCTCACAGCCTCGCCAATCCGGATCTGATCGTGCAGGAAGTAGTACAGCCCGATCAACGTCACGCCGATGAATCCGACCGCATGGGTAACCGTTGCATAACTCAGTGCGGTTGTCGCGTCAACAGCAAACAACCGGGTGAGGCTCTGAGACGTAAAAGCATGGTACGTTCCGGTCCCTCCCGGTGTGGGAAGGGCCACTCCAATGCTCGATATGGCGAGTACCACCAGCGCCCCGCTGAAGCCAACCTGATCCTGAAGGCCGAATGCGAAAAAGGCTGCATACGTCATCAGGACATATAGTCCCCAGATGAACACGCTGAGGACAAAAATGATGACGAAGCGCCCGGGGTGTTTTAGGAAAAGGAAACCGTCCAGGAATGCATGGACCCACCCATCAAGCTTGGCATCGATCCGTGCCGGCAGAACCTTTCGGAAGATTCCCAGGGCTTTGTCCGTCCAGTCGCGCCGCATCATCAGCATGATCAGGAATCCCAGCACAACCGCCGTGGCCGCGCTAATGATGAGTCCGGCCTCCTCGAGCCACGGAAAAGATTCCTTGAGCGGCCCCTGGTATACGAGAGGGATCAGCACCACAAGCACCAGAAATGATACCGTATCGATGATGCGTTCGACGACGATCGTACCGAATGCCGCGCTCTTGGGGATATCCTCAGCCTTTGCCAGAGCGTACGGGCGGGCGATCTCTCCCGCACGCGGGATGATGTTGTTCATCATATAGCCCACCATCACACCCGAAAACAAATTGCGCATCGAGATTCCCACCTTCACGGGCTCGAGCATATACCGCCACCTCCACGCGCGAAGGTAGTGGCTCAACATCAGGCAGGAGAAATACGGGATCATCCACCAGTAGTTGGCTTCTCGTATGGAAACAAGGAGCTTGTGGAAGTCGGTGCCGCGAAATGCCAGGTAGAGAAAAAGCACCGTGATGACGGCGCTTATGCCGTACCGTATCAGGGGACGGGTCCAGGTGCGGGCCGGTGTGGATGGTGTGGCGGTCAATGGATTTCCTATCGAAGGTCGACGACTTCGACGCCGTCCGGAGGCTGAAAACTGAAGCGGGTATCGGGAACGCCCGTGTTGGTCTTGATGGAGTTGACGATGTACGTTGTCTCCTTGCCGTGGAGATCCACAATTTCCACTTTGCGGGTCAACCAGTCGCTTTCGTTCACCCAGAGTTTCATGGATTTGATGGCCATGGAGGGGTTCTGGGGAACCATTTTCAGGACGGTGGCATCCGCGCGGCCGATCTTTTCATGTCCCACAATGGAAGGGGAAAAATCCTCCGGCGCCGCGGTCAGGATGCGCTCGGGAGAGATGGAGCGCTCGTTCATTTTGAACCGGTCAATCAGCACCTGATTGTTGGACACGGAATAGGACCAGACCGTCTCGCCATCCGTCACGACGGTTTGCCCTTCGAATTCAACCCGGTACTTGTTTTCCTTTTTGAAGAAGAGTGTACCGGACACTTCCTGTTCGATGCGTGCAAGGGAGAACTTCACCTTCTGCGTGAACCGCACCTCGGCATCTTCGATACGGTCATACGACTTCCGGACGTGTTCAAGCACGTCCTCTGCGCTGTCGGCGGCCGACAGTCTGCCCGCGGCAAGCACCACCGCGAACATGACAGGCACAAACCGGACCTTCATGCGGCACCTCTTCGTTTGCGTTTGCTGCACTCCTCAGCCTTCGAGGAGCTTGATGACGCAATCAACACCCTGCCAATCACCGGGGTCTCGCGCATACGGCCGGCGGATTCCCTGCAGCCTCCGTCGGGTGACTCTTTTCAGCAAGGCCATCAACGGTTGCAGCCTACCTGCCCCACATCCAAGGATGTACGGTCACGTTTCTACAGGTAAGCATTAAGCTCTTCTTCCGATCCCACCAGCACTTCGCGGGCCTTGCTGCCGTCCGCCGGGCCGACGATACCCGAGGCTTCAAGTTCGTCCACCAGCCGCGCCGCGCGTGAGTACCCCACCTTCAACCTCCGCTGCAGCAGGGATACCGATCCCTGCTGATAGCGCACGATAACACGTGCTGCATCTTCGAACAGTTCGTCCCGATCATCCCCTCCCCCGCCTTCTCCGGAACGTTTCTTCTCGACCACCGAGGGCATCTTGAACGGTTGTGCATAACCCTGCTGGGCGGAGATATGTTCCATCAGGGCATCAATTTCGTCGGGAGAGATGTACGCGTTCTGCAGGCGCATAGGTTTCGGACTCCCGCTCGCAAGGTAGAGCATATCGCCGTTGCCCAGGAGTTGTTCTGCGCCGTTGGCATCCAGAATCGTGCGTGAATCGGTCTTTGAAGCCACCTGATAGGCAATGCGCGCCGGAAAGTTCGCTTTGATGACGCCTGTGATAACGTCCACGGACGGCCGTTGTGTCGCCACGATAAGATGCATCCCCACCGCCCGTGCCATTTGTGCCAGGCGTGCGATCGGCTCTTCCACCTCGCGCGCCGCGGTGATCATCAGGTCGGCCAGCTCGTCAATGATCACCACGAGGAACGGCATCGTCGCGT
Organism: uncultured Bacteroidota bacterium; assembly: GCA_963779225.1. Classification (GTDB taxonomy): domain Bacteria; phylum Bacteroidota; class Ignavibacteria; order UBA10030; family UBA6906; genus CAVPCZ01. Next base: position 3,508,174 of record CAVZWW010000003.1, read on the forward strand.
GCGTGACCTCCTCGGTATTCTTGAGCTTGCCCGCGGCGAGCCTCTCGTTGTACTCCTGAATATTTCTGACACCCGCTTTGGAAAGGAGATTGTACCGCCGTTCCATTTCCAGCTCGGCACCCTTCAGCGCCAGCACGGCATTGCCGGGGGTCGTCACGATTTCTTCGTTGATATCAGGAGACACCGCCAGGAAGTGACTCTTGAGCTTCGCATACTGCGAAAGTTCAATCTTCTTCGGGTCGATGATCAACAGCTTCAACATCGACGGGTGCATATGGTAAAGCAGGCTCGCCAGCATGGTGTTGATCCCGACGCTCTTGCCCGAACCGGTCGAGCCTGCCATCAAGACGTGCGGCATCCGGGAGAGGTCGTCCACAAACACCTCGCCGGCGATCGTCTTGCCCATCGCGAGCGGGAGATTTGCCTTTGCATCGCGGAACACGCTGGAATTGAGGACGCTCCGGATCGTAACCAGCGAAGCGTGGGCATTCGGGAATTTCAACGCCGACCGCGGATTTGCCCGGAATCGGCGCCATGATCCGGATCCCCTTTGCCGCAAGTTTCAGGGCAATATCGTTTTCGAGACTTACGATGCTGCTGATCTTTACGCCGGTCGCGGGCACCAGTTCGTACAGTGTCACCACCGGGCCGGGCGTAACGCTCACGCTTTCCAGTTCGACGTCGAACTGCAGAAGGGTTTCGCGCAGCAATTCCGCGTTGGCCTGAAGTTCCGCCTCGTCGATTTTCTCCTTTCCCGGTTTCGGTGCCGAGAGCAAATCGATGGACGGGAATACATAGTCGATCTCTTCCACGGCCGACCCTGCCGCTTTCACTGCCGGTTCCGTCCCGGGGGTCTCTCCGGAACCCCCTGCATCGTCCTCCGCGTCGTCTTTCGCCGTGCCGAAGTTCAGCACAAGGGGCTTGGAGCCGGCTATTTCATTTACCGGAGGAGCAACGGGTTCTTCACTCTCCGCCCGCGTGATTCGCACCGGCGCTTTTGCCTGCCGGACAGGAGTTATAGGTTGAACACCCCTCAGATCTCCGCGATCTCCAGCGTCTTCCGCTTTGCCCTCTGCAGCAGCCTCGGCAGCCAGTTCCGCTTCGGCCCTGCGCCGCTCGCGGGCTTCCTGCCAGGCATCCCGTCTCCGTCCTGCCCAATCCAGTAACTTCAGCCAGCCGCTCCGCAGCCGCTCGACCATCTGATGCACGTCCAGGTCCGCTCCCACCATGGCGGCAACGAACATGCCGCACACCAGGATTACCGAACCTCCCGCGCGGCCAAGCAGTTGCGCAAGAACATTCGAGGTAAACTCACCGATCATTCCGCTCCACTCAACACCCGTAGCGCCGTCCGGGAAGATCCGCCGGATCATACCGAATGAGGCGGAGATCAGAAATGCCCAGATGATGGAATAGTTGGTGATGATAATCGCCCGGCGGAAGTCGCTCCGCCGCAAAATAGTCCAGCCCCAGAGCAGCAGCAGAACCGGAAAGGCGTAGATGGAGTAGCCGACCGTTCCACGGATAAGAAAATCGGAGACGATCACGCCGACGAGGCCGAGACCATTGTGTGTTGTATCCAGGAGGCGCTTGGCCTCCTGATCCCCGGTGAGAACACCCCACAGATGGGAAAGGCGGACCCCCCCCGCTGTCGCCTCGTCCCCCGCGGTGTACGTTGCCAGCGCGATGAGTATCAGCACCGCGCTGGCAATCAGAAGAATTGCGAGGATGGCGGGCTGGCGATTGCTCCGTGGCCTCGAGGGCTCCCGTTTTGCGGGAGCAGCCGCTGTGTTCCGCAGGCGACCTGGTTGAGCCATCAGTCTTTGTTCTCCGTTTCCCGTCGAAGGCGCAGCACGGTTCCATCGAGAACCGGGAGAACCGGAACGGTATCGATAGCCGAGCAGAGCTGGACATCCCCTCCAAAGCCGATCGATTCGAGGTATCGCCCTCCTTCGGTCTGCTTCATCATTCCCTTCAGGTCCTTCCTGACAGCCTTATACAGGAGCAGCGCGGCCATACCGGCGTCGTCCAGCGCCGAGTTTGACTGTACCGTCTTCGCTGAGAAGGTGGATCAGCATCCCTGTGCAAACCGCGTCTTCCATCGAGAAACCGCCGGTATTCCCCGCGCAGAGAATATGAGCATCTCCCGAGTGCTGCTTCAAGAACCCTGCAACAGCGCTGATGTTCACGAAACTGCAGACGGCCATTTCGCGTGCGTACTTCGCCTTCAGAAAAAGCGCAGAACCGTTTGTGGAGGAGAAGACGATCGTTTTTCCCCTGACACGTTCCGCAGTGTACTCCGTCGGCGAATTGCCCAGCTGAAAACCTTCCACGATTTTGCCGTTCCGCTCACCGGCAAGCAATGTCACACTGCCGGTAAGGTTTCCCGAAATTCTTGCCGCCGTTTCAACCGACGCGGTGGGAATCACCTCACGCGCCCCGTTGGCCAGAGCCGTGATCACCGTGGTACCTGCGCGAAGTACATCCACGGTGACAACCGTGGTGTCGCGCAGAGCCAGTTCGTCCACCTGGTGTGGTGTTACATGTACATGAATCTGGATCATGACTCTTTCTTCATGAATGGGATGGAAACGACGGTCGCCGGGATCTGGCGGTTGCGGATCACCACATGCAACTCCGTCCCCGGGGTGGAAAGTGGAAGTGGAACGTAGCCCATCCCGATCCCCCGCTCCAGTGTCGGGGAAAACGTACCCGACGTAACCGCCCCGACTTGTTCTCCGCCGGCCTGGATCGGATATCCCTGCCGCGGGAAGGCTTTGTCATCAACGGTGAAGCCGACAAGCTTCCGGCGCAAACCCTGCTGCTTCGCTTTCAGCAACGATTCGCGGCCGATGAACGGCCCCTTGTCCAGTTTCGTGATCCAGCCCAGACCCGCTTCGAGCGGATGCGTGGTCTGATCGATATCGTGCCCGTACAGGCAGAATCCCATTTCCAGCCGCAGCGTGTCGCGGGCGCCCAGTCCGATCGGACCGATGCCGGCCTCCTTCCCCTTCTCGAAGATCGCGTTCCATACCGTTTCGCCCGTGGCGCGGTCGGAGGGGAAATACAGTTCGAACCCGAGCTCTCCCGTATAGCCGGTGCGGGAGATGGTCATCTCCACGCCGGCAAGCGTCCCGCGCGTCCAGTGATAATAGGGCATTGCGCCGATGTCGGCCGATGTGAGCTTCTCCAGCACTGCAAGAGAGCGGGGCCCCTGCACGGCAAGGAGCGAGGTGGCGTCGCTCCGGTCGATCAGCGTGACATCACCTCTGCGATGCTCGCGCATCCAGGCGATGTCCTTGGCGATATTCGACGCGTTGATGACCAGCATGAAGTGGTCGCCCATATGGTAGACCAGCAGGTCGTCCACGATGCCGCCGTTCTCATAGCACATCGCCGAATACTGGATCCGGCCGGGAGTCAGCTTCGAGGCGTCATTGACCGTTATCGACTGGACAAACGCGAGAGCATCCTTCCCCCGAACTTCAACTTCTCCCATATGCGACACATCGAACACGCCGACCTGCTTGCGCACCCGGCGGTGTTCCTCCACGATGCCGGCGTACTGCACCGGCATCTCATATCCTGCAAACTCCACCATCTTCCCGCCGAGCTGCACATGGAGATCATAGAACGCTGTGCGTTTCAGCGCCATGGATCAGTTCCTATTTGAATTGGTCGGTGACATCTTTCCCCTGCTTGCGCGAGATGAACTGGAATTCGCTGATGGGGATCTGTGGATCTTCCTCGAGCTTCACCAGCACGAGGTATTTCAGCATGATGCGCCGCATGCGGCTGATGGTCCCTTCGCGGAGAACCGACGCAAGGGTCGGATTTACGCGCAGCGTGAGGCGCGTCTCGCGTGTCTCGGTTTTGAAACGCCGGATCCATCGTTCCAGCTGGTTCAGGGTTGTGGTCTTTGACTGGACCAGTCCGGTGCCGGCGCATGTCGGGCAGGGTTCCGTAAAACTGTGCAGGATGTTCTGCCGCACGCGCTGACGGGTGATCTGTACGAGTCCGAATTCGGTCATAGGGAGGACCGTAATCTTCGAACGATCTTTCCTGAACTCTTTCTTGAGTTCCTCGTAGACTTTCTTCTTGTTCTTTTCGTCCTCGAGGTCGATGAAATCGCAGACGATGATGCCGCCCAGGTCGCGCAGCCGGAGCTGCCGCGTAATCTCGCGTGCCGCTTCGAGGTCGGTACGCAGGGAATTGATTTCCTGGTCCTTCTTCGGCGCATACCGGCCGCTGTTCACGTCGATCACCACCATCGCTTCCGTTGGTTCGATGATGATGTATCCCCCGCTCTTCAGCCACACCTTCCGCGCGAGTGTGCTCTCGAGTTCTTTCTCAACGCCGAAGGAGTCAAAGATCGGAGCCTTATCCCGGTGCAGCTCCACCTTGTCGAGGAGCTGCGGGGAGGTGTATTTGATATACGCCCGGATTTCCTTGTGCAGTTTCTTTGAATCGATAACGACACGCGAGACGTCGTTGGAGAAGAGGTCCCGGATCACGCTGGAGGTTGTCGCAAGGTCCTTGTAGAGGAGGCAGGGGGCCTTTTCAGATTTGACCGTTTTCTCGACCTCACGCCAGGTGGCGATCAGGTCTTCCAGGTCGTTCTTTATCGAGGACTCTTCCTTCCCTTCGGCCACCGTGCGGATGATGGTACCGAACCCTTCCGGGAGGATGCCCTGCACGATTCTGCGGAGCCGGCGTTTCTCCTTGAAGTTGGTGATCTTCTTGGAGATGCCCACCTTGTCGTCGAACGGGAGCAGCACCAGAAAACGTCCGGCGAGGGATACGTCCGAAGTCACCCGGACCCCTTTTTTGCCGACGGGTTCCTTGATGATCTGGACGATGACATCCTGGCCTTTTTGGAGTTTAACATCCCAGGAAGACTGTCGGGGAGGTTGTGCAGCACCCTGAGCTTGAGCGTTTCTGTCGGATTGTCCGCGCTGATGTTGACGGGGTTGAGGAGGAGCGGCGCCGTTTCCGGCGGGTTCTTGTGCAGCGGAGGGAGTCTGGTCTTTTTCCTCGTCGTCCTCCTCGTCGTCGCCGATCATCGCGGTATATTCCTCGAAGCGGCTGCCGATGTCGGAGAAATGGAGGAACCCGTCCTGACCGAGTCCCAGATCGATGAATGCTGCTTTGATGCCGGCCATCACCTTGGCTACTTTGCCGAGGTAGATGTCGCCGACCATTTTTTCCTTATTGGCAGTCTCTACGAAGAGTTCTGCCAGCCGGCCATCCTCCGTGATCGCTATGCGAGTCTCGTTGGCGGCCGCGTTGATAAGTATTTCTTTCTTCATACCGTACCGTGGGAAGTACCCTTTCTTCCGGTGCAAACCACCGGATAAGGTCCAAGTCCCGGAACGAAGTGAGCAGGCTCTCGAGCAGGCACGAGAGACACACCGTTTGTATCACGAACACTCCCATCGTTTACCGTCCGTTGGACCGGAAATCGTGAATAGAAGGGGTTGGACGGGGTCAGACTGTCACGATCTGCCCGGGTCGGCAACGCCCTGATGGAGCCCCTGTAATGGACAAGGCGAAGCGGCGGACGCTTCACGCAGATTCTCAGAGGTTCGCAGTTAAGCTAATAAAAATTGCGGACCTTTGCAACAGGGGGAAAACAAAATGAGGTCAAGCGACCCTGCGTCACACTTTGGGGAGCTGACCGTTGCTTCCTTCCGGACCTGGCGGAGTTGGGCACCTTGCAGTTGCACAGGACTTGACCTCAGTGGAGCTGATCGGGGTCGAACCGACGACCTCCTCGTTGCGAACGAGGCGCTCTCCCAGCTGAGCTACAGCCCCGAGGGAAGCAACAACCAGAGCAACTAATGAATGGAGCCTGAGACGATCAATCTTGCTCTAAAGGTAATCATCCACGGAGAAAAAAGCAACTCACCCACGGGCAGCGGGTGAGGCCGGGAAATCTGTTGCGTTCTTTTCGGGCTTTGCGTATATTAGTTGATACCTGCTCCCGTGGTGTAATGGATAGCACGAATGACTACGGATCATTTAGTACGGGTTCGAATCCTGTCGGGAGCACTACGGAATCAGCGTCCCCTCCCGTGTAGTGCCTGCCTTCTCGCTTGCCGATACCCCCTCAACAGAGCAAGGAGCAATCCGCTAAGTTGATAACCTTAACAGGCGATTCAGCCGCCTTGTGCAGCTACCCTCCACGCACCCCTTTCACAAACCCCTTCACCCGGTCGCCGTACACCGGCAGCATCGCATAGTAGGTTGACATACCCACGAAGGTGAGCAGAAAAGCAATCGCGGTGTTCGTTGCGCGTTTGGGCCGTTCTTTGCGCACGGGTGCGCGGGCCGCGTCCAGTACGTTGACGATCGTGATATTCTTGATCTCTTCGATCTTCGCCAGTTCGTACTGCTTTTTCAGCTCGACATAGATCGTCGACTTCACCGTTACGTCGCGGATCAATCGCTGCTGGTTCAGCAGCAATTCCGGGGAATCACCGATACGCCGGTTACGTTCGCTGAATGTTTTAAGCGAATCCTCGGCAACCCGGAGTTCTTTTTCCACATCAACGAGCCGTGCGTTGATCCAGCTGGCCTGCTCTGAAGCGGTCGTAATCTTTTTGACCCGCATGAACCTATCCAGCTCGCCGATTATTGCATTCAGAACTTCCGCTGCCAGCAGAGGCTCTTTCATTTCCAGGGTGATCGTAACGGTACTCGTCTTTGACTCGTAGCTCGTTGTCATGAGTTTCTTGAGGACACGGAGAGCCTCATCCATGTTCTCTTCGCGCGTGTCCTCTTCAATGTCAAAATACTGAATGAGATCCACGGGGTGCGCGAACTCCTGCGTCTGATACTGTCTCTCGATGACTGGCCTCAACACTGTCTCGCTCATCACGATAATCGGATAGAGTCGGGAGATCTCCGCCCCCGGCACCCCTATACCGGCGAGTTGCGCCAATCCAGAAAACTGACTCAAACCGCCCAGTTTGTTCTTATCCGTTTCCGGGAGCAGAGATGCGGTGGCCTTGTAGTACAGGTCCAGCAGAAGGAAGTTCACCAGGAGAGTAAGCACACCGACGATGAGAGAGACGACAAAGATCCTCTTCCGTTCTTTCCAGATCAACGTGAAGATTTCTTCCAGCGAGCGCCCTCGAAGGGTTTTCTCCGCAGCAGATTTAACCGGCGCTTCAGTCATATATGACAGTCCGATCCTTCTTCACGGTTATTTTGTGACTTGTACGAGCGCCACAGTTATCGCCGCCAGGCTTGCCAGCATGACCGTCAAATCCCGGACTATTGGGAGCCACTCATTCGGCTTGTCGACTTCCTTGGGAACAAAGATCGTGCTGCCAGGGAGGATATCGCCGCCCTCCCACTTTTTCCCACCCGGAAGAAAGACCACGGTTTTGCCGTCATCCGCTTCCTCTTTGTATCCACCGGCCTGATCGATGTAGTAGCTGAGTCCTGCCCCCGTCTTAAAGATGACCGGTGAGGGCACATACACCTCACCGCTCACGTAGATCACATCCTCGAGGAATGCAACGTTCACGGAATCTCCATCGTACATCACAACATTGTCGCGTGAGCGGGGGTCGGCTATGGCCCCGAGAAAATCAAGAGGCACAAGTCCGGCATTGTTGAACCTGCGGATCAGCCGCGACCCTTCCAGATATCCCCCCGGCCTCAACCCTCCTGCGCGCTTGAACATGTCCGCCAGACGCTCACCCTCGAAGCGGATGGAATATCTGCCCGGATACATGACATAGCCGGCAAAGGTGACAAATTTCTGTGCAGACACGCGGGGATCGAATGGAACGGAAAGGACATCATAGTCCGATAACAAAGTTACCGTCTCACCCGGGCTCCGCCAGTAATCCGCTTCGCCGTCGATGCGAATCAAATTTGTGTACGTGGCGAGATCCGCCGTATCTACGCGCGAAAGTTCCCAACCATGCAGGCTTGCGCCTTCCCGCAGTCCCCCCGCAAGGACGACAAGGTCTGTGACTGTCATGTTGTCGTACCGTGGATATTCGCCTGGATTCCTGACTGCACCGCTGACGGTCACGGTATGGCGGGGGAAGAATTGGCTTTCGGTGTAGACAACCACGCTGTCTTCGTTCTGGAGGAGAAGATTCTCCCTTTCATCACCCTGCAGTGCCTTCTCCGCATTGAAGCCGTAAATTTCCCTCCTCAGATTCGGCAGAAGACGAAACAGCGTGGCGCGTTTCGCATATGTATTCAACCGCAGACTGTCCGCTGCACGCAACAGGTCAGCTACTCGCATCCCCGGATGAAATTCGAAAGGTCCTGGTTTGTTGACACTTCCTGAGATGATGACCCGGTTTTCCGCCCGGTCGGCGATCCCGTAGACGGTGACAATATCTCCGTTTTCCATTGCCTGGCTGCTCTCGAGGAGAGCCCGCACGTTGGCGAAGCGGAGATCGTAGTCAAGAACGTCACGCGCGAACTCGTGACGGCGTCCGAAGGGGACGACCCGCTCAACGTGGACTCTATCCGTATAGGCATCAAACCTGAGCCCCCCGGCAATCGTTAAAAGGTCTCCCAGCTGCTCACCCTCTTTCATTTCGTATATGGCAGGATGGAGCACATGCCCAATGAGTGCAACGCGCCTTCCTGCCGGCCTCACGAAGACAATATCTCCGTCGGTCAACGGCCCCTCTTTGCTCTTGTCCCCTTTAAGAATATAGCCATAGACGTCGACCAGCGCCGGGGCGACGCCTTTCCTGACCACCTGCACTTCGCGCAATGTTCCATCGGCGGTGGGTCCTCCGGCGAGGAATAGCGCATGGAGAACCCCCGACATTGATGAGAGTGCATACCCTCCTGGTTTTTGGACCTCTCCGAGGACGAACACCTGAATGGTCTTCAGTTTGGCGAGCGAAACATCCAGGAAAGTGTTTGCCCTGGCAGCGCCGTCAACCAGCCCGGAATAGACGCCTGACATTCGCTTCAGAAGTCTGTCACGGAATCGTACAACGGTAAGTCCCTGGGCTGTAACCGGCCCGACATCCGGGATGTAGACACTTCCTTCCCTGTTCACCGTCAGACGGTGATAGAGCTGTGTTTCGCCCCAGACCGTAACAACAACTTCATCGCCGGCTCCGAGCACATACGAAGGGGGTGTCGCAACGCTAATAGATGGGAGAAACGTCCCTGCAGGGTATGAAAACAGATCATAACCAAAAGGGTAGATTGTGGCATCGATGCCTCGCCGTCCACGAAAGCCTTTTACTTCGAGTCGTTTTGCCAGCACAGACTCAGCCTCGGTGGCTGTAAAGAGCGATTCCGACTGCTGACTCCGCGGCGCCATCGACTGCCAGTTCAGTCTCGGGTCCACGAAGGTTGCAGCATCCCGGTCAGGACTTATCGTGGGCACCTTTGCGAGGTACTCCTGCAGTGAAATCCCCAGGGACGCGGCCTTTTGGGTGGCCTCCTCGACTGTCAGCCCGTATTGTTTGAGTGCCTTCTGGATTTCTTCAGGCGACATCTGGCGGAGCTGGGCTTCCGCCTGTTGCCGCATTTGCTCTTGGGTTTGTGTTCGAACACTGGAGAAAGAAAGCAGACATGCACAGACAAGCAGTCCCCCGCACAACCTTGCGCGATTTGCCCGGAGCAAGCCCCCGCTTTGAAATCTGCTCAAGTGCGCTCCTTTGAGTGCTGGTGCGAGATATGGCGATGGAATCATAACAGAGGCAAAATCATAAAAAAATGCAAAAAAGGGATGGAAGAATCAAGGCCAAGCCTTGCGGGGGGAGCGTTTTTTTCTTATCTTTGACTTATCAAAGAATGCGGTCTGGTGTGATTACCTGTTTGGTCTTTGCACTGCTTCTCTTCGGAGGGGTGGGTGAGCGGCTGAAACCAACGGTTTGCTAAACCGTCGTAGGGGGTCAACCTCTACCGAGAGTTCGAATCTCTCCCCCTCCGCAAGAGCGTTTTGAGCACTTTTCCCTCCACTTTCCTTTTCCTGAGCACGTAGGCCGTCCGAAATTCCGCACCCTGGATGTGCGATATAGTGTGCGGTCACTCTCACCGTCATTTCCACAAACCTGCAACTGTCGCAGCTCTCACCGGACTCCCTCCCACACTTCACTATTGCTTCTCCAAGTTCATTTCACAACCGACATCCTTTTCGTCGATACGAAGGCATCTGCCCGCAAGCGATAGAAATACACTCCGCTTGACAGCGCTGAAGCGTCACACCTGACCTCGTAAACTCCCACCTCCATCCTCTCATCGACCAACACGAACACCTGCCGACCAAGTACGTCATAGACGCTCAAGCTCACGTGAGACGTTTTTGGCACCTCATACTTGATGGTGGTGCTGGGGTTAAAGGGGTTAGGAAAGTTTTGAATCAGGGCAAACTCTTCCGGTGGTGATTCTTCGCTTACTCCCGTGTATACTTCAACGTGTATGGCATCAGAGTAGTGAATCGCACCGTCCAGGTCTATCTGCTTCAGACGGTAGAACCATGTGCCCTGCGTGGCGTTCGCATCAGTAAATAAATAGACATGGCGCTCGACCGTGGTCCCGTGGCCGGGAAGGAAACTGTCCAAGACTGCTTTGTACCCCGTTTGTGTCCGTGCTGACTTCTCCACTTCGAACCCGAAGTTGTTCACTTCGGTCAGCGTCACCCATTCTAATCGAACATTGGTGGGCCCGGCGAATTTAACAGTGAAGCTTCCGAGCAGGATTGGAAGAGGATCCCCAATGGTAAACTGAATGTCATCGTAGCCCATTGCCGCTGCCCAATTGCCACCATATTCTAAACCGGATTCGTGAAAGGACTCTTCAGTCAGAATCACTCGGACTCTGTAGTTGCCATCCGGCAGCAAGACACTCCCGGGAGCCGGTCGACCCGATTCCCGTTCGCCGTAGACTCCAACCGACTCTGTAGCCAACGTCGTATCATAGGCTGGAGTAGTGGAATCGACTACCACATCGCGTGTGATAACAGGCCCGTCGTCAGCCTGACGCGTTCGTTGATCGGTTCTGTACAAAACATGATAGCTACTATTGAGAGTAAAACTCTTGGAGAAATTCCCATTTTCATCGGTAATCAAGTAATCGAAGACAAGGTATCCGATGTTGTCCCACACCCGCCCGAGATTCTGCAATTGCTGGTTCGACCAATCGTCACCCTGTGTCGAGCCCCAATCAACCACCGGTTTACCTTCAAGCTTGAGCTGGTAGGTGAAATTAGGTTTCATCCCGACACCGGTCAACGTTCCTGTAAATTCTTCTCCCGTCTGTGAGTATGTGAGTGTCACTGCAGGAGCTGATCCATACTCGAAGGAATTACGAAATGAAACTGCGTAAAGGTTGCCAGGCGTGTCTCTCCAGCGATAGTCAGGGTTCCCGCCAAGTCCACTCAGCGATACCGTCACCTGGGCCTGTGCAGAGAGAAACGGGGCAGAGATCAACACTGCACCGAGGAATATCTTGACGCTTCCGAAGACCATGGCTAAAACCCTACCCTGCTATCGAGAATGGGTTAATTCCTTCAGGTCTGCCCAACGATGCTGCACCCTCATGGGAAGGCGAACCCGCTTGAGGCTGTTCAACTCTTGCGTCACATCCGACTAAGCGCAGTACTCATCTCGCAGCCAAAGGGTCGTCGAGGTGGGCTTTACAGCGAGGTCCAGAGCGCCGGCTCAATGGCTGACGGAGCCATAGAACGTGTCTGTGAAGGGAATATACTCCTCCGTCAAGGTAAAGTCAACTTCGCATAGAACTGTCACAGACACGAAGACCTATAGTCTTTAGCATCCGATGATCCCGAAGATTGGCGTGGGAAACGCTCGGCGGCTCACCGACTCTTGCGTGCGCCAAACCTCATCTTATGAACGTCAATGCTGCTACTGATCGGGAATTGCTGTAGAGGGGACTACTCATTTGTGCATGAGCAGAACTACTCATATTCGGCAAGGTAGACACGACGAGTGCTGATGCAATCGGGAAGTCGAGGACTCCGGGCGGATTCCCGGAGAGTTCGCTCCATCCCCCCTTACGCGCGAATGCCCGCTTGCGGCGGGCATTCGTGTCAACAACCAACGGTGCTTGTGTGTCAAAATCTACGGCCTTGTCGGCCTCACATCAATCTCGCTGAACATCGTCCGCTCAGGGGCGGTAACGGCGAAAATCACCGCGGAGGCCACATCCTCGGGCTGGGTGATATTCGCCCCCTTCTTTGCCCCGGGCGAGAAATTCGTTTCGACCGAACCCGGACAGATGGTCACGACGCGGATGTTGAACTCCCGCACTTCCAGCAGCAATGATCCGGCAAATCCTCGCAATGCCCACTTCGTTGCGCTGTAACCCGCTCCCCCCTTAAAACTGTTCTTGCCGGCAAGGGATGCGATATTGACGATCTCTCCGCTCTGCGCCTTCGTCATGTGCGGCAGGACCGCCTTCGTCATCAGAAAGACCCCGCGCATGTTCGTGGCAAACATCGTGTCAAAATCTTCCACAGTAAGTTCGCTGACAGGCTTGAAGATTCCCATTCCGGCATTGTTGACCAGAATGTCGACATGGCCGAACGCCTTCACGGCCTCATTCACAACGCGAGTGGCATCCGTTTCTTTCGCCACATCTCCCTGCACACCTATCGCCTGGAACCCTGCGGCCTTCAGTTCGTCGACCGCTTGAACAAGCGGATTGGAGGTGCGACCCGACAACACCACCCGTGCACCCTCTTCGGCGAGTGCCCTCCCGATGGCTTTACCAATCCCTTTGCTGCCACCCGTCACGACAGCCACTTTACCTTCGAGTCGTTTCATCCGCTCAGTTTGCTTTCTATCAAATGGAGAAATTCGCCGCGTGTTTTAACATCTTCCTCAAATTCCCCCAGCATCGCGCTTGTTGTAGCCACAGAGTTCTGCTTTTCAACCCCGCGCATCATCATGCACATATGGCGGGCTTCTATAACGACGGCCACACCTGCCGGACTCAGAGCCTTGTTCAGGGCTTCGGCAATCTGCTGAGTCAGCCGTTCCTGCACCTGGAGACGGCGGGCGAATACGTCCACGATACGCGGGATCTTGCTAAGTCCCACGATCTTCCCCTTCGGGATATAGGCAATATGCGCCCGGCCATAAAACGGGAGCATATGATGCTCGCACATGCTGAAGAAATCCACGTCCTTCACGACAACCATCTCATTGTACTTCTCGTTGAATACCGCCGCGTTCAGAACCTTTTCAATATCAACCTTGTATCCTTGCAGCAGGAATTCATAGGCCTTGGCCACACGGTGGGGAGTGCGGAGTAGTCCTTCGCGCCTGGGATCCTCGCCCACCTGCAGCAACAGCTCTTCAATAAGCTGCTCTACCCGTGCCCGTTGTTGGTTTGTTTCTTCCATTGCGGATCACTCTCCCCTGTATTCAACAAAGTTGTTGTCGGATTCGAACAACTTTATCGAGTGAAGTTTTCCCTGCGGAATCTTCGGCTGCAGGACCTTCCAGAAGGCGACGGCGATGTTCTCTGCGGTAGGAATCACGCCCCGCATGAATTCCACATCCAGATTCAGATGTGTGTGATCCACGACCTCGAGGATCTCGCGGTCTACTATAGCGGCGAGTTCTTTCAGATCGATCACCATCCCTGTATCCGGTGCAGGGGTCCCGGCCACCGTCACTTCGATCTCGTAGTTGTGCCCGTGGCCGTTCGGGTTGTTACATTTGCCGAATACCCGGGCGTTCTTTTCGTTCGCCCAGGAAGGATTGTACAACCTGTGCGAGGCGCTAAAGTGTGATTTTCGTGTTACGTAGACCATGATTTCCCTCTTGAAATCGGATTGAAGTCCGGAATTACAGAACGGCCATCACCTCTTCCACGTGTCCGTCGACTTTGACCTTCGGGAAGATGTGAGAAATCACTCCCTTCCCGTCGATCACGAAAGTCGTCCGTTCGATCCCCATGTACTTCTTCCCGTACAGGCTTTTCTCTTTCCAGACGCCGTATTTCTTTATCATCTCTTTCTTCTCGTCGCTCAGAAGGGGAAACGCCAGCGAGTACTTGTCGGCGAATTTCTTGTGCGAGCCCGCAGAGTCAGCACTCACCCCGATAACTACCGCCCCCCTTTTTTCGAGTTTTTTCAGGTTGTCGTTGAAGGAGCAGGCCTCCTTAGTGCAACCCGAGGTGTTGTCCTTTGGATAGAAGTAGAGAACCACCTTCATCCCTTTGAGATCCTTGAGCGTCATGACCTTTCCGTCGCCGGTCTGGAGGCTAAAGTCAGGCGCTTTGCTACCTGGTTTCAGCTCAGGCATAGAAGTACACCTTCCTGTGTTCGTTTTGAGACTGATGGTCTCACAGCAGAGGTTTCGGACAGGGATCCTGGCATTCCGGAGTATTCGCCCGTTACCCGCAGTGAGTCTGGAATAGTAATGAAGATCTGTCGTTGGACATCCGACCGCTCAGGCGAGAGACGAGGAGCCTTCGAACCGGAAGCTAGAAACTTGCCAGCGCCTTATTGATCTCTTCGTACGGCGGCTCGACGCCAGGATTCTCGGTGATCCATGTGTACTTCACACTCCCCTGTCCGTCAAGCACAAAAACTGCACGCTTGGCTGTGGAATATCCCGGAATCCCCGCGAAGTTTTCTTGCAGCCCTGTATAGACTTTGACGGTCTCGCGATTGAAATCGCTCAGAAGCGGAAACGTGAGCTTGTTGTGATCGGCAAACCCTTTGTTCGCAAAGGGTGAATCCACGCTCACTCCCACGACCTGAGCGTTCAGAGCACCCATTGATGCAATGGAATCCCTGATGGTGCACATCTCCTTGGTGCAGACGCCGGTGAACGCACCGGGGTAAAAGGCCAGCACGGTCTTCTTGCCGAGGAATTCTTTCAGCGAACGTGGCTTGCGGTCAGTGTCATAAAGGGTGAATTCGGGGGCTTTGTCGCCTGTCTTGATTGCCATATGAGCTCCTTAATGGATAAGTGTGACTGCTAGATAGAACACCTGCGGTCCTTGCCAGGTTCCTTGAACACGCTGCCAGTCTCTACTCAACACGCGTTGCACCACCATCCTGGATTTTCTCTCTGACGACTCATGGCAAGTGCCGCCGCGGCAACATTGACCGGAATGTTCATCGGTTTGGACTTGCCGGCCCGGTCCTGCCGCTTCAGCCCTTCGCTCTGTTGCAGCGCCCGGGCGTTGATTTGATGATGCCTAGAAATACAGTCCATACCAGACGACTCCTGGAGAAACCTGCACGGCAGGCATTGGGAAGTGGATGAAGTTCAAAGCTTCACCCAGAGAGCGAAGGAACGGCGTATCCTGCGGGATGATTTTGGTCATATCCAGATCGGGCGCCAGAAACCAGACCAGATAGCGGTCCGGGCTGTTGTTGTTGCGTACTGCGACACCACCTGCAACCGCCAGCCAATCCGGCCACCAGCGAAGGCTCTTTGCAGAAAACAGGCCTTTCGGGGTGACCGTTAGCCAGAAGGTCTGGCCTTCATAATCGTCAAACATGGTCTTCGTCTGCCCCGGAATCGCCCCGGCACTTCCTTCGTTCTTGGGAAGGTAGCTGAACCGGAACTGGAAGTTCTTGAAGACAGGGACGTGGTACTGGAGCACGGGATACCATGCACCGAAGAGATTTGCTGCATAGTCCACCCGGTCGAACCCCCAGTATGCTGAAAACCCGTCTTCGATCTCCACGTAGGTCTGAAAAAGAGTGGACCCTACCGCACCCCAGATTAGAGACGAAGGCTCGTTCATGTTACACCACTGCAGGGACTTTGAGAACACAAACGTCATTACCGAGGAAGCATACAAATGCCCCAGCTTATCCATGTACATGGCATATTCAAGATCCTCGCGGAAATGAAAAGATGTGCGATAATCCCTCCACCAGGAATTCTGTTGATAGATGTGAATTGCCGTCACTGCAACCGCGGTAGTTCCACCAACGATGACGAGGCGGGTGAGATTCACGGATGTAGACGAGTCAGTCTGCGCAAGTGACGAGTCGGTCTGCCCAGGTGACGGGTCGGTTTGCCCGGACGACGGGTTGGTCTGTGCTCCTGGCGTGTTGGTCCCCATGTGTCTTGACGCATCCGTCTGCCCGCGCGCCGCCAGTGTGAGGATCTGCAGAAGCGCTACAAAGAACAGGCACACGATCATGCGCGGCGGGATGCGGATGGTGGAACGCCACAGACAAAGCCGGGAGCTCACGGAATCACAGTCCGGCAATCCGTTTTGAACGGGTGCTTCTGCATTCCCATAGGACGCTGCGAGAGATCCTTTTAAAAGTCCACTGTTGATATTCATTCGGAAGTATGGTACGGGATTCAATCGAAAAGGTCAACGAACGGAGGCCCGTTGACCCTTCGATCCTGAATACCTACCTTATGGCATACCGAACCCAAACTCTTGACGGATCCATGCTCCGAATGCCTGCCCTTATGCGTACTGAACACAGACTTCTTGACGGATCCATGCCCCGAATGCCTGCCCTTAGACGTACTGAACACAGAATTCTTGACGGATCCATGCCCGATCGAGTCGTCGTCAGCCCGTTCTCCTCGCGCTGTTCCGCATCTTCTCCCTTTTCATCTTCAGCTCCGGGTTGTTCGCCCCATTCTTCAGCTTCTGTTTTTCCTCTTTCCTCCCTTTTCCACCCTCGTTCCACTTTCTTCAGTCTTCTCCTTTCCCTTTTCTGTTTACACTTTGCAGTCTGCCCTTCTTCCGCACAGGCCCAGTTTTCATGGTTTCCCCCCCGGACCCTCTTCCCTCCCCTCTTCGCGAACCCTGAAGAGCCGCGTATGGGCATCCAGCAGGAGATCGGGAGTTCTGTAATGAAAGTAGCTATCGGGAACGCCTTCGAGACACTTGAGTATCGCCGCGGAACGGACACACTCCGCTTAAACGTACTCTTCTTTGCGTATGCGCTGGCCAACGACGCCAGTGGGTACCGACTGAAAATCGATGCGGCTGACGGCTATTTCGGGTTGGGTTTCAGCTACAACAGCGACAGCCATCTGAGCTTCCGTTTCAGGGCTCTACACCTGAGCGCTCACCTTGTGGACGGGCACTACGACACCGAGACGGACGAATGGCGCGACGGGAAAGAGCCCTTTCCCTTTTCGCGCAACTATGGAGAAATCGTGGCGGCATACACCGACAGTTTCCAGGAGCTTCCATTCCGTCTGTACGGTGGCTTCAGTTATGCGGCAATCGTAAAACCCACGACTATTCGTCCCTGGGCAGGACTTGCCGGGTACGAATTGCACAGCGGCGGAGGTACACATGCATATCTCGCCCATCACTTCTCGCTCATGGGGACTCCGGTCTATATCGGAAGCAATACGATTGAGGCGGGTGTGAAGTTCGGGAACTGGCAGAACCGCGGGGCGAGGTTGTTCGTGGTGTATCAGAACGGTTGGAACAATTTCGGGGAATACTACAACGAGAGGCACGAATTCTTCGGAGTGGGATTTACCTTTGATTTCTGGGATTAGCGCCGGCCGCCTTCGCCTGACTGCGTTTCCTTTATGCTCGCCGGCGGACTTCCTAAGAGAGACCGCGCATTATTTGAAGTACAGGCCGTACCACATCGGCTCTTTTCCCGGAGAGAACGAGACGGCAGGGGCGGGAAGATGGTAGGTGTTGAGTGTGCGCTGGATGAGGAGCATATCATTGTTGCATGGAGCGAAGGCTTCCAGGTTGAAGTCGAACCCGATGACGATCTCCCGGCGGGTTTGGCTGTCGGCAACTCCGTACCCTACGGCAAGCTGAATAAACTCCGGCCAGTAGCGATTGACCGAAGCAGGTAGCAGATTGTGCACATTCGCAGTGAGCCAGATCGTCATCGCATCGTAGTCACTGACAAAGCTCGCCGGCGTTTTCGATCCGAGATTGGACCAGTAGCTGAATTTGAAGTTGAAGTTGTTAAAGAATGGAATCTGCGTTTGCAGGATGCCGTATCCGATCCCGGTGAACCCCATCAGCAAGTCCCTGTAGTCGAATCCATACTCGGAGAAACCATCTCCGATCTCGATCTCCAGACTGTGCCACGCAGCGATTCCGGCGGCCCACCACAAGGCCGCACCCGGATCGTGTCCGCCCCACAGGAGAACGTTCCGCCCGATCTTGAACGTGGCATATGCACCCATGAGATGCCCGACCCTATCGATGCCCAGGTGGGGTCCATCGAACCAGGGTTCCGTAAACCATGTGAATGATTTTTCGGCGTCTTTCCACCAGGTGTAGTATGAATCGGCAAGGATTCCCAGAGACAGAACTGCCACCAGACCGATGGAGATTGTCTTCCGGGCCGGCGTGAACTGTTCGGGCCTGTACCCGTCCACAAGCGGGAGGGGGCCTTGAGCAACGGAGAAAGCCCGGACCTGAAGGGAATCCTGGATCCGGAGGGAATCTGAGCGTCCCGGGAGAATTCTGGACGCGAAGGGAATCCTGTGCGCGTAGAGAATCCTGGATCTGAAGAGAATCCTGGACTAGGAGCGGAAGGTGGATCCGAAGGGAATCTGTAGCCCCCGGAGAATTCTGAACACGAAGGGGATCCTGCAATTGAAGAGAATTGTCGATGCGCAGGCGATCCTGTGCTCGGAGAGAATCCTGCACCTGAAGAAGATCCTGAGCCCTGAGGGGGGAACCAAACGTCAAGAGGAGGAAAAAGGAGCAGACAGTCAGCAGAGGGCGGCGGACTCCGGATAGCAGGGTCATGAACCTCCGCCATTTCATCGTAGCACCTGCACGCAGCTTGATGCGACGAACCCGTGATCAACTCCCGGCGTCAAGAGTCCCGAGCAGGGTTACCGCCCCATGCTCCTCATCCGGTCGCTGGACCACTACAAACCCATCTGCGTCTTAAAATAGGCGATAGTCTTTTTCAGGCCCTCACGTCTGTCGATGCGGGCTTCCCACCCGAGCAATGACCGCGCACGGGTGGTATCGGGCTGCCGGACTTTCGGGTCGTCTTCCGGGAGGGGTGTGAAGACGATTTTGCTCTTGCTGTCTGTGAGTTCAATCACTTCCTGCGCCAGCTGGAGCATCGTCACTTCATTCTGATTGCCGATGTTCACGGGGTCGTTCAGATCGGAGCGAAGAAGCAGGTAGAGGCCGTTGATCAGGTCGTCCACGTAGCACACACTGCGTGTCTGGGAACCATCCCCGAACACGGTCACATCTTCACCCTTCAGGGCCTGGGAGATGAATGCCGGAATCGCCCGGCCGTCGTTGATGCGCATGCGTGGACCGTACGTGTTGAAAATGCGCACAATGCGCGTCTCAATTCCATGGTAGCGGTGATAGGCCATTGTCATCGCTTCGGCAAAACGTTTGGCCTCATCATACACACCGCGTGAACCGACCGGATTCACGTTCCCCCAGTACCCCTCGGGCTGCGGATGGATAAGCGGATCCCCATAAACCTCTGACGTGGAGGCCAGCAGGAACCGCGCATTTTTGTTTTTCGCCAGTCCGAGAGTTTTGTGGGTACCGAGCGATCCCACTTTGAGAGTCTGGATGGGCAATTTCAGATAGTCGATCGGGCTGGCGGGCGAGGCAAAATGGAGGATGTAATGCACCGGACCATCGACGAACATGTACTCGGTCACATCATGCTTCACGAACCTGAACCGTTCGTTCCCGAGAAGATGGGCAATATTCCGGATGTCGCCGGTGATGAGATTATCAATCGCCGTGACGCGGAATCCTTCCACGAGCAGACGGTCGCAGAGGTGCGATCCAAGGAATCCTGCCCCGCCCGTCACCACGGCGTGCTGCTGTTCGTTACTCAATATCGTCCCTCAGATTGTGATGAGTGAACTGCACGGCCAGCAAACCGGAATGCGTTGCGGAAGGGAATGCCCTTCCGGCGTCTGCACTCCGGACTTCTGCTAACTCCCCCGCCCTATCCCGTAATACGTAAATCCCTTCTCTTTCATCACCTTCGGGTCGTAGATATTCCGTCCGTCGAAGATCACGGGAGTACGAAGAAGGGACTTGATCCGGTCGAAATCGGGGCGGCGGAACTCGTTCCACTCCGTCACCACCACAAGCGCGTCGGCGCCTTTGACCGCATCATAGTTGCTGTCGCACAGTTTGATGGACTTCCCGACACGGTGTTTGGCCTCTTCCATTGCTGCAGGATCAAAGGCACGGATGGATGCACCTTCACGGAGCAGCGACTCGATGATGGTGAGAGAAGGAGCCTCACGCATGTCGTCTGTGTTCGGCTTAAACGCAAGTCCCCAGAGAGCGATCTGCTTTCCCTTGAGCTTTCCGCCGAAGTGTTTCTTGATCTTGTCGACGAGTACCAGTTTCTGCCGGCGATTGACGGCCTCCACGGCATCGAGAATGTGGAGCTCGTGATCGTACGTGCGTGATGTATTCAACAGCGCGGAGACGTCTTTCGGAAAGCATGAACCGCCGTACCCAACACCGGGGAAGAGGAACTGCAGTCCGATGCGGGCATCGGTCCCCATCCCTTTCCGAACCAGATCGATGTCGGCACCCACGCGCTCGCAGAGGTTGGCGATCTCGTTCATGAAGGAGACCTTTGTCGCCAGGAACGAGTTGGCAGCATATTTGGTGAGCTCTGCGCTACGGATGTCCATCACGATCAGCGGGTTCCCGGTGCGTACAAAGGGCGCATAGAGATCCTGCATAATAGCCAGAGCGCGCGGACTGTTGGACCCGATCACCACGCGGTCGGGCTTCATGAAGTCATTCACCGCGGCCCCTTCCTTGAGGAACTCGGGATTTGACACAACGTCAAATGGATGTTTTGTCTCTTTCCCGAGAATTTCCCGGACGCGGTCACCTGTCCCGACAGGAACGGTGCTCTTGTTGACAATCACCTTGTACCCATCCATCACTTTGCCGATTCTCCTTGCCACATCAAGTACATGCTGGAGGTCTGCAGATCCATCTTCGGCCTGCGGGGTCGGAAGCGCGAGGAAGATTACGTCGGTTTTCTTGACCGCCATGGGCAGATCACCTGTGAAAACCAGGCGCTTTTCGGTCACGTTTTTCCTGAGAAGGTCAGTAAGTCCGGGTTCGTAGATCGGACTTTCTCCCTTGCGCAATTTCTTGAGTTTCTGCTCATCGACGTCCACGCATATCACATCGTTGCCGCTTTCCGCAAAGCACGTTCCTGCGACGAGGCCGACGTAGCCCGTTCCTATAACGCTGAGTTTCATATGTCAGTATGCTCCTTTTCCGAATAAGACCACTGGGACTGTTCGTGCGAGGATTTCCAGATCGAACAGCAGCGACTGGTGTTCGATGTAGTACAGATCGAGAAGCACCATCTCCCGGAATCCCAGTTCGCTCCGCCCGGAGATCTGCCAGAGGCCTGTCATGCCCGGTTTGGCGCGGACACGCTGCCGGAAGAAGCCGCCCAGTGCGTCGTCTTCCTGCATTCGCTGGTAGTCGCTCACCGGGAGTGGACGCGGGACCGACGAGGCTCATATCACCCTTGAGCACATTGACCAGCTGCGGCAAGCTCATCGATGCTGATAGCGGCGGATGAAGCCTGCCGACGCGTGTCACACGCGGATCGTACCGAAGCTTGAAGAGCGCGCCTGTAGATTCATTATGTTGGAACAGGGATTCTTTTTGTTCGTCGGCGCCATGGTGCATCGAGCGAAACTTGAGAAAATCGAAAGGTTCGTCATTATCAGCAAGGGAGCGGCGCTGCCGGAAAAAGGCCGGGCCGTGCGATTCGATTCTCGTCGCCACGCCGACACCGATGAAAACCGGGAGCAGCAAGACCAGGCAGATCGAAGACCCCGACGATGTCAAAGAGCCGCTTTGCAGTATGCTTTTCAGAGACTCCAGCCGCTGGTGGGTTGGAGAGTAGATGGCGATTCCGGCCGTATCATAAATTCCCGCCCTCGAAAAGAGAACGTCCGCTTCCGGCGAAATTACGCGCATCCCTATCCGATCCGTTTTGCACAGGCCCTGGAGTTTGTCGTATGAACCGTTTAGTTGCGATGTGGAGAAGGTGATCAACTCGATTTCTTTCCGTCTGACCTCATCCTCGACAACCGACCGCTCGACATGAAGCATGCCGTGTCCGTTGGACTTGTGAGGGGTTGTAATCACGCCTACCACATCGTAGCCGAGGTCACCGTATTTTTCCAGCCGGAGGAGGAGGTTGTCGATATAGGGTGATGATCCGATTGCCAGTGTCTTCCAGCGTCCGAAACCCGCGGCTCGCAGCCGACGGAGACCCTTCCGGAGGAGGACCCACGTGAAGATATAGAGCACAGGGAACAGCGCAAAGAAGACAAGAAGCAGGACGCGGGAGAAAAAGAGCCCCCGGACAAGAAGTACCACGCCGAGGATTATTGCCAGCGCATACACATATGCCTTCCCTCCCATATGCATCTGACGCTGGAAAGACACTTGAGAGACTGTTCGGTAGAGCCCCTGCGCTGTGAGGGAGAACATGAAGATCAGGAGGATGAAAACGAGTAGGGCGCCGTGATCAGCCAGGCTTTGCCTGATCGGCTGGTCCATATTCCCCACAAATACTGCGAACAAGAGAGCAGATGTGACGAGGATGGAGTCGACGCCTATCGCCCCGAAGGCAACGACTGTCCGCCAGTTCCTGCGGAGAAACGAATGAAATGATTTCATCAATTCCGATCCGGCATGTAACGGTCTGCCTCCCCACCGCAAACCTACTACTTTGATAAATAAACTAGGCAAAATGCTGGAAAATAGCAATCTCAAGCGGGCGAGACCGGGCTCATAGTCGCTTGATTTGCCGGCGAATCCTTCTCTTTGCTCCACTCAGGGCGCCAAAAACAATGGATACTTGAAGGGTGGAGGTAATCTGCCGCAAAAAAGGGGATCCTTGCTCAGACGAAGTTGGAAAAATAAGGAATAGGAGGGAAGCTTGTGGAGCGTTATGAACAGATCTGACTCTCGTTCGGCCGTAAGATGAAGTTTCAGTGACCGCCTTACACTCCGGGTCAACATTTGTATCGATAACAGAGAAATCCACATATGAACTGCCACGCACACTGCCCAACTATCCGTCGTTTGGACGACATCAACCTGGTCATGTGCAATTGGGCGGCTGATGACAACTATTCAGATTCGGCATTAAAGGGTCCTTGGATCCCGCCCGTAATCAAGGAAGGGAGTTCGAAAGAGTCATTCAAACGCCCTCGCAACCATCTACGAGTATTCGTTGTCAAGGCGATGTATGAGATGCCGGGCATTTTCGATATGAAATGATCGACTTCGTTACGCCAAGAACTTTCTCTTCTAGGATTTCACCATCTGGGAATAGAAGCCGCATCCGTTTCTTATCGAGTAACCAAATGTGTTCGATTTCCCAAACAGGATCGGCGTGATAGGCTTTGGGGAACGAAAAAGGCCACCATCGTGCAATCAACCGTTGCAGGAACCTTGGCATATACTGTAGATAAGGGAACAAGAAGTGTATCTCAATCGGAAAGTGTTTATTAGGTGTCTGAATCCAGAATCTCTTCCCAACGCGACGGGCTTCTTTTGCCATGAGACGCTGTCGGGAGTAATCTCCGACGTGTTCTATTACGCTGTTTGAGAAGACGATATCAAATGACTTGTCGGGGATTTGAGACAAATCACACGCATCCCCCCGTATATACGACAATCCGTTCTCTGATCTGTCGGTACAATCAATATTCAGAATCGTTACAGCAGACTCTAAACCTGACCCAAGCCACGTATGAGCGGATCCGCCCACATCGAGTATCCTGGTTGCCTTTGAAGGTGCCAGATGCTCCTGGAAAAGCGTGAACCGCTGACGCCGAAAACGGTTATCTGTGAGTGTCTTCCTTTCTTTCATGGCGCAACTGAATCAATATTTGATCTCAATCTCATAACCTTTGAGTAGAGAGCAAGCATTTGTTCATAAAATGCTTCAAATTCAAATCTCTCGAGAAATCGTTGCCGACCCTTCACGCCCATTTCTTCGCGCAGTGGCCGGTCCGCAAGAAGCTTCCCTATTGCTTCCGCCATCGCGAGATCATCGCCAGGAGGAACGAGAAACCCGCTAACCCCGTGGTCAACTTGCTCCAGCGTTCCCCCTATTGAAGTTCCCACAACGGGCTTCGCCAAGGCCATCGCTTCAATCACCACTCCCCCAAAAGGCTCCGGTATAACGGAAGCCAGAACGGAAATATCCAGCGAGGACATCGCTGCCTTGATATTCCTTGCATCCCCCGTGTACACGACGCAATTACCAAGCTGGAGATCTTGGATGAGTGCTTTGAGCTTGACGAGGTGTTCCTCGTTACCCGGGAACGGACTGCCGATAATGACAAAACGGGCGTCTGAGTAGGTCCGATGCAGAAAACTCGCTGCCCTCACGAAGATTTCCTGCCCCTTTCTGCGAAGTCGCACCCGGCCCACAAGCCCGACAACGATTTTCCCAAGAAGACCAAATTGCCGCCTGAATTCGGCGACATCAATCTGATTGATGTTCTCAAACTCCGACCGTGGAAACCCGTCGTGTATCACCACCGTGCGTCGACTTCGAATTGCCGCATGAAATTGCTCAGCTATTGGCGAGGAAACGCAACAGATCCTGGTAGAAAACATGTACATGTACCACTGGTACCATCGAAAGAGCCATGGGAACTCGGAGAATGATTCACGTACATGCCATACGTGCGGTATTGAGGCCAACTTTGTAGCAGGTCCGGACGAGAGAATGACGGAGGTGTTTGAATGAACAACGTCAGGGCGCATCCGGCGCATGTGCCATGCAAGCATTAAGACCGAAGCTGGAAAGACAACGAGCAATCCCATGAGGCCCTTCAGCGACCCAAAACGGAAGCGATCAATAATCGACAGTGATTTCTGAACGCGGACAACAACTCCGGACTTCTTCAGTTCGTCACATAGCAGGCCGGATGACGGGAGTACCACTTCAACAGAATGGCCATCCCTAGCAAGCCGGGTGGATAGTCTCAGGAGCGAGCGGCTCGCCCCATACAGGTCTGATCCGCTGTGCACAAAGAGTATCTTCACACTTGCACTTCCGTACGTTGTAGGCTATTGGGAAACCGCACCGATTCTCACGACGTTCGAGCCAACCCAGGGAACAATTAAGTGTCCAGGCTTCATGATATGGTTGTTTTGTTTTTCACCTTGTGGAACACTACCCCAATTTGACGAGGTTTCCTCCCCATGCCGAACATCAGATGGTCGACCACTCTCGACAACCACCAGGGAATCCATGCCGTTGAAAAGTTAAACACTGCCGCGACGACTGGGCCAAACGTCCGCCAACGTTGGTTGTACTTCTCATAGTAGAATCGTTCCACCAGGTAGAATATCGTTTCATTTTCAATAGCCGCCATTGGGCCCAAGCCAGCACGTTCGGCAGACGCAACCAATGACCCTCGCGTGTATTGCCTCACATGGTTCGGATCCGAATACTTTTCGTTGATCGGAACAATGACAACTGCAATGCCATCATCACACAAAACCCGCGACAGTTCATTGATTGTCGTAGAATCATCCGGGACATGTTCGAGCACGTGCGAAGCAATCACAATGTCGAAACTGGCGTCAGGGAACGGGAAAGAGTCCTTGATCGGCAAAAACTCATAATGTTTGAACTTCTTTTTTCTTGCCCGCCTCTCGGCGTGCTCAATTGCCGACGGGGACATCTCCAGCCCATATATCTCAGATGTCTTGTGAAATGAGTTGAGGACTTCCCCACTGCCAAAGCCAAGCTCCAGTACGCGTTGATTCCGCCGAGACTTACCCCCTTTCCGCATTAGATACAGGCATGTACGTTTCTTGATTTGCGTATCATACCGACAACGAAACCACCACCACGGCTTCCGGTAGTACGTGTCATATAGAGCTTTATTGGCATCTTCTGCGTGCAATGTATCGTTCCCTGATGCCTTGCTTGTGAGCATGTGATAACTCCGTTGGGAAACCTTTCAGCTTGACACTTCACGGAAAAGTCGTTGATATTCAAAGGCAATCCTTGCGGGAGAAAATATTTTTGCAGTCTCTCTCGCGTTCTTAACGAGCCTGTTGCGAAGATTGTGGTCATTCAATAGTCGTTCGATCGCATACTCAAGCGCCGTCGGGTCACCCGCAGGAACAAGGAGGGCATCCTTTTCATCTTCAAGAAACTCAGCCACACCAGCTCCGCGTGAGACGACCACAGGAATACCTCGGTAGAAGGCTTCGATGACGGGCATCCCGAACGATTCATAAATGCTTGGTTGGACATATATGCACGATCGAGAGAATTGTTCCGCAATCTCCACCGGGCGCAATGGACCTTTTAACAACATTGTTTGTTTGTCATAATCAGGATACATTGCCGTTATGCTTCGACGGTCGCCATGACCTGCAATCAATAATGATCTTCTCTCTTTCGACGAGTGGACCGCTTCAACAAGGATTTGAGCCCCCTTTGTCTTCCCGTATCCGCAAAGAGAGAAAATGTCTACCGACTTTGTTCCCACAGGTTGATCGTAGGTCAGTCTGCGTGGGTCCACAGCATTGGGCACAACCTTCCCTCCGAACACATGCTCAGTCTCTTCGACTTTCTGGCGGATATGATGCGAAACATAAATGCGGTTCCTGAACAAGAACTTTATCTGCAAACGATGCATAAACGCATTGTAACGAGAGTTTTCGCCCTCTATCTTGTCATATCCATGCACGGTTAAAAATGTTCTCTCCGATCTAGGATAGAGGAGCCCAACGAGTAATCCGTAATTCGCAGCCAGATGGACGTTTATTGCATCCCACCTACGCAAAAGTATTAGCAGTAAGGACAGGTATTGTAGGAGTCTGCTACGATGCTTGTGTGGATGAACAGTCCAGTTGAAGGTATTCTCACGTGCTCCAGCAGCCAGAGCTTCTAAGGCTGTTGCGGGTCCTTCACCATGTTCGCCCAGGAAGTTGCGATGCCCGACCAGGAGGATCTTCATCGAAAGTGCCTATAGCTTTCGATCATGCCAAGGATTCACACGCCGCGAAAACGCCCTTACCACCGCTTTCAGAAACAATCTATGAAGGGGTGAGAAGACAGTGCCCCCGTAACGTCTGTTTACAGCAAGGATCTCCTGCCAGTGCTTTGCTGCCTTCCGGCTCTTCGCATTACCGTGCAGGCGAAATGCACCCAGGAATTCATCGATGAAGTGTACGCGTCCCCTTGAGCCCAATCTCAGCCAATATTCGTAGTCCATTGCATAGTGCAAATCCGCCTCAAGATAGCCCAACTTTGTGCATAAAGACCTTCGCCAAAACGCCGTCATCTGGGGAATCCAGCCGGGATGGAAATTCAACAGGTGGTCAAAGTGCCCCTTCGTAACACAATTCAACTCGTTCATGATCATGGAAACATCCTTCTGCTTTCCAGCCTCCTCATAGTCTCCGAGGATTTCTCCTGATTCTGACACGAGTTTGGCTTTGCCGAAAACGAAATCCACTTCCGGGTGTTTTGAAAAATAGTCGCCCACCTTGGCAAGACAACCGGGGAGATACAGATCATTGGAATTCAACCACGCCACTATTTCACCGGAGGCAGCACGTAGCCCCTTGTTAATCGCATCTGACTGTCCAGCGTCTTTTTCAGAAGACCATTTGATACTGTCTCCGTACCTTCGCAGAATGTCCTGAGTGGCGTCAGTGGATCCCCCGTCACAAACCAGGACCTCAAGATCAGGATATGATTGTTCGACGATGCTCTTGAGTGTAGCTTCGATGAATGATGCCGTATTGAAACTCGGAACAACAATTGTAAGTTTAGGGAGGGCCATCTCTATAGGGTTTTTCTGAAAGAGACAGGCGTTGCGCGACTTCAGATAAGCCCACCACAAAAGCAAAACAACTTACTCCATAGGCAAATTGGAACAATGGAGCTGAGATCGAACCGAGAAGCAGACAAACCCAAGCAACGAATGCACCTTTGGTCACCCAGGCAAAAGCAGAGCAAACGGTTGCTCTGTAATTTTTCCAAAGTCGGACCGATATGATGGAGAAAGATGCCAAGTAAGACACTACTCCCAATACACCGTTAAGATAAAAGATCCCGAAATAGCTGATGTGTGGTACAGTGGAAGAATATGACGAATCAAGGGAATAGGGCCGCCCCATTACACCCAGAAAGATATCGAAGAAACCCTTCAGGTTTCTCACAGCGGCGTCTATCTCTGCCAGCCGCCAGATCAGAGTCCCATAAGCATTCAAATCAGATGGATCCAGTTGTGAGAAATCGGCTTGGAACAGACCGGAAATTCTAAATACTGTAGCGTCCGCCAAATTTTTCAAAGAGTCGGGTAACCCGAAAACAAGCATCAGGAGTGCTAGCAGTACAACAGGAAGAGAGGCGGTTCGCACGGCCACCCTCCAATTACTCCAGAGCATCATGGCCAAAGCGAGCACAAGGAGAAGCACATATGTTCGCACGAAGGTGTGCAACAATCCAAATACAAGGATGACTCCCACTATCAAAGGTCCTGTCTTTGACCGCACTGAAACGACCAACACGGAGATCACAAAGATGACTCCGGTGAAGACCCCCCACATCCCAGATGTGAAAACCCTCTCCACTCCTTCATATGATTCGCCGCGAATGCTCGCCACCTCATCGTTTGTTGGGATAAGTGTGGGATAATAAGAGAAGATCACAATGGAGACGCTGGCAAGAGCAAGCAAGACCGTCATTCCGATTACCCACCGACGTAGAATGTCTGCCTCTCGAATCTTAAGTATCATAAAGGGAATCACCGCCCAAATTGTAACAGCCCTTCCAACTCGAAGCATTTCTCGGAGGTCCTCTCCGAGCACGATCCCTTTGCAGAGAGAAAACGCGGTCGCTCCCCAAAGCAATATGATGGAGAGCCAAAGTTTGTCTTGTTTGAAGTTCTTCCAGACATATGCCGCGGATGGCAGAAGCACTGCTAGCAGTACCACATCTCCGATGTTGAACCCTTCGGATCCGAACAGATCCCTGGACCATGCCTTGTAGGGCACAAGGCTCCACGCGACTACGGCTATCGCCCAAAGCGCCCACATGAGTACTAGCCCCTTGGAATTGTTGTGAAAACACATCCCACTATCTTTGCCACGCGCGTCTCCACCCCAAAGTAGCGATCGATATCCTCCCACGAAATCACTCTAAACCGGCGATAGAACAACACAGTAGAAATAGGGAGGACTATTGCAATGACTACAATGGAATAGATATTGGATCCAATCAGATACAGGACACTGAAACCTATTCCTATTGTGGCAACCAGCACAAGTGCAGGCTGGAGCATGGTTCGTCGCGGCGAAAAAGCTGTCAACCCTACATCGCTCTGTTGATAGAGCAGTGTCACAACGCAAGAGACGAGAATAGCTCCGGCGTTGGCGGCAACAGCAGCCGGGTAGCCAATTGACGGATAGAATGCGATAAGCAATAAAGAATTCACGCCAACATTTATCACCTGAAGAACTATTGTACGGGTAGCAAATCCTTTGGCTACCAGGTACTGATAGTAGGGTGTAATCGTCGAGCTGAAAAGAAGGTGCGACGAACTTATAACGGCAATGGTGATCGCAACGGTGTGAGTGTTCGCCCCGATCCAAATGGTTGCCAAAGGCAGAGCGATTGTAACAACCATTGATACGATGGGAACAATGAAGTACACCGTCTTCTGCTCAAGATCGTTGATCAGATATCGGATCTTTCCCCGATCGGTCATTCTCGCGACGACCGGATAGAAGGTGTAGAGCAACTTGCCGACAAATCCCCAGATCTGGTTTTTTACCCTGAAGCCGATGTCGATGAAGGCTATTTCCTGAGAACCACCAAGATGCGAAAGGAGAATCTTGGTAACCGGTTCAAATAGGATCCCAATTGACGTGCTAGTGACTACCTGGATGCCATAGCCAAGCTGTTTTGAAGCGCTCGCAGCAAGTGGCCTGAGTGCGAAACTAGGCTTGATAGGACCCCAAACTAGAAGGCTAACAGTGAGAGACACTATGCACCAAATTGCCGTCGCGATGAGAACCGACATGCCGATGACGCCTAGTGATCCACCCAGTAGCAGAGTACCCGCCACGACACCCCAATACAACCCGGAATACAGAAGGTTGAGGATGTTGGAAATATAGACCTTCATCAGCGAATCGAGAATGCCAGTCGCTGCTTGACCAAGGAGTAGAGGGACATTCGCAATCAACAAAAATGTGAAAAGCACCTTTGCCTCATTCATGCGCGTAGGCGGGACACCTAGAACCCATTGGAGCAAAGGCGGGCTCAACATAATCCCAATGATACAGAATAGAGAAGCGACAACCAATACAATGAACAGGTTAACGACAATGTCATTATCTGACTCACCCGTTTTCCCCTGGATTGCCAGAAACCGGACCAAGGACACGTTGAGTCCAAGATTCGCGAAAACGTTCACACTCCCGACAATGCTAACGAGTGAAAAGAGCCCATACCCTCCAAACCCGAGTTTCTGGACAAAGAGGGAGACAGCGACCAGCATGAACCCCGCACTTATGGCATACTGCAGAGCGCCAGTGATTGAGCTCAAAAAAGCCTTGTGCCTCAAACGGTGTCTTCCTTTGTTCCGGTCTTCGCTGAGACAACCGATGCTCTGTCCATCAAGTTTTCCGAATCCAGAAGGATCTCGGCTCGCTCTCTTCAAACCTTGCGTCCAAAATGAGGAGTCTAGTCCGCAATTTAGAAAGATAGTGATGCTTGAGGAAGTTAACTTCCGAATCTACCCAATAATCGGCATTCCAACATAGAAAGGCCTCAAGCTGATACTGTTCATTTCAGAGGAGGTTCTTTTTGGAGAATCCAGTCATCGAGGTAATCGCTGAGAGCGAATATGGATAAGGACTCCCGATTTCAGGATTGGCTGTATCACCTGAAAAGGAACAAAGCGTCTACTTGGGGCCTGATAACATGGGAAGAGTCAATGGAGGTCGGGTCGACCGACAGTTGAAAGACGCAGCAACCTCCTTAGGTTCAATAGAATGCCTCCGAGCAAGGATGTCATTCGTGAGCAGAATGAGATTTACGCACGACAGCCTGCTTCAAGACTCCCCAGCAAAATCTCGGAATACCAGTGAAGTATCTCTTTGCCAGCCGTCTTGGCTCCTGCAGCAGCCTAGACAACCACTCCAAGCCGGACTTTTGCAGCCAAATAGGAGGTCTTCGAATTCTCAGTGTGTTGTAATCAAACGCTGCACCAACGCCAATCAGCACCTGCGCGCCCAGATGAGGGGCCATCTCGCTCATCCATCTCTCCTGTTTTGGTGAACTGATTCCAACCCAAACGATTTGCGCGCCGGATTTGTTTATCATCGCGATGACTCCGGCATTCTCGCTTGCCGTCAGCGAACGAAAAGGCGGGCAGTATGTGCCCGCGACATCAAAACCGGGGAACATTGATTCCAGGCGACTCGCCAAGTCATCGGCTACACCTTCATTACCACCATAGAAAAAATGTCGAGTTCCACTCTCGACCGACGCCCCGCACACCCGCAACATGAAATCAGGACCATATACTCTGCCCATCTTGTCAAACCCCGCAAACCAACCTAACCAGGTCAACGGCATGCCGTCGGGAACATTGAAATCTGCAGAATTAAGGATCGCGCGGAAACTATCGTCAGAGTGTGCTTCGACTACCCCATGCAATGCACTCACGCAAACATACTTGCATCGGGAATTGGTACCGGCTGCCCAGTCAAGGACTGTACGTACCGCTGCATCCATATTCGTGGGATCAACACGGACACCAAGGACATTTACGCTGGAGCTCTGACGAAATCGGTTCCTCAAGTGACGGAACATGTGGAGCTACTCCTTCTTCTCCCATCCACAATACCCGGTTCATTCCCTCGATAACAGGCTTCTCAAAACTCCATCCTCAGATGGCCGAACACAGTATTGTTGTCATCCCTGGAGCCCGTCGCCACATTCTCCACGGATTCATAGAGATACCGCCCGTCCAGCCAGATCTGGTTCACGATCTCCCAGGAAACCCGGAAATCAAACGTCTGCGACTTGATGAGATTCCCGTCCAGCCAGATCTTTGTCTCCGGGTCAGTGGTCCGGTGGGGCAAAAACACATCCGCCCCGACGTTCTTGGTCACCTGACCGCCGGCATCGTAAATATTCTCACCCTTCCGGTCAAAGCTCGAACGGAATGAGAACGTCAGGTTATGGTAAGGGAGATAGTCAACGCGTATGAACCAGGAATCGGCATTCGGGCCGATCCGCAGGCCCAGAATCCGGTCCAGGTTCGTGTAGTTGTCATCGCGCGACCGGGCGTGTGAATAGATGTATGGCTCAACCCGCGTGTACTCCAGCATCAAGCTGGTGTTTGGAATCCCGAAGACATCGGCATAAAACATGCCCGCCTGCCAGGCATACATTGCATTCCATTCGTCCGAGAAAAGCACGGAGGTATTGATGTCGTCGAAGGTAATACTCCCGCTCAGTTCAATCTGAGGGATGACGTGGAGTTGCAGATCCATTGCCCAGTAGGCGTTGTCCCTCTCCCCCCTGGACCTCTGAGAGGATTCAACGATCACAAGGGGGTTCAAATAGGCCAGGTCCACAGAACGGTTGCTGTAAATGAGCATCTCCTGGAGGCCAATGTCGAACAGTCCCGGGAGCGAGAATTCAAGCCGGTGCGCAACAAAGTACTTGTCGGCGGCAACCTCTTCAGTGAATTGGGCCGATGTATCTGACGGGACGCTGAAAATGACCTGTCCCCGGGTTCCGACCAGCCAAGCATGGAGGAACGTATACTTCATCGATTTGTACTGCGCATCGAAACGAATGAAGTCGTAGGTCCGGGGATTATCGGAAAGCGTCATCTTCTGATCGTAGCCGTTTCCCCAGAGAATACGTTCTCTACCCACCTGCGCTGACACCACGTCCGTTCCATAGCGAACATAGCTTTCTGCAAAATCGAAGTTCTTTGCGTTTGTCGTATACAGGGTGTGACTCTGGGAGATGATGGGATCACGGTAAAGAAGTTCCCTGCTCCCCCAGAACTGCGCGTTGGTCCATTGTGCATAATATCCCAGATGGCCAAACACGGTGCCCCGCACTCTCCCCCCCAATTGAATATATTCGGTGTGCTCCTTCCCGAGGGCATCCCCGCTTATCATCCTGGCATCGAAATCCAACAGACCGTTCATGAAGAGCGAAAGCGTAGAATCTGTATGGTAGAAAAGGTACTTCTCCCGGCCCGAGAATGATTGGCCCACCGCCGCACCGAAATCCTCCTCTTCAGATGCGATGAGCCGGTGAAAGCCCTCCGTCGATCCGTCAATATCATACCGGAACTCTGTAAGAAAGTCGCTCAACCATCCCTGCTCCGCTTCAGAGAGGAGCTCTTTCTTCTCATCGACAGCAACCAGAAACTTCGCCACTTCGGCCCGCGAGAGGGGAAGGACAGCATCGTGGTAACGTTCAATCATCCCTTTCACCTCCATCCTCTTCAGGAACCCGTACACCCGATTGGAAACAGGGACGTTTTCCTGCTGCGCGAAGGAGGCCGTCGAGGAGATGATGAGGAGCAACAGAACCCCGGAGAAGAAGGCTCTTGCATACAGGCGGATTTCCGCATGGCAATGAGCCTTCTTGATTGGCGTCAAAGGATATGCACCTGAGCGCCAGCTTGCCATTTTGCTCAACATACTATCTCACTTTCGACGGGAGTATGAAAGGAGATATGTGGCGGCGAGGCATTTTGACCTGCCGCCGGCGGGGCGAAAAGGACTGCAGTCAGGGGAGCGCGAATCACGACGATTTCACGTTGTTTTGCATTGGGAAAGATACAAAAAGAAGGGCCGGAAAGAAAACAAATCAACACAAACCCCTGGACAAAAAAAGACCCCGGAGACACTCCCGGGGCTGTTGTGTAATACCACGATTTCCTGATGTCTACACACGCCTTCTCCCCGGCTTTATCTCCGCACCGGCCGGTATTTCGATCCCATCCGGCGGGCGAGATGGTGGAACGGCGTCCGAAGGGGTGTATTCAGGCACAATCTTCTTCAAATACTCCTCAATCTTCCCCAATGCACCATCCTGAGCCGCGGCGATGAGAAGCGCAATGTTTTCCCCCAACTCCTTGCCACTGAAAGGGACGTTGCCATTCCTGCTAACCAGTATTTTCTTGTGCTCCGACATCAAAGGAACCTCCCGCTCATCGAAGAGCTCCTCGTGCAACTTCTCCCCTTTCCTCAACCCGCAATACTCGATCTCGATGTCCCGCCCCTCTTCCTGTCCGCTCAGACGGATCAGATCCCGGGCAAGATCCAGTATCCTGATCGGCTCCCCCATATCCAGCACAAACACTTCGCCGCCCCGGCCCATTGTGGCAGCCTGCAGCACGAGGTGCACCGATTCAGGAATGGTCATGAAATAGCGGGTGGCATCAGGATGCGTGACAAGTACCGGCCCGCCGGCGGCGATCTGGTCCTTGAAGATCGAGACAACACTGCCGCGGCTCCCGAGGACGTTTCCGAACCGGACGGTGACATACGGCTTCCCCGTGCGTCTGGCTGCCTCAAGCACGACCAGCTCCGCCACTCGCTTGGTTACCCCCATCACGGAGTTTGGCTTTGCTGCTTTTTGCGACGAGACCATGACAAACCTCTCAACTCCGTGGCGAGCGGACAGGTCGACAAGTATCCGGGTTCCCAATACATTATTTGTGACCGCGTCGGCAACATTCGTTTCCATCAACCCGATATGCTTGTGCGCGGCTGCGTGGAATATCACCTGGGGACGGTGGATCTGGAAGATGAAGTCCATCCGCTCCTGGTCCCGGATATTGGCGACAACAGAATGGATATGTATTGTCGAGTCTTTTTCGTAGACCGTTTTCAATTCAGCGGCTATCTGAAAGATCGAATTTTCCCCCTGCCCCACGAGAACCAGATCCGCAGGTCCGAATTTCGCTATCTGCCTGCAGAGCTCACTCCCGATCGATCCTCCCGCCCCGGTCACCAGAACCCGGGCCCCGCTCAAGGAGGTCTTGATCTTCTGGTTATCGATCGTGATCGTTCCCCGTTTCAGAAGATCTTCGATCTGTATATCCCGGAATTGCTGAACTGTGGCCGTCCCCTCAAGGATCTCGTAGAGTCCGGGGATCGTCCTGCTCTTGATCCGCGCGTCGCTGCATATCCTCACCAGATCCCGCATCACTCGCCCGGGAACCTTCGGCATGGCCACGATTACTTCATCCACATTTTTCGATCTGATCAGACCCGGAAGATCGCTGAGGGTTCCGAGGACCGGGACTCCGTTGAGCCGGAGGCCCTTCTTCTTCAGATCATCGTCCACGAACCCGACCGGCTTGAGTCCCAACCGGGGATTCAAACGGAGTTCTTTCAAGACCATTGATCCGGCAGATCCCGCTCCGACGATCAGCACATTGCGGGTCCTGCCCTTTCCACTGCCGGCTTTGCTCAGGTAGTCCATCATCCGGACGTGGAAGCGGACCCCTCCGATGAGGAGCATCGTCAGAACACCGTCAATAATCGGGACCGCCTGTGGAAGCCCGGGGAGGAGGCCCAGGGGTTTGAAGACCACGAGTGTGAGGAAGATGCCGGCAATCCACGACACCGTCGCTGCTCCGGCAAGGATCCCGAAGTCTTCAACATTTGCGAGCCGCCAGTACCGATGGTAGAGGCCGATCGGGTAGAAGATGGAGAATTTCCAGACGAGAGAAAGGGCCGTGTAGAATGCTATGACCAGGCCAAACTGCGAAAGGCCATCCAGACTCTTTTCCCTGAGAATCAATGCGATCACAGGGACGAGGCAGAAGCAAGCAAGATCAATCACCAGCAAATGGCGATTGCGCAGAGAGAGGAAGAATTCGTAGAATCGTTTGGGCACGGTACTTCGCGATCCATGCAATAATGAGGCACTGCACTTCTGTGCATCTGTGTGAAAGGCGGCTACGAAGACACAAGGGTAACACTAAAAGAAAAAAATGCTTATCTTAAGTGAACAAAAAAAGGCGGAACGTAATAATTTTCTTGGAGGAGCTGCTGGTGGGGATTTCATCTGCTGCAAGTTAATATTCCACTTCGTCTTATGCAACTAAAATCAAGGGAAAGATGAGACTAAGCGAATGAAGATCGCCCTCATTTCGGATATCCATTCAAACCTGCAAGCACTGAGCGCGGCTCTTTCTGACATCGACAGTCGTGGAATTGATCAGATCTACTGCCTGGGAGATATCGTCGGGTATGGCGGTTCTCCGAATGAATGCGTGGACCTTGTGCGCCAGCGAGCCACGGCTGTCGTCCTCGGAAACCATGATCTGGCTTCCGTGAACCCTTCAGACGCTGACTATTTCACAAAACCGGGGAAAATCGCAATTGAATGGACGAACAAGATACTCACCGACGAAAACCGCCGGTTCCTGGCTGCACTACCCTTTACCGCTGAGAAGGGTCCTTGCACACTGGTCCACGCCAGCCCGAAAGCCCCGCCCGCCTGGCAATACGTCAGCTCGATGAACGCTGCCCGGTCGCAGTTTGCCCACTTCAAGACCGACCTCTGTTTCATCGGGCATACACATGTTCCGGCTATCTGCGGGGAGGATTTGAAGACATTTACGTTCAAAGCGAACATGCGGTTCCTGATCAACGTGGGGAGCATCGGCCAGCCACGCGACGGGCATTCCAGGTTGAGCTATGGTGTCTTTGATTCGGATGCATGGAGCTACGAGAATATCAGAATACCTTACGACATCCACGCCGCCGCCGAGGCAATTACTTCGAACGGGCTTCCGGCAGTTCTGGCGAAACGGCTGAGTCAGGGGGTATGAACTGAGGTTGCAGGCACACTGATCACTCTGAGCCGGGTGTGAGGGGATTTGACGATCGAGGGGTTGTTACGACAACACTTCGAGTAATTCCGGCTCTATGTCCACCGAGACCGATTGCGCTATCGCGTCGAGGGAGACTACTACGCGGGTCGATGATTTCACCTTCAGCACGTACCCCTGCATTCCCATGAACGGTCCGGCAGTAACGCGGACTCTTTGCCCCTCTGACATGTATGATTCACGCACCACGCGGTCAGGGTGACCGACAAGTATTTTGACCCAGTTGATCTGGTTGTCGGGAATCGGGTTCAGCTTCGCCCCGATTTGAACGAAGTGTACCACACCGTCGGTCTGCAGGATAGCGTGTCTGTTCTTGAGATCCGTCCTGACAAAGAGGTAGCCCCGGAACAACGGCTCCTCAACCCTCTTCTTCCGGTCGCTCCAGGTGTGTACTTCTTCAATGAGAGGCAGAAAAGACTCCACCCCGTTGCCCAGAAGAAGTTGGTGCGTGCGTTTTTCGTAACGCGAACGAAGGTAGAGTGCGTACCAGCGGGGATCCATGGTGTCTCAATCGGCAAGAGAGTGATTCTGGTGGTCTTCGCGGTTCTGCTGGCTTTAGATCCCACCATTATCTTACATTCGTTGCATTTCGGAGGTGTTGCAGAAAAGAAATTTTCTGAATGGGAAAAAGAGGGTCAGGAGCGGGATTGTTTCCTGTACCACTCAATCGTCTTCTTCAATCCTTCCTCAAATCCGGTCTTCGCGGTGAACCCGAACCTCTCACGGGCCCGCGTCGTGTCCAGCATACGGCGAGGCTGTCCGTTGGGCTTCGTTGTGTCCCAGACCACCCGCCCCTCAAAACCCGTCAACCGGACGATCAACTGAACCAGATCCTTGATCGAAATCTCAAATCCCGCCCCGATGTTCACCGGATCAGCGTCATTGTACTTCTCCGTCGCCAGCACAATCCCCTCGGCCGCATCATCCACGTAGATAAACTCACGTGTCGCACTTCCATCCCCCCACACCACGATCTCTTCTGTACCGTTCTGTTTTGCATCCACACACTTCTTGATGAGGGCCGGAATGACGTGAGAGGACGCCTCGTCAAAATTGTCACCCGGACCATAGAGATTCACCGGCAAGAGAAACACGCCATTGAACCCGTACTGGTCCCGATATGCCTGTAGCTGAACAAGCAGCATTTTCTTGGCAATGCCGTATGGAGCATTGGTTTCCTCCGGATACCCCAGCCAGAGGTCATCCTCCCGGAACGGTACCGGAGCAAATTTCGGATACGCGCAAATCGTCCCGATGACCACCATCTTCTGCAACCCCACCTGACGCCCGATCTCGATGAGCTGGATCCCCATGATGGCGTTTTCATAGAAAAAGCGGCCGGGGTTCGCGCGATTCGCACCTATCCCCCCGACTACCGCGGCAAGATGTATGACCACATCCGGCTTCGCGTCTTCAAACATCCTGAGGATGTCCGTTTCACGCCGGAGGTCGTACTCTTCAACACGAGGCACGAAGAGATTCTGGAAGCCACGTGCGCGCAAGGTGCGGACAACCACCTGACCCAGAAAACCTGCCCCGCCGGTGACGACAATTCGTGTTTGTGGAGAGAGCGTCATTGTTTGCTTCAATATCCCTTCTTCTTAACCCTCTCCAGGTCAGCCTTCGCCATCACTTTCACCAGATCTTCAAACGTTGTCTTCGGTACCCATCCTAGCTGCTCCCGCGCCTTAGTGGCATCACCGATCAGCAGTTCAACTTCAGTGGGACGATAGTAGCGGGGATCCACTTCGACAGCGACTTTGCCGGAGCCCTTGAGCAAACCCTTCTCCTGCGCTCCCTCACCCTTCCACTCGAGATGCATATCCATCTCCGCAAAGGCACGTTCGGTGAACTCCCGGACAGTATGCGCTTCACCCGTGGCCAGCACGAAGTCTCCGGGTTCGTGGTGCTGAAGTATTCGCCACATCCCCTCTACGTACTCGGGGGCATACCCCCAGTCGCGCTTTGAACTCAGGTTGCCCAAGGAGAAGATTCTTCTGCAGTCCCAGCTTGATACGCGCCGCGGCAAGCGTGATCTTCCGGGTAACGAAGGTTTCACCCCGCCGGGGAGATTCATGGTTGAAAAGGATACCGTTACATGCAAAAATATCGTAGGCTTCGCGGTAGTTCACGATGATCCAGTATCCATACAGTTTGGCCACACCATACGGGCTGCGAGGATAGAACGGCGTCTTTTCGGTCTGGGGGATTTCCTGGACTTTGCCGTACAACTCGCTCGTGGATGCCTGATAGAACCGGGTTTCAATTCCGGTTTCCCGGATGGCATCCAGGAAACGCACCGTCCCGACGGCGTCCACTTCGGCTGTGTACTCAGGAAGTTCGAATGATACTTTGACGTGGCTCTGGGCGGCGAGGTTGTAGATCTCCGCCGGCTGTACCTTCTCCAGCACCCGGTTCAGGTTGCTGGTGTCGGTAACATCCCCGTAGTGCAGAAAGAACCGGCTTCCGGAAACTTCGGGATTGTTGTAGATGTGATCGATGCGCGCGGTGTTGAACGAGCTGCTCCGCCGGATGATGCCGTGGACTTCGTACCCCTTTTCCAGGAGAAGTTCTGCAAGGTACGAGCCGTCCTGACCCGTAATGCCGGTGATGAGTGCACGTCTGGAAGATGAGGACATTTTGGGGATCAAGTAGATGCGCCTTCGTTTTGTGTTAAAGATATTCGCGCTTCTCAAGGGCGAGTTTGGTAGAACCGACTTCGCCGAGCAGCACCGGTGCTGCATCCATAATTTCTGCAAAGAGTGAACGAAGTTCTTCGTCCAGATACTCGTGGGCAATCCTGTTGCGCAAATCCCGAATATTCTTCATCTCAAGCGCAGACTGTATGATGCCTGCCTTCTCGCAGACGTTCAATCTGTCGATGAGCGAAGGGGCATCTTCGCCAAGAAGCTGCAGAACAGTGATCAGGATCCGTTGAGTATACATGTCAGATATCCGGGCAAATCTGGAGGTCAACGAATCAAGAGCTTCGAAGTCCTCTTCTGAATAGCGAGCACGTGCAATGATCGCGCGGCATTTCTCGTGCGAATAGCGAAGCGACGCAACCGCCTTTTCCAGTTTCGCGAAATCACCGCGAAGCTTTTCACGCAGGATTTCCTGGCGTTCCCGGCTTGTCATAGTCTTACGGCTTCCATCAATATCAACGATTTGAAGGGATTGTCTGCGGCGAACGGGAAATTCACAACATCGATCTTCTGAAAACCAAAGATATCATAGAATTTCACCCGTATTGCGCTGATCTCCCGGAACGAGAGCTTCTCACGCGTCAATACCAGTACGTCGATATCTCCACCTTTCTTCTTTTCGTCGACCCGCGAACCGAAAAGATAGACTTCCGCCTCCGGTTCGAGCTTCGTGAACTCGTCGTGAAGGAATCTGGCCATGGAGTCTGGAATTCTCATTACACGGAAATATACCAACAATTCAGAGAGAATCAACATTCTCCCAATCCATCCCGGGGCGAAGGGTCCGAAGAAGGTCTTTGCAAGGCATGCACTGCACATCCCCCATTCGCAGACGTTCTTTTCCGACGTATAAGAGAATCGTTTTGGCCATTGGATAATCGGTCTTAAGAGCCGCCCCATCGATCTCATCGACCCGGTCGAGCGACCTGACGGACGCAGGGTCCAAACAGAAGGAAGGGTCCATTTCTCCATCCTTTTTGGAGCCGACATGTTCAATTGTACCATCAGTCGCCAAAAATAGCAAGCGAAACAGGCAAAAGGGTTGGTCTGTTACCTGTTGACCCTTTGCGGCCGGAAAAGGAAGAATGCCCGAAAGACGCGGAAGACCATGTACACCAGGAACCCGAGCGCGGAGAAGTAGAGGTAGAATTCCCTGTTGTCGGTGCCAAGAGAAAAGATCTTGAGCATGGTGAACATGCTGGCGGCAAAGATGTAGACGGGTCCCATGTTGAAATAGTCCCCTTCCTCTATCCGGCGGAGTTGGCGGATCTCATCCTGCGTGACACGCCGCTCCCGCGATCCGTGCCAGACCATGTTTTTGATGTGGAAGGGATTCCCACCGGCAGCTTTGATAATTTCCCGCTCATAAAGCTCCGTATCCAGAACTTTGATCGCGTACGTGTTGACGTAGTGGCGGATGAGCTGACGGGTCGTGGCCCCGGAGAGCGGCCCGATGTCTATGCGGGCAAAGGATGACCAGATCTTCTTCAAATGCAGACTCTCCCGCTCGTGCACCACTGCGGCACAAATGACCGCCACTGTAAGAAGTGCCTCGAAGAACCCGTGATGCGAAGGTGCAATCCGATCTAAAGTGTCCAGGAAGACCAGATGCGACTGACCGGTTTGTCGTATGCTCGCAATGATGATCTGCTGGAGGTCCATACTCCCCTTCCCGCGAAGCTTCCGCCGGGCCAGTTCCCAGCTGAGGCCCTCCTCCGGAGAGAGATCCAGAGCCAGCTCCCCCATCTGATGCAGTGTCCGGCACATCTCCTTGAGGCAATCCCCCAGCGGCGCAACGTGCATGACGTAGATGATCCGGTAGGTGCGCCCACCCCGGAGTGAAACGCCGTTCAGTCCGGAATCCAGACCCACAACGACATCGAGGTTCCGCGATAAACCCTCGAGGACGGCCTTGGCCTCAAGCATCAAACGGCTCTTGCCAATTCCCCTTGGACCGACAAGAATCGTGTGACGCCCCCGCACAAGATTCCGCACCAGCTGATAGAGCTCTGAGGTGCGTCCCAGAAATGCCGAATCATCCCGGAGGTCTGTGTTCATGGGTACGTGATGAAGTAAGTGGAATGGATTTCCCCTTTGCGCGGGAGCTGCCGGATCTCGACGTGCGTCCCAGAAATGCCGAATCATCGCGGAGGTCTGTGTTCATGGGCGCCTGATGTAGAATATGGTCTGGATCTTTCCCTTGCGCGGGAGCTGCCGGATCTCGGTGATGGTTCCGGATGCGGTGGCCCGTATATCAGCCGATGCCGCCGCCTTCTGCTCCTTTTCGATACATGTCCGGACCTCCGACTTCAACTTCAGGAGCCGCGCACTGTACTCCTTGTTGATCGCGGAGCGGGAGGACACCAAGGAGTGGAGCTTCATGCTGGATTTGCCAAAACTCTCTCCGGCAGCCCGGGAGGCCTGGGAAGACGCATACCCGCGGGCCAACATCTCTTTCTTGAGAACAAATGCGATGGAGTCGACAGCGGCCTGCCGTCCGGCCTCGGCAATCCGGTTTTCCAGTTCCAGAAGGCGAACATCAAGATCTTCCTCCACCGCTTCAATCTGCCGTTCAAGTATCTCACGCTTCCTTTTTGGAGCATCGGCCACTTTGCGCTCGGCAAGGAGCGATCCTTCCCGGACTGTGTCGCCTCGCTGGACGTTTATGCTGAGCTCTTCACCCGTCCCCGTTTCCACCGGAATCCTGACGTACCTCCCACTTTCAGAGTGGAGGAAGCCCCCCACGGCCGGGATGACGACGCCCCTGGATCGAAGGGAGCCGCCTTCGGACGGAGCGACGCCGCCTTCAGACGGAACGACGCTGCTTTCGGATGGAGCGACACTGCCTTCGGACAGAACGATTCCACTATGAGACAGGATCGCACTTCTTCCTGACGAGTCAAACGCCCTTCCAGTCGTGGTAAGGGAATGTCTCGAATCCGGGAGATCCAGGTCGTGCAGACCCGAACCCGGCAGACCCGAACCAGGTAAACCCATATCCAGCGGTCGAATTGCCGAAAGAGGCGTTATGCTGCGAATCGTGAGCCGACCGCCCAGGATGATCGCGTCCTCAAGTCCACATTCCTGAATATCACTGTAGGTGGCATATTTGAACTCCAGCTCTCCCCCGCCGCCCGAAATGGGATTGAATCCGGCGTTCTGCCTGGGGAGTATCACGTACGCCTCCGTATTCAAGGTTCCAAACAGATTGTTCTGCGAAATGCTTTCCAGGAGTTGCGCCACCTGAGAGAGAGAACGATCCGTCATGTCGAATGTCCGGATCTCCGTTCTGGCCGGTTCGCCCTTGTTGCACACGATCTGCTCCGCCGCATACTCGGCAAGGTATTCCTTCCCGAGTGTGTGAAGGCGACCGTCAGGACCGGTAAACAGGAGCGTGTGGTCGTCCAGCGTGCCGTCTACCCTGAAACTCCCGGCAATCTTCTCCTTGCTGAAGAGGTTGTGCCCTTCAATTTCAGCAGTGACCAGGTGTTCCTTTGAGAATTCGTTATAGTCACGAACCGCGGATTCCACGTTCTTCTGGGTATAGCGGATGAACCGCTCGTATCCCTGGTGCGCAACCAGGTATGTGGGGAGGCATGCAAGCAGGAAAATGACACCGAGAGCTTTGTCCTGTTTTGATCCGGTCTGGATGCGGTACCGATGAGGGCTGTTCACCTCCAGTGGGAAGACACATTTGGCATTCGAAAACGGATAGAAAAGCTTCGTGCCGTGAATCGTCATGGTGTCCAGAAGCGGGTGTGAGATATACCCGCAGAGAAGGCACACCAGGAGATTGCTGCCCACAAATCGGTGGAACATCTCGAACCAGAGCAGAGGAAGGGTTACGATGCAGAGGATGAGACAGAACAGTACTGAGTGGGTGAGCGTACGGTGACCGTAACGGCGCTCGACACGGCGTGAGATGAATGGGAGGATCTTGCCAATCGTACTCGCCCCGGTATCCACGTCGGCCAGGACCGAGGCCACTCCAGTGACGATTGCATTGGTAAGGCTCAGTGGCACTCCCGTGGTGGTGAGTATGAGCAGGTAGATGAACTCTGCGAATGTAATGTGCGTGGGGGCGATCATGGTTTCGCTCCTTCGCTAGTCCATGTTCAATATAAAGTTTACTCTCTCGCCGGCATTCATGCTCTCAGCATGGTCACATCGGGCGTAGGTTCCTCCTCACTTCTTGTGCGCAAAGTAGACCTCCTCGACACGCGGGATCAAACCGTGCCGGTTCAGTGCCTCGAAGTGCTTGTTGTACAGGTCGGCGATGAGCGTAAGGGTGATGCCGCGAAGTTTCGAGCGTTTGAGCAGAGGCGCCTCGCGAACAACTGCATCAATGAGATCGATTGCCAGAATGGCCGTTTCATGATCAATCTCATCGGACCTGAACTGCGGCGCTTGTTTCCTCAGTTGACGCTCACAGGATTCGAAAACGACCTGGCCCTTCCTGCCCAGAATCGACATTGTTTGTGTTCGAAATTCGTCCACAAGCTGCTGCAGGAGCACCACGATCTCCGGGAATCGCGCATCCTCCCGAACCTGCGCACTCCCTCTGGGGCTCACGGCTGCCGGCGGGGTGGTGTTCCCCGGCAGCATTGAAGCGGAGAGGAATTCCAGTTGGTCCGGTGGCTCCGTGGGAAGCGCCGTACGCCTGGCCCTGGCAGATCCACGTCGCGTCGCCTCCTCCCCACAATCCCTGAAGGTGCCTGCCGGAGTGATAATTGCGCCTGCCTGGGAGCGTCCGGGACCGGTCAATCGCGGACGCTCCGGGTCCACCGCGACCTCAGCCGACAAATCCGTCGGATTGGGGTGCCCACCCGGTTGGGCGCCTGCCGGAAGGGCCGTCGGAACACACATGGGATGCGCGCGGGCCTGGAGGCTTTCCCGCCTGCGCCCGTCCTCTGCGCCAGGCCACCTGTACAACAAAAACCCGCCCCGTCCAAATCCCATGGCAAAGGTCGGAAGCGGTTGACCCGGGATCACCGCCTGGAACTCCATTCGCGGCGGCTCGACCGTGA
Organism: uncultured Bacteroidota bacterium; assembly: GCA_963779225.1. GTDB lineage: Bacteria > Bacteroidota > Ignavibacteria > UBA10030 > UBA6906 > CAVPCZ01. The sequence continues at coordinate 3,552,793 of CAVZWW010000003.1, forward strand.
AATCGTTCCGCTCCGCCAGCACTTCCCGGGAGCCGTATGCGCGCACCAGCATTTCCACCTGCCTCCGTCGTAACGTTTCTACGCGGATTTTGAAGCAGGGATCGTTCCGCACGGTTGCGAAAAATCTCTCCATCGGGGAAGAATCGATCTTGAACAGATGCACCATGGCATGTCCTTTGTCCATCATGCCATACTCCGATCGCGCGATGTCGACCCCGACAAACGATCGTCCTTCCGGGGTAAGTCGAACACAATCAACCGATCCTTCTCCGTCAAAACAGAGCAGATGATAACTCCCGCTTTCACCCGGATTGTCGGGACATATCATCACATATCCTCCGACACCCTTCGGCTGCGAGTCAACGAGGAGGAACGGATCGAGATGCAGCGCGGGCACAGGTCCAAGTATGTGCAGGGCATATTGTATCATGCGAACCTCATGAGATGACGCTACATGTGTGCTTTTCTCTGTACGGCAGCTGAAGGTCCATGAACGTGCTTATCCCCGGGCGACAGATGACAGTCCGTGCTGTGATGTTACCTCTCCATTTCAGAGGGCGGCGGTCCATTTCGTTCCAGCAATTGCTGGTCGAGGGCACTGATGCGGAGACGCATGGAAAGGAGATCCATCCGGGCGCGCATCAGGGCATCAAATTCGAGTTTCCCACGGTCGAACTGCATCTGCTTGAACCGGGCAACATGGTCCAGGAGCATGAGCTGTTCGCTGAGGATCGCTCGTTGTTCCGTGAGGACGGAACATTGTGCGCTGGTGATACGGTTAGCCTCTTCATGTTTGATCTGCAGTTCAACCCGGGCCAGATAGAGTTTCTTCAGATCCAGGAGAGCCCGCTCATGCTCCGCATCCGAAATTGCCTCAGACAGTGGCAGGCTGAAGGTTATGCGGAACGTGCTTCGAAAGATTTCTGGGGAAGTCCGGTCTTCCGGATTCAGAATCAGCAGGTCGCCGCCTCCGGCGAATCCGGCCGAGAGGCTCACCCTGGGGAGGAGGCGATGCCAGAAATCGGTCATCCGGACACGATCCCGGGCGTGGGCGATGTCGAGCTCGACACGTGCCAGAGCCAGCGAGTCAAGATCGCGTGAAGGCAAAAGCAACGCATCTGCCGGCACCTCGGCGATTTGCCCCCATGAGAGCAGCGGAACGAGGTGTAAGGCCGCCATCAAGGCGACCCGGGGCATCACCAGGCGAATACCGCGAAGGTGCATACCTCGAAGAGCCATAACTCGAAGCCGGATCGGTCGACGGCCCACACTTCCGCGGAGCAAGCTTCCGACGCACAGATCGCCAGGAGGCTTAACTCCAGGCCGGAGCGGTCGGCAACGCGGACGTCGGAGGTGGATGCCTCGAAGGCGCAGTCCTCTAAGCCGGGTCCTCCCGCACCACAGGCCATCTGCATCCGATCTGTTCCTACACCGAATCATGACTGCGTCTCCTGCGTTCAAGCTTGGACAAAACATGTTCGGCGGCATTGCGTTCGTTCAGGTCGTAGCCGATCAGATCCAACGAGAGCGACCTGACGATGCACCAGACCCCGTCGGGAGAGTATTGGAATGCAATCTGATCAGCTCCCCGGGAGCGGATGGCCTTGAGAAGGGCATCCAGGGGAGGTGGATCGGCGTTCTCTATGCGTGCAAGTTCCATGGTGCAGCCTCATTGATTTTGAGCTTCATGAGCGGGATCTCCCGCCCGGTGAACATGAACTCGTATGCGCTTCGAGCCGACCGGGAACCCGGAGCTCATCCGAAATCCAACGTCAACCAGAACTGAGTATTCTGGGGGAAGCTGATCTGCAAGCAGCTACCTCTGGCAAATCCAGCAGCGAGCGGATATAGCCGACAATGTTCTTCACGCCGGGCCTGAGGTGTTCGCAGGCTTTCTGGAATGCCAGACCGTGTATTTTCGCTAATGCCACCATCGTTTTCACATCCACCTCACTGAGACCAGCGCTCGATCCCATTCGCTGAGAGATTTCTTGCCTGATGCTGTCCTCGATCCGTTCCGCCGCCGATTCGTCCGCGTACAGGTTTCCTCCTTGTCGCTGTGTGGTTTGGTTTGAAAGATTTGGATAGGTAAAGACTGAAGGCGCTGTTGTGTGTGCGCTTGTTGGTCCGGTTGTGTTGGTTGGACTGGTTGTGTTGGTTGGTTTGGTTGGGGGACTCCATGTTTCGCCGGAAGGAGTTCCACCTGGAGTCCTTGTTTCACCGCAAGGAATCCTTGATGGAGTCCTTGTTTCGTTGCAAGGAGTCCCTGATGGATTCCTTGGCGTACCGGAAGGTGCTGTGGATGGAATCCTTGTTCTATCGGAAGGAGTATTGGGGGTGTTCATCGCATCAGGTGAACTTGTGGAACCACCCTCGCATTGTTCAGGAGGACTCTTCAGATCAGGACGGTTTTGAGCCTCAGCCAGCGCGACGGGATTCTTCCAGCGCGTTGCGTTCGCAATCCGGGATCGTCGTTTGAATTCCGAGATATGGCCTTCATGGGCCATCCAGTTGTGCACACGAAAGCCGCGCTCCAGCGTATCAAGAAAGCCCACCTTGACCAGCGTGGCGACTGCCTTGCCACGAGCTCCCTTCCACTCGAGAATGAACTCGATTTCTTCCACTGAATATCCGGCCAGCACACCGTCTTCCGCGTGATGGCTGGCGCAATGACACCAGAGCCGGATGGGCAGCATTTCCGAGCCCCGGCCGAGCTGGCAGACGAGGCGCCGCGTCTTTACGTTGGTGAAGTAGTTGAAGTCCAGGTTGAGGTAGGCCATGGGACACCTCTGGAATTAGTGTTGTGGGTTGGAACGTGAGCACGAGGATGAGTCGCGTGTCGCGGATGAGGATGCGCTGTCGCGCAGGTAGATGTGGAGGTTGACTGACATCGAAACATAAAGGGCGCCGCGGCCGGAGGGAACGATGACAGAGGTCGGTCTGGTTGGCTCATCGTCTCCCGGATGCGACGCAGCGCCCCTGAGAACAGTTCAAAAATGTTGATATCGATTCTGCAAATGTGAATATGAAGCGAGTCATGACGGGTAAATGTTGACAAGATGTGAATGCTCGTCATGTTCAGAGGGCGCTCCTGCCGGCGACATGTTTGAGATAGAGTCTTTCCAGATCTTCGTGCACAAAGTCGGGCCTCCGGAGCTCGAGAATCAACATGCCGTCCCGGAGGAATCCCACGGTGTCCGCGATCTGACGCGCACGAAAGACGTCGTGGGTTGTCATCAGGATGGTCTTATCCCGATCGCGCATCTCTTTGAGCAGGGGGACCAGTTCCGCCGCGGACAGTGGATCCAATCCCCCGATGGGCTCGTCCAGCAGAAGGACCGGTGCATCCTTGAGAAGCGCGAAGGAGATGGCAAGTTTTTGCCTCATGCCTCTGGTGATCTCTCCTACCCGTTGATTAAAAGACTCTTCGGGGAGGCCTACGGACCGGAACAGCTGAACCAGGTCCTGCCGCTTGAGGTCCCTTCTCCCCAGAAGCCCGGCGAAGTACGAGAGATTCTCCATTACTGTCAGGTTGGGATAGAACAGGACGTTTTCAGAAACCAGCGCAGTCCGCCGTCTAACCTCCAGAGATTGGGTCACGACATCGAACCCGCAAATCTCGGCAGAGCCTCTGGTGGGCTTGATGAACCCCAGGAGGAGATTGATTGTCGTTGATTTGCCGGATCCATTTGGACCGAGAAGACAGTAGATCTCACCGGGGCGAACATGGAAAGTAAGGTGGTCCGGGACGATGATGGGGTCGAAATACTTCGTCAGAGCGGTGGTCTTGATCATGGTGGTCACCTGGCGTCGTAGCGAGTGAAACGATAGTGACTGAGGCCCAGACAACCCAGGGCGAACCCGATCAGAATGACAATATCGGGCCACTGGCCGCCGAGAATGCCCGATAGAGCCGGACGCCGGTATTCGAACTCCGGAAGCTGAGGGCGCGCAATTCCTCCGGGAGGGTTGAGCAGGGGGGCATTTCCACTCATCGTGACGTTCCGTCCGAATTTGCGCACTATGAAACGCCCGTAATACTCTGCATCGGCCTTTTCCTGAAACGCCCCGGCCCTCGCGGCCAGGTTCTCCACCTCGGGGATGCCGGTTGCACAAACCGCGGTTACGAAGTACGTGTAACAACCGAGGGGAGAAAAGCGGCCGAGGGTTCGGGAGAGCCGGCTCTGCCTTTGCTCCTGAAGGCGGTATGGCCCTTCAATCTCAGCCACCATGGAATCGGTCTCGTGCGCATACCGTGCGGCGATCGGGGCATAGGCCTCCTCCATGTCGCGGTACATATCTGTCCATCTCCTGCGCGTTGCCTCCGGGTTGGCCATATCGTTCGAGGAATCGCCCATCACCATCAAATTCGCCAATTCGGCCGCCAGGCTCCCCAGGACCAGGTCGCATTCCGCCGTCTTCCTCTCCTCGATAGCCTTCCGCACAACGGATTCCTGCAGGTCGATGAGGGCGCGATTCGGGAGCGGGTACAGGAACTCAGAGATCGAGGGGGCGATTTTGGGGTACGCAAGGATCAGGACACACCAGACAAGGAGCGAGGCCAATGCGGCTGTGGCGGTTTTCCGGTTCATTGTCGAAATCAGGAGTCCGAGGCAGAAAAGTGCAAAAAGGTAGATGAGCGTTGCAGCAAGGACAACAAGGATGCTCGGAATCAAATCGGCGATGTTGACACCGGTTCCGCCTCCCCACAGGAACAGGGCGAATGCAATCACTGCAGCGGCAGAAACCGGGAAGAGAAACACCAGGTAGCTCCCGATAAGTTTCCCGAAGAGAAGCCGCGTGCGGCCGATGGGCATCGCAAGGAGGAAACGCAGCGTGCCTCCCTCTTTCTCGTCCGGAATCATGGCGTGGCTGAAAGCAAGTGCGAGCAGTGAGAGAACGAGTCCGACGTTGAAGAGGAGATCCATCCGGCCGAACAGAAGCGTATCCAGGTTCCCCAGGGAGGCCTGTTCGCGGCCGAGACGGTATTCCCCTTCCCGGCTTGTCCGGATCGTGTTCGGGAGAGCGGATTCGAGTCCGGTGGAGAAGATGCCCAGCACTGATGGAGGGCGAAAACCCTCGGCCTGGGTGTCATAGGCAAGGCTCGTGAGAGCGAGGCGCTCTCTGGCGAGATCCTGCGCCTGAAGGTACTCGGTCTCGCGCTTCTGGTAGTCCTTGAGGTTCACAAAGACTCCGAGAGGGATGAGCACCAGGCAGAGGAGCGTGGTGATGAGGAACCTGGCGCTTGAGAGGGCGTCCAGGATTTCCTTTTTGACGATGGCGGTGAACATTGCGGACCTCCTTAGGAATATCTTGATCTGAAAGGCGTTATGGCGCCAGAATACGCAACAGCTATGCCAGAGCAGAACAGGCGATTTTAAACGGGTTTGGGGAGTCGCAGCAAAGGAGTGGGAAAGAGGTTGCCCAAAGTGGGTACCCATAGTGGGAAGAGGATTGCCCGATCTATGGAGGCGGGTTTGGGTGGTTCTGTTGCTTCAATCGGAATTTCACAATCTTGTTGTATACCGTGCGTCGGCTGACCCCAAGGCGTTCGGCGGCAAGGGTCTGGTTCCAATGCGCTTCCTCAAGGGTTATGCGATAGAGTTCACGCTGGTGGATATTCGCCTCTTCTGCGATCCGGGCAAGGGGATCCGGCCGCGATGGAGCATTCCACTGTTCGAGCACCACAATCCCTGCGGCACGAAGGGCTATGTCACCGTCCTCCAGCCGGTTCCCCTCACAGTTCACCAGCGCACCATGTACACAGTTCTCCAGCTCCCTGACATTCCCCGGCCATTCCTGGCGTAAGAGAAGCCCCATGGCCGATTCAGAAATCGAATCGACAGGGCTCCCCTCGGATACCCGGAGTTTCTGGATAAAATGATTCACGTAAAGCGGGATGTCTTCTTTGTGATCGCGCAGAGGCGGGAGGAGGAGCCGGGCGACGTTCAGGCGGAAGAGCAGATCCTCGCGAAATGTCCCCCGGGCGGTCATTTCATCAAGGTTCCGGTTGGTGGCGGCAATAACCCGGATATTCACCCTGATCGGTGCACGGCCTCCCAACCGCACGACTTCTTTCTCCTGGAGGACACGCAGAAGATTGGCCTGGGCCTCCAGAGGGAGTTCCCCGATCTCATCCAGAAAAACGCTCCCACCGTCGGCGGATTCGAACTTGCCCCGACGCTGCTCGTGCGCATCGGTGAAGGCTCCCCTCTCGTGCCCGAAGAGTTCGCTCTGGATCAGAGCCTGCGGGATACTTGCGCAATCGATCACGACGAACGGCTTCGACCGCCTCTGGCTCTCATAATGAAGGGCTTTCGCGGCAAGCTCCTTGCCGGTCCCGCTCTCGCCCAGGATCAGGACCGTCGTGTCAGATCCGGCGAGCTTGAGGAGCTCCTTGCGGACACCTTGCATCTGCGAGCTCGCACCGATGATCGATTCTACGGAATGCCTGGGGGATTTTCGGGAGTCGGTCGCGTGGAGTTCGCCTCGCTTCCGGGAACTTTCAACGGCGAGTCTGACGGCGTTAACGAGATTTGCGTTTTCGAGAGGTTTGAGGAGGTAGTCGTGGGTGCCCAGCTTTCCGGCCTCCACTGCATCGTGAAGACTTCCGTGGGCGGTCAACATGATGGGAACAACTCCCGGCTGGACCTCCTTAAGGCGGCTGATGAACTCCAGGCCGTCCATCCCGGGCATCACCTTGTCGACGATGGCAACATTCAGGGCCTGGGCCGCAGCGAGGTTAAGCGCCTCGGCCCCGTCCTTCGCCTGGAAGACCTCGTACCCTTCGGCGGCAAGGACCGAGCGCACTCCCATGCGGAAGGGTTTGTCGTTATCGACAATGAGGACTTTGCCGGCGTGGCTCATGCGTCACTCACATATGTGAGAGTCTCATGGTCATTGCACTATGAAGTGCGCATTCCGGTGTCTCTCCCCACCCGGGTCGTGCAGCAGGCCGCCCTGGATCGCCTCCGCCAGCTCCCGTATGCCGTCTTCGACCGTATGCTTCGTCTCATAACCCAACACCCGGCCGATCTTTTCAAACGACACGCGGATGTCGCGCATGTCCCCGCCAAAGCTCAGGTCTTTATACTCAATCTCCACTCCCGACACGAATTTCTGCACGAGCCTGATGAGATCCTCTTTCGAGTAATTGCCGCTGTCAGACCCGACATTGAAGATCTGGTTCCGCACTCTGGCTTCATCAACATCCAGCACCAGCATGATTGCCCGGATAATGTCCCGGATATGCACAAACGACCGGTTGTAGTTTTTCTGATAGATGATCAGCTTCCGCTTTTGAATAGCCTCCAGAACGAACTGGTTGATGATCAGGTCAAATCGTGTACGGGGAGAAAGTCCGAACAGAGTGGCAAACCTGAAGAGAACCGGCGCACACCGGGAGGTTTTGCCCTGTGCGAGCAGGAATTGCTCGGCTGCGATCTTGGTTTCGGCATAGAGAGATTGAGGATTCAGGGGGGATTCTTCCGTCACCGGCTTTCCATCCTCGGCAATCCCGTAATTGCTGTAGGTCGAGGACAGGACCATCCGCTTCACACCCTCCGATTCAGCGGCGTGGAAGACATTTTTGGTCCCCTCAAGATTGTACCGCCATGAAACCTGCGGTCCAACTTGCTGGCAGGCGGGAAATCCAACGATTGCTGCGAGATGGACGACATAATCCACCCCCTTGAACAGAGGCGGCAGTATCTTCTCTTCGCAGACATTGCCTTTGACAAACCGGAAATGGGGATGTGTCAGGTACCCCATCAGCGAGTCCCCACCAAACAGAAGATCATCGACGACGGTAACCCGGTGACCGCTGTATAGCAGCGTGCCTGTGAGCAATGAGCCTATGTAGCCCGCGCCGCCGGTAATGAGGATGTGGGAGCCCATGGGGTCTTACCCCCGCTCGCGGAGAAGTTGAAGATCGGACTCCACCATCTCTTCGACAATCGTCGCAAAGGAACGCCCCGGGTGCCATCCGAGCAGGCGTTGTGCCTTTCCGCTGTCACCCGTAAGCATCTCCACCTCGGCCGGACGGAAGAACTGCTTATCCACCACAACGTGTTGTTGATAATCCAGTCCCACTTTCGAGAATGCGGCCTGGCAGAACTCGCGCACGGAATGGGTTTCGCCGGTCGCAATCACGAAATCCTCGGGCTCATCCCTCTGCAACATTGACCACATGGCCGGCACATAATCCTGGGAGTGCCCCCAGTCGCGGCGTGCATCCAGATTGCCGAGCCGTAGCTCCTTTGCCAGTCCCAGCTTGATCCTGGCCGCATTGTAAGTGATCTTTCGGGTCACGAATTCAAAGCCGCGCCGGGGGGACTCATGATTGAACAGGATGCCACTCGCCGCGAACATCCCGTATGTCTCACGGTAGTTCCGCGTCAGGTCAAACCCGGCCACCTTGGATATTCCGTACGACGACCGGGGATGGAAGGGGGTGTTTTCGGACTGAGGCACTTCCTTTACCTTGCCGAACATCTCGCTGGAGCCGGCAAAATAGAAGCGGCATTCAGGCCGTGCATCGCGCAGTGCGGTCAGGATAAAATGCGTGCCGTTGATGTTCGTGTTGAGCGTCGAAAACTCGTCTTCGAACGAGTAGCTCACGAAACTCTGGGCGGCCAGGTGGTAGCATTCATCCGGATTTACTTTCACGATCGTCCGGTAGAGGCTCGGAAAGCTCTCAAGGGAACCGGCATGGAACCGGACGTCGTTGAGAAGGTGCTTGATGCGCCACATACGGTGCGACGGATCTTCAAGGGCCACCTGTCGTACGATCCCATGAACCTCGTACCCTTTCGCGAGCAAGAACTCGGCGAGGTAGGATCCGTCCTGACCGGTGATACCGGTGATGAGTGCACGTTTGGAGGAAGGTGTCAAGGTTTAGAATCCTTACTCTAAAGGCTTATAGTCCTTCTTGCCCGACGCGGTGACCGGAATTGCATCGACCACATTCACTTCAATGGTTGTCAGGGTCACCCCCAAGAGCTCCGCTGTGTGGCGGCGGATAATATCCGGTTCGATCGGCTCTCGAAGAGCCACGAACAATCTGATCCGGTTCTTCCCTTCCAATGCGGCGGAGTGGACCGGAAAGTTCTTTTCCACGCTGGCTTCAATGTCGGCAAGGTTCACCCGCTTGCCGTAAAGCTTGGCAAACCTTTTTAGCCTTCCCACCAAATAGAAGAAACCGTCATCGTCCACGCGGGCAAGGTCGCCGGTATGAAGCACTCCGTTGAGAAGATCTCCCTGCGTCAGAGCTTCCCTGTCCTCTGCATACCCCATCATGACATTGGGACCTGTGTACACAAGTTCCTGAGCATCGGGCATTCCCTCAACGGGCCGCAATGTCATATGGCCGTCAGGGATGGAGATTCCTATCGACCCGATCTTCTGCCCGAGCTGCTCCCAGGGGACGTAGGAGATGCGTGCCGTGGCTTCCGTCTGACCGTACATCACGAAAAATCTCTTGCCGGCCGCCCTGGTCTTTTCGTGGAAGGCGTCAATAAGATCGGGCCGGAGTCCCCCTCCCGCCTGCGTCATCGTTGCGAGGGTTGGATGCTTGCCGGGATCAAAATCGAAACGGTGAAGAGTCTCATACATGAACGGAACCCCCGCAAACGAAGTACAAGCTTGTGCGTTGAAATCCTGCCAGAACTCTCCCATCATGAACGAGTGCTTCGTGAGAACCGTGGTCGCCCCGGCGAGCAGGTGCGTATTGAGGAGCGAGAGCCCGTACGAATAATACATAGGCAAGCCCTGAATACTCCGTTCCTGTTCCATGATTCCAAGGTAGTTGACGATCGAGCGGGCATTTGCCAGTACGTTGGACTTCTTCAGTCGTACCAGCTTGGGATTTCCCGTTGAACCGGATGTCGGGAGCAGGACTGACAGTTCAGGGTGATAGTTCCTGTGGAGGGGGGAAGGAACAGCCGGCCGATACGCCTGATATGTCGTACCGGACACCGGACCGACCTCTGTATGCCCTTCCGGCGGGGGGATGCCCGCGGGAAGTAACAAGAAGTCGGGTACGTAGATTTCGGTAAGCCCCCTCACAGACGACTCTTTGGGCTCAAGGAGGCAGATCGGCACACCCTGATCCAGGCAGGCCAGGTAGATGCTTATCGAATCGACGGTGTTGGTTGAGTACAGAAATGCAAGCGGAGAGCCCCCTTGCGTTCGAAGCCAGTTCTTGACATCCGCGACCTTCTGACGGAGTTCGGCGTAGGTGACTATTTGATCTTGTGGCACATCGATGAAGGCAGGAGATGATGGTCGACCGTTGTCCAGAAACTCGAGCATGGATTTGTGAGAATTTTTATGTCGAGGAAAGAAATTAAGGACAAATATACCAACAATTAGGCGAGAGTCAATGCTGGGACCGAGGGGTTCAAGAAGTAGGCTGCTTGCAGCCGGCGGCGGGACCGGTCGAACGGGTTCGGGTAGTTCTGGCTCAGCTGGAACTCACGCGGGGCCGTCTTCGCAACATCCGTCAACTTCGCCCATACGGTGGCCACTCTCCCGGTGGGGAGTATCCCGTTCAGCTCCCCCTGCTATTCGGGAACCTTCGTCGACTTCATCGCTGTAAGGTCCGTGCCACCGAGATTTTCCAGAATGAGCGCCCGGTCATTTCCACTGCCCGAATACTTCACCTGTCCGTTCATGTTTACGTCCTCGTTGTAATACCCACTCAGTGTCGCCGTCAAATCTGTACCGCCGATCCGCGTCAATATCGGTGCACGGTCGTTCCCGGATCCGCTGTACTTCAATTGTCCGTTTCCCGTTACATCCCCCGACCAGAGTCCGTACACCCCTCCCCCCAAATCCTTCGCATCTCCACCATAAAATTGGCCTAACCCGGTGGTGAAATCGTACAGCGCACTCGCGATGTCCAAAGTCACCGTGCTCGCGCTCATTGCGGCAAGGTGATTGCGATGTCGAAGAACGATGTAGTAGTTACCACTGCTAAACGAGGGGAAGGCCACGGGAGAGACGCCGTCCAGGTCCACCACTGAGCCGTCGCTCTTGATGAACGCTGCGCGTGTAGCGACCTTCGTCGATGCTGCGGGATCTGTGCGCAGTTCCACCAACACCCAGTCGACAACACCTACCGGGACGCTTATCACCGATTCCGTCCCGGTATGGTTCCATGGGGCGGCATTATACGGCTGGTTCAGTGGAATAGATCCTGCCGTGTACAGTGCTGTCGACATCACCCCGGCAGTGCACGGGCCCTGCAACAAGACCTTCGCATTTGCGCAAACCGGACTCTCGCGGAATACAGCACGAACGGCAATATCATAGGAAGCCAAATTACTGAAACTTGTACCATCACTTGAATAGTATGAATTTCCTGTGATCGGAGGCGAAATATCAATAGGAACAGCATATCCGCCCGACACTTTCTGAAAGAATATTCTCACATATATGGGTACGCCTTCTGTCACATCAATTTCAGGCGAGAAATTCAACTGTACAAAGCTGGGTATTCCCAGGGAAACACCTCCTACCGGACTACCTACCTGCGATGACAGAACATTTGAACTGAAATCAGCAAAAGCAGTTGCACTGATATTTGTATATGTATTTGCATAGCTGAACACCCTTATGCCCGCAAGCTTTCCTGTATGAGTGGGTGTACATCTAACCATTCCGTATCCACTATTTGATCCCAAAGAACCAACGGACCAAGTGGTCGCTCTCCTATAAAACTGCATATTATATCCAAAATACATGGGGAGGACGGCAGTGGCGGACATAGTAGCAGAAGATGCAGAAATACTACGTATCTCAACACCGCTTGAATTCGTATTCCAGAGCTTTGAGTTAGGTGTCGTTGTGAAAGTCAAAGATGTATTACCTGTCGAACCGGGATAAGGATCTCCGGCATCACCTCTGTTAATATTGCCTGCCATTTGCTCCAAACCGTCAGCCTCATAAACCTTAACACCCAGGTGCGCTTTTGTTACATTTATCATATTTGCAGCCGGCCAGATATCAGCAAGATTCTTGTCTACGTGGTAAATCAACAATCCTGAGTTCGGTAGGTTGGCATCAAATCCGTTTTGTTGTCTGTTTTCAATGAGCATATACTCATCGGCCTGACAATTATCCATCCAGATTTTGTAGGAAAATGAATTTGTTTCAGCCTCGGGAATGCTCAACGCCTGGCTTGACGCAACGACGGTTGGGGTTGTATACCCCAGAAGTTCCTTGCAGTATGCAGACATGTGTGATGGCCTTTCGGGGGTATAACCGTTTCCGCCCCAGCTTCCGCCGGCCATCAAACACCAGTTGCCTACGCCCTGTGAACTTCCGTTTGTTGCGTAGTCTGTATCATAAAGATCAGGCAATCCAAGCATGTGTCCGTATTCGTGGCAAAACACTCCTATGTCAACATGATTCAACCCGTACAATTCCGGCATGATAATATACATGCTTATGGATTTCCCGTCATAGGTCCTCGAATATGGTGAGGGCAGACTACTCGAATGGGACCAGATGTACTGTGTCTGGCTGCCTTCTTCGGCCCCTTTTCCGGCATGGACTATGAAAAGTCCGTCGACAGCACCGTCGCCGTCGTTATCGTAGAGCGACCAATCAACTCCATTTGCCTCTGCTGCATCAATACATTGGGCGATCAGTTCTCGCACGTGTGTTGAATAATTGGCATTACTATATGCATAATACGACGATGGCTCCGCAGCGGTAATCCAATCCTCATAGTCTGCCTGAATTGATACCGCGCCATACGAAACGTCCTTGTAATATTTGCTCATGCCACCGATACCGCTTTTCCAGCTATCATCGTTTACCATATCTTGAAAACTCACACTTGTTTGCGTCGCAGCTATATCCGAGAACTCCACGCACAGGATGAGGACACGCTTTACCGTAGCCTGAGTTTGCTTCAACACCGGAGTACTCTGTGAATAGAGTGTTCTCATTGATATTCCGCTCTACCTGATGTGTCTGCATTTTGTCGGCGATTACCTGCTGTGACTCCACCAGATGTCTGGGAATACTCATCATCGTTTGATTCTGCGGGAGTTTACTGCTTCCCTGTACCTTGAAAGCACTCTGAACAAATCTTCCTTCAGGACTCAGTGTTGCATAGTACCAATATGCATCACTCCCTTGAAGTACGACGTAGCCGTCCAGGGTCTCCGCATAATTGTATCGCTCGTCGCCAAAGCCCACGATACTGAATGTCGTTCCATCGGGCTGGGCCACCACGGTTGGGGTCTGCTTTGCCGGAATTGCGAAAAGGGTGGCGCTCCAGAGCATCAAAAGCAGCAGCTTCTTCATGCCAACCTCCATTTAATGTTGAGCAGTCACTCTATGGATCGAGATTTCATCAATGCGAATGATCGGATGGGAGAGGCCGTTCATGAATGTTTTCCTTCAAGACCGCGCGCGTCAGCATTTCCCCAATCAATCACAGGTATCCACGCATGGATTGTCAGCAGGAGGAACTTCAGAGCAACGGGGCGGTCGAGTTTGAGGTTGTGGGCCTTGTAGACTACACCCATGCTTCCGTCGCTCAGGTGTTCGAGGATATCATAGCGGGTACCAACCTTGCCGATCATGGGGAACCTACACGGGGGTGTATGATTCCTACGGCACGAAGAACCAGCGATACAGCGATAAGTTAGGGGAAAGTATGGCGAGAGTCAACATCACCGAATCACTCAGATACTCAACTTGCCGATCAACGAAGGCAGGTCTTCGCCAGGAGCCGCAGACCGGTCATACCCACCGTGAGCGCACGCTCTGGAGGGAGGTCAAGAATCTGTTGAGGTCTTCGGAGTCTTCGATCGTGAGTTCTCGGCAACATCTTCAAGTCGGAACACCACCTTGTTGTAGTTATCAGCGATGTACTCAAGCAGAGCCCAAATGAAGACAATGGTGCCAATCATCTCGAGGCTCTCCTCGACAGTGGCAATCAAACTGTATGTCAGGTTCTCTCGCCCATGTAGCCCGGTGTACCAACCCCCGATCATCTCGACCCCGATGGCCCCGCCAACGTAGAGGGTTCCGGCCAGCATGAAAGTGAGCCTCGGTTTCGTGGAGAGCTGCCGGAGGAATCTTGCGTAGAAAAGCGCGAGAAGGAGCACAAGTATGATGCCGGGCAGGACCCAGGCAAAATGGAAGATGCCAAGATTGCCACCGCCCAGCAGATTGCGTACCGGCCTGACAAGCATTTCGTGGATAGAAGCTGCCTCATCGGCTGCCAGATACAAGAATCCGATAGACAGAGTCGCCCAATACGACAGGCGTACAGCAGATCGCTTTCTTTCCAGTACGGTGATTACAGCAAGAAGGAACGACGCAAAGAGCAATAGAAAGGTGGAATAAGATGTCGGAATGTTCTGCTCTCGGTCCACATAAAAGAGCCGGACGAGCCCAAAAACCGTGTCATGCCCTGTCAAATAGACAATTAATTGGAGGCCGACGCTTGCAAGGACCAGCAGAAAAGCCACCACTCCCAATACGCGGAAAATTGAGTGTGGATTCAGGGATATCTGACTGTTCAGCACTTGAGAAGGATTCTCAAAAGTATCTTTCGGACACTTGGCAGATGGGAGTGCAGCCGGGGCACGGGACTTCATTGTTCATAGATTGAGAGCGGAGAGGCAGGGATTCGAACCCTGGATACCGCAAGCGGTATACCGGTTTTCGAGACCGGCGCCTTCAACCACTCGGCCACCTCTCCAGAGTTCGTAAATGTACCCAATTCCCAAGACTTTCGCAATTACCGGAGCGTGTGGCCCAGGTCTTCAGCATAGGCGAAACATGCGGGCGCACCGCCCGTGTGCCAGAAAAGAACGGTCTCCGATTGCTTCATTCTCCGCTTCCGGATCATATCCACCATCGCCCCGAACGCCCTCCCTGCGTAGACAGGATCCAGAATGATACCTTCCTGGGAGGCCATCAGGGAAATCGCCTCGCGTTCCAAAGCCCCAACGACTCCGTATCCCCCACCCAGATATCCATAGTCCACTTCGAAGTCAGCGGCAGTCACGCGCTCACTCAAACCCATAATAGCTGCAGTGGCGTTGGCAATCTCAGCCATTTCCTCCTCAAATCGATCCGGATCCCGTTCGCCTTTGTCTATGCTGATGCCCAAAATTCTTCCGGTATACCCCAACACCTTCGCACCGAGAACGAGTCCTGCCTGAGTCCCTCCGGAACTGGAGCCGACGAACATCTGATCCACCACTTCTTTCCGTTCCTGGAGCTGTGCCATCAGCTCTTGCATTGCCACAAAATATCCCTGGGCTCCCACTCCATTTGAACCGCCA
This sequence comes from uncultured Bacteroidota bacterium, assembly GCA_963779225.1. Lineage (GTDB taxonomy): Bacteria > Bacteroidota > Ignavibacteria > UBA10030 > UBA6906 > CAVPCZ01. The sequence goes on from CAVZWW010000003.1 coordinate 3,568,107, forward strand.
TACGGAATCACATAGGGGATATGCCCCTCCTTCCGCATCTGCCCGGCAATCTCTCCCATCCTCTCCAACCGCTTCTCGCGAGTCGTCCAGTGGACTTCCGCACCCAACAAGCGATCGAGCAAGTAAGTTGCCGTTTGGCACCTCCGGCTCACTGCCACCCAGCACGAGCACACAACGCAACCCGGCTTTTGCAGCGGCTGCAGCGGTCTGTCGACAATGATTCGACTGCGCAGCCCCGGCAGTCAGGATTACATCGGCCTTCTTTGCCAGAGCATCGGCGATCAAGAACTCCAGCTTTCGCGTCTTGTTACCCCCCAGGGCCAATCCGGTCTGGTCATCACGTTTGATCAATAGTCGCGGACCACCGAGCGTAGTCGTAATACGCGGAAGGGCCTCGAGAGGAGTAGGCAACTGGGCAAGAGGAAATCGTGGTTGAAGGATCATTTTAAGGAATGTCGACTAATGCATGAGAATCGAGGAATCAGACTACTTGATGAAACGGATACACATCGGATACCGATACGCTGTGCCTTCGTTCGCTTTCACCATTGCGATGATCGTGAAGATCAGGCTGAATAGCGCGAGACCGATCAACAACAAGATGCCGATGAGCACGATGATGAGGATTGCCGCCACGATGTAATAGATGGTCATGCTGATCTGGAAATTCAGCGCTTCTTTCCCCTGGTCGGCGACAAGCGGAAACTCATCTTTTTTTATCAACCAGATCACAAGCGGGCCAAGGATATTTCCCAGGGGAATGACAAATCCGGCCAGCGCGCTAAGGTGACAGAGCATCGCCCAGGTATTCTGGTCCTTTGTGTTCACAGGCGGTGGCACACTGGACATCTGCTGCGGTGTTGTAGAAGTGGTATCCATGGGTTCTCCCGGTAGTTGTTTTGTGAATATAGAGGAAAAGTGGGAGGGTTGCAAGCATGCAAAACAAGGCAGAATCTACAAATTTCCAATGTGTCCATCGAACTTAGACCCTCCCTGAGACTCAATCTCCTGTTTCCAACCCAAAATGAGCGGTTTCCCACTGTCACCGATCTGGCACATCACGTGACATTATCATCGCAGTGGAAGATACGTTCCGTACAAAGGGGAAGGACGGAGTATACATATGGAAGAAACACAGGGGCAGCAGGCAGACGTAGTCCCAGGGGGGAACAGCAGTGTCGTGGGAGATTCTTCCCACGGGGGCTCATTGCACCCGCGGCTGGCCTGGATGATGTGCTATCAGGAAACACGAAACGTCCAGGAAGTGTGCCGGAAGTTCGGCATCAGTCGAAAGACATTCTACAAGTGGTACAAACGATACCAGCAGAGCAAGGGGGCTTCAGCTGCATTGACTGACCGATCCCGCCGGCCCCACAGCTTCCCGAAGGCTACACCGGCGGAAAATATACAGATTTTGAAAGAAGCAAAAGAAGAAACCGGTTTCGGACAGCGGCGTTTGCGCGCCTATCTTGAGAAACGGTACCACATCACGCTTTCGGAACGAACGATCTGGAAGATTCTGAAGAAGGAAGAGATGGCGGTAGAGGCTGCAGGGGAGCGGGCACAGGACGCAGCATAATTAACGGATATCTCGGAGCAGGCATTACGCAGCAGCAGAAGCAAGATCCGATGACCCTGCGCTGCCCCCCTGCATACTGCCTGCTCCCGGCGCACTTACTTCAGGCATCAGGCCACCCTGCATAATCGCTGAAATCGACCAATCACCGCATCTTCACTAATTTCTCTATCCCACTGACGATCTTCCCGTCGCTACGAGTTTGCAGCTGGTAGAAGTAATAACCGTTGGCAATTTCGTCCCCCTCGCTGTCCCGGCCGTCCCACGGTATGCTGTTGAAGCCCACCTGGACCATACCCGGTGGTACAGTAATCTCGCGAATCTTGCGTCCGGTGATGGTAAAGATACGAATCGTAAGATCGTCCGGCGGACGCTGCCCCGTCAGCACGAATGTGAACGCCGTCTGGTCGGCAAACGGATTGGGATAGTTGAAGAGTTTCAGGATTCTGGTTTCGCTCAGCACATTGATGCTGATCCGCCGCTGGAGTGAATCGGTACCTGCGGCACCGTTCAACCGGTAGACACGCACGGTAACATCATGGATGCCATCCTTCAACTCCGGAGCATAAGGGAGATCACTGCTCGATGAAACCTTTTTGTCAATACTCTGCGCAGTGACAGCCCCATCAGGCTGGATAGGGATCCCGTCTACGAATACCGCAACACGTTCCTGGCCCGGAGGAACTCCGCTCAGGTTGACCAACCGGACGAGGAGCTGGGGCTGGTTGGAAACGTAATCTCCATCCATGAGCTGAACGCCGTCGGCATACACCTGCATGGTCGCTTGAAGCGGTTCCTGCAATGATGTGAAATCAATTGTGACGGTGGCGGTATTGTTCTCGACAACCAGATCACGCCCTCCCGTAGCCGGGGTCACATGAACTTCAAGTGACCGCAGACCGGTAAGACCGGCGCTCGAGAATCCCAGAACGATCTGCCGGAGACCGTCCACGGGAAGAGCGCCAACGGTGCCCGTACCCAACACAGGGTACCGATCGAGATTTGGATCGACGAGGCTGAGAGTGACACGCGCACTATCAGCGGCGCGGTAGCCGATGTTATGCACCGTAACCGGCAGACCGAGGTCGCCACCGCCCGGCGGGTCCTTCTGTGGCGAACCGATGGTTTGCGGAGTGATCGCGAGGTCCGCCGGCGGCCCCATTGTGAGCGCAATGGACTGGAGCAACGGTGTGTACGCCGCGTCAGAGGTGCTGAGCGAAGCCTCGAGCGCGAATCCCGAATACTTCAAATTGGCGAATAGTGGGTCCATGCCGGCAAGCGACACGTGCGTGGATTCGGCGGGAATGGTTCGCAGCGTGTCCAGCGACCCGGCCGTCGTGCGTCCCAGTATGTGCAGAGTCACCTGTGTCTTTCCGGGAATCGTCGAACTCCCCCACCGCAGCGAGTCCATGTGCACGGGTGCGGGTATTACGGGCGATCGCCACGTACCATTGCCGATACTGAACACATTGGGTACGTCGAGAGCCACAACTGCGCTGTCGTTGGTAAGATCTTCAAGAGTTTCTGCCGGATACCCTTTGTGGGAAATGAGCGCCCAGGATTGTCCCGGCACGACAGAACGTATTTGCGTACTCCCGAGCGACTCGATGGCCGCATAGAGACTGTCGGTAACATTGGTCTTACCGTCGAAAATCACAATGATGGCAAGATAGCTTCCCGTCGGCGTGTTGCGGATATACTGTCGCATGCTATCGGCCTGAACGGCCCGCGCGGCAAGATCGAATCCGCGAACCGCAATTTCGCCTGTGAATTCATTAAGTCGAAGCACCAGGAAGCTGTTGCCGATGACCCACCAATAGCCGCGAACGATCTGTTCATTCACGGCAATGATCGAGTACTTGTCGACAAGCCAATCGGTGCGCGAACCAAGAGAGCGAGCATACAGGTGTACAGGCGCATGACGGATGAGGCTCACACCGGAGTCAGAGGTTGTGAGCTGCCGGAGCGACCCGCGGCTGAATTGTCCGGGAGCTTCGATGGCCACAGTGATTATGTCGCCGGTTTGCACCCCGATCTGAGTACGGAAGCTCCCCGATACCCAGGTGCCGTAGATGCCCGATGAAACAGTACGCGCACGCCAGTAGTACACGTGACCCGGGATAAGGTCGGGCGTCACCCACTCGCCGAAGACAGCCCCGGGGGTGACCAGATCGGAGGTGACCTTGTATCCGGATCCGAACGTCGCACTCGTATCCAGCTCGAACGTGTAATTGTACCCGGTATTCTCCGACCCTAGAGGCGATGTGACACGGAGGCGCTGCGGCCCCGGAGGAACCAGCATGCACTCCAACGGTCGCACGGGAAGAACCACGTCGGCATACACGTATTGATCGTATACCACGGTATTATTGGCTTTTGTGACTTCTGCGATGGCACCGTCCGGATCCAGGGTGAGAGTGAGATGGTGCTGACCCGGTTGCCGTGCGGCTGGCCAGGGAAAAGCCAGAGTATCGCTATGGCCGGTTGCCCGAAAACGAAATCCACTTACTACAGGGTGCGATGAACCATTGTAGGCATCGACGATGGACGCCGTAACACTGTCCTCCGGGAGAAGTCCGTATTGATGTACGACGGTGCGGAACACGAGAGCGGTATCAAGTGGCGATGGCGATTCTGTATTCAGACTCAGATCATTCTGACTGATCGCGATGTCAGGTTGGAGAGGAATGGGCAGCTCGTTCAATGGATCGCCCAGCAATGGGTTCAGATTCACCATGCCGAGGGTGATGTACCCTGAACCTGATTCCTGCCAGAGTTTGTATCGCGCAATCGAGGTAGCCACACCGAACCGACGGACGCTGTCTTTCGACACGGCAGTCAGCATGTGGTTGACAAGGCGCGTACCGGAGTTTGCATAGCCGAGCGATGACGCACCCCACATCGCAATGGCGGCGCGGTTGTCCGCGAGCACGAAGTTTTCCGAGAGAACATTACTCGACGGTTCCGCGAATGCCGAGACGTTGCAGCTGGTGGAAGCAACAAATGGCAACATGCCGTTGGTGTTTTCGAGTTCGTTGGGATCGCCAATATCCACATTCCAGAAGCCGCCGCCGGAGTGACCGAGGAAATTCACAAAGGACAAACCACTTTTGAACAACGCACGCATCTCATTCTTCCACTCGCCGTTGATCACGTCATCGGTCTTCTTGTAGATCCGGTACGCCGTACCACCAATGGGCGGCGCAACCACATGCGTGTTGATTAAAGGCTCGGTCAGCGCAGTGAACGTGGATTGCTCCACGGGCCCGTTGCCGCCGGTGATGAATATGAAGTTCTTGTTCCAGTCGGCAAGGACCGGCGTGTCAAACCCGATCACCTTGTCCACCATCCGCCTCGCCTGTACGGTGTCTGCAACAGGAATGCGTCCGATAATGAGTGACGAGAGGAAGGGATACACGGGATCAAAACAACCGAACCAGTTATCCCCTGCCGGAACGCCATAGGCAGGAACAAAATCGGTCTTGACCGACGATGACATAAAGAAATGCGGATCCCACGAAGCGTCACCAAAGAATAGCACTGACGACAGCGCCGGTGCCGCCCAGTGCGCATACGCATATGAGAGAAACGCCTTGATGGCTTCTGCACTCTTGAAGCCAAACCCAAATTCGTCATACAGGTCGTCCACATCAACGACCAGCGTCCGCACGCCGTTCTGTGCCGCGCGGTGCGTTGCAAGCGATTGGGCCACCGTCCGAAACAATCGGTGGGTGACGATAACATAATCCGCACCATCCGGCCTGTGACGGAGATCGATGAACTCCTTCCCGCGAATGCCGGAGGCGGGCATCCTGCCCCCCTGTGCTACGACTGCATAACGGTGGTGGCTGCCCAGCGAGTCTACGAACGCCACTGTGTAACCGGTCGCATCGGATCCTGTTATCACGCCGCCCGTTATCCTGCGCAATGACCCGAGATCGACTACCTCAATGACGCTGTCGGGGAGTCCGCTAACCGCATATGATGCAACACCCGTACCTGCTCTGCCGGCAAACAGGAGCGTGCCATCACCCGCAAACAGATCGCGGGTGTACTCAACCTCAAACCAATCCAGATAGAACTGATTCGGGACACTTGGCGTTGCGACCGAGGTGATCTTGAGGACGTTTGAACCTTCCTTCAGCCAGGCGGCCGGCACAGCGGCGTGGAATAGTCCCCGTTTCCGGCCGGTGAATTGGACCTCCCCGGCCAGAGAATCGTTTACCCAGAATCGGGCGATATGGTCGGGAATGTTGTAGTTCAGTGTGGTACTGTAGAGTTTCACGGTGACAACCGCGCTGTCGGCCCCGACACTCGAAAGATGATCGATGCTGAAAGGAAAGGTTGTTGTGGTATTTGGATAGAAATATGACCACACCCACCCTTCTCCCGCTACCGGCCCATTCTGGGTCACTTCTGCATCGCCGGTCCCTTCATAGTAATCGGTGTTCTGCTCAAAGTGCCTCACAACGCGTGCCGAGGAAAATGACGTCGTGGGCGCACCTTGGACTTCTGCGGCAATTCTGATGGGGGAACCCGATCCGGGCCCCTGGAAGGTGAGCCAGTACATGCTGGTGTCACTGTAGAAATCGTACGCAGTACTATCCCCCTGCCGGCGGAGTCCGTAGAATTCAATCGAAGTGTCGGGCCGCCAGAGGAACGGAACACTCTGTCCACGCAGGAACAACCGGGCATCGTTTTCACCGAACGAATTCATGCTGATGCCGGCACTCGACAGCTGCTGCTTCGAGACCACGTACCATCCGTCCTTTGCGACCGGGATGCGGAGGTATTGCCGGCCCGTTTCGAACCAGGTCCCTGTCGTATCCACAGGTTGCGGGTTGGTCGCGCGCGTATTCGCACGCCACATTCGTGCTTCATCGTAGTTTGCGATGAGGCTCCGATACACTTCTTCGAACTGAGGATCGGTCTCCTGCGATCCTCCCGGATGCGCCCGGGCAGTGGTCGGGGATTGCGCGTAGCGAACGTGCAGTGTTCCGGAGATCAAACGGCGGAGCGTTTTTTGCGCGGGGTTGTACTGGTATGGAGCAAGATGGATGGTGCAAATGCGTTGCTGCCGGAGAACAAACGGAGGATCGACAATGAGAGTGTTCCCGGGCAGGAAAGCGTCGCGTGAATATGCACGGGAGTCCAGGGCATATTCTGAAACGGCTTCATGCTCCTCTGTCATGCGATAGGCCGGCGTAGGGGCGACAAGTACTCCCTGCACGTCCTCATAGACAGGATTCTGAAGGTCTGCCACAACATCGACATCAAACGGGACACCGATGGAAAGCTGTTCGGAAGGGAGATACGGCGATCCGGGGGCACCACCACGTTCCTGCGGTTCCCCCGAAAATATCGTGTACTCGCCACCCGGAAGTTGTACCTTCGATACAGGGCGGGGAACGGCATGCACCGTGAATGACCAGCCGTCGGCATTCCGAGCGAGCAGACGAAATGTCCCACCGGTGTTTTCGGGAACAGCGGCGAGGGTCAGACCACCCGCGGCCCACACCACGACCAAGAGCGCCCCCAGGATTCCCCTCCGCATGAATATCACTCCCGTCCCCGGATTGCCTGGAACAGCACCTTGAGAAAGAAGAGAGGATTGCCGATCAGATATCGCTTCCACAAACGGCCCGGCTCCTGAATCAACCGGTATACCCATTCCAGCCCGTGATTCGCCATCCATTCAGGAGCAATTCTTTTCGTGCCGGACATGTAGTCGAAGAGAGAGCCCGCCGGCAAAATCGCCCGGACGTTGAGACGTGATCGATTTGCTTCGATCCAATCCTCCTGAACCGGCATACCCAGACCGACAAAAAGAATATCGGGGGCTGCATCATTGATCTGCTGCACGACGATGTCGTTTTCCGTCCCCTGCCTGTCGAAGTATCCGTGATGCCACCCTTTAATCTTCAATTGTGGAAAGCGCCGTGTAGCATGTTCCACGGCGAGATGGATCACAGGATCCTGTGCGCCGAGAAAGAACATCGAATAGCCTCGATCGAGGCAGAACGTACAGAGATCCCACGCCCAGTAAGTAAGCACAACGCGTGGAGGAAGCGTAAACCCCAGCACGCGCGCACCGAGCCGAACCCCCTCGCCATCACAGTAGACAATGTGCGCGGAGTTGAGAAATGTCTTGAACCGCGGCAGCTGCTGCGCGAGATTTATGGCATGGATATTCGCATACGCGTAGACATCCTTCCCGCCCCCTGCAATGCTGGCCCCGATCGCCTGATGCAGGCCACTCTTGTCAATGACATCAAGATGAACACCGAGGATATTTCTCTTAGGCATGAGTGCTCGCATTCAGGAGAGCACGTGCGCCGGGCAACGTTTGCATGGCAGAGAGAACCTCGTTGATTTCGATCTTCTTCATGCACGGGTCTTGAGGGTGCGTGCAAAAGGTCTGCGAACAGGGAGAACACTGCATCCGGTGATACAGAAATACGCCGCGTGCATTCTGTGGCGCAGTAAGTTCAGGCGAGGCCGGACCGTACAATCCGACGACCGGCACTCCACACAGAGCCGCCAGGTGGAGAGGACCCGAATCATTCCCGATCATTGCCCATGCTCCACGAATCACTGCAGCAGTTTCCAATAGCGATGTTGAGGAAAAGACATGCGCCCGGTGCGCACCGGATACCGCATTTGAGGATTCCTCCCATCGACTCCGCTCTCCTTCCTCACAGACCACCACAACATCGGATGCAAATTCAGTGCCGATACGCCGCGCGAGTTCCACAAAACTACCGGTCCCCCACTCCCTGTATTCCCAGGCTGCGAACGGATGAATCGCTACATACGGTTTCCGTACGTCCGACAGAAATCCCTCGATCCGCTGATCTGCCTGCGCCATACTGTCAGACCGAAAACCTAAAGGAGTCGTGGAAGCATCCCCGGCGATGCCGAGCACATCGCACACCTTCATTGCCCGAAGTGAGAAGTGCTCATACCCATAGCTGGCTTTCGCAGAGGCCTTACGCCCGAACACGTTTACGGGGGACTCGTGCAGATACTGAACCTGCGCACTAACAAAGCGCATATAGCCGGCTTTCACCCGGGCGCCACTACCCAGTGCCAGAAGAGCATTCCGCTTGCCGGGGCTCATCGCACACGCCAGATCAGCGTGCACGCGGCGGATTTCACGCAATCCCCTGCCAAGACCTGTAAACTTCTGTGTCCCGGCAACTCCGATCGCCTGAAGATCGAGATCCAGCGCCCGTACAAGGCAGGTGTATTTATCCTGCACGACGCACGTGATGAGCGCGTTCGGGAACGCTTTTCGGAGCCGACCCAGTGCCGGAACCATGCATATGACATCGCCAAGGCGGGCCATCTCCACGACAAGAATCGAATGCATAACTAAAAATTTAGCAAATTCCGTAGCCAATTTCAACGAGTTGTGGATCATCCAGGCGGGCAATGCGCGAGACAGGCGTCTGGCAAGGGGAGTTACGGAGAGGAGTCTTACCGTGGGGAGGCGTTAAGTGAGGAGTTGTAGAGATACTTCTTACCGTGTGAGTCTTGCAGAGAGGAGTTGCAGAGAGGCATCCTACCGTGAGGAGTCCTGCAAAGAAGCGGTGAATGTCCGTTGCATGATTCCTGCTACCACCCCGGCAGAAAAGTGTTGAAGGGCCCTGCCCCTGCCTGCGGAGCCAAGAGCGACGCAACGAGATGGGTGACATAGAAGATCATCAATTGCATATACGAGGGCATCTTCATCGCCCGGTTCCACCAGAACCCCTTCAGCGCCAAGGATCTCCGGAATCTGGCCGCTTCGGGACCCAATGACGGGGGTGCCGCAAGCCATTGATTCAACCAGAACACGGCCAAACTGTTCCACCCAGTGAGTCGCCGGGAGAGAAGGGAGCACAAGCAGCTGCATGCTGCGCATGAAACCCGCTACACTCCTGTACGGGACTGACGGCTCGAATCTCACACGACCGGCCACACCAAGTACTTTCGACAGCTTTTCAAGATCTCGCCGGAACGGTCCCTTCCCCACAATGAGGGCGTGAACGTTTTCAGGCAGACGCACCAGAGATCGGATAAGGAGCTGAACACCCTTGCTCTCCACGAGTCGCCCGACGTACCCTACGACGAATACTCCATCCACAGCGGGAAGCGTCGCAGGTGTTTCGGGAGAAAACATCGCGCAGTCGACAGGATGAGGCAGGTGCACCACCGAACGCGCATAACCCTCAAGCATGTACATGGTCGATAGCGGACGGACGAACATGATATCCGCCGGCCGGCGACGCGCAAGCGCATCGCACCACCTGTGGGTGAAGGCAAATTTGTAGGGGAAACCGATCGAACGGTAGTCCAGATTTCGGGACGAGACCAGCGCCAGATGTGTTTGCGGAGACACAGCATCGATTGCCAGACGGCACTGGACAGCGGTGTAATTTTCCGGTTCTGTATCGATGTAGAGAATATCCGGTTTCAGTTTGTGCAATAGACTCCTGAGAGAAGAGTAGAGCACCCGATGCTGCCGGAATCCGAAGGTTGTGCGGGACGTATGCAGATGGAGCATCGGATCCGGTTCGGGCTCGGCCGTGGTCACACTTCCCTGCTCCTGCCAGGCCGAGGGAACCAGCAGATGAACCTCACAGCCGTCCATATGCGCAAGCTCTCGATACGCCGAGCGCCGGGCCGCCTCCACTGCAATCGTGTCAACCGCCAGAATTCGCATTTCTTTGCTCACGCTTCCCCCAGTCCCGAACGACCCGCAACAAAATCCCGAATTCCGCGAAGAAGGGCCCTTGTCCGTCTCCATTCGCCACGCAAGGTGAACAATGCTCCATACACACCGCCATACCAGATGATGCTCAGAGGGATACTGATAGATCTCCGCAGCAGCGACCCGTGTTTCCATATCACTGCAAGGCGATTGCGCATCGTATAGTAATCCCTGAACGGTTTCCCCGCCACTTTGAGAACGTTTATGGACTCGCCATGCGTTACCCGGGCCGAGGGGACGAACAGAAGTGCATACCCCTTTTCTCTCAAGCGAAGCGAGAAATCAAGATCATCGGAATACGTAATCAGCGAGGCATCGAATCCCCCCACGGCATCAAACACGGCACAGCGGACCAGCATCGCACACGCAGTCACAAAACCGACCGTCCGCGTGGAGTGTGATATGCCCGCCGCGGGTTTCCACATGTTTTCGTGGATGCCGTTCCCGAGAAATGAGACCCTCCCGCCACCATACCATATCAATCCCGGGCGTGTTCCCGAAAGAATCAGCGGCGATGCGGCAGCGGCAGCAGGCTGTTCGTTCAAAGGCCGTTTCGAGAATCTTGAGCGATTCGGGAGTAACAAAGGCGTCGTTGTCCAGAAGAAGAGCATACTCACACCCGCAATCCCTTAGATGCCGGATTCCGACATTGACAGCATTCGCGTGTCCCGTGTTCGTCTGCAAACCGAGAAACCGCACATCCGGGAACCTCTCCCTCTGCGCCTCAAGAATTTCGGTGTCCGATTCGTTATCGACTACCACGACCATGTGTGGCTGAGGGGAAAGTGCCGCAACATGGCTCAGACACACGGCAGTGGTTGCCGGATCGCGCCATTGGGTGATGACAATGCCCATCAAAGCCTGTGTCATGGCATTCTCGTGTATGCCGGATCCCGGTGAGTGAAAATTCGCCAGCCGGGCTTCGCAGATGATGTGGTAAATCCAACTTCAGAGAGTACCCTCTGAGCTTCCTCCATGTAGCCTTCATCGCCGAATGCAAAAACTGATTGGAAATACGCATAGCGTTCAGGATTGGCAAATGTGGAAGTGATCCATCCTTTCAATCTCGAACCGGAGACCGTTGGATAAAGACCGCGCAGAGAATCACTCATCTTCACCAGTCCGGTCTCAAACACAATATACGGGAGCTCTCGCGACAAGAGTCCATAGACTGGGACGAACGACATCCCGTTGCTTGAAGGCGCGATTCTGTCGGACAGCCCCGCGTCTTCCGCCCAATCGATAATAATAGCGCAAAAAGAGCTGTCGAGCACATGCAGATCTTGCGCCTCCACAGTCAGCTCAGTGGCCCGCTCGTTAAATGTGGTGAACAGGGACACGTTGTACACAAGCGCTACTACACTGAATGCAACGATAATCGAATTCCACACCCGTGAGGCAGGAGACCGTGCACCTGATAGCACGAAAAGAAAGAGCGCGGGCATGAAAACTCGCGCGCCGGGCTGCAAAATCCCGAACGCTGCATCCGGAAGCACAAACGCGACTGCCAGCAGCACTCCCCCACTCATCACCAACCAGCGATGCAACTCCATTGATCGGCGTCCCCTTGAAAGAAGGACCACGACAAATGCCACCACGACCCCCACCCATGCCAGGTTCGCAACGGTGGGGGGAAAAAGAGGAACAATGCCATGTGATTTGAGAAAGAGGCACGCGGGCTTCACCAGATGGCGAGCAAGTGTTGTCCATCCCCACTGGGGAGTCTCCGGCGCGGGCGAACCGGCTGAAGCCACGTACCAGAGCCCCAATAGCACAGATGGAGCCATCGCGATTCCTACGATGAGTCTGCCTCTGAGCGGCTGTCCGAGGGCAAACAAGAAGAGAAGAACGAGCAGAACGAAATACACCGCACCGTGGGTAAGAAACACTACCACGATGGCAACAGACATCGCAACACAATTCCTCCGGGATAGTCTGACAGAGGGATAGAGAAAGAGGGCGAGGAACCAGATAAGCATGCCGAGTGCGAGTGTGTAGTTCTGCGCAGTCAGTGTAAACATACTCAACCCGAAGGGAAATCCTATATAGCGAACAGCCGAGTACTTCTCCGCGCCAAACCTCCGGGCTGCAAACCATACACCCCATGGAAGGAGGAGCACTGAAATGGAAAGGATGACCTTGCCCGCAACTTCATACGGAAATAGTCGCCCGAGGAGGGCCGCAGCGATCGTAAACGTTGAATTGGGTACGGGCAGACAGCGAAGGGCGTACCAATTCCCGAACGTTGATCCACCTTGCACCAAATCCGTCAGAATCTTCGCCTGAAAGAGCCAATTGGGATAGTCGATGATCGGCAAAAATCGGTGCCACCAGATCAATGCCACATGTCCTGCGGAAACAAGGATAGCCAGATACAGCCAGATGCGCCCTTGATCCTTCATCATCATCGTGCGCCTATGGTTCGGTAGAGATCGATATGCCGGGAGGCGATCAGGGGCCATGCGTAACGCTCCGCTTCGATCCGGCCATTCCTGCCCAGCGTTTCGCGGAGGGACGCATTGTCAAGCAACAACTGGATCCGCCGTGACAGCTCGTCCGCCGAACAGGGATCATCAATGTAGAGTCCGTGCACCCCGTCAACCATGTCCTCAACAGCTCCCGCGGTGCGGGTGGTAATCACCGGAATCCCTGCAGCCATCGCCTCAATAATCACCATGCCAAAAGGCTCGTAGTGCGTCGGGAACACCAGCGCATCGGCTTGCAGAAAGAGGGATTCCGGTGCAGGGACGCTTCCAAGAAATTTCAGGCGATCCAGGACCTTGAGATCGGCAGCCCTCCGCTTGTACGGACCCGGATCATCGTTGCCTGCAACGTGCAACTCCAGCGGGAGACCGGGGAGCAACGGCAGGGCCTCGATAATCGTCTGCAATCCCTTCCTGTCAAATTCATTCCCGACGAAGAGCAGAACGAACGGCTCACCTGGCCCTCGCTTAAAACCCCCGGCCCTTTCCTCTCTGCGGAAGCGATCAAGATGTACGCCGTTGGGAATAATACACACGGCATCGTCAGGCAGGTTGTATTCTTCAAGTATCTGCAGCCTGACAAGACGTGAGACAGCCACAATCCGTTTCCGCCGGGGCCCCGTAAAAAGCCGCCGTTCGTCGTCGAGTGACAGGCGGTCGTAGATCCCGAGGTTGCGGCTATGGATGCGTCCACTCCTCCGACTCGCCTGGATCTTCACGCCCGCTTTGTGACAACTCTGGGCAGCAACAACATCGGCTTCCGCCCCTACACCAAAGGCATGGATCACTGATGCTCGTGTCTTTCCCGTCCTGGATGGTTCGAACAGGCGAAAAGCGAACTTCCCGATTGCCGGTGTCAACAAAGGATCCGGTACGGAGTGCCATTGTCCTGGTGTAGCTTCGCACCGCTGGCTGACGATATGCACGCAGTGTCCGTCTCGCACGTACTCCGTAGCGAGCGCCGACACAATCCGACCCAACCCTGTGGTATCGTCAACAGATTGCGCGACAAGCGCAAGGGTGAGTGAAGACTCGCTGGCATTCATCCGGATTCCGCGAACAATTTGAGTGGCTTCGCCAATCCCCCCATTGCCGCCCGCATGGCGTCGAAGTCTTCCTTGTGTAATGGTCGCACGAAAGTCATAAGAAGCACAAACGTGCCAAAGAAGACAATTGCTGCAAGTCCAAGATGGAGAACAACCTGACCTGTGTCCGGCACGAAAAACGACAGTATGGCTGCAACGGCGGCGGCGGCCGTGATACGACCCCAGGCCCGCCATTGAAGAGCAACACCTCCGATGCGAACAACGGCAAAAGACCCCATTGCATTGGCCAGAAGAACTCCCGTTCCGCCGGCGCATGCCGCACCAATTGCGCCCCAGCGTGGAATGAGGACCAGATGCATCGAAACGGTCACGCCTGCTGCAACAATCCCGATCCTCACAACGGTCCATACCTTTGCCAGCGCAAGAAGATAATCTGAATTCTCGCCGGTGGCAAAGAGACGGGAGAGAATCCGAAAGCCGAGAATGATGCGCAGCACATCGACGGCGCCGGCATATTTGTTCGAATAGACAAGATGGAGAATGTCTGGCGCACACACAACAAGAAACGAAAGAACGGGAATCGTGAGCAATGATGTTATCCTCACAACGACGGTATACAGAGTATTCATCCGCGCACGGTCGCTGACAGCATACCGGGAAAGCGCGGCGAGAGACACCCCCCCGAATCCCACGGTCAGCACCAGAAGTCCAACCTGAACGATCGAATAGGCGACATCGTACACCGAAGCCGATATGCTCTCAGACCGGAGCAACGTCAGGAACATCACGTCACCCTGACGGCCCAGGAAATATTCCACGACCGTGTTCAGCCAGTAGACGGCACCGAATGTCACTACGGGCAGCACGGGAATCCGGCGTGAACCACCCGCCCATTCAACCTTCGACGTCAGGGCATATCCGGCCACCTGTATTGCTGTTCCGGCAACCAGGATAATGAGCACGATGGGAATGTCGAGGGAATTCCCGATAGAGAGCAACGCCAGCAACTCCGCTCCGCGCGCCGTCACGCCGACAAGAGCCGCCTGCCCGGTCCGAAATCGGGCGACAAGGAGCATGCCCAATACCGGAGCTGCACTGCGCAGCAGACCGAGCACAATCACAAGGACCAGAAAGTCCCGCAGATCGATATTATCCGAAGGCAATACAAAGGGGAGCGAAACAGAAGCAATAGCGCACACGCCGGCGTACACCCCCAGACGCAGGAACAGAAGCCTGACCACAAGGTATCGTGTTCCCGGATTCGCTCCGCCGTCCTGCGGAATATACTTGTTGAGCGACACCTCCACACCAGCGGCCGAAAGGACTATGAGCAACTGTACAATGCTCAAGACACCTGCGAGGTGCCCGTAGCCGACGACACCCAATCCACGGGCGATAATGACCGTCGAGACGAAGGAGAGAGCGTACTCGGTGACTTTCCCGATGTGGTTCCAGACCGCACTGCGGGCGATATGGGCGCTGCCGTCCTTCATCCAACCTCTCCGCAGGAGGCATCCCGGTCCGCCGGACTGCTTGCACATCCTTTCAATGCACGTCCGCCCCGCCGGAGCAGCAGAGGAATGCAGGATTTGCCCAACCTCGAAAAGGAAAATGTCTGAAGCTGAGGCACAAGGTGCGGAGTGTTTTGATACATGGTGGAAATCAATATACCAATACACCGCGAGATATGGAATCCCCCCGTGCCACCGCGGAAGAGGCTAGAACCAAAAGGGCTGGTTCCTTGCAAATCTTCGGCAGAAACGGTATTTTGTCCCACGTTCTCCCACAACGGGCACCATGATACCATCCCTCAAGCGGTTCCTTTCACCACATCGTCGGAATCCTTTAGCACGTGCAATTGCAGATGCATGTCGACGCTATATCGGTTGGGTTGAAAACTGCAACTACGATATAGAGACAAACGGAGAGCGGGCCCTGCTCCGCAAGCTCCGGGGGAAGGATATTCGTACTGTCTTTGATGTCGGGGCGAACGTTGGAGACTGGGCCGTTGCCGCACGTGAGTGTTTCCCCGACGCATCCATCCACTGTTTCGAAATTGTTCCCACAATCGCCGAAGAACTCCGCCGCCGCTTGCAGGGAGACAGGGGGATTACCGTCAATTCATTCGGATTGGGTGAGGTGGAGCGTGAATGTTCTGTGAACTTCTTCCCCGACGTCCCCCCCCTCTCTTCACTTCTTGATTATACCCAGCAGATTCCGTCAATCAAGGTGAAGGGGCTTCTCCGGAGCGGAGACGGATATCTCCGCGAGCATAGGCATTCACCACCTGGATTTCCTCAAAATTGATGTGGAAGGTGCGGAGGGCACCGTTCTTGAGGGTTTTAAACAGGCCATTCAGGATCAAGGCATCTCAATCATCCAATTTGAGTATGGGCCCATGAACATTCTTGCGCGGTTCCTGCTGCGCGATGCTTACGATTTTCTGGTGCAACGGGGATATGTGCTCGGGAAGATATATCCGCGGGGTGTAGAATTCCGTCCGTACAGCTTTCAGGCTGAAGATTTCGTGCTGTCGAACTATCTGGCAGTACTGAAGGATCGCACAGACCTGATGCAGCTTCTCGGCTGACCGGCGACATGCCGGGGCCCATAAGCGTGGAGAGGAGTATGCGCCAAATCTCCGTCACCATTCTAAAACCGTATATCATTCCCCTGTAGATCATTCCCTTCGTGGCAGATTGCAAATTCCTGATCTTCTTCGTATATTTTTATGTTAATTTTGATTTCTTGCGTCAGCTATGGTTTGCAGCTTATGGAGAGGTGCAGGAGCGGTTGAACTGGCCACCCTGGAAAGGTGGTATACTCGCAAGGGTATCGTGGGTTCGAATCCCACCCTCTCCGCAGTATTTCAGATTCCCCGCATTACTATTCATCGGTACAGATCACCTGCCGCGTATGCGTCCGCATTATCCCGGTGTTTCAACACGCTACTACGAAAGATCCTGATCAGTTCAACCCTATTTTGCCGATAAATATCTCTCCGCTTTCCGTTCGGTCAAACGTAAATCTGATCTCCTCCAATTCCGATGGCATAAATGCACTATTGTCTTTGCGGAATTCGCTAAACGGGATTTCAACATATTGCGGAATTCTTCCGACCGGTCTGTTTCTTTCAAGAGCAAGGAGAAAGTTCCATTTGGTCAATTCCGTCTTCAACGGAGGCGGTAACATAAAGACGCTACGAAATGTCTTCTTGACAATCGCCGTTTTCGTACATAGCTCAATGGTGAAATCCACGGTTTCCAGGTCATTCCTGTTGTTACAAACAGTGAAAACGAGATTTCCGGAAGACCGATTCGCCAACACTTTTCTTGCAGCACCCGCGATATGTATTGAATACCGGGGAATGCCATTCAAGGTCGTGTCCTTGTTATCCCAGCCGAGAAACACGCCGGGTTGCAGAGGAGACCCAGCAGGGTCCCTCAGCCGTATCACATTTTCACACCAGAGCTTCAGGTTGCTCGCTTCTATGCTGCACTCTCTCATGGAGGTCGTGGTTACATCAAAGTCTTCCTGATAATTGACGAGCGTCTGTGTATCCGTATCATCAAAACGATTGATGTAGTAATCATCAGGAAGAAGCGCAAAGGCCTTTCTGTAGTCTTTCATCATCGCAAGGCCTTCCTTCTTGCCCTTCAAGGTGGCGTCAAGAAACGATGATATGTATACCTTGGCGATCCGCCGTTGCGCCTCACCATCCATTATAGGTTTCAGATTCAGAAACCATGAAACAGGAGCTCCATAGTCTTCTCTTCCCCACCTTGTGTTGAATTGTCCATGGTTCGCGCGGTAGATATATAGAGCGGCTTTGAAGTGGTACTGGGAATCTGAAAAGCTCACCCGGTTGAATACGCGGTTTCCCACAAACGTATATATATCGTGATCGTAACCACCGTGCAGAGCCAGGTAATTGACATTCTCCGGTTTGAGACGATTTCCATCTTGTAGGCTGTACGGATCATTGGCGGCAATCTGGACGATGCCCTTTATGGAAAAATCAAAGTCGAATTTCTGTTTTGCATCAAGATGATATCTTTTGAGTTTATTGATTAGCGTCGCAATGGCCACGGCCGCTCCGCCCCGGGAATGTCCGAGTAGAGCAATGTTCTTCATGTCCACTTTCGTGTAGAAAGGATTTTCAGGATCCTCATTCCATTTCCTCCAGCACTCAAGATGCTTCAACAACAGCCATCCCCTCATAAACATTTCATCCCGATAATCCATAACCCAACTCATATTGAGGAAATTCTCGTCAACCGAAGCTACGATATACCCTCTGCTCGCAAGCAATCTGCCCAGGTATTCATACCCGGGGTCGGAATATCGACTCATGATATGATTCCCGTGGACGATCAACACCAGAGGAAAAGGACCGGCATCACGGGGAAACCACACGCGAGCATTGAGCGGGAAATGACTTGAATTGAATCCCCAGTAGATCTTCCTGATCTGGTTGCGAATTCCGGTCGTACTGTTGAAGAAAGGAGTGGCGTCAACGGTAGGTGTTCTTAGGGTTACGTTGCCCGCATATTCAGGGCGCCGCTGATCTGAACCGCTGCCGTAGAACAATTCGTCAACTTTGTAGTCTCCTTCCTTCGAGGGATCTTCAATCGCGGGCGAAGAGACGTTCTGGCCGCGATAACTCTCCGATATCACAATGGCACTCTCAAACCCGTCGCTGGAGAGGAAATAGAAAACGTAGGCACTGATCGCGACAACTGCTGTAAATAGGAGAGCTGAAAGGAGCTTCCTGTGACGGATTGAACGTGCATACGCTATCATTCCTCCACACATCATGCCAAAGGCTATGAAGTGGAACGGAATGAATTGAATGGTTTTGGCCGCGGTGATTTCTACTATGACGACAAGGGCAACCGGGAGCAACACATTGAGTGCACCGAGTATTCGAAGAACCAGGTATACCAATGCACAACATACACACACCAACAGAGTGATCAAGAGCACATCAACAAGGGGAGAAATCCCTGTTTGGACGTCTTCCATATAAATGGAAGCAACAGTGGTGAAGAGGGCTGTTCCCGCGACTGCGCCGGAGACAGCGCCTTTCCAGGACTGCTCAAGAATGAGAAGTATTCGGTTGTACGTATCTGTGAAATGCCGCTTGATTCTGTTGATTCGTGATTGCGACTGTGATTTTCCGGGCTTTTCTATCAGGGTCATCTGAGTGTCGTATTTGTGGGCATACACACTTTTAAGCTTTCGCCTGAACAACAGTCTCCATTGAAGCAACCTGCGCACATCCACGATAACGAAATGCAATTTGTTTGTCAAACTGAAGGGAGGCATTGAGCGTGACTTGACTTTCGCCATGCGGAAGGGTATTATTCATTTAGAAACTAGTGGCACGAAACCGTGTTCAATTCGAGACCCGTTTAGCGCGGTATGTAAGGCTATAACGCCATGAAGAAACTCGCGCTGTTCCTTACCCTCCTTTCTGTATTCACCACCACGGGCATCTCTCAGCGTGTCCACGTCATCAGTCTTGACGCCACCATCAATCCCGCCACTGCCGATTTTATCCATCAGAGCATCAAACGGGCAACCGACGATAGTGCGGAATGCCTGATCATCCGCCTCAACACACCCGGCGGGCTCCTGAAATCCACGCGGGTGATTGTGAGTGATCTGCTCACCGCCCCCCTGCCCGTTATTGTCTACGTCTCCCCTGCCGGAGCTCAGGCCGCATCCGCAGGGGCCTTCATCACACTTGCTGCCCACATTGCAGCCATGGCACCCGGCACAAACATAGGCGCCGCCCACCCGGTGGGCATGCAGGGGGCTGAAAAAGATTCCATTGCCAACGAGAAAGCCACCAACGACGCCGCTGCGTTCATACGCACGATCAGTGAGAAACGGAGCCGCAACGTCCGGTGGGCCGAAGATGCCGTCAGGAAATCCATCTCCATCACAGAAACCGAAGCCCTGAAAGATACCGTCATCGAGTACATCGCGCCATCCGTCCAGGAGCTTCTGCTCGTCATCGACGGCAGAACCGTAGCTGTCGAAGGCGGGTCCCGCACGCTGCGGACCGCCGGGGCGGTAGTGGACGAATTCACGATGGATTGGAAGCACAAGCTTCTTGATGTGATCAGCGATCCCAATATTGCCTATATTTTCTTCCTCCTCGGACTGTACGGGCTTCTGTTCGAACTCTATAACCCGGGATCCATCTTTCCCGGGGTTGTGGGCGCCATATCGATCATCATCGCCTTCTATTCCCTCCACACTCTCCCAGTGAACTACGCGGGACTGGCGCTCATTGTTGTGGGGGTCATTCTCTTTCTCCTGGAGATCAAAATCACCAGCTATGGACTCCTCACCATCGGGGGTCTTGTGGCACTGTCACTTGGTTCAATCATGCTCATCGACTCAGAATCATCTCTGGAGTTTGTTTCTATTTCGTGGAGCGTTATCCTCCCGGCGGTAGTCTTCTCAGCTCTTTTCTTCCTGTTCGCCATCGGCATGGGGATCCGGGCCCAACGCCGTAAACCGACCACGGGGTCTGAGGGTCTTGTGGGTGAAGAAGGCCACGCATTCACAGCGCTCACACCCGACGGC
Source organism: uncultured Bacteroidota bacterium (assembly GCA_963779225.1). Lineage (GTDB taxonomy): Bacteria > Bacteroidota > Ignavibacteria > UBA10030 > UBA6906 > CAVPCZ01. Next base: position 3,588,567 of record CAVZWW010000003.1, read on the forward strand.
CAGGTGCGGGTGCACGGAGAAATATGGAGCGCGACCGCGGAGACCGGCACAATTCCCGCGGGCACTGCAGTGCGGGTGGTTCGTGTGGAAGGGCTGCGGGTAACGGTGAGGCCCTCCGGATAGGCAACCGCACCATGATAATTGGGAACCCGCATATTCTGCATGCTGAGCGTTTGCCTCGCTCAGGATAGATAGATACACGCACACGGAGCCCGCGTGCGCATATACGAATAGGCCTTACGGGTTTCGGCCCCTCTGCCCAACAAACCAAGGAGTACTCATGCAAGCATTCGGTCTTGTGTCCTTCATCCTTGTTCTCTTTGTCGTCATCATTCTCGGCAACGCGATCCGGATTCTCCGTGAATATGAACGGGGCATCGTGTTCCGGCTCGGCCGCCTGATCGGCGTGAAAGGGCCCGGACTCATCTTACTGATCCCGCTTGTCGACAAAATGGTGAAAGTCAGCCTCCGCACCGTTGTCCTGGACGTGCCACCGCAGGATGTGATCACCAAGGACAACGTTTCCATCAAGGTCAACGCAGTGGTCTACTTCCGCGTCGTGCAACCCGACAAAGCGATTGTGGAGGTGGAGAACTTCCTGTTTGCCACGTCACAGCTTTCGCAAACCACACTGCGCAGCATTCTGGGACAATCCTCTCTGGATGAACTGCTCGCGGAGCGGGACAAAATCAACAGTGAGCTCCAGAAGATCATCGACTACCACACCGAGCCGTGGGGCATCAAGATCTCCACAGTCGAGGTGAAGCAGATCGACCTTCCGATTGAGATGCAGCGCGCAATGGCGCGTCAGGCGGAAGCGGAACGCGAGCGGCGCGCCAAAGTCATTCATGCCGAAGGTGAATTCCAGGCTGCTCAGAAACTCGCCGATGCTGCGGTGGTGATCGAAGATCATCCCATGGCGCTGCAGCTCCGCTACCTACAGACGCTGACGGAGGTGGCTTCCGAGAAGAATTCCACTACCATCTTCCCGATACCTATCGATCTTATCGCGCCGTTCCTGGAAGCGGCAAAGAAGAAGCTGTAGCCGACTACCTAGGGATTCGTGGCGAAGGCGCCAGGAGAGGCATAGCAATCTGAAACATGCCTTTCCTGGCGTCATCCGTCTTACGAATTCAGACGACAAGTCGTACCATAGAGGGCTCATGTAAGGAGAAATTCTTCTCAGGCGGGGAGGTTTGTTTTGTTGGCACCTCGGCGTTGATGTTTTCTTTGTGAGCACTTGCGACCGGCGTTCCCGACACAATGACGTGGCAATCTATGGACCAGCTGCTGTCCGGCCATAACGACGAAGCGCGTATCGTCGGGGCTCACCTCCGGGACGACGCCTTCATGCGTCTCTACATTCGCGAAAAGGGTGGCATAACCTCCCGCGACGAACCATTCTTCCCCTTTTTCTATCTGGGCAACCCCGACCTTCTCATCGGTTTCCCCTCACCTTTCTGGCTAAAGCGCGCCGAAGGGGCGCGTCCCTTTTCTCATCTTTGCGTTTTTGAGAGCTGGCCTCTTCTCTGGGAAGCCGTACGATATGCTCTCGAACGGCACAATCGCTCTTCTGAGAAGCGGATTGACTCCTATTCTAACCTGGACGATCTCTATCTGATCGGCGATCCCGTTACGCAATTCCTCATGCAGTCCGGCCGGACCCTCTTCAAAGAGATGGTGTTTGACGATATCCATCGAATGCAATTGGATATTGAAACATTCACCGAGCCAACCTACCGCTTCAGCAACGCTTCACGGCCCAGGGACCGGATCATCCTCATTGCTCTGGCAGATAACCGGGGGTGGGAGCATGTGATTGACGGGCGTAGAATGGATGAGCGCCGCATGCTGGAGGAGCTTGTCCGTATCATCGTTGAACGCGATCCGGATGTGGTGGAGGGGCACAACATACTGAGCTTCGACCTTCCGTACATCCTCGCGCGTTGCACACGGAACGAAGTCGAATTCCGCGTCGGACGCGACGGGAGCATTCCCCGCATTCTTGAGGGAAGGAGCGGAGGAGGAGACTACGGCAGCGAACCCACCGTGAACGATATTGCAGGCAGACATGTCGTGGACACGCTGGTCCTTGTGCAAAACTACGACGCGGGCCGGCGAAACATGGAAAGCTACGGCCTCAAATACGCGGCCCGCTACTTCGGCCTGAGCACCCCGGATAGGGTCTATGTAGAGGGAGATAGGATTTCCTGGACCTGGGAGAACGATCCGGACACACTCTTCCGGTACTCTCTGGACGACGTCCGAGAGACCGCCCGGCTCAGCGAACATCTCTCCCCTACTTCGTTCAATCTCACGCAGATGCTTCCCTGCTCATACGGGACTGCAACGCGTATGGGGGCCGCAAGCAAGATTGAATTATTGATGGTGCGCGAATACCTCCGGCAAAAGCAATCTCTGCCGAAGCCTTCCGTCGGCGCACAAACCAGCGGCGGCTACACCGACATATTCCTCTCCGGCGTCGCAGGCCCCATCGTCCATGCCGACGTGGAATCGTTGTATCCTTCCATCATGATCACCCGGGCCATCGCTCCGGCGAAAGACGAACTGGGTATCTTTACCCGGATGCTCGCCGAACTTACTGCTCAACGGCTTCTCGCCAAACGCGCCATGCGGGAGAGTCCGGAACCCCTCGAGCGGTCCCGGCTGGACGCGATGCAGTCGTCATTGAAAATTCTCATCAATTCCTTCTACGGATACCTCGGATACGGCCGTGCGTTGTTCAATGATTACCGTCAGGCAGACGCAGTGACACAGACCGGTCAGACATTCCTGCGTCAGATCATTGCCGGCATTCGCGAACGCGGGGGAAAGGTGATCGAGGTGGATACCGATGGAGTCTTCTTTGTCCCGCCTGCCGGGGTTGAGAATGCCGATCAGGAGCTGGCCTTCGTTTCAGCAATCTCCGGCGGACTTCCTGAAGGGATTACGCTGGCGGTCGACGGCCGGTACAAGCGTATGCTGAGCTACAAGAAGAAGAATTATGCCTTACTGGGGTACGACCAGCGGATCACGGTGAAGGGCTCTTCCCTGGTTTCCCGGAGCATGGAACGGTTTGGGAGGAATTTCGTCAGACAGTGCATTGAACGTATCCTCAATCACGACGTGGAGGGTGTGCACAGGCTCTATCTTGAAGTCGCCCGCGCGATTCAGGAGCACACGATGGACGTGCGCGACTTCGCCCGCGTGGAAGCGGTGCGGGACCCCCTCGAAGAGTATATCAGAGAAGTGGAAGCCGGAACGCGTAACAAGAGCGCTGCCTACGAAGTGGCGAGGAAGAGCAGCCGGCGTGTGCGCCCGGGTGACCGGATAGCCTACTACATAACCGGCAGCGAGCCCGGAGTGAAGACCTCCGACAACTGCAAACCCGTGGACGAGTGGGATCCGCATTTCCCCGACGAAAACGTGGCATACTATCAGAAGCGGTTGGATGAATTTTCCGATAAATTCCGCCCGTTTTTCCGGCCTCAGGATTATCAGAAGGTGTTTGCCGTGGAGGACCTGTTTCCGTTCTCAGCCGAAGGGATCATTCTCATAACAAGTAATGTCGAAGCGGAAAGCCCGGAGCCGGAAGAGGGGCCGACCCGCTTTGGGATATGGCTGGATGAATAAACAGGCGACTTGCCTTTCTCCGAACCGTTTTGTACCATCCTCCGTTGCACATCCTGGAGGGTTCAGTCGGTATGGAAAAAGGTACCGTCAAGTGGTTCAACAACTCGAAGGGGTACGGGTTTATTACGCGGGAGACCGGGGAAGACCTCTTTGTTCACTTCAAAGCGGTCGTGGGGGAGGGATACAAGAGTCTGAAGCAGGGAGAGGTGGTGCAGTTTGAAGTGGAGCAGGGGGCGAAGGGGCTTCAGGCCGTAAACGTCATTCGCGCTACTCCGTAGAAACCCTGTTCTTTTCAACCCACGTTTTGATGTAATCGACGATGGCGTGGGTCGGCGCACCGGGGGTGAACAGTTCTCCGACTCCGAGCCGTTGGAGGGCAGCTATGTCGCTCCCGGGAATGATTCCTCCTCCGAACAGCAGCACATCGTCTATCCCCCGCTGTTTCATCAGGTCGAGGATTTTCGGAAACAGCGTCATGTGGGCTCCACTCAGCATGCTTACGCCGATCGCGTCCACATCTTCTTGCAGAGCTGCCTCGACAATCGACTCCGGTGATTTCCTGAGGCCTGTGTAGATCACTTCCATGCCGGCATCCCGCAGTGCAGCCGCTACAACCTTTGCTCCCCTGTCATGACCATCCAGTCCTGCTTTTGCCACGAGCACGCGGATTTTACGGGACATGGGCACCTCCTGTGAAGAATGAGTCTGGACTCTCATACTGTCTCTCCGCTTGCGTTCTCACCTTTTGGTGATCATCAATGCCGGTGCAACTCTTTCGTCGGGCATGTTCGTCTGTCCGCACCAATCACTGTCGCCCCGCAAGGCGGGATGGGCCTCCCGTATGTCCGGCCATTGGGTTGTGGGAGCGCTAGTAGGCCGAAGTCGAAGCTTGCGAATCCAGCAGTCTTCTTAACTCCACGAAGACCCTCGCGAGCGGCAATCCGACCACGTTATAGTAGCAGCCTTCAACACGTGTAACAAACACCGCACCGTAGTCGTCCTGGATGCCATAAGCGCCCGCTTTGTCCATTGGTGAGCCGCCGCACACATATTCTTCGATCTCTTTCAGGGGGATATTGCGGAATGTCACACAGCGTTGCTTCCACCCCGCTCACACTCCGGCCCGAAGGGCGGTCGACCAGAGCGAACCCTGTATACACTGTGTGAGTATGGCCGGCGAGCATGCTGAGCATCCGAATGGCATCTGCATCGTCCACCGGCTTCCCCAGGATCATACCATCGATGAGGACGATGGTATCCGCACCCAGAATGATTCCTTCGGCAACGTCTTTTGCGACACAGCCGGCCTTGAGCCGGGCGAGGTTTTGTGCATTGTCAGCCGGTGAAAGGGTTGCATCAAAATCTTCGGGGATGTCACACGAAACCACGCGCGGTGAGAGACCGATTTGCGAGAGAAGTGCGAGACGGCGGGGGGAACGTGAGGCAAGAATAAGGGGGCGGGGGAGGAACATGAGGGCTTTCGCCCGCTCTTCACTTTCCACTCTCAGTGCAACTCTGCTACCTGAACATCGCCTTGATGCTGCCCCACGTCCGTCTCACGCTGCTGATGTTGTGCGTGACGGTCACGTAGTAGGTACTACCGTTGCCGACCGCGGTGACGCGATACATGTACAGGTTGTCCGTAGTGCGAAATGCGGTGTTGTCGACAAACTCGTACGAGGACCCTGCACCTTTGCAGGCGATGTATGGATCAGTGAGTTGCATGAATGCACCATCCGCACCTGCCCGTCGTTCAATCTTGTAACCGCGAACATCCTGTTCATCATCGCTGATCCAGCGCACGACAATGCCCGAGCCGTTGCTGAATGCGGAGAGGCTGCCGTCCCTGATGCCGCCGGCGAAAACCAACGAGACAAAGGAGGCAACCGCGAGAATCACGAAAACCAATTTACGGTTCATGTTCTCAGTTTCCCGTCTGTGTTGTATTCATCATCGCGTTTGTACTGCCCCGTCCAGGTGGACAGCGGGGTTTCTTGCCGGAGTCAGGTTCATACCGCTGTTGAAGCCCAGCCTTGTGCGGAAGGCGGGACTTGAACCCGCATGCCTTGTGGGCGCCACCCCCTCAAGATGGTGCGTCTGCCAATTTCGCCACTTCCGCAAAAACCCGATAGCAGCGCCTAAAAGCTACGAAACTGGTTTGAAAAATGCAACACGTGGGCCAATTATCCGCGTGCCTGAAACGTCACCGGTATGATCTTCGCAGTCTGGACCGGGGCAGGCTCCTTCTCCGGCGTGATCCCATACTCGCCGGCAGGAGTGTACTGGGGAACCAGGCCCCGGATCAGTTTCTCCATGTCCCGGATATCTCCCCCCTTGGCTGCTTCGATGAGTGTCTCGACGTCCATCCAGAGAGGTGACTCGTATATGGGCTCGTCTTTTGTGAAGTGATGGGCCGCCGATGCTTTGTACTGTTGTGCAAAATTGCGCCTGGTAACCTTTACCTTCTCATGCGCCGTATCCTGGGCATCATCATCAGAGTAGAACAACTCTTCGTACATCTTCTCGCCAGGTTTGAGTCCGGTGATAGCAATGCCGATTTCTTCCTCTTTGTACCCGCTCAGACGAATCAAATCGCGGGCCACGTCTATCACCCTCAGCTGTTCTCCCATATCCAGCACGAACACTTCCCCGCCTTTTCCCATCGATGCCGCCTGGAGCACCAGCTGGACCGCCTCGGGTATCGTCATGAAGTATCGCGTGATGTCGGGGTGTGTCACACTCACCGGTCCGCCCATCTCGATCTGACGTCTGAAAATCGGAACTACGCTCCCCCGGCTGCCCAGAACATTTCCAAAGCGAACCGTCACAAACGCTTTTCCGGTCCGGTTGGCGGCATCCTGCACAATGAGTTCGGCAATGCGCTTTGTCACACCCATGACACTGGTGGGATTGACAGCTTTGTCGCTGGACACCATAACGAAACGGCGGGCACCATACCGGTCGGCCATCTTCACGACGTTCATGGTGCCGAGCACGTTGTTTGTGATGGCATCGGCTGGATTCTGTTCCATCAGCCAGACATGTTTATGGGCCGCGGCGTGAAACACGACGTGCGGCGAGAACTGCTTGAATACCTGCTCAATGCGTTCGACATCCCGCACATCGGCGATGATCGACCGGATGATCAGGCCCGGCGTGGCCAGGTCCTCAAGCTCCTTCACAATATGAAAGATGGACGTCTCTCCGTGTCCCAGGAGCAGGATCTCGCTCGGAGAGAAGCTCCTGACCTGGCGGACGATTTCGCTGCCGATCGATCCGCCTGCCCCGGTGATCAACACACGTGCACCCCCGATCAAGGTGCGCACCCCTGTCCGGTCAGTCTCCACAACGCCCCGCCGGAGCAAATCCTCCAGCTGCACCTGTCTCACCTGCGTAACACGCGCCGAACCGCGCAGGATCTCAAAAACGCCGGGAGTGATCTTGCTCGGAACTCCCGCTTCCTTGCAGATCCGGGCGGCCCTCCTGATCACTTCACCGGGGGCCGCAGGCATGGCAATGATCACTTCGCCGATGTCATAACGTTTGACAACCCAGGGAATGTCTGTCAGGGGTCCGAAAACCGGGATGCCGCTAACCCGCTTGCCGGATTTTACCGGATTGTCGTCCACGAAACCGACCGGATCGAGACCCAGCTGCATATTCGACTGCAGTTCGCGGGCGATCATAACCCCTCCCGCTCCGGCACCGACGATGAGAACCGGTTTCAACTTGGTGCTCTCTTCGCGCCGGTTCACAACGGTGGAGACCAGCCGTATGCCGAGCCGCAGGCCGCCCACATAGACGCCCGTCAACAGGGCGCTCAGCAAGGGTATTGAACGGGGAAAACCTTCCGGCTGCAAATTCAGGGGAAGTACGATGAACAGAAACGGGAGGATTTCAACAGCCGCCGATATGCCGGTGCCTTTCAGCACGGTTATCATCTCAGGCACGCTCGCATAAGCCCAGAGTTCGTTGTAGAGCCTGAATTGGAAAAAGAGAAAGCCCTTGACGAAGATGAAGACCAGGGTGTATCCCGCAACAACATTCCAGTTTACGAGAAGGTTGTCCCAGGACTCCGTGCGTAGCAGATAGGCCACCGACGGAATGAGCAGGAGACCGAGCAGGTCCGCCCCCATCAGATAACGGTTCCGCAGGTGCGTCAGAACTCGCAGGCTCTGCTTCAGAGCCGGATTGCGCGAAGGTTGTATCATTCGAGTGTTCATTGTGCCCCCCCGGGAAGAAAGACAAACGGAGATGAGGATACGTCGGAAAAACTCTGAGTCAGGTTCGCCTGCCGGCTCAGTCCGGCATCATTGTACTTATCGCTATTGGATGGTCTGACAGGATGCAGTCTGACGGCGGCGAGCGCCGGATTAGGGAGGGCAGGCATGCACAGCTTCATGCCCGCAAAAATACGTACGATTTCACCAGAACGTGACATATCCCCCGGAACTCTGACTAAATGGACAGTCTGCCCGAGCTGCTTTGGCAGAACAACCTGCGGATCAACAGGGCATGCCCACGAGAATTGCCGATCACGCACGAGGTAAACAGGTTAATGAGGCGAGCCCATCACTAATATACCCCAATCGTCACATCAACGCAAGAGCGCACAAACAAAAATCTGCGTAGTTTCGCGCATCGTGACGATCGTCATCCAGCACCGTCACATATCGTGACCGGGAGCACTTCCCTACGACAGGAGACTATGCCTGAAAGACGAGTGGATGCCGTTTCTTCACCACATTTCTCGTATCGACGATCACCGTATCCAGTGAGAGAAAATCGGCTGTCCGGTACTCATCGTGGGCGGTCGAAATGAGGATAAGGTCATACCCCTTCGCCAGGGGCATCGATTTCCGGCCGGCAAACCGGGCGAACTCCCGGGAGGGACGGATGACCGGTATGTAAGGATCGTTGTACGAGACCACAGCTCCGTGGTGTTCCAGTTTCTCCATGAGGTGGTACGAAGGCGATTCGCGGTCGTCATCCACATTGGGCTTGTACGCGAGTCCGGCAATCAGAATCTTCGCTCCTCTGAGAGCCTTCCCCTTTTCGTTCAGCACTTCCATTACCCGCGTCACCACAAAGTCCGGCATGGCGGTGTTCACCTCGCCGGCCAGTTCGATGAATTTGGTGCTCACGCCGTATTCGCGCGCCTTCCAGGTGAGATAGAAGGGATCGATAGGAATACAATGCCCGCCGAGCCCGGGCCCCGGGTAGAACGCCATATAGCCAAAAGGTTTCGTTTTCGCGGCCTCAATCACTTCCCACACATCAATCCCCATCCGCATGAATGTGATCTTCAGTTCATTCACCAGGGCGATGTTGACAGCGCGGAACGTATTTTCTACAAGCTTTGTCGCCTCGGCCGCACGCGCGGATGAAACCGGCACGGTGGAGATGATCACCTGACGATAGAGTGCATCGACAACCGCCAATCCATCCGGAGAAGTTGCGCCCACCACTTTCGGAATCGTTTCGGTCGTATAATCCGTTCTGCTCGGGTCCTCCCGTTCCGGAGAAAAACCTACATAGAAGTCCCGGTCGGCCTTTAATCCGCTCTTTCTCCAGTATCGGCACCATCACTTCATCGGTGGTCCCGGGATAGGTGGAGGATTCGAGTACAAGCACCTGTCCGACGCGCACGTGAGGGACCAGATTTTCACATGTGTCGACAATGTACGATACATCGGGTTCGCGATTCTTGTTGAGCGGCGTCGGCACGGCGATCAGGATGGCATCACATTCCCGCGCATGTGCAAAATCGGTGGTCGCAAGAATTCGCCCCGTCGCAACCCCTTTTGCGATGCGGCCGGAAGGAGATATGCTTGATGTACGATTCACCCTTCATCAGCGCACTGGTCTTCTTCGCGTCTATGTCCAGACCAATGGTCTTGAAACCCTTTTCGACAAAGGTCAGGAGGAGCGGAAGGCCGACATATCCCAACCCCACGATTCCGACAACAGCTTCCTTCCGTTCGATTTTTTCAATGAGTTCTTTTTTCATGATCCGTACATGATTGTGATTGATGGTTCCACCCTTTAGCCCTTCTGGGGCCGGGACAGCTTCTTCGCAACGAATCCGTGACACCCGGCTTAATGAGTCAAAATTGTCAGCGACCAGCTCTTCATCATGAAACTTGACGCCGATATTCCCCTTCAAGGTATCCGATCAACTCGAGAATGCCCGTGGAATCGAGGATTCCGGAACCAAGAAAGGATTCGTCATCCGGAATGACTTTCTTTTCGTCGAAGACGATGTTCTTTCGCAGAAACGCCAGGACGCCGTCGTGGATTTCTTGTTGAGTCATGTGCCCTGCCAGGTAGAATGATGATGGACGAATTCTCATGTCAAAGGTGTTATCCGCCACGTGGTCAACGGTCACGGCCGTGGGCCGATCGTCATCGGATCCCGCGTGGATGTTCGACTGTATGAATTGCGAATGGACCAGCTGTGCTGAAAGAATGCCTACAAGCGCCATGTTGTCTGTATTGCCCGGCGCCAGATTTCCTCCGTTGCGCAGGGTCTCCGCCTTCAGCTTCGCGCTCTAACCGTTCTACTGCTCCAGCATCAAATAGCCCCGCATTCCTGAGAGCGTCCCCCGAAAGGTGCTCCGCCACCCACTCTGGCTCATCCTGCCCGACGAAGCAGACTGCGTCGGGAGCCCGGTAGGGTTGTTTGGGTCTCCGGAGAATTGCTTCCGGGATCAATCCCCTGCGCGAGATGTTTCAATACGGCCTTCTCCTGCAAACCCGGCAGTTTCTGAAGGGAGTCCAGTTTGCTGCAAAACTCCAGAACTCCGGCATCCAGGAATGGAAAACGCCCTTCAACGCTGTGAGCCATCAGCATCCGGTCACCCTGCGATGAGAGGAGATATCCGGACAGAAGCGTCTCGCTTTCCACAAACTGAGCCTGCGCCAGCGGATCCCAACGCCCGAATTCGACCGGCAATGAATCCAGGTAGTCCGGAGGCGGGAGTGCCGCAATTTCTGCTTTCACGTTCGCCGAAAAGAACCGTTGAAGCGCCGAGGTTGTCCTCCAGCGGGGCTCGTGAGAAAAACCAGGTAGACCGGCTCGCTCTAGCCCGACTGCGCCAGAATTGTCTCGCCATCCCTCCGGATCTGCCCGGAGACCGTCTAAGATACGGATAAAGACGTTCAAAGAGCAACGGTCGCACTGTCGGAAGCCGGCTGACGCGACCAGAATTGCCGTATCTTGGCCTCACGAAAAATGTCATACCCTGCAAGAATTTCGTCCGCACCCTCTCCGGTAAGCACCGCCTTGAATCCCGCACTGCGCACGAGACGGGAGAGCAGGTAGAGGGGGGCCGGGGCGGTCCGGAGCACGGGTTGTTCCGTGTGCCGGATGACGTCAGGGAAAACACGCGCGATATCACCCTGCGTGACGACGATCTCCTCATGCACGCTGCCGAGTTCCTGCACCATCATCCGCTGGAACGGCGTTTCATCGAATTCTGAGTCGGCAAAACGTACCGAGAATGTCCTGAACTCACCCGCAGCATGTTCGCGGGCAAGCCGCGCAACCAGCGAACTGTCAATCCCCCCGGAGAGATAACTCCCTACCGGCACGTCGGCGCGCGTCATGCGCAGGCGTGTAGCGTTGATCAGCTGCTCCTTCAGTCCCTCAGCCGCCTGCGCCATCGTCACCCGTGAAATCCTGCCGTCTTCCTACAGGAAACGAGGCACGCCAGTATCGTTGTTCCTGTTTCAATCCGATGTCACCGTAGATGCGGAATGATCCCGGGAGAAGTTCCTCCACTCCCTCGAAGACCGTTGTCGGGGCAACGGGGGACCAGTAGGTGAAAGTCTGGGCAAGCCCTTGCGGACTGATTCTCCGTGTTCACCGCCGGATCGGCGAAGAGAGCCTTCACCTCGCTGGCGAACAACAGCCGTCCTCCGTGTCGCGTCACAAAGAGCGGACGTACGCCCACCCGGTCCCGGGAGAGGCAGAGTTCCCGTTTCCTGGCATCCCAGAGCGCGACCGCCCACTGACCGTTCCATCTGTTGAAACAGTCTGTCCCCCACTCCTCGTAGGAGTGGACGAGAACTTCAGTATCGGTCCGGGTTCGGAACTTGTGGCCCCGCCGTTCAAGATCGCGCACGCAGTTCGATATAATTGAACACTTCTCCGTTGAAAACAATCCAGAGAGTCTCGTCTTCGTTGGCCAGGGGTTGATCGCCGCCGGCGAGATCGATGATCGACAGGCGTGCGTGAGCCAATCCGATCCGGCCGTCACGATAGAAACCGAAGCTGTCCGGCCCCCGGTGGCGCAGCGTCTGGATCATGCGCTGCAAATCATTCCGGGAGGGCGCGGGTGCCGCATTCCCCAGGGGCAATATGCCGGCGAGACCACACATCAGTGCACCGCCCCTGACAGCACTGAAGCTCTTTCGATCATCAATTGGCTGAACGGACTCGACCTTGAGCGGAGGGAAATGCAGAGGGAGCGTCTTCCTCCGTTTTGCTTCAATGTCGCGATAGATCCGTTCCACCTGTTCCGCAGAAATGCCGGCCTGTGCCGCGACCTGCACCGAAGGAACGTCTGGCATTCAAACCATGGAGACAGAGATCCATGATCTGATACGATGCTGAGAAGTAGAACTCTTCCTGTGTTTGTTCGAGCGGGAACGTGTCGGTGGTGGGCAGCCGGTTCAGGATACCTTCCGGTAGATGAAGAGCCCTGGCAATTTGATACACCTGTGATTTGTAGAGATGGGCTATCGGAGCGAAGTCCGACAGTCCGTCTCCGCCTCTGACAAAGAAACCCTGGTCGTATTCCAGCCTGTTCGGCGTTCCGCACACCGCATAGTTCAGCCGGTCGGCATGGTAGTACGTCATCATCGTTCGTGATCGCTGTTTGAAATTGGTGGAAGCGACAAGCTGCAGATAAGGTTTCTGGGGGATGCGACCGCTGATTTCTTCACCGCTGCCTCTCCTTATGGTGACCCGCGGGAGGTTCAGCCGGTCGGATCCAAGCAGTGAGGGGAGAGTGATCTTGAAACTCTCTCCCTCAACGTACTCCGGAAACGCGGCTTTGAGACTCTCGGTCTGGCGTCGAAAGCATCCTGCCGCCTCAAGAAGCGGATCCACAGACTCCTTTATGAGTTCGATCCCCAGGTGCGCACACAGTTGCGGAGGCAAGTTCGGAGGATGCAGAAGAAGAGTGCCGATCGGGGAGGGAGAGAGCCAGCACCTGGTCGGGTCCAAGGGCCAGCGTGCAAAGCGCAACGCAGAGCGGAACTGTCGATACCTCCCGAGACGGCAACAACCGCACCCTGTTTATGGAGCGATGTACGGACAAATGCTGTATCGCCTGGACGGCTTGTTCAACGGTTTTCGGAACATCAATGACAAGCGGGTTTTCCGAGCGGAGCAGTCATACAATCCTCGTGTTAACGACGTGCTAAGTTGTCTGTCTAATAGTCCGACAGGAAATCTACACCAGGGTGCCGGGCATCAGACGTGTGAAATCGTCAATATCAGGCCATCCTCGGATTGTCCGAAGGATGAGCCGAAAATCTGACCAGAGAGTCCGTTGACGCTGGTACTCCAGGTCCATCGCGAGCTTCAGGGGAAGAAGCTTCTCGACGTACATTCTTTCCAGCATCTCCTCCCGAGAGCAGATTCTTCTTCATTCTTGAACTTCAGAGAGGCAGGGCTGGTGATGCCCGGGCGATAGTCCAGGATCTTCCGTTGCTCCGGCGTATACTGCGCCACGAATCGCGGGTCTTCCGGTCGCGCACCAACAAGACTCATGTCCCCTTTGAACACATTCAGGAGCTGCGGGAGTTCATCCAGTTTGTACTTGCGGAGCACGCGTCCCATCGGAGTGACCCGCCGGTCCTCCTTCTGCGTCAGCCCGCCTCCCATTTTGTCCGCATTCTGAACCATACTTCTGAATTTGTGTATGGAAAAGAGCTTGCCCCCCTTTCCCACTCGCCTGGAATTGTAGAACACGGACCGCCATCATGGAGCTTCACAAAGAAGGCGATCACAAGCAACAAAGGGGACAGACAGAAGGAGGCCTGCTGTTGCCGCGAGAATATCGACAAATCTCTGCAATATTTAAAACCTCGCTGTTTGTGGTGCTGACGCATCGTCTTCGATTCACCAATATCAGTATTTCGTGTTCGCGCTCTTGTGACGCGGAGCATCACCACGGTTTCCCGCTTAACCTATTTAATATCAACATTTTACAGACTCGCCTTTGCTCACTCTCACCACATTTGCCCCTATTTTTCCCATCTCTTCCGGAATTTCACGAGACCTACGAGGAATCCGAGCCCGAACGAAAAATGAATGGTCCCAAATGCCAGCGGCAGCCAGGGGAGTAGAAACATCCCGACTTTTCTCGAAGTCAGAACGGCGGCAGACAGGTTCGCAGCCACATAAGTTCCCACTACAATTACGGGCAGCCAGAGCCCTGGTCCACCCGGGATAAGCGCTGCGAGTAGAGCAGTGAAGAGCATGAGAACGAACAGGGGAGGGATGAATTGCCGCGCGACTCATCTGCCGCGGATGTTTCTGCATCACGCGCACTTTCCAGTAACCATACTGAAAGTATTGTCGCCACAACGTTCGGAGAGAACCCCGGCTGTAATACTCTGATCGGACATCCGCCGCCAACAACAACTTTGCCCCGAGTTTTCGGAGGCGGTAGTTGTATTCATCATCCTGATTGCGCACGAGCTCTTCATCGTACAGGCCCGCTTGCGTAATGATTGCTCGCGTATACGCGGCGAAAGGCACGGTATCCACGATCATGGTCCGGTCACGTATTGTCCTGAATGCGGACCCCCCGACCCCAAACGGCGAACTCATAGCCGCGGCAATCACCCGTGCAATTCTCGTCTGCCCAACCGTAACGATGGGTCCTCCCACACCGTCCACACCCTCCTTTTCAAGATGATCAACGCAGCGGCTGATGTAATCCGGCGCCACCTTACAGTGCCCATCCACCCGGATCACGATGTCGCCTTTTGCTAGAGCGAGGGCGGCGTTGAGTCCGGTTGATACAATCAGGCCTCGGTTTTCAATTAGGCGAAGATTCGGGCGCCCATTGGCAATCGATCTGACGATTTCCGCCGTCCCGTCAGTCGACAACCCATCGGCCACGATGACCTCAACCAACTCTTCAGGATAGTCTTGTGCCAGCACCGTCCCCAGACTGGTCCGGACAAACGCTGCTTCATTCCGGATCGGCATGATTACGGAAACTGTTTTCCGTCGCGTCATAGTGTTCTGATTCACAATCATTTTGATTTCGGGTGTGCCAGCCGGCGTTCAATGGTGTCCATGACCCGGACCGCAGCCCTGCCGTCCCAGAGATCGGGGAGCGGCCGTTCAACGGGTTTCTCCTGAAGGATGGCCGACGCGGCTGCAAGAATACCTTCCCTCCCCACTCCCGCAATACGGTTTGTTCCCGCCGAAACGGTCACCGGCCGCTCGGTGTTATCACGCAATGTGGCGCACGGAACGCCAAGCGCTGTCGTTTCTTCTTGCACGCCGCCAGAATCGGTGAGCACGATTCGCGCTTTCGCCATGAGCCCGAGAAAGTCAAGATACCCCAGAGGATCGGTGAGTATCACCGGTTCCCATGCCCGACCAAGCGCTTCAATCTTCCTCCGGGTGCGGGGATGGACCGGAAAGATGAGCGGGAGGGAGCCGGCAATCTCGCGGAGCGCATCGCGAAGATGGTCCAGCTGTTCCGGATCATCGACCATTGCGGGACGATGTACCGTCAAGAGGCCGTAACCACCGGGTTTGAACCCGAAGCGTTCCCACGGCCGCCGGTCCAACGCAGTCGCCAGATGCGATCGCAGGCTGTCAATCATGCAGTTGCCTACAAAATGAATTTTGTCAGCCGGAATCCCTTCGCGCAGAAGGTTCTCATTTCCACTGGGCTCGGATGTCAGCAATATATCGGAAATATGGTCTGTGAGCAATCGGTTGATTTCTTCCGGCATCGATCGATCAAATGACCGTAATCCCGCTTCCAGATGCGCCACGGGGATTTCGAGTTTCGCCGCCGTGAGCGCACAGGCGAGCGTGGAATTCACATCGCCGGCGACAATGACAAGATCCAAGCTGCGTTCCAGGCAAACCTGTTCAAAAGCCAGCATGACGCGGGCGGTTTGCTCCGCGTGTGAGCCGGAGCCAACCCCGAGAAACATATCCGGCTCAGGCATTCCCAGTTCTTCAAAGAACACGGCGGACATGGCCGCATCGTAGTGTTGACCCGTGTGGACAAAGAGGCCCGGCAGGCCCCGACGCCTGGCCTCAATAACAACAGGCGCCATTTTCATGAAGTTCGGGCGAGCCCCCACAACAAAACACATCATCGCAATGTACCTTTTTCCAGATATTCAATGAAGCGATCGGCAATTGTCATGCTGTCATGGTGGTCAACTGCCGCCCTCCGGCCATTAGCACCCATTTCCTGCCGGAGTAGGGGCGTGTCTCTAAGGAGGCGGATTGCGTTCGCCAGTCCATCGATATCACCTGGCTTGACAACAATACCCGCATGATGCCGGCGAACAATATCCACCGCCTCTCCCTCGGCAACAAGAACAACCGGCACGCCACTTGCCATCGCTTCATACAATTTCGATGGAACAGCACCCGGGAGATAGACTTTTAAGGTGACAAGAATTATGTCTGCTGATGCGATAAGACCCGGCATTTCGATCACAGGAAGTGCATCAAGAAATCTGGTATTTGTAAGCTTGAGTCGCGTCGCTCTCTCCTTGAGGCTCTCTTTTTCGGGTCCATCCCCGGCCAGAACGAAGCGGCATCCCTTTTCGGGAAGCATCTTCTGCGCCGCATCCAGCACCTGGTCCAGGCCCTGGGCGAGACCGTGCAAACCGGCGTAGAGAGCCACGCATTCGCCGGGCCCTCCTAACAGTGCACGCCCCTCTGCAGTTCGACGGCTCGCATCGTATTTGCTCGTGTCCACACCATTCGATAGATGAAATGTGTGGAGGTCAGGAAGGCGCGAACATATGTCAGACAGAATACTTTTCGCCTGCCCCGTCACGAGCCATGCCTTCCGGTAAAAGAACTCTTCCAGCTTCCGGCTCAAACGAAAGGCCAGACTCTCCCTGCTGAGCTTTCCCAGAGATACCACGCTTTCCGGCCAGAGATCTGAAACGTTAAAGATCCACCGCGTCCGCTTGAGGCGGGAAAGCCAGTAACCGGCAAGACCGAGAAACAGGGGCGGACTCTCTACGAACAAATAGTCGGGTTTCTTCAGGAGCAGGGTTCCCAAAATCGATGAAGAAAGGACGAAAGAGAAGTAGTTTGTCAGCCTTCGGAGAAGGTCGGCTTTCTGCGTGGGGTAGACGAAGGTGTGCATAACGTGTACGCCGTTCCGGTCTTCTCTCTGCAACACGCCACCGTACCCGGGATACATTCTGCCCATGGGGTAGTTTGGCATGGGGGCAAGGACACTCACCTCGTGACCATGAGCAACGAATCTCTCTGCAAGTCCGGAGAGTCTCCTCGGGGCCGCGCCAAACTCAGGGGGATAGTATTGTGTAAGTATTAGCATCTTCATGGTGTGCTTCTTCCAGGGATCCCAATAAAGTTAACGCTCTCCAACCTACCCGCGTGTGACTGTCGTCACAAGGAGCTTACCTCCCATTGGACTACCGTCCGGCTGCGAGCCGGGAGATCTCCCCAAATCGCGAGCCATTCCTGCCAGGGCCTCCACCCGGAGGGGACGATACCCGACCAACGGATTGTCTCCGGAGAAACGGTCGGCGAAATCAGGAGGGTAAACGCGTGCAGTGGCCGCGGAGAAGAATTCTCCAGGATTACCTCACCGGGGCTTGCCGGAAAAAGCGAGACCGACTGCATGTCACGCATCCACATCGTGAGGTCGCCTGCCGTGGGATTCCAGATTCGACCGGAGCGAACAAGCTCTGCAAGATCCTTCACGAATTCCGTCCACCCGGCCGTCAGTTGAAGGTCGGAAGAACCCCGGGCGAAGAGGCCGGCTATATAAGGGAGATTGTTCATCAGGTAGCAATGTCCCACGTGGAGTCCTCGTGCTTCAATCAACCGGTTGATCGCATCCAGAGTATAGATGTCCCGTGTGTGAACAGCCTCTTTTGTCGAAAAAAACAGTAACTCGCTCTCATCCGACCGGTAGAGCGGGACGGCACGTTCGGGATAAACAGCAGCACCGCATGTGAAAAGTTCCTCCCGGGTGTACGGCTCAGGAGGGATCCTATCCGGGTTTGCTGACGCCGGCGGAACATTCCCGAACATCCTCCGCCATGCGTGTGCGATGTCGGTACGAGTGATTCCCCTATTATTCGACCAACTCGCCGCCAGACCCCGAAGGGTGGACAGAGATCTCATGATGAATCGCCCGGATCTTCCCCGGAGATGTCGCTCCAGGAATGACCTCACGTAATGGAGGGCGATCAGCACCTCTCCATGCAGAAGGTGGCGAACCAGAAGAACTCCCATGGACAGCGAATCTGAGCGCGGGGCATCCAGCAAATTCAGCGTTGCGCTCCCATGCACCGGGATATCGTGATACGACCAGAGCGAACGGAAACCATTCTTGTTCAGCGTGCCCAGAAGATCGTATTCGGGATCGTCTGCCCCACCCATGGTGTAGCAATAACGAATGGTATTGCCATGGTCGATCCAGGTTGCCGGTGACCATTGCCTGGCAAATCTCCCCAACGCCTCGATGAACGTGGAACCGGGAAGATTGCCTGTTTCAGTCAACGCATGCGGTGCGATTTCACTTCCATCCTTATGGAGAGCGTCAATCAAAGTGCGATATGTGGTGTCATCAAGCGAAGGAACCGCCGGCCGGTCCGGCAGAATCGACGGGAGCATAAAGACGCCCTTTGTGAGCCGGAGCCCGCGACCGAGCCATCCATTATCCCGACCATCGCCGTAGAGAAAGAGCCGTAACCGGTCATTGTCGTCAAAATCACAATGATCCGTCAGGACAAACCCTGCCTCCGCCCCACCGGGGAATCGTGACGCAACTGGCGGTGCATCCGCCAGAGAATCGTGAAAAGTCAGCAAAAGATCCATAGAAACGCTCTGTCCCTCTTTCCAGGGGGGCGCAGCTGTGGATACGCGCCCGGCCGGTGAGAAGTGCCAACGGGGGTGGAGTGCAGCTGCATCGAGATCCACAGCCAGCCGCAGCCGCTTTCGGGCCCACGAGAGCTCACAGGAGGTCATACCCTTCACAAAACGCAGCTCTGTACACGCCTTTCCGGAGGGACTCCACCGGACCACAAGCTGGCCAAAGTCATTTACAAACGCTGTGCCAGCAAGAGGCCGCCAGCGAAGGTATCGGTCAAGAAAGTGGGGAGGACTATCGCTAGGAGCCTCCAGTATGAGTGTGTAGCGGCCAACGCTCGCTGCAACCAGGGCTGTCAGAGACGCGGTCAGTATCCTTGATGGTTGAGCGCTCGATGCAGATGCCGGCGTGAGCCGGACATCGAACCGGAACACATGATCGTCATAGCACCAATGCGTTTCAGCAACCTTTTCCCAGGCGACCGCTCCGGCATGGTGATCCGGTTTCCTGCCAATGGCCTGCTCCCCTTCATAACGAATCTGCGGGGGGGGCAGCGCAACTATGTGGTCAGGACCCTCTGGCCAGATGGAAATGGAGTTCACGAGAGTGATCCGGACCGGCACGCTTCGAGAATCATGCTTACATTCGCAGGAGCCGTGATATCAAGATTAATGAGCGGCCACGACGACATCTCCGCACGCTCCCTGGCCATCCGGATGTATGTCTCGCCACGCAGGGCGCTCCCGCTGAACCAATCCCCTACCGTCGGTAGCACGTCGGCACGCCGGTACTCGCTGATGTAGTCAAGAGAACGCAGGACCCGCTGACGTTTCCGGGGATCTCTGGCTTTCATCACTCGCCGGATCAGCACTTGATCCAGACCCGAACGCAACCCCCAGGTCAACTCTCTTACCGCCGCGGGTGCCCGTGCACTCATAAACGGGATTTGTGCGGACGGGATCTTTGCGAGGACGTCGAACTCCGGGAGCCGGGCGAGGGCATCCATGAGCCGCCTCCGTAACCGCAATTGCGGATGAATAGTCGACAGGAGTCGAAGTGACCGCATCGACATCGACGGCGACATCGAACGGAATGTTGAGTTCAACAACAGGTTCTGACTCGCCAATATAAATCGCGTTTTGTGAAACCAGATGAAGAGCTCGTCAAACATCGCCTCAAACGGAGGGATATTATCGCGGACACGGGAGATGCTCAATTCGAGATCGCCGGTCGATTCGCCGATAATCCGCTCATCAGTGCATTCTCTGGCAAGCTCCGGAGAAAGCCTGGACTTGTGCGCGAGAAGATCCGCAACAATTCCCTCGACCTTCCTCTTTTTCCACTGTTCGAACAGATCGAACGTCGAGACAGTCGGATGGTCATGTTTTCGAAGAATGCCGTCCACAAAGGCTTTTCTTCTCGCGCTCCTCGACGAAAACTCGGTCATGTATCTGCCATCGATACTCTGACAGTGATCTCCCAGGAGGATGATTCTCGAGCCGTTCCCCCGTTCCCGTTCGGCGCTGATGATGGAATACCACTCCGGGATGTTGAACGCTTCGGTCTCACGGACAAGCTGCTCAAAATCTTTTCTCGCGGGGAAATAGTTGTTCCGGATCGAAAATGACTCGTGATGCGCCCCAATAGCATCGGCGCAACGCTTTGCGATTGAGGGCTCATAGGCATCGGCATCACCGTACGTCTGGCAGTCGATCGTATTCCCGCGGTGTGCAATACCTGCCAGGACGATCCGGCTGTCCCATCCTCCGCTCATGGCAACTGAGACACGATCCTGGATACCAATAGCCAGCACCATCTCACGCTGCAGACAATCCCACACCATGCGCGCCGCCGTATCTATGTCCGGGTTCACCATGCCGGCGCAAAGAGAATTGTCGAATGCACTCCTGGATTTTACCGGATCAAGCGAGAATTTCATCCACTCCCCCGGGAGAAGCCGGGATACCCCCCGAAGCAATGTCCGCCGGCCATAGTTGCAGTATGGCGGAGTGATCCGCTGAACTAGGCCCACGACGTCGATCGCACAGTGTATCACGCGACTCAGAACGATCAGGCTGGTCCCTCCTACCACACCCTCACCGACCAACGAATAGTATACAGGCATGAACCCTATGGGATCGTTGCAGATGACCGTCTCTTTGCTGGAATGTGCAACCGCGCCAAAACTCCCTGTCCATTCGTTTCCCAGCGGCCACTTACGGTCTTCAATGACCGCATCCAGAAAAAAGCGATTGTGGAGCTTATCCTGCGATGCCCCGTCGGTCGATCCGTGCGGGAGGGTGTCACGTCGTACATACCCTGCAACGGCCCCCACCGTGTCAGCGGATTCGCTCAGGACGAAATCAGACCCGCGGGCCGGGACGAACAACCAGAAAGAGTCCCTGCTTACTTCGCGAATTTCCCCCCACTGAGCGGCGCATGATGTCCGCATGCTTCGCGCCAGATCTTCATCCTTGCCGTGGTAGAAGCAGAAACGTGACAATGGAATTATCCTCTCATCAGTGCTGGTTTTTTCCGACGTTGGAGATGATGATTCTGAATTTTCCCGCCCATGTTCTTTCGATCTGTGTTGTCAATTCAACCTGGACTTCCGCTTCTCCGACCAGAGTAGTCAATGCCGCCTTCAGCACCTCCGCATCGGCATCGGACCACCCCTCGGCGGGTACAACGCGAAGACGGAACTTGCCGATGGCATCCTGAATGATCTGTCCTTCGCGAACATGGACGGGAGGATCAAAGATCCGGTCGAGCAAAACAGGCCGCCTCCCGTCTTTTGTGACAACAACATCGTCCCACCGTCCCCAGACCTTCTTGAACGAGGGCAGCGGTCTCATACAGGAGCAGACAGACGTGTCGGCAAGGAGTTCCCCCCTATCCCGTGTATCATAACGGACGAGCGGCATGTCGCCGTTCAGGAGCCCCGTAGCGATAATCCGGCCGGGAACGCCGGGATCGCACGTCCGATCCTCTTCGTCAAGGATTTCGACCACACCCATCTCGGGCCACAGATGGAAGCGTCCGCCTTCGCATTCGGAAGCCATACACACGTACTCGCACAGACCGTAGGTCTCCTGCACTGTACAGCGGAATCCGCCGGCAATGGCGCGCCGTTGATAATCAAAAAGGGGCTCCGCGTTGGTAATGACCGCCTTCAGGTCGGGGAAACGCGCTCCTTTTGCCTCTGCCTCGAGTCCGAGGAAATGGAGGCTGCTGGAATACCCTACCAGGTATTTGATTCTGTATTCGCGTATTGCATCAAGATAGGAGCTTGCGGACCATGGAGCTATGTGCATGGCCGACAGGTAGAGTTGATTCAGCCCGGCGTTCCAGACCCAGAAAGGAGGAGACTTCTGCTGCGGCCCGACAACCGGCTGCCCCCCCAGGAGTCCCCAGCGATCGTGCCTGTCGACACCGTGCCATAGCCTGGTGCGGGCCTCATAGAGTGCGTACCATTGCCGCACCGAGCTGCGGCTCAACCATATCGTGAGCGGGGTACCCGTCGTGCCGCTGGTATGATCGGGATACAGGGTGCGAATATTGCAGTCGTCGGCCACGAAGGATGCGGGAACTTTTCGGAGCGTATCCTTGTGCAGAACGGGCCAGTTTTCCAGCTGTTCAAAGGAGCGCGTATCCCCCTTGCGCCTGCGCTCTGCCCATTGCTCCCGGTAGTACGGTACCCGCGTTGCTGCACGATGGAGGATGTACGCAAGTCTCTCCTGCTGCCAATTCTCCCATTGCCCGGGGCTCCAGGTTTCGCGTTCAAGTGCCTCGGAAGCAAGCCGGTCTGTCTCTTTTCCGTAGCGCCACCAGCGGAGACGATATCCATGCACGCTTGCAGCGGCCGAACGCAGAGACGCCGGCAGGCTGTGATACATGCGGAGACGGTCGGTGCTCATGTATCCTCCAGTAGCCGGCTCAATATATGCTCCCATTGAGGGAGTATTCGTGACCAGTCAAACTGTTCAACCTTGCGGCGGGCATTGGATGAGAGTCGTTCCGCAAGATCTGGTTCCTTCAAAATGCGCCGCACCGCGGCGGCCATGGCAACGGGATCATTCGGGGGGACCAGAAGCGCGTCCGACTGATCCTCGAGGAGATAGGGAATCCCCCCGACATTCGTACTCACAACACACAAACCGCAGGCCATCGCTTCCAGAACACTGGTCGGCGTATTGTCAAAATTCGTGGTATTCACAAAGATATCCCCGCGGTTAAGCCACGTGGAGACGTCCTGCTTTGGCACCGGGCCGGGAAACATGATCCGGCCGCCGAGGCCAAGTTCAGCGGCCTTGCGCTGAACGCGTTCCAGAGCCCCGTCCCCCTTGTCGGGACCCACCATGAAAGCCTCCGCCGATGGATAATCTGCGAGTTCGCCCAGAGTTGCCGGGAGCAAGGAGGGGTTGTAGATATCGTGAAATGCCCGCAACCAGACGAGCTGCGGCCGGGGCGCAGACCGGAGGCGATACGCGTAGTTGCCGATTTCGAGAGGATTGGGCAGCAGCATGATCTCCTTCCGGTACACCTTCATCTGATGAAGGAGATACCCGGATGGAGCGGCAACGACGCCGGCAGAACCAAGCAGACGCTTCACGCGACCCGGCTTATGCGAAGCGAAATTGGGGAGGTCTCCCCCCCGGAGCGTCAGGGCATATGGCTTGTGAAGGCGACGTAATAGCGCACAAACCGCCTCGGCCCAGGAAAACGCCGGCCCACTGAACACGTCGATGTGAGCAACGTTATAGCGGCCCCGCTGCGCCCAGGCCGTCATGAGCATATCGGCGATACGCATCGGTCGGTTTACTTTTCTTGATGTCATCACCACCGACCAACCCCGTGCAGTGAGGCGCCGGGCAAGGTCTTCACCCACCGATCCGTAGACCACAGCTTCCGATAGAAAATTGCCGACCAACAAAGCCGATTTGTTCACGGCGTGTTCTTGCTCACCGTGACGGTGCGGTTCTTGCATGTGCACTTGTTCTTCCCATCACTATCGTCTCGTACAGCTCGCAGATCTTCTCAATATTCCTTTTGACACCATAGACTTCTCTGACCCTCTGCGAAAACTGACTGCTCAGGCGGTCCCTGAGGTCGGCGGAATTCAGCAGCGAGAGAATCGCTCCGGCCAATAATTCCGGCGATGATGGAGGAACGATGATTCCCGCCCGACCCTCATCCAGCACTTCTCCGTTTTGTCCCACGCGTGTTGCCACTGCAGGCAGACCGGCCATCCCATATTCGATGAGCGCCAGAGGCAGTCCTTCTGACGCCGAACTCAGCACGCCGATATCGCATCCCTTCAGCACGCCGGGAACGTCGGATCGGGAACCCAGCCAGGACACGTGGCCCTCGAGGTCGTTGTGCGACATCTGTTTTCTTAACTTTTCGGTATATTCTTCATCGACTGAACTCCCGAGAAGAATCAGGTGCGCATTCGGTCTTTGCCGCAGAACCATCT
This sequence comes from uncultured Bacteroidota bacterium, assembly GCA_963779225.1. GTDB lineage: Bacteria > Bacteroidota > Ignavibacteria > UBA10030 > UBA6906 > CAVPCZ01. The sequence goes on from CAVZWW010000003.1 coordinate 3,612,753, forward strand.
TCATAGCTACAAAAAGCGTTCCATGATCCTTCTGCGGGCGGAGATTCGCAACGCACACGATTCTGCATCCTTGTTCTCCGGGCAGGTCCGGAACATTTATTGCATCCGGAGGCTCCGAGACAAAATTCGAAACAAAGCGAACCATGCCCTTTGGAATACGGAGGTCTTTTTCCACCCACTCTGCCAGGGCCTGGCTGACGACGATTACCGCGGCCAGGCGGGTTGCCGGAATCCTGCGGAGCCAGGCGGATCTTTCCTCTGTCTCGTGCGCCCCGTAGTGGTCATGCCAGACAATGCCGGGATGCGGCGCAAAGAGGGAGGCCACTGCCGCAATGAAAAGAGAGGGCCCGTGTGCGTGCACAATCACTATGCGGTTTTGCTTTATGTAGGAAACCAGCCGGCGCAAAGCCAGCACATCAAGTGTAGATTTCCTGTGCAAGTACAGGCGGTGGACATCCGGCGCAACACAGCCTGTCAACGGCCCGTCCAGGCGCGTTATGCACAGGTGGGATTCGTACCTCTCCCTTGGAAGACCGTTCGCCACATTGACCGCGACACGTTCCATCCCCCCCGCGGCGAGCGAGTCACAGATTTGCAGTACTGCGATTTTCTTCGTCTCGTGTTTCAGCGTGACTTCTTCCGATCCGGTTGACAAAAAAAGGTTACGTATGGCTATTGAAGACCGCACCGCTCTATGAGCACCGCTTCCAGGTGCCGTTTAAACTGTTCCAGGGAAATCTCCCCGGCATAGCTGTACATTTGTTGCGACATTGCGGGCAGCCGCGAAGGATCGGACAAGAGCCGGGAGAGGGCGGCTGCAAGAGCTTCTGGAGCCGGGTCAAAGACGACGCCGGAACTCTCCTCCTTCAGGATCCAGGGGACCAGTCCGGCTCTGGCCGCGACCGGAATCGCTCCGTGAGCCCATGATTCAGCTATAATCTTTGGCCAGCCTTCCTTCACACCCGGCATAATCACCACGTGCGCTGCGCCATAGTAGCTCTGAACCTCGGTGAATGAAAGTGCACCGGTGAATGTCACGCGATCAGCTATATCATATTGGGTAACAAGATCCTGGAGATTCTGTCTTTCCACCCCTTCCCCTACCATGGTGAATGTCCAGGGGATCTCCGGAGAACGGTGTTTGAGCTCTCCGAGGCCGCGGATGGCAAGTTCAAAGTTCTTCGGACGCGAAAGACGACCGACACAGAGAATCTTCCAGGGGGGCTCCCAGACTCTATTGCCTGATATCCGTCGTCCGAGCGCCAGCTCTTCGACCGTCATCAGCGCGGGAAGGAAGCTGATATGATGCGGGCGGCGGGGTTCACCGTACACGAGTGTGAAATGGCGGCGGCTTGGGAGAGCTTCGATGATCCGGTTCAATCGGGAGGGAATGCGTTCCCCCGCGTAGGCGGCGTTCTCGCCCGCCCACTTCGTGATGCTCCCTCTCTTCATCAGGCGAACCAGCACTGCGCCCACCAGACCAAAGTGACTCGGGCTGCGGAGAAAGACGAAATCACTCTCGAGGATTGTTTTTCGGCATTCCCATATCAAACCCGGCAATCTGAATAGCCTCCTCCGCGCACCGGAAAAGCCCTCATCCTGCGTATACGGGATCCATTTCACCACGATATTCTCTTTTCCATACGGAGCAAGATTGCCCACCATAGGACCCTCACCGGTATGGCCGCATACCTCGACCTCAGCGAAAAGATCCGCCCAGATCTGCATTTCCCGGACGTAGGGTTCGTAGGCCCATGTATCTCCGTCAGGGCCTTTCCACTGCGAGGGCGATCCGAGAACCCCCAACTTCACCTTGAAACGGGCCTGGTTGTTCATCGTCCCTCCTTCTCCGGCTTCCACGCATCCAGCAAGAGCTGTCTGGTCTTCAAAGCACCAACGTTGAACAGGCAATCGATCACAGACAGTCCCGGGGCGAATGTTTTGCCCATCTGTGGGTATGTCACGTTTGCGGGGTCAAAAGCTTGCCACAACACCTTGATTCCAACCTGCTCGAACTCCTCCACACGCAGGTAGTTCTGCCCCCCCTTTCCCGCGATGTAGTGCGTTGCCCCGAGAGTTGTACATGCTTCCACAAGTCGAAGCGTCGGGTCTGAAGAAGTCGCCGGCAGGTCACTAATCGCCTTCACTTGAAGAGAACCTCCGTCCAGAAGCTGTAGCAGCACAGTAAAAGTCCTGAAATTGACATCGTTCAGGTTATCGGAGGCATCCCGGAGCGCTTCTGCAAGGGGTGGCCAGCACTCCGCGAAGTAGCGGGTTTTCCGGTAACATTGCTCCACGGTCTTCTGCAGCCGCTCGCGCCATCCCGGGTCAGCAATGGTCACCTGATCGATAGGCATTCCGAGCTTTGCATGGACGGGAAGCGTGAGCCAGAGCGGTTGTTCGTTCACATTCTTGATCTTCGTCCTGTTCTGGTAGTAGTTCTTGCGATATTGGACGGAATGCAGCCAGACAAAGACGTCGCTCGAAAGCGCCTTGTTCATGTAGCCCAGCCAGGGCAGAAGATGCGGTTGATGAATACTGACAATCATAAGATCAACCTGACAAGTTCGAAGCATTCAGCATATTCACGTCCCACCTGCTTTCCCCGCACGCGGGCAAGATCGCCAACAATGTCGTTGGAGAAGAACATACGCCGCTTCTGAGTTTTGTACGCATTGATGGCTGCAATCTTTGCATCGACATCCTCTTTTGACACGGTGATGAAGACGTCCATCGAAAACTCGATACTGTTCCATGGAAGCTCATACCCGAGAATGGTCAGGTACTTAAACGCTCTCCGCGCCTCCGCAAACACCACTTCATGCGACTGGTGGATGTCCTTGCTGTTTGGAATCAGCACAAGGTCCGGGCGGAGTTCTGTGTTGAGTTCATAGAAGAGCTGAAGGATTTCGCTCCTTGAATCAAAGAGGTTCCGGGGATCATAATCGCGCAGCAGGATCCGTCCCGGATCGAGACCAAGATGCGTCGCGCTGACTCTAAACTCCTCCATGAACTGGTTCTTTTCTACGAGCGGAGGAAGTGACATGCCGATATAGTGCACCTTGTTGTGTTTTGCCAGGTGATGGATTGTTGCACCGGCCCCGAGCTCCACGTCATCGATGTGAGGGGCTATCGCAAGGATTGTCTTGTTTTCAATTAGGAACACGGGATGCTCTCCCTGTCGTGATTGGTGTTGTTTGTAAACTTGCGAAGGCTCTGTGGCGCTATTCGTGCGTCCTGTCTGGGCGGGTACGGTGGCTGCCAGCACTCCTGAAATCGTATGCGCAAGCGTGAGATTCACCTCACTACGTCCGGCCTCCGTGAATCCCATCCGCTGGTAGAATGCAATGGCTTTGGTGTTGTGCCTGGCAACCTTCAGCGTCATTCGTACAAGGGATCGTTCCCGGGCAGACTCGGCCACCGAATGCAGGAGGATCAGCCCGATGTGCCGCCCGCGGTACGTTTCTCCGACAGCCAGCCGGTTGATATGAACAGCGTCCCCCTTGAGAGAGGCAACCGCAAATCCCACAGGACACCCCTGGATGTCGGCCGCCAATCTGGAGAATTCCCATTTCCCCGGAAAGGGAGCCAGGAAATGTGACGCCTCCCACCGATCGCCGAGGGTATCCCGATCGATTGCGACGAGATCTCCGACATGGTTCCGCATTCTCTCCGCAGTGAGGGGGAGAATAGTCCAATCACCTGTCACGTTTTGCTGAGATGGTGATCCACCTCACCTTTCATGTTCGTGTTTCCCTTTTTAGGGAGATGAATCACCGGGCGGGGCATGTGCAGAGTCGCAAGGATCCCGATGCCCAGAAAAGTGCCCGACACCGAGTCATTCCCGCTCACGGTAGTGATGATAAGCATGTAACCCAGGAAACAGACAAGCGGAAAAATCAATTTGTTATTCCTGATAGCGCCGATATTCTTAAAGAATCCTACAGCGAGCCAGAAGATGAAAGGCAGAAAGCCCAGAAGTCCCGTCTCGACAGCTATCTGCAGGTACAGCGAATGCAGCTGGGCCCGCCATCCGACGGCGTACGTAACACCGGGCACTTCGGGTGAGAACCTGGCGTAGACGCTGGGGCTTAATCCGGGACCGTAGCCATATATCATATTTCCCATAGACGCGGTAAGAGCATAGTAGGAAACGAGCCATTGGTCCGAGCGGCCGCTGGAGCGGCTGGCCGTAGAGCGATCGTCGCTAAATGTTCTATCCAGTCCGGCCTGCATGCCATCCCCGTACGGGCTCAAAAGCACGACCTGGAGAATCACTGCCGTCAGGCCGATGAGGAGAAGCAATCTCCCCCGCGACCGGCCGTCGACAATAAGAGCGACCAATATTCCCCCCGCGGTGACCAGCCAGGCTGCTCGTGACGTGGTCAGCGCAAGCAGCATGAAGGTGGGAATCGTCAACAGGAGCCGCCGGATGGGGTTTTGCCGGAGTTGAAGCCAGCGGCCCCGATCCAGAGCTAGCGCCAGAAAGCAGAGCGCCAGCGGGGTCCCCAACGAAACCGGATTCCCGAGGGCTCGTCCCTCGACCATCATAATTCCCAATCGTGAGCCGGCACTTGAGTCGATGTGTTGCAGCATGGCGATGCCGACCGCCCAGGCGGAAATGATGAGACCGAAGAGCGATACGGCAAGCATCTGTTTGGAGCGGCCGACAATCAGCACTGCGACCACCATGAACCCGAGATCGTAGAATCGGAGATTCACCTCATACAGCCCTGTCAGAACGAAGCTCATAAGATAGTACAGGGTCGCATAGGCAAATAGGCCCATGGTCAGCGGACTCCGTCTCAGGATCTCCCAGAAGTCCACAGGGGACCGGCTCGCGTAGTGCAGCACCGCGAGTGCAGACACGATAGTGATTATCTGATACGTGAACGCAAATTCCTTCATCAAGTTGAGGAGGGGCGAAAGGGCGATCAGCAGGCAGAGGAGCTCGGCGGGCTTTCCAAGAATGACCAGACGCACAAACATGAGACCGAATATTCCCCAGAGGAAACCGCCGGCAAATGAAGCCTTGCCTATCCCGAGAAGCACGGCCGTGGGCACGGTACAGACGAGAACCTGCGCAATGACGCGATTGCGGAACCTGCGAGAGGCACTCAGGCTCTTCAGGGTTTTCGCAGGACGTATCTGCGGACTCACACGGACGGCTCCTTGGGGCACCCGGGGAGGATATGACTCGACGCTAGCGGCCATCAGCCAGACCCGGTGATGTAGACACCGCGCGGTTCCCGTGGACGTCGTTCACGCGAGCGGCGTCCATATATGGCAGCATCTTGGAGAGGAACACATCCTCGGAATAGCTCTTAATGTGCACAACGAGCTGTTGACGGATCTCCCGCAAATCCTCATCTGACATCCTGACCAACGCCGCAAATTTTTCGATAAAGGTTGTATCCTCGAACCGCAGCCTCTCATCATTCACGATTTCCACCTGCCCGCCGGAATCGTGCACAAAGGGGATGGCCCCGGAGGCGATGGCTTCAGCCGTTGTCATCCCGAAATGCTCATTCACCGCAGGGAACACATAAAACCTTCCACGTGCCAGCTCCTCCCGCACGCGTTGATCGGATGGGTTATCGAGAAATACAACATCGAGTTCTTCAGCCTTTGCTCGCGCTTTCAAGGCTTCGAAATAAGGACGTTGGTGGGGTTGTACGCCACCCATAATTACGCAGCGAAGCTGTCTATGCTGCCTCGCGAGCTCCAGAGCCATATCCGGACGTTTGTAATATACAATCCTGGAAAAAAAGACCAGCGAATCCCGACGCGGGAGGTCATCCGGATCGAAATCCCGACCTGAGAGATTGATGGGTGGGTGAACAACGGGGAGATCCACTCCGTGAGCTTCCTTGAACAATCTAGCGATGTAATGAGAGACGAGGACAAACGTGGAACCTGGTTGATAGTCAAAAATGGGGCGGCGTTTCCTCCAGAAGGCCCGATACATCCATTTGAAAAACGCAATCGGAATGCCCTTGACCCCGGCCGGCGGAACGTCCAGCTGGGGAAGAAGCGGGGGGCCACAGAGATAGTACACATGCGGGAAATCCGGCGGAAAGACGAACAGCAGGTTCACTGTATAGACAAAATCGTACTCATCCCGGAATTTCTCCCCGTTCACAGCATCGATTACGTACGCCAGATAGCGCAAACTCACTGGCATCTTGTCTATGAGGGTAGTCGAAATAGGAAACCACACCCTCCGGAATCCCGCTTTGACGTTGGCTTCCTCAAGGAGGGATCGCGAGGGTTCAAGATCCCACAAAATATCAGGGACGATGCCTCTCGCGTTCAGACCCCTGATGAGAGAAATGGCCAGAGATTGAACTCCCCCTGGTTCCGTCAACCGTACTACAATGCCTATCCGACTTGCCTTTTTTTCTCCCATGTTCAATTCACTCCCTCATTGATGAGTTTGCAGAGCAGTTCCTCAAGCCTGCGTACCGGTTTCAGGCTAGCAACACCCTCCTCGAGTTGTTTCCGTGCGTGCAGTACCAGCTTCGATGTGAACCCCGGATCACACACCACTCTGACAACTGCCGCCGCAAGAAGTTCCGGCGAGTCCTGCGATACTGCAGAAAAGAGGATACCCGAGGCTCCATTCGTCACCATTTCCGGGCATCCGCCTGTGTCTGGTGCGACCACGGGGATTCCGAGCAACTGAGCCTCCAGAAGGGTTCGGGGAAATGGTTCCCTGTCGGAGGTCAGACAGCACACGGACAACTCCGACATGATCTCGATTGCATCGGGACGGTGTCCCATGAATGCCACCCTGTCCTCCACTCCCAGCTGACGCACAAGGGTCCTCAGGCTCTGCTCGTAGCTCCGCTCCTTGATTCCCGCCGATCCCACGATGACGAAGCGCGCCTGCGGCATTCGCGCGAGGACCTCGGGAATCGAGCGGAGGAAGAGATCCGGCTGCTTGTACTTCGTAATCCGGCCTATGAATCCGATAACAGGATGATGCGGGTCAAAAGGGACGATTCGTGCCCCGCGCGAACTGTGCAGATCCTTTCTTGCCAGAAGCGGTGTCGCGTTGATATGGTCATATGCAACAGAGATCTTGTCCGGATTGACCATATCAGAGAGATACCCGGCGACGTCCCGGGACACCGCAAACACTCTCGTCGCACTCTCCAGAATTTCACGGTGCAGTTTTCTCTTGGAAATGTATTCTCTCACGTAAATCGCCCAGGGTATATGAGCCATCCGACACGCCGTCTTCACTCTCGCCGCTGCGGCAAATGTGTTACAGACGACTGCATCAACCTGCCTGCGCTTGAGTTGCCGGCTAAACGACACGGATTGGAGAGTATGAAGGCCGGGGTAGAGGCGCCTCTTGGTCTCGACTTTCTGTGCCCACACCGCGAATCCTCTGTCACGATAGTGGCTCGCCAGCACCCCCTCTCCTGGAGTAAGCATTATGTATTCAAAGTCCTGCCGTCCCTGATCGACAATGTCGGCTATCGCCAGCTCCGCCCCACTGACAGTATCCGGCCTTGAGTGAGCCACCACAATGGTCTTTCGATCAGCCATCGGGATCGTCAGCGTTTCATCATTTTGCGAACACGGGCGGCGAGTGTGTACCCGGGAATCCTGTGAAGCCGGCGGGTCAACACATCCACCTGCGCCTGCAGTCGTTCTACGGTGCCGAGTGCGGCCTCAAGCTCGGCTTGCATTACCGTCACATCGCTGCGGCCGAACACCGGATGATGAGGATACAGCGTCTGCAAATTGAAATTCGCATTGGGCCAGGAAATGTGCTCCTCCGGGTCGTCCAGGATCCGGTGAGGGAAATTCAGGACAGGATTGCCTGACGCTTTCGCTCTTTGCCGAATGCGGACCATCTCGTCAATGAGACGTGTCATTCTTGGCAGGGCCGGTGTGGCGCATGCCAGCGCTTCGTGCAGACAATAGTCCTGATAAAGCATTCTCTCGAGCGGTGGAGTTCTCAAGTTCTCAATCACCGAATCAATCTGAGTTTTGCACGTAATCTGCCAGGCCGCGGAGACGTAGTGGGGACAATTATGGTAATCCAGGAGCGCTGTTGGGAGACCACAGAGCATGGACTCCAGAAGGGCCGTGGACGGTGTTGTGACGACCGCGTCAACCTGTCGCAGCATTTCATGCAACTCCCCACCCGTCACATCCCGCACAATATTGTGAATGCCCAGTTTCTCGTGAATGTTCTGGGTCAGGCGCCATACTATCTCGATGTCAGTCCGGCCGCCAAGGTCATCCCGGATGTCGGCCAGTGACCGGTACGTCGTCTCGATTTGTTCGGGAGTGAAGCCCGGTGTCTTGGCTGTCATGACGAGAAGGCGGAGGGGCCGACCGCTCACGGGGCCGATCCGGCTGTCGCGTTTTGCCCTGACAAGATGATCAAATCGCGGGCTCCCGACGATCTCGCATTTGCCGACATTTCCCCAGGACTCCATGATCCGGGCATCGGCGCGTCCGAGACAGGCAACCTTGTGGGCCAGCGCCGGCTGGTTCAAGGGACGTTTCTGCGCGGACGTCGGATACTGCCATGTTCTGCGCCATTCGAGAATACCGTCCATGATTTGGAGAGTGGCAATCCCCCGGCGGGACATTTCCCCGATCAGCATACCGAGTTCGCAATCGTGTTCGTCGAAGGCAATGACGAGATCAGGATCATGCCCGGCCAGCTTCGATGCCGTTCGTTCAGTCTCTACGACGGCGCGTTCGCCGAAGTGCTCGAGGAGCGGCCGCGCGTGATGCATGGACCCGCCGCCGGATATGATAACAATCTCAGGCATTGAAACAGCTCCTCCCCGGGCCGTGAATGAATTCCCTCATGCCAAACCCGTTTGATACACATCGTGGATCCGCAGCAGTCCGACGCAATGCCGGGCACCGTCGATCACAGGAAGAACCGATATTTGCGATGGGCGGTCTTCCATGATGCGCGACGCATCCCTGAGAATCGTTTCTTGAGTCACTGCTATAGGGCGGACCGTCATGATATCAGCGGCCGTCAGAGGCCGGATATCGTCGTGATCCTGCAGAGCCCGGCGCAGATCACCGTCGGTGATGATCCCCTGCAGGACATGGCCTTCGTCCACCACGCAGGCAGCACCAAGCGGATGTTTTGTCATTGCAATGACCACCTTTCGGACACTGTCTTCCGGTGACACCCAGGCGACCTCTTCTCCGACATGCATCACATCAGCAACGCGCAACAGAAGAATGTGGCCGAGCTGACCTGCAGGATGGTACCGGGCAAAGTCCACATCGGTGAATCGCCGGGCCTGCATAAGAGCAGCTGCGAGCGCATCGCCCAGTGCGAGGGCGACCGTACTGCTCGATGTGGGTGCGAGGTTCAGAGGATCAGCCTCACGCGCCACACGGCCATCCAGGACAACATCCACGTGCCGTGCAAGAGGCGACGATATGTTTCCCAGAATCCCGATCAGCGGAGTTTTGAACTGCCGCAGTGTAGGGATGAGGTCAAGAAGTTCTGCCGTCGCCCCGCTTTTGGAGATCATGATCGTCGGGTCTCCGGGTGAGTAGATGCCGAGATCACCGTGCATCGCTTCCGCTGCGTGGAGAAACACCGACGGGGTTCCCGTGCTGCACAACGTGGCCACGATTTTCTGCCCGATGTGCCCTGATTTTCCCATACCAATGATCACCACTTTGCCATGGGATGAAAGAACCAGCTCCACGGCACGTGTCAGCGACTCTCCCAGCCGCTCCGCAGCCACCCTGATAGCCTCCGCTTCAGCGAGAAGTGTCCCCCGGGCAACTTCCAGTATTTCGCCGGAGGGAATTTTCGGTTTATCCTCCACGACGCTCTCCGCCGAATCTGTCGAGAATCAGAGACTTGACCCCCGCGCCTACGGCTCTTGGCACTCTGCCGTACCGGGGTTGCAATCGTTTGTCGCGACTGAAAGAGAGGTTCCGGCCAATCGCCTTCAGTGACCCCATCATATCCCCTCTTCCCAACCGCTCAAGTGAATAATTGAACCTCAAAAGGTTCAATTTGGCCTCAATCACCTTTTTGAGTTCCGGGTCTTCAAAGTATTCCAGAAGGAATGAGAAGAACTTGACCGCTTCCGCATATGTGTAGTCGGTGCTCTTGCTGCTCCACACACCACCGCCATGTATACGGTACACGGACATCGCTTCCGGGAAGTATTTACCCAGCCCTCTCTCGGCGAGCAGAACAACAAAACCATAATCGCCTTTTGAGGTATGCAAAAACCATTGCGGCAACTCGTTAACGTCCAGAATATTTCTGCAAACCATTGACGCGGTGGGCATATTGTTTTCGATCAGCGCTGATTTGAGGTCGACCACCGTGTCAATTGACCGTTCCCCGATCCTTCTGTGTGTTTTGCCGGATTCCTGGCGCAATATAAGGCAATCATGAAACGCAAATGAAAACGCCGGATTTGCCTCCAGGAAATCCACCTGCTTCTGCAGCTTGTTGGGATCGGTCCAGTAGTCATCCCCCTCGCAGAATGCGACATATTTGCCCCTGCATGCACCAAGAGTGCTGATCACATTCTGTAAACCACCGACATTCTTCTCGTGCAGGATCAACTTGAACCGTTGTGGATGCTTTTCAGCGTAAGACAGCAGGATGCTCCTTGTGTTGTCCGTGCTGCAATCTTCCCCGACCACGATATCATAGTCAAAGGTGACGTTTTGCATCAAAATGCCATCGAGCGTCTGAGCAATATACTTGCCGTGATTGTATGCCAGCACAAACACCGACACCATCGGGATGGAAGATTCAGTCATGTTCGTTCTCTGACCATCGTGATATCGGATTCAGACCTTGCTGCTACGTTGAACCCACAATGTTCATATGATTTAATGGCGGCAATGTTGGCGTGCTTCACATTGAGATACACTTTCTTGAGTCTCATCACGTTAAAGGCATGATCAAGCATCAGTTTCGTCGCCTCTGTTCCAATACCCTTTCCGTGATACTTCTTCATCCCAATGAAGATGTGGAATTGCGCAGTATCCGGGGTGATATCGGTGAGCTGAACGTTTCCAACATACTCCATTGTTTCACCGACACATATGGCAAACCTCTTTTCGTCCGGCTTCGCCAGGGCTTTCGTGATCCATTCAAGTTCCATTTCTAATGTGATTTCTCTTTCGGCTTTCCACCAGGTGTATCTCCAGATATCCGGGTCATTTCTCCACAGAACCGATGTGTATGCATCACGTATTTCCAGCGGGCGTATTGATACTCGCATAGCCGGGCACTTTCAGGATGCACTTAATTCCTTCGGCACTGTCCCGCTGATCGGAAAAACCGCCAATCGGCGCGAAGAGGTGGAGCATGAACCTGTCATACAAAGTACATCACTGTTTCCAGCACCCCCTGTGTATAATGACGCACATAGACTTTGTATGACGAATCAAAGCTGAACAATAGCTCCGGAATTCTGATGAAGTCCTTCTGATCGTGATACACACACACGGCAAGAACCGGTCTGAACCGCTTGATCAGTGACTCTGCACCGATCAATGCACGATATTCCGCCCCTTCAAGATCAAGCTTGATGAAATCCACTCCTCCTGGTATGACACTATCCAGAGTGACCGTCTCTATGGATATCTTCCCCTCATGGGACAATTTGCTGGCATTCCCCCGTGAATTATCAAAATACAAAGTCTCAGACTTATCCCAGAGCCCTTTTTGATAGAAATGTACTCTCTCGCGGCCGGCAAGGGCATCCTTTGCAACGCTAAAGGATGAAGTGTTCGGTTCAAAGAGATAGATGTCCCTGTAATGCGGATAAAGGCCGACAAACGTCCTTGATGTTTCACCCCTATAGGCACCACCATCGACAAAACCGGGAGTACTGCTCAATGGAATAAACGGTTCAAAATACTGTTCGTCTATCCTGAATCTGAAATTATTGAGCTGCTCGATATCCCTATTGAAACGAAAATCTGCGATGAGCTCAAAAGTGCTCCGGGATTCAGAGTCCACCAATTGATCATAGAGGGCCGCATATGTTTCAACTTCATCGGCAATAGAATCGGTCCCCTCCAAATAGTTGATTTCCATCAGCTTTTCAGGAAAAGCACGTTGCATGGCAAAATAGTCCGCATGAGAAGCTGGACACAGTTGCGCTATGACCTGTTCCGCATGTCTAGTCCTTGCCTCGACGATACAATTAATAATCGACGCGCCTTTCGGCACCTCCGTTGAGCTTATAACTCGATATGACTCAAATGTCGATTGGCCGGAATAGTCGTTGATAAAACCCTTGATATTATGTCCCAAGCTCTCTAACCACCGGGCCGTACAAAGACCATATTCATTGGTGCCAAGAATGTAGAGTTCGCCGTCCACATGTTCAAGGAAGTGAATCCCTCTGTGTCGTACCTCATCTCTCCTGTCTGTCAGTCGCATCGGTTCTTGTCATTCTCTCCAGTCAATCAACGTGTTGATGGCGTCCACGTCGAACACGGGGATGTTCAACTTCCTTCTTACCTGTGCCCTCTCCTTATAGGCATTGTCGATGAAAATGACTTTTTCGGTCTCTGTTATCTTCTGTGACTTCTCATCATTCAAGCCGAGAAGGATGATTTCGTCAAACAGTGAGGGATGAATCGAGAGCCGGGAAAGAGAAGCCGACAAATCATACTCGTGCTTTGTCAGGAGCTTGATCTTCTTTCCGCTGTTCCTGGCGTGATAGAGAAAGAGCATGACAAAAGGATTGACCCGGCCCCGTCTGGTGATTGTGTCATCAAAATCGATATAGATCGTTTCATAGTCCAGGGCCGGTTTATACCGGTTGCTAAGGGCTCTGTCGACTTCTAAATAGTAGTCATTGCGGAGAATTTCAATATCGTAATCCATCTGATCATAGACCGTCAACAAGGGGAAATTGATGCCCAGCCCCCGGTAAAGGTTCATGCATCCCGCGATTCGTACGGAGATCTCCAGCAGTTTGTATTTTCCGGAGACATCTTGTTTCAGCTGAAAATACCACAAACCCCTCATGCCGACTTTTTCGTTAATTTTTGCAGCGATGGTCTCAATTTCTTTGGAAAGAGGGACCACAAAGGAACTTACACTGATGCCACCAAATACCCGGTTTCTCTTCCGGGGACCTGCGAACCTGAGTTTGCCATGACGATCACTAAAACAATCTACTGTCAACTCGTCACCGGGCAAATACTCTGTCAGAATCAGATCTCCCTGTGCGATCCTTTCTTCCGGGAATTCATCCTCCCGGTTAATGATAAATGATCCCTTTCCTCCCTGGCCCTTGTCCGGTTTGGCAAATGCGGGGAATTGTGTAACAGAACTCAACCCGGCAAAGACTTCAGGACAGAAGGGCTCATCCTTGAAAAGCTGGTACGTAGCCAACTTGCTCCTGCAAATTTCCGCCTGACGTATCCCGGGCACGGCGATTCTTGCATCTATGGCACTAGCGTTTTGAGCCAGCGCCAGCGAAATGTCATCGTGCGTAGGGATGATGACATGAATTCCGCATCTGTGAACAATAGCGTTGAAGGAGTCTGCGAATTTCTCTTCTTTTATGTAAGGGGCCTCTCCGATGTAGTTCTGGAAAACGAACTTTCCATGATCTTTCTTTCCGGAGGCCCCATACAGGTCTACGTTGACAACATCCTTTAATGCGGCATGTATTTCCAGACCACCCTCATTTCCGCATGGATACACGAGAACATTTATCCTATTCTCCATTGCTCACCAGATCTATGACTCGAGAAAGGTCATTGCCGTCATATCTGTGGTCTACAGGTATGGCCACCATTAAACTGGCGAGGCGGTATTCCCATTGGTCTTCGTTCGCCCACTCAAGAACGTTAGGCCAGTACGTTGCGGCAAAGATCCTTTTTTCGATCAACTTCCGTCTCAGGCCGGGGTCATTCGACAGGAAAGGATAGATCATTGGAGCACAGACATCATCAATAGACAGATGTAATCTGTTTTGCCGGCCGATGGTCTCGTGCAGGGCTCTGACATTGGCCTTTCTTCTTTCTTTCGCGGCGTCGTAGTCTATGCTGCACATCAGCCTGTTTGTAAGAACAGACATCTGTTTGATGGGCTGACCGACGAGTCTTCTATCATTTGCCTTGAAATCTTCATAGCCTGCTTCCGCGCCATATTCTATTCTCTTCATCAAGTGCATGAATCTATCAACGGAGACGTCTCTCGGTGCATCGGAGGCATCCGCACCTTCCATATACAGATACGCACCATCCGGGACACCAAAAAACTTCCGGCACGAATAGAATGTATCCTTTCCGGCAACCGGCAATGAAAAGAACGCCTGGGAATTGTCGATGATCAGGTTCCTGCACCGGCTGGAGACCATCTCAACGGCTTTCGTTTTCAAACCAAAATAGTTTGTATAGAGAAAGCCTTCATCATCCGCCATTTGCTCAAAATCAAACACGGGTTCAAGATTCTCGTCAATCGAGTAAAATGTCCATTTTACAGAGAGCTTGCTTAAGGGTTCAAGGATTGAGTCGCAAGTGTAGTAGGGAATATATACTTTCGAGTACTTGCGAGCACGCAAGATAAACTCAAACGCATTTCTCCCGGTATTAAGTCTGACGGCATTCTTGTGGTACTCCTCGCCGTCCCTCAATTCCAGTTCAAAGTACCCGCCGATGGCTTTCATATTACCTCGTACCGGTCAAGCATGGCATTGATCTCATCCGGTGAATTGAACATCATGACGTCGATGATGGACAACCCGGCCTCAAAGGGGGTCCGCTTTTGATCGTACGGATCGAGGATGACCTTCTGAAACGTCAGCCCAATACCGGCCGCTTCGTACTTGGCCCTGTCATAGATGTGCTGTCCGCCCGGCGGGTTCCAATATTCAGGAACGCCCAACGATTTGCAGATATTCAAACCCCATTCGTCGGGAGCATTGGGGGGTTCAATGGACAAATTCATCTCTGAAAAGATTGAAAATGTCTTGGCAATATTCAAATACTCGCAGACGAGAACCAGTCCGTCCCTGTTCAGCAAAGCGATACTCTTGTGATCTTTTTCAAACAACTGATTGAGGAGCCCTACAACGCTGGCATAGTGTGGCGCAATTCTTCGGTAGTGTTGGAGTTGGGAGAGAATTCTCTGTTTCCAATTTTGGGTATTGTCAATTTGAACATCCTTGATCTTTGTCTCATGCGGATGTTTGACAAGAGGTACCCGGATGTAAAGCCAGCCTCCATTTTGGCTCAACACTCTATTCCTTTCAATCCAACCCTGCCGGATGAATTGAACACTTTCATTCAAGATGAACTTGTCTGTATGTTTTATCAGACTAAAATACCCGAGGTAGGGGAAGAAATACGGCTGCATACTGGCAAGTTTCATGAGCACATATCTCCCCTGGAACGATACAGGGCGTTCGGCCTGGAGTGACGATCCGAATCACGAGAAAAAGATCTCATCTCAACCATGTGGCGACTTCTTCTGCGAGAGGATTGTGGATACCTTGGAGACTACACTATCTTCCAGGCCGGGATAGATCGGCAGGCATACTACTTCTTCCGCTACTTTTTCAGCGACCGGCATCATCCCGGGCCGCGCGGATTCAAGTCCCCGGTACGTTGGAAACTGACTGATGAGCGGGTAGAAATAGCGTCTGCCAAACACATCATGCCTCTTCAGTTCCTCATACACTTCGTTCCTGGTTCTTCCGTATTCATCCCTATTGATAAAGACGGGGAAATATGAGTAACAATGCTTCACACCCTCCATATCTTCGCCAAAGGATAAACCCGGAATCCCTTTCAGCTTCTCCCTGTAGGACTTTGCTATTGCCGCCCGCTGGGCAATCGCGGCATCGATATACTTCAACTGCAACAGGCCCATCGCCGCTTGAACCTCGTTCATCTTGGCATTGATGCCGGGTGCAACAACCGTTGTCTCGTTTACGAACCCGAAATTCTTCAGGTTGTCAATCCTTTTCTTGGTGGCGTCATCATGGCACACTATGGCACCCCCTTCGAAGGTATTGTATACCTTCGTGGCGTGAAAGCTCATGACCGAGAGATCGCCACAGTCCAGCACGGGAAGCCCGTTGACACTCACCCCGAACGTATGGCAGGCATCATAGACCACTTTCAGGCCGTAAGCATCCGCAATCTCTTTAATGGCGTGAACATCGCACGGATTTCCATACACATGCACAGGGAGAATCGCCGTGGTTTTGGGTGTAATCGCGGCTTCAAGCTTCGCCGGATCGAGGTTAAAGGTTTTCGGTTCTATATCAACGAAAACCGGTTTGATGTTATTCCACCAGAGGGCATGCGTTGTTGCAACAAAGCTGTACGGGGTCGTAATTACTTCACCTGTTATTCGCAGCGCCTGCAATGCTGTCACCAATGCCAGCGTACCGTTGGAGAACAAACAAATATGCTTGATCCCCAGGTACTCACAGAGGGCTCTTTCCAGTGCCTGGTGATATTTACCATTGTTGGTAAGCCACTTGCTGTCCCATATGTCCTGCAGATAGGGAATAAACTCCTCCAGAGGCGGCAGCAAGGGTGACGTGACGGTGATGGGTCTATTTGTCATTGTGGTGTTCTATCCGCTGGTTGAATATTGGAAGACGGACTAAACAGGCAATAGGTTTTTCAACTGAACCCTTAGAAGCATAAGGCCCTTCGTCTGGAGCAACACATTACAGAGCAAATACAAGACCACATAGCAGAGAGAAATGCTGACCAACTGAAGCGGTGATGATTTGAAACTCAAGGGAATGGCCAGAGTTGCGACACTCGACACTACGGCCACGAGGAGATAGATTACCAGGGGAGAAAGTTGATGCCTCATGGAAATATCGAGGGACCTGCCGGTAAAATACATATTCAGAAGCACACTGGCGGATCCACTGAAGATCAGGCTGATAAGAAACCCTTTAAGTCCGAAAAGGAATCCTACAGTCAGACACGTGAGCCCGACTAATTTCTTCCAGACCTCTACCCTCAAGAACGATCGCGAATCACCTGAAGCCTTGAGCATGCTGAGTGTTGCAGCACTGATGGGATACGAAAACCCGCTCAGGCAGAGCAGCCTGAGAATATCAACAGAGGGGAGCCACTTCACGCCAAGCAGGGTGACTATCAGAGATTCTGCCGAGACAAAAAGCCATCCGAGCAGGCCAAAGGAAAGAAAAGCGACCAGAATTTCAGCTTTGAGGCCCAATTCAAGCAAGCGTTCTCTTTGATCGTGAATGGCAGCCATGGCCGGAAACGTAATGGAGCCGACACTCTCCGAGGAGTACTTAATGACGAATTGGCTCAAAGATTTCGCCCGGGAATACAGGCCAAGGTCATTTGCAGAAAACATACGCGCAATGACTACCGAATCAATTTGTCCATAGAGGGTATCAATAATGCCCGAAACAAAGAGATTGAAGCTATAGGACCAGAGCTCCTTGATTGCAGTGAAGCTGAACATCAGGCGTGGTTTCCACTCGGAGACCACCCAGTAATAGATGGAAAGGAGAATCCGGGTAATTGTCGTCTGGACAACTAGGCTCCAAACACCAAATCCCTGCCAGGCCATCCCGACTCCTATCAACCCACCACCGATGGAGCTGACAATCTTTGCCTGGGTGAGTATGTTGAATTTCATCCGTTTTCGCAGCCAGGCTTCCTGGACTATGGAAAAACTCCCGATCACCAGATTCAGAGACAGCGCCTGTACAATCAGTGTTACCTCGGGTGTTCTGAAAAAAATCGCAATCAGCGGCGCCGAAAAGAAAATAATGACTGCCAGAACAAACGCCGCCGTGACATTGAGATAGAACGATGACGAATAGTGCGCCTCCGTCGGATTCCTTCGCTGGATAAGTGCTGCACTCAGGCCCAGATTGGTGAAAATCTCAGAAATGGCAATGAATACCGTCGCCATCCCGACAAGTCCGAATTCAGCCGGAGACAGCAAACGGGCCAGCAAGACGCCGACAAAGAAACCAATAAACTGCCCCCCCACCCGGCCGGAGAAATCCCAGGCAAACGAATGCAGCAGCCTATGCTTCATCGATCACACTTCACGGATCAGTCTGACTCCCCCCTCAACAATCTGATGATACACCGGTTAACCACCAGCCCGATCGGATTTGCGAACGGCAAGAGATTCTCTGCCGATAACAAAAAAACCTCATCTGCCTGCCCTCATTGCAGACCAGACAGATGAGGTTTATTCAAGAATGGGCGCGCACACGCCTCAACACCTACTTCACGACCATCATCTTCCGGACGAATGAGGTCTGATCGGCTGTCAATTTGTAGATATACAGGCCGCTAGCGAGATTCCCCGCATTGAACGGGACTGCGTAGTAACCGGCCGGCCTGAATTCCTCCACAAGGGTCGCGACACGCTGACCGAGAAGATTGTACACGGCCAATGTGATTCGTGATTCCTTCGGCAATGCGAACTCGATCATCGTCGTCGGGTTGAACGGGTTCGGATAGTTCTGACTGAGGTCGAATACTTTCGGTGTCGTTTCGGCAACATCCGTTACCGTGACCACCACACGCACCGACTGCGAGAACTGAACAGTCCCGTCCAGATCCTGCTGCTTCAAACGGTAGTCCCAGGTTCCCTGGTTCACCGTCCGGTCTAAGTAACTGTAGCTCTGCGGGTCGAGCGTCGTCCCTTTGCCCTCAATAAAGGCCCCCTCGAGATCCGCAAACTCCTCGGCATTCTCCCCCTTGCGCTGCACCGTGAATCCGTAATTGTTCACCTCGCTGAGCGTCTTCCACTCCAGCTTCACTCCGCTGGCCGAGAGGTCCATCTTCCCCGCAAATGCGCTCATGGTCACCGGCAGAGCCAACTCTGTGGAGGGGGCATAGAATGGCGTGGTAGTGTTTGTGTATTCACCACCGGATACCTCAAAGTACCAAGCGCCGTTCACACCGGCATCGGCCGGGTTGCGCAACTCGAACGTTGTCGGACTCGTGCCCCCGGTCACATTCACCGTGAACAAATCCACCACATCGCCATCCGCCCAGGTAATGTTGACATTCGGCGTCGACGCGAACTTCTGATAACTGTCCGAGCCTTCCGTCCCCACACTGCCCGCCTTCCCTACCGAGAATCCCGAGCTCGGACTCCCCAATGCGACCCCGGCACTCGTTGGCCAAAACACCGTAACTATGACGCCGCTGAATGGAACATCCGTAAATCCTCCCCCACTTACCTTCGCCCGAACCACAAAACTCGTCGGACTGTCAGTAACGATTCCCGCCTGTACCGTCTGTGCCTCCATGCACGCCACTCCCGCAAGCACGAGCAGGACGAGTAACCATATCAACTGTTTCATCGCATATCCTCCTGGATCTGCTGGTTAGTTGGGAACTTTCGTCATTTTTGTCGCCGTCAAATCCGTACCCCCGAGATTGCTCAGGATGAACGACCGGTCATTTCCGCTGCCTGAATACTTCACCTGACCGTTCATGTTCACGTCTTCTCTGTAATAGCCGTTCGTTGTCGCCGTCAAATCCGTACCGCCGACCCGCGTCAAGATCGGCGACCGGTCATTCCCGGACCCGATGTACTTCAACTGTCCATTCGCCGTCACATCGCCCGACCAGAGTCCGTACACCCCCGTCGCGACTTCTTTGGCATCCCCCCCATAATATTTCCCAAGATCCGTCGTGAAATCATACCGCGCGCTGTTCAGGTTGATTGCGACCGGCGCGGCACTCATCACTGCCAGATGGTTGCGGTGGCGGACAACAACATAGTAGTTGCCGGAATCAAATACCGGGAAAATGAGAGGGCGGCCGCCGAGAAGCTCCTCGATCAACCCATTTCTCATTAACCAGCCTGCGCGGGTGGCAAAGGTTGTATTCGCTGCCGTGTCTGTTCTGAGTTCCACCAATACCCAATCCACAACACCGTCCGGAATGCTCCCGACAGCCTCCGTTCCCGCATAATTCCAGGGCGAGACGTTGTACGGCTGAGTGTAGGGAATGAGATTGTTGTGCCGGAGCGTGGTATCCATGCTGCCGCCGCTGAACGGACCCTGGAGGTAGACTTTGAGATCAGCGATGAGGCCGGAGGCACCGGGTGGATCGACCGCGATAACACCGGGGGTGAGAGTAACGAGCGGTGTGATGTCGGCGAGATTCTGGTCTTTGACAGCAACGCCCGACAATTTGAGGGTATCGAAACCCGATGCGCTTCCCCTGAATCTCATGATGAACAATGTCCCGACATACGGGATGCTCCCGGAGGGGCCGGCGCCGTTGGTCCCGCCTTTGAGGGTATCGTAAACGGTGATAGTGTTTGTGGGGCTTGACGGAGTGAACGAAAACGACTCAGTCTGACCGGTCGTCAACTTGTTGGCGAAGAACACTCCCGGAATTTCGCCATCCACCATACCTGCCACTGTGGAATTCCAGGTCAGCGTCGCCTGCGTGATACGCACTTCTTTCCCCGGCGGAACATAGGCCAGCACAGGAACATAAATGGCCTCTCCAATATTCATCATGTGTTCATACGGGGCAACCATCACATACGTATTGGTGGAGTTGTCCAGCCAGTTACTCGAGTCAACCCTCCCTTCGAATGTGCCCGGATGAGCTACTCCGCCTGGAGGATCCTGGCCTCCAAACCAGTTGCTCCGAGCATCGAGCGTTTCCGGGGCTGCAGAGGTGTTACTCACGAACTTGTTCGACGTTGTTGCAGTGCTGAAGACATTCTGATTTACCTTGGTCTTTGCCGCACCGGACGAAACCTGAACGCTCCAGGTTCCCGGATCGCTGAGCGTATTGCCCAGCACGAGATTTCCGTATGACGCCCGATATACCATCGCGCTGATTCTGACGTTGTATGTATTATCATGAATATCATTGCTCGTGATGGTGTTCCCACGGGACCCAATCAACTCGATTCCCGCACTGGTCGGATTGGTGTGACCGTACAATAGGTTGGAATGGAACAAATTGTAGTCGGAGTTGCTGAGACTGATACCGCTCCCACTATTTCCGTGGATCGTAAGGAACCGGAGCTGCGCGTTCGTGGTGGTCCCGGCAATTCCGTTTTGAGCGTTGGTCAGGATGAGGTTCTTCATCCTCACGTAAGGAGCGGCGAGCGTGACACAGTTCCCCGTCCCGCCCCCATCTATTGTCGGATTCGAGGTTCCGGATCCGATAATGTTCATTGATTTGTTGATGACAACGTGCTCGGTATAGGTTCCAGCTCCTACATTGATCGTTCCGAAGACCGGGATTGCATCCACACCATCCTGAATGATCGCCGGAGTATTGATGCTGATCGTCGGCACATCGATGCCACGCACCACGATTGGGCTCACCTTGAATGTGAAGTCTGTGACGGAGGGATTCCCAGTACCGAAAATGTATACAGCTTTGGTGACCGTCACGGACTCACTGTATGTTCCCGACGAGACAAAAATGGTATCTGTTGCAGATGACGTCGTAACACCTTTTTGGATGGTCCGGAACGGACGCGTAACCGTTCCATCGCCAGTGCCGTCATCGCCCGTGGTGCTTACGAAAATCGTCGGAAGCACGGCAAAGGTGCTGCTTGTGCCGGTCTCAAGCGTTGTTGCTTTTGTGGCGGTAATTGTGAAGCTACCGGCATTTGAGATGGTAACACTGTGAGATGCCAGCACGCCCTCTGTGAATGCCAGAGTCGATCCGCCGCCGGATGTCAGCGTTCCGGTAGAGGTGATGTCCACTGTTCCGCTGAAAGACGGGACGGTATTGCCGCCCGCATCTCGTGCAGTAATTTTGATGCTAAATGGCGTGTTCGGTCTTTGCTGCGGGATCGGTCCGCCACCCTCTGTTTCGACGAGAAAATTCGCAAGGATCAATGCCTGCACCGTCACTTCATTGGAAAATTCGCTCTCGGTTTTGCCCGAGGCCGTTGCTTTGGCTTTCACCAGATCCCCCGCAACAAGAGCCGTCAACCCGCTCTTCGTCCACGCACCGCCGGTCACCGTTGTCGTTGTTATCCCGGCAGTCGATCCGTTGACGTACACCTGGATCGTCGTCCCGTCAGCCTCTGTGCTTGTGCCGCTTACACTTGTGGCTCCCTCCCCGATCGGGGTGTTCACCACGGGGGCTGATGTCACGCCCTGCACAGTCACTTCATTGGAGAAATCGCTCTCGGTCTTCCCGGAGGCCGTAGCCTTGGCCTTCACCAGATCCCCCGCAACAAGAGCCGTCAACCCGCTCTTCGTCCACGCACCGCCGGTCACCGTTGTCGTTGTTATCCCGGCAGCCGATCCGTTGACGTACACCTGGATCGTCGTCCCGTCAGCCTCTGTGCTCGTTCCGCTTACACTCGTCGCTCCCTCTATGATCGGAGAGTCTACCACCGGTGCTACCGTTACAGCAGCCTGCACTGTCACTTCATTGGAGAAATCGCTCTCGGTTTTGCCAGAGGCCGTAGCCTTGGCCTTCACCAGGTCCCCCGCAACAAGAGCCGTCAACCCGCTCTTCGTCCACGCACCGCCGGTCACCGTTGTCGTTGTTATCCCGGCAGTCGATCCGTTGACGTACACCTGGATCGTCGTCCCGTCAGCCTCTGTGCTTGTGCCGCTTACACTTGTGGCTCCCTCCCCGATCGGGGTGTTCACCACGGGGGCTGATGTCACGCCCTGCACAGTCACTTCATTGGAGAAATCGCTCTCGGTCTTCCCGGAGGCCGTAGCCTTGGCCTTCACCAGGTCCCCCGCAACAAGAGCCGTCAACCCGCTCTTCGTCCACGCGCCGCCGGTCACCGTTGTCGTTGTTATCCCGGCAGCCGATCCGTTGACGTACACCTGGATCGTCGTCCCGTCAGCCTCTGTGCTTGTGCCGCTTACACTCGTCGCTCCCTCTATGATAGGGGTGTTCACCACGGGGGCTGATGTCACGCCCTGCACAGTCACTTCATTGGAAAATTCGCTCTCGGTCTTGCCCGAGGCCGTTGCTTTGGCTTTCACCAGATCCCCCGCAACAAGAGCCGTCAACCCGCTCTTCGTCCACGCGCCGCCGGTCACCGTTGTCGTTGTTATCCCGGCAGCCGATCCGTTGACGTACACCTGGATCGTCGTCCCGTCAGCCTCTGTGCTCGTTCCGCTTACACTCGTCGCTCCCTCTATGACAGGGAAATCTACCGCCGGAGTCGCAGTTTGTTGCGCCGCTGCCGTTGCGCTCATCAAGGCGATGCACGCAAGAACCAAAAAGAAGATTGTGAATTTTCTCATGACAATTCCCCCACAGTGAATCGTGCTTTTGTTAACGTGCGACGGTCAAATTCAGGTATTGTAATCCAACAAGCTGGAAATTTGGGCTCGCAATCCAACGATATCATCATATTCAAATCTGTCGTCATCCGTCGTGACAGTGGTCACTATTTGCCCTGAGTACGGACGCCCTGCCTTCATCGAGCATCAAATAGGGCGCAATTACACCCAAATCAACCCATTTCCACCTGTAAGGTGAGCAAAATATTGGATACAGTCAAATGAAAACGCCAGAAAAGGATCACATCGATCCTTTTCTGGCCGTTCGCTGTGTAGGGAGATCGAGAGGGGGTCACCTCGCGAGGATCATCTTCCTTGTACTTATCTGTCCTTCGGCTTCCAGCCGGTAGAGATACAAACCCGACGCCAGCTTCGCGGCCTCGAAGGTTGTCCGGTACAGCCTCCCCGGCTCGGCAAAACTGTCAAACAATATCGCCACTTGCTGTCCAAGCAAGTTAAAGACCGCCAGGGTCGCCTTTCCACTCTTTGCGACGGAGAAGGCAATCATCGTTGACGGATTAAAGGGGTTCGGGTAGTTCTGGGCGAGTGCATGGACCGGTGGGAGGCCGCCCGCCGGCTCCACGTCCATCGCCACACTCTTCCCGAAGGCAATCGCCACAGAATCCACCCGGAAACCTGCTGTGGAAGTGTGAACAAACCGCAGATCATTTGCGCCGTCATTCCAGGCAGCTGCGGACATCCTCATCGTGAATGCCGTCACCGTCTTGTCGCGTGCAGGAACGGCAATCGAACCGAACAAGAGGAGCGAATCCTGTCCATTGACGTACAACATTCCCTCATTCGCGCCATCCGCATCGTACACCCACATGCTCACATACGCCGAATCCATCCCTGCCGCTTTGGCCACAGTGAGCGTCAGGTTGTCTGTTTCAGGCGGCAACCCCTGAAGGTCGATCGGAAAGAGATTCCCATTCTTACTCACAGTCGTGGAGAAGCTCCACACCGGAGAATACGGTCCCGTGACGGTCGCGTTCTTTGCCCTCACGCGCCAGTAGTATTTCATGCCGCCCGTGAGGCCCGACACCTGCAGATTCGTGGCCGCGACTGACGTGTTGCTGTAGGTGAGATTCCCAAAGAGCTGGTCGGTGCCCACCTGCACTTCATACGTGCCGGCTCCTGCGACCGCATTCCAACTCAAATTCACACTCGTCTCCGCACTCGTCGCCCCTTCGGCCGGCGCCAGAAGTGTCACGGCCGTCAACCCCGGAGCGGCAACCTGCACCGACGCCTGTGATGTCACAGGACCGCCCGTACCGTTCAACGTAAGCGTAAACACTGTCGAGGCGCTCACCTGCACGCTCCGCGTACCGTTTGTGGCAACGCTCCCGATTCCCTGATCGATGCTCGCGGACGTCGCGTTCTGCGACGACCAGCTCAGCGTGACACTCCCCCCTCCGGAGGGAAGGTTTACCGGGCTGACACTCAACGATCCGCTCACCACCGTCGGAACAGCACCCGAACCGGCAGCCATCAACACAAACGCCCCGAACTCATTGGCCGTGTGCGCCGGCAGTGAACTCCCGGGGCGGTTCACCGGGATCGACTGCGGCGTGGCTATCGGAGCACCGGAACCCGGCATCGCAACCGTGAGAGCCCCGCCACTATAGGTCCCGGTGGCAACCGGCGATCCAAAGAAATTCTGCACGTCTCTGAGCTCATACCGGTCTCCTACATTCAGCACACCGGCAGGCAGGGACACACTCACCGAGGAAGCGCCGCTTCCATTGAAGACGATAATGTTCGCCCGGCGGGGCTCGTACTGGTCAACATATTTGCTCGGACGCACGAACACCTGGTTGCCCGTACTCGTCACCACATTCCCGCTCTTTGCCCGGTACGTGTTCTGAGGATGCTCCGTGACCGACCCGCGAAAGAGATAATTGTTCGTCAGCGTTGCGTTCTCCACCCCGTCACCGTTATACCCGAGCAGGAGATCCGTCCGATAGAAGAAATTCGACGACCACTCGGGATTCTGGTTCTTCCCCGATCCTACCTCAAAATTCCCGTACAGCGCAATCACGTTCTTGTAATCATACAGCGTATGGCCGAAAAACGTGTTCCCCGTGAACGTCATATCATCTAATCTGGCTGCCGATGAACCGGCCATGTGCGCCTGGAAAATACCGAAATTGTTGAAGAAGAAACTCTCCATCACAAACTTCTTGCTCGGCGCGTTGTTCTGACCATAGATCCCGTACCCGTTGCGGCGCGCAGGGTCGTCTTCCCGTCCGTTGTAATACGCAATGCAGCCATAGATCTCTGCATTCGTGGCAGCCGAGTAGGGATTGAATGCCGTCGCACCTTCATCGTGCACCACCAGGTTGATCAGCTTTGTCCCTTCGCTTGCTACGAAGTTTATTCCGGCTTCGTTACGCGGAGGATTAGGACTGGACGACCTGATCTCAAAACCCCAGAACCAGGTATACGCACCCTTGACCCAGATCGCGTTATTGTTCGTGCCACCGTTGTCGATGATCGCCCACTCCCCGGGATAGGAACGCACAATGATCGGGGCACTGGCCGTCCCTCTCAAGAAACACTCATACGCCCCGCGGTACACACCTCCGTGAAGCCAGAGCGTGTCGCCGGGTACAACCGCAGCAGGATGACTCAACGCCGTCCCGAGATTCCACGGACTCGATGTACTCCCATTGCCGCTCGCTGAGCCATCCGGACGTACGTGATACTGCGACGCCAGGGCGGGGACGGCAAGAAGAATATAGAAAGAAATTACGGCGGGCAGTACTTGTTTAAGCCGGAACAGTAGGTCTCGCATTCCACTTTTTCCCCCGGTACACGCCAACGACAAATTCGTTTTGTGGATCCTTCACGGATTGTCGCAACACGTGTGCCACGCCAGGGGGTGCCTGTTGCGGTCTGAATACCAGGGGTAACACCGGGGAAGTATCGAAAAGGGGGGATAATGCGGAAAGAAAAGCGGAAACTTCTACAATTTTCACCTTCCGGAATTCAGAAAAAACAGAGGAGGAATTACCTCACGAGCATCATCTTTCTCGTGCTGCTTTTCCCTTCTGTTTCCAGCCGGTAGAGATACAAACCCGACGCCAGCTTCGTGGCCTCGAAGGTTGTCTGATAGATTCTCCCCGGTTCGGCCGGACCATCGAAGAGCGTTGCCACCTTCAGGCCGAGCAAATTGAAGACCGTCAGGGTTGCTCTTCCGCTTCTGGCGACAGAGAAGGAGATTGTCGTAGAGGGGTTAAATGGGTTCGGATAGTTCTGAGCGAGCGCATAGACCGGTGGGACGGTGCCCGCAGGTTTCACGTCCATCGCAACACTCTTTCCGAAGGCAATCGCCACAGAATCCACCCGGAAACCTGCTGTGGAAGTGTGAACGAACCGCAGATCATTCGTGCCGTCATTCCAGGCAGCCGCGGACATCCTCATCGTGAATGCCGTCACCGTCCGGTCGCGTGCAGGAACGGCAATCGAACCGAAGAGCAGAAGAGAGTCCTGTCCATTGACGTACAACATTCCTTCATTCGCACCATCCGCATCGTACACCCACATGCTGACATACGCCGAGTCCATCCCTGCCGCCTTGGCCACAGTGATCGTCAGGTTCTCATCCTCAGGCGACGGTCCCTGCAGGTCGATCGGGAATGGACCTCCGCTCTGATTCACAAACGTGGAGAAACTCCATGGCAGACTATACGGTCCTGCAACGCTTGCGTTCTTTGCGCGCACGCGCCAGTAGTATTTCGTGCCACCCGCGAGGCCCGACACCTGAACATTCGTCGTTGCGACTGTCGTGTTGCTGTACACCACATTCCCGAAGAGCGTGTCGGTGTCCACCTGCACTTCATATTCGGTGGCTCCTTCAACCTTGTTCCAACTCAAATTCACGCTCGTCTGCACATTCATCGCGTCTTCCGACGGCGCCAGGAGAGTCACAGCCGGCAGCCCTGCCCCGGCGACTTGCACCGACGCCAGCGATGTAACAGGTCCACCCGTGCCGTTCAACGTAAGCGTAAACACCGTCGAGGCGCTCACCTGTACGCTGCGCGAACCGTTTGTGGCAACGCTCCCGATTCCCTGATCGATGCTCGCGGACGTCGCATTCTGCGAAGACCAGCTCAGAGTGACACTCCCCCCTCCAGCCGGTAGGCTAAGCGGGCTTGCACTCAACGATCCCGACACAGTAGACACGAGGCCTTTCCCGAACGAGACCGCCACAGAATCCACCCTGAAGCCGGCCGTGGAGGTGTGAACAAACCGCAGATCATTTGCGCCGTCATTCCAGGCAGCTGCGGACATCCTCATCGTGAATGCCGTCACCGTCTTGTCGCGTGCAGGAACGGCAATCGAACCGAACAACAGGAGTGAGTCCTGTCCATTGACGTACAACATTCCCTCATTCGCGCCATCGGCATCGTACACCCACATGCTCACATACGCCGAATCCATCCCTGCCGCTTTGGCCACAGTGAGCGTCAGGTTGTCTGTTTCAGGCGGCAACCCCTGAAGGTCGATCGGAAAGAGATTCCCATTCTTACTCACAGTCGTGGAGAAGCTCCACACCGGAGAATACGGTCCCGTGACGGTCGCATTCTTTGCCCTCACGCGCCAGTAGTATTTCATGCCGCCCGTGAGGCCCGACACCTGCAGATTCGTCGTGGTGACTGACGTGTTGCTGTAGGTGAGATTCCCAAAGAGCTGGTCGGTGCCCACCTCCACTTCATACGTGCCGGCGCCTGCGACCGTATTCCAACTCAAGCTCACACTCGTCTCCGCACTCGTCGCCCCTTCGGCCGGCGCCAGAAGTGTCACGGCCGTCAACCCCGGAGCGGCAACCTGCACCGATGCCTGTGATGTCACAGGACCACCCGTGCCGTTCAACGTAAGCGTAAACACTGTCGAGGCGCTCACCTGCACGCTCCGCGTACCGTTTGTGGCAACGCTCCCGATTCCCTGATCGATGCTCGCGGACGTCGCGTTCTGCGACGACCAGCTCAGCGTGACACTCCCCCCTCCGGAGGGTAGGCTCACCGGGCTGACACTCAACGATCCGCTCACCACCGTCGGAACAGCACCCGAACCGGCAGCCATCAACACAAACGCCCCGAACTCATTGGCCGTGTGCGCCGGCAGTGAACTCCCGGGGCGGTTCACCGGGATCGACTGCGGCGTGGCTATCGGAGCACCGGAACCCGGCATCGCAACCGTGAGAGCCCCGCCACTATAGGTCCCGGTGGCAACCGGCGATCCAAAGAAATTCTGCACGTCTCTGAGCTCATACCGGTCTCCTACATTCAGCACACCGGCAGGCAGGGACACACTCACCGAGGAAGCGCCGCTTCCATTGAAGACGATAATGTTCGCCCGGCGGGGCTCGTACTGGTCAACATATTTGCTCGGACGCACGAACACCTGGTTGCCCGTACTCGTCACCACATTCCCGCTCTTTGCCCGGTACGTGTTCTGAGGATGCTCCGTGACCGACCCGCGAAAGAGATAATTGTTCGTCAGCGTTGCGTTCTCCACCCCGTCACCGTTATACCCGAGCAGGAGATCCGTCCGATAGAAGAAATTCGACGACCACTCGGGATTCTGGTTCTTCCCCGATCCTACCTCAAAATTCCCGTACAGCGCAATCACGTTCTTGTAATCATACAGCGTATGGCCGAAAAACGTGTTCCCCGTGAACGTCATATCATCTAATCTGGCTGCCGATGAACCGGCCATGTGCGCCTGGAAAATACCGAAATTGTTGAAGAAGAAACTCTCCATCACAAACTTCTTGCTCGGCGCGTTGTTCTGACCATAGATCCCGTACCCGTTGCGGCGCGCAGGGTCGTCTTCCCGTCCGTTGTAATACGCAATGCAGCCATAGATCTCTGCATTCGTGGCAGCCGAGTAGGGATTGAATGCCGTCGCACCTTCATCGTGCACCACCAGGTTGATCAGCTTTGTCCCTTCGCTTGCTACGAAGTTTATTCCGGCTTCGTTACGCGGAGGATTAGGACTGGACGACCTGATCTCAAAACCCCAGAACCAGGTATACGCACCCTTGACCCAGATCGCGTTATTGTTCGTGCCACCGTTGTCGATGATCGCCCACTCCCCGGGATAGGAACGCACAATGATCGGGGCACTGGCCGTCCCTCTCAAGAAACACTCATACGCCCCGCGGTACACACCTCCGTGAAGCCAGAGCGTGTCGCCCGGTACAACCGCTGCAGGATGACTCAACGCCGTCCCGAGATTCCACGGACTCGATGTACTCCCATTGCCGCTCGCTGAGCCATCCGGACGTACGTGATACTGCGACGCCAACGCGGAGGCGCTCGACAACATCAAACCCAACAGGATCAAAACGAATGGGGAAACTACAGTTGTTCGGCGGGATGGGTTCATAACAAAAACTGGGTGCCCTTCTGAAAGGGAGAATGGTCCTACCAACCGATTGGCTTTATTGCATCTGAGGGCGAATATTGGGATACAGTATACCTATTTTTGGACCATTTGTCAACACTTCAGGCTCCTCTTCCCCCCCCCCACCCGCCCCTGGCCCAAAGGCTTACCAGGCGTATGTTCGGCGAACCCGTGCTGTCAAGGGACCAGCGCTCCGACCGCTACCGATCAGAACAGAGGCACCGAATTCATCACTCGTGTGCGCCGGCTGAGGACTATCAGGACAATTGATTGGGGTAGACCGCGGGTGGGCAGGGAGGCACCGGGGAACGACCGAAAACAGGGGACATTGCGGAAACAGAAGCGGGAACTTCTACAATCTTCACCTTACCGGAGTTAGAAGAAAAACAGGAGGAATTACCTCACGAGCATCATTTTTCTCGTGCTGGTTGCCCCTTCCGCTTCCAGTCGGTAGAGATACAAGCCCGACGCC
This sequence comes from uncultured Bacteroidota bacterium, assembly GCA_963779225.1. Classification (GTDB taxonomy): domain Bacteria; phylum Bacteroidota; class Ignavibacteria; order UBA10030; family UBA6906; genus CAVPCZ01. The sequence continues at coordinate 3,642,915 of CAVZWW010000003.1, forward strand.
AGTTTCGAGGCCTCAAAGGTTATCTGGTACATTCTCCCCGGCTCGGCATAACTGTCAAACAGTGTTGCCACTTGCTGTCCAAGCAAGTTAAAGACCGCCAGGGTCGCCTTTCCACTCTTTGCGACGGAGAAGGCAATCATCGTTGACGGATTAAAGGGGTTCGGGTAGTTCTGAGCGAGTGCATAGACCGGAGGGACCACACCCATCGGCTCCACGTCCATCGCCACACTCTTCCCGAAGGCAATCGCCATTGAATCGACCCTGAAACCTGAGGTCAATTCATGCCTGAACCTCAGCCTATTCGTGCCGTCATTCCAGGCAGCTGCGGACATCCTCATCGTGAACGCCGTCACCGTCTTGTCGCGTGCAGGAACGGCAATCGAACCGAACAACAGGAGTGAGTCCTGTCCATTGACGTACAACATTCCCTCATTCGCGCCATCGGCATCGTACACCCACATGCTCACATACGCCGAATCCATCCCTGCCGCTTTGGCCACAGTGAGCGTCAGGTTGTCTGTTTCAGGCGGCAACCCCTGAAGGTCGATCGGAAAGAGATTCCCATTCTTACTCACAGTCGTGGAGAAGCTCCACGCCTGTGAATACGGTCCCGTGACGGTCGCATTCTTTGCCCTCACGCGCCAGTAGTATTTCATGCCGCCCGTGAGGCCCGACACCTGCAGATTCGTCGTGGTGACTGACGTGTTGCTGTAGGTGAGATTCCCAAAGAGCTGGTCGGTGCCCACCTGCACTTCATACGTGCCGGCGCCTGCGACCGTATTCCAACTCAAGCTCACACTCGTCTCCGCACTCGTCGCCCCTTCGGCCGGCGCCAGAAGTGTCACGGCCGTCAACCCCGGAGCGGCAACCTGCACCGATGCCTGCGATATCACAGGACCACCCGTGCCGTTCAACGTAAGCGTAAACACTGTCGAGGCGCTCACCTGCACGCTCCGCGTACCGTTTGTGGCAACGCTCCCGATTCCCTGATCGATGCTCGCGGACGTCGCGTTCTGCGACGACCAGCTCAGCGTGACACTCCCCCCTCCGGAGGGAAGGTTTACCGGGCTGACACTCAACGATCCGCTCACCACCGTCGGAACAGCACCCGAACCGGCAGCCATCAACACAAACGCCCCGAACTCATTGGCCGTGTGCGCCGGCAGTGAACTCCCGGGGCGGTTCACCGGGATCGACTGCGGCGTGGCTATCGGAGCACCGGAACCCGGCATCGCAACCGTGAGAGCCCCGCCACTATAGGTCCCGGTGGCAACCGGCGATCCAAAGAAATTCTGCACGTCTCTGAGCTCATACCGGTCTCCTACATTCAGCACACCGGCAGGCAGGGACACACTCACCGAGGAAGCGCCGCTTCCATTGAAGACGATAATGTTCGCCCGGCGGGGCTCGTACTGGTCAACATATTTGCTCGGACGCACGAACACCTGGTTGCCCGTACTCGTCACCACATTCCCGCTCTTTGCCCGGTACGTGTTCTGAGGATGCTCCGTGACCGACCCGCGAAAGAGATAATTGTTCGTCAGCGTTGCGTTCTCCACCCCGTCACCGTTATACCCGAGCAGGAGATCCGTCCGATAGAAGAAATTCGACGACCACTCGGGATTCTGGTTCTTCCCCGATCCTACCTCAAAATTCCCGTACAGCGCAATCACGTTCTTGTAATCATACAGCGTATGGCCGAAAAACGTGTTCCCCGTGAACGTCATATCATCTAATCTGGCTGCCGATGAACCGGCCATGTGCGCCTGGAAAATACCGAAATTGTTGAAGAAGAAACTCTCCATCACAAACTTCTTGCTCGGCGCGTTGTTCTGACCATAGATCCCGTACCCGTTGCGGCGCGCAGGGTCGTCTTCCCGTCCGTTGTAATACGCAATGCAGCCATAGATCTCTGCATTCGTGGCAGCCGAGTAGGGATTGAATGCCGTCGCACCTTCATCGTGCACCACCAGGTTGATCAGCTTTGTCCCTTCGCTTGCTACGAAGTTTATTCCGGCTTCGTTACGCGGAGGATTAGGACTGGACGACCTGATCTCAAAACCCCAGAACCAGGTATACGCACCCTTGACCCAGATCGCGTTATTGTTCGTGCCACCGTTGTCGATGATCGCCCACTCCCCGGGATAGGAACGCACAATGATCGGGGCACTGGCCGTCCCTCTCAAGAAACACTCATACGCCCCGCGGTACACACCTCCGTGAAGCCAGAGCGTGTCGCCCGGTACAACCGCTGCAGGATGACTCAACGCCGTCCCGAGATTCCACGGACTCGATGTACTCCCATTGCCGCTCGCTGAGCCATCCGGACGTACGTGATACTGCGACGCCAACGCGGAGGCGCTCGACAACATCAAACCCAACAGGATCAAAACGAATGGGGAAACTACAGTTGTTCGGCGGGATGGGTTCATGATAAATCGGCGCGCCTTTCTGAAAAGTAGATCAAGAGAACCACCTCACTGGAACAGCCTCCGCACGTCTCTTTCTTCAAAAAGGATCCTATTTATCACCTACTTGCAGTAGCTCATTCCCTAATGAAAGGAACTGCTCCTGCTAACCCATTGGCTTTATTGGTTCTGAGGTTGGGTTTAAGTGGCCATATGATACATATTTTGGGACTGTTTGTCAACACCTCACACTTTTTCTTATCCAGGCCGGAAGGCTCACCGGATTTGGATTCAACGAGGCGGCACAACGCTCGAATGAGTACAGATCAGAACAAAGGCACCGAACTCATTGCTCGTGTGTTCCGGCCGGGAACTCCCGGGACGATTGACTGGTATAGACAGCGGCACGGCAATAGAATCACTGGATCCCGGAATTCTGATGGCGATAGCTCCGCCACGATATGTTCCCGTCACAACCGGGGGTCCAAAGAAATTCTGCACGTCTTTGAGTTCATACCGGTCTCCTACGCTGAGAACACCGGCGGGCAGGTGTACACTCACCGAAGAAGCGCCGCTTCCATTAAAAACAATAATGTTCGCCCGGCGCGGTTCGTATTGATCGGCGTATTTGTTCGGACGCACGAACACCTGGTTGCCTGTACTCGTCACAACATTTCCGCTCTTTTCACGGTAGGTGTTTGCAGGATGCTCGGTAATTCCCCCTCGAAAGAAATAGTTGTTGGTCAGAGTCGCATTCTCCACTCCATCACCGTTATAACCGAGCCAGAGATCCGCCCGATAGAAGAAATTCGATGACCATTCGGGATTCTGGTTCTTTCCGGATCCTACTTCAAAGTTCCCATACAGGGCGATCACATTCTTCTGATCATAGAGCGTATGTCCAAAAATCGTATTCCCTGTAAACGTCATATCATCTAATCGAGCAGCCGATGAACCGGCCATGTGGACTGGAAATATCCCGAACATATTGAAGAAGAAGTTCTCCATGATGAACTTCTTGCTCGGCGCGTTGTTCTGCCCGTAAATCCCGTATCCGTTGCGGCGCGCAGGGTCGTCTTCCCGTCCGTTGTAGTACACAATGCAGCCATAGATTTCTGCATTTGTGGCTGCCGAGTATGGATTGATCGCCGTCGCACCTTCATCGTGAATCACCAGATTGATCAGTTTCGTCCCTGCGCTTGAGACAAAGTTGATCCCGCTCTCGTCGCGGGTCGGATTGGGATTGGAAGAAGTGACTTCGAATCCCCAGAACCACGTGTGGGCACCCTTGACCCAGAGAGCGTTATTCTTGGTTCTGCCGTTGTCTATGATCGCCCACTCCCCCGGATAGGAACGGACAATAATCGGAGCGGTCGCCGTACCTCTCAAGAAACACTCATAGGCCCCGCGGTAAACACCACCGTGAAGCCAGATCGTGTCACCAGGCTGAACCGGAGCAGGCTGTCTGAACGCCGTCCGGAGATCCCAGGGATGTGATTTCGTCCCCTTGCCGGCGGCCACCCCATTTGGCGCGACATGAAACCGTCCGCCGCTCACCGCAGCGGCAGAGACTATGATGCACAGCAAAACTATGAGCCCGGTCCGCACTATGGAGTTCCCTGCTTGATAGTGACCGCCAGCATGCGCAGCAGCTCCCTTGCCGCGACGGTACGCCCCAACTCATTAAGATGACCCCCGTCCCGCGTATAGTCGCTCACGAGGCTGAACACCTGGCTACCATCCGATTCAAAGCTGCATCTGCTCCCGTCCGGATACGTGGATTCAATTCTTGCCAGATCGAAGATTGGCTCTTCCTTGAAGTATTCCACCAATTGTGCATTGAAGGCCGCCCTTTTAATGCCTGCAATCTCCCAAACGTCTACCCGTCCGAGCACGCGTTTGGCCAGCCTCTTCCATGCACTTGTCCGTTCCGTCAGCGGAACAGTTACATGCACTAATGTTACGTCGGGACATTTACGCTTCAGGGTGTCAATTGTTGCGACGTAGTATCTGAACATTTCGTCCACATCAGTCCGGTCTTTGATATCGACATAGCAGAATTTCAGCAGTGCGATATCGAGGGAATCGGCGTTCAGCTTTTCCACCACTTCACCGAAAGCGTCACACTTTGAATTTGGGTCCGAATTCCTTCCGACGAGTGCATCGGCAAAGAAACTGCCCGAAGGGAGCGGTCCGCTGCCCATCGGGACCAGATTGAGGCGCGAGCCAGTTGTCGCCTGATGGAGATCCTTCACTCCCTGCATTATGTCTACACCGACCGATTGATGTCCGAAGAAAATCTTCTTTCCCGCCACAATTTCAAGGTCGGTTTTCAGTTTCTCGTCGCTCATCAGCAAATCCATGTCTGTTTTCCGTTCTGAGCATGACGCAACTATCAGCGAAACGAGCAGCACGATGCACCCCGCACGCAACACTTTCCGCACGGGAATACTCAAGGGAAATCGGTTTTTGAGTTGTTTTTCCCCGCCCGAGGCGTTATCTTTGTCGCAGCCGTCATGCCATAGACTCAAAGGAGCAACTCCTCATGGTCAAGCAGGATTTCTTGAGAGTGTACAACATGTCGCATGGCAGTTTTATGCGGAAGATGCTCACCTGCTATCGGACTCCCGGCCTTCATGGCGTGGTTGTCTATCGATTCGGAAGTTGGCTGTTGCGGCAGGGGCTTTTGGCAAAGATCTTCCTGAAGCCGGTATATCTGTTTCTGAACCACAGGATGATGACAAAGTGGGGCATCCAGATTGATAATGAATCACAAATTGGTGAGGGTTTCTTGATTTTTCATTACGGAGGTATCTTCGTTGGAGAAGACACGGTAATCGGCAAAAACGTGAGCATCTCTCACAACGTCACTATCGGTCGGTCCGGCGAAGGCAAACGGCGCGGTGCGCCGGTAATTGGCAACAACGTATACATTGCACCCGGAGCGAATGTGTCCGGGAAGATCAGAGTAGGTGACAATGTCAGAATTGGCGCAAATGCCGTTGTCAACAAGGACATTTCCGACAATTCCCTGGTTCAGGTTCCCCAAATGCAGATCGTCGCATTCCCATCGACATATAGCCAGAAAGACGCCACACCTGGTACAGCCGAATAGCCCGCCCTCCCGGGTGTTCTATCGTTGCCGGTCGGCGACTGTGATCCACGTAGTGACAAGAATGCCTACGGTCATGACCCAGCTAAGTACTCTATCAACATTGATACCGGATACCCTGCCGACATATATGAAATCCCCATGCTGCAAAGCCAGGTAATTGCGTGAGATATTTTGAAAATCGTTGAGATTCAGTTTCAGATCCCTTCGCTCGCCCATATCTCCCACTCCAGACGCACGATTAATGTGCACATCAGCAAGATCCGCCGCCTCTGTCCATCCACCGGCCAGGGCAAGGAGGTTCATCAGGTCAACTGACCGGGATATTTCGTAGCGGCCTGGCTGCCGCACCTCCCCTATGAGGCTCACCGTAATGGTCAGCTCGCTCGGGTCGGCATATCGGAAATTCGCAACGCTTCCCTCTTGCAGCTGCTCCGCTCCTTGATTACTTTGTGCAGATGTAACCGATGCAGAACAGGGCAGGAGGAGTGCGATAACAATGCCAGTGATCCTGTTATTTAGACCTTTGGGTTGCTGCATCTTTTCCATCCCTCTCCTTCCCGGACCTATAGTAGTTGTGGCGCGAATCGTAGTGACCATACCGGTAACTCCCGTAGTAGCCGCCGTAGGCGGCCTTGGGGTCGAATTTGTTAAGGACAAGACCGAGGATCCGTCCACCCACGGAGGCGAGAAGTTCCGCCGAACGCTCCAATGCGTCGAATCGCGTGGTGCCGGCGGTGACCGTCAGAATGGTCCCGTCGGCTAGTGCTGCCAGGACTGCTCCGTCATTAACAACGAGAACGGGAGGAGCATCGATAAGGACCCAATCGTATGTCCCCTGGACTTCTTTGAGGAACTCTGCCATGGCCCGTCCTCCGAAAACGCGGGATGGGGCCTTTAGCGGAGTACCCGCGGCCAGAATGTCCAGGTACGGAACCACGTTTCGAAACACGGTCTTCTGAAAGCTCAAGTCTTCCAAGAGGACATCTGACAATCCTTTACCCTGCTTCAGGCCAAAAAGGGTATGGACGAACGGTCGGCGCAAGTCGGCATCAATGAGCAGGACGCGTTTCTGGGTCTCCGCCAGCGACAGGGCAAGATTGCTGATCGTCGTACTCTTGCCTTCCGACGGATTTGGACTGGATATGACAATCACTTTCATCGGGTGGTCGAGATGCAGCTGCAGAAGAGCGGAGCGCAGCCGTCGGTACGACTCGGCCACGAATGAGAGTGGATTGAAAATCAACCAGAGGCCCTTGTCAAAACCTCTTGCCTCTTCCGGCAGAGATTGGCTCTTCTCCAACAACTTCAGCTCTTGATTCATCGTGCCTACTTCGGCAACCGATAGATATCCCCGCCGCTTGAGTTGCTCGGGCGAATGGATGCGGATATCCACCATATTCCTCACAACAACAATACCGACGCCCACTGCCAGGCCCAAACCCAGACCGATCAGGAGATTGTTCACGAGATTGGGGCTGACCGGAAACGCCGGTGGTTCCGCTTCATCGATCAGATTCACATTCCCGAATTCCGATTTTTCGGCGATCGCGGACTCGTTGAATTTCTCTTCGACGAGCGTGTACAGTTTTTCTGAACTGACACGTTCCCGCTGAAGCCGTGCAAGTTCGATGTTCTTCTGTGGGAGTGATCGGAATTGTCGTTCATAGTTAGCGATAATACCGTTCAGCGTGCTCTGCTGCGACCGAAGTCCATCCAGCTGGACACGTGTTTCGAGAAGTTGTTGGCTGAGCGAGCGGAGATTTCCGACGGGGTCAGACTGATTCGACGACGGGGATCCGGACATCAATCCCTGGATCACCTCACTGGTTCGGGCCTGGAGCTTCAGGCGGAGAGCCGAGATCTGATCCTCAATGGTCTTGAGCCGCCTGCGGTTGAGTTCCTGGGCTAGGACAGCGGGTTCGTTCTGTGCAATCATGACGTCGCGTTGCACTTCGAGTTGAGCCAGCTGCTCCTGGAGTAATTTGATATATGAGTCATTCGCCTGGCCGACCGCACTCGCGATAGCTCCACCCCGCTGGGGGAGCTCTGCCTGAATCGAGATCATCTTCCGGTTCAAACTTTCAATCTCAATGCTCAGGGCGTTACGTTTTGCTTCAAGAGTAGCCAGTTCTTGCACCACCCGGTTGGATTCGCCGCCCAAAGAGACCACCCCGGTCGCTTCCATATAGTCCTTCATGGAGGCCTCGGCCTTGGTCAGCTGTTCCCGTTGTTCGCTGAGCCGGCCCTCAAGAAATTCCCGTACAGACCGGGACCGGGACCGACTTTGGTCAGTGATCTGTTCTTTGTAGACGCTTGCATAGGTATTGGCGAGAATTGCCGCTTCGCGCGGGTCGGTGCTGGAAGCGGTGACCTTGATGATGTCCGAATCTTTTTCCGGAAGAAAGCGCATGTTTGCCTGCGCTCTTGCGCTGATGACCTGCGGTGTGGCCAGGGCTGAATCTTCGGGGTTCTGGGGGGAACGAAGGAGAATGGGGAGCACGACAGTGCGTGCCGTATCCCGGTAACGGATTTGGATCAGTGATTCGGCCACTTTACGGGCCAGCGCCCGGGTCTTCAGGATGCCTAACTCATTCGCCAGCTTCTCATCCCTGCGATCTGTCACCTCTGCAAAAGGATTAACGCTCTGCGCCGTTTTCTGGTTGATGAGCACCATCGCGGCGGCTTCATAGGTGGGAGAGGTTTCGAGGGTTTTGAGCCACATCGCCGCGATGAACAGGAGTGTGGAGACGCCGATGATCCAGCGACCCCGCGCAAGCAACGCCAGATACTCCCGGAACCGTGTACGGGAGTGATCCTCAGCGTCTATGAGAGATTCTTCGAAGTCCATCGTACCCCTTCTGCTCACAAGATTAGAAGCTTCTTTCATCTTTCCTGGCGTTCAACAATCAACAACCCTGTTTGCCCACGATGTCTATCACAGCATTGATTACCCGCTCTACATCTTCGTCCGACATGCGTGAATATATAGGCAGCGAGATCTCGCGGAGATACTCGGCATATGCAACGGGAAAATCCTGAGGCTTATAGTGATAGCGCTCCCGGTAATAGGGATGAATGTGTAGCGGGATAAAATGCACGCTGGTTCCGATTCCGCGTTGCTTCAACTGCTCCATGACATGGGACCTGTCGACGAACCGGTGAAGATCAAGTCGTATCATATACAAATGCCAGGCATGCTCGCAATCTGACCGATCTGTGGGGAGTTGAATTGCGTCATAGGCCCGGAATGCTTCGTTATACCGCATGGCGATTGCCTTTCGGCGCGCCCGCATGCGTTCGGCTTTTCGCAACTGCACAAGACCCATGGCTGCGGCGATGTCATTCATGTTGTATTTGTATCCGGGAGCGACTATCTCATAACACCAGTTCCCCTCCACGGTGTATCGCTTCCACGCGTCTTTGCTTATGCCGTGTAATGACATAATCCGGCAGCGCTCCGCCCATTCGGAATTGTCGGTAGTTATCATCCCCCCTTCACCCGTGGTGATGGTCTTTGTCGCATAGAAACTGAAACACGAGATGTCGCTGGTAGCGCCGATTCGCTTCCCCCTGTAAGAAGAGGTAAATGCGTGCGCCGAATCTTCGATCACGGGAAGACCGTGTCTGGATGCTATCTCCCTGATAGCATCCATCTCGGCCGGCAATCCGGCCATATGGACTGGAAGGATTGCTTTCGTCTTCTTTGTGATCGCTCGTTCGATCAGGTCCGGATTGATATTCAAACACCGCGGCTCTACATCCACAAAAACCGGATGTGCATGAAGATAGCGGATTACCGCGGCGGTGGCCGCAAACGTATACGGCGTCGTGATTACCTCATCGCTCCGACGGACTCCAATTGCCTCGAGGGCCAGGTGCATTGCAGCTGTGCAAGAGTTAACGGCAATGGCATGCTCTGCACCCACATACTCAGCAATCTCTTTCTCAAACTGCTTGGTCTTTGGGCCCGTGGTCACCCAACCGGAGTCCAGCGTGTCTCTTATTTCCTCCAGTTCGCTGCCGTCAAGATCAGGAAGCGCAAAGGGGATGAATCTCTGGTTTTCTAGCACAGTTCGTTCCTCTAAATGGTCCTGGAACACCGAAACACCCTACTTACTACTGCTGTCTCAATACTGCTCCTCTGAGAGTGCGCCACTTCGGCGCATCTGCGCACTCTGCACCCAAAGAAAGCTATAACTTAGCAATCGCTGATAACTTAGAAAAAAATCCAGGCAATATCCAGTACCGTTCATTCCTATGACATCTTGACCGGCTTGGCAACTTGTCCCTTCACGCATTGCATGATAGCGTCCACGACACGTTCAAGATCGCCAGTGCTCATCCCTGAACCGGAAGGGAGACACAGCCCCCGCAAGAAGATGTCCTCCGATACTTTTCCTCCAATGCATTCACAGTCAGCGAAAACCGGTTGCATATGCATCGGCTTCCACACGGGACGAGATTCGATATTGCACCTCTCAAGGTGCAGCCGGAGATCCTCATTGGTCACACCGAGTTGCAGAGGATCAATGGTCAAACAGGTAAGCCACCGGTTCGACCTACCATATGGGGCTTCAGGCATGAATTCAACACCGGGCAAATCAGCTATCGCTTTTTCGTAGTAGGCATTGATCTCATGACGGCGAGCGACTTTCTTTTCTAGGTCTGCAAACTGAGCCCTCCCGACTGCTGCAAGAAGGTTGCTCAAGCGGTAATTGTATCCAATTGCTGTGTGGTGGTAGTACGGCAGAGGATCGCGGGCCTGGGTTGCAAGGTAGCGAGCTCTTTTGATGTAGTCACGATTTTGAGAGACAAGCATCCCGCCGCCGCTCGTGGTGATGATCTTGTTCCCGTTGAACGAAAAAACCCCCATCTCACCAAATGAACCTGCTGGTTTCCCATGGTAGGTCGCCCCAAGCGCCTCAGCTGCGTCTTCGAGGACAGGGACTCCATATTCTTCGCAGGTGCGGAGAATTGGGTCGTAGTCAGCCGCCTGGCCGTAGAGATCCACTACGATCACCGCCCGGGGGAGTTTTCCGAGCTTGCTGCGTGAACGTAGTTCCTCCGCGAGAAGATTTGGGTCCATGTTCCAGGTCGCCCTATTGCTGTCGATTAATACAGGCTTGGCCCCGCAGTAAACTATGGCATTCACCGTAGCGGAAAAAGTCAGATCGGAACAAAATACTTCGTCGCCCGCCCGAACCTCCAGATTTAGCAGCGCGAGATGTAAGCCGGCCGTACCGCTCGACAAAGCCACTGCAGCCTCGATGCCCAGTTTTGCGCAGACCTCTTCTTCAAACAATTTGACATGAGGTCCGAGGGTCGTAATCCAATTCGACTCAAAGGCATCCAGCAAGAGTTCCTTTTCCCTCCCGTTGAGATGAGGGGGGGATAAATAGATTCGACCTGGGATACGATTTTCAGTGACTTGCGGCATGAGAACACTTTGGGGATTGTGATTAAAATCGGAAGTCGCGTTGAACTTACGGATAAGTTGCATCAGCGCATGTCTATCTACCGGAAATCAACCATGGGCTCATCTTCCCCTCCAGACTGCACGACGATTGCAGATTGCTGCTTGACGGTTGAATTCACGGAATGGGAGGCCCTCAGAGGTGGATGGAGGACGCAGCTTCATTGTGCGTTTGTCGAGCCTCGGCCCTCTTTCGCAGTACGACTGCGGGAACACCGGCTACCGTTGTATTCGGTGGAACATCCCGGATAACCGCTGATCCCCCTCCCACCGTTGACCACGCGCCGATAGTTCTGTCCTGAATCACGGTGCTGCCTATCCCGACAAACGCCCCTTCTCCGACACGGACCGTACCGCCAAGATGAGCGCCCGGGCATATGTGTGCGTGCGACTTCACCGTACAGTCATGGTCAACTGTGGACCCCGTGTTGAGAATGACATCATTCCCGATTACCGAACCCGCATTGACCACCACTCCAGCAAATACTACTGTTCCTCTACCCATCTTAACATCTCGCGCAATAGTTGCGTGCGGATGGATAACGGTCATGATCTTCTCATCTTTAACTGATAAGTCATGAAACAGTCGCCGGCGTATTTGGTTATCCCCAACTCCTATAACGATAGCGTCGTGTGGAATATCTTTCAGATCACATATACGACCAAGAACGGACTTCCCCTGGATCTTTCGATTGGCATGTCCTTGGTCATCATCCAAAAACCCTACAAGTTCGATTCCCCTGTGTCTGGCTGCGCGCTGAAGGATGGCATCTGCAATTACTCGTGCATGACCACCTGCACCTAAGATAATAATGCGTACGTTGGCTCTGCCGGTGTCCACCGTGGCTGCGCTAGCACGAACTTCTGAATCGGCCGGCTTGGGAGAATGACCGAAGGCGAATCCTAAACATGCGGGTGGTTCACCTCGCGTGCCGCGGTCTTCGTGAGCTTCTTTACCAGCACCCGTTGCGAACCCGCTCTGCCCGGCAATGACCTGCAACCCCGGTGCCGAGTTCTGTACGGCGATCGGTGTCCGATATGCTGGAAAAAAACCTTCCATAGGTGAGCTCGCGTTCTGGCGATGCAATTTCTCCCTCTGCACGGTCAATTTGTCATAGACCGGCTTGTCGATGATCCATTGCCAGGTGTAGAACGAGTGGTGACGACGAGAGAACCCCGACTTGAAGTGAAATAGAGAATCCTTTTTGGTGCCCACGCCGCCACCGAGATGGAGCACACAGGCCCCGCTCTCGGTCGCCCAACTACGGATATGATCAAAAAGCAGTTTTGATGGTGAAAGAGACAAATACTGGCTGCACGTTGCAGCGAGCTGGATTTGCACGAGACCGTTGCAGCAAGTCACGATCCCTCCACAAATGGCTACGCCATCTAGGCGACAAAGAAACAGTCGATTTTCTGCCTGCGTAGTCTCTAGGAATTCAGAAAACCACCTTCTGGGGTAGAAATAAGAGGGAGGCGCGCCTAGTCGAATCATCGCTTGTTGGTACATGTCAGCGAATATCTGGATGTCCGTTTCATCCGTCGTTTCAGAGCAACTCACTCCCATTTTGACCAGCTTGACGATATCTGCCTTGTGATTTCTTCGGAATTCCGAGTATTGAACTTCGTTGGACTGTGAGGTGTCGACTGAGACGGTCTGACCTCCAAATTTGCATCTACCGAGGCCATTGACCAACCGTTCATTCTTAACTAGTGGATGAAGACGCGTGAAAAGAGAAACAACATTCATTTCCTCTAGCGATCGTCGAAGAGATTCTTGAAACCGACACACAACATCAATCGGAGGATCTGGCCATGATGTCACCGGACCGACATATCCATAGACGGAAGACACATCTCGGTATTTGGCTATTTGTTCGGGTGAGCCATCTACAACATCCACCGGCCTCACCAAGAGCGGCAAACAGATGACGTGATCTTGCTCTCGATGCCAGAAAAGAGTCGGTTCACCTTCTCCCCTTGATTGGCTGAGACGACTGTAGAAGGGCAGATGATAGATATCATAAGTGCAACACTGTCGTATTGTCTCCAACCACTCATTTGACTGTAGAATACCTATGTGCCCAGAGGAGCGCATACGCCTTATCGAGTTGTCTTGGGGACTTGTGCTGGAACTTAATGCCTCACAGTTGTAACGCTTATCCGCGATAAGTCGGGAAGTAGTGGGGATCCGGTTCCCATGTTTTATTGAGGGCGCTTTCTGCTGCCCTTCGCATCTGGACCAACTTGGAATAGCGTTCTGACTCAAAGATCATTTGGCCTACCCTGAAGGGAACCAATCCATTAGGCGCAAAGGACTTCTTGTATCGAAAAATTCCGTCTTCACCCGCATAGCCTCCTCCTAACACATAGGCACGTCTACCTCTCTCACGACACCAGAGTATAATCTCGTGCTTCAAAATGTCATTGGGTCGCAGGTGGAACGAGCTCAGTTGGGTACCTCCAAGAAATGAGTAAACGTACTCGTCGGAAATTAGAACAAGCTCGGTGGAAATAACCTGACCCTCCTTCTTTGCGTGAAAAAAACAAACTTGATCGGGCATTCTCGTGATGAGGTTTTGAAGGAATTGCCGTTCCGAACGGTATTCCGGCTTCGCCGTTCTCCGATCCATCGTGCTGTAGAAAACTCGGAGGAAGTCATCCAATCGTACACCCGAAGGATCAACTTCGACGCACACTCCGTTCCTGATCGCACTCTTCACATTCTTCCTCACCTTGTGTTCGTAATCCATCCAGATATTTTCGGGAGAAGAATCGCACTCCCTAACGATGTTCCAGCTCTTTATGCTAGTTTCCCCTGGCAAAGTGGCAATACTCTTCTCAAACAGTGAAAGTCTGGCAAACAGACAAACGGCTTTCAGCCTCTTCACTTCTGAATAGAAAATGGTCCAAGAATCGTTTTGATTAGGGCCATTCCACATGAACGGTCCACCATACCCATAGGGGGTGACGAGATCTGTACACTCCAAATCACGAGGAACCCAGCGCTCCCCTTTGAGCGCTCGGACTAGGAACGGGAACAACATTGTGCCCCCCGCATCCATATAGTAGAAGCATGCTGGCATACAATTTTCATTAGCATATGCTGCGGAGTAAGCGGGATGGGCAAACGGCTCATGGCCGGGTAGTTTATCCCAGATCCTCAGCCATTGCAGATACTCTTCGGGGTCATCTGCTCTCAGTAGCAATTCTTGTCCTCTGCCAATCAAAATCAACTTAAAGAACGACTCAGCCAAAATAGACGGCACCTCAAATTGTCGCGCATTGAGTACCCGTAAAGTATGGCGAAGACATTCTAGGTTTTCGAGGAAGGTGAATCGGTGCGAGTTCCCAAGAATTCTGAAGCCGATACATGTCCTTTCGCGCTTATCCCCTGACGTCGGGCGACTTTCCAGAACGTCAGCAGGAAAATATACAAGTCCAGCGCAAATGATTGATGATCGACATACCATACATCCAGAACAAATTTCTCCTCCCACGAGAGATCATTGCGGCCGTTAATCTGGGCCCACCCAGTTACACCCGGCAATACCTCATGTCGTCTCGCTTGTTCAGACGAATACCTTGTAAGATACCGCATCATGAGCGGGCGGGGCCCAACGAAGCTCATTTCCCCCTTCAGAATATTGAATATCTCTGGCAGCTCGTCGAGACTCCACGACCGGATATACTTGCCGATGCGAGTAATTCGAAATTCATCGGGCAGAAGCTCCCCGTTGGCGTCACGCGCATCGTTCATGGTACGAAATTTATAGATTTTGAATGGTTTTCCGAAGACTCCTGGGCGCAATTGTCGAAACAAGACGGGAGAGCCTATTGACAATCGCAATGCACATCCGAGTACGGCCAAAGCTGGTAGTATCAACGGGAGTAACAATAGTGCTACGAGCACATCGAATATCTTCTTAACGAACGATCGATACAAGATATCTCCCCCTTTCTAACGACTTGTCGATAGACATTCGTTCCCGCGTTTGATAATCATATCCGCGATCTTCACCATATCGATTGACTCATACCGAAAATCAACCGGTATTGAGAGCATCCGGCGACTAAATGCCTGATCACTTTCAGTCATTCCCGGCAAAGCAGGCCTGTCAAGGGTCCAGAGTATCGCAGTGTAGATCCGGTCTTGAATGAGTTTGGAGCGCACTGCATTTCGGTGTAGCTCGGTGTCAAAGAGGGCATAACAGCAGAAAACGGACATCTGTCAATCTCATCGTCCTTATTCCGAATGTGAAGCCACCGCACATTCTGCAGCCGGTCACACAGTACGTTATGGTTCTTGGTTCTGGATTCTCTCCAAATCTCAATTGGGAAACGATCTACGAGGCTGGCCGACCAAGGCAGTATCCCGGATATTTCTCCTGCGGCGATTTGTTCTTCACCGGTCGTCAGTAGAGCACGGAAGTCTTCTTTTTGAGTTCGTGCGCCGACCAAATAGGCCGCTTTCAGGTACATGCCGACAAGTTTCTTCAGAGAGGCTTCGCTACGGGTACGTGTGACTACTGCTTGAATTGGGAGGCTGTTCCTTACGGGCGACCACAACACTCCTCCATCGGGAATGGGAAGGGTCTTGCGAAGTGACGCTATACACCAATCGCTTCTGCTATTGTAGGCCCATTTCGAATAGGGGTCATGTGTATGATCCTCAATTATTTCAACGTGAGAGGCCCGATAGGGCTTTTGCATGGGTCCATCTTGGAACCCAAAATAGTTTACAGCCAAGATGACATCCCCGGCCTGAGCAATACTAGTGCCATTCCAACTAATATCGCCTAAATATACGGAGAGGGCAATTGGGCTTGGCCGTCTCCCTGTTGCGTAGAGTGAGATACCGGTAGATTCGCCGCCGGCGAACCATATGATTCCGATCGTCCGAGTTCGACAGGCAGAAGCGCTTGAGCGGCGTAAACTGTGACTCGATGAGATTCAGCCAGCTGGCGTAAGTCGGCGTCGGGACCAGTGACATCCTGTTGCACCGTGCGAAACGCCTGAGATCCTTTTGTCGATGTGAGCTCAAATTGTCCAAGATCAGATAGATCCGATGAGATCGGGGGTAGCACGCTCGGAGGCGCTCCCACGCTTGCAGCAGGTCGTGAGAGGTTTTCCGTTTATGAATGACGCCCTCGACAACGTCCCCGTGAACGTCGTAGAAAGCCAGAAACTGTTCTGTTCCGGCTCTCCTGGTATATGTTGCCCGGTGGCGCTCTGGGTGTCCCTTTCGAGCCCACGAGACACCGGGCATGGGTCGCAGTTCCATGGGCCCGAACTCATCAAAGCACACAACATGGCTTTTTGTGGGAGCTCGGTCGTAGAGTTTCAGAATGCGGTTTTTTTTACCTCGAAGTCTGGATCCGGAGACTCCTTCCAGGTCTTCGTGCGTTGAAGACTGATTCCTTCTCTTCTGAGCAGGCGTCGGACCCATTCATTCGTGTAGTCCGGGAAAAGCCCGCGTTCCAGGAGATAGCCCCGGAGCTTTTCCACGGACCACTGCGTGTAGGGGAGTCCGAGATCCGTTGGCCGTGAGAGGGCGATTTTGACCATTTCGCGAAGTTGCTTGCTCGTCAAAAGCGATGGTCGTCCATCAGGGTTGGGCGGGTCATCAAAATCCTTGAGCCCGTGCTGGTTGAAATGGGCGATCCAGTCATAAATGCTGGTGACATGCATTCCGGAACGGTCAGAAATCTCAGGAACGGAGTACCCTTGCTGCGCAATCTCAATGACTCGATAGCGTTCGTAGATCCGGGCGGACACCGTCTTATCCCGGAGTTTCCTACGCAACAGCTCTTGCTCGCTCTTGCGAAGCTTCCGCAGGTGGATCTTCGCTGGTCGTGCCATGGCTCCTCCCTGGAGGGTACGAGCCAAGATACAAAACAGATATATTAATGGCAAATAATAGTTGGATAGGCACTAGGATAGTCTGCATGTCCCTGAAAGGGATTGCTTGAGTAGAGTGAAGCACTGATTCCAGTCGATAGCATAGATTCCACCACCTCTTGACAGAAGTAGCTTGGAACAAGTAACCTCTTCCAGCCTCGGTAAGCCATACCGTGTTTCAACAGACACCGAAGGGCATCCCGTCCGGACCCCAAAAGAAGATGAGGACCGCTCCACGGCGGGACAACTTCTGAAGTACCATCGAGGAAGCCAACCCAATCGTAATCCGACCCATATTCCTGAAAATCAGCGCTTCTCGATTTCAGCATACTCATCCTTGAGGAGGGAGATCACAAGTTGATCGCATATTTCTCGACTCGGCATTACGCCATTCTGATGAGTCCTTCATCCTTGAAACCAATCGAATGATCGAAGTCGCTTGCGAGTTGTGTCTCATCGCATTGGGTCAGCTAGTATATCCTGAAGGTGGTATGGAGACCGGTACGGCGGAAAATATCCTGAGCGATCTAGGGTTAGATGAGTATGTTGGGACCACAGCTGGCACAGGGTCTCAAACTGGTTAGGCAAATGGGTCTTCTTGAGTACGAACAGATTTGCGCGAAGGGGTGAGAACTGGGACTTAAACCTGAAAACCCCGTCATTGAGTCGGTACCCCCCACCCATGATGAACCGCAATTTGCCTTGACGCTGCCCCCATCTAATGGATTCATACTCGAGAATACTTGCTACTCCAGACACAGGTCTACTCTGATCAGTTCCCCCCAAGTAACCATACACGTTTGCCTCATCGTGAAGATTGAGCGAAACGCCCACAATCTGATCCCTGTACTCGGCAAGAAGAAACAGAGCATTGTGCGGCATCAACTCATGAAAATCTATGAAATATTCTAAAGAGAAAAAGTACCGCGGAAGAGCGCCAGTGCGCATCATCGTGGCTCTGTAAACACGGTAGAATTCACGAATGTGATCAAGAGTCTCTCCTTGAAACACTCGGATTCCATCTCTTTGAGCCCTTTGAACGGTCTTGCGACATGTTTTTGACAATGAATCATTCCATAGATGACTCTCGTCGAGACTCAGATCCACGTACACGATCTCTCTGTCTACACTGGTGCACTCTGGATCAGATAACCCTGCTGCTCTGACATTCCAGGGATTAAGGTGGCCAAACTCAGCCACGATATTGTTGGCGCGACAAATACTGCTGTGGTACTCCCGAAGTCGATGCACCTTCTCCATGTCAATCAGTTGGGTATCAATAGCACCAGTGTATTCCGGAGTATGGATATCATAGTAACCCGTAAGGGAAGGTGGTACAAAAGGGAGACTATTTATGGATCTGAGGAAAAAAGGGTATACCACTTGTGCGTCATCTCCCATCAAAACTAGCAATCTTGCCTCGTTCCCACTTTGCTTCTGAGAGATCGCCGCGTATGCATAACTTCCGAAAACACTCTTTCGTTCAGGCAGGATATCTCGCCATGCCCCCTCATCGCCCGTCGTAAGCATCCTGTGTGACATCAGTGTATGCATGAATTGTCCCTCCCCCAATCGGGATCTTAGTGTGTTAACTCATTGAATTGATCAACTATTTGTCTACTCAAATTTCATCTTCCACCTCGCGCGAACTGCCACGCAGTTAAGGGTGCTGCAAATTCTTGTCCCTGCTATGTACAAGGTCAAGCTTTCGTGAGTTTGTGTGGACAGTTCTCTCCTGTATGCAAAGATCAGCCATGGAACCAGCGGCATGCAATTGCTCGAGTATTCTGTGCATCGACGTCTAGCGACAGTTGAACGAAACCACTTTCCCGTCCGAGAGCAATCCCAGCATCGAGCACAATTCCGCCAAGTTCAATATTCTAAAACCTTCGCGAAGTCGCGATGCAATTCAAATCCCAGCAATCTGAGAGACCATTGAATGGGGCAAATGCAGCAATCTTCTCCTGTCCCCTGATTCAATCACCGAAGCCTTTCTCGCCTGGAAGTTCCCCTGATTTGGTGGACAGGGAGTTAAGCTGCTTTTTTGTTATTTATTGCCTGCAGTGTCTGCTCCGACAATGCCTTCCTTGGCCATCAGACGGGCCACATGATGACGTCCACAGGCATTGCCCCTGTTGTTGAGCTCCCGGTGCACCCGAGGGCTGCCGCAGATGCCACGGCTCGTTTGGTGAACTATTTTGATCTCTTCCAGAAGTCTCACGTTGGCTATTTCCCGAGCGCCGATGATATGGTGCCTAAACCTGTAGAAGCCACTCCTGGATGCGTTCAGCACCTTGCACATGAGCGAAATGGAATGCTCATGCGCGTATTCACTGATGAACGCGCACTTCATCACGGCCGTCGTGAGAACACGGCCATAGCTTTTTTTAGGATTTCCCGCTCCTCCTTGACTCGGGCAAGCTCACGGCGCAGTTCCTCGAGTTCCTTCTTCTCGGCACCGATGTTCCCGTTACCGGGGAATGCTGCCAGGGGTGAAGTCTTCCCCTCGAGTTGTTTCTTCCAACTTTCCAGTTGGGTGCGACCAATACCCAGATTCCGGGCGACTTCCGAGACGGTTTTGCCGCTTTCCCCCAACAGCCGCACTGCATCAACCTTGAATTGCTGGTCGAAACGACGGCGAGATTTCTTCACGTTTCCTTGCTCCATGGGTAAATCCTCGTGTGTTTATGTAACACCGTGGAGCTTAACTTCGTGTCCTATATAACAGGGGAAGACCACCTCAACTCTTCTCCTGTTCAGCGTCATTTCCAAACTTTGTGACAAGATCTGCGATCTTGTTCATATCATCAGAGACGTATCGAAAATCACAAGGAATCGATAGCATCCTTCTACTGAATTGGATATCATCAACGGCGATACCGTTTAGGACAGGGTCGTCCAACGTCCACAGTATCGTGGGATATACACTCGACTCAATAAGTCGTTCCCGTACTCTGTTTCGTCGGGTTTCGGTATCAAATCGCAGAACACACGAAAACGGACACCCTGTCAGGTCGTTCTGTGGCTGTAGCACGTGAAGCCAAGGTGTATTCCGTAGTCGCTCGGCTAGGACTCTCTGATTGTCTCGCTTATGGTTTCTCCATACGGCAATGGGAAAACACTGCAATAGGTTCGCGGACCATTCGGAGATACCTGACACGTCACCCGATGCAATTTCGTCCTCCCCCGATCTACATAGACTTAGGAAGCTGTCCTTGTGAATCGCTTCGCCCCGCAAATACGCAGCCTTCAAGTGCATGGCAGCGAACTTTCTTAGTGCGGCATTGTAATGGTCGATTGTCGATGTCGGATGGCCAGGTAGACTATGGCCTCGCGGTGACCAAAGCACCCCTCCATCGGGAATCGGAAGCGTCTTTCGAAGCGATGCGACACACCAATCAGCACTGCTTTCAAATGCCCATTGGGAGTAAGGATCATGCGTATGGTCTTCGATGATCACAACCTGCGGAGCGGAAGGTGGTGTAGACATCCCATCAGAATGTAGCCCGAAATAATTGACCACAAGAATGGCGTCCCCCTCTTTTGCAAGATCGCATGGGAAGACTTGATGGCCGCAAAGAGGATTGCTGCGATAGATGGAAGCTTTGATACCGGTTGTCAATAGTGATCCAACAACCTCCTGACAGAAGTAACTCGGAATCAAAAGCCTCTTCCAACCATTGTTGAGAATTCCGTGCTTCACGAGCCCACGAAGAGCATCTCGCCCAGAGCCAAACAATAGGTGCCGCCCTCCCCATGGATAAGGCATGAACGGTGCCCCCTCGGACAAGCTAATCCAATGGAAGTCTGATCCAATTTCGTGCGGATTAGACATTTTCTAGCCTCTTAAATTCTTCGTTAAGCATGGACATCAAGAGGAGGTCAACATACCTGCCCGCCCGAAACTGTGCCTGCCGCAAGAGTCCCTCATCGCGGAACCCCATTGAGTGATAAAGTTGGATTGCCCTCGCATTACTCTCCACAACATAAAGAAATATCCGATTAAGGTTAAGCTCCATGAATCCGAATTCAATTACGCGTCTTGTACAACCTTTCCCAAGGCCCTTCCCCCATTCACTCTTTTCCCCAATCATGATCGCGAATTCGGCCGAGCGAATACGATAGTCTATATCATAGAAACCAACATGGCCGACGCACTTGTTGGTTTTCACTTCGGCTATGGTCCAGATAATTTTGTTATTGACATGTCTTTGGTTCTCTATCCAATCCTTGACATCGGCAAGGGAGAAGCCAGCCGAAAAACCCCCCAGGAGAGAAGTGACCTCTGGGTCGTTTTTTTGGCTGTAAAGTGGTTCGGCATCTATCGGTTCCGGCCGCCTGAGTATGCATTCATTTACACGACAGTTCATGTTCCTGTGCTCCAAATTAACAATGGTTCAACGGTCCCATAGGCCCAGATCGTCCACCTCTGCAACATCCTGTCCACTGACAACACCCTTTGAAAGAAGTGCACGTGGGATAGTCACTGCTAGGATCATTAGGTCAAGAAATAGGTTACAGTGGTCAACGTACCAGACATCTAATTCCAAGCGCTTACTGAACGGAATATTCTGTCTTCCGTTCACTTGCGCCAACCCAGTAATGCCCGGTCTAACGTCGTGTCGCCGCTTTTGTTCATCGGTGTATCGGTCCAAATACTGCATGAGGAGTGGTCTGGGCCCCACAAGACTCATTTCACCACGGACTACATTGATTAGCTCTGGAAGCTCATCAAGACTCGTTGAGCGGAGAAATCGGCCAAAACGTGTCAGTCTTTCTTTGTCTGGAAGAAAGACGCCAGCGGCGTCCTTTTCATTTGTCATCGTCCTGAATTTTAGTAGAGTAAATTGTCGGCCGAGCAACCCGGGTCGATGCTGGGCAAATAGCACAGGTGAGCCCAGGAAAACCCGTATGGCAATTGCGATGGAAACCATCAATGGAAAACCTGCGGCGAGCAAGATTCCAGCAAAGAAGATGTCATATAGTAACTTAATCTTCTTGTAGCAAGTGTGCACTGTCCTAGCCTCCCCTTCCCATCACGTATCGTTCATCTGGAAACTGCCAGTAATCCCTGAAAGCATTTCTTGTGCCACGCCTTTTCAGGCGAATACCGATTTCAGGAGATGTACACCATTGGCTGAAGACTTCAAGCATTATTCAAACTTTTCCAAATGTTACGGAATTCCGATGTAGCGTACGCCGAGAGAGATCAAGATGATGAAAACGGCTTTCTTTATGTCCGAAAGAACGGAGATAGATCACCTGGAGCCAATTCCTGTATTGACGGCCAAAATCCTAAAGAGACGTTCGAACTTATCGACTCCTCTCTCAAACGAGAGCTCTCGTTGGTAGAACTGGTAGCCGCGGCTTCCCATTTCCTCAAGGGCAGATTCAGGCATGTTGGCCATTCGCTCAACAGCGGCTGCCAAGTCCTGCGATGAAGCTGGATCATATGCTACCCCGGCACCCCCTTTAAGCACAAGGGTTGTGGCATCACCTTCAACGCCAACCAGAATGGGCTTCCCTACTGCCAGATAGGCCTGGATTTTCGAAGGGATTGTTATATGGAACAACGGATCTTTCCTCAAGTGCACCAGAAGAGCATCCGCCAGATTCAAGATTTCGCTAATCTCCTCAACGGGGCGTCTTGGAAGAATTGTGACGTTTGATATCCTCTTCTCTTCCAGGGTTTTCTTCAATCGATCAACTTCGATCCCACCTCCGATCAGAACGATCTGAACGCGGGGGACCCGGTCACGCAACACTTGCGCGGCCGCAAGGACGGTATCAAGATCCTGGGCCTTACCCATTGTCCCGGCAAACACGACCGTGAATTTGCCTACTAATCCCAACTTCCGGGCGAGTTCTTGGTTCCGTTCTGTCCTGATAATCTCATCTTCTTCGCACCAATTATGGATGACTTCGATTTTCTCTTGGGGCACACCTCTGCTCATCAATACATCCTTGAATCCTTGAGAGAGAACTACAAGCTTGCTGGCGTGACGATAGGTGAATCTGCACCAGTAGCCCACCACGTTCAGTATCAACGGACTTTGGACCATCCCCGTTGCCCGGAGTGTGTCAGGCCACAGATCCTGAATATCGTAGACAAATGGAATTCGTCTGATTAGCCCAATTACCAACGCGGGCAAAGCTACAGTCGCTGGCGGGTGATATGTGTAGATAACGTCAGCTTTGTCGACGATTGGGCAACCGAAGACCGATGCGGAGAGCGCAAAAGATGCATAGTTGGATATACGTCTTATTGCTGACGAATCATGGCTCGGATATAGGGGAACTCTAACGACCGATATACCTTCGAGGTTTTCCCGCTGTGGCATCCCAATTCTATAGCCCGGATACACCATTCCACCAGGGTAATTTGGGAAACCCGTGAGAACCTGCACTTGGTGGCCTCGCGCTGCCAGAGCCTTGGCAAATACCAGCCCTTTGAGCGTTGGCTCCGGCGTGAAGAACTGACTGAGAATGAGGATACGCATATGCCGTTCCATCATGAGAACCAGAGAACCCCCGGGCTACTTCGCCCAGACAGTTCGGTTGACATAACCAATATAACTCACGATGATGCGCAAGACTTTTTCGGATACGTTTGCGACATTATAATCTTGCACAATCTGAAGTGTACGACCTGTTTCGCGTTTTTGGCTTTTCAGCACGGACATTGCTTGAAGGATTCTGTGCGTTTCCAGTCCAGTCATCATTACGGCACCTTCCTCCATTCCCTCCGGCCTTTCATGTGCTTCCCGAATATTCAAAGCGGGAAAATTCAGAATGGACGCTTCCTCTGTAATGGTGCCGCTGTCCGAAAGAACAACATGGGCATACTTTTGAAGCTTTACGTAATCCGTGAAAGCAAACGGCTTCATCAACTCAACCTGGGCCGGCAATGCGATGCCTTGGGCCTCAAATCTTTTTCGTGTTCTTGGATGGGTGGAGACGATAACGCGCTCGCGAAACGTCTTTGCAAGAGTCGTCAGGACATCAACAAGCTGCGCGAACCGTCCCTCATCATCGACGTTTTCCTCTCTGTGCGCACTCACCAGAAAGTACTGCCGCGGTTTCAAGTGCAACTTCGCCAGAATCGACGAGCGACCGATCTTTTTTCGGTAGGCTGTGAGTACTTCAAACATTGGACTTCCTGTTTTGATCACCCGGTCCATCGATAACCCTTCCCTCAATAAATATTCGCGAGCTATTGAGCTATATGTAAGGTTGATATCTGCAATGTGATCAACGATTTTGCGATTGATCTCTTCAGGTACCCGCTCGTCAAAGCACCGATTTCCCGCCTCCATATGGAAGATAGGAATCTTTCTCCTCTTTGCGGCAATGGCTGCCAGACAACTATTGGTATCTCCCAAGATCAGAAGGGCATCAGGGGTAAATTGAGACAATGCCCCATCCATCCGTGCGATGATCAATCCAATGGTCTCAGAGACGTTTTGCCCGACCGCTTTCATGTACAGATCAGGTGCACGGAGTTCAAGATCCTTGAAGAATATCTCATTCAATTCGTAGTCATAGTTCTGACCCGTATGGATGAGTGTGTGGTCTACTGCCGGTTCTGCCTCGAGCCTGGCAATCACTCGCGAGAGCCGGATGATTTCTGGACGTGTGCCCACCAGAGTGGTTATTTTCAGCTTCTTCACGAATCGACCTTTGTCTCATTACTGTATGTTAGTGACGGGGAGTTGATATGTATCCGGAATATTCTTGTCGAACATTTCAGAGGCCCAGAAGAGGACGATGAGATCTCTCTCTCCGACATTCTCAATGGAGTGCGTATACCCGGGTGGGATGTCTACGATCCTGAATTCGCTGCCGATGATGGGATAGGACAGAATCTCCGTGCCTGAAATCTGCCGGAAGCGGATCACCGCCTCACCTTCAAGGACGCAGAATTTCTCAACCTTGGTGTGGTGGAAATGGTTGCCCCGTATGACCCCCGGTTTTGTCCTCGAAACAAAGAACTGGCCAACGTGTGGGGATTTGATCAGTTCTGCCAGCGAACCTCGATTGTCTTTTTGGATCGTGAGTTGATATTCAAATGAGTCTTCAGGCAAAAATGAAAGATACGTCGCGTACAGTGCCCTCAGGAAGGGATCGCTCATGTCCGGAAGGAGCAGTCTCGAGCGGATGTCGTGCATTTGGTGTATCTCGTGGACCAACTCCTTGAGCGCAATGCGCGTCGTTGGACCTGCCGTCCGGCGGTAGGTGCCTGCACAAGGTGCCTCATCCAATATCCCTATGAACGCCCGGACTGCATCATCGATATAGATCAATTCGACTGTTCGTTTTGGATCGCTGATTGAGATTTCAAGCCCGCGGGCGATGTTGTAGCAGAATGTGGCTACTGCCGAATTGTAGTTTGGCTTGCTCCACTTGCCGAACACGTTTGACAGCCGGAAGATGACTGCGCTTCCGCCGGCCGCCCCGTACTCTTCCAGAATCGCTTCCGCCTTTCGCTTACTGAGTCCGTAAGGATTGTCCAATTGGGCCTGAGTAGAGGAAGAGAACACGATCACCGGCTTAGTGCCACGCTTCAGGAGGGCCTTCACAATCCGCGACGTCAGGTTTGTATTGCCCTCGGCGAATTCTTCCTCATGCTGAGGACGGTTGACACCTGCGAGATGAAAGACCACATCTGCAGCCTCTAGGTGGGCAAACAGGTCTTCCTGTTTGTCCTGAATATCGAACTGCAAGAGCGTCAGTTCCGGATGAAGCCGAAGGACCTCCACGAGGTTCTTTCCCACAAATCCTGCTGACCCTGTAACGAGGACTGTTTTCATTTCCCCTCTATGCGACGTCTGAATTTGACGACACGGCGACGGACACATTGCGCTGTGCGGTCTTTTGTGATTTCATTTCCGTCTGTATGAAGTCCAGAGATTGGAGCAACGTCACCATTTCATCGACATTGAGAATTCTGGCATTGTTCGAATTGTAATCATCGAACGACGCAATCTCGGGTTTCCCCTCCGAAAAGAATACGCTGTAATTCAGATCACGATTATCCGCTCTGACCCGGAAGTACTTGCCATGGTCTTCCGATTGTCCACGTTCTTCACGTGTAAGAAGTGTTTCATACTGCTTTTCGCCATGTCGGGTACCGATAACCCTAACGGGATTCTCCGCACAAAACACCTTCTTTACCGCGAGAGCCAAGGTCTCTATAGTTGCAGCAGGAGCCTTCTGCACGAAGATATCTCCTTGCCCCCCGTGCTCGAAGGCATACAACACCAGGTCAACCGCGTCTTCAATTGACATCATGAACCGCGTCATAAGGGGCTCAGTGATGGTGAGTGGCTTCCCTTCGCGTATCTGCTGGATGAATAGGGGAATCACTGATCCACGTGAGGCCATGACGTTTCCGTATCTAGTACCGCAGAGAATCGTTGCCGACTTTCTTGCCAAACGGGACTTCGCGACCATCAGCTTTTCCATCATAGCCTTGGATATTCCCATGGCATTGATGGGATAGACAGCCTTGTCAGTGCTCAACACGATGACGCGTTTGACCTTGTGTGCGATAGCCGCGTTCATGACGTTCTCAGCTCCAAGCGCGTTCGTGCGGAGAGCTTCCAGGGGATAGAACTCGCAAGAGGGCACTTGTTTGAGGGCCGCAGCATGAAAGACATAATCCACGCCATACATAGCAGAAGCAATTGAATCGTAACTACGAACATCCCCGATATACGACTTAATTTTGGGATTCGCGTAGTGCATCCGAATTTCTTCCTGCTTCTTCTCATCTCGGCTAAAGACGCGAATTTCATGAATATTCGTCTTTAGAAACCTACGGAGAACTGCGTTCCCAAAAGTCCCGGTTCCACCGGTTATCAGCAGCGTCTTGCCTGTAAACATTTCGGTTCCTTTTTGTGCTTTTTAGATCCCTATGGCTGTGACCTTGTTTCATCATTCTATGTCTCGTGCATCTTTTCTTTGTCTACCCTTGCTACAGACAGAGTCACTCGTTCCTTGCTGAGGTTATCCTTTTTGCCTGGATGTCTGTCCGAGCATTCGCTCTGAACACGTGGTGTAATGATCTCATCTGCCGGCATATTTTTAGGAGAGACAGCCGATGCTCCACTATGTAGCGGAGCAATGAGTAAGATATGCCGTCCGTTCGAGCCTAACCAGAATTTCCTTCCGCCTCCATCCTTGATGAAATCATTACCGAAGGACCACATAGCGTTCCTTGATTCTCTCCAGAAACCTGCGATGCGGGAACTGATCCTGGTCAGCTGATCACAAAACGAAGAGTTATCGAAGAACCGGCCGGATCAATCAGACCCGCATATGCTTCTGTAGATTCCAACTTATTAGAACCTCTTGCACTTACCCTCAACTAGAGACTATGGGATCGTGCCCCTGGATTTTGTATGATCAAACGCCGGCGTCGGAGAATCGAGGTTGCGCGTACTCACCCTCCCTTGGTTGGCGATGCAGCATTTGGTCGTGGATTCTCCGATCCTCTTCATTATTAAATCGGTCGCGCAGTTTTCGCGCTGGGATTCCGCCCCAAATTTCGTACGCTGGCACATTCTGCGTCACTACAGCACCGGCCGCAATTATTGTGCCCCGTCCGATTCGCACCCCGGCCATGATGATCGCGCCGTAGCCAACCCATACATCCGCTTCGACTTTGGTTGCTTCTAATTCTGGACGACCAGAAAAAATCATTGGGATACCGACACGGTCAAAGCGATGGTCACCTCCAACAATAGCCACTCGAGGTCCAAACATAACGTAGCACTCAAGCTCAACCCTTGGGCCAATCTGGCAGCCTTCACCGATAAAACCGAATTCACCGGCTACTAGATCTCGGCTTATCCTAGACCGAGGAGAAATATGGAAGGTTGGATGGACAGATGTAAGCCCATACCGAAAAATCCTATATCGATTCCGAATGCGGACAAAAACATGATAGACTGTTAGGTTCGAACGTAAAGCTCTTCTGAGTTTCAGGATCATTTTTCCTCCTGATTTTGGGGATTGCGCGGAGATGCACATTTCTGCAAGCTGTATTCCATTGCGTGTCGAAATCCCTCTACCGGATCCGCAGCTTTCCGCCACGCACTGAGAACAAGCGGCGATGACACTTGATACCGCGAGAGATTTGCTTCATTACTAACGTCCAGCAGAGCGTCAATAAGCGATTGAAGATCACCCAGGTGGAATGACCGGCCATTCTCTCCATCCCGTAACAGCTCGGCAGCCGCGCCCACAACGTCCGAACAGATCAGGGCCAACCCCGCACATGCTGCCTCATTTACTACCACACCCCAAGGTTCGTATTCAGACGGCAATACAAGTACATCTGCAAGTCGGAACATTGCCGACATCCTTTCGGGAGAACCGATGAATCCGGTCCATACGACACGCTCTTGTAGCCGCGCTGGCAAGCGCTCCTTAAGCTCGGCATCAAGCGGCCCTCCTCCTGCAATTACTAAATCCCAATTGGGTCGTTGATCGGCCATACGGGCAAAGGCGTCAATCAACAAGTCAATTCGTTTAACCGCAACGAGTCGGCCAGAATAGAGGAAGCGGTGGCGGCCAGCATCAAGGTGAAACTCCGTCCTAAGCGAGTCTCTGATGTGAGACGAAACATGCTCGATCAGAGAATAGTCAGGTTCGAAAGGTGAGAGGAAAATTTGTTCTGGTCGGGCACCATATCTTTTGAAGAATAGTCCCCCAAGGTTACCACACGGAAGAAGAGCAGTACATCGTGAGACCGCATATGACACTACAATTTTCTTTATTCGAGCCTTCATTCCTGAATGTCGATCCCCCTTAATGTTGCTATCGCCAGACAGCAGGCAAGGAATGTTTTTCCTGTGGCACCATTCGAGCACCATCATGTGAGCGAGACTGCCATACCCAAGAATGAATACAACTATTGGTTGACGTGAGCGGATCTGGCGAATGAGTTCAAGCCCTTTCGACCAATCGCGCCCGATGGCCGCGAAGCCCCGCGTTGCGGCAAAAGACTCTTCACCCTTCCCCAAGATGACCGCGTTGATGGCGGGCGGCATAGTGATTTGCCAATGGCCTGTACTGAATTCATACGAGTATAGGGTGTGCAGAGAGAATTCGGGCAATTCCTCTGCTACCCGACGAAGGAAATGGGTTCCGTAGGGCGTAATTCCATTGCTGACCGCAAGCACAGATGGCTTTTGAGATGCTGTTTTTGATGGAGTTCCGGTTTCTTGCTTTGACCATATCGATGAAACAATTCGTACCAAGTTATTCCAGATGATCGCAAGGCTGTAGCTTTGTTGAACAACTATTTGGGTTCGGGGAATCAATATGCTGCGAGTGTGCTGCATGGATAGCTCCAATCTTGGTTGATCTTGATGGATAGCTTCCGAGGCGTAGGCCGGTTGTTGAATTGTGCTCCTTCTGATTCTTGTCTCCAATAGTTGTTCAACGCAGTAGCGAGCACACGCAAGTAGTCATACCCTCTGACACGGCTGCATTCCTCCCCGTGACACACGGTGTACAACAATTGAGACTGTAAGGAATTTTGTGTTTGTGAGCCATACGAGTATATTGGATCAGGAGGTTCCGTATGGCGAAGAAACGAGAAGCGATTGACCCCTCATTGCTCGATGAGCTCCTTGCGGGCCGGGACCCAAAGACGGTTCTCAGTTCTGAAGGGCTGTTAGGCGAACTGCAGAAGGCCCTGGCCGAACGTATCCTGAACGCCGAGATGGATCATCATCTTGACGGCCTGGAAGAACAGGAAGCTGGCAACCACCGCAATGGAACCAGCACCAAAACTGTCCTGACCGACTCTAGCGCGATCGATGTGTCGATTCCGCGCGACCGGCAAGGGCGTTTTGAACCAGCCTTGATTGCCAAATACCGGCGTCGCCTCCCCGGCTTCGACCAGAAGGTCATTGCTCTCTATGCCCGGGGGATGAGCACGCGGGATATCCAAAGCCATTTGCGAGAGCTCTACGGCGTCGAGATCTCCCCGGAACTCGTCTCCGCGGTGACTGATGCCGTTTTGGAGGAAGTCACCCAATGGCAGAACCGACCGCTGGAGCGAGTCTACGCGATCGTGTTTTTCGATGCGCTCCGGGTGAAGATCCGGGACGAGGGAACGGTCAAGAACAAGGCCGTCTACCTCGCGATCGGCGTGCGCTGCTCCGGGCACAAGGAAGTCCTGGGCTTGTGGATCGAGCAGACTGAAGGGGCAAAATTCTGGCTTCGAGTCATGACCGAGCTGAAGAACCGGGGAGCCGAAGACATCCTCATTGCCGTGGTCGACGGTCTCAAGGGGTTCCCGGAGGCCATTACGGCGGTTTTCCCCCAGGCCGAGATCCAGACCTGCATCGTCCACTTGCTCCGCTATTCGATGCACTTTGCCTCGTGGAAGGAACGTAAAGCGCTCAGCAGCGCTCTGAGGCCCGTCTACCAGGCAGCGACCGCGGAAGAGGCCCGACACCGGCTCGAGGAGTTCTCCGACGGCCCGTGGGGACAGAAGTACCCGATGATCGCTCAAAGTTGGCGGAGGAACTGGGAACAAGTGATTCCCTTCTTCGCCTTCCCTGTGGAGGTCCGGCGGATGATCTACACCACCAATGCGATTGAAAGTCTCCATAGCCAAGTCAGAAGAGCGATTCGAGGTCGGGGCCACTTCCCGAACGATGAAGCAGCAACGAAACTGATCTGGCTCGTGTTACGTAACGTACAGGACAAATGGATCAAACCTCCGATTGCCTGGCACAAAGCGATGAGTCAGTTTGCAATCCACTTCCAAGACAGATTTGTGATCAACACCTAAACCACAGACCATGCTCACACACAAAATATCTTACACACCCCAACAATTCACCAAATCACCAAAGCTACTGACTGCTTCAGCTCCGAAGCGCTCAACACAGAATCTCAGATGCCATATACAACCTTTGCATCCCCCCAAAATGAATCGGCGTGACACATTGATCTGTCCCCTCGAAGGAGAGGCAGATTTCAACGCCGCGGTGCCTTGTCGACAAGTTACCGCTCCTGCAATTTGTAGAATCTACATTGTGATTCGGCATGATTAGCATCCAGATCGATATTCGGCCGCGAGGCTAACACCTAGACTTTCTGATTCCTAGTTGGGCCTTCGAGTTTTTGAAGGACATCTGTGACAATGGCACGATGAGGACACCGCCATGCCCGACGGCATGATTGTTGATCCACCTATACCTCGAGAATGATACTGAGACCTTGATTCAGAGCATAGAAAAGCATACACTTTATACTATTAGACAACTAGGGGAAGGTGCCCAACTCATGTACGGACACTTCAAATTAGTGAAATTATGGTGTCAAGTTGCGATCCTTCGGCGCGCTATAAATACATGTGTCCTCGCAGGACTCATCGGTTTCGTTCAAACAGTTCTATTTGCCCAAACTACATACTACGTTTCTTCGATAGGATCAGATCAGAACGACGGAAAAGCCGATTCATCTCCTTTCCAGACGCTCAACAAAATCAACCTCCTGAAGCTTCAGCCAGGCGATCAAGTCCTTTTTCGCCGAGGCGATATATTTGCCGGTCAACTCAATCTATCGTACTCAGGTTCCACAGGTACCCCGATAGTGATAGGAGCGTATGGCGCTGGCCCAAACAGGCCAGTAATTTCAGGTACAGTACCACTCAGTGGTTGGAGCAACTATAGGGGTGGTGTATTGCGATGTCCGATACCTTCAAAGCAGACAATCAGGAATCTGTTCTGCGACGGAAGGCAAATGACAGTTGCAAGATACCCAAACGTTGGATTTCTGACTGCGGAACAAATCGCCGGAAACGCTATCATTTGTACGGCAGGACTCCAGCAGAACTCTGATTATTGGGCTGGAGCAACCATGAGAATCAGATCAACCTACTGGTCGTTTGAAACCAGAAAAGTAACTTCATCGGTTCCCGGTCAAGTGACCTTGGAACAAAAAACCGAATATCCGCTAGCAGCCGGATGGGGCTTCTTTCTCGATGGCAAATTGGACGAATTGGATTCGCCAGGAGAATGGTTCAACGATACTGTGAATTCTCAAGCCTATCTCTTTCCTCCTGCTGGTGTTGACCCAAACTCCGCGTCGATTGAAGGTAGTGCCTTTGACTACGGCATCAATGGAGTGTACCACCTTTCGAATGTCATCGTTCGTGATCTTGCATTCAATGGTCAGGCTAAATCAGCAATACGATTCCCTGGGGCCACTAATAACATCAAAATTGAAGAGAATTTGATCAGGTGTTCGTTTCTTTCAGGAATCGATATGGTAGGATCGTCGCCTAGCAACTGTGTAATCATTAACAATCAAATCGCGGATGTGAATGGTATAGGTATACGCCTATCGGGCCACCAAGGCACAGATGTGAGCAATAACGTGATAAGACGAATAGGACTATTCTCAGGTTACGGAGAGACTGGCACCAATGGGATGATCGCTATTCTTTCAGCTGGTGGCGCGTATAACAGCTTCTCCGGAAACACTATAGACAGCACCGGTTATATCGGAATTCGTGCTGATGGGCAGTACAATTTGGTTGAGAGAAACCTGCTAACGAATACTGTCCTAAAGTTGAATGATGGTGGCGCGATTTACTGTTGGGGGTTGAATTCATCTCATTCAACTTGGAAGAACAACATAATTAGAGGCGTTATTGGCAACTTGGAAGGAACACCACCGAAATCGGGCAAAATAGCGGTTGGCTTGTACCTTGATGGGGGTACAAATAACATGACTATTGATCACAATACTATCGCTGGAGTAGTCAGCCACGGGATTATGACACTCGGTTCCCGGGGAAACAACATCACTGGAAACCTAGTGTATGGCTCCGGCAAATCACAGATAGAGATCATGCATGACAGCTCCATAGCAGGCGGCGGCAATTCCATCAGAAGAAACATATTGTACGCGCTCAGTTATGATCAGAGGCTTTTGAGAATTTTAGGCCCAACACCTGTTGGTCTGGATATTCTCGATAGCAACTATTACTGTAACCCATATGACTACTATGTTGCCGAATTTATAAACTCTTCCAGCAAGGATGCCGCCACTAAGTACACACTTGCAGACTGGATCGCAACCAGCGGCCAGGATAAGCACAGCAGCAAATCAGCTGTGCATCTTGACTCGCATCGCGTGATTGATACGACAGGACAAACCATGATTCAAAATGGTGACTTTTCTACAAGCCTAGTAGGATGGAAGAAATGGCCGGTTTCCGCAAGTATCTCCGTTGTGACGAATGCCGAGCTTGATGGTCCCGCTCTTCAGCTTTCAGCATCAGCGAGTCCTACAGACAAGGATTTGTCCTTTATGGCTTCGAGTGACCCATGGAGTCTTCAAGATAATCAAGGGTACTTAGTCAGTTTCATCGCTCGCAGTCCCATTCCAGGGACCCTATCGGTTCGCTTCACGCAAAATCACTCTCCGTATGCTACCATTGGATTTACTCGCGAAGTCCCTGTTGGGCCGACGAAAAACGAATATAGCTTTGTTTTCATGAGCGACACTTCTGACACCCAGACGAGACTGGATTTTGTGATGAAGGAAACGGACTCCCTTGTTTGGATAGACAACGCTAGCATACGACCTGTTGAGGTCTTAGCTGACGCCCCAACGGAGAGGTCACCTCTTTTCATCAACTACACCGGATCGACGCAATCTGTTCCTTTGACGGGGTCTGCTTACTTTAGATTGGACGGAAGTCCGGCTGGAGGAAGGGTCACTCTCCCTCCATATTCCTCAACAGTTCTGGTCTCACTGCCGGGTGATGCAACCAAAACGGGTGCACCTCGTGGTGAAATTATCCCTCTCCACTTTGGCATAGACCAGAATTACCCAAATCCATTCAACCCGTCAACGATCATTCGATACGGTATCCCCACGGGAGAGAGGGTTCGAGTTGAAGTATATACCATCACAGGGCAACGGCTGGCGGTATTGGTAGATGAGTACCAGCCCCCCGGCTATCACTCGGTTGTGTTCAAACCCTCAAGGATAGCCAGCGGGGTATATTTCTACCGTATGGAAGCTGGACAGTTTTCTGCGATCAAGAAGATGCTCTTCGTGCAGTAAGATTAGTCTTCGGCACTTCAGAAGATGGCCCCCGTGTAATGCTCCCCAAAAGTCAAGACAGATTTTCTTGAGAATTGGTTGAGTCTTTTTTCAAGCCGCTGCTGTCTGTGTCTGGTTCAGCGAAGCTTCAAAATCTATGGGGCTCATGCCCATCAATGTCGAGTGCGGATAGTCCTGGTTGTAGAAAAGGAAGAAGATGTCCACAGCTCTGATGGCCGCTTCAAGTGATTCGAACTCGTTCGGCCAAACGACTTCCTCCTTGAACGTCCGCATGAAGCGCTCGGTGTCTGCGTTCCCTTTCGGGTTATTGTAGCTGGTGGTGACATGCTCGATGCTCAGGGTCTCGAGAATCGTTTCGTATCGTCTGCTTGTCGGTTGCGAACCGTTGTCGCTCATCAGGTGAACGTTCTCCGAGCGACTGCCGGCAGGACAGGCAACTTCGACGGCCTGATGCAGTGCCTCGAGCCAGAGGTCCGTCTTCGGCCGCAGCCCGAGTGCGTAGCCCAGAGCCCGCTTGGTGTACCAGTCAATGACGACCACCAGGTACAGCCAGCCGAGACCTTGGACGTAGAACTTGGTCATGTCCGTACCCCACCACTCGTTGGGCCGAGTGGGGTGAGGCTTGGAGCGGGTCTCGGTGCGCTTCGCTTTGTAGCGCTTGACCGGGACCGAGAGCCCGTCGAGCCGCATCAGACGCCGCACACGCTTGCGGTTCACGCACAATGAGCATTTGTGCTGGAGAAACGCGGTGATCCGCCGGTATCCCCAGAAGGGGTGCTTCCCGGCAAGTTCCCGGATCTTCTCCAGGAGGGCAACCTCGGAAGCATCCTGCTCGGGAGCTTCCGGCTTTACAATCGTGAGAGCCCGTCGGTGCCGGTAGTAACTCGCCCGGGAGAGCCGTAAGATCCGGCAACTCTCAGCCACCGGGACGCCGTCGGCTTCAAGCGCATGGACGAGCTCGTCATCACTCAGAACAGTTTCAGTTTTTTTTTGAACACCTGGATCTCGACCGCCTGTTGGCCGATGACCCGTTCCAGCTCGGCGATCTTCGCCTTGTCGGCTTCACTGGAGCCGCGGCCCCCCGGGCCATTGCCGGCCAGAGCGGTCTTACCGCCTTCGAAGAACTTGTCGCGCCAGTTGTAGTAGGTGGCCTGGCTGATACCGTGGCTTCGACAGAGTTCCGTGATATTGGTCGATTCCTTCAGGCCTTCGAGGACGATGGCGAGTTTCTCCTCGATCGATTTTCCTGACTCGGCGTGCGGCATACGTTGGTTCTCCTTTTGTTAATGGAAGTATGAGAACCAGACGGCAAAGATGCAACGGCTCGAAAAGGAAGGCTCGGCGCCAAGGCACTCCTCCCCCCCACGGAGTGCCTTGGGAGGAGAGAAAGACTCAACACACTGACTGTCTCACCTCAGAGGGGAGCAATATACCCGTATCAAGTGGGTTTGCTTAGACATCTCGCGCAGATACGAGCTTCTATCGGCTTTGCTTGCAGGCATGCGAATCGAGATCGGGCTTCGTGAGGACCGCTACCGCTTGCGCTCTGTCCAGGAGCGGGTAGATCTCGTCTAAGCCTTCTTTGGTGTCCATTGGTTACCCTGCAAACTGTGTTTACCTAAACAGCGTTTGTTCTTTAAAGGAAAGACGCGATGTCTTCCCAGACGGGTCTATCCCTCGGAAACCGACAGATGGATCAGCCCTTCAGCCTTCCATCATTGGCGGCGGCAGAACCTGTCGCTGCAATCGGTTCTTATGCGCGCTCATGATGCTTCCAGCTATCATGTGCCCCAGTTTCTGATAGCCTTCCCGATTCAAATGAACAGGATTCGCGTATATCTCCATGTGCTCAGAGTAGTGTTTGATTAGCGAGGAGAAAGAGACAATTGACATATCCTCCAGCATGGCGGGTGTAAGGCTGTCCTTGAGTGCTTCCCGATATCCCAAATTTACGTCGCGTTCCCCTCCATCGAAAAAAGTATGGAAAATCAACCTCTTCGCATAAGACAAGAAACCCTCTGCGGGAGCGTCTTCAATGCCAAATTCGGCGGGTTCAACGATTACCGGATGTATCCCACGGGCTTGTGCTGTTCTGATTATGCACAGCATATGGTGCGAATAGAAATCAAGATGTGCCCTGCAGCATCGTTTACACCGGCAACTACAACCAGATAGTCTACATCCTCATCCATGAGGATATGCCTGCTTCAGAACTGTATAGATTCATCAGCGATAAGGTCTCGGTGTACTTGCCGACTTTTTGCACCTTCATGCCCAGAACTGACGACCGAAGCGTGGATTCCAGAGACCTCTAATGAATCTCGACTTGCTTGATCAGATTTTTGAAGAGCTACCCAACTGTCACCGATTATTCCGATTTTAACATTCGCGGGCCAGTTTTCGGGCGTCCTTCTCGGTGAGATATTGGCGCAAGCATCGAATGACCTGTCTCTCACAATGTATGTCACAACAGAAATAAGACAAAGTATTGCAATTAACGATGTCCCAAGCAGGAGTCTCGCTCTTGTAAAAACAAGTTTCCACATCATAGGTCCTTACGCATAGTGATAATTCGATTGATCCGCTTGAGATGTGGAGTCTCGGTTTTCTGTCCGTATAACACGTCTTGGGATTCAGCCCTTCAGCCAATGATGAATCGAATTATCTCACCCCCGCAAGGAGAGCCTCTATCTTGCCCTCCGGAGCGTGGCTGTCCGGTTAATGTCATGAGCGTAGATCGTGGTCGTGTTAATGTTCGCGTGTCTGCCAAGAGCCTTCTCTCTTGTATCTGGTATCTGGCAAATGGATCTTGTGAGTAGCATGGTTGCATGGTTTGACCCGCTCACGCCTGACTACCTTGGCTTGGCATAGCGGAAGTGCGTTCTTATCGCTTCGAAACAAACAAGAAAACCTCGGTGCTGGCATAGACTCCTAAGTTTAACAAATCGCCACCACTTGTTAACCACAAAAGCAACAACCGGATTGAAACCGCCATGATTCTGCATTACGCGCCGATGATCCTCGGACATCTGTGCGCTGCCCGTGTGACTTCGTTGCATGGAATGCTGACGAAAATGTGCAATAGGTTGCCGCAGTCTTTCAAAGCGACAGCCGGAGTGAATAAGCCTTAGAATCCAATCCGTGTCGGCAGCATATGGAATGTTCACGTCGAAAAAGATCTTTCCATCGACGATCACACTTCGCCTGACCAAGAGCGAACAATGGGTGACAACTGCATAGTAAGGAAACACCCATAGTGGCCCACTGAGAGGAGGTTGTCGGTCTTCTTCATGTCCACTTTCATCAATTCTGATGGTCTCTCCATACACGGCGTCACAGTTGGGATCAACGCTCCATAGCCTGACGGCAGAGGAAATAGCCGTTCGACATGCGTATTTATCGTCCGCGCAGATTACTGTTACAAGCTCTCCCGTGGTTGCAGCTAAGCCCTCATTGATCGTTGCGTAGGCACCCCTGTTCTCTCGGCTCCACCAACGCAGATGCGGATAGCGTTTCAAGATCTCTACAGTCGCACCGTTGTCATTTGAGCCATCGTCAATGATGATATGTTCGATAGAAGAATAATCCTGGTCTAGAACACTCGCGATCAACTCTTCAACATACTTGCTCCCGTTGCGGACTGGCGTGACAATCGAAACCAAGGGGTGATGACTCTTCATGGCCGAAGTATACTCCTGACGGGATAGACAAACTCGAATGTCATCTTATTCGAGACTTCATACATTACGGTTACTTCTTCGTGAGTTCACTGATGAGGCTCACATACTTGTCAACCGCGCTATCAATCATGAATGGTTCCAGGACTTCCGCGGGAACTATGGTCGGTGGCTCCGTTAATGCCAGCTGAATGGCATCGGCCATGGCCTGCGGATCACCCACGGGGACTAGCCGCCCATATTTGCCGTTCTGTAGAATTTCACCGGGACCCCACTCACAATTTGTAGAGACTATCGGCACCCCCAGAAATAGCGCTTCTATCAGGACCAAGGACAAAGCCTCGCTTCTAGATGAAAGCGCAAAAACAGCAGACCGAGCCATGTATGCGTAGGGGTTGTTATCAAATCCGGGCAGGGAGACTTCTTGTTCAACACCCAACTCTTGTATCAAACTCTCCAACCTGCCACGTTCGGGTCCTTGCCCGAGTATTACCAGATGACAGGGCCTCTGTTTTCGTACGTCTGCAAAGGCTCTTATGAGCGTCGGGAAATCCTTGTTCACATTGAAACCGCCAACACCCAGTATCACTGGCGGCGCGCCTTTGCAGAAGAACGGGTGGCTAATAGGTTTTTGGGCTAAATCCTTGATCCGAGAGTCGACGGCTGGGCCATAAATGCACCGAACAATCTGGCGCGGAACACCAGCGAATCTGATAATGTCTTCTGCCGTGCCTTGCGAAACAGCCACAATGGCACCAGCCCATGGGTAAAGCCACTCAGTAGTTTTCGAGACAATACGTGCGCGCAATCCAGGATTACCGCGTTTTCCATGCGAATAGACCATTTGTTCGAGCGCAATGACTCGCACAGAGGTACGCGAACAGCGACTAGCCAGAAGAGCCACGATGTTGCTATGTGAGATACTTGAGATTAGTACTGATGGCTTTTCGACCCGTAAGTAGCGCACCAGCGGTAACAAGGTAGCAATTGTGCGATTTTTCCCCAAGTCGATTATGTTGACGTCACCATCTACGGAGTGCAAAAACTCACCCGCGGCCTTGCCAAGCAAAAGGTCTATTTTCATACCGCGCTTCACGAGCCCGTTGGCTAAAAGAACCATGACACGTTCGCCCCCGGCGCCCATGAGATTAGGAGAGAAGAGAGCAATTTTCATAATTACCTTCTCTCGTGTCATCTACTCTTGATTCCGTGAACATTTCTGCTCCTTCACACTACGTGGTTGGCCTTAAACGCATTGCTGAATCACGGTACGTGCTTGTAATGCTCCCCAAAAGTCAAGACAGATTTTCTTGAGAATTGGTTGAGTCTTTTTTCAAGCCGCTGCTGTCTGTGTCTGGTTCAGCGAAGCTTCAAAATCTATGGGGCTCATGCCCATCAATGTCGAGTGCGGATAGTCCTGGTTGTAGAAAAGGAAGAAGATGTCCACAGCTCTGATGGCCGCTTCAAGTGATTCGAACTCGTTCGGCCAAACGACTTCCTCCTTGAACGTCCGCATGAAGCGCTCGGTGTCTGCGTTCCCTTTCGGGTTATTGTAGCTGGTGGTGACATGCTCGATGCTCAGGGTCTCGAGAATCGTTTCGTATCGTCTGCTTGTCGGTTGCGAACCGTTGTCGCTCATCAGGTGAACGTTCTCCGAGCGACTGCCGGCAGGACAGGCAACTTCGACGGCCTGATGCAGTGCCTCGAGCCAGAGGTCCGTCTTCGGCCGCAGCCCGAGTGCGTAGCCCAGAGCCCGCTTGGTGTACCAGTCAATGACGACCACCAGGTACAGCCAGCCGAGACCTTGGACGTAGAACTTGGTCATGTCCGTACCCCACCACTCGTTGGGCCGAGTGGGGTGAGGCTTGGAGCGGGTCTCGGTGCGCTTCGCTTTGTAGCGCTTGACCGGGACCGAGAGCCCGTCGAGCCGCATCAGACGCCGCACACGCTTGCGGTTCACGCACAATGAGCATTTGTGCTGGAGAAACGCGGTGATCCGCCGGTATCCCCAGAAGGGGTGCTTCCCGGCAAGTTCCCGGATCTTCTCCAGGAGGGCAACCTCGGAAGCATCCTGCTCGGGAGCTTCCGGCTTTACAATCGTGAGAGCCCGTCGGTGCCGGTAGTAACTCGCCCGGGAGAGCCGTAAGATCCGGCAACTCTCAGCCACCGGGACGCCGTCGGCTTCAAGCGCATGGACGAGCTCGTCATCACTCAGAACAGTTTCAGTTTTTTTTGAACACCTGGATCTCGACCGCCTGTTGGCCGATGACCCGTTCCAGCTCGGCGATCTTCGCCTTGTCGGCTTCACTGGAGCCGCGGCCCCCCGGGCCATTGCCGGCCAGAGCGGTCTTACCGCCTTCGAAGAACTTGTCGCGCCAGTTGTAGTAGGTGGCCTGGCTGATACCGTGACGTCGGCAGAGCTCGGCAATATTGGTCGATTCCTTCAGGCCTTCGAGGACGATGGCGAGTTTCTCCTCGATCGATTTTCCTGACTCGGCGTGCGGCATACGTTGGTTCTCCTTTTGTTAATGGAAGTATGAGAACCAGACGTTTAAGATGCAACGGCTCGAAAAGGAAGGCTCGGCGCCAAGGCACTCCTCCCCCCCCCCACGGAGTGCCTTGGGAGGAGAGAAAGACTCAACACACTGACTGTCTCACCTCAGAGGGGAGCAATATATGCTTCTTCGAATTGTCACGATCTCTCAAATAGATCACGGTTATAAACAATCCAGAGTGCGAGCCCAAACCAGACTATTGGAGCATTTAGTGCATCCAAATGCGGATATCCAAAAAACGAATGAAACAAGGTAAAAAATAGGCTGACTGTTATAAAAGCTGCAGAGTCTCTATCAAACCATGATTGATTGCCATACCTCTTAGTCAAATAGACCATCTTGACAAAGCCAGTAACAAATGGAAGAAACATTAGAACCATGCCAAACAAACCCATTCTCATAACGCTAAATATGTAGTTGTTGTGAGGGTTCACTAGAAAACCAGGCCCAGCCATTAGGGCTAAAGTTAGACTTCTTCCAAAGAACCATTCCCATGCATCCCTAATTTCGTTCAACCCATTTACCATGTGATCAGTTCTGTTGGTTTCCACCAATCTCGAGGAAAAGAACCTTGATGTGACTTGATCTATTAGGTCAAATTCCTTTAATACGAATGCAATCGCCATAGAGACCATCGCAACTAGAATTAGCTTTCTCATACTTTTGGTAATCGAGAAGACAATCAAGAATCCCAATACTAAGAATATTGCGCTCTGCCTGCTCGGACTGGCAAAAATAAACAGGATATTGAAAACTAGCAGGCATATAATCGGGACAGCCAGAGCCTTGTGTCTCACTTTGGCAATTACGTACAAAGCAGCAAAAACGGGAAAGGTGGTGTATGGCACAAAGGTATTGTAGGGGATCCCCCCCCCGGGGCGGGAAAATGCCTCCAATTCTTGCATGGAACTGACGCGGAAATCCCGATACATCATAAGAATTGCGAATGGCATGACGAGAACGATCATAGTCAGGATCGCGTTCAGCTCTTTGGTTTTCATACCGCGCACCACTATGAGCACAAAGATAGGTGCCGACTGCAAAAGCCACCGTAGTGCAGTGACTTCATCATAGAATCTATCTGGCCCTCCCAGGGCGATAACGAAAGACCCGAGGAGATGTAAACCTAAGTACAGAGTGAATAGAACAACCACTTTCAACTCGAATGCCCAAAAAAAAGCCTTTCCACTGAGAATATAGATCAAGGTGAGTGCTAGCAAGATAACCGCCCACAGCAGATCAATAAAAGAGCCCACCCAAACCACACGATGAAGTGAATCATTGAACGGTTGCATAGCGAAGTAAAGGAAGATTGCAACGAAAGACCACTTGTCAGTCACGCTTGAGGGTGGCGACTTGCGGTTATTGCTGGGCAAAGGGGTGTGGTATGACTCTAGCAAGTTATCATCTCAAATCCTGGCTCACCAGGGAAGATCAGATGCCTTTTTCATGAGATAAAGACTGCAACTGAACTGCCTGAAATCGCAGCGACACAAACATCGTTATCTCCATCTCCACCCTTTTTACCCCTGTGCGTGGAGAAGCAAAAAGTGAAGTGGCAAATCACTCGAGCAACCACAGCGCACGGTTTCAAGACGTCAGTCCCTGTATCACACTCGTGCAAAATAGAGCTCGAAAAAGTAATTTCTTCCCTTGTTCGACGTCAGGAGAGCCAGCGCTGATCGGCCTGCACCAAGCAGCCACGACTACTTAACAGGAGTGCAAACGCTCAGTCACAACGCCACTCCGATCAACTCGCTTATCGTCTCTACTCTATGCCCCCAAGTGGAATTGCCCGCCAGCTCTACTGCACTTCGGAAGGTGTCATCATTCCATTGTCGATACACCTGACTAACCAAACTTTGAAGATCATCCTCATTCCTGTAAAGATTTACGGTACCACGAAATGGAGCGGGCCACTCCATGTAATCAGTTGATATTATTGGTTTACCAGAACCTAAGTACTCGAAGTACTTTATTGGAAAACCGTATTCTCTAACCCTGCTATTTGAATAGGGTAATAGCAAGACATCGCATTGAGACCTTGCGTCGTCAGAATCGCTTCTCCCAAGATTACCAAGATATTGCACCCTCCGATATCCGATGAGTCTGTGAAATGCCTCAATTTGTGGGGGTGATGCCTCAATGATGGGCCCCGCAAGCAGCAAATTCAGATCTGTCGCTTCAACTATCTTCCATAGAAAATTGATGTCAATCGTGTCGTTTAGAGTCCCGATATAGCCTGCAATTTCCGGTCTCCGTTTTTTTCCAAACGCAGTTGGCTTATCCGGCAACCAAAGACCGTGGGGAACAAAGAATACATTCTTGTTGAACGGTGTGAACCTCAAGCACAGTTTGGGGGATATCGTAATAACATAGTCCGCCGTAGATGCGATTCGTTTTTCGTGCATTGGGAACGCCCATTTGCCAAAGCGAGAAGTCCATTCCCCGAACCAATCATTGCAGAAGTAAATGGAAGTGGCCTGATTCTTGTATTCCTCAACAAATGGCAAGCCTTTGAAGTCATAACACCATACCACATTCGGACTTCCCATACCCAGGAGCTTTAATTCACGCTGTAGCAGCTTTAGTCTATGCCAATTGTTGAGATTCAAACGGTCATCCAGCCGCTTTGAAAGAAACGGCTTCCCCGTATGAAGTACATACAATCCATCCTTGATGTGTTGGATCCCCGGTTTCACTTCATTTTCACCTGGCATAAGATTTCGGTTGATCCACACGATAGTGTGATGCTGGCTGAGGAGATTGGCGTAATGGTGACGGCCTCTATGTGGTTCATCCCAAAGAGACATAGTTACAAATATAATCACTTTTGCCATTTCAGTCTTCAATTATTCAATTCCCGCATCTTGAGTGCCACATTCTCGATGCCCCAACTTTGTTCTGCCTTCCATGTTTTGCAGTATTCATCCCTGGTGCACCGACTGCGACCTACAATTCGGTGTTTCCTCCATCGGGGTATTCCTTTGTATTAGGTATGTTCCCTTTTCAGTATCAAGAAATTCGCTTGAAATATCGCTGAATTCCTTTTCCCAAAGGCCTACAATTTCTTGCTCATCTTCTCGACGCGCATCGTCTAAGAATATGGTTGAACGGCTCCTTAAGTGCCTGTACAACAGTTTCAATGCTGGATATCTGGACAACTTATGGATATCCGATGGGGGTCCATCAACAACCAAGAAATCTATAGGTTGTTCAATTCTATCTACTAGACAATCCATGTTGTACCAGAACCATTGTTGCCCATCGATCTCAACCTCCTTCAATGGTGCGTAGAGGATTGTCGCAATGTGTTCCAGGTTGTGCCGTTTGATGAGGCTTTGACTTTTGGCGGCGTACCTGGCGTCATGCTCAAGTGAAACAACTTTACCTTGGCCTAATTGTTTCAAACAATAGGCAATTACGAGCGTTGAGACTCCACTGCTAGCCTCCACCACAAGGGTGGGTTTCTTAGTAAGAATTTCTTCTGCAATTGTTGTAAGCAAGTCTGGACTGGCTGCCCATACTCTCATCGCCGGTAGAGGTAGACTCGGCTTTACTACGCTTAACAATGAAGACAGTGCCTCAACTTGCCTGTAGTCATTGGTCCGTTGGCTATCTTGGCTTCGGTGTTCTTCACTCAATCTTTCATAAATTTCTAGAAGTAGATACATTACCAATATCGTTGAAATGATTAATAGAATTACCAGAGCGAAATCGCCCAGCACCAATCGTCCAATAACGCCTGCTATTAGCAGGATAATTGAACCAATTGAGATCGTTGTGTAATGTCTTTTCGAAATCTTTAATTTCATTAACCCGTCCTTCCCTTCTGCACATGACTATTTAACCCGTTTTACTATCCGTCGCAAATCGCAAACAC
The DNA here is from genome assembly GCA_963779225.1 of uncultured Bacteroidota bacterium. Taxonomy (GTDB): domain Bacteria; phylum Bacteroidota; class Ignavibacteria; order UBA10030; family UBA6906; genus CAVPCZ01. Next base: position 3,687,033 of record CAVZWW010000003.1, read on the forward strand.
CAACACTTATCAAATCTGCACTATTGCAACGCTTGATCTTATTGAGCACGTGTGTTCTTTTTGGACACGAAGGCAAATGACATACGAATTGTCTGCATCAAGAACTCTCGTTCGCTGACATCCAGCGCGATGAACCAACTAGCAAGCCCAGCTACCGTCACACTGGCAGCGGTTACTGAAGCAAGACGCGAGAAAGAAGGCGGCAGCCACCATGCTATGGCCAAGGCTGCAAACGATGATGTAGCTGCTACTACCGCACATGGCATGATTACGTTTGTCAGCCACCTGTGAACCGGCATGCTAAGCAGGTAACGTCCCCATAAGACGCGGCCTAGAGCACAAATCGAACTAGTAATGATTAGAGCGAAAACAACACTGGTCGGTGCGAATCCAAAGGTTAGAAAGAGCCATGCTAAAGGCAAAGATAGGATTTGGATAGAGCCAAGCGTGGCCTGGTAGGCGCCAATCTTACCGTGCGCACTTACTGCAATCATATGGCCAACAGTCAGTTGGTCAATCAGAACTACAACCAACATTAACTGGCAAAACAATCCGGTGTACGCCGGCGGTTCGAGAAGCCAAAGTTTCAAGACATAATCAATCTCCACCATGATGGGAATCGCGAAGAGCATCACCAAGAGCGTTCCAAACTTGCAGGTACGCAATGCTAGGCTGAGCACCCGTGCACGATCGCCACGTCCCTCACTGGCTGTAATTTCCGGCGAAAATGAACCAAGCATGGCGGTCGAGAGGATGCCGGATTGAACCGAAACCACATTAGCTATGCCAAAGGCGGCATTCACCTTGGGGCCATAATAGAGGTTAAGCAGGATTGTCATCCCCTGGTAACGTAGCAACCCTCCTGTATTGCCAAAAAGACTCCAAAGAGCGAAGGATAAAATTGCCTTGGAACGTTTTTCATCAAACCATAGTGAGCGCCGTAAAGTACATTCACGAAAAACTACGATGCCGCGCAGACCCTGCACAATTTGTACGCAAACGGTAATTGCAACCATCCCCGTAGCGTAGATAAACAAGCGGTCGCCGGAAAGATCGGTTAACATGAAGGCGAACGAAAACATCAGGATTGACTGAAGTATCCCCCACACGGCTAGTTCGACGATATGCTGTTTGGCAGTGAACATGGCGCTGAACGGTATGCTCACCATGCTGAAGAATGCCGACACTAAGGAAATGCGAAAAATCCAAACACAGGTGGAGATGCGATCCAGTGGAATCTTCAGAATATGGGCAATACAATACTCTCCAATAGGCCAGCCGATTAGAATCAGTACGATGGGCAGGACCAGATGAATGCTGAACGCGGCGTTGAACCATTGATTGACCGCATTCGTATCTCCCTGGCCGATGCTGTAGGCGAAGTGGCGGGCGGCACTAGCCGCCATAACACTATTGAGGAAAACAATCAAAGTGATAATAGAACCGACAACGCTATAGAGACCATAGTCTGACTGACCGAGTGCGCCAAGCACCCAACGGCTACTGAAGAGGAATAGTCCGGCGGTGAAAACGCTGCGCACATATGTGGCGAGGGTATTTAGAACAATGCGCTGAGAAGAAGTCACGGTGTGTCACGCTCAAAGAGTAGGAGCCGGTAGGCATTAGTCCGTCGCCTCGCTTCGATACGGTTTTCCTTTTGTGTTTCAGACCTTTGTTCCGATTCTGGCTCAGGGGAGATCAGCACGCTTGGAATCCGTCGCTTTTCGGTCAGTTCTATTGTGGTCGTTCTCTGTCAAAGTCGGGGCAGTCGCAGGCTAATTTCTCCGCATAAAATAGCGACTCTTCTCGGGGAGAAAAGACATTTCATGCAGTAAGATGACAAATTAATTAGGAACGCAGCCGAAACCAGAGACCGTTCTCTTAAGGGTTTCTCGGAAGGAAAAAACACAAAGGGGTTGAGGTGATGGTAGTGCGAAAAGAAGCCTTGCAATTGTAGGCAAGGAACGCTCATCCATAGGTTGCGAGTTCGCTTGCAGTCAACTGGCGTGCAAAAACGATGCTTGTTGCAAGCCCTGCAAACATCCAGAGTCCCTTTCCGAAAGACATGGCCATAACTTTGGTGCTTCGTGAAGTCATTCTCATCCTCTTTCAGTACCATTCAAACCATTCGTGATTCAGGAAGATCAGTGGTACAACACAATGCAGACGAACTGACCAGCCATCCTTAGAACCGCCAGATTGCATGTTCGGAATTGAATCTTTGAACGCCAGGAGGCCAGCACTTCTCAGGTGTATTCTCGTCTGTAGAACAGTCTAATCGGGTGTGTAAGATATTTTGTGTGTGAGCATGGTCTGTGGTTTAGGTGTTGATCACAAATCTGTCTTGGAAGTGGATTGCAAACTGACTCATCGCTTTGTGCCAGGCAATCGGAGGTTTGATCCATTTGTCCTGTACGTTACGTAACACGAGCCAGATCAGTTTCGTTGCTGCTTCATCGTTCGGGAAGTGGCCCCGACCTCGAATCGCTCTTCTGACTTGGCTATGGAGACTTTCAATCGCATTGGTGGTGTAGATCATCCGCCGGACCTCCACAGGGAAGGCGAAGAAGGGAATCACTTGTTCCCAGTTCCTCCGCCAACTTTGAGCGATCATCGGGTACTTCTGTCCCCACGGGCCGTCGGAGAACTCCTCGAGCCGGTGTCGGGCCTCTTCCGCGGTCGCTGCCTGGTAGACGGGCCTCAGAGCGCTGCTGAGCGCTTTACGTTCCTTCCACGAGGCAAAGTGCATCGAATAGCGGAGCAAGTGGACGATGCAGGTCTGGATCTCGGCCTGGGGGAAAACCGCCGTAATGGCCTCCGGGAACCCCTTGAGACCGTCGACCACGGCAATGAGGATGTCTTCGGCTCCCCGGTTCTTCAGCTCGGTCATGACTCGAAGCCAGAATTTTGCCCCTTCAGTCTGCTCGATCCACAAGCCCAGGACTTCCTTGTGCCCGGAGCAGCGCACGCCGATCGCGAGGTAGACGGCCTTGTTCTTGACCGTTCCCTCGTCCCGGATCTTCACCCGGAGCGCATCGAAAAACACGATCGCGTAGACTCGCTCCAGCGGTCGGTTCTGCCATTGGGTGACTTCCTCCAAAACGGCATCAGTCACCGCGGAGACGAGTTCCGGGGAGATCTCGACGCCGTAGAGCTCTCGCAAATGGCTTTGGATATCCCGCGTGCTCATCCCCCGGGCATAGAGAGCAATGACCTTCTGGTCGAAGCCGGGGAGGCGACGCCGGTATTTGGCAATCAAGGCTGGTTCAAAACGCCCTTGCCGGTCGCGCGGAATCGACACATCGATCGCGCTAGAGTCGGTCAGGACAGTTTTGGTGCTGGTTCCATTGCGGTGGTTGCCAGCTTCCTGTTCTTCCAGGCCGTCAAGATGATGATCCATCTCGGCGTTCAGGATACGTTCGGCCAGGGCCTTCTGCAGTTCGCCTAACAGCCCTTCAGAACTGAGAACCGTCTTTGGGTCCCGGCCCGCAAGGAGCTCATCGAGCAATGAGGGGTCAATCGCTTCTCGTTTCTTCGCCATACGGAACCTCCTGATCCAATATACTCGTATGGCTCACAAACACAAAATTCCTTACAGTCTCGTCTAATCTGCTCCGCGACAAAATCTATTTGCTGATTCGTCAGCTCGGGAAACATGGGCAGGGAGAGAATTTCAGCCTTGTATTGATTGCAGATAGGAAACTCGTCTGGTCCGTGTGCTAGGTACCTGTATGCTACCATCAATGGTAAAGGCACCGGATGGTGAATGGCCGTCTCTACTCCACGATCCTTCAAGAACTTCGAGAGCGCATCTCGCCGCTTGGCTCTAATCACATACAAGTGGCGCGTGTACTTTGTATCTGGACGCATCTTGGGCGTTATCAAACAGTCAATGTCAGACAGAACCTCATTGTAGAAAGCCGCATTTGCTCTCAGCGCTGAGATGCTGTGCTGCGCATGCAGGCCATTTGGCGTGCATACACTAACCGCGGCTATTCCTTCCTCGTTGGCAAGCAGATCATCAATGCAGTGGTACGCTCTCGCATCATACTTGGATGCCAAAGTATCGCTCTGTCACTGACGATATCGCACACAGCGGCCAATTCCACTTAATTATGTATATGCTCAGTGTGACGTTGGGCGATGCGATCATAGCCAACTAGCGCAAATCTCATTTGTGTCCACCAACTTGTTGTTTCATGCGTCAAGAATTTCCAAATGCAGTTCAGATTTGAATCTTGTCAACTTCAGTGCTTCGTGACGACTTGGCTACGCTCCGCCCTTTCAGTCACGTGAGTGGCCTAGGGACAAGTGTGCACAGGATATACACCAGAATCAGGAAGTCCCCATGCGTAAAATGCGACGCGTCAAGGCCAGTTCCCCTCCAAAAACCTGCAGTCTTCTTACCGCCCCCATTGGCAGACTGAACTAGAAAACCTGCTGACTGAAGGGCCGAGCCTGAAGCATTATCAAGACCCAGGCACACTTTCTCTGGGCCTGCTTTCCGGGTCACTTGGGGACGACCATGTCTCTGCGCCAGAGTCCACCAACACTAGTCCGGCATGTGGACATTTGAACGGTAAAGGAACCTTGCTGATTCAGTGAACTACCACCGCCAAAGGCGGTGGCTTCTGCAAAGCGTTTTGCTTCTATAAGAAGCCAAAACTACCCTGTTGTTTTTCCTCCCGCTTCTCTTCCTTTTCCTGGTAGCGCACATACTTCCGTATTATCTCTTCGTCCACTCCCACGGTACTCACGAAGTAGCCCCGCGCCCAGAAGTGGTTCCCCCAACATGGCTTCTTCCGCATCCCAGGGTAGCTTTTGAACAGCTTGATCGCTGTCTTCCCCTTGATTGTTCCCATGTACTCCGAAATCGACACCTTCGGTGGAATTGATACCACCACGTGCACGTGATCCTCCCGCACATTCAACTCCGTCACCTCGCATCCCAACCATTCGCTCATACCGCGAATGTCACGTTCCATCATCTCCTTGATCTCCCCGCTCAGGACACGGTACCGATACTTGGGAACCCATACAATATGATACGTGCAGTAGTATATCGCATGAGAGAGTTTCTTGTATTTGCTCATGTACCAAATCTACTACCTTTTTCCGGCAAAGCCAATTGGACATAACCACTGCCGTAGGCAGTGGGTTTCTGCTTCGCACTAAACAAGAGTCTTCGTAGAGTTTTACTCGCCGATTCCATACCCATATCCGTACCCGTAGCGACTAGAAGCACTCCGGCTTCTGTATGTCTTCCGAGGATCAAAGTTGTTGAGCACAACCCCGAGGAGCTTCCCGCGCATGTCGCCCAGAGCCTCAACAGCGGCCGCCAATTCCGGACTGTGTCGTTTGGCCTGCAGAGGCCACCAAGACAATGCCGTCTACTTGCGACGCAAGTACAAGAGAATCGTTCACCGCGAGAAGCGGGGGGGAATCCAGAATCACCATGTCATATTCATCTATGACCTTGGCAAGGAGCGCCGACAATTTGGCCGATCCTATGACGGCGCTGGGATTGGGCGGCGTGGTGCCTGAACAGAGCACATCCAGAAATGGCAATACGTCGGAATGCTTGCTTGTTTCAAGCGTCGCATTGCCCAAGCATGATCTCCATCACACCCGGATTCTTTGGCAGCTCGAATATGGAGTGAATTGTCGGCCTGCGAAGATCCGCATCCATTAGCAGAACACGCTTCTCCGCTTCCGCCGCCACTATTGCAAGATTTGAGGCAGTTATGGATTTCCCCTCCCCCGGCTTCACGCTGGTCACCACTAGACTGCGAAGGGGCTTGTCAAGCTGCATGTAGCGAAAACTTGTGAAGAGATGTCTATACGATTCGACGAGAGGCGACGTGCGATGAGTACTTGCAACGAGATGCAAATCCAGAGTTCGCCTCCGTCCCCGCCGGTTCGATCCTCTCGCTTTGCTACCTCGATCCAATTCCATTCGACTGATAGCCGCAAGCACTGGAAGCCCCAGTTGTTTGATATCCTCGGGCGCGCGTATCTTGACATCCAACGCAGGACGGATGAGGACAATTGCGACCCCTACACCAAGGCCGAGTAGAACACCAATCACAAGATTCAACCAGATTTTCGGACTCACAGGGTCCAACGGAACAGTGGCCGGATCGATGATGTGGACAGAGCCGAATTCCGATTTCTCCGTAATCACCGCCTCGTTGAATTTCTCCTCAATCAGTCCGTGCAACTTCTCAATACTGAGTCGTGACCGCTGGAGTCTTGCCATTTCGATGTTACGCCGTGGCAGCTGATTGAACTGCTGCTCGTAATCACCGATCACAGCCTCGAGCGCCCCCCTTTTCGCTTTCAGACCGTCAAGTTCGATTTGCTGTTCGATGATTTTCTGCTTTACCTGGGCAAGGAATCCAGCACTTCCTTCGTTGCTCCCCCCCGACCGGTCGCTCGGGCTGAGAGTGCTGAGGTAGGATTTCGTCCGCGACTCGAGATTCTTCCTGATCGCCGCAATTTGCGCCTCTACATCCTTCAATGGTACTGAAGAGGAAGCCTGCGAGACCAGTGCGGGGTTTTGTGAGAGAACGAAATCCCGCTGGACCTCCAGGCGCGCCAGCTGCTCCTGTTGGAGGCGTATGTACGTGTCATTCGACTCCCCGATTGCCCTCGCGACATTTGGTTCCTGGTTGGCAAGCTCAGATTTGTACGAACGAAGTGTCTGGTCACGGGAATTAATATCCACATCCAGCGCATCACGAGTGGCCTCCAATTGGGCAAGCTGCTCGACCAGGTTCTTCGTCTTATCCTCCAACGCAACTGTCCCGGTTGTCTGCATGTAGTTGCGTAGACTTGCCTCGGTGGAGTCAAGCAGACGTTGTTTCGCCTCCAGTTGTGATTGCAGGAATTCCCTGACGGACCGGGACTTCGCTCTGCTTTGAGAGAGACTTTGTTGCAGAGTAGACCTCCGTATAGGTGTTGGCAATGAGGACTGCTTCGCGCGGATCCGAGCTCCGCGCCGATATCTTGATGACATCAGACTCCTTGACCGGGACTAAACTCAACTGCCAACTTGAGCCTTTCAGTCACTTCTCGAATCGGATGCAAGCGAATCTTGCCCATCCTCATTGATGAAGATAGCAGGATTGGAGCAATCGTTTTTTTCGCCTTGTCGAGGTATTTCTTCTTCGCCAAGGCATTTGCCACTCCCTCGGTCAGCACGTAAGACGTGAGGGTTTCGATTTCGTTGGTGATCTTGCTGGCAGAGGTAAATCCGGTGAAATCGATAGTCCCCAGACTGTTGCTCCCCGCACGAAAGTCAATCACCAGCCGGGCAGTAGACTCATAGACGGGTTTGCTCAGAAAGGTATAGTAGAGCAACCAAGCAAAAAATGATGACCAGTAGAGGCAAAGAGAATGTTTTTCCCTCCGGATAGCAGGGAGAGGACTTCATGGAGCAGAAAGACTCGTCTGAATTTTCCGAGCCCAGCGTCGCCTGGGATTGATTTCAGGGATATGTTCACACGCTCACCTTTGCATGAAATACTTTCACACTTCGCCCGATCAATTACTTTGAGTATACAACAACAACGTCGCGACTGCCGAAGTCACAAGTGCAGCAGTTGCTATCACAGCTGATTAGGTCCCGTATGTTCAGTCGGACCGTATAGTCGACAAAAATTGCATCTCCAGGAAGCAGGGGAAGTTTTGCCTCGTCCGTCTTGAAAAAATCCTCAAGGTTCACCTTCACCTGCTGCTTCAGAACCCCGTCGGAGCTCTTGACGAAACGGGATATGCGAACCTGACTGAGATCTGCATCCCGGGTCGGGCCCTCCTGCAAACGAAAGGAGCTGAATCAGGTCTGTCGTGGTTCCCACTTCATATCGCCCGGGCTTCTGCACGTCACCCCAGATGTTTACCTGCATGGTCATTTCGCCGGGCTTTGCCACGTAATAATATGATGCAACGGCACGTTTGAGGGAGCCACTGAACCAAACCCACTTTCAATGTTCTGCGAGAAGGAGGCTGCAGACAGCAGAAATGGTGACTGCCAAAAGTAGAATAGAATCGTCTCGAACAGCATGAAAGACCTCCGGCTGCAGTTCATAATGTAATCATGACCCAACGCACAACGCGATGTGCAAATGTGCGCACATATGGCGATGCGACATGTATTATTGAGATAGACGCACGAGGAGAATACGATCAACGGTGGGGGCAAAGGCCAGATTATTCCACCCCCGTCGATCACCTGGCTTTCATATCAAGTTATGTTCTGAAGAAGCAACGCTGGTACACCTCAATATCACTCGCATCGCGACAAAAAGATGTGTCGCCGTCACTTCCCGTTCTTCCCTCGGAGGCCCGATGCCGGGCAGGCGGGCAACACAAAAGTGAGCGTGGATGGTCTCGAACCATCGACCCTCTGCTTAAAAGGCAGATGCTCTACCCCTGAGCTACACGCTCATTTCAACAAAAAAGATACGAATTCACGCGATAATTCGCAAGCTCTACACGCTCTGCTGCCGCTGTGCGGATTTGATGCAAGAATGTGGCAAAATCAACAGGTTTTTCGATGTACCCCCAGGCACCGTAACGAAGCGCCACCTTTGCCGACTCCTCAGAACCATGCCCTGTAACCACAATAATGCGCGCATCCGGGTCGTGTTTTCGGATTTTTCGCAATACTTCCAGACCATTCATGCTGGGCAATGCAAGATCCAGGATCACGACATCCGGCTCCCGTTCCTTATAGATCTGAATCCCCTGCGGACCGTCTGCGGTGGAGAAAATGCTGTACCCTTCATCCTCAAGTATGTTGTGCATGAGGGCAAGGGTGATTTCATCATCGTCAATGACAAGCACTTTTGGCATAGAAATCAGTCTCTCTCCCGGGTCGCAGCAATATACGAAAGTTACCCCTGAATACAAGAGCGGTACCACTCCACAGTCTTCTGAAGCCCGGTCCGGAAATCCACAACCGGCTTGTAGCCGATCACACGTTGAGCCAGATCGATGGCGGCAAACGAATCCCTTACATCCCCGGCCCTGGGAGGATCGTAGCGGGGTTGTATATTCGTGCCGAGGGCGCTGTTGCACAGTTTCATAAGCGTGTTGAGAGATGTCCGGTCGTGACAGGCACAATTCATCGCCAGACCGGATTCACATTCGACCGTGGCAGCCAGAATATTCGCGTGAACGACGTTATCGACGTATGTGAAGTCACGGGTTTGCTCACCATCTCCGAATATCACCGGCTGCTCGCCTCTCAGAAGCGCTGTAATGAACCGCGGAATCACCGCCGCATACTGGGAGGCCGGATCCTGACGCGGACCGAAAACATTGAAGTAGCGGAGGGATACGGTTTCCATCCCGTACACCCTGGCAAATACACGGCAATAAAGCTCGGCTCCCAATTTGGAGATGGCATACGGCGAAAGAGGGTTTGTGGGCATCCCCTCATGTTTCGGGAGTTCGGGAGTGTCGCCATAGACGGACGAGGACGATGCATACACAACGCGCCTCACCCCCGCATCGCGGGCTGCGTGTAGCACATTCAACGTCCCGCCGACATTGACGTCGTTGGTGGTAATGGGATCACGGATTGACCGGGGAACCGAACCCAAAGCCGCCTCATGAAGAATGACCTCGACGCCTTCAACGGCCTGCCGCACAAGATGATAGCTTCGGAGATCCCCTTCGATGAATTCGATATCCCCCATCACTTCCGCAAGGTTTTCGCGTTTGCCTGTCGCCAGATTGTCAAACACAACGACCTTGTGGTTGCGCCTCAAGAGCTCACGGACGATGTTGCTTCCGATGAACCCCGCACCGCCCGTAACAAGGATCTTCATCACTTCACCCCTTTTAGTACCATCTCCTTGAACTCTCCACAACACCGGATCACTTACCAGGTCTGCCCGCTTTTTAGCGATCGACGACCGTATTGGCGGGATTGCACCCGCATATACCTACCAAGATAGTAAACGCGAACTTGAAATGCAGCAAAGAACCCCCAAAAACCCTTGAAGTTGACCTGATATTTCGTAGATTTCTTGCTTAAACTTGTCAGGGGATATGCGGGCGGCCATCATTTCAGACATACATTCGAATCTTCCGGCACTGGAACGGACACTGGAAGTGATCGACGATATGCACGTGGACCACGTCTTTTGCCTCGGTGATACCGTCGGCTATGGTCCCTCCCCTAACGAGTGCATCGCTCTCGTACGCGAACGGTGTACAGCCGTGATCAAAGGGAATCATGACAGCGGGGTACTGGATGAAACACCCCTGGATCATTTCAACATCTACGGGGAAACCGCAATCCAGTGGACACGAAAACACATTACCCCGAAGAATTTTGAGTATCTCGCCGGACTTCCGATGCTTCATGTTCATGAAGATCTGACCCTTACACATGCCTCACCTCTCCGCCCTGAGTCCTGGCGGTACATCTTCGCATGGCCCGACGCTCAAAAATGTTTCGGGGCATTCGGCACACGCTTCTGCTTCATCGGCCACACACATATCCCCGTCGTGGTCGGTGAAGATGGAACGGTGAATAGTTTTACACCCGGGAAGCGGTTTCTGATTAACGTGGGAAGTGTCGGGCAGGCACGGGATGGAAACCCGCGTATCTCATTCGGATTGCTGGATACGGTGAAAGAGACATACGAAAATGTTCGCGTGGAATACGACATTGAAATAGCTGCTGCTGCAGTGCTCCAGGCCCGCCTGCCAGACTACCTTGCACATCGGCTGTTTCTCGGAATCTAGAGAACCCCGGTTAGTACCCCATCCGCTTCAGCTCCCGCCGCACGAGTCCGGGATCTTCATCAAGAAAGTGCCTCGAAAACCTTCTTGCACGACGGATAACGTTCTCATCGAGATCTGCAACTACCAGATCCTCCTCCATCACCTTCCCGGAGGCAACGACTCCGCCATCCGGACCAATTAACGCCGATCCCCCCCAGAAATTCACGCCGTCTTCAAAACCCACCCGGTTGCAGAAAGCCACATAGACCGAAAGCAAACGACCGTATGTTTGATGATTCTCGGTGTTCACCTGCGCCGCACGGAGCGTGTCTCCATCCCCGCCCAAACGGGTCGGACTCGCCACGAGCGCAATGATCGCCTGAGCACCATCCAATGCCAGAAGGTATGGCAAAGAAGGATGCCACAAATCTTCGCAGATCAGAACCCCCAACCGTCCTAGCGGCGTGTCAAACGCACGCACCGACGTCCCCCGGCTGAAATAACGCATCTCCTCGAACATGCCGTAAGTGGGCGGATACGTCTTCCGGTGGACGGAGCGCATCCCCCCGCCCTGGAAAAGAAAGGCGGAGTTGTACATCCCGAACGAATCGCTCTCCTCCACCCCGCCGGCAATGATGGCTATCCCCCTGCTCTTCTCAAGAAGTGGAGCATAGGTTTTTGGGGGATTGTCGGGGTGAACCGCCAGATCCCAGTTCAAATCCTTGATACCGTATCCGGTGAGACTCAGCTCCGGGAATACCACGAGCTGCGCGCCGGCTTCACGGGCTCGATCAGCATAGGCGCAATGAAGCGCCACATTCCGCTCAACATCTCCGAGCAAGGGGTCAATCTGGGCAAGAGCTATACGGAAGTTCATGAGGCCGGGTTTTCCTCCGACAGGTCCAGCATGCGAATATCGCGGATGTACGGAACGGTCCGGTCGGTCTTCAGTTCACGAAGGCGGGCGATCTTTTTTTCGATCCGCACCACATTGTCCCGGATGATCACGAGATAAGCCCGGAGGTTGTCAGCCTGGTGCATCTCCAGCAACTTGTCAACACTTTCCTGCATTCCGTCCAGCGGCGTGCGGATCTCACCCGTGATCTGCACAACCAGTTCCTGAATGACCTGCAGCCGCCGTTCCGAGATCTCCAGCGCGGTAAGCTCATCCTTCAGCTTCCGGCGCTCCAAAACATTCAGAATTGTCCTGGGGAGGACCGGGGTTGAGATCTCTTCCTTCACCAGATAGTCTTCAACCCCCAGCTTCAGCACTTCCACTGCAAGGTCAAAATCTTTGTTCACCGTCAGGAACACCACCGGTACGGTGACCCCTCGTTCGCGGATCGCCCGGGTGACCTCCAGCCCGTTTTGCCCCGGCAGGAAATAATCCATGAGAACAAGAACGATCTCCGGGTGTTCTGCCAGCTCCTTCAAAGCCGCCACACCGTCGGGACTCCAGTGGACAATGAAATTTGCCCCTTCGTGGCGACGGAGGAACAACTCCACGAGCTGTGCAAAATCGGGGTTGTCTTCCACGAGCAGGATGTGCGTTTCGGACCGTTCAGCCATTGTGCGGCACGCTGAAATGGAATGTGGATCCCTGGCCGGGGGAGGATTCGAGCCAGATCCGACCACCGTACGCCTCGACGATCTTTTTGACGATGGTCAAACCGGCGCCGGTCCCTGCATACCGCTCCGCCGGATGTAAACGATGGAAAATCACGAAGACTTTTTCCGCCTCTTCTTCTGGAATCCCGATACCGTTATCCGCAACCGAAAAGACTATCCTGTCAGCTTTCTCTTCAGCGCTGATACGCACGAGGGGTTCGGTATTGGCATTAAACTTCACCCCGTTGGAGATCAAGTTACGAAAAACCATGGTCAGGTGCGTGGCATCGTAACGGACAGCCGGCAAAGCCGGATCATATTCCACGCGCGCGTTCCGCTCCCGGAGGGTGAACGCCATTTCATTGAGAAGCTCTCTGAGCAATAACGGCACCCCAACTCTACCCACCTGGCCGGGAACCCGGCCCAGCCTCGAAAGCGTGAGCAGATCGTCAATCAGCTGCTTCATCCGCCCGCTGGAACGAACCACGGAACCCAGGTGCTGCCGCCCCTCCTCGTCCAGCACATTCTCTTTGCCGGAAAGGACGATTTTGGTGTACCCCTCGATGGCAATCAAAGGTTCCTTCAGATCGTGTGATACAACGTACGCGAAACGGTCCAGTTCGCCGTTGCGCGCCTCGAGTTCACGAGCCTGACGGACCGCATCATCGTGCAATGACACACGATCGAGCGCAATCGCGACCAAATTAGCGATACTGAGGAAGAGTCGCAAGTCGGCTTCCGTGAACGGCTCCGGGGAGTGCCGCGCTACCATGAGCACTCCCATGGTGGTTTCGTTGGCGATCACCGGCGCGGCAAGCAGTACACCCCACCCGGACGCCGGCCCGTGATAGCTCTCCTGCTCCCGGGCTACCCGTAAACAATGCGCAATGAGGTCTGTACCGCCTCCGGACGCATCAGGACTGTCAGCCAGGTCAGAATTGGCAGTTGCGTCGGAATCAACCGATACATCAGAGGACACACCGGTGGCCGCCCCCGCCGGAGGCCCTGCCATCGGCCCCGCCGCCGGCTTAGCCGCGAAAACGCGCGCGAGTGAGTCGCTTGCCGGGAGGTAGGTCTCGTAGACAAACAGATCAAAACCAACCGCGCGGGAAAGCCCATCACACACAAGAGCAAGGAGCCTATCCGTTTCGAGCGCCCCCGTGAGCCCCTTTCCGATTTCATGAAGGAGGGTGAGCTCACGGTTTTGTTGCTTCACTTCCTCACCAAGACGCTTTCTTGCGCCAATGTCCCGGGCCAGGTTCAGAATCGCCACCGGATCCCCTGCCCCGCTTTTGAGGAGCGTCGTATTGAGGCTGATGGGAACGGTGTGGCCGTCCCGCCGCCGCCAGCTGATGTCAAAATCCGTCAGATGCTTCTCCTCGCGCAGGGTGGTAAGCCACTGCATAAATGTTCCCATCTCCTCTTCAACCATCCAGGGATAGGGGAGGTTTATTCCGAGCGCTTCAGCGCGCGTGTATCCCGTGAGCGTTGAGAATGCATTGTTGACTTCAAGGATCCGCCCCTCGAGGTCGGTCACAAGCAATGCGTCACCCATCGCATCCACGATGTTGCGAAGCATTTCCCCCGATCGGCGGACTTCGATCTCCCCGGTCTTCTGTCCGGTGATCTCCGTTACCACGCCGTTTATGACCGTCACCAGGTTCTGGGCATCACGCTGGTACCGCACAGTGTCGCGCACCCACAGATACGACGCTTTGCCTTTGGGAAGGATACGGTACTCCAAAAAGAATTCGTCTTCTCCGCCGCTCTGCCGTGTGATCCTCTCGCCGTAGACCGGACGGTCGTCCGGATGTACCATGGCACGCCATCCATCGGACGAAGCCGTAAGTTCCCGGACCTTGTAGCCTGTAAGACGTTCAACAACAGGACTGCAGTATGCAAACGTTCCGTTCGCAGAGGTCTGGTAGACTACCGCGTTGAGGTTTTCGACCGACGCCTGATATGCACGTGCGCGAGCGTCCACCTCCGCCCTCAGTATCGCACTTTCCAGGGCAAGGCCAAAATGTCTTGCCACGACGGCCAGAAAGGCGGTATGATTCTCGGGCGGTTCTGTTTCCCGGCGGGTGAAGAGCAGCACGACCCCGCGGGCAACCTCGCGACCGCTCAGCGGCAGGCAGGCCATCGCAAGAAAACCTTCCGATTCGAACAGGGCCTTGTAGGGAAGATGCGGCGGGTATTCGGCGAGTGAGAAGCGGGCCGGTTCCATGGTCTTGACCAGGAAACCCACCAGCCCCTGGTCAGCAGGCAACTCACGCAAAGCTTCCTGCAACCGGTCGCTGAGTTCATGCTGCGCGTCGATGGAATAGGTTTTTCCATCCGGCGAGGGGATCAGCACCGCCCCGGCTTCATAACCGAGCCACTTGATTGAAGCGGCAAGCCCCCCCTGCTCAACTTCCGCCCGGTCGACGGATCGGTGGAGGGCAACGAGAAGGTGCTCGAGAACCTCGTTCTCCCTGTGGCGGCGATCCGTTTCCACGGCTGCGTTCCGCCACGGGGAGATATCCACATGAAACCAGAGGGCGGTCGGCTGGTCATCCACTTCTATCCGCTCGACAAGAACCTGCATGTAAAGCCGGCTGCCATCTTTGCGGACACCGGTGTACTCGAGGCGGGCGGGGGGAACGTCTGCCGCCGGCATCGTGCGTGCGAATTCCTGAACGCGGCGCTTCTCCCGGCCTGCAACGAGTTCCGAAACTTCCTTGCCGATGAGTTCCTCACGCAGCAGATAGCCGAAGAGCTCGAGCAAACCCTTGTTCACGAAGACAAAGGCGCCATCGCGAACAAGTGCAATTGCAGCGGAACTGCTTTCAAGGAGCACACGGTAACGCAATTCCGACTCCTGTGCACCACGGACGCTTCGCCAGGCGGCTGTCACATCATGAAGGATGATGTGCAGTCCCCGTTTCTCATCCACGGCAACGGGAGTGGCAAACAGCTCGAACGAACCGTCCTGTCCGGATGCGGTTGGTAGGAACACTTCGTGCTTTCTGGGGATTTCCGTATCGTCCGGACCGGCAAGGGCGAGGGCACGGAGTTGCTTCCGGGCTCGTTCGTTTCTGTCACCCAGAAATCCGGCGAACGGAAGAGGTTCTCTGGACTCACCAACGAAGAGTTGTGCGAATGCCGGATTCCAGTCGACGATCTTCAGTCCGGCAACGACGGCGGCGGGAACAGGAAGGTCGCGCAGGACCCCCATAAACGCTGCAGAATCTACGGATTGCTCAGGAACAGTAGACAAAGAAGCCTCTGATATTGTTACCACCCTCCGCTCGCTCCGCCACCACCAAACGAACCCCCTCCACCGCTAAACCCGCCGCCCCCGCCAAACCCTCCACCTCCGCCAAATCCGCCGCCCCCGAGTCCGCCAATCGGCGGGAAAAACCCTCCGCCCCCTCGGCCAACCCCGGAACGTCGGCGGCGCGACATGATGATGACGAAGATGATGATCATCAATATGATCTGCCAGGGAAACGCCTTCTTCTTGGGGTCCCCTGCAGGATCAGCCTTGTACTCGTCCCGCGTAACAGCCATGATGGCATCAACTCCAGCGTTGACACCTCCGGCAAAGTCCCCTTCGCGGAATCGGGGCGTGATTTCTTTCCGGATAATCTGGCTGGAGAGGGCATCCGTCAGAACCCCCTCAAGTCCATAACCGACTTCAATGCGCATCAGCCGGTCGTTCTTCACGATCAGGAGCAATGCACCATTGTCTCTCTCTTTGTTGCCTATCCCGTTGGCTTCGGCAACCTTGAGGCTCACTTCCTCGAGAATGTTATCGCCTATTGTCGGGAGCATTACCACAACGATCTGCGTTGAAGTCTGGGTATCAAACGCGCGCAGTTTTTCATTCAGCAGTGAAAGATCGGACGGGGAAAGGGTCCCCGTCCGGTCGGTAACATATTCACGCACCTGCGGAGTAGGCACGGGTTGTAGCTGCGCAGGCGCAATCATAGGAGCGAGCAAACAAACGATGCCAATGAAAAGGGACCACCGCAGGAGGCCGGATATCCGGCCGGGAAGTGCGGGTCTAGCGCCCGCACTTCCGCTGGCTGTTCTGCGAAACCGTTTGGACATCGACATTCCTTTTGTGACCGGATAGGCCTCCGCGATCTTTAGAAATTAACCTTCGGCGCGTTTTCTGCACCTGCCGTCGAGGCAAAATATGCCTTCTCGCGGAAGCCGAAAATTCCGGCCAGCACAGACGCGGGGAACCTCCGGATCGTGGTGTTGAACGCCTGCACCGTCTCGTTGAAGCGCGTGCGTGCGACAGTGATCCTGTTCTCCGTGCCTTCCAGCTGGCTCTGCAGCGCCATGAAGTTTTCGTTCGACTTCAACTGCGGGTAGTTTTCAGAGACCGCCATGAGCCGGGAAAGAGCGGAGGAAAGTCCATCCTGCGCCTGCTGGAATCTGGCGAATGCATTGGGATCTTCCAGGACCTCCTTCGTCACCGTGATCTGTCCGACCTTCGCACGCGCTTCCGCAACCCCGACAAACACGCCCTTTTCCTGGGCCGCGAATCCTTTGACGGTTTCCACGAGGTTCGGAATCAGATCCATCCGACGCTGGTACTGCGTTTCCACCTGGCTCCACGCCGAGCGTACTCCCTCGTCCTGTGTCACGAGATTGTTGTAAATGCCCAGTCCCCACAGAAAGAGGCCGATGCCGGCGATCGCGATGACGATCAGGATTCCGGCGCCAATCATGCAGCCGCGAGATTTCATTGTGACTCCTTATAGTATAGTATTGTGGATGCAAACTTACGTGAGAGCCGACGCATGGCATCTGTCACGCGGGCCGAATCTGCGCCCGAAAGAACCGAGAGGCGCCATTCCCGCACCCCGACCGGAATGAACCTGTATGAGGGGCCGTCGGGGTTCAAACAGATTTCGAAAACTCCGGTGTTGTATGAATCCCGGCTGTTACCCCCGAACACGAAATTCCCGAGAGAATATGCAATCACACCGTAGTGATACGCTTCAATTCCCTGAAGGACGTGCGGGTGATGGCCGATCACCGCATCCGCACCGGCATCGATCAATGTCCGCGCAAAGGTCTGCTGGGAAAGATCCGGAGTGTCCGCTTTCTCCGTTCCCCAATGCAGATTGACCACAACGTAGTCAGCCTTCAGGCTATCTTTGAGATTCAGAATATCCGCCGTAACGGGACCCGGTTCGCGCCGTGCCACACCGGGTGTGGACTTCCCTGCCCCGGGAGCTTCCCCGCCGCCGTAGTACGCCAGAAATCCTATTCTCCAGCCGCGGATTTCCATCACCACCGGCCGGTGGGCTTCCTCACGATTGACGCCTGCGCCCACATGCCGGATCCCGACTGAATCAAGATACGAAATTGTGTCGAAAAACCCTTCACGTCCATAGTCGAAAACGTGATTGTTGGCAATGGTCACCAGGTCGATCCCGCCGTCCGAGATGGCCCGGAGAAATCCAGGATGCATGCGGAAATTGTAGGGTTTTGGGACCTTTTTCCCCCGTGTTGTCACGGGGTTCTCGAGATTCACCATTGCGATATCGGCATCAGACATGAGTGAGAATCCCGAGAACGCAGTGGAAACTCTTTGGCCAACCGCGCTCTCGTAGTGCCCACCCAGAAGGAGATCCCCCCCGAAACGCAAAACGACCGGGGCGCTGCCGCTGTCAGCCGGAGAGACGAACACAGTGTCTGCTACAGGGGCACGCGCAGTGTCCGCCGCGAGGGCGTGCACAGTGTCGGCTACGGGCACGCTCGAAGTGTCTGCGACAGCAGCGTGCGCAGTGTCCGCTGCAAGGGCACGCGCTGTGTCGGTTACAGGGGCGTGTACAGTGTCTGCTGCGAGGGCGTGTGCAGCGTCGGCTAGAGGCGTCCGCGCAGCGTCATATACCGGGGCACTGCCGCTGTCAGCCGGCGATGCAAAACCCGGTCCGGCGGAAGCCAGACTCAAACGTACCAGAAGGAGAAGCGAAGGAAGAATCATGAGAGCAAGTGGTCCCGATCCTCAACAAGTGAAGGCGTTTGGTCGGTGGGGCAGTAGCAGCAAGGTCCCGCCAGGCGGGACCTTGCTGCGAATAGCTGTGCTCATCACTGAAAGAACCGCAAGCTCATCCGGAGGCATAGCCAAAACAGCCTCTCCAAACCTGAACCTGGAATCCACATCAACGGAGAAGACGCTCTTCAAATGGAACAAGTTCCACTTCCGCCGACGTCACCAGATCTAGATCTGGAAAAGTGCCCCGAACATAATAACGATCCCGCCGGTCTTGATCGACTGGTTGGGTTGATTGGCATTCGAGTAGACGCTCTTGAGTCCGAGCATGTACCGAACGTCCCCGATCACGGAAATGCCCTTGGCCACTGCATACTCGACCCCGCCGCCGAAATCAAGCGAAAAATCGGTTCCAATGACGTCGGAGAAGTCCGTATCCTTCGAAGGTTGACCGGTCAACTCCTGAGTCTGAGTAGCAGACAGCATGATGCCGAAATCAGGTCCCAGGAAGCCGTAAGGTCTCAGCTTTCCCTGAAGGAACTTCACTTTGAAGTAGACAGGGAAGTTGAGGTAGTTGAAACTGTAGGTTTCCTTGCCGCCCTGACCTTCAATACTGAATCCCTTCTGGATATAGATCGGTTCCAGAACCGCATAGAACATCTTACCCTTGTCGAATCCGACCTCGGCAGTGGCGCCGAAAATCATACCGAACCGGCCTCCCTTTGTAACGTTGCCTGAGATGTCAGGGTCTAGAGAACATGAACCCAGGTTGAAGCCTATTCGGGGACCCGCCGCAAAGGTTATTTGCGCCTGGGACGATCCTGTCAGTAACACGACCAACGTCAGGACTGCAATAGCCACAACAATCCGTCTCATACGCTTGCTCCTCCGATTTGTGAGCGATCGTGAAAGAACCTACCTGTAGGGCCTGTACGAATATACCGACCCGAAGCCCTTACAAAGTTGTCTGCAATCAGGGAATCTCGTAACGAATTCCGCTTGTGATACTGATTCCGAATTGCGTGCTGCCGGAAATGAAAATGGGACCAAATTGTATATCAGCCGGAATGTAGAGATTCTTGGCTATCGGGAAGAGCGCTCCGCCGCCGAAGGGAATGGCGACATACGGTCCCCCGGTGGCAAATATCAGACTGAATCCGGCATCAGCGTACGGCTTAATCTTGGAAGCCGGATATGCGTGAAATAGTACTTGAACAGGTTCATCCACTCGATCGGCGTGCCGGTCTGTGTGTTGATGTTGAATGCTTCCATGATGGCCATGTTCTTATTGAAAATCACCTCACCGTAGGGACCGAATTGAAAGCCGGCGGAGGTCCCCCCTGACTTCTCATATTGACCGGTATAGTAGTTGTAAAAGTTGGTGGAAGGCCCCCCCGTCCCGATACTCAGCCCCAGACGCATGCCAACCGCCCATTTCACCTGTGCCTGCGATTCGGAAACCCACGCAGCCGACAGCAGAACCAGGAGAGCAACACAGAGAAGTGAATTTTTTCATCGTTTTTCTCCTTTTGTGAGAATGGCGCGTATTTTTGAATTTACAAAGTACGAGCTATTTAAGCAAGGAGCGGGCAATGACAATTCTCTGAATTTCCGATGTCCCTTCGTAGATTTCGGTGACCTTGGCATCCCGCAGGTACCGTTCCACCAGGTATTCCTGCACATAACCGTACCCCCCGTGGATCTGAATGGCCTCCAGGGCGCTCTGAACAGCGACCTTTGAGGCATAGAGCTTGGCCATCGCCGCCGCCGGACCGTACGGCATGCCCCGAATCCTTCATCCAGGCGGCCCTGAGGACCAGATTGCGGGCCGCTTCGACCTGCGTCGCCATATCCGCCACCTTGAACTGAATCGCCTGCAGCTCGGCGATCGGGCGCCCGAATGCCTTTCGCTCTTTGGCATATTTGACCGAAGCGTCGAGCGAGGCCTGTGCGATGCCCAGCGCCTGCGCAGCGATGCCGATTCTCCCGCCTTCCAGCGTTTTCATGGCGAATCTGAACCCGTCACCCTCTTTCCCTATCATATTGGCCACCGGGACACGGCAATCGGCAAACGACAAAGATACGGTGTCCGAGCTGCGGATCCCCAGCTTCTTCTCTTTCTTCGCAACCGCGAAACCGGGCATCCCTTTCTCCAGAATGAACGTCCCGATCCCCTTCGACCCTTTTGACCGGTCCGTAGCCGCCATCACCAGAACCAGATCTGCCGTGGATCCGTTGGTGGTCCAATTCTTCATGCCATTCAGAACATACGCATCCCCGTCGAGGACTGCGCCGGTCCGCAGGTTCGAGGCATCGCTGCCTGCCTCGGGTTCGGAGAGAGCAAAAGCCCCGAGCTTCTTTCCCGATGCAAGATCGCGCAGATAGCGCTCCTTCTGATCCACACTGCCATACTCATTCAGACCGTAACAGACGAGGGAGTTGTTGACCGACATGATCACACCGCAGGAAGCGTCCACGCGGGATATCTCTTCGATCGCAAGGACGTAGCTCACGGTATCCAGGCCGATACCTCCCCACTCTTCGGGGACCATCATGCCCATGAACCCGAGGGCCCCCAGCTCTTTTACCGCCTCGGTGGGAAACTCCGCAAGTTCATCACGGGACACCGAGCCGGGAGCAAGCTGCTCTTCGGCGAACTTGCGGGCGGTGTCACGGATCATCCGGTGAGTCTCGTTGAATTCGAATGTCATCGTGTTCTCACTCTGCTAATGACTGCTGATACGGTCCGCGGTCGGACCCACGCGCGACACATGTGACTGCACTCTCTGTCTGGTGTCGGTCTTCCCATCTGATGTCAGTACACGAAGAATCCGCGGCCTGTCTTCTTTCCCAGATGACCGGCCGCAACCATTTTCTTGAGCAAAGGACAGGGGCGATATTTCGGATCACCCAGGCCTTCGTGCAACACGTCCAGGATTGCCAGACAGACATCCAGCCCGATAAAATCCGCAAGTGTCAGGGGACCCATCGGATGGTTCATCCCCAGTTTCATAACCGTGTCCACCGCTTCCGGCGTGGCAACGCCCTCCATGACGCAGTAGATGGCTTCATTGAGCATCGGCATGAGAATCCGGTTGGCGACGAATCCCGGGTAGTCATTTACCTCCACTGCAACCTTCTCCAATTTCGCACAGAGGGCAATGACGAGTGCAGTGGTTTCATCCGTGGTGGCGTAGCCGCGGATCACCTCCACCAGCTTCATCACGGGCACGGGATTCATGAAGTGCATCCCGATAACCTGGCCCGGACGTTTTGTCACTGCGGCAAGTTCCGTGATGGAGATGGACGAAGTGTTCGATGCAAGGATCGTTTCGGGCCGGCATATGCCGTCGAGTGTCGTGAAGATCTGTTTCTTCACAGCCTTGTTCTCAGTCGCCGCTTCAACCACGAGCCCGGCTTCTGCTGCGGCTGAGAGATCTTCGGCCGTACGGATTCGCGAAAGACTTTCCGACTTCTGTTGTTCGGTGAGCTGACCCTTTTTGACCTGCCGGTCGAAGTTCGCCCCTATGGTCCGGAGAGCTTTTTCGAGGAGGGGCTTTTGAAGGTCAAGAAGGAGTACGTTGAAACCGAACTGTGCAAAGGTGTGGGCGATGCCGTTGCCCATTGTCCCGGCACCGACTACTGCGACCGTTTTAATGTCCATGAGGGCTCCTTTTACCTGATCCCGTTTTCTTGCACAGCACCTTGAATCCCAGAGAGCAGGAATTCCTGCGGCAGGAGGCTGGACCTCTTACTCCCGCCGATATGTCGCACTCGAGGTGAATGACCCGAAGACGCGAGACCGTTATGTCATCCGTTCCACGATCACGGCACTGGCCTCACCTCCGCCGATGCAGAGTGTCGCAAGGCCCAGCCGCTTGTTCTGCTGTTCCATTGCATGCAACAGGGTTACCAGCACGCGTGCTCCCGAAGCACCGATCGGATGCCCGAGCGCAATCGCTCCACCGTTGACATTCACCTTCTCGACGGGAACACCCGCCTTCGCGTTCACCGCCAGCGTGACAACGGCAAATGCCTCGTTGATTTCAAAGAGGTCGATGTCGCTTAATGCGAGCCCGGCCTTTGCCAGCACCCTGCTGATTGCGTCCGCGGGAGCAGTGGTGAACCACTCGGGCGCCTGTGCAAATGACGACTGCGCAAGAATTTTCGCCAGCGGTTTCACACCGAGTTCTTTCGCCTTTGCCCCCGACATCACCACGACCGCGGCGGCGCCGTCGCTGATCTTGGAGGCGTTGGCCGCGGTGATGGTCCCGTCTTTGGTGAAGGCCGGTTTCAGGGAAGGGATCTTGTCGAAGTTGGTTTTCTTGACATCCTCGTCTTCCGTAACGGTCGTAACATCGTTCCCTTTCCCCTTGATTTCCACGGGAACGATTTCCCTGGTGAATCTGCCCGTACGCTGCGACTCCTGCGCGCGCTTGTAGCTCAGAATCGCATATTCATCCTGGGCCGTACGCGGGATGTTGCATTCACGTGCGCACAACTCCCCCGCATTCCCCATCAGGTAGTTGTTGTAGACATCCAGCAAACCGTCTTTGATGAGGACGTCAACAAGTTCTGTGTTACCCATGCGGAGGCCGGTGCGCCCTTTTTCGAGGAGGAAGGGGGCATTGGACATGCTTTCCATTCCTCCGGCAACCACGACGTGCGCGTCGCCCGCAAGGATCGCCTGCGCAGCCAGCATCACGGCCTTCAGCCCGGATCCGCATACCTTGTTGATGGTCATGCACTGGACGGAAGGAGGGAGACCACCGAAAATCGCCGCCTGGCGGGCCGGAGCCTGCCCGACACCGGCCGAGAGG
Source organism: uncultured Bacteroidota bacterium (assembly GCA_963779225.1). Lineage (GTDB taxonomy): Bacteria > Bacteroidota > Ignavibacteria > UBA10030 > UBA6906 > CAVPCZ01. The sequence continues at coordinate 3,710,199 of CAVZWW010000003.1, forward strand.
ACGTTGCCCATGATCACCTCGTCCACCTGTTCGGGCTTCAACCCCGCACGAAGAAGCGCTTCCCGGATGACGATGGCCCCCAGCCGGGGAGCCGGCAATGAACTGAGGGAGCCGAGAAAACTCCCGATGGGCGTGCGGCAGGCCGATGCGATTACGACGTCGTTCATGCGATCTCCGGGGGAAGAAGCTCTGAGCAGATAGGACTCCGGTCTTATGACCGAATGCTTCGATAACTCGTTACGCACAGCGTCCGATGATAGTCATGACGCCGGTCTGATTCCCGAGTTAGCAGTGAGAGTATGGTACTGGAAAGATGAAATAAAGGCAAGTTGGACCGGAGTTGGTTAAGCGCCTTCCTTGCGTCCCGACAAGCCCTAGGCAGCATGTTGCAGAACGCGGAGCACGGCGATATGTGACCATGTCGAGAATACGTGATCAAGAATGTGGTAGAAAATCATGATGTGGTGTCCCGCATTGGATATTTAAGTCGCCATATGGCTACTGTTGTAGCCAATAAATGGAATGACTACGGCATTGTCAAGGTGTTCCAAGATCTGGTTGTGCTTGTCCCTGTTCAAGACTTCACCCACCTGCGAAATTGTGAATGCGAGCCGAAATCGCTACTCAGGATCTCGCCTGGAGGGCGAGATCGCGAATCTCAAGATTGAGTTCGTTCAGATCATTCTGGACGAGGGGCGCCGCTGCCCCGCACCAACAGAAGGCGTCCCAAAGGCGCCTTCTGCGTTTCCAGGGAAAGGGTCGGACACCGGAAATTGGCTGGGGTTTGGCTGGAATCGGGGGATAGTGCACTTAGAGGAATATGCTACTCAGAGCGTAGCGACGCATTACATGGCCCTTTGAACGCAAATCCCTCCGTGTGATCTGCGTTCATCTACAGCAGACGGAGAATTTGAAGAGATAGTCTTCAGCTGTCGAACTCGGTCTAGCTGCTCATCGACCGCAGGAATTCCTTGTTGGTCTTCGTCCCGCGCATTTTCTCCTGCATGAACTCCATGGCGTCAACCGTGTTCATCTCCGCCAGGATCTTGCGCAGAATCCAGATGCGGTTCAAATCATCCGCATCGATCAACAGCTCTTCCTTGCGGGTCCCGGAGCGGTTGACGTCGATCGCGGGGAAGATTCTCCGGTCGCTCAGCTTCCGGTCGAGAACGATTTCCATGTTGCCCGTACCCTTGAACTCTTCGAAGATCACCTCGTCCATGCGGCTGCCGGTTTCCACCAGCGCCGTCGCAACGATCGTGAGGCTTCCGCCTTCTTCGATATTCCGGGCCGCTCCGAAAAACCGTTTCGGTTTGTGCAGCGCGTTCGCGTCCACACCGCCCGAGAGGATCTTTCCCGAATGCGGAACAACAGTGTTGTGTGCGCGTGCGAGACGGGTGATGCTGTCCAGCAGAATCACCACATGGCGTCCGGCCTCCACCAGCCGCTTGGCCTTCTCCAGCACCATGTCCGATACCTGAACGTGACGCTCCGGCGGTTCGTCGAACGTGGAACTCACCACCTCGGCATTCACCGACCGCTCCATGTCCGTCACCTCTTCCGGACGCTCATCGATCAGCAGGACGATCAGCTTGACTTCCGGATGGTTCCGGGAAATGCTGTTGGCGATCTTCTGGAGGATGATGGTCTTGCCGGCTTTGGGGGGCGAAACGATCATGCCGCGCTGCCCCTTGCCGATGGGCGTGAGCAGATCCATGATGCGCATGGAATACTCGCCGGGCGCGGTCTCCAGCTTCAGCGCGGAGTTTGCATACAACGGCGTCAGGTTGTCGAACAGAACCCGCTCCCGGATCACATCCGGGTTTTCGTCGTTCACCGCCTCGACGCGCAGCAGGGCGAAGAACCGCTCACCCTCCTTCGGCGGACGTACCTGTCCGCTTACCGAATCGCCGGTCCGAAGGTTGAACTTCTTGATCTGCGACGGGGAAACGTAAATATCGTCCGGTGAGGGGAGATAGTTATAGTCGACGGAACGGAGGAACCCGTATCCGTCCGGAAGGACCTCCAGCACGCCGCGGCTGAATGTCATTCCGCCGGCCTCTGTCTGCCCTTCGAGAATTTTGAAGATCAACTCCTGCTTGCGGAGGTCGCTGTAGCCGGAGATGTTCAGATCTTTCGCGATCTGGTTGAGCTCTGCGATCTTCTTGGACTTGAGCTCCGAAATGTCCATTGCCATGGATGTACAACCTCAGGTGATGTGAGAAAGAAAGAGTTGCAGTGGCATCGTCATACCCCACAAAACGCAGTCAGACGCCTGGGGAACAATAAGGGATGTCGGTTGGACGTGTAAATGAGATTAGACGATGTGAGAAACACGTGGCAAATCGAGATGCAAACCCTTGAAAAATATAGAGTATTTCAAGAGAATTGTCAAGTACTTTTCTCAAGATACGACAGCGCTTCACCTGCGACATAATGTGAACCGGTAATAAGTATACGGGCACGTCCGGTCAGGGTTTCAGAACCGGCCAGAAGAAGCGCCTTCCGTACTCCGGCAGAAACGCGCGGGCCGAGAATTGCATGAATACCCATCTTTTTTGCCGCTTTTCTTACCTCTACGGCCGGAAGAGAACGGCCTATTCCAGGAGCCACGGCAACAATCGTTGGATTGAGGCGCGACAATTCAGAGAGCATCGCCCCGGCGTCCTTGTCTTTCATCACCCCGAAGACAACGACCGGGCAGCGTATTCCTCTTTCGTTCAGCGAACGGACGAGAGTCTGCATTCCTGCCGGATTGTGCGCAACATCAATCAGGAAGCTTCCGGTAGATGTCCTCAACTCCTCCATTCGTGCCCGGAGTCCGGTGTGCCTGCAAACCCGTTTCAAGCCATCCTCGATGTGCCCCGAAGTAATCCGCTGAAGCTTCCCCCTGCCTCGAAGCACCTGCAGCGTTGCAACCGCCAGCGAGGCATTGACAACCTGATGCTCGCCCGGCAGCCCCAGCAACAAAGGTCCGACCGAAAGGTTTTGTCCGTTCATCTTCACCAGGCTGCGACCGGCGCGTCCCCCTGATACCGTGGGCGCCACAACATCCTTGCTCATGAAGATCCGCGTCTTCCGGCGTGCTGCGGTACGACTGAAAACCTGAAGCACGCCGGGTTCCCCGGCTGAAGTGACAACCGGAATCCCCTTCTTGATGATCCCCGCTTTCTCCCGCGCGATCGCTTTGAGTGTCGTCCCCAGAAATTCAGTGTGTTCCAGCCCCACATTCGTGATAACGCTGACAAGCGGGCGGAGAGTGTTCGTCGCATCCAGCCGTCCACCCAGTCCGGTTTCAATAACGGCAATATCCACCTCTTCATCGGCAAAGTACTGGAATGCAATACAGGTTGTCGCCTCAAAGAAGGTGGCCTGGACGGCCTCTACCGAGGGACGGAATGCACTCGCGTACGCAACGAGCCGTTTCTCCGGGATCTCGACCCCGTTGATGCGAATCCGCTCGGTAAACCGGACCAGGTGAGGGGATGTGTAGAGGCCCACGCGGTAGCCTGCCTCCTGAAGGATGGAGGCCAGGAAAGAGGAGGTCGATCCCTTGCCGTTTGTGCCCGCAATGTGGAGAGATGGAAAGTGCCGTTCAGGATGTCCGGCCTCGCGAAGGAGGGTGCGAATGTTCCGGAGCCCGAACTTCATGCCGCGGTACTGCAGGCCGTAGAGCCAGCGGAGAGTTGAAGTATATGAGCTCATAGAGGTGGCCGGGGTCAACAGAGGGATGCCAACCGCTCAGTCGGGCATATGGGGTATATCGTGGACACGGAACATCACAGCACAATCGGACCGGGCCGGAGGCTACAGCCAGCTGTCCACTACCGAGACACCTGCGCGGGCGTCGAGCGCCCCGACAAGCGCCTGCATATCCGGAATCCCCTGCCCGTCACACCAGCGGCTCATACCTTCGGCGATATTCATGCCGGCCGCCGGATCGACAAAATTCGCCGTGCCCACCTGAACAGCGGTTGCACCGGCAAGAAGAAATTCGATCGCATCCGTTGCGTTGACGATCCCCCCGATACCGATCACCGGAATCTTCACCGCCCGGGCGGTTTCATAGACCTTTGCAAGGGCGACAGGTTTGATGGCCGGACCCGACAGACCACCGGTTACCGTGGACAACATCGGTTTGCGGGTCTTGGCGTTTATTGCCATCCCGATGAGCGTGTTGATCACCGAAACCCCATCCGCACCGGCATCTTCCACCGCCCGGGCGAATTCCGATATGTGCGTCACGTTCGGCGTCAACTTGATGAGGAGCGGCTTGCGTGTGCGGGCACGCAGCCTGCGGGTGATCTCCGCCGTCATCGGGCAGCTGGTGCCGAAGCTGAGTCCGCCTTCTTTGACGTTCGGACAGGAGACGTTGATCTCGTATCCGTCGACACCCTCTTCCGCCTCCAGAATGTCCAGCACAGCCACATATTCGTCCATCGTGCTGGCAGCAATGTTGACGATGACCGTTGTATCGATGCTGCGCAGGAAGGGAAGTTTTTCTTTGACAAACCGGTGCACGCCGATGTTGGCGAGCCCGATCGAGTTGAGCATACCGGCGGCGGTCTCCACAATGCGGGGCGGAGGGTTGCCGTCACGGGGCTTGAGCGAGAGGGATTTTGTGATGATGCCGCCGAGTTTCGTGACGTCGGCCATTTCCGTGCAGTCGTCGCCGTATCCATACGTGCCCGAAGCCACGAGGACGCGGTTCTTGAAAGTCACTCCGGCGATGCTGAATTGTGCGTGTGCCATAGGTAAGGATTGGTAGTATAGCGTATTGGGAACTCACTCACGCGAAGATCATGCGAAGTATGGGCTCCACCATCATCCTGTGACTCCGTACAGCTCCAGGCTTGAGGTTCACTTCGCCCGCACGATCCCATTTTTTAATGACAGGCTACCCAGGTTCACGAGATACAGAATTCCACGATGTTTGTGCTACAGCCGGATTGACCGGACGTCAAACGTCGGCCCGTCCTTGCACATCAACGCGTATTTCTTCTCTGCATCGACGAGCTCCACCGGGCATCCCTGACATATCCCGATGCCACATGCCATCGCCCCCTCAAGGGAGACTTCGCACGGAAGGTTTGCGCGAAGCGCCAGCGCAGCGAGGGATCGCAACATCGCGGTTGGACCGCACGCTAACAGTTTCGGGCGTGCCGGCGACAACTCAGCCAGAAGTTTTGCGGCAAGATCTACAACGGTTCCGTGAAAGCCACGGCTTCCATCGTCTGTTGCGACATGGACATTTTCGAGGTGATCTGTCAGAAGCTGCTCTGACGTGCGACCCCCGAGGATGGTCAGTATCTTTTTGCCGCCGGCCTGCAGCGCGCGGGTGGCAAGCGGCATGGGTGCAATGCCCAGCCCTCCAGCTATCAATACGCCGGTATCGAAATCTTTGTCTTCAAGATGATAGGGCACTCCGAGCGGTCCGAGCACGTCCAGCATCCCCCCCCGTGTTGTCTGCGCCAGCACGGCGGTCCCCTTCCCCACGATGTTGAAGATAATCTCCACGCGATCATCTTCGACATAATAGGCACTGAAGGGTCTTCTCAGAAGCGGGTCACACCCTTCACCCACGCGGACGTTCAGAAACTGTCCGGCACGGATGTTTCCGGCAATCGCCGGCGCGGTGAAGCCGATCACGTAGATGTTCTGCGCAACAGCGCGGATGTCAACCACAGGATAACGTCCGGGGGGTACTACCATGTCGGTTCGGCGTCCGGGCCTTCTGGAGTTTGTTTAGGGTTGGGATCCGGCGCGGGTGGCGTCGGTTGCCTTCCCCTGCGCCCTTCTTCACGCGCTTCCTCCTTTGCGGACGCCGGCTTGTTTTCGACCGGCGCAGCTGTTGAATCAGCTGAAGGTACAACTGTTGGCGAATCACGGCCGGCCTGAACAGCCGTTGAATCAGCTGGAGGCGGAGTCAGTTTGGCCGCCTCAGCAGCTATTGAATCGGCCCTGGCTTTTTCCAGAGCCTGCCTGCGCACCGCCTGAACCTCTGCCACACGCGGTCGTACACGCACCGCGTACACCGATGACGGGAAGAGGACCACGAGTTGCTCGTACGCCGCGGCGGCGCTGTCAGGATTGTCAATGTTGTTTTCGTAGATCCATCCGGCGGCATAGAGCGCGCGCGAAGCAACTGGTGAAGCCGGGTAGCGGCTGACGACAGCTTTGAATGTATCAATGGCGGCAAGATTCTCCCCCGCTTGCATCAGTGTCACGCCGTCGCTGTAGGTGACCTCTGCGGGATCGTCGGATTTCGGGACGGGCGCGAGGCCCAGCAGCCGCCGTGCTTCATCCGCGAAGGGTGATGAAGGGAACCGCCGCAGAATTTCGTGGTAGAGCGAGTCCGCGACACCCGGCGTACCGGTGGAATCTTCCGCTTCGATGCGCGCCAGGATGTAGAGCGCTCTCGGGGCCGGCCGGCTTTCGGGAAAGTCCGCCAGGAGGCGGCGGTACCACTTCCGGGCTGAATCGGGCAGGGCGAGGCCCGTGTAGAAAATCCCGGCAAGCTCGTCGATGTGACCCGCAAGACGGACATTGACGGTGTCCAGCGAAAGCGCGGCGGGTGCCGGGGGCGCCGCAGGCACCGGCACGCGCACAGCCGCACTGTCAGATCTGGCGAGCCCGGTTGTATCAATGCTGGTGGTGTCCTTTACAGCAACGGTGGTGTCCTTCGCAACGGCGACGGTGTCCCGCTTCGTCAGGAGCACACGCCGGATGCTGTCCAGTTTCGTGATCTCCGCCCGGTGGCTCAGAAACCTGCCGAGAATATCCGATTGCCGGATCAATAAGGGTGCAACTTCCGCCTGAGGCGGGGCGGACCGTCCGCGATCGTAGAAGACCCGGGCCGAATCGTACTGGGAAAACTTCTTCTCGTAGATTTGTCCGAGAGCATACTGGGCGTTGGCTGCAGCGATCGAGCGGGAGTAGGCGGCCAGGCTATCGACATACCGGTATTGATCGATGGCATCCTCAAGCTCACCGCTATCACGATAGACGTTCCCGATTTCGACGTCAATTTCTCCGAAGAACTCCCGGAAATTGATGTTGTCACGGAGATCGAAGAGCTCGTCATGTGCATCACCAAAATCGCCCTGTCGGGCCATCATCCGTGCGGCACCGAACCGGCCGCGGAAATCACCGGTGTACACATTGCTCAGGTTCCCCGCTTTGCGGTAGGCCGATTCCGCTTCTTTGTAGTTCTGTTCCAGCTCATACATCTCCGCCACTTTGAAGAAGGCTTGCGACCGTTTCTCCGCCGTCTCCCCCAGATCTCCGGCCTGCATGAAATACTTGCCTGCCTGGGCATAATTCTTCGCCTCGAGCTCGATCTCCCCCAGGACCATTGCCGCCCCGGCCACAAGACCATCTTCACCGGCTTTTCCCGCAAGGTCCACAACCTGCAGAGCTACCGTACTCGCGGACGTCCGGTCGTTCATCTTGAAATACGAAATCGCGAGCATCAGGCGCGCATCCGGTTCCAGATCGCTCGAGGCATATCCGTCCATCAACTCCTTGAACTTCCTCTCGGCCTTCTGAAATTCGTTCTGATAGAAATACGACATGCCGACCATAAAAAGGGCGTCGTCCACCAGATTGGATTCAGGGTGGTATTGCAAAAGCTTGGAGCACTTTTCAATAACCGATGTGAACTTTGTGCGCGTACCCTGCTGGGGCGTGAAAATCACCATCAGATTCCGTCCCGTATCCTTAAATTCCGGGAGTTGCCAGATTTCCGCCTCGGCCTCGTCAAAGACTCTTCTGGCGTTATAGTAGGTGTTGAAATACGCCGAAAATGTGTCCCAGACGGAACAGGAGGCGAACAGGGCAACAAGGGTCGAAACAACGAGGTACTTCAGGGGAAAAGCGGCATTCCGCACGAGAGGGGCTCCGAATCGCACATCAACTGAGATAACATACCGATATTCCCCCGAAAAGTCAATCATTCCGCTTAAACCTTCGCCTCCCGCTGCGGTCTAAATGTATATCGCACCATCGATGCTGTCGGTACAGAGCAAACACGAGAAAGACGTCATACATTCACAATACCACTAATAGCGTTACACAAGCGTTGTCCCATCAAAAAGAGGAGGATCGATATGTTCAAGCAACTGGCGGTTGTATTCACGATTGCGGCTGCAGCGGTGTCGTTGTCGTTCGCGCAGCCCGGACTCGGACCAGGCCCCGGTACCGGCTGGAAAGGCGGCTCTGAGGGCCGCGGCATGCGGCAGGAGATGAAGGCAAAGCTGAACCTCACGGAACAGCAGGAGACCCAGATGCAGACGCTCCGGTTCGATCTGGAGAAGAAGCAGACCACACTGCAGTCAAAAATCAAGCTCCTGCGGATCGACATGAAGGAGCTGCTTGCGGGGGAGAATCCTGAAAAGAATGCCATCGCAAAGAAGATGAAGGAAGTTTCCGACCTGCAGCTTCAGGAAAAGGTGAATGTGCTCGACCACATGTTCGCGGTCAAGGCGATCCTCACCCCCGAACAGCAGAAAATCTGGAAACAGCACATGAAACAGATGGGGCCGGAGATGAGAGGGAGAATGATGGGCCGGATGATGGAGCGCCGCATAGAGCGGGACATAGACCAGGACATCGAGCGGGAGTGAAGCCGGAATAGAAACGAGTAGCGGACCCCCATGCCTGTCAGCCGGGCACGAACGAAGCCGGCGGACAGGCGGGGTGTTCCGGAATGTAAACCCCCGTTACCTGTCCTGCAGAATCCTCAGCTCCTGTCCCGCATAAATCCTGTTCCGCCCGAGATCGTTCCACTCCTTCAATTCTTCGGGTGTCACAGCATGAGCCTTCGCGATATCCCAGAGCGTATCGCCACGTTTCACAATATAGACGACGGTCTTCCCATCGCCGGTCTTCTTCGGGATCGGCGAACCCTGGGCCACCAGCAGCACATTCTCGGCGCCCTTGTGCACCAGCAGTGTTTGCCCCGCGTTGATGCGGGAGGACTTCAAATTGTTCCAGAGCCGGAGTTGTTCAATGGACACTCCATGCTCCGTGGCGATCCCTTCGAGCGTATCACCTGATTTCACCAGGTAGCCGCTGCCGTTCTCCGAAGATGACTTTACACGGGAAGACGGGCGCTTGTTGAATTGCTTTTGCTTTTCCGCAAACGTGAGTCCCTGGACCTTCCGGAGTGATTGTACGGAGGCGTCGGGCACCCAGATATCCAGATCCTGTCCGGCACGAATAGGCCTGCCGTATGCAATATCGTTCCAGTTGCGGATATCCGCGGCCCGGCAGTCATACCATTCTGCGATATGCCCGATGGTATCCCCTGTTTTCACGGTGTACACCAGCCGCGTCATTCCCTTCTCTGTCTCCAGGGCCCTGCGTGAAGCCTGCGCAAGAGCACGGTCCATTCGCGAACGGTCGGTGCTTTTGCGGGTCACCTTCGAGCCTGAGCCTCCATCCGAGGTCGATGATGCGGCAACCAGGGCCTTATAGCGATCGACCCCACGGGGGACCGGGATCACGACCTGGCTGCCGACCGATAGCCTGTTTCCTGCTTTCCGGTTTGTTTCCTGCAAAACGCCGAGGCTGATACCATACCGGACTGCGATCCCGCCGAGGGTTTCCCCCTTGCGAACGGTATGCACGATCCAATCGCGTTTCTGGGTCTCGGGAACGGCGGCAAATTTTTCATTGAACCGGCCGGAGCGGCCGGGCGGGACACGCAGGCTGTATTGCTTGAGACCCGGGGGGGTGCACCACTGGAGAAGTTCTGGATTCAACTCACGAATCGTCGTGACATCGGTAGCCGCACACTCGGCCAGAATGTCCAGGTCGGTACAATCGTTCACCGTGACGAAATCGAATTCCAGATGACGTTCCTCCGTAACATCGTCGAAGCCGTAGGCTGACGGATTCATGGCGATCAGGGTTGCCGCGATGTACCCCGGAACATAGTTACGTGTTTCCCGCGGGAGACGCCGCCGCATCTCCCAGAAATCAGTGGACCCGGTTCGCCGGATGGCGGAGTAGACCCTCCCGGCTCCGCTGTTGTAACCCGCCAGCGCCAGGTACCAGTCGCCGAATTCATTGTGGAGATCCACCAGGTGCCGTGCCGCAGCGCGGCTCGCCTTCTCGAAATCCCGGCGTTCATCAAACCAGAACGTGGTGCGGAGTCCGTACAGCTGTCCGGTGCCCTTCATGAATTGCCACATCCCTACGGCACGGGCCCAGGACCGGGCCAGGGGATTCACGCCGCTCTCCACCATGCAGAGGTAGGCCAGTTCTTCCGGCGCTCCCTCTTCGCGGAAGATTCTCTTGACGATGGGAAGATATTGGCTCGCCCTGACCAGCCACACATCCATGTGCACACGCCCTTTGCCCTGGAAGAAGGATATGTGCCTTTCCACCAGGGAGTTCATCACCAGCGGAACGGTCGTCCCCTGTGCAATCGTGGTCTGTGGCCCGATCGCCATGCTGTCGGGAATATCCGCGACCTGGTTCAGTTTTTCCCGGAGGGCGAAGATGGAGGATTCCGGCGAGAGGCTGTCTATCAGGGCGATGTAGCGTTCATAGTCTTCAACAACCGCAGAGCTGAGATCGTTGAAGTCCCGGTTGTTTTCGATATTGGGGAGATAGCTGAGCTGATCGAGGATGGAAATCGCCTCCTCGAACTGAACCACGGAACGCAGGGAATCGCCGGAAACAGCAGCCGCAGTTGCCGACAGATAGTGCTGGCGCGCCGTTTCAAGCATGTCGGTCACGAGCGAGTCATCGGGTACGCCGTAGTCTTCCGGGGGAGGAAGTGCAGCGATTGAGCTGTCAACGGTGGCCGGCCCGGGCGGCAGAGAATCAGGCAGGGCTTGGGCGACCGGCTGCGGGGACTCGTTTTCAGACGCTTCTTCCGAGGTACACCCGCCCCAGAAAAGCGCCCCGGCGGCAAGAAAAATGGATATACGGCTCAGATATGTCTCTAATACCTTAGTCAATCGGTACTTCCTCTCTTCGTGCAATAAAAGTCAGGCAGTAAGGCACTGTGCCTCCTGCCACTCGCGCCGTGCGGCATCTATGGAACCCTGTCTCACCACTTTGGCAAAACGCCGGAAGTGGGCCACAGTTCTACTCTTGCAAAAAAATATGATCACTATTATACGTGAATACCGGGAGAGTGTCAAGCAAAGGACGTGCCAGTGTGGAACAGAGCCTCAGGGGGCGAGGCAGTGCCACACCACCAGGGCTGGACGCAGATGGTGTGGCACAGCCCCAGCTGGGTGTTACACGGGAGGTGTGGCACAGTTCCACCTGTGCCGCACGGCCCTACAGCGGGATGTTCCCGTGCTTCTTTTTGGGGTTCGAGTCGACTTTGGAGTCCAACACCTCCAGCGCACGAATCAGCCGCGGACGGGTTTCGGATGGCTCGATTACAGCATCAATGAACCCGCGCGTCGCCGCCAGGTAGGGATTGGCAAACTTCTCGCGGTATTCCTTCTCCTTCTCCGCAAGCGCGCGCTCGCGGTCGGGAGCGGCTTCAAGTTCTTTCTTGAAGATAATCTCCGCCGCCCCCTTCGGCCCCATCACGGCTATCTCCGCCGTGGGCCAGGCATAGTTCATGTCCCCCCGGATGTGCTTCGAGTTCATCACATCGTAGGCCCCGCCATACGCTTTGCGGGTGATGACGGTGATGCGCGGAACAGTGGCTTCGCAAAACGCGTAGAGCAGTTTTGCGCCGTTGGTGATGATCCCCCGCCACTCCTGGTCGGTGCCGGGCAGGAACCCGGGAACATCTTCGAATACCACGAGCGGAATGTTGAACGCATCGCAGAAGCGGACGAAACGCGCCCCTTTTTTGGATGAATCAATATCCAGCACACCCGCAAGCACCGCCGGTTGATTGGCCACGATGCCCACCGGCCGGCCGTCCAGCCGGACAAAACCCACCAGGATGTTCTCGGCAAACTGTCCGTGCACCTCGAAAAACTCGCCGTCATCCACCACGCGCCGGATAACCTCCCGCATGTCGTAGGGCTTGTTCGGGTTTTCCGGAATCAGTGTGTCCAGCGCCGCATCCCGGCGATCCGGATCGTCGTGAGCCCCCATGCGCGGCGCCTCAACAGCATTGTTGGACGGAAGGTACGTGAGCAATGTCCGTATGGACTGCAAACAGGCGACCTCGCTATCGCAGGCGAAGTGCGCCACGCCGCTCCGTGTGGCATGAGTCAATCGCGCCGCCCAGTTCTTCCGAAGTGACGTTTTCATGCGTGACGGTCTTCACCACGTTCGGGCCGGTCACGAACATATAGCTGGTGTTCTTGACCATAAACACAAAATCCGTAATGGCCGGGGAGTACACGGCTCCGCCCGCACACGGACCCATGACTGCCGAAATTTGCGGGACCACGCCGGAGGCCAGCGTGTTGCGCAGGAAGATATCCGCATACCCTCCGAGACTGACCACGCCTTCCTGGATGCGGGCACCCCCGGAGTCGTTCAGGCCGATCACCGGACACCCGATCTTCATGGCGAGGTCCATCACCTTGCCGATCTTCTCGGCATGCGCCTCCGAAAGCGATCCTCCGAAGACCGTGAAATCCTGACTGAAGACGCAGACCACGCGCCCGTCGATACGCCCGGTGCCGGACACCACACCGTCCCCGGGAATACGCTGACGGTCCAGGCCGAAATCGGAAGAGCGGTGCTCCACAAACATATCCAGCTCTTCAAAACTCCCCTCGTCGAGCAGCAGCGCGAGGCGCTCGCGTGCGGTGAGCTTGCCCTTGCGGTGCTGTTCCTCGATGCGGCGTTCTCCCCCGCCCAGCATGGCGGCGGTGCGAAGATCGCGGAGTCGGTCAATGGAAGATTTGGCCATGGTGTTTATCCCGGTCGCAGTCGTGCGAATTTGAGCATCAGATGTTTTCGTCCCACGCTGGCGAAATCCACCACCGCGCGGGCATTGTCTCCGCGTCCGTCCACCGCAACAACGCGTCCCCTGCCGAACGTTTCATGCTCGACGTGCATCCCCACGCGCATGTGCACGGTGTCCTGTGATTCATCTTCATACGCCGGCATGGGATCGGCATGAAAACCTTCCGGTTCATGGGCCGGAGGTTTGCGCCGCGCGCGCGCAGGCTGCGCGGGTGCGGTGCCGGTTCGTCCCGCGGCATGAAACGCCGGACGCCGCCCCGCCGGTTTGCCGGCGGATCCGTTGAGGAACAGTGCATCGATCTCATCCAGAAAACGGGACCGGATGCAATAGAGCATTTCACCCTGGTGGTAGCGGGTACGCGCGTGAGAAAGATACAACCTCTGCTTGGCCCTGGTCATTCCCACGTACATCAGCCGGCGTTCTTCTTCCACCTGCAGCCGGTCATCGGTGGCCAGAGATATCGGGAGCAGACCCTCTTCGAGACCGGTGATGAACACCACGGGGAACTCCAGTCCCTTCGCGGCGTGCAGGGTCATGAGCGTGACGGCATTACGCCCGAACTCCGCCATGTCTATCTCCGAGACCAGCGACACCTCCGACAGGAAATCCTCGAGGCGTGCATCGGTGCGGTGGTCGGTGAATTCCGTGAGGGCGGAAATAAGTTCGAGAATATTCTCCCGACGGGCGAGCGATTCCGGTGTATTCTCTTCCTTCAGCAGCTGGAGGATGCCGATTTCATCCACCAGCGCCCGCGCCAGCTCGCTCACCGAGACACTGCCCTTTCAAATCGAGGTATTTCGCAAGGAGCGCGGCGAAATCGCGCACCGCCCGGGCGATTCGATCCGAGAGCATCCCTGCCAGCTGGGGGGTAGGCAGCGCCTGGAACAGCGTCAGGTTCTGGGCGGAGGCCGCAGAACGTATGCGCTGGATCGTGGTCTGGCCGATCGACCGTGCGGGCACATTGAGGATGCGGAGCAGGCTCTCATCGTCGCGCGGGTTGGAGAGGAACCGGAGGTAGGCCAGAATATCCTTGATTTCTTTCCGTTTGTAGAACGCAACGCCCCCCACGATCACATACGGGATACCGCTCCGGCGCAGGGCATCTTCGAGTACGCGCGACTGGGCGTTGGTCCGGTAGAGAACGGCAAAATCGCTCAACCCGAGTTTCCGCCGGCGGGTTTCCTCCTCGATGTGCTGAACGACGCGCCGCCCTTCTTCACGGTCGTCGTCGCACAGATCCACGGCGACGGGATCCCCGTCCGCGTTGCTCGTCCAGAGTTCTTTGGGGATCTGATCGACGTTGTGACGGATCAGTGAATCCGCCGCCCCCAGGATGGTTTTCGTGGAACGGTAATTCTGCTCCAGGCGGAAGACGCGGCAGTCCGGATAATCCTTCTCGAAATCCAGAATGTTCCGGATGTCGGCCCCGCGGAAAGCATAGATGCTCTGCGCATCGTCGCCCACGACACAGATGTTCTTGTTGCGTGCGGCCAGGATCTTTAACAGCCTGTACTGCACCCGGTTGGTGTCCTGGTACTCATCCACCAGAATGTGCGTGAAACGTTGCTGGTACCGGGCCAGCACGTCGGGATGTTGTGTGAACAGGTCGAGCGGCTTCAGCAGCAGGTCATCAAAATCCATGGCGTTGAGCTGCAGGAGACGCCGGTTGTACTCCTCATAGATATCGCCCGTGCGGACCGCGGTGGTATCGCGGGCGGTACGCTTGTACTCGGCCGGCGGGATGAGCGAGTTCTTTGCCATGCTGATGCGCCCGCGGATGCCCGAGGGTGTGTACTGCTGCTGTGAGACGCTCAGATCGTTCATGATGCTCTTGATCAGTCCGAGCGAATCATCGGTGTCATATATGGAGAAGGTGCGCTGGTACCCGAGACGCTCGGCCTCGAAGCGGAGAATGCGGGCGAAGATGGAGTGAAAGGTGCCCATCCAGAGCGCACGGCTTGCGGGGCCGATAAGCTCTGCAATGCGCGACTTCATTTCATCGGCGGCTTTGTTCGTGAACGTGAGCGCGAGGACGGCATCGGCACGGATGCCCTTCTGCAGGAGATAGGCGGCACGGAACGTCAGGACGCGCGTCTTGCCGCTGCCTGCGCCTGCCACGATCATCACGGGCCCGTCGGTGGCCGACACGGCGTCGCGCTGGACGGCGTTCAACTGTTCGAGAAACGACATGGAAGAAAATAACGAAAAGGGGGACGGAAGGCAACACGGGGTCAGATCATCAACGCGCCTTCAAGCTTGAGGAGGAACTCTTTTGTCTTGATGCCGCTCGAGTAGCCGACAAGAGAACCGTCCGCTCCCAGGACGCGGTGACAGGGCACGATGATCGGCACGGGGTTGGCGGCATTCGCGCGCCCCACCGCCTGGAAGCCCCGGCTTGTCCCGAGACGCTTGGCGAGTTGTTTGTAACTGATCGTCGTGCCGTAGGGGATTTTTGTCAGATCCTTCCAGACACGAACCTGGAAAGGTGTGCCCTTCATGTCCACGGCGAGCGTGAACTTGGCGAGCTTGCCGTTGAAGTAGCGCGTGAGCTGTTCGATCACTTCCTTGTTGCGCGATTTGTTGTCGACGACTTCGATGTCATCGAAATTCTCGCGCAGCCAGCGGAAGAAGTCGCGCTTGGTCTGCCGCGGTACGCTGACCTTGCATACGCCCTTGTCCGTGGAGGCGACGTAGATCAGCCCGATTTTTGATTCGAATGATGTGCAGTAAACCATCGGATGTGCGCTCGGCCCCGTGAGAAATGACGCTGGGATGTTCCCCGTAGCGTACCGCGAGGAGGGGTGGATGGGATAATACAGAAATGGATTTTGAAACGCAAGACCTTCCGGCGCTAAAAAAGTCCCGGCGGGAGGACCGAAGTCCGTGAATACGCGCGACGTGCACGGCATGGGACCGCTGTATCACACGGAGGTGCTTCGCACTGTGATCCGACATCTGCCATGCGAAGAGTGCCCGCGATATCCTGAAACCCAACCCCCTGAATATTCATAGCTTCACCGGCCACCCTTCGAGCGATGCCTCAAGGCCCTGCCCCTGGTCGAGCGACAGGCCTGAACGGTTGCTTTCCCGCTCCTTGACGTTGTGCCCACACTCAGGGCACGCCCTGTTGCGACTGAAAGCATCGAGATCCTGCTGTCACAAAGCAATTGGTGCAACGGCCGGGCCGCGATAGCACGACGTGCCGGTCATCCGGCTCACGGAGCGACGAGGATGTTGTACGTCTGCCCGAATATCCATATCTTGTCCGGAAACTGGTTCACGCCGCTTATGGCCTCACAAATCCGACCGACTGTACCCGGGTCTTCCACACTCCTCATCCTTGCGTGTTTCTCCTTTCTTCTTTTGCCGCTCTTCTCTGTCCGGGCAGCCCCTGAATCTCCCGGTCTTCTTTTCGACTACAGGCGGGGAATTGACTCAGGAGGTTCGTTTGTTGATCTCTCTGCTGCCGAGCCCTTCATCGCGCAACAAGGTTTCAGGCTCTCCTTTGACCTGTCAGTGTTTGACCCCCGTCAATTTGGATACGTCGTTCGAATAACCGATGGAGGCGGGTCGTTCTGTCACCTCTCGTATGCCGGCTTCCCCGTTCCGCGAATCCGCGTCTCAACCAACTTCGACACCACGCACATTGGTTTCACGTTTGACGCAGCAGCCCTCCGGAGGCAGGACTGGCACCGCATAGTGTTGGCGTTGGATCGATCCGCAAATGCTATTTCTCTTCTTGTCAACGGGCATTCATGCGGTTCCTCCCCAATTCGTGCCGGACTTCAACCTGATGTCCGGATCGTCTTCGGCCAGACAAAGCAAACGCAAGAAGTCCCCCGGATGGCAGTGCGGGACGTCCACCTGTCAATCCCCCGCGGCGGAGCACATGATGATACACTTCATCATCACTGGCCCCTCGATGAATCTGAGGGGGAATGGGCCGGTGACACCTGCGGGGGCAGGCAGGCACGAGTCGGTAACGCAGAGTGGCTGGCTCCCCGGCACTCCCAATGGCGGCTGCGCCGGGTGTTTCCTGTTGCTGTTACCGACGTTTGGGCATTCGACTCCAGTGAAGCCCGGCTCCTTCTTGTGGGGCGTGAACGATTACGGGAGTACTATCTTCACAGCGACTCCGTGAGGGAAACCGAATTCCTCGCCCCCCGGCCGGCGGCACACATGGTTGCGATGTTTGATCCCGTGGACCGTACTTTGCTGTGCTACCCCACCGGTGGTGGTCAGGTCTTTCAATACCAACCGGCATCGCGGACATGGCTGCCCCAGGTCCCGGACAGCATGAGTGAAGACCAATTTTACCAGCATGCTCCTTTTTTCGATCCGGTGTCGAGAAGCCTGACCACTTTTGGCGGGTATGGTTGGTGGAGGATGAAGAACACCGTACGGCGCTGGGATCAGGAGACACAGAAATGGATAGGCCTATCTGTCTCAGGAGATTCCATTGAACCACGCAGGTCTTCGTATTTCGCAGACGCTCTGGACCGGAGAGGTGGATATGTATTCGGAGGGATTGGCAATGCCAGTGGTCTGCAAGAGGCCGGCTTCCGGAACTTCTGGGACCTCTGGTACCTGGACTGCAGGGTATGGCAATGGCGTCGACTCTGGCAGGACACCACTGACAATAGAAGACACATGGGGGCCCTGGGTTTACTGCGCGTCAAGGAAGGCGGCCCGCTCCTCGTTCTGGTCCGCGACGGACCCCATAGTCCGAGTCCTGCCAGGCTCTATCATCTATCCGCCGACGGGCCGCACATCTCTCCCCTCGGTGACGAAATTCCTCAGTCCTCTTCGCAAGAGGGTTCCTCGCTCTGGTTCGATCCGGTCGGGCGCAAGCTCGTAGCCGCACTTGTGCAACCCGGTAAAAAAGGCGGTGCCCAGCTTGCGGTGTACACAATCGACTATCCGGTACATGTCCCGCCCCGGAGCATTGCGGATCAGAGCGCTGTACATCCCGGACTGTACATTGCCGGCATTATGCTCTTCATGGCAGGGGGAACGATCCTGGTCCTGGTCCAGCGCTCAAGGAGAAGATCAGCCGGATCGCGCAAATCGCAGCCTTCTGCCTCCGAAGGGCGAGCAGTGCCGGTGGAGGCACAGTCCGGACAGGGGGCAGCCTTCCAGGTGCATACTTCCGGCTTCTATCTCTTCGGCCCATTCACGGTTCGCGGCAGTCAGGGAAACGACCTTTCCCAGCGGTTCACTCCGCGGCTCACGCAGCTTTTTCTTGCAGTCCTTCTCGAAGGCCGCACAAACGGCAATAACTCTCGCGGCGTCACGGGCGAGCGAATCTCGGAGCTTCTCTGGCCCGACGCCTCACCCGTGGGCGCGAAGAACTCCCGTAACGTTGCGTTGCTGGACCTGCGCCAGATATTGCGCGAAGTTGGAGGCGTGCATCTAGTGCATGAAGAACGGAGATATCATTTGAGATTCGATCCGGCATGCTATTGTGACCTTGTGCGTTTTCTGCATCTCCGGGATTCCCTTCCCCGCGCTGAATCCAAAATCCTCCTGGTTGAAGAGATGATGCAAGTTCTCACCCGCGGCCCTCTCCTCCCGGCCGTCTCGCATGAATGGCTCGAAGGCTTTCGATCGCACGTGATGCTCGAAGCTGTCAGTTGCCTCTGCGGCAGGGATGGCGGACTGGAACAGACGACGCATGTGAATGATGCACTCCAGGCGCTTGATGCGATACTTTCCTGGGATCCATTGAATGAAGCTGCGATCCGGTGTAAGCTGAGACTGTTGACGAAGTCTGGTAATCACGGAGAGGTGAAGCGGATTTTCGAAGCTTTCGCCGACCGGTATCGCGCCGAGATCGGCAGGCCATGCGTATTGTCACTGCAGAACATCCTCGCTGACCGTACTGAATAATTCTCAATCTAATCCCCCCGTCGGACACGACTAACCGCGCTGTTAACCCATCGGTTGTATCTTCTTGAAGTCGCCTGTTACTTCTTCCCGCAGCATAGCTGTTCTTCCCCATGCTGATGACAACCTCAAACGGACGGCTGAACTCGGTGTTCATACACAGGAACGGGATCAATGGCAGTATTGCGGGGACAGCCGGGCGACCTGCATCTCCCATCACCAACCAGGTGGACGTATGAAAACCTCGCTGAGATTTGTCTTCACTGTAATGTTTGGATTGGGATCTGCGAGCACTCCCGGCCTCGCTCAGACATCCGATCTGATCGCATCATATCCATTCTCCGGCAATACGCTGGATCAGAGCGGATATGGCAACCATGGAACCAGCTACGGCGGGGTATCCGCGACGAGTGACCGATTTGGCAACCCCAATGCGGCACTTCAATTCAACGGCTACGGCTATGTCCTGGTCAACAATTCTTCGTCACTCCAGCTTGGAACCAATTATACAATCTCGACGTGGTTCCGAATATCCGCGAGTGGTCCGAGCGACTGGGTTGGAATCGTTTCGAAAGCCATTGCTTCATTGGACGGTTACGCCGGCCCAAGGGTCATGCTCAACGAACGATCGGGCACCTTCTACTACGCGGATATCGCCATCCAGCTCAATCGATGGTACCACGCAGCCCTGGTCGTAGGTGACACCCAGATGAAGTGGTATCTGGACGGAGTCGTGAGATCTGCCGGTGGAGCTCCGCCTTCCAGCTGGACAATGTCGAACGGAAATCCCGTTTCGATCGGCTCACAGAATGCGACTTTTCGGGGATTCAACAGGAATCTCGATGAACCCCACATTGAGCCGATACTAGCCAGCCCGTTGATACAGGCACCGTTCGCTGGTCCCGGATCGAGGGGAGGGATCCGGGACCAGCGAGGTTGTGCTTGAAGAGAGCGGACTAGAAGAACGCCCTGATCTCGGCACGTGCCGTGTGCACGGGGGGCCGGCCTCCCTCCGTGCGGCCGTCATAATTCACGGTCGTCTGCAGGAACTGTGTGATACGGTAATCGAACGCCGCACGCCAGAGCCAGGTCTTGCCGGGCACCCGCCCGCCGGTGAGCTCATAGGGATACTGCTGGGCTTCACTTCCGAGCAGGACTTCCTCCCGGGAGAATTCGAGGCGCATTTGTCCGGTTCCCTGAAATGCATACACGGCACGCACGGTCTGCGCGTTGAGGTCCGCATCAAGTTCAGGCGTCAGGTACCTGTCTGTTGTCCGCGCGACATCGAACTTCATTCCGACCTCCACATTCTGCTCCGGGCGATAGGAGAGGTCGAAGGTGACGGCATTGCCGAGGATGTCGTGCAAACGGGACGATACCTCGGCGCTGCTCAGACGATCGATCCGGTTGACAAAGTCCAGCTGGTTGGCCAGCTCGGGCACCAGCTGCCACCGCAGGCGGACCGATCGTTCGCGTGCGTAGGTTTCCTCGACGCCTCCGCTCAGATTTGTCAACCCGCGCCGCTGGGAATAGCGTAGCCGCGCGGAGAAAGACAGACTCCCCTCGAACACATTCACGTCCTGAGTGAACAGCGACGATCCCGAGAGCGTCGTTGCCGCCTGCTGAAACTTGCTCAGGTGCAGGAGGTAGATCTCCGAGAGATTCTGCTCCGTGCTCTTCTCGTCGATGCGGATATAGGTCTCGGTGGAGAGGGCGGCAAGGACATATTCCCATCCGGTTGCCGGCGTGATAAAACGGCGGGGCGAAAGGCGGAGGCGTACGCTCGTTCTCAGATCGATGATCGGCGTCAGTTCGTCCGTTGGGAGCGTGAGGATAACATAATCGCCGTCGAACCGGGCGCGGACAAATTCGTTGTCGTCGGCAATGCCGTTGCTATTGAGGTCTCCCAGATATTTATAGCTGCCGGCACCCGGAGCGACACGCACATACACGCGTTCGAGGCGCGAAGCCTGTTCGGTGGAGACTTCATACGTGAACTCGGTCTCCACACCGCGGTTGAAGGGACCATACCTGGTATGGTTGCGCACCAGAACCGTCTGAATATCCTGCCGTCCTTCCTGCCGGAAGGCCTCCGCGTAGGTCTTGCGCCGCAGGGTGACATCCGCCATTGACCAGAGCGAGTTCCACTCGTTCAAACGCGCGGCATAGGTCTGCGTGAACGAACGGGACTCGGGCGTCACTATTCCATCCTTGTATACCTTGTCGTTCCGCCAGCCAAAGGCCGTCTCAAACCCCAGCGGACCCAGTTGCTGGAGATTCAGCACTGCGGTCAATGCGTCGAACGAAAAACTCCCCGGGCTGACCGCTGATGTGGTTTCCGAGGTTATTGATCGCCGTTCGCCTTCGTAACGAACACCGGGCGTGAGCTTCCAGATTGTGTAGTTCAGATTTCCCTTCTGCCGGAACCAATCGCTCTTTGAGTCAGCCGGCTTGTCCGTTGAGGTGATCTGTTCAACATTGTAGCCGGCAACAGGCAGACCCGGGCGCAGCAGTGAGAATCCCCCTTCTTTGCGCGTGGAACGCTGCAGGTCCCCCCTGCGGATCGACCCGTAGGCGCCGCTTGCCGAGAGGCCGTCCATCGGGCGGTACAGAAGGGACGCTTCCTGGATTTCCTCTTCGGCCTCTGCGAGGGTATCCACACCCCACCGCCGGTTGAATTCGATGTCGTTGATCCTGTCCACCGGCACAAAGCGGGCATCCACATACCGTTCTTTGAGACGGACGTCAAAACCACCGATATCCACACCGCCGATCCGTACATTCCGCGGGTCGTAGGCCGCGGCGAAGGTGAACGCGTTGCCGTTGTTGTCGGCATCGTCAAGAGCCGAGAGGCGATTGCCGTCAAACACGGTGTGCCCGTATTCACCGCTGACGCGAAGATGTTCCGCCGGTGAAAGAGTCAGGGCGATATCCACCAGCTGGTGGGACTGCGGAAGGGGCAGGAAGGTAACCGGCATATACTCCCCTCCCCCGGGACCTTTCCAGACAAAGACCCCCGCCTGCTGGCGGATATATTCACCCTTGCCCGCGCCGACAGAGGAAAACGTCACGAGGTAGTACGCCTGAGGATTGCCCGGATCGTAGCGGTAGAACCGGGTCGGGAGTCCTCCGGCGAGAAGGGTGTCGATCTCCACATAGATCCCGTTCGAATCCACACGCGTCACGCCGCTCAGCACCGCCTTCGAAGGATCATCGCCCGCGGCGGCCATGGCAGTCCTTGCGGAATCGGTGTAGACAAAATCAATCGGCGCGTCCGGGTCGTCGGCCTCCCGCATATAGATGACGCTGAGTTGTCCCCGGTTCTCCCAGAAACCCGCGGTGGATTGTCCCGCAAAAAGCGACCGGGAGAATTGCCGGTCGGTGTATTCGAAGTCGATTGTGATGCGGGAGGCGGAGTTGATCAACCGGCGCGTGGAAAACGTCAGTTCCCCGGTGGAATAGTCGATGATGTAGTCGTTCGTTTCACCCCGGATTTGCGGTTCCCCATCCACAAATACCCGCTCGGTTCCGGCGATGACAATAATACCCCGTTCGTTGTTGGCCCCGGTCAGCAGGTAGGGTCCCTGCACCCCCTCTATGCCGTTGAATTGTTTTGTGACGAACATCCCCCGTGTTACCGCGCCGGAGATCGTTGTTGCGCCGTTGACCCCGGCGACTCTGTACGCGGCAGTCCCTTTCGCTCCCTGGAGTTTCCGGCTGAGACGGGCGAACTCCGTGCCGGCGAAATCCAGTGTGAAGTCACCCAGCGTCGCGGCAAGATCGGTGGCGCGAATCTCGACGAACACCTTGTCGAACTCCTGGAGAGTCTGTGTGGTCCCCTCGGGCTGAATGGGCGTATTCTCGTCGGTGAGGGAGGCGGCGATCTCGACATCCGACGTTAACTTTCCCGCGAGTTGCAGACGGAGACCGGAGTTCAGTGTGATGTCCTGGTTCGAGCCGACGGTGAAGCCCCGCACGATGCTTCCGCTTTTTTGAATATTCGGTCCGAAGATCTCGTCCACGGTAAACGCCGAGGTCGGACGCACGACACGAATGGAGTCGGCGCGCCGGACGGAATCGGTCGAGAGCACAAGGACACTCCGTCCGTAAGAGTCCTGGAAGCGAAACGGAAAGTAGCGGTAGATCACCACGAGCCGCACGGGCCGGCCGCCGGAAGCTCGAAAGAGAGATTCTACAGCTGCGCTGTCCAGTTGCAATGTCCCCGCCCGGAAGTTCAGGATGTAGTCCGTACCGCGGATCAACGGTCTGAAGGAATCGGGTCCGGCGGTATCGGTTTCAGGGAGGAGCGTCCGGAGAGAATCGACCAACACGGTATCCGTTTCACGGCGGAACGCCTTGAGGGAATCGACTGCGACAGTATCGGTATCTGGGTGGAACGTCCTGAGGGAATCGACAAGGACGGTGTCCGTTTCGCGGCGGAACGCCTTGAGGGAATTGACAAGGACGGTATCCGTGCCTGCGGCAATAAACCGGAAGCGGAGGATGAACGTCGTGTCACGCGTTGCCGGAGAAAGTTCGAAGGTTTCCACCGCGTGCGGAAGGCCGGGCAACGTATCACCCGCTTGCGAAAGTGCGGGGTCATAATCCACCACGCGAGGAAGTGCAAGCGGCGCATCACCCGCTTGCGCAATTGTGGACGACGCATTCACCACGTGAAGAAGGCCGGACGGTCCATTGCCCGCAAGAGGAAATCGGGGCGATATCTCCCACGCGTGCGCAGGTCCTTGAAGCGGTGATTCCTGAGCAGGGAGCAGCGGCGGGAGAAAACAGGAAAACGCGAGGGCGATCCCGAGATGGTAGGTGGTACGAATGTCTATGTGGGTTCGCCTGCGCATCGGAGAGAAATATACGGGAAAGGAGCGACGGAGTAAACCCGGGTGCGTTACCGTTGCATTGCACCGATGTCATCGACCTTCTTCCCGTTTTTGTAGAGATACACCGGAGCGCCGGTACGCCACGTGCGCGAACCCGAAAGCGTGATCGCGTTCCCTGTGTAGTCTATTGCCGTGATACCCGCGGGAGCCTCAGCACCCACCACGATCGAATCCCCCACCACGCCAAAAGCGGACATCCCCCAGGCATCACGGAAGTAGAAGGCATCAGCCACGAGCAGGTTCGTGCCGGTTGTTTCATTCGTCGCCAGAGTGAGCGGTCCTGCCGCATCCACCGCAATCGAACCGGCTGCCGGTATGAAGTTGTATGCGGTGTGATTGCCCGACGGATAGGCGGGTACCTTCGACAGGTGAGGATCGCCGGACCTGGAGTGGACGTCACGCCCGAGCACCCGCGGATCCCAGTGCGCCTGCCAGAGCGGAAGCCCGGAGATCTGTTTCCACGTTTTCGTGTAGTGCCTGAAGCGCGGGAGTCCCGTGGTTGTGTAGTAGATATTGTAGTCGACGTCCAGGGCCGACGTGTGCGCACTGGATTGTACGGCCACGTAGGAGTTGATGTCGATGTTGTTCTTGATCGCGTTCGCCGGCTGGAGATCGTTGTAGTGCTGAATATTCGCGCAGTTGTTCGTCCCCGGCCCGTTCTTCCCGCGCTTATTATAGACCATCGTGTTGTGGAACAGCTTCCATCCCGGCCACATACGGCTCCCGGTTGAACCGGCATTGTCGTAGAACACGTTGAAGCGTATGATCGCGTTGCGCGAAGAGTCGCCCGCACCCACCTCGAACGCACCGCCGCTCGGGGAAGCCCCTCCAAACCAGCCGTCGTCCACGCCGGAGATGCGGTAGAAGTAGTTGTCCTCGAATAAGGCATGACCCACAGCCTTCAGGTCGACGGCATTCTCGGCGCAATCGCGGAACACGTTATTGCGGACAAGGTATTTGAAGTGTTTGGGGACCTTCTGCAGCGCCGCTCCGCTCTGATAATCAGGTTGCCACTGGATCCCATCTTCGCCCCAGGAATTTTCAATCAGATTGCCCTCGACAAGCACCGCCGGAGTCGCGTAGTCCGAACCGGGCGTCGATGTGCCGAAGATGATTCCGCACCAGGATTGTTGCGCAAGGTGGTTGTATTTGATCAGGAAGAACGACGTGTCGGATGCCCGGGGTTCCAGCACGAGAGAGTGGCTCCATCCCTTGAAATAGTTGCCAAGGAACGTGACATGCTCGGAACTCCCCACGTGGACCCCGCGGATGAACTCCGATTTCGTCGTGGTGATGTCCTCGGTCAGACGCTGGATGTTGCAGTAGCGGAACGTGATCCACCGGGCGCGGTTGATTTCGATATGATACGGGCCTTCGTTCCACCCGGTCGAACTCCACAGGCGCGTCGGAGAAAAGTCGATGCCCTGAATGATGATATCATGCTCGTCCACCACTTTTGCCAGGTAGAGGGTGCCGGACGGATTACCGGATACACGGACAGCCTGCTTCTTGAAGTTGGTCAGCACCACATTGGAGCCGGGAATGACGGTTTCGGCATAGATCCCGGCGAGCACCACAACTGTATCTCCACCTCCCGCGTAAGCAGCATTCAGCCCGGCCTCGATCGTACGGAAGGGAGCGCCTGCACTGCCGTCGCCGCCGGCTGCAGCGGAGGCATCTACGTAGATGTCCCCGGAGAGCACGCTGTCATTGTACGCCACGCCATACCCGCGGAAACCCGTGTTATCCATTGAGCGTGTGGCTATGACCGATTCACCTGTTCCGCCGCCTTCTGTGATCGATGGGCCGGCGTTAACCACCGCCGCGTCCGTGGCAGGTTCAGCTGTTTTGAGCCCGCCCTTCTTTCCGCACGCGATAAGCGGGAGAAGCAGAAGAAGCACCATGGATTTCTTTATCATGTTTGTCCGCCGCGACCTTGAGCTCTGCTGCAACGGGCAGAGCGCCATTCGTTCTACAGCAAGGATATCTGGTTTGTACTTACGACCCTCGACATAGATTCCCGGTACCTCCGAGTTCACATGAACCAGACCGGGCTCTTCAAGATGACCCGTGAAGGCTCATTTCCGGCGCCGGAGCCGTACTCCGACCTGTGAGTAAGATCGTTGCGCCAGATCCATGATCCTTATCTTAGGATCGAGCGCCGTTGTTGCCGCTGTCGGCTGCGGCCTGGCGCCGCTTGTGCCGCAGTAGACCCGCTGACTCTGTGCGGGAATGTCTCACACCAATGCTAGTGTACTGCTCCCAACGCCAGCGCGAGGAATCCAAACCCGCCAAAAACAGCATGAACGACAATCGCAATGGTTGTGTTCTGCCGGATCTGAACGACTGCAGGAAGCACAACAAATATTGGCGTCGCAGCGAGAATCAGATCAAATCCCATCGGTATGTGCCAGAAGGCCCAGAACAGGCCATGGACAAACCATGTCCACTTCTTTGTGAGCAGTTCCTGCCTTGGCTGTATATATCCTCTCCACAAAAACTCCTCGCCAAAGATATTGAAGAAGAAAAACAAAGGCCATACGTATAATATCCACACATGTTCACTGTCCAAAGGCATGTTTTGGAAAAAGAAGGGAGTTGCATCAACTTTCAGTACAGGCATAACAACCTTTGCAATGAAGAACGACGAGAAGCTCAGCGTAACAAATGCGCCTATCGTCCAAATCCAATCCGTGCTCGAAAGTCGCTTCACCCTCATTCTTGCGAGGATATCTTTCAACGTGAACGAACCAACGTCTTTGCCGCTCAGATACACTGCCATAACAAACATCGGTGCAAGGACGAGTAACCCGACACTGAGGAAATAGCTCACTTCAATGGGAATGGTCTGCCTGGCATTGAGGTACGGTATCGCAATTTGACACGCGATGGAATTGAGAAGTGTGGGTAGACCGAAAAGGCACACCAGGTGGAACCAGCCAAGAGGTTTGATTGTGTTCATGCCGTTGTGAGCGATTTCGAGGCAACTGAGTCAAGAACTTCCGGAGGCACCTTGCAGGTTTTTTTCCCTTGCAAACGAATTGCTCACTAGGTAAATTGGTACATCCCTTTGAGCAGGCGACACCACAGGATTTCAGGAATGTGCTCAAAACAGGAGCCAAAGTGGCGGAATTGGTAGACGCGCTGGACTCAAAATCCAGTCTGGCTCACACCAGGTGAGGGTTCGAGTCCCTCCTTTGGTACAGATTTGCTGACATCGCTACGAATCAAGCCTGCGGAATCGGTTCCAGAGGATTATCGCACACGTAGCGAGAAACCCTCCCAGACCATCGATACCGACATCGACGAGCGATGCCGTCCTCGTCGCCACGAAGGATTGGTGCAGCTCATCCCCTGCCGCCAAGAGCATCACCGCCAGTAAGGAATAGAAAACCCACCGCAACGCTTTCAGGTCGGGCGAGTCGCTGCTGAAAGCACGAAACAGGAGAAGACCGAGGATGAAGTATTCGGTCAGATGCGCCATTTTGCGAATCGCTGCATGTATCAATGCAACTTCTGTTTCTGAAATGTTGGGCATCAAAAAGCGGAGAATCGGTTCTATAATGGCCGAAGTATTCGCCGAAGCAAATCCTCCTGTAGACATCCAGTAGGTAAAACCCACCCAGAGAATCACCGGGAACCAGTATTTGAAGAATTTCGTGTAGTTCATCAGACCTTTCGCGTTTCCTTGAAAATTCATTCGTATTGCCGAAAACCACCTTTCAACGCATTCCGGCCTCGCGAGGAACGCCGGGATCAAGAGATGGCTATAGATACGTTGTGCATTAAACGCCAGAGATGGTGTGATCCCCGTCACATTTGCGCGCTGCCCTTAAATCGGGACCCTCACCTGAAACACCGCTATACTCGTATACCCCGTTCCCGTCGGAACCACCCGCATCCCCACCGACGCGTGTGCGCTGTTGTACAGCCCGGCCGACCAGGCGGCATCCAGTGAGCTCAGAATGTGGTTTATGACGGCAACCGTCACCCATGTAGTTGCGGTTGCATAGAAATCGTTTGCCGTTCCGCGTTCGCCCGAGTAGTAGTTGAACATGGGCGTCAGATTGCTCTTGATGGTCTCATAATCCGAGCCCAGGCTGAGATTCGCATCCCGCCAGCCCTGGTTGAATTGAGGGTACTTCCCGATCAATTCATAGTACTGCTGCTCGTTGTAGGGCGGAAGGGTGTGAGAATAATACCCGCCGATGTCCCGTTCCATTCTATTCACTTCATTCCAGTCCACCTGTGTCCAGGGACGGTCGAAAGTACTCATCCCCTCCGTTCCAGGCAATCGCCAGTTGTACACCTTGCCCGGCTGTATCAGGTTATCCTGCGTGTATTGCGCGTATTGTACCACGCTCCAGTTCTCGTTGGCATAGCCCTGATAACTGTCTGTCTGCTGGTCGCCCTTTTTGTCATACGTGTAGGCGAGCGCCAGGGCCGTTACATCCAGGGCAAAGAACAACACCGCCTTCCAGTAGCTCTCCGCATAGAACTCCCCTGATCCTGGTATCACGAGGGACATCCCGGCCGCGAGCCAGGGAGATTTGTGGGAAGGCATCGGTGAGCCCGCCGGCGCGTCCTGAATATTCGGCCCGCTACGCAAGGCTGTAAGCCCGAAGAGATCCACCCGAAGGTTGCCCGAAAGCTGGTCACGCTGCGTATCGTGCGACTCCGGGTCCACGAGAAGATTGTTGGTCAGGCCATCTTGCTGAAGTTCCCCAAACTCCTGATCCATCTGAAGGTTGCCCGACAGCTGACCCGCGCCGGGTTTTGCCGAAGTGCCGTCCTGCTGACATCACCGCCCAGGCCGACCCCGGGCGCCCGAAAATCCTCCCCTCCCCGTGCCGCCTGCTGCGTCCCGCCCCACACGACGGCCGCCAACACAAATCGCCACAACCATCCTGCCGGGGTTGACCCGGCCTCTCCACTTCCTTACATCATCATGTGACATAGACACCTCTCTCTTCAGTCGAGGTCGAAGCCGAAAAGAATCCCGAAGTAGATCATCAACTCGTGACCGTACGTCACGACCTGGTTCTGACTCTGAACGTACCGGTCGAACGTGTCCAAACCGTATGCCGCACTCAGGAAGAACCGTGTCGGATAGGAGTAGTACGAAAAAGCCTCCAGGCGCAACTCAATCCCCACATCTTTCCGCATGTCGGCCGACCGGATGCCGTAGTCGCTCCAGGCGTTCCCCGCGTCCGCGTAGACCGACGCGTACAGCTTGTCGAAGTAGAGCTGGAACAGCCGGATGTCTATGTTTTGCAGAATTGGAAAACGATAGTGTACACCCACCATCGCCATCTCGTTCCCGCCGAGCGAGTAGTAGGGATACCCCTTCATGCCGACCAGGCCACCTGCATAGAAATCGAAAAACTCATCCACCGTCGGGCCCAGGATGGAGCCTCCGCGCACGTAGAGGCCGACCGTGTGGTTCCGGAAGAAGAACGGCAGATACTCCTTCCACTGAAATTCGAGGCGGGTGAAGTTCACATCTTTGTAGACCGGCTGCAGACCGGTGGATGTGACTTCGTACTCTCCGTCGCCGTTGAACTTGTTGAGTTCCCGACTCGCACGCAGGCGTATTTTTCTCCCGATGGGATTGATCTCCTGCGTGCGCGACGGAAGGATGGCATTCACATCCAGGGCGAGCGAGAGATTATTGGCTATCAGGTAGAGATCGCTGGAACTCCCGACAAGCGAAGGGGGATCCGTTTCCGGATTGATGAACGATCCGATAATCGATGTGTACCGGCTGTGCGCATACCGGAATTCCGCATCGACAAACTGTGAGAAGAGCGGCTGCCTGAGAGAAAAATCAAACTCCGTAAGGTTGTACTCGACATCAACCGGAATCGTGGAGGCGGGAAGGTTGATCACGGCTTCTGTTTTGCGCGTCAGATTGTAGGCTTCCGCCGTCGCGACAGGCTCGAGACCGATCTCATAAAGGAGAGGGATCCGCCCCCGGTAGATGAACTGCAGAAACAGGTCCCGCTCCAGCAGCGCGTTCAATGTCGCCCCGGCGAAGATGCCGGTCTTGTCCAGTACGTCATTCGAAAAGACATACGCCCCCGCCTTGATGACTTCGATGCCTTTGGCTTTGGGGTTGTAGTTATCGATACGGATCACCGGAACGACAGAGAGACTCGAGAAGATGCTTTTGTAGGGACGCGACTGGAGTGGCGACAGGTTGGAATCGTCATACCCGCGCAACGCATCCCAGTCGAACTGCGGGACGGCAGCGGTTTTGCTTGCCAGCAAGGGCGGAGTACCCGGGGCGCCGGTCCCGTCGTGGAGAGTGCGAATATAGTTATGGTCCCCCTCTGCCAGAGCCTCCGGGTGTTCCAGGTAATGAATCTTGTACCCGCCGGATGTATACGCGGCATACGCCAGAGCCCCTTCACTGTTGACGGTTGGATAGAATGCACCCCCGAGCACATTGGTAATCTGTTCCGTGCGCCTGGCGGCTATATCCATCCGGTAGATATTGAAAATCCCCGTCCGGTCCGAACTGAAGTAAAGTGCGCTCCCGTCGTGCGAGAATTTTGGCGCGCGCGAGTCGTCATCACCGGTCACAAGGAATTCCAGGTCCGCGCCATCCGGCCGGACCCAGGCGATATCCCGTCCATCCCGGATCGAATAGTCAAAGACGATACGGTCTCCCGAAGGACTCCAGGAGGGATTGTACACCTGCTCCCCGCTTCCATAGAGGGTGATCTCGCGGTACCCGGTCCCGTCCAGGTTCACCACCGCAAGATTTGTTGTGCCGTCCCTGTTGGAGACGAAAGCCACCTGTTTGCCGTCCGGCGAGACGGTCGGACTGTAGGCACGTCTTCCCGTTGTGAGGCGTCGTTCCTCTTCGCTCTGCAAATCGTATTCGTAGATGTCGAACTGCAGCGACCAGTGGGGGTTGTCCCGCGTCTGGCGGCCATAGTACAGTTTCGTGCCGTCCGGCGACCAGGCCGGCGCCGTGCGGACACCGGCGTGAACGAGAGTTTCGGTTTTCTTCACGGAGTCGTACACGTAGAGCGACGAGAGTCCGAAGTAATCCCCTCCCTTGGCGCTGGTAAACGCCAGCTTTTTTCCGTCGGGAGAGAACACCGGATAGAGGTTTGCGAATCCCACGCTGGCATCGGAGCGTTGACCTACAGACCCCGGGAGCTGGCCGGCCGCCCGGGAGTTCGCCGGCGGCCCCGGAGAATTCTGTCAATCCGGAGAACTGACCGCCAGATCCGGGGAATTGATCCTCGGCGCCCGGGAGCCGACCTGCGGACGCGGCGCGCTGGCGGGGCAGGAGCATACCTTCAATCCTCTGGATCTGACCCGGATCGACCACTTCGGCTGATGAATCGGTCACGAACGATTTTCCGTCGCGTAAAGCCGTGCGCACCGGCGCCACGCGTTCGGCATATTCCTGTATCAGCAACGCCCGCCACTCGTCATACACCTCGCGGCCGTTCTTCCC
Organism: uncultured Bacteroidota bacterium; assembly: GCA_963779225.1. Classification (GTDB taxonomy): domain Bacteria; phylum Bacteroidota; class Ignavibacteria; order UBA10030; family UBA6906; genus CAVPCZ01. The sequence continues at coordinate 3,741,358 of CAVZWW010000003.1, forward strand.
TACCGCCTTTTCGATGGCCGCATCGATGGTCATGGTCGAAAACGAGGAGAGGTTGCGCGACACTTCCACCAGTTTCTCTTCCCCGTAGCGCCGGGCGAAGTAGCTGACGAAGGCAAAGCCGGCGTTGTAGGAAGATTCGTTGCCCAGGCTCGTCTTGCCGAACACCCCCATCTGCTCCCAGGTGAGCATGTTGCTGTCCAGAGCGTACGAGCGGAGGATCATGTCGCGGTGCGTATCCCAGAAATCGTACCGGAGGTCCGCCCGGTTGTACTGCGCAACCCCCTCCGCAAACCACGCGGGAACGACGAAGCCGGAGACCGGATAGGAAACGACGATGTTGGGATAGCCGTACAGCACATCGAGACGCCGTTCGGCCTCATAGCCAAGCCACTGGAGGTAGATGGCCGGCACCGTGCGGCCGAACTTCATCGACGTTTGTATCTGTATGATATGCGTGTACTCGTGCGTGATGACGTTGCGCAGCCAGTTGTGGGTGCCGCGTAGTTCGAAATCCATGCTCGGCGCGTATATTTCGATCTTGTTGTCGTAGAAGTATGCGGCGCCGTTGGATATGTCGTCGTAGTCTTTGATGATGAAGCTGACCTTCTGATCCGGCTGGTGATCGTAGAAGGCGGTGACCGCGGGGAAAATGTCTTCGGCGATCTTCGATACAACACGCGCCGTGCGCTCGGCACCATCATGGTAGTGCACGAAGAAGTGTTCGCTTTCGATCGTGCGCCAGTTGAGTTCAGGATGAGGAGGTTCCTCCTGGGAAAAAACGGAGGACGGCCGGATGATGAGGGCGCAGAGAATGAAAGACACCAGAAGTGCCCAGGAGAGCCAACCGCTTCGCAACGGATGTGTGTGAACCGGATCTCTATGAATCGGGGCGAATCGAAGGATGCTGACACGCGGGCCGCCGGCAAGTGGCGAACCGGTTCTCAACGGATTCGCGGGCAGCAAATCGCCACGACGCGGGTTGACCCGAGGTGACCCGCCACGCAATTGGTCGACACGAAGCGTACTGTCGCGACGGGGGTTGGCCACGAGCGACCGGGTGCGCAATGGCTCGAGCTGACACGCGCTCACGCGAAACGCGCCGACCTGAACCGAATCGACACATGAAGGGTCGACACGAAGCGTACTGTCGCGACGCGGATTGACCTGGAGCGACCGGATACGCATGCTACTTCACCACCGCAATCTTCACCGTCGCACCGCCGCTTGCCGAAGTGCCGTTCGCTTCAATCCGTGCAAAGTAGATCCCGCTCTGCACACCGCTCACATCCCATGCGACTTCGTTGTCCATTCCCCCCTGGCCGCTCCCCGTGAGATCGGCCGCGAGATCGCCGGCAAGGTCATAGATTTTCACCCGCACCGTCGCATTTTCCTTCACGTAGTAGCGGATGAAGGTCTTGCCATCGTAAACAGGATTCGGCCAGTTGTACGCGCGAGAGGCGGGGAAAAACTCACTGCTCAACGGGACGCCGTTCGGCAGCACCGTCTGATCAATTCCGCTGTGTTGCGCATCGTGCTGGAATTGCGGCCAGGGATAGTTGAGAGCCTGGGATGCTCCGGCGCCTTTGCCCGTGAACCATGCCGATACGGAGCCGTCTCCACCGGAAGCCACCGCCAGAAAAACGGAATCGGCGGCGGTGAATAACGCCGCTGATTGCGCTCCGCTTCCGGCCGCAATCGGGAAACCGCGCACGGGTTGCGCCGCGCGGTCATACGCCACAACAAGACCGCCCCGCGTCACACCCACAACGTCGACCTTACCATCGCCGTCCACATCTCCTGCAATCGGGGAGGAGACGAGAGTGTCGGAAGAGGGAATGGTTACGGGAAAGAAATCCAGCGGCACCCCTGTGATATTTACCGCGACGATGGTATTCCCGGAAAACGCCAGAATATCCCGGATACCGTCTCCGTCCAAATCGGCAAGAGCAGGGGGAGCGTTGATCGCACCGGCTGTCTTGAAGGGAAAGCCGGTCAGGACGTTCAGATTATCATCAAGAAGATAAACAAACCCATCGGTCGTGGTGATCGCGATACGATAGACATTGCCGGCAGCTCCCCCCCCACCCACTGCGGCGGGACCGGCAATGGGATGGCCGAGTGTCGCCTGACGAACGGGCAGGGCCGCATTTCGAACGTCGGGGAGCAACGCCACCGTTCCATCACTTCCGGTGGCCACAAAGGCATAGGGCGACGAAAACCGGCTGACGCCCACCACCCTGGCCGTGCTGTCCGCCAGTACTCTCACCGTCCGGAGGTACGAGCCACCGGCTCCGAGAATATGCACCCACCCGCGATCACCTGCGCACACAAGAACGGTATCCGAGACAACGATAGGCATACTCAGGCGGCCCGGGAGCGGCGTACTGAAGAAAGGATCGGCCAGGCTGTCTCCGTTCTGCTCGCGGAACCAGACCCCGCGGGCAATCGCAAGGCTCCCGGTATCTTCACCCAGCAGAACATGCTGATCAACGCCGCCGTTCAAGTCGGTTACGGTAGGACCCGTGCCAAACGGCAGTGACGATCTTCCGATCAGCCCGCTGCTGTAACCTCCGGGAAGAGCCGCGCGGCCATCACGCTCCCAGGCATACACACGCCCGTCCACGGAGGAAGGAGAAAACTCGTTGGAGGGCGGGGGCACGCTGTCGCTGCCGGTGGCCACCAGTATTGCGGGCATGTTCCCCTGCCCCAGAGGCGCAATGGTCAACGGATACGTGCCGAGCCGCTGGTTCGTCATCTTCGGGAAACCCTGCAGCGGTTTTACGGTATTGTCGCCCACCGTGACCTGCACCGACATTCTCGTCCCGCGCACGGAGAAGCCGGACATCGACACATGGCTCAACGCTCCGTCGTTGCTCTGCGTGGACGGAAACGATGTCGCGGTAAACTCATTCTTGTTGACGGGAGATGGGTTTCCTTCGAACCAGAAATCCAGCGCTGTGCCGGTTTCGCTGCCGCCGCCGGCCGAGAGGAACCCGTATTCCTGGCCGATATCCTGAGAGCCGTCGGCCTCCTCGACATCAACCCCGCGCCGCTTTGGATCGGCATTGATGGTGTTCGTGGCACGGTTCCGTGCGATCACCCCCTCGTCAATGTGCCAGACCAGGATGCCGCCGTCGTAGAATGTCCCGTCATTGTCCACACCCCCCGGCAGACTCCAGTCGAAGTCTTCCACATCGATGATGTTGCCGCTGAGGGCGCTGATATCGAACGCATTGAAGCCGGAGGTATCACGCGCAAACGTGGAGACGCCGGTGATCCCCCGGTATGTGGATGTTATGCGCTGGCCATTTTTTTGCGGATCGCGATTGCGGTTCTCCACCAGATAGTACTCCTGCGGGCCGAGTGGGACACGGTAGACGGTGTCCGCCATGCCGACCGCGGGCAGCTGCAGCAAAAAAGTTCCGGGAAGCACCGGAATAGGTTCCAGCCATCCAAGCCAGTATTTTTCCCAGGCCGATGGTTCAGGCGGAAAGACACCGCTGAAACTGAAAATCCCCTGGCCATCCATCAGTCCGAACCGCCCGATTGCCGTGACGCCGGTCTTCGTGTCGAACAGATCGGGCAGGCCGAGGAAGTTGCCGAATGATGCACAGAGGAGGCCGTTGATGCCATATTCCAGAAACACATCTCCGACGATGCCCGGAATGCTCCGGCTTTCAGTTTCCGGCATGACAATGGTATTGGGAATCGTGAAAGCTCCGCTGTTCACGGGAACGCCCGGTGCCCCGTGGAAGGACTGGAAGGCGGCCGCATCCAGATACAGAGAAGGGATGTCTGAAGGGGTCGGATCGTATCCGAGCGAAGAGACCAGGTCGATATCACGTCCGACACCGGCATGGAAGACAATGAAGGCACGGTAGCGGGCGACATTGACGAGAAGGCCGAGCGAGTCGGCTTTCTGCCAGGCATCCCGCGCAAGATCGGCAACCGGTTTGTTCGAACCGTTTCTTGAAGGGCTGTAGACCGACATGACGTTGGACAGTGTCACAGTTTGACCGATCAACGTCGGCCGGACGATTGTCCGGCCCTTCGACGCCTTCGTGAAGTAGTTTGTCAGGAAGGTGAGGTGGTCCTGGAAGTATGAGGCGTTGCGCGGGGGCGCATCTATCGGGATATCCGCCCCGGCAAACGCGGAAGTGTCGAACCGGCCGTTTCCAGAGGTCCGTTTGTCGTCGTCGATCTGAAACTGGACCATCAGAGCGAGCACGTCGATGGTATCGGCCTTCAGCTGAAGGGCCCGGGGTTCCGCAGGAAGCGCGCCGGGCAGCGCAATGAGAGAGTGGTTGAGATATTGCGCGTGCAGCGCCAGCGGAAGAAGCAGGACAGCCAGGAACGCTCTGAGGATCGTCATAGGGGAGATCCAGGTCCCATTTCGCCCGGTCAACTGCGGGGCGGAGAAGGACTCAGGAGGAGGTCGTCTCGTTTGTTTGATCAAGCGATTATTTTTCTTCTGCGGTTCTGCCGCTAAACCCCTCCCCACGCGATCAACAGCGAGAAACGGATCGTGTCGGAAAGCGGGTGGCCGTCGGAAGCCGAAATGTAGCTAAAATCGAATCCGTAGATGTCATACCGGATGCCGGCTCCGAAGGTGAGGAACTTCCTGTTGCCATAACTCGGACTCTCATAGAAATAGCCCACGCGGAGTGCGATCAGGCGCGGCGCACCGTACCAGTATTCGGCGCCGCCGCTGACGATAACCTTGCCCAATCCGCTCGAATCACCCCACGCCGTAAAGAACGCCTTATAGAACGGATCCGACGTTCCATCCTCATTCCGGTGGACGAGCAGGCGTGCAAAATCGACAGAGAGCTGCAGATTGTTGTATTCGTCGTCAAGGACCTTGTACCCGAGGCCCATCCGCAGATTGGTGGGAAGCGGGTCGGCCTGGTCGGCATCAACGTACGTGACCTTGGGACCCATGTTTGACAGGTTCACGCCGGCGCTGAAACGTTTCCCTATGTCCCCGATCAGCGGGACATCAAGCGTAATCGGGCGGTACATCAGCGCGAGATCGAAGCTGACCGTGGAAGCGATGCCGTTCCCCTTCTCCGATTCGGTGCCGATGGGTGACAGCGCGCTATGGATGAAGCGCACGTTCATACCGAGGCCCAGGTCGTCATACGCCAGCGTGGCATATCCCGCGGTGATGGCGTACTCAAACGACTTGAACTTGTCGATGACCTGCGGTCCGGATGAGTTGGTGACCGAGAACTCTCCGAGACTCAGATAGGTGACGCTTGCGGCGACGGTTCCGCCGATGGCGTCGATATCCTGCCGGTAGTTCAGATAATCGTAGAACAGGTCGGGCAGGTTGAACTGGGGAAGCCAGTTGGCGTGCGTGATGCTGATTTCGCTCCCCTTCATAAACGCGAGCGCGGCGGGATTCCAGAAAGTGGCCGATGCGTCATCCACGGAACCGGTTCCTGATTCCCCGATGCCGCTGGCGCGGGAATTCGGCGCGATAAGAAGGAACGGCACCGCCGATTCTCCCTGAGCCCGGACCTCGGCAACATTTCCCAGCAATCCGAACGACCCAATGAGCAGCGCCGCGACAGTGCGGACCCGATGAAGTGTTTTCATGTGCGAACATCCTCCTCAACAGAAATTGAACTGAACATTCTTTTCTTACCGCAGGACACTCATCTTGCCGAGCGATTCGCTTGTGAATCGCCCGTCAACCGTCCTGACGATCAGCTTGTACAGATACACCCCGTTTGCCAGCGCGTCCCCCTCACGGTCCCGGCCGTCCCACGGGAGACGGACCATCCTGTCGCCACCGGAGGTTTGCTGGAGCGTTTGAATCAGACGGCCGGCGAGAGTGTACACTTTCACTTCCACATCCAGCGGACCACTCTGATTGTGACGGAACGTAAACGACATGGCATCGGCAAAGGGATTGGGATATGGAAATACATCGGTAATAGTCAGTTCGTCGGATGAGGCAACCTGGAAGAACGTTTCCGCCGTGGCCGAATTGTTGTAGGAATCCCACGCACGAACGCGTATGGTGTTCTTCCCCTGCTCGAGTCCGGTCAGCGCAACCTGCACCGTCCCTTCGCGGAAGTTGTCCAGCCTGCTGGAATAGGCATCGGTGAGATCCTGGCTTTGCGTGCTGTTATTCACCCACGCTTCGATGCGGTGACCGATCGCGGTGGTGGAGGTGTTGATGCCGCTGGAGTCTGCGCAGATCCACAAGCAATGTCGGGCGCTCGGACACCATGTCGCCCGGACGGAAGCTCCGGCTGTCCAGATACACCTGCATGGCCGGCCCTTCGCGGTCCGGGACTGCGGTGGAATCCGTGCCGCCGATACGGATGTTGCTGGTGAAGCCCGCTCCGTCGACCGCCGCGTTCGAAAAGTAGGCCACCAGGCGCCCCCGGAACGTCGTGTCGGCATAGGAAATATCTTTGGGCACAACGAACGTCGCCTTGAATTGCCCGCCGGCAACAGAGTTCTCGCCGCGATAGATCGTGCCTCCGGTGGAAACGTACGACCAGTTCACGCCGGGATAGAAATTGACGATCAGCTGGGTACGGGAAACGTCGTTCACCCGCAGGGAGAGCACTCCGGTGAAATTCCCGTCAGGCCTGTTGAGTTCATCGCGCACCGTCCCCTTGACCGTGACTGTTGACAGGGCGTTGATCTGGAGCGGCACCGAGCGGGGTTGTCCGTTCACGCTGTCCACCGGTTCTCCGTTGATGCTGTCCAGGGAGGCGTACCCCCGCGGATAGGCCAGCCGCGTGGTCGGATCGCCCATATAAAAGAACTTCTGGTCATTCTCGAAATTGTACCCGGCCTTGAAAAGGAACAATGCGGTTGCCGGCCGTTCAACTTTCACGCGGCCGAAGGCATCGCGCCCGAACATCCTGCGATACGTCCCCTGGTTCAGGGCCGCATTGCCGGCTGCGGTTAAAGAACTGACCAAAGGATTGGCGCAGAAATTTACCGTTGGGACCGAAATGTGCGATGAACTCGTCCATGCCCACGATATTGGTCAGGTTGCAGCGCTTCATGCCTGTGATGCGCAATTTGCGTCCGGGCATATCCATTTTTTCAAGCAGAAGGGTGCGCATGCCTCTCAGTGCTGCCTGCCCGGCTGCCATCAGCCCTGCCGGACCGCCGCCGATCACGATGACATCATATTCATTTTCGTTGCCCATATTGCAATTAACTATAACCGAGAATGGAGTCCTGGCTTTCTAAAGCAGAAAGAAAATTGAATTCAATGATGGCAGGAAGTCTTTAGAACCGCCATTGCGGCTGCCTGTGATAAAATCCTGCTTGGCTGGATATGAATTAAAATGGAAATCAGCAGGGAAAGAAAGCCGCAGAATTCATGACCAAATTGATCATTCAGATCCCGTGTTTCAATGAGGAAAAATCACTTCCGGTTTCCTTAAAGGAACTGCCGCGCAAGCTTGCCCGGGATTGATAAGATCGAATGGCTCATTATTGACGATGGCAGCACAGATAACACGGTTGAGGTTGCGCGCAGTGGGCGTTGACCATGTTGTGCGCCTGATCCGCCACCAGGGGCTGGCCAAGGGCTTTATGGCGGGCATTCAGGCCTGCGTTGAAAAAGGCGCCGATATCATCGTCAATACGGATGCGGACAATCAGTATTTCGCCGGTGACATCATCAAGCTGGTGCAGCCCATCCTGGACGGCAAAGCCGAGATCGTGGTTGGCGAACGGCCGATCACCGAGATCAAGCACTTTTCACCGCTGAAAAAACTTTTCCAGCGCTGGGGTTCGTGGATGGTGCGCAAGGTCAGCCATACCGATATTCCCGATGCGCCCTCCGGTTTTCGCGCCATCAGCCGCGAAGCGGCCATGCGCATGCATGTCTTTTCGGAATACACCTATACCATCGAGACCATCATCCAGGCCGGGCAGCGCGGTATGGCCATCATGTCCGTGCCCATCCGGACCAATGATTTTCTGCGAAAATCGCGCCTGATCCATTCCATACCGGCTTATCTGGCGCGCTCATTCAACACCATCTTGCGCATTTTCATGACTTACCAGCCGCTGTCCTTTTTTACAGTCCCGGGCGTCATTTTCGATTTTGGCCGGCACTGCTTCTGGGATTGCGCTTCCTGTATTTTTACCTGGTCACACAGCACCAGCGCAGGGCATATCCAGTCGCTGATCCTGGCGGCAGTGCTGCTCATCCTGGGTGTTCTGCTGGTCATCTTCGGCCTGATCGCAGACCTGATCTCGGTCAATCGCAAGCTGCTTGAGAATGTGGAATACCGCCTGCAGCGCCTGGATGAAAAAGTCGAGACCCTGCGAAAGAAATAACCTCCTTTTATGACCACCCAATCAACCGAAAAAGAACCGGCAAGCTGCGCAATCCCGTCAGGGTGCTTCAACGCTGCAGAATCTGCAAAACAGTGGAGCGCTGAAAAAGTTCAGAAATATATTGGCAATTTTAAAAAATCCTGGTTTGCTTATGCTTCATCTGAAACTATCCGAGAAAACGCAGCTTCCGGCGGAGTCATCACCGCGCTGTTGGCGTTTCTGCTGAAAGAAGGCGATATCGATGGCGCGCTGGTTTGCCGGAGCATCATCGCGGATGGCAAGGTCCGCCCGCAATTCTTTATCGCCGAAAGCGAAAAAGAGCTGCTTGCTGCCCAGGGTTCCAAATATATCGCAGTGGATTTCAACCAGGATGCGCTGCCGCTGATCCGTGCTTTTAAGGGAAAACTGGCGGTCGTGGCTTTGCCCTGCGATACCACCCATCTGCGGCATGCCTGCGAAAATGACCCGCAACTGAAAGAAAAGATCGCGCTGGTCATAACGCTTTTCTGCGGCCACAACTCGCGCCCTGAATTGACCGATATGATCACCCGAAAGCTTACCCAAAGGCGAACCAGTCCTCAAGGTTTCCGCTACCGCCAAGGGCATTGGCGCGGCAGCCTGCAGGCGGAATTTGAGGATGGCGAGAAGGTTGAAAAACCTTTTTCATATTTCTCCGATTACCAGAACCTGTATTTCTTCTGCCAGCAGAAATGCCACCACTGCAATGACCATACCGGCTATAACAGTGATATTTCAGCCGGGGATATCTGGTCGCTGCGCATGAAGGATAATCCCGATCAAGCATAACGCGGTCATCACGCGCACACCAGCCGGGGCTGCTGCCTTTCAAAAAGCGATGGACGCGGGTGTGATCACCGCGAACGCTGAACCGATCGACGAGATCTGTGAAGGCCAGGCGCGCAGCCTGCCTTTCCATTACAATATTTCGGCCAGGGCAAAAGCCGGCAGACTGCTGAGGTATCAAGATCAAGGACATCGTCGATGAAAAGGTGCGCTGGAATGATTTCATCGTCGCCTGGATGGCGCTTTTCAATGAAAAGTTATCGCGGTCTTCCGGCGGGCAGAAACTGATCCGCACGACACCGCGCTTTATTCTGAAGCTCTACCTATATGTGATGAAGGGACTGGAATCCATATAAATGGCAAAGGCACCGGTCATTTCAATCATCGGCGGCACCATCTGGGGCAACCGCGGCGCGGAATCCATGCTGGTGACAACCATCGGGCAGCTCCGCAGCAACTTTCCCGATGCGCACTTCAATGTTTTCAGCTATTATCCGGCCAAAGACCGGGAGCTGGTCAAGGATGACAAGCATAACCATCCTGAGCGGCAAACCGCTTTCGCTTGCTACCCGCCATTTTTTCGGCGCGCTGATAGGCGCATTTTGCAAAAAAATCGGCGCCGGCATACCCAAAGGCGAATTCTTCAAAATTGCCCGCGCGCTGGCTGAATCGGATGTGCTGCTGGATATTGGCGGCATCACTTTTTCGGATGGGCGCGAAAAATATCTGCCCTTCAATATCCTGTCCATCTGGCCGGCGATGCTGTTGGGTGTGCCGGTTGTCAAACTGGCGCAGGCAGTCGGCCCTTTCAAAAATCCGCTCAACCGCTTTCTGCGCAAGGATTTTCTTTTCCGCTGCGCATCACATCTTCGCGCGCGGTGAGAAGACCGCTGAATTTCTGCGAGCAGTTCAATTATCCCGCAGAAAAATTTGACACCGTAGCGGATATCGCTTTTCTGTACCAGCCGGAATATTCGCTTTCCATTGAAAATGAGAACAGAGTAGCTCCCTGATCCACGCCTGGAAACGGCAAAGAAACAGGGAAAGAAGGTCATCGTTTTCTCACCCAGCATTCTGGTTGAAAGTGAATCCCACAAGAAAGGGCTGGATTATGCCGGGCGATTTCTGGATGCGATAGAGCGCTTGGCTCTGAAAGGATTATCATTATGTTTTCATGCCCAATGCCACCCGCGAGGGCTCTGAAAAAGCGCATAACAATGATCTGCTGACCCTTGCGCGCATGAAAACCGCTTGGGAGGTTGCGCAGGTTGAAGATAGCTTGACCGCTGAAATTGAATGGGTGGATTATGATATCAACACCGCTTCCATCCGGCGCATCATCAGCCAGGCGGATGTTCTGGTCACCTCGCGCTATCATGCCATGATCTCGGGGCTGTCGCTGGGGGTCCCAACGGTGGTGATCGGCTGGGGGCATAAATACAAAGAGACCATGGCATATTTCGATCTTGAGGAATACTCGCTGGATTTTGGCAGCGGTCAAAATGATCTTGCCGGCATTATTACTAAGATCCTGCAGGATCCAAAAGAGGTAAAGGAAAGATCCGTAAAGAACCTGCCGAAGGTCCGTCGCTTTCGAAAAAACAATTTGATTATCTAATACAGGTGCTATCTTGACGCGCCGCAAGCTTATTGAGATCCTGAAATGGGTCTGGATTGTGGTGGTGCTGATCGGCGCAGGCTGGTATTTCTACCGCCATTATCAGGAAATCTCCCAGTATCTCGGCACAATCTCGGTCACCCGGCTGATCTTCTGTTTTCTCCTGCTGCTGGCAGGCAAACTGGCGCTTTCGGATATTTCGCGCCTTTCATTGAAGAAGATCAATTATGCCATGCCTTATACCGAAGCGCTGACCATCACAACAGTCACGCCAGCTGGGCAAATATCTTCCCGGCGGCATCTGGCATTTCGCCGGCAAATTCGGCGTTTATAAGGTAAAAGGGCATTTCCACCAAAAAAACCACCCAGGTGATGGTGATTGAGAACCTGTGGCTGATGTCCTCTGCCGGCGTGGTCGGCGTGGTGACACTGCTGGCCTCCAGCAGTGAAGCTGCCTGCCGGTATGTGAAGATTTTTATGCACGCCGTCAGTTGCGAAAGTCATTGCGGTTGCTCTCCCGCTGGTGTGGGTGGCCGGGCTGCTGGTTTTTGAATATTTTTTCTTCGGCAAACAAAAGATCATTATCCGGGATTTTTTCCTGATGCTGGCGGAACTGGTCTTCATCTGGCTGGTCTTTGGGTTCAGCTTCTGGCTGGTTTTTCCGCCGAATGGCGGCTATTTGGCGCAGGTGATCGGCGCCTTCAGCCTGAGCTGGCTGGCCGGCTATGTGGCTATTTTTGCTCCCGGTGGGATCGGTGTGCGCGAAGTGCTGCTGGCGGTGCTTTTAGGCACTTTCTTCAAGAGCGAGGAGGTGGCCATTTATGCATCCATCCACCGGTTGTTGTGGGTGCTGGCAGAAGTCTTTCTGGGCGGGACTAGCGCGCTGATCTTCGGGCTGCCTGAGCTCTCTGAGGGAGAATTCGACCGATGCGAATTTATAATTTGGTCGTCTGAATTCTGATGAATTAATTTCTTGCTTATGATAAAAACGATCCGTCAAATCTATTCAGCAGTGGTATCCAAACATCCGGCTGACTCTGATCGCAGCCCTCATCGGTCTGTCCATTTCGCTGAGTTTTTACCTTGGGCTGCTGCAGCGCCATTATTTCAGCTGGACCTATCTGGCGTACGCGGTTCTGATCGCAGGCGCGGCCTTTTTGCTGGCTGGCTGGCTGAACCAGCGGCTTATTAGGCGCTTTCTCTCGGATACCCCCGCGCCGATCGCGCAATTTCGCGCTTCTTTTTTCGTTGGCCCTGAGTTTTCTGCTGCTTTTAAGTACCAAGATCCAGCCGCTGTATTACGTCCTGCCTGATACGGACCTGGAGATCCGCTTTACCATCCCCGAACTGCCAGCAGAGGAGGAAGGCGTCCGGCTTTTGTGGGTCAATACCGGGCAGGATAATATTCATTACTCCGCCATTGAAGTTGAAGGGAAATGGGAACGGGTTTTTGGAAATTCAGTTTTCGCTCCCGGCCAGAGCGTTGCGCTCACTGGCAGGGCAAGTCCGGCCCGAAAACCGAGATCGCTTTCCGCAGGACGAACTACTCCAGCCGGTGGAAGTCATCTGGAACGGTGTAAGCAATTCGTATGATCTGAAAGACGGCAGTGATGCCAATATCTTTATCAGGGACCGCATTGATGTACCGCTGGTTTATATGCTGCCTTATTGCCTTTCCTTCATCATCGCTGCAGGTTATGCGCTCCTTGC